>NZ_JBLVUX010000005.1:0-4800000 GCF_048287075.1 Mycobacterium sp. 23
CTTATCTGGAATAGGGTTTGGGTTGATCGCGATAGATGCTGGTTGTGACGACTGGTACATGTAGAGGGCGTCCAGGCGACGGGCCCAGCGTTGTACACATGTGGTCAACGTTCACCGCGGGCGCAGACCGGCAGCGGCGCTCGGGCCGGTTGTGACCGTGGCGTGGGTCGTCAGTAAGGTGCACACGGCCTTTCCGCTGCCGATCCGAGCGACACGCCGATTACCTCCTGAGTCACATTCGCCCCATCGGTCACACTCGACACGTGTTTGCGCGGTGCGCTCCGGCCGGCCAGCCCATGCGCCATCGGGCTGAGGCTCCGCGCGCCGCCTGGGGTGCGGCCACGTGCGGGTTTGGAGCTCGAATTGGTGACGCGAATCGCGCGAAAGTGCCGTGTTTGCAGTGCATTTGACGTCTTACACATGTAGAATTCGATTATGACGAGGCACCAAGAATGACACCCCGACACGCGGCGCGCCTACCCGGTGATGTAGGTAAAACCATGCAGAATTTCTGCCATGGCGGTTCCGTTGGAGTTGCTGAGGCGGCTGGTGGTCCAGCATCGTGTGGCGTTGGCCATGCTGCTGGGCGAGATCGGGCTGGCGTTCGACAAGACCTTGGCCTCGTGGGCAGAAGAGTTTCCCGATCCGATGAGGTTGCACGGCGGAACGCTGTGTTCGGATGTGCGGACCAGGGTGTTGGCGATGAACGCGATCGATGCGCGCTCTCGGTTCGACAACCCGCCGCGCACACCGTCGCGGAGCGCATCGTGCGGGCCGGATTCGACACTGCAGATGTCGTCGGGTCCGGGGGTTTCGGTGCGATTCGGCGATTCAGATATGGCGTTCGCGCGGGTGCGCCATATGTCGCCGAAGGAGGCCGAGGCGCTCGGGGCGGTGGTGCAGCAGTTGGCGATGCCGGCGCCGAAGCCGGGGCGGCAGATGGTGCTCGACGACGACGAGCCGGAGTCGCAGCGGGTGATGGGCCCGCCGGGGATCGGGCAGAACTGGGATTTGGTCCTGTACTGGTGGGAGACCCCGGGCCGGTTGTCGGTGGCCGGAGGCATCCTGGCGATGGTCGAGGAGATCGACACGTCCGACGAGCGGATTGTGGCGTTCGTCGATCTGCCGGCGGCGATCCGACCGAAGACAGCGGCCGAGATTGCTCAGCAGGACGTCGAGGACGACGAGGACGACCGCGACTTCGACGAGCAGTGGCCCGAAAACCCTTCTGCGGGCGAGGATTCGGGGGCTTAGGCGATGGCGTGCTACCGGCCGGAGGCTACCGGGGACGAGGTGGTCGGCGATGACAACCGTCGAGGTGTTCGGCGTCCGGGTCCGCCAGGCCCGGGTGTTGCGGCGACTGTCGGGCACGGCGGTGATGGATCACATGGGGTGGCGCTCGCCTCGGCAGACCCGGTTGGAGCAGGCCGAAACCGCGCTGCTGGATGCTACCGAGTTCAACCGGCTGGCGACGTTGTTGCGGTTCCCGGCGGCGTTTTTCACCACTGCCCCGGTATCGCGAGTGTTCGCTCACGACTTGCTGTTTCGCGCACCGAAATCCACCAGGGTCACCGAGAAGGAGTACCTGGCGGTGTTCGCCAATGTGGTGGGTGATCTGCTCGATCAGCTCAACGGGCAGGCCAAGTTGCCCGCGGTGCGTCTGGAGCCGCTGCCGGCGGGTACCGATGTGGTGACCGCGGCGGCCCAGGCCCGCCAGTGGTTGGGCGTGGAGCCGGGGGTGCCGATCAAGTCGTTGACCT
Organism: Mycobacterium sp. 23; assembly: GCF_048287075.1. Taxonomy (NCBI): domain Bacteria; kingdom Bacillati; phylum Actinomycetota; class Actinomycetes; order Mycobacteriales; family Mycobacteriaceae; genus Mycobacterium; species Mycobacterium sp. 23. Next base: position 1,761 of record NZ_JBLVUX010000005.1, read on the forward strand.
ACGAGCTGGAGGCTGCCGGCGTTCCAGTGGTGTTGCGGATGAAGCATTCTCGTATCTCGGGCAGTGTCGACTGGGACAGTGAGGATGAGGATCCGGCCGGAGCGTTGACTGAGAAGCATTTGGGGTGCTCGGCGCGTACCGGTGCCTACCGGGAGCGACCGGTGGTGTTGTTGCGGGCACTGGATTCCTGGGAGCGCACGCGCTGGACGATCGCCCATGAGATCGGGCATTTGGTGTTGCACCGGTATGGCGATGTGAGCGATGCGGAGGAGCGTGAGGCCTCCCGGTTCGCCTCGGAGTTGTTGGCGCCGGCCGAGGCGATCGCACCGGAGATTCCGGTGGCCCCGACTTTGAACGATTTGGTCGATGTGAAGTTGAAGTGGCGGATCTCGTTGGGGGCGTTGATTTTGCACTTGCGCGAGTCGAAGCTGATCGACAATGCGCGGGCGGAGACATTGCAGAAGCAGCTGTATACCAGGATCAACACCGATACCGGGCACACGTGGGGTAAGACCGAGCCGGGTTGGGATGCGCGTAAGCCGGAGCGGCCGCGGTTGCTGCGCAAATGGATCGAGGCCTGCTATGGCACCGCGTCGGCCGAGGCGTTGATGGCGCACAACCTGATTTTCCCGGCGGATCTGATGGCCGATGTGTTGGCCGGTCAGCGTGACGCCCCGGGGCGGGCTCGGCTTCGGGTGGCCCGGGTCAAGAGTGCCGGTGATGGCGACGGCGAGGGGCCCGGTGATGGTGGGCAGATCGTGGTGCCGTTTGAACGGGCCCGCCGGCAGGCCTAGAGAAGCGGTCGGGGGCGGTCGGGGGGATGTCACGCACACAGCGGGTTGCTCTGACCGATCGGCCCGACACCTACACGGTGCTGGGCGCCGATGGCCTGCCGGTCAGGGCGGCTGAGGAGTTCTTGCAGTTTCTGCGCGATGATGAGGCCTCGCCGAACACCGTCAAGGCGTATGCGGCCGGGTTGGCGGCGTGGTGGACGGTGTTGGAACACACCGGCACGGATTGGCGTGAGATCTCCACGGGATTGTTCGGCCAGTTTCTGGCTTATCTGCGCACCGGCGATCTGCCGGGCACCGCGCGCATCGGAGCACCGCAAGGCTGGCTGAGTCCGGCGAGCACGCAGTTGCGGGCGGCGGCGGTGCTGGCGTGCTATCGCTTCCATGCCGATGCGCACGGCCTGGCTGGGCCGTATCAGCGGCTGTTCATCAGTCGCGGCAAGCGCTCCCGGTCACGGTATGTGCCGATGCTGGCCGGGGTGGGGTCGCCGCGGGTCAAGGACCGACCGGTCTACACGGTGCGCCGCGGCAACCGGGCGGCGACACCGGTGTTGTTGCCCGCCCAGGTCAGCGCGATCCTCGACGGCTGCGCCACCCAGAGTGGGCAGCAGTGGTCGGGGCCGGACTCGGGGTTGCGGGACCGGTTGCTGTTCGCGGTGCTGGCCGAGACCGGGATGCGCCTGGGTGAGGCGTTGTCGTTGCGGCACCAGGATTTTCATATCGGCGCCGGGGGCACACCGTTTATCGATGTGGCCGCGCGCCAGGACCATCCGCGCGGGGTGCGCGGTAAGACGCTGCGGGCCCGCCGGATCTATATCGGGGATGACCTGGAGGCACTGTATTCGGCATATGTGTGGCATCTGGTGGACCGCGGGGCCGATCTGGTGGTGCCGGATCTGGACACCCATTTTGTGTTCGTCAACCTGGTCCGTGGCCAGCGGTTCGCCCCGACGCGACCCGAAACCGTCTACGCCAAAGTCGATTCCCTGACCTATCGGTGCCCTGCGCTGCCGCGGCAGTGGACGCCGCACTGGCTGCGCCACACCCATGCCACCGCGCTGCTGCTCTCGGGCGCCCCGCCGCATGTGGTGATGCGCCGGCTGGGTCATGCCGACATTCAGACCACGCTGTCGACCTACGGGTGGGTCACCGAGGACGCCGAGATGCGCACCCTGGCTCAGTGGCGCAACTACGTGGCCGGATGGAAAGGCGTGCACCATGATTCCTCCGACTGATCCGCCGGCGGCGGTGACCGGGGCGGGACCGCTGGGGGCCGCGCACCCGTGGGAAGCGCAGTGGGCTCGGGTTCCCACACCGTGGCGGCGCTCGGTCTACCGGATCGCCACCGCCCCGTTTGACGAGGTGTTCGTCTTCGCAAGCCAGTACCGCCGCCCCGAATACGCCGAGACCGAACGCGACTACACACCGATGGGTGCGCCGGTGCGTTTCGGCCAGGAGATCGCCTGGTGGGTGTGGCTGTGCTGGGATCAACAGCTGCGCAAGATCGAGCCGTCGCTGCTGGGCTGGCTGGCCCGCGCGCTGCCGGGCGCAATCGCCGAGCACACCAGTCGCACCGGGTCTTCGCCGGTCAGCGTCGCTGAGCTGGACCCGACCGAGATGATGCGGCAGGCCACGCTGGTGTTTGAACGGCGCAACCACCGGTTGCCCTCGGCCGGTTCGCGGCGCAACATCGGCCACCTGATCGAGCATCTGCACCTGAGCGTGGCGGTGCGCTGCACCGAGGCCCCGTGGTGGTCGCATGACATCTGGGATCTGCGTGCTGATCCGCGGATTCCGCAACGCGATCATGAACCCAGCCACGACAAGACGGTCCGGCTGCGCGGCATCGAACCGGCCTGGCTGCGTGAAGGATTGCGGTTCTGGCTGCGCAGCGCCTTGACCTACGATCTGCTGACCTGGTCCTCGGTCACCGACCGGTGCCGCAATCTGGGATCGCAGCTGGGCCGGTTCACCCGCAGCCACGGCCACCTCGACGACCCCCTGTTCAGTACCGATCCCGATCGGTTGCGGCAGGTGTTCGTCGATTACCTGGAGTATCTGCGCTCCCCGCAGGCCGCCACCCACTCGCACCGTTTGACCGCGGGCACCGTGGCCAGCCTGCAAGCCCAAACCCAGGCGTTCTACACGTTCATGCACGATCACGCCGCCGAAGCGGCCACCGCCACCGGCAACCCCCGGTGGCGCCAAGCCACGCTGACCCACACCGCGTTGTGGTCGCCGCTGAACGCTCCGCGCCGGCGCCGCGGTGAACGCGACCTGACTTGGTATTCGACCGGGGATCTGCAGCGCATGCTGACCTACCTGGACGTGCTGGCCGCCGATGCCAAGGCCAAGGTGGTGCTGACCCGGGCGGATGGGAATCTGACCGTCCTGCCGGGCCTGGGCGATCCGCAGGCCGCGCGGGTGTGGCTGCTGCAAGCGCTGACCGGGCGGCGCGCCTCCGAAATCCTCATGCTCGACCACGACCCGCTTGAGGCGATTCCCGGACACGACCGTCCCGTGGGCAGCCAACCCGACAGTGCGGCGTTCGTGGCCCGGCTGCGCTATCAGCAGACCAAAGTCGACGGGGTCATCCCGACCATCCTGGTGGAGCAGGCCGTCGTCGACATCATCACCGAACAGCAAGACTGGCTCAAAGCCACCTACCCGCAACTGAATCCGCGGTATCTGTTTCTGGGGCTGAAAAACCAATACCGCGGCCAGCGGCCGCGGCCCTACACCACCTACCGCACGATGCTGGAAAAGCTCGACGCAATGCACTCGATGACCGATCACGCGGGCCGGCCGCTGCGGTTCACCCAAACCCATCGGCTGCGCCATACCCGGGCCACCGAGCTACTCAACGACGGCGTCCCGTTTCACGTCGTTCAGCGCTACCTCGGGCATAAGAGCCCGGAGATGACCGCCCGGTATGCGGCCACCCTGGCAGCCACCGCCGAAGCAGAATTCCTCAAGCACAAAAAGATCGGTGCACATGGCGCCGAGGTGGATATCGCCCCGCACGACATCTACGAGATGACTCAGCTGGCCGCGCGCACCGACCGGGTGCTACCCAACGGGGTGTGTCTGCTGCCGCCGCTGAAGACCTGCGACAAGGGCAACGCCTGTCTATCGTGCGGGCATTTCGCCACCGACGCCACGCATCTGGGCGAGTTGCGTGCGCAATTGGCCGCCACCGAAGCACTGATCGCCACCCGCCGTGAGCAGTACCGGGCACGCGCCGGACGCGAGCTGACCGACGACAACATCTGGATCATCGAGCGGCGCCGCGAAATCGCCTCGCTGCAGGCCATCATCGATCGCCTCAACACACCCGGGCAGACACCAGGGCAGGGATCGGTGGCCGGCGCGGGGACCGCGCCTCGGTTGCCGCTGCTGCAGATCCAGACCCGCGGGGCACACCAGTCGGCTCTCGACAAGGCCGGCCAACCGCGCCCACGCCCCGGCGGGCGGTGAGTATGCCCCGTTCCCTCGACGGGCTGCGCCGTGCTTCGACCAAGAGCCGCAACCAAGCCCGCGCCAAGATCAAAAAGGCGCTGCGCGAAATGCAACGCAAAGGCCTGACCATCAACCCCAACGCCCTGGCCCGCTACGCCGATGTCTCCCGCAAGACCATCTACAACCACGCCGACCTGCTGGCCGAGGTCAAAGCCGCCGCCAACACTCCTGCGCCACGGCTGAGCACCGCGGCCCCCGACAACGCCGCGACGCCCTCGAGTGTCACCGCAGCGCTGCGTGAACAGCTGCGCACCCAAAAACGCGGCTACGAAACCACCATCAGCGCACTCAAAGCCGAAATCAAACAGCTCAAACACGACCTGGCCGCCGCCCACGGTGAAATCCACCGCCTGGGCGCCACCGGTGAGCACGGCACCGCCCGGCAAGGATGACACCGGCAGCCCAACCCCGGCGAAATGGTCGAGCTGCGCCCGGCAAAACAGGAGCGGGGTTACCTGTTGGCCGTATTGCGGTGTCCTTGACTGTCGCTGACGGGGTAAGGGATTGGTTCTGATCGTGAGCGACAGTGTTATCTGTAGGGATGTCCTTGATGGTCGGTTGCCGGTGTTTTCGAACTCTCGGTCGGCGGTCGGGCGCGAGTCAACGTTCTCGCTGGTGACCGCCGTGGGTGGCGGGGATGTGTAGTGGCGTCACCGTTGCCGTGCGGGTCTGGTCGGCAACCGGAGCGGCGGGTTGGCTGTCCGATGGGGTGTGGATGCTGAGGAGCGCCCGGCGCTCGTGGATGAGGGTGTTGATCCGGATGACGAGCAGGTGGTGATGGCGGTTGCTGTTGTGCGGTGGGAGTTGTCGCTGCTGCTCGGCCAGGGCGGCTGGTGGGTGAGTTCGGCGATTGCCGAGCAACCCGCTGACGAGGTGGCAGCGGCCGGTGCGAGCGAAATTGGCTGCCACACCGGATGGTTCACCCACGTCGCCGGATGCCGCGGATTGACGTTCGACGTTGCCTGGTGTCGTCGAGCCATTTCTGGAAGAGCTCAGTTCGACGATCCCGTCTGCGGAACCGCAATCGTCGTCGGTCGACTGTCGTCTGAGGTGAGGCAGTGGCCGAGTCGACGAATCGACGAACGGGTGGCTATGAGTGCAGCCACTCCCATGCCTGGTTGAGTTGACTGCGGGGGAAAGTCCGCAGTTCGCCGCGCAGCAGCAACGTAGCGGGTGCTTTTACGCACCATTCCTCCCATGTCGGGGCACCCACCATGGCGATCTTGTCGAAGTCCCGTCGGTGCTTGACGTCGAAAACCGTGTTGGCCCACGCCGCGGGAACACTCCAGCCCCTAAACGATTCGTCGATGAGGATCAACACCCGCAGTGACGCGAAGCGCTCCAACAACGACTCGATGCGCGGCGCGAGCACGTCGCGGTAGCTCCCTCGGTACAGCTTGCCGCGAAAACTGATCCCGACGACATTGCCGGTCGTGTCCGGCAGGAACTCGATCACAGCCTCACCGCCTCGTGAAGAGGGTGTCAGTGTGCGCGGGGTGCGTACATGATCACCGCCACCCCGGCCATGCAGACCAGGGCCCCGATCACATCCCAGCGATCGGGCCGAAACCCATCCAGCGCCATGCCCCAGACCAGCGATCCCGCGACGAACACCCCACCGTAGGCCGCCAGAATCCGGCCGAAGTGAGCGTCGGGCTGCAGGGTAGCGACAAACCCGTAGACGCCGAGCGCGATCACTCCCAGCCCGGCCCACAGCCAGCCGCGTTGTTCGCGGACGCCTTGCCATACCAGCCACGCACCGCCGATCTCGGCTACCGCGGCCAGCACGAATAACAGGATTGAACGCACCACCATGATCGGTGACCCTAGGCGATCGGGCCCGACGTTGAGGGGCTGCAGCACCCCTGGGTGCCACCTCCCATCGCGCTATCGTTCCCGGTAGTGAATGGCAGTGGGCAGCAAGGACTCTCGACGCATGCCAGGAGATCGTCACAGCCGGCGGCCAGCGCGGCGCGCAGCGTGTCGCGCACCGCGGTCAGCTCGACCAATTTCTCGTCGACCTCGGCCAGCTTGGCCGCGGCCCGTGCCTGCAGCCCCACATCAGAACGGCCACCGAGGCGGGTGGCGGCCAACAATTCGGCGACTTCGTCGAGGGTGAAGCCCAAACGCTGGGCGGCTTTGATCACCCGCATCATGGTGACCGTTTCCGGCGGATACAGCCGATGCCCACCCAGCGACCGTTGCGGCTCACGCAGCAGACCGCGGCGCTCGTAATAGCGCAGCGTGTCAATGTTCACCCCCGCCGCGGCCGCGACCTGCCCGCTGCGCAATCCCGTCCCGTTCACCGTGGGCCCCGCACAGCTGCTGCGACCCGCTCGGTCACGGCATCAAGCACCTCGGCCCGCGACGGCGGCACCTCGATGCGCATGACCACATTCGACCCGTCCGAGTCGAACTCGAAGCCGAAGAACGAGCAGCAGCCGACTTCACGCGCGGCCAGGTCACGGGCGTCGTCCTCGGCATCGGCGGCCAGGGCCAGGTCCAACCGGGTGGCACTGGGTCGGTCCCAACCCAGCACTGCTTGACCGAACAACCGGTCGAACTCGGCCACCCGCAGCGGTTGCTCGGCCGTCGGTAACGAACACGACTCGGGCACCCAGCCGGGGGGTTCATCGAACGCCATAGCTCGACGATAAACCTGTACCTAGGTACGGAATGCAACCCTGCATGGCCAGGCACGCTGGCACGCCGTGCTCGACCGGGGCAGCACCCCACCACAGCACCTGACCACCATCTTTTCGGTGTTCGGGCGCGACGGTCAACGGATCGTTGCGGTTGGCGCTGGTGCGGTGGCCGGCTGGGCGGCAGCGATCTCCTCGTCGAGGGGTTTGGTGCGCCCAGCGCGGACGCCGTTGGCGATGACGACGATCTCGGCGAGTTCGTGCACCGCGACGACGGCGGCCAACCCCAATATTCCGGTGAGGGCCAGCGGGATGAGTACGGTGATCAAGCCCAAGGAGAGTCCGACGTTTTGCAGCATGATGCGCCGGGCCCGGCGGGCGTGATCGAGGGCTTGGGTGAGGTGGCGCAGGTCTTCGCCCATGAGGGCGACGTCGGCGGTTTCGATGGCCACGTCGGTGCCCATCGCCCCCATGGCGATGCCCAGGTCGGCAGTCGCCAGGGCGGGAGCGTCGTTGACGCCGTCACCGACCATGGCGGTCGATTGTTGTTGGCGCAGTTGAGCGATCAGGGCGGCTTTGTCTTCGGGTCGCAGGTCGGCATGCACGGTGTCGATCCCGACCTGTTCAGCGAGGGCGGTCGCGGTCGCTGGGTTGTCGCCGGTCAACATCGCCACCCGATAGCCGCCGCGGCGCAGCGCCGCGACGACGTGGGCGGCTTCGGGGCGCAGTTCGTCACGCACCGCGATCGCGCCGATCAGGTGGTCGTGGTCTTCGACGAGGACCGCGGTGGCGCCGCCGGCCTGCATCGCGGCGACCTGGTCGGCCAGCGGGCCGGCATCGAGCCAGCCGGGTCTCCCGAGCCGCAGCCGGCGGCCGTCACGGTGGCCGGTGAGCCCGGCGCCGGTGACCGCTTCGACATCCTCGGCCGGGCGGACCGGGCCATCGGTGGCGGCGAGGATCGCTGCGGCCAGGGGATGTTCGCTGCGCGCCTCCAACCCGGCCGCCACGTCGAGCACCTGTTCGCGGGTGGCCCCGTTGGTGGTGGCCACGTCGATGACGGTGGGTTTGTTGGCGGTCAGGGTGCCGGTCTTATCCAGGGCGATGGTGCGCACCGCGCCGAGGGCTTCCAGCGCGGCGCCGCCTTTGACCAGGACACCGAGCTTGCTGGCCGCGCCGATCGCCGCGACCACGGTGACCGGCACCGAAATCGCCAGCGCGCACGGCGACGCGGCGACCAGTACCACCAGGGCGCGTTCGATCCACACCACCGGATCACCCAGGATTGACCCGATGGCAGCGATCGCGGCGGCGGCGATCATGATGGCCGGGACGAGGGGTTTGGCGATGCGGTCGGCCAGGCGCTGGGCTTCACCTTTACGGGATTGTTCGGCTTCCACGATGGCCACGATGCGGGCCAGGGAGTTATCCGCGGCGGTGCTGGTGACCTCGACCTCCAGCACGCCGGTGCCGTTGATCGACCCGGCGAACACCTCACCGCCGGGCCCGGCTTCCACCGGTACGGATTCGCCGGTGATCGCCGAAACATCCAGTGCGGTGCGCCCCGACACGATGGTGCCGTCGGTGGCGACCCGTTCGCCGGGTTTGACCAGCATCCGATCGCCGACCCGCAACTCGTTGGGCGCAACGACCGTTTCGGTGCCGTCGCGCAGGACGGTGGCCTGATCGGGCACCAGTGACAGCAATGCGCGCAGGCCGCGGCGGGTGCGGGCCAGTGAGTATTCTTCCAGCCCCTCGCTGATCGAGAACAGGAACGCCAGCATGGCGGCCTCGCCGACCTCGCCGAGGATCACCGCGCCGACCGCGGCGATCGTCATCAGCGTGCCGACCCCGATCTGGCCTTTGGCCAGCCGCCGCACGGTCGAGGGCACGAACGTCGCAGCCCCGATCGCCAACGCCAGCGCGTACAGGCCGATTTCGATCGGCCGCGGCCCGTCGGTCCAGCCCACGACGTAGCCGGCCAGCAGCAGCACCCCGGCCGCGGCGGCGGCGCGTAGTTCGCTGACCTCCCAGAGCCGTTCGGGTTCGCGTTCGTCCTCGTCGCGGTCGTTGCCGCAGCCGCACGCTTCGCTCATCGTGTTGCCTTCTTCCGCGTGGTGGGGTGGCCGTAGTTGGGGCACAACGCGACCGCGTTGCCGGTGGCCTCCAGCACCGCTTCGGCGGCGCGAAACATCTCCAACAGCTCCGGGCGGGCCAGCCGGTACACCGAGGCCCGGCCCTGCGGCCGGTAATCGAGCAGGCCGCAGTCGCGCAGGCAGGCCAGATGCGCCGACACCGTCGACTGCGCCAACCCCAGCTCGCCGGTCAGATCCACCACCCGGGCCTCACCCACGGCCAGCCGCCGCAGGATCGCCAACCGGGTGCCATCGGACAGGCTGTGAAACAACGCCGTCGCCGCATCCAAGCTCCCGCACACCGGGGCCTCGACCACACCACTTTTCATCGCCACACGACGATGATAGCGTCACACATCATTGATCGGTCAAGCCGGGCAACATCGCCAAGCAACGATGCCGGGGTGGGTTTGGTCAAGCCGGCCGGGAAGGGGGCGTGCGCGATGGCCTATGCGGCGCTGGGCTTGTTTGTGGTGTTGATGCTGGTGATCGGGGCGTGGCGGCGCCGGATTCAGCTGGCCCGCACCGGTGACAGCGGCAACCGGCGCGGTTGGCGCCCCGAGCCGACGCTGGAGTGGTGGGCGCTGGCGGTCGCCGATGTGGGGTATCTGCTGGTGGGGGTCGGGGCACCGGCCGCCGCCCTGGCCGGCCTGTCTGCCCTGGGCGTTTTCGACCGCGGATGGGTGCAGGGGTTCGGGGTCGTGGTGGTGGCCGGCGGGATCGTGCTGACCTTGGTCGCGCAGTTGGGGTTGGGGGCGTCGTGGCGGATCGGGGTCGACGACACCGAAACCACCGAGCTGGTCACCACCGGCCCGTTCGCGCTGGTGCGCAACCCGATCTTCACCGCGCTGCTGGTCACCTTGATCGGCCTGGCGCTGATGGTGGGCAACCTGGTGGCGATCGCCGGGCTGGTGATCGCGGTCGTAGGGATCGAGGTGCAGGTGCGTGGGGTGGAGGAACCCTATCTGCGCCGGGTCCATGGCCGCGCCTACACCGATTACGCCGCTACGGTGGGCCGCTTCCTGCCGTGGATCGGCCGCATCCGCGATCGTCAGATGATGCGGGGCCAATGATGTTGCCCGACACCACCATTGACTTCACCACGGTGGAGGTGACGGTGGCCTTCGTCGACTTGGCCGGCTACAGCGTGCTCACCGAGGCCTGCGGCGATCGGGAGGCCGCCCAGTTGGCGGCGCGGCTGGCCGACCTCGCCCACGCCGCCCTCGGGCCCGGGGTGCAGGTGGTGAAGACGATTGGGGATGCGGTCATGCTGGCCGCCGCCACCCCCAGCCAGATGATGGCCACGATCACCGTCCTGGCCGACCGGGTGGCCGCTGCCGACGGATTTCTGCCGATACGGGCCGGCATCCACCACGGGCCCGCCATCGGCCGCGGCGGCGATTTCTTTGGGCATGCGGTCAATATCGCCGCCCGCATCACCGCCCTGGCCGGCGCCGGCGACGCGGTGCTGACCGACGCGATCGTGCCGGCGGCCACCGGGATCGGGTTGCCCACCACACCGATCGGTGCGCCGGTGCTGCGCAATATCACCACCGCGGTCCCGCTGCACCGGATCGCGCTGGCCGCGGCCCGTTATCCGCGTGACCCGGTCTGCGGCATGCGTATCGACCCGGCGACCGCACCCGCTCACCGCCACCACGGCGGCCGGGATTGGTGGTTCTGCTCGGCCGACTGCGCCGACCCTTCGCCGCGCCACTCGTGACGGCCCGCCGCGGGGCTATTCACCACGGTGACCGCACCCCTCGAAAGCAACCCCGACAGCGCCCCTTGGGCTACGTGCAGCAGTTCGGGTCGAGCACCACGCACAGGGCTTGCAGGGCTTCGGGTTTCACCCGGTGAAAAACGTTCATGCCGCGCCGATCGGAGATCACCAGCCCGGCCTTACGCAGCTGCCCGAAGTGATGACTCACGGTGGATTCGGCCAGATCGAGCACCGCGGCCAGATGCGCGCTGGTCTCCCCCCGGGGCGCGAACTGAACATCAGCGACATGATCTTCACCCGTACCGGGTCGGCCAGCGCCTTCAGCCGCATCGCCACCTCCAGGGCATCGGCGTCGCTGAGCGGCCCGGCGGCCACCGGGGCGCAGCACACCGGGGCGGACATGTCGATCACGGGCAACGCTTTGGGCATGACAACCATCCTGCCACAATTCTTGACATATATCGAAAAGGTGGCATTCTGAGCGGGACGCGTCAGTTCGATATATGTCTCATCCTCAGTGGAGGTGGATCATGTCCCGTGTTCAGTTAGCGCTCAACGTCGACGATCTCGACGAGGCGATCACGTTCTACACCAAACTGTTTGGCATTTCCCCGGCCAAGGTGAAGCCCGGCTACGCCAACTTCGCGGTGACCGAGCCGGCACTGAAGCTGGTGCTGCTGGAAAACCCCGGCAAGGGCGGCACCATCAACCACCTCGGTGTCGAGGTCGAGTCCAGCGAGAAGGTGCACGCCGAGATCGCCCGACTGACCGGCGAAGGCCTGTTCACCGACGAGGAGATCGGCACCACCTGTTGTTTTGCCACCCAGGACAAGGTCTGGGTCACCGGCCCGGCCGGCGAGAAATGGGAGGTCTACACCGTGCTGGCCGACTCCGAGACGTTCGGCACCAGTCCCCAGCTGCTCGCCGGCGGCGAGGCTGACCAGGGTGGTGGCGTCTGCTGTGGCGGCACCGCTGCCGCAGAGGCCGAGCCTGAAACGGCCAAGACCACGTCCTGCTGCTGACCCAACTCGCGGCACCAAGGGCCCACCATCGCCATGATGGTGGGCCCTCCGCGATCGACCACCCGACTTGACGATGGATTCGATGAGTATCAATATTGATGTATGTCGAAATCACCGGTCCAGGTCGACGACGAGACGTGCTGCCCACCCGGGGCCCTGCTGCGCGAACCCCTCACAGCAGCTGAGGCCATCGATATGGTGGTCAAGCTCAAAGCCCTGGCCGATCCGGTGCGGCTGCAGCTGTTTTCGGCGATCGCCAGCCACGCCGGCGGCGAGGCCTGCGTCTGTGACATCTCGGTCGGGGTGGAGGTCTCCCAGCCCACGGTGAGCCATCACCTCAAAGTCCTGCGCGACGCCGGCCTGCTGACATCGGAGCGTCGAGCGTCGTGGGTGTACTACGCGGTCGTGCCCGACGCGCTGGCCAGCCTGACCGTCCTGCTCGGCACCTCGGCTGGGGTGCCGGCATGACCGACACCGCCACGACGTCGACACCGGTCGGCAAGCTCTCCACCCTGGATCGGTTCCTGCCGGTCTGGATCGGCGCGGCGATGGTCGCCGGGCTGCTGCTGGGGCGCTGGATCCCCGGCCTGAACAGCGCGCTGGACAAGGTTCAGATCGACGGCATTTCACTGCCGATCGCGCTCGGGTTGTTGATCATGATGTATCCGGTGCTGGCTAAAGTCCGCTACGACCGCCTCGACACCGTCACCGGCGACCGCAAACTGCTGCTCTCCTCACTGGTGTTGAACTGGGTGCTCGGCCCGGCGCTGATGTTCGCCCTGGCCTGGCTGCTGCTACCGGATCTGCCCGAATACCGCACCGGCCTGATCATCGTCGGCCTGGCCCGCTGCATCGCCATGGTCATCATCTGGAACGACCTGGCCTGCGGCGACCGTGAAGCCGCCGCCGTCCTGGTCGCCTTGAACTCGATCTTCCAGGTCATCATGTTCGCCGTGCTGGGCTGGTTCTACCTCACGGTGCTGCCCGGCTGGCTCGGCCTGCAACAAACCACCATCGACACCTCACCCTGGCAGATCGCCAAATCCGTGCTCATCTTCCTCGGCATCCCACTGGCCGCCGGCTACCTCTCGCGGCGCCTCGGAGAAAAGACGAAGGGCCGCCAGTGGTATGAGTCGAAGTTCCTGCCGCGGATCGGGCCGTGGGCGCTCTACGGGCTGCTGTTCACCATCGTGATTCTCTTTGCCCTGCAAGGCGATCAGATCACCCACCAACCGTGGGACGTAGCCCGCATCGCCCTCCCATTGTTGGCCTACTTCGCGATCATGTGGGGCGGGGGCTACCTGCTCGGCACGCTGCTGGATCTCGGCTACGAGCGCACAACAACGCTGGCATTCACCGCCGCCGGCAACAACTTCGAACTCGCCATCGCGGTGGCGATAGCCACCTACGGGGCCACCTCCGGCCAAGCCCTGGCCGGGGTGGTCGGCCCACTCATCGAGGTTCCGGTACTGGTCGCCCTGGTCTATGTCTCGCTAGCCCTGCGGAAACGGTTCCACCATCACACCTCCCAACACGTGCCCACCACCGGCTCGACGAGAACGGAATGATCGACCATGACCGACAGCCCCGTGACCCATCAGCTACGCGGTGACCTTTCCATCGACCAACAACTCGCGCTGAAAACTGCCGCCACCCGGCTGGAATCTGAGTTCGCCGACACGTTCGGCACCGAAACCATCGAACGGTATCTCGGCTCCTCGTATGACCAATTCGCCAGCCGCGCCACCATTGCCAACTTCCTGCCCCTGCTGGCCGAACGATTCGCCCGCCAACGCCTGCACGCCCTCGCACGGGTCGAAGGCAAGATCAGCGACGGCAAACCCACCGTGCTGTTCCTCTGCACCCACAACGCCGGCCGCTCCCAAATGGCACTCGGGTTCTTCACCCACTACGCCGGCGACAACGCGCTCGCCTGGTCGGGCGGATCCGAACCCGGCAGCGAGATCAACCCCGCCGCCATCGAAGCCATGCGTGAAGTCGGCATCGACATCACCAGCGAATACCCCAAACCCTGGACCGACGAAATCGTGCAAGCCGCCGACGTCGTCATCACCATGGGCTGCGGCGACGCCTGCCCGATCTTCCCCGGAAAACGCTACGAAAACTGGGAACTGCCCGACCCGGCCCGCCAAGGCCTCGACGCTGTCCGCCCGATCCGCGACCAGATCGACCAACGCATCCACCAGCTGCTGGCCCAACTCAACGTGCCCGTCACCAACTAGCCGACGAAAACCCCAAGGGACACAACCATTATGGCTGACATATCTGTGTTGTTCGTCTGCGTAAGTAACGCCGGAAAATCCGTCATGGCCGCCGGACTCATGCGCCACCTCTCCGCACCCAACATCCACATCGCCTCGGCCGGCACGCACGCCAAGACCGCGGTCAACGCTCTCTCAGCGCAGGTGCTGGCCGAAGTTGGCGTCGACATCACCTACCATCAGCCCACCCAACTGACCGACCAGATGATCGACGATGCCGACCTGGTTATCATCGTCGGCAGCCAAGCCCACCTCGCCGACCACCCCGGCACCCGCATTCAACGCTGGGATACCGACGAACCCTCCCTACGCGGTATCGACGGCATCCAGCGCATGCGAATCATCCGCGACGACATCAACACCCGCGTCCAGGCCCTCGCCGACGAGCTCAGCAGTCAATCGTCCTGACCGAGAAGCAACGACAACTCCCACCGCACCAAATCAATCGCGGCAACAACGCTCGTGTCGTCCGGATCCAACCCATCATTCACAAAGGCTTCGCGCTCCTCAGCATCCATACCCCGTTTAGACGCCCAGCCGGCCGATCCGGTTCCCGCCACGAACCCACAACACGTCGGTGACACCACTACAGATAACACTGTCCCCAACAAAGGAAACCGACCCCCAAACGCACGCGGGTAACAGTCCTACACACCCCCAAAGCGATTACAGATAATACCGGCGCCCCGTTTTTCACTGTCGGCCCCACGATGCGCTTGGTGTCAGGCTTGGCCTCACCGCTCGCCCCACCCGCCCCGTGCATGCCCCCCGGCGGCATCATCGGCATCGCGCCCATCGCTCCGCGCTGAGCTGGCGCCGGCTCAGGTGCGGCAGCAGGCGCCGATGTCACACCCTGCGACGAAGCCGGCACGGTGCCGGCCGAGGGCGTCGGCGGGGGGCCCAGCATCGCCGTTGGCGTCGTCCCTTCGACGCCTCCGCCGCCACTGCCGCTACCGCCGCCGGCTCCTGAGAAGTCGCCACCCGCACCGCCCAATCCGCCTTCGGCGCCGCCGAGCTCCTCGGGCGCCTCTTCAGCCGCGCCGGCGCCGTGCTGCATCATGCCCATCCCCGCCTGCATGGCCTGCTGACCGGCCTGGGCGAGCTGTTGGGGGATCTGACTCAGTGGTTGGAGCACACCCCCGAGCACACCGGCGATACCCCCGGCGATACCGGAGGCCATCTGCGGCATCTGCTGCAGCATCTGGCTCATCTCACCGGAGCCGCCGACTCCGGCCAGTTGCGCGGCGGCCTGCTCCTCATTAGCCGGGAACTTGGTCAGCGCATCGGAGGTCTTGGCTTCGCGCTCGTTGTGCCCGGACAGGGCCTCGCCGTAGTCGTCGGCGTCGCCAGCATTGGCCGCTGCACCGAGGGCACGCAGCAGTTGGCTGATGCTCGACGCCCCGGAGGCCAACTGATCGGGGGTGATCATCGGCGGCGGCGGAATTCCCAACAGCTGCGACAGCTGGCCCAGGATGATTCGCAGCTGGTCGTCGTCTCCGCTCATCGCGTCCTTCCGAGTGCCTGACCTGCGTCAGGGCGGCGGTCAGCCAGTGGCGCGTTCGGCACGTGGGGATGCTATCGCCCTTCGCGGGTTTTGGTTACTCACTCTTCGCGAGGTGCAGCGGCCTAGCGGCCCGGTGGACTCGAATCCTTCGCGAACTGGTTGTAACGGTTCATCATGTCTTGGTCGGGTATGAACGGCCGTCCTGGAGCATCGCCGAAACTCTGCGCGAAGAGCTCGGTCAAAGCCTCGTTGAGAACGTGGTCGTAGTGGGCCGACGTCAGATTCGGGATGCTGCCGGCCAATTCGTCCGGCGTGCCGATCCGGCCACCTATCAGGAAACTGGGCTCGATGGCGACCCGCTGCCCGGAAGCGATGACGGCATTCAACAGTTCGCGATCGGCCGAGCCGATGGACATGTACGGCATGGAGTAGTCGCTCGGGGACGACGCGGTGGGGGCCGGTCCGAGGAAGTCACTTTCGGCAATGATGGCGGCGACCCCGAGCCCCGTGCCGATGACGGGACCGCCCTCGGGTACCAGGCCCACTGCGCCGGTAATCGCCCGCGCGGCGGCTTCATACGCGGTCTTGCGCTGGTCGTAGGAAGCCTGCTGGGCCGCGTCTTGGCTCACGGCATGGTTGTCCACCTCGGCACGGGTTGCGCTGTCGATGCCGAAGTTGACCAACCCGCGCAACGTCATGGCGTTGTGCAGGTTTTCGTTGTAACTGTTGAGATCGTTTGCGTGACTTGTTAATTCCCGAGCATAGGCCGCCTCGGCGAGCAGCGCCTGGCGGTCGGCGGCACCGTTGAAGTAGTCCGAGGCCACCTTGTCCGTACTCAGAACCGAAAAGACACGCTTGGCGAAAGGCATCTTTCCGCTTTCCACTTCATTCGGAGAGTCGTGAAAGTTGCCGAAGTCCGGCGAACCGCCCGGCACACCTGCGATATTGCTCATATAGGGCGTGAGCCCGTGTGCCATGCCCCGCACCAGGTGCGGGTTCACCTCACCCATCGAATGTCCACCGGGAAGGCGCATCAGGTCGGCACCGTGCTCACCTAGATACAAGCCGTAGCACCTGGCCGTTTCGGCGGCGAGTTTCGCCTCGGGTCCCCGTGCAGCGCCCTCAACCCACTCGAAGAGTGCGGCGGCGCTCTTCCCCCCGTCCGACCAGAAGTGTCGAGACATGTTGTCCAGGAATGCGTTTCCTTCCGAGCTGGTTACCATGCCGTGGACTACGGGGTGATCCGCCGATACCGCCGTAAAGAGATCTGCCACAACCGAACCCATGATTCGGTCAGTCTGTTCGTGACCGTCGGTGCCGGCGAGGTCAAGTTGCCACGGCAGTAGGTTCATGACCTCGCCCGCATGGCGAATCATTCGCCGGTCTAGGTCTGTATTCGTCTGGAACACCGGATTGCCTGCTTTCATGATGTTCGCAATCAGGCCGAGCTGCGGAAGGTAGGCCGGCCACGCCCAATTCAGGCCCTGCACATACTCCGGCAACTGCGCCTCACCGCCCCTTGCCATCTCGTGTCCTTGCATCGCACCGGGCTTGAGGTCGGTCCGGGGGAAGGCAAGAGCGGGGTTGCTCATCAGCTGCCACGAATTGGCGATCATCTCCCGCTGGTCACCGAGACGTTGCTCAGCAGTCCACAGCGCGTTGATCGACATCCCGTGCTGTTGCGCCTGCAACTGGCTCAGCACCGATGCCTGCTCCGGCGTCAGTGGCTTTTGGCCCGATCGCTGCTCGGCAGTAATCGAATTCAGGACGGCGTTCACCCGCGATGCCGCCGACTGGTCGCCGGCAAGTGCCGCGTGAACGTCTCGTTCGGCTTGCGTCGGTGATTGCGGCGACCTGGCTTCGGTGCCGTCCAGCGCCTCGACCGCCCCGTCGTAACCACCCCGCACACGCATCCGAGTCTTCAACCGGTTCAACAGGTCCGAATACATCTCCCGGATGTGCTCGATCTGGCGCAGGGCCGCCGCAGTTTCGTCAATAGCCTGCCGCTCGAGTTCACCGACGATGTCACCAAGGGCCATCTCGTGCGACATGGGGAGGTGGTGGGAGTCCAACAGCTGATGAGCTTCGCCAATCTCGCGATCCACGGCCTCCAACTGACCCTCCAGCACCCGGATCAATCCGGCCGACGCGCGCTGTGCCTCCGCCAGAATCGCCGCCACGCGCTCCAAATCGATTGCTATCTCCGGCAATTGCGCAGCCTGCACGCCCAGCGAACCCGTCGCGCGTTGAACTTCGGCCGCATCGTTGATCGGGTGATCGCCGTTCTCGCGGTTCCACGCTGCCTCGAAGCGACGCCGTGCTTCACTGAACGCCGACTCGGCTTCGCCCGTCAGCCGCCCGGCATCATGGAAAGCTTGGGCCAGAGCCGAAATTTGTGCCGGGCGACCGCGATGAAGGCTACTGCTGACTGCCCATGGGTCGCCGCCTACCTCGGCGACCAGATGCGCCACGCTCAGGTAGCGGAGTCGCACCGCACCGCCCGCACGGTCCCCGCGTTGTTGTCGTCCATGTCGGCGAAACCCGCGGCAGCCACTGCGGCACAACTGCCGGTGTTGTCCAGTATCTGACTGTGCTGCAACAGGAGTTGCGCGTGGCGAACCTGGACCGAACCAGTCGCCTCGTGGAAAGACTCGGCGGCGGCGAAGTCGCCGAACATCGCGGCTGGCAACTCTGCCCGCGAAAGATGTCCTGCTGCTCGATGCACGTGGTCACCTGCCTGCCGAGATTGATCACCTCCCGAGCGCAGCAGACCAGCGTCGACGAACATCAGCACTCCCTCCTGGTCGTTGGATCGTGGTGAGGCTAAACCGGCCCGAAGTGGCCGGCAATTCACCGCGAGTTGTCGCGCAAAGGCGGGCAAACGTGGTGCCGCCGGCTCCAGGGGCTGCTGATGCCTAAGTGGCTCATGGTGCTCGACAAACCAAAGAGACAAATGTTAACGAAGTGATTTCAACACACCCACAGTTCGACAACATTTCTCGTACCAACGACCCAGCCGTGTCAATCTTTCGCGCATGTCAAGCGCCCCATGCGCCCGGTGGCTGCAGTCCGCCGTCGTGATCTGCGCAGTCATGCTGGCCCTCGCGTCGGCGCCACCGGTCACCGCCGACGTCAACGACGTCCCGACACCCCCTTCACCGACGGCACCCTGTAATGCCATCACCCCCTTCGCTTTTCCCTGCGTCGGAACGGGAAAGTTCGCCGACGCGGTGGCCGCGGAATGTCGTCGTGTCGGGGTCAACGACAACCTCTGCCTGGTTCCGCTCGCCTCGAAGGTGACCCAGGCGGCAACAGTTGCCTACCTGCAGTCGTGGGTACATCGAACGGCGCAGTTCCAATACGCTCTGGGCAACCCGGTTCCCTTCAAGGACGCCCAGTGGATTGGCACCCACAACTCGTTCAACAGTCTCGTCAGCCAGTTCACCCCGTCCCACGCCGACTCCAACCAGCAGCTGTCAATGCCACAGCAGTTCGAGATCGACGCGCGCAGCATCGAATTGGACCTGCACTACATCCCGCAGATCGATCAACTCGGCAACCGTGCCGTCACGGTGTGCCACGGACGCGGGCCCGATCAAGCGAACCTGGGTTGCACGACCGAACCGGTACTCACCAAAGTGCTTCCGGCGATTACTGATTGGCTCAACGCCAATCCGGACGAGGTGGTCCTGATCCTGATCGAGGACCAGTTGAAAGATGCCAAGGCTTACGCTTCGGCACTGGACTCTCTGGAGCGACAGTTGCGCCGCCCCAACGGCACCAGCCTCATCTACCATCCCGCGCCGGGCGACATCACCGCGAACGGTTGTGCCGACTTCCCGCGGACCATCTCGCGTGACGACGTGCGCACTGCGGGGGCTCAGGTCGTACTCGTCGGAGATTGTGTGCCGAATTGGGGTACCACGGTCTACAACTGGGACGGCCAGGAAGTGCAGAGCGGCTCGACCTTCGACTACCAGCCCTATCCGAAATGCGACGCCACGTACGGCCCCGCCATCTACGCCTCGAAAATCGTTCGCTACTACGAAGACTCCACCTTCATCTCGGCCCTCATCAACCCGAGCCGACCGCCCACCAACCCGGCGGCCCTGACCCCTCCGAAAGCGCAGTCAATGACGAACTGCGGCGTCAACCTGTTCGGCTTCGACCAACTGCTGCCCGAAGACGGGCGCATCCAGGGCACGCTGTGGAGTTGGGCGCCGGACGAACCCCGCGTGAGCGTCGGCACCTGCACCCTGCAAAGCACCGACAGCCGTTGGGTGGCTGCACCGTGCGCGGCCACGCATCCCGCGGCCTGCCAGAACGCCTCCGGCACCTGGTTTGTGACGGCTCCGGTGACCTTCGCCAATGCCCCGGCGGCCTGCGCGGCGGCAGGCTTCACGTTCCAACTGCCCCGAACCGGGGTGCAGAATTCCCGTCTGCATTCCGTAGCCGGACCGGCTGGCGGGGCATGGGTGAACTACACCATTACGTGAGACGGCAGACCGCGCTAGCCCCGGTCCAGCAGATCCGACGAGCCCAGCACCCGCTCGATCTGCACCTCGATCACCACCCGCCGGGGATTGGCCCGCGGCGTCCGATAGCGCTGGGCATAACGAAGCTCGGCGTCGCGGACCGCGTCGAGTTCCTTGTTCACCAAGGCCCGGCCCTCCAGGGAGAGCCACCGCGCCCCGTCCACCTGGCTGAGCACCGCCACTCCGGCGCGCTCGGCATTGAGTGCCTTCTGAGATCCACCGGTGGTGATCACCCGGGCGATGTGAGTCTTGGGGTCGAAGGTGAATCCCACCGCCACCACGTGCGGAGAATTATCGGTGCGCAGCGTGGTCAACATGGCCAGATGGCGTTCGGAGAGGAACGCCAGCGCATCGTCGGTGAGACGGGTCGTGGTCTTGGCCATCGCCCTTCACGCTAGCGCAGGCAATAATCACAGCCGTGGACGACACCCGCGTTGGTCCGCTGGTAATTTTCGGCGGTCGCAGCGAGATCGGCATTGAACTCGCGCGACGCCTGGCGCCGGCAGCGACCGTGGTGCTGGCGGCGCGCAACGCCGACCGGCTCGAGCATCAGAAATCCACGCTGCTCGCCGCCGGCGCCAGCGCCGTGCACACTCAGGAATTCGACGCCGACGACGTGGCCTCGCACGGCCCGCTGGTGAAGGCACTGATCGCCGAACACGGCCCCATCGGCACCGCGGTCCTGGCTTTCGGAATCCTCGGTGACCAGGGCCGCGCCGAACACGATGCCGCGCACGCCGTCGCCATCGTGCATACCGACTACGTCGCCCAGGTCAGCCTGCTCACCCATCTCGCGTCAGCCATGCGCACCGCTCAACAGGGATCGCTGGTGGTGTTCTCCTCGGTGGCCGGGGTGCGCGTGCGTCGCGCCAATTACGTCTACGGCTCGGCGAAGGCCGGCCTGGACGGCTTCGCCAACGGACTGGCCGACGCGCTGCACGGCAGCGGGGTCCAGTTGTTGATCGCCCGGCCCGGGTTCGTCATCGGCCGGATGACCGACGGCATGACGCCCGCGCCCTTGTCCAGCACTCCCGAACAGGTCGCTGCCGCGACAGCCCGAGCGTTGGCCAAGGGCAGGCGCACCGTCTGGATTCCGTGGGCGCTGCGACCGATGTTCTTCGCGCTGCGACTGTTACCGCAGCCGGTATGGCGCAGGATGCCGCGATGATCATCGTCGTCGGCATCGGCGCCGATGGAACCGCCGGCCTGTCCGCGGCCTCCAGATCCGAATTGCAACGGGCCGCAACCATTTACGGATCCAAGCGGCAGCTCGAACTGATCGGCGACACCATCGCGGCGCCGCGCCGGGAGTGGCCGTCCCCGATGCTGCCCGCGTTGCAAGCCCTGCCGGCCGACGGGCCGGACATCCACGTCGTCGCCAGCGGTGACCCGCTGCTGCACGGCATCGGCGGCACGCTGATCCGTCTCTTCGGTGCGGAAAAGGTGCGGGTCATGCCGCACGTATCGTCGGTCACCCTGGCGTGTGCGCGGATGGGCTGGAACGTCCAGGACACCGAGGTGATCAGTCTGGTCACGGCCGAACCACACACCGCGATCCGGCGCGGCGGCCAGGCGATCGTGTTGTCGCGCAACCACATCACACCAAAGACCCTGGCCGCGGCGCTGGACGCCTACGGTCGTGGCGACTCCGAATTCACGGTCCTGGAACTGCTCGGCGGGCCCGACGAACGCCGCCGCGACGGCACCGCCCGCACGTGGGCGCACGACGCCGGCCAGGACGTCGACGATCTCAACGTGATCGCGATCCGTTACCTGCCCGACAGTCGCAGGGCATCGCTGCCTGACGACGCCTTCATGCACGACGGACAGATCTCCAAGCACGCAATCCGGGCGGCGACACTGGCGGCCCTGGACCCGCGGCCGGGCGGGCGGTTGTGGGATGTCGGCGCCGGCTCGGGCAGCATCGCCGTCGAGTGGTGCCGCAGCGCGCCGGGTTGCACCGCGGTGGCGTTCGAACTCGACGAACGACGCCGGCTCAACATCGGATTCAACGCCGCGGCCAACGGTGTGAGCGTCGAGCTGCGCGGGGCGGCGCCCGACGAGTTCGCCGGGGCGCCGCACCCGTCGGCGATCTTCCTCGGCGGCGGTCTGACCCGCCCGGGCCTGCTCGACGCCTGTCTGGAACACCTGGCCGCGGGCGGGCACCTGGTGGCCAACGCCGTCACCGTGGAGTCTGAAGCCATTCTGGCGCAACAATATTCGAGACTTGGCGGTGAGCTCCGGCGGTTCCAGCATTACCAGGGCGAACCGCTGGGAGGTTTCACCGGCTGGCGGCCCCAGTATCCCGTCACGCAATGGTCGGTGACCAAGCAGTGACGGTCTACTTCATCGGCGCCGGGCCCGGCGCCGCGGATCTGATCACCGTGCGCGGCCAGCGGCTCCTGCAACGCTGCCCGGTGTGCCTGTATGCCGGCTCCATCATGCCCACCGACCTTCTCGCGCAATGCCCGCCCGACGCCAAGATCGTCGATACCGGCCCGCTGACGCTGGATCAGATCATCGCCGAGCTTGCCGAGGCCGACGCCGCCGGCCACGACGTCGCGCGGTTGCACTCCGGTGACCCGTCGCTCTACAGCGCGCTCGCCGAGCAGTGCCGGCGACTCGACACCATCGGCGTTGGTTACGAAATCGTGCCGGGCGTACCGGCTTTCGCCGCCGCGGCGGCCGCGCTGAAGCGGGAACTGACCGTCCCCGGAGTCGCGCAGACCGTCACTTTGACCCGAGTCTCGACCCTGTCGACCGCCATGCCGCCCGGCGAAGACCTCACGGCCCTCGCCCGATCCGGTGCCACGCTGGTTCTGCATCTGGCCGCAGCGCAAATCGACAGCATCGTCCCGCAGCTCCTCGCCGGTGGCTATAGCGCTCAAACCCCCACGGCTGTAGTCGCTTTCGCTAGCTGGCCCAAGCAGATTGTGTTGCGTGGCACGTTGGCCGACATCGCCGGGCAGATGCATCAGGCCAACGTCACCAAGACCGCCGTCATCGTGGTCGGCGACGTGCTGGGGGCCGAAGGTTTTACCGACAGTTATCTGTATTCGGTAGCGCGGCGTGACAAAGGGCCACACTGATGCGGGTTTTGCTGCTCGGCGGTACCGCCGAGGGGCGCGCATTGGCGAAAGCCCTGCACCCAGATGTCGATATCGTCAGCTCGCTGGCCGGCCGGGTTCCCGACCCAGCGCTGCCGGTGGGCCCGGTGCGTATCGGCGGCTTCGGCGGTGTCGAGGGACTGCGCCAGTGGCTGCGCGACGAACGCATCGACGCCGTCGTCGACGCCACCCATCCGTTCGCGGCCACCATGACCGCGCACGCCGCGCGGGCGTGCGCCGAGTTGCGGGTTCCGCACCTGGTGCTGGCCCGCCCGCCCTGGGATCCGGGTTCGGCCACCGTCGTCGCGTCAGACACCGCAGCAGCGAAAGAAGTTGCCGCGCGACGCTATTCGAGAGTCTTTCTGACGACCGGACGATCCGGCGCCGCCGCTTTCGCCGACAGCGACGCCTGGTTCCTGATCCGCGCCGTCACCGCCCCGGATGACACCGCGATGCCGCGACACCACCGGCTGCTGCTCTCGCGCGGCCCGTACCGGTACGACGACGAAGTGAAGATTCTCGCCCAACACCGCATCGACGCGCTGGTGACGAAAAACAGCGGTGGCGAGATGACCCGCGGCAAGGTGGATGCCGCCGCGGCACTAAGGATTCCGGTGGTGATGGTGGAGCGACCGCCGTTACCCGAGGGAGTCAGGACGGTCGGCAGCGTCGCGGCAGCCGCGCGCTGGGTAATGGAGGTATGTACACCGTGAGCTCGCCCCGACTCCGCCGACGCGAATTGTTGACGGCGGCCGCCGTGCTGCCGCTGGCGGCGTGTGCCAACGGTGCCCGTCGCACGCAGCCGACTGCCACCTCGAGCCCAGCGCCGGACCTGTCCAATCGGTTCGCCGAAATCGAGCGACGCTACCGGGGCAGGGTGGGGGTCTACGTGCCCGCCAGCGGCACGGCCGCGGCGATTGCCTACCGCGCCGACGAACGGTTCGCGATCTGCTCCACGTTCAAAGCGCCTCTGGTGGCGGCGGTGTTGCACCAGTATCCGCTCGCCTACCTCGACCAGCGCGTGACTTTCAGCAAGGCCGACATCACCTCGCCGTCGCCGATCGCCGAGCAGCACGTCGACACCGGAATGACCGTCGGCGAGTTGTGCGATGCCGCCATCCGCTACAGCGACAACACCGCCGCTAACCTGTTGCTCAACCGGATAGGCGGACCCGCCGGCTTGACCGCCTACCTGCGCAGCCTGGGGGACAGCACGAGTCGACTGGACCAGGCGGAGCCGGAGCTCAACGGCAACCCGCCAAACGACGAGCGGGACACCACGACGCCGCGCGCGATCGCCGGTGTCTTCCAGCAGCTGGTGCTGGGCGACGCACTGCCGCAGGACAAGCGGACGCTGCTCATCGACTGGATGGCCCGCAACACCACCGGCGGAAAGCGGATCCGTGCCGCGTTTGCGGCCGACTGGAAGGTGATCGACAAGACCGGGTCGGGCGACTACGGGCGAGCCAACGATGTCGCTGTCGTATGGTCGCCGGCCGGCGTCCCCCACGTCATCGCGATCTACACCGATATGGCCGCCGGCGGATACGACGCTCAGCCCGACGAGGCATTCGTCGCCGACGCCGCGCGCATCGTGGCCTCCGCTGTCAGCGGCTAGCCCGGATAGGTTCGGGGCGTGAACACTCGGTCGCCGGAATCTGTTGTATGCCACTGTGTTTGGGACGAACCGATGATCAGCAGGCAGCGCATGTCGACGTCGGCGGGGTTCAGGTCCGCCAGCCGCACCACGCGTACCTGTTCGTCCGGACCGGACACGTTGCGGCCGACCACCACCGGCGTGCCCGGTTCGCGATGGGCCAGCAGGAGGTCCCGCATGGCGCCGACCTGCCAGGTCCGCGACTTCGACGCCGGGTTGTAGATCGCCAGCACCAGGTCGGCGGCCGCCGCGGCAGCCACGCGTGCGGCGATGACGTCCCACGGCTTGAGCCGGTCCGACAGTGAGATCACGGCATAGTCATGGCCCAGGGGCGCGCCCACCCGGCTGGCCACCGCCTGGGCGGCGGTCATCGCGGGGATCACCCGGACCTGCACGTCCGGCCACTGCTTGGCCTCCTCGAGAACCGCGGTGGCCATCGCGAACACACCCGGGTCACCCGATGACACCACTGCCACGGCATGCCCCTGCTCGGCGAGCGAGCAGGCCAACCGGGCGCGGGCCGGTTCGTCGGTGTTGTCGCTGGCGTGGCGCCGCTGTCCTTCGCGCGGGGGAACCCGGTTGAGATATCCGGCGTAGCCGATCAGGTCGGTGGCGCCGGCCAACTCGCGCCGGCTCTGCGGTGTCATCCAGTCGGTGCCACCAGGCCCCAGTCCCACCACGGCGACGGAGCCGGTCGCACTACGGCGGCGCCTGCCGCCCGGGAGCATGGCCAGTGAAAAGTACGGCACACCGGTCTCGTCGACGTCAGCGGCGGGCAGCACCCGCTGGCCCGTGGTGCTCGCCCGCTCCACGTAGAACGTGTCGTCGAGCTGTCCGGAAGCCGAAAGCGCCTCGCGCACATTGCGATAGGAGCGACCGAGTTTGAGTATCACCGCCGCGTCGGCATCGGCGAGCCGGCGGGTCAACTCCGCTACCGGCAGCGTGCCCGGCAACACCGAGAGCACCTCGTCGCCGGCCACCAGGGGAGTGGCGACTGCGGCCGACGCGGCGCTCACCGACGTGACGCCCGGCACGATCACCGCATTGAACCGCTCCGTCAGACGGGTGTGCAGATGCATGTAGGAGCTGTAGAACAGCGGGTCGCCTTCGGCCAGCAGTGCCACGTTGCGCCCGGCGGTCAGGTGTGCGGCGATCCGTTCGGTGGCCGCGACGTAGAAGTCCTCCAGCGCGCCCGCATAGCCCCCGGGATGGTCGGTCGTCTCGGTGGTCACCGGATACACCAGGTGCTCTTCGATCTGACCGGGCCGCAGGTACGGTTCGGCGATGCCGCGCGCGATGCTGCGACCGTGCCGGGCGCTGTGATAGGCCACCACGTCTGCCTCGCCGATGAGCCGCGCCGCCTTGACCGTCACCAGCTCTGGATCGCCGGGACCCAGCCCCACCCCCCATAGCGTGCCCGTCATTCGCGCTCGTTTGCTATCGCGTTGACGGCCGCGGCGGCCATGGCACTGCCGCCGCGGCGGCCCAGCACCAGCAGATAGGACATGCCGCGCGGGCGCTCGATGAGCTCCTGCTTGGACTGGGCGGAGCCGACGAAACCGACGGGCCCACCCAATATCGCCGCGGGCGGGGCAACCCCTTCGTCGACCAACTCCAGCAGGCGGAACAGCGCGGTCGGGGCGTTGCCGATCGCGACCACGGCGCCGTCCAACTCATCGGCCCACAGGTCGACGGCGGCAGCCGAGCGGGTGGTTCCCTGCTCGGCGGCCAACGTGGCCGCACGTGGATCGGCGACCAACGACACCACCTCGTTGCCCACCGGCAGCCGCGCCTTGGTGATCCCGGCAGCCACCATCGACGAGTCACACAGCACCGGCGCGCCGCCGCACAACGCGGCCCGGGCCCGGCCGACCACATCGTCGGTGTAGGCGACGTGCTCAGCGACGTCGACCTGGCCGCAGGTGTGGATCAGGCGAACCACCACGCGTTCGACGTCGGCGGGAAATCGGGTGAGGTCGGCTTCGGCGCGGATGGTCGCGAACGACTGCCGGTAGATCTCCGCGGCGTCGCGGATGTAGTCGAGCACTCGCTCACCTTAAGACCTCAGCAGCCGGTACCCCGTGCCGGTGGCAACCAGCACCTCGCCGTCCAGCGGGCTGCCGCACGCCCGTTCGCATCCGACGAAGTGCCGGTGCCCGGGGTAACCGGCGTCCAGTGCTCGCGCGGCGTCTGCCCGCACGTCGGCGGCGGAGTGGGCGCACCCGGGGCTGCCGGTGCACGCGCTGATGGCCAGCCAGGGGGAGTTCTCGTCGAATATCAGACCCAGCGGCGCCAGCACGCGGAGTGCTACGTCCGCGCGTTCTTCGGGGAGGTCGCACACCAGCACCGACCGCCACGGGGTGAGCAGGATCGGTGCCTCGATGGCGGCCAGGAATTCGGCGACGCGGGCGGCCAGCACTCCGAGAGGCACGGCGGCTCCCAGCGCGACCCGGCCGTCGTCCTGCGGGATCCATCCCACCGGCGCCTTGCCGAGTGAGGGAAAGGCGGGACCCAGGTCCGCGCCCGGCAACAGATCGCCGAGATTATCGAGTTCGGTTACCCGCCAGGCCTTTCCACGGATCTTGAGGAACTTCAGCGCCACGTCGATCAAGTTCTGGCAGACATCGGTGACGGGGATGCCGGTGTCGCGACCGGCCAGCACCAGCCTGGGGCCGTCGGGAAACACGTGCACGCCGACATCGGCGTGCAGACCCGACACGTCACCGCGGCCGTCGTCGAGGCTGAACCAGAACCGGCCACCCAGCCCGGCCAGGCCGGGTTCCGCGCAGATCGCCGCGTCCAGGTCGGCAACCCAACCCCGCACATCGGCGTTTCCGCCGAGCCGGCCGGACAGCGGGGACGCCACAATGTTGCGGACGCGCTCGTGGGTGGGTGAGGGCAGCAGCCCGGATTCGGCGATGCCTCCGGCGACCTTGACGACGTCGGTGACCGCGCGTAGCTGGACGTTGCCCCGTCCGGTGAGCTCCAAGGTCGACGACCCGAAATCGGCAGACAGGCGAGCCAGCGTCGCCAATTGCGCGGCGGTGAGCGTGCCTCCCGGCAACCGAACCCTTATCAGCGGGCCATCTGCGGCCTGGTGCACCTGCAGCGCGCCCGGGCAGGCGTCGGAGTCGCGGAGGCGGGCCATCTGCCCAGATTACTGACAAGCCAGTGCCGGTCCCGAAGTCCGAGCAGACGTCGCCCGGACTTCGGGATCAACACTCAGTGGATGTGGCCCTCGTGGTCGTGCGGGACGGTCTGGTGCAGCTGCGAATACAACGCATCGCAACCGGACAGGGTCGAAGCGGCGAAAACCGCGGCCGCCGCGACGACCACCACCCTCGCCGTCAGCCTGAATTTCCTGGACGCCGTGCGCATCTGGTTTGCTCCTCTCGTTTCAGTGACGGCCAATAGTTATTGAAAATGATTGTCATTAACAAGTGGGTGGCGCTGACTCAAAGAATGTGCACATGTTTCGCACGGCCCCGCCGGGCATGGTTTGTCGACACGATCCGCGGGCAACCGGTGTCTGTGCAGACGCTCGAATACGCCCCGGGACGGTCGGTCGATGTCTTCGGCGACCAGGCGCGGCCAACCATCCTGCTGTGGCACGGCATGCAGAGTGACGCGCGCGCTGCGGTCCGGCCCCTTGCGCGGCGGCTGGCCGAACACGGTGCCACTGTCATCGCGCCGGACTGGAATTCTCACGCCGACGATGGCGGGCGCGCAGACCTGCTGCGCTCGGTCGACTTCGCCCGTGAGCGGGCAACCGGCAGCATCGTGCTGGTGGGATGGTCCATGGGTGGTGCCGCCGCGGCGGGCCTGACGCTGGATGCGCAGCGCCACAACGTGGCGATCGCGCACACCGTCTGCCTGGCCGGCGCCTTCATGGCCAACGACCCGATCTCGGGACGTGCCGTCACCCAACTCCTGTCTGGAGCCCAGGCGCATTCTGCCTTCACCCTGCTGCACGGTCTGGCCGATGACGTCGTACCGCCCACTGCGAGTGAAGAATTCGCGTCGGCGCTGCAGCATGCCGGTTGGCCGGTGCAGGTGGTGACACTGGCGGCCGATCACGGTTCGATCGCCGGCGCCGACTACGACGCGGCCGCCGATCGTTACGTGCCGGGCGAAAGCGACGGCGCGCAGCAGGTGGCCCGGGACGTCGCGGAGCGGATTGCAGTGCTCGCCCGCGCCGAATTTAAGTAGTCAACTACTCTAAGCGCCCGCGCGGCGCCGCAGCACACTTCGTGGCAGTCCATGGACAAAGGAGTGTGCAATGGTGCGACACGGTGGTCATGCGGTGGTGCTGGGTGCCAGCATGGGCGGCCTGCTGGCGGCCCGGGTGTTGTCCGACTACTACGACCGGGTGACGGTCGTCGAACGTGACGTCCTGCCCGACGAGCCGGTCAACCGCCGTGGGGTTCCGCAGGGGCGGTTGATCCACGCCTGCCTGGCGAGGCTGACCCGGGTGCTCGAAGAGCTCTTCCCCGGCATCCGGGACGATCTGATCGCTCAGGGGGCCACCACCTGGGACGACGGGGATTTCGCCAAGCTGGACTGGTCGTTCAACGGGCATGCGCTGGTGCGCTCGGGCCGGTCTGCGGCCGCGCCCCAGATCGTGTCACCAAGTCGTCCGATGCTGGAATGGAATGTGCGACAACGAGTTCGGATGATTCCGAAGGTGACCTTCTGTGAGCAACACGATGTCGTCGGTCTGACCGCGACACCAGATCGCCGGCGTGTCAACGGGGTGCGGGTGATCGACCGCCCGGCCGACCATGAGAAGACCCTCGCAGCTGACCTCGTCATCGACGCCACCGGACGTGGGTCCCGCACGCCGGTCTTCCTCGAGCAACTCGGCTACGGACGCCCACCGGAGGACGAGGTCAAGGTACAACTCGCCTACGCCAGTCAAGTCGTTCACATACCGCCCGGCATCATCAAAGAACACATGATCGCCCACTTCCCGCGACCGGGCCGGCCGCGGATGTTCGCAATGATCGGATACGAGAACAACTCCTGGATGATCGCTGCCGGCACCATGGCCGGGCTTGAACCGCCGCGTGATTACGCCGAAATACTTTCTTACGCAGCAGAGTTCGCGCCCGAAGTCGCGGCGGCGATGCGCCACGCTGAGCCGGTCGGCGACATCGTGCACCATCGAGTGCCCTCCAACCGGTGGCGGCGCTACGACAAGATGCGGCGGATCCCCGATGGTCTGCTGGTCCTGGGGGACGCCGTGTGCAGCTTCAACCCGATCTACGGGCAGGGCATGACGGTTGCCGCCGTCGAAGCGACGGTGTTGCGGGACTGTCTGCGACGCGGCGGTCATCACCTGGTCCGCCGCTTCACTCACACTGCCGCGAAAAAGGTGCGGGTCGCTTGGCAGACCGCCGTGGCGTCTGATCTCGCGCTGCCAGAGGTGCCGGGTCCGCGACCGCTGTGGATTCGCTTCAACAATTCCTGCCTCGAGCCGGTGATGACTGCGGCGGAGTCCGACCCCGTCGTCGCCGCGCAGTTCATGCGGGTCACCGCGATGATCGACCCGCCGGCTCAATTGCTGCGGCCCGCCATGATGCTGCGGGTCGCGCGGGCACAACACCGCCGGACGGACGTGCGGTCCGTCCACGAGGGGTCCGGCGGAGTTGTGGGCACCCGCGAATCTCTGGGGGACGCCGGCCCGATCGGCGTAACGTGCACGTCATCGCCAACACCGGGAGGCTGTCATGCAGCAACGTGCACTGAAGGTCGCGATCATCGGCGCCGGCATGTCCGGCATCTGCATGGCGGCCAAACTGCAGGATGCCGACATCGAATCGTTCACCATCTTCGAGAAGGCGGACGACGTCGGAGGCACCTGGCGCGACAACACCTATCCCGGACTCACCTGTGATGTGCCGTCGCGTTACTACTCGTACTCCTTCCGGCCCAACCCGAACTGGTCCCACTGGTTGCCGCCGGGAGGGGAGATCCAGCGCTACTTCCAGCAGGTGGCCGACGAACGCGGTATTCGTCCGCATATCCGGTTCGGCACCACCGTCACCCGGGCCGAGTATGACGACGGAAAGTGGAGACTCACCACCGAGGCAGGGCAGGAGACGTTCGACGTCCTGGTCACTGCGACCGGGGTGCTGCGGGTGCCGCGCTACCCGGACATCCCCGGTCGCGACTCATTCGCCGGGCCCGCGTTCCACTCGTCGCGCTGGGACCACTCGGTGTCGTTGCCCGACAAGCGGATCGGCCTGATCGGTACCGGGTCCACCGGAGTGCAGATCACCGCGGAGCTGGGCGGCACGGTGCGGCAGCTCAAGGTCTTCCAGCGCACTGCCCAGTGGGTCTACCCGCTGCCCAATCCCCGTTACTCGAAGCTGACGCAGGCGCTGCTGTCGCGCTTCGCGGGGCTGAATCGGTTGCCCTACTTGTTCTGGGGTTGGTTCTTCCGGTTGATTTTCGGCCGCGCCCCGATCCAGCCGGGTTGGCAACGGCGCCTGGCCACCGCCGAATGTCGTTGGAACCTAAGGCTTTCGGTGCGCGACCCGCAATTGCGCGCCAAACTTACCCCGAACTACCAGCCGATGTGCAAACGGCAAGTGATGGCTGGGCGCTTCTACAAATCCGTGCAGAAGCCTGGCGTGGAAATCATCACCGACCCGATCGATCACATCGAGGCGCGCGGCATCGTCACCGCGGACGGCGTCCTGCACGAACTTGATCTGCTGGTGTTCGCCACCGGGTTCGACGCCCGGGCCTATGTGCGGCCGATGGAGATCATCGGGGAAGGCGGGTTGACCCTGGACGAAGCCTGGGCCGACGGCCCGATGGCGTACCGGTCCATCGCTGTACCGGGCTTCCCTAATTTGTTCATGATGATGGGACCGCACTCGCCGATCGGCAACCAATCCCTGATTCCCATCGCCGAGGACCAGGCGAACTACGTGATGTGGTGGATCGAGCAGTTGCGTGCCGGGCGGGTGGTCGCGGCCGCGCCCACGGAGGCCGCTACCAAGCAATACAACGAAGACATGAAAGCCGCGATGCCGCAGACCATTTGGGTGAGCGGCTGCAACAGCTGGTATCTCGGCAAAGACGGCTTGCCGGAACTGTTCCCGTGGACGCCCGAAACCCACCATGAGCTGCTGCGGCAGCCCGAGCTCGCCGACTTCGACGTGCGAAGGGCCTGAACCCGGCTACACGCGACGGGGAACGCTGCCCAGTTCGCGCAGCCAGCCCTTGCGGGCGGCATCGTGCCATTTCAATGCCGCGGGTACGGCGCGCCATCCCTGTCTGATGGTCGCGCGCACTGCGCGGTAACTGGTCTCGTCGACGCCGGACCAGCCAATCCCGAAGCGCTCGCGCACAATTGGGGGCAGACCGCCGAAAATCACCAGGCGCATCGGCGGTGCCAGGGCGGTGCGGACGGGCATGGTGGGCAGCAGAACGTCCATGATGGGTTTGAGCAGGGGAGTGCTCGGATAATCCGGTGACGCGCTCATGTCGGGGATCGCGGTGCGATGGATGAACTCGATCAGAAAGTCCGAAGCGGCGTTGGGCTGCAGCACTTCTGCGCAGTAGCGCTCATATTCGCGGTTGAACTCGCTCAACGTCGGTGGCAGTACCGATTCCGACATGCCGTAACGCCGGTACCACTCGCAGCCCTCCTGGTAGAGCTGTTCACGCTCGCGGTCGGTGAGGCGGTGCACATCCCAGTACTCGGCGAGGCGGTGCACCATCACCTGGAAAGTGGCGTGCGCCCACCAGTACGTCTCCGGCTTGAGGGCGTGATAACGCTGTCCGCCGGGCATCTCTCCCTTGATGTCGCGGTGGAAATCCCGCACCTTGAGCCCGGTCTCGTCCGCCTCGGGTCCGTCGTAGATGGTACCGAGAATGCCTGGCAGGGAACGGAATACCCGGTCCACGGGGTCGTCGAAGAAGTTCGAATGGTCAATGAGCCCCTGGCCGATGGCGGGATGCATCGTCTGCATCAGGCCGGCCGTGCCCCCTTCGAACGCGATCCGCATGTCGCCCGCCCAGCGCCACAGCAATGACCGCGGGCCCAGGTCGATGCGTGTGCTCACAGCGGTAACTTTCCCACGTCGTGGGCCTGGTCGCCGAAGTATTGGCGCAGCACTCTTTGTCGAGACCTGTCGCCCCACCGCTGGACGTAGGCGGTACCCCACCGCGTGCGGGTAAGTAATTGATAACGAACGACCTTGGCAGCCAATACCGGCAGTACCGCCACCGGTAGTGCCGAGGGCAGCTCTACATCGCGCATTGCTTCGGCGCGCAGAAAGTAGCGCAGCATGCTGAGCAGACGACTTTGGCCCTCAACTATCTCCGGATTCAGGAGAGGCCGGTCCGCCGGGTGTAAACGTCGTGCTGCTCGCGTTGCAGGTCGCTGGTGAAGACGCGCCCGGTGCCCAGGGCACGGCCGAGGGCCTCGGCGACACCCAACGGCATCAGACGCTGAGCCCACACCGTGAGCCCCAGCGAACGAGGGATGGCCACCCGTGGTTCCGGCTTTCCAATTACGCCGACGACGGCCCGTGCGACGTCTTCCGGCTCGGCGTTCTTGAAGCCCTTCGCATGCCCGACGCCGGCGACCATGTCTGTGTTGGTGAGCGTCGGCATGATCACGGTGAAGTGGACACCCCTGCCGCGGGTCTCCATGCGGACCGCGTCGGTGTAGCCGAGCACGGCGTGCTTTGTCGCGCAATAGGTTGCGATGCCCTCGGTGGGCAACACGCTGCCCAGCGACCCGATGTTGATGACGTGGCCGCGGCGGCGGGGCAGCATCCGCTGCGCGGCCAGTTTGGTGCCCAGGATGACCCCGTGGACGTTGACGTCGAACAGGCGTTGAGTGGCCTCATCGGTTTCCTCGACCGCGCTGCCCACCGTGATCAGGCCGGCGTTGTTCACCACCACGTCGAGCGGACCGAGCTGATTCTCCGCGGCGTCCAGGAACTCGGTGAACGACGAGCGATCGGTGACGTCCAATCGCGTAGCGAGCGGCAACCCGAGGCGCTCGCCCGCTGCCTTCGCGCCGGCTTCATCGATGTCCCCGATGGCGACTTTAGCGCCCGAACTATGCAGCGCGCTGGCAATGGCCAGGCCGATTCCGCGAGCGCCTCCGGTGATGGCGACGACTTTTCCGGCAACCGAAGATGTCATCGCTACACGGTACGACGTCGCGACCCTCGCCGTCCCGCCAATCCCTTGCTGATTTGCGGTGGGCAGCGCATCCTCGCGCCGATGACCGGCGGTGACGCAAGATTTCTTGAATTCAACTGTGCTGCAGTCTTTTACATCGCAGTCACCGCAAAGCGGTAGAGTAGCGCCGGTGGTCGCCGCCTCATCGAACGAACGGATGCTTGCCGGGGTCGCGGCGGTATCCGTCGCCCTCGGGGTCGCCCAGCTGGTCAGCATCCCGTTCGGTGGACGGGCCGATGCCCGGACTGCCGTCGGCACTGCAGTCGTCGACCTGACACCCGGACCGGTCAAAGAATGGGCGATTCAGACCCTCGGAACACTGGACAAGCCGTTCCTGGCCGTCGTGGTGCTCATCGTGATCGCGACGCTGGCGGCGATCGCCGGGACCGTCGAGACCGGGCGCCGTCCGGTCGGCAGCGCTGTCATCGTCGCGGGTGGTGTGCTGGGATGCGTCGCCGTGCTGTCGCGGCCGGGTGCGACAGCACTCGACACGATCCCCACCATTGTCGGCACCGCCTGCGGTGTGGCGGCCCTGCGCCTGCTCACTCGTCGAATCACGCCTGATCCCGAGCGCCCCGACGAGAGCAGCGACCAGACGGATGTGGGCAGGCGGCGGTTGCTCGTCCTGGGCGTGCTCGGACTCGGAGTCGTCAGCGGTGTCGCGGGTGCCGTCATCGCCCGGTTGGTGCAGTCGGTGGCGGCCGACCGCAGAACCTTCGTCCTCCCGCCACCTCGGTCGTCGGCACCGCCGATACCGGCGGAGGTGCAACCGAAAGGCGTTGCGCTCCCGAGCTTCATCACACCAAGCACCGATTTCTACCGGATCGACACCGCGCTCAGTGTTCCCCAGATCAGTCACCGCGACTGGCGCCTGCGCATCCATGGCATGGTCGACCGCGAAACCACATACAGCTTCGACGACCTCGCCCGTTTCAACATCGTCGAAACGGTGGCGACGCTGACCTGTGTGTCGAATCCAGTCGGTGGAAAACTGATTTCGACGGGCATCTGGACGGGTTACCGGGTGGCGGACCTGCTGGCGGCGGCCGGTGTGCACAAGGACGCCGATATGGTGCTCTCGACCTCGATCGACGGTTTCACCGCCGGTACGCCGGTACAGGCCCTCACCGATGGTCGCGAAGCGTTGCTGGCCGTCAGCCTCAACGGTCAGCCGCTGCCGGTCGAGCATGGCTACCCGGCCCGTCTGGTGGTGCCTGGACTCTACGGCTACGTGTCGGCCACCAAGTGGGTCGTCGAGCTCGAGCTGACCCGCTTCGACAAGGCAGAGGCCTATTGGACGCGGCAGGGGTGGGCCGCGCAGGCGCCGGTCAAGACCGAGTCCCGAATCGACGTGCCGAGGAGAGGTCAGCAGGTGCCTCTGGGGCCGGTGGTGTTCGGCGGGGTCGCCTGGGCGCAGAACCGTGGCGTGCGAGCCGTGGAGGTCCGAATCGGCGACGGGGCGTGGCAGCCCGCCGAACTCGGCGCCGCCTACTCGAACGAGACGTGGCGGCTGTGGAGCTTTCCGTGGCAGGCGAAAAGCCCTGGCAAGCAGACCATTACCGTGCGCGCCATCGACAACACGGGCGCCGTCCAGACCGAGCAGCGGGCCGACCCGGTCCCCGACGGCGCTACCGGCTGGCACAGCGTGAGTTTCTCCGTGACGGAAAAGTAGGGCTACTTCGAAGACAGCTTCCGCCAACTGAATACCGCGATCGCCACGCCGACCAGCGCCGTGATCGGACCGATGACGGACCACGTGGTGGTGTTGCTCATCGGGCTACCGCCGAGCACTCCGAATCCCTGCAGCGCCCAGATCAGACCGAACAGCGCGATGATCAACCCGACCGCGAAGGTGACGACGAAACCCCTGCTCATACTCCGAACCCTACGTGCCGATTCGGTAGCGCGACCGCGCTGCGGTACGAATGAGGGGTGGCTGAGCCGACCGTTCTGTTGCTGTCGACGTCCGACACTGACCTGATCAGTGCCCGCTCCAGCGGAAAGAACTACCGGTGGGCGAACCCGGCACGGCTGTCTGAGGTCGAGTTGCCGGACCTGCTGGCCGACGCGTCGATCGTGGTGGTGCGGATCCTCGGCGGGTACCGCGCCTGGGAAGACGGCATCGAGACGGTGCTGGCCAGCGGGGTGCCGACCGTGCTCGTCAGCGGCGAGCAAGCCCCTGACGCGGACCTGACCGGTCGCTCCACTGTCGCGGCGGGCATCGCGGTGCAGACGCACATCTATCTGGCACACGGCGGCGTGGACAACATCCGCCAATTGCACGCGTTCCTGTCCGACACGGTGCTGATGACCGGGTTCGGTTTCTCGCCACCGGAGGCGACCCCGACCTGGGGTGTGCTGGAGCGGACAGCGGCGCCGGCGCCGGGTCCGACCATCGCGGTGCTGTACTACCGCGCCCAGCAGCTGGCCGGCAACACCGCGTACGTCGAGGCACTATGCCAGGCGATCGAACGCGCGGGCGGTGAAGCGTTGCCCGTCTACTGTGCGTCGCTGCGCACCGCCGAACCCGAATTGCTGGCAACCCTCGGTGCGGCCGACGCGATGGTGGTCACCGTGCTGGCTGCGGGCGGGGTCAAGCCCGCCGCGGCGTCGGCCGGTGGGGACGACGACAGCTGGAACGTTGAACACCTTGCAGCGCTTGATATTCCGATTCTACAGGGGCTATGCCTGACCAGTTCCCGGGCGCAGTGGAGCGACAACGACGACGGCCTGAGCCCACTCGACGTCGCCACTCAGGTCGCGGTGCCCGAGTTCGACGGCCGCATCATCACCGTCCCGTTCTCGTTCAAGGAGATCGACGACGACGGGTTGATCTCCTACGTTGCCGACCCGGAGCGCTGCGACCGGGTGGCGGGTCTGGCGGTCCGGCACGCGATGTTGCGCCGCATCGCCCCCGCCGACAAGCGCGTCGCGCTGGTGTTCTCGGCCTATCCCACCAAACACGCGCGCATCGGCAACGCCGTCGGCCTCGATACCCCGGCCAGTGCCGTCGCACTGCTGCGGGCCATGGGTGACGCCGGCTACAAGGTGGGAAATCTGCCCGGCGTTGAAGCCGGCGACGGCGACGCGTTGGTCCACGCCCTGATCGAACGCGGGGGACAGGACCCCGACTGGCTTACCTCGGAGCAGTTGGCCGGCAACCCGATTCGGGTGTCGGCCGCCGACTACCGCGACTGGTTCGCCACCCTGCCCGCCGAGCTGACCGATGTGGTGACCCGGCACTGGGGCCCGCCGCCCGGGGACCTGTTCGTCGACCGCAGCAACGACCCCGACGGTGAAATCGTCATCGCCGCAATCCAATCCGACAACCTGGTGCTGATGGTCCAGCCGCCGCGCGGCTTCGGCGAAAACCCCGTCGCCATCTACCACGATCCCGACCTCCCGCCCAGCCACCACTATCTGGCCGCCTACCACTGGTTGGATGCCGGGTTCGGATCGCACGCGATCGTGCACCTGGGCAAGCACGGAAACCTGGAATGGCTGCCCGGCAAGACGCTCGGCATGTCGGCGGCCTGCGGATCCGACGCCGCACTGGGCAATCTGCCGCTGATCTACCCGTTCCTGGTCAACGACCCCGGCGAGGGCACCCAGGCCAAGCGCCGCGCACACGCGGTGCTCGTCGACCACCTCATCCCACCGATGGCCCGCGCCGAAACCTACGGGGACATCGCGCGTCTGGAACAGCTGCTCGACGAGCACGCCAACGTCGCCGCACTCGATCCCGCCAAGTTGCCCGCCATCCGCCAGCAGATCTGGACCCTGATCCGGGCGGCCAAGATGGACCACGATCTCGGGCTCACCGAACGTCCCGAAGAAGACACCTTCGACGACATGCTGCTCCATGTCGACGGCTGGCTGTGCGAGATCAAAGACGTCCAGATCCGCGACGGCCTCCACATCCTGGGCCAAAAGCCTACAGGGGACGGTGAACTCGATCTGGTGCTGGCCATCCTGCGGGCCCGTCAGCTGTTCGGCGGCACGCACGCGTTGCCGGGCCTGCGCCAGGCGCTGGGCCTGGCAGAGGACGGCACCGACGAACGCACCTCCGTTGACCAGACCGAGGCCGCCGCGCGCGGATTGATAGCGGCGATGCAGGAATCCGGCTGGGACCCGGAAGCGGCGGATCGACTCACCGACAATGCCGACGTCGCGGCCGTGCTGCGCTTCGCCGCCACCGAGGTGGTGCCGCGGCTGGCCGGCACCGCATCAGAGATCGAGCAGGTGCTGCGGGCGCTGGACGGCCGGTTCATCCCCTCCGGCCCCTCAGGGTCACCGTTGCGCGGCCTGGTCAATGTGCTGCCGACCGGGCGCAACTTCTACTCGGTCGATCCCAAGGCGGTGCCATCCCGGCTGGCCTGGGAAGCCGGTGTGGCGCTGGCGGATTCGCTGCTACAGCGCTATCGCGCCGACCACGGACAGTGGCCGCAATCGGTCGGTCTGTCGGTATGGGGCACCTCGGCGATGCGCACCGCGGGCGACGACATCGCCGAAGTGCTGGCGCTGCTGGGTGTCCGGCCGGTCTGGGACGACGCGTCGCGCCGTGTCGTCGACCTCGCCGCGATCCCGCTGGCCGAGCTGGACCGTCCCCGCATCGACGTCACCGTCCGAATCTCCGGCTTCTTCCGGGACGCGTTCCCGCATGTCGTCACCATGCTGGATGACGCCGTCCAACTGGTCGCGACTCTCGACGAGCCGGCCGAGGACAATTACGTCCGCGCCCACGCGCAGGCCGACCTGGCTCAGCACGGTGACCAACGACGTTCCACCACAAGGATTTTCGGATCGAAGCCGGGCACGTACGGCGCCGGGCTGCTGCAGTTGATCGACAGCCGCAACTGGCGCGACGACGCCGATCTGGCGCAGGTGTACACGGCCTGGGGCGGATTCGCTTACGGCCGCAACCTGGACGGCCGCGAAGCCGTCGACGACATGAACCGGCAATACCGCCGAATTGCGGTGGCCGCCAAGAACACCGACACACGCGAACACGACATCGCCGACTCCGACGATTACTTCCAGTACCACGGCGGCATGGTGGCCACCGTGCGCGCGCTCACCGGCCAGGCGCCGGCCGCCTACATCGGCGACAACACGCGGCCCGACGCCATCCGCACCCGCACCCTGTCGGAGGAGACAACTCGGGTATTCCGGGCCCGAGTGGTGAACCCCCGGTGGATGTCGGCGATGCGCCGGCACGGCTACAAGGGCGCGTTCGAAATGGCCGCGACGGTGGACTATCTGTTCGGCTACGACGCCACTGCGGGGGTGATGGCCGACTGGATGTACGAGCAACTCAGCGAGCGCTACGTGTTGGATGCGGAGAACCGCAAATTCATGAACGAGTCCAATCCCTGGGCGCTGCACGGCATGGCCGAGCGACTGCTGGAGGCCGCCGGGCGGGGCATGTGGGCCGAACCCCAGGCAGACACGCTCGACGGGTTGCGCCAGGTGCTGCTGGAAACCGAAGGCGACCTCGAGGGCTGATTTCGCCTGGCGAGCAGACGCAAAAGCCCGCAAAAACCAACGGTTTTGGGGGCTTTTGCGTCTGCTCGCGCAAGGGCGGCTACCGGAAGAAGCCCGAGGTGTTGTCGCCGTCGTTGTAGCCGCCCGAGTTGTAATTGCCCGAGTTGCGGTAGCCCGAGTTCCAGGTGCCGGAGTTGGCGTAGCCGATGTTGTAGCTGCCGGTGTTCTGGAACCCCGTGTTGACCATTCCCGAGTTGCCGTATCCGACGTCGTTGAAGCCTGAGTTGGAGATGCCCACGTTGTACTGGCCGGTGTTGAAGAAGCCCACCCCGTTGGTGCCGGTGTTGAAAAATCCCACATTCGGGGACAGGTCCGGGGTCAGCATCATCGAACCGCCCTGCCCGTTCCCTCTGTTCTCGAACCCGTAGTTGTACTGGCCCGCATTGCCGTAGCCGGCGTTGTAATTGCCGATGTTGTAGAAGCCGGACAGGTGGTCGCCCGAATTGCCGAAGCCCGAGACGGTGCCGGCCTGCGTGAGCGCGCTGCCGAAGCCGGTGTTGACGCTGCCGCCGTTCCAGAACCCGGTGTTGAGGTTCCCCGAGTTCGAGAATCCGGTGTTGAGGGCGCCCGAGTTGAAGAAACCGACATTGCCGCCGCCGACCGTGAGTGTGTTCAAGTCGACACCGCCGGAGTTGAAGGCGCCGGCGTTGCCGAAGCCCGAATCGAAGATCCCCATGTTCGAGTAGCCGGCGTTGTAGAGGCCGAAGTTCGTGTAGCCCGCGTTGGCGAAGCCGGAGTTGAATGTGCCGGAGTTCTCGATGCCGACGTTGCCGGTGCCCGGGTTGAGCAGGCCCATATTGCCCTGGCCCGCGTTCAGACCACCGAAGCTGAACGAGCCGGTGTTGAGAACTCCCGTGTTGTAGCTGCCCGCGTTGAACAGGCCGGTGTTGTGGTCGCCGCCGTTGAACAGGCCTGTATCGAAGCTGCCCCCGTTGAACGCACCGGAATTGGCGGTGCCCGAGTTGAAGAGACCCCAGTTCTGACCGCCGCCAAAGTTACCGCCGCCGGAGTTGAAGAACCCGGTGTTGTTGGTTCCGGAGTTGAACAGGCCGGAAGTGCCCGTCCCGGAATTGAATCCGCCGAAGCCGACCTGATTGTCACCGGTCAGACCGATACCGATGTTGTGGCTTCCGGTATTGGCCAGACCCCAGTTGCTGTCTCCGGTATTGGCGAAACCGAAATTGAAGCTACCGCTGTTGGCCAGCCCGATGTTCCACCCACCGCTGCCACTCCAGTTCAGCCCACCGATGCCGATCTGGTTGTTGCCGGACAAACCGATGCCGATGTTCCCTGTCCCGATGTTGCCGAAGCCGACATTGTTGAGGCCGTTGTTGCCGATGCCGAAGTTGCCGTTGCCGAGGTTGCCGACACCGAGGTTGTTGTTGCCGACGTTCGCGTCACCGAAGTTGTAGGTGCCGAGGTTTGCGCTGCCGAAATTGATCGATGAGACCTTGTTTTCCAGCGCTGCCTGAGCCAGGCTTCCGTTGCCGAAGCCCACGTTAAGGTAGCCGGCATTGCCCAGGCCGAAGTTGAACAGACCGAGGTTGCCCAAGCCCAGGTTGTTGCTGCCCAGGTTGCCGCTGCCGAAGTTTCCGCTGCCCAGGTTGCCGTCGCCGAAGTTGTAACTGCCGGTGTTGCCGCTACCGAGGTTGAGGTCACCGACATTGCCCAGACCCAGCAGGCCGAGGTTGGGGGACAACCCCAGAAGCGAAGCGCCGGCCGCCTCGGCGGAGGCATAGTTCGCGCCGGCGCTGTTCAACAGCTGAACGAATCGGTCCCGGAACGTGGCGGCTTGGATGCTGGCCGATTGGAACTCGAGGCCGTGCCCGGAGAACAGCGCCGCCACCGCCGACGACACCTCATCGGCCGCCGCCGCCAGCACACCGGTCGTGGCCTGGTGTGCCGCTGCGCCGGCTGCGCTGACCTTCGAACCCAACTGGGTGAGATCTGCTGCTGCCAGAGACATCAACTCGGGCGCTGCAAGCACATAGGACACGTGATCTCCTCCAGGAATCAGTAGTGCATAGCTCGTTCGTGCCGGAACGGGGAAGTTTGCGGCGGAGGCAGATCGCGCGCACAGATGACCGCGGGCAATCCCTCACACGGAAGAAGTCGGCTCGAACCACACAAAAGTTCCGGGGAATGTGACCCCGGTTCACTGGCCGGGCGGTCTCCTAGATGAAATCCGACCCGCCGTCCACGTTCACGGTCGCCCCGGTGACATACCCGTTGCGGCGAGATGCCAGATACGCGGTGATGGAGGCGATCTCCTCGGGGAGCCCGGCGCGTCCGAGGTCA
This sequence comes from Mycobacterium sp. 23, assembly GCF_048287075.1. Taxonomy (NCBI): domain Bacteria; kingdom Bacillati; phylum Actinomycetota; class Actinomycetes; order Mycobacteriales; family Mycobacteriaceae; genus Mycobacterium; species Mycobacterium sp. 23. The sequence continues at coordinate 43,727 of NZ_JBLVUX010000005.1, forward strand.
CAGGGGTGGTGGAAGTTCGTGTCGATCCAGCTCATCACGTCCCACGGGTTGGTGGCATCGAGCCCGTCGGCGGCGAGGATGTCCTTGAGGTTCTCGGTGAAGCTGGCCGTCACAATGGTCCCCGGGCACACGCAGTTGACCAGAATACCGTCCGCGGCAAGGCTTTTGGACAAGTTCTTGGTGATGCTGGCCAGCGCCGCCTTGGACGCGGTGTAGGCGACCAGACGTGGGCTCTGCCGTTGGATCGAGTGCGCCGCCAGGGTGACGATCCGTGCCCAGTCGGCGGACCGCAGCAGCGGCAGCGCGGCGCGGATCGATCGCACCGCCGACATGGTGCCCAAGGCAAACGCCGCGTCCCAGTCGGCATCGTCCATCTGCTCGAAATAACCGTCAGCGGGTCCGATGGTGTGCACCACGCAGTTCAGTCGGCCCCACCGTTCCCCCACGGCGGCGAAGCCCGCAGCGATCGAGTCGGCGTCGGCCATGTCCACGCTGATCGCCACCGCGTCCGGAGCCCCCGCCGAGCGCAGCGATGCCACCGCCGCATCGAGCGCCTGTTGACCCCGCGCCATCACGGCAACGCTGGCTCCTTCGGCCGCCAGTGTCTCGGCGATGGCCAGGCCCATCCCTTTACTGCCGCCCGTGACGACCGCGGTCGATCCCGCAAAGCCCAGATCCATGCCACGTCTCCTTTGCTCAGTGTGCGATTGTGCCTTGGCCCACCACCTAGCCCCGCGAGCAGACGCGAACTCGCACGCGGAAGCCCTTCCGGGTGCGAGTTCGCGTCTGCTCGGCAGGCCACGGCCAGGTAAATTGACACCGTGACACCCACCTTCGCCGACCTGGCCAAAGCGCAATACATCCTGCTCACCACCTTCACCAAGGACGGCCGGCCCAAGCCTGTCCCCGTCTGGGCCGCATTGGACAAGGAGAGCGGCGACCGACTCCTCGTCATCACCGAGGGAAAGTCGTGGAAGGTCAAGCGAATTCGCAACACGCCGCACGTTCAACTGGCGATCTGCGACATGCGCGGTCGCCCCAAAAGCGAACCCGTCGACGGCACCGCGGCCATTCTCGACAAATCGCAGACGAAGCTCGTCTATGACGCGATCGGAAAGCGCTACGGCATCATCGGCAAGGTCTTCAATCTTTTCAGCAAGCTGCGCGGCGGCATGGACAACAACGTGGGCCTCGAGCTGCGGGTGGCATAGCGACAAGCGCCGGCGACTCAACCCGTTGCGGCGCCGTAGCGCTGCCACCACTGGTACAGCTCGTCGAGGTCCGGCCCGCCGTTGACCGTCGCCAGCAGCAGCTGGGAGTCGCGGGTCCAGGCGACAACCGGCTGATCCTCGACGATTCCGCATACGACCTTGCCGCCGGGACTGCTCAGGTGCGGTCCGTAATTCCAGGTGCCCGGCGAGGCGTTCGCACCCGGGCAGGACGACACCGACATGCTCCCCACGCTGGCGTAAAAGTCGGCCGTCAGCGCATCCAAGGAGTCATACAGCGTGAAGCGCGCATAGTCCGGCGTATCGGTGTGCAGGTCATCGGTGCAGTCCAGGCTCGCGATCCCCGCCGCAAAGGCATTGTCGGCCCGGCTGCACGAGGCGGCGCTGTACCCGGGCGGTAGCAATGCGATGACCTGCTGCTCAGCGGCGGTGAACTGCTCGGCGTCGGACCGGCCGGGTGTGACTGCGAGCGCGACCAGGACAGCCGAGCAGGCACCGGCCCAGCGCATCCGGGTCATCCCAGATGCTCGCCGAAGAATTCGAACACCCGGCGCCAGGCGTCTTCAGTGGCGGCGTCGTCGTAGCCGAAGCCGGTGACACGCAGTAGCGGCTGGGCGGGCAGCTGGTTGGCGAAGCTGTGCCCGGCGCCGCGATAGGACTTGATGTCGGCGGTGATGTTCTTGGCCGTGGTCACTTTTCGCAGCCGCTCGGCCGCGCCGACTCCCAGCGGGTCGCGGCTGCCGAAGCTGGCCACTATCGGGCAGGCACCGTCCAATGTCTCACTGAGCTTGCGCGGCAGCGGCGTCCCGTAGAACGGCGCAGAAGCACCAAAACCTCTGGGCGACAGTACAAGAGCAAATTGGCCACCCATGCAGAAGCCGGCGATGCCGACCCGGCCGGAACATTCGGGCATGCCCAGCAGATGCTCGCGCGCCGCCATCACGTCGTCGATGGCCGGGCCGTGTTTGGTGAGCACGTCCCGCATCACCCGGGTGATGCACCGCGCCCGGCCGCCCCGCGCATACAGGTTCGGCGTGAGCGCCACGTAGCCCGCGCGAGCCACCCGCTGCGACACCGCCTCGTTATCCGGTGCGTAGCCGATCGCGTCGTGAACTATCACCACTCCCGGCCACGGCCCCTGACCGGAGGGAACATTCAACAGCGCATCGATCGGTCCGGCCGGCGTGTTGAGCTCAATCGTCGTCATAGCGTCATCTAACTGCAGCCGGGGCGCGACCGTTCGAGGAACTCCGGCGTGCGCCGCAGACGTTGGCGTCACATGGTTGGACGGCTGTTTCTCATCTACGCCGTCGTCGAGCTCATGGTGACTGTCGGGCTGGCGGCGGCGATCGGCGTCGGCTGGACCGTTGTGGTGCTGCTGGGCACCCTGGTCCTGGGACTGGGCCTGGGGGCTCCGATGGGCGGGCTGCAGCTCACCCGACAGTTCATGCAGCTGCGGTCCGGTGTGCAGGAACCGCGTACCGCGCTCAGCGACGGCGCGCTGACCGCGCTGGCGACCGGGCTGGTCGTCGTCCCCGGATTGGCCACCACGCTGCTGGGGCTGTTGCTGCTGGTGCCGCCGATCCGGGCAGCCGCACGTCCGGCCCTCACCGCGGTCGCCCTGCGCGGATTCCTCCGGCGCGTCCCGCTGGCCGGCGCCACCCCGGCCGACGTGCCGCGTCGGGACTACATCGACGGTGAGGTGATCGACGTCATCGACGGCGAGCCGCCGACCCTGACCCGCGCTCCGCGCGCCGACCAGCCGCCCTGGTAGCTATTCGGGCTTTCCGCCCGCCATCTAGGGTTTTGCCGTGACGTCTACCACGCTGCTCGTGAACGGCCGGGTGCACAGCCCGAGTCATCCCGACGCCACCGCGATGGCCGTGCGGGGTGATGTCATCGCGTGGCTGGGCAGCGATGAGGTGGGTCGTCGACAATTCCCCGACGCCGACGTTCAGGACCTCGCCGGAGCGTTCGTGGCCCCAGGCTTCGTGGACAGCCACATCCATGTGAGCGCAACAGGTTTGGCCATCAGCGGGCTGGACTTGCGGGCGGCCGGTTCCCGGGCGCAATTTCTGCAGATGGTCGCCGACCATGCGGCGGCTCACCCGGGTCGGCCGGTGTGGGGTCATGGCTGGGACGAGTCGGCGTGGCCGGAGAACACCGCGCCCAGCACCGAGGACCTCGACCGGGTGCTCGGCGACCGTCCCGCCTACCTGACCCGCGTCGACGTGCACTCCGCGCTGGCCTCTACCGCCCTGAGGCGGCTCGTCCCCGACCTGACCGCAGCGGCCGGTTTCGCCGCTGAGCAGCCACTGACCGGCGATGCGCATCACCAGGTGCGGGCCGTCGCCCGCGGCCTGCTGACCGACGATCAACTCGCCGAGGCCCGCGTGGCCGCACTGAAAGCGCTGGCCGCGTCGGGCGTCGTCGCAGTCCACGAATGCGCCGGGCCGCAGATCGGCGGGCTCGACGACTGGCACGCCCTGCGTCGACTCAGCGAGGGCGTCGAGGTCATCGGGTACTGGGGGGAGACCGTGACCACCGCCGCCGAGGCCCGCGCCCTGATCGCCGAGACCGGCGCGCGGGGGTTGGCGGGCGATCTGTTCATCGACGGTGCGCTTGGGTCGCGCACCGCGTGGCTGCACGAACCCTATGCCGACTCGCCCGGCTGCACCGGCACCCGTCATCTCGACCCGCAGGCGATCGAGGCTCACGTCCGCGCGTGCACCGAGGCGGGTGTGACTGCCGGATTCCACGTCATCGGCGATGCGGCGGTCACCGCGGTGGTCGACGCATTCACGCGGGTCGTGGACGACCTCGGGGTGGCTGCCGTCGCTCGGTGCGGACACCGATTGGAGCACCTGGAAATGGTCACCGCCGAACAGGCCGCCAAGTTGGGAGCCTGGGGCGTCATCGCCAGTGTCCAGCCCAATTTCGACGCACTGTGGGGCGGCCGGGAAGGCATGTATGCGCAGCGACTCGGCCCCGAGCGAGGTTGCCGGCTCAACCCGCTGGCGCTGTTAGCATCGCAAGGCGTGCCCCTCGCCTTCGGCTCTGACGCGCCCGTCACCGGTTTTGAGCCGTGGGGCGGCGTGCGCGCCGCGATTCACCACCGCACTCCCGGCAGCGCGGTGTCGGCACGGGCGGCTTTCGCCGCGGCAACCCGCGGCGGCTGGCGGGCCGGTGGCGTCCGCGACGGGGTGTCCGGCACCCTGGTCCCCGGCGCGCCCGCCTCCTACGCGGTGTGGGACGCCGGCGTCCTCGACGTCAGCGCACCGCGCGACGCCGTCCAACGCTGGTCCACCGACCCGCGTTCCCGGGTCCCCGCACTGCCCCGGCTGGACGACAACGACACCCTGCCGCGGTGCCGTCAAACCGTGCACCGGGGTTCGGTCATCTATGGCTGACGGCACACCGGACCCGGAGCAAACAACGAGTGATTCGCTGGGTACCGAACCGGAGCAGTTGCCGGCGGCTCGGCCCAGCGTCCCGGCCCGGCTCGGCGGGCTGGCCCGCCGCGGGATGGCGCGGACCCCGGCCGTCTGGGACCGGCTGCGCCCGAGGCTGACAAGACTGACCGCCACGCTCTTCGGCGGGCTGCTCATGTATGCGAGTTTCCCGCCGCTGAGTTGGTGGTGGGCCGCCGTGGTCGCCATCGCCCTGCTGAGCTGGGTGCTCAAGCATCCCGCCACCACCCCGGTGGGTGGGCTGGGCTACGGCTTCCTGTTCGGTGTCGCGTTCTACCTGGCGCTGTTGCCGTGGATCAGCACGCTGGTCGGTGACATGCCGTGGCTGGTACTGGCGGCGGTGTGCGCAACCTACCCAGCTCTATTCGGCTTGTGTGCCGTGGTGGTGCGCCGACTGCCCGGATGGCCAATCTGGTTCGCGGTGCTCTGGGGCGCCCAGGAGTGGCTCAAATGCACGGTTCCGTTCGGCGGGTTCCCGTGGGGAGCGGTTGCCTTCAGTCAGGCCGAGGGCCCGCTACTGCCACTGGCTCAGCTCGGCGGTGTCCCGCTGTTGTCGGTTGCGGTGGTTCTGGTCGGTGCGAGCCTCACGGCGATCGCAATCGAGATCGGGAAGTGGTTTCGAGCCGGCCGCGGCACCGGGACGACCCGAGACCGATCCGAACCGCCGGCCGTCGTGCTGCCCGGCGTCACGATCTGCCTGGTGTTATTGGGCGCCATCCTGGTCTGGCCGCAGGTACGGCACGCGGGCGTCGGGTCCGGCGGTGAACCGACGGTCACCGTCGCGGTCGTGCAGGGCAACGTGCCCCGGCTCGGCCTCGAATTCAACGCGCAGCGCCGCGCGGTGCTGGACAACCACGTCAGCGAAACACTGCGGCTGGCCGAAGACGTGCGGGCCGGCCTGGCGCCACAACCCCGTTTCGTCATCTGGCCGGAGAACTCCTCGGACATCGATCCGTTCGTCAACCCCGACGCCGGCCAGGAGATCTCCAAGGCCGCCGACGCCATCGGGGCGCCGATCCTGATCGGCACGCTGCTCGCGAAGCCGGGCAGCACGAACGACAACCCCGAGTACACCAACACGATGATCGTCTGGAACCCCGGCACCGGGCCCGCTGACCGGCACGACAAGGCGATCGTGCAGCCGTTTGGCGAGTACCTGCCGATGCGGTGGCTGTTCCGGCATCTCTCCGGTTACGCCGACCGCGCCGGCTACTTCGTCCCCGTGCCCGGCACCGGGACCGTGCACATCTCCGGCATCCCCGTCGGCGTCGCCACCTGCTGGGAAGTGGTCTTCGACCGCGCGGCGCGCAACTCCGTCCTCAACGGCGCGCAGTTGCTGACCGTGCCCAGCAACAACGCCACCTTCACCAAGGCGATGAGTGAGCAACAGCTGGCGTTCGCCAAGGTCCGCGCCGTCGAGCATGACCGGTACGTCCTGGTGGCGGGCACCACCGGGATCAGCGCCGTGATCGCCCCGGACGGCGCCGAACTCAAGCGCACCGACTTCTTCACTCCTGACTACATCGATATCCAGGTGCGCCTCAAGACCAAGCTCACACCCGCCACCCGGTGGGCTCCGATACTGCAATGGGTGCTGGTCGGGGCAGCTGGCGCGGTGATCGTCTTCGCGATACGGCACAATAGTTCTTCCTCCGGCTGGTTCCCACGTCCGAGGCGCCCTCGGTTGCGAAGGCGGTCGGGGCCGGCGGGCGAACCTGACAATTCCGATACGCCGTCAGCTGAAACGGACAACGAGGAAGTTGCGAACGAATCAGCGACGGCACACGTTGAGACTGCGAACGAAGGCCAGTCCGACGAGGGCGACCGAACGTCTATCGGGCGAAATGAAGGAGCTACATGACCACCGGCCAGTCTGGGCCCGAGGTTGCGGGCAACAGTCCCAGCCAGCGCGTCCTGGTGATCATCCCCACCTATAACGAGTGCGAGAACCTGCCGCTGATCCATCGGCGGGTCACCGACGCCTGCCCCGACGTGCACGTCCTCATCGTCGATGACAACAGTCCCGACGGCACCGGCCGGCTCGCGGACGAGCTGGCCGCGGCCGATCCTAATCGCATCCATGTGCTGCACCGCACCGTGAAGAACGGTCTGGGCGCGGCATATCTGGAAGGTTTTGCGTGGGGTCTGAGCCGCGGTTACCAGGTCCTGGTCGAGATGGACGCCGACGGCAGCCACGCGCCCGAGCAGCTCTACCGGCTGCTGGAGGCGGTCGAGGCCGGCGCCGATCTGGCAATCGGCTCACGCTATGTGCACGGTGGCACGGTGCGGAACTGGCCGTGGCGCCGTTGGGCCCTGTCCTGGACCGCCAACACCTATTCGCGGCTGGCCCTGGGCGTCGGGGTCCACGACATCACCGCCGGCTACCGGGCCTACCGTCGCGAAGTGCTCGAGACGATCGACCTGGCCAGCGTCGACTCCAAGGGCTATTGCTTCCAGATCGAGATGACCTGGCGAACCGTGAACACCGGCTTCGTCGTCGTCGAGGTTCCGATCACCTTCACCGAGCGTGAGATCGGTGTGTCGAAGATGAGCGGCTCGAACATCCGCGAGGCGCTGGTCAAGGTTGCCCAGTGGGGCATTGAGGGCCGGCGCAACCGCACCCGGTCCAGCCGCGCCCACACGTGATTTGACGGCGGCGACCCGCTACGCGCCCGGCTCGCTAACCGCGGCGCTTGGACCGGATCAGCTCCAGGCGCTCCTTGAGCAGCTCTTCGAGCTCCTCCACCGAACGCCGCTCCAGCAGCATGTCCCAGTGCGTCCGAGGCGGCTTGACCTTCTTCGGCTCGGGAATGTCACCTTCGATCAGGGTGCCTTCCATGCCGTTGCGGCACAGCCAGGCGCCGGGGATCTCGGCGTCGTCGGCGAACGGGACCTCGAACTCCTCGCCGTTCTCGGTGCGGTACCGAGCGATCTGGCGCGGTGCGAGGTCATGATTGCGGTCGGTCTCATAGCTCACGGCTCCGAGGCGACTACCTCGTAGGACACGATCAGCCATTGGTGCTGCTCCTTTGGGTCCGGCGAGCTGCTGGTGCTCCCGTAATTCTGGATCTGTCTAAGCAAACGTTAAGACCGTCTGCACAAGTTCCCGGTTTTCCACGTTGCTGCGCGGTGCGCGACGCGACTGTCCATGATACCGGGATCACGGCCGGTATCGGACTAAAGTCGTCAGGCGTGAGTCGTCGCCTTCGGCCCCAGCCCTGTCGCTGGTGTGGTCGTGATGTGACCGACGTCGGAATGGGTCGCCGCCGCCAGTACTGCCGGCAGTCGTGCCGGCAGCGGGCCTATGAGCAGCGGGCGATGATTTCCCGCGGTGAAACCGCTGCCTTGCCCGTCGACGCCGTGGTGTTGTCGGCCGACGAGGCCGCCGACCTCTCGGATCGGGTCTATCAGGTCAGATGTGCCGCGGAGGACGTCGCCACCGCCCTGGATGAAGGCGCGGCGGCCGCCGAACTCCGCGAATTGTGCGACGAGTTGTTGCGCGCGGCCAGGGCCGCGGACGGCTGGCGTCGCGTGGGAGTCTGACGCGCTCGCGGAACGCGGGTACCGCGCGGACCGGTACAGTCGCGCCATGAACGGCGGGCCGCGTGTACAAGGGAGTGCAGGAGGCTCACGGTACGCGGGGTGCCCGGCCGGCCTTCGGCTAGCTGCTGGGAGTATCTGACGTTTTTGAAATCCTGCCGGAGTTGGCGATACTCACGAGCGAGATTCTTGGGTCGGAATGCTGCACCAAGGCATCGCTTCGCGCAGCAGTTTCTATGACTCGGCGAGAGCCGCATCCGGCGGGTCAGAGACGACCAAATTAGGCGAGGGGTTAGTGATGAGTGATCAGCTCCAGCATGCGACTGAAGCATTGCGGAAAGCGCTGGTCCAGGTTGAACGCCTGAAGAAGACCAACCGCGCGCTGCTGGAGCGGACCAGCGAGCCGATCGCCATCGTCGGAATGTCGTGCCGGTTCCCGGGCGGCGTCGACTCCCCGGACAGCCTGTGGCAGATGGTCGCCGAGGGCCGCGACGTCATCGCGGAGTTCCCCAACGACCGTGGATGGGATGTCGGCCAGCTCTTCGATCCCGACCCCGACGCGCAGCACAAGACCTACGCCAACACCGGTGGCTTCGTGGACGGTGTCGCCGACTTCGACGCCGCCTTCTTCGGCATCGCCCCCAGCGAAGCGCTGGCGATGGACCCCCAGCACCGGATGCTGCTGGAGCTGTCCTGGGAAGCCCTGGAGCGGGCCGGAATCGATCCCGGCGGGCTGCGGGGCAGCGCCACGGGTGTGTTTGCTGGAATCATCGCTCAGGGCTACGGAATGTTTGCTGAGGAGATCGAGGGCTACCGGCTAACCGGTATGACGTCCAGTGTCGCCTCCGGCCGGGTGTCGTATGTCCTGGGCCTGGAAGGGCCCGCGGTGTCGGTCGACACCGCGTGCTCCTCGTCGCTGGTCGCGTTGCACATGGCGGTGCAGTCGCTGCGATCGGGAGAGTGCGACCTGGCGCTGGCCGGTGGCGCGACCGTCAACGCCACCCCGACGGTCTTCGTCGAGTTCAGCCGGCACCGGGGCCTGGCTCCGGACGGCCGGTGTAAGGCCTACGCGGGCGCCGCTGACGGAGTGGGATGGTCTGAGGGCGGCGCGGTCGTTGTGGTGGAACGGCTTTCGGACGCCCAGCGGTTGGGACACCCGGTGCTGGCAGTGGTGCGAGGAACCGCGGTGAACCAGGACGGCGCATCCAACGGGTTGACCGCGCCCAACGGCCCCTCCCAGCAACGGGTGGTGCGCGCGGCGCTGGCCAACGCCGGGCTGTCGGCGACCGACGTCGATGTGGTCGAGGGCCACGGCACCGGCACCACGCTCGGTGACCCGATCGAGGCGCAGGCGTTGTTGGCCACCTACGGGCAGGGACGCGCGGAGTCCGGACGGCAGCCGCTGTGGCTGGGGTCGATCAAGTCCAACATGGGTCACACCCAGGCCGCCGCCGGCGTCGCCGGCGTGATCAAGATGGTCCAGGCCATGCGCCACGAGGTGTTGCCGGCGACGCTGCACGTGGATGTGCCGTCCCCGCACGTGGATTGGTCGGCGGGGGCAGTGGAATTGTTGGCCCAGCCGCAGCCCTGGATCACCGAGTCGGCCCGTGCCCGCCGTGCGGCGGTGTCCTCGTTCGGGATCAGCGGCACCAACGCGCACGTGATCATCGAGTCGGCGCCGGCCGCGCAACTGCGCGAAGCCGGCCCGCAGCGCCCGGCGGTGCCGTGGACGATCTCGGCCAAGTCGGCCTCGGCTTTGACGGCGCAGGCTGCCCGGTTGGCCGAATACATCGGTGGGCGTGACGATCTGGACATCGCCGATGTCGCCTGGTCGCTGGCCGGCCGCACCGCGTTTGAACACCGGGCGGTCATCGTCGGGGGAGACCGCGACAGACTGCTGGCCGGATTGGCCGCCCTGGCCGACGATGAACCGGGCGACTTCGTCAGCGGCGTGGCCCACCCGACCGGCAAGACCGTCTTCGTCTTCCCCGGCCAGGGCTCCCAGTGGCCCGGCATGGCGGTCGAATTGCTGGACACCGCACCGGTATTCGCGCGGCAGATCGACGCATGCGCGGAGGCCTTCGCTGAGTTCGTCGACTGGTCGCTGCTCGACGTGCTGCGCGGCGCCCCCGGTGCTCCGCGCCTGGATCGCGTGGACGTGGTGCAACCGGTGCTGTTCGCCGTGATGGTGTCGCTGGCCGAACTGTGGCGGTCGATCGGGGTGCGCCCGGATGCGGTCATCGGTCACTCCCAGGGTGAGATCGCCGCGGCCTATGTCGCCGGTGCGCTCACGCTGCACGATGCCGCGAGGGTGGTGACGCTGCGCAGCAGGTTGCTGACCGGGCTGGCCGGGCCGGGCGGAATGCTCTCGATCGCATGTGGTGCCGAGCAGGCGCGAGAGTTGTTGGCGCCCTTCGGTGGCCGGCTCGACATCGCTGCCGTCAACGGCCCGTCTGCGGTCGTGGTGTCCGGCGAGGGGGCCGCGCTCGACGAACTCAGTGCGGTCTGCGTCGAGCGGGAGCTACGTGTTCGCCGTATCGACGTCGACTATGCGTCGCACTCGGCGGAGGTCGAGGCTATCCGCGGCGAGCTCACCGAGGTGCTGGCCGGACTGAAGCCGTCCTCGTCGCGCATCGCCTTCTTCTCCAGCGTGACCGGAAGTCGTTTGGACACTGCCGGTTTGGATGGTGAGTACTGGTACCGCAACATTCGCCAGACCGTGCAACTCGACCAGGCGGTGCGCAGTGCCTGTGAACACGGCTACCGGGTGTTCATCGAATCGAGTCCGCATCCGGCCCTGATCGCCGGTATCGAGGGCACCGTCAGCGCGTGCGACACCGAACCCGTCGTGGTCCCCACCCTGGGTCGCGAAGATGGCGGACTGCAACGGTTCCTGTCCTCGGCGGCGGCTGCCTTCGTCGCAGGGGTGGCCGTGAACTGGCGTGGAGTGCTGGACGGTGCCGGGTTTGTCGAGTTGCCGACCTACGCGTTCGACAAGCGCCGGTTCTGGCTGTCCAGCGAGGGCACCGGGGCTGACGCCTCCGGTCTGGGGCTGACCGCCAGCGAACACCCGTTGCTGCGCGCGGTGGTGGAGTTGCCCGACTCGGGCGGTGTCGTCCTCACCGGCCGGCTTTCTGCGAGTGCGCAGGGATGGTTGGCCGACCACGCGGTCTCCGGCATGGCCGTCTTCCCCGGCACGGGCTTCGTCGAACTGGCGATCCGCGCCGGCGACGAGGTCGGCTGTTCGGCGGTCGACGAGCTGACGTTGCGGTCACCGCTGGTGATCCCGGCTTCGGGATCGGTTGCGGTACAGGTGATTGTCGGGGCGGCCGCCGACGAGACCGGGCAGCGGGGCGTGTCGATCTACTCGCACGCCGACGTCGACGGCGGTTCGGTGTGGGTGTGTCACGCCGAGGGCACATTGCGTCCGGGCTCCGTCGAGCCCGGCGCGGATCTGTCGGTCTGGCCGCCGAAGGGCGCTGTCGCCATCGATCTGGCCGGCGGTTACGAGCGGCTGGCCGAGCACGGCTACGGGTACGGTCCGGCGTTCCGCGGGTTGACGGCGTTGTGGTCCCGGGGTCAGGAGTTGTTCGCCGAGGTGACGCTGCCGGAGGCGGCAGGCGGTTCGGCCGCCTACGGGGTGCATCCGGCGCTGCTCGATGCCGCCCTGCACGCCGCGGTACTGGCCAATCCGGCAGCCGAACTCATGCTGCCGTTCGCCTGGCAGGGCGTGACGCTGCACGCCGCGGGCGCTTCCGGGGTACGGGTGCGGATCGCCCCCGCCGGCGAGTCCGCGGTTTCTGTCGAGCTGGCCGACGGCCTGGGTCTGCCGGTGCTGTCGGTCGCTGCCATGGTGGCCCGCCCGGTGAACGAAAAGCGCTTGCGCGCGGCACTTTCCGGATCCGGACCGGACCGGCTGTTCGAACTGGTCTGGACGCCGGCAACCGCCACCGGCGGTGCCGCTATGACGCCGTATGAGATCTTCGAATCCGTCGCCGGTGACGAGGATCCGGTCACCGCAACTTACGAACGTACGCACCGCGCGCTGGCCGCGCTGCAGTCCTGGCTGACCGAGCACGAGACGGGTGTGCTTGTGGTGGCGACCAGGGGCGCGATGGCGCTGCCGGGCGAGGACGTCACCGATCTGGCGGGCGCCGCGGTCTGGGGCCTGGTGCGCTCGGCGCAAACCGAAAACCCCGGTCGTCTGTTGTTGATCGATTCCGATGCACCACTCGATGATTCGGCGCTGACAGCGGCACTGGCCGTGGGCGAGCCGCAGCTGCTGGTGCGCGCGGGCCAGATCTACACCCCGCGGGTTCGCGGCAGTCGCGCGGTCGACCACATCCTCGAACCGCCGGGCGACGGGCCGTGGCGGCTGGGCCTGAGCAGTGCGGGCACCTTCGAGAACCTGCGGCTGGAGCCGGTGCCCAACGCCGACGCGCCGCTGGAGCCCGGTTACGTCCGCGTCGCCCTGCACGCCATCGCGGCCAACTTCCGCGACATCATGATCACGCTGGGCATGTTCACCCACGAAGCGTTGCTGGGTGGCGAGGGCGCCGGCGTGGTGGTCGAGGTCGGACCCGGCGTCACCGAGTTCGCGGTCGGCGATTCGGTGTACGGCTTCTTCCCCGACACCAGCGGCACCCTGGTCCCCGGTGATGTCCGGTTGCTGCTGCCGATGCCGTCGGATTGGTCATACGCCGAAGCGGCGGCCATTTCGGCGGTTTTCACCACCGCCTGGTTCGCGTTCATGGACCTGGCACCCGTCAAGCCGGGGCAGCGGGTGTTGATCCACGCCGCCGCCGGTGGTGTGGGGATGGCGGCCACCCAGCTGGCCCGGCATCTCGGGTTGGAGGTGTTCGGTACCGCCAGCAAGGGCAAGTGGGACACCCTGCGCGCCATGGGTTTTGACGACGACCACATCTCCGACTCGCGTAGCCTCGACTTCGAGGAGAAGTTCCGCGCCGTGACCGGCGGGGCGGGCATGGACGTCGTCTTGGATTCGCTGGCGGGCGAATTCGTCGACGCCTCCCTTCGTCTGGTCGCCCCCGGTGGGGTGTTCCTGGAGATGGGCAAGACCGACATCCGCGACCCCGGGGTGATCGCCCAGCAATACCCGGGTGTGCGCTACCGCGCCTTCGACCTGTTCGAGCCGGGGCGTCCGCGCATGCACCAGTACATGCTCGATCTCGCCGAACTCTTCGACGCCGGGGTGTTGCGGCCGTTGCCGGTGACGACGTTCGACATCCGGCGCGCGCCGGCGGCGTTGCGCTACCTCAGCCAGGCCCGCCACATCGGCAAGGTCGTCATGACTTTGCCGGGCCTGTGGGCCCGCGGCACGGTGTTGATCACCGGCGGCACCGGCATGGCCGGTTCGGCGCTGGCGCGCCATGTCGTGACCCAGCACGGCGTTCGGCATCTGGTGCTGCTCAGCCGCCGCGGCCCGGACGCACCCGGTGCCGCCGAGCTGGTGGCTGAACTCGAGGCCGCGGGTGCGCAGGTGCAGGTGGCGGCCTGTGACGCTGCCGACCGCCCGGCGCTGGCCAAGGTGATCGCCGACATCCCGGTGCAGCGCCCGCTTTCCGCCGTGATTCATGCCGCCGGCGTGCTGGACGATACGGTGGTCACCTCGCTGACACCGGACCGCATCGATTCGGTGCTGCGGGCCAAGGTGGACGCCGCGTGGAACCTGCACGAGCTCACCCGGGACCTGAATGTCTCTGCCTTCGTGATGTTTTCGTCGATGGCCGGCCTGGTCGGCTCTTCGGGACAGGCCAACTATTCGGCAGCCAACTCCTTCCTCGACGGGCTGGCCGCACACCGCCGGGCACACGGGTTGCCCGCAATCTCGCTGGGTTGGGGACTGTGGGACCAGGCCAGCGCCATGACCGGCGGACTGGACGAAGCGGACCTGGCCCGGTTGGGGCGCGAAGGCGTCCTGGCCCTGTCGTCGCACGAGGCACTGGAACTGTTCGACACCGCGCTGATCGTCGACGAGCCGTTCCTGGCGCCCGCCCGCATCGACCTCGCCGCGCTGCGTGCCCACGCCGTAGCGGTGCCGCCGATGTTCCGGGACCTGGTCAACGCACCGACACGGCGACAGGTCGACGAGTCGCTGGCGGCGGCGAAGTCGAAATCGGCTCTCGCGCACCGGTTGCACGGGCTGCCGGAGGCCGAGCAGCACGCCCTGCTGCTGGACCTGGTGCGCTCCCACATCGCCACGGTGCTGGGCAACGTCGCGCCCGAAGCGATCGATCCCGACAAAGCGTTCCAGGACTTGGGCTTTGACTCGCTGACCGCCGTCGAGATGCGTAACCGGCTGAAATCCGCCACCGGACTCTCGCTTTCACCCACGCTGATCTTCGACTACCCGACGCCGAGCGGCCTGGCCACCTACATCCGGACCGAACTCGCCGGATTGCCGCAGGAGGTCACCGACGTACCGGCCGTGCGGGTCACCGGTGAGGACCAGATCGCGATCGTGGGCATGTCTTGCCGCTACCCCGGTGGCGTGTACTCGCCCGAAGACCTGTGGGACATGGTGATTCAGGGCCGCGACGTGCTCTCGGATTTCCCGGCCGACCGTGGCTGGGACCTGGCCGGGCTCTACAACGCCGATCCCGACATCGCCGGCACCTGCTACACCCGCACCGGGGGTTTCGTGGACGGCGTCGCCGACTTCGACCCCGCCTTCTTCGGAATCGCGCCCAGCGAAGCGCTGGCGATGGACCCGCAGCAGCGCCTGTACCTCGAATTGTCCTGGGAGGCACTGGAACGGGCCGGCATCGAGCCGGGCTCGCTGCGGGGCAGCGCCACGGGAGTGTTCGCCGGGGTGTACACCCAGGGCTACGGCATCGGCGCGGCGCAGGCGGCGGAAGGCTTCCGGTTGACCGGGCAGTCGTCCAGTGTCGCCTCGGGTCGCGTCGCCTATGTGCTCGGGCTGGAAGGGCCTGCGGTGTCAGTGGACACCGCATGCTCGTCCTCGCTGGTGGCGTTGCACATGGCGGTGCAGTCGCTGCGGTCGGGGGAGTGCGACCTGGCGCTGGCCGGTGGTGTCACAATCAACGCGACGCCCGACATCTTCATCGAATTCAGCCGCATGCGGGGCCTATCGGCCGACGGTCGGTGCAAGGCATTTGCCGGCGCCGCCGACGGCACCGGATTCTCCGAGGGCGGCGGGATGCTGGTAGTGGAACGGCTTTCCGATGCGCAGCGGCTGGGACACCCGGTGCTGGCTCTGGTGCGCGGGTCGGCCATCAACCAGGACGGCGCGTCCAACGGGTTGACCGCGCCCAACGGTCCCTCCCAGCAACGGGTGGTGCGCGCCGCGCTGGCCAGTGCGGGCCTGACGGCCGCCGAGGTCGACGTGGTCGAGGGCCACGGCACCGGCACGATGCTCGGCGACCCGATCGAGGCACAGGCGTTGCTGGCCACCTACGGGCAGGGCCGCACCGAACCACTGTGGCTGGGGTCGATCAAGTCGAACATGGGCCACACGCAGGCCGCCGCAGGTGTGGCCGGAGTGATCAAGATGGTGCAGGCGATGCGTCACCAGGTGTTGCCGGCCACGTTGCACGTCGACGCGCCGAGCCCGCACGTGGACTGGTCGACGGGATCGGTTGCGCTGCTGACCGAGCCGCAGCCGTGGCCGGCCGAGCCGGCCGCCCGTGCCCGGCGGGCCGGAGTCTCGTCGTTCGGGATCAGCGGCACCAACGCCCACGTGATCATCGAAGCCGGACCCGCCGCGCCCGCAGTCGAAACTGCGGGGCCGAAACCCGCGGTGCTGCCCTGGGTCATCTCCGCCAAGTCCGCCCCGGCGTTAGGTGCCCAGGCGGGCCGGCTGGCCGAATACCTGGGCCGGCACGACGAACTTGACGCCGCCGACGTCGGCTGGTCCCTGGCCGGCCGATCATCCTTCGAGCACCGCGCCGTCGTCATCGGCGACGACCGGGACCAGCTGCTGGCAGGGCTGTCCGAGCTGGCCGACAACGACGATGTCCGCACGGTCGTCCGCGGTGTGGCACAACCGGGCGGCAAGACCGTCTTCGTCTTCCCTGGCCAGGGTTCCCAGCTGCTGGGCATGGGCATGGGCCTGCACGCGACCTACCCGGTGTTCGCCGAGGCCTTCAACACCGTTGTCGGCGAACTGGACCGCCACCTGCTGCGGCCGCTGCGCGAGGTGATGTGGGGCCACGACGAAAGCGTGCTCAACACAACCGAATTCGCCCAGCCGGCGCTGTTCGCGGTGGAAGTCGCGTTGTTCCGGCTGCTGGAATCCTGGGGAGTGCGGCCCGACTTCGTGATGGGGCACTCCGTTGGCGAGCTGTCGGCCGCGCACGTTGCCGGCGTGCTGTCGCTGGAGAACGCCGCGGTCCTGGTCGCCGCCCGGGGCCGGTTCATGCAGCGGCTGGAGACCGGCGGCGCGATGGTCGCCGTACAGGCCACCGAGGAGGAGGTGCGGCCGCTGCTGACCGCCGAGGTCAGCATCGCTGCTGTCAACGGCCCGGCGTCGCTGGTCATTTCGGGTGAGCAGCAGGCGGTGCACGAGGTCTCCGAGCGCCTGCGGGCCGAGGGCCGCCGGGTGCATCAGCTGGCCGTTTCGCACGCCTTCCATTCCCCGCTGATGGATCCCATGGTCGACGAATTCGGCTCGGTCGCGGCCGGACTGCCGATCGGACAACCCGCGATTCCGGTCATCTCGAACCTGACCGGGCAACTGGCCGGCGACGACTTCGCCTCGGCCGCCTACTGGAAGCGTCACGTCCGGGAAGCGGTGCGCTTCGCCGACAGCATCCGTTACGCGCAGTCAGCCGGCGCGACAAGGTTTTTGGAGGTCGGTCCGAACGGCGGCCTGACGGCGTCGATCGAGGAGTCGCTGCCCGACGTCGCGATCACCACCGCCTCCGCGCTGCGCAAGGACCGGCCCGAACCGGCCACGCTGACCACCGCGGTGGCTCAGGTTTACGTCGCGGGTGCGGCGGTGGACTGGCGTGCCGTCCTGGGACAGGCGAACTTCGTCGAATTGCCGACGTATGCCTTTGAACGACGCCGATTCTGGTTGTCCAGCGGCAACGCCGCCGTCGATGCCGAGGGCCTGGGCCTGGCTCCCGGTGAGCACGCCCTGCTGGGGGCGGTTGTCGACCTGCCGTCCTCGGGCGGGGTGGTGTTGACCGGCCGGCTGTCGGCGGCGACGCACGGCTGGCTACGGGACCACGCGGTGGGTGGCGTCGCCATCTTCCCGGGCGCGGGATTCGTGGAGCTGGCCATCCGTGCCGGGGACGAAGTCGGCTGCACGACCGTCGACGAACTCACCCTGGCTGCCCCGCTCATCTTGCCCGAATCCGGGTCGGTCGCAGTACAGGTCGTCGTCGATGCCGCCGACGAATCCGGTTCGCGCGGCGTATCGGTGTTCTCGCGGGCCGAAAGCGGCTGGCTGTTGCACGCCGAAGGATCCGTCAGTTCCGCTCCGGCACAACCGGTCACGGATCTGTCGACCTGGCCGCCGGCCGGCGCCGCCCAGGTAGACGTGACCGGAACCTACGAGCGGCTGGCCGAGCGCGGGTACGGCTACGGCCCGGCCTTCCAGGGACTGACCGCCATGTGGCGTCGCGGCGACGACCTCTATGCGGAGGTGAATCTGCCAGATACGGCGGGGTTGTCGCCCACGGGGTTCGGCGTGCACCCAGTCGTACTGGACGCGGCACTGCACGCGATCATCGTGGGCGCCAACGACAGTCTGGAGCGCGCCGACGGCGTGCTGGTGCCCTTCGCCTGGCAGGGCGTGTGCCTGCATGCGGCGGGCGCGTCGGCGGTGCGGGCCCGCATCACGCCGACCGGACCGTCGTCGGTGTCGGTGGAGTTGACCGACGCGCTGGGGTTGCCCGTCCTGTCGGTGGCCTCGATGGTGGCGCGTCCGGTGACCGAGCAACAGCTCAAGGCCGCGCTGTCGGGCTCGGCCGGTGACCGGCTGTTCGAGGTGAACTGGTCGCCTGCGCCTGCCCTCGGCACCGGTGGAACCCCGCCCTACCAGGTATTCGCGTCCGAACCCGTCGCGGGCGACACCTTGGCCGCGGTGTACACCGCCACCCATCGTGCGCTGGACGCCGTGCAGGCCTGGCTGGCTGAGCACGACTCGGGAGTCCTGGTGGTCTCCACGCGCGGCGCGATGGCCCTAACCGGCGAGCGCATCAGCGACCTGGCCGGAGCCGCGGTCTGGGGTCTGGTGCGTTCGGCGCAAACCGAGCATCCCGGCCGAATCGTGTTGGTGGACACCGATGTGCCCATCGCCGAAGAGGAGGCGGCAGCGGTCCTGTCGGTCGGTGAGCCACAGGTGTTGTTGCGCAACGGCACTCCACACATCGCGCGCGTGCACGGCAGCCGCGCGGTGCGCGGCCTGCTGGCGCCCCCGGGCGACGTTCCGTGGCGACTGGGCATGAGCAGCCCGGGTACGTTCGAGAACCTGCGGATGGAGCCCATTCCCGACGCGGACGCCCCGCTGGGCCCGCGGCAGGTGCGCATCGCGACCAGTGCCATGGCCGCAAACTTCCGCGACGTCATGATCGCGCTCGGCCTCTATCCCGACGAAGCCGCGGCCATGGGTGTCGAAGCGTCGGGAACGGTGATCGAAACGGCCCCGGATGCCGGTCTTTTCCAGGCAGGGGAGCGGGTCACGGGATTGTTCCCGGAGGGCACCGGGGCCGTGGCGACCACCGACGAGCGGTTGCTGATCAAGGTTCCGGCCGGGTGGTCGGACACCGACGCCGCCACCGCGCCGGTCGTCTTCGCCACCGCCTACTACGCGTTGAAGGTGCTGGCGGATGTGCAGCCCGGACAGCGGCTGCTGGTGCACGCGGCTGCCGGGGGCGTGGGTATGGCGGCCGTCCAGCTGGCCCGGCACTGGGGTGTCGAGGTTTTCGCGACCGCCAGCAAGGGCAAGTGGGACACGCTGCGTGCCATGGGCTTTGACGATGCACACATCGGCGATTCGCGAAGCCTGGACTTCGAGGACTCTTTCCGCGCCGCCACCGGTGGGCGTGGTGTGGACGTGGTGCTGGACTCACTGGCCGGCGACTTCGTCGACGCCTCCCTGAGGTTGGTGGCACCGGGCGGGGTGTTCCTCGAGATGGGCAAGACCGACATCCGCGACGCGGCCGAAATCGCCGAACAAGGGGTTCGCTACCGCGCTTTCGACCTGTTCGAAGCCGGGCCCGACCACATCCAGCGGATGCTCGCCGAACTGTCCGAACTCTTCGCCGCCGGCGTGCTGAAGCCGTTGCCGGCCACGGTGTTCGACGTGCGCCGGGCGGCGGCGGCGCTGCGCTACCTCGGCCAGGCGCGCCACGTCGGCAAGGTCGTGATGAGCATGACCTCGGGCGTGGGCGAGGGCACCGTGCTGATCACCGGCGGCACCGGGATGGCCGGATCGGCCTTGGCCCGGCATCTGGTGCACCGGCATCAGGTGCGCCGGCTGCTGCTGGTGAGTCGTCGTGGCCCGGATGCCCCGGGCGCGGCGGAGTTGGCCGCCGAACTCAAGGCCGCCGGCGCCGACGTTCGTGTGGTCGCCTGTGACGCGGCCGACCGGGCAGCGCTGGCCAAGGTGATTGCCGATGTCCCGGCGCAGCATCCGTTGTCAGCGGTGATCCACGCCGCCGGAACGCTCGACGATGCGGTGGTCACGTCGTTGACTCCCGAACGCGTCGATGCGGCGATGCGGGCCAAAGTGGATGCGGCGTGGAACCTGCACGAGTTGACCCGCGACCTCAAACTGTCGGCTTTCGTGATGTTCTCGTCGATCGCGGGACTGGCCGGGGCCTCCGGTCAGGCCAACTACGCAGCGGGCAACTCGTTCCTGGACGCACTGGCCCTGCACCGCCAACAACACGGGCTGCCCGCCGTCTCGCTCGGATGGGGACTCTGGGATCAGGCCAGCAGCATGACCGGAGCGCTGGGCGCGGCCGATCTCGCCCGATTCGCACGGGACGGGATCGTGGCGATGGGGTCCGAGGAAGCGCTCGAATTGCTCGACACCGCTCTGGTTGTCGACGAGCCGTTCCTGCTCCCGGCGCACATCGACCTGGTGGCGCTGCGCGCCAAGTTCGACGCCGGAACGTTGCCGCCGATGTTCGTCGACCTGATCAACGCGCCGGCGCGCCGTCAGGTGGACGACTCGCTGGCTGCCGCCAAGTCCAAATCGGCACTGCTGCAACGGCTCGAAGGCCTCGACGAGGCGGAACAGCACGCCGTTCTGCTGGATCTGGTGCGGTCGCACATCGCCACCGTGCTGGGCAACACCACACCCGAGGCCATCGACCCCGACCGGGCGTTCCAGGAACTGGGCTTCGACTCGCTCACCGCGGTCGAGATGCGCAACAGGCTCAAAGCCGCAACGGGGCTAGGGCTTTCGCCGACGCTGATTTTCGATTACCCGAACTCGGCGGCCCTGGCCGGCTACTTCCACCAGGAACTGCTCGGCGCGGCACACCAGGATGCACAGCCCGCGGCGGCACCCGGCGAAGAGGAGCTGCGGCGCGTCGTGGCGTCCATCCCGGTCAAGCGGCTGCGGCAGGCCGGCGTGCTCGAGCTGCTGCTGGCGCTGGCCAACGAGAGCGACGGCGACCGCAACGGCGCTGCCGGCGCGCCGCAGGACGAGTCGGCCCGCAAGGACCTCGCGGACATGGACCTCGACGACCTGGTCAACGCCGCCTTCATGGACGACGACGAGTGAGAATCACCGTCACCGGCGCGGGCGGCGTGCTCGGCCGCGGCCTGGTTGCCAGGCTGCTCAGCGAGGGTCACGAGGTGACCGGTATCGCCCGTCGGCGCCCCGAGAGCTGGCCGAGCGCCGCCCGTTTCGTCGCCGCGGACATCCGGGACGCCGACGCGGTCGGCCGTGCGATCACCGGTGCGAACGTCGTGGCGCACTGCGTTGCGGCACGGGGCGACGACCACATCCGGGGAGCCGCCAACGTGCTCGCGGCGATGGCCGAAAACGGCGGCGGCCGAATCGTTTTCACCTCTTGCTCGCAGGTTTACGGCGCTGCGCCGCGGTCGGCGACCGAGGACGACTCGCTGAGCCCCACGACGTCCGACGGGCTGCACGCGGCCCGGGTGGAGCGGATGCTGGCGGACTCCGGATTCGAATGGGTAGCCGTCCGGTTACCGCTCGTGGTGGGCCGCGGCGTCGACAACCGATTGCGGACTCGGGCGGCTCTGCCGGTGCTGTTCACAAGGTCCGCCGATCACCGCATCCAGGTCGTGCACACCGACGACGCACTGCGGCTCCTCAACCAGGCTATTCTGCAAGACGAAATCATCAGTGGCGCAGTCAATCTCGCCGCGCCGGGGGCGCCCACCATGCGGCAGGTCGCGGCGGCGCTGCGGCGACCGATGGTGCCGGTCGGGCCCAGGTGTGCGGGTCCACTGATGGACACCGCGCGGCTGCGCGACGAGTGGCATTTCGAACCGGCCTGGACCGCGCAGGAATGCTTGGAGGACTTCTCACTCGCGGTGCGCGGGCGGGTCGGACTGGGCAACCGGGTGCTCGCAGTGCCCTGGCGGCTGGCCCCGATCCAGGATCTGCCCGCCGTCGACACTCCGGCCGACGACGGCGTCGAGCCGAAACTGGCTGGGCCCGAAGCCGAGAACGGCGAATTCGACACTCCGATCGACCCGCGCTTCCCGACCTTCCTGGCCACCAACCTCTCCGAGGCGTTACCTGGCCCCTTTTCGCCGTCGTCGGCGTCGGTCACCGTGCGGGGCCTGCGCGCCGGCGGAGTGGGCATCGCCGAGCGGCTGCGACCCGGCGGTGTGGTGCAGAAAGAAATCGCGATGCGCACGGTCGCGGTGTTCGCCCACCGACTCTACGGCGCCATCACCTCGGCACACTTCATGGCCGAGACGGTGCCGTTCGCCAAGCCCGCGACCATCGTCAGCAACAGCGGGTTCTTCGGTCCCAGCATGGCGTCGCTGCCGATCTTCGGTGACGAACGTCCGCCTTCGGAAACCAACCCCGTCCGCAGGCGGCTGCGCACCGTCCGCAACATCGGCGTCTTCGGGGTGAATCTGGTGGGCCTGAGCGCCGGTTCTCCGCTCGACACCGGCGATTACCGCGGTGATATCGAACGACTCGAGCAACTCGTCGGCGACGACCTCAACCGACTGGACGACGGCCGGCTGCTGAGCCTGATCCTGCTGGCGCGCGACCACGTGGTGCACGGGTGGCTGCTGGCGTCGGGATCATTCATGCTGTGCGCGGCCTTCAACGTCCTGCTGCGCGGGCTGTGCGGGCGCGAGACGGCTCCGTCGGCCGGACCGGAACTGGTGAGTGCCCGGTCAGTGGAAGCCATGCAGCGGCTGGCACTGGCGGCGCGCCGGGACCCGACCGTGCTGCGGGTGCTCGCCGAACCCGGCGAGCGCCTGGACAAGCTCGCCGTCGAGGCGCCGGAGTTTCATCGTGCGGTGCTCGACGAACTGGCACTGATGGGACACCGGGGTCCGGCCGAAGTGGAGATGCTGTCGACCAGCTACGCCGACGATCCCGAGCTGCTGATCCGCATGGTCACCAAGGCGCTGAGCGCCCCGCCGGCCCCGGAGCCGCGTCATTCTCCGATTCCGTGGCGCGCCAAACTTGTTGCGTTGCTGGCGGCGCGACAACTACGCGACCGGGAGGTGCGGCGCGACCGGATGGTGCGCGCCATCTGGGTGCTACGCGGACTGCTGCGCGAGTACGGCCGCCGGTTGACCGACTCTGGCGTGTTCGCGGCTGTCGACGACGTGTTCTACCTTTTGGTCGACGAACTCGACGCGTTGCCCGCCAACGTTTCCGAGCTGATCGCCCGGCGCCGCGCCGAACAGCGCCGACTGGTGGCCGTTGTCCCGCCCACCGTGTTCAGCGGCCACTGGGAGCCCACCACGTCGGCTCCGGTGGTCCTGGGCGGCGGCGACACCCTGCGTGGCGTCGGCGTGTGCGGCGGGCGGGTACGCGGCCGGGTGCGGATCGTGCGACCCGAGACCATCGACGACCTGCTGCCCGGTGAAATCCTGGTCGCCGAGGTCACCGACGTCGGGTACACGGCCGCGTTCTGCTATGCCGCCGCGGTGGTCACCGAACTCGGTGGACCGATGTCCCATGCCGCCGTCGTCGCCCGCGAGTTCGGCTTTCCCTGTGTGGTCGACGTCCAGGGGGCCACCCGGTCACTGCCGCAGGGGGCACTGGTCGAAGTCGACGGCGCCACCGGCGAAATCCGACTGCTGGAGCCCTGACCGCGCTACCCTGTCCTTCACATCGGGCCGGGCCCGGGGGAGGTGCGCAATGTCGTCTGTACTGGTCATGCCGGAGATAATCGCCTCGGCGGCAACAGAGTTGACGAACATCGGGTCAGCGGTCAACGCCGCCAACGCAATTGCCGCAGTCCCGACCGTCGAGATTCTCGCCGCCGGCGCTGATGAAGTGTCTGCCGCGATCGCCGCACTGTTCGGCCGCCACGCGTCGGGTTACCAGGCACTGGGGGCGCAGGCGCAGGCCTTGCACACCGAGTTCGTCCGGGCCCTTGCCGCGAGCGCGGCAAGCTATGCCGGTGCCGAGGCCGCCGGCGCGGCTGCCCTGAGCCCCCTAGACGATCTGCTCAACCTGATCAACCTGCCCACCCAACTGTTGTTGGGCCGCCCGCTGATCGGAAACGGCACCGATGGCGCCGCGGGAACCGGCGCGGACGGTGGGGCCGGTGGTTTGTTGTTCGGCAACGGGGGATCCGGCGGATCTGGCGGTGGCGCCCACCCCGCGGGTGGAAGGGGCGGCGCCGCAGGGCTGTTGGGCAATGGCGGAGCCGGAGGTGCCGGTGCCGCGGGCGCGGTTGGCGGCACCGGGGGCAGCGGCGGCTGGCTCTTCGGCAACGGTGGGGCGGGCGGTGCCGGCGGTGACGCGCCGACTGGTATCGGCGGCCTCGGCGGTGCAGGCGGTCAGGCAATCCTGCTGGGCGCGGGTGGGGGCGGTGGCGCCGGCGGGCTCGGTGCCACCGGCGGTGGTAACGGCGGCGCGGGCGGCTGGGGCGGGTTGCTGGCCGGCAACGGCGGCACCGGCGGTGCCGGCGGCGGTGCGGCCACCGCCGGCAACGGCGGGGTCGGCGGCGCGGGCGGTAACGCCTGGCTGATCGGGGACGGCGGAGCCGGCGGGCAGGGCGCGGCAGCCACCGCTGCGGCCGCGACCGGCGGACTCGGCGGCACTGGTGGGGGTGGCGGTAACGGTGGGCTGTTGTTCGGCAATGGTGGCAGCGGTGGTGGTGGCGGATCCAGTGCCGCCGGCGGCACCGGCGGCACCGGCGGGTTCGGCGGCAACGCCGGACTGATCGGCGCCGGCGGAGCGGGCGGAGCGGGCGGTCTGGGCGGCGGTCACTTCAGCGAGACGGGCGGAGCCGGTGGCAACGGCGGCGCCGGGGGCTGGGTGTTCGGCAACGGCGGCGCGGGCGGGGCGGGCGGTGGCGCGCTGGCCCAGGCCGTCGGTGCCGGCGGCGCCGGCGGGGCGGGCGGAAATGGGGGTGGCGCAAGGCTGTTCGGCGACGGCGGCGTCGGCGGGGCGGGCGGGTCCGGGGGACGGGCCGACGGCGCCGGCGACGCGGGGGGAGACGGAGCCGGGGGCGGCCGCGGCGGGCCCGGGGGCTGGCTGTTCGGGAACGGTGCGGCGGGCGGGCGCGGCGGTGCCGGCGGGTCGGCGGCCACCGGCCCCGGCGGGGACGGCGGGCCCGGCGGTGCCGGCGGATCCACCACCTTGATCGGGACCGGCGGCGACGGCGGCAGCGGCGGCAACGGCGGGCCCGGGACTCCGGACGGTTCGCCCGGAGCCGGTGGCGCCGGCGGTCTCGGGGGACTGCTGTTTGGCAGCAACGGCACCGCCGGCTGACCCGAAAACCTCAGAGCGGCCGAAGAGCTGCCGGTCAGTTGGTGAGCGCGGCGTCGGTCACGGACAGTTGAATGCGATGCCGACGCCGTCGGGCGGCGGCACCGGGCGCAGGCATCCGTACGGCTGGACACCGGCCGCGCTGAACCGGGCAGCGGACTGGTGGGCATAGTTGACGCAGAACAGGCCCGCCTGGTCGGCGCGACAGCGAAAGTCGCCGAAAGACAACGAGTCCCCGTCGGCCAATTGCGTTCCGGTGCCGGCCAGGAACGGCCCCGGGTCGGCGCGGGCTGAGCCCACCTGCAGATTGGTGCCGTCGAAGTCCGCCCAGCCGCCTTTCCACTCGCCGTAGGCAGTTTCGGGCCGGGGCGGCGGATTGGTCAGGTCGACCAGACACGACAGCAGCCCGGCAGTGTGCTTGGCGTCCGTCGTGCACTTCGCCTTGCCGGCGGAGGCGCTGAACGCGACATTCGCGTCGAGATGATAGCGCGCCGGGTCGGCGGGATGAGCTGCCTCTATCCAGGTGATGACGGCGGCGATCGGGGCCCCGGCGGCCGGGGCGCCGGATGCCTGCGGCGGCGCTGCCGTGCTGGACGTCGCGTGGGACTGCCCGGCGTGGCCGCCGACGGTGTGCGAGCACCCGGCAACCAGTAACGGGATTGCGACCAGCGCGGCGATCCGCATCCCGTCAGGCTAGCCGCCGCGAATCGGATTTTGGCGCTGCGCACGCCGTCCCGTCGGTGCGTCGGTTAACGTCGAGTTATGCATGAGCGCATCGTCCGCGCCCGCACCACCGCCGGAACCGTCGAAGGCTTCACCCGCGACGGGGTGAATCGGTGGCGCTCGATCCCGTATGCCAGGCCGCCGGTAGGTCCGCTGCGCTACCGCGCCCCGCAGCCCGTCCAGCCCTGGTCAGGCGTGCGGCACTGCCACGGATTCGCCAACTGCGCCCCTCAGCAGCGCCGCTACACGATGCTCGGGGTCGGGCGCTATCAGCCGATGAGCGAAGACTGTCTGACCCTCAACGTCGTCACCCCCGAATCCGGCGCCGCCGAGCCGTTGCCGGTCATGGTCTTCATCCACGGTGGTGGCTACATCCTCGGGAGTTCGGCCACGCCGCTGTACGACGGCGCCGCGCTGGCCCGCCGCGGTTGCGTGTACGTCTCGGTCAACTACCGGCTCGGCGCGCTCGGCTGCCTGGACCTGTCGTCGCTGTCGACCCAGGACGTCACCATCGACGGCAACCTGTACCTGCGCGACCTGGTGATGGCGCTGCGCTGGATCAAGGAGAACATCGCCAACTTCGGTGGCGACCCCGACAACGTCACCATCTTCGGTGAGAGCGCCGGCGCGCACATCACCGCCACGCTGCTGGCCGTGCCCGATGCGGCGGGCCTGTTCCACCGGGCGATTTCGGAGAGCCCGGCGGCCGGGATGACCCGGTCCACGGAAGTGGCCGCCGAATTCGCCGCCCGGTTCGCCGAACTGCTCGGCGCGCGCAGCAGGGACGCCGCCCACGCCGTCATGAAGGCCTCGGCGGCCCAACTGATCGAGGCCCAGCATGAGTTGATCGACCAGGGCATGCAGAAGCGGTTGGGCGCCTTCCCGATCGGCCCCGTCTTCGGTGACGACGTGGTGCCGATCGACCCCGTCGAGGCGATGCGGACCGGCCGGGCGCACCAGGTACCGCTCATCGTCGGAACGAACGCCGAAGAAGGGCGTCTGTTCACCCGCTTCCTGGGCATGTTGCCCACCAACAAGGCGATGGTCGAAGCGCTGCTCGCCGAGGTGGAACCCGCGGCGCGCGAACGTATTACGGCGGCCTACCCGAAGTACCCGAAGCCGGAGGCCTGCATCCAGCTGGGCGGCGATTTCGCGTTCAGCGCGGCGGCCTGGCAGATCGCCGAGGCGCACACCCACCACGCGCCGACTTACCTCTACCGCTACGACTACGCCCCGCGGACCCTGCAGTGGTCGGGCTTCGGGGCCACCCATGCCACCGAGTTGTTCGCGGTCTTCGACATCTACCGCACCCGGTTCGGCGCCCTGCTCACGGCGGCGGCCGACCGGGGGCCGGCCCTGCGGGTCAGCAACGACGTGCAACGGCGGTGGCGCTCGTTCAGCCGCTCGGGCGTGCCGGGTGACGACTGGCCGGTCTACACGCACGACGAACGCGCGGTGATGGTTTTCGACCGCAAGTCGCGCATCGAGTTCGACCCGCATCAGCATCGCCGGTTGGCCTGGGACGGCTTCACCCTCGCGCGCTGACCTGGCACGCTGACCCTCATGGTTTCCAACACCGACCAGGCCGTCGAGCGCCCTGGCGACCTCACCGCCGAGTGGCTCACCACAACCGTCAGAGCCGGCACCGTCTCGGATTTCACCGCCGAACGCATCGGCACCGGCCAGATGAGCGAGTGCTACCGCATCGGGTTGAACTACGCCGAACCGGAATCCAAGCCCCGCCCGTCGTCGGTGGTGCTGAAGGTCGCCGCGACCGACCCGGTGAGCCGGCAGACGGGACTGGCGCTGGGTCTCTACGAGCGTGAAGTCCGCTTCTATCACGACATCGCGCCCCGTCTGGGCGGAGCGATCGCACCGTGCTACCACGCCGCGATCAACATCTCGACCGGCGTCTTCGACCTCCTGCTCGACGACGCCGGACCCGCCACGGTGGGCGACGAAATCGCAGGCGCCACAACCGAACAGGCGCTACTCGCGGTCACCGGGCTGGGCCGCCTGCACGGCCCCCTGCTGGGCGACACGGCACTGGCCGACGCGCCGTGGCTGAACCGGGAATCGCCACTCAACCAGGCGATGATCACCCCGCTGTACGCCGGCTTCATCGAGCGGTACGCCGACCGGATCACCCCTGCCCATCGCGCCGTCTGTGAGCGCCTGATCGGCGCATTCGACGGCTATCTGGCGCTAGAGGCGACCCGGGGTGGCATTGAGGGGCTGGTTCACGGGGACTACCGCCTGGACAACCTGCTGTTCGGGGCCGCCGGCGCCAGCCGGGCACTCACGGTGGTGGACTGGCAGACGGTGTCCTGGGGACCCGCGTTCACCGACCTGGCGTACTTCCTGGGCTGTGCGCTGCCGGCGGCAGACCGGCGCGACCAGTACGACGGGTTGCTGCAGGCCTATCATCAAGCGCTCGGGCCGCAGGCTCCGGTGAGCTTGGCCGACATCCGGGACGGGGTGCGGCACCAGAGTTTCTTCGGGGTGATGATGGCGATCGTGTCGTCGATGCTGGTCGAGCGCACCGAGCGGGGCGACCGGTTGTTCATGACCATGCTCGAACGCCACTGCCAGCATGTGCTGGACATCGACGCACTGGCGATTCTGCCGGACGCCGCCGCACCGGAACCGCTGCGGCCCTCACCCGAGGACGAAGGAGCTCATCCGTCCACCGACGAACCGCTCTGGAGTGAGAGCTGGTACGCCGACTTCGTGGACGCCGCAGAGGGATTGGGCGGCTGGTTCCGCATCGGCCTGATGCCCAACCAGCAGATTGCCTGGATCCACGCGCTGATCTGCGGACCAGATGAGGCGACCGTCGTCGCCGATTACCAGGTACCGCTGCCGGCGGATGCCTGGGCAGCGCATGCCGACGGCCTCGAACTCGCTCACGCCAGCGACGCAGCGTTGCAGACCTACCACGTCGACATCAAGGCCAAAGCCCAGTCCTACCAAGACCCTTCGGCGCTGCTGCGTGGCGAACCGGGCGAGCCGGTGGACCTCGCGATGAACCTGGTGTGGTCCACCGACGGCATCCCATATCAGTACCGGCTGACCACCCGCTATGAGATCCCCTGCACGGTGTCCGGCACGGTCACCGTCAAACATGCCCGCTACCAGATCAATTCGGTACCGGGTCAGCGCGATCACTCGTGGGGGGTGCGCGACTGGTGGTCCATGGACTGGATGTGGACCGCGCTGCACCTGCAGGACGGCACTCATCTGCACGGCGTGCGGATCCAGATTCCGAACACTCCGGCATTCAGCATCGGCTACGCCCAGGACCGTGCCGGCGATATCGCGGATCTGACAACGGTGGAAATCCGGGAAGCGTTCAGCGTCAACGGTTTACCCGAGAATCAGACCCTGCAACTCACCCCGGCTGAGATCACCGCTGAGGTGCGGATCCGCGCACACGCGCCGGTTCGGCTGGTCGGCGCCGACGGGCGGGTGAGCCACTTTCCCCGGGCCTGGGTCGACGTCACGACCACCGACGGGCGCACAGGCGTCGGCTGGATGGAATGGAACCGCAGTCAGGTCGACCAGGGTCAGTGACCCGCGCGATCGTAGTGATCGGGGTGTCCGGGTCGGGCAAGTCGACGATCGGTGCCGCCTTGGCCCGGCGCCTGAACGTGCCCTTCCAGGACGCCGACCACCTGCATCCGCCGGCCAACATCGCCAAGATGGCGGCCGGCGAACCGCTGACCGACGACGACCGCTACCCCTGGCTGGACAAGGTCGGCGGATGGCTGGCGGCGCACCCCAGCGGTGTCATGAGCTGTTCTGCCCTCAAGCGGGCATATCGGGACCGGCTTCGACGGCACAGCCCGTCGGCTTACTTCCTGCACCTGCGCGGGCGTCCTGACGTCATCGCCGCGCGCCTGGCCGCCAGGTCCGGTCACTTCATGCCCGCCACCCTGCTCCAATCGCAATTCGACACGCTGGAACCGCTCGGCGCCGACGAGCCCGGCACCGCCGTCGACATCGACGACCGCAGTGTCGACGCGGTCGTCGATGCCTTCCTGAACTGGGGCGGCTTAAGGGGCGGCTAGCGTCCCCAGCGCTTGCGGGTGCTGGTGAGCTGGTCGTCGAGGCGGTCGCGCGCCGTCTCGGCCAGCTCGTTGCCGCGGGTCACCGCCGTGTCGGCGAGCCGGGAGCCGCGTTCACGTGCGGTTTCGGCGAGCTCCAAACCCCGATCGCGGGCGGTGTCGGCCAGCTTCTCGCTCCGCTTGCGCGCGAGTTCGGCGTAGTCGGCACTTCGGTCGGCGGCCTTGTGAGCCAGTTTCTCGCCGCGCTTGCGGGCCTTCTTGGCGTACGGCCTGCTCTTCTCGGCCGCGGTGGTGGCCAGTTCGCGGCTGCGTTCCAGCGCGGCTTCTGCGTACGGCGCGCTGCGTTCGGCTGCCGTGCTGGCCAGTTCGCGCCCACGTTCGAGGGCTGCTTCGGCGTACGGGGCGCCCTTCTCGGCTGCGGTGCTGGCCAGTTCGCGACCACGCTCAGCGCCGGCGTGCAGGCCGTGCACGATCTTTTCGCCCAGTTCGGAGTCCAGCACGTCATGCGAGGAACCCGGCAGCGCCCCGGACACCTTGTCGGAGAGTCGCTCGGCGGCGCGGCGACCACGCCAGCCCAGGGACGGCTTGCCCGCGGTGTCGGCAGACGCGATGAGCAGTCCGCCCAGCAGGCTCACGTCGGCCAGGAATGCGCGACGCTTCTCGGCCTTGCGCTCCGGGTCGGGTTCGCTCCAAAACATATGTGTGCCAAGGTTTCCCGGGATCACCGTCAGCGCCAGCGCGGCCGAGGCCAGCCGGGGCAGCTTGCCGGCGGCCAGCAGCACCCCGCCGCCGATCTGAACGGCGGCATTGATCTGAGCGAACGTCTCGGCGTCGGCAGGAATGTTGCTGCTCACCGAATCCGGCAGCGACTGCAGGCCGCTCACCGTCGGTTGTGCCGCTTGAGCTGCGGGTTTCGGGTTGAGCAGGGCGTCCACTCCCTGGCCGATAAAGACAGCTGACAACATGGGTCGGGCGATTCTGCGGATCAACATGGCCGCTGTGTTCCCCGGCCGGACAGCACACAAACCCGCCGGATCCTCGGTAATTCGGCGATATGGTGGACGGCGTGCGAGCGTTGATCATCGTCGACGTGCAGAGAGATTTCTGTGAGGGCGGCGCGCTGCCCGTCGACGGTGCGCAGGCCCTGGCCCGCTCGATCAACGACTATCTGGCCAGTGATCCCGGTTACCACCACATCGTGGCCACCACGGATTTTCACATCGATCCGGGCGGCCACTTCGCGCCCGACCCCGACTACCGCTCGTCCTGGCCGCCGCACTGCCGAGCCGGCAGCACCGGTGTGGACTTCGCCCCGGGCCTCGACGCCGGCAAGATCGAAGCCGTCTTCCGCAAAGGCGCCTACGGCGCGGGGTACAGCGGGTTCGACGGGGTGGACGAGAACGGTACGTCGCTGCTGGACTGGCTGCGCCGACACGAGGTCGACACGGTCGACGTGGTGGGCGTGGCCACCGACCACTGTGTGCGGCACACCGCACACGACGCGGCCCGGGCCGGCCTGGGAACCCGGGTGCTGCTGGACCTGACGGCCGGCGTATCCGCCGAGTCCACCGCCCAGGCACTGGATGAGATGCGGACCGCCAATATCGAGGTGATCGGAAAGCGCCCATGAAGACATCGCACAGAGACGACCTGCTGGCCGCGGTAGAACGCTCACCGCAAGCGGTTTCGCTGCACGACCGCGACGGATGGGTCCAGGTTTTCACTCAGGACGGCCGCGTCGAAGACCCGGTGGGCTCGAGCCCGCACGTCGGGCATGACGAAATCTACCGCTTCTATGACACCTTCATCGGCCCCCGCGGCATCACCTTCCACCGCGACGTCGACATCGTGTCGGGTACCACCGTGCTCCGCGACCTCGAACTCGAGGTCGCGATGGGAGACGCTGTGACGATGTTCATACCGGCGTTCCTGCGCTACGACCTGCGTGAGGTCGGCGGGGAGTGGAAGGTAGCGCACCTGCGCGCCTACTGGGAGTTGCCGGCCATGATGGTGCAGTTCCTGAAAACCGGCTCCCGGGCGTTGCCGCCCGGACTTCAACTCGGCAAGGGACTACTCGGCAACCAGGGTCCCCGGGGGGCACTCGGCTTCATGGCCGGGTTCCGCCGGGTGGGTGCGCGGCACAAGAGATTGGTGGAGGGGTTCCTCCGGGCGGCCGGCCGCGGCGATGAATCCGCCAGCGGGAGTCTATCGCCCTCTGCCACAATCACTTTGGGCGACAGCGAACCGTTGACGGTCGCCGAACTCGGCGGGCACCTGCGCGGTGCCAACTGGGCCAAGGTGATCGCCGCGGGATCCACTGTTGTGGTGTCGGTGGCCTCCGGTCACGGACGGGGCATCGTATTCGCCGATGTCGCCTGGCGGGGCAACCAGATCAACGCCGTGCGCTACTTCTCCGCCTGATCAGTGGGCCGCAGATAGCGCCAACGACAGAACGGACAGCAGCAGGTAGCCGCCGGGGAAGGCGATGTTGGAAAACACGCGTGCCCGTACATGCACGATGACGGCGCCCACGAAGTACAGCACCAGCCCGACGGCGGCCGCAATTCCGATGTGGCGCAAGCCAAGAAGTCCGACGAGCAACCCCCCGGCCCCGGCCAGCTTGAGCACGGCCAGCGTCGGCAGCCAGGAGCGGGGCACACCGACCCGGGCCGAATTCGCCAGCACGAATTGCGCGGGGACCAGATCGGGTACGGCGATGGCCGCGGTCGCGGCGATGGTCGTGACGACGACCGCCACGTGGGCGGTGTGCATTAGAGTCATGGCAAAGGTCTCCTTCGCAGGTCGAACAGATGCGGTCAGCTTCTTGACGATTTCTGCCCGGGAAAGGTGACCCCATGAACGTGAACCTTGTCGATCTGGCCCAGCACTTCGAGGCGGATCGTGGGCGTCTGAAGTCGGTGGCTTTCCAGCTGCTCGGTTCGCTGTCGGACGCCGAGGACGCGGTGCAAGCCGCCTGGCTGAAAGCCAGCCGCTCCGAATACACCGCCGTGGCCAACCTGACGGCCTGGTTGACCACGATCACCGCACGTGAGGCGCTCGACCAACTGCGCAGCCGTAAGCGCCGGGCCGAACAACCCCTGGACGAGGCCGGCGTCGCCGACCGATTCGCAGTGGCCGCTGCCGACGAAGACGCGATCCTGGCGGAGTCGGTGAGCCGAGCGCTGCTGGTGGTGCTCGATCGGCTGCCGCCCGCGCAACGCGTCGCTTTCGTGCTGCACGACGTCTTTGCCGTGCCTTTCGAGACGATCGCGGACCTGCTGAACCGCTCACCGGCGGCCGCCAAGAAGCTGGCCAGCCGGGCGCGGGGGCGGCTGCACCCGGCGCCCGCCGCAGCCCCGCCGCAAACCGCTGAGCACCTCAGGGTGGTGCGGGCTTTTCTGGCGGCATCCCGCGGTGGTGACATCGATGCCCTGGTGAAACTGCTGGCTCCGGACGTGGTTCGCACGGTCGACCCGTCCCTGGTACCCGCCGATGTGCCCGCCGAAATGCGCGGCGCCAGAGCCGTTGCGGAGGAGACCCGGCGGTTCACCAATCGGGCGCGCGCAGGGGCTGTGGTGCTGATCGACGGGCATCCGGGCATCGCCCTCGCCCCCGCCGGGCGGCTGGTGGCGCTGCTGCGCATCGCCCTGGATGCGGACAACCGGATCCAGGTCATCGACATCACCGCTGACCCCGAACGGCTCGGCAACGCCGTCCTGACCTTGCCGCCCGCCCTGCCGTCCTGAGAATCAGCTCAGGGAAGTCGCGCATCCCAGGCAGAGCACAGGACTGTCGGCTATGAAGAACATCAGACACTCGGGAGGGTGGCAACGGGTTGGTTCCGGGAGCACGATGATCGACAGGCCGTTTGGACGGCGCAGCCTGCTGCGGGGCGCCGGGGTGCTAGCGCTGACACCGTGGGCTGCAGCTTGCGGTTCTGACGACGACGACGCGCTGACCTTTTTCTTCGCCGCAAATCCGGACGAGATCCGCCCACGGATGAGGGTCGTCAACGAATTCCAGCGCCGGCACCCCGACATCAAAGTCCGCGCGCTGCTGTCGGGACCCGGCGTGATGCAGCAGCTGTCGACGTTCTGCGCGGGCGGCAAGTGTCCGGACGTCCTCATGACATGGGAGCTCACCTACGCCGAACTCGCTGACCGCGGCGTGTTGCTGGACCTCAATCCGATGTTGGCCCGCGAACAGGTGTTTGCCGCACAACTCAACGCGGACAGCATCGACGCGCTGTATCGGACGTTCACCTATAACGGCGGGCAGTACGCCTTTCCGGAGCAGTGGTCGGGAAACTACCTCTTCTACAACAAGGCCATGTTCGAGGCGGCCGGGGTGCGTCCGCCGCCGGGCACCTGGCAGCAGAGTTGGAGTTTCACCGAATTCCTGGATGCGGCGCGGGCTCTCACCCGGCGCGAGGCGTCGGGGCGGGTCACGCAGTGGGGATTCGTCAATGCCTGGGTGTCGTTCTACTCGGCCGGTCTGTTCGCGATGAACAACGGCGTGCGCTGGTCGTCTCCGCGAACCAATCCGACCCACCTGAACTTCGACGACGACGCCTTCGTCGAGGCCGTGCAGTTCTACGCCGACCTGATCAACAAGCACAAGGTCTCACCCGGCGCCTCCGACCAGCAATCCATGTCCAACGCCGACCTCTTCTCGGTGAACCGGGCCGCCATCGCATTGGGCGGGCACTGGCGCTACCAGACTTTCGACCGGGCCGAAGGCCTGGACTTCGACGTTGCGCCGCTGCCGCTCGGCCCCCGCGGTCATACCGCCTGCTCGAACATCGGTGTTACGGGCCTTGGAATCGCGGCGACCAGCAAACGCAAGGAGCAGGCGTGGGAGTTCCTCAAGTTCGCCTGCGGACCCGTCGGCCAGGCCCTGATCGGCGAATCCCGACTGTTCGTGCCGGTGCTGAGATCCGCAATCACCTCACCCGGATTCGCCGCGGCGCACCGCAGGGTCGGTAACCTCGCGGTGCTCACCGACGGGCCGGCGGTGTCGGAAGGCCTGCCGATCACGCCGGCCTGGGAGAAGGTGGTCGCCCTGATGGATCGCAGCTTCGGACCGGTACTGCGCGGCGCGCGGCCGGCGACCTCACTGTCCGGGTTGTCGCATTCGATCGACGAGGTGCTGCGGAATCCATGAGCGCAGTATCCGCACCCGCCCCGTCCCCGACCCGCCCGTGGCGCCGACGAGCCTGGGCCGGAAGGCTTTTCGTCGCACCCAACCTGGCCGCGGTGTTGCTGTTCATGCTGTTCCCGCTGGGCTTTTCGCTGTACATGAGCGTGCAGAAATGGGACGTGTTCACCCCGGCCAAGTTCGTCGGTCTGGCCAATTTCAATCAGCTGTTCACCTCCGACCCACTGTTTCTGATCGCCATGCGCAACACGGTGATCTACACGGTCGGGACCGTGCTGCCCACCGTGCTGATCAGCCTCGTCGTAGCCGGTGTGCTCAACCGGAAAGTGAAGGGGATCGGCGTCTTTCGCACGATCGTCTTCCTGCCGCTGGCGATTTCGTCGGTCGTGATGGCGGTGGTGTGGCAATTCGTGTTCAACACCGACAACGGGTTGCTCAACATCATGCTCGGCTGGGTCGGAATCGGCCCGATACCGTGGCTGGTCGAACCCCATTGGGCCATGGTGTCGTTGTGCATGGTCAGCGTGTGGCGCAGCGTCCCGTTCGCCACGGTGATCCTGCTGGCGGCGATGCAGGGCATCCCGGAAACGGTGTACGAGGCGGCCCGAATAGACGGTGCTGGCGAGATTAGGCAGTTCATGTCCATCACGGTGCCGCTGGTCCGTAGTGCGATGTCGTTCGTGGTGGTCATCTCGATCATCCACGCGTTCCAGTCTTTCGATCTCGTCTACGTGCTGACCGGCGCCAACGGCGGACCCGAAACCGGCACCTACGTGCTGGGTATCATGCTTTTCCAGCACGCCTTCTCGTTCCTGGAATTCGGTTACGCCTCCGCGCTGGCGTGGGTGATGTTCGCCATCCTGCTGGTGTTGACGGTGCTGCAGCTGCGTATCACCCGCCGCCGTACCTGGGAGTCCTCCCGTGGTCTCGGGTAAGCGCGCCGTCTTCCGCGCCGCCGCGTCGTACGCAGCGCTGGTGTTCGTCGCCTGGTGCGCCTTGTTCCCCATCCTGTGGGCGATCTCCGGATCGCTGAAGAAGGAGGGCGAGATCAGCGAACCGCGGTTGTTGCCGTCCAGCCCGCGGTGGTCCAACTACACCACCGTGTTCGACCTCATGCCGTTCTGGCGGATGTTCTTCAACACCGTGCTGTATGCCGGATGCGTCACGGCCGGCCAGGTGATGTTCTGCTCACTGGCCGGATATGCGTTCGCGCGCTTGGATTTTCGTGGCCGCGATACCTTGTTCCTGTTGTATCTGGGCACCTTGATGGTGCCCCTGACGGTGACGGTGATCCCGCAGTTCATCGTGATGCGAACCGTGGGATGGGTGGACACGCCCTGGGCTATGATCGTGCCGGGTTTGTTCGGCAGCGCGTTCGGCACCTACCTGATGCGGCAGTTCTTCCGCACCCTGCCGACCGATCTCGAGGAGGCGGCGATTCTCGACGGATGCTCGCCGTGGCAGATCTACTGGCGCATTCTGCTGCCGCATGCCAGGCCGGCGGTGATGGTGCTCGCCGTGCTGACCTGGGTCAGTGTTTGGAACGATTTCCTGTGGCCGCTGTTGATGATCCAGCGCAACAGCCTGGCCACCCTTACGCTGGGTCTGGTCCGGTTGCGCGGCGAATACGTCGCCCGCTGGCCGGTGCTGATGGCGACCTCGATCCTGATCCTGCTGCCGTTGGTCGTCATCTATGCCTTCGCCCAGCGGTCGTTCGTCCGCGGCATCGCCGTGACCGGGATGGGCGGCTAGCGCAATGGCTTCGGTGAGTTTCGAGCGGGCCACACGACGCTACCCGGGCAGCGATCGGGCCGCTCTGGAGAGCCTGGACCTCGTGGTCGGCGACGGCGAGTTCATGGTCCTGGTAGGACCGTCCGGGTGCGGGAAGACGACGTCGCTGCGGATGCTGGCGGGGCTGGAAACGCTGGACTCCGGGCGCATCCGGATCGGCGACCGTGATGTCACCAACCTCGATCCCAAGGATCGCGACGTCGCGATGGTCTTCCAGAACTATGCCCTGTATCCGCACATGACAGTGGCGCAGAACATGGGCTTCGCGCTGAAAGTGGCCAAGACACCGAAAACCGAGATCCGCGAACGGGTGTTGGCGGCGGCGCGCATGCTCGATCTGGAGCAGTATCTCGAACGCAAGCCCAAAGATCTCTCCGGTGGGCAACGGCAGCGGGTGGCGATGGGACGGGCGATCGTGCGTCGCCCGCAGGTCTTCCTGATGGACGAACCCCTGTCCAACCTGGATGCCAAACTGCGGGTACAGACCCGCAACCAGATAGCGGCACTGCAGCGCCAACTGGGCACCACCACGGTCTACGTCACCCACGATCAGGTCGAGGCGATGACTATGGGGGACCGCGTCGCGGTACTGCGGGACGGACTGCTGCAACAGTGTGCGACGCCACGGGAGCTCTACCGCAACCCCGGCAATGTGTTCGTCGCGGGATTCATCGGGTCGCCGGCCATGAACCTGTTCACCCTTCCGGTCGTCGATTCCGCTGTCTCGCTGGGTGATTGGGACATCCCGGTGCCACGTGAGATCGCCGGTACTGCTGCGGAAATCGTCGTCGGGGTTCGACCCGAACACTTCGAACTGGGCAGTGTCGGCGTCGAGATGGAGGTCGACGTGGTTGAGGAGTTGGGCGCCGACGCCTACCTGTACGGCCGAATCACCGGAGCCGACACGGTGATCAGCAAGCCCATCATCGCGCGGACGGACGGCAACGACCCGCCCGGGAAGGGCAGCCGGGTACACTTGCATCCACAGCCCGGGCACCTGCATTTCTTCAGTGTCGATGGCCACCGAATATCCTGATGGACAACCAATTTCGTGCGTTGTCAGCGGCGCGCCGCGCAGCTGATCCGGGTGCCGGCTCCCTAGTATGGCCGGGTGGTTGATCGCTATGGAACCGATGTCCTGGCCGGCGGCGGGCGGCGCAAGCCTCGTTCGGTAGAGCACCCGGTAGAGCTGGGGATGGTCGTCGAGGACGCGCAGACCGGTTACGTGGGTGCGGTGGTCCGCGTCGGATATGGGCGCGTCGAGCTGGAAGACCGGCACGGCAAGACCCGTCCGTTCCCGCTGGGACCCGGCTATCTGATCGACGGTCAGCCGGTGATCCTCACCCCGCCGCGCCGATCGGGGCCTGCTGCCCCGGCACGCACGGCGTCGGGATCGGTCGCCGTGCCCGGTGCCCGGGCCAGGGTCGCCCGCGCCGGACGGATCTATGTGGAAGGCCGCCACGACGCCGAGCTGATCGCCCAGGTCTGGGGTGACGACCTGAAGATCGAGGGCGTCGTGGTCGAGCATCTCGGCGGAGTCGACGACCTGGTAGGGATCGTCGACGAGTTCCGGCCCGGACCGGGATGCCGGCTCGGGGTGCTGGTCGACCACCTGGTTCCCGGATCGAAAGAGTCGCGCATCGCCGAGGCGGTGCGCAAGGGGCCCGGAGGAGCGGACACCCTCGTCGTCGGGCATCCCTATGTGGACATCTGGCAGGCCGTCAAGCCACAGCGGCTCGGCCTGCAAGCCTGGCCGACGGTGCCGCGGCACATCGAATGGAAGCACGGCATCTGCGCTGCCCTCGGCTGGCCGCACGCCAACCAGACCGACATCGCCACGGCGTGGCGCCGGATCCGGTCGAAGGTACGCGACTGGAACGACCTGGAACCCGCGCTGATCGGCAGAGTGGAGGAACTGATCGACTTCGTCACTCAACCGTGTGACTGAGGTCACCGTCACGTTTGTCGGCGCAGTCGCACTAACTCCTTGACCGAATCTTCGGAGAAATGGAGGAAGTGCATGACCGACGCGCTCGTCATCGACGCTCAGGGCCTGGACCGGCTGTCTTGTAACGCCAAGGCCGACCCCGCCACGGGCAAGAAGACCGTCAAGGCCAAGACCGTGTGTGAGTCCGGCTTCCGCAACATGACCTATGTGCGTGATCTTGCACCGATGCTGGTCGGCGAGCCGCCGGCGCTGCTGGGTGACGACTCGGCGCCCAACCCTTCTGAGACCTGCCTGGCCGCCCTGGGATCGTGCATTTCGGTCGGCTTGCTGGCCAACGCCACCCATCGCGGCGTGACCCTGACGAAGATCGAGGTCGAGATGGAAGGCGATATCGACATCTCGGCGGTGTGGGGCGTGGGCGACACCCCGGACGGAAAGGTCCTCGGTTTCACCGCCGTGCGGTGCAAGGTGGCTCTGGCCGGTGACGCCGACGACGCGACGCTGAAAGAAATCCACGACAACGCTGTCGCATGGTCGCCGGTGGTCAATACATTCACGCGTCCTGTAACTGTCGACTCCGCACTGTCGATCGGCTAGGCAGGACAAGATGACCACGACGACCGATGCCGTGATCGGCTTGCTCGATTCGGAGCTGATAACAGATATTCGTGCCCACGCCGGTGCTTTGGACCGCGGCGAGGCCACGGCCCGCCGTAGCTTCCCCGGTCTGGGGGCCGCGGGTTTGTTGGGTGTCGGCGCCCCCGGCAACGCAGACGGCCGACTCGCCGAGATGGCTGACGTGATCAGGCTGATTTCCGGGGAGTGCATGAGCACCGGCTTCGCGGTCTGGGCGAATCGTATGGCTTTGGAGTATCTGCTCACCGCCGCAACACCTTTCAGTCTCGCAGCGGCGGAGCCGCTAGCGGCCGGGACGTCGTTGGGGGTGACCGGGATGGCGGCCGCCTTCAAAACGTTGGCCGGTTGCGGTCAATTGGAATTGACCGCTTCCCCGGCACCGGGCGGCTACAAGATCAGCGGTCCGATCCGGTGGGCGTCCAACCTGTACGACGATTCGTTGCTGGTCACTGCGGCCGCTACCGAAGACGGCGC
Source organism: Mycobacterium sp. 23 (assembly GCF_048287075.1). Lineage (NCBI taxonomy): Bacteria > Bacillati > Actinomycetota > Actinomycetes > Mycobacteriales > Mycobacteriaceae > Mycobacterium > Mycobacterium sp. 23. The sequence goes on from NZ_JBLVUX010000005.1 coordinate 83,653, forward strand.
GAAGGTGATCGTGACACTGCCCTTGAGTAGCCCCGGGGTCACTGTGGGTGATCACTTCAAATTGTTGGCGATGGACAGCACGGCTTCGTCCTATCTGGAATTGAAGGACGTTTTCGTCCCCGACGGGCAGGTGTTGTCCACCGACTTCGAAGGCTTTCTCGGTGCGGTCCGGCCCACTTTCCTTGTGTTGCAATCGGCCATGTGCGTCGGCCTGGCCGAGACGACAGTGAATCAGGCCAGGGCTGGACTCTCCGGTGTGAACTCGGTTTTCGCTGCTGAGGTCGACAAGATCGCGGAGCGGCTGGTCTGGGCGCAAACCACGTTGGCGCGTCTGGCCGGCGCGGTCGGGGGACAGCAGCCGCCCGCTAAGAAGGAGTTGCTGTCGCTGCGGCTGACTGCGGCCGAGATCGCCAGCGCCAGCGCCGCATTGGAAGTTCGCACTGCCGGCGGCAAGGGATACGCGAGCAAGACGCCGGCCAGCCGCCGTTACCGTGAGGCGGCGTTCATCCCAGTGCAGTCGCCGTCGGAAGCCCAATTGCGTTGGGAATTAGGCGGATGCGCTTGACGCCATTGGCGTCGTTCGAGGGTGCGGAGCCCGAGCACCTGGTTGGTGGGGTTCCGTTGGCCGCGTTGGTCCGCGACTACCACCTTCCGATGGTGAATTTCGCTCGCACGATGGTGAATTCACCGGCGATGGCCGAGGAGGCAGTACAGGAGGCGTGGGTACAGGTGCTCAGGTCCTCCGCGGCTTTCGAGGGCCGATCCTCGGTGGCGACCTGGCTGTTCGGGATCGTCAAGAACACGGCTTCGCGCCACCGGAGCCGCGAGTCGCGGATTCGCGAACACGAAGTGTTGGCCACCGGAGACGCCGACCCGCTGGCAGGACGGATGCATCCGCCCGGCCACCCGGATGCCGGGCACTGGAGTGTGCCGCCGTCGCAGCGATTCCTCCCGGAAGACCACACCGTGGCAAGCGAATTGGTGGGCTACGTGCGCGCCGCCCTGGACGCGCTGCCGGCACGGCAGCGACAACTGATCATCCTGCGCGATCTCATCGGCATGTCGTCGGAAGAAGCCTCAGAGGTTCTGGAACTCTCCCCGGACGCACAGCGGGCGTTGTTGTACCGCGCCCGGGGAAACCTGCGAAATCAATTGGAAAGGCGGTATCGACAATGACCGTCTACGACAACACCGTTCCCGCCATCGACTGCGTCGAGTTTGTCCGGCTGGTGGACGAACTCGTCGAGTCCGACCCAGAGCAGTGGGGAGCGATCGTGGCCAAACACCTCGAAGACTGCCCGCCATGCCTGGTGTACCTGCAGCAGATGCTCGACCTGAAGGTTCTGCTGAACCACGTCTTCGATGGCGAAAAACTCAGCGAGGGCCAGATTTCCGGGGTGATCGATGCGGTCACGACGTTTCGCGACGGTGAGGCATGAGTCGAAAACTGGGTCAGTAAACGAAGATTTCACGCAATCCTGCCCGTAGAGCTCGGCGCCGTCGTGGCCGCTCTGGGTGTGCTCGGAGCCGGCTTCGGCGTGACCGTCGGCGCGCCCACGGCCCAAGCGGACCCGCCTTATGCGAACTGCAAAGCGGCGGCCGCCGATGGGCGTTACAACATTCCTCGGGGGACTTGCCGTCTGCACCCAAGCTGGACCGTGATGGTGACGACGCTGCCTTCATCCACAGTTGATGCTTTGTCCACAGGTCGGCCTTTCCGTGCGGCGGGCGTCGATGCCGGCGACTAGAATTCGAAAGTATGTTCGACGATGTGGCACAGGCTGACGACGCAGCGGTGGTGGCGTTCGTGGCTGCGGCCACCCGCGATGAGGCTGTGGCCGCGGCACGCCGATTTTCCGCGATCGCCGAGCTGGTCGTTCGCCACGCGGTGGGCGCCACCGACCGCGGACGCTGGTCGTGCGACAACTGGGACGCCATCGCCGCTCAGGTCGCGGCGGCGCTGAATATCAGCCACAACCTGGCGTCGCATCAGATGTATCAGGCGGTGGCCCTGCGCCAGCGCCTGCCCGCGGTTTCAGCTCTGTTCGCCCAGGGCAGGCTGAGTTTGCGGCTGGTCACCACGATCATCTGGCACACCGAGTTGATCCAGGACCCCGCCGTCATGCGGGTGGTCGACGCCCTGCTGGCCAACGACGCCCTTCGCTATGGGGCGCTGTCGCAGCCCAAAACCGCCCGCGCCATCGATGCCCTGATCGAGCGCTACGACCCCGCCGCGGTGCGGCGTGCCCGGACCGGCGCACGCTCCCGCGACGTGGTCATCACTCCCGCCGAGGACGGCTCTGGCACCGCCCAGTTGTGGGGCACGCTGCTGGGCACCGATGCCGCGGTGCTCGATCGCCGGCTTTCCGAGATGCGCGCCGGGTATGTGACGCAGATCCGCGGACGGTCGCTCAGCGCCGCGCCGACGCCCTGGGTGCCCTGGCCGCCGGCGGGATTCACCTGGCCTGCCAATGCCCGGACCCCGGCTGCGCCGCTCGGGTTCCTGATGCTCGCGCCAGTGCGGTGGTTATCCACGTGATCGCTGAGCCCGCCACCGTTGACGCCCCACCGGATAACTGCCTCAACGGGGAAGAGCCCCGGCGGGTGGACCCCGCGGACCCGCTGCGCGAGCTGCCCGACCCCGACCCGCCGGCTATCTGCCTACCCCCAGCCCAGATCCTGGGCGGACACACCATCCCGGCCGCCCAATTGGCCGCGCTCATCGCCGCCGGAGCCCGCACTGCCGACCTCGACTACTGCCCCGAGCCCACCCCGGGTTACCGGCCCAGTGCGGCGCTGGCCCGCTTCATCCGCGCCCGCGACATGACCTGCCGCTTCCCGGGATGCGATTGCCCCGCCGACTTCTGCGACATCGATCATGCGATCGCCTACCCGTTCGGGCCCACTCACCGGGCCAACCTGCGCTGCCTGTGTCGAAAACACCACCTGCTCAAAACATTCTGGGGCGGCCTCCGCGGCTGGCGCGACCGCCAACTACCTGACGGCACCATCATCTGGACGGCGCCCACCGGCCATACCTACACCACTCGTCCCGGCAGCCGACTGCTCTATCCCACCCTCAGTGGACCCGACGTACCTCTGCCGGCCAGCCCCACACCACCGCAGTGTCAATCCCGCACTCTGATGATGCCTACCCGCACCCGCACCCGCGCCCAAGCCCGCCAAGCCCGCATCAACGCCGAACGGGCCCACAACCTCGCAGAACTCACCAAGCCCGAAACGACCGCCCAGGCCCCCCAACCCCAGCGCCCACCCTCGCCCGAAGACCCGCCGCCGTTCTAGTGGATCAACCAAACACATTGTGCGCCAGTGTATTACCAGCTAGATCTCATACGGCGGCGCCCTGCGACACGCGATGCCCAACCCAAAACGTAGAGTCTTTAGACCTCTACACCGACGACGTAACGACTCGTAGGATGAGGTCTGCAACGGCAAGGAGCATGGAATGTCAGCGGAACCAACAAAATACGGAATCCTGGTGGCGGTCGACGGCTCAGAGGAATCTGATGCGGCGATAACCTGGGCAACCCACGAGGCCGCTCTGCACCGGGTGCCGCTCACCCTGCTGCATGTTGTCGCCCCGATCGTGGTCGGCTGGCCGGTCGGGCAACTGTACAAAGACATGCCGGACTGGCAGCAAGACATCGCGGACAGCGTCCTTGCGCACGCCCGCAAAAAGGCGTCGGAAAGTGCCGAGGGCTCCGATGCTCCCGAGGTGCGCACCGAATTGGCTTATGCCAACGCGGTTTCCACACTCATCGAAGCGTCAAAGCAGGCGCAGCTGGTGGTCGTGGGAAGCCAGGGGATCGGCGCGCTGGGCCGCCTGCTGTTGGGCTCGGTCAGCTCGGCACTCGTCCAGCACGCTCATTGCCCGGTAGCCGTCATCCGTTCGGGAGAGGACACCGTCCCCGACGCCGGTAAAGCGGTGGTCGTAGGTATCGACGGGTCACCCGCATCGGAAGCCGCCACGGCCTGGGCGTTCGACGAGGCCTCGCGGCGAGGTGTCGACCTCATCGCTTTGCATGCCTGGAGTGACGTCGGAGTGTTTCCGGTACTCGGGATGGACTGGCAGGACCGGGAAAACCAGGGACAAGAGGTGCTCGCTGAACGCCTGGCCGGCTGGCAGGAGCAATACCCGGATGTGCACGTGCAGCGGTCGCTGGTGTGTGACACGCCCGCGAAATGGCTACTCGAGGCGTCCGATCAGGCGCAATTGGTGGTCGTCGGAAGTCGGGGTCGCGGGGGGTTCCCCGGCATGCTGCTGGGTTCGGTCAGCTCCGCGGTCGTCCATTCGGCCACAGTCCCGGTGATCGTGGTGCGTTCGTAGGCGACAAGGGCCTTTGGTCCCTGCCGGAAAGTGGCTTTCGACCGACGCTAACGGTGGCGCACGCTTTATAGCGTGGACGCATGACCTATGTGATCGGCAAGGAATGCCTGGACCTGGCTGAAAAGTCTTGCGTGCAGGAATGCCCCGTTGACTGCATTTATGAGGGCGACCGAACGATGTACATCAACCCGGAAGAGTGCGTCGACTGCGGCGCATGCAAACCGGCATGTCGCGTTGACGCCATCCACTGGGAAGGCGATCTCCCGGAGGACGAACTGCAGTTCCTCGACGAGAACGCCGCCTTCTTCCAGCAGAAACTCCCGGGCCGGGACGCGCCGCTGGGAACCCCGGGCGGCGCAAGCGCTCTCGGGCGAATCGGCGTCGACACCCCGCTGATCGCGGCAATGCCGGCAAACTGCTCCTGACCGGAGGTAGGGCGAAATGACTTCAGCAGCAACAGGAGCCGACAAGAACCTGGGCATCCTAGTCGGCGTGGACGGATCACCGGCCTCCAACGCTGCCGTCGTCTGGGCGGCCCGGGACGCCGAAATGAAGCACCTCCCACTGACGGTCGCTCACGTGGTGAATACGGACGTGGCTACCTGGCCGCCGATGCCGTTCCCGGAGACCTGGGCGGTATGGCAGGAAGACGAGGGACGCAAGGTCGTCGCCGAGGCGGTGAAGATCGCCGAGGAGGCGGTGTTGACCGACCGCAAACTGACCATCAAGACTGAGCTGGTGCATTCCACTCCGGTGTCCGCGATGATCGAGATGTCCAAGGACGCAGCCATTCTGGTGCTGGGCTCAGCCGGTAGGGGAGCGGTGGCGCGGCTGCTGCTCGGGTCCGTCAGTGCCAGCGTGGTACGGCACGCGGACTGCCCGGTGGCAATCGTCCACGACGAGGACCCGTTGATGCCCCACCCGTTACGGGCTCCCGTGCTGCTGGGCATCGACGGCTCACCAGCGTCCGAGGCCGCCACCGCAGTGGCGTTCGACGAGGCCTCGCGCCGCGGTGTGGAGCTCATCGCACTGCACGCGTGGAGCGACCTGGAAGTTGTTGAGCTGCCCGGTTTGGACTGGGACAAGGTGAAAGCGGAAGCCGAGATCACCCTCGCCGAGCGCTTGGCGGGTTGGCAGGAAACCTATCCCGACGTCAAGGTCTGCCGCGTGGTGGTCTGTGACCGCCCGGCACGGCAGCTCGTCGGGCGATCCGAGTCCGCGCAGCTCGTCGTGGTGGGCAGCCACGGTCGGGGCGCCCTGTCCGGCATGCTGCTCGGCTCGGTCAGCAACGCGATCGTCCACTCGGTCCGGATGCCGGTGATCGTCGCTCGCGCCTAGCGGGGGTTGAAAAACGGCCGTCGGGGAAACCCAGGACCCATGGCTGAATACAGAGTTATCGACCCACGGGGCGAAGTCGTTGCCACCAAAGAGATTGAAAGCGCCGAGGATGCGCACGCATGGTTCGTCGACTCCCGTGCCGACAACTCCGAGCTCGGTTGGCGCATGGAAGTGAACGCCGACGGGGACTGGGCGTTCTTCGACGACACCGAGGGTACGTCGAACTAGCGCCCGGTCACCCGGGTATGCGCCGTCAGCAATAACTGGTCGAACTCCGGCTGCGCTGCAACGGCGTGCCGCACGGCGCGGAAATCCTCGGTTATCTGTTCGGCCAGCGGCCGCAGCTTGACGTTGGACTCCTGGGACAACCACTTCAAAAGCTTGAAGGCGGCGTCGCCGTCGATGTCGTAAACCAGCATCAGCATGCCTTTGGCCTGCTCGATCCCAGCGCGGTTTTCGGCGATCTCGGCCAGACGTTCGGTGACCGCGTCCTGATCGGGTGTGGCCGACACGTCCACGTAGAAGCCGTGTGTCCCGATGACGGATCCGTGATCGTCGACGATGCGGTCGCCGACCACCACCACGTGGTGCACCCGCCCAGCGGTGTCGACGATGCGGTGACGAGTGCTGAAGGCCTTGTGGGTGTGCAGGATGTCGTCGATCGTTGCGGCGACCTGACCGCGGTCATCGGGATGCTTGTGCGTCAGCACCAGTTCGGTGGTCGGTGTGACGCTGCCGGGCTCATACCCGTGCATCTTCTCGACCTGCTCAGACCACTCCCAACGCTGATCGGCGAAATAGAACCGAAACGATCCCACCCGTTGCGGAGCACCGCCGGCCAGGGCTTCTTCGACGGCGGCCGTCTGGCCGTCGAGATCCCAGTTCATCGTGCATCGGCCTCCTCGGGTAGGTCCCGTTGCTTACCGCGGTGCGAGGCGGACGGCCGCGGCACATTCCAGCACCGCCGCGGCCGCCGCCCGCTCACCGCCGGTCAGGCATTGATGGCTTCGCGGTTCTCGCTGCGACCGACGGAGATCTTGCGGGGCTTCGCCTTTTCGGCCACCGGCACCCGCAACCGCAGGACCCCCTCGTCATAGGATGCGGCGATTCGTTCGGTGTCGAGGTTCTCGCCGAGCACCAACTGGCGGCTGAACACTCCCCGTGGCCTCTCCGAGGCCAGCATCTCCCGGTCGGGGTTGACCCCCGGTCGTTCCGCGCGGACTGTGACCACATTGCGTTCGATGTCGATGTCCAGCGAATCGGCTTCGATACCGGGCAGGTCGAATTCGACGACGAATTCCTCCCCTTCGCGCCAGGCGTCCATCGGCATGACCGCTGGGCGTGCGGCGGTCCCGAGCACTTGCTGGGCGAATCGGTCCAGTTCGCGGAACGGGTCGGTACGCATCAGCATGGCAGTCACCTCTTATCTCCAATCTTCTGTCTGAGGGGTTGGTTTCCTATGTCTAAGGACATAGATTTTGTATAACACTGTCGACAGTTCAGTGCAAGTGTGGTAGATAGGTTTTCTAGTAACAGCCGAGGAGATGCCCGATGACCGATCGTTCAGGCGACGTAGACCCGCCGGCGTCTGATCAGGGCGTGTACGGGATCTCGGTGGCGGCGGAACTCTCTGGCGTCGCGGTGCAGTCACTTCGCCTTTACGAGCGGTATGGGCTGCTCACACCGGCTCGCAGCGACGGGGGTACACGGCGTTACAGCGCAGATGACCTGGCGCGCCTGCGCCGTATCAGCGCGCTGGTCGAGGCCGGCGTCAACCTCGCCGGCATCGCCCGTATCCTCAGCCTGGAGGACGACAACGCGGAGCTCTCGGCGGCCAACAGCGATCTTCAGTCTGCCAACCGAACCCTACGTGGCGCCGTGAAACATACTGCTGGGCAAGAGAACTCGAAGACCTCGGCGCGAAAAGCGCGCAAGGGCTAGGCCACTACCCGGAATTGCCGCACGGTCGGGTCGGCCGGATCGGGCAGCGTCATCCCCGCGGCCACGCCGGACCGCAGGTAGTCGATCACGGCACCGTTGAGGCGTTCACCGGGGACCACCGCCGGAATGCCCGGCGGGTAGGGCGTGATCTGCTCAGCAGCGATCCGGCCCGCGGCCCTGGCCGCAGGCACCATTTCGGTGCGTCCGAAGAACGCGTCTCGGGGCAGCTGCACCGTTTCCAGCTGCAGCTCGGCGGGCGAGGGCAGCTGGATGGCCGGCGGCCGGTCGAAGTCGTCGGCGGCTTCGCGCCACTGACTCAGCGCCGCCACGAGTCGGTCGGCGCTCGCCTTATCGTCGGCGAACGACATGGTGGCGAGGATTCGCCGGTGATCGCTCAAGCCCAGGTCGAGTCGGCAGTTCTCCCGAAGCCAGTCCGCCGCTTGATAGCCGGACGTCCCAGTCGCGGAAACGTCCATCAACACCTGCGTGACGTCCAGGTCGCAGGATGCCTCCTCGCCCAGCAGTTCGTCTCCAAGTACCCGCACATCCGGGATTTCGGCGATCCGTGCCCGCAGGTCGCCCGCCAACTCGAGTTCGGCGCCCAGCAGATCGTGGCCTTGCTCGACCATCTGCCGTCGCCACCCGTCCAGGGCCGCGTAGACCATGACGTTGGGACTGGTGGTCATGAGCAGGTCGGCGCACGACGACAACAGGTCGCGGTCCACCAGATCGCCCTGCAGGTGAAACACCGAACCCTGCTCGAACCCGGCTCCCATTTTGTGCACGCTGACCACGCACACGTCGGCGCCCGCGTCCATGGCCCACGTCGGCAGGTTTTCATGGAAGGGCAGGTGCGCACCCCACGCCTCGTCGACGATCAGGGGTTTGCCCCGGGCGTGGCAGACATCGGCGATGGCCTCGATGTCGGCGCACGTGCCATAGGGGCTGGGACTGACGATCAGCGCCCCTGCGGCATCGGGATAACGCTCCCAGGCGTCCCGGACCTGCTGGGGCGACGGCGGGTGGGAAAAGTGCCGTTCCCGGTCCCAGCGGGGGGTGATCCATCGAGGCTGTACACCGGAGAAGACAAGGCCGGCGACGATCGACTTGTGACTGTCGCGGGGGACGAGCAGGCCGCCCACCGCTCCACCCGCTACCGCCAGCATCGCCGCCTTCACCGAAAGGGAACTGCCGCAGGTGGAGAAGAAGGCCGCGTCCGCGCCCACCGCATCGGCCATCAGTTCCTCCGCCCGGGCCAGGAATCCGCCGCGGGACTGCCGGTCATCCAAACCGCTACTGGCCAAAACGTCGTCGCGAAATGGCTCGCTTCCCAGCACATCGAGGACGCGGGGATCGGCGCCGCGCCCCTGCCGGTGGCCGGGCGGCGTGAAACCGTAACGGTCACGACGGTGATAGTCGCGCAGCGCGTCCAGTATCGGAGCCTGAGACTGGTCCATCCGCGCCGCATACCCGGTTTACCGGTCCCTATGCCGGGTATGGATTTCCCATGAGCCATCAGTCCCTGCGTGCCGTCGGCCTGGTGTGCAGCCTCAAACCAAGTTCATCGCCATCGAGCAGCGCTCTGATCGCCGAACACGTTGTCGGCGAACTGAAGAAGGCCGGCGTCGAGTGCGAACTGATCAGGGCTGTCGACTACGACATCGCTCCGGGCGTCGAGGACGACATGGGTGCCGGTGACCAATGGCCCGACATTCGGCGCAAGGTGCTCGACGCGGACATCCTGCTGATCAGCACCCCGATCTGGCTCGGGCATGCGTCCAGCGTGACCCAACGCGTGCTGGAACGCCTGGATGCCGAGTTGTCCAACACCGACGACGACGGGACGCCCGCCATGGTCGGCAAAGTGGCCATTGTCAGCGTGGTCGGCAACGAAGACGGCGCGCACAAAGTGGTCGCGGATCTTTTCCAGGGACTCAACGACATTGGCTTCAGCATCCCTGCGCAAGGTTGCACCTACTGGGTGGGTGCCGCTATGGAGTCAACCGACTACAGCGACCTCGACGAGGTGCCTGAACAAATCGCCTCTGCCACTGCTGCTGCCGCGCGGAATGCTGCTCATCTGGCCCGCACGCTCAGGACAACGCGCTATCCGCCATACGAAGCCTGAAGCATTCAGCCGCAAGGAGTTTCATGACCGAATTGACCAAGGAAAAGAACGGCGCGGGAGTGGCGGACCGCGCTCGGCAGGAAGCCGCGGAATACCGCGGCGACAATCCGCGCCCGCTGGGTGGATACTTCGCCGTACTGGTGATCTACTGCGCGCTGGTAGGCGCCACGACGCTGGTGGCGGTGGTCACCGGGCGCCGGCTACCCGTGCGGTGGAACGTGCAGGATCTGCTCACCGTGACGCTGGGCACCCATAAGTTGTCCCGCACCCTGACCAAGGACGCCGTCACCAGCCCGCTACGGGCGCCCTTCACCCGGTATGCCGGTACCGGCGGACCCGCCGAGGTGCACGAGGAGACGCGCAACGAGAGCCAGTTCCGGCACAGCATGGGCGAATTGCTCACATGCCCCTTCTGCCTCGATATGTGGGTGGCGACGGTGTTTGTGATCGGATTGGTCTTCGCGCCCCGGTTCACCCGCCTGGTCGCCGGCACGTTCACCGCACTGACCGGCGCCGATTTCCTCCAGCTCGGTTACGCGATAGCCCAACAGTGGGCCCAGAATCCCCGAGGTTCCTAAAGTCCGGAGGTGATGTCATGCCGAAGACGACCAAGAGCGGTGCCGCGAAGAAGGACGAGTTGCCTGGCACGCTGCGGCGTTCCAGCGCAAAGGCGCAACGTACTTTCGCCAAGGCCCACGACGCGGCCACCGAGCAGTACGGCAGCGAGGAGCGTGCTCACCGCGTCGCCTACGCCGCTGTGAAGCACAGCTACGAAAAGGTCGGCGACCACTGGGAAGCCAAGGACGAGAAGGGTCCCTCTGACGCGCACGCCGAACGCGGCGGCCTGAACAACCCCGTGCCGACGCAGGAGGGTGTCGACGCCAACGCCAGCAAGCAACACCTGATGGAGATCGCGCGCCGGCTTGATGTGCGCGGCCGGTCGACGATGACGAAATCGGAACTGGTGGAAGCCATCAAGAAATACAATCGCCGTGCGCAAAGGCGCTGAGCAGCCCGGCGCACAGCAGTATCTGCCGGCTGACCGGCGGCTGAGTTCGCTACAGCGGGCGGCAGGCGAATGCCGAGGCTGCACACTGTTCGAAAGCGCCACCCAGACCGTCTTCGGCGAAGGCAAACCCGAAGCGCCTCTGATGCTGGTCGGCGAACAGCCAGGCGATTATGAAGACCAGCAGGGAGTGCCATTCGTAGGACCTGCGGGACGGTTGCTGACTCAAGCCCTGCGCGATGCCGAGATCGACCCGTCGTTCACCTACCAGACCAACGCGGTCAAGCACTTCAAGTTCAAGCGAGTGGGCAAGCGGCGCATACACGAGAAGCCGGGCCGCATCGAGGTCGTCGCATGCCGGCCATGGTTGATCGCCGAGATCGAGTCGGTACGGCCGCAGGTCGTCCTGTGCCTTGGTGCCACTGCCGCACAATCGTTGCTGGGCAGCACATTTCGTGTAACCACGCAGCGCGGAGAATGGCTGCGATTGCCTGCGGCGCTGCAGGTGGAGCCCGAACCGATGCTGATGGCGACGATTCACCCGTCGGCGCTGCTGCGTGATCGCAGCGACCGGCGCAAGGAGAACTACGACGCGTTCGTCGAGGACCTGCGCCTGGCAAGTACCGGTCCGGCGGCTATGTTTCGGGAAAACCAGCCGGGGTAGTCGCAACTGATGAGTGTGCGCAGCGAAGAAACCAGCCAGGTGGACAGTGCAACACCTGTTCCGGTGGCTGAACCTACTCACGGCCGGGGTCGCCGGGGTGTGGTGAATTGGATACTGGCGGCGCTGACCGTGCCGGCCGCCGCGTTGGTCATGATCTTCGCGGTCGGCGCGGCGATGAGCATGGCCGCGTGTAGCACCGCACAGTGCCCCGACCTGGGGCCGGACGGCGTGGTGTACGGGGTGCTCTTCTACGGCGCTCCCGTGATCGCCGGGTTGACGATAATCGCCTCCTTCTTCACCGCGCTGCGGCGCCGTGGCTGGATCGTTCCCGTGGTCGCGCTCGCCCTGCTGGCGGCCGATTTCGCTACTATCGCGATCTTGTTCTGACGTTGAGCGCCAACGAGCTTCAGGGCGCGGTGTTGTTCGACATCGACGGCACCCTGGTTGATTCGAACTATCTGCACATCGACGCCTGGCAGCGCGCGTTCGGCGAAGTCGGCATCGACGTAGAGACATGGCGGATTCACCGATCCATCGGCATGGATGGTTCGACGCTGGTGAAGTCCTTGTCCGACAATGCGCCGGAGGAGACCCAGAAACGGTTGAAGGACTTGCATTCCCGCTACTACCGGGAAGTCGCGTCACTGTTGCATCCGTTGCCTGGCGCCCGCGAGCTGCTGCGCCGGGTCGCCGATCTGGGACTCAAGGTCGTGTTGGCGACTTCGGCGCCCGACGATGAACTGGAGTTGCTGCGCAAGGTCCTAGACTGTGACGATCTGGTTGCCGCGGTCACGTCGTCAGCCGATGTGGACACCGCGAAGCCCAAGCCCGACATCATCGAAATTGCGCTGGAACGTGGCGGCGTCACCGCGGAGCGCGCCGTCTTCGTCGGGGACGCCATCTGGGATGCCGAGGCCTGCTCACGCGCGAAGCTGTCCTGCATCGGGGTGCTCAGCGGCGGAGTGTCGGCCTCGGAGTTGCACGATGCCGGAGCGGCGCAGGTTTTTGAGAACGCCGAGAAGTTGCTTGCCAATATCGAGCAGACGCGGATCGCGACGCTGGCGGGGGAGTAGTCGCGGCGCAGCGGTCAATCTTGTCGAGGGCAAGCGAATGGGCCCAGTCCGTAACCGGTCTGGGCCCATTCTCGCATCAAGCTACTGGTTGGCCTTCTGGCGCTGCTCGGCTGCCTCGGCACCGCCACGGGCGGCTTCCGCTTCGGCTTCCTTCTTGGCTGCGTCACGCTGAGCGTCGGCCTTGTCCTGCTGAGCCTGACCCTCGCGCTTCACGTCGTCTCGGCCCGTGACTGCACCGATGACTTCCTTCGCCTTGCCTTTAACGCCCTCGACGACGCCCTCGACGCCCTCTTGCGGGCCACTCTTGTCCGACATGAATTCCTCCTGCATAACTTGCTCGCTTGCATGGCGACCTCGCGCTACGCTCTGCTGCGCTCGGCCAACAGGGGTCAGGACCAACTACCGCGTCGTTCCAAAGAACCCCCCGCAGCGTCAGAGTTTCCGAACCACCGACTCCTCAAACCTGTGGGCTGGCTCACGCCACAGCGCGAACTTCGTTTAGCGTCTAGGGATTTCGCTCATGTTTGAGCCCAGATATAACGGGCATACCCTGGTGCTGCCAGGACGCGAGGAGAGACGGATGATCACCGGCCGCCACACCATGGCGAGGATTGCGAATTTCGCGCGCGCCGGATATCCCAAAGACGTGCCGGCTACTGACGCCTTTGCTGTGTTGGCAGTGCTACCGCCGACGCCGTCACCAGTGCCGGGTCGCGACCGGCGCGCATAACCGTCCGATCCGGACGTATGAGCGCGGCCCAGGCGTGTCCGTCGCGCAGCCACGCCGCCAGTTCGCTGCCCGGGTCGGCTTCGATGACGGGCACGTTTCGCTCGCGCAGCATCTTTCCGGTAACCGGCGGCAACGGAGCGCGGGTGACCACCGAGAACCCGGCACCGGCCGCATCGTCTAAGCGTTTACCGTTGGGCAGCAACGGATTCGGGCAGAGCTGTCCGGCGAGCTGCCGGGGACGGCGGGATTTGTGTATCAGAGCGGAGCGGCGCAGCGCGGGCGTGGCGGAATCCACGATCTTGTTGCGCAGCCCGGGAATGAGTCCGGCCCGGGGCAGGACCGTGCGCCGGGTGAGGTCGCCAAGCCGGCCTCCGCCGGTCATCGACCAGCCGACGGTGAGCGCCAAGCGAATCAAGGCGCGGCAGTGCGGTTTACGCTCCTGTTGATAGCTGTCCAGGACGTCCGGCGACAGCGTGCCGTGGCACACCGCGGCGATCTTCCAGCTGAGGTTCATCGCGTCGCGCAGACCAGCGCCCATGCCCTGGCCGATGAAGGGGGGAGTGAGGTGTGCGGCGTCACCGAGAATGAAGATGTTGCCACGGCGCCATCGATCGGCGATCTGGGCCCGGAAGGTGTACTCGGCGACGCGCAACAGATCGAGTTCACTGTCGTCGACGTGACGGGTCCAGGGCGAGATGAGCGGACGAAGCGCACCCAGCGTGTCGAAGTCGCGGGCGCTTTCCCCGTCCAGCAATCGAAACTCCCAGCGGTAGCGGGATTCTCCGATGCGCATATAGGTGCCGGCCCGTGCCGGGTCGCATATCTGATAGACGCCTTCCCACTGCCTGAGGTCTGCCTCGGTAGCGACATCGACGACCAGCCACCGCTGTTCGAACTTCAAATCGCGCATGGCAGAGCCGATGTGGCGTCGCACGACGCTGTTCGCGCCATCGCAGCCCAACAGGTAGTCGGCATCGACCTGGTGAATGGTTCCGTCGGTCCGGTCGGTGTAGGTGATACGCGCACCGTTGCCGCGCGCCGAGATCGCCGTGACGTCGGCATTTCCGCGTAACTCCGCGTTCGGGTAGCGCTTGAGGTTGGCCCGTAACAAACCTTCGAGCTCTGGTTGGTCGAACATGTTCGCCTGGGGGTACCCGTGCGCGCTGTGATCGGGATTGCGATGAAATTCCGCGAAGACGTTGAACTTGTTGTCCAGCAGTCGAAGTCCGAGCGTCGGTCGAGAGATGGCCGCGAACTCCTCGGCAATGCCCAGGCGTGCGAGAACGCGGAAGATCTCGTCGTCGAGGTGCACCGCCCGCGGCTGCGGGTACACCCCGGGCCAGCGTTCGAGAATCAGGCTCTGGACTCCGTACTGTGCCAACAGCGTGGCGGCGGTGATGCCCGTCGGCCCGGCCCCGACGATCACCACGGGGATGTGCCGTATGGCGTTGGCGTTCATGCGTATCGAACGGAATTGCGTTGCGTCCCCAGGTCGATGGACCCGTCATCGGTGGCGACCGACGCTTCGACGACGTCACCATTCCGCAGATACTTCGGGTTGCCGGATTGACGCTTGAAGAAGGCCTTCCATTTGACGGCCGGCGGCAACAGGTTTCCGATGATCTCCACCGGCTTCGGCGGTGCGCTCAGCGCGGTGCCCACGGGTGTTCCGGTGAGGATCAGGTCGCCGGGTGCCAGTTCCTGAAACTGTGTCAGCGACTGCAGTGCCTGGAGTGGCCGGTACAGCATGTCGCCCTCGACGAGCGCGTTCTGGCGCTCCGCACCGTTGACCCGCAGCCGCAGTCGCAGATCCCCGAAGCGCTTCAGCTCGTCGGCGTCCAGCAGCACCAGCCGCGGGCCGACCGGGGTGAACGTCGGATAGGACTTGGCTTCGTAGAACTGCGTCTGCGGCAGCTGGATGTCGCGCGCCGACACGTCGTTCGTGACGACCAGACCGGCGACGAAGTCGGCGAGGTTGGCGTCGGAAATGCTGGTGCCGATCGTGATCGGGCGCCCGATCACCAAGCCGATCTCCACCTCGTAGTCCAGCAACTGCACGTGCGCGGGCTTGACGATGTCGGCGAACGGACCACAGATCGACGCAGACGCCTTGCGGAAAAAAGTCAGCGGAATCGACGTGGGGTCCATGCCCGCATCTCTGACGTGGGACTCGAAGTTCGTCATCTGCGCGACCACCCGGCATGGCCTCGTCACCGGTGAGAGCAGATCCAGGGTGTCCACGGGAACGCGGTCGGCGGCAGCCGCTGCGGCCTCGATCGCGGCCCGTTGCGAGAGCAGTTGCGCGGTGGTGGTGGCGTCGGTGGCGATCTTGGCGGCACCGGCCGCAGTCTCGACCCACCAGCCGTCGGTGGTGTGCAGTACGGAGATGGTCATGAGACAGACACTTTCAGTAGGCCGATCAGGCGGTTGAAGTCGAACTCATTACTTTGACGCAGCGCGCCGATCATCGAAGTCACCTCGTGGCGAGCCGATTTCGGGTCGGTGCCCAGGAAGTCGCGGGTGGCGGGAGGTCCCCACTGGGCCAATCCCGAAGCGGTCAACGGCGCCCACCCCGGTTCCAGGGTGTTGTCGAACATGTCTCCGTCGGTGAAGTGTTCGACCAGGAACCCGTCCGGATCGCGCCAGTAATCGAAGATCTGGCTGCCCTGGATGTGCCGGCCTATTCCCCATGAGCGCAGGTAGCCCCGCTCTTTGAGGAACTCGCCGCCGGCGGCCAGCGCGTCGAGATCGCTGACTTGATAAGCGGAATGCAGGTAGCGGTTGACCGGGCCGAGTGCCAACGCCAGCGTGTGGTGATCGGCCGGCGTCGACCCGCGATCGCACCGGATGAAGCTCATGGTCGGCCCCCGGTCACGCTGCCCGGGGAAGTACTGGAAGTCGCTGACGATCATCCCCAGGTTGTCCAGGTACCAGTTCAGCGACTGCAGATACTTCGTCGACTGCAGCACCAGGTGTCCCAACCGTTGTATCCGTGCCGGCACCCGGGGCGGACGCTGAGTTGCGTTGGTGCGCAATAATTCGCGACCGAAATTGAAGACCGGAGGCTGTTGGCCGGGCAGCTCGGGTAGCTCGTGCATCCCGGCTACGACCCGCACTCGCGTGCCGGTGGGGTCCGACAGATCGACCGACATGCCACCGATGGCTTCCGGCAACGGATGAGCGGCGGCGCCGGACTTGTCGGCAAGTCGCAACACATCCACCTCGTCGCAGGCGCGAAATGCCACGGCGGTGAATCGTGACCGCTGGCCGCGTCGCACGATCACGCACGGTGCGCCTGCGTCGGTGCCGCGCAACGTGATCTCGTCGGGTCCGTGGTGTGCGGTCTGGAATCCAAAGGCACGCGCGAAGGCCTCACAACGGGTGAGGTCGGGCTTCTCGAACTCCAGCCACGCGAGGTCGGCGACCTTGATCACCGGGTTGCGGGATCGGCCGCAATGCTCGTCGGGTCGGGCACCTTGCTCGCTGTGCAGGTCGCGGTGCGCTTCCGCCGGGGAGCCAAGCACATCCATCACCGCCTCTCATAAGTAACTGACGAAATCGTCACATACGCACAGGCCCGGAGTCAAGGATTTCTGACGAAATCATCAAATCTGAGGCATACTGCTGAGGTGGGGATGTCAGATGACGGCTCCAGCCGCTTGGAGCGACGCAAACAACGCACCCGCTCGGCACTGGTCAAAGCTGCGCAACGACTGATCGCCGAGGGCAAAGTCAACGTGCCCGTTCTGGAGATCACTCAGGCCGCCGACGTCGGAATGGGTTCGTTCTACAACCACTTTGACAGCAAGGAGCAGCTGTTCGAAGCCGCGGTGGCCGACGTGCTGGACGCCCACGGAGCGCTGCTGGACCGGCTGACCGAGTCCATCGAGGATCCGGCGGAGACGTTCGCGACCAGCTTCCGGCTCACCGGCCGGCTCTTCCGTCAGCGTCCGCAGGAGAGCGAGATCTTGCTGGCGAACGGACCGACGCTGCTGTGGTCGGATCGCGGTCTGGCGCCCCGGGCGCTGCGGGACATCAAGGCCGCTGCGGCCGCCGGCCGGTTCCAGACCGACGATCCGGAATTCTCGCTGGCCATCGCCGGTGGTGCGCTGCTGGGCCTCGGGGCGTTGTTGCGCAACGACCCGGAGCGGGACGGGGCACTGGCGGCCGACACGGCCACCGAAAACGTGCTGCGGCTGTTCGGAATGACCGCCGAGGAGGCGCACGCCGTCTGTCAACGGCCGCTGCCGGACTTCGCCGCGGATTAGTCAGCGCGATTCCTAGGCCGACCCGCGAGACCGCAATTGGCGATTCGGCATTGGATCAGGTGCGCGCTCTGGCCGGCGACGTCTTGATGACGATGATCGGCACGCGCGTCACAGCTAATCCGGCGGTGACCTGGCTGCTCACCACCGCAAGCTGAGCTTTCGTGGCGTGCTCCACCAGCTCCGGCGCCGGATCGGCCAGCGCGGGCACCTGCTGCACCGTGATGTCCGGATGCCGTTCGGTCCATCCGGCAAGCGCGGCCAGAGTCTCGTCGAGACCATGAGAGCCTTCAGGGGCATGTACGGCTATCAATCCCACTCCGCGCGTTGACGCTTCAAAGACTGCGATCTCCATAGCCAACTCCGCCTCCGGCGATCCGTCCACGCCCACCAGCACCGGCGCCGCGAGACTTTCCGGGCTGAGTTGGACGTCATCGTGGATGACGACGACCGGGCAGTGCGCGTGGTGGACCAGCGTCGAGCTGACCGAGCACAGCTGGTTTTCCGGTGTTGCGCTAATCCCGGGGCAGCCGACCACTACCAGGTCGGCGTGTTCCGACAGGTCGGCCAACGCAAATACGGGCGTGGCGCAGGGCATTTCGCATCGAACCCGAATTCCGGTGCCGACGGTTTGCAGAGCTTGGTCGAGCACCTCCTGCCCGCGCTGGCGTTGGCTGCGGGTCCGCGCGGCGTGAACCAGGGTGAGCGGTACCTCCCGCAGCGCCGCGTCGTGGGCGGCCCACTGAACGGCGATGGTGGAGCCGCGCGAGCCGTCGACACCCACGACGATCCCGAGATGCGTACCGCGGTCCGCCATGCCACCGCTCCTTCCGCTTCGCCTCGGAGGGTAGGTATCCGATGACGTCCGCGGATGGGCCATTGGTCACTGATGTAGTGGTCTTCTGGCCCTAACGGCGACCAGGGCGGCTCCGACGCCGAAGACCAGCGCGCGCAGCCAGGGAAAGCGTCCGTCGGGAGCGAAGCCGTCCGCCGCGAAGCACGCCAGGGCATAGGTGGTCATCGCCGCTCCGACCAGCAGCAGGGGTTCGGCCCAGCGTTCCGGGATAGGCACGGTCAGCACGGGCAGGGCGGCGGCGAAAAATCTTCGCCCCCAGAACAACAGCGTGATTTCGGCACCGGTCACGACGATCAGGATGGCGATCCACTCGAGACGGAACAGCCACCAGTCCGCCGTTCCCTCGGCTGGCTGCGGAAACAGTCCGGCCGGATAACCGACGACGGCCACCAGCACGACAGGCACCATGTGCCACAGGTACAGCGCCATCACGTTGTTGTTGACGACAGCCACCACCCGCCGCGCTCCCGAGGGGCGCAGTGCCCGGTTGAGGGCAGGAACCAGCGCGGTGCCAATGCCTATCTGCGCGCAACCGAACGCGAGCAACGCCACGGTCGGTGGCGTCGTGTTCTGCACCTGCTGGCCGGGCACGCCGATCATGCTGACCGGGTAATGCCCCCGCCACACCAGGAGCGCGAGTACGGCGCCTGACCCGGCGGCCAGCAATACCGGCCGCACGCCCGCCAACTGACCGGCCTGCCAGGCGATTCCGAGTTGATAAAACGCCCCCCAGCAGAACAGGTAGTTCAGCAGTCCGATGTGCGGAACGTGGTACGCCATCGTGGCGACGTCGACCAAGACGGCCGCGGCGGCCAACGCCACCGCTGCCCACAGGCCCCACCGCCGTTGGGCGGCAAGCGCAATGGGTGTCGAAGAAACCACCACCACGTAGACCGCCAGGAACCACAACTGCATCGCCACGGCCCAGCCCGCGTACTGCACCACCGAGCCGGCCTGGCCGGTCATCCGAAGCACGGCCACCACGGTCAGAATCACGCCGACGTAGACCGCCGTCGGACCCAGAACTCGCGCCAACCGGTGCCGCAGCCAGTTCTGGCGCGAGAAGCCCTCGTCGCCGCGCCGGTGCGCCCAGGACACCGCTGTGGCGTAGCCGGCCACCATGAAGAAGGTCGGCACGGCCTGGAAACCCCACGTCAACCATTGCGTCCAGGGCTGGTCGACGAGCGGGTTCTGGCGGCCGAACCGTCCGTCGTGGTAGGTCACCGAGGACGCCAGCCAGTGCCCCAGCACGATCAGGATGACCCCGGATGCCCGCAGGAAGTCGACCGCGACATTGCGGGCGGGTCGATTGGCATCCCGATGGTCCATCAGCGCGAGGTTACCCGGCACAATGAGCGCATGAGACCCGCGCGCCTTGCAGATCTGACGGTCGGACGGCTCGGGCTGGGCGCCATGGGGATGTCCGTGGCGTACGCCGGGGCCGGTAGCGACGAAGCCGAGTCGATCCGCACCGTTCACCGCGCCCTGGACCTCGGGGTGACCTTGATCGACACCGCCGAGGTGTACGGCCCCTATGCCAACGAAGAACTGCTCGCACGGGCGTTGCAGGGCCGCCGGGACGCGGTGGTGCTGGCAAGCAAGTTCGGCATGATCTCGCACACCGGCCGCAACGGCCTCGACAGCAGTCCCGCCAATATCCGCATCGCCGTTGACGGTTCACTGCAGCGCCTGCAGACCGACCACATCGACCTCTACTATCAGCACCGCCTGGACCGCGACACTCCCATCGAAGACACGGTGGGGGCTCTCTCAGAGTTGGTGCAAGCCGGCAAGATCCGGCATATCGGGCTCTCCGAGGTAGGTGTGCGGACCATCCGGCGTGCCCATGCGGTACACCCGATCACCGCCGTGCAGTCTGAATACTCGCTATGGACGCGCGATCCCGAAGATGCGGTACTCCCGGCACTGCGCGAACTGGGCATCGGGTTCGTGGCCTATTCCCCGCTGGGACGTGGGTTCCTCACCGGGGCAATCCGTTCCGCCGAAGGGATACCCGACACCGACTTCCGCAAGACGAATCCCCGCTTCACCGGGGAGAACTTCGACCACAACCTGCGCAGTGCCGACGAGTTACGGAGCATCGC
This sequence comes from Mycobacterium sp. 23, assembly GCF_048287075.1. Lineage (NCBI taxonomy): Bacteria > Bacillati > Actinomycetota > Actinomycetes > Mycobacteriales > Mycobacteriaceae > Mycobacterium > Mycobacterium sp. 23. The sequence continues at coordinate 104,107 of NZ_JBLVUX010000005.1, forward strand.
CGACGACGTCGGGGCCACTCCGGCGCAGGTCGCGTTGGCCTGGCTGCTGGCGAAAGGGCCCGACATCGTGCCCATCCCGGGAACCAAACGCGTTGCGCGCCTTGAGGAGAACGTCGGTGCTGACGCTGTGCAGCTGTCCGCGGAACAGCTGGGCAGGCTCGACGCTCTCACACCGGCGGCGGGTGAGCACCACAGCGCGGCGCAGCTGCAATGGATTGACCGCGATTAGATCTTGCGGACCAGGGCCGCTGCGCGTACGTCCTCACCGACGGTGAAATCCATGCGCACGGCGTCACCGCTGCGTTCGGAACGGATGGTCAGCGCCTCGCCGTATTTGATCGGACTGCGGTACTCCAGCACCGCGCGGTACGGGTTGTTCTCCAGCTCGGGGAACTCGGCGAGTACCTCGTGTACGCCATGCCAGTAGATGGTGTTGTTGACGTGCTCGAAAAGGTCGATATCGGTGCGGCGCAGCGGAAATGGAGTCTCGGCACCGGCCTGGACGTGTTCGGCGATCCACGGGCGCCACTTGAGCCGATGATTGTCGGTGGTGCTGCCGAAGCGCTCGACGCAGTCATCGGTGAGCCGCGACGGTGTCAACGTGTCCTTGTTCATGCAGATCCAGAAACCTTGCGTCTCGATGCGCCCGCCCTGGTCACCCTCGAGTTGCACCCGCATATCACACCATCGGCTGGACAGTCCCGCGCACCAGCGGCGCAGGGTGATCTCGCTCGGGATTTCGATAGGTTCCAGAACATCGATCACCGTGCGCAACACGATCCAGTGCGGATGGACCTCGGCCAGCCCGGCATCGGCCAGATGCAGGGCGCCCGCCTCCTGGATGTAGCGGGCGACTCCGTCCAGCCGCAGTCGACGGTGCTCGTCGATATCCGATGTGGCCAGCCGCCAACCGGTTTGGAAGACGTAACCCTCGTCGGGGACTGCCACCAGCGGCTCATCGGCCTCAGGGTTGTGGGGCACGGGTTCTCCTTCTCAGGCGTCACTGAGCAGCTTTTCCAGCTGCTCACTGGCCGTGTCCAGCTTCTTCTGAAACATCGACACCACCCGGTCACGCAACCGTGGCTTGTGTGACAACGGCGGCAGCAACTCGGCGAGCAGATTCAATCGTGCCGAACTGAGCCAGTCGGTCAGCTCCGGGTCGTCGAGCCAGCGAGCGAAATTGCGGAGGTCGGAATGAGTCAGGCGCAGCCAGTCGACATCGCGATCAGGGTGCGGAATCGGCGGGCAGAGTTCGTTTTTCAGCGTGTCCCCGGCGTAGGCGAACTCGACGTGCGCGATGAACGCGGCGCTGAACACCTGCTGACAGCCACGGACCGCCTGCAGGGTCATCCGGTCGCCGTCGAAGACGGGCACCGCGGGTCGCTCCGGGGCGCCGTCCGCGGTGCAGTCGATGTAGAGGGCCGACGGCGAGGAGGTGATGGATCCCTCGTCCAGCACGATGGCGGTGGGCTCGATGCGCTGGACGTGACCCATCCTGACCACATCGTCGATGCGGCGCAGCTGCTCGAACTCCTGCTCTGACACCGTCGCGCAGCGATACATGCGCGGGCGGACCGAGGGGTCCAGACGAAGCAGCGTGCCGGCCGCCTCCAACCGGTCGAAGAGGTCCTCGATCGATGTGGCTGCTTCGATCGCCTCCAGAGTCGCGCCGTAGTTGTCCCGGAACCGCTTGATGAAAGACGGTCCCGGCTGCAGCGTCGCCCGGTCCATCAACCACGAATCTCGCGGTTTGATCCAGGTCAGTCGGCCGGCGTCCACGCCGTGTCGCAGCAACCACAGGCACACGTCCATGCCCGTCTTGCCCGCGCCGACCACCACGTAGCGCTCCCGCGTGCCGTACTTGGGCAGGTCGTTCGGGGGAATGCAGTCGACCCCCGGGGCCACGGCGTAGGGGGCCGGGCGCATGGACGGCACGATGGCACGCAGGTAGCTGGCGTCGACGATGCGGCGCTGCACGTTGACGGCGAACTCGGCGCCGGCCAGCGTGCGGAAGCGGCCGTCGCCCAGATATTCGGACATCGGAAAGTATTCGACGCGGCCCGTGGGCAGGAACTGCTGCTGCATGACGGCGTCGAAATAGGCGCAGACTTCGCCGACGGGGGCCAGTTCGTTGAGCCCCTGATTCCAGCCCACGGAGTCAATGGTGTTGTTGCCCAGCGCCCTTGAGTTGACGCCGTAGTAGGCCGACGGCTGGTGCAGTCGCACAAAAGGGTAGGCCGTGGTCCAGTGTCCACCCGGTTGATGGGCCCGGTCGACGATGACGACCCGCGCGTCGGATTCGGTGATGACGGTGTCGGTAAACGCCATCCCCATGGCGCCCGCACCGATGACGAGGTAGTCGGTGTCCAAACTGTGGACACTCATTGCGGCTGCTCTCTCATGGGCCCACGATAGTGCCTGTCAAATGGACCGTGATCAACCCGGTAAGTTCGCTGGGATGGGAGTCGATCTCACCGTCGCGGTCGCCGATGGGGTCGCGCTGCTCACCCTCAACCGGCCGGAACGGCGCAACGCCTACACCGCGCAGATGGGCGCGCTGCTCAACCAGGCCTACCGGGACTGTGACGCCGACAACGGGGTGCGGGTGATCGTGCTCACTGGTGCCGGGGACGCGTTCTGTGCGGGGGCCGACTTCGCCGCGGCGGCAAGCCCTTTCGATTCGCCATCGGGGGATGCGTTCACCGCGTCGCCGACCGATCCCGCGGCATTCGAACTGCGCACGCCGGTGATCGCGGCGGTCAACGGACATGCGATCGGGATAGGGCTGACCATCGCCCTGCAGGCCGATCTCCGGATCATGGCGCAGGACGCCAAATACGCTGTGGCCCAAGTGCGCCGGGGCGTCATCGGAGACTGCATGTCGCACTGGACGCTGCCGCACCTGGTGGGTGGTGCCGTCGCGGCGGAGTTGTTGCTGACCGGCCGCACCTTCGACGGGCACGAAGCGGTCGCTCTGGGCGTCGCATCCCGTGCGTTGCCCGGGGCGCAGGTGCTGCAGCACGCGATGACCATCGCGCGTGACATCGCCGTCAACGTGGCACCCATGTCTGCGGCGCTGAGCAAGCGACTGCTCTGGGACACGATGAGCAAGGGCTACACGCCTCGCCAGGTCGCCGACCTGGAGACGCAGCTGCATCACCGGGTGATGGGCAGCCCGGACGCACGCGAGGGAGTCGAGGCGTTCGTGCAGCGCCGTCCGCCCCGGTGGAGCGGGTCGAAGACAGAGGAGCGCGACCGATGACCAGCGTCCGAAGCCGGGCCATGCCCCTGTTGCTCCACCTGACCGGCAGGCACCGCCCGTACGCCAGCGCCGACGCCGCTCGCGCGCACATCGAGCAGCGCGCCGCGCACCCACAGCCGTTCGGGCCGCCGCCCCGGTTGCGGCCCAAGGTGGACATTGCGCTGCAGCATCGGTCGAGTTGGCCGATCTACACGCTGACACCACTCGCCTCGGCACCTGACCTCACGGTGATCTACCTGCACGGCGGCGGCTGGGTCAACGAAATCACCAGTCAGCACTGGCAATTGGCGGCGCAGATCGCGCACCAGGCCGGTGCGACGGTGATCGTCCCGATCTATCCGCTGGTGCCGTCCGCCACCGCCGTCGACGTCATACCCACAATCGTCGAGATGGCGGCCCAGCACAACGATGTCTACCTGGCCGGCGACTCGGCCGGCGGTCAGATCGCCCTGTCCGCGGCGCTGCTGCTGCGCGACGAGCACGGCCTGGACGTTGCGGGCACGGTGCTGATCTCGCCCCTGGTGGATGCGGCGCTGAGCAACCCGGCCATCGCAGCCGTCGAGTCGACAGACCCGTGGTTAGGGCGCGAAGCGCTGCGGGTGTTCGCCGACGGCTGGCGCGGCGACCTGCCGGTCGACGATCCGCGGGTCAGTCCGCTGATGGCCGACCTGACCGGGTTGGGCCCGATGACGGTATTCAGCGGAACCCGCGACATCTTGAATCCGGACTCGCGGTTGCTGGTCGACAAGGCCGCTGCCGCGGGCGTGGACGTGGAGTATTACGAGGAGCCGGGATTGTTGCATGTGTACCCGTTGACTCCCACCCCGGAAGGCCGTGCCGCGCGGCGGATTATTGTCGAGCGGATCGGTGGCGCAACCGGATCGAGGAGGAGGTAGTCGGCTCATGAACATTCCCGACCGTCAGCGGGCCATGGTGATGAACGGGCCCGGCGTTGCGCCGGTGGCCGTGGAGAGGCCCGTTGACCAACCCGGACCCGGACAGGTGTTGGTCAAGGTCAACGCCTCGAGCCTGAACTTCCACGACAACGTCAACCTGATGGGTCTGCTACCCGGGCCTTGGCCGCGGGTGCCGATGAGCGACGGAGCGGGCGAGGTGGTCGCCGTCGGCCCCGACGTCGTGGATCTGCGCGTCGGGCAGCGGGTGATGGGCGCCTTCAACCCGGGCTGGCAGGACGGCCCGCCGACCCCGGACAACAAGCGCGACCTGCCGGGTGACAGCTGCGACGGATGGCTGCAGCAATACCGCGTCGCCGATGCCACCGGTGTGGTTCCGACGCCCGAGCACCTCACCGATGTCGAGGCCGCCACCATCCCGTGCGCGGCAGTGACGGCGTGGGCCGCGCTCAAGGAGGCCAATATCGGGGCGGGCGACGTGGTGGTGACGCAGGGCACCGGTGGCGTATCGCTCTTCGCCGTGCAACTCGCGCAGGCGTTGGGCGCCATCACGATCCTCACTTCGTCCTCGGATGACAAGCTCAAGATCGGATCCGACTTGGGGGCAACACATCTGATCAACTACCGCACCACTCCGGGGTGGGACGCGGAGGTGAAGCGGCTCACCGACGGGCGCGGCGCCCACCTGGTCGTCGAACTCGGTGGGCCCGCCACGTTGGCGCAGTCGCTGCACTCGACGCGGATGGCCGGCACGATCGCGGTGATCGGGGTTCTCAGCGGGTTCGACACGACGCCTATCGCTGTTGCCGAAGTGATGCTGAACAATTTGCGCATCATCGGGATCACCGTCGGCAGCGTCAGTACTCACCGCGAAGTGTGCGACGTGATCGCGGAGTCTGGGATCAAACCGCACATCAGCCACGTCTACGACTGGGAAAACCTCGATGAGGCATTGCGGGTGATGCGCGCCGGCGAGCACGTCGGCAAGATCGCCCTCACCATCCCGTGACCGCCGAGCGGCCCTACTTCGACCTCGGCAGCTATCACCGGCCGGTGGAAACCGTTGCTGCGCAAGCACAAACCTGGTTCGACCGCGGCCTGGTCTGGGCGTACGCCTTCAACCACGAGGAAGCGATCCGCTGCTTCGAGCGTGCCCTCGAGCACGACCCCGATCTGGCCATCGCGCGGTGGGGGATCGCCTACTCGGTGGGACCGAACTACAACAAGGCATGGGAGGCGTTCGACCCGGTCGACCTGGCGGCGTCGCTGTCGCGCGCGCGTGCGGAACTCGCGCTGGCCGCCCAAGGGCGGGCCACCGCCGTCGAGCAGGGACTGATCTCGGCCCTGCGCACGCGGTTTTCGGACGACCTGGACGCCGCGCGCATTGCCTACGCCGACGCGATGACGGCACTGGCCGCCGAGTTTCCCGACGACATCGACGTGCAGGCCCTGGCCGCCGACGCGCTGGTCAACGTCACCGCCTGGGCGCTGTGGAACACCACCACCGGCCAGCCGGCCCAAGGCTCGCGGGCGCTGGAGGCTCGACGGATTCTCGAGGGCGCGCTGGCCGGGCCGCAGGGCCGTACCCACCCGGGGATCCTGCATCTGTACCTGCACACCATGGAGATGTCGTCGACTCCTGAAGTCGCCCTGCCGGCGGCGGATCTGTTGCGCGGCCTGGTGCCCGACGCGGGCCACCTGCAACACATGCCGAGCCACATCGACGTGCTGTGCGGCGACTACCGCAGCTCGATCGAGGCGAACAGTGCTGCGGTAGAGGCGGATCGGCGCTTCGTCGAGCGTGCGGGCCCGCTGAACTTCTACTCGCTCTACCGCGCGCACGACCTGCACTTCATCGTGTACTCGGCGATGTTTCAAGGACAGTCGCAGATCGCCCTGCGGGCCGCCGACGAGCTGGCCGCCCAGCTGACACCCGAACTGCTCGCCATCGAGTCGCCGCCGATGGCCGACTGGCTCGAGGCGTTCGTTCCGTTGCGAACCCATGTGCTGGTGCGGTTCGGCCGGTGGGAAGACCTGATCGCACAGCCGTTGCCGGCCGACCCGGATTTGTACTGCACCACCGCGACGACGATCCATTACGGGCGCGGCGTCGCCTTCGCTGCGAGCGGTCAACTCTCCCGCGCGCATGCCGAGCGCGCCGCGTTCGCCGACGCGTACGCGCGGATCCCAGCCTCCCGTTATCTGTTCAACAACACCAGCCGCGACATACTCGCGGTCGCCGCCGCCATGCTCGATGGCGAAATCGCCTATCGCGAAGGGTGTTTCGATGACGCGTTCACCCATCTACGGCGCGCCATCGAGCTCGACGACGGGTTGCCGTACGACGAACCGTGGGGATGGATGCAGCCCACCCGGCATGCCTACGGCGCGCTGCTGCTCGAGCAGGGTCACGTCGACGAGGCGGCCGCGGTGTACGCCGCCGACCTCGGCCTGGACCCCACGCTGGCGCGGTGTTGCCAGCATCCGGGCAACGTGTGGAGCCTGCACGGCTATCACGAGTGTCTGCAGAAGCTGGGGCATACCGCCGAGGCGACCATCATCGGCCAGCAGCTGGCCCTGGCCGTCGCGCGTGCAGACGTGCCGGTCCGTGCGTCGTGTGCCTGTAGACTCGGCAGCGTTTAGCCGGCGACTTACCGGGGCAGCTGTGTAGGCATGACGGACAACTTGAGCAAAGAACCCACGCCCGACGAGGCGGAAGACAACGCGTTCTTTCCGTCGCCGTATTCGCTGAGCGAGTACACCCAGCCCAAGACCGACTTCGACGGCGTGCAGCATCAGGGCGCTTACACCGGCGGCCGGTGGAAGGTGCTGGTGCTCGCGACCGAAGAGCGTTACCTCCTGTTGAAGAACGGCACGATGTTCTCCACCGGCAATCATCCCGTCGAGACGTTGCTTCCGCTGCACCATCTGATGGAGACCGGTTTCGAGGTCGACGTCGCGACGGTGAGCGGCTATCCGGTCAAGCTCGAGCTGTGGGCGATGCCGCGCGAGGACGAAGCTGTGCTGGCTACCTACGAGGCGCTCAAGCCAAAGTTCAAGCAGCCGAAAAAACTTTCCGACGTGGTGGCCAACGAGCTGGGTCCGGATTCCGACTACCTTGCCGTGTTCATCCCCGGCGGCCACGGCGCGATGGTCGGCCTGCCGGACAGTCGCGCCGTGGGGGAGGCGCTGGAATGGGCGCTGACGAACGACAGATTCATCGTCACGCTGTGTCATGGCCCGGCGGCGCTGCTTGCGGCCGCGCTGGACAAGCAGGAGTCGCCGTTCAACGGCTACTCCGTGTGCGTGTTCCCCGATGCGCTGGACTCTGGTGCGAACATCGACATGGGTTACCTGCCAGGCGAATTGACGTGGCTTCTCGCTGACCGGCTGAGTAAGCAGGGACTGACCATTCTCAACGACGACATGACCGGCAGGACCTACCAGGACCGTCGACTGATCACCGGCGACAGCCCGCTGGCCGCGAACGAACTCGGTCGCATCGCTGCCGATGCGCTGCTGGAGGCGTCTGGTAGCTGAAGTTGTTGCGGCTAGAGTCCTTACGCATGTCAGAGGAGTCAGCGCGCAACTTCGTATCGCTGCCGGAAGGGTCGCAGGGCCCGCTGTCCGCATCCGCTGGGCGGCTGCTGATCACCGGCGTCGACGCCGCCGGTCGGTCGTGCGCGGAGCAGGACGGTCCGGTCACCTTGGACGGGTTTCCTGGTTTCGAGGGGATCTTGTTCTCCGTGCTCTACGCGACGCCGTCGGCCCCCGCTTTATCGGACGGGGGCCGCAGCGCCGACACCCTGGACCTGGGGGTCCCGCCCGGCGCCATCAACTGGAAGATCATCGATTACGGTCCCGGCGTGGCCTTTTCGATGCACCACACCGACACCGTGGACCTCGATCTCGTGCTGTCCGGCTCGGTCGAACTGCTCCTGGACGACGGCGCGCATCCCCTGGCCGCCGGTGACACCGCCGTCGTCACGGGTGTCGATCACGCCTGGCGCACCGGGCCCGATGGGTGCCGGCTCTCGGTGATGTCGGTCGGCGTCGCGGCGGAGAGCAGCTCCACCGCCACATAGCCGGAACTCAGCGCGGGAGTCTGAGACAGCGGATCGACGGGTTCGGCGTCGATCAGCAGATTGCGGTTCACCCCGAAGACCTGTGGCTCGGCCGTGCCCTTCGGGTCGAAGACCCGCGACCCCCATCCGTGATCCAAGACGAGCAGTCCGCGGCGGGGCCGGTCGCTCAATGACGCCCGCACCTGCACCGCACCCACGGGGGAGGACACCCGCACCAGATCGCCCTCTCCGATGCCGAGGCCGGCGGCGTCGGCGGGGTGGATGAGCACCACGCTGCCTTTGCCGCCAGGGTGCAGCCCGGGTAGGTCGTTGAGAAACGAGTTCATTGAATGGCGGTGCCGGCGGTTGCCAAGCTGGAACGGGTATCCGTCCGGGGTTTCAGGCGGCGGCGCGGCAAGCAGTTCACGAGCGCGCCCGACCAGAGCGGCGGGCGCGACCTGCACGCGCTTGTCCGGAGTGCGCAGCGCGTCCGCGAAGCGGCCGTATTGCCGGGGGCCGAGCACCATGCCGTGCTCGTTAGCTACCACATCGCGCCATTTCAGCTTGCGGCCGTTGACCTTTCGCGACATGCTGATCAGCAGCCGGTCGATCCAGCGTGGTGAGAATTGCAGAGCCGGGCGACGGGTGAGGCGGGCCAGCCGCCGGCTGGCGAAGATGAACGCGTTGACACCCCTGACGCCGAACAGCGGCACGTCCATGGCCAGCGTCAGGTCGACGAAGATCCGCCAGGCCTCGCGCGCCCCCGGCGGGGGTTCGACCGCCCGCCGGCCGTACTGCACATACGGCTCGTCATGCAGACCGCTGGTCAGCGCCAGCAGGTCATCGCGCTCGAGCCAATGCACCGCGGGCAGCAGCCAGTGCGCGTGGCGGTGGCTTTCGCGCTGGACCATGTCGATGACGACCAACAGGTCGAGCTGTGCCAGGGCCTGGTCCAGGGCCGGCCCGTTCGGGCCCGAGATGACCGGGTTGCCGGCGTTGATCAGCAGAGCACGGATCTGTCCCGGACCGGGTGTGGTGATCTGGGCGGGCAGTTCGCTCAGTGCGTGCACACCCGCCACCATCGGGCGGCCGGTCAGTCGGCTGCGGTGACCCGAAGGTTTGATGGCGCCGGCCAGTTTCATCGCATCTAGGTAGCCGGGTTCGAAGCGCCGGCCGCCGGGTCGATCCATCCGTCCGGTGATGACGTTGAGCACCTGACCGAGCCATTCGCCCACCGTGCCGGACAGGTGCAGCGAGACGCCGGTCCGCGTCACCACCATGGCGGCCGGCGCATCGGCGAATTCTCTTGCGATGTCTTCGATCTGGTGGCGCGGCACGTCGCACCGCGCAGCCAGGTCGTTCAGGTCGGCTTCGGCGGCCACCTCTCGCAGTGCCGTCATGCCGGTAGTCAGGTGGGTGCAGTCGGTGACGTGTTCAAGGTGTTCGACGAGTATGACTTTGACCATCGCGAGTAGCAGTGCCCAGTCCTGGCCGGGACGCACCGCGATGTGGACGTCTGCTTTGTCGGCGGATTCTGTGCGCAACGGATCTACCACGACGATTTTGGCGCCCTGACGCTGCCGGGCCAGCGCGCGCTGCCAGCCACCGGGTGCGCTCTCCAGCCAGTTCCAGGCGCTCACCGCGGGATTGGCGCCGACCAGCAGGAAGAAGTCGCAACGGTCGATGTCGGATACGGGCACCATGATCGAGGACCCGTACATCGCGTCGGCTACGACGTGCACGGCATTCTGGTCGACTGAGCCCACCGCATAACGGTTCTGGGTGCCCACCGCATCCAGCCAACCGTTCATGAACATCAGATTCGACGCCGAGTATCCGGCGGGGTTGCCGTAATAGGCGCCGACGGCATCGGGACCGTCGGCCTCGATCAACGCTGTCATCCGCGCGGCGATGTCCGAAATGGCCTCGTCCCAGGTGGATTCGACATACCGGTCACCCATCCGCCGCATGGGTGTCAGGATCCGGCGCGGATGCTCGACCAGTGCGGCAGCGTTGCGGCCCTTCGCGCAGAAGTCGCGCCAACTGTGCGGGTTCTGCTTGTCGGCCGAGATCTTGGCCACCCGGTTGCCCTCGACGTTGACCTCGATGCCGCATGAGGCCAGGCAGTAACGACAGAAGGTGAACACGGTGTGCGCGTCACCCGAGGGTTGTCCCATGGTCCTTTTGTACAGTACCGCCGACGTTACAATCGTGCCTGCAACTGTATCGCGATGCGGATGGGGGGCTACGTGGCCGATTCACCGTCGAAGATGATCGATGCGCGGATTGCGGAACTGGGGGACTGGCGTGGCGAGATGCTGGCGCACATCCGCGCGCTGATCAAGCAGGCCGTCCCGGACGTCACCGAAGAATGGAAGTGGCGGGGAGTCCCGGTGTGGTACCACGACGGAATGATCTGCACCGGAGAGACCTACAAGAACGCGGTCAAGGTGACCTTCGCCAAAGGTGCTGCGCTGCACGACCCGTCGGGCATGTTCAACGCCAGCCTGGACGGAAACACTCGTCGCGCCATCGATTTTCACGAGGGCGACACGGTTGACGACGAGGCGCTGACGGCGCTCATCCGGGACGCCGTTGCGCACAACGTGTCGAAGAAGGCCGGAAAATGAGCGGTCAACCACGAGACATCCGGGAGCTGATGGGCGACGCCGACGCCTACCGGGACGAGCTCTATCGGCGCTGGACGGGCCTGTTGAGTTACCGGTACATCGGGCGCAACCACTCGTCGATGAACCTCGGCGAAGCCGACAACACGGTGACCATCCGCCGTGACATGCGCAACGAGGCCGGCGGCATCATGGTTGCCCCGCTTGCCATCTCATCGCCGGAGGGGTGCCAGACCGACATGGTGGCGGTGCCCAATCCGGTGATCGCCTCGGTGCAGATCATCGATCCGGGCTACGACGTCGCCCGGGTCGAGATTGTGGGTTCGGGCATCGTCCACCAAGGCCGCACGATGGGCTACGGCCGGTGCAGGATCGTCGACGCCGACAACCCGGACCGGGTGATCGCCTTCAACGAAGGGCAGGGCGCGATCATCGGCATCCCGCCGGAAGGCCTTGATCGGATGGATGTTTCGGGCACCGAACTCGTGATTGAGGATTCCCCCGATCTGCCGCCGCTGTGGGCGGCGTTCGGGGCGTCCAAGCGCGACGACGGGCACTGGGTGTTGCCCGCGTTGAGTGCCGAATACGCCTCGCCCGACGCCGCCCTGCACATCGGTCCGCAACACGTCGTGCTGGAGACCGCCGCGACCGACCTCGCCGCCGAGGTCGCCAGGACGCGCCGGGTGCAGGTCATCAGCTGGCACGTGATGTTCATGTCCCGCGGCAAGGTGGGCCCGTTCCGGGTGGAAGGCTCGGCCTACCCCGGGGGACCCGGACGGGTCGGGGTGCGGATGCTGCTGCACGACGAGGGGAACGGGGACAAGGCCGTCACATCGGCAGCGGCGGTCTTTGACGTCGTGGGCTGAACCGGGCGAGTGTGAACCGCACGACGCGACATGCCGGTCAAGCGTCGCGCGGTTCCCATTCGGGCGCGTCAGACCGTGGTCAGCGCGTCCGTTTTGGCTGAATCCTCGCTGGGCTTTGGCCACGGGGACGGCTTCGGGCGCTGCCGGACGCGTTGCGGCCACCAGAACCACTTGCCCAGCAGCGCGGCGATCGACGGCGTCATCAGGGACCGCACGATCAGGGTGTCGAAGAGCAGACCCAGACCGATGGTCGTGCCGACCTGCCCGATCACGATCAGCTCGCTGACCGCCATCGTCATCATCGTGAAGGCGAACACCAGACCCGCGGAGGTGACGACGGACCCGGTGCCACCCATGGCCCGGATGATGCCGGTGTTGAGGCCGGCATGGATCTCCTCTTTGAACCGGGACACCAGCAGCAGGTTGTAGTCCGCCCCGACCGCCAGCAGGATGATGACCGACATCGCAAGCACCATCCAGTGCAGCTCGATGCCTATCAGGTGTTGCCAAATGAGCACCGAAAGCCCGAAAGACGCACCCAGCGAGAGCAATACCGTGCCCACGATCACCGCCGAGGCCACCACGCTGCGGGTCAGGATCAGCATGATGATGAAAATCAGGCACATGGAGGCGATTCCGGCGATCAGCAGGTCGTAGTTGCTGCCCTCCTGCATGTCCTTGAAGGTCGCCGCGGTGCCGCCGAGCAGAATCTTGGAGCCCTCCATGGGCGTGCCCTTGAGTGCCTCGTAAGTGGCCTTCTTGATCGCGTCGATGTGCGAAATGCCTTCTGCCGACATCGGATCACCGTCGTGGCTGATGATGAAGCGCACGGCGTGGCCGTCGGGGGAGATGAAGTTCTTCATGCCCTTCTTGAACTCAGGGTTGTCGAACGTCTCCGGCGGCAGGTAGAACGAGTCGTCATTGCGGGACGCGTCGAACGCCCGGCCCATGGCCGAGGAGTCGCGCTGCGCCCGCTGTTGCTGTTCCAGCAGACCCTTCTGGGTCGAATACATGGTCAGCATCATTGTTTTCATGTTCTTCATGTTCGCGATCATCTCGGGCATCAGCGCAACCATCTTCGGCATCAGCGTGTCGAGGTGATCCATCACCGGCAGCAGGCTCTGGATGTCGTCGGTCATCGTGTCGACCCCGTCGAGGGCGTCGAACACCGACCGCAACGAGAAGCAGACCGGAATGTCGTAGCAGTGCTTCTCCCAGTAGAAGTACGAGCGGATCGGCCGGAAAAAGTCTTCGAAATCGGCCATATGGTCCCGTAATTCGGCGACGTCGATCGTCATCGCGTGCATCTTGCCGACCATCACGTGCATGTCCGCGGCCATCTGCGTGGTGATGCTCTGCATCTGCTCCATGCTGTTGATGGTCGTCTGCATCTCGTCGGATTGCTTGAGCATGTCCGCGATCTGGTCTTCCTGATATTTCTGCGTCATCTGCTGGGAGACGCCCTGCATGCTGATCTGGAACGGAATCGACGTGTGCTCGATCGGCTTGCCCTCGGGGCGCGTGATGGCCTGCACCCGACTGATTCCCGGCACCCGGAAGATCGCCTTCGCGATCTTGTCGATCACCAGGAAGTCCGCGGAGTTGCGCAGGTCGTGATCGCTCTCGATCATCAGCAACTCGGGGTTCATCCGCGCCTTGGAGAAGTGGCGGTCGGCGGCCGCGTAGCCGGCGTTGGCCGGCAGATCCGCGGGCAGGTAGTTGCGGTCGTTGTAGTTGGTTCGGTACCCCGGCAGCGTCAACAGGCCGACCAGCGCGATGCCGATCGTCATCACCAGGATCGGGCCGGGCCACCGCACGACGGCGGCGCCGATCTTGCGCCACCCGCGAATTCGCTGGGCGCGCTTGGGTTCCAGCGTCTGACGGAAGCGCGTGGCCACCGCGATGACCGCGGGACCGAGCGTCAGGGCCGCGAGCACCACCACGACCATGCCGATGGCCAGCGGCACGCCGAGGGTCTGGAAGTAGGGCAGGTTGGTGAAATGCAGGCAGAAGGTGGCGCCGGCGATGGTCATGCCCGACCCGAGCACGACGTGCGCCGTGCCGTGGAACATGGTGTAGTACGCGTCTTCTCGCGACTCGCCGACCGCCCGGGCTTCCTGATATCGGCCGATGAGGAAGATCGCGTAGTCGGTCGCGGCCGCGATGGCCAACGTGACCAACAGGTTCGTGGCGAACGTGGAGAGTCCGATGATCTGGTGGTAGCCGAGGAAGGCGACCACGCCGCGGGCGGCAGCCAGTTCGAACACCACCATGCCCAGAGTGAGCAGCACCGTGACGATCGACCGGTAGACCATCAGCAGCATCGCGATGATCACCACGAAGGTTGCCGCCGTAATCAGTTGCAGGCTGCGGTCTCCGGCCAGGTGCTGGTCGGCTTCCAGGGCAGAGGGGCCCGTGACGTAGGCCTTGACACCGTTGGGCGGCTTGGCGCTGTCGACGATGTGCTGAACGGCCTCGACCGAGTCGTTGGCCTTCGTCTCACCCATGTTTCCGACGAGATAGACCTGCACGTAGGCGGCCTTGCCGTCGTTGCTCTGCGCGCCGGCGCCGGTGAGGGGGTCGCTCCAGAAGTCCTGGACGTGCTCGACGTGTTGCTTGTCGGCCTCGAGCTTGCGGACGATCTGGTCGTAGTACGCGTGCGCGTCGGCGCCAAGCGCATTCTGGCCCTCCAGCACGATCATCACCGAGCTGTTGGACTTGTACTCCTTGAACACCTCGCCGACCCGCTTGGTCGCGATCACCGACTGCGCGTCGTCGGGGCTCATCGAGACCGAGCGCATCTTGCCGACCTCGTCGAGCTGCGGGACCACCGTGTTCAGGACGGCGATCAGCGCGATCCAGCCGATGATGACGGGCACCGCGAACTTCCGCAGGAAACGCGGAATCGCCGGGCGCGCCGCGTGTCTCGGGATGGGGGCGGTGTCGGCCCGGCTGTCTTCGTTGTCGGGCCGTCTGTCTTCGAGGGTGGTGCTCATGCGGATTTCACCAGGCAGGAGGTCAGGGCGTGCACACCGTTTGAAATTTTCTCGTCCTTGACTTCGTCGTCGACCGTGATGCGGCAGCCGAGGTAATCGCCGTCGCTCTGCGCCGAGATGTTGGGGAACACTGACGGGGCGGTGGTGCTCAGGACCAGAGTCCAGGGCAGCGGCGCGTCATCGAGTCGCCGCGGCTCAGCACTGAGATCCAGGTAGTTCACGTTGGCGCTGGCCGCCGAGCCGAAGATCTCGTACTTGACGACCTTGGGCTTGAACGGCTTTGAGTCATCCACCTTCGGGCTGGTCAACG
Source organism: Mycobacterium sp. 23 (assembly GCF_048287075.1). Lineage (NCBI taxonomy): Bacteria > Bacillati > Actinomycetota > Actinomycetes > Mycobacteriales > Mycobacteriaceae > Mycobacterium > Mycobacterium sp. 23. Next base: position 119,146 of record NZ_JBLVUX010000005.1, read on the forward strand.
TGTCCGCGTTCTCCGCGGTGAAAAACGACTTGACCCGGTGCACGGTGAACCCGCCGATCGCTACGACGGCCACGATCAACAGCGGCAACCAGGCGTTACGCACTATCTTGGCCATCTGCTACGCGATCCCTTCCCGGCTGGGCAATCCGATCTGCTGACTCGAGTTGCGTTGCGCTGCAGGGGGATCGAACGCCTGTGCCCCGTACAGCGCAAAACGGCCCGACGTGACATGGGCGGATGTCTCGAAAAACCGAGGCATAGTCGAGTTCCGCCGCCGGACCATGGATACATAATCTGCACTTTTTGCAGATCATGCAAGTTTATGTGTTTCTGGTCACGCCGTTCACTTGGTGAAAATGCTGTTGACCAGGGCGGCGGCCCGCTCGACGTAGGGCATCGGCGTGTCGTCGGCGTCCTGGGGTTCGCTGCTGGACCAGCGCTCGATGCCCGACCGGACGGCCGTCAACGCCAGCGCCGAGATCAGCGCCGGAATTTCGTCGTCTGAGGGCATGCCCTGGCGCTTGGCGACGATCTCGGTCAGCTGGCCCTGAAAGCGCTCCAACTCGGCTAGGAACGACGCCAGCACCGCCGGGGTGGTCTTGGCCAGGTCCAGCATGCAAACGGCCTGTTCGCGCTGCGGCGGCATGTCACGCAGATGGTGTGCGGCCAGCGTGATCAGATCCGCCAGGACCACCGACAGTGGCGCGGGGCCGGCGGCGACGAACTCATCGGCCAATTCGGCGGGCAGGTCCGAGGGGCCGTAGGCGATGGCCGCTTCCTTGTTCGGGAAGTAGTTGAAGAACGTGCGGGTCGAGATGCCCGCCTGGACGCAGATCTCCTCGATGGTGACCTTGTCCCAACCGCGTGCTTGTGCCAGGCGCACGGCGGCTCCGCGGATGTCCGCGCTGGTCTGCCGGCGGCGACGCTCGCGCAGACCCATGTGATTCGCCATGTGCACATATTTGCACAAACTGCACACTTTGCACGCAAAACGAGGTGTAGGCCACCCGGGGTCAGCGTTTGCCCCAGTCCCACGGCGGCGTCGTCAGCAAACTCTGTCCGGTGATCCGGGTCTCGCCGAAATCCTTGTACAGCTCGATCTGCGTCCCGTCGTCGAGCGCCGCCCGCAGCGAGTCGGAGTGGGTGACCACCACGACCTGAGTGTGCTCGGCCGCGACCCGGATCAGCGCGGCCAACGGACCGACGAGGCTCGGATGCAGCGAGGTCTCCGGTTCGTTGAGCACCATCAACGAAGGCCGCTGCGGGCTGAGCAATGCGGCCGCCCACAGCAGGAAACGCAGTGTGCCGTCGGACAATTCGGCAGCGCGCAGCGGCCGCAGCATGCCGGGTTGCTGCAGTTGCAGATCAAACAGGCCGTTGTTGAACTCGACGGTGACGGTGGCCCCGTCGAAGGCGTCGGCGACGATCCGGCTCAGGTCATCGAACCCTGCTTCGATGATCGTCTGGATCGCGGCGGCCAGATCCTTGCCGTCGTCGGAGAGCACGGGAGTGCGGGTGCCCACCTGCGGTAGCCGGGCCGGCGCGGCGGCGTCGACCCGGAAGCCGTCGTAGAACCGCCACCCGCGCAGCCGTTCACGCACGGCGGCGAGCTCTGGAAGTGCTTGCGGGTGTGCGTATTCCGTCAGCACGCTGCGGTAGGACGGTAGGGTCCGGCTCAGCTCGTCGAATCCGGAGTCGCCGCTGACTTCCGCGAAGTCGCGGGTTCGGCGAACCAGGGTGGTGGCGCGCCGCAGGACGGGGCCGGCGAAGATGGCCTCGCGCTTGATCTCCGGATCGCGCGAGAAGGCCGAACGGTAGCCGGCCATCTGCGGGATGCCGAGATCGACGAGGTAGCCGAAATCGTCTGCGGCGAAACCGAGTTCGAGCGACAGCGGCCGGGTGCGGGTTGTGCCCTGGGTTTTTCCTTCCCGGCGGGCTCCGGAGAGCTGCTCGGGACCGGCCCACAGCACCGACTCCAGGCCGCCCTCGCGGGCCAGTGAGCCGATGATTTCGCCGCGCCCGCAATCGGCCAGTAGTCGCAGCGCGCGGTAGACCGACGACTTGCCGGTGCCATTGGCTCCGGTGACGACGGACAGCCGGCCCAGGGGCAGCACGATGTCGCGCAGCGAGCGGTACCCGCGCACGGCGATCGTCTGGAGCATGGACGCGACTTTAGCGGCGGGGGGTGACAGGGGTGAAATTAGTTGTGGGGCAGGGGGATTCGCTAGGGCTAGTTGTTAACGACCGTAGTTCCTACACCGCCGGGACTGTAGCTGATGTATATGGGGTGGTCGTAGAAAGGCTTGAAACCGGTGTTCATCAGGCCGGACGAGATGACTGTCGGCGTGTAGGTGTTGGTGTTGTACTGGTACAGCAACTGGGTTTGGCCGGGGTCCGCCCAGACCTTGATCGTCGTGTTGGGCGGAAGGCTGCCCGCGCCGCCGATCACCGACGACGGCATGGTGCCCAGCACGCCACCAGAGTCGACGATTGACGGTACGGCTACTACGGGATTGGCCCCCACCTCTACATACAAGGTGGTGATGGGAGAGCCATTCATGGAGAACTGAGGCACTCCCGGGTTCGGACCGAATTGCAACTTGCCGCCGGCCATGTCGATGAGTGCGCCCTGGCCGAGGTTGCCCGGCAGATACTGGTTCGGGATGCTGGGTCCCGGTCCCACCGCGTTCGGGCCGAGGCCCCAGACCCCGTCCACGCCGGCGGTCGCGAAGTACGCGTCGAACGGGGTGACGAAGGGGTTCTTCAGGAACTCGGTGAAGTAGGCCGAGATGGCGAATGGTGACGTGGGAATCGAGAACAACACAACGTTGACCGCGGAGGGCGCGCTGACGAGGCCGTTGCCGAAGTCGACCGACGTCGGGTAGCTGGCAAAGAGGTAGGTCAGCCCGCCGCTGTAGGCGCTGATGTTGATTCCGTGCGGGATGCCCAGCTTGAGCAGACCCGGTAGCCCGCCGATGTCCTTGATCTGCATGACCAGGCCGGCGGATCCGGTGTCGACCAGAATCGGTCCGCTGGTGTAGCCATTGACGGAGAGGTTGACCACCGGTTCGGTGGTCTGGATGGTCGGCATGGAAATGGTCTTGCCGTCCCAACCAGCGCCGCTGAAGCCTTGACCGCCCCAGATCATGCCGCCGTGGCCGCCTGTGCCGCCATAACCGAGTGGCAACGTTGGATTAGTTCCGAGCCCGCCGGCACCACCATTGCCGCCGGTCCCGAGCAAGTAGGCAACGCCTCCCGCGCCACCGTTCCCGCCGGCGCCTGCCCCGTTCGCGCCGCCCCAGCCACCCCAGCCGCCGTTACCGAACAACCAGCCGCCATTGCCGCCGGCACCGCCAGCTCCACCATTGGCACCCGTGCCGCCGGCCCCGCCATTACCGATGAACCCGGCGGAACCGCCCGCGCCACCTGCCCCCGCGACCGTCTGCGAGTACCCAGCCCCGCCGTTGCCCCACAGCAAGCCCCCGGCCCCGCCGTTCGGCGACGCCGCGGTGCCGGCCGCCCCGTCACCGATCAGCGGACGTCCCAGCAGCAGTTGGGTGGGCAGGTTGATTACGCCGAAAACCGGGTCAAGCACCGACGCGGCCGTCGCCTCCGCGGAGGCGTAGGACCCGGCCGAGCTGCCCAGCAACAGCACGAATTGCTGCTGGAATGCGCTGAGCTGAGTGTTCAGCGCCTGATATTCCTGACCGAACCCGGCGAACAGTGCCGCGATCGCGGTGGAGACCTCGTCAGCGGCGGCCGCCGCAACCCCCGTGGTCGGCAGGGCAGCCGCCGCGTTGGCCGCGCTCAGCGCCGAGCCGATGTTTTCCAGATCCGCTGCCGCCGACGTGACCCAGTCAGGAGCCACGGCTAGAAACGACACGTCGCCCCCTAAGCGTCAGTCACCGGTGATGTGCGCCAAGCGTATCGAGTTCCCCGCCCGGCTTCCGGGCTTTCGGCACACCGGTTCGTCATCACATCGAATACTCACACGGATGGGGCGCCGCCGCAGCGCGAAGACAGTTCGTCCCGCGACATGGCGGTGGTGGTTGTGCTTTGTTGGCGATCGGCGACCGCAGCGGCAATCTCGCCGACCGGCTGGCGCCGTCGTCGCAGCGCCCGTGCGGTTGTCTCGCGAGATGGCGGTAGTGGCTGTCCTTTGTCGGCGAACCGCGACCGCAGCGGCAATGTCGCCGACCGACCGACCGACCGACCGACCGGCGCCGCCGCACGCAGCGCGAAGACAGTTCGTCCCGCGACATGGCGGTGGTGGTTGTGCTTTGTCGGCAAACCGCGACCGCAGCGGCAATCTCGGCGCCAAAACGCCGCCGGCGTGGCCGCAAGAGTGAGGCTACAGGGCCGCGAGGATCGCCTCTACCCGGTCGCGCGCATCGCCGAACAGCATCGCGCTGTTCTCCCGGAAGAACAGCGGGTTCTGCACGCCGGCGTAGCCCGAGGCCATCGACCGCTTGAAGACGATCACGTTATCGGCGTCCCAGACGGTGAGAACGGGCATGCCGGCGATCGGGCTGCTCGGGTCTTCCGCGGCGGCCGGGTTGACCGTGTCGTTGGCGCCGATGACCAGGACAACGGCTGTGTCGGAGAAGTCGTCGTTGATCTCGTCCATCTCCAGCACGATGTCGTAGGGCACCTTGGCCTCGGCCAGTAGCACGTTCATGTGGCCGGGCAGGCGTCCCGCGACCGGGTGGATGCCGAACCGGACGTTGACGCCGCGGGCGCGCAACTTGCGGGTCAGATCGGCCACGGCGTTCTGGGCTTGGGCGACAGCCATCCCGTATCCGGGGGTGATGATCACTGAATCGGCCGAAGTCAGCAGCTCCGCAGCTCCCTCGGCAGTGATCTCCCGATGCTCGCCGTAATCCTTGTCTTCGGCCGGACCTGCCTCGATGCCGAACCCTCCGGCGATTACGGAGATGAACGAGCGGTTCATCGCCTTGCACATGATGTAGGACAGGTATGCACCCGAGGACCCGACCAGGGCGCCGGTGATGATCAGCAGGTCGTTGCTGAGCAGGAAGCCGGACGCGGCCGCCGCCCATCCCGAGTAGCTGTTCAGCATCGACACCACGACCGGCATGTCCCCGCCACCGATGGACGCGACCAGATGCCAGCCCAGCAGCAGCGCGAGCGCGGTCACGGCGGCCAGCAGCCAGATCGTCGGGTTGATCACGAACCACACCGTCAGGGCACCGAACAGCACGAGCGCGCCGACGTTGAGGAAATTCTTGCCGGGCAACATCATCGGCGCCGACTTGATCCGGGCCGACAACTTGAGGTTCGCCACGATCGAGCCGGTGAACGTCACGGCGCCGATGAAGACGCCGATGACGACCTCGGCCGAGTGGATGCCACCCAGGCCCTCCGCCCGCAGGGTGGCCGCCTCGGCGCCGCCGGGGTTGTGTTCGACGAACAGGTAGCCGTTCCAGCCGACCAGCACGGCGGCCAGACCGACGAACGAGTGCAGCAGTGCGATCAGCTCGGGCATGCCCGTCATCTCGACCACCCGGGCACGCCACAGGCCGATCGCGGCGCCGACGGCCACGGCACCGGCCAGCAGGGCCACGCCCAGCGACTCGATGTGCCCGTTGATCGCCAGCGCGATGGTCGCGGCCAGCGCTACGGCCATGCCGAAGATGCCGAAAGTGTTGCCGGCCCGCGACGTTTCATGCTTGGACAGCCCGGCCAGCGCCAGGATGAACAGCAGGGCCGCGACGACGTATGCCGCTTTGGCGGCGGTTTCTATCGTGAACAAGGGATGATCCTCCGATTGGGTGCGCAGGCTCAGCTGCGGGAGAACATGGCCAGCATGCGTCGCGTCACCGCGAAGCCGCCGAAGATGTTGATGCTGGCCAGCAGGATCGCCGCACAGGACACCACGGTGATCGGGAGGTTCTCTTTTCCGATCTGCAGCAGGGCGCCCAGCACGATGATTCCGGAGATCGCATTCGTCACCGACATCAGCGGGGTGTGCAGGGCGTGATGGACGTGGCCGATCACGTAGTAGCCGATCACGATGGCCAGCGCGAACACCGTCAGGTGCACCTGCAGGGCGGCCGGTGAGATCGCGATCAGGCCGAACAGCACCGCGGCGGCGATCAGAGTCGTCGTCAGCCGTCGCTTGTTGGACATCGGCTGCTTGGCGTGCGACTCCTTGGCCGGCGCCGCGGCCGCCGGCACGGCGGGGGCGGCAGAGACCTGTACCGGGGGCGGAGGCCAGGTGGATTCGCCGTCACGGACCACTGTCATGGACCGCTGGACCACGTCGTCGAAGTTCAGGACGAGCTGTCCGTCCTTCTCGGGCGTCATCAGCTTCAGCAGGTTGACCAGGTTGGTGCCATAGAGCTGAGAGGACTGCGCAGGTAGCCGTCCGGCCAGGTCGGTGTAACCGATGATGGTCACGTCGTTGTCGGTGAGGACGAGTTGGTCTTTGACCGTGCCCTCGACGTTGCCGCCGTTGGCGGCGGCCATGTCGACGATCACGCTGCCCGGGGTCATGGCGGCCACCATGTCTGCCGTGATGATCCGCGGCGCCGGTTTGCCGGGGATCAATGCGGTGGTGATGATGATGTCGACGTCTTGGCACTGCTCGGCGTAGAGCTGCGCCTCGCGGGCCTTGTAGTCCTCGCTCATCTCCTTGGCGTAGCCGGTGGCGGATACCTCGGCTTCGCTGTCGTCAACCGAAATATATTCGCCGCCAAGCGATTTCACCTGATCGGCGACCTCCGGCCGCGGGTCGGTGGCGCGCACGATGGCGCCCAGGCTGCCGGCCGCCCCGATCGCGGACAGGCCGGCAACCCCGGCCCCCACGACGAGCACCTTGGCCGGCGGCACTTTGCCGGCTGCGGTCACCTGGCCGGTGAAGAACCGGCCGAAGGCGTGGGCCGCTTCGATGACCGCGCGGTACCCGGCGATGTTGGCCATCGATGACAGGACGTCCAGGGACTGGGCCCGCGAGATGCGGGGTACCGCGTCCATGGCCAGCACGGTGATCTTGCGGGTGGTCAGTTTCTCGACCAGCTCGGGGTGCAGGCCCGGGGAGATGAGGCTGACCAGGGTCGCACCGTCGCGCAGGGCCGCGATCTCGTCGTCGTTCGGGGCGTTCACCTTCAAGACGATGTCGGCGGTCCATGCCTGCTCAGACGACCCGATGTCGGCGCCGGCTTCGACGTAGGCGCTGTCCAGGAAGCTCGCGGCGGCCCCGGCTTCGGATTCGACGACCACCGAGTAGCCGAGCTTGGTGAGTTGCCCGACGGTCTGCGGCGTGGCGGCAACACGCGTCTCACCGGAGAGAGACTCGCGCGGTATTCCGATGATCACTTGCTTGAAGTCCGTTCGGTCGGTTGAGCGCCAAGGGGTGCGCGTCTGCGTTCACAAATCGCCGCAAAGCCTACGGCACCGGTAGCCAAACCTAAGAAAACGGCTAGACCGAACGGGCTGTTCGGCGCTGCGGTTAGCCTTGCATGACCTGGTTCCGACGTCGGGGGAGAGTGGTGTCAGCGATACCTGTGATCGCGCTCACCGGTCATCTCGGGGCCGGCAAAACGACCCTGCTGAATCATTTGCTGCGCAGCCCGGGTACGCGGATCGGGGTTGTGGTCAACGACTTCGGCGAACTCAATGTCGACGCCGCGCTGGTGGCCGGCCAGGTCGACGAGCCCGCCTCGATCGCCGGCGGCTGCATCTGCTGCCTGCCCGACGACGGTGGGCTCGACGATGCGCTCGCCAAGCTCGCCGATCCCGCCCGTCGACTGGACGCCATCATCGTGGAGGCCAGCGGGCTGGCCGATCCGGTGTCGATTGCGCGGATCATCGGCTTCAGCAAGTTGGCCGGGGTCCGAAGCGGCGGCCTGGTCGATGTCGTCGACGCTGTCAACCACTTTGACACCATCGACCGCGGCGAACTGCCGCCGGTGCGCTATGGCGTGGCATCGCTGGTGGTGGTCAACAAGCTCGACCAGGTGCCCGAAGAGCAGCGGTCTGCGGTGCTGCAACGCGTCAGGGAACGTGTGGCGCAACGAAACCCACGGGTTCAGGTGGTGGGCACCACAGCTGGCCGGGTCGACCCCACGTTGCTGTTCGACCCGCTGGAATCGCAGGAGGAGACGGGGCAACTGTCGTTTCGGGAGTTGTTGCTCGACGCCGAGCACACCCACGACCACGTGCACGCCGATGCCGTTACCGTCACCAGTACCGGCTGTGTCGACCTCGATGCGCTGTTTGACCTGGTCGAACAGCCGCCCGACGGGGTATTTCGGCTCAAGGGTGTGGTGGGGGTGCGGCACGGGCGGTCGACCCGAACCTATGTCCTCAACCTCGTCGGGAGTGCCATTCACATTGCGAAGGCGCCGCCGCGGGCCGTCGGGAACTCTCTGGTGGCGATCGGCATGCATCTCGACGTCGCCGCAGTGCGCGCCGAACTGGTCCGAGCGTTAGAACCTGTCACCGCTGCGGCGTCGGCGGCGGCGCTGCGGCGGCTGCAGCGATACCGCCAGTTCAGCTGCTGAGCCTGGCCGGGTGGCGATCGGGCAAGATACGGGGCGATGTCATCCTCTCTCGGCGACGTGCTTGCCACCATGGAGCTGGCCCGCGTCGAGCCGTGGCTCTTCACCGGCCGGCAGCTGCCTGCTCCGCACAACCACATCCTCGGTGGGCATATCTCGGCTCAAGCCTTGTTGGCGGCGTCCTACACCGCGCCGGGCCGCGCGCCGCACAGTGTGCACACGTATTTCCTGCGCTCTGGTGACGCCAGCCGGACGGTGGACTTCGAGGTGGTGAATCTGCAAGAGGGACGGACGTTCTCGGCGCGCCGGGTGACCGCACGCCAGGACGACAAGATCCTTATGGAGGCGATGTCGTCGTTCAAGGTCGCTGATCCGGCGTCCGCTGCGGTCGCCTATCAGCCGCCGATGCCGCCGGCACCCGAGCCGGAGACGTTGCCCTGGGTGGCGCCGCACCTCGCCGAGTCCGACCCGAATTCGCAGGGGCGGTACGCCAGCCTGCGCTGGTTCGAGCGGCGCGTCATCGACAGTGAGAATCTGCCGCCGGCGCGGTCGGCGATGTGGTGGCGACCGGATGGCGAGGTTACCGACGATCCGGTGCTGACCGCCAGCCTGGTGGCCTACCTGTCCGCGGTGACACTGACCGAGCCGGCCTTCGCCGCGCACGGGGGAGTCGGGGAGTCGTCCCAGCGTGACCATTCGGTTTGGTTCCACTCGCCGGCGGTGTTGTCGGATTGGCTTCTCCTGCAACGGTCTTCGCCGAGTAGCGCCGACTCGCTCGCGTTGGCGAACGGGACGATGTTCAACCGCAACGGCGAGTTGGTGTGCACGGTGCGACAGGAGATGTACTTTCCGGCGCGACGGGGTTAGCGGTACAGAATCGTCACCACTGCGGGTAAGTTTTGCGCGCTCCGTGTGAACCGGTCCAACTCGTCTTCGCTAAGCTCGCCGCCGGCGAGGATGAGCTCTATCTGTGGCAAATTGCCTGTGGCGCTTACTCTTACGTCCGACACGCGGCGGAATTTTCCGGCGAGCGCCACGACGGTGTTAGTGGTCTCGGTGATATCAGCGGAGCTTTGCCGAGATGCGGCGCGGCTTTCGATGTGTGAACGGGTGAGCAGCGCCGGGCAGTTCAAAATCTCGGCGCCCGCCGCGAGAAACTTCTGGCACCACAAATGCCCCATCTGGGTTGACCAATCGGGTGGCGGAATCGACGGCGCGGAACGCGAATTGTTCAGTGCCGCTTGCACGAAGGGCCCGAGAACATCACCGAATGCCGCGGCGTACGGCGCTTCGGCATCCTCTGCGGGCAACAGCCAAGGCGCCACCGCATCCACCAGGTCCGAGGCATGCTCGGCCGCAAGGTATTGGCCGACTGCCAGGGGAGCCACCGGTCGGCTGGCGACACCGGCGTACTCGAGGATCTTCCTGCCTTGGGGCGTATCACGCCGCGCTTCCACCTCGCGCAGGTCAAGTGAACATGACGCCACTCGCCGATAGTCGGACGCCATCTGCTCCAGGAAGAGCTGTGCTGTCATCTCCGGGTTCGCCCGCTGTTCAGTCAACGTGCCCGACGGCAGCAGCGGACGAGAGAAACGGTCGACGCGGTCGAGCTGGCCATCCCAGGCCAGCGAGGCGGCCGAGACCACGCGGACCATCTCCGACTCCTGTGGGTCGCGCGTTAACGGGAGGTGTTTGACGATGCCGGCGCGCAATCTGCGCACCTCGTCCTGCAGTGTCCGCGGCGGATCTTCCGGCGTCATTCAAAGTCCCAGGATCGTTGAAATCGCGGCAGCCAGGTCAGGCAGACCCGCCCTGAGAAAGTCGAGCTGATCCTCCTCGCGTTGATCTGCTTTGTCGGTCAACGCATCCGATGCGACACGCAAGACAAGCACGCGCTCACACAAGCCCAGCGCGCGCATCGTGGACGCGATACCGAAGGACTCCATATCGACGAGTATGGGCTTGGCCGTCAGTTGCGAGTGGAGCGCAAGCGCCAGTGAGTAAGTCCAATTCTCCTTGGCGTAGACGGGGCTGCCCGAGGGCGAATTCAATGGCGCCGGTGCGAGACCCGGCGAAATCTTGATCACTTTGTCGGTGGCGAGCACGTGAGCGTCGGGAACGTCCAACCCCCATACGGACCCGGGAGCGCCCGCTGCCCCTGCCCGCAACTCGATGGCCTCGAGCGGGGCTTGCTCGCTAGGTTGCGTACGCACGATCCATTTGTTCTGCAACTGCACGACTTCACCCTCGGCCGAAGCGGCCACCACTCCCAACGACAGGTAGGAGACCTTCTCCGCGCGGAATACCTTGCCGACCAGCCTGCGGTCGAGGGTTCCGCAGCAACCGTAGAAGACGTAGTAGTCGGCCCGATTCTCCCGGGTCGATCTGCTGAGAGCGGCCGCGGCGACGACATTCCCCTGGGCGCTCAAGGCATGGTGCTCAAGCCGGGCGGACCTGCCGTCAGAAAGGCGGCCCTCCAACGCTTCGTCGCCCGGTCCGGCCGGCGCCCATATGGAGGTTCCGAACGTCGGCAGGTCGACGCAGAGGCGAGTCAGCAACTCCGTCACCGCCGTCGCTTCGTTCCTGGTGAAGGTGAATAGCGCCACCGTCACATCCGCCACGGCGTCATCGTAAACCCGCGTGAATAGCTGTTTGCTGGTGAAGTCCGGGGTCTAACCTGGAATCGGAGTGACTTCCGACAGGTCAGAAAAGAGGGCAGTCCAATTGTCCGTTCCACTGAGGTCTGTATCGGCTACCTTGCTCGCCGCATGTGGGCTGGCCGTCGCGCCGCTTGCGCATGGCGACATCATCCGGATTCCCGTGCCCGAATTGCCTTGTGATCTGCCGGTCTCCAGTGGCTTGATCATCTGGCAGCACGGTCCCGGCGTGCCGGATCGCGCGATATTCGCCAACCCAGCAGACATCTATAACTGCCGGCCGACGCTCGATACCTGGCGTGCGGGCCAGCCGACCGGACCCGGTTACTGTTCCAAGATCGCTTGGTCGGCCGACAATCCCGGCTACATCCCAGGCGTCACGCCGGCCGCTCCGTTGAGGAAAGTCATCGACCAGGTGGGCGACTGCTGATCGCTTGGGAGGCGACGAACTCGTGCGAATCCGCACTTATCAGTCCTAACAATTACGTCGTAGACGCAGCGTTCGAGTAGCGCTTGGCTGTAGGTACTCGGTTATCGAACTCTTCCCTTACCAGGAGATCCCGATGCGACTTCGTCCTATTCCAGCCGACGATTTGGATACCCAGCAACGTGAACTGCACCGAGACATGTCGGAAGTCATTGACGCGCACTTTGGTGATCTGGTCGCACGCCGCAGCGACGGGGCACTGCTCGGCCCATTCAACGGCTGGCTTCATTTTCCACACTTCGGTGGGCCGGCCTGGACCCTGAACAGGTCGCTGTGGGAACACGCGGTGTTGCCGGGTCCGATTCACCAGCTCGTGATCCTGGTGACCGCAGCGAAATTCGGCGCGCGCTATGAAATGTACGGCCACGAATACTTCGCAGCCCAGGCTGGGCTCGCCCCGAACAAGATCGCGACAGTCGCCGGCGGCGAACGGCCGGTCGATCTGACTCCCGACGAATGCGTGGCTTACGACATGGCCCGCGCACTGAATCGCGGAGGGCCACTGCCGGAGTCGACCTACCAGGCGGCCGTCGCCCGGCTGGGCGAGTCCGGTGCCGCGGAGATAACTTTTCTGGTCGGCTGCTTTTCGCTGGTTGCCGTCACGCTCAACGCTTTTGAGGCCTCTGTTCCCGGACGTGAAGAGCCCATCTTTTAAATCATCGGCCTCGGGTCGTCCCTATCAGTGTGAAGAACTTGTGGGACGGGTCATCTGGACCCGGGCTGCCCGTCGGTGTGTCGCGGGTCATTGGATGGCTGAAGCTTCCTGCAATCGAGGGATCGTTCACCTGTACCCAGTCCGTCACGATCTGCCGCTCGGCGATTTTCCAGACACCGAGCCGCTTTTCGTACTTGTCCAGATAGCGGCCGCCGATGACCACGTCGGAATCTCCGGCGCCGATAGCGATGGTATGCGTAGCGATGCTGTAGATCTCGCCCTCCGCGTAGCTCCCGCTGACCGCGAAGTTCGTCGTGGTGACGTGATGCTGCATCGAGCGAATGAACCTGCGAGACTCCGCGAGTGTCTGAATGAAGTCGGCTACCGGACCGGATGAGAAGGCACCGTGCTCATCCTGAGCATCGTCGTGATAGAGGTCGCGCAGCGTCTCGAGATCGCCGCGGTCGACCGCGCGGCAGTATGCCTGAACAAGCTTGTTCAGCGCGTGCTCGTCCAGGATCGCGGCAAGGACATCTTCGGGTGACGGCATGCGTTGACGGTAACCGAACTCTGCTTACGGGGCCGAATGGTGCAGCGGCGCAGAACAATTGCGTCACAGTGACGAATGGCGTGATGCAACCTGTCAGATGATTCTGGTTGGCGGCAGGTGGGGGGGTTGGTCGAAGGCGATCGGAAGGCGGGCGTCGAGTCAGCGCGGTCCGCGGTCTCCGCGGGGCGGCGGCGCCGAAGAGGCGAGCGTTGGCAGTCGTTCCACACCCAAGTCGATGTTATGGCAAGACCGTGATGGCTTGCTGCAAGTTTGCATCGCTTCATGCAACGATGCATGATAACATGCGATTATGCCTAAGACTGTCCAAATTCGGGACATTGACGACGAGGTGTACGCCGGCTTGGTGCGCCGCGCCGCTGATGAAGGCATCACCGTGCCGGAGTTGTTACGGCGCGAAGCGGTGCGCCTGGCAGCCCGGCCTTCGGTGTCGCAGTGGTTGTCTCGCATCAATCGACGGCCGTCGACTGTGTCGACTGCTGAGGTGCTTGCGACGTTGGACGAGTGGCGTGGCGAGTGGCCCGATGCTGGTCGTTGATGCTTCGTGTCTATTCGAGGTCGTGGCGGATACGCCACGGGCGGCGGACATCGCGGCGCGCCTGGCCGCCGATACCGATCAAATTGCCCCGCACATCGTAGATGTCGAAGTGATGGGGGTTATTCGCGCTCAGTACTTGCAGTCCAGGCTCGACGGCACTGCCGCGGCACAAGCGGTAGCCGACTTGCGTGATTGGCCAGGCGAGCGTTTTGGGCATCGGTGGTTGCTTGAAAGGGCATGGGGGCTGAAGGACTCGGTGCGGGGATGGGATGCGTTTTACATCGCGTTGGCGGAGGCATTCGATGCGACGCTCTTGACGATGGACGCGCGCCTAGCCCGCGCGCACGGTCCCGTCTGCAACATTGAAGTGGTCGGTGCACGCGTGTCCGTTCTCATTGAATCTGGGGCACATTTACTAGTCTGACCTGCATTGCCCCAGATTGGATGAGAATTTCGATCGCGACGTTTCTCATTGAATCTGGGGCAACCCTGCTTCCGCGCCCGGCTGCGAGCGCAGCAGGGTAGCCGGAATGGTCTCCTGTCGATTCCGTTGGCTCGGGTACGTCTTCGGTATAACTACTGTGATCGTGTCTCTCGTGACACACGATCATGATTCTGTGGTGCGCTCGCTCGTGTTGGTAGTTCGGGTGCCGGCTGCGGCCTTTGAGCACCTTGGCCACCGCCCGTTTTAGATTGTCATAGCGGATACGGGCCGGGACATCACCAAAGTGGTTGAACGCCAACACATGCCGATGCAGGAGCGCCTCCTGGCCCTGAGTGGTGAAGTTGCTCCGAGCTAGAGGGCGAACGCTCCGCCTTTGATGAGGATGAGGGCCCCGATTGTGATCAGTGCAACGGGCAGAACGATGTGGCCCCAGCGTGAGAGTGCTTTGGCGATGATCGGGTGGGAGGCGAAATATCGGCCGGCCGCGCACCAGATGGCCACACCGATGAGGAACACGATGATGTAAACACCGATGGTGGCGATCGTTGAGACGGCGAAGATCGGAACGTACACGCCGATGTTGTCGCCGCCGTTGGCGAAGGTGATGACTGCGACCTGCCAGGTGCCAGGCGTCAACAGTGTTGCGGGATCATCGGTCGGCGCCGGTTGGGTGCGGCGATCCCGCCAGGCCAGCCATGCCGCCCGCAGCCCCAACACGATGGGCAGCAGCCCGAAGTACGGCAGTGCGGCTGGAGGAAGCAGCGTGGCACCCAGGAGTGCGCCGCCGACCGAAACTGCCAAGATGGCGGTGAAGCCGAGGTACTGACCGGCGGTCACTCGGATGGCTGCGCCACGATGACCGGGCGCCTGGCCGAACATCACCGCGAGGACCACGATGTCGTCGATATTGGTGATGGCGAAGGTGGCGATCGCCTGAACGAGTGTGGCTGGGCTCAGCACGGCCAATGCGACCAGCTTCGAGTGAAATCCCACCGCATCGGGTGAGCCTACTGCTCAGCAGGCCCCGCGCTCCCGCGCACCAACGACCTCCAGTGGGGCGGAAATTCATGACGACTGCCGGGGTCAACGGACTTGACGAAATACATGCCTCCGGTGCCACGGAGGTGGCTCCTAGAGGTATCGACATACGTCATCGGCGCTGCATGATTCCGGGTCGACGCTTTCGGCGCCCTGCCGCAGCCGGGCGATGGTCTCGCGCAGTGCCACCAGTGCGCTGATCTGCTCGTCGAGGTCGGTCAGTCGGATGTCGAGCAGGTCGCGCACGTGCGTGCACGGCGCGTGGCCGCTGTCACGGATGTCGAGGATCTGCCGAATCTGGGCGAGGCTGAACCCGGCGGCCTGTCCCCGTCGGATGAAGCCGACCCGGGCGATCGTGTCGGCGGCATAGTCGCGATATCCCGCCGGGGAACGTTCGGCGGGCGGGAGCAGGCCTTCGTCTTCGTAGTAGCGCAGCGTCGCGGTGGTGGCCCCGGTCGCCTCGGCGAGCTTCCCGATTCTCACGATGTCTCCTCAGAACACTTGACCTTCAAGCCTACTTGAAGGTCAAGGATGGGTGCATGAGTCAGGGATTGGACCTCGCGGTCATCGGTTCCGGCGGCGCGGCGATGGCCGCGGCGATCCGCGCTACCGCGCTCGGCAAGTCCGTCGTCATGATCGAGCGCGGCATCTTCGGTGGCACGTGTGTCAACACCGGCTGCGTGCCGTCAAAGGCCCTGATCGCAGCGGCCGAGGCCCGGCATACCGCAGCCGACACTGCCCGGTTCCCGGGGATCGCCACCACGGCCGGCCCGGTGGACATGGCGGCCCTGATCGCCGGCACGCACGATCTGGTGGAGTCGCTGCGCTCAGAGAAGTACCTCAACGTGGCCGAATCGTATGGCTGGCAGCGCATTCAGGGCCAAGCGCGGTTCGCCGGAACCCCGGACGCGCCCGTCATCGAGGTCGGCGATGCCACCATCGAGGCCGAGCACTACCTGATCGCCACCGGCGCGAACCCAGTCATCCCGCCCGCATTCGAGGGCGTCGCCTACCTGACCTCGACCACCGCGATGGAAGTCACCGAGGTCCCGGAGTCGCTGCTGGTGATCGGCGGCGGCTACGTCGCGTTGGAGCAGGCGCAACTGTTCGCCCGGCTCGGGTCAACGGTGACGGTGCTGGTCCGCTCCACGCTGGCATCGAAGGAAGAGCCGGAAGTCGGCATGGCGCTGCTGGAGGTGTTCGCCGACGACGGCATCCGGGTGGTGCGCCGCGCCACGGTGAGCGAGGTCGAGCAGGCCGACGATCAGGTCACGGTCACCGCGACCATCACCGGCGGAACGCAGCAGTTCCGTGCCGCGAAAGTCCTCGTCGCCACCGGCCGCCGTCCGAACACCGACGGCCTGAATCTCGAAGCGGTGCAGGTCAAAACCGGCGAGAACAACGAGGTCGTGGTGAGCGACGGGCTGCAGTCGTCGAACCCACGGATCTGGGCGGCCGGCGACGTGACCGGGCACCGCGAGTTCGTCTACGTCGCCGCCCATCACGGCGCGATGGTCGCCGACAACATCTTCACCGACGCCGGCCGCAGGGTCGACTACCGCCATCTGCCCCGCGTGACGTTCACCAGCCCCGCGGTCGGTGCGGCCGGGACGACCGAGGCCGAGCTCCTCGCCGCCGGGACACGGTGCGACTGCCGGGTGCTGCCGCTAAAACATGTGCCGCGTGCGGTGGTCAACCGAGACACCCGCGGTTTCATCAAACTCGTCGCCGACGCCGGCACCGGCCGCATCCACGGCATCACCGCCGTCGCCAAGGATGCTGGCGAGATCGCCGCCGCCGCGGTCTACATCCTCGACGCCGCGATGACCGTCGACCAGGTCGCCGGGTCCTGGGCCCCGTATCTGACCATGGCCGAAGGCATCAAAATCGCCGCCCAGTCCTTCAGCGCCGATATGTCCCGACTGTCCTGCTGCGCATCCTGACGCATGGCTCACTCGAAAGGTTCCTGATGCCCAATTTCCTTGACCGCCTGACCATTCCGGAAGAGTCCGGGCTCGACCCGACGATGCTGGTGCCGTTGCTGCGGCTGCTCGCCGCCGGCGAGCCGGTCACCGTGGAGGCGCTCGCCGCGGCCGTCGGCCTCCCGGTTGACGAGGTGACCCGGCGTCTGGCCGCGGTACCCGACACCGAATACGACGAGCAGGGCCGCATCGTCGGCCAGGGCCTGACCCTGCGCCCGACCCGCCACCGATTCACCGTGGCCGGCCAAGAGCTCTACACCTGGTGCGCCCTGGACACCCTCATCTTTCCCACCATCCTGGACCGGCCCGCCAGCATCGAATCCGAATCACCCGTCAGCGGGCACCCGATCAGGGTCTCGGTCGGCGAAAACGGTGTCACCAGCGTGCAGCCCGAGACCGCGGTGGTCTCGCTGGTCAACCCCGACGACCTCACCTCGATCCGGTCCTCATTCTGCAACCAGGTGCACTACTTCACCTGCGCGCAGGACGCCGCGCCGTGGCTCGCCGAGCACCCCGAAGGTCAGATCGTCAGCGTCGCTGAGGCCCACCAACTCGGCGCAGCCCTGACCACACAAATCCTTACCCAGCTCCATACCCCGCCAACTGCCCACCCCGGCTGCTGCAGCTGACCAGCCGCACCCAACCTGATGAGGAGAAATCAATGAATCAACGTCCACGAAGAAATCCCGTGCTGCTGGGTGCGGCAGCGGTGCTGGTGACGGCCCTGTGTTGCGCCGCGCCAGTCCTGATCGCCGGCGGCGCGCTCGCCGCCGTGTGTGGACTGCTCGAGAATCCATGGGTCATCGGGGCAGCCGTCGCGCTGCTGCTGGCGGCTGTGGTCGCCTTCGCCCGCCGCGGTCAACGCGGCGATCACTGCTGTCCCGCCGACAGCCATTCACCCGCGACGCACACGCTCGACGACCTGACGAAAGGAAGCATCGACAATGTCTGAAACGCGTTCGTTTACACCCCACAGGTGGGCGGGCGTTACGGCTGTGATGCTGGCAGCGGGCGCGCTGACCGCGTGCGGCCAATCGGCCACAACCAGCAATCCGACCTCACCGCCACACGCCAACGCCACAACCCAGGCGACGGCGGCGACACTGACCACGGTGGACGGCAAAACCGTCGAACTGCCCGCTGCCGCCCCGACCGCGATCCTGTTCTTCTCCTACGGGTGCGGCGAATGCGTCGGCGGCGGTAAATCCCTGGCCGCTGCTCGGGCGGCCGTGGAGAAAGCCGGAGGCAGCGCCAAGTTCCTAGCCGTCGACATCGTCCCCACCGAGAAACCCGCCGATGTTCGCCACTTCCTGGACCAGATCGGCGGCACCAGCCTGCCCGCGGTCGTCGATACTAACGGGGCCCTGACCAGCCGCTACCAGGTGACCGCGCCGACCACCGCCCTCGTCATCGACCCGTCCGGGCAGATCAGCTACCGCGGCCACGCCCCGTCCCAGGATCAGATCCTGGCCGCCCTCGGCAGCAGCGCCGCACGGTGAACCTGCTCGCGCTCGCGTTTACCGCTGGCATGCTCGCCCCGGTCAACCCCTGCGGGTTCGCGCTGCTACCGGCGTGGATCACCGGCACCATCGCCACCGGCGGCACCGATGCGGTGCTCGTGCGGCTGGCCCGGGCACTGCGCACCGGGGCCGTCCTGACCATCGGGTTCACCGGCACCCTCACCCTCGCCGGTATCGCGATCAGTGCCGGTGCCCGGACCCTGGTGACGGCTGCTCCCTGGCTCGGGATCACGATCGGGCTCACCCTGGCCATCTTGGGCGGCTTCATGCTCACCGGCCGCACCATCGGTCTGCGTATGCCTGCCCGGACGCGTCATCGGCCGGACTCCCCAACAGCCGGTGGTGTGCTCGCGGCCGGAATCGGCTACGCCCTGGCGTCACTGTCCTGCACCTTCGGGGTACTGCTCGCGGTGATCGCCCAGGCCCAGGCCACCAGCGGATGGGGCGGTCTGCTGGCAGTGTTCACCGCATACACAGCCGGTGCCGCCACCATCTTGATGCTGGTCAGCGTCGGCACCGCCATCGCCGGCACGGCCCTGACCCGGCATCTGGGTATCCTCGCCCGCCACGGGACCCGCGTCACCGCCGTTGTCCTCATCGCCACCGGCGCCTACCTCGCGTGGTACTGGCTGCCCGCGGCCACCGGGCACACCGCCAGCGGCGGCAACCTGCTCACCGGCTGGTCGGCCACCGCGACCGGATGGCTGCAGGACCACGCCCTCCCGGCCAGCGTCATTGCCGCCTTCGCTGTGGTGGTCAGCGCGGTGGCCGCGTACTGGACCACCCACCGCCGGCCAATCACCGGCAAGCAGCGCCGCCGGTGATGATTCACCGGCCGATACACCCAGCCAGATACCACTGTCCCTAACGATTAGAAAGCCGATAGATACAACCGTCGGACACAGTCAGATGCACACCACAAGTGCCTTACTGATAAGGCACATTCAAGACTGCCGACCCCTAAGCGCGACACGCCAGTTCTGCGCCGTCTGAGCGTGTCGTCAATACGGCAGTGGCGAATAGGCGTCGGTACTGCGCCCATTGCTCGACGGGGGTGGCGTCGGCATGGTGGGCGCCGGTGCGTTCGTTGATGCGGTCGAGCAGTAGCGTCGGCCAGGCGGGTTCCGTTGGCGTCCTGGGCTGTTCAACCCGAGGGCGAGCTGTGAGCAATGTTGCGGCTACGGCGATCACATCGGGGTAGGCCACCACGTGCGCTTCTAGGCCATTCTGCAGAATCCCCGCCGCCACGTGACGCTCTGCGTGAGCCCAGAAGACCAGGATGTGGCGGGCGTCGCCCAAGGCGTCATGAAGGTCGACCTCTGAATACTGACGGGCCAAGCGCCGATGCGTGCGCCCGGCACTGAGCACCGTGGGCCGGTCACGAAGATCCACCTGGTCGTCAAGAACGCGCGTTGGTGAACCGATCCAGCGTCGGTGACGGTGGCATACGGAGACATGTGCAGGCAGGTAGCAGTAGACGGGTTCGTGTATTCCCTTGCGTGCCATACATCTTTGACACAAAGGGCGGCGGAGATATTGCTTGAGCGCGGTGGGGTCGCCAGCAAGCCCGCAGAGACGGGACCGGATTACCTGCTCAGGTTGGCCGCTGACGACGGCCAACCAGTCCGGTCGCGGCCGGGCTGCGCATGATTCGGCGACATGGCCGCGCAGTGTGGAGACGCCGATATGGTTGGCGCGGGCCAGCCTGTCGATGTAGGACGATACGGCTTCCCAACGGAACGGTGCGATCGTTCGCGGGAGCCGCTGGCGTGGTCCGCGCGGCCACGGCCTGACAGTTGCCACGTCAGCTGGCCGTGCGGGCCGCGGCCGTGTGGGCGGCGTAGTCGATCAAAATATCGTCCATGGCCTCGCGGGTGATGTGCTCGGTGCCGTCGAGCATCGCTTGGATTGCTGAAGCCCGGATCAAGTGGGCCAGGCTGCCGATCATCCCGCCGGTGCGGCGGTGCAGGTAACGGGCCTGGGCGACAAGGCTTCCCGGTTCGTGTCGATGCAGACGCAAGGTACCTTCCATGGCGGCGACGAGTTGTCGCCACTCCTTGGCGTCGGGGAATGCGCTGGTGTGGATCACCCCGCAACGGCCGGCCAACTGCCGTCCCCGCGTGCCGGTGAACAGCCCCGAGCGTTCCACTTCGATCCCGGCGTAAACGAATGTCGCAGGCAGATGCTCGGTGAAGTATTTGAGGTGGTCGGACAGTTCTTCGCCGGCGCGGGTGTCGAGGTTGAGGTTGTGGATTTCATCGACCACCACGATGTCGGTACGGGCATCGATGAGCACCTGGCACACGGCATCGGAAATATCGGTCACGTTCATCCGCTGATTGAGCGTGGGAAGCCCCAGAAACCGTGCGAACTCCATCGCCAACTTGCGGGGCGACCCTTTCGGCGGGGCCGTCACATACACCACCGGAATCCGGCTCTCATCGCCGGGAAACCTTGCACGGGTGCGCAATTCGTGAAACCGACCCAGTTGCTTGATCGCCGTAGTTTTCCCCGTCGCTGCCCCGCCGGAGATGATCAGCCCGCGCCGGGCCCCGATCTCGCGCTGGTTGAGCAATGTCAACAGCCGGCCCTGATGGGTGATCGCTTCGATCGCCGACGTGGTGACCACCACCAGCTCCGAATGATGCGCAACCCGGGCCTCGTTGTAGGCCGTCCGCTCGTCCTCACCGAGGCTGGCCCACTCGTCGTCGGCGAGCAACGTGAACTCCGGCGGATCGGCATCAACAAAACGCCGCCAGCCCTCCAGCGTCGTGGTCGGCTGGCGGCGATCCTCTAACTGACCCACCGCCGCAATCTCGGTCACAGTCGCCACGTTTGGGCCTCCTTGCGTGCATCAAACACCGGCAGGGGTATGACCTCCGCCATCTCGCCGTCATCGTCGAAAGTCTCGTTGTCGGCGGCCCGTTCCGACGGTGACGGGCCATGATGTTCGGATGATTCCGTCGGGTCCGGCCAGTCCCGGCCGGCGCTCGCGGCGCTGGTCCGTCCAGTCACTCGGCGCTCGGCTTTCGTCTGCTGCTGCGGCCCAGCGGCGGCGCGGTCCAGCAAGTCCTCCGCGATGGCCGCAATCTCCGCTTCCTGGGTCTTCTGGGCCCCTCTGCGGTCGGCTACGGAGCGGGCGTGGCGCCACAGTGTCTCGCCGAACGGCACCGGCGAGGACCGAAGGTGCGTCCACGTCGCGGCCAGCCATCCGTCTTCGTGGTGATTGCGCACCCAAATCCTCGACACGTCATACGGGTCGTAGTGCACTTCCCACTGTCCGTTACGGGCATCGACCCCGGAATGCTGGCGCCGGTATGGGTTGAGCGCCTTGGCGTCATAGGTGCGATGGTTGATCCGGACCCCGTAACTGTTGATTGTGCGCCACTGCACGGGAAGCAATTCGATATAGTCGTCGGCGTCCAGTGGGACCGGTACATAGCCAGCCACCTCAACGAGGGCAGTGTATTTCTCGTTGGGAGACAACGCTTTCCCCGGCGTCACCGGATCCCGCAGGCCATCGTGGGGGCGGTTCTGCCACACCGCGATGATCCACTCGTCCAGCAGCGCCTGCAGCTCAATCATCGACCACACCGCGTCGTCCTCGGCGTTTTTCCCACGCCGCTCCACCGATGAACCGACGTAACCGGCCACGTACTGTGCGAACAGGGTGCCCACCGACTGCAATGTCCGCTCGATCTTCGGCTTATCGGTCGGGCAGTCGGGATGAGCCGGCTGCAGATTGATCCCCAATGTGCAGCACGCTTGCCGAAATGTTTGGGACAGATACGCTTTCCCGTGATCGCAGACGATCGTCTCGGGAGCGATCACCGGCCTGGCCGCAGCATCGGCCAGGCGCTGATCGACACTGGTCAGGCTGTGGTGCGGAAGTACCGACCGGGACATCCGCAGCGCATCGGCCCATCCCGGGCGCATCGGTTCGGGCGTCAATGCCCGCGCCAAGAGCAGTGACGCGTCCACTGCTTTGGTCGTCGGTCGCAGCACCGCGGCCGGGATGGACCGCGTAGCGTTGTCGACCATCGCAGTCAGCTCGACTCGGTCTACCATGCCGTCATCGAGCACTACCCGTACATCCAGAAGGGTTGAATCGATTTCCACCATCTCGCCGGGGCGCACCACGGTGATCGACCCGAATGGGCCATCGGGCTGCTTGGACAGCGATCGCCGCGTCCGTGCTGACCCGAACGTGTGCCGTCCTTCCGCGAGGCGCTTGACCAGCCGGTAGAAGGTGGGCTGCGACGGCATCGCGGGCGCGTCGTCGGCACCATAGGTGGCCACCAGCGTCTTGGCGACCCGCCGTTGCAGACGCTGCACCGTTCCCGTTGACAGGTCGGTCTCGCCCTCGATCGCATCCCGCACCGCGGCGACGACACGGTCGTCCACACGGCCGAATACCGCGCGCCGCCGATTATGGCGCCCGTCAACCACTCCCAGGAGCCCGTCCCGTTCGTAGGCAAATCGGCGACGCTGCAACGCATTCCGACTCACGTCGTGGCCGGCGGCACGCAGCTCGTCCAACTTGGCCAGCTCACGCTGCCGCAGAGATCGTTTCGCCGTGTCGAACTCTGGGCGGGGACGAATGCCCGCGGCCGTCCCAGGCGGGCGGCCGCTGAGGATCTCCACGATGTGGCGCTCCCACCACCGTGCTTGCTCGACGGCTGCCTCGGGAATGCCAGCCAGCATTTCCTCAGAACACAGTGGCGGTCGCGACCCCGACACCAATTCCAATGCCGGATCAACCATCAGCTGCGAGAGCGGCACCACAATCTGCTCGCCGACAGCGTCAACCAGTCGAGCTGATCCGCCCGACAGGGTTACGACGGTGAAAACACCTGCTGATAAACGGATTTCGTCTCCCTCTCGGACGACACCCGTTCGCACGTCAGGTCACCACCCGGTCCCGAGGCCAATCGCCGTGTCGTCGCCAAGTGCCGCTCCTTGCAGATCGGCAACTAAACGGCCGTGCCAGAGCAGATGAAACAGTACGGGCAGCACCACCAAAGGAGTCCCGACCGCGTGCACACCAGCCATCAACGGACGGACCCGAGCGAAGACCTCCGCCAGTTGATCAGCCAAACCGATCTTCAATACTCGCGGATGCCGATAACCCGATAACCAACGTAGATTCGCCCGCAGCACTGGATCGAGGGAACCGACACGCAGGTAATCCCAACCGACCATCGCGCACGTGGCGGCAGACCGATCGAACACGTCCCGATCAGCGTCAGAGATCCGGTCGTCCTCACGAACGTCGACTACGACGACAGATCCATCGCGGCGCCGCACGAAGTAGTCAGGAGCATGCCGCGTGCCGTCACGCCAATGAATCCAAAATGGTTGCGACAGAACACCAACAACATCCGGATCGGCATCCAACGCCATCAACTGGTCACGTTCTACCCAGGACTCGTGACCTACATGTGCGCCGGTTGTGGCGAACCACCACAGCCCGGGAAAGTTACGCTGACCTCGAAACGAGGGGAAATTCCGCACTGGTGAACAGTCCAACTCAAACCGGGTTGCAGCACATCGGTCCAGCGATTGCCGCGTGCATCCCTCGCGGGTGTTGAACTCCAAGTCCACTGCACTCGCTACACCTGGCCCAGCCGAAACAGCCGACGTCAGCACACATAAACGCTAAGCCTCGTGCCCCAGATTCAATGAGAAAGACACGCACTTACCCCAGATTCAATGAGAATGCCCCAGAATCAATGAGAACGGACAACGCGCGTGACTCTCAAACCTGACTGCCAGCCAGCAGCGGGTAGGCGCAAAACTGCGCCGGGCCTAATTCGTCACTGTGACGTTTTAGTGTTGTGGACGCCCCGGTGCGACAAGATTGCGGCGATCGCCAGGCACCGGCCGGGCGCCCGCGTAAGCCCCGCACGGGAAGGCACGTAACGGGTAATAGGCGGCGGTGATTGGTCGCGCGGTTCGGCGCCTTCATAGTGCGGCGCGGACGACCGGCGTCCGACGCCGAGAGTGCTCAAATTAGCTGCTCGCGCGGGGCGCGCACGCGTGCCTCTCCGATAACTCCAGTTCCCCGTTTTGCCGATAAGCGACATTATGTCAAGTTGTGAGTTGGTAATCGCAAGTAGCGCGAATACGTCTCCTGGCCCATCTGCTTGGACGAAAATGGCCGCATAGGGGCGGCGGCGCCCCATGAACCGGACTACCGTCGAAAATTCGGGGCTCTGGGTAAAGAGGTAGCCATGTCGAAGCGATACCGAGAATATGTGCCAGCCCTGCTACGCGGCATCGTGATGCCAGGCAACGGTCGACAGGGCGCGGTCCCCCTGTTGGCCAGGCATCACCAGTCATGGCTGAATCGGCAATCCGTCAAGTCCCAGTGTGCTGACGCGTGACCATCGAGCGCAGACCGTAGTCGGCGGCATCCGCACCAAGCATCCGGACTTCGGGGTCGTCACCGGTGTCGTCGAATCGGGCGGCAGGTTGTGGATGGGCACTATTGCGTTCCCAGCCGTCGCGTACACCAATGTGCCGGCCAAGCGCCAGTACTCGGCCCCAGCGGGGATCTGCTAACACAGTTCACCGCTCATCAACCCATCGGGCACGTAGCGGGTGTCTTTCCGCGATAGATGAAACGCTCGCTGGGTGGGTATCGGCTGCGGTGGAAGCGAAATCGTGGCGACTGCGACATCGTTGGCGAACAACCTACGCAGCGGCCCATCCGGGGTCGGGATGGTGCCCCCGAAGTTCGGTTTCGCTACAACACACAAGGTGCTACAAATGTGCTACATTGATGTGCATGGAGACTGTTGGGATCCGCGAACTGCGCCAGAACGCTTCGCAGGTCATCGAGGCGGCCGAGAATGGAACGACCTACCGCGTCACCAACCATGGCAAGGACACAGGTGTGGTCATCACCAGGCAATCGCACGCCGCGCCTCCTGAGCAAAGAACCGGAGCCACGCTCGAACAAATCGCAAAGTCCGGCGTATACGACCAGCCAAGGCCGGCCGGGTACGAACAGGCACTCCTGGAAATTGTCGAGCGCGGACGCGACGAAGCGGGCCGAATCGGCAATCGATGAACATACACCTGGATACCAATCTGTTGATTCAGCGGCCCCGATGGGAACTCCTGCCGCCTGGCGACCATCAACTCTTCGTTTCTGCAATCGCCTTCGCCGAGTTCAGCGAAGGCACAACACATTCCGACCCCGCAATCGCAGCTCGCGCCGCACTCGATCTGATCAAATTGCGCAATGCCTACGGAGACGGCCTGCCGTTCGCCCAACGCGAGGCCGACGTGTACCGGGAACTGTGCGCCACGGTGGTCAAAGCGGGACGTACACCTGGCGGTCGGCGGCGAGTAGACGTGATGATCGCGGCTGTGGCAGTCGCGAACAACGCGGCCCTAGCCACCCGGAACACCACCGACTTCGCCGGGCTCGAAACCGTGCTTGACGTGATTGCACTTTGATGAATGGACCCGGCACCAGCCCACCCGGACGAAAAAGGTGACGTGTCTTTACCCGCCATGCGGCACGAGGTTGCAGTTCGACGGAAATCGTCAACGCCTCAACTGCACGCCGCTTCCTCGAAGGCGCGCACCCGGCGTGTGGCGCAGCGCACCGTTGCCGCCCTTTCCGCCCCATCCCCCGAGCCGCCGACGCCGCCTTTGCCTTGGCACGCTGATTTTCGCTACTCAGCTGCGCCGACAATCATTCTGCTAAAGCAACCGGGCTGATATTTGCGGCGCCATGGCGATTGGTTGGCGCCTTCACCGTCACCATCGGGACCCGCAGTTTCTGATCGACACGAAGAACGCGGGGTGGATACTTGAGCTAGCCAAAAACGGATAACTCGACTTGGCAACCAGTGGTACTTTTTCATGGCCATAGATAAACGGACGACATCGTCGTCCAATGAGTTGAACTGGGGCGAGTAATGGTCGATCGCCGCGCTCACAACCGATGGCCAGGGGCGGGATCGAGCCCACCCGAAAAGCGGAAGGTCGGCGCAAGAATTTCCCAAGATGACCCCAGTACGCTCTCGTTTGCAAGCTATGAGATAGCTGCTGACACAGATGTATCAACCTAGAAGAGGAGCGGAGATGCGCAGCAGAAAAGTCATAAAAACTACGCACGGCCGCAGGAGATTACTTGCCAGGTCGCTGATGTCGGCAGGCGTCGCCGTCGCTGGACTCGTCCTCACTCCGGCAATCGCGCACGCCGACGGCAGCGCCAAGGGCCCCCTAACCTGGTGCCCCGGCCAGGACCCGGCCTCCGTCGGCTCTGGGTCCTACCGGCCCAACTGGGACTGGAACGTCTGCCACACCTATTGGTGGGTGTACGGCGTACCGGGGAATGTGTCCAACGGCGTCTGGGAAGGTGAGCTGCCGCCGCCAGGCATCCCGTTGGCGAACCTGTCGCGTCCAGCCGTCAACTGCGGGCTGTTCTACTGCCAGGATCCGGGCGGCCCCTACACGGTGGATCCGCGCATCCCCGCGCCGTAGTCCGTATTTGCGAGTTCAACGCCGGCGAGCGTTGCCATGATGACGGAAACCACGCCTCCCGAAGGTGGCGGTGCATTGACCGCCACTTTCGGGCCAGTCATTCCGGCGTCGGGGAGAAAGCCGCACCCGTCACCGCGGCGAGGATCCCGTCACTGAGACGACACGGCCCCGCTTCATCAGACGCGTGTGAACCGCGGCGCTGGCCCCGGTTGGAACTGAACAATCGGGCCGGTGCTTCCGTTCGCGCCGTAGGCTCAGGTCGTGTACAGCGTGACCCTTGCTAGCGCCGCGTCAACGGCGGCGTTGACGGCGGGGCTGGCGGCCTACGCGGGGTTGATCTTGGCCGCTATCGCGATGGCGATCTACGACGCCCGGCGGCACCGACGGAACCGGGCGATCGCCGCCGCAGTAGTGGTTGGGGTGTTGACCCTGGGCGGGCTGGTTATCGCGATCTTCAGCAGTGTTGCGTAAACCCGTCACAACGCGGTGGAACCAGATCTGGTCCGGCCGCTGGTGGCGATCTGGCCATCAGCCCCAACGGGTTTCATTGCCATGCTCACGACTGGGCGGCGCGCACGCCGCGCTTTGCGGCCTCCGCGGCGAAAGCCCTCCGGGGTGCGCGCGCTGGCGGCATTGGGCCGTGGCACGCCTCGGCAGGCGTGCTCGGCCAGTGGTGTCGATGCGCCGGATCAGCAAATGATGAACGCCGCAATCGGTTTCGTCGTCGGTCCGCCGGCGAAGCCCGGGCGCCGTCACCCCATCGTCAAGATCGCGCCCGCGGAGAGACCCATCAGCGCTACGAGGGATACCAAAATCATGGTGATCGCCGCGCGCACGATCTCTTCTTCGGTAAGTCGCCAGCGCGGCTTCGGTTCGGCGGGAACGGTGTCCCCTTCACAGCCAATTGCGTTGATGCTTGCGACCGCCGAGATGAAATCTTCATGCTCGTAGGCCGTGTATTTCCCGATTGGGTCGTACGTGCCGATTGCGGTGGTCATAATTCCAGCCCCCCAGGCTTGCGGATGCCGATAGGCGTGATGGTGGGTCGAGCGCTCCTCGTATGTCCAAAGATAAGAGCGCGAAGTCGCGATTGCGGTAACGATCCCTAACGGTCACAGCACAGAGTCGTGCGCCCTGACCACCGATAATCGGCTGGCAGATCCACGCATCCTGCGGGCTTGCCCTCCGGTACGCTCCGGCGGTGGACAACGAGACCCTGCCGACCGACCCGTCCGGCCTGGTGCGCACGTTCGAGCCGCCGCCCGACCAGTTGGTGCTCGACGGTCGCTACCGTTTCGGCACCTACAACGGCCGGATCGCACGGATCAACCCACTGGACGTGGTCACGGCCACCGGTGCTCTTGGTCGCCTGCAGCGCGCCGCGCGCAGCGCCCGCCTCAAGGAGTGGGAGGCATTCCAGCTCGGTGACGACTCGATATTCGTGCTTGGCGCCGTGTACGACACGAAGTCGATCTCGCTGCTGCAAGTGCTGGTCGTCGACAAGCAGGCGGCCACGATCCGTCGGTGGGAACAGAAGGTGCCGACCTCGATGGTGCACGTCGCTCGCGGCCTGGACCACACCCGGTCCCACGGTCACGTCGGACGCTTCTCGCTGCAGGTGTCCAACGAGATGGACGCGGGCCTAGTCGCGGTGGACGCCAGCCACCCTGGGCGCGGTGCGCTGCCGCCGCTGGAACTGCACGGCGCCGGGCGCTGTGGACCGGGAGAGGCGGGCCACCTGGTGATCTGTCACCCCTTCGCCGACGATCGTGCGCTGTACTCGCACAAAACGATGATGCCGTTCGCCGGCACGCTCCGCGTCGGCGCCGAGCAGACAGTTCTCGACCCCAACCGTTCGTTCATGATCCTCGACGACCATCACGGGGACTACCCCTCGCCTATGCGTTACGACTGGGTGACCGCAGTGCGCCGCAGCGATGAGGGCCGGATCGAGGGTTTCAACCTGACCGACAACCAGGTGTGCGACCCCCAGCGCTACAACGAGAACGCGGTCTGGCTCGGCGACCGGGTCCACCGCCTGCCCGCCGTCCACGTAGAGCGGCCCGACGGGCCCTGGGGTACCTGGGTGGTGCGGGATTCCGACAGGTCGGGGCAGGTCGAGGTGCGGTTCACGCCGACTGTCCGCTCCGAGCTGCACGCCGGCCCGCGCCGCTCGCTCGCCGAGTATTACGGCCCTTTCGGCTGGTACGAGGGACGCATCCACACCGACGATGTCGACCTTTCGGTCGATGGCATGTTCGGCATGGGCGAACAGAAGTTCATCCGCGTTTGAATGAAGGCAGCGCGGGAGTGGGCGCCACCGCTGCACGTGGCTTGAGTCCAACGGCGCTTCGGAGGCCGTAGTCAGCGGTGCTGGCCGGGTGCGAATAGTTCGTGGGCCCGGATGCTTCCGCCGCGATCAGATGCCCGCCTGGGCGTAAACGTTTTTGTGGATCGTCTCGCAGATGTCCTCGAGGGGGAGGTCGTTCGCATCGTCCCCGAACGGGCTTTCGATCTCGACGCCGATTTCTTCGATGCCGAAGAATGTGTAAGCGATGATCAGGACGTCGACAATGGTCGTCCAACCGAAGGTATCGACCATGGCGAAAGGGAGGGTAAAGCAATAGAGCACAAGCGCTCGGCGCAGGTGAACGGCGTAAGCGAAGGGCATCGGCGTTTTGTGAATTCGTTCGCAGCCGCCCAGATAGTCGACCAGAAGCTGAACGTTCTGGTCCATCGACGTGAGCATGATGTCAGAGATCAGGCCGCGCTCGCGCGCCTCCCGCAGGCAACCGGACATGTTGGCGGCGACAGCGAGAGCGGGATGCTGTGCATCCATCGCCGCCTGTGCCTCGGCGGGCGGAAGCTCGTTGATCTGTGGCCCGAGGCCTTCGGTACCGCGCAGTCTGTGCATGGCCGCCCACGGAAAGGCGGCTGTCCATCGGGTGAGTCGAGCGACCAGCGCTGGATCCGCCGTGATGTATACGCTGGCGCTGCGGACGAGGTTCCGTGTTTCATTCACGATGCCCCCCCATAGTTTGCGCCCCTCCCAGAATCGGTCGTAGCTGGAGCTGGTGCGGAAAACGAGAAGGAGACCAAGGGCGAGGCCCATCAGTGTGTGCAGCTGGATGGGCATGCCGACTGGTGCGACATAGTTGTGAAAGGCGACGACCGCCGCCGACCAGGCGACGCAGAGGGAGACTCGACCGATGATCTCCCGGACCAGCGAACCGCGGATGTCAAAAAAGTGGTCCAGCCATTTGTGCGAATCGTATTGAATCATAATCAATTTCGCGTAGTTGGGATTAGTGGTTTCGTTGGCGATCTCCGGCGTTAATTTGACACAGGACGATGAGCTCCCTGACCTGTGACACGCCGGACGCTCAGGATGCGTACTGGTTCGTCGGGGTGATCGGTCCCCATACGCCGTGGGAGACCAACTCCCCTACCAGTTGCTCGTACTGCGGGGCCGGAATGAACTGGCTGCGCGTCAGCACGTAACCGCTGAATCCCGTGGGATCGCTGACCAGGACCCAGCTGTAGTCCGGGGCGCGCGCGACGATGATGTAGTTGCCCGTCGGCGCGCTGAGACTGAACGGCAGTTTGAACGGCAGGAAGCTGACGTCCAGCGCCGTGTTGGTTGCGTTGAGCGGCACCGCGGACCCGGTAATCGCCGACAGCGGGCCGCCGTTGAAGAAGTAGTTGCCCGAGTTCTGGACACGGATCGTGCCGTCCGGGTTGAGGCTGTACGTCGCTTTCGTGTTGACGAGGCCCAGCGAGAAGAACTGCTTGACACTGCCCTGCTCGTAGTAGGTGCCGGCGAACAGCGAGGGGTCGACCGGCACCGAGGAGGGCACCGGCCGCGGGCCGAAGATCGGTGGTAGGTGCAGCGCGGCGGTGGCCGCCTGCAGGTGGCCGACGATCGCGGTCTCGGCGGCCGTGTACTGCTGGCTGGCGTTGGTCAGCGCCTGCACGAACAGGTTCTGAAACGACGCAGCCTTCGCGCCGAGCGCCGCGAAGGCCTGCCCGTGCCCGGAGAAGAACTCGGCGATCGCCGCGGACACTTCGTCCTGTGCCGCGGCTAGCACCGATGTGGTCGCCGGCGCCACCGCCGCGTACACCTGGTCGAGCGCCGCGCCGACGCCCGCCACATCCTGGGCCGCGGCCGCCACCACTTCGGGCGCGACATTGAGGGACGGGTTCACCACAGACAATGACTTCTCCCCTGCCATCGATCAGCCCGATATGACCCCTCAGGGTAGTGGAGGCCACCGCGGACTGTTCGTGCTTTGAGTAGGCGCATCGCACCGACGCGAGCGCTACGTCCGCTTCAACTGGGCCTTGACCTCTTTCAGCGCCTGCGATGCCTCGTGGCCGGCCCGGCGGGCCTTTTCGTAGTTCCTCTCAGCGTCGGCCACCGCGCGCTCCGCCTTGTTCAGGGCTGCCGCAGCTTCGTCACGGCGCGTGCGGGCCGCCTCACGTTCGGCTCGCCGGTCGGAGACCACACTGTCGGCTTGCGTCGCTGCCCGCTCAGCGGCAGCTACCGCTGCCGTCAACTTCTCCCGCTCCCGCCTGACAGCCTCGGCTCGCTGGTCGCGCTGCGGCGTCTTCGACAGGGATGGTTTGGCCGCCGGCGCGGTCCGCTTAGGTCCGGCGGTCGCTGACACCGCCGCACTGTCGCCGACGTCGCCGAAACCTGACCAACGTTCGGCCTTGACCAGGCGGCCCAGGCGCGCCCTCACCTCAGGGTCGGCGATCGCGGCTTGCAGCGTGCCCGCGACGTCGTCACGCACCGTCGACGACACGTTTGTCACCTCTGCCGCATCGAAGGCGGCTTCGGTCAATTCGTTGATGAGATGGTGTTGCTGGGCGGACAGCTCCCTGATGTGCCCGCCGTCCATCGCGGCATGCGCGGTGCGCAGACTGTCACCCAGCTCGGCCAGGCGGAGCCGTGCCTCCCGACTTCCGATGATCAACCGGTTGACAATCCACGCCGCTGTGGTGGGTTTGCGGGCCGCTGAGATCCGTTTGCGCGCAGCGGCGTCGCCCCGCTGTTTAGCCGCTGCGGACAACTTTGTGCGTTCGGCAGTGAACTGATCCGGGGGGACCCAGTACAGGTTTTCCAGCTCGTCGTCGGGCACCAGCCCATGATCCCTCGCCTTCGGGTGAGTTACGCAACGGTTTGAAGCCCCATGCCGCTGGCTAATTCATTTGCGGTGACAGCCAACATGTTTCCTGGCCGGCGGCGGCGCCACTTGCTTTCCGTGCTCGTCGTGCTTGGAGTGCTCGGCGTCGCGGCGCCGGCCTGCTCTGCGCGCCATCCACTGGGCGACGCGCCGAAGGGGCCGGCGCAGGTGACGATCACGCCGGGTCCGGATGCGCATGATGTCCAGCCGACCACGCCGGTGCAGGTCAAGGCCGACACGGGAACGTTGGTCGCGGTACGCATGGTCAACGATGCGGGCAAGCCGGTCGACGGCGTCATGACGCCAGATAACACGGTATGGAAACCGACGGGCCCGCTCGGCTACGCCCACACCTACACCCTCAATGTCACCAGCCGCGGGACCAACAACGTTGAGAACTCCCAAGTTTCGTCCTTCTCCACGTTACGGCCGTCCAACCAGACCAAGGTCTCGTTCACGACGACCTCAGAGGCTACGTTGCGGGATGGCGGCACCTACGGGGTCGGAACAGTCCTCGTCGCGCACTTCGATGAGCAGATCGCTGATCGGGCCGCCGCCGAACGTCAGCTGGCGGTGACCACCAATCCCCCCGTGCCGGGATCCTGGTTCTGGGTCAACTCCCAAAATGCCCACTGGCGGCCCGAACACTACTACGCGCCCGGCACCACGGTGACGGCCGACGCCAAGATTTACGGTATTGCGCTGGGCGGTGGCATATTTGGGCAGGAGGACAGCCGGGTTTCATTTCGCATCGGCGATGCGCACGTCTCTATTGCCGACGACGCGACCAAGCTGGTGAGCGTATTCGACAACGGGAAACTGGTTCGGACCATGCCCACCTCCATGGGGATGGGCGGCACCGAGACCGTCGGTGGGCGGACTTTGTCGTTCTGGACTCCCCCTGGTGTCTACACCGTGCTCGACAAAGGAAATCCGGTGGTGATGGATTCCTCGACGTTCGGTCTGCCGAGAAATTCCCGGCTCGGATACCGCGAGACGATCAATTACGCCACCAGGATCAGTATTGACGGTATCTATCTGCATCAGCTCGATTCGACGGTCTGGGCTCAAGGCAAGACCGACACTTCTCACGGCTGCTTGAACCTCAACGGCGACAACGCCAAATGGTTTTACGGCTTCTCTGTGCCGGGCGACGTCGTGGAAGTGCACAACACGGGTGGGCCGCCGCTGGAGATCGAGCAGAACGGCGACTGGACGCTCAGCTGGGACGAGTGGCGCAAAGGTAGCGCGCTGCCGCGATCGTCGTAGTTCGCACGCCTTTCGCCTTCATTCAGCAAGGCTAATGCGCGCCGCCAACCTCACGCAGCCGCAATCGCGTAGGCGCGGATCGCTTTGCGCGTTAGCATCTGGCTCGTCAGGTGATCGCTCGACAAAGCAGAGGGTCCGTTGAAGCATCGGAGAAAACTCTTCTTCTCGATACGGGCTGCGCTTTGTGTCGCGATGTCAGCGACCGCAATCTGTCTGCCCGCAGGCCTGGCCCGAGGCGGCGAGTGGTCATACCCGTTCTCCTGCACGTGGACCTCATTGACGGCAGATTTCGCCGCCCGAGACGGACTTCCCCAGTCTCACGAGCCTGCTGCCGAGTGGTATCGGACCGACGCCGAGGGCCACTACCTGAATCACGGGTGGGGACCAGCAGCCGACACCTTGCCCACACCGGCAATCCCCGAAGGCGCGCAGTGCGGTTCCACAACGTGGAAGCAGGAACGAATTCTCGCCGTCGCCATGCGCTACATCTACACACCCGGCAACCCACTGGGCCTGCAGTACCGTCACCATCACATCCCCGGTTGGGACCCGTCGGCTTCGACGTATACCGGTGCGGCCGCGGACAATCCCGACACCGATGACCCGCACGGGCCAACGGCGTGGGATGCCGGAAAAGGCTTGGACTGCTCGAATTTCACCGCGTGGGTCTACAACTACGGCCTCGGTATCAAGTTCGGCGGTGACGTTCACCGGCAGGCGGACGGGACGGCTGGCCCGATGGGTCGCCGCATCCCCAAAGAGGGCCCGTTTGTGCCCGGGGATTTGCTATATCTGCACCCCAACGGAGATGCCGGCCATGCCTCGCACACGGTGATCTACATCGATGATCAACACATCCTTGACAGCCGGGTCAACGCGCAAAACCGGATCGGGGTCCAGGTCCGCGATCGGGCGGGCTGGTACCGGGAAGCGGTTGTCGGCGCATGGCGACCGATCGGCTGACGACACCCGCGACGTCCTCGAAACACGGCTCGAACCGGCGCGCAACGGTGGCCATATTTCTCCCGTGGACGGCTCTATAAGCCCGGAGCGCCGCTGATGCCGCCGTCGCCGCCGTCGCCGCCGGCGCCGCCTGCGGGGCCGCTGGGTCCGTCGCCGGCGTTGCCGGTGGTACCGGTGCCGCCGGGTCCGCCGGCGCCGCCGGCAGGTCCGGTGCCGCCGTTACCGCCGTCTCCGCCTTGGCCGCCGGCAGCTCCACTGCCGCCGGTGCCGCCGCCGGTACTGTCGCCTCCACCACCGCCGGTTCCGCCGTGCCCGCCGGTGCCGCCCACAGCGGCGGTGGCGACGGAGCCGAATACAGCGTCGCCGCCGGTTCCGCCGCGACCGCCTGTGCCACCGATGCCCCCGTCGCCACCCGTCGGCCCGGCGCCGCCCGCAGCGCCTCCGGTCCCGCCGAGGCCTCCGGACCCACCCGCACCGCCGCCACGGGCTGCGGCCCAATCGGTACCGTCAGAGCCTGCGCCGCCGTCGCCGCCCAATCCGCCGCCGCCGCCGGCTCCCCCGGTATTCAGCATGACGGCACCAGTGCTGGAACCGCCGGTACCGCCGATGCCACCGGCACCGCCAGCTCCGCCGCCGGCCGAACTGTAGTGACCGCCAGTCCCCCCGTTCCCCCCACTGCCGCCGGCTCCCCCAGTCGCGACCAGGTCGCCGGACCCTCCGTCACCGCCGTCGCCGCCATTGCCACCGGCGCCGCCGGGCCCGGCTAACCGAGTGCTCTCATCGCCGTTATAGGGACTGGCGTAGTTTCCGCCCGCACCGCCGTGGCCGCCGTTGCCGCCTTTCCCGCCGGTACCGCCGACGGGGCTCAGGAAAGTGCCCCCGGCGCCCGCCGTGCCGGCATTGCCGCCGGCGCCACCATTGCCCCCGGTGCCGCCCTGGAAGTAGGTGGCGTCGCCGCCGTTCCCGCCGTTGCCGCCAGCGCCGCTTGCGCCGTTGACTCCGCCGGCGCCGGAGTTACCGCCCGTGCCGCCGCGGCCGCCTGCGCCGGCTGCACCACCGGTGTCGGCACTGCTGCCGCCGTCACCGCCGGTGCCGCCGGTGCCGCCGCTGCCGCCGTCGCCCCAGCTGACACCACTGCCGGCATCGCCACCACGGCCGGCGTCGCCGCCGCTGCCGCCGACACCGCCCGCGCCGAACGAGGCGTCACCACCGGTGCCCCCGTGGCCACCGGTGCCGCCGGCGCCGCCGGAGCCGCCGTTACCGGTGATGCCCCCCGTGCCGCCCTCGCCGCCGGTGCCGCCCTCGCCGCCGGTGCCTCCCTCGCCGGCGTTGAAGTAGCGGTCACCGCCGCCGCCACCGGTGCCACCGGCGCCCGCGTTGCCGCCATCACCACCGCGTCCGCTGCCGCTGCCAGTGCCGCCGCTACCGCCATTGCCGCCGTCGCCGCCGCTGCCGGCTATCGCGTGAGGGCTCGAGCGATAATAGTGGCCCAGACCGGCGTCCCCGCCGTCCCCGCCCGTGCCGCCGCTGCCCCCGATTCCGCCACTGGTATCACCGGCGCCCCCACTACCGCCCCTACCGCCGGCGCCGCCGGTACCACCGACCCCGCCGTTACCCGGCGTTCCGGACGGGACTGCCGGAACTTCGTCTGGGACAGGTCCGGCGCCGCCACCCGCACCGCCGTCGCCGCCGCGTCCTCCGGCGAATCCGGGACCGCCGTTGATGCTGGCGCCGCCGTTGGCGCCGTGATCACCGGCGCCGCCGGTGCCGCCGGTGCCGCCGTCGCCGCCGGCGGAGGGCATGCCCGACGGCCCATACGTGGCGTTAACGCGGAACGCGATAGATGCATCTGGTCCCTGGCCGCCGCGGCCGGCGACACCCGCGTCGCCGCCGGCGCCGCCGGCGCCGCCGTCCCCGCCCGCAACGCCGAATCCCACCCCGGAACCACCAGCACCTCCGGCGCCACCGTTGCCGCCGTGGCCGGCTGCACCACCGGCCCCGCCCGCGACGGTACCGACACCACCGACCCCGCCGGCGCCCCCGGCACCCCCTGCATAGCCCACACCGCCGACCCCGCCGGGCGCCCCTGCGGCAGTCCCGACATCACCGCCGCCGCCGAGCCCGCCCGGACCGCCGGCCCCGCCAATCCTGCCCGCACCGCCGGTCCCACCGGTGCCACCTGCGCCACCGGCCATGCCAAAGCCGACGCCGCTGCCTCCGGCCCCGCCTGCCCCACCAGCGCCGCCCACAAAAGATTGGCCGAGAAGTGTGAGAAACGGGGAGTTCGCGCCGTTCCCACCGCTGCCGCCTGCCCCACCCGCCATCCCGGGTGCGCCCGCCCCGCCGGCCCCGCCGATTCCACCGTTGCCCCACCACCCGGCATCTCCGCCGCGGCCGCCCGGCTGTCCGGGCGCCCCCGACCCGCCGTTACCACCGTCGCCCCACAGGATCCCGCCGGGTCCGCCGGCCTGTCCTGTACCCGGCGCCCCGTTGGTACCGGCGCCGATCAGGGGCCGTCCTAGCAACAAATTGGCGGGCGCGTTGATCGCACCGACAATGGCGTCCTCGAGGAACTGTAAT
Source organism: Mycobacterium sp. 23 (assembly GCF_048287075.1). NCBI lineage: Bacteria > Bacillati > Actinomycetota > Actinomycetes > Mycobacteriales > Mycobacteriaceae > Mycobacterium > Mycobacterium sp. 23. The sequence goes on from NZ_JBLVUX010000005.1 coordinate 156,058, forward strand.
GGCGAGGCATTGGCCGCCTCCGCGGCCGCGTACGCCGAGCCGGCTGCGCTCAACCCGCGGGCGAACTGGGCGTGATAGGCCGCCGCTCGCTCCGCCAACTGGTGATATTCCTCCGCGTAACGAGAGAACAGTTGCGCGATGCTCGCGGACACCTCATCGCCGGCTGCGGGCAGCACGCTTAAGGTCGGCGCGGCCGCGGCTCGTTGCGCCGCCTCGAGAGTCGAACCGATAGTCGCCAGGTCCGCGGCCGTCGTCGCCACGACCTCGGGAACCGCCAGCACGTACGGCATGACCGTCCTTCCATCGAGTAGCGAGACCAGCGCAACCCAGCATCCGCCCGTGCGGCGCGGCCGGCCTCAGTAATCGGCTACTTAATCGGACGTCGTCTGGCGGCGGTCGGTCCCGCGTACAGTTGTCGCGCGGACGCACTGGCGCCGGCCAACCTGTTTCTCACTACAACCAGATGAAGTTGCTTCCGGCGGCCTTACCCCCCGTAGGAAGTTGCCTCAGGTGCAAGGTAATTGGCCATTGAGAACACAATTCGACGGCGCCGTGTAAGTACCGCTCAACACACCTCGCATACCGCCGGTGGCCGTACCGCCGGGTGCGATCACGCGATTCCAGTTTGCTGGGGTGATAATCCAGTGCGTGCCGGATTGCGCAGCGGAACTGTTCCACGTGTGGATGACGGACTGCCCCGCCGGCATGTCGAAATCGAGCCTCCAGTCGGAGAGCGGCGCCATGCTCATGTTTGTGATGGTGAAGCTGGCGATGAAACCGGTCTGCCACGTCGATGTCACCCTCAGCGTGGCCATGGCCGCGGCCGCATGAGCTGTCGGGGCGACCGCGAGTGCCGCGACGGCAACCATCAGCGCTGACACGGTCACGTGCAGCGCTGCGCGCCAACGCTTCACGCGATTGCCCAATCCGGCCATGCTGTCAACGCTAAAGCCCGCCGGTCCTTGCCGGCCCTCGCCACGGGGTAAGCTGCGGTACCTTTGCTCAACTGAAACCGTCATGAAATCTTCGCCTCGATAGGCCAGCGCGGAGCCGTTGCGAAGTCCGCCGACGAGTGCGAACGGGAACACAGTGAAGTCTGAGTTGCTGCGAAGCCAGTGCTGGTTGTTCGCGATCGGTTCGGCCTTGTTCGCGATCGGCACGGCACCTGGATTCGCCCTGGTGGGCGGCGCCGGAGCCACCAACCTGCTGTGTTTCGTCGGCGCGTGGTTCTTCACTAGCGCGGCGCTCATCCAACTGTGGCTCAGCCGACCGTCCGCGGGCCGGACATGGGCGACGCCGACCATACGAGCTGAATGGCTCTCGGCGGCAACACAGTTCGTGGGCACCCTGTGCTTCAACGTCAGCACGGCGGCAGCGTTGTGGGCGCATCGACTCCCCTCCCGCCGGCACTTCGTCTGGGGGCCCGATGCGGCGGGGTCGGTGGCCTTCCTGGTAAGCGGCGTCTTGGGCGTTGCGGCGATAACTCTTTCGATGGGATTTCTTCGACCGAAGTCGCGCGAATGGTGGGCAGAGTGGACAAACATGGTCGGCTCGATCGCGTTCGGCATCTCAGCAGTCGGCGCCTTCATCACCAAGAAGGGTGTCACCGAGGACGCCTGGCTGGCCAACATCGGCACCTTCGTCGGTGCGCTGTGCTTCTTGCTGGCCGCTCTCCTGGTGTTGCCTGACCGCCGCTCGGTGCGACCGGCGGGGTAGCAATTTGCTACGGTAGTTGCATACTGCTACACGAGTGAGGTGCCGCCATGGTTAACTCCGCAGACCGGGTTACGCGCTTTGCCGCCGACCTGATGGACAGCGCCGCAGCAGAGGGCGCGCGTCAAAGCCGTTCGGCCAAGCAGCAGCTCGATCACTGGGCCCGCGTCGGCCGAGCCGTGTCCGCTCAGCAGACGGCGGCCCGCCGCAAGGTGGAGTCCGCGCTGGCCGGTGATACGCCGTTGCGCGACCTGACCCCCGAAGAAGGCGTGGTGTTCAACGCCGAGATCGCGGCCGCCATCGAGGAGAATCTGGCAAGCACCGATTACGGCAAAACGCTTGCGGCGCGCGGGATCACCACCGTGGCGCTCAATGATGACGGGGAGCTGCTGCAGTACCATCCCGATGGCACTTCGACGGTGCTGCACGCTCGGTGAATCGACTTGACCTGGTCGTCGGGTGCAACGGTGCCGGCAAGTCCACCTTCGTCGAGCTGACGCTGGCGCCCCTGCTGCCGGGCGGCGTCGTCGTCAATGCGGATGAGATCGCCAAGCAGCGCTGGCCCGATGATGCAGCCGGTCATGCCTATGAGGCCGCACGGATCGCGGCACGAACGCGGGCGCTGTTGATCAAACAAGGCGTCTCGTTCATTGCTGAGACCGTCTTCTCGCACCCATCCAAGCTCGAACTGATCGACGCCGCACATGCCGGCGGCTATACGGTTGTTGTTCATGCGGTGCTGATCCCCGAGGAACTTGCCGTACTTCGGGTACACCACCGCGTCGCAGCGGGCGGACACACGGTGCCCGAAGTCAAGATTCGTCAGCGCTATCAGCGACTTTGGACGCTGGTCGCCCAGGCGGCGGCCCGCGCGGACTCGGCGACGTTTTACGACAACAGCGGTATTCGGGGGCCGCGCATCGTGGCACAACTGGCGGGTGGGTTCATCGTCGGCGCCCCGACCTGGCCCGGGTGGGCACCGCCGGATCTGTTGGCCCGTTGGCCGGTGGAGGGCAAACGATGACCCGACGGCCGGCGAGCTCGAACGCGTAACCTCACATCCGTGACCGTTCGAGGGCTGGGTGACTCCGGACGTGCTCCGTCGGCGGCGGAAGCAGCGCGCACCATCGCCGCCGCCACGAACGCCGCGACGCTGGCTACCTTGACCGCCGGTGGCGACCCGTGGGCGTCATTGGTGGCCTATGGACTACTCGGGGGGACACCGGTTCTCTGCGTGTCGGACCTCGCCGAGCACGGCCGCAATCTCGCCGCCGACCCCAGGGCAAGCCTGTCGATCGTGGCGCCGACCGGCGACAACGACCCGTTGGCCGGCGCCCGCGTCACCTTGGCCGGCACGGTCACGCGTCCCGCGGCTCCGGAAGTGGACGCGGCTCGCCAGGCATACCTGGATGCGGTGCCGGGCGCCGACTCCTATGTGGACTTCACCGATTTCACGCTGTGGCTGCTCAAAGTCCAGCGTGCGCGGTGGGTGGGTGGATACGGCCGTATGGAGTCGGTCACCGGCGAGCAATATGATGCTGCCTCGCCAGATCCGGTAACGCTCGGATCGGCGCGTGCCATCGCGCATCTCAATGCCGACCATGCAGACGCCCTGGTCCACATGGCCCAAGCTTTCGGCGGCTATCCGGACACCGAATCCGCGGAGTGCGTCAGCATCGACCGCTACGGCCTGCACCTGCGGGTGCACACGGCGCGCGGAGAGGCGCGCGCTCGGGTGGAATTTCCGTCGCCACTGAACTCCCCTGATGAATTGCGTTCGGCGACAGCAGACTTGGCGCGGGCCGCGCAAGTCAGGTGATCGCCGGCGGTTCCCCGATGACGCTTGAGACAATGACTGCATGACGGATCAGAGTCTCTGGATGCAGAAGGTCGCGGCCGACCCCGGGCACTCGCACTGGTACGTCGAACGCTTCCGGTCCATGGCGCGCGCCGGCGATGACCTGGTCGGTGAGGCTCGCCTCGTCGATGCTCTTGCACCGCGCGGCGCGCGCATCCTCGACGCCGGGTGCGGCCCGGGACGCATCGGCGGGTATCTGGCTTCGCTAGGACACGACGTCGTCGGTGTCGACGTCGACCCGGTGCTCGTCGAGGCTGCCCAACAGGACCATCCCGGGCCGCGCTGGCTGGTGGCCGACCTGGCCGAACTCGATCTGCCCGCACGCGGCATCACCGAAAAGTTTGACGTGATCGTCTCCGCGGGCAATGTCATGACCTTTCTCGCACCGAGTACCCGGGTCCGTGTACTGGCCCGCTTACGTGCGCATCTGGCAGGTGGCGGGCGAGCGGTGATCGGCTTCGGCGCCGGTCGCAACTACGAGTTCGGCGAATTCCTCGACGACGCGCAGGAAGCTGGATTGACGCCGGACCTGTTGCTGTCCACCTGGGACCTGCGACCGTTCGGCGAGGATTCGGACTTCCTCGTCGCGATCCTTCGGTGAGCGTTCAAGGCGACTTCTGTACCGTGGCAGCGGTGAATCTTTCTCGGGTGTCTCCGACCCTCGCGTTCGCCGCCTGCGCCGCTTCACTTCTGACGGTCACCGCGTGCGGCTCCCCCACGAACACGTCGTCTTCGTCGTCGAGTACGGCGTCGATCTCCGACTTGTACACGCGCCCCTCCGCGCCCGCCACAGCGGCGAACGTCGGCGCCTGCCCGACGGTCGCGCCGCAGAATGGCGGCACGCCCGAGTGGACGTTGGCCGGCACCACCGGCAGCGTCGCGGTGACCGGTTCTACGGATGCGACCGCACCGCGGGTGACCGTCACGGCGCCGTTCAGTGTCGCTCAGACGCAGGTGCACACCCTGCGCGCCGGAGATGGTCCGGTGGTCTCCAATACGGCTCGGGTTTCGGTCTGCTACATGGGCGTCAACGGGCGCGACGGGTCGGTGTTCGACACGACGTACGAACGCGGTGCCCCGGTTGACTTCCCGCTCACCGGTGTCGTGCCCGGCTTCCAGAAGGCCATCGCGGGCCAGAAGGTCGGTTCGACGGTCGCCGTCGCCATGACGTCGGCGGACGGCTATCCGGACGGTCAGCCCAGTGCCGGCATACGGCCCGGCGACACGCTCATCTTCGCCATCAAGATCCTCAGCGCCTCGAGCTAGACCGGCAGATCCACCCGCAGGGCCAGGTGCTCGTCGAGGATCCGGCGCAGTGCCGCGTCCATCGGATGAGCCGACGCGAGGTCGCGCTCCATCCGGTTGTCCACCAAAACCGTTGTTTCTGATGGCAATTCGGCAGTGTCGACCTGGTCGACGAACGAATCGAACAGCCCGTGCGGTGTTGCCAGGTAATACAGCGCCCGCCGCGACTCGGTCAGCCGGGCAGCGTACATCAGTCCGTGCTGGGTGGTGACGAACAGTTCTGAGGCGATTCTGGCGTTAGGGGTCTCGGCCCTCCCCCACGCAACTGCGGCGCAGCGGCTCTGCGCCAGCCGGTCCGGGACGTCGTCAGTCAGCGACAATAACTTCCCGACGAGGGCGCGTCCCTTCCGCGGATACGTGTCGATGGCGGGGATGAAATACCGGCGGAAGATTTCGCCGAAAAAGTCGTACAGTGGCTCGCTCATCGCGGCTCCCCAGATCAAACGGACACCCCAATTGTGCGCCGAAGTTTCAGCTGGGTACAGGGTTCGGTCGGGATGGGCTGACCGCGTCAGGCGCAGGGTGCGTCGCCAGGTGTGTAGTACGGCACACCCTCACGGGTGTAGCACGGCGGCCGACCCTGCCAGCGCTGTCGCGCCTCGTCCAACGCGTCCGCCGCAGCGATGCTGCCGATCGGGCAGTCGGCAAGATTGACCGAGGCACCGTTTTCGGCGGCGGGGCAGATGTTCGCGCTAGCCGAGGGCGCGACCGCCAACTGCAGCGCCGCAGCGGTGGCGGTGGCCAGGAATGCAACCGTGAGCTTGTTCACGGCGGTAACTCTATCCAGCCTCGTCTCAATTCCGGAGCGCATCGCGCAGACGGCCACCCGCCCGGTTCAGCCGGATGGACGCCTCGGCCGCGCCGACGCCGGCCAATAGCGCGACGATCGCGGTCTTGGCGTGACCTCCGGCGGCCTCCAAGGCGACCGCTGCGACATCCTCGTCGACCCCGGCCGCGTCGCGGACCATTCGTACCGCACGGCGTCGCACCTTCTCGTTGGTCACCCGCACATCGACCATCCGCGGTCCGTAGGCCTTGCCAAGCGCGATCATCACACTCGTCGACAGCGCGTTCAGCACCACCTTCTGTGCAGTTCCAGCGGTCAGCCGCGTGGAGCCCGCCAGCACCTCCGGGCCGGTGAGCACTTCGATCATCAGGTCGGCAGACGCCTGGGCGCCCGGATTGTTGACCACCGCGACAGTCAGCGCACCAAGCGATCGCGCGTACCCGAGCGCGCCCAGCACGTACGGCGTGCGACCGGAGGCAGTGATCCCGACGAGGGCGTCGGCGGCTGTCAGCGCGGCGAGATCGGCCGGATCGAAGGTGTCCTCGGCGCCCTCGATCGCGTCCGTCAAAGCCCTTGGCCCGCCGGCAATTACGCCACGCACGAGGTCGGTGCCGAACGTCGGTCCGCATTCTGCCGCGTCCAGCACACCGAGCCGCCCGGGTGTCCCCGCGCCGGTGTAGAACAGCCGGCCGCCCTTCTCCAGCCGTGCGGCGATCATCTCGGCGGCCGCCGAGATCTGCGGGACTGCGGCTTCGACCGCGCTGTGGGCCTCGCCTTCGGAGTGGATGAGCAGCGCGACGACCTCGCCGATCGGCCGAGTGTCGAGGTCGTCCAGGCCAGGCTGTGCAGCCTCGGTGCTGAGCGTGTCGAGCGTATGCCGGACGCTGGCCGCCTGCATCGAGACCAGATGCGGTTCGTGGATCTTGCCCAGTCGCAGTGCACCGTCGAGCGCGTCACCGGCGGCTGGTTGAAGATCGAGCCCGTCGCGCAATGACTCGAACCCGGCAAGTCCCCCGACCATCGCTACCGGCCCCTCGCCGACCGCGCGGGCGGTCGCGGCGAGGGCTTCGGCCGCGGCGCTGACAATCGCCAGTGCGGTGGCGTCGTCGCTGCGGGCGGCGAGAACATCAGGCGCGAAGGACGCCAGGCTTGCAGCGTCGTTGAGCTGCGCGGGCCAGGACTGCGGTGCGCCGAACCTTGCGCGGGCGGCGTCGAGCAGGATGGTTGCCGGTCCGCGACCGTCGTGGGCGCGCAGCGCAGCCCGTAGGCCGGCCGCGCCGATCCACGCGCCACCGCCCTCGTCGCCCAACCACGGACCCCAACCGTCAGCGGTCCGCAGCGTACCGTCGGCGCTGATGGAGAGTGCCACGGCACCGGTGCCGACGACCAGCACGACGCCCGGCGCGCCGTTCAGCGCGCCGGCATGGGCGAGCACGGCGTCGCTGGTGACCGTGACGCGCTTCGCCGATATTGAGGTCAGCAGTGCGGAAGCCAACGCCCGTGCGGCATCTGGTGCCGTCAGCGCCCCGGCCGCACCCACTACCACCTCGTCGACCGGACTCAGTTCGCGAGCGACCGCCAGGATCGCGGACTCTGCGGCCCGCACCCCGCCGGGTGCCGAAAGCCCCGGTGCGCCGGGCCCGACGGCAGTGCGGCCGCGAACGGCAGCTCGGCACGATGTCTTGCCGAGGTCAACGGCGAGGATCACCGCGCCATTCGGTTGCTGCCTCACGTGCCTCCCTGCCTTGGTTTGGGCTGAGGGCGAATCCCACACCACCGCAGAGGAATTCGACCATAGGACGCGGCGGATCGTCAGCCGGCTCAAACTGTGATCCGCCGCTTGCCTATTTTCGGCCATCTTTCCTGATCATCTTCGGCGGAATTGCGCCGAAATCGCGTTAGGCTCCACCACGTCATGATCACCGTCGATCAGGAGCCGGCAATGAAGGACGAGGACGAGGAACTGCAGCGCGACATCGAGCGAGATGTCCGGCGTCTGCGCGAATTCAGTACGTTCGAGAAGTTCTCCGATGCTGATCTGGAGCGTCTGGTCCGGTCGGCACGCCACACGTCGCAGTCCAACCCCTGGCCCTTGATCCGTGAGAAGACGCCGTCGGACGCCTGCTTCATCCTGCTCAGCGGTGAGGCCGGCGTGTATGTCGGTCAGGACCGCGTCGCGGTGGTGGGCCCTGGTGAGGTGATCGGCGAATCTGTCCTTCGCCGTGGGCAATTGCGTTCTGCGACCGTCACCACAATCGGCCCCTCCGAGGTGTTGCGGATCGACCGCGACGATCTCGCGCGTCTCGTCAAAGAGTTGCCCGCGCTGAAGGAAACGATGGACGCGACGGCGGCGCGGCACGTGGCGGAGGCTCCGCCGGCCAAGCCCAGGCCGACGCATTCGAAACTGAACGTTACCGTTTCGGCCGACGTGCTCGAGCGGTTCGAGCAGGCTGCCGAGGCTGCCGGCGTCGGAGTTCCGGCGGCGACGGAGGACGCACTGTCCCAATGGGTCGAACGGCACAGCAAGGCATAGTCGGGTACGGCGCCGTCGCCGCACTTATTCTTGGCAGGTGCCCTGGCAGGTGGACCCTCAGCCGTCAGCGGGGCGCTGGCATGTCATCGGTCTGGCGGGATACCTCGCCATGCTGGCCATCTACGCCGCCGGCGCTGGTACTCGGCTGCGTTGGTGGCTCGCCGGCGCGGCCGTGCTCGGGGGTCTTGCCCTGTTGGCCGGGTGGTTGCTTGGTGGGCGGGAACGACGCGGGTTGCTCCTCGGATGGTCGGTGGCGTCGCTGATTGTCACGGTGCTGGCCGGTGTGATCGATTCGCACGCCACCCGCGACTTCCCCGGAACGATCACCATTGCCTTCGCTTTCATCGGACTCACCTGCAGGCGCTGGTGTTCGCTTGCGCTCGTCCCGCTGGGCGTGGTGGCTTTTGTGATCGGTGGCTCGAAGCATCTTCCGGCCGACCTGCCGAAAGTCGTTCTGACCGCGATCATGTGGGTACTGGTCGCGGAGGTCCCTGCTTGGCTCATCGCCAGGCTCGAAGCGCAGAGCGCCCTGCTCCAGAAGATCGCACAGACCGATGCCCTGACCCAACTCCTCGACCGGAGCACACTCGGGCCGCGGCTGTCGATGCACGCCAGTGAATCGGCTGTGGTGTTGCTCGACCTTGACCAGTTCAAGCGTTACAACGACCGCCATGGGCACGAAGCCGGTGACGAACTTCTGGTCGACTTCGCGGATGCGCTGCGTTGGTCGGTCCGCAAGGACGACATTGTCTTCCGCATCGGCGGCGACGAATTCCTGCTCATGCTGATTGGCGCCGATCGCACCGTGGCCGAACACGTCGTCGAGCGCCTTCGCCGTTACTGGGCCGACCGCGGCGGCTCGGTAGGGTTCAGCGCTGGTATCGCCGCAGGTGAGGACGATTTGCTGCGTCTGGCAGATGAACACATGTATGCGGCGAAGAGGGCTCGCGGTCTGCCGTCCGACTGACCGGCCTCACCTGGTGACACGGAATCGCTTCAGCCGGGAGGTTGCTCCGGAGGCCAGCTCGATTCGGCTCCGCGGCACGTCAAGGTAAGCGGCCAGCACGCGAGTGACCGCGTCGTTGGCCTTGCCGTCCACCGCCTGCTCCCGGACGTAGATAGTCAGTTGCCCATCCGCCCCGACTTCGACGCGGGGTCCTTTACGGCTACCGGGCTTGACCTTGACGACCACGGACTCGGTCATCCGCGTAAAGCTCCGTCCTCGGGAGGGCTCATATCTGAGAGAAAGCTTAGAGCACCTGAGAGGAACCTTACGGCTACGTGAGCAGATCGTATGTATCGGTAAATCGCATACGAAAACGCATGTAAGGCGTTTCGCCATCGGATAGATTCGCGCATCACAAGCGAAAGCGGCCTCGCGGACTGGCCGATAGTGGCGAGAAAGGCACAGGTAGATGAACTTTTCGGTGTTGCCCCCCGAGGTCAACTCGTGGCGCATGTTCACGGGCGCTGGTTCCACTCCGATGCTGGAAGCTGGGGCCGCATGGAGCGCCCTGGCCTCGGAGCTCGACTCCGCCGCATCGTCCTTTTCGTCTCTGACGTCGGCTTTGACGGCGGATGCCTGGCAGGGCCCCGCGGCTCAGGCGATGATGGCAACCGCCGCCCCGTATGCGGGTTGGTTGAGCGCCGCGGCAGAGCAGGCGGCGGGCACTGCGGCGCAGGCACAGGCGGTGGCGGGCTCTTTCGAGGCTGCCCTGGCGGCGACAGTGCATCCGGCGGCGGTAGCTGCCAACCGTTCCGGACTGGTGAATCTGGTCCTGTCCAACATCTTCGGCCAGAACGCGCCGGCGATCGCGGCGGTCGAGAGCCTGTACGAGGAGATGTGGGCTCAAGACGTCGCAGCGATGGTCGGCTACCACGCAGAAGCGTCGGCGGCGGTGGCGCAACTGGTGTCGCCGGCCGCTGCGGCGCTGCCCAGCTTCGGGTACGGCAATGTCGGCGAAGGCAATATCGGGTTCTTCAACGAGGGGACGCTGAACCTCGGGATCGGCAACGTGAGCCCGCACTTCACCCCGACCGATCCGATCAGCACTTTCGGCGGGTTCGGGATCGGCAACCGCGGGTTAGAGAACGTGGGGTTGGCCAACACCGGTTCGCAGAACGTGGGCGCCTGGAACAACGGCAGGCTGAATCTGGGTCTGGCCAACACCGGCGTCGGCAACTCCGGTCTGCCCGTGGGTCCGTTGCAGTTGTTCGGGATCGGCAATGCGGGCAGCTTCAACCAGGGCCTGCTCAACACCGGCAACTACAACATCGGGATCGGGCTGACCGGCGACAACCTGATCGGCGTCGGGCCGTTGCACCTACCGAGGACCGGTGGTCTGTTGCCGGCTGCGGCGGCGGCGTTGCCGAACTTCGGGTACGCCAATGTCGGCGAGGGCAATATCGGGGTGCTCAACACCGGGACGTTGAATTTGGGGTTCGGCAATGTGAGCCCGCACTTCACTCCGACCGATCCGATCAGCACCTTCGGTGGGTTCGGGATCGCTAATGACGGCATCGAGAATGTCGGGTTGTCCAACACCGGCTTTCAGAACGTCGGGGCCTGGAACAGCGGCTCACTGAACCTGGGTCTGGTCAACCAGGGCATCGGCAACAGTGGTCTGCCCTTGGGGCCGTTGCAGTTGTTGGGGATCGGCAACGAGGGCAACTTCAACCAGGGCCTGCTCAACACCGGTGACTACAACATCGGGATCGGGCTGCGCGGGGATCACCTGATCGGTATCGGGCCGCTGCATATCAGCAGCAGTGCTTTGCCGGCGGCTGCGGCGGCGGCGTTGCCGAATTTCGGGTACGCCAATGTCGGTGAGGGCAATATCGGGGTACTCAACACCGGGACGTTGAATTTGGGGTTCGGCAATGTGAGCCCGCACTTCACTCCGACCGATCCGATCAGCACCTTCGGGGGGTTCGGGATCGCCAATGAGGGCATCGAGAATGTCGGGTTGTCCAACACCGGCTTTCAGAACGTCGGGGCCTGGAACAGCGGCTCACTGAACCTGGGTCTGGTCAACCAGGGCATCGGCAACAGTGGTCTGCCCTTGGGGCCGTTGCAGTTGTTGGGGATCGGCAACGAGGGCAACTTCAACCAGGGCCTGCTCAACACCGGTGACTACAACATCGGGATCGGGCTGCGCGGGGATCACCTGATCGGTATCGGGCCGCTGCATATCAGCAGCAGTGCTTTGCCGGCGGCTGCGGCGGCGGCGTTGCCGAACTATGGCTACGGCAATGTCGGGCAGGGCAATTTCGGGTTCTTCAATGACGGCACGCTGAACGTCGGGTTCGGCAATGTGAGCCCGCACTTCACCCCGACCGATCCGATCACCCTGTTTGGTGGGATCGGCATCGGCAACAATGGCCTGGACAATCTCGGGGCATTCAACACCGGCAGTGTAAATATCGGGATTGGCAATGTGAGTCCGCACTTCACCCCGAGCGACCCGTTGAGTACCTTCGGCTCCTTCGGAATCGCCAACAACGGGATGCAGAACGTTGGAATAGCCAACGTCGGGACCGGTAACAGTGGATTGCCGGTGCCGTTGTTGGGCCTGCTCGGGGTGGGCAACAACGGCAACTGGAACGCCGGGTTGTTCAACACCGGAAACTACAACATCGGGATCGGATTGACCGGTGATCACCTGATCGGGATCGGGCCGCTGCACATCAGCCGTTAGTCGCCTGCAGCTCGGAGATCAGATCGGCCAGAGCGAGGATCCGCTGGGCGTCGCGCACGTGCAGGTTTTCGATCATGCGACCGTCAACCGTGATGACGCTGCGTCCAGCGGACCGGGCCTCCTCGTAGGCTGACACGACTTTGCGGGCGTGCGCCAGCTCCTTCTCCGACGGGCCGAACGCGTCATTGGCCGGGGCGATCTGTGACGGGTGGATCAACGTTTTCCCGTCGAAGCCCATCTCCCGCCCCTGCCGAGCCTCCGTCGCGAAGCCGTCCTCGTCGGTGATGTCGTTGAACACTCCGTCCAGGACGACCTTTCCGGCTGCTCGGGCACCGAGTACAGCCATTGACAATGCCGGCAGTACGGGACCGCGACCGGGTACGTGCAGGCCGTGCAACTCGTTCACGAGGTCGTTGGTGCCGACTACCAGGGCCGCCAAGCGATCGCTCGCCGAGGCGATTTCCTCGATCCGCAGGAAAGCCCTGGGTGTTTCGACCATTACCCAAAGCTGCAGCGATTCCGGCGCCCCCAGGGTGCCCAACGCGGTGACTAGATCGTGAACCTGTTGGCGTGACTCGACTTTCGGCACCAAGACCCCATCGGCATTGGTGCGCGCCACGGCGGCCAGGTCGTCATCGTGCCAGTCGGTGTCCAAACCGTTGATGCGCACCACAACTTCGCGGGGTTCGTAACCTCCGGACAAGACGGCCTCACACACGGCGGTCCTGGACTGCGTCTTCGCGTCGGGGCCGACGGCGTCCTCGAGGTCGAGGATCAACACGTCCGCCGGCAGCGTTCGCCCCTTCTCCAAGGCCCTGCTCTTGTTGCCGGGCAAGTAGAGAACGGATCGGCGGGGTCGCAGTGTCGGTGCCATGGTGCGGTCCATCATTTCATCCGGCATCGCTAGTGGACTGCCAGGTCGGCACACCGCGGCTACGCTGAGCGGGGTATCGACACGGCCGGCCGGGACGGGAGCAGCGGATGTCATCGTTTGGTTCGGCGCGCGCCGATGGGGACAGTTGGGACCTCGCCTCCAGCGTCGGGGCCACCGCGACCATGGTCGCGGCCGCCCGGGCGCTGGCCTCCCGGGAACCGGATCCCCTGCTGAACGATCGATTCGCCGAACCGCTGGTGCGCGCCGTCGGGCATCCGTTCTTCACCCGCATGCTGGACGGCGAAATACCGCTCGAAGACGACGAAATGCCGATGACGTATCAACAGCGGCGCGAGCAGATGACGGTGCGCACGCGCTTCTTCGACGACTTCTTCACCGCCGCAACCAGGGATGGCATACGCCAGGCGGTGATTTTGGCCGCCGGACTCGACGCGCGGGCCTACCGCTTGTCCTGGCCGGAGGGCACGGTGGTTTTCGAGGTCGACCAGCCCGAGGTCATCACCTTCAAGAGCCTGACCCTGGCCCAGATCGGCGAAGAACCGGCCGCCGAGCGGCGTCCGGTTGGCATCGACCTCCGCGAGGACTGGCCGAAGGCCTTGTGCGACAACATGTTCGACACCACTGAACCGACCGCGTGGATCGCCGAAGGGCTGCTCCCCTATCTCCCGCCCGAAGCCCAGGACCGGTTGCTGGACAACATCACCGCACTCAGTGCACGGGGCAGCCGGCTGGCGACGGAGAACATCAGCGACATGAGCGTCTTCACCGACGAACGTGCCCGGAACATGCGTGCCGGCTGGCGCAAGCACGGGCTGGATATCGACGTCGCCGAGCTGGTATGGATGGGCGAGCGTCAGCAGGCCGCGGACTACCTGACCGCCGCCGGCTGGTCAGTCACCCGTTACCCGACCGAGCAGGTGTACGCCCAGTACGGGTTTGCGCTGCCGGACAATGAGATTCTGGCGCGGTTTCGCGACACCGTCAGCTATATCAGCGCCGAACTGAGCTGACTGCAAACCACATCTCTCTCCCGCGGTGTTGAGTTCCGGCCAGAAGTGGGCATCCCCTCCAGCGATCACCCGAGAGACCAGGAGGCTGGAGCATGAGCACTGTCCCGTCAATCACGCTCAACGACGGGAACTCGATCCCGCAATTGGGGTTCGGTGTCTTCCAGATCGAGCCGGATCAGACGGCCGCGGCAGTGCGAGCCGCACTCGAGGTCGGTTACCGGCACATCGACACCGCCGAAATGTACGGCAACGAAAAGGAGGTCGGCCAGGGTATCCGTGACGCCGGCCTCGACCGCGGTGAGGTGTTCATCACCAGCAAGCTCAACAATGGTTTTCACCGGCCCGACGATGCGCGCAAGGCGTTCGAGGCGACGCTGTCGGCGCTCGGGTCAGACTACGTGGACCTCTTCCTCATCCACTGGCCGTTGCCGACGCTGTACGACGGTGACTTCCTGTCGACCTGGAAGACACTCGAGGAATTCGCCGCCGACGGACGCGCCCGCAGCATCGGCGTCTCGAATTTCCAACCGGCCCATCTGGATCGGCTTGCGGACGGCTCACAGACCGTACCCGCCGTCAATCAGATCGAAGTGCACCCGTACTTCACCAACGAGGACGTGCGGTCTTACGGCACAGCGCACAACATCGCAACTGAGGCATGGTCTCCGATCGCCCAGGGCAAGGTCCTCGACGACGAGATCATTACAGGCATCGCCAAGGCGTTGGGCAAGACCCCTGCCCAGGTCGTGTTGCGCTGGCACATTCAACGTGGTGACATCGTTTTTCCGAAGTCTGTTTCCGCCGACCGGGTGAGGTCGAACTTCGAGCTCTTCGACTTCGAACTCTCCGATCAGCATGTCGCTTCGATCAGCGCGCTGGATCAAGGCGAGAACGGACGCACCGGGCCCCATCCGGACAAATTCGATTACATCCCCGACTGAACGGACCCGAATCGCTCAAGCCTCGGTTCGGCGTTCGCGCCACTCCCGTTCGAACGGCAGACGCCACGCGTTTGGCGCGATCAACTGGTGGATGGCATTGGGACCCCAGGTGCCGGGCTGGTACAGCTTGGCCGGCGGCGGGTCGTCGAGCAGGTCCTGCGAGCGCTCCCAAAGAGATTCGATGCCTTCGGCAGTGGTGAACAGGGTGTGGTCACCGCGCATCGCATCCAGGATGAGCCGCTCGTAGGCCTCCAACACATCTGCCGCGGAGTCGATTTCCTGCGTGGAAAACTGCATCGAGAGCTTGTCGAGCTTCATTCCCGGGCCCGGCCGCTTTCCGTAGAAGGACAGCGACACTTTCGAGTTGTCGGCGAGATCGAACGTGAGGTGATCGGGACCTTGTGTTCCTACTCCGGACCCGGGCGGGAACATGGTTCGTGGCGCTTCTTTGAACGCGATCGAGATGATGCGGATCCCTTCGGCCATCTTCTTGCCCG
Organism: Mycobacterium sp. 23; assembly: GCF_048287075.1. NCBI lineage: Bacteria > Bacillati > Actinomycetota > Actinomycetes > Mycobacteriales > Mycobacteriaceae > Mycobacterium > Mycobacterium sp. 23. The sequence continues at coordinate 171,295 of NZ_JBLVUX010000005.1, forward strand.
TGCGCAGGTAGATCGGCACCCCCGCCCAGCGCCAGTTGTCGACCCCCACCTTGAGCGCAATGAAGGTTTCGGTGTCGGAATCTTTTGAGACGCCGTCTTCTTGGCGGTATCCGCTGTACTGACCACGCACCACATTCGAGGTCTTGATCGGCAGCATCGACCGAAAGACCTTGTTCTTCTCTTCGCTGATCGCGCGCGGTTCCAGGGCCGTCGGCGGTTCCATCACGACGAACGCCATCACCTGGAGCAGATGTGTGACAACCATATCCCGGAAGGCACCGGTGTTTTCGTAAAAGTTTGCCCGCTGGTCCAGGCCAAGGGTTTCCGGAATGTCGATCTGAATGTGGTCGATGAAGTTGCGGTTCCAGATCGGCTCGAACAACCCGTTGGCGAAGCGAAACGCCAGGATATTCTGGGCTGCCTCTTTCCCGAGAAAATGGTCGATGCGGAAAATCTGGGACTCGTCGAAGGTTTCGTGCACGAAGTCGTTGAGTGCCACCGCGCTGTCGAAGTCGGTGCCAAACGGTTTCTCCATCACCACTCTCGAGCGGTCGACGAGGCCGGCTTCGCGCAGCATGTCGATGACGTCGTGCGCCGCTTTGGGAGGAACCGAAAGGTAGTGGAGCCTTCGCGCGTTGTCGCCAAGAGTTTCCTCGGCTTTCGCCACGGCACTCGCAAGTGCCTCGGCTCCGGCATCTTGCGGGACATAGGTGAGTATCTTGGCGAATTCTTCCCATTGCTCGGGCGTCAGTTTGTGGGACCCGAACTCGTCGATCGCACCTTTTGCGATCTCGCGGAATTCGTCGTCGGACAGATCTTCGAGTGACGTCGCGATTATCTGAATATTCGGAGCGAGATCCGACTGGTCCAGGTGCGCAAGCCCGGGGATCAACTTGCGTTTAGCCAGATCCCCTGTCGCGCCGAACAACACGATGACGTGAGGTTCCAGCGGTGCATTGTCGTGACGGTGCGGACGCGCTTCGGGCGCCGGGTACGAGATGGTCTGCGGTTTTTTGGTGGCCACTTACGCGATACTTCCATCGCGCAGCGCGATGCGCACGCGGCGGTCCGGGTGGCGGCGCAGATCTGCTGTCAGGACCGCTCACGGGCAGCCTGAATCGCTCGATAGATGCGTTGTTCGCTCACCGGACGGGGGGTACCGAGCTGCTGAGCCCACATGCTCACCCGCAGCTCCTCGATCTGGCGGCCGATATCGCGGACGTCGGTCGCCGTCGCCCGGCCGGCGGGCAAGGTACGTAGCAGTTCATCGAAGGCGTCCTGTACGCCGTGCACCCGCCGCATCCGATCCCGGTCCCCCTGTAGTGCCTGCGGCAGCTTTTCCAACCGACGGTTGATTGCCGTCAGGTAGCGGGCCAGGTCATCAAGATATGGGGCGCCGGTGGCTGTGACCCAGCCAGGTGGCAGAAGCCGATCGAGTTGCGCGCACACGTCAGAAATTGCTTCGGACTGTGCTGCCGGCGGCTCATCGGGCAGCCGCAGTTGAATCTCCTGCGCGGCCGCTAAGACCTTGGCGCTACGCCCTACGATGGCAACGGTCGTCCGCACCAGGTCCGCCGCCACCCGCTCCCGCAGCGCGGTGAACGCATCGCGCGTCCACACCGGCTGCGGCGTCAAGGCATCGGCCGCCGCGTCGGCACAGTCGTCGAGCAGTGCGGACAGCGACCCGTCCGGGTTCGTTCCCAGGATCAGCCGGGTCCGTGGATCGATCTGGCGTTCAACCGATTTGATCGGTGACGGCACACTGAGCCGAACCAGTCGGCGGAGACCGGGACCCATCGCGCTGTCCTGCTCGACGGTGCTGGTGAACACGCGCAGGTCGACGGCAGTGCCCGCGTCGACAAAGGCGGGAAAGCCACGTACGGAGCGTCCGTCGACGACACGCTCGACGACCCGGGGCAGTTCTGCCATCTCCTCGGGCCAGGAACGCAACCCGGTCCGTTCCAACTCGCCGGCGACCGCGTGCGCGACGGCTTGACGCGCCGGCGCCGCAAGTCGCTCCTGCAGCACGTGCAGATCCTTTCCGCGTGCGACCTCGGTGCCGTCCGCGGACTCCACGGCGAATGTCACTCGCAGATGGGCGGGCAGCTTCTCCGGGTCGAAGGCCTCGATCGGCACCACAACACCGGTACGCCTGCGCAACTCGCGCTGTAACGCCGTGAGTAACGGCTCGCCGGCTGGGTTGATGCCGGCCAGTACCGCCCGGGCAGTGTCGGGAGCGGGAACAAAGTTGCGCCGCAGATCTTTTGGCAGTGAGCGGATAAGGGCCGTCACCAGTTCCTCCCGCAATGCGGGCACCTGCCAGGCGAATTCGTCACCACCGAGGCGGGCCAACACGTCGATCGGGACGTGCACGGTGACACCGTCGTCGGTGGCACCCGGTTCGAAGCGGTAGGTCAACGCGAGCGCGGCGTCGCCGGTGCTCCAGGTGTCCGGACGATCGTCGTCGGTGCCGTTGTCGTTGGCGCGCAACAAATCCTCGCGGCTGAAGGTCAGCAACTCCGGCGTCCGGTGCCGTTGTTTCTTCCACCACCCGTCGAAGTGCCGCGCGGACACGACGTCAGCGGGGATGCGGGCGTCGTACCACGCATAGATCTCGTCGTCACCGATGAGCAGGTCGCGGCGGCGGGCCCGCTCCTCCAGCTCCTCGAGTTCCGTACGGAGCCGCGCGTTGTCGCGGAAGAAGTGGTGACGGGTCTGCCAGTCGCCTTCCACGAGCGCGTGCCGGATGAACAATTCTCGCGCCAGCGCCGGTTCCACCCCGGCATACCCGACTCTGCGGCGCGCCACCAGCGGCAGCCCGTAGAGCGTGACCCGCTCATAGGCCAGCACCTCGCCGCGTTTGGCGTCCCAGTGCGGTTCGCTGTAGGTGCGCTGCACAAGCTGGCCTGCGACGCGCTCGACGATCTCGGGCTGGATGCGCGCGGCGGTGCGGCCGTACAGGCGGCTCGTTTCCACCAGTTCGGCCGCCACGACCCACTGCGGAGGACGCTTGGTCAGCACCGAGCCCGGCGCGAGCACGAAACGTGCGTTGCGTGCGCCCAGGTACTCGCGCGTGTCCTCCCGGCGCATACCCACATGCGACAGCAGCCCGGCGAGCAGCGCCGCGTGAACCCGGGCCGGATCGGCCGGTTCGTCGGACTCCACGATTCCCAGATCGCGGGCGATGGTGCGCAGTTGCCCGACCAGATCCTGCCACTCCCGGATGCGCAGATAGTGCAGAAACTCCTTTCGGCACATCCGGCGAAAAGCACTGCCAGACAACTCTTTCCGCTGACTTCGCAGATATCGCCAGAGGTTGAGGTAGGCAACGAAGTCGGAGTGTTCGTCAGCGAAGCGGGCATGGCTCTGGCGAGCCGCCTCCTCACGGTCGACTGGCCGTTCGCGTGGGTCGGGAATCGTCAATGCGGCTGCCAGTACCAGGATTTCGCGCACGCAGCCTTCGGCGTCGGCCTGCAGGATCATCCGGCCCAGCCGGGGGTCGAGGGGCAGCCTCGCGAGTCGACGGCCGAGGTCGGTGATCACGCCCTGCTCGTCGAAAGCACCGAGTTCCTGCAACAGCTGCACCCCGTCACGGATGCTGCGCCGATCCGGCGGGTCCAGAAAGGGGAACCGCTCGATGTCCCCGAGTTGTAGTGCTGCCATCTGCAATATCACCGAAGCGAGGTTGGTCCGCAGGATTTCCGGTTCGGTGTAGCGGGGACGGAGGGAGAAGTCCTCCTCGGAGTAGAGGCGGATACACACCCCGGGCGCGACCCTCCCGCATCGTCCGGCGCGCTGCGCGGCGGAGGCCTGCGAGATTGATTCGATGGGTAGTCGCTGAACCTTCAATCGGCGGCTGTAGCGCGAGATCCGGGCGTTGCCCGGGTCGACGACGTAGCGGATCCCGGGCACGGTCAGCGATGTTTCGGCGACATTGGTCGCCAGCACCACCCGGCGTCCGGTGTGCGGCGCGAAAACCTTCTGCTGCTCGGCGGTGGGCAGCCGGGCGTAGAGCGGAAGCACTTCTGTATGTTTCAGCCCGGCCAATGCTTCTGCGGTATCCCGGATTTCGCGCTCACCGGAGAGAAACACCAGAACGTCGCCAGGTGGCTCTGTCTCCAGTTCTGCGATGGCGTCGGCGATCGCCTCGATCTCATCACGCGTTTCCGTGCGGATGACCTCATGATCCGGGTCGTCTGGATCATCCTGTGCACCAGAGGAAACGGGCAACTCCAGGGGCCGGTAGCGGATTTCCACCGGATAGGTCCGCCCGGATACTTCGACAATCGGTGCTCCGGCGAAATGCGCTGCGAAGCGTTGCGGTTCGATGGTCGCCGAGGTGACGATCACCTTCAGGTCGGGCCGGCGGGGCAGCAGCTCGCGCAGGTATCCGAGCAGGAAGTCGATGTTCAAGCTGCGTTCGTGGGCTTCGTCGAGGATGAGTGTGTCGTACTGCTGCAGGCGGCGGTCGCGCTGAATCTCGGCGAGCAGGATGCCGTCGGTCATCAGCTTGATCAGGGTGCGGTCGCTGACCTGGTCGGTGAAACGGACGGTGTAGCCGACAACGTCACCGAGTGGGGTGTGCAGTTCGTCGGCGATACGTTGCGCGACCGTCCGAGCGGCCAGCCGGCGGGGCTGGGTGTGGCCGATGGTGCCGCGCACTCCCCGGCCGACATCGAGGCAGATCTTCGGCAGTTGGGTGGTCTTGCCGGAACCGGTCTCGCCGGCGACGATGATCACCTGGTGCCTGAGTATCGCTTCGCCGATCTCCTGGCGCCGCTCTGTGACAGGGAGGTCGGGGTAGCCGATCGTCGGCACCGCGGCCCGTCGGGCAGCCACCAGCGACTCTGCGGTGGCCATCTGCGCGGCGAGTTGTTGGAGTTTCTCGGGCCTGGCGCCGCCGCGAAGATTCTGCAGGCGCCTGCGCAGGCGGGCGGCGTCGCGGATCGTCAGCTCATCGAGGCGCCTGCGCAACTCGCTGACGGTCGGATCGGCCACTCGGGCCAGAGTAATGGGCGCCGGAACCGGGCTAGGTTGGTCTGATGGCTCCGAAGATAGCGACAGCGGACGTAGTGGGCTTTTCCGAGTTGCTGGATTTCATCCGCACCCGACACCGGATGATATTGACCACGTTTCGCGCTGACGGTTCGCTGCAGAGTTCGCCGGTCACCGGTGGAGTTGACGCGGAGGGCAGGGTGGTGATCGCGAGCTATCCCCAGCGTGCCAAGAGCGTCAACATTCGCAGGACCGGCAGAGCGAGCGTCGTGGTGTTGTCCGAGGAGTTCAACGGTGCCTACGTTCAGCTCGACGGTGACGCTGAGGTGATCGACGGGCCCGCCGCGGTTGAACCCCTGGTCGACTATTACCGAGCGGTCGCCGGCGAGCACCCGGACTGGGATGAGTACCGCCGGGCGATGCGTGACCAGAAGAAATGTCTGTTGCGCGTGATTGTGCGCCGGTGGGGGCCGGTAGCCACGGGTGGCTTCCCGCCGCAGCAGCGGTGACTACCCGGCTGATGGTATGACGGGCGGCCGGCAAACGTTGGCCGCCGGGTCCCACCACCAACCGTTTTCGCAATTGAGTGGCTGCGGCCCGACGCCCAGGGGGCGACATACGTTGGCCGTCGGATCCCACCACTGACCCGCCTCGCAGTCGAGCGGTTGCGGCCCAACACCCAAGGGGCGGCAGACTTTACCGGTGGGATCCCACCATTCGCCGTCTGCGCACTGCGCCGAACTGACGGCGGGTGTCGCGATCGTCACGACCGCCATGGGTGCCAACACCATGGCGGCGACGGATATCAGCCGACAGATGATCGTCCACATTTCACACCTCGTATCACGCGAGCGAACTCAAAGCCCGTCTTCCCCTTTCGAGGGAGATCCCAAACTCACTAATCGGAGGAAACCGACCGGCTCGGTGAACCCTTTGAGCGATACCGTTTCACGGCGTTGGGGTACGTTATCCACTATTTCGCGCACCGCCGGATCGGATGCGATCGCTTCGGACAGCACGATGTCCGCACCGCAACTCTGCCCTTGCAGGCGCGCAGCCATATTCACGGTCGAGCCGAAATAGTCGAGGCGGTCATTCAGCGTCACGACGACGCTGGGGCCGGCATGCACGCCCACTTTCAACACCAGTTGCTCGGTTCCGTGCGTCGACGAGGCGATCCGGGCCTGCATCGCCAGGGCCGCGCGTACCGCCTGCGCGGGATCGTCGAACGACGCCATCACCGCGTCACCAATCGTCTTGACGACCGCGCCGTCATGCTCGCGCACGACCGCGGCAAGCAAGGTGAAGTGCTCGCGGACCAGGTTGTAGGCGGTGGCGTCGCCGACCCGTTCGTAAAGCTCAGTTGAACCCCGGAGATCGGTGAACAGCAAGGCGACCTGGCTGACGCCGGCATCGTCGCCGGGCCGCAGCGTCGCCTCGGCGAACATATCGCGAAAGGCTTGCAGTGAAATGACTTCCGGTGCGGTCAGGGCCTGGCGTGTCCACAGCCGTTCCTCGATCAACGCCGCCAGTTCGAAGCCGGCATCGTTGACGAATGTCACCGTTCCCGGTTCGACGTCCCGATCCGGCGCCGCGAGCAGGTCTACACCGGACCCTGTGACGCGCAGACCGGGAAACGCGCCGCCCGTGTGCTCGACATCGACGGGGACGCCCGGGTGCAAGGTGCGCACGCGGTAGGGACCGGCAGGCAGGTCGACGGCAATCGTGCGTCGCTCCCCCGGACTCAGCAGGACTTGCACCGCCACATGCTGGGTGCTCATCGGCCCAGACAGGCAGAAGTCGCCTTCGCGCAGGGGGCGCACGGTCGGCGAGGGCGCGAACGTCAGCTCCACATTGCGTTCGAATTCACGGTCGTAGTCGATGTTGCACGATGAGCAGTGCGCGCCGTGCGGGAGGTCGGCAAGCGACGGCACACTCACCTTGGCTCCGCGACAGTTGGGGCACAACAGATCCCATCTCATGCACAGCAGGCCGGTCTGGACCGCGGTGAAACATGCCTCGGTCACGGCGCGCGGCGGTACCCCGAGCTGGTTCGCCAGGACTTTGGGCCGCATGCGCTGCAGATCGGCGGCCATGGCGTGCAGCACCTGGTCGGCGATCCGGTCGCCGAGTCCGTTGCCGTAGGGGCTGCTGTCGATCTGACGCGCCATCGCGGTGGCCCGTTCGCGTGCGCCGTGGGGCAGTATCGGCTCTGGAAGCACGAACGGTGTCACGCGGTCAGGACCCTGGTCGCCCCGGACGAACGCGACCGCCTCCAGGACTCGCCGGCGCACGTTCTCCCCCGCCTGCGCCGCAAGTCGCGCGCCGAACAGGCGGCCCGCCATGTTCAGTGGCTCCCACTCCAGCGCGTAGGAGACCCGCGAGCCTCCGCGTCCGTCCGGCTCGACTTCGAAGACCGGGCCGAAGCGACGGAACGGCCCCTTGCTGAAGACCCTGGACTGGCGAAAGTGCCGACCGGTGACCCACTCGTACGGCTTCTCCTCCCATTCGAGCGCAAAACCGGCGGCTTTGCCCCGACCCCGGCGCAGGACCGTGCCGTTGGGTTGCGGTGTTTCGTCGAGCGTGTACGGCGGCAGGCCCAGGGCTTCGTTGAACCGGTTCGTGTCGGCCAGCACCTGCCAGAGCTGATCTGGTGGCAGGTCGAATGTCCAGGTCCACGCGCGACGCATGGATTGGAACTTTAGACCGGACGGTCGGACTGAGGGACCGCAAAAGGCCAGTTCATCGCCAACGCATACATTCGAGTATATAATGCTTGACTGTATACGATACGCTGATGTAGCCTTTTGTTACGCATGGGGCCCACCCGCGTCGATACGAACCCTCCCCCCAACTCACCGAGAGAACTCGATGAAAGTGCAAAGTGCGCCTACGACCGAATGGTTTTCCGTGGTAGATAGCAAATTGTCGCCTCAAGTCCGTGAGCTGATCCGCCAAGGTGCCTGGATCGCTCTCAACCCGTCACCGGAATGGCTCGAGGAGCTCGATCGCGCCACCGTGGCCAGCAGCTCCGCGATCATCGGGGATCCCACCCTGGCAGCGGCGGTCAGTTCCTCCAACCGTGCGAGCCTGGTGCATTTCGCCACCAGCCACCTGCGGGACCCCGGTGGCGTGGTGTCCCCGTACCTGGGGCCGGAGCCGCTGCGCATGGCCCGCATTCTGGTGCGCCGCGGCCTCGGCGCATCGGCGCTCGAGGTCTACCGCATCGGCCAGAACGTGGCCTTACAACGGTGGACGGACATCGTCTTCGACCTCACGTCCGATCCCCACGAGTTGCGCGAACTACTCAATGTGGTCACCCGCTCGGCCAGTGATTTCGTCGACGTCACTCTTGCCGCCATCTCCCGCCAGATGAAGTTGGAGCACAACGAGCTGGCTCAGGGAGCCGTAGTCGAGCGACGCAAGATCGTTGAATTGATCCTCGAGGGCGAGTCGATGAATCTCAAGCGAGCGGAAGTGCGACTGGGCTACGCGCTCAGTGGATCTCACACCGCCGCCATTCTGTGGTGCGACGAGGACGACGGCGACAACCGGCTGCTTGACCGGGCCGTCGTCAGCTTGGGCCACGCCGTCGGATGCCCGCAGCCCTTCACCGTGACCGCCAGCGAGGCGACCCGATGGTTATGGCTCAAGGACATCGCCGATGTCGACAGCGAACAGGTCCGTCGCGTGCTCGAGGAAACGCCCAAGGTACGCATCGCAATTGGAGCCAGTGGTCGAGGCATCGACGGTTTCCGCACCAGTTACGAGCAGGCCCTGACTGCCCAACACATGATGGTGCGGCTGCGGGCACGGCAGCAGCTCGCATTCTTCGAGGACATTCAGATGGTGGCGCTACTCACCCAAAAACAAGAGCAGGCACACGATTTCATCAATCACACCCTCGGGTCCTTCGCCTCGGCCGGCTCGGTGTTGCGGGACACCTTGCTTACCTACATCAACGAGCAGTGCAATGCCGCCCGTGCGGCTCAACAGCTGTATATCCATCGCAACACACTGTTGAGTCGGCTCGATGCCGCGCAACGACTGCTGCCGCGGCCTTTGGAACGCACCACCGTTCGCGTCGCGGTTGCACTCGAGGCCTTGAAATGGTTCGGCAACCACGATCAGGAAGCCGGCTCGATGGCTGATTGAACTGCGCCGGGCGGGCGAGCCGGTGGGTATCCGAGCCGCCGGCTACGCCGTCGCCGCCGGTATGTCAGGATCTGGGGCATGACTGCACGCAGCCTTGCACGTATCGCCAGTGTCCTCGTCATGACGACGTGGGCTCTGCTGAGCGTGCCCATCGCCAGTCCGGGCAACGCCTCGGCCGATCCCTGCGCCGACGTGTCGATCGTCTACGCCCGCGGCACCCACCAGGAACCGGGGCTGGGCAATGTCGGCCAGGCGTTCGTCGACTCGCTCACGTCGCAGTTGGCCGGCCGCTCGGTGGAGGTGTATGCGGTCAATTACCCCGCCAACGACGACTACCACAACAGCGCGACCAGCGGCGCTGACGACGCGAGTGCCCACGTCCAGGGCACTGTGACCAGTTGCCCCAGCACCAAGATCGTGATGGGCGGATATTCGCAGGGCGCCACCGTGATCAACCTGGCCAGCACCCAGATGCCGGCCCCGGTTGCCGACCACGTCGCCGCGGTCGCCTATTTCGGCGAGCCGTCCAGCGGATTCTCCAGCGCACTGTGGGGCGGTGGCCCACTGCCGACGATCAGCCCGCTCTACAGCGGCAAGTTGATCAGCCTGTGCGCCACAGATGACCCGATCTGCACCGGTGGCGGCAACATCATGGCGCACGTCTCCTACATCGAGAACGGAATGACGACCCAGGCCGCGACCTTCGCTGCCAACCGCGTCAAGTAGCGCCGCCGCTCACCGGCGAGCAGACACAAAAGCGCCCTGGAACACGCGTTCCAGGGCGCTTTTGTGTCTGCTCGCGCCACCTTCGCGCCACCTTCGCGCCAGGTAGGCGACCCTACTGCGGGAGCAGGCGTTGCTTCTGCTCGGTGAACTCCTGCTCGGTGAGGATCCCCGCATCGCGCAGCGAGGCCAGTTCACGCAGTTCGGCGGCAATGCTGGTAATTGGGCCGCCGGGCAGTACTGGCGGCTGCTTAGCGGACTCCTCGCTGGTCTCAGCGGCGGCCGGCGTGCCGCGCTTGGCCACCCCGACCCGCTCTTTGGTGCGGGCCCCCCCGGACCCGCCCGTGCCGACCGTGCCGGCCATGGCCCGCCCGGCCATGCCCGCCACGGCCATCTGGCTGAACAACGCTCCGGCCCCGTCCGCGGAAGCCTCCGCCGCAGCCCCGACACTGGCGGCCGGCGACGTCAGTGCCGCCAACCGGAAGCCCGGCGCGGCGGTCGTCCAACCCGGCGGTACCGACAGTCCGCCGACGGACCCGGCTTCACCCAAGCCCGCCGACACCGGGGAGCCGAGGTTGGTGATGACCGGAAATTGGGTCGGGGGCACCGGTGCCGACCCGGGCCAGCTCTCGATGCCCGCCCAGCCACTGACAATGTCATCGGTGTGAACCCCGATGTGGTAACCGCCGATGTCGTAAGGAAGGGCAGTCGTCCCGACGATTCCGTCCAAGGTGCCGCTGATGAGACCCGCGCCGAAGTCGAGCAGTGTGACGATGTCGAACGGCGAAACGGCCGCGGCGGGAGCAGGGGTTGCCAGACCGGCCAGCGCGGCCGGCACCGCGGACAGTGCCTGCTGCGCCGATGAGACGAGGCTCTGCACCTCTCCGGCGGCGGTCCCGGTGGCCTGGCTGACCGCGGCCGCCTGCGCCGGCAACCCGCTCGAATCGGTGATGGAAGAGGGCTCGGCGAACGGCGTCAACGTGGTCGCCGCTGCCGACGACGCCGCGTAGCTTTGCATGGCCGCGGTGTCCTGTGCCCACATATCGGCGTACTGGGTTTCGGTGAGTGCGATCAGTGGCGTGTTCTGGCCGAAGAAGTTCGTCGCTATCAGCATCATCAGCAGGCTGCGGTTGGCGGCGACCACCGGCGGTGGAACCGTCTCGGCGAACGCGGTCTCGTACGCCAGAGCCGCAGCTTTGGCCTGGTCGGCGGTGTGCTCAGCCTGCAGCGCGGTGACTTTCAGCCACGCTACGTAGGGGGTGGCCGCGGCAGCCATGGCAGCTGACGCCGGACCGATCCACGGTCCGGCGGTCAGGCTCGTGATCACTGACTGGTAGGAACTGGCGGTTGCGTACATCTCGGCGGACAACGCGTCCCACGCGGCGGCAGCCCCCAGCATCGGTCCGGAGCCAGGGCCGGCATACATCAGCGCCGAGTTGATCTCTGGCGGCAGCAACGCGAAGTCCATCACGCTTCCTCCGATCGGTATGGTCGGCTGGCAGCCGCACTCCGGTGACGCTGAATGCACGCTCGGCCCGGATCCTCCGTCGGAGCCTGTGGCGGACATCACCTCGTAGCATTACGCCAGACAACAGCTCGTTGCCTGCTGTTTGCACAGCCTTTACCAATAAAGCACATATTCAGCCCGCGACTGAAATGCCGGCCCGCCAGAACGGCACCCCGCAGTGCTATCTCTCGAATTCGAGATAGTGCCGTATTTCCTCGGCCGCCGCCTCGAGGTTACGAGAGACCAGACCACGTCCCAGCCATTCGCTGAGCCGTGCGACACCCAGGCCGGTGGTGGAGAACGTCAGGGTCAGGGTGAGGCGGCTGCCCTCGCCGTCCGGTTCGATGAGCGCCGCGAACGAGTGCCGCGTTCCCTGGACTGCCCGCCACTTCAGCAGGCTGCCTGTCGGAGGTGTGATCAGCACCCGGCCGCCGAGCTGGATGGTGCCACTGTCCATGTAGACATCCCACAATTCGCCGTCATCGCGCGATTTGACGAAGCGACACCGGCTGAATGTGGATACCTGGGGAAAAAGAGTGTGCGGGTCGGTGATGAAGCCGCCGCTCGTTTCGAGTGGGCAGTCGATATGGCGGGCGACGGTGACGGTCTGGGTCATCTCACCGGACCATCGGGACGATGGTCTTGCTGGCCAGCTTCGACAAGCCAACCTGCATGACGCTGGTCACGTAGGCCAATGCGCGATTCCAGTCCGGATCCTCGCCGAACCTGGCTCTCACATCGATCGGCTCGAGCACCTGCATGCGGATCTTCGCCGGAAGGGGAAAGTGCGGCAGCGGGAGCGGCGACAGTCCCCACGGAATGCTCAGGGTCATGGGCATGCTCTTCACCCGCGCCAATTTGTCCAATCGCAGCAATTGCGCGGTACGCCGACCGTCGTTCAGCACGATCAAGGTGTCATGGCCGCCGGTCGCAACCACCGGCACGATCTTCACATTGCACTTGTGCGCCAGCCGCAGAAAGCCTTTACGGCCGGAGAAGACGATCTTATTGCGATCCCGCCACGGGCGCAGGGCTTCCACGTCGCCGCCCGGATAGACCAGCGCCGAGCCTCCGCTGTCGAAAATGCGCTCGGCAAAGGAATTGGCCGCCGGGACGACACCCAGCTTGCGGGTCAGCCCGCCGATGACCGGCGCGGCGGTGACCGTGTCGTGCGCCAGCGCGTAGAGCGGACGGCCCTCGACGGTGAAGTAGGTGTTGTAGGCCAGCAGGAAGACGAAAGTGTCCGGGGTTGCGCCCCCGCCGCTGTGGTTGCCCACGAACAGCACCGGCTCATCCGGCACGTTCTCGAAGCCGAGTACCTCGGCCCGGAACCAGACGGTCGAGGCCAACCACAGCGGGGGTAGCACGGCGCGAATGAACTCCGGATCGCGATGGCGAAGCTCTTTGGGAAGACGTTGCCGAGTCATCTCGATGAGACTAAACCGATTTGGCGCGTTTTAACCGCAGTGTCAGCTAAACCGGATTCCCGCGCGGCATTCACCGGTGTAGCGATCGGAGCGGGTGGGTTCGCGCTGCTGCCGCGGTTGTCGTAGCTTGAGACGGGATTGTCGTAGCTTCGACCGGTTCAGCAGAGCAGCCGGTACCGAGCTCGAATCGGGAGCGTTGCATGCGCGGGTGCCGCGCCGTACTCAGCTCCCCGATCGGTCTGGGGTTCGATGCGCACCGCGACAGCGGGAAGCAGTGATCTGGTGGGGGTGCGTTTGCGTCAATTAGCTGATCGAACTATAATCTGGACACATGTCCAGTTTGCTGTCCCGTCGTTCGCGGGTGCGTTGACAGCAATGAGATTGGCGCCCTTCCCCCCTTTTCCTGGTCGATCGCTGGCGCCGAAGGGTTGAGAATGCGAATTGCTCTGCTGTCCTATCGGAGTAAGGACCACTGCGGCGGACAGGGTGTCTATGTGCGGCATCTCAGCCGTGGGCTGGTCGACCTCGGTCACGAGGTGGAGGTGTTCTCCGGGCAGCCGTATCCCGAGCTGCTCGATCCCCGTGTTCGCCTGACGAAGGTCCCGAGCCTCGACCTGTACCGCGAGCCGGACCCATTCCGGGTGCCCCGGCCGAGCGAGATTCGTGACTCGATCGACCTGCTCGAGTTGGCCACCATGTGGACGGCCGGGTTCCCCGAACCCAGAACCTTCACACTGCGGGTGGCGCGCTTACTGGCGGACCGGAAGGCCGACTTCGACGTCGTGCACGACAATCAGAGCCTGGGATCGGGACTGCTCACCATCGCAAGTTCCGGCATGCCGGTCGTGGCCACCGTGCACCACCCGATCACGCGTGACCGGTCACTCGATCTCGCTGCCGCCCGATGGTGGCGAAAGCCGTTGGTACACAGGTGGTATGGGTTCTCCAGCATGCAGAAGCAGGTGGCCCGGCAGATCCCTGACCTGCTTACCGTGTCGTCGTCGTCGGCCACCGACATTGTCGCGGATTTCGGCGTCTCCCCCGATCAACTGCATGTGGTGCCGTTGGGGGTCAATACCGAACTGTTCAGGCCGGGTTCGTCACCGCGGCGACCCGGCCGGGTGATGGCGATCGCCAGCGCGGACACCCCCCTCAAGGGCGTCAGCACCTTGTTGCACGCCGTCGCCAAACTGCGCACCAGCCGAGACCTCGAGTTGCGGTTGGTCGCCAAGGTGGAAACCAACGGTCCGACCCATAAGCTCATCGCCGAGTTGGGGATCTCGGACATCGTCCACATTGCCAGCGGCCTGCCCGACGCCGAGCTCGCCGCCCTGTTCGCCTCGGCCGAAGTCGCGTGCATTCCCTCTCTCTACGAAGGCTTTTCGTTACCCGCGGTGGAAGCAATGGCTAGCGGGACCCCGATCGTCGCCAGCCGTGTCGGTGCGCTGCCCGAAGTACTCGGGACAGACGGTGCTTGCGCCGAGCTGGTGGCGCCCGCCGACGTCGATGCCCTCACACATGCGATCGGCGAGCTCCTGGATTCGCCGGAGCGGCGCCGCAGCCTGGGCGAGGCCGGGCGGAGTCGGGCGGTCAACGTGTTCAGCTGGGACGCGGTGGCCGCTCAAACCGTGCGGATCTACCAACGGGCGATTGAGCGACGGACCGCCGAGGGCGGGCCGCGATGCTGACGGTGGATTTCGAGCGGCTCGGGATCGGACCTGCAGCCAAGGTTATCGACGTGGGTTGTGGCGCCGGCCGGCACGCCTTCGAAGCCTATCGGCGAGGTGCGGATGTCGTCGCCTTCGACCAGGACGCCGCCGAACTCCGGTCGGTGGACACCTTGCTGCGTGCGATGGCCGAGACCGGCGAGGCGCCGCAGTCGGCCTCTGCGAAAGTCGTTCGTGGCGACGCGCTCAATCTGCCCTACGCCGACCAGACTTTCGACTGCGTGATCGCGTCGGAGATCCTCGAGCACATACCCGAGGACGATGCCGCCATCGCCGAACTGATCCGGGTGCTCAAAGTCGGTGGCACCCTGGCGGTCAGCGTGCCGCGGTGGCTGCCGGAGCGGGTCTGCTGGTTACTTTCCGAGGAGTACCACAGCAATGAGGGCGGCCACGTGAGGATTTACCGGGCCAGTGCACTGCGTGACAAGATCGCCGGTCGCGGAATGGAATTGACGCACACTCACCACGCCCACGCCCTGCACTCGCCGTTCTGGTGGCTCAAATGCGCTGTGGGACCGTCGAATAACGACCACCCTGCGGTCAGCGCCTACCATAAGTTGCTGGTGTGGGATCTGATGCAACGGCCGAAGATCACTCAGCTTGCCGAGCACGCCCTGAATCCACTGCTGGGCAAGAGCGTAGCCATGTACTTCACCAAACCCGAGTCGGCTCAGCTCAGTCCGGCCCAGAGGTATTCAGTTGCCTCGGGATAACAACGCGCCCGGTGTCGCCGGTGTGCTGACCCCCGAGCAGTGCCGGCAGACCGCGAAGTCCATAGCGGCCGCCCAAGAATCATCGGGGGCGATCCCCTGGTTTGCCGGGGGGCACACCGATCCGTGGGATCACGTAGAAAACGCCATGGCTCTGACGGCGGCGGGTCTGTTGGAACCGGCGCGCGCCGCCTTCGACTGGTGCCGTCGCATGCAGCGCCCGGACGGCTCCTGGCCGATCCAGATTCGCGCCGGCGTCGTCGAAGACGCCAACAGCGACAGCAACTTCTGCGCTTACATCGCGACCGGTGTCTGGCACCACGTGCTCATCACCGGCGACCAGAGGTTCGCCGCCGTGATGTGGCCGGTAGTGCAGAAGGCGATCGACTTCGTCATCGACCTGCAGGTCGGTTACGGTGAAATTTGTTGGGCCCGAAGCCAAGCCGGGCCGCTGCCGGAGGCGCTGCTGACCGGTTGCGCCAGCATATTCCACAGCATCCGGTGCGCGCTGGCGCTCGCCGCAACGATCGGCGAACCCCAGCCGGAATGGGAACTGGCGTTGGGCCGGTTAGGCCACGCGATCGTCGCCCATCCCGAGGCGTTCACCGAAAAAGACCGCTACTCGATGGATTGGTACTACCCGATCCTCGGGAGTGCGTTGCGCGGTCCGGCTGCCGCGGCACGAATCCGGCAACGGTGGGACGAATTCGTGGTGGGCGATCTGGGCATACGGTGCGTGGTGGACCGGCCCTGGGTCACCGGAGCCGAAACGTGCGAACTGGTGCTGGCGTTGGACGCCATCGGTCACCGGTCAGCGGCGCACCGGCAGTTCGGAGCGATGCAGCACCTGCGTGAAAGGGACGGGTCCTATTGGACCGGTTTGGTTTTCGCCGACGGTAAGCGCTGGCCCGAGGAGCGCACCACGTGGACGGGCGCAGCGATGATCCTGGCCGCCGACGCGTTGTCGGGCACGACGCCGGGCAGCGGGATATTCCGGGGGCACGCGCTTCCGGTGGGTTTGCAGACCGACTTCGACTGCGAGTGCGTTACGGCCGGACCCGGCCGCTAAGTCTCGACCGGCTCGCCGGTCTGGCCGCCGGTGCGTTCCAGCACCCGCAGCGAACCAGTCGCCCCGATTTCCCGGAATTGACCGGAGGCTAGTGCGCGACAATAGATCTGGTATGGGGCGCGACCCCCGTCGTTGGGGTCGGGAAACACATCGTGAATGACCAGGCTCCCGCCCGGGACCACCCACTTCGCCCAGCCCTCGAAGTCGCGGGCAGCGGCGGCCTCGGTGTGGCCGCCGTCGATGAAGAGGAACTGCACCGGCGAGCGCCATCCCCGGGCAACGACCGGTGACTTGCCGACGATGGCGACGACGTGGTCGTCGAGGCCGGCGGCGTCCAGCGTGCGACGGAACGTCGGCAACGTATCGAAAAGCCCGGTCACCTCGTCGACCAGCGACGAGTCGTGGAACTCCCAGCCGGCCTGATGCTCTTCGGACCCGTGATGATGATCGATCGTGTAGAGCACGCTGCCGCTCCGCTGCGCAGCTGCGCCGAGCAGCAGCGCCGACTTGCCGCAATACGTGCCGATCTCCACGCCTACGCCGCCGTCCAGATAACGCAGTGCGGCGTCGTACAGCGCCTGTCCTTCGTCGCTCGGCATGAAGCCCCGCACCTGCTCGGCGAGCGCGAACAGACGCGCGGTGGAACCGGTGTCGTCATCGCCCATCAGCTGAACTTATCGGGCGCGGAAGTACTGCCGACAACCTGGTCAGAGTCCTTGCTGGATCGCAGCGGGATCCGGTCCTGCTGGACAGCCGTCCGGCCGGCCAGCAGGACCGCCCGGTCAGCCGTGTGGGGCCTCGGAGATCTTGCTGTCCGGCTTGCCCAGCGTCTGGCAGTACGTCTGCGCCGAGAGGCGGGTTGCGTTGATCTCCAGCGAGCTGGGCTCAGCGCCGTTCTTGTCCTTCAGCATCTTGCTGACTTCCTCGCTCTGCTTCTTCTCGTCCTGCGTGGTGAAGTCTTTGCACTTGGTGTCGCCACCGGTATTGATGACCTTTGAAGCCGAACAGCCGCTGAACATCAACGCCGCGATGACAATTGCGGCAGGTGCGAGGGGTTTCATTAAACCAGCCCTTTCTGAGGTCGGAGACGTAGCTATCTGTACGACGTAGCTATCTATACACCGCAGCGCGCATTCCCAAACACGGGTCCAATTGCACACCGCGAAACCGGGCAAGCGAACCGGGCAGAGGCTTATTTTTCCAGGGTGAACTGATTGACGTCTATATACCCGGTGCGGAAATGATCGGCGCAGCCGGTCAGGTATTTCATATATCGGTCATAGACCTCTTGGGACTGAATTGCCACGGCTTCGTCGCGCCTTGCCCCGAGCGCTGCGGCCCACCGATCGAGGGTCATCGCGTAGTGCTGCTGCAACGACTGACGCCTGGTCAGCGTGAAACCGGCCGCTTCCGAGAACCCCGCCACCATATCCGTATCCGGCAACTGGCCGCCCGGGAAGATCTCCGTGAGAATGAATTTCACGAACCGGATGTGATTCATGGAGATGGGCAAACCAGTCTCGCTCAGTTGCTGGCGAGTCAATCCGGTGATGGTGTGCAGCAGCATCACACCGTCGGCCGGCAGCAGTTTGTAAGCCAGCGAAAAGAAATCCTGGTAGCGATCGCGGCCGAAGTGCTCGAACGCGCCGATCGACACAATGCGGTCCACCGGCTCGGTGAACTGTTCCCAACCTTGCAACAGCACGCGACGGCTTCGTGCCGTGTCCATTTCGTCGAACGTCTGCTGCACATGCGCGGCCTGGTTCTTGGACAGAGTCAGGCCGACGACGTTGACGTCGTATTTCTCGATGGCCCTGCGCATGGTCGCGCCCCAGCCGCAACCGACGTCCAGCAGCGTCATTCCGGGTTGCAGGCCCAGCTTGCCCAGCGACAGGTCGATCTTGGCGATCTGCGCCTGTTCCAGCGTCATGTCGTCGCGCTCGAAGTAGGCGCAGCTGTATGTCTGGGTCGGGTCCAGAAACAGCCGGAAGAAATCGTCGGACAGGTCGTAATGTGCCTGCACATCGTCAAAGTGCGGCTTGAGTTCCTGGGACAAGCGGGTGTTGCCTTTCGTGGCGCCTGAGCTCAGACGGGAGTCCGGCATGAGATACGCCGGCGGGTGACTAGTTCCCCGTCGGCGGCACGGGAAAACACTGCTCCCGTCACACCGGACTCCGGCGGTGAGTTTCGGGACCGCCGCGGGTCATACCCAGAGACCGGACACATCACAGGAGAAGGTGGACCCGATGCTTGAAGCAAAGCCGCCGATCGTCGATCAGCAGACCTGGCGCGCGGAGCTCGACGAGCTGCGCAAGCGCGAGAAGGCCGCGACCCGGGAATTGGATGCGATCGCCGCCCAGCGGCGCCGCCTGCCGATGGTGCGGTTGCCCGACTACACGCTGATCGGCGCCGACGGCCCGGTCCGCCTGGCCGAAATGTTCGGCAGCCGCTCTCAGCTCATCGTCTACCACCACATGTGGTCGCCCGGAGCTGAGTGGCAGTGCGC
Organism: Mycobacterium sp. 23; assembly: GCF_048287075.1. NCBI lineage: Bacteria > Bacillati > Actinomycetota > Actinomycetes > Mycobacteriales > Mycobacteriaceae > Mycobacterium > Mycobacterium sp. 23. Next base: position 190,114 of record NZ_JBLVUX010000005.1, read on the forward strand.
CGGCTGCACCGGGTTCACCTCGCAGTTCACCCGGCTCGAGTTTCTCGACAACTACGACGCCCGCTTCGTGATCGTCACCAACGGACCGATCGACGAGGCGCTCGCGTACCGGCGCAAGGTCGGCAACCAGATGCAGTGGTACTCGTCTTCGGACAGCTCGTTCGGGGCTGACATGGACGCTCCGCCGGGTGGCGGCTTCGCTGTCAACGTGTTCCTGCGCGATGGTGACAGCGTCTACCGCACCTGGCACACTAATGGCCGCGGAACCGAGCAGCTCAGCCACACTTTCGCGCTGATCGACATCCTGCCCTGGGGGAGGCAGGAGGAATGGCTCGATTCGCCGCCAGGGTGGCCGTCACGGCCCACCTACTCCGGGTGGTCCGGCTCGCCCGATATCGCGCGCGCCTACGGATCAGAGGACGACGATGAATAGCGAATGCTTCACGGTCAGCCGAACCATTGCGGCCCCGCCGACGACGATTTTCGCGATGTTGGCCGACCCGAGCCGTCATTGCGACACCGAGCCCACCGACTGGGTTCGCGACGCCGTCGACGCCCGACCGATCACCGGGACCGGCCAGATCTTCAGGATGAACATGCATCTCGAGGCCGCCGGCGGTGACTACGTCACCCACAACCTGGTTACCGAGTTCGAGAAGGACCACGCCATCGCCTGGATGCCGGGCCGGCTCGACGACGCAGGCAATCATGCTGCGGGCGGCTGGTTCTGGCGCTACGAACTGGCTCCGAACGGCGACCGCACTGACGTCACGCTCACCTATGACTGGGCAGCCACGTCACCGGAGTTCCGGGAACAGATCGGCGGTATGCCGCCTTTCCCCGAGGATTATCTGGGCGCCTCGCTGGTCAGTCTGGAGCGGTTGGTGACCGGTTGATGCCGATGCGTTGCGCGAGTTGGGCAAAGGCGTCCCGTACCGCGTCGGTTCGCTCTATCCACGGAAAGTGGCCCGCCTCGGGTATGACACTCCAGATCACGTTGTGAGTGTGAAAGCGGTCGGGCTGCCAGAGCGTCTGCGTGACGATCCTGTCTGCTGAGCCGCTCACGATCAAAGTCGGCAATGTGGTTGGCCACCAAGCCAATTCGTAGTCACGGTCGAAATGACGGTCCGACCACTGCGCGGCCCTCATGTTGTAGGGCATTCTGCCCAGTAATTCAGCACCCTTGGCGAGGCTACTGGCCGGAAAATTCCACGGCGCGGATTGCACGGCGAGTTCGCGCAGGTTCTCGTTGGTCGGATCCGCGTCGTAACGGGCGGTGGCCTCTGCGACGCCAGGCAACGGGTTGTTGATGGTCATCTCTTCGTAGGCCGGCATCCACGACGCGTCAGGAGCGGTGCTGATCAGGGCGATGCCTTCGAGCATCCCGTCCAGTGCGGCCGTCGCCAGCAGATATTCGCCGCCGGTCGAATGTCCGACATAGACCGGACGGTCGACAGCCTGAGCCGCTTCGAGCGACACCTCTGGCCACAGGCGGTAGGGATCAGCCGGCGCGCCAGGAGCGTTGGTGTTGGATCCGTCGCCGGGCAGGTCGACGAGCCAAGAGCATCCCGGCATGGCCACGGTGTCGACGAGTTCCCGCAGGGATTCCGAGCCGATGCCCGGGCCGCCCGGCAGGAAGAGCCAATTCACATCGCCGTCGTGACATCGGTGCAGACGCAACCGGACGCCCGACGGCGTCCAACGGACATGTTGGGTATCCATGGACCTCTGCGAAATCAAGCGGCCACCCGCATGTCGGCCGCGGGTCTCAAAAATACCTGCGATGCGTCGCATTCGATGCCGCAAAGTCTTGACTGACTCCAGATAAGTGCGCAGGATGGCTGTGTGTCCTCGGATCACGCCGAGCAGTTGCGAACGGCCGATTTGCGGGTAACGCGGCCACGGATCGCAGTGATGGAAGCGGTTCATGCGCATCCCCACGCCGATACGGACACAATCTTCTCCGCGGTGCGAGTCGGATTGCCCGATGTGTCCCGGCAAGCCGTGTACGACGTGCTCAATGCGCTGACCGCCGCCGGCCTGGTGCGGCGCATTCAGCCTTCCGGTCTGGTCGCCCGGTACGAATCGCGGGTCGGCGACAACCATCATCACGTCGTGTGCAGATCCTGCGGGATCATCGCAGACGTCGACTGTGCCGTCGGCGATACGCCGTGTCTGACGCCGTCGGACGACGACAACGTCTTGGATGGGTTCGTCCTCGATGAGGCCGAAGTCATCTATTGGGGCTTCTGCCCCGACTGCTCGAGAACTGATTCCTGATCACAACCGTGATCACAGCCCGTTTCAGATAACCCGGAAGGAATGCTGTGTCATCCGATACATCCGATAGCCGACCTCCTCACGCCAGCGACTCGGCGAGCAAGAGTGAGAGCGAGAACCCGGCCATCCCGTCGCCCACCCCGAAGTCAGACGCGCCGCGAACCAACCAGGACTGGTGGCCCAACCAGGTCGATGTGTCGAGGCTGCACCCGCACTCGCCGCAGGCCAACCCGCTGGGCGACGATTTCGACTACGCGGCCGAGTTCGCCAAGCTCGACGTCGACGCGCTCAAGGCCGACCTGGTCTCGGTGATGACGACGTCGCAGGACTGGTGGCCGGCAGACTACGGCCACTACGGGGGCTTCTTCATCCGCATGAGCTGGCACGCGGCCGGCACCTACCGCATCTTCGACGGCCGCGGCGGCGCCGGACAGGGCTTGCAGCGGTTCGCGCCGCTCAACAGCTGGCCGGACAACGCCAGCCTGGACAAGGCGCGCCGGTTGCTGTGGCCGGTCAAGAAGAAGCACGGGAACAAGATCTCCTGGGCCGACCTGATCGTCTTGGCCGGCAATGTCGCCCTGGAGGACATGGGGTTCCAGACGTTCGGCTTCGCCTTCGGCCGCGAGGACGTGTGGGAGCCGGAGGAAGTCCTCTTCGGCGAGGAAGACGAATGGCTGGGCACCAACAAGCGCTACTCGGGTGAGCGGGACCTCGCGCAGCCCTACGGCGCCACGACGATGGGGCTGATCTACGTCAATCCCGAAGGGCCGGAAGGTAAGCCGGACCCGATCGCCGCGGCGCGCGACATCCGGGAGACGTTCGGCCGGATGGCGATGAACGACGAGGAGACCGCCGCACTCATCGTGGGCGGCCACAGTTTCGGCAAGACCCACGGTGCCAGCGCCGACCCGGTGGGCCCCGAGCCGGAGGGAGCCCCGATCGAGCAGCAGGGTTTGGGCTGGAAGAGCACATTCGGCACCGGCAGCGGCAAGGACGCCATTACCAGTGGCCTGGAAGTGGTGTGGACGCCGACTCCGACGAAGTGGGACAACACCTTCCTGGAGACCCTGTACGGCTACGAGTGGGAGCTGACCAAGAGCCCGGGCGGCGCGTGGCAGTTCACCGCGAAGGACGGGGCCGGCGCGGGCACGATTCCCGACCCGTTCGGTGGGCCGGGCCGCAACCCGACGATGCTGGTCACCGACGTGTCGCTGCGCGAGGACCCGATCTATCGGCAGATCACGCAGCGCTGGCTGGAGCACCCCGAGGAATTGTCCGAGGCGTTCGCCAAGGCCTGGTACAAGTTGCTGCACCGCGACATGGGACCGATCAGCCGCTACCGCGGCCCGTGGATTCCCGAGCCGCAACTGTGGCAGGACCCGGTTCCGGCCGTCGACCACGAATTGGTCGACGAGAGTGACATCGCGTCCCTGAAGGCCAAGGTGCTCGGATCGGGGTTGTCGGTTCAACAGCTGGTAAAGACGGCATGGTCATCAGCGGCGAGCTACCGCAACACCGACAAGCGTGGCGGCGCCAACGGGGCCCGGCTGCGGCTGGAACCGCAGAAGAACTGGGAGGTCAACGAGCCGTCCGAACTGGACAAGGTGCTACCGGTTCTCACCCAGATCCAGCAGGACTTCAACGCGTCCGCTTCCGGCGGCAAGAAGGTCTCGCTGGCCGACCTGATCGTGCTGGCCGGCTCCGCGGCCGTGGAGAAGGCGGCCAAGGACGCCGGGTATGAGATCTCGGTGCACTTCGCACCGGGCCGCACCGACGCCACTCAGGAGCACACCGACGTGGAGTCGTTCGCGGTACTCGAGCCTCGGGCAGACGGTTTCCGCAACTACTTCCGTCCCGGCGAGAAGGCTCCGCTCGAGCAGTTGCTGCTCGACCGGGCCTACATGCTGGGCGTGTCCGGGCCCGAGTTGACGGTGCTCATCGGCGGTCTGCGCGCCATCGGCGCCAATCACGGCGGCAGTAAGCATGGTGTCTTCACGGACAAGACCGGTGTGTTGACGAACGACTTCTTCGTCAACCTGCTCGACATGGGCACCGAGTGGAAGCCGTCGAAGAACTCCGAGAACGTCTACGAGGGCCACGACCGGGCAACCGGTGCGCTCAAGTGGACCGCGACCGCGAATGACCTTGTGTTCGGCTCGAATTCGGTGCTGCGCGCGCTCGCCGAGGTGTACGCCCAAGATGACAACCACGGCAAGTTCGTCGAGGACTTCGTGGCGGCCTGGGTCAAGGTGATGAACAACGACCGGTTCGACTTGAAGTAGTCCGCTTCGGTCTGACGACACCCCGCGAGCCAGGCGCTCGCGGGGTGTTCGTCGCTTAGGTGGCCTTGAAGCGGCCTTGAAGCGGCCTTCAAGCAGCCACAGTCACGACGATCGAGTCTCCCCCGGTCTGCCACGCTGTCGTGAAGGTCGTGATCGAGACCCGTTCGTCCGCATGGTCGGCCCCGGGGTCATTGAGGTGAACGAGTTCGGCGTTGGTGTCGATACCGGTGACCACGAGGAAGTGATCGGCGGCGGTGCGCTGGTCGCTGGTGTTCCGGATGACGGCGGAATTCACCCACGCAATGATTTTGCGGTTTTCGGTGAGGTACCGCTCCAGCGCGGGCAGCCCGGTCTGATCGGGATGCGTTGTGGCGTCGGTCATCACCGACTTGACGCCGTAGTGCTCGAGCAGCACCACTTCGTCCGCCATCTCGGTGCCACCCGTCCCGTTCGCGTGGCTCGGGTCGTTCACCGGCGCGTAGATGGGACCGGGGTTGGTCCCGGACGGGGTGTTCACCGCCAGGGCGATCACCTGCTGTTCGGTCGGCGCGTGCCCGGTGATCTCTCCCACCACGTCGGCCACCGAAACCAGCCCGCAATTGTCTTCCAGAGACTGCTGTTGCCAGTATTTGGCGGCCGCCGCCGGATCGCCGTAAACGCCCGCCCGGCCGACCGTCGTCGGTGTGGTGTTCGACTGCGCCGCCGGGGTGGTGCTGGATGCGGAGCTGGTACTCCCCTGCGCCTGGGGCGACGCCTTGGTCGACGGAGTCGCCGGCCCGCAGGCCGACAGCGCGACGACGTCGACCGAGCCGATCAGTGCGGCTAGCGGGCGAGATCCCATTGCCCGTAATCGGCTGCGAGGACATCATCGATGTCAATCTGCACACCCGCGAGCAGCGGACCGTTGACCACGCCCTGGTACAGCACCGCTGCCGGTTCGCGGTCCCCGTTGGACCAGGACCTGGTCTGCCAGGCCCACCGGTGACCGGGCGTGGTCGACTGCCCGATCACGTTGTCGCTGACCGCCCAGGAACATGCGCGGGAATGCCCGTAAATCCCCGTGCGGCCCACGCCGAGCACCGAGTTGATTCCCCGAAACCACGGCAGCGCAAGGCTGTTCCAGGTGCCCTGGTCGATGTTGTCGTCCACGCTGAAGAAGATCGGGGCCGAGGCGCTTCCACCGGCCGCGTTGTGTAGCGACAGCGCTGTTTGCGCATCGGCCACCCCGCCGTCGTAGCCGCGGGTGAAATCCGAGGGCGCGGATCCGCCCGGCTTACCGTACTGAAAGTTGCTGACGATATGCAGACCCGCAGCGCGCAGCGCGTCAGCGTACTGACGGGTGATCGGCTTCGCTTCGAAGTTCATGCCCGGCCGTGACTCGGACACGTAGTTCACCACGCCGTCGTAGCCGGCCGCCTTGATCTCTTCCGGCGGGATTCGCTGCAGTGCGAAGTCGATCAGTTGACCACCGGCGGCTGACGCTCGTGGCGCCTCGGCAGTGGCCGCGAGCGCTCCGAGCAACACCGGCGCGAGGGCGTAGCCGAACGCTGCGCGCCGTGACAGGTGACGAGGTCCGCGGGGTGTAACAGATTCGGGCACGGCGCGATGGTAGCAACCACGCGTTTGCGATCGCCGAGGATTGAACTTGACCGGGTACAGAATGCCGGGCCACGGGCACAGCCTTGGGACCGAGGAACAGTTCGCCAATCGGTGCAGCAGCGTAGAAACTTGGGGTATTACGTTGTCCTGAAACAGTTTCCAAACCGATCGCACCGGCCTTTGCTCAACTGGATCACACCTGCCCGGGTCGCCACTGACCTCGAGCCATCAGGACGTCGCGCAGCAGGTCGGCGCGATCGGTGATGATGCCATCCACCCCGATATCGAAGAGTGCGGCCATCTCCGTGGGGTCGTCGACTGTCCAGGCATGCACCTGCCGGCCCATCTCGTGTGCCGTGCGTATCAGGGCCGGGGTGATCACGGGCACCACTCCGAGTCGTGACGGTAGCTGCAGGCAGTCGCTGTCCCGTAGGCGCCGCCAGGCGTATCCCTGATCGCGCGGTGTCCGCGCCGCCAGCACCGCCAGAAATGCGCCGGTTCCGGCGGCGCTGGCCACCCGCCTCGACAGTAATCGCAAAGCCCGCCGTCGGCGGCGCTCAGAGAACGATGTCACCAGAACTCTGTCGTGAGCGTTGGTGCGCTCGATGACATCGACGGTGGGCTCGACAGCCGACCCGACCTTGATATCGATGTTGACCCGAATGGTGGGGTGAGCGGTCAGCAGATCTTCCAGAGTGGGTATCGGCTCCCCCGAGCCCAGATCCGCCGTACGCACCTCGCGCCAGTCCAACTCGTCGACCGCACCCCGCACGCCCCAGGCGTCGCTCAGTCGCCGGTCATGCAAGACCACCGCAACGCCGTCGCGGGTCGCGCGTACATCCGTCTCGATATAGCGATAACCGAGTCGCACCGCCTCCCGGAACGCCGCCATGCTGTTCATGGGAAACTTGAACGAGGTAAAACCTCGGTGCGCCATCGCAATTGGGCCGCTCTCGCGAAGAAACCCCACGACCGGGGTCCCGTCATCGTTCACCAGGTAAGTATCGCCGCCGACCGGCGAAAAACCAGCTGCCATCGAGCCGGACCGAACATACTTGTACGCGGTACGCGGCTGCGGATCACTCGCTACCATGATGTGCTGTGCGCCAACTAATTACCCGGAAGTCGGTGGGACGCGGCCTGGCGGCGATCGCGACCGGTGCCGTGCTGCTCGTCGCCGGTGTGGTGTTGCCGCCAGGTACTCCCGGAGCGGTCGGATCGGCGGGTGCGGCCAACTGCCCGCAAGTGGAGGTCGTTTTTGCGCGCGGCCGCTTCGAATCGGCAGGCCCCGGCGCGCTCGGTAATGCGTTCATCAACTCGCTCAGCTCGAAGATGGGCGGTCGGAGCATGGGCACCTACGCCGTCAAATACCCGGCCGACACCGAGGTCGACATCGGCGCCAACGACATGAGCCGGCACATCCAATACATGGTGAACAACTGCCCTAACACCCGCCTGGTGCTGGGCGGCTATTCGCTCGGCGCGGCGGTCACCGATGTCGTACTGGCGGTGCCGCTGTCCGCGTTCGGATTCGACAGCCCGCTTCCCGACGGCACCGATCAGCACATTGCCGCGGTCGCCCTGTTCGGTAACGGAAGCCAGTGGGTCGGGCCCATCACCAACTTCAGCCCGCTGTACAACGACCGGACCATCGAGCTGTGTCATGGGGCCGACCCGATTTGCAACCCGGCCGATCCCAACACCTGGAAAGACAACTGGCCGCAGCACCTGGCCAGCGCCTACATTCAGGCCGGAATGGCGAACCAGGCCGCGGACTTCGTCGCGGGCAGACTGTAAAAACAGCGCTACCTGCGCCGCAGCGGCCGCCGTGCGGGACGACCGCGAACAGCTGCGAATGCGGGCAGCGCGCGTTGCACAGTCAGCATCCGCTGCATCCGGCGGGCTACCACCAGCACGACCAGGCTGGCGGTGAGCCTGCCGAGGGCGACTCGCGAAGTCCGCTTCCGCCACGACGGCTGCCGGGAGCCGCTGCGCCGCCCCAGCTGGAACCCGGTGCACAGGGCCACTATCAGAGCGAGCCCAATCAGCACCGTCATAAGAGAAGAGCCTGCTTCGCCGCCGTCGCGGTTCGGTCACGCGAGAGCTACGCCTCGGCCACCAAATCCGAACGTGCCGGCAGCTGCCTGGGGCTGCGGCGACGCCGGGATCCGAATAAAAATCATGCTGAGCATTAGGGTGGAACCAAGACCTTGGGGTTCCGTTATTCCACATCGCAGAGATATGTTCACCGTGAATTTAATCGCCGGGTGGCGACATTCATATGATTAGCCAGCGCAATAGTATTTAGTGGGACTTGATAGTTGTGATAGCCGGACCCGTCCAGCGGTCGTTGGCGGCGGGTCGTGCGCGTGGCCGGAAATTTTCAGTGCTCCGTTTTTGGCTGTCGGGAGACGTTCAGGCGGGTGGGTGCCGCGAACGAGTCGGTTGGCCAGCGCTGGCGTCGATATACGAAAAGCCCTGTCAATCAGATCTTTTGGCGCCGACTACAGCATTTGGGTGAGCGCCCCGGCAGGGCCTGCCCACCGCCTGCGCGGAGCCGTCCGGTCGGCGCGGCGATTACGCGACCCCTTACTGCAAGCATGCTGCGCAGATTCTATGAAGATCGTGTGACTAAAAATCAAGATGAATGTTGGCTAAACATCAAGATCAGCGCCCATTCAGTGTTGTTAGCCGCATTGAACGAACGGTGGGACGGTCAATACCGTACCGAGATAACGGCAACACATTGACGTGTGAGAACCCGGCCCCACAGCTTGTTCGGAGGAACCTATGTCTTTCGTACGCACCTATCCAGAGCACCTGGCAGCCGCCGCCAGCAATCTGCAGTCGCTCGGTGCTGCCCTGAACGTGGGCAACGCGGCTGCCGCCGTTCCCACGACCGGCGTCGTCCCCGCGGCAGCGGACGAGGTTTCCATCCTGACAGCAGCGCAGTTCGCCACCCACGCAGCACGGTTCCAGGAGTTGCAGGCGCGGGCCGCCCAGATCCAGGCGGCGCTGGCGGCGACCCTCGGCACGAGCGCGGGCTCGTACGCGGCAACCGAAGCAGCCAACGCGGCTTCCGTCTGAGCTTGCACTAGAGACTTAGGGGAACAAACCAATGGTTGACTACGGCCTGTTGCCGCCTGAGATCAATTCCGGGCTGATCTACGCCGGCCCGGGTGCGGGCTCGTTGCTTGCCGCCGCCTCGGCATGGAGTGGACTGGCCGCCGACCTGCAGGAGGCCGCGTCGGGTCACCGATCGGTGATCACCGCGCTGACCAGCGGTCCGTGGCTGGGGCCGGCCGCGGCGTCGTTGACTGCCAGCGTCAGCCCGTTCCTCGCGTGGCTGGACAACAGTGCCGAGCAGGCCGCGCAAGCGGCAAGCCAGGCGACCGCCGCGGTGAACGCCTATGAAACCGCGTTCGCGGCCAGCGTTCCTCCGCCGTTGATCGCGGCCAACCGTGCCCTGTTGCAGGAATTGATCGCATCCAACCTGCTCGGTCAGAACAGTTCGGCGATCTCCACCCTCGAGGCGCAGTACGGGGAGTTCTGGGCTCAGGATTCCGGGGCTATGTACTCCTACGCGGGCAGTGCAGCCGCGGCCACCAAGCTGGCCGACCTGCCAGCGCCGGCTGAGGTAGTCGACCCCTACGGACTGGCCGACCAGGCCATCGCGGTCTTCAAGGCGCAGTACAACACGGGCTACACCAACGTGACGAATGTGGCGTCGCAGGTCAACTCGAGGGTCTCCGATGTGCTGAAGACGCTGTCTTCGCCGATCAACGGCACGGCGATCGACCAGTTCCTGGTGGCGAACACGCCCCTGGACGACGTGGTGGCGCTCTACAGCAAGTACCTCTCCCCCTACGTCAACTCCCTGGCGGCGATGATCCAGTCGACGCAGTCCTTCGGCCAGGTCAGCAACGGTTTGACCGCCATGGCCAACTTCGCCAAGCCCGCGGCTTCGGCGGCAAAGGCAGCCGAGGGCGCCGCATCGGCCGCCGGTGCTGCCGCGGCGAGCGCCGGCCAGTCCGCCGCGGGAGCCGTCGGCAACGGACTCGGCGGCGTGGCCGCGGGCCTGGGCAAGGCGATCCCGATCGGCGGCCTGTCCGCGCCGGCGAACTGGGTGCCGTGGCACGCCACCACCAATCCGGGCATTGCCACCGCGATTCCGGCCGCCGCCGAGGGCAACAGCTTCCCGATGGCCCCGCCGTTCGGGCAGTTCGTCAACGGAGGCTATGGCCGCAATCAGCCGACGTACGGGTTCAAGCCCTCTGTCATGGCCAAGCCCCCAGCCGCCGGTTGACGGCCGCGGCAAAGATGGTCGACTACGGCGTTTTGCCGCCCGAAGTCAATTCGGGCCGCATATATACCGGTCCGGGGGCGGGCCCGATGCTGGCCGCTGCCGCGGCGTGGAGTGGACTGGCCGCCGACCTGCAAGCCGCAGCGTCGGGCCATCGGTTGGTGATTTCGGAGCTGACCAGCGGTCCCTGGCTGGGTCCGGCTTCGGCGGCGATGCTCACGGCCGCTACGCCCTTCGTCAGCTTCCTGGAGGGCAGTGCCGCGGAAGCCGAGGAGGCGGCAAGCCAGGCCTTCGCGGCCGCTGCCGCCTACGAGGCCGCGTTCGCGGCATCCATCCCGCCCCCCGTGATCGCGGCCAACCGTGCCCTGCTGACGGTGCTGGTCGCCACCAATTTTCTCGGGCAGAACACCGCGGCGATTGCTGCGACCGAGGCGTTGTACGCGGAGTTCTGGGCTCAGGATGCCGCGGCGATGTACAACTACGCGGGCAGTGCGGCGGCGGCGACCCAGTTCGGGGAGTTGCCCGAGCCGGCCGACGTGGCGGATCCCTACCAGCTCGCCGACCAGGCCGTCGCAGCGTTCAAGGGTCAGTACAACAACGTGTTCAGCAACGTGATGAACATGGCCGGGCAGGTCAACCCCAGGGTCGCCGACGTGCTCAAGACACTGTCGACGCCGATCAACAGCACCGCCATCGACCAGTGGCTGATCGCCAACACGCCGCTCGACGACATCGTTCCGCTGTACAGCAAGTACCTGTCGCCCTACGTTTCGGCCATCACAGCGGTATTCCAGTCCGGGCAGGCCTTCGGCCAGGCCAGTAGCGGTTCGATTGCCATCACCAACTTCATGAACAACCTGGCACCTGCGGCCAAGGCGGCCGCAGGTGCGGCCCAGGCCGCGGGCGCGGCCGGTGCCAACCTCGGGACGAAGGTGGGCAGCGTGACCGCAGGTTTGGGCAGGGCCGTCCCGCTCAGCGGATTGTCGGTGCCGGCGAGTTGGACCTCCGCGGTCGGCACCGCGACGGGTCAGGGAGCGACGGCGATCAGCAACGCCACCGCGATCCCGGCCGCGGCCGAAGGCGCTGTCGCCGGAAACACCCCGGTGGCTCCGCCGTTCGGGCAGTTCTTCAACGCCGGCAACGGCCGCAAAACGCCCGCATACGGGCATCGGCTGACGTTCATGACCAGGCCGCCCGCAGCCGGATAGCCGGTCGTGAATTTCCGCGCGCCTCGTCGTGGCTGCTAGGGTCCCTTGCTAATGCTCGAGATTGATCGTCGCCGCATGCTCTTGATGACGGGCCTGATGACCGGTGCGGCCGCACTCGGGGCGGCCCCCGCTCCGAAGGCCCAAGCAGCCCCCAGCGGTGCAACAGGCCCGTACATATTCCACGACGAATTCGACGGACCCGCGGGCTCCGCGCCTGATCCGGCGAAATGGACGGTGTCCAAGGCTCGCGAGACGATCAAGGACCCGACCTACTGGGAACTGCCCGAACACGTCGGCCAATACCGTGACGACCGGCAGAACGTGTTCATCGACGGAAACTCGAACCTTGTCATCCGCGCCGCCAAGGACGGCCCCACCTACTACGGCGGCAAGGTCTTCAGCCCGTGGCAGGGCGGTATCGGACACACCTGGGAAGCCCGCATCAAGTTCGACTGTCTGACCCCCGGCGCCTGGCCCGCGTTCTGGCTGTCCAGCGACGCCCAGGGCGAAATCGACATCGTCGAGTGGTACGGCAACGGCAGTTGGCCGTCGGCAACAACCGTCCACGCGAAAGCCAACGGCTCGGAGTGGAAGACCCACAACCTCGCCCTGGACAGCGCTTGGCACACCTGGCGGGTTCAGTGGGACGAGGCCGGAATGCGCTTCTGGCAGGACTACACCGACGGCGCGCAACCGTATTTCACCGTGGCGGCCAACTCGCTGCCGGACTGGCCGTTCAACAGCCCCGGTTACCAGGTCTTCCCGATTCTGAACCTGGCGGTCGCCGGTTCCGGTGGCGGTGACCCCGGGCCGGGGCATTATCCCGCGCAGATGCTCGTCGACTACGTGCGGGTCTGGTAGCTACTACAGTTCGGGCATGAATGCCGCCCCAGGGCCGCTGATCACGCGTTACGCCCAGCGTTTCTGCCGGTTGCATGCCGGTCGGCACTCGGTGTCCTCGCCGCTGGGCGCCTGGCTGTTACTCGCTCTGGCCGCACCGCTGGCCAGCGGATCGGTCCGCCACGACCTCGAGAACGTGCTGGGCATCGATGTCAAGCGTGCACGACGGGCACTGGATGAGTTGCTCAGCGACCCACCGGAAGTCATTCGCAGCGCATTGGCCGTGTGGGGCGTGCCCGCCTGGCCGGGCGAACTGCCCGCCGCGGTGGAAACTGGTCCGGTTCCGACCCAGGCGCAAGCCGACGCGTGGGCGGCCCACCACACCGACGGCATGATCGACCGCTTTCCGGTGGATGTTTCGGAGATGACGGCTGTGCTGGCCAGCGCGCTGGCCACCCGCATCGCCTGGCTGCGGCCCTACGACGTCACCGGAGCCGCCGAGTTGCGGTCCCCCTGGAGCACCCAGGTCGCCGAGGCGCTCAGCGGTGCCGACGGGTACTTCACCGACGTCGCAGGGCTGGGCACGGTTGCGGTGCACACCGCCGTCGGCGGTGACTGCCTGCAGGTGACGTCGGTGATCGCGCGCGAAAGCGCCCCCGCCGATTCGGTTCTTGCGGCCGCACACGATATTTCGCAAGCCACCGGGTCGTCGCCGCGGCGGCGGAAACTGTCCGACCTTCCGCTGGGCGACGGTCCGTTCTGGACGATCACCGAGGACCGGCGAGCGGGTGGGGATCAGGTCCGGGTGGTGCTGCCGGCCTGGAAGGCGTCCTCCGATCACGACCTCACGGCCGATCCGGAACTTGGCTTCGGCGCGTTGGGCCGGGCGCTGTCCGAAGCGCTGCCGGCGGCACCGGACATGCAGGCCCGCCAGTCGGCGGTCGCGCGCTACAACCGGTGGGGTTTCGAGGCGGCCGCGGTCACCGCGGTCGCGCTACGCAGCGCGATGATGCCGACGGGTCTCTCGCGCACCGCGGTGCTGCGCTTCGGGCATCCGTACGCGGTGGTCGCCAGCGTCGGCAAGCGGCCCGGTCGGAGCCGGCGCGATCCGTGGGCGGGCGTTCCCGTCTTCGCGGCCTGGGTCGCTGACCCGGCGGACGTCGACACCAGCCCGCCGACCTAGCCGGAAGCTATTCGGGTCTCTGCCGCCACTCGCTGATCTTGCGTCCCAGGGAATCGGCCGCGCTCGTCGCCGCGCGGCCCACCCCGTCGACGATCCCGCCGAGCCCGTCGCGCATGCCCTTGATCAGCGGGTCGTCGGACTGATCGAAACCGTCCTTGTAGTGGCGCGCGGCTTCGCTGAGGTCGTCCACGAAGGATGCGCCATCGTCGTCGGCTCGTCGCGGGTAGTCCCCCGACATCACCCTGGCGTAGCCGCCGGTATCCACCCACTGCGTCAGCGCCGCAGCCCGCAGCACTGAGAACGGATGCGTCTGGAGCTCCAGATTGAGCAGCTTGAGCACCCCGTCGCGCATGTCCCCGGACCGTTCGTACTCACGAGCCTGAGCGAGAAAAGCCTGCGAGTCCAGCTTGTCCAATCGGCTTCCGCCCGCGAGCTTCATCTCCACCCGTATCGCAGTGTCCAGATCCTGACAGCACAACAGCCCGGCGCGGTCACCTGACAACTCTGACTTGCGCTGCCATTCCAGCAGCGCCGCCACGATTGCACGCAAAGCCCAACCACCGATCGGCATGAATCCGAAGGAGTCCGCCAACCGCATGAGGTGCATCATCATCGTGCGGTATACGGCGTGGCCGGACAGCGCGTGGCCGAGTTCGTGCCCTACCACAAAGCGCATCTCGTCATGGGTCATCAGGTCATACAGACCGGAGGTGATGACGATGAACGGCTGGTCCATGCCGATCGTGTAGGCATTGGCAATCGGTGACTGCGTCACGAAGAGTTCCGGCTTTTCCGGTGCATCGAGTACGTCGACGCACTCCTCGAGCAGCGCATCGAGGTCGGCGAACTGGCGCGGGCCCACCCGCGCACCGCTGGCCAGGTACAACAAGCGGTGTTGGCGCTCGCGCAGCATGCCGGACAAGAGCTTCAGAATCTGGTCGAAACCCTTGAGTCGGCGTAGCGCAGACAGGGCGGTCCGGTCGGCCGGATGCTCCCACGCCCGTGAACTGATCTCCGGGAAGACGGCCCGCGTGGTGGCAGGTGTTTGAGACATGTCGGTCCCCTCATTGTCCGTTTCAGGATAAGGGGACTGCGCTCAGAAAATAGGGCAGCAAAACAACCGCACGCCGTGACGGTGCGTGCGGGTGATTCGTGATCGGGTCAGGAGCTGTATTAACCGTTTGTCGTGCGAAAACGTCAAGCGGGTGCGTCGGCGGTGGAGTACCGGCCGAAGCCCCGGTGGTCGGTAGAGACTGAACCACCCATGGCCGCGGCACGCTGCCTGGCGATATAGGCGGGGTGCCGGCGCATCGCCTCTTGGAGCTGACGTTCTCGCCGGTGTGCTGCCGTCCACTTCGGGTGGGATTGGAGATAAATTACGTTCGCCTCTGATTCATTCGCCACGATTGTCAACTCCTCTCCGATTACTGCGCAAAAGCTACAACCATGTGGTTTGACGCTCTGTTCCTGAGGATGCCCAGCAAAACTGTGACCTAACCGTGTCCCAAGATGAGAATTTGCCGTGAATTCGCAACCGGGCCATGACCTGCGTCACATATGGCCGACACAGGCTCACCGAGCCAGCAGCGCGACCGCGCTCCACGGTTTGTGGCCGGGCCGCCGCGGATCGGGCTGAGGTAGCCAGGCAGCGGCGCGCATCAGCATCGGCAAGCGATGGAAACGGCGGGCGGCGGCGAAGAGCGACTCAGCCTCGACGACCGGCCAGCCGAGGTTTTCGAAATACGCGAGCCCGTTCTCCGGCGCGAATTTGAACGGCGCATTCTGCAGCAGTCCGTCCACCTTGCGGTTCATCATCTGCTTGAGGCCGGGTCCCGCGAAATCCAGCATCCACCAGGCCACCTCGGGTCGGTTGAGTGCGCCCGAAAGTGCGGCGACGTCACCCTCTTCGAGATACATCAGCAGTCCTTCGGTGAGCACCAGCGCCTTGGTGGCTCCGTCCAGCGCCTCGTTGAAGAAGGTGTCGCGAGCACTCGGGTCGGCGAGGTCGACAGCGGTCCGGGTCAACCGGCATCGCGGTTCCTGGTCGGCGAGCAGACGCGTCTTCTCCTCCAATAGCTGTGGCAGGTCCGCCTCCACCCAGGTGAGATCAGCCGGCAGCGGCAATCGGTAAGGGCGGGTGTCCAGGCCGGCGGCCAGGTTCAGCACCCGGTCACAACCGTCGCCGATCGCCTGCATAATCGCGTCGTCGATGATTTTCGTGCGCGCGACCAGCCACCAGCCGTTGCGCGTCGACCGTGGCACCCGGGCGACGATCGCGTGACCCTGCTCGCCTGCGAGCCGCTTGGCGAGCGGGTCCCTGAAGAGCGCGTCCGGGCGTGCTGACTCGGTCGCCCGGTGCAACGCCGTCCAGCGCGCGGTGTCAGAAACATGAGTGATGACGTGGTTGGTACCGGCCATACCTGCGTTATAGCACCGGCCACCGACAGGGGTACGGTTCGCTCATGGCTGACCGAAACCGCCGCTTTCTCCTGCACGAACGTCCGACCGGACGCATCGGGCCCAGCACATTCGAACTCAGCGAGGAACCGATCCCCGAGATCGCCGACGGTGAGGCGCTGGTCCGCGTCGACTGGATCTCACTGGACCCGACCAACCGCATGTGGATCACCGAGGCGCCGACTTACCTCCCCCCGGTCGGGATCGGCGAGGTCATGCGCGCGGGCGGTATCGGTGAAGTGATCGCGTCGAACAATCCCAATTACCCGGTCGGCCAGATCGTGCAGGGCCTGCTCGGCTGGCAGGAATACGTGGTGGCATCCGACCAGAACCCGTTGATGCCGGTCCAGGTCGCCGAGGGCGTCTCGCCCAGCGCCTACATGGGTGCGCTGGGTATGACGGGGCTGACCGCATGGATCGGCATCCGTGACATCGGTAAGCCGAAGCCGGGCGAGACGGTTGTGGTTTCGGCCGCGGCCGGAGCGGTCGGTTCGGTGGCCGGCCAGCTGGCCAAGGCGGACGGCGCCCGCGTTGTCGGGATCGCCGGCGGCCCCGAGAAGTGTGCGCTGCTGACCGAGCAACTCGGCTTCGACGCGGCCGTCGACCACAAGGCGCAGGACTGGCACGCCCAGTTGGTCGCGGCCACTCCCAACGGCATCGACGTCGACTTCGAGAACGTCGGTGGCGACATCATGGACGCGATCTTCGCCCGCCTGAACATCAATGCGCGCGTTGCGCTCTGCGGTCTGATCTCCGGTTACAACGAGGCCGACCCGCCGCCGGGGCCACGCGCGTTCGGCAACCTGCTGATTCAGCGCGCCACGGTGCGGGGCTTCATCGTGCTCGACCACTTCGGCCGCGCACCGGAGGCGATCGGCGAGATCGCCGGCCTGATCGGCGAGGGCAAGCTCAAGCCGCTCGAGACCGTGGTCGAGGGCTTCGAACAGCTGCCGACGGCCATCAACATGCTGTTCGACGGTAAGAACGTCGGCAAGTTGATGGTGAAGGTCACCTAGGAGCGGTCACCGGCGGGGTGGCTCAGGTAACCCGCGATGAATTCGTGCAGCGCCGGCGCCAGGTCGGCAATGGTCGAGCCGTGCAGTTTCGCGAGCAGGATCAACCCCTGGTAGTGCGCGAACAGGGCATGGGCCAGTCGGTTCGGGTCGACGTCGGCGCGCAGCGTGCCATCGGCGGCGGCGTCTCGGCAGATGCTGGCGAGCTGCTCCTCGAGCGCGACCAGTCGGGCGGCCAGGTGGCTGCGCACCGCCTCGTCGGTGGTTGACAGTTCCGCGGCCAGGTTGCCGAAGGGACATCCCACGAACCGGCCGAACTGACTGTGCAGTCCCGACTGGATACCGGCGATCGCCTCCGGGATCGCCGAGAGCCGCTCGGCCGCCGTCGTCCCCGACCCGCTCGTCAACCGAGCCTCGAACACCGCCAGGTGCAGGTCGACGACCGCTTTCGCCAGATCCGCTTTGGATGAGAAGTAGTGATAGAAGCTGCCTTTGCGGACGTCGGCCACAGCGCACAATTCCTCGACCCCGACGTCGTGGTAACTGCGCTCCAGGAACAGGCGGGCCGCCGTCGACACAATCCGGTCGCGGGCGTTCGAGGTACGCGGCATGGTTCGATCGTAAGTGATAGTTGACTGGTCGGTCAAAAATACTTACGTTGAAGGTCGACCCGCAGAATGAACGGAGATCCCGGCAAATGAGCCCGAGCACCCCAGAAGTTTTCCGTACTCCCGACTCTCGTTTCACGGACTTGCCGGGGTACGGCTTTGCGCCGAACTACCAGGAGGTCGACGGGTTGCGGATGCACTATCTGGACGAAGGTCCTCGCGAGGGCACGCCGGTGGTGTGTTTCCACGGCGAACCCAGTTGGGCCTACCTCTACCGCAAGATGCTGCCGCCACTGGTCGCGGCCGGGCATCGGGTGATAGTGCCCGACCTGGTCGGCTTCGGCCGCTCCGACAAGCCGACCGACCGCCGGTGGTACACCTTCGACCGGCACAGCGAATCGATCGCCCGGCTCCTGGGCGCCCTTGACCTGCACGGCGCGACGGCCGTAGTTCAGGACTGGGGCGGCCCGATCGGTCTGCGATGGGCAACCGAGAACGCCGACCGGGTGGGCGCCCTGATGATCATGAATACCGGACTGTTCACCGGCCATGTGTCCAAGGGCTTCATGGCGTGGCGCAACTTCGCCGAGAAGAACCCGGATCTGCCGGTCGGGTTCGTGATACAGGGCGCAACCACGACGCAACTCTCCGACGATGTCGTCGCGGCTTATGACGCGCCCTTCCCGACCGCCGAGTCCAAAGCCGGCGCGGCGCAGTTCCCCTTGCTCGTTCCGATCACCGAGGACGCGCCGGGCGCGGACCGGATGCAGGCGGTCAGCGACGAGCTGTCGCGTTGGAATAAGCCTGCGGTAGTTGCCTTTTCGGATTCCGACCCGGTCTTCCCGTATCCCAGGGCGGGCCAGTTGTTCTGCGACCTGATCCCCACCGCGGGTGAGCAGGTGCGCATCGAGGGCGCGGCGCACTTCCTGCAGGAGGACCGCGGTGAGCAACTCGCGGAGGTACTGCTCTCCCGGCTCGCCGTGAACAGCGCGTAAGGGCTAGAGCGGCGCGACGACGAGAACCTTGGAATAGTCCCGGGGATCGACGCGTATCGGCACTTGCGCGTTGATCGCGATGTGCGGAGCAGACGAAAGTTCGAGGGCGACGCGACGGGTGGCACGGTATGGGTCCTGGCCGGACAGTTGGACGTCAAGTTCCAGTTCGTGCCAACGGCCCAACGAGGTGGTCGCGACGTTCTCGCGGATGCCCACGATGGTGGCGACGCCCGCTAACCCGTCGCGCAGCAGCCGCTCCCGCTCGGCGTTGAGCGCGGTGAGCTCGGCCAGCGTATCGGCCGCCTGTTGCCTGTCGGCGTGCGTGACCCGCTGGCCCGCGCCGGCTCTCCTGACTCGCTCGAACCAACTCACGCGCTCAGCGTACGCGACCGTGAATTCAGTTGTTGCCAAGGTGAGTTGGATAATCCGCCGGGCAACTGGTGGGAAATCGCGCACCGATGGACTACGGTGCCCTCATGTTTCGCATGACCGTTCAGGATGTGTTCTCGATCAAGGGACGTGGGACCGTGGCGACCGGCCGGGTCGAATACGGGCAACTGAGTGTCGGTGATGAGGTCCGGATCAACGACGGGCCGTCAGTGCGGGTCGATGCGATCGAGGCGTTCCGCAAGAAGCTCGATACGGCTGCGACCGGCGATAACATCGGGATCCTGTTCCGCAAGCTCGCGAAGACCGATCTGGCCGCGGGTGACGTGCTCACGTCCGGCGGTGTGTATCTCGCCTAGCATGAATGATCAACTGTTACAACAGCATTGCGCACATCTCGGTGGCAGGCTGTTGGCTGATCCGCCCTGACTCGGCCTCATTCCCGCGAAAACACCGGCAGCGCAGGGACGTTGCACCTAATGTCGTGACCATGGTGCGCCCCGATGTCGGCTGACGAGCACGACGCAGCCGCCGTCCGGCACCTGCATCGCGACCTCTCGAACCGCCAGATCCAGCTGATCGCGATCGGCGGCGCGATCGGCACCGGCCTTTTCATGGGGTCGGGCCGCACGATCACCCAGGCAGGGCCGGCGGTCCTGGTGGTCTACGCGGTCATCGGATTCTTCGTCTTCTTCGTGTTGCGCGCGATGGGTGAATTGCTGCTGTCGAATCTGAACTACAAGTCGTTCGTCGATTTCGCGGCCGACTTGCTGGGGCCAGCAGCCGGTTTCTTCGTCGGATGGTCTTACTGGTTCGCCTGGGTGGTCACCGGGATCGCCGAGATCGTGGCAATCGTCGGCTATTCCAAGTACTGGTGGCCCGATCTTCCCGACTGGATCCCGGCCTTGGTGACCGTGCTGCTGGTGTTGGCCTTCAACGTGTTCAGTGTGCGCAACTTCGGGGAGATCGAGTTCTGGTTCTCGTTGATCAAGGTCGCGGCGATCCTGGGACTGATCGTGGTCGGTATCGCCCTGGTGGCAACGGGCTTCGTCTCTCCGCACGGCGACCGCGCGGCGCTGGAGAACCTGTGGCAGGACGGCGGCTTCTTCGCGGCCGGTTTGACGGGAATGGTCAGCGGCTTTCAGATCGCGTTCTTCGCGTTCGTGGGTGTGGAACTCGTCGGCACCGCCGCGGCGGAGACCGCTGATCCGCGCCGCACTCTCCCGCGTGCCATCAACGCCGTCCCGATGCGGGTGGCGATCTTCTACATCGGCGCACTGCTGGCGATCCTGGCCGTCGTGCCCTGGCGGCACTTCGCCGGCGGCGAGTCTCCGTTCGTGACGATGTTCGCTCTGGCCGGCCTCGGTGCCGCGGCGTCACTGGTGAACTTCGTGGTGATCACTTCGGCGGCCTCGTCGGCGAATTCGGGGGTTTTTTCCACCGGCCGGATGCTGTTCGGGCTGGCCGACGAGGGCAGTGCTCCGTCGTTGTTTCGACGGCTCAACCGCTCCGGTGTACCGGGGTCTGCGGTCCTGCTGACCGCTCCCCTGCTGTTGATCTCGGTTCCGCTGCTCTATTCGGGTGTCTCGGTGATCGGTGTGTTCACGGTCATCACCACGGTCGCGTCGCTGTTGTTCATGTTCGTGTGGACGATGATCGTCATCAGTTACCTGGTTTACCGCCGCCGGCATCCCGGGCGGCACGCCGATTCGCACTACCGGATGCCGGGCGGCGTAGCGATGTGCTGGGCGATCCTGGCATTCTTCGGATTCGTCATCTGGACGCTGTCGACCGATCGGGAAACCGCCGTGGCGCTGGCCTGGTTCCCGGCGTGGTTCCTGCTGCTGGCGGCGGGTTGGCTGGTGGTCCGGAAACGCCCCGGGCGCGCGGAGCAATATCGGATGTTCCAAGCTGAGATGAACGACCCGCAGACAGGAGTGCCCGAGCATGGCTGATCGTCCTGATGTTTCTGGAAATTACGAGATCATCGAGGAGTTTCGCGCCAACGGCGGAAAGGTCGGTGGTCCGTTCGAAGGGGCCCCGTTGTTGCTGCTGCACACCACGGGCGCCAAGTCGGGCAAGGAGCGCATCAACCCGGTGATGACATTCGACTTCGACGGGAAATTGCTGATCGTCGGCTCCTACGCCGGCGCCGACGTCGACCCCGCCTGGCTGCACAACCTGCGCGCGAACCCGGTCGCACACATTGAAATCGGAACCGACGCCTACGACGTACGGGCCCGCGAACTGCCGGACGACGAGCGCGACGCCGTGTACCCGCGGATCGTCGACCAGGCGCCGGGGTTCGGTGGCTACCAGTCCAAGACCGACCGGGTGATCCCGGTCATCGAACTGCAGCGCGTCTGAGGTTCTTGGGATCGGTAGCGGTGGGGCGGCTGTGTACTTCGTGCAACGACGACGCCACCGAGGCGGCGCGCCACGAAAGGAAAATCGCACATGAACATCGTCCCCGCCGGCATCCAGGAACAGATCAACCGTGTTGACCGGCAGTGGAGCCTGTGGATCGGCGTCAGCCTGGCGCTGACGGCCGCCGGTTCCCTCTTCCGGTTGGTCTGGATGCTCTTCATCTCCGCGGCGTTCGGCGCGTTCGCACCCACCATGGTGGTGACCATCGTCTTCACGCTTGTGATCGGCGCTGCAGCGGCGGTTGGGGCGGTTGGTTTCCTGACCCGCTACCACAAAGGCGCCGAGGCCGAACGACTCTGACGAGCTGAGGCAATCGAATGGTCCCGAGTCATCGGGACCATTCGTCGTTTGAGGGGCGTTAGGCTCCCGGGATGGGGATCAGCCGTTTCGGGGTGCCGGCACGAGTTGTCTGGCCGGCTTTGGTCGCAGCACTGACGATCGGTATCGGCGGTTGCGCCAGTTCGCAGCAGTCGGCACCGCATGTGTCTACCAACACTAATTCCGTTGTGGCACAGCAGGTAGCGTGCGATACCCTGCATCTTGCCGCGCAACCGAAACTCGCGGATCAGCACGTGCGCTGCGTGCTTGCGATCGACGACCTGACCCTCGACGTGTCCAGTGATCCGGCCTGGTCGTTCACGCTGCGAAACCGGGACAACCTCCTCCAGCAGTTCCAGGAGCGCACCACGGAAGTGGGTCAAACCGGGGTCGCGCCGCTGCTGCAGGACGTCGACGGCAGTGCAACGCCGGTGTTGCTGGTGGTCACCGGCCGCGGCGGGACCGGCGGTGAACCGATGGCGGTGTGGCGATTGAACGCCTCACGCACCCGGTTTGTACACGCGGGCGAGATGTTCGGCTTCCGGCACTTCTACCGGACGACCGAGGGTTTCTTCGGAAACTACGCGCATTCCAGTGCCGCCTCGGGAACCGTGACCCTGTACCGCTGGGCTAACGACAAGTTGGTGACCGTTGCGGTGCTGGACACCCAGGCGGCCGGAGCTCCGGGCGATGAGTCGCGAGCCTGGGTGCGCAACGGCGATGTGCTGTGCGCGCTGAGCGAGGACGACGATCCGCCCGGGGCCAAGGCGCAACGGACCGCCGCGCTGCAGGCCGCCGGGATAGACCCGGCGGTTGCCCAACAGCGGCTGTGTACGCAGCCGTGGGTCGCATCGGTCTATCGGGGAGGCAGTTGATGCCTGCCCGGGTTGCGGTGGTGACCGGTGGCGCGTCGGGGATCGGTGAGGCGACGTGTCACGAATTGGGCCGGCGCGGCCACCGTGTCGCGGTACTGGACATCAACGGCGAAGCGGCACGGCGGGTCGCGGCCGATCTGGCAGCGGCGGGCGTCGCTGCGACAGGTATCGACGTGGATGTGCGGGACCGGGCCGGTGTTGAGCGCGCCTTCGCCACCGTGAGAAAGGAATTGGGGCCTGTTGCCGTGCTGGTGACCAGCGCGGGAAAGGCGGCGTTCTCGCCATTCGCCGAGATCACCGTGGAATCCTGGGCCGAGATCATCGACATCAACCTGACCGGAACCTTCCACTGTTGTCAGGTCGCACTACCGGATATGGTTGCCGCCCGGTGGGGACGGATCGTGATGATCTCGTCGTCGAGCGCGCAACGGGGATCACCGCGCATGGCTCACTATGCGGCGGCCAAGGGCGGGGTCATCACGCTCACCAAGTCGCTCGCCAACGAATATGCGCCGCATGGGATCACCGTCAATAATGTGCCGCCGTCGAGTATCGACACGCCGATGTCACGGCAGTCGCAGGCGGCGGGCCGGCTCGGCTCACCCGAACAGCTGGCAAAGCTTATACCGTTGGGCCACATGGGTTCTCCCGACGACATCGCGGCAGCGGCCGGGTTCCTGTGCTCGGAAGAGGCGGGTTTCATCACCGGCCAGGTGCTCGGCGTCAACGGCGGCGCGGTGATGTGACGATCAGAGATCAGGCACTGACCAGTTCGGGGTGGAACTTGGCGGCCATCCGGCGCAACCCGTCTCGCCAGTCGACAGTGCTGCCGGTACCGATGAGTTGATGCAGCCGGCTCACCTCAACGGGGTTGCCGCGCAGCGACTGCGGGCTCTCGTCGAACACCGGCTCGCGACCGATCAGCGTGCCGAGGTAGGCGCACCATTCCTGGATGCTGACGACCTGGTCACCGGCCCAGTTGACCGTCGTCGCCGGAACCGAGGCCACCGCAAGCAGTTTGGGGATGGTGGCGATGATGTCGTCCTGGTGGATCGGGTTGTAGCGAGCCGGATCACCGGGCGGCACCGGGATCGGGATCCCAGCGAGCATCATCTCCATGTGGTAGAACATCCATCCCCCGTTGTCGCCGTAGGGAACATTCAGCCGGGCGATCGTGGTGGGTACTCCCAGCACGCGCGACATCGAACGTGCGACGGCCTCCCCGGCGATCTTGGAGATCGAGTAGGTGGGGAACAACGGCTTGTGGTTGTCCCCCAGCGCGCTGCTCTCAGAACGGATTTCATCGTCGGGCGGATCGTAGACAGCCGCTGAGGAGCAGTGCAGAAAGGCCTGTGCGCCACGACAGTGCGCCATCAGCAGACCTACCGCGTCGGCGTTGGCCGCCAGGTCCTTGTCCCACTTGCCGCTCTTGGCGACAGCGAGGTTGAGGACATAGTCGAAGTCGGACGGCAAGCCGCGGAAATCCCCGCCGGCGAGGTTGACCGTCTCGCAGCGCACTCCCGCTTGCTCGAGAGCGGTACGCGCCGCGGCGTCGGTGAATCGGGCGAGGCCCCAGACTTCGTTGTCAGCCGCCAGTGCGGTGGCAACCGGGGTGGCAACCTGTCCGGTCACCCCGGTGATCAGGATCTTCGAGTCGCGCATGCGCCGATGGTAACCATGCCCTGTTGTCGCAATGTCCGGCAGATGCTGCTGATGGTTTTGCGCATTCTGCTCATACCCCGTGGTAGGGTCCCTGCATGCCCACCCGGGGTCGCATTGACCTGCGGCTTGCCAGCCGGGTGCTGTTGCTGCAACTGGTCGTGGTCACACTCACACTGATCGTGGCTTTCGGGTTGTTCGCCGAGTTCAACCGTCATCGGCTGGACCTGCAATACGGCGTGCACGCAAAAGATATCGCCCGCGTCGTGGCGTCTTCGCCGACCGTGCTGAACAACATCGGGCGCTATGAGGACATCCCGCTGACCCCGACCGTGACGGCGCCGCCCGCGCTGACCAACGAACTCGCCACCGGGCCACTGCAGTCGGTGGCCTCCCGCGTCGAACAGCGCACTCATGTGCTGTTCGTCGTCATCACCAACACGCAGGGCATCAGACTCGCCCATCCCCGCCGCGACGAATTGGGTCTGCGGGTCAGCACCGATCCCTCGAAAGCCCTCAGCGGTCAGGAGGAGGTGGTCCACCAGTCGGGCACCCTGGGACGGTCGATCGTCGCTAAGGTGCCGGTGATGGAACCGGGGACGAACCGGGTGCTGGGCATGGTCAGCGTCGGCATCTCGACGAAGGAGTTCGACGAACAGTTCTCCCGGAATCTGCGAGTGCTGGCTCCGCTGGGTGGCGCGGCGCTGCTGATCGGCGTGGTGGGATCGGTAGCGCTGGCCCGGCGGTGGCGAGGGATGACCTTGGGCCTGCGGCCGGCCGAGATGGCCGAACTGGTCCGCACTCAGGCTGCGGTGTTGCACGGCATCGGTGAAGGTGTGCTGGCGGCAGATGAGGCCGGACGCATCACCTTCGTCAACGACGAAGCCTGCCGGTTATTGGAGATCAGCACCGAACTCGGCGGACGCGTCGACGAAATCGGTTTGACACCAAGGGTTCGCGATGTATTCCACGCCGCCGATTCGGCGTCGGCGCTGGCCACCGTCGGCCAGCGCATCGTCGTCGTCTCGGCCCGCAAAGTGCAGCGCGAAGGCCGCCCGCTGGGCACCGTGCTGGTGGTACGCGACCGCACCGATGTCGAGTCATTGACCAGACAACTCGACGCCGTGCAGGTGATGAGCACCGCCTTGCGTGCCCAGCGTCATGAATTCGCCAACCGGTTGCACCTGTTGAACGGGTTGTTACACACCGGGCACGTCGAGGAGGGACTGCAGTACCTGGAGGAGTTGCTCGGATCCGGTCCACTGGGTTCGGCCCTGCCGGGCATCGATGCCATCCACGACAACCACCTACAGGCGTTTCTGGGGGCCAAGGCCGCGGCCGCCCGGGAAGCCGGCGTGACGCTCAAGATCGGCGAAAACACCTGGGTGTCCGGCAGACTCGAGCTGCCCGTAGATGTCACCACCGTCGTGGGCAATCTGCTCGACAACGCGATCGACGCCGCCCGGACTGGTGGGAGTGCCACCAAGGAGGTGGAAATCGAACTCCTGCAGGAGGATTCGACCTTGCATGTCACCGTGGCAGACAGCGGTGACGGCGTCGCACCCGAGTTCGTCGAGCAGTTGTTCACCGAGGGCACCACCACCAAGCCCGACTCCGGGATACCCGGTGGGCGCGGCATCGGACTTGCATTGTCGCGCCAGATCAGCCGAGCGCTCGGCGGTGAACTCCGGTTGTCGAGTCCGGGTAACCCCGCCGCGCAACGGGGGCTGGTGGGTGCGGAGTTCATCGCCCGCCTGCCGGGTGTGATGACTGAGGAGGAGCAATGGGTGGAACAGACCTGACTGTGCTGGTGGTCGACGACGATTTCCGCGTCGCCAACATGCACGCCGGCATCGTCGACGCAATGCCGGGTTTCACAGTGGTCGCCACCGCCAACACCCTTGCCGCCGCACGCCGGGCCGCGGCCGTGGATTTGGCACTCGTCGATGTCTACCTGCCCGACGGATCCGGCATCGACTTCGTCCGTGAATTACGTGGTGACAGCATGGTTTTGACGGCGGCAACCGAGGCCGACACCGTCCGGGCCGCCATGGCCGCGGGTGCGGTCAGCTATCTGGTCAAGCCGTTCGCGACTACCGAACTGGCCGCCCGGCTTTCGGGCTACGCGCGCTACCGGAAGATACTCTCCGGCCCGAACCTAAGCGCCGCCGACGTGGACTCGGCGCTGGATGCGCTGCGCCCGAAAGTCGTTGCGGTTCAGTCCCCCACCACGGTGGCCTCGCCGACCAAGAAACTGGTGTTGCAGGCGTTACACGCGTCGGAGGCGCCGATGTCGGCGGCCGAGGTGGCCGGTGCCATCGGAATATCGCGGGCGACGGCGCAGCGGTACCTGGCGTCGCTGGCCACCACCGGGGAGGTCAGCGTTGGTTTGCGGTACGGGACCACGGGCCGGCCGGAACAGGAGTTCACCGCGGGTGATCCGGCAGCGCGATCACGGCGTTGATCGCGGGTGATCCGGCAGCGCGATCACGGCGTTGATCGCGGCCACCAGTTCGCCTTCCCGATGATCGCAGCCAGAGCGGGCACCGTGACGGTACGAACCACGAACGTGTCGATCAGCAAGCCCATGCCGATGATGAACCCGGTCTGCACCATGATCGAAATGCTGCCGAACAGCAGCCCGAACATCGAAGCGGCGAAAATGACCCCGGCCGAGGTGATCACTCCCCCGGTGGAGCGGACGGCCCGGATGATGCCGGAGCGGACACCGACGCTCGACTCTTCCTTGATCCGGGTGATCAGCAGCAGGTTGTAGTCGGCGCCCACCGCGACCAGCATGATGAAGGCGATCGCCGACACATTCCAATACAGGGGTTGGTGGCAGACGTACTGGAAGAACAGCACACCCAACCCGACCGCTGACAAGTACGAAATCACCACGGAGGCAATGAGGTACAGCGGCGCGACGACTGCACGCAATACCGCGACCAGGATCAGGAACACCACCAGCAGCGTCACGATGACGACCAGCCGGATGTCGCCGTGGTAGTAGCTGCGTGTCGTGTCGTACATCGCGGTGGTGCCGGCCACCGAGATCGCGGCGTCGGCGAGGGAAGTGCCGTGATGCTCGCTGCGGGCCGCGTTGAGGATGGCGGTGTCCTGATCCATAGCCGCCGCGCTGAACGGCGCGAACTTCGACTCGACGAGGTAGCGCACCGAATGCCCGTCGGGCGAGATGAACATTCTTGCGGCGTTCTCGAAATCCGGTGAGGCCAGCACTGCAGGCGGGATGTACATGCCGGCCATTGACGGTCGTACGGCATCGTGCTTCATCGACAGCAGCAGATCGGCGGCCTGGTTCATCCCCATGCCCATTTGCCTGGTCTGATCAACGAGTGTGCGCACGCCCAGGGCCAAGCGCTGGCTGCCGGCGGCCAGCGCGCCGGCGCCGTCCTGTAGCCGGGTGATGTCGCGCTGGATGCCGACCGGGCCGGTTGCCTGGGTCAGCAGGGCGCTCAGCCGGTCCAGGGCAGCCTGCAACTGCTGCAACACCGGAACCGTCTGTCTCGCCGTTCCGCTGTTGTGGGCGGTGACGAGCTGCTCAAGCTGGCGGCGCCCGCTGCGGCAGCGGCTGTCGGCATCGCACTGAGCGCTGTTGTTCAGCGCGTCCAGCATCGGACCGGTCGCGTCCAGCACTCCGGTGAGCGACTCGGTACCAGGCCCGGAATCGATCAGACCGCGCAGCGTCCTCAAGAGTCCGGCGGCGACGTCGAGTTGCTGCTGAGCCTGGCTTAGCGTGCTGGAGAGTGCGGTCGCCGGCCCTTCGGCAGCCTGAACCTGATCACGGACCTGGGCCAGATTGTTCGCAAGCTCGTCAGCGCCGGTGCTCAGGGCAGTGAGATCGGTGTTGCGGTCGGAGATCTGGGTCGACACGGTCTGCAGTCTGGTTCCGACCTCGCCCGCCTGGAAGCTCAGCTCCGTTTGGGTGAGCGGGGCTCCGGCGGGCCGTGTGATGCCCCGAACCGCGGCGATGTCCGGTAGTGCAGACACCCGTTGCGCCATCTGCTCGAGGTCGGCCAACGCTTGCGGGTTACGCAGGTCTCGGGGCGAATGCACGTAAATGTACTGCGGCAGTAGTGTGCTCGCACCGAAGTGACGTTCCATGGCCGCGAAGCCGAGGTTGCTCTCCGCCGATGCCGGCAGCTGGGAACGGTCGTCGAAGGTCGGACGCAGCAGCGTCACACAGGCGGCCAATGCGACGAGAACCGAAAGGCTCACCACAAGATGGACTTTGGGCCGCCGAACGATCTGCGCAGCCGAGCGTCGCCACAACCGGTCGGTCAGGGGGCGCCGCGACGCCACCCATCCTCGCCGGCCTGCCAGCACCAGAATCGCGGGCAGCAGCGTGACGGCGGCGCCGAACGACACCACAATCGAAACCGCAAGCGCCGGGCCGACGCACGTGAATGCCGGCAGTCGGGTGAAGACCATGGAGAAGAACGTGACGGCGACGGTGGCTGCCGAGGCGGCGATGACCTTTCCGATCGAAGTCAACGCAGTGGTAACGGCGACATCGGAGTCCATGCCCGACCGCAGGTGCTCGTGATACCGGCTGATCAGAAAGACGGCGTAATCGGTTCCGGCACCGGCGATCACCGCGGTCATCATGACGATCGTGAGCGCCGAGACTCCCAGGCCGATTTCGCTCAGTCCGGACACGACCCGCTGTGCGCAGACCACCGAGATCCCAATGGTGACCAGCGGCAGCAGCACGGTGACGGGACGCCGGTAGATCACCAACAGAATGGTCAGCACCAGTAACGCGGTAGCGATCTCGATCAGATGCATGTCGTGCTCGGTGACGATCGACAGATCGCCGAGCACGGCCGGCTGTCCGGTCACATCGGTGCTCAGCGAAGTACCGGCGCCGGCTTGCTTGGCGATACGCGTAATCCGTTGGTAGGCCTGTGAGGATTGCGGTGAGCCGGTCGGCGCGCGCAACGTCACCGCCAGAAAGAAGGCCTTGTGATCCGGGCTGACCATGACCTGGCGAAGGGCAGGAGCGCTGTACATGTCCTGCACGGCGGTGACGTCGGCGGTGTCGTCGCGCAACGCGGCCGCCAGCTTGCGGTACGCACTGTCGTCGCCGGGTTGCAGGCCCCGCTCGTCGGTGAGCACTACCACCAGGGTGTTCTGTGCGGATTCGCCGAAATCTCTGGCCATCTGCTCCGCCGCAGCCATCGCCTTGGGTGGAAGTGGCTGTACCGTGCGGCTTTCCACCACTTGGGTCAGGGGTGGGAACGCCACGAGCAACACGGCGAGCCCAGCGAGCCAGGCGCCGATCACAACCCACGGCGCGCGCACCAGCATCCGGCCCAGCATCGTCATGCTAGGCGGCCTCGTCGACTGGGCCGGGGTGTGGCCAGTCGCAGCTGGCGGTCAGGGCGAACTCCTGCAGTGTTCTCAGAATATCCTGTCGCAGAACGTCATTCGAATTGAGCCGGTCGGGCTGGTAGGCAAGCACCGAGATGAACAGTCGACCGTGCACTCGTCCGGAAGCCAACGCCAATCGTCCTCCCGTGCTGCTCATCATCGATGTCGTCACACCGGGGAACAACGACATCATGGCGAAGCAGTCGGCCGGCGTGCCGTCGGCGTGGGTGACCGCGGGGTCGATCGCGCCGACGTTGGATGTGACGACGGTGCTCGGGGTACCGGCCGCGACCCCGACCAATTTCTTGACCAATCGTTTCGGCAGGAAGGGGACCAACGGCATCAGGGCCCATCGCTCGTTGGGAACCTCGTTGTGGCGGATCAGCGCTTCCTTGATCGTCGTCCGCATCTCGCGCAGGTCATTCGCGGGAGGCACCCGCGGGACGAGGATGTCGGCATTGGTCACCGCGTTTGCCCGGGTGTCGCCGGGGATGCGCTCATTGACGGGCATGGCCAGCACCAGTGAACCGTCCGCGGCCACCCGTCCCACCCGCTGCGCGAGCCGGGCCGCCACCGCGGCGAACAGCGTGTTGGTGGTGCCGCCGATGGCCTGCGCGCGGGCATCCCACTCGTCGCCATCGAGGAATACCGTCGTCATCGGCATCGCGATCGGTTCGTCCTTGACGGACCGCCCCGTGGACGCCGGCCCGGCGGCGCCGCGTTCCCGCCACGCTAACCGTGCGACAGCGCCAACGGCTCGGGCGGAAGCAGGAAGGTCGCGGGCCGTTTGCCGAATGTCGGCCCGCAGCACCCGCGAGCGCCGGCGTGACCGGGCCGCGGGCCAGCGGATGGCATCGTCGCGGCCGGAAGCGGCGTCGGCCAGCGCTTCGCACAATCCCAGGCCGTCGGCCAGGCAATGGGAGAGCACCAGGCTTACACCAGCGCCGCCCTCGGCGAACGGAAGCACCGCGAGATGCCACGGCGGCCCGTGCTCGGCGTCCAGAGGAGTGTGAGCCTGCTCGACGAGCCAGGCATTGAACTCCGCACGCGGCCGCGCGGCCGCCGCGATCTCGATGTCCGAGAACTTCTTCGGAGCCACCCACCGGTGGCGGCCGAACGGCAACGGCGAGCGTTCGATGCTGCGGCGCAGGCGGCCGTGCTGCAGATGCTGATGGAACGTCCGGAGTCCATCGAGGTCGATCGTGCGGTGGTAGACCCACGCGCACTGCAGGAGGCCGGTGGCTCCGGTGGCCTGCTCCCCCAGGAACATGGCTTGGTCAGCGAGATCAATAACGTTGTCGACGGTTTCGCCGGAATTGCAATGGCTGCGCATTTGTGACTCCTTGTTTTTGGGAAATATCGGGTTTATTCGCTGGCCCACGGATTCGACATCGGAAGCGAATTGATAACCAGGGAATCAGCCGCCGACCGGTCGGCGTCGGTGTAGGTCTGCGCGATCTGTGTGAAAGCCGTGCCGGTGCGCACCAGTTCTTCCTGAGCGGCTCGGTGCAACGCCAGCATCGATGCGGCTTCCTGGTGGAAAGCGGCCACGGCCTGCACTGATACGTCGTCGGCGCCGGCGGGTGCCAGGCCGGTGATCGACAGTTGCGCGTGCTCTCCGGCCTGCAGGCTGCTGATTCCGAGCTGCACCACCTGTGCGCCGATGTCGCCGACCACCGGATCGAATGTCATGGGTTGCATCTGTTGTTCTCCTGGGGTGTGCGGTTCCGGATCTGCGACCGCATTTCGCGTGATCAACGGCGTTGTTGAGAGCGAACCTAGGGCGCGATGGCCGCCGTGTCGCCGTTGTGGGCGATAGTCGGAGTAAGCGACGATTTCGTGCTTTTGCGCATTGTGCTCATCGTTGGTGCGGCCGCGTCAGAAAGTGCTTCGAGGGCCCCCCCGGGGACCTTAGAATTGAGATGTTGTCCAGCGCGGCTGGACGGGCGGGTTCGCCGGGTAGCCGCGCACAAACACAGGAGCAGCACGCAGATGGCAATGGATTCCATGTCCCACGATCCGGCCGCGGGCGACATCGGTTCGCAACTGGTCGACATGGGCAGCCAGGGCGTCAGCGCCGGTTCGACGGCGGCCATGTCGGTGTTGTCGGGACTGATACCTGCGGGAGGTGAAGAGGTCTCGATGCAGGCCGTCATGGCGTTCGCGCAGGAGGCCGCCACGATGCTCGCCTCGAACGCCGCGGCTCAGGAAGAACTGATGCGGGCCGGGAGCACGTTGACCGACATCGCGCGAATGTACGGCGAATCCGACGATTCGGCGGCGGGCGCGTTGGCGTTCAGCACCGCCACCATGTCGCGGTTCGGGTCGGCAAGCGCGGCCAGCATCGGCGGTGGCGGCCTGGGTGCCGCGGCGTTGCAGAGCGAACTCGGCGCGGCGGCGAGCAATCCCGTGGTAGCCGGGTTAGCGGCTGAGGCGGCGTCACCGGCGACGACGTCCGCGGTCGCCAACGCCGGCTCCTCAGCGATGAGCGGAGCGGCCCCGCTGGGCAGTGGGATGAGTGGCGCCGGCGCATCCGGCGGCGCCTCGAAAGCGAGTCTGGCGTCGTCTACCGCGCCCGCGGACGACCACGATGACCGTCAGCGCGACGGCGAAGACGACCAGGCCGGGCAGCGGCTGCTCTGACTTTTTCTCCGTCGAGGGATCTACGCTAACGCGTGACACTCGACGTGAAGGAGCGCTGTTGTGACCGACGAGCCCGAGATGGCCACTGTCCTGCGGCAGATGAAGGTCCCCGAGCGGATGAAGGGCAGTCAGGCGCTGCGGGATTTTCTGCTCATCTACGTCGACGACGAAGAGTCGGTTGCCGCCAATCCTGAACGGCTCAAGCAACTGAACGGCCTGATGATCCTGTCGCAACTGGAAATCATCAACGCGCTGGGGGCTCTGGAGGAAAGCGCCCAGAACTATGCCAGGACCACCCGTCGGCGTCGGTGGTTCTGAGCTTCGCCGCATCGAGAGTCGTACCGTGAGGTGTGCGGTGGATCGTCGACGGGATGAATGTGATCGGGAGTCGTCCGGACGGCTGGTGGAAAGATCGCCAGCGCGCCATGGTGGTGCTGGCGGACAGGCTGGACAGGTGGGCTCAGGCTGAGCAGGCAGCCGTCACGGTGGTGTTCGAGCGCCCGCCGTCGACGCCGATCGGCTCGTCGACGATCGAGGTGGCGTACGCGCCAAGGGCGGCGGCCAATTCGGCGGATGACGAGATCGTCCGGTTGGTCCGAGCCGATCCTCGGCCCAGTGACATCCGGGTCGTGACATCAGACAGAGCGCTGACCGAGCGGGTCCGGTGCCTCGGCGCGTCGGTGATCCGCGCTGAGGGTTTCCGTGACCTGATCGACCCGCGGGACACCAAACGTGGAGGGCCCCATGCCGATTGATCAGACCAACCGGTTGTGTGCGTTGGCGGGTATCGACATCCCGATCATCCAGGCGCCGATGACCTACATCGCCGGTGCGCAACTGGCGGCGGCGGTGTCCAACGCAGGGGCGCTCGGCATCATCGAGACCACCTCGGATCAGGGCCGTGCCGATGTGCAGCGGGTGCACGAATTGACCGACCGCCCCGTCGGGGCCAACATCGCGCTGCTCTTCAATCGCGACCCGGCGGTCGTAGATCTATTGGTTGCCAACAATATTCGCTTCGTCACCACGTCGGCGGGCGACCCGGGGCTGTTCACCGCCCGGCTGCATGACGCCGGTATCACCGTTTTTCATGTGGTCGGCACGTTGGTGGCGGCGCGGAAGGCCGTGGACGCCGGCGTGGACGGCGTGGTGGTTGAAGGGGTTGAGGGAGGCGGGTTCAAGAACCGCTTCGGAGCCTCGACGATGGTGCTATTGCCGCTGGTGGCAGCACATGTCAACGTGCCGATCGTGGCGGCGGGCGGCATCTGCGACGCCCGATCGATGGCCGCCGCGTTGGTTCTGGGCGCTGACGGGGTGCAGATGGGCACCCGCTTGCTGGCCTCCGCGGACTCGCCGGTGCACGGCAACCTCAAGCAGGCGGTGGTCCGCGCCGACGAGACGGGCACGGTGCTGCTGCCCCTCGACGGTAGACGGATGATGCGGGTGATCCGGACGGCTGCCGCTGAAAAGCTTGATGCCGCAGGGTCTTTCGAGGAAGGCGGTGCGGCGCTGCAACGGGTGCAGCGGCTCTACTTCGAGGGAGACATGGACGCCAGCGTGGCAAATACCGGTCAGGTGGCCGGACGTATCGACGATCTTCCGCCGGCCGCCGACATCATCGCGCGGATGTGGACGGGGTGCCGGGAGGTGTTGGCCGCCACCGCCGATCGGCTGCCTAACTAGGTCGGGAGTCGACGTCGTACAGCACTTGCTCGCCGTCAACTTTGATGACGCGCATGTGCGCGGTGTAGGGCTTGCCCTCCGGCCCGGTGAAGTGACAGTCGAACTGTTGGCCCACTTTGGCTTCCACGCCCGACGGGCAGCTCACGTCCGTCGGACGGAAACCGCTGCGCTTGGCGACGACGTCGACGACCGATTGTGCTGCCCCTTCGGGTTTGATGGTCGACTTGCTGCTGCACGCGGCCAAGAAGAGTGTCGTCAGACCGGCAAGCAGGCCTGCCGCCACGCGGGTGGAAAGGCTTATCATCGGCGAATCTCCTTCGCATTGGCGGCGAGTTGTTGCGATGAGCGTAGTGGAGTCACGGCACGCCAACGTTCCTGAGCTGTGAACCCAGGGTTCTGACTTGCTGCGGACGGTCAAGCGGGTTCGTCGTCTTCTTCGTTGGGGTCGGGGGCGAACAGCTTTTCCGGGTGGTGGAACGTGTTGGCCGTGATCCAAGTGGGCGGGCGGTAGCCATTCGGCGCGCCACTCTCGACAAACTATTTGTCTGTACCTACCGGGTCGAGGATCGTCAGACCAATGGCGCGGTGGCCCGAGCAGGTCTGAGTGACTTCGGCCTTGATCTGGATGATGTGACCGAGTTCCTGTGGGGTAAGAGATGACCGATGCTCGGAATGCCACCGAGACCACCATGAGCGTCCGCGATGTCCTTGTTGGGAAAGGGGCGGCGGACCACGTGGTGGAAGCAATTAGGCGTATGGGTGCACAGCGTTCAATGTCGGAGGAGCGCCTAAAAGAGCCGGAGCGCAGCCTCAAACCGCTCACTGAAGAGGAGTTGGCCGAGCACCTCAAGGTGGTCAGGCAGCGAGTTGAGGAGATGGTGAAGGCTGAATCCGCACCCGATTGAAAACGCTAGCCCCTACCCTTCTCGCACGCCCAGCCGTTCCCATCGCGGTCAAGGGCAGGGTGGTAGTCGGGATCTCCCCGGGGGATGTTGGTCTTGCCATCGGCCCAGGCCTCGGAGCAGTTCTTGTAGTGGTGCGGCAGGTTGGTAGTGGCAGGGTCGCTAGTGAGAACTGGACTTCGGGGTGGTGGGCCAGTCCGCTCTGCGCTGTCGAGCTTGACCCCCATGAGCGTCAGAACCACTGCGATGATCACCACCACCACCGCAATGATGATGCGGCGCTGTTCGGGGGTCGGTTGGAAGCGTCCCTCGGGACCCGCAGGTGATTCGGTCATGATGCTGCTCTAACTGGCGGTGGTTCGGCGCTTCAGCTTGGCGTTGCATTGCTCGCACGGAAAGGTGGCTGCGCTGGGTGGAACCGTCTGCACGTGCTGGCAGATGTGGCACTTCACTTTCACCAACTTCCCCTGCGAAACTGCGCGCGGCCCAGATGCCGTGGGCGCGCTGGGAGCGGCGTAGCGATACCCGCAGTGCTTGCAGACCTTGGCTGCGGCTAGGATTGTCTCCGCGCAGTCGGGGCATTTCTTGGTCCGCTCAGCTGCTTTCGAAGTGCTGCTTTTGGCGGGCGGCAGGGCGTTCCACTCGGTGCCATTCCAGAACCGCTGGTTTCCGTTGCCTTCAGGGTCGGGATACCACCCTGGTGGCGGTGCACTCGGCGGTAGGGAGCGCATGAACAGCTCGATGATGACGCCGATGATGCCGAGCAATCCACCCAGCAGTAGGCCTTCTGACCAGTGGCGGTTCTTGGACTTTGCGATTGCGGCTCCGATGGCCGCGCAGAACAGCCAGAGCAGGATGGCGACTTCCATGGTCTGGGGCTACAGCCCGACAGCAGAAACTCCGTACTCCGCCTGCGCGGCGGTGTACCCCTCATACATGAGCTGCTTGACCAGTCCGCTGTGGGAATAACCCGACATGTCCAGGTAGTCCTTCGCGGTTCGCACTGCCTGTGCGTTCCAGTCGACGCTCAGGCTGTCCACGGCATAGGTGGCGTCTGCGACTGAGAACCCCTCGTACTGCAGCTGCTTGATGAGCCCGGCACGGGAGTAGCCTGCCATGTCCAGGTAGTCCTTTGCCGTGCGCACCGCATTCTGCTGACTCTGCGGAGTGAGTGGCGCAGGAGCGGCTTGCGCCCCCGGAGCAACACCAAGGACACCGAAAGCTACGACCACCATTGCCAGAACACTGCGAACCGACATGACCCCTCAACCTCCCTGTTTGCTGGATGCAGGCAGGGAGCCTACGACGAGCGTTTGCAACAGAGGGGCCGAATCGGCAAACTCTTCGCATCTTCATGCCGGTAGTCCAGAAACGGCAAAAGGCCCCCGATGACCTCGGAGCTGAGCGGAAGAGGTGCGCTTGCTCTGACGAGGCCACCGGGGGCGGTGGGGGGTCTGGTGGGGGGCTTTGGGGAAGTGCCGAAGCACTCGGGTTTCCAGGTTGTCGCGCTTGTTGTCCAGGCGCTTCACGTCAGCGCGTAGGCCACGGAGATCCTGTTGGGTAGGCAGCTGCTCCTGTGCGCATCGCCGATCAGGCCCTGGCGTTGGGCGGCGGCGGTGGCGGTCAGCAGCGGCGCCAACGGCTCCCCGGTCAGTGCCCGGCGCTGGCCGAGGTCGTCGGCTTCGGCGATGCGCCGGTTGGCGTCGGCTTTGGTGATCCGCAGCCGCTCGGCCAGCGCCGCGGGCAGTTTGGCGCCGAGTTCCTCTTCGTTGGCTTGGGTTTTGAGGTGGTTGATCAACGTGTGCTGGGGGGTGCGCATCCGCCGGTGCACCTTTTCCAGGCGCTCCATGCCGCGCAGGAACTCCGGGGTGGTGAACGCGTCGAACGTCAAGTCGCACAGGCGATCAACAGCGGCGTCGAGTGCATCGAAGACCTCCACGATCTCTTCACGCGCACTCGATGCCATGCCCCCGATTTTACGAAGGGGCACTGACAACTTTTCGCGCCAAACCCTCTCAGCAGCGGCGTATTTCGCTCACGGAGAACCGCGGTGCCGAGAGTGCACACACTGCCATCGCGCTCGGTGTGTCGGCGGGATTCTATGTACGCGCGCGGCCCGAAAGGTATTGGTATCACCGGCGATATCACTTTCCACGGCCTAGTGCCAGCCGCTTCCTGGTACGCCTGTGACACCAGGGACTGCGACTCCCGGAAAGCCGATCCGATGACTGGCGACTTACTCCGGCGGTATTCCCGGAGGCGGGTTCACGCCACGCAGGATCCACGGAAACCAGTCGACGGCGTACTCGATCTCGTCGGTGGCGTCGTAATCCGGTCGAGGATCAAGGGGAACGTTCTCATGCACGGGCACAACGGACGAGGGCCTGGACGGCGGGACCACTGCCACATCCGGTTGCCCGTAGACCGCGACCACGACCGTCCGATCCGGACTGTTCTCCGACCACACGCCGATCTGACTGTTGGCGCAATTGGACATGATCGCGAAATACGCCGGCTCGTAATACCATTGGTTGATCAACTCGACGCCGCTGATCGACATGGCGGGATTGATCGCCACCGTTTCGGCGACCTTCCCGCGATAGCCGGCAGCGGCCGCCCGGTCCTGGGGCGCGGATCCGTCGGTCCCGATATCTCCGTTCAGGTTTCGGTTGTTCAGCACATCGAGCGTGTGCCATTGTGCGGCCAGCTGCAGCTGCGGGTTGATCCTGACATCGTTGGTGCAGCCGGCCTGGTGCTGGACGGTGAAAACGTTGGCGACCAAGCTGTCGTTGAGGCGCTTATTGTCCGCGTGCGCGCAGGGCACCCCCGCCACGGCGGCAAGAGGCAGCGCTGAGAGTGTGAGCATGAGGCGCCGCATGTCAGTCTCCAATCCGATAGTTGGCCGCGGAGTTTCGCAGCTGCCAAATCAGCGCGGGGCACAACTCGTTGACAGCCTGACTCAGGAGATAAGACGCCTGATATTCGTCGGTGGTGTTGAAGTCGGTCTTGATATCGCCGATCAGCGAAGCGTAGCTGCTTCCCTCGGAAATCCTGTCGCACAAACTGTTTCCATACCTCAGTGCGTCATCGGCATTGGCGAAGCCGTAGCCGGGACGCATGGTGACGTTGACCAGATAGGCCACCGCATCCGCGTTGGCACGGGGTGCCGCGCCTGCGAGGAACAGTGCTCCCACGAGTATGAGAAAGCCGGACCGGCGCATCGACATCACCTCAGACCGGGTCGAAATGCGAGATCAGCCAACGCCCGTCCCGCTTATCGAGGGTCACCCGCACGTTGGATGCGGTGCTGGTCGGGGCGTCCTGGCCCACCGTGACGGTCTGGCTCACGAACAGCAACACCACGGCATGACTGTCGGTGGCCGAAACCGATGCGGCTCCCCCGACGGTCGCCACCGCTGAGATCTGCTTTTGTCTGGCGCCGGGAATCACGACGTCACGGGTCAATTGGCGGTAAGCATCCAGGAAATTACCGGTCAACCTGGCGCGTGCGGCATCGAGATCCTGCTGGACGGTGTCGGGCTTGTAGGACAACAGCGCGACGGTTCCCTCGCTGGCGGCGCGCGTGGATTCCGCACGTGCCACAACCGCGTCGCGCACGGAGGTGTCCTGCCATTTCAGCCAGCCGGCAGCGGCTGCCAGCGACAACGCCAGCGCCGGCAGCAGCCCGTAGGTGAGCACCCGCGACCACTTGATCGCGCTCATGGCACGAATCCTACGTTGGAAACCTTGACTTGATCGCCGATCTTCGCAACTGTGATCCGCATTCGCCACATCCGTGGAACCGGTTCGGCTTCGCCGGCATTTGACGTCCGCACCGACACCTCCACCAGTGCTTGCGCAGAATCGTTGGCCTGCGATTCCAGCCCGGCCTCGGTGATGGTGCCGACCGTGCTGGCCTTGGCTTGCGTCAGCACCTCGATGAACGGCCCTGACCGCCGGGCAAAGTCGTTGTAGAACTCCCCCGTTGCGCCGTCCAGGATTCGCCGCACGTCAACGTCGGCGTGCTGCCAATCGATGGTCGTCAGGTTCAGCGCGCCCTGCCTGGCCACCTGCAGGAACTGATTGCGCTGGGCCTGAGCTTGTTGCGACTGGTGGGCGCGGAAACCGAGCCAGGACGTCAGCGTTGCCAGGACGACGACCGCGACCACGCCGAACACGGTCGCCCATCCGTGGGGAGACAGAGTTCTTCCGGCCCGGATCTTCAGTTGCCCGGCGGCAGCAGCATCGATTGCCATGTTCTGTCCTTCGGCGCGGGTTGAGCCAGATCTGATCGGGTGTACTGGCGCCCATCGGGTCCGGTGTAAGTGCCAGTGGCGGGGTCGTATTCGGCGGCGGCTATCGGAAGTGGCGTGGGCAGCGGCGCGGCCGCGGGTGGCAGCTGTGGAATCCCTTGGCCGGACAGCGTCGCGTTGGGGTCGCCCTTCCAATTGAAGCCGTCGTTGAGCGGCACGTACTGCTCAGTGCTCTCGCACAGTTTCACCGTGGGCGCGCGTTTGCCGGGCACCGTTTCACACGGGATGTTCCGTGCGCCACGCACATTGAGCGGCGAGTCCTGGGGCACCCGGCAGTAGAGATCGCCGGCCGGGCGGCCCGGGTAGTCCTCGAAGGTCGGGATGCGCTGCTGCTGGGCCGGCAGGAATCCGGTCGTGCACGGCGGCGGCAGGTTGAGGTTCAGGTTGAAACTCAAGTACTGCCCCCGATATCCCTGCTTGGTATTCAGATTGGCCAGGATCCCTGCCTGTTCGGCCTCGATCGACCTCGGGAACACGACGAGCAGTTGTTCGATGTCGTTTTGATAGGTGACTGCCACCTGGCCGATGCTGACCAGGTTGGCCAGCAGGATCGGTAGCGTCGGTTGCACACGTTCGATCAGCTGACGCACTTCCTGCAGGGCCGGACCGCCGCGGTCGATGACGCCGCCGACCGCGCCGTCATGTGCCTGCAGGTCCGCGGTGACGGTGGCCAGGTGCGATGCCCACCCCGCGATCGCATCGGAGGTGTGCGTCTGGGAGTCGAGCACCGGTGGCGCCCGGTCGATCAGCGTCAGCAGTGGGTCGAGGTTCTTGCGGGCATCGATGGCCAGGGTCGTCGAACCGGTGACCAGCCGGGAGAGTTCGGGACCCAATCCGCCTACGGCCGTGTAAGATTCGTCGACAACGGTCTGCAGGTTGTCGCGTGGTATCGCGGCTATCGCGGAGTTCGCGGCGCTGAGCAAGCCGTTGATATCAGGTGGCACCGAGGTGTTGGCCAGCGCGATGACGTCACCGTCTTTCAACGGCGGCGAACTGGCGCTGCGGGGCAGCAGTTCTACGTACGACTCACCGATCGCGGTGTGGCTGTGCACCTCCGCCTTGAGATCGGACGGGATATCGATGCCCGATTTCAGTGACAACACCGCTTCGACGCCGGCGTCGGTGAGCCGCACGGATTCCACCCGGCCCACTTCGAAGCCGCGGTATGTGACGTTGCCGGTGCCGTAAAGACCACCGGATTCCGGCAGTTGCATCGTCACCGTGTATCTGCCGACGCCGAACAACATCGCCGGCAATTTGACGAAGTGCAGGAACGTCACGGCCAGTACGCTGAGCGCGATCACGCCGAAAACGGCCAGCTGGATGATGATTCGCCGCGGTAGGTGTAACACTAGGGCCCCTGCTCGAAGTGGTACGGGGCCGTCAGCGGATTGCCCGGGGTGCCCCGGAAGCCTCCGGTGCACGGACTCGGGAACTGGCCGATGGTGCGGCCCCACTGCAGCTCCAACTGGGTCAGATGGCACTCCCACCGGGTGCCGGTGAAGATCCCCTGGTCGATCCGGCTGAGCGTGAGGTCGACGATCGCCGTCAGATTCGCGTAGTCGCCGCGCTGAAAATTCTGGAACGTCTCGTTCGGGAACGGGAAGGTGCCCAGCAGGGACAGCGATCGGGTCAGGCTCGGACCGGCATCGGCCAGCGACTCCAAAACCGGGCCCAGTTGCGCCAATTCACTGAGGACGCTGGACTTGGTCTTGTTGACCGAGTCCGCTGTCAAAGCGCTGAACTTGCTCAACTGATCGGCGGCCTCGACGAGTTTACCGCGCTCCTCATTGAGCACCGCGAGCGCGTCGGGGATGGTCGCCAGCGCGCGGTCCAGGACGGGTTGCTGAGCGGCGAATTTGCCGACGAGTCGGTTCAAACTCTCGGTGGCGGCGATGATGTCGCCGGATTGATCGTTGAGGTATGCGGAGAACTGGTCCAGCTGACCGATCAAACTGCGCACGTCATGCTCACGACCGCGGAACGCGGTGCTCAATGCCTCGGTGATGTCTTGAATCTGGCCCAGTCCGCCGCCGTTGAGTACCAGGGACAACGCGGCCAACGTCTGCTCAGTGCTCGGATAGGCACTGCCGCGAGACAGCGGGATCACGGCGCCGGCACTCAGCTTCCCCTGCGGCGCCTGATCTTTCGGTGCCGACAGCTCGATGTGATACGAGCCGAGCAGGCTGGTGGTGCCGATCTTGGCGGTGGCGTTCGCCGGCAGCTCGACGTCGCCGTTGAGTCGCATGGTCACCAGGGCATGCCAGCCCTGGCGCTCGATCTTGGTCACATGGCCGACCGTGACGTCCGCGACGCGGACCCGCGAGTTGGCCTGAATGTTGTTGACGTCGGGCATCTGCGCCGAGACCAGGTAGGAACCGGACCCATTGCCTTCCGTGCCGGGCAGTGGCAGTGAGTTCAGTCCATGCCAGGCGCAACCGGAGACTGCGAGGGAGAGCGCCAGCACGAGGGCCACGAGCCTGTTCATGAGCCATCTCCGGGCGGCAGCATCAAGCCGGGCAGGCCCGCCGCGGGGTCGGGATGCACCGTCGGACCCGGCGGGACGAAGTCAGGGCGCATCCAGTCCTCGCTGTAGGTGATCTCATTGGGTCTGGCCTGGGCGCCGACGAACAGGTTCTCCCCCAGTGGCGGGAAGTTGTACTGGCGGTTCTTGACGATCGGAGCCATGTACTGCGCACAGAGCTTCGCGGCCTGTTCGCCGCCCAGTCGCGATGCCGCCTGAATTGCCCCACACAGGAAGGCAATTGGATTGGCCATGTTGGTACCGGCCAGCGCTCCGGTCAGCGATCCGTTGGCCGGCTCGAAGATGTTGTTGAAGTTCTGCAACACGGTCGGACTGATGTGCAGGGTCTGCTTGATGTCGTCGAGGCTCGCGACGAGCGTCTGGGTGATCGACGAGAGTTTGTCCGAGGCCGTGCCGATGGCCTCGCGGTTGTCCGCGGCGAAGCTCTGCACGTCGGCGACGACGGCGTTGAGGTCCTCGGCCGCCGCGGCAACCTTGTGCGGATCGTCGGCCAGAAGCGACGAAACCGAGGCCAGGTTCTGGTTGAGGTGCTCGAGCAGGTCCGCGCTGTCGTGCAGTGCGGTCACCAGAGTTGACAGATTCTTCAGGGTCGCGAAGATGTCGTTGCTGTGGTCGCCGAGCGCGGAAACCGCCTGGGACAGTTTGATGATGGTGTCGCGAATGGTGGCGCCCTGGCCCCGCAGATTGTCCGCCGCGGTGTTGATAAGAGCACCCAGTGTGCTGACGCCACCGGGGCGAGTGGGTTTCAGCAACTCGGTGAGCCGCTGCAGCTGGTTGCGCAGGTCGTCCCATTCGACCGGCACCGCGGTGC
Source organism: Mycobacterium sp. 23 (assembly GCF_048287075.1). NCBI lineage: Bacteria > Bacillati > Actinomycetota > Actinomycetes > Mycobacteriales > Mycobacteriaceae > Mycobacterium > Mycobacterium sp. 23. The sequence continues at coordinate 232,839 of NZ_JBLVUX010000005.1, forward strand.
GGTCCTGCGGGATGACCGCGCCGTCGGCCATGGCTGGTCCGCCGGAATACGGCGGCGTCAGCTGAATCGCCCGGCCGGTCACCAGTTGCGGTGACAGGATCGCCGCCTTGGCATCGGCGGGAACCTTGTGCCGGGGGTCGAACCAGAACGTGATCTTGGAGCGCAGTGGTTGCGGTTCGATCTTGATGATCTTGCCCACCGGCACTCCGCGGATGCGGATGTCGTCTCCGGCGAACAGGCCGCTGCTGTTGTCGAAGTAGGCGACCACCACCGTCCGTTCGGTTTCACCGGCGGTCCGCATCGCGACGATCACCCCGGCGACGAACACCAGCGCAAGGGTGGTCGCCAGCACCGAGCGGGCACGGCGCAACCTGGCCGTCATGGAGTGCCTCCCGGTTGCCGGGCCGGTGGCCCGGGCGGCGGCCCACCGGGCGGCGGGGCCGGCGGCTCCGGACGGTACGGGTAACGCGGATCGCCGGGGTTTCCGGTGATCGCGTCGGGCAGATTCAGTCGCGGTTCGCCGCCCTGACCGGTCCGCGGGTACGGGACCGGCAACGCCGGGGTGCCCGGCTGACCGGTCGGGGGGTCCGTCAGTTGCGACGGCAGCAGGGTCGCCGGATCCAGTCCGAGATCGGAGAAGGCGGCGCCGATGAACGGCTGGACGAACTGACCGGGCAACAGGTTGACCACATAGGCCTTGAAGAACGGGCCCGACGATAGTGATTCGCCGAGCGACATCACGTAGGAATTGAGCAACGGAAGGGCCTGCTGCAGGCGTTCCTTGCGATTCTCGACGATGGCCAGGACGCCGTTGAGCTTGTCCAGCGCCGGGCGCAGCTGCTGACGATTCTCGGCGATGAAACCCTGCAACTGCTTCGACACCGCCGAGATGTTCCCCCAGATCTGATCCAGCGCCGCGCTCTGCGTGCGCAGCTGGGCCAGCACCGCGTTGGTGTCGCGCACCAGGTCGACGATCTGGTCGGTGCGCTTGGCAAGCACGCCCGTCGCCTTCGCCGCATTATCGAGAAGGCTGCGCAATTGGGCATCGCGCTCGTCGAGGGTCTGCGCGAGCCTGGCCACCCCCTTGACCGCGTTCCGGAAGTCTGCCGGTGTGTCGGCGAAGGTTTGCGACAGCGTGTCCAGCGACGCGGACAGCTGGCTGGTGTTCAATCCACTGATGGTGGTGGCCAGATCGCCCAGGGCGTCCGGCAATTGGTAGGGCGACATGGTGCGCTCGATCGGGATCGGGCCGGTGAGCCGGCCGTCGCCCCGCGGTAGGACGTCGAGGAACTTGCTGCCCAACAGGCCCTTGGTCTTGATCGCCGCCTCGGTGCGGTCGCCGAGTCGAACGTCGGTGTCGATGTTGAACGTGACCAGCACGCCCGGTCCGTCGAGCTCGATGCTGGACACCTTGCCCACCGGGTAGCCGGATACCTCGACGGTGTTGTCGGTCCGCAGGCCGCCCGCGTCGGCGAAATAGGCTGAGACGGCCTTGCCGTGGTCGAAGAACGGTAGGTGCTGGTACTGCAGGGCGCCCACCACCGCCGCGGTGACCAGTGCGATGCCCGTCGTCCCGATGACCAGCCGGTTGCGTTCGGCGAAGCTTTTCATTTCGGCGCGCACCGTCCCGTCGGCTGCCCGGCCACCTTGACGTACACCGGTTGGCCGCCTTTGCCGTTGACCTTGAGCACCACGTCGCACAGGTAGAAGGCGAAGAAATCGCCGTACATGCCTTGGCGCACCAGCGCCTGGTATCTGTCCGGCAGTGTGTTGAGCAGGTTGTCGAGGTAGTCGTGGTCGGCCAGAGCGATGCCGGCGACCCGGTCGGTTTCGTGCACTACTTTGGTGAACGGCGCGCGAGCCTGGGACAGCAGATCGGCTATCGATCCCGATGCGGCGTTGGTGTATGCCACCGCGTTGGAGATGTCGGTCTTGCGTTCGGCCAGACCGTGCACCAGTTGGGAGAGTGCGACGACCGCCTGGTCGAGCCGATCGCTCTGGCCGCCAAGCGAACCCAGGACGACGTTGAGATTGTCGACTACCTGCCCAATCAACTGGTCACGGTCGGCCAGCGTGTTGGTCAGGACCGCGGCCTGGTCAAGGAACGAGTTGATGGTGGGACCCTGCCCCTGGAACGCTTGCAGCAGTTGCTCACTCAGCGCGTTGACCTGGTCGGGGTTCAGGGCCCGGAAAAGCGGTTTGAAGCCACCGATCAGTGCGTCCAGATCCAGCGCGGGTTTGGTTCGCGCCAGCGGAATCGTCTGGCCGGGACGAAGAACGGCAGGGCTCCCGGCGCCCTCCTCGAGCGCCAGATAGCGGTCGCCGAACAGGTTGTCGTAGCGGATGACGGCCCGGGTGCCTTCGGTGAGCGTGACCGAGTCGTCCGCGGTGAACTCGACGCGCACTGTTGCGTCCGGATTGATCGATATCCTGGTCACCTTGCCCACTTCCACGCCGGCAATGCGAACCAGCTTGCCCTGCCGCAGGTTTGAGACGTTCGTGAATTCGGCGTAGTAGGCCTTGCCGTCGGCGAACCGCACCTCTCCGAAAACCGCGATCAACACGAATGCCGTCAGCAGACAAACTGCCAGAAAGACGCCGAGGCGCAGGACTACGCCCCTCAGACTGTCCCGCATGGATGTTCTCCTGCTCTGGTGGTTGCTTCTCGGATCACGGCGGGCCCTCCGCGGGCGGTACTCCGGGCCACAGCGGCACTCCCCCGGGCCCGTAAAGTGCCGCACCGTATGGCGGACCGCCCGGGTTCGGGCCGACGGCCGGCCCAGGGAGGCACTGCCGGATGGACGGTGGCTCGGGTACGGCGCGGGTGACCGGGAAATAGTCGGCCCAACACGGGTGTCCGAGGCCGGGATTGGGCCGGATGTCGATGCCGGTGCCCCACCCGGTGTTGGTGACGAGTTCGCGCACCGGGAAGTTCTTGCTGGCGTCGGGCAGTGACCCGCAGCCGGGTCTGCCGCCGGGACCTCCTTTGGCGGCCACCAGCGGCAGGTTGTCGGGAAATACGTACGGGTCGTTGCCCAGTAACAGGGCCACATCAAGTTGAAGTGTGCGGCCGTCTGCGCCACCCCATGCCTCGTAGCCGCCGTTGTTGAGGTACCAGGTGACGCCCTGCAGGAAGCACGTGTATTCGGGGCTGTATTTGCCGAGCAGCCGGGTGGTCGGCTCCAGCAGGTTGACCGACGCGACCAGATCGTCCCTGCTCCTGCCCAGCAGGGTGGTTCCGGAGCTCGACAAGCCAATGACATTGAGCAGCAAGGAGTCCAGCTCCTTGGCGTGGCTGACGACGGTGGTGCTGGTGGTGCTGGCGGAGTCCAGGATGGTCAGGATGTCCTGTGCCGCGGCGTCGTAGGTGTCGGAGAAGTTCTTCAGCGACTTCCAGTCCCGACGGATGGTCTCGCTGCGGGCGTTGAGTGCCGTCAGGACTTCGTTGAGATCCGTGGCGGCCCTTCCGATCCGCTCACCCTGTCCGCGCACGGCGTCGGCTACCGCGGTCAGCACCGCGTTGAGTTTGAGCGGGTCGATGACGTTGAGCAGGCTGACCACGTTCTCGAAGACGGTGTTGATCTCCGTGCTGACGTTCTTCGAGTGCAGAGCCGCGCCGGCGGCCAGCCTCGCACGACTCGGATGCTGCGGTGCGACCAGTTCGACGAATTTGGCGCCGAATGCGGTGGTTGCGCTGATCTGCGCCTCGACATTGGCTGGGATGTAACGCATTTGGTCCGGCTCGAGTTGCAGGACGAGCCGGGTGCCCGACTTGTCGTCAGCGATCTGGCTGACCCGGCCTATCTGCACACCGCGCATCATGACCTTCGCGTCGGTGTCCATCACCAGCCCGGAGCGGTCCGCGGTCAGCGTCACCGGTACGTACGAGCGCAGGGTTCCGTCGAAGGACACCGCCGTCACGAGGACGACGATTCCGATGGTGGCCAACAGGATCAGCGTCCACCACCCGTCGTGCAGACGGTGTCGACCCGGACCACGGTTCATCGCGACTAGCTCGCCAGGTGGAAGTTCGGGGACTGGCCGTAGATGGCCAGCGTCATGATGACGATCGCGATCGACGCGATCACCATGGACGCGCGCACCGCCCGGCCCACGGCCTCACCCACGCCGGCCGGTCCACCGTGCGCGGTGTAGCCGTAGTAGGTGCACACCAGCATGATCACCAGGGCCACCACGACGACTTCGAAGGACGACCAGAGGACGTCGGTCGGACGAAGGAAGGTGTTGAAGTAGTGGTCGTAAACGCCGGAACCCTGCCCGTAGACGACCGTGGTGCCCAGGCGAGCGGCCAGATAGGCCGTCATGAGGCCGACACAAAACAGTGGTACGGCGACGATTACGCCCGCCAGCACCCGGGTGCTCGCCAGATAGCTGACGCTGCGGATGCCGATCACCTCGAGTGCGTCGATTTCCTCGTTGATCCGCATCGCTCCCAACTGCGCGGTGGCACCGGCGCCCACGGTGGCCGCCAGCGCGACCATCACCGTTCCGGGCTGGATCTCGCGGGTGTTGAAGAACGCGGATGCGAAGCCGGTCAGGGCCTCTACTCCCACCGAGGCGAACTGGTTGTAGCCCTGCACCGCGACGATCGCCCCGGTGGTCATGGCCAGGAACCCGACGATGACGACCGTGCCCCCGATGACCGCGAGAGTGCCCACACCCAAACCCATCTGGGCGATCACCCGAAGCAGTTCACCGCGATAGTGCAGGACGGCATCCGGGATACCGGTCAAGGTGCTCACGTAGAACCGCATCTGGGATCCCAGCCGATTCCATTCGGCCGCAACGCTTTGAGTCATCGTCATGGCATCACCTCACGACACCATGAACGGCATGCCGACCGCGGTGACGATGATGTTGATCACGAACAGCACGATGAAGGCGAACACCACCGTCTCGTTGACCGCCCGGCCGACGCCGGCGGGGCCACCGCCCACCGACATGCCCTTGTAGCAGGCGATCAATCCCGCCATCAGCCCGAACAATGTCGCCTTGATCATCGAGATGATGACGTCGATGGTGTGGGTCAGTGTGGTGAGCCCGCTGACCCAGGCGCCCGCTGAGACGTGCATGAGGAAGACCGAGCAGAAGAAGGCGCCGATCAAACCGGTCGCGGTCACGATCGAACTCAGGGCCAGCGAGATGGTGGTGGCGGCCAGCACCCGGGGAACCGCAAGTGCCTGAATCGGATTGATGCCCATTACGCGCAACGCATCCAACTCCTCGCGGATGGTTCGCGCACCAAGGTCGGCGCACATCGCGGTGGATCCGGCGCCGGCGACCACGAGCACCGTCACGATAGGGGCGCTCTGATCCACAGTGAAGATCGCGCAGCCCGTTCCCGAAAAATCCGCGGCGCCGATGTCGGTCAGCAGGACATTGAACAGAAAACCCGAAATCACCGCCCACGGGATGGTCATCAAAATGCCTGGGAGCGTTGACACCCGGGCGACGAACCAACACTGCAGCAGGTACTCCCGCCAGGCGAACGGAGGCCGGAACATGGCCAGGAAGGTGTCCAGCGACATTGCGAAGAAGTCGCCGATCGCGCGGACCGGCTTAGCCGCCTGGCCGACCGCGATCACCATGTTGCCGCGTACCCCCCGGGCTGGTCGAAGTGGACGTGTGACATCCGCGAGGGTACGCGGAACGCGGCGCTCATGTCCATAGACGATACGCGCATTATTCCGCCTTGGTGAGGTAAATTGCCAAGCAAATAACCACTTGCTGGCAATGATGTATCTTGCTGGTACCGCCCTAGTGGCTGACGGCCGGGGTGAAAGCCTGCAGTGTCAGCGCCGAGTTCATGAAGTCGCGGAAGTGCAGCCAGCGACCGTCGCGCAGGGTGATGATGTGGGCGAACTCCGATTCCCATTCGTGTCCGGTGGCCGGCCGGCGAAACCGTTGTCGCCCCCAGGTTGCGAGATCGTCACCCTGAGCGATGAACTTCCACGCCTGCATTTCGACGATCTCGATGTGCTGCCCCACTGTGGTGAAGAACCGCACCGCTTCCTCGATGCCCCGGTAATCGCCCGCGTAGGGAATGCTTTCGGTGCCGTAGTAGGTGATGCGGACTTCGGGATCCAGGTGTGTGAGTGCGGTCTGCAAATCGCCCGCCGGAACCGCGGCGTAGACGGCTCTGGTCGCTGCGATATTGCGTTCGATGATCGTCATGAAAGGTGAAGGGGCAGGCGAACATACGCGTGGGTCAGTAGGCTGGCGGTCTGTTTGGAGCCGGGGTCGTCGGTCAGGGTGATCGTCGAATAGCGATCCAGCACAGCGTTGAGCACCGACATGACCTCCAGCCGCGCGAGCGCAGCGCCGAGGCAGAAGTGCAAGCCGTGGCCCAGCGAGAGTTGTTGGCGGATGTTCGGCCGATCGAGGTCGAGGCGGCCTGGGTCGGGGAACACGGCGGGATCGCGGTTGGCCGAGCCGAAGAACAATGCCACCCAGTCCCCCGCGCGGATCAGCTTGCCGTCGATCTCGACGTCGCGGGTGGCGATACGGAAGAGGCGTTGTGGTGGTCCGTCGAGCCGCATCGTCTCTTCGATGAAGATGTTGAGTAGGGTGCGGTCGGCGCGAACGCGCATCTGTACCTGGGTTTCCCGTGCCAGGGCGTGCAACAGGTTGCCGATGAGGAACGTCGTGGTCTCGCTGCCGGCGACGACCAGCGTGACGCAGAACCGCACGATTTCCTCCGGCGTCAGCCGCTGCCCGTCGACCTCGGCGCGCAAGAGCGCGGAGATCAGATCCTCGGCGTCTTCCACATCTTCTCCGCCGTCCTCCCCACCGACGCCGGGCGGCCGTTGCGCCAACCGGGCCGTGTGCTCGGCGAGTCGAGTGGCGAACGTCGCCACCATCTCCTCGTTGCTCGCCATGCGCTCCTGCGGTGTCAGCGTCGACGACAGCATGAACGCGTTGGCCCAACGCCGGAACCGGACGTGGTCGCCGTCGGGTAGTCCCAGCAGTCGGACCATGGCCCGGGTGGGAACCTCGGCGGCGAACTCCATCACCTCCACGTCACCGGTGCCGAGGTCGTCGAGCAGGCGCGGTACCAGTTCGCTCAACCATCCTTCGAGGCGCTTGACGCGCCGTGGCGAGAAAGCCTGGCTGACCAGCTTTCGTTCAACTTCGTGTTTGGGTGGGTCGGTGTTGACGAGCATCAGGCTGGGTGCGGACGAGGCCTCCTGTAAGGGGTCCCGCGAGGAGAACGTGGTGCTGTCGCGGGCGGCCGCGTGGACCTGGTCGTAGCGGAACAGGGCCCAGGCAGTGACTGGTTCGTCGGCCCCGGGCACTGTCCCCGGGGGCCAATCCCGGTATCCCGCAACGGGAGAGGGCTGGCGCAGCTCGTCATAGAGGGGATACGGGTTAGCGATGCCATCGGGTGTGGTCAGCATCTCGATGGCTGGAATGGTCGTGAATGACATGTCGATCAGCTTCGGCCTGCGGTGACGACAAAGCGATCCCCCGTTGGGGAGGACTCCTGCCCCCGTAGGAGGGGAATTTGCGGATTCTCTGGCTTCACTGCCCTTGCCGGAGGACAGTGAGCTTCGTGATCGATGACCAGATCCTGGGCACGCTGGCCGACGGCGACCACCCGGGCTGGCAGTCGCGACCGCTGCGGGAGACCGACGCCGCTCGCCGCTACCGCGACGCGTTTGACGGGTGCGGGGTCGACCCTACGGACGACCCATTGGCGGTCGTCGCCGAAGCTATCGACGCCAAGGCCTCGGTGGTACGCAATGCACTCGAAGCGGCCGGGAAGCTGTCCGCGACCGATGCGCTGGAATCGCTGCTGGATCTGTGCGCACTGGAACGGGAGCTGATCGAGGACGGCGCGAAGCGGCGGACCTTCGCGCTGTTGGCCGTGCAGGAGGCGTTGAGCAAGCTGCGCGCAGTCGATGATGTGGCGACGATCGTCGACCGGGCCCCGCGCGAGCTGGTTGAGTCGTGCGGATTCGACCGCGCCGTGCTGTTCCGGGTGCACGAGGGCCGAATGGTCATGGAATCAGCCTATTTCGGTGACGATGCGGCGGGTGCGGAGAAGATGGTCACGTTCGCACAGTCGGTGGCGCCGATGCTGGATCACATGCTGATCGAGACTCAGATGATCCGCCGTCACGCGCCCGCGATCGTGCGGGACGCCCGCAACGACCCGCGCGTCAACCGGCCGATTGTGGACTTCTCGCTGACGCACTCGTACGTGGCCGCACCGGTGATGCCGACGGGCAAGGTGATCGGGTTTCTGCACGCCGACCGGCTCTATTCGGGGCGCATCGTGGACGAGATCGACCGGGACACGGTGTGGGCCTTCGCTGAAGGTTTCGGATATGCCTACGAGCGCACGGTGCTGCTGGAGCGCATGCGCCGGCAGCACAGCGAAGTGTTGCGTGCGTTGGCGTCCGCTGATGAGGCCGCCCGCGCCTTGCAGGACGCCGATCTGGACCTCCGCAAGATCGAACCGGTTGAACGCAGTCCGGCCGCGAGGTCGTTGGCGGAAGTCCAGACGCGGGTGATGGCCATGCTGACACGGCGCGAGGTGGAAGTGCTGCGGCTGATGGCGGCCGGTCGCACCAACCAGCAGATCGCCGACGAGCTGGTGATCTCGGCGGGAACGGTCAAGTCACACGTCAAAAGGGTGCTGCGCAAGCTCAACGCGACCAATCGCGCGGAGGCCGCGTCGGCCTATGTGCGGTTGGCCTCTGTGCCCGACTTGGGTTGAAATACAAGCCTATCGCCGCTGGTGGGTTTGGTGGTGGCGCACGCATGCCTGGTAGGCCTGATTGCTACTGGCGTGAGCAGCCAGTGTCTGCATCGGACCGTTGATTGGGTGCCACGTCGCTGTGTAGGTCGGCTGCCCACCCATTGGTGTTCCGTCGTCCAATTCTCGGCGGTAGAAGCCGCCTTGTACATCGGCTTGGCTTCCGATGAGGCACCAGTTACGGTCCTTCTTCATCTCATCGACGGTTCTGGGCACCCGCGGATCACCATCGGGGGCTACTTCATGGGTGCCCTTGTGTAGCCATCCTTCTCGGCTCCACTTCAGCTTGGCTCCTGCAACTGGTGGTGTTGGACGTTCGATGCGGTGAGTCGGAATAAGGTGGGAATCGGCGCTGCTGAATCGCTTGGTCGGCGATAGCGCGGCCGGCACAGTGGGTTGCGTGGTGATTTGCCACTTTGATTGACCGGTCAGCGCGGCCCGTGCGGCGCGGGCCAGGGCTCTCGTGTCGCCGTATCGATTCGCTGGATCTTTGGCCATACCGGTCGCCACCACGGCGTCGAACGATTGGGGCACTCCGGGATGTAGCTCCGAAGGCCGAGGAGGGGGCGTCGTGAGGTGCCCGACGATCTGCTGTTCGAGACTGTCTCCTGGAAAGGGGCGTCTGCCGGTGAGTGCCTCATGAAGAACGCAAGCTAGTGCGTAAACGTCTGACCGAGCGTCGGCCTGTCCTGTATTGAGCCGCTCGGGAGCCATGTAAGCCCAGGTTCCTATGGTGGTTCCAGTACTGGTCAGGCCAGTTTCCGCAGCGGCCCGGGCGATGCCGAAATCGATCAGATAGGCAAAATCTTCATCAGTAATCAATATGTTTGACGGTTTGACATCGCGATGCACGAGCCCGATTTCATGCGCGGCATGCAGGGCCGAGGCGATCTGCTCGGTGATGTGGACGGCACGCTCCGGCTGCATTGCCCCGCTCATGAGATGCATTTGCAGATCGCGGCCGCGAATCAGCCGCATGGTCACATATAGACGGCCTCCAACCTCGCCGAAGTCGTGGATCGGCACCACATGGGGTTCATCGATCCCCGCTGCTGACCGCGCCTCGCGACGGAATCGTTCCCGGTACGTCTTGTCGTCCGCCAGATTTGCCGGCAGCAACTTGATGGCTACCGTCCTACTCATCTGAGTGTCGTGGGCACGCCAAACCTCGCCCATACCGCCGCGACCCAGTAACTCGATAAGGCGATAACGCCCAAACGGCGTGCCCTCCATGGCGCTCACCATACCCAATGCGACGGGCTGCTCTAGCGGCGCCTGCAGCGTCATCGCGGGTCGACCGGCAACATCCGGCGCGGATCGAAACTGTTCAGCCTCAAACTATTTGGAGTTGGCGCGGCATCACGCGGTGACTGCCCTGCCTTGCGGCGGATCGCTGACCAAAGGATCAATAAGTGGAGAAGTCTATCCATTATGTCCATCACTTATATCCCTTTTTTCCGCACTCTCTTGCTGAACACCATTGTCCTAGCAGGTAAGTAAAGAATCATGTACATTATTACTCCGAACAAGACGATCGAAGGAGGGCCGCCTCCATGGCCGAAACCAGGGAAACCAGCGAACGGCTCGTCCGCGACTTTCTCGGGTCCTGGGAGTCGCGCAACCTCGATGCGATCTGCGGCGGCTTTGCCGACGACGCGGTTTATCACAACGTTCCGGTCCAGCCGATCGAGGGCATCGACGGCATTCGCGCCGTTTTCCAGGGTTTTCTGGACGCCTTTTCCTACGCCAAACTCGATGTCGTCTCGTTGGCTGCAGCGCCCGGTCTGGTGCTGGCCGAGCGCATCGACTACTTCACCATGAACGACGGTCGCAAAGTCGTGCTGCCGGTCACCGGCGTATTCGAAGTCAAGGATGGCAAGATCACCCGCTTCAGCGATTACTTCGACCTGGCGGACTTCGAGGCACAGAGCGGCCTGCGGCTCTAGGCCACACTTCTCTGGCAGGATCTGTAGTTCCGGCGCGCAGAAAGGGGTTCGGCTCGATGGAGACCGTCGTCCAGCCCGTGCGCCGCCGACCCAAAGACCGTAAACAACAGATCCTCGACCAGGCAGTCGGTCTTTTCATCGATCGCGGCTTTCACTCGGTCAAGCTCGAGGACATCGCCGAGGCGGCCGGAGTCACCGCGCGGGCCCTGTACCGGCACTACGACAACAAGCAGGCCCTCCTCGCCGAGGCGATCCGGACCGGACAGGATCAGTACCAGAGTGCGCGCCGTCTTTCCGATGGCGAGTCGGAACCCGAGCCCCGGCCGTTGAGTGTCGACCTGCCGGACCTCATCGCCGCGGCCGTGGCATCCCGCGCCCTGACGGTGCTGTGGCAGCGAGAAGCGCGATATCTCAACGAAGGCGACCGTGCCGAGGTGCGGCGCCGGATAAACGCGATCGTCGCCGGGATGCGGGAGAGTGTTCTGCTGGAGGTGCCCGGTCTGAGCCCGCCGCATTCCGAACTGCGCGCGTGGGCGGTGTCCAGCACCCTGACCAGCCTGGGCCGGCACAACCTGACACTGCCGGCCGAAGAACTCAGAAACCTTCTCTATCAAGCCTGTATGGCGGCAGCGCGGACGGACCCGGTCGCAGACCTCAAACCGCTCGGCGCGCGCACGGAGACGGATGTGCTGTTCTCGCGCTACGAGACACTGCTGGCTACCGGCGCGCGGCTGTTTCGCGCGCAGGGGTATCCCGCGGTCAGCACCAGCGAAATCGCCAAGGGCGCAGGCATCGCCGGACCGGGACTGTATCGCTCCTTCTCGTCCAAGCAGGCGATCCTGGACGGCCTCATTCGACGGCTTGACGAATGGCGCAGCCTGGAGGCCATCCGTGCGTTGCGATTGGAATCCGAAGCGGCACAACGTCTCCGTCGGCTTGTCGAGGGGCATGTCCGGATCAGCCTGGACGCGCCCGACCTGGTCGCGGTCTGTGTCACCGAGTTGTCGTACGCCTCGGCCGAAGTGCGTGACAGTTACCTGCGCAATCAGGCCGACCGCGAGTCGGTTTGGACCGACCTGATCCCGGCGACCACGGCCGTCGAGGCGCGCCTTTTGGTCGCCGCGGCGATCAGCTTCATCGAAGACGTTGCCCGCACCTGGCATCTGACCCGCTATTCCGGGGTTGCCGACGAGATCACCGCGCTCGCACTGGCGATTCTGACCAGCCGGTCCTGAGGTTCGGTGGCGACCCGCAGCGCCCGGCTACGCCGCGCTCACGATCGCCACGGAGGTTCGGTGGCGACCCGCAGCGCCCGGCTACGCCGCGCTCACGATCGCCACGGAGGTTTGGTGGCGACCCGCAGCGCCCGGCTACGCCGCGCTCACGATCGCCACGGAGGCTCACCACAGCGCGGCAACGGTTCCGCCGTCGGCGATCTGAGTGGTTCCGGTGATCATCGACGCGTCGTCGGAGAGCAAGAACGCCACGATGCTCGCCATCTCCTCGGGCGCGGCCATCCGGCCTTGCAGACGGGCGATCATCGTCCGGGCGCCGCCCTCGCCGAGGGCTTCGTCGAACATCGTCATCGCCGTCTGCTGCATCGGGGTGTCGACGAAGGCGGGCAACAGCGCATTCGCGCGGACGTTGGACGCGCGCAACTCGGCCGCGGTGATCCGGCTGAGATGGCTGATCGCGGCTTTGGACATGCCGTACGCCCCGGACCCGCCGACCGCGATGTGCCCCGCCAGCGACGACATGTTCACGATGGCTCCCCCGCCTCGCTTGATCATCTGTGGTGCAACATGTTTGGTGCACAGCCAGGCGCCGCGCAGGTTGATTCCGATGACACGGTCGAAGTCCTCGACGGAAGTGTCGATGAGCGAAGCGAAATGAACGACCCCGGCATTGGCGACCAGTTTGTCCACGCCGCCGAACAGCGTGACACACGCCTGCACCATGGCGATGACCTGTTCTTCATCGCTGACGTCGGCTTGGTGACCGACCGCGCCATGGCCGATCTTGGTGGCCGCGGTCTCTGCCGCCGCGGCGTCGATGTCCGCGCACAGCACCTGGCAGCCCTCGCTCGCCAGCCGCTGCGCTACCGCGAGGCCTATCCCGGCGCCGGCCCCGGTGACGATCGCGGCCTTGCCCGCCAGGTCTTGATGCGTCATATGCCCACCCCGATTCTCAGCCCGCAACTGCCCACGGCTGAGCATCCACGCCGTGCTCACGGATAGCCCCGAACAGCACCAGACCAAATCCTGGCATGTCGTCGGCCAGTTTGAGGGCATACACCCCGAGATCGCGCAGCATCCAGGCGACGGCTTCCGCGTTGGGGTCACCAGCGTCATCCCGCGCGAACAAACCGCAGGCGCGTGGCGGTCCGGCCGGGCGCAGGTACAACACGACTCCGCTGCCCAGCGCGGACATTCTGTTCAATGCACTGTTGAGCTCGCCGCTGCAGCGACAAGCCTTGGAGCCGAACACATCTCCGGTAAGACACTCGACATGGACATGCAGCGGCACCGGCACCCCCGCATCGGCGGCGCCGACGATCACTGCCAAATGCTCGCCGCCGTCGTGCACGTCGCGGAAGCCGATCACGCGCGAATTCCCGGCCCAGGTCGGTAGCACCGCTTCGGCCAGTCGAATCACCTGGGGTTCGGTCCGGCGCCGATAGGCCACCAGCTCGGACATGGAGACCACTGCGAGCCCATACTCGACCGCGAACTCGATCAACTCGCCACCACGGGCGACCAGTACCGGATTGCGGCGCGAGACGATCTCACACAATCCCGCGGCCCGTCCCCGGCCGGCCAGCCGTGCGAGGTCGGTGGCGGCTTCGGCCACCCCACGTCGTTCCAGCACCCCCCCGGGGCGGGCCTGCAGCGGGACGACGTGGCCCGGGCGCTGCAGGTCAGATGCGACGGTGGCGGCCGACCCCAGTGCCGCAATGGTTTTCGCGCGATCCGCCGCCGAGATGCCGGTTCCCGTTCCGTGCACGTCGACCGAGACGCAGTCCGTGTTGTCGCCGTGGCACATCGGCGGTAGCTGCAGTCGCGCACATTCGCTGCCCGGCAACGCCACCCGCACGTAACCGGAAGTGTGGCGGACGGTGAAGTGAAGCAGGCTGGGCGTGGCGGCGTCGGCCGCGAAGACCAGGAAACCGTCGCCGTCGGCACCGTCGGTGAGAACGACGGCCTGCCCGGTGCCGATCGCGGTGATGGCGCGCCGCACCCGGACATCGGTAGTCTTCACGCGCGCTCCCAGGGGGCGAGGCGGTGGAAACGGCTCCCGTGGAAGACCAGTGGCGGGGCGTCGGGATCGGCCTGCAGCGAGCATATTTCGAGCAGGGCGATGAGGTGGTCACCGGCCGGGATCTCGTCGCGCAGGCGGCAGTCCAGCTGCGCCGTCGATCCGTGCACGACTACCGCGCCGCCCGGCCGCTCGGTCCAGGTGACTCCGGCGAACCGGTCTCCGGCCTTGCGCGACAGGCTGATACACGCTGCGTCGTGTCCCTCGGCGAGCACGCTGACGCCGAGATAGGGCCGCTCCCGTAACCGTGGCCACGTTGTCGAACTGTGCTGGATGCACACCGACACCAGCGGCGGGTCGAGGGAGACCGCCGTGAACGAACTTGCGGCCATGCCGATCGGAACCCCGTCCAGCAGAGCGCAGACCGCGACCACCCCGGACGGAAAACATCCGAATGCCCGCCGAAGCGCGGTCTCGTCGAGACAATCGGTCGCCAGCTCGACCATGACTAGCGGACCCCGTCAAGGAAATTCAGCAGCAGCCGGTTGGTTTCCTCGGGTGCTTCCTGCTGGATCCAGTGGCCCACGTCGGCAATCATGTGCGTGCCCCGGTAATTCGACATCACCTCGCCGGCACGCTCGACGGCTTCGGCTCCCCACGTGGTGCCCACGTCGTACTGACCACCGATGAACAGTGCGGGCGGCGTCAGGGGTTTACCTTCCTGGTCTGCCAGGTCGTGCCAGTCGTTGTCGATGTTGTGGTAGAAGCTCAGTGGTCCGCCGAACCCGGAGCGCTCGAACTCCGCCGCGTAGAAATCGGCGTCGGCGTCGGTGAACCAGGACGGCATGGTTTCGGGATATACGAACGCGTCCTTCAATTTCGCGCCCTGTGCCATGCAGAGCGGGCCGGCCCGGATCACGTCGATGGGGTCCATCGCGGCCAGGTCCACGCCGGCATCGACGGCGGCCTTGGTTGCCGCGAGCATCCCTTCACCCGATACCGTGTAGGTCAGACCTACCAGCCAGGACCGCACGTCCTCTTCGATCTCAGCGATGATGCCGTCCTGTGCGGAAAAGTAGTCCTGGTACCAGACCCGGCCCTCACCGGCCAGTTCCAGGTGGTAATCGTTCGGGCGGTGTTCACCGAAAGGACTGCCCGGCAGTCCGATAACGCCACGGCCGGCAAATGGAACGCTGACGCCGACCACGCCGGCGCACCGCTGCGGGTGCAACCAGGCGAAGGTCCAGGCCACCGGCGCACCCCAGTCGTGCCCGATGACGAACGCCTGGTCCTCTCCGTACGCGTCGACCACACCTACGATGTCGCCGACGAGTTCCTTGATGCGGTAGGCGGAGTTCAGGAAGTACTTGGACGACCGCCCGTAGCCGCGCTGATCGATGGCGACCACCCGGTAGCCGGCGGCGGCCAGCGCCGGAATCTGGTGGCGCCAGGAGTACCACGACTCCGGAAAGCCGTGTATGAGGATCACCAACGGCCCGTCACCCTCTTCGACAGCGTGGATGCGGGTGCCGCCGCAGTTCAAGATCCGATGAACCATGTTCCCTCTCCTCAGCGTCCGTCACCGGCGGCCGCACCCACCAGTTCGTCGGCGGGTTGCGTTGGTATCAAGCGATTCTCGTAGTTGCGGGCGATCAGCGTCTTCTCCCCCGACAAGCGGGTGCGCGCCCACTTGCCGATGACCCGCCCGGCGATGCCGGGTTTCATCAACGCGGAGGGTGGTTTGACCAGGTGTACCACCGCGAGGAACTCGCGATAGGCGTCGAGGTCGTCGTGCACCAACTCCAGCAGGCGGTCCATATACCAGGTGAGCACACCGAAGTAGAACGGGCGCTTCTTGTCCACGTCTTTCATCCAGTCGAACCGCAGGTTCTGTTCGCGGATCACGAACCAGGCGGTGTCGGCCATCTTGGCGATCGACCGGTAGTAGCGGCGGGGCAGATCGCGGTGCCCGGGACCGTACTTGGCCAGCAGCACCTGCATCTCCCGAACTTCTTTGAGCGCCAAACTCATTCCTAGACCCGACACCGGGTCGGCGCTGGTGTAGGCGTCACCGACGGCCAGCAGGGCGCGCGGCAGATTGCGCTTCTTCTCGTAGTGCAGGCGCAGCATGTTCGGATAGCGGAAGTTGTAGATCGCGGACGCCGGCTCCAGGCCGTCGATGTTCTCCCCCACCACCGGCGATGGCATCAGGTCGGCGAACTCGCGGAACTCTTTGGCGGTGCGGGGCGGCGAATAGCAGTTGTAGGCCACCAGCGAGGTGGACAGCAGGGTGCGGGAGCTGTCGGTGTAGTACTGCGCCGCGTAGGTGTCCTCGAACGGCCGGTAGGCATAACAGATCACCATGACCTTGTCCTGCCACTGCCGTTCGGGCGGAACATGATGCTGCATCGTGGAATAGAAGCAGTTGATGATGTCCTGCTCGACCTCCGGCGCGCCAATGCCGATGCGGTCCAGGAACTCCGGGACACGGGTGTTCTTGCCCGATGCATCGACGACGAATTCTGCCGGGATCACCTCGGATTCGTCGCCCACGGCGACCCCGACGACGGAGTTGTTCTCGCGGTCGAACACCAGGTCGGTGACCTCCGACTCGTAGCGGAAGTCGATGCGTGGTTCGTCGTCCAACCGGCGTCGCACACACCATTCCAGTAGCGGCCTGCCGGCGCACACGATTTCGATGTCGCTGGTGCCGGGCTTTTTCCAGGACCCGCCCAACCGGATCCGGTACTGGGCCGCCATGTCGACCTTGAAGGCTCCCTCGCGCACCATGTCGTCGACGATCCCCGGGAAGAAGCGCTCGAGCTCGATCTGCCCGGCGGTGAGAAGGTGGTGCAGATGCCAGCCCTGTGCGGCGCCGGGCCTGCCTTCCCGGCGTCGGTGCGGGTCGTCCTTCTCGAGAACGATGACGCGTTCAAAGGTCTCGCTGCACACCTTGGCCGCGGCGATGCCGGCGATGCTGCCGCCGATCACGACGGCGGTGCCGCGACCGCGCCGGCGCACGTCACCGATGTCCACCGCCGAGTAGTCGACGCGCGACGGGGTGCGCGGGCGTGCGGCGCCACTGGGGACGAATTTCTCGTAGTACAGGCCCACGCGTTGGAAGCCATTGTTGTCCAGCCACGTTCGCGTCGCTTCGACCATCGCCGCCGGACCGCACAGGTAGACGTCGGCGTCACCACCGGCCAGCATGCGTTCGTCGAGCAGATCGGTGACCAGGCCGGTGCGCCCATCCCAGCCGGCATCCGGATTGGCCACGATGACGTGTACTTCCAGGGCGGCGACGCGGCGCCGCAACGCCGTGAGTTCGTCGAGCTTGCACAGGTCGTCCGCGGCCGTCACGCCGTACAGCAGATAGACCGGCTGCTGCGTCTCGGCAGTCAAGCTTTCTGCCATCGCCAGGATCGCCGACAGCCCGGTGCCGCCGGCGACCAAAATTACCGGTCGCACGATGGGACGCAGATAGAAGCTGCCTTTACTGCAGCGCATGGCAACTCGGTCGCCGGGCTTCGCGCGGTCGCGAAGATAGTTCGACATGACGCCGTCGGGCAGCAACCGGATGATGAACTCCAGTTCGGTGCGACCGTCGGGATGGGCGTAGGAGTAATTGCGCCAGGTCTCGGTGCCGGGGACCTGCAGCTGCGCGAATTGACCGGCCTTGAAGCGCAGCGCGGTGCCCAGGCCCGAGACGTCGAGCTTCAGGATGGCGGTGCTGGGCGACACCAGCTCGACCTCGGTGACCACACCGTCGCCGGTGACGAGGAGAGCGGCGTTGTCGTCGGCCGGGTACTGCAGCTCGATGCGGCAATCCGTGGTGGGGAAGGTCTGGCAGGTGAGGATTTTCCGGGCCTCGCGCTCGACGTCGGACAGGCCCTCGGTGCGGCCCATCTCGTACCTGCCCGAGGCGCAGGTGGCCACGCAGGTGCCGCAGATGCCGCTCTGGCATTCGTTGACGATGGCGACGCCGTGTTCTTCGGCGGCATCCAGCATCGACTGGTCCGGCCGAACCGGCATCGTCCTGGCTGTTCCGTCCGAGTAGCCGACAGTGACTTGGCGAACCGACATTTGTTGCCCTTCCTCGAGTGCGCTAGACGACCAGGGCGACCGGTTTCTTGGCGATGCGGGCATTGAGTCTTGGCATGACCTCCTCGGCGAGCAGGCGCAGCGACTCCTTCCACGGCCCCGGGTCCTCCCGGTAGTCGAACCCGAGCACGAGCAGGTGGCCGAACCCGCCGACCTGGTCGTAGGTGGCTTCGAGTTTGTCCACCACCGTCTCCACCGAACCGACGACAAAGGTGTTCTCGGCCAGGTATTCAGCGGTGACGTCGTCGTCGGCCACCGATGGGTGGTGTTTGTAGAACTTGGTCATGCCGAACATCCGGAAGGTGGGCAACGTGTACTCGCGCATGGCCCGGCCCATGGCGCCGTCCACGGCGTAACGGAATGCCTGCTCATCGGTTTCGGCCACCAGCACCTCGCGGACCAGCCGCCAGTCGCGGCGGTCCGGGGTGCGGCCGCTGCGCTCGGCCCCCTCCAGCACCGCGTCCCAGTGGGTGGCGACGTATTCGGTGTTGAGGTCCAAACTCATTGGCAGATAACCCCGTTCGCCTGCCAGCTTGAGCGTCTCGGAGCCGGCACTGAAACCGGTGACCCCGATCGGCGGGTGCGGACTCTGGAACGGCTTGATGTGGCGTTTCATCAGCCCTTCGAACATCGGCGCAATCCCGTTGGCGTTCCAGTACTTTCCGCGGTGCTCCCACGGCTGGTCCTCGGTCCAGATGCGCAGCATGATCTCCAGTGCCTCGCGAGTCATCTCGCGGTGCTCACCGTTCTTGCCGTCGACGTCATACAGGGCCCAGTCGCCGGGGATGCCGCTGGCGCCCACGCCCAACATGAAGCGGCCCTGGGCGAGATGGTCGAAATACGCCACCCGGTGCGCCAATTCGACCGGGTGGTGGTACGGCAGCAGGTGGGCACCGGGCGCGAGCTTGATGTGCTTGGTGCGCAACAGCGCCTGGGCCAGCAACAGATCGGGCGCGCAGATCGGCTCCCACGGCACCGTGAAGTGTTCACCCACCCAGGCTTCGACATACCCGAGCTGGTCGGCCAGCTCGATGATGTCGAGGTCCCACTGGGTCGCGTCGTACAGAGTGCGCTCCGGTGGATGGGCCGGCATGAGGAAGATTCCGATCTCCATCGTTAACCCTTCTTCGTCGTATGTGCCCGGGCCGGGATTCCGGCGCGCTGCGGTTGGCTCGTTTCTAGGTATACACAGTACTAGCAAGATACTTCGTTGTACACAAGATGCTTCTTGCTTGGTAATTCGCCGGGTCAGCCATGACATATTGGCGTATCGGCTATGGACATAATCACGAACATCCGCGTAACCTCGCACACGTCACCGTTCTGCGTGCAGCCGGCAGCAAGGAGTAACCATGAGTGTCACCGGGGTCGGTCCGGTCGATCACCGGTCGAATGGGGAGCGTCCCGCGGGAGACTTCCACTTCATCCGGTACGAGACGCTTGATGATGGGCTGATCGCGGTCATCACCCTCGACCGCCCGAAGCAGCGCAACGCCCAGACCCGCGGACTGCTGGTGGAACTGGGTAGCGCGTTCGAGCGCGCGGAAACCGACGACAGGGTTCGGGTGGTGGTCCTGCGTGGCGCCGGGCCAGCGTTCTCCGCAGGTCACGACCTCGGCTCCGCCGACGACGTCCGCGAGCGCAGCCCGGGACCCGGTCAGCACCCCACCTATCAATGCAACGGCGGGACCTTCGGCGGGGTGGAGTCGCGCAATCGCCAGGAGTGGCACTACTACTTCGAGAACACCAAGAGGTGGCGCAACCTCCGCAAAATCACCGTCGCCCAGGTGCACGGCACCGTGTTGTCGGCCGGACTGATGCTGGCGTGGTGCTGCGATCTCATCGTCGCGAGCCAGGACACCGTGTTCGCCGACGTGGTGGGCACGCGGCTGGGCATGTGCGGTGTCGAGTACTTCGGCCACCCGTGGGAGTTCGGACCGCGGAAGGCCAAGGAACTTCTGCTCACCGGGGACTCGATCGGAGCCGACGAGGCACACGTGCTCGGCATGGTCAGCAAGGTGTTCCCGGCTGACGAACTGACCGACAGCACCATCGCATTCGCGCGCCGGATCGCGAAGGTGCCGACCATGGCCGCGCTACTGATCAAGGAGTCGGTGAACCAAACCGTCGACGCCATGGGATTCACCACCGCGCTGGACGGATGCTTCAAGATCCACCAACTCAACCATGCGCACTGGGGTGAGGTCACCGGCGGAAAGCTCTCCTACGGAACCGTCGAGTACGGACTCGAAGACTGGCGCGGCGCTCCGGAGATCCGGCCCGCCGACAAGCGGCGACCCTGACGCGAGGTCCGGCGTGGATGTCACCTACCCGCCCGAGGCGGAATCGTTTCGCAGCCGAATCCTTGCCTTCCTGGCCGAGCGGCTGCCTCCGGACTGGCGCGGGCCCGGTGCTCTCCCCCCGCGGGAACGGGAAGAGTTCGCCGCCGAGTGGCGGCGGGCCCTGGCCGCGGCCGGCCTGGTCGCGGTGTCCTGGCCCCGCGCGTACGGCGGAGGTGGCCTGTCCCCACTCGAACAGGTGGTGCTGGCCGAGGAGTTCGCCCGCGCCGGCGCCCCCGAGCGCGCGGAGAACGATCTGCTGGGCATCGATCTGCTGGGCAACACGCTGATCACGGTCGGTACCGACGAGCAGAAGGCTCGCTTCCTGCCGCGCATCCTCTCGGGAGAAGACCGTTGGTGTCAGGGCTTTTCGGAGCCCGAGGCCGGCTCAGACCTGGCGGCGGTACGAACCCGCGCCGTGCTCGATGAAGACGAGTGGGTGATCAACGGCCAGAAGATCTGGACTTCTGCCGGCACCACGGCGAACTGGATATTCCTGTTGGCGCGCACGGACCCCCGCGCGCCTAAACATCAGGGCCTGTCCCTGCTGCTGGTGCCGATGGATCAGCCCGGTGTCACGGTCCGGCCGATCGTCAACGCCGCCGGTGACTCGTCCTTCAGCGAGGTTTTCCTCACCGACGCCCGCACAGCGGGTGGCAATGTGCTGGGCGGCGTCGGTCACGGGTGGCCGACCGCCATGACCCTGCTCGGTTTCGAGCGCGGATCGGCGGTCACCACCGTGGCGATCGAGTTCGGCCGCGACCTGGACCGACTGTGTGCGCTGGCGCGACAACGCGGTGTGAATACCGAACCGCGCATCCGAGATGCACTGGCGTGGTGCTATTCCCGTGTCCAGATCATGCGCTATCGCGGGTATCGGGGCCTCACCATGACGCTGGGTGGGCAGCTGCCCGGCGCCGACGCCGCGATCAGCAAGGTCATCTGGAGTGAATACTTCCGCCGCTACACCGATCTGGCGGTCGAGATCCTGGGACTCGACGCGCTCAGCCCGTCGGGACCCGGCAACGGCGGCGCGCGCGTCGTGCCGGAGGCGGGCACGCCCAACTCCCCCTCATGTTGGATGGACGAGCTGCTCTACTCCCGCGCCGCAACGATTTACGCCGGCAGCTCACAGATTCAGCGCACGGTGATCGGCGAGCGCCTGCTGGGGCTGCCGCGGGAGCCACGCCGGGAGGCGGTGCGCTGAGATGGATTTTCAATACAGCACCGAACACGACGACTTTCGGGCGTCGCTGCGCGGTTTTCTGCGGGACCACGTGCCGGACCTGCGCGCGGCCGACGGTCACGACAGCAGGCTGTGGCGGCGCCTGTGCGGAGAACTGGAATTGCCGGGCCTGCACATCCCCGCGGAGTATGGCGGCGCGGGCGCCACCCTCGTGGAGACCGCCATCGCCTGCACCGAACTGGGCCGCAGCCTGGCCCCGGTCCCCTTCGTGGCCAACGCATTCGCCATGGAAGCGATTCTGCGAATGGGCGACGAGGAACAGCGTAAATCCCTGTTGCCCGGGCTGTTGTCGGGTGAGCAGGTGGCGGCATTCGCTGCTTTCGGCCCGTCAGCGGCCGACGCCGCCGGCAACGGCAAACTGACCGGCGAGTGCAGCCCGGTTCTGCATGGTCATGTCGCCGACCTGTTCGTCGTGCCGGTCGGTCGCAACGGGTGCGTCACGCCGCACGTCGTGCAGGCCGACGCGCCGGGAGTCCGCGTCGAGCGCTTGCCGTCGTTCGATCTCACCCGACCCGTCGCCGCGTTACAGCTTTCCGACTCCCCCGGCGAAGCGCTGGCCGCGGGTGCTCCCGGTGCCTTCGACCGGGTCACCGACGTCGCGCGGGTGTTGCTGGCGGCGGAGATGTTGGGCGGGGCCGAGGCCTGCCTCGACATGGCGGTCGACTATGCCTGTCGCCGAACGCAATTCGATCGGCCGATCGGATCTTTCCAGGCCGTCAAACACGCCTGCGCCGAGATGATGATCGAAATCGACGCGACCCGCGCTGCGGTGATGTATGCCGCGATGAGCGCAACCACCGGGGAAGATTTGCATCTCGCCGCGCCACTGGTGAAGGCACAGGCCGCCGACACGTTCGTGCAGTGCGCCGGCACCGCCATCCAGGTCCACGGCGGTATTGCGTTCACCTGGGAGCACGATCTGCACCTATATTTCCGGCGGGCCACCACCGGTGCGGCACTGTTCGGCAGCAGTGCGCACCACCGCGCCCTGCTCGCCGACCGGGCGGGTATCTAGGCGTGGGTTCCTACGCTGCCGGCCCGGTCGATGCGCCACTGCTCGAGCAGACCATCGGCGCCAATCTGGAGTGCACCGCACACGACCACGCCGGCACCGAGGCGCTGGTAGACGTCCCGAGCGGCAGGAGGTGGACCTATGCCGAATTCAACGCCGAGGTCGATCGACTGGCAATGGCCCTGCTGGCCAGCGGAATCGAGCGCGGTGATCGGGTGGGCATCTGGTCACCCAACTGCCCGGAGTGGACGATCCTGCAGTACGCAACCGCCAAGGTCGGCGCCATCCTGGTCACCATCAATCCGGCATACCGCAGCCATGAGTTGTCTCATGTGTTGCGGCACTCGGGTACGCGGCTGTTGGTCTCGGCGGCCGCGTTCAAGACCTCGGATTATCGGCGGATCGTGGACGAAGTTCGTTCGGAAGCAACGGATCTGGTTGACGTTGTGTTCCTGGGCGGCGGGGACTGGGATCGACTGCGCCGGCGGGCGGCCGGCGTGCGGCGCACGGTTTTGCGGGACCGGATGGCGACCCTGCGTCCGTCGGACCCGATCAACATCCAATACACCTCGGGCACAACGGGTTCACCGAAAGGTGTGACGCTGTCGCACCGCAACATCCTGAACAACGGGTTCTTCGTCACCGAGCAGATCGGCCTCGGTCCCGGTGACCGGTTGTGTATCCCGGTGCCCTTCTACCACTGCTTCGGCATGGTGATGGGCAACCTCGGTTGCACCAGCCACGGCGCCACCATGGTGATCCCGGCGCCAGGCTTCGACCCCGCGGCGACCCTGCGGGCGATCGAACAGGAACGTTGCACCGCCGTGTACGGCGTACCGACCATGTTCATCGCCCTCCTCGGGCACCCCGACCGTGCCGATCGCGACGTGTCGTCACTGCGAACGGGAATCATGGCCGGTGCGTCCTGCCCGGTGCAGGTGATGAAGCGCTGCATCGACGAACTCCACATGGCTCAGGTATCGATCGCCTACGGCATGACCGAAACATCGCCGGTGTCCTGCCAGACCACGGTCGACGATGACCTGGAGCGCCGTACCGAGACGGTGGGCCGGGCGCATCCACATGTCGAGGTCAAGGTCATCGACCCGGCGACCGGCCGCGTCGTGCCACGGGGAGAACCCGGCGAACTGTGCACGCGCGCCTACTCGGTGATGCTGGGTTACTGGCGCGACCATGAGCGGACCCGTGCGGTGCTCGACGACGACGGCTGGATGCACACCGGCGATCTGGCGGTGATGCGTGACGACGGCTACTGCGTAGTGACCGGCCGCCTGAAGGACCTGATCATTCGAGGTGGCGAGAATTTGTCCCCGAAGGAGATCGAGGACTTCCTGCACACCCACCCTGACGTCCAGGACGTGCAGGTGGTCGGCGTGCCCGACGACAAGTACGGCGAGGAGGTCTGCGCGTGCATCCTGATGCGTCCCGGGCGGACCGCACTGGACGCCGACGCGGTGCGACGTTTCTGTGCGGGGCGGATCGCACACTACAAGATTCCGCGCTACGTCCAGATCGTTGACGAATATCCGATGACGGCGACCGGAAAAGTGCGCAAAGTCGACTTGCGTGTACACGCGGCCCGGCTACTGGGCCTGGAAAAGGCGGTGTCCAACTGTTAGACAACGTCGCGAAAATGTCTGTACAACAATAGTTTTCGCTATGAAGTACTTCCCGTCGCCGCATTCCGGCGCTAATCTCGTCGCCATTGCGATATTCGCCGGCCTTGGAGCAAGCCATGAGTGACAGGAACAGAGTGCGCACGGTCCGCGCGGTGCTGGCCCTTTTGATGACCGTGATGGGCGGAATGATGCTGGCCGGGTGTCCGGTCAGCGCTCAGCCTCCCCTTGCGCCGCGCGCGGCGGACGCGGTGGTTGTGCCCGGCGGCTAGCTACCCGAGCGCGGCGAGCGCGGCGTCGTAGTCGGGCTCCTGCGCGATCTCGGGCACCAGCTCGGTGTGGGCAACCTTGCCGTCGGCTCCGATCACGACGACTGCCCGGGCCAACAGGCCGGCCATCGGACCGTCGACGATCGTGACGCCGTAGTCCTTGCCGAAGCTGTCCCGGAACGCCGACGCCACACTGACGTTCTCAATGCCCTCGGCACCGCAGAACCGCTTCTGCGCGAACGGCAGGTCGTTGGACACGCATACCACCGACGCGCCGCTGTCCGCCACGCGTTCGTTGAAGGTCCGCACGCTGGCGGCGCACACCGGGGTGTCGATGGACGGGAAGATGTTCAGCAGCACCGGCTTTCCGTCGAACTGATCGCTGCTGAAGGGGCTCAGATCGCCGCCGGTCATGCTGAAGGCGGGGGCCGGAGATCCGACGGCGGGAAGCTCGCCGACGGTGTTGATCGCATTTCCGCGCAAGGTTATCTGTGCCATAGGCACAGTCTGCCAAAAGCCCTCGCACCGACCTGCGCCCAGGTCCGATGTCCTGATTCGTGGGGTGCATGGCCTAGACGACACGATGCGATGTGGCCAACACTGTGTCCATGGCTCGCACAGTCGTGATCGCCGGCTTCCCCGGCGTCCAGGCGCTCGACCTGGTTGGGCCCTACGAAGTCTTCACCGGTGCATCGTTGCTCACCGAGGGTGGATACGAAGTGATCGTGGCCGCCAACGGCGGGCAACCGATCGCCACCGCGGGGGGCCTGGCGCTCAGCGCCGTACCGCTGCCCGACCCGCGCGACGAGGTGGACACCGTGGTGCTCCCCGGCGGCTTCGGTGTCGAAGCAGCGCGGGCCGACGCCGAACTGCTGGATTGGATCAGAGCGGTCGCCCGCAGGGCCCGACGCGTCGTGACCGTCTGCACGGGTGCGTTTCTGGCTGCCGAAGCGGGGCTGCTCGACGGGCATCGCGCTACGACGCACTGGGCCTTCGCCGAGCAGCTGGCCGCGGAGTTCCCGAGCGTCGAAGTCGATCCGGATCCCATCTTCATCCGCAGCTCCGAGCGGATCTGGACGGCCGCCGGCGTCGCCTCCGGTATCGACCTCGCGCTGTCACTCGTCGAGGACGACCACGGCACCGAAGTGGCCCAGACTGTCGCGCGGTGGCTGGTGCTCTACCTGCGCCGCCCCGGCGGGCAGACCCAGTTCGCGGCCCCGGTGTGGATGCCGCGCGCGAAACGTCCGTCGATCCGCGACGTGCAGGAAGCCATCGAAGCCGAACCGGGCGGCGTGCACAGCATCGACGAACTGGCCCGGCGGGCGGCCATGAGCCCGCGCCATTTCACCCGGATCTTCACCGAAGAGGTCGGTGAGGCGCCCGGGCAATACGTCGAGCGCGTGCGCACCGAAGCGGCCCGCCGCCAGCTGGAGGAAACCGACGACACCGTCGTGGCCATCGCCTCGCGGTGCGGCTTCGGTACCGCGGAAACCATGCGGCGCAACTTCATTCGCCGCGTGGGCATTCCGCCTGACCAGTACCGAAAAGCATTCGCTTAGAAAGGAAAACCACCATGCCCCAGATCGCCTTCGTGGCCTACCCAGGTTTCACCGCGTTGGACATGATCGGCCCCTACGAGGTGTTGCGTCAGCTGCCCGACGCCGATGTGCGGTTCGTCTGGCATGAGGTCGGGCCGATCACCGCCGATTCCGGCGTGCTCGTCCTGGGCGCCACCCACTCATTCGCCGAAACTCCCTCTCCCGATGTCATTCTCGTGCCGGGCGGGCCCGCGACCCCGGTGCATGCGCGCGACGAGAGTTTGCTCGACTGGCTCCGGCAGGCCCACGGATCGGCGCAGTGGACCGCCTCCGTGTGCTCCGGGTCGGTCATACTGGCGGCCGCCGGCCTGTTGCGGGACAAGCGCGCCACCTCGCACTGGGTCGCCCTTCCGGCGCTGAAGGCCTTCGGCGTCACTCCCGTCGGCGACCAGCGGATCGTGCACGAGGGCAACATCATCACCAGCGCCGGCGTCTCCGCCGGACTTGACCTGGCGCTCTGGCTGGCCGCACAGCTCGGCGGCGAAGGCCGTGCCAAGGCGATCCAGCTCGCCATCGAGTACGACCCGCAGCCCCCGTTCGATTCGGGTCACATGTCGAAGGCATCGACGGCGACGAAGGCCGCGGCTACCGCGCTGCTGTCCAAGGACAGTCTCAAGCCGGCCAATATGAAAGCCACCACGCTGTTGGCGTGGAACCAGGCTTTGGCGGCCGCACGCTCCCGGCGGCGCAAGCGGCAGCCCGTCAGCGTTTAGGCGCGGGAATCGCGTCGGTGGCCAGCTTGCCGCCGGCCTGAATCCAGGCCCCGACCACCCGAGGTGCGTCGCGGTTGGGGTTGTAGATGTCCTCCTCGCTGGAGAACAGGCCGTCGCCGGCGTACACCAGGCGGGTCCAATTGGGGAACCAGAAGGGCTCCCCGTGCGGGTCGGTCGGGTGGTCGAGCAGGTTCTTGATCATGATGACGACCGCGTCATTGTCTTCGTCGTAAGCGGTCCAGTCCGACGGAAACCGCATGTGCGGAAACGGGGCCATGACGTCGACGATCCACTGCCGCACCTCCTCACGGCCGTGGAAAACTCCGTAGTGATGCTCGGTGTAGACGACGTCCTCGGTGAACAGGTCGGCGAACGGGCGCCAGTCGCCCGAGGCGCTGCATCCCTCGACGACGGTGGTGTAGTGCCGGACGGCGTCTTCGATCTCTGCTTTCGCGAACTTGCCCATACCGGACACACTAGAGGCATGAGCGTGTTGGATCTCTTCGATTTGCGCGGCAAGAAGGCCCTGGTGACCGGGGCGTCCAGCGGCATCGGCAGGAAGGTGGCCCTGGCCTACGCGGAAGCCGGTGCCGAATTAGGTCTTGCCGCAAGGAATTCGGATGCCCTTGGCGCGCTCGCCGAGGAGATTGCGGCGGCCGGCGGCAAGGCCGTACCGATAGCGTGCGACGTGACCCGCCAAGACCAGGTGTCTGCCATGGTCGACCGGATGACCGCCGAGTTGGGCGGGATCGACATCGCGGTGTGCAACGCCGGCATCGTCTCGGTGACACCGATGCTGGACATGTCGGTGGAGGAGTTCGAGCGAATCCAGAGCACCAACGTGACGGGGGTCTTCCTCACCGCGCAGGCTGCGGCCAGGGCGATGGTCGCTCAGGGTCGGGGCGGGTCCATCATCACCACCGCGTCGATGTCGGGCCACATCATCAACATCCCGCAGCAGGTGGGTCACTACTGCACGTCCAAGGCGGCGGTGATCCACCTGACCAAGGCAATGGCGGTCGAATTCGCCCCGCACAACATCCGGGTGAACAGCATCAGCCCCGGCTACATCATGACCGAACTCGTCGAACCACTCGCCGAATACCACCGGCTGTGGGAGCCGAAGATCCCGATGGGCCGCATCGGCCGCCCGGAAGAGCTCAACGGGCTGTACCTGTACCTGGCCAGCGCGGCGTCCAGCTATATGACCGGTTCGGACCTGGTGATCGACGGTGGCTACTGCCTCCCCTGAATTCCGCTGCGCGATCTGCGGCGAGGTGGCCGGTCACGTGCGGTGGGTGAGGCCTGCCGACGCCGTCGCCGAAATGTCCGACCCCGCCCTGCAGGCACTGGCCGAGTTGGACGTTATGGAGCGTCCGGCCGATCAGGCAGCCGTGGCGGTGCAAACCTTCTTCGGAACTGCCAGCGTGCCCGTGTGGGCGGAGTGGATCGAACTGGTGAGTCGCGCGATCGCCGACGCCGACGCGTCCGCGTTGTATCGCCTCGGCTACAGCTATGCGCCGTTTCACTGCCCGGACTGTGCGCTGACTTACTGTGGCGCGCACTGGAATTGGCGGACCTTCGAAGACGACCCCTACACCGGCATCGAAGGTGACTGTCCCCGCGGTCACTTCCACGTGCTGGCCTACTGATCCGGCGCGAGAGTGAATCACGCGACGCCGCCGCGGCGTGTCGCGTCGAGGACTTCACACTCGGCGACGGATCACTGAACCAGGCAGGGCCGACCGAAATAGGTTTGCACACCCGGCGAATACATTGCCCGCAATCGGTGACCGGCCGGCGCTACCCCCGCCGCGTCCACCAGTTCGTCATGCAGCTCTGAGATTTCGGCCTCGTGCAACGGCCATACGTCGTGTTCGTTGGGGACCCACCAGGTTCGGCCCGCCTTGCGGGTGTGTGCGCCCCAGCGAGCGGTGAGCCAGATCTCCAGTGGGGTCGGCTCGATGACATCGCCGACCGTGACCGTCATCAGGCTGCGCAATCCGCGCCGGGGCCAGCGCCGCACGCTCTGGTAGGTGATCTGACGGCCGGACCGGGTCATCCGCATCCTCGCCCAGGTGTACGGAACGCCAAGCCCGATCCGGGTCACGGGCACAACGGCCAAGCGCGCCGTTTCCAGGGACCGGAACAGCACCCCATGGCGTCCGGCGTCGTCGACCGAGTACAGCCGGACATTGGTCTCCAGGAAGCGGCCGAAGTACGGAAGTGGAAGTGCCGTACCGATTTTGGTGTAGGACATCGCGAACGGGATCAACCCCACATAGGTGGTTCCGTCGGCGAACACATCGGGACGGGTGCCGGGCGGGTACAGATGCGCGACAGTCTCCGGCGCCACCGGCCAGTGCGCGAAAGTCACGTCCTTCCAGTACTGGTCGAATGTGACGGGACGCGGCAGCAGCGGCGGTGTCACCGGGTAGCCGGCCAGTGCCGGGTCCCTCTCGGCGCCGGTATCCGAAGGGATAGCGCTCATCGCACTATCGTGTCACGGACAGTCGATAATCGGTCGGCCACATGGTGGCGCTGGGTCCTACGCGCCATCGACAACCCACTGCCGCGCCTGGTCCTGCTCACCGGCGGGAAAGTGGCGAATCTCGGCTGAGACGAAGTGCGACGCCAGATGTTCGGCCACATCTCCGAGGTGCGAGTCGGTCACCACTGCGACTTTCTTGATGTGCTTCTGATGATCCCGAACGAAGCGGAAATGAGTGACCAGCGCTCCGAAGCTGTCCCACCCCGGGAATTTCGCCGCACTGATGATCAGACCGTTGAGGTCGCCGTTCGCCTCGATGTGCGGGTCGACGACCTTGGCAAGTGCGGCGAAATCGCTCTTGTCCAGAGCAGACTCCGGTTGTACCAGCAGCACGGATTGAGCCGCGTCCAGTTCGTAGGTGATCATGGTGCGCTCCTCGATGATGGGCTTCGGTAATGGTCGCGCCCTTGACACCGGCTGATAAGAGGCCAAAGTCATCCATATGCTGGTGGATATTCGTTTGTCTCGGGACTCGCGACTGCACCTGTTCGCGGCGCTGACTCTGGCCGGGTGCATGTTCGCGCCGGCCGGCCACGCTGCCGCCGACTCGGGTTGCGCCAACGGGCAACCCGACGCCCGGCCCGTCGGTAAGGGTCAGCAGGTTCTGGTCGACTACTTCGGAGCGGTCAACAGCAAGGATTACCTCACGGCGTGGGGCTACCTGGGCCGGCAGGTGCGTGCCGTGTATGGCGCGGGGGCACCGGAACAGGATGCGGACGGGCTGGCCAGCTTCTCCTCGATCATGCGTCAGCACGTGAAGTGCGTGCGCGTCACCGCGATCACAAGCGCCCCGACCAACGACCCGGATGTGTCGGCGTCGCTCGGAATTCAGTGGTATCGGGTGACGTTCGACGCCGAATATCTCACCCGGTTCGAGGCCGGCGCGGGGACCCTGCCCCCGTTCTACAAGACGCAGGCCGACCCTCATGAAGGGATTGGGCCACCACCGCTGATCATCAACCAGGGAACCAGTCCCTGAATTCACGACCGTTGACCCGCGCGTCAGAGGGCGTTAGTCCCTAGCCGTCGGCCCACCCGGGTTGTGGAATGGTGCCAGACCACGTGAAGGGACCGTCCATGACCACCACCGAGAGCTCTCCCGCGATCGCCGGAATGCCCCGTATCGGGGACCCGGCGCCGCCGTTCACCGCCGTCACCACCCAGGGGTCGATCAACTTTCCGGCCGACTATGCCGGCAAGTGGGTCATCTTCTTCTCTCATCCGGCTGACTTCACCCCGGTGTGCACCAGCGAATTCATCACCTTTGCCTCGATGCAACAGCAGTTCGCGGCCTACAACACGATGCTGGTGGGGTTGTCGGTCGACGGGCTCTACAGCCATATCGCATGGCTACGCACGATCAAGGAGAAGATCTCGTTCCGCGGTATGCACGACGTGGAGGTCTCCTTCCCGCTGATCGAGGACGTCTCGATGGAGGTCGCGCGAAAGTACGGGATGATCATGCCAGGTGAGGACTCCACCAAGGCGGTGCGCGCGGTCTTCGTCATCGACCCGGAAGGCAAGATCCGTGCCGTCATCTACTACCCGCTGAGCCTGGGCCGCAACTTCGATGAGTTGCTACGGGTGGTCAAGGCGTTGCAGACCGCCGATCACTTCCATGTCGCGACGCCCGCCGATTGGCACCCGGGAGACCGGGTGATCGTGCCGCCCGCGGGTTCCTGCGGCACCGCCAAGGAGCGGATGGACGGCCGCGCCGAGGGCATCGAGTGCGAGGACTGGTTCTTCTGCACCAAAGAGATCAGTGCCGACCAGATCGAATCCGCGATCCGGGTCGGTGGCCATCCGCGAGTGGGCTGACACTTACAGGATTCCAAAGCACTTAAAGAATCCCGAAGCCGCGCAACGCTTTCAGCCCGAACCATATCCCGAAGATCAACCCGACCAGGACGACGATGGGCCGGTTCTTGTCCTGCAGCCAGCGCATCATCCGGTCCAGCACGGAACGTGACCGGTCGCCTAAGAGTGCCGCGGCGCCGATGATGATCAGGTTCACGCTTGTCGCGAGCAACACGAAGGCGATGTACGACGTCATATGTCCGACGCGGCCCATCTCCGCACTACCGATCACTCCGATCGCCGCGAAGGTGAAGACCCACGCCTTCACCGACACCGTGACGACACCCGCCCCGATGAAGAAGGCCTTTGTCGGCGTCGCCGACATCAGCACCGCCATCCATTTCGGGGGTGGCGCATTCGGGTCGTCGTCGCTCAGCAACTCCCGCGCGGCGGTCACCAGGAACAGCACGGCAACGACCAGCAGAACCGTCGACACCACCCAGTGATAAGCGTGCTTCGAGTCGCCGCCGCGGGCTCCCCAGTGGAGGATGGTGCCGAAGACGAGGCCCTGCAGCAGCCTGGTGCCGACATGCCCGGAGATCCAGGCCCCTGCCGCCCGCAGGCGAGCGGGTGTCCCCAGCAACATGATCGTGATCATGATCTCGATCGGTTCCAATGCGCCGCCGAGAATCAGCGGGACCAGACTTTCCCACATCGCTACTGCGAACCCATCGCCGAGCGCATCTCCGCCTCGGCCAGCGCCGCCGCCAGATCGCCGGGCCGGGGGTCGATGGTCGCTTCGATCCGGTCGATACGCCCGGTGAACCGGAAGGCCTGGCCGTACGGCGCCACCGGTGAACCGGTGTCGACTCCGACGTCCAGCGTTTCACCACTCATCGAGAAGCGGAACGGGACGGTGCGCTCGATGCGGCCACTGGCCACGGTGCGCTCGTCGACCAGCAGTGAGGCCGTCGCCCCCCTGCCCAGTCCCCCGCCGTCGTAATCGAACGAAAGGCTCACGGTGGCAGGGCCTTCCGGCAGTGGTTCCAGGCCAGACACCGTGGTGAGTTCATGGCCGAGATAGTTGTAGGTGAACATCGGTACGCCGTACTGCAGGTACAGGCTCCATCCGGCCATCGCGCCACCGATACAGATCAGCACCCCCTGCGCACCACCCGCCGGGATCACCACGTGGGCCCGCAACCGAAACGAGGTGCTGGTGTAGCTCAGTGTCGCCGTCTCCGGGATCCGCACGTGACTGGGGTAATACGTGACCGAAGTGCGGTCGCCCAGCAGGCTCGGCCGGTTGACCGGCAGCGCCCGGGCCAGGGTGGCGTCGCTGAGCGGGTACACGTCGTATTTGCGGGCCTCGGAGTCGAACACCGTCTGCAATTCCGTCAGTTTCTCCGGGTACCGGCCGGCGAGATCGACACCCTGGCTGAAGTCGTCGGCCAGGTGGTAGAGCTCCCAGCGTTCGGTCTCGCCGAACGGATGGCTGCCGGTACGCACCCAGGGCAGCCGGCCGTGAAAACACGACGCGATCCAGCCCCGGTGGTATATCGCACGGTTTCCGAATATTTCGAAATACTGTGTGGTTCTTCGACTTTCGGCATCAGGGTCATCGAAGGAGTACTGCATGCTGACTCCTTCGACTGGTTTCTGCTCGACGCCGTTGACGCGCACCGGCATCTCGATACCGGCCGCCTCCAAGATGGTCGGCATGATGTCGATGACGTGATGAAACTGACTGCGCTGCTCGCCCCTGGCCTTGATTCCGCGTGGCCATGACACGGCGAACCCGTTGCGGGTGCCGCCGAAGTGGGAGGCCACCTGTTTCATCCATTGAAACGGTGAGTCCAGAGCCCAGGCCCAGCCCACGTTGTAGTGGTTTTCGCACCGCGCTGTCCCGAAGTCGTCCAGATGGGCGAGCAGCCATTCGGGATCCTCGGGCAGACCGTTCTGAAACGCAGGCGAGCTCCAGGCGCCGTGGATCGTCCCTTCCGCCGACGCGCCGTTGTCGCCGCAGATGTAGATGAACAGCGTGTTGTCCCATTGGTCCAGGTCGTCGATGGCGTCGATGACCCGTCCGATCTGCGCATCGGTGTGGGCCAGGAAGCCGGCATAGACCTCCATCAGGCGGCGGGCCACCGGTTTGTAGCGGTCGTCGTAGTCCGTCCACGCCGGTATCTGTTCTGGCCGGGGCGTCAGCCGGGTACCGGCAGGAATGATGCCCAGCTCAATCTGCCGTTCGTAAATGCTCTCGCGCAACGCATCCCAGCCGCCGTCGAACTGACCGGCGAACCTGTCCGACCACTCCGGCCATACCTGGTGCGGACTGTGCGTGGCACCGGGAGCGAGGTAAAGGAAGAAGGGCTTACCTGGCGCCGAGGTTTGTTGACGTTGCATCCAGTCGATCGCGCGGTCGGCGAGATCTTCGGTGAGGTGGTAGTCGTCGCGGCCGAGATACGGCTCGACGGGTGTGGTCTGGTCGAACAGTGCCGGCTCGTACTGCGACGTGTCGCCGCCCAGGAAACCGTAGAAGCGTTCGAAGCCCAGTCCGGTGGGCCAGCGGTCAAATGGCCCGGTCGGCCCCAGTTCCCAGGTCGGGGTGAAATGTGCCTTGCCGAACAACGCGGTGTTGTACCCGTTGCGCCGCAGGATCTCCGCGACCGTGGCGGTGCTCTGCGGCAGCACGCTGTCGTAACCCGGTAAGCCGTAGGCGATTTCGCAGATGGTGCCCATGTGTGCGCTGTGATGATTGCGTCCGGTCAGCAACGCGGCGCGGGTCGGCGAACACAGCGCGGTGGTGTGAAACTGGTTGTAACGCAGACCGGTTCGGGCCACCCGGTCGAGGGCGGGCGTCGGCACCGGCCCGCCGAACGTGGCCGCCGCTCCGAACCCGACATCGTCGAGCAGGACGACGACGACGTTGGGAGCACCCTCGGGTGGGCGGGTGATCGTCGGTTTGACCGGGGTGGACTCAGCGGCCGACGGCCTGATCACCCCGGCGAATGGTTCGGCTGCGCGCGGCAGGTCAACCACTGTGCCTCCTTGTTGCCCGATGGCGTGGATAGTCTCACGCGGGAGGCGGCGGTCGGAGAGAATTCGGCAATGCCGGCCGGTTCTTTTGACGGAGCCAACGCACCCTACCGCGACGTCGGCGCCGCGGGTGACCAATGGCGTTGCCCGCGCGCAGATCTGGTTCCGAGGTGTTGCGATCTACCTAGCCGCTAGCGAACGCCGAGGGTGCCGTCGAGATACTCCGCGCGGCAGGCCACCCGCGCCAACTTGCCGCTGGTGGTGCGGGGAATCGCGCCGGCGGGCAGGAACCGCACGTCCGTGACGGACAAACCGTGCCGCGCCAGCACCGCCGCCCGGATGGCCTCGATCGCGGGTTGGGGGTCGGCGCGGCTGGTACCCGTGGCGCGCTCGGCGATGACGACCAACCCAGCAGGCACCGCAACGGCCGTCACATATCCCCGTCGCACCAACGGCGACGCTTCGGCGACGGTGGCCTCGATGTCCTGGGGATAGTGGTTCCGGCCGTCGATGGTCACCAGATCCGCCATCCGCCCGGTCACATACAACTCGCCGTCGAGGTACACGGCCAGGTCGCCGGTTCGCAACCAGTCGCCGTCGATCTTGGCGCCGGCGGCATGGCTGCCTTCGCCGAGAGTTGCGCTCAACTTGGCGCGGAACGTCAGCCGCGTCTCCTCGGGCCGCTGCCAGTACCCTCGCCCGACGTTGTCGCCCTGCAACCACGGTTCGCCGACGTGACCGTCGGGCAACTCGGCGCCGGTTTCGGGATCCACGATCACCGCCCACAAGCTGCGTGCGATTTGACCACATGACACCTGGCCGACGGCGTTGGGCGCATCGGCGGCAACCGGCACTGCCCGGCCCGCGCCCAACTGCTCGCGATCGAGGTAGATCACCGACGTCTCGGCGGCGTGGTCGATGGTGGCGATCATCAGGGTCGCCTCGGCGATGCCGTACGACGGTTTGAAGGCCGTGCGCGGTAATGCGTAGGGCGCGAACGCTTTATTGAAGTTCGCCACCGCGTCGATGCTGACCGGCTCCGAGCCGATGATCAGCACCACGTTAGAGAGGTCGATGGCGTCGCCGCCCCCCGGCAGGCCGCGCTGCGCCGCCCATTCGTAGGCGAAGTTCGGCGCGGCGGTCACCACCTGGCCGATTCGCGAGCTGTCCGACAGAGCCTGGATCCAGCGCAGCGGGCGGCGCACGAACGCCGTCGGCGACAGGAGGGTGGTGTGGCCGCCGTACACGGTCGGGAAGCCGATCATCGACAAACCCATGTCGTGGTACAGGGGCAGCCAGCTGACGCCGTGGGTGTTCCGGTTCAGCAGGTCGATCGACAGGATCATCTGCGTCAAGTTGGTGGCCACCGCCCGGTGGGTGATCTCCACTCCGATCGGGGGCCGGGTCGCCCCGGAGGTGTACTGCAGATAGGACACGGCGTCCATGTCCAAATGGACGGGCGTGAACAGCCGCTCGGCCTCGTCTGGAATCTGGTCGATCA
This sequence comes from Mycobacterium sp. 23, assembly GCF_048287075.1. NCBI lineage: Bacteria > Bacillati > Actinomycetota > Actinomycetes > Mycobacteriales > Mycobacteriaceae > Mycobacterium > Mycobacterium sp. 23. The sequence goes on from NZ_JBLVUX010000005.1 coordinate 268,625, forward strand.
CGAGCAGCCGCGGTGCGTGCACTTGCGGGTGGGCAGCCAGGAATTGTTCGATCCCCTCCCTGGCCGCTGCCGTGGTGAGGATGATCGCCGGCTGCGAATCGCGCAGCGCCGTGTCGAGACGTTCGGCGTGGCCGGGCAGTTCCGGTGCAAACAACGGCACCGCAATGGTTCCGGCCTTGATCGCCGCGTAGTAGCCGACGACCCAATCGATGCTCTGGGGTGCCAGGATCGCGACCCGGTCGCCGGGGCCGGCGAACCGCTGCACGTGGGCGGCGACGGCTCGTAAGCGGACCCCGAACTCGGACCAGGTGATTTCATCGGCATGCCCCTCACCGGAGCCGCCGTAGTTCAGGAAGCGATAGGCGACGGTGTCGCCGACGTACTTGATGTTGCGGTCGATCAGCGAGATCAGCGTGGTGTCCGGCGGTAGCACGATGTTGCCGTCAGCGTCCAGGCAATCCTCGATCTGCAGCAGCCCGTCAGGTGCCGCGGGCGTCGACCCGGTACCGCGATTCATGCGCGCATTCTATAAACCGGCCTGCGGCGGTCCCGGCAAGCTGCGGTGTGGTCCTGGCCACCCGGTCCGCATGGCGTCGTGTTCCGGGTGTGCCGCATGTTCGTGCTATGAACGCGAAATCGCTTGAGCGATGCGGCTTTGTCCGCTAACCGATTTCGCCGGAAAGTGGTAATTTTGACGTCGGACCAGGTGGAAATCTCCATACGGGAGGCGTCCAATTGAGCACAGCAGCGGAGCGCGCGGCGCAGCTCGCGCTGGTTTCCCGGCTCAAAACGATCTATCCCGAAGTTTCGGAGTGGCCGGCCCCGGACGAGATCACTCACGATCACTGGCTGGCATATATGAAGACCAGTCACGACGTCGGCGGGGAGCTTGACTACCCGCACCTGTACGAGAACAAAGAAGAAGAGCAGTGGGAGTTGATGACCTATGTGCTCTGCGAGGTTCTCGGCATGCGCGGTATCTGGGTGTCCGAGGAGCGGCGGCGGTTGGGCAACGTCGATGTCGGCCGCGCCATCTACCTGGGCCTGCCCTACTACAGCCGCTGGCTGTGGTCGGTCGGCCGGTTGCTGATCGAGAAGAAGCACATCAGCTGGGGTGAATTGACCGACCGGCTCGCGGAAGTGCAGGGGCGGTACGCGGGCGGGTTGCAGGGGCGCCACCCGGAGGCCCGGCCCAAGTTCGAAGGCGACGGCGCAAGTGTCCCCCGCAATAAGCATCACATCGAGGCCGCCGGCATCGGCGATCCGCAGCGCTTCTCCGGTCAGGCGGGAGAGGCGAAGTTCGAAGTCGGACAACGTGTTCGGGTGCGGGAGCTGCCGGCGATGTTCTACACCCGCACTCCGGAGTACGTACGCGGCGCGGAAGGTGTGATCGCTGAGGTCAGCTACGAGAGCCCGGCACCCGAGGACGAGGCGTGGGACCGCGAGGACGCCAAGCCCGAGTGGTTCTACATCGTGCGGTTCAACCAGGCGCAGCTGTGGGACAACTACACCGGGCACCCGAACGACACGTTGCAGACCGAGATCCCCGAGCGCTGGCTGCAAGCCGTGGGTTGAGAGGAGCGCGATCCGATCATGACCGACCACGACCACGAGCACCAGCGCACCGTCAAACCCATGGTCGACGAGATCACCGACTTCGAAGTGCTCGAGATCGCGCTACGCGAATTGTGCATCGAGAAAGGACTATTCACCGCCGAAGACCATCGGGTCTTCACGGAGTACGCCGAGCAGATCGGCCCCACGCCCGCGGCCCGGTTGGTGGCCAAGGCGTGGCTGGACCCGGCGTTCAAGGAACTCGCGGTGACCGACGCGGTCGCGGCCGCCAGAGAGGTCGGCGTCGAATGGCTGGACCCGACCGGTTTCGGCACCCCCAGCGACTTCGTGGCGTTCAAGATCCTGGAAGACACCCCGACGGTGCACCATGTCATCGTCTGCGCACTGTGCTCCTGCTACCCACGTCCGATACTGGGCAACTCCCCCGAGTGGTACCGCACCCCCAACTACCGGCGGCGCATCGTGCGCTGGCCACGGCAGGTGCTCTCCGAGTTCGGCCTGCAACTACCCGACGACGTCGAGGTGCGGGTGGAGGACTCGAACCAGAAGCACCGGTTCATGGTGATGCCGATGCGCCCGGCGGGAACCGAGGGATGGACCGAAGACCAGCTCGCCGAGATCATCACCCGCGACTGCTTGATCGGGGTCGCGTTACCCAAACCCGGGGTGACGACCAACGTGACTCCCCTGGTGCGCCCCGCCGTCCGGCCTGTCGAAGCCTGACCCATGCCGGACGAAATATCATCCGCTGCAGGCGACTTCGCAGTCCTGGACGAGATCGTGGAGCATCGGCAGACCTGGCCGGTGCTGGCGGCCAGATACGGCGTCGATAACCCGCTGCCGCCGTGGAAGACCAGCCTGGACGGGCTGTGTGACGTGCTGGACCGCTCGTGTTACGGCGACGGACGGTCTGCCCTGACCTTCAAAGAACGCCGTGATGAAGAAGACGAGCTGTCGGCCAACCGTTACGCAGGTCTGCCGTTTCCGGAGAATCAGCTGGTCGCCTTGGCCTACTCGCTGCTCGCCCGTGGCATCATCAGCGAAGACGAACTGCGTCAACGGCTCGACACGGTCCGCGCCCGCCTCGAGGCTTAGACCCGCCGACTGGGCATTCTGTCGCCGAACCGCTAGATTCGGCGGCGGCCAAGCGATGGCTTGTGAAAGTTCACGGACGCTCGCCACCACACACGCATCGACCGCAGGAGTAATCCGTGGACGCAATCGACCATCCGGTCACGACGCGCGAGGCCGCCCTGGCCCGGGTGTATGCCAACCGGGAGCGGGCCCGCGCGCGGCCCGCGGTGGTGCGTGTCCTGCTGGCGGTGCTCGGGAGCCTGTTGCTGGTGGCGTCTGTCCCGCTGATCGTGGTGCTTCCCGAGGCGGGTATTCCGGCGCTGCTCATTGCGTTACGCCTGATGGCGGTCGAAGCGGACTGGGCCGCTAGAGCGTACGCGTGGGCCGACTGGCGCTTTGTGCAACTGCGCCACTGGTTTCAGGGTCAGTCGCGGCTCATCCGATGGACAATCATGGCCGTTCTGCTGCTGGTCGCGGTGGCCTTGGTCTGGCTGCTGATCTACGAGCTGTGAACTGATCGCGCAGCGCTCCCCCGGCTCGGTCTGGTTTCGTTAGGCAGCCGTTCTGGCTGCTGCCGGGCGGCGCGGTCCTCAGCCCTACGCACGTGATCTCATAAGCCGATGCAGACTGCCGACTATCTCCACGCGGTGCGGCGCGACGGCGATCGGATCATCGAGGTGGCCGGGGCGGGGCTGCACCGCGGCGTGCCGAGCTGCACCGGATGGACGGTCGCCGAATTGGTCTGGCATGTCGGCAACGTCCACACTTTCTGGCGACAGGTCGCAGCCGGCTCTGTCGCCGGGCCCGAGAGTTACCGCGAGCCTGCGCGACCCGACGAACAGGCCCTCGTGCAATGGTTTCGCGACGGTCTGCAGGAGACCGTCACCACGCTCAGCCGCATCCACCCCGAAGCCCCCGCGTGGACCTGGGGGCATCGTCAGAATGTGGGATTCGTCCAACGTCGCCTCGCGCATGAGACCGCGATCCACTGCTGGGATGCCGTCGGTGCGCTGGGTCGGGACGAGGCGGTGGAACCGCGGCTGGCCGCCGACGGTGTCGCGGAGTTTCTTGAGGAGGTGCTGCCTGGCATGTCCCGCGATCTCGACGGCCCGGTCCAGTCGATCCGACTGCAGTGCAACGACATTGATGGTGATTGGACTGTTCGCACCGGTGCCGGCGCATGCCGGCTGGTGCCAGACGGTCGCGTAGATGCCACCGTGCGCGCCACAGCGTCCGATTTGGTGTTACTGCTCTGGGGGCGCTGCCCGGTCGAGCGGCTGCGCGTCGGCGGAGACGTCGTGGCCCTGCGGCGTTTCCTGGCTCGCGGGGCCTTCTAGGACGCGCGCGAGAGTATTACTCGCCGGCCGCCGGCTCGTAGTCTCCCGAGTCCTGGTACGCCGCACCGAAATGCGGCACCTCGAGCGGGCCGTCCTTTTTCGCGGCGGTGACCGCGCTGGTCAGCAGCGGCGCCAGCCCGGCGAACGAGCCGACGTCGAACAACAGCAGCGTCAACAAGCGGTTGTGCACGTAGCCGAACGAACTGCCGGACTCCGGATCTGCCCAACCGACCGTCCCGCCCAGGCCGATGTGTCCGTATCCCTCCAAAAACCCTGGCACCGGCGATGATTGGTAGCCCTGGTGATAGGTGAAGGGCAGTCCCAGATTCAGATCCGGCCATAGCTCGGCCTTGCCCTTCATGCCGGCCACGGCCTCGGACGACAACAGCCGCGTGTCGTCGATGACACCGTCGTTCGCCAGCACCGCGTAGGTCTTGGCCAGGGCCCGCGCCGTCACCACGCCGTTGACTGCCGGCAGTTCGCCGTCCAGGAACGGCATGTCGTCCTGGAGCATCCCCATGATGCCGGGGAAGTAGATCGAGCCGAGCAGCCCGGAGAACGACAACCCGGCCACCTTCGGCGCAATGAAGTCCAGCAGCGGGGTGGGGATTTTGGCTTGCGGCAGCAATGTCTGCGCGGCCTTGGTCGGCGAATCGGCGGGCGGCCGGCCCAGGTGCAGTCCGTCGGTGTTCAGCGGGCGGGCCAGGTCTTCGCGGAACAGTTCGCGCATGCCCTTTCCGGTGACGGCGCGGGCCAGACCCGAGAGCAACCACCCGTAGGTGATCGCGTGGTACGCCGTCTTGCCGTGGGCGTGATCGACCGGGGCCGCCGCCAGTCGCTCCTCCATCTGGAGGTGATCCATGATGGTGTGCTTGTCGACACCCTTGAGGTGGGACAGGCCGGCGCGATGCCGCAGCACGTCGCTCACCGTGATCTCGGACTTGCCGTTGGCGCCGAACTCGGGCCAGTACTCGGCGACCGGGACATCGTAGGCCAGCAGACCGCGGTCGACGAGCATGTGAATGATGGTGGCCGCCAGGCCTTTTGTCGCGGAGAAAACCATGGCGCCGGTGTCCTCGGTCCAGGGCACCTTCCCCTTGCGATCCGAGTAGCCGGTCCATACGTCGACGACCGGTTTACCGTCGATATACACCGACAGACCGCCGCCCCCGAACATCTTCCCGGGGTAGAGCCCGGCGAACGCGCGAATGACATTCAGGAAGTGCGGATCGCACGCTCCCTGCACGCCGGACGGGAGGCCATTGTCGGTGGTGAGGACGGTCGCTTTCGGCATACCGTGCATGATTGCAGCCTCAGGGGCGCCCGGCGCACAGGATCGGCAATTTTCTGTCCGCGCCGTTACATCCAGATGCGGTCCAGCGCGTCGGCCAGGGCTTCGGGATCCTGTTTGTCGACATTGCAGCTGATCGCCACCGATGTGCGCCGGTCGCTGCTGACACGGAGTGCGGTGACGAACCCGGCCCACGCCCCGTCGTGGTCGAGCATCCCGTTGGCCAGCGAGTAGATGCCCGCGCCGTAGCGGTCGCCGCTTCCGGGCTCGGTCGGTACCGCTCCGGAGAGCTGCGCATCGAGGAGGCTCGGGCCGCCCACCTTGCCGGTGCGGTAATTGTCGGCCCAGCGGACCAGCTGGCTCGGGGTGGTCTGGATGCCGCCGTCGCCGACCTGCTCCCACTTAGAGTCGGCGGCCTGGTACTCGCCGGCCTGAGTTTCGGTGTAGGACAACGCTTTGGCGGGGATCTTCGCGATCGGGTCCATCACCATGGTCAGGCTCAGCGGCGTGAAGATTTCCGAGCTCAGGTAGTCCGGGAGTGGTTTGCCGGACAGCCGGTGCACGATCTCTCCGAGGAGCAGGTAGTTGGAGTTGGAGTACTCGAAGCGGGCGCCGGGCTTGAACACCAGCTCCGGCGCGCCCGCCAGGGCCCGCAGAGCCTGGGCCTCGGTGGTGCGGTCGGCGTAGCTGAAGCCCTGCTCCTGCAGTAGGCCGACGTAGTCGGGGATCCCGCTGGTGTGGTGCATCAGCTGCGCGAGAGTGACATTGGCGGCCCACGGGGGCATCTCCGGCAGGTACTGGGCGAGCGAATCCTCGACCGTCAGCTTTCCCGCGGCAGCCAGCAACAGGACGGCGGTAGCCGTGAATTGCTTGGATACCGAGGCGATGTCGAACACCGTTTCCGAGGTGATTTTCGCGCCGTTGTCGGTGTCGGACAGTCCCGCCACTCCGGTCCAGGCAACCTTTCCCTCGACGCCGACCGCGGCCGAGCAACCCGGCCCGTCGGGTTTGACGGCGGTATCCAGCACGTTCTGGCTGCTACCGGCCTTGACGACCGAGGTTGTGGTGGTAGTGGAACCCCCCTTGGGGCTGGACCCGGGGGGTGGATCAGTGCACGCGACCAGCGTCAGCGACAAGAGCAGCGGGGATGCCACCGAACAGAAAATCGTTTGCATGCCGTGGGCCAGAGTTGTTAGGAATGCAGCCATGGACGGGAGCAACGACATCTCAGCGTGAGCTTCGGCTCGCATTCCGTTGTCACATTCCTTCCGCACCTGAGGATCCGTCCATGTCTGTTTCGTGTTCGAATCTGTCTTTTTCGTGGCCGGACGGCACCAACGTTTTCCAGGACGTCTCGTTCGCTTTCGACCACGGCCGCACTGGTCTCGTCGCACCCAACGGTGCGGGAAAGACTACGCTGCTCAAGCTGATCGCCGGCCGCCTTCCACCGGACCGAGGCAGCGTGTCTGTGCGCGGCGTGACCGCCTACCTTTCCCAGGACTTGCCCTACACCCCGGAACTCACGGTGGCCGAGGTTCTCGGCGTCGCCCGAGTGCTGGCGGCACTGGACGCGCTGGACGGCGGCGACGTCCGTGACGAGGTCTTCACCACCGTCGGTGACGACTGGGACATCGCCGAACGCGTTGCCGCCGAGCTGGATCGCTTTGGGCTGGGCCATATTACGCTGGACCGACGGCTGGACAGCATTTCCGGCGGGGAGATCGTGGCGCTGGGCCTGGCGGCCCAGCTGTTGCAGCGGCCCGATGTGCTGCTGCTGGACGAACCCACCAACAACCTCGACCTGGCCGGTCGCCGCCGGCTTTATCGCGTCCTCGACGACTACCGCGGTTGTCTGGTGGTGGCGAGCCACGACCGGTTGCTGCTGGAGCGGATGGACCGGATCGCGGAGTTGTCCCCGAACGAGATCCGCTGCTATGGAGGGAATTACACGTTCTATGAACAGGTGTTGCGGCAGCAGCGGGATGCCGCCGAACAACAGCTGCGCAGCGCGGAACTCGACCTCAAGCGCCAACAGCGCGACCGGCAGAAGGCCCGCGAACGTGCCGCCCGGCGCGCCGGCAATGCGGTGCGCAACCGCCAGCAGCTGGGACTGCCCAAAGCTTTGCTGGACAAGCGCGAAAGCAGTGCCGAGCAGTCCGCCGGGAAGTCGGATCACCTGCACGCGGCACGCGTGGAAGCGGCCGGCGTCCGTGTCGACGAGGCCAGTCGTGCGCTGCGTGAGCAGTCGCGGATCGTCGTCGATCTGCCGGATACCCGGGTGCCTGCCGGCCGGACGATCTTCACCGGAACCGCCATCCAGGTTCGGCGCGGCGGTGCGCCGCTGTTCGCCGGCAACGGCGTCGACCTCACCATCCGAGGTCCGGAACGTCTCGCCCTGACCGGGCCCAACGGCGCCGGAAAGTCGACCTTGTTACGCGCGATGGCCGGCCAGATACCCGCGCAGGGCGCTGTGAGCGGGCACGGTCACATTGTGTACCTGTCGCAGCGGCTTGACCTACTAGACCCGGATTCGTCCGTGGCCGAAAACCTCGCCCGGTTCGCGCCGGGCATGCCACAGACCGATCGGTTGACGCGGCTCGCGCGCTTTCTGTTCCCCGGCGTGCGGGCCCATCAAGCGGTGGCGACGCTGTCAGGTGGCGAGAAGTTGCGTGCCACTTTGGCCTGCCTGCTCAGTGCGGAGCCGGCGCCCCAGCTGCTGCTGCTGGATGAACCGACCAACAACCTCGACCTTCCCAGTGTCGCCCAATTGCAGAGCGCGCTGGCCTCCTACCAGGGCGCCTTCGTCGTCGTCAGTCACGACCGTCGGTTCCTGGAAGAGCTGAACCCCGACCGCTGGTTGCGACTGTCCGGCGGCCAACTAACTGTCGGAGCGCAGCAGCCGTCCGACGAGTGACCGGTTCGGGTCGGCTTCGCGCTCGGCGAGCATCAACTCGATGCCGTGTTCGACCGCCGCCGCGGTGCGTTCGCGGACCTTGCGTGCGGCGTTGTCGTTGGCTTCCTGCCCGCTGAATTCCGTGGTGTCGATCGGCTCCCCGAACCAGTAGTACTGGCGCTCGGGCCGAGGCACCGGCGTCAATCCGACACCACGGACCAACGGCGGCCCGTCGGGCGTGCCGAGCAGCTTCTCGGTCAGGAATTTCATCGGCGCCATCAGCGGCGACTCGTTGTCCAGCACAATATCGATCCCGTGCTCGGCGCCCACCGAGGCGAACGGGACGATCGGATATCCGAATTGAATGGCCAAGCGCGCGAAGCCGAGTCGGTTCTTCCAGACCAACTTGTACTGCTCGTTCTTGAGTTTGTTGACCTCGCGGCCGCCACCGGGGAACACCATCACCAGCTCGCCGCGGCGCATCAGCTCGGACGCGTTTTCGCGGGTGCCGTCCACGACGCCCATCCGGGTCAGCGCATCGCCCCAGCCGGGGACTTTGAAGTGCGCGTGGTCGCCCAGGGATCGGACCATCCTCCCCCGCTCCCACAGCTCGGCTGCCAGCAACGGAGCGTCCACCATGCCGAGTGTGTTGTGATTGCCCACCAGCAGGGCACGTTCGGTTGGTACGTTGTCGATGCCGTAGACCTTGGGCTTGATCAGCTTTCGCAGCGGCTTGATCAGGTTCAGCGCCGCTGCGACGTCGGCCTTGGTGGGGGTGGGCGGAACGGATACGGTGTCGGCGTTTGGCACACCGAGAGTATGCCTCCGTGCGGGGTTGCGCGGAATCGTTTTGGCCGGTCAGATCCCCGGCGGGAACGGCGCGCACCGGCCCGGTAGGGTACCCGGCAGCACAGTCTCGGGCAGTCGTCACGGTGGGAGTCAGGCATGTCGGGTCGTAAGTTCACGTTCGAGGTCAACAAGACCACCAGCGCTCCGCCTGCGACGGTGTTCCGGTTGGTGGCCGACGGCGGCAACTGGTCGTCCTGGGCGAAGCCGATCGTTGTTTCCTCGAGCTGGGTACGGCAGGGAAACCCGGCGCCGGGCGGAGTCGGCGCGATCCGCAAACTGGGCATGTTTCCCGTGTTCGTGCAGGAGGAGACCGTCGAGTACGAGCAGGATCGTCGACACGTCTACAAGCTGGTGGGCTCACCGCAGCCCGCGAAGGACTATCAGGGCGAGGTAGTGCTCACCCCGACCCCGTCGGGTGGCACCGACATCCGCTGGAGCGGGTCGTTCACCGAGAAGGCTCGCGGGACCGGGCCGGCGGTCCGGGCAGCGATGGGCGGCGCGGTCAAGTTCTTTGCCGGCAAGCTGGTGCAGGCCGCCGAGCGTGAAGCCGGGACTGCGCGATAACCGTTCGGGCGCAGGCGTTTTCGTCGTTAGTTCGCAGACAGCTCGTCCTGGTACTTCTTGGTCATGTGCTCGATCGCCTGCAGCTGAGTGGCGGCCAGATCGTCGCGCATCTCGGTCGCGCGCGCGGCGGCATCGATCGTCGGCTGTGCCTGGCCCTGGAAATGCGGCATCACTTCGGCGGCGAACAGTTCGGCCGAGCGCCTGGTCGCGGCCGGATTCGCCCACTCGTGGCCCATCTGCAGCATGCAGCCGAAGCCGCCTGACTGATCCCACAGCCGCTGCACCTGTTCGCGGGCCCGTTCGGGCGTGCCGATCACCCCGGCGCCGTTGTCGTTGATCATGTCGATCATCTCGTCGAGCCGATCCCCCGCCATCGTCATCTGCGGGAAGGCGGCGACCTTCTGGAAGTAACGGAACCAGGGCTCGATGCCGAATTTGACGTCGGCGCGGGCCTGTTCGTCGGTCTCGGCGATGTGCATCGGCCCGACCAGGCTCCAGTTGCTCCGATCCACCTGAGTGCCGAACGCTTTGGCTCGTTCCTCCACAATTCCCCAGTGGTAGGCCAGCGCGTCGAAGCCTTCGATCGTCAGCGTGGCGCCGATCGACAGGAGGCCGATGCCGTGCTTGCCGGCCAGCCGCGCACCAGTCGGCGATGCGACCGCCGCCACCGCCAGCGGAATTCCCCCGGCGGTGTACGGAGCCAGCTGCAGTTTCGCGTCGTAGAGCTGGTGGGTGGCGGTCTTGGCGGAGACGGTCTCCCCTGCCAATAACCGGACGACGATGTCGAGGTTGGTTTCCAGCAGTTCGCGGGTGTCGGTGGGAGTGAGCCCGATCATCGACGAATCGGTGGGCAGCGAGCCCGGCCCGACTCCGCCGATGATGCGGCCGTGTGTGAGGTGGTCGAGCAGCATCAGCCGGTCGGCAACCCAGAGCGGGTTGTGATACGACAGCGAGATCACGCCGGTGCCGAATCGAATTCGCTTGGCGCGCTGGGCCGCTGCGCCGATGAACACCTCCGGTGAGCTGATGATCTCGCTGCCGGCGGAGTGATGTTCGCCGATCCACGCCTCGTCGAAACCGAGGGCGTCGAGGTGCTCGACGAATTCCAGGTCACGTTGCAGGGCGAGCGTCGGGTTGGTGCCGGCGCGGTGGAATGGGGCGATGAAGTATCCGAACCTGAGCTTCGTCATTGGGGCTCCCTTGCGATCGGTTCTTCCCGAACACTAGCCCGATGACGACGCGCACCGGAACGGTGGGCTGAGGAGTCGTTTATCCGGGACCCGCAGACCAAAAACGAGGACCGGGTTGCCCCGGTCCTCGTCTTGGAATCGTCAGTCGCGGCGCGCGATCACGGAATGCTGCCGCAGATGTTGCCGACGCAGCCGCCGCCGCCGCCCGGTCCGCCGCTGCCACCGCCGACACCGGGGATGCTGCCACCGCCGCCACCGGGACCACCGCCGCCGGTCGGGCCGCCCGGGATGCTACCGCCGCCGCCACCGGGTCCGCCGCCTCCGGTGGGCCCACCGGGAACACTTCCGCCGCCGCCATTGGGGCCGCCGGTGCCGCTCGGTCCGGGTGCGCCACCGGGCTGGGTTTCCGAAGGCGCCGCACCGCTGGAGGGAACGGTGCTGGACACGGTCGTCTGAGTCGTCGACGACGACGGGGTTGTGCTGCTGCTCGGCCCCTTGTTATCTCCGCCGCCACACGCGACGGCCATGAGGAGCATGGCTCCACCGCCGAAGGTTGCGAGGGTAGTTCTAGCTCCAGTTCTCATCAGCGTTACCAATCTCCACTCTCGTCTTGCGTCTTGCAGGGATGCCTGAGCCGCATACCCCGTAACCAGCGGGTGGAAACTGCTTGGGCGACGAAGGCTCGGGCCGAGTCAGCTGGTGCGCGGTGGTTCCGGGTTTATGCGACGGCATGCGAATCCGCTCAGCCGTGTGTGGGAATTAGGTGTTAATCAATTATGTGGAACGTTTTGGTTCTTGACTGTGATTTTCACGCGCCCGCCGAGAACATCGGCGAGCGGGCGAAAGGTGTTCAGCCTCAACCGAAATGGGTCGCCGAGTGTAAGTTCGTTGGACATGATTACGGCCTGCGGCAATCCACCGTTGCCTTTGTCAAGCAGTTGACCATTAGCGCCAAAGTTTTAATAACGAAATGATAACGATAGGACAGTCATCCGTGACGGCGACAGATGTCTGATCGTCGTCGCCTCTCTTCCGTACATGGCACGACGACGACCGTGCGGCGAAGGACTGCGGGGCGTCGAGAGTGAGCGAATCCCGGTGTGGGTGCCGACTCAATCCCGCTGAGCGATGCGACTAGAGAGGTCGACGATGAACTACGCGTTGATGCCCCCGAGGCGAACTCGGCTCTGGTCTATCCGGTGCCGGGTCGGGTCCCACGCTGGCAGCCGCAGGAACTGTGCACGTGGAACCCCAACGCCGGTGCATTGGACCTGGGCCCTGAACAGTTCCGTCTGAGGCATCGCCAACGCGGGCAACCAACCTGTCGGTCTTTTCTTCCGGGCCATCTCCTGGGCCCCAGCAGGGGTCGGGCGCACGTCCCGACGTGTCTCTGCTCTTTGCCGTGTTTTCGCCTCCTGTGCGCCGCGATCGCTGTAGGCTGCGGAACCGGGGCAGGGGTTCCAGCGCCGGCGCGGAAATTCGGTGCGTTGCTGTTTTGCGTTGCTGGACGGGATTTCCGCCTATACGTGACGGTCCAATCGTTCGTATGAGCCTTTCTTTGAACGGCGCGTGCCATTTTGTCGCGGTGCCCGCCCACGACAAGTTGTCCTCGAAAACTCTTTGGCCTCTGGGAATCTCGAGCCCTCGGCTTGACATCCAACTTCTGATAAGTGCGGCGAGGTGCTCGTGTAAAGCAAATTGGCAATCGCTGGATGGCAACATAACGAAAAGATAACGGTTTCATCACGCCTAGATAAATCCGATATCTTGGCTCATCCGGCGTCCGCTAGCTTGACCGCTACGAGACGAGTTTGACAGCAACCGCGGGGTTCGGGCCCTTGGCGGTTGTATCGCTCCTCTTTGGCGAGTTGCCAACTTAAGCGATGCCACCTGAGAGGTCGGACCATGAGTTTTTTTGTGCTGCCACCAGAGATCAACTCCGCGTTGATATTCGCGGGCGCGGGAACGGAGCCGATGCTGGCCGCTGCCTCCGCCTGGGCGGGCCTGGCCGACGAGTTGGCCTCGGCCGCAGATTCTTTCAGAACAGTGACCTCGAGTTTGGTCAGCTCGTCATGGCAAGGTCCGGCAGCATCCGCGATGGCTGCCGCCGCTGCCCCTTATGCGGGCTGGCTCAGTGCGGCGGCCTCGCAGGCCGGACGGTCGGCGGCACAGGCCGGTGTGATGGCGGCGGAGTTCGACGCGGTTCGATCGGCGATGGTCCATCCCGAGTTAATCGTCGCCAACCGCAATCAGTTTGTGTCGCTGGTGCTGTCGAACATCTTCGGCCAGAACGCTCCCGCGATCGCGGGCGCCGAGGCGCTCTATGAGGAGATGTGGGCGCTGGATGTGTCGGCGATGTCGGCCTACCACGCCGGTGCCTCGGCAGTGGCGTCCGCGTTGGCGCCGTTTGCTCAGCCGCTGCAGGCGCTGGCCGGCGGCATTCCCGCCGCCGCTGCAACGCCGGGGGTCACGCCGGACAGCTTCCTCAACGCCAACCTCGGCCTTGCCAACCTCGGCGCCTCGAACGTCGGTAACGGGAACTCCGGCCAGAACAACGTGGGTGGCGGCAACCTCGGAAATCTCAACTTCGGTTGGGGCAACGCCGGTGTCTCGAACCTCGGCTTCGCGAACCTCGGTAACGGCAACTTCGGCCTGGGCAACCTGGGCAACAGCAACTTCGGCTTCGGCAACCTAGGTTCCGGCAACTTCGGCTTCGGCAACAGCGGTACCGGCAATATCGGCATTGGACTGACGGGTACCGGCCAGATCGGCATCGGTGGATTGAACTCGGGCACCGGAAACCTCGGCCTGTTCAACTCCGGCAACGGCAACATCGGCTTCTTCAACTCGGGCAACGGCAACTTCGGCATTGGCAACGCCGGCAACTTCAACACCGGACTGTGGAGCCCAGGCTCGGCTAACTCTGGCTTCCTCAATGCCGGTTCGTTCAACAGCGGAATCTTCAACGTCGGCGACGCAAACACCGGCAACGTGAATATCGGCAGCTTCAACATGGGCAGCTTCAACCCGGGCGCGTCCAATACCGGTTCGTTCAACACCGGCGGAATCAACACTGGCTTCCTCAACGCGGGCAGTCTCAACACCGGCATTCTGAACATCGGCGACATGAACAACGGCCTTTTCAACACCGGCCAGGCCAACAACGGTGTCTTCTTCCGAGGTGTTAACCAGGGCAGCTTTCACGTCGCTATCACTACGCCTGATCTGACGTTGCCGCCCCTCGAGATCCCGGGATTCTCGATCCCGGCTTTGGATCTGCCGACGGCCAGTTTGCCTGGAGTGACGATCCCCTCGTTCTCGATTCCGGCTGGGACGGCGTTGGGGGCGTTTGATCTGCCGACGTTGAGTATCCCGTCGCTGAATGTGCCGTCGTTCTCGATTCCGGCGGGGACGGCGTTGGGTGCGTTCAACCTGGGGACATTGAGCATTCCCTCGGTCACGGTGCCGTCGTTCTCGATTCCGGCGGGCACGGCGCTCGGTGCGTTCAACCTGCCCACGCTGAGTGTCCCGGGCATCGACATCCCCTCGTTCTCGATTCCGGCGGGGACGGCGTTGGGTGCGTTCAACCTGGGGACGCTGAGTATCCCGTCGGTGACCGTCCCGTCGTTCTCGATCCCCGCTGGCACCGCACTGGGGTCCTTCGATCTGCCGACGTTGAGTATTCCGTCGTTGAATGTGCCGTCGTTCTCGATTCCGGCGGGGACGGCGTTGGGTGCGTTTGATTTGCCGACGTTGAGTATTCCGTCGTTAACCGTCCCGTCGTTCTCGATCCCCGCTGGCACCGCACTGGGGTCCTTCGATCTGCCGACGTTGAGTATTCCGTCGTTGAATGTGCCGTCGTTCTCGATTCCGGCCGGGACGGCGTTGGGTGCGTTCAACCTGCCGACACTGAGCGTTCCGTCGTTCACCGTCCCGTCATTCTCAATTCCGGCGGGGACAGCCCTGGGTGCGTTCGACCTTCCCGCTTTGAGCATTCCGTCGTTGAATGTGCCGTCGTTGACGATTCCGGCGGGGACGGCGTTAGGTGCGTTCAATCTGCCGGCGCTGAGTATCCCGGGTATCGACATTCCGTCGTTCACAATCCCGGCGGGTACGGCGTTGGGGGCATTCAACTTGCCCACCCTGAGCATCCCCTCGTTCGCCGTGCCGTCGTTCACCATCCCGGCCGGCACCACGCTTGGCGCCTTTGATCTACCTGCCTTACGCACGCCGCCTATTACGGTCGGCGGCATCACCACGGGTACGTTCTATACGCCCGGCATATCGACAGTCCAAAACTCCGGCGTGATCACCCTACCCTCGTTCACCCTGAACGGCGTTTCGGTCAACAACATTATTCTATTTATTCCCAACAACATCGCTGCCCTGCAAACGATTGTGAATGGCGTGTGGCCGCAAATCGGCGGCAACTACCAATCCGGTTGGACGACGCTCCCGCCGTACCAGCCCGTGTACTCCAACGCGCCGCCGGCCTATCTGAGCACGGGCTCCATCACCATCGGTGGCGGCCAGATCAATGGTTTCGGATTCTCCCTTCCAAGGCTCGCCGTAGACGGCTTCACGCTCCCGACTTTCACCATTCCTGGAATCGACATAAGTCCGATACACGTCGATGGGTTTGCTCTGCCGCAGATCACTACCCCGACGTTCGCCACTCCGAGGCTGGACATCGGCCGGATTGGTTTGGGGGCGTTTGCGTTGCCGGACATCACCACCGCCGCCTTCTCGACGCCGCCGTTGACGATCAACCCCATCGGGGCGAGCAACTTCGCGCTGCCGGATATCACGACACCGGCCTTCGCCACGCCGCCGTTGGAGATCGGCCGGATCGGTCTGAGCGGCTTCGCGTTACCGGATATCACCACGCCGACGTTCACCACCCCGCCGTTGGAGATCGGTCGGATCGGGTTGGGCGGGTTCACGTTGCCGGATATCACGACGCCGGCGTTCTCGACGCCGCCGTTGGAGATCGGTCGGATCGGGTTGGGCGCGTTCACGTTGCCGGATATCACGACGCCGGCGTTCTCGACGCCGCCGTTGGAGAT
Source organism: Mycobacterium sp. 23 (assembly GCF_048287075.1). Classification (NCBI taxonomy): domain Bacteria; kingdom Bacillati; phylum Actinomycetota; class Actinomycetes; order Mycobacteriales; family Mycobacteriaceae; genus Mycobacterium; species Mycobacterium sp. 23. The sequence goes on from NZ_JBLVUX010000005.1 coordinate 284,464, forward strand.
CGGTCGGATCGGGTTGGGCGGGTTCACGTTGCCGGATATCACGACGCCGGCGTTCTCGACGCCGCCGTTGGAGATCGGTCGGATCGGCCTCGGTGGGTTCACGTTGCCGGATATCACGACGCCGACCTTCACCACGCCGCCGTTGGAGATCGGTCGGATCGGGTTGGGTGGCTTTACGTTGCCCGATATCACGACCCCGGCGTTCTCGACGCCGCCGTTGGAGATCGGCCGGATTGGGTTGGGCGCGTTCACGTTGCCGGATATCACCACCCCGGCGTTCACTACCCCGCCGTTGGAGATCGGTCGGATCGGACTGGGCGCCTTCACATTGCCCGATATCACCACCCCGGCGTTCTCGACGCCGCCGTTGGAGATCGGTCGGATCGGGTTGGGCGCCTTCACCCTGCCGGACCTCACCACGGTGCAATTCTCGACGCCGCCGATTACCATCCCGCCGATCGGTCTGTCCTCTTTCAACACGCCACCACTGGTCATCCCGAGCATCCATCTGCCCAGCACATTGATCGCCGAATTCGACATTCCGCCGGCACCGGGCTATCTCAACTCGAGCATCGGGCCGTCATCGGGCTTCTTCAACTCCGGCGCCGGCGGCAACTCCGGGTTAGGCAACAACGGTGCAGGGCTGTCTGGTTGGTACAACTCGAATGGTCCGGGCCTGACGGGTGGCTCGGGTTTCCAGAACTGGGGCGGCCTGATCTCGGCCGTGAGCAACTTCGGCAGCGGCGTATCGGGCTTCGCGAACACCGGCGTCCTGGACCTCGCAGTGCGCAGCTTCGTCTCAGGTTTTGCCAATGTCGGCAACAACCTGTCGGGTCTGTTCTTCCGCGGGACGACGTAAAGGGCTTTAGACGCAATTCGCGCCTGTCCGCTCGGGCAGGCGCGAATCGCGTTGTGCGGAATAGAGACTCGGCGGATGTCAGTCCTCTTTGAGGACCAGCTTCCGCAGCGCCACCCGATCCGGGTTCAGCAGCTCCTCGATGCGCGGCTTGTTGACGTCGGCGACGATGATCTCGCCGACCTCCTGGTAGACCTCGCTGAAGATGCCGTGCGACTTCATCTTCTCGGTCTGGTACTGGTTGTCCTCGGTCGGCGTCACGTAATAAACGGCGTCAGCCTTGAACCGGTGCACCAGCCAGAGATGAATCAGGGTCATCAGCCGCTTCTGCCGCAGCTTCTCGGCGAAGGTGTTCTGGTCGCGCACCTGCAGGATGCTGCGGCCATGCCGGTCCTTGATCGGGTCGACGACAACGTTGGCCAACTGCTCGTCGCCCTCGCCATAGATCCCCAGCTCCAGCACGTCCGAGCCGGCGCGGCGGGGCCGCAGGGTGACCCGCAATTTCTCGCCCAGCTGGTAGTGCTCGCTCCACAACGCCAGCCACTCCTCCAGCAGCTTCTTGGGCACCTCGGTCTGCACCAAGTGCTGGTGCTGAGTGGAGCCCTTGCCCATGGACTTCGTCGTCGCCGTGCGACCCGACGACGCGGCCAGCGCCGCGTCGCTGCGCGGTCCGCCGACCAGGGTCTGCGGGGTGCGGTAGGGCGACTCGACCAGACGCATCTTGCGCTGCAGGCGGGCCAGCGCCAGCATGCCGTCCTGCCTGAGGTTGGTCGCGAACTCCTCGGCGGCGACGCCGTCGATCTGGTGCCCGCCGTAGGTGATGAAGTTGAAGACGAAGCCCATTTTGCCGAGTTCGACCGGGAACTGCCGCATCTCGTCGTCGGTCATCCCGGTGGTGTCCCAGTTGAACGACGGCGAGAGGTTGTAGGCGAGCATCTGATCGGGGAACACGGCGTGGATCGCCTCGGCGAACTGGCGCGCATCGGCCAGGTCGGCGGTCTTGGTCTCCATCCAGAGGATGTCGGCAAAGGGCGCGGCGGCCAGGGACTTGGCGATCGCGTAGGGGATGCCGCCGCGAATCTGGTAGTAGCCCTCCGGAGTCTTGGCCAGCTCGCAATCCCAGCTGGCGTCGGCGCCGAGCTCCTTGGCCTTGGCCCGTGCAGCGTAGAGCGATGCGGTGGCGGCGAATTCCCGCCATTCCGCGGGGCTCATGCCGGAGGGTTCGCCTTCGCTCTCGCCGAACTCGAGCTTCTCGGCCACCGCTTCGCCGTAGGTCATCACGCCGGCGGCGTCCTCCCAGGCGGCAACGAACTTCGACTCGACCTCGTCGTACGCGTCGTCGATCGACAGGTCCGCGCTGTCGCGCCACTTGTTGATGGCGTCGGTGACGAGGTCCAGAATGCCCTGGCGCTCCAGCCAGGCATTGGCGGCCGCGTATTCGCCGTCGCTGAGCGCATACAGCAGGTGGCCGTTGATCTCCTCGACGCCCGAGTCATAGAAGCGACGCATCATCGCCAGGAAACAGCTCTTGTACGACGGGATGCTCAGGTTGGTCGCACCGAGCAGGAACGGCTGGTCGCGCTCGTCGCCGCGGCTGTCGATGAGATTCGCGGCTTCGGCGTCGGTGCGGGCCACAATGATTCCGGGCACCCGCATGATGTCCAGCTGGAAGCGGGCGGCGTTGAGTCGCTTGATCTGTTCGTCCGACGGCACCAGAACCTTGCCGCCCTGGTGTCCACACTTCTTGGTGCCCGGGCGCTGATCTTCGATGTGGTATCCGGGCACGCCGACTTCGACGAAACGCCGAATCAGGTTGCGCACGTGCGGATCACCGCCGTGGCCCGTGTCGGCATCGGCAATGATGAACGGCCGGAAGTCGTAGCGGGTGGCCGTCGCCCGCTGCCGCTCGGTCATGTTGAGCCGCTGGTACTCCTGATTGCGGTCGGCGGTGAGCAGCGCACGCACCAGCACGGCGGCATCGTCGGGCACCTGGCTGAGCGGATAGCTCGCCAGGTCGGGTCCCGGGTCCTCGGTGGTGGAACCCTTGGCGGAGGTGGCCCAGCCGCCGAGGTAGATCCCCTCGATACCCATCCGCTTCATGCTCACGGCCTGGCCCGGCGAGTACGGGCCGAAGGTGGTGATGCTCTTCTGCTCGGCATACAACTCGCGCAGGCGCTCGAAGAACGCGGCGGCCGCTTCGCGCGCCACCGTGTAGTCGGTGGGGATCGTGCCGCGCTGCTCGACGACCTGCCGGGCGGTATAGAGACGGGTGATGCCCTTGAACCGCGAACTCTCGAAGTACCGCTGGGTGGCGGCGACATCCTGCTCGAACGGTGATTGGACCGCGTTGTCCGTTTCAGCGATGGCCATGGCCTTCCGCTCCTCCTAAGCCCCGGTTCCCCTGACGCAGTGAGTGTATGCCCACCGGGAGTGAGCTAGATCACCGGCTGAGCCTTGGCAGCCCGGCCGCGGGCGGTGCCGAACGGGTCGGCAGCTGCCACTGAGGACGCCACCGTGGCTCCGGCGCTGAGTCAACGCCGAAGCCGTTCTCGTGCAACGGATTTTGTATTCAAACCGGCGGTCCGGGAAACCATCGCCGGGTCGGCCGGTCAGGCGTACCGTCACATCTGTGCAGACAGAATTGCGCTTTGACCGGTGGTATCGACCGTTGGCGGTAGCTGTCGGGCTCGGGCCCAAGAACACCGAACTGCGGATCGAGGGCGGCAACCTCCACGTCAAGATGGGATGGGCGTTCACCGCCGATATTCCCTTGTCGTCGATCAAGACCGCCGAGGTGAGCAACGAGCGGTTTTCACCGCCGGCGTGCACGTCATGGGATCTCGCTGGCTGGTCAACGGCTCGCGCCAGGGTCTGGTCCAGCTGACGATGGATCCCCCGGTACCGGCCAGTGTCTGGTGGAAGTCGATCACCCTGAAAGTACTGGTGCTCAGCGTCACCGATCCTGACGCTCTGATCGCCGCGTGTATCGCGCCTGCGCGTTGACCCGCTCTCTCTAGGCGTTCGTCCGCAACCAATCGCGTTGACGGAGGACGAACGCTGCGTCGACCACCTGGCCGTGGCCGGGCACGAACCTGGCGTCGGGTCCCCCGATCGCCAACAGCCGGTCCAGGGTGTCCGGCCACGCCACCAAATCCGAGTCGGCGTCGACCGCGGGGTCAGCGGACTCTTCCACCAGGTCGCCGGCGAACACCACGACCGGTTCACCCGGCCGGGTGCCGGGAACCACCACGACCAGGTCGGAGCGGGTGTGGCCCGCGCCCAGGTGAGTGATCGTGACCGAGCGGCCACCGAGATCGAGCACCTGCTGCGAGATTCCGTGCGGCGGCACCCGCAAGGCCGCAATCGCCTCGTCAACCGCCGCCGCGTGGGCGCCGTGCGCCAACGCGTCGGCCCGCAGCAGATCGGTAGCCGACGACAGATAGTCGGCAACCTCCGGCGCGCAGTAGATCTCGGCTCCGGTGAACACCGAGGAGCCCAGGACATGGTCAAAGTGCTTGTGGGTCAACACAACGTGACTCACCGGTCGGGCGGCAAGCCGTCGGGCATCGGCCTGCACGGCCCGGGCCTCTTCCAGCGTGGTTCCGGTGTCGACGAGCAGCGTCGCGTCATGTCCGCAGACCAGGCCGACCGTGACGTCGCAGAAGGTCAGCCGGCATCGAAATACGTTGTCGCTGATTCTTTCCCAATTGAGATACATCAGGCCGGCTGCAACACGGCCGAGCCATACCAGTGGCAGACGAACAACGCGAGTTCGACGTCGGCCCGATCGTCGATCGGGCGGCCGCGGCGCATCACCGCGCGCTCGACCCGATGCCTCAGGTCGTTGAAACTGACATTGAGCTCCCGCGCCGCGGCTTCGTGCGTGGAACCGCGGTGCAGGAACACCCGCAATGTCTCACGCAGGACCGCGTCGTCCTCGGTGGCCGACGCCAGATCCCCCAGCACGTCCGCCACCCAGCCGCGGACCTCGCCGATGCTGCTGCTCAACAACGCCGCCGCCATCACCGCGGGATCGGTAGCCGCGACAAGCACTCGCCTGGACGCCTGTGGCCGGCGCTCCCCTGCCAGCGCGGCTGCCCGTGCACGCTGCGCCTGACGGTGGGATCGCCGGAAGCCCTGCACGCCGGAACCCAAGGCGCCCATGGCGATGTTCAGCAGTTCCGGACGCGCGTTCGTGTAGTCGCGGATCTGGCCGGTGAGTTGACCGGGTGCGGATTCGAAAGGCAGCCAGACCCAGGCGCCGGCACGGTCGACGGCCGCGAAGAGTGGTCTCGCCGAGGTGCCCACCGCCGCAGCCAAGTCGTCGATGAACAGTTGCAGCTGGGCCAACTCGTCGTCCGTCGCGTGCCAGATGATTAGCGCCAGGTGTTGTTGGTGCAGGGGGTAATCGATTGCCGCAGAGGCGGTATCGATGGCGATGGTGGTGTCGTCGCCGAGCAGGTCGCGCACGCGCATCGCCCTGATGCTGTTCTGATGCTCCAGCCATTGCACGTGCTCGCTTTCGTACGCCCCGACCAGGTGCTCTGAAACCCAGTCGACGTACTCGAAGACCACGGTGGTGATCGCCTCGATCGCCGCCACCCGTGTGGTCGGTTCGATCTGCAGGCCCCCCAATTCGGTGAACACCAGCTCGGTCATGTGGCGTTGCCCCAGTCGGTAGGCGCGCACCAGTGTGTTCACTGGGACGCCGTGGCGGGCGAGACGGCGGGCGTAGTCCATGGCCAGCCCGGGGACGATGGTTTCCCCGACCGGGACATCGTGCAGCAATGCCTGGAAGATCGTGTCCAGATTGGCCGCGACGCCGGCGTCGAGCATCTCGAACGGACGGTCCTCGCCGCACAGTTCCGGCATCTCGGCGACGAGCGCCGTGCAGATCGCCAAACTGATTCTGGTTGACCTGCTGCTGCAATCGGGAGGCGATCGAAACGACACAGCCGTGCACGTCTTCGGCTGCCGCGTCGTCGGTCACATGTTGAGACCTTAGATGGCTTGCGGATGGGTGGCCACATCGTGTCGGAAGAAGTTGACATGTCGGGAATTCCCGACATATAGTTCCTGGGTGGCCAACCCCGATCGCATCTGTGATCGCATCTTCACTGCGTTGGCAAACCCGGTGCGTCGCAAGCTTCTTGAGATCTTGAGCTGCCAGTCCCTGTCCGCCGGAGAGCTCAGCGAACGGTTCGATCTCAGTCGGCCTGCCGTCGCCGAACATCTCAAAGTGTTGCGTGACGCCGGGTTGGTGGCCGACGAAGCGCAGGGCCGCCGGCGCATCTACCGGCTGACGGCGGAACCGCTGGCCGAACTCGGCGACTGGCTGCACCCGTTCGAGAAGTTCTGGCGGGCAAGGCTTGCCGCGCTCGCCGAGTCAGCAGAGGAGCTGAAATGACGGAGCGGCAGGCTATCGAGGTGGACCAGTTCGTGGCCGCTGCGCCGGAGAAGGTGTGGCGGCTGCTGACCGAACCACAACTGCTGCGGCTGTGGTGGGCAGAGGGTGACGTGGCCCCGATCGTGGGCCACGAATTCAGCCTCGACATGCCCGGCTACGGCAGGCAGCCGTGCAAGGTACTCGAGGTGGATCCGCCGCACCGCTTCGTCTACAGCTTCACCGCGTCCTGGACACTCGCCTGGCGCCTCGAGGCAGAGGGTATCGGAACGCGGGTTTTCCTGTCGCACAGCGGCTTTGATCTCAGTGACAAGAGGATGGCCGACGCTTTCGGTCGCATGGGACCGGGCTGGCGTGAGGTGGTTCTTCCCCGGATGGCCGAGGCCATCGCGGTAGCCGGCTGACCCGAACTCAACCACGAGAGGAATGACAATGCGCGCAGTCGTCATCACCAAGCACGGCGACCCATCGGTACTGCAGGTTCAGCAACGGCCGGACCCGCCGGCTCCGGGCCCGGGCCAGCTCCGGATCGATGTCCGGGCCGCCGGGGTCAACTTTGCCGACCACCTCGCCCGCGTCGGCCTGTATCCCGACGCACCCAAACTTCCGGCCGTCGTCGGATATGAAGTCGCCGGCATCGTGACCGCCGTCGGCGACGGCGTGGATCCGTCGCGCGTCGGTGAAAGAGTGCTGGCGGGAACGCGTTTCGGCGGCTACGCGGAAATCGTCAACGTCACCGCCGCCGACTCCGTGACGCTGCCCGACGCGGTGAGCTTCGAGCAGGGCGCCGCGGTCCCGGTGAACTATGCGACCGCGTGGGCAGGCCTGCACGGGTACGGGTCGCTGCGCGCCGGCGAGCGGGTGCTCATCCACGCCGCCGCCGGGGGTGTGGGCATCGCGGCCATTCAGTTCGCCAAGGCCGCCGGCGCCGAGATTCACGGCACCGCATCACCGAGCAAGCACCGCAAGCTCACCGAACTGGGGGTGGACCGTGCGATCGACTACCGGCAGGACAACTGGTGGAAGGGCCTGGAGCCCTACGACATCGTCATGGACGCCCTGGGTGGCACCTCGCTGCGCCGGTCCTATCATCTGCTGCGTCCCGGCGGACGGCTGGTGGGCTACGGGATCTCGAATATGCAAGAGGGCGAGAAGCGTTCGCTGCGCAGGGCCGCGCCACACGCCTTGGCGATGCTGCGCGGCTTCAACCTGATCGACCAACTCTCCGAGTCCAAGACCGTCATCGGGCTGAACATGCTCAAGTTGTGGGACGACCGGGGCACTCTGGAACCGTGGATCACTCCGCTGAGTGAGGCGCTGCACGACGGTACGGTGTCGCCGATCGTGCACGCGGCGGTGCCCTTCGCCGAGGCGCCGGAAGCCCACCGGATCCTTGCGGCCCGGGAGAACATCGGCAAGGTCGTGCTGGTCCCCTGACCGGATGGTTTCAGCCGGCTCCGGCGTGGTTATGTTTGCGGCATGGCTGTCACCGAGTCCCGTGAGGTCGTCATCGAGGCGACGCCCGACGAGATCATGGATGTGTTATTCGACATCGAGACTCTGCCGGACTGGTCGTCGGTGCACCAAACGGTCGAGGTTCTCGAACGAGATGACCAGGGTCACCCGCTCAAGTCGCGCCAGGTCGTCAAACTCGTCGGTTTCACCGAGGAGCAGGAGCTGGCCTACACCGTGCACGACGACGGGGTGGGCTGGAGCCTGGTCAAGGCCAAACAGCAGAAGGCACAGAACGGCCGCTACACCCTGACCCCCGACGGTGACTCCACCCGCGTGCGCTTCGACCTGACTGTCGAACTGAGCATGCCGGTGCCCGGATTCTTTGTCAGACAGGGCACGAAGGTGTTGATGGACATGGCCACCAAAGGCTTGCGAAAGCGCGTCCTCAAGGTGAAAAAGGGCGGTTAAGTCGCGTCTTCGAGAGCCTGATACGCGGCGTTGTACCCAGGTGTGAAGGTGATGCCAGGCCCGCCATGGCAGCCGGCGCCGCCGAGATAGAGACCGGCGATCGGTATCGGGAAGTCCAGGAAGCCCCTTGGCCCGGGGCGGTTGGGCCCCATCAGGTCCGGGTGCAGCAGGCCGTGGCAGAAGTCGCCGGCGGGGGCCGCGAACATGGTGTTCATGTGATAGGGCGCGAACGTGATGTGGCGGATCACGATGTCCTTGAAGTTCGGGGCGAACCGGCTGATCTTGTCGATAACTCGTTGCGCCATCTCATTTTTGAGGTGTCCGTGCTGGTCGCGGGCAACCTCCACCGGGAACGCGTAGGCGTAGGCGCTGGCGGCATGCTTGCCGGGCGGTGCGAGGCCCGGGTCGTGCACCGACGGGATCTGCAGGCCCATCGAGGGGTTGTCCGGGACGACGCCGCGGCGGCAGTTCTCCCAGTGCCGCTGCTGCTCCTCGGGTGAGCCGAAGATGCCGACCGACATCTGCATGCCCTCTTCGTTCAGCAGCTCATAGGGCGGGGCGAATTCGGGCAGTCCGTCGAGGGCGAAGTGCATCTGGATGAAGGAGGCGCGGTGGTCGCGGTCGGATACACGCGAAATGAGTTCGGCGGGGACGTGTTCGGGATCGATCAGCCCGGTCAGGGTGAGGTCGGGCGCCAGGTTGGAGACCACGATGGGGGCGGTGATCGTCGAGCCGTCGCGCAGCCGAACCCCGGTCACCCTGGCGTTATCGATGAGGATTTGCTCGACCTTGGACCGGAACCGGATCTCACCGCCGTGCGAGACGAAAAGCTCGCGTAGATGTTCGGTGAGTGCGCCGATGCCGCCCTTGAGCTTGGTCATCATCGAGGTGCTGTTGTCGGGCACCGCCAGGGCGAAGGCCAAGCAGGTCGCGCTACCCGGTGTATACGGGCCCCGGTAGGTCGAGTTCACCGCCAGGAAGGCCAGCATGCCGCGCATCACGGCGTGCTTGTCCTTGTCGGGCAGATAGCGGTCGATGACGTCCATCGCAGATCCGAACAGCATCTCGTGGATCGCCCGTCGCTCGGCCTGGTTGGCCGCGCAGGCGTACATCTCGTCGAGGGTCTTCGGCGGTTGACGAACATCGAAGCGGCCCAGCGCTTTTGCCGGCCCCTGACTCCAGCCGATCAGCTCGGCCATGCCGGTGACCGCCTCGAAACCGTGCTTCTCCCCCAGGTGGGTCATCAACTGCATCGGGTCGCGGTAGAAGACCATCGGCTCCTCGCCGTTTTCGCCGATGTTGGTGGACATCACCTCCGGTTCCACCGTGGGTAGCGTGTCCAGGCCGAGATCTTTGGTGATCTGGCTCGCGGTGGGGAACTGGACCGATCCGGCGATCTCGTATCGGAAGCCGTCGATCAACTCGACGGTGGCCGCCATGCCTCCGGCGTAGGTGTTGGCTTCCAGGCACACCGTGCGCAGACCCGCCCGCTGCAGGATAGCCGCGGCGGTAAGCCCGTTGTGCCCCGCTCCCACCACGATCGCGTCGTAATCCGTCATCTGACCTCCTCGCCGAAGTCCGCATGGCAAGAATATGTCAGTACTGACATAATCGGAAGATGTCAGTACTGACTGGTCTTCCGCGCCGAGCAGACACAAACTCGCACGCGCCAGGGCCGCTTGGTGCGAGTTTGTGTCTGCTCGCGCGAGACTGGTGCGATGAACGGTCATGAGATCCGTCGCCGGTCGACGCACGAGGCGCTGCGACTGGCGGCACTGAAAAGCTTTGCCCGCGAGGGATTCGCGAACGTCACGGTGACGGAGTTGGCCCGCGAGGCCGGGGTCACCGAACGAACCTTCTTCCGGCACTTCCCGACCAAAGAGGCGGTGCTGTTCCAGGACTACGAGACGCAGCTGGAATGGCTGGCCGAGGCGCTGGCCGGTCGGCCGGCTTCGGAGTCGCTGTTCGACGCGGTGCTGGCCAGTGTCGCCGCCTTCCCCCATGATCTCGAAGTGGTTCGCCAGGCGGCGACCGCCCGTACCGAGTTGATCAGTGCCGAACGCATCGCCGGCCACCTGCGGGTGGTGCAAGCCTCATTCGCTGCCGTGCTGACCGATTTCGTCCGCGCCCGGCATGCCGAAGTGCCCGGCATCGACCTGGTCGCCGAAGTGGCCGGCTCGACGTTGGCCGCGGCTCTGGTTGTGGCCGTGGAGAATTGGGGACGCAATGGCTGCTCCGGCGATCTCGGCGAGTTGGTGGCCAAGAGCCTGGACCTGGTTCGCTCCGGGCTGGCGCCGCTGGCCTGATCGGGGCCGGCTCACCGGCCGGTGCTGACGACGGCCGCTTCCACGAAACGACGCAACGTCGCGTTACGAGCGCGCGGCAGGAACACCAACGAGACAGAGCTGGGCGGCGCCCCTCGCAGTGGAATGAACCTCACACCCGGGTGGATGTTGCGCCGCACCGCGACGTCGGGAATGACCCCGACACCACGGTCGGCAGCGACCGACTCAATCCATTCATCGAAGTTCGTTGTCTCTATTACCGTTTCGGGGCCTTCGCCGACTGGCCAGGACCACGGCCCGGTGGTGCCGCTGGTGGTGTTGACGACGAGTGGCAATCGAGGGATCTCCGCCCAGTCCAACTCCGATCGCCGCGCCAGCCGACAGCCGACCGCGCACACCGCCACCCGCGACTCGTCGAACAGGTGCACCACCTGCACGGCGGTCGCGGTGACCTCTCCGCGCACCACGGCGACCTCCACCTTGCCCTGCTGCACCGCGGCCAGCGCATCGTCGGTGCGGACCAGTTGCACCGTGGTGCCGGTGCTGTTCTCGAACCGGGCTACCGTCTGCTGCGCCCAGGGATCGGGCAGCAGCCAACTGAAACCCAACCGGATGCTGGCTTGTCGCCGCACCGCGTCGAAGCCACGGTCCAACTCGGCGAGGACTCGTTCGACATGCTCCAAGAACGTCTGTCCGGCCACGGTCGCCGCGACGTGCCGCGAACTCCGGTCGATCAAGGGGACTCCCAGCGCATCCTCCAGCTGCGCAACCGTTCGGCTCAATGCGGGCTGGGTGATGCTCAGTTCGGCCGCCGCGTTGGTGAACGACCGCAGTCGCGCCACTGCCTCGAACGCCCGCAAGTGGCGCAGCTCCACTCGGCCGCGCGACGCATCCGTCATGCCTGAAAAGCATAGATGTTTCGCGACAGGCATTTCACGCCCGGATTGCCCTGGCCTGGCTTGATGTTGACTTGAGCAGGAGAACGGAGGACGCCATGCCACTGCTGTACATCGACCTCATCGAGGGCCGCACCCCGTCGGAGGTGCACTCGCTGCTCGATGCCCTGCACGACGCGGTCGTCGAAGCGTTCGGGGTGCCCCCGCGCGACCGCTATCAGGTGGTGCGCACCCATCCGGCGCACGAAATCATCGCGCTGGATACGGGCCTCGGCATCGACCGCAGCCCGTCGCTGGTAATCGTGCAGATGGTGAGCCGGCGCCGCCCACCGGAACTCAAGCAGAAGTTCTACGACCTACTGGCGTCGAACCTCGCCTTGCGATGCGGACTGGACCCAGCCGACCTGATCGTCTCGGTCACCGAAAACCAGGACGAAGACTGGTCTTTCGGCCACGGCCGAGCGCAGTTCGTCACCGGGGAACTCGCAACGGAGGCACCACGGTGACGCTTTGGACGCCCCTGCAGACCCGCCTCACCGACTTCCTTGCCATCGGGCACCCGATCCTGCTGGCGCCGATGGCCATGGTCTCCGGTGGCCGGCTGGCGGCGGCGGTCACCGCCGCGGGCGGCCTGGGGCTTGTCGGTGGCGGCTACGGCGACCCGGCCTGGCTGCGGTCTGAGATCGCCCAGGCCCACGGTGCTCGCATCGGGTACGGCTTCATTACCTGGAGCCTGGCGCAGACACCTGATCTGCTCGACACCGTGCTGGCGCAGCACCCGCCGACGGTGATGCTGTCCTTCGGTGACCTGCAGCCGTTCGCGGACCGCATCCACCGCGCCGGCGTTCCCCTGACCGCCCAGGTGCAGAACCTTGCCCAGGCACGCCGGGCGCTGGATGCGGGCGCCGAGATCATCGTCGCCCAGGGCAGTGAGGCGGGCGGGCACGGCATGAGTGTCCGCTCCACATTCGCGCTGGTGCCCGAGGTCGTCGACCTGGTCGCCGAACGCTCACCCAAAACGTTGGTGGTGGCCGCCGGAGGTGTCGCCGACGGCCGCGGCCTGGCCGCGGCGCTGGCGCTGGGCGCCGACGGGGTGTTGGTCGGTACCAGATTCTGGGCGTCCGACGAAGCGCTGGTAGCGCCCGCAGCGCACCGGCGGGCCATCGCGGCTGACGGGGATGAGACAATCCGTACTGATGTCTTTGACGTTGTGCGGCAACGGCATTGGCCGGAAGGCTACGATTTGCGGCTGGTGAGCAACGCGTTGGTTCAGCGCTGGCACGGCCACCGGGACGAGCTGCTGGCACGGCTGCCCGAGGCCGTCACCACCTACCGGGAGGGCGTCGCCGCCGAGGACTTCGAGGTCGACACCGTGCTGGTCGGCGAGGCGGTGGGCCTCGTCCGCGATGTTCGGCCGGCCGCGGACATCGTGACCGCGATGGTGCGTGACGCGGCGCGGATCCTCAACCGGGCCGGCGATTAGGAACGTTGGCAGATCAGCTCGGCCAGCAGGCGGCGGTCCACCTTGCCGGTCGCGTTGTAGGGGATGTCGTCGACGACCGCCAGCCGTTCGGGCAGCTTGAAGTAGGCGATCAGGTCCCGGCAGTGCGCCCGCAACTCCTCGAGCGTCACGGGCACCCGGGCCACCACCGCGGCGCCCACCCGCTGGCCCAGTTCGTTGTCGGACACTCCGGCGACCGCGACGTCGCTGACCGCGGGATGTGAACGCAGCGCCTCCTCCACCTCGACGGGACCGAACTTCTCACCGCCGCGGTTGATGGTGTCGCGCAGTCTGCCGCTGGGAAAGATGTAGCCGTCGGCATCCACCCGGCCCAGATCGCCGGTCCGTAACCACCCCGCGACGGTATTGACCGGCGAGTTCACCCACAACTCCCCGACCTCGCCAGACTGCACGTCGGCGCCGGTGGCCGGATCGACCACCCGCACCTGCACCCCCGGTAGCGGTCGGCCGACCGATCCCGCCCGGGACGGATCGTGATGATCCTGCGGTGGCAGATTGGCGTAGGTGCCCAACGTCTCCGTCTGCCCGAAGACGTTGGTGAAGGCCACATTTGGCAGCGCTGCTATCGCCTTGCGCATCAGCGCGGCAGGTGCGGCGGCGGCACCGTAGGTGAGGGCCGCCAGCGAGGACAGGTCGGCGGCGGCGAAGTCGGGATGCTCCAGAATCCGGTGCAGCATCGTCGGCACCAGGAACATGCCGGTGACCCGGTGACGCGACACCAGGCGCAGCCATTCGCCGGCGTCGAACCGTTGCTGCACCACCAGCGTGTTGCCCGAGTACAGGCTGGCGAGCAGCCCCAGGGAACCACCCACGTGGAAGTAGGGCACACACATCATCACCGTCACGGGCGGCGTTTCGGGCGCGAAGGGGCGCGAGGTCCTGTTCAGGCGCGCCGCCAGTTGACGAGTGCCGATTTCGACGGTTTTGGGCAAACCGGTGGTGCCGCTGGTGAACAGGACCATCGCGGCGCGATCGGCGTCGTCCGGGGCGGCGCCCGACGGCACCGGCGCGTCGTCGGCGACGAGATCGATGGCTGTCAGTGCCGTCGTCGACCCGGGAAGCCGGTCTACGAACGCGTCCCCTGCGACCGCCACTGGGCAGCAACCGGCGTTGTCGAGCAGGGCCCGCACCTCCGCGGGCCTCAACGCGGGGTTCATCAGGGCCGCGGTCGCCCCGATTCGCGCGGTGCCCAGCAGCGACGCGATAGACAGCACGCTCGCCGTGTCGACGACGGCGACCCGGTCGCCAGGGTTGACCCCCGCGGCTGTCAATGCGGCGGCGCAACGGTGCGCCGCCTCATCGAGCGTCCGGTAGCTGATTGCTTCACCGTCGATGATCAGGGCGGTCCGCTGCGGATCGGCGACCGCGGCGGCGTCGATGATCGTCCCGAGGTTCATGGATCCTTAGTACAGGGGCGACCAGGTGGAGGTGCGCAGCAGCCGGCTGGTCCACTGGTCGCGCAGGTCCAGCGCGTCGTGCAGCCAGGTTCCGGGAGTGCGGTACTCGGCCGGGATGTGGGTTCGGAGCAGGTCCAGCAGCGCCTCGGGCCGGCTGATCCGTTGCATCAGAATGACTTCGCGGCGTAAATGGCTGCCCAGCGCCGGCTGAAACGAGGCATCCATCTTCAGCATGGACGACGGCTGCTCGAGACTGCGGGCATACACCTCGCCGCACCGGACGATGTACTCCTCGAACTTGTCCTCATAGGGCCACATGGTGTCTTCCATGTAGAGGCTCATCTCGTGCTCGCGGCCGTCCACCGGCACCTCGTCGAAGCTCACTTCCTGCATCGGCGACCACGGGAGCGGTACCAGCAGTTTGGCGTCGACGCCGTGGCGCAGTTCGTCGGTGTGATGCATCCAGTCCCGCAAGTCCCCCTGCTGAACCCGCTTGGTCAGCCGCTCCCAGGCCGCTCCGTCGCGCACCGCGGTCATGGTGATGACGGTGTAGGCGGGTCCACTGCCCTGCGCCTGGTTGGTGTACCAGAGCAACCGCGCCTCGTCGCCGGCCGCCAGCATGGGCAGCCACCCGTCCCGGAAGGCGGCCTCGAACTCGTCCTCGGAGCGACCTCGCACCGTGTGGACTTCGTGCATGAAAAGCAACGCCCAGGACCTCCCACGCGGCGCTGCCTTCTGAACGCCCGCTCGCTCTCTTACTGGCAGGACGTTAATAGCAGGAAAGCATCCTGTCCACGTGGGGCCGACGCCCGCGTCAATTTACGCCTTCGCGGTACTTTCAGACACGGACCGGCTGGCTGGTGAAAGGGACCGGATGGATATCGCTTCAGTCGACGAACTGCTCACCACGACCCGGGCGGTACGCAAGCGTCTCGACCTGACCCGGCCTGTGAGCCGTGAGGTGATCATGGAATGCATCCGCCTGGCGATGCAGGCGCCCACCTCCAGCAACACACAGGACTGGCGCTGGGTCGTCGTCACCGATCCCGGCAAGCGCGCCGCGATCGCCGAAATCTATCGCAGCGTCGGCGCCGAATACCTGGTGCACGCGGAAGCCAACGCCGAGGATCCGCAGACCCGCCGCGTCTACCGCAGCGCGTTGGGCCTGACCGAAACGTTGGCGCAGGTTCCGGTGCATGTCATCCCATGCCTCCTGCAGCCGATCGACGAACGCAATCGGCTGGTCGCCGCGTCGGCCTGGGCGTCGATCATCCCGGCCGGCTGGAGTTTTCTGCTGGCCTTGCGGTCGCGTGGCCTGGGCTCGGTCTGGACGACGATGCACCTGGCCAAGGAACGTGAGGTCGCCGACCTGCTCGGCATCCCAGGCACCGTCACTCAGGCCGCACTGTTTCCGGTGGCCTACACGATCGGGACCGACTTTCGTCCCGCCGCGCGGCCACCCGCGGAAACGATCACCTTCTTCGACGAATGGGGTGGAAGCTGATGCAGTCCTACACCGTGCGCTTCCACGTCGACGCCCCGCCGGCCAGGGTGTGGCGGGTGTTGCATCCCCCGGTGCCGCCGGGCTCCCCGCGGCCACGCGTGCTGAGCTGGCCGACGGGCAGCATGGAAATCCTCAACGAGGGCGACGAGGCGGGTGAGGGACTTGTGCGCACCTGCGTATTTCCGGTGCCGAGGTATCTGCTGTCCGGTGGCAGGGGGCGGTCGTGGGAGACCGTCACCGAGGCGAAGATCAATAAGTTGTCGAGATATGTCGCCATCGGCAAGCCGTTGTGGTCTCGGGCTGAGGGTTACCACCAGCTCGACGAGCAGCCCGACGGCACCACCGTGCTGACCTTTCACGAGACTTACCACGCGTACAACCCGATGCTGCGTCTGCTGCTCGAGCGTCCGGTGCATGCCCGGATCTCGCGCGACAATCTCGACACCTACGAGCACGCGCTCGGTTATGCCGGCGCGGTGCGCCGTCTGAGCTGATCTGCGGACAGTTCGAAATCCGCCGCCCTGCCCGGTAGGCTAGTTAGTTATGGGCTCTAAGCAATTAGCGATTCGCGGCGGCGCCGCAGCGCTGATGGTTGCCGGATGGTTCGGTGCCGTCGGTATCGCCGCCGCCGACCCCGACCCCGACCCGACGCCCGCCCCGGCACCGGCCCCCTCCCCGAGCGCGGCCCCGGCTCCATCGGCGGCCCCGGCGGGAGCACCCAAGACGACTATCGACCACGACGGCATCTACACCGTCGGCACAGACATCGCGCCCGGCACGTACAGCACGGCCGGACCTGTCGGCACCGGCACCTGCTACTGGAAGCGCACGGGAAACCCCGACGGCGCGCTCGTTGATAACGCGATGACCAAGAAGCCTCAGATCGTCCAGATCGAGCCGACCGACAAGACCTTCAAGACGAGTGGCTGCCAGCCGTGGCAGCCGACCAGCGACGCCCCGCCGCCGAACGCTCCGGGGCCGCAGGTGCAGGCCGGCCTGGGAATCCTGAACGGATTGCTCGCGCCGCACGGCCCCTGATCTAGGCGGGTGGCGCCAGCGCCGTCTCGACGGTGGTGTACATCGGCAGCAGCCGGCGCAGACCGCACGCGGCGATGGTGCGGGCGACGATCGGCTGGTTGCTGACCAGGCGCAGGTTGACGCCACGACGGCGGCAACGTACCGATTCCTGGGCGAGCACGGCGTACGCGCAGGAACCCAGGAAGTCCAGTTCGCGGATGTCGATCACGAACGGACCCGGTGCGATAGCGATTGCGGCGCTCCGGTTCACCAGCCGCTGCCAGATGACTTCGTTGCTGGCGTCGATGTCACCGCCGACGTGAACGACCACCGCTGACCCGGTGCATTCGGTAACCGCCCGCAGACCGCTGTTCGGGTCCCCCAGTTGTGAACTCAGCCGCGTCGTCGATGGAGCTGGCGACGATCCGATCGCGACAGTCTTCATTCGGCAGTTTCCCGTCTTCGTGTGGATCGCGTCGTGAGCACGGCTTAATCAGCATATGTGTAACAGGGGCTGACAACATAGGATGTCCACACGAATTTTCCGGTTGAGAACCCCGGATTTACCGGCGGTTCCGGGTGGCCCGGCGGGTCAGCAGCGACAGCAGCCAGCTAACGATCGACAACAGGATCGCCGCCCAGATCGCGGTCCACCAGAAGTGGTCGATCTGCAGACCCCAGTGGGTGGTGTCTTTGGTGATCTGCGCCGTGATCCACAACATGAATGCGTTGATGACGATGTGGAAGAGCCCGAGTGTCAGGATGTACATCGGAATCGACAAGATCTGCACGATCGGTTTGACGATCGCATTGACCAGTCCGAAGAGCACCGCGACGACGAAGATGATGCCGACCCGCTGCAATGTGGTGTTACCACCGACGAATGTCAGCCCCGGTACGAAAAGGGTGACGACCCACAGCGCGAGTCCGGTCACTGCCGCGCGGAGCAGAAAAGCCACCATGCGCCGATCCTGCCACCGAACCCGCGCCGGAATGCCTAATTCAGCCCATAGAAGCGTTGCGCATTGAGCCCGCCGATCTTTTCGCGTGACTGCTCGCTGATATCGGGCCGGTTCCGCAAATGCTTGGTGCTTTCCGGCCACTCCCCGTCCCAGTGCGGGTAGTCGCTGGCGAACATGATGAAGTCGTCGCCCAGCACGTCGATCACCCCGGGCAGGATCGGCTCTTCCGGTTCGCACGTGACCCAGATGTTGCCGGCGCGCAGGTACTCGTTCGGATCGCGGCGCCAGCCACCCTCGATCCAGTCACCGCGCTTCTCGTAGTGCTCGTGCAGGCGATCGATGAAGAACGGCACCCAGCCGGCACCGGCTTCCAGAAAGGCGACTCGCAGTCCGGGGTGGCGTTCGAACACGCCGCCGGACACCAGGGCGGTCATCGCGGTCATCTGGTCGAACGGGAAGCTGATGCAGTGCACCTGGATGTAGTTGGTGAAGCGGTCGACGCCGATCTTCGGTAGGTGAATGCCGGGCGCGCCGTGAATGCCCAGCGGCATGTTCAGATTTACGGCGGCGGCGTAGAAATCGTCGAGGTCGGGGTGGTCGAGGTTGCGGCTCTTCAGCGCCGGCGGAACCAGCGTCGCGACCAATCCCAGCTCTTTGGCCTCGGTCATGACATCGATGGCCACCTCACCGTGTTCGATCGGTGTCACGGCCACCCCGCGGAGCCGGCCGTGCGTCGGCTCGCAGAAGTCCGCGATCCACTGGTTGTAGAGCCGCGCGAAACCGGCGGCGAAGACCGGGTCTTCGAGGCTTGGTACGCAGAGCCCGAGGCTCGGATAGAGCACCATCGTGTCCAGATGGTCGCGGTCGGCGTCAGCCAGCACACCCTCGGCGGTCGAGCAGTTGATGTCGGGGGCCTTGGTGATGCCGTGTTCCGGTGGGCACCCGGCACCAGGGCCGGTGTCTTCGGGATAGTTGCGCCCTTCGATCGTCAGGCGCGGCCGCCGATCGTTGCTCAGCTGGACGTGATCCGGCCAGCGCTTCAAGGCTTCGAAGGCGAGCGTCGAGTTCTCGGCGACGTGTCCATCGGCATCGATGATCCGCATATATCCGGAACATACCCGGTCGCGCGCCGGACTCGCGGTATGGCGACACGTAGGCCACGATGCTCTCGTGACCAGACAGCGGTTGACCAGCGATCAGCGCAATTCCTTTTTGGCGGCCTTCCTGGGCTGGACCATGGACGCGTTCGACTTCTTCATCGTCGTGCTGGTTTACGCCGACATCGCCGAGACGTTCCACCGCAGCAAGACTGAGGTCGCCTTCGTCACGACGGCGACGCTGGTGATGCGACCCGTCGGCGCGTTGCTGTTCGGGCTGTGGGCCGACCGGGTCGGCCGACGGCTCCCGCTGCTGGTTGACGTCCTGTTCTATTCGGTGGTGGGCTTCCTGTGCGCGTTCGCCCCGAACTTCACGGTGCTGGTGATCCTGCGGTTGCTCTACGGAATCGGCATGGGCGGCGAGTGGGGACTGGGCGCGGCGCTGGCCATGGAGAAGGTCCCGACCGAGCGGCGCGGCTTTTTTTCCGGCTTGCTGCAGGAGGGCTATTCGTTCGGCTACCTGTTGGCGAGTCTGGCTTCGCTGATCGTCATGAACGGATTCGGCCTGTCCTGGCGCTGGTTGTTCGCACTGAGCATCATCCCGGCAATGATCAGCCTGATCATCCGTTATCGGGTGGAGGAGTCCGAGGTCTGGGAAGCCGCACAGGACCAGATGCGGCTGACCCAGACCCGGGTGCGCGACGTGCT
This sequence comes from Mycobacterium sp. 23, assembly GCF_048287075.1. Classification (NCBI taxonomy): domain Bacteria; kingdom Bacillati; phylum Actinomycetota; class Actinomycetes; order Mycobacteriales; family Mycobacteriaceae; genus Mycobacterium; species Mycobacterium sp. 23. The sequence continues at coordinate 304,035 of NZ_JBLVUX010000005.1, forward strand.
GCGCGACGCCAAGGTCATCCGGCGTTTCGTCTACCTGGTGTTGCTGATGACCGCCTTCAACTGGATGAGCCACGGCACCCAGGACGTCTATCCCACGTTCCTCAAGGCGTCCGTCGACCACGGCGCGGGGCTGTCCAGCGCGACCGCCCGCTGGATCGTGATCGTCTACAACATCGGGGCGATCGTCGGCGGCCTCATATTCGGCACCTTGTCGCAGCGGTTCGGCCGCCGCTACACGATCGTGTTCTGTGCCGTGCTGGCGCTGCCGATCGTGCCGATCTTCGCCTATTCACGCACCGCGGCGATGTTGTGTCTGGGGTCGTTTCTTATGCAGTTCTTCGTGCAGGGCGCCTGGGGTTGCATCCCGGCGCACCTCACCGAGATGTCCCCGGACGCCATCCGCGGTCTGTATCCCGGTGTGACCTATCAACTCGGAAACCTGTTGGCGGCGTTCAACTTGCCGATCCAGGAGCACCTGGCCGAAACGCACGGCTACCCGTTCGCATTGGCGGCGACGATCGTGCCGGTGTTGGTGATGGTGGCGTTGTTGACGCTGATCGGCAAGGACGCCACCGGAATTCGGTTCGGCTCCTCGGAGAGTGCGTTTCTGCCGGCTAACAGCTGAGTCGCCAAAATGGTTGTCTACGATCAGGATTCGAGTTCCAACGGGTGATTCCAGCGCAGTCGCCGGAAACGCGCGAATCCACGATCCGCGCTCAGCCACGTCGCATTGTTTTCCAGCGCGTAGGCGGCAAGGTAAGCATCGGCAACATCGTTACCACGTGCGTCGATGTCCCCGGCGAGCCGCCGGAAGAGGCCCCAATGGCGCTCGCCCGGTCTCAAGTGCATGGCCGCGGGAGCGGCCAGCAAGGCTTCGACCGCCTGCCAGGCCTCATCCGCCGTCGTCGGCTCGCGAAAGATTCTGCGGCTGGATACAACCCGCACGAAGCCACTTAAGCTGAGGTCGGGTAGACCCAACGGCTGGTCGTCGTTAGCCAATCGCTCGAGCAGTCGTCGATACTCGGCGTTCTCCGGCAGGTCCTGCCGGTGCGCGTAAACCAGAACATTGACGTCAACGCACAGCATCGAGTGCGGCGCCTTCATCCATTGCCTCGGCGACAGCCGAGTTCGACGACAGGTCCACACCCGTCCGGAGTCCGCCGCTACCGGAGGTCCTGACTATGTAGGCAGCCTCGTCTCGCCGTTCAGCCGGATGGAGACCACGGCGGACCGCGTCCTCAAGGACAGAGGCTACGGTGCGCCCCGTCCGAGCAGCCTGAGCTTTCACCTGGCGGTAGAGCTCGTCGTCGATTCGGATAGTGGTGCGCACGTGTCACCTTAGCATCACTGCCAGGCATCAAGATGTTCGCTCCTGATGGTGTTCGCTGCCTCAAGCCGAACTTGAATCGCTTAGCGCGCGCAGTAGCAGGTGCATGGCCACCGTGGTGGAGCGTTCCCGAACGTCGGAGCGGTTGCCGGGCAGCCGCAGCGTGCGGGTGACATTCGGACCGTCACTGCGTGCGACTGTGAAACAGACTGTGCCGACCGGCTTTTCCTCGGTTCCGCCGCCCGGGCCGGCGATGCCGGTGATGGCGACGGCGGTATCGGCGTCGAACCGCTTGAGCGCGCCCGCGGCCATCGCCTCGGCCACCGGCTCGGAAACCGCGCCGTGTTGTTCGATGAGGGCGGCGTCCACGCCGAGCAACTCCACCTTCGCTTCGTTCGAGTACGACACGACGCCGCCCGTCACGTAATCCGAGGATCCGGGGCGGTCGGTCAGCCGCGCCGCCAACAGCCCGGCCGTACAGGATTCCGCCGTCGCGATGCGGCGCCCGGCCAGCAGCCGCGCGACCAGATCGTCGACCTGCGAACCGTCTTCGGAGAACACCTGGTCGCCGTGCCGGTCGCGCAGCAACTGCGTCAGTTGCGCGTAGGTCTGCGCGGCGTCGGGTTCGTAGCGGGTCACGATTTCCAGTTCGCCGCGTCTGAGGCAGGTGGTGATCTCCAGCGCGGCGAATCCGGGGATGGCAGTTTCGGCCTCACGCAACGTCTCGGCCAGTCCGGATTCCGGCAGGCCGAACATCCGCACCATGTCCTGGCGGTAGACGGTACGGCCGGCGATCGCGTCGCGTACGCCGTCGGTTTCAATTGCCTTGTGCCACATGGGTTGTAGCTCACGCGGCGGACCGGGCAACACCAGCACCGCCGGCTTTCCGGCCACCACGACGCCGGGCGCGGTGCCCACCGGGTCGAGGATCTGCGAGCCGACCGGAACCATCGCCTGCTTGCGGTTGGCCGCCCTTACTGATTCGAACTTTCCCGGCTCCATCAGGGCGGCGAACGCCGGGTTGCGCGCCATCAGGGACCTGAGAATCTCGGCGATTCTGTTTTCGAGGGCTTCGTCGAGCTTGAGTTCGCGGCCGCAGAAGCGGGACACCACTTCCACGGTCATGTCGTCGGCCGTCGGGCCCAGGCCGCCGCTGGTGATGATCAGGTCCACACCCTGCTCAGCCAGGAACCGCAGCTGCGCCTCGATGTCGGCGGGGCGGTCACCGCAGATGGTGATATGTGCCAGTTCAACGCCCAATTCCAGCAGCCGGTCGGCGAGCCAGGGACCGTTGCGGTCCTGTACCCGTCCGGTCAGGACCTCGGTGCCGGTGACCACGATGCCTGCGCGTGCGCTCACGGTGCCGAGCCTACGCAAGTGTCAGACGACGGTTCCGTTGGCGCCGTTGCTTCCCTTGCTGCCGAATGCTCCGCCGTTACCGCCGGTGCCGCCGACGCCGACAATCGCGGTGCCGGAAGAGCCTATGTGTGCATTGCCGCCGTTACCGCCGTTGCCGCCGTTGCCGATCAGGGACGTAGCGTCTCCGCCGAACCCGCCACTGCCGCCGATACCGGATCCGGTACCGGCGGTGGAGCCCAGCCCACCTTTGCCTCCCGCTCCGCCCGCGCCGCCATCGCCGCCGGCGCCGCCGACGCCACCGGTCGCCGAAGCGGTTGACGTGGTGAGCGTGATGATTCCGTTTCCGCCGGACCCGCCGTTGCCGGCGACGCCGTTGCTGGCGCTACCACCCGCGGCGCCGCTGCCGCCCTTGGCCGACCCAAGACCCTGATTCGTGGCGTTGCCGCCGTTGCCGCCGTTGCCGCCGTTGCCGCCGCTGGCGCCGCCAGGGGCCCCGACGCCACCGTTGCCGCCGGTGGCGGGGCCGACGGAAGTGGCGCTGGTGACCTGAGCGTCGCCACCGAGTCCGCCGGCGCCACCGCTTCCAGTGGTCGAGCCTTTGTTGCCGGCGCCGCCGTTGCCGCCGATCGCGCTGCCGGTGCCGCTGTTGACGGCCTGTCCGCCGTTTCCGCCTGCCCCGCCGACGGACGTGCCCGTTGCGCCGTTGCCGCCGAGGCCGCCGACGGCGGTGCCGGCGCCGGAGTGGGTGCCCCGGCCGCCGTTGCCGCCGGTTCCGCCGACACCGTTGGTGGCCACGCCGCCGGCTCCCCCGGTACCGCCGACGGCCGAAGTGGTGCCGGTGGTGCTGTTTGTCAGGGCGTTTCCGCCGTCGCCGCCCCGTCCCTGGATCGCTCCGTTACCGGCGCCGGTGCCGCCGACGCCGCCGGTGCCGCCCTTTGCGGTTGCGAAGGAGCCGGTGTTGGATATGACCGCGTCGCCGCCGCGGCCGCCGATCCCACCACCGGTGGTTGCGCCGGTCCCGTTGCCGCCGGCGCCGCCGGTGCCGGGATTTACGCCTCCCAAGCCGCTGGTGGTGGCTGCGCCGCCCGCCCCGCCGTTGCCGCCGGTGATTCCGGTGCCACCAGCGCCGCCGGTGCCGCCGTTAGCGGGCGCCGCAGAGCTGATGTTGGTGATCGTCGCCGCGCCTCCGTCGCCACCGGTCCCGCCGGTGCCGGCGGTGCTGATTCCACCCGCCCCACCATCGCCTCCGGTGCTGATACCCGCGCCGGCATTGGTTGCGGCGCCGCCTCTGCCGCCCGCTCCGCCAGTGACGCCATTGCCTCCTGCGCCGCCTTTGCCGCCGGAGGCGTTACCGGTCGAGACGCTGGTCAAGACCTGCGCGTCACCGCCGGCGCCGCCGGCACCACCGGTACCGGCCTTTCCATCAGCACCGGCAGCTCCGGCACCGCCCGCGGCCGCACCGGTGCCACCGCTGATGGTCGCCGTCCCGCCATTGCCGCCCGCCCCGCCGTTAGGCCCTGCACCGGCGGTACCACCGGTGCCGCCGGTGGCGCCGCCGGCACCGGTGTGAGTTGCCAAGCCGCCGGTGCCGCCGGCCCCGCCGGTGCCGGTGGCGCCCGTGGCTGTGCCACCGGCTCCGCCGGTACCGCCGACGGCCGCCGCCGTCGCGATACCGCTCGAGTTCTGCCCCGAGCCTCCGTCGCCACCTCGGCCGCCGCTGATGCCGGCACCGCCGGCACCGCCTGTTCCGCCCTTGGCGGTAGCGGTGGACACGGCGCTGGAAATGTTCGCGTCGCCGCCCTGACCGCCCTTCCCGCCCACGCCTGAAAGGCCGGTTCCGCCTGCGCCGCCGTTGCCGGGTGTGACGGTTCCGGTTCCGGCGGTGACTGCCGCGCCGCCGGAACCGCCGTTGCCACCGTTGGAGCCGTTGCCGCCCGCTCCTCCGTTACCCCCGGTCGCAGCAGCCGAGGAATTCGTGTTGCTGACGATGGCGGTTCCGCCGCCGCCGCCGGTTCCGCCGGTACCGGTGGTGCCGTTGCCGCCGGAGCCGCCGGCTCCCGCAACCACGCTTCCCTTCCCAAGGGATGAGGCCCCGCCGCCCGACCCGCCGGCCCCGCCGCCGGAGCCGTCGCCACCGTTACCACCCTGCCCGCCGGTAGCCGTCGCGTTCGACGTGTTGTTGTTGACCTGCGCCGCGCCGCCGTTTCCACCGGCGCCGCCGAGGCCGACGGTTGCGTCGGTTCCATCTGCGCCGGTGCCGCCAACGGCATTGCCGGTTCCGCTGTTGATGCCACTGCCGCCGTTGCCGCCGGCTCCGCCGCCGCTGGCACCCGTGCCGCCGGCTCCCCCGGTGCCGCCCGTAGCGGTGCCGGCTCCGGAATGGAAGCCGGTGCCGCCGCTGCCGCCGGTGCCGCCGGTGCCGGTAGTGGCGGTGCCACCGGCGCCTCCCGTACCGCCGACGGCTGCCGTTGCAGCGTTCCCACTGTTGGATTGACCGGTACCGCCGTCGCCACCGCGCCCGAGGACGCCGCTGTTGCTTACGCCGGTGCCGCCGGCGCCCCCGGTGCCGCCCTTGGCCGTGGCGGCGGAACTGGAGTTGGAGATGGATGCGTCGCCGCCTCGACCTCCCGTTCCGCCTCCGCCGGTGACGGCACCGGTGCTGTCGCCGCCTGCCCCGCCGGTGCCAGCGGCGACATTGCCTAATCCGCTGGTAGACGCGGAGCCGCCGATGCCGCCGTTGCCGCCGTTGGTGGCGCCGGTGCCGCCGGTGCCACCGACGCCACCGGTAGCCGTTGCGGTCGAGTTGTTGTTGGAGATGCTCGCAAACCCGCCGTTGCCGGCTGTTCCGCCGGTGCCGGTGGTGCCCTTGCCCCCGGCCCCGCCGGCGCCGGAGTTGACTCCGCCGGTGCCGCTGGTCGTAGCGTTCCCGCCAGAGCCGCCGGCCCCGCCGACATTGCCGTTGCCGCCCGCTCCGCCGGCGCCGCCGGTAGCGGTACCCGATGAGACGCCGTTGAATATCTGCGCGCTGCCCCCGGTGCCCCCCGACCCGCCGGTATTACCGGCCGTGCCGCTCGCACCTGCCCCGCCGGTGGCGTTTCCGGTTCCGGTGTGCGTTGCCGAACCCCCGGCGCCGCCGGACCCGCCTGCCGCGGGCCCCTGACCGCCCGCCCCGCCACTGCCGCCGAACGCGTCGGCGGCTCCGTTGCTCACCGCGCCGCCGCCGGCGCCTCCGGCGCCCCCGGCCCCGCTCAGGGTGTTGCCGCCGGCCCCACCGGTACCTCCTGTCGCGATCTGCGACGAGGTGCTGCTGATGATTCGCGCGGTGCCACCGACGCCACCGGCGCCGGCGGCGCCGGTGGTGCCGTCGCCGCCTCTGCCGCCGGTGCCGGCCGCGACGGCACCCGTTCCATTGTTGATCGCATCGCCGCCGAATCCGCCCCGGCCGCCGCTGGTGCCGCCGGCACCGGCACCGCCGTTGCCGCCGGTGGCCTGGGCGCCGGACGCGGGGTTGCTGACCTGTGCTTGACCGCCGTTTCCGCCGGCGCCGCCGGTCCCGCTGGTTCCGCCACTGGTGCCGTCAGCACCGACTCCGCCGACGGCAGCACCGGTTCCGCCGTTGTTCGCCGACCCGCCGTTCCCGCCGGCTCCGCCGCCGCTGGGACCGGTTCCACCCGACGCGGCGACGCCGCCGATGGCGGTGCCTGCTCCGTTGTGGATCCCGGCGCCGCCGGAGCCGCCGGTGCCGCCGGTGCCGGTGGTGGCGTTGCCGCCGGCGCCGCCAGTGCCGCCGGTCGATGTAGTCGTCACGCTCTTGCTGCTGCTTTGCGCAGTGCCGCCGGTGCCGCCGACGCCCTGGAACGCGTTGTTGACGCCGGTGCCACCAGCGCCTCCGGTACCGCCGACAACGTTGACCGTGGAGTCGGGGTTGGTGCTGGTAGCACCGCCGCCGCCACCACCGTTGCCGCCCCCACCGGTCGTACCGGTGCCGCCGGTGCCGCCCTTACCGGCGGTGACGCTGCCGGTGCCGCTGGTGGTCGCCGATCCGCCGAATCCGCCGCCTCCACCGGTCGTGCCCGTGCCACCGGCCCCGCCGTTGCCGGCAGCGGCGGTGGCGCTGGATGCGGTGCTTGAGATTGTCGCGGAGCCGCCCTGGCCACCGAGTCCGCCGGCTCCGGTGGTGCCGTCGCCGCCCTTGCCACCTGCGCCCGCAGTGGCATTCCCCGTCCCGGACGTGTTCGCCGCGCCGCCGAACCCGCCGCCACCGCCGGTGGTGCCGTCAGCGCCGGCGCCGCCGTTGCCGCCGGTGGCCGTTGCCGCAGAGTTGGTGTTATCGATCAGCGCGTTGCCGCCGAATCCGCCTCTCCCACCGGCCCCGGTGGCTCCGCCGCCGGCACCCGCAGCACCGTCGCCGCCGATCGCGGCACCGGTCCCGTTGTTGCGCGCGAATCCACCATCCCCGCCGGCCCCGCCGCCGCCGGGACCCGTGCCTCCCGCTCCGGCGACACCGCCGATCGCGGTGCCGGCGCCGTCGTGAACGCCGGTGCCACCGAGGCCCCCCGTCCCGCCGGTGCCGGTGGTGGCGTCTCCACCACGACCGCCGGTGCCGCCGGTGGCTGTCGTGGTGGCGCTGCTGCTGTTGGTTGTGGCAGAGCCGCCGGTGCCACCCCGCCCGCCGAACGCGCCGTTGTTGACGCCGCTGCCACCGGCGCCACCCGCACCGCCGACCGCGTTGGCCGTCGAATCGGGATTGTCGATATTCGCCGAGCCGCCCGCGCCGCCGAATCCGCCGAAACCGGTGGTCCCCGTACCGCCGTCACCTCCATTGCCGGGTGTGACGTTGCCGGTGCCCAGCGTGGTCGCCGTTCCGCCGGATCCTCCGGCTCCACCGTTGGTGCCGGTGCCTCCGGCTCCGCCGTTACCCGCGACGGCAGTGATTGCGGAGTTGTTGTTCTGGATGGTTGCGCTGCCGCCGTTACCGCCTTGGCCGCCGGCGCCGGTCGTGCCGTTGCCACCCGCGCCGCCGGCGCCGGCAACTACGGTGCCCGTCCCGCCGTTAGTTGCCCCGCCGCCGCTGCCGCCCGCCCCACCGGTGGTGCCGTCGCCACCGGCCCCGCCTTTGCCGCCTGTGGCGCTGGGACCCGAGTTGACGTCCGCATCCCCGCCATTGCCGCCGGCTCCGCCGCTGCCGGTGACGCCTCCGCCGGTGCCGGCGGCGCCGTCGGCGCCGGTTGCGCCGCCGGTCCCGAAGTTAGCCGCGGACCCGCCGTTGCCGCCGCCTCCGCCCCCGCCCGGTCCGGTACCGCCCGCTGCTGCGACCCCGCCGATGGCGGTACCGGCGCCGAAATGGATACCGTTGCCGCCGGAACCGCCGGTTCCACCCTTGCCGTTGGTGGCGTTCCCGCCTACCCCGCCGGTGCCGCCGGTCGATGTCGTGGTGGAGCTGCTGCTGATGGTCTGGGCGGTGCCCCCATTGCCGCCGCGCCCGGCGAAGACGCCGCCGTTGTCGATGCCGGTGCCGCCGGCTCCACCGGCGCCGCCGACCGGGCTCACGGTCGAGTTCGCGTTGGTAACCGTCGCGTTCCCGCCGCCGCCGCCCGCTCCGCCGGCGCCGACAAAGCCGTCGCCGCCCCGGCCGCCGACTCCGGGATTGACGTGCCCGGTTCCGCTGGTCGTCACCGAACCGCCGGTGCCACCGTTTCCGCCCGTGGCGGCCTTGCCCCCGGCCCCGCCGTCGCCCGCGGTAGCGGTCGCGGTGGAGGTGCCGTTGGAGATGGTCGCAGCGCCGCCGTTTCCGCCGGATCCACCGATGCCGCCGGTGCCTTCCCCGCCCGCGCCACCAGCGCCCGACGTCGCGCTGCCCGTGCCCGACGTCGAAGCTCCGCCCCCGTCGCCGCCGCGCCCACCGCTGGTGCCGAAGCCGCCGGCTCCGCCGTTGGCGCCGACGGCGGCAACGCTCGATGCGCTGTTGCTGACCTGCGCGTTGCCGCCGGCCCCGCCGGCCCCGGCCGTCCCGCCGAAGCCGGAGCCGCCCGTACCGCCGGCGGTGGGAGTGACGGTCCCGGTGCCGGCGTTGAACGCTGAGCCGCCGGTTCCTCCGGCACCGCCGTTGATGCCGTCGCCGCCGATGCCGGCGACGCCTCCGGTGGCTTTTGCCGTAGACAGCGCATTGACGACGAACCCGCCACCACCATCGCCGCCTCTGCCGCCGTTGCCCGTGAGGCCGGCGCTGACACCGTCGGCCCCGGCGCCGCCGGTCGCATTTCCGGTTCCGTTGTTGGCTGCGGCGCCGCCGGCACCACCGTCTCCGCCTCCCGCGGCACCGGTACCGCCGCCTCCTCCTGCGCCGCCGGTCGCGTCTCCGGCGCCGTTGCTGGATGCCACACCGCCGCCCCCGCCGTTGCCGCCGCGACCGGCGATGGCGTTGCCTCCGGCACCTCCGGCACCTCCGACCGCCGGTCCGGTGCCGCTGTTGGAGGCATCGCCGCCGACGCCGCCGTTGCCGCCGTTGCCGGTGCCGGCGCCGTCGCCGCCCGCACCGCCGGCGCCGCCGACACCGCCGAACGCACCGCTGCTGCCGCCGTAGCCGCCGTCACCGCCGTTGCCGCCGGTCGTGGCGTTGCCGCCCGCCCCGCCGGCGCCGCCGCGTCCATAGCTGCCGCCGTAGCCGCCGTGACCGCCTTTGCCGCCAGAGGTACCCGGGGCAGCCAACGGGTCACTGGCGGCGTCGTAACCCTGGCCGCCGGAACCGCCGGCACCACCGTTACCGGAGACGACGGTCCCCAGGGCACCGCTCGCGCCCGCCACGGCACCGGCTCCGCCTGCCCCGCCGTTGCCCACGGCCCCGGGGCTGCCGCCATTGCCGCCGTATCCACCGGCGGTGACCAGGGCGTTGCCGGCACCACCGGAGCCGCCGTCCCCTGGTGCGCCCGCGTTGCCGCCGGCCCCGCCGACCCCGCCGTTACCGTTTGCTCCTGCGGCGCCGAAAAGCGCCGAGCCACGACCGCCGGCCCCGCCGTTCCCACCGTCGCCGCCGTCGCCGCCGGCACCGCTGTTGCCGCCGTTGCCGCCGTCGGCTCCGGCGGTGGTCGCGTTCCAGCCCGTGCCGCCGACTCCGCCGGCCCCGCCGGCTCCACCGGTGCCGCCATTGCCGCCGGCCCCGCCGGCACCGAAGACCAGTCCGCCGTTGCCACCGGCTCCGCCCGAGCCGGCGTTCCCGCCGCCACCGCCGGGACCGCCGGTTGCACCGGCCAGGGTCTGGGTGCCTGGGTCGCCCGGAGTCCCGATCGTGCCGGCGCCGCCGGCTCCCCCGGCGCCGCCTACCCCACCGTTGCCGAACAACAGTGCGCTGCCGCCGACCCCGCCGGCGCCACCGTTGACACCTACCGAACCGGTACCGCCCGCCCCACCCGCACCGCCGTTGCCCCACAGCCATCCGCCGGCACCACCCGCACCGCCGCTGCCCCCGCCGACTCCCCCGGCGCCGCCGACCCCGCCGGTACCGAGCAGACCGGCCGCCCCGCCGGCACCACCGGCTCCGCCGGGCGCGCCCGAACCACCGCTGCCGCCGTTACCCCAGAGGAGCCCGCCGCCGCCACCGTTCTGTCCCGTGCCGGGCGCGCCATCAGTGCCGTTGCCGATCAGCGGGCGCCCCAGCAGCAGGTTGGTGGGTGCGTTGATCAGATCCAGGACCGGTTGCAGCGGCGACGCGTTCGCCGCTTCAGCGAGCGCATAGGAGACCTCCGCCCTCGTCAATGCCCGGACGAACTCGGCCTGGAACGCTGCCGCCTGCCGGTTGAGGACCTGATACGCCTGCCCGTGGCCGGAGAACAGCGTCGCAATCGCGGCAGACACTTCGTCCTCGGCGGCGGCCAGCAACTCCGTCGTCGGCACCGCCGCAGCCGCATTCGCCGCGCGTAATGACGAGCCGATGCCGGCCACATCCGCTGCCGCGGCTGCCAATAAGTCTGGTGCTGCCATAACGAAGGACATAGAGATGCTCCCGCCTGGTGGATTTGCGGTGCCGGCAAGCAATGCGCGCGGTGATCAGTATTCCGAATCAATCTGCAGTTTGTAAGATTTCGACGCGAAATAGCACCCTCGAATGTTCGCTATTCAAGGCGGCGCACGACACGTTGCGGTGTGCGCTCGGAGGAGTCAGATCCTATGAATTAGAATGGAATTCGCCTAGTGGCTAGTTCTTGGCGCCAGCCGATGCTGGCGGCTTCGAGGATAAATTCAAATACCTCGGCATTACGGGTAACGACCTCGACAATGCAGGTCGAACATCGAAATATGTATACATGTCTTACCGCTGCATCAGTTCGCGATAAACATCCCGTCCTGCGATGTGTCCGCAGCCGACAAAATTCTCGCTTTGTGCAACCGATGAGCACTCTGCTGGCGGCCCCGCTCGGTAATTGTCGGTCTCACGTCATTGTCGTGAACTAACCTGTGCCGGTGGTGCAGGCTCCGCGTACCCGCTACGCCAGATGCGGCGATATCGACATCGCCTACCAGGTACTCGGCGACGGTCCGTTGGATCTGTTGGTGTTGCCGGGGCCGTTCGTTCCGATCGACTCAATCGACGACGAGCCGGCTCTCTACCGCTTCCACCGGCGCCTGGCGTCCTTCGCCCGGATGATCCGGTTTGATCTCCGCGGCGTCGGTCTCTCGTCGCGGACGCCCACCCTGGACATGCTGGGGCCGAGGAAGTGGGCCGAAGACGCGATTGCGGTGATGGATGCGGTGGGGTGCGAACAGGCCACCATCTTTGCGCCGAACTTCCATGCGATGACCGGTCTGGTTCTGGCGGCGGACTATCCGGAGCGGGTGCGCAACCTGGTCGTCGTCAGCGGCACAGCGCGCGCGTTGCGGGCACCGGATTATCCCGTCGGCGCCGAACCCAAGCTGCTCGATCCGTATCTCACCGTCGCGCTCGAGCACGACGCCGTCGAGCAGGGATTCGACGTTCTACGCATTGTCGCGCCGTCGGTGGCCGGTGATGACGCATTCCGCTCCTGGTGGGATCTGGCCGGCAATCGGGCAGGACCTCCGAGTATGGCCAGAGCGGTGGCAAAAGCGTTGGCAGAAGCCGATGTTCGCGAAACCCTGGCACGCATCAACGTTCCGACGCTGGTGTTGCACCGGGTGGGTGCGGTTTTCATCCCGGTCGGGCAGGGCCGCTATCTGGCCGAACACATCGCCGGATCCCGCTTGATTGAGCTGCCGGGTGCCGACGTCCTGTACTGGGTGGGCGACGCCGCGCCGATGCTTGATGAGATCGAGGAGTTCGTGACCGGCGTGCGGGGCGGCGCCGAATCCGAGCGGTCGCTCGCCACGATCATGTTCACCGACATCGTCGGCTCGACGCAGCATGCCGCCGAACTCGGCGACCACCGCTGGCGCGACCTACTGGACAATCACGACCAGCTGGTCCGCCATGAGATCCAGCGATTCGGCGGTCACGAGGTCAACACCGCCGGCGACGGGTTCGTGATGACTTTCAGCAGTCCGAGTGCCGCTCTGGCTTGTGCGGACTCGATCGTGGGGTCGGTCCGCGTGCTCGGCATCGACGTACGCGTGGGCATTCATGCCGGGGAGGTGGAAGTGCGCGGTACTGATGTCGCCGGCATGGCCGTGCACATCGCGGCGCGGGTGTCGGCGCTGGCGGGAGCGGGTGAGGTGTTGGTGTCCTCGACCTTGCGCGACATCGTGACCGGATCCCGGCATGCCTTTGTCGGGCGCGGTGAGCATGAGCTCAAGGGTGTGCCGGGGGTGTGGCGGTTGTATGCGCTGGCGACTTAAGCGATACGTCTAAGTCGGCGGACCGCCACGCTGACTAACCGGGCCGGCCCGGCTCCCCCGGTCGACCGGGCTGTCCCGGCTGTCCCGGTCGACCGGGCTGTCCCGGCTGTCCCGGCTGTCCCGGCTGACCCGGTTCTCCTGGCTGACCTGGCTGACCACCTTGGCCCGGTTCACCGCCGGCACCGCCGGCTCCGCCCGGCCCGCCCGCGCCGCCCGGACCGCCGTCACCGCCGCGACCGCCGTCACCGCCTCTGCCACCGGCACCGCCGCGGCCACCGGCGCCGCCGGCACCGCCCGCGCCCCCGCGACCACCGGCACCGCCCTGGCCGCCCTGACCCCCGCGAGCACCCTCTTCGGTCGGGTCGGTCATGAGATCCGCACCGCTACGCGTGCCGACGACTTCAACAACATTGGGTGGCCTCCTGCCGCTTCGCTCTGTGCGATCGGGTTTACGGTACGCGCACCGATCGAGCGATCGGCACTCCCATCCGACCGGTAGTGGAAGCAAGTCGCGCCGGCCGCCGATGAGTGCGGGAGGCAATGCCCCATGATGTCCCCATGATCGAGCTCGAGGTATCACAAGCCGACGTCACCAAGCTCGACGTCGACGCGATCGCCAACGCCGCCAACACCTGGCTGCGGCACGGCGGCGGGGTCGCCACGGCCATCGCCCATTAACCGCGAATCGAACGAGAAGGCGCCGATCGGCTTGGGCGAGGCGGTCGAAACCACCGCCGGAAACATGCCCGCTCCCTACGTGATCCACGCTGCGACAATGGAACCCGGCGTCCCCACCTCGGCCGAAATCATCAGCCGTGCAACTACATGCACGATGCAGAAGGCCGATGAACCGGGTTGCCGTTCGCAAGCCCTGGTCGCATTCGGGACCGGCGTGGGCGGCTTCCCGCTCCACGGAGCGGCCGCTGAGCAGGCATTCAAAACCGCCATACAGCCCTAGCCGTCGGACAGGTACCGCTCGACCGACTCGACTTTGTGCGTCATCGCGTCGGTTGTCCCCGCGCGCATGTCGGCCTTGATCACGGTGCTGACCCGGGGTGCCCGTGCCGCTACCGCCTCCACCGCCCGCTGCACCACGGCCATCACTTCCGCCCAACTGTCGCCCTCGATGACGGTGAACATGGAATCCGTCTTGTTGGGCAGCCCAGATTCGCGAACCACCCGGACTGCCTCGGCAACGATCTCGCCGACGCCTTCCCCCACCCCCATCGGGGTAACCGAAAACGCAACCAGCACAGACACCTCACGAGCCTACCGAGCCGGCATGGCAGCATCGACGCCCATGCGGGTGCTGGTGCAACGGGTCTCCTCGGCGGCGGTGGTGGTGGACGATCAGGTGGTCGGCGCCATCCGGCCGCCGGGCCAGGGCCTGCTCGCCTTCGTCGGCGTCACCCACGGCGACGGCCCCGACCAGGCTCGTCGTCTGGCCGAAAAGCTCTGGACGCTCAGGATTCTCGACGAGGAGAAGTCGGCGTCCGATGTCGGTGCGCCGATCCTGGTGGTCAGCCAGTTCACCCTCTACGCCAACACCGCCAAGGGCCGTCGCCCCTCCTGGAATGCGGCAGCACCCGGAACCGTTGCCGAGCCGCTGGTGGCCGCGTTTGCCGACGCGCTGCGCGCGCTGGGCGCACACGTCGAGGTGGGAATCTTCGGCGCGCACATGCAGGTCGAGCTGACCAACGACGGGCCGGTGACCGTTTTGCTGGAGTTGTGACGGGTACGTTCGCCCTATGACGACATCTGATTTCGGGTCCCTCCGTTCCGACGACGACCAGTGGGACATCGTCAGCGGTGTCGGGTATACGGCCCTGCTGGTTGCGGGTTGGCGCGCGGTGCACGCCCTGAGTGCGCGGCCGCTGGTGCGCGACGAGTACGCACAGCACTTCATCACCGCCACCGCGGACCCATATCTGACCGGATTGCTGAAAAACCCCGGCACCTCCGAAGACGAAACCACCTTTCCCCGCCTGTACGGCGTGCAGACCAGGTTCTTCGATGACTTCTTCACCAACGCCGGCGAAACGGGCATCCAGCAGGCAGTGATCGTCGCCGCCGGCCTGGACTCCCGGGCGTACCGCCTCGAATGGCCATCGGGGACAACGGTTTTCGAAGTCGATTTGCCGAAAGTACTGGAGTTCAAAGCGCGGGTGCTGGACGACCTCGGCGCGAAACCCAGGGCGCAGCGAGTCGAGGTGGCGGCGGATCTGCGCGGCGACTGGACCGTCGAACTGATCAAGACGGGCTTCGACCCGCAAGTCCCTGCCGCCTGGTCGGTGGAGGGATTGCTGCCTTACCTGACCGGCGATGCCCAGGAAACGTTGTTCGCCCGGATCCACGAGAACAGCGCTTCAGACAGTCGGATTGCCACCGGCGCCCTGGGTTCTCGCCTGGATCACGACCAGCTCGCTGAACTGGAACGGTCGCACCCCGGCGTCAACATGTCCGGGGACGTCGACTTCTCGGCGCTCACCTACGACAACCCGGCGAATCCGGCGGACTGGCTCCGGGAGCACGGATGGTCGGTCGAGCCGGTCCGGAACACTCTCAATCTGCAAGCCGGTTATGGACTCACTCCGCCGCCCGTGGACGTGAAGATCGACAGCTTCATGCGGTCGCAGTACGTGACGGCCACCCGCTGACCCGTCAGCGCGCGGCGACGTGCCGTCGGTAATAGCGGCGGCCGTGCAGGCGTTGATAGTGCCATACCGCCGCGGGCAGCGCCCCCCGCGCGTGCAGCCAAAAACGTTCAGGCACATCTGAACTCGGCGCACACCGCCCCGTCGAGACGTCCGCCACCACCACCCCTTCACCCTCGCCCGCAGCCGCCAGCACCGTGCCGTCGGCGGCGACGATCATGGTGCCGCCCTCGAAGCGGCCCTCATATCCCAGCGGCAACCAGGGCATCCGGCACCGCACGGTGCCTACGTGGGCCGCGTGCAGAACCGGCGCGCCCACGTAGCCCGCGAACGACGACGCCGCCAGTCGGGCGGTCAACGCGTTGCGCCGTTCCATCCGGCGAAAAGCCGCCCGCGGCCACCAGTCGGGGATCGACCACCAGCCTGAGCCCGTCATCGCCAGGTCAATGCGGCCACGCAGCCGACGCACGGTCTGGGTGCGCATCAATTCCCAGCACACCGCCGCTCCCACCGTGAGGCCGCCGACGTCGATGACGCCGTCGTCGTGCCCGCCGACGTAGAAGGCGTTCTCCCACATCGTCGGAAGGTCTTTGTCGTGCCGGCCCGCAACGCCCTGCGATGTCACGACCAGATACGCGTTGCGCACGTTTCCGTCGGTGTCCCGGATCAACAACGAACCGCCGATCATCACCTCATGGCGGCGCGCCAGCGCGATCAGCAGCTCGGTGGCCTTGCCGTCGGCGGACAGTGAAGCATCGGCCAGTTCCGGCCAGAAGCCGACGCCGGTGGTGAAGAACTCCGGCAAGGCGATGGTCTGTGCGCCCGCTGTGACGGCATCCTCAATCAGACGTTCGACGGTGGCCAGATTCGCGTCGACATCGGCCGGGACCGCCTCGAGTTGGATTGCGGCACAGCGCATAGACGCCATGCTGCCACATCACGGCCGCAACAGGACCTTGACGTCGTCGCCGGAACGAGCCGCGGCGGTCGCATAACCCTTGGCCGCCTCGTCGAGCGGCAGCGTCGTGGTGAAAATGCCGTCGACGTCCAACCGGCCCGACTGGAGCAGCGGGATCAGCTCCGGCCACGTGCGCTGCACCGGGGCGGTGGTCCAGCGCACCGTGATGCTGCGAATCAGGCAGGCCAGTGCCGGAAAGGGGAACGGCTGCAGGTTGTGCACGCCGACCACCGACACGGTGCCGCCCGGGCGCACCGCGTAGAGCGCGTCGGTCAGGGACGCGTCGGTCGCGACCGCGTCGATCACCGCGTCGGCACCCCGTCCGCCGGTGGCCGCCAGGATCGACTCCACCGTCGACGACGGGACCGAGGTGGCGCCCCAGTCAACCGCGCGCTGCAACCGCCCCTCGACCCGATCGACCGCGAAAACCGTTGCCGCCCCTTGAGTGAAGGCACTGCGCAGCGCACAGAGACCGACCGCGCCAAGTCCGATGACCGCCACTGTGCCACCGAGCGGGATGTCGGCGCGCTGGGCCGCCGCCCAACCGGTTGCCAGGTTGTCGGTGAGCAGCAACGCCTGCTCGGTGCTGATGCCCTCGGGGATCTTGCGCACCTGGAAGTCGGCGGCGTGCACCGCGAGCAGATCGGTCTGAGCGCCGGGAAGCGCACCCCCGCCGAAGATCTGCAGGCCCGAGTGGCACATCACCGGGTCATTGGTGGCGCAACCCGGGCACCTGCCGCAACCGGCCACCGAGGAAACCAGCACTTCGTCGCCTACTTTGACGGTGCGCACGTCGGGCCCGGCGTCGACGACGGTGCCGATGGCCTCGTGGCCCAACGGCACCGGCTCGGTCAGCGGATAGTCACCTTCGTAGAAATGCAGATCGGATCCGCAGATGCCGGCGGCCCGCACCGCGACGATCACGCCGTCCGGCCCGGTGAGGGCGGGGTCGGGACGGGTGTCCACCCGGATACTGGCGGGCCCGTCGATGACTACCGTGCGCATCGGATCAGTTCTCCTGTCGCAGAATGAAATCGGACCAGTCCGGCTCGCGCACCGCGGACCAGTATTCGTTGAGCCGCCACGGGCTGACCGTGTGGATCTCGCCGTCAGCGTTCTTGAAGTAGGAGTGCTTTACGGCAGGGTGCGACCACACCATCTGCTTGATCTCGGCTTGAGTCCGCTGATGCCACTGCTCGGCGGCTTCGGCGGTGGGCTCCAGCGCGACGAGGTGGTGTTCAGCCATGTGCTGCAAACACAGGTTGATGTATCGCATCTGCAGTTCGGACTGGAAGATCAGGCTGCCACCGTGCGCGAGATGCGTACCCGGCCCGTAGACCAGGAACAGATTGGGAAATCCCGGCACGGTGATGCCCAGATGCGCATACGGCCGGCTCCCCCACCGCTCGTGCAGGTCAATTCCGTTGCGGCCGATGATCTTCAGCGGCCACAGCACGTCGGTGTGCCGGAATCCGGTGGCGTACACGATGACGTCGACGTCGTGCGTCACGCCGTCTTCGGTGACGATTCCGCCCGGCGTCATCCGTCGAATCGGCGTCCGGACCAGGTCGACGTTGTCGCGCTGCAGCGTCTTCAGCCAACTTCCGTTGTCCTGCAACGTGCGCTTGCCGGTAGCGGGGTAATCCGGCATCACCTTGGTCAACAAGTCAGAGCCCTCGTCGACCTGGCTGGTGATCCACTGGCTGAACATCATTCGCGCGGCGGCGTTGATATCGCTGACCGCGTAGTCCTGGTCGGCGTAGTTCGGGTCGCCGCGCGCCGCATCCAGGCCCTTGTCGGCGCCCGGCCACAGCAGCAGGAAGCGATACCAGCGTCCGTAGTAGGGCAGGTGCCGCATCGCCCAGCGCACACCGTCGCCGACCTCGTCGTGATACATCGGGTTGGGGAACATCCACTGCGCGGTGCGCTGGAACACCGTGAGGTGCTCGACGATTCCGGCGATCGCCGGCGCGATCTGAAATCCGCTGGCGCCGGCACCGATGAGGGCGACGCGTTTGCCACAGAGGTCCACCGAGTGATCCCAGGCCGCGGAGTGAAACGACGGCCCCGCAAAGGAGTCGGCACCCTCGATTTCGGGGACATACGGCCTGTTGAGCTGACCGACCGCCGTGATGACGGCTCGCGCCTGAATGCTGGTGTCGCCGTCGGCGCCGCGGAGTGCCACATTCCAGACGCCGGCGGCGTCATCCCATGCGGCGCCGAGGACCTCCGTATTCCAGCGAACGGCACCGCCGAGATCGTGCTTGGCCATCACCGTGGTGAAGTAACTCTGCAGCTCGGGCTGTTCGGCGAAGAAATGCGTCCAGTCGTTGTTGGGTTCGAAACTGTAGCAATAGAAGTGGTTCGCGACGTCCACCCGGGCGCCGGGATAGCTGTTCTCCCACCAGGTTCCGCCGGGACCGGCGTTCTTCTCGATGATGGTGAAAGGGATGTTGGCCTGTTTGAGCCGGATTCCCGCCAGGATGCCCGATTCGCCGCACCCGATCACGACGACCGGGAAGTCCGCCGCGCGCTCGGCCGGCAGTGCCGCCGGTCGACGTGGGTCGACTCCCTCGAGGTCCATCTCCTCCCGCGCCAGCGGCAGGTAGTCATCGGGAACGTGCTCGCAGGCAGCCCAATCCATCATCTCTCGGATGAGATCGTCGCTCAGCGGCGGCGGTTCCGGGCAGCCGCGGTCACGGTAGTCGGCGATCACCGCCAGCGCCTCGGCCCGCGCCCGGGCCTTGTCCTCCTCGGACATGAAGCCCTGTACCTCGTTGAGGAACAGGCCCATCTGTTTGAAGTCTCGGATGAAGCGGGGATCGCCGGTGATGTGTACGAGGGACAGCAGCAACGTCGGGATGCTGACGTCCTGCAGTGCGGCGGCGATTTCCGCGCTAGGAGTGGTGAAGGGTTCTCCGGCGTACCGGCTGCGCATCGAGTGCGGTCCTTTCTGCAATTACGCTACTATTCGTTTCGTAATTGGGCAGACTTACGGTACCCGCGGTGCCGCGCCGTGAGCAAGAGTGTGCTGGTCGACCATGGCGAGGCGTGCGAGGATCTCCGCGTGACTGCGCACCGCACCGGTGAGACTGCTGTAAAAGTGGCGTTGCTGACCGGGATCTGCATGGGCGTCGCGGCCGCGTTGACATCGGTGTTTCCGGGCAGCGCCTACTGGACGCAGGCGTTCGTTTGCCGGGGCGGGTACGAATTGGCCTACCGCACCTCGCGCTACACCCAGTCGTCCAATCGCACCAGCACCAGCGTGCACTTTCAGTGCGTCGGTGCGGCCGACGGGTACGACGCGAATGTCGTGCTGATCGGAGCGTTGCAGACGGTGTTGGTGGCAGTGGTGCTGAGCGCTGTGCTGTTCGCCGCGCGGGTGAGAGCGCGACGGCAGGAGCGGCGCTGACGATTGGCAAGAACGCGTTCTCGTCGGCCGCGACGCTGCCACGAGAATTTGACGCGACGATCGGAGGCGGAGTGCGATGACACCACTGCTGACGGCCTGCAGTGGTTTTCTGCTGGCCGTGCTGTGGATGGACCTGATCTTCGACGTGCAGGTGTTCAAGCACACCCACGCCCACGCCGACGCCGAGTTGCCCGAGCCCGTGCTGGCGTCGATCGCGGGCTACTATCGCCGCGCCACCACCACCTCCCGCCCGATGGGCCGGTTGATCGCCCTGGTGATGCTGATCTTGTTGGGCACGCTGGGTTTTCAGGCCGCCGACGGTCGCGACCCGGTGTGGCTGCTGGTGATATCGGGTGGCGCCGCCGGCCTTCCGGTAGCTCTGGCTTTGATGCGCACAGTCCCGAATGCGATCCGGTTGGGCAGTCGTGTCGACCCGCCGGAGGAACAGAGCCGCCTCGCCCGCGCGGTCTGCCAGGACCACCTGATCTGCTTCGCCTGCATGCTGGGTTTCCTGGCGTTGTGGCTCACCCGCGGGCTGCAGATCTGAAGGGGCCTAGTTCGAACAAACCGGACCAGGCTGGCCTCGTCGGCGATACTGGTATTAAACTAGAACACGTTTCAATTTCTGGCATCGGTCCCACGCCCCACAGGAGTAGGCATGCACACCGCGCTATGCGATCAACTCGGCATCGAGTTCCCGATCTTCGCTTTCACCCACTGCCGCGATGTCGTCGTCGCTGTCAGTAAAGCCGGCGGATTCGGCGTGCTGGGCGCGGTCGGCTTCACCCCCGAGCAGCTGGAGATCGAGCTGAACTGGATCGACGAGAACATCGGGGACCACCCCTACGGCGTGGACATCGTCATCCCCAACAAGTACGAGGGCATGGACGCGCACCTGTCGGCAGAGGAACTGGCCGACACGCTGCGCAAGATGGTGCCCCAGGAGCACCTGGACTTCGGCAAGAAAATCCTTGCCGATCACGGCGTTCCGGTCGAAGACAGCGACGGCGACAGCCTGCAGCTGCTGGGCTGGACCGAGGCGACCGCCACCCCCCAGGTCGAGGTCGCGCTCAAGCACCCCAAGGTGACCATGATCGCCAACGCGCTGGGCACCCCTCCGGCCGACATGATCAAGCACATTCACGCCGAGGGCCGTAAGGTGGCGGCGCTGTGCGGTTCGCCGTCGCAGGCCCGCAAGCACGCCGACGCCGGCGTCGACATCATCATCGCCCAGGGCGGCGAGGCTGGCGGTCACTGCGGCGAGGTCGGCTCAATCGTGTTGTGGCCGCAGGTCGTCAAGGAGGTGGCGCCGGTGCCGGTGCTGGCCGCCGGCGGCATCGGCAGCGGCCAGCAGATCGCCGCGGCGCTCGCGCTGGGCGCGCAGGGCGCGTGGACCGGTTCGCAGTGGCTGATGGTCGAGGAATCCTCGAACACCCCGGTTCAGCAGGCCGCGTACATCAAGGCAGGCAGCCGGGACACGGTGCGCAGCCGCTCCTTCACCGGCAAACCGGCCCGGATGCTGCGCAACGACTGGACCGAGGCCTGGGAGCAGCCGGACAACCCCAAGCCGCTCGGAATGCCGTTGCAGTACATGGTTTCCGGCATGGCGGTGCGAGCCACCAACAGGTACCCCAATGAGTCGGTCGACGTGGCTTTCAACCCGGTGGGGCAGGTCGTCGGTCAGTTCCAGAAAGTGGAGAAGACCGCCACCGTCATCGAGCGGTGGGTGCAGGAATACCTGGAGGCCACCACGCGGCTGGACGAATTGAACGCCGCTGCGGCTATCTGACACTCAGTCCAGGTCGTCGTCTTTACCGGTGAAAACTTCCTTCACCCGGTCGACCGCGTGCGTGCCGATCTCGATCGAGTTCTGCACGATGCCGCTGGCGCCACCGGCGATGTCGCCGCGGATGATGTCGCTGGCGTGCTCGACGATGTCCGACGCCTTCTCGACAGCGTTCGTGGCGATGTCGCGGACGGCGTCTACGGCATCTTTGGGATCGAAGGCCATGGCGGATCTCCTATTCAGTGACGTTCGTTGGCGGACGTTGGGTATGACTGTAGGCGGCGGCGTCAGTAGTCGACGAGGGTGCGCCAGTAGTCCTCGGGAATCTCGCCGCCGGAGCGCAGCACTCGGGCCAGTCCCGCGGCCATCGCGATTCCGAGAAGACCGAGCCACAATCCTGCCAGTCCAATAACCCACCACAGCACGGCGGTCACCGCCGGCCAGGGCGACACCACGGCCAGCACGGGGGCGAAAAAGAACCCGGTGCCGATGTACCACGCGGAGCCGGCCCGGTCAGACGCCAGCACAAACCGCAGCCACCGTGGAATCGGGGCAGCCTGCGCGGACATCGGGATCAGCCGGGATCTACGGCTCGGGCGGGAAGAAACCGGCTCCGGTGAACCAGCCCTCCTGCCAACCCTGCGCGCCCAGGCACAGCATCGGCAGTCCGGCCGGCGACTGGGCCGCCACGTTGGGAGCCGGGCACGGCGCACCGATCTGCTGGACACCGCGAAGAGGGTAGGAGATGACCCAGTATCCGGTGGTCGCGGCCGGGAACTGATTGGGTGGCGGGAAGTGGCAGGCCTCGGCCTGGCCGCTGGGGCCGCGCCCGAAGATGAAACGTTCGTAGTTGTCGCACGGCGCACCGAGCGACGCGTCGTAGTTCATCCCCGGAACGTCACCCTCCCAACGTCCGTTGTCGGCACCGGCGACCGGCGCTACCCCGATCATCGAACCCGTGATCGCAGCGGCGGCGAGTAATTCGCGAATCATGTCTTCCGCTCGTCCTTTCCTGGCACCGGTGCCTTGTTCCTCAAGAGCATATCGTTTGCTGCAGTCGTCACAAGGGCGTATCCGCAGCCCAATTCCACGGCCGTCGGCTTAGCCATTTTCAGCGCCACATTCCGGCCCGACGGACCAGGTCGGAAAGCGTGACTATGCGAGAGTCAGGCAGCCGTTCACCGGCGGAATCAAGTGCAGTATCGATCCGAGCGCACAGCTCAGCACGGACAGCCCGGTGACGCTTGGCTGGCCAAAGCTCAACGACAGTCCGGGATTCAGGGACGGAACGTAGGGGTAAGTGGTCGGGAGGTAGGACGGCGGCAACAACCCTAAGTCGACCAGGGCGGCCTGGGGTCCCTGTATCGCCCCTTTGGCCAGGTCAAAGGTGACGGTGACGGGGTCGATCACCTGCCACAGCCGGGCCGGCGTGGGCACGTTCGGGTAATCGGCGCCGATGCCGATGTTGCCGTAACCCAGATCGACCAGCACCCGCAGGTCCGGCTGTATCAGGTCGGCCAGCGGCGGCCCCAGCAGGGGAATGTCCCGGATCGGCTGCAGCAGCGGCAGATTCTGTGTCAGCAACATGTAGTACTGGGTATTGCCGATGTATCCCGGAGCCGTCGGCATCAGTAGCGCGTTACTGACCTGGGCTGCCGTCAGGTGCTGATAGGTGTCGTGCAGATAGAAGTAGCCCATGATCGCGTTCAGGTCGGACAATATATGCAGCGGGTATTGCGGGGCGTTGGCCACACCTTCGTACTGAATCGCGTACATGCTGGTCGGATAGGGACTGTTCGGCGGGGTCGCCCCGGTGAACGGCACGTCGATGAACGGGATGTAGAAGCCGGGGAACCGCGCGAGGATGCCGCCGTCGGGAGTGTTGGGGTTGCTCGCCAGCACGAAGGACAGCTGGCCCGCATACGGCGCGCCCGCCGCCATCAGCGCGTTGATCTCATTGGTGGCGATCGCGGCGCTCTGCGAGTAGCCGAACACCACGACGGAGTTGCCCAGCGTGTTGATCTGATGATTGATCTCGTTATTCAGCAGCGCGACGCCTTGGGTGACGGACTGGCCGAACGTCAGGTTTCCGGTGACGGGCCAGAACTGCTCGGGCGTGAACAACCCTTGTGGCAGTGCCCCCGGAAAACGGGGCTGGATATAGGCGTCATTGATGGCGGTCACGTACTCGGGAATAGGCTGCGGATTGTCGGTGCCCCCCATGATCAGTGCCACCAGTGGATCCGCGCCGGCGGCGTGCGAGAAGCCGGCAACCAAAGACGCGTTCGCCGCCTCCGCCTCCGCATACGATCTCGCGGCCCACGCGAGCGCTGCGCTGAAGCGGGCGTGAAATGCTGTCGCCTGATCGGCGATGGCCTGGTACTGCTTGCCGTACAACGACATTGCGTTGGCGATGGCTACTGAGACTTCGTCGCCGGCCGCGGCTACCACGCCGGATATCGGTGCCGCCGCGGCAGCATTGGCGCTGTCGATCGCCGCTCGAATCTCGATGAGATCCGCGGCGGCGGTCGCCAAGGTTTCGGGCGGGTTCAGCACCAGCATGTCGGCCATCGGTTCAATGAAACGGCCGCCGTGACGCGCCTGCTAGTGCCGAAAGTCCCCGTCGGGACACCGGATCAGGGGGGCCGCCTGAACACGTTCCAGTTCGGCTTCGACGTCTTTTGCTCCCAGGCTTCCCAAGTGTGGTGTAGCAAGGAATTATTGGCACGGGATGCCCCTGTGAACACGGTTACGAGGAGTAGGCAATTGTCAACGACGCCAGCCGAACCGCAAGCAAAGCCGAACCTGCCGCCCGGGTTCGATTTCACCGATCCGGATATCCACGCCGAGCGTCTGCCGGTCGAGGAACTCGCCGAGCTACGCCGAACCGCACCGATCTGGTGGAACGAGCAGCCCTATGGGGCGGGCGGTTTCGATGACGGCGGTTTCTGGGTGGTCACCAAGCACAAGGACGTCAAGGAGATCTCCCGGCGCAGCGACGTGTTCTCCAGCCTGGAAAAGACCGCACTCCCCCGTTACAAGGACGGCACCGTCGGGGAGCAGATCGAGCGCGGCAAGTTCGTTCTGCTCAACCAGGACGCCCCGCAGCACACCCACCTGCGCAAGATCATCTCGCGCGGCTTCACGCCGCGCGCCGTCGAACGCCTGCGCGACGACCTCGCCGAACGTGCCCGCCGCATCGTGGAAGTGGCGGCGTCGCAGGGTTCCGGCGACTTCGTCGAGCAGGTGTCCTGCGAGCTGCCGTTGCAGGCGATCGCCGGCCTGCTGGGTGTTCCGCAAGAGGACCGGATGAAACTGTTCCACTGGTCCAACCAGATGGTGGGTGACCAGGATCCCGAGTTCGCCACCAACGACGCCATCACCGCCTCGGTCGAACTGATCATGTACGCCATGCAGATGGCCGCCGATCGGGCGCAGAACCCCGGCGAAGACATTGTCACCAAACTGGTCCAGGCAGACGTCGACGGGCACAAACTCACCGACGACGAGTTCGGCTTCTTCGTCATCCTGCTGGCCGTGGCCGGCAACGAGACCACCCGCAACTCCATCACGCAGGGCATGATGGCCTTCACCGACTTCCCCGACCAGTGGGAGCTCTATAAACGGGAACGTCCGGTCACCACCGCCGACGAGATCGTCCGGTGGGCCACCCCGGTCACCTCCTTCCAGCGCACCGCCCTGCAGGACTACGAGTTGTCGGGTGTGCAGATCAAGAAAGGCCAGCGAGTGGTGATGGTCTACCGCTCAGCCAATTTCGACGAGGACGTGTTCGACGACCCGTTCACCTTCAACATCACGCGCGATCCCAACCCGCATGTGGGATTCGGCGGCACCGGGGCGCACTACTGCATCGGCGCCAACCTGGCCCGCATGACGATCGACCTGATGTTCAACGCGATCGCCGACGCGATGCCCGATCTGGAGTCGGTCGGCAAGCCCGAGCGGCTGCGGTCGGGCTGGCTCAACGGAATCAAGCACTGGCAGGTCGATTACCACACCAACGGAACAGCTTCCGGCCAGCAATGCCCGGTAACCCACTGATCGACAGAGAGCGACATGCCCACTCATAAGGCCGTACACGTTCAGTCCGCGGGCGCCCCGCTCGAGCTCGCCGAAGTCGAGACATCGCCTCCCGGTCGCGGCGAGGTGCGTATCACGGTGACCGCCTGCGGCATCTGCGGCACCGATGCGCACTTCGTCAACGGGGGGTTCCCCGACATGTCATGGCCGCTGACGCCTGGCCACGAAATCGCCGGGGCCATTGCTGAACTCGGGGACGGTGTCGAAGAATTCGCGGTAGGTGACCGCGTCGCCGTCGGCTGGTTCGGCGGCAACTGCAATCACTGCGACCCGTGTCGCAAAGGCATTTTGATCCACTGCGCCAACGCAAAGGTGCCGAGTTGGCAGTATCCGGGCGGATACGCGGAATCGGTGACCGTTCCGGCCACCGCACTGGCCCGGATTCCGGACGGGCTCAGCGATGTCGAGGCGGCCCCGATGGGGTGTGCCGGCGTCACCACCTACAACGCCCTGCGCCACACCAGGGCGCTGCCCGGTGACCGGGTCGCGATTCTCGGTGTCGGCGGTCTCGGGCACCTGGGTGTGCAGTGGGCCCGTGCGATGGGATTCGAAACGATCGCCATCGCGCGAGGTAGCGGCAAAGCCGAGGACGCCAAGAAACTGGGCGCTCACCATTACGTCGACTCCACCGCCGGGAACGTCGCCGAAGCTCTCCGCGCCCTGGGCGGGGTCGCGGTTGTGCTTGCCACGGCGGGCAATTCACAGGCCATGGCCGATACGGTCGGTGGGTTGCTGCCCCAGGGTGAGCTGGTCACCATCGGGGTGACCCCGGAGCCGCTACCGATCAGTCCGGTTCAGTTGATCACCCCCGGGCTCAGCATCATCGGCCATCCCTCGGGGACCGCGAAAGATGTCGAGGAGACAATGCATTTCGCGCTCCTGTCGGGTGTGCGCGCCTGGATCGAGGAGTTACCGCTGTCGCAGGCGGCCGACGGCTACGCGGCGCTCGAGCAGGGCCGGGCACACTACCGCACCGTCCTCACCGTCTGACTCATGGCCATCGACGATGACGCCGTATGGACCTTCGATGCTGCCGACGGCGAGTTGATTCTGCACACCGGAGTTGCCGGCCGCGCGGCGCGGATGGGCCACCGGCTCACCATCGCGATGACCCGCTGGCAGGCGAGCGTGAATTGGGTTGGTGGGCAGCCTGATACGGCGAACCTTGTGGTCGAGGTGGATTCCTTCGAGGTGCTCAGTGGCGAAGGCGGCGTCAAGGGACTGTCCGGCCCGGAGAAGACGCTGGTGCGCTCCAATGCACTGAAGTCATTGTCCGCCAACAAGTTTCCCGAGATCCGTTTTGACGCTGACGCCATCGACGAGACGCCCGGGGGCTACCGACTGCACGGGACCCTGCACATCCGGGGCAGGCAGCGCGAACACGTCGTCGATCTGCACACCGAGGAACTGGACGACTCGTGGCGCCTGTCGCTGCAGTCCACGGTTCGCCAGTCCGATTTCGGCGTCAAACCCTATTCACTGCTTATGGGATCGCTGCAAGTCGCCGACGACGTGACGGTGTCCTTCGAGGCGACCCGGCGCAAGGCCTGAGCGGCTACTCCGGCGGGCGCCCCGGCTCCGCGAACGTGCCGGGGATGTGTTCGAGCACGCGGCTGAGCCGCAACGGGCCATCGGCGGGTTCCGCGGGATCCGGCTCGGGCACGATCGCCGTCGGCCCGCCGCCCGGCGCCGATTCCTGAACCTGCTCGCCGGAGGTGAGTCGCACCGGCTCCTGCTGCACCGGAGGCGCGACCGGAGCCGCTTGCGCGGGGGGCGGCACGGGTGCGGGAGACACCGCCTCGGCCATCGGCGGTGTGGACTTGTGCGCCGGCCGGGACGGGGCGGAATCCTCACCCGGAGCGAGCTGCAGGCCCACCGCCAGCGAGACCGACGCCACGAACGTCACCGCCGCGGCCGCCAGGGTGGTCGCCGCCCCGGCGAACTGGCGCGAGCGCACGGGGACGGCGGCGACGGGCGCCGCGGCGCCGGCGGCCACCAGTTCGGCGTCGGTGAACTCCGTGCTCTGCGCCGCTGCCAGTGCTGCCCCGCGGGCGACGGTCACCTGCGCCATGGTCTGGGAGAACACCGGGACCGGCAACGCATTTTCCAGCTGCCAGGAGAAATCGCTGACGTCGTGCTGGGAGCCGACCACCACCACGCCGCCCGGACGCCAGGTGCTGCGGTCGAACATTCCGGTGAGCCAGGACGCCAACCCGTCGTAGCCGCCGCGGACGTGCTTGACGGCGGTCTGGGTCTCACCGTCGTGGGTGTCAACCATGACCACCGTCGCCCACTCGCGCTCGAGGATGCACACCGCGGTCTGCTCGTAGCCGATCACCGGCGCGATGGCCTGCGCCAGCGTTTCGACGGCGGCAAGCTGGCGGACGGGCACGACGTTGTCGAATCCCGCATCGGTGAGTGATTCCAGCAGCAGGGCGGCCTGGGCCGAGGCTTCGTCACTCCAGGTCACTCCGACCACCCGCAACCGGTGGTCGCCGGCTTCGGCAACCTCACGGGCCCGCATTACTTCGGCGGTCACCTGCTGTGCCGTGCTCACCGCACGCACCCCGTGGCTGTGCTGCGAACCGTCCTGCAATTGCACTTCACGGTGGTCGAGGATGGCGCCGTCGGCTCCGTGCCCTTCAGCGAGGACCCACCCGACCGTGGTCGGCGTCACCGATAGCCCAAGTACCGTATCCAAATCTCGCACCTCAATCATTCCCGGAGCCGGCCGCGCGCTCAGCCGCGTTACAGGCACCAAGGGGCTAGGTGCTTGGGCGCGGGAGTGCCGGAATTGCCCGGGATAGCTGTCTGCAGTCGGATTGCTCCGAGCGAGCCTACGCGCTCGGAGCACGTTCGTCTTGGCCGGTGTTGAACTTGCCGGGAAACCTGCAGGTGACTCTCAAACACCCGTGATCTGCGCAATCGGCACCCCGAAAACTGCCCACGCGGGCGGCGGTAAACCGGGCAATGGTTGCTCGGCTCGGCGGGGACCGCACCGGCGCCGAACCGGTGCGCGCCCTTGCGGGCTTGCGACTCCACCCGATTTCAACTGCGTAACGCCTGCATAACGTCGCGGCGTGTGTCGCGTTCGGGCGTGTCGGCCGCGGGCTATAACGAATGCGGTGATCCAACGAGGGTTCCGGTAACACAGTTGCTGTATCCGCGGCGGTAACCGATATGGAACTGAAATGTGATTGCGTCCGAATCGACATTCGGCCCAGTCACGCGGTAAGTTCTGCCGGGAACAAAAGACATAATGACAAGGGGCACAGGTATGACAGACGTGAGCGGGAAGATACGGGCCTGGGGTCGCCGACTCCTGGTCGGTGCGGCTGCGGCCGCGACCCTGCCGGGCCTGATCGGACTCGCCGGCGGTGCGCCGACCGCGGGAGCGTTCTCCCGGCCAGGTCTGCCAGTCGAGTACCTGCAGGTGCCGTCGGCGGCGATGGGACGCAGCATCAAGGTGCAGTTCCAGAGCGGCGGCGATAACTCTCCTGCGCTGTACCTGCTCGACGGCCTGCGCGCCCAGGACGACTACAACGGCTGGGACATCAACACCCCGGCGTTCGAGTGGTACTACCAGTCGGGCATCTCGGTGGTCATGCCGGTCGGCGGCCAGTCCAGCTTCTACAGCGACTGGTACAGCCCGGCCTGCGGCAAGGCCGGTTGCTCCACCTACAAGTGGGAGACCTTCCTGACCAGCGAGCTGCCCTCGTACCTGCAGAGCAACCGCAGCGTCAAGCCGACCGGGAGCGCCGCGGTGGGTCTGTCGATGGCAGGTTCCTCGGCCATGATCCTGGCTGCCTACCACCCCGCCCAGTTCATCTACGCCGGCTCGCTGTCGGCGCTGCTGGACCCGTCCCAGGGCATGGGGCCGTCGCTGATCGGCCTGGCCATGGGTGACGCGGGCGGCTACAAGGCCTCCGACATGTGGGGTCCGTCCAGCGACCCGGCGTGGCAGCGCAACGACCCGTCGCTCCAGATCCCGACGCTGGTGGGCAACAACACCCGCCTGTGGGTCTACTGCGGTAACGGCAAGCCCAGCGAGCTGGGTGGCGCGAACCTGCCCGCCGAATTCCTGGAGAACTTCGTCCGCAGCAGCAACATCAAGTTCCAGGACGCCTACAACGCGGCCGGTGGACACAACGCCGTCTTCAACTTCCAGAACGACGGCACGCACAGCTGGGAGTACTGGGGTGCGCAGCTGGTCGCCATGAAGGGTGACCTGCAGGGCGCCCTGGGCGCCCGGGGCTGACCCGCCACAACTGCTACTACTGCGCTTGACGGCTTCGGCCGTCAGGCGCAGTAGTGCGTTCAGGGGACATCCGCGCGGGGTCAGCCGCTGATCTCGGCGGTGACGTCCACCCACCCTGTGGTGTCGGTGCGGTGATCGCTGGTGTTGCGGCATTCGCCGTAGATCCGCGCCACACCCAGGCTCGCGTTGTCGTCGTCGCGGTAGATCAGCGCGGTGACCTGGCTCTTGGACATCGACTTGCTGTACGGGTGACCGCCGGGCGACAGGCCCTCCACCCAGCCGCCGGCGGTCAGCGCCTTCGCGACGGCCGGCAGGTACGCGTCGGCGCGGGTATCGGCGGGAATCGTGAAGGTCAGGTACACCGCGCCCTGGTACGGCGGGTTGTCGCGGTCCCGGCACGACATCAACAGATAGCCCGCCGTCGTCGTGCGCAGGCGCGCGGCCGAGACGACGTCCCGGGCGGCGCCCACCGCCTGGGTCCGGCTCTGCTGGTCCGACAACGAGGGACCGGGACGGTCAAGGGCGTCGGCGGGCGTGGCGTGCAGTTGGTCCACCGCCAGGAAGGTGCCGCCGAGCAGCAGCGAGGTCCCCAGGGTGGCGGCGAGCAGAGACCGGGCCTGGGTCGAGCGCAACCAGTCTGCACGCATGCCACCATTGTTCGTCAGGACCTGAACGCTCGACGAGGGAGGGCCGCGATGCTGCACGCCGCGTCCCGCGCCGCTCTGGTCGCGGTTGCCCTCGTGCTCGCCGGTGGCGCCGCGCCGCAGAGCCGGGCCGATAATGCCGGCCCGCTGACCGCTCTGGTTGATGCGCTGGCCGAGCGGCTGGCGATCGCCGAGCCGGTGGCCGCCTACAAATGGGGCGCACACGCCGCCATCGAGGATCCGGTTCGCGTGCAGCAGGAGCTGGCTACCCTGCGCGAGGACGCTGCCTCGGCACAGGTCGACCCGGATTACGTCGCCCGCGTGTTCAGCGATCAGATTGCGGCGACCGAAGCCATCGAGTACTCCCGGTTCTCGGACTGGAAGCTGGCGCCGGCGGCCGTGTCTCCCGCTCCGGCCGATCTTGCCGCCTCACGGGCCGCCATCGACGCCCTGAACACTAAGATTTTGTCTCACATATCACTTAACTGGGGTTTGCTGAACTCTCCCGCATGCCCGGGTCTGCTGCGGAACGCCCGCAGCGACGTGACGCGACTGCGCAGTCTGGACAACCTGTATCAACGTGCGCTTACGGCGGCGACCGCTTCCTACTGCCAGGCTCAGCCACCCGGCTGAGGCACCCGCCGGAACGGCGTTTGCGCCAATCTCATTGCGGTAGACAACTGATCTCATAATTTTTTCTAGTGGGTAACGCTTTGAACACGCTCGGCGAAATGCCGGGCATGACGAACATCACAAAGCCCCTCATCAAGTCCGCCATCACCGCGGGATTCATCGCCACCGGCATGTCGCTGTCCGCCGGCACCGCCGACGCCGACGCCATGAACTGGGAGGCTGTCGCACAGTGCGAATCCGGCGGCAACTGGGCGGCCAACACGGGCAACGGCGCCTACGGCGGTCTGCAGTTCAAGCAAGCCACGTGGGAGGAGTACGGCGGCGTCGGCAACCCCGCGAAAGCCTCCAAGCAGCAACAAATCGCCGTGGCGAATAAGGTTCTGGCCGGTCAGGGACCGGGCGCGTGGCCGAAGTGCGCCAGCGCGGGCGGCATGGGTCCGGGGATCGCGCAACTGCCCAAGCCGGGTGGAACGCTGACTCAGACCATCAGCCAGATCATCGGGATGTTCACGCCCAAACAATGATTATCGGCGGGGCGCCGCGTTTCGTTACACGCGACGTGATTGGATCCTTCTATGGAGGGTTCAGCAACGGTTCATATGGCGGCGCCGGCAGACAAGATCTGGGAATTAATTGCCGATATTCGAAATACCGGGCGCTTCTCGCCGGAAACCTTCGAGGCCGAATGGTTGGGTGGGGCGACCGGACCCGAGCTCGGAGCGCGGTTCCGCGGCCACGTCCGCCGCAACGAGATCGGCCCGGTGTACTGGACCACCTGCGAGGTGACGGCCTGCGAGCCCGGTCGCGAATTCGGGTTTGCTGTACTGGTCGGCGACCGGGTGGTGAACAACTGGCATTACCGGCTGGAGCCGACTCATGACGGGACGGACGTCACCGAGTCTTTCCGGCTCGCTCCGTCGCCGTTCAACAACGTCTACCTGGTGTTGGGAGGCTTCCTACGTAAACGTCGCAACATAAGAGACATGACGAAGACGCTGCATCGCATCAAAGATGTGGTCGAAGCAGGCTGAGGGGCTGGGCGGAGATCACCTCGATGAAGACGATATTCATCACCGGTGCGGGCAGCGGGATGGGCCGGGAAGGCGTCAAGCTGTTCCATGGCAAGGGCTGGCGCGTCGGCGCCGTAGACCGCAATGACGCCGGCCTGGCCGCGCTCAGTGTGGAATTGGGCGCCGGCCTGTGGACCCGGGTGGTCGACGTGACCGACAAGGCTGCGCTGGATGCGGCCCTGGCCGACTTCTGCGCCGGCAACGCCGGCGGCGGGCTCGACATGATGTGGAACAACGCCGGAATCGGCGAAGGCGGCTGGTTCGAGGACGTACCGTACGAGGCCGCCATGCGGGTCGTAGACGTGAACTTCAAGGCCGTGCTGACGGGCGCCTACGGGGCACTCCCCTACCTGAAGAAGGCGCCGGGCAGCCTGATGTTCTCCACGTCGTCCTCCTCGGGCACCTACGGCATGCCGCGCATCGCCGTGTACTCGGCGACCAAGCACGCAGTCAAGGGACTGACGGAGGCGCTGAGCGTGGAATGGCAGCGCCACGGCGTGCGGGTCGCCGACGTGCTGCCCGGCCTGATTGACACCGCCATCCTCACCTCGACACCTCAGCACTCCGACGGGTCGGAAACTCAGATGACGCACGATGAGTTGCGCGCTGCCGCGCCCAAGCGGGGGATGTTCCGGCTGATGCCGGCCTCCAGCGTCGCCGAGGTGGCGTGGCAGGCCTACCAGCATCCGACGCGGCTGCACTGGTATGTGCCCGGCAGCATCCGCTGGATCGACCGGCTCAAGGGGATAAGTCCGGAGTTCGTCCGAAATCGCATCGTCAAAGCATTGCCCAGGCTGGACCCGAAGCAGCAATAATGTCCTGGTGCAGAACCGGATGGTGGTAACGGCAGGAATCGCATTGGCACTCACCGTGTCCGGCTGCGGCGGCACTCAGATCATGCCCCGCAAGGCCGCGCATCTGACCCTCGACGGCTCCGCCCACACCACGCGCCCGCCGGCGTGCAGTCAGATGCAGGCCTATCGGACCATCGACATTCGCGATCGCGACGGCCAGGTTCAGGCGGTGATGTTGATCAGCGGTGACCGGGTAATTCCGCAGTTCGTCAAGATCCGCAACATCGACGGCTTCACCGGCAGCTACTACGAGGGCGGGGTGGGCGACGCGCACGTGGACGTCAACAAGAACGCCTACACCATCACCGGCAGCGCATCCGGCATCAACAGCAACAACCCGAACAAGGTCGTCACGACGGACTTCAAGATCAGCGCCGAGTGCTGACCGGTGAAGGACAGACTGCACTGGTTCGCGATGCACGGCGTGGTCCGCGGGGTGGCCAAACTCGCGGTCCGGCGGGGTGACCTGCAAGCCAGGTTGATCGCCGACCCGGCTGTCGCCGACGACCCGGTGCCGTTCTATGACGAAGTACGACGCCGCGGCGGATTGGTGCGCAACCGGGCGAACCTGATGACGGTCGACCACCGACTCGCCCACGATTTCCTTCGCTCCGACGATTTCCACGTCGTCAACTTCGGCGATAGTCTGCCGAAACCGTTGCGCTGGTTGGAACTTCGTACCCGTGACCACCGCCTGCACCCGCTGCGGCCGCCGTCGCTGCTGGCGGTCGAACCGCCCGATCACACCCGCTACCGCAAGACTGTCTCGGCGGTGTTCACCTCGCGGGCGGTGAATGCGCTGCGCGACCGGGTTCAGCAGACGGCGGACGAACTGCTCGATCGGCTCTCCGACCGGCCCGGTGGGGTCGACATCGTCGGCCGGTATTGCTCCCAGCTACCGATCACCGTCATCAGCGAGATTCTCGGGGTGCCGGAGTACGACCGCCGGCGCGTGCTGGAGTTCGGCGAGTTGGCCGCCCCGAGTCTGGACATCGGGTTGCCCTGGCGGCAGTACGTCCGCGTGCAGCGGGGTACGGCGGGATTCAACGCGTGGCTGGTGCAGCATCTGCGTGAGCTGCAACGCAACCCGGGTGACGACCTGATGAGTCAATTGATTCAGACCGCCCAGAGCGGCAGCGAGGACAGCTATCTCGACGACATCGAATTGCAGGCAGTCGCAGGACTGGTCCTGGTCGCCGGCTTCGAGACCACAGTCAACCTGTTGGGCAACGGAATTCGGATGCTGCTCGACCATCCCGACCAGCTGGACAAGCTGCGGGAGCGGCCCGAGTTGTGGCCCAACGCGGTGGAGGAGATCCTGCGGCTCGACTCGCCCGTGCAGCTGACCGCTCGGGTGGCCGGGCGCGACGTCGAGGTGGCGGGGATGCCGATCTACCGTGGCGAGGTGGTGGTCGTCTATCTGGCCGCCGCCAACCGGGACCCCGCCGTGTTCGCCGACCCGCACCGCTTCGATGTCGAAAGGGCTAATGCGGGAAGGCATCTCGCATTCTCGACGGGACGCCACTTCTGCCTCGGTGCGGCGCTGGCGCGAGCCGAGGGCGAAGTCGGGTTGCGCACCTTCTTCGAACGTTTCCCCGACGTCCGGATCGCAGGTAGCGGGAGCCGGCGCAGCACGCGGGTGCTGCGCGGCTGGTCCACCCTGCCGGTGCAACTCGGACCGGCCCGCTCGATGGCCACGCGATAGTCAGGCCCGCACGCCGCCGCGCTGTGGTTGACACCCGAGCGGCGGCCGAGTTAATTGACGGGTATGACAGAAATGATCACCGCCGAGAATGTCGTGACCGGAATGTGGCAAGCGCTCTCGCGGCGGGACTGGGATGCGGTGCCGACATTCCTGTCCGACGACTGCCTCTACGTCGACATGCCGGTCCCGGCCGTGTCGGCTCGTGGTCCGGCGAACATCGTGACGCGGCTGAAGATCGGGCTGGAACACCTGGCCGGATACGAAAATCACGACGGGGTGTTGGTGTCCAACGGCTCCGACGTCATCTACGAGCACTCCGAGACCTGGACCTTCCAGACCGGTGAGCAGGGCGTCCTCAGGTTCGTCACGGTGCACAAGGTCGTCGACGGCAAAATCGCTGTGTGGAAAGACTATTGGGACATGAACAGCCTGGTGGCCTTCGCGCCGCCGCAGCACTTCGAAAACCTCGCGGGCGGCGACACGTCCTGGATCTTCGACGCCAGCGCCCTGGTGTAGCTATTGCTCACCAGGTGGTCGGGCCGCGAGGGTCGCCGCTGGCGAGACGGTAAACGCGGGCGGCGTTGTGGTGGGCGATCAGGTCGACCACCCGGATGGCGTCCGCCTCGCTCCAGTCGCCGGCGTCCACGAAGCCGTGCAGCACGCGACCGATTGCGGTGCGCCACAACGCGGATCCCAGATAATGGAGTTCGGCAGGCCCGTACCCGTCCGAGGAGTACAGAATCTTGCGGAACGGCGCGAGTTCGAGGATTCGCGCGACGAACGCCGGCGCCCGGGCGCCCAGCTGGTTCACGGTCAGCCCACCGTCGATGTACACGTTGTTGAAGGCCTGGGCCAGGTAACCGGCCTGACGTTCGTAGGGATAGCAGTGCAGCAACACGATAGGGGTATCCCCTGAGTTGCGCAGGAAGTCAAGCAGATACAGCGGGTCGGTCTTGTGCAGGTCGCAGTCGCGATCGCCGAGGCCCACGTGGAACTGCAGCGGTTTGCCCAGCCGCAACGCCTGATACAACCCGAACCGCAACAGCACCCGGTCCTGCAACCGGACGCCGCCTGCGTCGCGCCAGCGTTGCGCGGCGGTCCTGACTTCGGCCGCGGACGGCTCACTGAGGTCACCGTCGAACCCGCCACGGTAGGCAAGGATCGATTTGGTGCCGACCGCGCCGGCGGCGCGGCGGACCAGGGTTTCCTCGAAGGCCGCCGCGTAATCGCCGTCGGCCTGTGCCGCCTCCTCGGCCACTTGTTCCAGCCGCACCACTTCGTAGGCGCGGCGACCGGACAGCTCACCGAAGGCCGCGACATCGGTGACCCCGCCCGCGAATCCGGTGTCGATCAGCCAGTTGCTCACCCCGGCAGCCGGCAGGAACCGCCGCGCCAGGTCGGACTCGCTGAACTGGCTACGGCGCTCCCAGTATTCCTGCGGATCAACATGTCTGGGTAGGCCTAGGACGGCGGCGCAGTGGTTGCGCACCGCGAAACCGAGTTGGGTGTCGAAGCCGGAGTCGAAATCGGCGAGGGGCTGCGTGTTGGCTTCGTTGAGCGCGTTCTCGAAACGCCGCCGGTCACCGGCTGACGACCAACACCCATGCGCGTGCTGGTCGATCAGCGCTACCCGACGAATATGTTGTGCCAGAGCGGAATCCGGGGTCATAGGCTCCAGGCCATCCGGAACTTGTCGGCGAGCGCCGCGGGTTCGAGGGCCGCGTACCGGTCGTGCTCCATCCGCCGCACCGCGGTCACCGTGTCGACCACCGGATCACCCAGCAGTTTACGCATCAGCGCCGAGTCATCCAATGCCGCAATGGCTTGCACCTGATCGTCGGGCAGCAGCCGGGTTCCGGCGTCGTCCCGTTCCGCTTCGGAAAGCTGTTCGGGGTCCACCGTCGTCTCCGGCGGCAACGTCGCGCGGCCGGTGATGCCGTCGAGTGCCAGGGCCAGTATCGCCGCGGTAGCCAGGTAGGGGTTGGCCGAGGGGTCGATGATCTTCACTTCAACGTTGGCGCCGTGCGGATTTCCGGGGCCACCTTCGATGAATCGCACTGCGGCCTCCCGGTTCTCGATGCCCCAGCAGGCGTAGGCGCCGGCCCAATTGCCTGGCCGCATGCGCAGGCCGGACACGATCGACCCGGACAGAATGCCCTGCGCCTGCGGCAGCCCACGCAGCACCCCCGCGACCGCTGCCTGTCCCGCCATTGTCATGCCACCGGGGCCGGTGCCTCCGGAGAACAGCGGACCCTCCGGGGTGACCAGTGAAAAGTGTTGATGTGCACCCGATCCCACACTCCCGGCGAACGGCACCGGCGACAGGCTGATCCGCATACCATGGCGGCGGGCGGCCCGGCCGATGATGATCCGCATCAGCACCAGCTGGTCGGCCGCGGCCACCGGCGGCTGGGGCGCCAGCGAGAGCTCGAACTGATTGGGTCCGTACTCGGGATGGAACTGCTCGATCACGACTCCGGCGGAGGTCGCACCGGCGATCACATCCCGAACGAATGCCTCGTGTTCGAGGACTCCGGCCAGGCCGTACTGCGCCCACAGCGTGGCAGGCAGCCGGCCGCCGCCGGAATCCACCAGCAGGAACTCGATTTCGTGACCGACCGCGGCCTCGATGCCGGCGTCGGCCAACGCGGCCTCGATGCGGCCCAGGGTCCCCCGGCCGCAGGCCGGGACGGGAGTGCCGTCCTGTTCGAAGAATCCGGCGGGTGCCCATGCCAGCCCGTCGCCGATGATGCGCAATGCGGAAAGGTCGATGCGCAGGCGCTGGTCCCCCACCACGGTGACGTCGTCGGTGAACGCGATGCCGGTCTGGTCGATGGCGAAGGCATGCCACGTCGGACTGGCACCCAGGCCGGGATCGGCGAACGTGTTCGTCCGGCGGATCGGGACGGTCTTGGCCAGGGTGAGCCCGGCGGGGTTCACCACGGTGCCGATGACGGTGTCGACGCCCTCGGCCTCAAGCTGGGCGATAGCCGCACCAGCAAGCGGAGTGGCGGTCATGGCAGCCATTCGGCGGTTCCGGCTGATGTCCGCCTGGGTCAGGCCCGGCTGGGCAGCGTCAGCTTGCACGCCTGACCGATGTCCAGGGTGCGCAGTACCCGGCCCATACCCACCCACAGGGCACACGAGATCGCCAGGTCGGCCAGCAGTTCATCGGAGAAATGTTCGGCGGCGCGGGCCCAGAAGTCCTCGTCGTCGCGCAGTTCGGTGTGGTCGGTGGAGAAGCGGTGCGCGAACTCGGCCGCCAGCCGCTCCTGCTCGCTGTATCCCGGCCAGGTCCGCCACTCCGTGGCGTGGTGGTACAGATCTTCGTCGACTCCGGCCGCCGGGCCGTCGGCGTCGCGGGTGTTGGCGCACACGATGCATTCGTTGTTGTCGGCAATCACCGCACGCGCAATCTCACGGGTGCGCAACGGAAGCCGATTGCTGGTGTAGACCGCTCGGCTGAAATTGGCCATGGCGCCGCCGAGTTCAGGGGACTTGAGGACCCAGCCGGCAACGTCGTCGTCCGCGAAACTTCCGATTCGGCTCATGGCGAGATGGTACGCCCGGCCGATCCGCTCTTGAACTGAACACCACCAAGGAGCTACTTTGGTGCAAATGAAAATCATGTTCAAAACATGTCATTCTCATAGAAGGCCTGGTGGGACCACGTCATGACGGGTTTCAACGGGTGGATGGCCGCGCCGCCCGAGGTGCACTCGGCGCTGTTGAGCAGCGGCCCGGGGCCGGGCCCGCTCCTCGCCGCCGCGTCGGCGTGGTCGGCACTCAGCACCGAATACGCCAGCGTCGCAGACGAACTCGTCGCGATGCTGGCTGCCGTGCAGGGCGGGGTCTGGGCGGGACCCAGCGCGCAGGCCTACGCGGCGGCGCACCTGCCCTACGTGGAATGGTTGACACGGGCCGGCCAGATCAGTGCTGACAACGCGGCGCGTGAAGAGGCGGTGGCCGGCGCCTACCTGACGGCGCTGGCCACGATGCCGACGATGGCCGAGCTGGCCGCCAATCACGCTGTGCACGGGGCGCTGCTGGCGACCAACTTCTTCGGTATCAACACCATCCCGATCACGCTCAATGAGGCCGACTACGCCCGCATGTGGACTCAGGCCGCGGCCGTCATGAGTGGCTACCAGGCCGCATCCGATACAGCACTGGCGGCGGCGCCGCCGGCCGACCCGGCGCCGCAGATCCTGCAGAACCCGCTGCAGGCCTACCAGGACTTCATGAGCAACCCCCAGCTCAATCCGTTCACGCAATTCGAGAACCTCATCAACAATCCGCAACTCGACGCGATCCTTCAGCAGTTCGGTATCGGGAACGACACGATCGCCCACGACCCGCTGGTCGACAACGCCCTGGATGACTTCGTCGCCAACATCCTTCGCAACTTCGGCTATGACTGGAATCCGCTCGACGGCACGCTGAACGGGCTCGAATACGACTACTACACGGATCCGACCGTGGCGGCCTTCTGGGTAGCCCGGACATTGGAGCTGGGCGAGGACTTTCAACAGTTCTTCGTCTATCTGCAGACCAACCCGGTACTGGCCGTCCAATACCTGGTCAGCCTGGAGCTCTTCGACTGGCCGACCCATCTGGCTGAGGTCTTCACCTTGACCAGCCAGCCGGCTGCGCTTGCCGCGGCCCTCCCGGTGGCTGCCGCCCCGCTGGCTTCGGTGGGCGGCCTGGCCGGATTGGCCGGGCTGGCCGCTCTGCCGCCACCGGTCGTAGTGCCGGCGCCGGTACCGATAGGTACGCCGCCTCCGTTGCCGGCGGTGGGGCTGTCGTCGGTGACCGCACCGGCCGCGGCACCGGCGTCGGCGCCGGCGCCCGCGCCCAGCAGCACCGCGGGAGCCCCGCCGCCCTCCCCTTCGGCGCCGGCGCCGCCCGCCGGGGGTGGGGCCGGTTTCGCGCCGCCCTACGCCGCGGCTCCGCCCGCGATCGGATTCGGTTCCGGGCTCAGCGCGAAGGCGAGTAACGCAGCGAAAAGGCAGGCGTCAGAGCCCGACAGCGCCGCCCAGGCGGCCGCTGCCGCGGCTCGGGAGCAGGCTCGGGCGCGTCGCCGCAAGGCCGCCAAAAGCCGTGGGTTCGGCGACGAGTTCCTGGATATGGATGTCGACGTCGACCCGCAGTGGGAAGGGCCGCCGACCACCGAGGCCTCCGAGCGGGGTGCGCAGCCGATGGGTTTCGCGGGCACCGTGACCGATGAAACCGCCGGCGCCGCTGCCGGGTTGACCACGCTGGCCGGTCCTGGGATGAGCGATGGCCCGCGGATGCCGCTGCTGCCCGGCAGCTGGCATCCGGTCAGCGACTCGCAATAGCCTCCGTCGCGGTGTCTTCATTCCAATCCCGCTGTGCGATAACGCGATACGCGACCCGGCCCAGTGCGTCCTCTACCTGTGCGCGATCGGGGCGGACGGCGAAACCGGGTGACCGGGACAGCTTGTCGATGATCCAGGCCAGCAGCAGCGAATACACGTACTGCACCTGCTCCACGCCGGCGGGGGTGAGCCACAGCCGGTCCCCGTCGCGCATCACGTATCCCGCGGCGACCAGCCGGTTGAAGGTGGGTTCCAGCACCTCGAAGGGTATCTGCAGATTGTCGCCGATATCGGTGAGCCGGGCGGAGCCGAAGAATTGCGTGTAGCGGTTGACCCGCAGCAGCGCCCACAGCGCGGCGACGTCGAGCCGGCAGTCCGGCCGCATCGCGATGCTTCGCAGCCGAACCCCGGGCTCGCCGCGCAGCATGCGCGCAATTGCGTTCTCCAACAACTGTTCCGGCGTATCGGTGCTCGGCATACCGAACCCGTCACCGAGGTCGACCGCGCTGTTGTGGATGTCACGCAACGGCACTTCGCGCAAGAACAGCGCCAGCACGAAACCGACCGCGGCGACCGGCGCCGCGCACAGGAAAACCTGGGACAACGAATCGGAATAGGCATGCACGATTGGCGCGGCCACGGCAGCCGGTTGCCGGTGCAGCGCGGCCGGCGAGCTCACCGCGTCCCGCGGAGCGCCGGTCGTGGCGAGGGCGGTGGCCAGTCTCGAGCTGAGGAAGTTCACGAACAGAGAGCCGAAAATGGCCGCCCCGAATGAGCTGCCGATGGTGCGGAAGAAACTCACCCCGGAGGTAGCTACCCCGAGGTCCTCGAAATCGGAGGTGTTCTGCACGATGAGCACCAGCACCTGCATGGACAGTCCGATGCCGGCGCCCAGGATGAGCAGATAGACCGACTGCAGCAGCGCAGAGGTCGACTTGTCCATGGTGGACATCAAGACGAAAGCGACCGTCATCAGCGCGGTGCCGACGACGGGGAAGATCTTGTAGCGCCCGGTGCGGCCGACGATGCTGCCGCTACCCGTCGAGGTGATCAGCATGCCGACCACCATCGGCAACGTGCGCAGGCCCGACGTGGTGGCCGAGACACCATTGACGTACTGCATGAAGGTCGGCAGGAACGTCATCGCGCCCAGCATCGCGAACCCGACGACGAACGACAGTGCACAGCACACGGTGAAAACCGGACTGGCGAATAACCGGATCGGCAGAATCGGCGCGGTCGCACGGTTCTCCACCCATACGAACACACCCAGGGCGACGGCCGCGCCGACGAACAACCCGATGATGGTCGGCGAGCCCCACGCGTAGACGGTGCCGCCCCAGCTGGTGGCCAGGGTCAGGCCGGCGGCGCTCAGCCCGATGAAGACGATGCCGGCGTAGTCGACCACGGGTTTGGTGGACGCTTTCAGCGCCGGGATCGCCGCGGTGGCCACGCAGATCACCACCAGCGAGACCGGCAGGTTGATCCAGAACGCCCAGCGCCAGGTCAGGTAGTCGGTGAAATAACCGCCGAGCAATGGGCCCACGACCGTGGTGACACCGAATACCGCGCCCAGGATGCCCTGGTAGCGGCCGCGCTCGCGCAGCGGGACCACCTCGCCGATCAGCGCGCTGGCCGTGACGGTGATGGCGCCGCCGCCGATGCCCTGCAGGGCTCTCGATCCCACCAGCATGGTCATGGACTGCGCCAGCCCGCACAGCACCGATCCCGCGACGAAGAACAGCACGGCGACTTCGAAAACCCGTTTGCGGCCGTACAGGTCGCCGAGTTTGCCGACCAGCGCGGTGACGATCGTCGAGGCCAGCAGGTAACTGGTGACCACCCACGATTGACGACCGGCATCGCCGAGGTCGGCGACGATGGTCGGCAGCGCGGTGGCGACGATCGTCTGATCGAGGGCCGCGAGCAGCATCCCGAGCACGATGGCGGCGAAGATGAAGTTGCGCCGCCCAGGGGTGATCATCGCGCTGCCGGACCCGGTATCGGCAGGCGCGGCAACTGTCGTGGTCGTCATTACCGTCTTTCGGTCGGCGCGCAGGCTGAAGCGCACCCGTGCCACGTAGCGGTGCGGGCAGGGCGGCAGCTGTGTGAATGCCCCCGATCGGGCTGATTCAATCCAGCGTGCGGCGCCGGCGAGCCGTAATGGTTATTTCGGCGGACGGGAGACGCACTGGGCCGAGTAGAGCTCCTCGCCGAGCTTGTCCATCAACTCCAGCTGGGTCTCGAGGTAGTCCACATGCGATTCCTCATCAGCCACAATCCCTTCCAGCAGAATTGCGCTGGTGCTGTCCTGCTTCTCGCGGCACATGATGATGCCCGGCTTGAGTCGGTTCAGCACTTCGTATTCGATTGCGAGGTCGGCCTCGAATTGCTCGCGCAACGTCTGGCCGATGCGTAGGGAGAAGATGCGCTGGTAATTCGGCAGCCCGTCGAGCAACAGGATGCGATCGGTGATCGCCTCGGCGTGCCGCATCTCGTCGAACGATTCCGCGCGCGTGTGCGAAGCAAGTTCGGTGAATCCCCAGTTGTCCTGCATTTTCGAGTGCAGGAAGTACTGGTTGATGGCCGTGAGCTCGCTGGTCAGCTGCTCGTTGAGCAGTCGCAGCACGTCTGGATCGCCTTGCATGGTCACTCCTACGGTGTGAAGGCTGTCAGTCGATCCGCGCGGGCGCGCCGGGCTGGAGCACGCCGTGCGGGGTAGTGCGGCACCGTCGGGTGCCGATTTCAATCTAGTGCAGTAAAGGCAAGTGAGCCCACGCTTAACTGCGCCGTCGGCGCGTCCCGCCGCGGCGCAATCATGATCACCGGTTTTAACTTAGGTTAGACTCGGCTAACTGACTTAGGTTAGACTCCACTAATATGAGCACACACTACGCTTACTCCGCAGCTGCGGGTGGTGTCTGCTGATGTACGTGTGCTTGTGCGTCGGAGCCACCAATCAAACGGTGTGTGAAGCCGTCGCACGGGGCGCGTCGACCTCCAAGGAAGTCGCCGCATTGTGCGGGGCCGGAGGCGACTGTGGGCGTTGCCGGCGCACGCTGCGGGCCATCATCTCCGCCGCCCGCGTCAATCAGGCTGAACTACAGCCCGCTTCATCCGCCTAGCGCCGCCGGTTCCCGAATTCCGCGAGCGCCGCAGCGTTGGCCTGCGCGCCCATCAGTTCGGCGAAATGCGCATTTTCCCGTGCCGTCGCGGCCGCGATCTCCGGACGGGTCGGTTCGACCATCGTGTGCTTGACCGCCATCAGGCTCGAAATCGGCCGCGCGGCAAGGACGTCGGCGTGCCGGCGGGCCTCGGACAGTAGCTCGTCGGGCTCACAGACCCGCCACACCAGTCCCATCCTCAGCGCCTCCTGGGCGTCCACCCACTCCGAGGACATCAACAGCCACGCTGCGTTCTGCCGGCCGATCAACTGCGGCAGCAGATAGGAAGACGCCGCTTCGGGTGCCACGCCCAAGCTGGTGAACGGGCACTTCAACCGTGCGGTCGTCGACATGAAGGCGAGGTCGGCATAGCCGAGGACGGTGGTCCCGATACCCAGCCCGATGCCGTTGACGGCGCAGATCAGCGGCTTCGGAAAGGCGCTGAGCGCCTCGATCAGGCCCCGGAAACCGTACTTTCCGGGCGTGAAGGCGGGGTCGGAAATCATCGCCTGCATGTCGGCCAGGTCGGTACCGGCGCTGAATGCGCGGCCCGCGCCGGTCAGCAGCACGACGGCGACCTCGGGATCCGCGGCGGCATCCAGCAGTGCCTGGGCGGTGGCGTCGTACAGGGCTTCGTTGAACGCGTTGAGGGCCTCAGGCCGGTTCAAGGTGAGAGTGCGGACCCGGTTGTCGTCTTCGATCAGCAGCGTCACGAACAGGAAGCCTATCGGTTGCTGTACACGCGGGTCGGA
This sequence comes from Mycobacterium sp. 23, assembly GCF_048287075.1. NCBI lineage: Bacteria > Bacillati > Actinomycetota > Actinomycetes > Mycobacteriales > Mycobacteriaceae > Mycobacterium > Mycobacterium sp. 23. The sequence goes on from NZ_JBLVUX010000005.1 coordinate 347,855, forward strand.
CTGATCAGCACCACGGCACGCCGCTCCTCGGCCATGACACGGTCGTACTCGTCCCAATCGTCGTGGGTGCCACCGGCCGCCGTGAAAACGTCGCGGAGCAACAGTCTCAACTGGTCGGGATCGGACAGCCAGGTCTGCGCGTCGTCGGGGCCGGCCAATTCCGCGCGGCCTTCGACGGTGGCCCATTGCCACCCGTTGCGGAACGTGACCGCCAGCTGTGGCCGTGCCCTCAGGTTGGCCAGCTTGACCTTGCCGTAGGTGGTGAACCCGAGCACGGGCTCTCCCCCGGCCGGGTGGGGCAGGAGTCCGACATTCACCAGCGACGCCTGCACGCTGCAGTCGGCGCGGACCGTGGATATCACCGCGAGTCCACTTTCGGACGCCGCCAGCGCCACCGCATCCTGAACTGTCGTCATCTGCTTCACCCTTCCCGGAACGGCGTCCTGACCACGTAACGACTGGTGGGCACCGTGTCGATGTTCTGGTTGGCGCCGAAGGCCGAAGTGCTGGCCACCATCCGGCCCACCCGGTGCTGCAGGTCGTCGTCGTCGTCGGCGCCGAAAAACGCTTTCAAGTCGGAGACCGCCTCCAGTGGGAACAACTCCTCGACGATGGCCGAGATTCCCGGAGCGTCCGGGGTGAGCGCCCGCACCACCCAGTTCTGGGTGTAGCCGAAGGTGGACTGGGTCTCGATGGCCACCTGGGTATGGTTCAGTTGCCACCGGTCGAGCCAGGTCGCCTGATCCAGGTCCGGCGGCCGCCGCAGCAGCGCGACATTCGCCAAACCCGGTGTGCGGTGCCGTGATTCGACCACCGGCCCCGGCATCGGAACCGACTCGGTGACCAGGTAGGCCGCAAGTTGCCCGCATTCGGCGGCCAGTACCCGAAGGGCCGCCGACATCTGCTCGCCGTAGCATTGCTGCGTCCACACGCTCACCACGGCGGCAACCGGCGGATCCAGAGTCGTCAACGTCATCAGCGAGTCGCGCACCGCGCTGTCGCGGACGTTCACCGTCAGCCCGGGCAGGCCCAGTTCCGACAGTTCGGTGGCCACCGGTCCACGAAGGCGCGCGCACCAGTCGTCGTCGTATTCGGCCCGCCGCAGCACAGCGATGACTTTCTCCATCAGGCGAACCTAACCCCTGATCAGTTCGGCGATGATCCCGGCCAGCCGCCGATAGGACTCGTCGCGGCCGGATGTGGAACGAAACACCAGACCGATCCGCCGGTGCGGGCGCGGTGCGGCGAACCGGGCGAGACCGACACTGCTGCGCGCGGTTTCGACCGCGACGGCGGTCTGCGGGATCAGTGTCACGCCCAATCCTCCGGCCACGCACTGCACGGCCGTCGCCAGCGAAGCCGCCCGGGTGTCAACCGGCTCGGCCCGCACCCCGGCCTCCCGGCACGCGTCCAGCGCCTGGTCGCGCAGACAGTGGCCCTCATCCAGCAGTAGCAGCGGCAACTCCGCCAGCACCGCGGCGGGCACCCGCTGCCGGCCCGACAGTGCATGTCCGGGAGGCAGTGCCAAGACGAAATCCTCGTCGTACATGGCAATGGCGGTGAGACCCGCCGAGTCGGCGGGCAGCGCGATCAGCGCCGCGTCCAGCGCGCCGTCGCGCAGCAGGCCGAGCAGGCGCTCGGTCTTGTCCTCGACGACCCGCAGTGTCAGGTCGGGCAGGCGCCGCGGCAGCCCGGCCAGAACGGCGGGCAGCACGTAGGGCGCCACCGTCGGGATCAGGCCGAGCCGGATCGTGCCGGCCAGCGGATCGCCGGCACCGGCGGCAGCGCGGGTGAACGATTCGGCCGCGTCGACGACAGCGCGGGCCAGCGGCAGTAGCTGTTCGCCTTCGGCCGTGATGCGAACCCGGCGGGTGGAACGCTCGACGAGGTTGGTGCCCAGCCCGGTCTCGAGCGTCGCGAGCGCCTGCGATAACGTCGATTGGCTGACGCCGAGAGTCGTTGCGGCGCTGCCGAAATGCTGTTTCTGCGCGACCGCCACGAAGGCCCGCAGGCCGGCCAGGGTGGGTTGAAAACTCTTATCGGGCATACCTATCAGTGTAGTGCGACAAATCACCTTTACTTCAAAGCGAACCCGGGGCACCATGGTCGCAGAGCATCTAATCTTGAATGAATCCAGATAAGGAGCGATATGTCTTTGTTGACGATTGGCCAGCAATTCCCGGCATACCAGTTGACCGCACTCATCGGCGGTGACCTGTCCAAGGTCGACGCGCAGCAGCCGGGCGACTACTTCACCACCATCACCAGTGACGATCACCCGGGCAAGTGGCGCATCGTGTTCTTCTGGCCCAAGGACTTCACCTTCGTGTGCCCCACCGAGATCGCCGCCTTCGGCAAGCTGAACGACGAGTTCGAGGACCGCGACGCGCAGGTGCTGGGCGTCTCGATCGACAGCGAGTTCGTGCACTTCCAATGGCGGGCGCAGCACGAGGATCTCAAGAAGCTGCCTTTCCCGATGCTGTCTGACATCAAGCGGGAACTGTCCCAGGCCACCGGGGTGCTCAACGCCGACGGAGTCGCCGACCGCGTCACCTTCATCGTCGACCCGAACAACGAGATCCAATTCGTCTCTGCCACGGCCGGTTCCGTGGGGCGTAACGTCGACGAGGTGCTGCGGGTGCTGGACGCGCTGCAGTCGGATGAGTTGTGCGCGTGCAACTGGCGCAAGGGTGACCCGACGATCGACGCCGGCGAGCTGCTGAAGGCTTCGGCGTAAGGAGGCCTGATGAGCGTCGAGAATCTCAAAGCCGCCCTGCCCGAATACGCCAAGGACCTCAAGCTCAACCTCGGCTCCATCGTCCGCACGACGGTGCTGAACGAAGAGCAGTTGTGGGGCACGCTGCTGGCGTGTGCCGCGGCGAGCCGCAACGCCCAAGTGCTGGGCGAGATCGGCGCCGAAGCGGCCGACACACTCTCTGAGCAGGCCTACAACGCCGCCCTGGGAGCCGCGTCCATCATGGGAATGAACAACGTGTTCTACCGGGGCCGCGGCTTTCTGGAAGGGGCCTACGACGATCTGCGCGCGGGGCTGCGGATGAACATCATCGGCAATCCCGGTGTGGACAAGGCCAACTTCGAGCTCTGGAGCTTCGCGGTGTCCTCGATCAACGGGTGCGGTCACTGCGTGGTTGCCCACGAGCACACGTTGCGCGAGTCGGGAGTGGGCCGCGAGGCCATTCTCGAGGCGCTCAAGGTCGCCGCTATCGTTTCCGGTGTGGCACAGGCAATAAGCGCGGCCCAGACATTGGCGGCAGTCGGCTGATCACCAAGGTGACCGGACCCTCCTGGATCGAGCACTCGATCTGGTGGCAGGTGTATCCCCTGGGCTTCGTCGGGGCCTACCCTTCGGAAGCCCCGCCGGACCCGGGGAACACCGGCTGCGCCGGCTCGTCGACTGGTTCGACCACGCGATCGCGCTCGGCGCATCCGGCGTCGCACTGGGACCGATCTTTCACTCGCGCACCCATGGCTACGACACCACCGATCACTTCCGGATCGACCCGCGCCTAGGTGACGACGCCGACTTCGCCTATCTCATCGAGCAGGCCCGGCAACGGGGCCTGCGCGTGCTGCTGGACGGCGTCTTCAATCACGTCGGTGCGGACTTCGCGCGCTATGGCGACCCGGAATCGGCGCACTGGTTCAGTGGCGACAACTTCGAGGGCCATGCTGAGTTGATCACCCTGAACCACAAAGACCCGGCGGTCGCCGACTACGTCATCGACGTCATGTCACACTGGCTCGAGCGCGGTGCCGACGGTTGGCGTCTTGATGCGGCTTACACCGTGCCGCAACGGTTCTGGGCGCAGGTGCTGCCCAAGGTCCGCGAGCGCCACCCAGACGCGTGGTTCGTCGGCGAGTTGATCCACGGCGACTACGCCGCGGTCGTCGAGTCGGCGCGGTTCGACTCCGCCACCCAGTACGAGCTGTGGAAGGCCGTCTGGAGCAGTCTCAACGACGGCAATTTCTTCGAGCTGGACCATGCGCTGCAGCGGCACAACGACTTTCTGGAAACCTTTGTGCCGCAGACATTCATCGGCAACCACGACGTCACCCGGATCGCCAGCCGCCTCGAAAACCCCGCTCACCCGGCCCACGCGCTGGTGATCCTGCTGACGATCGGCGGGGTGCCCACCATCTATGCCGGCGACGAATTCGGTTTCCGCGGAGTCAAGGAAGAAAGGTACGGCGGTGACGACGCGGTACGTCCCGAGTTTCCTGCTCCCCCAATCTCTTTGGACCAATCCGGAGCCGAAGTCTGGGCTCTCTACCAGTACCTGGTCGGATTGCGCCGCCGCCACCCCTGGTTGCACCGGGCGACGACAAGCGCCGTGCGCCTGGAAAACAAGCATTACGTTTACGAAACCCGCAGCGGCCAGGACGCGCTGCTGGTCGCCCTCAACATCGACGACGGGCCGCTGCGGCTGTCGCTACCGAAGCTCGGCACGCCGCGCGCCCGCCTGATCGCCGGCTCGACGGCGCCTCCGGACGAGGTCGTCGACACCGTGGAGATCGAACCGCACGGCTGGCGGATTCTGCGTCCCTAGCCCAAGCGCTCCAGCGTCAGCGGATCCTGCTCCCCGCCGTAGTACTCGTCGAGCAACGCCAGGAAGTCCCCATTGTCATCGGTGGCGTGGGCGAACAGCGTCACCGACGAACGCAGCTTGAGGTCGTCGGGCCAACCGAAGACCTGCTCCGCCGAGCGGCCTTCGACCGCGTTGACCAGAGCCACGCACTCGCGCAGTCGTGGCCCCAGCACCGGGTGGTCCAGGTAGGCCCGGGCTTCCTCGAGTGAGGCGATTCCGTAGTGCTGGGCGGTAGGGCTGCTGCCCAGTCCGCGAATCTGCGGGAACACGAACCACATCCAGTGACTGCGTTTGCGCCCGGCCCGCAGTTCGTCCAGCACGTTGTCGTACACCCGGTCCTGCGCGTCCACGAAGCGCTGCAAATCAGACATCTCTCCACGGTCGCACACTGGTTAGATGAAGCGATGACGGTCAAGCGGCAGGTGCCCAGAGTGCGGGACCTGGCTCCGTTGCTGCAATTCAAGAAGCCCCAGTTCGATCGCACCAGACGGCGGTTGGACGCCGCGCTGACCATCGAGGACCTCCGCCGTATCGCCAAGCGGCGCACCCCGAAGGCGGCCTTCGACTACACCGACGGCGCCGCCGAGGACGAGCTGTCCATCGCGCGGGCTCGACAAGCGTTCCGCGACATAGAGTTTCATCCGACCATTCTGCGCGACGTGACCGATGTGACGGCAGGTTGGGACGTGCTGGGCCAACCGGTGGCCCTGCCGTTCGGGATCGCACCGACCGGATTCACCCGTTTGATGCACACCGCGGGTGAGATCGCCGGGGCCCGGGCCGCGGCCTCGGCCGGCATTCCGTTCTCGCTGTCCACGCTGGGGACTACCGCCATCGAAGACCTGGTGGCCGCCGCCCCGCAGGGACGCAAGTGGTTTCAGCTCTACATGTGGCGTGATCGCGAGCGGTCGATGGAGCTGGTGCGGCGGGCGGCCGACGCAGGCTTCGACACCATGCTGGTGACGGTGGACGTTCCGGTGGCCGGAGCCAGGTTGCGTGATGTGCGCAACGGAATGTCGATCCCACCGGCGTTGACGGTGCGCACCGTGCTGGATGCCGTGCCGCATCCGCACTGGTGGTTCGACCTGCTGACCACCGAACCGCTGTCGTTTGCGTCCCTTGACCGGTGGTCGGGCACCGTCGGCGAATACCTGAACACCATGTTCGACCCGAGCGTCACCTTCGACGACCTGGCCTGGATCAAGTCGAGGTGGCCGGGCAAGCTCGTCGTCAAGGGCATTCAGACGCTCGACGACGCCCGCGCTGTCGTCGACCGGGGCGTGGACGGGATCGTCTTGTCCAATCACGGTGGGCGCCAACTCGATCGGGCGCCGGTGCCGTTCCATCTCCTGCCCGCGGTGGCCCGCGAACTGGGCGGCGACACCGAGATCCTGGTAGACACCGGCATCATGTCCGGCGCCGACATCGTCGCGGCGATCGCCCTGGGGGCGCGCTGCACGCTGGTCGGGCGCGCCTACCTATATGGGTTGATGGCCGGTGGTGAAGCGGGTGTCCGGCGGGCGATCGACATTCTGCAGAGCGGGATCATCCGCACCATGGGTTTGCTGGGTGTGACCTGCCTGCAAGAACTTTCGCCCAGGCACGTCACTCAGCTGAGACGACTGGCGCCGCGATAACGCGGTTGCGAACCAGGTCGTTGAAGGCCTGACCCGGCCCGACGTGGTCGAACAGCGCCGGCGGATAGTGCGTGACATACATGGTGCGCCGCCCACCGGCGCCGGTCGGCTCAGGTGAGGCGTGCATCAGGTCCTGAATGTGCACGGTGACGTCACCCGGCGCGGTGTCGATGCTGACCACCGGAACCCGATCGAGGCGCTGCTCCCACCGGTAATGGATGGCCTGGCCGTGACTGCCGGGTACCACCTGCAAGTTGCCGGTCGAAGAGTCCGACCCGGTGAGCTGGATACCGACGCTGACCGCCGGGCACATGATCGCGTGGCCACCCATACCGCAGTCCTGGTGCCACGGAATGTTGGACAGCCCACTGGTTTTGCCCGGCACTTTGAGCAGCACCGCGCTGCCTTCCATCCGATCGGGAGCCGCGCGCAGCGCGGGGTCGATCAGGGTGCCGAGCCTGCGCACCCGCGGATCATCTTCCAGCGCGGCAAGCGCCGGTGAGCGCAACGTCGCATACACCAACCGGCACAGCACGCTCACCCCTTCGCCGGCGGTCACCCACCAGGACTCGTCGTCTCCTGGCCGGGCTTGTGCCGCCAGCCGGCCCACCTCGTGGTTGGCCGCCCGCATTTCCTCGGCACTGAACACCGACTTGACGTGCAGATAACCCATGGTCCGCAGCTGGGCGGCCAGTTCGGCGTCATCGGCGTCGAGGGTGAAGGTGGCGGCCGGGTCGCGGCCGTGAAAATCGGCGCGGGCCGGGTCGTACGGCGGTACCCCGGCGTGCAGGTACCGCAGGATCGGGTCCCAGTCGGCCAGCTGCTCGAATCCTCCCCGCTCGAAAACGAGTTCATTGCTGAGCAGCAGGTTGATGGCGGTGCGAACCTGACCCACCAGGTCGGCCCAGGCCTGCCGGGACAGGCGAACCACCACGGGGCTGTCCGCCGGTGTCGCATCGACGCGGATGGTCTTATCGGCGACGGAATAGGTCACCGCGTCGTCGCCGACCAGGAAGGTGACCGCAGCCTTCGGGCCGAGCTCTCTCGCTGCCGATTCGAGGATCTCGGGGTCAGGTGTGAGCGGCACCACCCGATTATCGCGCGGTACGGCCCCGCATTAGGAACAAATCGGCGCCCGCCTGGGTTTAGCGAAGCAGACTCAACTTTTGGAGGATTGATGGCTGAAGCCACATCGGTTCCCGTGCTGTTCGTTACCGACACCATCGTTTTGCCCGGGATGGTGGTGCCGATTGCACTGGACGACGCCGCACGAGCGGCAATAGACGCTGCACGGGCAAGCGATTCGGGGCAGTTACTGATCGCGCCCCGGTTGGACGACCGGTACCCCTCGCACGGGGTGATCGCGAAGATCCTGCAGGTGGGACGGATGCCCGGTGGCGGCAGTGCCGCCGTCGTGCGAGGTGAGAATCGCGCACAGATCGGCGCGGGCGCATCGGGACCCGGCGCGGCGCTGTGGGTCGAGGTGACCGAGGTCGCCGAGACCGAGGTGACCGACGAGGTCAAGGCGCTGGCAGCCGAATACAAAAAGGTATTGCTGGCGATCCTGCAACGCCGCGAAGCCTGGCAGATCGTCGACTACGTCAACAGCCTGACCGACCCGTCCGCGCTGGCGGACACCTCGGGATACGCCTCATACCTCAGCGATGTGCAGAAGCGGCAATTGCTGGAGACCGTGGATGTCGCCGAGCGGCTGCGCGTCCTGATCGAGTGGACCGGCGAGCACCTGGCCGAGACCGAGGTCAACGACAAGATCGCCGAAGACGTCCGCGAAGGCATGGAGAAGACGCAGAAAGAGTTCCTGCTGCGCCAACAGCTGGCCGCAATCCGCAAAGAACTCGGTGAGGACGAGCCGGACGGATCTGAGGACTACCGTGCCCGCGTCGAGGCAGCCGAGCTGCCCGAGAAGGTGCGCGAGGCCGCGCTGCGCGAGGTCGGCAAGCTGGAGCGAGCCAGCGACCAGAGCCCGGAAAGCGGTTGGATCCGCACCTGGCTGGACACCGTGCTCGACCTGCCCTGGAACGTCCGCACTGAGGACTCGACGGACCTCACCGGCGCGCGGGCCATTCTGGACGCCGACCACCACGGGCTGGACGACGTCAAGGACCGCATCGTCGAATACCTCGCCGTGCGCACCCGCCGTGCCCAACGTGGTCTGCAGCTGGTGGGCGGCCGTGGCTCCGGCGCGGTGATGGTGCTGGCCGGTCCCCCCGGGGTCGGCAAGACCTCGCTGGGCGAGAGCGTGGCGCGTGCTCTGGGACGCAAGTTCGTGCGCGTCGCCCTCGGTGGCGTCCGCGACGAGGCGGAGATCCGCGGGCACCGGCGCACCTATGTGGGCGCGCTGCCCGGCCGCGTCGTGCGGGCCATCGGTGAAGCGGGTTCGATGAATCCCGTTGTGCTGCTGGACGAAATCGACAAGGTCGGCTCCGACTACCGGGGCGACCCGAGTGCGGCGCTGCTCGAGGTCCTCGACCCGGCGCAGAACCACACCTTCCGCGACCACTATCTGGATCTGGACCTGGACCTGTCCGACGTGGTGTTCCTGGCTACCGCCAACGTGATCGAGAACATCCCGTCGGCGCTGCTGGACCGCATGGAGTTGGTGCAGATCGACGGGTACACCGAGGATGACAAGGTCGCCATCGCCCGCGACTACCTGCTCCCCCGACAGCGGGATCGGGCGGCGCTGACCGAGGACGAGGTCACGGTCACCGACGAGGCGCTGCGCAAGATCGCGGCGGACTACACCCGCGAGCCGGGAGTCCGGCAGTTCGAACGGCTGCTGGCCAAGGCGTTGCGCAAGGTGACCACGAAGCTCGCGGCCGACAGTGAGCCGATCACCGTCGACGAGCCGGATCTGGTCGGCTACCTGGGCCGCCCGCGCTTCACGCCGGAATCAGCCGAGCGCACCGCGGTGCCCGGGGTGGCCACCGGCCTGGCCGTCACCGGCCTGGGTGGCGATGTCCTGTACATCGAGGCCGGCGCCACCGATGGTGAGCCGGGTCTGCAATTGACCGGTCAACTGGGTGACGTCATGAAGGAGTCGGCGCAGATCGCGCTGTCCTACGTGCGCTCGCACGCCGTTGAGTTGGGTGTCGACCCGAAGCTGCTCGACCGCCGCATCCACGTGCACGTGCCGGCCGGCGCGGTGCCCAAGGACGGTCCGTCGGCCGGAGTGACCATGGTGACCGCCCTGGTCTCGATGGCCACCGGGCGCCAGGTTCGCTCGGATGTCGGGATGACCGGCGAGGTCACGCTCAACGGCCGGGTGCTGCCGATCGGCGGTGTCAAGCAGAAGTTGCTGGCCGCCCAGCGTGCCGGGCTCTCGACGGTGTTCATTCCGGCGCGCAACGAGCCGGATCTGGACGACGTGCCGGCCGAAGTGCTCGAGGTGCTCGACGTGCGGCCGATGACGGATGTCGCGGCGATCGTCGCGCAGGCCCTGGAACCCGCGGCACACGCGGCCACGGTCGCAGCCTGAAGTCTGTCAAGTGGCTGGGAGCTTCCTGAAAAAAATCCGCGCCAAGACGTTTTCACCGTCCTGCGCCGGGTAACTCACAGGGCGGTGGGGGAAACAACTGAACAACACGTCAACGCTGTTGCGCTGCCCGCGTGGCAGTTTCACCGCAGGACAAGGAGTTCACATGAAGCTCAACAGGATTGCAGCCACTGCCGCGATGACCGGGGCACTCGGATCGGCCGCGCTCGGAATCGGTGCCGGTTTCGCGCAGGCCGACCCGTCCGGCCCGGGTGGACCCGGACCGAACGTGCCCGGCCCGAACATCCCGGGACCGAATGTGCCGGGGCCGAACGTGCCCGGGCAGCAGCCGGGACCGGGCTACATTCCGGGTCAGCCGATCTGTAGCGGTGGACCGGGTGTCAACTGCAACGGGCCGGGCAGCCCGCTTCCGCCCGGGCAGAACGGATTCCCGCCGCCGGGGCAGTACAACGACCCGGGTCGGTACGGCCTTCCCGCTACCTGGATCGCGCCGGGAACCGACGTGGCGCTGCCAGTCGTGTTCAACGCTGAACTGGGAGCGTGGGGCGTCTACACCACCACTGGTTTCGTCGCGATCAACACCTAGCGAGCACTAACGAAAACAGCCGCCTCAATCGAGGCGGCTGTTTTCGTGTCTCTCCCTCGAAACTGGTGTGAAATTTCCGCGGTGCGGAGCCTTAAGGTCCAGCCATGGCATTGTTTTTTCGCAAGTTCTTCGGAGTCGGCAAGCTGCCCGCAGACCTGCGGGCACAAGTCGACACCGAGAATCTGATCCATCTGGCCGAGTTCGTCCCCGTCACCTTCCGATTCACCGGCTCGGTGCCCGGCAAGGTTTCCCAGGGCAATATCCGCAGCTACGTCGGTGCTTTGGCGATCACCTCGCAGCGGGTGGTGGGCACCATCTCAACGGTGCCGAGGCTCGCGGGGCGCGCCATCGACGTGCGCTGGGATGCGGCGGGTGAGGGCGCTGTCCATGCCGCTTTCTCGGCGGAGGGCTTGGAATTGGAGACGGACATCAGCCAGATCGACCCCGCGTTCTCGGGCCGATTGACTCTCACCTACAAAACCGCGATCCCCGAACCCGTGCTGAGCACGATTCCGCGGCGGAAGTTGTCGTTCGACGTCTCCCCGGAGTGGGTGCTGCGCGCGCTCGGGGTCCCGGTGGCAAAATCACCATTGTGAGCCTTAAACGGCAGTTCGTGCACCGAGTACAACGGCTGGTCGTCAATCCGGTGGCCCGCAAGCTGCCGGTCACGATGCTGGAAACGACGGGCCGTAAGTCCGGGCAGCCCCGGCTCACGGCGGTGGGCGGCGCCGTGGTGGACAACCAATTCTGGTTGGTGTCCGAGCACGGCGAACATTCGGACTACGTCCGCAACCTCAAGGCCAACCCGGCCGTCCGGGTGCGCATCGACGGCGAATGGCGCGCCGGGACCGCGCACCTGATGCCCGAGGACGACCCTTTGCGGCGGTTGGGAAATCTGCCTCGGCTCAACAGTGCCGTCGTGCGCCTGATGGGCACCGATCTGCTGACCATCCGAGTGGACCTGGACTGACGGGCCGTGGCCTACGACGCCGTCCTCGCCGACCGGATCCGTGAGTTGCTGGCTCCCGAGCCGACCGACGAGATGCGGATGTTCGGTGGGCTGGCGTTTCTGATCGGCGGAAACATGGCGGTGGCTGTCAGCAGTCAGGGCGGCCTGCTGGTCCGCGTCCCGCGGGAAGACACCGACAAGCTGCTCGGACACGAGCACGTCAGCCCCATGGTGATGGCCGGGCGGGAAACCCGCGGCTGGCTCCGCGTGGCCCCTGAAGGCGTGAAAACCAAACGCCAACTTCGCATTTGGGTAACCCGCGGCGCCGATCATGCGCGCAGCCTGCCGCCGAAGTGACGGCCGGCGTTTGCCCGTTGCCGATGCGGGTACGCCGCCGGTATGGACGCTGCAGAGCAGCGGGTAGCGCGGCTGCTCAAGCTGGCCGGCACCACCTACGCGGAGCAGGCCGGTATCCGGCTCGCCGACAAACCGATGCCGCTGTTTCAGCTGCTGGTGCTGTGCATGCTGGCCAGCAAGCCGATCGACGCCGCGATCGCCACGAGCGCCGCGCAAGAACTCTTCAAGGCAGGCCTGCGTACGCCGAAGGCTGTGCTGGCGGCCGACCGGCGCACCATGATCGACGCGTTCGGCCGCGCCCACTACGTCCGTTACGACGAAAGCTCCGCCACCCGGCTGACTGATATCGCCGAGCACGTGCGCGACGACTTCGGCGGCGACCTGCGCCGGATCGCCGGCCGATGTGGCCACGACCCGCAGCGCGCGGCCCGAATGCTCAAGGAGTTCAAGGGCATTGGTGACACCGGGGCGGACATCTTCCTGCGCGAGGTGCAAGACGTCTGGACCTGGGTGCGCCCGCACTTCGACGACCGCGCCACCGCCGCCGCCAGAACGCTGCGGCTTCCCACTGACCCGGCCAAGCTTTCGGCCTTCGCGCCGCGCACCAACGCGCGGTTGGCGGCGGCACTGGTGCGTGCCTCGCTGGATGACGACGTGCGCCTGCAGCTAACCGGTTGACGGTTCGATGACCGTGCGGATCGGCACTTCCGGGTGGTCCTACGACCACTGGGCGGGCGTGCTGTATCCGGCGGGCCTCCCCTCCGCGCGGCGGTTGCACCGGTACGCCGAGGTCTTCGACACGGTCGAGCTGAACGCCAGTTTCTATCGTTGGCCCAAGGACTCGACGTTCGCCGGTTGGCGCGATCAGCTGCCGCCCGGCTTCACCATGTCGGTGAAGGCGCATCGGGGTCTCACTCACTACCGGCGGCTCGCCACCGCCGGACCGTGGATCGAGCGGTTCGAGCGCTGCTGGGAGTTGCTGGGTGACCGGCACGGGGTGCTGCTGGTGCAATTGCGCCCGGACCAGCAGCGCGACGACGCGCGGCTCGACTCCTTCCTGGCCGGTGTGCCGCCGTCCATCCGGACCGCCGTGGAGCTGAGGCACCCGTCGTGGAACCATCCCGCGGTCTTCGAGCTGCTGGAGCGCCATCGTGCCGCCTACGTGGTGATGAGCGGGCCCGGGCTGGCGTGCATCCCCCGCGCCACGACCGACCTGGTGTATGTCCGCATGCACGGCCCCGCCGGGGACGCCATGTACACCGGCTCCTACCCGGGCGACGAACTGCGGTGCTGGGCCGATCGCATCGCCGAGTGGACCGGCGAGGCCCGCGATGTGTGGATGTACTTCAACAATGACCTGGGCGGGCACGCGGTGCGAAACGCCTTGTCGGTGCGGGAAATTCTCGAAAACAGGTGAGGAGTGATCATGACCTCGACAGTGTTCGTCATCGTCGGCGGTGGGCTAGCGGCGGCCAAAGCGGTGCAAGCCCTGCGTGACAGCGAATTCGACGGGCAGATCGTGCTGTTCGCGGACGAGGAATACCTGCCGTACGAACGGCCGCCGCTCTCGAAAGGCTTTCTGGCAGGCGATAAGTCGCTGGCCGATTTCACGGTGCAGAACTCGGACTGGTACCGGGATCGTCGCGTGGACCTGAGGCTGAACACCCGGGTGGATGCGCTGGACGCCGCCGCGCACACTGTCGCTTTCGACGACGGCGTCACGCTGCGGTATGAAAAGCTACTGCTGGCAACCGGTTCGGCGCCGCGCCGACCTCCGATACCCGGTCATGACGCCGACGGAGTGCACTACCTGCGCAACTACCCAGACGCCGTGTCGCTGAATTCCGTTCTCGTCGAGGGCTCTGCACTCGCCGTGCTGGGCGCAGGCTGGATCGGCCTGGAAGTCGCCGCCGCCGCCCGCCGGCGCGGCGTGGACGTCACCGTCGTCGAATCCGCGGAACAGCCACTGTTGACCGCACTGGGCGCCGAGGTCGGTGCGGTCTTCGCCGACCTGCACCGAGACCACGGTGTGCTGCTGCGGCTAAAAGCCCGGGCCGACCGGATCACCGTCCGGGACGGCAAGGCCACCGGCCTGGCACTGTCCGACGGATCCACCGTCGCCGCCGATGCGGTGCTGGTCGCCGTGGGTGCCGAACCCAATGTCGAGTTGGCCGAACAGGCCGGGCTCGCGATGGCCGACGGTGGGGTGCGGGTCGACGCTTCGCTGCGCACCAGCGATGCCGATATCTTCGCCGTGGGCGACATCGCCGCCGCCGAGCATCCCTTTTACGGCGTGCGGATCCGCACGGAGCACTGGGCCAACGCGCTCAAGCAACCTGCCGTGGCGGTGGCGGGAATGCTGGGCAGCCCAAGCGAATACGACGAGCTGCCCTACTTCTTCACCGACCAGTACGACCTCGGCATGGAATACGCCGGATACGCGTCGGGCTCCGAGAAGGTGGTGTTGCGTGGCGACGTCGCCGGCCGGGAATTCGTCGCTTACTGGCTCGACGACGAGGACCGGGTGCTGGCCGGCATGACCGTCAACATCTGGGACGTGCTCGACGACATCAAGGAGCAGATCCGGTCCCGGACCCCGCTTGATCCCGGCCGATGATGTCGGGCGGATGCTGCGCCTGTAGACGTTCCCGTTCGGCACGCCGGCGTTTGATCCGAAGCCGGGCGTCGACCGGCATGGTGATGAGCTCGTCGCACAACAGGTAGTACGTGTCGTCCACGGAATCGATCAGGTCTGCCGAAGCCCAACGAGATCCTAACTCGCGCAATGCCATTCGAAGTTCATGGGTGAAACGGATGGTGGTGTCGTGGGCGAGCTCGCGCGAGTTGCGGGCGCTGTCGGCCAGTCGCTGCGCCAGCGAACTCGGAGCTTGCGGCGCCTCGGGCCCGGCGGCGGCTTCGGCGGCCACCGTCAGCAGTAACCCGGGGTCGTCCCCGAACGTCGGATTGGCCAGTTCGGCTTCCCCGCGGCCCCGGTGCCCGAGGGCGGCGACGGCCGCGTCGAGTGCGGCGGCCGCCGCCGGGGACAACGCGCGGATGCTGCCGACGTTGCCTTCGGTGGCCAATGCGCACAACGGCGGGTCGGCTCGCAGCACCGCCGCCAACGCCTTGGTCTCGGCCGCGATGCGGTCGCTCTCCATGATCACGCCGACCCCTGAGATACCCGATCTCACGCGGGTACGCTCCAGGGCCGCCGCGGTGATCCCGGAGTCGATGACCCACAGGCCAGTCAGGACCCAGCCCTGGTGAATACGGTCGCGCAGCAACCGGATTCGGACTTCCAGTGCCGCATCCGGCAGCGCGGCCAGCGCCTCGGCATCGAGATGTTCGCGGCCGGCGGCGGCGACGTAGGCCTGGGTGTCGGCGCGGAGATGGCGCAGCAAAGCCAGCGACCGCGCCGTTACGACCGCCTTGGCGACCGAGCCGCGTGGGCCACCGGTCAGTTCCGGGGGGCCGAACGGCAGCAGCTCCGCGGCGGGCGGCTCGGCACCGAGGGTGCGCCGGGCCACCGCGTGTTCGTCCCAGCCGGGCAGTTGGGCCGCGGCCACGATATTGGCGGAGACTCCGACGTAGGGTCGATGGCCGAATACCGCAATCGCCCGCTCGGCCCACTCCTGCGCCACCACGTCGCCCAGCGCCAGCACCCGCCCCATGGCCTGACCGGCGGCGCGCAGGCCGCTGCACTGGACATCGAGCGTGATCGGCGTCAGCGGGCCCGGCAGCGCCTCGGCGAGGCTGGCCGTGCTGAAGACCGGGAAGCGCGGGTCGATGCGGTCGTCGAACTCCCCCTCCAGCCCCTCGGGCGCGGCGCTGCGCAATGATTCGTCGCCCTGGGCCGGCCGCGGCAGGGGTTCGACCGGTAGCGGGAGCGGGCCCGCCCCGGTGGTCGCGCCTCTGGCTTCGAGCTTGCGCCCGACCAGCCCGCGGCCGGTGTCCACCACCGCGTCCAGTGCCAGCCAGCCGTATTCGAACTTCCAATCCTCCTGTGCAGCACTGATATCCAAGTCCGGGACCAGGTTCTCCCAGCCGCGGACGCCGTGCAGGCGCAGGCGGGGGTCAACGGATCGCAGCACCCGCCATGCGGTGATCAGGTTGGTGGTGTCCGGAGTGGCCAGGTCGACCGCCCCGCAGCGGTCGGTGCCCAGCGCCTCGACCAGGAACCGGACCAGATCCTCGATGTGCAGCACCCGGATGGGGCGTGCGGAAACCTTGGCGCGCATCAGCGTGGCCACGGTGCGGCAGGTCATCCAGTCGAGCTGCCGGCCGAGCAGTGGCGCAATGCGGACGACCAGGCTCGGCGCCCAACCGGTGGATACCAGTGTCTCGGCCGGACGGTAGAGCTCGGGCCGCCCGGCGGCCTGAGACACAAACAGCAGCCGGGCGCCCGCCCGTGCCGCCGCGTTCGCCACGTGCGCGACACCGGTGATGCCGGCCCCGCCTGGGGCGCTGGTATCGACTGGGGCCAGATGGATCACAGCGTCGGCCTCGGCGGCCAATCGCATCAGTACCGGGTCGTCCAGAGGCGCGCACGCGAACTCGACGTGCGGGTCCAGGTAGTCATGCGGGTAGGGGGCGATGCCGCTGACCGTGTGGCCGGCCGCGACCAGCTGGCGCGCGACCAGCCGCCCGACAGTGCCTGAGGCGTCGGTCAGCAGCACGTGCACGTGGCGTCACCTCCCGGGTTATGCAAACGACAATAAGCACGCGGGCCTGACTTGCGCACTTTTGAGTCTGTACCGTGACCCGCTCGGTTAGTGCAGTTTCGCGGTGCCGTCCGCGGCGACGGAGACCTTGGCGCCGGCGATGTCGTCGTGCACGGTGTCTGTCGCGGCAGCGGGATCGGTGATCACCGCAAGGACGCGCGCGTCGTCGGGCGTGCGGACAGCCAAAAACGCTTTTTCCGGCTGTCCTTCCCGGTCGAACGGCGTGGTCCACGATTCGACGGTGCCGGTGCCTTCCCAATCCACCAGACCGACAGTGGTGGGTTCGGAATCCACCGCGGATTGAACGTCCTCCCAACGAAATTCATCGGCGCCGGGTTCGGTGCTGTACACACCGAAACTGTGCTTGGTCAGGTAGCCGCCGTTCGCGGTGATCAGGCCGCGCCGTCCCGGGTTGGCGGTGAGCAGTTCGGCCATGGTCGCGATGGAGTGCGTGACGTAGTTGCTCCATGGGCCGCCGGCAAAGGTAAGGCCGCCGGTGACGGTGAGCGGACGGGCGGGATCGTCGGTGGCCAGGCCCAGTTCGGCCGCCGCGACCTGGACGGCCGACGGGAAGCAGGAGTACAGGTCCACGTAGTCGACGTCGTCGATCGAAAGACCGGCCAGTTCCAGTGCCCTGCGTCCGCCGATCCGGATCGCCGGGGACCGGTGCAGTTCGCCGCGCTCGGCGATCGCCGAGGTGTCGTGGGCGTCGGTGCCGGCTTGCGGGTAGACCCAGCGGTCTTCGGGCACCTGCAGCTTCCTGGCCTGTTCGACCGACGTCAGGATCAGCGAGGCGCCCTGATCGACCATGTTGTTGGAGTTCATCAGCTTGGTGTACGGCCAGCTGATCATCCGGTTCTGCGGGCTGGGCTGCCGGATCTCCTCGGCGGTGTGGGGGCGGCGGATCCACGCGTGTGGGTTGTCCGCCGCCACGGCGCTGAACCGCGCCCACAGCTCGCTGACCCGCTTGCCGTGCTCTTCGACGGACTCACCGGCGGCGATCCGCAGCGACTGTTCGAACAGCGGATAGACGAAGGCGGGCCGGTCCAGCTTGATCTTGATCTCGGCGTCACCGGCCATCGGCACGTCGTCGCCGGCGACCTCGGGCATCGGAACGGAATTGTCCTGCTCGGTCCACACCAGCCGGCGGCCCTGCTTCTTCAGCGCGTTGCGGGTGCGCCAGGTTTCGGCCGCCGAGATCAGCACGACGCCTGCGCGGCCTTGCTGGATGTCCAGGCAGGCCTGGTTGACCAGCGACTGCGGCGTGTTGCCTCCCACGCTGCTGTAGCTCGCGGTGAACTTGGTCAGGCCCAGGCGTTCGCCGAGCAGTTGCCCCGGGTTGCGGTAGTGCGCCGACAGCATGTGCACAACGCGGATCGAGTCGACCGCCTCGACGACGGCGGCTTCCGCAGCGCGCCGGGTGGCAGTGACCATCAGGTCGACCGGCTCGATGGACGGTTCGTTGGGGTCTGGGTCGTCGCGGTGGTTGACCTGGCCGTAGCCGATCAGCACCGGAGTCCTGGGGTCCACGGGCATAGCTCGAACCTATCGCGGCGGGGTCAGGCCGTACTCAATGGTCCCCGAACGTGAAGCCATCTTCACGGTGGGACGCGAGTGTGAAACCAGCTTCACGCTGGGCGGAAGGGGCGGCGGGGTCAGGCCGTACCCGTCCGGTAGATCGACTTGAGCGTCCGGTAGGCCTCCAGGCCCTCGGGGCCCAGCTCGCGGCCCATCCCGCTGGCCTTGACACCGCCGAACGGAGCCCGCACGTCCAGCGCGTAGTCGTTGACGCCGATGGTGCCGGTGTGCACGGCCCGCGCGACCATGGTCGCCCGGTCGACGTCGGTGGACCACACGGTGCCGGCCAGACCGAACTCGGTGTCGTTGGCCAGCGCCACCGCCTCGTCGTCGTTGTCGTAGGCGCTGATGGTCAGGACCGGGCCGAAGATCTCTTCGCGCGCCAGCTGGTCGGAATTGTCGACGTCAGCGAACACCGTCGGCGCCACGAACCAGCCGCGCGGTTGCTCCCTGGGAATCGACCCGCCGGCGACCAGTCGCGCGCCACTGTTCTTGCCGACCTCGATGTAGCTCAGCACACGCTCGCGTTGCCGCGAGCTGACCATGGGACCGATCTCGGTGCCCGGATCCAGTGGGTCGCCCACGGCCATGCTCTCGGCCAGCGCCGCGACGGCGTCGACGATCTCGTCGTAGCGGGATCTCGGCGCCAGGATCCGCGAGCTGAGGTGGCAGGTCTGCCCGTTGTTCACGAAGGAAGCGTTGCGCAGTCCGCGCATGGTGGCGTCCAGGTCGGCGTCGTCGAGGATGATCGCCGCGGACTTGCCGCCCAACTCGAGGGTGACCGGCCGCATCAGGCGGCCGCAGGTCTCGGCGACCAGGCGCCCGGTGGCCGTCGAACCGGTGAACGCGACCTTGTCGATGCCGGGGTGCGACACCAGGCCGGCACCGACGGCCGGCCCACCCGACACCACGTTGAGCACCCCGGCCGGCAACCCCGCCTCGACCGCCGCCTCAGCGAAAACCAGAGCGTCCAAAGCGGTTTCGGGTGAGGCTTTGAGTACGACGGTGCATCCCGCGGCCAGTGCCGGCGCCACCTTCATCGCGGCCAGTGCCTGCGGGTAGTTCCACGGCACGATCGCGCCGACCACCCCGACGGCCTCGCGGCGAACAATCGTGTGTCCGATCACGCTCGGCCGGATCTCTTCGACCGGAACTTCGGTGACCAGTTGGGCGTAATACCGCAGCAGTAGGGGCGGGAAGGCGCCGTTGGCACCGCGCGACAGCCGGATCGGCATGCCGTTCTCGCGGGTGACCAGCTCGCTGGTCGGCTTGGCTCGGGCCTTGAGTGCCTCGGCCATCGCGTTGAGCAACCCGCCACGATGCTCGGGTGAACTGTTACGCCAGTCCGGCAGGGCCCGGCGCGCGGCGGCGACCGCCGCGTCGAGGTCGGATTCGCTGACGACGGCGCCGGCGCCTAGTGGCTCGCCGGTCGCCGCCTCCACCACCGGTTCGGCGTGGTCGGCGGCGCGGAACTGGCCGTCCACGAAAAACTGTGCGGTTGAAGATGTCACGGGCCTGCCTCCGGTTCCTCCGCTGCGAACAGTACGCCTTCATCGATCCACCGCTGTACTTCGTGAGGGCTCATGCCGAGCAACTGTTGACAGATCGCCCGGGTGTCCCGGCCCGGCTGCGGCGCTGGACGTTGCGGGGCCGGCGGGATGTGGCGAAACGGAGCCGGACCGGTTTCGGCTGGCAGCGTGCGCGCGATGAGCGGATGAGTCATGTCGCTGAACAGGTTTCGGTGCAGCAGTTGCGGATCCTCCAGGATGTCGGGCGGCCGGTTCATCGGGCCCGCGGCCAGCCCGGCGTCCTGCAGTGCCTGAGCTGCCTGCTGCGGGGTTCGGGTGCTGGTCCACTGTTTAAGTGCCGCTACGAGCCCGGCGCGGTCGGATCCACCCAAAAGCGCTGCCACGGATTGCCATTCACTGTCGGTGCCGATCGACACGACGCACCATTCGTCGTCGCCGGCGCACGGGCAGACGGCATGCACGCTGGTGTCGTTGCGGACCTCGGCGACGTGGGCGGCCTGCGCGGCCTCGGTGACGAACAGCGTGTCGAGTTGGTTGACGACGACCTCGGCCTGAGAGACGTGCACGTGGGCGCCGTGACCCGCGCGGTCGCGGCGGATCAGCGCGGCCAAAGCCAGGGTGGCGGCAATACGGCCCACCACGTGGTCGGGGAAGATCGTCGTCGCGTCGTAGAACGCGTGCCGGGCACCCTCGGTGGCGGCGTCGTCGGAAGTCCACACCCGGGTGGCGCCCGTCGTCGCGCGCACCAGGGGGCCGTAACCCAATCGGGTGCTCCACGGGCCCGTGTTCCCGAACGCGCTGCTACCCGCGAGCACGATCCGAGGATTGAGCGCGGCCAGAGTGTCGTAGTCAAACCCAAGGGAGGCAAGGGTTCCCGGCTTGAAGTTGGCGAATACCGCGTCGGCCCCTGCGACCAGACGGCCGAAGATCTCCCTGCCGGTGGCGCTGCGTAGGTCGATGCCCAGGGCGCGGTGATTTCGGTGGGTCCAGGCGAAGGATTCGCTCATCGCGTCGCCGGCCCTGACCTGCCGCAGACCGTCCGGGTACTCGGCCGATTCCACCTTGATGACGTCGGCGCCCAGGTCGCCGAACAGCCGGCCCAGTTCGCCGCCCGCGACGATGATTCCGAGGTCGAGGATCCGCAGCCCCTGCAACGGGTAGCCGCCGATCGGGCCCACCGGCGGCGGTACTGGCGCCGGATCGGCCAACCAACGCGGTTCGTCATGGCCGACCGCAGGCGCCGGTGTCCGGAAGCCGCAGTGTTCGCCGTCGACGACGAAATAGCCGGTGGGCACCCGGGTGTGCACGCCCGGCACGAGTTCGGCGTCGGTGATCGCGCCCACCTCGTTGAAATGCTCGGACTCGAGGATCCTGGCGGGAGTGAGCACCGCGGCGATGGGCACCCCGTGGGCCTGCCCCGCGGTCACCAGCTCCTTCATGGTCTTTCCGGCGAACAATGCCTCCACCAGCGCACTGATCTGCGGCCACGCCGCGAATCTCGCGCCGATCGCCTCGTATTTCGGGTCCTGGAAGTCCGCCGGCTCCCCAAGCCAGCGTCGCAGCCCACGCCATTGGCGCGGCGCCATCACGCACAGCCGGACGTAGCCGTCCTGGCACGGATAGATGGGATATGCGTCCTGATTTCTGGGGCGACCCCGCCACCGGCTGCCGCTGCGGACACCGGCAGCGGCCTGACCGTGCGAGCCGAACGCCGGGTCGAGTGCCATGACCACCGCGTCGAACCGGGAGAAGTCGATGTAATCGCCTGTGCCACAACGTAATCTGTTGTAGTAAGCGGCCAGGGCGGCCCACGCGGCCTGCGCCGCCGCCGTCGCCGCGGCGATCCCGGTCGGTGGTAGCACCGGAGCGCCGACGGTAGGGCCGGTGCGGGACAGCGACCCCGACATCGCATACAGCACCGCGTCGGTGGCCCGCCAGGACGAGCGCGGGCCTGTCGCGCCGAAATCGCTGACCGACAGCACCACCAGGTGCGGGTGACGGTCGGCCAGTTCGGCCCCGGACGTTCCGTAGTCGGTGGCGCAGCCGGTGTCGACGAGGATGTCCGCCGCGGCGGCCAGCTCGTGTAATCGCCGGCGGTCAGCCTCGTCGCCGGGGTCCAGCACCGTGGCGCGTTTGTTGGCGTTGTGCACGGCGAACGGGATGGCGGCACCGGCCAGCGTCGGCAAGCTTGTGCGCGCCGGGCTGCCGCCGGGCGGTTCCACCTTGAGAACGTCTGCCCCCAGATCGGCCAGCAGCCGGGTGACCGTGTCGGAGTCGCCTACCGACAGGTCCAGGACACGGACCGCCTCGAGGAGCTTCTCCGGCATGGCATCACCGTAGTCAAGCCAGTGTGCGGCGGTACCGCGCCTCCTCCACCGGCGTGCCGCCGTAGACCCGGGTGCGCCGCGCGCCGTCGGGAAGCCAGCCGTCGCGCTCATAGAACCGTCGCGCCCTGGTGTTGCCGCGCAGCACCCACAGGGCGGCGCCGGCGAAGCCGCGGGCCGCCAATCGCTCCCGGGCGGCACCGATCAGCACATAGCCGACACCGCTGCTCAGCGAGCCCGGCTCCACGTAGATCGCCATCAGCTCACCATGATCGGCGAGATCGTCGTCGCGGCACAGTCCCACACTGGCAAACCCATGGATAGTGGTATGCCGGACGGCGACCAGAGTGGACGGTACCCGCAAGCCCATCCGGCCGAAGTCGTACCTGCGGACCCACGCCTGCGGCGTGAGGCCGTCCAGATAGTCCTGGTCGATCAGGCCCCGGTAGGCCCACCGCCACGATCGCACGTGTACGCCGGCCACCTGAGGGGCGTCGGCCGGGACGGCGTCGCGCACCTCCGTCATGGTTGCAGTATCCACCGCCTAACGTGTCTGGCATGACAGATTCGGGATCGGTCGGGTTGGGGCGTGCCGCAAAGGTCGGCGGCAAGGTCATTGTGGTCACCGGCGGCGCACGGGGCATCGGGTTGGCGACGGCGACGGCACTGCACAAGCTGGGTGCCAAAGTCGCCATCGGCGATATCGACGAGGCGACGGTCAAAGAGTCCGGCGCCGACCTCGGTCTGGAGGTGTACGGCAAACTCGATGTCACGGACGCGAATTCGTTCGCCGAGTTTCTGGATCAGGTCGAACGCCAGCTCGGGCCGATCGACGTCCTGGTCAACAACGCCGGCATCATGCCCGTAGGCCGGATCATCGACGAGCCCGATGCCGTCACCCGGCGCATCCTGGACATCAACGTTTATGGCGTCATCCTGGGCAGCAAGCTGGCCGCCCAACGCATGGTCCCCCGCGGCCGGGGCCATGTCATCAACATCGCGTCCCTGGCCGGCGAAATGCACATCGTCGGGCTGGCCACCTATGTCGCCAGCAAGCACGCGGTGCTCGGGTTCACCGACTCGGCCAGGCTGGAGTACCGCTCGGCCGGCGTGCACTTCTCGTCGGTGCTGCCCACGTTCGTCAACACCGAACTCGTCGCGGGTACGTCCGGGATGAAGGGCTTCCGCAACGCCGAGCCGGCCGAGATCGCCGACGCCGTCGTCGGCCTGATAGCACAGCCCAAGCCACGGGTGCGGATCACGAAGATCGCCGGCGCCATGGTCACCTCCCAGAAGTTCTGGCCGCGCCGCGCCGCCGAGGCGCTCAACCGCCTGATCGGCGGCGACCACGTCTTCACCGACCAGATCGACGTGGAGAAACGGCGCGCTTACGAGGCCCGCGCCCGCGGCGAGGAATGAGTCCGTAAGACGGAGTTCATTTGAGGGCTCGACAATCGGGTAGATGAGCCCCATGAGACTTTCCGACGACGAGTGCGCCCTGATCCACGCCTACTGGCGAGCCGCGAACTACCTCTCGGTCGGTCAGATCTATCTGCTGGACAATCCCCTACTCGCCGAGCCGCTGGCCGCCGAGCACGTCAAACCCCGGCTGCTCGGCCACTGGGGCACCACGCCCGGGCTCAACCTCATCTACGCCCACCTGAACCGCGTCATCCGCAACCGCGATGCCAACGTCATCTACATCACCGGGCCCGGGCATGGCGGACCCGGTCTGGTGGCCAACGCCTACCTCGAAGGCACCTACAGCGAGGTGTACACCAGCATCGAGGAAAACACGGAGGGCCTGCGCAAGCTGTTCCGCCAGTTCTCCTTCCCCGGCGGCATCCCCAGCCATGTGGCCGCCCAGACGCCGGGCTCGATCCACGAGGGCGGCGAACTCGGCTACGCGCTGGTCCACGCCTACGGCGCGGCGTTCGACAATCCGGATCTGGTGGTCGCCTGCGTGGTGGGCGACGGTGAGGCGGAGACCGGGCCGCTGGCCGCGAGCTGGCATTCCAACAAATTCCTCAATCCTGCCGTCGACGGCGCGGTGCTACCGATCCTGCACCTCAACGGCTACAAGATCGCCAACCCGACGGTGCTGGCGCGTATCCCGGAGGCCGAGCTCGAGTCGCTGATGCGCGGCTACGGCTACCGGCCGATCACGGTGGCCGGGGACGACCCGGAGAGTGTGCACCGGCAGCTGGCCGCCGCCCTGGACGATGCGTTCGACGACATTGCGGCGATTCAGCGTGCCGCGCGGTCCGGCTCACCGGGTGAGCGACCCGTGTGGCCGATGATCGTGCTGCGCACGCCGAAAGGCTGGACCGGTCCCAAAGAGGTCGACGGTCGCCACGTGGAGGGCACCTGGCGCTCACATCAGGTACCGCT
The DNA here is from genome assembly GCF_048287075.1 of Mycobacterium sp. 23. Classification (NCBI taxonomy): domain Bacteria; kingdom Bacillati; phylum Actinomycetota; class Actinomycetes; order Mycobacteriales; family Mycobacteriaceae; genus Mycobacterium; species Mycobacterium sp. 23. The sequence continues at coordinate 372,051 of NZ_JBLVUX010000005.1, forward strand.
GGCGGCCACACACGAGAACCCCGAGCATCGCGCGCAGCTGGAAGAGTGGCTGCGCAGCTACCGCCCCGAAGAGTTGTTCGACGGCGAAGGCAGGCTGCGGCCTGAGCTGAAAGCGGTTGCACCACAGGGTGATCGCCGGATGAGCGCCAATCCGCACGCCAACGGCGGGGTACTGCTGCACGATCTCGACCTGCCGGACTTCCGCGACTACGCGGTGCCGGTGGAGCGACCCGCGGCCGCTACGCACGAGGCCACCCGCGTGCTCGGCACGTTTCTGCGTGACGTGATCAAGCGGAACCCCGACCGGTTCCGGCTGATGGGTCCCGACGAGACAGCCTCCAACCGGCTGGATGCGGTGTTCGGGGCTACCGATCGGGTGTGGGTTTCGCGCACAGAGCCCGACGACGACCACCTCGCTCCTGACGGGCGTGTGATGGAGGTGCTGTCCGAGCACTTGTGCCAGGGCTGGCTGGAGGGCTACCTGCTGACCGGCAGGCACGGGCTGTTCAACTGCTACGAGGCGTTCGTGCACATCGTCGACTCGATGCTCAATCAGCATGCGAAATGGTTGGCCACGACTCTGGACCTGCCGTGGCGGCGGCCGATCGCGTCGTTGAACTACCTACTCAGCTCGCATGTGTGGCGTCAGGACCACAATGGCGCATCCCATCAGGATCCCGGTTTCATCGACCTGGTCGCCAACAAACGCGCCGAGTTGACCCGCGTGTACCTGCCGCCGGACGGCAACACGCTGCTGTCGGTGGCCGACCACTGCCTGCGCAGCCGCAACTACATCAACGTCATCGTCGCGGGCAAGCAGCCGGCGCTGTCCTACCTTTCGATGGACGAGGCGGTGCTGCACTGCACCCGCGGCCTGGGAATCTGGCCGTGGGCCAGCACCGCCGCCGGTGAGCCCGATGTGGTGCTGGCCTGTGCCGGTGACATCCCGACGCTGGAAATCCTTGCGGCGGCTGACATTTTGCGGCGAGAATTGCCGGACCTGGCGGTCCGGGTCGTCAACGTGGTGGACCTGATGCGGCTGCAGCCGGATTCGGAACACCCACATGGCTTGCCCGACAACGAATACGACGCCCTGTTCACCCGGGACAAGCCGGTCATCTTCGCCTATCACGGCTATCCCTGGCTGATCCATCGCCTGACGTACCGGCGCGCCGGACACCACCACACGCACGTACGCGGCTTCAAGGAGCGCGGTACCACCACAACGCCTTTCGACATGGTGATGCTGAACGACCTGGACCGGTTTCATCTGGTGATGGATGTGATCGATCGGGTGGACGGACTGGCCAGCAGCGCGGCCGGGTTGCGCCAGCGGATGGTCGATGCACGTTTGTCGGCCCGCAACTACACCCGTGAGCACGGTGAGGACGACCCGCAGATCTCGGGGTGGACCTGGCAGGCTGAGTCAAAGCCCTAGAAGGGTGGGGGTTCGTTGTCGGGTGGGCCGGTGGCGGTGGTGCGGGCTTGGTGGTTGGCGCGGCGTTCGGCGGCCACGCGGGCGGCGCGGGCCTGGACGCGGGTGCGGCGGCGGGTGGGCATCATCGCGGTGCGCTCGGCGCAGTAGTCGGTGGGTGGGGTCTGGGCTTCGGGGGCGGGCATGCCGCCCACCGCGTGACACAGGCTGGGAAACAGCAGCGCGCTGCCGGGGGTGGTGACGTGGGTGTCCCCGCCGGGGCTGGTGAGGATCAGGGTGCCGTCGGCGAGTTGTTTCTCGGTCCAGCCCCAGAAGGTTTTCATCAGATGATGGGTGCGGCAGTAGCACTTGATGTTGCCGGCGTGGGTGGGCCCGCCCTGGGCCCAGGGGGTGGTGTGGTCGAGGTCGCAGTGGGTGGCCGGCACGTCGCAGCCGGGCCAGCGGCACGTCAGATCCCGGGCCCGCACGAAATCGGCCAGCGCCGGCGAGGGGTGGTAGTGGGGTTCGGGTGCGGCGTAGCCGGGGTGGATCAGCGGCACCTGTTTGGCCGTCAACGCCAACTCGGCCAGCAGGTCGGGGGTGATTAGGTCCTGCCCACCGAGCAGACACGCGGGGCTGTCGCTGCGCCCGGCCAGGGTGGCGGCTTCGGCGATCACATGGATCACCACCGGGCTGGCCGGCTTTTTCCCGGCGGCGGTGCAGTCCGGGCGCGCGCATTCACAGCCCAGCCGGGTGGCGCCGGCGGCCAAGGCCCCCAGGGCGTCGGCGCGGCGCTGGGCGGTGGTGCGTGGGTCGTTGGGGCACACGGTGGCCGCCAGCGCTGAGAGCCGCGCATCGATGGCCTTAGCATCGGTGGCGCGCAGGCGTCCCTCGATCTGCGCCACCCCGTCCTGGGGCGGGCTGATCCACACTTCCCGCTCGGCCCGGGCCTCGGTGCGGCGGCGCAGCGCATCGGCATCGGCGCGGGCCACGATCGCATCGACCTTCGCCGAGAGCCTCCCCCGGCTTAACGAGGGCCAGCGCGTCACCCGCGCGGCGACCGTGGCATCGACGGCTGCCAGCACGTCACGGTCTTCGATCAGATCGGTGCGGTACACGATCGTCGTGAATGCCTCATAGTCGATGTCGCCGGCGCAGAACACCGCCGCGACCTCCGGCAGGCGCTCCCGCATCGCCCGGGCATAGCGCACCTTGGTCTCCGCGCGGCCCTGGCTGATCCGCAGCCCCGCCGCCACCTCCCCGGCCACCGCCTTGACCGTGTCGATCGCCCACTGCCCCCGCTCCCCGCCAGGCACCAAGCGGTGGGCGAACAACGCCCCCACCGCCACCAACTCCGCGGCCGCACCCTGATTGACCACCCGCGCCGCCCCACCAATACGCGCCACCCACCCCACCGACTCCTCGGTCTGTTCCAGCAGCGCCCGCCGATGGGCCACCACCTCCGCCAGGTAGCCGTCATATTCCGCCAACCCACACGGAAGGCACGGCAATCTATCGAACATGTGTTCGAGTCTACCCGATGCCGCCGACACGACTCGGTGTCATCTCTCAAGACATCGGTGACAGTTCTGGGTCGTTGGTGTGCCCGCCGGCAAACGCCTGACACCGCAACAGGCTGATCCTGACGCGGACCAATTCCGGTTGGTCAATCCCTCCCGCGCGATACGCAAGTAGGTGTCACACTTGGCCGCATGTCGCCCGACAAGTCTCCCGTAGTCCTGATGCACGGCATCCTCATGTCGGGCAACGGTTGGCAGGACGTCGTACCGCTGCTGTCCGACCAGCACCGCGTGCACACGTTCACCACTGCCGGGCACCGCGGCGGGTCACCGGCTCCGCCGCGCCCGGCTACGGTCAGCGATCTGGTTGACGACGCCGAGCGTTACCTCGATGAGCATGGTCTTGAACGACCACATGTCGTCGGTCTCTCGTTGGGCGGCTGGATGGCCATCGAGTTGGCCCGGCGTGGTCGTGCGGCAACCGTGTGTGCGTTCGCCCCGGCCGGCTTCTGGTCGTCCGGGGACAGGGCACAAGCCCACGTGCTGAAGCAGATTCACAAGTTCGTGGCGATAGGGCGCGTTGCCCGTCCACTGCGACCTGTCGTCGCCCTCGCGATGAAGTCGGCGACAGTGCGTCGCCTCGGCTTGCGGGACGCCGCGTGCCACGCGGATCGAATCTCCACGGTGCAGAGCGTTGATGCCATCGACGACATCATCGGCTGCATTGTCGACGTCGACGATTTTCTCGGTTCCGATGAGCAGATCGCGCCGTTGAATCCCCTGCCCTGCCCGGTGACCATCGCCTGGTCGGGAAACGACGCAATCGTTCCAGTCCCGTTGTGCGACAAGGTTGCCCGCGAGCGGGTACCCCAGGCGTCGTTCACGACCCTGCCCGGCGTCGGGCACGTGCCCATGGTGGACGACCCTGGCCTGGTTGCCCGGACCATCTTGGCTGTGACAAGCGCGGGATAAGCGCGGGATGAAGGCGGACCGCAGGTCGCTGTCTCGACACCCGGTTACCCTGACCAGATGCCGAATGTGCGATCTGTCAACGTCGCTGCGGCCCGGCCGAATCCCGACCCGCGAGGGCGGTCGAAGGTGACCGGCATCTACAAGGTCTCCACCGCCGGGGCCGTCATGGTTCAGGCGCCGGGCAAGACGGGCAGCGGCCTGGCCGGTGACGCGATCGGCAACCCCAAGTTCCATGGCGGCGACGATCAGGCCGTCTACGTCTACGCGCGAGAAGACCTGGACGACTGGGAAGCCCAGCTGAACCGCACTCTCACCGACGGCATGTTCGGCGAAAACCTCACCACCGAAGGCGTCGACGTCACCGGAGCGCGGATCGGCGAACGTTGGCGAATAGGCACCGACGGTCCGGTCCTGGAAGTCTCGGCGCCGCGGACGCCGTGCCGGACCTTTGCGGCGATGCTCGAGCAGCGCGGCTGGATAAAAACCTTCACCCAGGCCGGCATCCCGGGCGCTTACCTGCGCGTCATCTCCCCGGGGCCGGTCCGTGCGGGCGATGAGATCACCGTCGAGCATCGTCCCGACCACGACGTGACGGTCGGGCTGGTGTTCCGGGCTCGGATGTCGGAGCCCGAATTGCTGCCCCGGCTGGCGGTGGCCGGTGCGCTCTCAGCTGAAATCAAAGCCGAGGTCGCGCAGCGGACCCGCAGGTAGACTCGCGGGGATGCCCGACCAAACCCAAGCCCTGCCCACCGCGAACCGGCTGCGCCTCCATGCCGACATCGCCGTGGTGGTCGGCGTCCTGGTGCTGACCAACCTGGTCGCCCACTTCACCACGGCGTGGGCGAGCATCGCGACGGTCCCGCTGGCGGCGATCGGCCTGGTGGTCCTGGTCCGGTGGCGCGGGCTGGAGTGGGCGGACCTGGGTCTCGGCCGCGAACACTGGAAGTCCGGGCTGTTCTACGCGCTGGCCGCGGTGGCGCTGGTGGTGTCGGTGATCGCGGTCGGCGTGGCCCTACCGGTTACTCGCCCGATGTTCCTGAACAACCACTACGCGACCATTTCCGGCGCCTTGATTGCCTCGATGGTCATCATCCCCTTGCAGACGGTCATTCCCGAGGAACTGGTGTTTCGCGGCGTGCTGCACGGAGCGCTGCACCGGGCCTGGGGTTTCCGCGGAGTGGCGCTGGCCGGGTCGCTGCTGTTCGGCCTGTGGCACATCGCCACTTCGCTGGGGTTGACCAGCAACAACGTCGGATTTACCCGGCTGTTCGGCGGCGGAGTCTTCGGCATGCTGGCCGGCGTGACGATGGCCGTGCTGGCCACCGGCGCTGCCGGGTTCGTTTTCAGCTGGCTCCGCCGGCGCAGCGGCAGCCTGATCGCGCCCATCGCGCTGCACTGGTCGCTGAACGGCGTCGGCGCCCTGGCCGCAGCGCTGGTCTGGCACCTGTCGGCCTAGGGCCCGACCTACACCAGCAGCACCGCGGCACCCGCGATCTCGCCGGTGCTCAGGTCGGTCAGGGCGCGATCAGCCTCCGCCAGCGGGTATTCCGGAGTGGTGACCTCGATGTGATGCGATGCGGCGAAGTCCAGGAACGCGCGGGCGTCGGCCCTGGTGTTGGACGTCACCGACCGGACCTGACGCTCCTGGAACAGATGTCTCTGGTAGTTCAGCGTCGGGATGTCGCTGAGATGAATTCCCGCGACCGCCAGCGTCCCCCCACGGTCGAGGGCTTCCATCGCCGGTAACACCAGGTCACCGACCGGCGCGAACAAGATCGCCGCGTCCAGCGGCACCGGCGGCGGATCGGCGGCGCCCTGCGCCGAAGCCGCCCCCAGCTCCAGCGCCAGCTCACGAGCCCGGGCACCTCGGGTCATCACGTGCACCTCCGCGCCCTGGGCCAGCGCGACCTGCGCGGTGATGTGGGCGCTGCCGCCGAAACCGTACAAGCCCAGCCGGCCACCGGCGGGTAGCTCGGCCCGCAACAGCGACCGATAGCCGATGATGCCGGCGCACAGCAACGGCGCCAGCTCGCTGTTGCTGTATCCGGCCGGCAAAGGATGTGCGAAAGCCGCGGGCACCGTGGTGAATTCGGCATAACCACCGTCGGCGTCCCAGCCGGTGTAACGGGACTGCGGGCACAGGTTCTCGTCGCCCCGGCGGCAGTACTTGCACACCCCACAGGTGTGGCGTAGCCAGGCGATCCCTACCCGGTCGCCGACGCGGAACTCGTCGCCGGCACCGGCACCGACCTCGACGACCTCCCCGACCACCTCGTGGCCCGGAGTTACCCGCTCCCGGTGGACAGGAAGGTCGCCTTCGGTGACGTGCAGGTCGGTGCGGCAGACCCCGCACGCCAAGACCGCAACCAGCAATTCGGCCGGACCCGGCCGCGGGACCTCGGTCGTGACCCGTTCCAGCGGCATGCTCGTCATCGGCCCGGGCTGACGTACCTGCCACGCGGTCATAGTTCGGGCGGCCATCAGCCCATCATGCCGCGACGGGCCCCGCCGCTACAGAGTCCGGGTGCGCGACGTGGCGAATTTGTAGATCAGCAGGAGAAGCACCGCGCCGACCAGCGCTCCGAGGAACGAGTGGTTGATGGGCGGAGTGATGGTGAACTGGTGCGGCGGGAAGACGACGCTGCCCAGGGTGCCGCCGACATACGCGCCGACGATGCCGAGCAGTGCCGTGGCAATCCAGCCCATCGGCTGCCTTCCTGGCACGATGAGTCGCGCAATCAGCCCGACGATCAGCCCAAGAACGATCATTCCGATGATGTGCAGGATCATGACCAGCTCCTTCGGGTATTAACTTGTCGAGGGGACCTCGCAGTAATACCCGGTGCGGGTGCGGTAAACCGCGAATTCAGCGCCGCTGCACCATGCCCACGAGCCAGAGCAGGATCACCGAACCCAGGATCGCGGTGAAGAAGGTGAACCACCAGCCGCCCGACGCGGTGTCGAACGCGAAGCTGAGCAGGAAACCGCCGATCAAGGCACCGACGATGCCGATCACGATGTTCATGAGAATGCCTGATCCAGCGCCTTTGACGATCTTGCCGGCGATCCAGCCCGCCAGCGCGCCGATGATGATGTAGCCGATCCAGCCCACGCTGGTCAGTGTGGTTGAGCGAGCGAGAAATTCGGTGCTTGCGACGACGTCCATCAGGGGTTCCTCTCCGCTGGCAGGCCCAGCTCAATCACCGGACCGTGCTATCGGTATACGCCCTCCGCGTAACAAATGGAGTGTCGATTTGGTGCCGACGCTCAAACAACGCCGGTCATGCCGGTTGATTACCGCGCGGCTGGGTGGATGCCGGAGTTCCGGCGGCCGGAGCCTGAGCGGGGGCCGGCGCCGGGGCCGGCGCACCCGGCTCGGCGGGCACTGCCGGCGCAGGCGCCGGAGCACCCGGGACCGCTTCCGGCGGCGGACCGGCCGGAGGCGCCCAAGGCCGGATCGACTCGGCCAGCGCCTTGGCCGCATTCTTGTCCACCGGGTTGTTCGACGTGCCCAGCCACACCACGAACCACCGCTGCGGCGGTCCGGCGGCAGGCGTCGCGCCGGCCGGGGTGCCGACCACGCCGGTCCAGATCTGGCCATTCGGCTTGCTGGTGTCGCTGAATTTCACTTCGTAGTACGACGCGCTACCCGAGACACCGTTGGCGTTGAGCGGCACGGTCTCCTGGTTCACCCGGGTGCCGGGGTACGGCATGAAGAACTCGCCCATGTCCGATCCCAGCCGCACGGCGGCCTTGGGGTTGGTGGCCTCGGCGCTCGCGTAGAGCTTCTGGTCCAGCCGGCCCAACACGATGCGGGTGTCGTTGGCCACGGGCTGCGGCTGTCCAGGCATCGGCGGCTCACCAGCCGCCTTACTGAGCAGCGCGGAGCCGTAGTCCAGGTGGGACGCGTCGGACTCAACCCAGCCGGGCGGCACGATGAAGCTGAACCCGCCGACGGCGTTGGTCACCCGTCCTAGGTCTGGGTCCGGCGGCGGCGGTGCATTGGGGTCGGCCGGCGGCGGTGCCGCGTTCGGGTCACCCGGTGCAGGCTGTGGGGTCGGCGCCGGGCTGGCGCCGGGCGCGGGCGAGGCCGAGGGGCTGGGGGTGGCCGCTGGGGCCCCCGCGGCCGGAGCCGGGGATGCCGGAGTAGGCGACGCAGGCGGTGCGACGGTGGGAGTCGGCGACGGCACCGGCTCGGGGTCGGCGAGGGCAGTTGCCGGCAACGCGATGGTGACGGCGGTCGCTGCGGCAATCGCCAGCGACGCCACTAATCCCTTGCGGCGTGACGGGTTCGGGTCCACCTGGTACATGGCGACGAACCTACCGTGTCAGCGGCCCGAAGCAAGGAAGGCCTGGCTTTCGCGAAAGGTATGTCTGCGAGAAAGTCAGCACCTCGCGCGTCGTTCGGGTGCGGGATGCAGTGACACCTCGGCGGCTTTGACGCTGAACCACACCCGGTCTCCCGGGGTGAGCTGCAGCTCTGCCGCGGCCTCGACAGTGATGCTGGCGGCCAGCCCGGGCGCTCCGTCCGCCTGGTCCCCCGCGCGTACCAGGACCGCCGCGCCACGAGTGTCCAGCTCCGCCACCGTCACCTCGACGGTGTTGCGTGGACTGCCGTGCGGCGGCTCGGAATAGACGGCCACACTGGCCGGCGCGAACACCGCAACCGCCCGCTGACCTGCCGCGAACCGTACCTCGGCGCTCCCGTGCCAGCGCTGCCCCGACCGGCTGGACAGCGCGCCATCGGGGCCGATGGTCCCCCCGACCAGGTTCACGCCTGCGATCCGGGCTGCGAAATGACTCCTCGGCGCCGCCAGCACCTCCGCGACCGGTCCGATCTCGGCGACCTTTCCGGACTCGAGCACCAGCACCCGATCGGCCAGGGCGAACACATCCAGCAGATCGTGCGTGATCAGGATGACCGCGCAGCCGGTGCGACCGACCACGTCGCGCAGCACCGCGCGGATCGACGCCGCCGCCGCTACATCAAGCCCCGTCAGCGGTTCGTCGAGCAGCAACACTTCCGGTTCGGCGGCCAGTGCCCGCGCGATGGCCACGCGCTGGGCCTGACCTCCGGACAGCCGGCGCGGCCTGCGGTCGGCCAGATCCTCGGCACCGACTTCCCGCAACCAGCGCAACGCCGTGGCCCGCGTTGGGCCGGAGGAGAGCAAGTCACGACGACTGCGCGGCCCGAATGCCACGTTGGCGGCCACGCGCAGGTGCGGAAACAGCAGCGCGTCTTGCAGCAACAACCCCACCCGCCGGTCATGGGTGGCCACCTGTATCCCGGCCGAGGTATCGGTCAGCACCCGCAAACCCAGCCGCACCACACCGGAGTCCGGCCGCAGCAGCCCGGCGATGACGTGCAGAGCCGTCGACTTGCCCGCGCCGTTGGGGCCGAGCACGGCCAGCACCTCGCCGGCGGCCACCGAGAACTCCACGTCAAGTCCCCGGTCGCCCAGCACCGCGCGCAGGTGCAGCTCACTCATCGCGCGTCGGTCCCGGTCATCCGGCCCGCACCCAGTCCCAGCACCACCACGGCGGCCACCGCCACCAACAGCAGCGACAGAGCCACCGCCGCGTCCGGGTCCCCGACTCGCTGCAGGTAGATCTCCAGCGGCAGGGTGCGGGTCACGCCCTGCAGGGACCCGGCGAACGTCAGCGTCGCGCCGAACTCCCCCAGCGACCTGGCGAACGCCAGCACCGCTCCGGAGGCCAGGCCGGGCGCCAGTAGCGGCAGGGTGACCCGCCACCAGATCGCGGTCGGCCGAGCTCCGAGCGTCGCCGCCACCACTTCGTAGTCGGCCCCCGCGCTGCGTGCCGCGCCTTCCAGGGAGATCACCAGGAACGGCAGCGAGACGAACGTCTGCGCCAGCACGACCGCCGTGGTGGTGAAGGCGATGCTGATGCCCGCCCCTTCGAGGTAGCGCCCGATCAGCCCGAGCCGGCCGAAGGCATAGAGCAGCGCGATTCCGCCGACCACCGGTGGCAGTACCAGGGGCAGCAGGATCACCGGCCGCAGCGCTCGGACCAGCCACAGTCCGCTGCGGGCCAGCACGAGTGCCATGGGAACCCCGACCAGCACGCACAGCAGCGTGCTGGCCGCGGCGGTTCTCAGGCTCAGCAGCAACGCCGTCTTCGCGGATTCACTGCTGACCAGCGACCAGAAGTGCGGCCAGTCGACCTTGATTGCGACGGCCAGCAGCGGGAGGCCGACGAACAGCGTCCCCACCGCGGCCGGCAGATAGACCCAGCGAGGCAGTTGGGAGGGCGGGCGCATCAGATTCAGGGCTGGGCGAAGCCGGCTCGGTCGAGGATTTCCCGTCCGGCCGGACCCGTGACCGCCGCCTGGAACTTCTGCGCCAGCGCGGCCTGCGGGGCATTTTTGAGCACCGCGATCGGGTAGACGTTCACCGCCTGCGCGGCCTCCGGAAACTTGACGGTAGTCACCTTGCTTCCGGCGTTCGACGCGTCGGTGACGTAGACCAGCGCGGCATCGGCCTGCCCGGTGGTCACCTTATTCAGTGCGTCGCTGACGCTCGGTTCTTCGCTTACCGGGTGCAGCCGCACTCCACTGGCGTCCTCGATGCGGTGGGTGGCCGAACCGCAGGGCACCGGGCGCTGGCACACCACCACGCTGAGCCCCGGACGGGTGAGGTCGGCGAGGGAGCCGACGTTCTTCGGGTTGCCCGGCGCCGTGACGATGACCAGGGTGTTGGCCGCGAAATTGGTCGCGGCACCGGCCAGCATTCCCGCTTGTGCCACCCGGTCCATCTGCGCGGTGTCCGCGGAGGCGAAGACGTCGGCGGTGGCGCCCTGGGCCAGCTGCGTCGCCAGCTCCGAGGATCCCGCGAAATTGAACGTCACCGTCGTACCCGGGTTGTCCGCCTTGAACCGCTCGCCGATCGAGGTGAAGACCTGCTTCAGCGAAGCGGCGGCGAATACCACGATCGAATGCGAGTCCTGCCCCTGCCGGGATCCCGAACCACACGCCGTCAGGCTGCCGACCAGCAACGCCGCCACAAAACCGGCCAGAACCTGACGAAGACGCACCGATCAAACCTAGCGCCGCGACGACGCGGTCGAATAGTTATGCAATTGATCAGCGCGTCGCCGCGGCGCGTGGTTTCGTCGAATAGCTACTGTCCAGTAACATGGACCGCGCTGACGCCATAGCACGAGGAGGTCGTGGCAGTGGAGGTTGTGGTCACCGGTGGAGACACCGATCTGGGACGTGCGGTAGCCGAGAGTTTCCGTGACGACGGGCACAAGGTCACTTTGGTAGGCGCCCGCGGCAGCGACCTCGAGGTCGTCGCCAAGGAACTCGACGTCGACGCGATCGTCTGCGACACCACCGACCCGGCCAGCCTCCAGGAGGCCCGCGCGCTGTTCCCGCACCACCTCGACACCATCGTCAACATCCCCGCTCCCACCTGGGACGCCGGTGACCCGCGCACCTATTCGCTGTCCGACACGGCCACCGCATGGCGCCGGACGCTGGATGCGACCCTGCTGTCCGCCGTCCTGACGGTGCAGTGCGTGGGCGATCACCTGCGCTCCGGCGGCCACATCATCACCGTGCTGGCCGAGAACCCGCCCGCCGGCAGCGTCGACGCCTCGATCAAGGCGGCCGTGTCCAGCTGGGTCACCGGGCAGGCCGAGGTCTACGGCACCCGCGGCATCACGGTCAACGCCGTCGCAACCGGCCGCAGCGTCCAGGCCGGGTACGACGGCCTGTCGCGCACACCGGCACCGGTCGCGGCGGAGGTCGCGCGGCTGTCGCTGTTCCTGACCACTCCGGCGGCCCGCCACATCACCGGCCAGACGCTGCACGTCAGCCACGGCGCGCTCGCTCAGTTCGCCTGAACCGGGTCTGCGGCCGGACGCTACGGTAGACACCGTGGCTATTCGGCTTGGATTCCAGATCCCCAATTTCTCGTACGGAACCGGCGTAGCGAACCTGTTCCCCACCGTCATCGCGCAAGCGCGTGAAGCCGAAGCAGCCGGCTACGACTCGCTTTTCGTGATGGACCACTTCTACCAACTGCCGATGCTGGGCACCCCGGATCAGCCGATGCTGGAGGCGTATACGGCGCTGGGCGCGCTGGCCACCGCAACCGAGCGGATGCAACTCGGCACGCTGGTGACCGGCAACACCTATCGCAACCCGACTCTGCTGGCCAAGGTGATCACCACCCTGGATGTGGTCAGCGCCGGCCGTGCGGTGCTGGGTATCGGGGCCGGCTGGTTCGAACTCGAACACCGGCAACTGGGATTCGAGTTCGGCACCTTCACCGACCGTTTCAACCGGCTCGAGGAGGCCATGCAGATCATCGACCCGATGATCAGGGGCGAGCGGCCGACGTTCTCCGGGCAGTGGTACTCCGCCGAGTCGGCGATGGCCGAACCGCGTTACCGGGAACGCATTCCGGTGCTGATCGGGGGTGGGGGCGAGAAGAAGACGTTCGGTATCGCCGCGCGTTACGCCGACCATCTGAACATCGTCGCGGCGTTCGACGAACTGCCCCGGAAGATGGACGCCGTCAAGGCGCGCTGCGCGGAGGTGGGCCGGGACCCGGCCACGCTGGAGACCAGCATGATGCTGACGGCGATGGTTGACGAGAACGCGAAACCCGAACAACTGCCTGAGAATCTGACGGCCCGCATGGCGATCGGCAGCCCCGCCGCGATAGCCGACCAGGTGGAGGCCAAAGTACTCTCCGCCGGCCTCGATGGCGCCATCATCAACATTCCCGGCGGTCACATCCCGGGGGTCATCACCAGCGTCGCCGAGGCGCTGCGCCCCGTGCTCGGCGGCTAGCGAAAGCCAGGCCACAGAACGCAATTCGCTGAGTGTGGCTAATTACACAGGCTCGTGGTTGGGTTTGTGCGGGTGGGTTGACTAGGCTTTGGGTATTAGCTAACTGCAGTCGCCCGTCCAAGGAGATCCCGTCAGGAGCAGCGAGAGATGAGCCCCCAACAAGAACCCACAGCTGAACCGCGTCAACGGCATCGTGTCGTGATCATCGGATCGGGTTTCGGCGGACTCACCGCGGCAAAGAAGCTCAAGCATGCCGACGTCGACATCAAGTTGATCGCCCGCACCACGCACCACCTGTTCCAGCCTTTGCTGTATCAGGTGGCCACCGGGATCATTTCCGAGGGCGAGATCGCGCCGACCACCCGTGTCATCCTGCGCAAGCAGCGCAATGTTCAGGTGCTGCTGGGCAATGTCACGCACATCGACCTGGCTCGCAAAGTCGTCGTCTCGGAGTTGCTCGGCCACACCTACGAGAGTCCGTACGACAGCCTGATCGTCGCGGCCGGAGCCGGCCAGTCCTACTTCGGCAACGACCAGTTCGCCGAATTCGCCCCCGGCATGAAGACCATCGACGACGCCCTGGAACTGCGCGGCCGGATCCTGAGCGCTTTCGAACAGGCGGAACGGTCCAGCGACCCGGAACGACGAGCCAAGCTGCTCACCTTCACCGTCGTCGGCGCCGGTCCCACCGGTGTCGAAATGGCCGGGCAGATCGCCGAATTGGCCGAGCACACCCTGAAAGGCGCCTTCCGGCATATTGATTCGACGCGGGCACGGGTGATCCTGCTCGATGCCGCGCCGGCCGTGTTGCCGCCGTTCGGTGAGAAGCTGGGTGAGCGGGCCGCCGCGCGGCTGGAGAAGCTGGGCGTGGAGATCCAACTGGGTGCGATGGTCACCGACGTAGATCGCAACGGCATCACGGTCAAGGACGCCGACGGCACCGAGCGGCGGATCGAGTCGGCGTGCAAGGTGTGGTCGGCCGGCGTGGCTGCCAGCCGGCTGGGCCGCGACCTCGCCGAGCAGTCCGACGTCGAACTGGACCGGGCCGGCCGGGTGCAGGTGCTCCCCGACCTGTCCATCCCGGGCCATCCCAACGTCTTTGTGGTCGGCGACATGGCCGCGGTCGAAGGCGTGCCCGGCGTCGCGCAGGGCGCCATCCAGGGTGGCAAGTACGTCGCCAACAACATCAAGGCCGAACTCAAGGGCGCTGACCCGGCCGAGCGGGAGCCGTTCCAGTACTTCGACAAAGGCTCGATGGCTACGGTGTCGCGGTTCTCCGCGGTCGCCAAGATCGGTCCGCTCGAATTCAGCGGGTTCATCGCGTGGCTGATGTGGCTGGTGCTGCACCTGGTCTACCTCGTCGGTTTCAAGACCAAGGTCGCCACGTTGCTGTCGTGGATCGTGACCTTCCTGAGCACCCGGCGCGGCCAGCTGACCATCACCGACCAGCAGGCGTTCGCGCGAACGCGCCTGGAACAACTTGCCGAGGCGGCCGCCGAGGCGCACAGTTCCGGGGCCGTCGCACGAAAAGCCAGCTAGCCGGTCAGGCGGTCGGCCTGCCAGGTGGTCAGTGTTCCGCCGCTCGCCAGCGCCAATACCGTCGAACTTGCGTCTACGGTGGAGTCGGTTGCGGGATAGCGTAATTCGCTGGTCATCGCGCGGGGCGCGGCCAGCGCGTCGTCGGTCAGCGAACCCGCGCCGAGTTCCACCCGGTGGCGCAGCATGGGTTGGGAATGCCGGTCGGCGTGGATGGATCCGGACCAGAAGCCCCGGTCCTCGTTGCATCTGCCGATCTGCACCCGCTCTTTGAAGCGCACCCGGCCCTCCTCGTGCAGGCGCAGGGTCACCGCCGACAGGTGCCGGGCCGTGGCGGCGACGACGGTGGGCTGCAGGTCCACGTCGAGCTCCCCTGCCACGTCGATCTCCCAGCATGCGTGCGAGGTGTCGGTCTCCGCGCCGGGCAGCGCCACGGTGGCGGCGGCGCTGCGCAACCGGAGCCGGGCACCGTTCTCGACGATCACCCGGATGTCGATGGTGTCGCCGCCCAGCGGGATGGCGGCTGTCGAAATCAGGTGCACCGTATGGGCATTCGTGCACCTGGCCTGGATGCCACCCTGCCATTGCAGGCGCGGTAAGCGATCCCGTGACGCGACCAGCAACACCCGTGACCGCATCAGCGGGCGGCCGCCAGTTGGTCGCGAACCCAGGTCAGCACCTGGCCGGCCGCCGGGTCGTCGGTCAACGACTGCAGAACCGTGGGACGTCCGGCCCGCACTGCGTCGGCGTCGCGGGCCATCACCGCGAGGTCGGCGCCTACCAGCGGCGCCAGGTCAGTTTTGTTGACCACCAACAGATCCGAGTAGGTGACGCCGGGTCCCCCCTTGCGCGGCACCTTGTCGCCGCCGGCCACGTCGATGACGAAGATCTGCACGTCGACCAGGCCCGAGGAGAAGGTGGCCGTCAGGTTGTCCCCGCCGGACTCCACCAGAATCAGGTCCAGCGATTCGTGGGCAGCCTGCAAGTCGTCGATCGCGTCGAGGTTGGCGGTGATGTCGTCGCGGATGGCGGTGTGCGGGCAGCCTCCTGTCTGCACCGCCGCGATGCGGTCGTCGGGCAGTACGGCGTGCCGGCGCAGGAAGTCGGCATCCTCGGTGGTGTAGATGTCGTTGGTCAGCACCGCCACGGACAGTTCCTCGCGCAGCTGGCGGCATAGCGCCGCCACGAGTGCGGTCTTTCCCGAGCCGACCGGCCCGCCGATGCCGATGCGCAGCGGCTCGCCGGGACGGCGGACCCTTCTGGGCCGGTCGGTGTGGCTGTGGGTGTGGGAATGCGTTGGCATGGTTGACCTTTCAGGAGGCGAACAGGGGTCGCTCGCGTTGCGCGTGCTGTTGTGCCAGCGTGTCCAGCAATGGGTCGGAGAGTTCGGCCAGTCCACGGGTCGCCTCGGTCGCGGTGTGCTCGCACAGAGCGGACAGCCGGATCGTCAGCGCGGCCACTTCGGCCGGGTCGAGGGCCAGTAGTCGCTGCGCGGCGGTCGCCGACCCGGTCATCGTCGTGTAGATGATGTGCAGCGCGTTGTGCTCGGCGGGCAGGTCGCACAGCGCACCGACCCGTCCTGCGGCGACCGCGAGGTGCGGTTGCCGGCCGAGCCGGTCCCAGCCGGGGTCGGGCCAGACCAATCGTGCCAGCCGGGCCAAGCCGCGTCCCTGCTTGCGGGAAGCCTCCCGGGCCGCGGGAGACGGGGTGCGGGCGTCGGTTTCGCGGTCGCCGTCCTCGGGTGACAGCTCGCCGCGCTGGACCGCGACGGCCAGCGACGCGGTGACCAAACCGTGGGTGCGGATCCGCCTGGTGAGGAAGGCCTCCAGGGTGCGCAGATCGGTCGCCAGCCCGCGGGTGACCGCCTCTTCCAGGCCCCCGGAGTGCACGTGTGCTCCGGTGGGCAGCCGGGAGTCGGCGAGTGCGAGGAGCGTCGCGAGTGATGCCATCAGAACAGGAAATACCGTTGCGCCATCGGAAGTTCGGCGGGTGGCTCGGGCTGCCACACCTCGCCGTCGATGCGGACGGTGAACGTGTCCGGGTCCACCTCGATGCCCGGCATCGCGTCGTTGAGCGGCAGGTCGGCCTTCCCGACCGCGCGCACATCGGCCACCGGCACCAGTGGCCGGTTGACCCTGAGCCGGTCGGCCAGCCCGGCTTCGATGGCAGCCGGCGCGACGAAGTGGACCGACGATGCGGCCGCGGTGACCGGGGCCGCGCCGAACATCGGACGCGGCAAAACCGGTTGCGGCGTCGGGATGGACGCGTTCGCGTCACCCATTGCGGCCCAGGCGATTACCCCGCCCTTGACCACCGCGTGCGGGCGCACCCCGAAGAACGCCGGCTCCCAGAGCACCAGGTCCGCCAACTTGCCGACTTCCACCGAGCCGACGAGGTGGTCCATGCCGTGCGCCACCGCCGGGCAGATGGTGTATTTGGCGACGTAGCGCCGCGCCCGCAGGTTATCGGCGGCGCCGTCGCCCGGCAGCGCGCCGCGGCGGCGCTTCATCACGTGCGCGGTCTGCCATGTCCGCAGCACTACCTCGCCGATGCGGCCCATCGCCTGGGAATCGCTGCCGATCATGGAGATTGCGCCCAGATCGTGCAGCAGGTCCTCGGCCGCCATCGTCGAGGGCCGGATCCGGCTCTCCGCGAACGCCAGATCCTCGGGCACCGCGGGATTGAGGTGATGGCACACCATCAGCATGTCGAGGTGCTCGTCGAGGGTGTTGACGGTGTGCGGCCGGGTCGGGTTGGTGGAGCTGGGCAACACGTTCGGATGCGCCGCAACCGTCATGATGTCCGGCGCGTGCCCGCCGCCGGCCCCCTCGGTGTGGTAGGTGTGGATCGACCGGCCGGCGATGGCCGCCAGCGTGTTCTCGACGAACCCCATCTCGTTGAGCGTGTCGGTGTGCAGCGCGACCTGCACTCCCGCGGCGTCGGCGACGGTCAGGCACGCGTCGATGGCCGCCGGGGTGGAACCCCAGTCCTCGTGCAGCTTGAAACCCGATGCGCCGCCGCGTAATTGCTCCCACAACCCCTCCGGGTTGACGGTGTTGCCTTTGCCCAGCAGCGCAAAGTTCACCGGCCAGCCGTCGAGCGCCTCGAGCATCGTGGCCAGATGCCAGTATCCCGGTGTCACGGTGGTGGCCTTGCTGCCCTCGGCCGGGCCGGTCCCGCCGCCGATGATCGTGGTGATGCCGGAGCCGAGCGCCTCAGCCATCAGTTGCGGGCAGATCAGGTGCACGTGGCAGTCGATCGCGCCCGCGGTGACGATTCGGCCGTTGCCGCCGATGATCTCGGTGGACGGCCCGACCACCAGGTCCCGGTGGACGCCTGCCATGATGTCCGGGTTGCCGGCCTTTCCGATGCCGACGATGTGTCCGTCGCGAATCCCAATGTCGGCCTTGATGATTCCCCAGTAGTCGATGATCACCGCGCCGGTGATGACGGTATCGGGTGCGCCCTGAGCCCGAGTGGTCCGGCCCTGGCCCATCGACTCCCGCAGCACCTTGCCGCCGCCGAACACTGCCTCGTCGCCGGCCAACCCCGGTCCCCCGCTGCGATCTTCGGTGATCTCCACCAACAGGTCGGTGTCGGCCAGCCTGATCCGGTCCCCGGTCGTCGGCCCGAACAACTGCGCGTAGCGCTCCCTGGACAGTCTCGTCATGCCGGGTCCAACCGGCCAGGGGGATCCAGCGTCAGCCCGTGCACCTCGCGCCGGCCGCCCACCGGCACCAGCGAGACGCGTTGCGGTACTCCGGGCTCGAAGCGCACCGCGGTGGCCGCCGGGACGTCCAGCCGGTGGCCGAACGCCGTTGCGCGGTCGAAGGACAACGCCGCGTTGGCCTGGGGCAGGTGGACGTGGCTGCCCACCTGGACCGGGCGGTCACCGGTGTTGACGATCTCGATCTCGATGCGCCGCGCGCCCTGGTTGATGTCGATATCCCCGGTGCCATAAAGGATCTCGCCGGGAATCATGTGATCGGGTGGTGGACGGTGACCAGTTTGGTGCCGTCCGGGAACGTCGCTTCCACCTGGACGTCATCGAGCATCTCGGGTACTCCCTCCATCACGTCGTCGCGGCTGAGCACATCGCGGCCGCTGGCCATCAGTTCGGCCACCGTGCGGCCGTCGCGTGCTCCTTCCAGAATGTGGTCGGTGACCACAGCAACTGCCTCGGGGTGATTCAGCCGCAGCCCCCGCGCCCGTCGACGACGGGCCAGTTCGGCGGCGTAGGACAACAGCAGTCGCTCCTGCTCGTGCGGCGTCAGACGCATGTTCGCCGATACTGCCACGCGGGGGCCGGTGCGGGCATCCCGGAGCGGCGCATTGCCACGGAAGCGCCAAGGAAACTCACAGCGACCTCCAACCAGACTCAGGCCGATCTGGCTTGCGGTCGGCGCGCTGGTCGGTAACTTGAAAGCCAGGCGCGCCACCCGGGGCCGCCCGGACGAGTTCGCCGTACCCGGACAGCGACAAGACGGTGAGTACTGGATGCCTGGCGCGCCGGCTCACCGAAACAACCTGGTAGATAACCTGATTGAAGGCCGGTAACCAGGGCATCCTCCGCCGTGAATCGACGAGAGGAAGTACCTGTGTTCAATCCGTTCGCTGGACAGGCCGACATCCCCAACCGCGAGGGCAAGTGGGCGCAGGAGGCCGAAGCCGAGCTGCCCACCCGACGGCTGCGCGAGGAAATCGACCGCTGTCTCTCCCACGGGCTGGAAGCCGCCCCGACCATCAACGACCGCACGCTGTCGACCTTCGCGCGCGGCGAATTGCCGCACTTCGCCGGCGAACGCGGCACCTTCCTCAAGGCGCCGTTCCTCGAGGACGTGAATGACGTCGCCGATGCCGAGGTGGCCGTCTTCGGAGCGCCGCTGGATGCCGGGACCACCTACCGTCCCGGAACTCGTTTCGGGCCTACCGGAATTCGTCGGTCTACCAATCTGTTCGGTACCTACTGCTACGAACTCGGTGTAGACCTGCGCGAACAGCTCAACATCGTCGACATCGGCGACGTGCTGACCATTCCCGCCAACATCGAGAAGTCGTTCGATCAGATCAGCCAGGCCATGGCCCATGTGGTTTCCCGGGGTGTGTTCCCCGTCGTGCTCGGCGGTGACCACTCGATCGGCTTCCCGACCGTGCGGGGCCTGGCGCCTTACCTGGACGGCAACGTCGGCATCATTCACTTCGACCGGCACGTCGACACCCAGGAGACCGATCTCGACGAGCGGATGCACACCACGCCGTGGTTCCACGCGACCAACATCAAGAACGCCCCGGCCACCAATCTGGTGCAGGTCGGGATCGGCGGCTGGCAGGCCCCGCGCGCCGGTGTCCAGGTGGGCCGCCAGCGCGGCAGCACCGTCATCACGGTCGGTGACATCGAACGCGTCGGACTCGAAAAGGTCGCCGAAATCGCGCTGGAAACGGCATGGAAAGACGCCAAGGCGGTCTACCTGTCCTTCGACATCGACGTGATCGACGCCGGATTCGTGCCCGGCACCGGCTGGCCGGAGCCAGGTGGCCTGCTGCCGCGCGAAGCGCTGAACCTGATTCGGATGATCTCCGAGCCCGGCCTCGACGGCATCGAGGTGGTGGAGTGCTCACCGCCTTACGACTGGGCGGAGCAGACGGCATTGATGAGCAGCCGGATCATCCTGGACAGCCTGGCCGTCATGGTGCGGGCCGGAAAATTGGGCAAGAAGCCGGCGGCACTCAAACGGCACGCCTGGGGACCATTCACCGACTGATCAAGCCAATTGACATAGAGCTAATGGCAAACTAAATAGCTAAACTATTGCCCCTAGCTGGATACGTATCGGGCTCAACTTAGCAACACTGAAGGCTGCAATACTTCTCCCTCGTCGGGGGCGGCGCCGGGCAGGCTCCGCCCCCGGCGCCATGTCGCTGCCAACTCCGATACTCCAGTTCAGTAGGTTTATCGAGTCCAATCGGCGTCGCGCCTCCGGCGTTGGTCGCCGCGCGCTGCCTTGACTGACACTGGCCGAGCGTCGTCCGCGATTGGTAAGCGAAATCGCCATAACGAAAACGAATAACTGCATTATCAGCAAATTTACAGCTACTAACCAGCCCAATTTCAGACAGGCGATTAACCATTAATATGGCCCGACGATTCGCACACTTTCAGCGTTCTAACCGGGCCGCTTTTTAGGGGGCTTCAGGGTGGATTTTGCGGTATTGCCGCCGGAGATCAATTCCGGTCGGATGTATGCGGGCGCCGGCTCGGGGCCGTTGGTCGCCGCGGCAGGTGCGTGGGAGGCGCTGGCGGCCGAGTTGGACTCCTCAGCGTCCGCCTATCGCTCAGTGATCGCGGAGCTCACCGGTGGCCCCTGGGTAGGCCCGTCGTCGACCTCGATGACCGCCGCGGCCATCCCCTACGCGTCGTGGGTGAGCTCGACCGCCGCCCAGGCCGGCCGGACTGCCGCCCAGTTGAAGTCGGCGGTGGCGGCCTACGAGGCCGCTTTCGCGGCCACGGTGCCGCCTGCGGAGATCGAGGTGAACCGGGCGCTGCTCGCCGCGCTGGTGGCCACCAACCTGCTGGGTCAAAACACGGCCGCGATCGCGGCTACCGAAGCGCAGTACGCCCAGATGTGGGCTCAGGATGCCGCCGCGATGTTCGGTTATGCCGGCGCCTCGGCCGTTGCAACCACACTGATGCCGTTCGCGGCGCCGCCGCAGAACACCGACCCGTCCGGGACGGCGGCGCAAGCGGCAGCGGTCGGTCAGGCCGCCGCGACGCCGAGCGGTTCCGCACAGTCGACCCTGGCCCAGATGGCAGCGGTGCCCAATCTTCTTCAGGGCCTGGCAGCGCCTGGATCCGTCGACCCGCTCACCCTGTTGCACGAATTCGCGACGAGCCCGCTGGGCATGGCGATCAACAAGTTCGGCAGTGACGCAGGTAACGTCGCCACGGAATTCAGCGGCGTGGCTTTCGTGGCTTCTGGCATCACACCGCTCTTCGTATCCCTCTACCCGCTCGCGCTGCCGCCGTCTGCTGCGGCCGCGGCCGCGGATGTGTCTGGTGATGCGGCCGGATCGGCGCTGGTGGGGTCGAGCGTGCAACAGGGTCCGGTGTCCGCGGGCGTGGGCGAGGCGGCCACGGTCGGGAAGATGTCGGTGCCGCAGGGCTGGGTTGAGAGCCCGAACATCCGGCTCGCCGCCACGGCCCTGCCGGCCGCCGGTGCCCCCCAGGCGGAAGCTGCCGGCGCCGGCTTCGGAATACCGCCGGTGGGCAGCGTGGTCAACGCGCCCCGCGGCACCGGCGAGCCCGGCTCCCGCGCCGCGGCGCGCAGCAGGATGTTGCCGCCGTGGGCCACCGAAACCGACCGGCCGGCGCCGGTTTCGCCCGCGCAGCAGCGTCCACAGCACGTGGCCAGCGCGCTGAGCGAGCGTGAACGTGACGAGATAGCGCAATTGCGCAGGGAACTCGGCGAACTGGCGACCGAGCGGGATGCGGCAGCGCGGCTGATCAAGGAAGCGATGCTGTGATCCCGGTTCTGGACTTCGCCGCACTGGCACCGGAGATCAATTCGGGCCGGATGTATGCGGGCGCCGGCCCGGGATCACTTGTGACGGCAGCAGCGGCCTGGTCGTCGTTAGCGGCGGAATTGAAGGCGACCGCGGCATCCTATTCCGCGGTGGTCGCCGACCTCACCCGTGGGCCGTGGGCGGGCCCGTCGTCGGCGTCGATGGCTGCCGCGGCGGCGCCCTACGCTTTCTGGGTCGGTGCCACCGCGGCTCAGGCGGAGCAGACCGCCGGCCAGCTGGGGGCGGCGGTCGCCGCCTACGAGGCCGCGTTCGCCGCTACCGTGCCGCCGGCGCAGATCGAGGTGAATCGGGCGCTGCTGACCGCGCTGGTGGACACGAACCTGCTGGGCCAGAACGCCGCTGCGATCGCGGCCACCGAGGCGCAGTACGCCCAGATGTGGGCCCAGGACGCCGCCGCCATGCTCGGCTACGCCGGCGCCTCCGCCGCGGCCACGACGCTGTCACCGTTCAGTGCGCCGCAGCAGAACACCAACCCGTCCGGAACGGCCGCCCAGGCCGCAACGGTCGGTCAGGCCGCGGCTACCCCGGCCCAGTCGAGCGCCGCGCAACTGGCCGCGGTGCCCGATCTGCTCAATCAACTGGCCACCGGCACTTTTCCGGGATCCAGTGCGCTGCTCGACTTCTTCAACAGTTACCCCGTGCAGGCGTTCGAACAGGCCAGTGAGGACACCCTGGGCCTGGGAATCCTGTCCTACGGCGTGAATTTCGCCATCTCCGGCGTACTGCTGACGGTCGCGCCGATGATTGCGGTGGCTTTCAACCCGCTGGCCGCCTCGCTCAGCGCACCCGCGGCCGCAGCCGCGTCGGACGTCACCACGCCGGCCACCGGCACACCGGCTGCCGGCGCCGCGACGTCGGCCGGCCTGGGTGAGGCATTGAACGTCGGCAAGCTGTCCGTCCCGCCGTCCTGGGGCACTGCACCGTCCGTCCGCCTTGCCGCCACGGCACTGCCCGCTGCCGGTCTCGCGGGCGCACCTGCGGGCACGGTTGCACCGGCCGCCTACTACGGCGGCATGCCCGGATTCGGCGGTCCGGTGGCCAGCGTGGTCAACGCCCCGAGAGGTGACCAGTCGCGGGGCCGGTCGCGGCAGAAAGTGATCCCCGCGATCGCACGAGAAGCGGACCTGACGGCGGACCGGCCCGATGACGGCGCGCTCAGCGAACGCGACGAGCTCGATCAGCTCCGGCGCGCGGTGGCCGACGTGACCCGGCAACGCGACGTGCTCAAGCGGACGGCGGCGACGCTGATCCAGGAGGCGAAGCACCAATAGCAAGTTAATGCGTTAGAGCACAGCGGATTTGGAAGTTGCAACGGCGGGAGGTCCATATCGTGGTGTTTGCTGGTACGGGGAAAGCCGTGGAGAGCGAGGTGGCGGTCGAGCCACCGGCCCAGGATGCGGATCAAGCCCAACTCGAGGCGCTGGGATTCTCCTCGGAATTCCGGCGGGACATGAGCCCGTGGGCTAACTTCTCGCTGGGCTTCACCTACCTGTCGCCTGTCGTCGGCATCTACACGGTGTTCGCGTTTGCGCTGGCCACCGCGGGGCCGGGGATGATCTGGAGCCTGCTGATCGTTGGCGCGGGTCAGATGCTCGTGGCACTGGTCTTCAGCGAAGTGGTCGCGCAGTTCCCGGTGGCCGGTGGCGTCTATCCGTGGGCGCGTCGGCTGTGGGGCCGCAAATGGGCCTGGATGACCGGCTGGGTGTACATGTTCTGCCTGCTGGCGCTCATTGCCGACGCGGCGTTCGGTGCGGGCCCGTACCTGGCCGCCATGGTCGGGTTCAGGCCGACGGCTCAGGCCAAGATCTACTGTGCCCTGGCCGTTCTCGCCGTAGCCACACTGATCAACCTGACCGGCACCAAGATCCTGGGTTACTTCGCGATCTTCGGCTTCACCGCCGAACTCATCGGCGCCCTCGTGGTGGGCATCTGGCTGTTGATCTCCCACCGCCACCACGGACTGGGTGTGCTCTTCCACAGCTTCGGGGCCCAGGGTGACCACAGCTTCCTCTACGCGTTCCTGGCCGCCAGCCTCATCGGGCTCTACCAGTTCTTCGGGTTCGAGGCGTGCGGCGACGTCGCCGAGGAGGTCCGCAACCCGGGAATCCAGATACCGAAAGCGATGCGTCGCACCATCTACATCGGCGGCGCGGCTTCGACGTTCGTCTGCCTGAGCCTGGTCCTGTCGGTCACCGACTTCGGCGCGGTGATCCGCGGTGAGGACACCAACCCGATCTCCACCGTCCTGAGTTCGGCGTTCGGCAACATCGGGTCCAGGGTGGTGCTCGGCATCGTGCTCATCTCGTTCGTGTCCTGCGCACTGAGCCTGCAGGCCGCCGCCAGCCGGCTGATCTTCTCCTACGGCCGCGACGACATGATCCTGGGTTCGCGGCTGCTGAAACGGTTCGACCTCAAGCGGCACGTGCCCCCGTACTCGCTGCTGGCGGCGGTCATCATCCCGGCGGTGCTGATCATCGGGACCATCGTCTCCGAGCACCCGCTCAACAAACTGGTGAGCTTCGGCACGGTAGGCGTCTACCTCGGCTTCCAGATGGTGGTTCTGGCGGCGCTGCGTGCCCGGGCCAGAGGGTGGAAGCCGTCGGGAAAATACCGGCTGGGCCGGTGGGGCGCGCCGATCAACATCGGGGCCCTGGCCTACGGCGTCGCCGCGATCGCGAACATTTGCTGGCCCCGGTCCCCCGACGCGCCCTGGTACGACAACTACGTGGTGTTGCTGATGGCCGGACTGGTGATCAGCTTCGGCCTGCTCTACATGGCGATCACGCGGGCGCACACCAAGAGCGACGCTCCGTACGGCGACGCGATCCCCGAGCGGTCGGCGGCTATCGGGCTTCCAGGTTCTGCAGGCGCACCTGGCCCCGCGCCACCACGCGGTCGTCGTCGTCGGTGATGGTGACCAGCCACAGCTGCTGCAGGCGGCCACGGTGGATGGGCTCGGCCTTTCCGTAAACCGTTCCCGACTTGATGGCGCGCAGGAAGTCGGTGCTGTTGTTGACGCCGACCACGTTTCCGCCGGCCCCGTTGGTGTTGAACCAGGTGTAGGCGGCCACGCTGGCCATGCTCTCGATCATCGAGCAGTAGACGCCGCCGTGCACGATGCCCATCGGCTGCAGCAGTTTCGGCTTGACCTCGAGTTGCGCGCGGGCGCCGTCGGGGGTCAGTTCGGTGAACTGCAGACCCAACTCGCTGTCGAAGGGTGCAACGAATTCCTGATCAGGCACTGATGACACGTCTCGTGTCTACACCATGGGCGGACCGGCCCCGGAAAACAGGCGAGCCCCGTGCGCATGGCACGGGGCTCGCCGATCGAGGAGGCGCGGGGTCGCTGCAGCCCTCAGGACTCTCCGCGGCCGTCTTCGCTCGACCGGATTGAGCATAGGCAAGGCTGCCCTAATTTTGCAAGCCTCGGGTGCGTAATGTGGTGACGGGGATTCGTTGTGGGTACGACACTCGGTAGTAAGCCGGAGTACGCTTGATTCAACGCTCAGGAGATGAACTATGGCCAAGCTGACGCGGCTGGGGGATCTGGAACGCGCCGTTATGGACCACTTGTGGTCGATGGCGGAGCCGCAGACCGTTCGCCAAGTCCACGAGGCGTTGTCGGCGCACCGCGACCTTGCCTACACGACCGTCATGACCGTGCTGCAGCGGTTGGCGAAGAAGAACCTGGTGTCCCAACTCCGGGACGACAGGGCTCACCGCTATGCGCCGGTGCACGGCCGCGATGAACTGGTGGCCGGTCTGATGGTCGATGCGCTCGCCCAGGCCGAAGACTCCGGCGGCCGGCAGGCGGCGCTGGTGCACTTCGTCGAGCGGGTCGGCGCGGACGAGGCCGACGCACTGCGCCGCGCCCTCGCCGAATTGGAAGCTAACCAACGCAATTCGCTATCTGCTGGACCTCCGGCCGACGACTGAGGGAGACTATCAGCGTGTGTGCGCTGGCCTTCACCATCCTTGCGGTGCTGCTGGCTGGCCCCACACCGGCGGCTCTGGCACGGGCGAGGTGGCCACTGCGCGCTCCCCGGGCCGCGATGGTGCTCTGGCAGGCCGTTGCTCTCGCCGCCGTCCTGTCCACTTTCAGCGCGGGTATCGCCATCGCCAGCCGGCTGCTGATGCCCGGCCCGGACGGTCGGCCTACCGCAGGCATCGTCGACGCCGAGAGCCGACTGGGGTGGCCGCTGTGGGCGGCCTACGTCACCGTCTTCGCGCTGACCGTGCTGGTCGGGGCGCGGCTGATGGTGGCCGTGGTGCGGGTGGCCATCGCGAACCGGCGGCGCCGGGCGCACCACCGGATGGTGGTCGACCTGGTCGGGGTGGGCCACGATTCCGCGCGCAGCCAACCGTGCGCCCGCACCCGCGATCTGCGGGTGTTGGACGTCAAGCAGCCACTGGCCTACTGCCTGCCCGGGGTGCGCAGCCGGGTGGTGGTCAGCGAGGGGGCGCTGGCCACGCTCGCCGACACCGAAGTCGCGGCCATTCTGTCGCACGAGCGGGCTCATCTGCGGGCCCGCCACGATCTGGTGCTGGAAGCGTTCACGGCCGTGCACGCCGCATTCCCGCGCCTGGTGCGCAGCGCGAACGCCCTGGGCGCGGTGCAGTTGCTGGTGGAGTTGCTGGCCGATGACGCCGCGGTCCGCACGGTGGGGCGTACTCCCCTGGCCCGCGCCCTGGTGGCCTGTGCCTCCGGTCGCGCTCCGTCCGGCGCGCTGGCCGCAGGAGGCCCCAGCACCGTGGTGCGGGTCCGGCGGTTGTCGGGCCGGGGCAACAGCCCGCTGCTGTCCGCCGGCGCCTATCTGACCGCGGCTGCGGTGCTGGTGGTGCCCACCATCGCGCTGGCCGTACCGTGGCTGACGGAGCTGCACCGGTTGGTCACCGCGTAGGCACCGGGCCGGGCGCCTTGGAATGCCGGGGAACGCCGGCGCGGCCGTTGTGCGACAGTATTTCCCAGGTTTCCTGAACCGCTGGGCCCGACTGAGAGGCAGGACATGAGTTCGTCGGATTCGAAGACTGCGACCGCACAGATCGGGGTGACCGGGCTGGCCGTGATGGGCTCGAACCTGGCCCGCAACTTCGCCAGGCACGGCTACACCGTGGCGCTGCACAACCGGTCGGTGGCCAAGACCGAAGCGCTGCTGGACGAGCACGGCTCAGATGGCAACTTCGTGCGAAGTGAGACGATCCCGGAATTTCTTGCGGCACTGGAAAAGCCGCGCCGGGTCATCATCATGGTCAAGGCGGGCGACCCCACCGATGCCGTCATCAACGAGCTCGCCGACGCCATGGAAGAGGGCGACATCATCATCGACGGCGGCAACGCGCTGTACACCGACACGATCCGGCGGGAGAAGGCGATCCGCGAGCGGGGGCTGCACTTCGTCGGCGCCGGCATCTCCGGCGGCGAGGAGGGGGCGCTGAACGGGCCGTCGATCATGCCGGGCGGCCCCGCCGAGTCCTACGAGTCGCTCGGCCCGCTCCTCGAGGAGATCTCGGCGCACGTCGACGGCGTCCCCTGCTGCACGCACATCGGACCCGACGGCGCGGGTCACTTCGTCAAGATGGTGCACAACGGCATCGAGTACTCCGACATGCAATTGATCGGTGAGGCCTACCAGTTGCTGCGCGACGGGCTGGGCAATTCGGCGGGTGAGATCGCCGACGTGTTCGACGAATGGAACAAGGGCGACCTGGACAGCTTCCTGGTCGAGATCACCGCGCAGGTGCTGCGCCAGACCGACGCCAGGACCGGCAAGCCGCTCGTCGACGTCATCGTCGACGAAGCCGAGCAGAAGGGCACCGGCCGGTGGACGGTGAAGTCGGCGCTGGACCTGGGGGTGCCGGTCACCGGCATCGCCGAGGCCGTGTTCGCGCGGGCGTTGTCGGGTTCGGTAGCCCAGCGCAAGGCGACGACGGGACTGGCCTCCGGCGATCTCGGTGACAAGCCCGGTGATGCAGCGCAATTCACCGAGGACGTCCGGCAGGCCCTGTACGCGTCGAAGATCATCGCCTACGCCCAGGGTTTCAACCAGATCCAGGCGGGCAGCGCCGAGTACGACTGGGGAGTCACGCCCGGCGACCTCGCGACCATCTGGCGCGGCGGCTGCATCATCCGGGCCAAGTTCCTCAACCGGATCAAAGAAGCCTTCGACGAGGACCCCGACCTGCCCACGCTGATCGTCGCCCCGTATTTCCGCAGCGCGATCGAAGCGGCCATCGACAGTTGGCGGCGCGTGGTGGTGACGGCCACGCAGTTGGGTATCCCGATCCCGGGGTTCTCCTCGGCGCTGTCCTATTACGACGGGTTGCGCACCGAACGGCTGCCCGCCGCGCTGACCCAGGGCCTGCGCGATTTCTTCGGCGCGCACACCTACGGGCGCACCGACGAGGAACCGGGCAAGAAGTTCCACACCCTGTGGAGTGGAGACCGAAGCGAAGTTCCTGCCTAGCGAGAGACGATGAAGTTCCTGGACGGGCACCGCCCGGCATTTGACCTGACCTACAACGACGTGTTCATCGTGCCCAACCGGTCCGATGTCGCGTCGCGGTTCGACGTGGACCTGTCGACGGCTGACGGTTCGGGCACCACCATCCCGGTCGTGGTCGCCAACATGACCGCGGTCGCGGGCAAGCGGATGGCCGAGACGGTGGCCCGCCGGGGTGGGATCGTGATCGTCCCGCAGGATCTGCCCATTCCTGCCGTGCAGCAGACGGTGGAGTTCGTCAAGAGCCGCGACCTGGTGCTCGACACCCCGGTGACGCTGGCGCCCGACGATTCGGTGTCCGACGCGATCGCGCTGATCCACAAGCGCGCCCACGGGGTCGCGGTGGTGGTGTTCGAGGGCCGTCCCATCGGGTTGGTCCGCGAATCGGCGTGCGTAGGCGTGGACCGGTTCACCCGGGTGCGCGACATCGCCGTCACGGATTTCGTCACCGCACCGGCGGGCACCGAACCGCGCAAGGTTTTCGACCTCCTCGAGCATGCGCCGATCGGCGTGGCGGTCCTCACCCACACCGATGGGACCCTGGCCGGGGTGCTGACGCGCACCGCCGCGGTACGAACCGGGATCTACAGCCCGGCTCTCGACAGCACGGGGCGGCTGCGGGTCGGCGCGGCAGTCGGCATCAACGGCGAGGTCGCCTCGAAGGCCCAGGCGCTGGCCGAGGCGGGTGTCGACGTCCTGGTCATCGACACCGCGCACGGGCATCAGGTCAAGACGCTGGAGGCGATCAAGATGGTCGCCTCGATGAAGCTGGGTGTGCCGCTGGTGGCCGGGAACGTGGTGTCAGCCCAGGGAACCCGGGACCTGATCGAGGCCGGCGCCGGCATCGTGAAGGTCGGCGTCGGGCCCGGTGCGATGTGCACCACCCGGATGATGACCGGCGTGGGCCGCCCACAGTTCTCCGCTGTAGTCGAATGTGCCTCTGCCGCAAGAGAACTGGGCGGACACGTGTGGGCCGACGGTGGCATCCGGCACCCGAGGGACGTGGCCCTGGCGTTGGCCGCCGGTGCGTCCAATGTGATGATCGGGTCGTGGTTCGCCGGGACCTACGAGTCGCCGGGCGACCTGATGCGCGACCGCGACAACCAACCGTACAAAGAGAGCTACGGCATGGCGTCCAAGCGGGCGGTGGTCGCCCGCTCCGGCGCCGAAAGCCAGTTCGACCGGGCCCGCAAGGCCCTGTTCGAGGAGGGCATCTCGACGTCGCGGATGGGTCTGGACCCCGACCGCGGCGGGGTGGAGGACCTGATCGACCACATCACCTCCGGCGTGCGCAGCACCTGCACCTACGTGGGTGCCGCGAACCTGGAGGAGCTGTACGAGCGGGCGGTCGTCGGGGTGCAGTCCGCCGCCGGCTTCGCCGAGGGGCATCCGTTGCCCACCGGTTGGTGAATAACCCATGAATCACTCCGGCACCTTGCTCAGTGTGCTGGCGATCCTGGCGCTGACCTTCGGCACCGCGGTCTTCGTCGCCTCCGAGTTTTCCCTGACCGCCCTGGACCGCAGCGCTGTGGAAGCCAACGCGCGCAGTGGCGGCGGCCGGGACCGCCTGATCCGGCGGGCCCACCGCAGGCTGTCCTTCCAGCTCTCGGGCGCGCAGTTGGGTATCTCGATCACCACCCTGGCCACCGGTTATCTGACCGAGCCGTTAGTGGCCAACCTGCCGCATCCGTGGTTGGACGCGCTCGGCGTCTCCGACAAGCTGGCCGACACCATCACCGCGGCATTGGCGCTGGTGGTGGTCACGTCGGTGTCGATGGTGTTCGGGGAGCTGGTGCCCAAGTACCTGGGTGTCGCGCGGCCGCTGCGGACCGCCCGGGCGGTGGTGTTGCCACAGTGGCTGTTCTCGGTGCTGTTCACGCCCGCGATCCGGATGACCAACGGGGCGGCGAACTGGATAGTGCGCCGGCTCGGCATCGAGCCGGCCGAAGAACTGCGCTCGGCGCGCACTCCCCAGGAACTGGTCTCGCTGGTACGCACCTCGGCACGCCGGGGCTCCCTGGACGACGTCACCGCGTCGCTGATGCACCGCTCACTGCAGTTCGGCACCCGTACGGCCGAGGAGCTGATGACCCCACGGTCCAAGATCGTGGCCCTGCAGACCGACGACACCGTTGTCGACCTGGTGGCCGCGGTCGCCGCCACAGGGTTCTCCCGGTTCCCGGTCGTGCAGGGCGATCTGGACGAGACCGTGGGCATCGTGCATGTCAAGCAGGCCTTCCAGGTGCCGGCCGCGCAGCGGGCGCACACCCTGTTGCGGACGGTGGTCAAACCGGTCGCGGTGGTGCCTTCGACGCTGGACGGCGATGCGGTGATGGCTCAGATCCGCGCCAACTCGCTGCAGACCGCGATGGTGGTGGACGAGTACGGCGGCACGGCCGGCATGGTCACGGTCGAAGACCTGATCGAAGAGATCGTCGGTGACGTGCGCGATGAGCACGATGACGCGACCCCGGATGTGGTGGCCTACGGCAGCGGCTGGCGGGTGTCGGGTTTGCTTCGTATCGACGAAGTGGAGACCGCGATCGGGTACCGGGCGCCGGAAGGGCCGTACGAGACGATCGGTGGTCTGGTGCTGCGCCAGTTGGGCCACATCCCGATGGCGGGTGAGACCGTCGAGCTCCCCGCCCTGAACCGGAACGGCCTGCCCGACGAAACGATGCGCTGGGAGGCCAAGGTGGTGCGGCTGGACGGGCGCCGGCTGGACCTGCTGGAGCTCAAAGAACTGCCCCGATTGAGCAGGGACGAGCGATGAACTCCATCGTGGCGGTACTGCTGGCGATATTCTTGATCGCCCTCAACGCCTTCTTCGTCAGCGCGGAGTTCGCGATGA
This sequence comes from Mycobacterium sp. 23, assembly GCF_048287075.1. Lineage (NCBI taxonomy): Bacteria > Bacillati > Actinomycetota > Actinomycetes > Mycobacteriales > Mycobacteriaceae > Mycobacterium > Mycobacterium sp. 23. The sequence continues at coordinate 403,246 of NZ_JBLVUX010000005.1, forward strand.
TCTCGGCCCGCCGCGACCGCCTGGAAGCGCTCGCCGAGCAGGGCCGGGCCAGCGCGGTCACCGTCATCCGCGCCGGCGAACAGCTACCGGCGATGCTGGCCGGCGCTCAACTGGGTGTCACAGTGGCATCGCTGATGCTCGGGCGGATCGCCGAACCTGCGGTCGCCTCGCTGCTGCAGTCGGCGTTCGAGCTGACCGGAATTCATCCCGCACTGGTCCACACCCTGGCCTTCATCCTGGCGTTGGGCCTGGTGGTGACGCTGCACGTGCTGCTGGGCGAGATGGTGCCCAAGAACATCGCGCTGGCTGGCCCGGAGCGCACCGCGATGCTGTTGGTCCCGGCCTACCTGCCCTATGTGCGCGCCGCGCGCCCGGTCATCGTGTTCTACAACAAATGCGCGAACGGGATACTGCGGCTGCTGGGTGTGGAACCCAAAGACGAACTCGACATCACGGTGTCCACCGCGGAGCTCTCGGAGTTGATCGCCGAATCGCTCTCCGAAGGTCTGCTCGACAAGGAAGAGCACGTCCGCCTGACCCGCGCACTGCGGGTGCGCACCCGGGTGGTCGGAGATGTCGCGGTTCCGCTGGCGAAAGTCCACGCAGTCCCGGTGGCATCGGCGAGTTCCGGGCCCACCATCGGTGCGGTCGAAGAGGCCCTGGCACAGACCGGCTACTCCCGTTTCCCGGTGGTCGACCGCGACGGCAACTACATCGGCTACCTGCACATCAAGGATGTGCTCGCCCTCGGTGACAATCCACACACGGTGATCGGCCGGGCGCTGGTGCGCCCACTGCCGACGATTCCGCAGGCGCTGGGATTGCCCGATGCACTGTCGCGGATGCGCCGCAGCAACAGCCACCTCGCGCTGGTGACGGCCGATGACGGGGAGGTGGTGGCGCTGGTGGCGCTGGAGGATCTGGTGGAGGACCTCGTCGGCAGCATGCGCGACCGCGCGCCCCGAGAGTGATCAACAAGCCCGTATGATCTGAGCGGCCGCGGGTACCAGACAAGTGCTGTCGGGAACGAAATCCCATGTGTCCGCGTTGCCAGGAAGCGATTCACATGGCCCGCCGCGCTGCTGCGGGCGAAGCTGTCAGCGCGCCGTGACCTGGCATTGAGGGTCGGCCGGGCTAGGCTCGTCGAGCTACCCATCGGTAGTCTGACGGTAGCTAGTCGGCGGGTCCGGAGATGGTTCGGCGAGGTTGGTGAGGGGCCGGTAAGGCCATTACGGAGGAGAACGATGACTGATCGGGTGACCGAAGGCAACCTGCGCGTGGCTCGCGTGCTCCATGACTTCGTGAACAACGAGGCGCTGCCCGGCACCGGTATCGACCCGGACAGCTTCTGGGCGGGTGTCGACAAAGTCGTCACCGACCTCACGCCCCGCAACCAGGAACTGCTGGCGACCCGCGACGAGCTGCAGGCCCAGATCGACAAGTGGCACAAGCAGCGGGTGATCGCCCCGGTCGACCAGGACGCCTACCGCCAGTTCCTCACCGAGATCGGCTACCTGCAGCCGGAACCGGACGACTTCACCATCACCACCTCCGGCGTCGACGACGAGATCACCAGCACCGCGGGTCCGCAGCTGGTGGTGCCGGTGCTCAACGCGCGGTTCGCGCTCAACGCCGCGAACGCGCGATGGGGGTCGCTGTACGACGCGTTGTACGGCACCGACGTCATCTCGGAGGAAGACGGAGCCGAGAAGGGCTCCGGCTACAACAAGGTGCGCGGTGACAAGGTCATCGCCTACGCCCGCAAGTTCCTCGACGGCGCGGTGCCGCTGGCGTCGGGATCCTGGGCCGACGCCACCGGCGTGAGCATCGACAACGGCCAGTTGCAGGTCGCGCTCGACTCCGACTCGACCGGCCTGGCCAGCCCGGACAAGTTTCTCGGGTACTCCGGTGAGCTGGGCTCGCCCAGCTGGTCGGTGCTGCTGGTCAACAACGGCCTTCACATCGAAATCCTGATCGACCCCCAGTCGCCGATCGGTGCGACCGACGCGGCCGGCATCAAGGACGTGGTCCTGGAGTCCGCGATCACCACGATCATGGACTTCGAGGACTCGGTGACCGCGGTCGACGCCGACGACAAGGTGCTCGGCTACCGCAACTGGCTCGGCCTCAACCGGGGCGACCTCTCCGAAGAGGTGAGCAAGGGCGACAAGACGTTCACCCGCGTGCTCAACCCGGACCGCACCTACGCGACCCCCGACGGCGGGGAGCTGACGCTGCCCGGACGCAGCCTGCTGTTCGTCCGCAACGTCGGTCACCTGATGACCAACGACGCCATCGTCGACGCCGAGGGTAATGAGGTGCCCGAGGGCATTCAGGACGCGCTGTTCACCGGACTCATCGCGATCCATGGCCTGCGTACCGGCGATGAGAACGGACCGCTGCAGAACAGCCGCACCGGCTCGGTGTACATCGTGAAGCCGAAGATGCACGGCCCCGAAGAGGTCGCGTTCACCTGCGAGCTGTTCAGCCGCGTCGAGGACGTGCTCGGATTGCCCCAGGCCACCCTCAAGGTCGGCATCATGGACGAGGAACGGCGTACGACGGTCAACTTGAAGGCGTGTATCAAAGCCGCCGCCGACCGCGTCGTGTTCATCAACACCGGGTTCCTGGACCGCACCGGGGACGAGATCCACACGTCGATGGAAGCCGGCCCGATGATCCGCAAGGGCGCGATGAAGAACAGCACCTGGATCAAGGCCTACGAGGACGCCAACGTCGACACCGGTCTGGCCGCCGGGTTCAAGGGCAAGGCGCAAATCGGCAAGGGCATGTGGGCGATGACCGAGTTGATGGCCGACATGGTAGAGCAGAAGATCGGCCAGCCCAAGGCCGGCGCCACCACCGCGTGGGTGCCGTCGCCGACGGCGGCGACCCTGCACGCCATGCACTACCACCAGGTGGATGTCAGTGCCGTCCAGGACGAACTGGCCGGCAAGAAGCGGACCACCCTCGACGAGCTGTTGACCATCCCGCTGGCCAAGGAGCTGGCCTGGGCGCCCGAGGAGATCCGCGAAGAGGTCGACAACAACTGCCAGTCCATCCTGGGTTACGTGGTGCGCTGGGTCGAACAGGGTGTCGGTTGCTCGAAGGTGCCCGACATCCACAACGTCGCGCTCATGGAGGACCGCGCCACCCTGCGCATCTCCAGCCAGTTGCTGGCCAACTGGCTGCGCCACGGCGTGATCACCAGCGAGGACGTGCGGGCGAGCCTGGAACGGATGGCGCCGCTGGTCGACAAGCAGAACGAGGGTGACCCGGCCTACCGGCCGATGGCGCCCAACTTCGACGACAGCATCGCGTTCCTGGCCGCCCAGGAGCTGATCCTGGCCGGTGGTCAGCAGCCCAACGGCTACACCGAGCCGATCCTGCACCGCCGGCGCCGCGAGTTCAAAGCTCGCGCCGGCGCGTGAGCTGACCTTGGCGACCTGACCAAGATTCGAAGGAGAGGACGCAGACACCCGCATGGGTAGGCACAGCAAGCCCGACTCCGGGGATTCCCTGCCCGATCCCGAACCCGAGCCGTTCGACGAGCATGTCGACGAACCCGATGCCTGGGGTGCGGGGCGATTCGGTGACGAATACGGCCAACCGGCTGGCGATGACTATCCCGAGTTCGGGTTCCGCCCGGCCGAGGCGGAGCCGCCGGCCGATCACGAGCCGACGGCCGAAGAGCCCGCGGCGACGGCTCCCCCACCGCCGCCGTTGCGGGCGAGCCACCGCGGGCTCCGGGATTGGCAGGGCGGGCACCGCAGTGCCGGTGGCCGGCGCGGTGTCAGCATCGGTGTGATCGTCGCCCTGGTCACCGTCGTCGTGGTGGTTGCGGGGGTGATCCTGTGGCAGTTCATCGGCGACGCGCTGTCGCACCGTTCGCACACGGCCGCCGCGAACTGCGCGGGCGGCAAGGACGCCGTCGCGGTCCTGGCCGACCCGTCGATCGCCGACCAGGTGGAGGAGCTCGCCGACGGCTATAACAAGCAAGCGGGCCCCATCGGCGACCGCTGTGTCGACGTCACCGTCAAAGCCGCCAACTCCGACGCCGTCATCAGCGGCTTCATCGGCAAATGGCCGGCCGAGCTGGGTGCCCAGCCCGGCCTGTGGATTCCGGGAAGTTCGATCTCCGCGGCCCGGCTGTCCGGTGCCGCCGGGCAGAAGATCGTCAGCGACAGCCGCTCGCTGGTGACCTCGCCGGTCCTGCTGGCGATACGACCGGAGTTCAGCCAGCCCCTGTCCAAGCAGAACTGGGCGGCATTGCCCGGCCTGCAATCGAATCCGACGTCCATGGCGAACTGGGGGTCGCTGCGACTGGCCCTGCCGGTGGCCGGCAACGGCGACGCGTCATTCCTGGCCGGCGAGGCCATCGCCGCGGCGTCGGCGCCCGCCGGCGCGCCGCCGACGGCCGGTAGCGCCGCGGTACGCACCCTGGTGAGCGGGCAACCCAAACTGCCCGACGACTCGCTGAACGAGGCGATGAACGCGTTGCTGAAGCCGGGCTCGAAGGCCGAGGAGGTGGCCGCCGCCCCGGTTCACGCGGTCGTCACCACCGAGCAGCAGCTGTTCGCGCGCGGCCAGTCGATCTCGGATGCCAAGAGCAAGTTGGGATCCTGGACCCCGCCCGGCCCGGTCCCGGTGGCCGACTACCCGACGGTGTTGCTCAGTGGCTCCTGGCTGAAGCAGGAACAGACCACCGCCGCGAGCGCCTTTGCGCGGTACATGCACACCCCCGAGCAGCTTGCGAAGCTCGCGAAGGCGGGATTCCGGGTCAACGGTGTCAAGCCGCCGAGCAGCCCGGTGACCAGCTTCGCGGCCTTGCCCGCCACTTTGTCGGTCGGCGACGACGCCCTGCGCGCCACGCTGGCCGACACCATGGCCACCCCGTCGATCGGTGTCGCCGCCACGATCATGCTGGACCAGTCGCTGCCGAACGACGATGGCGGCGGCAAGACCCGGCTGGCCAATGTCATCGCGGCGCTCGACGGCCGGATCAAGGCGTTGCCGCCCACGGCGGTCATCGGGCTGTGGACCTTCGACGGCCACGAAGGACGCGCCGAAGTGCCGGCCGGGCCGCTGGCCGACCAGGTCAACGGTCAGCCCCGCTCGGCGGCGCTCGCGGCGGCGCTGGACAAGCAGTATTCCTCCGGCGGCGGGGCGGTGTCGTTCACCACACTGCGGATGATCTATCAGGAGATGCTGGCCAACTACCGCGCCGGCCAAGAGAATTCGATTCTGGTGATCACCGCCGGGCCGCACACCGACCAGAGTCTGGACGGCCCCGGCCTGCAGGACTTCATCAAGAACAGCGCCGACCCGGCCAGACCCGTGGCGGTCAACGTCATCGACTTCGGCGGGGACCCGGACCGGGCCACCTGGGAAGCGGTCGCCCGGCTCAGCGGCGGCAACTATCAGAACCTGCCGACCTCCGCTGGACCGGATTTAGGCACTGCCGTCAACAACTTCCTAAGCTGAGGCGGCCCGGATGGACTTCACCCCGGATCCCGAGCTGTATCCGTTCGAGTCACGCTGGTTCGACAGCTCGCGGGGCCGGGTCCACTACATCGACGAGGGTGACGGCCCGCCCATCCTCTTCTGCCACGGCAACCCCACCTGGAGTTTCCTCTACCGCGACATCATCAAGGCCCTGCGGGGCCGATTCCGTTGTATCGCACCGGATTACCTCGGCTTCGGCCTGTCCGAGCGCCCGGCCGGCTTCGGGTACAAGATCGACGAGCACGCCCGCGTCGTCGGAGAGTTCGTCGACCACCTGGGTCTCGACGGATTCGTGACGATGGGACAGGACTGGGGCGGCCCGGTCAGCATGGCCGTGGCGGTCGAGCGTGCCGACCGGATCCGCGGTGTCGTATTGGGCAACACCTGGTTCTGGCCGACGGATGTGTTGACCACCAAGATCTTCAGTCGGGTGATGGGCAGCCCGCCCCTGCAATGGGCCATCCTGCAACGCAATTTCTTTGTGGAGCAGATGATTCCGGCGGGGACGACGCGCAAACTGAGCCCGGCCGAGATGGAGCACTATCGGGCGGTGCAGCCGAACGCCCAAGCGCGCAAAGGTGTCGCCGAGATGCCCAAGCAGATCCTGGCCGCCCATCCCCTGCTGGAACGACTTGGCCGGGAAGTGCCGGCCACGCTCGGCGGCAAGCCCGCCCTCTTCGTCTGGGGCATGAAGGATTTCGCGTTCCGCCCCGGACCGTCGCTGCCGCACATGCGGGCGGCGTTCCCCGACCATGTGCTGGTCGAGTTGCCCACGGCCAATCACTTCATCCAGGAGGACGCCCCCGGCGAGATCGCCGCGGCAATCCTCGACCGCTTCGGCTGACCCCGGAAGCCCCTTAAGCGAACGCTTCGACCGGCGGGCAGGAGCAGACCAGGTTGCGGTCGCCGTAGGCGCCGTCGATGCGGCGTACCGGGGGCCACACCTTCGGCCGGATTGCCTTGCCCAACGGGTACGCGGCTTCCTCGCGGGTGTACGGGTGGTTCCACTCCGACGCCACCAGGCACTCGGCGGTGTGCGGGGCGCCGCGCAGCGGGTTGTCGTCCACCGGCCACTGTCCGGAACCGACGCGGTCGATCTCCCCGCGAATGCCGATCATCGCCTCGCAGAACGCGTCCACCTCGGCCAGGCTCTCGCTCTCGGTGGGCTCCACCATCAAGGTGCCGGCCACCGGGAAGCTCATGGTGGGCGCGTGAAAGCCGTAGTCCGCCAACCGCTTCGCAACATCGTCGACCGTCACGCCGGTGGCCTTGGTGATACCGCGCAGATCCAGGATGCACTCATGGGCGACCATCCCGTTCTCGCCGGTGTAGAGCACCGGGAAGTACTCGTCGAGGCGCCGCGCGATGTAGTTGGCCGACGCGATCGCGGTCAGCGATGCTGCCCGCAGCCCGTCCCCGCCCATCATCCGGATGTAGGCCCAGCTGATCGGCAGGATCGACGCCGACCCGTAGGGCGCCGCGGACACCGGGTGGCCCTGGGGAAGTTCGGGGGCGTGCGGGTGGCCGGGCAGGAACTGCGCCAGGTGCGAGCGCACCGCCACCGGGCCGACGCCCGGGCCGCCGCCGCCGTGCGGGATGCAGAACGTCTTGTGCAGGTTCAGGTGGCTGACGTCGCCGCCGAACTTGCCCGGCCGGGCCAGGCCCACCAGCGCATTCAGGTTGGCGCCGTCGACGTACACCTGGCCGCCGGCGTCGTGCACGGCCGCGCAGATGTCGGCGATGTCGTGCTCGTAGACGCCGTGGGTGGACGGATAGGTGATCATCAGCGCCGAGAGTCGGTCCGCGTGTTCACCGACCTTGGCCCGTAGATCGTCGAGGTCGACGTCGCCGTTCTCGTGACACCCGACCACTACCACCCGCATCCCGGCCAGCGCGGCCGAGGCGGCGTTGGTGCCGTGCGCGCTGGACGGGATCAGGCAGATGTCGCGGTGCGGTTCGCCCCGGCTGGCATGGTAGTCGTGGATTGCCAGCAGCCCCGCGTACTCGCCCTGGGAACCCGCGTTGGGTTGCAGCGAGACGGCGTCGTAGCCCGTGATGGCGACCAGCCAGCTTTCCAGGTCACCGATCAAGCGGCGCAGGCCGACGGTGTCGGACGCCGGGGCGAACGGATGCTGACGCCCGAACTCCGGCCAGGTGATGGACTCCATCTCCGCTGCCGCATTGAGCTTCATGGTGCAGGAGCCGAGCGGAATCATGCTGCGGTCCAACGCGATGTCCTTGTCCGCCAGGGTGCGCAGGTAGCGCATCATCGACGTCTCGGTGCGGTACCGGTGGAAGGCCGGATGGGTAAGGAATTCCGATGTGCGAGTGTTGATTTCAAAACTCAGGGGCTGGCCGGCCGGTAGGCCGAACGCGGCCAGCACCGCCGCGACGTGAGCGTCGGTGGTGGCTTCGTCGCAGGCGATCGACACGTGGTCGGCATCGACGCGCCACAGGTTGATTCCCCTATCTTTCGCCGCGGCCACCACCTCGTCGGCGCGGTCCGGCACGTGCGCCAGCACGGTGTCGAAGAAGTCGTCGTGCACCAGCGCCTCGCCCAGGGCGCCGGCGATGGTCTCGGCCTGGGTGTGCACCCGGCGCGCGATGGCGGTCAAGCCCTCGGGGCCGTGATAGCTGGCGTACATGGCTGCCATCACCGCAAGCAGCACCTGCGCGGTACAGATGTTGCTGGTGGCCTTGTCGCGGCGGATGTGCTGTTCACGGGTCTGCAATGCCAGGCGGTATGCGTCGTTGCCGTCGGCGTCTTTGGACACCCCGACCAGGCGTCCCGGCAACTGCCGGGCGTGCTTGGTGTGCACCGCCAGGTAACCGGCGTGCGGGCCGCCGAATCCCATTGGCACGCCGAACCGTTGGGTGGTGCCGAACGCGACGTCGGCGCCGATCTCGCCGGGCGGTGGCAGCAGGGTCAGGGCCAGCAGGTCGGCTCCGATGGCCACCAGCGCCCCGCGGTCGTGCGCCTGGCGCACCAGCGCGCCCCAGTCCGTGATCCGCCCGCTGGACCCGGGCAGCTGGGCGATCACCCCGAAGAAGTCGCCCTCGGGCAGCCCGTCCCGCAGGTCGGCGGTGACGATCTCGATGTTCAGCGGCTTAGCGCGGGTGGTCAGGATCGCGGCGGTCTGCGCGAACACGTCGACGTCCACGGCGAGCCGGTTCGCCGGCCCCCGGTAGGCCCGGTGCATCAGTGTCATGGCCTCGGCGGCCGCGGTGCCCTCGTCGAGCATCGAGGCGTTGGCGATCTCGAGGCCGGTGAGGTCGGTCACCATCGTCTGGAAGTTCAGCAGCGCCTCCAGGCGGCCCTGGCTGATCTCGGGCTGATACGGGGTGTACGCGGTGTACCAGGCCGGGTTCTCCATGATGTTGCGCAGCAGCACCGGCGGGGTGAGCGTGTCGTAGTAGCCCTGCCCGATCATCGACACGGCGATGGTGTTGCTGTCGGCCAGCACCCGCAGCTCGGCCAACGCCTCGGCCTCGGTGGCGGCCTGCGGGAGGGCGTCCAGGCCGGGGGCGAGACCACCGGCGGTCAGTGTGTCGAGGATGCCGCTGGGCACTGCCTTGGCGGCCAGTTCGTCCAGCGAGTCGACGCCGATGACGTCAAGCATTCTCTTGACGGCCGAGCTGTCCAGGCCGATGTGCCGGTCGGCGAACGTGAGATGGTCGGACACGCGAAGATCTCCTGACGTAGGGCACCACTGAGTGCGGGGCCCTCTCCCTCTGTCTTCACCCGCACATCGGGCGCCTGAGAGATTCGGCGCGGCAGGCGCCTTTCCCCATCGGCGGACGGTGACCAATACGGGCCACAGTCACTTTCCAGAGGCATCGTTGTCTCGGGCGGTCCGGGTGCCTGAGAGGTTGACGGAGAGGTATTGCTCCTTCGGCGTCCGTAGCTGGCGGCCACGGAACTCTCCCGCGCGAGGGCGATGCGGCTACCAGTTTACGCCGCCGGGCAGCTAGCCGATCTTGCGGTCGCGGTGCTTGCGCCGGGAGGCCAGCTCGTCCTCGGGCGCGGCGATCGATTCGCCGCCGTCGGCCCGCTCACCCGGGAAGTCGGCGATGACGCCGGTCAGCTCGCGCATCGCGCCCGAGACGGCGATGCCGAACACGCCCTGGCCGCCCTGCAGCAGGTCCACGACCTCTTCGGCCGACGTGCACTCGTACACGCTGGTGCCGTCGGAGAAGAGAGTGATGTTGGCCAGGTCCTGCACGCCGCGCTGGCGCAGGTGGTCGACCGCGACCCGGATGTTGTGCAGCGAGATCCCGGTGTCCAGAAGCCGTTTGACGATTTTGAGGACCAGGATGTCTTTGAACGAGTAGAGCCGCTGGCTGCCCGACCCGGCCGCGCTGCGGATGGAGGGCACCACCAACGAGGTGCGGGCCCAGTAGTCCAGCTGGCGGTAGGTGATGCCGGCGATCTGGCAGGCACTCGGTCCGCGGTAACCGACCAGTTCGTCGGGCACCGAATCGTCCGGGAACAACCCGGGCTGAACGGGTTCGGCGGCGCTGCTGTTGGCTTTCGGCGCGGTGGCCGGGTTTTCAGCAAGATCCAGCTGTCCTTGACGTGGCTGCTCGCTCACGGTGCGTCCTCTCGCCGATCGCGCTGTTGTCACTAGCTGCGGCACTGGCTGCCCCAACAGCCACGTTATCTCAGGTTCGAGTGTTTGAGAGCATACGCTGTTCGGTGGCCGCTGTGCTGTGGTCGATCATCAACTCGTCAACAAAGTATGGCTGCCGCCCGGATCAGTCGGCGATATCTGCCAGGCGTGTCGACAATCCGTTGTGTGATATGAGACGCATCCGTGACATGCGGGGGGTACCCGGTCGACACGGGCGTATGCCGCTCAGGTCGCCTTGAAGTCGTCCGGGGAGACGCTGTCGAGAAACTCCTTGAACTTCTCCACCTCGTCCTCGCGGACGGCACTGCTGGCCTCTTCGTCACCCTCGTCGGGAATCAACAGACCGGCCTGGGCGAGAACGTCCTCCTCGACGTAGATCGGGACACCGACCCGCAGGGCGATCGCGACCGAGTCCGACGGCCGGGCCGACACCTTGATGTCGCGGTCGAAGATCAGGTCGGCGTAAAACGTGCCTTCCTGCAAATCGACGATGCGGACCTCTTTAAGCGAATGCCCAAGTGCGGCAATGAGATCCCTGATCAGATCGTGAGTCAGCGGCCGGGGTGGCTCCACCCCCTGTTGCTCGAGCGCGATGGCCGCGGCCTCCGACTGGCCGATCCAGATCGGCAGATAGCGGTCACCGTTTGCCTCGCGCAGCAACAGCACCGGCTGGTTCTGGGGCTGCTCGACGCGAATGCCGACAACACGAACTTCACCCATCTGTGTCTGCCCTCCGCACGCGCTGCTGTGACTCAATTCGCCGAATACCAGCTGTCGAAGGAAGTCTAGTCCTCAGCGGTGCAGTACGTCGCGGACGGCGGACTTGATCAGTGAGGTGTGCAAGGTGATTGCCAGCGCGGCCACCTCTCGCGCCAGGTCGTCGGCACGGTCGCGCGCGCCGGCTTTGTCCGCCTTGACCAGCGGACCGGCGATCTGGGCGATCAGGTCCGACTGGCGGTCGGCCGCGGAACGAAACGCACGCAGATGTCTGGGTTCGACGCCGTAATCGGCCAGCGCCCGCGCACATTGAAGTATCACCACGGCGTGTTCGTCGAAAAAACCGGCCGGGCCGGTGGTGATCACGCCGGCCTTGAGTAGGGCGGTCAGCAGCTGGTCGTCTACGCCCGACCGTTCCAGCAGGTCTTCGCGACTGAGCCGGATACGCGGCGGCGCCACCGAGTCGGAGACCGCTTCGGAGCCGGCGCCGTCGGCGACCGTGACCAATCGCGGTACGCCGTAGGGAGACCCGACCGCCGGCAGTTCCCCGTCGGGCAGCGCGTCCAGCTGAGCCCTGATCACCTTCAGAGGCAGGTAGTGATCCCGTTGCGCGGTGAGGATGAAGCGCAGCCGCGCACAGTCGTAGGCCGTGAACCTCCGATAACCCGACGCCGCGCGTTGGGGCGTCACCAGCCCTTCGGCCTCCAAGAAACGAATCTTGGAGATTGTGACGTCGGGAAAATCAGGTCGCAGCAAGTCCAGGACCGCCCCGATCGACATCCCGGCGAGCGCAGGGCTATCGGGCGCGGTCACTGGCCCCCGGATCCCCCGTCGTCGTCACCCTTGGGGCCGGTCAGGAATACCAGACGGAACTTGCCGATCTGAACTTCGTCGCCATTGGCCAGCACGGCGGAGTCCACCGGCTCGCGATTGACGTAGGTGCCGTTCAAGCTGCCCACGTCGACGACGCTGAACTCGCCGCCTTCCAAACGGAATTCAGCGTGGCGGCGGCTCACCGTCACGTCGTCGAGGAAGATGTCGCTATCGGGGTGCCGGCCGGCGGAAGTGATGGCCTGGTCCAGCAGGAAGCGGGAACCGGCGTTGGGTCCGCGTTTGACGACCAGCAACGCCGAGCCCGCCGGGAGGCCCTCCACCCCGGACACCGAACTCTCGGTACCCGACTGAGCGGGCGCGTCCAGTTCGTTGAGGAAGTCGGCGCGGAAGACCGAGGTGGTCTCCACGGTGACTTCATCACTCTGGTCGTTATCCATTCCCGTCACCCGCTGCTCCTCACTGGCCGCTGTGGCGTTGTCTGACCGGGCCGTTCGGCCGGTCGCCCACTCGGATCTACCGCCTGTACTGCGCTGCTGTTCACTGCTTGAAATAACCGATGTCTTGACCGTACCGCGCACGGGTCGGCCGTGTGCCGACCCCTGCAGGATCCTAAGCCCGACATCCCGGCTTCTCCTAGATCTACCGAATCCCCCGACCGGTCCCGGATCCTGCCACGCAACGCTTTCGGGACCTTAGCAACCGTCATTCGGTCAGCGTGCCGCGGTACGCCTCAGCGTCGAGCAGTCCCGCGATCGCCGTGTCCAGTTCGCCGACGTCGGCGCTGTCGACCTGGAGCTCCAGCAACCATCCTTCGCCGTAGGGATCGGAGTTGAGCAGCTGCGGTGTGCTCTCCAGCTCACCGTTGACCGCGGACACCTTGCCCGAGATCGGGGCGTAGAGATCGGACACCGACTTCGTCGATTCCACCTCACCGAACGAGTCGCCGGCACTGAGCTCGGCGCCCACATCGGGCAACTGAACGAACACCACGTCACCCAGCGCCGACTGAGCGAAATCGGTGATCCCGACCCGGACGGTGTCTTCCGCGCTGCGGCGAACCCACTCGTGTTCGGTGGTGTAGTGCAGATCGGACGGGATATCGGTCACGGTGATCCTGTTCTGGTCGGTGTTGGTTCACTTGCCGGGCTGAGCGTATTGGTGCGGTTTTGGTTGTCGCAAGGTGGTCACCTCGATGCGGTCGGCCTGCTGCACCGACATCCGGCCGCCCACCCGCTTGACGCTGTCCTCGGCCCCGCCCGGGATGTTCATGGCCGCGGCCAGCGTGGGCGGATCACCAATCGCCAGAATCGAATACGGCGGCGAGAACGGCTTGCTGTCGATGGTGAGGGCACCCGCCGAGCCGGTGACCCAGGTGTCGACACCGACCCGCACGGACTGTCGGGCATCGTTGATCTCGACCGCCTCGGCGCCCGCCGCGCGCAGCTCGTTGATGACGTCGAGCATCACTTCGGGTGCGACGCCGGGCCCGGGATCCTCGATCTTCACGGTCACGCCCGGGCCGGTCGCCCCCACCGCGCCGGCCAGGATGGACAACGCGGCCAGTCTCGCCTGCGCGCTCTCGATCGCGGCCTGGTCGGTGTTGCCCGAGGCCTGCAACGCGTTCAGGGTGTTCTGCAGATCGGCCACCTCGGTGCTCAGCGTCGCCTCGCGCTGCCGCAACGAGTCCAGCAGCACGAGCAGGTCCGCGGGACGGGCGGTCTCCAGGGAATCGCCGGATTCGTTCTGCCGCACCTGGGTAACGATCGCTATCCCCAGGACCAGGCACAGCAACACCGCCAGGCTGCCGAACACCAGTCGGGACCTGCCGCCGGTCAGCGCCGCCCGCAGACCGGTCCGGCCACCGTTCGAACGCTTTGCCGGCAGCTCGTGCCGCCCGTGGTGGACGGGCTTTTCGTCCTTCTCGTGGGGGTTCGGCTCGCCGTCGGACATCTCGTCACGCTCCGAACAGCCGGCGGCGCAGCGCGGCCGCGTTGCCGAAGATCCGGATTCCCAGCACCACGATGATCGCCGTCGACAGCTGGGTGCCGACGCCCAGTTGGTCGCCGACGTAGACGATCAGTGCCGCGACAAGGACGTTAAACACGAACGAGACAACGAAGACCTTCGGGTCGAAGATCCGCTCCAGGTAGGCGCGCAACCCACCGAACACCGCGTCGAGCGCGGCGACCACCGCGATCGGCAGATACGGCTGGATGACCTCGGGAACGCTGGGATGAAACACCAGCCCCAGCACGATGCCGATGACGAGCGCGGCGATACCGATCACTTGGGCCCAATCTCTCTGGCGAACTTGATGTCCCGGATCGCTCCGGCCGGCAGAGCCAGGCTGTCGCCGAGGTTCACACTGACGCCTACCCCGTAGGAGGCCTCCAGCAGCCTAAGCCGACGCAATCCGGGACTGCGATCGAAGGTGTCCCGCATCGCCTTCGACGGGCCGACCGCCAGGATGGTGTACGGACTGGTGGTCGGGTTGTTGTCGACCAGGATTGCACCCCCGGCCTGCCGGATGGTCACGTTGGGCCCGATTCTGGCACCGTCGACCGAAATAGCTTCCGCGCCACTGGCCCACAACGAATTCACGACGAGTTGCAGGTCGCGGTCGAGGATGATCTGCTGACTGCCGCTGACCCGTTGCTTGGACGCGTCGGACAGGTTCGGGCCGGCGCCGGGGTCGGTCACGGTCACCGTCAGGCCGGGCCCGGTCACCGGCGTGCTGGCGGCCGCCAGGCTGAGCGCGTCCAAACCGTTCAACAGCCGTTGGCCCTCGGCGTCGTCCGCCAGAGCGAGGCGCTGCACCTGATCGACCTTGGCCGCCAGCGCGCCGCGCTGCTGCGCCAACCGCGTTGCCGTGGCTTGGGTCAGGCGCACATTGGAGGCCAGCAGTTGCTGCGCGGAGCGAACCCCGGGAGCGACCGAGCGGGCCTGGGCGACGGCGGCCGCGAACACGGCCGCCACCAGGGTCGCGGCCAGCGCCTGCCACAGCCACCCGAACGCGCGCTCGCGCCGGCTTTCGGGTTCGGCGCGGCGCTGGCGTTCGGCGGCCGCCGCCGCGTAGCCGGGGTCGAGATGTTCGGACAGCAACGCGCGCAACAGGGACGGCACCGGAATGCGTTTGGGGCGGGCCGCATCATGGGTGCTGAAGCCGGCGTTGGGGTCGTAGCCTCCCAGCAGCCGGTCGGGCTCAGCCACGGCTGACCTTCGGCATCCGGCGCATCACCAGGACCATCTGCACGAGGTAGAGCACGAACGCCCACAGGTACATGTACAGCCCCCAGATCAGAAACGCCCAGCCACAGGCCAGCACGACGCGGCTCCACAGCGCATCCCACTGCCCCAGCAGCACCAGCGGGAAACCGGACATCAGCGCGAAGGTCGCGGCCTTGCCCACATAGGAGACCGGCAGCGCCGACAGCCCGCGGCTCCACAGCAGCGGCAGGGTGCCGGCCAGCGCCGCGTCGCGGGCCAGCAGCGCCAGCACGAACCACCACGGGGCAATGCCGCTGATCGCGAAGACGATCGGCACGGTCACCATGTAGAGCCGGTCGACGGCCGGATCCAGCAACATACCCAGCCGCGACTGCTGATTGAGCAGGCGCGCGATCTTGCCGTCCGCCCAGTCCGAGAACCCGCTGAACATCAGGATCGCCACCGCCCAGCTGAGGGTGTGAGTGACCAGCATCAGGTAGACGAAGACCGGGATCAGGCCGAGGCGGACGACGCTCAGCACATTGGGCACCGTCAGGACCCGGTTCTGCGCGAGCACTGGCTCCATGTGCCGTGACATTAGCCCGGTGACGATGCGGTCCGCGCGGCGGAGGGAGGACTCAGCGGAAGACGCCGGGCAGGCTCAGGGTGGACAGCGTGTCGTCGGACAACGGGTTGTCATTGACCATGTAGGTCCACGTCGACGTCGGGCGGGCCAGCTTGGACAGGTCCAGACCCGGCTCGTCCTCGAGGATGTTCGCCGTCTCGAACGTCTGCTGCGCCGCCTCGATGGCGTCGGCGGCCAGCGACGCGAACGCGTCCACCGCCATCCGGTGGAATTCGTCGAGCGGGTTCTGGCGCCCGAGCGCGCGCAGGTGGATGCTCTCCCGGATGTCGGCCAGGTAGGCCAGGTGATCGGCCCAGCCGCGGTCGAGGTGATACAGCATGATCAGCCGGCAGATCTTTTCCAGGCGTTCCTCGGAGATCTCCTCGCGCAGCTCCTTGTATCGCTTGGGTGCCAGCTCCTCCAGCTCCTCGCGCGCAGTCGGCGTGCGCAGCAAGGTGTTTCGCCGATCGACGATGATGGCGCGCTGCTGGGCGATGAGCTGGTTGTAGCGCCAGGTATTCGCGTGCACATCGAGCAGCCGGCCCTCGGCGACCCGCTGTGCATGGTCGAGCAGAGTGTTGGTCTTCGGGCTGAGAATGCGGCCGTCCTCGTCGGTTTCGGTGGGCAGCTTGTTGCTGTCGAGATTGGCCGCCACCACGTCGTCTTCCCAGCTCGAGAAGAACACCGACGACCCCGGGTCGCCCTGACGCCCGGCGCGGCCGCGCAGCTGATTGTCCAGACGTTCGGTGTGGTGGCGGCCGGTGCCGACCACATGCAGCCCGCCCAGCTCGGCCACGCGGTCGTGGTCGGACTCGTCGGAGCCGCCCAGGCGGATGTCGGTGCCGCGTCCGGCCATCTGGGTGGATACGGTGACCGAGCCGTAGGTGCCGGCCTCGGCGATCACCTGGGCTTCTTCGGCGTCGTTCTTGGCGTTGAGCAGCACCGCGGGGACATTGCGCCGGGTCAGCCGCTCGTACAGGTCCTCGGATTCGGCGACGTCGCGGGTTCCGACCAGGACGGGCTGCCCGGTCTCGTGTACTTCCGCGATGTGCTCGACGATCGCGTCGTTCTTGGCGGCGGCGGTGATGTAGACGCGGTCGGACTCGTCCTCGCGGATGTTCGGGGTGTTCGGCGGTATCGGCGACACCCCGAGCTTGTAGAACTGGCGCAGCTGCTCGCCGGCGGCCAGCGCGGTGCCGGTCATGCCGCAGACGGTGGTGTAGCGGTTGATCAGCGCCTGCACGGTGATGGTGTCGAGGACCTCGCCGGTCTCGGTGGTCTCGATCCCTTCCTTGGCCTCGACGGCCGCCTGCAGGCCGTCCGGCCAGCGCTGCAGCTGGGCGATGCGACCGCGGGACGAATTGATGAGGTGCACCGCGTCGTCGCGCACGATGTAGTGGACGTCGCGCTGCAGCAGCACATGGGCGTGCAGAGCGACGTTGATCTCGGTGAGCGTGGTGCCGACGTGTTCCTCGGAGTACAGGTCGATGCCGCCGAGCGCCTTCTCGAGCTTGCGGGCGCCCATCTCGGTCAGGTGCACGTTGCGGCTGTCGGCGTCGGTGGCGAAGTAGTCGTCGGCGTTCTTGTGGTGCACGAGCTGGCCGACCAGCTTGATGATCTCGAGCCGCGGCGTCTCGCGGTGGGTGGTGCCGGCGAGCACCAGCGGCACCAGCGCCTCGTCCACCAGCACCGAGTCGGCCTCGTCGATCAGCGCGACGTCGGGGTTGGGTGACACCAGGTCGTCGACGTCGGTGACTAGCTGGTCGCGCAGCACGTCGAAGCCGATCTCGTTGACCGACGCGTAGGTGACGTCGCAGCCGTATGCCGTTCTGCGTTCCGCGCTGGTCGACTCGGCGGTGATCCAGCCGACCGTCAGTCCCATCGCCTCGATCAGCGGTCCCATCCACTCCGCGTCCCGGCGGGCCAGATAGTCGTTGATGGTCACCACATGCACGTGCCGCCCCGCCAGGGCGTAGCCGGCCGCGGCGATAGCCCCGGCCAGCGTCTTGCCTTCGCCGGTGGCCATTTCGATCACGTCACCGGCCAGCATCCGCAGCGCCCCGAGCAACTGCACGTCGAACGGACGCAGGCCGGTTGCCCGCTCGCCCGCTTCCCGGGCGATCGCCAGGAACTGCGGGATGTCGGCGGAGTCCGCCAGATCGTCCAGGTTGAGCAGCCCGGCGGCCTTACGCAGTTTCTCGTCGGTGAGGTCGGCGGCTTCCTTCTCGTACTCCTCGGAATCGGTCACCACGGCCATCGAGCGGCTGCGGTTCTTTTCCGTCGTGGCGCCGAGCAGGCGCCAGAAGCGGCTGCTCAGCCGTCCGGGCTGGGAGCGGGTGGTCTTCGGCACAGCCCCACGGTACGCGGTTGGCATCAGGCCAGGTTGGATCGGCGCGGGTAGGCGACGCTCGGGTCGGTGAGCACGTTGACCACCGCGGGCAGCCCGCTGGCGAAAGCGCGTTCCAGGGCCGGGCGCAGCTCCGCGGGCGCCGCCACCAGCTCGCCGTGGCCGCCCAGCACGCGCGCCACCTCGTCATAGCGGGTTCCCGGGCGCAGCTCGGCCACCACCGAATAGCCGTACAACGCCTCCATCGGGTGCTTCTCCAGCCCCCAGATGCCGTTGTTGCCCACCACCGACACCACCGGCACGCCATGCCGGACCAGGGTGTCCCACTCCATGCCGCTGAACCCGAACGCGCCGTCGCCCTGCAACAGGACCACCTGACGTTCGGGGTGAGCCAGCTTGGCCGCTAGCGCGTAACCGGGGCCCGAACCCAGGCACCCGAAGGGACCGCTGTCCAACCAGCAGCCGGGCTGGTAGCTGTCGATCACCCGGCCGGCGTAGGACCCGAAGTCGCCGGCGTCGATCACGACGATGGCGTCGCGGTCCAGCAGCGGGGCCAGTTCGGCGTATACCCGCATCGGGTGCAGCGGGATGCGGTCCTCGGCCAGTTCGGCCCGCTCCAGGTCCCGCGCGGCGGTCTCGGCGGTGCGCAGTCCGTCGATCCACTCCTGATGTCCAGGCGTGCCCGATCCGGCCAGTGCGGACAGGATCGCGGTCAGGTCGCCGTACAGTTCGGCGGCGACCGGACGCGGATGGGCGCGCCCGGGTCGGGCGCGGTCGACGACGACGAGCTGGGTGTCCGCGCCGAAGACCCCGCCGAAGCCGAGCCGGAAATCCATCGGCACCCCGACGATCAGCGCGACGTCGGCTCCACCCAGGGCCCTCGAACGCGCCCGCGAGAACGCCAGCGGGTGGTCGGCGGGCACCACCCCGCGGGCCATCCCGTTCATCAGCACCGGGATGCGCAGCTGTTCGGCGAGGCGCAGCAGCGCGGTTTCCCCGTGCCCCCACCACACGTTGGTACCGGCCATGATCACCGGACGCTCGGCTTTGGACAGCAGGTCGACGGCTCGATCCAGCGCGTCGGCGTCGACGGCGGGCGGTACGGGCAGGTCGCTCAGCGCGCCCGGCCGGCCGTCGTCCTCGGACACGGAAAACACGTGATCCATCGGGAAATCGACGAATCCGACACCCGACGGGGCCCCGACCGACGCCCGCAGCGCCTCATCGAGCAGCGAGCCGGCGTCCTGCGCCGACTGTGCGGTGGCGGCGAATCGGGACAGCGGCGCCACAAACGGCACGTGGTCGATCTCCTGCAACGAACCCATCCCCCAGCGACCTGCCGGTGCCCGGCCGCCGAGCACCACCAGCGGCGACTGGTTCTGCTGCGCGGCAGCCATGGCGCTCATGCCGTTGGTGATGCCCGGACCGGCGGTCAGGGCGGCCACCCCAGGCACCCGGGTCACCTTGGACCAGCCCTCGGCAGCGAATGTCGCCGTCTGCTCATGGCGGGTGTCGATCAGGCGCACACCCTCGTCGCGGCAACCGTCGTAGATCGAGAACAGATGTCCGCCGGACAGCGTGAAAAGCGTGTCGATGCCGCTCGCCCTGAGCCGGCGGGCGATGAGTCGTCCGGCGTGCACGGTTTGGGCTGGGGCGGCTTCGGTGGTCATATTCGCAGCCTATCCATCCGCTTCGGGTACCTTCGCCGGAGGATTTCTGTTGCTCAGCCGCGCAGAACACCTCGACCGTGAGGAGACAAGGCCGTGGGCCCGAAGCCGTTTACGCCGTCGATCGACTGGTCACACGCGCTCATTGATTCGTTGCGGTGGACCGCCATCGCATGGTCGATCAGTGCGGTCGCCCTCTTGTTGGTGCTCGTGCTGTTCCGGTTCATCACGCCGTGGGGCCGGCAGTTCTGGCGGATCACCGGTGGGTATTTCACCGGTCGCCACAGTGTCCGGGTCTGGCTGATGTTCGGTGTGCTGCTGCTTTCGGTGGTGCTGGCGGTACGGCTGAATGTGTTGTTCAGCTACCAGGGCAACGACATGTACACCGCCTTGCAGAAGGCTTTCCAGGGTGCCGCCGGCGACAACGATGTCGTCAAAAACTCTGGTGTGCATGGCTTTTGGATGTCGATCGGGATTTTCAGCATCATGGCCGTGATCCACGTGGCCCGGGTGATGGCCGATATCTACCTGACCCAGCGGTTCATCGTCGCCTGGCGCGTCTGGCTGACCGATCACCTCACCGGTGACTGGCTCGCCGGCCGCGCCTACTACCGGGACCTGTTCATCGACGAAACGATCGACAACCCGGACCAACGCATCCAGCAGGACATCGACATCTTCACCGCGGGAACAGGCAACGGGCCGAATCAGCCGGGGACCGGAACGGGAAGCATTCTGCTGTTCGGCGCGGTGCAATCGGTGATTTCAGTCGTCTCGTTCACCGCAATCCTGTGGAACCTGTCCGGCACGCTCACCATCTTCGGGATCGACTTCCCCCGGGTGATGTTCTGGACGGTGATCGTCTACGTGCTCATCGCCACCGTCATCTCGTTCATCATCGGTCGTCCGTTGATCTGGTTGAGCTTCCGCAACGAAAAGCTCAATGCCGCTTTCCGATACGCGTTGGTGCGGGTGCGCGACGCCGCCGAGGCGGTCGGCTTCTACCGCGGTGAGCGGGCCGAACGCACCCAGTTGCGTAAACGTTTCACCCCCGTCATCGACAACTACCTCAAGTACGTCAACCGCAGCGTCGGCTTCTACGGCTGGAACCTGGCGGTGAGTCAGGCGATCGTGCCGTTGCCGTGGTTGATCCAGGCCCCCCGGTTGTTCGCCGGCGCAATCGATTTCGGTGACGTCAGTCAGACGGCTTCGTCATTCGGCAATATCTCGGACTCGTTGTCGTTCTTCCGTAACGCTTACGACTCGTTCGCGTCGTACCGGGCGGCAATCATTCGACTGCACGGCCTGGTCGAAGCCAACGAGCAAGGGCGGGCACTGCCGTCGGTGTTGGCCCTGCCGAGCACCGACGGCTCGGTGCAGATCGACAACGTCGAGGTGCGCAAGCCCGATGGCGACCGGTTGATCGACCCGTTGGATGTGCGTCTGGAGACCGGCGACTCGCTGGTGATCACCGGCCGCTCCGGATCGGGCAAGACCACCCTGCTGCGCAGCCTCGCCGAGTTGTGGCCGTTCGCCACCGGCACCCTGCACCGCCCCGGCGGCGACAACGAGACGATGTTCCTGTCCCAGTTGCCCTATGTGCCGCTGGGTGATCTGCGTTCGGTGGTGTGCTACCCGCTGTCGACCGAGGATGTCTCCGAGGCGGAACTGCATGACGTGTTGACCAAGGTCGCTCTGGCTCCGCTGATCGCGCGTCTCGATGAGGATCAGGACTGGGCCAAGGTGCTCTCGCCGGGTGAGCAGCAGCGGGTTGCGTTCGCCCGGATTCTGCTCACCAAACCCAAGGCCGTATTCCTCGACGAGGCCACCTCGGCGCTGGACCCGGGCTTGGAGTTCGCGCTGTACAAGCTGGTGCGTACCGAGCTGCCGGACACCATCCTGATCAGCGTGAGCCACCGCCCCACCGTCGAGCAACACCACAAGCGACACCTGGAACTGCTCGGCGAAGCGCAGTGGCGGCTGGGGCCGGTCGAAACCAAGGCGGCCCCCTCGGAAGTCACCTAGTCGGCGTCCGACAAAGCTCGGTGCTTCGTCAACTCTTGGGCGAGCATCACGATGATGCCACTGGGACCGCGGACGTAACTGAGCTTGTAGGTGTCTTCGTAAGTCGCCACGCCGCGCAGCGGATGGCATCCGTGCCTCGCTGCGATCTCCAGAGCCCGGTCGATGTCGTCGACTGAGAACGCGACGCGGTGCATACCAATCTCGTTGGGAAGGGTCGGTTCAGACTCGATCGCCGGCGGGTGGATGTACTCGAAGAGCTCAAGTCGGCCGTGACCGTCCGGGGTCTCGAGCATCGCGATGTTGGCGTGGTTGCCATCGAGGCCGACAGCGGTCTCGGTCCACTCACCGCTGACTGTGTCACGTCCCACGACCGTGAGACCGAGATCGGTGAAAAAGGAGATCGTCGCTTCGAGGTCGCGAACGGCGATGCCGACGTTTTCAAGTTTGATGGCCACGGGCTGCACGTTACGGCGATGGCCTGCTGCCCGCCGGGCCGCGTGCGCTCCGGCTGGGTCTGACGGCGCCTACGCGCCCGCCGCCCGCCGGGCCGCGTGCGCTCCGGCTGGGTCTGACGGCGCCTACGCGCCCGCCGCCCGCCGGGCCGCGTGCGCTCCGGCGCGGCGCCCGAAGAAGGAGCCCTCCCCCAGTTGCGTTCCACTGGCATAACCCTTGCCGTCCTGGGCGATGTTGGAGGCACAGGCTCCGGCCGCATAGAGCCCGGGGATCACACTGCCGTCAGCCCGCCGCACCTCACCGTCGATGGTGACCGTCAGGCCGCCCATGGTGAATCCGGAGTACATCGCCCGCCCGAGCGACAGATCGAACACCGCCCAGGGGCTTTTATCTTGCGGGGCAAGGTATTCGGGCTGCTTGTGGAAGTCCGGGTCCGCACCTTTCGCGGCGAATTCGTTGTAGCGCTGCAGCGTTTGCGCGAGGTTGCCCGTGGGGATGTCGAGCGCGGTCTCTATTTCGGCGACTGTCTCATACCCGTCCAGAAACTTGATCAGCGGCAACTCGGGCATCTTCATGTGCGCCTCGTCGACAATCAGATACGCGGTCTGCTCCGGTTGCTCCAGCACGAACGCAGAGGTGCGCGAGTGGTAGGAGTCCTCGGCGACGAAACGTTTGCCTTCCTTGTTGACGATGAGACCGGTCAGCAGGATCTCCGGCGGATAGGCCGCCGCCGTGATGAACAGTTCGTCCATGTTCTTGGTGGCACCGCCCGCCGACACGCCGAGCCGAATGCCGAGTCCGTCGTCGTGGGGGTTGCCCAGGATGTAGGGCGCAACCAGACCATGGTGTTTGGTGCGCCGCGGCTGACCGAGCGCCGGCGTGTGCTCGGCGACCATCTCGGGGTTCATCGCGAAACCGCCGGCGGCGATGACCACAGCCTTCGCACGCACGGATCCGTTCTCGGAGAACCGCTTCCAGCTCGCGCCGACGACTGCGCCGTCGCCGTCGACGATGAGGTTGGTCACCCCGGTTTCGTACTGGACCCGCACGCCGAGTTCGTCGGCGCGCTTGACGAGCAGGTCGACGACCATTGCGGCACCGCCCAATTCGCCGGGCACCGGCACGGAGTGCCCCCGTGGCGCCGGCTTGGCCTGCTCGCAGTACGGCCACACTTTCTCGTTGCCGGTATAGCTGAGCCCCTCGGTACCCGGCGGCACCACAACCTTGCCGGGGTAGTAACTGCGCTCGAACTGAAAGCCAAGTGCCTCAAGCCAATTGAAGTGCTCGACGCTGTCGTCGCAATAGCTGCGGATCTTGTCGAGTTCGGGCTCGCGGGACACCGCGACCAGGTATTTGTACATCTCCTCGGGCGAGTCGTCCTGATTGGTCGCCTGTTGTACGGCGGTGCCGCCCCCCAGGTAGAAGTGCCCCCCGGCCATGGAGGTGGTGCCCCCGGCAGCCGCGGCGCGTTCCAGAACCAGCACCCGGGCACCCGCGGCGGCGGCGCTGACCGCCGCGCACCCGCCGGCGATGCCGAAGCCGATCACGAGCACGTCGACCTCATCCGACCAGGACTCGACCGTGTCCGCGCTGACCGTCGGGGGAATGTCGGTGCTCACCGCTGCTCCTGTTTTATGTAGTCGTAGAACGCCTTGATCTCGGGCGAGAGGTACGCGATCTCCACAAACGGGACCCCCGCCTGCGGCGCGCTGACATAAGCGAAGTGGATGCCGCCGGGCATCACACCCTGCTGCACCACCTCGGCGTCGTGACGGGCCGCGTCGGCCAGCGCGGCGTCGAAGGCCTCAAGCGATTCGGCCTCCATGCAGATGTGGTGCAGACCCGGGCCCTGGTCGCGCAGAAACTCACTATAGATATTCTCCCCGCGGACCGGAGCGATCAGCTCCAGCTGCATATCCCCGAGGTAGCTCAGCGAGATGCCGGCGACGAAATCGGCCGGCTCACCTCGCAGCCGGCAGGTGTCCGGCGAGAAGTGGACATCGGGTATCCGCACCCACTTGCGGGCGCCTAAAAGCCCGGTGAGGGCCGTTTCTGTGGCATCGAGGTCGGGCGTCACCCAAGCGATCTGGATCGGTGACGCAGCGAGAAAGTTCATCGTCTCGCAGACTAGCGCAGCCCGAGGTCAGCTGAAAGAACGGGGAAAGACTTTGCCGTGACCGTCTGTGCCCGGCCCGGAGTGGCTGGCTGAACGTGTTCTAATTCGGCTGCCCGAACAGGCCGATCAGCAACCGGACCTGGGTGTCGAAAACGCTCCTGGGGTCGGTCACGGTATCGGCACCGTACTGCTCGAAGACCTCCATGCTGATCGCACCCAGCACGCCGGCCCACAGCAGAAAACACCTGGCCATCACGCGATCATCGCCCGGAAAGCCGAACTCGTGCCGAATCCGTTCGAAATCCGACGACATTGGTTGCGGCGCGGCATCACTGGTGAGCATGATGTCGCCGGTGGTGATGCCCGCCGCGATCGCGTCGAACAGATCCGCCACCACGCGGGTGCCCACCCCTACGGTGCGCTCCGGCGGCGCGTGATATCCAGGCACCGGGCTGCCGTACAGCAACGCCCATCTCGCCGGGTGCGCGACCGCCCAGGCGCGCACCGCGTGCGTGATGGCCAGCACGTCCTCGCTCCACGAATCGCTCTGAGTGCTGTCGCGGGCCCGGCGCACCGCCTCGGCCAGGTCGGAATAGGCATCGACCAGCAGCAAGGTCAACAGTTCGTCCCGGTTGGCGACGTAGCGGTACACCGCCGAGGAAACCATGCCCAGTTCGCGGGCGATGGCCCGCAGTGACAGTCCGGCCGCACCGTGCTCCAGCAGATGGCGACGCCCGACTTCGACGATGTTCGCCTCGATCTGTTCCCGCGACTCCTGGCGCTTGCCCACGGCGTCAAGTCTGGCAGTACCGAGATCACCGCTCTTGCTTTTTGGTCACGGTTGTGACACGGTAATCGACAAGTGAGAGCACTGCTCTCGTTTGGCCCGGGGAGGCAGGGATGACCACCTATCAGCAACCACATCGCGTCGCGCAGTATGCGAACGCCGTCATCCGCTGGCTTGCCGAATCCGGCGTCAGCATCGCCGGCACCCGGGCGCTGCGGGTGCGTGGGCGCAAGACCGGCCAACCGCGCAGCGTGGTGGTCAACGTGCTGGTCGCCGACGGCGCCGAGTATCTCGTTTCACCCCGCGGCAATACCCAGTGGGCCCGCAACGTCAGGGCCGCGGGAGTGGTCGAGACCGGCCCGCGCTGGAGGCGTCGCCGCGCCACCGTCACCGAGGTTGCCGACGACGACAAACCCGAGATTCTGCGCCGGTATCTGCAGCGGTGGTTGTGGCAGGTGAAGGACTACGTCGGCGGCGTGACGCCAGAATCGAGCACCGGGGAGTTGCGCGCTGCCGGGACCCAGATCCCGGTGTTCGCGCTGGCGACTACGGATTGAAACCGGTGTCCTCACGGACCTGCTGGGTGACCGACGCCCAGAGGACCGCCGCGGGCAGGGTGCCCCACACGCTGTTGAAGATCCCCACGATTTGGCCGGATCCGTCTCCCGAGAGATAGATCGGCCCGCCCGAGTCACCCTGCTGGGTCTGCACACCGTTGGTCATGGTGAACCAGCCGTTGTTGACGCTTTCCACCGTCCCGCAGGTCTCGCCGGTAATGATGCCGAAGTGGCAGACCGCCTGACCCGGACTCACCGTGCCTGGCCCGGACCGCAATTGGCGGCCGCCCGGCAGCGCGTTGCTCACCGTCACGTTGTCCGCCAGGGCAATCGCCTCGTAGTCGGCGATCTGCTGGTCGGTGGCCACCGTCGAACCGGTCGGCGTGTTGTCGCGGAAGGTCGTCATGTGCCCGATGACGTTGTTGGCCTGGTCGGTGACGGCACCGCCCCCGCGGCAGTGCCCGGCCGTGTACGCCGTGTGCATGCGGACGTCGACGAATCCCAGGGTGCAGACCCGATTGTCCTGGTGGATCTCCATCCCGGGATACACGACCGTGGGGTCCGCGCTGGCGGTTGCCGGCGCGAGCGCCGACACCGACGCCACGAGCATCAGGGATGCGGTTACTGAACGCAACACCGTGCGGCGCACCATCGGACTCCGATCCATCTCGGGCCGACACAGCGCCGACCTCCCCTATCGAGGTTACGGATTGATAACCCCGTATAGGTCATCGCCCGGGGACCGCGCTGCGTTACCGCGATGTGGCAAGTGGCGCGCTTTCACCGGCTTGGACGGCCTTGCGGGGCGCCCACCCGGGGGGCCCGAAGACGTAGCCGAACCGGTCGCGCAACCGGGTTGCCGAGCGGACGTCGCGGGCAATGGCCACGTATTCGTGCGTCTGCAGCTTCCAGATGTTGAACGTGTCGACCTGCTTGGTCAGGCCGTAGTGCGGCCGGAACGTCTCCTTCTGGAAGCTGCCGAACAGGCGGTCGAAGAGGATGAAGATGCCGCCGTAGTTCTTGTCCAGGTACTCCGGGTCCATGCCGTGATGCACGCGGTGGTGGGACGGGGTGTTGAAGATGAACTCGAACCAACGCGGCAGCTTGTCGATGCGCTCGGTGTGCACCCAGAACTGATAGATGAGGTTCAGCGACCAGCTGAAGAAGATCAGCCACGGCGGGAGCCCGAGCAGCGGCAGCGGCAACCACATCAGGATCTCCCCGCTGTTGTTCCACTTTTGCCGCAGCGCGGTGGCGAAGTTGAAGTATTGGCTTGAGTGGTGCGCCTGGTGGGTAGCCCAGATGAGCCGGATGCGGTGGGCGACGCGGTGGTAGGCGTAGTACAGCAGGTCTACGCCCACGATCGCGGCGACCCAGGTGTACCACTTTGTCGCAGGGAGGTGCCACGGGGCGAGGTAGGCATAGATTGCGGCATACCCGAACAGCGCCAAGGTCTTCCAGGCGGCAGTCGTGGCAATCGACACCAGGCCCATCGAGATGCTCGCCATCGAGTCGCGGGTCAGGTATGCCCCCGACGACGGCCTGTCCTTCGACGGGTTCTTGGCAGCAGCGGCATCAAGCTTCTCCAGCTTGCGGGCCGCCGTCCACTCCAGGGTCAATAACAAGAGGAAAAACGGTATGGCAAACAGCACCGGGTCCCGCATTTCCGGGGGCAGCCCCGTGAAAAAGCCCGCTATAGCAGTCACGGCAGCCAGATTACTGTCATCGCGGTCGGAACGTACCGGGTTCTCGCACGGTAGGCACCAGTGAGAACTCTGACGCGCCCGGTGCACAAACCGCACGTGACCCAGCGTCTGCTCCGCGCGTCCGGAATGCGCAACCGGATGTTCCCGCCGGCGAAGCTGGCGAGCTGGGCCGCCAACCCCCGTCCTCCCTACTGCGGGATGCCGTCCAACCTGGTCCAGAAGAAGATCGAGGTCGTTCGCGAGGACCTCAACGGCCGTCCGGTCTACCAGGTCACCCCACGTCACATTGACGTCCGCGACCACACCGGTCACCTGATCTACCTGCACGGCGGCGCCTATGTGCTGGATCTGCTGCCCCATTTTCACTGGCCGGCCATTGCCCGGCTGGCGACCATGTTGAATCGCACCATCACGGTGCCGATCTACCCGATCGCGCCCGAAAGCAACTATCGCCAGGTGTTTCCGTTCCTGCTGCAGCTCTACCGGAGCATCCTGGAGACGCGTGAACCGGATTCCGTGGCCTTTATGGGAGATTCGGCCGGGGGCGGGATGGCGTTCGCGCTGTGTCACGCCGTGCGGGACGCGGGCCTGCCGAAGCCCACGGATGCTGTGCTGCTCTCGCCCTGGATGCATCTCGGGCTGCCGGACCCGGACGTGCCCAACGTCGCCAAGATCGACCCTTTCCTCAACCTCGACGACCTGCGTGCGGCCGGAATCCGCTACGCCGGCGGCGATCCGCTGGACACTCCCCTGCTCAGCCCCAGCGTGGGATCGCTGGACGGGCTGCCGAGATTGACCGTGTTCACCGGGACCCATGATGTACTCAACCCCGACGCCCGCGCTTTTCGCCGGCGTGCGACGTCCGAAGGCCTGGACATCGGCTGGCACGAACTCGAGGGAGGCATGCACACGTGGATGCTCCTCCCCGGCCACAAGGCCAAGGCGACGCTGAGCCAGATCCGCGACGTACTGGCAGGTCAACCCGGGTCCTGATCATCGGTTCCGGTTTTGCCGGACTGTGGGCGGCGCTGGGTGCGGCGCGCCGTCTCGACGAACTCACGGTCCCCCCTGGCAGCGTGCAGGTCACGGTGCTCAGCGCCCAACCGTTCCACGACATCCGGGTGCGTAACTACGAGGACGACCTGAGCGCCTGCCGCATCCCGCTCGCCGAGTTGCTCGACCCCGTGGGCGTCGCGCATGTCACCGCCGAGGTGACGCACATCGACGCCGATGCCCGCACCGTTACCACCTCGGCCGGTACGACGTACGGATACGACCGGTTGGTGCTCGCGGCTGGCAGCAGGGTGAACAAACCTGACCTGCCGGGGCTGCGCGAATTCGGTTTCGACGTCGACACCTACGACGGTGCCGAGCGCCTGCGCCACCATCTGGAAGCGTTGTCCGCTGGGCGGGCGACGGCCACCGTGGTGGTGGTCGGGGCCGGGCTGACCGGGATCGAGACAGCCTGCGAGCTGCCGCACCGGCTGCGCGAACTGGGGCTGACTCCGCGCGTGGTGCTGGTCGACCACAACCCGCTGGTCGGTTCGGACATGGGCGCTTCGGCGCGGCCGGTGATCGAGAAAGCCTTGGTGGACAACGGGGTTGAGTGTCGCACCGGTGTCGGCGTGACGGCTGTCGGGCCGGCCGGTGTGTCGCTTACCTCGGGCGAGCAGCTGGACACGGCCGCCGTGGTCTGGTGTGCGGGAATGCGGGCCAATCCGCTGACCGGGCAGTTGCCGGTGACCCGGGACCGATTGGGGCGCGTTGCGGTCGACGACTACCTACGGGTGATCGGGGTCCCTGCGATGTTCGCCGCCGGCGATGTGGCCGCGGCCCGCATGGACGACGAGCACCTGTCTGTCATGTCGTGTCAGCACGGCCGGCCGATGGGACGCTACGCGGGATATAACGTCATCAGCGATCTGTTCGGCGAGCCGATGCTCGCGCTGCGAATCCCTTGGTATGTCACGGTTCTCGATCTCGGTCCGGCGGGTGCGGTGTACACCGAAGGGTGGGATCGCCTCGTAGTGGCTCAGGGCGATCAGGCCAAGACCACCAAACAGACGATCAACACCAAGCGGATCTATCCACCCCTGACCGCCAGCCGCGCGGACCTGCTCGCCGCCGCCGCGCCGGAGCTGCAGGCGCGACCCTGATATCAGTCGGGTTGGGCGGTGGGCAGCATCGGGCTGTTCTGCTCGCCGGCGTACCAGTGCACCGCATAGATGCCGGGTTGCAGCGACAATTCGGCCACCAGCCGTTCCAGTTTGGCCGCGGCATGACCCCCCAGCAGCACGTGCGCGGTCAGTGCGGCATTGTCGCCGGACTGCCCGGTGTGGATGCCGCGCAGGATGATGTCATTGCTGCGAGTGTGCTGGACGATCTGGGCCCGGGCATACTGCGCCGACTTGGGCCGGCAGACCACCTGGACCTGGAACGATTCGAGGCCCTCGTCGTCGTCGCCTGCGTCGTCGTGGTCGATGAGCCGGCCCAGGGGGCGTCCGAAAAGGTGGATGACGATCACCGTGCCGGTGGCGATCAAGGCGAACACCAGGTGTCCGGAGGCCGCCAGCACGCCGACCGCGGCCGAGCACCACAGCGTGGCAGCGGTATTGAGGCCGCGGACGTTGGCGCCCTCCCGCAGGATGACACCGCCACCGAGGAATCCGATGCCGGAGACGACGTACGACGCGACCCGGGTGGGACTGCTGTCCTCGGTAGCGACGGCGTACAGCACGAACAGCGTCGCCCCAGCCGCCACAAGGGCGTTGGTACGCAAACCCGCCATCCGGGCCCGCCACTGCCGCTCCAAGCCGATCAGGGCGCCGCACCCCACGCCGACGGCCAGGCGGAGCGCGAAGTCGGCAGTGGTCAACGTCGGCACGGCGCAACTCCTTTCCTCGAACCGCAAGGCAACCAGAATCGGGTTAACGCTCGGTGTCGGCCGGGCAAACCGGCTTATCGCTAGAAGTAGCCGCCCTCGGGTTGGCCCAGGTGCTCGGGGCAGTAGGTGTTCGACGCGATGGCCGTGAACAGGGCCGCACCGTCCAGCGTCAGTCCGGGATTCTGATTCTTGACGTCGGTGAGCACTTGCAGCCCCGTCTCGCCGTTCCGCATCAACCCGCACACGGCCTGCGCCGACGTGATCGCTCGGCTTGTGTCGGGGACGGAGATGCCCGCGTTGGCCAGGGCGGAGAGAAATGCCGCATCGTCGCCACTGGGGTCTGCGTGCGCCGGCGCGGCCAAACCGATCGTGGTGACGACTGCGGCGACGGCGAGCCCCGGCCTCATGTGCCACCCAATTGCGCATCGGGCAGCGTCACCTTGGGCTTGTCCTTATTCGACACGTGCACCGCGTGGATTCCCGGCTCTTTCGACAGCTTGTCGAGTAGCGCGTCCAAACCGGCTTTGTCGACGTTCCAGTGTTTCACCGAATCCGGTTCCTTCTGCAATTTCGCGATGACGCTGTCCAGCTTGACCGGCTCGACATGGCCTTTGCCGCCGTTGGCCCGGGCACGGGCACCGCTGCCGCTGAGCACTTGACCGCCGGCGGCGCCCAATGCGCCACCAGTCATGCTCCCCAGGGCCATCTGGTTGACGAGGTCCGTCGGCACGCCCGCCGCGGGCGCAGCGGACAGGCTGGTGGCAGGAAGCGCCGTCGAGGCCATTCTGATCGCCGGAGTCGCCGAGGCCCAACTCGGCGGCACCGACAACTTTCCCACCACGTTTGCCTCGCCGACACCCGCTGACGTCGCGCTGGTCAATCCTGCCGACGGCGCCATCCCCAGCCCGGCTCCCAGCGCGGATTTCGGGATGTTTTCCAGCGGGGGCTTCCAGAAGAGCTTGAACTCGGTCATGGCCAGGTTGGGGACGCTCATGCTGTCGTTGGCAACCACGCTGAATCGACCGATGTCTGCCAGAATCCCGAAGGTGTTTTCCCAGGTCGAGGCCGCCAAAGGCGTACCGGTCAGAGCATTGAGAAGCTGACCCATGGCCTGGATGTAGGCGGTGCCCCCGCTGCCGAGAGCCTCGAAGACCTGCAGGACGATATCGAACGGAAACACCGGTGCCGCCGTGGCCGCGGCTGTGGCAGCAGTCGTAGCCGCGGTACCAGCTGCCAACCCACTGGCTTGTCCGGCCGCAGCTTGCTGGGCGGCGAGGCCTGCTTCGTTGGTGATCTGGGGCGGTTCGGTGTACGGCGTAAGCCGCGCGGCCGCCGCCGAGGCCGTGGTGTAAGCGAGCATCGCGGCGGTGTCCTGGGCCCACATCTCCCCGTATTGCGCCTCCAGCGCTGCGATGGCGCCCGTGTTCTGCCCAAAGATGTTCGTTGCCACGAGGAGAGCCAACTGGCTGCGATTGATCGCGATCTCCGTAGGCGGCACCACGCCTGCGAATGCCACCTCGTACGCACTGACTGCAGCCTTCGCCTGGTCTGCCGCGGCCTTGGCCTGCGCCGCGGTTGCCGACATCCACGCCACATACGGTGCGGTAGCCGCTGCCATCGCGGCCGCTGACGGACCGGTCCACGATTCGTTGGCCAATCCGTCCACGATCAAGCCGTAAGACGCTGCCGTGGACTGCAATTCGGCCGCCAAACCGTCCCATGCGACAGCGGCCGCAATCATCGGAGCGGCGCCGGGGCCGGCATACATGAGAGCGGAGGTGATCTCGGGTGGTCGCACCGCAAAGCTCATAAGCCCGGCCTTTCTGCTGCGGATGTCATGAGTCAGTCCGCCGGTATCACGATGATGGTCGCCGTCGTGGCGACGTCGTCGGCCGCTGCGGCGCCACCGCTGCTGCCGGCAGCGCCGTTCCCCACGGTGCGGATGCTGGCGCCCGCCAGCGCACGTCCGGCCAAACTCGCCATGGCCATTTCACCGAACAAGCCGCCTTCGGCGGCCGCTGGCGCTGCGGCCAGAGCAGCGGGGCTAGCGGCAGGCAGTACGGAAGCCATCGTCCTCATGACCGGTGCGGCGGTCACCCAGCCTTGCGGCACTGACAGGGATCCGACCAGCGTGGAGTGCCCCATCGACCCGGCCACCCCAGGAGTGACCGTCGCCACGTAACCGGCGCGCAGCGGTGATAGGCCGGCCAACGGCTTTCCGCCGGTGCTCAGCAGCGAGGCGACTCCCGGCGCGTTCTGGGACAAACCGAGGATCTGCAGGGCGAACAGCCACCACCCGCCGGCGAGAACGAATCCGATGATGGGGCTGTACGCACCGGTGATGGCAGCGAAGAAGGGCCGGATCCCCACCACGTACGGGTTGATGGCCTCGATGACCGAGCCGATCGGCGTCGAAGCCGCCGGTGCCGCCGCCGCCGGACCCACCGTCTGCAACGCGTTAGGCACTGCGGTCATCAGCTGCGACAGCCCGGACTGGACTTCAGAGGCGCCGACTGCCTCGGCAGTCGCCGCGCTCTGCCGTCCCACACCTGAGGGGTCGGTGGTCTCCGGGGGCTCGCCGAACGGTGTCAGCACCGTCGCGGCCGCCGAAGATGCCGCATAGCCGTACATGGCGCTGGCGTCCTGCGCCCACATTTCCACGTACAGCGCTTCGGTGGCAGCGATGGCGGCCGTATTCTGTCCCAGCAGATTGGTGGCGATCAACGCCATGAGCAGATTCCGGTTGGCCTCGATGACGGGCGGAGGCACGGTCGCTGCGAACGCTGCCTCGTATGCGCCCGCGGCGAGTTTGGCCTGTGCTGCCGTTTGTTCAGCGCGAGTACCTGTCTCGGTGAGCCAAGCCACGAACGGCGCCGCTGCGGTCGCCATCGCCATGGCCGCCGGGCCGTGCCATGACCCGACGGTCACGCCCTGGATCGTCGACCCGTAGGACGACGCAGTGCTGTGCAACTCGGCTGCCAGCGCATCCCACGCTGCCGCGGCAACCAGCATCGGCCCAGATCCCGCCCCCATGTACATGCGTCCCGAGTTGATTTCCGGTGGCAACGCCCCGAAGTCCATCTATTCCCTCCGGTCCCCATTGTGGGCGCCATGGTAATCGCCGAGGTGCCGTTGTGCGGGTAGGTCCGGCGGATCTCATATGAAGTCCACCAGATGCCCCAATGACACTCCGCGCAATTCCACGTACTTGCGGGTGGAGGTACCGGTTATGGGAAAGACGAGGGAGTTTTTGTCAGCTCTTCGAGAGGTGTTGAGGGCAGTAAAACTTCGAGGAGATGACGGCGAACTCGGCAGCGGCATCCAGATTGAACGCCGGATTGTGGGTCTCCACGTCGTGGACGAGCTCGAGACCCGACTCGCCGTTGTTCAGGCAGGTGCACACCGCCTTGGCGGACCGCACGGCCTGGGCCGGCGAGTTGTAGCCGATGTCCGCCGTGTGTAGGGCCGCGAGGAACCCCGCGTCGTCCCCACCGCCATCGTCTGAGGGGTCGGCGTACGCCGGGACGGCCAAGCCGATCGTGGCACTCACGCCGATCAGCGCGAGAAGCAGTTTCATGTCATAACCTTTCTTTGCTCCGGGGGTCGTGCTATCCCAATTGCGCATCGGAAGGCACCACGGTCTTATCGCCTTTCGACAGGTGCACCGCGTGGATGCCTGGTTTCTTGGCCAGTTGTTCCAGCAGGCTGTCGAGACCTTCCTGATCGACCGTGTGGTGCTGCACGCTGTCCGGCCGTTCCGATATCTGGGCCACCATGCGCTTGAGCATTTCCGGAGACTTGAGGTCTTTGAGATCCTTGACCGGCGTGACTCGGCTGCGCGTTCCTGTCCGTCCCGACGGTGCGGGCACCCCGGCGCCCAGAGCGGCTCCGGTCATGCCCGCCAGCGACATCGAGCTGAGCAACCCACCCTGACCGAGTTCGGCGGCCGGGACGGCCTCGGGCCCGGCCGCCGAGAGCGCGGCAGCCACTGTGCGGATGGCCGGAGTATTCGCAGCCCAGCTCGGTGGCACCGTCAGAGCTCCGACCAGGGTGCCCCGTCCGAAATTGGCGGCTGGTGCAGAGGTGGCGCCGGTCAGCCACCCGCGCCCCCAGTGCGGTGCTGCCAGCCCGCCGCCCAGCGCGTCCTTCGGAAGTTCGGCCAGACCTGCCGCCGAGTGCGGACCGAATTTCAGGAACTGCGATACGGGAAAGTTGATCAGCAGGCCGATGTCGTTGAACTGGGTGGTGAAGCCCAGCGGCACCTTGAGGGCGGAATACAGCGTCGTGTAGGTCGACGCCCCGGCCGACCCGAACATGCCGTTCAGCAGACCGTTGATGGTGGCGGTGTAGTCGGTGCTCAGGTTCGCCAGCGTCTGCAGTAAGCCCGACACCGGGTCTCCGGTTGCCAGGATCGTTTGCGCGACAGTGCCGCCCGATATACCTGCCGACTGGGCGGCCGCGGCGGCCTGGTTGACCAGACCGCCCGCGTTGACGACCTGCGGCGGCTCGGTGAACGGGGTCACGCGGCTAGCGGCGGCCGAAGAACCGGCGTAGGTGTCCATCGCGAGCGCGTCCTGCGCCCAGAACTCGCCATACTGAGCCTCAGTGGCAGCGATGGCCGCGGTGTTCTGTCCGAACAGGTTGGTGGCCATCAGGGCCGCCAACTGGGCACGGTTGGCCGCGATCTCCTCCGGCGGCACATGCGCCGCGAAAGCCGTCTCGTAGGCGGCTGCCGCCGCCGTCGCCTGGTTCGCCGTTTGCGCGGCCTGTGCTGCGGTGGCGCTCACCCACGTCACGTACGGTGTCGCCGCCGCAGCCATCGCCGCCGACGACGGCCCTACCCACGGTCCGCTGGCCAGGCTGGCCACCACCCCCGTCAAAGACGCTGCGGTGGATTGCAATTCACCGGCGATGCCGTCCCAGGCCGCTGCCGCCGCCAACATCGGTCCCGCGCCCGGACCGCTGTACATCCGGCCGGAATTGATCTCCGGCGGAAAGGCTGCATAAAACATGTCGGTCTACCCCCTGCCCCGAGGACACATCTGAATCATTTGTGCCGGAATGTGATTCGTCGTTGCTGTCACGGTCTCATTCCTCCAGCGCCGGGAGGACGAAGATCATCGCCGCGGCGGGGTCGGCTTCGGCGACCACGCCGCCCAGTGATGCGGCCGTCGCGCCACCGCTTCCGGAGCTTGCCGTGGTGGCAGCGAGAGCGCGTCCCGCCAGGCTGGACAGGGCCATCTGACTGAAGACGCCGGACTCCCCCGTCAGGGTGGCCGCCGGCGCGGCCGATAGATTGGCCGACAGCGTCGCGGCGACCGTTCTGATGGCCGGCGCGGCGGTGGTCCACCCCTGCGGCACCGACAAGCTCCCTACCAGTGCCGCGCGTCCCATTGCACCGGAGGCTCCGGCCGTGCCGGCACCGGTGAGGTGCGGCGGAATCGACTGGGCGATGGGCGCGAGTGCGCCGGTGATGGGCTGCGACGGCGCGAAGAAGGATGCCAGGCCCTGCCCGTTCTGACCATAGGCGTAGACCTGTCCGAACGACAGGAACGGACCGCCGGGGATGGAACTCAGACCCTGCAGCGAGAACGGCCCGGTGAGGGTTCCCATGATGGTGTTCCAGTTCGCCAGGTTCGTCGAGAGCCAGGGCGGCAGCGACGCGGTGGCGATCTGCGGCACGGCCAGCCCCTGCAGCAACGACGTCGAGCCCGTCGTCGGCGCGGCGCCGATCGTCGTCGCGAGGTTCTGCAGCGCCGTCGGCACGGAAGTGACCAACTGGGACAGCTTCGCCGCCACATCGGAGCCGGTCGATGCGCCGGTGGCCTGGGTGACAGCGGCCGCCTGCAGGGTCGGCCCCGAGGTGCTGGTGGTTTGCGGCGGTTCAGTGAAGGGTGTCAATTGCGTTGCCGCCGAGGATGATCCGGCATACCCATACATGGCGGCGGCATCCTGAGCCCACATCTCCAGATACTGCGCCTCAGTGGCGGCGATGGCGGGTGTGTTCTGCCCGAGGATGTTGGTGGCGATCAGCGACAGCAGCAGTGCGCGGTTCGCCGCGATGACCGGTGGCGGAACCGTTGCGGCAAAGGCGGTTTCGTACGCTCCGACCGCGATTTTGGCTTGCGCCGCCGCTTCGTCTGCCTGGGCGGCGGTGGTAGATATCCATGACACGTAGGGCCCGACTGCGGCGGCCATGGCGATCGCTGTCGGCCCCTGCCAGGTGCCGGCGGTCAGGGTTTCGATCGTCGCTGCGTATGATGCTGCGGTGGAATGCAATTCGGCTCCGAGCTCATCCCAGGCCGCAGCCGCGGCCAGCATGGGTCCCGGGCCGGGTCCGGTGTACATGCGGCCGGAGTTGATTTCGGGTGGCAGTGCCCCGTAATCCATAGGTGTTACCTCTTCATCCCCTCGATGACTGCCCGGGCAGAGCCACGGCGGCGGCCATTCACTCCCTGATTTAAAAGGCTTGGTAAGCGCGGAACGCTTGGCTGATACCGGCCCCCCGTCTGATTCGAACACCATCGTCAATGGAACTTATTGTCGGCGCGTTCCCGTAATGTAATCGCAAGGTAAACAAGAACTCTCACTGCTCGGAGCTGGTGTGTGATATTGAATTACAGCTATATGCGCTGGCGTAGTTTCCGCAGCTCAACAAACTGAAAAAATCAAACAGCAAAATGCAATTGCGGCCTTAAATGTGCCACGGATAATCTGACTGAATGATTCAGGAACTGCCCGAAAAATGCAGCGAGTTGATCGTCAGAATCGCGACCGAGTGTTGTGAGAACAGCGCGAATGTCTTCGCGCTCAAGTCGAGGTGGTCATCCGAACCGTTTTCGTCTGCGGACAGGGTCGTGGGCCGGTTGCGGCCCGGGCCGACCCGAATTGGCCGAGCGCACCCGGTCACCCCGGACCTTCGCGTGAGGGACGATGTTGCCTGGTGCCCGCCCGGCCGTCATGAGATGTTCTCCTAGCATTAGGAATCAACCTACGTAAGACGTTAGGGAACGGTAGCCGAGAACACCTGTATCGTGACTGCGCCTTTCCTGACGGTTTCCTGAAAGGGCATTTCTCGCAGATCAATACGTCCTTCGTCACCCGGCGGCGGGTGGTCGCGCGACCACGGTGGGGCGGAAGCCGTACTGCGGGACGGCCCGGCCGTAAGGTTGCCCGGCGACGTTACCCATTGGAACGCCGGGCATTCCGGGCGCTCCCGCCGGCGGTGGCGCTACCATGGGGGTGCCGCCCAGCGCGGAGTGCAGCGGGCCGGTCAGCGGAGTGGCCGCCGTCCAGGCCGGTGGCACCGAAAGTTTGCCAACGGCAGCCGCATTGCCCGCACCGGCGGACACGATGCCGGCAATGCCGCTCGTGGACTCCACCGAACTAGAGACCGCACTACCAGCCGCCGTCGCGGCGCTTTCCGTCGCACCGGTTGCGGCACCGCCGGTAAGCATGTCGAGGAAGGGGCCAAACGTGCTGCCGGGCACCAACAGTCCGGAGGAGGCGATGGTGTTCCACACATTGGCGTTGGGTCCCCAGTCGGCCCAAAAGCTCTGTCCTGCGGGCCCGTTGCCTCCCGAGAGTCCCTGCAGGACACTCGGGACCGCCGAAATCAGTTGAGACAGCACGCTCTGCTGACCAGAAGATGCTGCCGCCTGGGTTACCGCGGCCGCCTGTGCGCTCGGTCCACCGGGATTGGCGCCTTCCTGCGGTTCGGTGAACGGGCTCAATTGTGTGGCGGCAGCTGATGATCCGGCGTAGTTGTACATCGCGGCCGCATCCTGTGCCCACATCTGGAAGTACTGCGCCTCCGTGGCGGCAATCGCCGGGGCGTTCTGGCCGAGGATGTTGGTTGCGACCAGCGCGGCCAACTGCGTGCGGTTGGCCGCAATCAGCGGAGGTGGCACCGTGGCCGCGAAGGCCGCCTCGTAGGCGGCCGCGGCGGCTTCGGCTTGCGCGGCGGTCTGCTCGGCCTGCGCCGCGGTCGCACTCATCCAGGCGACCTGCGGCATGGCCGCCGCTGCCATGGATGCCGAAGCGGGACCGAGCCACTCATCACCGGTCAACGTCGACAGCACGGCGTCGTAGGACAACGCGGTGGTGCGCAACTCGGCGGCCAACCCGTTCCACGCGGCGGCCGCGGCAAGCATCGGACCGGAGCCCGGCCCGGTGTAGATTCGCGCGGAATTGATCTCGGGCGGCAACGCTGCAAAATCCAGTACGGCAGGCATCGGTCGCCTCCTTGGCTGACTGTTTTCCGGCAGGACAGAATTCCGGGCGACATTGATCGCAATTCGCGCAGCGCTATTCCGCGCAGGTTAAATGGCGCGCTACTGGGAAATCAGCGCGCGCGAGAAACTGTCGGAAAATGCCGACTTAAAGTGCGAACATGGTGCCCGGGTCGGATCGAAACGAAATGATCGTCGATCTCGGATAGGGACTGTCGTCGGGACTCACTCCGCTCTCACCTCCTCGGGGCCGGGGCACGCAGGGGTGCCGGGTGCACGCCACAGAGATGAGACCAGCGGGAAAACCGCTGGGCCAGCACCTCTCTCGACAGAGCTTTGGCACCACACGGCGTATCCGGCCGGTGCCGGAAGCCACTTGGGCTCAACCCTTAAGCCGGGAAGAGCTGTCCTGACCCTGGGCGTCTTTCGACGTTCGAGGTCAGTGGCCTGTGTCCGTGCAGACGCCTCACCTAGCGAGGTGCATGCAAAGTCATCGTGGCACTCGACACGATAAGAGTCAACTCAACGCC
Source organism: Mycobacterium sp. 23 (assembly GCF_048287075.1). Taxonomy (NCBI): domain Bacteria; kingdom Bacillati; phylum Actinomycetota; class Actinomycetes; order Mycobacteriales; family Mycobacteriaceae; genus Mycobacterium; species Mycobacterium sp. 23. The sequence continues at coordinate 442,068 of NZ_JBLVUX010000005.1, forward strand.
CGCATTTTCCGCCAATTCGCAAGAATTCGGGTCGACGAAATTTCTTATTGGACACGGTGGCAATTATTACGTCGACGCGGTCCGGCGTCAGCCCGCCGCCACCGGACGGGGCATTATCGTCAGCTTGAACCCGTATCGAGGCCCGTTGCCCCAGTTGCGGGAGTAGGCCGCGGGAGCGGGCATCCCGGGCATTCCCGACATGTTTACCGCGGCTTCTGGCGCCGCGGTGACGGCCCCGCCGGAGGTGGCGACCGCGCGGTTCGCGACCTCGACGGCCGTGGTCCAACTCGGCGGCACGGACAGCCGGCCGACGAAGGAAGCCTGATTGACTCCGGCGCCCACACCGCCCGACCGCGAGGCGGTCAGGCCCGCGGTCGCGGACGAGGCATCGGCGGCAGCGGGGGCGCTGTCGGCTGCTCCGTCGGCCACCGCCTCAACGTCGGCGAGCGCGTCGGTCGTGGCGGGCGTGATCACCGCCGGCGACACGTACTGGCCCGACACCAACGCGTTCACCAGATTCGAGTTCAGGAAGATTCCGTAGGGGTTGCCGTCGTTGCCGTCCAGGAAGTTCAAGATGTCGACGAGCACGCCCGTCTGTGGGAGGGAGTCAAACGGTGAGGCGGCCGCCGGCGACGTGAGCTGCTGCAGGCTTGCCGGCACGGCGGATATCAGTTGCGGTAGTTCAGTCTGCGTGACCCCGGAACCGGTGGCTTGAGCAACCGCTGCGGCCTGCCCCGCCGGGCCGGACGGATTGGTGGTCTGTTCGGGTTCGGCAAACGGTGTCAGTGTCGTGGCCTCAGCGGCGCTGGCGGCGTAGAGGTACATCGCCGTCGCGTCCTGCGCCCACATTTCGGCGTATTCGGCTTCGGTGGCCGCGATCGCGGGGGTATTGATGCCCAGGAAGTTGGTGGCCACCAGCATCAGCAGTCGTGCCCGGTTGGCAGCGACGGCCGCCGGAGGCACGGTCATCGCGAATGCCGCTTCATATGCGGCCGCGGCGGCGGCCGCCTGACTGGCGGTCTGCTCCGCCTGTAGCCCGGTCGCGCTCATCCACGTCACATACGGAGCGACGGCAGCCGTCATTGCGGCCGACGCCGGCCCCAGCCAGCCTTCGCTGACCAACGTCGATATCACCGACTCGTATACCGTTGCGGTCAAACGTAATTCATCGGCAATCCCGTTCCACGCCGTCACCGCGGCGAGCAGCGGCGCTGCACCGGGCCCGGTGTACATTCGCAGCGAGTTGATTTCAGGTGGGAGTGCTCCAAAATCCAATGCCAGCACCTCCTTTCGCCCATCGTGAGCGATGTCGCGGTGGCCTCCCTCCTGTCATCCAGCGGCCGGTGGGCGCCCCATGATCGTCGGCCGGAACCCGTAGCGCGGAGGATTGCCGAAGTTGTTGCCGTACATGCCGCCGACCGGCATGCCGGGGAAGCCCGGCATACCCGCCGCGGCCTGCGGCGCAACCGCGGTACTGGTCCACCCACCACCGGGTGCGGCCGCACCTGCGTGGTTGGCCACCGCGGTGGCCGCCGTCCAGGTCTGCGGAACGGACAACCGCCCCACGACAGCCGATTGATTGATCCCGGCCGTCACCCCGCCGCCCGTGGTGAACGAGGCCTCGGCCACATCCATCAAAGGGGGAAGGTTGGTCGGGTTGGCCGGAGACGCCGCCGGTATCCAGGACGCGTTGCCCTCACCGGAGCCCATCGGTGGCACCGCTTGCTGCTGTGCACCAAGGGCGACGGCGTTGATGTCGGCCAGTCCAGCGAACGCAGCCGGGGCCACGATGGCAGGGCTGGTATACCCGGCCGACACGAATCCGTTCACCAGGCTGGAATTCAGGAAGATTCCGTATGGATTCCCGTCATTCCCATCCAGGAAATTCAGCAGGTCGGCGAGCAGCCCGGCCCCCGGGAAGGCGTCAAGTGCGGCCGCCGGCGCCGAAAGGCCTTGCAGGGTCGAAGGAACCGAGGACATCAACTGCGGGAGCTGCGATTGCACGGTGCCCACCGCTGTACCGGCCGCCTGCGTGACCGCGGTCGCCTGACCGGCCTGCCCGGCCGGATCGGTGACCTGGGGTGGCGCGCTGAACGGCGTCAGCGTCGACGCGGCCGCCGAGCCGGTGGCATAGCCGTACATCGCCGCGGCATCCTGGGCCCACATCTCCCCATAGGCGGCCTCGTTCGCCGCAATCGCGGACGTGTTCTGGCCGATCAGATTCGTTGCCACCAGTAGTTGCAACTCGGCCCGGTTGGCGGCGACGACCGCGGGGGGCACCGTCATGGCGTAGGCCGTCTCGTACGCGGCGGCCGCGGCTGCCGCCTGGGTGGCGGCTTCCTCGGCCTTCACCCCGGTCAGTGTCATCCAGGTCAGATAGGGCGTGATTGCCCCCAGCATGGCCTCCGACGCGGGCCCGCGCCAGCCATCGTCGGTCAGAATCGAGACGACCGTGTCGTAGGCGGCGGCCGTCGACTGCAGTTCGGTGGCCAACCGCTCCCAGGCCGATACCGCGGCCAGCATCGGTGCCGACCCGGGCCCGGAGTACATGCGCAGCGAGTTGACTTCCGGTGGAAATGCGCCAAAATCCATTGTCACCGCCTCCTCAACCGATCGCAGCGACCGGGTCATCAGCGGAACATGTTGCAGCACAAGCGATTATAAGAATCGTCATCGGACTCCTCCTGTGGGATGGTCCGACCCGGCTACAGAACTTGGCCGCTGAGGTGGTGTCGGGGTGCTGCCGATGACGCAAGCGCCGTGGGCGCCGCGTGTCCGGTTTGTCGCGCCAGCCGATTCCGACGACGGGAAAGCGCCGTGACCGGATCGGGAAGAATGGTCATCGAAATTGCAGAGATGTGTTCGGTTGGATCAGTGCGGCCCCACCTCCCGTCACCGTCGGGCACACGGGAGCGCCGCCGTGGCCAGGTACGCCCCTCTCGCCTAGCTCGAGTTGCACACAGCGTATCCGGCCGAAGCCGCAGCGGCAGGGCAATAGCCACAACCCATTCGGCGTGCCGCGGCAGGTGAGCGTGCGGGCCGGCCTGAGGCGTTACTTGTTCTTGCGCTCCTCGGCGACCGCGGCGCTGAGTCCCTCGGCGAGGTCGTCGCGGGTGAGCTCACGGAAGCGGCGCAGCTGGGCTTCGCTGAACTCGGTGAGGTCACTGTTGAGCACCGCGTCCAGGTCCTCGTCGTCCAGCCGGAAACTACGGTGGTCACGCGCCTTCTCGACGACGTTCCGCACAAAGCCGGCGTTGCCGAGCATGTCGATGCCCCGAATCAGGTCGCCATCCTCGGAGTACGTCTCGTCGTTGTAGAACTTCGTATAGGACGGCAGCAACACCGATGCCTCTTCCTCGGTGATGACGTCCTCGTTCTCCCGGCCCATCAGCACGGTGAGCGCGACGAGTTCCTCGGGCGTGTAGCTGAAGAACTCGATGACGGTTGAAAAGCGCCGCCGCAGGCCCTGATTCACCTCGAGCATCTTTTCCATCGCCTTGGCGTACCCCGCGCCGAACACCACCAGTTCGTCGCGATGGTTCTCCATGTAGAGCAGCAGGGTGTTGATGATCGCATTGCCGTAGGGGTCGCCCTGCTGGTAGCCCTTCTCGTGCAGGGTGTGCATCTCGTCGAAGAACACAGCGCCACCCAGCGCGCCTTCGAGCATCTCTTCGGCGTTCTTCTCGGCGTCAGCCATGTAGCGGCCCAGCAGCTTGGTGCGGCTGGTCTCGACCACCAGGGGCTTGCGCAGCACCGTGAGCCCACACAACTGCTTGGCGAATGCCCGTGCGACAGACGTCTTGCCGGTCCCGGGCGGCCCCAGCAACAACGTGTGACGCGATGTCAGAGGGACGGGAAGACCCATCTTCGCGCGCGCCAGGTTCACCTTGGTCGTCGACTTGATCAGCTTGATCTCGCGTTTGGCCTGCTCCATGCCCAGCATCGCGTTGAGCTCGGCATCGCCTTCGGCCAGGTATTTCGCGGCTTCCTCGGCGTGGCGGGCGGCCTCGGTCTGGGCGCGCGTGGGAGCGCTTTCGGGGTCCCACGGGTCTGTGCGTGCCTCGATCGTTTCCGGGTCGGTCAGGACCAGCCGGAAGTTCGGGTTGTCCAGCGCTTCGCGGGCCGGGGTGAATTTCGCGTCGCGCGAATACACGCGGCGCAGCAGTTCGACGGCCTCGTCTTCGCGGCCCACGTGTCGCAGGCACATGCCCTGGGTGTACAGGGCGATGTTGGCCGCACCCGGGACCCGATCCCCCTCGATGGCGTCCTGACCGCGCCGGAATGCTTCCTCGAAGACTCCGAGCGAAGCCAGCGCGGTGGTGGCCATCGCCGCCCCCGCAGCCTTCAGCTCGGGGTGCCGCCAGGGCGTGGCCTCCGGGAACTGCGTCAGCACGTCCGGCCAGCGCTTGGTGCGGAAGTAGAGCACGCCCCGCACATAGGTGACCAGCTCGGCGTCGAACGGGTGCCGTGGATCGGCCGAGTCGAGCAATTCGGCCGCTTCTTTGTAGCGTTTGTTCTCGGCCAGGACCGCGGCGTAAGCGCAGGCCAGCGAATCCACGCTGGTGACGGCCAGACGCAGGAACAGACCGTCGGACACCTCAGGACGGAACTGCAGGTCCGTGACCCCGAGGCGGCGGGTCTCCCACCCGAAGGTCCTTACCGCCGCCCAGGCGCCGGCGAGGACCTCGAGGCTCTGGTCACCCGCCAGGATCCGCGCCAGCCAGGCGTCGCACATGCCCGGGTCGAGCTTGGTGGCGGTGGTGAACATCTGTGCCGCGACTTGCGGGTTATGGCTCGGCTGCAGTCCGTTGACCGAGATACCTGAAGCCAGTAGTCCGGCGACCATGGCGTTTCTGGCATCTTCGGCGGCTGACTGCGCGCGCGTCATTGTGCTGATGAGCTGGTTGCGTGCTCCGGCTCATGACTCAACGGCAATTCCAGCTCGTCGTGGTCGCGCAGGTCGCGGCTCGGTATGACCAGCGGAGGACGGGAAGACGGCGCGGGCAGGCTGGCCCGCACCGCCGCCAACTGGCGTCCGGTGAGGCGGTTGAGCCCCGCCGTGAGTTCCCTGGGCAGCCGGGACTCACTGTGGTAGCGCACGAACGCCGACAGCTTCGGCCGCCTGGCCCGGGTTGTCAGTCGCATGGTGAGAACAGTAGCGCCCACTTCCGGTGCGTCGGACAGCCACAGGCTTTCCAGCGTTTCGGAGTCGATATCGGCGGGCGTCACCCAGAAACTGGTGACCAACCCGTTGAAGTGTTTGAGGTGCCGCCAGCCCGGCCGGCTCCAAGTCGGCTCCAGGTCGGCCAGCACGGCGGAGTCGACTTCAGCCAGCTCGTCGGCGGTCAGGGGGCGGGCCGAACACGTCTGCCCGTCCAGGTCCTGAACCAGCCGCTCGGTGGCGGCGACCAGGGTCGAGGCCAGCGAGTCGCGGCACACCACCGCGGCCACGTTGCGTTGCGGGTTCATCCGCAGCACCAACCAGGTGCGGCGCCGGTCGGCAGCCGGCCGATCCCCGGCACCTTCGTTCGCCTCCCAGCCTTCGGGCTGCCACTCCTCGAGCGAAGCCGAAGCCCGCGCGGCGGCCGCGCCACCGCGCACCTGAACGGACACGATGTCAATTCCGTCCAGATGAATATCGAACTGGCGCAACCCATCTGCGACCGCGGCGACCGGCAGGAAGGGGGGCGCTCCCCCGGCCACGGCCCGGTGACGGTGGCGGGCCGAGGAGTCCCCGTCGCCGCCGTCCACCTCGACCACGGCTACCAGTTGGCCGCGGTACTCGCGCACCCCGACCGTGTCGCGGCCGAAACGACGCTTGAAGTCGGTGGCCGGTGTGCACCCAGCGCCGAGGGCGGTGCCGGGATCGGCGGACCAGTCCCACAGCCACGCGGCCACGCCGGAGGCGACCGTGATGCCGTGGTAAGTGACGATCGACAGCAGCGTGATCAATACCGCCAGGCCGACGCCGACCCACCACGCCACGCGGTTCTCGCCCTGCCACGAATCCGGGGCGTGGCTGGCGAGCACCAGGATCAGCACGTCAACCAGGAACACCGCGGTCAGGCGCGGCCAGGACAACGACAACCCGAACTTACGCTGCGCCTTCATCGTTGTTTCCGCGATCGTCGCATCAATGAAGCTGTACCGAACACTGCTCCGCCTATCAGTAATGCCGCAGCCAGGCCCCCGGTGGCCACCCACACCGGCGCCATGTTGCGCGGAGCGGGCGGTTTCGGCAGCGACAGCGGCGCCGAGAGTTGTTTGGGTGCCTGGGTCGGCCCTTGCGGGACATCCCATGTCAATGCCGCGACCGGGTCGACCACACCGTAACCGACCTGATTGTCGACGCCACGTGCGGGCGGCCTGGCCGTGTGGATCAAACGCTGCATCACCTGGTACGACGACAGTTCGGGGTACTTGGCACGCACCAGTGCGGCCACCCCCGACACGATCGCGGTGGCGAAGCTGGTGCCCGCGGGAACCAGCAGGGTGTTGTCCGGGCCGTCGATCGCGTTGATCAGGCCGTCGTCGCGGGGCGAGAGCCCCATGACGTCGGTCCCCGGTGCCGAGATCGAAACCCACGGCCCGGCGATACTCATCTGCGACAGCGGCTGTCCGCTGGTGTCGACGGCGCCGACGGTGAGCACGTAGTCGCTGAACCACGACGGCGTCACCACCGTGGTGACGGCGTTCCAGGCGCGGGGGTCATTCGGCGACAGCGGGTCGAAGATGGTGTTCTGCTTACAGTCCTTCTTGCTGCTGTCACCGGCCGCCGCCACGATCAACGCGTTCTTGTCGACCGCGGCGTAATGCACCGCGGCACCCAGCGTCCGCTGGTCCACCACGTTGCGGGCGCTCATGCAGGTCACGTCGGAGATGTTGATCACCGACGCGCCCATGTTGGCGGCGTGCACGATCGCGCGCGCCATCGTCTCGACGCTGTCGATCTTGGCCACCGTCTGCGGGTCTTCGTCCCCGGTGTAGGCGTCCTTGAGCCCGAAGGCCTGGCTGGACTGCCGGATCGAGATCAATTCGACGTCCGGTGCGATCCCACTGAAGGCGTCCGGTGGTGCCGCATTGGGACTCGGCGGCGGCGGTGGCGGGGGCGGGGTCGACGAGCTGGACGGACTCGGGCTGGTGGTCGTCGTGGACGGAGCCAGCGGATGCGGGTGGCGCGGATTGTCGATGGGATGCACCTTCGCGCCGCCCGCGTAGCCCGGGATCGTCACTGTCGCGCCTCCGCGGTTGCCCGAGGGAGCCTGCCCCGGACCGGGAGCCGGGCCAGGCCCAGCGCCGTCCGACGGCGGTGGCGCCGGAATGACCGTGATGGTCGGGCCGGGCACCGGTGACAGGGTCACCGTCTGAGGCGGCGGCGGCTTTTCGGTCGTCGGGATGGTCACCGGGCGGCGAGGCGAGGCCGGCGGGGGTGTGGCCCCGTTAGCGGGCGCTCCCCCGATCATCGAAGCCACCAGGGTGCCGTGGGCGTCACAGTCGGACAACCCGTCGCCGCCGGCCATCACGTAATCGCCGCCCGGAATAAGGCGCGGCAACCTCGGGTGCGGAGTGACCCCCGTGTCGATGACGGCGACTTTGATCCCCTCGCCGCGGCCGAAGTGCCAGGCCTCGTTGAGGTTCAGCATCTCCATGTACTTCGGCGGCACCTTGAAGTCGGTGCCGGGCATGACCCCGACCTCCGTGCAGTAGGAGTTCTGCTTCATCGGTGCGACCGGCCCGGGGGGGCCGTCAGGAGGAAGCGCCCCCGGATCAATCGTCGGAGGCGCGATGGCATATGCAGGTGGCATTCCGGCGAGCGCGCCGGAGGTCAGCAGCATCGCGGCGACGGTCGCGCTGATCGCGCGACCGCGCCGCGAGCGGCTGCTACCGGTATCGAATCGCTGCATAGACATTCATCAACCACAATGCCAGCGGGAAGATCGGCATGAGGCAGAGGTATTCGAGCCATTCCACAAACTTCCGGAACAGCGGGCTGTAGACGGTGTTGGGCACGACCGCCGCAGCCGTCAGGCCCGCGGCCGGTAGCGCCACCAGGATTGCGGCGCAGATCGACACCGAAAGCGGCGAGGCAAGCACGAGGGCGTAGCGAACCAGCACCGCCGCGATGATCAGCACTCCGGTAGCTGCCAGCGTGATGGCCTGCCAGCGGTCCACGTAGGAGCGGCCGCGCAGCAGCAGGAACCCGGCGGTGAAGCTGGCCAGCAGCAGCGGCAGCCACCGCTCGTGGGTGTGCGGGTTGGACAGCGCGGTCAGGCACACCACCACCAGGACACCGAGCCCCACCAGCAGGCCACTCAGGAAGGACCGGGCTCGCTCGGCCTGCAGCAGCACGTCGCGGACCGACGCCGGACCCTCGAGGGTCGGCGGGCCGCCCTCGGAGCGCACCACGGTGGTCGGCAGGTCAGGCCGGGCCTCGAACACCCACCGGCTGGTTGCGGACGGGAAGACCGGCAGCCGGATACCCGCGAGACGCCGGGACAGCGCGGGCGCGGCGTGGTAGATGATCACGCAGGCCAGCAGCAGGCAGGCGAGCATGGTCACGGCACTGGTGGCCGCCACCATCCTGGCCACGCTGGCGATGGTCGCCAGCGCGGCGACCGTCACGATCGCGGTGTAGACCGCCAGCCGGCGACCGGTGAACCGCAGGGCCAACGCCGCTGCCACCGTGAGCACGCCGAACCCGAGCACTGCCTGGGGGGAACCGACCGGGCCGGGGGGCGCCGCAGCGGCCGCAACCGTGACCGGAACCAACCCGCTCATCAGCATGATGTCGGCGACCCGGCGGTCGGCGTCCGTCTTGGCGCGCATCAACAGCATCATTGAAACGGTCAGCACCACGGCACCGACGATCGCGAGGAAGATGGTGGTCAGCCAGGTGTTGTGGTGCCAGCGCCACCAGCCGAGTACGCCGGAGGCCAGCACCACGCCGGACGCCACCATCGTCGCGCCGACCTGAAGGGCGACGACTGGGTCGATCGCGGCGAAGCGCTTGCTCAGGTTGGCCGAGACGGCGGTCGAGATGTGCTCGATGACCTGCGACCGGTGCTCGGTGTCGTTGATGAACCGGATCCACAGCCGGTCGCCGTCGTAGACATCCTGCTCGGTGAGCGAGTGGGTGGCACGCAGCGGCGTGCCGTCAACCAGGCACAGCGCCCACCGGCCGCGGCCGGTGGCCTCCAGCGGGGTCTCTCCCAGTTCCCGGAGCCGGCTGTTGATCACCTTCAACAGTGGGTCGGTCATCACCGAGACCGGGGCGTTGGCGTCCAGGAGAACACCGATCTGCACCCCCTCGCCGGCCATGATTCCGACGACCACAGCCCGGGGCGACGAAACGCCCTCAATGTCAGTCTGTGGCGCATCAGCTACTGCGGTCATCGTCCTGCACCCCCTGCCTCAGCGAATGAATTGGTTGTCGAGCGCGTGCGGGGCTGTGCCGGTGCACTGGCCGGGGCGTCTGCGACTCTGCAGCCCGGGTAGCGCTTCGGCTGGACCGACTCCGATTTCATTTGCCTCGCCTCGCGGTTATTGGTTGTGGTTGACGTATAGCGTTTTAGGTTTTGCAGCCTGTTCCGAAAGCAGTATGCCGTGTTGGCATCTCGCTCGCATTTTATGTTCAAAAATGTTGTTACACCGCGCGTTTGGTAACGGCGCTGTTAAACCCTGCTGTGTGATTTCCACTCGCCGTACGGCAATGTGTCCAAAACCGTCTTCACGCCCACCTGGACCAGCTGCGGTGTGGCCGGGCAGATTGCCAGCCATGCCTCGCCGGAGCCGGCCGTGCGGGCCTGCTGATAGAGCGCGATGCGGCCGCCGGAGCCGTCCTTGAGGGACAGCACGGAGGCGCTCGGGCCCTTGGCGTCGTCGCGATACTGGCGCGCGTACACCGCAACCTCGGCCGCGGGGTCCGACAGTGCCTGACCCAGCGCAGCTACCGTAGAGGCGCTGATGCCCATGCGTCGCAGATCGCCGCCGGAAAACACGTTGAAGCCGGACTCCTGCCACGACTTGGTGGCCTCGAGCATCTCTTCCAGTGGCACGTTGACGGCGTTGATCGCCGCCGGGTCGGCGTGGTGAATCGACTCGAGACCGTCGATCACGAGTGCGGCGATCGAGGCGCTGTCCGAGACGACGACGTCGTCGACGGTGATGTCATTGCCCACCCGCACCGCGGAGACCCAGTGGTTGGCGCGGCGGGCCAGCACCACCCGGAATTCGTTGTCGGGGATGTCGCGCGAGCCGGGGGGCTGATTCTCGTCGTCCACCACGCCGTAGAGCAGCTTGCCGCGCGACAGCAGCGCGACGACCTCGATGTCCGGTGCGGCGAGTACTTTCATTCGCGCGGCCACCTGCTCATTGACCGCGTCGCCGACCACGATGCCCTGCTCGCGCATGACCGCCATGCCCGGATGCTCGTTGAGCCAGTCATTGTTGTCGGTGGATACGTAAGGCCGGCACCTCAACTCCGGCGCGACATGCCGGATATCCAGCAACGCCTGAAGCATCCAGAAGCCGTCGACGTTGACGGTGATGTCGGTGCGGGTGCTCTGTTGATCCATCCCTACCTCAATGGTCTTTTTTTATTCGGACTTCCAGTTAACTGCAGGACACGGCAGCACACCAGTGATTGGTGTGCTGCCGCGCCTGGAGTTCGGTTTTAGGCCCAGCTGGAGCCGACGGCGCTGTCGGTCTGCGCCATGTTGCTGCCGGCTGACTGAACCTTCTGGCCGTGTGCGTTGGCCTGCTCGTAGATCACCTGGAAGTTGCGGCCCAACTGGGCGATGAACTCCTGGCAAGCCACCGAACCGGCGCCGCCCCAGAAGTCACCGGCAGCCAGCACATCGCGAACGATGGCCTGGTGCTCGGCCTCGAGGTTGGCGGCCTGGGCGCGGATGAGCGCGCCGTGAGCGTCGACGTCGCCGAACTGGTAATTGATCGTCATTGTTCGAAGTCCTTTCCTTAGCTGCTGAGGATCTGCTGGGAGGCCTGCTCTTGCTGCTCGTAGTTGTTCGCGTCGCGGATCAGTCCGTCACGAACGCCGTGCAGCATGTTCACGATGTTGCGGAACGCCGTGTTCATCTGGCCCATGGTGTCCAGCGAGGTCGCCGAGGCCAGACCGCTCCAGCCCGCACCCGAGATGTTCTGCGAGGACGCCCACATGCGACGGGCCTCGTCCTCGACGGTCTGGGCGTGGGTCTCGAAACGGCCCGCCATGTCCCGCATTGCGTGCGGGTCAGTCATGAAACGTGTAGTCACCTGATTTCTCCTTTAACTCGTTACTGCTGATCGGTTAGTTAAGGCACGATGGCCGATCGGCTACACGCGGACGTATCCGCCGACCGGTAGTACTGCGAATCTCCCCTTTCGGTCAGCCGGCGGCCACCGGGTGCTCCACGGTCGGAAAGGTGTCGAACCCGAACGCCGGTGTCCGGATTGACGGCGAATGCAGGTGATTCGTGAGCGATGGCCCCGACCGGCCGTCAAACCCCGAAATCACCGCCTTTTGGAACGTCGCAGTGGACCTCACGCCCCCGGCTGCCCGTCCCGAAATCTCAATGCGCCAAATCGTCAGCCGGCTGCCGCTGCGTTGGCGGCCTCGGTGGCCGCGTACGAGCCGGAGCTGGTCGACAAGGTGTTGACGAACATCTCGTGAATGGCCGCCGCCTGAGCGCTGACGGCCTGGTACATCTGAGCGTGCGCCGCGAATTGGGCCGCGGTCAGCGCCGAGACCTCATCGGCTGCGGCAGGAACCACCCCCGTGGTCGGCGCCGCAGCGGCAGCGTTCTGAGCGCTCATTGTGGTGCCGATACCCTGCAGGTTTCCGGCCGCAGCGGCGAGCGCCTCCGGCTGTGTGGTCACGAACGACATGCTGTTTCCTCCCTAAATTCATCCCAGCAACCGCTCCCTGGACGAGAGTAGATGACTGCCTGGCGCCAGGTCGCCTTCGATGCCGCCTGGTCGACATTTGTTCACTAGACGGCAATACGAGTTGACCTCTCGTAACGACACAGTAACAGCGCCTGACCTGCTTCGGAGGACACTCGCGGCAGTCCACAGCAACCTCGTACCCGGCTATCCCTGGGCAGGCGGTGAGCTGGGCTTTTCCCGGCGTATGCAACGGTCTACGCGGCGGGCAGTTCGGCCTTGTGGCGCGGGCAGTAGGCGTCGATCGCCGCGCCGACGAAGAAGCCGGAGTGGTAGGCGGGCATGCTGCTGCTGTTCAGCACGTCGTTCGCCACGTCGCTGGGTGACATGCCGTTGTCGAGTCTTACGCAGACGAAATGCCCTGCCTCGATCGCATGCGCACTGGATATGTGGTCGATGATGCCCTCGGACTTCAGTTCGGCGATGAACTTGTCGTCGGTCATATCGGCGTGTGCGGTTGCGACCGCCAGTGGGGCTAGCACTGCGAGCAGCACTGCCGGCACCATACGACGCGAATACATTCGGCGGCTCCCACCACTTCGCATTTACTTGCGCCTCAATTTTCGCCAGTGCCGGTCCCCGGTTCCAGTTGAGCGGAAGTTGTACTTTTTTTGTTTACCCGCCGGCCACTTCGGTGGCACGCCGTGTGGACGTAGCGGCGGAAGACGGTGCCTGTGACCTGCCGTTCACATTCGAGTCGCGGCGACGCCACTCGCCATTAATTTGCGACCGAGGCATTGCCAGTAGGGTTTCATCCTGCGCTATAGCGAGCACCGCAGAATACCGAGTTTCTATTTCTGAATACGAGGAATGAATTGCTCATCAACCGAATCGGCCCTTTCTGGGCGGCGTTTGCTGCCATCGTTCTGCTGGCCTCCGGATGTGGTGGTCATAATCGGACCGCCCCGGAACCGGGGAGCGGCGACACCGCGGTGAATTGCGGCGGGAAAAAGATCCTGAAGGCCAGCGGGTCAACGGCGCAGGCGAACGCGATGACCCGGTTCGTCAGGGCTTTCGAGGGGGCATGTCCCGGGCAGACGACGGATTACACCCCGGACGGGTCCGGAGCGGGGATCCGCGCGTTCCTGGACAACCAAACCGACTTCAGCGGCTCGGACTCGCCGCTGAGCCCGCGCGAGTATGCCGATGCCCAGCGGCGTTGCGGTGCCCCGGCGTGGAACCTGCCGGTGGTGTTCGGACCGGTCGCCATCACCTATCGCGTGGACGGGGTGCCGGCGCTGACGCTGGATGGTCCGACAGCCGCGAAGATTTTCAACGGATCCATCGTCACCTGGAACGATCCCGCCATCGTGGCGCTGAATCCCGCCGCCAAGCTACCCACCGAACCGATTCGCGTGGTGTTCCGCGGCGACGACTCAGGAACGTCGGACAACTTCCAGCGCTATCTCGACACGGCGGGCGGCAGTGCCTGGGGTAAGGGCGCCGGCAAACAGTTCAGGGGTGGGGTCGGAGAGGCGGCCGTGGGCAACGAGGGCACCGCGACCGCCGTCAAGCGCACCGAGGGTGCGATCAGCTACAACGAATGGTCGTTCGCCCAGGAGCAGAAGCTGGAGATGGCCAGGATCGTCACCTCCGCCGGTCCGGAGCCGGTCGCCATCAGCGCCGACTCAGTGGCGAAGACGATCGCCTCGGCCGGCATCGTCAACAAGAGCAACGACCTGGTCCTCGACACCATCTCGTTCTACCGGCCCACTCAGCCCGGTTCTTATCCGATCGTGCTCGCGACATACGAGATCGTGTGCTCGAAGTACCCCGATGCCCAAGTCGGTGCGGGGGTCCGGGCGTTCCTGCAGAGCACCATCGGACCGGGTCAGAACGGGTTGGCGGACAACGGCTACATCCCGATCCCGGACGCATTGAAGTCGCGACTGTCGGCTGCGGTCAACGCCATCTCGTGAGAACGAATACGTTTCAGCCGACCGGTAGCTGGCGGGGCATGACGGTGGGCTTGATCCCGTAGCGCGGGGCCGCCCCCGCTCCACGGGTGTTGCCTCCGCCGCCGACAGGCATGCCGCCCAACACATTTCCGCTTCCCGCGGACTCCGCGGCGGTGATGGGTTCGCTGATCATCTGGACGGCCGGGCGAACGGCCGGAGCCGCCGACGCGCCCGGCCACGACGAGGGCACGGCCAGGTGGCCGATGTGGGCGCCGTTGCCCAGGCCGGCTGCCACCTGCCCGCCGGCACCGAGTCCCGCGGTGAGCGGGGGCGCCGGTACCGCGGCCGCGGCGGCGGGAGCCGCGCCGCCGAGCAAGCCCGCCGATTTGGCCATCTGAACACCGAAGTTGCCCATGCCGACGCTGAAGTACGGCAGGCCTTCGGTGTTGTAGAAGAAACTCGCGTAGTTCGAGTAGCCCTGCATGAAGGTGCCCAGGTTGTTCGGCAGTGTGGTCTGACCGGTCAGCAGGAACCAGATCTCGGTGAGAATCGGGAATTGGGTCGCCGTCTCGGTCAGCAGTTGCTGTGTGCCGGCCGGGGTGGCCAGCAGGCCCAGCCGGCCGGTGACCTGACTGAAGAAGCTCTGCAGTGACTCCTGGACGGAAGCCGCCGGGGCGGCCTGCGCCGCGGCGACCGCTGCGGCCTGCGTGGTGGTGCCCGCGGCGATCGGCGCAGGGGACGTAAACGATTCCAGCTTCGACGCGAGCGCGGAGGACGACGCATACCCGTACATCGTCAGAGCGTTCTGCGCCCACATTTCCGCGTACTGGGCTTCCAGTTGGGCGATCACGCCGTTGTTCAGACCAAAGATGTTGGTCTGCAGCGCTTCCGCCAGTTCGGCACGGTTGGCCGCTACCAGCGGCGGCGGCACGATCGAGGCGAACGCGGTCTCGAAGGCGGCCGCCGCCGACTGTGACTGGCCAGCCGCACGTTCGGCCTGCGCGGCGGTAGCCGTCAGCCAGTCCACATACGGCTGGGCGGCCTGTGCCATCGTCGCCGAAGCCGGTCCCAGCCACTCTTCGCCGACCAGCCCACTGAGCACGGCTTCGTAGGCCTGCGCTGTCGACGCGAGCTCGGCTGCCAGCGCATTCCAGGCGGACGCCGCGGACACGAAGGATGCCGCTCCCGGACCGGAATACATCATCGCCGAGGTGACCTCGGGCGGCAGCACCCCAAAATCGGTTGCCATCTTGCGACTCCTCAATAGCGTTGCGAATCGGGACAATTCATCCGGCTGACGGTGGTCGGGTGAGTACGGTGTAACGAAGTCCATAGCGGACGCCCATGTTGCCCGCGCGCTGGCCGCCGCGCGCTCCGGAAGGGAATCCGCGCAGCGCGGCGTTCACGCCGTTGACGTGGCCAGGCTCGCCGGGGGACGCCGTGAACTGGGTGCTCGTCACGCTCGGTGCCACGTGTTCGGCGGCGGGCGCACCGGCCCAGCTCGCCGGGACCGACAGCGCGCCGATCTTGCTGGACGACGCGACGCTTGCGGACAGATTTGCCCCGCTGTGAAAGTTCCAGCCGCCGGCACCCAGGGCGGCGAACTGCGGTGTCGGGTACCAGGCGCCACCCGAACCTGCGGTTGTGCCGAGGCCGGGTTGCAGCTGTTGTGCGATGGACCAGCCGAAGTTGCCGATGCCCACTCCGAAGTAGGCCTGCAACGTCTGCCTGATGGCGGTGTACATGCCCGGGTACAGTCCGGCCCAGTTGTTCTCCGGCGTCGGAAGCCAGCCGAGCAATGGAACGGTGCTGATCGGCGTGTCGGCGATGATCACTACATCGGGAGTGCCGGCGGCCGCGGACCCTGCGGAATGCTGCGGGAGCGCAGCCGAAGTCAGCAGCTGCGGAATCGTCGGCGCGGTGCTCTGCGCTGAATCGTCGACCGCCGCCGGAATTGTGGTGTTCGGGGGCACCGAGAACCTGTTCAGTTCGGTTGCCAGCGCGGACGCCGCCGCATACCCGTACATGACGGCGGCGTCCCGGGCCCACATCTCCAGATAATCGGCTTCGGTCGCCGCGATCGCCGGGAGGTTCTGACCGAAGAAGTTGGTTGCGATCAGCGTCATCAACAGAACCCGGTTGGCCGCGATCACTGGCGGCGGCACCGTGAGGGTGAACGCGGTCTCATAAGCCGCCACCGCTGCCCGGGCCTGGGTGGCCGCGCTCTCCGCCTGACCCGCGGCGGCATTGAGCCAGCCCACATAGGGTGTCACCGCGGAGAGCATGGAGCGCGACGCCGGACCGACCCATGGCGAGCTGGTCAATTCGGTAATGACGGACTCGTAACCTGTTGCAGCCGATGATAACTCGCATGCGATGCCATCCCAGGCGGTGGCCGCGGCCAGCAGCGGACCGGGTCCCGGGCCGCTGTACATGCGGCCGGAATTGATCTCAGGCGGCAGCGCCCCGAAGTCGAACAACACCCCTCCTGACGATCGGCGTCGCTATCGCGCGGAGCAGCCTCACGAATCTGGGCTGATTGGAATTTAAAGGGGGGGTTCGGGCTTTGGATCGGCCAATGCCAACTATTCACTGCCCGTCGACGTCTGTTAATCGACAGTTCAGATCTCAGTCCGCTTCCAGAATGATCGCCATCTCGGGGCAGGAGGCGGCCCCGTCGCAGGTCCGTTCCTCGTCCCCTGGTGCCACCGCGTGTTCTTCGAGGGTCGAATACCCCGACTCGTCGATCGGGAACAGCTCCGGGTCCACGGCGTAGCACTGTGCGTGTCCAACGCATTTCGATCGGTCCAGACGCACCTTCACCGGGGGAAGCTTAGTCGTCAATAACCTCAGGGAGTGGCATGGGAGACTTCGCCTCATGAGCGCTCCGGGTGGTAACCGGTCAGGGTCATTCCACCTGCCCAGGCTCGAATACTCGTCGCTGCCGTTGACCGATGACCGGGGGGTCGGCTGGCGGATGCTGCGAGACGCCGGACCGGTGGTGTTCATGAACGGTTCCTACTACCTGACGCGGCGCGAAGACGTGCTCACCGCCTTGCGCAACCCCCAGGTGTTCTCCTCGCGCCTGTTGCAGCCGCCTACCAATCCGCTTCCGGTACTTCCGCTTTCGTTCGACCCCCCCGAGCACACCCGCTACCGCAAGATCTTGCAGCCCTATTTCAGCCCGCATGCCCTGAGCAGGTCGCGGCCGGTGTTGCAGCGCCACGCGGCCACGATGATCGCTGAGCTCGCCGAACAGGGACAGTGCGACGCGATGGCGGATTTGGCGCGCTTGTATCCCTTCCAGGTGTTCCTGGACCTCTACGGGCTACCACTGCGCGATCGTGATCGGCTGATCGCATGGAAGGACTCGATCGTCGGTGACAAACCCTTTCTCACCGTGGCCGAGGCGCAGGAGGGTCAGGTCGAGTTGTTCGAATATCTGAACGACGCGATTCGGCAGCGCCGGCGGCAGCCGGGCCCAGACATGTTGTCCGCGATCATGACCGGGCCGGGAGACCTGTCCGATCTCGAACTGCTGGGCATGAGCCACCTGCTGATTCTGGCAGGTCTCGACACGGTGACCGCGGCCATCGGATTCGCCTTGCTGGAACTGGCCCGCAGGCCGCCATTACGCGCGGAGCTTCGTGACGACCCCCGCCAGATCAGAGTCTTCATCGAAGAAGTGGTGCGGCTGGAGCCGTCGGCGCCGGTGGCACCGCGGGTTACCACCGAATTCGCCACGGTGGGTGGAATGACCTTGCCTCCCGGGTCGCAGGTGCGGCTGTGTCTTGCTGCCATCAACCGCGACGGCAGCGACGCGGTATCTACCGACGGGCTGCTGGTGGACGGAAAGGTGCACCGCCACTGGGGCTTCGGAGGTGGACCGCACCGCTGCCTGGGTTCGCATCTGGCCAGAATGGAACTGACCGTGGTCGTCGCCGAGTGGCTGCGCCGCGTCCCCGATTTCGGGCTTCCGGACTCCTATCGGCCCGAAATCGCCTTCCCCTCCAAGACGTTCGCCCTCACCTCACTGCCGCTGATCTTCGGCTAACCGGCGAACGGCGGTCGCGCCATGACGGTCGGGCGGAAGCCGTACTTCTGCCCACCGGCGGCGGCCGCGCCGGCCCCGAGACCGCCTAACGGCATGCCGCCCAGCAGGTTTCCCGTGGCTTCCGGGGTAGCGCTGACGGTGTTGATCGGGATCGGCGCCGCGTGACTGACGGCCGGACCGAGCGTCGCGATTGCCGGCGGCACCGACAGCTTGCCGACGGATGCGGCCTGCCCGAGGCTGGCAGCGACCTGTCCGCCACCGCCGCCCAGCAGGCTACCCAGTCCGCCGAGCCCGTGCGCGGCGCCGGCGGCGGCCGACGAGGCTGCCGGTGCCAGCCCCTTGCTCAGGGAGAGCAACGTGTTGGCCATACCGGTGGAGAAGTACGGCAAACCCTCGATGTTGTAGATGGGACCGGCGAAGTTCCGGAACGCGGTGATGAGCCACTGCGGGTTCAGCGTGCTGTTGCCGCCGATCCCGGTGAGCGCGGATCCCAGCACGGAGTTCGGGTTGAACGTGATGCCGGTCAGCGACTCGCTGGTCGGATTCAAGCCGAGCAGGGCCATGTTTCCCGGCGACGCCAGATTGTTCAGCTGACTCTGGATTCCACCGAGCAGGTCCGACAAAGTCTGCTGCGCCGACCCGGCCGCGGTCGCGGTGGCCTGGGACACCGCGGCACCCTGGACGGCCGATGCGGCCGGGTTGGCCGTCTCCGGGGGCGCGGCGAACGGGGTCACCTTGGCTGCGGAGGCCGACGATCCCGCGTATTGGTACATGGCGGCGGAGTCCTGCGCCCACATCTCGCCGTACTGCGCTTCCAGGGCCGCAATCACGTTGTTGTTCTGCCCAAAGACGTTGGTGGCCATGGCCTGTGCCAACTCGTCGCGGTTGAGTGCCACGAGTTGCGGCGGAACCGTGGCGGCGAACGCGTTCTCATAGGCGGCAGCCGCGGCGGTGGCCTGCCCGGCGGCCTGTTCGGCCTGTGTCGCGGTGGTGCTCATCCATGCGACGTAGGGCGTGATCGCTTCTGTCATCGAGGCGGATGCCGGCCCCATCCACTCCTCGCTGGCGAGCCCGGTGACCACCTCGTCGTAGGCGAGGGCGGACGCATTCAATTCCGCGGCCAGCCCGTTCCAGGCGGACGCGGCGGCCACCATCGGCCCCGAGCCAGGACCCGAATACATCAGTGCCGAATTGACTTCCGGCGGCAATGCCCCGAAATCCATGGTGTGGCCCTATCTGCTCGCGGCCGCGTTGGCGGCCTCGGTGGCTGCATACGATCCGGCGCTGGTACCCAGGGTCTTCACGAACATCTCGTGGATGGCCGCGGCCTGGGCGCTGACCGCCTGGTACATCTGGGCGTGCGCGGCGAATTGTGCTGCCGTCAGCGCCGATACCTCATCCGCGGCGGCCGGAACCACTCCGGTCGTCGCGGCGGCGGCCGCCGCGTTCTGAGCGCTGACGGACGAACCGATACCTTGCAAACTCGCCGCGGCCGACGACAGTGCTTCTGGTTGCGTAGTTACGTATGACATCTGTTTCCTCCTCGAATAAGACTGCGAATGAACATGTTTCGTTGCAGTTGAACGGTTCCTCGGACTCCTTCGGGTTATCCGGCCGACGGCGAGCGGGTCAGCACGTTGTATTTGAACCCGTACTTGTTGGTGTAGCCCCCGGCAGCGCGACGGCCGATTCCGCTGCCCGGCAATCCGCTGAGCATGCCGTTGGTGGTGGATTTGGCGGCCGTGGCGCCCAGGCCGTCGAAACCCGCGGAACCCGGCGGCAGCGGCGTGACCTGCGAGACGGTGTTCGCGGCCCAGGTCGGCGGGACCGACAGCTTGCCGATCGCGCCGGCCTGGCCCCAGCCCGCGGATACCGGTGTCCCCCAGGCGCCGATGGCACCCGGGGGTGGCAGGGCCCCACCCAGTGCCGGGTTGGGGGCGGGTGCGCCGGGTAGCAGGCCGCCGCCCCATGCGACGAGTGAGTTCACCGAGCCCAGTGCGAAGTACGGGTAGTTGGTGACCGAGTTCCAGATGTTCGTGGAGTTTCCGAATGCCGTCGCGATCAGCCCGTTCGGTCCGAGGAACCACGATGGGAGCGCGACGGAGTCGGGGGTGAAGGAGAATCCCAATCCAGTCAGGATCTCCTCGATGCCGCTCAACGGCGCCGCGGTGGACACCGACGATTCCAGCCCGCTCAACATGGAGCCCGCTGCCAGGGCCGGCGCCACGGTTGCCGCGGCGTTGCCGGCCGGGGTCGCCGCAGCCTGGCCGACGGCGGCGGCCTGCCCGGCCTCCGCGCCGGCGTTGGTGGTCAGCGGGGGCGCAGTGAACGGACTCAGTTGCAACGCGGTCGCAGAGGAAGCTGCATAGCCGTACATCGCGACTGCGTCCTGAGCCCACATCTCTGCGTAGTGCGCCTCGGTCGCGGCGATCGCCGGTGTGTTCTGACCGAAGAAGTTAGTGGCGATCAGTGTGGCCAACAAGGCCCTGTTGGCCGCGACCACCGGCGGCGGCACCGTCATGGCGAACGCGGCGTCGTAGGCGGCGGCGGCCGCCCGCGCCTGCATCGCGGCCTGCTCGGCCTGCTCCGCGGTGGCGGTCATCCATGCCACATACGGCGCGGCGGCGGCCACCATCGACTGAGATGCCGGTCCCACCCACGGTGAGCCGGCCAGCTCGGTGATCACCGAGCCGTATCCCGTTGCAGCCGTGCTCATTTCGGCGGCGAGGCCATCCCAGCCCGCCGCGGCGGCCAGCATCGGCCCCGCGCCAGGGCCGGCATAGATCCGTCCCGAGTTGATTTCGGGCGGTAAAGCTCCGAAGTCCAACACCACCCCTCCTCAGCCAGCCGAGACCAGAACGGCGATCCCGGTGTTGGCATTGGCATTGATCGGGCCGTACCCGGCCCACGCAGCTGCCTTGCTGCAATTGCTCCCCCGGTCGACCCGGCCTGGTCATAGGGCGGGTCGGTCGTACTGCGCCGGCGTGGTGATAACGCACAGCCACCGAACGAAACGGACCTTCAACCCGCGAAAAGGTTGAAGATATTAGCATCGTCAGTAGCTGTTCTGTTCGTTTTCGCACCGGCACATAGAAAACACATTAGAACCCGATATCGGGCTGGGATACCGATGACACCGACTATTCCCTCCCGGCAAACTGCTGTTCAGTCGGCGTTAAACAACCGAATCGGCGCACTCGCCTGACCTGGGCCAACGGCAGAGCGGATCGGGCGACGAATAAGCGAGCGACACTATTTCCGAGGGCAATGTTCACCGAGATGTCGCCCGGCGCCGCCCGACAACAAAAACCGCCGCGTCGGCGCGCTCCCAGTGAGGGAGCCGGCCACCGACGCGGCGGCTTTGCTTCGGTTATGACGTCGCGCGGGCTACTTGCGCACCTCGGTCGCGGCGACCTGAACGAATACGCCGGTGTCCTCGGCCATCAGCAGGCCTCGACCGCGGGGCAGCGGACCGCCCTTCATCTTGCCGCGGATGAAGCCCTCGTCGGGGTCGGCGTCCATCACCAGCAGTGGCGCGTTGGCCTGATGCAGCGCACGCAGCATCGGGTCGCTGCCCGCGGACGACCAACCACCGAAGGTGCGCGTGACAATCACGTGCAGCCCGACGTCGGCGGCCCGGTTCACGAACGGAACCACCTTGTGCAGCGGCGAATCGAAGCCCGGCGGGAGCTGCTGGATGTCGTCGACGATCAGGAAGATCTCCGGACCGCTCCACCACGACCGGGACAGCAGCTCTTCGGCGGACAGGCCGGGCGGGGGTTCGCGTCCGGCCAGAGCCGCCGCCAGCTCGCCCATCATCGCGACCACGCCGTCGAGGTTGTAGGCGAACTTCTCCACGTAGTCAGAGCCCAGCGCGGTGAGCAGCTGACGGCGCGGGTCGATCAGCCATACCTGCGCCGACGGCCGTCCGGGCGGAGGTGTCGGAGCACTGCTGGAGCCGGGCGCATACAACCGCTCGATCTCGGACATGATCGTGGCCAGCGTCGTGGTGCGACCGCACTCGCGGCGGCCGGTGACCATCAGGTGCGAGTTCTCGGCGAAGTTGAGATAGACCGGCTGCAGGTCCAATTCCGAGATGGCCCAGGCGATTCCGCCGGCGCCGACACCCTGACGGGTGTCGCGTGCCGCCAGTTCGCGCACCTGTTCCACGCCGAATCGGGCCGGCAGGCGACGCACCGGCGGGGCCGCCGCGGTGGTGAGCCGACTGACGGCCGCGACAACGCTGTCACACTCGAAGACGTTGTTCGGAGTGCTGGCCAGAGCCGGCCGGGCCACCAGGGTGTGCAGGCCGGCCTGCGGGTCGCTGTCCAACCGCACGTAGTTGACCGCCACCATGCCGCGTCCAGGCTTCACCGGAACGTCCTTGGCGAAACGCGAGCGCACCAGTTTGGCGTCTTCGACTGCGGCCAAACGCAATTCGACGCGGGAGCCGAATCCGCTCCGTACCGGCGGGCGCAGCTCCGACTCACGGTCGGCGGTGACGATGACGTGCACACCGAACGAGGGACCCTGGTTGATGATCAGGTTGACCTGATCGATCAACACCTCGTTCTCCTCGGCCAGCGCCCGGTAGTTGTCGATCACCAGGAAGACGTCGCCGAACCCGTCATTGGGCACCGGGCCCGCTTCCCCGCCGAATTTGCGCCGGCGGAACATCTCCATCGACGCGATGCCGTATTCGAGGAAGCTGCGCTTGCGCTCGCGCACCAATGCCAGCAGCTCGGCCACCGTACGGCGCACACCGTAAGGATCGGTGGGACCGGCGACCTCGCCGACGTGCGGCAGTTGCGCCACCGTGGTCAGGGCGGTGCTGCTGTAGGCCAGGCAGTAGAACTGGACCTGCTCGGGCGTGTGGGTCAGGGCCGCGGAGCAGATCAGCGTCTGCAACGCGGTGGTCTTGCCGGAGCCACCCGCGCCCAGGATCAGAACGTTGGCACCGGGGCCGGAGGCATCCACCGTCCACGGTGGCTGGTCGTGCTTGAACGGACGGTCGATGATCCCGATCGGGAACACCAGGTTGCGCGCCGTCCCATAGTCCTTGTTCCAGGGACGTCCGAGCAGACGGTTCACCAGCTCGTCGATGGCGACCGGCTCGGTCAGCGGCGGTTGCCACAACCGGTACGGCTCGAAATTGATCTTGCGCAACTGGTCGATGATCACGGTACCGACCTTCGGCGTCCGGATCGCTTCCTCTTCCTCCTCGACCTCTTCGCCGGCGTCGACGACCTCGCCGTTCGCGTAGTTCGCGATCACGTCGACACTGGGGCCTCCCACGCTCACTTCCATGGGCGTGAAGGAGTTGGTGAACAGCTGCGGTCGTACGTAGTCGATGGTGTTCACCAACACCGGCGCTTCCTCACCGTCGACGGTGGAGATGCGCAGGTAGTCCCGCCAGAGGAACTCGGCCTGGAACCGGATGATGTCCTCGAGGCTCTTCCGGAAGTAGCCCAGACCGGCCTGAGCCGGCAGGTTCACCGCGTTGGGCACACCGGCCGCCTGCGCGGCGCCGGCCGTCCGGGCCTTCAGCACCAGGCGGTAACCCATGTTCTCCATGAGCTTCTCGGCGCGGCTTTCGATGGTCTGCGACGCCATCATCAGGTGGATCCAGTAGGCGCGGCCCTGACGACCGATCGAGTCGAGCACGTCGACTGCCGTCGGCATGATCCGGAACCACTCGTAGAACTCGTCGATGACGACCACGAGCATCGGCAGCGGCGCCATGTCCTGGCCCCGGGCCCGCATCCGGGCCCGCACGGAGTTGTACTCCTTGGCGTCGTCGACACCGGCGCTGTCACAGATCGCCTTGCGGCGCGCGATCTCACCCCACAGAGCGTCCAGGAAGCGCTCCATGAGCGCCTGGTCCTCTTCGAGGTCGGTGATGATGCGCGAGACGTGCGGCACCCCGGCGAACGGCTTGACCGCCGACCCACCCTTGAGGTCAGCGAGCACGAACTGCAACTCCTCGGGCGGGTGGCCCAGCATCAAGGACTCGATCACGGTTCGCACCAGCGTCGACTTACCGGAACCGGTGGTGCCCGACATGACGCCGTGCGGGCCGTCGCCGCCCTCGTCCAGCGACTTCATGTCGAGGAACAGCAACTCGCCGTTGTCGGAGCGGTTACCGAACGGGACGCGCAACCGGGAGCGCCCCATGGTGTCGGTACGGCTCCCCCACAGGTCCTCGAAATCGATCGCGGACGGATCGCTGATGCCGTAGTAGGACAGGATGTCCCGGGCGCCGATGTGCGCGACCCGCTGACCGATCTCCTCGTACGCCTCGGCCAGACGCCATTGCGCCAGCTTCTGCGCGAACTCTTCGGCCTCGGCGGTGCTCATCTGGTCGGTCAGGGCGAAGAACCACGCCTTCTCGTCGATCACCATCCAGGTGTCGCGGTCGCGGGGCAGCGCCTCGATCACGCCGATCTTGTCGAACGACAGCTTGCGTTCGGGGACATTCGTCCACATCTCGGAGCCGGTCAGATCGAAGAACGTCACGCCGTCGACGCCCTCGGCGCTGATCACGTACTCCCACTGGGGGTCGTCGACGTCGGCGATGATCACGTGGTGCGGGGTCGGGGTCTGCGCCGACGAGCTCGCGTGCCGGGGCGTGAACGACCCGCGACCGGCGAACAGTTCGGCCTGCTCCGCCGCAAATTCGCGGACCGAGCTGTAGACCATCCGCGCGCTGCCCGCGGCGTCGGTGCGCCGTGAGTCGCCGAAGTGCGGCAACCACTTGACCCAGTCCCATTCGTCGAGGTCGGAACTGACGACGATCAGCCGGATGTGGTCGGGGCCGTGCGAGAACGCGAGCTGACAGATGATCGAGCGCATCAGGGCGAGTACCTGCGGGCGCTCCCCGACGAGTGCGTACCAGGGCTCCACCAGCACGGAGATCATCTTGGGCAGGTTGTAGACGACACTCTGGTAACGGCCGAACTCCTGCAGGGCCTTACCGGTCACCGGTTCCAGCTCGATGTCGGTGGGCATGTTCTGCGGCTCGCCCCAGGTCACCTCTGGGCGAGTCATGCCCACGCCGACGCGAACGACACCGAAGTTGAGGTCCTTGCCGTCGGGCTTGCGTTCCCACATCCGCTGCGAACCCACCGCAGCCGCAAGCGTGTTGGGCGCCGGGTGGAACCAGCGGTAGTTGGCGTCCATGCTGTCGGCGGACTCCTGCGCGGTCTCCCGCAGCATGTCCAGCATCAGCATGAACTGGGCGCGCATGGCGTCCAGCTTCGGGCGGCTCATCTGCTGCTGACCGCCGCCGACGCCGCGGAACATCATCAGCATCATGCCGCCGACCATGAAGATCGGGAAGATCGAGCCGACGCCGCCGAAAACGTGCGAACCGCTGGCGAAGGTCATGGCGACCATACCGCCCAGCAGTCCGATTACCACGACGCCGACCACGATCAACCACCAGGGCTTGCCCTCCGGCGGCGGAATGCTCAACGGCGTCGGCAGGACGATGTTCTCCGGCTTGATTACCGGCGGCCGCTCCGGCGTAGGCCGTGCAAATCCACGTTTCACTTCGGTACCACCAACTCTGCAGGGGTCATGTCCATCGGTAGGGTGTCGTGCTCCACCAGGGCGTCGGCGCGAGACAAGGTGGGACCTTGCGGCAGCAACCGCAGCGCCACCCACGGCGCCAGACTGGGCTGCCCGGTCAGACCGAGCGCATCACGGGCTTCCTTGGTGTCGTCCACCCCGAACCGCGCGCCGGCGTTGGTGAGCCACCACAGTGATTCGGCCGTCTGAGCGCCCGGGTTGTTGCCCGTGACTGCCACGAAATTCGCGTAGCTGGGGCCGAAGTAGACCTGGTCGGCCTCACGACCGGACAGGTCGGACTTCACCAGGCTGACCACATTCTTCATCTCGCTGCTCTTGATCGGGATGGTCGGCCCGGATACCACCTGGACGCGGGCCCGATTTTCTCCGTTGGTTCGTTCCCACCACCAGCACGTGGACGGGTTCTCCCGGATGTCCAGCACGTTCAACGGGTCGTTCGGGTACGCCGACAAGTCCAGCCGGTTGACCACCGGCATCTTGGCCAGCGCGGACGGTTCCACTGTCACCGGTTTGGTGTTGCCCGGCCGTCCCGCGTTCTGCAGGATCTGAGCCACCAACGGCGGCAGCGTCTGGACGCCGTCTTCCAGCACCAGCGAATACTGTTGCGGGCCGCTGATCTGTGGGGTGACCAGGATCGTTCCTACGGGGCCGGGGGCACCCTGGAAGGTCGCCGGCGCGCCGGATTTCGGCACGTCGGGAACCAGCAGCTCCGGTCCGACCGGCAGCGCGTCGTACAGTGCATGGCTCATCGGACGCGCCTGGCTCACCTGCTCCGGGGTCAGGCCCAGGGGCAGCAGCACCGACCGGTCGGTGGCGTCGATCTTCGACCGGCGGCCCTCACGGATCACCCAGGTGTTCCCGCCATAGCTCAGCACCACGGCGTCTGATCCGTTGAGGATCCGGCGGTGACCGCTCATGTCAGGTGTGCCGTCGATCACGGTCACCGTGACACCTGCCGGCGACGGCATGCCCGAGGGACCCGAGGTGCCGCCCACCGTGTCGCAGACCAGCCAGGACGACGTGCTGGGACTCTTCGGCGCGAATTCCGTGGGCGCACCCGGGATGCCGACCAGCGGGCCGTGCGGCATGTTGGCGATCTGGCTCCCCTTGACCAGGTGCGGGTTGTCGGGCCGCCCGGTGATCAGCCGCGCGGACGCCAGATTCAGCGCCGGGTAGAGGCGGTCCCCCACCTTGACGTACAGCGCGCCCGAATCGCGGTCGGCGATGATCGGCGACTCATTGATCTGGCCGGCGGGGCTCAGGAAGGAGTACAGCAGTGCGCCCAGGCAGATCACCAGGGCGGCCGACACCGACGCGACGACCGCCAGGGTCTGGCGACGGCCCGGCTCGATCTCCATGCGCACCCGCCAGCGGGTCAGCGCCATCGCGGTACGGCGGGCCAGGAACTGATAGCCCGTCACCTGGGTGCGCGTCGACAACCCGAGGCCGTAGCCCGACCCCCGCTGTCCGCGGCTATGTTCAGCCACGCTTGATCACCTTTCGGTCATAACGCCCGGATATGAAACGCCCGCTGATAGGTAAGCGCCAAATCACATCGACAACCGTAGGGCACCTGCGCAAACCTCGCCAGGCGGCCAGAGCCGCCCGGATCCGCGTGCTCCATCCCCCGTGGAGTCGTCGTGACTTCACTGGGCATGTTAGCTGCGAATGACGAACTCGGCGCGCTAAGTAGCTGACTGTTCACATCGGCGTTCGCTCGCCCCGCTGAGCTCGGTGCGCGGGAGCGGGACATGAGAATGTTTGTCCATGACTGAGCTAGCGCCGTCGCTTGTCGAACTCGCCCGCCGGCTCGGCATCGCCACCAGCTACCAGGACTGGAGCGGACAGCAGGTGTTCGTACCGGAAGCGACACTGGTAGCTGTCCTGGCCGCCCTCGGTGTTACCGCAAGCACAGAGCACGAACGCAATGCCGCGCTCAGCACACACCAGCGCTCCTACTGGGCCCGGTCACTGCCGCCCACCATCGTCGGACGCGCGGGCGCCCAACTGCGATTCTGGGCGCACGTGACACACGGCGAGCCCGCCGAGGTGTGGCTGCAGCTCGAGGACGGAACGGAAGTCCGCGGCCCGGAAAGTCGCATCGTGCAGGTCGACAACTTCACCCCGCCGTTCGATCTGGACGGACGCCAGGTCGGCGAGGCCAGTTTCCTGCTGCCGGGCGACCTGCCGCTGGGCTACCACCGCGTGCAGCTGCGCTCCGGCGACCACCGGACCAGCACCGCGCTGATCATCACGCCCGACTGGCTGGGCCTGCCGGAGCGGCTGGGCGCCCGCCGCGCCTGGGGGCTGGCCACCCAGCTCTACAGCGTGCGGTCGCGGCAGTCCTGGGGCATCGGCGACCTGCACGACCTGGGCGACCTCGCGCTGTGGTCAGCCTGGGCGCACGGCGCTGACTATCTCCTGGTCAACCCGTTGCACGCCGCTTGTCTGCCGGGTCCACGCGGGCGCGGTGGCCGCATTGAGCCGTCGCCGTACCTGCCGACCTCGCGGCGGTTCGTCAACCCGCTCTACCTGCGCGTCGAGGCCATCCCCGAGTACGCCGACCTGCCCAAGCGCGGCCGGGTCCGGGATCTGCGCGGGCGGGTCCAGCGGCGGGCCGCACGCTCGGACGCCATCGACCGCGACAGCGCCTGGGCCGCCAAATGCGCGGCGCTGCAGCTCATCCACGACGTGCCGAGATCGGCCGGGCGGGAGATGGCCTACGCCGCCTTCCGGGCCCGAGAGGGCCGCGCCCTGGACGACTTCGCCACCTGGTGCGCCTTGGCCGACAAACACGGCACCGATTGGTATCAGTGGCCCAAGTCGGTGCGGCACCCCGATGCCCCCGGTGTCGCGGCATTCGCCGCCAAGAACGCGGCAGCCGTCGATTTCCACCGGTGGCTGCAGTGGCAACTGGATGAGCAGCTCGCCGCGGCGCAGTCGCAGGCCCTCCGGGCCGGCATGGCGCTGGGCATCATGCATGACCTGGCCGTCGGCGTGCATCCCACCGGCGCCGACGCGTGGGCCCTGCAGGACTCGCTGGCGCTGGGGGTGACCGCGGGTGCGCCACCGGACGAGTTCAATCAGCTTGGCCAGGACTGGTCCCAGCCTCCGTGGCGGCCCGACCGGCTGGACGAGCTGGAGTACCGCCCATTTCGCGCCCTGATCCAGGCCGTGCTGCGGCATGCCGGCGGAGTTCGGATCGACCACATCATCGGCCTGTTCCGGTTGTGGTGGATTCCCGAGGGGCGGCCGCCCACCGAAGGCACCTATGTCCGCTACGACCACGAGGCGATGATCGGGATCGTCGCGCTGGAGGCCCACCGGGCGGGAGCGGTCGTGGTCGGTGAGGACCTGGGCACCGTTGAACCCTGGGTGCGTGACTACTTACTCCTGCGCGGCCTGCTGGGCACCTCAATCCTGTGGTTCGAGAAGGATGACGCAACCGGGGCGCCGCTGCCCGCCGAACGTTGGCGCGAGTACTGCCTGTCGTCGGTCACCACGCACGACCTGCCGCCCACAGCCGGTTACCTGGCAGGCGATCACGTTCGGCTACGGGACGCACTGGGCCTGCTGACCCGGCCTGCCGAGGTTGAGCAGGAGGCGGCCGCCAGCGAACGGACGGCCTGGTTGGGCGAGTTGCGCCGGGTGGGCCTGCTGACCGACGGCGACGAGAGTGCCGAACAGCTGATCCTCGCCCTCTACCGCTACCTCGGCCGGACGCCGTCGCGGCTGCTCGGCGTGGCACTGACCGATGCCGTCGGCGACCGCCGCACCCAGAACCAGCCGGGCACCACCGATGAGTATCCGAACTGGCGGGTCCCCCTGACCGGCCCGGACGGCAGGCCGGTGCTGCTGGAAGAGCTGTTCACCGATCGCCGTGCCGCCGAGTTGCTCGAGGCGGTGCGCGCGGTGACCATCCCCGCACAACCATGCTGAGCGACCGGGTCGCCCTGAGTGATCTGGTGCACCGATACGCCGCTCTCGTCGACGATCGTCAATTCGCTTCGGTGGCAACGCTGTTCACTGACGACGCGGAGCTGGTGGTCGCGGATCCACCGACCGCGCTGACACCGGTTCATACCCATCGGGGCCGCGATGCCATCGTTGACGCGGTGGGGGCGGTGGCCCGCCTGGTCCGCACCGAGCACGCGATCGTCGGAGAGGTGTACGACGAGGCCGAGGGTCCCGGCCTTGCCCGTGGGCGCATTACCGGTATCGCCCACCACTGGAGTCGACGTTCGTCCGAGGGCGGCGGGACCGAAATCGTCGACGTCGTATGGCATCTGCGCTACGACGACGAGTACCGACTGACCGACGCAGGTTGGCGAATCAGCCGCCGGGCGCTGACCGTGAATGCCATCGAAACCCGTCCGGCGCGCCGGCTGCGGCCGCCCGAATAGCCGAACCCCGTTTGTTCATATGGCATTTCGGGTAGGCCTTGAGGGGCTCGAAATGGCCGTTCGGGACGGCCGACTGCGATCGACTGTAGAGGGAGACGCTGATGGCCGAGATCGCGCACCTGGCCCGCGCGGAGCGTGAACCAGGGGAATTCGAAGATGCCGCGGAACGCGGGCCGGTCATGATGGTGATGGCGGGAGCCCTGCTCGCCTTCGTTGTGTCGGTGGCGGCGTTCGCCTTTGGGCAGGCCGGTGTGGGCGTGTCGGTGGCCAGCGGCGGGATGCTGGTGTTCGGTGCCGGACTGTGCTGGCTCAGCATGGAGCGCAGGCGGGTCAGGGAAGCGGAACGCGAAGCGTTGCTGCGTAATTCGCGCAGTTGAGCTCAGCGGAGCTCGGCCAGGTTCTGCACCGATTTCTTCACATCGGAGCGCAGCACACGGGCCACCAGGCGTCCCACCGGTCCGCCGAGCACTCCGCCGGATAGGTCAGCGGTGAGTCGGAAGTCCGAGCCGGGGTCTTTGGGCGCTACGGCCATCGCCACCGTGATGCGGACACCGCCGCGGCCGCGGCCCTGCAGTTCAATCGCGTTGGGCTCGTCGTAATGGGTGACTTCCCAGTAGATGACGTTGCGGAATCCCTTCACTTTGATCAGGGACGCGACGCAGGTGCCTTCTTCGATCGTGGACGGCACCTCGCTGCGCCAGCCTCCGAAAATGGTCATCCACTCGTCGAACCGCCCCAGATCCGACGCGAGCTTCCACGCGGCTTCCGGCTCCACCTCTGATGTGGTCGAAACCTCTACCTTCGCCAACGGAATCCGCTCCTCTGCACCTCGGGGTCAGTGCGGTTACATACCCGGGTGTCATAGGCGGGTAAACAACCCCGACATCCGCGAACACATCAGTTTGTCATTGTTTCTAATTTATACAGTCTGCATAGTGTAAATTTGCTCATCGTGAGTAGATCCATCGACGTGGGGGCGGGCTCCCGTACGGCAGGTTCGGACGGACAGTTGGGTGTGGACTACGCGAGCGAGGTGCATGCCGCCGAGGACGTCGTCGACGTCGAGTCGTACGGCGGCGGGTTCGACCTCACCCGGCGGGCCACCGCCCCGCGCCTGCGTGTCGGTCGCGACAAGTGGTTCAACCTGCTCTGGCTGATCCCTATCGGATTCGTGCTGATGCTGGCCGGCGTCGCGATCGGCAAGGGACTGCACAACATGCCGGCGGTGCAGTCGTTCATCGAGCGCTATCCCGGCACCGACGAACGTTCCGGCGTGGTGGGACGGCCCGCGTGGATCGGCTGGACCCACTTCTTCAATCTTTTCATGATGACGTTCATCGTCCGTTCCGGAATCCAGATTCTGTGCGATCACCCACGGCTTTACTTCAGCCGCAACGCCACGCCCGGCAAAGACGAGTGGCTACGTGTGGGACCGCCCGTCCCGGACGACCCGTTATGGACCGCCAACGCCGACACCGTGGCTCTCCCAACGCAATTCGGGCTGCCGGGATTCCGCCACTCGATCGGGCTGGCGCGCTGGTGGCACCTCGGTGTCGACGTGTTGTGGTTGGTCAATGGCGCGGTCTTCTACGTACTGCTGTTTGCCACGGGGCAGTGGCGGCACCTGGTTCCGACGAGCTGGGATGTGTTCCCCAACGCCGCGTCGGTGGCAGTTCAGTACGCGTCACTGCACTGGCCCACCGACAACGGCTGGGTCGCATACAACGGGCTGCAGTTGCTGGCCTACTTCACGACCGTGTTCGTCGCGGCCCCGGCCGCGGTGATCACCGGACTCGGCATGTCGCCGGCGCTGTCCCAGCGGGTGCACTGGCTCAGCAAGCGATTGAGCATCCAGCACGCCCGTTCGCTGCACTTCCTGGTGCTGGTGTACTTCCTGTTCTTCGTCCTCACCCATGTCACGATGGTTTTCGCCACCGAGGCCCTGCGCAACCTCAACCACATGTTCGCGGCGCGTGACGACACCGGATGGGCCGGCTTTGCTGTCTTCTGCGTCGCGATGGTGATCGTGGCGATCGGATGGGTCGCCGCCACTCCGTTCACCATTCGCCACCCGCGCGTGGTGCAGCGGGTGGGATATGCGCTGGTCGGTCCTTTCCAGCGGGCGCTGGAACGCCTGAATCCCAAGCCCGGGGCTTTCACCGAAAAAGATATTTCGCCGTACCACTGGCGCAACGGCCGGTTGCCGGAGACCGTCGAATACAAGGAGCTGGAGAAGAACGACTTCGCCGACTGGCGGCTACGGGTCTACGGGCTGGTCGAGAACCCGACGGCGTTTTCCCTCGAGGACCTGCGCGCACTGCCGTACCACGACCAGATCACCCAACACTTCTGCATTCAGGCCTGGTCAGGGGTGGCCAAATGGGGTGGTGTGTCGATGCGGACCATCATGGAGATCGTCAGGCCGCTGCCGGAAGCAAAGTGGGTCGTCTTCTATTCGATGGGCCTTGGCGCGACCGGAGGCATCTATTACAACGCGCATCCGATCGAGCAGATGACGCACCACATGAGCATGCTCGCCTACGACATGAATGGCGAGCCGCTCCCCTATCTGCACGGCAGACCGCTGCGGCTGCGCAACGAGTTGCAACACGGATTCAAGCAGGTCAAATGGATCAAGGGTATCGAGTTCGTCGCGCACTACTCCGAAATCGGCAGTGGCTACGGGGGCTACAGCGAAGATCACAAGTTCTTCGGCCGGCACCAGACGCTGTAGCGACCTATCAGGTCGGGCACACCTGGTCGACCCACGACTTCACGATCTGATTGTTCTTGGTGTAATCCGGGTCGTCGAAGTGGGCGCCGCCGGTGCTCACGAAGTGTTCGATCGCGGATTTGACCGAGGACGGCGGGTTGTAGCGCTCGAGGGTGTCGGCTGCTTTGCGGGCGGCGTCCTTGTCCGACGCGGTCAGCAGATCCAGGTTGGCCCCGGTGACGTCAACGCACTGGCTGGAGTCCAGGGTGCTGACCGGCGCCGACGCGGTGGTGGTGGCTTCGCTCGACGACGACGCCGCCGGCGACGTCGACTTAGCGGAGCTGCCGGCGCCCGAGGAGTGCACCACCGTCGTCTTGCCCGATGAGCAACCCGACAGCACCGTCGCCGCAATCGCCACGGCCGCGATCCACCACCGCTTTCCCATCAAGTCCTCCTGGCTGGATACGCCAACCGCTCCCGACGGCGGTTGCACCGCCGTAGGGTAGCGCACCGGTTGTGGCTCAGGTCACTTTTGAACTGCCTGGACGCGGGCGATTTTCGGGGCGCGGTTAACTGCCCCAGGCGGCGGCCACCTGCGTCGCGACGTCGATGACCTGAGCCGACTGGGACTGCGGCGAGTCGATCTCCTCGCGGACATACTGAGCGATGAATCGCCGGATCTCCCCGTCGACCCCGGCGAGGATGCGCAGCACTTCGCCGCGGATCGACTTGGACGAGACATTGACCGTGATGTCCGACGGCCGCGGCTTGGAGACGTCCACGATGAGCAGCAGCGGCTCGGCCGCCCGGGCCGTGGCGCGCAGCGCGATGTCGCCGGTCACCTTGAATCGCTGCTTATCCAGCCGCAGATCCAGCAGCAGGTCGATGGACAGGGGGATGTGAATGACAAAGGTGATGAGGTCACCGAGCTTGCGCGTGACCCGCGGCTCCTGGATCTTGACGTTCGCGCTGACCTTGGCGATTCCGCCGGGACCCTGGGCGATCGGCTCCATGGCAAACTCACTGCCGGCGATGTCACTCAGGGCGGCGGCGACCCGGTCCGGCGTTACGGCAACCTCGAAAAATTTGCGGCCGAACTCTTCGTAGCTGAGGAAGTCGTGGTTCTCCATAAGATTTATACCGTCTCATGCCACCCGCCCGATGGGCCGCTGATCCGATCGAGTCGCTGAAAATTCGGCCTGGCTCGGGCATAGCTGTTGTGATCTGCGTCACCGCAGAGCCGGCTGTGAAGAACGCCACAAGCGGGCGCTTCGATTCGGTGTGTCGGCCGGCGGCCTGCCACGCTTGACGTAACTGGAGGTGTTTGGATCCTATGCGCGCGCACGAAATCTCGGAGCAGCGCTCGGCCGTCACGCGGATCGAGGCGCTGCTGACCTGGCTCGGTGGCGGACACGCACGCGAACTCGCGGAACGGCACGAGCGCTCCACGCACGCCGTCGCCGGAGCGGTTGTGGTGCTGGGCACCCTGCTGGCCTGGCTGGTCGCTGCCCTGGCCGTCAGACCGGCGGTCGCCTCGGCCCCGGTGTGGGCGGTGGTGACGGCGACCCTCGTGTTCGGCCTGCTGGTCGGGGCGGTCACCCGCGCCATCGCCGGTGTTCCGGCCCGCGGCCGGTCCGGTATCGCGGGGCGGGCCGCCGTCGCGGTCGCCCTCGGAGTGGTCGTCGGCGAGCTCGCCGCACTCGTGCTCTTCTCCGGTTCCGTCGACCGCCGCCTCGATGAGCGGGCGTTGCGTACGGCGGATTCGGCACCGCCGGTGGCGCAGGCCTCGGCATCCGTGCAACAGGCGCGTGCGGCCCGCAGCGCGCTGGACGGCGCCGTCGACCAGGCCCGCGGGCAACTGGACAACGCCCTGGTGATCGCCCGCTGCGAATACAACCCGACGCCGGCCTGCCCGCAAACCCGGATCACCGGCGTTCCGGGCCGCGGTCCCGAGAGCCGGACGGCGAACGAGCTTCTCGGCGACGCACAGCGCGAGCTGGACGCCGCGCTGGCCGCTCGCGACCGGCAGGCACCCGCACTGGACGCCACCGTTTCCCGCGACGAACAGGCACTGGCCGAAGCGCGACAGGCCGTGCTGGCTGACGGCGGCCGTGGCCTGGGTGCGCGGTGGGTCGCGATGAACGACCTGACCCTGGCCGGCGCCGGTGCCCTGGTGCTGCGCATTCTGACGATCGCGTTCTTCACGTTGTTGTATCTGCTGCCGCTGATCCTGCGGATGTGGCGGGGCGAGACCACTCACGATCGCCACGCCACCGCGCGTGCAGAACAGGAACGCGCCGAGCTCGAGGCCGACACCGCGATCGCGATCAAGCGGGCGGAGGTCCGCCGAGCGGCCGAAATCATGTGGGCCGAGCATCAACTCACCCAGACGCGCCTTGCCATCGAGGCACAGGCCGAGATCGATCGGGAACACCACCGCCGCCGAGTCGTCGAGGCGCTCGACGCCCCGGTGCACGCGTGGTCGGAACGTACCTTCGAGCCAGTGGAGGAAGACATGTACCTGCCGATCGCAGCCGAAGCTGAGGCCGCAAGCCGGGCGGTGGCCGAGTTGCCCGCCGCGGAACGGGACCTGCGGCCACCTGTCACCGAGAACCTGCCGGCGCCCGCCGAACCCGTGGTGGCTGCCGTCGAGCACTACGAGGAACCGGCCGCCGAGGTCAGCGACGAGCACCGCGCCCCGCTGATTCCGTCGATCCCGGACGCCACCAAGGCGGCGGCCCGGTGGATCCGCCCGCTGGTGCCCCCGTTCGTGGCGCGGGTCATCGACAACACGACGCAGCCGCTGCGGTCCGCCCGGCAGGTGTTCGAGGAGGTCGAAGAGATTGCCTTCTCGCTCAAGCGGACCCGCAAAGTGACGATGAACACCGAGACCTCCGAGGGGGCCGGCCGGCAGCAACCGCCGCAGCCGCAGCCCCCGCTGCAGGCCCAGGACTCGGCTGCCACCGGCCCGGGCGTCCAGCGGATCGATTCGTCGCGCGGCCAGGCGGCTCAGCCCAACTACCGCGACTATGGCCAGCTGGGCGGCGTTGCAGAACCGGCGCTGAGTGAGTTGAGTCAGGCGCCGGCAGACCTGGCCAGGTTAGCGGTCGGGGCGTCGGGCGCAGATGCCCCGCGGGAACTGGTCGAGCGTCAGGGGCCGCGCGAGCTGCGTGGGCCCGAGGGGCCGCGCCAACTGCCGCCGGCCCCATAGGGCGGCATAGCGGCAAACGGCGCGAGTCGGTCGCGGCGTAGTATCTTTCGGGGTCGGCAGCGACGGGTAATTGCATACGGATTGGGAACAGGACGTGGATCTATGGATCTCGTGACGGCGGCAATCGTAAGGCAGCAACTCGCATGAAAGTCAGCCTCTTTCTGGCGGACGCGGCGCAGGCCGATGTTCAATCGGGCAAGGTCCACACCCTCGGGCTGGGCTGGCGTCAGTGTCAAACACCCACGCCCCCATTCGCATTGGTGATGTTTCTGGACATCGACTGGGACGAGACGAACAAACAGCACAAGCTCACCTGCCAGTTGCTGGACACTGACGGCCAACCGGTGGTGGTGCAGGGGCCGCAGGGGCCGCAGCGCATCCTGTTCGAGGCAGCCGCCGAGGCGGGCCGCCTGCCAGGTGCGATTCACGGCACCGCGGTCCGGATGCCGCTGACCCTCAACATTCCGGGCGGAATCCCCTTGGAACCGGGCATCTATGAATGGCGGGTCGAGGTCGACGGCTTCGAGCAGGCCACCGCCGTCGAGGCTTTCATCGTGTCCCCGGGGGGCATAGCGCCGACGCCGGCCTGATCCTGCAGGCGTAATCGCCTGCGCCTCAAGCTATTTGATCACTAATTCCAGGTGCTCCCGGCGTCGTACCAGCAAGCTGGGCAACCACGGCCCAACGTCGGCCGCCTCGATCCACGTGGTGCGGTCCAGCAATAACCGCAGCGCGAGCTGAGCTTCCAGGCGTGCGAGTGCGGCGCCGACGCAAAAGTGCACTCCCCTGCCGAAGCTGAGGTGTCCCCTCGCCCCCGAGCGGTCGAGCCGGAAATGTGCGGGGTCTTCGAAGTGCGCGGGATCGCGGTTGGCGGCGCCCCACATCAGCAGCAGGTGTGAATCGGCAGGAAGATCTACCCCGGCCAGGCTGGTGTCGCTGCGCACATGCCGGTAATGGCCGCGGAACGGCGGTTCGTAGCGCAGCGTCTCTTCGATGAAAGGGGCGAGCAGAGCCGGGTTTTCGCGCAACCGCCGTTGGACGTCGGGTCGGGTCGCCAGGATCCAGGCTGCGCTGCCCAGCAGCGACGCGGTGGACTCCCCGCCCGCGGCGAACAGGGTCACCATCATGACCTGTGCCGCGATCGTGTCGATCTCCCCCGAGGTGCAGGCCGCCGAAAGCTCACCGAGCAGGTTCGCCTGCGGCTCGGCCACCGCCCGGCGAAAACAGTCGGTGATGTAGCCGTTGAGTTCCAGCAGCGCGACGCCGGCCGCATCGAGCTGCTCGCGACTCACCAGTCCTTCGAGCAGCTGAGTGGCGGCGTAACCCCACTGCACCAGCTGGGCGATGTCCGCGTCGGGAACGCCGATGAGCTCGGCCACCACCATCATCGGCAGTCGGTTGGCCATGGCTTCCATCCATTCGATTCGGCCGTCCCGCAGGCCCTGGCGCCACAGCCGATCCGCGGCGGCCGCGGTGAACTGCTCGGTGCCCCGGATGCGCTTGGCGGCCAGGTGCCGGACCAGCAACTTGCGATGCACCGCATGGACCGGGTCGTCGGCGGTCGCCAGCACCTGCGTGGGCCCGCCGAGGGCATCCATTTTGAACGCCTGAACGCTGCCCTCGGGCGTGTACGTCATGGTGGCGGTCAGATTCGAGGAGAAATCCTGGGTCCGGGTGATGGCCTCGTTGACGGCATCCCACCCGCACACCACGTAAAAGGCCGAGTCGGCAACCCGATGGACCGGTCCCGCGCTGCGCATGCGCTCGTAGAGCGGGTAGGGATCCTGGATCGACCCGGCATCGAACAGGTCGACGGAGTCTTGGACGGCGATCATGGTGTCCAGCGTGCTGAGTCGATACCCGCAGGTCAATGGCACCGGGTGAAGTCGAAATCCGTTGCTGTGCGGGCGCCGCGCGAGTCGTCTCACCGGGGCGCCGTTACCTGCTGATTCGGTGAGAGGGATGGCTGTATCCGTCTCACGCGTGAGAAAATCAGTTATTCGTTGCCGAAGCTCTCGTAGAGCTCGGGCAGAAAACCGGCCAGATGGTTCATCTCCTGGGCGCAATGCACCAACAGGTTGCGCCCGCTGGTTTCGGCGTTGCCGAGTATGCGGGAGGCGATGGGTCGCACCGCCTTCGACGCCACACCGGGAGCGTTGCGCACCGCGATGTGCGGCCCACCCATCCAGAACCGGGACCGCATCTCCGATCCGTCCCGCGTCGTGCGGATGTGGTGAATGAACCAGCCGACATCCACCGGCGCGTCCGCGGAACCCAATCGCGCACAGACGGCTACCGCATCGTCGCTGTCGGCAGGCAGGCCCATCGCCGCTGGCTCGACGAATTGTATTGCGCCGCTGAGCATTGTCGAGCCGATGTATTCGTTGATCAGTGACCAGCGCCCGACGTAGCGCTGGGCGCCCCGGCGGCCTTCGTCCTGGTCGCCGTCCTTCCACGCGGCCGACAAATGCGCTCTGGGGTGCCACAACTTGTAACGGCGACTGTCGCATCCGTGCCAACCGAACCACCATGACCACATCGCCGGCGTGACACCGGGCATGTCAGTGCGCACCGACACCTGATAGCTGCCGTCTTCGAGGACTCCGTAACCGTTCTCGGTCTGCTGATAGCCGTCGTCGGCCACGCTGGCGGCGTCGTCGCGCGCCAGCAGCGCCATGCCGCCTTGCGGCCCGTGTTGCAACGCTTCCACGACATGCGCTGGCAGCGGGGCCATTTCGGGCTTGAAGAACTTGCCGAACGGAGTGTCCGCGTCGTCGCCCCGGTAGCCGAGGTAGAGGTCACCGGTCATCAGAGTCGTCCCATCCAGCTGTTGAACAAGCCATCGGGGTCGTAGGCCGCGCGAGCTTTGTCCAGCCTGGCCATGGCTTCATCGGTGGCGAAACGGGCAGGGCGCTGTCCCAGATTCTCGTCGGCCAGCTGAATTCCGGTTGCCAGGTGTGACATCGCGGCCATGTTGGATTGAGCCCAATCGGCGTATTTCGAGTCGTCGGCGGGGTCCTTCCAGGAGCCGTAGAGCGCGAGGTAGATCTCGTCCTCGACGCTGTAGGCCATGTCCTGGCGGGCCGGCGAGGGCCCCCAGTTCAGCCACAGGAAGTGCGACGGGGACGGTGGCAGCGTATCGACGATATTGCGGATGCCGGGCAGCAGCTCCTCGGCGGACGCCGACGTCCACATGTTGTCCGCCGTGTAACGGTGGTCCTCCAGGTAGTGCGTCATCACGACGTCGTACCAGGTAGGAAGATCCGTTGGCATGTAAGGATTCTTGACGAGCGCCCGGTCGACGACCGGACACGTGTCGAAAACCGCCAGGGCCTTTTTGGCCTCCTCCTCGGAGTCGGCGAACGCCGGTGATGCCATGACGATGGCCGGAATGTCGAGGCCCATCTCGGGAACGCTGGCCGTCGCGATGATCTGCATCTCGACGCGACGGTCCACGTCGGCGCTGACGTTGCGCGCCCAGGTGTACACCTCGTCGGCGAGATCGAGCGGATAGACATACACGCTGGTGCCACAGACCGCCGGGCGCGGATACACCTTCAGGTAGAAGGAGGTGACGACGCCGAAGAAGCCCGGACCGGCACCGCGTGCGGCCCAGTACAGTTCGGGATGGTTCTCTGCGTCGCAATGGATCTGCTCACCGTCGGCGGTGATCACATCGAGTGCGGTGACACTCTCGCAGGCCGGCCCGTAGACCCGGCTGTTCCAGCCGTACCCGCCCTGCAGGAGGTATCCGCCCAGGCAGACACCCTTGCAGTGGCCGCCGGGGAAGAACAGGTTCTGTGCCTGCAGGTCGGCCATCAGCAAGCTGCCGCCCTTGCCGGGCCCGGCGACGGCGGTCATGTTGTCGGCATCGATCGAGGCGTGGTCGAGGCGGCTGACGTCCAGCAATAGCGCGCCATCGCGTAGGTGGCTGGCCGCGAAGCTGTGCCCGCCGGACTTGATGCTGACCTTGTGTCCGTGGGCCTTGGCATAGGCGAGCGCGGCTTTGATGTCGTCGGTGTCGGCGGCCTGCACGATCACGTCGGGATAGCGGTCGGGCACCCGCTGGTGCCAGACGCTGTCGCGCCGGGCGGGCTCGTAGCCGTCATCGCCCCGGAAGTAGTGTCGCCCGGCAGGTAGCGCGCTCATCTGGAACTCCTTTGATCCCTATTTCGGTTCTTCACAGTCCGCTATGCGGCACACTATAGTGGAAGTGTGG
Organism: Mycobacterium sp. 23; assembly: GCF_048287075.1. NCBI lineage: Bacteria > Bacillati > Actinomycetota > Actinomycetes > Mycobacteriales > Mycobacteriaceae > Mycobacterium > Mycobacterium sp. 23. The sequence continues at coordinate 482,096 of NZ_JBLVUX010000005.1, forward strand.
GGCAAACGGAACGGACTTCGACGACCAATCGTGACGAGGGAATTCAGGTGCTGCGCCGTGCCGCTGCCGCCCTGGACGAAATAGCCGCCGAGCCCGGACATCTGCGGCTGGTCGATCTCGGTGAGCGCCTGGGACTGGCCAAGTCGACCGTCCGGCGGCTGCTGGTCGGTCTGGTCGAGGTCGGTCTGGTCAGCGTCGACTCGAACGGCCGCTTCTCCCTGGGGGATCGGTTACTCGGCTTCGGCAGCGCCACCGGCGCGCACATCGCCGCGATCTTCCGGCCGACCATCGAGCGGGTGGCCACGGCCACCGACGGTGAAACCGTGGACCTTTCCGTGCTGCGAGGGCAGCGAATGTGGTTCGTCGACCAGATCGAATCGTCGCATCGGCTACGGGCGGTTTCGGCGGTCGGGGTCCGCTTCCCGCTGGCCGGCACCGCCAACGGAAAAGCGGCACTTGCGGCACTCGACGACGCCGACGCGGAGGCGGCGTTAGCCCGGATGCCGCAGGAGGCGGCCACCGCGCTGCGGTCCGAGATCGCCGAAATCCGTTCCACTGGAATCGCTTTCGACCGTGATGAGCACACCTCCGGCATCTCCGCGGCCGCTATCGCGCGGCGATCGGTGGGAGACAACGTGATTGCCATCTCGGTGCCCACTCCGACCGAGCGTTTCGCGGAAAAGCAGGACCAGATCGTCGCCGCACTGCGCGCGGCTGCCGAATCTACGGCGTGGACGCGCTGACCTGAACCCCGAAGTAGCCGCGGTACTTCCCTTTACCGCGGACTTGGGTGTCAAGGGATTCAGTTTCAGCAGGAGCACACGGCGGCACCGGCGAACAGGTCGCCCCATTCATGCCGCGCCGCTGACTGCGCTTCGATGAAACTGGGGGTCTCCTCCCCCTCGCCGGCCAGGTGCACCAGCGCCCAGGCCATCTCGTAAACCGGGACGCGGTGACGTTGCGCGGCGCTGTGCAACTCGTCGAAGGCCGTGCCCGACCGGCACCGGCGCACGCCGATCAGAATGCCGCGGGCGGTGTCCAGCAGGCGACCCGAGTTCGAATCGGAGGGAATCTGGGTAGGAGCCCAGCTTGCCGTCATACCTTTCTACCTCCTACCGATACATCCACCGGCGAAACTCTTGCGGGTGAAGACATCTCGCCGGAGGCGCGCCAAAATCGGCGCACCGTGCCATGATTTGCGGCTCTGAGCGATTGCGCCAGAGCACAACCCGTTTCGATATGCAGCTGTAAGGGTGCTGATACCGATCAGTCGGCCAGCGCCAGCACTTCGTCGAATCCGGCGACCAGCGCTTCGTGGAACACGTCGTAGTCGGGAATCGCCGCCGTGTCGACGTTGATGCCCAGTGCGCAGGTGTCCACGTAGGACAGCAGGGTGACGTTGACGGACGAGCCGATCGTCGGGCCGAATGCGTACTGACCGCGTACCGCGGCACCACCCAGGAACACCGGCACGGGAATGCCGGGCACATCGCTGGTCAGAAAGTCCACATGGCGCAGCACCGAGCCGATGTACCAGCGCGGCATCAAGTTCAGCACGCCGGCGATGAACTGGGTGTGCGGCAGCGACTTTTCGTTGCGCACCGCGCCGACGCGTTCGTGGATCAACTTGATCCGGCGCGCCGGATCGGGCTCGCCGACCGGCACATCGAACCGCATCAGAGTGATCTTGTTGCCGCCCATGTCGTCGCTCTTGGTCCGCAGGCTGATCGGCATCGTCAGATGCAGGTCACCCACCGCGACACCGTGCTTCTCGTGGTAGCGACGCAACCCGCCCGCCACTCCGGCGACGAACGCGTCGTTCAGCGCGCCATCGCAACGGTGTGCCGCCTCCCGCAGTTGCGGCCGCGACACCTCGTGGACGCTGAGACGCCGGATCAGACTGCGCTCGGTGGTCAACGGCGAACCGGTGCGGCTCAGCGGGCGCACCGTGCGGTAGACGGACGCGGCGTTGGCCGCCGCCGACCGCGCCGTCCTCACAGGCCGCCGGACACCCTCATACACCAGGCGAGGTGCCCTTCTGACGGTACCCACCAGTACCTGCCCGAGCAGAGAAGTGTTGTAGCGCAGGGTGTCCCGGTACCCGTCCAACCAGGTGGACGCCGAGACCCGCGGCTCATCCGGCAGCGGTTCGTGCGGGTAGAGCTCCGCGGAGAGGTCGAACAGGTTCATCGCGATCTGCACACCGCCCACCCCGTCGGTCAGGGCGTGGTGGAACTTGCAGATCACCGCCGCACCGCCGTCGGCCAAACCCTCGACCAATGTCGTCTCCCACAGCGCCCGGGCCCGGTCGAAGTCCTGCATCTCGGCCAGGCGCGCCATCTCGAGCACGTCGTCGAGCGTGCCGGATCCGGAGACCGCCGTGCGCCGCATGTGGTAGTCGAGATCGAAGTCCGGGTCGTACTCCCACCGGGGCGGCGCCGGCGGCGGGGATTCCACCACCCGCTGCCGGAACATCGGCAGTTTTCGGCTGATCAGGTCGAAACGCTCACGCACTTCGCCCCAGTCCGGCGTCCGGTCCAACAGCACCACGCTCACCACCGTCGACCGCAGCCGTGGATCGCTTTCCATCGCCCAGGTGAAGGCGTCGCTGTTACGCAAGAATTCAGTCATGTTCGGCTCCCGGTCGTAAACCTACGACCAGCAGCGTCCGGCGTCAGCACCATATTGGTAGCCAATGACTTTGGTCCCCACAGATGGGGCCGTTCGTCAATGCCCGCCGACTCAGTTTCCGAGCACTCGCCGGGTGTAGTCGTTGCGGAAGACGCGGTTGGGGTCGAGGCGGTCGCGCACGGCGATGAACCTATCCCAGTCCGGGTACCGATCACGCAAGGTTGCGGCACTCTGGTAGTGCCGCTTTCCCCAGTGCGGTCGGCCTTCGTAGGAGTCCATGATCTCCTCCACGGCGCGAAAATACGTTTCGAACTCCATGCCGCTGAACTGGTGCACCGCGATGTAACAGGTTTCCCGGCCGTGCGCGGTCGACAGGAAAGCGTCGTCGGGAGCGCTGAATCGCACTTCGAGGGGGTACATGATCGGCAGGTTGCGCCGGCGCACGAGGTCGATGACCCGCCGCACCGCTTCCTGCGCGTGCTCGCGGGGAATCGCGTATTCCATCTCGGTGAATTTGACGTTGCGGGCGCTCGCGTAGACCTTCCACCCGTGGTCCTGGACACTCGACGGCGACATCAGGCTCGTCATCAGCCGGTTGAGGCGCGGTGCGGCGCTGGGGAATTGGCGCCCGGTGCGGCAGATCACGTTGAGGCCGGCGTTCTCGAGGCCTTCGCCGAGCCTCTTCTTCCACGCCGGCCCCGGCCGCGGTGGTTCGTTGCTGCGCCGCGTGGTGCGGGTCAGCGCTGTCTCACCGTAGGGAAAGACGAAGAACTCGAAGTGGTCGTTGCCGTCGACGTCGGCGTCGAGCCGCTCCAGCGTCGTGCTCAGCGGGCGCAACTCGTCCTCGCGGTGCAGCGTGAACAGCGGCACCACCTTGAGGGTGACCTCCGATATGACGCCGAGCGCCCCGAGCGACACCCGCGCGGCCAGATAGTCGTCGCCTTCGGACACGTCCAGCACCTCGCCGGTGGCGGTGACGATTCGGGCCGAAACAATCTGTGCCGAAACGTTTTTGAACTTGGCGCCGGTGCCGTGCGTCGCGGTGGCGGTGGCTCCGGTGATCGACTGCTTGTCGATGTCGCCCTGGTTTTCGATCCCGAACCCGTGGGCTGCCAGTTCGGCGAAGAGCGGATGCAGCTTGGCGCCGCCCTGGACCGTCGCCAGCCCGTTCGCCTTGTCGACGTTGATCACCCGCTGCAGGCCGGTCATGTCGACCATGACGCCGTCCGTGCAGGCGCAGTCGGTGAACGAGTGGCCGCTGCCCACTGCGCGGACTCGTTGGCCCCGGCCGGCCGCGCGTACCACGATGTCCGAGAGTTCCGCCTCCGAGGCGGGCCGCTCGATCAGAGCCGGCGCGCAGATTTGGTCACCGGCCCAGTTCTTCCACATATTCATCGCACCAGCTCCCGTGCTACCGATTCGGCGACCGTGACGGCGTGAATCACGGTCTCATACACCAGATTCTCTGGCGTATCGGACATTTGGTGATAGTTGGACAACGCCTTGTGACGGTCGATCGAGGAGAAACACGCGGTGGGATAGCCCGCGCGGCTCATCAGCACGGCGTCGGTGCTGTTGCGGGACCGCATCCCGCGCCGCAGCGGCGCCCCCGCGCGTTCGGCCGCGCGCACCACCAGGTCGCGGAATGGCCGGTAGAAGTAGTCCTCCATGACGGTGGTGCCCTCGCCCTCGAGCATGATGAGCTCGGGCGAGCCGACGGTGTCGAAGTTCAGGAAGTAGGTGCGCTCGCGGTCGAGCTCCGGCTTGTGCCGAGCCAGGAAACCATAGATACCGCCCTGCAATTGTTCCTCGGCGCCCAGGGATACCAGCAACACCCGCACGCCCGGCACCGGCCGGTCACGCAGCCGCTCGGCCAGGGCGACCAGCAGCGCGACGGCCGAAAGGTTGTCGTTGGCCCCTGGGACGATCGGGCTGCGGGCGATGTCGGTGAACGCGGCCACCCCGATGGCGCTGACCGCGGCCCCGGCCAGCATCATGGCGCGGCTCCCGCGCAGCGCCCCGACGCCGGCCAGTGCGGGGGCGAAGATCGTCGGCCACCAGTTCGGCAGCGAGGTGTCCACCCGCTCGACGATGCCCGGGAACCACGCGACCGCGTACTCCTGCAGCTTGGAGTCGAAGAACTTGCCGCTGTGCGCGGCGTCATGGTGCGCGCACACCACCAGAGTGTGCTCGCCCTCCGGGTCACCGGCTTCGGCCACCACGTTCCAGGTGGTCCGCGATTTGTGCAGGGTCTTGCGCACCACCCGTGCGCCGTTGGAGCAGTCGTCGGCGATGGCCAGTCCGGCGCCCACCCCGGCCAGCGCCGCCGGCGTGCGCAACCGACGGCTGACCAGTCCGGCTGCGGCCGCAGCGACCCCGACGGCGGACAACTTGGCGTGCAGCCGCGGGTAACCGTCGTAGAACTGCTCTTCTTCGATCCGCGCCTGACGAGCCCCGGCGGCGCGCAACCGCTCGACGATCCAGCGGGCCGCCTGGTGTTCGCCCGGGCTGCCGGCGCCCCGCTCGATGGGCGCCAGCGTCTCGACGACTTCGCGCAACGTGTCGATCTCGGTCGGGCCCGCGCTGATCGCGGTCATCGCAACTCCTGTTCGTGCATCAGAGGAACGTGCACCCCTCACCCCGGTAGGTCGGGACAGTGTCGACCACGGCAGCGCCGCGAACCAGATGCAGGCGGTCGAACCGCTCGCACAGTTCGCCCGCCTTGGTGTGGCGGAAGTAGACCTTGTCGCCGATCCGCAGGGAACGAGCCGCGTCGCCGCTCAGCGGCGTCTGCACCTCACCGGTGCCCTCCATCGAATTGAGCGCGAGGCCTTCCGGCAGGTAGGGAGTGGGCATCCGGTCTTTGGCGCCGACGCCGCTGGCCAGATAGCCGCCGCCCAGCGCGGTGACCGTGTGGTCGTCGGGGCGACGAGACACCGGCAGCGCGAAGATCGCCGCGGGCTGCAACGTGAACGACGAATAGGAATCGAACAGTGTCGGCGCGTAGAAGCCCGAACCGGCGGTTGCCTCCGTCATTGCCGGCTCCCGCGCCACCAGCTGCAGGTCGCCGGTACCGCCGGCGTTGACGATCTCCAGGTCGGCCACCTGCCGGACCAGCTCCACCGCGCGGGCACGGCGCTCTCGCAGTTCCGCGATCGACCGCCGCTGCATGAGCCCGACGAGCGCGTTCTGCACAGGCTTGCCGGACACGTGGTCGCCGAATCCGGCGATGTGACCTTCATAGGACATCAACGCGACCAGTTTGAGCGCCGGCCGGCGCGCGATCTCCTCCGCGAGGGCACGCGCCTGCTCGGGGGTGTGCAGCGGGGAGCGCTTGGGGCCGATCTTGACGCGCCCGCCGGCCGGCCAGTATCCGGCGTCGAGATCCAGGCACAGCCGCACGGGCTGATCTGTCGCACTCTCGATCAGGTCGAGATGCTCGACGCTGTCGACCATGACGATCGGCGCACCGTCGGGATCCGCGGCGGTGATCTCGCCCAGCTCGCGCAGCGACGCACGGTCGGTGCTCGGATAGGCGAGCAGAAGATTGCGGAAGCCGTGGCCGGCCAGCCAGAGGGTTTCCCGCAGGGTGAAGGTCATCAGGCCCTCGAAGCGCTCATTGGAGTCGAGGATCTGGCGCTGTATCGGTCTGCAGCGCAATGACTTTGACGCTACGCGGATCGGCTTGCCGCCGGCCCGGGCGAGCAGCCGGGCGGCATTGCTCCACATCGCGTCGAGATCGATGAATGCAAACGGCGCGTCGAGGTCGGCGAATGCCTCTTCGTAGCGCTGCAGTCGGCCCCGGGTATCGAGCCTGACCTGCCCTTGTTGAGGTGGCTGGTGGGCGGCATTCACGCCGTCACACCTTACTGAACATTCGCCCAATTGAGGCAACCTCGTGGAAACCGAGTCCGCAGTCTGTGCAGTTTGCCGTCCGTGACATCGGAGATTGTGCAGAATGCCCTATCGGTAGTGCCGGCCGCGCGCGGTCAGAGGATAGCCTTGACGTCCTTGGCCTGCGCGATCTGGTCCCAGTCCACATCAAGTTCAAGCAGGATTTCCTCGGTGTGCTGGCCGTGTTCCGGCGCACGGCTCGGACCCGGTGGCGTCTCGTTGAATTGCACTGGCGCTGCGACGATCCGGTACGTCTCGCCTTGGTCGTCGACGTTGGCGATCACGTAGCCGTTGGGTTCCACCTGTGGGTCGTTTAGCGTCTCGCGCGGTGTCGCCAGCGCGCCCCACACTCCCGGCTCGTCATCCAGGACCTGTCGCCAGTGCGCGAGGTCGTGTGACGCGAACGCGTTGGCGAAAATCGCGGTGGCCTCGGCGGCGTTGGCGATCAGGTTGGCCGACGGCACGAATCGCTCGTCGTTGGCCAGCTCGGCCAGCCCCATGCGGCGGCAGAACCCGGCCCAGAATTTGTCGGGTTGCAGAAAGACGAGTTGAATCCATCGGTGGTCTTTGGTCTTGTACCGGGCCACCAGCGGGTTGATGGCCAATCCCGGTGGCGCACCGGGTATTCCGTCGATATCGAAGAGATCCGCGACCGAGATCGAGGGTGCGATGGCCCACATGGCCTGCGCCAGCAGCGACGAGTCCACGATGCTCGGCTCGCCGGTTCGCTCGCGGTGGAACAGGGCGGCACACACCCCGCCGGCCAACGTCGCCCCGCCCTGCAGGTCGCCGAAGGCCGGTCCCTGCACTGCCGGGTTCTCGGTGCCGAAGGGGGTCAGTGTGTACGCCACCCCGCCCCGGGCCAGATAGGTCGCCGCGTCGAAGCCGCCGCTGTCGCGGTCCGGGCCACGCACTCCCAGGCCGGTGCCCCGGGCGATGATGATCCGGGGATTGAACGAGCGGATGTCCTCGACGGTCAGCCCCGCCCGTTCGAGGGCACCCGGCAGCCAGTTGGTCAAGAACACATCCGCGGAGGCCAGCAGGCGTCCGAACAACTCCCGGCCGGTCTCGGTCTTGATGTCGATGGCGATGCTGCGCTTGCCCCGGTTGCTCAGCTCCAGGATGAAATCGACGTCGGCGCGCGCGGCCTGGCGGGTGAAACCGCCGACGACCAGCGCCCGTCCGGGATCACCGGAGCTGACGCCTTCCACCTTGACGACATCGGCACCCCAGTCCGCCAGTGCGACTCCGGCGGACGGAACGTACGTCCAGGACGCCAGCTCGACCACCCGCACGCCGCTGAGCATGCCCGCCATCGTCAACCTCCTCGGTTGTCCGTTTCATTCCTTGCTATTTTAGATATTCTAGCTACTGTAAGGCATATTGGTAGCCCGACCGCAGCCATGCCCGTTCGAGCACGGCTGCTTGTGGAAGAGATGTGATGGACGCCGGCCGCTGGTCAGATGCCCGGACCCTCCTCATGACGAAGGACGTTGGGCCACAGCGCCGGTCGTGCGAACAGGTATCTGGGTAGGGGGCGGGACGTGGGCCGAGTAACCGGGAAGGTGGCCGTCGTCAGCGGCGCGGCACGGGGTCAGGGCCGATCCCATGCCCGGATGCTGGCGGCCGAGGGCGCCGACATCATCGCGATCGACCTGTGCGATGACATCGAGACCAACGAGTACCCGCTGGCCCGGCCGGAGGACCTCGAGGAAACCGGGCGCCTGGTCGAGAAGGAGGGCCAACGGGTCTATTCCGCGATCGCCGACGTCCGCGACCGTGCCGCGCTGGCGGCCGCGATCGACGACGGGGTGGCCGAGTTGGGCCACCTCGACATCGTGGTCGCCAATGCCGGCATCTGTCCACTGACCGCGGGACTGCCGCCGCAGGCCTTCGCCGACGCCGTAGACGTCGACCTGGGCGGCGTGCTGAACCTGGTACACAGCAGCCTCAGACATCTGCACTCCGGCGCGTCCATCATCGTTATAGGCTCCAACGCCGCGTTCATGTCATCGATGAACACCACCGGAATCGACGGCGGCCCCGGCGGAGCCGGTTATGCCTTCGCGAAAATCGCTGCGGCACACTATGTGAACGATTTCGCGCGGGCCCTGGCGCCGTTCTCCATCAGGATGAACGCGGTGCACCCGACCAATGTGAACACCGACATGCTGCACAGCGCGCCGATGTACCGGGCGTTCCGTCCCGACCTGGCCAACCCGACCCGGGAGGACGCCGAACCGATCTTCCCGTTGGTGCAGGCGATGCCGGTGCCCTACGTGGAACCGGAAGACATCAGCGAAGCCGTGCTGTTCCTGGCCTCCGACGCGGCGCGCTACATCACCGGTCAGCAACTGCGGGTCGACGCCGGCGGATTTCTCAAGGTCAAACCCTGGTCGGGCTCGTAACCCTGTCTTGCAACGGAATTGGAGGTCAGGTGAACGAGCGCCGGTTGTACGAACTCATGGTGTTGATGAAGACGGCCGACGACCGGCTGTCCAAGGGCATCGGCACCGGGGAGTTCATGTGCGTGTACTGGCCGTCGCGCGGACAGGAGGCCATCGCGGCGGCGATGGGGGTGGCACTGCGAAGCGACGACCAACTGGTCACCACTTACCGGGGGCTGCATGATCTGATCGGCAAAGGCGTTCCGCTGGAAGAGATCTACGGCGAGATGATGGGCCGGGTGGTCGGAGCGGGCCGTGGCAAGGGCGGCACCATGCACATCGCCAACCCGGATAAGGGCGTGATGCTCTCGACCGGCATCGTGGGAGCCGGTCCCCCGGTGGCCGTCGGGCTGGCCATGGCCGGCAAACGCAAAGGCCTGGAACGGGTTACGGTGGTCAGCTTCGGCGACGGCGCCACCAACACCGGGTCGTTTCACGAGGCCGCCAACATGGCCGCGCTGTGGGACCTGCCGCTGGTCTTCGTCTGCCAGAACAACCTTTACGCCGAGATGACGCCGACGGCGGACACCATGAAGATCGCCGAGGTCGTCGACCGGGCGGCCGGTTACGGCATGCCCGGCGTCCGCGTCGACGGCAACGATCCACTCGCCGTCCAAACCGAGCTGACCCGAGCGCTGGACCGGGCACGCACTGGCGGCGGGCCCACGTTCATCGAATGCGTGACCTTCCGGTTCCGCGGCCACTATTTCGGCGACAGGATGCCCTACATCCCGAAAGATCAGCTCGCCGCGGCGCTGGCGGCCGACCCGGTACCACGGTTCCGCAACCACTTGGAGACGGCGGGCATCTGCAGCGCAGAAGAGCTCGACCGCATCGACGAGGCGGCGCAGGCCGCTGTTGAAACCGCACTGCGCTTGGTGCTCAGTGCCGATCCGCCTTCTGTCGAGGAACTGGACCGGGACGTGTACGCGACCCCGATCAGGTTCCCCGGGTGAGGAATTCGCCGGCTATGAAAGAAAAAGAGATGACGATGCGTGAGGCACTGAACCTCGCGCTGGACCAGGCGCTGCAGGCCGACGACAGGGTGTTCCTGCTTGGTGAGGACATCGCCGACCCCGGCGCGTCGGGGCCTACGGCCGGGCTGTCGTCGAAGTACGGGCACGACCGGGTGCTGGACACTCCGATCTCGGAGGCCGCGATCGTCGGCGCGGCGATCGGTGCGGCGATCGACGGCCTGCTACCGGTGGCCGAGATCATGATCATGGACTTCATCGGTATCGCCGCCGACCAGTTGATCAACAACGCCGCCAAGTTGCGGTTCATGACCGCGGGCCGGACGACGGCGCCGATCACCGTTCGGACGCAGGTGTACGCGGGCCTGGCCACCGGTGCCACCCACTCGCAGTCCCTGGAAGCCTGGTTCATGCACATTCCCGGGATGAAGGTCATCGTGCCGTCCACCCCGCGGGACGGCAAAGGCCTGCTGACCTCGGCCATCTTCGATGCAGACCCGTGCCTTTTCATCGAGACAATCCGTCTGCAGGGCCGCAAGGGCCCGGTCCCGCTGGACCCCGGGTTCGCGATTCCGTTGGGGCAGGCCGATATCAAACGGACCGGCGACGATGTCAGCCTGATCAGTTACGGACGTGCGGTGCACGACGCGCTGGCTGCGGCGGCCACGCTTGCCGAACAGGGCGTCAGTGCCGAGGTGGTCGACCTGCGCACCCTGCTCCCACTCGACGTCGACACCATCGTCGAATCCGCCCGCCGCACCCGGCGAGTCGTCATCGTGCACGATGCGATCCAGTTCGCCGGTCCGGGAGCCGAGATCGCCGCCATCCTGTCGTCGGAGCTGTTCGGCGAACTGGCCGCGCCCGTGCAGCGTGTCGGTGCGCGATTCGTGCCCAATCCCGCCGCGGCCGGCCTCGAGGCACAGGTCTACCCCTCGCCCGCCCGCATCGTCGCCGCCGCGCAAGTCACCCTGGAGAAAGCGAAAGCCCATGGCTGACTTCATTATCCGCATTCCACGGGTGTCGGTCGCCGTCTCGGAGGCCGAGCTCACCGAGTTGCTGGTGAACGGCGGCGATTATGTGGAGGAAGGCACACCGATCTACGTCATCGCCACCGAGAAGGTGGAACAGGAAATCGAAGCCGGCGCCTCGGGCACCGTGCGCTGGACCGCACAGATCGGCACGACTTACGACATCGGCACCGAAATCGGCGTCATCACCTCATCCTGAAAGGTAATCGAAAAGTCATGGATCTCAACGAGACTCGCGAACGGATCATCTACGAAAAGGAAGGTCCGATCGCGCGTGTCACGCTGAACTGGCCGGAGAAGGCCAACGCCCAGGATCAGAAACTGGCCGAGGAAGTCGACGCGGCACTGCTGGACGCCGACCGTGACTACGACATCAAGGTGCTGGTCCTCAAGGCAAACGGCAAGGGTTTCTGCTCGGGGCACGCCATCGGCAACAATGCGGTCGACTACCCGTCGTTCGTCGAGGCCGCGAAGGTGATGGGCACCCCGTGGAAGCCGCAGACGGATCTGTTCGTCAAGCCGGTGATGAATCTGTGGGAGTTCTCCAAACCGACCATCGCGCAGGTGCACGGGTACTGCGTCGGAGGCGGCACGCACTACGGCCTGACCACCGACATCGTCATCGCGGCCGAGGATGCGTACTTCTCCTACCCACCACTGCAGGGCTTCGGCATGCCGTCCGGGGAGTGCTCGATCGAGCCCTGGGTGTTCATGAACTGGCGGCGGGCGGCGTACTACCTGTATCTCGCCGAGGTCATCGACGCCAAGAAGGCGCTGGAAGTCGGGCTCGTCAACGAGGTGGTGCCACGCGAGCAACTGGACGACCGCGTCGAGGCCATCGCCCGCCACATCGCCCAGGCTCCCATGACGACCCTGCTGGCGACCAAGGCCAACCTCAAACGGGCCTGGGAGCTGATGGGCATGCGGGTGCACTGGCAGAGCTCGAATGACCTTGTCGCCCTTGCCTCTATCAGTAAGGACGTGCAGGAGCTGATTCAGACGGTGTTCCGCGACAAGGTGCTGCCCTCCGAGCAGGCCCGGCGCCAGGCCGCGGCCGCCGCCTCGACCGACGGCGCCGGCACCTGAGCCCGCCCGAGATCCGCCAGTGAACATCGCCGACCACGCGAGAACCGCGCCACGATCGCCGGCGCTGATCACCGATGGCGGCGCGGTCTCGTTCGGTGCGTTGTACGACCGTAGCCAACGGGTCGCCGCGGCGCTGCACGACGCCGGTCTGCGTCGCGGCGACGGGGTGGCGCTGGTGCTGCCCAACCGGCCGGAGTTCTTCGAGATCACCTGGGGCTGCCAGCTTTCCGGCCTCTACTACACCGCCGTGAACACGCATTTCACGCCGGACGAGGTCGCGTACGTGATCGACGACTCCGAGGCCAAGGCCGTCTTCGTCGACGCGTCGATGGCCGAGCTGGGAGCACACATCCGCGAGGTCAACGCCTCGGTGCGGGTGCGCTTGGTGGTGGGGGGCCGGCTGCCGGGCTGGCGGTCCTATGAGGAGGCGCTGGCGGCAGCGGGGGTGGCCCCGCCCGCGAGCGACGGGTCGGAGATGCTCTACTCGTCGGGCACCACCGGCAGACCGAAGGCGGTGCGTCGCCCGCTGCCGTCGGACGGCAACGGGTCCTGGGCTCAGGCGGTGCTGGAGATGGCACTGATCCACAAGTACGGTATGCGGCCGTCGAGCGTGTATCTGTCCCCCGCACCGCTGTACCACGCGGCCGGCGTCAACTACACGATGGCGGTCAACCGCGTCGGCGCGGCGTCGATCATGATGGCCAAGTTCGACGCGGAAGCCGTACTGCGGCTGATCGAGACACACCGCGTCACCCACGCCCAGTTCGTGCCGACCATGTTCGTGCGGATGCTCAAACTGCCTGAAGCGGTCCGCAGCAGATACGACGTTTCCAGTCTGCAGTGCGTGATTCACGCCGCCGCCCCGTGCCCGGTGGACGTCAAGCATCAGATGATGGACTGGTTCGGTCCCATCATCCATGAGTATTACGGCGGCACCGAAGGATTCGCCGGCACCACGATAGGACCGCAAGAGTGGCTGGCACACCCGGGTTCGGTCGGGATTCCCATGACCGCCGTGCACGTCGTCGGCGAGGACGGCAGCGAGTTGCCCGTCGGCGAATCCGGCGAACTCTACTTCGAAGGCGGCCCGGACTTCGAGTACTTCAAGGACCCCGCCAAGACCGCCTCGGTGTTCAACGATCGAGGCTGGCGCACTCTGGGCGACATGGGCTACCTGGACGAGGACGGTTATCTCTACCTCACCGACCGCTCGACCTTCATGATCGTCTCCGGTGGAGTGAACATCTACCCGCAAGAGGTGGAGAACCTGTTGATCATGCACCCGAAACTCGTTGACGCCGCGGTCTTCGGGGTGCCGAATGCCGAGTTCGGGGAAGAGGTCAAGGCGGTTGTGCAACCAGTGGCGGGTATCACGCCGGGCGCCGAGCTGGAGGCCGAGCTCATCGAGTACTGCCGGGCCAGTCTGGCCACCTACAAGTGCCCGCGCACCGTGGAATTCGACCCCGAGTTGCCCCGCGACCCGAACGGGAAGCTGTACAAGAGGCGCATCCGCGACAGGTACTGGCAGGGACGGATGTCCCGGATTCTATAGACGAGGAAACGCCATGGACGTCAACTGGACACCGCTCGAGGTGCCGTGGGCGGTGCAGTCCGCCGACCGAATTCCTAAGCAGCGGTACTACGATCCGGAATTCTACGAACTGGAGAATGAGAAGTTCTGGCCGCGCGTCTGGCAGATGGCGTGCCGACTGGAAGAGATACCGAAGGCCGGCGACTTCGTCGAATACGAGATCCTGGACCAGTCAATCATCGTGGTGCGCCTCGATGCCGAGAACGTGCGTGCCTACCACAACGCCTGCCGCCACCGCGGGGTGAAGTTAGTGGAGGGCAACGGATCCCGTCGCACTTTCGTCTGTCCTTTCCACGGTTGGTGCTGGGGCATCGACGGGCGCAACACCTTCGTGCTGCGCGCCGACGCTTTCGACGAGCACAACCTGGACCCTGCCGACCTGGCGCTGGTGCCGGTGCGGTGCGAACTGTGGGGTGGGTGCGCATGGATCAACCTGGACGACGACGCGCCGCCCCTGCGCGACTGCTTCGAGCCGTTCGCCACGATCTACGACGCCTGGAAGGTGGAGTCGCTGCGCACCGAGTGGTGGCAGTCGTGCCGTCTCCCGGTCAACTGGAAGCTTGCGACGGCGGCCTTCATGGAGGGCTATCACGTCCCGCAGACCCATCCGCAGTTGCTGCCGTCATCTCAGCCCGCCACGTCCACACCGCCGGGGCTGGTTCAGACCAGTTTGTACTTCATGCGCACCCTCGGTGAAGGCATGGCCGGCATGACCCACGAGAACGACATCCGCATCGCCGAAGGGCTGCAGAACATCGAACTGCCCGCCGATCCCGCCGAGGCAATGGCGACGTGGAAGAGCACGCTCAACGACGCCGTCGTCGCGTGGCACCGGGCCCGCGGGTGTGACATGCCCGACCTCAACGACCTGCAGCGCCGCGGCATCGTCGATGCCATCGGCTTCTGTTTTCCGCACTACTTCCTGCTGCCGCAGTACAGCAGCGCCTCGTCATACCGGATCCGCCCGCTCGGGCCCGAGGAGACCCTGTTCGAGATCTGGTCGCTCACGCGGATCCCGCCGGACCAGATCACCGGGAAACCGACGCCGCCGGAGCCGATGGCCCCCGATGACCCGCGCTGGCCGCCGATTCCCGCTCAGGACTTCTCCAACCTGCCCAGACAGCAGAAGGGCCTGCACTCAAGGGGATTCGAGTACATGCGCCTGTCCAGCCGGATCGAGGGCCTGATCTCGAACTTCGAGCGCGTCGTCGACGGTTTCCTGGCCGGCCTGCCCTCCGCCGCGCTGGTGCCGGCGATACAGAAGACCAACACCACCATCGACGTGCCGATCGCCGATCTGGGCATCACGCAGGAGGTCGCGCGATGATCACGAACTGGGATCGCACCGTCGACCTGGTGATCGCCGGCAGCGGCGGTGGCGGCATGGTGGCGGGATTGGCGGCACTCGACGCCGGCCTGCAGCCGCTGATCGTCGAGAAACAGCCTCTGGTGGGCGGTTCGACGGGGCTGTCCGGCGGCATCGTCTGGCTGCCCAACAACCCGCTGATGCGGGCGGACGGCATCGCGGACTCGCACCAGGATGGCCTTGCCTACCTGGGCGACGTCGTCGGTGACATCGGTGCGGCGTCCTCCCCCGCTCGCCGGGAAATGTTCCTGACCGCCGGCTACGAGATGCTCAATTTCATGCTCCGCAAGGGAGTTCGGATGATCCGCTGCGCGGGGTGGAGTGACTACTACCCGAACCACAAGGGCGGCAACGAATCCGGCAGGGCAGTCGAGGGAATCCCGTTCGACGCCGCCGAACTCGGCGTCTGGCACGACAAGGTGCAGCCGCCGCTGGCCAAGAATTACGGCTACGCGGTGCTGACCAATGAGTTGCGTTCGGTCCAGTACTTCAACCGTTCGCCGCGCGCATTCGCGGTGGCGGCGAAGGTATTCGCGCGTACCAGGGCGGCCCGGCTCGCCAGGCGACAGCTGCTGACCAACGGCGCGTCGCTGATCGGCCAGATGCTCAAAGTGCTCATCGATCTCAGCGACGGCCAGC
Organism: Mycobacterium sp. 23; assembly: GCF_048287075.1. Lineage (NCBI taxonomy): Bacteria > Bacillati > Actinomycetota > Actinomycetes > Mycobacteriales > Mycobacteriaceae > Mycobacterium > Mycobacterium sp. 23. The sequence goes on from NZ_JBLVUX010000005.1 coordinate 497,752, forward strand.
CACCGCTGTGGATCAATGCGGCGATGGAAGACCTGATCGTCGAAGACGGCCGGGTGGTCGGTGCCCGTATCGTTCGTGACGGGGTGACGCAGAATGTGGCGGCGCGCAAGGGAGTCCTGTTGGCGGCGGGCGGCTTTGGCCACAATCGTGAGATGCGCCGCCAGTACAGCGGTGAGCAGCCCAACGAAGGACAGTGGTCGATCGCCAATACCGGTGATACCGGTGAGGTCTTGCAGACCGCCATGCGCCTGGGCGCCAAAACCGATCTGCTCGACGAGGCCTGGTGGTTGCCTTCGGTGTTCATCGCCAACGGTGGCGCCGCCGCTGCCTCACTGGGGTCGGGACGCCAGCGCCCCGGGGCCATCTACGTGGATTCCGGCGGCCGGCGATTCTGCAACGAGTCGAATTCGTACGTCGAGGTCGGCAAGGCGATGTACGCCAACAAGGCGGTGCCGTGCTGGATGATCTTCGACGACGGGTACGTGCGGCGTTATGTCGCGGGCACCAATCCGGTCAAACGCGAACATCTGCCCCCCGAGTTGGTCGAGAGCGGAGCCGTCAAATGCGCCGAGACGCTGACAGATCTCGCGCACCAGATCGACCTGCCGCCCGGGGAGTTGGTGCGAACCGTCCAGCGGTTCAACATGTTCGCGGCCAAGGGGCTGGACCCCGACTTCGGCCGGGGACAGTCCGCCTACAACGACTGCCTCGGTGATCCCGGGTATCGGCCCAACGCCGCGGTCGGGCCGCTGGACCGGGCGCCGTACTACGCGACACGGGTCCTGCCCGCGGACGTGGGCACCTGCGGCGGGGTGATCACCAACGAGTACGCGCAGGTGCTCGACCAGCAGGACCGGGTGATCGAAGGGCTGTACGCGACCGGCAACACCACCGCCACGGTCATGGGCCGGACGTATCCAGGAGCGGGAGCGAGCATCGCGAGTTCGATGGTGTTCGGCTACGTCGCCGCGCGGCACGCCGCCGGCCGCAAAATCGCGGGTCACCACTAGTGCCGAGCAGACGCAAAATCACCACTTTTCGGCACGAAAAGGGTGATTTTGCGTCTGCTCGCGTCAGGACTCGGCGCCCTCGACGAAGTCGCGGGGCTTCATGCCGGACTGCATGAGTTCGGCGCGACGGGCCTGCACGTCGGAAGCCGCGCCCACCATGTTCGTCAGGATGTGGCTGACCTGAAGATGCACCCGCATGCCCATCAACTCCCAGGCCCGCTTGACGTTGTTCTTCACCGCCATCAGGGTGGTCAGCGGAATCTGGGCGATCTTGCGGGCCATCTCCTCGACGGTGTCCTCGAGGTCCTCGCGCGGCACCACCTTGTTGAGCAGACCCCACTCGAGGGCCTGCTGAGCCGAGAGGGTCGGCGCCAGCAGCAGCCAGTCCATGGTGCGGTGCCAGTTCATCAGCAGCCACGGTTCGATCATGGTGTGACCGCCCGGCTCGCCGAGGCTTTGGGCCAGTGGCATCTGGAAATACGCGTCCTCGGACGCGACGCAGAAGTCGGTCAGCAGCCCGAGGTAGATCCCGCCGCCCATGCAGTAGCCGTGGATCTGAGAAATGGTGGGCTTCGGGAACTCCCACAGGTACAGGGTTGGCCACAGGAACAGGTCGGCGGTGCCTTTGTAGAGATCTTCGAAGGTATTTCCGAAGTCGGGGTATGGGTTCTCGTCGGGTCCCCACCTCGCCACATGTCCGCCACAGAAGCCCTTGCCGTTGGCTTTGAGGATGACGACCTTGATCTCCTTGTCGCGGTCGGCTTCCCGCAGACACGTGTCGACTTCGGTCACCAGCACAGCGTCTTTGGTATTGGCCTTGTCGACCCGGTTGAGAATGATGCGCGCGATCGGTGGCTCGCGCTCGTAGATCACCGCTTCCAGGACGCGCCGCTCCATGATCGTGACACTACCCGAAGGGAAGTGCCGGCCACAGCGATCACCCGATGATTCTTAATGATTTCGCTTGTGCCACCGATGATCTGCGGCCTCAGGCGTTCGCCACCAACCACGCGTGGCCGTCGGCTTCGCCCGCCGCCACCAGATCGAGTTCGCCGAAGGCGGAAAGCAGTTCCCCTCGGGCTGCCCGGTACGGCCCCGGTTCTGCGTCCACCGCGCTGAGGGTGCAGATCGCCAACAGGCCGCCGGGCGCCACCCGCCCGATCAGCGCTGGGTAGAGTCGGCGATCGCGAAACTTATTGCAGAGCAGCATGTTGACCTGTGGCCCCGGCGGCAGGCCTGCGTCGAGGTCAACGACGTCGAATCGGCAACTCGCGTCAAATCCTAGGCGGCGAGCCAGATCTCGCGCCTGAGTGATCGCCGCCGAGGAAACGTCCACACCCCACACGTCCAGCCCGCGACTTGCCAGCCATATCGAGCCGAGTCCCTGCCCACAGGCGACGTCGAGCGCAAGGCCCGCGGCAGGAATCACATCAATGTACGGACGCAGGAAACCGGGGGGTGCGACGGCGGCCGACTGCGGCGGACCCGAGCGGGCATACCTTTCGTCCCAGCGGCGCCGATCCTGCTCGCTCACGAGTCCGAGGTTACTGGCACGCTGTTCTGGACAGCTGTCCACATCCGCCGCGCCGGTTTCCTAGACTGAACCGGTGTCTAGCGAAGCGGCTTCTCCGGCGACCGGTGCCACTGCCCCGCGCCGGTCGGATCGGCGCCCGGGACAGACGATCCGCAAAGTGCTCGACGCCGGCCTGGAGGAACTGCGCGAGTCGTCATACGCCAATCTGACGATGCGTGCCGTGGCACAACGAGCCGGGGTGTCGCCGGCCAGTGCCTATACCTACTTCTCGTCGAAGAGTGCCCTGGTGGCCGCGGTCTACCTACGGTTTCTTCGCGAACTGCCGCTGCACACCGACGTGAACGACACCACCAAGACCAGGGTCAGCACCACCATGCGTGACATGGCGCTGGTAGTCGCGGACGAGCCGGAACTCACCGCGGGGTGTGGAACGGCTCTGATGGCCGACGATCCAGCCGTCGTTCCGTTGCGGGTGGAAATAGCCGAGGAGGTGTCCCGCCGGATCGGCGCCGCGCTCGGCCCCGGCTGGCCGCGATCAGTCAAGTCAACCCTGCAGATGACGTTCGCCGGTGCTCTGATGACCGCCCGCTTCCTCACCTATCAGGAGATCGCCGGCCAGCTCGACGAAGCGGTCAACCTGATACTCGGCGCCTCCGTCGCCTGAAATGCCGCCAGGCCAAGGCGATTACACCGGGGTCAGCGGCAACGACTCACGGGGCTGGAAGACGAAACTCGAACCGCCACTGAACTTGGCAACCGCGACCTCAGAGAATTCTGCCGTGGCCGAATCGGTTTCGGTGACCACCGCGGTCCATTCGGAGGGAGTTCCACTCACCTCGACATGCAGGCGTGGATCCACCGCGGACGCGATCGCCTGCAACGGGGCCACCGCTTCCGGCGACACCAACGCCGGCCATGCATCGTCCTCGTGGGCCGGTGACGGGCGCAGGTGTACGCGGTCGGACTCGAAATCGGCCACCACATACACAGCGGGATTGAACAACGGATGCAACTCCATCACGCGCACCGCACCCTCGACTCCCCCGGGCAGGCCGAGCGCGCGGTGGATCCGCTCCCCCGCCAGCCCGGCCAGTCCGATGAGTTGCTTGGTGGCGATCGAACGAGCCAGTGCGGCGTCATCGCCGGCCCGCTTGCGCACCGCGAGGGCGAAGGACAGGTACAGCAGGTGCATCTGCAGGCAAACTTCGTCGGCGAGGCGGACCAGGGCCGAGTGGGAGAAGGCTCCGAAATCGAAGTCGGACACCAACGGGCCGGAATAGTCGGCCTGGCCGGGCTCCGAGGGGTCGATCGGGCTGAGCTCAGTGGTCGCGGCCCTGGTGCGCCCGACGATCTCCAACTCCGGGATGAAGCCCACCTCCGGATGTGAGTCATCGATGATCACGGTCCACGCGCAGTGCGGGTTGCGGTCGGCAGGCACCCGCGGCGGCCGGTGGATCGGGCGCACCTGAGCGCGGCGATTGGTGGCCAGCGCGGTGGCGTCGAACGTGGGGTCCTCGATGTCGTGGCACATTCCGCGCACGTAGTCCTCGCCCATCGGCTCGACGTCCAGCAGCGCGCCGCAGTGGTCGAGCTGGAACTCGCCGTGCCAACGGTCGTGCACCGTGTAACGGAAGTCCATGAACTGGGGCGGAGCGCCGATGTCGAGTTGCAGGCCCTTGAAGATGGTGATCACGTCGTCGCCCTCGAAGCGCAGCGCACGCTGCATGCGCCTGGTGTAGAGCGGGCTGGCTCCGGCCCACTCCTCGATCGCGATCTGCAACATCTCTTCGCGGCCGAATTGCTGTATGCACCAGGCCATTCCGGATCGGTCGATCATCTGGCCGATCAGCAGCAACTCCGGCACCAGCGTAGAGAGCTGCGCGCGGGTGAGCGCTGCGTATCTGCTGGTCAACGGCGGGCCTCCGTCTGCGTCCGTGTCCCGGCTGCGGAGCCGACGCCGCAAATAATGGACAGGTGTCTGATTATGATTTCGACTGTAGCGAGCCCGCTCCGATTCGGCAAGAATCCTGCGCTTCAGGCAAGAGAAGTCGAGGTGGAGGCGCTGTCCGGGGACCAAAGGCGGCGCCGCGGGCTCGCCGACCGACCTCTCATCGCCGAAATTTTGGACAGATGTCCAGCTCGTCCCGGCGCGATGTACGGTCGATGGGGCGGCGAAACAGCCAAATGCACTGCCTGGCCCACGCGTAGCCGGTGTCACGCGGTCGCAGCACCCGGCGGTTGATCCGCGCTCCCCTTTCGGCAATCCTCATCGGGGAATCTCGTGCATGAGCCGAAGGAGGGCGTACGTGGCCGGTGTGGGACAAATCGCGCTGAACAGCGCGCCCGTCCTGGGTGGCGTGATGCTTGCCTTGACGGCGGGACAATTCCGGGGACCGGACTACCGGTCGCTGATCAAGCAGGACATGGACCTACTCGATCGACTCCCGCAAGAGGCCACCGAGCGACGGGCCAACCTGCAGCGCAGCATCGACACCCGGATCGACGACCTGATCGATGCGGCCGACCGGACCAACGCGCTGCGCAAGGCCGCGACGTCCTACCGGGGTAACTGGCGCGACATCGTGCTGTTCCTGTGTGTAGTGCTGTTCGCGGTCGTCTGGTGGGACGTCAGCCACAGCCGGGCCAACTGGTTGCCGACGTTCGTGCTGCTGATCCTGCTGGCGGTGGTCACTGCGGCGTACGCGTTACGTGGCATGGTGCGCGCGGGCGCGTCCGTGCTGCACCGCGATCGGTCGGGCGGCGCGGACTAACCGACCGGCGCTGGACGCCCGCCGCGCACCAGCCCACCGGGCCTGGCGTCCGTCAATTCGCCCTCGGCGACCACGGTCTGGCCCCGAACTAGGGTCTCGACGTAGCCGTCCGAGCGCTGGATCAACCGGCCGGCGCCGCCGGGCAGGTCCTCCACCCGCTCCGGGTAATGCAACCCGAGCCGTTCCAGGTCGATCAGGTTGATGTCGGCGCGCCGGCCGGGTGTCAGCACGCCGCGGTCGCCCAACCGGTAGAAGCGTGCCGGATCGCCGGTCAGGCGGTGCACCGCCGTCTCCAGCGCCAGCCCCGGTCCCCTGCTCCGGTCCCGCACCCAGTGCGACAGCAGATAGGTCGTCATGCTGGCGTCGCAGATGATTCCGCAGTGTGCCCCACCGTCGCCGAGGCCCTGCAGGCTGACCGGATCCGACATCATGTCGTACAGGTGGTCGTAGCTGTTGCCGGCGTAATTCAGTAACGGCAGCAACAGGAATTCGCGCCCGTCCGCCCCGAGCAGCACGTCGTAGGTGACCTCCCAGGGGTCGCGGCCCTCCCGCTCGGCGATGGCCGCCACGCTGTCCTGCGGTGCCGGTTCGTAGTTGAGGGCGGCGCCGAGTGGATACAACCGCTTGAAGATGGGCCGGTTGAGCTGATCGGCTGACGGCTGCGGCGTCGGATCGGGTGTCTCCGCCAAGATCCGGGAGCGCATTGCGGGATCCCGCAGGCGTTCCACCCGCTGCGCTAGCGGGAGGTCCATCAGGGACCGGTAGGTGGCCCGATGCCGGAAGGGATTCATCCGCGATTGGTGGCCCATCAGCATGCCGAACGCGCGGCAGGCCACCTGGGGCCGGATGGCCGCACCGTCGGCGTTGGCTTCGTGCACCGCGGCGAACCAGCTCCGCCAATCGTGCGGATCCTGCTCGTTGACCATCGCCAGGAACGTCAGCGGTATCCGGTACCGGCGGCCGAGCCGGGTGATCCACGCAATCTCGGCATCGATCGAATGCCGTTGATCGCCACCCATCGCACCCCCGACTCCGGCCGGAACCACCTGCAGCACACCAGAACCCACGTCCGCCATGACGGCCATCAGGGCCGCCAGCTCGGCTTCCTCCGAGTAGGTGCCCGGAACCGGCTCCCCGGACGCGCTGCGGTGACCTGCCGTGCGGCCGAACGACATTCCCACTGCCCCGGCCCGCAGGCCGTCGCCGACGATCCGGCTCATTGCTTCGATATCCGCGGCGGTGGCGCAGCCCTGCGCCCGGTCCCCCATCACGAATCCCCGGACCGCCGCATGCGGGATCTGCGCCCCGACGTCGACCGCACGGGGCATCCGCGCCAGCGCGTCCAGATACTCGCCGAACGACTCCCACTCCCAGGTGATGCCCTCGGCAAGCGCCGAGCCCGGGATGTCTTCGACCCCCTCCATCAGGTCGACCAGCCACTCGTGCCGATCGGGCCGCACCGGCGCGAAACCGATGCCGCAGTTGCCCATGATCGCGGTGGTGACGCCGTGCCAGCACGAGGGCGTCAGGTGAGGATCCCAGGTGGCCTGGCCGTCGAAATGGGTGTGGACATCGACGAAACCCGGTGTGACGGTGAGCCCGTCGGCGTCGATGGTGCGCTTGGCGCTGCCGCCGACCCGGCCGACGTCGACGATCACACCGTCGCGCACCGCCACATCGGCGGTAACCGGCGGCGAGCCGGTGCCGTCCACCACGGTGCCGCCGCGAATGATCAGGTCGTGGCTCATGACCGCCTCCCGGTATCGGCTGCACTCTATTGCTATAATAATAGCAACGTTAGATGCTGGGGCCAGCCATACATCCGGCACAGAGTCGCTACACGCCGTCGCGCCAGGCGATCAATTCGGCGAGTGTGGTCAAGTCGTAACCGTCTTCGCTCGGCGTGAGTTCCGCGGTGAACAACGTCGCGCCTTCTTTGCGGAAGAGGTCGGCCTCGCTCGGGCCCCGCCACCACACCGCACGCTCAATCGCCGAATCATCGCGTTGCGCCGCTTCGGCATACGACTTGAGCAGATCGTCCCGGCGACGGAACTCATCGATGGGCTCGGCGCTGTGCCAGATGTCGGCGAAGCCGGCGACCAGCGGCAGGGTCCTGTCATCAGCGGAACCGTCGATGAGGAGCGGGATTTCACGCAGCGGTGCCGGAACCAGACGCGCCAGTCGATACTCGATCCGCGCCAGCGCGTCGACCAGAGTGCGGAACCGGTCCCCCGCGTTCGGGTAATCGTATCCGTACGCGGCGTAATCTTTTTCGTACCAACCCGCGCCCAGGCCGAGAATGAGCCGCCCGCCGCTGATGTGGTCCACCGTGCGCGCCATGTCGGCCAGCAAGTCGGGGTTGCGATATCCCACATTGGTGACCAGCAGGCCGATTTCGGCGCGGGTGGTCATTTCACCCCACGCCGCCAGTGCCGTCCATCCTTCGAAGTTGGAGACTTCGCCGCGCTCGGGCACCGGCGCTGGTGCCCGGGCGCCCGGCTTGTGGAAGTGGTCGTACCCGAAGATCACGTCGGCACCCATGACTTCGGCGTCGAGCACCGCCTGACGCCACGTGGCGTAGCTGGGCACGCCCCCCGGCCGCAACTGGGCCCCGACCCGGATCCGGCGTGGTGATATCATTCAAACCTCTTGTGGTCGTTGCCAATTCAGATCAGTTGGCGCTGTGCCGATGGAGCATGCGTAAAACGTAACTCGCAATCGCGGCTCTTTATTTCCACAAGCTATACAACTTCGAGATGACCGCCATCGCAAAGCGTGATGGAGGGGTGCAACGGCGGGCCGGCGGGCCAAGTTGTCTAACTTACTAATTTTTGCAAGACAAGGATTGCCCGCCGCTCGGAGCGATGTCAGGCTGAGAGGCATGACAGAAGCGGAATCATTCGTCGACCAGGCCGTGATGGGTCTTGCCGAGCCCCAGCCGATGTACAAGGCGCTGCGCGAGTCGGCCCCGGTCTTCCGGTCGCCCCAGGCGGTGGTGCTCAGCCGGCTCTCGGACATCGAGATGGCGCTCAAGCGCACGGATCTGTTCTCGTCCAACATGGACGCGGTGGATCTGGGCAACCTGCGACCACTGATCCCGCTGCAGGTCGACCCGCCCGAGCACGCGAAGTACCGGCGAATCCTCGATCCACTCTTCACGCCGCGGGAGATGGCCCGGCGGGAACCCCAGGTTGCCGCGTTGGTCAACGAGATGATCGACCGCTTCGCGGACCGGGGATCCTGCGACTTTCACGAAGAGTTCGCGGTGCCCCTGCCCTGCACCGTCTTCCTGCAGCTGCTCGGCCTGCCGCTGAAAGATCTCGACAAATTCCTGGAATGGAAGGACGGCGTGATCCGGCCCGAGGGATCCACCGGGTACGACGACCGTCACGAAGCCTCGGCCAAGGTCGCCGAACAGATCTACGAATACTTCAACCGCGCCATCGACGACCACATCGCCACCCCGCGCGACGACGTGCTGTCCGCGATGATCGCGACGCATTTCAAAGAGGACGGCGGCGCGGCGCTGTCCCGCGAGGAGTTGCTCGACATCTGCTTCCTGTTCCTGATCGCCGGGCTGGACACGGTGACGGACTCGCTGGACTGCTTCTTCGTCTACCTCGCCCGGCATCCCGAGCATCGCCATCAGCTGGTCGAGCAGCCCGACATCCTGCCGCACGCCATCGAGGAACTGCTGCGGTGGGAGACACCGGTGCCCGGAGTCGCCAGGGTTGCGATGCAGGATGTCGAGATCGGCGGCTGCCCCATCAGCAAGGGCGAGCGGGTCAGCCCGCTGCTCGGTGCGGCCAACACCGATCCCGCCGAGTTCCCGGACCCCGAGCGGGTGGATTTCAGCCGGACCCCGAACCGGCACCGGGCGTTCGGCGGCGGTCCGCACCGCTGCCTCGGATCGCACCTGGCCCGGATGGAACTTCGGGTGGCCTTGCGTGAGTTCCACCGGCGCATACCGGATTACGAGATTCCGCCCGGCACCGAGCTGAAGTACACCGCCGCGCTGCGCTCGGTCGAAGCGCTGCCGCTGACGTTTCCGGTGCCGGCACGATGACACGCGTGTCGGTCGACGCGGACCGCTGCGTGGGTCACGGCCGTTGCTACTCGCTGGCGCCACAGATCTACGATTCCGACGACGTGGGTCACTCCGTCGTGCAGGTCGAGGACGTCTCCGGCGACCTCGAGGAGCAGGCGCGGGTCGGTGCTCAGAACTGCCCGGAAGAGGCGATCACGCTTACTCCATGAGCGGCCCCCTGATAGGTACGCTGTCGCAAACGACAGAAGGGACGCCCGCGCATGGAACCAGGCTCGCTCGATCCGGTAGCAAACGAACGGTTGTCTCACGCCGCCAAGTCGTGGACGTCCGATCTGTCGATCAACGAGTTCGCACTGCTGCATGGCGCCGGGTTCGAACCGATCGAGCTGGTGATGGGCGTCTCGGTGTATCACGTGGGATTCCAGTTCTCCGGGACCGGCCTGCGGCAGCAGCAGGAACTCGGCGTCCTGACCGAGGCGACCTACCGGGCGCGGTGGAACGCCATGGCGCGCATGCAGGCCGAGGCCGATGCGCTGCACGCCGACGGCATCGTCGGGGTTCGCCTCACCTGGCGCCACCACGGTGAGGGTGGCGAACACCTCGAGTTCATGGCGGTGGGTACCGCGGTCCGTTATACCGAGAAGCCGGGTGCGTTCCGGCGCCCCAACGGACAGGCCTTCTCCAGCCACCTTTCCGGGCAGGACATGGTGACGCTGCTGCGCTCCGGCTACACACCGGTGGCCTTTGTGATGGGCAACTGTGTGTTCCATATCGCCGTGCAGGGGTTCATGCAGACCCTGAAGCAGATCGGTCGCAACATGGAAATGCCGCAGTGGACGCAAGGCAACTACCAGGCACGTGAGCTGGCGATGTCGCGCATGCAGACCGAGGCCGAGCGCGACGGCGCCAACGGGGTGGTGGGCGTGCACTTCGCCATCTCGAACTACGCGTGGGGACACCACACGGTCGAGTTCTATACAGCGGGAACCGCGGTGCGGCGCACCGGAAGCGGGGAAACCATCAAACCCACGTTCGTCCTTCCGATGGATAACTGATGTACGAGTTCGACGCCGAGCGGGTCAGTCGCACCATCGCCGGTGCACTCGCCGGCCCCGGCGGCGTCGCCATGGTGGTGAAGGTGTTCGCCGGGCTGCCCGGGGTGATCCACACACCGGCCCGGCGCGGATTCTTCTCTTCCAGCCCGGAGCGCGTGCAGATCGGCGACTGGCGTTACGAGATCGCGCGTGACGGACGACTGCTTGCCGGGCACGTGGTCAACGGCATCGTGATCGCCGAAGACGTGCTGGCGGCCGACGCGGTCGGACCGCACATCACCCGCTCGCTGCATCAGATCGTGACCCGGTACGGCGCGACGGTGGTCCCGAATATCAATGCGGCCGTCGACGTGCTGGGCACGAGCACTGGCTATCCGTACTGAGATATCCTGCGCTACAATGTCATTCACTGTCCTCGCAAGGTACGACGATGTCGGTGGAGCTGTCCCGGCCGCGCAGGACGGCGGTGGTCAGGGTGCGCCAGTGCTGCGCCTCGCCGTCCGAAGCGCGGGTCAGCGCCGCACCGGACGCCGCGACGCCGCCCTGCTGCTTGGCCACCTCGGTGAGTCGGGCCGCCTCGTTCACCGGGTCGCCGATGACGGTGTACTCGTAGCGTCGTGACTCGCCGATGTTGCCCGCGACAACGGTTCCCGCGGACACCCCGATGCCGGCCCTGATCTCTGAGTGGTTCAGCTGCCGCCCGAGTTCGCGCGCCGCGGCCAGAGCAGCACCCGCGCAGTCGGCCAACTCGACCGGCGCGCCGAATATCGCCAGTGCGGCGTCGCCTTCGAACTTGTTGACCAGCCCCCGGTGACGCTCGACCACATCAACCACCACCGCGAAGAACTCGTTGAGCATCGCGACGAGAGCTTCGGGAGTCATCCGCTCGGCCAGCCGCGACGAACCGACCAGGTCGACGAACAGGGCCGCCGCCTCGCAGCTGGCGCCACCCAGAGTCACCTGAGCGCCATTCTCGGACGCGCCCTGTTCGGCAAGGCGGGCGACATCGCGTCCGACGTGCCGGCCGAACAGGTCCCGCAACCGCTCGCGTTCGCGCAAGCCCCCCGCCATGGTGTTGAACCCTGCCTGCAGCAGCCCCAGTTCGGACGCGTCGAAGACCGGCACTGTCACGTCGAAGTCGCCACGTTCGACGAGCCGCATCCCGCGCCGGACCTCATCGATGGGGTCCGCGCTCACCGCACCGGTGAACGCGGTGATCGCTAGCCCGCTGACGGCCGCACACCCACCCAGCACCAACACGACGATCGCCAGCCGGCGTCCCGAGTAGTCGATGACCAGTGCGCTGGCCCCGACCAGAAGCAACTGCAGCAGGGGTACGCCGGTGCCCAGTGTCCATGCGGACACCGCGCGCAGCCGCAGGCCGGGCCCACGCGCGGCGGTCGGCGGGCTGTCGGTGAGCACCTCGGCGACGAACGGCCGCAGAATTCGTGTGCACAGCCAGTAGGCAACCGCAGTGGTGACGAAGCTGCCGAGCAGCACCGAGACCCCCAGCGTCGTGGCCAACCACGGCGCGTCGAGATTGATCACCACCAGAATCACACCGGCGGTCACCCACACCGCACCGTGAATGGTGGCCGTGCGCAACGGGATTGCCATCAGCACGCGTTTTCGCGCCTGCCTCTCGTCACCGCCACTGCGGTAGGTGGTCGCCACAAGTCCGCACACGATGGCGGTCATCGCGGCGGCACCCACGTAGACCGCCATCACCACCACGTTGAGCTGCAGGACATGGCGCTGGCTCAGTGCGTGACCGGTGGGCAGGGCCCAGAAAGTCGTCACGCCGATCACCGCGGCGCCCAGCACGTTCGGAAACAGCGCCGCCAGAACCAGCTGGGCGCGCGTCGTCCACGGCACCGGAAACTTCCGGCGACCGGTCAATGTCACGTCCGCGCGCCGTCATGCGAGCGTTGCACGGCTATAACGTGCCACAAACCCGCGTCCGCAACGCAGCAGACAGGCCGATCAGTCCTCCGGCGGGCTTCCCGCGGTCGACGAATCGCGGCAGACCAGCAACTCCTTGAGCGCATCGGGAAATGCGTCGGCCATCCCCCACAGGTCCGCGACCAGATCCGGACACGAGATGATGCCGATACCCAGTGCTCCATTGAGGGACATGACGGTGACGTTGAGTCCCGCACCACCGAGGAGCGGCCCCAGCGGATACATCGATTCGATGCCGCAGCCCAGGAAGTACAGCTGGTCCTGCGGACCGGGCACATTCGACAGGATCATGTTGTAGACGGGGCTGGTAGTCAACGGGATTCGGGGCAGGATCCGCATCGCCGCGCCGAACATCGTCTGCCCGCCGAACTCGGTCCAGTCGTGCAGCAAGGAGGGTCCCATCGCCGCGGTGTGTTCTTTCGCCGCTCTGTTGCCCGCGGCGATGGCGCGGATGCGCTCCGCGGGATCGGCGAGCTGGGTCTGCATCCGGCAGAACATCCACGTGGTCTGGTTGCGACCGGGCCGCTGCGACTTGTCGCGCACCGAGACCGGGACGGTGGCGACCAACGGAACATCGGGCAGTGCGTCGTGCTCGAGCAGGAACCGCCGCATCACCCCGGCGCACAACGCCACCACGACGTCGTTGACGGTCACCCCGAACCGGTCCTTGACCCTCTTGACGTCGCGCATGTCGAGCTGGGTGAAGGCGACATTGCGGTGGTGTGTCAGCGCCCCGTTGAACGGAGTGGGCGGCGCCGTGAACGGTGCGGCCATGGTGCGGCCTTCGCGCGCCCGCAGCACCGTCTGAGCGAGGGTGATCACGGTTGCCGGTACCACTGTTGCCAACCGCAACGGCCGCTTGGCGACGTTCAGCAGTCCACTCGCGGCGATCTGCAATGCGCTGGCACGTCCGGCACCCGCAATGGGTTCTGGCTCCGGGGCGTCCGGCACCAGGCTGCACAGCTGCGCCAACAGGTTCGCCCCGGCCACGCCGTCGACGACGGCATGGTGCACCTTGAGCACCACCGTCAGCCCGTTCTCGCGGGCACCGCCCTCGACCACCCACATCTCCCACAGCGGGCGGTCCCGGTCCAGCGGCAGACCGGCGATGTGTCCACAGATCTCGGACAGCTCGCGGCGGCCTCCGGGGGCCGGCACCGCCACCCGGTGCAGGTGGCGCCGTAGCGCGAAGCCGTCGTCGTCCACCCACACCGGGTGGTCCGGATTGAATTGCGTGTCAGCAAGTTTCATCCGAAATTCCGGCACCGCGCACACGTGCTTGGCCAGCGCCGCACGAAGCCGGGCGTACGAATAGCCGCCCGGCATCGTCGAGGTATCGAGTTCCAGCACGCAGCACACGTTCAACGGCTGCGCCGGTGTCTCCATGTAGAGAAAGAAAGCATCAAGACCGCTTAGTCGTTCCATAGCCGCCCACCCGACTAGTCACGTGCACATTTATCAGTAAGAACCCCTGGACTCCTCCCGAGCACCGAGGTTCCGCACCGCGTACCCCGGTTGCTCTCCGCTTAAACCAGCCTTTTTCTCGCCGCACCACCGGGTGAGAGTTTCGGTGATTTCGGCGGGTGTGGGCACCCGGCGGGATGCCCACGCGACATATCCGTCCGGCCGAACCAGTACCACGGCCGGTTGCGTCTCGTCGCTATGTTGCACCCGGTCGACGCCGGGCCAGTCGACCGTGACACCGCCGCGGGTGAGCAGGACGAAACGGCCGCTGCGCAGCACTTCGTAGAGCCGGCCGCCGTCGCAGTCGATGTCCGGCATCCGGTGCCCCACCAGGGGACTGCCGGCTCGGGAAGGGCGGGCATAGGCGATGCCGATGCCGCTGAGCCGCCGCGCCGCCACACGACGGCTTCGCGGGAAGCGCAGGATGGTGCGAATCGCAAAGCGTTGCAACACTCGGCGTAAAGCGGAGCGCCCGAGCACGAGCTGGTTGAGCATGTCGGTCATCGCCAGCACCTCGGCGCCGACGGGGTGCCGCTCGAATGCGTAACTGTCGAGCAGGGACTCACGCGCCCGACCGTCCAGCACCCCGCCGACAGAGAAGGCCAGCTTCCAGCCCAGGTTCATCGCGTCGCCGATGCCGGTGTTCATGCCCTGCCCGCCGATGGGGGAATGGACGTGGGCGGCGTCCCCCGCCAGGAACACCCGACCCACCCGGTAGTGACGCGCCTGTCGGCGTTCGCTGAGAAACCTCGAACTCCAACGCATCTCGCTCAAACCGAAATCCTCCCCGGCGATCCGGCCGATGGCATCCCGGATCTGTGCCGCGGTCACCGGCTCGCTCAACGGTTCGTGTTCACGTCGACGGTCCCAGGCGATGGCGCGATACCAGCCGTCGCCGAACGGCAGGACCAACACCACCCCCTCGGCATTCGTCCTGGCGAACATCGCCTCGGCAGGGGGTCTGGTCAGCCGCACGTCGGCCAGCATGATGTGTGTCTGGTACTGCTTGCCGACGAAATCCACGCCCAGCAGCCGGCGCACCGCACTATGGGCTCCGTCGCACCCGACCACGTGACGCGCACGCAGGGTGTCGCCACCGGCCAGGGTGAGGGTGACGCCGTCGCCGTCCTGGGCCAGGTCGGCCAGTTCGGCGCCACGCAGGATCGGCACCCCGAGGCGCTGCGCGTGGGCAGCCAGCACCCGCTCGGTCCCGCTCTGCGGGACCATCAGGATGAACGGGTAGCGAGTCTGCAGTTCGTCGGCCAGCGACACCGTGGCTCCCGGAATCGGAGCTACCTCGCCGACGCGAAAGCCGCGCGTCAGGATTTCGTCGATCAGGCCACGGGCGTCGAGCAATTCCAGCGTCCGCGCGTGCACGGCGAACGCCCGCGTGATGTTCGGCTCCTCGGCGCGACGTTCCACTACCTGCACGCGAACCCCGCGCATCGCCAGCTCCCCCGCCAACATCAGCCCGGTGGGACCGGCGCCGATCACGGCGACATCGATATCCGTCTCGAAAGTGGTCATCTCAGCTCCTTTTCCGCGTCCCTTCAGCGTCGCGTCTCCCAGGAGGCGCCGAATCAGTGAAGTCACCAGTTCGGCCACCGGTGCGGGTCCTACGATCGTGCTGTGCTGCACGGCCGTGAGCGGGAATGCGCGCAGGTGGACGGCCTGCTGGGGGCCGCGCGGTCCAAGCACAGCGGTGTGTTGGTGCTGCACGGCGAAGCCGGTATCGGCAAGTCGGCGCTGCTCGACTACGCGGCGGCGCAGGCCGGCGACATGCAGGTCCTGCGAACCACGGGCGTTCCGACCGAATCGCAGCTGCCCTTCGCCGGCCTCCACACCCTGCTGCGGCCCGTTCTGCATCGGTGTGATGCCATCCCAGACCGGCAGCGTGCAGCACTGCTCGGTGCTTTCGGACTGGGTCCGGCATCCGCCGATGACCGGTTTCTGATCTCCCTTGCGGCGCTGAGCCTGCTGGCCGAAGCGGCGGAAACGGTTCCGCTGGTGTGCCTGGTCGACGACGCGCAATGGCTGGACGGACCGTCGGCCGACGCTCTGACATTCGCCGCCAGGCGGATACAGGCCGAGGGCATAGCCGTCCTTTTCGCCGCGCGGGACGAACGGCCCTTTGACGCACGGGGACTGCCCGAGCTGAGGCTGACCGGGCTCAGTGCGGATGCCGCCGCGCGCATGGTGACCGAACGCACCGGCACGCCGATCGTCGCGACGGTGCGGGACCGGTTGGTTGCCGACACCCTGGGCAACCCGCTGGCAATCGCCGAATTGGGGCGGTTGTTGTCCGCGGAGCAGCTTGCGGGCCGATCCGCCCTGCCGGCCCAGTTGCCGGTCGGCACCGATCTGGAGCGTCTGTACCTGGACCGCGTCGGCCGGTTGCCCCCGCAAGCCCGGGCGATGCTGCTCGTGGTGGCCGCGCACGACACCGGGCAACTCGACGTGGTGTTACGCGCGGCGCAGACCCTGGGCGCCGAACCGGAGGCGCTCGATGCCGCAGAGCGCGCCGGATGGGTGAAAGTGGAATCGGCGTTCGTCTCGTTCGTGCACCCACTGGCGCGCTCGGCGGTCTATCAGGGCGCGACATCGCAGCGGCGCCGGCAGGTTGAGCTCGCCCTGGCGTCCTGCCTCGACTCCGATGCCGATGCCGATCGCAAGGCGTGGCACCTCGCCAACGCCGCGGCCGGGCACGACGCCGGCGCGGCCGACTCACTGCACGCAGCCGCGTTACGCGCTGCGGCGCGCGGCGGCCACGATGCGGCTGCCGCCGCGTTCGAGCGCGCCGCTTCGCTGACCGCCGCCGCAGAACTGCGCGCGGCCAGGCTGGCCGATGCGGCTGCGGCCGCGTGGTCGGCCGGACAATCCCAACGGGCCCAGGGGTTCCTCGACCGGGCCCTGCCGCTCAGCGGCGCGGCAGCGCTGCGGGCCCGTATCGCGCACCTGCGCGGATCGATCGAAGCGCACTGCGGCACTCCGTCGGCCGCGTACGCGATCCTCGTCGGGGCCTCGGAGCTCATCGCCGCAACCGAACCGGGGCGGGCCGCCGTGATGCTCGGCGAGGCGGGGCAGCTGGCGTGGGCCGGCGGCGACCTGGCACGGTTGACTGCGGTCGCCGACCGGCTCGCCGCGCTGCCGGCCGGAGACCGCCCGGAATTCGTTGCCGCGCATGTGATCACCGGCCTCTCCGGACTGTTGCGCGGTGACACCACGGCTACGGCGGCCAAATTGCGCGCGGCCGTGGAACTGGCCACCGCAAGCCGGCAACCGCGGGTCTTGATGGGCGCGGCGGCGGGGGCGATGTTCCTGGGCGAAGATTCCCGTGCCATCGATCTGTTCTGCACGGCCGTGGCCAGAACACGAGTGGCTGCCGACGTCGCGACAATGCCGCTACTGCTCGGCCCACTGGCCATGGTGGAGACGCTGACCGGCCGCTACCCGACGGCACTGGCCGATGCGACCGAGGGGCTGCGGCTGGCTGAAGAGACCGGCCAGCACAATCCCGCAGCCCACCTGCACGCTGTGCTGGCGCTGCTCGCGGGTATCCAGGGGCGCGCCCAGGATTGCCGCGAGCACGCGGAAGCCGCTCTCGCCCAGGCGATTTCGTTTCGGCTGGGGCCGCACGCGGCCATTGCGTCCTGGGCGTTAGCCGTGTGCGATCTCGGGGCCGGCCGTTCCGAAAATGCCTGCGACCGGCTTGAGTCGCTGGCCGGCGCGGCACCCGGCGAGGGCAACCAGATGGTGATGTTGATGGCCACCCCGGATTTCGTCGAAGCCTCGGTGCGCATTCAGCGCAACGAAGCCGCGGCCGCGCGCCTGCTCGCGTTGGAAACGTGGGCGCGCGACACCGGCGCGCCGTGGGCGCAGGCCCTGGTGGCCCGGTGCCGCGGCCTGCTCGCCGACGACGGTGAGCAGGACAGGTACTTCGAGGAGGCGCTGAGCCTGCATGCCGGCGGCGACCGCCCCTTCGACACGGCCCGAACCCAACTGCGGTACGGCGAGAGCCTGCGGCGCCGCCGCCGGCGCGCCCAGGCGCGTAAGTACCTGCGATCCGCGCACGAGACCTTCCAACGGCTGGGTGCCGCGTCGTGGGCCGAACAAGCCCGTGCCGAATTGCTGGCCACCGGCGAAACCACCAGGAAGCGGGAAGCCGGTGCCGTCGATCAGCTGACGCCGCAGGAGTTGCAGATTGCGCGTTTCGTCAGCGTTGGTGAGACCAACCGGTCGATTGCGGCGCTGATGTTCCTGAGCCCGCGCACCGTCGACTATCACCTACGCAAAATCTTCATGAAGCTCGGGCTCTCGTCACGAGCCGAACTGATTCGTATGGCGTCGAGCCACGGATGGTAGACAACTGGCATGACTGTTGGCGCTGCCGCGATCTCGATCTTCCATCCACCCCGGGATCCGGATCGGTTCGGCGGCTGGCTCGAGGAGTACCTCGCGGTGGCCCGGCAGGCACCCGGATATGCCGCTGCGCGCCAATCGGTTCCCGCCGGCGAACAGCTGGATTGGGCCGTGGAGGTGTCCTTCGACGATGCCGAGACCCTCGACACCTGGCTCGACAGCGCGCAGCGACGAGCGGTCCTCGCCGGCGGGGCGGCGCAGGGATTCGGACGTTGCGCCTCGGATACCATCCTGACCGCGGGCGACCTGCCACCCGGCAACGTGGGCGTGTTCCTGCACCCCGTGGCTCCCGGAAAGGGCGCGGAATTCGTTGGTGCACAACGTGATCTCGCGCTTGTTACCGCTACCTTTCCCGGATACGAAGGGACGGCGCTGTTTCCGGCAGATCGCAGCGGGCAGTGGATGTCAGTGCTGCGTTTCCGCACCGCCGCGCGACTGGCCGACTGGATTCGGTCCGCGGAGCGCCAGGAAGCGCTGCCCCGCCTGCGAGAAGAGTTGACGCACGATTTCGCCGAACTGCCACGCAGCGCGCCGTTCGGTTCGACGGTCCGCGTTGCCGACGGCCAAACCAGGATCACCCCGGGGTGGAAGTCCGCGATGCTCGTCGTGCTGTGCCTGTACCCGACCGTGATCCTGCTCTCCAAGTCGCTGTCCCCCGCGTTGAGTCGAGTCGGAATAGGCTCGGCGGCAGCAATTTTCATCGGCAACGTGATCAGTGTCGCTCTGCTGCAATGGGTCCTCGTCCCGGCGGCGTCGCGGCCCTTCCGCCGCTGGCTCGACCCGATCGACGGCGCATCGACACGCACCAGCCTGGCCGGCTCGGCGGTGGTGCTGGCCGGTTACGCGCTGTTGCTGCTGGTGTTCGGCCGGGTCGGGTGATCAGCGGGCGATCATGGCGTGCAGTTCGGCAACGGACCACGGGTCGCTGTCGTGGTGATCGCGATAACCGAGCAAGGCAGGCGTCGGCCGCTCGAAGCGGCCCACGAAACCACCTGCGCCAACCAAGATCTGGCCGGTGACCTCGCGAGCCAGATCACTGGCGAGGTACGCGTAGAGCGGGGCCACGAATGCGGGTGGGGCGGCGTCCAGGGACGCGCGCATGGTCATCTCGTCAAGCAATCCGCGGCGATGAAGGTCGCCGATGTGCTCCTCGTACCCGGGACCGGTGGACAACCGGGTCTTGGCCCCGGGACACACCACATTGGCGCGGACCCCAACGCTTTTCAGTTCGGCCGCGATGGCCATCGTCAAGCCGTTGACGGCGGCTTTACCCGCGGGATAGCCAGTGCCGCCATAGTCGCCGAGGAACGCCACCGATCCGGTGTTGATGATGGTGCCGTGACCCTGGGCGGCCATGATCGGCGCCGCGACCCGACAGGTGTGGAACACCGTCCCGAGGTGCGCGCCGATCAGGGTGTCGAACTCCCCCGCTGTGATGTGCAGGATCGAAGAGCCTGCCGGCTCGGCGATTCCGGCGCAGTTGACCAGAATGTCCAACCGTCCGAAAGACTGTGTGCACGCCTCGATCAGCCCCGCGGCGACGTTTGCGTCGTCCGCCGCGCCCGCCACCCCAACCGCGTCGCCGCCCGAGGCCGTCAGTGATTCGACACTCTGCCGGACCGCGTCGGCGTCACGGCCGTTGACCACGACGCACGCGCCCATCGTGCAGAACAGTTCACTGACCGCGCGCCCGATCCCGCGGGTGCCGCCGACGACGACCGCACCGCGCCCGGCAAGCAGGTCAGGTGTGCTCATCTGGTCGCGGTCGCCGGTTCGAGTTCCTCGTCATCGGCCTCCGAGCGCCGCGGCCACCACAGCCAGCGGTCGAGCACCACCATCGTCGCCGGCAGCACAAAGGCACGTACCACCAGCGCGTTGAGCACCAGCCCGATCCCGACGGTGACCCCGATCTGCGCCACGCTCAGCACGCTGCTGATGCCCAGCGCGAGCATCGCCAGGCCGACCACGACGCCACCGGCGGTGACGACCATTCCGGTCGCGGCGGAGGCCCGGATGATGCTGGTGCGCAGCCCCGGAGACAGTTCCTCCCGGATGCGCAGCGCGAACAGCAGGTTGCCGCCGGACGCTATGCCGACCATCGATACGAACGCGATGGGTGGCACCGACCAGTGCAGGTCGTGGTGCAGGAGCCGGTGAAACAGCAGCACACTGGCACCGAGTGCGCAGACATAGGACGCGAGAATCGTCGCGAGCACGACGAAACCCGCGATCGGGCTTCGCAGCAGCAGCGCGGCGATGACGAGGATGACGCCGAGCGTGATGACCACCATCAAGGCCAGGTCACCACCCACGATGTCCTGCAGGTCACGAGTGGCCGGTCCGACACCGGTGAGATCGACAGCCGTGACTTTCAGGGAACTGCCTCTGAGCGTGTCGGTCACCGCAGCTTCGATCGAACGGGCCCGGGCCGCGCCCTCGTCACCCCACTCGAAACCCTGGCCATACACGAATACCCGGGTGGCGTGCCCGTTGGCGGAAAAAAACTGGTCCAGCGTGGGCCGCATACCCGGATCGGCCAGGATGCGGCGCGACGCGTAGAGACTTCCGCCGGGGCTGCCCTGGGAAGCGGCGGCCAACTGGTGCAGATAGTCGGGAAGTTCCTGGGCCGGCACCGGACGGGCATTGGCCAGCGATTCTCTGACCTGCGCCGCCAGCCCGCGGACCTGCGCCATCTCGGTGCTCACGCTGGCCACCACCGCAGGCAGGGGCACACCCGGTGCCGAGGCCGCGTCCACTGCCGCTTTCGCCAGCTGGTCGGCCGCTTCACCCAGTTTGCTGCAACCGCCGACGACCGCGTTGGCCCAATCGACCGCCTCCTGGGCTGCGGAACAGACCTGGGTGCTCCGGCAGTCCCTGATCGCTCCGACAAACTTGCGCAGCGGATCGAAGATCTCGTTGACGTCTGCCGAACGAGCCCGGATCTTGTCCGTGGCCTGCTGCGTCAGGCGTACCGCCAGACTGACGCCACCAATGGCGTAGCTGCCTGCTTGCGCTCCGGCCTGGATCAGATCAAGTCCCGAACCCAGCTCACGCAGAGCGGCTTCGAGGTCGGTGAACGTCGCGTCCTTGGCGGCGAGCCGGTCGGAGAACTGGTCGAGCCGGTCACCGACGTTGCCGCCGGTGGCAGACAGGGAGGCCTGCTTGGAGACCATCCCCCCGGGGTGGCTCGCCGACTGCACCATGCGCACCCCGGAGATCCCCATGATCGCGCCGGTGACCCGACCGATGACGGCCAGCGCGTCCGGGTTGCGCAGGTCCTCGTCGGCCTCGATCGTGACGACATCGGGTTGCACGTGATTGGCGTCGAAATGCTGGTTGACGACGCGGTAACCGCGGTTGGCCTCGGTATCGGGTGAGGTGGACGCGGTTTCGTCCCAACCGATCGGCACGCCAGGCAGAGCGAGCAGCATGATGAGCACGAAGACGCTGCTGGCCACCAGGATCGGCGCCGGCCAGCGCGCGACGCGGGTGCCGATGCGGCGCCAGCCCCGGCGCAGGCGCTCGCGCTGCGGCGGCTTCACCAGGCCGGCACGACTGGCGAGCGCGATCAGGGCCGGCGTCAGTGTCAGGCTGGCGAGCCCGACCGCGAGCACACCGATCGCGCACAGGATTCCCGTCGTGGCGAACATGCTGATCCGCGCCAGACTCAGCCACCCGACCGCGCCGAGCGGTGCGACCACGATCAGAACCGAGCCGATGATCGCCGGCGCGACGTTGCGGTATGCGTCCGCCAGCGCCTCGGCGGGTGCGAAGCCGTTCCTGCGCTGTTCGTGGTAGCGGCCGAGCAGGAAGATCGCAAAGCCGGTACCCGCTCCGACCGCCACCGCAACGGCGATGGACAGCGAGAACAACGACACACTGATCACCATGCGGGAGGCGAGGTCGGAGATGATCGGCTTGGCGACGGTCAACCCCGACAGGACCGATACCAGCGGCACCAGGGCAGTGATCAGCGACCGGTACATGATGACCAGGAAGATCAGCAGCACTCCCAGTGTCACCGCGGTGATGACCTGAGTCTGCCGGTCGATCGCATCGAACTCATCCATGATGGTCGCGCCGGCCCCGGTGATGTAGACGTGCAGACCGTCCGGAGCATGCAGCCCCGCCACGATGGTGCGTGCCTGGGTGATCGAGTCGACGGCTTCAGTCGATCCCGTCACCCCGTCAAGGGTCAGGGTGGCGGTCACCACATGGCCGTCCCGGCTGACCGCCGTGTCCGCGGCCGCCGGCATCCGCCACCAGTCCGTCACCTCGTACACATGTTTGGTGTCAGCACGCAAGGCCGTGATGAGTTGGTCGTAGTAGGTCCGGTCCTGTTCGGTGAGCCGGCCGTCGCGTGCGAGCACCAGGTAACCGATGTTGTCGGTCGGCGTTTGCGCGAAGGCGGCCGCCGAGCGCTGCACCG
Organism: Mycobacterium sp. 23; assembly: GCF_048287075.1. Classification (NCBI taxonomy): domain Bacteria; kingdom Bacillati; phylum Actinomycetota; class Actinomycetes; order Mycobacteriales; family Mycobacteriaceae; genus Mycobacterium; species Mycobacterium sp. 23. The sequence goes on from NZ_JBLVUX010000005.1 coordinate 520,444, forward strand.
CCAGCGAAGTCGCGGTGCCGACTGGCAGGAATGGCTGGTCCAGGTCTGCGACGACCCGCTCGAGTGGCGGCGCCAGACTGTTCCCGGCGACGGCGGCGAACGCCCAGACGCCGACGATCAGAAGCGCGAAACGGTAGATGAGCCGAGGGATCAACGCGTAAGCCTCAGCTGAGCCAACCGGCAGGTATGACGCAGCGACCTCTTCACCTGGCGTATCACCTTCTCGATTGACAACGCGATGTAACCCCCGACCGAGTCGGCCTATTCAACCATCCCGGTCCACGGACCGACAGCGATTTTGCGGCGTGCCGCGCTCGTCGCGACCTTGATGGTCAAACCGTGCCCACCTGCATTCCTCACCGGATATGGTCGCCCGTCATGGGCGTTCTGCGGTTCATCTGGCGTCGCGTGCTGGCCTTCGACCGTATCGGCTCCCGCATCCCGCAGCTCATTCAAGTGTGGCTGCTCGAGCTGTTTTTCGTCATGCCATTGACGTTCTTCATCGGGAAACTGATCGACATCCGTGGCGCATTCGGCGTGCCCGGCACCAATGAGCGGCTCGATGGCGTGTTCTGGGGAGCTTTGGTGGTCTCGCTGATCTTCGGGTTTCTGTTCGTGCGATCCCTGGTGCGTCCGCGTGTGGTCGAGGGATCGTGGACGCCAGTGGTGCACGCCGACGTCGGGCCGGTGACCGTTTACGGTGCGAACCGGTCCTGGACCGTGACTTACCCCTATCTCACCAGCCACCCGTCGTACGCGCTGTTGCTGCTGTTGACGGCGCCGATCCCGGCGGTGATGTTCGCCGCCACCCGCAACCAGGGCGACAGCACCTTCTACTTCCGGGCCTGCGGCATAGTCGGCATGGTCCTACTTACCGGGATGGCAGTGGCGCGCGTCGTGTCCTGGTATGTCCTGAGGTTGGGTCGCCGCCGACTCGACGAGCAGTTGCGTGGACTGCCGATTTCGCCGCGACGCCTGGGTTGGGAGATCGCGTGGAAACCAGTGCTCGTGCTGGTGGTGTTGATGTACTCGATCGTCTGTATACCGCTGGGTGTCATGTGGCTGAAAGAACAGCGCACCATCGCGTCCCTGCCCCTGGTCGACGTCGCCGATACCGCCGGCGTATATCGACGGGTGGAGGGGGCGGTGGCGTCGCGGCCGGCCTACTGGGCACCGCGGGGCACTGGCCGAGGCGGAAACAACTACGCCGGCGCAGGAGTTCTGGTGACGTTGCGCTCCGGCGGCGAGGCGCTGCTGCTGGCCGAGTCGCTGTCGGTCGCCGACTTCAAAGGTGTGATGGCCGACGTCACGGACGGCACTCTCAAGGCCACCGGAAGAGTGATCGACGACATCACCACCACCCAGCGCACGTACTACGGCTTTGACCTCGGTGCGTTCCCCGCACCGCCTCCCGGTGGACGGGTCATGCTGCTGCTCTCCAACCCGTAGCCCGGCAGCTGACTTCTTGTCGTACCGTTCTCTCAGGTCCTGGGCAGACCATCGGTTGGTTCCATCGAAGGGGGCTCCAAGGATGAGCAGGCGACTGATGGGTATCGCGGCGTGTGCCGCGGTGCTGGTGGCGACTGGGTGTGGCGGATCGAAAGGACACTCCGACGCCCATCCGCGCGCCGCGGAGCGGATCCCGCCGACCTCGCGCACCGACCCGACGACGAACGAGCCCGAGCCAGCGGGAAAGATGATCTTCCGCTACGAGGACGCGACCACCCCGGAGGCTCAGGCCGGCCGCCAATTGATGTCGGACGCAAAGGTTTTGGAGAATGTCTCGGCGCACGTCAACGACACGCTGAATCTGCCGCACGATGTCGGGGCCGTGGGCAAACAGTGCGGCGAGGCCAACGACTACTGGGATCCCAACGCCAACGAAATCCAGCTGTGCTACGAGGACATTCAGCAGAGCCAGCAGCGGTTCGCCAATGCCGGAAATCCCAACCCGACGCAAGCCGCGGTCGATGCGACGATTTCCGGGTTCTACCACGAACTCGGTCACGCGACACTCAACATCTACGACCTCGCGTTCACCGGACGGGAGGAGGACGTTGCCGACCAGCTGTCCGCATTCGAGCTGTTGGCCCCCGGGGCAGATGGGAAGCCCTATCCGAATGGCGTCCGGATCGCCATGGACACCGCCCAGGACTGGAAGCTGAGCGCCAAAGAGGCCGGTGACGCCAACGAACTCCCGTTCTGGGACGGGCACTCGATGGACATCACCCGGATGTACAACTGGGAGTGCTGGGTCTACGGGTCCGATACCGCCGCCAACGCCGTCATCGTCACCTCCGGCGACCTGCCCGAAGACCGTGCCGGCAACTGCGAGGAAGAGTTTCAGAACATGTCCAGGGCATGGCAGCAGATGCTGGGGCCACACCTGAGGAAACCCAGCTGACCCCGAGGTTCACGAACTATTCAGGCGGTCGTGGGCCCGCGCTCGTTGACCGCACATTCCCGACCGCTTCTCTCACCGTATGCGGGTGGTTCAGGTCGCCAATTTCTATGGGCCCCGGTCCGGAGGGCTGCGTACGGCGGTTGACCGGTTGGGCGCCGAATACTGCGCCACCGGGCACGAGGTCTTCCTGGTGGTCCCGGGTCCGCGCGCCGAACGCAGCCGGCTGGACAGCGGTGTCGTGCGAATCACGGTGCCGGCCAGGCTGCTGCCGTTCACCGGTGGGTACCGGGCGATCATGCCCGCGCCGGTGCGGGCGCTGCTGGCCGCGCTGAACCCGGACGCGCTGGAGGTCTCCGACCGGCTCACCCTGCGCTCGCTGGGCCGGTGGGGTCGCGAGCACGGTGCCACCACCGTGATGATCTCCCACGAGCGCCTGGATCGCCTTGCGGGGCAACTACTTCCGCGACGGGCCGCGCAGCGATTCGCCGATGTCGCCAACCGGCGCACCGCTGCCGACTACGACACCGTCGTGTGCACCACCGACTTCGCCCGCGAAGAGTTCGACCGTATCGGCGCAACCAACACCGTCACGGTGCCACTCGGTGTGGACCTGCGGACCTTTCATCCGCGCCGGCACAGCGTGCAGCTTCGGCGCCGCTTCGCCACGCCGAATCAGATCCTGCTGGTGCATTGCGGGCGCCTGTCGGTGGAGAAGCGCGCCGATCGCAGCATCGATGCCCTTGCGGCACTGTGCGACGACGGCGTCGACGCCCGGCTGGTCGTTGTGGGGGAAGGTCCGCTGCGGGCGCGGCTGCAGCGCCAGGCGGGCCGTCTGCCAATCGAATTCACCGGATTCGTGGCCGATCGGCAAGCGGTCGCGGCCCTGCTGGCGACCGCGGATGTGGCGCTCGCGCCCGGTCCGCACGAGACATTCGGGCTGGCCGCTCTGGAATCGCTGGCGTGCGGCACTCCGGCGGTGGTGTCAAGGACCTCGGCCCTGTCCGAGATCATCACCGCGGACAGCGGTGCGCTGGCCGACAACCATCCGGTAGCCTTCGCGAACGCCGTCCGTGACCTTGTCGGCCGACCGGAGCGCGACCGTCGCGTCTGTGCACGGCACCGGGCCGAGATGTTCACCTGGCAGCGATCGGCCGCCGGGATGCTCACGACGTTCAGGTAGCCGTCCTGCCTCGCTTGTCGCGGCTCCGTTGAGTCTCGCTACTCACTTCGCCGAGTGTGAATTTCGCGACGCGACACGCCGGTGGGGCGTCGGGATTTTCACGATCGACGGTCAAGGTTTCTGGCGTCCCGAACGGCTCAGGCGCCACTCCGGCGGGAAGTTGAGGTCGTTGTCCTTGACGACGTTGTTGAGCCCCTTGCCGAACGTTCCTTCGGTGAGGTCGACGTCGTTGTCCTGGTCGTTGGCGATGAGCGGCAGCATCCCCTCCACCATCCCGGTGAGCAGACTGCCGAAGTACTCGCCCTTGTGCTGCTTGTAGAGCTCCAGAAAGGTCTTCTGCACCGCCACCGTATCGGTCGGCCGGCACCGCGCACAGGCCAGTGCGTACTTCGCCGTCTCCTCTTCGAGCTTGTCGCGCGGCACCACACTGTTGATGAAGCCACAATCGTTCATCTCTTTGGCGGTGAAAGGCCGCCCGGTGAACAGCATTTCGGAGAACTTCCGCAGGCCCATGGTCTCGGCCCACCACCATAAGCGTGGTCCCCAACCGACGTAGCGGAACGCCGGGTGCCCGAACAGGGCGTCGTCCGACGAGATCACCAGGTCGGCGTCACCGGCTTGATAGAAGTGCCAGCCGTAGCAATAACCCTTGGCCTCGACGATGCTGATCTTCCGAAGTTCCTGCAGCGGACGGTTTCCGGCGGGTGCTTTGGCATAGAAGTCGGTGACGGTGGACAGGTAGCGGTAGGAGCCGCCCGGCGGATACTTGACATCGTCGTCATTGATCGCCAGCTCGTGCAGCAATGGCATTCCCGGGTTCTCCAGCATTCCGCGCTGTTCGGGCAGGTCTCCACCGCTGCCGAAATCCTCGCCCTCGCCCCGGATCACCACCACCTTCACATCGTCGTCGACATTGCACTTATGGATCAGATCGGCATAGTTCTGCCGCATCCCCAGAGTCGTGGAATTCTGCGCGTCGGGCCGGTCGAAGGTGATGTAGGCGATCCGGTTCTTGACGTCCTTTTCGAATTTGATGTAGGGCTCGGCTTCTTTTTTCATTTCCTCGTAGTCGTGTTCAGGCATGTGACCCTCTCTCTACTGGCCGGAGTTGCCGGTCAGGTGTCCCTTGTTGGGGCTCTTCAAGATTCCGCCGGCAATGGCGGCCAGGATCTTGTCGAGTTGTTCGGCGCTGTCGACGATTCGGTCACCGTGGGCGAACCGCAACAGCAGGCCGTTGATGAACGTCAGGGTGATATTGCTGAGGTCCTCGACCACCGCGGACTCGAGCTCCGCACCGTGCGGCATCAACTGGACCAGGATTTCGCGGTGCAGCTTGGTGAACGCCTGCGTACCGTGCGCCAGGGTGGCGGCCAGCGCCGGGTCCCGGGCGGCCTGCATCGTCAGCTCGTACCTGGCCCGCGTTCGGGAAAGCTCAGGCTCACAACCGGATTGGATCACCACTTGGGACAACAACGAGGGCGACCGGCGGCCTTTGCCCGTCCCGGCCGGACTTTCGTTGTCGGCGACCGATTGGAGGTTTGCCAGGTCCAGCTCGGCCAACCGTTCGGCCACGGCCAGCAGCAGTGCCGATCGGGTCCGGAAATAGAAGGAGGTGGTCCCGTCGGGCACACCGGACTTCCGGTCCACCTTGAGATGGCTCAACCCCTTGGCCCCGTCGTCGGCCAGCAATTGGATTGCCGCATCGCACAGGTCACGACGGCGTTCAGCGGGGTTGGGCTTTCGTCGTCTGTCCATCGGCAACGCCTCTCGGGTCTGGGCGCAGACATTACTCTATATTTGTAGTGTCGGCTAGCCGCGTGAAGTGACGATCAGCCGTACACCTGCGCGTAAAGCGCCTCGATCTGCGCCGGCTCGGGAATCACGGGATTGTTGGCCGGCGAACCGGATGCGACGGCCTGCTCGGCCATCAACGGAATGAGCGATTGCCAAGCGGCACTGTCGATACCGTACGACCGCGGGGTGGGGACCTCGAGGTCCGCGCACAACGCGGTGAGGGCGTCGACGAGTGCCCCGGCGGCGGCCCGGTCGCTCGTCGTCGCATCGGCGACCCCGTAGGCCCGGGCACAGTCGGCGTAGCGGCCGGGCGCACCGCTCACGGAGAACGCGGTGACCGCCGGGAACAGCATGGCGTTGGATAGTCCGTGCGCGACATGAAAGTGTGCCCCGATCGGCCGGCTCATCCCGTGCACCAGCGCGACACTGGAATTCGAGAACGCCATTCCAGCCTGGGTGGCGGCCGCCATCATCGCGGCCCGTGCCGGGACATCAGAGCCGTCGAGATATGCGCGCCTCAGGTGCGTCGCGATCTGCCGGATCGCCGAGAGTGCCAGACCGTCGCTGATGGGGTTGGCTTTTCGGCTGACGTACGCCTCGACGGCGTGCGTCAGGGCATCGACGCCGGTATCCGCGGTGAGCCGAGGGGGCATCGTCATCGTTAGCTCGAAATCGACGATCGCGGCTATCGGCAGGAACGACAGCCCTGGGCACAGCATCTTCTCGTTCGTCTCAGAATCACTGATTACCGTGAACTGCGTTGCCTCCGAACCACTTCCAGCCGTAGTCGGGATTGCGATGATCGGCAACGCCGGCCCGGCGTAGCTGTTCGGCGCCTTGTATCTGCGCATGGGACCCGGCTGTAAAGCCAGGACTCCCAATGCCTTTGCCGTGTCCATCGGGCTGCCGCCGCCGAACCCGATGAGGCAGTCGGCCCGGTGTTCGCGGACCGCCGCGACACCCTGGTCCAGCGAGGCCGTGGTGGGATCGGCGACCGTGCGGTCGAACAATGCCGGAGCTTTTCCTGCCGCGCTGAGCAAGCTCATCACCCGATGCGAGGCTCCGCAGGAACTCAGGTAAGGGTCAGTGACCACCAGTGGGCGGTGCAAATGCAACGCGTCGAGCATCGCGCCGAGCTCTCCGAGCGCACCGCCACCGATTCGAATGTGCCGGGGAAATGCGGCAGATGTCGGCATGGACCACTTCCCTGCGCTCGGGGCCACCCCTCGCGGCCGTAGCTGAAACACTACGGCCAGCGATCAGGGCGTCCCCGGTCAGCGCATCAGGTGCACGGGATACCGTGCGGACCGCCGATCCAGTGACCCGGCGGCGACTGCCACGGGCAGTACTGCTTGATCTGCCCGGGTGCCGGATTCCAGCCGATCGAGTCGTCGATCCGGGGTACGGGCGGTACCGGGGGACCCGGAATGTGGGGGCCGGGCTTCGCCAGCGCCGGGCCTGCGCCCATCCCGAGCGCGCCTGCCCCCAAAGCGCCGGCCATCAGTGTCGTTCCGATCATTTTCTTGAACTGCATTATGTTCGCCTCCTCTTCTCAGCCCGGACGGCACCACTTCGGTCCCTGAACAACGGACTGAGGAATTTCAGCTTTTGGATAAATACCCGATCTCCCCGGGAATCAATCGTCGCGGCTTGTAACGTGCGACACGTCATGGAACATCTCGGCATCGGCTACCTCAGTGTGTTCGGGCTGCCGCCAGTGGAGTTCGTCGAGGTCGCGGCGGCTCTCAAGTGCCGTTTCATCTCCATGTTTCTCCGGGGACGCCCGCTCGTGCCGCTTGGTTATCCGCCATTCTCCTTGCCGAACGATGCTGCGCTCCGCACCGATCTCGATGCGGCGCTGGGTCACCACGGCGTCTCCATCACACTCGGTGACGGCTTTCTGGTGGTCCCCGGCGGTGACGTACGCAGGTGTGCCGACGATCTCGACGTGATGGGCGACCTCGGGATTCCGCGGCTCAATGTGGTCAGCCTCGACGCCGACCTGAGCCGCACTTTCGATGAGTTCGCGGTGCTGGCTGAGCTGGCCGCGCAGCGCGGCATCACCACGGTGGTGGAGCCGGTGCCTGGCCTAGCTGTCTCCGACGTGCCCACCGCGCTGGCCGCGGTGCGGCACGTGGGGCGGCCCGACTTTCGGCTGTTGATCGACACCATGCATGTATCCCGGTCCGGGTCCACCCCGGCCGACCTGGCGGCCATCGATCCCAAAAACATCGGCTACGTCCAACTCAACGACAGCACTCGCCGGCCCCGTAGCTCTGAATACATGGAGGAGGCTATGTACGAGCGATTGGCCCCCGGCGACGGCGAGTTACCGCTGCGCGACATCATCCGTGCGCTACCGACCGACCTGGTTTTCGAACTCGAGGTGCCGCAACGATCGCTGGCGCTGGCCGGTGTCAGCCCCGTCGACCGCCTGCGAACGTGTGTGGATGCGGCGCGGCGGGTGATGTCGGAGGCCGCCGGCTGAATATCAGCTCGGCTGACGCAGCGGCAGGCCCGCGGCGCGGTAGATCCCGTCGATCACGGTCATGTTCTCGACGGCGTCCTGCGGGGCTGTCTTGACCGGTTCCCCGTGCACTACCGCGGCCAGGAACGCGTCGAGTTGGTACGCATAGGAGGCGCGGCGGCCGAAACGCTCCACCCTGCGGCCGTTGGCCGATCTGACGGACATCCGGTGAAATATCTGTGGCACAACAGGATTGAGCACCCGCAGCCGTCCTTCGCTGCCGATGATCGTCACGCTCATCCGCAACAGGTCCGTCGACCACATCGAAGTGCGAATCCGTCCCGTGTGCCCACCGGGGAAGCGCAACTCGGCCGTCATGGCCCGGTCTATCCGGGGATCGCGCAGTTTGGCGCGCGCCGAAACCACCTCCGGGGTGGCACCACCGAAGGTGCGCACCATGTGCACGGCGTAGCAGCCGGCGTCCATCGTCGCCCCACCGGCCAGCGCGTAGTCGTAGCGGATATCGGCGAACTTCGGCAGTGGGAAGCACATCGCGGCCTCGACGTGTTGCAGCCGGCCGAGTTCGCCCGAGGCGATTATCTGCTCGACGCGCAACGCCAGCGGATGGTAGCGGTAGTGAAAGGCCTCCATCACGACGCGATCCGAGTGCGCTGCCAGATCGGCGATTTCGCGTGCTTCCGCGGCATTTGCGGTGAACGGTTTCTCGCATAGCACGTGCTTGCCCGCGTCCAGTGCGGCGCGCGTCCACCGGCCGTGCAGGCTGTTGGGCAATGGGTTGTAGACGGCGTCGATCTCCGGGTCGGCGACCAGATCCTGGTAGCTGTTGTGCACGCGGGCGATGCCGTGGTCAACCGCGAACGCCTGTCCGCGGGACACATCGCGGGCCGCGACCGCGGCGACCACGATCGCGTCAGTCTGCTTGGCGGGGTTGATGAGTGCCGACGGTGCGATGCGGGCCGCCCCCAGGATGCCGATGCGCAGCGGTGCCCGTTGATCCGACATCGCGTGACGTTAACCGCGGCGGGCGAACTCGGGCGCGTGCTCGGGCAACACACCGACTCCGATGAAGTACGCAGGCACCAGCGAAAGCCACGGCATCCGCTCGAGCATCCGCAGCAGGGCTGCCGGCGGGGCGGGGTCCCGTCCCCGCAGCAGCGGACCGAGCAGCCCCCGGTGCAGTACACGTTGGACGAATTGCGTTACCGCGGTGGGAAATACGCGCCGACGGCGCACTGCTGCCAAATCACGGCCGGTAACGTGGTGGCGTCGCAGGGGTTCTGCCAATATGGTCGCCGCTGCGACGGCGTCCTGAACCGCCAAGTTGATGCCGACGCCGCCCAACGGCGACATGGCGTGTGCGGCGTCACCGATGCAGAGCAGGCCGTCGGAGTGCCACCGACGCAAGCGGTTCACCTTGACGTCGAGGTGCTTGACGTCGTCCATGGAATCCAGCGCGGTTACCGACCCGGCGGCTTCGGGTACCAGTGCGGCGATGTCACGCCGGAATGCCTCGATGCCCTGAGCGCGCAACTGCGCGTCGGTTCCTTTCATGCCGATGTAGGCGATCTGGAAATACCCTTTGCGCGGGATCACGGCCAGCGCCTTGCCCGGACCGGTGCGGGGCGCGAAGGAGAACTCCGCATCGTCGTCGTTCGGCAACTTGAACCACCAGACGTCGAACTTCACCGGATAGTCGCGGGTGCGCAGGCCGGCGGCCTGGCGGGCGATCGACCATCGGCCGTCGCAGGCGACGGTGAGCTCGGCGCGCAGTTCCCCCGGGCCGTCGGCGTCTTGGTAGTGAACCCCGGTGACCCGGCCGTCCTCGGTGAGCAGGCCGGTGACCTCAATGTTCATCCGCAGGGTGAAAGTTGGCTCGGCAGTAGCGGCTTCGGCCAGGAGGTTGAGCAGATCCCACTGGGGCACCATTGCGATGAAAGGATGCGGTTGATTGAGTCGCTCGAAATCGATGTAGGTAACCGAGTGCCCATTCGATTCGAATGCCGCTTTGCGTACCTCGTTGAAGGGCAACCGGGAGAAGCGCTCCCACAGACCCAGCTCGTCGAGTAATCGCATGGTGGAGCAGTGCACGGTGTCGCCGCGGAAATCGCGCAGGAAGTCACCGTGCTTTTCCAGCAGGGTGACCTCTACCCCGGCGCGGGCCAGTAACAGCCCGAGAACCATGCCGGCCGGGCCGCCCCCGATGATCGCGCACGTTGTCTTGTCCGCCATTTGCGGTCAAGCATAGGGTCCCGCGTCCGCGATCAGGCGACCAGCGCCGACAGATCGGGACGCCGGCGGTGATTGGTTCATTGACCGCGTTGACCATGCCCGCCGGGCTGCCGTACCGCGTCGGCACGGATGGCATAACCTAGCGGTTGCAATGTTTCGCCGGCGACGGCCCGTCGTCCTGGATGAGTGACAGGTGATTTCGTGATGATGTCCGGACGAGTTGCTCCGACGCGGCCCGCCCACGGCAATCAGGTCCGCGCCGAGCGGACGCGCGCCCAGGTGATCGATGTGACGGTCCAGATCGTGCTCAGCGAAGGCATTGCCGCGGCCAGCGGCCGGCACATCGCGGACACGGCGGGGGTCACCTGGGGGGTGATCCAGTATCACTTCGGTGACCGTGACGGGCTGCTGATGGCAGTGGTGGACCAGGGGTTCGAGGAACTGCTGGACGCGCTGAATTCGCTGCCCGCGGCGACTGCCGACACCACGACGCACCGAAAAGTCGAGGCGGCCGTGACGGCGGCCTGGCATGCGATGTCGAGCCCTACCGGGCGCGCGGCCACCGAAATCCTGATCGGCACTCGTGCCACCCGCGGCGAGCCCACCACCAACCGCATCCGAAGACTCGGCAAGACGTTCAACACGCTGATCGACGCTATCGACCGGGATCTGAGCCCGACCCAGAACGCCGCCATCGGTGAGCTGCTGCTGACCACACTGCGGGGCATGATCGCCAACCAGCTGGTGATGCAACGGCCCGTCGACACCGGCAGGGAGCGCCGGCTGCTCGTCGATATCGTCAGCAGCTACCTCGACCGGGCGGGAGCGTCGGATTCGTGACCGAAACTGTGCAGGCGCTGCTGCGCCGACGGCTGACGGATTCCGGCCTCGCCGTGAAATATGGCGATTTGCAATGGACTTGGAGTAAATACCTGGCGGACGCCGGCGCTCAGGCGGCGGCCCTGCTCGCCGCCGCCGACCATGACCGTCCGATGCACGTCGGATCGCTGTTGGGAAACACACCCGACATGCTGACGCAGATGGCGGCGGCGGGCCTGGGTGGGTACGTCCTGTGCGGGCTGAACACCACCCGGCGCGGCGAAGCGCTGGCCGCCGACATCGTGCGCGCAGACTGCCAGATCGTGGTGACCGATGCGGAACACCGCGCGCTGCTGGACGGGTTGAACCTGCCCGGTATTCGAATCATCGACACCTCGACATCGCAATGGGCCGCCCTGGTCGCCGACGCCGGCGAACTCGTCCCCCATCGGGAGGTCGAGATGATGGACCCGTTCATGATGATCTTCACCTCCGGCACGAGCGGGAACCCCAAGGCGGTGCGGGTGGCGCACCTGATGCCGGCTTTCGCCGGGCTGAACCTCGCCGAGCGGTTCGCCCTGACTGAGCGCGACACCTGCTATGTGTCGATGCCGCTGTTCCACTCCAACGCGGTCGTCGCCGGTTGGGCGCCGGCGGTGGTCTCCGGGGCATCGATCGTGCCGGCGAAGTTCTCGGCCAGCAATTTTCTCTCCGATGTCCGCCGGTATCAGGTCACCTATATGAATTACGTCGGCAAGCCGCTCGCCTACATCCTGGCGACGCCCCGGCGCGAGGACGACGCGGACAACACGCTGCGGGTGGCGTTCGGCAACGAGGCCAACGAGAAAGACATCGATGAGTTCGCGCGCCGCTTCGGCGTACAGGTCGAGGACGGCTTCGGCTCCACCGAGAACGCCGTCATGGTGATACGCGAACCAGGCACGCCTCTCGGCTCGATCGGCAAGGGGGCGGTCGGGGTTGCCGTCTACAACAGCGAGACAGTCACCGAGTGCGACGTCGCCCGGTTCGATGAACACGGTGCGCTCATCAACGCCGACGACGCCGTCGGTGAACTGGTGAACACCACGGGATCGGGTCTGTTCACCGGTTACTACAACGACCCGCAGGCCAACGCCGAACGCATGCGGCACGGCATGTACTGGTCCGGCGATCTGGCATACAAGGACTCCCAGGGCTGGATCTATCTTGCCGGGCGCACCGCTGATTGGATGCGGGTCGACGGCGAAAACCTCGCGGCGGCTCCCATCGAGCGGATTCTCCTGCGCCACAAGGCAATCAACCGAGTGGCCGTATATGCCGTCGCCGACGAACGGGTGGGCGACCAGATCGTGGCGGCTGTGGTCCTGCACCAGGGACACTCATTCGACCCGCGATCGCTGGAGTCGTTCCTGGACGCGCAGCCGGACCTCTCCCCCAAGGCGCGACCTCGATACGTCCGGATCGCCACGGATCTGCCCAGCACCGCAACGCACAAAGTGCTCAAGCGCCAGCTGATTGCCCAGGGAACCACCGTCGGGGCGGACGAGGAATTGTGGGTGCGCGAGGAACGTGGCACCGCCTACCAGATCCAGTCCCACGCCGGCCGTTGACGGCGCGGAAGTTGGCGTCAACGACCGAATGCCGGACGATGTCCGCATGACCGACTCCAGCGCTTCCGGCGCGACCAGGGTGGCCGTGTACTTCGACTTCGACAACATCGTGATCTCGCGTTACGACCAGGTGCACGGCCGCAACACCTTCCAGCGGGACAAGTCCAAGGGCCTGGACAAGGAGAAACTGCGGGCGGCGACGGTCGACCTGGGCGCGATCATGGATTTCGCGTCCTCGTTCGGCACGCTGGTGCTGACCCGCGCGTACGCAGACTGGTCGGCCGAGGTCAACGCGGCCTACCACGGTCAACTGGTCGGCCGCGCCGTCGACCTGGTGCAGTTGTTCCCGGCGGCCGCCTACGGCAAGAACGGCGCCGATATCCGGCTGGCCGTGGACGCGGTCGAGGACATGTTCCGGCTACCTGATCTGACACATGTGGTGATCGTCGGCGGCGACTCGGACTACATCGCGTTGGCGCAGCGGTGTAAACGCCTGGGGCGCTACGTCGTCGGTATCGGCGTGGCAGGCGCGAGCAGCCAGTCGCTGGCCGCGGCCTGCGACGAATTCGTCACTTACGACGCGCTGCCCGGGATTTCGCCCATCACTGCCAGCCCGCCCAAGAAACGCGCACGCCGCGCGAGCTCCGGCGAACCGGACGACGAGCCGCCCGCTCCGGACCCGCAGCTGGCGGCCACCGGCCTGCTCGAACGCGCGCTGCGGATCGGCCAGGAGAAGGACGACGTGGACTGGCTGCACAATTCGGTAGTCAAAGCGCAGATGAAGCGGATGAACCCGTCGTTCAGCGAGAAGTCATTGGGGTTCAAGTCTTTCAGCGACTTCCTGCGCTCGCGCACCGATCTCGTCGAGCTCGACGAAAGCACCACCACGCGTATGGTGCGCCTGAAGAATTAGCGGTCGATCTCGCCGAGGATGCCGCGCTCAATGCTGGTCCGCGTGTTGTCGGGCAGCACGATCAGGCCGTCGAGTTCGGTGCGCGCCAGCTGATACGCGTGCTGGCGTTCCTGGGTGGTGGCAGCGGTGTCCGCGGCGATCCGCAGCAGGCTCTGCGCCCGCGCCAGCCGCTGTCTCTCCTCTTTGGAGAAGTCGCTGCTGCGACGGCGCATCGCTTCGGCTTCCGCGGCGTTGAAAGCGGTCACGTAGTCTTCGACCGCGTCGAGATACTCGCGCGCGGCATCGCGGTCGTCGAAAAGATCCTCCGCCCGCAGCGGCTTGTGCAGGTCTGCGCGCAGTTTGGCCCGGTGGAATCCGGTGGTCAGCGGGTCGCGCATGTCGGTCATCACCGGGAAGTCCAGCAGCCGGGTGGCATCGAGTTCGTACACCAACCATCGAGCGTCGGTTTTCTCGTGCGCCTCGATCGCACGTTTGATGGCCTGCCAGTGCGCCGCCGGGTTTCCGGTCGAGGCTGCGCGGGCCGCTGCCGCGGAGTTGTCGTCCGACGAGTCAGTGGTCTGCCGTGTTCGCCGGTTCATGGCCGAGACGGCCCTGATGCCCGCCGCGATCAAGCCGATCAGCGGCAAGGCGAGCAGGAGCAACTCGACCAACCGGAACAGGACACCCACGACGCCAGGATGCCACTAGTTTTTCAGCGCTTGTCGATCTGCCCGGCCGCGATCTGGTCGGCCGCCCTGGCCGCGACTCCCCCGGCCAGGCGGGAGGCGACCTCGGGAGCGTTCGCCGCGAAGCGCGCCAGCGCCCGCTGCCGCAGCGGCGCAACGGTCACCTCGCCGCGGTTTCGCTCGATCGCGGTCACCACGGCGGCCCCGACCTGCTCGGGTGTCCCGGTGCCGATGAGCGGAGGTGCCGAAGCCCCCGAGTCGGCGAACATCCCGGCGCCGCCGATCGCTCCTGGGCTGACGACCGAGACGCCGACACCGGCTGGCCGCAGGTCGTCGCGCAGACACAGCGCGAACCCGCGCAGACCGAACTTGGTCGCCGCATACAGCGAGGCGCGTGCCGTCGCGGTCTTGCCGGAGATCGACGAGATGTAGACGAAGTGCCCCGAACCCCGCGCGGTGAATGCCGGGATCAGCTCCCGGGTCATCTGCACCGGGACCTCGAGATTGACCCGCAGCGCCCGGTCCACCTGCTCGGCGGTGAAGCTGTCGAGCTTGCCCGAGGCCGGCAGCGCCGCATTGGCGACCAGCACGTCGATGGGACCCGCCTCGGCCAGCAGCGCCGCGGCGGCGCCGGGCTGTGCGAGATCGCTGACAATCGTCCGGTGCCCGCTGCCCGACAGTGATGCCGCCAGCTCGTCGAGTTCCTGCGCCTTGCGCGAACTGACGATCAGCCGCGCTCCGCGCTGTGCGAGCGCCTTGGCGATCGCTCTTCCCAGCCCGCCGGTTGCGCCGGTGAGCAGAACTGTCTTGCCGCTTAACTCCATTGCGATGACGGTAGTCGAACGGCTCCGTTCACGACCCGACCGCGTCAACGGGCAGCCCGTAGCGCTGGGTCCAGGTCTTCGAAGCCCGGGGCGCGCCTGCGCTCGAGAAGTGTGAAGCCGCCATACGGACAGACGGTTTATGTATGGTGATGCGGCGTTCTTGCGGGAATCGTGGTGTGCCACCATGACAGGGCGCCCAACCGTCAGGAGATTCAATGCCGAACCGATTGACCGACAAAGTCGCTTTGATCAGTGGCGGGGCCCGTGGCATGGGTGCGTCCCATGTTCGGGCTCTGGTCGCCGAAGGGGCCAGGGTGGTGTTTGGCGACATCCTTGACGACGAGGGCAATTCCGTCGCCGCCGACGTCGGCGAGGCCGCACGTTACGTGCATCTGGACGTCACCGACCCGGACCAGTGGGACGCCGCGGTGCAGACCACCCTGTCCGAGTTCGGCCGCCTCGACATTCTGGTGAACAACGCCGGCATCATCAATATCGGAACCTTCGAGGACTACCAGCTTTCCGAATGGCAGCGGATTCTCGACATCAACCTCACCGGTGTCTTTCTCGGCATCCGGGCCGTGGTCAAACCGATGAAGACCGCCGGCCGCGGGTCGATCATCAACATCTCCTCGATCGAGGGCCTGGCCGGCACGATTGCCTGCCACGGTTACACGGCAACGAAATTCGCAGTTCGGGGGCTGACCAAGTCGGCCGCTCTGGAGCTGGGTCCCAGCGGGATCCGGGTCAACTCCATCCATCCGGGGCTGATCAGGACACCGATGACCGAGTGGGTGCCCGAGGACATCTTCCAGACGGCGCTGGGCCGTATCGCCGAACCTCAGGAAGTGTCGAACCTGGTGATCTACCTGGCCAGCGATGAGTCCAGCTACTCAACCGGTTCGGAGTTCGTGGTCGACGGTGGCTGCGTGGCCGGTCTGGGGCACAAAGACTTCTCCGCGGTCGACACCGCCGAGCAGCCGGAATGGGTCACCTGAGCGCGTCACGCAGATGCCGGCACTGACTGGCGAAGAACGACAACGAAATCGGTGCATTCGGGGCGAGCAGGTCGAAGGCATGGAACGCACCCGGGGCGATTTGCTCATGAACGGCGACCCCGGCGTCGCGCAGGCGTTGCGCGTAAGAGACGCACTCCTGATAGAACAGGTCGAGCGTTCCGACCCCGATCCAGGCCGGTGCAAGGCCTGACAGGTCGTCGCGCCGCGCCGGTACCGCGGATGCGGGGTCCGCTCCGGACAGATACCACTGCCAAGCCAGCTGATTGTCCCGCTCGCTCCACATAATCCGTTTGCGCCCATCGGGTTTCGCTCCGGTTCGGTCGTCGAGCATCGGGTAGACCAGCAGCTGGAAAACCGGGCGGACGTCTTCGCGGTCGTGGGCAAGCTGCGCCAAGGCGGCCGCGAAGTAACCGCCGGCGCTCGCGCCTCCGACCGCGATTCGGTCGGGGTCCACCCACGATTGGCGCTGCAGCCACAGCAGCGCCGCGTAGCAGTCGTCCAACGGAACCGGATAGGGATGCTCCGGCGCCAGGCGGTGCTCCACCGCGACCACCGCAACACCGGACAGGTGGGACAGCTTGCGACAGTAGCGGTCCTCCTGAGCCGCGCTTCCCATGACGGTTCCACCGCCGTGGATCCACAGCAACGCCGGGGCCGGTAGCGCCAATTCGGCCGGCCGGTGTATCCGGACGGTGACATTCCCATCGACCGCGACAACCGGCACGTCGCGCTCGCGCCCGGTCACGCCGGCGAGCCCCATCAGGGCGCGGGGAACCCTCAGGCCGCGGTGCAGCCCGTATCCCCGGGGCAGAAATCTGGCGATGGAACGGAGTCCCGGGTCAACCGCATGCCGAGAGGTGAACGCGTCGGCCGGATACTGGTTACTCATCGCTACTGACCATACATTCGCAGATAATCGTTGACCCGTGCACCAGGGTCGGTCGTCGATAACCAAGGCCACCAGATTTAGGGACTGAAGTCACTAGAGACGAGCGGCACGCTCTGACGAACATGGTGGCGTGACTGCCTTTTCTTCCGTGGGGAACCTGCCGATTTCCACTGTGACCGGCGACCCGGTGGCGCGTGTCGCCGCCGACGCGAGTCTGGCCGACGCCGCGCGTGCGTTGGTGACCGAGAACGTCGGCGCGATGGTCGTCGGCGACGACGACAATCCGGGCGCGTTGGTGAGCGAACGTGACATCGTGCGCGCGGTGGCCGCGGGAATGGACCTCGAGTCCGTCCGGGCGATCGATGTGGCCAGCACCAAGTTGGTGTGGTGTGACGCTGACGCGACCGTCGACGAAGTCGCCACCCGGATGATGGACCGTTACATCCGCCACATCCTGGTCGAACGTGACGGCGCGCTGCTGGGTATCGTCTCGGCCCGCGACGTTCTCGGCGTCTACTGTTCGGGAGCCGAACTCGACCTCGGTTAGAACGCGTCGGGATCCCGCTGCACCTCGGCGGGCACCGGGTGCTGGTAGAGCCGAGAAGCGTTCTCCCAGGTGATCTTCCGGATCACATCGTCGGGCAGTTCACCGATCTCCTCGTGGATGGTCTGCTGGGTGTGCGGCCAGGTCGAATCGCAGTGCGGGTAGTCGGCTTCCAGCATGATGTTGTCCACCCCGATGCGCTCATACTGCACGAACGACGATTTGTCCTCCACGGCGCAGAACCAGAAGTTGCGCTTGAAAACCTCTGCGGGAGTAAGTTTTTCACCGAGATCACGCCAGGTGCCGTACATCTCGTGATAGCTCAGCATATGGTCCAAACGGTCCAGTAGCCCTGCTACCCAACCGATCCCGCCCTCGGACAGGCAGATCTTGAGGTCGGGGAATCTGCTCGGCAGCCCGGAGTACAGCCAGTCCACCGCGGCCGAGATCGCGTATGCGAAGAACAGCACGCCCTGCACGTCCGGTGGCGCGTCCGCGGTCGTCGACGGCGACGATCCCGAAGAGCCGATGTGCAGATTCACCACGGTGCCGGTCTCGGCGCACGCCGCCATCATCGGCTCCCAGTGGCCCGAGTGAATGCTCGGGAATCCCAGCATCGCCGGGTTCTCGCTGAAAGTCATTGCGTGGAAACCGCGCTCGGCGTTCTCGTAGATCATCTTGGCGCCCAGCTCGGGATCCAGCAGCCAGGGCAACTGACACGGAATTATCCGGCCGGGGTAGGGCCCCGCCCATGCTTCCAGGTGCCAGTCGTTCCATGCCCGCACCGAAGCCAGCGCGAGGCCCCGGTCCTTGGTCACCTGCTGCAGCCGCTGACCGGCGAATCCAGGCAGGAACGATGGGAAGTTCAGTGAGGAGTAGATGCCGTTGAGATCCATGTCCTTGACTCGCGCATGAATATCCCAGGCGCCCCTGCGCATTTCGTCGAATCGGACCGGTTCGAAACCGTACTCCGACACCGGCCGGCCCACTACGGCGTTGAAGCCGACGTTGGGCAGCACCTGCCCGTCGTACACCCAGGTCTGTCCGCCTTCGGGGGTGTCCACCACGGTGGGTGCCCGGTCGGCGAACTTCCGCGGAAGACGACCGGTGAAGGTGTCGGGCGGCTCGACGATGTGGTCGTCCACCGAGATGACGGTGTAACGGCGCTGCGCTCTCGGAGGATCCGGCAGCAACGTGACGGTGCGCTGCTCACCGGTCTTGGCGGTGGTGAAGTTCAGGTCGGCGGCCAACTCGTCAATCGATTTCATGCCGGTCTCCTTTCATCGCCGAGCAGACACAAAATCGCACAATTTTCGGGCATTCCGTGCGATTTTGTGTCTGCTCGCGGGGGTTAGGTGAGCACATCGGGATCGGCTTTGATCGTCATCCGCGCCGCACCGGCCCAGTACACGTCCGCGGCGCGCTCGATCAGCGAGGCCCGCATGCCGACCATGTCCGACCACTTCATCTCCGAGGGTGCGATACCGGTGAGCATGACGTCGTAGGCCATCCGGCACACCCGTTCGATGGACGCCGCCCGGTACACGGCCTCGGGCAGGTTGCGGCCGGTGGCGATGACGCCGTGGTTGGCCAGCACCGTCAGGTTGGCACTCCCGATATGGGCCACCAGATCTGCTGCGCGCGAGGGGGTATCGATCTCCCCCTCATAGGCTTCGACCAGACACATGTCGTCCAGGAACAGCGATCCGGTCTGATGAACCAGCTCGGGCAGCCTGCCGAGCGCGGCCAGCACACACACGTAGTAGGGGTGATTGTGGATGACCACCCGGGCGTCCTCGCGGACGCGGTGCAGTTCGGTGTGGATGTGGATGGCCGGCGTGACATCCCACCGTCCACGCACGACCCGGGCATCGGCGTCCACCTCGCAGATGTCCGACGCGGTGAGCTCCTGCCACCACAGCCCCCAGGGGTTGACCAGCATGTCGGTCTGGCCGTCCCGTTGCCAGGTGATGTGCCCGGCCATGTTCTCGGCGAAACCGATCGAGGCGAGATGGCGGAAGGCGACGGCGAGCGCCTGCTCGTCGGACAGCTTCACCCCGATCGGTGGCACCACCGACGGCGCCCACACCTCCAGCCCGCCACGCCGTACCCGAGGACCGTCCATAACGCCCGCCTCCATCCTGGCTCGAAGGTTCTCCCGCAGTTCACCTTTGGCGATCTTGCCGCCCGATGACCGGGGCAGCTCGTCGACCACGATGAGCCGTTCGGGCAGCAGCTCCTTGGAAACACCCAGCGCCAGAAGATGTTCGACGAGCTCTGGCAGGTCCAGGGTGCGGGACTCGACGAGTTCGGCATAAAGGCAGACCTTTTCGCCGAACACCGGGTCGGGCATCGCCACCGCGGCCGCCACTGCGATCGCGGGATGGGTCATGGTGGAGTCTTCGACCTGTGCGGCGCTGATGTTCTTGCCGCCCCGCACGATGAAGTCGGACGTGCGGCCGGTGACGCTGAGATAACCGTCCCCGTCGATCTCGCAGATGTCGCCCATCCGCATCCACCCGTCCGAGGTGAACAGCCGTTCGTGGTCGATCCCATCGAGATAGCCCAGGCTGGTTGCCGGACCCCGGCAGGCCGGCTGGCCGTGGCCGGTCCCGGTGACGTCGCGGTCGCCGTCGTAGAGGCGGACTTTCATCTCCGGGACGATCCGGCCACCGGTACGCAGCCGGTGGTGCAGGGTGTCATCCAGGGTCGTACCGCTGAGCAGGCCCGTCTCGTTGGAGCCGTAGAACTGCAGAATTTTGGCGCCGGTAAGTTCCTCGAACTCCGCGGCCGGCCGGTACGGCAGCGCTTCGCCACCGGTGAACACCACCCGAAGCGAGCTCAGGTCGGCCTCGCGCACCCTAGGGTCGGCCATCAGCATGGTCAATTGGGTACTGACACAACACATTACGGTGACTTTGTGCCGGGCTATCGCCTCGCACGCGGCTGCGGTGGAGAACCGCTGCAGCAGCACGGTGGTGGCTCCCAGGTGGATCGGGGTGGTATGGCTGGTCCAGATTCCAAAGCCGAAGGGCATCGGGATGACCGGCAAAAAGATGTCTTCGGGTGTCAACAGCCCGTTGGCGACGGCCTTCTGATGAAAGTAGTGCCAACGATTCTGGGTATGTACGACGCACTTGGGCAACCCGGTGGTCCCAGAGGTGGAGTTGATCAGGAAGACGTCGTCGGGGCCGAGTTGTGCCTCGATGCCCGGCGCCGCGGCCGGCGCGTCGACCTCGAGCAGCGGCGCCATGCCGTCACTGCCCAGTACCTGCACCGCCATCCGGAGCTCCGCCGCCACCGCCGCCGCGGCGGCGCCACGTTGCTGGTCGCTGATCAGGACTCGAGGTTCGGTGACACCCAGCAGATGGGCGACTTCGCGGGTGCCGGCGCGGGCACCGATGCCGACGACGACGGCGCCGCAGCGCTCGACGGCCACGAACAGAACATGGATGGCGGCGGTGTCGCCGTGCCACACCGCGACCCGATCACCGCGGCCGACCCCTGAGCCGGCCAGCTGCCCGGCCAGCGCGGTCGCCGCGGCGTCGAATTCGGCCCACGTCAGGGCGCCGCCGGGATAGTCGATGTAGGCCACCCGGTCCGGTGACCGTTCGGCGTTGCGGCGAACTGCGTCGGACAGTGTCGAGTCGGTCCACCATCCGGCGGCACGGAACGCCGCGGCGTCCCCGGCCGCGAATGCCGGCGACCGCATGATGCTCAGCGCGCCGGCGGTCATAACCGAATGATAGGAAAGCTGACAGTGAGGCAGGTCACCGGCCGTCCGAGGCCCACCGCGCTGACCAGCACTCCAAGAATCCCCCAAGAACCTTCCAAGGGCCGGCACGCAACCTGGTATCGCCCAAAATCCGCGGGCACAGACCGACGTCAGGAGTCCAGGGACCGCCATGGCCATCGTCGATTCACCGACACACCATCACCCGCACCCACCGACTGGCTTCCGTGAGCAACCCCGGCGCCACCCGTGGGAGATCGGCCTGCTCGTGCTGGTCATCGCGTCCAGCGTCGTGCTGTACCTGATCGCATGCGCGCTGGTGCTGTCCGGCAAGGTCAGCCTGTTGTGGCTGTCGGTGCTCGCCACGCCGGTTCTGCTGTTCCTCGGCCGGGGGCTGAACTACGGCCGCCAGCGCGCCAACGGCGTGAAGATGTCGCCCACGCAGTTTCCCGAGGGTTACTGGCTGGTCGTGGAGGCGGCGCAGCGTTTCGGTCTCGCCGAGGTGCCGGACGCGTACGTCGTGCTGGGCAACGGGCAGATCAACGCCTTCGCCAGCGGTCACGGCTTCCGCCGCTATGTCGTGGTCTACAGCGACCTGTTCGAGATCGGCGGCCAGGCCCGCGATCCCGAGGCGCTGGCCTTCGTCATCGGACACGAGGTCGGCCACATCGCAGCCGGGCACGCGTCGTACTGGCGCCAGCTCAGCCAGCTGGCCATGAAGATTCCGTTCCTCGGGCAGGCGCTGTCGCGTTCCATGGAGTACACGGCCGACAACTACGGTTACGCGTTCCGCCCGGAAGGGGCCCGTCGCGCCATCGGCGTGCTGAGCGCCGGCAAGTACCTGCTGCGCTGGGTCGATTTCGACGGCATGGCGGACCGGGCTGGCGCCGAGACCGGGTTCTTCGTGTGGCTGGCCAACGCGCTGGCGTCACACCCGGTGAACACGTGGCGCGCGTCGGCGCTGCGCAATCGCGCGGTCGCGGGTGCTCTGTTCTTCCGGCCCAGGCAGCCGGTGGCGGCCCCGCAGTGGCCCGCGCCCGCCCCGTGGCCCAGATGAGT
Organism: Mycobacterium sp. 23; assembly: GCF_048287075.1. NCBI lineage: Bacteria > Bacillati > Actinomycetota > Actinomycetes > Mycobacteriales > Mycobacteriaceae > Mycobacterium > Mycobacterium sp. 23. The sequence continues at coordinate 542,614 of NZ_JBLVUX010000005.1, forward strand.
GCATACGCGATGAAGACCAAGGTCGTCGTGCTGCTGACCGGCTGGGCCGTCGCGGTGGTGCTGCTGCTGCACTACGTGATGCTGAGCCGGGCCGGCCTGCCGGTGGACTGGATGCTCTACCTCGGACTGCCGATCACCGCGATCGGCGTGCTGTTCGCGCTGATGCTGGCGAACGTTGGCGCCGGATGGGAGACCAAGACGATCAGCGTCGGTCAGCCGCTCTTGAGGCGAATCTTCCAGCGCACGAAGCCCAGGTAGAAGATGCTCAGCACCACCAGCATCGCCATGTCGAACGTCCACGCCCCGGCCGTGTGCTTCCAGTGTGAGTCCTTCGGGACCTGTGGAACCGGACACAATCGGGTCAGGTCGATCGTCGAGGCCGAAGTGGCGAAACCCCATCTCGCCGGGGTCACCCACGACATCTGGTCCAGCCCCAACCGGTTGGTGACGGGAATCATGCCGCCGGAGAACACCAGCTGCGACATGACCGCCACCACCAGCAGCGGCATGATCTGCTCGCTGGTCTTGGCCAGCGATGACAGCACCAACCCGAGCATGGCCGAGGCGACGGTCGTCGCAGCGATGTCGGCGTAGAGCTCGAGGGCGGGGCTTCCCAGCACCACTGCGCTCGCCTTCGGACCGGGCTTGCCCAGCAGCGCGATCACGGTCACGATCGCCGACTGGACCAGCGCCAGGATGGTGTAGACGCAGACCTTGGCCAGCAGATAGGCCGTGGTGGACAGCCCCACCGCCTGTTCGCGCAGGAAGATGGCCCGCTCACCGATGAGGTCTCGGATGGTCAGCGCCGTCCCCATGAAGACCGCGCCGACGTTGAGCAGCACCAGGATCTGGGCCGGCTCGGTGGGCGCGTCACTGGTCAGTGGCGGGGCGTTGAAGCCGACATCACCGGGCACCGACATGGACAGCGAGCCCATGATGAACGGCAGGATCGCCAGGAAGATGAAGTAGCCGCGGTCGGAGATGATCAGCCGCAACTGCCGCCGGGCGATAGTGGAGAACTGCCGGACGAGGCTGGTGTGTGCGGCCTCCCCTAGCTCGGCGGGTTTCTCCGTCGGCGGTACCGGCGGAGGCGGGCCGGTCTGTGCCAGGTAGCGGGCCTTGGCGCCGTCCGGGTCCTCGGCCACCGAACTGAAGATGTCGGCCCAGTTCGTGGTGCCCATCGACGGGCCGATCTGGCTGGGCGGTCCGCAGAACGCCGTCTTGCCGCCGGGTGCCAGCAGTAGCACCTGGTCGCACACGTCCAGGTAGGTCAGTGAGTGCGTGACCACCAGCACCACACGACCGGCGTCGGCCAACTGCCGCAGCATGGTCATGACCTGGCGGTCCAGCGCCGGGTCCAGGCCGGAGGTGGGTTCGTCGAGGATCAGCAGCGACGGCCCGGTGAGCAGTTCCAGCGCGACCGAGGCGCGCTTGCGCTGACCGCCGGACAGCTTGTCCACCCGCGTCTCCAGGTGCTTGGTCATCTCGAGTTCCTCGAGGACGCGGGCCACCACCTGCTCGCGGTCTTCTTTGGTGGTGTCCGGCGGCAACCGCAACTCGGCGGCGTACATCAGTGCCTGCTTCACCGTCAGCTGCCCGTGCACGACATCGTCCTGCGGCACCATGCCGATCCTGCTCCGCAGCGAGGCGTACTCGGAGTGCACGTTGTGCCCCTCGAACGACACCGTGCCGCTGGTCGGATGGGTGTACCCGGCGACCAGCTTCGCGAAAGTCGACTTGCCCGCACCCGACGGACCGATGACGGCCGTGAGCATGCCCGGACGCGCCGTCAACGAGATGTTGTCCAGCAGCGTCTTGTTGCCCTCGATCGTCCAGGTCACGCCGCGCACGTCGAGGCCGCCGGTGCGGGTCTCCAACAGGCTTTCTTCGCGCCGCGACAGCGCCCCATTGGCGAAGACGAGGTCGATGTTGCCGATGGTGACCACATCGCCGTCACGCAGAATCGCCGATTCGACGCGGGTGCCGTTGACGAACGTGCCGTTGATGCTGCGGTTGTCCCGGATCTCCGTACCGCCGGGAGATGGGATCAGGGTCGCGTGGTGCCGCGAGGCCAGCACCTCGGGGATGACGATGTCGTTGTCGTCGGCGCGACCGATCTTGACCGCGCCCGCCGGCAGGTCGCCCGCCTTGCCGGGCCGCAGGATCTTCATCATCGAGGTCCTGCTGCCGGCCTCGGCGGTCCGGCCGATCACCGGAGGCGGTTGCTGTTGCGCCGAGGACCGGTAGATCTGTGGCGACGGCTGCTGCATCGGCTGCGGACCCGACGGGTAACGCGGCTGCGGTCCCGACGGCGGCTGGCCGGGGGGCGCTGCGGGCATCCGCGCTGTGGACGGATGCTGTTGCGGCGGGGCACCCCAGTTAGCGCCGCTCGGCGGCCCGCCCTGGGCGGGGATTGGGCCGCTGGGCCGCGACGGAATCGCCATCGCGGTGGTCGCCGGTGGGCGGCCGACCGAGCCCTGGTTGCGCCTGCCGACTTCGAAGTCGAGCGCCGGTCCGTCCGGGTTGCCGATGTTGACGCGCTGGCCGTCCTGGATGTCGACGACCGGCACCCGGCGGTTGTTGACGTACAAACCGTTGAGGCTGCCGTTGTCGATGGCGACCCATCGACCCTGGTCGAAGCGCAGCAACAGGTGCACGCGGGATATCAGGGGGTGCGCCACGCGGACATCGGCGCGCAGATCACGGCCAATGACTACGTCGTGGCCCGCTGCGAAGGTGCGCTCGGCACCGTCATACCGCACGGTCAGGACAGGTGGAGCGGCTGTCTGGGTCATCGCAACCAACTTTATCGGCATGGACGCCAACTAAAGAAGCAGGACGTCGTTTGTAACCGGGTAAGTAACCGGGCGGGCCTGGTCAGACGCGCGCGGTGGCCCCCGAAGCCGCTGCGAACGCCGACATTTCGATTCGTTGAGCTCTATCCTTCAAGCCTCTGGCGAATTCGGGCCCCAAGGAGAGAACTTGACCACCTTATCCGACGATCTGCGCACCCTGAGCTATGAAGCGTTCGTCTACTTTTATCCGCTCGTGACGATGGACGTCACCAGGCTGCAGGCGTTCAACTCGGCGCCCGGATCACGGCCCGGTTTCGGCCCGCCCAACCAGTTCTCCCATCTGCGGGAGTTTCCGCCGGCGGAGTTCCGGTCGGTGGTGCGGCCGAACTTCGACACGCTCTACTCGATCGCGTGGCTCGATCTGAGTAATGGTCCCGTCCGGCTTCATGCCGACGACACCGACGATCGCTTCTACATGTTGCCGATGCTGGACATGTGGTCCGATGTGTTCGCCAATCCCGGCAAACGAACCACCGGCACCGGACCACTGGATCTGGTGATCACCGGACCTGGTGACACCGGAGATCTGCCCGCGGGGACGACGGTCGTCCCCTCGCCGACTCCGTATGTCTGGCTCATCGGTCGGACGCAGACCAACGGCCCTGACGACTACCCGGCGGTATACAAGGTCCAGGACGGATTCCGCATCACCGAGCTCGGGCCGAAAGCCGAATTCGAGGCTGACCCGGAGTACGACGTGACCACCGAGCCGCTCAAGGTCGTCAATGGGATGACCGCGGTCGACTACCTCTCCTATGCCGCCGAACTGCTGCGGGTCAACCCCCCGCATGCGACCGACTTCTCCATCCTGGCCCGCCTCGCGCTGCTCGGCGTCCAACGGGGCAAGCCGTTCGACGCGAGCCGGTTCAGCGCGGAACAGGTCGCCCAGATCGAGCAGGGCAAGGACGATGCGCTCGCCGACATGCTGGCGGCCGGACCCAGGCTCGCGGCCAGTGTCGACGGCTGGATCAGCCTCGGTGAGGGCATGGGGGTCTACGGCAACAACTACTTCCGGCGCGCGGTAGTGGCATTGATCGGTCTGGGTGCCAACCCTCCCGAGGACGCGGTCTATCCGCTGCTCGCGTCCGACGCCGACGGGAACCCGGTCAGCGGTGACAACCCATACGTCGTCCATTTCGACGCCGACAAGTTGCCGCCGGTGGACGCGTTCTGGTCGATCACCATGTACGACGCGGAAGGATTCCAGGTCGCCAACGAATTGAACCGGTTCGCGATCGGCGACCGGGATCATCTGCACTACAACGACGACGGCTCGCTCGATATCTACATTCAGCACGAGGACCCCGGCCCGGCGCGCAGGGACAATTGGTTACCCGCGCCGCGCGGCCCGGTCGGAGTGACGATGCGGCTCTACGCGCCTCGGCCGGAGGTCATCGCGGGCGGTTGGTCGCCACCGCCCGTTCGCCGGGTTTGACGCGCCGCTCGCGAATATGATGAACGCCCACCGGAAGGAGATCGACATGGGTCAGAAGCTGGGTCCATGGAAGCGAAGCGGCGGGGCGATCGCCGTTGCGGCGCTGGCGCTGACCGCCGCGCCCGAGGTGTTCGACATCGGCCGGCCGCCCGGCACCACGATGGCCGACGTGTGCGTCAACGCCGGACGACGCATTTCGGTCAGCGGTTGCACCAATATCGCCGACGCCGTCGCCCCCTACGTCCCGCCGCCGGCGGACTATGCGCCGTTGCCGGAGGACTACCCGCCTCCCCCGCCGCCGCCACCGAACATCAACGTCTGCGCGAACGTGGGACGGCGCATCACCGTGAGCGGGTGCGTCTAGGTTCAGGGCCGGCCGTTGCCGCGGCGGATTTCCTGCAGGCACTGCAGCCTGGTCTGCCCGGTCTGTTCCATACACACCCGGACCGGTGTCTCCTGCTCGCTGGGCGGCGGGGTCTCGTTCGGTTCCAGCGTGGCACTGACGGTCGGGCTCGCCGCGGTGCCCTCGGTCAGCGACCAGATGCTGGTGTTGCTGCCCTGGATCATCGAGCAATACGCCGTTGCCCCGGTCTTCGTGGTGCCGAGGCTGCCGAGCGGGAAACAGTCGGCGCCGATGGCCACAACCGGGATCTCCGGCGCCGGGGTCACCGAGGGGCCCCCCGCTCCGGTGGTGGATGCGGGCAGAGACGTGCTCGCCGGCGGCTGCGGAGCGGGCGTCGCGCGTTCTTCCTTGTCCGCGCGCAGGTACTCCTGCAGAGCGAAGACGACCGCGATGACCAGCAGGATCCCCAGCAGCGCCGGAACGACGACGGCAGGTCGCAGCAGGGAGCGTTTGGGTCCGGAGGCGGCCACGGCGGGCAGGGACAGGCTGGTCTCGTCGGGATCCCCGGCACCGCCCAGGTTATGGCTCAGCGCCCGCGCGAAATCGATACACCGCAGGTAGCGATCCTTCGGGTCCTTGGCCAGCGCCTTGGCGAAAACCGGGTCCAGATTCGACAGTTCCGGGCTGCGCTCACTGATAGCCGGGGGTGAGGCGCTGAGGTGCTGGCTGATCACCACCGCCGGATTGGAGTGCTGAAACGGAGGCGCACCGGTGAGCAGCTGGTATGCCGAGGCGGCCAGCGCATACTGGTCGGCCCGCCCGTCGAGGTCGTTGCCCATCAGCTGCTCGGGCGCCGCATAGGCCACGGTGCCCACCGTCATGTTGGTCGCGGTCAGCCCCGTCGATTCACCCACCAGACCGGCAATCCCGAAATCTGCCAACAGAATTCGCCGGTCGTGCGAATCCGGTTGAGCGATCAGGATGTTCGCGGGCTTGACGTCGCGGTGCAGCAGCTTGTTCAGGTGGGCGTAGTCGAGCGCCTCGGCGACCGCGGTCACGATTTCGACCACTTCCGGGCCCGGCATCCCCTGGGGGTAACGCTCCTCCAACAACTCCCCCGCGTCGGTGCCGTCGACGTAGTCCATGTCGATCCAGAGCTGGCCGTCGGACTCGCCGCGGTCGTGCACCGCAACGATGTGCGGATGCCACAACGTGGCCGCGGTGTCGGCTTCGCGGTGGAACCGTTCCCGGTATTCGCTGTCGGCCGACACGTCGGCTTTGAGAACCTTCAGTGCGTCCTGGCGCGGCAGCCGGGGGTGCTTGGCCAGATAGACCTCACCCATGCCGCCGGATCCCAGCCGCTTGATGACGGTGTACCCGGCAAACGTCGATCCTTCGTCGAGCGCCATGGCCGCATAGTAGCCCGCAGGACGATCGCGGAAACCGACGATGGGGCCCCGCATCGGCATAGCCCGCGTTTTCGTCGGCCCGCACGGAGTAGTTTGGCGTCCATGTCCGAGCGCGACAACACTTTCCCCGACGACGTGCCGATCGCCGACGCCGCTGAACAGCTGCGGCCCACGACGGACCTCTCCGATGACGACGAATACGAGGGTGGACCGGCCGAGTTGCCGCTCGAAGCGAGCGCTGCGGACTGGCAGGAACAGCAGGAAACCGTGGTGATCGACGACGAACCGGAGGACTCCGACTGAGTTGCGGCCGCGGAGCGCGGTGCGGGCCGTCAGCTAATGAAGCGCTTCACGAAATCGCTTCACCAAGGGTGTCATCGAGGCGCGGCTGAAGGGTACGGACTGTAAATGGCCCGTCAATCTCTCGTAAATACCACTGCGGCGCCCTCGCGGACGACGCTCCACCGGGCATAGATTCGAGAAGGCCGGTCGATCAGAGGGGCGCCCGGGCCAGTCCCCACCGTTAGGAAGCGTCATGCCGACAATCGAGACGCGACTCCGCCAGCAGCTTCGCAACTACGCCGTCGAGTTGCGTCAAGTGGCCTACACCCTGCCGAACGGGATCGGTGAGCACGATCTGCTCCGGTTGTCCGACCAGATGCGTGCCGCGGCCGATCAGGTGATCAGCAGAGGGGCGTAGCCAGTCGTCGGTGAGCCCGGGGTAGTCCCGGGCGCCGGCGTTCAGCTGACCGTCACCGGAATCCCGTTGAGGACGCCGTTGCCTGAGGGCGCGTCGATCCAGGTGGGCGGTGAGAGCACATTGGTGTTGGCGCCGGGCGCACCGCTGGCCACCGACAACCGGGTCCCCGGCTTGTCGTGACCCCAGCCGTGCGGCATCGACACCACACCGGGCTTGATCGCCTCGGTGATCTCGACCGGCACCTTGATCTCGCCGGACTCCGACTTCACCGTGACGATGTCCTCGTCGTTGACCCGGCACCGGGCCGCGTCCGCGGGATGCATCAGCAAGGTGCAGCGATCCCTGCCCTTCATCAGCGCGGGCACGTTGTGCAGCCACGAATTGTTTGACCGAAGATGCCGCCGGTTGACCAGGACCAGCGGTTCGGCAGGGCGATCCAGCCGGGCGGCCAGTCGGGAAAGGTCGTCGAGCAGGTATTGCGGGGCAAGCCGGATCTTCTTGTCGGCGGTGCCGAGAATGCCGGGCAGTTGCGGCACCATCGGCCCGAAGTCGATCCCGTTCGGATTGGCCTTCAGAAGGTCCAGTGTGAGCCCGCCCGGGTTCTCGCCGTAGCGATCACCGAAAGGACCGGTGCGCAGGGTCAGGTCCAGCATCCGCTCCGGGCCGCCCTGCTGGTAGCGCCGGCGGATGACCGCACCGTCGAGGCCCTGAGTGAATGCGAGATAGTCGAAGAAGCCGTCGTCGATCGCGCCGACGTCGACGTCCTCCGCCGGTGTGCCGGTGCACAATCCGGTGAGGCGGATCAGGATCTCCCATTCATGCGGCCGCTCACCCGGGTCGAACACCGGTGCCGAATAGTTGGCAAAGCTGCGAATCGCGAACTGCAGCACCAGGTCATCGTGGTGCGGTTGCTCGAGGGGTGACAGGCCGGGCAGGATCACATCGGCGTGGCGAGTGGTTTCGTTGAGCCAATTGTCAACGGAGATCATCGCTTCCAGCATCGGCAGCGCCTCGTCGAGCTTGTCGCCGCCGGGCGAGGAGAGCACCGGATTGCCGGCGATGGTGATCAGCGCCTTGAGTTGTCCCTCCCCCGGGGTCGCGATCTCTTCGACCATGCAGGACACCGGAACCTGGCCGAGCACTTCTTTGGCCCCCCGGACCCGCGTCTGCCATCGACCGAACTCCGGTGCGCCGTCCTCCAGCCCGGGCAGGGGCTGCGTGGTGATCGACCAGGCAGCCGGCCGCGGGAACATCGCGCCGCCGGGAGTGTCGAAGTGCCCGAGCAGAATGTTGACGACGTCGACCAGCCAGCTGGCCAGACTGCCGAACTCCTGATTGCACAGGCCGATGCGGCCGTACACCACCGATTTCTGGGTGCCGGCCAATTCACGGGCCAATGTTCGAATGCGATCTTCGTCGATGCCGGTGACCGCACTCACCCGGCTCGGCGGCCACTCTGCCGCGACCCGGCGCATCGTGTCCACGCCTGTGACGTGCGGCCCGGGTGCCACCAGGTCTTCGGCGAACAGGGTATGGGTGACCGCCAACAGCAGGGCGGCGTCGGTGCCGGGCACGATCGGCAACCACTCGTCGGCATGGTCGGCGGTACGGGTGCGAACCGGATCGATCACGATCACCTTGCCGCGCTTCCCGATCGCGTCGATCAGACCCATCACGTTCGGCGCCGCGAGCAGCGAGCCCTGCGATGCCGCCGGGTTGGCGCCCATGATGACCAACAGGTCGGTGCGTTCGATGTCGGGTACCGGGAAGTTCCACCAGCCGCCGTACATCAGGTGCGACGACAGATTTTTCGGCCACTGGTCGACCGTGCCGGGCGAATACGTGACCGGTATGCCTGACATGCCCAGCAGCACCCCCGCGTAGCGGGCCAGGGAGAAGGAGTGGGCCAGCGGGTTACCGGTGTATGCCGTGACCGCGCCGATCCCGTACTTGCGGATCACCGGCGTCAGCAGTTCGGTGCAGCGCCGAAACGCCGCATCCCAACTGACCTCCTGCCAGCGCCCCTCGATTTTGACAAGCGGTTGCCGAATCCGGTCCGGGTCGTCGTGCAAGCCGGCCAGGGCAGCTCCCTTGGGACAGATGTGCCCGTGGCTCCAGACGTCGTCCCGATTGCCGCGGATGCCCGCGACTTTGCCGTCCTGGACGCGAATCTCCAAGCCGCACATGGCTTCACACAACGGGCAGGTATGCAGGTACCTGCCGTCTACAGGGCTGGTCACCCTCTCACTGTATTCCGCTACTACGGGTATCGGAAGGGCTATGCATAGCCCAGAGCGGCGTTCTCCGCGTGGATCCGGACCTTGAGCACCGCGGCATTGGCGATGGTGAACACCAACGCCGTCAGATAGGCCGAGTGCACCAGCGGGAGCGCTGCCACCTCCGCCGCGACGGCGGTGTAATTCGGGTGCCGAACCCAGCGGTAGATCCCACCCGTCACCAGCGGGGCCCCGGGAATCACGATCAGCCTTGGGTTCCAGTGCTTACCGAGCGTCGCGACGCAGCGCCAGCGAACGACGGTGCTGAGCCCCACGACCGCAACCATCGGCCAACCCAGCCATGGGATGAACGGGCGATGTAGTGCCGCCACCTCGACGATGCACGAGATGAGCAGCAACGCGTGCATGCTGACCATTGCCGGGTAGTGACCGCGGCCGAACTCCCGGCCTCCCCGGGCGACTGACCATGCGGCGTTGCGCCGGGCGACCATGAGCTCGACCAGCCGTTCCAAGCCGACCGCGAAGATGAACAAGTAGTAATACACGACCTACCCCTCACCAGCGCAGCAGCAGCAGCTCGAAGCTGAAACCGGGACCCATCGCCATCAGCACTCCGTAGCAACCCGCGGATGGTGGGTCGGCAACCGTCCGGCACAGGACGTCGAGAACCGACGCCGAGGAGATGTTCCCGTTCTCTCGCATGGAGTCACGGCTGTGCCCTACCGCCTCCGGAGGTAGCGCCAGTGCCTTCTCGATGGAGTCGAGCACTTTGGGGCCGCCGGGATGGCACACCCATGCCGAGATGTCGTCGATCGACAAACCATTCTCGGAGAGGAAGTCGTCAACCTCGCCACGCAGGTAGTCGTCGGCCATTTGCGGGACCTCGCGGCCCATCACCAGCCCAAATCCGTTGGAGGTGATATCCCAACCCATCACGCCGATGGTGTCCGGAATCACCCGGCTCCGCGTCGCCAAGATCCGCGGATCGCGAATCATGCTGTCGCCAAGCATATTACGACCGGCTCCGGTAGCTACGACAGCCGCGGCGCCGTCTCCGAACAAGCACACTCCGATCAGCGCCGGGATGGAGACGTCGTCACGCTGCAACGTCAGTGAACACAGCTCCACCGACAGCAGCACCGCCACGTCGCCGGGAAACCCGCGGAGATAGTCATGTAAGCGGGCCATTCCCGCAGCACCCGCCACGCAGCCCAGCCCGAACAACGGGATTCGCTTGACATCCGGGCGCAGTCCCACCCGCGGGATCAGTCGCGCGTCCAGTGTCGGCACCGCCATCCCGGTACTGGAGACAACGATGATGGCATCCACCTCGCTTGGTTCGATATCTGCTGTAGCCAGGGCCGAAAGTATCGCTCGCTCACCGATATCGGTGGCTACCTCGATGTAGGCATTGTTGGCTTCGGTGAAACCGCTGAGCTCCGGGTACCGCGACAGCGGCAGGGCGAGGTTTCGTTCGTCGACGCCGGCCGTGCGGGCAAAGCGCATGAACTCCGGCCCGGTCACCCGGGTGAGTTCGCGTGCGACTTCCTCCTGATTGTGCCGGTGCGGCGGGAAAGCCACTGCGGTACCGGCGATTCGGGGTGACTCGTCATAGTGTCGGCCGGCATGATGAGCCGACCCGGAATACGTTGTTAAGGTCATAGCTAGGGCACGGCCACGAATGGCCGATTAGTTCATCGGATTACGGTTATTTGGAACACATTTCGGCTATCTGCCGGCGCACACCCGATTGGCAGGCTTCTCCGAGCGCATTCACAGTAACCTGGGGCGTACAGTGACTTTCTGAAAACTGTTGCACCGCAGAATGGTTGATGACCTCTAGCGGGTGGTGTCGCGCACCCGGCCCTCGTAGCCGGCACGCGCGACCGTATCCAGCGTCCGCAATACCCGGTTGCGGGTGAGACGGCCACGAACGGCGGCAACCAGGCGGTCCGGCAGCGCGGCGGCGGTGGCCTCATAGGCCCGCATCCATGCCGGCACCGCGACGACGGCGCGACGGTGGGCGCACGCCGTCACCACGGCATCCGCAATGTCTTCGGGGTTGACGGTAGGCAGCACTCCGCCGAGCCTGACTCCGGCGGTCAGTTCTGTGCGCACGGCGCAGGGCAGGACGACCGAGACCGTCACTCCGGACCCGGCGAGCTCGTCGCGCAACGCTTCGCTGAATCCGACGACCGCATACTTGCTTGCACAGTAGGTCGCCAGTCCGGCTGCGGGCACCTTGCCCAGATACGAACTGACGTTGACGATATGACCGGCGCCCCGCGCGAGCATGCCGGGTAACGCAAGCTTGGTGCCGATCAGGACTCCCCCGGTGTTGATGTCGAGGATCGCGTCGGTGATCGCGTCGTCCTCGTCGGCGAATCGCCCTGCGGGCATGATGCCCGCGTTGTTCACCAATACCGCCAGCGGGGCGCCTGCTTTCTCGACCGCATCAAGGAACGCGGCGAAGGACTCCCGGGACCGCACGTCCAGTCCCAGACCGTGCCCGCCGATTTCGGCGGCGGTTGCGGCAGCCAGGTCGGCGTCGAGATCGCCGATGAACACCCGGGACCCCCTGGCCGCAAACGCCTGTGCGGTGGCCCTGCCGATGCCGCGCGCGCCCCCCGTGATGGCCACGGCGGCCCCGGCGAGCCGAATCGGCGTCATGGCCATTTCTTAGCGGTCGACTGTGGATCTGACGACGCGACACGCGGGTCGGGCGTCGGCGGCTCCACATTCGGCCCTTTTCGCTGGTGCGACGTTTAAACCGGTTTCAAGGGGTAATCCTCGTCACAAACGGCTCGGACCGTCCGCCCACCCAGCGGCTCGGTGAACATCTGTTCAACTAACTTTAGGTGGCTGCCCAGTACTCAGCGGATTGCTTACAGCAATTTTGGGTCTGCAGGTTTATTTCAGTGTACGAGTGTGTACTTTTTGTGCATGGCAGAACGCGGCGCTCAGCCCCAAGTCCCCCGCGGCCGCAGACTCTTTCTGCGAGCTATCCGGAATCTGTTCAAGCCGCTGGAACCCGACGACTACCTCGAGATGATCAACCCGCTCTGGACGACCAAAGAGCTCCGGGGGAAGGTCGAGCGGGTCGAGGCGCAGGGATCCGAAGCATCGAGTGTCCTGATTCGCCCCGGTTACGAGTGGCCGGGTCACAAGCCCGGGCAGTACGTGCGGCTGGGTCTGGTGATCGACGGCGTGTATCACTGGCGCGCCTACTCACTGACCTCGGACCCGGAACCCGCGGACGGCCTGATCAGCGTGACGCCCAAAAAAGTCGACAGCGGCGTCGTCTCGCCGTACCTGGTCGAGAAAATCCAGCCCGGGGAGTTGGTCCGGCTCGGCGAGATCGAAGGCGTCTTCACACTGCCGGAGCCGTTGCCCGACAAAATGCTGTTCATCAGCGCCGGCAGTGGCATCACCCCGATCATGAGCATGCTGCGCAGTCTCGATCGTCGCAACGAGATGCGAGACGTCCTGCACATTCACTCGGCTCGTACCCGCGAGCAGGTCATGTTCTTGGATGTCCTCGAAGGGCTCGACAAACGTCACGAGGGAATGAAGCTGGACCTGCGGCTCACGGGAGATCGCGGCCGGCTCAAGCCGAGCGATCTCGACGAAGTGTGTCCGGATTGGCGTGATCGTGAAGCGTTCTGCTCGGGACCAGAGGAAATGCTCGACGCGCTGATCGAGCATTGGGAGAACAACGGCGACCCCGATCGTCTGCACTATGAACGGTTTCAGCCGAAGATCGGTGGTGACGCCGGGGACGGCGAGGGCGGCGAAGTCCGCTTCCTCAAGAGTGACAAGACAGCCGAATGTGACGGCGGCACATCGATTCTGGAGGCAGGCGAGAACGCCGGGCTGGAACTCGCGTTCGGGTGCCGGATCGGTATCTGCCACACCTGCACGGGGACGCTCAAATCCGGCAAGCTCCGCGATCTGCGCTCCGGGGACGTGACCGAGCCGACTGGACAAGAGGTCCGGATCTGCATCAACGCCGCCGAAGGCGACGTCGAACTAGAGCTTTGACCGGAAGGAAAGCAATGACTTCTACCATGCAACGCCAGGAAAGCCCGTTCGCCCACTTGGGCGAGCAGGAACGGGAGAAAATCGGAAAAGAACTCGACGCCATTCACGACGAGGTGTTCGCCGATCTCGGCGAGCGGGACCGCCACTACATCAAAGCGGTCATTGCGGCGCAGCGGCAGATCGTGGTCGTCGGCCGGGTGCTGCTGCTGGCCTCTCGATCGAGGACCTCGTGGGTCCTGGGTACCGCGTGCCTGGGTATGGCCAAGATCCTGGAAAACATGGAGATCGGCCACAATGTGATGCACGGTCAGTGGGATTGGATGAACGATCCCGATATCCATTCTTCGAAGTGGGATTGGGACACCGCCTCAACCGCCGAGTCGTGGCGACACTCGCACAATTTCATTCATCACACCTATACGAACATCCGCGGAAAAGACAAAGACCTCGGCTACGAGATCATGCGGATCGACCCGAACCAGACCTGGCACCCGCGGTATCTGGGGCAATTTTTCTACAACGCACTGCTCACGGTGCTGTTCGAGTGGGGCGTGGCTGTGCACGACATGGACATCGACGCCATCCGGGCCCGCGAGAAGCCCTGGTCAGAGGTGTGGAAGGACCTGAAGGGGATCGGCGTCAAGGCGCGCTCGCAGATCATCAAGGACTACATCGGCTGGCCGCTGATCAGCGCCGGGGCGTTTACGCTGGTGCAACTGGCCTCAGGTGGCCGCCTCGAACAGCCGGCCAGATCCCGCCTCGGCCGGCGGCTTCGCCGGGTTTCGGATAAGGGCCGAATCGGTGCCACGGCAACATTTTTCGATAAAGTGCTGCCCGGCGCGGAGAGCACTTATCTGCGCACTCTGGCCGCCGACGCGCTGGCCAACGTGATCCGCAATGTGTGGGCGCACGCCATCATCTTCTGCGGCCATTTCCCGGACCAGACCTACACGTTCAGTCAGGAAGAAGTCGAGGACGAGACGCGCGGGGAATGGTACCTGCGTCAGTTGGTCGGCGCTGCCAACATCGACGGCAGCCCGCTGTTTCATGTGATCAGCGGGAACCTCGGCTATCAGGTAGAACACCACCTGTATCCCGATATGCCGGCCAGCCGGTACTCCGAGATCGCACCCAAGATCAAGGACATCTGCGAGCGCTACGAGCTGCCCTACAACACCGGGCGGTTTTCAAAGCAGTGGTTCATGGTGCACCGCACCATCTTCCGATTGGCGTTCCCCGGAGGAAAGCCGCGGCCGAAGCCCGGTCCGTACCGTAGCGCGAAGGCGACGGGCCCTGACACCAGATCCAGCGAGGCGACGAAATATCGCGATCGGGTTCCTGCCGAACACCCCGACGCTGGGCCCGAGCACGCCTCCAGCGGCGTGGAGGTGCAGCCGCCGCCACGCGGCAAGGACTGAGTCGTCACCCGAACAGCGACGGATCGGCGTCGAAAACCGATATCGGCTCGACGATGACGCCGTTGTCCTCGACGTAGCGATCCCACAGTTCGACCAGTTCGGCGAGCTTGTCCGGATGAGCGGCGGCCAGGTCATGGATCTCGCCCGGGTCCGCCGACAGGTCGTAGAGCTGCCAGGCTCCGGGGCCATACGGCGCGGGCAGGTGCAACGCCTTCCAGTCGCCCTGCCGAATGGCGCGGCGGCCGAACAGCTCCCACCCGGTGCCGGTCTCGGCGTCGTGCACACTGTCCACGGCGCCCGACAGATATTCCACCAGTGAGCGGCCCCGCATCGGCTCGATTTCGCGGCCACGATAGCTGCTGCCGGGGTGTTCGATGCCGGCCAGTTCCAGCACGGTCGGTGCGATGTCCATCGCGGTCGTGAACGCGGTGCCGATCTCGGCTTGCCGCTCGAAGCCTGGCCAGGTGGCGAAGCCGACCACCCGGATGCCGCCCTCGGTGGTGAACGCCTTGTGCAGCCGCGACGGCGCGGTGGCGGCTTGGGCCCAGCGCGGGCCGTACCAAATGTACGAGCTGGGGCGGCCGAGGTTGTCCAGGCTGTTGTCGCAGTACTTTTCGATCTGCGCGGCGATCTGCGGGCCGCGCAGCGGCATCGCCTCGACGATGGCGCCCTCAGCACCGTTGTCCGACAGGAAGATCACCACGGTGTTATCCAATTCACCGGTCTCGGAAAGGTAGTCGACGACGCGGCCGATGTTCCAGTCCATCCGGTCCACCATCCCGGCATAGACCTCCATGCTGCGCGCCGAGCGCGCCCGTTCGTCGTCGGTCATGTCGTCCCACTCCGGGGCTCCGTCGGCAACCACGGGATGCGCCTCGACATCGGGTGGGCACAGGCCCAAGCGCTTCAGTGCGTCCAGCCGCTGCTCGCGCAGCACGTCCGGGCCGGCGTCATAGCGGCCGCGGTAGGCCGCGATGGATTCGTCGGGTGCCTGCAGCGGCCAGTGCGGGGCCTGGAACGGCAGATAGGCGAAGAACGGTCGCTCGTCTTCGGGGGAACGTTCACGCAGATAGCGCAGCAGCGTGTCGGTGTAGTAGTCCGACGAGTAGAAGTCCTCACCAACGGAGACGAAGTGGTCGTCCTCGGTGTATAGCGTTGGTACAGAGAGGAATCCGCCTCCGCCACCTCCGTAATGGCTGGCGCCTGCCGGCAACAGCGCGAACGAACGCTCAAAACCGCGGGCCCACGGCGATCTTTCGATGGTGGCACCGAGATGCCACTTGCCCGACATCAGCGTCAGATAGCCGGCGTCACGCAGCAGTTCGGGTAGCGCGACCACGCGGTCGTTCAAGTAGCCTTCATAGCCCGGCGCGCCCTGGAAGCCGGGAACGGACACCTCCAGCATGGTGCCGATGCCCGCGACGTGATGGTCGGTCCCGGTGAGCAGCATTGCCCGGGTCGGCGAGCAGGCCGGCGCCGAGTGGAAGTCGGTGAACCGGACGCCCTGATAGGCCAGCCGGTCCAGATTCGGCGTCTTGATCTCACCGCCGAAAGCGCCGATGTCGGAGAAGCCGAGGTCGTCGGCCACAATCACCAGAAAGTTGGGTCGGGTCACCTGGAGCATCCTGTCAGCTCCGGCAGAAGATAGAACCATGGCGCACGGAAGTGGATTGCTGACCGGTCGTGTCGCGGTGGTCACCGGTGGGGCAGGCGGCATCGGCGCGGCGACGTCGCGGCTGTTCGCCGCGCACGGCGCTCGGGTGATCATCGCCGACATCGACGGTGAGCGCGCGCAGCGGACGGCGGCCCAGATCGGCGACCCGGCTCTGGCGGTGGTGACCGACGTGCGGGAGTCCGATCAGGTCGCGGCGCTGGCGGCGACGGTGCGAGATGGGTACGGCGGGATCGACGTGCTGGTGAACAATGTCGGGCACTGGGTGCGGCATCCCGGTAACTTCGCCGGCACCGGCCCCGAGATGTGGGACGAGCTCTACCGGGTGAACCTGCACCACGTCTTTCTGGTGACCCGTGCTTTTCTGCCGATGATGGTCGACCGGCAGACCGGGGCGATCGTCAACGTCTCGTCCGTGGAGGGCCTGCGCGGCTACCCGGAGGACCCGGTCTATGCCGCGTTCAAGGCGGCCGTCATCGCGTTCACCCGCAGCCTGGCGGTGCAGGTCGGACGGGACGGTGTGCGGGTCAACGCGATCGGTCCCGACGTCACCGAATCCCTGCAGGTGCCCTACTCGCAGTGGCTCTCCCCCGACGAGCAGAGCCAGTGGCCGCAATGGGTGCCGGTCGGGCGGATGGGTCTGCCGGAGGACCAGGCCCGGGTCATCCTGTTCCTGGCCTCGGACCTCTCGTCCTTTGTCACCGGCCACACCATCCCGACCGACGGCGGGACCGGCGCCGCGGGCGGATGGTTCCGGTCCACCCGGCGCGCCGGCCGAGACTGGACCAACCGCCCTGTCGACCCCTGATCGAGCCCTCTAACCAAGACCTCTAACCAAGACCTCTAACCAAGAGAGGTGTGCATCAGCATCACGTCGTATGCCGACCACAGCGACAGGTTGAAGTACACGTCCTTGCCCGTCGTCCACGGGTGCATCATCGGCGCGTAGACGCCGCCCGGCATCTGGAAATTCGACACCAGCAGGTGCTCCGGGCCGTACGGGCCCTGCGGGGTAGGCGCTGTCCTGGCGACCACGTCGTTGGCGCCGTTGGTGTACATCACCAGGTACTGCTTGAGATAGGTGTTGTACTGGGCCGACATCTCCGCGACCGGGCCCGGGATGACCGGAGTCGCCGCCGACGGCTTGTTCGGCACCCAGGAATTCGAATCGCCGTTCCAATACTCGTATTTGGTGAGGTCCGGGATGAACCGCGGCTGCACACGCGACAGGTGGGCGGCGCCGCCCCGCCCGTTCGGGGTTCCGAACGAGTAAAGGTAGCCGTCGCTTCCCTTCAGATAGGCCCCCATCTGGAAGTTCTCGTTGCCCTCGACGTACGGAACCCGCGCGGCATCGGGCCCGTTGGCGCGGATCGTGCCCGGGTATACCGACCAGGTCTGGCCGTTGTCGGTGGACATCGCGACGCCGGAGTAGTTCGTCCACCATTCGCCGTCACGACCCCAGTCCTTGATGGACATGAAGTTGATGTACTGGGTCTTGCCGACCGAGATGGCGGCGGTCGGGATGATCCCGGTTTCTTCCTGGCGTACTTGATGCTGTTGATGACCTGGCGGGAGAAGCCCGGCTGCTGGGTGGGCGAACCGGCGTACCTGTTGCTGGGGTCGCCGGCGGCCACGTGCAGGCCGTGCGACAGGTCTTGGTCGTTGCTGCGGAACAACACGTTGTAGCGCCACTGGTCACCCTTGACGGCGCAGTAGCCGAACGTGTCACCGAAGGCCATGAGTACCTGGTGATTGGCGGGATCGCCGTTGTCCCAGAGGATTCCGAGGTCGGTTCCGGAGATGCCGAACCGTTCGAGGGTCTTGTTAGGGCCGTCCGGGCCGGTCACCCATTCGACCAGCGAGGTGTTGGAGCCGCCGAGGGCGCCGTCGGCTTCCGGCGCCCCGGCCGGCGGCGCCGGCGCCGGCGCCGGAGCCGGGTTAGGCGGAACGGCCCCCTCCGGAGCGGGCGCCAACTGGTCCGCCGCGGGCTGCTGCCCCGCGGCGGGTGGAGCGGGAACCGGGGGCGCGGGGTTGGCGCCCGGGACCAGCGCCTGCTGTTGCATCGGCGCGGAGTAGCGCTGTCCCGGTTGTTGCGTGCGCTGCAGCGGACCCAGCCGCGGCAGCGGGGCGCGGTCGTTGGCGCCCCGGGGGCGCTTGTTCATCGGGCCCAGTACCTTGCCGCCGGGATTGGTCACCACCGCGTTCGCCGGCGGTGGGACGTTCGCTTCGGGCGCGCTACAGGGCAACGCATGCGCCTGCGGGGCGGCGCCGGGCACCAGGCCGATCGGAAGGATAAGTCCGACAGCGGCCGTCGCTGCCAGCGATACCGAAACGAAGCGAGGAATCGCCGACATTTCACACCTTTCCATTGGCCGGACGCGAATTGACGTCCGCATGGGTTGATGTGACGATAGTGAGCAATGAGGTTGTTGTGACCGCTGAGCAGTCAATAGGTATGTGTCCGTGACCGTGTCGCAACCCTTCCCCGAACTGCGAAACCAACTTTCACGGAGCCTTTTTCGGCCCATCGCCGCACACTGCCCAGACTGAGAGCGATCTCATGCTTAGCCCGGCCCGGCAACGGATATACAGAGGCCGACCGCCGGTGTTCCAGTTCGGTCAATCCGTCAACGTCAGGAGGCACGGTGGTTAATGTCAGCGCGGAGCAGAGCGCGACGCCGGGGGTCGCGGCCGGATCGGGCCACCCCGAGGACCGGCCGGAGGTGTGGCCGGGCAAGGCCTATCCGCTGGGATCGAGCTACGACGGGTCCGGCACGAACTTCGCCGTTTTCAGCGAGGTGGCCGAGCGGGTCGAGCTGTGCCTGTTCGACGACGACGGCACGGAGACCAGGATCGCGCTGCCGGAAGTGGACGGATTCGTCTGGCATGCGTTCCTGCCCAGCGTCCAGCCCGGTCAGCGTTACGGCTTTCGGGTACACGGACCCTACGACCCCGCCAACGGCCACCGGTGCAACCCGAACAAGTTGCTGGTGGACCCGTACTCGAAAGCGATCGACGGTTCGTTTCAGTGGGATCAGTCGTTGTTCAGCTACAACTTCGGCGACCCGGACAGCCGCAATGACGAGGACTCCGCGGCCAATATGCCCAAGTCGGTGGTCATCAACCCCTACTTCGACTGGGGTGTGGACCGCCCGCCCGGCCACGAATACGCCGACAGCGTCATCTACGAGGCGCACGTCAAAGGTCTCACCCAGACCCATCCCGCGATCCCCGAGCGGATCCGCGGCACCTATTCGGCGATCGCGCACCCGGCGATCATCGACCACTTGACCACCCTGGGCGTGACGGCGATCGAGCTGATGCCGGTGCACCACTTCGCCAACGACTCGACGCTGATCGAGAAGGGGTTGTCAAACTACTGGGGTTACAACACCATCGGGTTCTTCGCACCCGATTTCAAGTACACCGCCAGCAACACCCCTGGTGGTCAGGTCCAGGAGTTCAAGGCCATGGTGCGCGCGCTGCACGAGGCCAACATCGAGGTGATCCTCGACGTCGTCTACAACCACACCGCCGAGGGGAACCACATGGGCCCGACGCTGTCGATGCGCGGCATCGACAACGCCGCCTACTACCGGTTGGTCGACGACGACAAGCAGTACTACATGGACTACACCGGCACCGGCAACAGCCTCAACGTCGGCCACCCGCACACCCTGCAGCTGATCATGGATTCGCTGCGGTACTGGGTCACCGAGATGCACGTCGACGGATTTCGCTTCGACCTGGCATCCACCCTGGCGCGCGAGTTCTACGACGTCGATCGGCTCTCGGCGTTTTTCGAACTGGTGCAACAGGATCCGATCGTCAGCCAGGTGAAGCTGATCGCCGAACCGTGGGACGTCGGGCCGGGTGGGTACCAGGTGGGCAATTTCCCCCCGCAGTGGACCGAGTGGAACGGGAAATACCGCGACTCCATCCGCGACTTCTGGCGCGGCGAGGACGCCATCCTCAGCGAATTCGCCTCGCGCATCAGCGGATCTGCGGACCTCTACGAGCACACCGCGCGCCGGCCGGTGGCGTCCATCAACTTCGTCACCGCCCATGACGGATTCACGTTGCGGGACCTGGTGTCCTACAACGAGAAGCACAACGAAGCCAACGGCGAAGACAACAACGACGGCGAGTCGCACAACCGATCCTGGAACTGCGGCGCCGAGGGCCCCACGGACGACCCGGAGATCAATGCGCTGCGCGCCCGGCAGAGCGCAACTTCCTGGCGACAACCATTTTGTCGCAGGGAGTTCCGATGATCTGTCATGGCGATGAACTGGGCCGCACCCAGAACGGCAACAACAACGGTTTCTGCCAGGACAGCGAGCTCACCTGGATCAACTGGGACAACGCCGACAGCGACCTCATCGAGTTCACCCGGGCGGTGGCGGCCGTCCGGGCCGCACACCCCGTCTTCCGTCGGCGCCGCTTCTTCACCGGGGCCCCGGTGCGCATCCGGGGTTCGGAGGGCTTACCCGACATCTCGTGGTTCCGGCCCGACGGTTCGGAGATGAGCGACGAGGACTGGGATTCCGGCTTCGGCAAGTCGGTAGCGGTCTTTTTGAACGGTCTGGGCATTCCGGGCACGGATACCCGGGGTCAGCGCATCACCGATGACTCGTTCGTGCTGTGCTTCAACGCTCACCACGAGCCGATCGAATTCGTACTTCCCCCAGACGAATTCGGGCCCGGCTGGCTGCCGGTGCTGGACACCGCAGCCGGCACCGGACAGGTCGAGAACGCTGACGCGCTGCCACCACAGGGCAAGATCACGGTCGAGGGACGCGCGGTGGTGTTGCTGGAGCAGACCCAGCGCGAAGAGTAGCGGGCGTTAGCCAGCCTGTTCCCCCGGCGCGAACCGGCAGTATGCTCAGGGCGCCGCTTGCGTGACCGGCGTGACCACCACGATCTCGTTGAGCACGCCGGGTAATGGCACCCGCGTCGGTCGAGGCCTGCCAGCGGGCCCTGACCGTGCGCAGCAATGTCGTGATCGACGTCAGCGGCTGTGGGTCGAAGGGACCCGGCGACGCCGACGTGAAGCTGGACACCCAGCTCGCCGGCGAGGTCGATAAGCCTAGCTACCCCAGCAACGGCCGGATGTTCACATGGAAGCTGCCGGGGCCCGCGATCGCGAACAGTTGGTCCCCGGCGGCGACCGCGAGGTTGATGACGCCGTTGAACGCCTTCGCGCCGGCGCCGTTGGCGGTGACTATGGCAAAGTTGCCGCCCGCCAGGCCCCCCGACTGATCGCCGGCCAGCGCGAAGTTGTTACCGCCGGCGGTCACCGCGATGTTCAGAACGCCGGCGCCACCGGCCCAGACGTCATGGTTGCCGTCGCCCACGACGGTGGCGATGTTGGCAAAGTTCACTGGGCCGTGGCCGCTGGCCTCGACCAGCTGATTGCCTGAGCCGACAACGGTGGACAGTATCCCGAAATTGGCCGGCTGATGCCCACGGACTGTGACACCGGTGTTTCCGTCGCCGACGGCGGTGGCGACACCACCAACGCTCAGCCCGGCAACGCTGGCCGCGACCGTGTTGTCGTTACCGACCGCCGTGGCGGCAACGGCGATGTTGCCGCCCGCACCGCCTGCCGTGGCCGCGACCTCCGTGTTGCCGTCCCCGATCGCCGTGCCGAAGGTGCCGATGTTCGCGCCGACACCCGATGCGGTGGCTGAGGTTTCGTTGCCCGCTCCGGCCGCGGTGGCCAGAGTCGCGTAGTTCTGCACACCTGTCGCTGACGCGGTGGCCGTGTTACCACCACCGATGAACGCGGTCGCAGCCGTCGCGATGTTGCCGGCGCCGTTGGCGGTCGCCGAGACGGCGTTGCCGTCGGTGATGGCGGTGGCGAGGGTGGCGATGTTCCCGCCGATGCCCACCGCCCGCGCCACCGCCGCGGTGTTGTTGTCACCGAATACGGTGGCTAGCGTTGCGATATTCCCGCCCGCCCCACCAGATTCGACCATGCCGCCGGAGTTGCCGTCGCCGCACACCGTGCCCAGGGTGGCGATGTTCTCCACGCCGAAGGCGCTGACCTTCATCGAGTTGCCGTCGCCGATCACCGTCGAGGCAACCGGCACGTTGCCCAGCCCGGTCACCTCGACGGTGGCTGTGTTCTGGTCTCCGATGGCGGTAGCGAGCGAGACGAGGTTTCCCGATCCGGTAGCGCTTGCCGACACCGTTGCGTTGTTGTCGCCGATCACGGTGCCTAGGGTGACGATGTTGCCGCCGACCCCGATCGCGTGCGCCCCGGTCACGGCGTTCCCGCTGCCGAACACGGTAGCCAGGGTGGCGATGTTGCCTCCGGCCCCGCCGGCCTCGGCCGCCACGTCGGTGTTTCCGTCTCCGTAGGAGGTGGCCACCGTCGCGATGTTGTCCAGCCCGAATGCGGTGGCGGACAGGCCGTTATCGTCACCGATGCCGGTGGCGATGGTGGCGATGTTGCCCAGGCCCGTCGCACTGACTTTGGCGGTGCTGTTGTCACCGAACACACTGGCCAAGGTGGCGATGTTGCTGCCTCCACCGCCCGCCTCGGCAGAGACCTGAGTGTTGCCGTTGCCGATGGCGGTGGCAAACGTGGCAATGTTGGCGCCCACGCCTGGCGCGCCGGCGATGACGCCATTGTTGTCACCGATGGCGGTCGCGACGGTGGCGATGTTTTCCACGCCGAACGCATCGACCTTGGCGGTGTTGTTGTTACCGATCAGGGTGGCGATGTTGGCGGTGTTGCCCAGGCCGGTCGAGGTGACCGACGCCGAGTTGCCGTCGCCGATCACGGTGGCCAGCGTCGCGGTGTTGCCACCACCGCCGCCGGCCGAGGCGGATACCTGGGTGTTGCCCTCGCCGATCGCGGTGGCGAAGGTGGCGACGTTGAGTCCGACACCGGGCGCGCTGGCCGCGACATTGTTGCCGTTGCCGTATGAAGTGGCCACGGTGGCAATGTTTTCAACGCCGAGGGCGCTCGCCGATGAGGTGTTGTTGTTGCTGAACAGAACGGTGGACAAGGTGGCGGTGTTGCCCGCGCCCACCGCGCTGGCCTGTGCCGTGTTGTTGTCGCCGAACACGGTCGCCAGGGTGGCGACATTTCCCCCCGCGATGCCTGCGTCGGCATCCACTTTGGAATTGCCCTGACCGATCGCGGTGGCGATGGTGGCGGTGTTGCCGCCGACGCCCTTGGCTTCGGCGGAGACGTTGTTGTCGTGCCCGTAGGAGGTGGCCAGGGTGGCGATGTTTCCCACGCCGATCGTCTCGGCCGCCGAATTGTTGTTGTTGCTCAACAGCACCGTGGACACGCTGGCGATGTTGCCGGCGCCGAATGCGCTGGCTTTGGCGGTGTTGTTGTCGCCCAACGTCGTCGCGACGGTCGCGATGTTGCCACCTGCGCCACCGGCATCGGCGCTGACCTGAGTGTTGCCGTTGCCGAACGCGGTGGCGATCTGTGCGGTGTTGGCCCCGACCCCGACGGCGCTGGCGCCCACCCCGTTGTTGTTGCCGCCCGAGGTGGCGACAGTGGCGATGTTGCCGGCCCCGATCACCTTCGAGGTGACCGTGCTGCCGTTGCCCAACGAGGTGGCGACGTTACCGACGTTGCCGGCGCCGAGCGCGCTGGCCGCGACGATGGGATTGTCGGCGCCGAACGCGGTGGCCACCGTGCCGATGTTCTCGGAGCCGCTGGCGTCGGCCGAGACGGCGGTGTTGCCGCTGCCGCCGACGGTCGCGACCGTGGCGATGTTGTTTAGGCCGAGAGAGCTCGCCTTGACGCCGTTGTTGTCGCCGAACAAGGCACTGGCCACGGTGCCGAGGTGACCGCCACCGGTCGCGTTGGCATTGATGGTGTTGTTGTTGCCGATGACGGAGGCCGCGACGGTGCCGAGGTTGCCGCCGACTCCCGTCGCCGTTGCCGCGACCGCGTTGTTGTTGCCCAGCGCGGCTGCCACCACTCCCTCGTTGCCGCCAGCGCCACCGGCGGCGGCAAGCACGTTGACATTGCCGCTGCCGGCGACGGCCGCCACGACGGCGTTGTTCTCGACGCCGAACGCGTCGGCCGACACGTTGCTATTGTTGCTGCCGAAGACCGCGGAGACGATGCCGGTGTTCTCTACTCCAGTCACCTTGGCCGCCACGCCGGAGTTGTTGTTGCCGAAGGCCGCGGCCACGGTGGCATTGTTCTGCACACCTTCGGCGGTGGCCGACACAATGTTGTCGTTGCCGAAGGCAGCCGCGACCGTACCGATGTTGCCGACGCCGATGGCGTTGGCGAGCACAGTGTTGTTATTGCCGAACGCCAGCGCGCCGGTGCCGATGTTGACCGCGCCGGTCGCGTTCGCGATCGAGTTGCTGCCGATGACCCCAGCTATGTTGAGCACGCCGCCGGTCGCCGAGGCACTGCTGCCGCTACCGAAGGCGAACGCGATGTCGGCCAGATCGGCGCTCGCCGAACTGTTGGCGCCGCTGGCAACGGCCAGGCCACCGAAGGTGGTGTTGGCCTGGGCGGTGCCGGTCTGCAGCAGTTGCAGCCCGAAGAGCGAGATGCTGAAGTCCACGCCTTCGCCCGGCAGAGCCAGCGCCTGCTGCCACGGTGCCAGCGCCTCGGCCACGGCTGAGGCCCCCGCGTGGTAGCCCGCCATCACCGAGACATCCTGAGCTCATAACTGCTCATAGACAGCTTCGGTTGCCGCGATCGCCGGCGCATTCTGCCCGAACAGGTTCGAAATCACCAGCGCCACAAAATCGTTACGATTCGCCGCAATGAGCGCCGGATGCACGATCGCGGCCTGCGCGGCCTCGAAGACCGCCGCGGCGGCAGCGGCCTGGCCGGCGGTTCCGGCGGCCTGCGCCGCCGCCGCGTTGAGGTAGTTGCCGTAGGGACTGGCCGCGGCAGCCATGGCCGCCGACGCCGGCCCCTGCCACGCTCCGCCCACCAGCCCGGCGGTCAGCGCATTGAATGACGATGCCGCGGACAGCAACTCGTCGGCCAAACTCGTCCAGGCGGTGGCCGCCTCCAACATCGGCCGCGGCCCGGCACCGGAATACAACAGCAGCGAATTGATCTCCGGGGGCAGCATCGAATAATTCATCGAACGTATCCATTCTCAGCGTCTGGCTCCTCCGGCCGACCGCCGCTCCCGATGCGGCGACCGCCGGTCGCAACTCCGCACCAGCGGCTCACGTGTGGACCGACTCGGTTGCCCGACTGACCATCACGAACGCGCCTCCTGCTGACGAGATAGAGCAACCCGGAAAAACAGAGCAGCCGGCAGCAAGAACATATATGGCACCGGAGGATTCTGTTTCGGATTTCGCCAATTGAAGTCGGGTTCGGCTAGCAGCGTTGGAGAGCGGGCGGATTGGGAACACCGGTAACAACAAACCGCACAAGCAAAGGAACGACAATGAGCGCAAAGCCCAAAGCCCTGTACCTGCCGCTGTCGATGGCCACCAGCGTTACCGGCGGCCTGTTGGCCGGTGCCGTTTTCAGTCAGGTATGGAAACGGTTCAGCGACGACGACCAGGCCCCGCCCGACCCGAAGGATCTGAGCAACTCCACCCGCTCCGCCCTGATCGGCGCCGGCCTGCAGGGGCTGATCTTCGGTGTGGTCAAAGCCGCGGTCGACCGGGCGGGCGCCCGCGGCTACCGAGCGGTCACCCACGAGTCCCCTGCCCCCTGACGGAGGCCCTCGGTCACGTTGGTAGAACGTGTTACAGTTTTGCCTACCGTGGCCGGGCGCCCGGGCCAACCGGGCTATGCGCTGAAGGAGACCCGGATGACGCGTGTTTGCCGAAAAGCGCGGTGGCAGAGATGAACTCAGTGCCATGACGAAGCCGATGGGCAAAGCGAGATCGTTGACGCTGGTCACCCTCGCGTATGTGATCGCGATCGGTGCGGCTGCCGGCTGGCTGGCCTGGGGCCCGCGAACCGGACGCCTGTGGCTGGACACTTTCATCGCCGACGTGCTGGCCACCCTGGTGGTCTTCGCCTTCAGCCGGGGCTACCGCAATTCCAGTTTCTACGACGCGTATTGGAGCGTCATACCACCGCTGCTGGTGTTGTACTGGTGGAGCCAGGCCGGGCCCGGAGTCGACCAATTGCGTTGCTGGCTGGTGGTCGTCGTGATCATGGTGTGGGCGGTGCGATTGACTGGGAACTGGGTCTACGGATTTCCCGGCCTGCACCACGAGGACTGGCGCTACCCGATGTTCAAGGAGCGGGCGGGGCGCTGGGAGTTCGTCGTCGACCTGGTCGCCATCCACCTGATCCCCACGCTGCAGGTCTTCGCGGGCATGTTGCCGGTCTACGTTTGCGTGACCCGCCCCGGCGCCGGTATCCGCTGGCTCACGCTCCTCGCTTTTGTGATCGGGTTGGCCGCGGTCACCCTGGAACTCGTGGCCGATGTGCAGATGCACCGGTTCGTCCGCGAGGCCCGCGCCGGTGCGGCCATGGACCGCGGGCTGTGGAGTTGGTCGCGGCATCCGAACTACTTCGGCGAGTTCGGGTTCTGGTTCTCTCTCGCGTTGTTCGGAGTGGCGGCGGCACCATCGGATTGGTGGTGGTTGTTCGTCGGAGCGGCGGCGATGCTGGCTATGTTCCTCGGCGCCAGTATTCCGATGATGGAGACACGCAGCCTGGCCCGTCGCCCCGAATACCAGCGCGTCATCGACCGGGTGTCGCGCTTCGTGCCGCGACCGCCGCGGAAAGTGGCGGCATGAGCCGCAAGCGGGTGGTGATCGCGGGCCTGGGCGACGTCGGCGTGCTGACCGCGATCCATCTTGCGCCACACTTCGAGGTGGTCGGGATCTCGGCGAAACCCGGGTTGGTCAGCGGTCAGGAACTCGGCGTCCGGCTCGCCCGCCCCGACGATTGGGCAAGGGATTACTGGATTCCGTTCGACAGGTTCCGCAAGTTGGACCAGGTCCGGACGGTGCAGGCCGAGCTGACCGGAGTCGACCTCGACGGGCGGAAAGTGTTCGGCCGCCGCGAGGATGGCACGCCGATCGCCGAGCCGTACGACGCCCTGGTCATCTCCACCGGCGTCAGCAACGGTTTTTGGCGTGAGCCGTCGCTGCGGTCCGCGGCCGAGATAGGTGCCGGCCTCTACGCGGCACATGAGCAGGTCGCAACGGCCAGATCGGTGATCGTCATCGGCGGTGGCGCGGCGGCGGTCAGCAGCGCCGTCAACATCGCGACCACGTGGCCGGACAAACAGATCGACCTGTACTTTCCCGCGGAGCGGCCGCTGGGTGACTACCATCCGCGGATCTGGAAACGCGTCGCCGGTCGGCTGGCCGAACTCGGCGTGGGCCTGCATCCCGGGCATCGGGCCGTGATCACCGACGACTTCACCGGCGACGAGATCACCAGCGAACCGGTGCGCTGGAGCACCGGCCAGACACCGGCGGTGGCCGACGCCGTGCTGTGGGCGATCGGCCGGGTGCGCCCCAATACCGGCTGGCTGCCGCCGGAACTGCTCGACGAGGGTGGGTTCGTGCGGGTGACGCGACAACTCCAGGTCCCCGGCCACCCCGACGTCTTCGCGGTCGGTGACGTGGCGGCGACGGATCCCCTGCGCAGCTCCGCGCGCAACCGCGGGGATGGGTTGGTAGCACGGAACGTTCGCGCCCTGTTCGCCGACCGCCCGTTGCGTTCCTTCAAGGCGCCGGGGCGGCGCTGGGGTTCGCTGGTGGGTGTTCAGAGCGACGGGTTGGAGGTGTTCTTCCCGACCGGGCATGCCTTCCGCTTCCCGCTGTGGTCGGTCGAGCATGTGGTGATGCCGTTGATCGTGCGCTGGGGAATGTATCGCGGCATCCGCGAGAACCGTCCCTTCGGGTGAGCCGCCACAACGATGGAGATCTGGGAACTCGTTGCGCGCGAACAGATTCGCGACACGCTGGCACGGTACAACTGGTCGGGTGACGCCGGCCGGGTCGACGACCTCGCCGCGACGTTCTGTGTCGACGGCCTGCTGGAGATACGCGGCTCGCGGTCACTACGCGGCAGAACGGAGATCGCCGGCTTTCTACGTGGTGTGACGGCCGATGTAGCCACCACCGCCGGTGCAGGCGACAAAGCCGTCGTCCGGCACATCGTGGCCAACGTGCGGTTCACCGACCTCACCGCGGAGCAAGCGCACGTCTCGTCGTACTTCACGGTGGTCACCCACGTCGGGCTGGACCATTTCGGGCGCTACCGCGACGTGCTGGTACCCGCCGAGGGCACGTGGCTGATCAAGCAGCGGACGGTGTCGACCGACTGGGCAGCCCCGGCCTCGCAGATGGCTCGCGACTGACCACCCGCGCAACCGCCGCCGCTGCCAGGAAGCCGCCCAGCGCCACCCAACCGTCAGCACCGGCCAGACCGTTCTTGGCCATCAGCACCAAGGCAACCCCGGCAATGCAGATCAACCCCCCGGCGACCGTGGTGCCGATCCCCGCGATCCGGACCGGCTCGTCCCACCAGGGCAGACGCCGGTGCTCCAGGGGTGAGAGCAGCCGGAACATCGCTGTCATGACCGCGGCGAAAACCACCGCCCGCAGAGCGAGCAGCGCCCAGAACCCCGGGGCGTGCACGTCATACGCGTCCAGTCCCACGGCATTCAGACCGACGGCGGCGATCGCGATCGCCGGAATGTGCCACAGGTACAACGTCATCGCTCCCCCGTTGCCCACCGCGACAGCGCGCCAGACCCTGGGACGCTGCGCCCAGCGGCGGATCGGCGCCGCGGCGGCCACGAACGCACACGACATCCAGGTGCAGTGCAGCGCCAGCAACAGCGTCGGCGGCGACACGTTCGACACCTTCTCCGCGCCGGTCACCACCAGCGAAACCTCATACGTGCCGGCGAGAGCGAGCGCGACCTGCGCAGTGAGGGCCGAAACCGCGGCGGCCACCGCCGCCCGAACGCTGGTCAGCCCGCGGGCGTAGGCAACCCCGATCACCACCGGAATCAACCAGACGACCAGGAAATTGGCGACACCGGACTCGGGTGTTCCCACCGCGAAACGGATCCTGTCGATCACGTACGCGGCCACGAGCAGACCCGCCACGGTCAGCACTGCGGCCCGTCCCGACCGCAACCGGGTCAACGCCGGGACGAAAGCCAGTACCACCAGGTAGACGCCGAGAAACCACAGCAGCGCCACGCACTCGCGTCCGAGTCCGTCGGCGGATTCGTCCCCGACCGTGATCCGCACCACCACCAGCGCCACCGTCCACGCCGCCAGGTACCAGAACACCGGCCGGCACAGGCGCTGCGCCCGGGTGAACAGCCACGAACCCCAGGCCGAGCCGGAATGCCAGCCGTAGGCGCCCGCGGCCCCACCGGCCAGGAAGAACAACGGCATCACCTGAACCACCCAGGTCACGGGCGCGATCGCCGGGATGGCTCCGAGCAGGTTGCCGATCCGCACGCCACCGGAATCGATGGTGGCCAGCAACAGCGCGCAGTGCCCGAACATCACCACGACCAGAGCGGTCAGGCGCGCGACGTCGACGGCACGGTCGCGCTTGCGGTCGGATGCCAGCACAGCAGGATCAGGCAGGGAAGTAGCGAGGGGCATTCGTCCAGCATGCCCAGCCGGCCCGGCAGCCGGATGAGTAGTACTACGCGTCGGAGTTCACCGCCCGAAGCCCGCGTCCCGCAGGGCCTGCGCCATCGAATTGCCCGACGGCTCGGGCGCCCTGCGCCGGGAACTCCCGGAGTGCTGCGAATTTCGTTGCTGCGGTGAGCCTTTGACCCCGGGACGGGACGCTGCCGTTCGGTCCGGCCGCTTGTCGCGCTGCGGCTGATCGCCCAGGCGCAGGCTCAGCCCGATGCGCTGACGTTCAACGTCGACCTCCATCACCTTCACCCGCACCACCTGACCGGAGCGGACCACCTCATGCGGATCCGACACGTAGCGGTCGGCCATCGCGGAGATGTGCACCAGACCGTCCTGATGCACGCCGACGTCGACGAAGGCGCCGAAAGCCGCCACATTGGTGACCACGCCTTCCAGCACCATGCCCGGCTTGAGGTCGGCGACCTTCTCGACGCCGGTCGCGAACGTCGCGGAGGTGAAGGCCGGGCGCGGGTCGCGGCCCGGCTTTTCCAGTTCGGCCAGAATGTCGGTCACCGTGGGAATACCGAATCTGTCGTCCGCGAAGTCGGCGGGGCGAAGCTTGCGCAGCGCACGTTCGTCACCGATGATCTCCGCCAAGGTGACGCCCGAGCGGTCCAGGATCCGCCGCACCACCGGGTAGGCCTCCGGGTGCACACCCGAGGCATCGAGCGGATCGTCACCGCCACGGATTCGCAGGAAGGCCGCGCACTGTTCGAATGCCTTGGGCCCGAGGCGGGGAACGTCCAGCAGCGCGCGCCGGTTCGCGAACGGGCCGGTGTGGTTCCGGTGCGCGACTATGGCCTCCGCCAGCGATTCGGAGATGCCGGAGACTCGCGCCAGCAGCGGCACCGAGGCGGTGTTGAGATCCACGCCGACGGCGTTCACCGCGTCCTCGACCACCGCGTTCAGACTGCGGGCCAGGATCCCGGGGGTCACATCGTGTTGGTACTGCCCGACGCCGATGGATTTCGGCTCGATCTTCACCAGTTCCGCGAGCGGGTCCTGCAGGCGCCGGGCAATCGACACCGCGCCGCGCAGGGTCACGTCGAGGTCGGGCAGTTCGTGCGCGGCGTAGGCCGAGGCGGAATACACCGATGCGCCCGCCTCGCTCACCATTGCTTTCGCCGGGACCCGGATCGAACCGCCCCCGGCTGCCCGGATATCGGCGATCAATTCGCTTGCCAGCGCATCGGTCTCACGCGAGGCCGTACCGTTTCCCACCGCGATCAGCTCGACGCCGTGCCGGGCGACCAGCGCGGCGAGAGCCGCCTTGGCGGCATCCCATTGCCGCTGGGGTTGGTGTGGGTAGATGGCGCAGGTGTCGAGCACCTTGCCGGTGCCGTCGACCACGGCCACCTTCACGCCGGTCCGGAAACCGGGATCGAGGCCCAGTGTGGTGCGGGCCCCCGCCGGTGCGGCCAGCAGCAGGTCCTTGAGGTTTCTGGCGAATACCGCCACCGCCTCCTCTTCCGCCCGCTGCCGCAACCGCATGCGGGCGTCGACCGTCGCGGAGAACATCAGCCTGGCCCGCCAGGCGAGGTTGACGGTGGTGGCCAGCCATGGCTGGGCCGGGGCCTTGACAGACAGGTCGACATCGAGGGTGCGCGCGATCATGGCCTCGTAGACATCGTCGGGTCCGCCGTCGAAGCTGAACGCCAGCGCCTTCTCCTTCTCGCCGCGCAGCACAGCCAACACCCGGTGCGACGGCATACTCTCGAGCGACTCGGAGAAGTCGAAGTAATCGCGGAACTTCTGCGCTTCAGGACTTTTCGCCGCTTCCTCGGACCACGGCGTAGTGCGCAGCGCGGCCCGCCCCCAGAACGTCTCACGGATCGCGCCCACCAGTTCGGCATCCTCGGCGGCGCGTTCGATCAGGATGTGCCGTGCGCCTTCCAGCGCCGCCGCGGCATCAGCGACATCCGGGAAGTCGTCACCGACGAAGTCGGCGGCGGCCGTTTCGGGGAGCTGTGCAGGGTCGCCGACCAGCCGGTCGGCCAGGGGCTCGAGGCCCGCTTCCCGCGCGGCCTGTGCCTTGGTCCGGCGCTTGGGCTTGTACGGCAGATAGATGTCTTCGACCCGGGCCTTGGTGTCCGCTGAGAGCAGCGCGGCCTTCAATTCGTCGGTCAGCTTGCCCTGTTCGGCGATGGACGCGAGCACGGCGGCCCGGCGTTCGTCCAGCTCCCGCAGGTACCGCAGCCGCTCCTCGAGCAGGCGGAGCTGCCCGTCGTCGAGGCTTCCGGTGGCCTCTTTGCGGTAACGGGCGATGAACGGCACGGTGGCGCCCTCGTCGAGCAGCTTGACCGCGGCGGCCACCTGGGGCAGCTCTACCGCCAGTTCCTCAGCGAGACGGGCATTTACGGTTTTGATGGTGGCTGTCGGCGTCACGCGGAGGACCCTACCGAACACCTCCGACGGCACCCGTCAACCGGGTCCGGCGCGCCCCCGTACGGTCCGGTCCAGGATGCCCAGCGTCGCTCGCAGCGCGGCTTCGGAGATGACCGGAAAAATTCCCGCGTCGCGCCACTGCTGGTCGATGTTCGACCAGTCGTAGAACGAGGTGACCACGGTGCCCGCGCCGTCGTCGGTGGACTCCAGACGATAGCCGTAGACATGGCCGATCTGGGGCCGGATCTGGCCCAGGATGGTCCAGGCGATCAGCCGGTCCTGCTCGAACTCGGTGATCTCGACCGTGACGTCGTACTTCCCCAGTTGCGGGAAGTCGTTCAACGACTCGCGGTCCATGTGGACCACGAACGTGTCGCCGACAGCCCTCACCGGGTCACCTTCGGCGTCCTGCAGCATCCCCGACGAGTCGATCGCGACATGCCCGCGCGGCTCACAGAGCAGCGCGAAGATCTGCGCGGCGGGAGCCGCGATGGTGCGTTCGGTTTCAATGCGTTCCGTCATCGGATTATCCGATCAGTTTCGTCAGCCAGTTGGGATTCTGCAGGTCCACGCCGCTGCTGCCGTCCCACACGAACGGTGTGCCGTTGGCGTTGAACCCGGCCAGCGACGCACTGGCGTTGTTGGCCTTGGTCTGGGCGGTCCCGAGGTCGGCGCCCGACTTGATGCAGTTGGTCGCGGTGCTGTTGGCCCCCACGGTCTGGGCGAGGTGCGCCAGTTCCGCGTCGGTACGGTCGGCGGGAGCGCTCTCCTGTGGCTGGAAGTCGCTTCCGAACAGAGCGGAGTAGAAGCCGGTGTATACCTTCGGGTCATTCTGCGCCGCAACACAATACGATGCCGCCACGGCGCGGGTCGAGTAATTCTTGGTGTGCGACTGCTCGTCGAGGAAGTTGAGCAGGTGGTAGCGCACCGCGAGTTTCTTGTTGTTGACCGCGGTGTCGATGTCGCTGGCGTAGGACCTGATGAACGCACCGCACGGCGGGCAGATCGGTTCGTTGAAGACGTCGATCGTCGCGACGGCCGCCGAGCTGCCGATGAACACGCCGTCATTGAGCACGTTGAGTTGCACGGCGTCCGGGGCCGGCGGCGGCGTGGAGGATTTCGACGGCGAGGCTGAATGCTTGGGGTGGGAGAAACCGATGATCAGCCCGCCCGCGACCGCAACGATCACGGCGATCGCTAAACCCGCCCAAAGCCAGGGCTTGCGCAGCAGGCCGGTCCCCCGCGACTGCTGCGGTTGGCCCCACGGGGGTACTCCGGTGGTGCCCGCGGGCGTGGCTCCCCAGCCGTGGGTGGGAGCCCACTGCCCCGGCGCGGGGCCACCCTGGGCGGCCGGCTGCGTTCCCGGCATTGGTGCCGGAGGCGCCGGCCAGGGTGTTCCCGGCGTCATCGCGGGCGGCGCGGCGGCCGGAAAACTTCCGGGTGTCGGACCGGCGAACGGTGGCGGCAGTTTCCCGACCTGACTGCGTTCGAGGATGTCCGCAGCCCGGTCCTGGTCGGGCGTCGCCAGCGCCGCATATGCCGCGGCCGACAGGTCTCCGCAGGTGGGGTAACGGTCCGCCGGATCCTTGGCCATACCCCGGGCAATGACTTGGTCGAAGGCCGCCGGAATGCCCGGACGCGCCACGCTGGGCCGCGGAACCGGCTGATTGAGATGTGAGCCCATCACGCTGAGCTGGTCGCCCCGATAGGGCGGGGTGCCGGCCAGGCACTCATACAGCACACAGGCCAACGCGTAGATGTCGGCCCGGTAGGTCACTTCGGCCTCGCCGAAGCGCTCCGGAGCCATGTAGTAGAGAGTCCCCACCGTGCTGCCGATCTGAGTGAGCTTCTCGTCCGAACCCGCGCTGGCGATGCCGAAGTCGACCAGGTACGCGAAGTCGTCGCCGCTGACCAGGATGTTCTCCGGTTTGACGTCACGATGCGTCACTCCGGCGGCGTGTGCCGCGTCCAGTGCGGCGCCGATCTGCCGGATGACCGCCACGGCGCGCGGCGGGGTGAGGGGTCCGTAGCGCTTCAAGATGGCGGCCAGGTCTTTGCCGTCGATCAGGCGCATGTCCACATACAGCTGACCGTCGATCTCGCCGTAGTCGTGGATCGGCACGACATGCGGTTCCTGCAAACGTCCGGCCGTGCGGGCTTCCCGCTGCATCCGGGAGCGAAAGACCGGGTCCTGCGACAGCGACTGCGACATCAGCTTCAGGGCGACGACACGCTCGCGCACGGTGTCCTCGGCCTCGTACACGTCACCCATGCCGCCGCGCCCCACCAGGCGCCGCAAACGGTACGGCCCGAACTGCGTCCCCTCCCGCGAACCTTCGGACGTGTCACCCATCGCCGACTTCCCACCCACCTTTCGCACAGCAATCCGATCCGAAGCGCCTTCGCGCCTCCGACCATGACCTGCGCCGGACACGAGTACGCGGTGGCGTGCCAGGCATAAGGCTAATGGTTTCGGCAAGCAGCAGGCGTGCTTTGCCGGGCCGAGCGGCGAAGAGGCGTCTGCGCAGTTGCCCAGAAGTATAGATAGGTCACCCTAAGTTAGGTTAGGTTACCCATAGTTTAGATACCGAGAGCGGCGAGGACAGTGAGGCACCCGATGACCGTATGGATGGCGATACCCCCCGAACTGCATTCGAGCCTGTTGAGCAGCGGTCCGGGACCCGGTGCAGTGCTGGCCGCAGCGTCGGGATGGCAGACGCTCAGCACCGAGTTTGCCGTGGTGGCAACCGAATTGACCACCTTGCTGGCCACCGTGCAGGGCGGAGTGTGGGACGGCCCGACGGCGTCGCGATACGCCGCCGCCCACGTGCCGTATCTGGACTGGCTGACGCGCGCGAGCGCCAAGAGCGCAAACGCCGCCGCGCAACACGAGTTGGCCGCCGCCGCGTACACCGCGGCATTGGCAGCGATGCCGACCCCGGCCGAACTGGCCGCAAACCATGCGGTGCACGGCGTACTGGTCGCGACGAACTTCTTCGGGCTCAACACGATCCCGATCGCGCTCAACGAGGCCGACTATGTGCGGATGTGGATTCAGGCAGCCACGACGATGACTGTGTACCAGGCACTTTCGTCATCGGCGGTCACTTCGGTGACGCCCACGGACGCGGCGCCGCCGATCGGCACCGCGGAACCGGCGAAACTGCCTCCCACCGATCCCATCGAAGAAGCGTTGGCCTGGTCCGAACATTTCTCGAGCATGTACCGGGTGCTCAAGAGCCTGGTCACCAACCCGTTCGGCACGGTAGTGCAGATCATCACCGACTTCGCCACCAACCCGGCGGCCGCGTTGACCACCTGGCTCCCCCTGATCTACGTGTTTGCCTACGCCGCAACGTTCGCGTTGTTGGGCTCTCCCATCTATACCGTGGTCGCGGCCCCCGGGTTCGCCGCGATCCCGCTCGCGCTCGGCCTCTCCACGTTGTGCGCCCTCCCCGCCGTCGCCGCCGAAGCCGGCGCCGAAGCACCCGTCGCGGCCGCCGAACGCGTCGTGCCCGGCGCCGGCATCACCGCGCCCCTGACGGCGGGTGCGGCACCGGCACCCGGCGCTGCCCCTGCCCCGCAGACGCCGGTTGCTCCCGCTCCTGCCGGCGCACCCGCACCGACGCCCGCCCTTGGTGTCGCATATCTTGTCGGCCCGGGTCCCGGCGCCGGGCCGACGCTCGGTCCCGCTCTGCGCACCAAGGCGGCAGCGAGTGCCCCTGGGGCGCAGATCGCCACGTCCGCCGCAGCCGATGCCAGAGGTGCGGTTGCGCCCCGCCGGCGCCGTCGCTGCACCGTCGACAGCCGTGGCTACCGCGACGAGTTTCTGACCATCGAGGAGCCGGCGGCGCCGCCGGAACCGCCGGCCGGACACTCGAGCGCCGGGGCAGGATCATTCGGATTCACCGGAACCGCAACGGTATCCGGCATAGACGCCGCCGGATTGGCCACGCTTGCCGACAGCTCTTTCACCGACTCGCCGGCCGTCCCGATGACGCCGACCACCTGGGATGACACGGGTCGCCGGACGTGAGGGCCGGGAATCACCAGGTCCGCTGTTGCGGCCGGCCCTCACGCCCGACGACGGTCTCTCAGAGGATGTAGAGCATCTCCTGGTAAGTGGGTAACGGCCAAAGGTCGTCCGCCACAATGCCTTCCAGTGCGTCAGTCGCCGCCCGCACCGCATCCATCGCCGGCAGCAGCTCCTTCTGAGCGTGGGTGGCCTCGTCCAGCGCGGTGCTCGACGAGTGGTCCGACAACGCCGCCTTCAATGTCGCCAGCGCCGAGGTCAGGTCCGTGAGCGGAGCCGAAACTGCTTCCAGCGCTGCGGTGTTCGGCTCGACACCGGCCGCCTTCAAAGTGGCGACGTTCTGGGCGAGCTCCGTCTGGTAA
The DNA here is from genome assembly GCF_048287075.1 of Mycobacterium sp. 23. NCBI lineage: Bacteria > Bacillati > Actinomycetota > Actinomycetes > Mycobacteriales > Mycobacteriaceae > Mycobacterium > Mycobacterium sp. 23. The sequence continues at coordinate 579,115 of NZ_JBLVUX010000005.1, forward strand.
CGCAAGGCCGCCGGCAGAATGACCGTCGTGCCCATTTCCAGCGCCAGCTTAGCCTCCACCGCGATGGTGAGTGCGTACTGCTCCAAGCGCACCTCGTAGCGGCTGTGCAGCTCCCGTTCGTTGAAGACTCCGTACTTCTCGAAGACCGCCACCGCTTCCGGCTTGATCAGCTCCGGGATGGCGTCCAGCGTCGTCTTCAGGTTCGGCAATCCGCGCTCAGCGGCCTCTATCTGCCAATTCTCCGAGTACCCGTCGCCGTTGAACACCACGGCGCCGTGCTCGGTGATGACATCGGTGAGCAGTTTCTGCACCGCGGCGTCGAAATCCTCGCCGGCCTCCACCGCCTGCTCGAGGATCGTCGCCATGTAGTCGAACGAGTCGGCCATGATCGTGTTGAGGATGATCATCGGCACCGCGACCGTCTGCCCGGACCCCGGTGCCCGGAACTCGAACCGGTTACCGGTGAACGCGAACGGGCTGGTGCGGTTGCGGTCGCCGGCATCGGTCGGCAGCGGCGGCAGCGTGTCGACACCGATGATCATGGTGCCCTTGCCTTTTGACGATGTTGCCGCGCCCTTGGCGATCTGCTCGAAGACGTCGGCCAGCTGCTCGCCGAGGAAGATCGAGATGATCGCCGGCGGCGCCTCATTGGCACCGAGCCGGTGATCGTTGGTGGCCGAGGCCACCGACACCCGGAGCAGTCCGGCGAACTTGTGCACGGCGCGGATCACCGCCGCGCAGAACACCAGGAACTGGGCGTTCTCGTGCGGCGTGTCGCCCGGCACCAGCAGCGACCCCAGCTCGGAGTTGCCGACCGAGAAGTTGACGTGCTTGCCGGAGCCGTTCACGCCGGCGAACGGCTTCTCGTGGAACAGACACTCCATGCCGTGCTTCTTGGCGATCGTCTTGAAGATCGTCATCAGCAGCTGCTGGTGGTCCGAGGCGATGTTGGCCCGTTCGAACATGGGTGCCACCTCGAACTGGCCCGGGGCCACCTCGTTGTGCCGGGTCTTGGCCGGAATCCCGAGCTTGAACAGCTCCCGCTCGGTGTCCATCATGAAGCCCAGGACACGCTCGGGCACCGCGCCGAAATAGTGGTCGTCGAACTCCTGGCCCTTGGGCGGCTTGGCGCCGAAGACCGTGCGCCCGGCGTTGATCAGGTCGGGCCGGGCCAGGAAGAAGTGCCGGTCGACCAGAAAGTACTCCTGTTCGGGGCCGCAGAAGGACACGACCTTGTTGAGGTCCTGGTGACCGAAGAGGTTCAGGATGCGCTCGGCGTGAATGCCCATGGCCTGCTGGCTGCGCAGCAGCGGGGTCTTGTAGTCCAGCGCCTCGCCGGTCATGGAGACGAAAACCGTTGGGATGCAGAGCGTGTTGCCGTTCGGGTTTTCCAGGATGTAGGCCGGGCTGGTGACATCCCAGCCGGTGTAGCCCCGTGCCTCGAAGGTGCTGCGCAGGCCGCCGGACGGGAAGCTGGAAGCGTCGGGCTCGCCCTGGATCAATGTCTTGCCGGCGAACTCGGCCAGGGTGGCGCCGTCGGAGACCGGCTCCAGGAAACTGTCGTGCTTCTCCGCGGTCAGGCCGGTCATCGGGTAGAAGACGTGCGCGTAGTGCGTGGCACCTTTCTCCAGCGCCCAGTCCTTCATCGCCACCGCGACCGTGTCGGCGACGGCGGGGTCCAGCGGAGCACCCTTCTCGATGGTGGCGACGATCGACTTGAAGACCGTTTTCGGCAACCGCGCCTGCATCTCGGCCTTGGTGAAGACGTTGGAGCCGAAGATCTCGCCCGGAGCTTCACCCGGTACAAAACTGATCGCCGGGGGTACATATGCCTCGACATTGTTGATCGCCTGCAGGCGGACCGCGTTTCCGCTCAATGGAGTTCCTATCACTATCGTGCGTTGAGGGGGGTCCGTGACTCATCGCCGACGGACGCTAGACCGCCTCACCGTAGGTAGGTTCGATGGCGATCTTGTTACGCACGCGTCAACGGTGGCGCAGCATTGGTTGCGAACGTGAGACGCGAAGCGCGAAGGGGGCTTGACGTGCAGCAGTTGAGTTGGAGTGACGACATGATGCTGCGGGCCGAAGGCCCAGCCACACCGTTGCAGATTCAAATGCTGTTGATCTACGACCCGTCCACCGCACCGGGCGGAAAGGTGACGTTCAAGGGCATCTTGGAGGAACTGGACGCCAGGCTGCATCTGGCCGATGTCTTCCGCCGGCGGCTGACCGAGCTTCCGGGCGGCCTGCACATGCCGTACTGGGTGGAGGACCCGAACTTCGACCTCGAATATCACGTGCGCCATATCGGGCTGCCACAGCCAGGAGACTGGCGGCAGCTGTGCATCCAGGTCGCCCGGCTGCACGCCCGGCAGATCGATCTGCGCCGTCCGCCGTGGGAGATCACGGTCATCGAGGGGCTCAACGCCGTGCCCGGCGTTCCCGCGGGCTCGTTTGCCATGGCGCTGAAACTGCACCACTGCGCAGTGGACGGGATGGCCAGCGTCCAGATGATCGCGGCCTTGCACGACCTGGCCGCCGACAGCCCACGCCCGCCGGGCCCGGACCGGCCCTGGCGCCCGGCCCCGCTGCCCTCGACGTCAGACCTGCTGTCCCGAACGGCGGTCAATGCGGCGCTGTACCCGGTGCGGGCCGGCAAAGTCGTGCTGTCGAGTGCTCCGCAACTGGTCCGCGGACTGGCCGGACTGCCCGGCAAACTGGCCAGTGGCCTGGTGAGCAGAGTCGCCGACGGTGCCCGGCCCACGTTTGCACCGAGGACCCGCTTCAACGAGACGGCGTCGCCGCATCGCGTCTTCGAAGCCCGGTTCCACGATCTCGCCGACTTCAAGAAGATCAAGGCGCGGGTGCCCGGCGCGACCGTCAACGACGTGGCCCTCGCCTACGTCGGTGGCGCCCTTCGCCGGTACCTGGCCGGGCACGACGAGCTTCCCGAGGAGTCGCTCGTCGCGGCGTGCCCGATCTCCCTGCGCGAGTCCGGCGATACCAGCGGCAAAGGGAACATGCTGGCCGGCCGGCTCCAGACGCTGGCGACCGACATCGCCGATCCGCTCGAACGGCTGACCGCTATTGCCGAGTCGACCGCGCAGAGCCGCTCGGAAGCCGAGCAGACGACCAGGACGCAGATGCTGGAACTGGTGGCGACCCTGCCGACGGCCCTGCTCGGGGTCACCGCCAAGGCCGCCAGCGTGCTTCCTTTCTCGGGGCCCACCGTCGCCAATACGACCGTCACCAACGTCCCGGGTCCGCCGGCTCCGATCTTCTTCCGCGGTGCCCGGCTGCTGCGCGCCGCCGGCCTCGGCCCGCTGATCGGCGGCTTGAACCTGTGCCATGTCGTGGCCAGCTACAACGGGATTCTGTCGATCAGCGCCACCGCGGACCGCGACGCGCTGCCCGATCCCGCCCACTACGCCCACTGCATGGACAACGCCTTCGAGGAGTTGCTCGCCGCGGCGGGATAGCGTGGCCGGGTGACGAGCGACGGCCGGCCTTCGAATCGGCTGCGACGCAGCCTCGGTGTCGGCGACGCGGTGGTGATCGGCCTGAGCTCCATGATCGGCGCCGGCATCTTCGCGGCGCTGGCGCCCGCGGCGCGGGCTGCCGGGGCCGGCTTGTTGATCGGCCTGGCGGCGGCCGGTGTGCTGGCGTACTGCAACGCGAGTTCGTCGGCGCGGTTGGCGGCGTTGTATCCCGCGTCGGGCGGAACCTACGTCTACGGCCGCGAGCGGTTGGGCGAGTTCTGGGGATATCTTGCGGGCTGGGGCTTCGTCGTCGGCAAGACCGCCTCGTGCGCGGCGATGGCTCTCACCGTCGGGACGTACGCCTGGCCCGCCCACGCACACGCGGTCGCGGTGATCTCGGTGCTGGCCCTCACCGTCGTCAACTACCTCGGCGTGCAGAAGTCGACGTGGCTGGCGCGGAGCATCGTCGCGACGGTGTTACTCGTGCTGATGGCCGTCATCTTCGCCGCGTTCGGATCCGGACCGCCTGATCTTGTCGCGAATCTCACTACGCTGCACGGCATTTCGGCAGGTGGCGTGCTGCAGTCGGCGGGGCTGCTGTTCTTCGCGTTCGCCGGCTACGCCCGCATCGCCACCCTGGGCGAGGAGGTTCGTGACCCGGCCCGAACCATCCCGCGCGCCATTCTGATCGCGCTGGCGATCACGCTGGTGGTGTACGCCGCCGTGGCGGTCGCCGTGCTGACAGTGCTCGGGCCGCGACGGGTCGCCTCGACTGCCACGCCCCTGGTCGATGCGGTGCGGGTGGCGGGCGCGAGCTGGCTGGTGCCGGTCGTCGCTGTCGGTGCGGTGCTCGCGGCGCTCGGTTCCCTGCTGTCGCTGCTGTTGGGGGTGTCACGGACCGCCTTGGCGATGGCACGCGACCACCATCTTCCGCACCAGCTCGACGCGGTGCATCCGCGGTTCGCGGTGCCGCATCGCGCCGAGATCGCGGTCGGAGTGGTGGCCGCCGCACTGGCCGCCGCGGTCGATCTGCGTGGCGCGATCGGATTCTCGTCGTTCGCTGTGCTGGCCTACTACGCGATCGCCAACGCATCCGCCTTCACGCTGCGGCCACAGGAGGGCGCTCTGCCCAAGGTCGTTCCGGTGTTCGGGGCGCTGGGCTGCATTGTGGTGGCCTTCGCCCTGCCGGTGACATCGGTGATCGCGGGTGCCGCTTTCCTCGCGTTGGGCGCCGTGGTGTTCTGGGTGCGGCGCCTGTTGCGACGGGATTGGTGAGCCTGGGCTTGCTGGCGGTACTCGCGCCGGTGCTGTTGGCTTTACCCCGTGGTTGACGAACAACAGAGCCGACGTGGGGATCAACGAGGACATCATCCGTCCGAGCCACACCGCGAAGGTGCGTCCGGCAGGTTGAACTGGCTGCGGGCCGCGGTGCTCGGCGCCAACGACGGGGTGGTCTCTGTCGCCGGCATCGTGGTCGGCGTCGCCGGAGCCACCGCCGCACGCGGCCCGATCTTCACCGCCGGACTGGCGGGTCTGGTGGCCGGCGCGGTGTCGATGGCGCTGGGCGAGTACGTTTCGGTGTCCAGTCAGCGCGACAGTGAACAGGCCCTGTTGCACAAGGAACGTCACGAACTGCGCGACACGCCCGAGGCGGAATTGGCTGAGCTCACCGCCATCTACCAGGCCAAGGGTCTTTCGCCGACGACCGCCGTGACGGTGGCGAAGGAACTGACCGCCCATGACGCGTTCGCCGCGCACGCTGAAGCCGAGTTGCAGATCAATCCGGAGGAACTGACCAACCCGTGGCACGCCGCGGCGGCCTCGGCCGGTTCCTTCATCGGCGGAGCGTTGCTTCCGCTTGCGGCGATTCTCCTGCCCCCGGCGGCCTGGCGGGTGCCCGTGACGTTTGTCGCGGTGTTGGTCGCGTTGGCTGTCGCGGGTGCCCTGAGTGCCCGGATCGGCGGCAGCAGCGTGCGCCGCGCGGTGCTGCGCGTGACCATAGGCGGTGCCGCGGGTCTGGCGTTCACCTACGGGGTCGGCCACCTCTTCGGGACCGCAGTCACCTGAGCCGTACGGCTTTTGGTCACCGCCAGAAGAGGACCTTTGGCAGGCGCGCCGGGGGGTCCTCATTCAATAGTCTGAGGTCATGACGCACCAGAGCGAGGACCACGTCGGCGCCACCATCCTGTCCGCACACGAATGCTGGCAGCTGCTGGCGAGTATGACGTTGGGCCGGTTGGTGACTGCCGTCGACGGGCGCCCTGAGATCTTTCCGGTGAACTACGTCGTACAGCGCAAGACCATCCTGTTCCGGACCGCCGGCGGGACCAAACTGGTCAGCACCGCGATCAACAACAACGTCGTGTTCGAGGTGGACGACCACAACATCGCCGAGGGCTGGAGCGTGATCGTCAAGGGCACCGCGCGTTCTGTGCGCAGCGACGACGACATCGCCGAGGCCGAGCGCGCGCACCTGCTGCCCTGGACGGATTCAGAGAAATCGCACTATGTCCGGGTGATTCCGGAATCGGTGACCGGCCGGCGCTTCCACTTCAGCCCACGGGCACGTCAGCACATCGCGACGACTTCCTGAACCCGATAACCCGCCGCCTCAGTCGCCGGTGCGGGTAAGGGTCACCTGGACGTCGGTACTGGGGCAACCGCCCGTGAGGTCTTCGTGGCCATTTCCGCTCAGCGTCGTGATCGGGTCTTGTGGCGGCTGCGGAAGGGCAAAGGGCACAACGATTCTCACATGCGTGGCGCGGCCCCGCCCACAAGTGCCGTCGAATTCCCGGTCATAGTTCCAGGTTCCGTCGGCGTAAATCAACACCATGGCGGTGGCCGGCGCTGTATGCAGCAGGGTCACGCACCGATCACCGGCGCGCAGGCAGTCGGTCCGGGCAGCAAGATCGTTCTGATCTTTGAATCCATTCGGCTGGATCGAGAATTGGTGGTACTGGCCGTGCAGGGCCGCCGCCGGTGACGTCTTCCGCGGGGGCAATGCGGCCGGATCCGGCAGGCTGTTCACGTCGGCGTCTCCGGTGCGGGTGAAAGTTACCGTCCGCTTGTTCGCGCAACCCTTGGCCATGGTCTGAGTCGCTTCACCGGCCAGCGTGCCATCCGGCCGGGCCCGCAGCGTGAACGTCTCCCACACTTCACCTACGGCGTCACCGCAGTTGGTCGAGCCGACGCTGACTGCCACCCACGTCCCATCCACCTGGTCGAACACGATCTCCGGCACCTGCATGGTTTCACCGCCGTACCGTGACGCGGTTGCCACGCATCCGGCGGTACCGCATACCGATCGCACCGACCATGTTTCGCTGGTCGGCGGCACCGGCTTCTCAGCACGCTGGCCGTCCACGCCGGTCACCACGCCGTACTCCACCTGAAACGACCCGGTGAACGGCCCCGTATTGGGTGTGGGAGTGGTGGTGGTAGGCAGGGCAACCGGAGTCTTGGCGGCCGCGCCCGAGCGGTAGTGGGAAATCAATTTTTCTCCCGCGATGATGCCGCCGCCGATAAGCAGTGCGATGCAGAACAGGGCGGCGACGAGCACCCGGGTGCGTCGGGCGCGCCCGTCGGTGACTCGTGGCAGAGCCGGCAGCGTCGCGCTGAGCGAGGGGTGCGTCGGGTACTGCAGGACCGAGCCTTCCGGGATCTCGCCTGCATAGGCGAACGCCGGGGCCGGTTGCCCGGCCAGATGGTCGGCGAATTCCCGGCAAGTGCCGAATCGGTGGGCCGGTTCCTTCGCCATCGCGGTGGCGAAAACCCAGTCCAGCCCGGCCAACTCGGGACGCAGCGCCCCGATCGAGGGCGGTGGCGCGCCTACATGCCGACCGATCACCACCGCGGAATTGGCGTCGTCGAAGGGTGGTGCGCCGGTCAGCAGATGAAACGCGGTGCAGGCCAGCGCGTACTGATCGGCGCGCGCATCGACCGGGTCACCGCGAAGCTGCTCGGGGGCGGAGTAGTTCACCGTCCCTACTGTCATGTTCGTGGAGGTGAGTCCGCCCACGTCGTCGATGCGCCGCGCGATGCCGAAGTCGGCGAGCAAAACGTCTCGCTGTTGGGGGCCGTCATCCTTGAGCAGGATGTTGGCAGGTTTGACGTCCCGGTGCAGCAGCCCCCGCTGGTGGGCGTGGTCCAGCGCCGACGCGACCGCGCCGATGATTTTCACCACCTCGTCCAACGGCATTCCGCCGGAGAATCTTTCGCGCAGCAGGCGGGCCGCGTCCGTCCCGGGCACGTAGTCCATCGAGAGCCAGAACTGACCGTCGTGCTCACCGCGATCGTGGACCTGGACGATGTGCGGGTGCGAGAGATTCGCGGCCAACTCGGCTTCGCGCTCGAAGCGCGCGCGGTACACCGGGTCGGCGCTCCACTGCGCCGGCAGCACTTTCAGGGCATTCTCGCGCGGCAGTCGCGGGTGCGCCGCCAGGTATACGGTGCCCATTCCCCCGGCGCCGAGCACCCGGATGATCCGGAATCCGGCGAACAGCTGTCCGGTCGTCAGCGTCAGCGGATGAGTGGTGTCCACGGTGTCTTTCCTTCTGCGTTGCGGTCAACCCTGCCGGGGCCGCCCGATGGGCCGGCATACATACCCTGCCCCGCAACGCTTGCCGCATCTTGTCGCAATTCTTGCGAAATTCTTGCGGCGCAACCGCCTCAACGAGTGGTTGGGAGTTCCTCGCTCAGCCCGACCCGCTCGTGCAAGCGGGCCATGGGCTTCGGTGCCCACCAGTTGAACCGGCCCATCACATGCATGAACGCCGGCACCAGCAACATGCGGACCAGAGTGGCGTCGGCGACCACCGCCACGGTCAAGCCGAATCCGAACAGCCGCATGAAGGACACCTGCGCGGCCATCAGGGCGGAAAAAGAGATCGTCATGATCAGCGCTGCGGCGGTGATCACCCGCGCTGTGTGCGCCAGCCCGAGCGCGACGCTCTCGTCGTTGGCGCCCGGCCCCTGTTCCGATGCCAGCCAGTACTCCCGGATCCGCGATATCAGGAACACTTCGTAGTCCATGGACAGGCCAAAAGCGATGCAGAACAACAGAACTGGCAACTCGACACCCAGGGTGCCGGTGGCCGCCGTGCCCAGCCCGCCCAGATGGCCCTCCTGGAATACCCACACCAGGGCACCGAACGCGGCGGTCAGCGACAGCGTGTTCATCAACAGTGCTTTGACGGGCAACACCGCGCTTCCGGTCAACAGGAATACCAGCACCAGGGTGATCGCGGCGATCAACGCCAGCACCACCGGCAGCCGGGATGCGATGGCGTGCACACTGTCCCGATTACTCTGTGCCACACCGGTGAGCCAGGCGGGTCTGCCCTTCGGAGTAGGGACGGCGTGCAGCCGGTCCAGCTGGGTGGTTGAGGCGATGGTGTACAGCGGCGCGGCGGTGCCGACGGTCAGAAAGGCGCTGCCGTCCCTGATCCCGTAGGGGGCCGAGGGTGGACCGAACCGTCTGCCGTCGACGAACGTGCCGCCCAGCCAGGCGACCCACTCCACCTCGGGCACCTGCGACAGCGCGGCGGCATACGAATCGAGTTCGGCTGCACTGAGATTGGCAGCGTCCGGCAACACGACGGTGATGTCGGGCACTCCCCGGTTCGGGAAGTCGTTGCGCAACAAGTCTCCCACCTGGCGGGCCGAGGCTGAGGTGGGCAGGATCCGGTCGTCCGCGAAGCCCCACCGCGCACGGTGAAACGGTGAGCCGAGCAGCAACAGCACAGCGACGACAGCGAGGCCGATGGGCAGCGCGTGGCGCATCACCGATTTGGCCCAGTCATACCAGGTTCGCTGCTGCCGGGATCGGCTTCGGCCGGCGCTGCCCCAGAAGATTCGGCGCAGCAACGGGCGCACATCCCCGGAATCCAGACGGCGATCCAGCAGCACGATCGCCGCCGGCGTCACGATGATCGCTGCCGCCGCGGCAAACGCCACCACCGCAGATCCGGCATAGGCGAAGGATTTCAGGAAGTACGGCGGGAAGAGCACCATCGTCGACATGGACAACGCCACCGTCATCGCCGAGAACAGCACGGTGCGCCCGGCGGTGGCCATGGTGCGGACCAGCGCATCGTTCCGGGTCTGGCCCGCCGCCAGCTCATCCCGAAACCGGTTGAGGATCAGCAGCGTGTAGTCCACCGCCAGCGCCATGCCCATCGCGACCGAAAGGTTCAAGGCGAAAATCGACACGTTGGTGAACAGTGCGATGGTGCGCAGGCAGGCGAGTGAGCCCAGGATCGCGAAGACACCGACCGCCACCGGCAGCGCCGCGGCGACCAGTCCGCCGAACACCCAGACCAGCACGACAAAGCTCAGCGGCAGCGCGACGGATTCCATCAGAAAAAGGTCTTTTTGGGTCTGGGCGTTCACCTGCCAGGAGACGGCGGCGTCGCCGCCGGCCCGCACCGTGACCCCGTCGCGGTCATGGACGAGTTCGTCGGACAGTCGCATGGCGTTCTGCTGTGCTCTGTTCTCACCGCCGCCGATGGCGGCCACGATCAGGCCCGTCTTGGCGTCCTTGCTGAAGAATGCCGGCGCCGCTTCCGGTGGTGCGGTCCAGCCCGACTGCACTTCGCGCACATCCGGCGAGTTCTTCAGCCGCCGAACGAGATCGGTGCCGACCGCCTTGGCCCGAGCCGAGTTCGCGCCGTCCGGAGAGGTCACGGCGATCACCAGGGTCGTGTCACCCTGGTCGAATTTGCGGGACAGCAGCTCGGTGGCTTTGGATGATTCCGCGCCGGGGTCGAGCCCGCCCCCGCCCGAAAGTTGCCTGACCACTGGGACACCGAAGATCGCGGCGCCGACCAGCACCAGCAGGGCCACAGAGATGACCCGTCGCGGGAACGCGATGGCCAGCAGACTGATCCGGTACAGCACGGTGATCTCTCCCCTGGCTCTCTAGTGCCGCACGAGTTCGTGTTCGATCAATTCGCGGTAGATCGGCGTGCCCATCAGCTCGGTATGGGTTCCGGTGGCCTGGATGCGGCCGCCCTGCAGAACGAGGATCTGCCCGGCGTTGGTGACGGTGGACAAGCGGTGCGCCACCACGAGAATGCTGCGCCGCCCGCGCGCGTGCAGAAGATTGGCCATGACGTCGTACTCGTTGGCGCGGTCGAGATGTGAGGTCGGTTCGTCCATCAGGATGAGCTGCGACCGGGACAGGAAAGCCCTGGCCAGGGCCAGGCGCTGGCGCTGCCCACCAGACAGGCTGCGGCCCCGCTCCAGCACGGGGCTGTCGAGTTGGTTTGGCAGACAGGCGATCTCGTCGGCGATGTTTGCTTGTCGCAGGACGCGCCAAAGGTCGTCGTCGGTGGCGTCGGGGTCGGCGATGAGCAGGTTGTCACGAATGCTGCCGTGCAGCACGGGCGCGTCCTGCTCCAACAGCCCGAGTCGACCGCGCAGGTCCCGCAGCGTCATGGTGCGGATGTCCTGGCCTTCCCACCGGATCGTCCCGGCGTCGGGATCGTGAAAGCGGCACAGCAGCGCGAGGATCGTCGATTTTCCCGCGCCGGACGGGCCGATCAGCGCGGTGATCTGATCTCCGTGGAGTGTGAAAGAGACATCGTCGAGCACCGCTGCGCCGGAACCATAGGAGAACGACACGTGGTCGAACTCGACCAATGGCGCGCCGGCCGCGTGCGGCATCGGGCTCGGCGGCGCGGCGGCCTCCGCACGCACCGGTGGGTCGCCCTCGGGCAGCTCGCGCAGGGTGGTGACGAGGTGCTGATACGCACCCGCGGCGGTGCGGAAGGTGGCGAGTGCGGCGAAGCCGGCGGTGATCGGGAAGACCGCGTACATGGCGAAAGCGAAGAGGCTGACGAAGTGACCCACGGACAGTCCTCCGTCGGCCACCCGGCGTCCGTCGATGACCATGATGGTCAGGAACGAGACCGTGACGCCCAGCCGGATTGCCAGGATGTTGATGGCCGTGGACGACGCCACCCGCACCCCGGCCCGGTAGGCGGCTGCCCCGCTGAGACCGATGAATCCCACTTCGCGGCCTTCGGCCCCGAACAGTTTGACCGTGCGGGCCGCGCCCAGCGCCCGGTCCAAGCCGGCCGTGTAGTCACTCAGGGCCACTTGGCGATTCAGTGAGTCACGCTGGATCCGGGACAGGAACGGGCTACCGGCACCGAACGCAACCGTCATGACCGCTACCACCACACACAAGGTGAGCGCGTCGATCGACAGCATGAACGCTCCCGCGCCCAGCAGCGTCAGCATTCCGAACGCGATGTCGCCCACGGCGCGGGGCATGTCTCGCAACTGCCCGGCATCGCTCGTTCCGCGGGCCAGCAGGTCACCGGTGCGGGCCCGGTCGAGCAGTCCGATCGGCAGGCGTACGACATGTTCGGTGAACTCGGCGCGCAGCCGCAGCACGATCCTTTCACCGGTGCGGTCCAGCTGGAAGTGCCCCACGCCTTCCAGCGCGAGCTGGCACATCAGGACAGCGAGCACCGCGAGTGCGGCGCCGAGGTGCAGCGCACCCGTCGTCGCCCGGTCGACGAGCCGGCCGACCAGCAGCGGTTGCCAGATGATGAGCACTGTCGCGGCACTGAGCAGCGACATACTCATGGTCATCGAGACCCAGTGCGGGCGAAGCAGACTCAGCATTCGGGTGGTCCTGCACCGAGCAGTCCGAGCAACTGCAGATCGGTCACGTACTTGACGATGACCGGCGGGGAGATGTGCGGAATATCCGGATTGTCCTTGTCGGGACCGATCTTGGACTCCAGCACCGCGGCGCGGAATCGATCGGTGGGCGCGTAGGCACCGTTCGTCGGCGGGAGTGGCTGCACCGCAGCGGAATTGCGGGCCGTCAACATCGGCAGCACGGAATGGCGGCGCTGCCACTCCGGCAAGGTATGCAGGGTTGCCTCGAATTGGCGCACCCACTCGCCGAAGTCGGTGATGCGCCGGAGCGGGTAGCCGGCCTCGACGAGCCAGTCGACGTACTCGTCCAGTCCGATGCCGTCGTCGTGTGGATTCATGACGTGGTAGGTCTGGAACCCGGTCACCGAGGAACCGCTCTGGGCGCCCAGAGTGGTGATCGCCTCGGCGACGAAGTTGACGGGCAGTCCGTCGAAATGCGCCCTCGGCCGGTTGCCGTCGGGATCAGGTCGGTAGAACGATGCCGGCGCGATGCCGGTCGACACCAGGCTCAGCACCATCCGGCTGAAGGTGTCCGACAGGTTCAGTTGGCCCGCGAAGGTGGTGTCGGCGAGCACCATGCCGCAGCGGAAGACCGTGACAGGAAGCCCGCACAGGTCGTTGGCCTCACGCAGTAACACCTCACCGGCCCACTTGCTGTTGCCGTAACCGTTGGCCGGGTCGGCGGCGATGGCGCGGCTGGGACTCACGACTCGGATATCGGCGTCTTCGGTGAATTCAGACGGCTCGACCTGGCGCCCGACGTCAGCCGTGGACACGAATGCGTAGGCCTTCAACTTGGTGCTGATGGCGAGCCGGATCAGTTCGGCGGTCCCCACCACGTTGGGCCCGAACAGGTCGCGATAGGGCAGAACCGCGCTGACCACCGCCGCGGAATCCACGATCAGGTCAACCGTTTCGGCCAGGCGGTCCCAAATCCGCCGGTCGAGTCCCAGATCGACCTGGTCCTTGTCAGCGGCGATCACCTGCAAACGGTCGGCGGCCAGCTCCTGATAGAGGCGCCACAGGTGCGGGTCGCTGTCGAAGGTCTCGTCCAGGCGCCGCCGCGCGTCCTCGTCCGATTGCCCACGCACCAGGCAGATCAGTGTCCCGCCGATCAGTTCCAGCTGCTGCAACCACTGCAGGACCAGGTAGCGCCCGACGAAACCGGTTGCGCCGGTCAACAGGACGGTTCGCACCTCCGCGCTCGGCCCCGGCAGGCCGGGCGCATCATTGAGCGTCGCGGCGTCGATGAACTTGTCCAGCGACAGATCAGCGGCGTGTATCTCGCCGGCGCCCTGCCCGTGCACGGCGGCATAGCGCGGATCGACGGCCGGTGCCGTGCCGATCACCCGGCTTAGCCCGCGCACCGTGGGTGTGTCGAATAGGGTGCGTACGCTCACCGGCACATCGAGGGCCTTGTTGATCGCGGCGATCACCCGCATGGCCGAGATGCTGTCGCCGCCCAGATCGAAGAACGATTCGTCGACGCCGACCTTGGGCAGGCCGAGAACCTCGGCGTAGCTGGCCGCCAGGATTTCTTCGAGGGGGGTGGCGGGGGCGCGATACTGGACCGCATCGTGGTAGTCCGGTGCCGGAAGGGCGCGGAAATCGAGTTTTCCGTTGATCGTCAACGGGATTGTGTCGACGGCGACCACGGCGGCGGGCACCAGGTACGACGGCAGGCGTCCGGCCAAGTCGGCGCGGACCCGGATCGGGTCCGCTGTTCCGGTGATGTATCCCACCAGGCGGGTGTCCCCGGGACGGTCCTCGCGGGCGATCACCACCGCGTGATCGACCCCTTCGACGGTGGCCAGCGCTGCCTGCACCTCTCCGAGTTCGACGCGGTAGCCGCGGATCTTGACCTGTTGGTCGGCGCGCCCGACGTACCGCAACTGCCCGTCAGCACCCCAGTAGGCAAGGTCCCCGGTCCGGTACATCCGTGTTCCGGTCCCGCCGAACGGGCACGCGACAAACCGCGACGCGGTCAAAGCCGTTCTGCGCCAATACCCCACGCCGAGGCCATGCCCTGCAATATACAACTCCCCCACCACCCCGGCGGGCGACGGTCGCAACCGCTCGTCCAGGACGAATAGCGCCGCCGACGACACCGGCGATCCGATCGGGGGCACGCCGCCCGTCAGCGGCGCGCTTCTGGCGGCGTCGACCGTCGCCTCGGTCGGTCCGTAGGCGTTGATCATCAGCCGGCCATCAGCGGTCCACCGGTCCACCACATCGGCCGGGCAGGCTTCACCACCGACGACCAGGGCCAGGGACTCGAGGCCGTGCGGGGAAAGGAGTTGTGCCGCAGACGGACTCAGATCGAGCACACTGACCTGCTCGGCGACCAGCAGGTCGTGAAAGTCGTCGGTCGCAGCCAGCACGTCCTCGGGCACCACGACCAGTCGGGCGCCGCGCAACAACGCACCCCAGACCTCCCACACCGACACGTCGAAGGCATAGGAGTGGCACTGCGCCCAGACGCCCGCGGGAGGCAGCGAGTCATCCAGCGTCCCGACGAGTTGCGTGACGTTGTGATGAGTGACAGCAACGCCTTTGGGTACTCCGGTGGTGCCCGAGGTGTAGATGAGGTATGCGACGTCCTGCGCCGAGGGCGCCGGCAGGCCGGTGGCGGGGCAGTTCGCGATTCTCGGGTCGCCGATATCGATGACCGTCAGGTCGTAGCCGTCGAAGCTGCCGGCCAGTCCGGTGAGGGCGACGACGGGCGCCGCGTCCCCGATCATGAACTCGACCCGGGCGGCCGGCCAGGCCGGGTCGATCGGCAGGTAGGCGGCACCCGTCTTCAGCACCGCCGCTATCGCCACGATGGCCTCGCTGCACCTTGCGAACCGCAACGCCACGCAGGCCCCCGGCGCCGCGCCGTGCTCGGCGAGCAGATGTGCCAGGCGATTTGACGCCTCGTCGAGTTGTCGATACGTCATCGACCGCCCGTCACAGGTCAACGCATCGGCGTCGGGAGTGCGCCGGACCTGGGCAGCCAGAGCCGCCGGGATCGATGTCGCCGGCGGTGCGGGTTGCGTCAGCACGGCGCGGTTGCCCCAGCCGTACAGTCTCGTCAGTTCGGCGGCCTCGAGCAGGTGCAGGGACGACACCGGCATGTTCGGCCCGGCCGTCATGGCCTGCAGGAGGCGCTGCAGCCGCGACACCACGTTCTCGACCGTGGCCGTGTCGAAGACATCGGTGCGGAACTCCACCGACCCACCGATCCCCGCGAGTTCTCCGGTCCCGGTAAATCGCTCGGACAGCGAAAATGCGAGATCCATTCGGGCGGTGTGGGTATCGATGGGCAGCGGCTCGACCTGCAGCTCGCCCAGAACCGAACGCGGCGCGATGTTGTTCTGCCAGGCCAACAGCACCTGAATCAGCGGGTGGTGGGTCAGTGACCGGGTCGGATTGAGTCGCTCGACCAGGAGCTCGAAAGGCACGTCCTGGTGTTCGTAGGCCGCCAGGCTGCGCTCGCGCACCTGGTCCAGCAGCTCACCCACCGTCGGGTCACCGGCGATATCGACCCGCAGCACCAGGGTGTTGACAAAACACCCCACCAGATCATCCAGCGCCGGGTCGCTGCGGCCGGCGATCGGAAACCCGACTGCGACATCAGAACTGGCGCTGAGTTTGGCCAACAACACCGCGAGCGCGGCCTGCACCACCATGAAAGCGGTCGCGTGGTGCGCGCGGGCCAGATCGCGCACCTGCCGCTGCAACTGCACCGGCCACTCCACCGCCACGCTGGCACCGCGATAGTCGGCCGCCGACGGGTAGGGGCGGTCGGTGGGCAACTGCACCCGTTCGGGAAGGCCGGCCAGCACGTCTTCCCAGTAGGCCAGTTGGCGACTCAACCGGCTGTCCGGATCCGACGGATCGCCGAGGCTCTCTCGTTGCCACAGCGCGTAATCGGCGTACTGGGCCGGCAACTCCGACCATTGCGGCGAGCCCGCCGCGCACCGCGCCGCGTAGGCCAGTCCCAGGTCGCGGGCCAGCGGGGCCACCGACCACCCGTCCCCCGCAATGTGGTGCACGACGATCGCCAGCAGGTGCTCGTCCGGTTTCACCGCGAAAAGCTCTGCTCGTATTGGGATTTCAGTGGTCAGGTCGAATGCGTACCGGCCCACCGCGTCGATGGCCTCGGTGAGCTGCCGGTCCGGCCACGCTGTCGCGTCGATGGTGCGCCAGCCCGGGTCCGCCTTGCCGACGGGCAGCACCACCTGCTGCGGTATCCCCTCCGACATCGCGAACACCGTGCGCAGGATTTCGTGGCGGGTGAGCACGTCGACGAACGCCGCGCCCAAGGCGTTCTCGTCCAACTGCCCGCGCAGCCGCAACACCACCGGAATGTTGTATATCGCTGAGGGGCCGTGGAATTGGTGCAGGAACCACAATCGGCTCTGCGCGGACGACAACGGAACTACGGCGGGCCGCCGGCCCGCGGTCAGCGGATCCCGGCCGGCAGGGGTGGAACCGACGCGCGCCGCCAGCAGGGCAACTGTCGGCGACTCGAACACCATGCGCACCGACAGCCCGGCATGGAGTGTGGTGTTGACTGCGGCGACCAGACGCATCGCTGACAGCGAATCACCGCCCAAATCGAAGAATGACTCCTCCGCGCCTACCCGCTCCAGACCGAGTATCTGCGCTTGGATACCGGCCAGGATCTCCTCGAGCGGATTGGCGGGAGCACTAGACACCCCGGCGCCGTAATCCGGCATGGGCAGAGCCCGCTGGTCGAGTTTGCCGTTGACGGTCAACGGCATCGCGTCGACCACCACGAGCGCGGCCGGCACCATGTACGCGGGCAGCAACTGAGTGAGCGCTTGCCGCGCTGCTGACGCGTCGACCACACCGGGCACTGACTCGGTGAGGTAACCGACGAGCCGTTTGTCCCCGGGACGGTCCTCGCGGGCAATGACCACCGCCTGCTCCACCCCGGGCAACCCGGCCAGAGCCGCGCGGACTTCTCCGAGTTCGATGCGATAGCCACGGATCTTGACCTGATGATCACCCCGCCCCACATACACCAGTTCCCCGTCGGCGCCCCACGACGCCAGGTCCCCGGTGCGATACATGCGGGTTCCGGGAGCGCCGAACGGGCACGCCACAAATCGCGCTGCCGTCAGCCCGGGCCGTCCGACATAACCGGTTCCCAGCCCCGCACCGGCGACGTACAGCTCACCCACCACACCCACGGGCACCGGTCGCAGCCAGCCGTCCAGCACGAGAAAGCCGAGGTGATCCAGCGGCCTTCCGATGGGGCTGCAAGCTCTGTCACGATCGTCGGCGACGATCTCCCGTATCGACGCGTGCACCGTCGTCTCGGTGATGCCATAGAGGTTGAGCAGATGCGGTAAGCCGCGGTGATCGTCCAGCCATGCGCCGAGCCGCTGCGGTTCGAGCGCTTCGCCACCGAAGACCACGGTGTCGAGCTGCGATCGAAGGCTCGACTCGGAGCTGACCGCGTCCGCGGACTGCAACGCGTAGAAGGCAGAAGGGGTTTGGCTCAACACGCTGACCTCTTCAGCGACCAGCATGGCATGGAGGTCCTGCGCCGAACGGGCCACTGAGTCGGGCACCACGACCAGCCGCCCACCACTGAGCAGCGCGCCGAAGATCTCCCACACCGAGAAATCGAAAGCCAGCGAATGACATTGCGACCACACTCCCTGGCGCGGCAGGCGGTCAGCCAGCACCTTGAGCATTTCGGTCACGTTGTGATGAGTTATGGCAACACCTTTGGGATCTCCGGTAGTGCCAGAGGTGTAGATGAGGTAGGCGATGTCGTCGGGCGCCGGTCCCGGCAGCGGTGTGCCCGGGAACTCCTGCAGGTCAGAGTGATCGACATCGATCACCGGGCCGGCGAACCCGTCGAGCCGTGCAGCCAGGGCACCGGTGGTGAGCGCGACCATCGGCGCGGCGTCGGTGAGCATGAATTCGATCCTCGCCGCGGGCAGTCCCGGGTCGATCGGCAAATAGGCTGCCCCCGTTTTCAGCACCGCCAGAATCGCCGCGATGGCCGGGGCGGATCTCGAAAGCAGCAGAGCGACAACCGTTCCAGGGCCGGCACCGTGTCTTGCCAACAGCTGCGCGATTCGATCCGCGAGGTCGTCGAGCTCGCGGTAAGTCATCGAATCGCCGTCGGCGCACACCGCGACCGCCGCGGGGGTACGCCCAACCTGAGCACCCCACAAACCCGCTATCGTCACCGGAATCGACGCTGTCTCGTCGGCCGGCCGACCCAGCACCGCCCGGTTGCCCCACTCGGCCAGCCGGACATGCTCATCGTCGTCGAGCACATCGAGAGAGCACAATCGGCGCGCCGGGTCCGCGGTCATGGCCGCCAACAGATGTTCGAACCGCGCGACAAGCGTGTTGATGTCTTCGGCGGCGAACCGGTCGGCGTCGAATTGCACCCGCAGGGTCAACTCGGTCCCTGGCAGGACGCGAATGGTCAACGGGTAGTGGGTCAGGTCGCGGCCGACGCCTTGGGCGATGACCAGATCTTGGGCATCGAGCAGCGCCGCGGTGTCCACCGGGTAGTTCTGGTATACGAAAAGCGTGTCGAACAGCAGTTGCTGGCCGGCGATGCGATGAATCTCGTTGAGCGCCAGATGCTGATGCTCCAGGGTGTCGTTGTTGGCGCGTTGCAGAAAGTCGACGAGTTCTACGGTGGTGGTGGCCGCGGTGATCGTGGCGCGCACCGGCACCGTGTTGATCAAGAGTCCCAGCATCGTCTCGGCGCCGGCCAGCTCGGACGGCCTCCCGGCGACGACGGTCCCGAAGACGACGTCGCGGCTTCCGGTCAGCCACATCAGCAGCTGCGCCCACGCGCCTTGCAGCACGATATTGGCGGTGGTGTGACAGGAGCGCGCCAAATCGCCGACCGCCGTAGTTATTTCGGCGGGCAGCGTGAACGAGGCAGCACTTTGCCGCCCTGCCTGCAACTGATTGCCCGGCGCGACGAGCGTCGGTACCTCGAAACCGGCCAGCATCTCCTGCCATACGGCCCGGGCCGCGGAGACATCTCGATCGGCGAGCCAGGTGACATAACGGCGGAACGGCACGGGAGAAGCCAGCGCGTGCCCGTGATAACTGGCGAAAATCTCTTGCAGCAGGATCGGCAGCGACCAGCCGTCGAGCACGACGTGGTGGTTCGTGAGGACGAAGGTGTGCCGGTGTTCGCCGGTGCGGATCAGAGCCGTCCGCAGCGCGGGCGGGTTCGTCAGGTCGCAGACGGCGGCACGCTCGGCCGCGCATACCGCCTCGATCTGGTGGTTCTCGAGTTCCAGGTACTGCCACGGCACGTCCGGACGGGCAGGGATGATCTGCACCGGTTCGTCGAACTCTTCGGTGAATCGGGCGCACAGGTGGGGATGCCGCGCGGCCACGGCCCGTATCGCGGCGTGCAGGCGATCGGGATCGAGCGGACCTGTGACGGTGAAATCCAGTTGCACCGCATAGACATCGTCCTCCGCGGTGTCCGCGTGAAAGAGCAACCCTCGTTGCAACGGGGTCAGCGGCAGCACGTCGGCAACCGGTTGACCGCACTGCAGCTCATCGATCTGGCACTGACTCAACCGGGCCGGAGCGATGTCGGACGGCGTCAGCCCCCCTCCGCCGCGTCGCACGTGCGCGCATACGCCGGCCAGGGCGTCGAACCAGAGTTGGCTCAGCCGACTCATCTGCGTTTCGTCCAGGGCCGAGCGCGCCCATGTCCAGTTCGCCTGCAGGCGCGGCCCTTCCCCGGTGTAGAGCGTGCCGGCATTGACCGCGAGGGCGTGCGTCAACGGAGTCGGGATCGCGTCAGTGGGTAGTGGCCGCTGCACCGGGCGCCAACCGTCTGCGGGCAGCAGCGCCAGCGAATCACCCAGCCGGCCCAGGTAATTGAACAGGACTGCCGGATCGGGGCCGGACAGGTCAACGTCCTCGTTGAGGTAACGCAACACCCCGAAAGTCAGCGGGTGCGGGAGCGCGCGCAGCTGTTCCTTTGTTGCCTTGATCACTGCGCCCAGCGCCGGGTCGCCGGTGACGACCTGCGTCCAGTCCATCCGGTCCACTTCGAGGGCCACCGGGTATTTCGTGGTGAACCAACCGACGGTGCGGGACAGGTCGACATCCGCCACCACGTCCTCGTATCGTCCGTGCCCTTCGACGTCGATGCCGATCGCGGTGCGCCCGCGGCCGGCGAACTCTGCCCATGCCAAACCGAAGGCGATCAGCAGGATGTCTTGCAGGCCGGCATGAAAGGCTGCCGGTACGGCACCGAGCAGCATGGATGTGGTCTCGGCGTCGAGAGACACCGACAGGTGGCCTGCACCGGCGTGGGTGTCCACGTCCGGACGAACCCCCGGTAGCGCGGCGGGAGTCGCCAACACCTGCCGCCATGCCCGCGCCGTTCGCACCACCTCGGGGCGGCCCGCATACTCGCCCAGCAGCGACGCCCAGCGCCGAAAAGATGTGCCGGTTCCGGACAAGGCCACATGCTGTCCATGACTGTGCTGAGCCCACCCGGTTATCCAGTCGCTGAGCAGGATTCGCCACGATACGCCGTCGACGGCCAGGTGATGAATTATCAAGACCAGCTGTCGATCGCCGGCCACCCACAGGGCGCTCAACATCACTCCTGCGGCCGGCCGCAGGCGCGACCGGGTCGCCGTCAGCGCCTCATCGGACCATTCCGGCACTGTCTGCAGGCAGCTCGCCGCGGACACCGTACCCGGGTCGGGCACCGTGAGTGACCATTGCCCCGACGCGTCTTCGACGACTCGTAGCCGAAGCATGGGATGGTGGTCGAGCAGGGCCTGCAGCACGACCGCCACGTCGTCCTCGGTCACGTCGGCGGGCGCCTGCAACACCACGGCCTGACTGAACTGGTCGCGGCCGCCTTCGAGGCCGCGCCACCACCACATGATCGGAGTGGCCGGAACCGTCCCGCCGTCGTCGTCGACCACGCCGACGGCGCCGTCGGTGGCCGTGGCCACCCTGGCCACCCCGGCAACGGTCTGTTCCACGAAGATGTCGCGGGGCTTACAGAGCACCCCGGCGGCCCGCGCCCGCGCGACCACCTGCATCGACAGGATGCTGTCGCCGCCCAACTCGAAGAAGGATTCGTCCACGCCGACCCGCGCCAACCCCAGCACCTGGGCGTAGATCCCGGCCAGAATCTCCTCGACGACGCCGACCGGCGCCCGATAGTGTTGCGCGTCTTGATATTCCGGTGCGGGCAGAGACTTCCGGTCCAACTTGCCCGACGATGTCAGAGGGAACTCGTCGAGCACTACTATGTGCCCCGGCACCATGTAGGCGGGCAGCTGCGCGCTCAACTGCCGGCGCACCGCATCGATCGTGCTGCTGGTGTGCGGGTCGTTGGCGTGAGCGGCGCCCCGCCGAATGTCCCTGCCGGACAGATACACATCGGTCAATGGCGCTTCGTCGGTCAGGAAGACGGCGTCGAGGGTTCCGGGCTGGGCACCCCAGGTGACCGCGACGCGGTATCCGGCGGCCGCCCCGAGGCGGTACAGCTCTTCGGGCCTGACGCTCTCAACACGGGTACCGGCGTCGGCCGGGGACAGACCGGCGACGAGGGACTGCTCGCGGAGTACGTCGTCGATCAGTCCTATGCGGGGAATGTCGGTGATGCGCACGGCGGCGGGACGATCCGAGCGCAACCGGGCGAGCAACTGCGCGCCCCCGCTCCACGGCCACCTGGGTGCAGTGGCAAGTGACCGCACCGGGGCCGGCGACTTGTGTACGACCACGTCGTAGCGGTACCGGTTCAGCTCGTTGTCGGCGGACCCGCGTTTGAGCTGGATGTCGATCCCGGCCACCGACGAATGATCGGCCGCCCAGGTCGTGAAAAATTCGGGCGCCAGCAGCAATTCGGATTCGCTGATGACGGCGCGGCGGACCCGTCTGCGGATCTCGTCGGCGTCACCGGCGGTTTGGGCATACGCGACAGACGTGTAGAACGCGCTCCGCAGGGTGAGATTGCGGATATCACCGAGGAACAGGGTGCCGCCGGGGGCCAGTAGGTCCATGACGTTGTCGATGACCTGTTTCAGGTACCCCGCGTTCGGGAAATACTGGACGATCGAGTTGAGGACGACGGTGTCGAAGTGGTTGTGCGGCAGTCCGGCCCGCACGTGGGCGGGCTGGGCCAGCAGCCGGACACGGTCACGCCACGGGATGTGCCGCAATGCCGCCGCGAGGTTGCCGATGACAACCCCGGACAGGTCAGTGGCGACATACTCCTGGCAGTGCGGGGCGATCTGCGACAGCAGCAGTCCGGAGCCGGCGCCGATCTCCAGCACGCGCCGCGGCTGCAGTGCCAGGATCCGATCCACCGTGACCGAACGCCATTCCCGCATCTGCTCGACAGGGATGGGCTCACCGGTGTAGCTGCTGTTCCAGCCCCGAAAATCCTGGCCGAAACCCGTTGCGGCGGCTGGGTCGCCGGGCCCGTACAGGTCGTCGTAGAGATGCTGCCACTGTTCGACGATCTCGGTGTCCCGACCGGTATCCGGTGCGGCTGTGGTGTCGTGCGACAGGGTGATGTAAGCGACGAGGTTGGCGCCGCCGGTGACGTTCTCCGGCACGGCGACAACGCCCTGGTCGACCTGCGGGCAGGCCAGTAGCGCGTTCTGCACCTCGCCGAGTTCGATCCGGTACCCGCGGACTTTGACCTGTTCGTCCGCGCGCCCCTGATAGCGCAGCTGACCGTCCACTCCCCAGCACACCAGATCCCCGGTGCGGTACATCCGTGCCCCGGGGCGCCCGAACGGACAGGCGACGAACCGTGCCGCCGTCAACGGACCCCGACGCCAATACCCCACTGCCACGCTACTGCCGGCCACGTACAACTCCCCCACCACCCCGGGCGGCACCGGACGCAACCAGCCGTCCAGCACGAAGAAGCCGAGATGGCTCAACGGCACACCGATGGGGCTGTCGCCGGCATCGATGTCGCTCGCGGCGATCGCCCTCACGGAGGCGTGCACCGTGGTCTCGGTGGTGCCGTACAGGTTCAGCAGACGCGGCGATCGTGGGTGATGCCTCAGCCAGGCCCGAAGCCGTTGCGGTTCCAGCGCTTCCCCGGCGAACAACACCGTTTCGAGGTGGAGCGACCGGCGTGCGGCCGGTGACAGCCCGTCAGCGGCCTGCAGCGCGTAGAACGCCGAAGGTGTCTGGCTGAGCACCGTCACCCGCTCGGCGGCAAGCAGTGCATGAAATTCCTCGGGTGCGCGACTCATCGACTCGGGCACCACGACCAGGCGGCCGCCGGACAACAGGGCACCGAAGATCTCGCACACCGAGACGTCGAACGCCAGCGAATGCCACTGGGACCATACCTGCTCCGAGTGCGGGATGTGGCTAACGAGCGAACCGAGCAGTTGCGTGACGTTGCGGTGGCTGACGGCAACGCCTTTCGGGACGCCGGTAGTGCCCGATGTGTAAATGAGGTAGGCGATGTCGTCGGGCACAGGCGCGGGTAAGGCGGTGCCCGGTGGACTGCCGAGATCCGCAAGCTCACTGATGTCGATGACAGGTAGGTCATGCCCGGCGAGCCGGTCGGCAAGCGCACCTGTGGTCACCGCGGCAACCGGAGCGGTGTCCTCGAGCATGAAGGCGACGCGGGCCTCCGGCAGTGCCGGATCGATCGGCAGATACGCGGCCCCGGTCTTCAGGACCGCCAGCATCGCCGCGACTGCCTGGGCCGAACGCGGAAACACCAGCGCCACAGATGTTCCCGGGCGTGCGCCGGCCCCGGCCAATACGTGCGCGAGCCGGTTCGCAGTGTCCTCCAGTTCGCGATAGGTGATCGAATCACCTTGGAAGCGCAGCGCTACCGTGTCGGGCGACCGCGCGACCTGAGCGGCCCACAAAACCGGAATCGATGCCGCCGCGGGCACCGGCCGACTGAGCACTGCCCGGTTACCCCACTGCTCCATGCGGGCACGCTCAGTGTCATCAAGGACGTCCACCGACGACAGCGGCCGGCCCGGATCGGCCGTCATCGCGACCAGTACCCGCTCGAAGCCATGGATCAGCGCGTCGATGCCGGCGGTCTCGAAAACGTCGGGATCGAATTCGACCCGCAACCCCAGTTCGGCGCCGGGGAGCGCCTGGATCGTCAGCGGATAGTGGTTGTAGTCGTGCCGCGACATCTCCGAGATGACCAACCCGTCGGCATCCGAGAGCGCCGCGGCGTCGATCGGAAAGTTCTGATACACGAACAGCGTGTCAAAGAGTATGTCGTGACCGCTGATTCGATGGATCTCACTGAGCGCCAGGTGCTGATGCTCGAGGGTGTCGCGGTGCGCGCCGTGTAATTGCCTCAGCAGGTCCGCCGTGGTGGTGCCCGCTGTGAGCTTCGCGCGCACCGGCACCGTGTTGATGAACAGGCCAACCATCGCGTCGGCACCGGCCACCTCGGCGGGCCGCCCCGATACCGTGGTGCCGAAGGCGATGTCGTGCTGACCGGTCAGGCGCACCAAAAGCTGCGAAAATGCACCCTGCAGCACAATATTGACAGTCGTGTGGTGAGCGCGCGCCAGCTCGTTGAGGGCCCGCGTGGTAGCGGCAGGTAGCCGGAACAAAGTCGCGCGCCGAGGGCCGGGCCCCGACCGACCGGGCGTACCGATCAGCGTGGGGGTGTCGAAGTCCCGCAGGGCCTGCCGCCAGGCTTCCCCCGCGGCTACACCATCTCGGTCGGCCAGCCACGTCACGAAGCGCCGGTAGGGCACCGCCGCCGGTAACCGCTGCCCGTGATACGCGGCGAAGATCTCCCGCAGGATGACAGGCATCGACCAGCCGTCGACGACGATGTGGTGGTTGGTGAGCACCAACCGGTGCCGGTCCTCCCCGGTGCGAATCAAGGCCGCGCGAAAGGAAGGTGGATCCGAGAGGTCGCACACCGCGGCGCGTTCGGCGGCACACACCTGCCGGACCTGCTCGTCGGTGCCGAGTTGCAGGTACTGCCACGGCAGCGCAGGGTCGGCCGGGATGAGCTGAACCGGTGCATGGTCACAGAAGCGGGCCGCCAGATTCGGATGCCGGGTGAGAACGATCTGCACGGCATCACGCAGCCGCTGGGGGTCGAGAGCACCGACGATCTCGAAATCAAGTTGCACCGCGTACACGTCGCCGCCGGTGGCGGCGGCGTGGAAGTGTAAACCTTGCTGCACGGGGGTCAGCGGCAGCACATCAACGATGCTGTACTGCGACTGCAGTTCGTCGATTTGTTCCTGGGTCAGCCGGGCCGGCACGATGTCCGACGGCGTCAACCCGCCCCCACCGCCGCGCACCTGCGCGCAGACGCCGGACAGGGCCTCAAACCACAACTGGCTCAACCGGATTACCTGCACCCGGTCCAGCGCCGACGGCGCCCACATCCAGTCCGCGTGCAGTTGTGGGCCGGCCTCGGTATCGACGGTGAAGGCGTTCACCTCCACGGTGTGCGACAGCGACAGCGCCAGCCCCGCGTTGCTGTCGGCGACTCGGGTGCCGATCGACCAGCCCTGGCCATCCGACTTGGCGGGCGCGCCGAGGCGGCCCAGGTAATTGAAGCCGATCGCCGCCTCGGCCCCGGACAGATCGACATCGTTGTTCAGATAGCGCAAGAGGCCGTAGGTGATGGGATGCGGCACACTGCGCAGTTGCTCTTTGAGATCCTTGATGGTTGACCCGAGCGCCGCGGCCCCGGTCACCACCTGGGCCCAATCAGGTCCCGCGACGGTCAGGGCCACCGGGTATCTGGTGGTGAACCAGCCCACCGTGCGCGACAGGTCCATCCCGGGCGCAATCTCGTCGTGACGCCCGTGTCCCTCGACGTCGACCAGAATCGGCGCGCCGTCACTGCCGAGAAACTCGGCCCACGCCAGGGCGAATGCGATCAACAGAATGTCTTGCACCCCAGCGTGAAACGCCGTCGGCACCGCTGCGAGCACCATTCGAGTGGTCTCGGTGTCCAAGGCCACCGAGACGTGCCCGGCGGTGCCCAGAGTGTCCACGTGCGGTTGCACCGGCGGTAGCTGGGTCGCGGCGGTCAGTAGCTGCCGCCACATGTCGGCCGTGTCGATCACCGACCGAGCATGGGCGTGCTCTTTCAGCAACGACGCCCAGCGCTGGAACGAGGTGCCGGCCGGAGCCAGCGCCACCTCACGGCCAGCGCGCAGTTGGCCCCAGGCCGTGTTGAGGTCGTGCAGCAGAATCCGCCAGGACACCCCGTCGACGGCCATGTGGTGGATGACCAGGGCCAGCTGACCGGCATCGGCATCCCACTGCGCGCACAGCATCCGACCCGCCGCCGGGTCCAACCGAGACCGGGCCTGTGCCAACGTTTCCGGCGTGATTTCGGGCACCCGCTGCAGCCGGTCGCGGGCATCCGCGCCCGGTTCGGGCACCCACCAGCCGTCACCGTGACCCGTGAGCCGCAGCATCGCGTGCCGGTCGATCAAGGCCTGCAGGATCGTCAGGACGTCGGCTTCGGTGACGCCGGCCGGCGCCTGCAGCACGATCGTCTGGTTGAACTGATCAACCGCGCCACGCTGACTCTGCAACCAGCGCATGATCGGGGTGGGCACCAGTTCCCCGATGCCTTCGTCGCCCTGACGCGCGTCGTCGTCGGTGAGAACGGCGACGCGCGCCAGCCCGGCGACGGTCTGTTCGACGAAAACGTCACGCGGCCGGCACACCACGCCCGCGTCCCGGGCACGCGCCACCACTTGCATCGCCAGGATGCTGTCCCCGCCGAGGTCGAAGAACGGTTCGTCGGCGCCGACGCGATCGAGTCCGAGGACTTCGGCGTAGATCGCGGCCAGAATCTCCTCGACGACGCCGTCCGGCGCCCGGTAGCGGTCGGTGTCCTGATACTCCGGCGCGGGCAGGGCGCGTGCGTCGAGTTTGCCGTTGACGGTGAGCGGCAACGCATCCAGCGCGACCACGGCGGCCGGCACCATGTACGACGGCAACCGCTCGGCCAGGGTGGCGCGAATGCGGGACTGGTCACATGCCCCGGTGACGTATCCGACCAGACGCTTGTCGCCGGGACGGTCCTCACGCGCGACCACCACCGCCTGGCCGACACCATCGATCGCGGCAAGTTCGGCCTGCACCTCCCCCAGCTCGATGCGGTAGCCGCGAATTTTGACCTGCTCGTCGGCGCGCCCGAGGTAAACCAACTGCCCGTCAGCACGCCACCGCACCAGATCGCCGGTGCGGTACATGCGTGATCCCGGTCCGCCGAACGGGCACGCCACGAAACGGGTCGCCGTCAGGGCCGCCCGCCGCCAGTACCCGACCCCCAGACCCCGCCCCGCGACGTACAGTTCGCCGACCACACCGGTCGGCACCGGACGCAGCCACCGGTCCAGGACGAACAGCGCCGCACCCGACACGGGTGACCCGATCGGCGGCGCACCCGAATCCGGTTGCAGCGGTGCGCTCATCGCGGCGTACACGGTGGTCTCGGTGGGTCCGTAGGCATTGATGACCACCCGGCCGGGGGCCCATCGATCCACCAGCTCGGGTGGGCACGCCTCACCGCCGACCACCAGCGCTGTCGATTCCAGCCCCGCAACCTCTAACATGCCTGCCGCAGAGGGGGTCTGGGTGAGCACGTCGATGCGCTCGGTGGTCAACAGGTCATGGAATTCGCTGGGTGAGGCGGCCACATCCTCTGGCACGATCACCAACCGTCCGCCGCGCAGCAGTGCGCCCCAGATCTCCCAGACCGAGACGTCGAACGAATACGAGTGCCACTGTGTCGCGGCGAATGCGGCCGGGCCGCTTTGGTCCGGGCGGCCGAAGAAGCCGGTGATGCGCAACAGTTGCGTGACGTTGTGGTGGGTGATCGCAACGCCTTTCGGCACACCCGTGGTGCCTGAGGTGTAGATCAGGTAGGCAAGATGGTCGGGAGTCGGCATCGGCCGCGGTGTGACGGGGCAGGACCGCAGGTACGGGTCGGCGATGTCGATGACGGGCACGCCGTGCACCTCGACGCGTTCGATCAGCCCGGTGGTGGTGATCACGGCCACCGGCGCGGCGTCGGCGAGCATGAACCCGATCCGCGCCTGCGGGAGCGCCGGGTCGACCGGTAGGTAGCCGGCGCCGGACTTGAGCACCGCCAGCATCGCAACGATCGCTTCGGCGGATCGCGAGAAGACCAGCGCGACCAGAGCTCCGCGATGCGCGCCGCGAGCAGACAGGTAGTGGGCCAACCTGTTTGACGCCTGGTCGAGTTCGCGGTAGGTCCACGAATGCGCTCCGCATGTCAACGCCACCGCCATCGGGGTGCGCGACACCTGCACCGCCCACGCTTCCGGAATCGACACGGCGGGCGGTGCGGGCTGGGTCAGCACCGCGCGATTTCCCCACCGGTTCAGCCGATACCGCTCCTCGGCTGCGACGAGATCTACCGACGACAGCGGGTGCTTCGGGCGGGTGGTTACGGCAACCAGTACCGTCTCCAGCCAACCGGCCAGCGCGTCGATGGTAGCCGCGTCGAACACGTCGGTGCGGAACTCCACGGTCCCGGCGATCCCCGCGGGCCGGCCGTCCTCGGTGCTCTGTTCGGCCAGCGAGAACGCCAGATCCATTCGCGCGGTGTGGGTCTCGACTGGAATGGACGTGACGTCGAGATCGCTCAGCGCGAGGTTGGGAGCGGTGTTGTTCTGCCAGGCCAGCATCACCTGGATCAGTGGGTGATGGGTCAGTGAGCGGGCCGGATTGAGGCGCTCGACCAGCACTTCGAACGGGACATCGCGACGCTCGTAGGCGGCCAAGCTGCGCTCCCGCACCTGGGCGAGTAGGTCAGCGAAGCTCGGATTCCCGCTCAGGTCGACCCGCAGCACCAGGGTGTTGACGAAGAATCCGACCACCCCGTCCAGTGCCGGGTCGCCGCGACCGGCGATCGGAAAGCCGACCGCCACATCACGACTGCCGCTGAGCTTGGACAGCAGCACGGCCAGCGCGCCCTGGACCACCATGAAACTGGTCACACCGTAGGCACCGGCGACCTCACGCACCCGTCGGGCCACCGCGGCCGGCCATTCGATGGCGACTTTGTCCCCACGGTGCTCGGCCACCGGCGGGTACGGCCGGTCGGTGGGCAACTCCACATACGGGGGCAGCCCGGCCAGCGCCTGCTCCCAATACCGCAGTTGACCGGCCACCGGGCTGTCCGGATCGGCCGGATCACCGAGGGTCCGACGCTGCCAGAGCGTGTAATCGGCGTACTGGACCGGCAATTCAGCCCAGGCGGGCGCCTGTCCGGCAGACCGGGCCACATACGCCGTACCCAGGTCGGCCGCCAGCACACCGACCGACCAGCCATCGCCGGCGATGTGGTGTACGACCACCACCAGGATCTGTTCCTGGTCTGCGACCCTGAAAAGTGCTGCGTGTAGCGGGATTTCGCTGGCCAGGTCGAAGCGGTGACACGCCGTGGCAGCGACCGCCGCGGTGATCCGGTCCGCCGGCCACGTCGTCGCATTCACGACGCGCCAGCCGAAGTCTGCCTGCCGCAACGGGATCACGGTCTGACTGGGCACTCCCTGGACCGCGGTGAACACCGTGCGGAGGCTCTCGTGGCGGCGCACCACGTCGGTCAGCGCGGCACCGAGTGCCTCGACATCCAGCGGGCCACACATCCGCACGGCCGCCGGTATGTTGTAGATCGCGGACGGCCCCTGGAACTGGTCGATGATCCACAAACGATTCTGGGCGTACGACAGCGGAATCGCGGGGGGCCGCGAGAACGCCGTGAGCGGCTCTGTCCGGTTGTCCCCCACTCCGACCCGCGGCGCCAACTGGGCGATCGACGGCGCATCGAAAAGGGTCCGGACGGCAAGACCGGCATCCAGGGCCCCGTTGATCGCCGCGACCACCCGCATGGCCAACAGCGAATCGCCGCCGAGGTCGAAGAACGACTGATCCACACCGACCCGCCCGAGGCCGAGCACGTGAGCGTAGATGCCGGAGATGATTTCTTCGATCGGCGTTGAGGGGGCCCGGTAGTGATCGTCGGCGACATACGCCGGCGCCGGTAAGGCCCTGGTGTCGAGTTTGCCGTTGATCGTCAGTGGCAGCGCCTCGAGAGCGATCACCGCGGCCGGCACCATGTAGGACGGGAGCCGCTCCGCCACCGCATCACGTACCGCCTGCGGGTCCAGGTTCGCCGCGAACGGCCCGGTCACGTACGCCACCAGACGTTTGTCGCCGGGGCGGTCTTCGCGGACCGTCACCGCGGCCTGCTCCACCCCGTCGACCTCTGCCAACGCGGCGGCCACCTCACCACACTCGATCCGGTACCCGCGGATCTTGACCTGCTCGTCCGCACGTCCCACGTAGACGAGCTGGCCGTCGGCACCCCACCGCACCAGGTCTCCGGTGCGATACATGCGTGTTCCCGCCGCTGCCGCCCCGGCGAACGGGCACGCCACAAACCGGGACGCGGTCAACCCCGCCCGGCCCGCATAACCGACGCCGACCCCGTGGCCGGCCACGTACAACTCGCCCACCACCCCGACAGCCACCGTTCGCAACCAGCGGTCCAGCACAAACAACGTGATATCGGGTAACGGCACCCCGATCGGGCTCACGATGCAATCGACGTCGGCTGCGACGATCTCTCGCACCGAGACGTGCACGGTCGTCTCGGTGATCCCGTAGAGGTTCAACAGCCGCGGCGACGTCGGGTTGTCGTGCAGCCACCCCCGCAGACGCTGCGGCTGCAGCGCCTCACCGCCGAAGATCACAGCCTGCAACGGAAGCCGCCCGGCCACACCGCGTCGAGCCGCGTCCACGGCTGCCAGCGCAAAGAACGCCGACGGGGTCTGGCAGAGCACGCTGACCTGTTCGGCAGCCAGCAGGGCGCGAAAGTCGTTGGGTGAGCGCACCACGTCGTCGGGTACCACCACCAGCCGGGCGCCGTGCAGCAGCGCTCCCCAGATCTCCCACACCGAGAAGTCGAAAACCAGCGAGTGGCACTGTGTCCACACCTGCCCCGGCGCGTATCCCAGCTGCGCGTCCAGCGACGCCATCAGCCGCGTGACGTTGTGGTGGTCGATAGCCACACCTTTCGGCACACCTGTGGTTCCGGAGGTGTACATCAGGTAGGCGATGTCCCCGGGATCCGGCCCGGACCAGGCTGTGTACGAACTCGATTGCAGCTCAGCGGAATCGAAGGCGGCGGCATCGATCGTCGGCAACTCCCGCCCGGTCAGCGAGGTGGCGAGGCCGGCGCTGGTGAAGACTGCGCAAGGCGCGGCGTCGTCGAGCATGAAGTCCAGCCGCGAGACGGGCAGCCCGGGGTCCAGCGGCAGGTAGGCGGCGCCGGTCTTGAGCACCGCCAGGATGGCGATCACGGCCTGCGCGGAGCGTTCCATCAACAACGCCACCACTTCGCCCGGAGCTGCCCCGAAACCAGACAGCAGATGCGCCAACCGGTTCGACGCCTCGTCGAGCTCACGATAGGTCCACGACCGGTCCCGGTAGGTCAGCGCGACCGCCGTGGGTGTGTGGGTCACCTGGGCCGCCCACGCCGCTGGGATCGACATCGCGGCAGGGGCCGGACGGGTCAGTGCGGCGCGATTACCCCACCTGGCCAACCGGGCGCGTTCACGGTCATCCAACAGGTCCAGCTTCGACAACGCTTGTCGCGGATGGGCGGTGACCACCGCCAGCACCGTTTCCAGTCGCGCGATGAGCGCCTCGATCGTGCTCACCTCGAACACATCGGTCCGAAACTCCACCCGCCCGCCGATGCCGTCGAGTTCCCCGCTCGGGGAGACGCGGTCGATCAGGAAGAACGCCAAATCCATACGGGCGGTGTCGGTGTCGACGGGAATCGGCGTGATCTGCAACTCGCCCGCCACCAGTCCGACCGTGGGGTCGTTGTTCTGCCAGTTCAGAATGACCTGGATCAACGGGTGGTGCGTCCGCGAGCGAGGAGGGTTGAGCCGGTCGACCAGCACCTCGAACGGCACATCCTGATGCTCGTAAGCGGCCAGGCTGCGCTGGCGCACCTGGGCGAGTAACTCGGCGAAAGTGGGGTCGCCGTCCAGGTTTACCCGCAGCACCAGGGTGTTGACGAAGAATCCCACCAGGGCGTCGAGTGCCGGGTCGCCGCGGCCGGCGATCGGAAAGCCCACGGCCACATCAGGACTGGCGCTCAGCTGTGACAACAGCACGGCGAGTGCGGCCTGTACCACCATGAAGCTGGTGGCGTTGTGCTCACGGGCAAGCTGGTGAATCCGCCGCTGCAACAGCGCCGGCCAGTCCACGCGGACCTGATCGCCCCGATGATCGGCGACAGGCGGATAGGGGTGATCGGTGGGCAGCTCCAGCCGCTGCGGCATCCCGGCGAGGGTCTCTTCCCAGTAGGCCACCTGAGCCGCGAGCGGACTGTCACGATCCGCCAGATCCCCGAGATTGTCCCGCTGCCACAGCGCGTAATCGGGGTACTGCACCGGCAGTGGGGCCCAGTCCGGCGCCCGCCCGGCGCACCGGCTGATGTAGGCCGCAATCAGGTCACTCGCCAGAACGCTGATCGACCAACCGTCCCCGGCGATGTGGTGGACCACAACCACCACCACGTGATTCTGCGCATCGACCCGGAAAAGCCTTGCCCACAAGGGAATTTCGGCAGAAAGATCGAATGGGTGGCGGGCCGTTTCCTTGATCGCCGCAGCCAGCCGTTCGGCTGGCCACCCCGTCGCGTCCACCACCTGCCAGCCGAAGTCGGCACTCGCGGCCGGCAACACGACCTGCCTGGGGACTCCGTCGACGGCCGGGAACACCGTCCGCAGCGCTTCGTGCCGGCGCACCACATCGGTCAGACCGACACCCAGCGCCTGCCCATCGAGCTGACCACGAAGCTGCAACGCCACCGCCCGGTTGTATACGGGGGACGCGCCCTGCAATTGGTCGATGAACCACAACCGGCTCTGCGCATAGGACAACGGCACGACCGCAGGCCGCGGACCGGCGCGCAGAGGTTTGAGCCGCCCGGAATCACCCGCGATCCGCGACGCCAGTTGGGCTATCGTCGGCGCTTCGAAGAGGGTGCCCACGCGCAGGTCGGCGTTCAGCGCGGCGTTGACGGCGACAATCACCCGCATAGCCGACAGCGAATCCCCGCCGAGGTCGAAGAACGACTCATCGACACCGACGCGCTCCACACCCAGCACATGAGCGTAGATATCGGTCAAAACCTGTTCGACCGAAGGTTCCTGCGAGTCGCTGTGCTTGAGTTCGCCCTCAAGTGTTGTCATGACGCCGCCGATGCCCAGACGGCTGGTCGGTCAGCGGCCCGCGTCCTGCGCAAGCCTTTCGCGCAGACTCTTCGGTCGTATATCGGGCCAGTTCTGCTCGATGTATTCAAGACAAGCGGCCCGGTCGGCCAAGCCGTACACCACGCGCCAGCCGGCGGGCACGTCGGCGAATTCCGGCCAAAGGCTGTGCTGCTCCTCATCGTTGACGAGTACGAAGAAGCGACCATTGTCATCGTCGAATGGGTTGGCACTCACTCGTTCCCCTAACCACCCAGCAGTAATTATCCAAGGACAAGACCGACAGCGTCGTCAACATAGCACCAGCAACCTTCAATCCGCGGCCGGAACGAGCTGCGATATTCCGCTCGGGCCGGCCCGGCTTTCCCAACCCCTACCGGCCACTGCCTCCCACGTTGTCGAGACCGGGCCGGTCGGGTCACATTGCATGCCCATCGGGTCGCTACCGATCCCAAGATCGCCAGGCAACCGTCGGTCACCACATACGATGCGCCACAACGCTTGCCACAAGTTCGCGAACTTCTTGCGGAATTCTTGCGCCGAAATCGGCTGACGATCAGCCGC
Organism: Mycobacterium sp. 23; assembly: GCF_048287075.1. Taxonomy (NCBI): domain Bacteria; kingdom Bacillati; phylum Actinomycetota; class Actinomycetes; order Mycobacteriales; family Mycobacteriaceae; genus Mycobacterium; species Mycobacterium sp. 23. Next base: position 613,133 of record NZ_JBLVUX010000005.1, read on the forward strand.
ATTCAGTCGCGCCGGCGCCGGGTCGGTCAGATGTGCGGTGTTGATGCGCACACCGGGCCACCGCAGGTAGCGTTCAGTCCGTGCAGGTCGACGCGATGACTATCCCGCAGCCGTTGAAGCAGATCGGAGACACCGCCAGGCGCACTCAGGCAGCCGGGTTCTCCGGCCTGCTGTTCACCGAAACCGGACGCACGGCCTACTTGAACGCCGCCGTGGCGTCCCAGGCCGCTCCCGGTCTGGAGCTGTCGACCGGTGTCGCCGTCGCTTTCCCGCGCAGTCCGTTCGTCACGGCCGCGACGGCGTGGGAACTGCAGGAAGCGACCAACGGCAACTTCCGGCTCGGTCTGGGCACCCAGGTGCGCACCCACGTGGTGCGTCGCTACGGAATGCCGTTCGAACGTCCCGGCCCGCGCCTGCGCGATTACGTGCGGGCCGTCAAGGCGTGCTTCAGCGCGTTCCGAACCGGAAAACTCGATCACCACGGCGAGTTCTACGACCTCGATTTCATCACCCCCCAGTGGAGCGCCGGCCCGATCGATGCGGCGGACCCCAAGGTCGATGTCGCCGCGGTCAATCCCTGGATGCTGCGCATGGCCGGCGAAGTCGCCGACGGCGTGCACATCCACCCCCTCGGGGAACCCGGATACCTGGCGCGCCACGTCGCACCGAACGTCGCCGCCGGCGCCGAGAAGTCCGGTCGCGACACCTCCGACATCGCGGTGATCGTGCCGGTCATGACGATCGTCGGTGACACCGACGAGGAGCAGGACAACGAGCGGGAACTCGTGCGGGCAAGTCTTAGCTTCTACGCCAGTACCCCCAACTACGCCTTCATCCTGGACGAAGCCGGATTCGACGGCACAACGGCGCGCATCCGGGAGAAGCAGAAGGCGGGTGACGTCAAAGGGATGGCAGCCCAGATCACCGACGAGCACATCGCGGTATTCGCCACCGAGGCGACCTGGGACGGGCTGGCGGACGCGCTCGTCGACAAGTACGAAGGGACCGCCACCCGCATCGTTCTCTACAACGCTCTGAGCGATCCGGACCGGTTCGAACGATACGGCGATATTGCGCAACGTATTTCGGCTCGTTGACAGCTCAGCGCTGACCAGCGCGCAATCGCCACATTGCCCAGCCGGATAGGCTGAGGTCACAGATACCCCGTGTGCTTGGAGAGGTAGCGATATGCCTGCACCGTCAGCCGAGGTCTTCGACCGCTTGCGTCAGCTCGCCGCGATCAAGGACATCAACGAACGTCCGACCAAGACGATCGACGAAGTCTTCACCGGCAAGCCGCTGACCACCATCCCGGTCGGCACCGCCGACGACGTCGCTGCCGCGTTCGCCCAGGCAAGGGCGGCACAGGTCGAATGGGCCAGGCGACCCGTCGCCGAGCGCATCGAGATCATCCGCCGCTACCGGGACCTGGTGATCGAGAACCGCGAGTTCCTGATGGACCTGCTGCAGGCCGAGGCCGGCAAGGCGCGGTGGGCGGCGCAGGAGGAGATCGTCGACCTGATGGCGAACGCGAACTACTACGTTCGCGTCACCGCCAAGCTGCTCAAACCGCAGAAAGTGCAGGCGCTGCTGCCGGCGATCGGCAAGACCACGGTCGGCTACCAGCCCAAGGGCGTGGTCGGTGTGATCTCACCGTGGAACTACCCGATGACGCTGACCGCATCGGACTCCGTGCCGGCGCTGCTCGCCGGCAACGCGGTGGTGCTCAAGCCGGACAGCCAGACACCGTACTGCGCGCTGGCCTGCGCCGAACTGTTGTACCAGGCCGGTCTTCCGCGAGCGCTGTACGCGATCGTGCCCGGCCCGGGCTCGGTGGTCGGCACCGCGATTACCGAGAACTGCGACTATCTGATGTTCACCGGCTCCTCCCAGACCGGCAGCCACCTCGCCGAACAGGCCGGTCGCCGTCTGATCGGTTTCTCCGCCGAGCTCGGCGGCAAGAACGCCATGATCGTCACCCGGGGCGCGAACCTGGACAAAGCGGCCAAGGCGGCCACCCGTGCGTGTTTCTCCAACGCCGGCCAGCTCTGCATCTCCATCGAGCGGATCTACGTCGAGAAGGACATCGCCGACGAGTTCACCCGCAAGTTCGGCGATGCCGTGCGCAGTATGAAGCTCGGCACCGCCTACGACTTCTCGGTCGACATGGGCAGTCTGATCTCCGAAGGCCAGCTCGAGACCGTGTCCGAGCACGTGAAGGACGCAACGTCCAAGGGCGCCAAGGTGATCGCGGGCGGCAAGGCCCGGCCCGACGTCGGCCCCCTGTTCTATGAGCCGACGGTGCTCACCGACGTCACCCCGGAGATGGAATGCGCGGCCAACGAGACGTTTGGGCCGCTGGTCTCGATCTACCCGGTGGCCGACGTCGATGAAGCAGTAGAGAAGGCCAACGACACCGAGTACGGGCTGAACGCAAGCGTGTGGGCCCGCACGCCGGCCGAAGGCCAGCAGATCGCCGCCCGGTTGCGTTCGGGAACGGTGAACGTCGACGAGGGTTACGCATTCGCCTGGGGCAGCCTCAGCGCACCGATGGGCGGAATGGGCCAGTCCGGTGTCGGTCGCCGGCACGGACCCGAGGGCCTGTTGAAATACACCGAGTCGCAGACGATCGCGACCGCGCGGGTGTTCAATCTCGATCCGCCCTTTGGTCTTCCTTCGACCCTCTGGCAGAAGTCGCTGCTGCCCATCGTGCGCACCGTGATGAAACTGCCAGGGCGGAACTGAGCTGCAAGTGAGCTGAGAAAACGCCGACAACCTGGCGAAGAGTGCCACATCCGCCCCACACGACACTAGAGTGCTCCAGGTGGGCAAAGACGCCGATGCGAAAGGCTGGGGCCGCTGGTTGGCGATCGCTGCCTCGCTGGTGCTGGCCGGCGGGATGATCTACGCCCAGGACACCAAGCAGAACACGCCCTGCTGCGCCGACAGCCCTCTGGTCGCGGCGCCGCCGGCGACAAGCTCGACGGCGTCCCCCTCGGTCGCCGCCCCGCAGACCGCAAGCGCGGCCGAGGCGGCGATGTTGGCCGGCAACGCGCCCATGTCAGCCCAGGACTTTCAGATGGCGCTACCTGCCGGGATCGCCCCTGAGGGAGGTTTGCAGGTCAAGACGATCTGGGCGGCCCGGGTCATCGAGTTGCTGTTCCCGGAGATCAAGACCATCGGCGGCTTCCGGCAGGATGCCTTGCGCTGGCACCCAAGTGGTCTGGCGATCGACGTGATGATCCCGAACCATGACAGCCCGGAAGGCATCGCGCTGGGCAATCAGATCGCGGGGCTGGCCCTGGCCAACGCCAAACGCTGGGGAATCGACCACGTCATCTGGCGGCAGAAGATCTACCTCGGCCCCGCCTCGGGAAGCTGGACCGCCGACCTGGGCAACGAAACGGCCAACCACTACGACCACGTCCATATCGCCACCAATGGCGGTGGCTATCCCACCGGCCGCGAAACGTACTTCATCGGATCGATGACCCCCGCGCCGGCGAACTGATCAAACCTGTTCTCGCGCAGCAATATTCGACTGGGCCGGGGTTAGCGGTCAGCTCAATTACACCAGTTCCTCGAGGACGATGGCGACGGCTTCGTCGAGGGACAGCAGTCTGCCTTCATTGGTCGCCATTCGGTAATCGGCAGGCGCGAGTTGGTCTCTCACTTGGCGCTCGCAGGCTTCGTGGAAAGGCCCTATGTATGCCGAGACGGCGCCGGTGGCGCCGGCAGCGCGGCCGATGGCGGCTGCGGCGGCCATCAGCACCGCGGCACGCCGCGGATCCTGTCTGGCCGCGGCAATCCACGATGCCGTCTCGAGGAAGGTGGCACAGGTGACGCTGTCGTTGATCATCCGAGCCAGTTGCAGCCCCTCACGCACTCCCTGCTCGGCCTGGTCGAGTTCACCCAGCGCCAGGCGGCTCAGCGCGAGCGCCGCCAGCAGGTAGGTCCGTAGGACGATGTCGTGGCCGTTGGCTTCGGACAGCGCAAGACCGCGCTCGGCGTGCGCGATCGCTGTGTGCGCATCACCGGCCGCCGCGCAGGCTCCGATCATCAACAGCAAGGCGTAAATCTGCACGGGTACATACGTGGTGCCATTCAGAGATTGCTCGGCCAGGGTCTGCGCCGAGTGTGGTTGTCCACGAAGCAAGGCGAGGGCTGCCTCGTTGGCCGTGAAGTGGGCAAGCGCCCGCTCCTCAGTGACGCTGGTGAGCAGCTCGCGAGCTTCGGCCTGCCGTGCGGCCAGCGTGGGTATATCGACTTGTAAGACGGCCGTTTCAGCAACCGAGATGACGGCCGCGAGGCGCGCTACGGAAGGTTCGGCGGAGGCGGCGTCCAACGCCTGCTCAATCCAGCGGCGCCCTTGTTGCATCATGCCGATCGCAGTCCAGAGGCCGCGCAGGTGGGTGGCCATCTGCAGAGCGACCGACGGTGCTTCGTCCAGCGCAAACCGCAGCGCTGCGCGGAGATTCGACGTTTCGTGTCGGAGGCGTTGCAGCCAGACGAGCTGGTGCTCGCCATACCATTCAAAGCCGGCTTGTTCGGCGGCCAGTTGGTGATACCAGTCGAGGTGTCGGCGACGTAGTTCCGCTTGCTCCTGCGAACTCAGCTGATCGTGGCCGTATTCACGCAGGGTCGCCAGCTGGCGGAAATACACCGCGTCATCGGCCGATGTGCGGATGAGGATGGATTTGTCCACCAAGGTGCACAGCATCTCGAGCAGCTTGTCCTCGGGCGTGTCCGGGGCGCAGACATGTTGGACAGCAGCCGGCTCGAAGCTGCCGGCGAACACCGACAACCCCGACCAGAGTTGCCGCTCGGTTTCGGTACACCGCTTGTAACTCCAGGCCACACAGTAATCCAGAGTTTGCTGACGACTGGATGCCGCACGCTTGCCGTGGGAAAGCAGCTTGAATCGGTTCGAGATTCGGGCGGCGATCTGCTCGATAGACATAGTCCGCAGCAGTGGGGCTGCCAGTTCGATCGCCAACGGCAAGCCATCGAGCTGGTTGCAGATGCGCGCCACCGCCGGCGCATTGCGCTCGGTGAGCAGAAAACTGCGTTGGGTGGTGCGGGCATGTTTGAGAAACAATGCCACGGCGTCGCAGCGCGCCAGCTCTTCGTGGCCGACCGCATCGGTGTCGGGAACGGGAAGAGGCGGTACCGGCAGCACCGCTTCTCCGTCGACCTCGAGAAATTCGCGGCTGGTCGCCAGAATCCGTACCTTCGGACACCCTGCCAGCAGCGTCTCGACAAAGCGGGCCGCCGCGTCCAGAACGTGCTCGCAGTTATCGAGCACCAGCAGGGCCTCTCGGTCGGCCAAGGCATCGACCATCACGTCCAGCAGCGGCCGGCTGCTCAGATCGCGAACCCCCAGCGCTGCGGCGGCCACGGCGGCCAGCAGCTCGCCATCGCTCAGCTCACCGAGCTCGATCAGCCACACTCCACCGCTGAAGTCGGCGACGCGTTGACGGGCGGCTTGCAGCGCGAGGGTGGATTTGCCGATGCCGCCGATTCCGGTGAGCGTGACCAGCCGCGACGCCGGGATCATCTCTTCCAGTTCGGCGAGTTCGGCCGCGCGTCCGACAAAGCCCGGCAACGGCGCGGGAAGATTGCCCTTGGTTGAAGCCCGTACGCCGTGCAGCATCAACTCGGTGATCATCCGGGTGAAATCGCGACTGGCCGCGTGTCCGAGCTGAATCGACCAACTAGCCCCCGAAACGAGCCTGTAGAAAGCCTCGGCAAGCCAAACCACGGTCACATCAGGGCGGAATACGCCTGCTTGCTGGCCGTGCAGAAAAAATCGCTCGATCTCAGCATTGATCTCATCCCAACCGGCGCTGGACTGCCGGCGTTCACCTTCTTCGATTCGAGAGTGAAGCCAAGCCACGTAACCAGCGGCCGGTTCGCAGGCAGCGACCAGTCGCCGCAGCCCCTCCTCCGGTGGACACTCCTGCCACCGCGAGGTTTCCAGGGCGTCGCGCACCGTCGTGATCGCCAGCACGTCCAGCGCCTCGAACAAAGCCTCGCGACCGGCGAACTGGCGATGCAACGTCGCCCGGCTCACCCCGACCGCAGCCGCAATCTCATCTTGGGTGGCACTGGGGCGGCGACTCACATAGTCTGCCGTCGCACGCAAGAGGCGCTCACGATTCATCGAAACATCCTTGAACGGCGTTGCCGGCGATCTCCCTGATGACGATCCACCGTATTCAGACTGTCGAGCATCGCGTGGCAGATTCTCACAGATTGCCGCTGGTGTAAGTCGAATGCCGGGTGCGAGACCTTCGCCGGCGATGCAAGCCGAGTGAACCGCGAGTGGGGTGTCGCTGCCTGTGCTGAGTTCAGCGGTCGGATGAATTCGGATGAATATCGACGCTTAATTGTGGCCGTTGATGCTGGCGGAGAAGTTGTTGACGCCCGCGCCGACACTGCCGCTCCACGGCTCGAAGCCGGCCTGGATGCTGGTCAGGTACCACGAGTCGGTCACCGGCTCCCATGTCTGGGTGTTGTCGATGAAACCCATCACATCGAAACTGTTCCACGTGGTGATCGGCGAGTTCGCCACATAGGACACCACGTTGTTCTGGCCGTTGCTGCCCTTCCACACCACGAAGTTCTGTCCGTCGATGGTCGCATTGCCCACCACCGAGCCGACCGGCTGAATGGGGCCGGTGTGGTTGAACCAGATCATCACTTCCTGCTGGTTGACGCCGGTGGTGATGGGCGTCGGGTTCAGCCAGATGTCGTAGGCGGCGTCGTAGATCCCGCTGGTCGGATAGGTGTAGCTGATACTGCTGGTCGCCGTTTGAATCTGCCCTAGCTGTATCGGCAGGATCGTGCCCGGTGAACCCGTGCCGTAGTGCCAGCCCGTGTAGATGGACGGGTAACCCAGCGGTGCGCCGTTGGTCGGGGCAGAGCCGTTTTCAGTGGTGATGGTGAAGCCGGTCTGGCTGACGGTGATCGCCTGTCCGCCCGGGTTGTTCCACGCGTTGTTCTGCACGACGTAGGCGTTGCCGACCGTGGTGGTCCCGTACTGGTTGGAGATGAGGGTGCCGCCGGTCGGCGGTGTGGTGATCGGCGGTGTGGTGGTCGGGGGCGTGGTAATCGGTGGCGTGGTCGTGCCGCCCGTGACGGCCTGACCATTGATGAGCACGTTCGTCGGCGCGGCGTAGGAGCCGGTCTGGGACGCCTGGAAGCCGACGTTGACGGTGCTGCCCGGCGCGATCGAGCCGTTGTAGCTGGCCGGGGTCACCGTGTAGTGCGAGCCGGTGTGAGTGACCTGGCCGTTCCACAGGTTGGTGATGGATTCGTTTGCGGGGAGGTCGAATTGGAGGTTCCAGTTGCTCAGCGGCGTGGTACCTGAATTCGTGATCGCGTAGTTCCCGTTGAATCCGCTGTTCCACTGCGACGTCGCCGTATACGCGGCCGTCAGCCCGCCGGTGCCGGCCGGCGGTGTCGTGACCGGTGGGGTGGTGACGGGCGGTGTCGTCACCGGCGGAGGGGTGACGGGCGGGGTCGTCACCGGCGGGGTCGTGACGGGCGGGGTCGGGCCGCCGATGACCGGCTGACCGCCGATCGACACACTGGTCGGCGGTGAATAGATCCCGGACTGAGCGCCCTGGAATCCGACCGTGACCGAGTCACCCGGAGCGATGGTGGCGTTGTAGCTCTGCGGGGTGACCGTGTACTGCGCGCCGGACTGCGTGACGTGTCCGTTCCACAGGTTCGCCACGGATTCGCCTGTGGGCAGGCTGAATTGGAGCTGCCAGTTGGTCAACGGCGCTGTGCCGGTGTTGGTGATCGTGTAATTGGCCACGAAACCGCTGTTCCACTGCGATGTGGTGGCATATGTCGCCTTTATCCCGGCGCCGGTCGCGCTGCCGGACGCCGGTGTCGAGGTGGCGGTCGCGGCGGCTGCCGTCGTCGTCGCCGTCGTGCCGGTCGGCTGGCTCGTTGCCGCACCGGTCGCCTCGGCACTGGCGGGTCGCGCACTCGAAACGTCGCTGCCCGGCCGTCCGCCGCTCAGCAACCGGTCCGCAACGCCGCGCAACAGCGAACCGTTGAGCAGCTCGGCGCCGGCATACCGCTGCGCTCCGGCGAAAAGAGAGTCCATGAACTGGGTCTGAAATGAGGCCACCCGGGCGCTCAGTGACTGATAGTCCAGCGCGTGGGCGCCGAACAACGAGGCGACGGCGGTTGATATCTCATCGGCGGCGGCGGCCAGAATCTCGGTCGTCGGAACGGCTGCCGCGGCATTGGCGGCGCTGAGCGAGGATCCGATTCCGGCGATATCCGTCACCGCCGCAGCCAGCGCTTCGGGGGTCGCGATCACATACGACATGCACAATCCTTTGCTCAATCACGGTCTTATAACAGCCACATAACTTTCTTATATCTGCCTCAGGCTGGGTCGCGCCTGGATCTCTATAACGATTTCATCACGGACACGAAGGCTGCCATAGAGTGACGCCGGTTTCAACTGTTCGTGCCGACTAATCCAGAAAATTATTACGGTCGGCCTGCTCCGACCGCAGGAAATCCCGCTGTGCCGGTAGGTATTGCGCTGAGCTGCGACTTTAACCCGGCTTGGGGAGGGACCGCGCCGTTCTTGGCAGAGATTGCCAGGTGGTGCAGCTATTTCTGGGACACGCGTATGACTATTGGTTAGACAAATTCAACAATATGTATCGGCGCGCCCATTCTACGGCGCTTCCTGGATTGGGACCATTCGCCTGGCGAGGGTCTACTGCGTTAGCTGGCGCCGCGAGAATTATGCGCAGATCGGGTGTGTCCGCTTGCCGGCGCCGCGGTTGCACGTTGCCGCGACTCGGCGGGGACCCCTACTACAGGGCGTAGTATTGGGTCGAACCCGTCAGCACGAGGAGGTGCCGTATGAGGTGGAGCTTCGCCCAGATCGGGCTGCTGATCATCTGTGCTCTGCACGTCATCCAGGCCGTGATCGGGTTCATTATGGAACCCAGTTTCGCGACCGGACCCCACGCGCCGACCGTCCAACTCCTCGGCATGGACTACAACGGCTGGCATGCCGTCGCCGGCCTGGCACTCTTCGGTCCTGGCCTGGTGTTCGCCCTCCGCAAATCGTGGGCCGTGCTCTACCTCGTGCTTGCCGCACTCGCCGGTGCGGCACCGGGTGTCTGGGCATTCTTCTCGCATCAGGTCGCGTACGTGTTCACCTTCCCCAACAACATCACCGATGCCGTGGTGCATCTGGTGACGTCGGCGGTGATGGTCGCGGTGGCAGCGGCGCAGATCCACATGGACGGCGGAATCAGGAATTCCCTCGGCGATCTCGGTATAGCGCGGTAAAGCAAGCGGCCAGTGGCTCGCCATCGCTTCGCTAGTCTGGCGGTGACATGACCGAAGTTTCCCGATGGCGTCGAAGGATGTCGGTTTACGCCGCGGCGTTGCTGGTCGCCGTGACCGCGGTCTGCGCAACCGCGGCACCGCGAGGCGCCGAAGCCGTTCGCCGGGGCGTCAAATATGTAGCCCTCGGCGACTCTGCGGCGGCGGCGCCGTTGGTACCCGATGCGGCCGACCCTCCCGGGTGCTTCAAGTCGACGAACGACTATCCCGCGGTCTTGGCCCGCCGCATCGGCGCCGCCAGCTTCGTCGACGTCAGTTGCAGCGGCGCCACCGCCGCCGATATCACTGATCGAGAACAGTCGACGAGCGGCGGGAAGGTGCCCCGGCAGATCGACGCTGTCTCTGTGGACACCGAACTGGTCACCATCACGATCGGCGGCAACGACGTCGGCCTGGCCGCCAGCGCGGCTCAGTGTCGCCGGAATTCCTTGACCCAGCCGCCCTGCTTCAACGACTTCGTCGCGGGCGGCAGTGACCGGTTCAGCGCGGCCATCCGCACGCAGATACCGTTGTGGGAAGCCATGATCGGCGCCGTGCGGGCGAAAGCCCCGCGGGCCCGCGTCGTGCTGGTCGGTTACGCGACGTACATACGGCCCGGGGGATGTTTCGCAGCGCAGCCGATCAATCCCACGGACGCCGACTACTTCCAGGCCAAAGTAGACGAGATCGACGATCAGCAGCGGAGATTGGCCACCAAGTTGAAGGTCGACTTCTTCGATACCCGACCGGTGTCGGTGGGACACGACATGTGCGCAGCCCCCGGCGACAGGTACATCGAAGGATTCGAGCTCTCACATCTTGCCGCGCCCTTGCACCCCAACGCATTGGGAGCCGGAGCAGTCGGTAGCGCGCTCGCCGGCGAGCTGACGCTCAGCGACGGGCCGCCGACGTCCGGGCGGTCCAGCTAGCCAGTGTGACGCCGCCGGGAAACGTCACGGGTGCGGCCGCCGGGACGAATCCCGAAATGGTGGTGCCGTCCGGGAACAGCCGCCGACCGCCGCCTTGGACGTACGGGTAGATGAACAGCCGATATTCATCGACCAGACCCGCGGCAATCAGGGTGTGACACAACGTAATGCTGCCGGTGGCGACGATATCGCCGCCCGGGGCGGCCTTGAGCGTCCTGACGTGCTCCACGGGATCGCCGGACACAATGACCGAGTTGCTCCACTGCGCATCGGTGATCGTCGAGGACACCACGTACTTGGTGACACCGTTGATGTAGTCCGCGATGCCGGTGGGGTCGTCGGTCTGGTGCGGCCAGTAGCTGCGGAAGTCCTGGAATGTCTGCCGGCCCAGCAACAGAGCGTCGGCGGTTTCGTCCTGACGGCGCAGTTCAGCCGTCAGTTCATCGTCGTGTGTCTCCGGATTGAACCAGTCCCCGAGCATCTCTACCGAGCCGTCCAGGGTGATGTTCTGCGTGATGATCAGTGAGCGCATGTCATTACCGACCGTGGCAGGACCCGAGACTCATCGCCGACCCAGCAGGTCCTCCTCCAGAAATCGGCGAAAGATGGGCGCAAGCTGTCGCGCGACCCACTCGTGTCGGTCGCCCAGCCGATCTCCCAGTTGAAAGACCTCGTTGATGATGGCGCGCCGGGGGACTTCGGCGCGCACTTCGTCGCCGAACTCCTGATACACCGTTTCGCGAATCGACTGCTCGATGCCGTTGCGGCTGTCGAAGCCGGACAGCACGACCCCGCACCACTTGAGCGGATGAATGCGCTGGATGCGCTCGACCCTGTTGCGCGCTTCGATGGCCTTGCGGACCGCATCGCCGGTCGGCGCGATCGGCGCATAGGCCACGTCGGCCAGGTGCATGGCGAGCGCCTCGAGCGAGCCCGTGCGGCCCCCGGTGTCGATCAGAACGAGTTCATAGCGCTCGAACACGCCGGCCGCGGTGAAGATGCCGCGGAGCAGGCCGGTGTCCGAGACGCCGACCCCGGCGACCCGGGTCAACGACGCCCCTGCCGGTAGCAGTTCGACGTGCGGCCATTTGGTGTCGATGATCTCCTCATCGACCCGCTTGGCCGCGGTGCCGGGATCGCCCCAGAAATTGATGCCGGCGTCCTCGAGCACAGAGCCCAGCCCGGTCGAGTGCTGCGACACCCCGAAGTGGTTGGACAGGTTGCGCTCCGGGTCCGCGTCGACCAGCAACGTGGAGATCCCCAGCCGCGAGGCCTCCCCCGCCAGCATCATCTGCCACAACGTCTTGGCTGTTCCGCCCTTGCCCGAGAGCACCACGGCTGACACTGCTGCCAACTGTCTCGCCTCACCTTCCGGAATCTTTCTCGGACAATCTTTCTCGGATATGGCCAATCCAGCCGCACTCGGGCGGGCCGGCGCTCCGCAAGCATAGCCACGGGCTCGACGCCGAGGCAGTATATGGCCGCAGGCACGAAGCTCGCCTGGCGACAGTGGCCGGTTTCGTCTTGACTGGAACCGTGGCCCAGCAACGGCGGACCGAACTACACCGGGTCATTGACGCCGACACCCCACAGGCAGGTCATGCCCGAGCGGCCCTGGGTGACGGTCCGGTGGGGCAACGACTGGAGTCCGCGATCCTCGCTCTCGCCGAGCTGCGTGGCCCGGACAGCAGCACCTGCCCGTCGGATGCGGCCCGGGCCGTCGGTGGCGAGCAGTGGCGTGAGCTGATGGACGAGGCGCGCGCGATCGCGCGGAAGCTGGCCAAATCCGGCCGCGTTGAGATCACGCAACGAGGGGACGTGCTTGATCCAGCCACCGCGTGGCGCGGCCCCATCCGCATCCGCACCGTCGGACGCTGACGCTCGCCTCGTCGGGGCCGGCAGCCGACGTACGCTGGCGGGATGGCTATCGAATCGACAATGCTCGAGCTCGGCACTCCCGCACCGCACTTCGCCCTGCCCGAGCCCGCGACCGGCGCCACCCTGAGCCTCGACGACCTGACCGGCCCGGCGCTGGTCGTCACGTTCATCTGTAATCACTGCCCCTACGTCCAGCACGTCGCCGACGGCCTCGCTGAACTTGGCCGCGACCTCGTTGAACGGGGGGTGCCGATGGTCGCGATTTCCAGCAACGACGTCGTGGCGTATCCACAGGACGGTCCCGATCAGATGGTCGCCGAGGCCGAGCGCCACGGCTGGACCTTCCCGTATCTCTACGACGAGAGCCAGGACGTCGCACGCGCGTTCTCGGCCGCCTGCACTCCCGACACATTCGTGTTCGACGCCGACCGTCGCCTGGTTTACCGAGGTCAGCTCGACGATTCCCGGCCCAAGAATGAACTGCCGGTAACGGCGGCAGACGTGCGTGGCGCGGTGGAAGCGGTCCTCGCCGGTCGGCCGGTCGACCCGAATCAGCGGCCGTCGATCGGCTGCGGCATCAAGTGGCGTTGAGGCCGGCCGTCAGGACTGGTGCGCCACGATCACCGGCGCCCGCACCGCGTGCACCACGCCGTTACTGACCGACCCGAGCAGCATGCCGGACAGGCCGCCTCGGCCGTGGCTGCCGACGACGACGAGCTGCGCGCGTTCGGACTCCTCGATCAGGGCGCGACCGGGATGGTCGAGAACGATCACCCGGTTGACCTTGACTTCCGGATACCGCTCCTGCCACCCCGCGAGGTACTCGGCCAGGTTGCGCTCGGCTTCCTCGCGCCATTCCAGCCAGGGCAGCTGGTAGACGGCCATGTCGCTCCAGGCGTGCACAGCGGTGAGTTCTACCCCGCGTCGTGATGCTTCATCGAGGGCCAGGGCCAACGCGTGCTCAGAAGTCGGCGAGCAGTCGATGCCTACCACTACCGGCGCGCTCTTGGACTGCGGCATCCACGAGGCTTCCTCGCGGATGATGGCGACCGGGCACTTCGCACTGTGCGCCACCCCCGAGCTGACCGAGCCCAGCAGGACGCGCTCGACCGCGCTGCGCCCCGTGGAACCCACCACGACCATTTCGGCGTCCCGAGACATCTCGATCAGCGTGGGTACCGGGGCCGACGCCTTCACTTCGCTGGTTATGCCGATCGTCCGGTCCGTCGACAGGGCGTCTTCGGCGATCTTGACCGCGTGCTCGAGCAGCTCGCGGCCATCGTCCTTCTGCCACAACGTAACTCCTGCCGCCGTCGGCACCTGCGGATACGCCGGCACGACCGGGTTGTACATGTGGACCAGGGTCAGTGGGACGTGTCGCATCGCCGCCTCATGGGCCGCCCAGAAGACAGCGGCATTGGATGCGGCCGATCCGTCGACGCCGACGACGACGCCATAACGAGTCACGGTGTCAGACATGGTGTCCTCCTTCGACGCCTGATCTGTGACGCCCTGACTATGACGCTATTGCTCCGGAGGTGTCTGGTCACGGGCCTTAAGTCCTCGACCGCGTAAGTCGTGAGACCTTTCGTTGTTGCGGCCCAAGCCCGCTCACGGGACCAAATCCGCGCCGTCAGGTGCCAAACGACCCTGCCGGCAGGCCCATATCGCCGGATAGCGTCTGCGCTATGGACCACAAAGAGTCCCCGCGGTCGGTGGTGGTGGGAATCGACGGGTCGGACGCGGCGATCAACGCCGCCCGGTGGGCCGTTCCAGAGGCCGGTGCCCTCGACATCCCACTGCGTCTGGTCTATGCCGTCACGCCACCACCGCCGGACGCGCCCCCGGGCGAAGAAAACCTCGACACCGAGTACGGTGAGACCGCACTGCGTGCCGCCTGTGCCGCGGTGCACGCGAGCGGGCAGCCGGTGAAAATCGAGACCGACCTGGTGACCGGGTTGCCCGCACGGGTGCTGATTGACGAATCACGCAGTGCGGCAATGGTTTGCGTCGGCTCGGTGGGCATCGGACGCTTCGCACGGCGGGTGCTGGGCTCCACCGCCGAGGAGGTTGCGCGGGGCGCGCTGTGCCCAGCGGCTGTCATCCGGACGAGTCGCGGCGCCGAAGCGCCGGACTCCGGCTCGATCGCCGTCGTCGTCGACGATTCCGCGGACAACGACCTGGTGCTCGAGCACGGCTTCCGGGAAGCAGGGCTGCGGTCCGCACCGATCCTGGCGCTCGGCGTGTGGCTCTGGGGATTTGGCGAGATCCCCTACTCCCAGCTGGAGCACCGGCTGGGCCGGTGGGTGAAGCAGTACCCCGGTGTGCATGTCCGCCCGGCCGCCGCCCGCGACGGTGCCGCCGAATTCCTCGGCGACACACAAGAACCCGTGCACCTTGCGGTGATAGGCGCCGCCGACGCGGGCAAGGTTGCCAAAATGGTGGGGCCGCTCGATCCCCATTTCGGGCACGCCGGACGTTCGGTGCTGGTGGTGCGCTGACCGCGGACCGATCAGCCCATGGGCAGCGGCACCGTCCAATGGACCCGGGTCCCGTCGGCAGGCGAACTGGTGACGTCACAAGTGCCACCGAGTTGTTGAGCGCGATGCTCCAGGTTTGCCAGACCACTGCGCCGGCGATTGTCGGCCGGTACGCCGTGGCCGTTGTCGCTGATCGTCATGGTGAACATGTCGGCGGCACTGACCTCGATGGTCAGCCTCGAAGCGCCGGAATGCCGAATCACGTTGCTGATCGCCTCTGTCGCAACGGCTTCCGCGTGTTCGGCGAGCTCACCGTCGACCGCGCTCATGGGGCCGTCCATGTGGACGGTGGTGTAGATGTCGCGGTCGTCGGTGAGATCCGCGACGATCCGCTGCAGACGGTGCCGGAAGCCCCCGTCGGACCCCACCGGCAGCTTCAGCTGGAAGATCGTGGTGCGAATCTCCTCGATGATCTTCTGTAAGTCATCGAGGGTGCGGTTGAGCCGGTCGGCGACTTCGGGCGAGCGGGCCCGGGCCAACGTGCCCTGCAGATCCATTCCGGCGGCGAAGAGTCGTTGGATGACGTGGTCATGCAGGTCGTGGGCGATCCGCTCCCGCTCGGCCAGGATCGTCAGCTGCCGCGCGTTCTCCCGCCCTGACGCGAGCATCAGCGCTATCGCGGCGTGGGTGGCGAACTGGCCGACCAGATCAAGGTCGCTGTCCTCGAACGGCGGCTGATAGGCGTCGCGGGCAAGGGCCAGCACGCCCGCCGTCTGATCGTGGGCACGCAGCGGCATGACGATCGCAGAGCGCTGACCGACGTCGGTGAAAGCCTGGATCGGATAGCTCAACGACTCGGTGATCAACGGCTTGCCCGAGCGAAACACGGCACCGCTGGTAGAGCCGTCCACCGGAACCCGCTGCCCGATCACCTCGTCGGCGTGCCTGCCCACCGCCGCCGAGACCACCAGTGTGTCGGCTTCGTCCAACGGCAGATCACTGTCGATGGGTACCAGGACGATCCCCTGCTCCGATCCGGTGAGAGTGCGGGCGCGCTCGGCAATCAGCTGCAAGGGACGTCGGTGGGCATGGTCGCCGGCCAGCAGCGCGGTGGTGATTTCACGACTCGCCTCCATCCACTTGACGGAGGTCCGCTCGCGCTCAAAGACCTGCGCGTTGTCGATGGCCACCGCCGCGGCGAACGCCAATGCGCGCCCCGCGAACTCGTCGGACTCGGTGAACGTTCGGCCCGGGTCGACGTGGGTCAGGTAGAGGCTGCCGAACACCACCCCGCGGATCGTGATCGGGACACCGAGGAATGCGCGCATCGGTGGGTGGTGCTCGGGAAAGCCCACCGCAGCCGGATGCCGGGTCAGGTCTTCCAGCCGAAGCGCGGGCGTCTCGACGAGCGAGACACCCAGAACTCCCTTGCCCACCGGCAGATGGCCGATCTTGTGGGCCTTCTCGTCGTCGATGCCGGAATGGACGAACCTGAGCAATGTGCCTTCAGGATCCCGGACGGCAAGCGCGCCGTATGGCGCCGACGTCAGCTCCCGGGCCGCGTGAATGATTCTGAGCAACGTCGCGTCGAGGTCGAGGTCCGAACCGATCTCGACGATCACCCGGAGCAGCTGTTCCATCTGGTCGCGGGCCGCCATCAATTCGTCGAGTTGCTGATGCATCCTGGTCACAAGACCAGGCTGACCGAGGCCAGCAAATGCTGACCCGTGCTCGTCTTTGCCCACCCGAGCTGTACCTCCAAGACGGCCCCTGGCTTCCGGCGGTCTGCGGCACGCCGGATGCCGCTGATCAGCTTAATCACATCGGCGTCAGGCGGCCACCGACCCTGTCAGCCTGTCAGATAGGGTCCCTTACGCTTGTCCGATGGACGCAATTACAGGTCTAAAAACGAAAATTTCCTATCGGCCGTGCGGCGGTGTTCGGGAACCGGTCTCGGTGCCCAACCGCGATGCGAATACCGCCGCCTGTGTGCGCCGCTCCATGCCGAGTTTGGCCAGCAAACGCGATACGTAATTCTTCACGGTCTTTTCGGCGAGATACATCCGGTCCGCGATCTGCCTGTTGGTCAGACCCTCGCCCAGCAGACCTAGGAGCGTCCGCTCCTGTTCGGTCAGCGCGGCCAGCGGATCCTTCTTCTCCCCACCACCGCGTAGCTTTGCCATCAGGGCTGCGGCGGCCCGATTGTCGAGTAGGGACTTGCCCGCTCCGACCTCTTTGATCGCTCGCGCCAGTTCCAGGCCTTTGATGTCCTTGACGACATACCCGCTGGCACCGGCCAAAATCGCCTCCAGCATCGCTTCATCGGAGGTGAACGACGTCAGCATCAGGCAGCGCAGCTCAGGTACGGCGGACAGCAGGTCGCGGCACAATTCGATGCCGTTTCCGTCCGGGAGTCGCACGTCCAGGACCGCGACGTCGGGCTTCAAAGCCGGAATCCTGGCCATGGCCTCGGACACGGACCCCGCTTCGCCGATCACTTCGAGCTCAGGGTCGCTGGCGAGAAGGTCGACCAGGCCCCGCCGAACTACTTCATGGTCGTCGACCAAGAAAACCTTCACCATTGCGAATTCCTCCCTGGCTGACCGTGCGAAATCACGCTGAAAGCAGCAGGTCAACTTCTGTCATCATGATTCACGCAACGCCAGTTTAAATCCAATGGCACTGCCTACACGTTTTCCGGCGCGCCGGTCACCCGTCAGGGGCCGGCCTCATTGCCGGCCGCCGCTCAATTCGCGGGTGCTGGTCGACCCGGCGTTTTGGCCGTGCCGGCGCGGGCCGCGTCACCGATATGGACCATCACCCGCTCCAGCACCACGTCGTAGGCATCACCGTCTTCGACCAGGCAGTCCAGGCCGCGGCGATGCAGAAATCCTTCCAGACGCCGATCAAGGGTCCAGTCGATATACGCGCTGTCGGCGTAGGCCGATCTCAAGAATTGGCGCGCAAGCTCATCCGCGCTGGACGCAGTCACCAATGACCGATCTCCAGTTCTGGCAGCCATTCACACTCCCCTGCGGGCCCCGACACCCCTCGACAGCAACCGGCACACCCATCTTCACGGCGATCGCGGCGCCCCGGATAGGGTCTGAAGTCACCTCGTTGGCCTGGGCGGGCGGCAGGGGCGGTCGCCGATTCACAGATTCGGACGGTCGACGACCAGCAGCGAGCAATCCGCGTGGTGCAGCACCGCGTTGCCGGCCGGCCCCAGCAGTTGCGTCACCACGTCCTGGTTGCGATGCCCGATCACCACCATTCGCACGTGTCGGCCTTGACCGGCCAGATAATCCACCAATCCCCCGCGGGAAACCGTCGCCTGGACGTCGACATCTGGATAGTGCCGCCGCCACCGCTCCAGTCGGCGGTCTGGATGGTCGCATCCGGACCGTTGTCCATAGTTGATTACGCGAAGCGGTAGATCGCGCAGCCGGGCTTCCTCCATGGCGGTCCTCATGACGGCGTCGGAGTCGGCGGCGGCATGGGAGTCCACGGCGATCCAGTGCTCATCGCGCCTGGCCCGGTCACCGTGACGGCGGATAACGGCTACCGGGCAGTGTGCCGCCTGGGCCACCTTCGCCGCGGTCGAGCCGGCCCGTTCCGGACGGAAGTGGTGCAATCCGACGGCCCCGACGCACACCATGACCGCCGAAGCCGATGCTCGCGTCAGTGCGACGGTCGGCGGTTCTTGGGCGATCTCGATCTCGATCCGGACGGGCTTGTCCGCCGCCTCGGCGGTCGCGCCCGCATAGCGCACGGCGTTCTCCGCGATGGCCAGTTTGCGGGCCGCACGGTCCGGCGGAATCTCCGGAATGTCGTCAGGTTCTATCGCGTAGAGCAGCCGCAGCGGGATGTCCCGCGCGACCGCTTCATCCACCGCCCACACCGCGGCGTCAATGGCCGCCCGCGACCCATCGATCCCAACGACGATGGACGGGTGGGCGGCGGGCATATACATCGCGCTAACCGCGCACCACGAGCACCGAGCACTGGGGATGTGCGAACAGCGCATGCCCGGAGGGGCCGACGAGGCGGGCCAGCTGATCGGCCTCGTCGCTGCCGATGACCGCCAACTGCACTCGCTCGTCGTTGGCGCTCAAGAACTTGGCGATCGCGGACCGTGTTGTGATGGGGTAGACGCGAACCTCGGGATTGATCTGCTGCCAGGCGCGCACCCGCCGTTCGAATTCTCCGTCGGTGTGCTCGGTCAGTTCCTCGGGGCGGCCGCCCAGCACGAGCAGAGGTGCCTTGCGCAGCTTCGCCTCCCAGGCCGCGTATTCGACGACAGCGTCGTTGTCGTCGGTCATTCTGACGATGATCCAATTGACCGGCGGCTGTTCGGTGTCGGTCCGCAGGACCGCGACCGGGCAGTAGGCCTTTTCCGCGAGATCGGCTGCAGTCGAACCCAACAGCGCGCGGGCGTAACGCCCGATGCCCACCGAGCCGACGCAGATCATCTCGGCATCGCGTGACGCCTCGATCAGAACCGTTGCCGCCGGGCCGCGTTCGATGTCGGTCGTGACCTCGACGGGCCTCGCAGCTGCCTCGATCGCTAATTGTGCTGTCTTGAGCGACTTTTCGGCGTGGCCGAGGTCTCGGGCGTAGTCATCCGCCGACGAGTGGGTCGGGCTGATCACGGCGACGAGGTGCAACTGCCGGCCGCGGCCTATGGCTTCATCGACACCCCACAGTGCGGCCGCGATGGCCGCCTCGGATCCGTCGATTCCGACGATGATCGGCTTCATCTCACATCTCCCTGGACTCGACCGGCGTTGGTACAGCTTGAGGACTGGCGATCCGGTACACATCGATCAGCCGGGCGACGTCCCCTGATGTGACGATGCCGACCACTTTGCCGCCCTCCATCACGAGGGCACGGCTGCGTGGACCGACCGGTGTCATC
Source organism: Mycobacterium sp. 23 (assembly GCF_048287075.1). Classification (NCBI taxonomy): domain Bacteria; kingdom Bacillati; phylum Actinomycetota; class Actinomycetes; order Mycobacteriales; family Mycobacteriaceae; genus Mycobacterium; species Mycobacterium sp. 23. Next base: position 632,710 of record NZ_JBLVUX010000005.1, read on the forward strand.
CTCTGCAGCAGGGCATTCAGTGGCTCACCCGGCGCTGCGACCGGAACGTTGTGCAGCGGCACGGCAACGTCGCGCACCCTCGTCGTCGCGCGCAGACCGGGCGCGACATCGCGCAGCTGTTGCAGGGTGACCAGGCCGACGGTCGATCCGTTTCGATCGGTGATCGGGTAGGCGGAGTGACGATCTCCGAGCACGTAACACTCGATGAAGTCCTCAACGGAGATCCAGTCGGGCGCGGTGTGCGGTTTCGGTGTCATCGCATCAGCCACGCACATTCCGCCGAACATCTGTTGGTTCGTCGCCTGCACTTCCTCCTCGCGTGCGGCCGCGAGAATGAACCAGCCGATGAACGCCAGCCAGACGCCGCTGATCAGACCGCCCACCACAAATTCGGCCAGGCCCAGGGTGATCAGCACGATGGCCACGATTCGCCCGGCACGCGCCGCCCCGACAGCGGCGCGCACTCTGTCACCGTGGCGCTGCCAGAGGAGGGCACGCACGACCCGTCCACCGTCCAGCGGAGCCCCCGGCAGCAGATTGAACAGGCCCAGTAGCAGGTTGACCGCAGACAGCCACCACGCGACGCTCACCACGATCACCGCGATGTGGGCTGATTCCAACGTGATTGCCAGTCCGGCGAAGGCCACTGACAGCGCCAGACTGGTGGCGGGCCCGGCGACCGCGATCCGGAAAGCGGCCTTGGGGGTCGGCGCTTCGCCCTGCAAAGTCGTAACACCGCCGAACAGCCACAGCGTGACGCTGTCCGTCGTCACGCCCACCCGGCGAGCGACCAGCGCGTGTGCGAGTTCGTGCGCGAGCAGCGAACTCAACAGCACCAGCGCTCCGCACGCGCCGGCGGCCCAGTACAGCCCACGCGGATAACCCGCCACATCGTGGGGCAAGGTGGTTGCCAGACTCCAGGTGAATAACCACAGGATCACGATGACGCTCCAGTGGGCGTTCACCCGCAACCCTGCAATCCGTCCGAGCGGGATGGTGTCGCGCACGGTAGGACCTCCAGGATCTACGTTGGGCGTCAGGGCTTTTCAGAGGCCGGGCCCGCCGTACTGACGGGGGTGGAGTCTGCGCGTTCCGCGCGGTGCTTGGTGCCGAGCAGCCATCCCCTGGTGCCCATCGCGATCACCGGTCTGGCGATCTCCATCGCGAAGACCTCTCCGGGATGACGTAGTGCGATCCTGGCCCGGGCGAGCAGTCGTACCCGGTCCTCCCAGTGCGGCTGGACGTGAAACGACAGGACCGCACTCCAGCTCGGGCGGGATTGTTCGGTCCGGAACACCACGTATTGCTCGGGCACGACTTCTTCAACGGTCAGGGTCACGCCGTCGGGTAACCCCATCCAGCCCGCCGGCGCCAGGCGGAGCCGATCGCCGACCGCGAGCGGGCCTCCGTCCGGCTGCAGCTCGTCGGCGTCATCAGCAGAGAAACCAAACGGATTCTTCTGCAGTTGCGGCCAGACCGCGGACGCCGGTGCGTCGATGTAGACCGCCTCGGTCACCTGGATGGCCGGGTCCCCGACCAGGGCGTCGCCCGGTAACCGCATCTGGGTTTCCGCTTTGGTGGTGCCCCAGTTGCGGTAATAACGGCGCGCACAGTAGAGCGCGCCCAGCAACGCGGTCGCCTCCGCGATGCGCCTGATCGTGGTCATGATGTCAGTTTGCGCCGGGTGGCAGGTGCTCGGCGAGGGTCATTGGTCCTCGTCGAAGACGCCAAAATGCTCCGGCTCCCTCCGGCGCCGTTGGGGACCAACGGCACTACCGAGGGCGAGTTACGGCACGGATAGTGGTGCCGGTAAGGGCATACGGAGGTGCGTGCAATATGGATCGCCTGTCAACCGTTGAAGCGAGTTTTCTCGAGGCAGAGGATGCTGACCGGCACCTGAGTATGGCGATCGGGGCGCTGGCCGTGATCGACGGACCCAGCCCGGGCCGCGACGAACTCATCGCCACGCTGTCCGACCGTCTGGGCAGCGTGCCCCGGCTACGGCAGGTGGTGCACCAGCGCCCCTTGCAGGTTGCCGCGCCGGAGTTGGTGATCGACAACAACTTCGACATCACCCAACATGTGCGCTGGGCGGTGGTGCCGCAGCCCGCGGACGAGTCCGCGTTGTTCCGAACGGTGACCGATCTGATGGAGCGCCGCCTTGATCGCGACCATCCGCTGTGGGAATGCTGGGTCATCGACGGCCTGCCCGAGCGTCGATGGGTCGTGCTGCTGAAAATTCATCATTGTCTGGCCGACGAGGTCACCGCCATAAGGGTATTGACGAGCATCTCCGACTCGGGCGCTGGCGCACTGTGCGAGACCCTTGCCGGCGAGCCGGCGTCGCCGTTCAAGGGCGCAGGATTGCGGGCCAACCCGGTGACCTGGGCCAGAGGGATCTGGCGAACGTCTATGGTCGGGACCGAGATAGCCGGTCAAACCGCAGGGCAGGTAACCGAATTCGTTGCCCGGCTGCTCGGCTCGACCGGTGGCTCGCAGCGGCCGGGACACGCGGCGGGCACCAGGGGTTACAGCGCCGTCCGTGTCCCCCTCAAAGACGTCGACACGGTGTGCGAGGTCTTCGGCGTCACGCGCAACGACGTCACCCTTGCCGCGATCACCGACAGCTTTCGCGCTGTGCTGCTGCGCCACGGTCAGCAGCCACGGCGCAACTCGCTGCGCACGCTGATCCCGGTGTCGCTAGGTTCACCGGAACCCATGGATCGCATTGACATTCGATCCACGGCGATGCTCCCCTTCTTGCCGATCGAGCAGAAGGATCCGGTGAAACGCCTGCGCCTGATCCACGCCAGGCAGGATCGGCCCGAGGGAGACGGGGGCTCAACCACCGCGGACAACCTGGCCGACCGTCTACCGTTCATGTTGAGCGCATGGAGCATTCGGCTGCTCATGCGGCTACCGCAGCGCAGCATCGTCACACTCGCCGCGTTCGTGCCAGGCCCCCGGCAGCGCCTGCAGGTGCTGGGGCGGCCTGTGGAGATGCTGTTGCCGATACCACCCACCGCGGCGCCCCTGAGCACCGTCGTCAGCACCCTGAGCTATGTCGACGAACTGGTGTTGGGCATCGCCGCCGACACCGACGCGACCCCGGATGCCGACGAGATTGCAGGGGGGATCGAGCTCGGGGTCGCGCGCCTGCTCGCCCGCGCCCTGGCCCGGCGGCGGTCGGGGACCAAACGTGCTCGGCGACCGGCCCGGGCGGGTTCCCGATAGCGGGGCTACGGACGTGACGTTCTTCAAGGTGGTCGCGCTGGATCTGGATGGGACCCTGACGACGGCAGGCCACCTGGCACCGGAAGCGCTGGCGGCGATCGAAGAGGCGCGACGCAACGGCCTGGCGATCGTGCTCGTATCCGGCCGCATCTTTGCCGAGCTGCGAGCCGACTTCCCACAGATAGCCGACTACGTGGATGCGATGGTGCTGGAAAACGGTGCGGTCACGGTCGTCGACGGACTGAGCCACGCATTGGCTCCGCCGGTGGACGGGGGCCTGACACAGGCCCTCAGCGACCGGGGCGTTCCCTACCGCCACGGCGAGGTGATCCTCGCTATCGACGGTGACCACACGCCCGCTGTCCTCGACCTGATCGGCGTGCTGGGGCTGGACTACCAGATCATCCGCAACCGGTCCGCACTCATGGTGCTGCCGGCCGGAATCACCAAAGGCACCGGGCTGGCCGCGATGCTGGCAACGATGAACCTGTCCCCGCACAACGCCGTAGCTGTCGGGGACGCCGAGAACGACTTAGCGCTCTTCGGCGTCGCCGAGATCGGCGTGGCCGTCAGCAACGCGGTGTCCTCGGTGCGGCGATGCGCCGATCTGACGATGGACAAACCGAACGGCACCGGGGTGGCCGAGCTGCTGGCGGGTCCCTATCTCACTGGGGCACAACGCTGGTGCCCGACACGGCGCTGGATCACGGTAGGCACCTTCGACGACCTGACACCGGCCCGGGTGCCGGGAAGCCAGGGCCGGGTGGTGATCACCGGGCCCGCCGCCTCCGGCAAGAGCCACCTGGTCGGGCTGCTGGCCGAACGGTGGATCCTCGCCAATTACTCTGTGCTGCTGCTCGATCCCGAGGGAGACCACATACACCTGCAACAGCTCGGTCAGGTGCAGGTGGTCGACGCCGGACAGCACCTGCCCGAGCCGGCTGTCCTGGTGAACACCCTACGGCCGCAGACCAGCATCGTGGTGGACATGTCCGGGCTGACCGAGGCGAGCAAGAGTGATTACATGCACCGGTTGCGGCTGACGGCCGAGGCGTATCGCGAGGAGCACGGATTTCCCCACTGGGTGATCTACGACGAGGCGCATCTGCTCGGCGCGGAGGAACACGCACACTGGACCCGGCGGGGTGGCTACGTGCTTTCATCGTTTGCCCCGGCTGCCCTGCCCGCCAAGGAAATCGACAACAGTGATGTCCTCCTGACCCTGATGCCGCCTGCCACCCCGGCAGACATCGATTCCGGGAGGCGGGCGACCGTCCAATTCGGCTCGGGCCCGGCCCGCCTGTTCACCATCGCCGACCGGTTGACCACGCACGTGCGGCACGGCCACAAGTACGCCGATGTCCGCCTGCCACAGGAGCGACAGTTCTACTTCCACAGCGCCGCCGGAATCCCGGTCGCCCCCGCGGCGACCTTGCACGATTTCTGCACTGCGATAGCGCATCTCGACCAGCGAGCGCTTGAATATCATCTGGCACGGGGCGACTTCTCGCGGTGGCTGGACGGCACCATCACGGACAAGGACCTGGCTGCGAAAGTGGCTGCGTGGGAGGACGAACTGGAGGCACACCGCGCCGCAGACCTGGAACGGATCAGGCACAAGCTGGTCCAAGCGGTCGAGGAGAGGTATCTGCCGGCGGTGGAACCGCGCTGAGGACTTCCGGCCCTAGCCCGACACACGCGCGTGTGCCCGCGTCATCGGCCCCTTCGTCGTCATCGTCACCGCGACCGCGATCGGGCGGGCCGACTCCCTGCGGACGCTGCTGGCGGAGTTTCGCGCAAGCGCGGTATGGCCCTGGGTCAGTGGCGTATTCGTCCTGCTATTGGGATTGGTCGTGGTGACCCTGCATCGGCATTGGCGCGGCGCGCCCGCGATCATCGTGTCGGTCCTCGGTTGGTTGACGGTGCTGAAAGGGTTTCTGTTGATGGCGTTGCCGCAGAGCTACCTGTCGTTTGCCTACTCCGCGGTCGACGCAACCGCTTCGTGGCGTGTGGGTTTCGTTGCCGTGGCACTGCTCGGTCTGTACCTCACGCTCGTCGGATGGATGCCTGCAGCCAGGCCGGCGGTCCAGCCCGCAGACCAGACTCGGCAAGTGCGCCGCGCCGCCTGAGAGCACTCAGCCGGGGCAGGCGCCCACGGCCACTTCGAGTTCGGTCAGACAGGCCTCGGTCAGCGGGATGAATCTGTCGATATCGGGCACCACGTCAGCTCCCGCGACGAAGCCGAATCCCACCCGGTCGGCGTACGAACAGGTGGTCACGTTGAGTCCCTGGCCGTCATAGACAGTCGATACCGGGTAGATCTCGTCGACGTGGGCGCCATTGAAGTACATCTCGGTGCGCGGCCCGGGCACGTGCGAGATCGGCAGGTTGTATCCGGTACGGCCCTGCCACGTCACCGGCAGCAGCGGCGGAATCACCGTCGCGGCAACACTTCCCGCGTTAGTCAGTAGCGAAGCCGCCGATCCGCGCTTGCCCACCCAGCGTTTTCCTGCCGCCATAGATCTATGAATCAGCTCCAGGCGGGCGTCCGGATCATCCAGATCGGTGCCCAGCGGGCACAGCCAGAGGCCGAACATGTTGCCGGAAGACTGGTTCGAAGAGGGCCCGGTGCGGCTCCGCACCGTAATGGGACACACTGCGACCAGGGACCGGTCGGGCAGTTCCGCCTGCTCGCGCAACCATTGCCGCACCACGCCCGCCAACATCGCCATGATCACATCGTTGGCGCAGACTCCAGCCGCTTGCTGGACGGCCTGGATACGATGCCGCGGCCAGCTGCCCGCGCAGACCGCGCGCCCGGCTCCCAGGCGACCGTTGAAGCGGGTATAGGGAGCCTCGAAGGGCAGTGTCGTCACGTGTGCGACCAGACTGTCGACGACGGTCGCCAGCATTCCGGTAATCACGCCCTCGACCAACCTCACACCGGACCCGACCGTGCCGCCTACCCACCGCAGCGGCGCCGTGAGCCGCGACACCAGCCCGCTCGATGTGTCCGGCGGCCCCGTCCAGCGGTCGGCGTAGAACGGTGGCATCGCATGTTCCGCCGGGTCCGCGCTGAGCGCATCGGTGATCATCCGCAGGCCCGCGACGCCGTCGATGACGGTGTGGTGCACCTTGACATAGAACGCGAAGCGACCCAGTTCCAGGCCGTCGATCAGATACGACATCCACATCGGACGCGACCGGTCGAGCCGCTCCGCGTCCAGTTCGCCGATTAACTCCCACAAGCCCCCGGCGTCGACGGATAACCTCCGGCGCTGACAATGGTGTTCCAGGTCAACGGATTCCGGCTCACGCCAGACCCACATACCCCCGGTATCCACACCACGGTGCGGATAGCGGCGCAGCCGCCGGTCGATCGGCTGGGCACCCGCGAGCGCCGACGCATACACGTCGTCTACGTAGCCGGGACCGGCGTCCGGCGGAGGCGACAAGATCAGCACTACACCGACGTGCATCGGGCTGGCCAGCAGTTCCCCGGCCATCATCGCGGTGTCCAGCGGGCTGAGCAGATCCATCTCGACTCGAACGATCAGGCGGGCCGGGCACGCAGCCTTGCGGGCCCTTCCAGCAGACCCGACTGTTGCAGCGCTTCCCACACAAACCGCTGCACCGGTTGGGAGCGGAAGAATCCGGTGTGACCGCCCGGGTACCAGACGATTTCGGGTTTACCCCAGTGCTTCCAGAGGCGATTGACCTGCTCGCGCGGATGCACAAGGCGATCGGCGACACCGGCATAGATGAACCGGCCCTGCATCGGCACGCGCGGGGTCAGGGACAACGGCGACACCATCCGTCCGATAGGTTCGGCCAGCCGCATCGTCCGACGGCGTGGGTCATCATCACTGAGACCCGAATGCCGACCCAGCACGTCGACCAGGTCGGCCACCGGGACACCGAGGATCGCACACGTGAGGCCGTCCTCCAGGCTGGCGACCAGCGATGCGATGTAACCGCCGAGCGACAGGCTGTTCAAGCCGATGCGGGAATCGGGCTCCTGCAGCCGGATCCACGACAGCAGCCGGCGGATGTCCCAGACGGCCTGGGCCGTCGCGTGCACATCGTCGAGCACATCCTCGCCCGGAAACACCGCGCCCTTCGGCAGGCCCCGCGCCCGGGGCCCGTGCATGGGCAGAACGGGCATCACGACGTTGAGGCCAAGCTCGTCGTGTAGCTTCCAGGCCCGGAACAGGGCCAGATCCAGTGCGGCCCGGCCCATCTCGGTCCCGTGCACACACACCAGCCAGGGCCGTGGTTGCGAGTGACGAAGTAGCAGCGCGTATTCACGGTCGTTTGCCGTGTAGCCCTGCCATCGCTGCACACCAGGTTCCCCCGGGTGCGGCGTGTAGCCACTGGTGAAGAACATGCGGTAGAACGAACGCCTGCGCCCCTTCACCTTTCGCACGGTGACATCCGAGGGCGCCGGCGACTTGACGAAGAAGCCTTCGGGCTGGTCCAACCATCCCTTGTCGCCGTAGAAATCGAGACCGGCCAGCACCTCGCGGGTGATGCGGTCGAACACTTCAGGCCGACTGACCGGGCGACGGGCCTTCAGGCCCATCAGAACGACCTCGTCGCGAAAGGCCTGCGCCGCCAGCGCCACGGTCGGCCGGGCGATGGGGAGCTCGTCGGGAGTCTGACCCAGATAGTCCCGCCATGATTGGGCGAGGTACTGCCCGGTGTGCATGAACGGCGTCGCGGCGCCGACCAGACCGCCGACGGCCGGCACGCCCCAGCCGGAGGGCTCCGGATGCTTCTGGTCGCTACTGGTGGGCATCGTCATGGCGGCACGCTAACACCGTGCCGGGACGCGGCGTAGGGACCTAGGACCCCGCCCAGGCGAGCGAAAGTCCTTGACCTGCATAGCAGATGTCCGTCGCCCGAGTGAGGACGGATGACCAGGCCGGAAAGGACTTAAGTCACTCGCGCCCCCGGTGCCGGCGTCGTAGCGTCGAAAGACGGTATTCGGCTCGGAAAGCACGGATGAGCGCTATGAACACACCGCTAGCCTCACAGGAGAGGCCGGACCTCAGCAAGATCGAGCGGCGGGCCCCGTCGGTCGCACACTTGTTCCGCAACCGCGTCGCCGCTACCCCGCACGCCGAAGCCTTTCGCTACCCACGCGACGACCGGTGGGAGAGCGTGACGTGGGAGCAGGTCGGCGAGCGCGTAAAGAACATCGCCGCAGGGCTGATCGCGCTGGGCATCGCCCCGGAAGATCGCGTCGCGCTCGCCTCCTCGACACGCTACGAGTGGGTGCTCGTCGATTTCGCGGTGATGTGTGCGGGTGCGGCCACCACCACCGTGTATCCGACGACCAACGCCACCGATGTGGCATACATCGTTGCCAACTCGGGCAGCCGCGTCGTGGTCGCCGAAAACCGGGGGCAGGTAGACAAACTGCTCGAACATCGCGATGAGCTGCCGGCCGTGAGCAACGTCGTGATCATCGACGGCGACGGCGACGGCGACTGGGTCCTGACCCTCGACGAACTGGAGCGGCGGGGCAGCCGATTACTGGCCGACTCCCCCGACGCCGTCGACGCCAGGATCGCGGACGTGGGCCCCAACCGGCTCGCCAGCCTGATCTACACCTCGGGAACCACCGGACGGCCCAAGGGTGTGCGGCTGACGCACGAGGCCTGGACCTACACCGCCGCGGCCATCGACGCGTTGAATGTGCTTGGCCCAGAGGATCTCAATTTCCTGTGGTTGCCGTTGGCGCACTCTTTCGGCAAGGTGATGCTGGCACTGCCCCTGCAGATCGGTTTCCCGACCGCCATCGACGGCAGAGTCGAGCGGATCGTGGACAACCTCGCTGCCGTACGCCCCACCGTGATGGGTGCGGCGCCCCGCATCTTCGAGAAGGCGCATGCCCGCATCGTCAGTATGGTCGGCGAGCAGGGCGGTCTGAAAAAGAAGATCTTCGACTGGGCCATCGCGGTCGGGCTGAAGGTGTCGGAAACCAGGCAAGCGGGCGAAAAACCCTCGTGGGCATCCTCACTGGCGTACCGACTGGCGGATCGCCTGGTGTTCGCCACGATTCGGGAGCGGTTCGGCGGCCGGGTGCGTTTCTTCGTCTCCGCCGCCGCCAAACTGGATCGCAACGTCGCCCAGTGGTTCGACGCGGTCGGCATCGTGGTTCTCGAGGGCTACGGCCTGACCGAGACGGCGGCGGCCTCATTCATCAACCGGCCCAACGCTTACCGGTTCGGCACGGTCGGCTGGCCCTTCCCGGCCACCGAGGTGAAGATCGCCGACGACGGCGAGATCCTGCTCCGTGGGCCGGGAGTGATGACGTCATACCACGATCTGCCGGACGCGACCGCCGAGGCGCTCGACGATGAGGGCTGGTTCCGCACCGGTGACATCGGTGAGATCGACCCCGACGGATTCCTGCGCATCACGGACCGCAAGAAGGACATGTTCAAAACCTCGCAGGGCAAGTATGTGGCGCCCTCAGCGATCGAAGTTCGGTTCAAGGGCCTCTGCCCGTACGCGGGTGAACTCATCGTCATCGGAGAGGCCAAGCCGTACTGCGTGGCACTGGTCACGCTGGACGGTGAAGCGATCGCCGACTGGGCCGCGAAGCAGGGCCTGTCCGGCATGTCCTTCGCCGAGATCGCGCGCGACGAGAAGACCCGCGACCTGATCGCGGGCTATATCGATGAACTGAACTCGGAGCTCAATCGATGGGAACAGATCAAGAAGTTCGCCATCCTCGACCGCGAACTGTCGATTGAAGCGGGCGATCTCACACCGAGCATGAAGCTGCGTCGCAAGGTGGTCGTCGACAAGTTCGCCGAACGCCTCGCGGAACTCTACGAGCCGGTCACGGCAGGGACTTAAGACCCCGATCGGAGGGCTTACGACTCTGCCCCGACCGGTTCGCCTTTCATACCGTTCATAGCGTCGGCGGGTGAAACCGCCTCGGCCGCACCAGTAGCTCAGAGAAGGGGATCTCATGCTCTCAGAACACCTCAGGCGGCTCACGAAAGCAGCAGGCCCGTTTGCCTCGGTGTATTTCGACGACTCCCACGATGCCGCCGACGCGGCCGGACAACTGGACGCCAAATGGCGCGATATCCGCGCGCACCTCGAGAATCTGGGGGCCGCCGCGGGCATCCTCGAGCGGCTGGAGGAAGCGATTCTGCACCATCAGCCGGCCGTGGGACGACGCGGCCGGGCGGTCATCGTCACGCGGGCTCAGGTGCTCATCAACGAGCAACTGATCAGCCCTCCCCCGGCCCCGATAATCCGCCTCTCGGACTACCCCTACGTGCTGCCGTTGGTCGAACGCGAAATGCGGCGACCGACTTACGTGTTCGCCGCGGTTGACCACACCGGCGCCGATGTGACCCTGTACAAGGGCCGCGCGACGAGTTCGACGATCGTCGAGGGATCCGGCTACCCGGTGCACAAACCCGCAACCGCCGGGTGGAACGGCTACGGCGACAAGCAGCACACCACCGAGGAAGCCATCCGGATGAACTGCCGCGCGATCGCCGACCACCTGACTCATCTGGTCGACGAAGCGGACCCGGAGGTGGTGTTTCTGAGTGGCGAGGTTCGTTCCCGCGCCGGCGTGCTGGCCGAACTACCGAAACGGGTGGCGGAGCGGGTGGCGCAACTTCACGCCGAAGGGCACCGCGGTGATGTCAATTACGCGGAGATCTTCCGGCTGACCGCTCCCGAGTTCGCCCGGCGTCACGACTTGGAGATGGCCGAGATCGCCGAGCGGCTCGACGCCGAGATCGGCCGTGGCTCCGGGTTGGCGGCCGACGGTCTCGTCGCGGTCTGCGCGGCGCTGCGCGAAGGCGACGTCGAGACGTTGATCGTCGGTGACCTGGGCGATGCGACGGTAGTCACCGGGGCGGCGCTCACCGCGGTGGCACCGGACGCCGACGCGCTGTCCGAATTCGGTGAACCGGTGGCGCGGGTCGCCAGAGCCGACGAGGCGCTGCCCTTCAGCGCTCTCGCCGTGGGCGCCAGGCTGGTTCGGGCGGACGACCGGCTCACACCCACCGACGGTGTCGCCGCCCTGCTGCGTTACGTCGCCACCGACCGGCTGGCCAGCACATCCGATTCGCGACAGTGACCTACACGCCGCCGCGGCGGCGTGTCGCGTCGTGCGATTCACGCTCGGCGGGCGCTAAAGAGGGGAACGACTTATGAAGCAGCACAACGAACCACCGCTGCGTGACGAAGAAATAGTGGTACCGGCCGGGCGGGTATCGATAACAGGTCACCTGACGATCCCTCAGCACCCGAAGGGTGTCGTGGTGTTCGCACACGGCAGTGGAAGCAGCAGGCACAGCCCGCGCAATCAGTATGTTGCCCGAATGCTCAACGAGGCAGGTTTCGCGACAGTGCTTTTCGACCTGCTGACACCGGACGAGGAACGCGACCGCGCCAACGTCTTCGACATTCCACTGCTGGCGTCCCGGCTGGTGGACATCACCGGCTGGCTCGCCGGCCAGCCCGATACCGCGGCGCTGGCCATCGGCTACTTCGGCGCCAGTACCGGAGCCGGGGCTGCGTTGGCCGCTGCCGCGCATCCGGGTGTCAAGGTGGCAGCCGTCGTGTCCCGTGGCGGCCGGCCCGATCTCGCGGGTCCGGCGTTACGCCACGTGCAGTCGCCCACTCTGTTGATCGTCGGCGGACGCGACGAGATGGTTCTGGATCTCAACCGCCGGGCCCGCGCGGCGATCCCCGCCGAGTGCAAGATCGCCGTCGTGCCCGGCGCAACGCACCTGTTCGAGGAGCCCGGCACCCTCGAACAGGTGGCGATGCTGGCGCGCGGCTGGTTCACCAGTCACCTCACGACGTCTCAGGACTAACCCGAAACACCTGTTACGCGGATGATTTCGGCTGCGGCCAACGCGACCACCTGCGGCACGGCCTGCTCGACCTGCGCGGTGAAACCGACGCCGTGTCCGGTGTCGGCGGCGTCTACGGCGTAGATCTGTAGCGCCTCGGGCACTCGTCCGAGTGCTTGGCCGAGCGCATAGGTGCGGCCGACGTCGATACTGTGCGAGCTCAGCGACTTCGCGGAGCTGAGCAGTTCGTCGAGGCTGCAGCAGCGGATACGGCCGCCGGTCGAGGCGGTCGTCACCGCGGCGTCGATGATCACCGCCAACCGCACTCCCGTCCAAACATCAAGCAGCGTCAGAGGATCCATGATCCCGGTCACGACTTCAACGCCCGGAAGCGCCAAATCGCCGAGTGCCGTGGCGGCAGTGACGCCCAGCCCGTCGTCACGCCGGTAGCGATTGCCGAGGCCGATCACGGCAACGGTGCCGGTCACGTGCGGTGGACGGTCAACGTCAGGAAGTGGGTCGAGCACGAAATGCAGGGGTCGTAGTTGCGAATCACCCTCTCGCACAGCGTGGTGAGTGCGGCGTCCTCGAGGTCCAGGTTGTCGGAGATCACCCGGCTGAGATCGGCTTCGATAGCCGCCTGGTTCTGCGACGTGGGTGGAATGATCGTCGCCGCGGAGACCTGCCCGTCCGCACTGATGTGGTACCGGTGATAGAGCAGGCCGCGGGGAGCTTCGCTGACGCCGTGTCCGACGCCGGGGCGGGCCGGAACGTCGACGAACGGTCGGGACGGCCGCTGATACTCGCCGATGAGCCGCAGCGCCTCGTCGATGGCGTACACGACTTCCACGGCTCGGACGATGATGCTGCGGAAGGGGTTTCGGCACTGCGCTGACAGCCCGGCGCGTCGGGCGGCCTCGGCGGCGAGCGGCGACAACGCCGATGAGTTCAGTGAGTACCGTGCCAGCGGTCCGGTCAGATAACGACCCCCATCCAGGGTCGCGTGCAGCGCAGTGGAATGCGGCACTTGCGCCTCGACGACGTGCGCCATGAAGTCGGCCACCGGAAAGGGCGGGCCGGGGCTACGCGCAATGACGCCGTTCTCGATCGCGTATTGACCGGATGCGCTCAGCGCCAACATCTCATAGTCCAGTTCGAGGTCGGGGAACTCGAAGCCGGCTACCCATTCGACGGTGGCCAGCGCGTGGTCCAGCGCCGTGCGCAGTTCCTGTGCGATGGGTTCGAGGTCCGACCTGGTCGGCACCGAATAGAACCCACCGAGACGCAGGTTGATCGGGTGGATCGCTCTGCCGCCGACGAACTCCATGAGGCGATTACCCGCCTTTTTCAGCGCCAGTCCGCGTTCGACCACCTCGCGGTGGTCACGGGCCATGCTGACGATGTCGGGATAGCCGAGGAAGTCCGGGGCGTGCAGAAGGTAGATGTGCAGCACGTGGCTGTGAATCCACTCGCCGCAGTACAGCAACCGCCGCAATGCGACGATCTCGTCGTCAATCTCGGCGCCGCAGGCGTCTTCGATCGCGTTGCAGGCGCTGAGCTGGTAGGCCACCGGGCAGATGCCGCAGATCCGCGCGGTCAGGTCCGGCGGTTCGGTATGCGCTCGTCCCCGCAGAAACGCTTCGAAAAACCTCGGCGGCTCGTAGATATTGAGCTCGACGGATCCCAGCGCGCCATCTTTGAGCGTGACATTAAGCGCCCCTTCACCTTCCACGCGGCTCAGTGTTGCGACCCGCAGCGTGCGGTCAGCCGAAGTCACTGCTTGCCCCGTTCCGCGGCGAATCGTGCCACGTTGAATGTCGAGAACACCCGGTCCACGTCGGCATCCGACATTCCGTCGCGCCGCAGCAACGGAATCAGCGTCGCGGTTCTCGGTGCGGCGGAGGGACCGAAGCAGCCGAAACACCCGCGGTGGTGCCGGGGACACAGCGCCCCGCAGCCGGCATGCGTGACCGGGCCCAGGCAGGGTATGCCGTCGGCGACCATGACGCATGTGACGCCCCGCAGCTTGCACTCGGTGCACACCGTCTTCGCCGGCAACCGCGGCTTGCGGCCGATCAGCAGGGCCGCCAGGGTGTCGAGCAACTGGCCGCGGTCGATCGGGCAGCCCTGTAGCTGATAGTCGACCTTGACGTGGGCGGAGGCAGGTGTGGAAGTCGCCAGTGTGTCAATGTATTCCGGCTTGGCGTAGACGACCGACGCGAACTCAGCCACGTCGGCGAAGTTGCGCAGGGCCTGCACTCCCCCCGAAGTTGCGCACGCTCCGATGGTGACCAGTATCTTCGACTGTTCCCGGATCTCACGTATCCGAACTTCGTCATGTTGTGTCGTGACCGAGCCCTCGACCAGCGAGACATCGTACGGCCCTGCGGTTGTCGCGCTGGAGGCCTCGGCGAAGTTGGCGATCTGCACGTGATCGGCAAGGGTCAGCAACTCGTCCTCGCAGTCCAGCAGAGTCAGCTGGCAGCCGTCACAGGACGCGAACTTCCACACCGCCAATTTGACCGGACTCATCTACAGCTCCTTCACCTGCATCAGCGGCCCCGCCACGTCGTAGCCCACGACGGGTCCGTCGCGGCACAGCAGCAGTGGACCGAGCTGGCAGTGCCCGCACCAGCCGATCCCGCATTGCATATTGCGCTCCAGTGACACCCGGATATCGTGCGGGGACATGCCTTTAGCGATCAGCTCCGCCGCGCCGAAACGCATCATCGGCTCCGGCCCGCAGAGGAAGGCGCTGGTGCGCCCGGCATCCAGGGTCAGCCGGCGCAGGGGTTCGGTCACCAGGCCGACTTCCCCTTCCCAACCCTGGGTCGCCGCGTCGACGATCAGGTGCAACTCGATCCGTGGGTCATCCGCCCACGTCTTCAACTGTTCGACGAACACGAAGTCGGCCCGGGAACGGGCCCCGACGATCAACATCAGCTTGCCGTAACGCTCACGGTGGGCCAGCGCGCCCAGGATCGCCGGTCGCAGCGGGCATAGGCCCACCCCGCCGGCGACCATGACCAGATCACGGCCCACGGCCTCGGCCAGCCCCCAGCTGGTGCCGAACGGACCCCGCACTCCGACAATGGTTCCCGGCTGGGCATCGTGCAGAGCGCGGCTGACCGCACCGACGGCGCGCACCGTGTGCGTAATGGATCCGTCCTTGACGGTCGGGTCACCACTGATCGAGATCGCCGCCTCGCCGACGCCGAATGCGTACAACATCATGAACTCTCCGGGCTCCGGCGACCGCACCGCCGAGCCGACGGGTTCCAGGCACAGGGTGGCCGAATCCGGGCTCTCCACAACGCGACTGCGGACCCGGTATGGCAACGGGTCCATCGCTGAGATGGGCGGTGTCGTTGTCCAGTCACTCATCGCCGGCCATCTTGTTCATCTCGGCCGTGATGTCTATTCCGGTGGGGCACCAGGCGATGCACCGTCCGCAGCCGACGCACCCGGACATACCGAACTGATCGTGCCAGGTGCCCAACTTGTGCGTCAGCCAGTGCCGGTAGCGCGACGCGCCCGACTGACGGACGCTGCCACCGCCGTGAATGAAAGTGAAATCGAACTCGAAGCAGGAGGCCCATTCCCGCCACCGTTCGGCGTGGTCGCCGGTCAGATCCGTGACGTCTTCGGTGCTGGTGCAGAAGCAGGTGGGGCACACCATCGTGCAGTTGCCGCAGGTCAGGCAGCGGCTGGCCACCTCATCCCACTGCGGCGATTCCCTCGAGTCGAGCAGCAGATTACGCAGATCGCCCTCCGGCATCCGCCGGCCCATCCGCTGGGCGGCATTCGCGACATCCGCACGGGCACCGGCGGTTTCGTCGTCAGTGGCCGCCCGCGTCGGCACCTCCGCCAGCACCTTGGCCCCTTCCGGAGTGCCCACCTCGACCACATAGCGGGCCGCGCTCCCACCGTCGGTGCGCTCGGTGAGCGCCAGGTCGTATCCCGGTCCCACCGCCGGTCCGGTGCCCATCGACGCGCAGAAACACAACCCACCGGGTTCGGTGCAGTTCACCGCAACCACGAAGATCCGTTGTCGGCGACTGACGAACGAGGTGTCGGGATATGCGCCACCACCCAGCACCCGGCCGAGAGTCGCGATGGCGGCGAGGTCACAGCCGCGAACTCCCAGGAACGCGTAACGCGGTGCCTCCTCGGGCTCCTCGACAGCGCTACCGTCGCGGGCGCCAGCCCATATCCGCTGGCGCGGCGGGTGCAAAAACTGTTTCCACGATTGCGGCCCGGCCGAATGCCCGAACGCCGCGTCGTCGTCGCGCCGGCGCAGGCTGTAGTGTCCCGGACTCACCTCAACACCCCAGCCACGGGGCAGCTCACTCGCCGACTGCAATTCCGCGAGCACAATTGCGTTGTCCCGCAGCGTCGGACCGACGACACGGTAGCCGCGTTCGATCAGCACCTCGACAAGGCGGTGCAATCCAGCGGTATCCAGGAGTCCAGCGCCGACGTCTCCCCCGTCTCCGGTCATCAACCAATCATCCGTCCACGTCGGCAGGGGCTGTCAACCGCTGGCAGCCGTAATTCGCCGCCACTTACCGGGCTTCCGAATCGGCCAACCACTCCACCGTGTCCGACAGCGCCCGGCGCGGCGTCGCCGGCAGCGGGTCCGCATTGATGGGAGCCCAGCCCACGCGGAACAGCATCTGGGGATAACTTCTGTTGTCGAACACGTCCGCGCGGACGGCGGCCCTGGTCTCCTCGATCTCCAGCGGTTCGGTGACCGGGCAACTCGCCAACCCCATCGCCGTCGCGGTCAGCAGCACCACGCTGGTGGCCTCACCGGCGCGCAGCTGCGCCAGGCGGTCGTCACTACGGGTGCCGAGCGCGAGGACCACGCCGTTGTCGTCCTCCGCACAGACATCGGGAGTCATGGCCAGGGCGGCACTGGCGAACTGGCGGCTGGGTATTGCCGCGGCCGGGTCCGGTGTCGGCGCGTTGCGCGCCGGAACACCCGCGGACGACGCGTGCCGGCCGCTCCAGGCGGTGAGTTCGGCCAGGTAGTCAGGATCCGCCGCGTGCGCTGACACCGATTGGTGGACAACGGCGCTCAACATGCCCATCGATTCCACCCGATGCAGCGCCACCCCCATGCGAGCGGCACGGGCGGTCATCAGCGCGACATCACCGACCGGCACCGGCCAGAAGCTGTAGTGGCGCCGGTCTGTTCGCCGCCGGGGCATCGCCGCAGCCAACATGATGTCCAGCTGGTCGGGTGCCTGCGGAATGAACTCTACGGCGGCAAGGTGATTGGGCTCGGCCGGGTTGGGTAGCCGGGACACCTTGGCCTGCCACCCCACGGCGGCCAGGGCGACGACGCAATGATTCAGCGCGGCACCGCAACTGAGCATCAGGTCACGCCCGTCTGGATCCGTATGAGGCAGCTGCCGGCTCGTGTCGGAGTAGAGGTGCAGGCTGGACGTGTCCACCCGCCACCGCCAGGGTTGGGTGTTGTGCACGGACGGCGCCCGAGACGCCAGCGTGAGGACTGTCCGGATGGTGCCTTCGTCCGGGGAGTGTGCGCTCATCCTTTGCGTTCCTTTCCACCTAGGTCTTGTCCACGTAGGTCTTGTCCACGTAGGTCTTGGTTCAACCAAAGCGTGATCCGGCTGCCGATACGAGGGCATGCCGTCCTTTGTCGGCGGGACTTTATGCCTCTGGTGGCGTTGTACCGTCGGGTGCTCACGCAGCAGCGGCGAGCGTGACTTCGACGGAGAGGTGCTCGCCGACCGCGTAGACCGCCGGCCAGTCGCCCGCCTGCGCAGCCCGCGCCAGGTCATCCACCAGCGGGCTTTCGACGCCCAGTTCGGCCAGCCACGCCGAGACCGTCGGTGCGATCTGGTGACCCGGCACGTCGACCGCGCGGCCGTCGTGCAGCCGGTCGGTGACGTGGTAGATGTTCAGGGTCACAACGGCGGGCCGACTCAGCCAGCCCAACGTGAAGTGATCGGTAGCGAGTAACCAGAAGTTCGTCCGGAAGTTCGACTTCGTCCGAAAGTTCGACATTATGGCCTCCTCGATCAGCCTTGGGTCAATCTGACCAGGAGCGCAGCACAGCCAATAGGGCCCAACGGAATCGTCCCGTAGTGCTTCGGTCGTCCGCTGGGCGTGCCGAAGTCCCAGGCGACAAGGCCCTTCGTCATGGGCCCGCGTGGGTCAAACGTCCCTAGCCCGGCACTGCGCGTTTGCGCTCCGCCAACCGGCCTGCGATCGAAGTGCCGCCGATCGTGATCAGGGCACCGAGAATCAACGCCGCCGCCTCACCCGCCGCGAACAGGCGGCGTTCGGTGCCGATCGTCGCCGCCGCCACCGGTACGCCGAGTTGTGCCGCCGAGATCACAGCAAGCGTCAGCGGCTGGCCCAACACCCTTGCCGCGCAATGGGCTGACAACGCTCCCACTCCGAGGCCGATCCCCAGCAGTACGAACTTCGGGTGTGCGACGAGCTCACGGACCTGCAATGAGGCACCCAGCCATACGAAAAACAGCGGGCTGAAGAACCCTTCGGTGATGCCGAACAGTTGTCTGGCCAACCGCCGCGGCTCACCGACGGCCGCGACTGCCAGGCCTAAAGCAAAGCCGGACAACATGATCGACACGCGGGTGGTGACGGCGACTGCCGCCAGCGCGAAGAGCAACAGGAGACTGGTCCGCAGTTCCAGGGCCAGCCGGTC
Organism: Mycobacterium sp. 23; assembly: GCF_048287075.1. Classification (NCBI taxonomy): domain Bacteria; kingdom Bacillati; phylum Actinomycetota; class Actinomycetes; order Mycobacteriales; family Mycobacteriaceae; genus Mycobacterium; species Mycobacterium sp. 23. The sequence goes on from NZ_JBLVUX010000005.1 coordinate 651,487, forward strand.
CTTTTTGGAATGGGTGTGCAGTCGTTGCAGCAGCCCGCGCCGATCGAATTCCCGCAGTACTACGAAAATGGCCACCGCGCAGGCGGCGATCGAGAGCCCGCTGAGCGCCGCTACCAGCGCCCGATCCGGCTCAATCGCCAACGGCAGCAGCAGAATGCACGCACAGTCCGCCACCGCGATCTGCGCGGAGACCAGCAGAACCGCAGACGCCCGTGACTGCAGAGACTGGATTATCGGCAATGCCAGGGCCGCTGAGGACGAGGCCATCAGTACCGCATAGAGCGCCGCATGGCCGTTGCGGAACTCGAAGGCGAGCAACAATCCGAGAGCCGCCGCGACGGCGCCCACCAAGCCGGCGCGCGCCCCGGCCAATGGCAGCGCGGAGCGCATCTGCAGGCCACGGCCCGGAATCTGGGTGCCGACGACGAACATCACCAGGGCAAAGCCGATGTTCGCGAGGAATTGCAGCGTAGGGTCGCCGACATCGATGATCCGGAAACCGGTGTTACCGACGACGAGCCCGGCGAGCAACTCACCGATGACCACCGGAATCCGCAGCCGGGGTACGGCAGCCAGCAAGGGACCGGCGAACCCGATGGCTGTTACCAACGCCAACGTGGCAAAGCCGAAACCATGCATGTCATCCGACCTTCAGGACCCGCGGCACGAGGTTATTCTGCACCGATCTGCGACCGGCACGGCGTCGGCTGTCGGGTGAGTCGAAGGGTGCTCAGATGAAGGGAACTGGCCGATAGTGCTGCCTGGGCGACTGGGTGCTAAAACTCCGGCCGTCGGCGAAATCAGGAGCCATAATCCGATCGAGCGGTGTAACGTCTGCCCTGACTTGGCGGCCGAGTTTTGACAGCGGCCGGGCTCGTACGGAGGTGCGTATGTACGCCGAGTTGTCTGACCCGGCGCCCTCCCACACGTCTGTCCATCCCGCGGCCTCGGATTACATCAACGGCATGGAGCGTCTGCTGCGGGCGGTTCAGGAACTGTCGTTGGCTCGTAGCCTGGCCGATATTCAGCGAATCGTCCGCACGTCAGCCAGGGAGCTCACCGGATGTGACGGCGCCACCTTTGTGCTGCGCGACCAAGACAAGTGTTATTACGCCGACGAAGAGGCCATCGCCCCGCTGTGGAAGGGCAACCGGTTCCCCATCGAGGCCTGCATCAGCGGCTGGGCCATGCTCAACCGGGAAGCCGCGGTGATTCCCGATATCTACGTCGATCCGCGTATTCCGCAGGGCATCTACCGGCCGACCTTCGTCAAGAGCCTGGTCATGGTTCCCATCCGCCGGCTGGACCCGATCGGGGCCATCGGCAACTACTGGGCCCAACAGCACCACCCCTCCGACCGGGAAGTACGCCTACTGCAGGCACTCGCCGACTCGACCTCGATCGCGATGGAGAACGTTCAGGTCTCGGCCGAATTGGAGCAACGGGTACGCGACCGAACCGCCGAACTGGAAAAGGCGAACGAGGAGATCCGCCGGCTCTCGGTCACCGATGAGCTCACCGGCCTGAACAACCGACGCGGTTTCTACCTGCTTGCCGAGCAGGCGGTGCGTGCCGCACGCCGTCACCGCCGCAATTGCGTGCTTGCCTTTCTCGACCTGGACGGCCTCAAGCGCGTCAACGACGAGCAGGGCCACGACGTCGGCGACATGCTGATCTGCGATGTGGCGCAGGTGTTGCGCGCCACGCTGCGCGAGTCGGACATCATCGCGCGTATCGGTGGCGACGAATTCCTGGTCCTGACCACCGAAAAGGAGGGAGACCCGGGCCGGCTGAAGGAACGGCTGGTCGAGGCGTTTCGCAATTTCAACCAGACCGGGGACCGGCCCTACCAACTCTCGGCCAGCATCGGCCTGGTGCAGGCGCCGGCCGCTGACACCGCCTCGGTCGACGAACTGCTGGCCCGCGCTGACGAATTGATGTACGCCGAAAAGAAGGCCGGCATCAACGCGCGCCTGATGGGGATGATCGGACCCGATGCCACGTCTGCCTTGCTGCCGGAGTTGACCAGCGGGAATTGGTGACCGGCCGCCGGGCCGAAAGCGCGTATTTGCGTTTGCCCGGTTGCGACAGTCAGTACGATCGATCGATGGTGAAAATGTTGTTCGCGGCGCTGGTGGCGGTCGGTTCTTTTGCCCTCGCACCCGCGCCGGCCGCGCACGCTGACGTGTGCGGTGATGTCGGGGGCCGACACGTTTCAGTCGGTGGCTGCACCGACCCGGCGGCGAGGGTGGCGACCGCCAGCGACGTCGAGGCCGCCAGCCAGGCCGCCAACGGCCAGCCTCCGTGCTACACCGCCGAGGGTGTGCCCTATTACACGCCCAACGGCGACCCCTGCTAGCCGGCGCCGCAAGCACGGCGTGCGGTAGCGGACGAGCCCCGAGCTGAGCGGGCTGGTCGGATCGCCGCTGGGAGCGGCAGAGGGTCAACGGCTCGGGCTCGTCCAGCGAATCGTCGAGGACCCGCTGCAGGACGCGATCCAGCTCGCTGCGACCATTGCCGCCCGCCGTCGGGAAGACCGGCCTTGAGCAGCTAACCCGCGAAGCGGGTGTTCTTCTTGTTGAAGAAGTCCGCCCACGACATGACCTCGGGGTGCTGCTTGAGCAGTGCCCTGCGCCGGCGCTCGGTCAGACCGCCCCAGACGCCGTATTCCACCTTGTTGTCGAGTGCGTCGGCGCCGCATTCCCGCTTCACCGGGCAGTTCCGGCAGATAGTCGCAGCCTTGCGTTGGGCCGCCCCACGCACGAAGAGGTCGTCGGGATCTGTGTTGCGGCACAACGCGTCCGTGACCCACGTGCGATCCTCGGGGTTCACTGCGCGCGGATTGGTGTCGGCAGCCGCCAAACCTAACTGCCGCGGGGTCGATCGCGTTTCTGACAACACTTTGTTCCCTTCCTACTCGCCGCAATGTGGCCAAGCTGGCCTGGATGAACAATCTTGATTTCCCAGTGTTTCCGGGACTGCCGGATGCGTTGACAGCAAACTACGGCCGACTGGCGGCGCGCACATCGTGACCGGCTGCCAATGATGCGAAGCCGCGTTGTGCGGACGCCACAAAGCGGTGCCGCAACCTCCGACCGCCCGCCTCTTGATCACGTTCTGATCTATCGCGATCGGCGCGCGAAGCGTTAACACGAACTGAAGACATCTGAGACGTGCCGATTCCGTCGGGCCAATCGGGATGAGTTTTGACCGACCGGTCGCGTGGTACGGCGATTAAGTGCGGTCTTAGTGAGGGGTCGGGCGCGCCGCACGACGGAAATTGTTCGAACGAAGGAGCCCGTCGTGAGGTTCACAAAGACAACTCTGAAGACAGCCATCGGAGCCGCCGCAATTGCCGGGAGCGTATTCGCCGCCGGAACTGCCCGATGGTGAAAGACTTCAGTGCCCGTGGTCCGAACGGACAGACATACAAGCTGATCGACAAGGCGCAGGTCCCCACGGGCTGAACCCGGCGCCAATTCCGCAAGGCAGCGAATCGACGGGCATGCTCTACTTCGATGTCACCGAAGCGGCTCCGAACGGTGTGGTCTACAACGACGGATTACGGGACATTCTGATCTGGACGTCAAACGTTCCTGGCACTTTTGCGCCCGGCGACATGCCGAATTCGAGTCCGGCGCCAGGTGCAACACCCGCCCCGGCAAACTGAACACCCACGCATGTTGACGACGGTCGAAAACTAGGCCACGGGCGACGGTGAAAAGTAGGCCACGTGGTTGGTGGTTATTGTGCCGTGTTGTCGGCTCTGGCGGAGGGCAAGGTGTCGATTCCGGTGTCCTTGAGTCGGTAGCTGGAGCCTTTGAGGGTCAGGACGTCGGCGTGGTGGACGATGCGGTCGATCATCGCCGCAGCGACGACTTGGTCTCCGAACACGTCTCCCCAGCGGGCGAAGGGCAGGTTCGAGGTCAGAATCAGCGAGGCGTGTTCGTAGCGGCTGGAGACCAGTTGAAAGAACAGGTTGGCGGCGTCTTGTTCGAAGGGGATGTAGCCGACCTCGTCGACGACGAGCAGACCGATGCGGCGCAGCTTGACCAACTCGGCTGGCAGCCGCCCCGCGTTGTGGGCGGCCTTAAGGCGAGCGACCCAGTCCACGGCGGTGGCGAACGCGATGCGATGTCCGGCCTGGGCGGCTTTGATGGCCAATCCGATGGCGAGGTGGGTCTTACCAGTGCCGGGTGGGCCGAGCAGCACCACGTTGCGGGACTTGGTCAGGAACGCACCCGTGCCTAGGTGGGCGAGCATGTCCCGGTTCAAGGCCGGTTGGTGATCGAAGTTGAAGTCCTCCAACGATTTGCGTGTCGGAAATCCTGCCGAGCGGATGCGGGTCGCCGCACCGGAGGCCTCGCGGGCGGCGACCTCCCGGGATAGCACCGCCGCCAGATACTCCTCGTGAGTCCAGTTGGCGTCGCGGGCTTGCTCAGCCAGTCGGGCAGCGGATTCACGGATACGCGGCGCCTTGAGGGCCTGGGCGTAATGCAGGACGGATTTGATCGGATCCTCGGCCATGATCACGCCACCTCGCCATCGGAACTGACTGTGGTGCTGGCGAAGTCGACACCGAACGCGCGGTCGTAATCGGCCAGATCACGCACCAGGTGATCACCGCCCACCGCTGGTGGGCCAGTTTGGAACTGTCGACGCAACACTGCGGCAGTCGCGACGTGGGTGGGATCGGTCAGCGTTTGTCGTGCTGCCCAGCAGCGGTCATGAGCCGCCAGTACGCGCCCGGCTCGGGTCACCACCACCTGGGTCAGGGTGGTGGTCACATCGACGAGTTGGCCGATCGCATGCGGGTCTACGGAGTAGTCGTTGCCGGCCACCCGCACGTAGTAGTCGCGCCCCAACCGCACCGAGGTCACCGTCTCGGTGACCGGCGCCACCGGTGGCAACGTCAGCATCTGGGCTCGATCGGCGTCGAGGAAGTCGACCGGACGACCATCGAGGACCCGCACCCGACGGGCGTTGGCGGTCGGAAGCCATTGGCCCAGTTGACTGTTGAAGTCCGCCGGCGAAGTGAAGCTGCGCCCCGGCAGAAACGAGGTCTCCAGATAGCGGTTGGCTCGCTCCACGATCCCCTTGGATTCGGGATCATAGGGTTTGAGTTGCACCAGCCGCGCACCCAGCGTGCCCATCAACGCGGTGACCGGATCGGTCAATCGGCCGCGGCGCCCGATCCCAGCCTCGTTGTCCCACCACAACTCGTGCGGCACCGCTGCGAAGCTGCCCGACAATAGCTGCCACATCCCGGCCACCAGATCCATGGTCGAACGCGAGGGCAGCATCACCGCGGCGATGAACCGGGAAAACGCCGCGACCATCACCAGCACCGGCAGCATCGCCTCTTGACCGAACCCGACCGCGATCCTAGGTGCCGGGAACCACAGATCACACTGAATCCCTCGCCCCGGTGGATGGTCAAGGCGATCAACCGGATCGGCAGGCAGATACTCCGGGCGGATCGCTCGGACCCGCTCTCGAAACCACGAGATCGAACCCGTCCACCCGACCCGCTCGGCGAGCACCGTCGCCGGCATCTGCGGGTAGGCCGACAACAACGCCCGCATCCGCGGCTCCACCTCGCTGATCCCCGACGGCGTCGAGGCCCGCTCGTACTTCGGTGGACCATCGCTGGCCAGCGCCCCGGCCACCGTGTCACGCGCGATGCCGAGCTGGCGTGCAATAGCCCGCTGCGACAAACCCTCGCTGCGGTGAAGATGCCGGATCAACGCCCAGTCTTCCAAGGAGATCACCCATCCAATCTGATTGGGTGGCCTACTTTTCAACCGTCGCGAGTGGCCGGACTTTCAACCGTCGCCAACAACGCACACCTCCCTGAGTCACGCCGCCTCGTGCCTCAGGGAGGTTTTTCCTTTATGACTCGATATCAGCGGCACGTGCGCTATTTCAGGGGACTACCGCAATTGCGGCCCGCAATGATTTCATCGCTTTGACCACGGTGCTGTTTGGCCCGCCGCTCGTTTGCGCGGCGCAAATCGGGAGGGCTGAAGGGATGTGATCAGCAACTTGGTTCTGGCCACCCGAACCGGCCGGGTTCGCTGCCTCGCGGTCGATGTACCCGGTTGCGGCACCAAGCAAGGCCGCGATACTTCCAGCCTCGACGTCGACGACATCGCTGATGAACTCGTCCGGGAGATCGTTGCCGCCGGAATGGAATGTTGTGCTGGTGGGACATTCGCAGGCAGGCATGCTGCTGCCGCGCATCGTCGAGGGCCCACAGTAGGAACGCGTCGCCGAGAACCCGCTGCGAACGTCCCGCCTCAGACGCTGATTAGAGGAGTGGTTTCAGGGGTTCTCGGTTGTCACGGGGTTGGGGGTCACCGGATTCGTTACCGCGGGAAGATGCCCCGGCCAGCCCGGCAGCTCCGTATTTGGTTCCGAAATCGGCGATACCTCCAGCGGAACGCACTTTTTCGGGGTGAGCCCGTTTTTCCACGCACCGGGCGGATTCGGCGCAGCGGACAGCGAACCGTCCGGGCAGCGGAATGAGCATGAGCCCTCGAGCGCACCCAGCGGTGTGATGACCTGAGCAGTGAGGAAGAAAATATTGACGCCACCCACGCCCTGCACAGCGCCGCCGCCGTACTCGCAGTGCCAGCGACTGCCGTTTTCCTCGGTCGGGAAGTCACACCAGTAGTGATAGGCGCCCATCTCCATGCCAGACCCGCCGACCCCGGGATAGTCGCACAAACCGGGCCCGGGTACGTTTCCACCGATATCCGCCTGTGCCACAGGGACACTCACACATAGCCACGCAGTTGCCGCAATGCCGAAAATGGCGAATTTCTTCACTCATCCACCTCTTCAAACGAGAACCGCCGCGTGATGGACAACTGCGTTTTCGAGCCAATTGACCATGACGCCCTTAGTCATGCGCCCCCAGTGTCTCGCCTGGAAACTCACCACGTTGCCATTACGGGCAATAATCCCTGATCGAGTAAAGGGTCCGCCCACGATATTGGCCAAACTGATTACGCCACAGCGTCATCGCGCCGTACCGCCGGTGAGATCGTCAAGTGAGTGGCCGCTGTCGCCGCGAACCTGCGACGATGTACGGGTAGCTCCCGTTACGGAAAGAAAGAATCTCCATGCCCGCCGAACCATCGCAGCCACCAGCCGCGGCACCCAAACGGCCGCGCGTACACGTCACTCCGGAGGATTTGGAGAGATTCGGTGATGAAGAGCAGGTACGCGCGGCGTGGGACGAGAGTCGGCTCCGCGACGAACAGCCGCCCCATCACCGCTAGCGGTTCGTCGCACCAGGGTGCGTGACTTTCCGCCAGGGGGCCGGCATTACTCGAGGGTGCGCTGATAGCGGCGCATGCCGGCGATCCAGCGCTCATAGTCGGCGCCCTTCTGCCGATACATGGTCAGCACCTCAGGGTGCGGGAGCACCAGAAACTTCCGCTCGACGATCGCCTGGACCACGAGTGCCGCAACGGCCTCCGGGGCAGCCACCGCACCGGCACTGGTGACGGCGGCGCCGGCCATCCGCATCTCCGCGTCCGGGGATTCCGACATGCCGCGCAGCATTGGAGTGTCCACACCCATCGGGCACACGCAGCTCACCCCGATTCCCTGGTCGCCGTATCTGATGGCCAGCCACTCGGCGAACCCGACGGCGGCGTGCTTGGTCACGCTGTAGGGGGCGGCGCCGAGCTGGGTCAAGAGCCCGGCTGCCGACGCAACAGCCACAAAATGTCCGCTGCCACGGTCAAGCCATTGCGGCACAACGGCTTTGGCGGCACGGATATGAGCACGCAGGTTGATGTCGATGATCCGGTCCCAGGCTGCTTCATCGTCGCCGAGGCCGAGTTGGCCGCTGATACCGGCGTTGGCGACGTAGATGTCCACCGGACCGTAGGTTTGGCGGGCGATGTCGAGCAGCGTTGCGATTCCGTCCGTGCTCGCGGCGTCTGCCGCCGACGCGACGCCACCGATCATCGCGGCGGTCTCGGCGGCCGAATCCGCGTCGATGTCGCCGGCCACTACCGAGGCACCGGCCGAGGCCAGTGCCGCCGCAATGGCCCGGCCGATGCCCGAGCCCGCTCCGGTGACCACCGCCACCGATCCATCGATCTTCACGCGCCCATGTCTACCGCATCGATTGGTGGCAGGCGGATCACAACCCGCTGAAGCAGTCCTGGCCGTCCTGTGGTGATGCCGGGATGCTCGCGTTGGTGGTCGAGAACGTAGCTTCCAGCCCGGCGTCGGTGACTTTGACGGTGTCGGCGTGGATGCCCATCGGATAATTCTGCGTCGCCTTAGACGTGAGGCTGTCCAGGTTGCTCTGCACCGTGTCCGTCGACATCTTCGAGCCCAGCGCGGTCAGGTTGACCACCTGCAAAGACAGCCCGTTGTTGACGATATGGGGCTTGACGGTGACGCTGTCGAGCATCCCCTTCAATTCGATGGTTCCATCGCCGGGATTGGTGGTGACCTTGCTGGTCACAAAGCTGCCCAGGACCGGAATGGCGTCCTGGACCGATTGCTTGATGCCGTCGGAGGACCACGTGATGGTGCCGTTCAGCGAGCCGATGGTCCCCTTGGAGTTGCCGGAGTCGCTCAGCCGGAGGTCCTTGATGTCGATGCTGACCTTCATGCCCTTCGCGCTGCGCACTTGATTGCCGCCAGTCTGCACCGAGATGCTCGGGTAGGAGTCGCTGGCGTACTGCCACAGCATCGGCGGCATGGCGGCAAAGGAGACGGTGGCACTGTCCTCGACCTCGCACGCCACCGCGCTTGCCACTTTGTTCCCCGCCAGGTGACGGATCAGCAACTCCGCCCCGATCACAAGTGCCACGACAACCCCCAGCACGATGCCCAGCACCAGGGCCTTTGGCCGCCGACGGCGGGGTTTTGCGGCCGGCGCGTCCTTCGTCGGCGGCGGCGGCGGCGGCGGCGTAGGCAGCCGAGTCGTGGCCTGATCTCCCCAAACGGGCTGATCCGCCGCCGGGGAGGGCGGGCTTGCCGGCGCATAGGGGCGGGCGGCGGGCGGCTGTTGGCGGCCCGGCGGTGGCGGCCGGTTCGGGGGAGGTGGAGGCGGATTGGGCCGTCCGCCCTGCGGGATCCGTTGGGTCGGTGATCCCGACGGAGGCGGCGGGGGTGGCGGAGGTGGCGGCCTCCGGCCGGGGCCGGGCTCGGTGGGGCGGTTCCATTCCGGCGGGTTCCCGCGGGACGGCCCTTGCGGAGTTGTCACCGAACCAATGCTGCCCTATCAAGCTGACCGTGTCTGCGGCGTACTTGGAGATGGGTCAGCCTTTGGTGGACACCGAGACGTAATCGACGAGCATCGGTTGCCCCGAAAGCGTTGCGGCGGTTGGGCCGCCGCCGAATGCCGCCGGGAAGCCACCGCCCATGGCCACGTTCAAGATGACGAAGAACCCGTGATGGGTGGCGTTGTTCCAGTCCGCCGCGGGGACCTGGTTGGCGTTGACGGTGAAATAGTTGTTGCCGTCCAGGTACCAGCGCAACTGTTCGACGCTGGTGCTGCGGTCCAGTTCGATGGCGTAGGTGTGGAAGCTGGTCTGCGCGCCCGTCACCGGGCGTTCGCCGGAACCGATTCCGTTGAACTCGTTGAACGGCCCGCCGGGAGCGGTGCCGCCGTGTACGGTGCCGAACACCGAACTGCGGCCGTTGATGCTCTCCATGATGTCCAGCTCGCCGATGCTCGGCCAGTTGCTGGCGCCAACTGGCCGTGCCGCGTCTCCGAGCGCCCAGAAGGCAGGCCAGTAGCCCTTGCCGTTGGTGGTGTCGACGTTGGGCTGCTGAATCGATGCCTCGATGCGGAGCACGCCGCCCGTCGGCGCCGCGAAGTCGGTGCGCTGCGTCTCGATTCGGCCCGAGGTCCAGTTCCCGGCGGTGTCTCGGATCGGCTTGATGGCCAGGTGGCCGTTGCCGTCGAGGTAGACGTTGTTGGTGCTGTTGGTCATCGACTCGATTTCGCCGGTGCCCCAGTTGTTGGCTCCGCCGGGATAGCCGTGGCCCAGGTCGTAGAGCCAGTTCGCGCCGTTGACCGGGGAGCCTGCGGCGCCGGTGAAGTCGTCGCGCCAAATGGTGGTGAAGCCGCCGCCGCCACCTCCTCCACTGCCTCCGCTTCCGGTCGCGCCGGTAGCGCCGTTGGCGCCCGTCTGACCGGCAGTGCCGAACAATCCGGCCGGCCCGCCCGCGCCGCCGAGGCCACCCGCGCCGCCGGGCCCGCCGGCACCCACGATGCCGGCGGGATTCGTCGGGCCGCCGGTTCCACCGGTGCCCCCGGCACCGCCGACACCTCCGGCGCCCCCATTGCCCCACAACAGCCCGCCGTGCCCGCCCACCCCGCCGGAGCCACCCGTGCCGCCGACACCGCCGATCTGACCCGGCGCCCCCGTCTTGCCGGTCACCCCGCCTCCCCCGGCGCCCCCGACTCCCCCGGTACCGAATAGTCCGGCCGCTCCACCGGCGCCACCGGGCTGCCCCGGCGCCCCGGATCCGCCGTCACCGCCGTTACCCCACAACAGCCCGCCCGGGCCGCCGGCTTCGCCGGTCCCCGCGGCGCCGTTGGTGCCATTGCCGATCAGCGGACGACCCAGCAACGCGTTGCTGGGGGCATTGATCACGTCCAGAGCGGTTTGCGCCAGCGAGGCGTTCGTTGCTTCCGCGGCCGCATATGCGCCCGCCCCCGCGCTGATCGCCTGCACAAACTGCTGGTGGAACCGCGCGGCCTGCGTACTGATCGCCTGGTAGGCCTGCCCATGCTCGCCGAACAACGCCGCAACCGCCGCCGACACTTCATCCTCGGCGGCCGCCAGCAACTGCGTCGTCGACGCCCGCGCCGTCGCATTGGCCGCGCCGATCACCGACCCCAACCTGACCAGATCCCCTGCCGCTATCCCCACCCGCTGCGGTCCCACCACTACATGCGCCATCAGACAGCTCCCTTATTTCGTGCGCTACGGGTTTCGGAACACGTCAATTTCTGAGGTCGAACGACAATTGAGTCGGTGGCCGCGAATTGCCGAGGATGACTACCGAACTCTGGCTGTTCACGTCGTCGTAGGGAAAGCCGTAGGCGAGGTGGTTGATGCTGTTGGCGTGGAAGAACTGCGCGAAGTTGTTCCAGCGCCCACCCGTCGGGTAGTAGGCGGCAACGTTGGCCCATTGGCTCGGCGAGGTCGCCACACCGCGGTTGAACGCCGCATCAAGTTCGGCAAGGAAAGCTCCCTGTTGGCCACTGCCGACAAACGGGCCATTGGCCGCGAAGGTTTGCGCCGTGGTGGGCTTCGCCATCGAGTACGTCGTGGTGTTGCCCGCACTGGTGGTCACGCTGTACACGAAATGATTGCTGGCATCGACGCTGCCATGCACGGTGTAACCGGCGCCCTGGTAGTTGAATTGGTTGGTCTGGTAGGTCGTCCAGAAGTCGTTGATCGATGGATCGAGCCAGGTGGACAGCGCTCCAGGCTGCATGGTCCGCGGGGCGACGATGCGCAGCGGATTGCCGGTGGCATCGTGCAGAACCAATCCCTGGAATTCGGCTGGGACCGAGGTCGCGAATTGTTGGAAGACCTGATCCCGCGACAGAGTCATGCCGGCGGTGGCCGAAAAACCGGTGGAGTTCTGGGTCACGTTGAAGGAGAACGGGAATCCGAACTGGTCTACCTGAGTTGTGTTGCCGCCGAACGGAACTGATCCGTTCTTGAAGGTCATCTCGTACCAGTCGTAGACCGTGGAGTAGTTGGGATCGGCAGGATTTGTCGGGTTGGGGCCCGCCCAGCCCGAGTTGTCGGGGCTGATGCCGATGTAGAGCGGCTGCTTCATCGACAGAAAGATGCGGCCGCCCTGAAACTCGGACGGCATTAAGGCGAGGTTGTTCGCCTGAGCGAGCGTGAATGACATGTTGGCGTAATTCACGCCGTTCTTCGTGAGGTGACCGGGGGCATTGGCGGCGTTGTGGTCGATTGCGTGCGCGACGCCGTTCTGGTCGATCCACGACCAGTGGCCGGGCGACGTCTGGCCGATTTCGGTCACGTAGATCTGGTCGGCGCTCAAACCGGTGTTGTTGACGAAGTATTCGGCGAAACCGCCGGGCACGACGATGCCTCCGCCGCCACCCCCGCCGGTGCCGGTCGCGCCGGTGGCGCCCAGGTTGCCGTCGAGACCGGCGGGGCCGGCATTGCCGAACAGTCCGGCTGCACCACCCGCGCCCCCGAGGCCACCGGTGCCGCCCGGACCACCGCCACCGACCACACCCGCGGCATTGGCCGGACCCCCCGATCCACCCGTGCCGCCAACTCCACCGTTTCCGCCAGCACCTCCGTTGCCCCACAGCAGCCCGCCATGGCCGCCAACCCCGCCCGCCCCGCCAGGGCCGCCGATACCGCCGCGCTGCCCGGCGGCCCCGGTCAGGCCGGTCACGCCGGCGCCGCCGGCCCCGCCAGTTCCGCCGTTACCGAACAACCCCGCCGGCCCACCGGCGCCGCCGGTTTTTCCGGGTGCACCGGATCCGCCGGCACCGCCGTTACCCCACAGCAGGCCGCCCGGCCCGCCGTCCTGGCCGGTCCCCGCTGCCCCGTTGGCGCCGTCACCGATCAACGGCCGGCCCAACAACGCGTTAGTGGGTGCGTTGATCACGTCCAAAGCGGTTTTCACCAGGGAGGCGTTCGTCGCCTCCGCGGCTGTGTAAGCGCCAGCCGCCGCGCTTATTGCCTGAACAAACTGTTGGTGGAACTTCGCGGCCTGGGCACTGATTGCCTGATAGGCCAGCCCGTGCGCGCCCCACAACGACGCGATCGCCGCCGATACCTCGTCCTCGGCTGCCGCCAGCAGCTGCGTCGTCGACGCCCGCGCCGTCGCATTGGCCGCGCTGATCACCGTCTCCAACCTGACCAAATCCGCTGCCGCAACCCCCACCTGCTGCGGTCCCACGTGTACAAACGCCATCAGATAGCTCCCTGATCGCACGACCGATCACCGATACCGCAGGCTGCCGGCCGTCCTCACGACTCTGTGATCCCGGCCACAACGGCTGCCGCCCAGGCACCGTAACATACTTTTCAGTATGGTCACGGAACCATCACGGATTGGTCACGGGAGTGTCATGAGAAGGCTCGACCCGGACTGGGCGCACCCCCGTGCTCGCCCGTCGGAATGGGTAGAAATCCCCCTCGACCGCGGCCGCTGGCGAAATGAAATATCGGGTTGACTTGGTTCGCCCCGTGGTCGGGTGCGAGTCGATTCGCTCTGATCAGTGGAGGACGGCGGAAATGTCATTTCTTCTCGCGGCGCCGGAGGCGATGTCGGCGACAGCCACGACTCTGGCCGGCATCGGCTCTTCGTTGACGGCGGCCAATACGGCGGCCGCAGCCGCCACCACGGAGGTGTTGCCTGCCGGCTTTGACGAGGTGTCGGCGGCCGTCGCAGCGTTATTCGGTACTCGCGCGCAGACCTATCAAGCGGTCAGGACGCAGGCCGAGGCTTTTCATACCCAGTTCTTCCAGGCCCTCAACGCCGGCGCGGGCGCCTACGGAGCCGCGGAGTCGACCAACGTCGGGCAATTGTTGCTGGATGTCATCAATGCGCCGACCCAGGCGTTGCTCGGGCGCCCGCTGATCGGCGACGGCGCCACTGGCGCCCCCGGCAGCGGCGCAAACGGCGGCGACGGCGGGCTGCTGTGGGGCAACGGCGGCAGCGGCGGGTCGGGCGCGCCAGGCCAGGCCGGTGGCAAGGGCGGCAGCGCGGGATTAATCGGCAACGGCGGGTTCGGCGGGGCGGGCGGGGCCGGCGCGCTCGGCGGCGGGGGCGGTTCCGGTGGATGGCTGAGCGGCAATGGCGGCGCGGGGGGCCACGGCGGCGCCGCCACGGCGGGCATCAACGGCGGCCTGCCGGGGCGCGGCGGTGATGGCGGCAGCGCGATGCTTTTCGGCGCCGGCGGCACCGGCGGTCAGGGCGGAACCGGTCTGGCCGGCGCCGATGGCGTTAACCCGGTGGTCAGCGGCACAGCCGCTACGGGCAGTTCGGGCGGCAGCACCTTCAACCCGAGTACCGGCGATGCCTTCGGCTTTACCGGTGGCGACGGCGCGGACGGTGGTCTCGGTGCCACGGGCGGCACCGGCGGCGCGGGTGCCACGGAGTACGCCCCGTTGAGCGGTACCGCACACGGCGGAAACGGAGGCACCGGTGGCTCCGGCGGCAACGGGGGCGCCGGCGGTGCGGGCGGCGGTGCCGTTGCACAAGGCAGCGGTCTGGCCTTCGGAGGCAACGGCGGTAACGGGACTAACGCATCGGCCCCCGGTGGCGCGGGCGGCGACGGGGGAAGCGGCGGCGGGGCCCTGGCCGACAACGTTGGGTCGCAAGGCTTTTCGGGGTTCGGCGGTAATGGCGGCGGCGGCGCCACAGGAATTGCCGGCGGCGCCGGTGGCGTAGGAGGCGCAGGCGGCAACGGTGGTCATGGCGGGCTACTGGCGGGCACCGGCGGAGCCGGCGGCATCGGCGGCACCGGCGGCGCTGGCGGAATTGGAGCCGATGGTGGCGCAGGTGGCGCCGGCGGCAAGTCAAACTTGGCCGGCGGGGCGACAGGAGCGCTCGTTGCTCAAGGCGGTCAGGGTGGCCACGGGGGCGCCGGCGGCTCCGGAGGCCAGGGCGGCGCCGGCGGTGCCGGCGGACCGGGTGGCAACGGTGGCGCCGGTGGGCTGCTGTTCGGGCACGGCGGCACCGGGGGCAACGCCGGCATCGGCGGACACGGCGGCCTGGGCGGCGACGGCGGCCTGGGCGGTCGCGGCGGCAATGGCGGTGACGCCGCCTCCTTCGCCCCGAGCACGTTCACCCAAGGCGGTGACGCCGGCGATGGTGGCACCGGTGGAGCCGGCGGCAACGGCGGCAACGGCGGCGGCAGCGGCACCGGGGGCCTTGGCGGTGCCGGTGGCTGGTTCGGCCAGGCCGGCATCGCCGGCAGCGCCGGACCCGGCGGAACCGGAGGCGGCGGAGGCAGCGGGGTCAGCGGCGGAGGCGCCGGCACGGCCGGGACTGGGTCATCGCCGGGAGGGTCTGCTACTCCTGGTGATACGGGTGCTGACGGCTTGGCCGGACAGGACGGGTGAATCCGGTTGTGATCAGATCGGTACACCGGCGCCGCCGTGGCCGCCAGCACCGCAGTCAGCATTGTTACCGATAGGAGGGTGCTGCCGGAGCCACATGGCCCGCAGTGCCACCAGCGCCCGGCCACAGCAGCGCCATTGGCCGTACCTGAAGGATTACGTCTGTTAGTACAGGTAGACGCGGGCATCGTCCCCGCCCGTGCAGGTGATCCACGACTCACCTGCGACACTAGAGCAGGTCATTAAGAACGCGTCGCCGTTGCACGCAACCGAACTCAATCTGCTGCGAACACTAGGGCAGTCGACACTTCCACGGACGCTGATCGTGCGGGTACCGTGATCAGCGCTCCCGTAACCCCAATACTCCATCAGCACGTTGTACGCCAACGTACAAGACGTCTTTGTCGATCCTCGCCCGGCGTGAGTGGCCCAACCGGACTGGTTTGAAAAATGGTATCCGTCCGGGCAGCTCGCGTTGTTGGAATCGGGTGCGGTCACTAGCGGCGGCAGAGCCGACCCGGTCGGGGATTTCCAGGCGTTGCCCGAGGTCGGTGCCGAAGAAGTGCCGGACGCAGACGTCGAAATCTCCGACGTGGTTTGGCGGGTGGTTGCACCGGTAGACGATGTATCAGACTGGCTGAATCCGCCAATTAGCAATGCACCTACGACAAACAGGGCGACAACTACGCCAGCCAATGCGATCCAACCGGCGCGCCCCGACGCAGCTGTTGCGACGGGCGGCGGCGCGGATGCTGGTACTGGCGCGGGCACCGGCGATCGGCGAGGCGTCGTCGGAGGTGGGGGCACGGTTGCTGCCTGAGTGATTTTCGCGGCTGGCGTCGCAGCTTTTTTCTGGGCTGCTTCGGTTTTCTGGCGATGCTGAGCTTCTTCGAGGGCTTGCCCCAGCAAATAGATCCACGTTGCAGGCAGCGGACGTTTCTGCGGTTCGGGTCTCAACGAGTCAGTGATCAAGCTGCGCATCAGGTTCGGGACGTTTGAGGGAATACTCCCCCCGTTTTGACGTCTTGGTCCCCTGCGAGCAGTCGCAGCGCAAGCAGGCCGAGTTTGTAACTGTCGGAGTAGACGGTCGCGAGTTCTTCGCCCGGCGGCACCTCCCAGCCGGGGGTTTCGACCTGCGGGAGCGCCGACACGTTGCCGATGCGCATTCCATCGCAGTCAATGAAGTAGACTGCCGCGCGCGGCTCCGTAGCAAACAGCAGATTTTTCGGGGAGATGTCGCCGACGCACACCCCGTGTGAGTGCAGGAACGCCAATGTCGACGCGATCTCTAGCAGTAGCGCGTAACGCCTCACCTCATCGATCGCGATGCCGCGAGCGTGCAGAACCGTTTCGGGATTGAGCAGGTGCTGGAACTCGGCTGCGTTACTGGACACTCCCTTTAATGTCGTGAGCGATATGAAGAATCGTTCGGGAATCTCAGGCATGACGAACCCCGTTGACTGGCCTTGGTCTTCGACGATCGCGCACGGCCACGCAGCTACGGAAATCAGGCGTTCGCCGTCGGCGTACGACAACGAATTCTCCACAAGTTCCGGCATCGAAGACAGGGCGTCGAAGTCGATGTCGCCGCGCACCGCTGCCTTGTATTCCTTGTAGACCAGCGCGTTGGCGAACTTGGTTTTGACCTTCGGCGCCCGGTACACCACGCCCTGGCCGCCCTGGCCGATTTTAGTTAAGGGGCCCAAGTTGCCGCGGCTGATCGGTTCTCGCGTCATTTCTCACCTACTCCGGCGAACCTTGATAACTCGACCAGGTACGGAATGGCCGCGGCCACACGGCGACCAGGGTCCGGTCGTCGTCAAACATCTCGCGGCTGAAGTCCACCGCGTGGGCGAACTCGATCAGAGACGGCGGTGACGAGGTCGACAGCACCTCCCGAAACAGGTTTCCGACTCCACCCTGGCCGTTTCCCAGCGGATCGCCGATACCGTCCGTTGCGATCAGCAGCACATCACCGGGACCCACATCGGCCACCACCGGTACCAAGCCTTTTGGTACCCGAGGAAGACCCGTAACCGCAGACGATGCGATCCCGCCGTCGGACGACGTCTTTCCACCGAGAAGTTGCGTGAATGCCCCCGAGGTCATCAACCACGCACCCGAATCGCCGATACCGACCAGATGAGCGCGCAGTGCTCCTGGTGCCAATGGTTCGATAACTCCGCACACCAGTGTGGTGGCCAACTCGATCTCCGCGCGCACCGGGTCTGGTTCAGCCAAGCGGAAGAGCTGCTGGGTGTACTCGGCAAGGGACCACGCAACATTCTTCATCATGCCCAGCCAGTCGGTCTGACCGATCTCAGGATCGAGGTTGTCCCTCAACCACATGATGGCTTGCTTGACGGCCGCGCTGGCGCCCAGGTGGGACTGCGGGGCCGCCGACACGCCGTCGGCCACCGCGACCAGCAGACGCCCCCCAGATATGTGGTGCACGGCGAAGTCGTCCTGGCGGGGAGCGCCGTTGTACCTGTGCAGGTGCCCGCGCTGTGAAACGCCGCGGACCGTCAACGCCTTGGTGGACCAACCGTCGGCGACCAGATCCGGACGAAACGGGTAATCGCGGTGATCGTCGCCGATCGGTGCCGGCTCGGCCGCATGTGACGGTGGCCCAACAGTGATCTGCGGAATATGCAGCGGCCCAACGACATCAGCCACGGTGTGGGGCCCCCGGGCCGGTGATGCACTATCTTGCCACTCGACAGAATCCCGACTGCCTCGCTGAGCCCGACGCCGCGGGGGCGGGGACAGCGACGGTCCAGGCTCGTGTCTGGTGGCAGACTGGCCGCCCGACACCCAGGCCTCCCGGCTAGGCACGTCCGTGGCAGCAGGGGCGCCACGGTGTCGACCTCGTTTGAAAGACGGCATCGATTCGTGCTAGACGAGGTCGACTGCCAGCGTGAATCCCTCTGGCTTATCGAACTGCAGTTCAGCATTGCCGTTAGCCACCGCCTGGCCCGAACTGATGACCGACTGCGTCAACGAAGTGAGAAACTCTGACAACGCCGCTCCGGTGTCGACGCCGCGCGCGGACTTAAACGCATACCGCTCGTTGGTCGCCAGCTCGGCCACTACCTGCGCGTCGGCGTCGCCGATGCCGAATGTCAAGATGTTCGGCCTCGTCGGCTGAGCCAGCAGGTGCGCCCGAGCGGGGCGCCAATTGTCATTGGCGCTCGGCAGGCCGTCAGTCAAAAAGAACACCGCAGGACGTAATACCGAGAATCCCTGATGCTTCAAGTGCGGGATGTCGACCGAGATTCGATAGCCCAATTGGTCGAAAGCCGCAGCATAGGACGTCAAACCCTGGGCTGTCAGGGTCGGCAACCACTGCGTCGAGCGCAAGTCGGCGGCCTCAAGATGTGTGAAGGCCGTGTCGGAAAATCCGATCACCGAAAACCTGACTCGTGCGGCGGCAAAAGGCTGCTTCTGCAGCTCATCTTGCAATGTGATGAGACCGTCGTTTAGTTCGCCGATGTTGCGTGCCATCGAGCCCGACTCGTCGGCAACAAAGTAGACCAGCAGAATCGATCCTTTGGGTTCCAAACCGTCTCGCCCCCTTGTTGCTTGTTGACCGAGCGCGCGATCCGCGCGCGTAGACTTAGCTGGCGGCTCGCTGTCAGCTGCTGCAACTTTTCGTCAGGCTAGCACCAGCGGCGTACACGCTGGGGCCGAATGGCTCAACATCAGACCGGCCCGTACTCACCCTAATCAACGTGGCCGTTATTGGATTGGCAAACACTCGACACCACGGTCGCGCTTGATTCGCCGATCTGCCGGCAAAGCTGGCCGGTTTGACGGCTACTTCACAAAGTGGCGTGACAGGGTCAGGTGCCGACCTTGCCCATGCCCTAACTGTTTGACCGACCCCCGCGATATTCTCCTTGAAGCGGGAGGCGGAATCGGATTGGGAGGGCAATGCCATGGCGACACCTGATTCCCCCGGCTGGCACGACGACCCCGACGAACCAAATGCGTTGCGCTACTTCGACGGACAAAGTTGGACACCGCAACGCAAGCGTAAACCTGCACCCTCACCTCGCCGCGCGCAAACCGACCCGTATGCTTCGCCGGCTAGCTGGAACCCCGTGCCACCAACAATTTCGTATCCGGCGGCCCCCAGCAGCCTTCCCTGGAGCCCGCCTCCTAACGCCCCCGCCGACCCGTATGCAGCTGGCGCCAGTCACGCACAACCAGATCCCTACGCAGCCTTTCCGGACCGCCGAGTTGCCGGTCCCTATGGCCCTCCCGCGGACCCCGTTCCGCAGCAGCTGGTGTCGCGGTTGACCGCCAGGATGAACTCCGGCGCTGAGCGATTTGTGGGCTTCCTCGCGGCAGGCATCGGCCTCGCCTTGATCATCGTGTCTTTCTTGACCTGGGGTCGAATTACCGCGACAGGTGAGGTCGAGACCGGCGTCTTTGGTTCGGTGAGCATCTCGTTCCCCGGCCTCGGCGACCCCAGTTTCAGAATAAAGATGTCCGATGGAGGCACATCGTTGAACGGCGACGTCGACTCCCCCGCTCTGCGAGCACTGCATACGGACAACCCTGGATGGATCACGCTGCTGTTGGGCGTCATTGCCATAATCGGCGCGACGACATTCCTGTGGCTCCATCAACGGGTGATCACCGGCGTCGTACTGGCGGGTCTTGGCGGCATCGCAGGAATCGTGTGCATCAGCTACATGCTCGATCTCAGCGGCACCTTCGGCGATCCGCCGGGCTTGTCCGCCAGTCACTTCGCACCTGGATTCGGTTTGGTGGCAGGCTGCGGGTTGTCATTCGGCCTATCGGCACTGGGCATCTTTGCCTGCCTGAGTTACCGACGCGCACAGGCCCCGCGACCGGGGTACTGACTCCGCGGCGAACAATGACCCAGTTATCTCCCCCGTCGTGAAGCAGCTGCTGGGTCAGCTCCCGCAGACCCCCTTCGGGAGAGCGCTAATGTGTTCGGCGAGCCACCGGGTGACTTCGTCGATGTCGCCGACGCCATCAGCGAAAGCTCCTGATGATGGTTCGAGTGCCACCGCAACCGCGGTCATTCCGCCCGCACTCGCGATGACGCCGATCTGACGGACAAGGTAGTTGCCCGCCGGTGAGGGCCCCCAACCGCCTTTGAAGCGCGTGTCAGCGATGCGGCCCAACCCCCAGCTTTGGCCGTCGATGATCTGTCCCATGAGATCGAAGACCGGTTTGTTGCGCTGATCGCACACGGCGGACGAGAGGAATTTGACCTGTTCGGACACGTCCCACATGGTCTGACCGAATGCGGTGAACGGAGGACGCACCCGTTCAGACTCCACCACCGTGCGATCACCCGCTTCGCGCAGGACATCTTCGACTTTCCTGGCGGCGACGGCGGGATCGCCGAGACTCGCCCACAGTGCTTCTGCGGCATCGTTATCGGACTCTGTGATTGCAGCGGTGATATTCGGTGTGACGGTTGCCGTTCCTGCGTGTCGCAGCGCCGCGATTGCTAATGGAACTTTGATCGTCGACCATGCCGGCCCAGCCGGCGCGCTGCCCAGAATCACTGGAATCTGATGCGTGCCAACGGCATTGAGGACCACTCCGACTGTGCCACTCACCCGCTGGCGCAACCGCGCAAAATCGGCCTTGAGACTCTCCGTCGCAACACTGGGCGGTCGTTGCGGCATCGCTGGAGCCTGCGGCCCGACGGACTCCCCCGTCGTCGGCCTCGTCGAGGCTTCCGTGGGCAGTACCCGAAGTCCGCCCCCCAAGTCTGTCCGCGCAGCCGCGACACTAATAGCGACCACCACCCCGATGGTGAGGGTCAGACAACCAGCTTGGCGAATCAGCGACCCGTGCCGAGAGCCAGTCCGGCGATGCCGTCCGCCGCCTGTCGGCGTGCTCGAGTCTTCGGCCATCACAACAGGCGCTTCAGCGTTAAGGCGCTATCACTGTTCACCGCGCTCGCCCTATCGGCCGGCACATCGCGCACGGCATGACGCGACACTAACCGCTCCAGCAAGTGCCAACACGATGTGACGGTGCCAGCAAATGGATTCATCTGAATGCAGAAACTGCGTGGTACGACCAGAATTGAGGAGCTGTTACGCCCCCCCGCTCCTTTTAGCGCGGATACGCTACCTGCAGCTGCCACATCCCAGCCGGCCACGGCGAGTTTCGCCAATCGCTCTCAGTGGGGCCTTTTGAACGGCAGGTTGCCGTACTGCGGACAATAGTGGGTGACGGACACGGCAACGAATTTAGCCGCGTTACCCGAACTGAAGCCCAGCTGAGAGACGAAAGCATCCGCGAGGTCATCGGGATTGCTTCCGGAAGCAAGGCCCTTGCAGACCTGGCGCGCGTTATTGATGAGATCAGCGGCAGGCCCCGTAACGCCGAAGTTGTGCGCCTGCTGAATGAAAGCGTCATCGTTGCCGTCGGCATGAGCGATACCTACCGACAACAACAGCAGGAAAACAGCCGCTGCCAAAGCTGCCATCTGCTTCCTCATGCTCTGCTCCTCCTACCTAAACCGACCGTTTCATTGCCGCGCCTCCGCGTACCGCGGGCGGGCCCGCTGCGTTCTGCCCTCCGATAACATTCCCGACTGTATGTTGTTGCCCACGAGGTCGAGTCGTTAAGCGTCTTCATCGATCGGATTTCCGGCGCGCGACCGGGTCTGATACCAGTGACCAATTTGCACTCACGACCATCGGCCAAGAACACCCCACCCATGATGTCGATCTGCCACAGCTGCATCGGCGCGTCGCGCTGCCAGCGCCGGTACTTGCGTTTGTGGTTCTGCTGCTGGGAGGACACCAACCCGTGGCGCACCAAGATCCGGTACACACTCGATCGCGAGGGCGGCGACGCTACTTCCCGCAGGGCCAACTCGTGGGCGATGCGTTGCGCTCCCTAGCGCAGGTAGGTTCGCATTTCGCCGACCATCGCGACCATCGCCGGCGCCAACTCATTCGGCGACGTCAACGGCCGCCGCGATCGATCGGCCAAGCCCGGCAAGCTGAAGGCCTCGTAGCGGATGACCCACGAATGCACCGACTGGCGAGAAGCGCCACTCTCCCGTGCGACCTCCGCTTTGGGACCCCGTCGAGCACCTGAAGATCCGCCCGATACCTGTACTCAGTCACCCAATCGGCCGGACCCCTAACCGTCTCATCGCTCAAGATCAGCATCAAACCAGACCGTCAATCATTTGCTGAACCCGTCAAGGATGTCCAGAACTCCTGTCGTCCAACATGTCCTGAGCCTTTACATTGACACCTGCCATCCGGATCCATCCGCAATATCAACCGTGTCGAGTCGAGCGCAATTCTCTCTGCCAATGATTACCTCCTCGTGCGGGATGACTCGGTGATGTCGGCTGCCCTATCGATGAATGGCGCCGACTAGGTCGCGAGCGCAATCCATGCACCAGCCACCTATCGCTGTCTAGAACCAGTTCAGGATTCTCTGAATCAGGTTGAGCGAGTTATTGTTTCCACTGTCCGCTTCGTGTCGAGTTGCGGCCCCTGCGACCTGACCACCGTCGTCATAGTCATCGGGAATCCGTACTCGGTAGTAACCCAGTCCGTAGTCGAAGTAGAGCTCGCCCTTGTCGAACTCCTCAGGTGTGCATCTCAGCAACGCCACAATCCTGCTGACCATCGCGTCATACACCTCGATGGGGTAGTCCAGGCCAACGCGGAACACGAGTCGATGGGCACCGAGTTCCTTGGCCTCCCTCTTCGTCTTGGAGAGAACGTCCGGCCACGGGCGCTGCTCGCCGCACCCATGCCGGACAACGAATGTCGCGTGCTCTCCCTTCCACGGGCTGATGGCGACGGCGTCTTCACCCTGGCCGCCGGGCAGGGCCAGTCGAAGCACAACATAGCCGTTGTCCCTGCCGCTCGAATTGAACGCACCGCGGTGCATCATCGACGTCCTGGATGGAAAACGCTGCGCAACTTTGTCAAGACCTCCAAGCGGCGCTGGTCGACTTCTCTGTCGAGATACGTTCCCGACCTGCGCAGTTCGTCGACGAATGAGCTCAGCAACTCCCCCGGCGGCAAGACTTCGAACGGAAGGTCCCCCAGCAGCGGTTGATCATGTGGCTGAGACATCTCGGGTAGATCGGCGAGACAGTCAAACTCTCCGTCTTGCAGGGCCGACAGTTCTGCCCGTCCCCTTCGGCGCAGTGCGGCGGGGTCGTCGACGCCGATGAGTTCGTTGACCAGCTCGATCAACCTGGTGAGGTTTGAGGCCGCTGCAGCGACACTGCTCGGAACGTTGCCGAGACGGACCGCATCTGGCGGCCTCAGTTGCTCCAGCGTCGGACTTAGAAGGTTGAAGCCATTGTCGGTTCCGAAAGACAGAACCGTCGCGGTATGCAGATAGTGCAGGCTGGTTCGACAACGGCGAAGTGCATCGTCGGGTGACCACCAGCTGTCGTCAGTGTCGACCCGGTCAAGCTCGGCGGTTAAGGCCCGTTCGGCAAGATATGGGCCGCCCGCGAGGAACGGCCCGTCCAGCGACGAGAGACGGGCTAACAGCGCCTTCTCATCACGCACCAGTGTCGCCATCGCCGCGAGTTCGCTCTCCGCGGAATCCTCGACCACGTGGCCGGGCCGCGTACAGACTTCGCGGTAGCGCCACGCCAGATAGCCACAACCAAGCTCGGCATCCTCCCCGAAGGTCGCGATGCGTACTGCGACATCTTCGGCATCGAGTGGCGTGCTCGCCAGTGCCATAAGAAGATCCGTCAATTCCCCCCGTCGAACCTCCCGATCGCCAGGCTCCTCGTCCTCGAATGTCTCGTCGATATCGTCGTCCTCCGCGACCAGGAGTTCCTCAACCCGTTGCAGGCACTTCTCGCGGCTACCCGTGAATTCCAGCCGTATGTACCAGTCGTAGAACACGCCGTCATCGGCGCGTCGTCTGCTCTCGCCCCAACCCCGAACACCAAGGCCGATCTCATTGACCGCATCGACAAGCTTCTCAATCGCAGTGCGCGAACATTTGACGGCAAGGTAGTGGCCCAGCCGATTCGTTTCCACATACCACGCCTCGATACCGAGGTGATCGACAACGGCCACGCTGCCCCGATCAACATTAGACGCGTAGGGGATCTGCGCATCTGCCGGCACGAATCGATTGCACTCGCCCTTGGCTACCGGTTCGTCCTCGAGTCGGACTACATTCCCCTCGTACAACGGGTAAACCACACCGTTGTAAACGACACCGGCTCGCCCGTTTGGCATCACCCTGACGGGCCGTGCGGACAAAGTGTCGACTATGCGGCCGTCGCAATGAACCGCCACCACATCAGATCTCTTCGAATCCATCGTGCCTCACGGCCCTAGGTCACCGGCGCAGGTATCGAACAGAGTCAATTGATCGCGCGAGAAACATCTTCAGCTACCCCCCACAACTCATCCGGATCAAGGCCGGCGACCGGAACCGCGCTCGCCGGACCACGTTCATCCTGGCCCAACAACGTTGCCAGAGCAGCGAACCCGGGGTGGCCGGTGACCGCAAAATTTCCCTTCCAACAGCCAGAGATCAAGAGCTCGCCGGCCCTGACGGCGAGTTTGAAAGGCGGGAAATGCCTGCCATACGGAAAGAAGAACACGGCACCGCCCGGTCGCTTCCCGAAGTACAAGCGCGCGTGTTTGCCGTCTGATGGCAATCGGCTGTTGATGTCGATCAGTTCTAGGAGCCTCATGAGAAATGCGTAGCCGACCGGATCCTCCACCGCCGCGATGAACTCTTCGCGGGCCCACCCACCGGCCGCCGCTGCAAAATCCGCCTGCGATCCGTCAGCCGGTTGGAGTGGCGGTGCCCCCATGTACGGGCGGCCGGTCAGCCATGAACGCAACTGGTCGAACTTGGCGGCCGTGTGCTCACCGATTGTGTCGAAGTCCTCGCTCGCACTGCGCTTCACGGCGTTCTCGATGTCGTCGTCCGCCGAGTAGCGGACTTCGATCGTGACGGCGCCCTTGGTGAACACGTCAGCTTCGTGCGTTGAATCGACCTGCCATCCGGAGTCATCCGCGATGTCGACGGTGTCGAGTCGAGCGCCCGTTTTCTCTGCCAATGGGTACTTCCTGTCTTCGTCGAGCCCGAATACGTCGGTTGTGTCCGGGCCGGGACTGGTCACCTCCCCGGAGGCGGTATACGACGTCCTCGTGTCATCCATCGTGATAGTGGGCTATGCGGCTAGTGCCGCGGACAGTGTGCCCTCCTGTCCTGTTGATGGGTACTCGTCGGCCCGGCATGAAGGAATCGTCAAGACCTGCGCGTCGTTTACCCGGCATCGAGACCGCCGACCGCTTGAACTGCTCGTTTGAAGCGTACGTGCCATTCCATGAGCCAATCCATCATCGCTGGCCATTGATCGCGATCCTCGACGCTGTGGAACGGTGACACGACGTACAGGCGAGTGTCATTCTTGCCAGGCATCTCGTCCCACACCACGCGCTCGCCCACTGCGCTTTCGAACTGGTCCTTCTTTGCCTGCAAGGCTTTAAAGCGGGCGAGGTTGACCGCCGGGTCGGGATGTCCGAATGCCAGCTCTAAACGCAAGGGCCCAGGCTTGAAAGCCGAGCAGTAAAAGGTCCGGGGCGTACCTTCGGGCAGGGTGGCATTCGGCGCGGTTCTCGACGTGCCTGCACGCGCCCTCCAGTCGGGGTGTTCGGTGGCCACGCGGTTACGAAACTGTCGCCAGAATTCCGAGTAGAGCTGGGATCGTTCGATAGCCGGACCAGGAGTGATGACCGCCGCGGCGTGCTCTCGATAGTCGTTCCGACCGGTCAGCCATGATCGCAGCTGGTCGACCTTCCCGGCCGTGTGCTCCCCAACAATGTCGAGGTCACCGCTCGCGCTGCGCTTGACAGCGCTTTCGACGTCATCGCTCCCGGAATAGCGGACTTCGATGGTGACGGCGCCCTTGGTGAAAACATCTAGTTCTCGCATTGAATTGACCTGCCACCCCGAGCCATCCGCGATGTCGACGGTGTCGAGTCGAGCGCCAGTTCCTTCTGCCAATGGTGCCTCCTATATCAGTTGAGCTCGAGAAGGTTGACAGGGGTCATTGTGCGCGTAAGGCCGTCGATCTGCCGGAGCAGATCGTCTGGCTCCAGAGTCAAATCCAGTGCATGACAGTGGATTGTGACCCCGACCTTCTGGACGGTATGAATGCTCACCGGCTCGTTGCCCCTCGCGTAAACAAGATGCCCCTCCGCGAGTCCGAGAACCGTGCAGTACGCCAGCATCTGATACAGATCGGCATTCGGAAAGCCTTCCGGGCGTTCTGCTTTGTACTTGGCATCGACCACGGCCGCCGGTGATCCGTGTCGGTGGCAAAGCAGGTCAGGCCGCATGTCCACCTGGCCTTCATTGTCTAGATGGAGTGCGGCTTGTATGTCGCAGTGCCAGCCACGCGCCGTGAGCGATTCGCGCAGGGCAATAGTGACGAAGTCCTCGAAGACGCGCCACATGTCGAACATGTAGCCGCTCACAGTGACGTCGCCGAGGTGGTGCTCGAAAGACTCTGCGGCCACGACGATCTCAGCCAGACGCAGGGCCGGCTCATAGCGGGCATTGAGCCGACTCGGCTGCCATCGCGGAACTTGGGTGCCGCGGGCGGGTATCGAGACATCAGCCAGTGCACGACGAAGGCGCTGCAACTGCCTGCGCGCGCGCTCGCTGATGCGCGGGACGGTCAGCAGCCGCAGTGTGGCTAACGCCAGGAGTTGGTTCTCGGCGATGTCCACCGTGAAGTCGTCGTACTCGACCGCGACCGGAACCGGCAGCCCATACAGTCGGTTCATCTGCTCGCCAGCCAGGATGCGCCCGCGCAGCACCGGCAGCGTGTCGGTGATCGTCCGGTATCCCTGCAGCAGTCCTTGCTCGACGGCACGGACGGCAAAACGCGCGAAGGGCTCAGCGACAGCGGGTAGTAGGTCGTCGGCGGCCTCCAACGCGACCGGGTCGTCGCGCCAAATCTGCGGGTTCTGTGCGTATCCGAGCAAGAACAACAGACGGTTCAAGTCGGTGATCTTCGGCCGAATCACAAGTTGGCGCCCGCCAATGGTGACGGCACCGACCTTCCGTCCGGCGGCCACGTCGAACAGACCGTCGTCGAACGTCCGGGTGACCACCGCAATCCCCAGGTCCGTCAGCGCTCGGAACTCCGCGACTGACAGCCTCACCGTCTGGGCCTCTCCACCCTCAATCAGAACCAACGGTTCCGGCATCGTCACTCGATTCGGCATTGACCTCAAGTACCGCAGCGGTATTCGCAGAGATGCTCTTCATGAGCACGTCCAGCCCGTATCGGGCGCGGACGTGGACGTTGCGATCGCCGAAATGATGCTCCTCAAGCAGCGGCAGTATGTCGGTGCGCCACATGAGCTCCAGCGCTTTACCCGTGGGGTCGTGGGCGATCCGCTCTCGCATGAAGTACGACGGCCCGATCTTGAAGTCAGCGTCGGCAATCCGCGAGTTCAGTTCCTCATGCAGATCGGCCAGTGTGCTCGGGTGACCTTTGGAGGCCAGCCAACTCCGCAGAATCCCGCGAGTGGGTTCCTCGGACGGGTGCAGTGGCAGAAACGCGAATCGGCGCCGCAGTGCGCCATCCACGAGGGCAATGGAACGGTCAGCGGTATTCATGGTCCCGATCACGAAGATGTTCTTCGGAAGTGAGAAAGGCTCGGAACTGTCCGACGAATACATCAGGTCGATCGCCTGGTCTCGGTACTCCAGCAGGAAGTAGAGCTCTCCGAAAATTTTGGCCAGGTTGCCGCGGTTGATCTCGTCGATGATCAGAACGTATGCGGCAGACGGGTTGTCGGCGGCCTTGTCGACCAGTGACCGCAGCGGGCCGGCCTTCAATGTGAACCCGATCTGTCCACCAGCCTCGCCTTGTGGCCGGAAACCCTCGAAGAAGTCTTCGTAGGAGTAGGCCGGGTGGAACTGGACCAGCTTCACGTTCGACTTGTTGGTCAGATGCCCGGCGAGTTCCCTTGCGATGTAGGTCTTTCCAGTCCCCGGTGGTCCGTAGAAGATGAGTTGGCGACGCTCCCGCAGAAGGTCAATGCAGTCCTGCAGCCAATCGACGCCGACGTGGAGCCGCTCCGCCAATTCGTTCGTGGCATCCGGCAGATGAACTGCTCCGGACTGTGTCCGTCGCGGACGACGTTCCGCCAACGCGGTAAGCGTCTCCAGGTGTTGACTCAGGTCCAGAACCTCGCCCTGCACGTTCAGACGCGCGGCGATATCGTCGGGGAGATCGGCCCACGTGCAGGGATAATCGAACCATTTCGCCGGCCGGCGCAGGTTGGATCTGCCATCGCCACTCGCGACGAACTCAGCGGGACCCGTGATGGAGCCAAAATGGACAGCACCCTGGCTCACCGTGACAATCAGATCGCCGGGGTGCATCCGCTCCAGGAATGCAAAGAACTCGTCGAACTTCTCTTGACGAGCGGCATAGCCCGAGGAGCTGTAATCCGCTTCGACGAATTCTTTGAGTTCATCGCGCGTGACGTCGGCGTCAACCTGCCGTAGCAGGCTCGCCGCCAGCGACACCGACTGCTTGCTTCGCCAGATCGGCACCATATCTCGGCCTTTGACGTTTGAACCGTGAATCTTCCACGCATGCTGCACGGTCGGCCCAGGTGTTTTCAACCAACGCTCTATCCACGGCTTCGCGTAAAGATCGACATGGCCGCCCTCGGCCTCGGTGATCGCTTCATAGATCTGGGCGATGTCGGTGTCGAGGTCGCCGGACAGAGTGGCGAGGTACTTTCCGGCGAGTCCGTCGCGGAGCGCCTTGCGATGGTCAATATTCACGATGGGCAGATAGAAGTGCGGGAATGCCAAATACAGCAACGATTGCCGTTGGGCTGCCTGGCCGGTCGGAACAGCACTGACTTCTTCGCGGAAGATCAACGGTTCGGCTAAGGTGTCGACCTGGCGCTGTTCAGGCAGCGACTTGAAGTGGCGGGCGAACTGGATGAGGTAGACGATCTGTGCCCACCGGTAAGTGGTAAAGGCCTGGCCGCCATTGAATACTCCACCGCCCAACAATGCGGCCTCAACGTCTTCCGGCAGCGTTACCGGAGCGCTACTCATGTTAAGAACATTCTCCACCTGCTTGACCTTCAACGTGCCGCCCAGATTGGTGATCGGGAGAGTGTTCAGGATGAGGAGTTCAGCGAAGAGCTGCACTGCGGCCGGCGAAGAGTGGGCCAGCTGATGCTCCAGCTTCTCGAAGAAGCCTCCGGGCCCGGCATCAGGTCGATCGACGTAGTCCGCCGTGAGTTCATCGAGATTCGCTACAGTCCAGATCGGTTGTCCGGGAGTGAGGAGCGAATCGTCCTTGCCGAGACCCGAATCGATCAGTCGCCGCCCGATCTTCTCAACCCCCACTGCGGCCTCACGAGCGAATGTCCCGACCTCTACAGCGGTCATCGCGTTGCTCCCTCGACGTGCTGAAGGATCCTCGTATCGAGCGGTTCTACCGCACTGGTGCTGACCGAGCGGTAGTCATCCATCAGTTGTTGATGTACCCGGATGACGTTCATCGTCCCCTCTAGATCGATAACAGGTCCCTCGCCATGCCGACCACTGAGGCTGCATCAACCGTAAATCCAGTCGGTCCCGACCCGTGCTGAGCTCACCCGATGCAAGATACCGGTGATCGATGACAGCTTGCGGGCTGTTAATCGCGGCCCAACGGCCGCCCATTTCGGCGCGGTGGCGTTCCGGGGGCATATTCTCGGCCGGCCCATCCCGCCGCAGCGGGAGAAGAGTGACGCCAGCCCCCGTCCACACGCACTGCGCCGGTAGCCGCGCGAGACAGGCTAGGCGGTGGCGGTGGCGGTGGCGGTCGGGCACGAGCCGTTGCCGCTTATACGGCGGCAATCGGTTTGTAGTCGATTCTGCCGAGTTCCTTGCAGACCCTCGACAGGCCCGTCCATCTATAGGCGCCCGGCGGTGATCCTGCCAACATTACCGACTTTCTGACGCTCGCTACGCTGGCTTTCGTCCGTGGCGCGTTTCGCACGCGTGCAGCGTTTACCCCACCGCGATACCGGCATAGCGATGAAAAGCTCTAGACCTCGTGGGGGTCAAAATGTATATCGAAGTGGAGCACACGCGGGGCGAGAGGTGTTCGGGGCGGAGCTAACTGGCGCGAAGTCAGGGCCGGTTTGCAGAAAGTACCTGCCGCGCCTGATCGAAAATCGGTCGATCAGCTCGCGGACGGTTGCAGCATCCTCGGCGACGTTCGGATATAACACCTTGTCCAGCTTTCCTGAACCGGACCCATGAGCGGCTGAATCGCCTTGATCATGTCCACGACGCTGGGATCGGAACGCAAGTCTGCCCATTCGCGGCGCTTGAACCATGGCTTGTTGCGGTAGTCCTTTACGCACTTCAGCATGAACGCGCGGTCCATCTTGATCGTTACCTCAGGTTCGGCGCGGACCGAAAGTCAGTCGGAACCGCACCCTGCTTGACTGGCCAAGAATCGATGCCCATCGCAACTTGCCACTCGCCCGAGTGACAATCCCCCTCACTGTCGGTCTCACAAAGTAACGTCAGTTTCGTTTGGTGTTTGACTATGGCGAAAAGGGGGCCGCCGCATGGACGCGTTCGGTGTCCTGAACGAGGTCTTGGACGACTACGAGAACTTCGTCAAGGGCTTCCTGGAGATCAAGGACGACCAGATCCGCAGCAAGGTCGAGAAGGAGATCGCTGACGGTCTGCTCTGGCCGGAGCCGTGGCTCGCGCTCAATCCGGCGTTCGAGTCTGGCGGGACGGTCAGCGAACTGGTCGCCAATGGCGTTCTCGACTCGGAGGCGACGGACATCTTCCGAGACCCTACCGGCAAAGAGATCACTTACCACCGGCACCAGACCGACGCCTTCGAGATCGCCAACCGCCGCGAGTCCTACGTCCTCACCACCGGCACCGGCTCGGGCAAGTGGACGGGTTGATGGCCCGCAATCCCTACACTTTGGTGAAGCGCCCGGCCGTGCGCAAGCGCGAGGCCAAGCACCTCGATGCCCACACGGTTTCCGCCGTCCTGAAGGCCGCCGAGGGCCTGCGTTATTACCGGGTGCTGGTGTTGATCGCAGCCACGGGGCTGCGCCGCGGTGAAGCGCTCGGGCTGCACTGGGAGCACGTGAACCTCAGAGACGGGTCACTCAGGGTGGCGGCCACGGTCGGGAGGATCGGCAAAGGGCTGACGGTCACCGAACCAAAGACAGAGCGCTCCCGGCGTACGGTCCCCCTGTCAAGCTACCCGTCGTGGGGCTGCTGAAGGCTCAGCGGGCCGCACAGCTACATGCTGGGGAGCAGTGGACCGATAGCGGCCTGGTGTTTACGACAGAGTTCGGCAAGCCGGTCGATCCGCGCAACCTCCTGCGAGCGGTAGAGATCGCCGCCGCCAAGGCGGGTGTCGAGGACATCGGTGTGCATACGCTGCGGCACTCGGCAGCCGTGGCATGGCTGGAATCGGGCGTGCATATCAAGGCGGTTGCTGACCTGCTCGGGCACAGCTCGATCAGGCGTGACCGGAGACATCTACGGGCACACGTCGGACGCGACCACGCGTGCCGCGATTGACGGACTAAGTGGCGCGCTCGGGCTTAAAGGATCCGCGGAAACTTCGTACACGAACCAATCAGTTAAGGGCACTCAAAAGCCGGGAAACGGAATGGTTGGCCCCGTACTTGCCTTCAGCGCACGTCTCAGCGCCTTGAGAAGCTCTTCTCTAGTGAATCGAGGTTCGATCAGTTTCGCTGGACGCGTCGCACCTTTGATCCTGCAGACAGGCGCGAACGGTGCATCGCTGTCGATCCCATCCATGTCCAAGATGTATTGGATTTCGAGGTAGTCGCCCGGGTTAAGGCAATCAGCACGGTAGGACTTGTGGGGCACCACGCCCGACTCGGTAACGGCTATGTGCTCGGAGTGTCCGGCAAGTTGTGAGTTGACAGTGCCAGATGCATCTGTCGTGGTGATGCTGTTGGCCAAAAAGTCGGACTTTAGTATTTCCTGATTTCCCGTATTCATGTACCGGACCGTGACGATACGAGGATCCTTAATTGCGCTGCCGCCAACGGTGACAACGATATCGCCTCGAATACCGCTGAGGCGATCCGAAAGGATCTTGACGTCATCTACCAAGCTATAGTCGAGAGTCTTCCTTTTGCGGGTCTTGAAGAAGATGACGATAGTCACCCCGAGAGCCACAGCGGCGATAATGACGGAGATCAGGCCCCACGGGAAGGTTTGCCAGAAGTTTTGGTTTTGGCCGGTCCCCACCGCAGCAGCATAGGCCGAGGAGCGAGGGTCCGATAGTGCCCTGATCAGATTTGCTGGCGACAGGGGTTAACCGGGCCGGTTTGGGTACGGCGGTTGGGTAAGACGGCGGATTTAGACATCCACGGAGGCGAAAAGTACCACCTGACCTGCGTCGGGCTGACAGGATTTGAACCTGCGACCACTTGACCCCCAGTCAAGTGCGCTACCAAACTGCGCCACAGCCCGGTGCTGCCGGCCCTTGAAACATCCGTGAACCAACAGCAGGTCGACAGCCTACCGCAGCCACCCGAAACGCCAGACCTAGGCCACCTGCGCGTCGGAAGCCGCAGCCCGCTCCCACAGCAGCGAGGAGTACACCGTCCGCCCATCGGACAGGGCCAACTCCGACGACAGGGTCAGCCGGTCGCCGTCGAGGTCGCTGTGGCGCAGATGGAACTGACCCAGGTAGTTCGGCACCAACGACAGCGTCGCCTGATGCCGGATGTCACCGGTCTGCTCATCGACGAAGTACCGCCCGCTGTAGGCCAGGTATCCCAGCGCTGCGGCGGCCGCCTGCTCCGGGGTGCCGCCACTGGCCACCGGGCGGTCGTAGTCCGGCCGCCCCGAGGACTGGATCTGCGCCGACATGAACCCGTCCGGGGTGTACATGATCAGGCCCTGGGCATCCTCGCCGTGCGGGTACCTGGCCGGCCCGTCGGGGCTGTCCCGCTCCACGTAAGAAACGAGCCGCCAGGCTCCAACAAGACTGTCGCGCAATGATTTTGACATCTAAATCTCCTCAATACCTTACGCGGGACCGGGTGTCGACCTTTGCGACCCACGCCCGCAACACCTGGGCGAGTTCGGCCTCGCGGCCGTAGAAGCGCTGTGCCGGCACCGGCACGCTGACCGCCACCAGCACGTCACTCACGCCGTGCAGCACCGCCCCTACCGCGCAGATGCCTTCGGTCTGCTCTTCGCGGTCGTAGGCGACGCCATCGGCACGGACCCGATCCAGCTCGTCACGCAGAGCGGCCTGATCGGTGATGGTGTTCGGGGTGAGCTGCACCAGCCGCTTGGGCATGGCCTGTGCCAGCTGGTCGGCGGGCAGCGCCGCCAGCAGCGCCTTGCCGTTGGCGCTGCAGTACAGCGGGAACGTCTCCCCCACCGCGCTCACCGCCTGCAGGCGGTGCGGCGCGACGACCTGATCGATGAAGTCGGCGCGGTCGCCGTCCAGAATCGACAGATCCACCGTCTCGTTCAGGCTGCGCGACAGGTCGGTCAGGAACGGGTGCATGTCGGTGACCACCCCGAGGCGCACCGTGTTGGCCATCCGCGCGATCTCCGGGCCCAATCGGTAGGGTCCCCGGGCTCCCCGGCGCGACGCGACCAGCCCTTCGTCTTCCAACGCGTTCAATATCCGGCTCACCGTCGACCGCGCCATCCCGACCCGCTCGCAGATCTCGGCCTGATTCAAGCCACCCGGATGCGACTGCAGCAGCCGCAGTATCTCGGCGGCCCGGGCAATGACCTGAATGCCACCGCTGCGGACTTCCGCAGTCTCCGGCGCGACTGTCATGCCCGCACTCCTCTCCCGGCCGGCAGTTGCAGCACAGCCTCGGCTTCTTCCACAGAGGCCAGCGGCAGGTCCAGGGCATGGGCCAGCCGCACAGTGCGGGACACCAGCGCCAGATTGCTCGGCGCCAGCTCACCCTTGCGCAGATATAACGTGTCTTCCAGCCCCACCCGGGCGTTGCCGCCGAGCGCCAGACCCATCGCGGTGAGTTCCAGGTTGGCCCTGCCGATCGCGATCACCTGCCAGATCGCCCCCGGGGGGAGCCGGCGCACCATGGTGAGCAGGTTATCGGCGGTCGCGGCCATCCCACCCTGCACCCCGAGCACGATGCTGAACTGCAGCGGTTCGGCCAGCAGTCCCTCGGCCCACAACCGCAGGCAGGCCTCCAGATGGCCGGTGTCGTAGATCTCCAGCTCGGGCTTGATGTCCAGCTCGGCCATGCGACCGGCCAGCCGGCGCACCGCATCCGGGGGGTTGCGAAATTCCCCGCGGCCAAAGCTCATTGAGCACGGGTTGAGCGTGGCCATCCGCGGCCGCAGCTCCACCAGCTTCTGCCGTTCTTCGAACGGCACGCTGAGGCCGACTCCGGTCGACATCTGGATCAGGATCGGACAACGATCGGCGATCAGATCCATCGTGCGCCGCGCGATAACCAGATCGGCTGTGGGCCTTTCGTATTCGTCGCGCAGGTGGATGTGGGCGACCGACGCGCCGGCGTGGTAGGCCTGCTCGACGGCGGTCGCGATCTCCTCGGGAGTGGTGGGCAGGGCGGGGTTGTCGGCCTTGGTCGCGATGGGCCCGGTCGGCGCCACCGTCAACAGGACGCTCACGAGTCCTCCCCGTCCAGGTGGGCCATGGTAACCAGCAGCAGTGCTTCCTGGTCCGAACGATTGAGAATCGACCTCGTCTCGCCCTTGGGAAGGTGCATACTGTCGAGCCGGCCCAATACCGTCTCACCCTCTTCGGTGTGAATCACCAACTCGCCGTCGAGCACGACGTAGACGGTTTCCGCTGGGGCAGCAGCCTTTTCGGCCATGCCGCCGGGGTGATACAGCGACACCCCGACCCAGAATCGTTCGCTGGGACCGGCTTCCAGACCTTGCAACCGCGAGGTGCACACGTGGTGGTGCGCGGGTGCCACATATGTCGGAGCGTCGCACACACGAGTGACGTTCATGCTCAGGCCGCCTCACCCGTCTCGATGCGGTAACCCCCGGTCGGGTCGACGATCGCGACCAGCCGCACGATGCAGCCGTCGCCACCTACCCAACGCCACGGGAAGGCCGCGAAGGTGACCCGCTTGCCGGTGACCTTGTCCAGGTCCCCGCCGACATTCTCGAAGCCGTAGATGCCCTTGGACAGAATGGCTCGGTGGCAGGGCTCCCATTCGGGGAAGTCGTCGAGCACCTTGCGGCCGGTCTGCTCTTCGTATTCCTTGACGGCCCAGGGCAATAGACCGCCCTGGGCCTCCGCCGGGCCGTGCGGGGCGATCGCGGTGGCCAGCGGATGGTCCAGCGCCTGGGTGTCGGTGCCGACCGCCTTGACGCCTTTGGCCGCGAACCATTCGCCGGCCTCCTTGTAGAAACCCGGCGAGTACGCGTAGTACTCGGCGCTGTCGGCGTACTTGTGGTGCCAGCCGGTGTTGACGATGACGATGTCACCGGGACGGATCTCCGGAGTGACCTTCTCCAAGTCGTCGGCGGTCACGACGCCCCACTTGCCCTTGGGAATCGAGACGACCACCCCGGTGCCGAAGAACGCGCTGAGCGGGATCTCTTCGAGGAAGGGGGTTCCCTCGACCACGTGCGCGGGCGCGTCGATGTGCGTACCGGAATGCATGACGGTGGTGATCTTCTGGGTCAGCACACGGCTTTTCGCCATACCGTGCAGCCGTTCAATCTTGACGTCCTCGAAGTACGGCCACGCGGGCACTCCGTGCCCCCACGGGTGCGACAGGTCGTAGAACTCCAGGGCTGACTCGGCTTTACCGAGGGGCCAGGTGAATTCCATGACTACAACGTCCTTTCTGTGTTGAGTTGCCGATTGATGTGCCCGGCCAACCGGGCGGCCGTCTCTTCTCGCGCCCCCTCGGGCCAGTCCAGGAACCCCCGGCCGGTGCGGGCTCCGAGTTGGCCCGCCTCGACGAGCTCGCGAAGCAGCGGGCTGGGATGCGGGTCGCTGTTGATGTTCGGGATGACGGCGTCATGGATGGCCAGCGTCAGGTCCAGACCGATGTAGTCGGCATTCTCCAGCGGACCGAGGGCGGCCAGCCGCAGCCCGATCGTGTTGCGCACCACCAGGTCCACCGTCTCGGCATCGCAAACGCCTTCGGCGACAAGGGCCATCGCTTCGCGCCACAGCGCGTGCTGCAACCGGTTGCCGATGAAGCCTGCGACGTCGCGGCCGACCCGCACCGGCATCTTGCCAGCCTCGGTCAGCAGAGCGATGACCCGCTCGACCGTGTCGGGGCTGGTCCGCTCACTGGGGATCACCTCGACCACCGGGATGAGGTCGGGCGGATTCCAGAAGTGGGTACCGATCACGCGGCTGCCGTCTTCGACCCGCTCGGTGACGGCGCCGATCGGCAGCACCGAAGTGTTGGTCGCCAGAACGGCGTTGGGCGCAAGGCCGGCCAGGCGTGCGAAGAGTTCCTGTTTGACCGCAAGGTTTTCCACGATGGCCTCGACCACCAGATCGGCATCCCGCGCCGCCGCGGCCAGATCGCCGACGGCAGAGACCGAACCGCCCCCTGCACCGGACACTTCGCGCGCCTCAGTGGCTGCGGCATCGAAGATTTCGGTGTTGGTGTCGGTGATGACGACATCTAGTCCCGCCGACGCCAGCACGCCCGCGATGCGACGGCCCATCAAACCGGCACCGACGACGGTCGCGCGGGCGAAGCCGTGCGATCTCAGCATGCGGTGTATCCCCCGTCCAGATACATCACCTGGCCGGTGTAGAAGCTGGAGGCGTCGCTGAGCAGGTAGATCAGGGCGCCGACGAAGTCCTCGGGTTCAGCGAAGCGGCCCAGCGGAATTCGGGCGAACATGGCTTCGCGTGTCTTGCGCCCCTTTTCGTCGTCGGCATACATCCACTCCGTCAGTTCAGACCGGAAAACCGTTGGCGCCAGGGCATTTACCCGAATACGATCAGCGCCCCACTCGGCGGCCAGCGACTTGGCGAGCAGGTCGGTTCCCGCCTTGGACGGACAGTAGGCGCTGTAGCCCGCGGGGTGGCCGAGCACGCCCCGTACGGAGGACACCAGGACGATACTGCCGCCCAGGCCCTGCTCGAGCATGACCCGTCCGGCCGCCTGACAGGTCAGCCAGGCCCCCCGCACGTTGGCGTGCATGACGTTGTCGAAGTCGTCCACGGCCATCTCGGTGATGGGTGCGACGTAATTCATGCCAGAGGCGACCAGCACTCCGTCCAACCGGCCATGGTGAGCGACGGCCGCCTCGACCATGGCCTGCACGTCGGCGGGAGTTTCCGGACGGCGCGGCACCAGGACGGCACCGTCAATGCCCGCGTCGTCCACGAGTTGGTCCAATCCGGCCGAGTTGCCGCCGGCCAGGGTCAACCGCGCTCCCGCGTCGGCGAGGGCTCGCGCCGCGACTCGGCCCAGCGAACCGGTGGCGCCGGTGATCATTATCGACTTGTCGCGAACGCTGAATCGCGTCTGAATGCTGCTGAGCGCCTCTTGCGTCGTCATTCCGAGTTCCTCACTAATCCCACGATGCGGTTATTAATATCCGCTATACGAGAAATAGTAAGAAGCACTATCGACGCATGTCAACGACACATTCTTGTGATGTAGCTTTCTATGCCCGCATTGCGGGAGTTGGGCTGCGAGCAGGCTGAGAGCGCAGCGTCAGCGCCGCTGGGCGCCGCGCTTTTCGCGCATTCGCACGTTGATCCGGATCGGGCTGCCCTCGAACCCGAACGTCTCGCGCAGTCGCCGCTCCAGGAACCGTCGGTAGCCGGCTTCCAAGAACCCGGTGGTGAACAACACGAACGTGGGGGGCCGGGACGCGGCCTGCGTCGCGAACAGAATGCGCGGTTGCTTGCCACCGCGCACGGGCGGCGGTGTGGCGGCCACCACCTCTTTGATCCAGCTGTTCAGCGGGCCGGTGGGGATCCGGGCGTCCCACGACGCCAGCGCGGTTTCCATCGCCGGCACCAACTTCTGCACCGCCCGGCCGGTTTTCGCGGAGATGTTGACCCGCTGCGCCCAGCGCACCTGCACCAACTCGCGGTCGATCTCACGGTCCAGCAGGTCGCGCCGATCCTCGTCGACGAGGTCCCACTTGTTGTATGCGATCACCAGAGCGCGCCCGGCCTCGATCACCATCGACAGCACCCGCAGGTCCTGTTCGGTGAGCGGCTGGGAGGCGTCGATCAGGATGATCACCACCTCCGCGGCGTCGATGGCGCCACGCGTTCGCACCGAGGCGTAGAACTCGTGACCACTGGCCTGCCCGACCTTGCGGCGCAGACCGGCGGTGTCGACGAACCGCCACACCTTGCCGCCCAGCTCGATCAGCGAGTCGACCGGATCGACCGTCGTTCCCGCGACGTCGTGAACCACCGAGCGCTGATCACCGGCCAGCTTGTTCAGCAGCGAGCTCTTGCCCACGTTGGGTTTGCCGACCAGGGCGACCCGGCGCGGACCACCTCCGGTCGAGGCCACTTCGGAGACCTCGGGCACCGCGGCCAGCACCGCGTCGAGCAGCTCACCCACGCCGCGGCCGTGCATGGCGCTGATCGCATAGGGTTCGCCCAGGCCCAGCGACCACAGCTCGGCGGCGTCGGATTCGGCGCGCTCACTGTCAACCTTGTTGGCGGCCAGGAATATTGGCTTGCCCGACCGCAGCAGGATGCGGGCGGCGGCCTCGTCGGCCGCGGTCGCGCCCACCGTGGCGTCCACCACCAGAATCACCGCGTCGGCGGTGCGCATGGCCACCGAGGCCTGCTCGGCCACCAACTGCTGCAGGCCCTTGGCGTCGGGTTCCCATCCGCCGGTGTCCTGCACGACGAATCGACGCCCAGTCCACAGCGCGTCGTAGGACACCCGGTCCCGGGTCACTCCCGGGACGTCCTGCACCACCGCCTCGCGCCGGCCGATGATCCGGTTGACCAGTGTCGATTTTCCGACGTTGGGCCGCCCGACGATCGCCACGACGGGCGCCGGACCGGCCTCGTTCAGCTCGTCTGACTCGAAATCAGTGAGCTCCCAATCACTTTCGTCAGACCAGGTACCGTCCTCGGTCATCGCACTGCCCCACTTCGCTGGGTTACCAACTCTTGTAGGTGAGCGATCACCTCGGCCTCGGTCATGTCGCTGGTGTCGACCACGATCGCGTCCGGCGCAGCCCTCAGCGGCGAGACCGCACGGGTGGAGTCAAGGTGGTCGCGGCGCCGCACATCGGCCAGGATGGCCTCGTAGTCATCGGCCAGTCCGGCCCGGATGTTCTGGGCGTTGCGGCGCTGTGCGCGCGTCTCGGCAGAGGCGGTGAGGAAGATCTTGACCGGCGCATCAGGGAAAACCACGGTCCCGATGTCGCGTCCCTCGACGACGATCGTGCCCGGGCCGTCGGCCATCTGGCGCTGAATATCGACCAGTCGGGTGCGCACGGACGGCACGGCCGATACCGCGGACACGGCCCTGGTGACGTCGTCACCCCGGATTTCCGCCGAAACGTCCTCTCCAGCAAGGGCGAAGCTGTTTGCGTCCGGGTCGTAACCGACCGAAAGCCGGGCGCCTGACGCGATCTCGCTGACGGCCGCGGCATCGCCGGGATCGACACCGGCACGCAGCACCGCCAGCGTCACCATCCGGTACATCGCTCCGGTGTCGAGGAACCGCGCCCCCAGGCCGCGCGCCAATCCCCTTGACACCGAGGACTTTCCGGTGCCGGCCGGACCGTCGATGGCCACAACCACACCCGGTCCCCAGTGGCTCGCCGCACTCCCGTCACTCGCTGCGCTCGCTGCGCTCGTTCCGCTCACAACCCAACCGCCTTGTACAGTTGCCCGATCTCGTCATGCCGCAACGCCCGCACCGAACCGGGACGCTGCTTACCCAGGGTCACCGCGCCGATATCGGTGCGCACCAACGCTTCCACCGGAAAGCCGACTGCCGCCAGCAACCGGCGCACGATCCGGTTGCGGCCCTCGTGCAACGTGACCCGCACCAGCGATTTGCCCGGAATGGCGTCCACCACCGCGAAATCGTCGAGCTTCACTGGGCCGTCGTCCAATTCGATCCCTGTCCGCAACTGCTTTCCCAGTCCCCGCGGGACGGCACCGGTCACCGTCGCGAGATAGGTCTTGGGCACCTCGTGGGACGGGTGCATCAACCGGTGCGCCAACTCCCCGTCGTTGGTCAGCAGGATCAACCCTTCGGTGTCGGCGTCCAGCCGCCCCACATGGAATAACTTCTTGTTGCCGCGGACTTTCCGTTCGATCAGGTCGCCGATGCACGGCCGGCCACGATCGTCGGACATGGTCGAGTGCATGCCGCGCGGCTTGTTCAGCGCCAGGTAGACCAGCGAATCGTCCAGCACCACCCGGCCTCCGTCGACGCGGATCACCGAGGTGTCCGGGTCGACCCGGGTGCCCAGTTCGGTCACGACCTGCCCGTCGACCTCGACGCGCCCCTCGAGGATCAACTTCTCAGCCGCCCGGCGCGAAGCAATCCCGGCCTGGGACAACACCTTCTGCAAGCGGATCCCCCGCTCGTCCGATTGGACCATCAGTCGTGGTCCACGTCGAAGGTCAGCGGCTGATCGGAAACCCGGCCGCCGTTGAGTTTGATGAACCGCGGCTCGCTGTCCAGGGTTTCGCTGAGGTCGTCGATCGTGTCGACGTCCGGCAACAGTGGCGCGATATCGGGCAGTTCGGACAACGACGTCAGTCCGAGCCGCTCGAGGAAAAGCTCGGTGGTGGCGAAAGTGACTGCGCCGCTGTCTTCGTCGTTACCGACCTCGGTGATCAGACCGCGCGCCAACAGCGTTCGCATCACGGCGTCCACGTTGACGCCTCGCACCGCGCTGACCCGGGCCCGCGTCACAGGCTGGCGGTAGGCCACGACGGCGAGGGTTTCCAGGGCGGCGCGGGTGAGCTTGGTCCGCGCACCGTCCAGCAGCAGCTTCTCGACGTAGGGCGCGAACCGCGCCCGCGTGTACAGCCGCCAACCCTCACCGGAGTGGCGCAGGTCGATACCGCTGTCGCGTTCGGTGAGTTCATCGGCCATCAGCCGCAGCCTGGCCGCCACGCGGTAGACCGGTTGCTCGGTGGCCGACGCCAACGCCTCCGCGGTCACCGGGGTGTCCACCACCAGCAGCAGCGATTCGAGCACCCGGCCAAGCTCGTCGGGATCCATTTCGGCGGGTTCGGCGATATCCGGGATGCCAGCATCCAGCTCGCCCTCAGGCGGCAGTTCGGTCATCTACTGATCTCGCACTTCTAGCAACGATTCGCTCGCTGGCCGTTCCCCGGTCCATGAAACCTGGAGCACGCCAAGGGGCTCGGACTGGTCGAATGCTACAGCCCGGGACCGATACAGTTCGAGCAGCGCAAGGAAGCGTCCGACGATCTCGACCGGCACGGTGCAGTCGGCCACCAGCTCCGAGAACGACGCCCACTGGCCGCTGCCCCGCCCTTCCAGCATCCGCAGAATGTGGCGGGCCTGCTCGGGCACCGACACCGGCTCCACGTGCAGATGCCCGAGACCGACGGTGGGAACCGGGCGCGGGGTGAAGGCGATCGCGGCGATCTCGGCGAACCGCTGAGCGTCGACACCGATCATCACCTCGGGCAGCAGGCCCTCGAAGCGCTCCTCCAACGCGACCGCACGGGGGTAGCTGCGCAGCGCGGTGGCCTCGAGTTCGGCGAACATCTCCGCGACGTGCTTGAAGGCCCGGTACTGCAGCAGCCGCGCGAACAGCAGGTCGCGCACCTCCAGCAGCGCCAGATCCTCCTCGTCGTCGACCTGGCCGGTGGGCAGGAGCCGGGCCGCTTTGAGGTCCAGCAAGGTGGCCGCGACCACCAGGAAGGCGGTGGTCTCCTCCAGGTCCAGCTGTGCGCCGATGGTCTTGGTGTAG
This sequence comes from Mycobacterium sp. 23, assembly GCF_048287075.1. NCBI lineage: Bacteria > Bacillati > Actinomycetota > Actinomycetes > Mycobacteriales > Mycobacteriaceae > Mycobacterium > Mycobacterium sp. 23. The sequence goes on from NZ_JBLVUX010000005.1 coordinate 693,579, forward strand.
GCGATGAAGTCGTCGGTGACCTGATGCAACGCCACCTCGGTGACGTCGAGCCGGTGGGCGAAGATGAGTTGCAGGAGCAGGTCGAACGGGCCCTCGAAATTGGTCAGCCGGACCTGAAACCCGTGCTCGGAGGCCGCCTGACCGTCTGGGCCGCTCACACGCCGAATCGGTCGATGAACTCGCGAGCCAGCGAGCGGTACGCGAGCGCCCCCGCAGACTTGGGCGCCCAGGTGGTGATGGGCTCGCCCGCGACGCTGGTCTCCGGGAAACGGACGGTGCGGGTGATCACGGTGTCGAACACTAGATCACCGAATCGTTCGACGACGCGGGCCATCACCTCACGTGAGTTCACGGTGCGCGGGTCGTAGCGGGTGATCAGGATGCCGCTGATGTCCAGTTTGGGGTTGAGCCGGTCGCGCACTTTGTCGACCGTGTCGGTAAGCAGCGCCAGGCCGCGCAGCGAGAAGAACTCGCACTCGGTGGGAATGACGACGCCTTCGGCACAGGCCAGGCCGTTGACGGTGAGCAGTCCCAGCGACGGCTGGCAGTCGATGAGCACGTAGTCGTAGCGGTCAAGCACCGGATACAGCGCCCGGGCCAGCGTCTGCTCGCGTCCGACCTCGTTGACCAGCTGAATCTCCGCCGCCGACAGGTCGATGTTGCTGGGCACCAGATCCAGGTTCTTGACCCGGGTGTGCAGCAGCACGTCGTCGATCGATACCCGCGACTCCACCAGCACGTTGTGGATCGTCTTTTCAAGCTCGTAGTGCGGAACCCCCAGCCCGGCCGACAGCGCACCCTGGGGGTCCATGTCGACCAGCAACACCCGCCGCCCGTACTCGGCCAGCGCCGCGCCCAGATTGATCGTCGAGGTCGTCTTGCCGACGCCACCCTTCTGGTTGCACATCGCGACGACCTTGGCCGGCCCGTGGCTGGACAGCGGCTTGGGTTCGGGAATCGCCCGCGGCGGCCGGCCGGTGAGGCCGATCTCTGGACCGTTGCCGGAATGGTCGGTCATGCCCGGTCGCGGTGGGTGGTGACGGGCGTCAGCGTGGACATTGCAGGAAAGTCTAACGGCTGGACCCCCCTGCGCCGGGAGACCCGCGGGCAAATCAATCCGCGCGGAGATCTGCGCCCGATGCGGTGGTACACACCGCCGCTATCCACCTGGGTGACGCTGACTTTGCGCTGACGGCATCACAGCCCGTGGATGACGAGCGAGACCGATCCTACAGCCGAGCCCGCGCTGACCGACCAAGGCGGAGTCGTGCGCCACGATCGACTCGCATCGACTCGAGCTCAGGGCCGGAAGTCCCCCATGCTCTCGTCGTCGGCTTGCTCATCGGCGTCGAGCAAGGCCAGATGCTCTGCCTGGAACCACCTGTTGAGCAGAAGGCGCAACGGCACCAGCATCGCGATGAACAAGGGGAACAAGATCCCCACCGGGCTGCTCTTGAGGATCCACAACACCACCAGACAGAGAACCTGCACCAAGGTGAAGGCGTGGATGACTTTCCAGGGAACATGACGAACGTAGTGGGTGTCGGGGTACAGCTTGCGGTCCGTCAACCACAATTTCAACCGCGCATAGAAGTCCGTCCCGTTGAGGGTGGCGAAACCCATGAACAGGAACAGGCCGAAAAGTACCTCGATCGGAACTTTCTTGATCACCGGCAACATGAAAATTGAGGCCGCGATCAGCAAATGAATCGCGAGCGGGGAGACTCGATTTTCCCGTACAGCAAGGATGCGCTCAGCACCCGAATCGTCTTCTCGTCGTGTGGTTCTCGCCAGACTCTTGACGTGGTTGAGGGAATGGACCGTGGCCGCCACGATCCAGGGCAAACCGAACACCGAGCACACCGCCGTGATGACGGCGACAACGGCCAGGTCCAGGTGATAGCCCCCACCTTTTCGGAGGGCATGCGACGGGCTGTTGACCAGACGAGTCGTAATGTTCTGATCGAGAAATAGCAGAACCGTGACGAGGATTGCCGGCCCGAGGCAAGCGAGGATCAGCCAGACGGGCACCGAGAACATGTCGACGAGCCAGGGCCGGCCGGTGGTGGTGCCGAAATGGTCGGGAATGGCCACGTCCGCCACCTTGACCTCCGGCAACGTCAAAGCGAATATCGTCATCAGCGCGATGGCGATGGTGGGTCCGAAATCTGCCACGAATTCACGGAACCTGCGCTGGATATACCTGGTCTGCAGGAAAGTCTTGAAGTTGCGGGCCAACAGAAATGTTCCCAGTGCCAGCACCACGGTCATCAGGGCGGTCGCGTCGTTGCGCGGTGACGCCGTGAAGGGCGACACCACGGAGCGCGCCGCTTCGACGATGAAAATGACGGCGATGAGGACGGCGAAGATCTCGTCGACGAAGCGGGTGAAGAACCTCATCAGCGCGCTGGCATCGGTGACCGCGAGGACGAGCAGGAGAACGCCCGACCAGACTCCTACCCAGGCGTAGACGGGTAGAAAGGGAAGATCGAAACGCCGGCACATCGTGTAGAGCAGGCCGGTGAAGATGACGATGGGGCCGGTGCCGCCCAAAATTGTCAGGGGTTGAGCGGACAGGAGCGCGAACAGGATTCCGCCGAAGGCGGTTGCCACAATCATTTCCACGATGCCGATCTCACCGTCGGTCATAACACTGGTGAGCCCACCGAAAGCAATAGCATTCGCAAGGCAGGCGAAAAAAAGAAAACTGACAGATGCTACGGCTTTCGAATGCAGCCCGTCCTTGAAGTCGCTCGTGTAGAAAGGCAGCTTTCGCTGCACATCCGCCCGAAGACCACCGCCGAATCGGCCGGTGTAGGTCAGGAGGCCGACCTCCTGAGTTGGTGGGGCGTCCGACACGCTGCTCCGTTTGCTTGACACGGATTCACCTTCCAGTCGAAACACACTCGACCCGCTCCGAGCCGAGCTGCCGACCAGACTTTCCGGCGCACCTATTGCCAACATGCCGTGCCGACCTGGCAAGAAGCAACCCCAGACCAGGTGCTCAGCGGTCCTCATCGAATACTCATAGGCCAGCCCGACGACCAGAGTTTCCGAATTGCGCGGCATCCGAGCGCCTATCGTGGAAGTCCATGGATCTCAAACGGCGCATACCCCTGCTGCGGTGGTCGGTGTGGCGGATGGCCACCGGCGCTCGCAACATCACCAAGACCGGCCAGATCGGTGACGGACGCGAGGCGGCGGCCGTCGACTACGTGCTGAACAACGCGCGGGCCGGCGATATCGACGATGTGCTGGCCACCATCGACAGATTCGCCTACGAGAAGTCGATGCTGATCAACGTCGGGGACGAGAAGGGGCAACTACTCGACGCCGCGGTGCGACGCGCAAACCCGTCAGTGGCGCTGGAACTGGGCACCTATGTCGGCTACGGCGCGCTGCGGATTGCCCGGGCCGCGCCGGGCGCCCAGGTGTTCTCCGTCGAACTCGCCGAGGCCAACGCCGCCAACGCCCGGCGCATCTGGGCTCATGCCGGCGTCGCGGACCGGGTGACCTGTGTGGTCGGCACCATCAGTGATGGCGGGCGCACCTTGGACGCGCTGGCCGGTGAGCACGGGTTCGGTTCGGGCACAGTCGATTTCCTGTTCCTGGATCACGACAAGGACGCGTACCTGGACGACCTGAAGAGCATCATGGACCGCGGGTGGCTGCATCGAGGCTCGATCGCCGTCGCCGACAACGTCCGGGTGCCGGGCGCTCCGCAGTACCGCGGATACATGCGCGAGCATCAGGGCAAGCTGTGGGACACGACCGAGCACAAGACGCACCTGGAATACCAGTCGATGGTGTCGGACCTGGTGCTGGAATCGGAGTTGCTCGCCTAGTTGCGCGAGCAGACGCAAAATCACCTCGGAGCGCATGCTCCCGGGTGATTTTGCGTCTGCTCGCGCGGGGTTGGTGCGGGTCAGGTGGCGCGCGGGTGGGCGCCGGCCCACACCTCCCGCAGGGCGTGCACGGTGACCAGGGTGTAGATCTGCGTCGTGGTCACCGACGCGTGACCCAGCAACTCCTGCACCACCCGCACGTCGGCACCGCCCTCCAGCAGATGTGTGGCGAAGGAGTGCCGCAGCATGTGCGGCGACACCCCCGACGTGATCCCGGCACGATCGGCCGCGTCCTGCAACACCTGCCAGGCACTCTGTCGCGACAGCCGGCCTTCCCGGGCATTGAGGAAGATCGCGGGCGTGCCACGTCCGCGTCGGGCCAGGTCCGGGCGGCCGCGCACCAAGTAGGCGTCGAGTGCCGCGACGGCGGGACGACCGATGGGCACCAGGCGTTGCTTACCGCCCTTGCCGCGCAACAACACCGACCGCGCATGGGTGTCGATGTCGTCGACGTCGAGCCCGACAGCTTCGGAGATCCGCGACCCGGTCGAGTACAACAGTTCCAGCAGGGCCCGGTTGCGCAGGGTCAGCGGGCCGTCGGAGGCATCCTCGCCACCGGCGGCCTCCAGCAGCGCCAGCACCTGGTCGACGGTCAGGCTCTTGGGCAACCGCCGGCCCGGCGTGGGCGGCCTGACCGCCCGCGCCACATCCAGCTCCGCCAGCCCTTCTGCCGCGGCGAACCGATGGAGTCCGCGCACCGCGATCAGCGCCCGCGCCGCCGACACCGCGGACAGCGCCACCGCCCCCGAATCGGGATCTCCGCGGCGCAGCGCTACCAGGAACTCGCTGACGTCGCTCTCGCCGACCGCCGCCAGATCGTGAATCCCGCGTTCTTCCAGATGTTTTGAGTACCGCCGCAAGTCGCGGCGATAGGAGCTCAAGGTGTTGGCCGCCACGCCGCGCTCGATCGTCAGGTGGTCGAGGTAACCCTGCATCTGGGCATCGAGCGTGAGCGCCGCCGTCATCGAGCTGTCCTCCGCTCGGCGAAAGCGGTCGGTCTGTCGATCCAGGCAGTGTCCAGCGGACGTGGTCGTGCGATGCCAGTGGTGACGGCATGGGCAGCGAAAATACCGGCAATGGCAATCGAATTGACGATCTCTCCGTTGAGCGCCCGGTGCACCGCTTCATGGAGCGGAAACCACTGCATCGTCATGTCCGCTTCTTCGTCGTGCGCCTCGGGCCGGCCTATCTCGGTCAGGCCGGTGGCCAGATAGACCCGCACCGATTCGTCGCTGAAACCCGGGGCGGTGTTGACGTCCAGCAGTACCTGCCAGGTGCGGGCGTGCAGCCCGACCTCCTCTTCGAGTTCCCGCTCGGCGGTGAGGTACGGCGCTTCGCCCGGGGCGTCGAGCAGGCCGGCGGGCAACTCCCAGATCCTGCGGCCATAGGTGTGGCGGTACTGGTAAACCAGTGCGATGTCGTTGTTCTCGTTCATCGCCACGACCGCTACCGCGCCGTAGTGCTCGATCACCTCGCGTTTCGCGATGTTGCCGCCCGGCATCCGCACCTCGTCCCGGCGCAGCGCGAAAATGGCTCCTTGATAAAGGATTTCCGACGAAACCGTCTCGAAGTCGTGCTCAGCCACGGGTGGCGGGTTCGGCTAGCGACTGCCCTACCGCCGAACCGTCGGTGTCGCGACGGTCGTTGCCGTTGGAAGCGTGGTGCTCCGGGATCTCGGGGATCTCGACGGGCAGCAGTTCACCCGCCTTGTAGTCGATGGCCGCCTTGACGAATGCCACAAACAGCGGATGCGGCCGGGTAGGCCGGCTCTTGAGCTCGGGGTGGGCCTGGGTTCCGACGATGAACGGGTGCTGATCCGGCGGATACTCGACGAACTCGACCAGGTGCCCGTCGGGTGAAGTCCCGCTGAACCGCAGTCCGCTCTCGGCGATCCGCTCCCGGTAAGAGTTGTTGACCTCGTATCTGTGCCGGTGGCGTTCGGATACCTGGGTGGCCTGATATGCCTGGGCCACAATCGAATCGGGTTCCAGGACAGCCGGATAGGCGCCCAGCCGCATGGTGCCGCCGAGATCCGCCTCGCCGGCAACGGCCTGTTCCTGATCGGCCATCGTGGAGATGACCGGATCCGGGGTGTCCGGCTCGAACTCGGCGGAGTTCGCCTCGGTGAGCCCCACCGAGCGGGCCGCTTCGATCACGATGCACTGCAGACCGAGACACAGCCCCAACACCGGCAAGCTGCGCGCCCGCGCATAGCGGATGGCACCGATCTTGCCCTCGATGCCGCGGATGCCGAACCCGCCGGGGATCAGTACGCCGTGCACGTCGCCGAGCGTGTGCGCCGCACCACTCGGCGTCTCGCAGTCGTCGGAAGCTACCCAGACGATTTCGACCTTGGCCCGATGCTTGAACCCACCGGCGCGCAACGCCTCGCTGACCGAGAGGTAGGCGTCGGAAAGCTCAACATACTTGCCCACCAATGCGATTCGCACGGTGTCGTGCGGCTCGTGCACCCGGCGCAGCAGGTCGTCCCATTCGGTCCAGTCGACGTCTCGGAACGGCAGATTGAGCCGGCGCACCACGAACGCGTCGAGTTCCTCGCGGTGCAGCACCTTGGGGATGTCGTAGATCGAGGGCGCGTCGGGTGTGGAGATGACACCGTCGATGTCGACGTCACACATCAGCGCGATCTTGTTCTTGAGGGCCTCGGGAACCACCCGGTCACAGCGCAGGATCAGCGCGTCCGGGCTGATACCGATGCTGCGCAGCGCTGCCACCGAATGCTGGGTGGGCTTGGTCTTGAGTTCACCGGACGGGGCCAGGTAGGGCACCAGCGACACGTGCAGAAAGAACACGTCCTCGCGGCCCAGGTAGTGGCGGACCTGGCGGGCCGCTTCCAGGAACGGCTGCGACTCTATGTCGCCGACGGTCCCGCCGATTTCGGTGATGACGACGTCGGGCCGGTGGCCGCTGGCGTCCGGTTCGGCCATGGCCAGGATGCGCCGCTTGATCTCGTCGGTGATGTGCGGGATCACCTGGACGGTGTCGCCCAGATACTCACCGCGGCGCTCTTTGGCGATGACCGTCGAATACACCTGCCCGGTGGTGACATTCGCCGACCCGGACAGGTCACGGTCCAGGAAGCGCTCGTAGTGCCCGACGTCGAGGTCGGTTTCGGCGCCGTCCTCGGTGACGAAGACCTCACCGTGCTGGAACGGGTTCATGGTGCCGGGATCGACGTTCAGGTACGGATCCAGCTTCTGCATCGTCACATGCAAACCGCGTGCGGTCAGCAACTGACCGAGGCTGCTCGCCGTCAGGCCCTTGCCCAGAGAAGAAGCGACCCCACCGCTGACGAAGAGGTGCTTTGTGGCAGTTTGCGGATGCTTACGCAACTAGGCGACCTCCGTGAAGACGGGCAGGGCATGGTGCAGGGATTTGAAGCTTGCTGGGCCTGCCGACCCACGGAAACTCACCCTAACATCCGCGGCCGCCCGCCGCGTCGAACACGCCCTACTGGGGAACGGTCACTGAGGTCGCCCCATGCCCGGTTCCGTAGTGACCGGGGTGGCCGCCGCCGGCCAGATCGTGCAGGGCCAGGATCGCCGTGATGCGTCCGGGTTCGACGTCGACGTCGTCGACCGTGCTGATGGCGGCCGCCATCCCGGAATCGGCGCGGGCCACCGCCACCGCGGCACTTCCGCCGGCCGAGCCGTCGCGGCCGGCCAGCACCGTGCCCGAGCCGTGGGGAGCCAGTGCGGCGGCGAACCGTGCCACGGTGACCCCCTGATTGCCGGCGTCCGCGGGCACCGCGCCGCCGGTGACCACGATGGCGGCGCTGGCCGCCGCCATGTGGTTGTTGGGCTGGTAGGTGATGAAGCCGGTCTCACGCAACGCGCCCAGCACGGTGTCGCGCGCGGTGTCGTCCACGGGGGGAACCTGCGGATTGGTGTTGACCAGCAGGGCGATGCCGAGCAGATCGCCGGCCTGCGAACCCTGGTCGACCAGTTTGGTGCTCAACTGGGTGCCGGCCGGCAGGATCGCTGAGTTGACCACCGAGCGCAGTTTCTCGCCGGAATTGGCCTCGACGAATTCGTGCGTGAGCGACACCGTGCCGGTGACCGAGCCGCCGGCCTGCCCCACGATTTTCGATACGGCGGCCACGTCGTCGTCTCTGGCATCCGGGGTGCGGAACAGCACCACCGTCTTGCCCGTCAGAGTCTCGTGCACGATACGACCCAGCACCTGGGCATCGAAAGTGTTTGCTGCACTCAGCTTTTCATTCAGCTGATTGCGCTGGTCGTTGAGATTGTTGACTTGACCGGCCAGGTCGCGCTTCTCGTTACGCAGGCTGGACAGCACGGTGTCGGAGAAGAAGCCGGAGCCCAGCACCACCCCGATGGCCAGCGCCAGGAAGACGGCGGCCAGCGAGATGGCGTGTTGGCGTAACGAGATCATCAGCGCACTTCCTAGGAGATCAGGTGCTGGATCCAGAGGGTGAAGCGGTTCCAGTAGTCGATGATCCAGTGCACGACCACGCCGTCGGTGCGGGACACCCAGAGCACCACGATGATGGCGATCAGCATGGTCAGCGCCAGCAGGGCGATGGCGCCACCGGAGATGTGGTTGCGGTAAAGCGTGGCGACCGCTTTGGCGTCCACCAGCTTCTCCCCGACCCGCAGCCGGGTGAGGAACGTCGACGGGTTGCTCTGCGAGCGAGTCCGGTCGAAGAACGTCTCGATGTTGGCCGTGTGGCCCGCGGTGACCAGCAGCGCGGCGCCGTGGTGATCGGCCAGCAACAGGGCCAGGTCGGTGGCGGAGCCGGCAGCGGGGAATGTCATGGCCCCGACACCGAGGTCCTGGATGCGTTCCAGGCCGGCCGCGTGACCGTCAGCGTCGGCGGGCAGCACCACCTGGGCGCCGCACTTGAGCACCTCGGCGCTGATCTGGTCGGGGTCGCCGACGATGAGCTGGGGGCGGTAGCCCGCCTTGCGCAGCACATCGGCTCCCTGTCCGACTCCGACCAGGACGGGTTGGTACTCCTTGATGAACGGCTTGAGGGATTTCAGATCCTCTTCAGCGCTGGGCTCTTCGGAGACGATCACCACGTGCCGGCGGCGCATGTCGACGTCGATGTCGGGGATGCCGATGCCGTCGATCAGCAGCGGGCTTTCGCTGCGGATGAACTCAATCGTGTTGCCCGCGAACGCTTCCAGGTGAGCGGCCAGCCCGCTCTTGGCCTCCCGCATCAGGTCTGCGATGTCATGGTCGGTGCGCTCGGTGCCGCGGATCAGTCGGCGGTCCCCGGAGTAGACGCCGCCTTCGTACAGGCGGATCTTGGAACCGTCCTTGACCTTCTTGAAGATCTCGGGGCCGGTCTCGTCGATGAGGGTGACACCGTTGTTGACCAGAACCTCGGGGCCCAGGTTGGGGTAGCGGCCCGAGACGGACGGTGATGCGTTGACCACGGCGGCGATGTCAGCCTCCACCAGTGCGTCGGCGGTGATGCGGTCGAGGTCCAGGATGTCGAGGACGACGATGTCGCCGGGGCAGACCCTGCGCAGCAGTCGGTCGATGTTGCGATCGACTCGGGCGGTGCCCACGAGACCGGGCCGGACGGTGTTGCGAGATAGAAGCGCTGACATCTTCATGGGAGCCGATTCTGTCGGCGATCGTCGGCTGTGGCGGGGAGGCGCGCCGTAACATCTGCCTCAGAAGTTATAAAGCGTCACATTAGTCACATTTGTATCGCGGGGTGGTTGCGAGGGTTTGGGGGCAGCCGTGGGCCCTCGGCGCGAGCGCCCGCGTGTTGCCAGCGACACGCCGCTGCGGCCGGCATTTTGCGGTCGCTCGCGGCAAACCGAAGGGTCGCCCGCGGGGACGCCGCCGGTGAGCCCTGGGACGCGGCTCAGGCGCGGTCGCTCTGTGCGGTCTCCAGCAGTTCACGCGCATGCGCGCGTCCGCTGTCAGACTCCCCCAGCCCCGCCAGCATCCGGGCCAGCTCGGCCACCCTGTCGTCGCTGGTCAGGCGCCGTACACCGCTGGTGCCCCTGGGCCCCTGGCTGTGCACCACCAGGTGCACGTCCGCGTAGGCCGCGACCTGTGGCAGGTGCGTGACGACGATGACCTGGTGCGTGCGGGCCAGCCTTGCCAATCGTCTGCCGATCTGCACCGCCGCATAGCCGCCCACGCCGGCGTCGACCTCGTCGAACACCATCGTGGTGCCGGTGGCCGAAGCGGACAGCACCACCTCCAGCGCCAGCATCACCCGCGACAGCTCGCCGCCCGAGGCGCTCTTGGCCAGCGGCAGCACTGACATGCCGCGGTGGGCGGCGAAGCCGAACTCCACCACATCGATGCCGTCGGCACCGACCCGCGCCGGTTCCCCGTCGGGGAGGACCAGCGCTGACGGGTCATGCGGATCGGCCACATCGGTGGTGACCCCGATGGTGAAATCGGCGTTGTTCATCGCCAGCCCCGCCAGCTCCGCGGTGACCTCCTTGGCCAGCTTCTTGGCCGCCTTGCGCCTGATCTTGCTGAGATCGATTGCCGCCTGGCCTAATTGGCCGCCAAGCTCCTCCGCCCGGCGCTCCAGCGCGGCGAGTCCCTCTTCGGACACGTCGAGTTGCGCCAGCCGATCTCGCGAATCCTGGGCCCACTGCAGCACCCCGTCGATGTCGGCGGCGTACTTGCGGGTCAGCGTGCGCAGTTGAGCCTGACGGGCCAGCTTCGCGTCCAGCGCGCTGGCATCGGTGGGCAGTGCGTCCAGGTAGTCACCCAATTCGCCGACCGCGTCGATGACCACCGTCAAGGCTCCGCCGATCTGGTCGGCCAGGGATCGCAACCGGGCGTCACCCGTCGATTCCAACGCGCCGCGCGCGCGTCCGAGGGCCTCGGCGGCGCCGAAGGCCTCATCGGAGGAACTGGACAGCACCTCGCGCGCCGACGCGGCGGCTTCGCGCAGGGTGTCCAGTTCGGAGAGCCGGACGATATCGGCGACCAGTGCCTCGTCCTCCCCCGGTTGCGGGTCGACCGTGTCGATCTCGTTGAGCGCGAACTTGAGTCGATCGGCTTCCTGAGCGAGCTCACGGGTCCGGTCCCGACGATCGACGAGGTCGCGCCGCGCCGACAACCATGCTTCGCGTAGTTTGCGGTAGCGCTCCAGTGCGGGACCGGTTCCGGCGAACCGGTCCAGCGCGCCGCGCTGCTCGTCGGGTCGCATGAGCCGCAGCTGGTCATTCTGGCCGTGCAGCGCCAGCAACTCAGTGGTGAAGCCGCTCAAAGACTTTGCCGGCACACTGCGGCCGCCCAGGTATGCGCGCGAGGGCCCGTCACGGCTGACGGTGCGCAAGGCGATCACGCTGCCGTCTTCGTCGCGTTCTGCGCCGGAGGCGTCCAGGATCTCATCGAGGCGGGCGGTCACCGCGTCGTCGACATCGGTTGTGGTGAAACGACCTTCGACGACGGCACGTTCGGCGCCCGACCGTACCCGGGTCGCGTCGGCACGCGCGCCGCCCAGCAGATGCAGGCCGGTGACCACCATGGTCTTGCCGGTGCCGGTCTCACCGGTCAGCACGGTGAGCCCTCGATCGAACTCGGCAGTCGCAAGGCTGATTGCACCCAGCGCCTCGATGCGGATCTCGTTGAGCACCGGCTACTTCCCGCGCCAACCCGTCACCGGCAACCGGAACTTCGTCACCAACCGGTCGGTGAACGGTGCGCTGTCCAGGCGCACCCACTTCACCGGTGTGTCAGAACGGGTTACCTCGAGCCGACTGCCGGCCGGCACCCGCATGTCCCGGCGGCCGTCGCAGAACACCAGCGCATCGTGACCATCCGCCTCGATCTCGATGGCGATGGCGGCGTCCGGACTGGTGACCATCGGACGACCGAACAAGGCATGAGCGTTGTTGGGCACCACCAGAATTGCCTCCAGATCAGGCCACAGCACCGGACCACCCGCGGAGAAGGCGTATGCGGTGGACCCGGTGGGCGTGGACACCAGCACACCGTCGCAACCAAACGTCGAGACCGGCCGGCCGTCGATTTCGACGACGACACCGAGGACACCGAGCCGGGGGCCTTTCTCCAGGCTGGCTTCGTTGAGCGCCCAGCCCCGGTCGATCACTTCGCCGCCCTGGCGTACGACGACGTCCAGGACCAGCCGGTCTTCCACCCGATAGTCCTGTGCGACAACGTGTTCAAGCACACTGTCGATGGCCTCGGCCTCAGCTTCGGCGAGGAAGCCGATGCGGCCCAGGTTGACGCCCAGCACCGGAATGCCGGCGTTGCGGGCCAGCTCGGCCGCCCGCAGGAAAGTTCCGTCCCCGCCCAGCACGAGCACCAGCTCACAACCGTCGGCGGCCATCGGGTCGGCGTCGACGACTTCGATATCGACACCGAGCACCCGCATGTCGTTGGGACTCAGCCGCAACGAGCCCTTGTCAACCGCTTCAGCGGACAGGGCACGCAACGCAATCCCTTTGTCTTCCAACACCTTCTCGACGCGGCGCGCGGTCTCGGTCGCTTCGTCCCGGCCGGAGTGGACGACCAGCAACACGGTACGTTCGGTGGTCACTGTGGGCCCTCTCTCACTGCGCGCTGGGCCGCGGCCAACAGCTCATCCCCCGCCAGCGCGCGATCCGTCCGGGCACGCAGCCACAGAAAGTATTCGACGTTGCCCGACGGGCCCGGCAGCGGGCTGGCCGTCACGTCCACGGTGTGCCAGCCCAATTCGACGGCGCGCCGCGAGACCGCGAGCACCGAATCGATCCGCAGCCCGGGGTCCTGCACCACCCCGCCGGGACCGACCTGGCCCTTCCCCACCTCAAACTGCGGCTTCACCATGGGAACGATATCGGCGTCCGGCGAAGCGCAACCAACCAGCGCGGGCAACACGGTCGCCAACGAGATGAATGATAGGTCGGCGACGATCAGGTCCACCGGCCCGCCGATCGCCTCGGGCGACAGGTCGCGCACGTTGGTGCGTTCCACGACCACCACCCGCGGGTCGCTGCGCAGCGACCAGGCCAGCTGCCCATAGCCCACGTCGGCGGCAACCACTTGTGCGGCGCCCCGATCCAACAGGACTTCGGTGAACCCGCCCGTCGAGGCGCCCGCGTCCAGGCAGCGCCGGCCTTCGACGGTGATCCCGAACGCGTCCAATGCGCCGATGAGTTTGTGCGCCCCCCGCGACACCCAGGAGCGTTCGCCGTCGTCGGCCACGGTGAGCGCCGCGGTGACCGCGACGGACGTGGCCGGCTTGAGCGCCGGCAGTCCGTCGATCCGCACCCTGCCGGCCCCGATCAACTCCGCGGCCTGTTGACGCGAGCGTGCCAGACCGCGACGCACCAACTCGGCGTCGACGCGAGCACGCCGGGGCATGCGGGCACTCAGCCCTTCTCCGCCGACTCCAGCGCCTGCAACAGCACGTCGTGCGCCTCCGACAGGCGGCGGGCGATGTCTTCGAGCTCCTCGAGGGACGGCCCGGTGCCGGCGTCGGCGTTGTCGGGCAACTGGGCCACGAGGGATTCGATTTCCGCGCGGATCTGCTCAGGATCGATAGTCATTGCGCTCCTACGGTAGTCACCGGCTACTCGCCGTGCATCAGGGACCAGCGGTCCAGGGCCTCGCGGGCCTGATCGTCGCCGGCTTCGATCCGCACCCGGGTGGACGCGTCCCACAGTGCGCTGGCGACGGCACGGACGATCGCAAGGTCGTCGCCGTGCTGGTCGTCGGCGGCCGTCACCACAGCGACCCCGCCTTCGACCTCGACCCGCCAACCCGGTTGCGGACCCACCTTCAGCACCTCACCGTCCTGGTGCAGCGACCTCAGGTCGTGACCGATGTAGGTGGGCCGCTGCGCGGGCTCGGCGAAAACGGCGTCACGCGCGGAATTCACTCCGGTGAGCACCATCAGGCTCGGCAGTTCGGCGGCGTTGGCGCCCTCGATATCGGTGTCGAGCCGGTCACCCACCACCAGCGGCGCCGCGAAATCGCCGCGACTTACCGCGTCCTTCATCAATTGCGGACCCGGCTTGCCGGCCACCTGCGGCTTCTCACCGGTGGCGGCACGCAGCGCCGCCACCAGAGATCCGTTGCCCGGCAACAGACCTCGCTCGTTGGGCAGCGTCAGGTCGACATTGGCCGCAACCCACAACGCACCCGCGCGGATGGCCAGCGCGGCCTCGGCCAGTTCGGGCCAGCCGATCGTCATGGAAAGCCCCTGAACGACGGCGTCGGGCTCGTCTTCGAAACGACGGACCGGTCGCAGACCTGCCGTTTCGATCTCGGCGGCCAGTGCGTCGGTGCCGACGATCAGCACCTTCGAGCCAGGCGACAGCTGCGCGGCCAGTAGGTGTGCCGCGCTCTGCGCGCTGGTCACCACGTCATCGGCGTTCGCCGAGAAACCGAGGTCGCGCAGGTGTTCGGCGACTTCGTGGGCGCTGCGCGAGGCGTTGTTGGTGACGAACAGCTTGCGGCTGTCTATCCCGTCCAACGAGTCCACCGCACCCTCGGTGGCTTGGTGGCCTCGAAACACAGTTCCGTCCAGGTCGAGCAGGAGGCAATCATATTGCCGCGCAATGCTGTTCATCTCAGCCAAGTTCGCTGACCCGGTCTTCGGCATCGGTGACGCCCTCGGTGTCGGCCGCAGCCGAACGCAGGAACCACTGCAGCGCCTCGTCGCCTCGTCCGAGCGCCAGCAGCGTTTCGGCGTAGGCATAGAACAACCGCGCGGCGGTCGAACCGGTCCGGGACGGGTCAAGCTGCGGGGTGGACAACACCGTCAACGCCTGTTCGAGTTGCCCCAGGTCGGCGCGGGCACCGGCGGCGACGATGCGCAGTTCGTCGGCGTCGTCACCGCTGAGTTCGGCCGCCTCGGGTCCTCGTGCCAGGTCGATGGCGCGCTGTGGACGTCCAAGACCGCGTTCGCAGTCCGCGATCAGGGCCAGCAACGGGGATTTGCTGCCCATTCGACGGGCGGCACGAAATTCGGCCAGCGCCTGGCCCCAGTCGCCGCAGTGATACGCGGCAATGCCGACGGCCTCGCGAATCGCCGCAATCCGGCTCGCCCGAGCCCGGGCGGCGCGGGCATGGCTGAGTGCGGCTTCGGGGTCCTCGTCGAGCAAGCCGCCCGCAGCCACCAGGTGGCGGGCGACCGCGTCGGCGGTGGCCCGATCCAGCGTGCTCAGCTCGCGTCGCACGTCGGGGGCCAACTGCCGCGCCTCGATGTCGGCCGGAATCGGTGGTCCGGCGTGCGCGGTGTCGGCGTTGGGTTGAGCTGGTCGCGCCCGGCCTGGACCGGAGCGCCGTGGCAATCCGTTGGACGCAGATCGCGGTCGCCGCTCGTTGCTACGACCACGCCTGTCATCGACCACTCGCTAGAGGTTACGGGTACCGCATCCGCCCTCACAATTTGCGGTACCTCTGGCACTCCCGTGAGCAGGGCTGCTACCAGCACATTTCACGACTGTTCATACATCGCCCAACGCTCACTGCACAGCATGAGCCATGCCTTTTGTGAGCGTCATTCCCGAATTGGTGGCGACGGCCGCGGCGGATCTGGCCGACATCGGTTCGTCGGTCAGTGCTGCCAATTTCACCGCCGCAGCGCCGACGGCGGCCCTCGCGGCGGCGGCTGCCGATGAGGTGTCGGTGGCGATTGCGTCGCTGTTCGGCGGTCATGCCGCGGAGTATCAGTTGATCGGTGCGCGGGTGGCGGGTCTGCAGCAGCAGTTCGTGGCGTCGTTGCACGCGGCCGGGGGTGCCTATGCCGCGGCCGAGGCCGCCGCGGCCGATCCCCTGCAGGCGTTGCTGGATGTGGTCAACGCGCCCTCGGTGGCGTTGACCGGACGCGCGCTGATCGGCAACGGCGCCGATGCCGCCACCCCTGGGGGCAACGGCGGTGACGCCGGCTGGCTCTACGGCAACGGCGGCAATGGCGCCAGCGGGGCCGCCGGACAAGCCGGTGGCAACGGCGGAGCCGCCGGACTGATCGGCAACGGCGGCGCCGGCGGCACCGGCGGGGCCGGGTTCAACGGCGCCACCGGCGGCACCGGCGGGACCGGCGGGTGGCTGTCGGGCAATGGCGGGGCCGGCGGCGCCGGAGGCAACACCGTGCCCGATCCCACCTACGGACTGACCGGCACCGCCGGCACCGGCGGCACCGGCGGCAACGCCGGACTGCTGGGCTCTGGCGGCACCGGCGGCAACGGCGGCTCCAGCAGCGGCGCGTTCGGGGGCGCAGGCGCCGGCGGCAACGGCGGTACCGGCGGCAGCCTCTACGGCGACGGCGGCAACGGCGGCAACGGCGGCAGCGCCGGTGCCCTGCTGCGCGGCGGCGCTGCCGGCAACGGCGGTGCCACCGGACTCCTGGGCAACGGCGGCACCGGCGGGGTGGGCGGGCCTGGCATGAACGGCGGCACCGGCGGCGGCGGCGGCCACCTGTTCGGCAACGGCGGCGCCGGCGGCCAAGGCGGACACGGCCTGTACGGCGACCCCAACCCCGGCGGCCTCTACGACTTCCCCCACATCGCCCCCGGCACCGGCGGCGACGGCGGCAACTCCTACCTCTTCGGCAACGGCGGCACCGGCGGCCAGGGCGGCACCGGCTGGACGGGGATCAACGCTCGCAACGTGACGCCGGCCGAGCCCAACTTCCATGTGCAGCCAGACGGCAGCGGTCTTACCGGATCCACCGGCGGTTTCGGCCAGAACGGTGGTACCGGCGGCAGTGGTGCCAATGGCACCGAGCCCAGCGGTTTCACCGTGAACGCCGGCAGGGGCGGCGACGGCGGGGCGGCCGGTCAGGGTGGCGGCAACGGCGGGAATGGCGGGAACGGCGGAAACGTCAACGCTCCCGACGATGTGCTGGCGGACAGCACCCATGGAGGTGACGGGGGAAACGGCGCACCGGGCAGCGCGCCCGGCGGGTCGGGCGGTAACGGCGGTAACGGTGGCTCCGCGGTGGGTAATGAGACCAATAACTTTGGCGGGAGCGGTGGTCGAGGTGGCAACGGCGCTTCCGGGGATACCCCGCCGCTGAACGGCGGCACTGGCGGCGCGGGCGGTAACGGCGGTAAGGGCGGACAGCTGATCGGTAATGGCGGAGCCGGCGGTCAGGGCGGCATCGGCGGCCTCGGTGGCGCAGGTGACCAGGGCGGATCCGGCGGTAACGGAGGCGCCGGCGGCCATTCGGACAGCGCCCACTTCGGCAGCATCGCCGGCTCGGGAGGTGACGGAGGCACCGGCGGAAGCGGCGGCATGGGCGGCACCGGTGGCCAGGGCGGCGCCGGCGGCAATGGTGGCGCGGGCGGGAAACTCTTCGGCTTCGGCGGCGCCGGTGGTGACGCCGGCGTCGGCGGCACAGGTGGCGCGGGCGGCGACGGAGGCGCGGGAGGACACGGCGGCAACGGCGCCACCGCCACCGGCGGCTCGGACAACACCGGCGGAAACGGCGGAAACGGCGGCGACGGCGGCCAGGGCGGGCAAGGCGGTAACGGTGGCGCGGGCGGCCAGCAGGGCGGTGCCGGCGGGGCAGGTGGCTTGTTCGGAGGCGCCGGGCGAAACGGCGGTGTGGGCGCCGGCGGGGCCGGTGGAGAAGGCGGCGCCGGCGGTAAGACCGTCGGCAACGGCGGCGCACTCGGCGAGGCATCGGGCGGCAACGTCGACAACGTCCCCGGCACCGCCGGCAATGACGGAAACGCCGGCATCGCCGGCAACGACGGTATCCACGGATAGCGGAATTTGATGGCTGGAAGCAACAGAGTCCGGGGCGCGGTCGGCACCGCCGGAACACCAGGCAACCAGTTCAGCAGTCCCTAGGCCTGCAACCGGTGCGGCAGCATCGGCGAGATCAGCGCCGGGCAGTAGGTCGCGATCGCGACGATGGTGAACGCGGCCGCCCGTTCCCGCGGCAGACCGTTGAGCTCCGCCATCTCCTCGACGATGGCGTCGAACGATCCGCCGGGCGAAAGCGCCTTCGGACATACCGAGCGGCCGAGGGCTACCGCGGTAGAGGGCTGAGTGTAGGGAACGCCCGCATTGTTCAGCGCGTTCAGAAACGCGTTGCCCAACATGTCGGCGTGGATCGGCGCCGCAACCGTGGCCGACACCCCGAACACGCCTGCGGCCAGGGCCAGAAGCCGGAAGGCGATCGCGGGTGCGGTCATCGTGACAACAGTGCTCAACAACTGTCACAACCGCAACACGGTGAGGTAAAGGTTTGCCCACTACCGCGTTTTGCCGGCGCCTGCCGGCGGCGTGCGGGCTAATGCGTTCGATGTCCCCCACCCGGTGGACGTCAGCCCTCATCCCGACGGCGGAACCGGTTTTCCGCCGCTCATCGGCCGGCAGTGGGATACCTCGGTGGTTGCGTGCAGCCAAGAATTGTCCTCGTACGGCATCACAAGCGAGAAAGGAACGCCACATGGCCTACGAGACCCTGTTCTGCGAGACCGAGTGCGCCTACACCATCCCGTTGTTCGCGGTGGGCGACGCCAGCGAGTGACCTGACTCCCAGCGGGGTCTCATCGCCTTCCCTCCCCCCTCCCCGCGCGATGAGATCCCGCTGGATTTTTCCTGTCGAACCCGACCGAATGCACTCCATTGATGCCCTTACTCAGTAGCGTGAAGCCCATGTCGGAAACGCCCGGCCGCGGCACCGCACCGGCCAGTGGCCCAGATTGGTCATATTGGCCCGCACGGGTATTGGGCCACGCCGACCCGCTCAAGATCGGCCACCACGCGGGTACCCACCGCATCATCTCCCCGGACCGGACATGGGCGGCCATCCAGCCGCTGCTGACCGCCGCCGGCATCACCCGGGTCGCCGATCTCACCTGGCTCGACGACCTCGGAATTCCGACCGTGCAAGCGGTGCGCCCCGCGTCGCTGACGCTGTCGGTGAGCCAGGGTAAGGCCACCACCTACCGGGCCGCTCAGGTGTCCGCCGCTATGGAATCCCTGGAGAACTGGCACGTCGAGAATATCGAGCCCGACCTATTATCAACGCCCACAACGGAACTCACCGACGCTCTGACCTATGACCCGGCTGACCTCAACCGGCCGGCAGGCAGTTTCTATCACCCGGGCGCCAAGCTCGACTGGATGGTGGCGACGACCCTGCTGACCGGCCGCCGAACCTGGGTGCCGTGGCTGGCCACCGTGGTGAACATCTCGGTCAACGACTCCTGGGGCCCACCGATCTTCGGCATGGACACAACAGGATTGGCGTCAGGGAACAGCTACCACGAGGCCACCCTGCACGGCCTCTACGAGATCATGGAGCGGTACGGCATGGCCGCCGCTCAGCCGGGGATAACACTGTTCGAGGTGCCGATCGAGGACGTCATGCGCTCGGAGTGCGCGGAACTGGTCGACATGATCCACCGCGCGGGAAGCGAACTTCAGGTGGCCCGGATGGACGTCTGGGACGACTTCTACTGTTTCGCCGCCGAGATCACCTCACCCATGATGGAGATCCCGTTCAGCGGCAGCGGACTGCACCACGATCCCAATGTCGCTCTGTCCCGGGCCATTACCGAAGCCGCGCAGTCGCGCCTGACCGCGATCAGCGGAGCCCGCGAGGATCTGCCCTCGGCGATCTACCAGAGATTCGCCCGGGTGCACACTTTCGCGCCTGCCCGAAAGTCCATGCAGCCGATGCCCGAAGCCGAGCCCACGCCCTGGCACATCTCGAGCACCGACTCGCTCGCGGAACTGCTCGCCACGGCGGCGACGGCCGTCGCGGCGGTGGCCGGCGCCGAGCCACTTGCGGTGGTGTGCGACTCTCCCGATGCCTGCGTACCCGTCGTCAAGGTGATCGCGCCCGGTATGTCCGCGACGGTGCAATCGCCCTTGCGCACCCCGCTGCAGGAGCACGCATGACCGCCGACGCTCGCATCGTCGTGACCGCGGGGCCCACCATCGGCGCCGAAGACATTCACGCGGTGATCCCGCATGCCGAAGTGGTGCCGCCGATTTCGTTCGGCGACGCGCTGCGCTACGGGTTGCGTTCCGGCGACACGCTGCTCATCGTCGACGGCCTGTTCTTTCAGAGCGCGTCGGTCCGGCACAAGGAACTACTGACCCTGATGGACGACGGAGTGCGCGTGGTCGGCTCATCGAGCATGGGTGCGCTGCGCGCCGCGGAGCTGCATCCGTTCGGCATGGAGGGTTACGGGTGGGTCTTCGAGGGCTACCGCGACGGCATCATCGACGCCGACGATGAAGTCGGCATGGTGCACGGCGATCCCGAGGACGGGTACCCGGTCTTTGTGGACGCCCTGGTCAACATCCGCCAAACGGTTTCCCACGCAGTCAAATCCGGTGTCCTGCCGCCGGCGACGGCCGAACAGCTCATCGAGATTGCCCGCCGCACACCCTTCACCCAGCGCACCTGGAATCGGCTGCTCGAATCCTCGGGAGCGCCGGAAAGCCCCGCGCTGGCCAGGCAATTGAAGGGGATGCGGATCGACGTCAAGCACGCCGACGCGGTACTGGCACTGCGGGAAGTCATCCGCGGCCCCAGAAACGTCGCAGTGCGTCCCAGTCCGCCCCCGACGGTGTGGTCGGAGCGTTGGCGGCAACGGTGGGCGCCGCCCACACCCGTTGAAGTGACGCCCGGGAGCAGGGACGTCGTCGACATCCTTGATGTCGACGTGCTTTCGCTGCTGAGCGTGTGCGCCACCGACCGCTGGGCCTACCGCCCGGCCCTGGAACAGGTGGCTGCCTGGTACTGGAACCTGACGCATCCCGGCGACCAGGGCAGCGTCCGCGACCGCGCATCACGGGCCATCGACAGCCTCGGCGAGGGCGAAAACGAGCGCGCGCTGGAGACCGTCGCCCACCACTACGCGATGGCCTCGGGAATCATCGATGCCTCGGGATTTCCCGAAGACGTTCGTGCCCACTGGCTTACCGACGAGGAACGCCGACGGTTCGTCGACGACCCCATCTCGGTTTCGGCACGGTTGACCACCCGCACCCTGTTCTTCACCCGGTCGCTGCCGGCGATCCAACACTTCCTGGAACTGCTGCGCGCGGATCCCCGGCTGCCCGAGTGGCGCACGATGGCCGCGCACGCGTTGGCCCGTCGCGACGACTTGGCCCGGCAGAAGCCGAATCTGAACCTGCGACGGCCCGACCCCACGCAGCTGAAGCGCTTGTTCGGGATGCGCTGGGGCACCGAGGTAGACCACATCGAAATCGCGCAACGCGGCCTGATGACCAACGACGCGTTCTACAACGCCGCCAGCCTGTTCGCGGTGGCGGCCGCAGACGACCAGCTGCCCTCGATTCAGGTCGGCATTCTGGGGGGCTAGACCTTCTCCACGCCCGCGACGTTCCGCTTCCCGCGGCGCAGCACCAGCCACCGCCCGTGCAGGAAATCCGTTGGCCGCGGCGACCATTCCTCGCTGCTGACGCGAATGTTGTTGACCGACACCCCACCCTCGCCGATGGTGCGCCGCGCGGCTTTGCGGCTCTCGGACAGGCCGCTGGCCACCAATAGGTCGACTATCCCGTCCGGCTCTCCGGGTTTCAGCTCCGCCACCGCCGTCTCGCGCAACGCCGACGACAAGGTGGCCTCGTCCAGCCGGTCCAGCTCCCCCTGCCCGAACAACGCCCGACTGGCGTGCTGCACGGCCTCGGTGGCTGCCTCGCCGTGGACGAGCGTGGTGAGTTCGGCGGCGAGCCGGCGTTGCGCGGCGCGCTGTTGGGGGCGCTCCGCGGTCGCCTGTTCCAATTCGGCGAGTTCATCGGCCGACAGAAACGTGAACCAGCGCAGGTAGCGGATGACGTCCGCGTCCGCGGTGTTGACGAAGTACTGGTACCACGCGTACGGGCTGGTCATCTGCGGGTCCAGCCACAGGCTGCCGCCACCGGTGGACTTGCCGAATTTCTTACCGTCGGCGGACGTCACCAGCGGCACCGTGAGCGCATGCACTGCGGCACCCAGTTTTTGGCGTACCAGGCGGACCCCGGCGATGATGTTGCCCCACTGATCCGACCCGCCGATCTGCAGTGAGCAGCCGTGCCGGCGACGCAGTTCGACGAAGTCGTTGGCCTGCAACAGCATGTAGCTGAACTCGGTGTAGGAGATGCCCTCCCCCTCCAGCCGACGCCGCACGGTGTCGCGATCGAGCATCACGTTCACCGAGAAGTGCTTGCCGATGTCGCGCAGGAATTCGATGGCCGACAGCTCACTGGTCCATTCCAGGTTGTTCTCGACGATCGCGCCGGTCGGTGAATCGTCGAAGTCGACGAAGCGCTCCAGCTGCCCACGGATCCGCTCGGCCCATTCGGCGACCGTGTCGGCCTCCTGCAGACTGCGCTCGCCCACCTCACGCGGATCGCCGATCATGCCGGTGGCCCCACCCGCCAGCACGATCGGCCGGTGCCCGGCGCGCTGGAATCGACGCAATGCCAGTAGCGGCACCAGGTGCCCGGCGTGCAGGCTCGCCGCCGTCGGGTCGAATCCGGCGTACACGGTCATCGGTCCGCGCTGCGCCTCGGCGGCCAGCGCGTCGAGGTCGGTGGACTGCGCGATCAGTCCACGCCAGCCCAACTCGTCGAGAATCCCGGACGACTCGTTACCCATGGCTGCGATCCTTCCAGGGCGGTAGCGGGCCGGTGCGCGCCGGATGCGTTCAGGCTGATTCCAGCCGGTTGCCCGGCAACGGCCATCGGGTAGTTTGCGGAGGGTTATGGATAACCGCTTCTTCCCGTTGGTCGTGGTGGCGATCATGCTCGCCCTGGGCCTGACGCTCACCGTGGCGGACTTCAAACGGGCCGCCACCCTGCGCCGCCCGCTGCTGGTGGCGCTGCTGTGCCAATCCGTCCTGCTCCCGCTGCTGTGCCTGCTGGTCGCCGAGGTTCTCGATCTGCAGCCCAACCTGGCGGTCGGGCTGATGCTGATGGCCGCCACGCCGGGCGGGACGTTGGCGAATGTCCTGAGCCATCTGGCCGACGGGGACCTGGCCCTGAACCTCACCCTCACCGCGGTCAACGCCGTGCTGTCGATCTTCGCGATACCCGCGATCCTGGCGTTGTCGATGACGTGGTTCCTCGGTGACGGACGCTTCATCCCGCTGCAGTTCGACAAGTTCCTCGGGGTGTTCGCGGTCGTGCTGATCCCCACAGCCATCGGTGTAGGCATCCGGCACCGTTTCCCCGATCTCGCCGGGCGACTGCACAAGCCGGTCCGGATCGCCGCGGCGGTGCTGCTGGTGGTCGCCCTGGCGGCGGGAATCGCCGGCGGCCGCGCGACGCTGACGAAGAATGTCGGTGTGCTCAGCGCGGCCGTCGTCGCGTTCTGCGCGATCAGTCTGACGGTCGGATACCTCGCGCCCCGCTGGATGCGCCTGGCGCCGCGCCAGGCCATCGCGGTGAGCCTGGAGATCGGCTTGCACAATGCCGTGGTGGCGATCGGCATCGCCATGAGTCCGCAACTGCTCAACAATGCCGAAATGGCGACACCGCCGGCCGTTTACGGTGTTCTTGCGCCGTTGGTGGCGCTGACGTTCCTGTTCGTCGTGCGCCGGCTCGATCCCGCGTATCGAGGCGCTGCCCGACGCGAGACCTAGTCGCTGGCGCCCGGCGCCGGCGCCCGCGGGCTTCGCCGGTAGGCCGACACCTCCGGCCGGCCGGCGAGCCACAGCCGCCACGGCCGGTCCGCGGCCTGGCTGACCCCCACCCGGGGACCCGCGGTCGCCGTCAGCGGTGCGCTGAGTTGCAACGTCACCGGGCCGCGCGGGTCGAACAGGTCGATCCCGTTGTCGTCCATGGTGATTCCCAGTGCCGCGCACAGGTTTCCCGGACCGCGGGCCAGCGCGCTGCCGCGTACCGCCGCCCCGCGCCGGGCCCGCGCCACGTCGGCACCATCCTCGATCGCGCAAGCCCGCAACAGGACCGCGGCGGCGGTGCCGTCCGGTCCGCACGCGACATTGGCGCAGACGTGGATGCCGTGGCTGCGGTAGGTGTAGAGCCGCCCGGGTGGACCGAACATGACGGCGTTGCGGTCTCGGATGCCCCGGTAGGAGTGTGCCGCGGCGTCCGGCCAGGGTCCGTCCGGGATTCCGCCGTATGCCTCTACCTCGACGACCAGCGCCGTCACCCCCCTGGCCCGCAGCGTGGCACCGAGTAGCCGGTGGGCGGCCCCGACCGGATCCACCAGTAGTTCGGTAGCGCTCACCGAACCGATTCTGCCCGGCTCTTGACAACCGCCGGACAAAGGGCGGATATTCATCACATGATGACTTCATCGCATGATGAATTAACGGGTCCGGCCGTCAGCATCGAACACCTGCGGGTCAACCGCGGCAAACGAACTGCGCTGCATGACTTCTCCGTGCAGATCGGCCGGGGCAGCATCACCGGCCTGCTGGGACCATCCGGATGCGGCAAGACCACGCTGATGCGCAGCATCGTCGGCACCCAGATCGTGACCGCCGGCACCGTCACCGTGCTCGGGCACCGGGCCGGCTCGGCCGCGCTGCGCCGACGGGTCGGCTACGTGCCACAGGACCCGACCATCTACCACGACCTGCGGGTCGTCGACAACGTGCGCTATTTCGCCAGCCTGTACGGCTATGACGCGGACGCCGCCGACAACGCCATCGAGCGTGTCGGCCTGACCGATCACCGGACCGCCTACTGCGGCAACTTGTCCGGCGGACAGCGCACCCGGGTGTCCCTGGCCTGCGCGCTGGTCTGCGGCCCCGAACTGCTGGTCCTCGACGAACCTACCGTGGGGCTGGATCCCGTTCTCCGCGTTGATCTTTGGTCTCAATTCAACGAACTGGCGCGGACTGGCACCACACTGCTGGTCTCCAGTCACGTGATGGACGAGGCCGATCACTGCGGCGATCTGTTGCTGATGCGCGAAGGCCGCCTGGTCGCCCACACGACCCCGACCCAACTACGAGAGGACACGTCGTGCACGTCACTGGAGGAAGCGTTTCTGTCCATCATCCGGCGCAGCACAGAGCGCCGAGCCGGCTAGGCATCAAGGGCTACACCGCCACCACGGCGCGAATCCTGCGCCAACTGGCTGCCGACCACCGCAGCGTGGCGATGATCCTGGTGGTGCCCGTCGTGGTGATCACGTTGATGTACTTCATGTTTCAGAACGCTCCGCACCGACCGGGCATGCCGACGCCGTTCAACAACACCTGCCTGATCCTGCTGGGCCTTTTCCCGCTGTTCGTCATGTTCATCATCACCTCGATCACGATGCAACGCGAACGCGCTTCCGGGACGCTGGAACGCATCCTCACCACCCCCCTGCGGCGGCTCGATCTGCTGATGGCCTACGGCACCGCATTCTCGGTTGCCGCCGCGGCCCAGGCCGTGGTGGCCTGTCTCGTTTCGTTCTGGTTCCTGGGCTTTCACACCGAAGGAAGCCCGTTGTGGGTCTTTGTGATCGCCGTGATCAACGCGATTCTGGGCGTGGGCCTGGGGCTGCTGTTCAGCGCCTTCGCGCGCACCGAGTTCCAGGCCGTGCAGTTCATACCGCTGGTCATGGTCCCGCAGTTGCTGCTGGCGGGTGTGATCGTGCCGCGCAGCGCGATGCCCGATTGGTTGCACTGGGTCAGCGACGCCATGCCGGCCAGCTATGCGCTCGAGGCTCTACAGCAGGTGGGTGCGCACACCGGGCTGACGGCCGTTACGGTGCGTGACATGGTTGTCGTGCTGAGCTTCGCCCTGGCGTCCCTGTGCCTGGCCGCCGTGACGCTGCGCCGGAGGACGCCCTAGCGTGGCAGGCCGGCGTCCGGGACGGCCCGCCGGAAACTCCGACAGCCGGGACCGCATCCTGTCCAGCGCCCGAGAGTTGTTCGCGGTCAATGGTTTCGACCGTACCTCGATCCGGGCGGTAGCCAGGGAAGCCGGCGTCGATTCCGCCCTGGTGCACCACTACTTCGGGACCAAGGAACAGCTGTTCGCCGCTGCGATCCACATTCCGGTCGACCCGATGCAGGTGATCGGGCCGCTAATGGAAGTCCCGGTCGAGGAGTTGGGGTGCAAGCTGCCGTCGCTGTTGCTGCCGCTGTGGGACTCCGAACTGGGCGCCGGGCTGATCGCCACGCTGCGCTCGCTGATCTCGGGCGACGATGTGGGCCTGGCGCGTTCGTTTCTGCAGGAGATCGTCGGCGGCGCGGTGGGGTCGCGGGTCGACGATCCACCGGGGACGGGCAAGCTGCGCACCCAGTTCGTCGCCTCACAGCTGATGGGCGTGGTGATGGCGCGCTACATCATCAAGGTGGAGCCGTTCGCGTCACTGCCCACCGAGCAGATCGTGGCGACCATCGCGCCGAACCTGCAGCGCTACCTCACCGGGGATCTGCCGGAGGGCCTCACGCCGTAAGCCGGGCGTGTTCCTCGTCGTCAACGTCGCGGGCCTCGTCGACCAGCAGCACCGGGATGCCGTCGTCGATGCGGTAGGCGCGGCGCAGCCTCGGGTTGTAGAGCTCCCGGCCCTCATTCACCAGCTGCAACGGGCCGCGATCGGCCGGGCACACCAGGATGTTCAGCAGGGTGTCGTCAAGCATCGGCATTTACTTGCTTTCCGCTGAGCTCGGCGCGTGCCGCCGGGGTCAGCTTGCGGAATTCGTTGGTGGCGGCGTCGAAGTACCATGCCTGACGCCCGGATTTCGGGATCCCGGCCGCCCGCAGGGCACTGACGGTGGGCCGGAAGGTCGCACTGAGCAACATCTTAGGCACCACGTGCACGATGTCGGGGCCGAGTCCGACCGGCATGCCCTCGATGGCCTCGGTGAGGTCGGCCGCGGTGATCGTCGCGCCTGGCCGCAGCGTCACCGCGGCCACCGCCAACTGCCGATCACCGGCCGACACCCCGTAGGTCACCGCCAGATCGACAGCGCTGATCAGGCCCAGCGCGTCGACGACAAGCTCGGCGTACACCATGCCCCGCACCGTGCGGATCACCGCGCCGCGCCGGCCGGCCAGCCAGAAGTCGCCGTCCTCGTCACGGCGGAACAGGTACTCGGTGGAGATCCAGGTGTCGGCGGGAGCGAACACCCCGCGCTTGACCGATGCGGTGGGGTCGATCGGCCCGCGCGACTGCGCGAGCAGCACGCCGATCTGGTTGGTGGCGGCCACCTGCACGAAGCCGTCGTCATTCTCCAGGATCAGGTCGTTCTCCGGGTCGTACGCGCCGAGTTCGACCCGGCCGGCGCCGGGCAGCGGCCGGCCCTTGCTGCCGACCTTGGCACCCGAGACGTTGGCCAGGACGGCCTGGCCGTCGGTGGTGGCGAAGAACTCGACGACGTGCGCGGGCGCGAAGGCGTCGACGACCCGCTCCCACAGCCCGGTCGGCATGCCCGAACCGATGAACAACCGCACCGGATGGTTGCCGTGCAACCCGAACTCCGGGTCGTCGACCACGTCGCGCAGCATGGCCCACGTGTAGGACACCACCGTGACGCCATACTGACGGATCTCGGCGACGAACCGGTCCGGGCGCAGCCCACGGGACAGCGCGATGCGGGTGCCGCCGACCACCGCCCCGCCCAGGCTGACCAGTAGCGCGGACTCGTGGTGCAGCGGTGTGAGGCAGTACACGGTGTCCTTGCGGTCCAGCGCGGCCGTCGAGGCGGTACCGAACGCCGACAGGGCCCACCGGAAGTTGGTGATCTGCTTGGCGACCAGTTCGCCGCCGGCGGCGTTGAACGCGATGAAGGCCAGGTCGCGCGCGAATCCGGGGTTGGCGCGGTACCAGGCGGGCAGTTGCACCGCGTCGGGGTCGATCTGCTCCATGTCGATGACGTCCGCGTCGTCGGGCAGGTGCAGATCACGCGACTCGCCGCCACCCAGCACCAGAATCTGGCCCGGAAGTTGGCGTGCCGCTTCGAGGTTGGTCGGGTCGGTCAGGATCTCGCTGACCGCCCCGAGCCGGACCTGCGCGGCCAGGTCGGCGTCCTCGCGCATCAGCACGGCCACGCCGCCCAGCCTGGACAGCGCGGCGATCGCGACCAGCGCGCTGGGCCGGGTGGCCATTAGGACACCCACCCGGTCGCCCTGGCGCACCCCGACCTCGATCAGGCCGCGGACGACGTTGTTGATGCGCTTGTTGACCGCTTCGTAGGTGTGCACGCGACCGTCGAACAACAGGAATTCGCCCTGCGGGGCGTCGTGGGCCTGCTCATCGATGATGCGGCCCAACGAGATTCGGGTGTGGTCGTTGAGCTGTCCCAGTCGCGCCAGCCGGGGCAGGGTGCGAACGGTCTCCACGGCCAGGGTGCGCATGGAGCGGTTGGCCGCGACGACGGCGTCGGCCGCACCGCGCGCCAGCGCCAGCGCCGCCTCGGAGACTTCACCGAGGCCGTGCGCGATGCGGGAGCTGAAAGCCACGCCGCTGTCGTTGTGTTCCTCGGGTTGCTCGACCATGAGGCTGATGCTGGCCGGCTTGTCGCCGTTGCTGGAGATCCAGCGCACCCACTCGGCGACGGTGGGCCAGCTCTGCAAAGCGGCACGGGATCCCACCACCAGGCCGAAATGGCCTGTGCGGATCAGGCATTCGTACACCTCGGTGTTCGGTGCGGCGCGCCGGATGCCGCGGACCGAGGCGGGTTGGCCGATATCGTCGACCTCGCCGACGAAAGCCAGGATCGGACAGGTGATGTCGGTCAACGTCACCATCTGACCGTTGATCGCGAATCCGCCGGTCATCATGCGGTTGTGGGCGATGAACTGCTTGAGCAGCTCCGAGATCGCCGGGCCGGACCAGGCGATCCATCCCTCGCGTTCAAGGAACCTGCGCTGCTGTTCCCGCGGCAACAACGCCTCGCGGTCATGCAGCTGGCGGACGAAGTCGATGCGCGCCTGAGCCGTCTTGATCGGGTCCATCATCTGGAAACCGGTGCGCGCCATCCAACTTGGGATGTTGAGGCGGTTGAACACATGGTCGGCCATGAAGTCGGCGACGCCGGGCGCGATGTTCGCCGGAATGCCCATCGGCAGTGCGGCCAGGGTGTCGACAGGGGAACCGAACGCCACGATGCTGGCCAGGTTTCTCGACCGCCGATACGCCGCGACCTGGTAGCACCACATGCCGCCCTGGGAGTACCCGACCAGGTGCACGTCCTGGCCGGCGGTGTCCTTCACGGTGTCGATGGCCTGATCCAGCGCGACGATGTGGTCGGCCAGGGTGCGCCGCATGCCGCCCTCGACCTTGTCGGGTGACCCGAAGTCGATGACCCAGGGGTCCAGCCCGCTGGCGTGCAGGATGCCCACGGCACCGTCCTGCCGGGTCACATCCCACATGTCGGCCGACATCATCATCGGGTGCACCATCAGCACCGGCGGGCCGACCGGCGGCTGCCCGGGCCGGTTGTCCGGTGGGAAGTAGCGGCGCAGCTTGTACATCGGCACGCTCTCGACGACCTGGGACGGCGACGGGATGCTGCCCGTCTCCAGGCCACCCAGCCGGAGCACTTCCAGACCGTTCTGAGCGGTGGCTACCAGCCGCTCGACCGGCCGCGTGACCATCGAAAAATTGAGATCCACCACTGCTCCTCAATGCTCCTGACGTCGGCCTTGACCAGCGAGGACATCATGGCACATCGGGGATGGCGTGTGGTCTGGGTCACTGCGTTTACGCGCGGCGGCGGTCAGCGCCGTCGACCCGGGCGGGTCGAGCAGCTATGAGTGACATCGGGTTTCACGTCTGTCCGTCACCGGTTCCGCGTCGATCCGGCGCCGCATTCCCCGTCCCAGGTGCCCGGCAACATAGGAACCCGCGGGCCGCCGCCGAACTCGTCGTCGGCCAGCGCCGTCAGACCTGTCGCCGCGGCGCTGCGCTGCGACACCGTCCCGGGGAAACCTGCTCCCCTGACGCCCGACGCCGCGCCCTTCTCCGAAGCCGACACGTCGGGCTCCAGGTCCATGTACTCGTACCCCCGGCCGAGCTGGGCCACCTTCGCCCGCCGGCGTTTCGGGGCGCCCGCCGGTTCCGGGGGCGCCGCGGCGGCCGCAGGCTCGTCGGCGCTGTCCGGGTCCGGCGCCTTCTTGCGGCTGCCCGCACCCGCTGCCTTGCGGGCTACCGAGCCCAGGTCGCCCACCACATAGCCGAAGTTCTCCATGCCGGCCCCCAGACCCAGACCGACACCGGTACCGGTGAACGTCGGTGGTGCCGCGGTCGGCGGAGGAACTCCCGGCGCCGGAGCCGAGACCGTGGCCTCGGCCGGGGCGGGCGCGGGTGACGAGGTGGAGGTCGGCACCGTCGGCGCCAGGGCCGCCAACGGTGGAGTGACCGGCGGCGCGGCGGGTGGTGCCGGCACGGCGGCAGCGAGCGCGACCAGGCCTTTGATTCCGATCGGCGCCAGCACCGCGCCCGCCGCCAGTGGCACCAACGGCGCGGTCAGCAGCGGCACCACCACCGCGAGCAGCACGATGGTCTGCTCGAGCAGCGTCTTGAGCAGCGCGATGGTGTCGGTGATGACCGTGCCGATGATCTCCACCGTGACGAACAGGATGGTGAAACCGATCGTCGTGGGATTGCCCGAGGCGAACGCCGCGGTGAGATCCAGCGCCACGAATGAGAACATCTGCGACAAGAACAGCACGTACGTGCCGATATCCATCGGGTAACCCAGGGCGAATGCGACGTTGAACGGGCTGAAGTACGTCAGCGGATTGCCGAGGATGACCAGGTAGGGATCGAATCCCGAGAAGAGAGCTTGGAAGAACGGCAGGTTGGACAACGCGTCGATCAGCGGCTGAATGTAGTCGTCGTAGAAGTCGATGTAGCCGATGTCGGTCAGCCACTGATAGAAGTCGTTCTGCCGGTCCGGCGGCAGATCGTCGGCGGCCGCCAGCGCGCCGGTGTTGACGATCTCCGGCGCGGCGCTGGTCTGCGGCGCGGTGTCCACCGCCGCGTCGGCTATGCCCTGATAGGTGGTCATCACGGTGGCGGCCTGGATCCACATCCGCGCGTAGTCGGCCTCGTTGAGCGCGATCGGAATCGTGTTGATGCCAAAGAAATTGGTCGCCACCAGCCCCGCGTGCGTGGCGTGGTTGGCAGCCAGTTCCGCCAGTGTCGGCATGGTGGCCAGTGCGGTGGTCCAGGCGGCGGCCGCGGTTTCCTGCCGAACGGCCTGAGCGGCGCTGTTGGTCGCCGCTTGGGCGAGCCACGCCAGATACGGCAGGTGTGCCGCCACATAGGCGTGTGCCGTCGGGCCGCTCCAGTCACCGGCCTGCACGGCCGCCAGCACCCCGGTCAGGTCCTGCGCCGTCTGGGTGTAGGAGGTGCTCAGCGAACTCCACGCGGCTGCGGCGGCCAGTAGTGGCCCCGCACCGGGTCCGCTGCTGAGCAGCGCCGAATGCACCTCCGGGGGCGTGGCCATCCAGATCGGGGCGGTCACCGGACGACCGCTGGGATGGAGAGGGAAAGCGTTGTCAGCGTTGAGAAATCACAAAAAAGAAGCCGAGTAAACATCGGGCGACGATCGCTCTCTCGGGGTACACCGCCCCGGGTCGCAGGACGCGATGACGCGAGTATCCTGGCTCTCGGATCGCCGCTCGCCTCGCCTTCCAGCTAATCGCCGTGGCGTATGAGGGTCGCTCCCCGATTACAGTGGCGGGACCGCGCCGGTTTCGCACCGGCTTCCTGCATCGTCATTGCCTTACCGGTGCATTGTCGCATTCCGGCCGTCCGAGTGGTAGCCGACGAAGACCGTCAGCCTCAGTGCGCGACTCCGGCCGCATCGCCTGCTGCCGCGCCACCGGTTGAGGCCCGCTGGCGGGGCAAATGAGGGCGAAAGTCCCTAGGGTCGACGGCGCGGTTGCACGAGCGTATTCACCCAAGACCTCGATCGGGTGGGAGAACAACGATGTCGTATTTGGTCGCATTCCCCGAGATGTTCTCAGCGGCGGCAACGGATTTGGGGAGTATCGGATCGTCGCTGAACGAGGCACATGCAGCGGCGGCCGCCCGAACCACCGGGGTATTGGCCGCTGCCCAGGATGAGGTGTCGGCGGCGATTGCGGCGCTGTTCGGCGGCTACGCCCAGGATTATCAGGCGCTCGGCGCGCAAGCGGCGGTGTTTCACGCTGACTTGGTGCGAACGTTGGAGTCCGGTGCGGCCGCTTATGCGGCCGCCGAAGCCGCCAACGCAATGCCGCTTTCGGCCCAGTCGATAGCTGATGACCTGTTTGGGCTGATCAACGCTCCCAGCCAGGCGTTGACCGGCCGTCCACTGTTCGGCAACGGCGCCGACGGGGCGCCGGGCACCGGGCAAAACGGCGGTGAGGGCGGATGGCTGTGGGGCAACGGCGGCAATGGCGGGTCGGGTGCGCCCGGCGGCAACGGCGGCGCTGGCGGGTCGGCAGCCTTCTGGGGCCGCGGCGGTAATGGTGGCGCCGGGGGGACCGGCGTTGCCGGCGGTAACGGCGGTAACGGCGGCGCCGGCGGCGCTAACGGTCTGATCGGCGGCGGGTTAGGACCGTTCGGCGGCGCTACCGGCGGGGTCGGCGGGGCGGGCGGGGCAGGCGGAGTCGGCGTCGCGGGCGGGGCCGGCGGTAACGGCGGGGCCGGCGGTGTCGGCGGCGCTAACAGTCAGCTGTTGTCGCTGTGGGGCCATGGCGGGGCCGGCGGGGCCGGTGGCGCCGGCGGCGCCGGGGATGCCGGCGCGGACGGATCTGCCGGCGGTATCGGCACGACCGGTGGGCAGGGCGGGCTTGGTGGGGTCGGCGGGGCCGGCGGCGCCAACAAGGCATGGCTGGGCGGCACCGCCGGCAACGGTGGAGCCGGCGGCGTGGGCGGCGCCGGTGGCCTTGGCGGTCACGGTGGCAGCGGCGTCGGCTTCGGTGTGGACGGCGGGACCGGAGGTGACGGCGGCATGGGCGGTACCGCCGGTACAGCCGGTGCCGCCGGTGCCGCGGGAGGTCTATTCGGGGCCGCTGGGCAAGCCGGTAGCGCGGGCACCGGCGGCACCGGCGGCACGGGCGGCGCCGGTGGCGCCGGTGATGCCGGCGCCTCGGGCAGCGATGGCTATATCGGTGGGCACGGCGGCCACGGCGGCACCGGCGGCGCCAGCGTGAGCGGAACCGGCGGCAGGGCCGGGGACGGTGGCGCCGGGGGTGAGGGCGGCGCCGGTGGCGCCGACACCGGCGGTGGCGGAACTGTCGCCCCCGGTGGCGGCGCGGGCGGCCACGGCGGCGACGCAGGATCGCCGGGTAGCGGCATGGTGGCGGGCAGCGGCGGGGTCGGCGGAATGGGTGGCGGCGGTGGCGCCGGCAGCGACGGCATCGCCGGCGACATCGGCGGCACGGGCGGCACGGGCGGTCGCGGCGGCAACGCCACCGGTGCCGCAAGCGTCGGTGGTCATGGCGGCAGCGGCGGCACCGGCGGCACCGGCGGCACCGGCGGGGCCGGGGGCACCGGTGGCATTGCGGAGAACTACGGAACCGGAAATGTCACCGGCGGCGCCGGCGGGGCCGGCGGGGCCGCCGCCGATGGCACCGGCGGGTCCGGTGGCGACGCCGGTTACGCGAACATCTATGACAGCGCCTCTACCGGCACTGCCACCGGCGGCAACGGTGGAGCCGGCGGCGATGGCGGCACCGGCGGTCGTGGCGGCAACGGTGCTAATGCGTTCACGCGAGGAATCGGCCACGTCAGCCCCGGCACCGGCGGAGACGGCGGAACCGGCACCACCGGTCACGGTGGCGGCGGTGGCACCGGCGGTGGTGCGCAGATCGATAACAGCGCCTCGACGGTCACCGCTGTCGGCGCCCACGGTGGAGCCGGCGGTGACGCCACCGGTGGTACCGGCACCGGTGGGTATGGGGGCCGGGGCGGCTTCGCGGAAACCTCCGGGACCGGAGACGCCATTGGTGGCGCCCCCGGGGCGGGCGGCGCCGGCTACAACGGGGGCGCGGGCGGCGCCGGTGGCGACGCGATCGTCATGCGAACCGGACAGGCCCACGGCGCCAACGGTGCGAACGGCAGCAATGGCAACGGCGGTGCCGGTGGTGCCGGCGGTGCCGGCGGTGACAGCGTCAGCGTCGCGTCAGGCACCGCCACCGGCGGCAACGGCGGGTCCGGTGGCGACGGCACCACCGGCGGCGACGGCGGGCACGGCGGGGAGGCGCTCACGCAGGGAACCGGACACCTTGCCCCCGGCGCCGGCGGGGCGGGCGGCGACGGGACATCCGGTGACGGCGGCAACGGCGGTGACGGCGGCCGCGCCTACATCGACAGCGCCACCTCGAACGCTGACGCCGTCGGCGGTCTCGGCGGCGCCGGCGGCAGCACCACAAGCGGCACCGGCGGCGCGGGCGGGTGGGGCGGTCACGCGGTCAACTACGGCTCCGGAGATGCCATCGGCGGCACCCCCGGAGCCGGCGGCACCGGCTTTAGCGGCGGCCCCGGTGGCCGCGGCGGTAACGCGTTCAACTACGGAACCGGAGACGCCATCGGTAGCGACGGCGTGAACGGCACCGGTGGCGCCGGCGGCACCGGCGGCATTGGCGGCAGCGGCGGCGCCGGGTGGGTCCGGAACAGCACCTCTGCGGCCACGGCCACCGGCGGCGATGCCGGGTCCGGCGGTAGTGGCGCCAACGGCGGGGAAGGCGGCAGCGGCGGCTATGCGTTCACCGCTGGAACCGGAAACGCTATCGCCGGCACCGGAGGGGTGGGCGGCACCGGCACCACCGGTTACGGCGGCGACGGCGGGTGGGGTGGTTCCGCGGAAATCGAGAACAGCGCCTCGGCCGCCAGCGCCACCGGCGGCTTCGGCGGCCGGGGCGGCAACGCCACCGGCACCGCTACCGGTGGTGATGGCGGAATCGGCGGCACCGCCTACAACTACGGAACCGGAACTTCTACCGGCGGCAACGGCGGCGACGGCGGCACCGACGGCGCAACCGGCGGCTCTGGCGGCAATGGCGGCGACGCGTTCGCAGCTATTCTGGCCAATGCCATTGCCGGGGCCGGCGGTATACCCGGAGGACTTCCCGGTACCACCGGAAAACTGTGACGCGTCGCCACCGGCCAAATCGACCCGCTGAGGTGACGAGGCAGTCCGCGCGCTGACGAAGCCGGTAGCCTCAGCCCAGTGGCACACCTGCTCGGAGCCGAGGCCGTCCACCTGGCATACCCGACCCAGGTGATCTTCGAATCGGTCACCCTCGGCGTCAACGACGGCGCGCGCATCGGCATCGTCGGGCGCAACGGGGACGGCAAATCCAGCTTGCTGGGCCTGCTCACCGGGCAGGTTCAGCCGGACTCGGGGCGGGTCACCCAGCGCAGCGGCCTGCGGGTGAGCGCGCTCGCGCAGGCGGACACCCTGGATCCCGGGCACACCGTCGGGTGGTCGCTGGTCGGTGACCAACCCGAGCACCAGTGGGCCGGCGACGGCCGGGTGCGCGACGTGGTTGCCGGTCTGGTTTCCGATATCGACTGGGACGCAATGGTTTCCACGCTCAGCGGCGGCCAGCGCCGACGCGTGCAGCTGGCCCAGTTGCTGATCGGCGAATGGGACGTGATCGCGCTGGACGAACCCACCAATCACCTGGACATCGAGGGCATCACCTGGCTGGCGGGTCACCTCAAGCAGCGGTGGGCACGCAACAGCGGCGGTCTGCTGGTGGTCACCCACGACCGCTGGTTCCTGGACGAGGTGGCCACCACCACGTGGGAAGTGCATGACGGCATCGTCGAACCGTTCGAAGGTGGCTATGCCGCGTACGTGCTGCAGCGGGTGGAGCGCGACCGTCAGGCCGCGGCGTCGGAGGCCAAACGGCAGAACCTGATGCGCAAGGAACTCGCCTGGCTGCGCCGCGGCGCCCCTGCGCGCACTTCCAAGCCCAAGTTCCGCATCGAGGCGGCCAACCAGTTGATCGCCGACGTCCCACCGCTGCGCAACACCGTCGAACTGGCCAAGCTCGCGACAGCCCGGCTGGGCAAGGACGTGATCGACCTGTTGGACGTCTCGGTCTGCTACGACGGGCGCCCGGTGCTCCGCGATGTCGAGTGGCGGATCGCCCCGGGCGAACGCACCGGGATCGTCGGAGCCAATGGCGCCGGCAAGTCCACCCTGCTGGGGTTGCTCGCCGGCACCGTCCAACCCGACAGCGGGCGCGTCAAACGCGGCAAGACGGTCCGCCTTGCGGTGCTGGATCAGCAGGGTGACGAGCTGACCGCGATGGCCGGGGAGCGCATCGCCGACGTGCTCGGACGGTTGCAGAGCGGCTACGAGGTCGAGGGCCGCGAGATGACCCCGACGCAGTTGCTCGAGCGGCTGGGCTTCGGCTCCGGACAGCTCTCGGCGCGCATCGGGGAGTTGTCCGGCGGCCAGCGCCGACGCATGCAATTGATGCTCACGCTGCTCTCGCAGCCGAACGTGCTGCTGCTCGACGAGCCCACCAACGATGTCGACACCGACATGCTGACCGCTACCGAGGACCTGCTGGACTCCTGGGCGGGCACCCTGATCGTCGTTTCGCACGACCGCTACCTGCTCGAACGCGTCACCGACCAGCAATACGCGATCCTGGACGGCCGGTTGCGTCACCTGCCGGGCGGCATCGACGAATACCTCGCCCTGGCACACCGGTCACCCGCCAGACCGACGGCGCCGGCCCCGAACCCGGTCGCGCAGCAGGCGATGTCGGGGGCGCAGCGGCGGGCCACCGAGAAGGAACTGGCCTCCGTCGACCGGCAGCTGGCCCGCCTCGCTGACCGGATCGAGGCCAAGCACACCGAACTCGCCGAACACGACCAGTCCGACCACGTCGGCGTCACGCGATTGACCAGGCAATTGCGCGAACTCGAGGATGAGGTCGCCGCCGTCGAGGCCCAGTGGCTGGAGTTGTCGGAGGCCCTGGAATGAAGGCGGTGTCGTACCCGCCCGGTGAGGCATTGCTGGCGGCATACCGGCGCCGGGGCCCGGTGATCAACGCCGGCATCGGTAGCCACGGCTTCGTCTATCTGCTTGGGCCGGAGGCGAACAAGTTCGTGTTCGCCAACGCCGATGCGTTCAGCTGGCGGGAGACCTTCGAGACGCTGGCGCCGGTGGACGGACCGACCGCGCTGATCGTCAGCGACGGCGAAGACCACCGCCGCCGGCGCAGCGTGGTGGCACCGGGACTGCGCCACCGCCAGGTTCAGGAATACGTGCACACCATGGTGCGCTCCGTGGACGCCATGATCGACGACTGGCGTCCCGGCCAACGCCTGGACATCTACCAGGAATTCCGCTCAGCGGTGCGGCGCAGTACCGCGGAGAGCCTGTTCGGTTCCCGGATGGCGGCGCATTCGGATTTCCTTGGCGCCCAATTGCAGCCGCTGCTGGACCTGACCCACTACCTGCCCCAGGTGATGACCGTGCAACGGCGGCTCAACTCCCCCGGTTGGCGACGCGCGATGGCCGCGCGGGCTCGTATCGACGAGTTGATGGACGCCGAGATCGCCGATGCCCGCGCCCGGCCGCGACCTGACGACCACCTGCTGACGACCCTGTTGCAG
The DNA here is from genome assembly GCF_048287075.1 of Mycobacterium sp. 23. Lineage (NCBI taxonomy): Bacteria > Bacillati > Actinomycetota > Actinomycetes > Mycobacteriales > Mycobacteriaceae > Mycobacterium > Mycobacterium sp. 23. The sequence goes on from NZ_JBLVUX010000005.1 coordinate 730,932, forward strand.
GGGCGATCTGATGAAGGGCAGACGCTGTCCGACAATGAGATTCGCGACCAGATCGTGTCGATGATCACGGCGGGTTTTGAAACGACGAGTGGCGCGCTGGCGTGGGCCGCCTACCTGCTGCTGACGGTGCCCGGCGCCTGGGCCACTGCCGCCGCCGAACTCGACCGGGTGCTGACCGGCGGGGTGCCGACGGCGGCTGACCTGCCCGCTCTGACCTACCTCAACGGCGTTGTGCACGAAACGCTTCGGCTGTACCCGCCGGGGGTCATCTCCGCCCGTCGGGTGGTGCGCGAGTTGCGATTCGACGGACACCGGATCCCGGCGGGCCGGATGATCATCTTCAGCGCCTACGTCACCCACCGGATTCCCGAATTATGGTTGCAGCCAACGCAATTCCGTCCGCAACGGTGGGACCCGAGCGCGCCCGACTACCGCAAACCCGCGCCGCACGAGTTCATTCCGTTCAGCGGCGGCCTGCACCGGTGCATCGGCTCGGTGATGGCCATCACCGAGATGACGGTGATGCTGGCCCGGCTGGTCGCCCGGACCACCCTGGAGCTGCCCGGTCAGCGCATCCGGGCCGCCAACTTCGCCTCACTCAGTCCCAAGCCGGGCCTGACAGTGCACGTGCGCGAGTCAGTGCCAGCGCAGTAGCACGAGTTCGGCGCAGAACCCGGGACCCATCGCCAACATCAACCCGGGACTCCCACTGGGCGGCCGCTTCTCGATGGTGTCGCGCAGGATGTGCAGCACCGACGACGAGGACAGATTGCCGATCTCGCCGAGGGAACGCCAGGTCAGCTCGAGCGCTTCCGGCGCGAGCTCCAGCGAGCTGGTGATCGCGTCGATCACCTTCGGTCCACCGGGGTGGCTCACCCAGGTGCCGATGTCATCGCGGGTCAGGTCGTGCATGGCGAGGAATCCGTCGACGTCGGCCGGCAGGTGCGCTTCGATCAGGCCGGTGAGGTCCGGGGACAGCCGCAGTTGCAATCCGTGCGATCCGACGTCCCAGCCCATGATGTCCAGCGATTCGGGGTACAGGCGGCTACGCGAATCGATGATGGTGGGTCCGGTGGCCCGAATCTGTTCCGCGCGGCGGTCACCGACCGCGACGACGGCGGCGGCGCCGTCCCCGAAAAGTGCCGTTCCGATCAGGCCGGAGACCGTGGGTTGGACCGCTGGGTAGGTCAGCGAGCACAGCTCGACGGAGATCAGCACCGCGACGCCGTCGGGAGCACCGCGCAGGTAGTCGTGCAGGCGCGCCACGCCCGCCGCGCCGGCCACACAGCCGAGGCCGAACAGCGGCATCCGGCGAACGTCGGGTCGCAGCCCGAGCCGCCCCGCGATACGCGCGTCCAGCGACGGAACGGCGACGCCGGTCACCGTGGTGGTGGCGATCATGTCGATGTCCTGCGGCTGTAGTCCCGCCTCGTCTAGAGCACCCATCAAGGCCTCGATGCCGAGGTCAACGGCCTTGTCGATGAAGATCTCGTTGGCGTCGCCGAAGTCGTTGAGGGACGGGTAGCGCTCCAGCGGCAGCACGAAGTGGCGATTGTTCACCTTGGCGGACTTGTGCAGCCGCCGAACGATCTCTTCGTGCTCCTTCAACCCCGGGAACTCGACGAACAGATCGGTGATCTCACTCTGGCTGTATCGGTGTGGTGGCAACGCACCGAAGACCCCGGCGATGACGCTCATTGACCCTGCCTCATTCAGTTACTCGTCGGACGGCCCACCCCGAAAAGACTCCCAAATTCCGCAGTTTAGTTCGCCGTCCGCAATGCCGCAAAGACGGTGATATTCGACACTTGTCTTATTGTGTGAGAAACATTTGTTCGCGACACCTGTTGTCAGCCATTATCATCGTCGCCATCCAGTGTCATCGCGATTAGCGCGTCCGGGCTCAGCGAGTCGATTACCCCATCGCTGTCGACCACTTCTGACGTGGTATTTTCCGGATTTCCGGCCAGCAACAGCAGTTTGTCGAGTAATCCGGTGCGGCGTAGCTCGCTGATTGGAATCGTGTGCAGTAACGACCAAATCCCGGCGTCACCGGATTCGGCGTGGTTGCCGCCTGACAGTTGTTGCGCCAGATGCGTGGCCAGCCCGATTGGGGTGGGATAGTCGAAAATCAGGGTGCGCGATAGTGACAATCCGGCCAAAACGCTCTCGGTTTTCAGCCGATTACGCAGTTCGACACCGCTCATCGAGGTGAAGCCGAGGTCTTCGAAGGCCCGGCCGGCTTCGATGTCGCCGCCGCCGGCGTGTCCCAGCACGACGGCCGCGTGGTGGCACACCAACTCGACGAGTCGGCGACGCTGATCTTCCGGATCGAGGTCGTGCAGCCGCTCCGAATCGGGGGCCGCGACCGGGGTGGGGTCCGCGGTGCCCAACCAGAAGCGTCGCCGCGCGAACCCGTACGTCGGTAGGTCTACCCGCCGCGGTTCCAATCCGTCGAATGTGGCGGCCCAGTGCACGTCGACTCCGCTGGTGAACAGTTTCCCAGCCGCAGTGAGGACGGCATCGACCTCGGCCTCGGCGAGAGAGTCCGTCAGAGTGGGAACCGAGGCGTCCTGGTCGGCCGTCAGACCGGCGGCCGGGCCCACCTCGACGAACGTGCCGCCGCCCAGACCGGCTGCCGCCCTGAGTCCGTCGGCGAACCGCACCGGTCTGCGCACATGATCGACCCAGTACCGCGCCGATCCGTAGCCCCCGGCGGCCGGCTCGCCGGTGACGTTGGAGATCAAGCTGATTCGCGGCTCCGACGCGGTGAGGCCGGCGAGGGACGTCAGGAAGTCATCAAGGACCGGCTCCATCAGGGCCGAGTGAAACGCATGCGACACCGCAAGCCGCTGTACCCGGCGGCCCTGCGCCGCCAAGCGCTCTGCCACCGCGCCGACCGCGGCCCGCGCTCCGGAAAGGACCACCGCGTCCGGTGCGTTCACGGCCGCCAGGCTGACGCCCTCCCCCAGCAGCGGCGCCACCTCAGCTTCCCCGAGGGCAACCGCGACCATCACCCCACCCTCGGGCAGCCCGGCCATCAACCGGCCGCGAACAGCCACCAGCCGCGCGGCGTCCGGCAGGGTCAATACCCCGGCCAGGTGGGCGGCGGCGATCTCCCCTACCGAGTGACCCAGCACCACATCCGGCCTCACCCCCCAGGAGTGCAACAGCGCGGACGTGGCCAGCTGCACCGCGAACAAGCCCGGCTGAGCGAACTCGGTACTCTGCAGCAACGTCTGGTCGCGGCCCCAGATCACCTGTCGCAGCGGCGATGTCAAGTGTGGGTCCAGGGCGGCGACGACCTCGTCGAAAGCGGTCGCGAACGCCGGGAACCGGTCGTGCAGCTGCCGGCCCATGCCCAGGTACTGCGAGCCCTGCCCGGGAAAGACGAAAACCGTCTTGCCGGGCACCCCGGCCCGGCCGACCACCGAACCCGATCCCGTTGCGCCGCAGGCCAGACCGGACAGCGCCGCCGCCATCTGTTCGCCGCCGGAGCCGACCACGACGGCCCGATGCGCGAATTGCGTGCGGGTGGTCGCCAAAGACCAGCCCACGTCGGCGATCCCGCGCCCGCCGGCGTGGGTGGCAAGGCGACCCGCCTGATTGGCCAGCGCTTCGGGCGAGCGCGCGCTGAGCACCCACGACACGGTCACGGCGTCAGCGGGCGCCGCCGCCGGTTCCGAGACGGGAGACTGCTCCACGATCACATGGGCATTGGTGCCGCCCATACCGAACGACGAGACCCCGGCACGGCGGAACGCGGACCCCCACGGTGTCAGCGTGTCGTTGACGCGCAAGCCCAGCGGCGCCAGCTCGAGACCAGGCGTAGCGAAGTTGAGACTTGCTGGAATGAAACCGTTTTCGATGGACAGCACCGTTTTGATCAGGCCGGCCACTCCCGCCGCGGCGCCGGTGTGGCCGATGTTCGTCTTGACGGACCCGATAGCCACCGGGTGAGCCGCGCCGAAAACCGCGCCCAAGGCTCTGGCCTCCACCGGGTCACCGACCTGGGTTCCGGTTCCATGAGCTTCGACGTAATCGATGTCGCCGCGGCTGAGGCCGGCGCCGGCCAGCGCCCGCTGGATGACGTCTGCCTGGGCGGCGACCGAGGGCACGGTCAGACCGGCTCCGCCGTACCCGGCATTGCCGACGGCGCTGCCTGAGATGACGGCGTGGATGCGGTTGCCGTCGCGCACGGCGTCGCTGAGTGGCTTGAGCAGGACCAGGCCGGCACCCTCACCGCGCACGTATCCGTCGGCCCGCCGGTCGAATGCGTACGTGTGCCCGGACGGTGACAGCGCACCGAATTCCCGTTCCAATACGGCGGATTCGGCCGCCAGGTTGAGATGAATGCCACCGGCGATCGCCATGGTGTAATCGCCCGCCCGCAGACCCGCGCAGGCTTCGTGGACGGCAACGAGGGATGACGATTGACCGGAGTCCACGGTCATACTGGGCCCGCGCACGCCGAAGACGTATGAGACCCGGTTTGCGATCATCCCGCGGCTCAGGCCGGCGAAGGCATGGTGGTCGACCGGATCGCTGTCCGGCCGCACCGTCAGCAGCGCGTAGTCGTCGCTCATTGCCCCGAGGTAGACGGCGATCTGCTCACCACGCAGCCTGTCGGGCACCAGGAACGCGTCTTCGAACAGTTCCCAGGTCAGCTCCAGGGCAAGTCGTTGCCGCGGATCCATCGCACTGGCTTCGCGGGGCGACAGGTTGAAAAACTCGGCATCGAAATCGGCTACCTCAGAGAGGGGTTCGATGACCTCACGTCCCTCGCGCAGCAGCGCCCAGAACTCGCGCGGGTTGGCGGCCCCGGGGAATCTGCACGCAACACCGATGATGGCGATGTCAGTCGGTTGCACGGCGGCCTACGGGGTGAAGTCGTCGTCGAGAAGTGCCGCTAGCTCGCTGCTGCTGATACTCGCGGATTGGTCGGGGGCGGACGTCAGGTCGGCGACGAGGGCGCGAAGCTTGGTCGCGATCTGGACTTTCTCCTCGGCGGTCAACTCGGGCTGGTGGACCAGGGCGTCGAGTTCGCTGCTGATGTCGTTGAAGCGGTCCAACGGGTTCGGTTGCTCGCTGGGTGCCGGCGCACTGGTGGCCAGCTGATCCGCGAGGTATTCGGCCAGCGCGGCGGGGGTCGGGTAGTCGAAGATCAGGGTGGGCGACAGCGTCAACCCGGTCGCGGCCTTGAGGCGGTTACGCAGCTCGACGGCAGTCAGTGAGTCGAACCCGAGTTCCTGGAAGGCCCGTTGGCCGTCGATGTCGACGGCACTGCTGTGGCCCAGAACCGTTGCGGCGCTTGTTGATATCAACTCGGTCAGGGCCCGCTGACGCTGCTCGGGTGGTAGCGTGTGCAGCCGCTCCACCATGCCGGCGGCCGCCGCGGAGGTGTCGGCGGCATCGATGACGCGCCGGCTGGGGCGCGTGACCAGCTCATGCCAGAGCGGTGGCAGGTCGGCCTCGCTGGTCAGGGCGGTGGTGTTCAGCCGGGCGGCCACGGCCACCGGGTGATCGTCGAGCAGGGCAGCATCGAGCAACGCGAGTGCCTGGTCGGTCGGCAGGGGCGACAATCCGACCTGCTTCATCCGGGCAAGGTCCCGTTCGCCGAGGTGCCGAGTCAGCGCGCTGACCTCTTCCCACAGGCCCCACGCGATCGAGTTGGCGGGGAGGCCCTGTTCGCGGCGATAGCTCGCCAGCCCGTCCAGGAAGGCGTTGGCCGCGGCGTAATTGCCCTGCCCCGGACTGCCTACGATGCCGGCGAGCGACGAAAACGTGACGAAAGCAACCAGATTCGACCGGCGGGTGAGCTCGTGCAGATTCCACGCACCGTTTACTTTGACCCGGAGTACCGCGTCGAGCCGCTCGGGGGTCAACGAGGTGATGACCGTGTCGTCGGTGACGCCGGCAGCATGGAACACGCCCTTCAAGGGGAACTCATCCGGTATCTGCTCGAGCATCGCGGCGGTGGCGGCCCGGTCGGTGATGTCGCAGTCCGCGACCGTCACCTGCGCCCCGGCCTGTTCCAGGGCGGCCACCAGTTCGTCCGCACCGTCCGCCCGTCGACCGGATCGGCTGGCCAGCACCACATGCGCCACTCCGTAGCGGTCCACCAGGTGCCGGGCCACCGCCGCACCGGCCATTCCGGTACCACCGGTGATCACCACCGAGGCACCGGTGAGCGGCGACTGCGCGCCCGCAGGCCCGTTCGGCACCGTCAGCACCACCTTGCCCACGTGGCGGGCCTGGCTGACGAATCGATACGCCTGCTGCACTCGTCGCACATCGAAAACCGTGATGGGCAACGGTTTCAGCGCTCCGGCGCGCATCAATCCCAGTATCTCGTCGTACATCTGCGCCATCAGGTCGGGTCCGGCCTCGAACAGGTCGAACGCCTGGTAACGAACCCCGCGATGCTGTGTAGCGACGACTTGCGGGTCGCGGACATCGGTCTTGCCCATCTCCAGGAACCGTCCGCCCGGGGACGTCAGCCGCAATGACGCGTCCAGGAACTCGCCGGCCAGCGAGTTGAGCACGACGTGCACCCCGTCGCCGCGAGTGACCGCCCGGAACTTCTCCTCGAAGTCCAAGGTCCGGGAATCGCCGATGTGATCGTCGTCGAAACCCATGGCCCGCAACGTATCCCACTTGCCCTGGCTGGCCGTGGCGAAAACTTCACACCCCCAGTGCCGCGCCAACTGGATCGCGGCCATGCCCACCCCGCCCGCACCGGCGTGAACCAGCACCCGCTCACCGGCCCGGAGTCCACCCAAGATCGACAGGCCGTAGAGCGCCGTCAAGAACACCACCGGCACGCTGGCGGCGGTGGCCAACGACCAGCCCGCCGGTACCCTCGTCACGATCCGCTGATCCACGACCGCTTCGGACGCCGCCGCGCCCAGTTGACCCATCACGGCGTCGCCGACCGACAACCCGGTGACACCGGGGCCCACCTCCACGACCACCCCGGCACCTTCGACGCCGAGGTCCGCGGAACCGGGATACATGCCCAGTGCCAGCATCACGTCGCGGAAGTTGACGCCTACCGCCCCCACCGCAACCCGGACCTGTCCCGCGCCGAGTTCCATCCGCTCACAGGGCCGGGCGGTCAGCTCCTCCAGCGTCCCCCCGGCTCCGGCGCCCAACCGCCACAAGTCCTCCGGCAGTTCCAGCACCGATGAGGACGCGCGCACCAGTCGAGCGCCGTACACCGTGCCCGACCGCACGATCAGTTGCGGCTCCCCGCGCCTCAGCGCCTCCCCGACCGGCACCGAGTCGTCGGAATCGATCAGCACGATCCGGCCCGGGTGCTCGGCCTGAGCCGAACGCACCAGGCCCCACACCGCCGCGCCCGCCAGGTTCGACACTGCCTCGTTGGCCAGTGCTGCCGCACCACGCGTCACCACGGCGAGCACACCGTCGGAGCTCAGATGCTCCTGCAGCGCCCGCAATGTCCGGTGCGCGGCATCCGACACCGCCCCGGGCAGGTCCGCATCCGACTGCGGCGTCCAGACCGACTTCACGGTGATGGTGTCATTACCGTTGTGCGGCAACGGTGTCCACATCACCTCGAGCAGCCCGTCGCCCGGTTTGGCACCCACCGGCGCCGCGGCCAGCAACGCCTGCTCGGAGACCGCGCGCACCACCAACTCCCGCACGGACAGCACCGGCAGGCCCGAAGAATCGGCCAGCTCCACCGAGACCGAACCGTCGCCGGTGGGAGCCAGGCGAACCCGCAGCCGAGACGAGCCCGCGGCATGCAGCGTCACCCCCTGCCAGGAGAACGGCAATGCCAGCTGCTCTCCGCCCTCCACCAGTCCCCACGCGTGCAGCGCGGCATCCAGTAGCGCGGGGTGAATTCCGAAGCGCCGCACGTTCACCCCTTCGGGCGCGGCCACCTCGGCGAAGACCTCGCGTCCGCGCCGCCACACCGCCCGCACACCCTGGAACGCCCGCCCGTAGCCGTAGCCGCGCGCTGCCAGCTGCTCGTACACCCCCGAAACGTCGACTGCCCGCGCGCCTACCGGAGGCCAGGCCGACAGATCCGCTCCGCCCCGGAGGGTGCCGGGGCCGAGGACGCCCTCGGCGTGCAACACCCACGAATCCGCTTCCTTTGCAGCCGAATACACCCAGACGCCGCGGCGTCCGGTGTCATCGGCCGCCGCGACTACCACCTGTACCGGCACCGCGCCGCCGGCCGGTAACACCAACGGGGCCAACAGGGTCAGCTCCTCGATGACCGGGGCGCCGGCCTCGTCGCCAGCCCGCAGCACCAGCTCCACGAACCCGGCGCCCGGATAGAGCACCACCCCGCTGACGACGTGATCGGCCAACCACCCTTGCACCGCGGGTGAGAGCGAACCGCTCAACACCACACCACCGACATCGGGCCGTTCCACCACCACACCCAGCAGCGGGTGTCCACTGCCGGCCAGGCCTACCGTGGCCAACTGGGCCGGTCCCACACCCAGTTCGGCCAACCAGAAGTGCTGACGGGCAAAGCCGTAGGTCGGCAACCCCACCCGCTGACCTCCGAGGCCGGCGAACGCCTCGCGCCACTGCACGCCGACACCGGCGGTGAACAACCGGCCGAGAGCGACCAACAGCGAATCGACTTCGGGACGGTCTTTGACCAGCAAGGTAGCCGCCACCGGCTCCGCCGCCAGGGACTGCTCGGCCAGGGTCATCAGTCCGCCGCTGGGTCCGGCCTCGACGAAGGCCTTGGCCCCCAACGATTCCGCCAGGCGCACGCTGTCGGCGAACCGCACCGGCTCGCGCACGTGCTCAGCCCAGTAGTCAGCGGACCCGTACCCGGGTCCGGCCAGTTGACCGGTGACGTTCGACAGCAGGCTGATCCGCGGCGGCGACACGACCATCCCGGCGAGTGCCGCCGCGAACTCCGTGAGGATGGGTTCCATCAGTGCCGAATGAAACGCGTGGGAGACGGCGAGCCGGTGCACCCGCCGGCCACGGGCGGCCAGGGCCTGCACAGCCGCGTCCACCGCGGCCTGCTCACCCGAAACCACCACCGATTCAGGCGCGTTCACGGCGGCGATGCCGGCACCGGGTCCCAGCTCGGCGAGCGCCTCCGCCTCACTGGCCGCCACCGCGACCATCACACCGCCGGCCGGCAGCGCGGCCATCAGGCGCCCGCGCACCGCGACCAGCCGCGCCGCATCCTCGAGTGAGAGGACCCCGGCCACGTGTGCGGCCGCGATCTCGCCGACCGAGTGTCCGAGCACCAGATCGGGGACCACATCCCAGGATTGCAGCAGCGCCGCCAACGCCACCTCGACGGCGAACAGCGCCGGCTGGGCGAACTCGGTGCTCTCCAGCAGCGCGGCGTCGGTACCCCAGATGACCTGTTGCAGCGGCAGCCTGAGGTGACCGTTCAGTGCGTCGGTCGCCGCGTCGAAGGCCTTGGCGAAGACCGGGAACCGCTCATGCAGCGCCCGGCCCATGTCCAGGTATTGCGCGCCCTGCCCCGGGAATACGAATGCCGTCTGGCCCACCGGACGGGTCCGGCCCACCGCGACGTCCCCGGACGGCTGGCCGGCGACCAGGCCCGCCAGCGCCTCCTGAAACTGTGCGCGTTCGGTACCTACCACCACGGCCCGATGCTCGAACAGCGAACGGGTGCTCACCAGCGACCAGCCCACATCCAGGGGACGGACTTCCGCGTCGGAGCGGATGTGCGCCAGCAGCCGCCGGGCCTGATTGGCCAGGGCGGCCGGCGAGCGTGCCGACAGCACCCACGGGACCGGACCGGTGAACGGTTCCGGGGCAACGGCTTCCGGTGCCGGAGCCTGCTCCAGGATGACGTGCGCGTTGGTGCCGCTGATTCCGAAGGACGAGACACCCGCCCGCCGCGGCCGGCCGGGCGCCGGCCACGGCCGCGCCTCGGTGAGCAACGACACCGCTCCCGCCGACCAATCCACGTGCGGGGTGGGCGCATCCACGTGCAACGTCTTCGGCATCACCCCGTGCCGCATCGCCAGCACCATCTTGATCACCCCGGCCACCCCCGCCGCCGCGGACGAATGACCGAGGTTGGACTTGATCGAGCCCAGCCACAGCGGTTCCTGACGATCCTGGCCATACGTCGCCAAGATCGCTTGCGCCTCAATCGGATCGCCGAGCATGGTCCCGGTCCCGTGGCCTTCGACCACATCGACATCGGCCACGCCGAGGCGCGCGCTGGCCAGCGCGGCCCGGATCACCCGCTGCTGGGACGGCCCGTTCGGCGCGGTGAGGCCGTTGGAGGCGCCGTCCTGATTGACCGCCGAACCACGCACCACCGCCAACACCTCATGGCCCAGCCGTTGCGCATCGGCCAGCCGCTCCACCACCAGGACCCCGGCGCCCTCGGCCCACGACGTGCCGTCCGCCGCGGCCGCGTACGCCTTGCAGCGGCCGTCGGCGGCCAGCGCGCGCTGCCTGCTGAATTCCACGAATCCACCGGGCGTGGCCATCACGGTGACCCCGCCCACCAGCGCCAGATCACACTCGCCGGAACGTAACGACTGCGCGGCCAGGTGCAGCGCCACCAGCGACGACGAACACGCCGTGTCCACCGACACCGCCGGGCCCTCCAGACCCAGCACGTAGGCCACCCGGCCCGACGCCACACTCAGCGTGGAGCCGGTGAGACCGTAACCCTCCAGCTCACCCTTGACTTCGCCGCCGTAGCCGGCGTGGATCACCCCGGCGAACACGCCGGTGGCGCTGCCCCGCAACGAGGTCGGATCGATGCCGGCCCGCTCCAGCGCTTCCCACGACACTTCGAGCAGCACCCGCTGCTGGGGATCCATGGCGAGAGCTTCGTTGGGCCCGATACCGAAGAACCCGGCATCGAAGTCGCCGGCGTCTTGGAGAAAACTGCCCCGCCGGGTATAGGTCTTCCCGAGCGCATCGGGGTCGGGGTCATACATCCCCTCGACATCCCAGCCGCGGTCCGCCGGAAAGTCTGCGACGCCGTCGCGACCGTCGATCAGCAACTGCCACAGGGCTTCCGGGGAATCCGCACCACCGGGGTAACGGCAACTCATGCCCACCACGGCTACCGGCTCGGCGAGCCTCTCCTCCAACTCGGACAGGCGCCGCCGGGTGCGGCGCAGGTCCGCGGTCAGGCGTTTCAGGTAGTCAACCTGCTTGGTGGCGTCCACTGATGTTCCTTGGTTTCTCAGGATTCGAGTTCTTCGTCGAGGATGGCAAAGAGTTCGCTCTCACTGGCGGCCGCGAGATCGTCGTCGAGGGCCAGGTCGGCCAGGACATCGTGCAGCCGGTGGGCCAGCTTCGCTCGTTCCTCGGCGCTCCAATCAGTTTGACGGACAAGGCTGTCCAGCTCACGGGCGAGATCTTCGAAGCGCGCCGACGGGTCGGCGTCTCCCGTGGGACCGGACAATCGGTCGTCGAGATGCGCGGCCAGCGCGCTGGGACTGGGGTAATCGAAGATCAGGGTGGGCGAAAGTGTAAGGCCGGTGGCGGTTTTGAGACGATTGCGCAGTTCGACGGCCGTCAGCGAGTCGAAACCCAGTTCCTGGAAGGCGCGCTGGGCGCCGATGTCGGCGGTTCCGGAGCGGCCCAGCACCGTCGCCGCATTGCTGCACACCACCTCGACGAGCTCGCGGTGACGCTGTTCGGAGGTGAGCCCGGAGAGCCGCGCGGCCAGGCCGGTCGTCGAAACCTCCGCCGCCGCAACCGCCCTGCGAATGGGGCGGCGGACCAGCTCACCGAGCAGAGCGGGCGCGTCGTCACTGAGTGCGGCGGTGTCCACCCGGGTGGCGACGACGACGGCGCTATCGGCCAGCAGGGCGCCGTCGAACAAATTCAGCGCCTGCCCCGTGGAGAGCGTCGCCAGGCCGACCCGGCTCATCCTGGCCTTGTCGCGGTCCCCCAGGTGTCGTGTCATCGCGCTGGCCTGTTCCCACAACCCCCACGCCACGGATGTGGCGGGCAATCCCAGTCCCCGACGGTGCTCGGCCAGCGCGTCGAGGAAACTGTTGGCCGCCGCATAGTTTCCCTGGCCGGCAGTACCCAGGATGCCGGCCATCGACGAGAACATCACGAACGCAGTTAGATCCAGGTCCCGGGTGAGTTCGTGCAGATGCCACGCTCCGTCGACCTTGGCCCGCAATACCGCATCCAGCCGCTCGGGAGTCAGCGTCGCGATCAACCCGTCATCGAGAACGCCGGCGGCGTGGATCACCGCACGCAGCGGGAACCGCTGCGGTATCTGCGACAGCAACCCGGCGACGGCGTCCCGGTCGGCCACATCTGCGGACGCCACCGACACCTGCGCGCCGGCCGCGCGCAACTCCGCCACCAACTCCGAGGTGTCCGGAGCTTGCGCACCGGAGCGGCTCACCAGCACGATGCTGGGTACCCGGTGGCGGGAAACGAGGTGGCGGGCCAGCGCCGCGCCCGCCATTCCGGTGCCACCGGTGATCAGCGCGGTGCCGGTGGCGAGCGGGTCGAGGGTCAGCACCACCTTGCCGGTGTGCCGAGCCTGACTGACGTACCGGTACGCCTGACGAACCCGCTGGACGTCAAAGGTTTTGAACGGCAGTGTGTTCAACAGCCCGGCGTCGAACAGTGCCATCACCCCGGCCAGCATCTCAGCGGTGAGGTCTGGCCCCGCCTCAATCAGATCGAATGCGCGATAAGCGATTCCGCGTTGCGCGATATCCTGGGGGTCACGAAGATCGGTCTTTCCCATCTCGATGAAACGTCCGCCCGGCGCCAGCAGTCGAAGCGAGGCGTCGACGAACTCCCCGGCGAGCGAGTTGAGCACCAGGTCGACACCGGCACCACCGGTGGCCACCCGGAACCTGTCCTCGAAATCCAGCGTCCGCGAATCACCGATGTGTTCATCGTCGAAACCCATGGCGCGCAACGTGTCCCACTTACCACGGCTCGCGGTGGCGAAGACCTCCAGACCCCAGTACCGGGCGAGTTGCACCGCGGCCATCCCCACCCCGCCGGTGCCCGCGTGGACCAGCACCCGCTCACCGGCCTTGGCCGCCCCCAGCACCGACAATCCGTACCACGCGGTCAGGAACACCACCGGCACTCCGGCGGCCTGCGGCATTGACCAGCCCGCCGGTACCGCCGCCACCAATCGCCGATCGACCACCGCTTCCGGGCCCACCACACCCAGTAAACCGAGCACCGCGTCACCGACGGCGACATCCCGCACACCGGGCCCGACCTCGGTGACCACGCCGGCGCCTTCGACCCCCAACTCGCCGCCGCCGGGATACATGCCCAACGCCACCAGCACGTCCCGGAAGTTCACCCCCACCGCCGCCACCGCGACCCGCACCTGCCCGGGGGCCAACTCCGCCCTGTCGAGCGGGCCCACCCCGACGTCGTCCAGCGTGCCGCCGCCACCGGTGACCAGTCGCCACTGCTGCTGCGGTGCGGGTAGTTCCAGCGCCGATGATTCGGCCGGCTTCAGGCGTGCCTGGTAAGCGACCCCCTGACGCACCACCAGTTGCGGCTCATCGCACCCGATCAGTTCGCCTGCGTCCAGCGAGCCGTCGGAGTCGAGCAGGATCACCCGTCCGGGGTGCTCTGCCTGAGCCGAACGCACCAGACCCCACACCGCCGCACCCGCCAGGTCCGAAACGTCTTCCCCGGCCAACCCGACGGCGCCGTGGGTTTGCACAACCAGAACGCCACGGTCGTCACCGGCCAGCCAGGACTGCAGCCGGCTCAGCGCCGCGTGGGTGGCCGAATACACCGACTCGGGTGGGCCTTCCTCGGACCGCGGCTGCCACACCGTCATCGGCGCCCCATCCGAGGCCGCGGGAGCGACGGGCGTCCACTGGATCTGGAACAAACCGGCATCGCCGCCTCCAGCCGCCGCAAGCGACCCGGCGACCAGCGGACGGAAGGTTAGTTCGCGCACCGTCAGCACCGGTAGGCCCCACGGATCGGCCAGGTCCAGGGCCACGGAGTCGGTGCCGACGGGGGTGATGCGGACACGCAGCCGAGTGGCACCGGAGGCGTGCAAAGACACCCCCTGCCAGGAGAACGGCAGCACCGTCGCGTCCTGCTCGCCGGCCACCCCCAGCGCATGCAGGGCCGCGTCCAGCAACGCCGGATGGATGCCGAACCCGGTGGTGGTGAGTCCGCCGGGCAGCGTGATTTCGGCGAAGATGTGGTCGGGCGACTGCCACATCGCCTGCAGGCCGTGGAAAGCCGGGCCGTACTGGTAGCCGCGGCGGGCCAATCGTGGGTAGGCATCCGCGAGATCGACGGCCACCGCGCCGACGGGCGGCCACCCGGACAAATCCGCCTGCGGGGCGGGCGGATTCGTCCCCAGGGTGCCGGTGGCGTGCTGCGTCCACTTTGGTCCCGATCCGAGGGAGTACACCGAGATCTCCCGGTTGCCCGCATCGTCGGCGGCCCCCACCACCGCTTGCACGCGCACACCACTCTGGGCGGGCAGCCTCAACGGTGTCGACAAGGTCAACTCCTGCAGCAGCGGGCAGCCGGCCTCCTCACCGGCGCGCAGGGCCAGCTCCACCAGGCCCGCGCCGGGGAATAGCACGGTGCCGGTCACCGCGTGATCGGCCAACCACGGCTGGGCCGACACGGACAACTGCCCCGTCAACACCAGCCCGCCGGAGTCGGGCCGTTCGACGACAGCACCCAGCAGGTCGTGCGCGGCGCCCACCAGCCCGGCGCGGCGCACATCGTGATCGCCCGACTCGGTCAGCCAGAAGCGGCGCCGCACGAAACCATACGTGGGCAACGCGACCCGGCGCGCACCCTCGAACACCGGCGTCCAGTCCACCCCCACGCCCGCTACCTGAGCCTGCGCCGCCGACCGCCAGAATCGTTGTAGCGCTCCGTCGTTGCGGCCCAACGACGGGACGATCACGGACTGCTCCGGACCCAGTGTCTCCTCGATGCCGGCGATCAATACCGGGTGTGGACTCGATTCGATGAAGACCTGGCAGCCGGCGGCCGCAGCAGCACGCACGGCAGCTTCGAATTGGACTGTCTGCCGCAGACTCTGGTACCAGTAGTCGGCGTCCAACGCGGCGGTGTCCAGCAGCGCGCCGGTCACGGTCGAGTAGAACGCCACCGGCGACGAGCGGGGTGCGATGTCTTTGAGTGCGGCGGCGAGGTCGTCGCGGATGGCGTCGACGTGGAAGGAGTGCGACGCGTAGTCGACGTCGATACGCCGTGCTCGGATGCCCTGCACATCACATCGGCTCACCAGTTCGGCGACGGCGTTCACCTCGCCTGACACGACGATCGACGAAACCCCGTTGACCGCAGCGATATTCAACCGGCCCGCCCAGGGCACCAGCAATTGCTCGACGTCGTCGAGACCGAGAGCCAGCGAAGCCATGCCACCGGCGCCGGACAACTGTCTCAGCAACCGGCTGCGCAGCGCCACCACCGTGGCGGCATCCTCCAGGGAGAGCGCGCCGGCCACGTAGGCGGCCGCGATCTCGCCCTGCGAGTGGCCGATCACCGCGTCCGGGGCGACACCGAGGGACCGCCACAATTCGGCGAGCGACACCATGAGCGCCCACAGCGCCGGTTGCACCACGTCGACCCGGTCCAGCGGGGGTGCGCCCGGCGCGGAGCGGATCACGTCGATGAGCGACCAGTCCACGTGCTCCCGCAGGGCCTTCTCGCAGCGCTGCAGCTGGTCAGCGAATACCGCTGAGCTGTCCAGCAATTCGAGCCCCATGCCAGCCCACTGCGAACCCTGGCCCGGGAAGACGAACACCGTTTTGCCCACCGGCCGGGCTCGCCCGACGGTGACGCCGGGACCTGCGTCCCCGGCCGCCAGACCGGTGAGTCCGTCGATGAACTCGGCGGGGTCGGTGCCGAGCACCACCGCGCGGTGGTCGAACAGGGAGCGCGTGCTGATCAGAGACCAGCCGACGTCCACCGGCCGCACCCCGCTGGTTGTTACGTGCGCCGACAGTCGGCGGGCCTGGTTGGCCAGTGCCTCGGGAGAGCGTGCCGACAGCACCCACGGCACCACGCGGCTCTTCGGCTCGGGTGTATCCCCGGGCGTGTCGATGAGGACCGGCTGTTCCAGGATCACATGCGCGTTGGTCCCACTGATCCCGAACGACGACACCGCGGCCCGGCGCGGCCGTCCGCGCTCCGGCCAGGGCCGCTGTTCAGTCAACAACGACACCGCGCCGGCCGACCAATCCACATGCGGCGTCGGCACATCGACATGCAGCGTCTGCGGCAGTACCGCATGCTGCATCGCCAGTGTCATCTTCATGACACCCGCGACGCCGGCCGCCGCCGACGTGTGACCCATGTTCGACTTGATCGACCCCAGCCACAGCGGCTCCTCGCGATCCTGGCCGTAGGTCGCCAAAATAGCCTGCGCCTCAATGGGATCCCCGAGCGTGGTACCCGTTCCGTGGCCCTCGACGACGTCCACGTCCGCCGTGCTGAGGCGGGCGCCGGCCAGTGCGGCGCGAATCACCCGCTGCTGGGACGGACCGTTCGGCGTGGCAAGGCCGTTGGAGGCGCCATCCTGATTGACCGCCGAGCCACGCACCACGGCCAGCACCGGATGACCCAACCGGCGAGCATCGGCCAACCGCTCGACGACGAGAGCGCCGGCGCCCTCGGAGAACGCGGTCCCGTCGGCGGCGCCGGCATACGCCTTGCACCGACCGTCGGCGGAAAGCGCGCGCTGCCGGCTGAATTCGATGAACATGGCCGGGGTGGCCATCACCGTCACGCCGCCCACCAGCGCCAGGTCGCACTCCCCCGACCGCAGCGACTGCACCGCCAGATGCAGCGCCACCAGCGACGACGAACACGCCGTATCCACCGAAACCGCAGGACCTTCCAGGCCGAGCACGTAGGCCACGCGGCCCGACGCCACACTGAGCGTTGAGCCACGCAACCCGTACCGCTCCAACTCACCGGGCACGCGGCCCTGACCGCCGTAGGAGCCGTGAAATATTCCGGCGAACACGCCCGTCGACGAACCGCGCAGGGTCAGCGGATCAATCCCACTGCGCTCCAACGCCTCCCACGAAACCTCGAGCAGCAACCGCTGCTGGGGATCCATCGCCAGCACCTCGCTGGGCGCGATCCCGAAGAACTGCGCGTCGAAGCCCGCGACATCGGTCAGGAAACCGCCCGAGCGGGTGTAGGACTTGCCGACGGCGTCCGGGTCGGGGTCGAACAACCCGGCCAGGTCCCAGCCCCGGTCACCGGGGAATTCGGTGACCACGTCGCGCCCGGCGGCCACCATCTCCCAGAGAGCCTCCGGGGTGTCCACCCCGCCCGGATAACGGCAGGCCATGCCCACCAATGCAATCGGCTCCGTGGCCCGGGTCAGGTAATCGCGGTTCTCGCGCTTGAGCCGCTCGTTTTCCTTGAGGGATCTGCGAAGGGCGGCAATGAGCTCGTCTTGAGTGCTCACGGCATTCAGTGCCAGCGCAACAGGACCAGCTCGGAACAGAAGCCGGGCCCCATCGCGATCATCAGTCCGGGGCTGCCACTGGGCGGTGGCTTGGCGAGGGTGTCACGCAGCACGTGCAGCACCGACGCCGACGACAGGTTGCCGATCTCGCCCAGGGAGCGCCAGGTGAGTTCCAAAGCCTCCGCCGGCAGGTTGAGGGTCTCGGTGATCGCCTCGATGATCTTGGGCCCGCCGGGATGAGTCACCCATGCGCCGATGTCCGCGGTGGTCAGGCCGTGCTCGGCCAGGAAACCGGTGACGTCGGTGCGCAGATACTGTTCGACCACGGCCGCCACATCCTTGGACAGGACGAGCTCGAAGCCACCGGCTCCGACATCGAATCCCATGGTGCGCAACGAATCTGGATAGAGGTGGCCGCGCGAATCGATGACGCTCGGCCCGCCGGCGCCCACCTCGGCGGCGCGCCGCTCTCCCACCGCGACAACCGCGCCGGCACCGTCGGCGAACAGTGCGCTGCCCACCAGGCCGGCCACCGACGGCTTGTAGCCGGGGAAGGTGAGGGAACACAGCTCGACCGAAACCAGGGCCGCGATGCCGTCCGGGGCACCCCGCAGATAGTCGTGTAGCCGGGCCACCCCGGCCGCCCCCGCCACGCAACCCAGTCCGAACAGGGGCACCCGTCGCACGTCGGGGCGCAGCCCCACCCGCCCGGCAATCCGGGCGTCCAGCGACGGCACCGCCAGACCGGTGACCGTAGTGGTGATGAGCACGTCGAGGTCTTCGGGACGCAGTCCGGCCTCGTCGAGCGCACCCATCAGCGCCTCGACGCCCAGGTCCACCGCCTTGTCGATGAAGATGTCGTTCGCCGCACCGAAGTCGTTCAACCGCGGGTACTGCTCCAGGGGCATGACCAGGTGGCGACTGTTGACCTTCCCGTTTGCATGCAGCTGCCGGACGATGTCCTCGTATTCCTCGAACTCGGGAATGCTGACGAACATGTCGGTGAGTTCCTGCTGCGAATAGCGGTAGGGCGGCAGGGCACCGAAGACACCTGCGATGACACTCATTGGTCCCACCCCTTTTGCACGAACATCGAGGCCGCATCGTTCAGTCGAAAGTTCAACGGAAGCGCGTAGAGCAGGAAGTTTAGTCGCGGCCAAGCTGCCCGGCAAAAAGAGCGGCGCGCCGCTCAGCCACGCAGCTGCTGCCGCAGGCGGCCCGCAACCTCGGTGACGGCGAGCAGTTGATCGGCGACCCGGACCGGTGCGGTACCCCCTCGCGCGTCACGCGAGGACACCGATCCTTCGATGGTGAGCACGTCGCGGACGCTGGGGGTGAGCTCGGGGCTGATGGCGGCCAGCTCGTCATCGGTCAATTCCTGCAGCCCGACACCGCGTTGCTCGGCGGCCTTCACCGCGGCGCCGGCGGCCTCATGCGCCGACCGGAATGCCACGCCCTGGCGTACCAGCCATTCGGCGATGTCGGTGGCCAGGGTGTAGCCGGCCGGCGCCAGCGCCGCCATCCGGTCCACATGGAACGTCAGGCTGCCGACGAGCCCGGCCATCGCCGGCAGCACCAGCTCCAGCTGGGCCACCGAGTCGAACACCGGCTCCTTGTCTTCCTGCAGGTCACGGTTATAGGCAAGGGGCTGGGCCTTCAGCGTCGCCAGCAGCCCGGTCAGGTTGCCGATCAGCCGCCCGGACTTGCCGCGGGCCAGTTCGGCGATGTCGGGGTTCTTCTTCTGGGGCATGATCGAGCTGCCGGTGGACCAGGAGTCGTGCAGAGTCACGTAGCCGAACTCGGTCGAACTCCAGAGGATGATGTCCTCGGCCAGCCGCGACAGGTCGACCGCGATCATGGCGAACACGAACGCCGCTTCGGCGGCGAAATCACGGGCCGCGGTGGCGTCCACGGAATTCTCCGCGGCGGCGGTGAAACCCAGTTCCGCGGCGATCGCGTCGGGATCCAGCCCCAGGGATGAGCCGGCCAGGGCGCCGGATCCGTACGGGGAGATGGCGGCACGCTTGTCGAAGTCGACGATGCGGTCCACGTCTCGCAGCAGCGGGTGCGCATGAGCCAGCAGATGGTGTGCCAGCAGGATCGGCTGGGCGGATTGCATGTGGGTTTTGCCCGGCATGATCGCGGTCGGATGGGTGCCGGCCTGTTCGGCGAGTGCCGCGACGACCTCGAGTACCCCGTCGGCGACCCGGCGCACCGCGTCGCGCAGCCACATCCGGAACAGGGTGGCCACCTGGTCGTTGCGGGAGCGCCCGGCGCGCAGCCGGCCCCCCAGGTCCGTCCCGACCCGGTCGATCAGGCCGCGTTCCAGGGCCGCGTGCACATCCTCGTCGGTGACGACAGGTCCGAAGCTGCCGTCGGCCACGTCCTCGGCGAGGCTGTCCAGGCCGGCCAGCAGGCCGTCGCGCTGGTCGTCGGTCAGCAGGCCCGCGTGGTAGAGCACCATCGCGTGCGCCCGGGATGCGGTGATGTCATAGGGCGCCAGCACCCAGTCGAAGTGGGTGGACTTGCTCAGCGCGGCGAGTGCTTCGGACGGCCCCCCGGCGAACCGGCCGCCCCACAGCGACCCCTCGTTGGTGCTCACGGGGTCACCTCTGCCTCGCGAGCAGGGGGCACCTCTGCCTCGCGAGCAGGGTGCACCTCTGCCTCGCGAGCAGACACAAACTCGCACTCTGAGCGGCTAAATCGTGCGAGTTTGTGTCTGCTCGCGGGAGGAAAGTCACCGCATGTCCCGGCGGGCGGACAGCTTCGACGACAACCCGTGCACGTAGACGAAGCCCTTGGCCATCGACTGGTCGAAGGTGTCGCCCTCGTCGTAGGTGGCCAGGTTGAAGTCGTAGAGCGACTCGGCGCTGCGGCGGCCGTTGACCGCGATGTGGCCGCCGTGCAGCACCAGCCTGATCTCGCCGGTGACGTGCTCCTGGGTGGTGGCCACGAAGCTCTCCAGAGCCACCTTCAGCGGCGAGTACCACAGGCCGTCGTACACCAGCTCGGCCCAGCGCTGATCGGTGTGCCGCTTGAACCGGCCGAGCTCGCGTTCCAGCGTCACGTGTTCGAGCTCGGCGTGCGCGGTGATCAGCACCATCGCGCCCGGGGCCTCGTAGATTTCGCGGCTCTTGATGCCCACCAGCCGGTCCTCGACGACGTCGAGGCGCCCGACGCCCTGGGCCCCGGCCCGGCGGTTGAGCTCCTCGATGGCCTGCAACACGGTCACCCGTCTGCCGTCGATGGTGACCGGTGTGCCCTGCTCGAAGCCGATGATCACCTCGTCGGGGGTGTTCCAGTTGACGGTCGGGTCTTCGGTGTAGGAGTAGACGTCCTTGGTGGGGGCGTTCCACAGGTGCTCGAGGAAGCCGGTCTCGACGGCACGGCCCCAGAGGTTCTGGTCGATGGAGAACGGCGAGCGCTTGGTGACGTTGATCGGGATGGCGTTCTCTTCGGCGAAGGCGATCGCTTTCTCCCGCGTCCACGCGTAGTCACGGACCGGTGCCAGCACCTCGAGATCAGGTGCGAGCGAGGCGAAGCCGACTTCGAAACGGACCTGGTCGTTGCCTTTGCCGGTGCAGCCGTGCGCGACGATGCTGCCGCCGTGTTCGCGTGCGGCGGCCACCAGATGCTTGGCGATCAGTGGCCGGCTGATGGCCGACACCAGCGGGTAGCGGTCCATGTACAGCGCGTTGTTGAGGATGGTCGGCAGGCAGTAGCCCTCGGCGAACTCGTCGCGGGCGTCGACGACGACCGCTTCCACGGCGCCGCAGTCCATTGCCCGCTGGCGCACCACCTCCATGTCCTCGCCGCCCTGGCCGAGGTCGATCGCCACCGCAACGACCTCGCGGCCGGTCTCCTTGCCTATCCAGCTGATGGCCACCGAGGTGTCCAGGCCGCCGGAATACGCCAGGATGACGCGCTCTGACATGAACAGTTCTCCTTTTGCTTGTGCAAAGTCTGCAGCAGTGTATTTGAGATCTACTTAAGTTCTTCCAGCGCAGAAGCCAATTCGGCGCCGGTCATCGGTTCGCGGGCCACCACGAACACCGTGTCGTCACCGGCGATCGTGCCGACGACGTACGGTAACGCCGCGCGGTCGATCGCGCTGGCCAGATAATGGGCCCCGCCGGGCGGGGTGCGCAGCACCGCCAGGTTCGCGCTGGCATCGGTGGAAACCAGCAGCTCACCGAGCAGCCGGGAGAGCCGTCCGGTGCCGCCGGCGACGCCGCGGACGGGACTGCCGTCTTCGGGCACGACGTAGACGCCGACGCCGCCGTCGGCGCCGCGCAGTTTGATCGCGCCGAGTTCCTCCAGGTCGCGTGACAGGGTGGCCTGGGTGACGTCGATGCCTTCGGCGGCCAGCCGGGCGGCCAGTTCGCTCTGGCTGCGCACCTCGGCTGTGGACAGGATCGCGACGATGCGGGCCTGCCGGCCGGCGCGGTTGGCGCTGACCTCGGGCGCCGCTTTGGCCGTCATCGCGAGCGCTCCAGCAGCCACACCAGCAGCGCCTTCTGGGCGTGCAGGCGGTTCTCGGCCTCGTCCCACACCGCACTGGCCGGGCCGTCGATCACCTCGTCGGTGATCTCGTCACCGCGATGCGCCGGAAGGCAATGCAGCACAAGGGCATCGGGGTTGGCCAGGGTGAGCAGGCGCTGGTTGACCTGGAACGGCCGGAACGGCTTGACACGGTCCAGGCCGTCGTCCTCCTGGCCCATCGACACCCAGGTGTCGGTGACCAGGACGTCGGCGCCGGCCGCGCCCGCGTCGGCGTCAGCGGTCACCGTCACCGCGCCCCCGGTCTCCTCACCGCGGGCGCGGGCCGCCGCCACCACGTCCGGGTCGGGTGTGAAACCTTCGGGTGCAGCGACGGTGACGTGCATGCCGGCGGTCACTCCGCCCAGCATCAGGGAGTGGGCCATGTTGTTGGCGCCGTCACCGAGGTAGGTCATCTTCAGGCCGTGCAGTGAGCCTTTGCGTTCCGCGATGGTCTGCAGGTCGGCCAGGACCTGGCAGGGATGGAACTCGTCGGAGAGCGCGTTGACGACGGGCACCGACGCGGTGGAGGCCATGGCCTGCAGCCGTTCCTGCCCGAAGGTGCGCCACACGATGGCGTCGACGAAGCGGGACAACACCCGTGCGGTGTCTTCCAGAGTCTCATCGCGCCCCAGTTGGGTGTTGCGCCCGTCGACCACCACGGCATGCCCGCCGAGCTGGGCGATACCCATCTCGAAGGAGAACCTGGTGCGGGTGGAGTTCTTGTCGAAGATGACCGCGACACCGCGCGGCCCCTCCAGGGGACGACGGCTGTACGGGTCTTTCTTCAATGTGGCGGCCAGTTCGAGGACCTCGGCCTGTTCGCGCGGCGTGAGGTCGTCGTCGCGCAGGAAGTGCCTAACCATGTGCGGCTCCGGCTGTGTCGAGGATGCCTGGAAGGGCGGCGACGAACCCGTCCAATTGAGATTCCGTGATGATCAGGGGTGGCGCCAGCCGAATGACGGTGGGGGCGGCCGCATTGACCAGGTAGCCGGCGTCGCGGGCCGCCGCTTCCGCGTCCTTGGCGTGTGGGGCGGTCAGCACGATGCCCTGCAGCAGGCCTCTGCCCCGTACGTGGTCGATCAGTGGATGACCCAGCGATTCGATACCGTGGCGCAGCGCTTTGCCTTTGGTGTCGGCGCTGCGCACCAGGTCCTCGTCTTCCAGCACCTGCAGGACGGCCAGGGCCGCGGCGGTGCACACGGGGTTGCCGCCGAAGGTGCTGCCGTGCAGGCCAGGAGTCAGTAGGTCGGCGGCGCGCCCGATCGCGATGCATGCCCCGATCGGCAGCCCACCGCCCAGACCCTTGGCCAGAGTGATCACATCCGGGGTGATGCCGTCGTGCAGGTGTGCATAGAACGCGCCGGTGCGCCCCACCCCGGTCTGCACTTCGTCGAGCACCAGCAGCGCCTGGTGACGGGCGGTGATCTCGCGAGCGGCCGCCAGGTAACCCTCGGGCGGCACGACGACACCGCTCTCCCCCATGATCGGCTCGAGGAATACCGCGGCGGTGTGGTCGTCGACCGCGGCGCTCAGTGCGTCGGCATCGCCGTAGGGGACGTGGGTGACGTAACCCGGTAGCGGCTCGAACGGCGCCTGTTTACTGGGCTGGCCGGTCAGGGCCAGCGAGCCCATCGTCCGGCCGTGAAAAGCGTCTTGTGCCGCAACTATTTTCGTGCGACCGGTCAGCCGGGTCAGCTTGAACGCGACCTCGTTGGCCTCGGTTCCGGAGTTGCAGAAGAACACCCGGGCTTGAGCTTCCGCCCCGAGGTGGGCCACCAGCCGCTCGGCCAGCGCGATCCCCGGTTCGGTGGCATACAAGTTGGAGGTGTGGCCGAGTGTGGACAGCTGCCGGGTGACCGCCTCGATGATGGCGGGATGCCGGTGGCCGAGCACGTTGACCGCGATACCGCCGAGCAGGTCGACATAGGCCCTGCCGTCCACGTCGGTGACGACGGCTCCGTCGCCGCTGGCCAGCGCCATGGCCGGAGTGCCGTAGTTGTTCATCATCACGGCCTGCCAGCGTTGCTGCACCGTCTGCGTCGCGGTCATGCGGAGACCACCTTGGTGCCGGTGCCGGCATCAGTGAAAAGCTCGACCAGTACGCAGTGTTCGACTCGACCGTCGATGACGTGCGCGCTGGGCACGCCGGCGGTGACCGCCCGCAGGCATGCCTCGACTTTGGGAATCATGCCCGCCTCCAGGCTCGGGAGCAATTGCGCCAGTGTGGCCGTATCGATTTGGCTGACCAGTGACGTGCGGTCGGGCCAGCTCGTGTACAGACCCTCGACATCGGTGAGCATCAACAGCTTTTCGGCGCCCAGCGCCTCGGCCAGTGCCGCCGCCGCGGTGTCCGCGTTGATGTTGTGCACCACTCCCTCGGCATCCGGGGCCAGCGTTGAAACCACTGGAATACGTTTGGCCGCAATGAGATCCATTACCGCTGCGGTGTTGACCAGGTCCACGTCTCCGACCAGGCCGATGTCGGTGTCCACGCCGTCGACGGTGACACTGCGCCGCACGGCGGTGAACAGTTGCGCGTCCTCGCCGGTGATCCCCACCGCGTACGGGCCGTGCACATTGATGAGGTTGACCAGTTCGCGACCGACCTGACCGAACAACACCATCCGCGCCACGTCGAGTACTTCCGGTGTGGTGACCCGGAATCCACCCTTGAAATCGCCCTCGATGCCGAGGCGGCGCAGCATGGCGGTGATCTGTGGGCCGCCGCCGTGCACGACCACGGGGTGTACCCCGCAGTTGCGCAGGAACGCCATGTCGGCGGCGAACGCCCGGCGCAGCGACTCATCGGTCATCGCGTTGCCGCCGTATTTGATGACGACGATTTTGCCGTTCAACTGCTTGAGCCAGGGCAGCGCCTCGGCGAGCACCTGCGCCTTGATCTGCGTGGGCAGGTCGTCGATGTTCATGGTCATGAGCTGTACGCCGAATTCTCTTCGACGTAGGCGTGGGACAGATCGGTGGTGCGAATGTCGGCATGACCGGCACCGATCGCGAGGTCGACCACGATGTGGATGTCGGCTCCCGACAGATCCACTTCGCGGGCGCCGGGAGCACCCGCGCCCTCCTGGTACACGACAGACCCGTTGAAAGACACCGTGATCCGCTCGGGGTCCAGGGCTACCGGGGCCATCCCGACGGCTGCGACCACCCTGCCCCAGTTGGGGTCGGACCCGAACACCGCGGTCTTGACCAGGCTGTCGCGGGCGATGACCCGCGCGGCGGTCACCGCGTCCTCCTCGGTTTCCGCCCCGGTCACCGTCACGGTGAGTCGCTTGGTGACACCTTCGGCGTCGGCCTGCAGTTGAGCACACAGGTCGTCGCAGACCCGTAGCACCGCGTCGTCGAGATCGGCCTGGGTGGGCGCGATTTCACTGGCACCCGACGCCAACAGCAGGACGGTGTCATTGGTGGAGCAACTTCCGTCGATGTCGAGGCGGTCGAAACTGAGCGCAGCGGCCCTGCGTAACGCCTGATCGAGCGCGGCCGGATCGGCGACGGCGTCGGTGGTGATCACACAGAGCATGGTGGCCAGTGATGGCGCCAGCATGCCGGCGCCTTTGGCCATTCCACCGACAGTCCACTTGTTCTGGTGGTGCAGCGCAACCTGTTTGGGCACGGTGTCGGTGGTCATGATGGCGTGAGCAGCGTCGTCACCGCCGGTGAGACCCCCGTGCATCTCGTGCACGATATCGCTGACTCCGGCGAGCACCTTGTCCATGGGCAGCCGATCGCCGATCAGGCCGGTGGAGCAGACGGCGACCTCGATGGCACCCGTTTCGGTGCCCCAGTCCGACAACGCGGCCGCAACGGCTTCCGCGGTCGCGTGGGTGTCCTGGAAGCCACCGGGACCCGTACAGGCATTCGCCCCGCCGGAATTCAGGATCACCGCGCGCAACTGCCCCGTGGTCAGCACCTGCTGCGTCCAGAGCACCGGTGCGGCCTTCACCTTGTTGCGGGTGAACACTCCTGCCGCCGAGTAGTCGGGGCCCTCATTGAACACCATGGCCAGATCGCGGGTGCCGGACGCTTTGATACCGGCAGCGATGCCCGCGGCCCGGAACCCGGCCGCGGCGGTGACCCCCTGCGCGCGAAGCAACCGTGTCTGGCCGGCGACTTCGTCGCCCGGGTCGGTCAGGGGCTCGGTCATGGGGCGACTCCGACCACCGAAAGTCCCTCGGTCTCCGGCCAACCGAGCGCCAGATTCATCGACTGCACCGCAGCGCCTCCTGTTCCCTTGACCAAGTTGTCGATTGCGGCGATCGCGACGAACGTCGCTGCGTCCTCGTCGACGGCGACCGCGATGTGTGCAGCATTGCTGCCGATCACCGAACCGGTTCGGGGCAACTGACCCTCCGGCATCAGGTGAATGAAAGGTTCAGCGTCGTAGGCCTTTTCGTACGCGGTGCGGAGCTGCGAGATGGGCGCACGAGTGGGGGCGGTGCAGGTGGCGAGAATGCCGCGAGAGGTCGGAATCAGCACCGGCGTGAAGGAAACGGTCACGTCACGGTCGGTGACCGACCGCAGCCCTTGCACGATTTCAGGGGTATGACGGTGAGCGCCACCGATGTTGTAAGCCCGCGCAGAGCCGATGACCTCCGATCCGAGCAGATCGGTCTTGGCCGCCCGACCCGCCCCGGAGGTGCCACTGACCGCGACGACGGTGACGGCCGGCTCGATGAGGCCTGCTGCTACAGCAGGCATCAGGGCGAGTAGCGCCGCCGTCGGGTAACAGCCGGGCACGGCGATGCGGCGCGTACCTCTCAATCTGTCCCTGCCACCGGGCAATTCGGGCAACCCGTAAGGCCAGTTGCCGGCGTGCGGGGAGCCGTAGAAGCGCTCCCACGCTGTCGCGTCGGTGAGCCGGAAGTCCGCTCCGCAATCGACGACCAACGTCTGCGGGCCGAGTTGTTCGGCGAGAGCCGCCGAATGTCCATGGGGCAAAGCAAGAAA
This sequence comes from Mycobacterium sp. 23, assembly GCF_048287075.1. Classification (NCBI taxonomy): domain Bacteria; kingdom Bacillati; phylum Actinomycetota; class Actinomycetes; order Mycobacteriales; family Mycobacteriaceae; genus Mycobacterium; species Mycobacterium sp. 23. The sequence continues at coordinate 757,885 of NZ_JBLVUX010000005.1, forward strand.
GACCACGTCGTGGCCGCTCAACACCGCCAACTCAGTCGGCTCCACGACGCGCTGGGCCAGCGGAACCAGGTGCGGGTGATGCTCACCCAGAGAACTTCCAGCACTGCTGGCCGCTGTCACCGCGCCTATTGTCAGGCGGCCGTCGACGTAGGCCGGATGCCCGAGGAGCAGGCGGAGAATCTCACCGCCCGCGTAACCACTGGCACCGGCGACCGCTACCCGAACTGTGTCGACCATTCGGCGATTCTGCATTGTTATGCAGTCGTTTGCAAATTCATTCGACGGCGCGAGATCGTACCCACGCCAGGCGTCCGCAACAAGAGCCGACTCGCCCGCTGTCAACACGACACGCCGAAGTGCCCCTTCACATTCCCCCGCTGCGCTGATATACACGAGGGAGCAGTTGCTCTCTGGCACAGCTGATTTCGGGCAAAAGGTAGGACCACAAGGTCATTCGCAGACTATAAGATTCTGCCCGGAAATTCTTAGAAATAACGGGTTTAACCTCCTCTCCGTACGGGGATCTATTGCCCACGTGTTGCCCCTGTGACGATCGGGCGTCGTTGGGTCGCGGCTTGTTCCATTGGGGTCATCTGGGGAGATGGACATGTCCTTTGTCATTGCTGTGCCTGAATTCGTCGAAGCGGCGGCCGAGCAGCTTGCCGGTATCCGCTCATCATTGGTTGACGTGACTTCTGCTGCGGCAGGCGCGACGACCGAACTCGTGCCCGCGGCCGCGGACGAGGTGTCGGCCGCGATCGCCCGGCTGTTCGGCACCCTGGGTACCGACTACCAGGCTGTCAGCGCCCAAGCGACGGCGTACCACCAGGAATTCGTCGCGATGATGACCCAGAGCGCGACCGCATACGCGGCCGCCGAGGCGGTCAACGGCTCGGCGCTGGTGAGCCTCGACGGCTTCTTGTCGGCATTGCAGAACGGTTTCGCCAACCTCGCCGCACAGGTGAACGCCGCCTTGGGCACCACCTTCGGCATTCCTGGCCTGGGCGGTTCGATCGGCGGGTCCGGCTCGCTGATGGGGAGCCTGGACGCGGGCGCGGCGCTGCGGGCGTTGGCCTCGCTGCCCAACCTGGGCGCGGGCCTGGCCCTGCAGACCGGGGGTGCCCTCTCGTCCGGACTTGGTGCGGGGCTGACTCAGACCGGTCAAGCCATCGCCAATTCCGGTGTCGCCCTGCAGAGCCTTGGCGCCACTCTCACGGGCAACGGCGCCGCGTTGTTCGGCCCCGCCAACGCGGCCCTTGAAGCGTTCCTGCGGACCGGTATCGGCGCCAACCTTTCTGCCGACCTCTCCGCCAGCCTGAACGCGAACTTCTCCGGCCTGACCGAACTCGCCCAGACCGGCGGAATGCTGGTCGGCAATTTCTTCGGAAGCCTCGGCGGCTTGGTGACCAACTTCGGCGCCACCCTGCCCGCGCTCAGCGCCCAACTCGGCGGCGCGCTCAACGCCGCCCTCACCGGCGGCCTGCCGGCGTTCCAGGCGGGCCTGAACGGACTCATCAGCGCGGGCCAGAACCTCGCCGGCAGCTTCAGCGCAGCGCTGCCCGCATTGGCCGGGCAGCTGAACGGCGCGTTGTCCGGCGCCTTCGGCACCGGCTTGGCCAGCCTCAACGCCGCGTTGAACGCGGCTCTCAGCGGCGGTCTGCCGACGCTGCAGGCCGGACTCAGCGGACTGATCAACGCGGGTCAGAACCTGGCAGCGAACTTCAGCGCGACCCTGCCGGCCCTGTCCGCGGCCCTCAACGGCGCCCTTTCCGGCAGCTTCGAAGCCAGCCTGGCCGGCCTGGAAGCCGCGCTGTCCGGCACCCTGAGCCTGCCGGCTCTGTCGGCTGCCCTGGAGGGCCTGGTCCAGACCGGCGCCAGCCTCGCCGGTAACTTCCCGGCACTGGCGGCGCAGCTCGCGGGCAACTTCGGCACCGGACTGGCCAGCCTGAACACTGCCCTCAACGCTGCTTTCAACGCAGCTCTCAGTGGCGCTCCGGCTTTCCAGGGCGCCTTGAACGCACTGCTCAGCGCGGGCCAGAACCTGGCGGCAAACTTCAGCGCGGCGTTCCCCGCCCTGTCGGCATCGCTCTCCGGGGCGCTGTCCGGCAACCTGAGCGCGAGTCTGGCCGGACTGTCGGCCGCCCTCAACGGCGCATTCACCGGCGGCCTCAACGGGCTGACGGCCGCGCTGAACGCCGCTTTCGGCGGCGGGCTGCCGTCATTCTCCGCCGCGCTCAACGCCCTGGCCCAGACCGGAGCCAACCTGGCCGCCCAGCTCAGCGGCAGCTTCGGCACCGGACTCGCCGCATTGAACGCCGCCCTCAACAACACCCTGGCCGCCGCACTCAACGGCGCGCTGTCCGCCGGCTTCAACGCCACGTTCCCGGCCATCAGTGCCGCCTTCCAGGGCGCGCTGAACGCCGCCCTGTCGGGGAGCCTGCCGGCCTTCCAGGCGTCTCTGGGTGCTTTGAACGGGGCGTTCCAGGCCGCGTTCAGTGCCGCGCTTGCCGGGGCGCCCGCGCTGACGGGCGCGTTGAATGCGTTGTTTGCCGCGGGTCAGAACCTCGCTGCGACGTTCACCGCCGGACTGCCCGCGTTGGCTGCGCAGCTCTCGGGGGCGTTCGGGGCGACGTTGCCGACGTTGTCGGCGGCGTTCACCGGGGCGATCAACGCCGCGCTCTCGGGTAGCTTGCCGGCCTTCCAAGCGAGCTTGGGGGCGCTGTCGGGGGCGTTCAACGCCGCCCTGTCGGCCGCGTTCGCTGGGGCCCCGGCCCTGCAGGCCGGGTTGAATGCCCTGCTCAATGCCGGCGCGAACCTGGCCGCCAGCTTCACCGGGGCCTTCCCGGCGCTGGCCGCGCAACTGTCGGCTGCTTTCGGTGGGGCCCTGCCCGCGCTGAACGCCGCGTTCTCGGCCACCCTGTCCGCGGCCCTCTCGGGCAGCCTGCCGGCCTTCCAAGCCTCTCTGGGCGCGCTGAACGCGGCATTCCAGACCGCGCTGAACGCGGCCCTGGCCGGGGCCCCGGCCTTGCAGGCCGGCCTCAACGCCCTGATCAACGCCGGGGCCAACCTGGCCGCGACCTTCGCCGGAGCCCTGCCCGCGCTCTCGGCCAGCTTCCAAGCCACCCTGCCCGCGCTCAACGCCGCCCTCTCGGCGGCCCTGAGCGCGGCGTTCTCGGGCAGCCTGCCGGCCTTCCAAGCGAGCCTGGCCGCCCTGTCCGGGGCGTTCAACGCCGCGCTGAACGCCGCCCTGTCCGGGGCCCCGGCCCTGCAAGCCGGCCTCAACGCCCTGCTCAACGCCGGGGCGAACCTGGCCGCCAACCTCGCCGCGGCCTTCCCCAACCTCTCGGCCGCCCTGAACGCCATGCTCAGCGTCAACCTCGACCTGGCCGGGCTCTCCGCAGCGTTGAACGCAGCCCTGGGAGGCAGCCTCAACGGCCTCTCGGCGGCGCTGAACGCCGCGTTCTCCGGTGCCCTGCCAGCCTTCTCAGCCAGCCTGGGCGCGATCAACACCGCCTTCCAAGGCGCGCTGAACGCCGCCCTGTCGGGCAGCCTGCCGGCCTTCCAAGCCTCCCTGGGCGCTTTGAACGGCGCGTTCCAGGCCGCGCTGTCAGCCGCCCTGTCCGGGGCCCCGGCCCTGTCGGCCGGGTTCAACGCCCTGCTGGCCGCCAGCCAGAACCTGGCCGCCACCTTCGCCGGATCCCTACCCGCCCTGGCCGCCCAACTGTCGGGGGCGTTCGGGGCGACGTTGCCGACGTTGTCGGCGGCGTTCACCGGGGCGATCAACGCCGCGCTCTCGGGTAGCTTGCCGGCCTTCCAAGCGAGCTTGGGTGCGCTGTCGGGGGCGTTCAACGCCGCCCTGTCGGCCGCGTTCGCTGGGGCCCCGGCCCTGCAGGCCGGGTTGAATGCGCTGCTCAATGCCGGCGCGAACCTGGCCGCCAGCTTCACCGGGGCCTTCCCGGCGCTGGCCGCGCAACTGTCGGCTGCTTTCGGTGGGGCCCTGCCCGCGCTGAACGCCGCGTTCTCGGCCACCCTGTCCGCGGCCCTCTCGGGCAGCCTGCCGGCCTTCCAAGCCTCTCTGGGCGCGCTGAACGCGGCATTCCAGACCGCGCTGAACGCGGCCCTGGCCGGGGCCCCGGCCTTGCAGGCCGGCCTCAATGCCCTGATCAACGCCGGGGCCAACCTGGCCGCGACCTTCGCCGGAGCCCTGCCCGCGCTCTCGGCCAGCTTCCAAGCCACTCTGCCCGCGCTCAACGCCGCCCTCTCGGCGGCCCTGAGCGCGGCGTTCTCGGGCAGCCTGCCGGCCTTCCAAGCGAGCCTGGCCGCCCTCTCGGGAGCGTTCAACGCCGCGCTGAACGCCGCCCTGTCCGGGGCCCCGGCCCTGCAAGCCGGCCTCAACGCCCTGCTCAACGCCGGGGCGAACCTGGCCGCCAACCTCGCCGCGGCCTTCCCCAACCTCTCGGCCGCCCTGAACGCCATGCTCAGCGTCAACCTCGACCTGGCCGGGCTCTCCGCAGCGTTGAACGCAGCCCTGGGAGGCAGCCTCAACGGCCTCTCGGCGGCGCTGAACGCCGCGTTCTCCGGTGCCCTGCCGGCGTTCTCGGCCTCCCTCGGGGCGATCAACACCGCCTTCCAAGGCGCGCTGAACGCCGCCCTGTCGGGCAGCCTGCCGGCCTTCCAAGCCTCCCTGGGCGCTTTGAACGGCGCGTTCCAGGCCGCGCTGTCAGCCGCCCTGTCCGGGGCCCCGGCCCTGTCGGCCGGGTTCAACGCCCTGCTGGCCGCCAGCCAGAACCTGGCCGCCACCTTCGCCGGATCCCTACCCGCCCTGGCCGCGCAGCTGTCGGGGGCGTTCGGGGCGACGTTGCCGACGTTGTCGGCGGCGTTCACCGGGGCGATCAACGCCGCGCTCTCGGGTAGCTTGCCGGCCTTCCAAGCGAGCTTGGGGGCGCTGTCGGGGGCGTTCAACGCCGCCCTGTCGGCCGCGTTCGCTGGGGCCCCGGCCCTGCAGGCCGGGTTGAATGCGCTGCTCAATGCCGGCGCGAACCTGGCCGCCAGCTTCACCGGGGCCTTCCCGGCGCTGGCCGCGCAACTGTCGGCTGCTTTCGGTGGGGCCCTGCCCGCGCTGAACGCCGCGTTCTCGGCCACCCTGTCCGCGGCGTTGTCGGGCAGCCTGCCGGCCTTCCAAGCCTCTCTGGGCGCGCTGAATGCGGCATTCCAGACCGCGCTGAACGCGGCCCTGGCCGGGGCCCCGGCCTTGCAGGCCGGCCTCAATGCCCTGATCAACGCCGGGGCCAACCTGGCCGCGACCTTCGCCGGAGCCCTGCCCGCGCTCTCGGCCAGCTTCCAAGCCACTCTGCCCGCGCTCAACGCCGCCCTCTCGGCGGCCCTGAGCGCGGCGTTCTCGGGCAGCCTGCCGGCCTTCCAAGCGAGCCTGGCCGCCCTCTCGGGAGCGTTCAACGCCGCCCTCAATGCCGCCCTGTCCGGGGCCCCGGCCCTGCAAGCCGGCCTCAACGCCCTGCTCAACGCCGGGGCGAACCTGGCCGCCAACCTCGCCGCGGCCTTCCCCAACCTCTCGGCCGCCCTCAACGGGATGCTGAGTCTGAACCTGAACCTGGCCGGGCTCTCCGCAGCGTTGAACGCAGCCCTGGGAGGCAGCCTCAACGGCCTCTCGGCGGCGCTGAACGCCGCGTTCTCCGGTGCCCTGCCAGCCTTCTCAGCCAGCCTGGGCGCGATCAACACCGCCTTCCAAGGCGCGCTGAACGCCGCCCTGTCGGGCAGCCTGCCGGCTTTCCAAGCCTCCCTGGGCGCTTTGAACGGCGCGTTCCAGGCCGCGCTGTCAGCCGCCCTGTCCGGGGCCCCGGCCCTCTCAGCCGGGTTCAACGCCCTGCTCGCGGCCAGCCAGAACCTGGCCGCCACCTTCGCCGGATCCCTACCCGCCCTGGCCGCGCAGCTGTCGGGGGCGTTCGGGGCGACGTTGCCGACGTTGTCGGCGGCGTTCACCGGGGCGATCAACGCCGCCCTGTCGGGTAGCTTGCCGGCCTTCCAAGCGAGCTTGGGTGCGCTGTCGGGGGCGTTCAACGCCGCCCTGTCGGCCGCGTTCGCTGGGGCCCCGGCCCTGCAGGCCGGGTTGAATGCGCTGCTCAATGCCGGCGCGAACCTGGCCGCCAGCTTCACCGGGGCCTTCCCGGCGCTGGCCGCGCAACTGTCGGCTGCTTTCGGTGGGGCCCTGCCCGCGCTGAACGCCGCGTTCTCGGCCACCCTGTCCGCGGCCCTCTCGGGCAGCCTGCCGGCCTTCCAAGCCTCTCTGGGCGCGCTGAACGCGGCATTCAACGCCGCGCTGAACGCGGCCCTGGCCGGGGCCCCGGCCTTGCAGGCCGGCCTCAATGCCCTGATCAACGCCGGGGCCAACCTGGCCGCGACCTTCGCCGGAGCCCTGCCCGCGCTCTCGGCCAGCTTCCAAGCCACTCTGCCCGCGCTCAACGCCGCCCTCTCGGCGGCCCTGAGCGCGGCGTTCTCGGGCAGCCTGCCGGCCTTCCAAGCGAGCCTGGCCGCCCTGTCCGGGGCGTTCAACGCCGCGCTGAACGCCGCCCTGTCCGGGGCCCCGGCCCTGCAAGCCGGCCTCAACGCCCTGCTCAACGCCGGGGCGAACCTGGCCGCCAACCTCGCCGCGGCCTTCCCCAACCTCTCGGCCGCCCTGAACGCCATGCTCAGCGTCAACCTCGACCTGGCCGGGCTCTCCGCAGCGTTGAACGCAGCCCTGGGAGGCAGCCTCAACGGCCTCTCGGCGGCGCTGAACGCCGCGTTCTCCGGTGCCCTGCCGGCGTTCTCGGCCTCCCTCGGGGCGATCAACACCGCCTTCCAAGGCGCGCTGAACGCCGCCCTGTCGGGCAGCCTGCCGGCCTTCCAAGCCTCCCTGGGCGCTTTGAACGGCGCGTTCCAGGCCGCGCTGTCAGCCGCCCTGTCCGGGGCCCCGGCCCTCTCAGCCGGGTTCAACGCCCTGCTCGCGGCCAGCCAGAACCTGGCCGCCACCTTCGCCGGATCCCTACCCGCCCTGGCCGCGCAGCTGTCGGGGGCGTTCGGGGCGACGTTGCCGACGTTGTCGGCGGCGTTCACCGGGGCGATCAACGCCGCCCTGTCGGGTAGCTTGCCGGCCTTCCAAGCGAGCTTGGGTGCGCTGTCGGGGGCGTTCAACGCCGCCCTGTCGGCCGCGTTCGCTGGGGCCCCGGCCCTGCAGGCCGGCCTCAACGCGCTGCTCAATGCCGGCGCGAACCTGGCCGCCAGCTTCACCGGGGCCTTCCCGGCGCTGGCCGCGCAACTGTCGGCTGCTTTCGGTGGGGCCCTGCCCGCGCTGAACGCCGCGTTCTCGGCCACCCTGTCCGCGGCGTTGTCGGGCAGCCTGCCGGCCTTCCAAGCCTCTCTGGGCGCGCTGAATGCGGCATTCCAGACCGCGCTGAACGCGGCCCTGGCCGGGGCCCCGGCCTTGCAGGCCGGCCTCAATGCCCTGATCAACGCCGGGGCCAACCTGGCCGCGACCTTCGCCGGAGCCCTGCCCGCGCTCTCGGCCAGCTTCCAAGCCACTCTGCCCGCGCTCAACGCCGCCCTCTCGGCGGCCCTGAGCGCGGCGTTCTCGGGCAGCCTGCCGGCCTTCCAAGCGAGCCTGGCCGCCCTCTCGGGAGCGTTCAACGCCGCCCTCAATGCCGCCCTGTCCGGGGCCCCGGCCCTGCAAGCCGGCCTCAACGCCCTGCTCAACGCCGGGGCGAACCTGGCCGCCAACCTCGCCGCGGCCTTCCCCAACCTCTCGGCCGCCCTCAACGGGATGCTGAGTCTGAACCTGAACCTGGCCGGGCTCTCCGCAGCGTTGAACGCAGCCCTGGGAGGCAGCCTCAACGGCCTCTCGGCGGCGCTGAACGCCGCGTTCTCCGGTGCCCTGCCAGCCTTCTCAGCCAGCCTGGGCGCGATCAACACCGCCTTCCAAGGCGCGCTGAACGCCGCCCTGTCGGGCAGCCTGCCGGCTTTCCAAGCCTCCCTGGGCGCTTTGAACGGCGCGTTCCAGGCCGCGCTGTCAGCCGCCCTGTCCGGGGCCCCGGCCCTCTCAGCCGGGTTCAACGCCCTGCTCGCGGCCAGCCAGAACCTGGCCGCCACCTTCGCCGGATCCCTACCCGCCCTGGCCGCGCAGCTGTCGGGGGCGTTCGGGGCGACGTTGCCGACGTTGTCGGCGGCGTTCACCGGGGCGATCAACGCCGCCCTGTCGGGTAGCTTGCCGGCCTTCCAAGCGAGCTTGGGTGCGCTGTCGGGGGCGTTCAACGCCGCCCTGTCGGCCGCGTTCGCTGGGGCCCCGGCCCTGCAGGCCGGGTTGAATGCGCTGCTCAATGCCGGCGCGAACCTGGCCGCCAGCTTCACCGGGGCCTTCCCGGCGCTGGCCGCGCAACTGTCGGCTGCTTTCGGTGGGGCCCTGCCCGCGCTGAACGCCGCGTTCTCGGCCACCCTGTCCGCGGCGTTGTCGGGCAGCCTGCCGGCCTTCCAAGCCTCTCTGGGCGCGCTGAACGCGGCATTCAACGCCGCGCTGAACGCGGCCCTGGCCGGGGCCCCGGCCTTGCAGGCCGGCCTCAATGCCCTGATCAACGCCGGGGCCAACCTGGCCGCGACCTTCGCCGGAGCCCTGCCCGCGCTCTCGGCCAGCTTCCAAGCCACTCTGCCCGCGCTCAACGCCGCCCTCTCGGCGGCCCTGAGCGCGGCGTTCTCGGGCAGCCTGCCGGCCTTCCAAGCGAGCCTGGCCGCCCTGTCCGGGGCGTTCAACGCCGCCCTGAACGCCGCCCTGTCCGGGGCCCCGGCCCTGCAAGCCGGCCTCAACGCCCTGCTCAACGCCGGAGCGAACCTGGCCGCCAACCTCGCCGCGGCCTTCCCCAACCTCTCGGCCGCCCTGAACGCCATGCTCAGCGTCAACCTCGACCTGGCCGGGCTCTCCGCAGCGTTGAACGCAGCCCTGGGAGGCAGCCTCAACGGCCTCTCCGCGGCGCTGAACGCCGCGTTCTCCGGTGCCCTGCCAGCCTTCTCAGCCAGCCTGGGCGCGATCAACACCGCCTTCCAAGGCGCGCTGAACGCCGCCCTGTCGGGCAGCCTGCCGGCCTTCCAAGCCTCCCTGGGCGCTTTGAACGGCGCGTTCCAGGCCGCGCTGTCAGCCGCCCTGTCCGGGGCCCCGGCCCTGTCGGCCGGGTTCAACGCCCTACTGGCCGCCAGCCAGAACCTGGCCGCCACCTTCGCCGGATCCCTACCCGCCCTGGCCGCCCAACTCTCGGCCACCTTCGGCGGTGCCCTGCCCGCATTGAACGCCGCGTTGAGCGCCACTCTCTCGGCGGCGCTTTCAGGCAGCCTGCCGGCCTTCCAAGCCTCCCTCGGCGCGCTGAACACCGCGTTCCAGGCCGCGCTGACCGCCGCCCTGTCCGGGGCACCCGCCCTGCAGGCCGGGCTCAGCGCCCTGGCCACCGCCGGACAAAACCTGATCGCGGGCTTCGGCGCCGCCTTCCCGGCCCTGGCCGCGCAACTGTCGGCCACCTTCGGGGGCACCCTGCCCGCACTCAACGCCGCCTTTAACGCCACCCTCTCAGCGGCCCTCTCAGGCAGCCTGCCGGCCTTCCAAGCCTCCCTGGGCGCCCTGAACGCGGCATTCCAGACCGCGCTGAACGCTGCCCTGGCCGGGGCCCCAGCCTTCCAGGCCGGCCTCAACGCCCTGATCAACGCCGGGGCCAACCTGGCCGCGACCTTCGCCGGAGCCCTACCCGCGCTCTCAGCCAGCTTCAGCGCGTCCCTGCCCGCGCTCAACGCCGCCCTCTCCGCGACGCTGACCGCGGCGTTCTCAGGCAGCCTGCCGGCCTTCCAAGCCTCCCTGGCCGCCCTCTCGGGAGCGTTCAACGCCGCCCTGAACGCCGCCCTGTCCGGGGCCCCGGCCCTGCAAGCCGGCCTCAACGCCCTGCTCAACGCCGGCGCCAACCTGGCCGCCAGCATCAATGCCGCGCTGCCCAACCTCTCGCTCACGTTGGCGGGACTGCTCTCGAGCAGCGTGAATCTGGCCGGTCTGTCAGCACTTCTCACAGGCAGCCTGCCGGCGTTCCAGGCCAGCTTGGCTGCTCTGAGCGGGGCCTTCCAGGCCGCCGTAAGCGCGGCTCTGGCCGGAGCTCCGGCCTTCCAGGCTGCGCTCAGCGGGCTGATCACTGCCGGACAGAACCTGGCCGCCAACTTCGCCGGCGCCCTGCCGGCCCTGGCCGCGCAACTGTCGGGGGCTTTCGGGGCCACTCTGCCCGCCCTGTCGGCCGCATTCAGCGGCGCGATCAACGCCGCGCTGAGCGGGAGCCTGCCGGCATTCCAGGCCGGCCTGAGCGCCCTCAACGGCGCCTTCCAGGCCGCCCTCAACGCCGCCTTGGGCGGGGTCCCGGCGCTGCAAGCCGGCCTCAACGCCCTACTCAACGCCGGAGCCAACCTCGCCGCGAGCATCAACGCCGCTCTGCCCAACCTGTCACTGGCCCTCAACGCCGCGCTCTCCGGCAGTCTCAATCTGGCCGGACTCTCCGCCGCCCTCAACAGCGGGATCACCGGCCTGCTGAACGCTGGTGGGACGCTCTCGGCCGGGTTGTCCTCGAGCTTGTCCGGACTGACCCAAACAGGCGCTGCGATCACCAGCAACCTGATGGCGGCGCTGACCGGAAGTGGTCAGACCGGCGCGGCGATCGCGGGCATCTGGCTGAACGCGCTCAACCAGGCGGCCGCGGTCTTCAACAACGCCCTCGGCGCCAGCTTCGGGGCCAGCCTGTCCGGGTTCGGCCAAACCGGCGGAGCTCTCGTCGCAGGTTTCGAGAACGCGCTGGCGGGTCTTACGCAGACGGGCGGCACGCTGTTGGCGTCGCTGGACAACGCCGGCCTGACCCTCGGCGCCTCGATCCGCAACGTCCTGCTGAACCTGCAACTGGCGCTGCAGGCAGCGCTGAACGCCAGCTTCGGCGTCTCGGTCGGCACCTAAGCGCCGCAGCTCCCGACGACGCGGCACCGAACGTGTGGCAGCAGCTGCCGTTCGGTGCCGCGTCCTTGGGTCTCGGCTAGACCGCGGCAGTGCGCTGGGAGTGGCGCTGCAATGCCGATCGCGCACGAGCCACCACCTCAGCGCCGTCGGGCTCGGACTCACCGTGAGCAGCGAAGCCGATCGGGCCCAGGCTTTCCTGCAGCGCACTCAACTGATCGGCGTGTAATGGTGAAACCTTGCCTGCCTTCAGTTGTGCCCAGTGCAGGAACGCCACGTCGTCCCCGGCACCGAGCCGAAGCAGCAATTTCGTGACGTAGCGCAGGCTGATCCACAGTTCCGTCCAGTCGCCCACGCGGTCCCAGTGATCCAGGACGTCGTCGAACAATTGCGCCGCCGCGACGGGATCACCGTGCACGGCACGAGTCGCAGCGGCCTCCATCAAAGCGATGCCGTACCACCAGAAGTTCTGTACGTCCCCGGCCAGGCTCGCCGCTTCGTCGAACAGGGCCAGGGCCCGCCCCGGTTCGGCCCGCTTGAGCAGGAACGCCAGGCCGAAGTAGGCGGTCGACCGGGCAGTCGGGTTCCCGGTGGTTTCGGCGATCTCCACGCCTTCTCGCGCAGCCGGCAGATAGGGGTCGAAGTCGCCGCCCAAGACGCCGTGCAGTACTGCGCCGGTGGAGAGCGTCTGTCCCAACCGGATCGGGTTTCCACCCCGCCGCGCCACCGCAACCTGTTCATCCCAGTAGTTGAGAACCCGGTCGACCTCACCCTCGTGCAGATCCAGATCGGCGAGCACATCTCCTGGGAACGCGATCCGCGACGTACCGGGGCCGGGCACCCGTCCCCCCGCCAGGTCCGCCAGCCTGCGCGCCGCCGCATACTCACCGCGGGCCCAGGCACCCCGTGCGGCCGTTCCGACCACCGCGGGGTACAGCGGGTGATCGGGTTCGGCGACCGCCGCGACGCGTTCGGCCCACCGGAACACCTCGTATCCGACGCGAATGCCGAAGATCTCCGCACACGCGGCGACCAGCCGTAGCGCGAGGTCGATGTTCTGCTCGGACATCGCGCGCTCGAATGCGGTGCGCAGGTTGTCGTAGTCGGGCAGCACCCGCTCGATCCATTCGCGTTCCTCTGCGGTCTCCACGCCGGCCCCGGCTCGCTCGGCCAGGTCGGTGAAGTATTCCGCGTGCCGAACTGCCAGCACTTTCTCGATTCCCAGTTCCTGCAGGCGATCTCGCCCATACGCACGGAGGGTCTCCAGGACCGCGTAGCGGGTGTGGTCGGTCAGGTTGCGCACCACGACCATCGACTTGTCGACCAGACCGGCCAGCAAATCCAGCGTGTCGTCCTCGTCACCGTTGCCTGACGCGGCGTGGGCAGCCGCCAGGTCGAAGGACCCCGCAAACACCGACAATTGCGCGAAAAACACCTGCTCACCCTCGGTGAGCAATCGATACGACCAATCGATGGTGGCCACCAGACTCTGCTGACGTGGCAATGCCCCGCGCAGCGCACCCCGCAGAAAGCCCAACCGATCCAACCGCCGCACCACATCGGCAGCGCTCATCACCCGCATCCGCGCCGCCGCCAGCTCCACCCCCAGCGGCAGACAATCCACCCGCCGGCAAATTTCCGCCACCGTTCCTGCCGGCTGCCCTTCCGCCCTGAACCCCGGCACACCGGCGCGCGCCCGGTCCACGAACAACCGCGTCGCATCCTCCACCGCCAGCGGCGCGATGACCACGATCCGCTCGCCCTCAACCCCCAATGCCTGACGGCTCGTGGCCAAGACCGCGATCCCCGGGCACTGACCCACAATGCGCTGAGCCAACCCGGCCGCCGCCTCCACCACGTGTTCACAGTTGTCCAGTACCACCAGCGCCGTCCGTGACCGCAGATACTCGATCACCGACTCCTCGATGCCCATCCCGTGCTGCTGCCGTAACCGCAGCGCCGCAGCCACCGCATGGCCTACCGCGTCACCGTTGTCCAACGGTCCCAACTCACACAGCCACACCCCATCGACAAACCGCTGCTGATCCCGACGCGCTATTTCCCACGCCAGCCGCGTCTTACCGACACCCCCCACCCCTACCAACGTCACCAGCGGCCCCTCCCCCAGCGCCGCGGCCGTCTGTGCCAGTTCGCGCTCATGACCGACGAAACTCGTCGCCCGCCGCAACAACCCCGAATGCGGCCGATCACAGACCACCGGACGCACCGGCACGACGTCCACGGTGACCGCCGGCTCGGCGCGATGGCGGGCTTCACCAGCGAGGATCTGCTGGTGGACGCGAGCCAGCGCCGGGCTAGGTTCGACGCCAAGTTCCTCGACGAGCCGAAGCCGGGTGCGGCGGTAGGTGTCCAGCGCATCGGCCTGGCGCCCGGACCGGTACTGCGCCAGCATCAGCTGCGCAGCCAGCCGCTCGTCGAGCGGATGAGCGGCGTGCGACGCGCTCAACTCCACCAACAATTCACCATGGCGCTCCGCCCGCAACGCCACGTCGTTGCGATCCAGTTCCACCGCGAACCGCTCCGCACGCACCGCGCTACGAACTTCGTTGACCCACGGTGTATCGAGGAACATGAAGGGCTCACCGGACCAGACCCCCAACGCCTGGTCGAAGAGCGCCGTAGCCTCCGCCGGATCAGAACTCGCGCGCGCCCGCGCCGCCAGGTCCCGGAACCTGTGCAAATCCACCGACAGCGCATCCGTACTCAGCACGTATCCCGACGGCCCTCGCGAGATCGTCACGCCATCGATATCGGCGAGCAGACTCCGCAGGCGAGACACATAGCCCGCCAACGAGTTCCGGGCACGGCGTGGCGGCCGATCCGACCACACCCGATCCACCAACTGCTCCGGGGAAACCGCGTGATTGACATCCACCAGCAACGCGACCAAGACGCACTGGCGCCGCGCGTGCCCGATGTCCAACCGCCGCCCGTCCACACACACCTCGACGTCGCCGAGCAAGCGGAACTCGACCGTCATTCGGCCCTCTCTTCAGGCAGCAGCAAACACAGCGTGTCTGGTGAGATCAGAGCATACGACGAGCACGGATAGGCACGGCACAAATCATTGACGAATGGACGTCAACCGCTGCCGTATACCGGTGATCGCCTTGAAGTCAGTGGCGCGGGAAAGCCCAGACTTGATCGGAACCGCCGTGATGACTCTGCTTGCAAAGAGTTTGGCAGTTAGGCAGCAGTGTTCGTGTATGCCATCGATTGGGCGATCTGCTGCGGCAGCGTGTTCAGCAGGAACGGGAAGATGCCGCCGAACTCTGTGCCGCCGAGAGGCACATTGATGTTCGGAAGACCGGGAATGCCCAGCGCCTGGCTCAGCGGCACCGTAGCCGAAATCGGGTGCGGCGGGACCAGCAGACCGGTCAGTGGCAGATGGGCAATCGTCGGAATGGTGATGGGGAGCGGTAGCAATGGCACGGGAATGGTCACGGTTACCGGCAGCGGTTGATCGATCACCACTTCGCCGTTGAGGAATCCGTCGAGGATGAAAGCTGGCGTGTTGCCGATGGCGTTTGCCGCTCCCCACAGGTTGCCGGTAGCCAGGGAGGTGGAAAATGCCGTGGCGCCCTGCGCGAGCCCGTTCAAACCGGCGAACGGCGGCCCCAGGATGGCAAAACCCAGTTGGAGCGGCAGACCAAAGATCGCCTCGCCGGCGAGACCGCTGGCGGCGGGGTTCAACAGATCGAGTGTCAGGGCGAAGTCGGCCGAGACGCCCGCGTTTGTGAGCGTGTTGATCCCATTGGCAAAGTTCTGCGCCATCATTCCCGGTATGGAATTTGCCGGGATCAGGCTGGCCGCGCCCTGCACCTGCTGACCGACGGCGGTGAGGATGGGCAGTAGCGCTCCGGCCGGTCCCTCCACACCGATCGGTCCGGAGATCACAAGCTCCGGCGCCAGCAAATTCGACACGTCGACGCTGATTCCCAATCCGCTGGTGTCGAATCCGGTGATGAACAGGTCGACCAGCGAATGAGCTCCGTACTGCACCGCCTGGGAGTACTGACCCTGCTGGATTGCCATTCCTGCGAGGTTCAAGTCCCGTTGGAAAGTGGGGAACGTCTGCTGGATGCCTTCGCCGAATTTGGCCAGCTGCGTTCCCAGCGTGGTGTAGAAGCCGGTCGTACCGTTGACGAACGCCTGAGCACCGACTGCCGGGTTGAACGTCGACGCTTCCTGCAGCGCAAGTTGGAGATTCGCCGGCACATTGCCCGGGAAGCCTTGCAAGTTGAGCGCGAGCGCATTCCCTGCGAGCTGGGCGTAGTGGCTCTGATTGATGGCGATCTGGTTGAGGATCGGGAAGGGCCGGTAATTGGCACCGAGGTCGCTGAAATTCCGGACGGTGTTCTCGAACAGGACCTGATACGGGTTGGGGTAGGCGGCGACACCGGGTGCTGCGACGAGTTGCGGAAACAGGACGTTCTGCAGGGAAGTGCCGATGCCGCCGAGAATCGGGCCCAATTGCCCGGTGGCTCCGCTCAGGCTGCCGAGGGCCGAATTCAAGGTGCTCGGGGATAGCAGCGACGGAAGCGACGGAAGTACGAAGTTGACTCCGCCAAGATTGAGCCCGCCGGTTCCGCCGGTGAGGGGGGCGAGGAGGCCGCCACCGCCGGTGGCACCTCCGCCCAGCAACCCACCCAGCAGACCTCCGAGCGGGTCGGTGGGCGCAGCAGTCGGGAAACCGACGGCGCCGCCCAACAGAGCCTTCTCCGCGTTGGCGATGTCGGCGGACAGATAAGCGGCCGCGCTTCCATTCAGCAGCCGCACGAACTCGGCGTGGAATGCTGCCGCCTGGGAGTTGACCGCCTGAAATTCCTGCCCGTAGGCGCCGAACAGACGTGAGATCGCTGCGGAGATTTCATCGGCCGCCGCTTGCGCGATGCCGGTTGTCGGAGCTGCGGCGGCCTCCGCTGCGGCACCGATCGAGGATCGAATCCCGGCCAATTGCCCGGCAGCCGCGGTGACGAAATCCGGCTCAGCGATCACAAATGACACGGTTGGCCCCCCTCGTTGTACATCTGTTGTACGCGCGCGAGTACCCGAAACCGACCGATGTCAAACGTCAGATCAGCAAGTCATACTGAGTGACTCATCACGTCGCCCGGCGCCCCAATCGACGCCGAGCGCCGGCGATAGCTACGCGATTGCTTTGGCGAGCTGTGCGGGTGCGTAACTCAGCAGGGCGGGAACGATGCCTCCGGCAGGCGTCCCTTCGAGTGTGACGGAGACCGGTCCGATAACTGGGGCGACCACGTTAGCCACCAACGGCCTAAGGGGCGAGAGAATCCCTCCCACGGGTATGTCGAGCGTCACGGGAACCCCGGCCGTGGCCGACAGTGGCAGCTCCAGCGGCAGCACGGCCTCGCCATTGAGGAAGCCGTTGGCGATATTGGCCGGAGCACCGATCAGTGCGGTCGCTGCCGCCCCGATATTTCCGGCCTGCAGAGCACTGGTGACCGCCGTTGCGCTGTCTGCGAACGCCAGCGCCGTGGTGATCGGCGAACCCACGGCATTGAGCGTCATTGCCAGCGGCAATCCGACGGTCGCCGCCCCGGTCAACGTTGTGGTGTCCAGCGTGAAGGCGATGTTGGTATCCAGGACCGTCCTGATCACGTTCGTGAAGTTCTGCGAAATGTCGCCGGGGATAGTCAGCGGGGGGAACAGGTCTCCGACGGTGCCGAGCAGTTGAATGTTCGCGAAGTCACTGGCATTGATGCCGCTGACGAAGAGACCTACCAAAGCACCCGCCACGTCGCCGGCCCGCAGGCTCGCCGGCACATTGGCCAGCCCGATCGTGAAGTCCCGGGTGGCACTGGTGAGCGCCGTGAAGGACAGCGACGCGTAGTTGAACTGGTTGGTGAGGAACTGGTTCAGGAACGGCGCCGGATCAGCCAGCCACGTTTGGCCGATGCTCTGCAGGTTGGCGCGAGTGTTGTTCAGCAGGTCGTCATAAGGGCCCAGAGGCGAAGCGGTGCTCGCAGCGGAGTAGGACAGCGCGGCGGCGCCGGGTGAACCGCCCGTCCCGAACAGCCCGTTGGTGCCGGGGTTACCCGGAACTCCGGCAGCGCCTGCGCCGGGGTTTCCACCCGCGCCGGCTGCGCCACCGGCCCCGCCGGTACCGAACAACGTGGCGTTGCCGCCATCACCGCCGTTGGCGCCGGTCCCACCTGATGCGCCGACGCTTCCGCGGGCTCCGCCGGCGCCACCGGCACCGCCGTCACCGCCATTCCCGTACAGCAGTCCGCCGTCGCCGCCCACTCCGGCGGTGCCGCCGGCGCCGCCCTTACCGAGAGTGGAGCCGCCTACTCCGCCGGTACCACCGGCCCCACCGGCCCCACCATTGCCGACAAACAGCCCGGCGGTGCCGCCGTTACCGCCGGCGCCACCGGCGCCGCCCGCGAGGGCCAGGAAGCCGCTGCCGCCGGTGCCGGCGGCGCCGCCGGCCCCACCGTTACCGAAGTAACCTGCGTTCCCGCCGGCACCACCGTCACCGCCGGCGCCAGCTCCGCCAATGCCGCCGGCCCCACCTGTGCCACCGGCGCCGCCGGACCCGCCGTTGCCGCCCAGCAGTCCGCCGCTGCCGCCGGCCCCACCGAAGCCGCCACTGAGACCGATGACGCCGGCAACGGCAACGCCGGCGCCGCCGGCCGCGCCGTTGCCGCCGGAGCCGTAGAGCCCGACGCTGCCGCCGCTACCGCCGGCCGCACTCGCCGCTCCACCGGCCGCACCGCCATTACCGCCCTGGCCGATCATGGTGTTTCCGCCGGCGCCGCCGGCACCAGCGAGGCTCGAGCCGCCGTCGCCGCCATCGCCGAAGAACGCATTACCGCCGGCACCGCCGGCCGCCGTGTCACTGGAAGCGCCGTTGCCGCCGTTGCCGAACAGGCCGCCGGCCGCACCCGCCTGCCCGGAACCGGCCCCGGCGTCGCCACCGTTCCCGAAGAACACCCCGGCCCGACCAGCGGCGCCGCCGGTCGGACCGCTGCCACCGTTCCCGCCGTCACCGAACAACACGGCATTGCCACCGGCCCCGCCGGCCCCGGTTCCGGTCGCTCCCACGCCGCCGGCCCCGCCGCCACCGCCGTTGCCGAACAACAGGCCACCGGCGCCACCGGCGCCGCCGGCCCCGCCGACACCCGCGCCCGCACCGCCCGCACCGCCTATCCCGCCGTTCCCGATCAGCCCGGCCGCCCCACCGGCACCGCCCGCACCGCCGGTGGGTCCACCGGCACCGCCGTTGCCCCCGTTGCCGTACAGGATGCCGCCGGGCGCACCGTTGGTCCCGGGGTTTGCCCCGGTCCCGTCCTGGCCGTTGGCACCGTTGCCGATCAGGGGGCGTCCCAGCAGCGTCTGGGTCGGCGCGTTCACCGCGTCAAGCACGGCCTGCAAGGGCGATGAGTTGGCGGCTTCGGCCGCGGCGTACACCGCCGCGCCGCCGTTCAGCAAACTCACGAACTCCGCGTGAAATGCGGTCGCCTGCCTGTTGAGCGCTTGGAACTGCTCGCCGTAGCTGCCGAACAATTGCGAGATGGCCGCCGAGATCTCGTCGCCCGCAGCAACAGCCAATCCGGTCGTGGGGCCTGCCGCCGCCGATGCGGCGGCACCCAGTGCCGTGCGTATGCCCGACAAATTGTCCGCGGCCGCGGTGACCAAGTCCGGCGTAGCAACCAGGTACGACATGTGCGGGCTCCCCTCGCTCCGTTGCGGAGTTCACCTGACGTCCATCAGGGCATGAGGGAGCCTAAAGCGGATGCGAGTGCACACGTGGCAAAACGGGCCAAATGGTTATTTTCGAACCGGGGACGCGACGAACAGCTCAACCGCTACGTCAGGGTGAGGGGTGGGATCACCGGCGCCGGCGCACCGAGTGCGGCAGCGATGCTCCGGGGCAGGAAGTCCAACAGGCCTGGAATCAGCCCACCGATGGGAGTGCCTGTCACGGTCGAATTGAAGGTCAGCCCCGGAACCCCTAGCAGCCCCGCGGCATCTACGACTGCGGTGTAAGGAGCGGCAGGAACGAGCAGCCCGCTCAGCGGAAGGTTGAGGGTGGTGGGGGCGCCCAAGGCTTCGATGGTGATCGGCAAAGTCATCTGACCGTTGAGGAAGCCGTCCGTGAAGGCTGCGGGCGCACCGAACAGAGCGCTCGCGGCGCCGAACGGATCTCCACTCTGAACTGCGTTGACGAATGTCGTTGCACTGGCCCCCAGAGCGTTCAGTCCATTGGCGGGTGCGCCTAACGCTTCGATCCCGAGTGCGAGTGGCAACCCCATGTGAGCGTCGATCGTCACCCCGAGGCCGAATGGGCCGTTGGGATCGACGATCAATCCGACGGTCGACGTGACGCCGGTGTCCGTCAACGTGTTCACCAGGTTGGTGAAGTGCTGTGCCACCTGAGCCGGAACGGAACCCAACGGCAGCAGATCGGTGAAGTTCTGTGCCATCTGCCCGGGGATGGCAACGATGGGCAGCAGATCCCCGATCGCACCGGTGGGCGTCACCGTGATGAGACCGTCAGCTCCGGTCACCGTGTTGAATCCTGAGAAGAACGGGTTCAGGAATCCTCCGCCGATCAGTTCCAGGCCCCCGGTGACGTCACCGACGGCAAAGGCCTGCGATGCGGCCTGGAAGCTGGACGGCAGCGCGCTGAATCCGGCGACGAGGTCGTGTCCGGCGTTCTGCAGCGACGTGGCGACCACCTGCGTGAAGCCGATCTGCTGGTTGACGATCCCCTGCAGCGCAGCCACCGGATTGACCGACGGAAGCGCGTTCAGTCCGGCCTCGATGCTGGCCGGGGCGTTCGCGAATCCAGTGACGATCTGCGGTCCGTAGCCCGAAAGGTTGGTGGCCAGCTGGCTCAGCACCGGCGTCGGATTTGCGGCCAGAGCGCTGCCCAGGGCCTGCAGGTTGCCGGCCGTGTTCGCGAAAAGCGCCTGATACGGTGCGGCCACCGCATCGGCGAAGCCGGCGAGGCTCGTACCCGCCAGCGTCTGCGCGCCGGCGGCCTCGGCACTCGCATAAGCGCCCGCGCCGGCATTCAGCAGTCCGACGAACTCGTCGTGGAACGCCGTGGCTTGTGCACTGATGGCCTGGAATTCCTGGCCGTGCGTCCCGAACAGTTGCGCGATCGCTGCCGAGACCTCATCAGCGCCGGCAGCCAGCACCGACGTCGTCGGACCCGCAGCCGCCGTCGTTGCCTGGCCCAACGCTGAGCTGATCCCAGCCAGATTCTGGGCCGCGGCCTCAACCAACTCCGGAGCCGCAAACACGTACGACATATCTTTCTCCTCCACTACCCCGATAGTGACCAGCGGTCATGTGCCGCCGCAGATATGAATTCAAACTGATATCGCACGCATGTGCAAAAGGCTCAGCCGACTAACACCTTCTCGCAAGTCAGCAGGCAGCAAGCCTGACGGACGCGACCAGGCATGATCACCAGACGCGATTGTTTGCATCTATTTTTGTCATACTCGCCACCCGCGCATCGACCGGCCACAAGCGTCGCGGACGGCCGCAGGGAACCCGCTATCCGCGGCGCAGCGAACGCACCTCGGCGAGGAACTCGCGGCGCAGATCGGCGTCCGCGAACTCCCCGCGCCAGACCGTCGTGGTCGTCCGCGAATGCTCCTCGACGCCCCGAAGGTGCGTACAGAGATGCGCGGCTTCCAGGTGCACGGCCACGCCGCGCGGGTTGATCAGCGCGATCAGGCCGTCGGCAATCTGCTCGCCCAGCCGCTCCTGAACCGTGAACCGGCGCGCGAACAGTCGAACCAGCCGCGTCAACTTCGAGATGCCGATGATCTGGTCGCCCGCGATATAACCGATGAACGCCGTCCCGAAGAACGGCAGGGCGTGATGTTCGCAGAGGCAGTTGAAGTCGATCGGCCCCTCGATCACCTGCGAAGGCGCGGCTTCCCCGGACTCGCCGTGCTCGGTGGGAAAACTCGTCGCAAGCTTCGGATCGCCGTCGTAGCCGGCGGTGATGTCGTAGAGCGCTTTCAGAAACCGCTGCGGAGTCTCCCGGGTGCCCGGCGTCTGCAGGTCCATCCCGAACGCGGTGAAGATCTCGGCGATCGAGGACCGGAAACGCTCCCACTGCACCTCGGAGATGTCCCGGGTCGGCGTTTCAAACCAACGGTTGGCCAGGCCGGGAATCGCCCCGCCGGCGGCCATCTCGATGACGTTGTCCGGTTGACTGGCCACGTTCGTCATGCGGGCTCCTCGCCGACGGCGCCGGGAAGCGGGGGGATGTCTCAGCAAACTGACGAGATAAATTTACGCAGCTGTCGAGCCCGGGCACAACCCCCGGAATTTCCGCGCCACCTGCGCCGATTTCAACATTGACACTCCGATATGCGCTGGTCATCTACCGGGAAGCGATGCTCAGCTACGAAGCTGAGCTCCCACCCGCTCCGCCGCACACCGCACCGCGGCATCACGGGCCGCGGTGGCATCGTCCTCGGTGAGAGTGCGATCGGGCGCCCGGAACCGCAGCGCGAACGTCAGCGACTTACGATCCTCGCCGATCTGCGGGCCGACGAAGACGTCGAACAGTTGCAGGTGTTCGAGCAGTTCGCCGGCACCTTCGCGCACAGCGTCCTCGACTGCTCGGGCGGGGACGTCCTGCGCCACCACCAGGCTGACGTCCTGGAATACGGCCGGGAAGGGCGACACCCGGGGGGCCGGCGGCACCCCGCCGATAGGAACGGCGTCAAGGTTCAGCTCGACTGCGCACGTCCCCTTCGGCAGCCCCGCGCGTTCGATGACAGCTGGGTGCAGTTGTCCCGCATGCCCGACGACGGTGCCTGCCGCGAGGACCTCGGCGCACCGGCCCGGATGCCACGGCAGGTACTGGGCGGCTTGCAGCGTGACGTCCACGCCACTGGCGCGCGCGATGATCCTCACCGCCTCGAATGCATCCGCGGCCTCCACTGCCCGGCCCGGCCCCCAGGGACCACGCGGCTCGCGCAACCCCGTGAGCACCGCGGCGACGTGCTGCGGTTGGCGTGGCAGCGATGCATCCAGCGTGGCGATCTCGGCGTCGGTGGGACGCCGGTGGACCGGGATGAGCTCGACGGCACGGGTGTGCTCGGTGGGTTGCACCACCTGCGCGACGGCGAACAGTGCGACGTCCGAAAGACCCCGGGAAACGTTGCGGTGCAAGGCTTCCAACAGGGCCGGCAACAGCGTGGTGGCCAGCTGCGGACGGTCGGCCTCCAGCGGGTTGATGACGTGGGTGGTGCTGCGCCGCGGATCCTCGGCCGGCAGTCCCCACAGATCGAACACGCCGGCCGGCAGGAACGGCGTGGGAAGGATCTCGACGTAACCGGACAGGGCCAGCGACTTGCCGATCGCGCGTCGCCGGAGCTGGGTGGCGGTGAGTCCGCGCCCCGCCGGTGCCGACGGCAGCACCGACGGGATCGCCTCGAGACCCTCGAGCCGGAGCACCTCTTCGACCAGGTCGGCGGGTTGGCGCAGGTCGGGACGCCAACTCGGCGGCGTGACGGTCAGCGTGCCGCCGTCCTGGCGCACCCTTGCGCCGACCTGCGCGAGGCGCCGCGCGCTGGTGCCGGGCGGATAGGCCACGCCGGCGATGCGGTCCGGCAGGTCAGCAGAAATCTCGATCGCCGGCGGCGACCAGTCCTCCCGCGGCGGGTCGCCCCGCCAGTCGGTCAGGGCGGGTTCGGCGACTCCCCCGGCGATGTCGACGAGCAACCTGGCGCACCGGTCGAGTACGGCTACCGAGATGGCCGGGTCGACGGCGCGCTCGTAGCGGCGCGCCGCCTCGCTGGGCAGGTGCAGACGTCGTTGGGTTCGCGAGATCGCGGCCGGATCCCAGACCGCGGCCTCGAGCAGCACATCGGTCGAGTCGGCGCGAACTTCGGTGCTGTCGGCCCC
Organism: Mycobacterium sp. 23; assembly: GCF_048287075.1. Lineage (NCBI taxonomy): Bacteria > Bacillati > Actinomycetota > Actinomycetes > Mycobacteriales > Mycobacteriaceae > Mycobacterium > Mycobacterium sp. 23. The sequence continues at coordinate 780,821 of NZ_JBLVUX010000005.1, forward strand.
CATCACGCCGCCGATGGCCGCGGTCGCGACGTCGTCGACGATCAGGACGTCGACCGGTTCCAGCTTGCGTTCGATGTCGTCGAGGGTGACGACCCTCTCCCCGGGCCGCGCAAAGCGCACCTGGAAGCCGCCGGTAATGCGGGAGCGGTCGTGGGCGTGCATCGGGTGTCCGAGTTCAAGCATCACGTAGTTGGTGACGTCGACGGCCGGTGAGGTGGCGCGGATGCCGCACAGCAGCAGCCGGCGCTGCAACCACCACGGTGACACCGCCGCCGGATCGATCCCGGTGACCGGGCGCAGCGCGAACCGGCGCACCCCGGTCGCGGGGTCCACCGTCAGCGGCCACGCCTCACCCTGGGCCGGCAATTGCTGCACGGCAGCGGGATCGACGAAGTCTAGGTCGAAGGCGCAGGCGATCTCGCGCGCCAGCCCCCGCACCGACAGGCCGTAGCCGCGATCGGGGGTGATGGCCAGGTGGAAGACCACGTCGTCCAGCCCCAGCACCGTCGCGGCGTCGGCGCCGGGTTCCGCGGTACCCGGCGGCAGCACCAGGATCCCGGAATGATCAGCCCCCAGACCGAGCTCGGCCGCAGAGCAGATCATCCCGTTGGAGTTGCGCCCGTAGGTCTTGCGCGCGGCGATGGTGAAGTCTCCGGGTAGGGTTGCTCCGGGTAGCGCCGCCACCACCAAGTCGCCGACCGCGAAGTTTGTTGCGCCACAGATGATTTCCTGCGGCTCCGGGTTGCCGACGTCGACCAGGCAGGCCCGGATGGGTTTCTTGAAACCGCTGAGTTCCTCGATCTCGGTCACCCGGCCCACGGCCAGCGGGCCGGCGACCGGGCCGAGCCTGGCGACCTCTTCCACCTCGTGACCGATGCGCACCAGGGCCTGTTCGAGCTCACCGGGGCCGACATCCCAACCCGGCGTACCGACGGAGACGACCTCACGCAGCCAGCTGTAGGGAATGCGCATCAGGCCCCCACCCCGAACGGCAGCGAGAACCGGATGTCACCTTCGACCATGTCCCGCATGTCGGGTATCCCGTTGCGGAACTGCAGGGTTCGTTCCAATCCCATTCCGAAGGCGAAGCCGGAGTAGACGTCCGGGTCGATACCGGCGGCCCGCAGGACGTTGGGGTGCACCATTCCGCAGCCACCCCACTCCACCCAGTCGGCGCCGCCCTTCTTGCCCTCGAACCAGACGTCCACTTCGGCCGACGGCTCGGTGAACGGGAAGAAGTGCGGGCGCATCCGGGTGCGCGCCAGCGGCCCGAATTCGGCCCGGGCGAACGCGTCGAGGGTGCCGCGCAGATGCGCCATCGTCAGCCCCCGGTCCACGGCCAATCCCTCGACCTGGTGGAAGACGGGTGTGTGGGTGGCGTCGAGTTCGTCGGTGCGGAACGTCCGGCCGATGGAGATGATGTAGACGGGCAGCTCGCGCTCGAGCAGGGTCCGTACCTGCACCGGAGAGGTGTGGGTGCGCAGGAGTTGCCGCGAGTCCTCCGGCGCGATGTAGAAGGTGTCCTGTTCGCTGCGCGCCGGATGATCGGGCGGGAAGTTGAGGGCATCGAAGTTGAACTGCTCGGTTTCCACCTCGGGGCCCTCGGCGAGTTCCCAGCCCATTGCGATGAAGGTGTCGGCGATGTGCTCGGCCAGCATCGTGATGGGGTGCCGCGCGCCGGTTGGTTGCCGGGTCGAGGGCAGCGTCACGTCGATGCGTTCGGCCACCAGCACTGCCGCGTCACGCTCGGCACGCAGTGCCGCCAGGCGCTCGTCATAGCTGCGCTGCGCTTCGCCACGGGCGACATTCACCCGCTTGCCGGCATCGGCGCGCTGCTCCTTGGGCAGGCTGCCCAGGGCCTGTCGCGCCAGCGCCAGCGGAGAACGGTCGCCGAGGTATTCGGTCTTGGTGTGCGCGAGCGCATCCAGACTGTCGGCGGCCGCGATGGCCCGCTGGGCAGCCTCGACCGCCTCGGCCAGGGCTTCCGGCGACAGGTCGACGGGTTGATCACCCACGCGGCGGCACTCTCCTTGCTGAGGCTGGTAGGGCTGTCCGGCCTCTACCCCGCGCGATGAGCTCGAGCGCGGCCCGCGTGGTCGGCGGGAGGGGTCAAGGCACGGGTATGACGCAACTGCCGATCATAAGTCATGGCGGGTTGTGTCCCGGATCACGGAAAGCTCAGGAGTCGAATTGCTCGAAAGTCTGCGAGAACTGCCACGGGTTCTGCGCCACCCCACTGCTGACATTCGTCAACACACCCGGGGTGCCGGGGAAGTCGCGGTTCGCCGACCACATGTGCAGGCCACCGAGGTTGTTCTGCTCGGCGAAGGTGGTCAGCTTCTGGGCGTCGGCCAGGCTGAAAATCTCGGCTGGGTCGTCGTTGACGCCGATCATCGGGGTCACGTCGACCATTGACCAGATCTGCGCGCTGGTCTTGGACGGGTACAACGTCGCCAATTGGCCGTGGACGGCGGTGGCCGCCTGAATCGCGTAGTCCCCCATCTTCCCGGCGTACGGCAAGGAGGGATCGTAGTAGTCCATCGCCATGATGTTCACGTGGCTGATCTGCACGTGGTTGTCGACGGCGATCTGGACGGCCCGCAGGCCGTCGGCGGTCAGGCCCGTCGGCATCACCGGGAGCGTGAACGAGACATCTACCGGCTTGCCGGCGGCGATCCCGGTGGTCTGCAGTGATGCGATCGCCTGCGAGCGAAGCTTCAGCGAGGCGGTGTCGCCCAGGGCCGCACCTTCGATGTCGAAGTCCAGCTTGTGAATTCCGTACGTGTTCATCACCGATGTGTACTTCGCGGCCAGCTCCGCCGCCGTCCCGCCGGTCAGCGCGAGTTCCTGGTTGGCCGCGCCACCGAACGAGATGGTGGCATTGATCCCGGCGGCGCGCATGGCGTCCATCTGGCTGTTGATCTGGAAGAGCAGATTGCCGCTCGGCACCCCGGCTCCGTTGCCGATGGTATAGGCATCGAAGCCTCCCCAGGCGGGCTGGCCTGCGGAGTTGGCGGTGATGAAGCCCAACGTGACGTCTTCGATGCTGCCTATCCGGCTCGCGCCCGTGAAGTCGAACTGCGGCCACAGCGTCATGTCGACGTAAGGAGAGAACACACCCGTGCCGACCGGTGTCGGTGGCGTGATGCTGCCGGGGAGCCCGGCGATTCCGGGCCGGCCCAACAGCAGTCCGGCCCGCCCGCCGGCACCGCCGGGCGCGCCGGTGCCGCCGTTCCCGCCGGCACCACCGTTTCCGAACAACCCGGCGTCCCCACCGGCACCCCCGGCCTGGCCACCGGCACCGGCCGCCCCGCGGCCGCCGTTTCCGAACAGCAACCCGCCGTCGCCGCCGCGTCCTCCGGCCACCGAAGCGTCGGCGCCGTCGCCGATCAACGGGCGGCCCAACAGCAACTGGGTGGGCGCGTTCACAACTCTGAGCAGCTGCTCTTCGAAGGACTGCAGAATCGAGGTGTTCGCCGCCTCGGCAGTGGCGAACGAATTCGCACCCGCGGCCAGGGCCTGCACGAACCTCCCGTGATAAGCCTCCACCTGGGCGCTCAGCGCGCGGTATTCCCGACCGTACGCACCGAACATTCCCGCAACGGCCGCTGACACCTCGTCGGCGGCCGCTGGCGCGAGTGCCGTCGCCGGACCGGTCGTTGCGTTGGCCAGGACCAGTCCGGAACGGATCCCTTCCAGGTCAGATGCGGCAGCCAGCAGCATCTCCGGATCGGCTATCACATACGACATGGCATCCTCCGGTCGGTTTCGTGCGCCGGGGTTACGTTGCCGCTTACGCGGGCATTTTTCAATTGCTCCGGCCGAGGTCGTGGGCGAAAGCGCTGTTCAAAAGCGGGTTCTCGGCGACCTCAGGCTCCTCGATGCCTCGAAACAGAAGCCGATTCTAGTTTGCTGAGGGCACAAGCGCCGGAACGGGAGCGGCGACGCGACCCAAACGCCTGGTCAGGAGGTGCGCCACTAGCGCCCCCGACAGGCCGAACACGACACCACCAGCCATACCCCACATGCTGTGCGCCAGCATCAGGAAGCCGAACCCCGCCGATCCGAGCAGCATGAGCAGTCGTGCCGGTGTCCAGTGGATCGGGGCGCGGAAGCGCAGCGAGACCAGGACACCGAGGGTGACGGCGACGGCGTGACCGGCGTTGGTGAATTCGCCGCCGATGATCGCGGCGAACACGCTCACCGAGATCCACCAGCCGATCCACGCTGACCGCAGGGACCGTGGGATCGTGGCGGTCAACGCGCCGAGCGCCGCCAGCGCGCCGTAGCTCATCCCGACATCGCTGGCGTGGGTGATCGACCATGGCATCCAGCCCATCTTCACAGCCGTCGCCAGGGCCGCCGCGACCACCAGCGTGGCACCCACATGGCCGACCAGAAACGCCACCAGCAGTCGGAGGGTGCGCAGGTGCAGTTCGGCCAGCACCAGCAGGCAGGTCAGGAAGGGCAGCCAGAACCACAACGGCCCCGCCTCGACGACGAAGGCGCTGCCGACCAGGGTGCCGAGCCTTCCGTGCGACAAATTGTGCAGGTTGGTGCTGGCGTGCCGGATCACGCTGTCATGGGCCTGCGGGCTGAGCATCAGCATCGTCGTGCTGACGGCGAACAGAGCCGCGACGTAGCCCACGGTGAAGCGGACGCGCGACAACCCGGTGAAAACGTTAGAAAGCATCACTTCCACTATGCATGGGCGTTTGTCTCATTTGTGTTATCGCTGGTTGACAACTCTTTGTGAAGTTTCAGGCGATAAATAGCCAGATCTGGCGGAATGCCGGTGAGCTTGCTGGCGAACATCGGTCGGCGCGCCCGCTTGGCGGTGACGCCCATCGCGTCCAGATCGCTCTGCGGAATGAGGTCCAGCGTCGGGCCCGAGATCATCACGCCGCCTTTCGTGGCGCGCTCCATGACCCGCGCCGCGATGTTCACATCGACACCCAGCCAGTCCGCACCCAGCCGCTGCGGCCGGCCGGTGTGGATCCCAACCCGCATTCGCGGTCGATAGCCCTGCACCTCAACCGATTTGATCGCCTCCTGGGCGGCCAGGACGGCCTTGACCGCAACTCCGGGACGACGAAAGACCGCCATGATGCCGTCGCCCATCCGCTTGACGATATGCCCGCCGGCGTCGAGCAGCGGAGACTCGACCGCCCTGGCGACCTGACGCAGCAGCGTGAGGGCGGCGTCGTCCCCGGCTTGCAGCGACCAGGTGGAGAAACCCACCAGATCGGTGAACACCAGCGTCACCTCAGGGTTTGCCGGCTTACGGGAGACCGCCTCGGTCATCGCCTGCCACACCTGTAACACGCCCAGGCTGACCTCCCGTGACGCCGCGTCGCGATCGCCCAGCAGCCGGTCGGCGGCCCGTGCGGCGGCTCGCGGACCGCCCTCCCCTGCGGTCGACAAGGGATCACCGAACTCGGGATCCCCCGGCAGCAGGCGTCGTGCCCGCTTGACGAAGTCCACGACGCCCGGGCTGTGGTTGGTGTTGCTGAGCCATTTACCCGGGGAACGCCGGGGAGCGGCATCCGCAGTGGCGCCGGAAGTGGTACTGCCTTCGGCCACCGCTGTCGCGGTCTCATCGGTCACGCCGGACTCCGCTTCGCCAGACCCGACCTCCACTCGGCAAGGGTAGGTGCTCCGGACTGAGCCCGGCAACGAGGCCCAGGCCACTTGTGTCACACGTCGCCGCAAACGCGCTGATCACGGGAGTGCGGCGGTGCTGTGGAGGGTCCGTAACACAGACGCGACGCATATGTGGAGGTGCTAGACAACGCATGTTGTCAGCGTTTATCGTGAGCGCAAATAAGGCGCTCGGGAGGCCGTGATGACCGCTACATCTACGACTGCGACTGACCCCCTCGGGCCCGACTCGCTGACCTGGAAATATTTCGGCGACCTGCGTACCGGGATGATGGGAATCTGGATCGGCGCGATCCAGAACATGTATCCCGAACTCGGAGCCGGGGTCGAGGAGCACTCCATCCTGCTGCGCGAACCGCTGCAGCGCGTGGCCCGGTCTGTCTACCCGATCATGGGCGTGGTCTACGACGGCGACCGGGCGGCCCAAACCGGCCAGCAGATCAAGAGCTATCACCGCACCATCAAAGGAACCGACGGCGCGGGCCGGCGCTACCACGCGCTCAACCCGGAGACGTTCTACTGGGCGCACGCGACGTTCTTCATGCTCGTCATCAAGGTCGCGGAGTATTTCTGCGGCGGCCTGACCGAAGCCGAGAAGCGTCAGTTATTCGACGAGCACGTGCAGTGGTACCGGATGTACGGGATGAGCATGCGGCCGGTACCCAAGTCGTGGGAGGAATTCCAGGAGTACTGGGAGCGGGTCGGGCGCGAGGAGCTGGAGATCAACCAGGCGGTCCTGGACATCTTCCAGATCCGGATCCCCAAGCCGAAGTTCGTCCTGATGCCGACTGCGGTCTGGGACCAGCTGTTCAAGCCCATGGTTGCGGGTCAGCGCTGGATCGCGGCGGGCCTGTTCGAGCCCGCGGTGCGCGAGAAGGCCGGCATGCGCTGGACCCCGGGCGACGAGATACTGCTCCGCGCCTTCGGCAAGCTGGTGGAGCTGGCGTTCCTGGCGGTGCCCGACGAGATCCGGTTACATCCCCGCGCGTTGGCCGCCTACCGCCGCGCGGAGGGCCGAATCAGCGGTGACGCGCCCTTGGTCGAGGCGCCCTCGTTCATGGCGCCACCCCGGGACCGCCGTGGGCTGCCCATGCACTACTTCCCACCTAAGCCCCGCTCCCCGCTTGAGCCGGCACGCCTGATCATGGAGCGGGCCGGCGCGCTGGTGCACGGCACGCTGTCGATCGCCGGGCTGCGGCCGGCGCGCGGACGCAGCCGGGCGGCCTGAGACCTGCTAGATCACGCCGAGTGGCTGCAGGAACCGCGGGACCAAACCGAATTGGTTGCCCTGGTAGTAGAACTCCCAGCCCAATGCCGTGATCGAGCCCCCGGTGACGGTGGGCACGGTTCCGTTCACCGTTATCGCCACCGGACCCAGCGGCGTGGGCCCGTTCAGTGATCCGGTGAAGACTCCGGTCGGCGAGACGAACAGATTGCCACCCGCCGACATCCATGTGACGGGGCCGAACGCCGTGTTCACGGTCCCGGTCACATTGGCGGCGAACCCGCCGACACTGTTCAGGTCGGCGGGGATGATCGGCGCCGCGCTCAGCCACAACGCGCCCACCTGACCGAGCGGGCCGTTGAGGATCGCGGATTGGTACAGGCCGCCCAGGCCGAAGCTCGAAGAAATCTGCAACGGGCCGTAATTGGAGCTCTGGCTCACCGTGGTGAGGCTGATGAAAGTGTCCAACGGGCTGGCCTCGGCCGCACCAAGGGTCCCAGCATGCGCCAGAGTCCGCTGTACGTTGGCGAATTCGGCGCTCAGGTACTGCGCGGCACCGCCATTGAGCAAATTGACGAAAGTGTCATGGAAGGCCGCGGTCTGGGCGCTCAGGGCTTGGAATTGCCGGCCGTGTTTACCCAGTAGGGCTGCGATGGCCGTCGAGATCTCATCGAGTGCCGGGGCCGCGATTGCGGTTGTTCGGGCCGCCGCCGCGGCATTCGCGGTTCGAAGTCCGTCACCCATCGTTTCCAGGCACCCGCTGGCTGTCTTCAACAATTCCGGCACCACGATTAATTGCGACACAGCTACCCCTGTCCCGACGGTCTTTCGACACCAGCCCGTTTATTTGACGCGAGATGAATACTAACAGTGGGATGTCAAACCGCAGCTGAACGAATTCGCATGTTGGGGAGAAATGTCGTCATGCAAATGATTTGCTGTCGCAGACGAAAACCGGGCGCTTGACGCTGTTCGCGCAACGCGTCGTAGGTTACAGCGGCAGACCGATTGCCTTCAACAATTCGGTACCGAGACCGCCGAACTGTGAACCACCGAAGGCGAAATTCGAACCGGTCCACGCCTGTGTCACGGTGGGAGGGCCGGGATCGAGGTCGATGCTGTACTGGGGTACCGACATTGTCATCGGCGCCGAAGGGGCCAGGAGCCCGCCGAACGGGATGCCCAGGCTGATGTCCGGTCCGCTCGCCGCGAGCTGCCCCAAGGGCAAGGTGACCGTCTGATGCCCGAACAGCACGGCCTTCGTCCAGTCGAACGGTGCCGAGAAGAAGGCGGTGGCCGCTCCGAGGACGTTTCCGCCGGTCATCGCCGAGGTAACCGCGTTATAGCTGTTGAACAGGGAGTACCCACCGGTGACTACCGGACCCGCAGCGCCGACGAGGAGTCGCAGCGGAGTGGGGAATCCGACCGTCCCGCCGGTGAGGCCGAGGGTCGACACGACCGAAGTGGGGCTGGCCACGGTGGAGACTGCGCCGTTGATGGCGAACGACACCGGACCCAGCGGAGTGACGGCACTTATGGATGCGCTCAGCGGACCATTGCCGGATGACGGCATATCGAAGGTCTGCGTGATCGCGATCGGGCCGAACGGGGTGCTGATTGAGCTGGTTTGGCTGACGGCCTCGGCCGGGTTGACCACCGAGGCGCCGCCGAGCAGGCTACTCAAAGTCTGCTGAGCATTGGCGATCTCGGCGTTCACATACTGCAGCGCTCCACCGTTCAGCAGTTTCACGAATTCGGCGTGGAAAGCCGAGGCCCTGGCATTGACCGCAGCGAATTCCTGGCCATGCGATCCGAATAGCCTCGTGATCGCCGACGAAATTTCGTCCGCTCCCGGAGGTGCGATCGCGGTGGTGCGGCGCACCGCCGCGTCGCTTGCGCTGCGCAGAGCAGACCCCACACTCTCTAAGTTGCTACTTGCCGTTGCTACGGCCTCCGGAACAATGCTGAGAACAGACATGAATTCCCCCTTTACGGAGACCCACCGACCCCTATCCCGGCTATTAGACGAGAGCCGAATAGTAACAGTCGGACTTCACTACTGTCACCGACGAATTTCCGATCTTCGCTATTTGGACGGTTCCGGCAATCCGACGCCTCCGACCGACAGATCAGGTTCGCTGACCGAGTTGGAGGGCCCGGGCACTCTGGTACATGCAAATGGCCGCGGCCGCAGCAACATTCAGACTCTCCGCGCCCCCCGCCATAGGTATACGCAACCGGCGATCGGCCTGTGCGGCAACCTCACCCGGGAGCCCCTGCGCTTCGGGCCCGAACAACCACGCCGTCGGCCGCGCCAGCATCGGGTCGGCATCGTCGAGGGAGATCTCGCCGTCCACCGCGGTGGCCAGTACCTGCAGGCCGGCGGTACGCAGCAGGGTGAGCACCTGCGGAGCGTCGGGCGCGACGACGACAGGGATGGAGAAGATGCTGCCGGTCGAGGCGCGCAGGCACTTGCCGTTGAAGGGGTCGACGCTGTGCCCGGCCAAAATCACCGCTGCCGCGCCCATGGCGTCGGCGATGCGGATGAGCGTGCCGGCGTTGCCCGGCTCGCTGATGTCCACCGCAACCGTGATCAGCCCCGGCGATCCGGCCAGCACGTCGTCGAGGCTTGTCGCCGGGATCTGACACACGGCGATCAGACCGCTCGGAGACACCGTGTCCGACAACGCCTTTGCGGCCCGTTCCGTCACTACGTGCACCGGCGCAAGCTGCCCGGCAAGCAACGCGTCATGCCGGCGCGCGGCGTCCTCGGTGACGTAAAGGTCCCGGACCAGCCCACGCCGCAGGGCCGCCTCGACGAGGTTGGGTCCCTCGGCGAGAAACAGCCCCGCGCGGCGCCGGCCGACATGACGGTGCAGCTTGACCGCGGCGACCACCCGAGCCGAACGTTCGGTCAGCGCGGACCTCATGGTCTGAAACCCGGCCGGTCAGGCCGCTGTCAGGCAGCCTCTCCGGAGGGCGCGTTGACGTCCTCCGGCAGCGCGGCACGGGCAACCTCGACCAGCGCGGTGAACGCGGCCGCATCGGTGATAGCGATGTCGGCCAGGTTTTTACGGTCCACCTCGACGCCGGCGGCCTTGAGGCCCTGGATCAGCCGGTTGTAGGTGATGTCGTTGGCACGCGCGGCGGCGTTGATCCTCGAGATCCACAACTTGCGGAACTCTCCCTTGCGGGCGCGGCGGTCACGGTAGGCGTAGTTGAGCGAATGCAGCTGCTGCTCTTTGGCTTTGCGGTAGAGCCGGGATCGCTGACCGCGATAACCCTTCGAAGCTTTCAGGACGCTGCGCCGCTTCTTGTGGGCGTTGACCGCCCGCTTCACGCGTGCCATGGGGTGTTCCTACTCTCGTTCAAAATCGGTCGGGGGCTGCCGAAAAGCCCGCTGTCGATAGGGGGTTTCGTTGGGGGATGCGGCGCGGTGCTAGCCGTTGAGCAGCGAGTTGACCCGCTTGGTGTCGTTGGCCGACACCACCGTGCGACCGTCGAGCCGACGGGTGCGCTTGGTCGCCTTGTGCTCGAGCAGATGCCGGCGGTTGGCTTTCTGCCGGACGATCTTGCCGGTGCCGGTACGCCGGAACCGCTTCGAAGCCCCGCTGTGGGTCTTGGCCTTAGGCATGTTTCCTCGGTTTTCCTGGTTCTCGTGAGCTGTTCTGGTGGTGCTGCGAGCTGTTGCTAGGACGGTTGCGCGTCGCCTGCCGGATCGGCCGGTCCCGTCGCACTGCCCGGATGTTGCGCCCTGGCGCGGGTTTTCGCGCCACGGTGCGGTGCCAGCACCATCGTCATGTTGCGGCCGTCCTGCTTGGCCGATGTCTCGACGAATCCGTATTCGGCGACATCGGCGCCCAGCCGCTGGAGCAGCCGGTAGCCCAGCTCCGGCCGTGACTGCTCGCGGCCGCGGAACATGATCGTGACCTTGACCTTCGACCCCGCTTCGAGGAAGCGGACCACGTGGCCCTTTTTGGTCTCGTAGTCGTGGTCGTCGATCTTGGGCCGCAGCTTCTGTTCCTTGACGACGGTCTGCTGCTGATTCTTGCGGGATTCGCGCGCCTTCTGCGCCGCCTCATACTTGTACTTGCCGTAGTCCATGATCTTGCAGACCGGCGGCCGGGCATTGGGGGCTACTTCGACAAGGTCGAGATCGGCGTCCGCGGCGACGCGGAGTGCGTCTTCGATACGCACGATGCCTACCTGCTCTCCCCCCGGGCCGATCAATCGAACTTCAGGCACGCGAATGCGCTCGTTGACGCGGGTCTCAGTGCTGATGGGGCCTCCCTCGTTGGCTTCTGTTTCAGTGCGGCCGTGGACGGGGCCGGAAACAGTGGTGGAGGCACACCAACCATCAGCAAAAAAGCCCTGCAGATGCAGGGCCCATTGCCGACCGATCAACGGCTTGAACTGGTCAAACCGCCTGCGCAATGCACAGAACAGACATCTTCACGATGCCTGTGACCGGACCGGATTGCCTTGAGGAATCTCGTGGCAGCCGGTGGGAGTGGGACTCCTCTTCACTGTCCCTGGCCTGACGCCGGGATGGTCGCAGCGATCAGTCTAGCAGGCATAACGGATCAGTCCGCCAATGCGCCGGGCGCGGACGTCCGACGTCCATTTATCAAGCCAGTCTTGGCAAGTCGGCACCATCGCCGGGAATTTCCCAGCATAAGCGAATATCCTCGCGGTCTGTGACACTCACTAAGCCGCGCCCGACGCGCCGGCCGACTTCCCGGTATCACTGGCTACCAGCGGTAGCCGGGTGGACCGTCGGCGTCATCGCGACCGTGTCGCTGCTCGCCAGCCTGTCCCCGCTGATCCGGTGGCTGATCCACGAGCCGCGGGAATTCATCAACAGCTACCTGTTCAACTTTCCCGACACCAGCTTCGCCTGGTCGTTCGTGCTGGCCTTGCTGGCGGCGGCGCTGGCGGCTCGCAAACGCATCGCCTGGTGGGTGTTGCTGGGCAACATGGTGGTGGCCGCGGGGATCAATGCCGTCGACATCGCTGCCGGCGGAAACACCCCCGCCGAGGCATTCGGCGAGAACCTCGGGTTTGCCTTCCACGTCCTGACGATCGTGCTACTGGTCCTGGGCTATCGGGAGTTCTGGGCCAAGGTCCGCCGTGGCGCGCTGTTCCGCGCGGCGGGCGTGTTGCTGGTCGGGGGCGCCATCGGGATCCTGGCGTCCTGGGGACTGGTCGAGATGTTTCCCGGGACGCTGGCGGCGCCCGACCGGTTGCCGTACGTGGCAAACCGCGTCGTCGGCTTCGGATTCGCCGATCCCGACCTGTTCACCGGCCGGCCGCACGTCTTCCTCAATGCGATCTTCGGGTTGTTCGGCGCGTTGGCACTGATCGCCGCCACCATCGTGTTGTTCCTCTCGCAGCGCGCCGACAACGCGCTGACGGGTGAGGACGAGTCCGCCATCCGCGGGCTCGTCGAACTCTGGGGGAAGAACGATTCGCTGGCCTACTTCGCCACCCGCCGCGACAAGTCGGTGATCTTCGCCCCCAGCGGTCGCGCCGCGATCGCCTACCGGGTCGAACTCGGGGTCTGCCTGGCCAGTGGCGACCCGATCGGCGACCCGCGGGCGTGGCCGCAGGCCGTCGCGGCCTGGATGGAACTCTGCCGGACCTACGGCTGGTCGCCGGGGGTCATGGGCGCCAGTTCGGAAGGCGCCCAGGCCTATCAGGACGCCGGCCTCAACGCTCTGGTGCTCGGCGACGAGGCGATTCTGCGACCGGCCGAATTCAAGTTGTCCGGCCCGGAGATGCGCGGGGTCCGCCAAGCGGTGACACGCGCTCGCCGGGCCGGGCTGACCGTGCGCATCCGCCGGCACCGCGACATTCCCCGGGACGAGATGACGCAGACCGTCGAGCGCGCGGACTCCTGGCGTGACACCGAAACCGAGCGGGGCTTCTCCATGGCGCTGGGCCGGCTGGGAGATCCGGCTGACGGTGACTGTCTCCTGGTGGAGGCGATCGGCCCGGCCAACCAGGTGGTGGCGATGCTGTCATTGGTTCCGTGGGGTAACACGGGCGCCTCACTGGACGTGATGCGCCGCTCCCGGGAATCCCCCAACGGCACCATCGAACTGATGGTCAGCGAGCTTGCGCTGCACGCCGAGAGCCTCGGGATCAACCGGATTTCGCTGAATTTCGCGATGTTCCGCTCAGCGTTCGAGCAGGGCGAACAATTGGGGGCGGGCCCGATTGCGCGGCTGTGGCGGGGACTGTTGATCTTCTTTTCGCGCTGGTGGCAGATCGAAACCCTGTACCGCTCGAACATGAAGTACCAGCCCGAGTGGGTGCCACGGTTTGCCTGCTACGACGACGCTCGGTTGATACCCAAGGTCGGCGTCGCGTCGGCGTTCGCCGAGGGTTTCCTGACGTTGCCCTTCACCCGGCGCGACAAGGTACACACCGGCCACCACCCCGCCGTGCCGCAGCAGTTGGTGGACAGCGGACTGTTGCACCCCGACGGAACGGCACCTGACGTCAGCGGACTGCAGGTGGCAGACCTGCCGGGGAGCGACGACATGCGGCGCCGCCAGCCCGAACAGGTGCGGGTCCGGCTGGCCAAGCTGAAGAAACTGCAGGACAGCGGCATTGAGGCGTACCCGGTGGGCGAGCCGCCCAGTCACACCGTCGCACAGGCGCTCGCCGCCGAAGACGGGGCTTCGGTCTCGGTGGCCGGACGTATCCTCAGGGTGCGCAATTACGGCGGCGTGCTGTTCGCGCACCTGCGCGACTGGTCGGGCGAGATGCAACTGCTGCTGGACAATTCGCGCCTGGAGCAGGGCCGGGCGGCCGACTTCAACACGGCGATCGACCTGGGCGACCTGCTGGAAGCCACCGGGCGGATGGGGTTCAGCGATAAAGGGACCCGGTCGCTGATCGTCACGCACTGGCGGCTGACCGGTAAATGCCTGCGGCCGCTGCCGGACAAGTGGAAGGGACTCACCGACCCGGAAGCCCGGGTACGGACCCGGTACGTCGATTTGGCCGTCAACGCCGAATCGCGCCACCTGATCACGGCCCGCAGCAGTGCTCTGAGGTCCATCCGCGAGACCTTGTTCGCCAAGGGCTTCATCGAGGTCGAGACGCCCATGCTCCAGCAGGTGCATGGCGGTGCCACCGCCCGCCCGTTCGTGACCCACATCAACGCCTATGCCATGGACCTCTTCCTTCGAATCGCGCCGGAGTTGTACCTCAAGCGCCTGTGCGTCGGCGGCGTGGAGCGGGTCTTCGAACTCGGCCGGGCCTTCCGTAACGAGGGCGTCGACTTCAGCCACAATCCCGAGTTCACGCTGCTGGAGGCCTACCAGGCGCACGCCGACTACACGGTGTGGATCGACGGCTGCCGCGAACTGATCCAGAACGCGGCCCAGGCCGCCAACGGCGCCCAGATCGCACTACGGCCCAGAACTCAGGATGATTCGATTAGCTACGGGGCCAGGCTGGAGCCGGTCGACATCTCCGGGGTGTGGCCGGTGAAGACCGTGCATGACGCGGTGTCTGAGGCCCTCGGTGAGCACATCGATGCCGACACCACCCTGAAGACCCTGCGCAAGCTGTGCGACGCGGCCCGCATTCCCTATCGCGGGTACTGGGACACCGGCGCGGTCGTGCTGGAACTCTACGAACACCTGGTCGAGGACCGCACCGAGCATCCGACGTTCTACATCGACTTTCCGACCTCGGTATCGCCGCTGACCAGGCCACATCGCAGCAAGCGCGGGGTGGCCGAACGCTGGGACCTGGTGGCGTGGGGCGTCGAGCTGGGCACCGCCTACAGCGAGCTCACCGACCCCGTCGAGCAACGGCGCCGCCTCGAGGAGCAGTCGCTGCTGGCCGCCGGCGGCGATCCGGAAGCGATGGAGCTCGACGAGGACTTTTTGCAGGCGATGGAGTACGCGATGCCCCCCACCGGAGGCCTCGGAATGGGCGTCGACAGGGTGGTCATGCTGATCACCGGGCGCAGCATCCGCGAGACCCTACCGTTCCCGCTCGCCAAGCCGCACTAGCTCCGACTTAGCTGACCCGCCCGGACTCAGTTAACTCACAGGGAATAGTGCGGAAACATGTTCCCGGATGGGATACCGGCGAACAACAATGAACCTGTGACCGCGTCGACGCCTCATGAATTGGCGCACGCTGCGTCGGCTGAGGGGTTCTCGACGCAGGCCTTCAGTCACACCTCCCTGATGCACGGCTGGGTGCCGATCACCGTTCAGGTCGTGACCGGCGCGGCATTGTTGGTGGCGATCGGCTGGCGGACGCGGGTGTGGCGGCGGCGCTGGCTGCCGCTGGCGACGGTGGCGGGCGCGGGTGCGGCGTACGGGACGCGCGTGTATGTCAGCCGGCTCTCCACCGAACCGGCCCCGGACGCGCTGTGGGTGTGGGCCGGGTTGGCCGGAATGGCCGTGACGGTGCTGGTGCTCGGGTGGCGCAGCGCGCACTGGTGGCGGCGCGGCATTGCGCTGCTGGCCGTGCCGCTGTCCCTGTTCAGTACGGCGCTGACGCTCAACATGTGGGTCGGCTACTTCCCCACGGTGCAGGCCGCGTGGGGTCAGCTCACGTCCGGCCCACTGCCCGACCAGGCCGATTTGGTCACCGTCGCGGCGATGATGGGCAAGGGCGTTCGCCCCACCCGCGGCAGCGTGGTGCCCGTCGTCATCCCTTCCGATGCGTCGCACTTCAAGCATCGCGGTGAGTTGGTGTACCTGCCGCCGGCCTGGTTCGCGACTAATCCCCCGCCGCGGCTGCCGACAGTGATGATGATCGGCGGCCAGTTCAACACCCCCGCTGACTGGGTACGGGCCGGCAATGCGGTGCGAACCGCCGACGCCTTCGCGGCGGCGCACGACGGCAATGCTCCGGTGCTGGTGTTCGTGGACTCCGGCGGCGCTTTCAACAACGACACCGAGTGCGTCAACGGGCGACGCGGCAACGCCGCCGACCATCTGACGAAAGATGTTGTGCCGTTTATGGTTTCAAAATTCGGCTCCAGCCCCGAACCGCCCAACTGGGGCATCGTGGGCTGGTCGATGGGTGGGACCTGCGCGGTGGACCTGACCGTCATGCATCCCGGCATGTTCAGTTCGTTCGTCGACGTGGCAGGCGACCTCTATCCCAATGCGGGCAACAAGAAAGAGACGATATCCCGGCTATTCGGTGGCGACGCCGAGGCTTGGGCGGCATTCGACCCGACCACCGTGATCACCCGGCATGGCCCGTACAGCGGGGTTGCGGGATGGTTCGCGATTCCCGCGCACCGCGAACTGCCGATCGCCGATACACCGGCCATGCGACAGGCAGGTCGTGACGCCGCGGCCAACCCCAGCAACCAGACTGCGGCCGCCAACGCGTTGTGTGCGCTCGGTCGCTCCTACGACATCGACTGCGCGGTCATCGCGCAACCGGGCAAGCATGACTGGCCATTCGCGGATCAGGCCTTCGCCGCGGCGCTGCCGTGGCTGGCCGGGCGTTTGGGCACCCCAGGGGTGCCGCGGATTCCGCTACCGGGCGACGCTACCCCTCCGCTCCCCGTCGGGCCGTCGGGTGCGCAAGTGGTCGCGGCCGGACGGTAGCCGGTGGCCCGAGTTGCCGGCGTCCGGCGCGCCATCTTCGCACGGCACTGCCACCCCTGGAGCGCCTGGACCCGCTGGGCCGGCACACCTCTGACTCTGGTTCCGGTCTGGACCCGGCGACGGAGCCACGCGGTGCTGCTCGCCGCGTGGCTGGCGATCAACCCATTTGTGTTCGGCGAGCCGCGCCACCACCGCGCCTGGGCCACTCGGGCGATGCTGGGTGAGGAACTGTGGATCAGCCGTCGCCCCCGCGATGCCGCCATGGTGGTGAGCGTCGCGACCTCGGTGGCGGCAGCGGTCGGGGTGGTCGCCGCTCGCCGGCGTCACCTGCGTCCGGCGGCGATCGCCGTGGCGGTGCAGATGGCACTGACGATGCTCTACTGGCAGCAGATGGTGCGTTACCTCGCGCGGCAGGGCGGTCCCGACGCCGGTGACCAGTAACGTGTCGAACATGCCGGACCAACCCTCTCCCCCAGACCCCGGTTACGACGACTCTGGTGCGCCGACGTTCGACTCGGTGCGCGAGAAGATCGAGACGCGCTTCGGGGCCGCCCAGGGCGCCGAGGAACTCGCGGCCGAAACCGCCGAGGGCAGATCCGTGGAGGAGCAGTACGAGGAGCGTCAACGGGCTGCCGCGGAGCGCCTGGCCAAGATCAGGGAGTCCATGCGCACCGATGACTGACACGGCGTATGCGTAAATTCAGCATCGCGGAGCGCCGGAACCGGTTGGCGCGCAGACACTTTCTGTCCAGCACCGGTTCGGTGTCCCGCGTCACCGCCGGGCTGATCGGACTGCACGCCACCGATCCCGCCACCCCGTACCTGTCGCTGTGGGCGCGCTGCCGCGGCTTCTCCACCACCGCCCTGGACCGGGTGTTGTACGAAAAGCGTTCTGCGCTGAAGCATCTGGCGATGCGCAGGACGCTGTGGGTGGTGAACTCCGACGACGTGGCGCTGGTCCAGGCGGCGGCCAGCGCCCAGGTTGCCGACAACGAGCGGCGCCGACTGGTCGCCGACCTGCATAAGGCCGAGGTGACCACCGACGGCGACGGTTGGCTCGATCAGGCATGCGCCGCGGTGCTGCGCCACCTGTCTGAGCACGGACCGGCCAGCAGCACCGAACTGCGGGCCGCGCTGCCGGAGCTGGCCGGCAGCTACGATCCGGCACCCGGAAAGCCCTGGGGCGGTTCAGTTCCGGTAGCCCCGCGGGTGTTGACGGTGCTGTCGGCGCGCGGGGACATCGTGCGTGGCCCCAACGACGGGGGCTGGACCGCGTCGCGCCCCCGGTGGAGCGCCGCCACAACTTGGCTGACCGAGCGCGGCACACCCCTGCCCGAGGCCGCTGCGCGGGCCGAGTTGATCCGCCGGTGGCTGCAGACGTTCGGTCCGGCGACCGTCACCGACATCAAGTGGTGGTTCGGCACCACGCTGACGGCGGTGCGGGCAGCGCTGGCCACCGTCGGCGCCGTCGAGGTGGACCTGCATGGCGGCGCCGGATACGCCTTGGCCAACGACCTGGCGGTCGAGCCCGAGGTGCCCCCGTGGAGCGCGCTGCTCCCGGGTCTGGACTGCACCACGATGGGCTGGTCGGAGCGGGACTGGTATTTAGGTGACCATCGCGGTCAGGTCTTCGACAGCAATGGCAACGCCGGGCCCACCGCATGGTGGAACGGGCGGGTAGTCGGCGGGTGGTGCCAGGACGACCGGGCGCGCGTTCACCTGCAGTTGCTGGAGGATCCCGGCGCCGAGGCGCGGCGATCTCTACAGCAGCGGGCCGATCAACTCACCGACTGGTTGGACGGGGTCCGGATCAACGCGCGCTTCCCCTCCCCGTTGTCGAAGTCGGTTCCGCAGCGGTGACATCGAAGGACGGGACACCGGGTATGCGAGCACCATGGACTGGCTGATGTCGCATGCGGTCGCGATCGGCTCGGCGTTGCTGGCATCGTTTGTCGCGGCGGTGGGCATCGTCGTCCGGCAGGCCGCCCTGCAGAATCCCGCGCTCGACGGCGGACCTGGCGCCGTCGCCGTCCTTCGCGACCGGTTGTGGTGGGCGGGCACGGCCGCCGCCACTGCCGGATACGCGTTTCAAGCCATGGCCCTGGCGCACGGATCGCTGCTGCTGGTGCAACCGATGCTGGTCTCCTCGTTGCTGTTCGTCCTGCCGCTCAGTGCGGTTCGACTGGGGCACCGCGTGCCCGGCTCCGAATGGGCCTGGGCCACGTTGCTGACCGCCTCCCTCGCGGTGTTCGTGCTGGTGGGGAAGCCGCGGGAAGGAAACTATCGCCCTCCGACGCCGGCCTGGACGCTGGCCCTCGGGGCGGCAGTGCCGGTGCTCGTGGCGGTGCTGGCCGCCCGTCGGACCGAAGGCCGAGTCCGCGCCTCGTGGCTGGGCGTGGCGGTGGCCCTGCTGCTCGGAATGATCGCCGTGCTCACCAAGACCTGCACGCACCGCTATGCGGTCGGCGGGTGGCACGCCCTTTTCACCTCGCCGGCGCCGTACGTGCTGGTGGTCCTGGCGGTCGTGGCGACAGTGCTGCAGCAGTGGGCCTTTCACGCCGGGGCGTTGCAGGCGTCGGTCCCCATCATGCTGGTCGGCGAGCCGGTGGTCGCGGTGATGCTGGGCGTCGCCGTGCTCGGCGAGCATCTGACGGCGCATGGTGTCGGAGCGGTCGCGCTGCCGGTGGCGATCGCGGCCATGCTGGCGGCCACGATCGCACTGGCCCGCGGCGAGGGCGCCCAGACGCAGGAGGCGGCAGCAGCGCTGCGACGCTGACTCAGCGATCGCGCCAGCCCCGGCGATACCGTTCTTCGTAGTACGCGTCGTCGTCCTCGACCTCGGGCCGACTCTCGGCTTGCTGTCGTACCGTGTTCGCTTCGACGAACGTCGACATCGCCTCGACCCGTGGATCGGACCGGACCTCACGCATCGCGTCCTCGACTTTGGGCCGCATGTCGTCCACGGCGGCGTTGTAGGCGGCCAGGATGGTGGCTTCGTCGGGCACCGTCACCGACAGCAACCGGTTCTCGGCATCCACCACCACTCGTATGCCGTCGGCCGCACCGACGCCGCGGACCTGCGCCAGCGCGGACTGGGCGCGCTGCACCTTGAGGCCGAGTTCCTCGAACCCGTCACGTCCGGCCACGGTCAGCCCATCTTCTTGTCCCGCGGTAACCGGCAACCGGTGTAGCCCGCGACCCCCAGGTTGCCGGCATAACCGATCTTGATGAAGATGCCGGTCGGTCCGGAGAACCAGACATCGTGATCTCCCGGCTGGTTTCTCATGACCTGAACGTCGGTGGCGCCGATCTTCGCCGCCGACTCCTTCGCCGCCTGGACTATTGCCGTCCAGGCCTGCTCCGATACCGCGACGTTCTCTGCGACACGATCCGGCAGGAAGTATCGCTGTCCATCCGTCTGCTCGTACGGTCGCTCACAATTTCCGGTGGTTCCCTCGTGCAGCGTCTCCCACTTCATTTCGGGAATCAATCTGCTTGCGGCTGAGGTGATTTCGTCCATCGCTGCCTGCACCTGGGCCGTGGTGTCCTCGAGCGAGGGCAGAGCTTTGAGTTGCCGGAGGGCCTGCGTCGCCTCCGATGGCGGGGTGGGTTCGTACGGTCTGTCCACGTGGCATCCTGTCACCGCAAGAAGGGCAGCGAAGGTCACTACCCGGATAATCGTGCTGCCGCCCCTGACGGCGCGCATCGTCCTGTGACGGGTCATATCAGCTTCCTGGGATCGCCCGATGGCTCAGGTCGGCCACGACGGCGGCGATGTTGTAGCCCGTGGTCCGCGGCAGGTTGTTGCCGCCTTGGCGAGGATAGTCACTGTGCCCGTGAGCGCCTTCGAGGCTGAGGGTGCCGCCGTGGCCGTCCGGGATGATGGCGGGCCCGGTACCCAGTCGGGTGAATTCGGTGTTGGTAGCCGGGTTCGGGCCGAACTGGCCGGCCCCCGACGCGTCCAGCAGTGACAACCCACCCAGGGCGCCCACGTTGAACGGGAACGGCAGAAAGGGCGCGCCGGCACGGGCGAGCGGCGGAGCGTCGTAGGTCAGCTGGATCGGGTCGTCCGGGGTTTCCATGGCATAGACGTGCCCGGGCTGCAGGTGCAGCTGCTGCGGCGTCGAGGCTTCGATGCCCGGTGAACCGTAGAACAGGGCGTCGCTGACGCCATGGTTGCCGGGCTCCTGCAGGGCCAGCCCGGTGGTCAACGAGCCATAGGAGTGCCCGATCGCGGTCAGGTGTGCCGGGCCACCGTCGTGTGCGGCCCCGATTCCGTCGTAGAAACCGGCCAGACCGCGCGCCCCCGTTCGGGCCAGATCGTCATGACTGACGCCCCAGGCGCCCGCCAGAGACCTGCCGCTCTCGTCCAGACCGGGAATCTGCGGCGCGTCGTAGCCGATCCAGGCGATCGCCGACACCGTCTCATGGGTGCGGCCGGGCGTGGTCGCCAGCTGGCGCAGGGCTTCCAGCCGCATGTTGGTGGCTTCCTCGGCCATACCGGTGATCGCGCCGTGGACGGTCGTGTTGAGTCCCGGCGCGGTCACCGAGACATGGGTGGCGGTGTCGGGATCACCGATTGCGACGGCGGCATGGGCCTGACGCCCGTTCTGGGTGTCCAGCAGCAACAGTTTGCGGTCGGGCTTGCCGCCGACGGCCTTGTCGACGGCCTGCAGATCCGGCAGGGTTCGCGTCCCGCCCAGCGCGGCGTCGTACCGGCGTTTCCACGCCTCGTAGGCGAGGCGGTCGTCGAAGATCGCTCCGGGCTCGTTGGGTGAGGGAACGTTGTTGCCGGCCGCCCAGTCGGGATGCTGTGCGCGCAGGGCATCGGCCTGCGCGATGGCGGAACGGGCCCGGACCAGCTCGTCTGCCAGGGTCTCCCGGTTGTAGTAGTCCCGATCCACGGCGGGCATGCCGTCCCGGTTTCCGATATAGCGGTCGCGCTGGTACAGCGCGTCCTTCTCGGCGGGGCTCAGGGCGTCCCAGAAGTCGTGGAACTGCTCGGGATCGGCGGGCGGCTGGGACCTGCCGTCGAGGATGGCCTGTATTTGGGGACCGACCGGCGCGCCGTCCGGCCGCTGTCGGTACCCGGCCAGTTCCTGCAGGCCAGTCGAGATAGCTTGTGCTGCTTGGTTTTCCCCGTCACCGAACTGGGCCAGCAGCTCTTTGACCCGAACCTGGAAATCAGCCGCCTGGCTGTCGAGTTGTGCCTGCAGCAGGTACGCCAGCAAGTCCCCCGACCTGGCGCCTGGCACTTGCGGGGCCTTGACGTTGCCCTCGTCGTCCACGGTCATTCCGGCCGCGGGGATGTCGCCGTCGACGATGCTCAGCAGGGCGTTGCGCGAGGCGCCCAGCTGCGCGCCGTAGGTGTTGAACGTGTCCGCCAGTGTGATCACGGTCGAGCCGATGTGGTTGGCCCCCAGCTTCTCCGATATCGCGCGGACCGATGTTGCGCTCGCAGCCTCGCCCTTCCAGCTGTCCATCGCGGCGTCCACGTCGCGGTCCATCTGGTCGACCCGCGCGTTGAATGCATTGCTCTGAGCGCTCAAGTCCCTGGCGAAAGCCGTCATCGACTCCGGCTTGCAGCCGCGCACGTGACTGATCGTGGTCACCTCGACTAGCGTCCGCCGGTGTACTGACGCCGTTGGTCGGCGAACCCCCGATCGACGGCCTCGTAGGTGGTGGCGGCGTCCGCCGAGAAATCGGCCATCCGGCGCACGCCGGCGCCAACCACTCCGAATCCTCTGACGACGGCATCGCCGACTTGGGCGGCAGCCTCCTGCACCGGCGAGCCCGGCATTTCGACCGCAGCGGTGATCTTCAACGCCCGTATCGCGTCTGCGTGCCCGGCCAGGGTGGCACCGAGCCTGTGCAAGTTGTCGAGATCAACTTGAAACAGGTCGCCCATCCTGGGGATTTTACCGGTGCAGCGCCAAGGTATTAGGCGCTGACTTTGCGTCGTTTGGTGCCGGTGCGCCGGGCGGCCGGCGGTGCCACCACTTCGGCCAGGAACTTCCCGGTGTAGCTTTCCGGCACCGCGGCCACGTCCTCCGGAGTGCCTTGGGCGACAACGGTTCCGCCGCCGGCTCCGCCTTCGGGTCCCATGTCGACGATCCAGTCCGAGGTCTTGATCACGTCCAGGTTGTGTTCGATGACGATCACCGTGTTGCCCTTGTCGACGAGGCCGTTGATGACCTTCAGCAGCTTGCGGATGTCGTCGAAGTGCAGGCCCGTGGTGGGCTCGTCGAGGATGTAGATCGTCCGTCCGGTCGAGCGCTTCTGCAACTCGGATGCCAACTTCACCCGCTGGGCCTCACCGCCGGACAGCGTCGGCGCAGGTTGTCCGAGTCGTACGTAACCCAAGCCGACGTCGACCAGGGTGCGCAGGTAGCGGTGGATACCGCTGATCGGCTCGAAGAACTCCGCAGCCTCCTCGATCGACATGTCGAGCACCTCGGAGATAGTTTTGCCTTTGTAGTGCACCTCCAGGGTTTCCCGGTTGTAGCGGGCGCCCTGGCAGACCTCACACGGCACATACACGTCGGGCAGGAAGTTCATCTCGATCTTGATGGTGCCGTCGCCGGTACAGGCCTCGCATCGGCCGCCCTTGACGTTGAACGAGAACCGGCCCGGTTGGTAGCCGCGCACTTTCGCTTCGGTGGTGGCGGCGAACAGGGTCCGGATCTTGTCGAACACCCCGGTGTAGGTGGCCGGGTTGGACCGCGGGGTCCGGCCGATCGGCGACTGGTCGACCCGGACCAGCTTGTCCAGGTGGTCCAGGCCGGTGACCCGGGTGTGCCGCCCGGGCACCTGCCGCGCACCGTTGAGGCGGTTGGCCAGCACCGCGGCCAGGATGTCGTTCACCAGTGTCGATTTGCCGGAGCCGGATACACCGGTCACCGAGGTCAGGACCCCGAGCGGGAAGGATACGTCGATGCCGCGCAGGTTGTGCTCGCGTGCCCCCACCACGGTGATCTGGCGCTTGCGGTCGGTGGGACGCCGCAGCGCGGGCATCTCGATGGTTTCCCGCCCGGACAGATAGGCGCCGGTGATCGAGTCCTTGTTCGTCAACAACTCGCTGTACGGACCGCTGTGCACGATCAGTCCGCCGTGCTCACCGGCTCGGGGCCCGATGTCGACGATCCAGTCGGCGTGCTCGATGGTGTCCTCGTCGTGCTCGACGACGATCAACGTGTTACCCAGATCCCTTAGCCGCGTGAGGGTTTCGATCAGCCGGCGGTTGTCCCGCTGATGCAGCCCGATGGACGGCTCGTCGAGGACATAGAGCACACCGACCAACCCGGAGCCGATCTGGGTGGCCAGCCGGATGCGCTGCGCCTCACCGCCGGACAGGGTGGCCGCCGCCCGCGACAGCGACAGGTACTCCAGCCCGACGTCGAGCAGGAAGCCCAACCGGGACTGGATCTCCTTGAGCACCTGCCCGGCGATCGCGGTCTCCCGGGTGCCCAGTGTGAGCGCATTCAGGAAGTCCGAGCAATCGGCGATCGAAAGCTCGCAGACTTCGGCGATTGACTTGGGGCCGTGCTCCCCCGCGGTCAGCATCACCGCCAGGATTTCCGGCTTGAGCCGCGTACCGTCGCACACCGGGCACGGGATGTCCCGCATGAAGCCCTCGTAGCGTTCCTTCATCTGCTCGGACTCGGTCTGAGACATCTTGCGCTGCAGGAACGCCAGCACGCCCTCGAACTCCGCGTAATAGGACCGGGTGCGCCCGTAGCGGTTGCGGTACCGCACGTGCACCTGCTGGTCGGCACCCTCCAGAATCGCCTTGCGGGCTTTGGCGGGCAGCTTGCGCCACGGGGTGTTGACGTCGAAGCCGAGCGCGTCGCCCAGTCCGGCCATCATCCGGGTGAAGTACTCGGCGGTGTGGCCGGACGACCAGGGCGCCACCGCGCCCTCGGCCAGGGTGAGATCCGGGTCGGGCACCACCAGGTCCGGATCGACCTCCTTGCGGATGCCCAGACCCACGCACTCGGGGCAGGCGCCGTAGGGCGAGTTGAACGAGAAGGAGCGCGGTTCCAGGTCGTCCACGGCCAGGGCGTGCCCGTTGGGGCAGGCCAACTTCTCGGAGAAGCGCTGCTCACGGGGGTGGTCATGCTCGTCGCGGTCGTCGGGAAATTCCAGCACCACGATGCCGTCGGCCAGGTTCAGCGCGGTTTCCACCGAATCGGTGAGCCGTTGCTTGGCGCTCGCCTTGACAGTGAGGCGGTCCACCACCACCTCGATGTCGTGCTTCTCCTGTTTTTTCAGTTTCGGCGGGTCGGTCAGCGGGTGGACCACCCCGTCGACCCGCACCCGGCTGTACCCCTGCGCGTTGAGCTTGTCGAACAGGTCGGCGAACTCTCCCTTCCGGGTTCGCACCACGGGCGCGAGCACCAGGAACCGGATGCCTTCCTCCATCGCCAGCACCTGGTCGACGATTTGCTGCGGAGTCTGACGCGCGATGCGCTCACCGCAGATCGGGCAGTGCGGGGTGCCGGCGCGGGCGTAAAGCAACCGCAGGTAGTCGTAGACCTCGGTGATGGTGCCGACCGTCGAGCGCGGATTGCGGTTGGTCGACTTCTGATCGATGGACACCGCGGGCGAAAGGCCTTCGATGAAGTCGACGTCCGGCTTGTCCATCTGCCCGAGGAACTGCCGGGCGTAGGCCGACAGCGATTCCACGTAGCGGCGCTGGCCCTCGGCGAAGATGGTGTCGAACGCCAGCGAGGACTTGCCCGACCCCGACAACCCGGTGAACACGATCAGGGCGTCCCGGGGTAGATCAAGGTCGACACCGCGCAGGTTGTGCTCGCGCGCACCCTTGACGATGAGGCGGTCAGCCACGCTGCCCCTTTCGGCTGAAACTCGTAGGGACCTGGCGTTGAACGATCACAGCGGAACAGTCAGAGCGCAGGCCGCATTCCATGCTAGGTGCCCCCACCGACAAGCACCCCGGCCAGCCATCCAAGTAGCGTGCATGGTTATGACCGCTTCCCAGCTCAGCGACGATTACACCGGACACGTCGAACCGGGCACGGCGGCCCGACGCACGCTGCCCGGAGCGACGATCGTGAAGGCCTCGGTCGGCCCGATGGACAACAACGCTTACCTGGTCACCTGTTCCGCGACCGGAGAAACCCTGCTGATCGACGCCGCGAACGACGCTGATGTCCTGATCGACCTGATTCGACGGTACGCGCCGACGCTATCGCTGATTCTGACGAGTCACCAACACTTCGACCACTGGCAGGCCCTGGAAGCCGTGGCCGAGGCAACCGGAGCGCCGACAGCCGCTCACGAGATCGACGCGGAGCCCCTCCCGGTCC
Organism: Mycobacterium sp. 23; assembly: GCF_048287075.1. NCBI lineage: Bacteria > Bacillati > Actinomycetota > Actinomycetes > Mycobacteriales > Mycobacteriaceae > Mycobacterium > Mycobacterium sp. 23. The sequence goes on from NZ_JBLVUX010000005.1 coordinate 806,635, forward strand.
GGCCGGATCGTTTGCTGGCGAACGGCGACACGGTGCAGATCGGAGATCTGACGTTCGACGTGATCCACCTGCGCGGACACACCCCGGGCTCGGTCGCCCTGGCGCTGGACGGGTCCGCGACCGACGGGGTGACCCACCTGTTCACCGGCGACTGCCTGTTCCCGGGTGGCGTCGGCAAGACCTGGCAGCCCGGCGACTTCGAGCAGCTCCTCGACGACGTCACCACCCGGGTGTTCGACGTGTACGACGACTCCACCGTGATCTATCCCGGCCACGGTGATGACACGGTGTTGGGCGCCGAACGCCCGCACATTCAGGAGTGGCGCGAGCGCGGCTGGTAGTCCCCGGTCTCAGGTGGTGTGCACGATCAGCACATCGACCTTGGCCTTGCGGGAGACGTTGGCCGGCACCGAACCCAGCAGCCGGCCCGCGATGGTGCTCAAACCGACATTGCCGACCACCAGCAGGTCCGCCTTCTCCGACTCGGCGAGCTGCACCAGCGCGTCCACCGGGGCACCTTCGATGGCCCGCTCCTCGACGTTCTTGGCGCCGGCGTTGTGTGCCCGCTCCTTGGCGTCGTGCAGGATCTCGTAGATCGGGCCGGTGCCGGTGACCTTGTAGCTCTCGCTCTTCAGGGCGTCGACGGCGCGAGCGTCTTCGTGCTGCGGCAGGTATGCCGACGCGATGATCAGTTTGGCGTCCGACCCCGCGATCGCAGCTGCCCTGTCTACCGCGCGCATCGACGAATCTGAGCCGTCAGTCCCTACGACCACGGTTTGATAGGCGCTCATTTACCCTCCCAGGTGTCGGTTTCCGCCAACCCAAGACCCTATCGCGTTGCTGGACGTCGACGGGAGAGGTTTGCGGCGCGGGTCACGTCCAGACCGCCGTACACATAAAGTTGAAAACAATCATGTCTGTGTCAATCGTCGAAAATCCCGTGGCTGACGACGCCGAACCGGCCGCCACGGCTCATCCGCGGGGCCGCATCCTGGACCCGTGGGTCGTCGCGACGCTGACGGCCGTCATCAGCGCGGCCTGGGCCGGCCGGCCGTCGCTGTGGTTCGACGAGGGCGCGACCATCTCCGCCTCGGCAAGTCGCACGCTGCCGGAACTGTGGAAACTGCTCGGTCACATCGACGCCGTGCACGGGCTCTACTACCTGCTGATGCACGGCTGGTTCGCGATATTTCCGCCGACCGAGTTCTGGTCGCGGGTCCCCAGCGCGCTGGCCGTGGGAGCCGCCGCCGCCGGTGTGGTGGTGTTCGCCAAGCAGTTCTCCGGGCGCGGGACGGCCCTGTGCGCGGGAGCGGTCTTCGCCATCCTCCCGCGGGTGACCTGGGCGGGCATCGAGGCGCGCTCGTCGGCGCTGGTCGTGGCGGTGGCGGCCTGGCTGACGGTGCTGGTGGTTGTCGCGACCCGGCGCAATCGCGCGCGGCTGTGGGTGTCCTACGCGCTGTTGTTGATGGTGGCCATCCTGGTCAACGTCAACATGGTGCTGTTGGTGTTGGTCTACGCCGCGGTCCTGCCGCTGGTAGCGACGGCGGGGGCGCCCGGCCGGCCGCGTAAGTGGCCCGCCATCTGGCTGGGCGTGGCGTCGGGGGTTGCTCTCGGCGCGATGACGCCGTTCATACTGTTTGCCCACAAACAGGTGTGGCAGGTCGGGTGGATCAACGGGCTCAACCGGAACCTGTTCCTCGACGTCGTACACCGCCAGTACTTCGACTACAGCGTCCCGTTCGCGATTCTGGCGGGCGTTCTGGTGCTGGCCGCCGCCGTGTTGCGGTTGGCCGGCAAGGCTCGGACCGAGAACGGCGCGGGCCGGTTGCTGCTCGTCAGCGCCCTGTGGGTGGTGATTCCCACCGCGACCGTCCTGATCTATTCAGCCGTCGGCGAACCGATTTACTATCCGCGCTACCTGATATTCACCGCTCCCGGCGCGGCCGTCGTGCTTGCGGTCTGCATCGTCGCGATCGCCCGCAAGCGCTGGCAGGTCGTCGCGCTCGTGGTGGTCCTGGCCGGCGCGGCCTTCCCCAACTACTACTTCACCCAGCGCGGTCCGTACGCCAAGGAGGGCTGGGACTACAGCCAGGTCGCCGAAGTGATCAGCGCCCACGCCTCGCCGGGTGACTGCCTGCTGGTGGACAACACGGTCCCGTGGCGGCCCGGACCCATCCGGGCCCTGCTGGCAAGCAGGCCCGCCGCGTTCCACCCGCTGATCGACGTCGAGCGGGGGTTTTACGGCCCCAAGGTCGGTGCGCTGTGGGACGGCCACGTCGCGGTATGGCTGACGACGGCAAAGATCAACAAATGCCCGGCGCTGTGGACGATCACGAACCGGGACAAGTCACTGCCGGATCATCAAGTCGGACAGACGTTGCCGCCGGGCACGGCATTCGGGCGGGCACCGGTCTACCAGTTCCCGAGCTACCTCGGCTTTCACATCGTGGAACGGTGGCAGTTCCACTACTCCCAGGTCGTGAAGTCAACCCGCTGAGCGCCGGTCCCGGTGCGTGGCCTGATACGACGCGAGGAAGCCGAGCGCGGCGAGCGCCGTGAACACCGAGAACAACCAGCGCGCTGAGGTCACCTCACCGCCCGGCGCGGTGTTGACCACCACGCCGGCCAGACCGGCGCCGAAGGCCCCGGAACTCAGCTGGATGATGTTGATCGCGGCGGCCGCGGCGCTGCTTTCGGCCGGGTCGTCGACCGCCGTCATCGCCCGCACCGCGAGGTGCGGCCACGCCATCCCGATGCCTGCGCCAGTGATCAGCAGAGCCAGCGCCCAGATCGCGACAATCCCGAGCGGGGCGTACGGGCGCTGGGTCGCCGCGCCCAGCGCCAGGCCCGCCGCCATCACCAGCGGCGCGGCCGCGACGACATGGCCGATCACCTGACGGTTCGTCAACGACGCACTGGCGATCTCTCCGATGGTCCACCCGGTGGCCAGTGCCGCGCCGAGAAAGCCCGCCTCCACCGGGCTGAGGTCGGCCAGTTGCTGGCCGAACAGCGGCACGTAGGTGTTGGCCATCGCGGCGACCATCTGCACGGCCATCGTCAGATAGATCCACTTCAACGGACCGGGGCCGAACACGCTGCGCGGCAACACCGCAACGTGCATGCGCCAGTCGACGAACAGAAAGACGGCAACCAGCAGCACCGCGGCGGCCAGCAGACCCAGCGTCTGGACGAGGTAGTGCGGAAGCGCCGCGACGCTGACGGCGAGCGCGGCGGCTCCCATCAGCAGCAGCGACCAGATGGGCACCGCCCGGTTCGGCGACTCTTCTTGCGAATCAGTTTGTGCTGTAACGACTTTCACCACCAGCACGGCCATCAGTGCGGCCGCCAGGCCCATCGCGACGAAAGCCCATCGCCACCAACCGAACTGAGCGAATATGCCGCCCGCGGTGGGCCCGATCAGCGTGGCGACACCCCACATGGTCGACACCAGCGCCGAACCACGGGTCCACAGGTGGCGCGGCAGCGCGGTGTTGATCAGCGCGTATCCCAGACCCGCCAACAGGCCGCCGGCCACACCCTGCAGCATGCGCCCCGCCACCAGCACTTCCATGGTCGGCGCCAGCGCCGAGACCAGGCCGGCGAGCCCGAACACGGTGAGCCCCATCAGATAGGAGGATCGGGCGCCGACCCGCTGCAGCATCGGGTTGACGGTGGTGGCCGCGACCACCGAGCCGATCAGGTACAGCGTCGTCGCCCAGGAGAACAGTCGGTCACCGCCGATATCGGCGACGATGCTGGGCAGCATGCTGACGGTGAGGAACTCGTTGGTGGCGTACAGCGCAACGCCACCGGCCAATACGGTGCAGGTGCCCAGGTGCTGTCCGAGCAGCTCACGCCAGCTGCCGGTCTCGCTGACCGTCTCCGTCACTCCTCCACCGTAAGAGGTGCAGGTTCGTCAGGGGCGCAACTCGGCTGCCGGTGGCGTCGAGCGACGCGCGGTGCGAGTCGCCCGGTAGGAGGCCAGCACACCGAGCGCCGCCAGCACTGTGAAGACCCCATACAGCCAGCGCGCCTCCATCAGCTCACCTCCGCTGGCCGAGTTCACCACGACACCCGCGAGTCCGGCGCCGAACGACGCGGAGATCAACTGGACGGTGTTGATCGCCGCGGCTGCCGCGCCGCTCTCCGAGGGATCGTCTACGGAGTCCATCGCACGTGCCGACAGATGCGGCCAGGCCATCCCGATGCCTGTTCCGGCGATGAGCAAGGCCAGGGCCCACACCGCGATCAGGCCGGGCGACGCGTCGGCACGCTGGGTGACGGCACCGAACGCGAGCCCGGATGCCATCAGCAGCGGCGCGACCAGGACGACGCGGTTGATCACCCGTGGGTTGGTCAGCGAAGCGCTGGCGACCTCGCTCAGTGTCCATCCGACCGCCAGCGAGGCGCCGAGGAAACCGGCCGCAACCGGAGTCAGGTGCCCCAGGCGCTGACCGAACAGCGGCACATAGGTGTCGACCATGACGGCCATCATCAGCACGGCCAGTGTCAGGTAGATCCACTTCAGCGGCCCGGTTCCGAACACACTGGGCGGCAGGACGGCCGCCCGGCTGCGCCGGTCCACGATGACGAACGCCGCGACCAATAGCACGCCCACCACGAGCAGTGCGCCGATCGCGGTGGAATTGTGCGGTAGCTGGGCGACGCTGACGGCCAACGCGGCCGCGCCGACCAGCAGCAACGAGCCGACCGGCACCCGGAGCGCAGGGGCCGCCGGTTCGTCCTCGGCGGTTGCGCTGGCCGCCAGCACCGCCGGAACCAGAATGGCCAGCAGCGCCGCGAGGACGGCCATCGCGCCGAAAGCCCAGCGCCACAGACCGAATTGCGCGAACAAACCACCCATCGCCGGCCCGACCACCGTCGCAACGCCCCACATCGCCGAGACCAGCGCCGAGCCCCGCGTCCACAGTTCGCGCGGCAGCGCGGCGTTGATCAGCGCGTAGCCCAGCCCGGCCAGGGTGCCGCCGGCGACGCCCTGCAGGGTGCGTCCCGCGATCAGCACCTGCATGGTCGGGGCCATCGCGCAGGCCACGCTGGCCACCCCGAAAACGGCCAGCCCCAGCAGAAAGGACGAGCGAGCCCCGAAGCGGCGCAGGATCGAGTTCACGGTGGTCGCCGCGACCACCGATCCGACCAGGTAGAGGGTGACCACCCAGGCGTAGAGGCGGTCTCCACCGATGTCGGCGATGGTGCTGGGCAGCAGACTGACGGTCAGGAACTCGTTGGTGGCGTACATGGCGACCCCGCCCGCCAGCACCGTGGATGTGCCCAGGTGCCGGCCGAGCAGCTGACGCCAGCTGCCGGTCTCGCTCGTCGTCTGCGTCACTTCAGACCGGCGGCGTCCATCCCGCGCAGCTCTTTCTTCAGGTCGGCGATCTCATCGCGGAACCGGGCGGCCAGCTCGAACTGCAGGTCACGCGCGGCGGCCATCATCTGCGCGGTGAGGTCCTTGATCAGGTCGGCCAACTCGGCGCGCGGCATCGTGGAGGTGTCGCGCCCCTCGATCACACCGGCGCTCACGGCCCGGCCGGGCTCGCCCTGCGCGCGCCGGCCGCGGGAGGCGTTGCGTCCCGACCCGCCGATCTCGACGTCCGTGTCGTCGGCCTCGCGGTAGACCTGGTCGAGGATGTCGGCGATCTTCTTGCGCAACGGCTGCGGATCGATTCCGTTGGCCTCGTTGTAGGCGATCTGCTTGGCGCGGCGGCGCTCGGTCTCGTCGATCGCCTCCTTCATCGAGTCGGTGATCTTGTCGGCGTACATGTGCACTTCGCCGGAGACGTTCCGCGCGGCACGGCCGATGGTCTGGATCAGGCTGCGCACCGAGCGCAAAAAGCCCTCCTTGTCGGCGTCCAGGATCGACACCAACGACACCTCGGGCAGGTCAAGGCCCTCGCGCAGCAGGTTGATGCCGACCAGCACGTCGTACTCGCCGAGCCGCAGCTGGCGCAGCAGCTCGACCCGGCGCAGCGTGTCGACCTCGGAATGCAGGTAGCGGACCCGGATACCCATCTCCAGCAGGTAGTCGGTGAGGTCCTCGGCCATCTTCTTGGTGAGGGTGGTTACCAGGACCCGTTCGTCGCGTTCGGTGCGTTTGCGGATCTCGCCGATGAGGTCGTCGATCTGGCCCTTGGTCGGTTTGACCACGACCTTCGGGTCGACGAGGCCGGTCGGGCGGATCACCTGCTCGACGAACTCGCCGCCGGTCTGGCTGAGCTCGTAGGGCCCCGGTGTGGCGGACAGGTACACCGTCTGCCCGATCCGATCGGCGAATTCCTCCCAGGTCAGGGGGCGGTTGTCGACCGCCGAGGGCAACCGGAACCCGTATTCGACGAGGTTGCGCTTGCGCGACATGTCGCCCTCGTACATGCCACCGATCTGCGGCACGGTGACGTGCGACTCGTCGATGACCATCAGGAAATCCTCGGGGAAGTAGTCCAGCAGGGTCGCGGGAGGCGAACCGGGACCGCGCCCGTCGATGTGGCGCGAATAGTTCTCGATGCCCGAGCAGAACCCGACCTGCCGCATCATCTCGATGTCGTAGTTGGTGCGCATCCGCAGCCGCTGCGCTTCCAGCAGCTTGCCCTGCCCCTCGAGTTCGGCGAGCCGGTCGGCCAGCTCCTGCTCGATCGTCGAGATGGCCACAGCCATCCGCTCGGGACCGGCCACGTAGTGGGTGGCGGGGAAGATCCGCAGCGAGTCGACCTGGCGGACGACGTCGCCGGTGAGCGGGTGCAAGTAGTACAGCGACTCGACCTCGTCGCCGAAGAACTCGATGCGTACGGCGAGCTCTTCGTAGGACGGGATGATCTCCACGGTGTCGCCGCGCACCCGGAACGAGCCGCGGGTGAACGACAGGTCGTTGCGCGTGTACTGGACGTCGACCAGCAGCCGCAGCAGCCCGTCGCGCGGCACCTCCATCCCGACCTGCAGCTCGACGGAGCGGTCCAGATAGGACTGCGGCGTGCCCAGGCCGTAGATGCACGACACCGACGCCACCACCACCACGTCGCGGCGGGACAGCAGGCTCGAGGTCGCCGAGTGCCGCAATCGTTCGACGTCGTCGTTGATCGAGCTGTCTTTCTCGATGTAGGTGTCGGTCTGCGCGATGTATGCCTCTGGCTGGTAGTAGTCGTAGTACGAGACGAAGTACTCGACCGCGTTGTGCGGCAACATTTCTCGCAGTTCATTGGCCAGCTGGGCGGCCAGCGTCTTGTTCGGCGCCATCACCAGGGTGGGCCGCTGGAGGCGCTCGATCAGCCAGGCGGTGGTCGCCGATTTGCCGGTGCCGGTGGCACCGAGCAGCACCACGTCGCGCTCCCCTGCCCTGATCCGGCGCTCGAGCTCCTCGATGGCGGCGGGCTGGTCGCCGGCGGGTTGGTGTGGGCTGACCACCTCGAAGCGGGCTCCGGAACGCACGACCTCGTCGACAGCGCGGTATTCCGAATGGGCGAGTACTGGGTGTTCGGTGGCGAAAGCCATAGCACCAGGGTAGAACCAGCCACCGACAAGCTTTGTTCCGCGCGGGAACACCGCCCAGGTCAGCTGTGCCGGGCCCATACCCGGGTGACCGGGTTGCATTCGATCAGATACCCGTCGCTGGACGCGGACATGGCGAAGACCGGGATGTCCGGTCGGTCACACGAACTGCCGGCGGAGTGCACCCCGGTCGTGATCGGCGCCTTGCCCCACACTCCGCCCTCGCAGACGACCTGCTCGTTGCTGGTCTGGTCGTAGCCGAGCTTGTCCACGTCGCTGCAACTTCCGCCCAGTACCGGCGGCATCGGACGGGTGGCCGGCACGGCAGCCGCACCGATCACCTGCGCCGGGTCGGCCAGTGGCAGGTTCGCCGGCACGTCACCAACCCGCGTCGCCACCACCGGCACCCGCAGCACCGCACCCTGGGCGCCGCATTCGTTGCTGCCGACCGTCTCGGTCTGCACGCCGCGCAGGGTGCCGTCGGACTGCAGAGCCAGCGACAGCGCCACGGTCTCCTGCTGGGTGTTCTGCCCCGCCTGGTTCGCCTGATGACAGCTGATCCGTATCTGCTGGGAGGCGCCCTGCCAGTAACCGGCGGCGAATTTCAGGGTGTCGGTCTCGCCGCCGTCGGTGGTGTCTGCCACCTGATGAGTGCCGTCGTCAAGCCGAACCCCGGTGGCGGCGCACCCGCCGGACGTGCAGACCGAACGGAACGCCCACCAGTTGGTGGTACCTCCGTCGTGGCGGATCGGGGTGCCGTTGGTAGTGCGCTTCGCCCGGTTCAGATCGAGTCGGTAGATGCCGTCGAGCACCCTGCCGGACGGTGCGGTCACCGCCGCGGACGGCGCCGGCGCGGCGGGCCGGGCGGCCAGGGCTGGGTTGGGCTGGGACGGGTCGGGCTCGAAGCTGTACAGCGTCGACCAAGTCGCCGCTACGGCGATCAGCACCGCACAGACCAGGGCGGCCGCCATCCGGACGCGGGGCGGGATCCGGCGGACCCGGACGCCTGGAGCAGGCGCCGGCTCGGGTAGATCGGTCGCAACGGCTTCATCCGATCCCGCACGGACCGCGGCGGCGAACATCCGGCACCGCTCGAACCGATCCTCCGGGTTCTTGGCCAGCGCTCTGGCGAACACGTCATCCAGGCGGGCCAGATCCGGACGATGGTCGCTGAGCCGGGGCGGCGCGTCGTGCAGGTGCTGGCTGATGACCGCGACGGGGTTGGCGTTGCGAAATGGCGGCGCACCGGTGAGGAGGTGAAATGCCGTGGCGGCCAGCGCATATTGGTCGGCGCGCCGGTCGATGTTGGAGCCCGCCAGCTGCTCGGGCGCCGCGTAGGCGACGGTTCCGACCGCGACGTTGGTCTGGGTGATTCCGCTGATGTCCGCGAGGTGACGCGCAACGCCGAAGTCCGCCAACAGGATTCGGCGGTCCTGGCCGTGCGGGTCCGCTTCGGGGTGGGTGAGCAGGATGTTCGCGGGTTTGACGTCGCGGTGCAGCAGGCCACGGTCGTGGGCGTAATCCAGTGCTCCGGCAACGGCGTCGAGTATCGCGCACACGTCGCCGACCGGCATTCCCTGCGGGTGAGCCTCTCTCACCAACCGCGATGCGTCGGTGCCTTCGACGTAATCCATGGAAATCCAGAGCTGGCCCTGGAATTCGCCGCGGTCGTGCACGCCGACGATGTGCGGATGCCACAATGTCGCCGCGAGATCGGCCTCCCGGTTGAACCTTTCGCGGAACTCGGTGTCCGCGGTGATCGCCTCGGCAAGCACCTTGATGACGTCGCGGCGGGGCAACCTCGGATGCAGCGCTAGATACACCTCGGCCATCCCGCCGGCGCCGAGCTGACGCAGGATCGTGTAGCCGGCGAACGACGCGCCGCGGGCCATGCCCGGCCGATCCGAGGTTTGGGGTGCGGACCCGGACGCGGGGACCCGGCGCCGGCGGTGCGTGACCGTTGTCACAAGCCCGCGGCCGGCCCTGAGCCCAGCCCTGAGACGCCGGGTCGCGCCTGGTCGTTCTTCCATCCGGAAAATCCCCTCCTCCATTGGCATGATGCATGAAAAGCATTGGCGCAGGACGGGATGCAAGCTATGAAACAGCTATGTATGGCGGCTCGGGACACATAGGAACGTCACAGCTGGGACACAACCAGCAACGTGCGAGCGGGCTAATCTGGGAGTGGTGAGTCGACCAACCCCGCCGGCCCTGACGATTCGGCACGACGGGTCCCAACGTTCCTTCGCCCCGGGGTATGAGGTGGTCGTCGGGCGCGATCTGCACGCCGATCTCCGCATCCCGGACCCCCGTATCTCCCGCGCGCACCTGATCCTGCGCTTCGACCAGGGTCGCTGGCTGGCGATCGACAACGGCTCGCTGAACGGCACCTACGTCAACGGTTACCGGATGCCCGTCGTCGACATCCACGACGGCCAGAGCATCAACGTCGGCAATCCCGCCGGGCCAAGGCTCACCTTCGAGGTCGGGCGGCAGCGGGGGCCGGCGGGCCGGCCACCCAGCACCTTCAACAATGGGGCCCGTCACGACAGCGGGCCGCCCACCCTGGCATGGTCGGTGGGCCCACCGCGTCCGGCGCCACCGCCGCCCAACGGGCGTCCAGTCCCGCCGCCGCCCAGGCGCCCGCCGGCCCCACCGATGCCGCCCGAGGAAGTCACCACCGTCAACGCCGGGCCGCCGCCCGCTGAACTCACGGTCATCGACGCCAAATCCGCGGACGTATCGGGCCTGGCCACCCGCATGGTCAGAATCCTGTCGCCGCGCTCGGGCGCGATCTCCGGGGCCCCGAAGTCGACCGGCGCCATCACGATCGGCCGCGCGAACGACAACGACATCGTCGTGTCCGACGTGCTGGCCAGCCGTCAGCACGCGACGCTGCGCACCACGCCGCTGGGCACCGAGATCCAGGACCGTAGCGTCAACGGAACCTTCGTCAACGGCACCAGGGTCGGTTCGGCGATCCTGTCTCACGGTGACGTGGTCACCATCGGCAACGTCGACCTGCAGTTCAGCGACGGCACCCTCGTTCCGCGCAATGAAACCGCAAGCCGCACCGGTGGTCTCGAGGTACGCGGGGTCGACTACACCGTCGACAACGGCAAACAGCTGCTGCACGGCATCTCCCTGACCGCCCGGCCCGGAACGCTGACCGCCGTCATCGGCGGGTCGGGCGCCGGAAAAAGCACACTGGCCCGGCTCGTCGCCGGGTACGCTCGCCCGAGTAAGGGCTCGGTCAGCTTCGAAGGTCATGACGTACACGGGGAGTATGCGTCGTTGCGCAGCAAGATCGGCATGGTCCCGCAGGACGACGTCGTGCACCGGCAGCTGACCGTGCACCAGGCGCTCGGTTACGCCGCCGAGCTCCGCCTGCCACCGGACACCAGCAAATCCGACCGCGCCCGGGTGGTGGCCCAGGTTCTCGAAGAACTCGATCTCACCAAACACGCCGACACCCGGGTGGACAAGCTCTCCGGGGGGCAGCGCAAACGGGCCTCGGTGGCGCTCGAACTGCTCACCGGACCGTCGCTGCTCATCCTCGACGAGCCGACGTCGGGCCTGGACCCAGCACTCGACCACCAGGTGATGATGATGCTGCGTCAACTGGCCGACGCCGGCCGGGTGGTGATCGTTGTCACGCATATGTTGTCCTACCTCGACATCTGCGATCAGCTGCTGCTGGTGGCACCCGGGGGTAAGACGGCGTACTGCGGTCCGCCCGACCAGATCGGTGGCGCGATGGGCACCACCAACTGGGCCAAGATATTCAGCCAGGTGGGTGCCGACCCGGCCGAAGCCAACCGCCGATTCCTGGAACGCAGTCAGTCACAGGAACGGCCAGGGCCGGACTCGGCCCCCGCTGACCTGGGTGAACCGGTCCACACCAGCGTGCGCCGGCAGATCTCGACCGTCGCCCGCCGCCAGGTTCGGTTGGTGGTCGCCGACCGCGCCTACTTCGTGTTCCTGGCACTGTTGCCGTTCATCCTCGGCGCCCTGTCGCTGACGGTGCCCGGCTCGAACGGATTCCGGGCGGTCGGCGAGCACGGCGGCACTCCGGACGAATCCGCGCAGATCCTGAACCTGCTGCTGCTGGCCGCGGCATTCATGGGCACCGCCCTGACGATTCGCGACCTGGTCGGTGAGCGGGCGATCTTCCAGCGCGAACAAGCGGTGGGTTTGTCGACGACGGCGTACCTGCTGGCCAAGACGGCGGTGTTCTGTGTGTTCGCGGTGCTGCAGGCCGCGATCGCCAGCGCCATCGTCGTCGTAGGCAAGGGTGCACCGACCCGGGGCGGGTTGGTGCTGGGGCACGGGAACGGCGCAGCCACCTTCGAGTTGTTCTTTACCGTGGCCGCTACCTGCGTGGCCTCGGCGCTGCTGGGTCTGGGCATCTCGGCGATGGTCCGTTCCACTGAACAGATCATGCCGCTGTTCGTGGTGTCGATCATGGCGCAGCTCGTGCTGTGCGGTGGAATGGTGCCGGTAACCAATCGGATTGTGTTGGAACAGGTTTCTACGGTGGTGCCGGCACGGTGGGGCTATGCCGCGGCCGCGTCGACGGTCGATGTGCGGTCGCTGGTGCCCGGCTCGCTGGTCCCGCAGGACAGGTTCTGGCAGCACACATCCAAGGTCTGGTTGCTGGACATGGGTATGCTGGCCGCGCTGTCGGTGTTCTACGCCTGCTTTGTCCGCTGGAAATTGCGTCTTCGTAGGTAGAGTGACTTCATCCATGCTCCGAAGCACGAGACGTTCGACCTGGCCGCCCGCACCAACACCGATCCGAAGGGCATCGTGCGGGCGGTCGACCAGTACGTCGTGCATCCGTGGGGTCTCTATCTGGCTCGCCCGACACCGGGCCGTGAGCAATTCCACTACCTGGAGTCCTGGCTGCTGCCGTCGCTCGGGTTGCGCACCACGGTGTTTCACTTCAACCCGGGCCATGAGCGCGACCACGACTTCTACCTCGACATCGGTGAATACACACCCGGTCGCACGGTGTGGCGTTCGGAGGACCACTACCTCGACATCGAGGTGAGCACCGGTAACGGCGCGAATTTGGCCGACGTCGACGAGTTGTTGGACGCCGTGCACCAGGGACTGCTGAGTCAGGACGTCGCCGAACTGGCGATCCGGCGCGCCGTCACAGTCATCGATGGGTTGGCCCGCAACGCATATGACCTGGCCGGTTGGTTGGCAGGTAACGGGATGGCGCTCACCTGGCGGGACGCGTAGGCGAAAGTGTAATCAGTTCAACAGTTTTCCGGACCAGCACTCGGGTATGCAACTGTCATGTCCTTAACCAACTATGAGCAAGGTGGCCGACATCGACGACAGCGCCGCGCTCCTGTTGACGGGCCGTGCTTCGTCGTTCAGCACCGACTGGCACGCAGCGACCACTACGACTTCCGGCTGGAAATCGACGGAGTGTTGGTGTCGTGGACCATATCCGACGGCCCGTCGGCGAGTCCCGCGGATCAGCGGATGGCCCGGCGCGCCGAAGACCATCCCCTTGACTATGCGGCTTTCGAGGGTGTGATGCCCGAGGGCCGGCACGGCCCCGACAGCGTAATCGTCTGGGACCACGGCACATACGCCAACGGAACCCACCACGACATGTCCAAGGGCCTTGCTTGCGGCCATGTTTCATTCGACCTGCGGGGCGACAAGATGCGCGGACGCTACGCCATGACCCGGATCCGCGGGGGTGACGAGGAAACGTGGCTGCTGGTCAAACGCCGCGAAGAAAGCGTGCACAGCCTTTCCTGACCCGCGTCAGCCCGCCAGGCGCCGCACCAGTTTGCGCCAACGCCGCTGCCGATACCGGTAGATCCCGTTCGCGATCGTCGCGACGGCACCGGTGAGAACGCCCGCGTCGATGTCGACGGTGTCGCTGTAGCGGCACGAATTCTCTTGCAGCGCTTCGACGTGCAGGGTGTGGTTCCAAGTCTTCAGGACCCCGCCGTGCTCCCGGGTGCGGATCGTGCCGGTCGCCTCGTCCACCGCGGTGACCTCAATCGTGTGCCGGTAGGCGGGAATGACGTGGAAGGCCATCAGCCATCCCGTACCGCGCTCACCCTGCCGCAGAGACTCGGTGCGCCCGGCGAGCGCAGGGAACCCCAGCAAGCCCCTGCACACGTAGAGAAATGTGGCCGGAGAGAGCATCGCCGACCACACGCGGTCGGCGCTGGTGGGCAGAGTGGTTTCCACATGAACGGTGCGCACGGCGGGCTCCTCGGATAGTAGTTAGGGTAACCTAATTTTGCGGCCATCCGGGTCGCGTGACTACTCGCTTTCACCCAGGAGGCGGACGATCACTCCGACAGACCGATTTCGGCAGCGCAAGCAGCCTCAACAGGAACGGGCAGCGCAGACCCGGCGACGCATCCTCGATGCGGCTGCTCAGGTTTTCGCCGAGCACGGCTACGCCGCGGGGACCACCAACCGCATCGCCGAACAAGCCGGGCTGTCGATCGGGTCCCTCTATCAGTACTTTCCCAACAAGGACGCGGTGCTGCGGGCCCTGATGGACGCGCACGTAGACGCGGGATCGACGTTACTGCGCGAACGTCTGGCCGGCGGCCTGCCACCGCGGCTCGACGACACCCTCCGACTGTTCGTACGTGCGGCCATCGACAACCATCGAGACAACCCGCGCCTGCACCGCGTGCTGTTCGAGGAAGCCCCCCGCGCGCCGGCGTTTCTGGAGCGGCTGCGCGAACTGGAACGGTTCGGTGTGGACGTGGCGGCCCGGCTGCTCGAGCAGCACCCCGCCGTCCGCACCGGCCCGATGACCGCGCACATCGTCGTCGCGACGGTCGACTCACTGGTGCACCGCCTCGTCACCGCGCCCGATGCGGCGGACCTGCAGGATGTCGAAAACGAGATCGTTCTCGTGCTCATGGGCTATCTGGACCGGCCGAGCAGGTTATCGACGCGGAAGTAAGGCTTCCAGGTCGGCAATCGCGCGCAGCGTGTCGTTGAGGTGCGTGCACGTGCTGGTGCCGACGAATTCGCCGCGCACGCGGTCGCGCAACTCGGCGAGCGCCATGCCCGTGATCCGCGAAGCGCTTCCGATGGCCCCGGGGCATTCCTGCCACGGCAGCACGCGCACTTCGGCGACGACCGAGGTGATGGTCCGCGCTGACGTGTCGACGCTGCCTGCCACGGTGTATTCGTGCACGATCGTCTCGACGCGGTCGTCGTCCATATGGGAATCACGGAAGTGCGCGTCAAACTTCGCACCACCATCGGCGACCGGCCATACATCGAGGCGACGGAACCTGCGCATGCCCCGGGCCCGCAGCGGCTCCACCTGGTGCAGGCCGTCCATCGGTGGTGCCACCGGACCTCGGCCGGTCGGGATGAGGTCGTGCTGTCGCGTGTATCGGATCAAAGACGCCTCAGGAGCGAAACCCGCGCAGATCCCGGACATGCGGTCCGCCACGCCGGGCGGCATCTTCTCCTCGACGCCCAGGACGATCGCCGCGTGCTGGGTGGCATATCCCGACACCAGTGCCGCCCCCACCCAGTCATCAAGCAGCAGGTGAAGCAGACTGGACCGCTCAACCTCTTCGGGAAAGAGCGTCTCGACCGTCGACCTGAACCCGCGTCCGACCCGACGACCTCGCAGCTGTTGCAGTGCGGGGGCCCGCGACGTGGCGGAGATCTCCTCGATGACGTTATCCACCAGGCGCGCACCGACGCGAACCTCGCCGAGCACATCGGCGCCGTCCATGTCGCGAGCCCGGAGATCCGCGATCGATCCGCGCTCCTCGTCCGGATGGGTGTCGATGGTGCTGGTGCGTCGCCGCCTGCCCCCCACCAGCGGGGGCGCCTCGCAGGCGACGGGCCGCCGCGGTCCCAGGATGTCCGTGACAAACGGCATGAAATTGACGGTACCGTGGCCCGGAAGCCCTGCGGAGCTAGGGCTTCCAGCCGGTGGCGTCAGCCCACTCCCAGGCGCGCCGGTAGGCATCCAGAAACCAGGGTTCCTTGGCGCTCACGTAACGCACGATGTTGCCGTCACCGGTCGCGTCGGCCGCCCGCTTGACTTTCAGATAATCCTCGCGCACAACAGGATTCGCCTTCAGCCAGTCGACGAACAGCAGCGCGAACTGCTGATTGGGCCAGCCGGCCACCCGGATGTGCACGTTGGTGGGCCGGCCGGGATCGGCCGACGCGTGAATCCGCTTGTGCCACAACGCGGGATCGTCGCTGTGATCGAAGCCGGGAACAGTGCTGCGGGCATCGGTCTTGGCGGCGTCCTGGGTGATGTGCTCGAGGCGCGGGTAACCGGCGGATAGCAGCGGCTCGGCGAGTTCGTCTGCCACATCCAGCGATTGGACGGTGATCTGGATGTCGATGACGTTCTTGGCGTCCATCTCCGCGACCGCGGTGGAGCCGATGTGGTCCACCCGCAACGCGCGGTGGCCGCAGGCGGTATTCAAGCGGTTGACGATGCGGCGCGCCTGATCCGGCCACGTCGGGTCGGCCGGGGCCAACCGCGCCTCCGCGCGGGCGGGTTGACGCTCAGCCAGGTTGTGCGCGAACGGCAGGATGCGGTTGTGCCATACGTCGCGGGCGCGTAGCACCAGATCTTCCTGACTGCCCGAATTGTCCAGCCAGATGTCGGCGACCGCACGACGTTGTTCGTCGGTAGCCTGCGCGGCGATGCGCGCACGGGCATCGTCCTCGGCCATCCCGCGTTGCTCGACCAGACGACGCATCCGCAGTTCGACGTCGGCGTGCACGATGACGACCAGCGGGAACAGCGGCGCCATCCCCGACTCCACCAACAACGGAATGTCTTCCACGACAACTGCATCCTCGTGGACTGCCTCGATGATCTCGGCGCGGCGCTTGGCGACCAGCGGATGCACGATGCCGTTCAGCTTCTTGCGCTCTTCCTCATCGGCAAATGCCTTGGCGGCCAAGGCAGGCCGGTCCAGGGCACCGTCGGGACGGAGAATGTCTTCACCGAAGGCGTCGACCAGCGACGCCAGTCCTTCGGTCCCTGGCTCGACCACCTCACGGGCGATGACATCCCCGTCCACGATGATTCCACCGCAGTCCGAGAAGGTCTTCGACAATGCCGATTTCCCGGCACCGATGCCACCGGTCAAACCGATGCGCAGCATCCTCGCGGAATTAAGCGCTGCCGGCGAGCTTTTCCCGCAGAGCCGCCAGCTGGGCGTCGCTGGCCAGCGACCCGCCCGCGGACTTCTCCGAGGAGCTGCTGCTCGACGAGGACTGACCGCCGCTGGCGTGATCCGCCGCCTCCGCCGCAGCGAACTTCTCCATCTGCGCGGTGTGCATCTTGTGCCGGCGCTCGGCCTCGGCGTAGCGGGCCTCCCACTCGTTGCGCTGCGTGTCGAAACCTTCGATCCACTCGTTGGTTTCGGCGTCGAAGCCCTCGGGGAAGATGTAGTTGCCCTGCTCGTCGTAGCTGTCGGCCATGCCGTACTTGGCGGGGTCGAACTCTTCGGTGTAGTCCTCGTTGGCCTGCTTGAGCGACAACGAGATACGGCGACGCTCCAGGTCGATGTCGATGACCTTGACCATCGCGTCGTCGCCGACGGCAACCACCTGGTCGGGCACCTCGACGTGGCGCTCGGCCAGCTCCGAGATGTGCACCAGACCCTCGATGCCCTCCTCGACGCGGACGAACGCACCGAAGGGGACCAGCTTGGTGACCTTGCCCGGCACGATCTGACCGATCGCGTGGGTGCGGGCGAAGTGGCGCCACGGGTCTTCCTGGGTCGCCTTGAGCGACAACGAAACCCGCTCGCGGTCCATGTCGACGTCGAGCACCTCGACGGTGACCTCGTCGCCCACCTGCACCACCTCGGACGGGTGGTCGATGTGCTTCCAGGACAGCTCGGAGACGTGCACCAGGCCGTCGACCCCACCGAGGTCGACGAAGGCGCCGAAGTTGACGATGGAGGAGACGACACCCTTGCGGATGGTGCCCTTCTGCAGCTGGTTCAAGAATTCGCTGCGCACCTCGGACTGCGTCTGCTCCAGCCAGGCGCGGCGCGACAGCACCACGTTGTTGCGGTTCTTGTCCAGCTCGATGATCTTGGCTTCGATCTCCTTGCCGATGTACGGCTGCAGATCGCGGACGCGGCGCATCTCGACCAGCGAGGCGGGCAGGAAGCCGCGCAGCCCGATGTCGAGGATCAGGCCACCCTTGACGACCTCGATGACGGTGCCCTTGACGGCCTCGTCCTTCTCCTTGAGCTCCTCGATGGTGCCCCAGGCGCGCTCGTACTGCGCACGCTTCTTGGAGAGGATGAGCCGGCCCTCTTTGTCCTCTTTGGTGAGAACCAGGGCCTCGACCTCGTCACCGACGGAAACGACCTCGTTGGGGTCGACGTCGTGCTTGATGGAGAGTTCGCGGGCGGGGATGACCCCTTCGGTCTTGTAGCCGATGTCGAGGAGCACCTCGTCCCGGTCCACTTTGACGATGGTTCCCTCGACGATGTCGCCATCGTTGAAGTACTTGATCGTTTTGTCTATTGCGGCGAGAAAGTCCTCGCTGGTGCCAATGTCGTTGACGGCTACTTGCGGCGAGGTGACGGTGGGACTCGGCATATTGTTGGGTTGCTCCGGACAGGGTTCATCGAAGGGACATTTGGGTTTACCCATTGAGGCTACTCGACGGTGCGCAAGCTGGACAAACTCGCCCCCCACCGAAGCCGGGACCGTTACCGCCGGCGCCCGATCGAATCCGACACCAGCCCCCCGGGCATCAACCACTGTTGCGGCTCGCGCTCGATGAACAGTGCGATCGCGTCGGCCACTTGCTGCGATGTCTCTTGTACCGCGTCTCGCACGTTCTGGTCGTCCCCGCCGAGCGGGACCTCGGCGGGTATCGGCTGGCCGAACACGGGTTCACGCTGGTGTTTGTGCTGGAATACCGCGCCTGGGACGATCAGGGCGCCGGTACGCAGGGCCAGCAGGGCCGGTCCCGGGCCGATCGGGCGTTTGATGCCGGCCAGATCGACCTCGATTCCGTTACCGCCTCCTTCGCGGGCCCGGAAGTAGTCGCCGGCGATCGCGACGATCCGGCCACGCCGGATGGCATCGGCCATTGCCCCGGTGATGCTGCCTCCCCCGGTGCGGTCGACGACGATGAGCTCGAGCCCGGCCTTCTGTGCGCCGCGGGTGATCACCCACTGCATCAGGGCACGCTGCCGGTTGGCGACAACCGTGGTCGGCAACCCGTTGAGCGCCAGCACAATCGGCAGGGCGGCGTAGGAGCCCAGGTGTGGAAAGGCGACGATGGCGCCGACACCTGCGGGGCGGCCGGCATCGAGCGCCTCGTGCAGCGGCGCCGGGTCGGCGATGTGGAAGCGCCGCCGCGCGACCGAATGGGGTGCGGCGAGGAACCAGATCGCGTCGTTGGCGTTGCGGACCAGTGCTCGATACATCGCCCGGACCGGCTGCCACTTGCGGGTGGAGAACTGCGCCGTCGGGTCCACGTTGTCGCGGAAATCCTGCAGCACGTTCAGATGCTGGGCACGCCCCCGCCAGTACACGAAGCGCGCCACCACGGCCAGAAACGCGTCAGCCACCGGGGCCGGCAGCAGGGCGAACACTTTCGACGCCACCATCAGCGGGTAACGCGCGAGCGGGCGGCGCTCCGCGGCATCCGACATCTCAGCAGTCTAAATTCCGGAAACGCCTTTAATGCGCGGCGGCGTCCCAGCTGCGGCCGTAGCCGACCGACACCTCCAGCGGCACGTCGAGCGGGTAGGCCCCGCCCATTTTGTCGCGAACCAATGCCTCGAGTTCCTCGCGCTCCCCAGGGGCGATCTCGAACAGCAATTCGTCGTGGACCTGCAGCAGCATCCGCGACGCCAGGCCGCTGGCTTTGATCGCCTTGTCCACTTCGATCATCGCCACCTTGATGATGTCGGCGGCGCTGCCCTGGATCGGCGCATTGAGCGCTGCCCGTTCGGCGGCCTCGCGCACCTGGCGGTTGCTGCTGTCCAGCTCGGGCAGGTAGCGGCGCCGGCCGAGCACCGTCGAGGTGTAACCGTCCTTGCGTGCCTGTTCGACGACGGCCAGCAGATAGTCGCGCACCCCGCCGAATCGGGCGAAGTACTGGTCCATCTGCTCCTTGGCCTCCTCGGTGGAGATCTTGAGCTGGGCCGACAGACCGTAGGCGCTGAGCCCGTAGGCCAGGCCGTAGGACATCGCCTTCACCCGGCGCCGCAATTCTCCGGTGACCTCACCGATCGGGACCCCGAAGGCCCGGGAGGCGACGAACGAGTGCAGGTCTTCGCCGGTGTTGAAGGCCTCGATCAGTCCCTCGTCACGGGACAGATGCGCCATGATCCGCATCTCGATCTGGCTGTAGTCGGCGGTCATCAGCTCGGCGTACTCGCCCGAGCCCACGACGAACGCGTCGCGGATCTGCCGTCCGGCGTCCGTGCGGATCGGGATGTTCTGCAGGTTCGGCTCGGTGGAGGAAAGCCGGCCGGTCGCGGCGATCGTCTGGTTGAACGTGGTGTGAATGCGCCCGTCGGCGGCCACCGAGTTCAGCAATCCGTCCACGGTCACCTTGAGCCGCGTGACGTCGCGGTGGGTCAGCAGATGCTGCAGGAACGGGTGGCCGGTCTTGTCGAACAGGGATTGCAGAGCGTCGGCGTCGGTGGTGTAGCCGGTCTTGGTGCGCTTGGTCTTGGGCATGCCGAGCTCGTCGAACAGCACCACCTGCAGCTGTTTGGGCGAGCCCAGGTTGATCTGTTTGCCGATGACGGCGTAGGCGGCCTCGGCCGCGTCCCGAATCTCGTCGCCGAACTGGCTTTGCAGCTCGGTGAGCATGTTCAGGTCGACCGCGATGCCGACGCTTTCCATCCCGGCCAGCACCCGCTGCACAGGCAGCTCCATCTCGCCCAGCAACGCGGTGGAGTCGATCCGGTCCAGCTCGGCATCGAGGGCATCGGCGAGGTCGATTACGGCCCGAGCTCGCAGGATCGCGGTCTGCACGGCCTGGTCGTCGGTGCCGTCGGAGTCGTCGAGCAACGAAAGTTGTTGTTGCTCAGTGGTTTCCGCACGTAGCTCACGTCTGAGGTACCGCAGCGACAGGTCGTCGAGGGTAAAGCTGCGCTGCCCGGGCCGCACCAGGTAGGCGGCCAGCGCGGTGTCGGACGTGACCCCCTCCAGCGACCAGCCGCGGCCGCGCAGGTCATGGATGGCCAACTTGGCCTCGTGCAGGGCCTTGGGTTTGTCCGGATCGGCCAGCCAGGCTGCCAGCGCCGCGTCATCCTCGGGTGTCAGGGTGGCGGTCTCGATGTAGGCGCCGTCGCCGTCGGCGGCGGCGATGGCCAGCGCGGTGGCGTCGCCGCCGTGCGGGAGGTGCGTGCCCACCACCGTCAAGCCGGACCTGCGGCCGTCGCCGGCATGCTCGGCAAGCCACTGCCCGACGGTGCCCGGCTCCAGGGCGCCGCCGCGCACGTCGAAGCCTTCGTCTACCTCGGGTTCGACGGCGGCCAGCGTGTCGAACAGCCGGTCCCGCAGCACCCGGAACTCGAGGTCGTCGAAGAGCCGGTGAATGTGGTCGCGGTCCCAGGGCTGCAGCCGCAGCGTGTCCGGCGTCTGCGCCAGCGGCACGTCCTTGACCAGCTCAGTGAGCTCCCGGTTCAGGACGACGTTGGCCACATGGGCCCGCAACGCGTCCCCGACCTTGCCGCGCACCGATTCGACGTTGTCGACCAGACCCTGCAGCGAGCCATACTCGATGATCCACTTCGACGCCGTCTTCTCCCCCACCCCGGGAATGCCCGGCAGGTTGTCGCTGGGGTCGCCGCGCAGCGCGGCGAAGTCGGGGTACTGCGTCGGGGTCAGACCGTATTTCTCGACGACGGCCTCGGGAGTGAAGCGGGTGAGTTCACTGACACCTTTGCGCGGGTAGAGCACCGTGACGTCGTCGCTGACCAGTTGCAGCGAGTCACGGTCGCCGGTCACCACCAGCACCCGGTAGCCCTCGTTCTCGGCCTGGGTGGCCAGCGTGGCGATGATGTCGTCGGCTTCGAATCCGGCCTCGGCCAGCACCGTGATGCCCAGGGCGTTGAGCACCTCTTTGGTGATGTCGATCTGGCCGTGGAACTCATCCGGGGTCGAGGATCGGTTCGCCTTGTATTCGGGGTAGCGCTCGGAACGGAACGTCTGCCGGGACACGTCGAATGCCGCGGCGATGTGCGTCGGCGCCTCGTCGCGCAGCAGGTTGATCAGCATGGCGGTGAAGCCGTACACGGCGTTGGTAGTCAGCCCGCCCCGCGTTTTGAAGTTCTCCGCGGGCAGCGCGTAGAAGGCCCGGAACGCCAGGGAGTTGCCGTCGAGCAGCATCAGGGTGGGCTTGTCGTTGGTGGTGTCGGCGGGATTCGCCGCGGCGGCTGCGGTCCGTGCTGGGCTCACGGCCCTACTCTAGGCACCGCCGCTGACATCAGAGCAGGCGCCGCTCGGCGGCCACGTCGTACTCACAGACGCAGCCGGAAACTATCGCGTCTTGTTGATCGCCGCTCGGTCCGCTGCCGCGAAAGGCGTCGACGGCGGCCTGCGACTCCCACCGTTCGATGATGTTGACGCGACCCGGATCGAGCGGGTCGGCGCTGATCGCGAAATCCAGGCAGCCCGCTGTCTGACGGGCCAGCCGGATCACTTCCCGGCAATTGGCCAGGTAGTTGTCCCGGCTCGCGGGGTCGACGACGATGAAGCCCGCGACGATCACCATGAAACGCTCCTCCGTGTGCGTGGTCAGTTTCCCGTTATGACCGCTTGCGCCCGCCGATCTCATCGGGTGACCGGCGAGTCGGCGACCCGGTGACTGGAACACGTTTCAGTTTTCCGGCCCCCGTTGAGTAATCTGGCCTGGTGCCAGAGGTCACCAGCCAAGAACCGGCCATCGACGGGTGGTTCGCCACCGATGAAGCCGGACAGCCCCACCTGATCGGCAGCAAGTGCCCCGCGTGCGGCACTTACGTCTTCCCGCCGCGCGAGAACAACTGCCCGAACCCGGGCTGCTCCAGCGACTCGTTGGAGTCGGTGGAGTTGTCGCGGCGCGGGAAGCTGTGGAGCTATACCGAAAACCG
This sequence comes from Mycobacterium sp. 23, assembly GCF_048287075.1. Taxonomy (NCBI): domain Bacteria; kingdom Bacillati; phylum Actinomycetota; class Actinomycetes; order Mycobacteriales; family Mycobacteriaceae; genus Mycobacterium; species Mycobacterium sp. 23. The sequence goes on from NZ_JBLVUX010000005.1 coordinate 829,248, forward strand.
GTACCCGCCGCCGGCGCCCTACCCCGCCGCGGACCCGTTCGAGCCGTTCGCCATCGCCGCCGTCGAACTCGCCGACGAGGGAATCATCGTGCTGGGCAAGGTGATTGAGGGCACCCTTGCCGAGGACCTGAAGGTCGGCATGGAGATGGAGCTGGCAACCATGACCCTGTTCACGGACAACGACGGCGTCGAACGCATCGTGCACGCGTGGAAGGTCTGCTCATGAGTGCTCCCGAACCGCTCTACATCCTCGGCGCGGGCATGCACCCGTGGGGCAAGTGGGGCCGCGACTTCACCGAATACGGCGTGGTCGCCGCCCGTGCGGCACTGGCCGAGGCCGGGCTGGACTGGCGACAGATCCAGTTGGTCGCCGGGGCCGACACCATCCGCAACGGCTACCCGGGCTTCATCGCCGGGTCGACGTTCGCGCAGAAGCTCGGCTGGAACGGGGTGCCGGTCAGCTCCAGCTACGCCGCGTGCGCCAGCGGCTCGCAGGCCCTGCAAAGTGCCCGCGCGCACATCCTGGCGGGTTTCTGCGACGTCGCGCTGGTCATCGGCGCGGACACCACGCCTAAGGGCGCCTTCGCGCCGGTGGGCGGGGAGCGCAAGAACGACCCGGACTGGCAGCGGTTCCACCTGATCGGCGCCATGAACCCGGTCTACTTCGCGCTGCTGGCGCGGCGCCGGATGGACCTCTATGGCGCAACGTCCGAGGACTTCGCTCAGGTCAAGGTCAAGAACTCCCAGCACGGCCTGCAGAACCCGAATGCCCGCTACCGCAAGGAATCCTCGGTGGAGGACGTGCTGGCCAGCCCGGTGGTCTCCGACCCGCTGCGCCAGCTCGACATCTGCGCCACGTCCGACGGCGCCGCGGCGCTGATCGTGGCCAGCGCGGATTTCGCCCGCAAGCACCTGGGCTCGCTGGAGGGTGTGCCGTCGGTGCGCGCGGTCAGCACGGTGACTCCGCAGTACCCCCAGCACCTGCCTGAATTGCCGGATATCGCAACGGATTCCACCGCCGTGGTGCCCGCACCCGAGCGGGTGTTCAAGGACCAGATCCTCGATGCCGCCTACGCCGAGGCCGGCATCGGGCCGGAGGACGTCAGCATGGCTGAGGTGTACGACCTGTCCACTGCTCTGGAGCTCGACTGGTACGAGCATTTGGGGCTGTGCCCGAAGGGCGAAGCCGAGGCGCTACTGCGGTCCGGGGCAACGGCTTTGGGGGGCCGCGTTCCGGTCAACCCGTCGGGTGGCCTGGCGTGCTTCGGCGAGGCAATCCCAGCCCAGGCGATCGCTCAGGTCTGCGAGTTGACCTGGCAGTTGCGCGGTCAGGCGACGGGCCGGCAGGTGGAAGGTGCGCGCGTCGGCGTCACTGCGAACCAGGGGCTGTTCGGGCACGGCTCGTCGGTGATCGTCGCCCGCTAGCGCTTCGGCTTGCGCGCGGCGCGAGCGTCCCCAAAATGCCGCCACCTGCGGCGTGTCCGCGGCAAAACGCGGGCGCTCGCGGTGTCGGCGACCCCAGCCGTGCCCGGCGCCCGGCGCGAGCGTCCCCAAAATGCCGCCACCTGCGGCGTGTCCGCGGCAAAACGCGGGCGCTCGCGGCCGCGCTACTCCTTGGGGGTGTCCAGCGTCTCCAGCACGACCTCGGCAACCCGCTTCATCGACGTCCGCCGGTCCATGGCCGCCCGCTGAATCCACTTGAATGCTTCGGGTTCGGTCATGCCCTGCTTGACCTGCAGCAGGCCCTTGGCGCGCTCGACCAGCTTGCGGGTCTCCAAACGGTCCGACAGCGTCTCCACTTCCCGCTCCAGTGCGGTGAGCTCGCTGAACCGGCTGACCGCCAACTCGATGGCCGGAACCAGGTCGCTGGCCGTGAAGGGTTTGACCAGGTACGCCATCGCGCCTGCGTCCCGGGCCCGCTCGACCAGATCGCGCTGGCTGAAGGCGGTGAGAACCACGATCGGCGCGATGCGCTTGCTGGCGATCTCGGCCGCCGCGTCGATGCCGTCACGCCGGGGCATCTTCACGTCCATGATCACCAGGTCGGGCTTGTGCTGCTCGGCAAGCTCGACGGCTTCCTGGCCGTCGCCGGCCTCGCCGACGATGTCGTACCCCTCCTCTCGCAGCATCTCAGCCAGGTCCATGCGGATGAGCGCTTCGTCTTCCGCGATGAGGACCCGGCGCGGCGGCGGAGCGGCGTCGGCGTCGGTGGTGGGGCCGGTCATGACGGACATTGTGACGTGACGGCTGTGCGCGGTCACTCGGGGGGTTGCTCTAAGGTGGGGAACCGACACGAGCCCTCGTATCCCAACTGGCAGAGGAAACGGATTCAAAACCCGTCCAGTGTGAGTTCGAATCTCACCGAGGGCACTTCACTACCCGCAGGTCGCACGGTTCGGCCTCGCGACGGCTCCCCGAATCTCACCGGCGGCACGGGAATGCCCACGACGATCCTTGTTGTTGACGCCGGTGTAATACCCGGGACGGCAAGACCGCTCGTTTGTCGAGGTCAACAGTTAGGCTTTACCCGTGGGCGCGAAGAAATGCGGAGCCCGATCGGCTGGCGCGGACGGCGTGCAACGCCGGCCGGATTGTGTCGCCGCCGTCCGCTCGCCGGCTCGCGACCTGCGGCAGCACTACGCCGCCAGTGCCGCTCGCCGGGCGCGCATTCTCAATATCGCGGCCTGGATGTCAGTCGTGGTCAGCGCCAGCTTCATCGGCGTGCAGTTCTTCATGGGCTCATGGATCTGGGAAGTCCTCTGGATCAACATCGCCGCCATGCTGATCTTTGCGATCGTTCCGTTGCTGCACCGCTTCGGCGAGTTGGTGGCGCCGCTGACCTTCATCTTCACGGCGTACACCACGGTCTTCGCCAGTTGCTGGGAAGTCGGCACCGGCTCGGGCGCCAAACTGTTCTTCCTGGTCGGCGCCTGTCTGGTGGTGCTCGTGCTAGGTATCGAGCACATCGTGCTGGCCGGCTTCCTGGCCGCGCTGTCCGCCGCTCTGGTCATCACCGCCGAGCTGCTGATCCCCAGGGACACCGGCCTGCAGCCACCCTGGGCGCAGACGACAGGCTTCGTCATCACCACCCTTTCGGCATGTGTCGTGGTGGTGGTGACCGTCTGGTTCGCCCTGCGTGACACCGCACGGGCCGAGGCGGCGATGGAAGACCAGTACGAACGCTCGGAAGCGCTACTGGCCAATATGCTGCCCGCCAGCATCGCCGAACGCCTCAAGGAACCAGAGCGACGCGTCATCGCGGACAAGTACGACGAAGCCTCGGTACTCTTCGCCGACATCGTCGGCTTCACCGAACGCGCCAGCAGCACACCGCCTGCCGAGCTGGTCAAATTCCTGGACCGCCTGTACAGCGCCTTCGACGAACTGGTGGACAAACACGGGCTGGAGAAGATCAAAGTCAGCGGCGACTCCTACATGGTGGTCAGCGGCGTTCCCCGGCCCAGGCCCGACCACGTCCATGCTCTGGCGGACTTCGCCCTGGACATGGCCGACGTCGCGGCCGCGCTCAAGGACCCGCACGGCCGTGCGGTGCCGCTGCGGGTCGGCCTGGCGACCGGCCCGGTGGTGGCCGGCGTCGTGGGCTCGCGCCGCTTCTTCTACGACGTCTGGGGTGACGCGGTCAACGTGGCGTCCCGGATGGAATCCACCGACTCGGTCGGCCAGATTCAGGTTCCCGACGAAGTCTATGAACGCCTCAAGGACGATTTCGTGTTGCGCGAGCGCGGCCACATCGACGTCAAAGGCAAAGGCGTGATGCGCACCTGGTATCTGGTCGGTCGCAAGACGCCGGAGGAGACCGCGGACCTGCGGACTGAGGACGCCGAAGCCGCGCACGTCTGAGGTCAAAAGCCCCTATCCGCCGAACCACCACATGCGCCACACTGGTGCTCATGGAAAACAGTTCCGCAACGTTGCCTGCCCCGAGTTTGTTGCCCCATCTCTGGAAGACCACGCTGATTTCGGGCATTTTGTCACTGGTCGTCGGCGTCGTGATCGTGGCGTGGCCAGGTATGTCGGTGCTGGTCGCCGCGGTTGCGTTCGGCGTCTACCTGCTGATCACCGGCGCCGCGCAGGTGGCCTTCGCATTCGCGTTGCATGTCTCCGCGGGCAGCCGCATTCTGCTGTTCATCAGCGGCGCGGCGTCCCTGATCCTCGCCGTGCTGGCGTTCCGGCATTTCGGCAATGCCGTTCTGCTGCTTGCTATTTGGATCGGGGTCGGCTTCATCTTCCGAGGTGTCGCGACGACGGTCTCGGCCATCAGCGATCCGGCTCTGCCCGGCCGCGGCTGGCAGATTTTCATCGGCGTGATCAGCCTGCTTGCCGGAATCGTGGTGATGGCCTCCCCATTCGAGTCGATCATCACCCTGGCTCTGGTGGTCGGCGTCTGGTGCATCGTCATCGGCGTGTTCGAGATCGTGTCGGCCTTCGGTATCCGCAAGGCATCCCAGAACCTCAGGTAATTAATCCGCCGATTCACTGAAATTAGCGATGGCCAGCCACAACTACTACACTCTGTCGTAGATGCACCCTCGGGAGTAAACAGATGAACGTCGTCGACATATCGCGGTGGCAGTTCGGTATCACGACCGTCTACCACTTCCTTTTCGTGCCGTTGACCATCGGCCTGGCCCCGCTGCTGGCGATCATGCAGACGGCGTGGGTGGCCACCGGGAACGTCGCGTGGTACCGGTTGACGAAGTTCTTCGGCAAGTTGTTCCTGATCAACTTCGCGATCGGGGTGGCGACCGGGATCGTGCAGGAATTCCAGTTCGGCATGAACTGGAGCGAGTACTCGAAGTTCGTGGGTGACGTCTTCGGCGCGCCGCTGGCCATGGAAGGCCTACTCGCGTTCTTCTTCGAATCCACCTTCCTGGGTCTGTGGATCTTCGGCTGGAGCAGGTTGCCGCGCCTGGTGCACCTGGCCTGCATCTGGATCGTCGCGATCTCGGTGAACGTGTCCGCGTTCTTCATCATCTCGGCCAATTCGTTCATGCAGCACCCGGTGGGGGTGCACTACAACCCGGAAACCAAACGGGCCGAACTGAACAGCATCGTGGCGCTGCTGACCAACAACACCGGTCTGACGGCGTTCAGCCACACCGTCACGGGCGCGTTGCTGACGGCGGGCACGTTCGTTGCCGCCGTCAGCGCGTGGTGGCTGGTCCGGTCGCAGATCACCACCGTCGACCCGGGGACCCGGGCAATGTATCGACCCGCCACAGCGCTGGGCTGCTGGGTGGTGCTGCTGGCCACCGTCGGCCTGTTCTTCACCGGCGACCACCAGGGCAAGCTGATGTTCCAACAGCAGCCGATGAAGATGGCGTCGGCGGAATCGTTGTGCGACACCCAGACCGATCCGGATTTCTCCATCCTGACCGTCGGCCGGCAGAACAACTGCGACGCTCTGACCCGAGTGATCGAGGTGCCCTACGTGTTGCCCTTCCTCGCCGAAGGCAAGACGGAAGGCGTGACGCTGCAGGGCGTGCGCGACATCCAGAAGAATTATGAGCAGCGTTTCGGGCCGAATGACTACCGCCCCAACCTGTTTGTCACCTACTGGTCCTTCCGCGCGATGATCGGGTTCCTGGCCATCCCGGTGTTATTCGCCTTGCTGGCGCTATGGCTCACCCGCGGTGGGCGGATTCCCGACCAGCGGTGGTTCGCCCGGTTCGCGCTGCTCACCATCCCGACTCCGTTCCTGGCCAATATCGCCGGCTGGGTGTTCACCGAAATGGGCCGGCAGCCATGGATTGTGGCGCCCAACCCCACCGGAGACCAGAACGTTCACCTGACGGTCGCTGCCGGCGTCTCACACAACACGTTCGCCATGGTCGTCACCTCGCTGGCCACCTTCACCCTGGTCTATGCGGTGCTGGCGGTCATCTGGTTCTGGCTGCTCAAGCGCTACATCGCCGAAGGGCCGCAGGAGCACGACGCCGAACCGGCCGCGCCGCCGCCCGAGGACCAGGACTCCGATCAAGAGCAGGTCAAAACCCTGTCCTTCGCCTACTGACAGAGCCCGAAAGGAGCTGACACGTGAACCTTCAACAGTTGTGGTTCGGCCTGATCGCGGCGCTGTTCCTCGGCTTCTTCGTCCTCGAAGGGTTCGACTTCGGGGTGGGCATGCTGATGGAGCCGTTTGCGCGGGTGAGCAAGGGCGACCGGGAAGCGCACCGGCGCGCCGCACTGAACACCATCGGCCCCGTGTGGGACGGCAACGAAGTCTGGCTGATCACCGCCGGCGCGGCGATGTTCGCGGCCTTCCCGGGCTGGTATGCCACCGTGTTCTCGACGCTGTACCTGCCGCTGTTGGCAATCCTGTTCGGCATGATCCTGCGCATCGTGTCGATCGAGTGGCGCGGCAAGGTCGACGACACCAAGTGGCGGGGCTGGGCCGACTTCGGCATCGCTGTCGGGTCGTGGCTGCCCGCGATCCTGTGGGGCACGGCGTTTGCGATTCTGGTGCGAGGCCTGCCGGTGGACGCCGACGGTCAGGTCAACCTGTCGATCGGCGATGTGCTTAACCCCTACACCCTGCTCGGTGGCGTGGCCACCGCAGCGCTGTTCCTGTTCTACGGCGCGCTGTTCGTCGCACTCAAAACCGCCGGCGGCATCCGCGACGACGCCCACCGGTTCGCCCGCTGGTTCTCCCTGCCGGCCACCGCACTCGTTGCGGGGTTCGGGGTTTGGACGCAACTGGCCTACGGCAAGGATTGGACCTGGGCGGTACTGGGCGTGGCAGTGGTCGCCCAGCTGGTGGCGGTGCTGCTGGCGTGGCGGCAGGCATCCGACGGATGGGCCTTCGTGTGTGCCCTGCTGGTGGTGGCGAGCGTGGTGGTGCTGTTGTTCGGCGCGCTCTTCCCGAACCTGGTGCAGTCAACGCTGAACAGCCAGTGGAACGTCACGATCTACAACGCCTCGTCGACGCCTTACACGCTCAAGATCATGACGTGGGTCGCCGCGATCATGACGCCCCTGACCGTGGTGTACCAGGGCTGGACGTATTGGGTCTTCCGGCAACGCATCTCGGCTGAAGGGATACCGCCCTCGATCGGTCTGACCAGGCGACCGTCCTGAGCGAGAAGGGCTCTCGGGCACCGCTGGACCCACGACTGTGGCGGGCATCGCGCGCGCTGCGTCGGTTTCTGGCCGCCGAGGTGGCCTGCGGGGTCGTGATCAGCGGCTGCGCAATCGCTTCGGCGATCGTCCTGGGAAGCACCGTCGCGCGGGTGGCCACGGATCCTTCCACACGTAACCTGCGCAGCTGGCTGGGTCCGTTGTCGATCCTGTTGGCGTTGTGGGCTTTTCGAACCGTCGCCCACTGGCTGCAGGCCCGGCTGGGTCAGCGGGGCGCCAGCGCGGTGATCGCCGACCTCAGCGGCCAGGTGCTGACCGCGGTGACCGCCCGTCAGCCCAGCGAACTGGCAAACCAGCGCGACGCCGCCGCGGTCGTGGTCACCCGCGGACTGGACGGCCTGCGTCCTTACTTCACCGGGTACCTGCCAACACTGCTGCTGGCCGCCATTCTGACGCCCGCCACCGTAGCCGTGATCGCTTGCTACGACCTGAAATCGACGCTGATCGTGCTGATCACGCTGCCGCTGATACCGGTCTTCATGGTGCTTATCGGCCTGGCGACGGCGCAGCGATCAGCGGCCTCGCTGGCTGCCATGACCACCCTGCAATCCCGCCTGCTGGACCTGGTCGCCGGCATTCCGACGTTGCGTGCCCTGGGCCGCGCGTCTGGGCCCGAGCAGCGTATCGCCGAACTCAGTGCCGCCCATCGCCGTTCGACGATGGCAACCTTGCGGATCGCGTTTCTGTCGGCCCTGGTGCTCGAATTGCTGGCCACCCTGGGCGTTGCGCTGGTTGCGGTCGGCATCGGCCTGCGACTGGTGTTCGGCGAGATGAGCCTCACCGTCGGGCTCACCGTGCTGCTTCTGGCGCCAGACGTGTACTGGCCGCTGCGACGCATCGGGGTGGAATACCACGCGGCACAGGATGGCAGGGCCGCAGCCGACAAGGCCTTTTCCCTCATCGGCGAGCGAGTGCCGGCGGCTCCCAAAGTCCGGACGGTCAGCGCACGCGGGGCGCAGATCCGCATCGAGAACCTCAGCGTGGCCGGGCGGGACGGTTACTCGCCGCAGCACCTCGACGCGGTCATCGAGCCCGGCACGGTGACCGTACTGACCGGGCGCAACGGCGCAGGCAAAAGCACGGCGCTGCAGGTGATCGCCGGTCTCACCACGCCATCCTCGGGCCGTGTCACCGTGGCCGGAGTCGACATCGGCGAGCTGGAGCCGGCCCAATGGTGGCGCCATGTCTCATGGCTGGCCCAGCGACCGGCGCTGATACCCGGCACCGTCCGGGACAACCTGGAGTTGTTCGGCGCGCTCGATGACCCCGAGAGTGCTTGCCGGGCTGCTGGATTCGATACGGTGCTGGCCGAGTTACCGGCCGGGCTGGACACCGGACTGGGGCGCGGAGGTGTGGGGCTGTCGCTCGGGCAGCGCCAACGGCTGGGTCTGGCACGAGCTCTCGGCTCGCCGGCGCCGGTGCTGTTGCTCGACGAGCCCACCGCGCACCTGGACACCGACACCGAGCAACGGGTGCTGGCGGCCATCGCCGCGCGCGCCCGCGCCGGCGCGACGGTGGTGGTCGTCGGACACCGCGAGCCCGTGGTTGCCATCGGCGACCGGGTTGTGCACGTGGTCGCCGGGAATGAGGCGCTCTGTGCGCCGGTCTGATCAACTCCTGAACGCCGCAGACCTGTTGCGGCCCCGACTCCCCCGCCTGCTGGGCGCCATCGCGCTGGGAGTGCTGGCGCTGGGCAGCGCGCTCGCGCTGGCCGGAGTGTCGGCGTGGCTGATTACCCGCGCCTCGCAGATGCCGCCCGTGCTCGACCTGTCCGTCGCGGTCGTCGCCGTGCGCACCTTCGCGATTTCCCGTGGCGTCCTGCGCTACTGCGAGCGACTGGTCACCCACGATACGGCGTTGGGGGCTGCCGGCACGGCACGTGCGCAGATCTATCACCGGCTGGCCACCGGACCCGTTGCGAGTGCAGTCCGGCTGCACAGTGGGGAATTGGTTGCCCGAGTCGGCGCCGACGTCGATGCGCTGGCCGACGTCCTGGTGCGGGCACTGGTACCGATCGGTGTCGCCGCCGTGCTGTCGGTGGCGGCCGTCGTGGTCGTCGGAATCATCTCGCTGCCCGCGGCGGCGGTGCTGGCGGTATGTCTGCTCGCGGCCGGTGTGGTGGCGCCCTGGCTGGCGGGCCGCGCTGCCGGCACGCAGGAAGCGATTGCCCGTCAGCATCATTCGGAGCGGGACACCGCTGCCATGCTGGCGCTCGAACATGCGCCCGAACTCCGCATCGCCGGCGTTTTGCCGAATCTCATCGCCGAATCGCAACGACAGCAACGTTATTGGGGCACCGCGTTGGACGCCGCCGCCAGGCCGGCCGCCGTCGCCGAGGCCGTACCGACCGCGGCTGTCGGCGTCAGCGTGATCGGTGCCGTGGTGGCCGCGCTGGGGATGGCGCCCACCGCTACCCCGACGACACTGGCCGTGCTGATGCTGTTGCCGCTGTCGGCATTTGAGGCCATCGGCGCGCTCCCCGCCGCCGCGGTGCAGTTGACCAGGTCGCGTATTGCGGCACGCCGTCTGCTGGAGTTGGCTCCGCCCGTGGCCGAGACCGGCACGGAGATGGTCCCGCTGCCAAGGCCGTTGGGACGGCTGCTCGCGCGCGTCACAGCCGGCCACGGGGGAACCCGCACCCATGACGCCACGGTCGACCTGCCGCCCGGCGCGAGGGTGGCCGTGACCGGCCCCAGCGGCTCGGGTAAGACGACGCTGCTGATGACGCTGGCCGGGTTGCTGCCGCCCGTCCAGGGACAGGTGACCCTGGACGGAGTCGACCTGCAACGGATCCGGGAAGACGAATTGCGCCGCGCTGTGAGCTTCTTCGCCGAAGACGCCCATATCTTCGCCACCACGGTGCGGGACAACCTGCTGGTGGCCCGCGGTGACTGCGACGACGACGACCTCACCGCGGCCCTGACACTGGTGGGTCTGGGTGACTGGCTGTCCGAACTGCCCGACGGCCTGTCCACCGTGCTGACCGCGGGGGCTCAGGCGGTTTCGGCCGGCCAGCGTCGACGGTTGTTGCTGGCCCGGGCGGTGGTCTCCCCTGCGTCGATCGTGCTGCTCGACGAGCCCACCGAACACCTCGATGCGGCCGACTCCGACCGCATCCTGTCGGAGTTGTTGTCAGGCGACAGCGAACTGATGCCCGCCACCAGGACGGTCGTGGTGGCCACCCATCATCTCCCCCCGCACATCGATTGCACGGTCACAGCTGTCGCCGGCGCGAGGGAATCAGCCTGAACCACAACACGTTCGTGCCGGTAAATGCGCGGCATCAGACCGGTTGACGGTTGTTTCATTCGCACCTCCCCACACTCGAGCTGCGTCTAGCAAAAACGTTACGCCTGATCAGGTCGGGATTAGTATCGGAGCGTGCCAGCAAAACGTTTCGCCGCAGCCGTCATGGTGGTTTCAGCAGCCGCTGGTTTGACCTGCGGGTGGCCTGCCGGCGCGATCACCCCCCGGATTGCGCCCATCGCGTTCGGGACGCCGCTGCCACTCGACCCGGCAGCCGACTTACCAACTGCCAGCCAACTATTCGACCTACTGAATGCCCTGCAGGATCCCAACGTGCCGTTCTCGGACAAGAGCCATCTCGTTGAGGGCGGCATCAGCCCCATGGAAGCTCACCTGGCCGATAGCCGTCTCAAACAGGCTGTCGCACATGGTGAGTTGCCACTGAAGGCCACGGTGACCAACATCCTGTCCACCGGCGCGAACACGGTGTCGGCCGATGTCATGATCTGGGGCCCCAAATTGACTCCGGTGACTCAGAACCTCACGTTCGTCAACCAGGGCGGCTGGAAGATCTCCCGCGCCTCCGCGGTGACTTTGCTGGAGGAAACCGGCGCCGCCAGAAGCTAATCGGGTGCAATCGGAAGACCCGGGCACACCGTGCGGTAGCCGATGTCCGGGGACACCCAGTCCCGCCACTGACGGTTGCTCATATTTGTAGTGATCTTGTCGCACAACAACTCTGGCCACGCAGTCGGTCCCGGCCAGACCCGTAGCGTCTGGTCCTGACCGCCCGAGGCGATGCGGCGGCCGTCGGGACTGAACGCGACACTGGTGACCACTCCGGTATGACCGGTCAGCGGGGAGCCGACCGCCGATCCGGTGCCCGCATCCCATAAGCGGACGGTGTGATCGGCGCTGGCGGAAACGATGTGCCGGCCGTCCCGGCTGTAGGCCACCGCCCGCACCACCTCGGTATGGCCGGTCAGGGGCGCACCGATCGGCGTGCCGGTGAGCGCGTTCCACAGTCGCAGTGTCTTGTCCCAACTGGCGCTCACCACGCGGGTCCCGTCGGGGCTGAACGCCACACCGCGCACGGGTGCGCTGTGGCCGGTCCACGGCCCCCCGACGGGTGCACCGGTCTGCGCGTCCCACAGGCGCAGTGTCTTGTCCCAGCCCGCGGAGACGATGCGCCGCCCGTCCGGGCTGAAGGCGACCGCCTCGACGAAGCCGGTGTGCCCGGTCAGGGGGTTGCCGACCGCGGCGCCGGTGACGGTATCCCACAACCGCAGCGTCTTGTCGGTGCTCCCCGAAGCGATGTGCCGCCCGTCCGGGCTGAACGCCACGCTGGTCACGGCGCTGGTGTGCCCAGTCAGGGGCGCACCGACCGGCGTCCCGGTGGCGGCGTCCCACAGTCGCACCGTGTTGTCGTCGCCGCCGGAGGCGATGCGCGTTCCGTCGGGACTGAACACCACACTGGTGACCTTGTTGGTGTGCCCGGTCAGGGGTGCACCGATCGGGACGCCGCTGCCGGCATCCCACAATCGCAGGGTGCCGTCGGTGCTCCCCGAGGCGATTCGCCGCCCGTCCAGACTGAACGCCACACTCTCGACGCCGCTGGTGTGACCGGTCAGAGCCAAGCCGAGCGGCGCGTCGATGTTCGCGTCCCACCACCGGACGGTGTCATCGTTGCTGCCCGAGACGATTCGCCGCCCGTCCGGGCTGAATTCGACGTCGAACACCGGGTTGCGATGCCCGCTGAGCGGCGCGCCGATCGCGGCGCCGGTCCCGGCGTCCCACAATCGCACCGTGTCGTCGGCGCTACCGGAGGCGATACGTTGCCCGTCCGGGCTGAACATCACGCTGAGCACCTGGTCTGTGTGTCCGACCAGCGGCGCGCCCACCGTGGCTCCGGTGCCGACGTCCCACAGCCGCACGGTGCCGTCCCAGCTTGCCGAGGCAAGGCGGCGCCCGTCGGAGCCGAACGCGACGTCGACGACGTCGTCGGTGTGGCCGGTCAATGGCGGTGTGGCAGCGGTGCCGGTTGCGACGTTCCACAGCCGTGCCGTGTTATCCGTGCTGCCCGAAGCGACTCGGCGCCCGTCCAGGCTGAAGGCGACCGAGGTGACCTGGTCGGTGTGCCCGCGCAGTGGCGAGCCGATCGGGGCGCCGGTGGCCGCGTCCCACAGTCGCACGGTCTTGTCCCAGCTGCCCGACACGATAAGGCGACCATCCGGGCTGACGGCGACTCCGGACACCGCGTCGGTGTGCCCGGCCAGCGGGGCCCCGACCGGCGCGCCGGTGGCGGCGTCCCAGATCCGCACCATGTCGTCGCGAGCGCCCGAGACGATCCGGCTTCCGTCGGGGGTGAAGGCGACACTCGACACGGCTTCGGTGTGACCGACCAGGGGTGCTCCGAGGGGCGCCCCGCTTCCGGCGTCCCACAACCGCAGCATGTTCTCGCTGGCCGAGACGATGCGCCGGCCATCCGGGCTCAGCGCCATCACGCCGGAGGACGGGGCCAGCGGAAAGATCTTCAGGGTGCTGCGCCGCACGACCAGCGTGTCCAGCAGAGCGCCGAGTTCGGTGGCGGGCGCGATCACCGGGGCGGCGAGTATCTGCTGGATCGCCCGCACGTCACCGCCGGGCGCGATGCCGGCCAGCATCGTCTGCGCCTGCGAGGTCAGCTTCAGCGACACCGCCTGGTCGCGCTGACGCAAGGCCTGTTGACGCTGGTGCACCGCTTCGCGTTGTTGGACGACGGCGAACACCGCCGCGACCACGGCCAGCACCGTCAGCACCGCCATCCCCGCGATCGCGGCTGCCCGCAGCCGGCGGAACCGCTGCCGCTCGCGCAGATCGTCACTGGCCAGCTGGTCTTTGGGAACGCCGTGGATCGGTGCGGCCAGAGCGGTGATCTTCTCCCGCAGCAGCGCCGCGTGCGGATTCCAGGGAGCGTTGTCGCTGACGTCGATGAAGAACGGCTCGGCCGGGAGCACACCGGGTTCGGTCAGCACCGGCAGCGCGGCGTTCGACACTTCGGGATCGAACCGCTGATGCTTGGCATCCCACTGCAATTGGCCACCGGCGAGCACGAGCAGCAGCCGGTCGCGTCCGCCGCGCTCGAGCCAGTAGCTGACTTCCCGGTTTACCCAATAGGATTCGGCCGCTTTGGAAGAGAGCACCGCCACCAGGAAGCGGGACCGGTCCAGCGCGTCGGTGATCTTGCCCCACAGATCGGGGCTGACGGTCAGGTCTGTGTCGTCCCGGAACACCCGCAGCGCCCGAAGCTGGCCGAGCCGGCGCCCGATGCGGTGCAGCCCTTGCTGGATGCCGGCGGCGGCCTGGCGGTCGTGACGCGTATACGACAAGAAGGCGTCGTAGTCGCGGGTGCGCGGCGCCGGAGCCGGGGGCACGGTTATCTGCTCGGTGCGGGGAAGTACTTCAGCACGCCCTCCTGCACGACCGTGGCGATGACCTGCCCGGAGCGATCGAAGAAGTGCCCGCGGCCCAGACCGCGTGAGTCGGCGGCGACCGGCGATGACGTCGAATACAGCACCCAGTCGTCGAAGTCGACCTGGCGGTGAAACCACACCGAGTGATTGGCCGACGCCGCGAAGATGCGGTCGTATCCCCAGGACAGTCCGTGGGTGGTGATCACCGAGTCCAGCACCGTGGTGTCCGAGGAGTACAACATCGTCGCGGTGTGCAGCACCGGATCGTCGGGCATCGCACCCGATGCCGTCAGCCAAACCCGGTTGTAGGCAAGGCTTTCGCCCTTGTCCCGCATCACCCAGGACGGATCGTTGGTGTAGCGCCAGTCGACCGGCTGCAGCGCGTTGACGAAGTGCGGGAGCGTCTTCTCATATCCGCGCAGAAGTTCGCTCAGCGCCGGCACCGATTCCGGTTCGGCGACCTCGGGCGGCTCGACGCCGTGCTCGAGACCCCGCCCGCCGGCCATGTACGAGATCATCGCCGTGCACAGCAGCCTTCCGTCCTGTACCGCATCGACGCGGCGGTTGGCGAAGCGCCGCTCGTCACGCAATGGCACGACATGGAATTCGATGTCTTGGTGGGTGTCCCCGCCGTTGATGAAGTGCACCGACAGCGCGCTCGGCGGCAGATTTGCGCGGAGCAGCGTGCGGGTGCCGGCCACGAACGACTGCGCCACCAGCTGGCCACCGAACGTGCGCATCGGGTTCTTGCTGGGGTGAGATCCGACGAATCGGTCGTCGGCGACACGGTTGAGGTCGAGTATCGCCAGCAATTCGTCGAAGTCGGACACGCTGCTAGACGTCGTCCTCGCCGATACGGTGCACGTGGATCAGGTTGGTCGAGCCGACCGTGCCCGGAGGCGCGCCCGCGACGATCACCACCAGATCGCCGCGCTTGTAGCGCCCGAGTTCGAGCAGGGACTTGTCCACCTCGCGGATCATGCCGTCTGTGGTCTTCATGTGCGGAACGATGAATGTCTCGGTGCCCCACGTCATGGCCAGCTGGCTGCGCACCTCCGGTAGATCGGTGAATGCCAGCAGTGGCAGTGGGGTGTGCAGGCGGGCCAGTCGCCGGACGGTGTCGCCGGACTGGGTGAAGGCCACCAGGGCCTTGGCGTCCAGCCGCTCGCCGATGTCGCGTGCGGCATAGGAGATCACGCCCCGTTTGGTGCGCGGCACATGCGTCAGTGGCGGCGCGGCGGTCGAATTCTCCTCGACCGCGCACACGATGCGCGACATCGTCTTGACCGCCTGCAGCGGGTACTTGCCGACGGAGGTTTCACCGGAGAGCATCAGCGCGTCCGCGCCGTCCAGCACGGCGTTGGCGACGTCGGAGGCCTCGGCCCGGGTGGGCCGCGAGTTCTCGATCATCGAATCGAGCATCTGGGTTGCGACGATGACCGGCTTGGCGTTCTCCCGGGCCATCTGGATAGCCCGCTTCTGCACCAGCGGCACTTCTTCCAGCGGCAGCTCGACGCCGAGGTCACCGCGGGCCACCATCACCGCGTCGAACGCCAGCACGATGGCCTCGAGATTGTCGATGGCTTCGGGCTTCTCCAGCTTGGCGATCACCGGTACCCGCCGCCCGACCCGGTCCATCACTTCGTGGACCAGTTCGACGTCGGACGGCGAACGCACGAACGACAGGGCCACCATGTCGACACCCAGCTCGAGTGCGAACGTCAGGTCCTCGATGTCCTTCTCGGACAGCGCCGGGGCAGAGACGTTCATCCCGGGCAGCGAGATCCCCTTGTTGTTGCTGACCGGACCGCCCTCGACGACCTTGCACACCACGTCGTCGCCTTCGACACGGTCGACGACGAGCCCGACCTTGCCGTCGTCGACGAGCACCCGGTCACCGGGCCTCGCATCCTCTGCCAACCGCTTGTAGGTGGTGGAAACGCGGTCGTGGCTGCCTTTGCAGTCCGCGACGGTGATGCGGACGGTCTCGCCGTCGGCCCAGTAGGTGGGCCCGTCGGCGAAACGTCCGAGTCGAAGTTTGGGGCCCTGGAGGTCGCACATGATGCCCACGGCGCGGCCGGTGGCGTTGGAGGCATTGCGGACGCGCTGGTAGGCGGCTTCGTGATCCGCATAGTCGCCGTGACTGAAGTTCATTCGGGCGACGTCCATTCCGGCTTCAACCAGGTCACGGACCAAATCGTCGGTGGGGGTGGCCGGCCCGAGGGTGCAGACGATCTTTCCGCGTCTAGTCACGACGACAAAGCATAGTCGCGCCGGCTGGCATCAGCGTGACTGGAAGGCGCGGCGCGCGTCGCGGAGTTGCGCCGCGAGCGTGCGGCCAGCCTCACGGTCGACGCCGAGCGTGCGGCCTGCTTCACGTTCGGCGCGGAGGGTGCGGCGCGCGTCGATCAGCCGCTCAGGACCGTCGGCACCAATGGGAAGCCGGGCAGATTGCGCACCACCGTCCATGCCGTCGCCGCGATCACCAGCGTGATCGTCGTGGCTACCGGCAACCACGATCGGCCCCTGAGCCGCCGCACCAGGATCCAACCCGCCACCAGCGGGATCACGACGAGCGCGAAGGCATTGTCGTATATGGCGGCTGAGAGATGACCGTGCAGCAGATCGTGGGTCATTCGAAGCCCACCGCAGGCCGGACAGTTCCAGCCGGTGAGAAATTTGAACGGACACTGCGGATAAACCGAATCCGGCTTGTGCGGATCGGCGAAACCGATGTACGCCAGCGAGCCGGCCAACAGGACAGCCGATCCTGCGGCGATGATCTTCTTCGGCGCAGCCGGGGCCCGCGGTTCAGGTTCAATCACGCAACGGACGACCCTGCGGATCGGTGACTTTGTCGGTGAGGATCAGCACCGCGTCGATGATGCCCCACACCCAGGCGCCCAGCCCGCACGTCACCCAGCCGACCAGCAACTGCGCTACACCCAGTCCAACGTGCCCCGCATAAATGCGCCCGACGCCGACGAAACCGAACAGGCCGAGCAGTTGCAACAGGCCCGCGACGGTCTTCGACTTGTCCGAATACGGTTGCCCGGTCACGGGGTGTCGGCCGTACGGCGCCGACGGGTCGTAGCCGGCCGCGTACTGCGGGTACGGCTGGTAGGGCGGCGGAAATGGCGGCGGCGGGTACCCGGAATCCTGCGGCGGGGAGCCCGGCTCGCCGGCACCCGGCCACGGCTGCTCAGTCACGGTTTCAGCATGCCAGATACGGCGGATGTCCGCCCACCGCCACATCAGCAACATCAGCCACTCTGGCACCGCGACAGAACCGATATGATCCCCTGAAAGTTGATATCACCGGTGATATCAGAACCGTTGCGGTGCAACGGACCTCGCGAGGGCGCTTCGCTAACGCTGCCTCCGGAGGCGGAGTCGCCAGCGCTGACGCGCTGTGCCGGCGCTTTCTTCCGTGGGGGTGTCCGGCGCCGGGGGCGCGGGCTCGTCGTCACCCGTGGACTCAGACTCAACCGCAGCCGATTCGTCGGCGCCGGCCTCCGCGATCTCGGTCTCCCCCGACTCGGGTTCGGCGTCCTCTTCCTCGGCGGTAGGTTCGTCGACTTCTTCAGGCTTTTGGGCTTCCGGCTCGTCGGCTTCATTAGCGACGAGGTCGGCTTCGTCGACGGCAGGCTCGGCTTCGTCGGCTTGCTCGGCTGCCTCAACGGCAGGCTCGGCTTCGTCGACGTCGGCCTTAGCCACTTCCGGCTCCGCCTCGACCACCGCTTCCTCGGCTTCGTCGGCTTGCTCGGCTTCCTCAGCGGCAGGCTCGGCTTCGTCGGCTTGCTCGGCTTCCTCAGCGGCTTGCTCGGCTTCCTCAGCGGCAGGCTCGGCTTCGTCGACCTCGGCTTCAGCCACTTCCGGCTCCGCCTCGACCACCGCTTCCTCGGCTTCGTCGGTCTCCTCAGGCACTGTGGGGCCGCCACCAAGCAATGGGTGACCACCGGACACCGCGGCCTCCGGAGACGCCTCGTCTACGGGTTCTGATTCTGCCGCTTCTGAGTCTGCTGCCTCTGCTGGAGCCGATTCCTCCGCCTCGGGCTCGCCAGCGGCCGCCTCCGCCTCTTCAGCTTCCTCGGCGTCTGCGACGTCCTCTTCGGCTGCCTCAGCGTCGCCGGCCTCGCCAGCAGCCGCCGCGGGCTCGCCGGCTTCCTCAGCTTCAGCCTCTTCGAGGATCTCAGCCTGATCGGACTCGCCGGCGTCGCCTTCGACCGTCTCTTCGGCGACCGCGGCCTGCGCTTCGGTGACTTCCGGCTCCGACTCCTCGTCAGACTCAGCAGCCGCCGTCCCGGCCGGCTCCGGCTCGCTAGCATCGGCTGCCGCCGGTTCATCTACACCAGCCGTGGGTTCCTCGCCACCCGCGGCTTCGCCACCGCCCAAGGCAGCCGTCCCCGCAGCCGAGGTGGCCGCGACGCTCGCCAGTTCCGCTTCCGACTCTGCCGGCTCGGGCTCCAAAGCTTCGTCCGCTTCGTCGGGCATCCGTCCGCGCAACAACGCCGGGTCTTCCCGGCCCTTCGGCGCCAGGATGATGTAGACGACCGCGGCGATGAAGACGAACGTCGATGTGAAGGTGTTGATCCGGATGCCCGCGATGTGTGTCGCGGTGTCATCACGCAGCAACTCAACGGCGAATCGCCCGACGCAGTACAGCGCGACGTAGGACGCGAACAGCCGCGCGTGGCCGAGGGTCAAACGCCGGTCGAGCAACAGCAACAGGCCGAATACCAGCAGGTTCCAGACCAATTCGTACAAGAACGTGGGCTGCACGACGAGCGCCACCTGCCCCGTCGAGACGCCGTCCAGCGAGTGGACGTCGACGTAGCCGGCAGGGTCGCGCCGATAGAAGATCTCCAGGCCCCACGGCACCGTGGTTTCGCGGCCGTAGAGCTCCTGATTGAAATAGTTTCCGAGCCGTCCGATGGCCTGCGCCAACACCACTCCGGGAGCCACAGCGTCGAGGAACGCGGGCAACGGGATGTCGCGCCGCCGGCAGCCGATCCAGGCACCGACCGCGCCGAGTGCCACTGCGCCCCAGATGCCCAGGCCGCCGTCCCAGATCCGCAGTGCCGCAGCCGTACCGGCGCCACCGGGACCCCAATATGTCTGCCAGTCCGTGGCCAGGTGGTAGAGCCGGCCGCCGATCAAACCGAACGGCACCATCCACAACGCGATGTCGTAGACCACCCCGCGCTGACCGCCACGGGCCACCCAGCGCCGGTCCGCGATCAGTAAGGCCAGCAGGATGCCGGTGATGATGAAGAACGCGTAAGCCCGAATCGGCAACGGCCCCAGATGCCACACTCCGCGCGGCGGGCTGGGAATGTAGGCGAGGTACGTCTGGGACATGGCCAACGTCATGCCGACTTCCTCTGGCGCACGCCGGCGGCCAGTTCCTCGGTCAGCGCCCGCAGGGCGGACAGACCCTCGCCCAACGCCGACACCAGTGCCGAACCGACGATCACCCCGTCGGCGTAGCTACCGATCTGCGCGGCCTGCGCGCCCGACCGCACACCCAGTCCGACGCCAACTGGTATGTCAGCCACCGCCTTCACCCTTCTCACCAGTTCAGGAGCGGCCGTCGAGACCGCGTCGCGCGCGCCCGTCACACCCATCGTCGACGCCGCGTAGACGAATCCGCGTGACGCCTCGACGGTGGCCACCAGCCGTTCGGGCGTCGATGACGGCGCCACCAGAAAGATGCGATCCAAACCGTGCTCCTTCGACGCCGCAATCCACTGCGCTGCCTCATCGGGAATGAGGTCGGGAGTGATCAACCCTTGACCGCCGGCTGCCGCCAGGTCGCGGGCAAACGCGTCAACTCCGTAGTGCAACACCGGATTCCAGTAAGTCATCACTACCGCCCGGCCACCCGCGGCACTGATCGCCTCGACCGCGGTCAGGGTGTCGCGCACCCGGACTCCCCCGCTGAGCGCCTGCTCGGTGGCCCGCTGAATCGTCGGGCCGTCCATCCCCGGGTCGGAGTACGGCACGCCGACTTCGACGATGTCGCAACCGGATTCGACCAGTGCGGTCATGGCCTGCAGCGATCCCGGCACGTCCGGGTAACCGGTGGGCAGATAACCGATCAAGGCCGCCCGGCCGTCAGCCCGGCACGAATCGAACAACGGGCCCAATCTGCCGGCCGCACTCTGTTGCACGGTCACGACTTGTCCATCAGGCCGAACCACTTCGCGGCGGTCTCCACGTCCTTATCTCCGCGGCCCGACAGGTTCACCACAATGACCGCGTCCCTTCCCAATTCGGCACCCAGCTTCAGTGCTCCGGCCACCGCGTGCGCGGATTCGATAGCCGGGATGATGCCCTCCGTGCGCGATAGCAGGCCGAACGCATCCATGGCCTCGGTGTCGGTGATCGGTTCGTACTGAACGCGCCCCGCGTCTTTGAGCCATGCGTGTTCCGGGCCTACCCCGGGATAATCCAAACCTGCTGATATGGAATGCGATTCGATGGTCTGTCCGTCCGCGTCCTGCAGCAGGTACGAGAACGAGCCCTGGAAGGCACCGGGCGAACCACCGGTGAAAGTCGCCGCGTGCCGGCCGGTCTCGACGCCGTCGCCGGCGGCTTCATAGCCCACCAGCCTCACACCGGGATCGTCGAGGAAAGCGTGGAAGATACCGATCGCGTTGGACCCACCACCGACGCACGCGACCACCGCGTCGGGCAACCTGCCCGCCTGCTGCTGGATCTGCACGCGCGCCTCCATGCCGATGATGCGCTGGAAGTCGCGCACCATGGTCGGGAACGGATGCGGTCCGGCGGCGGTGCCGAAGCAGTAGTAGGTGTTGTCGGCGTTGGTGACCCAGTCCCGAAACGCCTCGTTGATGGCGTCTTTGAGGGTCCGGGACCCGGTCTCCACCGAAACGACCTGCGCGCCCAGCAACCGCATCCGGGCCACGTTGAGCGCTTGACGGGCGGTGTCGACCGCGCCCATGTAGATGATGCACTCCAGGCCCATCAGCGCGCAGGCGGTGGCGGTGGCCACCCCGTGCTGGCCGGCCCCCGTCTCGGCGATGACCCGTGTTTTGCCCATCCGGCGGGCCAGCAGCGCCTGGCCGAGCACGTTGTTGATCTTGTGAGACCCGGTGTGGTTCAGGTCTTCTCGCTTGAGGAAGATCCGGGCCGAGCCGGCGTGCTCGCCCAACCGGGTCGTCTCGTACAACGGGGACGGCCGGCCGGCATAGTGCGTCTGCAACTTGTCCAGGGTGTCCAGGAAATCCTGGTCGACGCGTTCCTTCTCGTAGGCGACGGTGACTTCCTCGATGACGGCCATCAGCGCTTCGGGGACATAGCGTCCGCCGTAAACGCCGAAATGACCGCCCGCGTCCGGGTCGTAGTGGGTGCGTTCGACGATGGCGGCGCTGGTACGCGGAATATCCGGGTTCGACAGGTCAGCCATCACAAAGACTCAGGGCGTGCGCAGGACATCAACGGCTAGCGAGCCGGTTTCGGACAGGATGGGTGAGTTCCGGCGGTGACCAGGTCGGCGACCGCCGCACGGGGGTCACCGCTTTTCACCAGGCCCTCACCGACCAGCACGGCGTCGGCGCCCGCGCCGGCATACGCCAGCAGGTCACCAGTGTGGCGCACGCCGGACTCGGCGATTCTGATCACCTTGCTGGGCAATCCGGGGGCGATCCGCGCGAAGCAGTCCCGGTCGACTTCCAGCGTGGTGAGATCGCGGGCGTTGACCCCGATTACGTTGGCTCCGGCCTTCAAGGCACGGTCGGCCTCTTCTTCGGTGTGCACCTCGACCAGCGCTGTCATGCCCAGCGACTCGGTGCGGTCGAGCATCGACACCAGCGCGGACTGGTCGAGTGCGGCGACGATGAGCAGCAACATGTCGGCTCCGTGCGCGCGGGCCTCGTGGATCTGGTAGGGCTGCACCACAAAGTCCTTGCGCAACACCGGGATCGACACCGCCGCGCGTACCGCGTCGAGGTCGTCGAGCGAACCGTTGAAACGTCGTTCCTCGGTCAGCACGCTGATGATCCGGGCGCCGCCGTCCTCGTAGGCGCGGGCCAGCTTCGCCGGGTCGGCGATGGTAGCCAGCGGACCCTTGGACGGACTGGCGCGCTTGACCTCGGCGATCACCCCGATGCCGGGCTCGCGCAGCGCGGCCATTACGTCGCGGGGCGGCGGGGCGGCTGCGGCGGCGGCCTTTATTTCAGAAAGACTCACGCGGGCTTCGCGCGCGGCAACATCGGCCCGGACTCCCTCAAGAATGGAGTCAAGCACGTTGGCCGGACTCATACCTGCGGTTCCTTCCTCCTGTAACCCACTGTGACTCTGGATCACCCCACGCTCGCCAACCGATTTCGACGGCGTGCAAGAAGGGTAGCGACCCTCACGAGGGGACCCGTCACCGCCCCTCGATGTCCGGGTCAGTGGGTCGATCGGTAGGGTCTCGGCCCTCGTCCAGAGCATCCCAGATCATGCGTTCCGAAAGCTGCGACTGCCCGTCCCCGGCCTGCGCCCGATCCTCGGTTGGTGTCCCGTCGATTTCCCGCGCCGCCGAGCGGCGCGCGCCCGGAGCCAGGTACTTCGTGCTGTCCGACCTGGAAGAGCCGGCGACCGAAGCCGAGCGCATCAACAAGGTCGCGGCCACCAGGGTGCACACCGCCGCCGCCACCGTCACCACCGCCCCGCTGTACTGGCGGGCGCTGCCCACCAGCGTCGCCACCGGAACGTGCGCGAGATCGGCTCCGCGCGCCGCCACATCAGGCACGGCCCAGAGGCTGACGCCGAGGTAGCCGATCGCGAAACTCGCAGCCGCCAGCAGCGCCGCCAGCGCCCGCAACTGCCAACCGCGCACCGCCAGCGCGGCGACCGCAGCGGCCAGGTTCACGATCGCCAGCGGCAGCAGCGCGCTCGACCAGGTGGCACCCGACAGCGCAAGCTCCTTGGGCTGCCCCAACCCGTCGAACGATCGGATGACAACCCAGGTGAACCGCGAGGCACCCCACAGCGCACCGGCCGCGATGACCAGCAACAACTGGGCGCCTCTGACGAGGAGCCGCCCGCGGCGCGGGTTGTCAGCCACCGCTCGTGCCCGGCACCGTCAGCGTCTCGGCCGCGGCGATCGCGTTGAGTACCGCCCGCGCCTTATTCCGCGACTCGTTGTACTCGTAGGGCCCGTTGGAGTCGGCCACCACGCCACCGCCCGCCTGAACATAGGCCGTCCCGTCGCGCATCAGCGCGGTGCGAATGGCGATCGCAAAGTCGGCGTTGCCGGCGAAGTCGAGGTAGCCCACCACACCTCCGTAGAGGCCCCGGCGGGTTTTCTCGACCTCCTCGATCAGTTCCATCGCCCGGACCTTCGGAGCACCGGACAGGGTGCCGGCCGGAAAACACGCCGTCACCGCGTCCAGGGCCGTCTTGCCCTCCGCCAGCAGGCCCGTCACCGTGGAAACCAGGTGCATCACATGGCTGTAGCGCTCGATGTGGCTGTAGTCCTCGACGCGGACGGTCCCCGGGGTGCACACCCGGCCCAGATCGTTGCGGCCCAGGTCCACCAGCATCAGGTGCTCGGCGAGCTCCTTCTGGTCGGACAGCAATTCCTTTTCCAGCAGAACGTCTTCTTCCTCGGTCTCCCCCCGCCACCGCGTTCCGGCGATCGGATGCGTCGTGGCCCGTCCGTCGTGCACGGTCACCAGCGCCTCAGGGCTGGACCCGACGATCGAAAAGTCCACTGCGCCTTCACTATCGGGGATCTGCAGCAGGTACATGTACGGGCTGGGGTTACTCACCCGCAGCATCCGGTAGACGTCGATCGGATCGACGTCGGTGTCCATCTCGAAACGCTGGGACGGGACGACCTGGAAGGCCTCGCCGGCGGCGATCTGCTCGACCAGGTAGTCGACGATGGCGCCGTACTCTTCGACCGTGCGTTGGGAGCGGTGCACCGGTTCGGGTTTGCTGAAGGTGGAGACGGTCGAGGGCAGCGGCTGCCCCAGCGCGGCCGTCATCACGTCGAGGCGTGCGACCGCGTCGTCGTAAGCCCAGTCAACCCGCTCGTCGGTGCCGTTCCAGTTGACCGCGTTGGAGATCAGGGTGATGGTGCCCTCGTGGTGGTCCACCGCGGCCACATCGGTGGCCAGCAGCAACAGCATGTCCGGCAGCTGGAGGTCGTCGACGGCGAGCTCGGGCAGGCGCTCCAGTCGCCGCACCATGTCGTAGGCGAAGTAGCCGACCATGCCACCGGACAGCGGAGGCAAACCAGGCAGGCCGGCCGTCGCGAGAACCTCCAGCGTGGCGCGCAACGCGTCGAGCGGGTCGCCCCCGGCGGGTGCGTCCTTGGGCACCGTGCCCAGCCACACGGCGTGGCCGTCCCGCACGCTCAACGCGGTCGGCGCCCCGGCCCCGATGAACGACCAGCGCGACCAGGACCGGCCGTTTTCGGCCGACTCGAGCAGGAAAGTCCCGGGGCGGCCGGCGGCGAGCTTGCGATACGCCGAAAGCGGAGTTTCGCTGTCGGCCAGTACTTTGCGGGTCACCGGGACGACCCGGTGCTCGGCGGCCAGCACGCGGAAATCCTCCCGCGTTGTCGTGGCTGCGAGGATGGCGTTCACCGGACCATCCAATCAGATTGCCGGGGCACGGCCCGCGTAGCGTGGCGGCCATGAAAATTGGTGACACCGTGGCCGACTTCGAGCTTCCCGATCAGACGGGCACCCCGCGCAAACTGAGTGAACTGCTGAGCGACGGGCCCGTCGTGCTGTTTTTCTATCCGGCCGCCATGACGCCGGGCTGCACCAAGGAGGCCTGCCACTTCCGCGACCTGGCCTCCGAATTCGCCGTGCTCGGCGCCAGCCGGGTCGGCATCAGCACCGACCCCGTTCAGAAGCAGGCGAAGTTCGCCGACACCCAGAACTTCGACTACCCGCTGCTGTCGGACAGCGACGGCAAGGTGGCAACCCAGTTCGGCGTCAAGCGGGGTTTGCTCGGCAAGTTGATGCCGGTCAAGCGCACCACGTTCGTCATCGACACCGACCGCACCGTGCTCAACGTGATTTCCAGCGAGATCAGCATGGACACCCATGCGGACAAGGCGCTGGAGACGCTGCGCGGGCGCTGAAGTCCGCGTCCTGGTGCCGAGCGTGAAGCTGGTTGCACGCTCGGCGTCGAGCGTGAAGCTGGCTTCACGCTCGCGGATCAAAGCGAGACGCGCTACGGGCTGATCGCCAGGAACAACCACGCGGCCAGCACGACGAGATGCACCTCGCCCTCCAGCCGGGTCGCCCGGCCCGGCACCACGGTGAGCACGCTGACCACCATGGTCAGCGCCAGCAACACCAACTGGATGGGTCCGAGCCCCAGCAACAGCGGTCCACGGACCCATATCGACGCCAGCGCAATGGCCGGGATGGTGAGCCCGATGCTGGCCATCGCGGAGCCGTACGCCAGGTTGAGGCTGATCTGCATCCGTCCCTGGCGGGCCGCTCGACCTGCCGCGAGGGTCTCCGGCAGCAACACCACCAGCGCGATTACCACGCCGACGAAGGAGTGCGGGAAACCGGCGGCCGCCACCATACGCTCGATGAACGGCGATTCCACCTTGGCCAGTCCCACCACCGCCACCAGGGCGACGAGCAGCACTCCCAGGCTCAGCAGCGCCGACTGGGTGCTCGGCGGGTCGGCGTGGTTGTCGTCGTCGACCGCACCCTTCTGCACCACTGGCAGGAAGAAGTCGCGGTGCCGGACGGTCTGGGTGAAGACGAACATCAGGTACAGACCCAGCGAGACGACCGCGGCGAAGGCAAGTTGACCAGGGGAAAACTGGGGACCGGGATGGCTGGTGGTGAACGTCGGCAATACCAGGCCCAACGTCGCCAGCGTGGCGACCGTGGCCAGCGCCGAGCCGCTGCCGTGCGCGTTGAATTGCGTCACCCCGTAGCGTCGGGAGCCCAGCAGCAGCGACAAGCCGACGATGCCGTTGGTGGTAATCATCACCGCCGCGAACACCGTGTCGCGCGCAAGGGTGGCCGCTTTGTCGCCGCCGGACGTCATCAACGTGACGATCAGCGCAACCTCGATGACGGTCACCGCGACGGCCAGCACCAGCGACCCGAACGGCTCGCCGACCCGGTGCGCCACCACCTCGGCGTGATGGACCGCGGCCAGCACGGCACCGCCGAGCAGCACCGCCGCGAGCGCCCCCACCACCGGGCCGATCTCCTGCCCCCAGCTGAACACCAGAGCAACCAGAGCGATCAGCGGCGCCAGCACGTTCCACGACACACGTTTGACCATCGATCGCTCCTTTCCTCATCGCCGCCGCCAAACCGATTGCGGCACATACAGATTGCGGCCCGCGTCGCTGCGCTCAGCTGACTGGATGCACGCCCTGAATCAGTTTGGGCCGCAACGTCGATCCCGACATACCCGACCCTGTATCGCCGAAACATGTTCGCGCACAACTGATCAGCCATGCCAAGAAATCAACTGCGGCCACCGCTGCAGCGGATCGCAACCGAACCGGTCGGCACCGGTCAGCGAAACTGACAGCGCTTCAATTGTACCAGTGCGTTAATTCCGGCTAACTGCGCCTCAGTAGCATGCTCCCATGCCGACCAGCGCAGACCGCAACCCCTCGAGGGGCCTACAGGAGGGCGAGCTCTTCGCCGGCTACACGATCGTGCGACGGCTCGGTGCCGGTGGGATGGGCGAGGTGTACCTGGCCCAGCATCCACGGCTGCCCCGCCGGGACGCGTTGAAGGTCCTGCCCGCGGAGTTCACCACGAACCAGGAGTTTCGTGCGCGGTTCAACCGCGAGGCCGAACTGGCCGGCAGCCTGTACAACGAGCACATCGTCGGCATCCACGACCGTGGCGAGTACGAGGGCCAGCTGTGGCTGTCGATGGACTACGTCGAAGGAACTGACGCCGCCCAGCTGCTGCGCGACCGCTACCCGTCCGGAATGCCGCTGCCGGAGGTCGTGGAGATCGTCACGGCCGTGGCGGAGGCGCTCGACTACGCGCACTCCCGCGGCTTGCTGCATCGCGACGTCAAACCGGCCAACATCCTGCTGGGCGAGGCTGCGCCGCGGCGGCGGATCCTGCTCGCCGATTTCGGCATCGCCCGTGAGCTCGGCGACGTCAGCGGCCTGACTGCGACCAACATGACGATGGGCACCACCGCCTACTGCCCGCCGGAGCAGCTGCAGGCGTCCGATCTCGACGGTCGAGCCGATCAGTACGCCTTGGGTTGCACCGCGTACCAGCTGCTGACCGGCGGTGCCCCGTTCCAGAATTCCAACCCCGCGGTGGTGATCAGCCAGCATCTGTCGGCACCACCGCCGCTGCTGAGTGAGCGGCGCCCGGAACTCGCCTACCTCGATGGCGTCATCGCCCGGGCACTCGCGAAGGACCGGTCGGCGCGATTCGCGTCGTGCTCGGATTTTGCCGCCGCATTAGCCGCTCCGGTGGGCAGGGCCGACGCCTCGGGCGCGACGGTCGCCGTGGAACGGCCGACCGAGGTGATCGCCACCGCCGCACCCGCCCCCGGCGGCCGCCGTCGCGGCGCGCTGATCGCCTCGGGGGCGGCCGTCGTGCTGATAGCGGTGGCCGCGGTCCTCGCGGTGGTGGTGTTGCGCGGCCAGTCGGGTGGGCAGCAGTCTGCGGGTCCCTCGTCCTCGCCGGCCGACGTGGCGCCGACGAACAGCAGCGCGGGCCTTCCACCGCTGAAACTGACCAACCAGATCACCGATCAGGCCCACGTGCTGGGGCCCGGCGAACGCATCCTGATCGAGCGGGCCGTCAACAAGCTCTACGCCGGTCAAGGGACTCGGCTGTGGGTGGTCTACGTCAACGATTTCGGCGGCCTCAAACCTGCCAAATGGACCGAAAACGTGATCCGCAGCAATGGTTTCACCGACGCCGACGTCCTGCTGGGGATCACTATCGACCGACCGTCCTTCGTCTTCCACGTACCGGCGGCAGTCACCGTGGGTAGGCCCATCGACATCGAGCTGATCCGGCGGGATCGCATCAAACCGGACGTGGAGCGTCGCGAATGGACCAAGGCCGCTCTGGCGGCGGCGATCGGGCTCGACGTCCCGGTCCGCTAGTCCTCGGGCTCCAGTAGCACCGCGGCATCGAAGCAGCTGTGGTCGCCCGTGTGGCAGGCTCCCCCGACCTGATCGACGGTCAGCAGCACGGTGTCGCCGTCACAGTCCAGCCGCACCGAGTGCACGTACTGCGTGTGCCCGGAGGTCGCTCCTTTGACCCATTGCTCGTTCCGGGAACGGGAAAAGTAGGTGGCCTCGCGGGTTTCCAGGGTGCGCGCCAGCGCGTCGTCGTCCATCCACGCGACCATCAGCACATCACCGCTGCCGCGCTCCTGCACCACCGCGGTGAACAACCCGTCGGCGTTGCGCTTCAACCGGGCGGCGATGGCGGGTTCGAGGGTCATGCCGTGGCAATCCGCACGGTGATGTCCTGGGCGGCCATGGCGGCCTTGACCTGCCCGATCGTCAGCTCCCGGAAGTGAAACACGCTGGCCGCCAACACCGCATCGGCTCCGGCGTCTACCGCGGGTGCGAAGTGCTCCACCGCTCCGGCACCGCCACTGGCGATCACCGGCACCGTCACCGCCGCACGCACGGCGCGCAGCATGGCCAGGTCGAACCCCGCCTTGGTGCCGTCGGCATCCATCGAGTTCAACAAAATCTCGCCCACGCCCAACTCCGCACCGCGGGCGGCCCACTCGACGGCGTCGATGCCGGTGCCCTGCCGGCCACCATGGGTGGTGACTTCCCAGCCCGACGGGGTCGGCGCCGAGCCCTCGGGCACGGTCCGCGCGTCGACCGACAACACGATGCACTGCGACCCGAATTGCCTTGCCATTTCTGCCAGGAGGTCGGGGCGGGCGATGGCTGCGGTGTTGACCGACACCTTGTCCGCCCCGGCGCGCAACAACGTGTCGACGTCCGCGACGGTGCGCACCCCGCCACCCACGGTGAGCGGGATGAACACCTGCTCGGCGGTGCGACGCACCACATCGAGCATGGTGGACCGCCCGGAGGAGGACGCCGTCACGTCGAGAAACGTGAGCTCGTCAGCGCCCTCGGCGTCGTACGCCGCCGCCAGTTCGACGGGATCACCCGCATCCCTGAGGTTTTCGAAGTTGACGCCCTTGACGACGCGGCCGTCGTCGACGTCCAGGCACGGAATTACCCGTACCGCGAGTCCGTCACCGGAGTGATGCTGCTGCATTTCAGTAATCCTCCGGTTGCCCGGTGCTGCGGAGGATCTCGAGAATCTCGCCGTGGACGCCGGGCGCGGCGGCCAGCGCGGACCGGGAGGCCGGGGTCCACTGCTCGCCGGCCAGGTCGGTGACGATGCCACCGGCGGCACGCACCAACACCACTCCGGCGGCGTGGTCCCACACATGGCTACCGAAACTGATTGCACCGCCCAGGATTCCGTCGGCAACATAGGCAAGGTCGAGGCCGGTGGAGCCGTGCATGCGCAATCGCGACGACAGCCGGCTGAGGTTTTCCAGCACCGCGACCCGGTAGCGGCCCGGGAAACGGCCCCGGGAGTCGGCGCTGAACGAGCCGGCGCCGACCAGTGCGTCGGCCAGCTCGGCGGTTGCCAACTTCGGCTGCGGCTCACCGTTTTTCATCAACGGACCACCCGCCACCGCGGTGTAACGCTGACCGGTGAAGGGCAGCCAGGTCAGCCCGGCGACCGGTTCGCCGTCGCGCAGCAGTCCCAGCAGGATGCCCGCCATCGGCGACCCGGCGGCGTAGTTGAACGTGCCGTCGACCGGGTCCAGCACCCACACCCACGGCGAGCCGACGTCGGCGCCGCCGAATTCTTCGCCGTGGACCTCGATTCCCGTTTCGGCGACCAGGGCATCGACGACCTGACGTTCGATGGCCAGGTCGACTTCGGTGGCGAAGTCGTTGCCCTTCTTGCGGACCGCCGAGTCGGCGCGGTGGCCGGCCAGGAACGGTTCGATCGCATCGTCGAGGATCCCCGATGCCTGTTGAACCAAAGCATCCAAATCCATGGCGCCTACTCCCGCACCGCGTCCAGCGCCTGCGGCAACGTGAACCGGCCAGCATAGAGCGCCTTGCCCACAATCGCTCCCTCGATCCCGCGGTCGGTCAGCGTGGCGATGGCACGGAGATCGTCCAGGCTGGACACGCCGCCGGAGGCGATCACCGGCGCGTCGGTGCGCTCGGCGACCCTGGCCAGCAGGTCAAGGTTGGGCCCGCCCAGGGTGCCGTCCTTGGTGACGTCGGTGACGACATAGCGCGAACACCCTTCGGCGTTCAACCGGTCCAGCACCTCCCACAGGTCGCCGCCGTCGGTCTCCCACCCGCGGCCGCGCAATCGGTGTGCGCCATCGACGATTTGGACGTCCAAGCCCACCGCCACCTTGTCGCCGTGCTCGGCGATCGCCCGGGCACACCACTGCGGGTTCTCCAGCGCGGCGGTGCCCACGTTGACCCGGGCGCACCCGGTGGCCAGCGCGGCGGCCAGGGAGTCGTCGTCGCGGATGCCGCCGGACAGTTCCACCTGCACATCGAGTTTGCCCACCACTTCGGCCAGCAGTTCGCGGTTGGAACCGCGACCGAAGGCGGCGTCGAGGTCGACCAGGTGGATCCAGTCGGTGCCGTCACGCTGCCAACCCAGCGCGGCGTCCAGCGCTGAGCCGTACTCGGTTTCACTGCCAGCCTTGCCCTGGACCAGGCGCACGGCGCGGCCCTCGACGACGTCGACGGCCGGCAACAGAATCAGCGACATCGCTACAGCCCCTCGACCCAGTTGTGCAGGATCGCGGCCCCGGCGTCGCCGCTCTTCTCCGGGTGGAACTGGGTGGCGGACAGCGGACCGTCCTCCACCGCCGCCAGAAACGGCACCTGATGTGTCGCCCACGTCAACATCGCTTCGGGTGAACCTTCCCACCGCTGCGCGGCGTAGGAGTGTACGAAATAGAACCGGGTGTCGGCGCTCATGCCCCGGAAGAGCACACTGTCCGGCGCGGCATTGACCACGTTCCACCCCATGTGCGGGATCACCGGCGCATCCAGCCGGGTCACCGCGCCGGGCCATTGACCGCACCCCGTTGTCTCCACCCCGAATTCGACGCCGCGGGCGAACAGGATCTGCATGCCCACGCAGACGCCCAGCACTGGGTGCCCGGCGGCGACCCGTTCCGCGATGATCCGCTCGCCGCCGATCTTGCGCAGGCCGGTCATGCACGCCTCGAAGGCGCCGACGCCGGGCACCACCAGTCCGTCTGCGGCCAGTGCCTTTTCGGCGTCCGCGGTGACGTCGACGTCAGCACCCACCCGCTCCAGCGCACGTTGCGCAGAGCGCAGATTCCCCGAGCCGTAGTCCAATACCACCACGGACTTCGGCCGGATAAGCGAAGTCACAGAACACCTTTGGTGGACGGCACCCCGGACACGCGCGGGTCGGGCTCGACGGCCTGGCGCAGCGCGCGGGCCACGGCTTTGTACTGCGCCTCGGTGATGTGGTGCGGGTCGCGTCCGTACAGCACCCGCACGTGCAGCGCGATGCGGGCGTTGGCGGCCAGCGACTCGAAGACATGGCGGTTGATGACGGTGTGGTACGGCACCGAATTGCCCGCGATCGTGGTGTGCTGCAGGTGATCCGGTTCGCCGGTGTGCACGCAGTAGGGGCGCCCGGACACGTCGACGGCGGCATGCGCCAGCGTCTCGTCCATCGGGATGAACGCGTCGCCGAACCGCCGGATGCCCTTCTTGTCGCCAAGGGCCTGCCCCAGCGCGGTGCCCAGGGCGATCGCGGTGTCCTCGATCGTGTGATGCGCCTCGATCTCCACGTCGCCCTTGGTGCGCACCATCAGGTCGAAGCTGGCGTGCGAACCAAGCGCGGTGAGCATGTGGTCGTAAAAGGGCACGCCGGTGTCGACGTCCACCTCCCCGGTGCCGTCGAGGTCGAGTTCGATCACGATGTCGGATTCTCGGGTGCGGCGTTCGATGCGCGCACGCCGGGCTTCGGTTGTCACTGTGCTCCTAAGTAACGGTCGCGACCCGCGCCCACCGGGCTGGGGCCGGCTAGATCGGTGGTGGCGATCTCGGCGCTCACTTTCAAGAACGCGTCGTTCTCGTCGGCCATTCCGATGGTGGCGCGCAGATGGCCGGGAATACCGACGTCGCGGATCAGGACGCCCGCTTCCAGGTAATGCTGCCAGGCGGCCGCCGCGTCGGCGAATTCTCCGAACAGGACGAAGTTGGCGTCACTGGGAATGACCCGAAAACCCATGTTGGTCAATGCGGTTGACACCCGTTCTCGTTCGGCGATCAGGATTGCCACGCTGCCCAGAGTGTCGTCGGCGTGCCGCAGAGCGGCCCGGGCCGCCGCTTGAGTCACCGACGACAGGTGGTAGGGCAGCCGAACCAGCAGCATGGCGTCGACCAGGGCGGGAGTCGCGACCAGGTAACCCAATCGGCCGCCGGCGAAGGCGAAGGCCTTGCTCATGGTGCGGGTGACGACGAGTTTCGCCGGGTATTCGTCGAGCAGCGTGACGGCGCTGGGCTGCGACGAGAACTCGCCGTAAGCCTCGTCGACGATCAGGATGCCCGGGGTCACGTCCAGCAGCCTGCGCAGGTCGTCCAGCGAAATGCTCTGACCCGAAGGGTTATTCGGGCTGGCGATGAACACCACGTCGGGCCTGCGGTCCACCACGGCGGCGACGGCTTCGTCGATGTCGAGGCTGAAGTCCTCCGCGCGGGCCGCTTCGAGCCATTCGGTGCGGGTGCCGTCGGAGATGATGGGGTGCATCGAATACGACGGGACGAAGCCGATGGCGCGGCGGCCCGGCCCGCCGAAAGCCTGCAGTAACTGCTGCAGGATCTCGTTCGAACCATTTGCGGCCCAGACACTTTCGACGCCAACCGGCGTGCCGGTCTGGACGCTGACATAGGCGGCCAGATCGGTGCGCAGGGCAACCGCGTCGCGGTCGGGGTACCGGTGCAGGTCGGCGGCCGCTTCGCGCACCGAGCGCACCACGTCGTCGATCAGCGCCTGAGTGGGCGGGTGCGGGTTCTCGTTGGTGTTCAGCCGCACCGGCACATCCAATTGTGGAGCGCCGTAGGGAGACTTGCCACGCAGGTCGTCGCGCAGCGGCAGGTCGTCAAGGGTCGGTCGGGTCACCGCTCGAACCTCCGGCGGACCGCCTCACCGTGCGACGGCAGGTCCTCGGCCTTGGCCAAAGTGACAACGTGGCCCGACACGTCTTTGAGGGCGGCCTCGGTGTAGTCGACGACGTGGATGCCGCGCAGGAAGGTCTGCACCGACAGGCCGCTGGAGTGGCGTGCGCTGCCGGCGGTGGGCAGCACGTGGTTGGAGCCGGCGCAGTAGTCGCCCAGACTCACCGGTGCGTACGGTCCGACGAAAATGGCTCCGGCCGAACGGATCCGGGTCGCCACCTCCGCGGCGTCGGCGGTCTGGATCTCCAGGTGTTCGGCGGCGTAGGCGTTGACCACCTTGATGGCGGCATCGAGGTCGTCGGTCAGGATGATCTTGGACTGAGGGCCCGACAGCGCGGTGGTCACCCGCTCGCGGTGGACCGTGGTCTGCAGCTGGGCGGCAAGTTCGGTGTCGGTGGCGTCGGCCAGCTCAGGGCTGGGGGTCACCAGGACGCTGGCCGCCATCTCGTCGTGTTCGGCCTGGCTGATCAGGTCGGCCGCCACGTGTGCGGGGTCGGCGGTGTGGTCGGCGAGGATGGCGATCTCGGTGGGGCCGGCTTCGGCGTCGATGCCCACCTGGGAGCGGCACAGCCGTTTGGCCGCGGTGACGTAGATGTTGCCGGGTCCGGTGATCATGTCGACGGGGACGAGCTCTCCTCCGCCGGTGTCGGTGCCGCCGTAGGCCAGCAACGCGACGGCCTGAGCACCGCCTACCGCCCAGACTTCCTCGACACCGAGCAGCTTGGCCGCGGCCAGGATGGTCGGGTGCGGCAGTCCCCCGAAGGCGGCCTGCGGCGGACTGGCGACCACCAGCGAGTCGACGCCGGCCGCCTGGGCCGGCACCACATTCATCACCACGCTGGACGGGTAGACCGCGTTGCCGCCGGGCACGTACAGACCGACCCGTTCGACAGGGACCCAGCGTTCGGTGACGGTGGCGCCGGGGCCCAGCGTGGTGGTGGTGTCGGCACGGCGCTGATCGGCGTGCACGGCGCGGGTCCGGTCGATCATCACCTGCAGCGCATCACGTACGTCGTCGTCGAGTCCGGCCACGGCAGCCTCGAGTGCGCTGTCGGGTACCCGCACCGCCGCGGGCCGGACACCGTCGAACTCCTCGCCGTAGTTCAGCGCGGCGACCGCCCCACGCTCAGCGACAGCCGCGACGATCGGCCGCACCTTGGGCAGCACGGCCTCCACGTCGACGCCGCCGCGCGGCAGTTCCGCCCGCAGGCGCGCAGCCGTCAACTCCACGCCCCGCAAGTCGATACGGGACAGTGGTGAGGGCGATGTGGTCACGTGGACCATTGTCCCAGAGCAGCTCAAGTCGATATTCGACCGGTACAGTGCGCGGGTAAAAAGGAGCCAGCCATGTCTGCTAGGGATCAACACCCCAACAACGCCCCCGGCGTCCCGATGATCTTCCCGGTGTGGTTCGAGAACATACAGGTCAAGTACCTCAACCCGCTCCTGAAACCGATCGCCCGGTTCCTGCCCGGCACCGCGACCATCGAGCACCGCGGCCGCAAGTCGGGCAAGGTTTACAAGACCATCGTGACCACCTACCGCAAGGGCAACGTCCTGGCGATCGCGCTGGGCCACGGCAAGACCGACTGGGTGAAGAACGTGCTGGCCGCCGGCGACGCCGACGTGCACTACGCCCGCCAGACCGTGCACATCACGAACGCGCGGATCCTGCCGGCGGGTACCGACGGACCGGAGGCTGAAGGGCTGCCCAAGATGGCAAAGGCCCAATTGCGGCGGATGGCGGTCTTCGTCGGCGATATAGCCTGACAGGCGGTCGCCGAGTGTGCGCTCACCGCTTTCGGTGTGCGGCCACCGAGGCAAACCGGGCCGGTTCGCCGCGGTAGCCGCACACGCGATCAGCTCCGGACAAACACCGTCTTGCCCGTCATTTCGGGCCACCCCGTAGGCGCCTCCTCCCACGGCACCACGCGGTCGACCGCCGGTGACAGGTCGCAGCCGTCGGCCAGCATCGCCAGGACCTGCGGAATGGCGGCACGGGCGTTGACCCGACCGGTGACGAACCGCACGCCGCGGGTGTAGAGCGGCAGCAGCGCCAACTCCACGGTCGGCTGGTAGTAGATCCCGGTATCGGTGCACACGCCGTCTGGCCAGGTCGCGCGCAGCGTGGCCGCCAGCAGTGCGGGGTCGGCCGTCGTGTTTACCGTGACGGGGTAGGGCTCCCACTCCCTGGCGGGCTTCACCCGGTCGTGCACAAACGCACCCAATTTCTCGGCCGCAGCCAACCGGTGCGGATCGGTGTCGACGTAGTCGACGTGGGCTCCTACGGCTGCCCCGAACGCGGCCGCATACAGCCCGATCGATGCCCGACCCACCACCAGCACCCGGCGATCCACGGCATCAACGGCACCCAACTCGTCCGCGAACGGCGCCACCGTGCGCCAGCCGTCGGGAATGTTGTCCGACAGCGACGCGACCGCCACGGGATCGACTCCGTCCGGAACGGGGATCAGCATGGCGTCGGCGTAGGGCACCAACACCAGGTCCGACATGAATCCGCCGCCGTCGAGACCGGCGATCGGGCCCATCCCGTACATCGCCAGCAACGGCAGCGAGCCACAGGATCCGGTCACACCGCGGCGACATTCGCGGCAGGTCCCGCAGTTGATCTGGAAGGGCACCACCACCCGGTCCCCCACCGCCACACCGGTGACGTCGTCACCGACCGCGACAACCTCCGCCAGCCCTTCGTGCCCCACCGCATATCCCGGCGGCAACGGCAGCCGGCCGGCGCAGACGGCGACATCCAGGTCGCAGCACGCGACCGCCAGCGGCCGGACCAGAGCCTGTCCGGGTGCCGAAATTTCCAGGTCCGCGGCATCCCGCCACTCGTAGCGGCCGGCGTCCGCGTGCATTAGTTGCCTCATCGCAACATTCTTGAGTGATCACTCAAGTAAAGTCAAGGGCATGCCGAGACCCGACCGCAGCCGCGCCGCGCTCATCGACACCGCCGCCACCTTGTTCCGCCGCCAGGGATATGCGGCGACCGGCCTGAACCAGATCCTCGAGGAGGCGGGCGTCAAGCCCGGTTCGCTCTATCACCATTTCCCGCAGGGCAAACAGCAGCTGGCCGCGGCGGCTATCGACACCACCGGGTCGGCCATCGAACAACTGCTGCGTCAGCTGCTGGCCACCGACAAACCGGTGAGCGACGTCGTGGATCGCTGGATCGACGTGCTGGCGGCCGGCCTGGCCGGCGACCCACGCGACGGCTGCCCGGTGGAACCGCTAGCCACCGAGGCCGTCCACGGCAGTCCGGCAGTGCGCGAGGCAGCCGCGCGCGCCTTCGCGGGGTGGTGCGCGGCGATCACCGACCGGCTGCGCCGCGACGGCCGGCCCGCGGCACGCGCCGAGCAGGCGGGGCTTGCCGTGATCTCGCTGATCGAGGGCGCGCTGATCCTGTCGCGGACCAGCGGAGACACAGCCGCACTCAACGCGGCCAAGGCCGCCGCACGCCTGCTACTGACGGTTTAACGTATTGGCGTGACAGACACCGTTGGCGAATTCCTGCGGGTTATCGACCTGACCGGAGTCTTCGGCAACGCCATCCTCGGTGGGCTCGTGGCGCGCGAACTGCACCTGGATCCGATCGGCTTCGCCGCGCTGGCGACGTTGTCGGGCCTGGGCGGCGGCCTGATCCGCGACACCCTGCTCCAGCACGGCCCGCCGGTAGCGCTGACCGACTATCTGTACGCGCTGGCCGTGATCGCGGGAGCGGTGGTCGCCTTCCTGACGCCGGTGCACGACCGCGCGTGGGCGCTGATCTTCCCGGTGGTCGATGCGCTGGCCCTGGGTTGTTGGGCCGCGGCCGGTGCCCAGAAGACCCTGCACGTCGGCCTGGGCTGGCTGCCCGCAATCCTGTTGGGCACGATCACCGCGGTGGGCGGCGGCGCACTGCGCGACCTCGCCGTGCGACGGACGCCGCAGATCTTCGGCGGCAATACCCTCTACGCCACCTGCGCGGTGGCCGCCAGTGTCGTGGCGGTGGCCTTCGACTATGTGGGGCGGGCGTCGGCGGGGATGGTGCTGGCCACGTTGGTCGGGGCCGGCTTCGTCCTGTTGGCCCGCTGGCGCGGCTGGCAGCTCTGGACGGGGCTCGATTGGGATTACGACATCCAACGGGCACCGGGCCGGCTACTGCCGCGCATCGCGGTGCGGGTCAACCGGCGACCCGCCCCACCTCCCGAGCTCTGATTACATGTCCAGGCCGACGTCGAGCACCCGCACCGAGTGGGTCAGCGCGCCCACGGCAAGGTAGTCGACTCCGGTACCCGCATAGGTCCTGGCGGTTTCCAGACTGAGCCCGCCGGAGGACTCCAGCAGCACCTGCGGCGCGCTCGCGTCGCGGCGCTGCACGGCGATCTGGGTCTGCCATACCGGGAAGTTGTCCAGCAGGATCAATTCCGGCTTCTCCGGCAGCACCTCGTCCAGCTGCTCGAGGGAATCCACCTCGACTTCGCAGGACAGCTCCGGCGCGGCTGCGCGCACCGCACGCAGTGCCCCGACCACCGACCCCGCGGCCGCGACGTGGTTGTCCTTGATCAGCGCCGCGTCGCCCAGCCCCAGCCGGTGGTTGACGCCACCGCCGACGCGGACCGCGTACTTCTGCAGCAAGCGCAGACCCGGCAAGGTCTTGCGCGTGTCGCGGACCTTGGTCCTGGTGCCCTCGACAGCCTCCACCCACGCAGCGGTCGCCGTCGCGATACCGGACAAGTGACACACCAGGTTGAGCATGGTCCGCTCGGCCGTCAACAGGCCGCGCGTCTGGGCCCGCACCGTCAACAGCGGCTCACCCGGACCCACCCGCGTGCCGTCTTCGACGCGGTGCAACACCTGGTAGCCGTCGCTGCCGATCACCTCGTCGAGCGCCAGCAGCGCGACGTCCACCCCGGCAATCACGCCCAACTCGCGCGGCACCATCGACGCCGTGGCCATCGCGTCCGCCGACACCGTCGCCAGTGTGGTGGCATCCGGCCCGTAGCGCAGGTCCTCGTCCAGGCCGCGCCGAATGGTCGCTATCGCATCAGCCCGCTCGGCGGCATCCAGCTTCATCAACCCACCGCCGCCAGAGTCTCGACCCGCACCGAGCTGCCGTCGGGCGCCAGTCGCACCAGCGCGCTACGCCCCTGGCCGGCATCGGCCGACGGGTACTCGGCGCGGTGGTGGCAGCCCCGGCTCTCGGTACGGGCCAGGGCGGCGGCCGTCACCGTACGGGCGGCCAGGGTCAGCGCCACGTCCTCGGCATCCTGGCGACATGCGACGGTGCGACCGGGAGCCGCGCTGAGCATGTCGGCCAACCGCTGCAGCCCGTCGGCGTCACGCACCACTGACGCATCCCGGCTCATCGCGTGTTGCAGGTCGCCGCGACGGGGCGCGGTGCGGGTGATCGGCTCCGGCATCTTCGCGCGCCGGCAGCCCGCGGCCGTCGCACGCGCGGCCGCTCCCTGTCCGGCGCGACCCCCGACCACCAAGCCCTCCAGCAGGCTGTTGGAGGCCAGCCGGTTGGCTCCGTGCATTCCGGTGCGGGCCACCTCGCCCGCCGCGTACAAACCCGGCAACTCCGTCTGGCCGTACACGTCGGTGACCACGCCGCCGCAGCTGTAGTGCGCGCCCGGGACGATCGGAATGGGCTGGCGGACGGGGTCGATGCCGGCCGCCCGGCATGCGGCGGTGACGGTCGGGAAGCGCGCGGCGAATCCCGCGATCCCCCGCGCGTCGAGGTAGGCACACGGGTCGCCGGTCGCCTTCAGCCGGGCGTCGATGGCGGCCGCGACCACGTCCCGCGGGGCCAGATCGCCCATCGGGTGCACCCCGGCAGTGATCGAATTGCCTTGACTGTCAAGCAGTATCGCGCCCTCACCGCGAATGGCCTCGGTGATCAACGGGCGCCGGCCCTGCGCGCCCGGGACGAAGAGCATCGTCGGGTGGAACTGGATGAACTCCAGATCGCTGACCGCCAGGCCGGCCCACAACGCCAACGCAACCCCGTCGCCGGTGGAACCGTTCGGATTTGTGGTCGCGCTGTAGAGGTGTCCGAGGCCGCCCGTTGCCAGGATGACCGACGGCGCGCTGATGATGCCGACGCCGTCCGGGCGGGCCACCAGCACGCCGCTGACGCCGTCCTCGTCGTGCAGGACCTGCAGCGCGATGTGGCTGCTGCGGATGTCCAGGGTGCGTGCGGCGCCATCGAGGGTGCGCTGCACCTCGGCCCCGGTCGCGTCGCCGCCCGCGTGCACCACCCGCCGCCGGGAGTGGCCCCCTTCGCGGGTGACGTCCCAGGCGCCGGGCACGGCTTCATCGAAACGTGCTCCGTCGCCGACCAATTGGGTGACGGCACGGTAGCCGTCGGCGACGATCGAGTACACCGCGTCCGGGTCGCACAGTCCCGCACCGGCCGTCAGCGTGTCGCTGACGTGGGCGTCGATGGAATCGTCGCTGTCGGGCAGCACGACCGCGATGCCACCCTGGGCGTAGTGGGTTGCCGTGACCCCGCGCGTCCGGGCCGCCTTGTTCAGGACCACAACCCCGGCGCCGGCGCGGTGGGCAGCCAGCGCGGCGGCCAAGCCGGCCACGCCCATGCCGATCACGACGACATCGGCGCTGTCACGCCACACCGGACGGGTGGTCATTCGCCACCGCCGGGCTGGCCGATCGCGATCATGCGCTGCACGCTGCGCCGGCCCGCGGCCGCGACGTCGGGATCGACGTGCACTTCGTCGGCACCTTCCACCAGGCAGCGCAGCAGAGCCGCCGGGGTGATCATTTTCATGTACTTGCACGATGCGCGGTCGTTGACCGCCTGGAAGTCGACTTGCGGCGCCGCCCTGCGTAACTGGTGCAGCATGCCGACCTCGGTGGCGACCAGTACCTTGCGGGCGCGGGTCTCGTGCGCGGCGTCGAGCATGCCGCCGGTGGACAGGATCTTGACCCGCTCGGCTGGGAAGGCGCCCTCGCCGGCCAGGTACAAAGCCGAAGTGGCGCAACCGCATTCGGGGTGCACGTACAGCTCGGCGTCGGGGTTGGCGCGGGCCCGCTCGGCGAGTTCGTCACCGTTGATGCCCGCGTGCACATGACATTCGCCGGCCCAGATGTGCAGGTTCTTGCGACCGGTCACCCGGCGCACGTGTGCGCCGAGGAACTGGTCCGGGCAGAACAGCACCTCGCGGTCGGGGTCGATGGAGTCGACGACGTCGACGGCGTTCGACGACGTGCAGCAGATGTCGGTGAGCGCCTTGACCTCCGCCGTGGTGTTGACGTAAGAAACGACGACGGCGTCGGGGTGCTCGGCCTTCCACGCGCGCAGGTCGTCGGGCGTGATCGAGTCGGCCAGCGAGCAGCCGGCGCGCTGATCCGGGATCAGCACCGTCTTGTCCGGACTCAGGATCTTGGCGGTCTCGGCCATGAAGTGCACGCCGCAGAACACGATGGTGTCCTCGGGCGCCTCGGCTGCGATCCGCGACAGCGCCAGCGAGTCCCCCACGTGGTCGGCGACGTCCTGGATGGCCGGCAGCTGATAATTGTGGGCCAGCACGGTGGCACCGCGCAGGCGCGCCAGCCGACGTATCTCGGCTGCCCACTGCGCGTCGCCGTCGACTCCGGTGAAGCCGGTAGGCGTGCTGATGATGCGGGCCGACAGCTCATCCATGCGATTCAAGACCGTCATGGTCGGCTCCTTTCGCACTCAGGAGGTTTTCGACTTACAATCGAAAACATGCCTCATGGTAGCACCGCCCACGAAGTGCTCGCCGTCGTGTTCCAGGTTCGAATGGTTACCGACGGCCCGCGCAGCGGAAAACCGCAGCTGAACGTGTTGTTATGGCAGCGTGCACAGGATCCGCAGCGCGGCGCGTGGTCGCTGCCCGGCGGACGGCTGCGCACCGAAGAGGACATGACCACCTCAGTCCGCCGCCAACTCGCCGAGAAGGTGGATCTGCGCGAACTGTCGCATCTGGAACAACTGGCGGTGTTCTCCGACCCGCAGCGGGTGCCGGGCGTGCGGATGATCGCCTCCACGTTCCTGGGGCTGGTGCCCTCCCCCGCCACCCCGGAGCTGCCCCCGGATACCCGCTGGCATCCGGTGAGCGCACTGCCCCCGATGGCCTTCGACCACGGGCCCATGGTGGCCCACGCGCGCACCCGACTGGTCGCCAAGATGTCCTACACGAACATCGGATTCGCGTTGGCACCAAAGGAATTTGCGCTCTCCACGCTGCGTGACATCTACGGCGCGGCGCTGGGGTACCAGGTCGACGCGACCAATCTGCAGCGCGTGCTGGCCCGCCGCAAGGTCATCACGGCGACCGGGACCATCGCCCAGTCCGGCCGCAGCGGCGGTCGCCCGGCCGCGCTGTACCGGTTCACCGACTCCCAGTTGCGGGTCACCGACGAATTTGCCGCACTGCGACCCCCCGGCTAGGCCCGAGAATGGACTGGGACAAGAGATTGTGACAAGCGGCACGCGCAGCGGTTTTAGGCGTGTCGGCGGTTTGTACAGTAACTTGTATAAGAGATGGATAAGGCGAAATAAGATTCTAGTAAGAGGCGCTGGCCGCCAAAAGCAGCCGGCGCCGCATTGTGACTAGCCTGACCGCCGCCCCGAATCGGGACACACCGGGCGACGAGGGCCACGAAGGGAGCCTTAATGGTGGAGCTCGCGAAGCTGGGAGGCGAAACCGGGGCGGAGTGGATCGGCCGACCCCCGCACGAGGAGTTGCAGCGCAAGGTCCGCCCGCTGCTCCCCGCGGACGACCCGTTCTACCAGCCGCCCGCCGGCTTCCAGCACGCCGCGCCCGGCACTGTGCTGCGCTCCCGCGACGTCGAACTGGCCTTCATGGGCCTCATCCCGCAGTCCATCACCGGGACCCAGTTGCTGTACCGGACGACGGACATGAACGGCAACCCCGAGGCGACCGTGACGACGGTGCTGCTGCCGAAAGAGGTCGCCCCCGGCAAGACCATGCCGCTGCTGTCCTACCAGTGCGCCATCGACGCCATCTCGTCCCGGTGCTTTCCGTCCTACGCGATGCGCCGCCGCGCCAAGGCCATCGGCTCGCTGGCCCAGCTGGAGTTGCTGTTGGTCAGCGCCGCCGTCGCCGAGGGCTGGGCGGTGTCGGTTCCTGACCACGAAGGCCTGCACGGGTTGTGGGGCACCCCCTATGAACCCGGCTACCGGGTCCTTGACGGCCTGCGGGCGGTGCTGAGTTCGGAACGACTCGGTGTGCCCGCGTCCGCCAAGATCGGGCTGTGGGGCTACTCCGGCGGCGGGCTGGCCAGCGCGTGGGCCGCGGAAATGTGCGGCGAATACGCCCCGGAGCTGGACATCGTCGGGGCGGTACTGGGCTCGCCCGTCGGCAACCTCGGGAACACCTTCAAACGACTCAACGGCAGCCTGCTCGCGGGCCTGCCCGCGATGGTCGTGGCCGCACTCACCCACGCCTATCCCGACCTCGATGCGGTCATCAAAGAACACGCCAACGAAGACGGTCTGGCCATGCTCGAGAGCATGGAGCGGATGACGACCGCGGAAGCCGTCATCTCGATGGCCAACAAGAACATGGCGGACTACCTCGACGAGCCGCTGGAGGACATTCTGGCGACCCCGGCCGTCGCCCATGTTTTCGACAGCACCACCCTGGGCGTCGCCGTGCCGACGCCGCCGGTGCTGATCGTGCAGGCCGTCCACGACTACCTCATCGGCGTCGACGACATCGACGCGCTTGCCGACGCCTACTCAGCGGGCGGCGCCGACGTCACATACCACCGGGACGCATTCAACGAGCACATGCTGTTGCACCCGCTGTCCTCCCCGATGGCGCTGCGTTGGCTGATCGACCGGTTCGCCGGACGCCCAATCACGGACCACCTGATCCGGACCACTTGGCCCACCATGTTCAACCCGATGACGTATGCCGGCATGGCACGCCTGGCCGTCATCGCCGCGAAGGTCATCACCGGCAGGAAGATCCACCGGCGTCCCCTTTAAGGGGTGACCGGACCCGCGGGGACGGGTGGCAACACGGCCGGGCGCGGGTCGATCGGCGGATAGCCGCCCAAATCGTCGCGCACGGTTCCGGTGGCCGCGAGCGCGTAGATCAGCGCCGCGGAGGCCGTCGGCGATAGCAACGTGGCGGCGACCTGCAGCGGCAGATGACCGAAGAACACCGGAGGCGCCTGGCTGACGTAGGTCACGTTGTGATCACCCGACGCGAGCGCGACGGTGTCGAAATTCAGTGCGCCGTAACGCAGTAGGACCAGCAGCGCTCCGACACCCGCGGCGGCCGCGGCGGCGCCGATCAGCCCCAAGGTGAGCGCGGCGACCACCTGTGGCCCGCGATGCTCACGCCACTGCCACACTGCCACGGCGGCCACCACCGCCAGTACGCCCAGCAGACCGAGCAACATGAACGGCGCCACGAAGAAGTTCTGCGATTCGCTGCCCAGGTAATCGTGCACGCGCTCACCCTTGCGGCTCACCGCCACCACGGCGTGGATCGGCGGGGCTATCCACGCCCAGAGGGCACCGATCAGCACACCCGCGGCGGTCAGCACCAGCACCACGGTGAGCAGCGCGCGTTTGCGGGGCGTGCGCGGGCCCGCCGGGGGCTCCACCGGCCGGGCCACGTCGGTCACGGCTTCCCCGGTCATTTCTGCCCCTCCAGATCGGCCGAGTCCACCTGTCCATGCCGTGAGCACCGTGCCCACCAGCCGTCGGGGCGAACCTGCACGATCATCCGCCGTCCGCACTCGGCGCAGAACCGGGGCGGTTCCAGACCCAGCTGGGCCGCCGTGGGCGTGGCCGTGCCCGCCGGCTCCCCGGTGTAGACGTTATAGACACCGGCTCCGACCGGAGCGCCCAGATTTCCCGCCACGCTTCTCTTTCTACAAGCTCGCGTTGAGCGCCTTGAGCGGCATCTGCAGGTCGTCGAGCAGTTCCAGGTCGGCTTCGGCGGGACGGCCGAGGGTGGTCAGGTAGTTGCCGACGATCACGGCGTTGATCCCGCCCAGGATTCCCTGCTTGGCACCCAGGTCGCCCAGGGTGATCTCGCGGCCACCGGCGAACCGCAGCATGGTCCGCGGCAACGCCAGCCGGAAGGCGCCGACGGCTTTGAGGGCTTCGCTGGCCGGCAACACCTCCAAGTCCCCGAACGGGGTGCCGGGGCGCGGGTTGAGGAAGTTCAGCGGCACCTCGTGGGGGTCGAGTTCGGCCAGTTCGGCGGCGAACTCCGCGCGCTGCTCCAGTGTCTCGCCCATGCCCAGGATGCCGCCGCAGCACACCTCCATGCCCGCTTCGCGCACCATCGACAGGGTTTGCCAGCGCTCTTCCCAGGTGTGCGTGGTGACGACATTGGTGAAGAAGGAGCGAGCCGTCTCCAGGTTGTGGTTGTAGCGGTGCACGCCCATCGCGGACAGTCGCTCCACCTGCTCGGCGCTCAGCATCCCCAGCGAGCAGGCGATCTGGATCTCCACCTCGTTGCGGATCGCCTCGATGCCGGCGGCGACCTGGGCCAGCAACCGCTCGTCCGGGCCGCGCACCGCCGCCACGATGCAGAACTCGGTCGCACCGGACTTGGCCGTCTGCTTCGCGGCCTCGACCAGGCTGGGGACGTCCAGCCAGGCGCTGCGCACCGGCGACTGGAACAGACCCGACTGCGAACAGAAGTGACAGTCCTCCGGGC
Source organism: Mycobacterium sp. 23 (assembly GCF_048287075.1). Taxonomy (NCBI): domain Bacteria; kingdom Bacillati; phylum Actinomycetota; class Actinomycetes; order Mycobacteriales; family Mycobacteriaceae; genus Mycobacterium; species Mycobacterium sp. 23. The sequence goes on from NZ_JBLVUX010000005.1 coordinate 874,043, forward strand.
AGCCGCCGGTCTTGAGGCTGATGATGCCCTCGACCTCGACCTCCGGCCCGCACCAGCGCATCCGCACTTCGTGGGCCAGCGCGAGCAGTTCTTCCAGCCGGTCGTCGGGCAAATGCAGGACCTGCAGCACCTGGTCCTTCGTCAATCCCTCACCGCGCTCAAGCACCTGCTCGCGGGCAACCGCCAGAATTTCGGAATGAGTGCCATCCTGGCCGGCGTCGCTGGTCGGTCGAGTTGGCGCTTGAGTCACCGGGTACTCCCCTGTTTGTCGATCGCGTCCGAGCATGGCCGGACCACATCTGCGTCTCACGGCCGCGTCTTTGTGGCAGCCGGAATGAAATGGTGTTCAGGTTAGGGTAGCGGGCGCCGCGTCGGCGAATGCCGCGTGGGCGCACCGGCGCGACGTAGCTCACTCCGGAAATAGGGGGTATAGACACCACCATGAGCGATCCCCCCGTCACCTATCTGGCCGACCACGGGATCTGGCTGGCCATACCGGCGTTTCTGCCCGCGCTCATCGTCGCCGGGGTGGTCTTGTACGTCGCAATGCGAAACCGTCGCAGCTCTGGCAAAAAGCAGGATTGACCAGCCCGGCAATTGGGCATTACAGGTTCGTCCTAGTCGGCATCGGCGGTGCGCAACGGGAGGCGATCGCGGTGGAATTGACAGTTGTTGCTGAGGCGCCGGCGGCTCGCGGGGCCGCCCTGAACCAGGTAATCGGACTTTCCGTCGCCGCGCTGGTCATCACACTCGTGATGCTGGGCATCGGCTATGCGCATCGCACCCGCCGGATTATGTGGCTGGAGCGATTCGCCGACTGGCTCGGCGTCAAGTTCAGGCGCCCGTCCTGGGTGGCGCTACCGGTGTTGGTGTACACCTCCTCGATCATCTGCGCGCTGTTCGGTTTCATCTGGGACGTCAGCTGGCATATCGGTGAAGGCCGCGACCCTGGTCCGCTGGCCAATCCGGCGCACTACTTCATCATCTTCGGGCTGTTCGGGATCTTCCTGGCCGGCATGATCGCGATCGTGCTGCCGTTCGACCAGCCCGGCCCGGCGCCGGTGCGCATCACCGACAACTGGCACGCGCCGGTCGGCGGGATCTTGATGGCCGGCTGCGGCATGTACGCCCTGTTCGGCTTCCCGCTCGACGACATCTGGCACCGCATCTTCGGCCAGGACGTGACGCTGTGGGGACCGACGCACCTGATGATGATCGGCGGCGCCGGACTCTCGCTGTTCTCGGTGCTCATGCTGGAGTACGAAGGCGGCCGCGCGCTGCCGGACGCGCCGCCGGAGAAGCCGTTCGTGCGGTTGCTGCGCTACCTCTCCTGCGGCGGCCTGCTGATCGGCCTGTCCGTCTACCAGATCGAATATGACTTCGGCGTCCAGCAGTTCCGCCTGGCATTTCACCCGATGATGATCGCCGGCGTCGCCGCACTGGCTCTGGTCGTCGCGCGCATGACGCTGGGGAAGGGCGCGGCGATCATCGCGGCCCTGTTCGCCATCGCGCTGCGCGGCGCGGTCGCGTTCATCGTCGGCCCGGTCCTGGGCGCCCCGATCAACTGGTTCCCGCTTTACCTCGGACCGGCGCTGATCGTCGAGTTGCTCGCCCTCAGTCCCCTGTTCAAGCGCCCGATCGCCTTCGGAGCTGTGTCCGGTCTGCTGGTGGGTACCGTCGGTCTCTGGCTGAGTTCGCTGTGGGTAGGCGCGGTCTACCACTACCCGTGGCCGACCAGCATGTGGGGCGAGGCCCTGGCCATGTCGGTGCCCGTCGCGGTGTTGATGGGCATCTGCGGCGCACTGACGGGCATGGTGCTGACCGGACAGCGGCTTCCGGCGCGTGCGATCGGCATCTCGATCGTCGCGGCGACCGTCGTGGTGATCGGTGGCGCCGTGGCCAACGGCCTGCACATCAATGTCCCGAGCAAGAACACCGCGACCATCAAGCTCACCGAACTGCCCAGCGAGCCCGGCAAGCAGATGGTGTCGGCCGACGTTCAGATCAACCCGCCCGACCTGATCAAGGACGAGCCCGACTGGGTGTCGATCACCTCGTGGCAGGGCAAGATGGAGAACCAGCGCGGTCTGGTCGTCGATCGTCTGCAGCGGGTCGGGCCTGGGCAATATCGCAGCACCCAGCCCATTCCCGTGTGGGGATCGTGGAAGACCCTGCTGCGCGTGCAGGACGGCTACACGATGACCGCGGTGCCGATCTACGCACCGGCCGATGAGGCGATTCCGGCTCCCGAGATCCCGGCCCAGCCCGTGATCACCCGCCCGTTCGTCCTGGAGAACACCATCCTGCAGCGCGAGCGCGACCCGAGTGCGCCGGAGTGGCTGTTCACCACGGGCTCGATCCTGGTGCTGATCTTCACGCTGATGGTGATCGCCGCCCTGACCTGGGGTGCGGGCCGGATCAATGGCGAGACGACAAAACCCCGACGAGTGGAGGAGGAAGAACATCCCCTCCCCAGGGCGGCCTGAGTCGATGACGGCACGCATTCTCGCCGCTGTGTGGGCGGCCATGTTGGCCTGCGCACTGGTCGGTTGCGGGGGCAGCAAGCCGGGCAACACGTCCAGCAGCCCCGCGCCGGGGGGCACGTCCACCAGCGCGCAGCCGGCCGGCCTGACGATCGAGGTCTCGATCGCCAACGGCCAGGTGACACCGACCAACGCCACCCTGCAGGCCAGGGTGAAGGAGCAGATCACGTTGCGGGTCACCAGCGACGTCACCGACGAACTGCACGTGCATTCGGTGCCTGATCACAAGTTCGAGATCGCCGCGGCGCCCAACCAGACCTTCCAGTTCAGCGTCGACGTGCCCGGCAACGTCGACGTCGAGCTGCATCACCTCAAGCGCACGATCGCCACCATCCAAGTCCGGCCGTGACCAGTGCCGGCGCGGTGCTGGCGCACGGCCTCGGCGGGTCGAACGACCTCCCGGTCCCCTACACCTTCGCGCTGATCGGTGCGGCGTGGGCACTGACGTTCACGTTCGCGCTGGTCGCTCTGGCGTGGAAGCGGCCCCGGTTCGATCCGGCCAAGCCGGGACACGCCCTGCCGGACGTGGTGACGACGGTGGTTGACGCCCGCCTCACCCGCTCGTTGGTGGCGGGCCTGGCGTTGCTGTTCGCGGCGTGGGTGCTGCTGGCCGGGTTGTTCGGCCCGCAGACACAGGCCAACGGTCTGCTCGGCGCGTTCTACGTCCTGTTGTGGGTTGGGCTGGTGGCGCTGTCGCTGGTTTTCGGGCCGGTGTGGCGGGTCGTGTCCCCGGTACGGACGGTCTACGTCGTGTTGCGCCGGTGCCTGCCGGAGCGGCTGGGACGGGCACGTGTCTCCTATCCGGAGAGCTGGGGTTACCGTCCGGCCGCTCTGGGTCTGTTCGCGTTCGTCTGGATGGAGCTGGCCAGTCCCGACTCGGCCTCGGTGTTCGCGGTGAAGATCTGGCTACTGGTCTACGGCGTCGTGCTGTTCGCCGGCGCGTGGTTGTGCGGGCAGCGCTGGTTGGCTCGGGTGGACCCGTTCGGCGTCTACAGCATGGCCGTGTCCCGGTTGTGCCCGTTCTGGCGCAACCGCGAGACCGGCAAGATCGTCGTCGGCAACCCGTTCGACCACCTGCCGTCACTGCCGGTGCGGCCCGGTGTGGTGATGGTGCTGGCGGTGCTGCTCGGCTCCACGGCATTCGACAGTTTCTCGGCGTCTCCGACGTGGCGCAATTTCGCCGACGGGGTCGCGCGCGGAGCGCACGGAGTGCCGGAGACGCTGACGTCGTCGGCGCTGCGTACGGTCGGGTTGATTGTGTTCATTTCGGTTGTGGCACTGACGTTTTCACTGGCAGCGCGGGCGACGGGCGGCGTCGACGCCGAAGAGCGGCGTGCCCTGCCCGGCCAGATGGCACATTCGCTGATCCCGATCGTGGTCGGCTACATCTTCGCGCACTACCTGACCTATCTGGTGGAGCGCGGCCAGCAGGCGGTGATCGCGCTGGCCGACCCGCTCAGTAGGGACTGGCAGGTCGCCTACATCCTGTCGATGCACCCCGCCGTCCTATCCACCATCAAGGTGACCTGCGTGGTCACCGGGCACATCGTGGCGGTCATCGCCGCGCACGACAAGGCGCTGCGGTTGCTGCCATCGGCGCATCAGCTGACCGGGCAGCTCACCATGATGCTGGTGATGGTCGGCTACACCTTCATGGGGTTGTACCTGCTGTTCGGGGGATGAACCGAAACGCCATATGACCGCGGGAGCGGGGCTACAGTTCGGTGTCTGAGTCCGCCTCGAAGCTACCGCGACGTTATGGCTTCGTATGACCGCTTGGAGATTAGGGATGTCGTTGTTAAGCGCAGCGCCCGACGTGATGGCCGCGGTGGCGACAGATCTGACGAGCATCGAGTCGACGCTCAGCGCCGCTAACGCGGCAGCGACATCGTCGACGACAACGATCGTGACCGCGGCCGCCGACGAAGTATCGACGGCGATTACCGCAGCGTTCGGCGCGCACGCCCAGGAATACCAAAGAGTCAGCGCCCAAGCCGCAGCATTTCACGCGCAGTTCGCACGTGCCCTGACGGCCGGCGGCAACCTGTACGCCGCGGCCGAGGCCGCTAATGCCTCACCCCTGCAGGCCGCCCTGGATGTGGTCAACGCGCCGGCCCGGGCCCTGCTGGGGCGCCCACTGGTCGGTGACGGCAACAACGGCGCAACGCCGGGCCAGGCCGGTGAGGCAGGCGGGCTGCTGTTCGGCAACGGCGGTAATGGGGCGTCCGGCGGGGCTGGCCAGCGCGGCGGCAATGGCGGGGCCGCCGGACTCCTAGGCAGTGGCGGTGCCGGGGGCGCTGGCGGAAGCAGTGCGCCGGGCGGCACCGGCGGCAACGGCGGGTTGTTCTACGGCAACGGCGGGGCCGGCGGCGCTGGCGGGGCCGCCACCGTCGCCGGCGGGTGCGGCGGCAACGGCGGTGCCGGCGGCAATGCCGGCGTGTTGTTCGGCAACGGCGGGGCCGGCGGCGCCGGCGGCCAAGGCGCGACCGGCACAAGCGGCAACCCCCTGCCCGCTACAACCGTCGGCCAAGCGGCGAATGGCGCCAACGGCACTAACAGCTCTTCTGGCCCGGCGAGCAACGGGCAGGATGGCGCTGCGGGTAACGCGACCGGTGTGACCGGAGGCGACGGCGGCCGAGGAGGCTATAGCGGTGAAGCGGGCATCGTCAACGCCTTCGCCGGCAATGGCGGTGCCGGCGGACTCGGCGGACGCGGCGCACCCGGCGGCCACGGCGGCGCAGGGGGCTATGCAGTTGACTTGGCCGGTAGCGGCACGGCGATCGCGGGTAACGGTGGTGCGGGCGGGTCCGGCGGCGCGGGCGCGACCGGCGGAGACGGCGGAAATGGCGGTGGGGGTTACTCCGCTAACCCATTGAGTTCCTCCGGCACCGGAGGCACCGGGGGCACCGGGGGCACCGGCGCCGCGGGCGGCAACGGAGGCACGGGCGGCCCGGGTGCGCTGTTCGATCCATTCGGGGATCCGAATCTCATCTTCGGTGGCGCGGGTGGCAGGGGCGGTACCGGCGGCGTCGGCGCGGCGGGTGGCACCGGTGGTTCCGGCGGGTTCGGCGGTGCTGGTGGTCATGGCGGGCTGTTGTTCGGCGACGGTGGTGGTGGCGGCGCCGGCGGACTAGCCGGCGACGGGGGCGCTGGCGCTTCGGGCGGCCACGGCGGCACCGGTGGGCAGGGCGGCGCTGACAGTGGCATCTTTCCCGGAGCCGGTGTCGGTGTCGGCGGCAACGGCGGTGACGGCGGCAACGGCGGCGACGGCGGCAACGGCGGCGACGGCGGCAACGGCGGCAACGGCGGCGCGGGCGGCACCGGTGGACTGTTCGGCCACTCGGGCGGATTCGGCGCCGGCGGAGCTGCCGGCCACGGCGGTGGCGTAGGACTTGGCGGCGACGGGGGTGCAGCGGGCGCGAAGGGCACCGGCGGCGCGGATGGACAGGCCGGCCAAAAGGGCGCCGACGGCTTACCGGGTGCGGTCGGCATACCCGGCCAACCCGGCTGACGTCAGCCGAGCGGATACTCGACGCGCTGATCGCCGTCCCAGCGGCGCAACCCTGCGAGGCGGCCGTCGAACTGCGCCGGCCGGCCCGCAATGGCCAGCGCCGCAGCCAGATGCGCGGCCTCCATCCGGCGCGCCAGCGTGACATGTGCCGTCCACTGGCCGGGCAGGCTGTTGGCCATCGGCTCCGGCACCAGGTGCGGACCACACAGCCGATGCACCTCGGCATGCAGGTCCAGCAGTTCGCGCGAGGGCACGACCAACCGGGTGAGCACAACGTTGCCCCGGCCGAACAACAGGGTTGCGCCGACCACGCAGCGCAACGGCAACTCTCGCGCCACCGGAGTCAGCAGTTCGTCGACCGCGGCGTCGATGCGCTGGGCCACCGCCACCGTCACATGCGGACGGCCGGGCGGGATCCGGATAGGAAGTCCCGCCTTTTTCAGCGCGCCCAAGTCGTCCCACATGCCCCGCAGCACGGCCTCGGTGTCGGGGTCGAAGAGCAGTTCGATGGAATGCGCCATCAGGACACCAGGGACCTCACCCAGTCACCGTCGAACGCCGCCGCACTGATTGCCGCGAAGTCACCGGCGGCGCCTGCGCCGGCCGGCAGCGCCGCCCGCAAAGGGGCCAACCGTTCCAGCGCCGACCGGTTGGAACACTCGACCAGGCCCGGCTGATCCGGCCAGCTGCCGATCACCAAACCGGTGCATGAAACATTCTGTGCGGCAAGCGCTTCCAGGGTCAGCGCGGTGTGATTCAGGGTGCCCAGGCCGGCCCGGGCCACCACCAACACGGCCGCCTCGAGGTCCCTGGCCAGATCTCGCAGGGTGACGCCCGCCGCAGCGAGTTCCACCAGCAGCCCGCCGGCGCCCTCCACCAGCGTCAACCGCCCCGGCCGGTCCAGCCGGCGGATCAGCGCCAGCACCTCCTCGCGGCCGGGCAGCGACATGCCGGCCTGCTCGGCTGCGGCCACCGGCGACATGGGCAACGGATAGCGCGCCAGGCCGGCCAGTTCGGTGACGCCGGAGAGGCGGCCTACCTCGGCCAGGTCGTCGTCGCCGTCAGCGGTGCCGGTCTGGGCGGGTTTGCACACCGCCACGTCGACACCGAGTTGGCGGGCGCAGGACGCCAGCGCAGCGGTCGCGATCGTCTTTCCAACGCCGGTGTCGGTGCCGGTGACGACCAGGACCGTCAACGGCGGACGCTCGAAAGCACCTCGGCGAGCACGCGCCGCGCCAGGTCGAGTTCGTCGGCGCTCAGCGAGGCGCGCGCGGTCAGCCGCAGCCGGGATGTCCCCGTCGGGACGGTCGGCGGCCGGAAGCAACCTACCTTGACACCCGCATCCAGGCAGGCGGTTGCCGCGGCCAGCGCGACCTCCGGGTCACCCAGAATGACCGACACCACCGCCGACTCCGGCACCTCGGCGACACCACTTGCTCGGGCCAGGTCGGCGGCGTGGCCGAGTACCGCGGACGGTCGCCATGACTCCGCCTTGAGCACCCGCAGTGCGGCCAGCGCCGCGCCCACCGCGGCGGGGGCCAGACCGGTGTCGAAGATGAACGGCCGCGCCGCGTCGATCAGGTGCGCCCGCACCTCGGCCGGGCCGAGGACCACGCCGCCCTGACTGCCCAGTGCCTTGGACAGCGTCGTCGTGACCACCACGTCAGACGAACCCGCCAGCCCTACCTCGTGCAACAGGCCGCGACCGCCGCCGCGCACACCGAGGCCGTGCGCCTCGTCCACGATCAGCAGCGCACGGTGCCGGCGGCACACCTCGTGCAGTTCGCGCAGCGGCGCCAAAGCCCCGTCGGCACTGAACACCGAGTCGGTGACGACGACGGCGCGCTCCTCGGCACGCGACGCCAGGGCCGCATCGACAGCGGCCACATCGCGATTGGGCGTCACCACCACCCGCGCGCGCGACAACCGGCAGGCGTCGACTAGCGAGGCGTGCGAGTAGGCGTCGGACACCAGCAGCGAGCCCGGGCCGGACAGGCTCACGACGGCACCCAGGTTGGCGGTGTAGCCCGAGGAGAACACCAGTCCCGCGGCGGCGCCGACATAGTCGGCGAGCTCGGTCTCGAACTGGGCGTGCAGTTCGGTGTCGCCGGTGACCAGCCGCGAACCGGTGGCACCGGCACCCCAGACCCGCAGCGCCTGGACTCCGCCGTCGATGACGTCGGGGTGCTGGGACAGGCCGAGGTAGTCGTTGGATGCCAGGTCGAGTTCGGTGCTCACCGGGGGCCGTGGCCGCAGGGAACGGCGCAGCCCGGCCTCCCGGCGCTGCGCCTCCACCGCTTCCAGCCAGGCCAGCGGGGACGTCTCGGTTGACTTCATCGCTGATCAGACTACGAGCCGCGCAACATGCACCATCGCCGAGGTGATCTGTGCGATCTCTCCGGGGGTGCAGATATAAGGCGGCATCGCATAGACCAGGTTGCGGAACGGGCGCAGCCACACCCCACCGTCGAGTGCCGCGGGCGTGGCCACCGTCAGATCGACCGGCCGGTCGCACTCGATGACGCCGATCCCCCCACACACCCGCACGTCGGTCACGCCCGGCAATGCGCGGGCCGGTTCCAGTCCCTCGGTCAGCCCGGCGGCGATCTCGGCCACGCGGGACCGCCAGTCCTGGCCCAGCAACACCTCGACGCTGGCCACCGACACCGCACACGCCAGCGGGTTGGCCATGAACGTCGGCCCGTGCATCAGTGCACCGGCCGCACCTCTGCTGATGGTGTGGGCGATGTCCGTGCTGCACAGGGTGGCGGCCAGGCTTAGGTACCCGCCGGTGAGGGCCTTGCCGACGCACATGATGTCCGGGCTGACGCCGGCATGGTCGGCGGCGAACAGCTCACCGGTGCGACCGAATCCGGTGGCGATCTCGTCGAAGATCAGCAGCACCCGGTGCCGGCGGCAGATATCGCGCAGATCGGAGAGGTAACGCGGGTGGTGAAAGCGCATCCCGCCCGCCCCCTGCACGACGGGCTCGAGGATGACGGCCGCCAACTCCGCGGCGTGTTCGGCCAGTTGGGCCTCGAATGCCGCGCTGTACGCGGGGTCGTAGTCGCGCGGCACCTGCGGGGCGAAGACCTGCGGCACCAGCACGTCGGCCCACAGCGAGTGCATGCCGCCCTCGGGGTCGCAGACGCTCATCGGCGTGAAGGTGTCGCCGTGGTACCCCCCGCGCCACGTCATCAGGCGATGCTTGCCCGGTTGGTCCAGGCTGCGCCAGTACTGCAGCGCCATCTTGACGGCGACCTCCACCGACACCGAGCCCGAGTCGCTGAAGAACACGGTGTCCAGCCCGGGCGGGGTGATCTGCACAAGCAATTGGGCCAACCGGGCCGCCGGCTCGTGCGTCAGGCCACCGAACATGACGTGGTTCATGGTGCCCAGCTGAGTGGTCATCGCCGCATCCAGCACCGGGTGTCCGTGACCGTGAATGGCGGTCCACCAGGAGCTCATCGCATCCAGCACCTCGACCGGGTGGTCGTCGCGGATCAGTGTCAGCCAGGCCCCACGCGCCGCGACCGCCACCACCGGCGGTATCGCCTCGCTGCCAATCGTGCTGTACGGGTGCCACAGATGAGCGGCGTCGATCGCGCTGATCTGCGCGGGCGTCAACCCGGCTTTAGCTCGTCCGGCCGCTGCCACGAAAGCCGACCTTAGTCGGTTGCGGTCGCAGAAAACCTGTTCATCGGGAAGCATGCAGGGCATGACGGCACCGGATCAGTCCCAAGACTCGGACAAGGACCTGGGGAAGGACGTCGAGCAAGACCCGGCCGCACCGCGGGTGATCAGGCTGCGCCTGGTTCCCTGGGACGTCATCACCATGTTCGTGCTGTTGGGGTTGCTGATTGTCGTGGTCACCACGACCAGTTGGCCGACCCGCCTGTTTGCCTTTACCGACAACGTCTGCCAGGGCGATGACTGCCCGATGGTGCCATTCGGGTTGAACTACTACATCTACCCACTGGTGTGGGGCGGCATCGGTGCGGCCGGGACCGCCGCCCTGCTCGGCCCCTTCGTCTCGCTGGTGAAGGGCTGGTACATGTCCTTCTGGCCGATCGTCGCGGTCGGCGTGCTGAGCCTGGCTTCGGTGGCGGGCCATGCTCTGACCGATTTCAGCAACACTTTCGGGCGCTGACCCGGCTGGTGCAACATCACGCGGCAGCAAGGTCTTTGAGATCGAAATCACAACTGCCGTCACAAGATTGACCCTCTCAATCACCGTCCGGTCACGTTCCTACAAATAATGTTTCGCCACTCTGGCGGTCACTTATCTCTGTTGTCAAAGTGTCTGTAGTGACTGGTGTGATTTCACCCGGGGCTAACCCGGAGGGCTCACCCATCAAGTCCAGCGGCGCTCGGCCCCGAAGAGGCGGCCCTTCGCACCTGAACGGCGCGGATGCGCGCGGTCACCGCGCTGAGGCACAGAGGGGCCATCCGGCCCCAGGAAACGAGGGAACGAAATGAAACGCGTCTACGCCTTCGCGATCGGGCTGGTGATGTTCGTGGCGCCGATGGCGACTGTCGCGGGGATCGCCTCCGCAGATCCGTACACCCGAACCAACGACTACCAACAAATGGCCGACACGGTCATCGCGCGGGGACTCTCGCAGCGCGGCGTGCCGTTCTCCTGGGCCGGCGGCGGGGTCACCGGCCCCACCCGCGGCACCGGTTCGGGCATCAACACCGTCGGCTTCGACGCCTCGGGACTGATGCAGTACGCGTACGCCGGCGCCGGGCTCAAGCTGCCGCGCTCCTCGGGTCAGATGTACCGGGTCGGCGAGCGGGTGTTGCCCCAGCAGGCCCGCAAGGCCGACTTGATCTTCTATGGGCCCGAAGGCACCCAGAGCGTGGCGATGTACCTCGGAAACGGCCAGATGCTCGAGGTCGGCGATGTGGTCCAGGTTTCGCCCGTGCGCGCCACCGGTATGTCGCCGTACCTGGTCCGGATCCTGGGCACCAATTCGTTGCAGACGGGACCGGTGCAGCCGGCGCCGCAAGCTCCGGCTCAGACGGTGCCGGGCCAGCAGGCTCCGGCCCAGACCGTCCCCGGCCAACAGGCCCCGGCCCAGACCGTTCCGGGCCAACAGGCCCCGGCCCAAGCGGTGCCCGGCCAGCAAGCCCCGGCCCAAACCGTCCCCGGCCAACAGGCCCCGGCCCAAGCGGTGCCTGGCCAGCAAGCCCCGGCCCAAACCGTCCCCGGCCAACAGGCCCCGGCCCAGACGATCCCCGGCCAACAGGCACCCGTCCAGCAGGCACCATTGCAGCAACAGGCGCAGGTGCCACCACTGCAGCAGGTGATCCCCCAACCGGCGGCCCCGCTGGTCCCGACGCCGCAGCCGCCGCTACAGCTGATGCCGGCGCAACCGGCGCCCGCCGTCACCACTCCGCGGTAAACACCCGGGGCTTTCCCGGGATCTCCCCGACCGCCGCTTGCTCCGCAAAGGAGCAGCGGCGGTTTTCGGTAAGTTAGCGATGACCATGCCGACACCGACCATGCCCCGGACCCCGGCTGCCTCCGCGCAGTCCGGCGGCATGGGCACGCGCTCGTCGGGCTTCTACCGGCACGATCTCGACGGTCTGCGCGGCATCGCGATCGCCCTGGTCGCCGTCTTCCACATCTGGTTCGGCCGGGTGTCCGGCGGGGTCGACGTCTTCCTGGCCTTGTCCGGGTTCTTCTTCGGCGGCAAGGTGCTGCGCGCGGGGCTGGGCGCGAAGTTGTCCCCCGCAACCGAGGTGGTCCGGCTGATCCGCCGGTTGCTGCCGGCGCTGGTTGTGGTGCTGGCTGCCTGCGCACTGCTCACCGTCCTGATCCAGCCGCAGACCCGCTGGGAGGCGTTCGCCGACCAGAGCCTGGCCAGCCTGGGCTACTACCAGAACTGGGAGCTTGCCAACTCAGCCGCGGACTACCTGCGCGCCGGCGAAGCTGTCAGTCCGTTGCAGCACATCTGGTCGATGTCGGTGCAGGGCCAGTTCTACGTGGCGTTCCTGCTGGTGATCGCCGCGGTCGCCTACCTGTTGCGCAAGCCCCTCGGCAGGCACCTGCGGACCGTCTTCGTGGTGCTGCTGAGCGTGCTGACCGTGGCGTCGTTCGTGTACGCGATCATCGCCCACCAGGCCTATCAGGCGACCGCCTACTACAACAGCTTCGCGCGGGCCTGGGAGCTGCTGCTGGGGGCGCTGGTGGGTGCGGTGGTCCCGTACATCCGCTGGCCGACGTGGCTGCGGACGGTGGTCGCTACGGTGGCGCTGGCCGCGATCCTGTCGTGCGGCGCCCTGATCGACGGCGTACAGGAGTTCCCCGGCCCCTGGGCGCTGGTGCCGGTAGGCGCGGCGATGCTGATGATCATGGCCGGGGCCAACCTGGCCGCCGATCCTGCCACCCGAGGCCGGATGCCCCTGCCCAACCGGATGCTGGCGGTGGGACCGCTGGTGACCCTCGGCGCGATGGCCTACTCCCTGTATCTGTGGCATTGGCCGCTGCTGATCTTCTGGCTCTCCTACACCGGTCACCGGCAGGCCAACTTCTTCGAGGGGATGGGGGTGCTGCTGGTATCGGGGGCACTGGCCTATCTGACCACCCGCCACGTTGAAGACCCGTTGCGTTACCGCGCCTCCACGGCACCGGTTGCGCCGGTCCCGTGGCAGTCGAGGTTGCGCCGGCCGACCATCGCTTTGGGATCGGTGGTGGCTCTGCTCGGGGTCACCTTGACCGCGACGTCGTTCACCTGGCGCGAACACCTGGTCGCCGAGCGCGCCGGCGGCAAGGAACTCAGTGGACTGAGCGCGGCCGACTACCCGGGCGCGCGAGCCCTGGTCAACCACGTGCGGGTGCCCAAACTGCGGATGCGGCCCACGGTGCTGGAAGTCAAGGAGGATCTTCCCGCCTCCACCAAAGACGGGTGCATCAGCGACTTCGTCAACCCGACGGTGGTCAACTGCACCTATGGCGACACCGATGCGCCCCGGACCATCGCACTGGCGGGCGGATCACATGCCGAGCACTGGCTACCCGCGCTGGACCTGCTCGGACGGTTACACCACTTCAAGGTGGTGACCTACCTCAAGATGGGCTGCGCGTTGTCCACCGAACAGGTCCCCCTGATCATGGGCAACAACGCGCCCTATCCGCAGTGCCGGGAGTGGGTCGAGACGACGATGGCCAAGCTGGTCACCGATCGTCCGGACTACGTGTTCACCACCTCGACCAGGCCCTGGAACATCAGGTCCGGCGACGTCATGCCCGCCACCTATATCGGGATCTGGCAAACGTTGTCCGACAACAACATTCCGATCCTCGGGGTACGCGACACGCCGTGGCTGGTAAAGGACGGGCAACCCTTCAACCCGGCGGACTGCCTGGCCAAGGCCGGCAACTCGGAATCCTGCGGGGTCAAGCGATCCGATCTGTTGTCCGATCACAACGGCACGCTCGACTTCGTGGCGCAGTTCCCGCTACTGAAACCGATCGACTTATCGGATGCGATCTGCCGGCCCGACACCTGTCGCGCGGTCGAGGGAAATGTGCTGATCTACCGGGATCCTCATCACCTGACGCCGACCTACATGCGGACGCTCGCGCCGGAACTGGGGCGGCAGATCGCGGCGATCACCGGTTGGTGGTGACAGGCGACCAAGGGCAGCCCACACGGATAAGGTCTAGTGATGTCGTCGACGGAGCGCGGGAACCAGGGTGCCTATGACGGCGCGGACGGCTCACCCGAATTGGCGACGGTGTGGCCCGGGGCGCCATTCCCGCTGGGCGCGACTTACGACGGTGCCGGTACCAACTTCTCGCTGTTCTCCGAAGTCGCCGACAAGGTCGAGTTGTGCCTGATCGCGCGCGACGGCAGCGAAACCCGGATCAATCTCGACGAAGTCGACGGTTACCTGTGGCACTGCTACCTGCCCACCGTTACTCCGGGACAGCGCTACGGGTTTCGGGTGCACGGGCCGTTCGATCCGGCCGCCGGTCACCGGTGCGATCCGAGCAAATTGTTGCTCGACCCGTACGGCAAATCCTTTGTCGGTGACTTCGATTTCACACAGGCGCTGTTCTCCTACGACCTGGAAGTGGCGGCCGAGGACCCGTCTGAAACCGGTACTCCCCCGATGGTCGACTCGCTGGGCCACACCATGACCAGCGTAGTGATCAACCCGTTCTTCGACTGGGCATCCGACCGGGCACCCTGCACGCCCTATCACGAAACGATCATCTACGAGGCGCACGTCAAGGGCATGACCCAGACCCATCCGGGCATCCCGCACGAACTCCGCGGCACCTATGCCGGGCTGTCGCACCCGGTGATCATCGATCACCTCAAGTCACTGAACGTCACCGCTATCGAACTGATGCCGGTCCACCAGTTCCTGCACGACCACCGGCTGGTCGACATGGGACTGCGAAACTACTGGGGCTACAACACATTCGGCTTCCTGGCTCCCCACTACCAATATGCGGCGACCCGCAAGCCGGGTGGCGCGGTCGCCGAGTTCAAGTCGATGGTGCGCACCTTCCACGAGGCCGGCATCGAGGTCATCCTGGACGTGGTCTACAACCACACCGCCGAGGGGAACCACCTCGGCCCGACGATCAACTTCCGCGGCATCGACAACGCCGCCTACTACCGTCTGGTCGACGGTGACCTTCGCCACTACAAGGATTTCACCGGCACCGGCAACAGTCTCAATGTGCGGCACCCGCACACCCTGCAGCTCATCATGGATTCGCTGCGCTACTGGGTGCTCGAGATGCACGTCGACGGCTTCCGGTTCGACCTGGCAGCCACCCTGGCCCGCGAGTTTTATGACGTCGACCGGCTGTCAGCGTTTTTCGACCTGGTCCAACAGGATCCGGTGGTCAGCCAGGTCAAGTTGATCGCCGAACCGTGGGATGTGGGCGAAGGGGGTTACCAGGTCGGGAATTTCCCAGGTTTGTGGACCGAGTGGAACGGGAAATACCGCGACACTGTGCGCGACTACTGGCGGGGCGAGCCCGCAACCCTTGGCGAGTTCGCTTCCCGGCTGACCGGGTCGTCGGACCTTTACGAAGCGACCGGCCGTCGGCCCGGCGCCAGCATCAATTTCGTCACCGCGCACGACGGCTTCACCATGCATGATCTGGTGTCCTACAACGAAAAACACAATGCGGCCAACGGCGAGGACAACCGCGACGGCGAAAGCCACAACCGGTCCTGGAACTGCGGCGTGGAAGGCCCCACCGACGACCCGGACATCATCGCGCTGCGCTGCCAGCAGATGCGCAACTTCTGGGCGACGTTGATGGTCAGCCAGGGCACCCCGATGATCTCCCACGGCGACGAGATCGGGCGCACTCAGCAGGGCAACAACAACGTCTACTGCCAGGATTCCGAATTGTCTTGGATGGATTGGTCATTGGTCGAGAAGAACGCCGACCAACTGGCCTTTGCACGCAAGGTGACGCGGTTGCGCAGGAAACATCCGGTGTTTCGCCGGCGCCGCTTCCTTCGGGGCCGGCCGATCCGCAGTGGTGAAGCCGACATTCACGACATCGCCTGGCTGACACCTTCCGGCCAGGAGATGACCGAGCAGGACTGGGACAACGACTTCGGCAAGAGCATCGCGGTGTTCCTCAATGGCCAGGCCCTGCCCGAACCGAATCGCCGTGGCGAACGCATCGTCGATGACTCGTTCCTGCTGTGTTTCAACGCCCACGACCAGGAAGTCACATTTGTCATGCCGCACGGCGACTATGCACAGCAGTGGACAGTGGAGCTGGACACCACCAGCCCGACCGGCGTCGCCGAACGGGTGGTCGATCAGGGTGACGAGGTGGCACTGCCCGGCCGCTCCGTGCTCATACTGCGTAAGACGCTGTGACGTATGACTTTTTCGGTCTCGGCAACCTACCGGTTGCAGCTACGCGGCGCGTCCAGTGGCTTCGCCTTCACCCTCGGTGACGCTGAAAACCTGCTGGACTACCTCGATGAACTCGGGGTCTCCCATGTCTACCTGTCCCCCGTCCTGACCGCCGTCGGCGGATCGTCGCACGGTTACGACGTCACCGACCCGACGACGGTGTCCTCCGACCTCGGCGGGCCCGAGGGGCTGGCCCGGTTGTCGGCGGCGGCCCGGGCACGCGGGATGGGCGTGGTGATCGACGTGGTGCCCAATCACGTCGGAATCGACCAGCCCCAGCAGAACGCCTGGTGGTGGGACGTACTGCGACACGGGCGGGATTCGAAATACGCCGGATACTTCGACATCGACTGGACGTTGGACGACGCGGGCCGAATCGTGTTGCCGTTGCTAGGTTCCGATGACGACGCGGCCGATCTGGCGGTGGACGGCGACCTGCTGCGACTGGGGGATCTGGCACTTCCGGTCGCACCGGGCACCGGCGACGGCACCGGCCCCGAGGTGCACGAACGTCAGCACTACCGGCTGGTGGGCTGGCGCAACGGCGTCGTCGGATACCGCCGGTTCTTCTCGATCACCTCGCTGGCCGGGTTGCGCCAGGAGGACCGTAGCGTTTTCGACGCCAGCCACGCCGAAGTCGCCCGCTGGTTCAGCGAGAGCATCGTCGACGGGGTTCGAATCGACCATCCCGACGGATTGGCCGACCCGGCAAGCTATTTGATCTGGCTGCGCGAGTTGGCCGGACCCGACGCGTGGATTGTGATCGAAAAGATCCTGGCTGTTGACGAGGCGCTGGAGCCCACCCTGCCGGTGGCCGGCACCACCGGCTACGACGTGCTGCGGGAGGTGGGCGGACTCTTCGTCGACCCGAGGGGTGAAGCCGCGCTCACCGAACTCGTGGAGTCCGCGGGTGTGGACTACGGCGCGATGCCGGATATGTTGGCGCAGCTAAAGATTCGCGCCGCGACAGACACTCTGGGCAGCGAGTTGGCCCGGTTGCGGCGCAGCATCGTAGCGACCGCGGGTGCCGATGATCCGCTGTTGCCCGACGCGGTGGCCGCACTGCTGACCCACATCGACGTCTACCGCAGCGACTACCAATCACTGTCGGCGATCCTGTCCACCGCACTGGCGAAAACCCAGGCGGCGCAACCGGAATTGGCAACCGCGCTGGCCGTGGTGGCCGCGGCGCTGTCCCACGGCGGCGAGCCCGCAACCCGCCTGCAACAACTGTGCGGCGCGGTGACGGCCAAGGCGGTCGAAGACTGCCTGTTCTACCGCGACGCCCGCCTGGTGTCGCTCAACGAGGTCGGTGGTGAGCCGCACCGGTTCGGCGTCGGGGCGGCCGAATTCCACCAGAGTTCGGCCACCCGGGCACGGCTCTGGCCGGCCGCTATGACGACGCTGACCACACACGACACCAAGCGCGGCGAGGATGTGCGCGCCCGGATCGGAGTGCTGTCGCAGGTGCCGTCGCTCTGGGCGGAATTCGTCGGCAGGTGGGAGACCCATGCCCCCTCCCCCGATCCCGCGACCGGACAGTTCCTGTGGCAGAACATCTTCGGCGTCTGGCCGGTGAGCGGCGAGGTCACCGGGGAGTTGCGCGACCGGCTGCATTCCTACGCCGAGAAGGCGATCCGGGAGGCCGCCTGGCACACGTCGTGGAACGACCCGGACCAGGAGTTCGAAGGCGCCGTGCACAGCTGGCTGGACACAGTGCTGGATGGGCCGGTGGCCGGCGAACTCACCAAACTCGTCGGCCAGCTCAACCCGCACGCCGCCAGCGACGCGCTGGGCCAGAAGCTGCTGGCTCTGACCGTGCCGGGCATCCCCGACGTGTACCAGGGCACCGAGTTGTGGGACGACAGCCTGGTCGACCCGGACAACCGCCGCGAGGTCGACTATGCGAGCCGGCGCAGCGCGCTGAAAGACCTGCAGCACCCCAAGATTCGGGTCGTCACCACGGCGCTTCGACTGCGGCGCTCGCGGCCGGACTGCTTCCTGCACGGCGACTACGTGCCGGTGCTCGCCGCCGGTCAGGCCGCCGACCACATCGTCGCGTTCCGCCGTGGTCCCGGCATCCTGGTGGCGGTGACCCGCTGGACGGTAGCGCTTGCCGACACCGGGTGGGGTGACACCGTGCTGCCATTGCCGGACGGTTCGTGGACCGACCGGTTGACCGGCGCCATGGCCAGCGGGCCGACGTCGGCCGCCCAACTGTTCGGAGAGTTGCCCGTGGTGCTGCTGGAGCGTCTTGATGACTGAATTCAAAGTGTGGGCACCGAAACCCAGGCTGGTGCGGCTTGATGTCGACGGCGCGGTGCACGACATGATCCGCTCCGACGACGGCTGGTGGCACGCCGACGTCGACGCGCCGGCGGATGCCCGCTACGGATTCCTGCTCGACGACGACTCCACCGTGCTGCCCGACCCGCGGTCCCCCCGACAGCCCGATGGCGTGCACGAACGCTCCCAGCTCTGGGACCCGTCGGCAGCGGCCTGGACCGATGGCGACTGGGCCGGTCGGTCCGTCGAGGGCGCGGTGATCTACGAACTGCACGTCGGCACCTTCACAGCCGGGGGCACTTTCGACTCCGCCGTCGAAAAGCTGGACTACCTGGTGGATCTCGGCGTCGACTTCGTCGAGTTGATGCCGGTGAACTCCTTTGCCGGCACCTACGGCTGGGGCTACGACGGCGTCCTGTGGTACAGCGTGCACGAGCCCTACGGTGGTCCCGACGGGCTGGTCAGGCTGGTCGACGCCTGCCACGCCCGCGGCCTGGGGGTGCTGATCGACGCGGTGTTCAACCACCTGGGCCCGTCGGGCAATTATCTGCCGAAATTCGCGCCGTACCTGTCCTCGGCCAGCAACCCGTGGGGCGAGGGCATCAACATCGCCGACGCAGACTCCGACGAGGTGCGCCGCTACATCATCGGATGTGCGTTGCGGTGGATGCGCGACTTCCACGCCGACGGCCTGCGCCTGGACGCGGTGCACGCG
Source organism: Mycobacterium sp. 23 (assembly GCF_048287075.1). Classification (NCBI taxonomy): domain Bacteria; kingdom Bacillati; phylum Actinomycetota; class Actinomycetes; order Mycobacteriales; family Mycobacteriaceae; genus Mycobacterium; species Mycobacterium sp. 23. The sequence continues at coordinate 893,010 of NZ_JBLVUX010000005.1, forward strand.
CTGGTGGACCTGACCGCGGTACACCTACTCGAGGAGCTCGCCACCGAAACAGACTGGTTGTCAAGGCAGTTGGGCCGTCCGCTGGCCTTGATCGCGGAAAGTGACCTCAACGATCCCCGCCTGATCACCCCGCGGGACCGCGGCGGTTACGGCCTCACCGCGCAGTGGGCCGACGATATCCATCACGCGATTCACACCGCGGTGTCAGGCGAGCGGCAGGGCTATTACGGCGATTTCGGCTCCGTGAGCACGCTGGCTCAGACGTTGCGGCACGGGTTCTTCCACGCCGGCACCTACTCGTCGTTCCGGCGGCGCCGGCACGGGCGCCCGCTGGACACGACCGAGGAATCCGGGATCCCGGCGACCAGGTTGCTGGCCTACACCTGCACGCACGACCAGGTCGGCAATCGCGCGCTCGGGGACCGTCCGTCGCAGAATCTGACCCCGGGGCAGTTGGCGGTGAAAGCCGCACTTGTGATCGGATCTCCTTATACGGCAATGCTTTTCATGGGCGAGGAATGGGGCGCCTCCACGCCGTTCCAGTTCTTCAGCTCGCACCCAGAACCGGAGCTGGCCCAGGCGACCAGGGATGGACGTAAAGCCGAATTCGCCGAGCACGGCTGGGACGCCGACGAGATCCCCGACCCCCAGGACCCGCAGACGTTTGAGCGTTCCAAGCTGAAATGGGATGAGATCTTGGGCGGCGAGCACGCCCGGCTGCTGGCGGTGTACCGGGAACTGATCGAGTTGCGGCACAACGAACCCGACTTCGCCGACCCGTGGCTGGACCACCTCGTCGTCGACTACGACGAGGATCAACACTGGATCGTGCTGCGGCGCGGGAGTCTGGCGATCGCGTGCAATCTCGGTGCCGAAGCGGTATCCGTGCCGATCACCGGTGAGCTGGTACTGGCCTGGGACGCGCCGGAGGTGGGTAAAGCGACCCAGCTCCCCGGCCACTCGTTTGCGATCCTCCGTGTTGCGCGAGCAGACGCGAACTCGCACTAATCCGGCCCGTTTTGGGTGAGTTTGCGTCTGCTCGGCGGGTCAGCTGCCGCGGAAACGACGACCGTCAGATCATTTCCGGCGCGCTCAATCCGCAGACCGGCCCTGCGTGCGACGGCAGCGACTGCGGCGGCGTCGCCGGGCTCGGCTCGAGTGACAGCGAGAGCCCGGGCCAGCCGTCCCTTGTGTGCCTTGTTGAAATGGGTGACCACCGACCGCCGGCCATCGGGGTACTCGGCGAGCACATTGACGCCGACGGCGCCGGGGACTCCGCCCAGCCCGACGTACGAACCCGAGCGGAGATCGACGATCAGGTGATTTACGGCCAGTTCTGCGAGCAACGGCTCCAGTACGGGGCGCCAGCGCGCGGCCAGCGTGGGTCTAGCAGGGAGTTTCGAGGTCGCGGAGAGGCGATACGCGGGGACCTGATCGTCGGCGCGAAGCAGCCCGAACAGGGCCGACGCGACGAACAACCGCGCCGAGGCGCGCCTGGCCTCCGCCCCGCGCAGCGAGTCGATATCCAGCGCGTCATAGAGGACCCCGGTGTAGCGGCGGATGGCCGGCAGTGTGGGTGCCACTTGCAGTGCCGCGTTGCGCTCGATCTCGGCGACCTGCTTGGCCGACACGCCCAGTGCCGACATGCTCGCCGCCGGGTCCGCCGCAAGATCGACTAGCTCCCCCACCAGCTCCGACCGCAAAGGATTCAGTTCCGGGAAGTTCAGGTCGCCAAGTTGCAGGGGTGGGCCGTCGCCTCCCGCGCGCTTCGTCTCCGACGGCGGCAGCAGCACGATCACGGATCCAGACGATAGTCGGCGGGCGTCACCTTCCCCGCGCGAGCAGACGCAAAATCACCCGGGAGCGGCCGCTCCACGGTGATTTTGCGTCTGCTCGCCACCCGCTCGCCACCCGAAGGCTCCAAGAATCCTTCAAGCGCTATGCCCGACGCTGTGCACATGACGACGATCGCCCCGCAGTTGATAGCCCCTGCCCCCGCAGTCAAGCGTGCCGCCGGCCCCAAGATCAGCGGCCTTGCGGTGATGAGCGCGGTACTGGGCGTCCTGCAGTACGTCGTTGTCTTCATCCCGTGCTGGCTCGTCACGATCCCGTTCGGAATTCACGCGCTGCATCAGACCGACAAGGCCAACGTCCCCGGTCGGGTGACGGCGATCGCCGGCTTGGCGCTGTCGGTCATCCACTTCGCCATCTACACGTTCGTCTTCATCTGGCTGCTCACCACCAGCTAACTCACACGCTGGCGGGCCCGGTGCCATGGATGGCCTCTGCGACGGCGTCGGCCAGTGGTTCGATCTCGTCGTCCTGCAGGTCGGCAATCGTGATCCGCATGCCCGGCGGTGTGTCCATCCGGAACCGCGTGCCCGGCGCAGCCGCCCAACCTGCGTTGAGCAGTCGGGTGATGGCGACCGTCTCGTCCGGTACCGGAACCCAGACGTTCAGCCCGGAACGGCCGTGCGCGACCACGTCCCGCTCAGCAAGCGCGTCACGCAACGCCTTGCGGTTCTTCGCGTAGCGCCCCCTGGCCTGGTGGACCAGTTCGGTCGCCGCATCGTCGGACCACATCCGCACGGCGAGATCCTGCAGCATCCGGCTGACCCACCCCGGCCCCAGCCGCAATCGTCCATGCACCCGCTCGACGGTCCGGCGATCTCCGGCCAGCACGGCCAGCCGCAGATCCGGACCGTAGGCCTTGGACACCGACCGGACGAAAGCCCAGCGTCGCGTCGCCCCGGCCAAGGTGTGCAGCGGCACACCGGAGATCCTCGCGCAGTGGTCGTCTTCAATGACCAGCACGTCGCTCGTCTTGCCGGCCAGCAGGCTGCGCAGCGCCTTGGCGCGGTCCTTGGACAACGCCGCCCCGGTCGGGTTCTGCGCGCGCGTGGTGACGATGACGGCCTTCACTCCCCGCCGCAGCGCCCGCGCCATGCTGAGCACCACCGGCCCGTCGTCGTCAACCTTCACCGGTTCCGGCGAAAGACCCAGCGCCGCAACCAGATCGAGCAGGTTAGCCCAACCCGGATCCTCGACCGCGACGCGGTCGCCCGGCCGCAGGTGGGCACTGAGCACTCGCTCGATTCCGTCGAGCGCACCGCTGGTCACCGCGAGATGCTCGGCAGGCACCCCGTCGGCACCCAGATCCGCGCGGGCGCGCTCGACCAACTCGGCCGACATCGCGGACTGGCCGTAGAGCAGCGGCCGGTCCTGCCGGGCCGGAGCCAACTGCGCGGTGGCGATGGGCAACAGCGCGGGATCCGGATTACCCGTCGACAAGTCGCGGGCGCCCTCGGGAACTGCGACCCCGAGCAACGACCGCGGGGTGGTCGCCGGCCGGTTGCGCACCCTGGTACCGCGTCGGCCCGCCGTCTCGACCGCTCCGCGATCGCGCAACAAACGGTACGCGGCGGCCACCGTGTTGGCGTTGACCCCGAGTTGGGCCGCAACCTCCCGGATCGACGGCAGCGGATCACCCGGCGCCAGGGCCCCTTGGGAGATGCCCTCCTCGACGCTGGCGGCTATCGACTCGGCACCGGTGCCGGATATGTTGTATTGTACTGGCACGGTTTCTATTATGTACTAGAACAATAGTAAAGGCAAGCTGATGGACACGGCGTACCAGCCCACCGACCGCACCACGCCGACCCGCTACCGGGAACGCGCGCACTACGACCGCGAGACCGTCCACCGGATCCTGGACGAGTCGTTGATCTGCCATCTCGGCTTCGTCCGTGACGGCCGGCCGGTGGTGCTGCCGACCATCCACACCCGCATCGACGAGACGCTCTACATCCACGGGTCGTCGGGCAGCGGACCGATGTTGGCGGCCCGGTTATCCGGTATGCCGGTCTGCGTCACCGTCACCCTCGTCGACGGGCTGGTGCTGGCCCGATCGGCGATGCACCACTCGATGAACTACCGCTCCGTCGTCGCCGTCGGCACCGCTCGCATCGTGGAGGACGCCGCCGAGAAGCAGCGGGCGCTGCATGCGGTGGTGGACCACATCCGGGCCGGGCGGGCCGATGACTGTCGAGCGCCGAACGCACGCGAACTCGCCGCCACCGCAGTGCTGGCGCTGGACCTGAGCGAAGTCTCAGCCAAGGTCCGCGAAGGCGGGGTGGCCGACGACGCCGAAGACCTGTCGCTGCCGTACTGGGCCGGCGTGGTGCCGCTGCGGTTGACCGCCGGCGCGGCGGTCGCGGATTCCGGTCTGGATCCCGCTACCCCGCTGCCGTCGTACCTGCAGTAGGTCGAGCAGACGCGAAATCCCCATTTCGTGCCGTGATGAGGGGCTTTTGCGTCTGCTCGGCCGTCAGAGCAGCAGGTAGCGGTAGGCAGGCGACCCGGGCAGCAGCGTCTCGACGTGCATCTCGGTCGCCCGCATCCGGGCCAGCAGCCCGTCCAGGTCCGCGGCCGATCCCAGTTGAATCCCGACCAGCGCCTCACCGGTCTCCCGGTTGTTGCGCTTGACGTACTCGAACAGAGTGATGTCGTCGTTGGGACCGAGGACCTCGTCGAGGAACCGCCGCAGCGCACCCGGCTCCTGCGGGAAGTCGACCAGGAAATAGTGCTTAAGGCCTAGGTGCACCAGCGAGCGCTCCAGCACCTCGCCGTAGCGGGACACGTCGTTGTTGCCGCCGGAAATCAGGCACACCACGGTGGAGCCGGGTTCGACATCGGCTTCCAGTAAACCCGCCACGGACAACGCGCCGGCGGGTTCGGCGATGATGCCCTCGTTCTGGTAGAGGTCGAGCATCGCGGTGCACACCGCGCCCTCGTCGACCGTGGTGATCGACACCATGTCGCCGGCGGCGGCCAGCGCGGCATAGGGCAGCGTCCCCGCCCGCGCCACGGCGGCACCGTCGACGAACTGGTCCACGTGCTCCAGGGTCACCGGCTCACCGGCCGCCAGCGCGGCCATCATCGCGGCGGCCCCGGCCGGCTCGATACCCAGCACGGCCGTGTTCGACGTTCGTTCGGCCAGGTAGCTGGTGATGCCGGCGATGCAGCCGCCGCCGCCGACGGGCACCACCACCAGGTCCGGTTCGTCGCCCAGGGCGTCCAGGATTTCGACGGCGATGGTGCCCTGACCGGCCATGGTGCGCAGGTCGTCGTAGGGCGGCACCAGGGTGGCGCCGGTGCGCTCGACGTCATCGCGGGCAGCGGCGGCGGCCAGGTCGTACGTCGAACCGCCCACGATCAGTTCGATGAACTCACGGCCGTGATAGCGGATGCGGTCTCGCTTTTGCTTGGGGGTCTTGGCCGGTACATAGACGCGGCCGTGCACGCCCAGCGAACGGCACGCGTAGGCGAAGCCCTGGGCATGGTTGCCCGCCGAGGAACACACCACTCCGGCGGCCAGCTCCTCGTCGGAGAGCTGGACCAGCAGGTTGTAGGCGCCGCGCAGCTTGTAGGACCGCACCACCTGCAGGTCCTCGCGCTTGAGGTAGACGTTCGCGCCGGTGATCTCCGACAGCCGGTCGCTGTACTGCAGGGGCGTCGGGGTGACCACCGGAGCAATTCGCTTGGCCGCACCGTCGATGTCAGCCGCGCACAGCGGCAACTCGCGAGGGTTCTGGCTCAGTTCGGCGGACACCGGTTAATGGTGCCATGCCGCCGGGAGCAGCGTCTCAGCTGCTATTCCTGGCGCCGCGCCAGCTCCGCGATCACATTGACCCGCCGGGACGCCGTCGCGATCTCGTCGGCGAACTCCCGGCGCCGCTTGGCGATGTCGGCCTGGTCGGCACCGTCGACGAGCTCGCGGTGCCGGGCGAGCCGCAGCGCGGTCTTGAACAGCTCCATCGACCGTGACTCGGCGTTGGCGATCCGGCGCTGCAGTTCCCACTGCTTGCCCACCTCAAGACACTCGGTGAGAAACGCGTCCTCGTCCAGCGCCTCGTCCTCGAGGGCCGCCAGCCGGTCGGCCACGATGTGGTAGGCGTCCAGGAACGGCCGCAGCACCAGATGCGCCAGCAGCAGGTCCGCCGACTCCAGCAGTTTCCGGACGTCGGCCGCGATGACCTCCTTGGACGTGTCCTCCACCGGCCCGATCAGCTTGACCTCGTCGGCGAGCTCCCGCTCGAACTGGGCGCGCGCCGAGAACAGGAACTCGAATTTCAGCAATTCGCGCAGACCGAGCGCCTCGTCCCGGACGGCCGCCGGGGACACGAAGCCGTCCCCGGAGCTCTCGGCGCTCTCCGACGCCGCCAGCAACGCCAGCTCCGCAATGGCCCGATCGACCAGGATGTGGATGGCGGTGTTGCGGTAGAACGCCGCGACCAGATGCTGCTCGGCGCCAATGCCCCAGACCGCTTCGGTGCCGGCGTCGTAGACGCTCACCACCCCGGAGTTCACCATCTGGTGCAGGGTCCAGCGGATCGTCGAGCGGTTCGTCAGATCCGCCGCCCCGGCCACCGCCCAATTACGGGCGTTGATGTATCTGGCCAGCGGGCTGACCGTCGACAGCACCTCGCTGATGGACAACGAGCGGTCGGCTCCCAGCAACGCCAGGCTCACCACCGCGGTCGGCGTCACCGGGGTGGCGCGGTTGATGCGGTGCTCGACGTCCAAAGCGATGCGTTCGACCACCGTCTCAGTTCCCGACGGGTCGGCCCGCAATTCCTCCAGGCGTTTGCGCAGCGGAAGTGGCTCACCGAAATCGAGGTAAGCCCGGCCCAGCCGCTCCCCCTGCTGCCGGGACAGCCGGACCAGGAACCGCAGGTCCTCCGGTCGTTTGGTGGCCCCGTAGGCCTCGGTGGTCATCGCCTCCACCTCGTGCAGCTGGTCGTAGACGATCGATGTCGGCACCAAATACACTTCGGGCCCGTCGATTTCGTCGACGGCATCGGTGAGGTAGCGCAGGATGCCGAACACCGGCGGCCGCAGCTTGCCGGTGCGGGTGCGCCCGCCCTCGATCGACCAGGTGAGGTTGGTATGGTTCTGCACCAGTTGAGCGGTGTAGGCGCGCAACACGAACCGGTAGACGGGAATGTCCTTGGTCTGCCGCCGGATGAAGATCGTCCCGGTGCGCTTGGCGAAGCCGCCCATCGGGAAGAAGTTCAAATTGGCCCCGCCGAAGGTGAATGCCGACGACAGGCGGTTGGCGGCGATCTCCTCGGGTAACAGCATCCCGTCCAGATAGGACCGGTGCGAGAACGCGAACGCCAGCGTCGCCTTGCGGTCCAGCGACCGCAACTGCGCGATCTGGTCCTCGTCGACCAGCACGTCATACGCCCGCATCAGCCACCGGCTGAATCCCCGCCAGGCCTGAACCGCGCGCTCGTCCAGCGACGCCGCAATCTCGCGCAGATAACCCGCGGCCTCCACCCGCACGCTCTCGGGATCGCGCCCGAGTTCCTCGGCCAGCGCCTCGAGCCGCTCACCGAACCAGTCCGCATCCAGCAGCTGGGTCACCGCTTGCGGATCGGTGCCTAACGCCGTCGTCGACTCGTCAACTAATCCGGTGCGCTGCAAAAGCTTTCGGACTCCGCTGCGACCGACCTCCCGTGCCGTCATCGCCCCTCCCTATGCCGGCTGCGGCGCCGGTGCGGCGCTCGGCTCGTAGGCGCGTGGTTCGTGGATGTGCGGTCCGGGTTCACTCACGTACAACTCCTCAATCTCGGCAGCATACTTGGCGTGGATCGGCTTGCGTTTGAGCTTCATGGTCAGGGTGATCTCGTCACCGCCGGGCTCCCACAAAGCCGGCAGGATGCGAAACCGCTTGATCTGCTCCACCCGCGACAACTTGCGGTTCCCCTCGGCCACGCCCGCCGCGATCTCCGCGATCACGTCAGGATGCGACGCCAGGGCTTCCGGGGAGGGATCGAGCCCTCGCTGGGCCGCGTACGGGCCGACCGAGTCGGCGTCGAAGACGATCAGCGCGGTGTTGTACAGCCGGCCGTCGCCGATGGTGATCATCACCCCGACCATCCGGCAGGCGGCGACGATGGTGTTCTCAATATTGGCCGGGGACATGTTCTTTCCGGCCGCGTTGATGATCAACTTCTTCTTGCGGTCGACCACCCGCAGGTAACCCTCGTCGTCGACGTCGAAGATGTCGCCGGTGTGCAGCCAGCCGTCCTCACACATGGTTCGCGGACGTTCGGTTGGGCTCATTTCCCGCTCCCGTTGGCATGTAGGAAGGCACCAGATCGCTTCTCATCGCTGAGCCTACGTCCGAACTCACGGCCCACAGAACACAGGACCAGGCGTACGTTGGCGCTTATGGGGCGGAACGCGGGTATTGACGTCAGCAGTCTCTCGCCGCTGGAGCAGACGGCGCTCCTCACCGAATATGCGCGGGCGTTGGACAGTCGTTGGGCGCGGCCAATTCTCGGCGATGCGCTGGCCGACCGGGTGGTCGGCATGATCGACTACGACTTCGCCGGACTCGGAGTGACCGCCAGCGTGGTGTGCCAATCGGCGCTGCGCGCCAAGATGCTCGACGACCGGGTGCGGGCATTCACCGCCGAGCATCCCGACGCCGTGGTCGTCGACCTCGGCGCCGGAGTGGACTCGGGTCCGCTGCGGGTTAACCCGCCCGCCACCGTCGACTGGTACAGCCTCGACCTGCCGGGCGTGATCGCGCTGCGCGACCGGGTGCTGCCACCCAGCAAACACGCGCATTCGGTCGCGGCGTCGGTGGCCGACCACGACTGGCCTGCGGCCATCCCCGCCGACCGGCCGACGATATTGATCGCCGACGGGCTGTTCGCTTTCTTGACCGAGTCGGTGATTGTCGGCGTCTTCCGACGAATTTCCGAGTACTTCGAGTCGGGTGAAATCGCGTTCAACGACTACGGCCGGATTGGCTGGTTCAGTCGACTCGCCGTAAAGCTGGCACCGCAGAAAATGTTCAGCAGCGTCGGGAATCAATGGGGATATGCCGGCTTCAAGGATGCGCGGGTACCCGAGACGTGGAACCCCCGGTTGACGCTCGTCGAGGCGGCCAGCTTGGCGCACGCTCCCGAGGTGGAGCTCTTTCCGAAGTGGATCCGGGTTGCTACCAAGGCATCCGGGAAATTCAAGGCCGGTGCCCGCAAGGCCCGGATCCTGCGCTACCGGTTCTAGGGTTTGGCGGCGGGCAACGCCTGGTGAATGCCGCACGTGCACGCGTCAATTGACGGACAGGTGCAGCGCATTCCCCATTCGATGACCTGACGCGCCCGCGCCAAAGACGCCATCTGGGCGTCGATCTCAGCGAGCTTGGCCTTCGCCAGCGCCTGGCTCGCCGGACGCCCCGGCACATCATCGGCGAACAACAGCTGAATCTCCTCCAGCGCGAACCCGGCGGACTTGCAGAGCCGGATCACCTCGAGCCGGGCCAGCACGGACTCGTCGTAGCGCCGCTGGCCACCCTGTCGGGCGGGCGCCGCGATCAACCCGATCTGCTCGTAGTAGCGCAGCGTGGTCGCCGCGACCCCGGCTTGGCGGGACACCTCTCCGATGGTCAGGCGCATCGACACCTCCCGGTGCTTGACTTCGAGTTAACTCTAAGTCGTTGACTGTGAGCCATGCACACAAATTTGAGCAAGTCGCGATACGCACTACTGCGGTCGTTCCGCCGCGACGCCACACCTGCCGACACCCCGATCTGGTTCGCCTTCGACGGCGACGCGGTGGTGTTCCGAACTAAGGTCGGCCCCAAAACCAAGCGCCTAAGCGCCCGCCCCGACGTCGAACTTGCCGTCTGCGACTATCGCGGTCGGGGTGCCACGGACTGGGTGCCGGGCCGGGCGACGGTCCTGGCCGGCGCCGACGCACAGCGCGCCAACAAACTGCTGCACCGGCGTTACGGATGGCAGTGGAATATTGTGCCGCTACTGAAGATTCCAGGCGTGACGAATGTGCACCGCGACCTCGGGCTGCGGGAGAAGCTGCGGCGCGCCCGCGACCGAGGCGTGTGGCCTGATAGCGCCATCGTCCGGGTTGATCTGTAAGCCCAGCGTCGAGTGTGAGGCTGGCCGCACACTCGACGCCGAACGTGAAGCAAGCCGCACACTCGCGGCGCCTGGTGCCGGTTCAGCTGCCCAGACACCCCGGGCCGAGCAACTCCTTGAGATCACCCATCAACGCCGGCGACGGCGTCACCCGCAGCGACTGATCCAGTTCCAGCGTGGTGATCCGGTCGCCGCTGATGAGTCGCAGATGCACCTGCGAAGTGCCCGGATGGCGAGCCAGCACCTGCTTGAGGGCGGTCACCTTGTCAATGGTGCACTGGCGGGTGGGCAGACTGACCGCCAACGGCCGATTCGGCTGGGCGTTGGAGAAGTCCGGAACCACAAGCTCGTTGGCGATCAGGCTGATGCGGTCATCGCGGATGGCAACCTTGGCGTTGACCAGCACGACCACGTCGTCAGCGATCTCGGCCCCGTAGTTCGAATACGTGTGGGGGAAGAACATCACCTCGATGCCACCGGTCAGGTCTTCCAATTGGGCTGAAGCCCAGGGCATTCCGTTCTTGTTGACCCGCCGGTTCACCGAGGCGAGGATGCCACCCACCCGCACCTGGGTCTCGTTGGCGACATCGCCGTCGAGGATCGCCGGGATCGCGGTGTCGACCTGTGTGGCCAGCAGGTGCGCCACGCCGTTGAGTGGATGCCCGGAGACGTAGAGACCCAGCATCTCGCGTTCCAGGGCGAGTTTGTGTTTGTCTTCCCACTCGTCGTCGGGCACCTTGATGGTGAAGACCGCTTCGGTGCACCCGTCATCGCCGCCGAACAGGTCGAACTGGCCCATCGCCTCGGCCTTCTTGGTGCCCAGCACCGAATCGACGGCGTCAGTGTGCACCAGGAACAGGCCCTTGCGAGCGTGTTTCAGCGAGTCGAAAGCGCCGGCCTTGATCAACGACTCGGTGACCTTCTTGTTGCAGGCCGAGATGTCGATCTTGTTCAGATAGTCCGAGAAGTCGGTGAACTTGCCCTTCTCGTTGCGGGTCTTGATCAGCGAGCCGACGACGTTGGCGCCGACGTTACGCACCGCGCCCAGACCGAAGCGGATGTCCTTGCCGACGGAGGCGAAGTTCACCAGCGACTCGTTGACGTCGGGCGGCAGCACGGTGATACCCAGCTTGCGGCAGTCGGCCAGGTAGACCGCGGCCTTGTCCTTGTCGTCACCGACCGAAGTCAGCAGGCCCGCCATGTACTCAGCCGGATAGTTGGCCTTCAGATATGCCGTCCAGTACGAGACCAGGCCGTACCCGGCAGCGTGCGACTTGTTGAACGCGTAGCCGGCGAACGGAAGAATGGTGTCCCACAACGCTTTCACCGCTTTTTCGGAGAAACCGTTGGTGGTCATCCCTTCGTAGAAGCCCTTGTACTCGGCTTCGAGCACCTCCAGCTTCTTCTTGCCCATGGCCTTGCGTAGCGCGTCGGCCTTGCCCATCGTGTACGAGGCGACCTTCTGGGCGATGAACATGATCTGCTCTTGGTAGACGATCAGACCGTAAGTCTCGGAGAGGATTTCGCGCAGCGGTTCTTCGAGCTCGGGATGGATCGGCTTGATCGCCTGGCGGCCGTTCTTGCGATCGGCGTAGTCGTTGTGGGCGTTCATGCCCATCGGCCCGGGGCGGTACAACGCCAGCACGGCGACGATGTCATTGAATTCGGTGGGCTGCATGCGGCGCAGCAGATCACGCATCGGCCCGCCGTCGAGCTGGAAAACCCCTAGTGTGTCACCCCGGCCGAGCAGCTCATACGTCGGCTTGTCGTCCAGCGGAACCGATTCCAGGTCGAGGTCGATTCCCCGGTTGGCCTTGATGTTCTCCAGCGCGTCGCCGATGATCGTCAGGTTGCGCAGACCCAGGAAGTCCATCTTCAGCAGGCCGATGGCCTCACAGGACGGATAGTCCCAGCCGGTGATGATGGCGCCGTCCTGCGGCCGCCTCCACAACGGGATGGCCTCGGTCAGCGGCTCGCTACTCATGATGACGGCGCACGCATGCACACCGGCGTTGCGGATCAGGCCTTCCAGGCCCCGCGCCGTCTGGTAGATGGTGCGCACGTCGGGATCGGTCTCGATCAGGCCGCGCACCTCCGCGGCCTCCTTGTACCGCTCGTGGGCCGGGTCGGTGATGCCGGACAACGGAATGTCCTTGGCCATGATGGGCGGCGGCAACGCCTTGGTGATCCGGTCGGCGATCGCGAAGCCAGGCTGGCCGTAGTGGATGCGCGCCGAGTCCTTCAGCGCCGCTTTGGTTTTGATGGTGCCGAAGGTGATGACCTGAGCAACCCTGTCCTGCCCCCACTTGTCGGCGGCGTAGCGCACCATCTCGCCGCGACGACGGTCATCGAAGTCGATGTCGATATCCGGGGCCGACGGGCGCTCCGGGTTGAGGAAGCGCTCGAACAGCAGACCGTGTGGGATGGGGTCGATGTTGGTGATTCCCATCGCGTAGGCCACCAGCGAGCCCGCTGCCGAACCACGCCCCGGCCCCACCCGGATGTCGATCGAGCGCGCGTGATTGATGAGGTCGGCCACGATCAGGAAGTACGCCGGAAAACCTTTGTCGCAGATGACCTTGATCTCGTACTCGGCACGGTCGATGTAGTCCTGGCCGACGCCGTCGGGAAAGCGCCGCGCCAAACCCGCCATCACCTCGTGGTGCAGCCACGACCCCTGGTCGTGCCCGTCGGGCACCGGGAAGATGGGCATCCGGTCGCGCGGGGTCCACACGTCGGCGTAGGACTGGACCCGCTCGCCGATCAGCAGGGTGGAGTCGCACGCTCCGGGAACCTGGCTGTCCCAGAGCTGACGCATCTCGGCGGCCGACTTCAGGTAGTAGCCGTCGCCGTCGAACTTGAACCGGTTGGGGTCCGAGAGCGTCTTGCCGGTCTGCACGCACAGCAGCGCCTCGTGGTTATGGGATGCGTCGCGGGTCACGTAGTGACAGTCGTTGGTGGCCAGCGGCGGGATGCTGAGTTTGCGGCCGATTTCGAGCAGGCCCTCGCGCACCCGGGTTTCGATCGAGATGCCGTGGTCCATCAGCTCGAGGAAGAAGTTCTCGGCGCCGAAGATGTCCCGCCACTTAGCGGCCGCCTCCAGCGCCTCGCGCTCGTGACCCAGTCGCAGCCGCGTCTGCACCTCCCCCGACGGGCACCCGGTGGTGGCGATGATGCCCTCGGCGTGTTCGGCGATGAGCTCGGCGTCCATGCGCGACCACTTGCCGAGCTGGCCTTCGAAAGAAGCCAGCGAGGACAGCTTGAACAGGTTGCGCAGGCCGGTCGCGTTCTCGGCCATCATCGTCATGTGTGTGTAGGAGCCGCTGCCCGACACGTCGTCGGACTTCTGGCTGGGATCACCCCAGGTAATGCGACGGGTATCGAATCGCGAGCCGGGAGCGATATACGCCTCGACGCCGATGATCGGCTTGATGCCGACCTTGGTGGCTGAGTTGTAGAACTCGCTGGCGCCGAACATGTTTCCGTGGTCGGTCATGCCGATTGCGGGCATCTCCAACCGTTGCGCCTCGGCCAGCATCGGCGAGATCTTCGCGGCACCGTCGAGCATCGAGTACTCGGTGTGGTTGTGCAGGTGCACGAACGACGATTGGTTCATAGGGCAGCCAGTCTATGACTGGGCACCGACGTCTTTCGGGCGTGTCGCGAAGTGTGTCTCGAAGGCGTTCAGGCGTAGCGCTCGACGAACAATTGCAGCGACTTTTCTACGTCGCCTTTGACCGCCCGGGCCGCGGCCGAGCCGACCGGGCCGAACAAGGCACGCCCGCCCAGCTCAAGGCGCAGACCCATGGTCGAACCGTCCTCGTGGGGCGCGACGGTGACAGTCACGCCGTACTTTGCTCCGCCTTTGCCCGACCCTGACATGGCGACCTCGTGGGGCGGGTCCCATCTGGTCACGGTCCACGTCACCCGGTTGCGCAACCCCTTCGATCGCGCCACGCCGATGATCTCGGTTCCCACGGTGATCTCGTCGGGAATGTCGCTGCGCCATCCCTCGTGCATGACGAGCCATTCGCCCAACTCAGAGAGATCCGACACCCGCTCCCACATGTCCTGCGGGGCCATCGGGACGTTTGAGGTCAACTCAACGGAAGCCATCGGGTGAGCCTAGCGAGGGTCGCAAGGCCGGCGCAGCCGGCCGCCGCGGGCCCGAGCCATGCACCCCGCGAGGGTCGCAAGGCCGGCGCAGCCGGCCGCCGCGGGCCCGAGCCATGCACCCCGCGAGGGTCGCAAGGCCGGCGCAGCCGGCCGCCGCGGGCCCGAGCCATGCACCCCGCGAGGGTCGCAAGGCCGGCGCAGCCGGCCGCCGCGGGCCCGAACAATGCTCCCGGCCGCCGCGGCATGGTTCGCGCTCCCGTTACGCTCAGCAACAGAGGAGGGGCGAGTGGTCGAGGATCGGGCGGGTTCGCAGTTCGGGCCGTATCGGTTGATCCGACTGTTGGGTAGCGGTGGGTTCGGCGAGGTCTACGAAGCCGAGGACACCGCCATGAACCGTGTCGTCGCGCTCAAGTTGCTGAGCAACACCTACTCGCAGGATCCGGTCTTCCGCGAGCGTCTTTTCCGGGAGGCCCGTACCGCCGGACGTCTTCGCGAGCCTCACGTGCTGCCGATTCACAGCTGTGGGGAGATCGAAGGCCAGGTCTACATCGACATGCGGCTGGTCCGGGGCGTGGATTTGGAGACCCTGCTCAAGCGGGACGGGCCGCTCGACCCGACCCGCGCGGTGAAGCTGATCCGCCAGGTCGCCGCCGCCCTGGATGCCGCGCACGCCGAGACCGTGCTGCACCGCGACGTCAAACCGGCAAACATCCTGCTGTCCGGTGACGACTTCGCCAGCCTGGTCGACTTCGGTCTGGCCAGCGCGGCCGGTGACGCCCGCCTCACCAAGACCGGGAAGGCCGTCGGCACCTTCGATTACGTTGCTCCGGAACGACTTTCGGAAGCGCCCGTGGACCACCGCTGCGATGTGTACGCGCTCGCCTGCGTTCTCTACGAGCTGCTCACCGGCAAGGCGCCGTACGAGGAGCACCGTGACCTTTCCGCCCTTATGACCGCGCACCTGACCGCGCCCATCCCGCGACCCAGCCAGCAGCGCCCCGGGATCCCGGCCGCGCTGGACGACGTCATTGCACGAGGCATGGCGAAGAATCCCGACGCGCGCTACCGCAGTGCCGGCGAACTGGCCCAGGCCGCCGAGAACGCGCTGAACCCCGCCGCTGCAACCCGCGAATGGGGCATCGAGGCACCGGCGCCGCCGATCCCGCATGTGCCGCCACCTCTCCCCCCGCCGTCCGCGCCCCGACCGCCGTGGGCCCAGCCGCCCGACCGCAAGCGCCGCCATCGCGTTGTGTACGTGGTGGCCGCCATCGCCCTGGTGGCCGTCGCGATCACCGTCGGGATTGTCGCGATCGTGCACCGACACGACGGCGCGCGCCCCGCGGCCGCCAGCACACCGAGGCCGTCCTCGACGGTGCCGACCGTGCTGAAGTTCCCCAACCTGGTGAAACCGCGCGGAGTGGCAGTCGATGAAGCCGGCAACGTCTACGTCGCCGAGTTGACCAACCACTCCCCGGAAGGCCGCGTGCTGAAACTGCCTGCCGCGCAGTCCGCTCCCACCGAATTGGCATTCGGGGAGGTCTACGGCCTGGACGTGGCGGCGGACAACGACGGCAACGTCTACCTCGCCGACATTCACGCGCCCGGCGTATGGAAACTCGCCCCGGGCGCCCGCGGCCCGATCCTGCTGCCGTTCGGCCACGTCGGCAGGCCGGCGGGTCTGGCGGTCGGCAAAGACGGCAGCGTCTACCTGACCGACAACGCGCTCAAACAGGTGCTGAAGCTGGCCCCGGGGGCAACCAGCGCGATCCAACTGATGCCCACCGTTCCGATGAGCGGGCCGGGGGGCGTCGCAGTGGACAAGGACGGCAACCTCTACATCGCCGACAGCGACGACCGCCGCGTGCTCAAGCTGCCCGTTGGCGCTGCAACTCCCACCGAGTTGCCATTCGCCGGCCTCCAAGCGCCCTACGGTGTGGCGGTGGACCCGGGTGGGAACGTGTACGTCTCCGATCTGGAGGGGCACGGGATTTTCAGATTGGCCGCCGGCGCCACCAGCGCCACCCGCCTCGCCTTCCCGGGACTCAACTACCCGCTCGGGATCGCGGTGGATAAGGACGGCGATCTGTTTGTCGTCGACTGCCATCGCACAGACGACTGCGCGACCGGCAAGGTGCTGGAACTGGGACCGCCCCGATGACCGACGATCCCACGATCCGACACTCATCGCGCTCGCGCGTCGGCACCCGCTTCGGGCCTTACCTGTTGCGGCGACTGCTCGGCACCGGCGGGTTCGGCGAAGTCTACGAGGCCGAAGACACCGTGATGCACCGAGTGGTGGCTCTGAAGCTGTTGTCCAGCAGCTACTCTCACAATCCTGCATTCCGGGAACGGCTGTTCCGGGAGGCCCGTACTGCCGGGCGGCTGCACGACCCTCATGTGGTACCCATTCACGGCTGCGGCGAGATCGACGGGCAGCTCTATATCGACATGCGGCTCATCGATGGCACCGACCTGCAGAGCACGCTGGAGCGGGACGGCGCGCTCGGTCCGGCGCGTTCGGTGAACATCGTGCGTCAGATCGCGGCCGCGCTGGATGCCGCCCACGCCGAAACGGTGATCCATCGGGACGTCAAACCGGCCAATATCCTGCTCGGCAAAGACGATTTCGCCTGCCTGGTCGACTTCGGGTTGGCCAACGCCGCCACCGATACCAAACTCACCAGCGAAGGCACCACCATCGGTTCGTTCGCCTATCTGGCTCCGGAGCGTCTTGCCTCCGGAGAGGTCACACCCGGCGCCGACATCTACGCACTGGCCTGTGTGCTCCACGAATGCCTGACCGGAGCCTCGCCCTTCGAAAACCGCACCGAGATACCGGCATTGGTCGCCGCCCACCTGACCTCGCCGCCGCCGCGTCCCAGTCAGCAACGGCCTGGGATTCCGGTCGGTTTCGACGAGGTGATCGCGCGCGGCATGGCCAAGGAACCCGAGCGTCGCTACCGGAGCGCCGGCGAACTCGGTGCCGCCGCCCAGCGCGCCCTGGGCACACCGGTGCCCAACCCGTCGTGGACGCCCCAGGCCGCCCCGCCGACGCAACCCTGGAGCCCGCCGGCACCGACCGCGGCGCCGACCGTGCAGCGGCCCCCGCCCGTCCAGCGAAAGTCCGGCCGCCGCGTCGCGGTCATCGTCGCGGCCCTGGGCGCCATTGCCGTCATCACCGCCGTCGGGGTGGCGGTCTCGGGCACACCGGACTCATCTCCACCCTCCCGCAGCACCACGACCGGCCCGGCTACGCCGACCGCCTCGATCGCCAACGCCGCACCACCCCTCAACGCCACCCCGTTGACGACAATCGGATACGGCGATCTGAGCGGAGTGACAGTCGACGGCGCCGGCAACGTATTCGTCGTCGACACGGGCACCAAGGAGGTGTTCAGGCTCGCCGCGAACACGAATGCCCCCACCGCGATCCCGATTCGCGGGCTCACCAAGCCCAAGGCCGTGGCTGTGGACTCCGCCGGCAACCTCTACATCACCGATTGGTCCACTGCCGGTACGGGCCAGGTGTGGAAACTCCCTCCCGGCGCCACCTCACCCGTCGAACTGCCCTTCGGGACGATTCTTCCCTCGGGTATGGCAGTCGACGGCGCAGGCAACGTGTACGTCAGCGCGCGGGACCAGGTGCTTCGGCTCGCGGTCGATGCGCCTGCCCCCACGGTGCTTCCGTTCGGGGCCGGCTTGTTCGAGAGCGTCGCGCTGGACGGCGCCGGCAACGTCTATGGCCTACAGATGGGCCGCGTCCTGAAATTGGCACCCGGCGCAACCAGTCCCACGCAGCTGCCCTTCTCTCAGCTCGGCCGGGCACAAGGCATTGCCGTCGACGCCAAGTCGACCGTCTATGTGATCGACAACTCCGACAACCTGGGCAAACTACTGAAGCTCCCCGCCGGCGCCACGACGTCGACAACACCCACCGTGCCCGAGAACCAGTCTTTCGGCGGCATAGCTGTCGACGCGGCGGGCAACGTCTACCTGACTGAGAACAATCGACTGCTCAAGGTGGGGGCCGGTTGATGAGTGACCTGAGAACCCAATTGGCCCAACACGGCCCCCTGAATCCGGGTCATGCCGTCGAGGTGGTACGTCGCATCGCCGCGGTCATCGACGACAGCCATGCTTCAAAGACCGTCCACCGCGACGTCACCACCGCCACCATCCTGCTGGGCGACGGCGGGTCGGCATATCTCGCGGATGCAACCGGCGCCACTCCGTCCACGGAGCGCACCCGCGCACTGGTCACCGACACCGAAGCCCGCTACCGCGCCGACATCACCGCGTTGGCCGCGGTCCTGTACGAGTGCCTCACCGGGCGCCCGCCGGACGCTGCGGCACCACCGCCGAGCCGACAGCGGCCGGGCATCCCGGCCGGCCTGGACGCCGTCATTGCCAGGGGTCTGGCCGACAATCCCGATGACCGCTACCGCAGCGCCGCCGAATTGGCCGAAGCTGCCCAAGGTGCCCTCGCGGCGGCGACCACGCAGACGGTCCAGCTGCCCCCGACGCCAACCAACCCCTCACCGCCACAATGGAATACCGGACGTACGGTGTCCTACCCGCACACGCATCCGGTGGTGCTGCGGCCGCCGCGGCCACGACGACGGCGGCTGGGCCCGGCGATTGCGGTCGTGGCGATCGTGGTGGCGGTGGTGGCGGCCGCCTTCGCGATTCCCAAACTCGTTCACCGCCCGGGCAAATCCATGTCGGCAGCGCCGACCACGACGACCACCCCGGCCAAGCGCAGCTATACCGCGCTGCCCACCGCACTGCCGTTTCCCGCGCTGGGCGCGACCAAAAGCGTTGGCGTCGACGGGGCCGGCAACGTGTACGCGCTGGCTTCGCTGATAAGCGAGGGGTCATTCGATTCCTTGCCAACGATGCTGTTCAAGCTGGCGCCCGGCGCCGGGGACGCTGTCCCCCTTGATATTCCGGGTGTCAATGTGCGCTCGGCAACGGACCTGGCGGTCGACCAGGCCGGCAACATCTATTACAGCGAGGGCAGCCAGGTCTGGTTCCTGGAGGCCGGCAAAACCAGCCCGATGCGGTTGCAGTTCCGCGGCTTCTCGCGGATCGATGCCATCACCTTCGATGCGGCGGGCAACGTCTATGCGGTCGGCGGCATCATGTCGTCCGACCTCAAACTCAAATACGGGGTGAAGAAACTCGCCCGCGGCGAAAACCGGCCGACTGACCTGTCATTCAGTGGCCTCTACGTGCCCAAAGGCATTGCGGTGGATAAAGCCGGCAACGTGTACGTCAGTTCCGGCATCGAAAACACCGGCCACGGCAAGGTGTTGAAACTGGCCCCGGGCGCCACCTCTGCCACCGCGTTGCCCATTCCCGATATCTTGGAGCCTCGCCAGATCGCTCTCGACAGCGCGGGCAACACCTTCGTCGCCGACGGTTTCGGCAGACGGTTCTTCGAATTGCCGGCTGGCGGCGGCAGTGCCATCTCGCTACCGATTCCCGCAAGCTCGCACGGTGTTGCTGTCGACTCGGCCGACAATCTCTACGTACTGACCGGCGCGGTTGCCAACCAATCAGACAAGACGGTGCAACCGGGTCAGGTGCTCAAGGTCGTCCCGGAGAAGTAGCCCGCCCGAAGCAGGATCAGTGGCTGGGACCGCCGCGCAGCTTGTTTCCGATCCGGATCGCCGGCAGCAGCACACTGCGCGGTAACAGCCGGCCGCTGGTGCTGGCGACCTTGGGCACCAATCCCGGTACCACGCCACGCTTGCCCGACAGCATGCCCCGGATTGCCTGTTCGGCGACCTCCTCCGGCGAGACCTGCGCGAGCGGGACGCTGAACCGCTCGGCACTGGCGATCTCGGCCCACTCGGTGGGAACCGGCCCGGGACACAGCGCCGTGACCGACACTCCCGTCCCGTGCAACTCCTCCTGAACCGCCTCGGAGAAGGTCAGCACGAACGCCTTGCTGGCCGAATACACCGCCATGTACGGAAGCGGCTGGAACCCGGCGATCGACGCGATGTTCAGCACGGCGCCGGCACCCCGCTCCACCATGCCGGGCAGCACGGCTCGGGTGAGCTCCATCAACGCGAGTGCGTTGAGGGTGACCTCCTCGCTCTCGCGTTCGGCCGGTAGTTCATAGAAGCGCCCGCTGGTGCCGAATCCCGCGCTGTTGCACAATCCGGCAATCGGGTCGGTGCTCAGCCGCTGCGCGAGCTCGGCCCGCGATTCGGCGGCCGAAAGGTCCAGCGGCAGCACCTCGACTGCGATCTTGTCGCTGTCCCGCAACCGGTCGGCCAGGTCGTCGAGGCGCTCGCGGCGCCGGGCCACCAGCATCAGCGGATACCCTCGCCGCGCAAGGCCTTTCGCGAGTTCGGTACCGATTCCCGACGAGGCGCCCGTGATGACGACCGTGGTCTGCCCGGTTGGTTTAGGGAGACTCACCAGTGGATCCCTCGGGTCGCCTGCAGGAAGGTCTCGCTCCGCTTGTCGAGATCTGTTTCCCCGCTTGGCTTTTCACTGCCCTTTGCGGCCGAGGAGTCGTCGAACATGCCGAATGCGCGGTTACGCACGCGATCCATCACCGCCGGGTTGACGGCGTCGGCGACCGCGGCGAACTGGCCGAACGGCGAACTCGCCCGCCGGGGCCGGTGGATCAGCGCGTCGGTGATCACCCCGGCCGCCTGATCGGGCGTCAGCGTCGGGAAATGGTCGTACATCGTCGTGGGGCTGATCATCGGCGTGCGGACCAGCGCCATGTGCACGGTGGTGAACCGGACGTTGTCGCTCACGGTCTCCGCCTGCAGCGCGTCGCACAGGCTGTCCAGCGCGGCCTTGCTGGCGATGTATGCGCCGAACCGCGGCGCTCGGGTCTGCACGCCGACCGAGGACACGTTGACGATGTGCCCGAAGCCGCGTTCGCGCATACCGGGGATGAACTTGAGGATCAGCTGGACCGCGCCCAGGTAATTCAGCTGAATAGTGCGTTGGTAGTCGTGGATCCGGTCGTAGGACAGCGCCAGCGAACGCCGGATCGAGCGGCCCGCGTTGTTGATCAGGATGTCGACCCCACCGAGGTCCTCGAGCACCTTGTCGGCCATCGCGGCAATCGCGTCGGTGTCGGACAGATCGCACGGGTACACGTGTGCGGTGCCGCCGTTGGCTCGGATGTCGTCGGCAACCTTCTCGAGGTTTTCCAGGGTGCGCGCGATGAGCACCACCGTGCCGCCCGCCTCGGCGATCTTGTGAGCAGCGGCTTCGCCGATGCCTGACGACCCGCCCGTGATGAGCACCACCCTGCCCTGGACCGCGTCGCTGAGCTTGCGGCCCTGCACGGCGTCGAGCAGATTCCTCAGGTAAAAAGGCCGGTACCGACCCGCGGAGTTCGGCGTGTTGATCATGTTCGACATCGCCGCGAAAGGCTTTTCGACCAGATGGGTGAGGTCACCGAGATTCATCGACAGTTGCTCCTGATGGCGGTGTGGAAGGTGTGACGGACGGTCATGAAGCCAACCTAGGACATCGGCCGGTGAATAGATACACAGCTCAGGACAAGATGACGCGCCGCCCTGCGCCGGGCTGCCCACCCCGGCGAGCGCCCGCATGTCGCCAACAACACGCCGCCACACCCGACACTTTGCGGCCCCTCGCCAACGACAGCGCCGCCCAACCCACCCCCACCCCGGCGAGCGCCCGCATGTCGCCAACAACACGCCGCCACGCCCGACACTTTGCGGCCCCTGGCCAACGACAGCGCCGCCCAACCCACCCCCACCCCGGCGAGCGCCCGCATGTCGCCAACAACACGCCGCCACGCCCGGCACTTTGCGGCCCCTGGCCAACGACAGCGCCGCCCAACCCAACAGCGGCGGCGAAAGTATGCCCGCCGTCCACGGCGTGTCGCGGCACCGCTCCCGTCCAGGAGCCGGTAGTCAGCAGGTATGAGACTGCTGGTCGCCATCCTGGCCGTACTGCTTGTCAGCGCCTGCGACGGCGGCGGGTCCGGCTCGTCGCGGCCCGCGGCGTCTTCGAGTACCCCTTCATCTTCGACCACCACCCAGCCCGCCGCCCCGGCGATGACGTTCGACTGCGCCAAACCGGCGAACAAGGCACAGCAATTGGTTTGCGACGAGCCACAATTGAGCGACCTCGACCGTCGCCTGCAGGCGGCTTACCAACAGGCGCTGGCACGACCGGGTGCCGATCAGGCCACTCTGACCACCGCCCAGAGCGCGTTCGCGACGACCCGCGACGGCTGCGCCGATCTCGTCGAGGTGCGAACCTGCGTGCTGGAGGCTTATCAGACGCGGCTTGTGGAGCTGGCCATCGCCGACCCGGCCACCGTCGCGCCTCCGGTGGTCGGCTACGATTGCCCCGCCGATGCCGGCACGTTGACCGCGCAGTTCTACAACCAGCTCGATCCGAAGACGGCGGTTCTGGACTGGAAGGGTGTACGCGTCATCCTGTTCCTGCAGCCCTCAGGCAGCGGCGCCCGATATGGCCGTCAAGGTTCGGAGTACTGGGAGCACCAGGGCGAGGTGACGCTCGACCTCGGCGGCACCAAGTTCGTCTGCCACACCCGGTGACTGGTCAGTCGAACACAACCACTGCCCTGCCCACGATGTCGCCGCGACCCAGCGCCTCGAGGTTGTCGTTGATGTCGTCGAGGCCGACCGGGACCACGTGATGTTTGATCAGACCCTGGCCGGCCAGCGACAGCACCTCTCTGAGGTCGTTGTAGTTGCCCCAGAACGAGCCGAAGTAAGACTTTTCTCCGCTCACGAACGGGAACAACGGCAGTTCGACGCGTTCGCCCATGAGGCCGACCTGGGACAGCGCGCCTTCGGTTTCCAGGATGGCGGCCGCCAACCCCAGCGATTCCGGCGACCCGGCGCAGTCCAGCACCGCATCGACCGTGCGCCGACCGGTCAGGTCCGCCAGTTCGTTCTGGACGTCCTCGGTTGACTTGTCCCGCACGTTGATCGTGTGGTCGGCGCCGTGTTCCCTTGCGACATCGAGCTTTTCATCACTTCTGGCAAATCCGAACACGGTGGCACCGGCGCCGAGAAGTCGTGCGTACTGCACGCCGTAGCTGCCGAGCCCGCCGATGCCGTTGACCACGACGGTGCGTCCGGCGCCGAGCTTGCCCGCGTCGCGCAACTTCTTCATGCCGCGGTAGGGGGTCAGACCGGCGTCGGTCAGCGGGGCAAGGCACCGGGGCTCTTGATCCGGTTGGTCACCAAAGGAAATGACGTGGTCGTACGGGGCGACCATGTATTCGGCGAAACCGCCGTTGGGCCCGAAACCGACGAGTTGTCCATTGGCACAGAGTTGTTGGTTGCCCTCATGGCATTGCCGGCAGGTACCGTCGCCCCAGTTCGGGTCGACAACGACGAGATCTCCTTCGGCGATGCCGGCCGACTCCGGAACGTCGGGACCCACCTCGGTGACGGTGCCGGACACTTCGTGTCCCGGGATGAAGGGGAATTCGACGGGAAGGCCGTCCCGGAAATAGCCGTCCACCAGCTGATAGTCGCTGCGGCACATGCCGGTCGCGGCAACCTTGATCAGTACCTGGTTGCGCCCCACGTCGGGCACCGGAACTTCATCGATCTCGAGAGGCCGGTTGTAGCCGTGCATGCGCGCTGCCCTCATTTTCATGATTTTTCCTTCGATCGCTGAAGCATGGGGAAGATGATGCGTGCCCGATAGTCACAGCAAACCGGACCGACGACTGTCGCGGTAGCAGATTCCTGCTCGATGCCTGTCTCATTCCGAGACGACGGCGACCCACGGACCCAGCGGGTGATCACACGGTCAGATACCTTTTTCTACAAAGCAATTCCCAACTCGTCGCTGCTGCTGCTCGAGGAGGTGCCGATCTGACCGCCACCGAGTACGTCGAGCGGCGCTCGACATCGAGTGAACTCGTCGCCGAACTGACCGCCCGCGCAGTCCACGACGGCCCGAACGCCGGGCTGTGGCCGGGGCTGACGATCTACCGCTTCAGCCGGCCAACGCAACCCGAATGGCAGGAGATCCAGGGGCTCTCCATCGGGATCGTCGCCCAGGGCCGCAAGGCGGTGACGGAGAAGGGCAGACGCCACGTCTACGACCAGTTCAACTACCTCGTCATCAACGGCGATCTGGAGTTCCAGAGCGAGGTTCTCGAGGCATCACCGCACCATCCTTGCCTGTGCCTCGTGTTGGAGATCGATCCTTCCACGGTGCGCAGCATCTCCGAGAAGATGCCGGGCCGCAATCGCGTCGAACCGGCGTCGGTACGCGAACTCGCGGACAGCTGCATGGTCTCCGCGCTCGACGACGAGGTGATGAGTTCCGTGCTGAGATTCGTGCGGTCGCTGGGCACCGATGTCGATCGGCGCGTCCTGGCGCCGCTCTATCTGGGTGAATTGGTCTACCGGGTGCTGCAACGTGAACAATTCGCGCGCCTGCTGCACTTCGCCGCGCAGCACGCGGCGGGCAATCCCATCGGTGCGGCACTGACTTACATCAATTCGCATCTGAGCGAACCGATCACGGTCACCACCCTGGCCGCCCAGGTGGGGCTGAGCCCGTCGGCGTTCACTCGGGCGTTTCGGGAGCTGACGGGTTCGTCACCGTACCAGTACGTCAAGGAAGTACGACTGAACCGGGCGCGGGAGCTGATCCTGGACCGACACGTCGGCGTCGCCGACGTCGCGCATCAGGTCGGCTACACCAGCGCCTCGCACTTCATCAAGGAATTCCGTACCCGGTTCGGCGCCACACCCCGGGAATACGTCGGTGGTCGACCCGGGACGTCGGTATAACAAAGCGGCGGTCCCGGGCTGGAAGAGAAATCATTCACACCTGATCGTCAGCCAGCGCGTCGAGCCGTCGGGCCAGATACCTGACGACGCCGGCATCTGTGGTGAGCTCGATGGCCCGACGGTACGCCTGCGCCGCGGCCTCGACTTCGCCGGCGGACGTCAGCAGGTGGGCGCGGGCGGTCCAGGCCGGCTGAAAGCTGTCGGTGGCGGTCATGGCGTCCAGAGCCCGCAGCCCCGCCTGCGGCCCTTCGATTTCGGCATCGATCACCGCCAGGGCGACCGCAGCGCCCAGCGACGGCGCGAGCCGAAACAGTGCGCGATGCAGCGTTCGCAGCGCAACCTTGTCCACGCTGCCGTCCCCGGCGCGGGCGCAGTGCGCCGACTGGATCGCCGCCTCATATTGGTAGCGGCCCGGGCGACCCACGTCGTAGGCGCGATGCAGCAAGTCTTCGCCGCGCGCGATCAGCGTCCGATCCCACAACCTGCTGTCCTGCTCGTCCAGCGGTACGAACTCGCCGTCACCGGTGCGCCGCGCGGCTCGACGGGCTTCCGACAGGTACATCAGTGCGGCCAACCCGAGCACCTCGGGATCACCGGGTAGCAGCTCGACCAGGACCAGTGCGAGATGCAGCGCTTCGGCCGCCAAAGACTCGATCGGGTCGCCCTCCGGCTCCAGCTGCCAATCGATCGCGAAGGCGCCGTAGACCGCCTCCAGAACGGCGGGCAAACGGACGTCGAGATCCGCACGTCCCGGCATCGCGAACGGGATCGCCGCGTCCCGAATTCGGCGCTTGGCGCGCACCAGTCGTTGCGCCATCGTGGGAGCCGGTACTGAGAATGCGCGCCCGATAGCGGCAGCGTCGACGCCGAGCACCGTCTGCAGCATCAACGGTGTTCGGCAGTTCGCGGCGATCGCGGGATGCGCGCACACCAGCATCAGCTCCAGCCGGCGATCTGGAATGACGGTCAGGTCTTCACTGAATTCTTCTGCCGCGAAATCTGTTTCGGGCATCGGTCGGCTCATTCGGTAGGCATGCGATTTCCAGCGGTCCCGCAGCCGATTGCGGGCCACCGTCAGGATCCAGGCCTCTGGATTGGCCGGGATCCCATCCAGCGGCCATCGGGTCAGCGCCCGCTCCATCGCGTCGGCGATGGCATCCTCGGCCGCCGGAATGTCGCCGGTGGGTGCGGCCAGCAGCGCCAGATGCCGACCGTAGGAGGTACGAACGAAGGCGCCCAATCGGGCACCTACCTCACTCGGGTTGATACCAGCCCCTTCCGCTCGCATACGTCACACCCACCGGCCGGATTTCGATCGTTCCCCACGCCGCGGCCGGGCATCGTTTCGCCCACTCCAATGCGGCATCCAGATCGGGCACCTCGATGACGAAGACCCCACCGAGACGTTCCTTGGTGTCGGCGAACGGACCGTCCTGAATCTCGGGCGCTCCGTTGCGCGCCGTGAACGTGGTGGACACGGCAGCTGATTCCAGCACCTGTGTGCCGATCAGGACGCCCGCCGCGTCCAGGTCGTCGGCGTATTGAGCGAATGCCGCCCGCGCGGGTGCCATGTCTTCGTCGGACAACCCGATCTCGCCGCCGTCCTGATAGTGCATGAGCAGGCAGTACTGCATACGTGGTCCCCAATCTGTTGGAAGATGTCAACGGTATGACGACCGACACCGCGCCCGATCGACATCGGGGCCGCCTACCAGACGAGAATGCCTGAGATGGGCGGGACTTTCGAAGAACTGGTGGCAGAAGCAGATTCGGCGTCGGTCGACGGTTGGGACTTCTCCTGGCTGGACGGCCGGGCGACCGAACAGCGGCCGTCCTGGGGTTATCAGCGGTTGATGAGCGACCGGCTGGCGAAAGTCTCGGCAGCACTGGACATTCAGACCGGCGGCGGTGAGGTACTGGCCGGGGCCGCGCGATTTCCGCCGACCATGGCGGCCGTGGAACCGTGGCCACCGAACGCCGCGCTGGCCACCAGACGCTTGCACCCGCGCGGGGTCGTGGTGGTGTCCGTGCCCGACGAGAAGGCACTGCCGTTCGCCGGTGACGTGTTCGACCTGGTGACCAGCCGGCACCCCAACAGCGTGCCGTGGGCTGAGATCGCCCGGGTGTTGCGGCCCGGCGGAACATATCTCGCCCAGCACATCGGCCCGGCCACCGTCGCCGAGTTGACCGAATTCTTCATCGGCCCACAGCCGCAGGCATGGGCCCGACGGGACCCGAAAACTGAGCGCGCGCAGGCAGAGGCCGCCGGCCTGCAGATCTTGGAGATGCGACTCGAGCGCCTGCGCCAGAAGTTCTTCGACGTCGGCGCCGTCGTCTATTTCCTGCGCAAGGTGATCTGGACCGTGCCCGGCTTCACCGTCGAGCGCTATCGCGAGCGACTGCGCGAACTCCACGAGCGCATCGAAGCCGAGGGACCGTTCGTCGCGCATGCGGCGCGGGTTCTCGTCGAGGCCCGCAAGCCTGAGTGACAATGCTGGGCATGCGCTCGTTTGAGGACCTGGTCGCTGAGGCGGTGGCGGCGCCGGTGGAGGGTTGGGATTTCTCCTGGCTGGACGGCCGCGCAACGGAGCAGCGGCCGTCCTGGGGGTATCAGCGGCTGATGAGCGGGCGATTGGCGGGTGCGTCGGCGGCGCTGGACATCCATACCGGTGGCGGCGAGGTACTCGCCGGGGCCGAGAAGTTCCCGCCGACCATGGCAGCCACTGAATCATGGCCTCCCAATGCGGCATTGGCCAGTAAGCGACTGAATCCCCGCGGTGTGGTGGTGGTTGCCACCGGCGACGAACCACCGTTGCCGTTCGCCGACGAAGCCTTCGATCTGGTGATCAGCCGCCATCCGATTGCCGTGTGGTGGAGCGAGATCGCGCGGCTGCTGCAGCCCGGCGGCACCTATTTCGCGCAGCATCCCGGTCCGGCGACGGTGTCGGAGTTGGTGACCCACGTCGTCGGGCCGCAACCGCAGCTGTGGGCACTCTACGAGCCGGCCGCCCAGCGGGCGGGCGCGCAGGCCGCCGGACTGCAGGTGGTGGACATGCGCATGGAACGGCTCCGGGCGGAGTTCTTCGACATCGGCGCGGTGATCTACTTCCTGCGCAAGCTGATCTGGACGGTGCCCGATTTCACCGCCGAGCCGTATTACTCGCGACTGCGCGAACTGCACGATCTGATCACCGCCGAAGGCCGCTTCGTCACCCATCCGACGCGGGTGCTGGTGGAGGCCCGGAAACCCGGGCGGTCAGCCCTCGGCGCGTAGCACGTCCAGGGCGTGCTGCAGATCCGCCGGATAGGGACTGACGATCTCGATCCGCCGGCCGTCGGCCGGATGCGCGAAGGCCAGAGATCGCGCGTGCAACCATTGACGTTCCAGCCCAAGTCTTTTCGCGAGCTTCGGGTCAGCACCATAGACGAGGTCACCACAGCACGGATGGTGCAGCGCGGAGAAGTGCACCCGAATCTGATGGGTACGACCGGTTTCCAGGTGCACGTCGAGAAGGCTGGCCGCGACGAACGCCTCCATGGTGTCGTAGTGGGTGATGCTGTGCCGGCCATCCCGGGTGACCGCGAACTTCCACTCCGGGCCGGGGTGGCGGCCGATCGGGGCGTCGATGGTTCCGCTGGACGGGTCCGGATGGCCCTGCACCAAAGCGTGATACCGCTTTTCCACGGTGCGCTGTTTGAACGCCCGCTTGAGGACGGTGTAGGCGCGTTCGGAGATGGCCACCACCATCACCCCGGAGGTTCCGACGTCGAGGCGATGCACGATCCCCTGGCGCTCATGCACACCCGAGGTGGTGATCCGGTAGCCGGCGGCCGCCAGGCCGCCCAGCACCGTGGGGCCGGTCCAGCCCACCGAGGCGTGCGCGGCCACCGCGGCCGGCTTGTCGACGGCGACAATGTCGTCGTCGGAGTAGAGGATCGTCATGCCCTCGATGTCGACGGGGGTGTTCTCCGGGGGCTTGGGCGGCTCCGGCAGTCGCACCTGCAACCAGGCCCCGGCGTTCAGGCGGTCGGACTTGCCCGCCGTCACCCCGTCGAGTTCGACACCGCCGTCTTCAGCGATGGCCGCCGCGGCGCTGCGGGACAGCCCCAGCAGGCGGGCCAGGCCGGCGTCCACGCGCATGCCCGCCAATCCGTCCGGGACCGGCATCGAGCGCTCAGTCAACTGCGCCCTGATCCTCGTTGCCGCCGTCGGGCTTCCGGCGGCCGACGGCGTCGAAATCGAAGCCGAAGATGGACAGGACGACCAGCAGGATGGCGCCGCCCACCACCGAAGGGTCGGCGACGTTGAACACCGGCCACCATCCGACCGACAGGAAGTCGACGACGTGACCGCGCAGGGGGCCGGGCGCCCGGAAGAAGCGATCGACCAGGTTGCCCATGGCGCCGCCCAGGATCATGCCGAGACCCAGCGCCCACCAGGGCGATACCAGCCGCCGACCCATCCAGAAGATGCCGACCACGACACCTGTCGCGATCAGGGTGAGCACCCATGTGTATCCCGTCGCCATCGAGAACGCGGCACCGGAATTGCGCACCAGCGTCCAGGTCACGGTGTCGCCGATGATGGAGACCGGCTGGCCGGGGGGCAGCAGTTTGACCGCCAGAACCTTGGTGATGATGTCGAGCGCAAGCACCACTGCGGCAACCGAGAGGAGCAGGCGCAAACGCCGGTGCGGCGCCTGCGCTGCCGAAGCCGGGGCTTCTTCGGCGTCACCGGCTGAAGTCAGCGGATCAGCGGATCCCGTTGGTTCGTCAGGCACCCCACCATCATCCACTAATAGGTGTTCATGCCCGGCACGCGGATGGGCTGACCCGCGTGCGGGATGATCCCCTGATGGGCCGCATCACCGTCATCACCACCGGAGGGACGATCTCGACCACCACCGGCGCCGACGGCGTCCGTCGGCCCGCCCTCGGTGGCGACCAGCTCACCAGCGGTCTCAGACCGGCATTCGACTTCGACGTTGTGGACCTGATGGCGGTTGACAGCTCCGAGGTGGTCCCAACCGACTGGGACAGGATCCGCGCAGCGGTCCTTACCGCAGCCGACGACGGCGCCGCGGGAATAGTCGTCGCCCACGGCACCGACACGATGGAAGAAACCGCGCTGTGGCTGGAGCTGGGGTACGCGGGCTCGGTGCCGGTGGTGCTGACCGGGGCGATGCGCAGCGCGGACGCACCTGACGCGGACGGTCCGGCTAACCTGCGCGACGCCCTCACGGTCGCGGGCAGCCGGGAAGCGCGTGACCTCGGGGTGCTGTTGTGTTTCGCCGGCCGGGTGTTGCAGCCTCTGGGCCTGCGAAAAGCAGCGACCCAGGATCTGACTGGATTCGCCGGGCGCCTGCTTGGGACGGTCGCCGGCGACGTGACACTGACCGGCGCCAAGGTGCGGCCGTTCCTCGGCGACCTCGACGCCGCCGCCGCACCGCGCGTCGATATCGCGGCGGTCTACCTGGGCAGCGACGCGGTGGCTTTGGAAGCGTTCGCGGCGGCCGGTGCCCGCGGCGTGGTGCTCGAAGCGTTGGGATCGGGCAATGCCGGGGTAGCCGTTGTCGAAGGCGTACGCCGCCTCTGCCGCGACGGCGTGGCGGTCGCCGTGTCGACCCGGGTCCCGACTGGCCGGGTCAGCGCGGGTTACGGGCCCGGGCACGACCTGATGGAGGCTGGCGCGGTGCTGGTGCGGCAACTGGCGCCACCGCAGGCCAGGGTCCTGGTGATGGCGGCGCTGACGGCACGATTACCGGTTGCCGACGTCGTCGGCCGCTGGGGCTGACGGCGCCGGCATCGATTCCGGTTCCTGCTGGCGCAATTCGCCGACGTAGTCGGGCCAGTCCAGGCTGTCGACCGGGTTGGCCGCGCTGATGTCGGCGGTGTCGATGGGAAACGTGCGGGCCGGGCCCGGGCCCGAACCGCGGGTCTCGAAGCGGACGGTGACGACGCCGTGACCCGCTCCCTGCACCCACCCGTGCCCGAACTCCGGATGGGTGACGTCGTCGCCGATCCGCCATGACGTCCCGTCCTGTCCGGTGAGCAGTGCGGCGCGCATCGTCTCGAAATCCTGCTGCGCCTCCGTCTCGGGCGACAGGTCCAACTCGGGAAACAGCGATTCCTGGCGCACATCGCTGAGACCCGAAAACCCCACGCCCAGCAGGCGGATCGGACCGATCTGCAACGGATCCAGCAGCAGCCGGCGGGCCACCGCCGTCAGGGCACTCGCTTCGGCCGTCGCGTAGGGCAGCGTCGCCGAACGGGTCAGGGTGCTCATGTCGGATTTCTTCAGCTTCACCGTCACCGTCCGCGCGCCACGGCCGTCTTTGAGCAGCCGCCGGTGCGCGTGCTCGGCGATCGGTTCAATCGCCTCCCGCAACTGGTCCAACGTGGTCAGGTCCGCTGCGAAGGTGGACTCGGCGCTGATCTGTTTGGCTTCGGCGCGTTCGGCGACCGGGCGGTCGTCGATGCCGCGCGCCAGGCGGTGCAACGCGGGTCCGACGGTCGCGCCCAGGATGTTGGCCACCTCTGCGTCGCTCAACGCGGCCAGTTGCCCGATGGTTTCGATGCCGAGCCGGTGCAACTTCTCCTCGGCGACCGGGCCGATGCCCCACAGCCGCCGCACCGGCAGACCATCGAGCAGCAGCCTCTCCTCGGTGCGGCCGACCACGCGAATGCCGTCGGGTTTGGCCAGCCCCGAGGCGATCTTCGCGATCTGCTTGCCCGAGCCCGCTCCGACCGAGGCGATCAATCCGGTCTCGTCGCGAACCCGCCGCCGCAGCAATTCGCAGAACTCCTCGGCGTCCGACGCCGACGCCCCGACCAACTGCGACGGCTCCCCGAATGCCTCGTCGAACGACAGTTGCTCCACCACGGGCACCAGGCTGCGGACCGTGTCGAAGACACGGCGGCTGGCCACGCCGTAGACCACCCCCCGCGGCGGCAGCACCACCGCGCTGACGCCTACCAGCCGGCGGGCCTGGTGCATCGGCATTGCCGAACGGGCGCCGAACACCCGCGATTCGTAGCTGGCTCCGGCGACCACCCCTCGGCCACCCAGGCCGCCCACCAACACCGGACGACCCCGCAGGGTCGGCCGGGTGAGTTGCTCCACCGACGCGAAGAACGCGTCCATGTCCAGGTGCAGCACCCAACGGGACTCCACGGCTAACGATGGTAGGGGGCGGGCCGCGAGGCGGTGCCCCGAAGGCGCCTCGACCGCGAGTTCCGTTTCGCGGACTACGGCTTCGCGATTTGGGGCCGAAAAGACTAATTGCGAAGCATATATCCAATATAGGACGTAAACACTGCGTGTCCCGGTTGAAAACTTGTCGTTATGCGCATGTTTAAGAGCGCTGACTTCGGGTCATTTGCAAATAGGCGAAGCGCTTGGCCGATGACACGGGTCGAGGGGGTCAATGGTGTCCGTTTTTGTCGCTCCTGAATGGGTCGAAAATGCAGCCCAGGAATTGTCCGGACTCAGATCGGCGATTGCGCAGGCTTCGGAATCCATCGCTGGTTCCACCACCGCCATTGCCCCTGCCGCCGCGGACGAGGTCTCCTCCGCGATAGCCGCGATGTTCGGCGACCTCGGCCGAGAGTTTCAAGCACTGAGCGCACAGACGCAGGCCTTCCACGCCGAGTTCGTCAGGACGCTGAACTCAAGCGTCGGCGCGTATCTCGGCGCCGAGATCGCCAACGCCGAAAGGGTTTTCGCTGGCATCGTGCCCTCGTTGGCGGCCGCCCCGGCGGCCTCGATCCTGGACAGTTTCCCCGGACTCGGGAACCTCGGCGGATTGCTGGGCGGCTTCGGCGGCATCTTGAACGGCGTGGGAGTTTTCCCGTCCTTGCAATCATTATTGCCCGGCATAGTCGGCGCGGCGCCCGGGCCCACACCCCCCAGTCTGGCCGCCATCACCGGGCCCTACGAAAAGTTGATATCCAACACCATCACCAACCTGCAGAGCCTCGGCAATGGTCTGGCGGCGAACCCGTTTCCATTCCTGCGGCAGTTCATTTCCAACCAGTCGAACTACGGCCACATCATCTCTGCGGCATTCACCAGTGCGGGCGAACACTTGAACAGCGGGGCCCCCGCAACTCAGATACTGGCTGACCTGGCCCCGATCGCGTCGATACCGGGCCGGATCGGTCAGAACGCGGTGAATGTGCTGGCCACCCTCACCGATTTCTCGTACTCATTCGGCGTAAATTACGCCGATCCGCTGGAAATCGGGTCCGCGTTCTTCGGGCTCCCGATAGCGCTCGGCATCGACGCCATCGGTTCGCCCGTCACGACCGCGAACGCGATAGCCTCCGTGGGCGCGGCCTTCAGCCATGCGGTTCAGAGCGGCGACGGGTTCGGGGCTGCCGTCGCGGTGCTCACCGCTCCCGCCGTCGTCACGGACGGCTTTCTCAACGGCCAGTACACCTGGGGCGTGACGCTGCCGGCGGTGCCCCTGCCCGTGCTCGGCGGACTGCCTGCCCTCACCGTGCCACTGCACGCCAGCATTCCGTTCGGCGGGATACTCACTCCCCTGTCGACGGTCACGGTGAACGTCGATCCGCTACCGGGGAGCCCAGTCGTCAGCGTCCCGATGGGCGGCACGCCCACCGGCGGAATTCTGCCCGGGCTACTGCTCTACGCGCCGCAACAACTCGCCCAGGCGATCGGCGCCCCGCCGCTCCCCAGCCCGCTTCTTCCGTTGCCGCAGATCACCGTGCCGGGTCTGCCGTCGCTGGGATCGCTGTTACCGGGACTCAGCCTCCCGTCCCTGCCCGGGCTGACGGGTTCACCGCTTCCGCCGTTGCTGGGCGGCTTGCTGTAGCCGCTCCCGATCAGGTCGCGGCTAGCTGAATCTCGTTGTCGGACTCGTTCATTGCCCAGTCCACATAGCGGTCGATACCCGCCCAGATTTCGACCTGCGGCGCGAAGCCGATGCTGCGCGCCAACTCGATGTTCGCCGGATAGCGCGCGACCTCTCCGGGCCGCGCGGGTCGTTTGACGACGCGCACGCCGAACTTGCCCGCGATGTGCTCGGCGATGTCGCGCACGCTGGTGTTGATGCCGCTGGCGAAATTGATCGCGCGACCCTTGAGGCCCGGATTGGCCAGGACCAACAGGTAGGCACGTATCACGTCGCTGACATGGAGGTAGTCGCGCGTCGCGGTGCCCTCACCGAAGACCGTGAGATCCTGACCTGCCATCGCCTGCCGTACGAGTATCGGAATCAACGCGCCGAACGCACCGCTCTTCTGCCGCTCTCCGAAGATGTTGAACGGCCGGACCACGCTGACGTCCATGTCATAGGAACGGAAGTAGGAGTAGCACAACCGGTCTGCCGCGGCTTTCGACGCGCCATACGGGCTGTTCGGCATCAGCTCCGCGGTCTCGTCGAGAACTTCGTCCTCACCCAGGTTCTGGCCGTCGCCGTACACCTCGCAGGTCGAGGCGTAGATGACGCGCGAACCGCTGCGCCGGGCCGCCTCGAGGATGTTGTAGGTGCCCATCACGTTCGTGTCCAGAAAGCTTTTCGGATCGCTCAGTGACTTGTCGACGTTGACGTTCGCGGCCAAGTGGAAGACGACGTCGTGCTCCGGCACCGTCTTGGCGGTCAGTTCGGCATCGGTCACCGAGCCGAACACCACATCGGCCCGTTCGTCGGCTCGCAATCGACGGGTGTTCCTCTTGGCGGCGCTCGACAGGGTATTCAGAACGGTCACGTGATGCCCCGTGGCGAGCAGCGCCTCGGCAAGGTGGCTTCCCTGGAAACCAGCTCCCCCAGTGACGAGAATCCTCACCGCACAAAGCCCCCCACGTTCCGTGCCGTTCTTCGCTGAACCGGCTCATAGCTTACTGGCCCGTCGTGGCGCACCGGGTTAACCGGCCCCGACACGTACGGTGGCCGTAGAGACTGAGAGGGGGGTTCCTCGGTGTGTCCGTCGAATACCGGATCCGCTGACGTCGCGACCGAAGTTCGCCGGGAGATCCAGGCCTGGGCCACCCATCCGGCGCTGAGCGAGTTGGTGGAGATGTTCGGCGGAGCCGTCCCGCCCGGCCTCGGTCTCGCGGCGCGGTTGGCGTGGCTCGACGAGTTCAGCACGGTGTGGGATTACCGGGCACGGGCGCGGGCGGGCGCGGGCCGGGTGCACAGCCAGGACGCTGCCGGCGCGGTCCGGTGGCTGATCCCCCGGCTGAACATGCCTGCTGCGCAGCTGGACAAGATCGTGGCGCTTGCGGACGAACTGGGGCTCATCGGCGAATCACTGCCCAGTGCAACCGATTTCGACTACCTGCTGGTGATCGGCGGCGGCCGGTACACCAACCGGCTGCGGGTGGCCTACGCACGCGAGGTGGCGACCGGGCGGCGCATCGGCCACGTGGTGCTGGCCGCCGCCTCGCGCGAACTCATGGATTCCGAACGAGACGCCGTCGCCCTCATCGCACCGCAGGCCCGCACCGAGTTCGACCTGTTGGCCGCGGCCGCCGCCGACGCGCTCGGGCTTGACATCCACGAGGTTCAGGAGCACGCACAACGCCGGATCGATCGGCCGCACCGCGACCGGGCCGTCTGGCGGTTTCCGCCGGACAGCAACGACCTCGGCGTCCCGGTCACACTGCTCGAAACACCATCGCCCGACCCGGACAACCGGCGGGCGAATTCCGGTGACACCTACACCTTCGCCGCGCAAACGGTGGGTATGCACCGGTCGACGTGCCTGCTGGTGACCGGCCAGCCGGTGGTTCCCTATCTGCACTTCGAGGCGCTGCGAACACTGGTGCTGCCGTTCGACATCCGTTTGGAGTCGGCGGGATTCGGGGTCGATAGGTACAACCGGCTGGGCGAGCTGGACGAGCAGCATCCGGCCAAGATCTTGCAGGAGGCGCGGTCGGCCATCCGTTCCGCGCGCGCCGTCGCCGAGCGGCTCACACAGGAATCGTGATACTGCACGGCGTCACCGCCGGATAGGTACCCGACACCGGACGGGGCCGCCCTCGCGGCGGCCACGGCAGCAGGCCCAGGTTGCCCAGGTACCGCAGCGGGCTGGTATGTCTGCCGTCGGCATGAACCTCGAAATGCAGGTAGCCGTCGGCCGACTCGGCTTCCGGGCCGACGACGCCGATCTGCGCGCCCGCGACGATGTCGTCGCCCACCCGGTGCTCGCGGTCGGGGCGGAACACGTACACCATGTCGACGCCGGCGTTCGACACCACCACCCGCCGCAGCCCGTCGTCATCGAGATCGGCTGTGCGACTGACGGTCCCGGATGACACAGCGTGGATAGCGGTGCCCGGGGCGGCGGCAAGGTCGATACCGGGGTGGAAAGCGCCCGCGCGCGGACCGTAGCCGGCTCCGATTGCGAGGTGCTCTCGCTCGATCGGCAGGCACGCACCCACTTCGGCCGGATCGAAATCGCCCTGGACACGCCTGCGGTAGTCGGCCTCGAGCAGGTCGACCTCGTCGCGGGCATAACCGAACAACAGCGCACGGTCGTACGGGACACCGTAGTTCAGCCGGCAGTCCGGATCGATTCTGCGGTAGTGATCGACCTTGGCGACTCGTTCGGCCAACGTGGACCAACCGTGGTGCACCAGGCGAACGTCGTAAACCATTCCGATGCGACCGTGCTCGGTGATGTTCGCCGGCCAGTGCGGGTTGTGGATCATCCGTGTCCCCGCCCGCAGGCCCGGATGCCAGCGCCAGAACGGTCCGCGTACCGACTCCGCCGGCCCCATGATCGGGATCATCTCGGGAAACTCCGGGTCATGCCACGTCGGGACCATCGGGCACATTAGCGCCGCCACGTCGGCCGGAACATCGGCCAGCATGCCGCGCACGTCGACGTCGGCCTCGACCACCTGGTCGGAGTCAATCATCGCGACCCAGTCGGGCCGGCAGAAATCGGCCATGCGGTAAAGCAATTCCAGCCCCGGCGGTTCCGGGATCAGCCACGGCGTCCGCGGCAGATCCGACCGGGCGCGAACGACGTTGGTCACCGCCGGATGCTGAGCCAGAATGTCGGCAGAGTCGTCGGTGCTGCGGTCGTCGATCGCGTAGATGTCATCACACCAACCGGACAACGAGTCCAGAACCCGAGGCAGGATGTCCGCACCGTTGTGCACGCGGAACATTCCCAGCACCCGCATCGTCCCCTCCGTTCTGGCTGTGTATTAAGCCGATACGCGTTGGATGGATACCCGCACGCCGTCACCGATCTCCGTTCCGTCTGCGGGTTCCCCGAATTCGAAACTGGTGGCCAGGATTTCCCCGGCGATGAGGTCGCGATGCGTCGCCGCCCACGCGGCACGCTCGCCGGGCACCGACATCACCACGGCGATGCGGTCGGAGACGTCCAGCCCGGTCGACTTGCGCAGCTCCTGCAGTTCCCGGATGCGGTCCTTGGCCCAGCCCTCTGCCTCGAGCTCCGGCGTCACGGTGCCGTCCAGAACCACGAGCCCGGCGCCACCCGGCAACGCCGCGGTGAACTCTGGGTCGGCGGCCACCAGTCGCGAGCTGTACTCCTCCGGTTGCAGCACCGCGGGTCCGGCGGACAGGGTTCCGTCCGGGTTGACCACGCCCTCCCCCGCTTTGACGGCCTTGATCGCCGTCTGCACGTCCTTGCCCAACCGCGGGCCCGCGACCCGCGCATTGACGGTGAGCTCGAATCGGCCGTAGGTGTCGATCGCGTCCGTCAACTCGACCTGCTTGACGTTGAGTTCGTCGCCGATCAACTCGGTGAACGGCTGGAGTTGATCCGGGTCCTCAACTGCCACAGTCAATTTCAGCAGAGGTAGGCGCACCCGCAACTTCTTGGCCTTGCGCAGGGAGGACGCCGCCGAGCACACGTCGCGCACCTGGTCCATCGCGGCCACCAGTCCCGCATCGGCCGGCACCTCCCCCGCCTGCGGCCAGTCCGTCAGGTGCACCGAACGCCCGCCGGTCAGTCCGCGCCAGATCATTTCGGTGATCAACGGCAGCAGTGGGGCAGCCAGTCGCGCGGTCACCTCCAGCACGGTGTGCAGAGTGTCGATCGCGTCCGCGTCTTCCACCCAGAACCGCGAACGGGACCGTCGCACATACCAGTTCGTCAACGCCTCGGTGAACTGGCGCAGCTGTTCGCAGGCACCGGAGATGTCGCAGATGTCCAGCGACGCAGTCAGGTCGTCCCGCAGCACCGCCAGTTTGGCCAGGATGTAGCGGTCCAGCACGTGTGCCGAATCGGTGCGCCACACACCGACTTTCGGTGCGTACAAAGCCAGGAAGCTGTAGGCGTTCCAGAACGGCAGGAGCACCTGCCGGACTCCGTCCCGGATGCCCTGTTCGGTGACGATCAGGTTGCCGCCGCGCAGGATCGGCGATGCCATCAGGAACCACCGCATGGCGTCGGACCCGTCGCGGTCGAACACCTCGGTCACATCCGGGTAGTTGCGCAGTGACTTGCTCATCTTCTGCCCGTCCGAACCCAGCACGATCCCGTGGGCCACACAGGTTTTGAACGACGGCCGGTCGAACAACGCGGTGGCCAGCACATGCAACGTGTAGAACCAGCCGCGGGTCTGACCGATGTACTCCACGATGAAGTCACCCGGGTAGTGGCCGTCGACCTGCTTGTCAGGGTCGTCGCTCTGCACCCCGTCGAACCACTCCTTGTTCTCGAACGGGTAGTGCACCTGCGCATACGGCATCGAGCCGGAATCGAACCACACGTCGAGCACGTCGGAGATCCGGCGCATCGTGCTGTTGCCGGTAGGGTCGTCGGGGTTGGGGCGGGTGAGTTCGTCGATGTAGGGCCGGTGCAGATTCTCCGGCCGCACCCCGAAGTCGCGTTCCAGCTCGTCGAGGCTGCCGTACACGTCGATGCGGGGGTAGGCCGGGTCGTCGGACTTCCACACCGGGATCGGGGTGCCCCAGTACCGGTTTCGTGAGATGGACCAGTCGCGGGCACCCTGCAGCCACTTGCCGAACTGTCCGTCCTTGACGTGCTCGGGATACCAGGTGATCTGCTGGTTGAGTTCCACCATCCGGTCGCGGAACTGGGTCACCCGCACGAACCACGACGACACCGCGCGGTAGATCAACGGGTTGCGGCAGCGCCAGCAGTGCGGGTACGGGTGCTCGTAGGTCTCGTGTCGCAGCAACACCGCTCCGTTGGCCGCGGCGGGACCGGTTCCGTTCTTCAGGTCGCGGATGATCTGCGGGTTGGCCTCAAAGACGTGCTGGCCCTGATAGTCCGGGACCGTCGCGTCGAAGCGGCCCTTGGCGTCCACCGGGGTGACCGGCACGATGCCGACGGGGTCGGTGGTCGCCATGTCGTCCTCGCCGTAGGCCGGCGCCATGTGCACCAGGCCGGTGCCGTCCTCGGTGGTGACGAAATCGGCGGAGAGCACCTGAAAAGCCTTGGGCGAGTCCATGAAGTACGCAAACGGTGGCAGGTAGCGGGCGCCGAGCAGATCCGCGCCCCGGTAGGTGCCGAGCACTTCGGGCTCTTCCCCGAGTTCGCGGGCATATGCGGCCAGCCGGGCCTCGGCCAGCACGAATCGCCGTTCGCCCGCCCGTACCTGGACGTAGGTGACGTCGGGATTGACCGCGACCGCGAGGTTCGACGGCAGGGTCCACGGCGTCGTCGTCCAGATGAGAAGGAAGGCACCAGCCAGTCCATTTTCTGACTCGCCGCCCACCACCGGGAAGCCGACGGTGAGGGCCGGGTCCTGGCGGCTCTGGTACACGTCGTCGTCCATCCGCAGTTCGTGATTGGACAACGGGGTCTCGTCGCGCCAGCAGTACGGCAACACTCGGTAGCCCTCGTAGGCCAGGCCTTTGTCCCACAGCTGTTTGAACGCCCAGATCACCGACTCCATATAGCTGGGATCGAGTGTCTTGTAGTCATTGTCGAAGTCCACCCAGCGCGCCTGGCGGGTGACGTACTGCTGCCATTCGTCGGTGTAGCGCAGCACCGAGGCACGGCAGGCGTCGTTGAAGGCGGCGATCCCCATCGAGTCGATCTGTGACTTGTCGGTGATGCCCAGCTGCCGCTCGACTTCCAGCTCGGCGGGCAAACCGTGTGTGTCCCAACCGAATCGGCGCTCCACCTTGTCGCCGCGCATGGTGCGGTAGCGCGGCACGATGTCCTTGACATAGCCGGTCAACAGGTGCCCGTAGTGCGGCAGGCCGTTCGCGAAGGGGGGCCCGTCGTAGAACACGTACTCGCGGGCGCCGTCCCGGCGGGCGATGCTGGCCCGGAAGGTGTCGTCGCGGAACCAGTAGTCGAGCACTTCGAGCTCGAGCGCCGGGAAGTCGGGTGCCCCGCTGGCCAGCTTCGGATAGCCGGTGCGGTCGGCTTCGAGTTCAGCTTCGTCGCTCACGTGGTTGTCTCCGGTGCCTCGATGAGTTCAGGCACGGGGACGACGGTTGCGCTGGTGCGCGAGCGCCGCGGTACCACCCCGCTTGCCACGCTCCCGCGTGACCACTCGAAAGGCTGTGACGGGCCTGCCCGTTCGGTTCTACTGGGCCGGATGGCCGTTCTTCCGAAAGCTCCCCGGTGATGGCCGGATCGACGCTGGTGTGGTGATTCTAGATTGATGCTGCGGTGTTGATTCTAGTTGCGATCGCAAACCCGGCGAAGCCGGGTGCCGCGGGTCGCGACCATGAAACCCCGTGGACTCCGAGGGGTTGGCCCGCCGCAGGACGCACCTGCGGTCGGCTAACCCCTCGGAGTCCCGGGTAGCGCGATGTCCATGCGTTACGCCTGCACCTCGAGCACACCGATGCGCCACAGCGCGGCGTACATGTGCCGCAGCGGGATGTTCAGCAGGCGGGCGGCGCCGGCCACCAGTGGGTCGCCTCCGGCGGCGAGCACCTCATCGGCGCGGCGGGCCTTCTTCGGCGCCGGAGCGGCCGGGACATCACGTACCACGTGCAGCTTGGGTGCGGCGGTTACGGTAACGACTTCGTCATACAGGGCAGCGGTCATGATCGCCTCCTAACAGGATCAAACGTTGACAGGTGGACCTTCAAAGATTCTTGGGAAGTCCCGTCCCGCAACGGTTCCGATCGGAGCGTGATTGACGGCTCAGCCGAGAACGTCGCACCGGAGACCGGTCAGGGACGAAACATCGCCCGGATATCGACCCGGACTGCCACTGGAACTCATGCGTCCCTCACCTCCTCTCGGTTCACGACCCACGCGGGTATCCGCGCGATTCACTGCGCGCACGAAGGAGAACAGATAGCCGGCGATCCGCCGGAAATCCGCACCCCTCTCGTCAGAGCTTTGGCACTACCCGACGTGTCCGGTAAACCGGAAGCCACCTGGGCTCAACCCTTAAGCCGGGAGGAGCTGTCCTGACCCGGGGCGTCTTTCGACGTTCGGGGTCAGTGGCCTGTGTTCGTGTAGCCGCCTCACCTAACGAGGTGCTTGCCTGACCGATAATGCACCACTCGCGGGCCTCGGTCAACGTGGCACCCCAGGGTTTCGCGATCTTTATGCTTTCACTACGGGCGCCCACAGCCTTCCCCCAGCAATAACGGCCCTGAGCTGGTAAAACAGCACCTGCCCCGAGCTGATCTCCAGGTTACGTTCCGCTATGAGTTCGTTATGTCACATCGGTCAGTCGGGTGATGGTGTCGATGTATTCCTCGACCATGTCGAGCACCACCGCACGCGTCGGCCGGACCCGGTCCAGCGAGCCGACCACCTGGCCGACGAAGTAGGTCGCAAGATCCCGGGCTTTCGCCCCGGGGTGGGCGGCGGCTTGGTTGATCCGCACCTGGGAGTCGGTGATCAGGGCCGTCTGCAGCGGCATCCCCAACGGGTCCGGAGTGTCGGGCCGTTCCCACTCCTCTGTCCAGGCCGTGCGTAGCATCCGGGCCGGCTTTCCGGTCATTGACCGGGATCGCACCGTGTCCGACGATTTCGCGGCCAGGAATTTGTCCTTCACCACCGGTGCGGTCTCGGCTTCCTCGGTGGTCAGCCACACCGATCCGCACCACACTCCTTCGGCGCCCAGCGCCAGCGCGGCCGCGATCTGCCGGCCGCGGGCGATGCCGCCCGCCGCCAGCACGGGCGTCGGCGCCACGGCATCCACCACTTCGGGAACCAGCACCATGGTCGACACCTCGCCGGTGTGCCCGCCCGCCTCGGTGCCCTGCGCGACGATCAGGTCCACCCCCGCCGCCGCGTGCCGTCGTGCGTGCTCGGTGGTACCGGCCAGCGCAGCCACCAGTACGTCGTGGCTGTGCGCCCGCTCGACCAGGTCGTGCGGCGGCGGCCCGAGCGCGCTGGCGATCAACCGGATGTTGTGGTTGAAGGCGACTTCGAGCAGCGGTTCATAGCCCTTGGGTGAGATGTTGAGCCCTCCCCTGATCACCTCTTCCTGCTCGGCGTGCGGCGCGACGCCGTAACGCGTCAGGATGTCGTCGACGAACGCCCGATGCTCGGCGGGCAACAGATCCTGGGCCTGTCGTGAGTTGACGCCGCCCGTGTCAGCCCCGACGTATTTCGGCGGCAGCAGCAGATCCACTCCGTAGGGCTTACCGTGCGTCTGCTCCTCGATCCAGGTGAGCTCACTCTCCAGCCGCTTCGGACTGTGGGCGGTCGCGCCGAGCACACCGAACCCGCCCGCGTTGGTCACCGCGGCCACCACGTCGCGGCAATGACTGAAGGCGCAGATAGGAAACTCGACGCCGAGCATCTCGGCAACTCTGGTTCGCATGCCGCCGACGCTACGCCCTACCGATCAGGCGACGAGGGGGCCCGGCCATCGGGCGGCCAGGCGGCCACACCGTCCTCCAGCGGAACCTCCAGGCTCTGCAGAATCGACGCGACCATCCGCCACGCACCAATCGCGGTGACCAGCTCGATGAGAACCGTCTTGTCACCACCCAATTCGCGTTCGCAGGCCGCCCAGCTCGCGGCGCTGACCGCACCGTCGCGCACGACGTCGTCGGTGGCCGCCAGCACGGCTTGCTCGGTAGGCCCGAACCCGTTGTGGCCCTGCCAATCCCGCACACCCAACAGGTCCTCGGCAGACACGCCGAGGCGCGAGGCCACCCGCCAGTGCTGGGTCCACTCGTAGTTGCACCCGGTCAGCCACCCGATGCGCATGATCGCCAACTCACGCAGTCTGCGGTCGAGGGTGCCGTGCCAGAGCATGGTGGCGAGCAGGTCGTTGAACACCCGGGCCAACTGCGGGTGGTTCAGCAACGTCTGGAAGATGCTGAGCTCGGCCATGTAGTCCGGCACGCCGGCTTCATCGGCGGCGGCCGTGGCCTCGTCGACGGGCAGCAGCGGTATCCGGGCGGGCTTGCTCATGGGGCCGGTCAGGCGTCCAGCCGGGCGAACGCCTTGTCCTCGTACATCTGCACCGACTGCTGCCGGCGGATCTTGCCGCTGGTGGTGATCGGGATCGACCCGGGCGACACCAGCACCAGGTCGGCAACGTTCAGCCCGTGCGAGTCGAAGATCGCGGCGGTGATGTCGCGCTTGAGCACCCCGAGG
The DNA here is from genome assembly GCF_048287075.1 of Mycobacterium sp. 23. Taxonomy (NCBI): domain Bacteria; kingdom Bacillati; phylum Actinomycetota; class Actinomycetes; order Mycobacteriales; family Mycobacteriaceae; genus Mycobacterium; species Mycobacterium sp. 23. The sequence goes on from NZ_JBLVUX010000005.1 coordinate 936,385, forward strand.
CGCTCCGCCAGGTCTTCCGCCGACTCCTCGCTCTTCTGTTTGATCTCGACGATGGCGGCCAGCTTCTCGACGCCGTCCTGCGGGACCGCGATCGCCGCGCACCGGCCGGCGCTGATCTCCTGGATGGTCGCTTCGATGTCGTCGGGTGAATGGTTGCGGCCGTAGACGATCAACAGGTCCTTGATCCGGCCCATGATGAAAAGCTCACCGCCGGAGAAAAATCCGGAATCCCCGGTGCGCAGCCACGGACCCGCCGGCGTGCCTTCCGACGGGTTGACGATCGTCGCCCCGAACGTGTGTGCCGTCGTCTCCGGCTTCTCCCAGTAACCGGACGCGACGTTGCCACCCAGCACCCAGATCTCGCCGACCGTACCCTCCGGGCACTCGGTACGGGTGTCACCGTCGACGATCCGGACAAGTTGCGACTTCGGCACGCCGTAGCTGACAAGCGGTGTGCCGCTTCCCTTTTCGACCCGTACCGCCTGGCCGTCCGGCAGCTTCTCGGAATCGAAATCCACGATCTCGGGCGGGTCGCCGACCTTGCGGGTGGCGATGTACACCGTCGCTTCGGCCATGCCGTAGGCCGGCCGCAACGCCTTGGCGGCAAAACCGAACCGGGCGAACCGATCGGCGAATCGCTTGAGAGTCGCCGGCTGTACCCGCTCACTTCCGTTCAGGACGGTGTGCACGCCGCTCAGATCGAACCCGGCCAGATCCTCGTCGGAGGTCTTGCGGACGGCGATGTCGAACGCGAAATTCGGTCCGGCCGAGATGGTGGTCCCGTAGCGGGCCATCAGCTGCGTCCAGCGGGCTGGACGCTGCAGGAACGCCACCGGACTGGTCAGCACCGTACGCCGGCCGGCCAGGATCGGCATGATCGCCCCGAGCAGCAGGCCCATGTCGTGGTAGAGCGGCAGCCAGGACACCACGTCCAGGTCCGCGGGCGGCACACCGCCCTCGTTGACGAAGAAGTCGGCCATGATCTGTTCGAAATTGGCGAACACGTTGGCGTTGGAGACCGTGACGCCGGCGGGTGTGCGCGTCGAGCCTGACGTGTACTGCAGGTACGACGTTCGCGACCCCTCGTCGGCGGCACTGCCCGGGCGGGACGACTTCGGCCGCGAATCGAGGTCCAGCAGATCGACTTCCAGGATCGCCGGCGGATTTTCACCCGCCTGCGGCTCAACGCATTCCTTGACGTTGGCGACGGCGGCCGAAGTGGTCAGGATCACCGACGGTGCGGTGTCGGCCAGCACGGAGATGGTCCGCTCGTCGTGGGCGCCCCCGTAGGGCACCGACAGCGGGACACCGATGAAACCGGCCTGCAGCGCGCCCAGGAATCCGACGACGTACTCGAGGCCCTGGGGCGCGAGGATCAGCGCCCGGTCACCGGGCGCACCGTTCTGCTTGAGCTGCTCGGCGATGTTGAGCGTGCGGCGGTGCAACTGCGCCCAGGTCAGCGTCTCTTCGACGCCTTCCCACTCCTGGTCGTAGTTGATGTAGGTGAGCGCCGGGCCGTTGGGATTCAGGCTGGCGCGTTCGCGCAGCACAGCGGGGATAGAAGAGCCAACCACGGGATCGCACACTACCCGCCGGAACACGCCCCACGTGGTCCGTATCGCTGAAGTCGAATCACCCCACCTGCCGATCCCGCCCGGAGCATCGGTGCGCCGGTCCCCGCGCCGGGGTTGCTGAATGAGCTCGTACCTCGACTTTCGCCGGTCATCTCGGCCGTATCGAACCGGGCGCGGGTCTGCGTGTGGGTCAACATGTTCCACGAGGAAACGACGGGGCCCGGCTCATTCCCGGGCGACCAGATCGTCTGCGGGTCGGTCGCGGGTCACACGGTTCGCGGCGCCGCCCGCAACCGCAGCCGCGGGCCGCCCGATCCGGGTGCCGCGGCCGTCGGCACACCGATGGCTGTTCACCATCTCCAGGCAGGGAAGGCCACACCGAACGCCGCCCAGCCCGGCTCCGGTTGCGCGAGCGTCCCATTCTCCGGTTCGAGCGCCCTAAGCTGGCCTTTTGCCGCCGTTTGCCGCGCCCGTCCGACAGCCACGACGCGGTGTGATTGACGTCACCTTGAACGAAAATTTTTGTACGTTCGCACGATTTTTCTACATGCGGCGAAGCGACCCGATACGCTTCTGATCGCGCCTGACTACGACGTAGGCGCCGGAGTGTGGGGGTCGGCGAGTGCGTCCGCTGCTGCGGGTTGGGGCGGCACGGAGCGGAGTTCGACACGAACTTGCCGAAGATGGCTTGAAGCGCGGGCTAAGGAGATGACGTACCACCGTGGAGAAAGCACGCGTTACGCCGGTTGCGGTCATTGGTCTGGCGTGCCGCCTGCCGGGTGGCATCAATTCACCTGAACAGCTCTGGCAGGCGTTGCTGCGCGGCGAAGACTTCGTCACCGAGGTACCGCTGGACCGCTGGGACATCGACGAGTACTACGACCCAGAACCCGGCGTACCCGGTCGCTCCCACTGCAAGTGGGGCGCGTTCATGGACAACCTCGGCGACTTCGACCCCGAATTCTTCGGCATCTCGGAACGAGAAGCCATCGCCATGGACCCCCAGCACCGACTGCTGCTGGAGACCTCCTGGGAGGCCATGGAACACGCCGGCCTGACCCCCACGCAGATGGCCGACTCGCTGACCGGTGTCTTCATCGGTTTCACCCACGCCGACTACCAGTTCGTGCAGGCCGAGACCGGCGCGCTGGAAGGTCCGTACGGCAACACCGGCACCAACTCCTGCATGGCGTCGGGCCGGGTCTCCTACGCGCTGGGACTGCGCGGGCCCGCGGTCACCGTCGACACCGCCTGCTCGTCGGGATTGTTCGCCGCGCATCTGGCGGCCCGCAGCCTGAGCGAGGGTGAGAGTGATCTGGCCTTCGCCGGGGGCGTGTACGCGATGCTCGAACCCCGCCGCTTCGCCTCGGGTTCGGCCAACGGCATGCTCTCGCGCAGCGGCCGCTGCCACGCCTTCGACGTGGAGGCCGATGGGTTCGTCTCCGGCGAGGGCGCCGTCGTACTGCTGCTCAAGAGGCTGCCGGACGCGCAGCGCGACGGCGACCGGATCCTGGCCGTCATTCGCGGAACGGCAGCCAACCAGGACGGTCACACCGTCAACATCGTGACCCCCTCGGCCGACGCGCAGGAGGCTGTGTACCGGGCGGCGCTGGCGGCGGGCGGCGTCGACCCCAGCACCGTCGGCATGGTCGAAGCCCACGGCCCCGGCACCCCGGTGGGCGATCCGCTCGAATACGCCAGCCTGGCGGCGGTTTACGGCACCGACGGGCCCTGCGCGGTCGGGTCGGTGAAGACCAACTTCGGCCACACCCAGTCGACCGCCGGAGCACTGGGACTGCTGAAAGCCATTCTGGCCGTGCAGCACGGCGTGGTGCCGCAGAACCTGCACTTCCACACCATGCCCGACCAGATGGCCGAGATTGACACCAATCTCTTTATCCCGCAGGAAGTTACGCCGTGGCCGATCAGTGACACCGACCAGCCCCGGCGGGCCGCGGTGTCCTCGTACGGCATGTCGGGCACCAACGTGCACGCCATCGTGGAACAGGCGCCGGCGCAGGTCCGAGTTGCCCAGACTGTGTTAACGGACGGCAGCACGGGACTTGAAGGCACGCTCGTCTTCCCGGTGTCGGCGAGTTCGGAGGAGGCGCTGCGCGAAACCGCGGGGCGGCTTGCCGAATGGATCGACACCCAGCCGGATGTCGCGCTGAAAGACCTCGCCTACACTCTGGCGCGCCGCCGCGGTCACCGCACCGTGCGGACGGCACTGCTGGCCGACACCGCCACCGAGCTGTCAAACGCGTTGCGCGACATCGCCGGCGGCGAATTGCCCCACCCGCCCGCCGTGAGTCAGGACGACCGCGGGCCGGTGTGGGTGTTTTCCGGGCAGGGCTCGCAGTGGGCCGAGATGGGCAAGGACCTGTTGGCCACCGAGCCGGTGTTCGCCGAAAAGATCGCCGAGATCGAGCCGCTGATCGCCGCCGAGTCCGGCTTCTCGGTCACCGAGGCGATGACCGCCCCCGAGAAGGTCACCGGCATCGACCGCGTGCAGCCCACCCTGTTCGCCATGCAGGTCGCCCTGGCCGCCACGATGAAGCACTACGGCGTCACCCCCGGCGCGGTGATCGGGCACTCCCTCGGGGAGTCCGCGGCCTCCGTCGTCGCCGGCGCCCTGTCGCTGGAAGACGGCGTCAAGGTGATCTGCCGGCGCTCCAAGCTGATGACCCGCATCTCCGGCGCCGGCGCCATGGCATCGGTGGAACTTCCCGCCCAGCAGGTGTTTTCGGAGTTGCTGGGCAGCGGCATCACGGATGTGACCGTCGCCGTGGTCGCCTCACCACAGTCCACCGTGATCGGTGGAGCCACCGACGCAGTACGCGAGCTGATCGCCGCGTGGGAGGAGCGCGACGTGATGGCCCGCGAGGTGGCCGTCGACGTGGCCTCCCACTCCCCCCAGGTCGACCCGATCCTCGACGACCTGACCGAGGCCCTGGAAGAGATCAGCGCCCAGGAATTCGAGGTCCCCTACTACTCGTCGACCTCCTTCGACCCCCGCGAAGAGCCCTATTTCGACGCTTACTACTGGGCCGACAACCTGCGCCACACCGTGCGCTTCGCCGCGGCCGTCCAGGCCGCCCTCGAAGACGGCTTCCGGGTCTTCACCGAGCTGTCCCCGCACCCGCTGCTCACCCACGCCGTCGACCAGACCGCCCGCGGTATCGACATGACCGCCGCCGCCCTGGCCTCCGTGCGACGCGAGCAGCCCCTGCCGCACGGCCTGCGCGGCCTCATCGGCGACCTGTACACCGCTGGCGCCGCGGTGGACTTCGCGGTGCTCTACCCGGGCGGCAACCTGGTGGAGACGCCGCTGCCGGCGTGGACCCATCGCCGGCTGCTGCTCGAGGAGAGCACCGACCGACTCGCGCACGCCAACACCGTGGCCGTGCATCCGCTGCTGGGCGCGCATGTGCGACTGCCCGAGGAGCCGGAGCGTCACGTCTGGCAGGGAGATGTCGGCACCGAATCGCAGCCATGGCTGGGCGATCACCAAATCCACCGTGCCGCAGCACTTCCCGGCGCGGCCTATTGCGAGATGGCGCTGGCCGCCGCCCGCACCGTCTTCGGTGACGACGCCGAGGTCCGCGACATCCGGTTCGAGAAGCTGCTGCTTCTCGACGAGGTGAGTCCCGTCGGGGCCACCGCGACGGTCGAGGCGCCCGGTGTCGTCCCGTTCCTGGTGGAGACCACGGAGAACGGAGCGAACGGCGAACGTTCCCGGCGCGCCTCGGCGATGCTGCATGCCGCAGACACCGACGCGGCGCCGCCGGCCCCGCACGACATCGAGGCTCTGCTGGCATCGCACACCAACCCGGCCGACGGCGACGACCTTCGCCACGAGTTCGACAGCCGGGGCATCCAGTACGGTCCGGCATTCAGCGGCCTGACCGCGGCGCACGTCACCGAGGAAGCCGGTGACACCGTGCTGGCCGAGGTCGCCGTGCCCAGTTCGATCCGCGCGCAGCAGGGCGCCTACGGGGTGCATCCCGCGCTGCTGGACGCCTGCTTCCAATCGGTGGCCGCGCACCCCGGCGTCGGCAATGCCGGAGGTGGTGGCCTGCTGCTGCCGCTGGGGGTCAGCCGGCTGCGCGCCTACGCTTCGGCCCGGCATGCCCGGTACTGCCTGACGACGGTGACCCCGGACGCGACCGGGGTGACCGCCGACATCGACATCCTCGACGAGCACGGCACCGTGCTGGTGGCGGTCCGCGGCCTGCAGATGGGCACCGGTGCGTCGCCGGGCAGCGAACGCGACCGCGTACTGGCCGAGCGGCTGCTGACCATCGAATGGCAACAGCGCGACTTGTCGGACAAGGCCGTGACCGAGCCCGGCAACTGGCTGCTCGTCAGCACGTCCGACGCCGCCGACATGATGGCGACTCAGCTCACCGACACGCTGAAGATGCACGATTCGGACAGCACGACGATCTCCTGGCTGCTGAATGACGATCACCAGGCCCAGGCCGCGGTGCTGCGCGAACAGCTCAGCGCCAACGCCTTCAGCGGCGTGGTCGTCCTCACCGCACCGAAGAGCGCGGACACGGAGGCCGGGAGCCCGGTCGATCGGGGCAGAGAGTACGTCGAGCACGTCGTGCGCATCGCGCGAGAACTGCCCGACATCGAGGGCCAAACCGCCCGCCTGTACGTCGTGACCCGCAACGCCCAGACGGTGCTGGCCGACGACTGCCCCAACCTCGAACAGGGCGGGCTGCGCGGCCTGCTGCGGGTGATCAGCGCCGAACACCCCCACCTCAAGGTCACCTACATCGACGTCGACGAACACACCGGCGCCGAGCAGGTGACCCGTCAGCTGCTCCTCACCGAGTCCGAAGAAGACGAGACCGCCTGGCGCAACGACGAGTGGTACACCGCGCGCCTGAGCCCCACCCCACTCGGGCCCGACGAGCGTCAGACCACCGTGGTGGACCACGAGCACCAGGGCATGCGCCTGCAGATCCGCAACCCCGGTGATCTGCAGACGCTGGAATTCGCCGCCTTCCAACGCGTCGCACCCGGACCCGGCGAGGTCGAGGTCGCCGTCGGTGCGTCCAGCATCAACTTCGCCGACGTCCTCGTCACATTCGGCCGTTACCAGACCGCCGACGGACAGCAGCCTCAGCTGGGCACCGACTTCGCCGGGGTGGTGACGGCGGTGGGACCCGACGTCACCGACCTCAAAGTCGGCGACCGCGTCGGCGGCCTGTCGGCCAGCGGCTGCTGGGCAACCTTCGTCACCTGCGATGCACGCTTGGCCACCCCGATCCCCGACGCGCTGACCGACGCCCAGGCTGCCGCGATCACCACCGCGTCGGCCACCGCCTGGTACGGCCTGCAGGATCTGGCCCGCATCAGGGCCGGCGACAAGGTGCTGATCCATTCCGCGACCGGTGGAGTGGGCCAGGCCGCCATCGCGATCGCGCGTGCCGCCGGCGCCCAGATCTACGCCACTGCGGGCAGCGAGTCGCGTCGAGAACTGCTGCGCGACATGGGAATCGAGCACGTTTACGACTCCCGCAGCGTCAAGTTCGCCGAGCAGATCCGCAACGACACCGACGGCTACGGGGTGGACATCGTCCTCAACTCGGTGTTCGGCGCCGCCCAGTTGGCGGGGATCAAACTCTTGGCGCGCGGCGGGCAGTTCGTCGAGATCGGCAAGCGCGACATCTACGGTGACACCAAGCTCGGCCTCTACCCGTTCCGGCAGAACCTCTCGTTCCACGGTCTTGACCTGGGATTGCTGTCAGCCACCGATCCGGGAGCGGTTCGCGAGCTGTTGACCACGGTGTACAACGCGAGCGCCGAGGGCGTGCTGCCGATACCCGAGAGCACCAGTTACCCGCTGGCCGATGCGGCCACCGCGATCCGGGTGATGGGCGCGGCCGAGCACACCGGCAAGCTGATCCTCGAGGTGCCGCACGCCGGTCGCAGCAGCGTGGTGCTGCCACCTGAGCAATCACAGGCGTTCCGCAGCGACGGCGCCTACATCATCACCGGCGGTTTGGGTGGTCTCGGCCTGTTCCTCGCGGAGAAGATGGCTGCGGCCGGCGCCGGTCGCATCGTGCTCAGCTCACGCTCGGCCCCCAGCGAAAAGGCTTCGGAGACAATCGAATTGATCCGTTCGATCGGGTCCGACGTGGTCGTTGAGTGTGGCGACATCGCCGAGGCGGGCACCGCACCGCGACTGGTGTCCGCTGCGACCGCCACCGGTCTGCCGTTACGCGGGATCCTGCACGGGGCCGCGGTCGTCGAGGACGCCACCCTGCCGAACATCACCGACGAGCTCATCCAGCGCGACTGGGCACCGAAGGTGGACGGCGCCTGGCACCTGCACGAAGCGACCCAGGGACACGAACTCGACTGGTTCTGCTCCTTCTCCTCAGCGGCGGCGCTGGTGGGCTCGCCCGGTCAGGGCGCATACGCGGCCGCCAACAGCTGGCTGGACGCCTTCACCCACTGGCGGCGGGCGCAGGGGCTGCCCGCGACGTCGATCGCCTGGGGTGCATGGGAAGAGGTCGGTCGCGCCACGACGTTCGCCGAGCAGTCCGGTGAAGGCGAGGCCATCGGTGCCGACGAAGGCGCGTACGCGTTCGAGGCGTTGCTGCGTCACAACCGGCCGTACACCGGTTACGCCCCGGTGATCGGCTCGCCCTGGCTCAACGCCTTTGCTCAGCGCAGCCCGTTCGCCGAGTTGTTCAAATCCTCGAAGGGCCGCTCGGGCACCAACAAGCTCGTCGCGAAGCTCATGGAGCTTCCTGTCGAGGAGTGGCCCGGCCAGCTGCGGCGCGTGATATCCGAGGGTGTCAGCCTGATCCTGCGGCGTGCCGTCGACCCGGACTGGGCGCTGTCGGAATACGGACTCGATTCGCTGGGCAACCTCGAGTTGCGCACCCACATCCAGACGGAGACCGGAGTACGGCTGACGTCCAACGAGATCACCACGGTTCGCGACCTGGCTGACCGGATTTCCGAAAGGCTCGCTGCCGCTCAGGATGTTCCGGCGTCCGCCTGACGGCCGACGGAAAAATGACCGATCCAGGAAACCACCCAGCTACCTAAATCGGCGCACCCGTCGAAGGTCCTTCACCATCACGGGGCAGGGAAAGGCGCAGCGGACCGCGCGGCGGCCGATCACCGCCCAACTAGCCGCCGTGCGGCCATTGCAGGGCTATGAACTGCTGTTTTACCTTTGCACCACGCCACAATGCGGTGCGGCGAGCTGATGTGATTGATGTCACCTCGGCTGATTATTTTTGTACGTTCGCACGATTTTTCTACATGCGACGAATCAATTGGTTACGCTTCTGAGCGCGCCCAACTATGTAGTTGGCGCCGAAATCTGGGGGTCGGTGTACGCGTCCATCGCTGCGGGCTGGGGCAGCGCGGACCGAAGTTCGACGAGAACTTGCCGAAGAGGGTTCAAAGCGCGGGCTAAGGAGATGACGTACGACCGTGGATAAGACACGCGTACCGGTTGCGGTCATTGGTCTGGCGTGCCGGTTGCCGGGGGGCATCAACTCACCCGAACAGCTCTGGCAGGCGTTGCTGCGCGGCGAAGACTTCGTCACCGAGGTGCCGCTGGACCGCTGGGATGTCGAGGAGTACTACGACCCCGAACCCGGCGTGCCCGGTCGCTCCCACTGCAAGTGGGGCGCCTTCGTGGAGAACATCGGCGACTTCGACCCCGAGTTCTTCGGCATCGCGGAAAAAGAAGCGGTCGCCATGGACCCGCAGCATCGCCTGCTGCTGGAGACCTCCTGGGAGGCCATGGAACACGCGGGCATGACGCCGGCGCAGCTGGCCAACACGCCCACCGGGGTGTTTATCGGCCTCAACCACGGTGACTACCAGTTCGTGCAGGCCGAGACCGGCACCCTGGAAGGTCCGTACGGCAACACCGGCACCAACTCCTGCATGGCGTCGGGCCGGGTCTCCTACGCGCTGGGACTGCGCGGACCCTCGGTCACCGTCGACACCGCCTGCTCCTCCGGCCTGTTCGCGGCGCACCTGGCTTTCCGCAGCATCAACGACGGCGAGAGCGACCTGGCGTTCGCCGGCGGCGTCTACGCGATGCTCGAACCCCGCCGCTTCGCCTCGGGTTCGGCCAACGGCATGCTCTCGCGCTCCGGCCGCTGCCACGCCTTCGACGTCGAGGCCGACGGATTCGTCTCCGGCGAGGGCGCCGTGGTGCTGCTGCTCAAGCGGCTTGACCACGCGCAGCGCGACGGCGACCGGATCCTGGCCGTCATGCGCGGCACCGCGGCCAACCAGGACGGCCACACCGTCAACATCGTGACCCCGTCCGTCGACGCCCAAGAGGCCGTGTATCGCACCGCGCTGGACGCCGCCGACGTCGACCCCGACACCGTCGGCATGGTCGAAGCCCACGGCACCGGCACGCCGGTCGGCGACCCGGTCGAATTCGAGAGCCTGGCCGCGGTCTACGGCAACAACGGCCCGTGCGCCCTCGGGTCGGTAAAGACCAACTTCGGCCACACCCAGTCCACCGCCGGCGCGCTGGGGCTGATGAAGGCGGTGCTGGCCGTGCAGCACGGCGTGGTTCCGCAGAACCTGCACTTCAACACCATGCCGGACAAAATTGCCGCGATTGAGAGCAATCTGTTTGTGCCGCAGGAGGTTACGCCGTGGCCGAAGGATGACCGGGCCACCCCCCGGCGGGCGGCGGTGTCGTCATACGGCATGTCGGGCACCAACGTGCACGCCATTGTGGAACAAGCGCCCGCACCGGCCGGCCAAACCGTGTTGCCCGACGGCAGTACCGGGCTGGAAGGCGCCCTGCTCTTCCCGGTCTCGGCCAGTTCCGAGGAGGCGTTGCGTACGACCGCCGGCAGGCTCGCCGACTGGGTGGACGCCCAGGAAGATCTGGACATCTCCGACCTGGCCTACACGCTTGCCCGCCGTCGCAGTCACCGCCCGGTGCGCACCGCTGTGCTGGCCGCGACGGCCGACGAGCTGGGCGACGCGTTGCGCGCGGTGGCCGACGGTGAGACGCCGTACCCGCCCGCAGCCGGCCAGGACAAGCTGGGACCCGTCTGGGTGTTTTCCGGGCAGGGCTCGCAGTGGGCCGAGATGGGCAAGGACCTGTTGGCCACCGAGCCGGTGTTCGCCGACACGATCGCCGAGATCGAGCCGCTGATCGCCGCGGAGTCCGGCTTCTCGGTCACCGAGGCGATGACCGCCCCCGAGAAGGTCACCGGCATCGACCGCGTGCAGCCCACCCTGTTCGCCATGCAGGTCGCCCTGGCCGCCACCATGAAGCACTACGGCGTCACCCCCGGCGCGGTGATCGGGCACTCCCTCGGGGAGTCGGCGGCCTCCGTCGTCGCCGGCGCCCTGTCGCTGGAAGACGGCGTCAAGGTCATCTGCCGGCGCTCCAAGCTGATGACCCGCATCTCCGGCGCCGGCGCCATGGCATCGGTGGAACTTCCCGCCCAGCAGGTTCTTTCGGAACTCATGGCGCGTGGCGTGAACGACGCCGTGGTCGCCGTGGTCGCCTCGCCGCAGTCCACCGTGATCGGCGGCGCCACCGAAACGGTGCGCGAGCTGGTCGCGGCGTGGGAAGAGCGCGACGTGATGGCCCGCGAGGTGGCCGTCGACGTGGCCTCCCACTCCCCCCAGGTCGACCCGATCCTCGACGACCTGACCGAGGCCCTGGAGGACATCACCGCCCTGGAACCGCAGGTTCCCTACTACTCCGCCACCTCGTTCGACCCCCGCGAAGAGCCGTACTGCGACGCCTATTACTGGGCCGACAACCTGCGCCACACCGTGCGCTTCGCCGCCGCCGTCCAGGCCGCCCTCGAAGACGGCTTCCGGGTCTTCACCGAGCTGTCCCCGCACCCGCTGCTCACCCACGCCGTCGATCAGACCGCCCGCAGCCTGGACATGACCGCGGCCGCCTTGGCCGCGATGCGCCGCGAGCAGCCCCTGCCACACGGCCTGCGCGGCCTCATCGGCGACCTGTACGCCGCGGGCGCCGCGGTGGACTTCGCTGCGCTCTACCCGGGTGGGCGCCTGCTGGACGCGACGCTGCCGGCGTGGACCCATCGCCGCCTGATGCTGCTGGAAAGCACCGACCGCCTCGCGCACACCCACGCCCTCGCCGTGCATCCGCTGCTGGGCGCGCACGTGCGACTGCCCGAAGAGCCGGAGCGCCACGTCTGGCAGAGCGACATCGGCACCGAGGCTCTCCCCTGGCTCGCCGACCACCAGATTCACGGTGCTGCCGCGCTGCCCGGCGCCGCGTACTGCGAGATGGCGCTGACCGCGGCCCGCACTGTCCTGGGTGACGCGGCCGAGGTCCGCGACGTGAAGTTCGAGCAGATGCTGCTGCTGGACGAGGAAACCTACGTCGGCGCCACCGCCACGGTCGAGGCGCCCGGGTTGGTCCCGTTCTCGGTGGAGACCACCCAGGGCGGGGAGCGCTCGCGCCGGGCGTCGGCCGTGCTGCACGCCCTGAACGACGAAGAAGCCGCAGACCAGCCGGCACCGCGCGACATCGAGGCCCTGCTGGCTGCCCACCAGGTCGCGATCGCGGGTGACGATCTTCGGCTTGAGGCCGACCTGCGCGGCATCCAGTTCGGACCGGCTTTCGGTGGCCTGGCCGAGGCCTACACCGCCGAAACCGAAGAGACCGTGCTGGCCGAGGTCGGACTGCCGGGCTCGATCCGCTCACAGCAGGGCGGTTACGGGATTCACCCGGCGCTGTTGGACGCATGCTTCCAGTCCGTCGCCGCGCACCCGAGCGTCCGCACCGTCGGTAACGGCGGCCTGCTTCTGCCGTTGGGCGTCAGCCGTATCCGCTCCTTCGGTCCAGCCCGCAACGCCCACTACTGCCTGACCACGGTGACCCCGGACGGCACCGGGGTGACCGCGGACATCGACGTCCTCGACGAACACGGCACCGTGCTGCTGGCGGTGCGCGGCCTGCAGATGGGCACCGGCGTCTCCCAGAACGGCGAACGCGACCGCGTCCTGGGCGAGCGACTGCTGACCATCGAGTGGCAGCAGCACGAACTGCCCGAGAAGACGGTGACCGAGCCCGGCAACTGGCTGCTGATCAGCACCGCGGAAACCACCGACATGGTGGCCACCCAGCTGACCGACGCCCTGAAGATGCACGACGCGCAGAGCACCACGATGTCCTGGCCGCTGCATGGTGACCACGACGCCGCGGCCGCGCGGCTGCGCGCTCAATTCGAATCCGGCGCCTTCTCAGGTTTAGTCGTGCTCACCGAACGGCAAAGCGGTGCGGATGAGGATTCGATCGTCCGCGGCCAGGAGTACGTCAAGCTGGCGGTTCGCATCGCCCGCGAACTTCCCGAATTGGTAGGCCAATCGCCTCGGCTGTACGTGGTGACCCGCAACGCCCAGACGGTGCTGGCCGACGACTCCCCCAACCTCGAGCAGGGTGGGCTGCGCGGCCTGCTGCGGGTGATCGGTGCCGAGCACCCGAACCTGAAGGTCAGCTACATCGACCTACCGAACGAGCTTGGCGACCAGAGCGCCGAAAATGTGGCGCGACAACTGTTGCTGGCCAGCGACGAAGACGAGACCGCCTGGCGCGACGACCAGTGGTACACCGCACGCCTGTACCCGACTCCGCTGCGGCCCGAAGAACGCCGCAACACCGTCATCGACCATCAGGAGGGGGGCATGCGGCTGCAGGTCCGTGTCCCCGGTGATCTGCAGACCATGGAGTTCGCCGCCTTCGACCGGGTGCCACCGGGCCCGAACGAGATCGAGGTCGCGGTCAGCGCGGCCAGCATCAACTTCGCCGACGTGCTGGCGGCTTACGGGCGTTGCCCGACCTTCGACGGCAAGCAGCCGCCACTCGGCCTCGATTTCGCGGGCGTGGTGACCGCGGTCGGTTCCGGCGTCACCGACCACAAGGTCGGTGACCACGTGGGCGGTCTGTCCCCGGACGGCTGCTGGTCAACTTTCGTCACGTGTGACGCCGGCCTGGCCGCCACATTGCCCGCCGGGCTGACCGACGCCCAGGCCGCGGCTGTCACCACCGCCTCGGCCACGGCCTGGTATGGCCTCGAGGAGCTGGCCCGGATCCGCTCCGGCGACAAGGTGCTCATCCACTCCGGCACCGGTGGGGTGGGCCAGGCCGCCATCGCCATCGCGCGCGCCGCCGGCGCCGAGATCTTCGCCACCGCCGGGAGCGAGCAGCGGCGGCAGATTCTGCGCGACATGGGTATCGAGCACGTCTATGACTCCCGCAGCACCGAGTTCGCCGACGAGATCCGCCGTGACACCGACGGCTACGGCGTCGACATCGTGCTGAACTCGGTGACCGGAGCGGCACAACTGGCCGGGATCCGGCTGCTGGCCATGGGCGGACGGTTCGTCGAGATCGGCAAGCTGGACATCTACCAGGACACCAAAGTGGGCCTGTTCCCCTTCCGGCAGAATCTCGCCTTCTTCGGTGTCGACCTGGCATTGATGTCCCGGACGCATCCCGCGCAGGTCCGGGGACTGCTCGAGAAGGTTTACGAAAAGACCGCAAGCGGCGTGCTGCCGATGCCCGAGGCCACCCACTACCCGTTGGCCGAGGCGGCGACCGCGGTCCGGATCATGGGTGCGGCCGAGCACACCGGCAAGCTGATCCTCGACGTCCCGCACGCGGGCCGCAGCAGCGTCGTGCTTCCGCCCGAGCAGGCCCAGGTGTTCCGCGGCGACAGCTCATACATCATCACCGGTGGCCTCGGGGGTCTGGGACTATTCCTGGCCGAGAAGATCGCCGGCGCGGGGGCAGGCCGCATCGTGCTCAGCTCGCGCTCGCAGCCCAGCCAGAAGGCGCTGGAGACCATCGAGATGATCCGCTCCATCGGCGCCGATGTCGTCGTGGAATGCGGCGACATCGCCGAACCCGGCACCGCACAGCGGCTGGTGTCCGCCGCCACCGCCACCGGTCTGCCGCTGCGCGGCGTGCTGCACGGAGCCGCGGTGGTCGAGGACGCGACGTTGCCCAACATCACCGAGGAACTCATCGAGCGCGACTGGGCGCCCAAGGTGCGCGGCGCGTGGCATCTGCACGAAGCGACGCAGGGACACGAACTCGACTGGTTCTGCTCCTTCTCCTCTGCGGCAGCGCTGGCCGGCTCACCGGGGCAGGGAGCCTACGCCGCGGCCAACAGCTGGCTGGACGCCTTCACCCTGTGGCGGCGCGCCCAGGGGCTACCGGCCACCTCGATCGCCTGGGGAGCCTGGGCCGAGATCGGCCGCGGCACCGACTTCGCTGAGACCTCGGGCGACGCGATCGAGCCGGAGGAAGGCGCCTACGCCTTCGAGGCACTGTTGCGGCACAACCGGCCGTACACCGGCTACGCCCCGGTCATCGGGTCGGCCTGGCTCACCGCCTTCGCTCAGCGCACTCCGTTCGCAGAGGCGTTCAAGTCCGCCGGCAAGGGCCGGTCGGGCGGCAGCAAGTTTTTGGCCGAACTCGCCGAGCTGGACCGCGAGGAATGGCCGGCCCGGCTGCGCCGGATGATCTCCGAGCAAGTGGGCCTGATTCTGCGCAGGTCTGTCGACGTCGACCGACCGATTTCCGAGTTCGGCATGGACTCGCTGGGCAACCTGGAACTGCGCACCCATATCGAGTCAGAGGTCAAGATCCGCGTCACGACAACCGACATCACGACCGTTCGGGGCTTGGCAGATCACCTTTACGAGCAATTGACGTCAAAAGGCGACGCAGCAACACCTGTATGAGGTAGAAAAGACCAAGCGCCGCTGCTTGGCAGTCGGCAGAAATCGAGGAGGAAGCGTGATCATAGGCGGGGGATCAGCAGACGTCACTCTCGGCGTAGGAATCGTCTACGACTGGGAGCCCGGCCCAGGTTCGGTTGTCACCTGGCAGCCAACGCCGGCATCACGTGCGAAAGCCGCAAAAGCGCCGGTGGTAGATGTGCCGCCCAGTTCCATGCAGGCCGGCCATTTGCGCGGTTATGTGGAATTCGGTGAACGTGGCCTCGATTACTCCAGGCTCGTAATGGGCTCCTGGGAGATTCCGGGCAAGTGCGATATCCGGACCATGACGCACGTCATCAATGCGCACGCGCGGCGGCACGAAACGTACCGCAGCTGGTTCGAATACAACGGCCCGAAAGACATTGTTCGGCACAAGATTCAGAACCCGCGCGACATTCAACTGGCTCCGGTCCAGCATGGCGAAATGACACAGGCGGAATGGCGCGAACTGGTTGTCTCCACGCCGCCGCCGCTGGAATGGGACTGCTTCCGCTTCGGTCTGATTCAGCACGAGAACCACTGCTCGCTGTTTGCGATCGTCGACCACCTGCATTGCGACCCGGCCGTGGTTTCCTCGCTCTACGTCGAAATCCTGACCAACTACCGCGCATTGCTCGAGGGCAAACCGCCTCTGGTCATGCCGGAGCCGGGCAGCCACGACAATTTCTGCCTTCGCGAGGCGAAGATCTCGGCCGAAGCGACGCTGGACACTCCCGAGGTCCGCAAATGGATCGACTTCGCCGAGAACAACGGAGGCGGTCTGCCGGAGTTCCCGTTGCCGCTGGGTGAGCAGTCGCACGCGTGCGGTGGCGACATCATGATCGAGAAGTTGATGACTCCGCAGCAAACGGCCAAGTTCGAGGCCACTTGCATGGCGGCGAACGCCCGCTTCAGCGGCGGCCTGTTCGGCTGCGTTGCATTGGCGCACTACGAATTGACCGGCCAGGAAACCTACAACGGCATGACTCCGGTCGACAAGCGGAATTCCCCCGAGGAGTATCTGTCGATGGGCTGGTTCACCGGTGCGGTGCCTTTCACGGTCGCCATCGACCCGAATTCCTTCGAAGAGACGGCTCGCTCCACTCAGGCGTCATTCGACGACAACATGGATATGGCGAACGTGCCGTACGAGCGTGTTCTGGAATTGGCGCCCTGGCTCAAGCGGAATTCATCGCAGTTCTTCATGACGAACTACATGGACGCCGGCCTGCCGCCCCTTTCCGCCGTGGTCGCCACCGCTTTGAAGGGTGCAAATGCGACGGCTTACAACGACGGCCGGAACCCCGCTTATCTGTACTTCTCGGTGATCCGGCTTTTCGACGAGGTTTCCATCATGGTGAACTTCCCGAACAACCCGGTCGCTCGCGAATCGGTGACTCGTTACCTCGAGGTTCTCAAGTCGGTGTTCGCGCGCGCCTGCGAGGGTCAGTACGCAAAGGCGGCTGTTCAGCTGGCGCAATAAGCCCTTTGTTTTGCGGCCCCGTCCTTCGGAGTGATCCGAATGGCGGGGCCGCAAAACGAAAAGGGTGTGGAACAAGAGCCGCATTCGAGCGCCATAAATAAGCCGAATTGCACGCACAAAAATATAAATGCCGCTAGCTTCGAGCGAAACCTCAGCAACAATCCCGTAGTAGCGCCGCGCCTGCTGGCAGGCTGCGGTACTGAGAATCGAAGTGTATGCCGCCGCGGGCACGCGCGTGGGCGGTTTCGCAAAATCCGCTCAACTCCGCCCGCCTCCACCAGCCTGATCGGCGTCTGCCTCACGCCCGCGCAACTACCCGGTAGCTACGTTTTCCGGACGGGCCGGTACGGCGGTTCCTCCTTACGAACAGAGGTGTGGCGTCGGAGCCAACCTCCGCTAAGTCCAGTCCCGAGGACCCGCTTCGACCGTCGGCGCGGGCGCTGGCGCGCGAGGCGCCGAACCACACTCGGGGACCGCCCCGTGGCGCGCCGCATTGCGGATCTTACGCTGTTAACCAGCGATTTTGAGCCGCCGGGCAGGGTTGCGGGAGGTTGTCGGACCCGCCCGCGGCAAGCCCGCAGCCCGCTGATTCGGGCGCGTCGGCCGACTCGGCCGCGGTGGCCGGGCGGCTCCCGGCGGCCGCGTGAAGATACGCACAATTCTTGTACGTCTGCACGATTTTTCCACATCGACCGAGCAAACCGGATACGCTGCGATCACCTCACGAATGTGAGGTTGGCTTCGGCGCGGGGGCAGGGCTTGGTCGACGGGTTCGCTCGCTCGCGCAGCGCAGCGGCGCCCCGCAAGCGAATGAGATTCGAGCTGATCGCTGGGAAAAGCTGCACCGAAGCCCGGTGGTACGCGCGGGGTATGGAGAGGTGAAAGACGTGGACAGGACGGGTGTCACTCCGGTTGCCGTCATCGGTATGGCGTGCAGACTGCCGGGAGGCATCGACTCCCCGGAACGGTTGTGGGAAGCGTTGCTACGCGGCGACGACTTCGTCACCGAGGTTCCCTCCCACCGCTGGGACGTCGAGGAGTTCTACGACCCGGAGCCCGGCGTCCCGGGCCGGACGGTCTGTAAATGGGGCGCTTTCCTGGACGACGTCGCCGACTTCGACCCGGAGTTCTTCGGCATCACCGAGCGTGAAGCAACCGAGATGGACCCGCAGCACCGCCTGCTGCTGCAGACGTCCTGGGAGGCAATGGAACACGCCGGTCTCACGCGCGATGCGCTGACCGCCGTCCAGACCGGCGTTTTCGTCGGTCTGATGCACGACGACTACCTGTTCATGCATGCCGATGCCGACACCCTGAGCGGCCCCTACGGCTACATGGGCAACAGTTTCGCGATGGGGTCCGGCCGGGTCTCCTACGCAATGGGCCTGAGCGGTCCGGCGATGACCGTTGACACCGCGTGCTCGTCAGGCCTGTCGGCCATCCACCTGGCATGCCAGAGCCTGCACGACGGCGAGAGTGACATCGCGCTGGCCGGCGGCGCTTCGGTGACGCTGGAGCCCCGCAAGGCCGCGTCGGGTTCGGCCATCGGAATGTTGTCCGCCACCGGGCACTGCCACGCGTTCGATGTGAACGCCGACGGCTTCGTATCGGGCGAGGGCGCGGTCATGCTGCTGCTCAAGCGCCTCGAAGATGCCCAGCGCGACGGTGACCGGATCCTGGCGGTGATCCGCGGCACCGCGGCCAACCAGGACGGCCGCACCGTCAACATCGTTACGCCGTCGCTGCCGGCGCAGGTCGCCGCGTACCGCGCGGCGCTGGCCGCCGGCGACATCGACCCGACCACCATCGGCATGGTCGAAGCACACGGCACCGGCACCCCGATCGGCGACCCCATCGAATACGCCAGCCTCGCCGAGGTCTACGGCACCACCCGACCGTGCGCCCTGGCATCGGTGAAGACCAACTTCGGCCACACCCAGTCGGCGGCCGGCGCGCTGGGCATGATGAAAGCGGTGCTGGCGGTGCAGCACGGCGTGATCCCGCAGAACCTGCATTTCACCAAGCTGCCCGAGAAGTTCGCCGAGATCGAAACCAATCTTTTTGTCCCACAGGACAATACGCCTTGGCCCGGCGGCGATGACGCGGCACCGCGCCGGGCCGCGGTGTCGTCGTACGGATTCTCGGGCACCAACGTGCACGCCGTGATCGAACAGGCACCGGAGCCGCAGTCGCCCAAGACCGTCGAGCCGGACGGCGCCACCGCCCTGCAGGGCGCACTGATCTTCCCGATCTCGGCGAGCTCCGAAGACGGACTGCACCAGACCGCTACCCGGCTGGCCGACTGGGTGGACGCCCAGGAGGAGCTGGACATCCGGGACCTGGCCTACACGCTGGCCCGCCGGCGTACCCCGCGCTCGGTACGCGCCACCGTCCTGGCCGACAGCCGTGCGCAACTGGTCGAAGGACTGCGCGAGGTCGCCAGGGGCGAGGTGCCCTACCCGGCGGCCACCGGGCAGGACGACAAGGGCCCGGTTTGGGTGTTCTCCGGGCAGGGATCGCAGTGGGCCGAGATGGGCAAGGACCTGCTGGCCACCGAGCCGGTGTTCGCTGCCAAGGTCGCCGAGATCGAGCCGCTGATCGCCGCGGAGTCCGGCTTCTCGGTCACCGAGGCGATGACCGCGCCGGAGAAGGTGACCGGGATCGACCGCGTGCAACCAACGATCTTCGCCATGCAGGTGGCACTGGCCGCGGCGATGAAGTCCTACGGCGCCAACCCCGGCGCGGTCATCGGGCACTCGCTGGGCGAGTCCGCCGCTTCCGTCGTCGCCGGCGCGTTGTCGCTGGAAGACGGTGTCAAGGTGATCTGCCGGCGCTCCAAGTTGATGACCCGCATCTCCGGCGCCGGCGCCATGGCATCGGTGGAATTGCCCGCCGAGGAAGTGATCACCCAACTGGTGGCGCGCGGTGTCAGCGACGTCGTGGTGGCGGTGGTGGCGTCGCCGCAGTCCACCGTGATCGGCGGCGACACCCAGTCCGTACGCGACCTGGTCGCCGCCTGGGAAGAACGCGGCGTGATGGCCCGCGAAGTGGCCGTGGACGTTGCCTCGCACTCGCCGCAGGTCGACCCGATCCTCGACGAACTCTATGAGGTGCTGGCCGACATCGAGCCGCTGGAGCCGGAGGTGCCCTACTACTCGGCCACCTCGTTCGACCCGCGCGAGGAACCGTACTGCGACGCCGGCTACTGGGCCGACAACCTGCGCCACACCGTGCGCTTCGCCGCCGCGGTCCAGGCCGCGCTGGAGGATGACTTCCGGGTGTTCACCGAGTTGTCCCCGCACCCGCTGCTGACGAACGCCGTGGACCAGACCGCACGCAGCCTGGACAAGGCGGCCGCCGCGCTGGCGAGCATGCGCCGCGAGCAGCCACTGCCGCATGGCCTGCGCGGGCTGCTGGGCGACCTGTATGCCGCGGGCGCCGCCCTCGATTGGGCCGTGCTCTACCCCGACGGACGCCTGCTGGACGCGCCGCTGCCCACCTGGAGTCAGCGGTCACTGTTCCTGGCCACCAGCGGTCTGGACTCGGTGGCGCGCCGCAGCGCGCTGGTGCCCGCGCATCCCCTGATGGGCGTGCACGTGCGGCTTCCCGAGGAACCGGAGCGCCACGTGTGGCAGGGCGAGGTCGGCACCGACGCGTTGCCCTGGCTGGGTGACCACCAGATCCGTAACGCCGACGTGCTGCCCGGCGCGGCCTACTGCGAAATGGCGCTGGTCGCGGCCCGCACCGTCCTCGGCGACGCGGTGGAGGTGCGCGACCTGCGCTTCGAGCAGTCGCTGCCGCTGGATAAGCAGACCCCGGTCGGCATCACCGCGACATTCCAGGGCCTCGACGTCGTCGACTTCACCGTGGAGAGCAACCGCGAGGGGCGCTACGAGCGGCAGGCCACGGCGGTGCTGCATGCGGCCGACCCGGCGGACCAACCATCCGCCCTCAACCTGGGCGAGCTGCTGGCAAACCACCAGCGTCCGGTGGACGGCGACGACATCCGCAAGTGGATGGACCGGCGCGGCCACCGGCTGGGACCGGCATTCGCGGGCCTCGGCGGGGCGCACATCGCCGAGAACGCCGGCAATACGGTGCTGGCGGAAGTCTCGTTGCCGGGTCCGCTGCGGCCGCAGCAAGGCACCTACGGCCTGGTTCACCCCGCGCTGCTGGATGCCTGCTTCCAGGCGGTCGCCGCCCATCCCAGTGTGGGCAGCGCCCTCAACGGTGGCCTGCTGCTGCCGTTGAGCATCCGCAGGCTGCGCGCCTACGGCTCGGCACGGCACGCGCGATACTGCTACGCGACGGTGACCGCGTGCGGCGCCGGCGGCGTGGAAGCCGACCTGGACATCGTCGACGAGAACGGCGCCGTGCTGATGACGGTGCGTGGCCTGCAGCTGGGCACCGGGGCTTCCCCGGACAGCGAGCGCGACCGCGTCCTGGGCGAGCGGCTGCTGACCGTCGAGTGGCAACCGCGCGAGCTGCCCGACGCCACGGTCACCGAACCCGGCAACTGGCTGCTGGTCACCACCTCCGATGCCGCCGACCTGACGGCGACGGCGCTGACCGACGCGCTGAAGGTGCACGATGCGCAGGCAACCACGCTGTTCTGGCCGTTCGGCGGAGACCACGCCGTGCACGCCGAGCAGCTGCGCACGCAACTGCAGGAGGGCGCGTTCCACGGGGTGGTGCTGGTCACCGCGCCGCAGCAGAACGCCGTCAACGAGTCCGGTGACCGGGGCGGGCAGTACGTCGAGCACGTGGTGCGCATCGCCCGGGAGCTGCCGGACCTGCTGGGCTCGCCGCCGCGGCTGTATGCGTTGACGCGTAATGCCCAGACAGTGCTTCCCGAGGATCAGGCCAACCTCGAGCAGGGCGGCCTGCGTGGCCTGCTACGGGTGATCAGCTCGGAGAACCCGCAGCTGAAGGTCAGCTACATCGACCTGCCGAACGACCTTGGCGAACAGGGCGCTGACCATGTCGCGCGGCAGTTGCTGCAGAACACCGCCGAGGACGAGACCGCGTGGCGCAACGACGAGTGGTACACCGCGCGGATGCTGCCCACTCCCCTGCAGCCCGAGGAGCGCCGGTCCACCGTCGTCGATCACGCCGACGCCGGCATGCGCCTGCAGATCCGCACTCCCGGGGACCTGGAGACGCTCGAGTTCGCCGCGTTCGACCGGGTGCCGCCGGGGCCGAATGAGATCGAGGTCGCGGTCAGCGCGTCCAGCATCAACTTCGCCGACGTACTGGCCACCTTCGGCCGCTACCAGACCTTCGACGGTCGAATCCCCGACCTTGGCCTCGACTTCGGCGGCGTGGTGACCGCGGTGGGCTCTGACGTCACCGACCTCAAGGTCGGCGACCATGTCGCCGGGTTGTCCACCAACGGGTGCTGGGCGACCTTCGTCACGTGCGACGCTCGCCTGGCGGCAGCCGTGCCGCACGGCGTGACCGACGCCGAGGCGGCCGCGGCGACCACCGCGTACGCCACCGCCTGGTACGGCCTGACGGACCTGGCCCGGATCCGGTCCGGGGACAAGGTGCTGATCCACTCGGCCACGGGTGGAGTCGGCCAGGCAGCCATCGCCATCGCACGCACGGCCGGGGCGCAGATCTTCGCCACGGCAGGCAGCCCTGAGCGCCGGGAGAAGTTGCGCGCCATGGGAATCGAGCATGTCTACGACTCCCGCGACACCGAGTTCGCCGAACAGATCCGCCACGACACCGACGGCTACGGCGTGGACATCGTGCTCAACTCGCTGACCGGCGCCGCTCAGCAGGCCGGGATCAAGCTGCTCGCCCTCGGTGGACGCTTCATCGAGATCGGCAAGCGTGACATCTACTCCAACACCCGGCTGGAGTTGTTCCCCTTCCGGCAGAATCTCGCGTTCCACGGTGTCGACCTGGCCCTGATGGTTGAGAGCCACCCGGCGCAGGTGCACGAGCTGCTGAGCACCGTCTATCAGCAGATCGCCGACGGCGTGCTGCCGACGCCGGAAGTCACCCACTACCCGATGGCCGACGCGGCCACCGCGATCCGGGTAATGAGCGCGGCTGAGCACACCGGCAAGCTGGTGCTCGACGTCCCGCACGTCGGGCGCAGCAGCGTGGTGATGCCGCCCGAGCAGGCGCCGGTCTTCCGGGGCGACGGTTCCTACATCATCACCGGCGGTCTCGGTGGTCTCGGCCTGTTCCTGGCCGAGAAGATGGCCAGCGCCGGCGCCGGCCGGATCGTCCTGACCTCACGCTCCCAGCCCAACCAAAAGGCTTTGGAGACAATCGAGTTGGTCCGGTCGATCGGATCCGACGTGGTGGTGGAGTGCGGCGACATCGCCGAAGCCGGTACCGCGGAGAAGCTGGTGGCCACCGCCACGGCAACGGGTCTGCCGCTGCGCGGGGTGTTGCACGCTGCCGCCGTGGTCGAAGACGCCACATTGCCGAACATCACCGAGGAACTCATCCGCCGGGACTGGGCGCCCAAGGTGCACGGTGCGTGGAACCTGCATGAAGCCGTGCAAGAGATGGAAGCGGATCAGCCGCTGGACTGGTTCTGCTCGTTCTCCTCGGCGGCAGCCTTGGTCGGGTCACCCGGTCAGGGGGCGTATGCGGCGGCCAACAGCTGGCTGGACGCCTTCACCCACTGGCGGCGGGCCCAGGGCCTGCCGGCCACCTCGATCGCCTGGGGACCGTGGGGTGAGATCGGCCGCGCCACCTCCTTCGCCGAGGCGGCCGGCGACGCCATCCAGCCGGAGGAGGGCGCCTATGCATTCGAGGCGCTGCTGCGGCACAACCGCGCCTACACCGGCTACGCCCCTATCATCGGGTCGCCGTGGCTGAACGCGTTCGCCCAGCACAGTCCGTTCGCGGAGGCGTTCAAGGCAACCGTGAAGCACGGCGGGAACAGCAAGTTCCTCAGCGAGCTGGACAAGCTGCCGCAGGAGGAGTGGCCGGCCCGGTTGCGGCGCATGGTCTCCGAGCAGATCGGGCTGATTCTGCGCCGGACCATCGACGTCGACAAGATGCTGACCGAGTACGGCCTGGATTCGCTGAGCAGCCAGGAGCTGCGCACCCGCATCGAGTCCGAGACGGGTGTGCGCATCACCGCCACCAACATCAACACCACGGTGCGCAGCCTGGCCGACCTGCTGTACGAGGAGCTGGCGGGGGAAGCAGTCGCGTCGGCGTGAAGTTCGTACTGGCAGTCCACGGCACCCGGGGCGATGTCGAGCCCTGCGCCGCCGTGGGGATGGAGTTGCAGCGGCGCGGCCACGACGTGGCAATGGCGGTGCCGCCCAACCTGATCGGGTTTGTCGAGGCTGCGGGCCTGAGCGGTGTCGCGTACGGGCCGGACTCCGGGATCCAGATCAACCAGGTCGCGGCATTCGTCCGTAACCTCACCAAGGCGCAGAACCCGCTCAACCTGGCGCAGGCCGGCAAGGAGCTGTTCGTCGAGGGCTGGGCCGAGATGGGTGCGACGCTGGCCGAGCTGGCCGAGGGTGCCGACCTAATGATGACGGGGCAGACCTATCACGGCGTCGTCGCGAATGTCGCTGAGTACCATGACATTCCGCTGGCGGCGCTGCATCACTTCCCGATGCACGTCAACGGGCAGGTCGGCATCCCGTCGCTACCGCTGCCCGGCACGGTGGTGCGCACCGTCGCCAAGGCGTCCTGGCGGCTGTACTCGTACACCACCGGTGACGCCGACCGCACCCAGCGCCGCGAGCTGGGCCTGTCCCCCACCTCGGTCCCGGCGCTGCAGCGGATCGTGGGTCGCGGCGCACCCGAGATCCAGGCCTACGACCCCGCACTGTTCCCCGGGATCGCGGAGGAGTGGAAAGTGCGGCGGCCCTTCGTCGGTGCGCTGTCGATGCGGTTGCACACCGAGCCCAACGCGGAATTGGACGACTGGATCGCAGCGGGTAGTCCCCCGATCTATTTCGGATTCGGCAGCACCCCGGTGCAGTCGCCCGCCGAGACGGTCGAGATGATCGCCGATGTATGCGCCGAGTTGGGCGAACGCGCGCTGGTGTACGCCCCCGCCGGCGCGACGCTCGCCGTCCAGCCTGAGCACGTCAAACTTGTTGGGCTGGTCGATTATTCGACGGTGCTGCCGCGGTGCCGCGCGGTGGTGCACCACGGCGGGGCCGGCACCACCGCCGCCGGCCTGCGCGCCGGGATGCCCACGTTCATCCTGTGGGACGTCGCCGATCAACCGATCTGGGCGGCTGCGGTGCAACGCGTGAAGGTCGGTACCGCAAAGCGTTTCGCGCACGTCAACCGCAAGTCGCTGTTGCGCGGCGTGAAGACCATCCTGCAGCCGGAGTACGCAGCCCGCGCCCAGAAACTCTCCACTGACATGGCCAACCCTGCGGATGCGGTTGCCGAGGCGGCAGATCTCCTCGAGAGGACTGCCGAGCAACGAACCGCCGGTCAACGCGCATGACGAACAACCCCGTGCAAGCCGAACGGTTGTGTAATTTGAGCCGTCAGACCACGTATCAAGAACGTCTCTCCCACTGCCGGCTGATGTAGATCGCGAGAAACATGTCCACACGAGCGCCCGTTGTTGTCGCTATCCCGAACTACAACATGAGCGGAAATCTTCGTCGGCTGCTGCCTCAGGTTTTAGCGCAGTCCTATGACGGCGTATACGTCCTCGATGATTGCTCAACGGATGACACTGTCGACGTCGTCAAAGACTTCGGCGGCGATGTCACGTTGATACGCGGGCGCGAAAACGGCGGACCCGCCGCCAACCGCAATCAGATCATCGACCACGTCCAAGACGACGTCATCATCCACTTCATCGACGCGGACATGGACCTAGCGACACACGAGACTCCGACAGTCGCGAGGGAAGTGATGGGTCGATACGCAGACCGGGGCGTCGGACTGGTCGGCGGACTGGTGACACGATTGGACGGTAGCCAGGAACTCGACAATTTCGGCGCCGTATTCTCGCTTTGGGGTAATTCCACTGCCGTTGTCCAGCTGCTGATCGACAGCCTGCGGAAGAAGAACCCCAAGATGGCACGGGCAGTCCGGCGAGCGGCCGGACCGATCGTCAAGGATTGGCCGAACATCCTCGAGCCGCCGGCTCCGACCCCGGTGTACTGGGTGCACGAAGGAAACATGCTCGTCAACTCCACTTTGTTCAAATCAATGGGTGGTTACGACCCGGTACTACGCGCCCACGAAGCTCAGGATCTCGCAATACGTCTGGAGAAACTCGGGGTCGGTCGCCAGTTCGATCCGAGCATCGAAGTCGTCCACCACGAGGTCGACGTGCGCGGCAAGAATCGCCAGAAGTGGGTGAACAAGGCGTCGATGTACCTGCTACGCAAATACGGAATCTTGCGTTTTCTCACTGATCACTGATTCGCGGGTACTTCACCTGCGCGTCAGCGATCTGCCACCCGATCGAGCTCATACCGGCGTGTCGACCTGCCTACCTGCGCGAATACAGCCCGCGGCGCATCCGCGTACGGGCAGACACGCGCGCAGCCTGCGAAAATGGTACTGGCTTACGAAAATCGCCGAATTTTTTCGTTTTGCAACAACATTCGTCTCAACACGGTAGCGTCCTGAGGCATGTGGGCGACGGTTCTGATGCTTGCACTGTGGATGGCAGTGAACGACCCGATGCGCCTAGTCATCGCTACGTTCCTGGTAACCCGCGAACGGCCACTGCCAAACCTGGTCGCCTATTGGGTGGGCGGTGTCAGCGGCGGCATCGTCAGCAGCATCGCCGTTATCTTCTTCCTGCGCGATATCGCGGCACCGATTATGCGCACTGTGACGTCCACCGTGTCGGATCTAACCGGCGGGTATGTCCGCATCGCCCTCGGCATCGTCGCTCTGCTGTTTGCGGCGAGGATCGCAGCACAGATGCTGCGTCGTCAGCCGGTGGGCGTGGCGATGGACGCCGTCAGCCCGTCGGCCGTGGCATTGCAGCCGCGCGCTTCCTTGCTGGAGCAGTTCCGCACCCTTGTCCAGCGCGTCACTCCGGCGATGATCTCGCGGCTGACGGCTAAAGTCTGGCACGCGCTGGGGTCCGGATCTCCCAGGGTGTCGTTTGTGGCTGGGATCATGACGGCGCTGCCGCCGGTTGAGCATCAAGCGGCGCTGACCACGATTATGGCCTCCGATGAGGGCCTCGGCGCGCAACTCGGCGCTTCGATCATGTTTGTGCTGGTGGTGATGGCGACGCTTGAGGTCGTGCTGGTCAGCTGCCTATTGTCGCCGACGAAAACTCAGGACTTCATCCTGCGACTGCAGGGCTGGTTGCGAAACATCGGCAAGAGGTTTCTCCCGCTTACCGCTGGGGCCATGGGTGTCATGCTGGTGTTCAGCGGCCTGGGCGGTATCTGATCGATCTGGCCCCGGGGTTGGCCTAGAACCGACTCAGCTGGAACAGCTTTCCCGCACCGCGTTCTCCAACAAATCCGCAGTCGCGGCTACACTTTCGACCGGCTTAGTCATCCGGGATCCTATTTCTCGCGCGCGGGTAATGCACTCCGGCGCCAGAATTGCTCGCAAGTCGGTGACCAGCGATTTTGTGGTGGCGCTGGAGAACCGGCGGCCACGACCGACGTCCAACAGCTTGATCTGTGCCGCCCAGAAGGGCTGGTCGGAAGTGATCCACAGGATCAGCGCGGGGACGCCGGCTCGCAGCCCAGCGGCAGTAGTCCCAGCCCCTCCGTGATGCACAATCGCGCGGCATGATGGGAAGACGGCCGCGTGGCTCACCGCCCGCACCACCTTGACATGGTCGTACTCCGGTAGATGCGTCTGATGACCCGGGCCGGAGCAGATCAAGGCCCGTTCACCCAGCTGTGCGCAGGCTGCAGCGATCTTCTCCACTAGATCTGGCAGCGATCCGACGGGCATGCTGCCGAAACCGAAGTAGATCGGCGGAGTGCCGCCGGCGATCCACGACATGACCTCGTCGTCGGCGTCGGTCGGCAGGCCCATTGTCAACGCACCGACAAAGGGCCGGCGTCCGCCCCACTCATCGGTCAACCCGGGAAAGCAGAGCTCGTCGTAGGCCTGGATCTCGAGTGCTCCGCGGTCGGCCATGCGCTTGGGAGAAGGACTTGACGCCTTCGGCAGGCCGAGCACACGGCGTTGCTCGTCCTCCACCCCTTTGGTCATGCGCCAATACAGCCAGTCGGTGGTCGCAAACGCCGAGCGGGCAATCGGTCCCGGTAACCGGATGCCGGAGAAGCCGATCTGTCCGTTCGCGCGCATCGGATAGAAATGCAGCGCGGCGAGCGGCATGTCGAAGTGCTCCGCCACGTTGGCGACGACTTCCTGGTAGATCTGGCCGGTCAAGAGCAGGTCGGCGCCGTCGGCCACCGGTCTGAGCATGGCGCTTAGCTCCAACCAGCCGTCGGTGACCGGCGCCATGGCTTCCCGCGCCAGCTTCACCGGATTCTGTATCTTCCACGCGCTGTGCAGGAATTGCTCGTCGAGTTGTTGTTGAGAGTCACGGGTGCCGTAAGCGACGGCCGTGAGCCCGGCTGACTCGACGAAGCCAATCAGGTTGGGCGGTACCGCAAGACAGACGTCGTGTCCACGGCGCCGAAGCTCAAGTCCGACCGCGGCGCAGGGTTCGATATCGCCACGCGTTCCATAGCTGGCAATGACAAATTTCATAGGCTGTGCGGCGCCGCGTCAATCCTTCGCGAAAAGGTAGATGCGGTAGGTGAATCCGCCGCCGCGCTTGAGGTCACGATCCAGCACATTGACGGCGTAACGGGTGAGACCGGTAAGAAATGCCGGAGCCTTGCGACCGATGATCTCCTGGGTCCGACGGGTATTGGCGTCCAGCCCCCTCTTGGCCTCGTCTTGGATATCCCGTTGGGCAACCTTGCGCAAGGGAATGTCGGCCAGCGCCGCTTCCCAACCGGCGACAACCGGATTGCGACGCGAGTCGGTATAGAGGAAGTGCCCGCCGGGGCGCAGCACGCGTGCCACCTCGGCGAGAAAGCCGGGGAAGTCGGGGTACTGATGTGACGCCTCGACGTTGACCACCGCGTCGAAGGATTCGTCCGGGAACGGCAGGCTCTGCGCGTCGCCCTGGACGAAATCCAGGCCCGGCAAGCGGTGCTTCTTCCGGCAGAGGTCGATGCTCGCAGGGTTCAGATCCAGACCGGTGTACGACGCTGGCTTGAGGGCCCGCGTGATGTAGGAAGCGCCGCCTCCTGCGCCGCAGCTGACCTCAAGCACCTTCTTGCCGGTGAGATCTACCTGGCTTGCCGTCTGGTGGTAAAGCTGAATGCAGTACCGGTTGGGCTCGTCGGAGGGATCCAACGGCAAGCCCATCGGCGGGTCCTCTTCGTACCCGAAGTTGAAGAAGACCACGTCGTCGCCGACTTGGCGGGTGCCGAGAGGCAGCAGATACTTGGTGGTGATCTTCCCGACAAGCGGGTTGGATTGCAGGCGGTATTTCAGAGCCACGCGGAGAAGTGTCGCATGAGTCCACGGCCCGGCGGGCCGAAAGCACCAACATCGAGGCCGCCGAGATCAGCACGCCCGTGCAACTTTGTCCCTAAAATTGAAGCCCCGCCCTCCCATCCGAGGGAATCCCGATCACAGCCACCCGAAGGCGGAAAAACCCCTGATCTGCATCTTTGCCGCGCAAGTCAGGTTTGCGATGCCCGAGTTGGGCCAACGCCAACGAGGCGAAGCGATTTGCCATTCCCCCACCTGAGCGGCCTTCCCCCCTGTACGGTTGTTACGTGGCGCGGCAGGTTAAATCACACGACGAAGCCAAGGTCGGGGGGATCTTCGACCGCGTAGGCGACTTCGTCGTCAAGCAGCCCTGGCTCGTCCTGGCATCGTGGATCGCGGTGGTGGTCGTTCTCGTCCTGAGCTTTCCTCCCCTGCAGGTTCAGGCCTCGAAGCATGAACCAAAACAGGTCCCTGACGATGCGCCGACAATGGTTGCCCAGCAAGACATGGCCCGGGCCTTCGCGGCCGCCCCCGCCCCAACGGGCGACAATGGCGGCAGCGGCGGCAGCGACGCCGGCCCGAGCGCCGCGGGCGGCAAGGGTGGCGCCCTGCTGCTTGTCATCCTGACCGATGAAAAAGGGTTAAGCGCTGCCGACGAGGAGACCTACCACAAGTTAATCGACAACCTGCACGCCGACACTCAAGACAAGATGTCGGTGCAGGATTTCATGGGCACACCGCAGGCGCGAGAGGTCTTCGAAAGCAAGGACAAAAAGGCCTGGAACCTACCTATTCAGTTCCCAGGTGAAGCGGCCTCTCCTGAGAGCCAACAAGCTCTCAGGAACGTGACCGCGATCGTCAAGAAAACGGTCGCAGGTACCTCGCTGAACGCTTATATGAGCGGACCGGTTGCGACCGTCGCGGATGTCCAGAAAATTGGCGAAGAAGACGTTCAGATCATCGAGATGGGCACCATCATCAGCGTGCTGGTCATCTTGATCATCGTCTATCGCAACCTGGTCACGATGATGATGCCGCTGGCCACTATCGGTGTGTCGATCGTCGGTGCACAGGGTTTGCTTTCCGCGTTAGCCGAAATGGGCTTCGTGGTCAACATGCAAAGCATCGTATTCATGAGCGCCGTTATGATCGGCGCCGGTACAGATTACGCAGTCTTCCTGATCAGCCGATATCACGACTTCGTGCGACATGGTGAAACCTCGGACGTGGCGGTGAAGAAGGCGCTGATGTCCATCGGCAAGGTCATCGCCGCGTCAGCAGCCACCGTCGCCGTTACCTTCCTCGCGATGATCTTCACCAAGTTGGAGGTGTTCTCGGCCGTCGGCCCGGCGATATCCATTTCCATCGTCGTGACCTTGTTGGCCGCGTGCACGTTCCTGCCGGCGATCCTGGTGCTCGTCGGGCGACGAGGCTGGATCAAGCCCCGCCGCGATTTGACCACCCGCTTCTGGCGAATTTCGGGATCGCGTATCGTCCGGCGGCCGGTGATCCACTTGGTCGGCAGCTTGGTCATTCTGCTGGCGCTGGCGGGCAGTACGAGTCTGATCAGGTTTAACTACGACGACCTCAAGACCGTCCCGCAAGACATGGACAGCGTCCGAGGCTTCAACGCCTTGAACCGCCATTTTCCGATGAATTCGATGAGTCCATTGGTCTTGTTCGTCCACTCCTCGCACGACCTGCGCACACCCGCCGCGCTGGCAGACTTGGAGATGTTGTCCCGCCGGATCGCAGACCTTCCGGACATCGTCATGGTCCGTGGCCTGACTCGGCCAAACGGTGAGCCTTTGAAAGAAACAAAAGTGTCATTCCAGGCCGGTGAGGTTGGCAGCAAGCTCAACGAGGCAAGCTCCGCGATCTCCGAGCACGGTGGCGAACTGGACCATTTGGTCGGTGGTTCCCGGCAATTGGCCGACGCTCTTGGTCAGATCCGCGGGCAGGTCAATGAAGCTGTGGCCAGTTCGGCTGACCTGGTCGGCATGTTGGAAAATATGCTGCAGCTGATGGGTGGAGACAAAACCATCCAGCAACTCGACCAGGCGTCCGGCGCCGTCTCACGCATGCGGGCGCTCGGCAACAATTTGAGCGGGACCGTCAGCGACGCCCAAACCACTGCGGTATGGGCCGCCCCCATGGTGACGGCCCTCAATGAAAGCCCGTCCTGCAACGCCGACCCAGCTTGTGTGCGATCGCGCGGACAGCTGGCTGCCATCGTCGAGTCCGGCAACAACGGCCTGCTCCGCTCGATCCAAGCGTTCGCGGTCA
This sequence comes from Mycobacterium sp. 23, assembly GCF_048287075.1. NCBI lineage: Bacteria > Bacillati > Actinomycetota > Actinomycetes > Mycobacteriales > Mycobacteriaceae > Mycobacterium > Mycobacterium sp. 23. The sequence goes on from NZ_JBLVUX010000005.1 coordinate 967,966, forward strand.
CGCTGCAGCAGACCGATCAATATCAGACCTTGGCGCAGACGGTAGGCAAGCTCGACGACCAACTTAAGCAGATTGTCAAAACCCTTAAGATGATAAAGGGCCTGCCGAATACGCTCTCGCAGTTGCAACAGGGGGCTGGCGCACTGGCTGACGGGAGTGGCGCGGTGGCCGACGGCGTCCAGGCGCTGGTTGACCAAGTCAAGAAGATGGGCGGCGGTCTCAACGAGGCATCTGACTTCCTACTCGGAATGCGGCGTGACGCGGAACGTCCCAACATGGCCGGTTTCAACATTCCGCCGCAAATCCTCACGCGGGACGACTTCAAGAAGGGCGCTCAAGTCTTCCTGTCACCGGACGGACACGCGGCGCAGTACCTGGTGCAAAGCGGTCTGAACGGGTTCACCGTCGAAGGCATGAATCAAATTCACAAGATCGAGGAAACGGCAAGGTCTGCGCTCCCCAACACGGAGTTGTCGGACGCCAAGGTGGCGCTGATCGGCATGCCGACCGTCATGGCCGACACCCGCGACTACTACAACCAGGACATCCGGTTCATCGTCATCGCAACCATCCTCATCGTCTTTCTCATTTTGGTGGCGTTACTTCGAGCCGTGGTGGCACCCTTGTATCTCATTGCCTCCGTATTGGTTTCGTACCTGTCGGCCCTGGGCCTCGGTGTCATCGTCTTCCAATTGATCTTGGGTAAGGACCTCCACTGGAGCCTGCCCGGCCTGTCCTTCATTCTCTTGGTTGCGGTCGGCGCCGACTACAACATGTTGCTAATCTCCCGAATACGAGATGAGTCGCCGCACGGGGTGCGGGTCGGGGTCATCCGAACGGTGGGCTCCACCGGTGGTGTGATCACCTCCGCGGGATTGATCTTCGCCGCGTCGATGTTCGGTCTGCTGGCCGCCAGCATCACCACCATGGCGCAGGCCGGGTTCACCATCGGTATTGGCATCGTTATTGACACCTTCCTGGTGCGCACTATCACCGTGCCCGCGCTGGCCGCGATGATCGGTCAGAAGAACTGGTGGCCGTCGAAGATGGGCCAGAGCACCAAGAACGGCAAGAAGAGCAAGTGGGAGCAGCAAGCCGACCTGTGGCTGGCCCGCACCAAGCAGTTCGTCACGGGCAAGGCTCCGGTCCCGCCGCCCAAGCCCAAAATGGTCCGCGTGCCGAAACCAAGACCCGTGGGCAGCACCATCGACTTGTTGCCGGCGCATTCGCTGCCGCTGTTCGGCCTCAGCACGGTACCCGACTACGACCTGTCAAAGTGTGCGTCGCAGACCAAGCGCAAGCGCAAATCCAAGGACATGCGGCTGAGTAAGCAGCGGGTCGACCACCTGCTCACCCATTCGCTACCGCTGTTCGGCCTTGCCGACATGCCGGGTTATGAAGAGCTGCGACGAGACTTTGACGGAGACGGCCGGGTCGACGTTGTGAGGCCGAAGCCGGACACCCCGGTCATCACCTGAAGTCAGTCGTCGGATTACGCGTCCAACCGGACGAACTCGTCCCGGCGGTAGAGTTCCCCGCACTGCGCGCGGCGGGGTTTGCCACTGGTGGTGATCGGAATCGAACCCTGGGCAACCAGCACGATGTCGGACGCACTCAGGCCGTGAGCCTTCGAAATCGCCGACGTGACTTCACGTTTGATGAAGCTGAAACGCTCCGCCGCCTCCTCTGGAGATTCGTCCTTCTGCTTGAGTTCGATGATGGTAACGAGTTTCTCGACACCGTCCTGCGGAACCGCGATCGCCACGCACCGGCCCGGACTGACCGTCTGGATGGTCGCCTCGATGTCGTCGGGCGAGTGGTTGCGCCCGTACACGATCAGCAGGTCCTTGATGCGACCCATGATGAAGAGCTCGCCCTCGGAATAGAACCCGGAGTCCCCGGTGCGCAGCCACGGACCCTCCGGTGTGCCGGGGGTGGGGTTGACGATCGACGCGCCGAAGGTGGCCGCCGTCGTCTCGGGGTTCTGCCAGTACCCGGACGCGACGTTGCCGCCATGTACCCAGAGCTCGCCGACGGTCCCTTCCGGGCACTCGATTCCGGTGTTGGGATCGACGATGCGCACTTCCTGGGTGTCCACCATGCCGTAGCTGACAAGCGGTGTGCTGCTTTCGCTTTCGCCTTCGGTGCGTTCGGCGTGGCCGTCCGGTAACTTTGTGGCGTCGAAGTTGACGATCTTCGGCGGCTGTCCCGCCTGGCGGGTGGCGACGTACACCGTGGTTTCGGCCATGCCGTAGGACGGACGGATGACCTTGGGGTCGAGTCCGAACGGAGCGAACCGGTCGACGAAACGCTTCAGCGTGACGGGCTGCACCCGCTCACTGCCGTTCAGAATGGCGTGGATGCCGCTGAGGTCCAGGCCTTCGAGGTCCTCGTCCTTGGTCTTGCGCGATGCCAGATCGAACGCGAAGTTCGGCGCGGCGGTGAAACCCAGCGTGTTGTTGCCGAGCATCTGCATCCACCGGGCCGGCCGCTGCAGGAATCCGATCGGGCTGGTCAGCTTCGCCGGCATGCCCGTCAGGATGGGCATGATCAGTCCCAGGATGAAGCCCATGTCGTGGTAAAAAGGCAGCCACGACACCACGGTCGATCCCGGCGGCGCGAGCTTGCCGTACACGCCGTAGTAGGCGGTCATGATCTGCTCGAAGTTCGCCATCAGGTTCTTGTTCGACACCATCACCCCGGCCGGGGTGCGGGTGGAGCCGGAGGTGTACTGCAGGTAGATCGTCTCCGGCTGGTCATACCGGGCGCGGCCGGCCGCGCCGGGGCGACCGTCCAGCTGCAGCTTGTCGAGCTCAATGATCTCGGTCTTGACGTCAGCCGGCTGCTCCCGGACGTACTCGGCCACGTTGTCGACGATCGACGACGCCGTGAACACCACGGCTGGCGAGGTGTCGGCCAGCACCGACGCCGTGCGTTCGTCGTGGGCACCGCCCATCGGAACCGAAAGCGGGACGGCGATGACGCCGGCGTGCAGCGACGCCAGGAAACTCACGATGTAGTCCAGGCTCTGCGGCGCCAGAATCAGCGCGCGATCCCCGGTCGTCGCGTGCTCGCGGATCAGCGCGGCGAGGTTGAGCATGCGCACATACAGCTGTGACCAGGTCAGGGTCAGCTCGACGCCGTCCCAGGAATGGTCGTAGTCGATATAGGTCAGCGCAATGTCGTTGGGCTGCAGACTCGCACGCTCGCGCACGACATTGGGAAGTGAGGATTCAACCACGGACATCAGACTACCTTTGCCGAGGACCCAGCTTTGGAAAACGGGATTCCAAACGGGGTGGATAATTGCCCCATCGTGGACAACCGACTCGCGCACATGGATCAGGTGTCGTTCCTGGGTGTGCGGGCGCTCGGGTACGGGACGCTTGCCCAGGTTGTCTGGTTGTATCACCGCCAGATCGATATCAATGGGCTGCGCCGTTTTCACCACAGCCTTGGCCATGGGTTGCTGGGCCGTCGAATTGAACGCTCCCCCTTGCCTTTCGCCCGGGACCGGTGGGTGGTGTCGCGGGGCCCGGAGCTGGAGATTGCGGGGACGCCACGTCCCCGGGCCGAGGTGAACGCGTGGGCATACGAGCGCGCCTGCCGGCCCATCGACCCCGAATTCGGACCTGGCTGGCACCTGGGTGTGCTGCCGTTGGAAACCGGCGGGGCGGCGATCAGCCTGGTTGCGTCACACACGTTGGTGGACGGACTGGGGTTGGTGGAGGTGATCGCCGACGCGGCCAAGGGCCGGATTCGGGACTTGGGCTATCCCCCGCCCGGCTCGCGCACCCGTCGGCGGGCGGTGCTCGAGGATGCGCGGCTCACGCTGGCATCTGCGCCGGAGCTGGCCAAGGCGCTGGCGGCCGGACTGCGACTGGCGCGGCAGGGCCGAAAAGAATTCGCGTCGTCGATCGCGGGAGCTCCGCCCGCCCCCCAGACGGCGCGCGCCGACCAGCCCGTCGCGGTCCCCACCCTGGTCGCCTACGTCGATCTCGCGCATTGGGATGCCTGCGCTAGGCGGCTCGGGGGCACCAGCAACTCGCTGTTCGCGGGATTCGCCGCCAGACTCGGGGCCCGCATGGGCCGGCACGCCGCCGACGGGACCGTGGCCCTGGCGTTCCCGGTGGGCCAGCGCGTGGCGGATGACACCCGCGGCAACGCCATGACCTTCGCCAATATCGCCGTCGACCCCGCTGACGCGGCGTCGGATCTAAGGGAGATACGCGGGAAGCTCAAACAGGCGCTCACCGAACGGGCCGCGCACGCCTATGAGCTGCTGGCGCCGCTGCCGCTGGCCGCCCTGACGCCGCCGTGGGCGGCGCGGAAGCTGGTAGGGGTCGGCTTGGGTTCGGCTGCCCTGCCGGTCGGTTGTTCCAACCTGGGTCCACTGGATCCCGCGGTGATCCGGCCGGACGGCTCCGACGCCGACTACGCATACGGACGACTCATCGAGCCCGGCATCAGCAAGGGCGCGCTGGACAGCATGGGCGGCCAGCTTTTCGTCGCGTCCGGACGGATCCCCGGAAGGGTGTTCGTCAGCGTGGTCGCCTACCGGCCCGGTGGCCGGAACTCTCCAGAAGCGTTGCGCGAGCTGGTATCCGAGACGTTCGCCGAGTTCGGATTGACTGCGGAAATTACCTAGTCGATTCGAGTAAACCGCGGAAGCGGCGAGCCCTGGTGAACTCGCGAAAAGGCGCCTGGGTGAAGGTTTTCAGTGACGACCAGCGCTGGGGACCCCAGACCACAGCCTGCAGCAGTGAGAGCCATGCCGGCAGCCACCACAGCCCCGCGAGGGTCCGGACACTGGCGGATGAGGCGGGATCCAGCGTCAACCAGGTGAGAATCCGTAGTTGGTCGAGCCAATACCGCCGCATGAGGAGGTTCCGAGCCGACTCCGTCGAGGCAGTGTGGGTTCGCACCGATAGCTCCCGTGCCACGAAGCCAACCGAAGAGCGCAACATCAATCGGTACCAGAAGTCGAGGTCGACGAGTTGATAGACGTCGTCTCGGAAGCCGCCCGCATCCAAGGCAAGTCGGCGCCGAAACATCACACACGTCGGTTCGCCTATCCAGTTGTGCAGTGCACCGCGCGCCGCCATTTGTCTCACCAACGATGGTCCGCGGTTATGCGCCTGGAGATGCTTGAAGTGTGTGTGCAGGACTCCGTATTGTCGCTGAAACTCTTGGTCGGCGGTCTCCACTTTCCTTGGAGCGAAGGCCATCCCAACGTCGGCATCGTCGAAACACGAAGCGAGTGTCGATAAGGCGCCGGGTAGCAGCCAGTCGTCACCGTGCACGAACTGGATAAGCTCACCGCGGGCAACCTCCAGGCACCTATTGTGATTCCCATTAAGGCCGAGACGAGGTTCGTTGCGCACCAGTCGATCTTGCGGCCTGAGCAGTGCCGTGGCGGTGGCGACACAGTCGTCCGTGGAGTCGTCGTCCACCACGACGATCTCGAAGTCGATGCCGTCTTGATCCAGGATGCTTTTCAGGCAACGCGCGATGGTGGCGCCGTTGTTGTACATCGGCACACAGACCGAGACAGTCGGCGTGGCGTCGATATCGTCGTTGGTCAACGGTCGTGCCTACGGCTCTAGCGGAAAGGTCTGGTAAGCGATACCCGTCTTCTTCCAGGCCGGTTGCGGCAACGTTCCCGGCGGAAACCGTTTGCGCCACTTGAGGCCGTGCGTTTTGCGCATGCCGTGATTCATCACCTGCTCGGCAAGGAATTCGTAGCGCTTGCGCCCGAAGGTGTCCTTCGCGGTAACTCGTCCGAAGTGGTTGATGTAGGACATCTCCGTGGTGTAGCAACCGAAAGACGCGTCGCGGGCGCGCAACACGAGATCAAGGTCGATCCCCCAGCCGTAGCGCCCAAAGGTACGCAAATCCATGCCGCCGATCTCCAACCAGCAAGCGCGGGAAAGCATTAAGGCGACGCCCTCTACGGCAGTCACGGACCGATAGAACGGGCGTGGCACGTAGTCAGCGGCATCGACCGGCTTCTCTACCTCTGCACACCAAAACCCGTGGTCGATCATCGGGCCGACGATCCCCGCGTCCTCGGGGAGCCGGGGATCGAGCAGACCGGTGACAAATCCTTTGGAAATTCGCGTGTCATTATTTAACGTCATCGCGTGGGAGTAGCCCTCAGAGAAGGCGACGCGGAAACCCAGCTCACTCCCTCCGCCCCAGCCCAGGTTTTCCCGCGGCGTCATGACCCGTTCATTGCCGATCTTGGGGTAGTCGCCACGATTGTCGATGATGAGGTAGTCGGCACCCTCACGCTCCAGATCCCCCACCAGAGCGTGCGTGTATTCATGTTGTCCGAATACCGGAACGGCGATCAGCACACCCACGCGGCGACCTTACACCAGCCGTGCCAGCGGCGAAGCAGGTTGAAAACCTGCATCACGGTCCGCTGCCTATCGCGTCGCCGGAGATGGCCGGACCCAGGCCGGCGCACCCAAACCGAGCCGCTCGACGTTCGAACGGATCAGTTCATAGGGATAGTCCGCGTGCTGCTCGAGGAACTCCTCCAACTGTGCCATCGAGTCGTGCCACGGCGAATTGTGGCGCGGCAGAACCGTTTTGAGGAATGGGAACCTCAGATGCTCGATCAGCCCGTCCCAGAAGTACAGCGTGTTGTTGAACGGCTTCCCGTCGAACTTGGCGGCCCACTGATGATCGGGCGAACGATCGTATGCCGCACTGATCGTCGCTGCCGAGAGGAATGGTTTGACGACAAGCCCCTCCCTACGGGCACGTCTAGACAGACCAAGCTCGTAGCGCCTAATAAGTTTTTGCTTGTCGACGATGTACTGGAAGCGATTCCAGAATTTGTTGAGGAATTTTCGGGTGCGTGGGTTTAAATCCCAAGCCAGAAAGAATGACTGTAGGTGCCGGCCCAACTCCTCACTTTCGATGGCGCCGTACATGTCGGCGTCCTGGAAGGTCGACCACATCTCTTCCAGGGGGAACAGCGGACCATAGACGCTGTCGTTGGCCAGTACGAAGCGGTCGAATTGGTCAAGCGACCAGCCGCGCCGCCGGACTATGCACCAGGCCAGGTGCCAGGAACCGAAATCGAGAGACAGGGTGCGTCTGGTGTAGATGCCGGCACATAGGGGGCGCAGCGGCGCGACGGATTCCGGCGACAGCGTCGGGGAACCGGAGACAAAGACGATGGTGGCACCCAGGCTGTGTAACTGCTCGAGGTAGTACGTGACATAGGGATCGACCACTCCCTGCGGATCGAAGTGTGCGAAGAAGACGAGTGCGCGTCGACCAGTCGGGGGTTCGGCTGGCAATTCCTGGTGCGTTTCGCAGATGAAGCGCGACGCGTCGCGGCCCAAGCGGTAGCGGGCCGCTGCGAGGCGCGCGGCGCGCTGTTGTTCGTCACGCAGGGTCTGGAAACTCACGGTGACCTCACGCTAGACCTTTGACGGCGAGCGCGAAGAAGTCGGTTCGGGTGGTGGTCACGTCGCGGACGTCGAAGTCCAGGCGGGTCAACAACTTTTCGATCAGGTCCGCATCGAAGACGTGATGATGAAGAGTTCTGTTTTGGAGGTTCTGCAGGCTGCGCTGCCGAAACTGCTCGAGATCTCCCGCCGGCGGGTCCATCTTCAGGTCGTGTAGCGCCAGTATCTCTTCCAGGTGGGTGAGGTCGTCTTCACCTATACCTTGGTCGTAGTCATCCAACAAGTGGTCGAACTTCGTGACCGGCCGACGGTGATCGAAGTTGCTGGTCTTATTGGGCAGAACGAGGACGAACCCCCCGCCTGGCTTGATCACGCGTTTCCACTCGAGCAGCGCTTTGACGGGATTCGCGACGTGCTCCAAGCAGTTCGAGGAGAGCAGGAAGTCGTAACGCGTTGATGTGATCTGACTCAGGTCTGTCGCGTCGGAGATGTATTGGTGCCCAGTCCGATTGCCGAAGTAGTTGTAGTTGTCACCCTCCTGAATCCTCCCCTCCCACACGGTGTCGGTGGCGAAGTTGACTCCATCCAGGCCGCCGACGAACTCGTAGAGGGGTAGCACTGTGCTGAAAACACCGCTCGGCCCGCCGATTTCGATTCCATACTTGCCTTCGACCGCCGCCTGGTACTCACGACGAAAGGGCAGCCGCCACCGTTGATACTTGAGAATGAGCAGCAGGTCGCTAGCCGACTTCGGTGCGAATTCCTTCACTACAGTGCGCATTTACTTCTTTCACTCACTTAGCCACCGATAGGGTAATCGTCCACGGCGACACTCACCCCGTATTCGGCGATTGTCTTGGGTACACCCTGCTGTACGAGCATCCGGCTCGCGTGCCGACCGCGAAGAATGCTGCGACACCTAACGCCAGCAGGACCGGGCCGCCAACTAAGACGACACGAAGCGCGCTCGCGGTTATGCCGGCCACCGCGCCGTTCAGCACCATGCGCTTGCGGGCACCGGCGTTGTCGGCATCAGCCGGCCGGATCTCCGGTGGCAGGATTGCTCGGACATTAGGGTCGCTCAGCACCTCGCCCTGCCGCCGCGAGTTGGGGTAAGCCAGGTCGAAGGTGCCGCCATGTTTCCCTCTCGCTCTTAGCTGCTCGAGGCTGTGTGTCGCGAAGTAGGTATGCACGTTGACGACCTGCTGGCGGGTTGACTTGTTCCAGTCGATCGCGCCGAGGATGGCTACATAACCCATCAGAGCAATCACGGTGACCACACCGAAAACCCAGGTGACAGCCACTTTGGGGGTTGAGAATCGGCGGAGATCCTTGCCCATCGTGTGGTCGACAAGCCTGAGCATCGCGACCAGTCCGACCGGATACGCAAGCAGGATGATGTCGTTGTAGCGCACCGCGATGAGCGTTCCGCGCCCGTACGCAAGCAACACTAACTGGAGGGCGATCCATACGCTGAGTCCCACGAGTGCCCAGGAGCGATCACTCACTACGGGGCGCCTTGTCACCGTGTAGCGGGCAAACCAGACGAGCGGGACCGCTGCGACTAGCACCCGGGCGGTAAGCGACACCAGTCCCTGAATGAACGTCAATGGCGTACTCATCGGATGCGAGACTGATGCAGTCCAGAGGAACATCGCCAGCGCGATCGACACGATGACCGCAACCCCAGCGTATTCGCGGCCGCCGCGTTTCCTGACGTTAGTCGCTAGCTGCAGAGCCACGAGGCCGCCGGCGCAGAGCATGGTGGTCGCCCCCGTTGCAAAGGAGAAAAAGCTCAGAATCGCGGCGGACAGCCCGCCGAACCAGCGAAGGGAAAATGGCCGAGCAGCAGCGAACGCAACGATGGCCGTGATTCCGAACAACAGCATGCAATACAACTGGCCCTGAAAACCCCACAATGTGTTCTCATAGCCGAACGGAATCGCGAAAAGAAGCGCGACGAGGCCCGCCAGGATGATTCGGTGTCGCACCGCGACGAGCGGCAAGAGGTTGGCAGCGAGAAAGGTGACCGCCGCGGTATGAACGAAAGCTTGTAGGACCATCTGCAGGCGCGGATTCCACTCACCGGCCAGCTCGAGATGCAGCAGCGCAAGTATCCGCTGCATAAAAATGCGGTGTTCGTTGTGTGCTGCAAAGAGATCAGCCGCAGAAAGGGTACCGGCCAGGTAGTGCGAATATAGTCGGGCAGCCTCGGCATCCCATTGATCCATGATGGGCACCGACGAACCTAGGGTCGAGATGGTGATGAGTTTGGCCCCGAGGACAGTGCAGGAAACGGCGGCTAGAAGCGCCGAATTTAAATGCCGTTTCCAGTTTTCCGGATGCACGTTCGCCATGACGATCGCCCCTTCACCACTTCCCTCAGTGGCAGGTGCGGCACCTCGGCTATGCGAACGACCTACTGTCGCGCGGAATGCCGCTGGCTTGTCTTTGGAAGATTCCGAGTGGTTCACCCGGCTGACCCAAATCATTTAAACAGCGACTCTATTCGCGTGCCACTTATCATATCTTCCTAGTCCGGTACTTACGCATCGCGTTAAGCGCCGCGAAGGACACAGCACCGCCGCCAGCCCACCTCATCACGGGACGTCGCATCGCGAGTCCATACCAACGAAGGTACGCAGGTAACCATCCGCGCAGATCGAACTTGCTTTCGCCAGCCGTTCGGTCCTCCCAGCTGCTCGGCACCTCGTCTACGCGGAATCCGAGCAAATGCGCCTTTGTCGTCAACTCGAGTCCCACTTCGAACCCGCGCTCACTCTGCACGGCCACGTCTTGGAGAAAACGACGGCTGTAACCGCGGAAGTTTGTCGTTGCGTCGTGCGTCGGCAAGCCACCCAAGTAGTGCAAACTTAATCCCGCTGTGCGTGACAGCAACGTTTTCAACCGAGGTCCGCCTTCCTGGGAACCCCCCGGCATGTAGCGTGACCCACTGACGACATCCGCGCCCTCATCGCGAATCTTCGCTGCCATCAGAGGAATTACCGCAGGCGGGTCCGATAGGTCAGCCATACTAGTGACGACCACATCGCCATTGGCGGCCGCAAAGCCGGCGATAAGCGCGTTAGCGACGCCCTTACCTAAGGAATTCTTTACAAGCCGAAGAGTTGCTGGTCGATCTGGCATAGCGTCAATTGCCGGCAGCGTGGAATCTTCATCAAAATCGTAACAGATAATCAATTCGTGCGGCGAGTCCCTCAATGCTGCATTAAGACCCCGAAGGCATGCGTGGATGTTCTCGCCCTCATTAAATACCGGAATCACAACGCTAATCAAGTGCGGATCCGCTAATTCCAACGATTTCTGAGCCCGAACCAAGAACTGCTTTCCAAATATCGGCCACGCAAAGCGAGATTGAAGATACAGATGGACAAAAATGGGCGCCTTCGGCAACTGGGAATTCGTCGAGTAGGGAAGGAAGCGCGCGTATGAATCCACCACCTTGAGCTGGTGGATTTCCAGTAACTCACTCAGCGACCGATCACTGATCGGCACCGCATGATCCCAAAAGTCCCAATAATCACCGGCAAGGAAGCGAATATTTGGCCCTAGGGCGATGAAGTGCCCATGTGGTTTAAGAATCCGCGCGACCTCGGCAATCGTGCGCTCGACGTCCGCTTTGCTTTGCAAGTGCTCCAACATATTGCTGGTGAAGACGACATCGACCGACTCATCGGCGAGAAAGTCGAGTCGATCGGCGCGGCCCTGATGAAACTCGACGTCTGGCCCCAGCATGTTGGCGCTGTCGGGGTTGAGATCGACGCCGATCCGCCGCGCCGCGCTTACATGGTTCAGAAATTCCCCATAACCGCAGCCAATGTCGAGGACGGTGTCGCTACGCTTTATCCAACCTTGAAAGAAATCTCGGACCAGTACCGCCCAAATTGCTGATCTCGACGCGCGGTCGTGCCCAAATCGGTTGCGGTATAGGTGTTGTAGGTCAGTATCACCCGCGATTCGCATATCGTCCTAACGGGTATTAAACACGCATGTCAGATAGTTCCGGCCTCAACCGCATCGACGATCCAGGGAATGACTTCATCGAGCATGCTGTCTAGTGACGTCGTGGCCGAGTATCCAAGCATTTCGGAAGCCTTGTGCACGTCCGGTGAACGAAGCTGTACGTCGTGCTCGAACGGCGGATCGCTCTCGTAGCGAAACGGTTTGTCCGGGCACATCTTGCGCCAGATCGCTTCGGCTAATTCGAGAACAGTCGTGGCTTCGGGAGTGGACAGATTGAAGTCACCGTTGAGCGCGGCCGGGTGCTCCATACACGTGCGAATGCCCTTGGCTAGGTCCCCGCCGTAGGTGTAGTGACGCACCTGGGTACCGTCGCCGAGGATATGCAGTGGGTCTTGACCTTTGGCCACCTTTTGGACCAGGTCTGGCACTACGTGGCTCATCGCGAGTTTGACATTGCCGCTGGGAATTTCGCGGCCGCCGAGTGCTCGCTGCTCCCCAGTGCCGACGCAGTTGAACGGTCGGATGATGGTGTACGGCAGACCGTACTGCTCGTATGCGCCGTGAGCAAAATACTCACAAGCGAGCTTTTGAAAGCCGTAAGTGCTTGTTGGAGGGGGACATTCGGTTATGTGTTTCTCCGGCGTCGGAAAGATCGTCGCGTTCTCGAACACCATCGACGAGCTGATCACGTTGACCTTCTTGAGCCAGCCCTTTCGGTATGCATAGATCGCCGCGTCAAAGTGAGCGGCCGCAATGCGTTCGTTCTCGGCGAGCAGGTCGTACGCGTACTCGTGGAAATACGTGATGCCGCCGATCATCGCGGCGCTGGCCACCATCTGGTCACAATCCTCGACCAACCGGAACATCAGGTCCACGTCTTTGACGTCACCCTCGACGAAGTGGTAGTTCGGGTGATCGTCGTAGGACTTCTTAACCGGACCGTACTTCGAGTAGTTGTCGATACCCACGACATCGTGGCCGGCCCGAAGCAACTCATCGACTACATAACCGTTGATGAACCCCGCACTACCGGTTACCAAGATCTTCACCGGGCTGCAGCTCCCATCCCTAAAGTCGCAAATTCAACACCATTCAAGGCGACGTCCTCGCCCACCTTGCTAACGTCCACGCATCCCCACACATCCTCGACAACCTTGCCATGCGGGATCTGCAAACCACGGTACTGGGAGTGCGGTACCCCGATCACAATGACGTCGGCGCGGTCCAGCACCGTGTCCAACGGATAGTAATCCGGACCCTCCAAATAAGGGTCATGACGGATTACCGCCTTGGCTTCCAGCATTAACAGATGCCGTAGCTTGAAACTCAAAGAATCCCGCGTGTCATCACAATCTGCCTTGAACGTCATGCCCAAGATTCCAACCGTCTTGTCCCGTAGGTCAATCCGACGCTTGAGCATGTTGACGATGAACTGCGGCTGACCCTCGTTGATCAGCATGGCCGAATGGCCCAGCATGAAGTTGTTGTTACTGAACGCCGCCAACTGCATCGTGTCCTTCAACAAACACGGACCGGCCGCCAGTCCTGCTCTCGGCAGGCTGTCGACGCGGCCGTTCTTATACGTGGCAGCGTGGTGGACGCGATTAAAATCCAAGCCGGCTTCACGACACAGTAGATAGAACTGGTTGGCCACTGCGAACTGAATGTAACGGTAGCCGTTGCAGAACAACTTTGCCAGTTCGGCCTCCTGCGGTTCCACCTCGATAATCTCGCTGGTGATACGGGAGAACAGCTCACGAACAACTCGCAGTCCCTCGTCATCGAAACCACTGATGATCTGAGGGATCATTCGTAGCTCCCGGATCGAGTGACCCTGCGCGATGCGTTCGGGGCAAAACGTCACGTGAACGCCAATTCCACGCTCCTGCAACGAGTTATGCACCCGCTGGGTCAGGCCCGGGTAGACCGTGCTGCGCAGCACAAGGGTCTGCTCGCTGTGGAAGTATGGGCTGATCTCGTTAATGATCCGAAAGAATGTGTGCGCCTGCGGCGTCAGGTACTCATCGACTGGGGTCCCCACCACACAGATCACGATGTCGGCATTTCTGACGATCCAGGAGTCGGTGCTGGCCGCGATCCGACCTGTGGGCAACAACCGCTGCAATAGATCCTCAGCTCCGTTCTCAATGAACGGCATCTTGCCAGCCATGATGGTCTTCAGCGCGGCGACATTGGTGTCCAAAATGTCGACGTGATAGCCCTCATCAGCCAACACCAGCGCCAACGGCAACCCCACGTGCCCAGCGCCACCGATGATGCATATGCGCTTATCAGGTTGATTCGCCACGCGAACTACCTCTCCCCTCGCTAGTTGAACCCGTCTAGTTCAGGCGTGATCGAACATCCACTACGCCTGTCCCCGCCTGACATGGTGATCTGTTGGGACGAGCGTACGAGATTTGCCTCGCACAGGTGTGGCGTTTGGCCCGAAAAAAGGGAGTTCGTTGTTACGGATGCTCATCAGCGCAGCCTCGGCTCCTTAACTGAGCCCCGGGATCAACTGCAATCGGCCGATCGCTCGCGTGTCTTGCAGCTGCTCCTGCATCGACAACAGCGTTGTCCTCCGCTTCTTGGTCCGCGCCTAACGACGACGGACGCCTACTGTATGAGACGAGAATCGATGCGAGCGCCGCTAGCCAAAGGACTGGTGCCAGGGACATAGTGCTGTCGACCAGGATCAAGGCGACATTGGTGCCCGATTGGACAACCCTTCGCGTTTCGGTTGGCAACGGGATTTGCCCGATGGAGAGCGCCACCGCGATGCTTACACACACTCCGACCACCCGACGGCCATCACAACCGGCTTCCCGCCGGTCGAGGATGCCCCGGCCCGGTGGCCCGTCAGGGTCTCTCACTACGACTGCGGCGACCGGCAAGACGAACACCAGGTAGTAGGGGTTGCTGAGAGCTGGGAAAAGCGAAGCCGTGGCCAGCAAGACGATACCGGCCATGACCGGCGGTATTCGCCTACCCAATGCGACCACGACGACAACTACGACCAGTAGGAGTACGTAACCGATGAGGGAGCGCGTCTCGGCAAGGAAGCCTTCTGGGATCTTGCCCCCAGATAGTTGAGCTTTGATGCCGTCCGGGATTGCCAGAATGGCTTTGCCAAGAGATGCGTTTGAACCCTCAGCTGCTGCCTGCGATGCCCCGCCGTACGCGACGGTATTGTGGATTGACTGCATAATCGTGTGAGGAAAATCCCGCGGCCACAGAACATACGCGGCAAGATTAGAAAGCACGACACCTGCTATCGCGATGCTGCCCGCGCGCCATTGCCGAGCGGCAAATAACGCGACCACCAAGACCACAAATTGCGGTTTGACCAGGGCAGCCAGGACCACCGCGATGGCCACCAGTCCCCACCGTTGTCGGGACAACGCCACCAGGAATACCAGTCCAACTGGCGCTATAAATCCGATTGAGTTGCCTCGATCGAGAGCTACCCATAACGGAACCGCCGCAACCCCGCACGCCACGAAGACAACGACACACTCCAAACCCCGTGCGCCACGCGCGGCCCACACCGCGGGCGTGAAGAGCGCGATCGTCAAAGCAAACAAGTACCCAAGCAACCCAAGGCGGGGTGCACCCAACCACGCACCAAGATGACCGAAGAAAACTTGCGGCAGCATCCCGGCAGCCGTGTAGTTGAAGTGAGTCGGCTTGAAGTCAGGGGGCAGGTAGAGCGGGAAGGGATCCCAAGGGTTCGGGACCATACCGATGCTCACTGTTATCGAGTAGTCACTGAAGCAATGTGAACCGACCCTCGTTGGCCAATCGAGGTAGCAGTCGTTCGGCAGAAAAACGATCAACGACGTCAGCACGTCGACCGAAAGGTAGTGGGCGAGAACGAACCCCGTCCCGACCGTAACCGCCGAGGCGAGTAGCACAGTCCCGAGAAGGATTGTGCGCTCGGATTGTCCGGCAACGACCGCCACCCGCTCCCGAATACGCGCCCCGTCGCGCAGCGTGCGAAGGGGTTGTTTCACGGCCTTCCCCTCAAGCCATCCCGTGACGCTGCGACATTGCCCGCTTCACCCGCGCGGGAATCTAATCCCTGAATGCTCTTTCCCCTTCACGCCGCATCCGGCGACCGAGCCACCGGTACACCGCACGACGGGCCACCGCGTTAGCGCGCGCTCTCACTATACCGATTGTCAGATCGCGCCGGCTGACCAAACTTGGGTGGGCTGCAGCAATTTCACGTCTGAACCTGATCGCCTGATCAGCCTGTGCGCGCACCAGCTGCACACTCCACTGCGACTCGCTGACCCGGAAGGCGGCGAGTGAGCGAGGCACCGCGACGAGATTTCCGCGAAGGAGGACCGCGCAGTAGGTGGCCTCGTCGATGAGGTAAGGAAACCTGGCGTCCCAGCCGCCGGCCCCGATCAGCGCCTCACGCCTGAACAACACCGACGCGGGCTCGCCAAAGATGTTTGTGCCGGCCTTCACGCCCCGCCGAATCGCCTCGGTGCCACTGACCTCACCGCGCAGTCCGCCCAGTCCGCGGTTGCGAAGCACCGGCTGCCCGGCGGCATCGATGACGTCCCGGGGACTTGCCGCCATCACCGCGGACGGGCTCGCCTCTAGCGCCGCCACCTGCGCCGCCAGGCTGTCCCGCTCGAGTAAATCGTCTCCGCAGACGAGCTTGACAAACTCGCCGGTGGCCAGGTCCGTGACCGCATTGAAGTTCGCCGGCGCTCCCCCACCAGAAGGCAAGCGGGTCAAGCGAACCCGGGGGTCCGAGGTGAATTCCTGCAACGCTTCCCATGTTCCGTCCGTCGAACTGTGATCAGAAACCAGTAATTCGAAATCGCTGAGGGATTGCGCCAGGATCGATTCCATTGTCGAACCGATAAATTCGACACTGTTGTACGACGGGACCACCACCGAAACACGTGGAGTCACGGCGTGGCTTGTTGGCGTTCAGCCGATTTGATCTCGGAAGGGGTGCGCTTGAATGAGAAGCCGCGGTGCGCGAACCAGCTGTATACGACGGTCACGCCGGCGATCGCAAATTGTGACGCGATTACCGGCCAACCCAACCCTTCGACGAGCACCGGCAAGACCGCGAGGTTGAAACCTAGGACAGAGAGATTCACCATCTCGAATCTGGCCAAATCGCGCAGCACGTGCCCGGTAACAAGGAACACGAACCTGCGGTACAAGACGAAGGCGCACAGTACGGCAGCAACGTGCGCGCAGAGCAACGCGCTCATATACCCGACAACTCCGGGGGGAAAGAGCCACAACAGGGCGATGAACCAGGCTCCTCCGATCGCGGTGTTCAGTCCGCCGACGATGAGGAACGCGACTTTTTGATCCCGGATCAACCGAAACAGCGGGCCGGGAACACCAGTCATCCCAGCAGGCGGACGAATTCGTGCTTCGTCCCCCGCGAATGCGTCGAGGGTCATCTAACGCCCCATCACTCCTGCGCTGGGGGCGCGGATACGTACATTGCGCTCGCCTGGTCCGCAGCTGCGACTGATCCGGCGGTGCCACCCACCATATCTCGGATCAAGAACAGCGGCCGGCCCTTGCTCTGGTCATACATCCGGCCTAAATACGCACCGATGATGCCGAGCATGAGGAACTGCACACCGGTCAGCAGCCCGATCGTAGCCATCAACGAACTCCAGCCGGGCACCGTCTGCCCCAGCAATGCGCCTCGGATCGAGTTGATAGCGGCGGCGAAACCGATGAACGCCATCACCCAACCCAGAATTACCGACAGTTTCAGCGGCACCATTGAGAACGCCGTGATCGCATCAGCCGCGAACCGCAACATTTTGGTCAGCGGATACTTGCTCTCGCCTGCCGCCCGCTTATCACGGTCGTAAACCAGTGGTACCTGCTTGCCGCCGATCCACGATACGAGACCGCGAACGAACCGGTGGCGCTCGGGCATCGCGATCAACAGGTCCAGTACGCGGCGAGTGATGAGACGGAAATCGCCTGTGTCATTGGGAATGTCGACTTCGGTCATGCGTTTGATGGTGCGATAGAACATCAACGCAGTGACACGCTTGAAGACGCTGTCACCCTCCCGTCGGCGGCGCTGGCCGTAGACGACGTCGGCGCCCTCGTCCATCAACGCCATCATGTCGGGCAGCAACTCTGGCGGGTCCTGCAGGTCGGCGTCGATGATCAACACCCGCTCGCCGCGACACACACTCAGTCCTGCGGTCAGAGCCAGCTGATGTCCGTGGTTACGCATGAGTCGCACGCCGACGACGCGCGGATCCTCTACCGACGCCTTCTCGATGATCTCCCAGGTCCGATCGCGCGAACCATCATCGACCAGAACTATCTCGCTGGTCCCCCCGAATTTGTCTAACACTCCCCCAACCCGGCTCAGGAACAGCGGCAGCACGTCCTCCTCGTCAAAGCATGGGGCCACCACCGAGACTGCCGGGCGACTAATCACAGTCATAGTCGTTTAATGTAATTCTCAGCATCGGCTCGCGTGGCTCTTTGGCAATCCTCGCCATACCAATTTAACGTCGCCGCGCGCCAGCAACAGCCGCTGCCGACTGTCCCGCAAGCCTCTGATCAGTCCTGATGTCCGGATACGGCTCGAAGGCGGCAGCAGCAGGCGCGCTGGGCCCGACCAGTCCGCATGAGTACACGGGTACCAGTTCCCTGGCGACCGACTCATGTCCAGCCGCACGGAATCGCCGGCCGGAGCGCCAGTTCCACCGCCTACCCCGGACCGCGGCGGTAACTTTGTGCTACGTATCGTGCGTTCGACGAGCGGGAGCCGCCAAGCCCAGGGAGACAAGTGCGACGCTTTATTCAGAATCTGCCGCACCCGATAGCCAACACCCTGTTCATGGCGCGGCGGCTGCGGTCCAGCTTCTATGAGGACGGTCTCTTCACGACGACCAATGCGGATTTTCGCAAGACAGAGCACTTTAAGCGGGTCTATGCAGCCGCCAAGGCGACGGGGTCGTTCGGCAGGTGGAACGTTCGATGGCGCATCCATGTCCTGTGCTGGGCGGCCAACCACGCAGCGGCACTCGACGGTGACTTTGTGGAATGCGGGGTCGACCACGGCGGTACGGCGATGGCGGTCATCACCCACACTGACTTCGCCCGTCTCGGCAAACGCTTCTGGCTGCTCGACACCTTCCAGGGTTTCGACCGCTCACAGCTGACGGCCGAGGAGAAGGCTCACGCCGGGTACATGGACTACCCGGACTGCTACGAGCGAGTGAAGTCCAACTTCTCAGGGATGGATTTCGTCCACTTGGTCCGTGGCACGGTGCCCGAGACGCTGGACCAGGTTCAAAGCGACAAGATCGCCTACCTGCACCTCGACATGAACTGCACCGCACCAGAAATCGCGGCACTCGAGTATTTCTGGCCGAAACTCGTCCCATTCGGGATCGTGATTATGGACGACTACGGATGGCCGCGCCACTATCAACAGAAGCTCGGCTACGACCGATTCGCCGAGGAAAGAGGCTTGCAAATCCTGAGGCTCGCAACCGGAGGACAGGCGGTGCTCATAAAGCCGGCTAACTAGTTGCGTCTACCGGCGACACTCTCATGGAATAAAAGCGCAGGCGTGCGTGCACCCCAGTCTGACCAAGTGGTCGTGCGCGTACGACGTCGATCTTGTGGGCATCAATCGCTAAGTTTGTACCGTTTACGGCACTTGGAGATACGATCAGAAATGGCTCTTTAAGATTCGGGGTGATCAAGCGATAGGCACCGTCATTGATCACAATCGAAAAAGTAGTCAACGGGACGATTGTTCCTTGAAACAGTTCATCGGCTATTGATCGGTCCACATCAATCCCTACCAGTATCGCCAGGTCCGCCTCCTGAGGGGTTGGCACCGCAACCGGCGCCTTCTGCGGCAAATCAACCTCTGCTAACGGAACGAGCGGCCCACAACGCTGTTTGGCACGGGTAAACAGTGCCCAGCCGTTCTCGACCCCGCTCACGGTATAATTACAAAGCAGTGCCCGATAATACAGTGGCGATTCTTGAGTTGAGAGCCGGTTGTCAATGCCAGAAGCGGGCGACGTAGCCGAAATTCGCTGCAGTACAAAATCCGGTGAACTGGCCAGTGCTTCGCCATTCAACTTGTCTAGGGCTGGCGTGTAGGCGGAATATGTTGCGAACACTGGTGCGGGACGCCAGGCCAAGTTGTATGCCCAGATGACTGAGGTCTCGTATGGGTCAACGTGGACAGTCTTCGAACTGATAATTTTTAAGAACCGATGTGGTACTGCATAGAGGTCGCGCTGACGCTCCTTAGCCCGGTCAACGCGCCGTTGGAATTGATCCGGAACAGCGAGGGTGACCAAGCGGTCAATATTCTGCATCGGCATACGTACCGCAGTAAGGGTGCGATCTTGAAGAGCTGGAACACCACTCACCGAGGCAAAAACGAGTGCGACCGCTAAAATAAGTGCCACACGAAACTGCGTTCTGACGGCTGGCATGATGGTCACTCCGACCACGATTACGCCGAGAAGAATGCTCAGATGCCATATGTCGAATCGCCCGAATGCGCTTTTAACAGTAATCACGCTTAGCACCGAAATTAGTGTCAGAGATCGACGAGATAAATCATTCCCACCCCGGATAAAATTGATAATAATTGCTGCAAGCCAGACCAGTGTCAATAAGATAGCCGGACCGGCATCGCTCGAGAGCGGGATTGCCTGCGATTCGTTATATCCGGAAACAATGTCACGACTATACCTGAGCCAACTGAGCATGTCCCCGAGCCGCTGACCCGCTAGCGTCCACCAGATAATGGCGGACACAACAAAAGCCGTAACTGTTGCACAGTGACGGCCGAGCGCTCGCCAGCCCAGCACGCACGACGCGACCAGCCCCAACAGCAGTGCAGTTAGGCCGGTGTTGAACTTGATGAGCAATAGCAATCCGGCGAAAGCACCGGTCAGGACACAGAGACGGAACACCGCCGCGAGGTCTGGATCGTGCTGCAACGTAGGCACGATCACCCAGGCCAAAACTGCAAGTACCCCTAACTCGGGGTACGTCATGCCCAACGAAGTCCCGTGACCAGCCTGGAGAATTGCGACAAGCGCCGTCGCCCCGAAAGCACACAAAAGCGATGGCGTCGGCCGATATCGCTGACGTAGCGCCGCAGCAATACCAAGGAACAGCATGGTGACCACAACCAACTGAAAAATCGTGGCAACAATCGACTGGAAAAACGAGTAATAAGCTGTAGTTTGCAAATAACCCAACGGTCCGTAAGTAAATACGAGGGCTCGGCCCCAAGTGATGTGCTGGCCAGGGGCCAGCGCAACGGCAGCCTCCCATGACGGGTCAAGCCCGACGCCTGCGTCCACTGAAGCCTGGGGCGCGATGACAAAAGCCGCCAAAGCTGCCGTCAGGATTCGTTGCCAACGCGCCGAACCCCATGTCGTCGTTGACCACCATGTACGCGCGCGTTCCAAGCGATTAGCCGCCACAGTCGCAAGTTACCAACCGCGGTTCCCAAACTTCCCGCTGCCCCAGCGGCCAAGATATCGCGGGTCATGAAGCGTCATGCGCCCGCAGTTTTGCCAAGCGTGACAAACCCGGAGTCGATGTCCGCTTCGCCTCGTAGCCGGGAGGCAGGTACCGCGCGATGTCCGCAGTAGGCTCGCAACTATAGAGGTACTGATAAGCGTCAATGTTTTCGCGTGCCCACACCTCAGGGTTGTCGTTGCGTAACATTAGCCCTCGGCGGTCAGCAAAATACAAGGTAGACGGGTCCCAATCGCAACCCACGACCACGATGAGATCCGCGGGCCCGGTGGCGCTGCGGATTCGTTGACCAGCCACGCTCGGTGCGGGCGATGTCAACCACTGCTCGATGTCCTGGGGCACTGCGCTACCAGCTATCACGATTGCGATTCCTACTGCCGCAACGAGACTTGTATTCGCAGAGAGCCGTTGAGCAATGGCTGCTATTCCGACCCCCACTGCGGCAACGATTGCCGGAAAGATCGCGATCAAATAGTAGTTGTGAACCCTGTACAGACTGAAGAAGAGCATTGGTGCACAGGCGGCTGTAGCGAGCCACCCAGCGCGACGAAAGCGTTCGAGTTGGGTTGGCGCCAGGAGAATTCCAACAACAGCGACGACAATGCCCAGTGCGATGGGTCCTGCGATCTCTGAACCGATTCTGGACAACACAGGTCCGTAAGCCGATGGATGAAGACGCTGACCCGGCGTCCCAAAATTCCATTCCCGCATGTTTCCGCTATTGAGGAACCATGTCACTGGATTGCGGACTTTGATCGCGTCACCATACCGAATCCACGCAACTCCAGCCAGGATTCCAACTAGGGGTCCGGCCATTAAACCCACGGCAGTGCGTGCCCTGGATCGCGTGCTCACATATGCGGCCGCGGCCGAAAAAATTACTAGAAGGCACCATGCCGGGGGGGTCGTAGCCTTCACCAGAAACGCCAACCACGCGGTCACAACGCCAAGCAACAGACCAACGCGCGACGCCGTACGAAACCAAGAATCGAGACCTAAGACCATACCCAGAGAAAGAGCAACCGAAGGAAAATCGATGAGCGCAGCAGCGCCCCATGCCAAACCGTATGGTGAGAACTGGAACAGTACTGACACTACAATTGCGGCCAATTCGCCGTGCCAGCGAAGCACGAGCGCACACAATAGGATGGCTGCGACCTGGAAACCCGTGAGGCCAAGGATTCGCATCGCTGTGTCCGGGCCCACGCCCATACGTATCAGGAGAGCCGCCGCCGCCTGAGTCAACGGCAACTCCATGGGCACATCCGCATTTGGCCCGAAGACTGGCAGCGGGGTGTGCCACAAGTTGATGCCACGGCGAGCGTATTCCAGTGCAACGTAGGCCGTTTGGGTTTGGCGGAATGCGTGCATTTCGTTGAGGCCGTGGCACAACTGCGGGACACGGATGAACGTTCCAGCCGCGACCAACCCGACCAGCCACAGTGCGGACTTACTGATGGGCGGATGGAACCGCCGCTGCGGAGGGCGCGGTGCACCCGATCTGCTTTGACGGTCCATCGACGAGTCTGCAGTGTCGCCAGATGTACACACCCTGCGCCCCTTCGTCAATACACGATGCAGTTCACGCCGCCGCTAAGCGAACCCCTTTTTCTGTGCGCTGACCACGGTCTCGGTTCGCATTCTGATAAGTGCACTCAAGTCCCAACATAGCCTTACATATCGCACTAGCCGTACTCCCGGACCAACCAGACGAAGTGTGCGTTGAGCGTCCTACGACGGATGACTCTTGTCTCTGGATAGCAACGCGCGAGATGGTTGGCATCATGCAAGCACGTGTCCGGAGGTCTCCACGCTAAGGCCTTTATTCTCGGGGCGAGAGTTAGAGCCACCCGCGCGGAATTCCGCACTAGACGAGGGCCGGGTCTGCTGCACGAATAGGTGACACCTGAGATGGCTTGCCCAGGTGGGCGGGCTGGAAGGATGTCACCATGGCAAGGCCCTATCCCAAGGAGTTCCGCGACGACGTGGTGCGCGTGGCCCGCAACCGTGACGACGGTGTGACGCTGGAGCAGATCGCCGCCGATTTCGGGGTGCATCCGATCACGCTGTCGAAGTGGATGCGTCAGGCCGATGTGGACGATGGCGCCAAGCAAGGCAGGACCACCAGCGAGGCGGCGGAACTGCGGGAGGCCCGCCGGCGGATCAAGCTGCTCGAACAGGAGAACGAGGTGTTGCGCCGGGCCGCGGCATATCTGTCGCAGTCGAACCTGCCGGGAAAAGGATTTACCCGCTCGTGAAAGAGCTCGCCGCCAACGGGATTCCCGTGGCGGTGACGTGCCGGGTCCTCAAGCTCGCCCGCCAGCCCTACTACCGCTGGCTGGCCGATCCGGTCACCGACGCCGAATATGTTGCGGCGCATCGGGCCAACGCCTTGTTCGACGCCCACCACGATGACCCGGAGTTCGGCTACCGATTCCTGGTCGAAGAAGCCCGCGACGCCGGGCACCCGATGGCCGAGCGCACCGCTTGGCGGATCTGCTCGGGCAACGGCTGGTGGAGCGCGTTCGGCAAACGCAAGCGCGGCAAGAACGGCAAGGTCGGGCCGCCGGTTCACGATGATCTGGTCGGTCGCCGTTTCACCGCTGACGCGCCAAATCGATTGTGGCTAGCCGATATCACCGAACATCGAACCGGCGAAGGCAAGCTCTACCTCTGTGCGATCAAAGACGTGTTCTCTAACCGCATCGTCGGCTACTCGATTGACTCGCGGATGAAATCGCAACTGGCCACACAGGCATTGGCCAGCGCAGTCGCCCGTCGCGGCGATGTCGCCGGTTGCATCGTCCACAGCGACCGCGGATCGCAATTTCGAAGCCGACGATTTGTTCACGCCCTGACCCGTCATGACATGGCCGGATCCATGGGCCGAGTCGGCGCGGCTGGCGACAACGCCGCCATGGAATCGTTCTTCAGCCTGCTGCAAAAGAACGTCCTGAATCGCCGCCGCTACGTCACCCGCGAACAGCTACGCATCGCGATCGTCACCTGGATCGAGCGCACCTACCACCGCCGCCGACGTCAGATCGCTCTGGGACGGTTGACCCCGATCGAATACGAAGCAATCATGACCACACCGGCCAGCCAGGCCGCGTGAAGAAACTGTCACCTATTCGTGCAGCAGACCCGACCGTGGACGTGGTCGCGCACGACAACGCTGTCAGCGGAAGGGATCCGCAACCTAGCCGCTGCTCGGCTGTGGGGTTGAAGTGTCTGCTCAGCTAAATTGGCATCGGGTTTCTCGAGGGGGCGTGCAACATTCCGGAACCGACGGGGGCCTTTCCCGACCCGCTCGAGGAGACTATATGCACTACCTGATCACCGGGCACACCGGCTTCAAAGGACCCTGGCTCATATTGCTGCTGCTCAGCCGCGGGCACCAGGTATCTGGGATGGCACTTGACCCTCCGAAGGGCAGCCTCTTCGAGCAAGCGAGGTTGCGCGATCAGCTTGTGGCCGACGCGAGGGTAGACATACGCGACCCCGAAGCCACCGTAGCCGCAGTGCATGACTCTATGCCGGACGTCGTTATCCACATGGCCGCGCAGTCGTTGGTCCGCGAGTCGTATCGCGACCCTCGATACACCTACGAAACCAATGTGATGGGCACGCTGAATGTTCTGGAAGCCGTCGCCGCCACCCCGTCGGTGCGCGCTCACCTGGTTATCACTACTGACAAGGTCTACAGAAACATCGACCAGGAAGCGGGTTATATCGAATCCGATCCCTTGGGCGGTAACGACCCCTACAGCTCTTCCAAGGCGATGGCCGATCTGCTCACCCAATCGTGGATCCACAGCTACCCCGGCTGTCCCACCGCAGTTGCGCGCGCCGGCAACGTGATTGGTGGCGGCGACATTAGCCGCGATCGCCTGCTACCGGACCTTGTTGCCGCCTATTCGACCGGACGGGCTCCTCTGTTGCGGTTCCCCCGCGCGGTGCGGCCCTGGCAACACGTTTTGGACTGCCTCAACGGTTATCTCACGATCACTGATGCGCTTCTTACAGGCTCCGGCTTAGGTCAGTGGAACATCGGGCCGGGCCGCGACAGCTTCGTCGAAGTCGGCGAGGTGGCCACACTCGCTGCCGAGTTATGGGGCGGGGGCTCGCGTTGGGGTCGGCAACTAGGAGATCATCCTCACGAGGCGAACCTCCTTGCCCTCGATGCAGGCAAGGCTCAGCGGGAACTTGGGTGGCGCAACCGGCTCGGCTTTCGCGCTGCCGTCGCATGGACCATCGATTGGGAGCGACGTGTGCATGGAGGTGCCGACCCGCTGAAGATCTCCCAAGAACAGATCGCGGCGTTTCAAACTCTCGAATAAGCCGTACAGCTCCTTCGATTCATGTTCCAGAAGGTGACCGGACTTACTCTTTGCGCCGCCACAACACCCCAGACCCGTCTATCTCGATGATGTCTTCCGAAACGCCATGCGACCGCCGGTAATCTGCCACCGCCTGCCGGCACGCATCGATGCTGTGGTAGTCGTCGATGATGCAGAAGCCGCCCGGCGACAGTCGCGGGTAGAGCGCGTCGAGTGCCTGGATCGTAGATTCGTAGAGGTCGCCGTCGAGCCGCAATACCGCGATGCGATCGATGGGCGCCTCCTGCAGGGACTCCCTGAACCACCCGGGAATGAAACGCACGCGGTCGTCGAGTAACCCATAGCGTGCGAAATTGGCCGCGACTTCGGCTTGCGATACGCCTAGGTAGTCCACGGCGAGGTCGAGCCGAATCCCCTCGTCCAGCTGATAACGCGCGACATCGGGAGGAGGCACTCCCTGGAAAGAATCGGCGAGCCACACGCAGCGCGTCTCGTCTTCGTAGGCTTTCAACACCGCGCGCATCATGATGCTTGCCCCTCCCCGCCACACTCCGCATTCGACTAGATCACCAGGGACGTTGTCGGCGAGTACCTTCTCCACGCAATGCTGCAAGCTGGTGAGGCGGCGCATCCCGATCATTGTTTCGGCATTCTGCGGCCAGTCCTGGCCTAGCTCGCGCTTGCGCTCATCGAAGGGCTGTTTGCGAACCAGCATGACATTGAAGACTCCAAAAAGGCGTCGGATAAATTTTGACTTCACCGGCACCAGCTCGTCCTCGCCGTATCGGGTTAAATTATGCCGAATCAGGTCAAGATACGAAGAACGCGCATCGTCACCGGCGGCGGACCGAGCCATCAAATCTCACTTCGCACACGCCGCATGGGGCGAGTCTAGCCGCAGTGGTGTGTCATCGACGCAGCTTCATACTTTGTAAAGGCGCTTGGATCCATCCCATTGCAACGAGGTGCTTGTGCTATTCAGGCACCGTTTTGGCCGTGACAGTCTGAACTGGCCCCAGGGGGACGGCTCGAAGTGGCCCCACCTGTGAGGCGGCGGGGTGTTGGTGTGACGGCTTGATTTGGCCCCACCTTTGCGACACGCCGCGACGGTTATGACGGTTTGATTTGGCCCCACTTCAGCGTGGTCGGCATCCGGATGTCCCGGATCGCTGATCACGAAGGTGAGGCTGGAAAGTGAGTGCGCGGGTGGAGCAGTTTGCGGCGATTCGCCGGGATCATCGGGTGGAGGGGATGTCGATTCGGGCGCTGGCTGATAAGCATCACGTGCACCGGCGTACGGTGCGCCAGGCGCTGGATTCGGCGATCCCGCCGCAGCGCAAGGTGCCCGAGCGGATTGCGCCGCGGTTGGAGGCGTTCAAGGGCGCGATCGATGAGATGCTGCGCAGTGATCTAGATGCGCCCAAGAAGCAGCGCCATACCGCTCGACGCATTTTGGCTCGGCTCGTTGATGAGCTTGGCGCAGTGGACTTGTCGTATTCGACGGTGCGCGACTACGTCGGCAAGCGCCGCCCGCAGATCTTGGCTGAGGCGGGTAAGCCCTTGGAGCTGGGCTATGTGCCCCAGACGCATCCGCCGGCGGCGGAGGCTGAAGTGGACTTTCATGACCTGTGGGTGATCTTGGGCGGGGTCAAGACCAAGACCACGCTGTTCACGATGCGCCTGTCGTACTCGGCGCGCGCGGCGCATCGGGCGTTTTTGACCGAGGGGCAAGAGGCTTTCCTGGAAGGCCACGTGTACGGGTTTGACCGCCTGGGTGGGGTGCCGGTGGACAAGGTGCGCTACGACAACCTCAACAGCGCGGTCAAGAAGGTGCTGTTCGGGCGCTCCCGGCAAGAGAATGAGCGTTGGATCGCTTTTCGCAGCCACTACGGTTTCGAAGCCTGGTACTGCCAGCCCGGCCATGAGGGCAGCCACGAAAAAGGCGGTGTGGAAGGCGAGGGCGGTCGGTTTCGCCGCAACCATTGCGTGCCCATGCCCGTGGTGGACTCCATCGACGAGCTCAACGCATTGCTGGCGGCCGCCGATGACGCCGATGACGCCCGCCGGGTCGGCAACCGCTCGAGCAGTGTGGGTCAGGACTGGACATTCGAACAAACGCTGCTGCGCCCGTTGCCTACCGAATCATTCGATACGGCATTGACTTTGACCCCCCGGGTAGACCGCTACGCCCAGGTGGCAGTGCGCAGCAATCACTACAGTGTCCCGGCGCGCTTCATCGGCCATCGGCTGCGGGTCAAGTTGTCGGCCTCGGCGGTGGTGGTTTATCACCGCACCACGGTGGTGGCCCGCCACCAGCGTGCGGTCGGCAAGGGCGCCAAAGTCCTTGATTTAGACCACTACCTGGAGATCCTGCTGCGCAAGCCCGGCGCCCTACCCGGTGCCACAGCACTGGCCCAAGCCCGCGCGGCCAAGGTGTTTGCCGCCGAGCACGAGGCGTTTTGGGTCGCGGCCCGCAAAGCCCACGGCGATGCTGCAGGTACCCGAGCGCTCGTTGAGGTGCTGCTGCTGCACCGCCATATGGATCGGCTCGACGTGCGGGCCGGTATCACCGCCGCACTAGCGGTCGGGTCCACCAACCCCGATGTGGTTGCGCTAGAAGCGCGCAAAGCCACCGAACGACGCGGCGCGACGGCTGGCCCAGGTGAGGGCGGCAACTCAAGCGGTCGTGTGGTCGTCCTTGCCGAGCACCGCTCGGCGGCCGTGCCCGCCGATACCCGGCCGCTGCCCTCAGTGCAGCAGTACGACGCCTTGCTGGGAAGAGAAACCTCATGACACCGCGGCGCAGCGTCACCGATCAGGCCGCCACCGCAGCCATCGAACAGGGCTGCCGGATGCTGCGCCTGCCCACGATTCGCGACCGGTTCAGCGAGATCGCCGCCGCTGCCGAGCGTGAACATCTGTCCTACCTAGGGTTCTTGTCCGAGCTGGTGATCGCCGAATGCGACGACCGCACCCACCGCCGCGCCCAACGCCGTGTGCGCGATGCCGGTTTTCCGCGCCCAAAACGATTGGACGAGTTCTCCTTTGAGGCCAACCCGGCCATCAACCCCGCCGTCATCGGACAACTCGCCACCTGCGCCTGGGTCAAGGCAGGAAACCCTTTGTGTTTGATCGGTGACTCCGGCACCGGCAAGACCCATCTACTCATAGCTTTGGGCACCCTGGCCGCCGAAGCCGGCCACCGGGTCCGCTACACCCTGGCCAGCAAGCTCGTCAACGAACTCGTCGAAGCCGCCGACGACAAGCAGCTGACCAAACTGATCAACCACTACGGGCGAGTCGATCTGATCCTGGTCGATGAACTCGGGTACCTACAGCTTGACCGGCGTGGCGCCGAACTGCTGTTCCAAGTTCTCACCGAGCGAGAAGAACGCGCGGCAATCGCCATCGCCTCCAACGAACCCTTCTCCTCCTGGACCAAGACATTCACCGACCCCCGACTATGTGCCGCCATCGTCGACAGATTGACCTTCGCCGGACAGATCATCGAAACCGGCAGCACCTCCTACCGACTCGCCCAAGCCCGCAAGACCCGCCCAGCAAGTGGGGCCAAATCGAACCGTCACGCCGGGGCCAGTTCAAGTTGACATTGCGACCGTTTCTAGGCTGAGCAGGCCGAACCGGGCCCGGCGCAGAATACTGCTCAGTTCAGGGCGAGGAGTCCATGTGCTTCCGAAGGCGCCGCTTGCACACTCCCGGCAGCAAGGTAAAGACTTCCGCCGTCTAGACATCCAAGGGCTCCGAGCCGTCGCGGTCGTGCTAGTGATGGTGTTTCATTCCGGGCTGCCGCTGCCCGGGGGCTTTGTGGGCGTTGACGTCTTTTTTGCAATTTCGGGCTTTGTCATCACCGGCATGATCGCCCGGGAATGGTCCGCGACCGGCCGCTTTGCCTTCGGCAGGTTTTACCTGCGACGCTTCAAACGCTTGGCCCCGGCGATGGCGCTCATGATAGTGGTAACGATGTTGTTGACAAGCTGCCTACTTTCTCCATTCAACGTTCAGCAAGTAGCCGCTAAGACCGGTATCGGCGCAGGGCTACTGGCCGCTAATTTCGTGATCGCAATAAATACGGGCAACTATTTTTCGGCGCCCGCAGAATCAAATCCCCTATTACACACCTGGTCGTTATCAGTAGAAGAGCAATTCTATCTTGCGTTTCCCACCCTCTTGCTGCTCGCCTGGATTCTAGCCCGTCGACGTAATCAACGAATTGCCTCGGCGGCGTTGTACGTCAGCACCATTGCGCTGGCATCTTTTGGACTCACCCTGACTGGTGGAGTGGCGAGCCAGCACCCGGACATCGTCGGTTTCTACAGCCCGTTCGCTCGCGCATGGGAGTTTGCGGCAGGGTCTCTGCTTGCCCTGGCTGCAAGGGATCGCTCCCTGCCGTTCGCAAATCACGCCCGAGTATTGGCATGGTTCGGTGTGGCGATGCTCGTGGGTTCCGCCTTCTTGATCAACCAATCGACGCCGTTTCCGGGCCCCTGGACGATACTGCCGGTAGTAGGAACTTTACTGGTCATCGCGGCTGGTACAGAGCGAAACACCTTGGTGACCAGGGCACTATCGGTGTCCGCCGTGGTCAAGATCGGTGACCTGTCCTACTCGCTTTATCTGTGGCACTGGCCCGTGCGGGTGTTCGCCGTCCACCTCTGGCCTGGGTCCCCATTGGTAGCCGTCGTGGCGATAACGCTGTCCGTCATACCTGCCGCCGCATGCTATCGATGGGTGGAAAACCCCATCCGACGGCTGCGGCAGACGACCCGCCAGCGGACGGCGGCTCTTTTTGGTGCCGTGATGATTCCGTCTTTGCTTGTGGCGGTCCTGACCCTCGTGACCGCTAACCACTACTGGCTGCCGCATTACAAATCCGGTTCCATCAAAATTGCTCATCGAGGCGACATCGATTGGACCGACTACTTCCTATATATGAGCAGGAACTACTACCCATGTACGGACCAGGCAATTCGCGAGAACTCGCTCAAATGGGAAGGCATTACCCGCTGCCGCCAATCTAAAGCCGACTCCCGCATTGACATCGCTCTGGTCGGAGACAGCCACGCCGAACAACTCTTCGTCGGGTTAGCTGAGGCAGCACCCGATAAGAACATCGTGTACTACGTGGTCGCGGCCCGGCCTATTAGATCTGACGAGGACGCGACTCGCATCATTGAGCATGTGTCGTCCGACCCGGCGATCCGCACAGTAATCGTCACTGCTAACTGGACCTTGCGTGGTGTACCCCATGACGACTTGGTCGCGACTTTCGAGGCGTTCACCTCGAAAGGCAAAGCGGTGTTTACGACCGACGACGTGCCGACGTTTCCGTTCGACGCGGTCTCCTGCGGGTACCGAATTGCTCCGATCTTGCCTCAGACAAGGTGCAGCATGGATCGAAAACGATTCGAGGCAGTACACAACAGGTACTACCCGGACCTGGAGGATGCGGTGCGCAGCGTGCCGGGCGTTCGACTACTCAACACTGCGGCTTATTTCTGCGATGCTTCCCTCTGTCGCATGAATCGGGGCGATGATCTCCTCTACCGAGATAGCGATCACGTCAACAACGTCGGCAGCAGCTTTCTCGCCCGGCAGTTGGTCGCCAACTATCCAGAATTTGGAGCGCAATTGCACACGCCTCCGCAAACTGCCCCCGGACCCTGAAACCACCGTCAGACAGCGCGCCTGCTCGCCCTATGTGGCTAACCGACGTAGGGTCCGCGTACCACTGGACGCAAGGGGGCACGATGAGCAACCACACCTACCGCGTGATCGAGATCGTTGGCACCTCACCCGACGGAGTCGACGCAGCCATTCAGAGCGGGCTGACGCGAGCGAAGCAGACCATGCGCAACCTGGACTGGTTCGAGGTGGAATCCGTTCGTGGTCACCTGATTGACGGTGCTGTCGCGCATTACCAGGTGTCTATGAAAGTTGGCTTCCGCTTGGAGGATTCGTCATAAGGTCCGCCCCGCTACTCGGATGACTCGCCACCGCAGTTAGTTTTGCCCGATCGCCCTGGGCACGGCCTGACCATCTGCTAAGCAAACGCGACTTCAGCGACATGGCCGGCTTTTCGACCAGTGTCCAGCTCAGCATGGCCACCGGTAGCGTCACGATCGCGGCAACGACCGCAAACAACAACGGGTGCAGTCTGTCCAGTCCCCCAATGACCATCAATTGCTGCAGAGGAAAGGCGTAGATGTAGACGCCATACGACAGATCGGTGGTGAATCTCCAACGCGCGTCGCGAATCAGCGCGCCCGAAACTATGACGGCGTAGGCGACGGGGAAGGCGGCCACAAGTCGGTAATCCGGCAGCCACGCTGCGGCCAACGCGATGACCACACACATTGCGACGAGTGACCATCGAGCGGGAATCAGATGCCGCCACTGGTGAATGAGAGCGCCGGCCAAGAACATCAGAGCCAGGCGGGCCGGTTCCCTAGTTCCCGACGGCAACGCCAGTACCGCGGACACCAACAGCAGTGACCAAGCCAGCACCGTTATGGTCGGGAGGAACCAACGTCGACCGAGAAGTCCCACCACACCGAAACACGCGACACCGATGTAGCAGTACATCTCGTATCCCAGAGTCCATAGCGACCCGTTCCACCCCGGCCACGGCAGCCCGGTCGGGGTTCCGCCAACGTCGAATTGCGCCATCGACACCGCTGCGTTTCGCACAACGTACTCGACCGGGGCGCTGGACAGCAGCAGCTTGGCCGCCGACCCGCCCTGCATCGCCACCCCGATCGGCGCGATCACAAACGCCGTCACGATCAAGCACACGTAGAATCCCGGCAGGATGCGCAGACCACGCGCAACCGAGTAATCCCGCACTCGCGGGTGGCGCATCCAACTCGAGGTGATCAGAAACCCCGAGATGGCGAAGAACCCGTCGACTCCTATCGACCCTACGAACTGTTGGATTGCCGCCGACGGTATGCGATGGCCCGAAAGGGGATACGAATGCCAAACGATCACCGAAAGTGCCAGTCCCAAGCGCAATGCGTTGAGCGCGTTCCTGTGGGGATCGAATGCCTGGTCGAGCTTCATAAATCTCTGTCTGCCGTCCGCTGTACGAAGCCCCCAGCGCATAGTGCCTCATCCACCCAGTTGGTGGAGTGGATTGATGAATTGGACAGCAAATCTTGCCGTGATAAGGCTCACACGGCGAAGTGCGGCAAGTCATTAAGCGCGAGTTATAGGCCTGATGCGCTCTAACGCATCACACGCGCACCCGTCACCGACCCAGAGCAACGCAACGGGTGTCGCGTGCCCGCGCCGGTCACCCAACCGGCTAGCTCAGCCCGCGACCTGCCCCGGCTCGGTATACGGCGCGCCAAGCCCGTGCACCGGACGGTACCCGCGCTTGCGCGCTTTCTTGGCCGCGTCGCGGATCATCTTGTAGAGCCCGAGGAACGCGGCGTGGTCGGTGGCGACGAACGGCGTCAGCAACCGGTTGTGCACGACGGAGAACGCCACCCCGGTCTCCGGGTCGTTCCACCCGACCGAGCCACCCAGACCGACGTGACCGAACCCCGGCATCACGTTGCCGATCGGCAGACTGTGGTAGCCCAAGTGGAACGCCATCGGCACGAAGATGTTGCGGTCGCGCTGCACGACCTTCTCCCCCGTCAGGCCGGCGACCAGCCGCCGCGACAGGAACTGGGTGCCGTCGACCTCTCCGCCGTTGGCGATCGCGCCGTACATCCGCGCCAGCGCGCGGGCCGTCACCACCCCGTTGGCCGCGGGAAGCTCGCCGTCCAGCATCGGCATGTCGCCCTGCACGGCAGCGATCACACCCGGGAAGTACATGGACCGGTAACCACCAGAGAACTGGTTAGCGATTCGCTGCACGGCGCAGGTCACGAGCCGGTTGGCCGCGAGGTCCTGCGGCATGATGATCTCGGCCGCGCGGGTCGGCGAACCGGCAGGCGGGCGGCCCAGGTGGAAGCCGTCGGTACCCAGCGGCTCGGCCAGTTCCTCCCGGAACAGCACGCGCATGTCCTTGCCGGTGACCGCGCGGGCGAGCCCGGACATCAGCCAGCCGAACGTCAGCGCGTGATATGCCGGTTTGCCCAACAGCCGTCCCGGAGACGCCGCGGCCAGCCGCTCCTCCATCAGGACGTGGTCCAGCAACTCCTCCTGCTTGGCCCCGCGCAGCCCCGACAGGCCGGCGGTGTGCTTCATGACATCGCGAACCGTCATGTTCGCCTTGCCATTGGCACCGAAGGAATGCCAGTACTCGGCGACCGGTGCGTCGTAGTCGATCAGCCCGCGGTCGGCCAGGCGGTGAATCACCGTGGCCGCCATGCCTTTGGTGGCCGAGAAGACCATCGGGGCGGAGTCCGCCGACCACGGCACCTTGCCGTCGCGGTCCGCCCAGCCCTTCCAGACATCGACGACGGGTTGCCCGTCGAGATAGACCGCCAGCGCCCCGCCGCCGAAGCGGTGACCAGGGAACATGGTCGAGAATGCACGAACGACGCAACCAAAGTGGGAGTCCGCGGCACCGAACACACCATGCCCTGCGTCAGGGGCATCGTGAGAAGGGACAGCGCGGCGATCGACTCCGATGTCTACCGTCACGGCTTTGAATTTACTTCGCTTTCGTAGAGTCCACGGGCAAACAAGGACAATTTTACCTTTCCGTTAGGTCGTTGCGATCTCAAGTATTTGCTGGGCGGCTAGGGCCGGCGTCAGCTCGCCGTCGCGCACCTGACGTTCCACGTCCCGGCGGATCTTTCGCACCTCGGGATTGGACATCACCCGGTCCAGCACGGTGTCGCGGACCATCTGCCAGGTCCAGTCGACCTGCTGCTCGCGGCGGCGCGCCTCGAACTGGCCGGCTTCGGTGAGCACTTCCCGGTGCTTCTGAATGGTTTCCCACAGCTCGGCCAGGCCGGTGCCTTCGACTGCGCTCATCGTGAGAACTGGTGGCCGCCAAAGCGATTCGCGCGGATGAATCAACCGGATCGCTCCGGCGAGCTCTCGGGCCGCCAGCCGCGCGTCCTTGAGGTGCTCACCGTCGGCCTTGTTCACCACGACGATGTCGGCAAGCTCCAGCACGCCCTTCTTGATGCCCTGCAGCTGATCCCCGGTGCGCGCCAGGGTGAGCAGCACGAAGGTGTCGACCATATTGGCGACCGCCACCTCGGACTGCCCTACCCCGACGGTCTCGATCAGGATCACGTCAAAACCCGCCGCCTCCAACAGGACAACGGTTTCCCGGGTGGCCTTTGCTACCCCGCCGAGGGTTCCGGATGTCGGAGACGGCCGGACGTAGGCGAGGGGGTGCGTCGAGAGGCGAGCCATGCGGGTCTTGTCACCCAGAATCGACCCCCCGGTGCGAGTGGACGAAGGGTCCACAGCCAGCACCGCGACCTTGTGCCCCTGTTCGATCAGGTGCATGCCCAGGGCTTCGATGGTGGTGGATTTGCCCACCCCGGGCACCCCGGTGATCCCGACCCGATGCGCGTTGCCGGCATCCGGCAGCAGGGCCAGCAGCAGCCGCTGGGAATTCTCGCGATGGTCGGCGCGGGTGGATTCCAGCATGGTGATGGCCCGCGGCAGCGCGGCGCGGTCACCGGAGCGAATCGCCTCGGCCAGTTCCTCGACGTTCATGCGCCGGCCCACCCCGCGGTCGCGTCGACACTGAATCCAGGTACAAGACACGCCGAGGAGGGAGTGCGTAGTTTCAGTCTCGGCGAGCCTTTCACCGCAGAGCCAACGTGAAGCGCGAGCACACTAATCCAGGTCATATCCCAGCCGGTCGGCCAGCTTGTGCAGCAGGCCGATCGCGGAGTCGGCGATCACCGTCCCCGGCGGATAGATGGCGGCGGCCCCCGCCTGGTACAGCTCGTCGAAGTCGCCGGGCGGGATGACCCCGCCGACCACGATCATGATGTCCGGGCGCCCGACCTCGGCCAAAGCGTCGCGCAACGCCGGCACCAGGGTCAGGTGCCCGGCGGCCAGCGACGACACCCCGACGACGTGCACGTCGTTGTCAGCGGCCTGTCGGGCGACCTCTTCCGGGGTGGAGAACAACGAACCGACGTCGACGTCGAACCCGATGTCGGCGAACGCCGTCGCGATCACCTTCTGGCCGCGGTCGTGTCCGTCCTGGCCCATCTTGGCGATCAGGATCCGGGGCCGTCGGCCGTCGGCCTCGGCGAACTTCTCGACGAGTTCGGTTGCTTTGGCGATGTTCGGGGCCGTTCCCACCTCGTCACGGTAGACGCCGGCGATGGTGCGGATCTCAGCCTGGTGACGCCCGTAGACCTTCTCCAGCGCGTCCGAGATCTCCCCCACCGTCGCCTTGGCGCGCGCCGCGTTGATGGCCAGAGCCATCAGGTTGTTGCCCAACCCGTCTTCACCGGCCGGGCCGCTGGCCGCGGCAGCGCGGCTCAACTCGGCCAGGGCGGCCGCGACCGCGTCGGCGTCCCGGTCGGCCCGCAGCTGTTCGAGTTTAGCCAACTGCTCGGCGCGCACCCGGCTGTTCTCGACCTTGAGCACCTCGATATCTTGGTCCTCGACCACCTGGTACTTGTTCACCCCGATCACCGGCTGCTGGCCGGAGTCGATGCGGGCCTGGGTGCGCGCGGCCGCTTCCTCGATGCGCAGCTTCGGGATGCCTTCGCCGATCGCCTGGGCCATGCCGCCGTACTCGGCGACCTCCTCGATGTGGGCGCGCGCCTTCTGCGCGAGCTGATGAGTCAGCCACTCCACGTAATACGAACCCGCCCACGGGTCGATCGGCCGGGTGGTGCCCGACTCCTGCTGCAGCACCAGCTGAGTGTTGCGCGCGATGCGGGCGGAGAAATCCGTCGGCAGCGCCAGCGCCTCGTCCAGTGCGTTGGTGTGCAACGACTGGGTGTGGCCCTGGGTCGCGGCCATCGCCTCGATGCACGTCCGGGCGACGTTGTTGAACACGTCCTGGGCGGTCAGCGACCAGCCCGAGGTCTGCGAATGGGTGCGCAACGACAGCGATTTCGCGCTCTTGGGATCGAACTTGGCCACCAGCTCGCTCCACAGCAACCGGCCGGCCCGCAGCTTGGCGACCTCCATGAAGAAGTTCATCCCGATGCCCCAGAAGAACGAGAGACGGGGCGCGAACTTGTCGATGTCCAGGCCGGCGTCCAGACCCGCCTTGATGTACTCGACACCGTCGGCCAGGGTGTAGGCCAGCTCCAAATCGGCTGTGGCACCGGCCTCTTGGATGTGGTAACCGGAGATCGAGATGGAGTTGAACTTCGGCATCTTGGCGCTGGTGTAGGCGAAGATGTCGGAGATGATCCGCATCGACGGCTTGGGCGGGTAGATATAGGTGTTGCGGACCATGAACTCTTTGAGGATGTCGTTCTGGATGGTGCCGGCCAGCTTCTCCGGCGGCACACCCTGCTCCTCGGCTGCCACTACGTAGAGCGCCAGGATCGGCAGCACTGCGCCGTTCATGGTCATCGACACCGACACCGAGGACAGGTCGATGCCGTCGAACAGCTGACGCATGTCGAGGATGGAATCGATTGCCACACCGGCCATTCCGACATCACCCTGGACGCGCGGATGGTCGGAATCGTAGCCACGGTGAGTCGCCAGGTCGAAGGCCACCGACAGACCCTTCTGACCCGCGGCCAGGTTGCGCCGGTAGAAGGCGTTGGACTCCGCGGCGGTAGAGAATCCGGCGTACTGGCGGATGGTCCACGGCTGGTTGACGTACATCGTCGGATACGGCCCGCGCAGGAACGGCACCTCGCCCGGAAAAGTGTTGAGCGGGTAGCCTTCTTCACCGGCCGCCGCCCGGTCTTCGGAGATGTATACCGGCTTGACGTCGATGCCCTCCGGTGTCTGCCACTGCAGTTGCTCGGGGGTGTACCAGTGGGCCTTGGCCGCGGCGGCGATGTGCTCTTCCACGGCGGCGGCCGTGGGTTTCGGCGCGCTGCGTTCACTGTGCAGTGGAACGTCGGCGAAGCTTCCGATTGAAGGAACTGTGGCCGTCACCGTTATGCCCCCAACCTGGTGAGCAGATTCGAAAGCGCTTCGACTGCATTGATTTTCGCTGTCAAGTACTCGTCGGGACGGTGCTCGGCATCGCCCACGGCTTTCTCCGGCCCGGCCAGGTACACCCGCTCGATACCGGCATCGTGCGCGGCCTGCACCACGCCGGACACTTCATCGGGGTAACGCTTGTCGGTGCCGCAGATGACCGCCACCTTCGGCGACCCCGCCGCCAGGGCGGCCTGCGCGACGCTCGCGGCGTCGACGGTGCCGGGGTTGATCGCTTCGATGCCGCCGGACGCCAACAGGTTTGCCGCGAACGTGGTGCGGACGTTGTGTTCGGCCAGCGGTCCCAGTGGCAGCAGCAACACCTGCGGGCGCGCGTCATGCTCGGCGAGATACGCGTCCGAGCGGTCGCGCAGCGCCTCGAACTCCGCGGCGTAGCGCACCACGTGGCCCGCTCTGCCAAGTGAATCACCTTGTGGCAGCGGCGCTTCGCCGAGGTTGGGAAATTCGTTGACGCCGGTGATCGCGATGCGGCGGTGCGCGATGTCGTCGGCGCGCCGGGCGGCCAGCTCGCCGATCTGTGCGGCCAGGTAGTCGTGCGCGTCGACGAACCCGCCGTGCGACTCGATGGACTGGAAGTGCTCCCAGGCCCGCTCGGCCAGCTGCTTGGTCAGGTCCTCGACGAACCACGACCCGCCGGCCGGGTCGAGGACCCGCCCCACGTGCGACTCCTCGATCAGCAGCAACTGGGTGTTGCGGGCGATCCGGCGCGCGAAGCTGGTGGCCGTGCCCGGCCAGCCGCCGGGGATGGACACGTCGAAGGCGTAGACCAGCACGGTGTCGGCTCCACCGACACCAGCGCCGAAGGCCGCCAGCGTGCAGCGCAGCATGTTCACCCAGGGGTCGCGCTGGGTCATCATGGGCAACGACGTCTCCGCGTGCACGACGGCCGCGCCGCTGTCGGCTTCTCCGGCCACCTCGGCCACCCGCGCCCACAACTGACGCACGGCACGCATCTTGGCCAGCGTCATGAACTGGTCGTCGTCGGCGGCAAGCCGGAAGCTGACCTGACGCAGCGCCTGCTGCACCGGCAGCCCGGCTTCGGTGAGCGCCCTCAGGTAGGCGACCGCCGCCGCGATCGTCGCGCCGAGTTCCCAGGCGGCGGTGGCGCCCAGGTTGTGGAAAGCAGGTCCGTCGACCGTGATCGCGCGCACGCCATGCTGGTCGGCGGCGCGCTTCGCCACCGCGACGACGTCCTCGAGCGTCGGGGCGTCGCGCTCACTGAGCGTCGCGGTCAGCGGGTCGGCGCCCAGATCCACCGACACCAGCGCGCGCTGATCGGCCTCCACCTGCTCAGCCAGCGCAAACATGGCGTCGGCGGCGGCGACGTAGTCGGCCCCGGCGTCGATGATGACCGGAGCCATGCTCAGGTACACACCATCGAGCAGCCCCGCCAGCTGGTCGGGCGCCACACCGGACTCCCCGACCCGCAGCAGCAGCCCGCTGACCCCCTCGCCGAGCGCGGCCAGCAACGCTGCGTTGGCCTCACCTACCGGTACCCCAGGCAGGGGGAACGCCTCGACGACCTTCCAGCCGGACTTGACGTCGCGCGACGGGTCGCCGCCGCGCACGAACGGCCATTGCCCGGGCAGCGGCGGCTCGGGCAGTTCGTCGAATGCGGTGTACAGCGGCCGGATGACGAACCCGTCATAGGTCGGGGTCTCGAGGCGCTGCTCCGGGTGATCGCCCAGCTCGGCGGGATCGACTCGGGCGCTCTTGGCCAACACACCGGCAACCGCACTGCGCCAGCGCCCGCGAACCTGTTCTAGGTCGGCGAGTTCGGGTACGTCAATGGACACCGATTTACTCCTGTTTCCGCAGCAATAGGCAGTCTTGCTTCGGCTCACTTCCGGCTTGTCGCTTGGCTAATAAGGCTAATTGATGGGCACCAAATTTTAGGAATCGAGGTGCCGCCGAGCGGAACACCACCGCGACGAAACGCCAGCCCCGGGAAACTCGATATTCATTTTCGCCCCGTACGCTTAATATCCGTGACGACCGCCGCGATCAGCAAAACCACCGATACGGTGCGCGGCATCGCCCTCGCTCTGATCTCGGCGGCGCGTCAGGCATCGGTGCCGCGACTTATCGCAACCGTGGTGGGAATCACAGTCCTGGTGGCGGTGGCGCTGCTGGTCCCGCTGCCTACGGCGATGGAAATGCGCGACTGGGCGCGCTCGCTGGGACCGTGGTTCCCGCTGGTGTTCTGGCTGGTGCACACGGTCGTCACCGTGCCCCCCTTCCCCCGCACCGCGTTCACCCTGGCTGCCGGCCTGCTGTTCGGACCGGTGATCGGCGTGGCCATCGCGGTGACGGCCAGCACCGCCAGTGCCATTCTGGCGACACTGCTCATCCGCGCGACCGGCTGGCGGCTCAACCGGCTGGTGCGCAGCCGCACGATCGGGCGGCTTGATCAGCGACTGCGCGAGCGGGGCTGGCTGGCCATCCTGTCGCTACGGTTCATTCCCTTCGTGCCGTTCTCGGCGATCAACTACGCCGCCGGCGCCTCGGCCGTGCGGGTCATGCCCTACACGTGGTCGACGGTGGCCGGCCTGTTGCCCGGTACCGCGGCCGTGGTGATCCTGGGCAACGCGTTCGCCGGGGATGCCAACCCGCTGCTGGTACTGGTGTCGGTGTGCACCGGGGCGCTCGGGTTGTGCGGGCTGGGCTACGAGATCCACCAGTACCGGCAACACCACCGGCACACCACCGAGGCGGCACCTGTCTCCGGGCCGGCACCTGTCTCCGAGCCGGAGCACGAACCGGCGGTCACGCCCTGACGCCTGACCTGCCCGCGCAGGGTCTTTTCTGATGTCACAGGCGCAGTTCCTGCGCACGCTCGCGCTGCTGGCCGGAGCGTTGGTATCGCTGGTGGTGGCGTCCTGGCCGTTGCTGGCGCGCGGACAGTCACGCGCCTACAGCTGGCGATTGTCGTTCGTCGCACTGTTGAGCGCGGCAGCGTTCGTGGCCGCCATCTTTGTGCCCGGTGTCAGGAAGCCCACCGCGCAGCCGCTCGTCGAACTGCCTCCGCTGCCCACGATCGGCCCCGGGACCGCCGTCGCCGTCACCTTCGCCGACGGCACTGGCGGAATGGCCTGTACCGCAGGATTTCTGGTGCGCAGCGCCGGCGGCGAGACCGGCTTGCTCACCGCGGGTCACTGCAACAAACCCGGCGAGGCCAGCCGGGTGAGCATGAATGCCGGTGGAGGTCCGTACCAGAGCGTGGGAACGTTCACCCAGACCGTCAGCGAGGGCACCCGCGGGGAGGCCCACGACATGGGGCTCATCACTCTGGACTCCGACACCGTTCCCCGGACCGCGTCGATCGCGGGGTCGATGCCGGTCGCCCGGGTGGCCGGCGACGTCCAGGTCGGCGAGCAGCTGTGCAAATTCGGGATGAAGACGGGCCGGGTCGAATGCGGTCAGGTCACCGAAGTCACCGAGAGCAAGGTGGTGTTCCTGGCGGCCAGCCAGTGTGGCGACTCCGGCGGGCCCGTCTACCTCATCCAGCCCGACGGCGCGGCGGCGGTGGGAATACACATCCGCGGCGGGCGAGCCAATGACCCCAATCCCGGATGTTCGCGCCCCGCAACGTTTTCCGTCGCCGAACTGGTGCGGCCGTGGCTCGACCAGTGGGGCCTGACGGTGGTGACGGACTGACGCGGCGCGGTCCCCGTGACGGCGAAATCGCGACCACGGTTGTGCCTTCGGTGCAACGCACAGCCCTTACTGCCATCTCGACGCGGACCCGGGCCGGGGTCAGCCCAACGGCAGGCTCAGCCTGAACTGCGCGCCTCCGTCGTGCGGCAGGCACACCAGGTCTCCGCCGTGCGCGCGGGCCAGGGCGCGCGCGATCGAGAGTCCCAGCCCGGCCCCGCCATGGTCGCGGGCACGCGCGGCGTCCAGGCGCACCAGCCGCTCGAAAACGCGGTAACGCTCGTCGTCCGGGATGCCCGGGCCGGTGTCGGTGACAGTCACCTGCGCCGCCGCGGCGTCCGCGGTCACGTCGACGGTTATGACGCCGTCGGCCGGAGTGTGCCGGCGGGCGTTGTCCAGCAGGTTGGACAGAATCTGCGCGACGCGCGTGGGATCCGCCCGGACGCTCAGCTGCGGCAGGCCGGTCCGCACGACGGAAAGCTGCGGCGCCAGCATCGCGGCGCGCTGGGCCTCGGCCTCGGCGATGGCCGCCAGGTCGGTGTCCTGGACGTCGAGCGGCAGCCCCGCGTCGATGCGGCTGAGGTCCAGCATGT
The DNA here is from genome assembly GCF_048287075.1 of Mycobacterium sp. 23. Classification (NCBI taxonomy): domain Bacteria; kingdom Bacillati; phylum Actinomycetota; class Actinomycetes; order Mycobacteriales; family Mycobacteriaceae; genus Mycobacterium; species Mycobacterium sp. 23. Next base: position 1,009,606 of record NZ_JBLVUX010000005.1, read on the forward strand.
CGGCAACCAGCCGTCCCGCCCGGCGAGCATCGGACTGCAACAGGCTGGCCCGCCGGTACTGCGCACTCGCCGCCGAGTCGCTCTCGTGGGCGGCCAGCTGTTCTGCGGCCGCCTGCATGCCCGCGATCGGGGTGCGCAACTCGTGCGCGGCGTCGACCAGGAACTGACGGGTCGCGGCTTCGGCCCGCTGCGCTGTCTCGGCGGCCTGCCGGGCCCGCAGCTCCGAATCCTCCAGGGCGTCCAGCATTTCGTCGAAAGCGCTTGCGGCCCGGCCCAACTCGGTGTCAGCCCGGGACGGACGCAGCCGTCGGCCACGATCGCCGGTGGCGATGTCCCTGGCCAGGGTCGTCAACCGGTCCAACGGCCGCAGGGCCGCCTTGCTGACGGCGATCAGCAGCAGCGCCGCTACGAGCAGCGTCACCAGTCCGGCACCGACCATCAGCTGCCGCAGTTGCCGGGTCACCTGGGTGGTCTGAGTGGTGTCCGCTACCAGGATCAGCCGGGCGCCGTCGGGCAACGGGTGCACCACCACCGTGGCCGTGCCGTCAGGCGGGGGTCCCGGCGGCGGGGGCGGAGGCAGCAGCACCGGACCTGACGGCGGCATCGGCATCGGGCCGGGTGGCGGCGGTGGGCCGGGTGGCGGTACTACCGATCCCGCTTTGATGTCGGGGCTGATGCCCGGGTCGCCATATTTGGCGCCGTCGGAAAGCACCACCAACGCCCGCACGGTGCCGCCGTTGAGCTGAGCGGCCAGCAGATCGGGCGGCGTATTGGCGGCGACCAGGGCGTCGGCCCGCGACGTGGCGGCGAGCAGGCGGTCGTGCAGACTGCGTTGGGCCTGCATGCCCAGGGTGACGTCGATGGTCACGCCGAGCACCGCCAACAGGACGGCCAGCAGCGCCACCACCAGCAGCACCACCCGGCGCTGCAGTGACGGGGTGGCGGTCGTCGGGTCGGTGGTCATCATCGCTGCGGCTGCAGGCGGTACCCGATGCCGCGCACGGTCTGCAGAATCCGGGGTCCGTGCGTTTCGAGTTTGCGCCGCAGGCTGCTGACGTGTACCTGCACCAGGTTCGCGTCGTAGGCGTCGTAACCCCAGACCGCGTTCAGGATCTGGTGGGCGCTGACGATCCGGCCGCGCTGTTCAATCAGGAATTCCAGCAACCGCAATTCGGTGGCGGTCAGGTCAAGGGGGTGCCCGTCGCGCGCCGCCACCCCGGCGTCGGCGTCGAGGATCACGTCGCCGAACTGCACCACTTTGGGCAGTCGTCCCCGCCGCCGCAGCACAGCGCCGACCCGCGATACCAGTTCGGCGAGTTCGAAGGGTTTGACCACGTAGTCGTCGGCGCCGCCGTCGAGGCCGCGCAACCGGTCCGGCAACCCGTCACGCGCGGTGATCAACACGATCCCGACCTCACCGTATTCGCGGACCACATCGATGAGTTCGAACCCGTCCCGGCCCGGCAACATCACGTCAAGCACCACCAGATCGGGCCGCAGACCCGCCAGCGTCTCTTCCAATCCTGTTCCATCGCAACGGGTGTCGGTGTGATATCCGGCATCGGCCAATGCCTCGCTGACCATCTCACGAATGGTTTCGGAGTCCTCGACCACCAGCACACGCGGAGTGCCGACACTGAACTGGTCCGTCGCCGACCGGCTGTCCGTCATGCCCCCATTCTTAGCCGCGACCCGGACGTGCCCGCGAATTTCCGGCCGCATTTCCCGCGGACGGCGCACAATCCCCCTATGACCTCCGACCGCACCAATACCCCAGCACCTCCTCGCCGCTATTCCACCGGCGCGCTGGTCGGCGCCGGGATCGCCGGCGCGGCACTCGGCGCGGCCGCCGCGTTCGCAGTCACCGGCCTGGTCTTCACGGTCCGCGTCGAGCTACCCCCGCCGCCGTACCCGCAGTTCTCGACTGCTGTGCCAACGCAGCCGCCGAGCGCGCCCCCGACATCCGCGCCGGCCAGTCTGCTCCCCAGCCGGCCGCCGCTGCCCGGACCCCCCGGCCCGCCCTGATTTCTTCAGATCCACTTCAAGTTCGGCTTCTACCGTCGCGATCACCAACCATTCCACGACGTGAGGAGTCGCATGACCTCCGACGACACCCCGACGACTGACCCGTCAGCCGCCGTCCCCGCGACCGCGCCACCCGCCCCGGCGCCCGCAGCACCGGTAGTGGCGGAGAAGCGCCACTTCTCGACCCGCGTGGTGCTTGGTGCCGGGCTCCTCGGTGGGCTTTTCGGTGCTGTTTTCACCGCGGGCGCCGCGTTTCTGATCATGGCCTTCGGTTTCGGGCCGCCCCCGCCGCCGCCGGGGCCGGGCTTCGGCCCGCCCGGCTCGTCGCACTTCGGTTTCCCGGGACCGGGCGGACCAGGTGGACCGGGCGGTCCCGGAGGGCCGATGGCCGGGCCGAAGGGCCCGCTGGGTATGGCGCCGCCGATGGGGCCGGGCGGCCCCGGCCTGCGACCGCCCTTCCCTGGCGGCCCGCCGCCGATGGCGCCGGGTGGCCCGGGTGCCCAGCCGCCCCAACCGGGCCAGGTGCCGGCACCGCCGTCGGCCGGGCCTAGCGCGACGCCGGCCGCGCCGCGGTAGCCCACTCCGGCTTCGCGAGGGTGCGCGGAATGCCACGCCCGACGGCGTGTCGCTGTATCTCTGCGCTCCCTCGCGACCGGACGGGGTGAGGAGCGCGTGGCACCCTCGTTTGGAGGGGAGGCACATATGACATCTCACGCGTTCGCCCGGGCCGGGGCACGGCTGTTACGCTCCCGCCGCCTAGTGCGCGCACCGATCTGGATCTACCGGGCACGCGCCGGGGTGCTCTTCGGATCCCGCACGCTGATGCTCGAGCACATCGGCCGCAAGTCGGGCCGGCCGCGCTATGTCGTGTTGGAGGTGGTCGACCGTCCCGCCCCCGACAGCTATGTCGTCCCGTCAGGGTTTGGCCGAAAAGCTCAGTGGTTCCGCAACATTGAGGCCAACCCCCGGGTACGGATCTACCTCGGCAGCCACGCGCCGGCGCCCGCCACCGCGCGGGTGCTCGGCCAGCAGGAAGTCGATCGGGCGTTGGCGAGCTACCGCGAGCGCCATCCGCGGGCGTGGGGGCAGTTCAAGCACGTGCTCGAGGAGACGCTCGGCGCGCCGATCACCGACGTCGGCGCCCCTCTGCCGATGGTCGAACTCCGGCTGGACTAACTGTTCTCGGGCCCCTTGGCCGTCATCGCGGCGAACAGGGCCAGGAACAACACCGCCGGAAGGGCGTTGGTCACCTTGTCCCGCACGCGGACGTGGGCGCCCACCGCCAGCACGAAATAGACGGTGAGCATCGCCGTGGTCAGCCTGGCCAGGCCCGGAAACCGGGTGACCGACGCCAGCCCCACCGCGGCGGCGGCCTTGACCACCGGGAGGACTGGGCGGACGTTCTCCGGAACCTCCACGGTGTCCAGCACCTTCTTGATCGGGGGGACCTGCACGGCACACGCCACCGCGTCTACGGCATGAAAAGTTGCCAGCGCGGCATAGGTCTTCGGCGAACTCAGAGTGCTCATCCGTCAATCCTATTGGCGCAACTCCGGGGGCGCGCCCAGCGGGCGATCCACCGGCTTGTTGGCGATCGCCTCCGCCTTTGCCACCGCCTGCGCGACCGTCGGGTCGGTTTCGGTGGAGAACCAGTCCGCGACCTCGGCGTCGTCGGCGTCGGCGGCATGCCGGGGCTGCTCGTCGACCGGGGACGGCTCGAACCGGAAGACACCATCCTCACCTGGCTTACCGAGCAGACGGGTGAAGCCCTGCAGCGCCGCGTTGAAATCGCTGGGTACCACCCACACCTTGTTGGCGTCCCCACGCGCCATCTCCGGCAGCGTCTGCAGGTACTGGTAGGCCAGCATCTCGGGCGTGGGCCGGCCGGCTTTGATCGCGGCGAAGGTCTTCTCGATGGCCTTGGCCTGACCCTGCGCCCGCAGATAGGCCGCGGCGCGCTCACCCTGGGCGCGCAGCACCCGGGACTGCCGATCGGCTTCGGCGGACAGGATCGCCGCCTGCTTGGCACCCTCAGCGGCCAGGATCTGGGACGCTTTCTGCCCCTCCGCCTGCATGATGGCCGCCTGCCGGGTGCCCTCGGCCGTCAGGATCATGGCGCGCTTCTCGCGGTCGGCCTTCATCTGCTTCTCCATGGAAGCCTGAATCGACGGCGGCGGGTCGATGCTGCGCAACTCCACCCGGGCGACACGCAGACCCCACCGGCCGGTCGCCTCGTCGAGCACGCCGCGCAGCTGAGCGTTGATCTGGTCGCGGGAGGTCAGGGTCTGCTCGAGGGTCATGCCGCCGACGACGTTGCGCAGCGTGGTGGTGGTCAGCTGTTCGACGCCGACGATGTAGTTACTGATCTCGTAGACCGCCGCCTGCGGCACGGTGACCTGGAAGTAGACGACGGTGTCGATGTTGAGGGTCAGGTTGTCCTCGGTGATGACGGGCTGCGGCGGGAAAGAGACAACGCGCTCGCGCAGGTCCACCCGGGCCCGCACCCGGTCGATAAATGGCACCAACAGGGTCAGTTGACCGCTGACCGTACGGCTGTAGCGGCCCAGCCGCTCGATGACCGCGGCCTCAGCCTGCGGAATCAACGCAACCGACTTGGCCACCACGATGATCGCGAAGATCACCAGAACGGCCAGCAACACCAGACCAGCTACCGCACCTTCCACCGGGATTCCCTTTCTCGAAAGCCCTACAAACTCTGAAACACCACTGCGGTGGCACCGTCGATCTTCACGACGGTGACCGACTGCCCGGGCTCGTAGACGTCACCGTCATTGAGCGGACGCGCCGTCCACACCTGACCGTCGAGCTTCACCTGACCCTCGTCGCGGGCCACCCGGTCCAGCACCATCGCGCTCCTGCCCTCGAGCGCCTTGATGCCGATGGCCGGAGCCTTGGCCGGCGTCAGGCGCCGTCTGAGCTCGGGCCGCACCACCGACAGCAGCAGGACCGAGACGATGAGAAACACCAGTCCGTCGGCCCACACCGGCCAGTCGGTCAGCCAACTGGCACCCGCAGCGGCCAGCGCGCCGCCGCCCAGCATCAGCAGGAACATGTCTCCGGTGAGCGCCTCGGCGCCGGCGAGCAGCAAAGCTGCGATCAACCAGATCAGCGCGGCAGGCATTGGCACAGAATACGCGTGATCCACCTCCATGGCGGCGAACAACTACACTGCGAGGTCATGTGGTGCCCGAGTGTTTCGCTGTCCATGTGGGCCAACGCCTGGCTCGCCGGCAAGGCCGCGCCCGACGACGTCCTGGACGCGTTATCACTATGGGCACCAAGGCAATCGGTAGCAGCGTATGATGCGGTGGCGGCGGGCCACACAGGTCTGCCGTGGCCCGATGTGAACGACGCCGGAACGGTGTGTCTGCTGCAGACGTTGCGCGGCGCGGTTGGTCGCTCCACAGGCTCGCTGCGCGGCACGATCAACGTGGTCCTGCCGGTGCCCGGCGACGTGCGGGGTCTTTTCGCCGGAACACAGTTTGCGACCGACGCGATGGCCGCCGGTGAAGCCGTGATCATCAGTCATCCGACCGATTCGCGCACCGCTATCGGCCTTGTCCCAGATTTCACGTACAGCGACAGCGACGACGGTGACGACGAGTCGGAATTGTGTGCGCTGACCTGGATGGTGTATTCGCTGCCCGGCCCGCCGACGTCTGACTACCACGATCTCGGCGGCGCCGAATACGAGTTGAAGTCAGCGGTGCGCTCGGCCGCCGACGCGCTGAGCGTGATGGGACTGGGATCGTCCAGCGGGGTAGACAATCCGCGTGGCCTGGTCGAGCAGTTGCTGGAATCGCAACGCCAGCACCGGGTTCCCGATCATGCGCCGACGCGTGCGCTTCGGGTGCTCGAGAACGCGGCACACGTCGACGCGATCATCGCGGTCAGCGCCGGGCTCAGCCGGCTGCCCGACCGTATGACCGCCGCACCGGAACTGGTTGGCACCCAATCATCGTCACAGGGTCAGATCGCAACCGACGCACTGCGGCCGTTGACCGCCGTGGTGCGTTCGGCCCGGATGGCCGCTGTCGACGCCATCCTGCACTCGGCCTGGATGGACTAGCCGGCCGCGCAGTGCGGCGGACGGCACGGTGCGCCGTCGACGCTGCCCAGGCAACCCGGTACCGGACCCGGTCCGGCGATCCGCGCCGGCCGGCGGCCTTCGCGTACTTCGTCGATCAAATCGATTGCCAGCCGGGCGAATCGAGGGTCGGCATTCGGGGTGGCGGCGCGGGCGAGCGCGACGCCCAGTTCGTCGGCCTGCAGCCGCAACTCATGATCGAGATCCCATACCACCTCGATGTGGTCGGCCACGAAGCCGATGGGACAGACGATGACCGCCTCGGTGCCGGCTCCGGCCAGTGCCGAAAGGTGATCGCCGACATCGGGCTCCAGCCAGGGCACCTGCGGCGGGCCCGAGCGCGACTGCCACACCAGGTCGTGTTCGGCATATCCGGTCGCCGCGGCGACAAGCCTTGCGGCGTAGGCGACTTGGCGGCTGTAGAGGTTGGGCCCGCAGCGCTGATCGGCGCCGATGGGTATGGAATGGGCGGTGAAGACCAGGCGTGCGTCTCGAGGGATGGTCGCGGCGGCCGCCGTGACCGCGTCGGCGAACATCTCGATGAAGAGCGGGTGGTCGAAATAGGTACGCATCTTGACCAGCTCGGGCGCGCCGGAACCGGCCGCCGCCCGGGCCCGGGCGATGTCCTCGACGTACTGGGTGCAGCTGGAGTAGCCACTCCACGCTGATGTGGTGAACGTGGCGGCACGACGGATACCGTTGTCGCGCATGGCCGCAACCGTGTCCTCGATGAAGGGCGCCCAGTTCCGGTTGCCGAAGTAGACCGGCAGCTCCTGTTGCTTCTCCAGCTCGGCTATCAGCGCACGGTTGATGCCGTTGATCGGCGAGACACCACCGAAGTGCAGGTAATGCTCGGCGACGTCATCGAGCCGTTCCGGCGGCACGTTCCGGCCGCGGGTGACGTTCTCCAGAAACGGCCGGACCTGTTCGGGCCCTTCCGGCCCGCCGAACGACAGCAGCAGGACCGCATCGAATTCCATGATGCGTCAGAGCAATTGGGTGTGGGCGCCACCGTCGGCGTAGATGATGTCACCCGTCGTTGCCGGCAGCCACTCGGACAGCAGCGCGCACACCGTCTTGGCGACCGGAGTCGGGTCCTTCATGTTCCAGCCGATCGGCGCGCGCTGGTCCCAGCCCTCCTCGAGCAACTGGATCTGGGCGCCCGCCTCGTCGCCCAGCGCTCCACCGACGATCGCGGCCATCGCCAGCGTCCGGATCGGGCCTGCGGCAACCAGGTTCGAGCGGACACCGTACTTGCCGGCCTCACGCGCGACGAACCTGTTGACCGACTCGAGGGCACTCTTGGCGACCGTCATCCAGTTGTAGGCCGGCATGGCGCGGGTGGGGTCGAAGTCCATGCCGACGATGCCGCCGCCGGGATTCATGATCGGCAGCAACGCTTTTGCCAACGAGGCGTAGGAGTACGCCGAGATGTGGATGCCCTTGGCCACGTCCTCGTAGGGCGCGTCGAAGAACGGGTTGATGCCCATTCCGCTCTGCGGCATGAATCCGATCGAGTGCACGACGCCGTCGAGCTTGTTGCCTTCCCCGATGACCTCGGTCACCCGGCCCGCCAGGCTGTCGAGGTGCTCCTGATTCTGCACGTCGAGTTCGATCAGCGGGGCCTTCTCCGGCAGCCGGTCGCAGATCCGCTGGATCAGCCGCAGCCGGTCGAATCCCGTCAACACCAGCGAAGCGCCCTGCTCCTGAGCGACTTTGGCGATGTGGAACGCGATGGATGAGTCGGTGATGATCCCGGACACCAGGATCCGTTTGCCTTCGAGCAGTCCTGCCATTGTTTCGTCCCCTCTAGCTCTCAGTGGCCCATGCCCATGCCGCCGTCGACCGGGATGACGGCGCCAGAGATGTAACTGGCATCCTCCGACGCCAGGAAGCTGACCACCCCGGCGACCTCGGCAGCGGTGCCGACGCGCTTGGCCGGGATGAACTGCAACGCCCCCTCCTGGATGCGCTCATCCAGGGCTCGCGTCATGTCGGTGTCGATGTAACCGGGGGCGACCACATTCGCGGTCACATTGACCTTGGACAGTTCGCGCGCGATCGAACGTGCCATGCCGATCACGCCGGCCTTGGAAGCCGCGTAGTTGGCCTGGTTGCCGATGCCCCAGCTGCCGGAGACCGAACCGATGTAGATCAACCGGCCGAACTTCTTCCGCTGCATGCTGCGTGCGGCCCGCTGAGTCACCCGGAACGCCCCGGTGAGGTTCGCGTCGATGACCTTCTCGAACCGCTCCTCGGTCATCCGAATGAGGAACGCATCTGCGGATAGACCGGCGTTGGACACCAGCACCTCCACCGGGCCCTGGTGCTCCTCAATCTCTTTGAAGGCGCGGTCGACGGCGTCGTTGTCGGTGACGTCACACTCGACGGCGAACAGCCCCTCGGGCGCCCCGGATCCGCGGTGGGTGACGGCAACCTTGTGGCCGTCGGCGGCCAGCCGCTGCGCGATTGCCAGCCCGATCCCCCGGTTCCCGCCGGTGACCAGCACCGATCGGGAGACGAATGGGGGTTTGCCGCCCTCGGTGGCGGCCTCGCTCGTGGTGTCGGTGGCCGTGTCAGTCACCCCGACAACCTAGCGCCTTCACGCTTGGCGGCCGAAATTGGGCCTTTCTGCGGCGCGGTTGTCCACAGCCAGGCTCCCCACCGCGCGGGTGGAGCGCGGAGATGTCGGGGTGGCTCAGCACGCTGCGGTCATGACCGATCCCTTTCTCGGCAGCGAAGCCCTCGCCGCGCGAAGACTGACGCCCTACCAATTGCGCAGCCGGTACGTCGCAGTACACAAGGACGTCTATGTCCCGCGCGACCTGGAGTTGACCGCACGACTGAAGGCGAAGGCGCTGTGGCTACGCTCGCGCCGGCGCGGTGTGCTGGCGGGTTATTCGGCTTCTGCCCTGCACGGCGCCAAGTGGATCGGCGCCGAAATGCCGGCCGCAATCATCGACACCAACCACCGCCGCGCGCCGGGAGTGCAGGTATGGAAAGACCGCCTGGAGCCCGACGAGATCACCGTCATCGACGGTATGCGCGTGACGACGCCGGCCCGGACGGCTCTGGACCTGGCGAGCCGGTACCCGCTGGACCCTGCCATCGCAGCGGTCGACGCGCTGATGCAGGCAACCCCTCTGAAAGTGCCCGACATCGAAGTGATCGCCGAACGCCATCGGGGCCGCCGGGGCATCAAAGCCGCCCGGACGGTGCTCGATCTGGTTGACGGCGGTGCGCAGTCCCCGAAAGAGACTTGGCTGCGATTGCTGCTTATCCGTGCCGGGTTCCCTCGTCCCCAGACGCAAATCGCCGTGCGCAACCAATGGGGCTGGGCCGAAGCCTATTTGGACATGGGCTGGGAAAACATCAGGGTCGCGGTCGAGTACGACGGCGATCACCATCTGAGCAATCGCTACCACGTCAAGAAGGACATCCGACGGCACGAGAAGGTGACCCACGGCTACGGGTGGATCGTGGTCCGAGTCGTTGCGGGAGATCATCCCGCCGACATCATTCATCGTGTCAGGGAAGCGCGCGCCTCACGGGGCGCCTGAATCTCCGAAAGCGCCGCCGCGAAGGGAACCACACCGCCAAAAACCCGTCCGGAAATCGCAGCCCCGTTCCCCTCGCGGCCCTCAGCTCAGCCGCGCTCAGGGTCGGCCGCGCAGGACAATGTCGACCGCCGCCTCGATGACTTCGTCGTCGGGCAGGGTGCCGAACATCAGCGACGGGCATGCGACCACGCCGGACAACATCGAGATCGCCGCTTCCAGTTCGGCGCCGTCAAAAGCGTCCTGCAGGATGCCCCGGATGGTGCGCTGACCATCGGTGTTGATCTTGTTGCGGACCTCTCTCATCATGTCGTCGGTCGCCCACTGGGCCATCGCGGACAGCACCTGATCCAGTCGATGGTCGAGCACGGCCTGCCGGAAGGTGGTGAGCTCGCCGATCAGGTCGGTGCGGAGGTCGCCGGTGGGCTGGTGATGCTGCACCTCACCGAGCGCCTCCAACGCGATCGCGGCGAGGTCGAAGCGGGTGGGCCAGTGCTTGTACAGGGTGGTCTTGGAGTAGCCGGCCCGCTCGGCGACGTGAGCGTGCGTGAGCGCGTCGGCTCCCTCCCGGACCAGCACGTCGAAGGCGGTCCGCGCAACGTCGGCACGGGTTCGGACGACCCGGGCGTCCTCCCCGGTGTCAGCGGCCTGCGGACCGCGGCCAGGTGTCATCGCAGGCGTCCTTCCCGCTGCCAAACGTGCGGATGATCCTGAAAAGTTAACTGATGAACACAAAGGCCAGAAGCTTATTGTTACTTCATTAATGAACGAGTAGTACATTAGTGGAGAATCTGTACTGCAAGCCGCCAAGTCAGAAGGTTCGCCGATGAGTCCGAAAATCGATGCCGGCGCGGTGCTCGCCCGTCAGGCCGACGAGATCGACACCCGCTATCACCCGTCCGCGGCGCTTCGGCGCCAGCTGAATAAGGTCTTCCCGACGCACTGGTCGTTTCTGCTCGGCGAGATCGCGCTGTACAGCTTCATCGTCCTGCTGTTGACCGGTGTCTACCTGACGCTCTTCTTCGACCCGTCGATGAGCGAGGTCACCTACAACGGCGTCTACCAGCCGCTACGCGGCGTTGAGATGTCGCGGGCCTACGAAACGGCGCTGAACATCTCCTTCGAGGTGCGGGGCGGGCTGTTCGTGCGCCAGGTCCACCATTGGGCCGCGCTGATGTTCGCCGCCTCGATCATGGTGCACATGGCACGCGTCTTCTTCACCGGCGCGTTTCGGCGGCCGCGGGAGGCCAACTGGGTGGTCGGGTCGCTGCTGCTGATCCTGGCCATGTTCGAGGGTTTCTTCGGCTACTCACTCCCCGACGACCTGCTCTCGGGTACCGGGCTGCGGGCGGCTTTGTCGTCAATCACGTTGGGAATTCCGGTGATCGGCACCTGGCTGCATTGGGGTCTGTTCGGCGGGGACTTCCCGGGCAACATCCTGATTCCGCGGCTGTACGCCATCCACATCCTGGTCTTCCCCGGCATCATGCTGGCGCTGATCGGTGTGCACCTGGCGCTCGTGTGGTTCCAGAAGCACACCCAGTTCCCCGGGCCCCGCCGCACCGAGCACAACGTGGTCGGCGTGCGGGTCATGCCGGTTTTCGCGGTGAAGTCAGGCGCCTTCTTCGCCGCCATCGTCGGAGTGCTGGGCTTGATGGGCGGCCTGCTGCAGATCAACCCGATCTGGAACCTGGGTCCCTACAAGCCATCTCAGGTTGCAGCCGGCTCGCAGCCCGACTTCTACATGATGTGGACCGACGGGCTGGTAAGGCTTTGGCCGGCCTGGGAGTTGTACATCGGGCACTACACCGTTCCGGCCGCCGTCGCCGTCGCCGTCCTGATGGGAGTCATGCTTGGCGGGCTGGTGGCGTATCCGTTCCTGGAGAAGCGCTTCACCGGTGACAACGCTCACCACAACCTGCTGCAGCGTCCCCGCGACGTCCCGGTGCGTACCTCGATCGGGGCGATGGCGATCGCGTTCTACATCGTGCTGACGTTCTCGTCGTTCAACGACATCATCGCCTACCAGTTCCACATCTCGTTGAACGCGATGACGTGGATCGGCCGGATCGGGATGGTGGTGCTGCCGCCGTTTGTCTACTTCATCAGCTACCGCTGGTGCATCAGCCTGCAGCGCAGTGACCGTGCCGTGCTCGAGCACGGCGTCGAGACCGGCATCATCAGACGCCTGCCGCACGGCGCCTACGTCGAATTGCACCAGCCGTTGGGCGCTGTCGACGAACACGGCCACCCGCTGCCGCTGGAATACCAGGGCACGCCGGTCCCCAAGCGGATGAACAAGCTCGGCCTGGGCGGACGCCCCGGCCAGGGCAGCTTCCTGTTCGCCGATCCGCCCGCCGAGGCGGCGGCATTGCGCGAGGCGGCCCATGCCGGCGAGCAGCGGGCGCTGACCGCACTACGCGAACGCGGCAACGGCGTCGAGGGCAACGGTCATCACAACGGCAACGGGCATCCCACCAACGGGCAAAAGGCGATTACGCCGGCAGGCGACGGTTGATCAGCAACGCCGCCAGACCGGCGATCGCCAGCACCAGGGCTCCCAGCCGAAGCCAACCCACGCTCGCGTCACCCTTGATGGTCTCGTAGCCGATCTGCTGCTGCAGCGAGGCGTAGACGGCCTTCAACTCCGCCAGCGTGGCGGCGTTGTAAGCGTTTCCGCCGGACAGCTGCGCGACCTTCTTCAGAGTCTCGTCGTCGACCGGGACCGGCTGACGCTGGTCGTTGATCTCGACGAAGCCGTACGGGGTGCCGAACGAGATGGTCGAGATCGGCACGCCCTGGTCCTTGGCGGTGCGCGCAGCGGTGAAGGCGCCCTTGGGGTTGTCCGGGTTGGTCGGCATCGTCTCTTTGCCGTCGGAGAACAGCACGATGCGCGCCGGCGGGGGCGTATCTCCGCCGCCGATCACGGCGCCGACGGTGGCGATGGCCTGTAGTGCGGTGAAGATGCCTTCCCCGGTGGCGGTGCGGTCGGCGAACTGCAGCTTGTCCAGAGCGTTCTTGGTCGCTTCCCGGTTGGTGGTCGGCGACACCAGCACGGTCGCGGTGCCGGCGTAGGCGATCAGGCCCAGGTTGATACCCGGAGTGAGCTCGTCGGCGAACTGCTTGGCGGCCTCCTGCGCGGCCACCATTCTGTTGGGTTCGACGTCGGTGGCGCGCATCGACTGCGACACGTCGATCACCAGCATCACCACGGCGCGGTTGCGCGGAATCCGCACGTCGTTGGTCGGCCCCGCCATCGCGATGGTGAACAGCACCAACGATGCCGCCAGCAGAATGGCGGGAATATGGCGCCACTTCGAAGGCCGTTTGGGCGCAACGCTTTCCAGCAACTCCATGTTGGCGAAGCGCAACATACGGCGCTGCCGCGCCAGTTGCAGCACCACGTAGAGGGCTACCAGCCCAGCGACAACGAGCAGGAACAGGAAGAACCAAGAGTGATCGAAGCCGGACAGCGACATCGGCCCCAGCAACGGCAACGTCATAACAAACCCGTCATGTTGTAGAAGTCCGTCACCGTCGTCCCGCCATTGCGCCGCGCCGGCGGGAGGAGATGAAGCGGACGATGTCGGCGATCCAGTCGCGGTCGGTGCGCAGTGTCATCATCGGCGCGCCGCAGCCGCGGATGGTGCGGGCCACGTCCTCGCGGTGCTTTGCCGCAGCCCGAGCGAAATCTGTCTGCAACTGCGCGTCGATGGTGAATTCGCGCACCGCCCCGGACTCGGCGTCCTGGAGCACCACGTCGCCGATGTCGGGCAGTTCGACGTCACGCGGGTCGAGGACCTCGATGGCCAGCACTTCGTGGCGGGCCGCGATCGCCCGCAACGGGCGCATCCAGTTGATCGGGCCCAGGAAGTCGCTGATGATCACCGCCATTCCGCGCCGGCGCTCCGGGCGGCGCAGCGCGTCGATCGCCGCGGACAGGTCTCCGCGTACGCCGACGGGCGCCTTGGGAGTGGTCGCGATGGTGCGCAGCAACGTGTGCACGTGCTCTCGACCCGACCGCGCCGGGACCCGAATCATGTTGTCCCCATTGGAAATTAGCGCACCCAGCCGGTTACCACCGCCGACGTTGAGATAGGCGATCGCCGCCGCCGCGGCCACCGCGAGGTCCCGCTTCTCACACACCGAGGTGCCGAAGTCCAGGCTGGCCGACATGTCGACCACGAGCCAGGTTTCCAGCTCCCGGTCGGCGATCATCTGCCGGACGTGTGGGTGGGTGGTACGCGCCGTCACCGCCCAGTCCATCCGGCGCACGTCGTCGCCGGGCTGGTAGGTCCGCGACTCCCCCGGCTCGCTGCCCGGTCCCGGGATCAGACCCAGATGGTCGCCGTGCAGGATGCCGTCGAGCTTGCGGTTGATCGTCAGCTCCAGAGTGCGCAGCGCCGCCGACAACTTCGGGTCGTCGATGGTGCCGCGCATCATCGAGGGCGGATGACGAACCGCCTTCTTATCTGTCACCGACCGCCCACCGCGGCGCCCTGCATCACCGGTGCCACCGAATGTCCTTGCTGCGGAACGGCATTCACCTGCGGCAGCGCGACGGTCTGGAGTACGCGGTTGATCACGGTCTCGGCGGTGATCTCGTCGGCGAGCGCGTCGTAGGTGAGCACCAGCCGGTGCCGCAGCACGTCGGGGATGACGTCGATGATGTCCTGCGGGATCACGTAGTCGCGCCCACGCACCAGGCCGAGCGCCCGCGCGGCGGCGATGATGCCCAGTGAGGCACGCGGCGAGGCACCGAACGCGATCCACGTCTTGACGTCGTTCATCCCCAGCTGCTCGGGGTGGCGGGTGGCGGTCACGATGCGGACCACGTAGTCGACCAGCGCGTGGTGGACGAAGCTGTTGGCCGCGACGTTCTGCAGGCGCAGCAGGTCGCCGGTGTCGAGGATCTGCTTGGGCTGCGGCGGGGTGACACCCATCCGGTAGATGATCTCGCGCTCTTCCTCGGGCGACGGGTAGCCGACGTTGATCTTGAACAGGAAGCGGTCGCGCTGCGCCTCGGGCAGCGGGTAGACGCCCTCTTGTTCGATCGGGTTCTGCGTCGCCATCACCAGGAACGGGTTAGGCAGCGGGAAGGTCTTACCACCGATCGAGACGTGACGCTCGGCCATGACCTCGAGCAGCGCCGACTGCACCTTTGCCGGCGCACGGTTGATCTCGTCGGCAAGCAGGAAGTTGACCACCACCGGGCCGAGTTCGGTGTCGAACTCTTCCTTGCCCTGCCGGTAGATGCGGGTACCGACGATGTCGGTGGGCACCAGGTCGGGGGTGAACTGGATACGCGCGAACGTCCCGCCGACCACACGTGCGAAGGTCTCGACGGCCAGCGTCTTGGCGACGCCCGGAACACCTTCCAGCAGCACATGCCCCTTGGCGAGCAGGCCGACCAGCATCCGCTCCACCAGCTGGTCCTGGCCGACGATGATCCGCTTGACCTCGAAGATGGCCCGCTCCAGGGTGTGTACCTCGGCGGCCAGCCCGTCGGCACCGCCCGCCGGCGCCTCCTGGGTGGGTGGGCCCGAGTGAGCACCCTGGCCCGGGTAACCGCCACCTGCCGTTGTCATCAATAACCCTCCAGAGCTCATTCGGGACACGACTGCTGTCACGACCACTGTCGCGGGGCAGCGACGTGCCCGCGTTCAACTATTCCAGGCGTCTGGAATTCCGTCGACGTCACCGGTTCCCTATTAGGCGACTCTCAGGGTCCCCCACCCGGTTCAGTACTCGATGATCCTAGTCAGGTACGGCGTCATGCCGGGCTTGCGGACCGGACTGACGGTGACTTTGCCCGCCAGGCTGGAGGCTTCCAGCATCTGACCGTTGCCGAGGTACATGGTGACGTGCTGGCCCCCGTTCGGGCCGTAGAAGATCAGGTCGCCCCGCCTCGCCTCGCTCTGCGGGATGTGACGCCCGGCGTTGTACTGGTCGCCGGAGAATCGCGGGATCAGCACCCCGACACCGGCGAAGGCGTACCGCATCAGACCCGAGCAGTCGAAACCGTTGATTCCCGCGCCGGAGTCGACACCCTTGCTGGGGCCGTCCAGCGAGCCGCCGCCCCAGGAGTACGGAACGCCCATTTGCGACCCGGCGCGGCGGATCACGTGCTCGATCGCCTCCCGCCCGTTCGCCCGCGGAATCCGGCTCCCGCTGGTGTTGGCGGCCGCCGGCGCGGCCGAACCGCCCAGGTTGATGCCCAGCCCGGAGAGAAACTGCTGACCGAGGTTGAGCGTGGTCTGGGTGGCCTGTGCGGTGGCCTGCAGCGAGGCATTGGCGACGGCCAGCGGGTCACCGGGAGCGCCCGCACTGATCGCGGCAGGCAGGGTGGGGTCCCATTCGCCGGGCTCGGCCGAAGCCGGGGCCGGCGCGACCACAGCGATCAACAGCCCGGTCACCAACGCGAAGACCCAGGCCAGGGAGAAACGAAATCGCTTGTGACGCATGAAACCTCGTTAATACTCGATGTAGCGGATCACGAACGGCGTCATACCGCTGGTGCGGACGGGCGCGGTACGCACCTTCAAACCGATGTCGGGCGCCTCGAGCATCTGGCCGTTGCCGAGGTAGATCGTTACGTGCTGGCTCCCGCCGGGGCCGTAGAAGATAACGTCGCCGCGGCGCATCTGGGCGGTCGGGATCTTGCGGCCGAGGTTGTACTGCGAACCGGAGTAGTGCGGCAGCTTGATGCCCACTCCGGCAAACGAGTAGAGGACCAGTCCCGAGCAGTCGAACCCGGTGATGCCGGCGCCCGAGTCGATGCCCTTACTGGGACCGGCGGCATTGCCACCGCCCCACGAGTAGGGGACTCCGATCTGGGATATGCCGCGCCGGATGACGTACTCGGAGGCCTGCCGCCCGTAGACGCGCGGGATGCGGCCCGAGCTTGCCGCCGCGGGCGCGTTGGTGATGCCCGTGTCGTCGGGCTTGAGGATGCCGAGCTGCTGCAGGAAGCTGCGGCCCATCTGGGCGGTCACCTGCGCCGACGTCGCCGAATAGCCCAGCACCTGGTTCACCACGGCGATCGGGTCACCCGGGATGTTCGCGCTGGGCACCTGCGGCAGGGTGGGGTCCCAGCCGTCCCAGCGACGCCCGCCACCGGGTCCGCCGGCCGAGTCCCACATGCCCGACGGCGGCGTGCCCTGCCCGCCGGCCGCGTGCCATGCGACCAGTTGCGCGGCCTGGAGTTTGGCTTCGGCCTGCTCACGCTCGGCGGCGACGCGGTTGACCTCTTCGCGCTGCTCGTCGAACTTGCGCCGGGTGTCGCCCAGCGCCGCCGCGGCCACGTCCTGGCTGGACTTGGCGTCGGCGGCGGCTTTGTCGGCCTTCTGCTTGGCCTGGCGCGCGACCGATTCCTTGTTCACCTGCTCAGTGCGTGCCCGCTGCAGTCTGGCCATCACCGCCTGCGCACTGGTGGTCATGGTCTGAGCAGCCGACGCCGCGGCGATCATGTCTTCGGGGCTGCGGGCCGTCAGGAAGCCGTCCGACGGACCGTTCATATAGGTAGCGGCGGCGAAGGTGTTGAACCGCTGTTGCGCCGCGGCGATGGCCGCGTTCGCGTCCTTGACCGATTGCTGACTGGCTTCCAGTTCCCGTCCGGCGACCTCGGCTTGTTCGCGTGCCTCTTCGACGGCCACCAGCGCTTTGTTGACACCCTCCTGCTCCATCTCGACGGCGTTGGCGAGATCTTCCAGACGCTGGCTCGCCTTGGCGACGTTGGCGATCAGCACCGCCATCGAGTCAGCCGCCGGATCGGCCCTGGCCATCCCGAGCTCGGGCGTGCCGAACAGCAGCGCGACGCTGAGCACGGTCGGCACGGCTGGCCGTACCAACCTGGCGGCGGTTCGCGAAGCAGAGCCCGGGCGTGTCCGTCTCATGCGACTTGGGTCTCCTATGGGCAAATCGGGTGTACGACGCGGGTTTTCAGAAAAGTGCGATAGGCATCACAAGCATCATTCGCACCGTACGTCACACTTGTCGCTAAAGAAACGCAAGTCACAAATTGCACTCTGGAAGTGCGTTTACTGTGACCGAACAGTGACCTGAGGGGTTTGCCGCGATTAGCGGCCGGCGCGTCGTATCAACGCCGACGAATAGGTTAAGACCTGGTTAAACGCCCTGGGTGTCCTCGTCCGAAGGACCTTCAGGTGCGAGGGATGATGTTGCTGGTCGGCGGTTGCCCAGCTGCATCAGGCGGGTACCGACGGCTGCGGCAAACACACCGATCAGCAAAACAATCGTCAACGCCGTCCAGGGAAACTCGGGCGTGTTGAGTTCGTTCAGGAAATTCTGTGCGGACTGCACGGGATTGCCGGTTTTCGAATGGTCCTCGCCGGCTTCGAGCGTGACGCGCGGGTAGTGGCTGCTGTAGCTGCCGACGTAGCTCGGGCTGAGCACCAGCACCGTGGAGTCCGGATAGTCGGCGCCGACCACGGTGGCGATGTCGCGCAGCGGTGTGTCGTTGGGCGGGTTGTGGTCGAGCAGCACGATCTTGAGATTGATGCCGTCGCCTCGGGCCTGGCTGACCACTTCCTGCAGGCCCGGTTCCACGTTCGGCGTGGCCGCCACGCCGTCCGCGGCGACCTGAGCCTTGATGGAATTGATGTCGACGTCCTGCGGGATGTATTCGGGCAGGAACGGAATCGTCTGCGGCAAATAGGTCAAAGTCGTCGCTCCTCCCACGGTGCTACGAGCACCGTACCGGCTCCGCCTGTGGCGGCCGCGCCCCCGTACCGCGACACTGCAACCATGCGCCCGACACCCCGGCGCCGGTGTGCGTGTGTTCAGTTTCGATGAACAGGGTGGCCGCCCTTTCCCCGCGAAGCCCACTGGACAAGACTGGGACCTACGGGCAGCCCCCCGTATTGCAGGACAAGCGTACTGTTAAAGTTGCACCGCAACCGTCGACACGGCCCGTCGGCGGCAAGAACTTAATCTTCGGGAGTTGATGTGAGCAGCAAGAATTCGTTCGGAGCCCGCGACACACTCAAGGTCGGCGACAACAGCTACGAGATTTACCGCCTCGACGCCGTTGAAGGCACCAAGAAACTCCCATACAGCTTGAAGGTCCTCGCCGAGAACCTGCTGCGCACCGAAGACGGCGCCAACATCACCAAAGAGCACATCGAGGCGATCGCCAACTGGGACCCCGACGCCGACCCGAGCATCGAGATCCAGTTCACCCCGGCCCGGGTGGTGATGCAGGACTTCACCGGCGTTCCCTGCATCGTCGACCTGGCCACCATGCGTGAGGCCGTCGAGGATCTGGGCGGCGACCCGGAGAAGGTGAACCCGCTGGCGCCGGCTGAGCTGGTGATCGACCACTCGGTGATCCTCGACGTGTTCGGCCGTGCGGACGCCTTCGAGCGCAACGTCGAGCTGGAGTACGAGCGCAACGGCGAGCGCTATCAGTTCCTGCGTTGGGGCCAAGGCGCTTTCGACGACTTCAAGGTGGTGCCGCCCGGCACCGGGATCGTGCACCAGGTCAACATCGAATACCTGGCCCGCACCGTCATGGTTCGTGACGGCGTGGCGTACCCCGACACCTGTGTGGGCACCGACAGCCACACCACCATGGTCAACGGACTGGGCGTGCTGGGCTGGGGCGTCGGCGGCATCGAGGCCGAGGCCGCCATGCTGGGCCAGCCCGTGTCGATGCTGATTCCGCGCGTCGTCGGCTTCAAGCTCACCGGTGAGATCAAGCCCGGCGTCACCGCCACCGACGTCGTGCTCACCGTCACCGACATGCTGCGCAAGCACGGTGTGGTCGGCAAGTTCGTCGAGTTCTACGGCAATGGCGTGGCCGAGGTGCCGCTGGCCAACCGCGCCACCCTGGGCAACATGAGCCCCGAATTCGGTTCGACCGCAGCGATTTTCCCGATCGACGAGGAGACCATCAAGTACCTGACCCTGACCGGCCGGTCCGAGGAGCAGCTCGCGCTCGTCGAGGCGTACGCCAAGGAACAGGGCATGTGGCACGACCCCGATCACGAGCCCAAGTACTCCGAGTACCTGGAGCTCGACCTGTCCACGGTGGTGCCCTCGATCGCCGGCCCGAAGCGTCCGCAGGACCGGATTCCGCTGTCGGAGGCCAAGGTCGCCTTCCGGAAGGACATCCACAACTACGTCGAGGAGAACCACCCTGCGCCGGAGACCAAGCTCGACGAGGCCGTCGAGGAGTCCTTCCCGGCCAGCGACTCGGTGACGCTGTCCTTCGCCGATGACGGCGAGGAAGACCGGGTCCCCTCCGCCGCCAACGGCCACTCCGGCCGGCCGTCCAAGCCCGTCGATGTGAAGTCCGAGGATCGGGGCGAATTCGTGCTCGACCACGGCGCCGTCGTCGTCGCGGGCATCACGTCCTGCACGAACACCTCCAACCCGTCGGTGATGCTGGGCGCCGCCCTGCTGGCCCGCAACGCCGTCGAGAAGGGCCTGACCTCCAAGCCGTGGGTCAAGACCAACATGGCGCCCGGTTCGCAGGTGGTGACCGACTACTACAACAAGGCCGGTCTGTGGCCCTACCTGGAGAAGCTGGGCTTCTACCTCGGCGGCTACGGGTGCACCACGTGCATCGGCAACACCGGCCCCCTGCCCGACGAGATCTCGCAGGCGATCAACGACAACGACCTGTCGGTGACCGCGGTGCTCTCGGGTAACCGCAACTTCGAGGGCCGCATCTCCCCCGACGTCAAGATGAACTACCTGGCCTCACCGCCGCTGGTAATCGCCTACGCCATCGCGGGGACGATGGACTTCGACTTCGAAAACGACCCGCTCGGTCAGGACACCGACGGCAACGACGTCTTCCTCAAGGACATCTGGCCCACCACCCAGGAGATCGAGGAGACCATCGCATCCTCGATCAACCGCGACATGTTCACCGAGTCCTACGCCGACGTGTTCAAGGGCGACGACCGCTGGCGCTCACTGCCCACCCCGGAGGGCAACACCTTCGAGTGGGCCGACGACTCGACCTATGTGCGCAAGGCACCGTACTTCGACGGCATGCCCGCCGACCCGGAGCCGGTCAAAGACATCAAGGGCGCCAGAGTCCTTGCGCTGCTGGGTGACTCGGTGACCACCGACCACATCTCGCCGGCCGGTGCCATCAAGAAGGGCACCCCGGCGGCCCAGTACCTCGAGGAGCACGGGGTGCAGCCCAAGGACTTCAACTCCCTGGGGTCGCGGCGCGGCAACCACGAGGTGATGATCCGTGGGACGTTCGCCAACATCCGGCTGAAGAACCAGCTGCTCGACGATGTCTCCGGCGGCTACACCCGCGACTTCACCCAGGACGGCGGTCCGCAGGCGTTCATCTTCGACGCGGCGCAAAACTATGCGGCGCAGCAGATTCCGCTGGTGGTCCTGGGCGGCAAGGAGTACGGGTCGGGCTCGTCGCGGGACTGGGCCGCCAAGGGCACGTTGCTGCTGGGCGTGCGTGCGGTGATCACCGAGTCCTTCGAGCGCATCCACCGGTCGAACCTGATCGGCATGGGTGTCATCCCGCTGCAGTTCCCCGAGGGTGAGTCGGCCAAGTCGTTGAAGCTGGACGGCACCGAGACCTACGACATCACCGGCATCGAGGCGCTCAACGACGGCAAGACACCGAAGACGGTGAAGGTGACCGCCACCAAAGAGGATGGCAGCAAGGTGGAGTTCGACGCGGTGGTCCGCATCGACACCCCCGGCGAGGCTGACTACTACCGCAACGGCGGCATCCTGCAGTACGTGCTGCGCAACATGCTCAAGTCCGGCAAGTCCGGCTAACGAGCACCGCGCCCGCCAGTGCCGAAGGTCAGCGAGGACCACCTGGAGGCTCGGCGCCGTCAGATCCTCGACGGTGCACGCCGCTGTTTCGCCGAGTACGGCTACGACCAAGCCACGGTGCGACGGCTGGAACAAGAGATCGGGATGTCGCGCGGCGCGATCTTCCACCACTACCGGGACAAGGACGCGCTCTTCTTCGCGCTGGCGCGCGAGGACACCCAGCGGATGGCGGAGGTCGCGGCGCGCTCGGGCCTCATCCAGGTGATGCGCGACATGCTCGCCGCCCCCGAGCAGTTCGACTGGCTGGCCACCCGGCTGGAGATCGCCCGCAAGATACGACACGACCCTGAGTTCAGTCGCGGCTGGGCCGAACGTTCAGCGGAGCTGGCGGCGGCCACCACCGAACGGCTGCACCGGCAGAAGCAGGCCGGGCGGATACGCGACGACGTGCCCGCCGACGTGTTGCACTGCTACCTGGATCTGGTGCTGGATGGCCTGGTGGCCCGGCTTGCATCAGGCGAGGATCCGCACCGCCTGGCCGCGGTGCTGGACCTGGTGGAGAACTCGGTGCGCACCGCGGCTGAGCCGCGGGCGTAGAAGGGCTACGCCGAGGGTTTGACGGCGCGGTGGTTGGGTCCGCCACGGCCGCGCATCACTGCTCCCGACTCGCGCAGCATGCTGTGCACTGAGCCGTACGAGCGCCCGGTCGAGGCCGCCAGATTTCGGATGCTGGCGCCCTTCTCGTAGGCGTTGCGAAGCTCGTGCAACAGCTGGTCGCGGGTCTCCTTTGACTTCCGCATGGCAACAGGGTAGGAATCCGCAACCCTTGGTGGGCCACTTTGGCGGAAATCGACCCTCAGGCCAGTTCGATGAGGTCGCGGTAATCCTCAGACCAGTAGTCCTCGGTGCCGTCGGGCAACAGCACCACCCGCTGCGGGTCGAGCGCCTCGGCCGCACCCGGGTCGTGAGTCACCAGCACCACGGCCCCCTGATAGCTGCGCAGCGCGTCGAGCACCTGCTCGCGCGAGGCCGGGTCGAGGTTGTTTGTCGGTTCGTCGAGCAGCAGCACGTTGGCGGTCGAGGCGACCAAACCGGCCAGCGCAAGCCGGGTTTTCTCGCCGCCGGACAGCGTGCCGGCAAGCTGATCCAGCTGCGGACCGGTGAACATGAAGGCACCGAGCAGACCGCGCAGGTCCTGTTCGCCGGATTCGGGCGCGGTGTGGCGGATGTTCTGCCAGACGGTCGCGTCATTGTCCAAGGTGTCGTGCTCCTGGGCGAAGTAACCGATCCGCAGACCATGGCCCGGTTCCAGGCCGCCGGTGTCGGGCGTTTCTACGCCCGCCAGCAGCCGCAGCAGCGTGGTCTTGCCGGCGCCGTTGAGTCCGAGCACCACCACGCGTGAGCCGCGGTCGATGGCCAGATCCAACCCGGTGAACACCTCCAGCGACCCGTACGTTCGGCTCAGTCCCTTGACCACCAACGGCGTCCGTCCGCACGGAGCCGGGGTCGGGAACTTGATCCGCGCCACCTTGTCGGCGACCCGCTCCTCGTCGAGTGCCGCCATCATCCGATCCGCGCGACGCAACATATTCTGTGCGGCAACGGCTTTGGTGGCTTTCGCACCCAACTTGGCGGCCTGGTTCCGCAGCGCGGTGGCCTTGCGTTCGGCATTGGCCCGCTCCCGGCGCCGACGCTGTTCGTCGGTGGCACGCGCGTCGAGGTACTTCTGCCAGGTCATGTTGTAGACGTCGACCTCACCGCGTACCGCGTCCAGGAACCACACCCGATTGACCACGTCGGCGAGCAGTTCGACGTTGTGGCTGATGATCACCAGCCCACCGTTGTGCGATCGCAGGAAATCCCGAAGCCAGCCAACCGAATCCGCGTCGAGGTGGTTGGTCGGTTCGTCGAGCAGCAACGTCGTGGATGACCCTGAGCCACTGTCCGATGCCGCGAACAGGATGCGGGCCAGTTCGACTCGGCGACGCTGGCCCCCGGACAGGGTGCGCAATTGCTGGGTCAGCACCCGGTCAGGCAGTCCGAGGCTCGCGCAGATGCGGCCCGCCTCGCTCTCGGCACCGTAACCGCCGAGCGCGACGAACCGTTCTTCCAGTTGGCCGTACTTGCGGATGGCGCGGTCGCGCGCGTCGTCGTCGGCGACCTCGGCCATCAGCGCCTGTTGTTTCTCCAGATCGGTGAGCAAGGCGTCCAGTCCACGCGCGGAGAGCACCCGGTCGCGAGCCAGCACGTCGAGGTCACCCTCTTTGGGATCCTGTGGAAGATAACCGATTTCGCCCTTGCGGGTGACGGATCC
Source organism: Mycobacterium sp. 23 (assembly GCF_048287075.1). Lineage (NCBI taxonomy): Bacteria > Bacillati > Actinomycetota > Actinomycetes > Mycobacteriales > Mycobacteriaceae > Mycobacterium > Mycobacterium sp. 23. Next base: position 1,033,394 of record NZ_JBLVUX010000005.1, read on the forward strand.
GGCGTATGGCTGGCCCTCCCCCGCCAGGATGCGCATGGTGGTCGTCTTGCCGGCGCCGTTGCGCCCGACCAGCCCGATCCGGTCGCCGGGCTGCACCCGCAGATCCGGACCGTCGGGCGAGAGCAGGATGCGCGCACCAGCGCGGACCTCCAGGTCCGTAGCCGTGATCACATTCGCTCCTTATAAGTGTTGGCGCTATTTGTCGTCGGTGAACACCGCCGGGCGCTTCTCTGCGCGTGCGGCAACCGCTTCTTCGAAGTTGGAGGTGAGCAGACGGACGAAAAGCTGTCCGAGGCCTTCGGCCTGCATGTGCCCCTCAAGGCTGCCGGCATCCAGTCCACTCCATAGCGTCCGTTTGGTCAACTCGATGCCCGGGCGGGAGAAAGCGGCCATCCGCGCCGCGATCGCGTAACAGGTGTCCAGCAGTTGGGCTCCCGGCACCTGGCAAGACACCAGTCCGATCCGCTCGGCCTCCTCGGCGGAGACGTCGCGCCCGGTCAACATGATCTCGAAAGCCCGCGACGACCCGATGGCCCTGGGCAGCAGATAGCTCAGGCCCAGCTCGCTGGCCGTCAGGCCGTTGTTGATGCCGGCCGCCCGGAAATATGCGCTGGTGGAGGCCACCCGGATATCGGCGGCCAGCGCCAGGCACAGTCCTCCGCCGATGGCCGCTCCGTTGACCGCAGCGATCACCGGTTGGTGCAACCGTCGCAATTTCAGGATGATCTCGTCGAGCAACTCCATGGACCGCAGCGCGTACGTCGGGCGGGTGAGGTCTTCGACATGCGGGACGGCGCCGGCGGATTTGTGGTCAGCACCCGAGGAGAATCCGCGGCCGGCGCCGGTGAGCACCACCACACGCACCGAGTTGTCGTAGGTGACCTGATCTAGCGCCTCTTTCAACGGCACCATGACGTCGAACGCCATCGAGTTCATCCGCTCGGGACGATTCAGCGTGATCAGGGCGATCTCAGGCCGCGGGTGTTCCAGGAGGACCAAACTCACCTTGAAACGGTAGCGCAGGCAGTGCGCCGAGCCGCGAACCCAACCCCGGCAGGGCTCAGACTTCGGTCGCCGCTTCGACGTCGTAGGCCTTTAGCTGCTGGACCAGGTCTTCCAGCGCCGCGGGGGGCAGCGCGCCGGCCTGGTTGAACAGCAACTGGCCCTTCTTGAACGCCATCAGCGTGGGGATCGACCGGATCTGGGCGGCCGCAGCCAATTCCTGCTCGGCCTCGGTGTCGACCTTGGCGAAGATCACGTCAGGGTGCTTTTCCGACGCCGCCTTGAAAGTGGGTGCAAAGGCGCGACACGGGCCACACCAGGAGGCCCAGAAATCAACGAGCACCATGTCGTTGCCGTTGACGGTTTCGTTGAACTGCGCAGCAGTGAGGTCTTGGGTAGTCACATTCGCCCTAACGCCGAGGTTGCGGTTGTTGTTCCCAGCCGTTCACAAGAGGCTGGGCGTCGTCGGCTTGTGCCGATATGCCCTGAGTTGCGTCACCAGTTCACCCATCACAGTCGGATTGGCGATTCCCGGTTGCTTGAAGACCAGGTGGCCCTTCTTGAAGGCCATCAGGGTCGGCAACAACGTCACGCCCGCCGTCTGGACCAGATCCTTCTCGATTTCGAAATTGACTTTGCCGTGCACGATGTCCGGGCAATTCTGCGCCGATGACTCATAGGTGGGCGTGAAGACGGCACACGGTGAGCACGACGGCGCCCAGAAGTAGACGAACACGTTCTCGTTGCCCCTGACCGCCTGCCGGAAGTCGGCCGCCGTCAGATCCCGCGTACATCCTGTTCCCATCAGCACCCGAGCGTACGTCAACGCGCTGCCGCGGACCGCCAGGTTCGGTTACTCAGCAGGCGCATGCCGTTGAGGGCGACCAACAGAGTCGAACCCTCGTGACAAGCCACGCCCAGGGGCAGCGGGAGCTGCCCGAAGAGATCCCACAGCACCAGGACCGTGATGAAGATGCCGGCCAGAGCGAGGTTGACGGTTACCACCCGGCGCGCCTGCCGGGCCAGGCTGATGATCGTCGGAATGGTGTGGAGTTCATCGCGGACCGTCACGGCATCTGCGGTCTGCAGGGTGATGTCGGAGCCGGCGCCCATGGCCATCGAGGCGCACGCCGCGGCCATGGCGGGGGCGTCGTTGACGCCGTCACCCACCACCAGCACCCGGTGGCCGGCGTCCTGCAGTTCACGCACCGCTGCGACCTTCTGCTCGGGCAGCAAACCGGCGCGCACGTCGACGATGCCGGCCTCACTCGCGACGAGACGGGCCGCGCGGTCAGTGTCGCCGGTCAGCAGCACCGGGGGCGCCGACGTCAACTTGCCAGGGCGGCCACGCAGTCCACGGCGTCGGAACGGATCTGATCGGTGAGCCCCAGCGCACCGACGGCCGTCCCGTTGACGACGACGACGGCGGCTGTGGCACCGGTCTCGACGAGGTGCACCACTTCGCGCGGCAGTATCCCGCGGAAACTGTGCGGACTGCAGACCTCGACGAAGTCCCGCCCCACCGTGGCGCGCACACCGTGGCCCGGTAACGCGCGGAAGTCCTCGGCGGCCGGGATGCGGACACCGCGCCGCCGCGCTTCCCCGACGATCGCCCGGCCCAGCGGATGTTCACTGAATTGTTCTGCCGCAGCTGCTAATTCGAGTAGTTTCGGCACGTCGATCAAGTCCGGTCGCAGCGCCTTCACGACGGTCAGCCGCGGCATGCCGCACGTCAGCGTGCCCGTCTTGTCCAGCGCGACGATGCTGGCGCCGGCGAGGCGTTCGACGACGACCGCGGACTTCACCAGGATTCCGTGTCGGCCCGCGTTGGCGATGACCGAAAGCAGCGGCGGCATGGTGGCCAACACCACGGCACAGGGCGAGGCGACGATCATAAAAGTCATGGCCCGCAACAGGGTCGGTTGCAGCGGACAGCCGAGCATCAGCGGGATGATGATGAGCGCCGAGGTTGCCACCACCATTCCCACTGAATAGCGCTGCTCGATCTTCTCAATGAACAGTTGGGTTTTGGCTTTGGTAGCTGACGCCTCGGACACCAGCTGGACGATCCGGGCGACCACGCTGTGCGAGGGGTCGCGGGCGACGACCACGCGCAGCACACCGGAACCGTTGACCGTGCCGGCGAACACTTCGTCGCCGGCGGACTTGACGACAGGCATCGACTCACCGGTGATGGAACACTGGTCGACCTCGGATTCCCCGGACAGCACCACGCTGTCGGCAGGTATGCGTTCGCCGGGGCGAACCACCACCCGGTCGCCCACCACCAACTGGCAGGCGGGAACCACATGTTCGGCGCCTGCGCCGTCGAACAGCACCGCCTGGTCCGGCGCGAGGCTCATCAGACCCTTGACCGAATCCGCGGTGTGTTTGGTGGCAACCTCGTCGAGGGCACCGGACGTCGCGAAAATCACGATCAGCAGCGCCCCGTCGAAGATCTGCCCGATTGCCACCGCCCCGATCGCAGCCACGATCATCAACAGGTCGACGTCGAGCGCCTTGTTCCGGAGTGCTTGCGCGCCTGCCCATGCCGAGCCCCAGCCGCCGGCCAGATAACAGGCCAGATACAACGTCCACCACGCGACCGTCGGCGCACCGTTGAGCTGAGCGGCCAGCCCTGCCAGAAACAGCGCCAGCGCCACGGCCGCCCAGCGTACGGAGAGCACCGACCACAGCGCCGCCCGCCAACTCAGTCCGCGGGCAGCACTGGCGGGAACGCGGTCGAAGGAAGCCTGCGGGGCGGTCACTTCGAAGGCGGTCAAGGTCATTCCGGCGGCCTCACAAGGGGGTGGCAGTGCGTCAGGATGCACCGAGTGTATTGACACCGGGGTCGTCAGAGGTCTCGGTTTGATTCCGGTATGTCATTGAATTGGCTTATGGCACTTCGCGATACGAAAGGCTGACGGCGTTCGGGGCGCTATCGACACCAGACCCGGCTCCAGACGAATTCCTTTGGTGGACTATTCAAATTCGGCCGGAAATTGCCCTCAAAAAGACTTGCGAAAAGGATTCATCGTTGCCGAATCGCGATACGATTCTGGGATCGCCGGCTCTTCGCTCTGGAGGTGCGAGATGTCGTTTCTGGTTGCCAATACCGATTTCGTGTCACAAGCGGCAGGCAATCTGGCCAGAGTCGGATCACTGATCAGCGAAGCCAACAACGCGGCGGCGGCCCAGACGACCGCCGTCGCCGCCGCCGGCGCCGATGAGGTGTCGGCCGCCGTCGCCGCCGTTTTCGGCGCACACGCGCAGACATATCAGTCACTGAGCGCTAGTGCCACCGCGTTTCACGAACAGTTCGTGCGGCTGCTCTCCGGCGGTGCCAACGCGTACGCCCTCGCCGAAGCGACCAACATCGGCCCCCTACAGCCGATCCTCGATTTGATCAACGCACCCACCATCGCGCTCTTCGACCGACCGTTGATCGGCAACGGCGCGGACGGAACAGCCGCGAAGCCCAACGGCCAGGGGGGCGGCATCCTCTTCGGCAATGGCGGTAATGGGGTCAATGGTGGCAGCGGAGGCTCGGCCCTGTTCTTCGGCAACGGTGGAGCGGGTGGCCAGGGTGTGCCCGGCGGCGCCGGCGGCGCGGGTGGTAGTGGCGGATACCTGTTCGGCAACGGTGGTGCAGGCGGCGCGGGATTCGCGGGTGGCGGGGCCGGCGGTAGGGCATGGTTCATCGGCGGCGGGGGCGCAGGCGGTAACTCCCTGTCCTTCGGCGGTGGTGGGGCGGGCGGCGCAGGCGGATTCTTTGTCGGCGACGGCGGCAACGGAGGTAGCGGTGGGACTACCAGCAACGGCGGGGTCGGCGGGCAGGCTGGGCTCATAGGTGACGGCGGAGACGGCGGCAGAGGCGGCACGGCGACCGGCAGCGGCGGGAATGGCGGTAATGCGCTGCTGATTGGCAGCGGCGGCAACGGCGGCGGCGCTACTGCGGGCAGCTCTCCCGGACTAGGCGGCCAACGCGGGCTGCTGTTCGGCCAAAACGGCGCCAACGGCTAAGTGTCACCCCAAGTCAGCGAGGTTTTTCCCTGGTTACGGTTGCGTACGTTTTCTCCCAGCAGCAAGACTGTGCCCGATCATCGGGCCGATCAGTCTGAGTGGAAGGAACCACATTGGGGCACTACATCGCCAACGTGCGCGACCTCGAGTTCAACCTGTTCGAGGTTCTTGACGTAGGCGCCGTCCTCGGCACCGGCAAATACGCCGACCTCGACGAGGACACGGTGCGCACCATCCTGTCGGAGGCGGCCCGGTTGGCCGAAGGTCCGGTGGCCGAGTCCTTCGCCTTCGCCGACCGCAACCCGCCGGTCTTCGACCCCGCCACGCACTCCATCAGCGTCGCACCGGAATTGGTGAAGACGGTGCAGGCGATCAAAGACGCCGAATGGTGGCGGCTGGGCCTGGCCGAGGAGATCGGCGGGATGGCCGCGCCGCCGCCGCTCAACTGGGCGGTCAACGAGATGATGTTCTGCGCCAACCCGTCGGTCTGCTTCTTCAACCTGGGGCCGATTCTGGCGCAATCACTGTTCGTCGAGGGCAATGACGAACAGAAGCGTTGGGCCGCAATGGGAGTCGAGCGTGGCTGGCAGGCCACCATGGTGCTCACCGAACCCGACGCCGGCTCCGACGTGGGGGCCGGTCGCGCGAAGGCGATCGAACAACCAGACGGCACATGGCATATCGAAGGTGTCAAACGGTTCATCTCCGGTGGCGATGTCGGCGACACCACCGAGAACATCTTCCATCTGGTGCTGGCAAGGCCCGAGGGCGCGGGACCCGGCACCAAGGGGTTGAGCCTGTTCTACGTCCCCAACTTCCTGTTCGACCCGGACACCGGGGAACTCGGCGCGCGCAACGGAGTGTATGTCACCGGCGTCGAACACAAAATGGGCTTGAAGTCCTCCCCCACGTGCGAGCTGACCTTCGGCGCCACCGACGTCCCGGCCGTCGGATATCTGGTCGGCGGCGTCCACGACGGCATCGCGCAGATGTTCCACGTGATCGAGAACGCGCGCATGACGATCGGGGTCAAATCCGCCGGGACCCTGTCCACGGGCTACCTCAATGCCCTTGCCTACGCCAAAGAGCGGGTGCAGGGCGCTGACCTGACGCAGATGACGGACAAGACCGCGCCACGGGTCACGATCATGCACCACCCCGACGTGCGTCGCAGCCTGATGACCCAGAAGGCGTACGCGGAGGGCCTGCGGGCGGTGTACATGTATGCCGCCGCGCATCAATGCGATGCTGTGGCGCAACATGTTTCGGGTGCAGATCACGATCTGGCGCACCGGGTCGACGATCTGCTGCTGCCCATCGTCAAGGGCGTGGGCTCCGAGCGGGCCTACGAGGTGCTGACCGAGTCGCTGCAGACGCTGGGAGGGTCGGGCTTCCTGACGGACTATCCGATCGAGCAGTACATCCGCGACTCCAAGATCGACTCCCTGTACGAGGGGACGACCGCGATCCAGGCGATGGACTTCTTCTTCCGCAAGATCGTGCGCGATCACGGCCAGTCCCTGCAGCACGTGACGACGCAGATCAACAAGACCATCGAGACCACCACGGAGTCGTTGAAGGACCAGGCCGAGTTGCTGCAGGCCGCGGTCGAAGACGTCACCGGTATGACGGGTGCGCTGATGGGATACCTGATGTCGGCCGCCCAACACACCACCGACATCTACAAGGTCGGGCTCGGGTCGGTGCGCTACCTGCTCGCCGTCGGAGATCTCCTCATCGGCTGGCGGCTGCTGGCGCAGGCGAACGTGGCCGAGGCGGCTCTGGCCGGCGAGTTGTCAGCGGCCGACAAGGCTTTCTACGAAGGCAAGGTCGCGGTGTCGGCGTTCTTCGCCAAGAACGTCCTGCCGAAGCTGGCCGGCGTGCGGGCGGTGCTGGAGAACATCGACGACGAGGTCATGCGCGTCTCCGAAGACGCGTTCTGAACACACAGAGTCCGCACAGCTCACGCGGGTAGACCGGATCGTCAGAAGCACTGACGATTTGGGGAGGAACGTTGTCATCTACTCGTATCGCGATTGCCGCGGTCGCCGCCGGGCTGTCTCTGGCGGCGTGCAGCTCGTCGCACAACTCCAGTCCCGCCACATCACCGAGCACCGCGGTGGCGTCCCCGACCAGTAGTGCCTCCGCGCCATCCAACGGCGAGACACAAGTCCGCGGACTTATCGCTTCCGTGGCCGGCAACGCTGTTCAGGTAACACAGCGAAGCGGTACCGCCACCGTCGATTTCACCGGCTCGACGAAAATCACCGAGGTCACCAACGCGGCCCTGACAGACGTCACCCCGGGTACCTGTGTCACGGCCCGCTCCAAGGACGAGGGCCAGCCCGCCGCCTTGGTGCGCGTCAGCCAGGCCGTGGACGGCAAATGCCCGCAAGGCAAGCAACCGACGACACCGGGCCGGTATGCGCCGATCCAGGGCACCGTGGCTTCGGTGAACGGCAACACCATCACGGTCGACACGTCCGGAGCGCCTCAAACGGTGACGGTCACGGACAAGACGAAATACACCAAGGAAGGGCCGGCCGCGTCACAGGAGATCGCGCAGGGCAAATGCATCACCGCCCGTGGCAGCGAAAACAGCGGCGCCCTGCAGGCGACGTCGATCAGCCTGCGGCAGGCCGCCAACGGCAAGTGCCCCGACGGCGGGAGCCCGCACCCGCGCTGAAAGGCGGCGCGGCGTCTAGACCGTGAAGCCGAGGGCGCGCAGCTGCTCGCGGCCGTCCTCGGTGATCTTGTCCGGGCCCCACGGCGGGTTCCAGACCCAGTTGATCCTGAGCTCGTCGACCAGGCCGGCCCCTACCAGCGCCGAGCGCGACTGGTCCTCGATGACATCGGTCAACGGGCAGGCCGCCGACGTCAGGGTCATGTCCACCAGGGCAATAGTTCCCTCGTCGCCCTTTTCCAGATTCAAGCCGTAGACCAGGCCGAGGTCGACGACGTTGATCCCCAGTTCCGGGTCGACGACGTCGCGCATCGCCTCTTCGAGATCTGCGAGCAGCAGTTCGTCAGATGCCGCGGTGTCGCTCATTGGGCAACCTCCTCCTCTTCGAAGCCGGCATGGGCCCGGGCCAAGGCATCCTTGAAAGCCATCCAGCCCAGCAGTGCGCATTTCACCCGCGCCGGGTACTTGGCCACTCCAGCGAACGCTACTCCGTCGCCGAGCACCTCCTCGTCGCCCTGCACGTTGCCGCGCGACGAGACCATCTCGGTGAAAGCGTCGATGGTCTTCAGCGCCTCCGGAACGCTCTGGCCGATGATCTGTTCGGTCAGCACCGATGTCGCGGCCTGGCTGATCGAACAGCCCTGACCGTCGTAAGAGATGTCGGCCACGGTCTGCCCGTCCTCGGACAGCGCGACGCGCAGGGTGACCTCGTCACCGCAAACCGGGTTGACGTGAAATACCTCGGCGCCGAACGGTTCCCGCAGCCCCCGGTGGTGCGGGTGCTTGTAGTGATCCAGGATCACGTCCTGGTACATCTGCTCGAGACGCAACGTCAGTCTCTCCCAAAGAATTCCACGGAGCGCCGAACGCCGGCTATCAGGCGGTCGACCTCCTCTTCGGTGTTATAGAGCGCGAACGAGGCGCGCGCGGTGGCCGCCAGGCCGAACCGTCGGTGCAGCGGCAGCGCGCAGTGGTGTCCGACCCGCACGGCCACTCCCTCGTCGTCGAGCACCTGGCCGACGTCGTGCGCGTGCACGCCGTCGACGACGAAGGAGACCGGAGACCCCCGGTTCTCCATCGTTGTGGGCCCGACGATGCGCACACCGTCGACCGCGGACAGGCCCTCGATGGCCTTGGCGACCAGCTCACGTTCGTGCGCCTCGACGGATTGCATGCCGACAGCGTCCAGATACCGTGCGGCTGCAGCCAATCCGACGACCTGCGAGGTCATCGGGGTGCCGGCTTCGAAGCGCTGGGGGGTGGGCGCGTAGGTGGAGGTCTCCATGGTGACGGTCTCGATCATCGATCCGCCGGTGAGAAACGGCGGCATGGTCGCGAGTAACTCGCGGCGGGCGTAGAGGACGCCGATACCGTTGGGCCCCAACATCTTGTGTCCGGAGAATGCGGCGAAGTCCACGCCGAGCGCATGAAAGTCGACCGGCTGGTGCGGCACCGACTGGCAGGCGTCCAGCACGGTGAAGGCGCCGACGGCCCGGGCCCGCCCGACCAGTTCGGCGACCGGCGCCAGTGCGCCGGTGACATTCGAATGATGGCTGAAGCTAACGACTTTGACCTTCGCGTCGAGCTGCAGCGAGTCCAGGTCGATGCGGCCGTCTTCCGTCACACCGAACCATTTCAGGGTGGCGCCGGTGCGACGGGCCAGTTCCTGCCAGGGCACCAGGTTCGCGTGGTGCTCCAGTTCGGTGGTGACGATGACGTCACCCGGTCCGACCGCAGCCTCGAAACGGCTGTCCCCCAATACGTACGACACCAGATTCAGCGACTCCGTCGCATTCTTGGTGAACACCAGTTCGTCGGGCTCAGCACCCACGAACGCGGCGATGTCGGCGCGACCCTGCTCGTAGGCGTCGGTGGCCTCTTCCATCAGCTGGTGCGCGCCGCGGTGCACGCCCCCGTTGGAGGTGACGAGAAACTCACGCTCGGCGTCGAGCACCTGCAAGGGGCGCTGCGAAGTCGCCCCGGAATCCAGGTACGCCAATTGATTTCCGCTGCGCATCACGCGCTTGAGGATCGGGAAATCGGCGCGGATCGCCGTGAGGTCCAGCATGCTTACGCGCCTGCGGTCGCCTGGGTGAAGCGCACGTAGCCGTTCTGCTCGAGTTCGTCGGCCAGCTCGGAGCCGCCCGATTCGGCGATCCGGCCACCCACGAAGACGTGCACGTACTCGGGCTTGATGTAGCGCAGAATCCGGGTGTAGTGCGTGATGAGCAGGATGCCCCCGTTCTCGGCTTCCGCATAGCGGTTGACGCCCTCACTGACCACCCGCAACGCGTCGACGTCCAGGCCGGAGTCGGTCTCGTCGAGGATGGCGATCTTGGGCTTGAGCAGCTCGAGTTGCAGAATCTCGTGGCGCTTCTTCTCGCCGCCGGAGAAACCCTCGTTGACGTTGCGCTCGGCGAAGGCCGGGTCGATTTCGAGGGCCGACATCGCTGCCTTGACCTCTTTGACCCAGTGCCGCAGCTTCGGCGCCTCGCCGCGGATGGCAGTCGCGGCCGAGCGCAGGAAGTTCGACACCGAGACGCCGGGCACCTCGACCGGGTATTGCATGGCCAGGAACAGGCCGGCCCGCGCCCGCTCGTCGACGCTCATCGCGAGCACGTCTTCGCCGTCCAGCGTGATCGAACCCGAGGTGACGACGTACTTGGGGTGTCCGGCGATCGCGTACGACAGGGTCGACTTGCCCGAGCCGTTGGGTCCCATCAGGGCATGCTTCTCACCGGACTTCACGGTGAGGTCGACGCCCTTGAGGATCGGGATCTCGCGTTCGCCGTCGGCGCCGCTCGGGTTGACGACGCTGACGTGCAGGTCTCTGATTTCCAGGGTTGTCATGCGGTAGTTGCCTTCTCCGTCTTTTCCAGTTCGTGTTCGATGGCCGCGGTGAGGCGCTCCCGCACTTCGGGCACCGCGATCTTGGAGATGATCTCGCCGAAGAAGCCGCGGATCACCAGCCGGCGGGCCTGCTCTTCGGGAATGCCCCGGGAGCGCAGATAGAACAGTTGCTCGTCGTCGAATCGCCCGGTGGCACTGGCGTGTCCGGCCCCGGCGATCTCGCCGGTCTCGATCTCCAGGTTGGGCACCGAGTCGGCGCGCGCGCCGTCGGTCAGCACCAGGTTGCGGTTCATCTCGAAGGTGTCGGTGCCGGTCGCCGCGGCGCGGATCAGCACGTCACCGATCCATACCGTGTGCGCGTCGGGCAACTTCGACGACGGATCTCCTTGCAGCGCACCCTTGTACAGCACGTTGGACCTGCAGTCCGGCTGGGCGTGGTCCACCAGCAGCCGCGACTCGAGGTGCTGGCCGTCGTCGGCGAAGTAGAGACCCAGCAGTTCGGCGTCCCCACCGGGTCCGGCGAACCGCACGTTGGCGGCCATCCGCACCACCTCGCCGCCCAGCGTGACGGTGACGTGGCGCAGTACCGCGTCCCTGCCGAGCCGGGCGTGGTGGGCACTGACGTGCACGGTGTCGTCGGCCCAGTCGGCGATCCAGATAACGGTGAGCCGGGCGGCGTCACCGATCACGAATTCGACGTTGTCGGCGTAGGTTCCGCTGCCCCGGTGGTCGATGACGACGACGGCCTCGCCGAGTTCTTCCACCCGGAGCTGCAGGTGCCCGTAGGCCGCAGCGCCCTGCCCAGGTCCATCGATGCTGATGTTGATCGGTTCGCCGACCTGGGTGTCGCGCCCGACGGTGACCACCGTTGCCGCGTTGAACGACGAAAATGCTTGGGCCGCAATACGATCTGCGGGAACTCCGGCCTCACCCAGGCGTCCGTCGCCGCGGCGCACCGACTCGGTCCGCACGCCGGGTTGCTCGCTGACCGTGATGGTGGCGGTGCCGGTAGCCACCGCGGTGCCGTCGTGCAAGCCGCGCAGCCGCTTGAGCGGGGTGAAGCGCCAGAGCTCGTCGCGACCGTGCGGGACTTCGAAGGCGTCGACGTCGAAGGAGGAGAACAGTTCCCCTTTGTTGAGCGCGGCGGTCATCCGACCGCACCCTCCATCTGCAACTCGATCAGCCGGTTGAGCTCGAGCGCGTACTCCATCGGCAGTTCCTTGGCGATCGGCTCGACGAAGCCGCGCACCACCATCGCCATGGCCTCGTCCTCGGTCATGCCGCGGCTCATCAGATAGAACAGCTGGTTCTCGCTGACCTTCGAGACGGTGGCCTCGTGGCCCATCGTGACGTCGTCCTCGCGGATGTCGACATAGGGGTAGGTGTCGCTGCGGCTGATCGTATCGACCAGCAGCGCATCACATTTCACGCTCGACTTGGAGCCGTGCGCGCCCTTGTTCACCTGCACCAGACCGCGGTAGGAGGTGCGGCCGCCACCGCGCGCCACCGACTTCGACACGATGTTGCTCGACGTGTTCGGCGCCAGGTGCAGCATCTTGGCACCGGTGTCCTGGTGCTGGTCCTCGCCGGCGAAAGCGATTGACAGCACCTCGCCCTTGGCGTGCTCACCGGTCATCCAGACCGCCGGGTACTTCATGGTCACCTTGGATCCGATGTTGCCGTCGACCCACTCCATGGTGGCGCCGGCCTCCGCCCGGGCCCGCTTGGTGACCAGGTTGTAGACGTTGTTCGACCAGTTCTGGATGGTCGTGTAACGGCACCGCCCACCTGGCTTCACGATGATCTCCACCACCGCGGAGTGCAGCGAGTCCGACTTGTAGATCGGCGCCGTGCAGCCCTCGATGTAGTGCACGTAGGCGTTCTCGTCGACGATGATCAGCGTCCGCTCGAACTGGCCCATGTTCTCGGTGTTGATCCGGAAGTAGGCCTGCAGCGGAATGTCGACGTGCACACCCGGCGGCACATAGATGAAGCTGCCACCCGACCACACCGCCGTGTTCAGCGCGGAGAACTTGTTGTCCCCCGCCGGGATCACGGTGCCGAAGTACTTTTTGAAGACGTCCGGGTGTTCCCGCAGCGCGGTGTCGGTGTCCAGGAAGATGACGCCCTGTTTCTCCAGATCTTCACGGATCGAGTGGTAGACGACCTCCGACTCGTACTGTGCGGCGACACCGGAGACCAGCCGTTGCTTCTCGGCCTCTGGGATGCCCAGCTTGTCGTAGGTGTTCTTGATGTCCGCAGGCAGATCGTCCCACGTCGCGGCCTGCTTCTCGCTGGAGCGCACGAAGTACTTGATGTTGTCGAAGTCGATACCGTCGAGGTTGGAACCCCAGTTCGGCATCGGCTTCTTGTCGAAGATGCCCAGCGCCTTGAGCCGGATGTTCAGCATCCATTCGGGCTCGTTCTTCTTGGCCGAGATGTCCCGCACGACCGCCTCGGACAGCCCGCGTTGCGCGCTGGCGCCCGCGATGTCGGAGTCGGCCCAACCGTAGCCGTACCTGCCCAGCGACTCGATGGTCTGCTCCTGGGTCAATGGCTCGACCGTCCGTGCGGCTTCGAGTGTCATGAGGACGCTCCTTTGGTGCTCGTTGCGGTGTGGCGCGGGCTGGGCGCCGGGCTGAGTGGTACGTGGGTGGTGCAGGCGCAGTCACCGTTGACGATCGTCGCCAACAACTGCACATGGGTGCCGAGCACCTCGGACATGGCCTGCTGCTCGGCTTCGCACAATTCCGGGAACTTCTCGGCGACATGGGATACCGGGCAGTGGTGCTGGCAGATTTGCACACCGTGGATGGGGCCGCCCACCCGGGTGGTGGTCGCGACATATCCGGCTTTGGTCAGCGCCTGCGCAATCCGGTCGGCCGTCTCTTCGACGGCCTCCGCATCGGAGCCGTCGGTCGCCTCGACCCCGGACAGAATCGCATCGATGCGGCGCCGCGCAAACGTCTTCACCGCGTCCTCGCCGCCGACCTCCCGCAGTTGCCGCATTGCGGCAGAAGCCAAGTCGTCATAGGCGTGGTCGAGCTTGGCACGGCCGGCCGCGGTCAACCGGTACCGCTTGGCGGGCCGTCCGCGTCCCACTTGCTGCCACGACGACGACGCAAAGGATTCCGCGTCGCCGGCCTCGATCAGCGCGTCCAGATGCCGGCGCACACCGGCGGGCGCCAGACCCAGCCGGTCGCTGATTTCGGTGGCGGTGATGGAGCCGGATTCGACCAGCAGGCGGACGATGGATCGCCGGGTGTGTCCGTCCGACCCGACAGCGCCGGCCGCGGGCACGGCAGCACGCGGTTCGGATTGGATTTTCACAACACCAGTGTGTCGCAATTCGGGGGATCGGTCCAGCAAGGGTGCCCTTAGGTGACGAGCGCAACAGTGTTGATTCCCCGGGCGACTAGTCTGCTCTGATGGCAGCCCGCCACCACACACTGAGCTCGTCGATCGCCAGTCTGCACGGCGACGAGCAGACGGTGGGCAAGCCGCTCAACGCCGCCGAGCACACCGCCATGCAGCGCACCCGGCTGTTCGGCGCCACCGGCACCGTCTTGATGGCGATTGGCGCGCTGGGCGACGGGGCCAGGCCGGTGGTTCAGGACCCCACCTTCGGAGTGCGGCTGCTGAACCTGCCGTCACGGATCCAGACGGTGTCGCTGACCATGACCACCACCGGCGCGGTGATGATGGCGCTGGCCTGGTTGATGCTCGGCCGGTTCGCCTCCGGCAAGCGCCGGATGTCGCGCGGCGAACTGGACCGCACGCTGGTGTTGTGGATGCTCCCGCTGCTGATCGCGCCGCCGATGTACAGCAAGGACGTCTACTCCTATCTCGCCCAGAGCCAGATCTCGCTGGAAGGGCTCGACCCGTACCGGGTGGGGCCGGCCTCCGGACTGGGCCTGGGCCATGTGTTCACCCTGTCGGTGCCCAGCCTGTGGCGCGAGACCCCGGCCCCCTACGGCCCGCTGTTCCTGTGGATCGGTCGCGGCATCTCGGGTCTGACCGGGGAGAACATCGTCGCCGCGGTCCTCTGCCACCGACTGGTGGTGTTGTTCGGCGTGGCGTTGATCGTGTGGGCGACGCCACGGCTGGCCCGGCGCTGCGGGGTGGCTGAAGTCAGCGCACTGTGGCTGGGGGCGGCCAACCCGCTGCTGTTCATGCACCTGGTCGCCGGCATTCACAACGAGGCGCTGATGCTGGGGCTGATGCTGACCGGCGCGGAGTTCGCGCTACGCGGCATCGATTCTGATCGGCCGCTCAAGCCGCAGTCGTGGCGGATCGGCCCGGACTGGCAACCACTAGGTCTGCTGCTGGGTGGCTCGGTCCTGATCGTGCTGTCGTCGCAGGTGAAGCTGCCGTCACTGCTGGCGCTGGGCTTCGTCACGATGGCACTGGGCTACCGGCTGGGCAGTACGGTCAAATCGTTCCTGCTGTCGGGCACCGCGATGGCGGCCCTGACCCTTGCGGTGATGGGTCTCGTGGGCTGGGCCAGTGGGCTCGGCTTCGGCTGGATCTACACGCTGGGCACTGCCAACGTGGTGCGCAGCTGGATGTCGCCGCCGACACTGCTGGCACTGGGCACTGGTCAGGTCGGCATTCTGCTCGGCCTCGGCGATCACACCACCGCCATCTTGTCGCTGACCCGCGCGATCGGCGTGCTGATCATCATGGTGATGGTCTGCTGGCTGCTGCTCGCAGTATTCCGCGGCCGGCTGCACCCGATCGGCGGCCTCGGGGTGGCGCTGGGCCTCACCGTGCTGCTGTTCCCCGTCGTCCAGCCCTGGTACCTGCTGTGGGCGATCATCCCGCTGGCCGCCTGGGCCACCCGCACCAAATTCCGGGCCGCCGCCATCGTCGTCACCCTCATCGTCGGCATCTTCGGCCCCACCGCCAATGGCGACCGCTTCGCGCTGTTTCAGATCGTCGACGCCACGTTGGCCAGTGCCTTCATCGTGGTTGTGCTCATCGCGCTGACCTACCACCGGCTGCCGTGGCGGCCCCTCCCCGAAGAGGACGTGCAACCCGAGCCGTCGGTGACACTCGTCACTCCGGCTGCTGCTGCGCTGCCCGGGAAGGCCACCCCGGCTCCCGAGGCCGCGCCCGACGCCTACGCTGATTCCACGTGACCTCCGTCCCCCACGACCGCGGTATCGCGGTGCGACTGCGCGGGGTGTGCAAGCAGTACGGATCCGTGAAGGCCGTCGCCAGCCTCGATCTCGAAGTGCATGCCGCCGAGGTGTTCGCGCTGTTGGGTCCCAACGGCGCCGGAAAGACGACCACGGTCGAGATGTGCGAAGGCTTCATGCGCCCGGACGCCGGCAGCATCGAGGTGCTCGGGCTCGACCCGATCGCCGACAACGCGCGCCTGCGCCCCCGCATCGGCGTGATGCTGCAGGGCGGCGGCGGCTACCCGGCGGCCCGTGCCGGCGAGATGCTCAACCTGGTCGCGTCCTACGCCGCCGACCCGTTGGACCCGGCCTGGCTGCTGGAAACCCTCGGCCTGACCGAGGCGGCGCGCACCACCTACCGGAGGCTCTCCGGTGGGCAGCAGCAACGGCTCGCGCTGGCATGTGCTCTGGTGGGACGGCCCGAGCTGGTTTTCCTCGACGAACCCACCGCGGGCATGGACGCCCACGCCCGGCTACTGGTGTGGGAGCTGATCGACGCGCTGCGCCGCGACGGCGTCACCGTGGTGCTGACCACCCATCAGCTCAAAGAGGCCGAGGAACTGGCCGACCGGCTGGTCATCATCGATCACGGCACGACGGTCGCGGCCGGCACACCGGCGGAGCTGATGCGCAGCGGCGCCAAGGACCAACTGCGGTTCAGCGCGCCGCCACGACTCGACCTCTCGCTGTTGACGGCCGCGTTGCCCGAGAACTACCGGGCCAGCGAGATATCACCGGGTGAATACCTGGTCGAGGGCGCGGTAGGCCCGCAGGTGCTGGCGACGGTGACGGCGTGGTGTGCCCGGATCGACGTGCTGGCCACCGACCTGCGCGTCGAGCAGCGCAGCCTGGAAGATGTCTTCCTGGATCTGACCGGCAGGAGTCTGCGATCGTGAGCGACGTCTTCCCGGCCGGCACCTTCACCCCGGACCCACGCCCCAACGCGGTGCCCCGGATGCTGGCCGCGCAGTTCACCCTTGAAGCCAAGCTGCTGCTGCGCAACGGCGAGCAGCTGCTGCTGACCATGTTCATCCCGATCACGCTGCTGATCGGGCTCACGCTGCTGCCCTTCGGCTCCTTCGGCGAGCACCGCGCGGCGGTCTTCACGCCGGCGATCATGGCGCTCGCGGTGATCTCCACCGCTTTCACCGGCCAGGCGATCGCCGTCGCCTTCGACCGCCGCTATGGCGCGCTGAAGCGGCTCGGGGCCACCCCGCTGCCGGTGTGGGGAATCATCGCCGGTAAGGCGCTGGCGGTGGTGTTCACCGTCTTTCTGCAGTCAATTCTGTTGGGCGCCATTGGTTTTGCGTTGGGTTGGCGGCCACCGTTGGCGGCGCTGGCGCTGGGCGGCGGGGTGATCGCCCTGGGGACGGCAGGATTTGCGGCGCTGGGCCTGTTGCTCGGCGGCACCCTGCGGGCGGAGATCGTGCTGGCGCTGGCCAACTTGTTGTGGTTCGCCTTCGCCGGGTTTGGCGCACTGACCCTCGAGACGGGCATGATCCCAACGGGCGTGAAGTGGGCGGCGCGGCTGACACCCTCAGGCGCCCTGACCGAGTCGCTTTCGCAGGCCATGAGCTTGTCGGTGGACTGGTTCGGGTTGGCGGTGCTCGCGGTGTGGGGCGGCGTGGGCGCACTGGCGGCGCGGCGCTTTTTCCGCTTTGTGTGACCTCTTGCCGCGACACTGCCACCACGCACACAAAACGCCGTCGCGGGTGTGCGTGGCTTCTAACTCGGGGGAACCGGTGGGCTGTTCGGACTCGTCCAAGCTTGTGTGGACAGAGTATGCATCGGCAGCGAGGCGTTGCAGCAGGGAAGAGTCAGCCGGTATCAGCTACGAACGCAGTACCGGGCGATCTACCCCGACGTGTACGTGCCGCATGACATGCAACTTTCGTTACGCGTTCGCTCGGCGGCCGCGTGGTTGTGGTCAGGTCGCCGCGGGACCTTGACTGGGCTGGCCGCCGCGGCTATGCACGGCTCGGACTGGGTCGACGATGACGAAGCGGTTGAAATGGCGTGGTGCAATCCCCGGCCGCCCACCGGAATAATCACCCGCAACTGCCGAATGGGCATCGACGAAGTCACCCGGGTTGCCGGTCTGCCCGTGACCACACCTGCCCGGACGGCCTTCGACCTGGGGCGGCAGCTCACCGCTGCTGATGCGATGGCGCGCCTCGACGCACTGATGCGGGCATCACCGTTTTCCACCGACGCGACGTTGATGCTCAGCACGCGATACGCCGGAGCCCGAGGCGTCCGACAACTCAGAACGCTGCTCCCCCACATTGACCCGGGTTCTGCTTCACCGAAAGAGACCTGGCTCCGGATGCTGCTGATCGACGCTGGACTACCCACTCCCGAGACCCAGATTCCCGTGGTGGTCAAGTTCCGGACAGTGGCCCTGCTCGACATCGGTTGGGAGCGGTTCAAGGTCGCCGTCGAGTACGACGGTGACCAACACCGCACGAACCGGCGCCAATACGTGCGCGACACGCGCAGATTGAAGGAGCTCGCTGAGCTCGGCTGGATCGTCATCCGGGTGATCGCCGAGGACCGGCCCGACCAGGTTTTGCGGGAGGTCGCCGCGGCACTGCGGCGCCGCGGCTACCGCGACACTGCCACCACGCACACGACGCGCCGCCGCGGCTGTACGTAGCGTCAATCTCGCTGCGCGTGGCCGCAAGGCCCGGTTCTACTACGTGACGTAGTGGTCGTTACCATCGGGCGGTGGCCGTCGGACGAGTGCTGATGCGGTTGGTGGACCTGCTCCCCAACCCCAGCCTGCGTGTCCAGCGCATCATCGCGGCGCTCGTGATTCTCACCCAGGGTGGCATCGCGGTCACGGGTGCCATCGTGCGTGTCACGGCCTCCGGGCTGGGTTGCCCCACCTGGCCGCAGTGTTTCCCCGGCAGCTTCACACCCGTCGCGGTCTCCGAAGTACCGCGCATCCACCAAGCCGTCGAGTTCGGCAACCGGATGATCACCTTCGCGGTGGTCATCACCGCGGCCCTGGCGGTGCTGGCGGTGACGCGGGCGCGCCGGCGCCGCGAGGTGCTGGTCTACGCGTGGCTGATGCCCGCCTCCACCGTCGTACAGGCCGTCATCGGCGGCATCACCGTGCGCACCGGACTGCTGTGGTGGACGGTGGCGATCCACCTACTGGCGTCGATGACGATGGTGTGGTTGTCGGTGCTGCTCTTCGTCAAAGTCGGCGAGCCCGACGACGGCGAGGTTCGCCGGCGGGTCGCCAGGCCGCTGCGGCTGCTGACCGTGCTGAGCGCGATGAACCTGGCCGCGGTTCTGGTCACCGGCACCCTGGTGACAGCGGCCGGACCGCACGCCGGTGACAAGAGCCCGAGCCGGACGGTGCCGCGGCTGAAGATCGAGATCAACACCCTGGTGCACGCCCACTCGTCGCTGCTGGTCTCCTACCTGTCGCTGCTGGTCGGGCTGGGTTTCGGGCTGTGGGCGGTGCGGGCCGGCCGCGTGGTGACGCGGCGTCTCGGGGTGCTGGTCGCGCTCGTCGTCGCCCAGGCCGGCGTGGGCACCGCGCAGTACTACACGGGCGTCCCCGCCGTACTGGTCGCGCTGCACGTGGCGGGTGCCGCGGCCTGCACGGCGGCTACCGCCGCGCTATGGGCGTCGATGCGAGAACGGGCCGAGCCCGAGGCGCTCCAGAGCTGACTCGACGGCCAGGGCGAACTCGCGCTGAGCCAGGCCTCGCGTTTCGGCGTCCAGGCGCAGCCACCCCAGCGACGGGTCGATCAGCTGGAACTCCAGCAGTCGTGCCCCGGACAGGTGCACCCGCGCGTAGAGCAGATCACCCGGGGCAGCCTGGACGGCCGCCGAGCCGATATCCCAGAGCTCGAAGTCAGCCTCACCCTGATGCAAACCGCCGTCCTGCGTGGTGAAGGCGTGTGACGGTTTGCCGCCGATGAAGATGAGCACGGTTTCCGGCTCGGCATCTGCCTGCACGAACACGCTCTCGCGGCGGCCCTTGATGTAGGCCTCGGCGTCCAACCGGTCGGTGAATCGTCGCAATCCGGTGCCGCGGGTAGCGCCGACGTAGACGTGGCCGTCCGACGGTAGCCGCATGGACTCCCCCGGCTCGTGTATCTGACCCGGCACGGTCGGTACGCCCCGCTGCGCCAGGTCCTCGAGGTAGCGGCGATCGGCGTTCCAGGCGATGACGTCCGCAGGATTCAGCAGGTGCTGCACGCGGGTGGTCCATGCCAGAAATTCGGGTAGCCGCGTGGCGTAGTCCCCGGCGTCGCGCAGAATCACCAGATGCGCGTCGGTCACGTCCGGGTCGTCCCAGGGCAACCACCGGGCGTGCAGGCCGCGGGTGCGCAGGGCGGCCACCAACCCGGCATCATCGCCGGCGGCTCGCTTCGGACCGCCCGCCAACACGATGCGCGGATGGAAGGTGTCCGGTCGGGCTAACTTCATGCCCGGGCATGATATCGGCATGCACGCGATCGAAGTCAGCGAAACCGGCGGCCCCGAAGTCCTGAACTACCGCGACGTCGCCCAGCCCGAACCTGGCCCCGGCGAGCTGCTGATCCGTTCGGAAGCCATTGGCGTCAACTTCATCGACACCTACTTCCGCTCCGGTCAGTACCCGCGCCCGCTTCCGTTCGTACTGGGCTCCGAGGTGTGCGGGACGGTGACGGCGGTCGGCCCGGACACCGGGGGGGACATCAACGTCGGCGACCGGGTGGTGAGCGCCTCAGCCAATGGCTCTTATGCCGAATTATGCACGGCCCCAGCATTTTTGACCGCCAGAGTCCCAGATGGCATCAGCTCGGAGGTGGCCGCATCGGCGCTGCTGAAGGGGCTGACCGCGCAGTACCTGCTGAAGTCGGTGTATCCGGTGCAGCGCGGAGACAGCGTGCTGGTACACGCCGGCGCGGGCGGCGTCGGGCTGATCGTGACGCAGTGGGCGACGCACCTCGGGGCGCGGGTGATCTCGACCGTGTCGACGCCGGAGAAGGAGCGACTGTCCCGGGATGCGGGCGCCGCCGAGGTACTCCCCTACCCCACCGACGCCTACCAGTTCGGCCAGCAGATTCGCGGGCTCACCGGCGGCGCCGGGGTGGCCGTGGTCTATGACGGGGTCGGCGCAACCACGTTCGATGCCAGCCTGGCGAGCCTAGCCGTGCGCGGGACGCTGGCGCTGTTCGGCGCGGCCAGCGGACCGGTGCCGCCCTTCGATCCCCAGCAGCTCAACTACGCCGGATCGGTGTACCTCACCCGGCCCTCGCTCGCCCACTTCATCCGCACCGGTGAGGAGTTCAGCGGGAGAGCGGCCGAACTCTTCGACGTGATCGGCAGCGGGGCCGTGCGGGTCGAGGTCGGCGGTAGCTATCCCCTGGCCGAGGCCGCGCGCGCCCACGCCGACCTGGAGGGCCGCAAGACCACCGGATCGATAGTGTTGCTGCCCTAGCTACCTGCGGGCCGGTCCTCGTCCCAGCTCGTGGGGATCATCGGTAACGTCGGCCCGCCGCCGAACGGGTCGCCGGCCAGGGTGATCAGGCCGGCCGGCCGGACCCCGTCCTTCCGCACGGTGCCGGTGAAACCTAACGGCCCGGCACCCTGCTCGGAAACTTCCGGCCCGTCCTCGCCGAAATCGGTTGGCAGATCTGCGAATTCATCGGCATAGCCGCGCTGCGGCTCGCCCTGTTGGCGGCGCTTGCGCGCCTTTCTGCGCGCCGCGGTGGCCGCCGCGACAGCGGCGCTGTCCGGCTCCGGGGCCTTCGCGCGGACAGTTGCGGTCGTGTTGCCGCGATGCACCGGCCCGAAGCCAACCCCGGGCCCGCCACCAATCGCATAGGGAACGAAGGCTTGGCCGGCCGGCGCGGGCGGCGGCGCCGAGGTGGAGGTTGCGCTGATGGTGCTCACCGTCGATACGGGAGCGGCCGGCGCGGCACCCGGCGCCACCGACCCGGCGAGAGCCGGGGCGAATTTCGCCGGGACCGCGGCGGCGACTTCTGCCACAGGCACCAGCTCCGGCACGACCGCCAGCTCGGTGGGCGGTATGGCGGCCAACGCCGCCAGCGCGGCGACACTGGCCGCCGCGGCGGGCAGCGTGGCCAGCGCCGACCACAATGGTGAGGACGCGATCGCGGCGGCGAGCACGGGGTGGACCGCCAGATACGCGATGATCTGCACCGGAGTGATGCCGCTGAGCGATTGCAGGGCAGCCACCGGATTGGTCAGCAACAGCTGAATCCAGTCCTGCAAACCCTGGAAATCCTGGACGAACAGGAAGAGCCGGGAGATCCAGTAGCCCGGCTGCCCGGGCACCGTGTAGGAGGCGTATGGGATTCCGTTGAGGGTGCCGGCGGCGGGATCCCAATTGATCCCGATGAGCCGCAGGGCAAATTGGAAGATCTGCTGCGGGATCTGTTGGATCTGCTGCCACGGATCCGACGCCGCAGCGGCGGAAACTATCTGCGGCGCCGGGCCGGTCGTCGGAGTTTGGGCCAACGCCGAGGCGGAAACGGCTTCGTAGGTCACCATGATGGTGGCGGCCTGAACCCACATCCGAATGTAGTCGGCCTCGTTGAGCGCGATGGGTATCGTGTTGACGCCGAAGAAATTCGTCGCGGTCAGCACGGCGTGAGTGGCGTGATTGGCCGCCAACTCGAGCAGCGTCGGCATGGCGGCCAGGGCGGCGGTGTAGGCAGCCGCGGCCACCTCGTGCTGGGCAGCCGTCGCAGCGCTCTTGGCACCCGCAGCCGTCAGCCACTGCAGGTATGGCAGGTGCGCGGCCACGTAAAATCCGGCACTCGGGCCATCCCAGGAACCGGCCTGCACTGCGGCCAGGATTGCGGCGAGTTCGTCTGCGGCAGAAGCATATTCGGCACTGAGGGCAGCCCAGGTTTCGGCGGCGGCTGAAAACGCACCCGAGCCCGGTCCGCTGCTCAGCAACGCCGAATGCACCTCCGGAGGCAAAGCCATCCAGATGGGGGCGGTCATCGTCAGCCGGCGCTGGGCGGATACCCGGTAGCAGCACAGGAGGTGCACGGCCCTGTGGGTACGACGCATAACGTCATGCCGAACACTCCTCTCGCCGTCGGGTACAACAGAATTCGATATCGCGACGTGCAGTAGCGCAAACGGAGCATGTTCGCGGACAGGTATCAGGCGAGCGTCGCCCGCTGATCGAAACGTGTTGTCAGAAGACTAATTTGGTACGCGCAGCGCATAGGTGCGGGGTTTGGATCGCGCTGGTTCTGACTCGAGCCGCGGGGACCCGCCGATCGTGAACATCACGACGCGCCACCGGCGTGTCCTGTCGTTAGGTTCACAGTCGGCGCGGCGGGGACGCTCCGGGTGGATCAGAACAGAGTGGGCAGCGCGATCGCCGAGTCCACGGCCAGCGCGCAGAAAACCAGCGCCAAGTAGTTGTTCGACTGCAGGAACAACCGCAGCGGCTTCACCGGCTCTCCTGCCCGCACACCCGCGTACAGCTGGTGGGCCATCGCCAGGAACCACACGCCGGCCACCACTGCCACCGCGGCATACAGCCACCCAGCCGCGAGCGCCAGCACGAAGGTCGCCAGCACCGTGAGCCAGGTGTAGATCACAATCTGCTTGGTGACCTGACGTTCGGTTGCCACCGCGGGCAGCATGGGCACGCCGGCGACTTTGTAGTCCTCCTTGTACCGCATGGCCAGCGCCCAGGTGTGCGGCGGAGTCCAGAAGAAGATGATCGCGAACATGGCCAACGCCGGCCAGCCGATGGTCCCGGTGACCGCCGACCACCCGATCATCACCGGCATGCAGCCGGCCGCGCCGCCCCACACCACGTTCTGCGCCGTGCGCCGCTTCAGCAACAGCGTGTAGACGAACACGTAGAACGCGATGGTGGCCACAGCCAGCAGCCCCGACAGCAGGTTGGTGGTCCACCACAGCCAGCAGAACGATCCCACGCTCAGCGCCAGGCCGAAGATCAGCGCGTTGCGCGTCGGCACCGCGGCACGCGCCAGCGGCCGTCGAGCGGTCCGCTTCATCACCTTGTCGATATCGGCGTCGGCCACGCAGTTGAGGGTGTTCGCCCCGCCGGCGGCCATCATGCCCCCGACCAGCGTGTTGAGGATGAGCAGCGGGTCGACCGAGCCGCGGTGCGCCAGCAGCATCGCCGGTATCGCGGTGACGAGCAGTAGCTCGATCACCCGGGGTTTGGTCAACGCCAGGTACGCCAACAGGACGCCGGTGATCCGGCCTGAAGTCCGGCCCGGCGCTTCGATGTCTGGGCGCCCGCGAACGCTCAAAGCATTAACTCCTCGGGAAAATCGCAGCCGCGCGCAGCTTCTACTACGCATGATGGTAGACCGCGCCGGCACGGCCACAGCCCCGCAGGGTCGATCTACCCGAAATTTGTCGACCTATCCGCCCGCACGGCGCTGATGAAAGCCACCAACCCGCGACACGATATTTTCACACAGGCTTCGGCGGGTACACGCAATCTGGGCCTGCATGCGCCAGCAATCCCGCACTAGGGTGGGATTGATCAGTTTGATGACCCCAGGACTGAGGACTGAATGACCACACTTGAAGAGATCTCCGCGCTCACCCAACCGCACCACCCCGACGACTGGACCGAGATCGATTCGGCTGCGGTCGACACGGTCCGGGTGCTGGCCGCCGACGCCGTCCAGAAAGTCGGCAACGGTCACCCCGGAACGGCGATGAGCCTGGCCCCATTGGCGTACACGCTGTTTCAGCGCGCCATGCGCCACGACCCCGGTGACGTCCACTGGCTGGGCCGCGACCGGTTCGTCCTGTCGGCCGGCCACAGCAGCCTGACCCTCTATCTGCAGCTCTACCTCGGCGGGTTCGGGCTCGAGCTGGAAGACATCGAGGCGCTGCGCACGTGGAAGTCCAAGACTCCGGGACACCCCGAGTTCCGGCACACCGCCGGCGTCGAGATCACCACCGGCCCGCTGGGCCAGGGATTGGCTTCAGCGGTCGGGATGGCGATGGCGGCACGCTATGAGCGCGGCCTGTTCGACCCGGATGCCGATCCCGGCACCAGCCCGTTCGACCACTACATCTACGTGATCGCCTCCGACGGAGACATCGAGGAGGGCGTCACGTCGGAAGCGTCGTCGCTGGCCGGGGTGCAGCAGCTGGGCAACCTGATCGTGTTCTACGACCGCAATCAGATCTCGATCGAGGACGACACCAATATCGCGCTGTGCGAAGACACCGCTGAGCGCTACCGCGCCTACGGGTGGCACGTCCAAGAGGTGGAGGGCGGCGAGAACGTCGTCGGCATCGAGGAGGCGATCGCGAACGCGAAGGCCGAGACCGGCCGGCCCTCGTTCATCTCGCTGCGCACCATCATCGGCTTCCCCGCGCCCAACCTGATGAACACCGGCAAGGCGCACGGCGCGGCGCTCGGCGACGACGAGGTGGCGGCCACCAAGAAGATCCTCGGCTTCGACCCGGACAAGACGTTCGAGGTCCGCGACGAGGTCATCGCTCACACCCGCAAGCTGGTGGACCGGGGCCGCGAAGCGCACCAGAAGTGGCAGACCGACTTCGACGCCTGGGCGGAGCGCGAGCCCGAGCGCAAGGCGCTGCTGGACCGGCTGACCGCCGAGGAGTTGCCCGAGGGCTGGGACGCAGACCTGCCGCACTGGGAGACCGGCGACGACGCCGTCGCCACCCGGAAAGCGTCCAACGAGGTGCTCAACGCCGTCGGTCCGAAGCTGCCCGAGCTGTGGGGCGGCTCGGCGGACCTGGCCGGCAGCAACAACACCACCATCAAGGGCGCCGAGTCCTTCGGTCCGCCCTCGATCTCCACCAAGGACTACACCGCGTCCTGGTATGGCCGGACACTGCACTTCGGGGTGCGCGAACACGCGATGGGCGCCATCCTGTCCGGCATCGTGCTGCACGGCCCGACCCGGGCTTACGGCGGGACGTTCCTGCAGTTCTCGGACTACATGCGCCCGGCGGTGCGGTTGGCGTCGCTGATGGACATCGACACCATCTACGTGTGGACGCACGACTCGGTGGGCCTGGGTGAGGACGGCCCGACGCACCAGCCGATCGAGCACCTTTCGGCGCTGCGGGCCATTCCGAACCTCTCGGTGGTACGACCCGCCGACGCCAACGAGACGGCGTATGCCTGGCGTACGGTGCTGGCCCGGGGCAACGGCAGCGGGCCGGTCGGCCTGATCCTCACCAGGCAGAACGTGCCGGTACTGGACGGCACGGACCTGGACGGCGTGGCCCGCGGTGGCTACGTGCTCGGCGGCACCGAGGGCGATGAGGAGCCCGACGTGGTGCTGATCGCCACCGGCTCCGAGGTGCAGCTGGCCGTCGAGGCAAAGAAGCTGTTGGCGGACAAGGACATTCTAGCGCGGGTCGTGTCGATGCCGTGTGTGGAGTGGTTCGAGTCGCAGCCCTCCGAATACCGGGACAGCGTGCTGCCCCCCTCGGTGTCGGCGCGGGTGGCCGTCGAAGCCGGGGTCGCGCAGTCGTGGCACAAGCTGGTCGGCGACACCGGCAAGATCGTGTCGATCGAGCATTTCGGGGAATCCGCCGATTACAAGACGCTGTTCCGCGAGTACGGCTTCACCGCCGAAGCCGTCGCTGCCGCTGCGGAAGAAGCACTGGATAACTGAGAAAAGGTGATCAGATGACCCAGAATTCAAACCTCGCCGCGCTCAGCGCCGCGGGGGTGTCCGTCTGGCTCGACGACTTGTCCCGGGACCGGATCAAATCGGGCAACCTGCAGGAACTGATCGACACCAAGAGCGTCGTCGGGGTCACCACCAACCCGTCGATCTTCCAGAAGGCGCTGGCCGACAGCGACACCTACGACGACCAGATCGCGGAGCTCGCCGAGCGTGGCGCCGACGTCGACGCCACCATCCGCACGGTCACCACCGACGACGTCCGCAACGCCTGTGATGTGTTGCGGCCGCAGTGGGAGTCCTCCGACGGGGTCGACGGCCGGGTGTCGATCGAGGTCGACCCGCGCATGGCGCATGACACCGACAAGACCACCCATCAGGCGGTGGAATTGTGGAAGATCGTCGACCGGCCGAACCTGCTGATCAAGATTCCCGCCACCGAGGAAGGCATTCCCGCCATCGCCTCGACTCTGGCAGAAGGCATTTCGGTCAATGTCACGCTGATCTTCTCCGTGGAGCGCTACCGCGCGGTGATGGGCGCCTACCTGGACGGACTCGAGAAAGCCAAGCAGGCCGGTCACGACCTGTCCAAGATCCATTCGGTGGCATCGTTCTTCGTCTCCCGGGTCGACACCGAGATCGACAAGCGGCTGGAGCAGATCGACTCCGAGGATGCCCGCGCCCTGCTCGGGCAGGCCGCCGTCGCAAACGCGCGACTGGCCTACGCGGCATACCGGGAAGTCTTCGAGGGCGGCGAGCGTTTCCAGGCGCTGCAGGCTGACGGCGCCCGGGTTCAGCGGCCGCTGTGGGCATCCACCGGCGTCAAGAACCCCGACTACTCCGACACGCTGTACGTCACCGAGCTCGTCGCTCCGAACACGGTGAACACCATGCCGGAGAAGACAATTGACGCCGTCGCCGATCACGGCACGATTCACGGCGACACCATCACCGGCACCGAATCCGAAGCGCAGCAGGTGTTCGACAAGCTCGACGCGATCGGAATCGACCTGACCGACGTGTTCCTGGTGCTGGAAAACGAAGGGGTGGAGAAGTTCGAGGATTCCTGGCGCGAGTTGCTCGAGGAGACGCAGGCACAGCTCGACTCCGCTGACAAATGAGCTGCGCCGGCGACGATCCAGAGCGCAGCGATGGGGAGGAGCGGCGCAAATGAGCCAAGCCGCCGACGCGCAGTGGCAGAACCCGCTGCGCGACAAGCGGGACAAGCGGTTGCCCCGAATCGCCGGCCCTTGCGGCATGGTGATCTTCGGGGTCACCGGCGACCTGGCCCGCAAGAAGGTGATGCCGGCGATCTACGATCTGGCCAACCGCGGACTGTTGCCCCCCACCTTCTCGCTGGTGGGGTTTGCGCGGCGGGACTGGGACACCGAGGATTTCGGCCAGGTGGTGCACGACGCCGTCAAGGAACACTGCCGGACACCGTTCCGCCAGGAGAACTGGGACCGGCTGGCCGAGGGATTCCGGTTCGTCCCAGGCGCTTTCGACGATGACGACGCCTTCCAGCGCCTGGCCGAAACGCTGGAGAAGCTGGACGCCGAACGTGGTACCGGCGGAAACCACGCGTTCTATCTGGCGATCCCGCCCAAGTCGTTCCCGCAGGTCTGCGAACAGCTGGAGAAGTCGGGACTGGCGCGCCCGCAAGGCAATCGGTGGAGCCGGGTGGTTATCGAGAAGCCGTTCGGCCACGACCTCAAGAGCGCGCAGGATCTCAACAAAACCGTCAACTCCGTCTTCCCGGAGGAGTCGGTCTTCCGCATCGACCACTACCTGGGCAAAGAGACGGTGCAGAACATCCTGGCGCTGCGCTTTGCCAACCAGTTGTTCGATCCGATCTGGAACTCCCACTATGTCGACCACGTCCAGATCACCATGGCCGAAGACATCGGCCTGGGTGGGCGGGCCGGATACTACGACGGCATCGGCGCCGCGCGTGACGTGATCCAGAACCACCTGATGCAACTGCTGGCGCTGACCGCGATGGAGGAGCCGGTCAGTTTCACTCCGAAGGCGTTGCAAACGGAGAAGATCAAGGTGCTCTCGGCGACCCAGCTCGCGCAGCCCCTCGACGAGACCACCAGCCGCGGCCAGTACACCGCCGGCTGGCAGGGCGGCGAGAAAGTGGTGGGACTGCTCGACGAAGAGGGATTCGCCAAGGACTCCGTCACCGAAACGTTCGCCGCGATCACCCTCGAGGTCGACACCCGGCGCTGGGCCGGCGTGCCGTTCTACCTGCGGACCGGAAAACGATTGGGCCGCAGGGTCACCGAGATCGCGCTCGTCTTCAAGCGGGCACCGCACCTGCCGTTCGACGCGACGATGACCGACGAACTCGGCACCAACGCCATGGTCATCCGCGTGCAGCCCGACGAGGGCATCACGCTGCGGTTCGGTTCGAAAGTGCCCGGCACCGCGATGGAAGTCCGCGACGTCAACATGGACTTCTCCTACGGCTCAGCGTTCGCCGAGGAATCGCCGGAAGCCTACGAACGGCTGATCCTGGACGTGCTGCTTGGTGAGCCCTCGCTGTTCCCGGTCAACGAAGAAGTCGAATTGGCTTGGGAGATACTCGATCCCGCGCTGGACAACTGGGCGTCGCACGGCAAGCCGGATCCGTACGAGGCGGGCACCTGGGGTCCCGAGTCGGCGTTCGAGATGCTGCGCCGGACCGGCCGGGAATGGCGGCGGCCATGATCCGCGCCGGCGATGAGGAGGAGCGGCGCCAATGATTCGCGACGGCGACGATGCAGAGCGCAGCGATGAGGAGGAGCGGCGCCAATGATTGTCGAACTACCGGACACGACCACCACGGCGGTCAACAAGAAGCTCGACGAGATGCGCGAGATGGCGGGCGTGGTCACGATGGGCCGGGTCCTGACGCTGATCATCGCGCCGGACAGCGACGCTGTCGTCGAGGATTCCATTCAGGCGGCCAACGACGCCAGCCACGAGCATCCGAGCCGCATCATCGTGACGATGCGCGGCAACGCGTACGCGGACGAACCGCGTCTGGACGCGCAGATCCGGGTGGGGGGCGACGCGGGCGCCGGTGAGGTGGTGGTGCTGGCACTTTCCGGGCCGTTGTCCGGGCACGCCGCCAGCGTGGTCATCCCCTTCCTGCTGCCCGACATCCCGGTCGTGGCCTGGTGGCCCGACAACGCTCCGGCGGTGCCTGCCCAGGATCCGTTGGGCAAGTTGGCAATTCGCCGTATCACCGACGCCACCAACGCTGTCGACCCGTTGGCGGCGATCAAGAGCCGGCTGCCCGGCTACACCGCCGGCGACACCGACCTCGCCTGGAGCCGCATCACGTACTGGCGTGCGCTGCTGACCTCAGCCATCGACCTGCCACCGCACGAGCCGATCGAGTCTGCTCGCATCAGCGGCCTGGAAACCGAACCCGCACTGGACATACTGGCGGGCTGGCTGGCCAGCCGGATCGACGGCCCGGTCCGCCGCGAGGTCGGCGAGCTCACCGTGGAACTGGTGCGCAAGAGCGAGACCATCGTGCTGAGCCGGCCGCAGGATGGAACCACGGCTACGCTGAGCCGCACGGCCAAGCCCGAGGCGTTGGTTCCGTTGGCGCGCAGGGTAACCGGTGAATGCCTGGCTGAAGACCTGCGCCGGCTCGACGCCGACGAGATCTACCACGCGGCCCTGGAGGGCATCAAGAAGGTGCAATATCAATGAGCTTCGATATCGAGGTATTTGCCGACAGCGAACGTCTGGCGCAGGCCGCGGCACAGCGACTCGTCGACACCATCAACGCGGCGTCAGCGGCGCGGGGGCGAGCACTGATCGCGCTGACCGGCGGCGGTAACGGTGTCGCACTGCTGCGCGAACTCGCGTCGCGGCCGGTCGACTGGTCCACGGTGCACCTGTTCTGGGGTGACGAACGCTATGTCCCCGAAGACGACGACGAGCGCAACGAGAAGCAAACGCGCGAGGCCCTGCTCGAACACATCGACATTCCCGCCAGCCAGGTGCACCCCATGGCGGCCAGCGACGGCGAGTTCGGCTCCGATCTGGAGGCTGCGGCCCTGGCGTACGAGCAGATTCTGGCGGCCAACGCCGAGCCCGGTGAACTGGCGCCCAGTTTCGACGTGCATCTGCTCGGGATGGGACCCGAAGGACACGTCAACTCCCTGTTCCCGGACACTGCCGCGGTGCGCGAGACCAGCCGGATGGTGGTCGCCGTGGATGACTCGCCCAAGCCACCGCCACAACGAATCACGTTGACCCTGCCCGCGATTCAGCGGTCCCGCGAGGTGTGGCTGCTGGTGGCGGGCGAGGGCAAGGCCGACGCGGTGGCCGCCGCCATCGGCGGTGCCGATCCCGTCTCGCTCCCGGCCGCCGGGGCAATCGGTCGCGAGATCACCCGCTGGTTGCTCGACGAGGGCGCAGCGGGCAAACTTCCCCGTTGACACGGCCCGGCTTCCGCCAGGGCTGTATCCCCCGGTGTCAAGCTGGTAATAATGACCCTCATGGCAGACAGAAGCGGCGGCCGCCCCACCCCAGCTCGGCAAAGAATGAAAACGCTCACCCAGGCGGCATTGAATGCAGACAAGACGGTGGAGCAGGTCGAAGACGTCCTGGACGGACTCGGCACATCCCTGGTGGAACTCAACAAGTCGCTGTCGGCCCTGAACAGCACCGTGTCGCGGCTGGAGACCGGGCTGGACCACCTGGACGGAACCCTGTCCAGCCTCGATGATCTCGCCAAGCGCCTGCTCGCGGTGCTCCAACCGGTGGAGGCCATCCTCGAACGCATGGACAACATCGTGAGCTGGGGCGAGACGATGATGCTGCCACTCAATGCGACCGAGCACGTCATGCGCGGGGTGATGGACCGGCTCCGCAATCGGGGCGTGCGCTGACTCCGTGACTCATCCGGTTCCCGCTCCACCACTCGCGGACGGTACCGGCCTGCCGTGGGATGTCGCCGTTGCGGATGCGGTCGCCACCATCGCCGCCGCCCGCGATCGGTGCGGCGACACGTTTGTGGTGGAAAGCGGCGCCGACCGCTACCTGTTCACCTTCTCCCCCGCGGGCGTCGAGTCGTTCTACGCCCTGCCGGAGGACAAAGCCAGCAAGGGCGTCGCCGACTTTTTGATGCTGCGCCGCAAGCTGCCCGACGAGATCTTCGCCGGCCGTCGTATCCTGCCCTCCAACCTTTTTCGCCGCGACGATGTCGCCGTCTATCTTGCGAACCTGGACGGCGCGCTGCGGGATACGACCGCCGAACTGGGTTCGGCCGGTTCGGTAGACGTCTTCGACCTCACCCGCCGGCTGGGGCACCGGATGGGCCTCGCATCGTGGGCCGGGCCCGGATGCTCCGAGGGTGCGGCCTTCGAGCGTCTGGTGCAGGCGTTCGACACCCTGGACGGCTCAGAGGCGTTCGTCCACCCTAACCGGATGGCGGCGGTGGCCGCCTCGGACAAACGCGCCGAGCGCGCTGCCCTGGACGACGTCACCGACACGGTGGAGGTCGCGGTGCGGCACTACCGCGATGACGGAAGCCTGTTCGGCAGGATTGTCGCCGCATGGGACTCCGAGCCTGACGAGGTCCGCGTGCGCGGCATCGCCCATGACGTCGCCCTGATCCACATCGCGTCCATGTCGAACCTGGCCGCCGCACTCGGCTGGGCCCTGGTCGACCTGGTCGAACATCCACAACATCAGCTACTAATCCGTAACGGCGACAAGGACTTCGCCCAGCGCTGCGCACTCGAGTCCACGCGCCTGGCGCAGCGCTCGATCATGAGCCGCACGGTGCTGGCGCCGGTCGAACTGGACACCGGCGAAATCACCTACCAAGTGCCGCCCGGCTGGACCATCGCCACCCTGTTGCCGTTGTTGAATACTTCTGCGGCACCCGGGCTGGACACGTGGGATCCGGAACGATGGACCCGCCACCGGCTCACCGACCCTCCTGACCTGCCGTCACCGATGCTGGTGACGGCGTTCGGCCACGGGCGGCATTCCTGTCCGGCGCAGCCTTTCGCACTGGCGGCGATGACGGCGGCGCTGACACGCTTGCTCGGTGAGTACGAACTGACCGCAGGCTGGAGCGCGCACCCGCGTCCGGTCCCGGCTCAGATCGGCGGAGTGGCGCGGGCCCACGGGCCCTGCCCGGTCACCTACACGGCCGTTCACTGATTCGGGCTCGTCGAAACCCCGATACGATCGCGTCATGTCCACCGTCGTTGCCTTCCACGCCCACCCGGACGATGAGGTGATCCTGACCGGCGGCACGCTGGCCAAAGCGGCCGCGGCCGGTCATCGGGTGGTCGTCGTCACGGCCACCGACGGACGGATGGGTGACGAGGACGACCGCACCCGCTTGGACGAATTACGTTCGAGCACAGGCATTCTCGGCGCGCACCGAACGGAGTGCCTGGGCTACGCCGACAGCGGCTACGGCCCCGAATTTTACCCCGACCCGCCAGGTCGGGTGCGTTTCGGTCGAGCCGACGTCGAGGAGGCCGCGCAGCGCCTGGCCTCGATCCTTCGCGCTGAGGACGCGCAGCTGCTGCTGAGCTACCAGGCCAACGGCGGGTACGGCCACCGCGACCATGTGCAGGTGCACCATGTCGGCAAACGGGCAGCCGAACTGGCTTGCACACCAAGGGTTCTCGAGGCAACCATGCCGCGCGAACTGCTGCGCCGGGTCAGCGATGTCTGCGGTGTGCTGCGTCTTCCGCCGCCTTACGACCGGGATGTGCTCGCCGACGCCTATGCGCCGAGTGCCAGCATCACGCACCGGGTCGACGTGCGCGCGGTGGCCCGGCAGAAGCGGGATGCGGTGGCCGCTCATCGCTCCCAGTTGGGCGCCGGTGTGGGTGCGCGGGTTTACCAGGTATTGCTGCGGCTGCCACCGCGGGTGTTGGCCGTAGTTTTCCGGCACGAATGGTTCGTCGATCCCACAGCGGCGCCAGGAAAGCTGCGGGACAGCATTTTTGATGACGCGGGCTGAGCGCCCCTCACATCTTGGTTGAGCGGGCCAGCACAAAGCTGTACAAGCCGTACGTGATGATCCCGGCACCGGCGGCGATCAGCAGCACCACTCCGAAGGGTTGAGCGCCGAGGGTCTTGAGGGCCCCGTCGAGTCCGGTGGCCTTGTTCGGCTCGGAGCGGGACGCGGCGACGGCCACCAGCACCAGGGATTGCCCGTTATCCGCTGTTACGTAACGCGCTGGCAAGTCCGTTCATGGTCAGCAGAATGCCGCGTTGCACCAACTCGTCGTCCTCACCCGAGCGGTAACGGCGCAGCAGCTCCACCTGCAGGTGGTTCAGCGGCTCCAGGTAGGGGAACCGGTTGAACACCGAGCGCGCCAGCGCCGGGTTGTCGGCCAGCAGGTCCTCCTGACCGGTGATGCGCTTGTACATCGCAATGGTGCGGTGGTGCTCGTCGACGATCTTGTCAAAGACCCTGCTGCGCAACGATTCATCGTCTACCAGCTCGGCGTAGCGGGCGGCCAGGCCGAGGTCGCTCTTGGCCAGCACCTGCGCCATGTTGGACAGCACGCTGCGGAAGAACGGCCACCGCTCGTAGAGCTCGTGCAGGACCGCCAAGCGGTCTTCTTCGCTGTCCGGTCCCTCGCCGATCCACTGCTCGAACGCCGTACCGGTGCCATACCAGCCCGGCAGCATCACCCGTGACTGGCTCCACGCCAGCACCCACGGGATGGCGCGCAGATCCGAGATCGATTCCGTCGGTTTGCGGGAGGACGGCCGACTGCCGATGTTCAGCGATCCGATCTCACTGACCGGCGTCGAGGCCTTGAAGTACTCGACGAAACCGGGTGTGTCGTGCACCAGTTCGGCGTAGGCGCGCTGCGCCAGGGTGGCGATCTCGTCGAGCACCGCATAGGCCGGCTCCGCTGCGTCACCGAGGCCCTCTACGTCGAGCAGCGTCGACTCCAGGGTCGCGGCCAGCAGGCTTTCCAGGTTGCGCCGGGCGGCCTGCGGTTCGGCGTACTTCGCGGCGATCACCTCGCCCTGTTCGGTGAGCCGAAGCGATCCGTTCACCGCCCCCGGTGGCTGGGCCAGGATGGCCTGGTAACTCGGGCCGCCACCGCGGCCCACGGTGCCACCGCGGCCGTGGAACAGCCGCAACCGGATTCCGCCCTTGCGGGCCGCTTCGACCAGGGCCAGCTCCGCCCGGTACACCGCCCAGTTAGCGGCCAGGTAGCCGCCGTCCTTGTTCGAATCGGAGTAGCCGAGCATCACTTCCTGCATGTCACCGCGAGCCGTCACCATGGCGCGGTAGAGCGGGAGATCCAGCATCGCCTGCAGAATCGACGCCCCGTTGTGCAGATCGTCGATGGTCTCGAACAGCGGCGAGATCCCGACCGGACAATAGGGTTCGTCCCCTGAAGCGTCCAGCAGCCCGGCCTCTTTCATCAGGATCGCGGCTTCCAGGACGTCCGACACCGACCGGCACATCGAGATGACGTAGTTGGGAACCGCTGCCGGGCCGTAGGTTTGGACGGCGTAGGTGGCGGCGCCGATGATGTCGAGTTCTTTGCGTGCCAGTTCGGACAGCTTCGCGCCGGGGCTCACCAGCGGACGTCGGGTGCTGAGTTCGCTGACCAGCAGCTCTACACGCTGGTCTTCGGGCAACGAGGCGTAGTCGGGGTGCACCCCGGACCAGGCCAGCAGTTCGGCGACCACCTCCTCGTGCACGTCGGAGTTCTGCCGGAGGTCCAGCGCGGACAGGTGAAAACCGAAGACGTGTACGCCTTCCCGCAACACGGCCAGCCGGTCGTCGGCCAGCACGGCGCTGCCGTGCGTACGCAGCGAGGTGTCGATGGTGTCCAGGTCCGCGCGCAATTCACCGGGCGTGGTGTAGGCCGGCAGGCCGAGGTCGAGCAGGTGCTGCGGCTGCTCATCAAGGAGCTCCCCGGCGGTCGCGCTCAGCCGCGACCGGATGACTCGCAGCGCGCGCCGGTATGGCTCGTCGTCGCGCGCCTTGTCCTGGCACCCTTCGGCCAGTTCGGCGAGTTCGGGGGTGACCGTGAGCAGCCGTGACGACATCGACAGCTCCTGCTCGAGCTGGTCGAGTTCGGACAGGTAGTGAGAGATTGCGGTATAGGCGGCGCTGCCGGTGGCCAGCCGGACCACGTCGGCGGTGACGTTGGGATTCCCGTCACGATCGCCGCCGATCCAGGAACCCG
This sequence comes from Mycobacterium sp. 23, assembly GCF_048287075.1. Taxonomy (NCBI): domain Bacteria; kingdom Bacillati; phylum Actinomycetota; class Actinomycetes; order Mycobacteriales; family Mycobacteriaceae; genus Mycobacterium; species Mycobacterium sp. 23. The sequence goes on from NZ_JBLVUX010000005.1 coordinate 1,068,987, forward strand.
GCTGCAACATCGGCCCGGACAGCAGGTCGGCGTCGGGCCAGCGGGCCCGCAGTGCCTCCCGGACTTCGGCGTTGACCTTGGGCATCACCTCGAAGAACGAGGCCGGGTAGTAGCGCAGTCCGGCCGCGATCTCGTCGCTGATCTGCAGGCGGGATAGCCGGATTATCGCGGTCTGCCACAGGGTGAGGATCTGGCGGCGCAATTCGGTTTCAATGCTGCGGCCGCTGTCGGTCTGGGTGTGGCCCTCCGCGTGCAGACGCATCAGCTCGGTGATGCGGTGCTGGGTGACGAAGACGGTGCGCCGCCTGGTCTCGGTTGGGTGGGCGGTGATCACCGGCGCCACCAATGCACCTTCGAGCGCTGCGGCCACGGTCGCCGAATCCAGTTCGGCGCGATCGAGTTTCGCGTAGGTGGCGGCCAGGCTGCTGTCCTGGGGCGGCTCGCCGGCGGCAACGTGAATGCTGCGACGGCGCTCGCGGTGGATGTCCTCGGCGACGTTGGCCAGCAACGCGAACTGCGTGAACGCCCGGATGACCGGGATGGCCTTCCGGATTTCGATGCCGTCGAACATGCGCGACACCTCGTTGCGGTCGATCTCCGATCGCCGCACTCGGAACGATTCCACCCGCGCGCGTTCAACGAGCTCGAACACCTCGTCACCGTTCTGCTCCCGCACGGTGTCACCAAGGATGGCACCCAGCATCCTGATGTCGGCGCGCATGGGCTCGGTCGCCTCGCGCCCCAGCTTGGTGCGATGGACGTCGCCGATCGGGTCCAGGGCGGTGTCGGTCACGTCAACCATGGGTCTAAGTATCGGTGCAGACCGTCGAGTCGGCTATTTGGGCACGATCCGCGGCCCGTCGCTTGCCGGTGGCGAGCGTTTTGCCCGCGTTCGGTAGGCTGCCCGTTATGGAATTGGCTCTACAGATCACCCTGGTGGTCACCAGCCTGCTGGTGGTGCTGCTGGTGCTACTGCACCGCGCCAAGGGTGGCGGCCTGTCGACGCTGTTCGGCGGCGGTGTGCAGTCGAGCCTTTCCGGTTCGACGGTCGTGGAGAAGAACCTGGACCGGTTGACGCTGTTCATCGTCGGCATCTGGCTGGTGTCCATCGTCGGCATGGCCCTGCTGATCAAGTACCGCTAGACGCGTCATGAGCTGGCCAGCCCAGCCGGGACAGCCCTCGTGGCCCGCTGAGGGCGTCGCGATCACCACCCAGTACATGCCGCTGTCGTTCATGTTGGCGCTGTTCAAGCCCAGGCTGCTGATCGACGGCTACGAGGGACCGCCGTTGTCGTGGGGACGCAACGTTGTGCCGGTGCGGCCCGGCCAGCACCGGGTCCATGTGCACGTGCCGTACTGGCTGCCGGCTCAGATCGGGCCGGCCGACACCCTGGTCGACGTCTACCCGGGGCACTGGGTGGAACTCGAGTACAAGGCACCGGTCTGGGGCTTCAGCGCCGGTTCGCTGGGCGCGCCGCCGCAGAGCTACAACGGCGTCGGCATCACCGTCGCGCTGATGGTGGTCCTGCTCGCTCTGGTGTTCGTCTTTCCGTTATTGCTGCTGCTCGTCGCGATCTGACTTACTCCGTCTAAATCACATGCGTCACTGCAGTACCGCCTGCGAACCATGAGGCTCTCCTGAATTGTGATACCGCGGGTGATATCACTGCGGTTTCAGGGATCTATGTGGCTCCCCCGCTTACGGCAGCGGTCCTCCGGCAGCGATCGCCGCCAGCGTCGCGAACTGCTCCCCGTCCAGCGACGCCCCGCCGACCAGACCGCCGTCGATGTCCTCCTGAGCGACCAGGTCGCCGACGTTCTTGGCATTCATCGAGCCGCCGTAGAGCACCCGGACGGACTGGGCGATCTGCGGTGAGGCCAGCGCGGCCAACTCATGGCGGATCGCCGCGCACACCTCCTGAGCGTCGGCCGAACTGGCCACCCGGCCGGTGCCGATCGCCCAGACCGGTTCGTACGCGATGACGACCTTGGCGATCTGCTCGGCCGACAGCCCGGCCAACGACCCACGCAGCTGTTCGACGTTGTGCGACACGTGGTTTCCGGCTTCGCGGACCTCGAGGTGCTCGCCGACGCAGACGATGGGGGTGAGCTCGTGCTTGAGCGCGGCCGCGGCTTTCGCGGCCACCAGCGCGTCGTCCTCGTTGTGGCAGGTGCGGCGCTCCGAATGGCCGACCACGACGAAGCTGCATCCCAGCTTGGCCAGGAATGCCCCACTGATCTCACCCGTGTAGGCGCCGGAGTCGTGCTGCGACAGGTCTTGTGCGCCGTAGGTCAGGCGGAGTTTGTCGCCGTCGACCAGGGTCTGAACGCTGCGCAGGTCGGTGTACGGCGGGATGACCGTGACGTCGACCTTGTCGAAGTACTTGTCCGGCAACGAGAATGCGATCTTCTGCACCAGGGCGATGGCCTCGAAGTGATTGAGGTTCATCTTCCAGTTGCCGGCGATCAAAGGCTTGCGGCTCACGAGTCACCTCCGGTCGGCTGGGGCTCACCGAGCACCTCGATGCCCGGAAGTGATTTGCCCTCAAGATATTCCAGCGACGCGCCGCCGCCGGTGGATATGTGCGAGAACGCGTCTTCGGGAATCTTCAGGGCGCGCACAGCCGCCGCGGAGTCACCGCCGCCGACGACGCTGAACGCGCCCTTACCGGTGGCCTTGACGATCGCCTCGGCAACGCCCCGGGTGCCCTCGGCGTAAGCCGGGAATTCGAAAACGCCCATCGGCCCGTTCCAGAAGACCGTTCGCGCGTTGGACAGCAACGTGGTGAACCGCTTGACGGAGCCCGGGCCGATGTCCAGGCCCATCAGGTCATCCGGAATCTCATTGGCGGCCACCGTCTGTGGTGGCGAATCGGCGGCAAACTTCTCGGTCACCACGATGTCCACCGGCAGCCGCAGCACGTCGTGATAGGTGTCCAGCAGCTTGCTGCAGGTGTCCACCATGTCCTCTTCGAGCAGCGACTTGCCCACCGAATAGCCCTGTGCGGCAAGGAAGGTGAAGCACATGCCGCCGCCGATCACGATGCTGTCGGCCTTGGTGGCCAGGGACTCGATGACGCCCAGCTTGTCCGACACCTTCGACCCACCCAGCACCACCGCATAGGGCCGCTCGGTGGAACTGGTCAGCTGCTGCAGCACCTTGATCTCGTCGGCGACCAGGTTGCCGGCATAGTGCGGCAACAGCGTCGCGACGTCATAGACCGAAGCCTGCTTGCGGTGCACCACACCGAAGCCGTCGGAGACGAATGCGCCACCGGGCCATACCAGTTCGGCGAGCTGCCTGGCCAGCGCGAGGCGTTCGCCGTCGTCCTTGCTGGTCTCACGCTTGTCGAAACGGATGTTCTCCAGCAGGAGGATGTCACCGTCGGTGAGTCCTTCGGCACGGGCCAGCGCGTCGGTGCCCACGACGTCTCCGGCCAACTGCACGTGCCGGCCCAGTTGCTCGCCGAGTGCCGCGGCCACGGGCGCGAGTGAGTACTTCGGGTCGGGCCCGTCCTTGGGACGTCCGAGGTGCGCCGTGACGACGACCTTGGCGCCGGCGTCCAGCAGGGCTTTCAACGTCGGCACCGAGGCGGTGATCCGCCCGGCGTCGGTGATGTTGCCCTCTTCGTCCAGCGGCACATTCAGATCGGAGCGCACCAGCACACCGCGGCCCGAAACACCCTCGGCGAGCAGGTCTTTGAGAGTCGGGACGCTCACGGCTAGAGCGACTTGCCGACGAGCTTGACCAGGTCGATGAGGCGGTTGGAGTAGCCCCATTCGTTGTCGTACCAGGAGACCACTTTGGCCTGGTTGTCGATGACTTTGGTCAGCCCGGAATCGAAGATCGAGCTGTGCGGGTCGGTGACGATGTCACTGGACACGATCGGGGCGTCGTAGTACTTCAGGATGCCCTTCATCGGCCCGTCAGCGGCGGCCTTCATCGCGGCGTTGATCTGCTCGGCGGTGCCGGGTTTGGCCAACTCGGCGGTCAGGTCGGTGACCGAGCCGGTCGGGATCGGCACCCGCAGCGCATAGCCGTCGAGTTTGCCCTTCAACTCGGGCAGGACCAGCCCGATGGCTTTGGCCGCTCCGGTGGAGGTGGGCACGATGTTCAACGCCGCGGCACGGGCCCGGCGCAGGTCCTTGTGCGGGCCGTCCTGCAGGTTCTGGTCCTGGGTGTAGGCGTGGATGGTGGTCATCAAACCTTTGACGATGCCGAACTCGTCGTTGAGGACCTTGGCGATCGGGCCCAGGCAGTTCGTGGTGCACGAGGCGTTGGAGATGATGTTCTGGCTGCCGTCGTACTTGTCGTCGTTGACCCCGAGCACGATCGTGATGTCTTCATCGGTGGCCGGCGCGGAGATGATCACCTTCTTGGCCCCGGCGTCCAAGTGCCCCTTGGCCTTGGCGGCGTTGGTGAAAAGACCGGTGGATTCGACCACCACGTCGACGCCCAGGTCACCCCACGGCAGCGCGGCCGGTCCCTCCCGGACCTCCAGCGCCTTGATCTTGGCCGGACCCACCACGATGGTGTCCTCGCCCTCCAGGCTCACCTCGTACGGCAACCGGCCGAGGATCGAGTCGAACTTCAGCAGGTGCGCCAGGGTGTGGTTGTCGGTGATGTCGTTGACGGCGATCACCTCGATGTCGGCGGTGCCCTGCTCCTGCTGGGCCAGCAGGGCCCGGTAGAAGTTGCGTCCGATTCGACCAAAACCGTTGATGCCAACTCGGACCGTCACGTGTCTCTCCTCTTTCTCGTGTCCGCTGGTAAGCGCTCGTGGTCAGCCTAGATCAGTGCAGAAACCGGGGCACGGCCTGACCGGTGACGGCACCGTGATTTAACGGTCACAACGTGTGACGAGGGCTAAACCATCCCGAACGTCACCATTTGGAAACGGCACGGTGCGGCGCCGTTCGCGTCTTGGATCGGCGTCTAACAATCGAGCCGGTCGTCCGGATACGACCAGACGGATCTGCTGGAGCGCGAATGAAGGAGCTGACGTTGATGACGATCTCCGATCGATTCAACCTCAAGGTAATTGCTGCCGCCGCGGGGTTGTGCGGCGCCGCATTGTCACTGAGCCCGACTGCGGTGGCCGTGCCGCTGAAGACGGGTGGCTACGCGTGCATCCAGGGAATGTCGGGCACCGCCGGTGTCGCGGACGGCGCGCCCGCCGGGGTCGCCGGAGCCGGTGCCCCCGGCGCGGGCCCAGCCGGTGCGGCAGGCGCGGGCGGAGCGCCGGCGTGCTGCGCGTATGGCGGCCCGGCAGCGGGCGCGGCAGGCGCTCCGGCAGCTGGTGGAGCCGCAGGCGCAGGCGGAGCGCCGGCCGGCGGCGGACCCGCCGCCCCCGCCGGTGGACCTGCACCCGCCGCCGGCGCAACACCTGTGGAAAACTGCGGCCCGGCGAGTGCACCCATCACCGGCATGTCCGGTGTCGGTGCTCCCGTCGTAGTGCCCGGACCGGTGGGCGCGGCAGCGGTGCCGGCGGTCGCGCCGGTGGTGGTGCCCGGACCGATAGCGGCCCCGGTGCCCGTCGGAGCCCCGGTCCCCGTCGGCGCCCCCGTGCCCATCGGAGCCCCGGTCCCCGTCGGCGCACCCGTGCCCATCGGCGCACCCGTGCCCATCGGCGCACCCGTGCCCATCGGCGCACCCGTGCCCATCGGCGCACCCGTGCCCATCGGCGCACCCGTGCCCGTCGCGGGACCCGTGCCGGTCGCCGGACCCCTCCCCGTCGGCGCGCCGGTTGGCGCGCCGATCACCACCATGTCCGGAACCGGGAAGGGCGCACCGACCGGTCCGGCGCCGGCGAACGGACCCGTGGCCGGCCAGCCGGTGATGCCCGGCCCGACCGGCTGACGTCTCAGCAGAGGCAGCGCTGAGGTAACCAGGTCACGTCGTCCGCAACCAGCGCAGCGCTGATTCGGCGGCGTGGTAACCGCACAGCCCGTGGATGCCGGCTCCCGGCGGCGCCGACTGCGAGCAGAGGTACACCCCCGGCACTCCGATCCGATAGGGATCGAGCGCGATCCGCGGCCGGAACAGGATCTGCAGCTTGTCGTTGGCGCCGCCGATGATGTCGCCGCCGATGTAACTGGCGTTGCGGGCCTCCAGGTCGGCCGTGCCGGTGCTGACCGTGGCGACGATGCGGTCGCGGAAACCCGGCGCGAACCGCTCTATCTGGTCCACGATCGCCGCGGTCGCGTCACCGGTGTACCCGAAGGGCACATGCGCATAGGCGTAGATCGGGTTGATGTTGCCCGCCGAGCGGGACCGGTCGGCCAGATACTGCTGCCCGAGCAGCACAAACGGGCGCTCCACCATGGTGCCCTGGGCACGACGGCGTTCGGTGTCGGCGATCTCCTCGAAACTGCCGCCGAGATGCACGGTTCCCGCCCGGGCGCAGTCCGGGTTCGTCCAGGGAATGTCGCCCTCGATGGCGAAGTCCACTTTGAACGCCGCGGAACCCTCGCGGTAGCGGCGGTAGGACCGTTTGATCCGCGTGGGCATCGCGTCGCCATAGATGGCCAGTACCTGCGCGGGGCTCAGGTCGAGCATGACGATGTCGGCGTTCGGGATGTCGCGGCGACTGGTGACCTTGACGCCGGTGGTGACCTGGCCGCCCTCGGCTTCCAGCGCCGCACCCAGCGCCCTGGTGATCGCACCGGACCCGCCTTCGGCGACCGGCCACCCGTAGCGATGTCCGCTGGCCAGGATCATCAACCCGAGGGAGGCGGTCAGCGGGCGGTCCAATCGGGTGAAGGCGTGCGCGGCCGCGCCGCCGTAGAGGGCGCGCGCCTGCTCGGTGCGGAAGTAACCGGCCACCGCGGTGGCGGGCAGCACCGCGCGGGGACCGAACAACGCGAGGCGCACCGGATGCCGCGGAATGTTGATTACGGGGCGCAGCAGATCGTCCGCCAGATCGTCGAAGCCCTTGGCCAGTCCGCCCACCGCCGCCCGCCAACGCCGCCGATCGGCGCCCAATCCCTTGGCAGTTTTGGCAACCGACTGATAGAGCACGCCGGCAGACCCGTCGTCGAGTGGGTGCGCGCAGTCGGCCTCCGGCCATTTCCAGGTCAGTCCGTAGCTGAGGAGATCAATCTCCTTCCAGAACGGGGATCCGACTCCCAGCGGGTGGAAGGCCGAGCAGTGGTCGTGGATGACGCCGGGCACCGTCAGTTCCCCGGAGCGCACTCCCCCGCCGATGGTGTCCTGGGCTTCCAGCACGTGCACGTCGACGCCCTGCCGGGCGAGGTGAATGGCCGCGGCAAGCCCGTTGGGGCCGGCGCCGACGACGACGGCTTTGTTTTTCGATGCTTTGGTCATGAGGTTCCGTGCACGACAGGTTCGGTCGTGACATGCACCGGGAATTCGTCGCCCGGTTCCGGCCACGGTTGCCGGCTCAGCATCTCGCTGACGTCGACATAACCGGATTCGATGAGACCGGTCTTGGCATCGACGATCCGGTACCACTGCTTCTGAATGTGGATCGGCTGACCCTCGAGGACGATGACACGGACATCGCCGTCCTCGAAGTTGCAACGCCGCTGCAGGGCCTCCAACAACTGCTCGTTGTGCAGGTGGCCTTCGCCGAAGTTCCACCCGACGAGTGGACCGGCGACGATTTCGCCGTCCCGCACCCGGTAGTCGGCCTCATTGCCGATCGCCCGGGGTAGCAGGCCGTTGAGCGCGCGGCCGTGTGTGTGCATCGCCCGGAACGCCCCCACTTTGTCCGACATCACCTCGGCGGTCGCCGCGCCGTACAGCTTGGTGAGCTGATTGACAACCAGCGCAGAGCTTTTGACCACGTCGGCTTCGATCTTGTCCTCGGCGCCCGCGCGGAAGCACCACGTGCTGGTGGCCCAGTTTCCGGCGTAGTAGCGCATCGCGGGCAGGAACGAAATCTTCTCGGGGAAAAGGTTTCCCACGATGACGATGACGACCGCGATCGCGATCATGGCCAGCAGCAGCGGTGATCTCAGGTCGGTGGCGCGGATCGCGCCGTAATGCCCGAACAGATAGAACAGCGAGAAAATGAAAAAGACGTTCCATTCCAACGGAACCCCCATCGGGAGGTTGGACAGGATGTTGAGGTGGAAAATCACCATGAACCCGATCAGGAACCAGCGCCACGGGTGATCGCCGGCGAAGAACACCAGCACCGTTGGAACGATGAATTCCGCTGTGGTGCCGCCGACGTGGGCCATCATCTTCGGTAACCAGGTGGGCCGCAGATCGTTGACGTGGTCGCGGTAGAGCAGGTGTTTGACCGGCAGGAACAACCGGCTGCGCAGCAGCGCGTTGTTGCTCGTCATCACCGCCACCACGTAGGGGAAGTGGTGGTTGAGTTTGGAGGTGGCCGCGCCCCACCAGAGGAAGAGCATGATGATCTTGAACGCGGCGATCTGGTCGGTGAACGGGAAGAAGAACACGAACAGCTTCAGCCAGTAGTGTTCGCCGCGGGCGGCAAGAAAGATGGTCTTGTCGCGTAAACCCAGCAACGCCAGGGCGACGATCGTCGGAATCACCAGAACCGGGTTGATCAATCCGACGTCACCGGCGCCGGTCACCGGTCCGCCGTGCCCCGGCGACAACAGCGCCCACACCGCGCTGCCCAACACGATGGCGTACAGCGCGACGTCGACGAGGGAGCGGGAGTCGCCGCGGGTCAACGGCACCTTGTCGGGCCACGCCGGCAGCCGGATTGTCTTGGGACGCAACCAGTACAGCACGCCACCGATCGGCGGCATGAAGCGTCCGGTGAGCGGCCCGGACCCGCAACCGAGCCCGAGGACCTCGAAGAGCAGGGTGAAGATGATGACCTTCTGGTACACGATCGGTTGCGTCCACCACTGTGCGATGTGGCTCAGCCCGCCCAGACCGGGCGTCAGCGCGATGATCGCCGCCGGAGCAGCGATATACAGGCCGATCTTGATCAGGTACAGCAGGTACACCGCGTACGGTGTGCCGAAGCCGTTTTCCGCCCAGTGCCGGGTGACGACCTGCAGTCGCGTTGCCCGTGGCAGCGTCAGCCAGGTGTCGTGATCGACGTCGGGAAGGTCCGGTGAGATGAATCCCATGGCTGGCCCCATTCCAGGAGGGAGCGTTTCTGGCCAGTCCAATGTATCGGCACGATGCGGCCCACCCGAAGGCCTATCGCCCGAGCCCTTGGAAGCCCGACCCCGAACCGGTCAAAGACATTGCCACAGAGGGTGATTCACCGAAGCACCGGACCTCCCGCGCCTTCTGGGCCGGACAGCGCCGGCCGGTCGCCCGGCCGGACGCGCTGAACCGCCCCGGAAGCCTGCCAGCGGGAACGCCATCCGCGCGACCCCTCAGCGCGCACGGATGGCCTGCCCGCCGCCCCCAGCGACCGCCTGCGGTCGCTTGGCGAACACCGCGGACGCTGCGCGACTCTCGGAGCCCGCAGACGTTCGATCAGCTCGTCCAGCAGTTTTCGGTCCTGGCGCTGCATCCCTAGAAACCGCCGAAGATCGCGTACCTGGTCCGGACGGCCCTCGGTCTCAGCCACAATGATCGCCCGCTGATAAATGTCCATCTGCAGATTGGTTCGCTTGCAGATCTGGGTGATCAGGCGCAGCACACAATCGGCCTGGCTGCCGTGGACTGCGGGCCGCTCCATGTGTGCCTCTTTCGGTTGGCGCTTGACGTGGGCAAACGCTAACCCGGCAAGGCTGTCGCCCCGCTATGCGCCGAAACCGAAGCTGGCTAGTACTTTTGTGCGCGCAGCACAGCCGGGGCCATCCACCGGCAGGCCTCCAGCGCGGTCTGGACTCTGAACACCGCATCGGGATCATCGAAGTTCTGGCCGCAGAGCTCCATCGCTTGACCGACCCGGTACTGAATCGTATTGCGGTGCAGGATCATTGCGTCCGCAGTGGCCACGTAGCTGCGGTTGCGGAGCAGGAATTCGCGCAGTGTTTCACGCAGCCATTCGTTGCGCTCGTCGGCACCGGCAAGATCGCCGAGAACCTCGCCGACGAACCGCCGCAACTCGTCGACGTCAGCGGCCATCAGCGCCACCGGCGCCACGTCGTCGTAGAAGACCACCGGGCAGCTGTGGCGGTCCCCGCCGGCCAGCACCACCGTCTTCACCAGCTCCGCTTGCCTCATCGATGCCCGGAAACCACGCAGCCCGTCACCGGACCGGCCACAGGCCACCCGCGCCCCGATACACGCCGACTCGAAAGCCCCGCGGATGCTCGGCAGATCGGGGGCACCGGCGACCGAGAACCACAACCGCGCCTCCCGCTCGTCGGTCGGCACCAGCAACGACCGGCCGGCCGCGTCCAGCTCGGCCGCCATCAGGCAGCGCACCTCGTCGAACCGGGCCACCACCTGGTCGATGGGCACCGCGTCATCCACCCAGACCACGGCGGCCACGTGGCGGCCGTCAAGCCCGTAGCGCAGCACCTTTTCCGCACGCTGCACGTCCACCGGGGTACCGGCCAGCACCTCGCTGACCCAGTGCTGCTGCATACCGCCACGCCGGCTCAGCCAGCGGTCGTGCTCCTCCTCGTAGGCGAGGATCATCTGGTCGGCCACCAGATCGACGACGCGGGCCGCGCGGTTCACCAGGGCGATGATCGTGGGCACCTGCTGGTGCGGCTCCAGCCGCGACACGTACTGCATCGCCACTTCCAGGAACCGCGCATGCCCCAGCCGGTGCGCCCGAACCAACGGCGCCAACGGAATATCCCGCTGCGCGGATGCCCGCGCGTACGCCAGTGCGGCGGCGGGAGCCTCGAGCAGCGCCGTCGGCGCATCCCGTTCCAGGTAGTGCACCGCGGCGACGAAGTTCTCGGTGAGGCTTGCGTGCCACAGTTCCAGCATTCGCGGATCGTGCTTGAGCCCCTGGATCTCGCCTTTCATCATGTCGAAGAGCTCGGCGGTGAAGGTGTCGCGAATGGCGTCCATCTGCCGGGCGATCAGCGAAACGCACCCGGAGTCGGGGGTATTTCCCGTTTCGGCCACCATGGGTGTCCCTCCTACAGCAGCGTGAACCTGGAACCCAAGCACACTGTGCACCTTCGGGGGCTTGCACGCGGCGGTTTCGCTCACTATGCCGCCACACAGGCGCGGAGGCGGTCGCTACGATCTGAGGGACTCGACGGCAAGGGAGCCTCAGTGAGCAACGAGAACGACGACCCGACTCGGGGCGATATCGCGAAGTTCGATCCGGGAATGACCCGACGCATGATCAGCGTCATGCGGCCAGTCCTGAAGACCTACTTCCGATCCGAGGTGCGCGGCCTCGACGGATTCCCGCCCGGCGGAGCGCTGGTGGTCGGCAACCATTCCGGCGGCCAGTTTCCGATGGACGTCCCGATCTTCAGTACCGACTTCTACGACAAGTTCGGTTACGACCGGCCCGTGTTGACGTTGAGCCACGACATTTTGTTCATGGGGCCTACGGCGGACTTCTTCCGCAAAACCGGGTACATCCGCGCCAACCGGGAGAACGCTGCTGCGGCACTGCGCTCCGGTGGCGTGGTCGTCGTCTTCCCCGGTGGCGACTACGACGCCTACCGCCCGACAGCGGCGGAGAACGTCATCGACTTCAATGGCCGCAAGGGGTATGTCCGCACCGCCATCGAGGCGGGTGTTCCCATCGTCCCCATGGTGGGCATCGGCGGTCAGGAGACCCAGCTGTACCTCACTCGCGGCACCTGGCTGGCCAGGAACCTGGGCATCAAGAGATTGCTCCGCAGCGACATCCTGCCGCTGTCCTTCGGGTTTCCGTTCGGGTTCAGCGCCGCCATACCGCCCAATCTGCCGCTGCCCGCCAAGATCGTCATGCAGGTGCTCGAACCTATCGACATCGCAGCACAATTCGGCGAAGACCCGGACGTCGACGAAGTCGACGAGCATGTCCGGTCGGTCATGCAGGAGGGGCTCAACGAGCTCGCCGCCAATCGTCGATTCCCGATTGTGGGCTGAGCCATGGCATCTCGTCTCGAAGAGGGCCTCGCAGAGATGCTGGGCGTGGTCTCCACCCTGCGCCGTGCCGGCATGATCGCGCCGATGCGACCTGACCGCTATGTGCGGGTGGCCGTCGCTATGGCCCGAGAGGGCATTGGTTTCACTTCGGGTTTCGCGGGTGCGGCGCAGCGCTGCCCCGACCGCCCCGGCCTGATCGACGAACTCGGCACCCTGACGTGGCGTCAACTCGACGAACGTGGCGACGCATTCGCCGCCGCACTGCAGGCCCTGCCGGGTGGGCCGCCGAAAGTCGTCGGCATCATGTGCCGCAATCACCGCGGTTTCATCGATACGCTCCTGGCGGCCAACCGGGTCGGTGCCGATGTCCTGCTGCTCAATACTTCCTTCGCCGGGCCCGCGCTGGCCGAGGTGGTCAGCCGCGAGGGCGTCGACGCGATCGTCTACGACGAAGAGTTCACCCCGACCGTGGATCGCGCGCTCGCCGACGCGCCGAACGCCACCCGGATCGTGGCCTGGGCCGACGAATTGCACGAGGTGACGGTCGAGAAGCTCATCTCATCCCACACCGGGCAGCGGCCCCAGCGCACCGGCGGCAAGAGCAAGTTGATCCTGCTCACCTCCGGAACCACCGGAACGCCGAAGGGCGCCAAGCATTCCGGCGGCAGCGGAGGGATCAAGACACTCAAGGGGGTGCTGGACCGGACGCCGTGGCGGGCCGAGGAGCCGATCGTGATCGTGGCACCGATGTTCCACGCCTGGGGATTCTCGCAGTTGGTACTCGCGTCGTCCCTGGCATGCACGGTGGTCACCCGGCGCAAGTTCGATCCGGAGGCGACGCTGGCCCTGATCGATCGGCACCAGGCGACCGGCCTGGCGGTGGTGCCGGTGATGTTCGACCGCATCATGGAGCTGCCCGACGAGGTTCGAAACCGCTACAGCTGCAAATCTTTACGGTTTGCCGCGGCATCAGGATCGCGGATGCGGCCCGACGTCGTGATCGCGTTCATGGACCAGTTCGGCGACGTGATCTACAACAACTACAACGCCACCGAGGCGGGCATGATCGCGACCGCGACTCCGGCGGACCTGCGCGCGGCACCCGACACCGCGGGAAAGCCGGCAGACGGCACCCAGATCCGGATCCTGGACTCCGATTTCAAGGAGATGCCCACCGGTGAGGTCGGCACCATCTACGTGCACAACGGTAGCCAGTTCGACGGCTACACATCAGGCAAGACCAAAGACTTTCATGCCGGCTACATGTCTTCGGGCGACGTCGGATACCTCGACGCCAACGGCCGGCTGTTCGTGGTGGGCCGCGACGACGAGATGATCGTGTCCGGCGGAGAGAATATCTACCCGATCGAGGTGGAGAAGACGCTGGCAGCCCACCCGGAGGTGGCCGAGGCGTCGGTGATCGGGGTGGACGACGAGCAGTACGGCCAGCGGTTGTCGGCGTTCGTGGTCCTGGAGCCGGGCGCCTCGGCAACGGTCGAGACACTCAAGCAGCACGTCCGGGACAATTTGGCCAACTACAAAGTGCCACGCGAGATCACCGTGCTCGACGAGCTCCCGCGCGGTAGCACCGGCAAGATTCTGCGCAACGAGCTCAAGGCCCGGTTGGGAGACTCATGAACCTCCGACCCCTGCTCCGGCGACTGCGCCGCCCCCGGCCGCTGACCCGGGCATCAGTGGAATTGGTCAACGCCGCCAATGGCCTACATCCGATCACCCGTAACCCGTATGCGTCACCGACGGTGTTCTGGTTCGGGTGGCCCACCTCCGAGGTGCCCGGCCTGTACGCCTCGGTGTCCGCGCTGGACGCAGTGCGCCGCGGCCTGCGGGGCGATTTCGCGGGGCCGAAAGGCAAAGTGGCGCTGGCCATGACGGCGGCGTCCTGGGCAATTCTTGCCGTCATCCGTTACCGCGGCATCACGACCCCCGGCCCGATCCTGGAAGCCGGGCTGACCGAGCAACTCGGACCCGACTACGCCGACCAACTCAAGGCCCTGCCCACCGAACCGACCCGCCGCGGGCGGCGCAATCTGCCACTGCGCACCACGGTGGCGCGGCGGCGCTTCGTCGACAAGCAGAACATCGTCTCCTACGGCCCGCACGGCCGAGCGAACCTCGCCGACATCTGGCGCCGCAAGGACCTGCCGCTCGATGGCAAAGCGCCTGTCCTGCTGCAGATTCCAGGTGGCGCCTGGATGATCGGCTGGCGCCGGCCACAGGCGTACCCGTTGATGAGTCACCTGGTGGCGCGTGGCTGGGTCTGCGTGTCGATGAACTACCGCGTGTCCCCGTGGCACACCTGGCCCGCCCACATCGTCGACGTCAAGCGCGCGCTGGCCTGGGTCAAGGAGAACATCGCCGCCTACGGGGGAGATCCGAATTTCGTTGCGCTCAGCGGCGGTTCGGCCGGCGGTCACCTGACCGCCCTGGCCGCCCTGAGCCCCAACGACCCGAAATTCCAGCCGGGCTTCGAGGACGCCGACACTTCGGTGATGGCGGCCGTCCCGTTCTACGGCCGCTACGACTGGTATTCCACCGAGGAGCCGGGACGCGCGCAGTTCGTGCAGGTGCTTGAAAGGCTGGTCGTCAAGCACAAACTCGACACCCACCGGGAGATCTACGAAGAGGCCTCCCCGCTGCGGTACGTGCATGTGGACGCGCCGCCGTTCTTCGTCCTGCACGGCACCGATGACTCCCTTATCCCGGTTGCCGAGGCGCGGGAGTTCGTCGAGGAGCTGCGGTCGGTGTCGAAGGCGCCGGTCGCCTACGCCGAGTTGCCCAACGCCCAGCACGCCTTCGACATCTTCGGCTCCCCGCGCGCGAACAAGGCCGCCGAGGCGGTCGCCCGGTTCCTGTCGTGGGTCTACGTCACGAACTATTCCGGCGACCGCTAGGGCTCACCCCGTTTCAAAGTCCGGCGGCGCGTTCCAGCTCGGCCAGGGCCGGTTCGATGGCATCGGCCATCTCGTCGATGTCGTTGGCCACTTCGGGCGTCGTCACGAACCCGAAGTCCAGGAACTTCTGGTAGGAGAAGCAGGTGATGTTGAGCGCGACGTCCATCACCGGCGGCCCTAGCGGAACCAGCGAGTCGAGTTTGGCCCCGGCCATGTACAGCGGGATGGGCGGGCCGGGCACGTTGGAGACGACCAGATTGATCGGCGCGAGGTTGTGCGACAGACCGCTGGCGGTGTAGGCCCGCGCGGCCAGCTGCAGCAGCCCGGGCGGCGTGGTCTCGGTCAGGCCCATAATCTGGTGCGCCGACAGCGCTTTCGCCATTTCCTTGGCGTTCTGGGTACTCTCGTGAATGGCCTTGAGCCGCTCGGCCGGGTCGTCGATGTCGGTGGCCAGGGACGCCGTCATCGAGCTGATCTGGTTGCCGACGTCGGACTTGTTCTCCTCGGTGCGGGTGGATACCGGAATCTGGGCGATCAGCGGCTTGTAGGGCAGCTCGTCCCGCTTCTGCAGGTACTCGCGCGCGGCGCCGGCCACCAGCGCGAGCACCACATCGTTGAGCTTGACCCCGAAGGCGTCTTTGACCGCCTTGACCCGGTCCAGTTCCACCCGGCAACCGGTGATGCGCCGGTGCGGTGACACCTGCGCGTTGAACCGGGTCTTGGGAGCGTCGAAGTAGCGTGGCGGACGGGCGCCCACGCCCAGCGCGGCGATCTGCTGACGCACGGTCTGCTCGAGCAACCGGGCGATGCGGAACGGCGTCATGATGCCGACGTTGATCAACGCGCCGAGCGCACGTCGCTCCAGGCCCGGGATGGTGAACCCGACGAATCCGACCGTTTCCTTCTGCGGCTCGCGAGGTTCGGGCGTGATGTCCAGCAGGATCTCACCCAAGCCGGCGCCCGAGACGCCGTCGACGATGGCGTGGTGCATCTTGGTCAGCGTGGCGATGCGGCCCCCCTCGACACCTTCGATGACCCACAGTTCCCACAGCGGGCGGGAACGGTCCAACTTGTAGGACATCAACCTGCCGACGAGTTCCTCGAGTTCGCGCCGGCCGCCAGGAGCCGGCACACCGATGCGCCGGACGTGGAAGTCGATGTCGAGTTCTTCGTCCTCGACGAACCACGGCCGGTCCAGCCCCAGCGGAGCGCCGGTCACCCGCCAGCGCAGCTGCGGGATCTCGGGGAGGCGTTCGATGAGCAGTTCACGCAGGCGCTGAAAGCTGTAGTCGGGCGCCTTTCTGGGGTCGCAGATCGCCAGGGCACCGACATGCATGTGCCAGCCGGCGGTTTCGGCCGACCAGAACGCAGCGTCAACACTCGAGAGCCGTTTCATCCCACGACCGTAGCCCGCAGCCACCTTCCGAAGCCAATACTTCTTTCTCAGAGCGCGCGTCAGTCATGCCGAGCAGACGCAAACTCGCACAAGAACAACTGGTTTTGTGCGAGTTCGCGTCTGCTCGCAAGCGGGAGGTGCCCCCAGCTCGCGGGACTGGGCGGCTTAGGCGTCTTCGAGGAGGTCGGGGGTCACCGCGGATTCGGTGTCGGGAATCCCGTCCACTTTCGCCTTGCGATCGGCCATCGACAGCAGACGCCGAATACGCCCTGCCACCGCATCTTTCGTCATCGGCGGGTCGGCGAGCCGACCGAGTTCCTCCAGTGACGCCTGCCGGTGTTCGACGCGCAGCTGGCCCGCGGTGGCCAGGTGGTCGGGCACCGTGTCGCCGAGAATCTCCAGCGCGCGCTCCACGCGGGCGGCGGCGGCCACGGCGGCGCGCGCCGAGCGGCGCAGGTTGGCGTCGTCGAAGTTGGCCAGCCGGTTGGCCGTGGCGCGAACCTCCCGGCGGAGCCGCCGCTCCTCCCAGACCAGCCGGGTGTCCTGGGCGCCCATCCGGGTGAGTAGGGCGCCGATCGCCTCGCCGTCGCGCACCACCACCCGGTCGGCGCCGCGCACCTCGCGGGCTTTGGCGCTGACCCCGAGTCGGCGCGCCGCACCGACCAGCGCCAGCGCCGCCTCCGGCCCGGGACAACTCACCTCCAGGGCTGATGACCGGCCCGGCTCGGTCAACGACCCGTGCGCCAGGAAAGCTCCCCGCCAGGCGGCCTCGGCGTCCGCGATGCTGCCGCCGACGACCTGCGCCGGCAACCCGCGTACCGGACGTCCGCGCATGTCAAGCAGGCCGGTCTGGCGCGCCAGGGCCTCGCCGTCGTTGGCCACCCGCAACACGTATCGGGTGTTCTTGCGGATTCCACTGGCCGACAACACATGCACCACCGCGTTGTAGCCGTAGAGGTCGAAGATGTCCTTGCGCAGCCGCCGCGCGATGCTGCCCAGATCGACCTCGGCCTCGACGACGACCCGGCCGGCCACGATGTGCAGCCCGCCGGCGAACCTCAGCAGGGACGTGACCTCCGCCCGTCGCGCGCTGACCGACTTGACCACCAGGCGACTCAGCTCGTCCTTGACTTCGGTCGTCATCGCCACGCGTCGTCACCCCTCGGTCGTGCACCGTCGATCGGTATCTCTTCTGTGGCCTTCACCGCGGGCGCCGCCGGATCCTTTTGCACACGCACCCCGTCCAGGACTGCCGCCAGCTTGCCCGGGTCATGTAAAGGTGTACCAGGTCGAGCCACGTCGGCGAAGTGGACCTCGGCCTGCAGCAGTGTGGCGGTGCGTCGGAGTTGGTCGCGTTCGCGGTCGCTGGGCACTCGTTCGGCGTCGATGATGATGTCGTCCACCGTGAACCCGGGCGCATGCTGGGCCAGCACGTGCAGATGGCGTTCCACCGAGAAGCCGGCCGTCTCCCCCGGCTCGGCGACCAGGTTCAGCACCAGCGCCTTGCGGGCCTCGGTGGCCTGCAACGCCTGCAGCAACCCGGGCACCATGACGTGCGGGATCACGCTGGTGAACCAGGAGCCCGGACCCAGCACCACCAACTCGGCCGACATGATGGCGTCGACGGCCTGCCGGGTGGCCGGCGGATCGGCCGGCAGCAACCGCACCCGGCGCACCTTGCCCGGCGTCGATGCGATGGCGACCTGACCGCGGATCACCCGGAACATGCGCGGGTCCGATTCCAGCCCGGACACGTCCGCCTCGATCTGCAGGGCGATCGGGCACATCGGCAGCACCCGTCCCTTCACGCCCAGGATGCGCCCGATCTCGTCGAGGGCGGCGACCGGGTCGGCCAGCAGCTCAGACATCCCGGCCAGCAGCAGGTTTCCGATCGGGTGCCCGGCCAGCGCACCGCTACCGCCGAACCGGTGTTGCAGGATGGTCGCCCACAACCGGCCGTGGGGGCTGTCAGATGCCAACGCGGCCAACGCCATTCGCAGGTCACCCGGCGGCACCACGTCCAGCTCGCTACGCAGCCGGCCCGACGAACCGCCGTCGTCGGCGACGGTCACGATCGCGGTGACGTGCGGTGTCAGCCGGCGCGCCGCCGACAGCGTCGCGTACAGGCCGTGGCCGCCGCCGAGCGCGACGATGTTCTCCGTCATTCGCGGCCCAGATCCCGGTGCAGCGCCCGCACCGTCAACTGCGGATCCGAGCGCAACAGGCCCATGAGTGCCTCGGCAATCGCCACGCTGCGGTGCTTGCCCCCGGTGCAGCCGATGGCGACCGTCATGTAGCGCTTCCCCTCCCGCCGATAGCCGTCGACCACCAGCGACAGCAGACGATGGTAGGTCTCGAGGAAGTCGGCCGCGCCAGGTTGGCTCAGCACGTAGTCACGGACCGGTTCGTGTTGGCCGGTCAGCGGACGCAACTCGTCCACCCAGTGCGGGTTGGGCAGGAACCGGACGTCCATCACCATGTCGGCGTCCATCGGCAGGCCGTACTTGAAGCCGAACGACTCGACCGTGACGCTCGTGGTTGCGCCGCCGTTGCCTCCGAAGGCCCGCTCGATGCTTTCCCGCAGGCCGCGCACCGACAGGGTGGACGTGTCGATGATCAGGTCCGCGGTGGCGCGCACCGGGGCCAGCATCCGGCGCTCGGCGGCGATGCCTTCGGCGAGTGTCTGTTGGCCCTGCAGCGGATGGCTGCGCCGGTTGTTCTCGTAGCGGCGCACCAGCATGTCATCGGAGGCCTCCATGAACACCACCCGGGGCGTGATGTTGCGGGTGGCCAGTTCGTTGCGGACCTCGTCCAGGTCGCCGGTGAAGCCGCGGGATCGGACATCCATGACGACCGCCAGCTGGGTGATCCGCGATCCGGCGGCCAACCCGAAATCCACCATGCGGGTGATCAATTGGGGCGGCAGATTGTCGGCCACATACCAGCCGAGGTCTTCGAGCACCTTGGCCGCCGTACCGCGGCCGGCACCCGACAACCCCGTCACCAGAACGACGTCGATGCCGGCGGTGTTGTCGCTGTTCGTCATTCCGAAGCTCCCGTCGCGTCAGGCCGTAGTGCCTCGAGTACGGCGGTGGCGGTGGCGACGCCGATACCCGGAACGGCGGTGATCTGGTCGACGGTGGCCTCCTTGAGGCGGGCTATCGATCCGAAGTGGGTGACCAGTGCCTTGCGCCGGTGCTCGCCCAATCCCGGCACGGAGTCCAGCGCCGAGGCCGTCATTCGCTTGGATCGCTTGCTGCGATGGTATGCGATGGCGAAGCGGTGCGCCTCGTCGCGCACCCGCTGCAGCAGATACAGACCCTCGCTGTTGCGGGGCATGATGACGGGGTCGGGCTCGGCGGGCACCCAGATCTCCTCCAGGCGCTTGGCCAGGCCGATCACCGCGACGTCGGTGATGCCCAGCTCGTCCAGTACGGCGCTGGCGGCGTTGACCTGCGGGGCGCCGCCGTCCACCACATACAGATTCGGCGGATAGGCAAACCGGCGCGATTTGCCTTCCGCGGTAAGCACATTGGGGTCGCTCTGGTCACTGAGATGCCGTAGGAACCGGCGGCGCGTCACCTCGGCGATGGAGGCCACGTCGTCCGAGCGTCCCTGGCCCGCGGCCTCGCGGATGCCGAAGTGCCGATAGTCCGACTTGCGCGGCAGCCCGTCCTCGAAAACCACCAGCGAGCCGACGACGTCGGTGCCCTGCACGTGGCTGATGTCGACGCACTCGATGCGCAGCGGGGCTTCGGCGAGGCCGAGCGCATCCTGAATATTCTGCAGCGCAGCCGATCTCGCGTTGAAATCACCGGCCCGCTTCAATTTGTGTTGCTGCAGCGCCTCTTTCGCATTGCGTTCCACCGTTTCGGCGAGCGCCTTCTTGTCACCGCGCCGCGGCACCCGCAGGGTGACCTTGGCGCCGCGCAGGCCGGACAGCCAACTGGCCAGCTCGTCGTGGTTGGAGGGCAGGCAGGGCACCAGCACCTCGCGCGGCACCGGGTTGACGGCCTCGTCGGCGGAACCACCGAGTTCGGCCTGCTCGCCGTAGAACTGGGTCAGGAATTGTTCGACCAGCTGTTCGGCACCGGAATCGCCGGGATCGCCGGACTTTTCGACGATCCAGCCGCGCTGACCGCGCACCCGTCCCCCGCGGACGTGAAATACCTGCACGGCGGCCTCGAGATCGTCGTCGGCGAAGGCGACCACGTCGGCGTCGGTGCCGTCACCGAACACCACGGCCTGCTTTTCCATGGCCCGCCGCAGCGCGCCCAGGTCATCACGTAACCGGGCGGCCCGTTCGAAGTCCAGCTCGGCGGATGCGGCGTGCATCTGTTGCTCGAGTTCGCGCGCGAAGCGTTCGGTCTTGCCGGACAGGAAGTCGCAGAAGTCCAGGATGATCTGACGGTGCTGCTCGGCGCTGACCCGCCCGACGCAGGGCGCCGAGCACTTGTCGATGTAGCCGAGCAGGCAGGGACGGTCGATCTGGTTGTGCCGCTTGAAGACTCCGTTGGAACAGGTGCGGGCCGGGAAGACCCGGGTGAGCAGGTCCAGAGTTTCGCGGATCGCCCACGCGTGCGAGTACGGCCCGAAGTACCGCACCCCCTTGCGCCGCGGCCCGCGGTAGACCATCAACCGCGGGTACTCCTCGTTGAGGGTGACGGCGAGTACCGGGTACGACTTGTCGTCGCGGTAGCGAACGTTGAAGCGCGGGTCGAACTCCTTGATCCAGTTGTATTCCAGCTGGAGAGCCTCGACCTCGGTGTTGACCACCGTCCACTCGACCTTGGCCGCGGTGGTCACCATCTGCCGGGTCCGTGGGTGCAGTCCGGCGATATCGGCGAAGTACGACGTCAGCCGGCTGCGCAAGCTCTTGGCCTTGCCGACGTAGATGACGCGCCCGTGGGTGTCCCGGAACCGGTAGACGCCCGGCTCGACCGGGATGGACCCGGGCGCAGGACGGTAGGTAGCGGGATCTGGCACGTGTCCAGGCTAGTGGTCGCCGGAATCGCGGCAGGGCATAGGGATCGGCGCCGACGGCTCGTGAGCGGCGGCGGACGGCGTCACCGGGGGCAGCGCCTCACGACACGGGCGCGAACACCTGCCAAACACCAGCAAAGCGCGCCTGAATTTATTATTTTGAAAGTTGCCATAGGGGGCAGGCACGGGGACTCGCGGGGGGTCAGATGTCGTTTTTCGCTGTCATGCCAGCGTTGCTGGCTGGCGCAGCCGCCGACGTTGACGGCATCGAATCGCTGCTTCTCAGGGCCAATCGGGCCGCTGCCGCGTCCACCACCGAGGTGCTGACCGCAGCCGGCGACGAGGTATCCGTCGCGATCGCCCGGCTGTTCTCCGCACACGCCCAGGAGTACCAGGCACTGAGCACCCGAGCGGCGGACTTCCATACCGAACTGGCACGCACGCTGAACGCGGCCGCGACCCAGTACGCGGCCGCCGAGGCCGCGGCCGCTGCGGATCTGTCGGCCCAGAGCATCGAGCAGGGGCTGCTCGACATCGTCAATCTGCCCACGAACCTGCTCGTCGGACGGCCGCTGATCGGAGATGGCGCCAGCGGGACGACGAACGCGCAGGGCGTCGGAACGCCAGGTGGTGGCGGCGGCCTGTTCTTCGGCAACGGCGGCAGGGGCGGTGACAGCATCGCGGTGGGAGTCGTCGGCGGCGCCGGCGGTCCGGCCGGGCTACTCGGCACCGGCGGCACCGGAGGCATGGGCGGCTTCGGCGCCCCCGGTGGGGCCGGCGGCACCGGAGGGTGGCTGTACGGCAACGGCGGCACCGGCGGCATCGGTGGTCCGTTCAGCGTCGGCGGTACGGGCGGCAGTGCGCTGCTATTCGGAGCCGGCGGGACCGGCGGGCTGGGCGGGGTACTCGGCGGTGCCGGCGGTGTGGGTGGTCGTGGTGGGTGGCTGATCGGAGATGGGGGCGCCGGCGGCACCGGCGGCGTTTCCGGCGGGCCTGGCGGCGTCGCCGGCGGTCCGGGCGGCGCCGGTGGCGCCGCCACGTTGGGCTCGCCCGGTGCTCCCGGTGCCACAGGCGGCGCACCCGCGATCCCGGTGCTGGTGGACCACCAGATACACCGACCGTATGTGAACGTGTCCATCGGTGGCGGCCCGATTTCCCAGGTGGTTCTCGACACCGGGTCGGTGGGCCTGATCGTTCCGCCGCAAGACGTGAACTTCGCGTCCCTCGGCCCCGTCACTCACTCGGGGTACAGCATCACCTACGGCGACCTCGCCAATCAGATCACCGAAACTTACGACACCTATGCGACGACGGTGAATTTCGGAAACGGGATCATCACCGCGCCCACCAGCATCGGGGTGATCACATCCGTCGCGCAGACGGTCAACGGCGTGACCACCATTCTCCCGACATCAGCAGGGGTGCCTGTGCTCGGTATCGGAGCAACCCAGTTGGGCGGGTCACCCATTGCCGGTCCGGTACAGGCACTCCCGGGCACATTGAGCCAGGGCATTCTGATCAACGAGCCCGCGGGACTCGTTCAGTTCGGCGCCAACCCGGGCACCGCGTTCGCCGTCTCGAACGGCGCTCCGATCACCAACCTGCTGGTGAGCGTCAACGGAGGCATTCCCCTGCCCGTGTTCGGCGCGATCGTCGATACCGGTGGCCTATCGGGTCTCCTGCCCTTCTACCTCGGGACCGGGGCTGTCGACGGATTGGTACCGGCCGGAACCCAACTGACGTTCTACAACGACGGCGGCGTGCCGCTGTATCAGCAGACCGTCGGCGCCGGCTCCGACGCGCCGCGCGTCGGGTTCTTGAGTATGAATACCGGCAACACTCCCTTTGAACTGATGCCGATCTATTTCTCGTACAGCACGCCGTCGGGAACGATTTTCTACAATCGCTAGGCGGTGCGACGGCTCAACTGCGCCTTGCGAATTGGTGCCCACTCGGCCATCGGGAAACCCGGCGCGGCATCGCACGCAGTGATCAGTAAAACTGCTTTGGTCTCCGCGATCAGGCCGTAGCTGCAGGTCCAGTCCGGACGACCCATGCTCCAAGTCATGATGTCGTCCTGCGGTGAGCCGAACTCGGTGACTTGCATCGGCTCGAAATCCCCGCGTGGGCTTGACCCCACCGCGTCACCCCGGCAGTCGGAAACGTCGCCGAATGCCTTCCAGGCCACCCCATAGGGTCGCAGTTCGTAGTCGTACACGCTGATCGATTCGGCGTACCGCTTCGCATCGCCGAAGGTGTAGGCCGACTCGCCGTAGTCACTGGCATCCGATGGCCGCAGCGGCGACCTCCGGAAGAGCAGCGCCGCCGTGCATTCCTTCGGCCGGACGCTGGTGAAGTAGTCGTCCCCCACGGGAGCCGAGCGGGCCGGCCCCCATGGCGTTTCGTCTCCATCCGCCAGCAGTAGTTCGCGCGCGGAGGGTGGGCGAGCTGATTGGCCTTTCGCTCGCACCGCATGCCCGTCCACCGATAAGGTGCAGCCGGCCGAGACAGTGGCGGCGAGGCAGA
Source organism: Mycobacterium sp. 23 (assembly GCF_048287075.1). Classification (NCBI taxonomy): domain Bacteria; kingdom Bacillati; phylum Actinomycetota; class Actinomycetes; order Mycobacteriales; family Mycobacteriaceae; genus Mycobacterium; species Mycobacterium sp. 23. The sequence goes on from NZ_JBLVUX010000005.1 coordinate 1,092,766, forward strand.
GCATGAACGCCGCCCGGCGTCGCCCACCAGCTGCCATCAGCGCGCGTGCAGGTCCGGGCGGTAGCGGGCCAGCTGCTCGCGAACGGCATCCATCGCGCGCACGGCGCGTTCCTTATCCACCGCCTGAATCGCCATGATCGGGATGTATTCGTCGTCGGGCAGGTCGACCCGGGCCCATCGGCTGCCTACCGGAAAGGACACACCGACCACGTCGGCCCACGGAATGAGTTTGTCGCTGAACACATTACGTACCGAGAGCCCGGACGCGCCGACCCGCAACCGGGGCCTCGTGAACAGCAGGGCCAGGCCGGCCAGAACCACCCCCAGCACGCCCATCGCCACCTGGTCGGCCGTCTGGAAGACGACGCCGCTGGAGCCGATCTTGAGCACCAGGCCGATCGCGATGTGAGCCACCACGAGTACCACCGCCGCGGCATAGGCGAACTTCGGGGTCAGGTGGGCGCGGCAAACCAGGTCCCAATCACCGGATTCTGATTTCGTCACGATTGAGCGCGCAGGTCGCGCAGGGTCAACGCGGTGGTCAGGGCCGCCGCGGCCGCCTGCGCGCCCTTGTCTTCGGCGGACGACGGCAGGCCGGCGCGATCCAGCGCCTGCGCCTCGGTATTGGTGGTCAGCACCCCGTTGGCGACCGGGGTCGACGCGTCCAGCGAAACTCGGGTCAGGCCCTGGGTCACCGCGTCGCACACGTAGTCGAAGTGCGGTGTCTCACCGCGGATCACCACGCCGAGCGCAACGACGGCGTCGTGGTTGCGGGCCAATTCCTGGGCGACGACCGGGATCTCGATCGCGCCGAGTACCCGGACCACCGTCGGAGTGTCGATTCCGGAGTCGGTCGCCACCTTGCGGGCACCCGCCAGCAGTGCGTCGCAGATCTTGTCGTGCCAGGTGCTGGCGACGATCGCCAGCCTGAGACCCGACGCGTCGAGTACCGGCATCTCCGGCACGCCGGCGCCTCCGCTCACAGAGCACCGCCGCTCATAGCGCCCCACCGAATTCACCTGGCAGATGTACTGATTCGTGGAAATCATCCAGCCCGGCCAGGTCGTGGCCCATCTTGTCACGCTTGGTCATCAGGTAGCGGATGTTCTCCGCGTTGGCGCGCACCGGCAGCGGCACCCTCTCGATGATGTGCAAGCCATAGCCGTCCAGGCCGACACGCTTGGCCGGGTTGTTGGTCAGCAACCGCATCGAGCGGACGCCGAGATCCACGAGTATCTGGGCGCCGATACCGTAATCCCTTGCGTCGGCTGGCAATCCGAGCTTGAGATTGGCGTCCACGGTGTCTTCGCCGGCGTCCTGCAGCTGATAGGCCTGAAGCTTGTGCATGAGCCCGATCCCGCGGCCCTCGTGTCCGCGCATGTACAGCACCACACCGCGTCCCTCACGGGCCACCATGGCCATCGCGGCGTCCAGCTGCGGCCCGCAGTCGCAGCGACGCGACCCGAACACGTCGCCGGTGAGGCATTCCGAGTGCACGCGCACCAGCACGTCATCACCCTCACCCATGGGCCCGACGATGTCGCCGCGGACCAGCGCGACGTGTTCGACGTCCTCATAGATGCTGGAGTATCCGATCGCGCGGAACTCTCCGTGCCGGGTCGGGATCCGGGCCTCGGCGATGCGCTCGATGTGCTTCTCGTGCTTGCGGCGCCACTCGATCAGGTCCGCGATGGTGATCATCGCGAGCCCGTGTTCGTCGGCGAACACCCGCAACTCGTCGGTCTGGGCCATCGCGCCCTCGTCTTTTTGGCTGACGATCTCGCAGATCGCGCCCGCCGGTTGCAATCCCGCCATCCGGGCCAGGTCGACCGCGGCCTCGGTGTGCCCGGGCCGGCGCAACACCCCGCCGTCCTTGGCGCGCAGCGGAACGACGTGTCCGGGCCGGGTGAAATCCGCGGCGATGCTGGCCGGGTCGGCCAGCAACCGCATTGTGGTGGCCCGGTCCGATGCCGAAATCCCGGTGCCCACACCGATCCTGGCGTCGACGGTGACCGTATATGCCGTGCCGTGCTTGTCCTGGTTCACCGCGTACATCGGCAGCAGGCCCAGCCGGTCACAGATCTCACCATCCAGCGGGACGCACAGATAGCCCGACGTGTAGCGGACCATGAAGGCGACCAGTTCGGGGGTGGCCTTCTCGGCCGCGAAGATCAGATCGCCTTCGTTCTCGCGTTCCTCGTCATCGATGACGACGACGGCCTTGCCCGCCGCAATGTCGGCAACCGCCCGTTCGACGGAGTCCAACCTCGTCATCTTCGTTTCCTCACCTGGCTGCTGTTGCTCTCAAGTATGAACCACCGCAGCCCGCCAGTTATTGCCCGTGCTCGTTGAGCGGTCAGCAACTATATGCCGGTTGGCCGTACCTGCACCCCGTGACCTGGGCAGACGGCTTGCGGCTTGATACCCGTCCAGCAGACCAAAATTATTTGCTGCAATTCTCGCTAAATAGCGTTTACGTGCAGATTTACGAGACTCTTTGTTAGCCACGATACTCCCGGCGACTCCGCCGTTCCGTCAGCCCCTGGGCCGGTCCCACCGATCGGTCACTGCCACTTCCGACAGCGGTTTACGCCGCACCCGGTGGTGTCCACCTTTGGGCCAGCCCACCGTCAGCAGCGCGGCCATCATCCAGTCATCGGGTATTCCGATGGCTGACCGCAAGTCGTCTTCGCAGAATTTGTGCCACAACGTGATGGCCGCACCAAGGCCCTGCGCTCGCGCCGCCAGCAGGAAGTTCTGCACGGCGGGGAAGATCGAGCCCCCCTGCTGCAATTCGGTGGCGCCTGGTTGCGGCTGAACGCAGAACAGCACGAGCACGGGCACCGCGCCCCCCGTCTCCATGTGCTCGGCCATCGTACGCAGCACGCGTGATCTGGGGTCGTTGGCTGCCTCTTCAGGCATTGAGATCCGATAGAAGTCTGTCATGACGTTCCATGTCTTGTGGGCGGCGGCGGTCACCACGTCCCGGACACGGTCCGATCCCAGCACCACGAACTTCCACGGCTGCTGATTACCTCCGGAGGGCGCCCAGCTTACGGCGCGCAGGCAGCTGTCGATGATGTCGTCGGACACCGGCTTGTCGCGGTAGCGGCGCACGGCCGACGCCGTGCGCATGACCTCCCAAAGATCCGCTGGCGCCGACTCTGTACTCACGGTCTGGCCGCCGTAGGCAACATGCCCCGCCATGTGCCGCCACGCACGGGTCCGGTGACCAGGGGCAGATCGAGGGTGGAGAGCAGCCCGGGCGGGGCGGCCATTACCGCCGGGATGGCGTTCAGTTCGCGCATGACGGTCGCGTACGTGAGACCGCGCATGTTGTTGCCGCGGCCGTGCATCTCGATGTCGACGGTGTAGGTGGGCAATCCGTCGACGATGACCCGGTAGCCACCGTGCGGCGACGGGTGCCGCGGCCAATCGGGCGCGGCACCTTCACCCATCCGCGTGATGTGTTCCAGCACAACCCGCTCCGCACCGTCCACCATGCCGGCGAGCTTGAACCGCATTCCGCCCACGGTTCCGGGTTCGATCCATCCCGAAGCGACCTGGTATCGCGACGTGGCCAGCCACTTATGGATCGTCGTCTGCACCCCGTCGAGGGGCAGACCAACGCCATCCGCGACCAGATGTACGACGGGAGACCACAGTGCGGCCAGGCGATCCGGGTCGAACAGCGGGGCCGGATGATCCGGCGGATGCCCGAAACCCATGAAGTCGAACATGATGTCGGGTTGATTGATCGGGCCGTAGTCCAACATCTCGAGCATGGTGATGCTGTCTACGACACTGCTGAAGCCGGTCATCGTTAGCGCAATCACGTCGTTCGCCCATCCTGGATCGACGCCGCTGTTGAAAAAGCTGGCACCGCCTTCGGCACACGCGTTCTCCAGCAACTCCACGGTCTCCGCGTCGGCGGCCGGCGGGTAACACAGGGGCACCAATGAGGTGCACACGACGTGTTTACCTGCACGCAGGCAGCGCGCGATATCCAACGCCGCGTCGTGGTAGCGATAGTCACCGGATGCGAAATACGCCACCACGTCGGCATCGCCCGACAGCGCGACTTCGATGTCACGGGTAGCGATGACTCCCGTCAGAGGCATGCCGCAGAGTTCGCCGGCGTCCTTGCCCTCCTTGGCTTCTGCGTGTACCACCACGCCGGCCAGTTCGAGTCCCGGGTGTGCAATGACAGCGCGTAACGCCGCGACACCTACCTGGCCCGGGCCCCAAAGAATCACTCGTGGCTTCGGTTGACCGTTCGTCACCGACACCCCCTCGGCTCGCTATTGATAACACCATTCCCGAATTCAGACGAGCAGGGTCAGCCGGCAGCGGGGCCATATCTTGCATCGGCTGCGCGATCCAGAGCGGTGGCAGGGTCGCCGAAAACCATCCCCCAGCCGCGGACGCGGCGGTAATACAACTGGATGTCACACTCCATGCCGAATCCATACCCGCCATGGATGTGCAGGCTGCGTCGCGTCGCGTCGCGCGCCGTTTCATAGGCGAATGCGAAAGCCATCGCCGCCAGTTCGCGAACGCGCTCCGGGTCGTCCATGAACGCGCACGCCGCCTTCAACCCGAGCAGGCGCGCCCCGTCGGCTGCGGTGGCGCTGTCTGCCAAAGGGTGCGATACCGCCTGAAAGGTGCCGATCGGGGCGCCGAACGCATGGCGCTGTCTCGCGTACTCGACACCGATCTGCACGGCCTTCGTGGCCGCGCCCGTTAACGCGACAGCGGTCAGCGTGAGCCACAGGTCCAGCGCACCGGAGAAGAGGTCGCGTGCCTGCGCTTCGTCAGCCAGAACCACGAAGTCCTTCCCAATGGAGATGTCCGCCAGCGGCATTGAGGCGAGGTTGCCCACCACTGTTCGGTCACAACCGACAGGAATAGCGAGCAGTCGCCCGTCCACCAGGGCGATGACGTGGTCCGCCACGGCCCCGGAGGGCACCATCGCCAGACGACCGCCGCGCGCGGCACGCGGAGCGAACGTGACCAACAGGCCGCCGTCGAGGACTGCCGCCAACAGTCCGGTACCGGCATCGCCCGACTCTGCGAGTAGCCGCGCGGCAACCTGCGCTTCGATGACGGGCGCGGACCCGACGGCACGCCCGAATTGCTCGGCAAGCAAGCAGAGTTCCAATTCCGACGCGCCCCAGCCACCGGACGCCTCAGCGACGGCCATCTCCACCGCTCCCGTTTCCAGCAGCGCCTTCCACAACCGCACATCGAAGCCGATGGGCTCCGCAGCGCGAATGCGCTCCGAGGTCGACTCACGCGCGAACAATGCGGCAAACGAATCGGACAACTGCCGCTGCTCGCGCGTAAGCCTCAGATCCACGACCGTCAACATCCTTACGTGCGGATATGGTTACTCTCAATTCTGAGAGTAACATTGCCGCTTACCGCGGCGCGGCACCAACCACGACAGAACGGCGTGCCACATGCATTTTCAGCTCGACGGCGAGACTGTAGCGTTTCGCGACGGCATTCGTGCGCACCTCCAAGAAGTGTTGACGCCGGACCTCGAGGAACGCCTGTACCGCAGTGGAGTTGCACACGACGACGCCTTCGCGAAGGGGCTAGTCGAGAAGGGATATTTCGCCCCGACATGGCCCGTCGAGTACGGCGGACAAAACCGCAGCCTCTGGGACGAACAGGTGCTCAACGAGGAACTCATGCGCTTCGACGCTCCGATGTACCTCTCCGAGACAACCAGGATGGTCGCGTCGATCATTCGTAAGATCGGCACTCCGGTGTTGCAGGAACGCATCCTCGCCGGTGCGCTCAACGGTGACGTAACGATCGCCCTCGGCTTCACTGAACCCGAATGCGGTTCCGATGTCGCCGCGGCCGCCACGAGGGCCGTGCGCGACGGCACGGGAGCAGACGCCGGCTGGGTGATCAACGGATCCAAGATGTTCACCACCAACGGGCATATCGCCGACTACGTGTTCCTGCTCGCACGCACCAGTCCCGACAAGCCGAAGCATCGGGGCCTGACGATGTTCCTGGTGCCGTGCAACTCCGAAGGCTTTGCCGCACAGGCAGTATGGACACTGTCCGGGGAGCGCACCAACATCACGTTTTACAGCGATGTCCGCGTCGGCGACGAGTGGCGCATCGGTGAGGTAGACGGTGGCTGGCAGGTGCTGGGACTGTCCCTGCACGACGAGCATGCCTCCGGCTGGGGTCCACACCTCATCCGTCTGTTGCAACATGCGGAGCACTGGGCCGCTACCGCTGTCTGCGATGACGGCTCACATCCCATCGTCAATCAGGACGTTCGCCGCCGGCTCGCCCGCATCGCTATGGAAACGGAGGTCGCGACCCTGCTACAGCGTCGGTGCGTGTGGATGCTCGAACAGGGCGACGAGCCCGTTGCCGAGGGTCCGATGTCCAAGCTGTTCAGCACCGAGGCGCTCGAACGCGCCAGCCAGGACGTCGTCGAACTCGTCGGACCGGACGGCTTACGCAGCTATCTCGAGCCGACCGCGCCCGAGAACGGACGGTTCGACCACTCCCTGCGATTCTCGTTGGGCACCACCATCTACGCGGGCACCAGCGAGGTCCAGCGCACCATCATCGCGCAGCGGGGTCTCGGCCTACCCCGTTAGCTTCTTCACCCGTCGGGCCGGGGTGGCGCGGGGCGCGGCCTTGCGTGCGGGTTTGGCCTTGGTGTCGGTGTCGGGCGGTGTGACGGCCTGTTTGCACCACGCCCACAGTTGATCCTCGGTGAGCTTGGTTCCCTTGCCCCCCAGGTGGAATACCCCGATCTGCGCGAGTGCGGTCAGCGTGGTGTTGAGCAGGGTGGTGAGCTGCGCCGGCGTCAGATCGGTGCGCACCAGTCCCGCGCGAGCACACGATGTGATGATCTTCGTCAGCAGCTTCAGGTGTGGCTCCCATACTTTGGCGAAGTCGGCTGGGCGCTCGATCTCCAGGCTCAGGTTGTAGATCGTCATCACACGGCCACCGACAGCTTCCGAGGACTCCGCACGAGACAGCACGCCGCGACAGAAAGCCTCGAGTTGCTCCATCGGACCGTCGGCCGCCGCCACCTCGTGCCGAATGTCCTCGGTGAACTGACTGGTGACGTTCTCGTAGAGCGCCAACATGAGTTCTTCTTTGCCGGCAAAGTGTTGATAGAACGCCCTCAAACTGAGATTCGACCTGTCGATCAACTTCTGGATGGTGAAGTCGGCCTTGCCCGACTCCTCCACCAGCTCCAGCGCGGTGGCCAGAAACCGCGAACTGCGGGCGAGAGCACGCGCTCTTGCTGTACTGAGCCGGCGGTCGATCGTGCGCTGCTGCCATGAGCCGGGCAGCTCGACATCCGTATCGATCAACTCCAGGCCGGCGTCGGGGTCGGAACCGGCAGGCTTCTTCGTAGGCATAATGCGGAAAGGATACGCGCCCTGCTGCGCAAAAGTGCGATCTGACTTTACGTGTATGCGGCTTGCCAGTCTTTGCATGTGCTAATTCTCGGTTCGGACAGGGCCGTCTGCCGGTGTCGGTGGGCGCCCAGCATGCCGCAGCAGGCGGGTGCGGTACCGTGGAAACGGTCATTCTCATTTGAAGGAGCCCAGCGTTGAGCACAGACATTCTGATCGTCTCGCCGGACGACCACCTGGTGGAGCCGGCCGATCTGTGGACCAGCAGGCTGCCGGCGCGATATCAAGACGTCGGGCCACGAATCGTGCGCACCCGCGGCCGCATGAATCCGGCGGTGACCTCCGATGTCGCGTTCATCGAGGACGAAGAGGGCCGGGACGCGGACATCTGGCACTACGAGGATGCGGTCATCCCGATCCCGCTGATCAGCGCGGCCGCGGGATATGACCTCGACGAACTCACCACCGACCCGATCACCTACGACGAGATGCGGCCCGGGTGTTACCGGCCCGCAGATCGTCTCGCAGACATGGACATTGCCGGTATCGAGGCGTCGGCCTGCTTCCCCAACACGCTCGTGCGCTTCTGCGGCCAGCGATTCCTTTACGGCAAGGACAAAGAGCTCGCCAGGCTGTGCGTCGAGGCCTACAACGATTTCCAGATCGACGAGTGGGGCGGCAGTTCCAACGGCCGGCTGATCCCGCTGGGAATCATTCCACTGTGGGACGTGGAACTCGCTGCTAGAGAGGTGGATCGATTCGCCGCCAAAGGGATGCGCGCCGTCTGTTTCTCCGAGTTGCCCTCGCGCCTCGATCTGCCGTCCATCCACAGTGGTTACTGGGATCCGTTCTTCGCCGCGTGTGAGCGCAATGAAGTGGGCATCATGCTGCATATCGGGTCGAGTTCGTCCCTCACCAAGTCCTCCCCTGACTCCCCACACGTCGTCACGAGCGCGCTGATGGCGGTCAATTGCACAATCGCCCTTGTCGACTGGCTCTTTTCCGCCAAGCTCATACAATTTCCCAACCTCAAGATCGCGTTTGCCGAGGCGCAGGCGGGCTGGATCCCGTACTACCTGCAGCGTGTTGACGAGGTCTGGGAAGATCGTCGAGCCTGGGGCGGCATCCATCCCCTGCTGACGGAACCGCCCAGCAGCCAGGTGCATGGGCGCGTGTACTTCTCCACCTTCGGTGACCCGGTTGCGTTCCGCATCCTCGATCTGGTCGGGCCTGATCAACTCATGTTCGAGACGGATTACCCGCACAACGACACGAACTGGCCGAGAAGCCTGGAGGTCGCCAACAAGGCCACTGAGGGCCTGGATGAAGAGACCAAGCGAAAGGTGTTGTCTACCAATGCGAAGCGGTTCTTCGGACTCGCCTAGCGCACCGGACCTGTTGCGTTATCGCGCTTTCCACTCGGGGGTGCGCTTCTCCAGAAAGGCCCGCGGCCCCTCGATGGCGTCCTTGGTCAGTGCAACCTTCATGCGGTAGTTTTCGGCCAGCAGTTCCGCCTCGTAGATCGGTAGTGTGAGTCCCTTGCGGACCGCCATTCTCGAGCCCCGGACCGCCAGCGGTGCATTGGAATTCACGATCTCGGCGATCTCCCAGGCTCGTGCCATCAACAGGTCGTGCCCGACCACCTCCGTGAAGATCCCGAGGTCGTAGGCGCGCTGTGCATCGAGTTTCTCGTGTTTCCCCATCAGAATCAGCCGCATCGCGACGGGCAGCGGCAGGATCCGGGCCAGCCTGACGCCCTCGCGACCGGATGTCACACCGATGCTGACATGCGGGTCCATCAACGTTGCACGATCGGAGGCGATGGTGATGTCGGCTGTGGTGACGAGGTCCATTCCCGCACCGCACGCAATTCCGTTGACCGCGCAGATGATCGGCTTGGTCATCTGCAGCCACGGCGGGGTGGCCTCCTGCGGCGCGTCCCACTGTCGCAGCGAGCTCAAAATCGGTTCGCCCTGGTTGTCGATGCCCGCGGCGTTCTCCATGTCATGGTCGGCGGCCTTGTTCACATCCGCCCCGACGCACAAGGCACGGCCGGCGCCAGTGATGATGACAGTCCAGATATCCTGCGAACGTTCAATTTCCGCATAGGCAGCGGCGAGTTCGGCGATCATCTCGTCGTTGATCGCGTTCAGCACCTCGGGACGGTTCAGGGTCACGCATGCCGTATGACCCCTGACCTCGACCTCGATCGTGTTGTAGTTCGTCACCTGGTGTCGCCGCCCTTCTGCGAAGCGTTCTCCGATGCGTCTATGGCGTCAGGCCGGAATCCGAAGATGTCGGTGAACCTCGCGCGGTAGCGCGGCCACACCTCCGGGTTCAACAAACGCGGTGGTACGCCACCGGCGAATATTCTCTGCCATTGTGTGGCCGTGGCAACAGCGAGGTCGCGCGCCGCTTCGACCGTGATACCCGCGGTGTGTGGAGTCGCCACAACGTTTTCGAACTGAAGCAGCGGGTTGTCCTGCTGCGGGGGCTCCTCATGAAACACGTCGAGCCCCGCGCCCGCGATGCCGCCGTTCTTCAAGGCATCAAACAACGCAGCTTCGTCGTGGATGGGCCCGCGTGCCGTTGAGATGAAGAACGCGCTCGATTTCATCGCCGCGAACTCCGCCCGTCCGATGAGCCCCTCGGTCTCACTCGTCAGCGGGCACGTCACCTGGACGAAATCCGAACGTTCGACAAGTTCGGCGAGTGTGACGACTTGCACGCCACGGGCCTGCGCGCCGGTGACGTCGAGGTAAGGATCAAAGACCAGGACATCCATGGCAAACGGTGCGCACAACTCGACCAGGCGGCCCCCGATCGCGCCGAGTCCGATGATGCCCAGCGTCCTCCCCAAGAGCTGAGTTCCACGCAGCGCCAACCGATCACCCAGCGGCCCGGCGCGCAGTACGCGGTCGGCGGCCGTGATGTTCTTGGCGAGGTCGAGCATGAAGCCCAGAGCGTGCTCGGCCACAGCTTCGGCGCCTGGACCGGAATTGTTGCAGACGGCGATGCCCGCCTGGGTGCACGCTTCCATGTCGATCACGTCGTATCCCGCTCCGGCCGAACACACAGCCAGCAGGCTCTCGCAACGCCGCACCAACCCCGGACCCACCAGCCACTGCGCACCGTCGGCGTATCCTGCCACATCGGTGCGGGTGGCCACCTGGTACCCGTGGGCGGATTCCATTGAACTCCAACTGGTTTCAGCCTCCGCGCTCAGGTCGAGTTGGACCACGTCAACGTCACAGTCTGTGAGGATCTGACCGGCCACAAGGTCAGTCCAGCGCTCGTAGACCAGACGCGGACGGGCGCTCACGTGTTTCTGACTCTGGGCTTCGCCTGCGCCGCCTTGAACATGTCGGCAAGTTCAGTGTTCACGTTCTTGTAGTCGTTGCGCGCGATGGCGCCGTCGCGGCCGGCCACGATGTCGTAGCCGAGCCGCAGATCCTTGTTCTCCATGTGGAAGTATTCGCGACCGATCGGCAGCCGCCGGTCCTCTCGGGGCACTTCCATCCAGGCTCGGAGGAAGCAGCGGGCCTTCTTGGGGTCGTTGCTGCTGACGAAGTCGGAGCGCGAGTGGCACATGGCGAAGTTGTTGGCAACCGCCGCCTCTCCGGATTCCAGCCGGAATTCCACCTGCTGCTCGACGAGGATGCGGCGCAACAGTTCGACGGCCTCCTCCTGCGCGGGAGTGAACTCCCGTCCGAGTGTGTGCATGGCCGGCAGGATGCTGCTGTAGGTGAAGTTGATGCAGATCCGACCGTCGACCTGAGAGAAGACCGGCACGTCATAAGGTGTCACGTCCGGTTGGTCGTCGGGCTGCTCGCTTCGGCGGTGGTGCGGAAATCCTTGGTAGAGCACCCCCAGCAGGTCCGGACGCTCCGCCAGTATCCGATTGTGCGCCGCGGGTCCGCTGGCGAACTGGCTCTCCCCGCCCTGAGCTGCGGGGTACACGCACAGCAGCGACAGGATATCGGCCGCGTCGTTGTGCATGGCCAGCTCCGCGCGTGACTTGGTGCCCCGTGCGGGTTGCACCCCACCCGGCAAGATCTCTTCCTGGACGCGCACCATTCGGTGTCCGAAGGAGTTGTTGGACACCAGGTATCCCAGGTGCGTACAGAATGCCCAGTAGATGCGTTCGAGATCCTCGATCGAGTGCTGTTCGACCGGAAAGCCGCGAACGCACGCCAATCCCTTTCCGAACATCAGGTCGGAATACAGCCGTGTGAGATCGTCGTCGAGATCGGGGTGCCGAGCGTCCTCCGGCGTGATGTCGTCCCGGTCCTTGCGCGCAGTCTTCGTCAGGATCGATTCCAGCGCAGCCACATTGCGGGCCGACAGGTCGAAGGCGAAGTCTTCTTTGCTCGAGAAGTCGGCGCCGGTCCAGGCCATCGGGTCGGTGACCTGTTCGGTGTAGATCGGGGTGGGCATCGGTGCTCCTCGTTGTCGTGGCGCAGGTGTCGGCTATGACTCGAGCGCTCGCAGGGCGCGCGCCCGGGCGGTGGCCGCCTCCGTCATCATCCCGACATCGGTACCTGCCGAGATGAATCGCAGACCAAGGCCCACGAAGCGATTCAGCAGGTCAAGGGACCTGATCCCCGCCACTCCCAGTGCCACGCCGTGCTGACGACAAGCCGCCGCAACCGATTCTACTGCACGGTGGAAATGATCATTCTCATACTGCCCGTGGATGCCCATCTCGGCGGTCAGATCACTCGGACCCAGTAGGATCATGTCGATTCCGCGTACTGCCGCAATGGAGTCACAAGCCTCGACAGCTTCGGGTGTCTCGACCATCACCGCCACGACCGTGTGCCGCTCGAGCAGCCCGGCCAGTTCGGTGGCGGTTCTCTCGCCGTAGCCGCTCACCGCGTTAGGCCCGGAGATGGATCGGTGTCCGCTCGGCGGGAACCGGGCCGCGTCCACCACCGCTTGAGCTTCTTCTACTGAATTAACGTGCGGCACAATGATTCCTACTGCGCCTCCGTCGAGAACGCGGGCGATGACGCTGGGATCGTGCGAGGCGACCCGGACGAGTCCGGAGATGCCTGCGCCCACTGCACTGGCACACAGCATCGCCGCCGTCTCCAGCGACGCGGATGTGTGTTCGAGATCGACGTACACGGCGTCGTAACCGCAGGCTGCCGCGATTGCCGGAACATCCGGGGTACGAGAGTTCAGCAGCGCCAGGCACAGCACCAGGCCGTCACCCTTGAGTGCGTCCCGGAGCGATCCCTGCACATGCCCACGTTAACCGAACGAGAACCGGCGTTCCACCTCTTCGCTAATGATGTTTTCCATGTGATAACCATTGATCATGCCGCCCAATCGTGTCGCCATCGTGGGTGCCGCCCTCTCGGACTGCGGACGAGTGCCGGACAAAACCGCCATGGCGCTGATGGCGCAGTCCGCACGGCGTGCGATCGCCGACGCGGGCCTGACCAAGGATGACATCCAGGGTTTCGGCGGACACGGATCGCTGTTGCCTCCCGTCGAAGTCAGCGAGTATCTGGGCCTGCGCCCGATGTGGGTGGACGCGACCAATGTCGGCGGGTCGTCCTGGGAGGTGATGGCACGCCACGCGGCAGCGGCCATCAGCGTGGGCGAGATCGACGTCGCCCTGCTCACATACGGTTCCACTGCACGCTCGGACGTGAAGCGCCGCGTGCGCGCCTCGGCGGCGGCGATGGGCACCGGTGGCGCCCTGCAGTACGAAGCCCCGTTCGGCGCGACTCTCATTGCCAAGTACGCCATGGCCGCCCGACGGCACATGATCGAGCACGGCACCACCGTCGAGCAGCTCGCCGAGGTCGCCGTAGCCGCGCACGAATGGGCGGCATTGAATGACAACGCGTTTGAACGCGATCGCATCACCGTCGACGATGTAGCGGCGGCACCGATGCTCGCCGATCCGTTCACTACCAAACACGTCTGCCTGCGCACCGATGGTGGTGGGGCGGTTGTGCTGGCTAGCGAACGAGTCGCCAGGGATTGCGCCAAAACGCCGATCTGGATTCTCGGGGCGACCGACGCGACGTCACACGTGAGCATGAGCGAGTGGGGGGATTTCACGACGTCGGCGGCAGCGAGGTCAGGCCCCGCCGCATTCGCGCAGGCCGGCGTCCGCCCTGGTGACATCGACGTGTGTCAGCTTTATGACTCATTCACCTCCACGGTGTTGCTGACGGTGGAGGATCTGGGGTTCTGCGCCAAAGGCGAAGGCGGCCCGTTCATCGCGTCGGGTGCGTTGCGCCCGGGTGGCGCTCTGCCGACCAACACCGACGGCGGCGGCCTGGCCTCCTGCCACCCAGGCATGCGCGGCATGTTCCTCATGGTCGAGGCCGTGCGACAGCTCCGCGGCGAATGCGGGCCAAGACAAGTCGACGAGGCCCGGCTGGCATGCGTGCATGCGATGGGCGGCTTCTTCACCCACAGCGCGACGATGATCCTGGCGAGGCAGTGATGGAAACGCCGACCGGCCCCGACCGCCCCACCGTCGACAGTGACAGTGAATCCTGGTGGACAGCGGTGCAGGACGGGCGCCTGGTCGTCAACGCATGCGCAGCATGCGACCGAAAGTCGTTGTATGTCCGCCCATTCTGCCCACACTGCTGGAGCGAGAACGTCGTTCTGACCGAGGCGAGCGGGCGCGCGCGCCTCTACACATGGAGCGTTATCCACCAGAACGCGGCACCCTTCGACGCGCGCACGCCCTACGTGTTGGCGATGGTCGACCTCGCCGAGGGCCCCAGGCTGATGACGGTTGTCGAAGACTGCCCTGTCGACGAATTGCGCGCGGACCTCGATCTCCAGATCGCCTTCCGCCGGGATTCAGACGGATTTACTGTCCCGGTATTTCGGCCCCGGTAGCGGTGGCCAGCCGATCGGCAAGGACACGCGGCCTGCCCGCGGACCGCGCGTCAAGCGTGTTGCGTTCGACCTTGCCGTTGGCGTTGACCGGCAGCGGCTCGTCCCAGAACACCAACTCTTCGGGCAGCTTGTACTTGGGCAGCCCCTCCGCGACCAGTGAGTTGACGACTTCCGATAGCGACATCGGGGTCGCGCCGTCCACAACCATGGCCAACGCGAGCCGCTCCCCGGTCGTCGCGTCGGCGACCGAATATGCCGCGCACTCCCGGACCCGGTCGATCCGCGCGGCCGCCTCTTCGACCTCGGCGGTGGGGATCTTCATCCCGTTGCGGATGACAATCTCCTTGATCCGGCCGACGATACGAACTCGGCCGCCGGTCAGGTCCGCCACATCGCCGGTGCGGAACCAGTCTCCGTCGAATGCCGCTGTGTCGTCGGCGGGGTCTGCGTAGCCGAGGAACGCGTGCGGCCCGCGGACGCAGCACTCGGAGGCCTCGCCGCTGGAACCGATCCGTACCTCCACGTCGTCGAGAGGGACCCCGTCGTCGGCGTGGCGTACCTGCGCGGTTTCATCGCGCAGACCCGAACTGCTCACCGGCACTTCGGAAGATCCGTAGGCGCGCATGACGACGATGCCGAACCGGCTCTCGATCCTTTCCACGATGCGCCGATCCAACATGGTGCCGCCGAGATAGACGGCGCGCAAAGGGATCTGCACGTCGCGGGCCACGGCTTCGTCGAGCAACCGATCGAGGAGGCGATCGGGGCCCCCGTACCAGGTGGCTCCCGAGGAGACCAGCAGTTCGCACGTCGTCGTGGGGTCCCAGCGGTCCTCGAGGACGACCGGCACACCCAGCATGGGCGGGATGAACACGGCCTGCAGCACCCCGGTGACCGACGCCAGCGGGCTGATGAGGAAGATGCGGTCCCGTTCGGTGAGACCCGCCGCGGCGATGTAATTGGTGGACGATTTGAGCAACGTGCTCAGCGAGTGCACGACGCCTTTCGGTTTCGACGTGGTCCCCGAGGTGTACAACACAAAGCACGGCTCGTCGGCCGGCCGACGGCACCTGTCGACGACGCTGTCACCCGCCCCGCGGTCCGTCTCGATCCATCGGCACCGGCCCGCAAGTTCAGCCTTAACCGGCCAGTTCGGCGCCACCCCGTACGCGGCGGCTGTGCGCGAGAGGATGTCCGCCACCTGGCTGGCGCCCGCACTGCGCGGCACCAGCAGGATCACCGCGTCCAACCGTAGGGCGGCATGTACCGCGACCACCGACTCGACATCGTTGCCCACCACCAGGAGCACCGGGGTCGACGCCGCCACACCGGCCTCGACCATCGCGCGGCAAGCGCTGTCGACGCGGGCGTCGAGGCCCGCATAGGTCAACTCGCCGGTCCTGTCCTTCAAGGCCGGCCGATGCGGATGCCGCGCCGCCGCGGAACGCACGACGTCGACCGGTTCGGGCGACCACGATCCGCTGGCACGGTACCGGGGCCTGCGCACCGCGGCCCGCCGGGGCGCGTGTCCCAGCAGGTCAACACGGCCACCCATGAGCGCCTCCGATGCAAATGTCCGTTCTCTTTCAGAGTAAATGTAACCTCTCACGCATGCACTCAATGACTTTCGACAACCAGGTAGCCATCGTCACCGGTGCCGGTGGTGGACTCGGCCGCTGCCACGCGCTGGAGCTGGCCCGGCGCGGAGCACGCGTCGTGGTCAATGACCTGGGTAGCGCGGTGGACGGTACCGGCGCCTCGACATCGGCGGCCCAGAGCGTGGTCGATGAGATCATCGCGGCCGGCGGCACCGCCATAGCCAACGGCGACTCGGTCGCCACGGACGAGGGTGGCGCGGCGATCGTGGCCGCGGCGATGGACGCCTTCGGACAGGTGGACATCCTGGTCAACAACGCCGGGATCCTGCGCGACGCCGCGTTCAAGAACATGACCGCCGAACAGGTCGACGCGGTGATCGGGGTGCACCTCGCCGGCACGTTCAACGTCACCCGCGCGGTGTGGCCGGTCATGCGCGCGCGCAATTATGGCCGCATCGTCCAGACCACCTCGGGCACAGGCCTTTTCGGGAACTTCGGGCAAGCGAATTACGGCGCCGCGAAGATGGGCCTGGTCGGGATGATGCACGTCCTGGCCATCGAGGGGCAACGCAATGGCATTGCGGTCAACGCCATCGCGCCGATCGCCCGGACGCGGATGACCGAGGACATCATGGGCGAGGCGGGCAAGGCGATGAACCCCGAACTGGTCACACCGGTGGTCGTCTACCTGTCACACCCCAGCTGCGATCGCACGGCACACATCTACTCGGTGGGCGGCGGGAAGGTGTCGCGCGTGTTCATCGGGGTCACCAAGGGCATCGAGGACGGCGCCCTCACGGCGGAGACGGTGGCCGAGGCGATCGATCGGATTGATGACAGCTCCACGTTCACCATCCGGGGCGGACCGGCCACGGTTTGACGCTCAGCGGCCACGGAAGTCGGGCTTGCGGCGCTCGGCGAATGACCGCAGTCCTTCCTGCAGGTCGGCGGTTCGAGACACCACTTCCTGCGCCCACGCCTCCTGTTCGAACGCGCGGTCGCGGCCGGACTCCGACGACACTGACAACAATCGCTTGGTGAGCGCCAACATCACGGTCGGGCCCGCTGCAAGACGTCCCGCCATATCGCCCGCGGCGGCGTCCGTGTCACCGGGTGCGACCACCCGATTGACAATGCCGAGGCGCTCACACGTCGAAGCATCGACGGGCTCACCGAGCATTAGCAGTTCGGCGGCTTTGCGTAGTCCCACAATCCGCGTCAACAGGAAGATGGCGCCCGAATCCGGCAGAATCCCGCGGTGCACAAAAGCATGGATAAGCCTTGCCTCCGTGGACATCACGACCAGGTCGCATGCCAGCACCATGCTCGCGCCGGCGCCCGCGGCGGCGCCCTTGACCGCGGCGACCACTGGTTTGTCGCAGTCGAGTATCGACGCGACCAAACGCTGCCAGCCCTGCTGCAGCATCCGGGCGATGTCGCCGGGCTGCCGGTCAGCCACGGATTTCGGCGACTGGTCCGATGCCTGAGGTGCCAGGCCGGCGCCCGCGCAGAAGTGCCTCTCCCCCGCCGCAGCCAGCAGCACCGCGCGCACGGCCGGATCATCGTTCGCCTGGGTGAAAGCGTCGGTGAGGGCTTCACGAGCCAACGGCGACAACGAATTTCCGACATCTGGACGATCAATTGTGATTCGCAGGACCGCGTCGTCACCGACGGCTGTCACAATCCCCGACTCTTCTACAGTCATGTGCCCCATCCCTACGTTAACGACGTTTCCGCTTTTCGGGTATCTTAATTTCCATGCCCGAGACCGGCCAGATTACCGACGAGGGACTGGCCCGGTTGCGCGCCACCATCGGTATCGCCGTTCCGCATACCCAGCCGCCGCATTACTTTCGCCCGAACGAGGACTGTTTCCGGCACGTGGCGGAGAGCTACGGCGACGCCAACCCGCTGTGGGCAGATCCGGAGTACGCGGCGAAATCCGTGTGGGGCGAGCCGATCGCGCCGCCGGCGCTCGTGGGCGGTGACACCTTGATCGGCGAGGACGAGGTGACCACGCTCTCCGACGAAGACCGCGCGTTGACCAAGGGGGATCCGCTTCGCGGTGTCCACGCCTTCTACGCCTCGTCGTCGCGCGAATGGTGGGCTCCGCTGCGTGCGAATCACCGGGTCTTCCGGCGCAACGCTCTGGTTGCGGCGCTGGACAAGAGCAGCGAATTCGCCGGCCGGGCCGTCCACGAATGGTCCGCGCAGGTATTTCGCGACGACGAAGGCGTCATCCTGGGCGGCCAGTACCGCAACATGATCCGCACCGAGCGAAGCAAGGCGCGCGGCCTAAAAAAATACGAGGCCGTCGAGCCGAAATCCTGGACGCCCGAAGAGATCGCGGAAATCGACGAGAGGTATGCACGCGAGGCACCGCGCGGGCCGGAACCACGGTGGTGGGAAGACGTCAACGAGGGCGACGACGTCGGCCCACTGACCAAAGGCCCACTGACGGTCACCGACATGGTCTGCTGGCACGTCGGTATGGGGACCGGAATGTACGGCGTACGTCCCCTGCGGCTGGCATGGCTTAACCGACAACGCATTCCCCGGTTCTATACCCCTGACGAGCACGGCGTCCCGGATGTGCAGCAACGCGTGCACTGGGATCCGGACGCGGCCCGAAATGCCGGCAATCCCACTACGTTCGACTACGGGCGGATGCGCGAGACGTGGCTTGTCCACCTGTGTACGAACTGGATGGGTGACGACGCCTGGCTGTGGAAGCTGGACTGCGAGTTCCGGCTCTTCAACTACGTCGGCGATCTGCATACCATCACCGGAAAGGTGATGCGCAAGTACCTTGCCTCCGATGACCGCCCCGCGGTCGATCTCGAATTGGCGGCGACCAACCAGCGCGGCGAGGTCACGGCGCCGGGGAGCGCCACGATCTTGCTGCCCAGCCGCGAACTGGGTCCGGTACGGCTACCCGATCCGCCCGGTGCGGCCGGCAACCTCGCCGAGCTACTCTCCGCCGTGTCCGTCCAGTTCGCCGAGCGCTGAGGCCATGGGTTACCACAGCGTGCCGGACCTTCGCGCCGAGCAGCAAGGGCCTGTACTGGGTTTGACCCTGGACCGCGCCGACCGCCGGAATGCGGTCAACGACGAGATGCTCGACGCGATGATCGGACATTTTGCGGCTGCGGGCACCGACGAGGCGGTACGGGTCATCAGGATCGACGCCGAGGGGCCGGATTTCTGCGCCGGGTCCGACCTGATCGCCAACAACACGCGCTCGGAGCGCAAGCCCAGGGTGGGCAGCACCCAGCGTCGGCTGCCGAACAAGGCCAACCGGCTCATCCCGCTGATGCTGGAGACCCAGGTGCCCATCGTCGCCGTGGTGCGCGGCTGGGCGGCGGGCCTCGGATTCCACATTGCGCTGGCATCGGACTTCTGCATCGCCGCCGACGACGCCCGGTTCTGGGAGCCATTCATGGCCCGGGGCTTCACGCCGGACAGCGGCGCCACATGGTTGCTGCCCCGGCTTATCGGGCTGGTTCGTACCAGACAACTACTGATGCTGGGCCAGGAGATCACCGGTGCGACCGCGGCCGACTGGGGGATCATCCACGGCAGCTGTCCGCCTGACGATTTGGGTCTGCTCGCAGAGCAGCTCGTCGCACAGCTCGGCGAGGCACCAACGGTGTCCCTGGGACTCACCAAGTGGCTGCTCCAGACCGGCAATGGGCTCGATCTTGATCGCCATCTGCAGAACGAGGCATTGGCTCTGGAGCTGTCCAGCCGCAGCGAAGACTTCAAAGAGGGCCTGGCGGCCTTCCGCGACAAGCGCGACGCGAAGTTTCAGGGTCGATGATGGCGCTGCCGATCACCAATTCGACCAGCACTGCCGAGGCAGTCGCGGAGGCGCAGCGCTGGATCGAGGCCGAGGTTCCCGCAGCCTGGCGGACCGCCGCGGCCAAGAGTCCCGCCGCCTTGCGGGCGGTGCGCAGCCACGCGGATTACCAGCGTTGGTATCCGGTTTTCGCCGCCTCCGGCCTGGTGGTGCCGACGTGGGCACCCGAGTATGGCGGCCTCGGTCTCGGTAACGAGGTCGCCAGCGCGATCGATCGGGTTCTGCGTCCACTGCGGCTGTTCCGGTTGAATCCGTTGGGGCTCAACAATGCCGCCGCGGCGTTGTTCAGCCACGGCACCGAAGCACAGCGCTTGCGGTTCCTGCCCCCGATCGTGCGCAACGACGAGAAATGGTGTCAGCTCTTCAGTGAACCGGGTGCGGGCTCGGATCTCGCCTCGCTCGCAACGCGAGCCGTCCGGGACGGTGACAGCTGGGTGATCTCCGGCCAAAAGGTTTGGACCACCTGGGCCGACGAAGCCGACTTCGCGATCCTGCTCGCGCGCACCGACCCCGACGCGCCAAAACATAAGGGCATCAGTTATTTCCTGCTGGAGATGCATCAACCAGGCGTAGAGGTGCGACCGCTGCGCCAGATCACCGGCGAAGCGGAGTTCAACGAGGTCTTCATTGACAACGCACGAATCCCCGATGAGCACCGCGTGGGTGAGATCAACGACGGATGGCGCGTCAGCGCATCGACATTGTCCAGTGAGCGCCAGATGGTTTCGGGCTCCGGGTCAGGCGGCACGGGCCGGCTCGGTGGCTCCGGCGCCACGCGCCTGATCACCCTCGCACAAGAAACGGGGAAATGGGCTGACCCGTTGGTCCGCAACAAGGTCATGCGCCTGTGGTCACAGGAGCAGATCCGTGGCTGGACGAACGCCCGTGTCCGCGCAGCCCTTTCCGCAGGCCAGTCCCCCGGTGCGGCGTCCTCGATCGGCAAAGTGCACCAGGCCACGCTGAACCAGCAGATCCAGGACCTCATGGTCGACCTGCTGGGCATCGACGCGGTCGCCTGGCCCGCCGCCGACGACCCAGACGTGCTGCCGCGCGACGTCCGGGGAATGCTGCGCAGCCTCGCCAACGGAACCGAGGGCGGCACCACTGACATCAACAAGAACATCCTCGGCGAACGGGTACTCGGATTGCCCAAAGAACCCGACCAGTGGAAAGGCAAGCCCTGGAAAGACATTCCCCGCTCGTGAGCAAGTACCAGCGCCTGGTGGTAGAGAAATCCGACGGCATCGGCTGGCTGATCCTGAACAGGCCGGACGCCGGGAACGCGTTCGACGCGCTGATGCTCGACGAACTCGAGTCCGCCTGGGCCGACCTTGACGCCGACCCCGATGTCCGGGTGATCGTCAACACCGCCAACGGTCACGCATTCTGCACCGGAATGGACATGCTGCAGGTGGCGCGGGACAAAGAGACGATGCGACGGCATTCACGCCGGACCAGAGATGCCGAGTTGAGGATCTCATCCTGGCACTGCGGTGTGTGGAAGCCGGTGATCGCGGCCGTAAACGGGGTGTGTGCGGGCGGTGGTCTACACCTGGTGGCCGATGCCGACATCGTGATCGCTACGGATGAGGCGACGTTCCTCGACCCGCACGTATCGGCCGGCCAGGCTGTCGCCTACGAGGCGATCACGCTGGCGCGCAAATCCCCGATGGAGGCGATCACCCGGATGGCGTTGTGCGGCAGGGGAGAACGCATCTCGGCGCGGCGCGCCTATGAGCTGGGCATGCTGTCCGAGGTGGTGCCGGCCGACCAACTCCGCGCGGCGGCCGGCCGGCTTGCCGCCGCGATCGCCACGAATTCGCCGACCGCGATGCGGGCCACCAAGGTGGCACTGTGGAACTCTCTGGAGGTCGGCATGACGCAGGCCCGCAACGAGGCCGCGGACGAGATCTGGCGACTGCGTAATCACCCGGATCACGGCGAAGGTGCCCGGGCGTGGCAAGAGAAGCGCCCACCGAAGTGGCAACCGCTGTCCGACACGGTGGAGGTTTTATGACCTATCAGAGACTGGTCGTCGAGCGAAGCGGACCGGTGGGCTGGATCATCAACAACCGGCCGGACCGGCTGAACGCTTACGACGCCGTGATGCGCGCCGAATTCCCCAGAGCCTGGGCGGAATTGAACGCCGATCCGCAGGTGCGGGTCATTGTGCACACCGGGAACGGGCGCGCCTTCCAGGTGGGCGCCGACGTCGCTGAGCTCGACGGTGAGGCCGTGCTGCAGTTCCAGGAGACCATGCGGACGTTGGACCTCAAGTTGACGGCGTGGCACTGCAATGTCGAGAAACCCGTCATCACAGCGGTCAACGGGGTGTGCGCCGGCGGCGGATTGCACTGGGTGGCCGACGCCGACATCGTCATCGCGTCGTCGAACGCGAGCTTCGTCGATCCACACGTGTCGATCGGTCAGGTCAGCGCCCTGGAGACGATCGCACTGATGCGCAAGATGCCGGCCGAGGCGGTCCTGCGAATGGCGTTGGTGGGCAGCCACGAACGGCTCTCCGCTCAGCGCGCATACCAGCTCGGCATGATCAGTCAGGTCGTCGACCCGCCCGAGAAGTTGCGCGAGGTCGCCCAAGAACTTGCGGAGAAGGTCGCCAGGAACTCGCCGGCCGCGATGCGCGCCACCAAGCGGGCCCTGTGGGGCGCGCTCGAACACGGCCTCACTGATGCCTGCCGCGCGGGCGCCAAGCACCTGACATCCATGTGGGGGCATCCGGACCAGAATGAGGGACCGCTGGCCTTCGCGGACAAGCGGACTCCGCGATGGGCCCCGTTGGAGGCGGACTCATGACGCTCGCCGACCTGCTCGAGGGCCTGCCTGTAATCGCGGTCCACCTGCCAGGCGCCGACGTACCGCGCGATGATCTGGCTGCCAGCGCCGCACAACTCGGCACCTTGCTCGCCGCAAGCGGATTGGCGAAGGGTCAGGTCGTCGCGGCAATGCTGCCCAACGACGCCACCACCATTGCCGCGCTGTTCGGCACGTGGCGCGCCGGCGGCGTCTACACCCCGCTCAACCCGCGGGCGCCCGACATCGAGATCGCGACCCAGCTGCAGACACTGCACCCCGTTGCGGTCCTCACTACTCCCCAACTGGCACAACGCTTCTCGACATCTGACCTACCGGTGATCACCGGTGAGGCGCTGCGATGGGCGACGGCCGCACCTTCCGACCGCCCGGCCAACTCGCCCGCCTACGGCGATGATGTCGCGCTGCTGCAGTTCACGTCTGGCACCACAGGTCCCCCCAAGCCGGTGCCGCTTCGCCACTCCACGGTGCTCGACCTGATCGACCGACTCCTGGAAAAGCTCCGGGGCGCGAAATCCGGCCCGGACAAAGCCAGCCGCCCGCCCATGCCGAACCTGGTGCCCCTGTCATTGTCGCTGTGGGCCGGCATCTACCAGGTGCTGTTCGCTTTCCGTGCCGGCTCGGGCGTGGTGCTGATGGAGCGGTTCGCGCCCGCGGATTTCGCGGAACTGGTCAAAAGGCACCGGTTGCGCTCCACCGTGTTGCCGCCCGCTGCGCTGACGATGGTCCTGCACGACGAAACCGTGACCGACCTGTCGCCGCTGAAGATCGTTCGGTCGATCACCGCTCCCCTGTCACCCGTTCACGCGGGCCGGTTCCGGGACAGGTTCGGGGTGATCGTCTTGAACTCATACGGCCAGACCGAGCTCGGCGGCGAGGTGGTCGGATGGTCGGCCGGGGACGCCCGGCAATGGGGTGAGACCAAGCTCGGTTCCGTCGGACGTCCCCTGCCCGGCATCGACGTGACCATCGTCGACGACGAGGTGATGGTGCGCACGCCGACGACGGCGGCCCGCAAGATCGATCCGGCCTTCCTGGACCGGCTCACCGACGACGGCTGGTTTCACACTGGTGACCTGGGCTGGTTCGACGCCGACGGGTTTCTGTGGCTCGATGGCCGGGTGTCGGACATGATCAATCGCGGCGGGCTCAAGGTCTTTCCGGGGACCGTCGAAGACGTGCTGCTCAGCGCCGACGGTGTCCGCGAAGCCGCGGTGGTGGGAATCCCCGATGAGCGCCTCGGCGAAGTCCCCTGGGCGTTTGTCGCACGCGCCGATGACGGATTGTCCGAGGAAGTTCTGATCGCCTGGTGTCGTGAGCACCTGACGCCATACCGCGTCCCTGCTCGAGTCGTGTTCGTCGAGAAGTTGCCCCGCAACGAGGTCGGCAAGGTGGTCAAACGAGAACTGGCAACGCTGGCCGACACATGACCGCGATCGTTCTGGGCCCGGCCGAGTTGCTCTCGAGAGCACTGTCCGACGAAATAGCCGGCGTGACCGTCGTCGATGTCATATCAGATGCCGGGGCGACGATGTGGAACGCTCTCGTCGCGCTGCAGGCGGCGCGGCTCGCGCTGACGCCACCGGGCGGGCAGATAGTCGTGGTTCTCCCGACCATCGGTATAGCGGGCTCGGCCGGGTTGGTGGGCTACACCACCGCCGTCGAAGGCATCCGGGCGATGGCCAAATCCGCTGCCCGGCAGTGGCTTTCAGAGGGAATACGGGTGAACATGGTCGGTGCACCCGTCCGGATCTTTGCGCCCGGACTGGCGGGTTGCGACGAACATCTGACCGCGGCGGCGGTAGAGGACGACTCGGGTCTCGTCCACTCCGTCGTAGCCACCACCAAATTCCTTCTGCGGTCCGACATCACGCACGTAGTCGGCGAGACCGTCATCGTGGACGGCGGCTCGGTGATGTTGCCGTGAGACTTGAGGGCCACACGGTACTGGTCACCGGCTCGGGGGCCGGAGTCGGACGCGGTATCGCCATGGCTTTGGCGGCCGAAGGCGCGCACGTGGTCGTCGCTTCCCGGTCCGGGTCGGGGCGCATTGTCGCCCAGGATATTACCGACCGGGGACAGCGTGCGACATGGGCGTGCTGCGACGTTACCGCGCCGGACCAAGTCGCCAGCGCGGTTGCGTCCGCCCTCACCGAGACAGGACGACTAGATGCGGTGGTGCACAACGCCACCAGCAACCGGTCCAGCCGGCCGCATCTTCTGGCGGAGGTCGATCGCTCGCTGTGGGATGAGCACTACTCGGTGTCCCTCGGCGGAGCGCAGCACTGCGCGGCCGCGGCTTACGGTGCGCTGAAGGTGCGTGGCGGCACCTTCCTCGTCATGACGTCGCCGGCAGGTATCGAGGGCAGCGCAACGCTGCCCCTCTACGCGACGATGAAAGGCGCTCTCCGAGGCTTCGCCAAAAGTCTGGCCCGCGAGTGGGCGTCATGCGGAATAACTGTCAATGTGGTCTCGCCGCTTGCCTATTCGCCCGCGATGACCGCCGCGATCGAGGCGGATCCGGCGATGGAGGCGCGCCTGTCGCGGCGAGTTCCGCTGGGTCGCGTCGGTGATCCCGAATGCGACATCGGATCGGCCGTCGCGTTCCTGGTCGGCCCGACGGCCCGTTACATCACCGGGCAAACCCTGGGGGTGGACGGCGGCCACTTCATGAGCCCGTAGACCCGGGATACCACTGTTCTGCTATGTTGAGAATCACGATTCTCAGGTGGGTGGAGGTGCTGATGAGCGACGAGAAAAAGATGGAAGTGTGGGATGCGGACAATCACATGTACGAGACGATCGACGCCTACACGCGGTACTTACCGGAGAAGTATTCCGAAGCACTGAAGTTCGTCGATATCAACGGCCGGCAGAAGCTCCAGATCCTCGGCGTCGTCACGGAGACCATACCGAACCCGACCTACGAGGTGATTCCTACGCCGGGTTCGTGGGCCGACTACTACCGGGGGGTCAACCCGGAGGGTAAGACGTTGCGCGAACTTGCCGAGCCGATCCGTTGTCCCGACGAATTCCGGCGTCCCGACCTGCGCCTGGCGTTGATGGACCGCCAGGGTGTCGACGGCGCGGTGATGTTCCCTACCACGGCGGGCATGCTCGAGGAGCGCACGAAGTCCGACACCGAACTCACCCACGCGGTCACCCATGCCTTCAACCGCTGGCTGTTGGACGACTGGACCTTCAACTACGAGAACCGCATCTTCGCCGTCCCCGCAATCTCGCTCAACGACGCCGCCAAGGGCGTCGAGGAGCTGGAGTGGTGCCTGAACAACGGAGCCAGGACAGTGCTGATCCGGCCCGCGCCGGTGCCGCGCGGCGACGGCACCTCGCGGTCACCCGCGCTGCCCGAATTCGACGACTTCTGGCGGCTGGTCGAATCGTCGGGCATCTCAGTGCAGATGCACAACTCCGACGCCGGATACGACCGCTACCTCTCCGATTGGGAAGGTGGCAACGAGTTCCAGGGCTTTCAGCTGACTAAATTCCGCGGCTTCATCTATGAGGAGAGCCGCCACATCTTCGACACGCTCGCGGCCTTCATCGCCCACGGGGTGTTCGAGCGCTTCCCCGCCCTACGCATCGGTGTGGTGGAGAACGGTGGGGCGTGGGCGAACCGGCTGATGGACGCGTTCGACCGGGTGTACCGCAAGAAGCCGAAGGACTTCAGCGACCATCCCTGCGACGTCTTCCGTCGGCATGTGTGGGTCAACCCCTTTCACGAGGAGGACATGTCGCACCTCATCGACATTCTCGGCGCGAATCGGGTGATGTTCGGATCGGACTACCCGCATCCGGAGGGCCTGGCCGAGCCGGCAGAGTTCGTCAAGGAACTTCAGAACCTGCCGGAGGCCACCACGGCACGGGTCATGGGCGCCAACCTCAAGGAACTCATCGGCATCTGAGCGAGGCAGCCGGGCTCCGGTGGAATTCAGGAGCCGCCGAAGCGGGCCCGCAGTTCGTTCTTGAGCACCTTGCCGGTCAGGTTGCGAGGCAGCGCATCGACGATTTCGAGGCGCTCAGGCGTCTTGTGCTTGCTCAGCCCCTGCGCCTGGCAGTGATCGAAGATCGACGAGAGCGTAACCGTCGCGCCCGGGCGCACTACGACGACAGCGCAAACCCGTTCTCCGGTAAGGGAATCTGGCACACCGATCACCGCCACGTCTGCGACGGCGGGATGAGCGGCGAGCACGCCCTCGATCTCCAGCGCCGAGATGTTCTCCGCGTTGCGAATAATGGCGTCCTTGATGCGTCCGGTCACAACCACGTGCCCCTCGGCGTCGATCAGCCCGCAGTCACCGGTTCGGAACCAGCCTTGCGCGTCAAAGGCATTGGCATCCAGGGACGCATCGACATAGCCGAGGAAACATTGCGGTCCCTTGAGCCGAAGCTCCCCCTCCGCGCCGACGCCCACCTCCCGCTCCGCCTCGTCGACGACCCGCACCGAAACCCCGGCCACCGGTCTTCCGACGGTTCGATCAGCAAGTTCGGGTGCGGCGTCCGGCGTCTGCGATGTAGCGACCGGAAACTCGGTCAAGCCCCAGGAATTGGCAGCACCGTTGACCGAAAAGGTCTCTCTCAGTTGGCGTCCCAACTCGGCGGTGATGGGCGCACCCCCACCCACGCATCCCCGCAGCTCGGGATAGAGCGGTTCGTCACCGTGCCTGCGCTGCGCCGCCATGAAGGCGACGAAGAAGGGGGTGGCGCTGCCCAGCAGAGTCGGGCGGTGCGCCGCGACCGCGAAAGGGGTCTCGACCGGATCGAAGGCGTCGAACAGCACCAGGCGCATCCCGGTGCGCAGGCCCGCGGCGAGCATGGCGGCGCCCCCGATGTGGGAGACCGGGAACGCGATCGGGTTCACGTCGTCGCTCGATGCGCCCACGATCCCGACCACGCCCGCCGAGCCGGCGATGACCGAACGGTCGCAGTGCCGTGCCCCCTTCGGCGCCGCGGTCGTCCCGGACGAATAGTAGATCCACCGAGGTTCCTCGCCGGTGCCCGGCGGCTCCGGCAGCGCCGCCGGGTCGCCCGCGGGCAACCGAAGCTTGTCGTCGATCGGCGCGTCGTGGTCTATGACGACGACTGACATGGGCTGCTGATCGGCGAGCCGACGGGCAAGGTCAGCGTGGTCGAAGTTCCGCCACAGCCCGGGAACGATGAACACCTCGGTCTCGAGTTGCCCGGTCACGAACCGCAGTTCGCTCTCGCGCCAGATGGGTAGCACCGGATTTTGCACGGCACCAAGACGGGCGAGCGCCACCATGACCACCATCGTCTCCAGCGTGCTCGGCAGCTGCCACGACACCATCGTGCCTGCGCCGATACCCCGCTGCGCCAGGGCCGCTGCGCAGGTAAGCGCGGCGTCGCGCAACTGTGCGCAGGTCAGTTGGCGCCCGTAATCATCGGCCAGGACGATCCAGTCGGGATGCGACCGGGCCGCGGCATCGACCAGGCCCCAATAGGTCTCGGCGGTCGGCGGTGTGCTCATCGACTCGGCAGCAGCAGACGGCGTTTGGCGAGAAT
Organism: Mycobacterium sp. 23; assembly: GCF_048287075.1. Classification (NCBI taxonomy): domain Bacteria; kingdom Bacillati; phylum Actinomycetota; class Actinomycetes; order Mycobacteriales; family Mycobacteriaceae; genus Mycobacterium; species Mycobacterium sp. 23. The sequence continues at coordinate 1,120,881 of NZ_JBLVUX010000005.1, forward strand.
GTTGCGCATCATCTCCGAACTACCACCCGATATCGTGTAGGCGCGCGACCACAGCCAGCATTCGCGCAACCGTTCTTTGGCCTGCCGCACACCATCATGCGCGTCCCCGACCACTGTCGCAGACGCCGCCAGCTCCGCGCCATAGGCCGAGACTCGGTGGTAGGTCTCGGCGAAGCTCAACTTGGCGATCGAGCCGTCGCCTGGTTGTTCGTCGCCCGATGTCAGCCGCTCCACGTGGTCGTCGATGAATGCCTTGGCCACTTCGACCTCGACAGCCAACTCCGCCACCTGCTGGCGGATGTCGGCGGACTCCAGTGCGGGCACGCCGTCGACGTGCGCGTGGCGAGCGATGACGACCAGGTCATCGATCAGCAGCTCCAGCAGGATGACATTCCCGCCGATGCCGAATCGCTCGAAGTCAAGGCCGGCCATGATGATTGACCAACCCTGCCCCACCTCGCCGATCAGGCTGTCGGCCCCGAGCCGTACCCCGGTGAGGAAGACCTCGTTGACCTCGATCGCATCCCCGATCGTCCGGATCGGACGGACGTCGACACCGTCCGCCGCCAGCGGCACGGTGAAGACCGACAGGCCATGGTGGCGGGAGGACGCCGGGTCGGTGCGGATCAGGGCAAGCCCCATGTCCGCCCAGTGGCCGTCGGTGATCCAGGTCTTCTGCCCGTCGATAAGCCAGCCGCCGTCGTCTTGCCGCACACCGCGGCTGCGCACTCCCGCGATGTCGCTGCCGGCGTCGGGCTCGCTGAGCAGCTGGCACCAGACATGCTCGCTGCTGCGGATCGGTGGCAGCAGCCTTTGCTTCTGCTCTTCGGAACCGAAGTGCAGCAGCACATGCGCGGCCAGGTTGACCTGGTCGACAGGGCGCGGCGCGCGGGCCCGCAGAATCTCCTCGCTCACAATGCGGTCGTGCAGCGGGTGGTGATCGGCGCGACCACCGTACTCGACCGGCCAGTCCGCACCCACCAGCCCCGCCTCGAACAGGCCGGCGAACCAGCTGCGCAGCAATGCCTCCTGTTCGTCGGTCTCCGGCGCCCGATGTCCTTCGCGCGCCTCGATCGCCGGTGCATGTTCGGCGATGTGGGCACTGACCCGTTGCCTGAATTCGGCCAGCTGCGCCTCGCTGGGCCGATCCCCGAAGACGCTCACCATCCCGATTCCTCCGCCAGCAGCGCCCGGCTGGACCGCGCCGTTCCGATCAGGTGTGCATTGGTGAAGACGCGGCGCAGTTCGTAGTGCAGCGGATACTCCCAGGTGAAGCCGATCCCACCGGACAGTTGCATGCACTCGTCCACGGCGGCTGCGGCTTTCGCCGCTACGAACGCGTGCGCCGCCGCGGTCAGCGCGGTCGCCCGCTCGTCCCCGGCCTCGATTGCCCGAGCCGCCCTGGTGATCACGGCGCGCGCTTTGACCTCGAAGGTCAGCAGCTCGACGAGCCGGTGCTGGATCGCTTGAAAGCTCGCGATCGGCGCGCCGAACGCCACCCGCTCCCTGAGGTAGGCCGTGAGCCGCTCCAAAGTCATGGATGCGGCCCCGAGAGAGTCGGCGGATACCAGCAACCGAGCAATCCCGAGTAACTGCGCGGCCCGCTCGGGTGATCCGATCGAGACGCCCGGCGCGTTTGCGAGATCAATCCGCCATACCGTCCGGGTGACGTCCAGTAGATCGCCGTCCGGCGTGAACTGCCGCCGATTCAGGTCGCGATGCAGATGAACTCCGTTGTGGCCCAGAGTAATCACCAGGTCCGTCTGGTCGCCGCGAACGACCCGTGCCGAGTCGCCGGCCAGGCTGCAGCCCGCGGTCACGGCTCCGGTGAGCAGGCCGGGCAACAACGGTTCCCTGACCTCATCGGGCGCCGAGGCAACCGCTGCAGCTGCCACGGTGGTGCCCAACCACGCCGATGCGTCCTGCGCTCGCCCGAGTTCCTCGGCTATGACGCACGTTTCGACCGGACGCCGGCCGGCACCACCGAGCACCTCATCGACAAGTAACCCCGTCCAGTCCATCGCCGCGAGGTCCTTGACGGAGCCCTTCTCTGCCCGTTCGGCGAGAAATTCGCGCGCCGACGCCCGCAGCAGGTCGAGCTCGACGTCAGATGAACTCTCGCCGGGCACGCCGCCTCAACTCCGAAAAAGCAACTGCTCGGCGTTGTCGCGCATGATCCGCCGCTTGACGACGTCGTCGAGGGGGTCTAGCAGCTTCACGAAATCGGCCGGCTCGGCCATGCCTTCCGCGTGCGGGTAATCCGAGCCCATGACCAGGCAATCGTCATATCCCATACTGGCGACGACCGCTGGGATGTCGTCCTCGGGGTACGGCACGACACGCACATGGCGGCGGAAGATCGCCGACGGCCGCTCGGTCAGCTTCCCCCCGATCCACGGGCCATTGCGGCCCATCCCGCGGCTCTTGTCCATATGCCTGACGAAGAACGGCACCCATTCCGCCCCGTGCTCGGCAACGAGAACGTTCAGGTCCGGAAATCGACCGAAGAGATTGTCGAAGATCAGCGCGGACAACGTCTCCTCGATCGGCCGCTGGCCGTAGACGTTCATCCACTGCCACGCCGACATGTGCCATGAAGCCGGGTCTGGGCTCTGTCCCCACGCGGGTGAGATCGCAGTGAAGTACCAGAACGGCATGATGTGAAAAACCAGGATGCAGCCGGCCTCCTGCAGACGTGCGTAAATCGGGTCGAAGTAGGGGTCACCCGGTGAGCGACCGTACGCCGGCCCTGTCGGCAGCAGCACGAACTTAGCCCCCTGCGCAATGATCGCCTCAGTCTCGGCGATGGCAGAATCCAAGTCACGCAACGACATCAGGGCCGTTGCGAAGATCTTCTCGTGGTAATTGAATCCCCACTCTTCGTCAAACCACCGGTTGAACGAACGAAGATTGGCATAGAGCGCCGCCGTGTCGTCGACGTAGTGTTCAGCGGCCAGGGCCATACCGCTCGGATAGATGACCATGCGCTCGACGTTCTGCTCCGCCATGACGGACAGACGCGCAGTGCGCTCGACGAATTCCGGCTGCATGGGTTGCGGTTCGTAGGATTCCTCGGGGTTGCCCGAGCCCATCTGCCGCAGCATCTCCTTCAGGGAACCGGGCCGGTAGGCGACGTCGAGACCCAGTCCCCCCTCACTGTTGAACGTGGCCACCCGGTGCCCGGCCAGGATCACCTCGACACCGTCCGCTCCCCGCACGGTCGTGATAGCCCGGTCCCGGAACTTCTCCGGAAGGTAGCGGGTGAACGCGTCCCGTGTCTCGTAGCAGTGGGTATCGCAGTCGAAGATCCCGTAGTCGAGTTTCGTCACCCCGTGACTCCTTAAGCGAGAATGATTATTCTCCAATTTCAAAAATCATACTATCCTGATCCGGTAGGGGTTATTCAGGCTACCCAGAGCCGGGATTCCGAGTAAGGGCCGCGGGGGTCGACCGTGACGGCACCCATGTCCGCGTCAAGAAAGGTTCGGCTTCATCAACGGCACTGGTGGACAACGCGATCGGTACGCCGATGACTGAGACCGACGAGCTCCGCGGCGTCGTGCGCGAGTACCTGACCGCGACGTCGCCCAGCAGCACCGTCCGCGAGTTGATGAAGACCGAAAGCGGCTACGACGAGGCATCCTGGCGCCAGATGGCAGGCGAATTGGGCTTGCACGGTATCGCCGTTCCCGAGCAGTGGGGTGGTGCCGGCGCCGGGGTGACCGAACTCGCGGTGGTTTTCGAGGAAATGGGGCGGGCGCTGCTATGTTCCCCGTTCTTCGCCACCGTGGGCCTGGCGACCCAAGCCATCCTGGCCTGCGGCGACCAAGCGGCCGCGGAACGATTCCTCCCAGGGCTCGCCGACGGATCGACAACCGCCACGCTGATCCTGAACGGCCGACTCGGCGCCTGGGACCCTGCGGCGGTGACACTGCGAGGTGAGCGTAACGGCACACGCCACCATGTCCACGGTCTGGCGCCGATGGTGATCGACGGTCACACCGCAGATGTTCTGCTAGCGGCGGCCAACACCGACGCCGGCATCTCGCTGTTCGCCGTACGGGCAGAATCGGACGGGGTGGTGCGCACGCCACTGGCCGGCCTCGACCGCACCCGCAAGGTGGCCACAGTGAGTTTCGAGGGCGCGCAGGCGGAACTCGTCGGAACCGACGGCGATGCCGCGGGCTTCCTGGCTCGCGCATCGGACCTCGCGATTGTCGCGCTGAGCGCCGAACAGGTCGGCGCGGCACAACGCTGCCTCGACATGGCCGTCGACTATGCCAAGAACCGAATCCAATTCGGCCGGCCCATCGGAAGCTTCCAGGCGGTGAAGCACAGGTGCGCGGACATGCTCATTCAGGTGGAGGGTGCGCGCTCGGCCGCGTGGCATGCGGCCGAGATCGCGGCCCTGCCCGACACCGCCGCCACCGGACACTTGCCGATCGCGGCGTCGGTCGCCAAGCTCGCGTGTTCGGAGGCCCTACTGCAGGTAGCCCTGGACAATATGCGCATCCATGGCGGCATCGGGTTCACGTGGGAACACGATGCCCACCTGTTCGTCCGGCGCGCCAAGGCCAGCCAACTGTCCTTCGGCACGCCCGACTACCACGCCGAGCGGTTGGCGATGCTCGTCCCCGAAATGAAAGGACACTTGTGACCGTTTCGTTCTCCCTGGAACTACCCACGCAGCGTGTCGAGGCCGTCGACGAGTTTGTCACTGCCGAAGCCATCGCGGATATCGCACGGGTGGCCGAGCAATCCGGTTTCGCGGCGGTCCACGTCACCGACCATCCTGCACCCGATACAAAGTGGCTCGACCACGGCGGCCACCACGCTCTCGATCCGTTTGTCGCGCTGGCGTTCGCGGCCGCCGCGACCACTGACGTCAAGCTGCTGACCAACGTCTACATCGCCGCTTACCGCAACCCTTTTCTCGGCGCGAAATCGATTCAGAGCCTTGCCACGCTGTCGAAGGGACGGCTCATCCTCGGTACCGCGGCCGGCTACCTCAAGCCGGAATTCAAGGCACTGGGAATCGATTTCGACAGCCGTGGCGCCCTGCTCGATGAGGCATTGGACGTGCTGGACAAAGTTCTCACCGGTGCGGACGTCGCCTACGAGGGGACGTCTTTCGCCGCCCGCGGCGTTCGGCTGCGGCCGCTTCCGGCGACTCCGCCACCGGTGTGGGTCGGTGGCAACAGCAAGCCGGCCGTGCGGCGGGCGGTGTCACGGGCTCAGGGCTGGGCACCGTTCAATACGTTCGGCTACGCCGCAGCCTCGCGTACCGCGGAGATCTCGACTATCGAAGAACTGGAGCTGGCGATCGACTGGGCCAGGCGGTATGCCGGTGAAATCGGCCGCACCACACCACTGGATATTTGCTTTTCAGCGGGAAACCTGTTGGACGACAACAGATCGTCTGACGAACGTCACGCGACAATCGCCAGACTCGCCGCGGCCGGAGTCACCTGGCTGACCATCGCGCCGGCAGGAGGCGACCGGAGCGAACTCATCGAGCGTTCCCGCGGCTTCGCAAAGGAGTTCATCACGGCGTGATGCGCCTTCAGCCCATCAAGCTGTCGGCCGCGAATGCGTCCACGCCGATCTTCCGATGAGCGAATACCCAACGGCCGTTCGCCGGGACCAGCACGTCGCGGTAGCGACCCCAATGATCCAGGCCGATGTCGGTGTGTACGGCGAAGTAGCTGCTGACCTCGACCCTGTCCCGGCCTACCGAGCCGAACCGGATGCTCGAGACGTGGTGACGGACGTGAGTCGGCGCTGGGCGCTCCGGATGTCCGGGTTTCCTCACCGCGGCAGCGAGACCGGCCTCGATCTCCGCGGGTCCCGTCAGGGGTGCTGCGCCGCCGGTGAATTCCAGCACGCCGTCGTCTGAGAAGCAGGCTGCCAGCGCCCGAAGGTCGAACCGATCGGTGGCCGCGGTGTAGTCGGCCAACGTCTGGCGCACCGACTCCCGAACCTCGAGCTCCCAAGCCTCCATGTGGCGTCCTCCTGAAACATTGCCCAGGGCACACGATAACGTCTGTTCTCATGCCGCAACCAAGTCTGCAAGAGCTGCTCGACCCCGCCACCACCGCGCTGGTGACGCAGGAATGCCAGGGTGGGGTGATCGGACCCCAGGCAGGCCTTCCCTTCCTCGCCGAGGAGGCTCGGCGCGAGGCGATTCCCAACATCGTCGAATTACTCGACGCCGCGAGGGCAGCAGGCGTCACCGTGGTGCACTGCCTCATGGCGAGGCGCCCGGACGGCCGCGGGTCGAATACCAATGCGCGGCTGTTCATGGCCGGAAAGTCGTTTGCTGCGGACTTGACTCCCGGCAGTCCCGGGGCGTCGGTCCTGCCCGAGCTCGGTCCGGTGCCCAGTGACATCGTGCTTACCCGAACCCACGGCCTGGGACCCATGACCGGCACCGACCTGGACTCAGTGCTCCGGAACCTGAACGTCAAGACCATTGTGGGAGTTGGTGTTTCGGTGAATATTGCGATCCAGAATTTCGTGATGGACGCGGTGAACCGCAGCTATCAGTTCGTGTTACCCCGCGACGCGGTGAGTGGGTACCCGCGGGAGTACGCAGAGTCCATCATCGACAACACACTGGCTCTGCTCGCCACGGTGACCACCACCGATGCCGTCGTCGCCGCGTGGAGCGAGCGCCGCTTGACTTGACCCGACCTGGATGTTGCGTGACGATAATGATAACTTCGTTCTCATAAAGCGTAAATGATCATATTCGCTGTTCAGGAGGAACGTCCATGCCTTCCCGCTCTTTGCCGTACCCGGTTTTCGATATCGACAACCACATGTACGAGACGACGGAGGCGCTCACCAAGTACCTGCCGAAGGAGCACCGCGGCAAGGTCGGGTACGTGGAGGTCAACGGGCGTCCCAAACTCGTTGTCAAAGACCACATCAGCCACATGATTCCGAACCCGACGTTCGCACGGGTGGCCAGGCCGGGCAGTGCGGAGGACTACTTCCTCGGGAAGAACCCAGAAGGCCTCAACTTCCGCGAATTCATCGGCGAGGCAATGGATGTCATACCCGCCTACCAGGCTCCCGCCCCGCGGCTCGAGCTGATGGATGAGCTGGGCCTCGACCAGTGCGTGATGTACCCCACGCTCGCCAGCCTCATCGAGGAACGCACCACCGACGACGTCGTCCTCACTCACGCGATCATCCACGCACTCAACGAGTGGATGCACGAGCACTGGACCTTCAACTATCACAACCGGATCTTCGCGACGCCCGTGATCTGTCTTCCCATGGTGGACGAAGCCATCAGGGAATTCCACTGGGGGCTGGAACGCGGCATGAAGACATTTCTCGTCCGGCCCGCGCCGGTGCCCAGCCGGTTCGGCGGCTCGCGTTCGATGGGGCTGCCCGAGTTCGACCCGTTCTGGGAGGAAGTGGTCAAGGCGGGCATGCCGGTCACCATGCACGCCTCCGACAGCGGCTACCAGAAGCACCTGATGGAGTGGGAGGGCGGCGACGAATACCTGTCCTTCAAGCCGAGCGCGCTGCGCGAGGTCGTAATGGGACATCGGGCGATCGAGGACACGCTGGCCGCGATGATCTGCCACGGCGCGCTGTCACGATTCCCGGATCTGAAGATCTTCTGCGTCGAGAACGGAAGCGGCTGGGTGCGCAATCTGCTCGAGCAGCTCAACACCGCCTACAAGATCATGCCCAAAGAATTCGACGAACATCCCGTCGAGGTGTTCAAGCGCAACATCTACATCCACCCGTTCCTCGAGGACGACATCAAGGGGATCGTCGACATCATGGGTGAAGACCATGTGATGTTCGGCTCCGATTTCCCGCACCCGGAGGGTATCGGTGACCCACTCAGCTTCGCCGATCGGCTCGACGGCATCCCGGACTCGGCCAAGGCTAAGATCATGGGCGGCAACGCTATCGAGCAGTTGGCGCTCAAGGTCCCGGCGTGACGGAGACTCCCAGTTCTCCGACGGAGTACGACGGGGTCGCCGGGTTCGAGGCTCACGTGGGCGAGCACCTCGGCTACAGCGATTGGCGGGCGGTCACGCAGCAGGAAATCGACCTGTTCGCCGCGGCCACCGGTGACCACCAGTGGATTCATGTCGACGCGGAGCGGGCTGCTCAAGGGCCCTACGGCAAGACCATCGCACACGGTTATCTGACGTTGTCGCTGGTCCCCATTCTGGTGCAACAGATTTATCGGGTGACCGGCTTGGCGATGCAGGTCAACTACGGCAGCGACAAGCTGCGCTTCCCCGCCCCCGTGCCTGTCGACTCCCGGATCAGGGCCGGTGCCGAGCTCCTCAAGGTCGAGCGCAACGACAAGGGTGGCCGGGCTACGGTACGTGTCACCGTCGAGGTCGAGGGAAGCGATCGGCCGGCGTGCGTCGTCGACACGATTGCCGCGATGGTCGACGCCTGAACGGCTACGCGTTCAGCACACGTTCCCCAATGACCTGCCGTTCACGCAGTTCCGCAATCTGCGCATCGTCGAGCCCAAGCGCGCCAAGGACTTCGGAGTTGTGCCGCCCCAGAGTCGGCGCCGCCGAACGGTGATGGTGGGTCGGACCCGGCGACATACGAAACGGCCATCCCGGGAACCGATGCCGCCCGGTGATCGGATGGTCCAGATCCTGGTAGAAACCCCGCGCCTCGAGCTGCTCGACGTCATACATCCGGTCGGCCGTCAGCAGTTGCTCGGCGGGTACGCCACGCGCTGCCAGGCTTGCCACCACCTCGTCGGCGGCTCGTCCGCTCGTCCATTTCGCCAGTATGTCGTCGAAAGCGTCGTGGTTCACCCGGCGTGTCTCGGCGGTCGCAAATCTCGGGTCGTCACGCAGGTCGTCCCGGCCGACTGTGGCCGCTACGGCGTGCCAGTCGGCGTCATCACGCACCGAAATCGCGACCCATTTGTCAGGGGTGCCGGTCGGGTAGACGCCCTGGGCGTAGTGGCGGTGGCGGTTTCCCTCGCGCGGCCGCACCGTTCCCGTCAGTGAGTACTCGATGACGGGTTCGGCGGTCACCACCGCACCGACCTCGATCTGCGCGACCTCGATGAGCTGACCCTCACCGGTGGACCGCCTGTGCTCAAGAGCAGCAAGCAAAGCAATACATGCATGGACGCCTGCGATGGGGTCGGCAGGCCCCTGCAGATTGCACGGTGGGCCATCCGGATAACCCGTCGCTGCCGACATCCCGGACACCTGCTCGATGTTGAGCGCCCACCCGACGTAGTCGCGCCACGGTCCCTCCAAGCCAAACCCGGGCATCCGCACCATGATTACGCCGGGATTCACTTTCGCAAGGGAGCCGTAGTCCAGTCCGAACTGCTCGACCACCCGCGGGGAGAAGTTCTCCACCACCACGTCCGCTTCCGCGGCCAACCGCAGGGCGAGGTCTCGGCCGTCGCGGGAGGTGAGATCCAGCGTGATGTCGCGCTTGTTGAGATTGGTGCCCTGCCAGAGCGGTCCACGTTCGTACCAGTCATCGCCCTCACGGAGCAACGACCCCGAGTAGCGATGCCCGTCCGGACGCTGGATGGATTCGACTTTGATCACGTCGGCCCCGAACGCACCGAGGTAGCAGGTCAGGTATGCGCCCGCCCAAAACGTGCTCAGGTCAAACACCTTCAGCCCGGCGAAAGGTAGTGATGCGTCGGGTACGTCCGTCCGCCGTCGGGGTGCACCGCGTTCGGCCCACCCGGCCGGTGCATCCGCATGCGCGGCGGGTGCAGGCAGTGGCGCCGGGACTGGTGTCTTCGAGAATCGGAACGGCGCACCGGGTCTGACGAATCGTGCTTCGTCAGCGACGGACTCGACGAAAAACCCGCGTTCGGCATACTGCGGGCAACTCTGGATGGTGTCGGGCTGGGAGATCGGGGCCGCTGGGATCCGCATGGCCTGGCTCAGTTCGACAAGGTCGGCCACCATCATGGAGTCAAGGAACGGCTGGACCTTGGCGAAGAACTCATCGCGCTCGGGACCGCCGAGCATGATTGCGAGTTGGTGTTCGCCGAACTCGGGCAACCCGACCATGGCGCACACGTCCAGCCAGTGTTGCCCGGTCAGACAGTTGATCCCTATCCACCCGTCGGCGGCACGCACAATGCCCAGCATGGGAGCCGCTTTGGAATTGGATGGCAAACCAAGGCTTTTCAGGCGCGCGGCCATCAGCATGGGATACGGCAGGGTTGCCAGTAGCGACTCGAATATCGAGACGTCCACCTCCACCGGTCGGTTCACTCGGGCCATCGAGATCCGCAGCGCCGTCAGCGCGCCGAGGGCCGCGTATCCCCCCGCGATGTACTCCGCGATTCGTGCGCCGGCCTGCACCGGGGCCCGGCCAGGCTCACGCACGTTGACCCAGCCCGCTGCCGCCTGCAGAGTCAGCGGCGTTGTCGCCCGGTCACGCAACGGCCCCTCCTGGCCGAAGCTGGAGATTCGGACCACGACGAGATTCGGGTTGATCCTGCCGAGGGAGTCTGCGTCAAGGCCCCACTGGCGCCGCTCCGGCGCGCCTGCCGTCAGGTCCTCGACGAGCACGTCGGCCCCGGCGATCATTTCGTGGACAGCGGCGAGGTTGCCTTGCTCTGCGAGATCGATTGTGCTGCCGCTTTTTCCGGCGTTCAGATATTCGAACAGTCCACCGTGGGTGCCCCAGCCGCGCAACGGGTCACCCGATGGCGGCTCGATCTTGAATACCTCGGCGCCCAAATCGACGAGCAGCTTCGTGCAGTAGGGACCCGCGATCTCGGATGCCAGCTCGACAACGCGCACACCCGACAGCGGTCCATTCACGCGGGTACCCCGATCGCCTTGGGCTCCATGTACGCTCGCAGACCCATCACACCGCCTTCCCGACCGATGCCGCTCTGCTTGAAGCCCCCAAACGGCGCGTCTCCGGGAATAGTGCCGTTGATCGACACCTGTCCGGTCCTGATCCGGCGTGCGATGGCCACCGCGCGTTCGACATCGCTCCCCCACACCGCGCCTCCGAGCCCGTAGGCCGAGTTGTTGGCGATGGTTACGGCGTCGTCGTCGTCGTGGTAGCGCAGCACGGTCAGCACCGGACCGAACACCTCCTCCTGCGCGATGTGGGAATCCGCCGAGGCATCGGTGAGGATCGTCGGCTCGAAGTAGAACCCGCGGTTGAGATCCTTCGGGCGGGCTCCCCCTGCCACCACGGTCGCGCCATCGGCTTCGGCGCGCCTGACGAATCCCTCGACGCGGTCGAGGTGTTCGCGGGTGATCAACGGCCCCATGGTGACACCGGTATCTACCGGATCACCGATCACAACGTCACGGGCCAGCTCGGCGAGCCGGTCCACCACCTCGTCGTGAATCGCATCGGGCACCAGCAGCCTGCTGTTGAGGATGCATGCCTGACCGGCATGCATCGTGCAACCCTCAAACAGCAGTCGTTCCAACAAGTCGTCGCTGACGTCGAAGTCAGGGAGCAGCACGGTCGCCGACTTGCCCCCGCATTCCAGCAGGACGCGCTTCATCGTGGTCGCCGCGCCCGCCATCACGTCCCGTCCGACCGCCGAGCTGCCGGTGAAGCTGACCATGTCGACGAGGGGATCCAACGTCAGGCTTCGGCTGGCGTCGATGCTGGTCGGTGTGACCACGTTGACAACGCCGTCCGGGATATCGGTGTGCTCGTCGATTATTCGCGCCAACACCAGCCCGGCCAGCGGCGTAAGCGGGGATGGCTTGAGTACCAGGGTATTCCCCGCCGCCAGGGCCGCACCCAGCTTCATGACGTTGAGGGTGTGCGGGAAGTTCCAGGGCGTCATGGCAGCCACCACTCCGAGGGGCTCGTAGCGCAGCAGCGTGATGCCTGCGGCACCCCAGGCGTCCATCGGCGCCTCGGCGGGCTCCGTGGCGAGTTCGGCGGCGTGGCCGACCATGAACGCCGGGCCTTCCACGTGAATCAACCGTTCGTTTGCCGTACAACCCCACTCGGCCTGCGCAAGCGCATAGATCTCCTCGCCCTTCGCCAGCAATGCATCGCTGAGCTGCCGCAGACAACGGGCGCGTTCCGCGGGCTCGGCCCGCGGCCACGGACCGGTATCGAAAGCGGCTCGCGCCGCGCAAACCGCCTGCCGCACCTGCGCAACACTCGCGTCGGGCGCCGTCCCGATCACCGTCTCGGTGGCGGGGTTGACGACGTCGTATCGGCCGCTGTCGGGGTCGATCCATTTGCCGCCGATATAGAGCCTATGAGCTTCCAAGCGGATGCCCGATCCGGCCATCACCCCCCGCTTTCTTGAACGCCCAGTCTCGTGACCAGAGCGAATCGATGCCGAGAACTTACATATCCAGACCGTGTGTACACCGGCGAAGCGGCCTCGTCAACGTCGAGTGGAATCCACATTTTTGGGGACTTCTTCGGCGATTGACAGTGGACTCACGTCTCCGGTAGACACAATGAGAACGGACATTCTTAGCTTATCTGTCCGACCAAGGCTCTGCCTCAAGGAAGGCCCGCGGTGCCCACCACATCAGTCCCCCTGCACTCCCCAGATTTCTACGCAGGCGACCCCTACCCCGCCTACCGGGAGCTGCGAAATACGACGCCCGTCGTGTGGAACGATGTCACGAATTTCTGGGCGCTGCTCAAGTACGAGGATGTTCGTTACGTTTCGGGGCACCCGCTGATGTTCTCGTCGACGAAGGGCATCACCATCCCGGATCCCGCACAGCCCGAACCTGTGCAGGAAGGGAACCTGATCTTCACCGACCCACCGCGTCACCGTCAGCTCCGCAAGCTCATCAACTCCGGATTCACCCGCCGCCAGGTGCAATTGCTGGAACCCAAGGTGCGCCAGATCGTCAACGGCATTGTCGACGGCATCGACCCATCCCGGGAGTACGACTTCGCGGATGAGATCGCCGCTCCGCTACCCACGCGGTTGATCGCCGAGATGCTCGGCGCCCCGCCCGAAGACTGGGAACAGTTCCGCGCCTGGTCGGACGCTGCCGTGGGCACCGCCGACCCGGATGTCGAACTGGATTCCATGGTCGCGCTCGGTGAGCTCTACGAGTACTTCATGAAGCTCATCACCGCACGACGCTCCTCAGCTGCCGGCGGCCAGAACGACCTGCTGAGCATTCTGGCCGCCGCCGAGGTTGACGGCGAGCAACTCACCGACGCGGACCTGCTGAACTTCTCATTCCTGTTGTTGGTGGCCGGCAACGAAACCACCCGCAATCTCATCGCTTTGGGCACCCTGGCATTGATCGACCATCCCGACCAGTTCGCGCTGCTGCGCTCGGATCCGTCGCTGCTGCCGTGCGCGGTGGAGGAGATGCTGCGCTACACCAGCCCGGTCACCCATATGGCGCGCCGGGCCACGCAGGACGTCGAGATCCGCGGTCAACTGATCAGAGCCGGCGACACCGTCGTCATGCTTTACGGCGCGGCCAATCGCGACGAAGAAATCTTCGGACCCAGCTGCGAAGAGTTCGACATAACCCGTACTCCCAACCCACACATTGCATTCGGTGCGGGAGAACACGCATGCCTTGGCGCTCAACTGGCGCGACTGGAGGCCCGGGTGATGTTCGAAGTGCTGCTGGGCGCCTATCCGACCCTGGAACTCACCGGCGATGTGTCACGGCTTCGCGCCACCATGGTGCCCGGCGTGAAGCACATGCCAATTCGACTGGGAGCAGGCAGCTGATGGATTTCGACTACACGGCCGAACAGGAGCAGCTTCGGAAGGACTACCGAACCCGCCTCGAAGCGGTGATGACGCCCGAACGCCGTGCTGCGGTGGCCGGCGTCCTGGAGGGCGGCGCCGCCGTGACCGAGTGCAGGCGCGCCCTCGGCGATGCCGGCCTACTCGGTGTCGCCTGGCCCGTCGAATATGGTGGCAGCGGGCTGACCGCGCTGGAGCAGTACATTTTCTCGGAGGAAGCGCGGCGGGTCAACGCGCCGTTGCCGATGATCACCCTCAATACGGTGGGCCCCACGCTCATCCAATACGGCACCGAGGCTCAGAAGGCCGAATTCCTGCCGGCGATTCTGAAAGGCACCGTCGAGTTCGCGATCGGGTATTCCGAACCCGGCGCGGGCAGCGACCTCGCCTCGCTGCGTACCACCGCGACGCGGGACGGCGACCACTTCGTCATCAACGGCTCCAAAATGTTCACCAGCGGCGCCGAATTCGCCGACTACATCTGGCTGGCGGCGCGTACGGATCCAACCGTGAAGAAGCACAAAGGAATCACTCTGTTCATCGTGCCGACCGACGCTCCAGGGTTCTCCTGGAAGCCGCTGCACACTATGCCGGGCGTTTCCACCTACTACACCTTCTACGATGACGTCCGGGTTCCCGAGAGCGCCATCGTGCTCGGCGAAAACCAGGGTTGGACGCTGGTCACCAATCAGCTCAACTTGGAACGAGCAGCCCTCGGAAACCTCGGCGCCCTCGAACCGCTGTTCCGCAAGACGCTCCGCTGGGCGTCGACGACACCTTTGGACGACGGCATGGTCATCGATCAACCGTGGGTACAGCAGGCCCTGGCGCGGGTGGAAGCCCAGGTAGCCGCGTACCGGTTACTGAACCTCCGGGTGAACGCGACAATGAGCTCCGGCGCCCTCGGGATGGGCGAGGCGTCGGCGGCAAAGGTTTTCGGCACCGAGCTGACCCAACAGGTCGCGCGCGAACTGCTGGAAGTCGTGGGCCAAGCCGGGGTGCGCAAGGACGCGGCGGCTCAGTTCAAGGGAGAGCTGGAAAGTGCCTACCGCTTGGCGGTCATCAATACATTCGGCGGCGGAGCCAACGAACTTCAACGCGACATCATCGCCATGGCCGGTCTCAGGATGCCCCGCGCACCCCGGGACATGCGGGCCGGCGGATCGGAGAAAGGAAGCTCCAAACCGTGACCGAGACATCGAGAGACGAATTGCGTGAACGCCTCGACGCGCTCATTGGCCAACCCATCAGCTCCGGACAGCCCGCCAAGGCGCCAGATCCGGTGAACGCGGCCATGATCCGGCACTGGGCGTACGCGTTGGACGACAGGAACCCTGCGTATCTGGATCCGGAATTCGCCGCCTCTTCGCGCTACGGAGGCATCGTCTCGTCCCCCGTCATGCTGCAGTCGTGGACGATGGCCCCGCCCAAACTGACCGGCATCCGGGAACGCGGCGGCGTGCCGATCGTGCTGAAGGAGAACCCGCTGCAGTTCCTCACCGACGCCGGCTACACCGGCACCGTCGCCACCAACTCGGAATTCGAGCTGGAGCGGTACCCGCGAGTGGGCGACGAGATCACCGCCGAAACCGTGTTCGAGACGATCTCCGACGAGAAGAAGACGGCAATGGGCAACGGCTACTTCGTCACCTGGATCACCACCTACCGCGATCAGGACGGTGAAGTGATCGGGCGACAGCGATTCCGCACCCTGCGGTTCAAGACAGGACGCTGATGGCCAGCAGACTAGCCCCATCGATCAGTCCGGACACCGAGTTCTTCTGGTCGGGCCTCAAGGACCACAAGCTGCTGATCCAACGGTGCAGTGACTGTCAGACGTTGCGGGTGCCGCCGCGGCCGATGTGTGGGAACTGCCAGTCGCTCAAGTGGGACGCCGTCGAGTCAACCGGCCGCGGAACGGTTTACAGCTTTGTGATGCCGCAGTATCCGCCGTTGCCGTTTCTGCAGTACCCCTACGTGGTAGCGCTGATCGAACTCGACGAGGGGGTCCGCATCGTGTCGAACTTGTGCGACATCGAGCCCGCTGCCATCGAGGTCGGGCTACCCGTCGAGGTCTACTTCGAGAAATTCGAGGCACTCCCGAGCGGCGACGAGCTGGTGCTGCACCAGTTCCGGCCGGCGCGCTGACAAGCGAGGTACATATGGATTTCTCCTTCACCGAGGAGCAAGAGACGGTCCGCAAGGTGGCCCGCCAGCTCTTCGAGCACCGCGCCACCCCTGAGCGTCTCACCGAGTTGGAAGCCGGCTTGGAAGCCGGGGGGTCCGCTTCGACCGCGCACTGTGGAGTGAGCTGGCTTCGTCGGACCTCCTGGGCATCGCCCTGCCCGAGTCCGTCGGCGGCAGCGGTGGCGGGTTCCTCGAGCTCGGCGTGCTACTCGCCGAGGTCGGGTTCAGCGTCGCGCCGGTACCCGTCTACCCGACCCTGGTGCTCGGCGCGGATACCATTGCGCGACATGGAGACTCGGCGCTCCAGCAGCGCTACCTGCCGAAGGTGCTGGACGGCACCACCATCCTGACGGCCGCACTGGTCGAAGAGGGCAATTCGGACCCCACCGCGCCACGCACGACCGCGCGCGCGGACGGGGACAACACCTGGGTACTGCACGGAAGCAAGGAACTGGTGCCCGCGGCACAAATCTCGGACGCCATCGTGATTTCGGCGCGCACCGAAGACGGCGCGGGCTTGTTCGTCGTGGAGACCGCAACCGATGGAGTCATCGTGACCCCGGCAAGCACGACTAACGGTGATCCGCACGCAGACGTCCAACTCGCGGGCGCAGTCGGGCACCGGCTCACCGAGTCCGGCGGTGCGGACATGGTCGGATCGCTCTACACCAGGGCGCTTGTCGGGCTGTGCGCGATGCAGGTCGGCGTGACCGAACGTGCTCTCAAGATCGCAGCTTCCTACACCAGCGAACGCGAGCAATTCGGCAGACCGATCGGCTCGTTCCAAGCGGTGCAACAACGGCTGGCCGACGCGTTCATCGATGTGGAGGCCATTCGTTGGACCACCTGGCACGCGGCCTGGCTGATCGCTGAGGGCCGGCCCGCGTCCCGCGAAGCAGCCATCGCCAAGTTCTGGGCGGCGGAAGCCGGGGCACGGGTAGCGGCCTCGGCCCAGCAGGTGCACGGCGGCATCGGCATCGACGTCAACTATCCACTCTCCCGATATTTTCTGTGGGCCAAGCAGATCGAGCTTTCGCTCGGGTCGGCCACCCAACAACTCACCCGCCTCGGCGCCACGTACCCGGAAGGAAGCAAATGACGTCCACCGTCGACCGCACCACCACGCTGGCCTGGAATTCCATCAACGTCGGCGACGAAGTCACGCCGCTGGACGTTCCGGTGACCACCACTCTGATCGTCGCCGGCGCCATCGCCTCCCGCGACTACATGCCGGTGCACCATGATCGCGATTTCGCCAATTCTCAGGGCTCCAAGGATATTTTCATGAACATCCTGACCACCAACGGCCTGTGCGTGAAGTTCCTCCATGACTGGGCAGGCCCGGAGGCGATGGTCAAGAAGCTGTCCATTCGACTTGGTGTGCCGTCCTACCCGAACGATCCGTTGCGCTTCACCGGGTCCGTCACCGGCAAATCGTCGGCCGTCGGCGAGGGTCTTGTCGAAGTCACCTTCAAAGGCACCAACAGCCTCGGCGACCACGTGTCGGGAACCGCGGTGCTGAGCTTGCTCGAAGGCCTCGCTGCATGATTGACGGGATCGGTGGCCGGGCCGCCCTGGCCGGGATCGGTCAAACCGAATTCTCGAAGGAGTCGGGCCGCACCGAGATGCAACTCGCCTGCGAGGCGGTCAAGGCCGCGATCGACGACGCCGGTCTCCGGCCTTCCGACATCGACGGCATGGTCACCTTCAGCGTCGACGACAACGAGGAGATCGAGGTCGCCCGAAACGTCGGGATCCGCGATCTCACATTCTTCACCAGGGTTCCACACGGCGGCGGTGCGGCCGCGGGCACCGTGATGCAGGCTGCCATGGCGGTCGCGACGGGAGTCGCCGAGGCGGTGGTGTGTTACCGCGCGTTCAACGAGCGTTCCGGTTTCCGGTTCGGCGGCGCCGGCCGCCAGCCGGGCGTGACGCCACTGTGGATGGCGCCGTATGCCCCGTTCGGATTCATGACGCCGGCCGCGTGGGTCGCGTTGCACGCTCAGCGGTACATGACGACCTACGGCGTCACCAACGCCGATTTCGGCAAGATCGCCGTCATCGACCGAAAGCACGCTGCCAGAAACCCTGACGCATGGTTCTACGAGAAGCCGATCACCCTTGAGCAGCATCAACAGTCGCGCTGGATCATCGATCCGGTGCTGCGGCTGCTCGACTGCTGTCAGGAAAGCGACGGTGGCGTGGCGATGGTGGTGACCAGCCTCGAACGAGCGCGGGACCTGGCCCAGCCGCCGGCCGTCATCACAGCCGCGGCACAGGGCGCCGCTTATGACGGCGAGGTGATGACGAGTTACTACCGCGACGACATCACCGGCCTGCCGGAGATGGGTGTGGTCGGCGAAAAGCTCTGGCGCAACTCCGGACTCAAGCCACAAGACATCTCGACGGCGTTTCTCTACGATCACTTCACGCCGTTCGTCTTCGCCCAACTCGAGGAACTGGGATTCTGCGGCCGAGGTGAAGCCAAGGACTTCGTCTCGGTCGAGGAGTTGTCGCTAGGTGGGCGCATGCCGATCAACACCAACGGCGGGCTGCTCGGCGAGGCCTACATCCACGGCATGAACGGCATCACCGAAGGTGTCCGCCAGATCCGGGGCACGTCGCACAACCAAGTCGACAACGTCGAACACGTGCTCGTCACGTCGGGTACGGGGGTTCCGACCAGCGGTTTGATACTGGCGCCCGATCACTGAGCACGGAGCGAGCGCGCATTATGACCCAGGCCACCGCGGTCGACACCCGGGCGGTGCTCATCTCTGCGGCCTTCGCCTGCTTTCGCACCCACGGATTGCGTAAGACGACGATCGTCGACATCGCGCGCGCCGCGGAGGTATCCAGAAGCACGTTCTACGAATACTTCCGGGACAAGGAAACGATCGTCGAGGCCTGTGCGGAGGCGGCATCGCAGACCTTCTATCGCAAGCTCGCCACGGCGATCGACCGCGACGGCGGCAGCACGCTGGCGGACAAACTGGTCCGGGCGGGCGTTTTCGTCACTCAGGCACGCAGGGTGGTGGAGCCCGAGTTGTATTTCGACCAAGAACAAGTCGACCTGATGTTGACGAAGAATGCGTCGACCCTCCTCCGCGAATGTGGCGACTTCCTCGCGCCGTATATCTCGGCCGCGCGACTGACCGGCGAGGTGCGCAACGACCTCGACATCCGCTCGGCGTGCGAGTGGTTCGCAAGAATGTTGTTCTCACTGTTCACCACACCGTCACCCTGTGTCGACATGAGCGACGACGAGGGGGTCGCCGCCTTCGTCCGCGCCCACGTCGTGCGGGGCTTTGTGAGCGATCAGCCCAAACTGCTCCCTTCACGAAGAAAATTGAGGGTGTAGTTCTGATACGTCAAGCCGTCGGGGTCGAGGCCGATGAGCTCTAGGAACGGATTCCATTCCCGCGAATCGACGAACCAGTCCCAGCGGGTTATCTGGCCCTGTTCATTGATCCAGACGTAATCCCATTCGTGGAGCTCCAGCAGCCTGCCGTCGGCCAGCGTTCCCGCATAGGTATCACGGACCGCGAAACCCCAATCGGCGGCGATGCACTCGAACGGGGTAATGATCCGAAAGTCGGGCATATGCTTCCACCACATGCGGAATTCGCATGTGAGCATGTCGCCATCCGGTGCGAATTCCTTTATGGCCGCCAGCAATTCATCGGAAGCGAGGTCGGCTAACGGGCTCTCCGCACCGCCATTGAACAGAGGGCACATCATCACCGCGACCGGTGCGTAGATCCACTCATCGCCGTAAGTGATTCGCTTGGTCTCCGGCGCCCTGGCGTAGGTCTCCCATTTCGCGTGGGCGATCCTGCGATGCAAGGCCAACCGATCGGACCTCATCTCTACCTCCCCGTGCGCACCGGCACATTGGACCAACCGCACACATTCGCCATCGCCACCCGCCGCAACCCGCTGCGGTCGACCTCGTATTCGGGAATGAGATCGAGCAGCGCTTCGAGCGCGATGCGGCTCTCCATCCTGGCCAGCGCCGCCCCCAGACAACTGTGCACGCCGTAACCGAACGCAAGATTGAAGCCCATTCTGCGTTCGCGGTCGATGTCGAGGCGGTCAGGATCCGGGAACATCCGCTCATCACGCGTCGCCGAACCGGTGACGAGTA
Source organism: Mycobacterium sp. 23 (assembly GCF_048287075.1). Taxonomy (NCBI): domain Bacteria; kingdom Bacillati; phylum Actinomycetota; class Actinomycetes; order Mycobacteriales; family Mycobacteriaceae; genus Mycobacterium; species Mycobacterium sp. 23. The sequence goes on from NZ_JBLVUX010000005.1 coordinate 1,140,935, forward strand.
AGACCGCGCTGCCTTTCGGGATCACCCTGCCGTGCAACGTGACGTCGCGCGTGGCGGTGCGAACCTGGTACTGCGAGGGCGCCTCGTAGCGCAGTAACTCTTCTACCGCCGCAGGAATTTTGCTGCGGTCTTGCTGCAATTTCCGCCACTGGTCAGGAAAGTCGGCGAACGCAACCATGGCATTGCCGACCAGCTTGGTAACGGTCTCGGCACCCGCTCCACCCAGCATTGTCGCGAAACCGGTGATGTCGACATCGGTGAGCTTTTCCACCCGCCCGTCTCGCTCTACCTCGGTCTCGATGAGTCGACTGATCATGTCGTCGCGGGGTTCGGCGCGGCGCTGCTGCACCAAGTCGTAGTAGTACAGCCCGGTGTTCATCGAGGCCTGGAAACCTTCTGCGGTGGTGGCGATCTCACCTGGGTGTCGCTCGAGCAACAGGTCGAGCCAGACCCGAATCTGGTCACGATCCTGCTTGGGAACCCCCAACATGGTGGTGATGACCTCGTTCGGAAACAGGGCCGAGAAGTCGGCCACCACGTCGAATGAGGACGGATCGAGCGCTTCGACACGCTCGTAGATCTTCTCGCGCACCATGTCTTCCAGCGCCGCGATGGCGCGCGGCGTGAACACATTGCTCACCAGCCTGCGCATCTTCTGGTGTTCGGGCGGGTCCATCGAGATGATTACTTTGGGCAGTGGAATCGCATCGTCGTGCGCCTGCACCATGTCCAGCGTCGCACCCTTAGCCGACGAGAAGGTCTCATGGTCCTTGGTGGCGGGTGCCACGTCGTCGTAGCGGGTCAGTGCCCAAAAGTCCCACTTCGCGCTGTAATACACCGGAGCCGTGTCGCGAAGACGCCGGTAGGTGTCGAACGCTCCGTTGAAGAAGTCCTCGGAGAAAGGGTCGAATTCGACGGAGTCTCCAGAAACAGCCTGCGGCATCGCAGGGCTCACAAGATCGCTCCGGCCTGCTTGTAGTGCATGATGGCGTCCCAGTCCAGCCCGGCGTCCATCAATACTTCCTCGGTGTGCTGCCCGTGTTCGGGCGCACCGGGCGGGATGACCGCCTGCTCGTCGAACTGAACGGGGTTGGTGGGCAAGGCGTACGGCGCGCCGTTCATCGTGCTGGTGCTCGCGACATATCCGTTTGCCGTCACCGCCGGGTCATGGCACAGCTCTCCCGGCGTCTGCACCACGCCCCAAGCACCGGAAATGCCCGCCAACTGTTCGCGCCATTCGGCGAGCGTACGCCGGGAGAATACCTCGTCCATCAGCGAGATGAGCTCGGCGCGGTTGGCGAATCGTGCTGCGGGATCGGCGAATCGGGCGTCGTCGATCAACTCGGGTAGGCCGATGGCGCGCATCGCCTCGGGGTAGAACTTGTCGAGTTGCAGCATCATCAGCTGGACGTAGCGGCCGTCCTTGGTGCGGTAGGTCCCGACCAAGGGGTTCGGAGCGTCCGCGTGGCCGTACTTCGGGATCGAAGTGCCACCGTGGATCTGGCTCACGGCAACGTCGGGGCTGAGATTCCAGGCCGCCAGGCCGAGCAGAGAGACGTCCACCACCGACCCCTGGCCGGTGGTGGCCTTCTTGTACAACGCGGCCGCGATTCCACCGGCAATCGTCATGCCCCCGAGCAGATCTCCGAAGGCCGGGCGCGAGCGAACCAGTTCGTCGGCGTCTTCGGTGAGCATGGCGGCGATGCCGCCGCGCGCCCAGTATGAGACGCCGTCGTAACCGGGTTTGTCTGCATCCGGACCTTTGGGGCCGTGGCCCGATCCGCGCACGTAGACAACGGCTGGGTTCACGGCCCGGATATCGTCGACGTCGATGCCGAACTTCTTGCGGCGGCTCGGCAGGTAACTGGTGAGGAACACGTCGCACGTCGCGGCGAGCTTGAGGATCACCTCTCGGCCGCCGGCGGTACCGAGGTCGACCCCGATCGACTTCTTGCCCCGGTTGGGTATCTCGATCATGTAATTGACTGAGCTGCCGCCCTTGTCGACGATGCCCATCGTCACGAGACCGCGCTGCGGGTCACCGCCCTCGCGCGGCTCCACCTTGATGACCTCGGCACCCCACTCGGCCAACACCGCACCGGCCGACGGCACGAACGTCCACGCCGCCACCTCCAGCACGCGGACCCCGCTGAGCACTTTGTCGACGGAAATGGCGGCCTCCCCTTTGTTCGCGGTGGTCAGCGGTGCCAGCGCACCAACAAGTGGGCAACAGCGGAAACGCTGGTTTGCCCTTGTGAGAATGTCAGTTTCACGTCTGTTTGTAAACTGTTAGGGGCGTGCTGAGAGTCTCTCCTGCAAGGCCGGGTCTCCATCGGCCCAGAACGCCCCCCACGTCGGCATCCGGTGGGGCATGGTGGCGCGCAGTCGGACGTCGGCCGGCCAGCGGATGAATTCCGGCCCCGGCCGCTGTGTCACATCGACTGAGTACCAAGGATGTTCCCGTCGCTTGACGAAGCACCATTGGCCGTCGCGCCGCTCGTAGACGTCGTCGTAACGCATCGCAATCACATACCACCCGTCACCGTCCTCGTGTTCGGCACGGCAATAGACGGATCCGGTCGCATGGTCGGCGTCGGCAAGATCGAACTGGTGACCGCAGATCAAATGAATGCTCCGGTAGAACCGCCGCAGCACACTGTCGTACCAACCCCTCAATGCATTTCTGCCACGCCCCTCACCCGCCTCCACATCGGGTACGAACAGCGCCACCAACGCATCAAGATCACGGGCGTCGAGGGCCATCGCGTATCGGGTGGGCAGCTGGCTGATCGCCAGGCTCGACTCCACCCGGTCCAAACGGTCAGCGGCGAACGAACCCTCCGATGCTGTCGCCATGGCGCGATTGTAGGCAGGAGCAAGTTTGGAGAACCAGTGTTCTCGATATGCGGAAATCCGACTATCCTTCGGTCATGCCCTTCCCGGACATTTCACCCACGATTCCCGCCTTGGTGAGGTCGTGCTCAGTGCGTTTCGGGGATAAGCCGTTCCTCGTGGCAGGGGGGCAGGAACTGACCTACGCCGGCCTCAACCGCCGCTCGGCGGCACTGGCGACCGAGCTACTGGCGGTGGGCTTCGGAAAGGGCGATCACGTCGGAATCCTGATGCCCAACAGTGTCGATTGGGCACTTGCCTGGTTTGCCACCACCCGCATCGGCGCGGTCGCGGTCCCGCTGAACACCTTCTACAAGGGCTCCGAGCTGGCCTGGACTACACGCCATGCAGACCTGCGAGCGATTCTGACGTGGTCCCGATTCCGCAATCATGACTTCCTCGAACGGCTGCAGCAGGCGCTGCCGGGTCTGGCGGACCAACGGGAGCCGGGCCGGATCACGCTGCGCGAAGCCCCGTTCCTGCGGACCATAGCGGTGTGGGGACAGTCTGATCGGCCCTGGGCGACAACCATCAACGCCGATGATGCGATCTCGGCCGATGACGCCGACTTCCTCCTCGAAGTGGAATCGTGCGTGACACCGGCTGATGAGGCGATGATCGTCTACACCTCAGGCAGCACCGGCGATCCGAAGGGGCCAGTGCACACTCAGGGCACCCTGGTCCGCCATACCTACAGCCTCACCTTCCCCTACGACGTCAACCAGGACGACGTGATGTTCACCGCCATGCCGTTCTTCTGGGTGGGCGGGTTGATCACCGGATTGCATGCGGTGATTCACCACGGCGCGACCCTGGTCACCCAGCCCGCATTCGACGCGGCCGAGGCTCTTGAGCTCATCGAGCGCCACCGCGCGACGATCACGCTGGGCTGGCCGCAGCAGGGCAAGACGCTGGCCGAGCATCCCGACTTCTCCGTGCGCGACCTGAGCTCGGTGCGACGCAGCAGCATGCCCGCCATGGTGCCGCCCGACCGACAACCCAAGGGCTCGGTCGGGCTGGGAATGACCGAACTGTGCGGTAACCACATCGCCGCCGACCCATACCTACCTCAACCGGCGCACCGAGCCGAGATCGGCGGTGCACCCATGGAAGGGCTGCACCATCTACTCGTCGACCCGCACACAGGAGAGCCGGTGCCGACCGGCACGGAGGGTGAAATCTGGGTCCGCGGATACTCGTTGATGCAACGCCTGCACAAGCGCGAGCGCGAAGAAGTCTTCACCCCGGGCGGCTATTACCGGACTGGTGATTGTGGCATCAGGTACGACGACAATTGGATCGGGTTCACTGGGCGGTTGGGCGATCTCATCAAGACCAGCGGTGGCACCAGCGTCACACCCGGTGAAGTCGAATCGGCGCTGGCCGGCTGCGACGGTGTGCTCGAGGCATACGTCGTCGGCGCCGAAAGTGGTGACGACGGAACGGTGGTCGCCGCGGCGGTGGTACCCCGCGGCGAATCCCAGCTCGATGGCGAGTCCTTGCGAGCACAACTGCGTGACCGGCTGTCGACCTACAAGGTGCCGAAGTTCATCTGGGTCGCCGCGAAGTCGGACCTTCCGTTCACGGCAACCGGCAAGGTCAAGAAGTCGGAACTGGCTCAGCAGCTCAGTGGGTTGTTGGAGCGCCGCTAGGGAGTAATCTCCTGTCCTTTGGGCATATTCGTGGTCATCAGCGTCAAGGGGATACCGCACAGCGCCTCGAGCTTGACTTCGGTCAACTCAAATCCGTCTCCCTCGTGTCGCTGCCGGAAATCGGACCTGACCCCGTAGCGCGCAGCGGCGTGCTCGGCCGCATCACAGTCCGCGGTACGCACGACGACCGAGAACAGCCCGTCGCCATTGCGGGCCAGAAAGTCTGCCGCAGTGCCTACGTCCGTGGGTGCGGCGGCGGTGGGGGCAATCAGCTCGATGCCGCGGTCCCAGTCGAGGCGGATCTGCAGACCCAGATGCTCCAGCTCGAACGCCAGGAACTGAAAGCCCAGAGCTGTCAGGTAATCCGCGGCGCGGTCGAGCCGCTCGGGCGCGATCGCGAAGACGACGTGGTGCAATGAGGGCAGCGGCTGCGACATGTCAACGACTCTACGATGCGGCAAAGAGCATTAGCGCTTTACGGAAACAATAATTCTCATTACGGTAGATTTGCGGCTGCGTCACCAACTGCCGTGCAGAGAGGCGCTTTATGGCACTCGAACAGTTCGAGCTAGCGGGTCAGGTCGCGATAGTCACCGGGGCCGGACGCGGCGTAGGTGCGGGCATCGCCAAAGTCCTTGCGGAAGCGGGTGCCACCGTGGTCGGTACCGCCCGCACATCGGCCGAGGTGCAGCAGACGGTCAAAGAGATCGAAGAGGCCGGCGGCAAAGGCCTCGCACTCACCGCCGACGCCCTTCAACGCTCCGACAGTGAGCGGGTGGTGCAGACTGCGGTCGACCAGTTCGGCCGCATCGACATTCTGGTCAACAACGTCGGTTTCGCGACCTACGGCCCGTTCCTGGGCCTCACCGACGACAACCTCCGTGAGACCTTCGAATATTGCGTCACCTCGGCGTTCATCATGAGTCAGCTCGCGGTGCCCCACATGCTGCAGGTGGGACGGGGCTCCATCGTCAACATCTCCTCCGGCGCCGGACGATTCGGGATCCGCGGATTGCTGCCCTACTCGGTGGCCAAGGGTGGGCTGGAAGCCCTGACGCGAGCCATGGCGCAGGAGTTGGCCCCCAAGATCCGGGTGAACGCCATCGCGCTGGGTGCCTTCATGACGACCGGGCTGCAGTCGAGCTTCGACCTGATGCCTGGCTCCGAGGAGAAGTTGAAGGAGCTGACGCCGCTGCATCGTATCGGCGACGTCGCGGATCTCGGCAGGCTGACCTTGTACCTGTCCACTCGCGATTGTTATGCCACAAGTTCCACTTTCATCGTCGACGGTGGCCTGCAGGGACCCAACTCATCCCTTCCAATTCCCGATCTTTAACCGTCACCGCCCGACCTAGGAGCAATCACTGTGGCAGAACAAGTCTCACGTGTAGCGCTGATTTCGACGGGCGGCGTCGGCAGCATCGCCTTGCGCGCGATCAACCGGCGCGGGCACCTCGATCTGGTCGGGGTCTGGGTGCACAGTCCCGAGAAGGCGGGACGGGACGCCGGCGAGGTCGTCGGGCTCGGCCCCGTCGGCGTAACGACGACGGCTGATCTCGACGACATCATCAAGCTCAAGCCCGACTGCGCGGTTTACACGGCCACCAGCCCCGACATGGATGCGGCCGCGGTGCGCGACTACGTCCGCCTGCTCCGCGCGGGCATCAATGTGGTCACCACGAACACGCCGGGAATGATGTTCCCCGACAGGTGGATTCCGGATCTGGCCGATCAGGTGCGGGCCGCGGCCCTGGCGGGCGGCGTCACGATATACACCTCAGGCATCGAGCCGGGGTTCGCCGGCGACCAGTTCGCCGTCGTGCTGTCGACGTTGTCCAACACCATCCGTTCGGTGCGGGCGCAGGAGATCTTCGACTACTCGGCCTATCCCAACGAGTATCTGATGTTCGACGCAATGGGTTTCGGTCGCCCGCTGGACTTCACCCCGCTGCTGGAATTGGAGGGCGCACAGCAGTTCGCCTGGGGACCTCCGATCGGGCTGGTGGCGCGGGCGCTGGGTGTCGAACTCGACAAGGTCACCGAAAGCTACGAGCGCGTGGCCACACCCCGGGACCTGCACGTGGCGTGCGGCCTGATCCCCGCGGGCACCTGTGGGGCAGTGCGGGCCGAGACCACCGGGGTCGTCGACGGTCATCCGGTGATCACCATCGAGCACATCAACCGCATGGCTCCCGACCTCGCACCCGAGTGGGCATCAGCGCCACACGGCACCTACCGCATCGTCATCGAGGGAGAGCCGCACATCGAGTGCGATCTCCGCTTCGGGACCGAGGGCACCGCGGCATCGGCGAATGACAACGCCATGGAGGCAACGGCGATGCGCGTGGTCAACGCCATCCCCTACGTCGTCGACGCCGCCCCGGGTATTGCGACATCGCTGGACCTGCCCCTCACCGCGCCTCGCAACGCGTTGGACTTCGGTTAGACGGTGAGCACAGACTTGACCGGCAAGGTCGCATTCATCACCGGAGCCGCCCGTGGCCAGGGCCGCGCTCACGCCGTCAGGTTGAGCGCTGACGGCGCCGACGTCATCCTCGTCGACATCGCCGGGCCCCTACCGCCGAGCGTCCCGTACGATTCGGCAACTCCCGAAGAACTGGCGGCAACGGCGGCATTGGTCGCCGCCAACGGCAGGCGCGCTGTCACGGCGATCGCCGACACCCGCGACCACGATGCCCTCTGCGGTGCGGTCGACGAGGCAGTCGCCGAACTCGGCCGGCTGGACGTGATCGTCGCCAACGCGGGCATCTGCTGTCCGGCCGCATGGGATCGGGTTACCCCGAGGGACTTTCAGGACACCGTCGCCATCAACCTGACAGGGACCTGGAACACGGTGATGGCCGGGGCCAAACACATCATCGCCGGCGGGCGCGGCGGGTCGATAATTCTGATCGGATCAGTGGCCGGTGTGAAAGTGGAGCCGTTCATGGTCGCCTACACCGCAAGCAAGCACGGCGTCACCGGGCTCGCCCGGTCCTTCGCGGTGGAATTGGGCCGTTACAACATTCGCGTGAACAGCCTTCATCCCGGTTCGGTCGCAACACCGATGGGCAGTGGCCGGATGATCGAAGCCATGCAGCAGGCCGCGGACACATATGCGCACCCGCAATATGGATTCAGCAAGCAACTCATACCCAACGCGTTGACAATGCCCGAGGATGTCGCGAATGCGGTCGCGTGGCTGGCCTCGGACGAGTCGAAATTTGTTACCGCTGCCGCGATTTCCGTCGATGTTGGAGTCGCTCAGGCTTAGCAGCAGTTACGCGTTCCCGCGGTGACAGTCGTGAGCTGGGGGTAGAAGTGGATCAGGCGGTCGCCCTCCGGTAAATGGCGGAGCCGATGCCCCAGTCCGAGAATATTGATTCTCGCATGCGAGAATTGGTGTAACTCTGGCGTGAAGGAATCAGGTGATGCAAGACCTGCACTGCAATCTGGCGGGGACACGGATGCTGATCATCGGGGCGTCCTCGGGGATCGGCCAGGCGTTGGCTCATGCCGCACATTACCGGGGTGCTGAGGTGGCGCTCGCTGCACGCCGAGTGGATTTACTCGAGGACCTGGCAGATCAACTCTCCGGATCCGCCTACGAGCTAGATGTTTCCGACCCTGATGCGATCGAAGGGGTGATCAACGACGTCGCGACCGTGTTCGGCAGCCTCGACGCGGTGGTGTTCACCAGTGCCGTGGTGCCGTTCGCGCTGATCGAGGAAACCGATGTGGAGACCTGGCTGCACGCCTACGCCGTCAATGCTGTGGGCGCCTCTCACGTGCTTCGGACCGCTCTACCCCACCTGTCCGAAAACGCGACGATCCTCGTCGCGTCGAGCCACGACGTCGGCCGGCCCCGAGCGGGAGTTGCCGCGTACCACGCAAGCAAGGCTGCGCTCGACGAGATTCTGCGCTCCTGGCGGGCCGAGCACCCTGGTCTCGGGCTGATCCGGGTGAGCGTCGGACCCACCTGTGACACCGAAATACTGCGCGGTGCCGATCGCGACCTGCTCGCCAACTTGTACCGGGCCTGGGCGCGCGAAGGCCAGATCCCGGTCGAGATGTCCGCAGTAGAGGACGTTGCCAACGCGATGCTCTCCCTGATCGCGGTTGCCCGGGCGAATCCCACCGTGATCAGCGAGATCGTGCACCTGGCCCCACGAATCGTGAAGCCGCAGTTGGCTCGCGGCTAAGCACAACCGCCGGGCCTATCACGAAGGACCAAACACAAATGGATCTTGGTTTCGCAGGTGCTACGGCTGTCGTGACCGGAGGCAGCAAGGGGATGGGTCTTGCCATCGCCGAAACCCTTGGTGCCGAGGGCGCTTCGGTGGCAATCATGGCCCGCGGCAGGAACGCTCTGGACTCGGCCGCGGAGCGAATCCGACGGGCCGGCGCTCCCGAAGTGCTGGCGCTCAGTGTCGACATGATGGACGCCGGGTCCATTGCCTCGTCATTCGCGTCCGTCCGCGACGCCTGGGGCAGGCTGAATGTGTTGGTGCATACCGTCGGTCCGAGCGCAGGCGCGTTCGAGGACCTCACCGACGACGACTGGCACGCCGCCTTCAACCTCGGCACGCTCTCGGCCGTACGCTCGGTCCGGGCCGCGCTGCCTATGCTCCGATCGGCCCCGTGGGCCCGGGTGGTGACCTTGTCAGCGCATTCCATCCAGCGCCAGAGCACCCGCCTCGTCGCCTACACGGCCGTGAAATCCGCACTTTCGAGCTTCACCAAGAATCTCTCCAAGAGCCTCGGCTCCGAGGGCATCCTGGTCAACTGTGTCTGTCCCGGCACGATCGTCACCGCCAGTTTCACCGAGATCCTGCGCGACGTCCTGGCGGCCGACGGACTGGACTCTTCAGATCCGAGGGACGTGATGACATGGGTCGAGGCCACCTACGGCCATCCCTGTGACGTGGGCCGTGCCGGGCTTCCCGAGGAGATCGCTTCCGTCACCGCATATCTGGCGTCACAACGCAACGGCTACGTGACGGGAGCCACGGTCAACGTCGATGGCGGATCGGACTTCATCTGACGCGAGCGCCGCCTACGGTGTGGACACCACGCCTCGCTCCACCCAATGCGCGGCGAACGGAGCAATCGTCGATAGATCGTAGAGCCCCGAATCGGCCGCAATCACGGCCGGGATGGCGTTGATGGCGTGCATGGCGGTGGCCAGGCAACCCTGCTCGGCGTGATCCTCGTCGTGCGAGCCGATCACCAGATGGCAACTCATGTTGGGCTTGCCCTCGAAAGTCACCGCATAGCCGATATCCGTCGGCCAGTCGGGGGCCAGGTCGTCGGCCATCCTGGTGAGGTGTTCGACGGCGATCGTGGTTTCGCCGCAGTCGACTACGACTCCGAATCGCATGGCGCCCACGGTTCCCGCGGGAATCTCCCCAGCCGCCACCGTGAGTATCCTTGGCGTGATTACCACTTCGCGAAAGCCCTCGACGGACCGGATTTGCAGACCTAGGGCCTGCGCGAGCACCGTCGCACTGCCGATCCAGGCGCTCGCGGCGTACTCGGTGTTGGTCAGCAAGGGCGTGGTGTCGTCCGGCGCATGACCAAATCCCATCGCGTTGAAAATCAGGTCGTGGCTGGCATAGGTCGAGTAGTTCAACACCTCGCGCACATTGATGCGGTTGATGCGCTCGGTGAGCCGGGACAGGATCGGCGCCAGCGACTCGCCGACGAAGCCTGGGTAAAGGCCAAGCCCCAGGAACGATGAACTGCCTGTGCGGCAGGCCTTTTCGATCCCATCGGCCAGCGATTCGTGCAGTGAGCGGGGATGGATGAATCGGCTGCCCGTAGCCACCACGTTCTTGCCCGACGCCAGCAAATCGCAGACGTCGGCAAAGCAGCCGGGTGTGTCGATTTCCACCTTTCCCATGTACAGCACCACATCCGCGTCGGTGGCGATGATGGCGTCGCGGTCGGCGGAGGTCAGCAACCCCGCTTCGGGACTCCCACACAGGGTGCCCGCGTCGACGCCGGCCTTTGCCGGGTCGTAGACCCGCACTCCGACTAATTCCAGGTCGGGGCGGCTCAGGACGTGGCGCAACGACATCATGCCGGTCATCCCGGTCGCCCACTGGATTACGCGAGTCACGTCAGTCAGGTCCGTTCAATCCCACACTACGTCGAGCCGCGGCGGCGAACGGAACATCGTGCCGGTCACGTACGGCGGCGGGGCATCTGGATCGAGTCGTAAGCCTGGCAATTCGTCCAACAGCGCATTGAAGATCTTGATGCTCTCCAGCCGTGCCAGGTGCATACCCAGGCATACGTGTGCGCCGTGACCGAAACCGATGTGCGGCTTGCGTTCCCGGAAGATATTGAAAGATTCGGGGTCCGCCCAGCGCGTCTCGTCATGGTTGGCACTGCCGAGGTTGACCATCATCGTGGAGCCCTTCGGGATCTGAAGCCCGAAGAATTCGATGTCCGTGCTGACTTCCCGGATGAAGTTCAGCAGCGGCGTCTCCCATCGGATACCCTCCTCGATCGCCTGCGGCAGCAGGCTGCGGTCGCGTCGCACCGCGTCGAGTTGATCGGTGTGGGTCGACAGAGCAAGCGCGAGGCTGGCGGTCGATCGTGACGTGGTCTCCGCCCCGGCGGGAAGCAGATTGCGCATGAATCCATAGATCTGCTCGTCGGACATCTTGACGCCATCGATCTCGGCCTGCGACAGGATGGTCACCATGTCATCCTGCGGCGACTTGCGCCGGTCGGCGAGCACTCCCACGAAGTACTCCTTCATCTCCGCGGAGGCTTTCATCGCGGTTGCCATGTCGGCGCGGAAGCCCAGCAGGTCGATGGCCAGTCGATGGAACTCCCCGACTTCAGACTCCGGCAATCCGAGGAGAGCCGCAATGATCCGCACCGGAATCGGCATGAACACCGCATCGACCAGGTCGGCACGCTTGCCGTCGCGAAACTTTGCGACGGTGCGGGCTACCAGAGGCTCCACAAGCTCGGCACCCCAACGCTTCATCGATGATCTCGCGAAGGCGAATTCGTGCAACCGACGGTAGGTTGCGTGTTCAGGCTCCTGCATCTCGAGAATGGTCGGTCCCTGCAGAGGTCGCACCATGTCCTCGTAGATGCGCGTGCTGAAGGTGACGTTGTCGGTGAAGACGGCTTTGACGGCGTCGAACGAATAGGCCGTGAAAGTCTTTTTGCCGTTGGGCCCATCCCCGGGGATGCCCATTTCGGGCCAACCCGGGTGGACCTGGGCCTTCGCGCGCAGCTCGCGCAGCAGCGGGTAGGGCGTCGCATCGCCGTCGGCGCCCATTCCGGCGTTGAACTTCGCCTGCGCGTCGCGGATGCGCCGATCGATGTCATCGGCGATTGTCGGCTCGGTCACCCTGCCACCTCCGCGAAGGGGGTTCAACATACATTCTGTCGGTTGCAAACCTACATGATGTATGTTGAGTCGACGAGCACCCCTGCCAATCGCGAAAGAGCAACCTGGAGAATTTGATTGGTTATTCGAGTCGCACAGTGGGCGACCGGTGCGATCGGTCGACCCGCACTACAAGAACTCATTGAAAATCCGCATTATCAGCTGGTGGGTGTGCTGGTCTACGATCCGCAAAAGGCCGGTGTCGATGCGGGCGCCCTGTGTGGCCTACCGCCGGCAACGGGTGTACTCGCCACGACGGACAAGGACGAGATCATCGCGACAGGCGCTGACGTCGTCGTGCACGCCGCCAGCAAGGCTCACGCCGTGGAGACCAACGCCGAGGACATCTGCCGCCTGCTCGCCGCGGGCACCAGTGTCATCACCACAACCTCGTACAACCACTTGCCGACCTATGGCGCGGAAATTCAGTCGGCATTCGTTCAGGCCTGTCGGCAGGGCAGGTCACGTTTTCATGCCGCCGGCGAGAACCCGGGCTTCATGTTCGAGCGGCTCGTCGCGACGGTGACCGGGCTCAGCAAGACTATCGACCGCATAGACCTCTATGAGGCAACTGACGTTTCGGCTGTCGACAGTCGGCCGATGCTGGTCGACCTGATGGGCATGGGCCGTCCGCCAGCGGACGTCACCGTTGACTCGCCGATCATCGGGAAGCTGGACATGGCCTACCGCCAGGCCCTCAATGCCACTGCCGACGTTCTCGGGGTCAACCTGTCGCATATCGACGTGGCGGTCGACGCCACCACACTGCCCTACGACCTGGAGGTGCCGGCCGGCACCATCGCCGCCGGAACAGTTGTCGGCCAGCGTTTCTCGTGGGTAGGTCATTGGTCGGGCCGTCCGCTGCTGGCCATCCACGAGGAATGGGTGTTGACTCGCGACCTCCCCCAGTGGGGCATGGCGAGGCTGGGGCCCGGCGAGAAGGCGCCTCTGATCCGGGCGGTGATCAAGGGTGAGCCGAGTTTTGAGCTTCAGCTCGACGTAGGTTTCGACGGTTCGCCGCACGCGGGCCGACACGCCATGCCAGGGCACCTGATGATCGCGATGGGAGCGGTCCGTGCCATTCCCTACGTGCTTGCGCAGCCGCCCGGCATCGTCACCGCGCCGGTGTTCGGCGCGATCCAACTAGCTTGAGGCGCAAGTGACCGCGCGTGCGATGTGATCACTGGGCGCTGTGTGGAAGACGTGTGCACTGCCGTCCGCCAACACCTTTCGCGCGACCAGATAATCGGAACCCATCCAGCCCTGTCGGATGAAGCGACCGAAGCGCAGGAATGTTCCCGGGGCGCCGCTGGCCGACGGCACGAGTTTGACCTGCTCCATCCCGTTCTTCACACCCTCGCCCGTGAGCGGGCGCGCGGCGGCCAGACCGCGCACGATCACGGTGGCAGCGTCGTGTGACAGGCCCGGCATCGAGTTTCCCGGCCGGCGACCAAAGCGAGCCTCGAATCGGTCGAGGAAGCCCTGGCCTACGGTATTTCGTTCATCGTAGCTGTCCAGGCCGATCCAGCCAGACAGGTGGCGCATCCATTCCGCGTTGATGTGGGCCAGTTCGAACGCGGTCGTGGTGTAGCGCGGCGGGTCCCAGCCCGCGGCCAGCAGCGCATCCGTAAAACCCCACAGGCCGTGTCCGAACCCGACATGCACCAGCGCGTCGGGTTCGGCTGCGCGCAACGCGGTCACCGTCTCGGACTTGTCGGCTTCGACCTGGGGAATCGGCACGGTGGCAACGATCTTCAGACCTGCCGCGTCGTAGGCTCGCTGGGCAAAGGCGAGATACTCCTTTCCGATCAGCGACGACTCGTAGGCTATTGCGATCCGTGTGCGGCTGTCGCCGATCATCACCGCGGCCAGCATTACCGGCTCCTCGGCCATCGAGCCGTTGTTCAGGGCGAAGCACCATTCGCCGAGTGCGCCCTCGGAGCCCGAGAGAGTAACGATGGGAACCCGGGCGGTGGTCTCCACGTGGGAACGCAGCGGCACAACGTTGTCCGACACCCACGGTCCGTAGATGACCAGGCAACCCTCCGCCACCAGTTCGTCGAAGGCTCTTTCGACGGCGAGGTACGTGCCGTTCGGCAACCCGACGACATCGCGCGAGACGAGTTCGACCGGGCGGTCAATCAGCCCGCTGGCGAAGGCCTCGTCCATGACCAGACGCAGTGCGTCGATGGTGTCGGTATCGGTGTCACCTTTGGTCGGATAGTCATTCAGCAGGCCGACTTTGAGAGGCGCGACCAAACCGTATGCGCGAACGTCTGCCATAGGGGCAACATACAGCATGAAGGTTGTAGCGATCGGCTGGCGATCAGACCGGCCACAGCACGGAAATGACTGTTTGCAGAACCTGCATATTGCGCTTCCCACGTGTTAGCTTCGTGGCTAGCGGCCCACCGTCTTTGGGAGACGCAAATGACACTCGCACCAACGCTGGATTCACGCAAGCAGGCCGGAGAAAAGCGGTACCGCGTGATCCAGTGGGGCATGGGCAACGTTGGCACCCTGGCCTTGCGCCACTTCGCGCATAACCCCCTCTACGAGGTGGTTGGGGTGCTGTGTAACCGCCCCGAAAAGGTAGGAAGGGATGCGGGTGAACTCGTCGGAGTGGATCCAATCGGCGTGCTCGCCACGACCGACAAGTCCGCACTCGAGGCCCTTGACGCCGACTGCGTGTTTTATGCGCCCCTCTGGTCGGACGTCGACGAGATCTGTCGCCTGCTGCGTGGAGGAAAGAGCGTCGTCGCCTCGGGCGGCGCGTGGTGGCACCGGACTGAAAACAACAGCGCAGACATCGACAAGATCGACGCGGCATGCAAGGTGGGTGGCACCTCGTTTCACGGCGGGGGCATCCACCCGGGTTACGCGGCGGATCTGCTCGTCTTGACACTCGCCCGGATCGCCGGCAAGACCGACCACATCCACATCTACGAGGCGGTGAACTTCAATAAGGACACGTTGAAGTATCTGAACGAGATGGGGTTCGGAAAGACCCCGGCCGAGTTTGCGAAAGGCAATCTTTTCCAGGACGCGTGGACGTTGTTCGCGCAGTCCCTGACCATGGTCGTCGAAGGTCTGGGCGAGACTGTAGAGAAGTTCACGACGGACGTCGAGCTGGGCACGGCCACCCGCGACATTCCGTATGAGGGGACTCCGGACATGGACATGCCGGGCCTCAAGGGTGTGATCAAGAAGGGCACCGTTGCGTCCCAGCATCATCTCTGGACTGCGTGGGTGGCGGGCAGACCATTCATCACCTTGCACGAGCTTTACTCGTTCACAGAACACGCCGCGATCGATCCCAGACCCGACTGGGAGCCGTACTACCACTATCGGGTTGTGATCGAGGGTGATCCAGGGACTGAGCTCATCCTTCGGGGCAGCCCGCATGCACGAGAACACGCGAGGCCCGGCTACGTCGGCTACGCATGGACTGCGATGGAGCCCGTTAACTCCATTCCCGCCATCTGCGATGCGCCGCCGGGTTTCAAGTCCCATGCCGACCTCGGGCTCATGACAGTCCGCGGGATCGTGCGCTGACGACGCCATGGACCGACACTCAACATGCAGGGTGAATGTTGATACCATCGTCGTCATGGCCAAGCGCGGCGGGGCGGACGGCGAGCGACGTGCGCGTGGCGAGCAGACCCGTCGGGACCTGGTCGAGGCAGGCCGCGAATTGTTTGTGGAACGCGGATATTTCAACACGAGCATCGGCGATCTGGTTTCGAAGTCAGGCGTAGGCACGCGAGGTGCCTTTTACCATCACTTCAAGGACAAGTCCGAGTTGTTTCGTGCGGTGTTCGAAGAAATCGAGAACGAGCTGACGCTCCGGTCCATGGCCGCTCCTCCGCCGGGCGCCGACCCCTGGGAGCGGCTGACCCGCGGTCTGCACGGATTTCTCGAGGCGGCAACCGAACCCGCGGTGCAACAAGTGATGCTCGTCGACGGACCAGTAGTGCTGGGCTGGCACGAACTGCGCGTGATCCAGGAGGACAACAGCATTGCCCTGATCAAAGAGGTGGTGCGTGAGGCCATCGCCGAGGGCATCATCGACGACCAACCCGTCCGGGAACTGACGCACATGCTAGTCGCCGCCCTCGAAGAAGCCTCACTGCTGGTTGTCCATTCGGCGAATCCCGTCCGGGCGCGCAGGCAAGCCGCCAAGGTTCTCGACCGGCTGTTGCTCTCCTTTGCTTCAGAACCACGAAAGGTGCTGCGGCGCTGACGAAGTCAGCATGATCCGAACGGCCATGCGGACGCTACGGAAATGCTCATTGCCGATAATGAATATCCATGCTCTGCATCTCTGATAACCTTTCTTTTGACGCGCGCGAGGAGACTGATGCGGCCCCTGAACATGATCCCGCTGAGTAGTAGGCAACACTTGCAATGCCTCGGCCGCGGCCGATTTCAGTGCGCCGCGTGCGCTAACCGCGGGCTGCTCGGCGTCGGTCCCCATGACTGACGCGCCGCGCCGACCCCTGCGGGTGGCGGTCGTCGGCGCTTCATCCGGTCTCGGCCGCTGCATCGACACCGGCCTCGCGCAACGCGGTGCCCACGTCGCTCTGTTGGCCCGCCGGTACGACCGGCTTGTCGAAGCGGCGAAGGACGCTGGCAACGGGGCGGTGGCCGTTACCTGTGATGTCACCGAAACCGATACGTGCCAGCGGGCGATAACCGACGTAGTCGGCGCGCTCGGCGGCCTCGATGCCCTGGTCTACACGACCGGCATGGGCGTGCTGGCACCACTGCGCGAGGTGACGGCAGAGCAGTGGGCGAAGCTCTTCGCCACCAATGTCACCGGCGCTTCGCTGCTTACCGCGGCCGCCGCGCCGCATCTGGCCGAGTCCGGGGGTTCGGCCGTCTACCTGTCATCGCTGAGTGCGTCCTACACGACTCCCTGGCCCATGCTTGGGGCCTACGCGGTCAGTAAGGGCGCGCTGGACAAGCTCGTCGAGGCCTGGCGCATCGAGCATCCAGAGATCGGCTTCACCCGCCTCGCGGTGGGTGACAGTCTCGGCGGGACCGGTGACGCGCAAACGGAATTCAACAAGAGCTGGGATCCCGGCGTTCTCGATACGGCGATCCGATACTGGATGGAGAACAAGTACATGCTCGGCGGCCTTGTGGACGCCGAGCACCTGACCGATGTCGTCGACGCTGTGATTCGTTGCGGCAACAGTAGTTTCATACCGTACCTGACGCTGGCCCCGCGTGCCTCCGGAGCGGTGAAAGAACTGCGACAGTGGTGATGCACGAATCTCCCCCGTGGCAAGCCTCCCGTCTGACCATTCCTTTCACAAAGGAGAGCCGATGAAGTCCAGGGCAGCGGTGTTGCGCGGAGTGGGACTGGACTGGGAAGTAGCCGACGTCGAGCTTGACCCACCGCACGCGGGTGAGGTTCTGGTGAAAATGGCCTACGCGGGAATCTGCCATTCCGACGAGCACTTTCACAGCGGTGACAGCGTGCCGACCTCAGAAATGGAAGAGATGATGAGGGCATCGGGTGTTCCGGTACCCGAATGGTTTCCCATGCTGGGCGGTCACGAGGGCTCGGGTGTCGTCGAGGCGGTCGGGCCGGAGGTGAAGACCTTGAAACCCGGTGACCACGTGGCGATCTCGTTCTTCCCCGCCTGCGGCAACTGCCGGTGGTGCACTACCGGACACGCCTATCTGTGCGACATAGGCGCCGACATCTACGACAAGGCGATGACGACTGACAAGACGCGCCGCCGCCATCTCGACGGGGAAGACCTGATGGCGATGATGCAGGTCGGCACGTTCTCGGAGTTCGTGGTCGCCTCCGAGCGCTCCCTGGTCAAGGTGCACGACTGGATTTCGCTGGAAGCCGCGTCGCTGGTGTCTTGCGGTGTGACAACGGGATTCGGATCCGGCTCAGTCGCTGCGGGTACCGAAGCAGGCGACACCGTCGTGGTGATCGGCGTCGGTGGGATCGGCATGAACGCTGTGCAGGGCGCGAAGGTCGCGGGCGCCAGGCACATCGTCGCCGTCGACCCGAACGAGTTCAAACGTCAGATGGCACCGGTCTTCGGCGCCACGCACACCGCTGTCGACACCGGCGCCGCGCTGGAACTGGTCAAGGAGATCACGTGGGGCGTAATGGCCGACCGAGTTATTCTCACGCCCGGGGTGGTGCCCGTGGACATGGTGCTGATGGGAATGATGTTGTTGCGCAAAGGCGGAACCTGTGTGCTGACTGGTATGGCCAAGATCACCGACATGATGGTGCCGCTGATACTCGGCGACATGGTCAGTTCCTGCAAGACCCTCAAGGGCGCCCTCTACGGCGAGATGAATCCACGCGAAGCCATGCCGAGGCTGCTGTCGATGTACGAGTCCGGCCTCATCAAACTCGACGAATTGGTGACGCAGAGATACAAGCTCGACGAGATCAACGAAGCGATGAGAGATCTGCGGGCAGGCAAGAACATTCGTGGCGTCATCGCATTCGGCTGAGGTCGGCCCCGGTGGCCTACGCCGCTGGTGAAGCCCCGCCGTCAGATACTTCGGTCAGCTCCCAACAAGCGTTCCACGTACTTCGCGATCACATCCACCTCGAGATTCACCTGGGTGCCCACCGGGGCGGAACCCAGCGTGGTCAGCTCGCGCGTCGTCGGAATCAGCGAAACCTCGAACCAGTCCCGGGGCTCGGCGCCCAGACCGGAAACGGTCAGCGAAATCCCGTCAACGGTGATCGAACCCTTCTCCACGACGTAACGCGCCACCGAGGCGGGCATCTCAACACGCACCACCTCCCAGTGCTCGGAGGGGGTGCGCGCGACGATCTCCCCGGTGCCGTCCACATGGCCCTGCACGATGTGCCCGCCCAGCCGGCTGTTGATGGCGGCGGCGCGCTCCAGGTTCACCCGGCTCCCCGGCCGCAGGTCACCCAGGTTCGAACGGTTGAGTGTCTCGGCCATCACGTCGGCGCTGAACTGGCCGTCCGGCAATACGTCGACGACCGTCAGACAGACCCCGTTGACGGCGATCGAGTCCCCGTGGCCGGCGTCGGAGGTGACCGTCGGACCGCGGATGATCAGTCGGGAGGCGTCGACCAGCGCGTCGCGCCCGGTCACCTCTCCGAGTTCCTCGACAATTCCCGTGAACATCGCACCAGGTTAATGAGTGTCCTGACGCCCCTGCACCCGCCTGGTTCCCCGGCCGGGTCATGGGCACCCTCTACGATGCAGGGTATGCAAAAATCCCGCCGCCTTCTGGCTGTCCTGGCTGCGCTGGTCGTCGCGATCACGTTCGCCGCAGGTTGCTCGATCAAAAAGAAGGACAGCGGCGGGCCACTTCCGGACGAAAAGGCCACCCAGACGCTGGTCACCCAGGCCACCGAAGCCAGCAAGGCCGTCAAGAGCGCGCACATCGTCTTGACCGTGAACGGCAAGATCCCCGGTCTGTCCATCAAGACGCTGACCGGTGACCTCAACACCGAGCCCACCGCCGCCAAGGGCAACGTCAAGCTGACATTCGCCGGCTCCGACATCGACGCGGACTTCGTGGTGATCGACGGAATCCTGTACGCCACGCTCACCCCGAACAAGTGGAGCGACTTCGGCAAGGCCTCTGACGTCTATGACCCGTCGCAGATCCTGAGCACCGACAAAGGCGTGGCCAACGTGCTGGCCAACTTCAGCGAGGCCAAGGCCGACGGGCGCGAGAACATCAACGGCCAGAACACCGTCAGGATCACCGGCAAGACCACGGCCCAGGCGGTCAACGCGATCGCACCGCCCTTCAGCGCATCCGATCCGGTGCCGACGACCATCTGGATCCAGGACGGCGGCGATCACCAGCTGGTGCAGGCGAAGCTGGAGCGCGGTACCGGCAACTCCGTGCAGATGACCTTGTCCAACTGGGGCCAGCAGGTCCAGGTCACCAAGCCCCCGCTGAGCTGATGGCCATGCAAGCGGGACGTCGAATCGCAATCAGCGCGGGCAGCCTGGCGGTGCTGCTCGGTGCCCTCGACACCTATGTCGTGGTCACGATCATGCGCGACATCATGAGCAGTGTCGGCATCCCGGTGAACCAGCTGCAGCGGATCACCTGGATCGTCACGATGTACCTGCTGGGGTACATCGCCGCGATGCCGCTGCTGGGCCGCGCCTCCGACCGGTTCGGGCGCAAGTTCGTGCTGCAGGCCAGCCTGCTCATGTTCATCGTCGGCTCGGTGGTCACCGCGCTGTCGGTGCAGATCGGCAATTGGACGATCGAGGCCGGCGACTACATCCTGCTGTCCCCGGACCCGAACCGGGCATTCCACGTGCTGATCGTGGGCCGCACCATCCAGGGCATCGCCAGCGGCGCCCTGTTGCCGGTGACGCTGGCGCTGGGCGCCGACCTGTGGTCGGAGCGCAACCGCGCCGGGGTCCTCGGCGGCATCGGCGCCGCACAGGAACTGGGCAGCGTGCTCGGCCCGCTGTACGGCATTTTCATTGTCTTTCTGTTCCACGACTGGCGCCACGTGTTCTGGATCAACGTCCCGTTGACCCTGATCGCCATGGTGATGATCCACTTCAGCCTGCCCTCACACGACCGCAGCGAATCCCCCGAGAAGATCGATATCACCGGCGGTCTGCTGCTGGCCCTCGCGTTGGGCCTGGCCGTGATCGGTCTGTACAACCCCAACCCCGACGGCAAGCAGGTACTGCCGAGCTACGGGCTGCCCCTGGTGATCGGCGCGGCCGTCGCAGCGCTCGCGTTCTTCGCCTGGGAGCGCTTCGCACGCACCCGGCTCATCGAACCCGCCGGCGTGCATTTCCGTCCGTTCCTGTCCGCCCTGGGCACCTCGGTCTGCGCCGGCGCGGCCCTGATGGTGACGCTGGTGAATGTCGAGTTGTTCGGCCAGGGCGTGCTGCAGATGGACCAGAACCAGGCGGCGGGCCTGCTGTTGTGGTTCCTGATCGCGCTGCCGATCGGCGCGGTGCTCGGCGGGTGGATCGCCACCCGGGCCGGCGACCGCGTCGTGGCCTTCGTCGGAATGCTCATCGCGGGCGCCGGCTACTGGCTGATCTCGTTCTGGCGCGGCGACCTGATGCAGCGCAAGCACGACATCCTTGGTTTGATGCTGCCGGCGGTGCACACCGACCTGCTGGTGGCCGGCATCGGGCTCGGTCTGGTGATCGGACCGCTGTCGTCGGCGGCGCTGCGCGTGGTGCCCGCGGCCCAGCACGGCATCGCCTCGGCCGCCGTCGTGGTCGCCCGGATGACCGGCATGCTGATCGGCGTGGCGGCGTTGAGCGCCTGGGGGCTGTACCGGTTCAACCAGAACCTGGCGCACCTCTCGGCGACCATTCCCCCGGACGCCAGCGTGCTGGAACGGGTGACCATTCAAGGACACCAGTACCTGCAGGCGTTCGCGCTGATGTACGGCGACATCTTCAAAGTCACCGTGGTCATCTGTGTGGTGGGCGCGTTGCTCGGGCTGCTGATCGGTGGGCGTAGCGAGCACGCCGACGAGCCGGAGGTGGCCGAGCAACCGGCGGTCGAGCCGCAGGTCGAGGCCGCTAGCGAGCCACCAGGCTGAGCAGCAGGTCCGGTCCGACCTGCTCCACGCTGTCGAACTGCCAGCGCAACGCGTGCGACATGCTGGACACGCCGACGTCGTCGACGGCGGTCACCGGACCACCCAGCAGGATGGGCGCCACGTAGGCCAGGATCCGGTTGATCGCCCCGGCGCGCAGGAACGCCCCGGCCAGCGTGGGGCCGCCTTCCAGCAGCACGTCGGTGCGGTCCGCCAGCGCCCGGAGCACCTCTACGGGTTCGTGGGTGCGGATCACCATGGTGCGTGAGTCGTCGTTAAGCACGTTGGCTTCGGGCGGGACTTCGCGCTTGCCCACCACCACCCGCAGCGGCTGCTGCGGCGACAGCGAACCGTCGGGGAGCCGGGCGGTCAGCGTGGGATTGTCGGCGAGAACGGTTCCGGTGCCGACCACGATCGCGTCCGCGATCGCGCGGCGACGATGCAGGTCAGCGCGGGCGGCCTCGCTGGAGATCCACTGGCTGGATCCGTCCGCCGCCGCGCTGCGGCCGTCGATGCTGGTCGCGTACTTCCACGTCACGTGCGGATAACCGGTGCGCTGCTTGTGCAGCCACTCCCGCAGCGGTCCGGCCGCGACCTGGTCGGCCAGGATGCCCGACCGCACCTGCACACCGGCCGCGTTCAGTCGGCCGGCCCCGCCGCCGGCGATGCCGTTCGGGTCGTTGAGCGCGTAGATCACCGTCCCCACCCGCGCTTCGATGAGGGCGTTGACGCAGGGCGGCGTCTTGCCGTAGTGATTGCACGGCTCCATGGTGATCACCGCGATACCGCCGGCGGCCAGACCGCCGGCCCGGCGCAACGCCACGACCTCGGCGTGGTCCCCGCCGGCGGGTTGGGTGGCGCCGACACCGACGACGCGGCCTTCCTGGTCCACGATCACGGCACCCACCGGCGGGTTCGGATACGTGGTGCCCTTGACCTGATACGAGTGCTCGATGGCCAGCTTCATGGCCTCTTCGATGCTCTTGACCTGCTCAGGCACGTTGGGGCCGGTCACGACCGGTCCCCCAGGTGGCGCGACGCGGCGGCGGCCTGTCGTCGCAGCGCTTCGACGGCGGCGGCCGGATCCTGCGCGCCGTAGACCGAAGACCCCGCCACGAAGCAGTCGACACCGGCTTCGGCGGCCTGCTCGATGGTGTCTTCATTGATGCCGCCGTCGATCTCGACGAGGATCGTCAGCTCCCCCGCGTCGACCAGCTTGCGTACCGTACGCACCTTGCTCAGCACCTCCGGGATGAAGCTCTGGCCGCCGAAACCCGGTTCGACGGACATGATCAGCAGCGTGTCGAACTGGGGCAGGATTTCCAGGTACGGCTCGAGTTCGGTACCAGGCTTGACACTGATTCCGGCCTTCGCGCCGGCGGCGCGGATGTCGCGGGCGACCCCGACCGGGTTGTCGGTGGCCTCGGCGTGGAAGGTGACGTTGTAGGCGCCGGCTTCGGCGTAAGGCGGCGCCCAGCGGTCCGGGTTGTCGATCATCAGATGGCAGTCCATCGGGATGCTGGTGGCCGCAAGCAGGCTCTCCACCACGGGCAGACCGATCGTCAGGTTCGGCACGAAGTGGCCGTCCATCACGTCGACGTGCAGCCAGTCGGCGCCGTGCACCGCGGCGGCTTCGTCGGCGAGCCGAGCGAAGTCAGCCGCCAGGATCGACGGCGCTATCAGCGGACCCCCCGTACCAGGCATGTGCGACAGACTACTGACCGTCCGGAAGCCGGCGCAGGGCAGCCGCGAACATGGCGTCGGTGCCGTGCCGGTGCGGCCACAGCTGCACGTACGGCCCCTCACCCAACCCCTGCACCGGTTCGAACAGCGGCCGGGTGTCCATGGCCTCCACCGGGTGACGGCGCAGCGCGTCGGCGACCACTCCCACCGTCTCGGCGAGGTGCGGTGAACAGGTCGCGTACAGCACCACCCCACCGGGGCGGGTGAGCTTGATCGCGGCACCCAGCAGTTCGCGCTGCAACCGGGCCAGGGCCGGCACGTCGGACGGCTGGCGCCGCCAGCGCGCTTCTGGCCTGCGGCGCAGCGCACCCAGCCCGGTACACGGCACGTCGACCAGAACGCGGTCGAAACCCGGGGCCAGGCCGGATTCCCGACCGTCCACCCGCAGCACCTCGACCGGCAGCCCGCGGGTGTTCTCCACCACCAGGTCCGCCCGGTGCCCGGCGGGTTCCACCGCCGTCACGGCGGCTCCCGACTGGGCGCCGAGGGCGGCCAGGAGCGCGGTCTTGCCGCCGGGTCCGGCGCACAGGTCCAGCCAGCGCCCGTTGTCGCCGTCGACCGGAGCCAGTGTCAGCGCCCGTGCCACCAACTGGCTGCCCTCGTCCTGCACCAGCGCCCGGGCTTCGCGAACGGGCTCGAGCTGACCGGGGTCACCGCCGGACAGATACACCGCGTAGGGCGAGTACTGCCCGACGGTGCCGTGCACGCTCTCGGCGAGCTCGGCAGCCGTCAGCACCCCGGGCCGGGCCGCCAGGTGCACCAGGGGCCGTTCGTCGTCGCTGGCCAGCACCGCGTCCAGCTCGCCGGCCGCGGTGCCCAGCGCGTCGGCGAAGGCCTGAGCGATCCAGCGTGGGTGAGCGTGCACGAATGCCGAGTGGCCGACCGGGTCGTTGCGGGGGGCCAGTTCCTGCACCCAGGACTGCTCGTCTCGGCCGGAGATGGTGCGCAGCACACCGTTGACGAAACCGGCTCGCGCCGAATCGAATTCGATGCCGGCCTGGTCGACGGTGGTGGAAACCGCGGCGTGCGCGTCCACCCGGGTGCGCAACAGCTGATAGGCACCCAGTCGCAGCAGGTCGAGCAGGACCGGATCGATGGTGTCCAGCGCCCGGCCGGCGGCGGCGGCGATGATCGCGTCCAACAAGCCGGCACTGCGGCATGTTCCATAGGTGAGTTCGGTGGCGAACGCGGCGTCGCGGCCGGTGATCCCGCGCTCGCGCAGCAGCGCGGGTAGCACCAGGTTCGCGTAGGCGTTGCGCTCGCTGACCGCGCGCAGCGCGTCGAACGCCGCGCGGCGCGCGGGGTCCAGGGGCTTGCGGCGCGGACGGTGCGGCGGCTTCTGTGGTTTGCGGTCGGGACGCTTGCGGTAGGGCCGGCCCTGGGTCATGAGGCCCGGATCTCTGGATCGAGCCGAGCACCCCGCGCCCAGTCGGCGGCGTTCATCGGCTTCTTCCCGGGCGGCTGTATCTGACCCAGCCGGACCGGTTGCGAAGCGGTGCCGACCCACACGCTCTTGCGGTCGACCTGAATCGCACCGGGTTCCAACGATGCGGGGGCAGCCGAATCCAGTTGTACCGGGCCGACTTTCACCCGGATGTCCCCGATGAGGGTCCAGGCGCCCGGGTTGGGCGTGACGGCGCGGATCCTCCGCTCGACCACCTGCGCCGGCAGGTCCCAGCGCACCCGGGCCTGCTCGACGGTGATCTTGGGCGCCAGGCTGACCCCGTCGGCGGGTTGCGGGCGCGGCGTCAGCGCCTGATCGGCGATTCCGTCCAAGGTGCCCGCCAATAGCTCCGCGCCCGAAACGGCGAGTCGCGCCAGCAGGTCGCCGGCCGTGTCGGTCGGCCGGATGGTCTCGGTGACGATGCCGTACACCGGCCCGGAGTCCAGGCTGGGCTCGATCTGGAAGGTGGTGGCACCGGTGACTGTGTCGCCCGCCGCGATCGCGGCCTGCACCGGCGCCGCGCCGCGCCAGGCGGGCAGCAGCGAGAAATGCAGGTTCACCCACCCGTGCTGGGGTACTGCGAGCAGCGCATCACCGAGTAGCGCGCCGTAGGCCACCACCGCGCAACATTGCGGGGACAGTGCCGCCAGTTCGGCCACGAACTCCGGCGAGTTGGGTCGCGCCGGGCGCAACACCGGAATGCCCCGATCCAGCGCCTCTCGCGCCACCGGCGACGGCTCGGGTGTACCGCGCCGCCCGGATGCCGCGTCGGGACGGGTCAAGACCGCGATCACCTCGTGGCGGGGCGAGTCGATAAGGCGACGCAGAGCGGGCAACGCGGGGTCGGGGGTACCGGCGAAGACGATGCGCACCGGGACAGTCTATGAACCTGACTGATCGGGGCCGCCCTACAGCCCGACAGCGAAGTCACAGGAACCTACAAACTTGCCTATGCATACTGTGTCCGTACGACACAAAGCCGCACTTTGATCTCTCTGCAAGGAGAACTTCTATGACGATTGACACCTCCATTCGCGCCGATGGCGCGCTCGAAGCCGCACACCGGGCCATGTGGGCCCTCGGCGACTACGCCCTGATGGCCGAGGAGGTGATGGCGCCGCTGGGTCCGCTGCTGGTGGCCGCCGCCGGTATCGGACCGGGCGTCCGGGTGCTTGACGTCGCAGCCGGGTCCGGCAACATTTCCCTGCCCGCGGCCAGGACCGGCGCCACCGTCACGTCCACCGACCTCACCCCGGAGCTGCTGCAGCGTTCCCGGAAGCGCGCGGTCGCGGAAGGCCTGAGACTGGACTACCAGGAGGCGAACGCCCAGGCACTTCCGTTCGCCGACAACACGTTCGACGCGGTGATATCGGCAATCGGGGTGATGTTCGCGCCCGACCACCAGCGTGCCGCCGACGAACTCGTCCGGGTGTGCCGGCGGGGCGGGACGATCGGCCTGATCAGCTGGACACACGAAGGCTTTTTCGGCCGCATGCTGGCGACCATCCGGCCGTACCGGCCCAGCCTGTCGTCTGCGTTGCCGCCGTCGGCGTTGTGGGGACGTGAGGCTTACATCGCCGGCATGCTGGGAAGTCGCGTGATCGGAGTCGACAGCGGCCGCGGACTGCTCGAGGTGACCCGCTTCGACACGGCCGAAGCCGTTCACGACTACTTCAAATACAACTATGGCCCGACCATCGAGGCCTACCAGAACATCGGCGGGAACAAGGTGCTGGCCGACGAACTCGACACTCAACTCGTCGAGCTTGCCGACGAATATCTGACGAACGGCGTTATGGAGTGGGAGTATCTGCTGCTCACCGCAGATAAGCGCTGAAAGCCGGAGCGACCCGGCGCTTACAGTTCGTGAAAGTCGACGTGAGCGTCGGGTTCGCCGCCGGCGGCGGTGAACGCGGTCAGCGCCCGGACCAGCCCGTGGCGCTCCGCCGCCGGCATCTTCTCCACGATGCGGGCGATCTCGCTCCGCCGGTTGGCGGTCACCTTCGAAACCACTTCACGACCCCGCTTGGTCAGAGATGCAAGCAGTTCCCGACGCGACGTCGGGTGCGGCAGGCGGTCGATCAAACCGGCCCCGACCAGGCGGTCGACCATGCGACCGGTGGCCGAGGGCTGCACACCCAACGAAGTCGCCAGCGTCGCCAGATTCACCGGACCGCGATTGGACAGGATGACCAACGTGCGGAACTGCGGGATGGTGATGGTGTCGTCCACTGCCGCAATAGAATTCGCCGAAATGCCGACCAACAGCCGGGACGCTGTCAACAACGCGTCGGTGATCATGTCCAGCGACTCGGCCGTCGTGTTCTCTGTTGCCATCGAAGCCCCCTTCCCCGGTGCCTAGTTAGGGCAACGAAATTGTAACAGCCTCCTATTATCGAATAGATTGATTATTGCCTGGCCACATAATTGCCACCGGATTTTATTTGCCGGAGGCCGGCCGGCAGGGGCAACAACCACTCGGCTGACCGACCGTGGGTCGGTGAGGGTCAGCCGATGTGCAGCGGGTCGATCTGGACCCTAACCGGATCATGGGCCTGGCGCGCGCTGAGCACCCCGACGGCGCCGCGCAGCGCCGCCGCCAGCCGCAGTCCGTCCGCACGGTGGACCCGCACCAGCATCCTGGTGACCGCCGCGTCGGCCGCGATGCCCGCCGGGCGGCGAGCTCCCGCCGGTAGCTCCACCGGGCCCAGCAACTCCGCATGCTCGGGTAACCGCGCCTCCTCGAGCAGGGCGGCCACCGCCTCGGCGGTGCCGTCCAGGGCGGCGATGTGCACGCTCGGCGGCAGACCCACCTCGGCTCGCGCGGCGAGCTCGGCGTCGGCGTGACCGACCGGGTCCCAGCGGATCAGCGACTGCACCGTCGGAAGCGCCGACTCTGCGACCACCGTGACCACCCCGCCGTCACCGCGCGGCCGTACCAGGGCAGCGGCGTTCATCCACCGCCATAACGCGTCCTCGGCAGCACGCAGGTCCTGCCGTCCCAGCAGCGCCCAGGTGTCCAGCAGCAACGCGGCACCGTAGCCGCCCGCGGCACACGGTTCGGCGCCGGGCGTGGCGACCACCAGCGCTGGACGTGCGGGCACCTGCGACACGATGACGTCGCCCGCCGAGGTCACCACCGGCGTGCCGGGGAAGGCCCGGCCGAGTTCCTCGGCCGTGCGCCGGGCGCCGACCACCACGGCGCGAATCGCATCCGACCCGCAACGGGCGCAGCGCAGCGCCGGGTCAACCCGGCCACACCACCGGCACATCGCAGCGCCGCCGCGATCGGTCAGCGCCAGTGGGCCGGTGCAGTGCCGGCAACGTGCGATAGCCCGGCAGCGACCACACGCCAGCGACGGCACATAGCCGCGCCGCGGCACCTGGACCAGCACCGGCGCCCCGGTGTCCAGTGCGGACCGGGCGGCACGCAGCGCGATGGACGGCAGGCGTGCGCTGTGCGCGGCCGGGTCGCGCTCGTCGGCATATCCGCTGTCGTCCAGCGCCACCACTCGCGGCGTGCGGGCGCGCACCACCGGCCGGGCCGCGATGACGTCCTGAGCCCACCCGCTGCGAACCAGCGCCTGCGCCTCGGCCGTGCGAGAGTAGCCGCCGATCAGCGCAGCGCAACGCGCCTGATGGGCGCGCAGCATCGCCACCTCGCGGGCATGGGGATAAGGCGCCCGCGGTTCGGCCAGACTGTCGTCGGCATCAGACCACACCATGACCAGACCCAGATCGCTGACCGGCGCAAACACCGCACTGCGGGTACCGATCACCACGCGTGCGCTACCGCGCAGCGCGGCCAGCCACCGCCGGTACCGCGCCGCCGGGCCGAGTCCGGCCGACAGCGCCACCACGCTGGTCTCGTCGATCAGTCCCACCGCCGCGTGCCACAACGTATCGAGATCACGCTGATCGGGCACGATCGCCAGCGCCGAGTGACCGGCCGCCACGGTCTGGGCGGCCGCCTCGGCGAACCGCTCCGCCCACTGCTCCCCCGGCAACGCCTGCCACACCGCGCGGGCGGCGCGGGACTGCGCCAGCGCATCCAGGAACTGACCACCGCGACCGTAGCTCTGCCAGCCGGCAGGGTCTACCGGTTGCACCACCGGCAGGGCCGGGACCGCGGTGAGCTCTTTTTCGACCCTGGCATGCCGGGCCGGCACCGCCAGGCGCAACACGTCCGGCCTGGTGCCGGCGTAGCGGGCCGCGACCGCTTCGACGAGTCGCCGGATCTCCGGAGTGAGGACAGGTTCGGCGGACACCACCCGGTCCAGCCAGCCGAGCTTCCCCTGATGATCGGTGTCGTTACGCCGCTCCAGGACGAACGCGTCGACCAGCCGACCGTGGAAACGCACCCGGACCCGCACCCCGGGCTGCGCGTCGTCGGACTGATCGGGTGCCACCAGGTAGTCGAATTCGCGATCGAGATGCGGCACCGACAGCATCGGCAGCACCCGGGCGATCGGCTCCACTTCGGCCACCGCGCCGGCGGTATGCCGAATTGCGTTGTCAGACATGCTCTTTCTTGTCACGGTAGGACCACCGTAACTGCGGGCAGCGACAACTAGCTCTCGGCGGACGCGGCAACGTCGGTGCGACCGAAGAAGAAGCCGGCGGTGATCAGGATCTCGGCGGCTGCATACGACCACCAGATCGGCACCGCCAGCGCCTCGTTGCCCAGGATGAACCGGCTGATGGCGATCATCGAATCCGAGGCCGCGAAGCACACCGCTCCCACGGCGGTCCAGATGGTGGGCAGCTTGGCCAGCAGCGCCGTGCACACCATCGCCGACAGCACGGTGATGTAGACCGTCACCGGCAGGGTCAGGTTCTCCTTGCCGTTGTTCAGATGGGGCCAGAACCAGATCAGCATCGACACCGAGGCCAGTACCATGACCGCGGCGGCCGCGAACCGTTGCCGGGTCGCTGCGATGTGAGGCACCAGCGCACCAAGAAAACAGATGTGCGCCAACAGAAATGACCCGAGTCCCAGGACGAACGACATGGTCCACCACGGGATCGCCAGCAACCAGTCACCCCCGGCGGAGAAGAGCAGCGCCGGCACCAGCCAGCGCCGCTCGCGGGTGACGGGATGCACGAACGCGGCGACCATCAGCAGCAGCGCCATCGACGCCTTGAACGGCGGCTGCAGGATCCAGTGTCCGGTGAGTTCGCTGCCGGGCGGCAGACGCAGCGCGATGACCGTCAAGTAGACGCCGTAGGCGATTCCCGCCCAGCAGGCCGCCACCCAGCCGCCGACCATCAGACGGGATGCGTACGGTACGTCCATGCCGAATTTCGACGACGCCGCCTTGCTTCGGGGTAACGAGAAACCCGGAGTCGATCCCATCCTGCTGAAGGTACTGGATGCGGTTCCGTTCCGGCTATCAACCGACGACGGAATCGATGCCGTGCGACAGCGACTCCGCGACCTGCCGCGTCGCGCGTTACACCCCGAACTGCGCGTCGAAGACCGTGCGATCGACGGGCCCAGCGGACCCATCGACGTCAGAATATATTGGCCGCCAACGACATCCGTTGCGCCGGTGGTCCTGTTCTTCCACGGCGGCGGCTTCGTGATGGGCGACCTGGACACCCACGACGGCACCTCGCGCCAGCACGCGGTGGGGGCCGACGCGATCGTCGTATCCGTCGACTACCGCCTGGCACCGGAGCATCCTTACCCCGCCGCCGTCGAGGATGCCTGGGCCGCAACGAAATGGGTGGCCGAGTTCGGGTCCGAGATCGGCGCCGACCCCAGCCGGATCGCCGTCGCCGGCGACTCGGCGGGCGGCACCATCGCGGCGGCGGTGGCCCAACGGGCGCGTGACGAAGGCGCACCGGCCCTGGCGTTCCAGCTGCTGTGGTACCCATCCACGATGTGGGACGCGTCGCTGCCGTCTTTCACCGAGAACGCCAACGCGCTCATCCTGGACGCCAAGGCCATCGCCGACTTCTCCCGCTGGTATGCGGGCGAAGCAGACATGGCCAACCCACCGGCCGCCATGGCTCCGGGACGGGCGGATAACTTCGCTGAGCTGCCGGCCGCTTATATCGCCGTAGCGGGCTTCGACCCGCTGCGCGACGACGGCATCAAGTACGGCGAACTGCTGGCCGGCGCCGGTGTCCCCACCGAGGTGCACAACGCCGAGACCATGGTGCACGGCTACGTCGGCTATGCCGGGGTGGTACCGGCTGCCACCGAAGCGATGGACCGGGGCCTGGCCGCACTGCGCGTTGCGCTGCACGGATAGTTGCCAGCGTGCATACCCTAGTTCCATGACGGACCCCACCGATGCCCGACCGGAAATCGATCCGCTGCTGAAGATGCTGCTCGACGCGGTTCCCATGACCTTCAAAGCGTCCGACGGTGTCGAGGTTGCCCGCGCCCAGCTGGCCGCGTTGAAGGCGCCGCCGGAGTTGCTGCCGGATCTGAGGATCGAGGACCGCACGATCGGCTACGGCGAGCACGCCGACATTCCGGTACGGATCTACTGGCCGCCCACCGCCGCGCAGGACAACCTGCCGGTGGTCGTCTTCTATCACGGCGGCGGCTGGGCGCTCGGTGACCTGGACACCCACGACCATGTCGCGCGCGCCCATGCCGTGGGTGCGGACGCCATCGTGGTGTCAGTGGATTACCGGCTTGCCCCTGAGCACCCTCACCCGGCAGCGGTCGAGGACAGCTGGGCGGCATTGCGCTGGGTCGGGGAAAACGCCGCCGAACTGGGCGGTGACCCGTCCCGGATCGCCGTCGCCGGCGATTCCGCCGGTGGCAACCTCTCGGCGATCATGGCGCACTTGGCCCGTGACCACGACGCGCCGTCGGTGGTTTTCCAGCTGTTGTGGTACCCGTCGTGCATCGGTGACCGAACCCTGCCGTCATTCATCGAGAACGCCAACGCGCACATCCTCGACGACGACGTCATCGACGCGTTCTTGAACTGGTACGTCCCCCATCTCGACGTCAGCGACCACACCGCCCTCCCGGTCAACCTGGCGCCGGGTAACGGAGTTCTGGCCGGCCTGCCGCCGGCGTTCATCGGCACGGCCCACCACGATCCGCTGCGCGACGACGGTGCGCGATATGCGGAATTGCTGAGCGAGGCAGGCGTTCCGGTGGAACTTGTCAACGAGCCGAACATGGTGCACGGGTACGTCAGTTTCGGCCTGGTGGTGCCGGCCGCCGCGGAGGCGACCAACCGCGGTCTCACCGCGCTGAAGAAGGCGTTGTACCCGTGAGCCGCGCCGAGACCGCTCCCGACCACGAAGTCCTGATCGTCGGCGCCGGGTTCTCCGGCATCGGCGCCGCCATCAAGCTCGACGAGGCCGGCTTCTCCGACTATCTGATCGTCGAAGCCGGTGATGGCGTCGGTGGAACTTGGTACTGGAACACCTATCCCGGTATCGCCGTGGATATTCCGTCGTTCTCCTACCAGTTCTCCTTCGAGCAGAGCCCGGACTGGTCGCGCACCTACGCCCCCGGCCGGGAGTTGCGGGCGTACGCCGAACACTGCGTGGAGAAGTACGGGATCCGGTCGCGGATTCGCTTCAACACCAAAGTGATCGCGGCCGAGTTCGACGAGCAGCGGGGTCTGTGGCGGGTACAGACCGACCCGGGCGGCGAAATCACGGCTCGCTACATCATCAGCGCCAGCGGCGTCCTGACGGTGCCGAAGTTGCCCGACATCGACGGAGTCGACTCGTTCGACGGCATCACCATGCACACGGCGCGCTGGGACCACACGCAGGATCTGACCGGCAAGCGGGTCGGGATCATCGGCACCGGCGCCTCAGCCGTCCAGATCATCCCGGAGATCGCGCCGACGGTCTCGAGCCTCACCGTCTTTCAGCGCACGCCCATCTGGTGCTTCCCGAAGTTCGACGTTCCGCTGCCGGCGGCCGCGCGCTGGGCAATGCGGATTCCCGGCGGCAAAGCGGTGCAGCGAATGCTCAGCCAGGCTTTCGTCGAAGCGACCTTCCCGATCTCGGCGCACTATTTCAAGGTGTTTCCGCTGGCCAAGTGGATGGCTGCGGCGGGACGGCGCTATCTGCGCCAAGAGGTCAAGGACCCTGACGTGCGCGAGCAACTCACGCCGCAGTACGCGGTGGGCTGCAAGCGGCCGGGATTCCACAACACCTACCTGTCCACGTTCAACCGGGACAACGTTCGGCTGGTCACCAGGCCGATCGAGAAGATCACGCCGTCATCGGTCGCGACGGATGACGGGACCCATTTCGACGTCGACGTCCTGATCCTGGCCACCGGCTTCAAGGTGCTCGACAGCGACGACGTGCTGACCTATGCGGTGTCCGGCGTCGGCGGGCAGTCGTTGAGCCGGTTCTGGGACGAACGTCGCACGCAGGCCTATGAGGGAGTCAGCATTCCAGGCTTCCCCAACTTCTTCGCGGTGTTCGGGCCCTACGGCTACGTCGGGTCGTCCTACTTCGCATTGATCGAGACCCAGACACACCACATCCTGCGTTGCCTGAAGCGGGCGCGCGCAGAGGGTGCGACGCGGGTGGAGGTCACCGAGGAGGCCAACGATCGCTATTTCGCCGAGATGATGCGCCGCCGCTACCGTCAGGTGTTCTGGCAGGACAGCTGCCGGCTGGCCAACAGCTACTACTTCGACAAGAACGGCGACGTCCCGCTGCGGCCTACGACGACCGTCGAAGCATACTGGCGCAGCAGGCATTTCGACTTAGACGACTACCGGTACACGGGGTAGTCCGCCCGGCGTTCGCGACACTTAACCTGGGCACACGACACGCCGTGCGAGGTGTGCCTGGTTTCAGTTTCGACGGTGCCGTCGGCCGTCACCCACCTGCCGCTAGGCTCAGACCATGGCGAAAGTGTTCTCCCATCTCGACGACTCGCTGCGGGCGTTCACCGACGAACAGGCGATGTTCTTCGTCGCCACCGCTCCCACCGAGGGCGGCCGAATCAATCTGTCCCCCAAGGGATACGCCGACACGTTTGCGGTGCTCGACGACCACACGGTCGCCTACCTCGACCTGTTCGGCAGCGGCGTGGAAACCATTGCGCACCTGCGGGACAACGGCCGCATCACGCTGATGTTCTGCTCGTTCACCCGAAACTCGCGCATTCTGCGACTGTTCGGCACGGGCCGGGTGCTGCGCCCCGATGAGGACGAATTCGGCCGTGTGCGAGCCCATTTCGGGGAGCTGCGGGCGGGCGTGCGGGCGGCCATCGTCGTCGATGTGGAACGGATCGCGGACGCGTGCGGGTTCGCGGTGCCCTACTACGAACTGGTCGACGAGCGTCCGGTGCTGGACAACTATCACAGCAAGCAGCCGCACGAGGCCTACGCCGGCACGATCGGGCGCAATCAGCACAGCATCGACGGCCTGACCGGGCTGGACCCGGACCACCCGCTGCCGCCCCGTTAGTACGCGAACTGGGGCACGCCCCGCGCGCGAGCAGACGCAAACTCGCGCGCGGCGAAGCCGCGCAGTGCGAGTTTGCGTCTGCTCGCGGGGAACGCTAGATCGCGCGCTTGAGGTCGTCGACCTTGTCCAGCTGCTCCCAGGGGAGCTCGATGTCCGTCCGGCCGAAGTGCCCGTAGGCAGCGGTAGGCGCGTAGATCGGGCGCAGCAGGTCCAGGTCGCGGATGATCGCGCCGGGCCGCAGGTCGAACACCTCGGGGATGATCTTCTCGATCTTGACCGGGTCGACGGCCTCGGTGCCGAACGTCTCGATGAACAGCCCCACCGGGGCGGCCTTGCCGATGGCGTAGGCCACCTGGACCTCGACGCGCTCCGCCAGCCCGGCCGCAACGACGTTCTTGGCCACCCAGCGCATGGCGTACGCGGCCGACCGGTCCACCTTGGACGGGTCCTTGCCGGAGAACGCGCCGCCTCCGTGCCGGGCCCAGCCGCCGTAGGTGTCGACGATGATCTTGCGGCCGGTCAGGCCGGCGTCACCCATCGGCCCGCCCAGGACGAACTTGCCGGTCGGGTTCACCAGCACCCGCGTCGACGACGAGTCCAGCGTCTCGTGACCCAGCTCCTCCAGCACCGTCTGCAGCACGTGCCGGCGGATGTCGGGGTCGAGCGTGTTCTCCAGGTCGATGCCGTCGGCGTGCTGGGTGGAGACCACCACGGTGTCCAGCCGCACGGGGACGTTGTCCTCGTAGGCGATGGTCACCTGGGTCTTGCCGTCCGGCCGCAGGTAGTCCAGCGTGCCGTTCTTGCGGACCTCGGTCAGCTTCCGCGACAGCCGGTGAGCCAGCGCGATGGGCAGGGGCATCAGCTCCGGGGTGTCGTTGATCGCGTACCCGAACATCAAGCCCTGGTCGCCGGCGCCCTGGGAGTCCAGCGGGTCCGCCGCGCCCTCGACCCGGGCCTCGTGGGCGGTGTCGACGCCCTGGGCGATGTCCGGGGATTGCGCGCCGATGCCGATGTTGACGCCGCAGGACGCGCCGTCGAAGCCCTTCTCCGAAGAGTCGTAGCCGATGTCGAGGATCCGTGCGCGCACCGTGTTGGTGATGTCGGCGAACGCCTCTTTCGCCGACGTCGTCACCTCGCCCACCACGTGCACCTGCCCGGTGGTCACCAACGTCTCGACCGCCACACGGGAGCGCGGGTCGCTCGCCAGCAGCGCGTCGAGGACCGAGTCACTGATCGCGTCACAGATCTTGTCTGGATGCCCCTCGGTCACCGACTCGCTGGTAAATAGCCGACCCTTCTCGCTCACCCTGGTACGTCCTTCCAGTCCATGCCCGCCCAACTGTTAGTTAGGCGAATTATTTTTCACTGCCATCAAGCAAACCGGACCCGACGGCCAGTCTGCAAATTCTCGGAGGTTACCCGACGGGCCACGCTGCCCGGCGCACGTTATCTGTCTTCGGCGACGTCCCCGTGCAGGAACGTGGCGATCGCATCAACGATACGGCTCGCCATCAAAGTCTTTGAGCCGTGCTGCAGCGCCGACTCGGTGCCGTCGGCGGCCAGCAGCCAGCCGTCGTTGCTGTCCACTTCGAACGCCCTGCCGTCACCGACGGCGTTGACGACCAGCAGATCGCAGCCCTTGCGCCGCAGCTTGGCGCGGGCGTGAAAGAGCACGTCACCGTTGGCGTCACCGGTCTCGGCCGCGAACCCGACGATGGCGCGCATGTTGGGCAGCTGACCGTGTGAGCGGGCCTGCACCGCGCCGGCCAGCACGTCGTCGTTGCGGACAAGTTCGATGGGAGCGGGCCCCTGCTGGCTGTCCGGGCTCTTTTTGATCTTGGCGGTGGCAACCTGGGTGGGCCGGAAGTCGGCCACCGCCGCCGCCATCACCAGCACGTTGGCTTCCGGGGCATGCTTGGATACCGCACTGCCGAGTTGCTCGGCGGAGCTGACGTGAACCACATTCACCCCGGCGGGGTCGATGAGTCCCGCGGTGTGCCCCGCGATGAGCGTGACCTCGGCGCCGCGCTGGGCGGCGACCCGGGCCACGGCATACCCCTGCTTGCCGGAGCTGCGGTTGCCGATGAAGCGCACCGGATCGATCGCCTCGCGGGTGCCGCCGGCCGTCACCAGCACCTTGCAGCCGGCGAGGTCGTAGGGCAACGCGTCGTGGCGCTCCAATAGCAAATGGGCCAGAGTGGTGATCTCCTCCGCCTCAGGCAGGCGCCCGGCGCCGCTGTCGGCGCCGGTGAGGCGGCCCGAGGCGGGTTCCAGCACCACCGCGCCGCGGCGGCGCAGGGTGGCGACATTGTCGACGGTGGCCGGGTGCAACCACATCTCGGTGTGCATCGCCGGCGCGAACATCACCGGGCAGCGGGCGGTGAGCAGCGTCCCGGTCAGCAGGTCGTCGGCCCGACCGGCCACCGCTCTGGCGAGCAGATCGGCGGTCGCCGGGGCGACCACGACCAGATCGGCATGCTGGCCGAGCCGGACGTGGGGCACCTCGGGAACGTCCTGGAATACCCCGGTGCGCACCGGCTCTCCGGAGAGCGCCTCGAAGGTCGCGGCGCCCACGAAGCGCAGGGCCGACTCAGTGGGTATCACCCGGACGCGGTGGCCGGCTTCAGTGAGCTGACGGACAACCGTGCAGGCCTTATAGGCCGCGATACCGCCGGAAACGCCGACGATGATCCGCTTGCTGCGCTCACTGTCCACGGCGTTAGACCCTGTTACTCGCCCTCGGTGTGTTCGAGAAGGTCAGCGTGAATTTCGCGCATCGCGATCGAAAGCGGCTTCTCCTGCAAGCCGGGCTCGACCAACGGGCCGACGTACTCGAGGATGCCCTCGCCGAGCTGGTTGTAGTAGTCGTTGATCTGGCGGGCCCGCTTGGCCGCGTAGATCACCAGCGCGTACTTGCTCGAGACGCGGTCCAGCAACTCGTCGATGGGCGGGTTGGTGATGCCCAGCGGGGTGTCGTAGGCGCCCGCCACACCGGCCGATGGATCGAGCTGATCCCCGGCTGCGACGGCGGTCAGCGACGTGTCGGACTGCGGAATGGTCACGTAAAAAATCTCCTGGTGCTCGGACGTTCGTAGTGCGTTCAAACGGTTCTGAACGGTGAAAAACTCGATTATCGAAATTCGGGGACCCGCTAAACGGCGTCAGGGACGGTTCCCACCAGCAAGGATACCAATTCAGCGCACGCAGACTCTAATCGACTGTTCACGACCACCACGTCGAAGTCGCCCTGCGCAGCCAATTCGACGCGCGCGGTATCCAGCCGGCGCGCGATGACATCGGGCGTTTCGGTGCCGCGGCCGACCAGCCGGGCCTCCAGATCTTCCCAGCTCGGCGGGGCCAGAAACACCGTCAGCGCCTCCGGCATGGCTTGCTTGACCGCACGGGCGCCGGCCAGATCGACCTCGATGAGTACCGGAAACCCGGCTGACATGGCTGCGCGCACCGGCTGGGCCAACGTGCCCGATCGATGCAATCCCCCGTGGATTTCCGCCCATTCCAGCAGTTCACCCTGATCGATCAGCTGCTGGAAACGGGCGGGGCTGACGAAGTGGTAGTCGACGCCGTCGACCTCCCCCGGCCGTGGTGCCCGCGTCGTGGCCGAGACGCTGAAGTGCAGGTTCGGTATCCGCTGGCGCAGACACCTAACCACCGTCGACTTGCCGACCGCGGAGGGACCGGACAGCACGACTGTTCTCCCAACAGGCGTCGTACCCTCCGGTCCCCCGCCGGCGCTCACCGGCGCTCCAGGGTCGGTGGCCCGACTAGGAGCCGAACTTTTCCAGCAGGGCCTTGCGCTGACGGTCGCCCAAACCACGCAGCCGACGGGTCGGCGCGATCTCGAGCTCGGTCATGATCTCCTGCGCCTTGACCTTGCCCACCTTCGGCAACGCCTCCAACAGCGCAGAGACCTTCATCTTGCCGAGTACTTCGTCGCTCTCGGCGTCCTTGAGCACCTGGGTGAGGTTGGTGCCGCCACGCTTGAGCCGATCCTTGAGCTCAGCTCGTGCTCGACGTGCGGCAGCAGCCTTCTCCAACGCGGCCGCGCGCTGCTCGTCGGTCAACTGGGGAAGGGCCACGATTCCTCCGTCTCTCAGCGATATCTCTCGGATATCTGTCGATCTTCATTGTCTTGGCCGGGTACTCCAGCCAGCGCAGACGACCGTACCCACGCTTCCTGACGAAATCTAACCCGACCCCCCGGTTTCGGGGTCATTTGTCCAGCGTGGCACCGCCGCGACGCGCCGGGCGCCGCCGTCGCACGGTTTGCTCAGCAACGTCGGCGAACCCTCCTACCGTGGGCTGCGCGAGGCGCCCCCGGACCGGCCCCCGTCGACAAAATGGCCTCGACCTGCAGTTTTCCCTGCCATTTGGGATGTCATGCCGGTCGCGGAGGCGTCGGCGGCGCGCAGGCGGCGTCGGTGGCGGCAGACAACCGCAGGTGGCAGTGCCGTGGATCACGCTTTTTCGCGGCGCTTCGCGCGTGTCGCGCCGTCAGCCTGCGTTGAGGTAGGCGACGGCGTCGAGCATGCGCTCGCCGGCGGCACGCAGCTCAGCCACGGCGGGTCCGGCCCGCAGCACCTCGCGCGACACCGCGGGCCACAGCTGGTGCGGCGCGGCCCCACCGAGACCGGCCAGCGCCTCAGCACGCCCGCCCTGAGCCCCTACGCCGGGCACCAGGACGGGCCCGCCCAACTCGCTCAAATCGGGGGCCTGCAGCACCGTTGCGCCGACGACCACGCCGACGGAGCCGGCGCCGGCCCCCTGGTTGGCCTGACCGACGTGATCCACGATCAACTGGGCGACCGTACGTCCGCCGGCATCCGCGCGCTGCACCGTCGGCCCCTCCGGGTTCGAGGTGGCGGCCAGGACGAACACGCCGCGGTCGTGTGCCGCCGCGACTTCCAGCAGCGGCCGCAGGGACCCGAACCCGAGGTAGGGCGAGGCCGTCACGGCGTCGGCGGCCAGTGGCGAGTCGCCGGCCCACGCCGTCGCGTAGGCCGCCATCGTCGACCCGATGTCGCCGCGTTTGGCGTCGGCGAGCACCAGCACGCCGCGGGCCCGCAGCGCGGCGGTGGTGCGCTCGAGCACCGCGAAACCGGCCGAACCGTACGCCTCGAAGAACGCCACCTGCGGCTTGACCATCGCGAACCCCGCGTAGGCGTCGACGCAGACATCGCAGAACGCGGCCAGGCCGTCGGCTGTGACCGGCAGCTCCCAGGCCCGCAACAACTCGGGGTGCGGATCGATGCCCAGGCAGAGCGGTCCGCGACTCGACCGCGCCTGTGCCAGCCGAGCCCCGAAACCGGTCACCGTCTGGTACCGATGGCGCGGTGCAACTCCTGCAGCGACTGCACGTCGATGTCGCCCCGGATTCCGGCTTCGATGCCCTGCACCGCCGCGGACGCACCCTGAACCGTGGTGATGCAAGGGATGTTGACGGCCACCGCGACCGACCGGATCTCGTAGCCGTCCACCCGCGGCCCCGAGTTTCCGTACGGCGTGTTGATCACCATGTCGACCTCGCCGGCGCGGATGGCGTCCACCGCCGACATCGCCGGTCTGCCCTCCTGCGGCGCCTCGAAGTGTTTTCGGACCTCGTCACACGGAATCCCGTTGCGGCGCAGCATTTCCGCGGTACCTTCCGTCGCCAGAACGCGGAACCCCAAGTCCGCCAGGCGCTTTACCGGAAACACCAGGGATCGCTTGTCGCGGTTGGCAACCGAGACGAACACCGTGCCCTGTGCGGGCAGTGAGCCGTAGGCGGCGGTCTGGCTCTTGGCGAAGGCACTGCCGAAATCCCGGTCGATGCCCATCACCTCACCGGTGGACTTCATCTCCGGACCGAGCAGCGAGTCGATCGCCGCGCCGTCGGCGCGGCGGAACCGGTGGAACGGCAGCACCGCTTCCTTGACCGCGATCGGGGCGTCGGGAGCCACGCTGCCGCCGTCCCCGGATTCGGCCAGCATTCCCTCTTCGCGAAGCTGGGAGATCTTGGCGCCCAACATCACTCGCGCGCAAGCTTTGGCCAGTGGGATCGCGGTGGCCTTCGATACGAAAGGAACGGTGCGGCTCGCTCGCGGGTTGGCCTCCAGTACGTACAGCACGTCGTCCTTGAGGGCGTACTGCACGTTGAGCAGGCCCACCACCCCGATACCCTGCGCGATGGCTTCGGTCGCCTTGCGCACCTTTTCGATGTCGCTGCGGCCCAGGGTCACCGGCGGCAGGGCGCAGGCCGAGTCGCCGGAGTGGATGCCGGCCTCCTCGATGTGCTCCATGATGCCGCCGATGTAGACCTCGGTGCCGTCGCACAGAGCGTCGACGTCGATCTCGACCGCGTCCTCGAGGAAGCGGTCGACGAGCACCGGATGTTCGGGAGAGAGCTCCGTGGCCCGCGTGATGTAACCCTTGAGCGTCTCCTCGTCGTAGACGATCTCCATCCCGCGACCGCCGAGCACGTAGGACGGCCGCACCAGCACCGGGTAACCGATGTCGGCGGCGATGCGGCGGGCCTGATCGAATGTGGTTGCGGTGCCGTACTTGGGCGCGGGCAGCCCCGCGGTGTTCAGCACGTCGCCGAACGAGCCACGGTCCTCGGCGAGGTCGATCGCTTCCGGCGGGGTGCCCACGATCGGCACCCCGGCGTCGGCGAGCCGTTGCGCCAGGCCCAGTGGGGTCTGGCCGCCCAGCTGCACGATGACCCCGGCCACACCCGGTCCACCGGTGCCGGACTGTTCTTCGGCGTGGTAGACCTCGAGCACGTCCTCGAACGTCAGCGGCTCGAAGTAGAGCCGGTCGGCGGTGTCATAGTCGGTGGACACCGTCTCGGGGTTGCAGTTGACCATGACCGTCTCAAAACCGGCCTCGCTCAACGTGGTTGCCGCATGCACGCAGCTGTAGTCGAACTCGATGCCCTGCCCGATCCGGTTGGGGCCGGAACCCAGGATGAGCACCTTGGGCCGCTCGGTCTGCGGGGCCACCTCCGTCTCGGCGGACGGGTCGAGTTCATAGCTGCTGTAGTGATACGGCGTCTTGGCCTCGAACTCGGCGGCGCAGGTGTCCACCGTCTTGTACACCGGGTGGATTCCCAGGCGCTCGCGCAGCGAGCGCACCCCGTTTTCACCGGCCAGCTCCGGCCGCAGCGCGGCGATCTGGCGGTCGGAGAGTCCGCAGTGCTTGGCGTGCCGCAGCAGTTCGGCATCCAGGACCGGGGCGTCGACGAGTTCGGCGCGCAGGGCCACCAGTTCGTCGATCTGGGCGACGAACCAGGGGTCGACGCCACTGGCCTGGGCCACCTGCTCCACCGACCCGCCGAGCCGCAGCGCCAGTTCGATGTCGTAGAGCCTGCCCTCGGTGGGAGTCTGCAGCCGGGTCAGCACGTCGTCGACTCGACCTTCGGCGTCCGGCTTCGTCCAGAACCCCGCGCGGGTGGTTTCCAGCGAGCGCATCACCTTACCGAGCGCCTCAACGAAGTTGCGGCCCAACGACATTGCCTCACCGACGGACTTCATCGTGGTGGTCAGGGTGTCGTCGGCACCGGGGAACTTCTCGAAGGCGAACCGCGGCGCCTTGACCACGACGTAGTCCAGCGTCGGCTCGAAGCAGGCCGGAGTCTCCTTGGTGATGTCGTTGACGATCTCGTCGAGGGTGTAGCCGATGGCCAATTTCGCGGCGATCTTGGCGATCGGGAAACCGGTGGCCTTGGACGCCAGCGCGCTGGAGCGCGACACCCGCGGGTTCATCTCGATGACGATGAGCCGGCCGTCTTTCGGGTTGATCGCGAACTGAATGTTGCAGCCGCCGGTGTCGACGCCGACCTCGCGCAGGATGGCGATGCCCAGATCACGCATCCGCTGGTATTCGCGGTCGGTCAGCGTCATCGCCGGCGCCACCGTGACCGAGTCACCGGTGTGCACACCCATCGGGTCCACGTTCTCGATCGAGCACACGACCACCACGTTGTCGTGGCCGTCGCGCATCAGCTCGAGTTCGAATTCCTTCCAGCCGTAGATTGATTCCTCGATCAGCACGTTGGCGCTGGGGCTCGCCGCCAGGCCGGCGCCCGCCATCCGGTCGACCTCCTCGACCGAGCGCGCCATCCCCGAACCCAGCCCGCCCATGGTGAAGCTGGGCCGCACCACGACCGGCAGACCGAGTTCGTCCACCGTCTCGCGAACTTCGTCCATCGTGAAACACACTCGGCTGCGGGCGGATTCGCCGCCGACCTTGGCGACGATGTCCTTGAACTTCTGCCGGTCCTCACCGCGCTGGATGGCCTCGAAGTCCGCGCCGATGAGTTCGATGCCGTAGCGCTCCAGCGCGCCGTTCTCGTAGAGGGCGACCGCGGTGTTCAGGGCGGTCTGCCCGCCCAGGGTGGCCAGCAGCGCATCGATCTTGTTTCCGCGCTCGGCCTGCTGGGCCATCACCCGCTCGACGAACGCCGGGGTGATCGGTTCGACGTAGGTGTGATCGGCGAACTCCGGGTCGGTCATGATGGTGGCCGGGTTGGAGTTGACCAGGCTGACCTGCAGCCCCTCGGCTCGCAACACCCGGCACGCCTGAGTGCCGGAGTAGTCGAACTCGCAGGCCTGGCCGATGACGATCGGCCCGGAGCCGATCACCAGCACGTGGTTGAGGTCAGTACGACGCGGCACTAGCAGCCTCCTTTGCCGGCGCGAGCGTGCGCGGTTGTCCGGGATTTTCGGCGTGTCGCTGTACAGACACGCACGTTCGCGCAGAAGGGCATCAGCGGTTCCCTTCCATCAGGTCGACGAACTGGTCGAACAGGTATTCCGCATCGTGCGGTCCGGCGGCGGCCTCCGGGTGGTATTGCACCGAAAATGCCCGTCCGTCAACGAGTTTGACGCCTTCGACCACACCGTCGTTGGCGCAGGTGTGGCTGACCTGCGCCGTGCCGAACGGCGTGTCGAAGGACTGCCCCGCCTCCCCCTCGAGCGCGAAGCCATGATTCTGTGATGTCACCGCGACCCGGCCGGTGGCGTGGTCGATCACCGGGATGTTGATGCCGCGGTGGCCGAACACCATCTTGTACGTCGACAGCCCGAGTGCGCGGCCCAGGATCTGGTTGCCGAAACAGATCCCGAACAGCGGTATTCCGGCGCCCAGCACCTCGCGGGTGAGCGCGACGGTGTGGTCGGCGGTGGCCGGGTCGCCTGGGCCGTTGGACAGGAACACACCGTCGGGCTTGATCGCGGTGATCTGGTCGAAGGTCGCCGACGAGGGCAGCACGTGGCTGCGGATCCCGCGACGGGCGAAGTTGCGCGGCGTGTTGGTCTTGATACCGAGGTCCAGCGCGACGACGGTAAACCTCTGGGCCCCTTCGGGTTCGACGACGTAGGTCTCAGGTGTGCTGACCTCGCCGGCCAGGTCGGCGCCCAGCATCGGCTGCTGCGCGCGGACCCGTTCGACCAGCTGCTCGGGCTCGGCCAGGGCCGGGCCGGAGAAGACACCCGCCTTCATCGAGCCCCGGCTGCGCAGGTGGCGCACCACGGCCCGGGTGTCGATACCGGCGATCCCGACGATGCGCTGGCGGACCAGCTCAGCTTCCAGCGTGCTGGTGGCGCGCCAGTTGGAGGCGCGCGGCGACGGGTCCCGCACGGCGTAGCCGGCAACCCAGATCTTGTCGCCGCGACTCTCGGCATCCTCGTCATTCCAGCCGGTGTTGCCGATCTGCGGCGCGGTGGCCACCACGATCTGCCGGTGGTAGCTGGGGTCGGTCAGCGTTTCCTGGTAACCGGACATACCGGTGCTGAACACGGCTTCACCCAGGGTTTCACCGATCGCCCCGAATGTGGTGCCGGTGTAGACACGGCCGTCTTCGAGTACCAGCAGAGCCTTACTCATGGGCTGCCTCCACTGCGTTTTCGGCGCGACTCACGCGGCCTCCTCCTCTATCCAATGCACGTATTCGTCCCGGTTGTCCGCCCGGAACCCGGTGTCGATCTCGGTTCCCGAGGGCAGGCGCCACCGGATCGCCAGGATCCCGTTGCGGGCCGCGACCTTGCCCGCGACGCCGCGTTCGGTGCGGATGGCGGTGATAGATTCCTGTGGAATCCAGATCGGTTGCGCGCGAATGCGTTCAACCAGAATTCCCTCGGGGTAACGGATCAAAACCGCCTTGCTGCGGTAGCCCAGATCACCGACGGCCACCCGGTCGTTCCAGGCCGGCGACAACGTACTGCCGACGTAGAGGCCGCGGGTGCTCACCGCCGGGGCGCCGACCGCGTCCGGTAGACCAGGCAGCTCGCCGATGAGTTCGACCTGCGATTCGGCCCGTCGTCGCCAGCCCCGCATCATCAGGTGGATCACCACCGCCAGCAACACCACCAGGACCGCCGCGAAGATCAGCGATCCCACCAGGGTGCCCGACGTCATGCCGGGCTCTTCCCGTCCCGGGCGGTGACCTTCCCGCGCAGCAGCGTCGCCGTCACCGTGGCCGGCAGGGTGAGCGACTCATACGGGGTGTTGGCCGACCGGCTGGCCAGTTCGTCCCCGGTGACCGTCCAGCTGCCCTCGGGATCCACGACGGTCAGGTTCGCCGGCTCAC
Organism: Mycobacterium sp. 23; assembly: GCF_048287075.1. Classification (NCBI taxonomy): domain Bacteria; kingdom Bacillati; phylum Actinomycetota; class Actinomycetes; order Mycobacteriales; family Mycobacteriaceae; genus Mycobacterium; species Mycobacterium sp. 23. The sequence continues at coordinate 1,185,653 of NZ_JBLVUX010000005.1, forward strand.
CGACCTCCAGGGGACGGCCGTGGTCGGGTAGCCCGACGATGCGCGCCGGGTTCTCGCTCATCACCCGGGCGACGTCACGCCAGCTCAGCAGTCCCGGTTGCACCATGGTCTGCACCACCACCGACAGCGCGGTCTGCAGTCCCAGCATGCCGGGGCGCGCGGCGGCGAACTCGACACACTTCTCGTGCTCGGCGTGCGGCGCGTGATCGGTGGCCACACAGTCGATGACGCCGTCGGCCAGCGCCTGCCGCAGCGCCAGCGCGTCAGAGGACTCCCGCAGCGGCGGGTTCACCCGATTACGCCCGTCATAGCTGACCAGCCGGCCGTCATCGAGCAGCAGGTGGTGCGGTGTGACCTCGGCGGTGATCGAAATACCTTGCTGCTTAGCCCATTTCACGATCTCGACGGTTCCCGCTGTGGACGCGTGGCAGATGTGCACCCGGGCGCCCGCGTCGCGGGCCAGCAACGCGTCGCGGGCGACGATGGATTCTTCGGCCGCCCGGGGCCATCCGGCGAGTCCGAGCCGGGCGGCGGTGGGCCCTTCGTGCGCGACGGCGCCGACGGTGAGCCGGGGCTCTTCGGCGTGTTGTGCGATCAGCACACCCAGGCCGGTGGCGTATTCCAGGGCGCGGCGCATCACCAGTGGATCGTGTACGCAGATGCCGTCGTCGGAGAACATCCGCACCTGCGCTGCGCCCGCGTGCATCATGCCCATCTCGGTCAGCTCGACCCCGGCCAATCCGACGGTGACCGCACCCACGGGATGCACATCGACCAGGCCGACCTGCCGGCCACGGTGCCAGACATGGTCGGTCACCACCGGGCTGTCGGCTACCGGGTTGGTATTGGCCATCGCGAAGACCGCGGTGTAGCCGCCCAGAGCCGCTGCCGCCGAACCGGTTTCGATGTCTTCGGCGTATTCGCGGCCGGGCTCACGCAGGTGGGTGTGCAGGTCGACGAAGCCGGGCAGCATGATGTGGCCGGTGGCGTCGATGACGTCGGCACTTTCGGGGATGTCGAGTCCGGCCCCGATCTGCGCGATCTGACCATCATCGACGAGTACGTCGACCGGGTCCCCTTCGCCGTAGAGCCGGACACCCCGAATCAGCACACTCATGCCGCGACTTCCTCCGCCCCGACCAGCACATGGAACAGCACCGCCATCCGCACATGCACTCCGTTGGAAACCTGTTGCAGCACAGCCGATTGCGGCGAGTCGGCCACCGAAGACGAGATCTCCATACCGCGCAGCATCGGCCCCGGGTGCAGCACCACGGCGTGATCGGGCAGCAGGGCCTGACGCCGGGCGGACAGACCGTAGAGCGTGGAGTACTCCCGCACCGACGGGAAGAAGCCGCCATTCATACGCTCGGCCTGCACCCGCAGCATCAGGACGCCGTCGGCGGCCGGTAGTTCGGCGTCGAAGTCGTTGGACACCGTGACCGGCCATCCCTCGACGCCGCGTGGCAGCAGCGTCGGCGGCGCGACCAGCACGACCTCGGCCCCCAGCGTATGCAGCAGCATGACGTTGGAACGGGCGACCCGGCTGTGCAGGATGTCACCGACGATCACGATGCGACGGCCTTCGATACCGCCGAGGCGCTGCCGGATGGTCAGCGCGTCCAGCAGGGCCTGGGTGGGGTGCTCGTGCGTGCCGTCGCCGGCGTTGATCACCGACGGCGAGCCGTCGGCGACCCTGGTCCAGTCGGCCAGCAGGTGCGCGGCGCCGGACGCGGGGTGACGGATGATCAGCGCGTCGGCGCCGGCCGCGCGCAGCGTCAACGCGGTGTCGCGCAACGACTCGCCCTTGCCCACCGACGAACCCGACGCGCTGACGTTGACCACGTCCGCGCTCATCCACTTGCCCGCCACCTCGAAGGACACCCGGGTGCGGGTGGAGTTCTCGTAGAACATGGTGACCACGGTGCGGCCGCGCAGCGTCGGCAGCTTCTTGACGTCACGGCCCACCAGCGCCTGCGCGAAACGGTCGGCGTCGTCGAGGATCGCGGTCGCCTCGTCGCGGGTCAGGTCGCCCGCGGCCAGCAGGTGTCTTGGGGTCATCGGGTGATCACCACGCCGTCTCGTCCGTCGTCTTCCTTGAGTTGTACGTGCACGCTTTCGTTGCGTGAGGTGGGCACGTTCTTGCCGACGTAGTCGGCCCGGATCGGCAGTTCGCGGTGGCCGCGGTCGACCAGCACCGCCAGTTGCACCGCGCGCGGCCGGCCCACGTCGCGCAGCGCATCGAGGGCGGAACGGGTGGAGCGCCCGGAGTACAGCACGTCGTCGACCAGGATCACCAGCGCGTCGTCGATGCCGCCGGCCGGAATCGAGGTGTTTTCCAGGGGACGCGGCGGCTTGATCATCAGGTCGTCGCGGTAGAGCGTGATGTCCAGCGAGCCGTGGCCGACGTCCACGCCGCTGTATTCGGCGATGTTGGCGGCCAACCGGCTGGCCAGGGTCACCCCACGCGTGGGAATGCCGAGCAGTACCACCCGGGTGGAATCCGGGTTGTCCAGCGCGGTCTTTTCGATGATCTGGTGCGCCATACGGGAAATGGTGCGACCGACATCGGCCGCTGACATCAATTCCCGCTGATCACTGGCACCCATGCGAGATCTTGACCTCCTTCTCCGCCTCTCCGGACGGATCGTTAAAGGATGTCGACTTGCGGGGGCAGCCTAACACGGCCTCCCCGTGCGACGGGTGTGCGCTCACTGCTTTGCGCGTGCGTCCACGGTGGCTTCCGGCGCGAAATGCCGCAGCCCCCGCACACTGAAGGCGCGCAGCGCACAGTCGATCGTCTCGGCCGGGCGTCTGTTCACGCTATCGGCCTACCCTGGCGGAAATGAGTTCTTCCAGTTCCTCCCCGCACATCGATTTCGACGCCCTCTACCGCGGCGAAAGCCCCGGCGAAGGCCTTCCTCCGGTGCACACCCCGCCGTGGGATACCAAGGCCCCCAAGGAGAACGTCGTCGCCTGGCACAACGCCGGCTGGGTGCACGGCGACGTGCTCGACATCGGCTGCGGGCTCGGCGACAACGCGATCTACCTGGCGAAGCAGGGCTATCACGTCACGGGGCTGGACATCTCCCCGACGGCGCTGATCACCGCCGAACGTCGCGCCCACGACGCCGGCGTCGACATCACTTTCGCGGCGGCCGACTCGACCAGACTCGACGGATACACCGACCGGTTCGACACCGTCATCGACAGCGGGATGTTCCACTGCCTCGACGACGACGGGAAGCGCAGCTACGCCGCCGCGGCGCATCGCGCCACCAGGGCGGGCGCCACCTTGTTGATCAGCTGCTTCTCCGATGCCAACCAGCCCAGCGAGGAGTGGCCGCGTCCGTCGGTCTCCGAGCAGACGCTGCGCGACGTGCTCGGTGGGGCCGGGTGGGACATCGACTCCGCCGACCAGGTCACGCTGACCCGTGAGATGGACGGCGCCGAGGTCGAGATGACGTTCTGGTACGTGCGCGGACTGCGACGAGATTAGCCGGATAAGCCTGCGATCCCGGGGTTGCCGAACAGCGACCCGCCGTTGCCGCCAATCCCGCCGGTCGCATCGGCCCCGTCCAGCCCGCCGCTGTTGCCGGCCCCGCCGGACCCGCCCGCGCCGCCGGACCCGCCATTGCCGATCAGCTGTGCAGTGCCGCCGTTGCCCCCGGCGCCTCCGTCGCCACCATCGCTCGTAGCGCCGACGCCGTTGTTCCCGCCAGCGCCGCCGCCGCCACCAGCGCCGCCCGCTCCGCCGTTGCCGTACAGCAGTCCGCCGTTGCCGGCGTAACCTCCATTGCCGCCGGCGCCGCCGTCGCCGCCGGGAATTCCGAGGGCGTTGCCCGGGCCGATGCCGATCCGGCCACCGTTGCCGCCACCGCCGCCGGACCCGCCGGCGCCGCCATTGCCAATCAGAGTTCCGCCGGCGCCGCCGCTGCCGCCCGACCCGCCCCAACTGCCGTTACCGCCGGCGCCGTTGTCGCCACCGCCTCCGGGTCCCCCGTCACCACCGTTGCTGCCCATGCCGCCGGATCCTCCCGCCCCACCGTCGCCGAACATCTGAGCGGAACCGCCCCTGCCACCACTGCCCGCGGCGCCGGCGGAACCGCCGGCGGCCCCGTCGCCACCTTTGCCAGGGCCGCCACCAAGCCCACCGGAGCCAGCGTTTCCGCCTTGCCCACCGCTCCCTCCGGTGCCGCCGGCCCCACCGTCGCCGTAGAGCATCCCGCCGTCACCGCCGAGGCCACCGGCGCCGCCCGCTCCACCGGTGCCGCCGGCGCCGGCGGCTCCCCCGACCGCGCCGTCCGTGCCGTTTCCACCCGACCCACCGACCCCGCCGGCCCCACCGATGCCACCGGCACCGCCATGTCCGAACAGCATTCCGCCACGAGCACCCGCGCCGGCGGCCCCGCCGGTGCCGCCGTTGCCGGCAGCCCCGCCGGCCGAGCCTGCGGATGTCGGGTCGATACCGGCGCTACCGGCCCCGCCATGCCCACCGGCCCCGCCGACCCCGCCGTTGCCTATCAGTCCGGCCACACCACCGGTCCCACCAACGCCGCCCTTGCCGCCGTCCCCACTGGGTAGTCCGACAACACTGGCCGCGCCGGGCCCGCCTGCTCCCCCGGCGCCGCCCGCCCCACCATTGCCGGACAAGGAGCCGCCAGAACCTCCAGCACCACCCGCACCGCCCAGGCCGCCGGTACCCCCCGCCAGCCCAAATATCGCGCCTTGACCGCCAACCCCACCCTGCCCGGCGTCACCACCGTTGCCCCAGAGGCCCGCATTTCCGCCGGCACCGCCTACCCCGCCAGCTCCGCCGGCGGCCCCGACAGCCACATTGCCATCGCCGCCCAGACCGCCTCCCCCGCCGTAGCCGCCCATCCCGCCATTACCCCACAACCACCCACCGTGCCCACCTGCCCCACCTATCCCACCAATCCCACCCGCGCCGCCAATGGCCTGCGGGCCTGACGGACTAATCGTCGTGCCGCCGATACCACCGGTCCCGGCCAAACCCCCGGCTCCACCCGCACCGATCAATCCGGCGGCACCGCCGTGGCCGCCGTTGCCTCCGGCTCCACCAATTACCGCGAGGGCGGGACCTATTTCGCCCCGAAAGCCGGCGCCGCCAGAGCCGCCGGTCCCTCCGTCGCCGAGGAGCCAGCCGCCGGCGCCTCCATTGCCGCCCGCGCCTCCGGCCATGCCGAACTCGCCGCTAGGGCCGAGCGAGGCGTTGCCGCCATTCCCGCCCGCCCCACCGTTGCCGATCAAACCCGCAGCACCACCGTTGCCACCACGTTGACCTGCCGCACCCGATCCACCGGCCCCGCCGTTGCCGTACAACAGCCCGCCGGCCCCGCCGTCGGCGCCGCTACCTGCCGCGCCGTCGGTGCCGTTGCCGATCAGGGGACGGCCGAGGAGCAGTTGGGTGGGTCCGTTAATCGCGTCGAGAACTTGCTGAGCGACATTCGCCGATTCGGCCGCCGCATAAGCGCTTCCGCCCGCAGTGAGCACCTGTACGAATCGCTCGTGCACTGCGGCCGCCTGGATGCTGATCGCTTGATAGGCCTGCCCGTGGGAGCCGAAAAGCGCAGCGATGGCTCCCGACACCTCGTCGGCGCCCGCCGCCAACACCGAGGTAGTGGAGCGTGCAGCGGCCGTGTTCACCGCGCTGACCGCAGCACCGATATCGGACACCTGCGCGGCCGCCGAAGTGATCGCCTCGGGCATCGCCAGTACATACGACATTGTGGGCCTCCGTATCGCCAGCCGTTTGCATTCATCAAGTGAAAGACGTTTTTCCGCTGCAAAAATCGGCGGAACCCGTGCACACGACGTTTAGCTTCGCGAGATCAGTGGAGCGTATAAACATTTGCGATGATTGCGCGAGGAGTTATGGAAGTGAAATTATCCTGTTATGTATTTGTGATAAGAAGACTTCCGCGTGACAATTTGCTTTACAAAACGCTGAAAATGACACTGGAAGCATTCCAGATTTCACCCTCAATGGCTTCGGACAACAACACGATCAGCGCGCGGGGTCGCACCCGCGCCGACCTTCATGTGCCCAGGCGAGCAGATCCGGCGGCGCCAACTGGTTGATGCGGTCGTTGTAGCGCCGGTACTCGGCCGGGCCGAAATAGTGCTGCCACTCCCCGCAACCCCCGTTGCGGAAGAACCTCTCGTTGCTGTGCCAGATGCCGTCGGTGGTGTTCGGGGCCACGTCCGCGGCGCGCGACCGCATCGCATCCAGCGAGGCGTCCCCGGCCAACTCCCGCGCCCGGTCCTGGCTGACGTCGTAACCCAGGACCGCGCCGAGCCGCATCAACTCACCGACCAGGTCTTGCTGCAGGTCGGCGTAGTGGAACAACGCGACGTTGGGCAGCTGCCGGCGCTCCCAGGTCTTGCCGAACTGGTCGAGAATGTTCGCGAGCGTGCCGATCCCCTTGGGTGGCGCGAACCCGACCCCTGGGGGCGGGTGCGCCGGACCCTCCATCCAGTCCCGAAACTCCTCCATCGGACCGCGCTCGGCAGGTTCGTGCAGAGGTTCGAGCCCCGGCGGGCCGTGCCGGTGCCCGGCCGGTACGGCGGCGTCGTGCAGCGCCCGCATCCGGTCCCGGTCCATGTTGGCGGTCTGGAACAACATCGACACCGCCGCATCGCGCGGATCCCGTCCCACGCAGATGTACGTCACCCGCTCGTCGAGCACGAGGCCGTCCAACGGAGTGTGCGTCTTCATGAACCGGCGATGGGTCTGCGCCTCGAGAACGGCGACGACCTCGTCGAGCGGCCGGATGGTCTGGTCGAACCAGGGCGACACGGTCGACAGCGGCCCCGGCAGGGCCGGTCCGTTGAAAACCAGCAGGGACACCAGCCGCTGCATCCAGGTCATCCCGCATTTCGACGGCGTGGAGATGATGATGTCACCCTCACGCAATCGCAATGCGTCCCAGCGCAGGTTGTCGCTCATCAGCGAGCGGTACAACACGCGGGTCATCTCACTCACCGCCGGATGATGTCGAAGAGGATGCCCTCGACGGTGACGCCCGGCGCGAAGGCGAAAGCTATGCCCGTCGAAATCGGTTTGGCCGATTCCGCCTGCCGCACCATCATTTCCAGCACGAAGATCAGCGACACGCTCAGCATGTTGCCGAACCGGGCCAGCACCTCCCAACTCTGCGCGGCACAGTCGGCGGAAATACCCAGCGATCGCACGGACTGCTCGATGATTTTGGGCCCGCCCGGATGGACGGCCCACAGATCGATATCTGCTTTCGCTAAGCCGTTGTCCCGCAACACCTCCGCGATCACCGGTTCGACGCCGCGGTAGATGTAGTCCGGCAGGTTCTCGGACAGCTCACAGGTGATGCCGTTGTGATTGACACCGAGCACGATGCCGTCGCCGGCATCATCGAGCAGCCGGCTGAAGCTGCTGCGAATCACCACACTGGCCGCCGGCAGCGGTTGCTGCACCTGGCTGGCGCCGATCACCAGCGCCCCGCAGCCGTCACCGAACAGGCTGTGGATCACGACGTCGTTGATGTCATCGGCGAAAACCGCGTTGACCGAACATAATTCGATGCACACCACCAAAGCCTTCATGCTCGGGTGAGCGCGCACATACGTCGCGGCGGTACGGATCGCGTTCATCGCGGCCGCGCATCCCATGAAGTTGATCACGACCCGCGACACCGAGCGGGACAACCCCAGTTCCTTGACGACCGCGACATCCACTCCCGGTGCGACGAACCCCGTGCTGGTGACGAACACCAGCAGCCCGATCTCGTCTGTCTGGTAGGGCAGTCCGGCCAGGGCGCGCCGAGCCGTGTCGACCGCAAGCGGCACCGCGTGGTCGAAGAACAGGTCCATCCGCTCCCGGATTGTTCCGGGACTGCGCCGGAACGCGTCGAACTCTGGATCGAGAGGGTCGACCGCCATCCGGCGGCTGTCAATCCGCGTCTTCTGGTACAGCCGCGGAATCCGTTCCCGCTGTTCGGGATCGGCGAAGAGCCCGGCGACATGAGCGGCGGCCGAAGTCTGCCCCACCTCACGCTGCGGCCCGCCGGTCGCGATGGCCTCGATGACCGCCACCGTCGTCGGTGGCGCGGGCGGCAGCTGGGCCAGATCGATCGCGGACTGCGCTGCGGGTGGCGACACGATGCCGCTCTCGGCTGCGGTGCTCATACCGACCCGATTCCGACGAAACCGGCAGCGACGTAGTGGGCGCTCTCTTTCCAGGCAGCCGGCGAGAGATGCTCGCGCAACACGCCCCACTGGTTCTCCCGGGCGACACGCGACGGCGACAGCAGATAAGTGCGGCACAGCTTGGGCAACCGGTTGGTGAGGAAACTCTTCGCCGGTAACCACTCGACGCCGGACTTGGCCGCTTCTTCACGTAGCACGTCCTCGGTGACGATGTTGGCGAATCCGCTGCGCTGGAACGGCAGTACGTGGTGGACGCGGTGCGAACTGAGCCCGGCCGACAGGAAGCAGTCGACGTACCGGTTCCCGAGGACCATCAGATCGTTGGCGTGCTCGACCTGATCGACACCCCAGTCCTGGCCGGCCACCTCGTCGGCGTCCTCGTCCTCGAACTCGTGGCTGGCCACCACCAGAAACGTGCTGACCCACAACGTCGCCACAAATTGCAGGGCCCAGGCCCAGAAGTCGCCGGCCGCCAGGAAGACCACCATCTCCGTCACCAGCAGCAGGCGCACCCCCGATGAACCGAGAAAGTGCGGCAGCGCGTTACGCCAGCTTCCGTATCCTTCCTGCACACCGACCCTGCGCGTCATGTTCCACACGTCGGCGATCCGGATAGCCATGCCGGTCACCAGGTGGCCGAACTTGTGCAGGGTGTGCACCGGAACGCGATACAACCGAGGTAGCCGCATCATCATGGTGAACACGTTTTTCTTGATGTCCACGTCGCTCTGGGTGTACGGGTGGTGCAGCAGCGTATGCCCGTCGGCGACCACCAACGCCAGCGCGATGTAGTTCAAGTCGAAGGTGTTGGCAAACACCCGGTTCAGGCCCCGCTGGGCGCGGTGCAGTGCGTAGTGGCCGTACCCGACCAGCGAGCTGCGCAGCAGGACCATCGCAATCACGAACGCCCACAGCGGCATCCACGCCGGCTGGACCAGTCGCACGCCCTGGACGGCGAAATAGGCGACCGCCAGCAGAGCGACCACGATGTTGAACAGGCGGTCCATCCACTTGATCCGGGCGGCCAGCGCGGGCTCGGTCAGCCGCGCCTTGACCCGGTGCATCAGGTCTTCTCGGTCGTCGAAGCGGTATTTCGGGGTGTCGCGCCAGCTGTTGAAGTCGTCCTTGAACAGGAACGGCGGCGCGTTGTGCTTGGGGTGGATATCGCGCGGAGTCGCGTCGCGGCCCAATGCGTACTTGCGCTCCAGGATCCGCTCCACGACGGCCGGGTCGCGGTGGTAGGAGGCGATAATCGCGGTGATGTCACGGTTTTTGGTGCGACCGATGAAGAAGGCGCCACCAGGGTGCTTGGATATCCAATCACTGAGGTCGTAGGCCCGCCCGTTGTACACCCACACATCCGGGAGCACGGGAGGCCCACCCGGCGGCGGCCCCAGGTGTGGACTCGGGCCACGCTCCTGAACATCAGGAAGGTCGTTGGTCATTCGTGCTCCTGCGAATCTGTTGGGGTGAAATCGGCTGCACGCCGGCTTTTCCGGCGAGCTGGCCCCAATAGTTAGAGCGCGGCCTCAAAGGATTCTCGGCGGATTCTCAAAGGACGTGCGGCTCACGAAAACACCGCCACGCCAGACACACTCACCCGACCTGGGTGTGCCCGGAATCCCCCGCGCCGTCAGCAGGCCGCCCCCGTCGCTGCCGATCGAGAACCACAGACGAGAACCGACCCGCGGTACGGACGCCATCGGCGTGCCCCACTGTCGGGCCGGTCCTCGATCCGGAGTTCACTTGTTGTGGTCCCGGAACCTGTTACCCGGCGGGGTTCGGAATGGTTACCGGGGCTCCCCAATTGGACAGCGTGATGGTGACGTGGCCCTGGTCCTTGTCAATCACCATCCGGACCAGGTATGCGCTCGGCGGCGTTCCCGGCGCGCCCGGCGCCTTCACGTCGGCGATGTACAAGGTCACCGGCAGTGGCCCCTTCGCGTCCTTGCCGATCTGCGGCACCAGGGGGTCGATGATCGCGGGGTCGATGGTGCCCGTCACCTTGGTGGTGGCCACGCCGTCAATCGTCTCGCTGCCACCGGACTGCGGGTTGGAGACCTTGCCGACTACCGCGCCGAGGCCCTTTTCCTTGTCCAGGACGACACCCGGGTCGTAGATCTTGTCCGCCGGCCCCACCGAGGTGTAAGCACCGGCCTCGTTCTTCGTGTACATCGTCTTGTTGGTGACGATGAACTGCTTGGGTACCGCCGGGGTCTTGGGCTGCAGCCTGATCATGGCGTCACCGACGGCCTGGCCGTTGCCCTCCGGCTGGTTGGTGACGTCAGCGTTGACCATTTCCATGGGCAGGGTGGTGATGTTGGTGGTCTGCAGGTTGACGTGAAGTGAGTGCAGCGCGGTGGTCGCCTTGGAGGCGTCCGTGAGGAGTTGCTGCGCTTCCGGCGACGGGGCGGCGGATGTTCCGGATGCCCCGGACGTAGCCCCGGACGACGTCGCAGCAGAGGTTCCCGATGAACCCGAAGTCTGGGAGGTCGCGGTTGAAGATTTGTGTCCGCATCCGGCGATCGCCGCGACGAGGGCTGCTGCGAAAACGATCGCAACAACCGGAGTCGAGGGTCGACGGGAGACACGTCGGTGGGAGATTTGCGCTTGTGACATCAAGCCATTCATGGCCAGCCTTTGCTGAGTTATCCAACCGGTGGTGATGAGCAGCGAGTCGCTACCTTCGTCGTGTGGTTTGAACGAGGCCCGGTGTCCGGTCCACGCTCAATGGTCGCGGATCTTGGTGACTGCACACCCGCACCCTGGTTCACCAGCAACGACGTTGCGATCAACCGCAGGCCACTGCCCTCTCAGCACGTTCCCCAGATAGCTTTTGCCGGAGAGCGCGACAGTAACACGGGGCCGATGCGCTGCAAACAGATTCGCGGAAGTAACTATCGCCGGATCTGAGGCGCCGCTTCGGGCCTCGCTGATCTTTGCGGAGTTCACACAGATTTCATCGATGCGTCGAAGGCGATCCCACGTGTGCGCCAATTACTTCGAGGGGCTAACCTCATGCCGGTGAATCTCGACGGCAATCAGGCGACCATTCGCGAGGTCTGCGACGCCGGGCTGCTGTCGGGAGCGGTCACCGTCGTCTGGCAGCGCGGAGAACTGTTGCAGGTCAACGAGATCGGCTACCGCGACGTCGAGGCCAAGCTGCCGATGCAACGGGACACGCTGTTCCGTATCGCGTCCATGACCAAGCCGGTGACCGTGGCGGCGATCATGAGCATGGTCGACGAGGGCAAGCTCGCGCTGCGCGACCCGATCGCCCGATGGGTTCCGGAGCTCGCGGACGTGCGGGTGCTCGACGACCCGCACGGCCCGCTGGACCGCACCCATCCCGCCCGGCGCGCGATCCTGATCGAAGATCTGCTGACCCACACCAGCGGCCTGGCCTACGGCTTCTCGGTGACCGGACCGATCGCGCGGGCGTACCTGCGGCTGCCGTTCAACCAGGGTTCGGACGTGTGGCTGTCCGAGCTGGCCGCGCTCCCGCTCGTGCACCAGCCCGGCGAGAAGATGACCTACAGCCACTCCATCGACGTGCTCGGAGTGATCGCGTCACGCATCGACGGCAAGCCGCTCTATGAGGTCTTCGACGATCGGGTCCTGGGCCCGGTCGGCATGCCGGACACCGGATTCTTCGTCACGCCGCCGGCGCGATCGCGGGCGGCGACGATGTACCGGCACGACGAGCACGACCAGTTGCGGCACGACGTGATGGGTCCGCCGCACGTCAAGCCGCCGTCGTTCTGCAATGCCGGGGGCGGATTGTGGTCGACGGCCGACGACTACCTGCGGTTTGCGCGAATGCTGCTGGGCGACGGCTCGGTCGACGGTGTCCGGGTGCTGTCCCCGGAGTCGGTGCGCCAGATGCGGACCGACCGGCTGACCGACGAACACAAGCGGCACAACTTTCTCGGCTCGCCCTTCTGGGTGGGCCGGGGATTCGGGCTGAACCTGTCGGTCGTAACCGATCCCGCCAGGGCCACGCCCCTGTTCGGCCCCGGCGGCGTCGGGACGTTCGGTTGGCCCGGCGCGTACGGGACGTGGTGGCAGGCCGACCCGAGCGCGGATTTAATCCTGATGTACCTCATCCAGTACTGCCCCGACCTGACCGCGAACGCGGCGGCGGCGGTCGCGGGCAACCCGGTCCTGGCCCGGCTGCGGACCGCCCAGCCCAACTTCGTCCGCCACACCTACCGTGCTCTCGGGCTGTCGTGAGCGGTTACTCCTACGAGCGGCCGCCGACGCACGTGGACGGCCCCCGGCTGCACCTGCGGCCGGCGGTCGTCGAGGACGCTGCCGAGATCTTCGAAAGCGTGTCCGGCGATCCCGAAGTCACCCGGTTCCTGCTCTGGACCGCCCACCCGGATGCGGCGGAGACCCGCCGGGTGCTCATCGAGCAACTCATCTCGACGAAAAACGACCGGAACTGGGTGATCACGTTGCGCCGCACCGGTGACATCGTCGGGCTGATCAGCTGCCGGCGTCCGGTCAGCCATTCCGTCGAGATCGGCTATTGCCTGGGCCGGAACTGGTGGGACATGGGCTACATGTCCGAGGCACTCAAGTTGGTGGTGGACGAGCTGGCCGCCGACCCCGCCGTGTTCCGGGTCTGGGCGACCTGCCACGTCGACAACTCGCGATCAGCGCGGCTGCTGCAGCGCACCGGGTTCTCGCTGGAAGGCCGGCTGCGTCGGCACGCGGTGTACCCGACGATGGGTCCCGAACCGCACGACAGCCTGATCTACGCCAGGATCACGCGCTGAGATCGATTACTGGGGCCGGCCGCGCCCGCCGAGCGTGCAGCTGTCCGCACGTTCGACGCCGAGCGTGCAGCTGTCCGCACGTTCGACGCCGAGCGTGCAGCTGTCCGCACACTCGACGCGAAGGCGGCGCCGAGCGTCAGTTCACCTGCACCGAGTGCTCGCTGGCCAACATCGGCGCTTCAGGCGCCCGGGCCGGTTCCGACGACCCGTTGCCGGACACCTTGGCGGCTTGGGTGACCGCGGCACGGGCGGCCTCCATCCGACTCAGCGCCTCCTGGGTGAACACCGACAGGCCCAGCTCGTGGTTGTAGCCGTGGATCTCCTTGACGTCGAGCTGAGCCAGGAAGTACACGATCTCTTTGGACACCACCTGCCCTGGCACCAGCACCGGGAAGCCCGGCGGATAGGGCACCACAAAGGTGGTGGAAACCAACGTCTTTCCCTCGGCAATGCGTCGCCCCGCGGTGCCGATCAGCACGTACTCACGGTCCTTCTCCTCATACCCGGCGTAGAAGGCCGAGCGGGTGTCGCCGTACACGCTGCCTTCGTCGGGCCGGAACGCCACGTCGAACTGGCTGAAGTCGGGCAGGTGGGGCAGGTCTTCGGTGATCTCCTCGACCCGGCGCTCGTGCAGTTTCCAGTCAGCGGCACTGGCGGCGGCCTGGGTGCGATCGAAATCGGTTGCCACCCTGCGCAATACGTCGAGCAGATGGTGAACGCTCGACCAGGTGACACCGATGGTGAAGATGAGCAGCACACTGTTGATCGAGGTCTTGTTGATCTGAATACCGAAGCGGTCCATCAGGATCTTCTCGCGGAAGTCGTACCCGTTCATCCCGGTCTTGCCGAGGAACAGCGTCACCCGCGTCGGGTCCAGGACGAACTGATCCGAACGCCAGGCCTCGTTCCACTCGTCGAGTGCGCCCTGCCTGACTTCGCGGTAGGAGCTGACGTGCGATGCCCGGTACTCCTCGGGCACCAGGTCGGCCTCGTCGAGGATGCGGAACCACTTGCTGATCAACCGGTCCTTGCGCACCCGGTGCCGAAATACCAGCGCCATGTCGTAGGTTTGCCGCACCAGTTGGAAGCCCTCGATGTCGACCTGCCGGCGCGCCAGGTCCAGCGACGCCAGCAGTTGCTGGTTCGGCGACGTGGAGGTGTGGGTCAGGAACGCCTCGCCGAACGCGTCGCGAGCCAGGGCGTTGAAGTCCTGATCGCGCACGTGGATCATCGAGGCCTGCCGGAACGCGGACAGCGACTTGTGGGTGGAGTGGGTCGCGTACACCCGCACCCGGGCCTTGGCGGGATCCGGCAGCAGTCGGTGGTTGACCCACTCCTCGCGCGGCACCCCTTCCATCGACGCTTTCCAATTGCGGTATTCCTCAGCATATTCCGGTGAGGTGAGCATCTGCTCGAGCCGCTCGGCCGATACCATCGCGGTGCGCTGCCGGGCCCACGGCACGGCGGTCGCGAACGCGTACCAGGCCTCGTCCCACAGGAAGACGATGTCGGGCTTGATCGCCAGCACCTCTTCCATCACCCGCCGCGGGTTGTACACGACACCGTCGAAGATGCAGTTGGTGAGCAGCAGCATGCGCACCTTGTCCAGGTGTCCGGCCGCCTCGAGATCCAGTAGCGCCTTCTTGATGGTGCTCAGCGGCACCGCCCCGTAGATGGCGAACTCCGGCAGCGCGTAGGACTCCAGGTATCGGGGATAGGCCCCGGCCAGCACCAGCCCGTAGTGATGGGACTTGTGGCAGTTGCGGTCGATGAGCACGATGTCACCCGGCCGCGTCAACGACTGCACGACGATCTTGTTCGCCGTGGAGGTTCCGTTGGTGACGAAGTAGGTGTGGTTGGCGTTCCAGGTGACCGCGGCCTTGTCCATCGCCTTCTTGATGTTGCCGTGCGGGTCCAGCAGTGAGTCCAAACCACCTGAGGTAGTGGATGTTTCGGCCATGAAGATGTTGCGGCCGTAGAACTCGCCCATGTCCTGCAACGACTTCGAGTTGAAGATGCTGGCACCGCGGGCGACGGGAAGCGCATGGAACTGGCCGACCGGTGCGGCGGCGTAGGCCCGCAACGCGTCGAAAAACGGTGTGGAGAACCGGTTCCGGAGCCCCGCGATCACCGTGCTATGCAGGTCGGTGACATCGTTGAGCCGGTAGAAGGTGCGGTCGTAGACGTCGGGTTCGTCGTCGCTGCCGGCCGCGATCGACTCATCCGTGAGCAGGTAGAGATCGATGTGGGGCCGCAATTCGCGGATCCACTCGCCGCACTCGATCCAGTCGTGCGACCGGTCGGACACCCCGGTGTCCTCATTGCAGCCGAGCAGGGTGTTCATCAACGGCACCCGGTCCCGGGAACGCAGCGGCAGGTCGTGGCGGACGATCGCGGCCTGGATCTCACCGTTCAACGCGACCGCGGTGATCGCGTCCTCGACGCTGGGCGCCAGCAGGATCTCGAACTGGATGTCTTCGGCCGCATTTCGCAACTCGCGCAGCGCGTCGGCCAGGCAGTCCGGTGCCGTGCACGGCGCATCGTCGGCGAGCAGCACTGTGTAGAACTGCTGCTGTTTGGCCTGCGCCACCAATTCCTGATCGGCCAAGGGTGCCGAAAGGTCGAATAGCGCTGTGCGATCACCATATTCGGAGAGCAGCCGCACGGCCAGCGACACCTCTTCAGCGAGGCGCACGGTGGACAGGCTTTCCAGGTGGGCGCGGAAGGTAGCCAGATTCGCCGCGCCGGGATAGAGCCAGTACCGCTCGTAGGCGCCGATGCGGTCCATCAGCCGCTTGACCTTGGCCAGATCGTGGGTTTTGTCGAGCCCGGCCAGGTCGACCTCGGCCAGGTGGCGGCAGGCGTCGTCGAGCAGGTTCCAGGTGTCGATGCGCGTGTATGACGGATTGGCCACCGCCGCAAGGGCAGAGACGCGAAGCCGTCGCTTGGGGGCACTGTCTCGATTCATGTCGTCACCTGTTCTCAAGCGTCAATGCAGCTCGTAGGTATCGCGGGAGAGTTGGAAATAATGACCCGAAGCCTTGTCGGTACACGTGATGCCCGATTCCTGACTTTCGCACGTTACCGAGTTGAGTGAGCGGGACTGGCCGTATTCCAGGACCGCGTACCCAGCGCCGCGAACGCTGTCGCTGTGGCAGGTCATCTTGGCCGCACTGCCCTGACGCATGCTGATCCGGTCTCCGAACGCTCCCATGCACGGCGTCGGGCGTGCCGGCACGGCATAGGTATGGTCGGCGATCTCGCACATGGCCAGCACCGAGCCCTCCAACAACCCCATCGCACAGTCGATGTTGCCCGACGGTGTCTGGAAGAAGTCGAAGCCGTCGGCATGTGCGGTAGCCGGAGCCATCAGCCCCAGCGCCGTCCCGGCGCAGGCCAGGATGACCGGGGCTTTGATTGACTTCACCGTCGACCGCTTTCCATTGGTAACCAACGGCCATTGTGTCGTGCCCGCGCGCAAAGCGCGATCATTTCGATCCGGAATTTTGACGGCCCGGGTTCAGCGGGCGATCAGCCGTCCAACTCGTCGTCGCTGTCGACGATCTGTCGATTGCCTTTGCTCAGCGGGTTTTCCATCCACTTGAACAGGGGAAGCTGCGGCAGTTCGAAGCGCCGACCGGGGAGATCGGTGACGTCGCCGAGCGAACGCACCACGCCCTGGGTCAGGCCCATGATGGCCGCCATCACCGGCAGCAGCGGCTGCAGCGGCTTGGCGGCGGTACGCACGGTACTGATGCGGCGGGCCAGGATCAGGCGTTCGACCGTGTGGTAGACCGCGGCACCCACGCCCAGGCCGAAGATCGCCAGCACCGAGGCGAGGATGGTCCAGTCGAATGCGGCACTGATGACCGCTCCTACGACGACCGTGACCGCCGCCAGGACCGCCAGGACGACACGCAGTTCCAGCCGGGTCACGAGGCACCTCCTTGGACGGCTCGGGCGGCCGCGCGGATCTGTGGCGTCACCAGCATCACCTGGCCCAGCACGCCGTTGATGAAGCCAGGCGAATCATCGGTGGAGAGTTCCTTGGCCAGTTCCACGGCCTCGTTGACGGCGACCGGCTCCGGCACGTCGTCGGCGTACAGCAGCTCCCATACCGCGACCCGCAGAATCGCGCGGTCCACCGCGGGCAGGCGGTCCAGGTTCCAGGACTGCAGATGCGAGGTGATCAGTTCGTCGACGTGGGCCGCGTGCTCGGCGACACCGCGCGCCACGACTGCCGCATATGGAAGCAGCGGGGTCACGTCCGGGTTGGACTGCGCCAGCGCTGTGCGCATCTCGACCATCTCCACCGGGCTCAGGCCGCGAGCCTCCGCCTCGAACAGCAGGTCCACCGCGCCTTTGCGGGCCAGGTGCCGGCCCTTGAAAGGGCGCGCGGGGCGCGATGGCCTGGACGGCCGCTGATTGCTCGCTTTGTCATCCGGCATGTTCAGGTGTTGACCCGCCCCAGGTAGCTGCCGTCGCGGGTGTCCACCTTGAGCTTGTCGCCGGTGTTGATGAACAGCGGAACCTGAATCTCCGCGCCGGTCTCCACTGTGGCCGGCTTGGTGCCTGCGCTGGACCGGTCGCCCTGCAGACCAGGCTCGGTGTGGGAGACCACGAGCTCGACGGACACCGGCAACTCGAGGTACAGCGGCGCGCCGTTGTGGAACGCCACCTGCACCGGCAGCCCCTCCAGCAGAAACCGGGCGGCGTCGCCGACCAGTGACTCCGGCAGCGGGTGCTGCTCGTAGTCCTCGCTGTCCATGAAGACGAAGTCCGAGCCGTCGCGGTAGAGGTAGGTGGCGTCGCGCCGGTCGACGGTGGCGGTGTCGACCTTGACTCCTGCGTTGTAGGTCTTGTCGACGACCTTGCCGGAGAGCACGTTCTTCAGCTTGGTCCGCACGAAGGCAGGGCCTTTGCCGGGTTTGACGTGCTGGAACTCGGTGATGGTCCACAGCTGGCCGTCGATGACCAGGACAAGTCCGTTCTTGAAGTCAGCAGTGCTCGCCACGTTCTTTTAAATCTCCTACAAAATGGCCAGTTCCTGCGGGAACCGGGTCAACAATTCCGGGGTCTGCCCGGGGTGGTGCAAGGCGGCTGTTGCCTCTGCGGGCACCACCAGTGTGTCCTCGATGCGGACACCGCCACGGCCGGGTAGATAGACGCCGGGCTCCACGGTCACCACGGAGCCCGCAAGTAGTGTACCGGCGGATGCCGGCCCGATGCCCAACGCTTCGTTATCTGCGCGCGCTACCCCGCGGTTCGACAACCCGAAAAAGGCAGGCTGCGAAGGTGAGGTAGCGCGCTACTCACGTCGTCTTCGCCGCTGCGGATGACCAGTTGACTCGCAAAACTAAGTGGTGGCGACCCCACACCGCGCGATGGCGCGGTGGGCAACGTGCGAAGGGTAGCGGCCTGCGATCGTTAGCTCAGGATGGCAAGTTTCTTCGGGAACCGCGTCAACAATTCCGGAGCGTGGTCGGGGTGATGAGGGGTGCTACCGGGCACCACCAGCGTGTCCTCGATGCGAACCCCGCCACGGCCGGGCAAGTAGACGCCTGGCTCCACCGTCACCACCGAGCCCGCAAGCAGCTTCCCGGACGATGTCGCTCCGATGCCCGGCGCTTCGTGTATCTGCAGGCCGACTCCGTGTCCCAGACCGTGGCCGAAGTGATCGCCGTAACCCGCGTCGGCGATCATCCGCCGCGCGGCGCCGTCGACCTCCCGCAGTTCAACGCCCGGGTGCAGCGCCTTCCGGCCCGCTCGCTGCGCCTCGGCGACCAGCTCGTAAATCTCCAGCTGCCAATCGGCGGCGTTGCCCAGCACAAAGGTGCGGGTCATGTCGGAGTGATAGCCCGCGACCAGCGCACCGAAGTCGATCTTGACGAAGTCGCCCGACGCCAGCACCGCGTCGGTGGGCCGGTGGTGCGGGATGGCCGAATTCGGGCCGGCGGCCACGATCGTCTCGAACGAGATCGCATCGGCGCCGTGGTCGAGCATCAGGCCTTCCAGTTCGCGACTGACCTCACGCTCGGTACGGCCCGGCCGCAGACCGCCCCGTTCCACCAGGTCGGTCAGCGCGGCGTCGGCCGCCTCACAGGCCAGCCGCAACAAGGCCAGCTCACCCGCGTCTTTGATCTCCCGCAGGGTCTCCACCGTCCCCGACGCGCGCACCAATTCGGTGGTGCGGCCGTCGAGTTCGCCGGCGAGCGCGTCCAGGCCGTCGACGGTGACCACGTGGCTCTCGTACCCGAGCTTTCCGACGCCGTCCTGCCCGGCCCGGCCAGCCAGATAGCGTCCCACGGCCCGCTCGATGGCCACCTCCAGATCAGGTGACTGCTGCGCCGCCTGGGTGCGGTAGCGGCCGTCGGTGGCCAGTACCGCCTCGCGGTCGTCAGCAAACACCAGCAACGCGCCGTTGGACCCGCTGAAACCGGATAGATAGCGGACATTTATCAAGTCGGTGACCAGCATCGCGTCTAGTCCGGCGGCACTGATTTTGGTTTTCAGGTTGTGTCGGCGCTGGGAATGTGTCACGACCCTTGACCGTACTCGCTACGCTGTTTGCCCATGAACAAGTGGATGCTGCGTGGATTGGTCTTTGCCGCCGGGATGGTCGTTCTTCGCCTGTTTCAAGGGGCGCTGATCAACGCGTGGCAGACCCAGTCGGCGCTGATCAGCGTGGTGCTCCTGACGATCTTCGTCATCTGTGCGGCCGTGTGGGGTTATTTCGACGGCCGCGCCGACGCCAAGGCCAACCCGGACCCGGACCGGCGCGAGGACCTGGCCATGGTCTGGTTGCTGGGCGGGTTGGTGGCCGGAGTGGTCAGTGGGCTGGTGGCCTGGATCATCGCCATCTTCTACAAGGGCATCTACACCGGCGGTCTGCTCAACGAGCTAACAACTTTCGCGGCGTTCACCGCGCTGATCGTGTTCCTGTTCGCGATCGTCGGCGTGGCCGTCGGGCGGTGGCGCATCGACCGCAATGCTCCCCCGGTCGAGAAGCCCGACCATGACCCGAACCGCGATCGCAGCGCCGACACCGACGTGTTCTCCGCGGTGCGCGCGGACGACAGCCCAACCGGCGAGATCCGGACCTCCGGCGCCCAGACCGAGGAGCGGACGTCGTCGGTGGCCACCGTCGAGCGCGAACACGAAGCACCCACCGAGACGATTCGCACCGGCGACCACGGTGACGACGCCAAGACTGAGGTCATCCGCACCGGCAACCACGGTCACGAGGACAAGACCGAGGTGATCCGCACCGGCGACAATAGTGACGCCAAGACCGAGGTCATCAACCTGGAAAAGCCGGACAAGAAGTAGCTATCCGGCCGCCAGGTAGCGCAGGGCCAGCAGGTAGCCCTGGATCCCCAGACCCACGATCACCCCGGTCGCGACGGGACTGAGGTAGGAGTGGTGCCGAAACTCCTCGCGCGCATGCACATTCGAGATGTGCACCTCGATGAGCGGTGCGCTCAACTCCGCGCAGGCGTCGCGCAGGGCCACCGAGGTGTGGGTGAGACCACCGGCGTTGAGGATCACCGGCTCGCTCGCATCGGCGGCCCGGTGGATCCAGTCCAGTAGCTCGGCCTCGCTGTCACTCTGCCGCACAACGACTTTCAGGCCGAGTTGGGCGGCTTCGGCTTCGATCAGGGCGACCAGGTCGTCGTGGGTGGTGCTTCCGTAGACGGCAGGCTCCCGCTTACCGAGCCGGCCCAGGTTGGGTCCGTTGATCACGTTGATCGTCATGGCGCGCACACTCCCGCGTAGGCCGTCACCAGCAGACCCGGGTCGGGCCCCACCAGCCGGCCGGGTTTGGCCAGTCCGTCCAGAACCACGAACCGCAACACACCGGCACGGGTTTTCTTGTCACCGGCCATGTACTCCAGTAGCTGCGGCAGCGCGTCGGGGTCATAGCTGACCGGCAGGCCCAGCGACGTCAGAATGTCGCGGTGGCGGGCGGCGGTCGCGTCGTCAAGGCGGCCGGTGAGCCGGGCGAGTTCGGCCGCGAACACCAGTCCCACCGACACCGCGGCCCCGTGGCGCCACTGGTATCGCTCGCGGCGTTCGATTGCGTGGGCCAGTGTGTGGCCGTAGTTGAGGATTTCGCGGAGCTCGGATTCCTTCTCGTCGGCCGCGACCACCTCGGCCTTGACGGCGATCGCCCGCCGGACGAGTTCGGGCAGCACCTCACCTTCGGGGTCCAGCGCCGCCTGCGGGTCGGCCTCGATGAGGTCGAGGATCACCGGGTCGGCAATGAACCCGGCCTTGACCACTTCGGCCATGCCGGCGACGATCTCGTTGTGCGGCAACGTCTTCAGCGTCGAGAGATCGACCAGGACGGCCAGCGGCTGATGAAACGCGCCGACCAGGTTCTTGCCCGCATCGGTGTTGATGCCGGTCTTGCCGCCGACGGCCGCGTCGACCATGCCGAGCAGCGTGGTAGGCACGTGCACGATCGACACCCCGCGCAGCCAGGTGGCCGCGGCGAAACCGGCGACATCGGTGGCGGCCCCGCCGCCCAGACTGACCAGGGCATCCTTACGCCCGATCCCGATGCGCCCCAACACTTCCCAGATGAAGCCGACGACCGGCAACTCCTTACCCGCTTCGGCGTCCGGTATTTCGACACGGTGTGCGTCAACCCCGTTGTCCGCCAAGCGTGTTCGTATCTTTTCGGCGGTGTGCGCAAGCACCGGTTGATGCAGGATGGCCACCTTGTGCCGGCCGGCCAGTTGCTCGAGCAGCTCGTCGAGCAGCCCGGTGCCGATCACCACGGGGTACGGCGGGTCGACGGCCACCTCGACGGTGACCGGTGCGTTGTCTGTCATTTGGTGGCCTCTACCTGGGTTTGCAGTCGCGACACGATGTAGCGGACCACCGCGCCGGGGTTACGGCGGTTGGTGTCCACCCGGATCGTCGCGACCCGGCGGTACAGCGGAATACGTTTGGACATCAGCTCACGGAACTTCTCGGCGCGGTCGGGCCCGGCCAGCAGCGGCCGCACCGTGTTACCGCCGGTGCGCCGCACGCCTTCGGCGGCGCTGATCTCGAGGTAGACGACGGTGTGACCGGCCAGCGCCGCGCACACCCCCGGACTGGTGACCGCGCCGCCGCCCAGCGACAGCACGCCGTCGTGCTCCTCGAGCGCAGCACGGATCACTTCCTCCTCGATGCGGCGGAACTCCGGCTCGCCGTCGGTGGCGAAGATGTCGGCGATGGTGCGCCCGGTCCGCTGCTCGATGGCGGCGTCGGTGTCGAGCAGGCCGACTCCGAGCGCCTTGGCCAGCCGACGCCCGATGGTCGATTTGCCGGAACCCGGCAGGCCCACGAGTACCGCCCTGGGAGCCATGTCGGCTAGCTTCCGGCGGCGCGGGCCGCCGGCGCCTCCCGGTCGGCGACCGTCCGCTGGTAGGACTCGATGTTGCGGCGCGTTTCGGTCAGCGAATCGCCGCCGAACTTCTCCAGCGCCGCGCGGGCGAGCACCAGCGCCACCATGGTCTCGACGACCACCCCGGCCGCGGGCACCGCGCAGACGTCCGAGCGCTGGTGGATGGCGACGGCCTCATCGCCGGTGGCCATATCGACGGTGGCCAGCGCCCGCGGAACGGTGGAGATCGGCTTCATCGCGGCGCGCACCCGCAGCGGCTGGCCGTTGGTCATGCCGCCTTCGAGCCCGCCGGCGCGGTTGGTGGAGCGGACCACCCCGTCGGGACCCGGGTACATCTCGTCGTGGGCGCGGCTGCCACGACGGCGGGCGGTTTCGAAGCCGTCACCGATCTCGACGCCCTTGATCGCCTGGATGCCCATCACCGCGGCCGCCAGCTGGCTGTCCAGCCGGTTGTCCCCGCTGGTGAACGAGCCCAGTCCGACCGGCAGGCCCGATGCCACCACCTCGACCACGCCACCGAGGGTGTCGCCGTCCTTCTTGGCCGCCTCGATCTCGGCGATCATCGACCTCTCAGCGTCTTCGTCGTACGCGCGGACCGGGCTGGCGTCGATCGCCGCCAGGTCTTCGGGTCGCGGCGGCGGGCCGGCGTACGGCTCTGACGCGCCGATGGAGATGACGTGCGAGAGCACCTCGACGCCCAGCGCCTGGCGCAGGAACGCCCGGGCAACGGTGCCCGCCGCGACACGGGCCGCGGTCTCGCGGGCGCTGGCGCGCTCCAGCACCGGGCGGGCGTCGTCGAAGCCGTACTTGAGCATCCCGGCGTAGTCGGCGTGTCCCGGCCGCGGACGGGTCAGCGGTTCGTTGCGGGCGCTGTCTGCGAGCTGCGCCGGGTCGACCGGGTCGGGAGCCATCACGGTTTCCCACTTCGGCCACTCCGTGTTGCCGATCTCGATCGCGATGGGCCCGCCCAGCGTGACGCCGTGCCGCACGCCCGACAGCATGGTCACCGCGTCGCGCTCGAACTTCATCCGGGCGCCACGGCCATAGCCCAGACGCCGGCGGGCCAGCTCGTCGGCGATTTCGGTGGACGTCACCTCGACGCCGGCGACCATGCCCTCGACCATGGCCACCAGCGCGCGGCCATGGGATTCCCCAGCAGTGATCCAGCGCAACACCCGAACATCTTCCCACGTGTGCGGCCGTGCCCCGATTCGCACCCGTGACCAGGCGATTCCGCCGGCGGTCCGCGGCGGGTCGACGGTGCACGCCCCGCTGCGGCCGACGGACTCACCCGCAGGATTGCGCCCTCTAACTGGGGATTCCACATTTATCCCACTGTTGCTCAGTCCGCGAAGGCCACCCTGACGACGAGGTCAGGCATCGGCGCGGCGGGAGATTTCATGTCATTTGCAGTGGTGGCCCCGACGTCATTGACGGCAGCGGCCGGCGATCTGAGCGGCATCGGCCGGGCGATCGGCGCGGCCAACTCGGCAGCGGCCGCGCGGACCACCAGCCTGGCCGCCGCTGCCCAGGACGAAGTGTCGACGGCCATCGCGTCGCTGTTCACCGGGTACGCCCGGGAATATCAGCAGCTCAGCGTCCGGGTGGACGCGTTTCGGGCCCAGTTCGCGCGAGCGCTTTCCGACGCCGCGGGGGCGTACGCCACGTCCGAGGCGTTCAACGCCTGGTCGGTGGACTCCCTGCTCGGAGCGGTCAACGCCCCGGCTGCGGCGGTGACGGGACGCCCGCTGATCGGTAACGGTGCTGACGGGAAGGCTCCGGGTCAGGCTGGCAGCCCGGGCGGACTGTTGTTCGGCAATGGCGGCAACGGCGCGGCGGGCAACGTTGCCGGGATGGCCGGCGGCGCCGGTGGCGCTGCGGGATTGATCGGCAACGGCGGGCGCGGCGGCGCCGGTGGCGCCGGCGCTGCCGGTGGGGCCGGTGGCCGGGGCGGATCGTTCATCGGCAACGGCGGCGCCGGAGGTGTGGGGGGTGCGGCGACGTCGCCGAACATGGTGGGTGGCCGTGGCGGGGACGGCGGCGCGGCCGGGCAGTACGGCAACGGCGGGGCCGGCGGTTCAGGCGGAGCTGGCGCCGCCGGCAAGGCGGGTGCGTCGGCGACGGTCGCGGGCGGCTCGGGCGTCGAAGGCGGCACCGGAGGACGCGGCGGGGACGGTGGCCGGGGCGGCGCCGGCGGGACGGTGTCGGGTTATGCCGGCGACGGTGGCGCGGGTGGAGCTGGTGGAGGCGGTGGTGCCGGCGGCCACGGGCTCAGCGGCCCCGACGCCACTGCGGCGGGCCAGAGCGGTGCCGGCGGCGGCAACGGCGGTAGCGGTGGAGCCGGGGGCAACGGCGGCAACGGCGGCGCCGGCGGGACGTCGACCGCCGGGCACGCCGGCCAGCAGGGTTCCGCCGGCAACGGCGGGGCCGGCGGCACCGGTGGCAATGCGGGCAACGGCGGTTCAGGTGCGGTCGGCGTCGCGGGGGTCAACGACGGTGCCGGCGGCAACGGCGGGGCCGGCGGCAACGTCGGCCTGGGCGGGCTCGGTGGCGCCGCGGGTGCGATCGGGGCCCACTCCGCCACCAGCGGTGTCGCGGGCCTCACCGGCGCGCACGGCACAGGCGGGAACGGTGGCAGTGGCGGCGGTGGCGCGGATGCGGTTGGTCCGGGACAGAGTGGCGGCAGGGGCGGTAACGGCGGTGCCGGCGGCAACTACGGCAACGGCGGCAGCGGCGGCCGGGGTGGCAACGGCAGCGCCGGAACAGCCGGAGCGAACGGCGCGTTCAACGACGCCGTCGGCGGCGCCGGCGGTGTCGGCGGCGGAACCACCAGCGGAGGTGGTGGTGCCACCAGTGGTGGTAACGGCGGGGGCATCCTGAGCGGCACCAATGGCGGCGGCAGCACCACCGTCGGGGGTCTGCTCACGTCCGCGGCCGGGCCGGGTGCGGACGGCACCAATGGCGGTAACGGCGGGGCGGGCGGCAACGGCGGGACCGGTGGCGCGCACTCCGGCAATGGCGGCAGCGGCGGTGCCGGGGGCAACGCCGGCGCGGGTGGCAATGGAGGCGCCGGCGCGTCAGCCGTGGGAGCCGGGGACGGCGGCGCCGGCGGCGAGGGTGGCGACTCGGGGGTCGCCGGCAGCGGCGGCAATGGTGGCGCCGCCCTGGGACCCGGCAATGGCGGTGCCGGCGGCGCGGGAGGCAACGGCGCTGCCGGCGGCAACGGCGGCAACGGCGGCAACGGTGCCGGCACGGGCAACGGCGGCAACGGCGGAACTGGTGGGGCGGTCGGCGCCGGCGGCAACGGCGGCGACGGCGGCAGCGCTGCCGGCGGCGGGACCGGCGGAACCGGCGGTGACGGCGGGACGGGCGGCAACGGCCAGACCCGCACCGCCCAGCAAGGCAGCGGCGCCACCGGTAACGGTGGCAACGGGGGGAACGGCGGACAGTCGGGAGACGGTGGCAGCGGCGGAAACGGTGGCGCCGTCGGCGCCGGCGGGACCGGCGGTCACGGCGGAGCGGGCGGAGACGCCGCCCGGCCCGACGGCGCGGGTGGCCACGGCGGTGCCGGCGGCACCGGCGGCGGGCCCGGGATGGGCGGAAACGGTGGAAGCGGCGGAACAGGCGGGACGGTCTCCGGCAGCGGCGGAAACGGCGGAAGCGGCGGAAACATCGGCGCAGGCGGGAACGGTGGAGCCGGCGGCCACGGGGGCGCTGGCAGCGGCAGCGGCGGCGGCGGTGACGGAGGTGTGGGTGGCAACGGGTGGGGCGGTGGGTTCGCCAACCAGGGTGGTGCCGGTGGCGCCGCCGGCCAGAACGGCAACGGCGGCAACGGCGGCAATGCGGGAACCGTGGGCGCGGCCGGCAACGGCGGGGCCGGCGGCGACGGCGGCGCCGGTGGCAGCACCGGAAACGGCGGCCGGGGTGGTGACGGCGGTTACGGCGGCTGGGCCGGCCGGGGCGGCGCCGGCGGGAACGGCGGCACCGGCGGCACCGTGACCGGCAACGGCGGCAACGGCGGCGATGCCGGAGCCGTCGGGCAGTGGGGCACCGGCGGCGACGGCGGCAAGGGCGCGGCCGGCGGCTCCATCTCCGGTAACGGCGGCAATGGCGGCAACGGCGGCAGGTCCGGCGCCCCCGGCTTCCCACCCCAGACCGGGGTCGGCGCCGGGGGCAACGGCGGGTTCGGCGGGAATGCGACGGGCCTGGGTAACGGCGGCGCGGGCGGCAACGGCTCGGCCGGGGCCTACTTCGGCGACGGCGGGACGGGTGGCGACGGTGGTGACGCGTACGGGTCGGGCAACGCCGGCGCCGGCGGCACGGGTGGCGACGGTGGAACCGCCCTGTTGCGATACGAACCCCTGGTGGGACGCACCATTCAGGTCAACGGTTGGGGTGGCGCCGGTGGTTGGGGCGGCAATGCCTGGCGCAACGGCTCCGGCTACATCGGTGGCGACGGGGGCGACGGGGGCGCCGCCAGCGGTGGCGGCCATGGCGGCGCCGGAGGCAACGGCGGTACGGCCCACGGAACCGGCAACGGCGGCGCCGGCGGCAGCGGTGGCCTGGGCGGTAACGGCGGCAACGCGGGCACACCCACTTCGAATACCAACGGCGGCACCAGCGGACCTGCCCGCAGTCAGGGCGGCGACGCCGGCGACGCCGGTTCGGGCGGCCATGGCGGCGCGGGCGGACGCGGTGGCGACGCACTGGGCCCCGGCACCGGCGGCGCCGGGGGGACCGGCGGGGCCGGTGGGGCCGGTGGTGCCGCCGTCGGTGGGACGGCTGTCGGCGCCGGCGGCAACGGTGGTGGCACCGGCAGCAGTGGCGGCAACGGCGCCGACGGCGGCGACGGTGGGGCCGGCGGCGCCGGCGGGGACGGAGGTCACTCCTCCTCCGGTGCCGGCGGAGCGGGTGGCGCCGGCGGTGCCGGCGGGGCGATCACCGGCGCCACCGGCGGCGCCGGTGGTCTCGGCGGCGGGTTAGGTGGTCATCCGGGTGTGCCCGGCAGGGCAGGAACCGTCGGCGACCAGGGCGCCGACGGACTGCCGGGTTAAGAACCCAGCAAAGCCAACGCCGCCGCACCGGCGGTCGCAAGGCACATCGACGGTCCGTGCGGCACGGCGCGCAACCGCCACAGCAACCCGACTACAGCGGTCAGCAGCGGCGCCCCGAGCGCGGCCAGAAACCAGGCTTGAACACCGAAACAGCCGCTCAGCCCGCCGACGCCGACCGCGAGCTTGACATCGCCGCCGCCCATCGCCGTCGGCGCCACCAGATGCACCGCGAGGTACACCGCAGCCAGCGCCAGTCCGCCCAGCAGGGCCGCCACCCCACGGCCGGCCAGGGCCGCGCCGATCAGGATCACGGCCGCGCCGGGCAGCGTCAGCCGGTTGGGCATCCGGCGCTGCCGGATGTCGTAGTAACTGAGAGCGATCAACCAGGCCGCGACCATCCCGATCCGCATGCGCGGCAGGCTAACCCAGTTCCGCCAATGCGCAAGTCATCGCCTCGCGCGGCGCGGGCATCCCGGTGAACTGCTCCACCTGCGCAAACGCCTGATGCAGCAGCATCTGCAGCCCGCTGACCACCCGGCCGCCGGCGGCCTGTACCGCAGCGGCCAACGGGGTGGGCCACGGGTTGTAGATGGCGTCCAGCAGCACCGGGATCGCAGCGAAGGTCCCGGCGTAGCGTGCGGCGACGTCGGCGGGCAGGGTGCTGACGAGTACCTGTGCGCAGGCCACCGCATCGGTCAGCGCATCGTCGTCCAGGCCGCAATATGTCGTCGGCATCCCTACCCGGGTGCCCAGGTCGATCAGCCGGGCGGCCTTGTCCGCATTGCGGGCCACCACCGTAATGCCGGTGACCCCGAGCGTGGCCAACCCCATCACGGCCGCCGGGGCGGTGCCACCCGACCCGGCCACCAGGGCCTGTCCCGACGCCTGCCCGAGCGCCCCCGCCACGCCGTCGATGTCGGTGTTGTCGGCCCGCCACCCGCGCGGCGTGCGCACCAGGGTGTTGGCCGACCCGACCTGCTCGGCGCGCGCGGTGCGTTCGTCGGCGAACCGCAGCGCGGCGAACTTGCCCGGCATGGTCACCGAAACGCCGACCCACTCGGGGCCGAAGCCGCCCACCAGGCCCGGCAGTTGCTCGGCGTTGCACTCGATGCGGTCGTAGGTCCAGTCATGCAGGCCCAGCGCGCGGTAGGCGGCCAGGTGCAGTTGCGGGGACTTCGAATGCGCGATCGGCGAGCCGAGCACGGCCGCTTTACGGGGACTCATCGCGCCGAGTCGAGGACACCGTTGCGCTTGGCCAGTTCGATGTTCGCCAGATGCTGCTGATAGTCGCGGGTGAACAAAGTGGTCCCCTGGGCGTCGATGGTGACGAAGTACAGCCAGTCGCCCGCCGCCGGATGCTCGGCCGCGCGCAGGGCGTCCACCCCGGGTGAACAGATCGCGGTGGCCGGCAGGCCTTCGGACATGTAGGTGTTCCACGGGGTCCGCTGCGCGCGGTCGGCGTCGCTGGTGGCGACCTCCCGGCGGTCCAGCGGATAGTTCACC
Source organism: Mycobacterium sp. 23 (assembly GCF_048287075.1). Lineage (NCBI taxonomy): Bacteria > Bacillati > Actinomycetota > Actinomycetes > Mycobacteriales > Mycobacteriaceae > Mycobacterium > Mycobacterium sp. 23. The sequence goes on from NZ_JBLVUX010000005.1 coordinate 1,214,593, forward strand.
GTCGAATCGAACTCCAGCTTGCGATGTTCGTGCAGGCGGTTATAGATGACCTGCGCGACCTTGGTGAAGTCCTGGACGTTGGCTTCCTGCTGCACCAGCGAGGCCACCACCAGAATGTCGTAGGGCGACAGCCCGATCGCCTTGGCGGTGTCCTCCAGCCCCGAGGTCAGGTATTCCACGGTTCCGGCGCTGATGAGGCTCGCCAGGATGGTCTCCGCCGACGCCGCCGGGTCGATGTTGAAGGTGCCGGGCGCGATCAGGCCCTCCAGCCGGCGATGATCTTCGCGCAACTCGGTCACCGGCTCGAGAGCCCATTTGGGCACTTGAAGCGCCGCGGGAGTGCTCTTGCTGGCCGACGCCTTGAGATCGGCCAGCGACACACAGCGCTGGTTGCCATCCAGATCCACGCAGGTCGCGCGAGAAATCAGGGTCAGGATCCCGGGCGTGGTCTTGTTGGTCTTCATGTCGGTGGTGTCGTCGAGCTGACGCCCTTCCGGAATGACCAGCTTGCCCACCCGGCTGTTCGGGTCAGCCAGCCGCGACACGGCGTTGGCCGCCGGAATCTCGGTTCGCATCCGGTAGTAACCGGGCTGAATCGCCGAGATCGCCGCGTTGCCGTGGGCGGCGTCGACGAACGCCCGCACGGTACGCACGACGCCCCGCTTGAGCAGCGTCTCCCCCACCGCGGTGGTGGAATCTCCGGACTGAATCTGGATCACGACGTCCTGCTTGCCGGCGCCGGTGTAGTCGTCGTCGTTGCCCGAGAAGACGTGCCAGAGTTTCGCGCCGACGACCACGGCCGCCACCACCACGACGACGAGCAGCCCGGCCGCGAACCCGCCGGCCGCCCGGCGGCGACGACGGGTGCGCTGCTCCTTCTTGCGGTCGGAGCGGGTTCTGCGGTGCCGGCTCGGGCCGACTGCCACCGGCTTGGCTTTCTCCCGCTCAGACATCGGACGCCTCCCGTGCGAGGAGGGCGCGGCGCTGGTCCAGCCAGCCCTGCAGAATAGCCACCGCCGCGGCCTGGTCGATGACCGACCGCTGCTCCCTGGCCTTGATGCCCGCGTCCCGCAGCGACCGCTGGGCGGTGACCGTGGTCAGCCGCTCGTCGGCGAGGCGGACCGGAGTGGGCGCCACCCGTTCGGCAAGTGCGTCGGCCACCTCGATGGCGTCCTGGGCGGACTGACCGATGCGGTCGGCCAGGGTGCGCGGCAGCCCGACGATCACCTCGACGGCCTGGTACTCGGCAGTAAGCGCGGCCAGCCGGCGCAGGTGTTTGCCGGACCGGTCGCGGCGCACGGTCTCCACGGGGGTGGCCAGGATGCCGTCGGGATCGCTGGCGGCCACACCGATGCGCACCGTACCCACGTCGACACCGAGGCGTCGGCCTCGGCCGGGGTCTGATTCGCCCGGCCGGTCAGGCTGGCGCTGCGGTGACTCGACCACTCAAGCGACCCGCGCTATCGCGGCGATCTCCGAACGCAGCGCGTCCAGCGCCGCGTCGATGCCGGTCGGGTTCTTGCCGGAACCCTGAGCCAGGTCGGCCTTGCCGCCGCCCCGGCCGTCGACACTGCCGGCCAGCTGCTTGACCAGTTCATTGGCGTTGAGGCCGAGGTCCTGAGCTGCCGGGTTGGCGGCCACCGCGTACGGGACGGTAGATCCGTCACCTTCGGCGATCAAAGCGACGACCGCGGGATCGCTACCCAGCTTGCCGCGAATGTCGCCGGCCAGCGAGCGCAGGTCCGCTGCGGTCATACCCGCCGACATGCGTTGCGCGACCACCCGGACGTTGCCGATGTGCTCGGCCCCGGCCGCGGCGTTGGTGGCCGCGGCGCGAGCGCCGGCCAGCCGGGCACGTTCGAGTTCCTTCTCGGCCGCCTTGAGCCGTTCGACCAGGCTGGCAACCCGAGCCGGCACTTCTTCGGACGGCACCTTCAGCGACGACGCCAGACCCGCCATCAGCGCGCGTTCCTTGGCGAGGTGGCGGAAAGACTCCAGCCCGACGTAGGCCTCCACCCGGCGCACGCCGGAACCGATCGAGGATTCGCCGAGGATGGTCACCGGCCCGATCTGCGCCGTGTTGTGCACGTGGGTGCCACCGCACAACTCCAGCGAGAACGGCCCGCCCATCTCGACCACCCGAACCTGGTCGGGATAGGCCTCGCCGAACAGCGCCATCGCGCCCATCGCCTTGGCCTTCTCGAGTTTCTCGAGGAACGTGTGCACCTCGAAGTCGGCCTGCACGGCCTCGTTGGTCACCTGTTCGATCTGGGTGCGCTGGTCCTCCGACAGCGGTCCCTGCCAGTTGAAGTCGAAGCGCAGGTAGCCCGGACGGTTCAGGGATCCGGCCTGAACGGCGTTGGGGCCCAGCACCTGTCGCAGTGCCGCATGCACCATGTGGGTGCCGGAGTGCCCCTGGGTGGCGCCCTTGCGCCAGCCCGGGTCCACCGCGGCGACCACCGTGTCGCCCTCGACGAATTCGCCCGACTCGACGTTGACCCGGTGCGCATGCAGGGTCTTGGCGATCTTCTGCACGTCGGTGACCGCAGCGCGGGCGCTGGCCCCGGAACCGGTGCCGCTGATGCTGCCGGCGTCGGCGATCTGGCCGCCCGACTCGGCGTACAGCGGTGTGCGATCCAGGATCAGCTCCACCCGATCGGCGTGCACGGCGTCGGCGTGAGCCACCACCGGCACCCGCTTGCCGTCCACGAAGATACCGAGAATCCTTGCCTCGGAAGTCAATTCGTCGAAACCGGTGAACTCGGTGGGTCCGGCGTCGACCAGTTCCCGGTAAGCGGTCAGGTCGGCATGCGCATGCTTGCGCGCGGCGGCGTCGGCCTTGGCGCGCCGGCGCTGCTCGGCCATCAGCTCGCGGAAGCCAGCCTCGTCGACGGTCAGGCCCGATTCGGCGGCCATCTCCAGCGTGAGCTCGATCGGGAACCCGTAGGTGTCGTGCAGGGTGAAGGCATCGGAGCCGGAGACGACGGTGGCGCCGGAGGATCTGGTGGCGCCGGCCACGTCGTCGAACAGCTTCGAACCCGAGGCCAGGGTGCGGTTGAACGCGGTCTCCTCGGCGACGGCGATGCGGTTGATCCGCTCGAAGTCGTTGACCAACTCGGGGTAGGAGGGGCCCATCGCGTCGCGGACGGTGGCCATCAGGTCACCGACGATCGGAGTGTCGATGCCGAGCAGCTTGGCCGAGCGGATGACCCGCCGCAGCAGTCGCCGCAACACGTAGCCGCGGCCGTCGTTGCCGGGGCTGACGCCGTCGCCGATCAGGATCGCGGCGGTGCGGCTGTGATCGGCGATGATGCGGTAGCGCACGTCATCGGCGTGGTTTCCGACGTCATAACCGCGAGGCGCCCGGCCGGCGACGAGGTCGATGACCGGACGCAGCAGGTCGGTCTCGTAGACGTTGTGCACGTTCTGCAGGACCAGCGCGATGCGCTCGACGCCCATGCCGGTGTCGATGTTCTTGCGGGGCAGCGGTCCGAGAATTTCGTAGTCCTCTTTGGAGGTGCCCTCGCCGCGCTCGTTCTGCATGAACACGAGGTTCCACACCTCGAGGTAACGGTCCTCGTTGGCGATGGGACCACCGTCGACGCCGAATTCGGGTCCGCGGTCGTAGTAGATCTCCGAGGACGGGCCGCACGGGCCGGGGATGCCCATCGACCAGTAGTTGTCGGCCATGCCGCGGCGCTGAATGCGCTCAGCCGGCAGGCCGGCAATATCGCGCCACAGCTGCGCGGCCTCGTCATCGTCGAGATAGACCGTTGCCCAGAGCTTTTCGGGATCCAGGCCATAGCCGCCGTCGGCCACCGGGTTGGTCAGCAACGCCCAGGCCAGCTCGATGGCGCCGCGTTTGAAGTAGTCGCCGAAGGAGAAGTTGCCGGCCATCTGGAAGAACGTGTTGTGCCGGGTGGTGATGCCCACCTCGTCGATGTCAGGGGTGCGGATGCACTTCTGGATGCTGGTGGCGGTGGCATACGGCGGTGTGCGCTGGCCGAGGAAGAACGGCACGAACTGGACCATGCCGGCATTGACGAACAGCAGGTTGGGGTCGTCGAGGATCACCGAGGCGCTGGGTACCTCGGTGTGGCCCGCCTTCACGAAATGATCAAGGAACCGCTTCCTGATCTCGTGTGTCTGCACTGTGCTTCTTCCTTAATTTCCTGGGCTCGCTGGCGAGAGTCGGGTATCAGCCTATTCGCCGGAACTGGCCGCCGAACATGCAATTAGGCCCGCTTAGCCTTCCATCTAGCCGTCGACGAAGCTCAACCGGACCGACCGCCGCGGATTATCGCGGTTCAGGTCGACCAGCACGACGCTCTGCCAGGTGCCCAACAGCGGCTCGCCGCCGCTGACCGGCACTGTCACCGAGGGCGAGATGATCGCCGGCATGACGTGGTCGGCACCGTGGCCAGGCGAGCCGTGCGAGTGCCGGTAACGGTCGTCGCGGGGCAGCAGCCGCTCCAGTGTGTCCAGCAGGTCGTCGTCGGACCCGGCGCCGGTCTCGATGATGGCCACCCCGGCCGTCGCGTGTGGGACGAACACGTTGCAGAGGCCGTCGGCGTGGTTGCCGCAGAACTCGCGCACCGCGTCGGTGAGGTCGACGATGCGGCGACGCGTGGTGTCCACATCCAGCACATCGGTATCCATCCGGACCAGCCTACGGGGCTTGATCAGCCGCCGGTGCCGGAGGAAGGTGGTGGTGGACCGGTGGCGCCGCCGGGGGCGCTGCCCCGACTCACAGGAGGGGTCGACCGTGTTTGCACGTTCCACGACCATCCAGGCGCAGCGCTCGTCGATCAACATGGGCATCAACTATGTCCGCGACGTGGTCATGCCTGCCCTTGACGAGATGGAAGGCTGCCTGGGCCTATCGCTACTGGTGGACCGCGAGACGGGCCGGTGCATCGCCACCAGTTCCTGGGAAACCGAGTCGGCGATGCAGCGCAGTGCCGAGCGGGTGTGGCCGGTGCGTTACCGCGCCGTCGAGATGTTCGGAGGCAGCGCCGTGGTCGACCAGTGGCGCATCGCGGTCCTGCACCGCGACCACCGCTCCGCCCCCGGCGCCTGCGTGCGGGCGACCTGGCTGCGGACGCGGCCGGAACTGTTCGAGCGCGGCATCGACTACTACCGGTGGGCCGTCCTGCCGGCCGTCGAAGATTTCGACGGCTTCTGCAGCGCCAGCCTGATGGTCGATCCGACGTCGGCGCGGGCCGTGGTGTCGGTGACCTACGACAGCCGCGAGGCGATGGACCGCTGCGCCGAGTCGGCCCGCTCGATGCGGACGGCGATGATGCGCGATCTCGGCCTCGACCAGGACGACGTCGGCGAATTCGAGCTGGCGCTGGCTCACCTGCGGGTGCCCGAGTTGGTCTAGGCGCGCGTTCGCCCAGCCTGTAAATCTGGAGCCGAAGAGCGAGTGAGGGCCGCCAGAGCTACAGGCTCGGTGAGAAGTCAGCCAGCGGGTTCGCGGAGGGCAGCAACTGATTCGTCTCGTCGCCGGTGAAGTGTTTCACGACCTCCGCCTCCCGCGGATGATCGCGCGCAACCGTTCCAGGCGGCCGGCGATCTCGCGTTCGGCGCCTCGCCCGGTCGGCCGGTAGTAGTCCACGCCCACCAGTTCATCCGGTGAATACTGTTGTGCCACCACGCCGTCAGGGTCGTCGTGCGAGTACTTGTAACCCTGCGCATTGCCCAGCTTGGCCGCGCCCGAATAGTGCCCGTCACGCAGATGTGGCGGCACCAGGCCGGCCTTGCCCGCCTTGATGTCACCCATCGCGGCACCGAGCGCGGTCGTCACCGCGTTGGATTTCGGCGCGGTGGCCAGATGAACGGTGGCGTGGGCCAGCGTCAGCTGCGCCTCGGGCATTCCGATCAGCGCGACCGTCTGCGCCGCGGCAACCGCGACCAGCAGCGCCGTCGAATCCGCCATGCCGATGTCCTCGCTGGCCAGGATCATCAAGCGCCGCGCGATGAACCGCGGATCCTCCCCCGCCACCAGCATCCGGGCCAGGTAGTGCAGCGCCGCGTCCACGTCCGAGCCGCGCACCGATTTGATGAAGGCGCTGACGACGTCGTAATGCTGATCGCCGTCCCGGTCGTAACGCACCGCGGCGCGGTCCAGGGACTGCTCGATGGTTTCGACAGCCACATGATCAGAAGCTTCGGAGGCCACCTCGAGTGCGGTCAGCGCACGCCGGGCGTCACCCGCGGCCAGTTGCACCAGAAGCTCGACGGCCTCCGGCGCCACCGTCACCTTCCCGCCGAGTCCGCGCGGGTCGTCGATCGCCCGCTGCACCACCGTTCGGACGTCGTCAGGGGTCAGCGGCCGCAGCTGCAGGATCAGCGATCGCGACAGCAACGGCGCGACCACCGAGAACGACGGATTCTCGGTGGTGGCCGCCACCAGCAACACCACCCGGTTCTCCACCGCGGCCAGCAGCGCGTCCTGCTGGGTTTTGGAGAACCGGTGCACCTCGTCGATGAACAACACCGTCTGCTCACCGCGCAGCAGCGCCGATCGAGCTGAATCTATGACGGCCCGAACATCTTTGACTCCGGCCGACAACGCCGACAGCGCCTCGAAGCGGCGCCCGGTGGCCTGTGAGACGAGCGCCGCCAGCGTCGTCTTCCCGCTCCCCGGCGGTCCGTAGAGAATGGCGGAGGCGACACCCGAGCCCTCGACCAGGCGCCGCAACGGCGACCCGGCGGCCAGCAGGTGCTCCTGCCCCACCACTTCGTCGAGCGAGGCCGGACGCATCCGTACCGCCAGCGGGGCACCGGCACCCGAAACGCTCAACGAGTGGTCGGTCGATTTCGGCGCACCGGGCAGGTCGAACAGACCGTCGGACACGACTTCAGGCATACCACGCAACGCGGACACGCCACTGACGGGGAAAGCCGGCCGCCAACCAATGCGAGCATCCAGGGCGCACATTTGCTAAGTTCCCGTTTGCTACGCCCCGATCGACAAGAGCGAACTACGAGGCACCTAGGAAAGCCATGAGCCAGCCGCCAGAATATCCAGGCAACCCGGCCGACCCTCAGGGCGGCAACCCGCAGGGCTATCCGCCCCCGCCGCGTCACGGCGCCCCTCCGCCGCCGCCTCCCGGTTACGGGGCACCGCCACCTCCGCCTCCGGGCTACGGCGCACCCCCGCCGCCACCGGACTACGGCCAGCAGGGCCCCGGCGGATACCAGGCGCCCGGCTACGGCACCCCGCCTCCGCCGCCCCCGCCGCCGGGCTACGGCGCCCCGCCGCAAGGCTATCCGCCCCAGGCGGGCCTGGGTGGCGGCCCGGCGGGCGTCCCGTTCAGCGTCGGCGACGCCTTCAACTGGTCGTGGGGCAAGTTCAAGAACAACGCCGCCGCGCTGGCCGCGCCGGTCGCGATCTACTTCCTGATCATCGCCGCCGTCGTCGGTATCCCGCTGGGCATCGCCTTCGCGACCGCCGAGACCACGACGACCACCACCGACTACGGGTACGGCGTCAGCTACGAGTCGACCAATACCGAGTTCGGGATCATCAGTTGGATCGTGCTGACGGTCGGCATCATCCTCGCCCTCGTCGTCGCGGCCTTCATGCAGGCCGGCCTGACCACAGCCAGCCTGGACCTCGCCGACGGCCGTCCGGTGAGCATCGGGACCTTCTTCAAGCCGCGCAACGTGGCCAAGGTGCTGCTGACCACGCTGCTGGTCGTCCTGGCCTCGTCGCTGTTGTCCTGCACCATCGTCGGGCCGCTGGTGATCGCCTTCTTCACCCAGTTCGCCGTACCGTATGTCGTCGACAAGAACCTGTCGCCGATCGATGCCATCAAGGCCAGCTTCGCGACCGTGCGCGCCAACCTCGGACCCAGCGCACTGTCCTGGCTGGTGCAGTACGCGGCGGTAGCCGTCGGCCAGATCGCCTGCTACATCGGCCTGGTGGTGGGAGCCCCCGTCGCTGCGCTGGTCCAGGTGTACACCTACCGCAAGCTGACGGGCGGCCACGTCGCCGAGCTGGAGCAGGCCGGAGCGCCTGGTCAGTACCCGCCGGGGCCGCCGCCCGGGCAGTACCCGCCGCCGCAGCAGTACTCGTAAAGCGACCGAAACAGACCGTTCACACGGAGCGGTCTGACAATCGAATGACAGCCGCCCGCAACGCAAGCCACCACAGGCGCGCGCTGCGGGCGGCTGTCTCTTGTGATGGGATCAGCGGTTATGAGCATCAAAGTTGCACTGGAGCACCGCACCAGTTACACCTTTGACAAGCTGGTCCAGGTCTATCCCCATGTGGTGCGACTGCGCCCGGCTCCGCATTCGCGCACGCCGATCGAGGCCTACTCCCTGCGGGTCGAGCCGGCCGAGCACTTCATCAACTGGCAGCAGGACGCGCTGGGCAATTTCCTGGCCAGGCTGGTGTTTCCCAAGCCCACGCGGGAGATGACGATCACCGTCGGCCTCATCGCCGACCTCAAGGTGATCAACCCGTTCGACTTCTTCATCGAAGACTGGGCCGAGACCTGGCAGCTGGACAAATCGCTGTATCCCAAGGCGCTGGCCGACGACCTCGAGCCGTATCTGCGACCCGTCGACGAAGACGGCGAAGGGTCCGGGCCCGGGGATCTGGCGCAGGCCTGGGTTCGCAACTTCTCCGTACCCGAGGGCACCCGCACCATCGACTTCCTGGTCGCACTGAACAGGGCCATCAACGTCGACGTCACCTACAGCCTGCGGATGGAACCCGGCGTCCAGACCCCGGACTTCACCCTGCGCACCGGCGTCGGCTCATGCCGGGATTCGGCGTGGCTGCTGGTGTCGATCCTGCGCCAGCTGGGCCTGGCCGCCCGGTTCGTCTCGGGCTACCTGGTGCAGCTGACCTCTGACGTGGAAGCGCTCGATGGGCCGTCGGGACCGGCCGCCGACTTCACCGATCTGCACGCGTGGACCGAGGTGTACATCCCGGGCGCGGGCTGGATCGGACTGGACCCGACCTCGGGGCTGTTCGCCGGGGAGGGACACATCCCGTTGGCGGCCACGCCCCACCCGGCGTCCGCGGCGCCCATCACCGGGAGCACCGAACCCTGCAGTTCGGTGATGGAGTTCTCCAACACCGTCACCCGCGTCCACGAAGACCCGCGGGTCACCTTGCCCTACACCGACGACGCATGGGCCACGATCTGCGCGGTGGGCCACCACGTCGACGACCGGTTGGCGGCCGGTGACGTCCGGCTGACCATCGGTGGTGAGCCGACGTTCGTGTCGGTGGACAACCAGGTCGACCCGGAGTGGCGCACCGCCGCGGACGGCCCGCACAAACGGAAGCTGGCCTCGGATCTGGCCGCCCGGTTGAAGGCGCAGTGGGCGCCGCAGGGACTGGTGCAGCGCAGCCAGGGCAAGTGGTACCCCGGAGAGCCGTTGCCGCGCTGGCAGATCGGGCTGTACTGGCGCACCGACGGGCGCCCCCTGTGGACCAACGAGGCGTTGCTGGCCGACCCCTGGGGGGCCGTCGAGGCCGAGCCCGTCGAGATCGACACCGCCCACGACGTGCTGGCCGGGATCGCCGAGAGCTTCGGCCTGCCGTTGTCGCAGGTGCGCCCGGCCTTCGAGGACCCACTGGCCCGGCTGGCTGCCGCCGTCCGGTTGCCGGCGGGCGATGCGGTGGCCCCCGACGACGACCTCGCCGACGACGCCGACGCGCGCCGGTCCGAGTTGCTGGCGCGGCTGGATGAAGCCGTCACCGCTCCGTCGGCCTTCGTGCTCCCCCTGCACCGCCGCGACGACGGCAGCGGCTGGGCCAGTGCCGACTGGCGGTTGCGCCGGGGCCGACTGGTGCTCACCGAGGGCGATTCGCCCGCGGGTCTGCGGCTGCCGCTGAACTCGATCAGCTGGGACCCGCCACCGGCGTCCTACGAAGTCGACCCAGTGGCCATCAGCGACCCGCTGTCCCCCGCCGCGGCCGACCAGGCGGTGCTCGTCGAGCCGCACAACGCGCCGACGACCGCGCTGGTCGCCGAGGTGCGCGACGGGCTGCTGTACGTATTCATGCCGCCCACCGAGGCACTGGAAGACTTCGTGGACCTGATCGCGCGCATCGAATCCGCCGTGGCGAAGGTCGACACCCGGGTGGTGATCGAGGGGTACGGTCCGCCGCCGGACCCGCGCCTGACGTCGACGACGATCACACCCGACCCCGGTGTCATCGAGGTCAACGTCGCACCGACCGCCAGCTTCGACGAGCAGCGCCGGCAACTGGAAACGCTCTATGCGCAGGCGCGGCTGGCGCGGCTGTCCACCGAGTCGTTCGACATCGACGGCACTCACGGGGGCACCGGCGGCGGCAATCACATCACCCTCGGCGGCGTCACGCCCGCGGACTCTCCGCTGCTGCGCCGCCCCGACCTGCTGGTGTCGCTGCTGACCTACTGGCAGCGGCATCCGTCGCTGTCCTACCTGTTCGCCGGCCGGTTCATCGGCACCACCTCGCAGGCGCCCCGGGTGGACGAGGGCCGCGCCGAGGCGCTCTACGAACTCGAGATCGCCTTCGCCGAGATCGCGCGTCTGAGTGCCGGCGGTGCCGCGAAACCGTGGGTGACCGACCGGGCGCTGCGCCACCTGCTCACCGACATCACCGGCAACACCCACCGCGCCGAGTTCTGCATCGACAAGCTCTACAGCCCCGAAGGCGCCCGCGGCCGCCTCGGGCTGCTGGAGCTGCGCGGCTTCGAGATGCCGCCGCACCTGCGGATGGCGATGGTGCAGTCGTTGCTGGTGCGCTCGCTGGTGGCTTGGTTCTGGGAACAGCCGCTGCGCGCCCCGCTGATCCGGCACGGCGCCAACCTGCACGGGCGATACCTGTTGCCGCACTTCCTGATTCACGATATCGCCGACGTCGCGGCCGATCTGCGCTCGCACGGGATCGCGTTCGAGACCAGCTGGCTGGACCCGTTCACGGAATTCCGTTTCCCGCGTATCGGGACCGCCGTCTTCGACGGCGTCGAAATCGAATTACGCGGTGCCATCGAGCCGTGGAACACCCTGGGCGAGGAGTCGACCGCCACCGGCACCGCCCGCTACGTCGACTCGTCGGTCGAACGCGTCCAGGTCCGCGTGATCGGCGCCGATCGGCACCGCTACGCCGTGATCTGCAACGGCTACCCCGTCCCGCTGCTGGCCACCGACAACCCCGACATCCACGTCGGCGGTGTGCGGTTCAAGGCCTGGCAGCCGCCCAGTGCGCTGCACCCGACGATCTCCACCGATGTCCCGCTGCAGTTCGAGCTCGTCGACCTGACCGCCGGAACCTCGCGCGGGGGCTGCACCTACCACGTCGCCCATCCGGGCGGACGCGCCTACGACGAGCCGCCCGTCAACGCCGTGGAAGCCGAATCGCGCCGCGCCCGCCGCTTCGAAGCGGCCGGATTCACCTCCGGCAAGTTCGACCTCGCCGGGTTGCGGGAGAAGCAGGCCCGATTCCTCACCGACATCGGCGCGCCGGGCATCCTCGACCTGCGGCGCGTGCGTACCGTGCAGCAGTAATGGCGCTTCCAGATTTCTCGGTCGGTGACCGCTACGACGTCGACCGCCTGCTGGCCGGTTACCGGACCGCGCGCGCCCAGGAAGCCCTGTTCGACCTGCGTGACGGCCCTGGTGGCGGCTATGACGAGTTCGTCGACTCGCACGGCGACGTGCGCGCCACCTGGACCGAGCTGGCCGACACCATCTCCCACGGCGGCCGGGCCGGCCTGGACCGGATGCGGTCGGTGGTGCACAGCCTCATCGACCACGACGGGATCACCTACACCGGCGTGGACCCGACGCGCGAGGCCCCGCCCGCGCCCGGCCACGGCCCCGAGCCCAACCCGTGGAGCCTGGACACGCTGCCGCTGGTGCTGTCGGCGGCCGATTGGGAGGTCCTGGAAGCTGGGCTGGTACAGCGCTCGCGCCTGCTCGATGCCGTGCTCGCCGATCTGTACGGGCCGCGCAACCTGCTCACCGAGGGGCTGCTGCCGGCCCAGTTGGTGTTTGCCCACCCCGGATATGTGCGGCCCGCCAATGGGATCAAAGTGCCGGGCCATCACCAGCTGTTCATGCACGGCTGCGATCTCAGCCGGCTGCCCTATGGCGGGTTCCAGGTCAATGCGGACTGGACGCAGGCCCCCTCGGGCGCCGGCTATGCGCTGGCCGACCGGCGGGTGCTGGCGCACGCGATCCCCGACCTGTACGAACGGATTGCCCCGCGGCCGACCACGCCGTTCGCCCAGGCCCTGCGACTCGGCCTGATCGACGCCGCGCCCGACGTGGTGCAGGACCCGGTGGTGGTGGTGCTGAGCCCCGGTATCTACTCGGAGACGGCGTTCGACCAGGCGTATCTGGCGACGCTGCTGGGTTTCCCGTTGGTAGAGAGCGCCGACCTGGTGGTGCGCGAAGGCAAGCTGTGGATGCGTTCGCTGGGCACCCTCAAGCGTGTCGACGTGGTGCTGCGGCGCGTCGACGCGCTGTACGCGGACCCGCTGGACCTGCGCGCCGACTCCCGTCTCGGCGTGGTCGGCCTGGTGGAGGCGCTGCACCGCGGGACGGTGACCGTGGTCAACACGCTGGGTAGCGGCATCCTGGAAAGCGCTGGGCTGCTTCGCTTTCTGCCCGAGATGGCCGAGCGACTGCTCGGCGAGGAACCGCTGCTGCCCACCGCGCCGGTCTACTGGGGCGGCATTCCCAACGAACTCTCCCACCTGCTGGCCAACCTGTCGTCGTTGTTGATCAAACCTACTGACGGGGGGAAAGCCTTGTCGGGCCTACGCTTTCGTCGGCGCAGCTGTCCGAACTGGCCGCGCAGATCGAGGCGGTGCCCTGGCGGTGGGCGGGCCAGGAGCTGCCGACGTTCTCGTCGGCACCCACCGACCACGCCGGCGTGCTGTCCTCGGCCGGAGTGGGCATGCGGTTGTTCACGGTGGCCCAACGCAGCGGCTACGCGCCGATGATCGGCGGCCTGGGCTACGTGGTGGCACCCGAGCCCGATTGCTATACGCTGAAAACGGTTGCCGCCAAGGACATCTGGGTCCGCCCAACGGAACGGTCGATCGCCGAGAAGGTGATCTCGCTACCGTCGGCCCCGCAACCGGCCGTCGCGTCCGGCGCGGGCAGATGGACCGTCAGCTCCCCACGCGTGCTGTCCGACCTGTTCTGGATGGGACGCTACGGCGAGCGCGCGGAGAACATGGCCCGGTTGCTGATCGTCGCGCGCGAGCGCTACCACGTCTACCGCCACCATCAGGACACCGAGGAAAGCGAATGCGTGCCGGTACTGATGGCCGCCCTGGGCCAGATCACCGGGACCGACACCGGGGCGACCAACGACGGCGAGTCGGACAACGCGGAGATGATCGCCGTCGCGCCCTCGATGCTGTGGTCGATGACCGTGGACCTGGACCGGCCAGGATCGCTGATCCAGTCGGTGGAGGGGCTGGCGTTGTGCGCCCGCGCGGTGCGCGACCAGTTGTCCAACGACACCTGGATGGTGCTGGCGAATGTGGAACGGGCGGTGGGACTTCGGTCCGACCCGCCGCAGTCACTGGCCGAGGCCGACGCGTTGCTGGCCTCGGCGCAGTCGCAGGCGCTGGCCGGCATGCTGACCCTGTCCGGGGTCGCGGGTGAGTCGATGGTCCATGACGTGGGGTGGACGATGATGGACATCGGCAAGCGCATCGAGCGGGGCCTGTGGCTGACCGCGTTGCTGGCCGACACCCTGACCGTCGTGCGCAGCACCGTCGCCGAGCAGTCCGTCGTCGAGGCGATGCTGGAGGCCTGTGAGTCGTCGGTGATCTACCGGCGGCGCACGCTCGGCAAGATCAGCATTGCCGCGGTGACCGACCTGATGCTGTTCGACGCGCAGAACCCCCGATCGCTGCTGTTCCAGCTGGAGCGGCTGCGAACTCACCTGCGCGACCTGCCCGGCTCGTCGGGGTCGTCCCGCCCGGAACGGATGGTCGACGAGATCAGCACCCGCCTGCGCCGCTCGGATCCCACTGAGCTGGAAGAGATTACCGACGGCAGCCGGGAGGAATTGGCGGAGCTGCTCGGTGCCGTGCATGCCACGCTGCGCGACCTGGCGGACGTGATCACCGCGACGCAGCTGGCCCTGCCCGGCGGCATGCAGCCGTTGTGGGGCGGGCCAGACGAACGCCGCACGATGCCCGCCTAACTTGGCCTGCGCGAGCAGACGCAAAATCCCCGGGGAGCACGCGCTCCTGGGCGATTTTGCGTCTGCTCGCAAGGGTGAGGTGACCTTTATTACTCACAATTTGTGAGAAATAGGTGCTACGGTGGTGCCATGAACGAATACGAGTTCTTCACCCTCCACCGCGGAGCATTGACACCCGAACCGATCGAGGTGTTCGCCTACCCGATGGGCGATGTAACGGTGCGGCGCACGTGCGACGCGGAGCTCTCCCCCGCTGTCCAGGTGCTGTGGGTTCGCACGCCGTCCCCGGATTGGTCCGTGGTGTTCAACTGGGCCTCTCTCGTCGCGGGCACCGCCCGGCGCGTGCTGGTGATGCCGTACCTCCCCAGCGCCCGAGGCGACAAGGACCTGCCCAGTCCCGCTCGGACGAACGCCAGACTGGCAGCGCTCTCCGGCATCACCGACATCGTCACACTCGACCCGCACTCCCGCGTGTGGCTGGATGCGATGAGTGCGGCAAACCCGGACATCGGCCGCTGGGAACTCGACCTGGCCGCGATCGTCAGCGATGCGGTGGCCGACGGCGGCCCCTATCAGGGCGTGATCGGTCCGGACGCGGGATCGAGAGACCGTGCCTCGCTGGTGGCCGCAAAGCTCGGGCTGCCGGTGTTCATCGCCTCGAAGTCGCGGGACCAGGCGACCGGGAAACTCAAGGGCTACCACGCGCCCGACGGCGTGCTGAACGGCCGCTATCTCGTGGTGGACGACATCTGCGACGGCGGAGGGACTTTCGCGTTACTACGAGCCGCGATACCGAGCGACGTGGCTCTGGACCTGTGGGTCACCCATGGCGGTTTCACCGGTCCCGATCGCTCGCACCAGGCGCTCGCCGGATACCAGTGCGTCTACACCACCGACTCCCTGCCGAGCGCCGCCGGCCAACACATCCGGACCACAGATCTGGCTCCGTACGTCACGCAGCTGCTGAGCCGTATCGCCACCAATCACGAAGGGGCACAATCATGAACGACAGGCAGGATCGCGCGCTGGACACCCTGCTGGCGACCGACGCCTACAAGCTCGATCACCGTCGTCAATACCCGAAGGGCACCGAGTTCGTCTACTCGAACCTGACCGCGCGGGGAACGCGACTGCCCGATGTCGACGCCACCGTGTTCTTCGGGCTGCAGGCATACCTGCGCCAGCTGCGACGGCGCTGGCAGGTGTTCTTCGACCTTGCGCCCGACGAACTCGATGCGGTACTGACTGAATACGAGCAGTTCGTCACGGCACTATTGGGCCCGAATGACATTGGCGCCGAACACTTCCGGCAGCTGCACATGCTGGGTTACCTGCCGCTTCGGGTGCGGGCGGTCAAGGAAGGCGCCTTGATTCCGCTGCGGGTGCCCTACCTGACGGTCGAGAACACCGACAGCCGATTCTTCTGGCTGACAAACTATCTCGAGACCGAACTGTCCGCGCAGCTGTGGCAGCCCATCACCAGCGCCACCCTCGCGTGGCGCAACCGTACGCTGCTGGATCGGCGGGCGGCGTTGTCCGGCGACGAGGATGCGGTGAAGTTCCAGGGTCACGAATTCGCCTACCGCGGCATGACCGGCACCGAAGCCGCCGCCGCATCCGGAGCCGGCCATCTGCTCAGCTTCTGCGGCACCGACACCCTGCCCGCGATCCGCTACATCCAGCAGCACTACCCCGGAGACGAGGGCGAACTGATCGGTGCCAGTGTCCCGGCCACCGAACACTCGGTGATGTGCGCCGGTGGTCAGGACGGCGAGCTGCAGACCTTCGACCGCCTGTTGCAGCTGTACCCGGACGGCACCCTGTCGGTCGTCTCCGACACCTGGAACCTGTGGCGCGTGCTCACCGAGTATCTGCCCGCCCGTGCCGACGAAATCACGACCCGCAGCGGCAAACTCGTCATCCGGCCCGACTCCGGAGACCCCGAGCTGATCCTGTGCGGTGACCCGGACGCCCCCGCCGGCACTCCGGAACACAAGGGCGTGGTGCGGCTGCTCGCCGACACCTTCGGGACCGTCGTCAACGCAAAGGGCTATCGGGAACTCGACCCGCACGTCGGTGCGATCTACGGAGATTCGATCACCTACGAACGCGCCGACGCCATCACCCGAAGACTGATGTCTCAGGGATTCTCCTCTACCGCAGTCGTTTTCGGTTTCGGTTCCTACACCTACCAGTACCAGACCCGGGACACGTTCAAGATGGCCGTCAAAGCCACCTGGGTGCAGGTCGATGGCCAGGGTCGCGACATACTCAAAGACCCGATCACCGACGACGGCTCCAAGAAATCCGCCACCGGCCGGCTGTCCGTGCGCCGGCGCGCCGATGGCCGCCCCTACCTGATCGAACACGCCGACCACGAATGCGACGACGAGTTGGGGATCGTCTTCGAGGACGGACAGCTGCTGCGCACTCAGACCTTCGCCGAAGTGCGGGCGAACCTGCGGCGCGAGACGGCGATCCGCGAACGGTGGACCTGTACATGACGCAAACCTGGCTCAGCGTTGACGTCGTCGCGCTCACCGAGGACGAGCCGCTGCCGCGCCTCGTCCTCATCCGGCGCGCCGGGACCCCGCACCGCGGGGCGACGACGTTGCCCGGTGGGTTGCTGGCTGCCGAGCGAGGGGAAACGGTCGAGCAGGCCGCCAGAAGGATTCTGTGCGAGAAGGCAGGCGCGGAAATCACCAGCGGCATCGTCGTCGTCGACGTGGTCAGCGACCCCGCGCGCGACGAACGCGGCCATACCGTGTCGATCGTGGTGGCAGCACGGGTACCCGCCGGCACGACGGGCGCCGTCGCGGTGACCGAGATTCCCGGCGCGATGCCGTTCCAGCACACGGCGATGGCCCGTGCTGCGCTGTCGAGGATCGGTGAGCGCCTACTGGCCGACGCCGATACCACCTATGCGCTGCTCGGGACGGAGACGACGTTCGTCGAGGCCTACTCGCTGCTGCGGGCCTGCACCTCGATCACCGACACCGCCGCACGAGCACGGCTGGACCGGTCCCCGCTCTACGCGCGGACCGGCCGGTCGCGCAAGCCTGCCGGGTCCGGCCGCCCCGCGCACATCTACCGCCGCCGGCCCGCCTAGCTTGGCGAGCAGACGCAAAATCGGCCGGGAGCGTGCGCTCCAAGGCGACTTTGCGTCTGCTCGCCGGGGTTAGCTGGCGGCCTGCAACTGCTGGGTCACTTCCTCGATCACGGTGTGCACGAACTGCATCTTGTCCAATACCGCCGGCGGCAGCACGAACGGATACAGATCGTCGTGCCCCATCGAGCGGTTCACCATGTTCAGCGACCACGACAACGGCAGCCACATCTCAATGATGGTGGGAAAAGCGCTGGGCCCCAACGGCGGCCGATCGAACGTGGCGGCCGCCGGCGCCAGGCCGCAGGACGCCGAGGTGTCCAGTGTGTCCCGGATGTGCAGGTAGTGCGCGAACGTCTCGGCCCAGTCTTCGGCCGGGTGCATGGTCGCGTACGACGAGACGAACGTCTCCTGCCAACCCTCGGGCGCCCCCTGGCTGTAGTGACGGTCCAGCGCCGCCTGGTAGTCGGAGTCAGGGTCACCGAACAACTCGTTGAATCGCTGCAGGTACTCCGGTGACCGGACCAGGCGGTAGAAGTAGTAGTGCCCGACTTCGTGGCGGAAGTGCCCGAGCAGGGTGCGGTAGGGCTCTTCCATCTCCACCCGCAGCTGTTCGCGGTGCACATCGTCACCCTCGGCCAGATCCAGTGTGATGACCCCGTTTTCGTGCCCGGTGATGACGTTCTCATGCGCACTGGACAGCAGCCGGAAGGCCAGTCCGTAGTCCGGATCCTGGTCGCGCCCGATGATCGGCAGATTCAGCTCGTGCAACTCGGCGACCAACCGGCGCTTGGCCGCCTCGGCCCGGGCGAACTCCGCCAGCCCTACCGTGTCGTTGTCGTTCGGCCGCTCGATCGTCAGCGCGCATGACTCGCACAGCCCGCCCGGGTGACCGACCGGAACCAGCCAATTGCATTCGGCGACATAGAGGTTCGCGCATAGCTGATATTCGTTGGCGGCCACCGCGCCGGCGTGCTCGCTGTCTTGGTCGCGTTTGGCGATCACCAGCAGCGCCATCTGGTCTAAAGAGAACCCCAGCGCGCTGTGGCAATTCAGACACTCAGAGTTCTCGAACGCCAACCGCTGGCCGCAGTTTGGGCAGTGAAAATCACGCATGCAGCGCATCCCCTTCGAACGGGACGACGTCGACGCCAACGTCGATCACGCTACGTTCCGAGTTGGTGTAGATGATGCCGCGCAACGGCGGCACGTCCGCGTAGTCGCGGCCGCGTCCGACCACGATGTAGCGCTGGTCAACCAGTTGGTCGTTGGTGGGATCAAGCCCCAGCCACTCGAACTGACCCGGTTGCTGCGGCGTCCACACCGACGCCCAGGCGTGGGTGGCGTCAATGCCTATCATTCGATCCTTTCCAGGGGGTGGGTCGGTAGCCAGATAACCGGATACGTAGCAGGCCGCCAAACCATGGGCGCGCAGGCAGGCGATCGCCAACCGCGCGAAGTCCTGGCATACCCCTTCCCGCGCCGTCAGAACCTCATTTACCCGCGTGGAAACCGTGGTCGAGCCCGAACGGTAGGTGAAATCACGGAAAATTCGCGCCGCCAGGTCGCGCAGCACCTCAACCAGCGGCCGTCCCGGCTCGAAGCTGGGCGCGGCGTACTCACGAACCTCGTCAGTGATTTCCGGCGGCGTCAGGTCCAGCGCGAAGTCGCACGCCAGCGCTCCCTGCGCGCCGCAGGGCCGCGCGTTCTCCCACGGTTGCAGTGCCGGCCCGGTGCTGTAGATCCCGGCCGCCTGCGGCGCGACGTCGACAATCGAGTCGCTGACGATGGTCAGGGCGCGATGCGGTTCGGTCACGTGGAAATACGAGCTGATGTTGCCGTAAGAGTCGCGGCTGGTCGAACTGTCGGCCGGGGCCGGATCGATGATCAGTTCGTGCGCAACGCAGCGCTGCCGCAACGAGTCTCGCGGAGTGAGGAACCCACGCCCGTAGGAGCTGGTCACGACGTCGGAGTAGCGGTACTCCGTACGGTGCGTGACCCGGTAGCGTTTTGCGGCCAGCGGCGCCGACCGGCCATTGAACCCCACGGACGGCTCCTCAGACGGCAAGACGAACCTCCCTGTCGGCGAGTGGCGGCAAGGGTAGCTCAGGCCGCATGCTGACAGTCTCCACTCCAGGTCTAGTCCCGCTCCAAATGGGAACCCTATCGGTCACGGCAGAAAGGAGCCCGGCTCGTGCAGGGACACGAAATGAAGTCGCTGGCCGACCTCGCGGGCGAAGGCACGCGGGTCCTGACCACCTTGGTTCGTGATGTTCATCACGGCATCGCCAGTCGCGTTTTCACCTCCATAGGTCCGGCAGCCAAACCCGTACAGGTAATTCACGACACCACCGCCTCGGCCGTCTACACCCTGGTCGATGGCGCGGTGCGGGGTTCCCTGTACGGCGCAGGGGCGCTGGCGGCCCACACCCTGAGCAACGACGAGGACGAGACGGTCCTGGCGCGGCCGCGGGTCGCCGGCGCGATCGCCGCAGTCAATGGGATCTACGGCGACGAGATGACCAACCGGGAAAACGGCTTCGCGCTGTCCATGCAGGTCCGACGCAGGGGTGAACCGGTGCCCCTGACCGCGGAAGCCATCGCGGAGGCCTTTCCCCGGGCCACCGGGCGGATAGCGGTATTCGTGCACGGCTGGTGCATGACGGAACGGTCATGGTGGCGCACGCCGCGCACCGGCGACGGGCTGCGCCCCTACGGCAAACGGCTGCGTAAGGACCTCGGCTTCACGCCAGTGTTCGTGCGTTACAACAGCGGTCACCACATCTCGGAGAACGGCCAGGCGCTGGCCGACGTGCTGCACCGGTTGCACGAGTTGTGGCCGGCGGCGGTCGAGGACGTGGTCCTGGTCGGCCACTCGATGGGAGGGCTGGTCTCCCGCAGCGCCTGCCACTACGGGCGCGACCGGGAACATGCCTGGACGGATGCCGTGCGGCACGTGGTGTGCCTGGGCTCCCCGCACCTGGGCGCCGACCTCGAAAAGGGTGTCAACGTCGCAGCGTGGGCGCTGGCGAAGCTGCCGGAGACGCGGGGTCTGGCGGCGTTTTTGAACACTCGCAGCGCCGGGGTGAAAGACCTGCGGTTCGGCGCACTGGTCCACGAGGACTGGCGCGACTGCGACCCGGACGAGTTCCTGCGCGACCGCTGCCAGGAGGTGCCCTTCCTGCCCCACGCGGTCTACCACTTCGTCTCCACCACCGCGGCGCCCCGGGCTGTCGGTCTGCTGATGGGTGACCACCTGGTGCGACCCAAGAGCGCGGCCGGCCGCGGCCGATCCCGACAGGTCCCGTTCGAGGCCGCCCATGGTCTCACCCTGACCGGCCTCAATCACTTCGACCTGCTCAACCACCCGTCGATCTACGAGAAGTTGGTGGCGTGGCTCAGTCACTCGCCGGCGCTGGCGCAGCCGGAATCGGTCGGTTAGGGGACTGACGCGATGAGTCAACTGAGCGGCAAGACGGCACTCGTGACCGGCGGTAACTCGGGCATCGGTCTGGCGGCCGCGCAGCGGCTGGCCGCTGAGGGCGCTCACGTCTTTCTCACCGGCCGTAACCAACAGACGATCGACGCCGCGGTGGCCTCCATCGGCGAGGAGGCGACCGGTATCCGCGCCGATGTGTCGAACGCCGACGACCTGGCAACCGTGGCCGCGGCGATCGAGTCGCGCGGCAAGGGGCTTGACGTGCTTTTCGCAAATGCCGGTGGCGGAGAGTTCGCGCCATTGGGCGACATCACTCTCGAACAGTTCAGCGGCACATTCATGACGAACGTGGGCGGCACATTGTTCACCGTGCAGACGATGCTGCCGCTTCTCAACCGCGGGTCGTCGATCATCCTGACGGGTTCGACGGCCGCCTACAACGGGACGCCCGCGTTCACCGTGTACGCAGCCACCAAAGCGGCGATCCGCTCGTTCGGCCGGACCTGGGCCGCCGAGCTGGTGGGGCGCGGTATCCGGGTCAACACGATCGTCCCCGGACCGGTCGAGACGCCGGGTCTGAAAGGCCTGGCGCCCGCCGGCCGGGAACAGGAATTACTGGATGGTGAGGCGGCAAAGGTTCCGATGGGCCGTCTCGGCCGGCCCGACGAGATCGCAGCCGCGGTTCTCTTCCTTGCCTCTGATCAAAGTAGCTTCATGACCGGCGCCGAACTGTTCGTCGACGGCGGCGCTGAACAGATCTGAGCGTCGCGCGGGCAATTTCGGATTACGCGCCGAACTGGGCGTTTGGAGCGCACAATCGAAACGTGGCCACCTGGGACGACGTGGCCCGCATCGTCGGTGAGCTGCCGCTGACCACCGAGCAGTCACCGCGCGACTGGCGGGTGGGCAAGAAATTGCTGGCGTGGGAGCGACCGCTGCGGAAATCCGACATCGAGGCGCTGACCCACGACGGGGTGCAGCCACCCCGGGGTGACATCCTCGGCGTGCGGGTGCCGGACGAGGGGGCGAAGTTCGCGCTGGTCGCTGACGAGCCCAACGTGTACTTCACCACCCCGCACTTCAACGGCTACCCGGCCGTACTGGTCAAACTGGGTGAGATCGCGGTGGCCGACCTGCGGGAGTTGGTCACCGAAGCGTGGCTGACGCAGGCACCGAAGCAGCTCGTCAAGGAGTTCCTGGCCAAATCATCCTGACGGCCGCTCGATCACCTGCTGTAGGTCGTCGGCGCAGCCCGAGACCACGTCGGCGACCACCACCTCGTTTCGGTCGCGGGCACCGGACTGCAGTTCCGCGGCGTGGCGGCGCGCGGCGGCCAGGTGGGCGGACGCGGCGGCGTAGTCGACATCGGCGAGCCCGGTCGCCACAGTCAGGTCGGCGACCGCTGCCTGCAGGGCCGGCGCTGCCGCCCGGCCCAGCGGACGATTAACCGAGCGGGCCAGGTGCAGCACGGCACTGGCGAACAGGCCCAGCTGCGCGGACTGGGCGTCGATATCCCGAATCGTGCCCCGTGCGGCCCACCGGCGCGGCGCACGACGCGCGGCGACTTCCGCCGTGGATCGCGCCTCGATCAGGGCGCCGATCTCTTGATGGAGGTGGTCGGAAACGGATGTGGGCCAGTCGGGATGGCGAGTGCCGGAACCATCGAGGATGCCGGCCGTCCGCACCAGCGTCTCGTGCGCCGCCGCGAGGACACCCGCGCGCGCGTCACTGAGGAGCTTTTCCGGGTCGGCGGGGAACAGCACGAGAGCGAATACCAGCGCCAGCCCGCCCCCGATCAGCGAATCGAAGAGGCGCTCGGTCACCACGATGCCGGTGTGGGAGAACACCAGGACCAGGATCGCCGAGACGGCGGTCTGGTTGACGAACATCAAGCCCTGCCCGATGGCGCCGCGACCGACGAGCACCGCGACCGACAGCGCGATCATCACCGCCACCCCGATCCCGACCGGTCCGGCGCCGACGAAACCTTCCGTACCGCCGCCCACGGCGATGCCCAGCGCGACCCCGACCATCATCTGGGTGGCGCGCCGCGCACGAAGCACGTTGCTCGCCGACATGCATACCACCGCCGAGATCGGCGCGAAGAACGGTTGCTGGTGATGCAGCAGGTCATGAGTCAGGTACCAGGCCAGTGCGGCGACGACCGACGTCTGGGCGATCGGCCACAACGCGGTGCGCAATCGCTGGACGGCCGCCGTGCCCTCACCGGCCATCCCGGCCAGCAGCGAAGTCTTCACCACGCCTGCTTACCCCACGCCCGGCCCACAGCGACCGTGCGCCCGGTGTCGAGCTACCCGCGCCGCAACTCGAACAGCGGGATCACCCGGTCGGTTTTCGCCTGATATTCGGCGAAGCCGGGAGCGGCAGCGGTGATCTCGGAGAAGATCGCGTCGCGCTCGGCGCGGTCCAACTCGTGTGCGGTCACCTCGAACGCCTCGGTGCCGACCTCGACGTGTGCCCGGGGCCGAGCGCGCAGGTTGTGCACCCACGCCGGGTCTATCGGCGCGCCGGCGAACGACCCGATGATGATCAGCCGACCGTCGACGCGGAAGTAGGCCAGCGGCGCGATGCGCGGCTGACCCGACTTGGCGCCGGTCGTGGTCAGCAGCAGCAAATCGGCATTAGCGAACTGGCCGCCGACTTTGCCTCCGTTGGAACGGAACTCGTCGACGATGCCGTTGTTGAACGCTTTGATGGATTCGGTGTCCGGGGTCGTCATGACTGGTCAAGCTGCTTGGGTTTGAAATCTATTCCCGACTCCTTGCGCTGCTGAGCCGTGATCGGCGCCGGCGCGTCGGTCAGCGGGTCGACTCCCCCGCCGGTCTTGGGGAACGCGATCACCTCGCGAATCGAGTCGACGCGGGACAGCAGCGCGTTGATCCGGTCCCAGCCGAAGGCGATCCCACCGTGCGGCGGGGCGCCAAAGGTGAACGCCTCCAACAAGAATCCGAACTTCTCCTCGGCCTCTGCCTGGTCCAGACCCATCACCGCGAAGACCCGCTCCTGAATGTCGCGGCGGTGGATACGGATCGAACCGCCGCCGATCTCGTTGCCATTGCAGACGATGTCGTAGGCATCGGCCAGCACGGCGCCTGGGTCGGATTCGATGCTGCCCTCGTGTTCACGCTTGGGTGAGGTGAACGCGTGATGCACCGCCGTCCACGCTCCCGCGCCCACCGCCACGTCGCCCGACGCCGTGGCGTCCTCGGCAGGCTCGAACAGCGGCGGGTCGACGATCCACACGAACTCCCACGCGTCCGGGTCGATCAGGCCCAGCCGGTGCGCGATCTCGATGCGCGCCGCGCCCAACAGCGCCCGAGACGTTTTCACCGACCCGGCCGAGAAGAAGATGCAGTCGCCGGGGTTGGCGCCGACGTGGGCGGCCA
Source organism: Mycobacterium sp. 23 (assembly GCF_048287075.1). Taxonomy (NCBI): domain Bacteria; kingdom Bacillati; phylum Actinomycetota; class Actinomycetes; order Mycobacteriales; family Mycobacteriaceae; genus Mycobacterium; species Mycobacterium sp. 23. Next base: position 1,238,733 of record NZ_JBLVUX010000005.1, read on the forward strand.
GGCCGTCGCGTTCGGCGTCGGACAGGTTCTTGGCCACCGGCCCACCCAGCGTTCCGTCCTCGCCGACCAGCACGTAGGCCAGGCCCCGGTGGCCGCGCTGCTTGGCCCACTCCTGCCAGCCGTCGAGCGTGCGGCGCGGCTGAGAAGCCCCGCCCGGCATCACGACCGCGCCGACGTAGGGCGCCTGGAACACCCGGAACGTGGTGTCCTTGAAGAACTGCGCGCACTCGACCAACTCCAGGCCGAACCGCAGGTCGGGCTTGTCAGAGCCGAACCGGCGCATCGCATCGGCATACGTCATCCGCGGGATCGGCGTCGGAATCTGGTAGCCGATCAGCGCCCAGAGTGCCGTCAGGATCTCCTCGGAGACCGCGATGACGTCCTCGACGTCGACGAAGCTCAGCTCCATGTCGAGCTGAGTGAATTCGGGCTGGCGATCGGCGCGGAAGTCTTCGTCGCGGTAGCAGCGCGCGATCTGGTAGTAGCGCTCCATCCCGGCCACCATCAGCAGCTGCTTGAACAACTGCGGGCTCTGCGGCAGCGCGTAGAACATCCCGGGATGCAGTCGCGCCGGTACCAGGAAGTCGCGCGCACCCTCCGGCGTCGACCGGGTGATCGTCGGCGTCTCGACTTCCACGAAGTCGTGGCGCCCCAGCACCTCGCGGGCTGCGGCGTTGACCTTGGAACGCAAGCGAATTGCGGCGGCCGGGCCCTCGCGGCGCAGGTCCAGGTAGCGGTACTTCAGCCGCAGCTCCTCCCCCGCGGGCTCGTCGAGCTGGAACGGCAGCGGCGCCGACTCGCCCAGCACGGTCAGCGAGGTGGCGTTGACCTCGATGTCGCCGGTGGCGATGTCGGGGTTCGCGTTGCCCTCCGGCCGGATCTCGACGACACCGGTGACCGCGACACAGAACTCCGAGCGCAGCCGGTGCGCCTGAGCCAGCACCTGGGTTTCGCGGAACACCACCTGCGCGACGCCGGACGCGTCGCGGAGATCGATGAAGATGACGCCGCCGTGGTCGCGGCGGCGGGCCACCCACCCGGCCAGGGTCACCTGCTGCCCGGCATCGCCGTCCCGAAGCGATCCCGCGGCGTGGCTGCGCAGCACAAATACTCCTTTACACCGGGTGAGATTGACTGCCCAGTCTAGAGGGCCGATTGATTTGCCCGATCCTGCCGGTACTTTTGGCTGCATCGCAACCGATATCGCACTCGTGGGCCCCGGCGCCGTCGGCACGACCGTCGCGGCGCTGCTACATGCGGCCGGGCACCGGGTGCTGCTCTGCGGCCACACCCCGCGGGAGGGCATCGAACTGCGGCCGGACGACGCCGAACCGATCGTGGTGCCGGGCCCGGTGCACACCGATGCGGACGCCGTCAGCGGTCCGGTGGACGTGCTGATCCTGGCGGTCAAAGCCACCCAGAACGAGGCGGCGGCCGGCTGGCTGGCCCGGTTGTGCGACGAGAACACCGTCGTCGCCGTCCTGCAGAACGGCGTCGAACAGGTCGAACAGGTCGCCCCGCTCTCGCCGTCTCCGCACGTGATACCGGGCAGCGTGTGGTTCTCGGCCGAGACCCAGCCTGAGGGTTGGGTGCGGTTGCGCGGTGAAGCGGCGCTGGTGGTGCCCACCGGGCGCGCGGCCGAATCGTTCGCCGACCTGCTGCGCGAGGCGGGCTGCCAAGTCGAATGCAACCCCGACTTCGTCACCGTGAACTGGCGCAAGCTGCTGCTCAATGCGCTGGCCGGACTGATGGCGCTGTCCGGCCGCCGCTCCGGGATGTTCCGTCGGGACGACGTGGCCGAACTGGGCCGCCGGTATATGGCCGAGTGTGTGGCGGTCGCGCGCGCCGAGGGCGCCCAACTGGGCGACGAGGTGGTGAAGCAGCTCGTCGAATCCTTTCGGGTGGTGCCCGAAGACATGGGCACCTCGATCCTGGCTGACCGGGAGGCGCACCGCCGGATGGAGTGGGACCTGCGTAACGGCGTCATCGTCCGCAAAGCCCGCGCGCACGGGCTGCCCACTCCGGTCAGCGACGTGCTGGTGCCGCTGCTCGCTGCCGCCAGCGACGGGCCGGGTTAGGTTTGCAGGTATGCACCCCTGCGAACGCGTCGACCTGAGCTTCATCGAGACGGCGCCCTACCGCTTTCGCAACAGTGTCGATCTGGCTATCACGCCCGAGCAGTTGTTCGAGGTGCTGGGCGACGCCGAGTCCTGGCCGCGCTGGGCGAAGGTGATCACCAAGGTCACCTGGACCAGTCCGGAGCCGCGCGGCGTCGGCACCACCCGCGTCGTGCAGATGCGCGGCGGCATCGTCGGGGACGAAGAGTTCATCGCGTGGGAACCGTTCACGCACATGGCATTCCGGTTCAACGAGTGCTCCACCAAAGCGGTCGCGGCGTTTGCCGAAGACTATCGGGTCGACGTGATACCCGGCGGCTGCCGGCTCACCTGGACGATGGCCCAAAAGCCGGCCCGCGGTGCCGGAGTGGGCATGGCCGTGTTCGGTCCGTTGCTCAACCTGGCGCTGCGCCGGTTTCTGCGGAATCTGCGCACTTACACCGACACCCGATTCGCCGCCGCGCAGCAGCGATAGGCTGTGTCGGCGCGGCTCAAACTCTAATTCCGGGAGCGACCGATGACCTTCAACGAGGGTATGCAGATCGACACCAGTTCCGCGTCGTCCTCGGGCGGCGGCGGGATGGGCCGGATGGCCATCGGCGGTGGAATCGGCGGCCTGCTGCTGGTGGTGGTGGCCATGCTGCTCGGGGTCGACCCCGGCGGCGTGATCAGCCAGCAGCCGCTCGACTCGCGCGAGGACGTGGCTCCCGGTTTCGACCTCAGCCGATGCAAGACCGGCGCGGACGCCAACAAGTACGTGCAGTGCCGCGTGGTGGCCACCAGCAACTCGCTGGACGCGGTGTGGAAGCAGTTGATGCCGAAGTACACCCGCCCCCACCTGCGCCTGTTCAGCGGCCAGGTCAGCACCGGCTGCGGGCCGGCCAGCAGCGACGTCGGCCCGTTCTACTGCCCGGTGGACAAGACGGCCTACTTCGACACCGATTTCTTCCAGGTCCTGGTGACTCAATTCGGTTCCAGCGGTGGGCCTTTCGCGGAAGAATATGTGGTGGCCCATGAGTACGGACACCACGTGCAGAACCTGCTGGGGGTGCTCGGGCGCGCTCAGTCCGGGGCGCAGGGCGCCACCGGCAGCGGGGTCCGCACCGAGCTGCAGGCCGACTGTTATGCCGGGGTGTGGGCGCACTACGCGTCCACGGTCAAGCAGGACAGCACCGGACAGCCGTTCCTGCAGCCGTTGACCGACAAGGACATTCAGGACGCGTTGTCGGCGGCCGCTTCGGTGGGTGACGACCGCATTCAGCGGCAGGTGAACGGGCGGGTCAACCCGGAATCCTGGACGCACGGCTCATCCGCGCAACGCCAGAAGTGGTTCACCACAGGATATTCGACCGGCGAGCCCAATAAGTGCGACACGTTCAACACCAACGATCTGGGGTGAAGCTCGAGCATCCGATCACGGTAGGCACAGCCGAGTTCAACGCGGACCAGCATTCCTACTACGACTGGATGCGCCGCGAGGCGCCGGTCTACCGAGGGCGGCTGGCGCTGCGCCCACCCGAGCAGGACGTCTACTTCATCTCCCGCTACCGGGACTGTCTGGACCTGGTCACCGACCCGCGGATCCGCCGCGTGCTCGACGGCGCCGCGGAGGACACCTCGGTGGTGCCCGAGGCGATCCGCCTGCTGACCACCGACACCATGGTCTACCAGGACGACCCGTCACACCTGCGGCTGCGCAAGCTGGTGAGCCGGCCGTTCACCCCGCGCGCGATCGAGGGGCTCGGTGACCGGATCCGCACCGTCGCCCGCGAACTGCTCGACGGCTTCGAACCCGGCCAGCGCCTCGAGGTGCACCGGCAGTACGCGCTGCCGGTCCCGACCACGATCATCAGCGAAATGGTCGGCGTCTCAAGCGAACACCGGCCCACGTTCTACCGCTTCATCGAGTTGTTGTTCGAGGCGATGCTCAGCCACAACGCGGCCGGCGCCGGCGAGCAGATGCAGGGCTTCGTCGCGTACCTGCGCGATCTGATCGAGCAACGACGGGCTGCCCCGGGCCGGGACATCATCACCGGGTTGATCGACGCCCGGGAGGACGGTGGCGGCCTGACCGACGACGAGATCGTCGCGATGGTGTTCCTGCTCATCACCGGCGACTACCAGACCACCCCGAATGTGATCACCAACGGCATCGCGGCGCTGCTCACCCACCCCGACCAACTTCGCCTGTTGCAGCAGCACCCCGAACTCATCGGCAGTGCCGTCGAGGAGATCCTTCGCTACTCCGGCACGGTCGGCGGCACCGAAGCAACCACCTTCGCCGGCGAGGACATCACCCTGCACGGCGTCACCATCCCGCGCGGGGCCATGGTGACGACGCTGTTGACATCGGCCAACCGCGACCCCGCACAGTTCCCCGACGCGGACCGCTTCGACATCACCCGCAGTCCCAATGATCACCTCGCGTTCAGCAAGGGCACCCACTTCTGCCTGGGCTCACATCTGGCACGGCTGGAGACCGGGATCATCATCGGCGAACTGATCAACCGCTTTCCCGGCCTCACGCTGGCAGTCGCACCCGAAGAGCTGCGCCTGCAACCGATTCCGTTGCTGAACCGCTTCGACGGAGTGCCGGTGATCCTGGGCTGAACCTCACCACCCGGCCAGCAGGTCCCGTAACTCGGCGCGCCCCTGCTCGTCGAGCGGCAGCAGCGGCGCGCGTGGGTCGCCGACCGCAAAGCCCAGCAGATCCAGACCTGCCTTGACGGTGGTGGGCAGCCCACCCGCGACGATGAACTGCAACAACGGTTTGAGGTCGTCGTAGAGCAGTTGCGCCTTCTCGAGATCGTCCGCCCGGATCGCGTTGTACAGGTCGATACACGGCTGCGGACGCAGATTCGGTGCGGCCGTGCACCATCCGGACGCCCCCACCCGCAAGGCGTCGAGCACCAGCGGATTGCTGCCGTTGTAGAAGGGCAACTGGCCGTCGCTGAGCTCGGCGATGCGCCGCATCCGGGTCAGGTCACCGGTGGACTCTTTGACCATGGTGACGTTGTCGACGTTGTCGAACAGGGTGACCAACAGCTCGGGGCTCATGTCCACACCACTGGTGGCGGGGTTGTTGTACGCCATGATCGGGATCCCGATCGACTCGCCGATGCTGCGGTAATGCTGCGCGACCTCGCGATCGGTGAGCTTCCAATAGGAGACGGGCAGCACCATCACCGCGTCGGCGCCCGCCTGTTGCGCGTATTGAGCGCGCCGAATCGTGTTGGCGGTGGTCAGATCCGACACCCCGACGACAACCGGGACCCGCCCGTTGACGGTGGCCATCGTGGTGTTGACGACGGCGTCGAACTCGGGTTCGTCGAGGTAGGCCAATTCGCCGGTGCTGCCGAGGGGGGCGATCGCATGCACGCCGGAGGACACCAGTCGGTCGACCAGCGCGGCAAGCCGGTCTTTGTCGATGCTTGACGTGTCAGCCGAGAACGGGGTGACGGGGTAGGCGATGATGCCGTGGATCTCAGACACGGTTCCTCGAATTCAGTTGGCGGACAGAGGGTTCAGGACGTCGGGGTGCCGCGCCAGCGCGCGGCGGGCGTAGTAGGCGAAGTTGGCCCGGCTGCGCGAGGGTGTCAGCGTCCAGTCGTGGGCCTCGCGGGCCAGTTCCTCCGGAAGCGCTTTGACGGTACCCGCGGCCATGGCCGCGAGTTGCAGCTTGGCGGCGCGTTCGATCAGCACCGCCAGTGAACACGCCTCCTCGACACTGGCGCCGGCCACCACGTGCCCGTGATGGGCCAGCAGAACGGCTTTCTTGTCGCCCAGCGCGGCGGTGATGATCTCGCCTTCCTCGTTGCCCACCGGCACGCCGGGCCACTCGGCCAGGAAGGCGCAGTCGTCATAGAGCGGGGTGGTGTCCATGTGCGAGACGATCAGCGGAACCCCCAGCATCGACAGGGCCGCCACGTGGAAGGGATGCGTATGCACGATGCAGTGGGCATCGGGCCGCGCGCGGTAGATCCAGCTGTGAAAGCGGTTGGCCGGGTTGGCCATTCCGCTGCCTTCCAGCACATTGAGGTCCTCGTCGACCAGGAGCAGGTTGTCCTCGGTGATCTCGTCGAAACCCAGGCCCAGGCGCTGGGTGTAGTAGGTGCCGGGCTGCTCGGCGCGTGCGGTGATCTGCCCGGCCAGACCGGAATCATGGCCGGCGTCGAACAAGGCTCGGCAGGTGAGCGCGATCTTCTGGCGGGTGCTCAGCTGTGAGTCGGAGCTCTCGGCATTTAGGCGTTGCTGGGCGCGCCGCATCAATTCGGCCTTCGAATGCGTGAATGTGGATGACATCAACGACTCCCTCGATCGGGAATGTGTGACACAATAGTAACACTATAGGAAACTTTGTGTCATGCCGCGTCGGAGGGGGCCCAGCCGAATGACCGCTCTACTGCGGACGGTGCGCCGGCAACGTGGCCTTACCCTCGAGCAACTGGCCGAGCGGACCGGCCTGACCAAGAGTTACCTGTCCAAGATCGAGCGCGGCCAGAGCACGCCGTCGATCGCGGTGGCGCTCAAGGTCGCGCGGGCGCTCGACGTCGATGTCGGCCGGCTCTTCTCCGACGATGCCGCCGAGGAGCAGATCACCGTCGACCGCGCCGACCCGGCCGGCGGGCGCTACCGGGCCCTGGCCACCACGTTGCTCGGTAAATCCATGTCGCCTTTCGTGGTGCGACCCACGGCAAACGCCTCTGAGGATCCACATCCCGAGCACACCGGCCAGGAATTCATCTTCGTGCACGTCGGGGCCGTCGAGTTGACGTACGGCGACCGCGTCATCTCACTCGTCGCCGGTGACAGTGCTTATTTCGATGCGTCCGTGGGCCACCGACTCAGGGCCGTCGGCGGTGAGCCCGCGGAAGTCGTCGTCATCACCGACCCGGGTCCGTAGCCCGGTGTCCCCCGATCGGGGGACACAACAAGGGCCCGTCGTGGGATACACATTGCACCGATGTGTAACGGAAAATAGCGTTACACATTGACATAAATCGTCACTGTGTAATGATAAATACCAGTTGCCGATTCACTAGGAGAATCATCGTGTCCTACGAAAACCTGTTCGCCGCCGAGGAGACCACGTACGGCCTGATCTCGTTCATCGTCGACGAGATCGCCGACTGAGAACGGCTCGCCGACCGGTGGGAATTGATCGCCCCCCGCTGGCCCGGGTTCTCGTCAGCAAACCGCCCAACATCTAGGCTCGGAATCGATATGCCCACGGACAACACCCCCGCCAGCCCGATAACCGCCGACGGCAGCCTGGTCGAGATCTATCGACGCGTGTCGGTGATCGACGAAGTCAACCTGATCACCGCGCACCTGGAACCGGGCGGCTCGGTGCTGGACCTGGGATCGGGAGCAGGACGCATCGCCAACCCCTTGGCCGACAACGGATTCCAGGTCACCGCAGTGGACGACTCGGCCGACATGCTCGCTCACGTACGCGGCGCCAGGACTGTTCAGGCCCGCATCGAAGACCTGCGACTGCCCGAGAAATACGACGTCGTGCTGCTGGCCAGCAGTCTGGTCAACTATCCGGGCGTGGACGCGCGCAGGGGTCTGCTCGCCACGGTTGCCCATCACCTCAATCCCACCGGCAAAGCCATCATCCAGTGGCGGCCGCCGGACTGGTTCGGCCGGCGACCCGCCGGCAGTTACCACCGTGCCGACGGCGACATGCAACAGACGATGACCATCCTGCACAACGACGGCGATGTCGTTCTCGGCGAGTTCACCCTCGAGTACGGCGGGCAGAGCCTGACGCAGTCCTTCGAAGCTCACCGGGTCAGCGTCGACGTCTTCCGCTCATTGCTCGACGAAGTCGGGCTGACACTGGACACCGAAGACCCGGATTCCGCCGAATGGCTCATTGTTTCCGCACGGACTTGACCCATCCGGTGGACGGCTCCGTACGCCGTTCGGAGGACCACAATTGGGTCCGTCCGTAGGCTGCCCAGGACCGATGCCCGCGTTGCACCATTGAGGCTCAATCACATTGAGCGAAAGGTGGTGTGTGCACCCATGGCACACGAAGTTCTGTTCTTCGACGAGGAGACCTCGTACTCGCTACTCAGTTTCGTCGTCGGCGACGTCGCGGAGTAAGCCTGGGCCGGGGATGCCTGCTCGGCTACCAGGGCCGCGTCGAGCAGGTGACTCCGGTGGTGGCGCTTCGCGAGTCCACCACCTGACCGTCGACGGCAATCTCGCAGCGCAGCTCCGGCGTGCTTCCCGAGCCGCAGTCCGGCCAGTGGCAGCCGCCGCTGGCGCTGACGAAGGCCCACTGGCCCGGGTTCGCGAGAGTGGCGGTGTACACGAGCGGCTGATCGGCGCTGAAGGTGGCCGGCACGGTGGTCAGAAACTGCGAGGAGTTCGCGTCGAACGCCCCTTGACTGGGCGGATCGGTGTTGATGTAACGGACGTTGCCGGTGAGGTTTCCGGTGGTGGTGATCGTGTAGGTCACCTGGTGTCCGGTCGGGTCCGCGAGGGCGGTCGGGGTCAAGCCCACGAAGGCCGCGCCCAGGATGCCTGCGGCGACCGCGCTTGCCAGTTTGTGCACGTTCGTCATATCGGAAACGCTACCGGATTCGTTACCTGCCCAAACCGGGCAAAGGTCTCTACCATCTAGCTGTGCCCACAGCCTTCGTGTTGTCCGGTGGCGCCAGCCTGGGAGCAATCCACGTGGGGATGCTGCGCGCCCTGGCCGACGAAGGGATCACCCCGGACGTCATCGTCGGCACCTCCGTCGGCGCCGTCAACGGCGGCTGGCTCGCGTCCCGGGCCGACGCCGCGGGCATCCGGGGCCTGGCCGATCTGTGGGTGTCGCTGACCCGCCAACAGGTCTTTCCCGCCCACCCGATGTCGGGTTTCATGGGCATTCTCGGGCGCCGGGCGCACCTGGTCCCTAACTCCGGCCTGCGGCGCATTCTCGCTAAGCAGCTGCAGTTCAGCCGGCTCGAGGACGCGCCGATTCCGCTGCACGTGGTGGCCACGGACGTCGTCTCGGGCACCGATGTGTTGCTGTCGTCGGGTGACGCAGTGGACGCGATCGCCGCCAGCGCTGCCATTCCGGGAATCTTTCCGCCGGTCAATATCAACGGACGCGATCTGATGGACGGCGGTGTTGTGAACAACACACCGGTGTCGCATGCGGTTGCGCTCGGCGCCGACCGCGTGTGGGTGCTGCCCACGGGTTACTCCTGCGACTTGCCCGCAACGCCCAAGTCCGCCGTCAACATGGCCCTGCACGCCATGACCATCGCCCTCAACCATCGGCTCGCCGCGGATATCTCCCGCTACGAAACCACCTGTGAGCTGCACGTTATCCGACCGCTGTGTCCGGTCGACATCTCCGGCTCCGACTTCTCGCACGCGGCCACGCTGATCGAGCGCTCGCATGCCGCGACCCGGGAGTGGCTGGCCGCGCACCCGCCGTCTACCGGGCAGGCGGCATTGCTGGAACCGCACCGCCACTAGACGCCTACCGGCGGGCCAGTGCTGGCGGCGTTCACCCGGGTCCGGTATGAAGCACCCCATGAGCGACGATCCGGGACAGGGAGACCCACCTGGCTTCAGCCGCCGCACGCTGATCACGACCGGCGCGGTGGCCGGTGTCCTCGGCGTCGGCGCCGGGGTGGGCGGGGCCGCGTTACTGCGGTCAGGTCACGCCGGGGTCTGGTCCCAGCCGGATCGCACCGGTGCGCCACCGGTGGCCGGCTTGCATCTGCAGTTCGGCCGGGATGCCGGCACCGAGGCGGTGGTGTCCTGGCATACCACCGACGCCGTCCGCAACCCGCGGGTGATGCTGGGCGCGCCGACGTCCGGATTCGGCAGCACGGTGGCGGCCGAAACCCGGACCTATCGAGACGCCAAGTCCAACTCGGAGGTTCGCGTCAATCACGCGCGGCTGACGGGCCTGCAGCCGGACAGCGACTACATCTATGCCGCGGTGCACGACGGAGCGCAGCCCGAGCTGGGGAGCCTCCGAACCGCGCCTGCGGGGCGAAAGCCGTTCCGCTTCACCAGTTTCGGCGACCAGTCGACACCGACGCTGAGCACCCTGACCGACGGCAGGTATGTCAATGACCACCTCGGATCCCCGGCGGCCGGTGACACCACGGCGGCGATCGAACGACTGGCGCCGCTGTTCAACCTGGTCAACGGCGACCTGTGCTACGCCAATCTGGCGGCCGACCGGATCCACACCTGGTCGGATTGGTTAGTCAACAACAGCCGCTCGGCCCGTCACCGGCCGTGGATGCCGGCCGCGGGCAATCATGAGAACGAATTGGGCAACGGGCCAATCGGTTACGGCGCGTATCAGACGTACTTCGCGGTGCCGGATTCAGGATCCAGTTCGCAGTTGCGTGGTCTGTGGTATTCGTTCACGGCCGGGGCGGTGCGGGTGATCAGCCTGAACAACGACGACGTGGCTTATCAGGACGGCGGCAACTCCTACGTGCACGCCTACTCCGGCGGCGAGCAGAAGCGTTGGCTGACAGCCGAATTGGCGGCGGCACGGCGTGACCCCGGGATCGACTGGGTAGTGGTGTGCATGCACCAGACGGCGATCTCGACCGCCAAGGCCAACGGAGCCGACCTCGGGATCCGCCAGGAGTGGCTGCCGCTGTTCGATCAGTACCAGGTCGACCTGGTGGTCTGCGGGCACGAACATCACTACGAGAGGTCGCACCCGTTGCGCGGCACCCTCGGAAGTGACACCCGGACGCCGATACCGGTCGACACCCGCAGCGACGTCATCGATGTGACCAAAGGCACCGTGCATCTGGTCATCGGCGGGGGCGGCACGTCGCACCCGACCAACGGATTGTTCTTCCCCGAACTGCGCTGCCAGGTGATCACCGGTGTGGGCGCCTTCGATTCCGCTCTGGGACGCAAGCCGCCGATCTACGTGATGGAGGACGCGCCCTGGTCAGCGTTTCGTGACCGCGACAACCCCTACGGTTTCGTGGCTTTCGACGTCGACCCGGGTGCGCCGGGCGGCAAGACGTCGATCAAGGCGACGTACTACGCGGTGCGGGGGCCGTACGGCGGGGTTGTCCCGATCGACCAGTTCACGTTGACCAAGCCGCGGGGCGGCTAGAACAGGGTCGGTTGCACGGGAGGCGGCGCGGGGATGGCCGGCGGCGTTGACGGTCGGGGATCACTGCCGAGCCGATACTTGGCGATCAACGGTCTGGCGCGGTCGCGCAGCACGTCGCGGTAGCTCTGTGGCAGGTAGGCGCCGCGACGGTAGAGGTCGCGGTAGCGGCTGGTCAGTTCCGGATGCGCCCGGGCCAGCCAGGCCATGAACCAGCCTCGGGTGGCGCCGCGCAGGTGCAAACCGAACACGGTGACGCTGGTGGCGCCCGCGGCGGCGATCTCTCCGAGCAGAGCGTCGAGGTGTTCGGTCGAATCGGTGAGGTGCGGCAGCACCGGCGCGACCATCACATGGCAGCCGAGATTGGCTTCGCGAATGGCGGTGATGAGCGCCAGGCGGGCCTGCGGGGTGGGCGTTCCCGGCTCGACATCGCGGTGCAGCTGCGGATCGCCCACCGCCAGCGAGATCGCGACCGACAGCGGAACCTGCTGAGCCGCTTGGGATATCAGCGGAAGGTCGCGGCGCAGCAGGGTGCCCTTGGTGAGAATGGACATCGGTGTGCCGGAGTCGGCGAGTGCGGAGATGATGCCGGGCATCAACGCGTAACGACCCTCGGCGCGCTGGTAGGGATCGGTGTTGGTGCCCAGTGCGACAGTCTCGCGTTGCCACGACGGGCGCCTGAGTTCCTGGCGCAGCACCTCGGCGACGTTGGTCTTGACGACGATCTGGGTGTCGAAGTCGGTGCCGACGTCGAAGTCCAGGTACTCATGGGTGGGGCGGGCAAAACAGTAGCGGCAGGCGTGTGAGCAGCCGCGATAGCCGTTGACCGTGTAGCGGAACGGAAGTGCGGCCGCGTTGGGCACCTTGTTGAGCGCGGATTTGCAGAGCACCTCGTGAAACGTCATGCCCTCGAACTGCGGCACCCGCACGCTTTTGACGAGGCCTAGGCGCTGCAGGCCGGGCAATGCCCCGTCATCGACGGGTGTGCCGTTGACCGCCACCGCTTGACCTGCCCAGCGCATATCTTTCATTCGAACAAGAGTTCGACGTCGCGTCAAGGGGGTGGGCCCTGGCGCGAGCGCCCGCAAATGTACGCGACCTACGGCGTGTCGCCGGCAACACGCGCACGCTCGCGACTTGGGGGCCGGGCGCGCCACCCGCACCCCTGGCGCGAGCGCCCGCAAATGTACGCGACCTACGGCGTGTCGCCGGCAACACGCGCACACTCGCGGGTTGGGAGCCGGGCGCGCCACCCGCACCCCTGGCGCGAGCGCCCGCAAATGTACGCGACCTACGGCGTGTCGCCGGCAACACGCGCACACTCGCGGGTTGGGGGCCGGGCGCGCCACCCGCACCCCTGGCGCGAGCGCCCGCAAATGTACGCGACCTACGGCGTGTCGCCGGCAACACGCGCACACTCGCGGGTTGGGAGCCGGGCGCGCCACCCGCACCCCTGGCGCGAGCGCCCGCAAATGTCCGCGACCTACGGCGTGTCGCCGGCAACACGCGCACACTCGCGGGTTGGGAGCCGGGCGCGCCACCCGCACCCCTGGCGCGAGCGCCCGCAAATGTCCGCGACCTACGGCGTGTCGCTGGCAACACGCGCACACTCGCGGGACCGAACGCCGGGCAAGCCCTCAACCCAGCCGCGAAAGCACCTCAGCGACCACGGAATCCACCGGAACCGACACCTGCTCCCCCGACCCCAGATCTTTGACGCCGATGGTGCCCGCTTCCAGATCGCGGTCCCCGGCCACCAGTGCCAACCGCGCGCCGGAGCGGTCGGCGGCTCGCATCGCACCCTTGAGCCCGCGGTCACCGTAGGCCAGGTCGACGCGCACGCCGGCGGCGCGCAGCTCGGCCCCAAGCACCGCCAGCCGCAGCTTCGCCGCCTCACTCAACGGCACGCCGAACACCTCACACCGCGCCGCGGACCCGACGCTCTTGCCCTCGGCGCGCAGCGCCAGCAGCGTCCGGTCGACCCCGAGGCCGAAGCCGATTCCGGAAAGGTCCTGTCCGCCAAGCTCTTTCATCAGGCCGTCATAACGGCCGCCGCCGCCGATGCCGGACTGCGCACCCAGCCCGTCGTGTACGAACTCGAAGGTGGTCTTGGTGTAGTAGTCCAGCCCGCGGACCATGCGCGGATTGATGACGTACCGAACCCCCAGCGCATCCAGGTGAGCCAGCACGGTGTCGAAATGTTGCTTGGCCCCATCGGAGAGATGATCGAGCAGCACCGGCGCGTCGGCCGTCATCGCCTTGACTTCGGGACGCTTGTCGTCGAGCACCCGCAGCGGGTTCAACGTGGCCCGCTGCCGGGTCGGCTCGTCGAGGTCGAGGCCGAAAAGGAAGTCCTGCAACAATTCCCGATATTGCGGACGGCAGCTCTCGTCGCCCAGTGAGGTGATCTCCAACCGGAAGCCGTCCAGGCCCAACGACCGGAACCCGGCGTCGGCGACGGCGATCACCTCGGCGTCCAGCGCCGGGTCGTCGACCCCGATCGCTTCGACGCCCACCTGTTGCAACTGGCGATACCGGCCGGCCTGCGGGCGCTCGTAGCGGAAGAACGGACCCGCGTAGCACAGCTTCACCGGCAACGCGCCGCGATCCAGGCTGTGCTCGATCACCGCGCGCACCACCCCCGCGGTGCCCTCGGGCCGCAGCGTCACCGAGCGGTCGCCGCGGTCGGAGAAGGTGTACATCTCTTTGGACACCACGTCGGTGGACTCCCCCACCCCGCGGGCGAACAGCGCGGTGTCCTCGAAGATCGGCAGCTCGATGTGGCCGTAGCCGGCCCGCCGGGCAGCGGACAGCAGCCCGTCGCGCACGGCGACGAACTCCGCGGAATCCGGCGGGATGTAGTCCGGAACGCCTTTTGGTGCAACGAATTCCGTCACGGGCTCAGGCCTTCGATGAACGGGTTGTACCGGCGTTCGGCGCCGATGGTGGTGGAATTGCCATGTCCGGGTAGTACCACGGTCTTGTCGTCGAGCACCAACAGTTTATTGACGATCGAACGCAACAGGTCACGCCCGCTGCCGCCGAACAGGTCGCTGCGGCCGATGGAACGCTCGAACAAGGTGTCGCCGCTGAACACCACGTCGGCCTCCTTCTCGGCGGCCTGCAGGATGCGGAAACACACCGATCCCCGCGTGTGCCCGGGGGTGTGGTCGATGTTGACGGAGATGCCGCCGAGGTCGATCTTGTCGCCGTCGCGGTCCAGCTCGACGACCTGCTTGGGCTCCCGGAAGAACGCGCCGGCGAACAGCTGCGCGAGCCGCGGCCCCATGCCGTAGATCGGGTCTTTCAGCATGAACCGGTCCTCGGGATGGATGTAGGTCGGGCAGCCGAAGGTGTCCGAGACCTTCTGGGCGGACCACATGTGGTCGATGTGGCCGTGAGTGATCAGCACCGCGGCCGGAGTCAACCGATTCTTGTCGAGTATTTGCTGCAGTTGGCCCATAGCGCGCTGGCCGGGGTCGACGATGATGGCGTCAGAGCCTGGCCGCTCGGCCATCACGTAACAGTTGCACTGCAACAATCCGGCCGGAAATCCGGTGATCAACACGGTCCCAGTTTCCCATCCCGCGAGCCATGGAAAGATAGCGGCCGTGCCGACCAATCAGCAGCGACGTGCGACAGCAAAGCGCAAACTCGAGCGGCAGCTGGAGCGCCGCGCCAAGCAGGCCAAAAGGCGCCGCATCCTGACGATCGCGGGGGGCGCGGTCGCCGCCGTGGCGGTGGTGGCCGCCGTCGTGGTCGCCGTCGTCGTCAGCAAGGACGACAACAAAGCCAACCCCTCGGCGTCGCCGACGTCGAGCAGCGCCGCGCCCAGCCCGTCGGCCGCGGGTCTGCCGCCGGTGCAGCTCGGCAACGCCGTGCCGTTGCCGCCGTTCAAGGCGCCGGCCAACCTCGGCGCCAACTGTCAGTACCCCGCGTCGCCGGACAAGGCCGTCAAGCCCGTCAAGCCGCCGCGGACCGGCAAGGTTCCCACCGAGCCGGCCCAGGTGAGCGTCAGCATGGTGACCAGCCAGGGCAACCTGGGCCTGCTGCTGGCCAACAACGAATCACCGTGCACGGTGAACAGTTTCGCCAGCCTGACCAACCAGGGCTTTTTCAAGGACACCAAGTGCCACCGACTGACCACGTCGCCGTCGCTGTCGGTACTGCAGTGCGGCGATCCGAAGGGTGACGGGACCGGCGGCCCCGGATACCAGTTCGCCAACGAATACCCCACCAACCAGTACCCCGCCAACGACCCCAAGCTCAAGGAGCCCGTGATCTATCCGCGCGGCACCATCGCGATGGCCAACGCCGGACCCAACACCAACAGCAGCCAGTTCTTCCTGGTCTACCGCGACTCGGCGCTGCCGCCGGAGTACACGGTTTTCGGCAAGATCCAGGACGACGGTCTGGCCACGCTGGACAAGATCGCCGCGGCCGGGGTCGCGGGCGGCGGGGAAGACGGCCCACCCGCGGTGGATGTGACCATTACTTCCATCCTGCTCGACTAACGTAGGGTCCCGGGGTCGGCGGCGGCTTACGGGAGGAGATTCGTGGCCGAGAGCTCGTTCGGTCGGTACCAGCTGCGGGGGCTGCTGGGGCGAGGCGGCATGGGGCAGGTGTACCGCGCCTACGACACCCAGACCGACCGCATCGTCGCCATCAAGCTGCTGCCGGAGAATCTGGCCGAGGACAAGGAGTTCGAGCACCGGTTCCGGCGCGAGGCACGCACGGCCGCCAGCCTCAACGACCCGCACGTCGTGCCCATCCACAGCTTCGGCGAGATCGACGGCCGACTCTATGTCGATATGCGTCTGGTCGAGGGGCGCGACCTGACGAAGTTCATCGCCGAGAACGGCGGCCGGCTCAGCCCGGCGCAGACCGTCGCGATCATCGAGCAGACCGCGGCCGCTCTGGAAAGCGCGCACCAGGTGGGACTCGTGCACCGCGACGTCAAGCCGTCGAACATCCTGGTCGCCGACGCCCGCAACTTCGTCTACCTGATCGACTTCGGGATCGCCCGCGCCACCACCGACACGGCCCTGACGCAGACCGGAATGACGATGGGCACACTGGCCTACCTGGCGCCCGAACGCTTTCGCGGTATCACCGACCCCCGCGCCGACGTGTACGCGCTGGCCTGCACGCTGTATGAGTGCCTCACCGGCGCGCGGCCCTATCCCGGTGACAGCTTCGAGGAGCAGATCTCCGGCCACCTGCACGCGCCGCCGCCGCGCCCGACGGCGACCCGTCGTGACGTGCCGCCGGCCTTCGATGCGGTGGTCGCCCGCGGGATGGCCAAGGACCCGGAGGCCCGGTACCAGACGGTGACCGAACTCGCCGAGGCCGCCCGCGCCGCTCTGGGGGGCGCCGGGATGGCGTTGCCGCCACCGCCGCCGCCCGAGGCACACACCGACCTGGCCTCGTCGGGCCCTGACGCGCCGGCCCCGGACAAGGCAAGCCGCACCATGCTGATCGCAACGGTCGCGGGCTCGGGACTGGCGCTGGTCCTGGTCGCTGCTCTGGTCGCATTTTTCGCCGGTGGCGACGACGACGGTTCGAACACCCCGACTACCCGCACGACAGTGACGACCACGACGCAGGCGCCAGAGACGACCACCGAAACAACCGCGGACCAGTCGGACAGGGGCAAGACCGAATCCACAGACACGGTCGACACGACAGACGTCTCTGGTACGCCGTAGCCCGCGAGTTGAATATTCCGAGGCGATCGTAATTGGCAATAAGAGCTTCGGACTGCGCTTATTGCGCAGATTATTGAATTCAAATATCACACGGGTTTGCGGGCGCAAACTTTGAGCCCGGAGTGACCGATGCGATGTCAGCGTGACGCCTAAACTCCGCTTTCATCGTGTAAGTGCGGAAATCTGTCGGCCGACGGATAGCGAACTTCGCGTCGTGTCCATTCGAGACAGTAGGTGATTGCCGTGTCGTGGGTGAACGTCGGGCTGGACAACTTGGCAATGGCCGCAAGGGATCTGGTTGAGATAGCCGCTGCAATCCAGACCGCCGGCAGCGCCGCCGCGCTACCCACGACCGCCATCCTGCCGGCGGCCGCTGACGACGTGTCGACAGCCATTACGGCATTGTTCGGCAACTACGCCGTGGATTTTCAACAACTGAATGGCCGTCTGGTGGCGCTACAGGAACAATTCGTAGCGGGCATCAGTGCTGCGGCGAATGCCTATGCGCAGACAGAACTGGCGAACGTGCAACGGCAGCTCCTGGATGCGACGAATACGCAGTCGCGGGCGCTGTTGGGCCGACCACTTATCGGCGACGGTGTCGACGCGACGGCACCGGGACAAGCGGGCGAACCCGGTGGGCTGCTGTACGGCGATGGCGGAAATGGCATGGCCGGGTCCACTCCCGGAATGGCCGGTGGCGCCGGCGGTGCTGCGGGACTGCTCGGGAGCGGCGGACAAGGGGCCGCGGGGGGTGCGGGCGCCCCGGGTGGTGCGGGTGGCGCGGGCGGGTGGTTGTTCGGCAACGGCGGCAGCGGCGGCAGCGGCGGGACGGCGGGTGGATCAGGTGGGCTGGGCGGACGCGCCTGGCTGGCGGGCAATGGTGGCGCGGGCGGCGCCGGAGGGGCCACGGCGGTTGGCGGCGCAGGCGGCGTGGGTGGATGGCTGTTCGGCAACGGGGGCGCCGGCGGCAGCGCGGTGGCCGGCGGGATTGGCGGGCAGGGTGGCCAAGCTTGGTTGTTCGGCAACGGCGGCGCGGGCGGTGACGGAGGTGGTGGAGCCACCGGTGGCAACGGCGGCCGAGGCGGCTGGCTGATCGGCGACGGAGGCGACGGCGGGATTGGCGGGACGGCCCTCGACCCGGGCCAGGCCGGCGGGAGCGGCGGAAATGGCGGTGCTGCGGGACTGATCGGTGCCGGCGGATTCGGCGGCGCCGGGGGCAACGGCTTGGCCGGAAAGGCCGGACTGACGGCCACCGCCGCAGGCAACGCCGGAACTGCGGGGAGCACGGGCGGGGCCGGGGGCGACGGAGGTGCGGGCGGCGCCGGCGGGTTGCTGTTCGGCAAAGGTGGGCCGGGCGGAGACGGCGGCCTGGGCGGCGCGGGCGGTGCCGCCGGAGCCGGCGCGAACGGAGTAGATGCCGCGGCCATGCCCGGCGGTACCGGTGGCACGGGTGGTGAAGGCGGCGCCGGCGGAACGGGCGGCGCCGGCGGTAACGGCGGGGTCGGTGGGGCCGGCGGCCTGACCGGTAACGCCGGCAAGAACGGCGTCGGCGGGGCGGGCGGCGCAGGCGGCGCGGGCGGCGACGGCGGTAACGGCACCGCCGGTGCTCGCGGCATCGAAGGTGGTCCCAACGGAGGAATCGGTGGTGACGGCCGGGACGGGGGCGCCGGCGGTGCCGGCGGGAAGGGCGGCGACGGTGGCGCCGGTGGCGCGACGCCGGCGGGTAAGGCCGGCCTTCAGGGGGCTGGTGGGGTTGGCGGCAATGGCGGATCCGGGGCCGCTGGCGGTGACGGCGGGCGCGGCGGTGACGGGTCTGTGGGCCCTGGCGCCGGCGGCAGAGGCGGCAACGGCGGGAATCCGGGTGGCGGCGGCGCTGGGGGGCTCGGCGGCGCTGGCTCCACTCCTGGCGCCAAAGGCCTCGCCGGCAGCGCTGCCCTGACCGGGGGTAACGGCGGCGCGGGCGGCAACGGCGGCAACGGCTTCGAATTCGCCGGTGTAAGCAGACCTGGTGGTGCCGGCGGCGACGGCGGCAACGGCGGCCTGGTGGGCAATGGCGGGGCAGGCGGCAACGGCGGCGAAGGAGGCCCCGGCGGCGAAGGCGCGATCGAGACACAACCCGGCGCGAAAGGGCAGATCGGAGCTACCGGCGCCGCTGGTGGCGACGGCGGGAAAGGTGGCGCCGGCGGAGCACTCGCCGGTAATGGCGGCGCCGGCGGAAATGGCGGAACCGGCGGGTCCGGCGGGACTGGTGGTCAAGGCGCCGACGGAGCCGACGCCACGATCCTGGGCGGCGACGGAAACCGAGGCGGTGACGGAGGCAAAGGGGGTACCGGCGGAGCGGGCGGCAACGGCGGCCTCGGCGGCGCCGCGCCGGCGGGCAAAGCGGGCGCTCAAGGGGTCGGCGGGGCCGGCGGCCAAGGTGGGACCGGTGGCGTCGCGGGCAACGGCGGCAAAGGCCAGCTCGGCGTGCAGGGCATCAACAACGGCGCCGGCGGCAACGGCGGCAACGGCGGCGACCCCGGACAGGGCGGGGACGGTGGGATCGGAGGTCTCGGATCCACCCCCGGCGCGAAGGGCGGAATCGGCGCAGGAGCCGTCAGCGGGGGCAATGGCGGCGACGGCGGACAGGGTGCGGCAGCCACCACGGTGGGCGGCACGGGTGCGACCGGCGGCAAGGGCGGCGACGGCGGTTTGGTGGGCAACGGCGGCAAGGGCGGAACCGGCGGCACCGGCGGCCCGGGCGCGGTATCGACTGATCCAAACGCGCCGGCCGGCCCCGGTGGAACGGGCGGGATCGGAGGCAGCGGCGGCCGGGGTGGGTCATGGGCCGGTGACGGTGGGGCTGGCGGCGTCGGTGGTACCGGAGGGACCGGCGGCACCGGCGCCAACGGCACCAACGGCGGCCTCGGTGCGCCGTCTGGCGGGGCCGGCGGCGAGGGCGGCACAGGCAGCGATGGCGGCATCGGCGGGAAGGGTGGGACCGGCGGAAGCGGCGGGCCAGCCCCTGTCGGCAAGGCCGGGATCCAGGGTGCCGGCGGAACCGGAGGTGTGGGCGGCACCGGGGGCAACGGCGGAAAGGGCGGCAACGGCGGACCCGGGGCCGGGGTCACCATCAACACGCCGCCGAACGGTAACGGCGGCATCGGCGGGCGAGGTGGTGATGCCGGCAACGGAGGAACCGGCGGCGCCGGCGGGTCGGGCTCCAGCGTCGGAGCCTCCGGCGCTACCGGCATCCGCGGCAATGGTGGTGACGGCGGAAACGGTGGAAACGGTGGCGACGGCGTCGCCCTCTTCTACCCCAACCCCGGCAACGGTGGTGATGGCGGTCTCGGAGGCAGCGGCAACATCGGCGGTAACGGCGGAAACGGCGGTAACGGCGGCGACGGGGTGCAGGCGTACAAAGGCGGCAAAGGCGGCAAGGGCGGAGATGGGGGCGCCGGTGTGGTCAACGGCGGCAATGGCGGTAACGGCGGCAACGGCGGCAGGGGCTCGGACGGTAGTACCGGAATCTTCGGCTCCCCCGGAGAAGAAGGCGGTCCCGGGGGTGATGGGGGTCGCGGCGGCAGCATTTCCGTCAACGGAAAAGCGGTGCCAGGAGGCTTTGCGACTGGCGGCTCGCCTGGTAACCCGCCCACCGGAATCGGTGGCGTCTTCGGCGGGAGCGGCGGCGCCGGCGGGAAGGGCGGAACCGGCGCGAAGGCCTAGGCGGCATTGGGCAACGCGCAGACACCGCTACCCGTACCTGTCCTGCGCACCCGACCGGCGCCTGATCCGCCTGAGTCGTCCTACGAAGCTGACGTCACCCGGTACACGTCGTACACGCCCTCGACATTGCGCACCACATTGAGCAGGTGTCCCAGGTGCTTGGGGTCGCCCATCTCGAAGGTGAAGCGGCTGATGGCCACCCGGTCACCTGACGTGGTGACCGACGCCGACAGGATGTTCACCTTCTCGTCCGCGAGCACCCGGGTGATGTCCGACAGCAGGCGGTGGCGGTCTAGCGCCTCGACCTGAATCGCCACGAGGAACACCGAGGAGGCCGACGGCGCCCACAGCACCTCGATGATGCGCTCGGCCTGCTGCTGCAGCGATGCGGCGTTGGTGCAGTCGGTGCGGTGCACACTCACGCCGCCACCGCGGGTGACGAATCCCATGATCTGGTCGCCGGGCACCGGGGTGCAGCACTTGGCCAGCTTGGTCAGCACACCCGGTGCGCCGGGGACCGAGACACCCACATCTTCGGTGCTGCGGGGACGGCGCAGCATGGTCGTCGGTGTGGACCGCTCGGCCAGTTCCTCCTCGGCCTGGTCGAGGCCACCGAGTTCGGCCAGCAGTCGCTGCACCACGTGGCGGGCCGAGACGTGCCCCTCCCCGATCGCGGTGTACATCGCCGACACGTCGGCGTAGTGCAGCTCGCGGGCCACCGCGGCCATCGACTCGCCGTTGACCAAGCGCTGCAACGGAAGTCCGCCACGGCGCACCTCGCGGGCCATGACTTCCTTGCCGGCCTCCAGCGCCTCTTCGCGGCGCTCCTTGGCAAACCACTGCCGGATCTTCGACTTCGCCCGCGGCGACACCACGAACTGCTGCCAGTCCCGCGACGGCCCGGCATTCTGGGCCTTGGAGGTGAAAACCTCTACGACTTCCCCGTTTTCGAGCTTGCGCTCCAGCGCCACCAGTCGTCCGTTGACCCGGGCCCCGATGCAGCGGTGGCCGACTTCGGTGTGCACCGCATAGGCGAAGTCCACCGGCGTGGATCCCGTCGGCAGCGTGAAGACGTCACCTTTGGGCGAGAACACGAAGATTTCTTGCACCGCAAGGTCGTAACGCAACGACTCGAGGAACTCGCCGGGGTCGGCGGCCTCCCGTTGCCAGTCGAGCAGTTGACGCATCCAGGCCATGTCGTCGATCTCGGCGGCGGCATGTGGGTGCGGAACGCCGTTGCGGCCCTTGGCTTCCTTGTAACGCCAGTGCGCGGCAATGCCGAACTCGGCCGTCTTGTGCATGTCGCGGGTGCGGATCTGCACCTCCAGCGGCTTGCCCTCCGGGCCGACGACGGTGGTGTGCAGCGACTGGTACACGCCGTATCTGGGCTGGGCGATGTAGTCCTTGAACCGTCCCGCCATCGGCTGCCACAGCGAATGCACCACGCCCACAGCGGCATAGCAGTCGCGGATCTCGTCGCACAGAATGCGGATCCCGACCAGGTCGTGGATGTCGTCGAAGTCGCGGCCCTTGACGATCATCTTCTGGTAGATCGACCAATAGTGCTTGGGCCGGCCCTCCACGGTCGCCTTGATCTTCGATCCGTTCAAGGTGTTGGTGATCTCTGTGCGCACCTTGGCCAGGTAGGTGTCGCGGGACGGCGCGCGACCGGCGACCAGCCGGACGATCTCCTCGTATTTCTTCGGGTGCAGGATCGCGAACGACAGATCCTCCAGCTCCCACTTGACGCTGGCCATCCCGAGCCGGTGCGCCAGTGGCGCAATCACTTCCAGTGTCTCGCGGGCCTTGCGCGCCTGCTTCTCCGGCGGCAGGAAACGCATGGTGCGCATGTTGTGCAGCCGGTCGGCCACCTTGATCACCAGCACCCGCGGGTCGCGCGCCATCGCGGTGATCATCTTGCGGATCGTCTCGCCCTCGGCGGCGCTGCCCAACACGACCCGGTCCAGCTTGGTCACGCCGTCGACGAGGTGGCCCACCTCTTCGCCGAAGTCTTCGGACAGTTGCTCGATGGTGTACCCGGTGTCCTCGACGGTGTCGTGCAGCAGCGCGGCCACCAGCGTCGTGGTGTCCATGCCCAATTCGGCCAGGATGTTGGCGACGGCCAGCGGGTGGGTGATGTAGGGGTCACCGGAGTGCCGGAACTGGGTGGCGTGCCGCTGGTCGGCGACCTCGTAGGCCCGCTGCAGGATCGCCAGATCCGCTTTCGGATAGACCTCCCGGTGCACCGCGATCAGCGGCTCCAGAACCGGGTTGATGGCGCCGCTGCGGGCCGTCATCCGTCGCGCCAGCCGGGCCCGGACTCGGCGGGACGCGCTGGTCGTGGTCTTGAGCGGCTCTACCGGCGGCTCGGGAATGTCCGCGACGGGCAGCGGTTCGGTCGGTGGCGCGGCAGCCTGCAACGTGCTCTGGTCTTCCGCCACGTCAGTCACCTCCGCTTAGAGGATATCTGGTCCGCACGGGTCGTTCAGGTATCCGGTGTTCCGTCAGGGCGGGCCTCGTGGTGTCGACGGCCGACGGTGCGGCGGTCTTCTTTCATCTCGGACTCGAAGATGTGCCGCATGCCGGCCTGCAGTTCGTCACGGATCCGGCGCTCATGGTCGCGGAACGGCGACCAGTAGTCGTCGTCGAATTCCTCGACGATCTGGAAGGTCCAGCGTCCCTGCAGCACGTTGCGGCCCACCATGTCTTCCTCGAGCCGTCGGGCGATGTCGTCGTGCCCGGCGGCACGCAACTTGTCGCAGGCCTCGCCGAGCAGCAGGTCCGCGTGTCCCATGAGCTGGTGAAACGAGTACAGGTGGCCGCGGGCCCGCTCCACCCACTCCAGCGCTTCGGTCACCGACCCGACCGCCTCTACCGTGGCATCGCTGACCCCGGCAGGCCGTGGCCGCGGGTTGGCCGCGCCGTCGACACCCTTGCCACCCATCACGCTTTCCTTCCCGTTAGCTGACTGCTATGCGCGGCTCAGGCTGTGCAGGGGCAACGGCGCGATCGCCGCACGGCCGCCCAGCGCCTCCAGCTCCATGACGACCGCCGCACCGGTGACGTGAGCGCCGACCCGCTCGAGCAACCGCTGCGCGGCGCCGACGCTACCGCCGGTGGCCAGCACATCGTCGATGACCGTGACCCGAAGGCCCGCCAGTTCGATCCCGTCGGCGGGGATCTCGATGGTGGCCGCGCCGTACTCCCGCTCGTAGTCCTCGCTCAGTACCGGCGGCGGGAGTTTGCCACCTTTGCGGATCGCCAGCACGCCGGTGCGTAACCGGGTGGCGACGGCCGCGGCAAGCAGAAAACCGCGCGAATCGATGCCCGCCACCAGGTCGGAGCCGACCGCGGCGGCTGCCAGGCCGTCGGTGATCGCGGCCAGCGCGTCCCGGTCGGCGAATACCGGGGTGAGGTCACGGAACAGGACGCCGGGTTCCGGGAAGTCAGGGACGGTACGGGACAGCGTCGTGATCATGGCGGGGACAGTGCTCACCGCGGCCTCATTGCATCAGTGCCCATCGGTCCATGTTCCAGCCGACCCCCCAGCGCGTCGGATTGCGGCTCACCGCGTACATCTTCTTCGACATCAACAAGGTGCGTTGCTGCCGGTACAACGGCAGGGTCGGCATATCGCCCCACAGAATGGGCGCGCCCTCGGCCAGCAATCGAGCCCGCTCGGCAGGATCCGCCGAGACCGCCAGCGCGCCGATGATCCCGTCCACCTGCGGGTTTGCATAGCCCGACAGGTTGTTGCCATTGCCGCCGTGCAGGTCGTAGGCATCCATCGACGACGATCCGGTGGACCCGCTGCCGCTGGCTCCCCCGGTGCTGGCCAGCAACACGTCGATCTTCCCGTCCCGCAGCGCCTGCGGGCCCGAGGTGTCCAGCGTCACGTTGGAGACGGTGATGCCGGCCGGTGCGCACGAGGCGGCGATGGACCCGACGGTGGCGGCCAGCCGGGCGTTCGGCCCGCGGTAGCCGATCCGCACCGTCAGCGCGACGTTATTCAGCGCGGCCCGCGCCGCGTTCGGGTCGGCCTTGCTGAACTGGGCCGCCTCGTTGGCGCCCTCGGCCGCGGACAGCGCGTCCTCGGCCGCCGGGGAGAGTCGCGAGTTGGCGACCGGCACGCCCGCGTCGCGGGCGATCGCGTCCCGTGGTGTGCACAGCGCGAACGCGTGCCGCGCGGCGCTCGTCGCCAACGGGCCCTGCGCGGCGAAGATGAGCTGCTCGATGCCCGCTGACGGCGCATCGGCCCGCTCGTAGTTGTCCGGGGTGGCCAGCGCCCCCGACGATCCCGCCGCCACATCGACGACGTCGACGCTGCGGTTGTTCACCCGATCCTGGATGTCAGCGCCCTGCGGCCAGACGGTGATCCGCTTGGTGATCGCCTTGGCGCCCCACCAGCGGTCGTTGGCCACCAGCACCACCGCACCGCCGTCCAGCACGCGCTCGATCTTGTACGGCCCGGACGACGGGAACCGCTTGAGATCGATACCCGGCTTGAGGTCCCAGGTGCTGTTCCACACCTTCGCGACCTGCTCGACCACCGCGCCTTTGTTGGTCAGCAACGCCGTGGTGATGTCGGTGCCGAGGGTGTCGGAGATGACGTGCGACGGCATCATCGTGGTCGCGGTGAACAGCTGGGTGTAGTCGACGACGCCGCGGTCCGGGATGAACGAGACCCGGGCCTTTTTCTGGCCGGGTGTGCACTCGATGTTCGCGATGTCGACGTATCCGGCCTGGGTGGCGGCGTCGAACCCTCCGAAGCGCCCGGACTGGGCCGCCCAGGCCAGCACCAGGTCGTCGCAGGTCACCGGCTTGCCGTCGGAATAGACAGCGTTGTCCGCGATTTGGTAGTCCAGCACCAGGGGCGAGCCGCCCACTACCGAGATGGTGCCGAAGTCGTGGTCGGCGACGACCTGCCCGTCGGGCCCGTGGTAGCCGAAGCCGGTGAGGGTGCGGGCGAACGCCTGGGCACCCGCCGAGGCGGCGCCGATCACGGTGTTGGTGTTGTAGGTGGACAGCACGCCGTCCACGACATAGTCGACCCGCCCCGCGGCGCTGCCCGAGCACGCGGTGACCGTGGACGCCGCCAGCACTGCCGTCACGCCAGTGGCCAGCATGGCTCCCCGCCAGCGAGACCAGGTGGACATCCGGCCTACCGCTTGCCGGCGTTTCGCTTGCCGGTGGGACGCCGCGTACCGGTCGGACGCGCAGGTCGCGCACCGGGTGCCGGCTTGTTGGTGGCCGCCGGCTTGCTGACGGTGACGACCTCGGTGGCCTGTTCCGCCGTTGCGGCGTCATCGGCGTCCTCGGCGTCACCGTCGGCGGGCTCTGCTTTGGCGTCCTTGGCGGCCGGCTTCTCGGGGACCGCGCCGGCACTGCGTCGCCGGAGCACCCGCCGGGTGTGCGTGCGCACCAGCTCGGTGCGTTCCCGCATGGTCACCAGCAGCGGCGTGGCGAAGAAGATCGACGAGTAGGTGCCCACGATGATGCCGATGAGCTGCACCAGCGCCAGGTCCTTCAGCGTGCCGACGCCCAGCAGCCATACCGCCACCACCATCAGCGCGAGCACCGGCAGCACCGAGATCAGGCTGGTGTTGATCGACCGCATGAACGTCTGGTTGACGGCGAGGTTGGCTTGCTCGGCGAAGGTGCGCCGGGTGGTGTGCTGGAAGCCGTGCGTGTTCTCTTCCACCTTGTCGAACACGATGACGGTGTCATAGATCGAGAACCCGAGGATGGTGAGCAGCCCGATCACCGTGGCGGGGGTGACTTCGAAGCCCACCGCCGCATACACGCCGGCGGTGACGGTGATGTCGAAGATCATGGCCGCCAGCGCCGACAGCGTCATGTAACGCTCGTAGCGCACGGTGATATAGACGGCGACCAGAACCAGGAACACCACCAGCGCGATCACCGCCTTCTTGGTGATCTGGCCGCCCCAGGTTTCCGATACCGCAGCGTCGCTGATGGCCTTTTTACTCGGATTACCGTCCGGGCCCTTGGGGTGGAACGCGTCGAACAACGCGTTGCGCAGTTTCTCGGTCTGCTCGTTGGACAGGGTTTCGGACCGGATCTGCACGGTGGCCGACGAACCCTTGCCGACGGTGACCACCGACTCGGGGTCCTTGCCGATGGTGCGGTGGAAGACATCTTCGACCTGGGTGACCTGGATGGTGCCCGAGGTACCCGCGGACGGCATCGAGACCGTGGTGCCGCCCTTGAAGTCGATCCCGAAGGTGAACCCTCGGATCAGGATCGCCAGGATGGCGATCGCCATGATCGCCCCGCTGATGCCGTACCAGAGTTTGCGGCGCCCGACGACCTCGAAGGCGCCGGTGCCGGTGTACAACCGTGAGAGGAAACTGTGTTGCGGCCCAGTGATTTTCGAGTCGTCGTCGGCTTCGATGACTTCGGTCTTGGCTTCGGGCTTGGACGCCATGGCTTAACCCCGTCCCGTCTTGGCGGCCGAACTCGACGCCCGGCGCTCGCGTGCGACCTGCTGGACTGCGCCCAGGCCGTTGTACGCCGGCTTGCCCAGTCGCGCGGACTTGGAGGCCAGATACACCAGCGGCCAGGTCACCAGGAACACGACCACGAGGTCGAGGATGGTGGTCAGCCCCAGGGTGAACGCGAATCCCTTCACCTGTCCGATCGCCAGGAAGTACAGCACGGCGGCCGCCAGGAAGGTCACGGCGTTACCGGACACGATGGTCTTGCGGGCCCGGGCCCACCCGCGCGGGACCGCCGACCGGAATGAACGGCCCTCGCGGATCTCATCTTTGATGCGCTCGAAGAACACCACGAACGAGTCGGCGGTGGTACCGATGCCGATGATCAGACCCGCGATCCCGGCCAGGTCCAGGGTGTAGTTGATGTACCGGCCCAGCAGTACCAGGATCGCGAAAACCATTGCCCCGGAAGCGACCAACGACAGCGCGGTGAGCACCCCCAGCACCCGGTAGTACAGCAGCGAGTACACCAGCACCAGCAGCAGGCCGATCCCGCCGGCGATGAGGCCGGCTCGCAGCGACGTCAAACCCAGTGTCGCCGAGACAGTTTGGGCTTCCGATGATTCGAACGACAGGGGCAGCGAACCGTATTTCAGGACGTTGGCCAACTGCTTGGCGGTGGCCGCGCTGAACGGTGGGTCGCCGCCGCTGATCTGGGTCCGCCCGCCTGGGATCGGTTCCCTGATCATCGGCGCGCTGACCACCTGGGAGTCCAGCGTGAAGGCGGTCTGAGTGCCGGTGTGCGCAGCCGTGTAGTCGGCCCACACGTTGGCCGCGGCGCTCTTGAACTGCAGGTCGACCACGTAGCCCAGGCTGCTCTGGTTCATCCCGGAGGTGGCGTCCTGAATCTGGTCGCCGCTGATGATCGAGGGCGCCAGCAGGTAGGCCGTCTTGTGGTCCGTCGAGCAGGTGACCAGCGGCAACTTCGGGTCGTCGTTGCCGGCCAGGATGTCGTCCTTGTCGCAGCGGGTGGCTTCGAACTGCAGCGCGATCATCTGGATGTACTGGCTGGTGTTCTGGCGCCACTTCTTTTCCTGCGCGATGCGCTCAGCCAGATCCTTGCGCGGGTCCGGGGCGGCGGGAACGTCGGTGGGCGGGGCCTCGCCCGTCGGCGACGGCGCGGGGGCCGGACTGGGCGCCGGCGAATTGCCCGGCGCGGGTGCGGGACTGGGAGCGGGGCTGGGAGCGGGCGACGGGCTGGGCGCGGGGTCCTGCGGATAGGGCCTGGGCTGCCCGCGCGGTGGCGCCGGTGCGGGGGCACCCGACTGTGGTGGCGCGGGAACGGCCGCGCCGGGCGCGCCAGGCGCGGGCGCCGGTGCACCGGGTTCGGGCGCCGGTGCGCCCGGAGCGCCAGGCGCGGGGGCCCCCGGCTCGCCCCCAGCAGGCTGCTGCCCCGGTTTGGGCTCCTGCGGCGCCTTCTGGGCCGGCATCGAGTTCAGCACCGGACGGATATAGAGCCGCGCCGTCTGCCCGAGGTCGCGCGCCTCGTTGCCGTCGCTGCCGGGCACCGTGATGACCAGATTGTCACCGTCGACGACGACTTCCGAGCCGGAGACACCCAGCCCGTTCACCCGGGAGCTGATGATCTGCTGGGCCTGCGCCAGCGCGTCCCGGCTGGGCCGCGAGCCGTCCGGGGTTCGCGCCGTCAGCGTCACGCGGGTGCCGCCCTGCAGGTCGATGCCCAGCTTCGGGCTTGCCTTCTTATCCCCGGTCAGAAACACCAGCAGGTAGACGCCGACGAGCATGAGCAGGAACACCGACAGATAGCGGGCAGGCTGCACCGGCGCCGAAGACGATGCCACGTTCCTTCTATCTCCTTGAGAATCGGTCTTGAAGATCCGTCCAGCCCCGGACAGAGCCTCCGCAAAGACTACGTGCCTCGTCGCGACCAGTGTCGCGCACGCGGCGGTCGGTACGGGTCAGGAATCCTTGATGACGCGGCCGGACTCCGAGTCGGCGGTCTCGTCCTCGCCCAGCTCCACCGCGGCGCTCTCGACGTCGTAGTCCTCGTCGTCGTCGGGCAGGATCCGGTCCCGCACGGCCAGCTTCATCCAGGTCGTGACAACGCCGGGTGCGATCTCGAGGTCAACGGTGTCGTCGGTGAAGCTGACAACGGTCGCTTCCAAGCCGGACGTCGTGTGCACCCGATCCCCCGGCTGCAGCGATTCGTGCAGGTCGATGGTGGCCTGCATCGCCTTGCGTTGCCGTCGCGACGCGAAGTACATGAACCCGCCCATGATGAGCAGGAACGGCAGGAACAGGACAAAACTCTCCATCAACAGGCCTGTCTTTCGTATCGGTAGTGCTCGAAATCCCCCGCACAATCCGGGGGTGGCGCCGGTCTGACCCGGGCTCGCTCACGTCGCTAAGGGTCCAGTGTGCCATTCCCGCAGGTCGCAAACCGACCGGCATCGACCCCGCTGGCGCCGGCCGCGGCTGAAGCCGCTTGCGCACCGGTCACCGGCTAGGCTCTTGATCGCGACGTGACCTGCGCGTCCGCGGGAGGAGGAGTCCGTGGCCAGCCTCGAGCAGAGCCGTCATTTGGCCACTGAAATCCCGGGTCCCGCGTCGCTGGAGCTCAACAAGCGGCGTACCCAGGCGGTGTCGCACGGCGTCGGGGTGACCCTCCCGGTGTTCGTGGCGCGCGCGGGTGGGGGCGTCGTGGAGGACGTCGACGGGAACCGGCTGATCGATTTGGGTTCCGGTATCGCGGTCACCACGATCGGCAATGCGGCACCGCCCGTCGTGGACGCCGTGCGCCGGCAGGTCGCCGAGTTCACCCACACCTGTTTCATGGTGACGCCGTACGAGGGCTACGTCGCGGTGGCCGAGGAGCTGAATCGGATCACCCCGGGTGAGGGCGAGAAGCGCTCGGTGCTGTTCAACTCCGGCGCCGAGGCCGTGGAGAGCTCGATCAAGGTGGCGAGGGCGTACACCGGTAGGTCGGCCGTCGTCGCGTTCGACCACGCCTACCACGGCCGGACCAATCTGACGATGGCGCTGACCGCCAAGTCGATGCCCTACAAGAGCGGTTTCGGCCCGTTCGCGCCGGAGATCTACCGCGCTCCCCTGTCCTATCCGTACCGGGACGGACTGCTCGACAAGGAACTGGCCACCGACGGAGAGAAGGCCGCGGCCCGCGCCATCAGCGTGATGGACAAGCAGGTCGGCGCCCAGAACCTGGCGGCCGTCATCATCGAGCCGATCCAGGGCGAGGGCGGTTTCATCGTCCCGGCCGAGGGCTTCCTGCCCGCGCTGCTGCGCTGGTGCCGTGAGAACGACGTGGTGTTCATCGCCGACGAGGTGCAGAGCGGTTTCGCGCGCACCGGCGCCATGTTCGCCTGCGAGCACGAGGGCATCGTGCCCGACATCATCGTGACGGCGAAGGGCATCGCCGACGGGCTGCCGCTGTCGGCGATCACCGGCCGGGCCGAGGTGATGGATGCCCCACACGCCGGCGGACTGGGCGGGACGTTCGGCGGCAACCCCGTCGCATGCGCGGCGGCACTGGCCACCATCAAGACCATCGAGGACGAGGGGTTGATCGAGCGGGCCCAGCAGATCGAGCGGCTGATCACCGAACCGCTGCTCCGGTTGCAGGCCGCCGACGACCGGGTCGGTGACGTGCGCGGGCGCGGCGCGATGATCGCGATGGAACTGGTGAAGTCCGGCACCTCCGACCCCGACCCCGAGTTGACTTCGCGGGTGGCGACCGCGGCGCACGCTGCCGGGGTCATCGTTCTGACCTGTGGGATGTTCGGCAACATCATCCGGCTGCTGCCGCCGCTGGCCATCACCGACGAGCTGCTGACCGAAGGTGTAGAGGTGTTGACGGGGCTGCTCGCCGAGCTTTGAGGGCGCCGGCCGCCGTCGAGACTTGCAGCACGCACACCTTTCCCGGCGTGTCCTGTGCGTACGTTCAGTGTCGCGGCGCGGGCGGCGACGCGCTCCCCCAGAACTCGACCAGCGTCCGGGCGATCGTCTGTGGATCCACCAGCAGTGGCGCCACCCGGCCGCCACCTCTCACCACGCCAAACCGCGCGTCGCGCATCATGGCGCAGGCTGCCCGCGCCTGTTCCGGCGGCCAGCCTTCGTCGTCGTCGTGAGCGGCGAGCATCAGGGTCGGCGCTGCGATTTGCGGCAGCCGCTGGTGGAGGTCGGGCCGCTTCAGCATCATCGAGCGCGCGGCGTGATACATCCCGCTCCGGTCGGCCTGGCGGAACGCGTCCATCACCTCTGCGGGACCGTCCGGCCCCAACAGCGCCACCGACAACGGATCGCACACCAACGGGGTCGCCCCGAACAGTCGATAGAGCAGAACCAACGGCCAGCCCTTGGTGAGGCGGAATCGGGCGTCGATGCCGTGCACGGGGGTGCCGATGGTGGTCAGGGTGCGTAACCGATGCGGCTGGGTCGCGGCCAGCAGGATGCCGACATGGCCGCCCCACGCGTTGCCGACCCAATCGACGGGCTCATCGATGCCGAGTCCGTCCAGGACTTCGGCCGCAACGCGCGCGCAGTCGTCGAACGTAAAGTCGCGGGTAACCGGTGCGCTGCGGCCATGCGACGGCCCGTCGACGGCCACGATCGTGCGCCGTGGAGCCACCTCGGCCAGCGCATCGATCAGTGGCGCCCACGACCGGGAGTCCAGGAACAAGCTGTGCCACAGCACAGTCACCGGTCCGCTACCCCGGCGCAGCACGTGCAGGCGTCCCAGCCCCGTGGGAACGAACTCGTCAGTCAGATTGGACATGGCGCCTCATTTACTTCGGAAACCGAAACTTCGGTATCCGTAGTATCTTCGGTCACCGTGGCTACGTCAAGCGATCTGCCTCCGGATAGGCAAGCGATCGGCCAGCTGTTGGTGCGGCTCACCAGACAGTTCCGCAATGATCTGGCCGCGCCGCACGTCGAGCAGGGCTACGGGGACATCCGCGATCCGCACCTGCAGATCTTCGGCAACATCCGGATGGGCGGCATCCGCCTCACCGAACTGGCGGCACGGGCGCAGCTGAGCCTCGCCGCGACATCGGAACTGGTGAACGACCTTGCGGCGCTCGGATACCTGGCCCGCCGGCCCGACCCTGACGACGGCCGCGCCAAACTCATCGACCTCACCGAGCGCGGCCAACGCCTGCTCGCCGACGCCGGAAATCGGGTGGCCGATATCGAGTCACGATGGTCACAGCTGGTGGGGGCCGCCGAGTTCGCGCACATGTGCACAACCATGCAGCGGCTGCTCGACGCACTCGATCCGGACGACTCCCGGGCCTGACCTGGTGGCGTAATTCACAGGCAACATGCAGCGGTTCCTCATTGAGGAATATCTTTACTTTAGCTAACGTTCTTTCTGTCAGCGCAATGTCGCGCCACCTAGATTTCATTCTTCTCCGGTTCATTTCAAAGAGGATCTGATATGACGACCACACAAGATGAGCGGATCGCCCGCCGCGCCGAAGAGCTCGCTGCCACCGACCCCCAGTTCGCCGCCGCCCAGCCCGACCCGGTGGTGGCCGAGGCGCTGGAGAACCCGGACCTGCGGCTGCCCCAGGTCATTCAGACGGTGGTCGACGGCTACGCCGACCGGCCGGCACTGGGCCAGCGGGCAGTGGAGTTCGTTGCGGACCCGGCAACCGGACGCACCTCGCTGAGCCTGCTCCCCCGATTCGAGACCATCACCTACCGCCAGCTCGGTGACCGGATCGCCACCGTCGGCCGAGCCCTGGTCGACGCGGTTCAGACCGGCGACCGCGTCTGCGTACTGGGCTTCAACAGCGTCGACTACACCACCATCGACATGGCGCTCGGCCAGATCGGCGCGGTGTCGGTACCGCTGCAGACCAGCGCGGCGATCGCCCAGCTGCAGCCGATCGTCACCGAGACCGAGCCCAGTCTGATCGCGGCCAGCGCGAACCAGCTGACCGACGCCGTCGCGTTGATCCGCGGAGCGGCCGAAGCCCCCGCGAAGCTCGTGGTGTTCGACTACCACCCTGAGGTCGACGACGAGCGTGAAGCCCTGGAAGGCGCGGTGGCCGCCCTGTCCGGCACCGGAGTGGTGGTCGAGACGCTGGCCGACGTCCTGCGGCGCGGCGCCGATGCCCCGGCGCAACCGCACGCGGAACTGGCCGACGACGCGCTGGCCCTGCTGATCTACACCTCCGGCAGCACCGGCGCCCCCAAGGGCGCGATGTACCCGCAGCGCAACGTCGGCAAGATGTTCCGCCGGTCGGCCAAGAACTGGTTCGGACCGACCGCCGCGTCGATCACCCTCAACTTCATGCCGATGAGCCACGTCATGGGTCGCGGCATCCTGTACGGCACGCTCGGTAACGGCGGCACCGCGTACTTCGCCGCCAAGAGCGACCTGTCGACCTTCCTGGAAGACCTGGCCCTGGTGCGGCCCACCGAGATGAACTTCGTGCCGCGTATTTGGGAGACCTTGTACGGCGAATTCCAGAGCGAGGTGGACCGCCGGCTCTTGGAGGGTGGCGACCGGGCGGCGGTCGAGGCCGAGGTGCTCGTCGACCAGCGCGAGAACCTGCTCGGCGGACGCTTCATCTTCGCGATGACGGGATCGGCGCCCACCTCCCCCGAACTGAAGAAGTGGGCCGAAGAGCTACTGGAGATGCACCTGCTGGACGGCTACGGATCGACCGAAGCCGGGATGGTGCTGTTCGACGGCGAGGTGCAGCGCCCGCCGGTGATCGACTACAAGCTGGTCGACGTGCCGGACCTCGGTTACTTCACCACCGACCAGCCGTACCCGCGGGGTGAGCTGCTGCTCAAGACCGAGAACCTGTTCCCCGGCTACTACAAGCGCCCGGAGATCACGGCCAGCGTCTTCGACGAAGACGGCTACTACCGCACCGGCGACGTCGTCGCCGAGGTCGGCCCTGATCAGGTGCGCTACGTCGACCGTCGCAACAACGTACTCAAGCTCGCCCAGGGTGAGTTCGTTACCGTCGCCAAGCTGGAGGCCGTCTTCGGCAACAGCCCGCTGGTCCGGCAGATCTACGTTTACGGCAACAGCGCCCACCCCTACTTGTTGGCTGTGGTGGTGCCGACGCAGGATGCACTGGCCGCGCATGATGTCGACGCGCTGAAGCCGATGATCGCCGACTCGCTGCAGAACGTCGCGCGAGAGGCCGGGCTGCAGTCATACGAGGTGCCACGCGACTTCATCATCGAGACCACCCCGTTCACCCTGGAAAACGGTCTGTTGACCGGCATTCGCAAGCTGGCGTGGCCGAAGCTGAAGGCGCACTACGGCGAGCGGCTGGAGCAGCTGTATGCCGACCTGGCCGCCGGCCAGGCCAGCGAGCTGAGCGAGCTGCGGCGCGCCGGGGCCGAGGGACCGGTGCTGGAGACGGTGAGCCGGGCCGCGGCCGCGATGCTGGGCACCGCGAGCAGCGACCTGTCCCCCGACGCGCACTTCACCGACCTGGGCGGGGACTCGTTGTCCGCCTTGACCTTCGCCAACCTGCTGCAGGAGATCTTCGGGGTCGAGGTGCCGGTGGGCGTCATCGTCAGCCCGGCCAATGACCTGCAGGCGCTGGCGACCTACATCGAGGCCGAGCGTCAGCCCGGCTCGAAGCGGCCTACTTTCGCCTCGGTGCACGGCCGGGACGCCGTCGAGGTGCATGCCAGTGACCTCACGCTGGACAAGTTCATCGACTCCGACACCCTGGCCGCCGCGCCCGGCCTGCCGGCACCCAGCGAGCAGGTGCGCACCGTGCTGCTGACCGGAGCCACCGGCTTCCTAGGCCGCTACCTGGCGCTGGAATGGCTGCAGCGGATGGCCCTGGTCGACGGCAAGGTGATCTGCCTGGTGCGGGCGAAGTCGGACGAGGACGCGCGCGCCCGGCTGGACGCCACGTTCGATAGCGGCGACCCCAAGCTGCTGGCCCACTACCAGGGGCTGGCCGCCAAGCACCTCGAGGTCCTGGCCGGTGACAAAGGTGAGGCCGACCTGGGCCTGGACCGCGTGACCTGGCAGCGGTTGGCCGACACCGTCGACGTGATCGTGGACCCGGCTGCGCTGGTCAACCACGTGCTGCCCTACAGCCAGCTGTTCGGGCCGAATGCGCTGGGTACCGCGGAGCTGATCCGGCTGGCGCTCACTACCAAGATCAAGCCCTTCAGCTACACCTCGACGATCGCGGTGGGCGGCGGGATCGCGCCGGGTGCGTTCACCGAGGACGCCGATATCCGGCAGATCAGCGCGACACGCCAGATCGACGACGGCTACGCCAACGGCTACGCCAACAGCAAGTGGGCCGGCGAGGTGCTGCTGCGCGAGGCGCATGACCTGTGTGGCCTGCCGGTGGCGGTGTTCCGCTGCGACATGATCCTGGCCGACACCACCTGGGCGGGTCAGCTCAACGTGCCGGACATGTTCACCCGGACGATCCTGAGCCTGGCTGCTACCGGCATCGCGCCGGGTTCGTTCTACGAACTCGACGGCGAAGGCAACCGGCAGCGCGCCCACTACGACGGTCTGCCGGTCGAGTTCATCGCCGAAGCGGTGGCGGTGCTCGGGGCACAGAGCGGCGACGGGTTCGCGACCTACCACGTGATGAACCCCTACGACGACGGCATCGGCTTCGATGAGTTCGTGGACTGGATGATCTCGGGAGGATGCGCCATCCAGCGGATCACCGACTACGGCGAGTGGTTGCAGCGGTTCGAGACCGCCCTCCGTGGCCTGCCTGAGAAGCAGCGCAGTGCCTCGCTGTTGCCGCTGCTGCACAACTACCAGAAGCCGGAGAAGCCCATCAACGGGTCGATCGCTCCCACCGACGTCTTCCGCACGGCGGTGCAGGAGGCGAAGATCGGTCCTGAAAAGGACATCCCGCATGTCACACCGGCGATCATCGCCAAGTACGTGAGCGATCTGCGGCTACTCGGGCTGCTGTAATCGCCACACCGGAGCAGGCGTTCGGTCGTCGAGACCGGGCGCCTGCTCTGGTTGAGTCAAGGCCTTCGGTTTGACGGCCGGACGAGAGGGGCAAACTCCAGGCCATGTCTGAGCCGTCCAAGCATGATCTGGCCGTGCGCATGGCCGAGTTGGCGCGCCTCGTCGCCGCACCCCGCCGAGCCGAAGACATCTTGACCGAGGTCACCGCGGCGGCAGTCGAACTGATCCCCGGTGTCGATACCGCCGGCATCTTGCTCATCAGCAAAGGTGGGCGGTTCGATTCGGTTGCCGCCACCGACGCGCTGCCGCACGAACTCGACGAACTGCAGCACACCCTGAACGAGGGGCCGTGTATTGAAGCGGCCTCGTCGTCGGATTACGACGTCGTGCGCACCAACGACTTCCGCGACGAAACGCGATGGCCGGCCTACTCTGCCGCCGTCCAGAAGCTCGGCGTGCTCAGTGGACTCTCCTTCCGGCTTTACACCCACGAACGCACCGCCGGCGCACTGAACCTGTTCGGGTATCAGCCGACGGAGTGGGACGCCGAGCGGCAGACGATCGGCATGGTGCTGGCCGCCCACGCCGCCGCCGCCCTGATGGCCAGCCACCAGAGTGAGAACCTACAGTCCGCGGTGGCGAGCCGAGACCGCATCGGCCAGGCCAAAGGCATCATCATGGAGCGTTTCGATGTCGACGACGTACGCGCTTTCGACATGCTGCGGCGGCTGTCCCAGGAGAGCAACACCTCGCTGGTCGACATTGCGCAGCGAGTCATCGACACCCGCGGGAGTCACTGACCGCTGCCTTCGCGGAGTCATCCCTGCGGGTGGGGCCACCGCAGATAGGCGGTGCTGCGTCCCGCGCCGACCCGCTCCCGTGGACGACGGACCTCCCGCCACCGCCGCGGGTCGTTCTCCGGCGCGACCCGGTCACCGCGCGGCGTGGTCACCGCTTCCGACGACACCGCTTCCGCCGCCGGTACCGTCACGGCTGCGTCCGCACGGCGGGGCTCAGCGGGCACCGGCGCCGGAATGTCGCGTGCCAAGCGGGCGAAGGTGCGGGCCACCGCGAACCCGCCGACGAGGACGATCAGTACGCCCAAACCGGTGAAGTAGGAAAGTTCGAGCACGGCACGCTTGCGTTCAGTGGCGCTGACGGGATCACCGATCGTCCCGAGGCGCATCAGCGGTGCCACCCGGGGGCCGACAACGAACCAGGCGCCGGCCAGCACCGCCAGCAAGCCGCCGAACGTGGCACCGACGCGGTTGCGGGAAGCGAGCAGAAGTAGTCCGCCGAGCACCGCCGCCGCGCCCGGGAGCACTTCGAACCAGCCGCGCGCGGTGGTCCATGCCCACTCCTGGGCAGGGGTGTAGGCGAAATCGAACCGCGGCCCCAGGAAGGGGATCAGCCCTCCCCAAACACCTGCCAGGACAAGCAGCGATCCGCTGACAGCGCCGCGGGAGCGGGGCATCTGCAGCCGGCCGGGGTGTTCATGCTCTGGATTTTTCATGGCCGGCGGGTACCCGACATCGCTCGAAGTAACCGGCGACGGCTTCGGGTCGCTTCGGCACGGCACGCCGCTTAACGGGCGTTCGTCATTCACTGCCCCCTGACCGTGCAAGGACGTTGCTGAACAGTGTTATACCCCTCAGCGAAATGACGAATAAATTGAAAAATGATTCTAAAACGCGTTTCCAGCGTCTTCCGATCATCGATCCGAGATAGCAGGCCAGCACGACGGAGGCTCCGTATCGCGCTCTCAAAATGCTTGTGATAACGGTCTTTACGTCGCTACGCTGCTTACGGCCTGATGAGGGCCGACTCCCCCATCGGTGCACCTGTAGAGCGAGGCGTCACGAAGACACTGCACCCACGAGCGTAGCTCTTCGATTTTGTATGCAAATTGTCGAAATTGCTGAAATAACGCTTAGGGCGCGATAACGTTCGCGGCGCAGTCTCGTCGGGGATCTGCCACACGCGAGGTCGAGGGAGCCGGATTTGTCTTCTTACGTGACCGCTACACCTGAGACCCTGGCCGCAGCGGCAAGCGATCTACGCGGCATCGGAGAGGTACTGCGGGCCGCGGGCGCGAGCGCGGCGCCCCTCACGACGAGCATCGCCGCGCTGGGCGGTGATGAGGTCTCTGCTGCGGTGACGCGTCTCTTCGGCGCCCTGGGCGAGGAATACCAGGCGCTCAGCGCGCAAGTGGCCCAGTTCCATGGCCAGTTCACCCAAACCGTCGCCGCTGGCGCGCAGGCGTACGCATCGGCCGAGGCGCTCAACGCGGCACCCCTCAACGTCCTTGAACAGAACGTGCTGGGCTTGATCAACGCGCCGACCAACGCGTTTCTGGGGCGCCCGCTGATCGGAGACGGTGTAAATGGCGCCGCAGGAACCGGGGCGGTAGGCGGGGCGGGCGGGATTCTCTGGGGCAACGGCGGCGCCGGTGGATCGGGCGCGCCCGGCTTGAGCGGTGGGCGTGGTGGTGACGCGGGCCTGTTCGGTAACGGCGGCGCGGGCGGCGCCGGTGGCGTGGGCGCGCCTGGTCTGGCGGGCGGTACCGGTGGGGCCGGCGGCTCCGGTGGTCTGCTGAGTGGCTTCGGCGGCGTGGGAGGCGCCGGAGGCACCGGCGGTGGCGGGGTCACGGGTGACGGCGGGGCCGGCGGGACCGGCGGCCTGGGCGGGGCAGGACGGGCGTTGTTCGGCGGCGGCGCCGGAGCCGGCGGCGCGGGCGGAATCGGCGGTAGCGGCGCAAGCGGCGCTGGGGGCGCCGCGGGAGCGGGTCCGCAGGGCGGCCAGGGTGGCCTCGGTTTCGCCGGCGGAGCCGGCGGGGCCGGCGGCGACGGCGGAGCCAGCTACGGGTTGATGAGTGCCGGTGGGGCCGGTGGGGCCGGCGGACTCGGCGGAGCCGGCGGCCAGGGTGGGTCCGGCGGCACCGGCGTGGGGTTCGACGCCGACGGCGGCAACGGCGGTACCGGCGGCCACGGCGGCGCGGCAGGTGTGGGAGGAGCCGGCGGATCCGGGGGCTACCTCGGGGCGGCTGGTCACGCGGGTGGCGCCGGAACCGGCGGCGTCGGTGGCACCGGCGGTACCGGTGGCCAGGGCGACGCCGGGGCGATCGGCAGCTCCGA
Organism: Mycobacterium sp. 23; assembly: GCF_048287075.1. Classification (NCBI taxonomy): domain Bacteria; kingdom Bacillati; phylum Actinomycetota; class Actinomycetes; order Mycobacteriales; family Mycobacteriaceae; genus Mycobacterium; species Mycobacterium sp. 23. The sequence continues at coordinate 1,277,944 of NZ_JBLVUX010000005.1, forward strand.
CGCGGCGCCGACGACCGGCGGGCAGGGCCGCCAAGGCGGCGCCGGCGGCCAAGGAGGTAACGGCGGCGCGGGTATCGGCGGCCTCAACGGAGGTGCCGGCGGCCAGGGCGGCACCGGTGGCGGTGGCGGTGCCGGCGGCAACGGCGGCAGTGCCACCGGCACGACAACCACCGGCGCTGCCGGCGGCGGCACGGGCGCTGACGGTGGGCATGGCGGCGCCGGCGGCGCCGCGGGGGCCGCAGGAACCGGAGTGGACCGCGGTGCGGACGGCAGCGTCGGCACCGGCGGGACCGGCGGAGCGGGTGGGGCAGGCGGGTCGGGAGCGGACGGAGCCAACGGCACCGACTCCGGCGCCGCGCCCTCGGTCGGCCTGCAGGGCGGCCGGGGCGGCGCCGGCGGTACGGGCGGCGACGGCGGGGCCGGGATCGGCGGGGTCGGTGGCGGCCAGGCTGGTGCCGGCGGCTCCGGGGGTCAGGGCGGTGGGGGCGGCCACGGTGGTTCTTTCCTGGGTACCACGTCGACCGGAGCCACCGGTGGCGGTATGGGCGCCGCGGGCGGCCAAGGCGGCGCCGGCGGCACCGCCGGCGCAGCCGGCCACGTCACGGACGGCGGGACTGTCGGCGCCAACGGCACCGGCGGCACCGGCGGACACGGTGGCACGGGCGGCGACGGCGCCACCGGCACCGCGGGCACGAACTCCATTGGAAGCCCAACCGCTGGTAACCAGGGCGGCCAAGGCGGTGCCGGTGGTGCCGGCGGCACCGGCGGCGCCGGGGTCAACGGCACAGGCGGCGGACAAGCCGGCGACGGCGGCCACGGCGGGCGCGGCGGGGGCGGTGGCAACGGCGGCACCAACACCGGCACCACCACCACCGGAGCCACCGGCGGAGGCATGGGCGGCCAAGGAGGACAAGGCGGAACGGGCGGCAGCGCAGGAGCCGCCGGCACCCGTATCGACGGCGGCGCCGCCGGCGCTCACGGCACCGGGGGCACCGGTGGTCTCGGCGGCAACGGCGGCAACGGTGCTGCGGGCACCAACGGCTCCGATGACATCCTCAACCCGAGCGCCGGCCGCCAAGGCGGCCAAGGCGGCACCGGCGGCCAAGGCGGCACCGGCGGCGCCGGCATCAACGGCGCCGGCGGTGGCGAAGCCGGCGACGGCGGGCGCGGCGGCACCGGCGGCACCGGCGGCAACGGCGGCAGCAACTACGGGTTCACCGCCACCGTCGGCGGCGGTACCGGCGCCAGCGGCGGCCAAGGCGGCACCGGTGGCACCGCCGGAGCGGCAGGGACTCAAGTGGACGGCGGCGCGGCCGGCACCCACGGCACCGGAGGCACCGGCGGCCTCGGCGGCAACGGCGGCAACGGTGCAACCGGCGCGAGCAGCCCAAGCGACCCGGTTAACCCGGCCCAGGGCGTTCAGGGCGGCCAGGGCGGTAGCGGCGGCCGAGGCGGCACCAGCGGCGCCGGTATCAACGGGGTCGGACCGCGCAGCCTAGACAACAGGATTAGCGGTGTGTGACCGGCGCGCGGTGCCGCCGGAACAGACCGCCACGCCGAGTCTCGGCTTCACCGTCGGCCGGCCCGAACCGGTCCCGCGGTGTGGTCAGAGCGTCGGTCGACACCTCGCGTTCGGGCTCGACCAACCCGCTGTACTGCGGCTCCGCAGTAGCCGGTTCCACCGGATGCGCGACGGGCTCGACGGGGCGCACGTCGCGCGCCAACCGGAACGCCATCCGGGCCAGAGCGGCCCCGGCCAGGAAGGCGATCAGGACGCCCAAGCCGGAGAAGTACGCGAGTTCCACCGCGACGCGCTTGCGGTCGGTGGCGCCCACCGGGTCACCGACCGAGCCGATGCCCGACAACGGTGCGAAGGTGCGGCCGACGACGAACCAGGCTCCGCCCAGCGCCGCCAGCCAGCCACCCAGCATGGCGCTGCCGCGATTACGCGAGACGATCAGCAACAGGCCACCGACCGCGGTGGCCACGCCGGGCAATAGCTCCAGCCAACCGCGCGCGGCGGTCCAGGCCTGGCCGGGTGTGTAGGAAAAGTCGAAGTTCGGGCCGATGAAGGGGATCAGTGCTCCCCATGCGCCCAGGATCACCAGCAGCAATCCGATCACGGCGCCACGCGAGCGTGGGATTCGTCCCCGGGTGGGGCGGTCCTCGATGGTTTTCATGACATCTCCCTCGGTAGGTACCGGGGTGGGTACCCGGACCCCGAGGCGTTAAAGCAGCCGTCTTCTCATCCGAACGCGCAGACGCCGGTGATATCGCCGGCGATATCGTTTTTCAGACGCGGTCATGCCGAGCTCAGCCGTGACTGGTGTTACTGGTGTTACGTCAGTAAACCAACCAGCAGCAGCACGATCGCGATGACCGGGAACAGCCCCTGCGTCACGGCCGCGCGCGCCTTGTCCCGAGCCGAGAGCAGCAGCACCACCGCGGCCGCCGCCATCGACCCGACGCCGGCGAACACCAGGGCCGCCCCGACGTCACGGTGCCCGGTGAACATCGCGGCAATGCCTACTCCCGACACGATGGCGAGAAACAGGTTGTAGAACCCCTGGTTGAACGCCAGCAGCTTGGTGGTCTCGGCCTCCTCGACCGTGGTGCCGAACGTCGCGCGAGTGCGTTTGGAGGTCCACGTCAACGACTCCATCGTGAAGATGTAGACGTGCAGGACCGCGGCCAGCGCGGCGAAGATCAAAGCGGCGGTGACCATCTGAGTCCTCCTAGTCGAACAACCCGGGCTGCGAGACCCCGGCGGGCGGCGTCATGCCCAGATGCGTCCAGGCCAGCGCCGTGGCCACCCGGCCCCGCGGCGTGCGCGCGACCATTCCGGCGCGCACCAGGAAAGGCTCGCACACCTCTTCGACGGTCGCAGCCTCTTCGCCCACGGCCACCGCCAGCGTCGAGACGCCCACCGGGCCGCCGCCGAAACTGCGGGTCAGCGCCGACAGCACCGCCCGGTCCAGCCGGTCCAACCCCAGCTCGTCGACGTCGTAGACCTCCAGCGCGGACTTGGCGATGTCACGGGTGATGATGCCGTCGGCGCGCACCTCGGCGAAGTCACGCACGCGACGCAGCAACCGGTTGGCGATCCGCGGGGTGCCGCGCGAGCGGAGCGCGATCTCCGCCCCCGCTTCGGCGCCCAACTCGATACCGAGGATGCCGGCCGAGCGGGCCAGCACCCGTTCCAGCTCGGCGGGCTCGTAGAAGTCCATGTGCGCGGTGAACCCGAACCGGTCGCGCAGCGGGCCCGTCAGCGCACCGGACCGGGTGGTCGCACCGACCAGCGTGAACGGTGCGACCTCCAGCGGAATCGACGTCGCACCCGGGCCCTTGCCGACCACCACGTCGACCCGGAAGTCCTCCATCGCCAGGTACAACATCTCTTCGGCGGGCCGGGCTATCCGGTGAATCTCGTCGATGAACAGCACGTCGTGCTCCACCAGGTTGGACAGCATCGCGGCCAGGTCGCCGGCGCGTTCCAGAGCCGGCCCCGAGGTCACCCGCAGCGAGGACCCCAGTTCGGCCGCGATGATCATCGCCAACGACGTCTTGCCCAGGCCGGGCGGCCCGGACAGCAGGATGTGGTCGGGGGTGCCGCCGCGGTTCTTGGCCCCCTCGATGACCAGCTGCAACTGCTCGCGGACCCGTGGCTGGCCGATGAACTCCCCAAGCGAGCGGGGCCGCAGGCTGCCGTCGATGTCCCCCTCGCCGACGGCCAGCGCAGGCGAGACGTCGCGCTCGTCGAGCTCCTCAGGATCGCTCATTTGGCCTTACCCAGCAGCGACAAGGCGGCCCGCAGCGCCGACGACGTAGACGCCTCCCGGTCGGCCGCGAGCACCTTGTCGGTGGCCTCCTCGGCCTGCTTGACCGCAAAACCCAGCCCGACCAGCGCCTCCACCACCGGCCCGCGCACCGCGTGACCGTTCACCGCCGGTGTTGCCCCGGACCCTGCGACCAGGCCCACCTTGTCGCGCAATTCCAGCACCATCCGTTCGGCGCTGCGTTTGCCGATGCCGGGCACCCGGGTGAGGGCGGTGACGTCGCCGTCGGCCAGCGCCTGGCGCAGCGCCGCCGCATCGTGCACGGCCAGCGTCGCCATCGCCAACCGCGGCCCGACACCCGAGACCGATAACAGCGTCTGGAACAGGTCGCGGTTCTCGGCATCACAGAACCCGTACAGCGTCATCGAATCCTCGCGCACGATCATCGCGGTGATGAGCCGCGCCTCACTGCCCGACCGGAGCGTGGCCAGTGTCGACGGCGTCGCGTTGACCCGGTAGCCGACCCCGGCCGCCTCGATCACGGCGTGGTCCAGCGCCACCTCCAGCACCTCACCGCGGACCGAGGCGATCACCGGACGGCCTTCAACTTGGCCAGGTATTTGCTGCGCTGCTGCGCCGCCTGAGCCTCGGCGGCCGCCATCCGCGCCAGCATCGGCGCTCGCCAGCAGTGACAGATGGCCAGCGCCAACGCGTCGGCCGCATCGGCCGGAGTGGGCTTGGCCTGCAGCGCCAGGATTCTCGTGACCATCGAGGTGACCTGCGCCTTGTCCGCGTTGCCGTTGCCGGTGACCGCCGCCTTGACCTCGCTGGGCGTATGGAAGTGGACGTCGATGTCTCGCTTGGCGGCCGCCAGCGCGATCACGCCGCCGGCCTGCGCCGTCCCCATCACCGTGCTGACGTTGAGTTGGGAGAACACCCGCTCGATGGCCAGTACGTCCGGGTGGTGGGTGTCCAGCCAGTGGTCGACGGCGTCGCTGATCGCCAGCAGCCGCCGGTGCAGCGGTTCGCCCGACGGAGTGCGAACCACGTCGACGTCCAGAGCGGTGATCTGCCGACCGCGACCGCTTTCCACCAGCGACAAGCCGCACCGCGTCAAGCCGGGGTCAACGCCCATCACACGCACCGCAGCTCCCCACGTTCTTCCCGAGGCCGAGTCGTAGGCCGAATTTCCGAACAGCTGTTCGATAGCCTAGCCGCCAAGTGGGACATCACCGGTGAAAGACACGCGCTGCGGCCGTGAGTTACGTTATGCGCACGACGGAAGGGTCCGCGTGGGAGCACAACTCATCGTGATCGCGGTGGCGCTGTTCATCGCGTCTCTGCTGGTGCTTGTCTATGCGCTCAAGAGGGCGCCCAGAACCCCCAAGACCCCCGAACCCAGGCAGGACCCGCTCGCGTTCACCGCGATGCCCGCCGAATACGGTCCCCGCCAACTCGGCCCTGGCGCGATCGTCAGCCACGGCGGCATCGACTACGTGGTGCGCGGCTCGGTCACCTACCGCGAAGGCCCGTTCGTGTGGTGGGAACACCTGCTCGAAGGCGGTGACGAGCCGGTCTGGTTCAGCGTCGAGGAGGACGACGGCCGACTCGAGTTGGCCATGTGGTTCAAACGCGCGGATCTGGACCTGCAGCCCGGCGGCCGCCACACGGTCGACGGCACCGACTTACACGAAGTGGAGCGCGGTCACGCCGGTTACACCACCGAGGGCACCACCGGCCTGCCGCCCGGCGGCGAGATGGACTACGTCGATTACGCGAGCGCCGATAAGGCCACGCTGCTCTCGTTCGAGCGGTGGGCACCGGAAACACCCTGGGAGATATCCACCGGCAAGACCGTGGTCACCGGCGAGATCACCGTCTACCCCGCACCCGCGGGCTGACCGAGGTGCCGCTTCACCATCTGGCGGTGGCTCCGGCCGATGTGTCCGGGGCCAGGTTGGCATTGGCGCTCAACGCGGCGGCACCGCCCACGCTGGCCAGCTACCGAGTGGCACATCCGCGTGGCGGCGCGCTACTGCTGGGCGTCCTGGGTGCGTCGCACGTCGTCACCGTGGAACACGGCACCGGCCGGTTCTCCGAACAGGTCTCGTGCGCCGCAGGGGACGGTCTGCCCGCGCACTCGGATGCTCCGGGCTATCACCTCGAATCGCACAGTGTGACGCACGACGAAGCCACCTTCCGCGCCCTGGCCGGCGACTTGCGCGAGCGGTGCGCCCGCGACCCGGGCTGGCTGGGCGGTGTGTTCCCGGGCGACGACGCGGCGCTGACGGCCCTGGCGGCCGAGCCCGACGGCGACGGCTGGCAGTGGCAGACCTGGCACCTCTACCCCACCGGCACCGGCGGGACCGTCGTCTACACAGCCAGCCGGTGGCAGCCGTGACCCGCAACCGGCTGCTGCTGGTCGCCGGCGGGCTGGCACTGGCCGCCACCGTGTCGCTGGTCTTCGGCATCGTGCTGGTGAGCCGGGACGTCGGCTCCTACATCGCCGACCACTACCAGGCGTACGCCCACGACGCGAACGCCAACCGCTACTCCTGCTCCGGGTCACCAAAGCAGGTGGCCGACACATTGACTCACTACAAATCGCCCTCCGCCCGGGCGTCCAACGGCGGCAATGAATATCTGCGGTACAGCGACTACGTCGTGATCGTCGGCCCGGACGGCACCCGTCCCTGCAGCATCCGGGTCGAAGACCTGGGTGCGGGATACAGCCACGGCTCCTACGTCTTCCTCGGTCCCGGGTTCACGCCCGGATCCCCATCGGGCGGCTCGGGCGGCCGACCCGGCGGCCCGGGCGGCGTCAAGTAGGCACTCGCAAAGGAGGACTGTCATGTACTACAGCGCGGTGGAGTTCGGCAGCGTCAGCCTCGATCCGATCCTGCGCGGGGCCGTCGCCACGGTCCTCTACTTCGCGGTCGGGATCGCCGTACTGATCGCCGGGTTCCTCATGGTCGACGTCCTGACCCCCGGAAATCTGCGTCAGCTGGTGTTCATCGAGCGCCGGCCCAACGCCGCCATCCTGGCCACCGCGATGTACGCGGCGCTGGGCACCGTCATCATCGCGGCGATCAATACCAGCTCCAACCAGCTGGGCGAGGGCCTGCTCGGGGTGGCGATCTACGGCGGAATCGGCGTCATTCTGCAGGGACTGGCGCTGGTCATCCTGCGAATCGCGGTGCCGGGCAACTTTCACGAGCATGTCGAGGAACCCACACTGCATCCGGCCGCGTTCGCCACAGCGGCGATGCTGCTGGCGGTGGGAGGGGTCAACGCGGCCGCGCTCTTATGACGACAACCGCTGTCGCCGGGCTGGTCTCGTCGTCGCTGGGCCGGTGGCGGGCCGTGCTGCTGGCCGCGGTCGCCGCGTGTGCCGCCTGCGGGATTGTCTATGAACTGGCGATGCTGACGCTGTCGACCAGCCTCAACGGCGGCGGCATCGTGGCGACGTCGCTCATCGTCGCGGGGTACATCGCCGCGCTCGGTCTGGGTGCGCTGCTGATCAAGCCGCTGCTGGCGCGCGCGGCGATCACGTTCATCGCGGTGGAGGTGCTGTTAGGCATCGTCGGCGGACTGTCCGCCGCGGCCCTGTATGTCGCGTTCGCATTCGTCGACGGTTCGACGCTGGTGCTGACCGTGAGCACCGCGCTGATCGGGTGTCTGGTGGGTGCCGAGGTGCCGCTGCTGATGACGCTGCTGCAGCGCGGACGCGCTCCGGGCCCGTCCGATCTGGCCACCGACGCCGGTCGCGCGCTGGCCAACTTGAACGCGGCCGACTACCTGGGCGCACTGCTGGGCGGATTGGCCTGGCCGTTCCTCCTGCTCCCGCATCTGGGGATGATCAGAGGCGCTGCCGCCACCGGCATCGTCAACCTGGTGGCAGCGGCGATCGTCGCGGTATTCCTGCTACGGCGGGTCGTTTCGGCACGGCAATTGGCGGCGGCGCTGGCCGCGCTGGCCGCGGCGCTGGCCCTGCTCATCACTTTGCTGGTCCGCGCCCAGGACATCGAGATCTCCACCCGGCAGCAGCTCTACGCCGACCCGATCATCGCCCACCGGCACTCCGCCTATCAGGACATCGTGGTCACCCGCCGCGACAACGACATGCGCCTGTACCTGGACGGGGATCTGCAGTTCTCCACCCGGGACGAATACCGCTACACCGAGAGCCTGGTCTACCCGGCACTCGGAGGCGGCGCCCGTTCGGTGCTGGTGCTCGGCGGCGGTGACGGGCTGGCGGCGCGCGAACTGCTGCGCCAGCCGGGTTTGCAGCGGATCGTGCAGGTGGAGCTGGACCCGGCGGTCATCGAACTGGCGCGCACCACCATGCGTGCCGCCAACGGCGGGTCGCTGGAGAATCCGCGGGTGCGCGTGGTGATCGACGACGCGCTGAGCTGGCTGCGGGGCGCCCGGTCGGATCGCTTCGATGCGGTGATCGTCGACCTGCCCGATCCCGACACGCCCGCACTGGGTCGGCTCTATTCGACCGAGTTCTACGCGCTGGTCGCGGGGGTGCTGAACCCGGGCGGGCTGATGGTGGTGCAGGCGGGCAGCCCGTTCTCGACCCGAACGGCCTTCTGGCGCACCGTCTCGACCATCCATTCGGGCGGCTATGCCGTCACGCCGTACCACGTGTACGTGCCCACATTCGGGGACTGGGGATTCGTGCTGGCACAACGCGGTGGCGCCGCGCCGATCGCGGCGCTGCCACGCGATGTTCCGCCGCTGCGCTACCTCGACCAGCGGGTGCTGGACGCCGCGACGGTGTTCTCCGAGGACGTCCGGCCGCGGCCGATGGAGCCCTCGACGTTGGACAATCCGCGGATCGTCGAGGACATGCGGCGCGGGTACGACTAGACGAACACCGTTACTGGCCGCCACCCTTGCCGCCGGCGCCGCCCTGCCCTCCGGTGGTGGGGTACGGGTCACCGGTGGGATTGCCGCCGGGTACCGCGGGTTCGGGAAATTCGCCGTCGCCACCGAACCCGCCGGCACCGCCGAGACCACCCTTCCCGCCGACTCCGCTGCCGAGCAGGGGAGCAATACCGTTGCCGCCGTTGCCGCCCCGACCACCGTTACCGCCGGCACCGCCAGAGCCGAGGAAACTTCCCTTACCCCCGCCGCCGGCGTTGCCGCCGATACCGCCGTCACCGGCGTCGAACAGGACGGACGCGTCCGCGCCGTTGCCGCTGTCGCCGCCGTTGCCGCCGCGGCCACCGAAGCCTTGCGTGCCGGTGCCGCCGACGCCACCGGTGCCGCCACGGGCTCCGTCGGCGTTGGCGCCGACGCCGCCGTCGCCACCACGGCCACCGTTGCCCGCATTGCCGCCGTTGGCGCCGGTCCCACCGTTACCGCCGTTGCCGCCCTGACCACCCGCGGGGTTGACGACGCCGCCGACGTTACCGGTGCCGCCGTTGCCGCCGACGCCGCCCTGGCCACCGTTGCCCTGCACGCCGATCCCACCGGTGGCGCCCTGGTTGGCGCCGGACCCGCCGCCGGTGCCGCCGGTCCCGGCGGCGCCACCTACGCCGCCGTCGCCGCCGCGGCCTCCTTGACCGGCTTGTGGCCTGCCCGCGGTTGAATCGCCGCCGTTACCGCCGGTGCCTCCGGTACCACCGGTCCCGCCGGTGCCACCCTGGCCGCCCGCGCCGCCCTTGCCGGTCACTCCGTCTTTGCCGTTGCCGATGAAGCTGCCCTTGCCGGCGGTACCACCTTCACCGCCGGTACCGCCTTGGCCCCCTTGACCGCCGGTGCCGCCGGTCTGTGCGTTGCCGCCGTCACCACCACCCGGCCCCTGGCTGCTGCCGTTGCCGCCGGCAATCCCCTTCCCACCGGTGCCGCCCTTGCCGCCGACGCCGCCGACGCCACCGTTGCCGCCGTCACCGCCGAACGTTCCGGCATTGCCGCCGGCCCCGCCCTTCCCTCCCGATCCGCCGGTGCCGCCCGTCGCGGCGGTCCCGGCCGTGGTGCCGGTACCGCCGGCCCCGCCGGTGCCGCCGTCGCCCCCGTTGCCGATGATTCCGGCGTTGCCACCAGCGCCCCCGGTGCCGCCGGTTCCGGTGATGGTGACGGCGTCGGCCCCGGCACCGCCCTTGCCGCCGTTGCCGCCGCCGGTGCCGTAGTCGCCCGAACCCCCCTTGGCACCCGTGTTCGCACCGGGACCGCCTCCGGCACCACCGGCACCGCCCTCCCCACCGGCCCCACGGTCACCGCCGTTGCCGCCTTTGCCGCCGGTTCCGTCACCACCGGTGAAGGTGCCTCTGGCGCCGTCACCGCCGCTTCCGGCGTTGCCACCGTTGCCGCCTTTGCCGCCGGCTCCACCGGTACCGGCACTTCCGCTGCCACCCGCACCGGTCCCGGCGACACCACCCTTGCCGCCCTGACCACCCTGGCCGCCGACGCCACCGTCGCCGCCGTCCCCTCCGGCCGCTCCGTTCGAGTTCGCCGCATTGGACACGCCGTTGGTGCCGCTGCTGGCGTTTCCGCCGACGCCCCCGACACCGCCGGTGCCGCCGTTACCGCCCTTGCCGGCGAGGTTTCCGCCCTTGCCTCCCGCGCCTCCGGCTCCCCCGGTACCCCCGGTTCCCCCGTCCCCGCCGTTCTGGCCGGCGCCGGCCACCGCACCACCCTGGGTGCCCACGCCACCGGTTCCCCCAGTACCGCCGTTACCGCCATTACCGACGGTTCCTCCGTCGCCGCCCGCGCCGCCGGCAGCGCCGTTGAGGCCGGCGGCCGGCGCGTCGGCCCCCCTGCCGCCGTTGCCGCCGTTGCCGCCGCTGCCGGGAGCGGTGCCGGCCTTGCCGCTGGCGGCGACGCTGCTGCCGCCGCTGCTCCCGCCGGCCCCGGCGGCGCCGCCGACGCCGGGGTTGCCGCCGTTGCCACCCTTGCCGCCGACTCCACCGTTGACGCTGATCGTGCCGTCGCGACCGTTGCCGCCGCTGCCGGGAGTCCCGCCATTGCCGCCGTCTCCGCCCACACCGCCGACGCCGTGCGCCCCAGCCGTGCCTGCCGGCGCGCTGCCGCCAACGCCGCCGGCGCCGCCCGCTCCGCCGTGGCCGCCATTTCCACCGCTGGCGCCGTTGCCGCCGTTTGCGCCGGCAGTGAAGCCGTCCAAGCCGTTGAAGCCGTTGCCGCCGTCGGCTCCCCGGCCGCCCAGGCCGCCGGCACCGCCGGCACCGCCGTTGCCGGCCTTTGCTCCCCCATTGCCCCCGGCACCGCCGGCGCCGCCCGCTCCCCCGTCGCCGCCGTTGCCGGGATTCGTGCCGGAGATGGCAGGGCTGCCGGACATGCCTTTGCCGCCGTCTCCGCCGGCACCGCCGTTGCCGTACAGCCCGCCGTTTCCGCCGGCGCCGCCATTGCCGCCGGCCTGACTGGTGCCGATCGCGTCGGAACCGTGGCCGCCGCGGCCGCCGTCGCCGCCGCTGGTCGGACTGGTGCCCGCGGCGCCGGCCGCTCCGGCACCGGCTTTGCCGCCCCCGCCGCCGGAACCACCCGCGCCGCCGACGCCGGGATTACCGCCGTTGCCGCCGCTACCACCGGCACCCCCGTTGACGCCGTTGGCGCCGTTGCCGCCGTTGCCGGGTGCTCCACCGTTGCCGCCGGCTCCTCCGGCGCCGCCAAGTCCGTCACCTCCGGTGGGGGTCAGCAGGCTGTTCACCCAGCCGCCGGCACCGCCCGCACCGCCGATGCCGCCACTGCCGCCGGCGCCCCCGTCACCGCCCGACTGGCCATTTGCGCCGGCGGTGAGCGGGCTGGCCCCGGTACCGCCACTGCCGCCGTCGCCGCCGTGACCACCGAGGCCGCCTGACCCGCCGGTGCCGATGAACGCACCGCCCCGGCCGCCGGCGCCACCGGCGCCGCCGTTTCCGCCGACCGTGCCGGACACGCCCGCGGGTCCGCCAGTGCCGACGGCCCCGTTGCCGCCGAGGCCACCGGCGCCGCCGTTGCCGTACAGGATTCCGCCGAGGCCGCCGTTACCCCCAGCACCCCCGTGGATCGCCGCCGAAGCACCCCCGTCTCCACCGACCCCTCCGGCGCCGCCCATGCCCAATACCCGCGCGTTTCCACCGAGGCCACCGGCGCCGCCGCCCTGACCGGCACCTCCTGCGCCGCCATCCCCGAACACTCCCGCGGTTCCGCCGGCGCCGCCCGCTCCACCCGGACCGCCCTGACCGGCGCCGCCGGTCCCACCGGCGCCGCCGCTTCCGATGAATCCGCCCTCTCCGCCGAGGCCACCGGCACCACCGAAGCGTCCGTCACCGCCGGCGCCGCCCACGGCGCCGTTGCCGAACAGCCCGTCAGTACCGCCGCCACCGCCGGCCCCGGCTGTCCCGCCGGGCGAGCTCCCACCAGCCCCACCGGCGCCCGGATCACCGAAGATGAATGAATGGCCGCCGCCCCCGCCGTTGCCGGCGACCCCGAGCGCTCCGGCCTGTCCACCGGAACCGCCGACACCGCCGTTGCCCCAGAGCAATCCACCGTTCCCGCCGCTACCGCCGCTGCCGGCCAATCCGCCGGGCGTGGTGGCGGCGCCGCCGGCGCCGCCGACACCGCCGTTGCCGATCAAGCCCGCGGCGCCACCGGCGCCACCGTTCTGCCCGAGCGCCCCGGACCCGCCCGCTCCGCCATTGCCATAGAGGAAACCGCCGGGGGCTCCGGCCGCACCGGTTCCGGGAGCACCACTGGCGCCGTCGCCGATCAGTGGACGCCCGAACAGCAGCTGCGTGGGCGCATTGATCGCGCCGAGCACCTGCTCCTCGACGACCTGCAGCGGGTTCGCGTTGGCCGCCTCCGAGATGGCATACGCGCCGCCGGCCGCATTCAGGCTCTGGACGAAGCGCTCGTGGAACTGTGCAGCCTGCGCGCTGAGAAGCTGGTAATCCTGAGCGTGGGTGCCGAACAGCGCCGCGATCGCCGCTGACACTTCATCGGCGCCGGCCGCCAGCAGATTCACGGTCGGCGCCAGCGCGGCCGCGTTGGCGGCACCGACCGCCGAACCGATGGCGGTCAGATCGACCGCAGTTGAAGCCAACAGGTCCGGACTCGCGATAACAAAGGACATCGGACACTGCCTCTCATCCACCCGGTCAATAAAGCGAAATCCCCGGGAAGATGATCACGACGGGCGGGCAATGCCCGCAAAGTCGAATTGCACAGATCCGGCGAGCTGCACAGTGCACACTGCACACTGCACAGCTCGCGGCAAACCCCTTAGACGGGGCGGGGTTTCGCCCTACGGCGGGCCGCCGGCAGGCTCACTCCTCGTCGAGCGCGGCCAACACCTCGTCGGAGAGGTCGACGTTGGTCCAGACGTTCTGCACGTCGTCGCTGTCCTCCAGCGCATCAACCAGCTTGAATACCTTGCGGGCACCCTCGACGTCGACCGGGACACTCACCGACGGCTGGAAACTCGCCTCGGCCGATTCGTAGTCGATACCGGCATCCTGGAGCGCGGTTCTGACGGCGACCAGATCGGTCGGCTCGGAGACCACTTCAAAGCTGTCGCCGAGATCGTTGACGTCCTCCGCGCCGGCCTCCAGCACCGCGGTCAACACGTCGTCCTCGGTGAGCCCGTTCTTCTCCAGGGTCACCATGCCTTTACGGGTGAATAGATAGGCGACCGAACCAGGGTCGGCCATGGTGCCGCCGTTGCGCGTCATCGCCACCCGAACCTCGCTGGCCGCGCGGTTGCGGTTGTCGGTGAGGCACTCGACGAGAACCGCGACGCCATTGGGCCCGTAACCCTCGTACATGATGGTCTGGTAGTCGGCGCCGCCGGCTTCCTCACCCGCGCCGCGCTTGCGCGCCCGCTCAATGTTGTCGTTGGGCACCGACGTCTTCTTCGCCTTCTGGATGGCGTCGTAGAGCGTCGGGTTACCCGCCGGGTCACCGCCCCCGGTACGGGCGGCAACCTCGATGTTCTTGATCAGCCGGGCAAACTCCTTGCCCCGGCGCGCGTCTTTGACGGCCTTCTGGTGCTTGGTGGTGGCCCACTTGGAATGGCCGCTCATCGGTGCCTCTTACCTCTTTCGCTGGAAAAGTTCGCCTAGCGAGTCTACGTGGCGGCTTCCACGCATCGAGCGTCGCGCCGGGGTGGCACCGCCGGGTCGAGGACAGCCGTCGCGCTCAACATGGGAGCAGGGGGGCCAACCGGCGCCTCGGTACCGGACGAAAAGTCTCATCTTGCGTTGAAATTAGTTTCAACGTATCGTGAAACTAGCGACGAATCCGCAGGCAGTGAGCGAAGGATGCCAATGACAACGGCGATCGTGACGAGACCGCAGTACAGCGAACTACCCGAGCGGATCGTGCCGGCGTTGGCCTCCTACCGACCAGACGCGGGGCGCGTCGAGGAAAGGCTCGCGCGGTTCCGCGATGTGACACCGCGCGACCCGGACGCCGACGGCGCCACCGAGCAACTCGACGGAGTGACCTTCACCCACCGGTTCACCGAGGTCGAGGGAGCTGACGGGGAGACTGTGCGATTCCACTACGTCGAGGCCGGCCCCCCGACCGGTGAACCCGTCGTCTTTCTGCACGGACTGCCGGACTCCTGGTACCAGTGGCACCACCAGATGGCGGCGTTTGCCGGTCGCTGCCGTTGCGTCGCCTTCGATCTCAAGGGCTACGGGCAATCGAGCACCGCGGAGGGCGACTATCGCCATGAGGCGGCGGCCGAGCAGCTGGTGGCCGCCCTGGACCGCATCGGTGTCGACCGGTTCAACCTGATCACCCACGATCGCGGCAGCGTGCAGGGTGACTTCGTTGCCGCCAACCATCCCGACCGCGTGTTGCGGTACGGCCGCGGCGAGCAACACCTCTACCACTTCCACCCCGCGCTGGCCCCGCAGGCCGCGTTGTTCCGGGATTCGCCGTTCACGGGGTTGATGGCCGACCGGACCCGGTTCGTCGTGCTGGTCTACACGTGGATCGGACACATCGACCTCCCGGACGGCGAAATGCGACGGGTGATCCAGGAATTCAGCTACCCCGACATCGACAGGGCGGTCCCCCGTTACTTCAACACCGCAACCTTTCGGACGGAATGGATCGCGAGGCGAACGCGCCTCCTCGATCGCTGGACGTGCCCGGTGATGGTGATCCAGAGCCGCGAAGGCACCATCCAGCCCCGGGAGTATTACCTCGACGCCCGCGACCACATCCCGAATGCGGCCGAAGTCATGGTTCGTTTCGTCGACGCGGGTCACTTCTGGACGCTGGAAGACCCGGCGACTACCACTGCGCATCTGCGCGAACTGCTCGCGCTGCCGGCAGACAACTCGGCGAGCTAGCGGCCGGTCACCATGTCCACGAACATTTGATGCACCCGCCGGTCGCCGGTCACCTCCGGATGGAACGCCGTCGCCAGCACCGCACCCTGGCGTACCGCGACGATGTGCCCCGCCGCCCGCGCCAGCACCTGCACACCGGCGCCGACCCGCTCGACCCACGGCGCCCGGATGAACACCGCACGCACCGTCCCGTCCAGGCCTTCGAACGGGATGTCACCCTCGAACGAGTCGACCTGACGTCCGAAAGCGTTGCGCCGCACCGTCATATCGATCCCGCGTAACGGCAGCGCTGCCCGGCCGTCCGCGCCGGCGTCGAGGATCTCGCTGGACAGCAGGATCATGCCGGCGCACGCACCATAGGCGGGCAACCCGTCGGCCAGCCGGGCTCGCAGCGGGTCGAGCAGGTCGAAGTCGCGCAACAGGTGGCTCATCGCGGTGGATTCGCCGCCGGGTATCACCAGCCCGTCCACCGCGTCCAGTTCGTCGCGGCGGCGCACCGTGATCGCCTCGGCGCCGGCTTCACGCAGCGCGGCCAGGTGCTCGCGGGTGTCGCCCTGCAGTGCGAGCACGCCGATCAGCGGCGCACTCACTGGGTGGTCGGCTGGTATCCGCGCTTGAAGCGGGTCAGCCCCTCCTGCATCACCGCGGCCACCATCTCACCGCTTTGGTTGAAGATCTTGCCCTGGCACAGCGACCGGCCCCCGCCGGCCGACGGCGAGGACTGGTCGTAGAGCAGCCATTCGTCGGCCCGGAAGGACCGCATGAACCACATCGCGTGGTCCAGCGACGACACCTGCAGATGCTCGCGCTCGGCCATGTGGGTGACCTGCGCCGAACCCAGCAGCGTCAGGTCGCTCATGTACGCCAGCGCACAGATGTGCAGCACCGGGTCATCCGGTAGCGGATCGCGGTGCCGGAACCACACTTGCTGTTGAGAAGCCTTGCCCGGCAACAGTTTCAGCTGCTCGCGCGGCACGATGCAGACGTCCCATTCCTCGAACTGCTTGAACCCGGCGTCGTCGAAGACCTTCACCGAGGACAACCCCGGCAGCCCGTCCGGTGGCGGCGCCGCCGGCATGGCGTCCTGGTGGTTGATCCCCTCCTGGTCGGTCTGGAACGACGCCCCCATGCTGAAGATGATTTCCCCGTGCTGAATTGCGTTGACCCGCCGGGTAGCGAACGACCCGCCGTCGCGGGTGCGCTCCACGATGAAGACCGTGGGTTCCTTGGCGTCTCCGGGGCGCAGAAAATAGCCGTGCAGCGAATGAACCTGGTAACGCGGGTCGACAGTGCGCACGGCCGACACCAGCGACTGTCCGGCCACGTGCCCGCCGAACGTGCGCTGCAGGAAGCCCGATTCGGGGCTGAAGACGCTGCCGCGGTAGATGTTGACCTCGAGTTGCTCGAGATCGAGGATCTCTTCGATCGCCACGGACTGTTTTTACCAGCCGCGTTGCGCCAGGCGATGCGGCTGGGCGATCTCCTCGACGTTGATGCCGACCATCGCCTCCCCGAGCCCGCGGGACACCTTGGCCAGCACGTCGGGGTCGTCGAAGAACGTGGTGGCCTTGACGATCGCCGCGGCGCGCTGCACCGGGTCGCCGGCCTTGAAGATCCCGGACCCGACGAACACGCCTTCGGCGCCGAGCTGCATCATCATCGCGGCGTCGGCGGGGGTGGCGATGCCGCCGGCGGTGAACAACGTCACCGGCAGCTTGCCGGCCCGCGCCACCTCCACGACCAGATCGTAGGGTGCCTGCAATTCCTTTGCGGCAACGAACAATTCGTCTTCCGACAACGATGTGAGCCGGCGGATCTCGCCGCCGATCGCGCGCATGTGCGTGGTGGCGTTGGAGACGTCGCCGGTGCCCGCCTCACCCTTGGAGCGGATCATCGCCGCGCCCTCGCCGATGCGTCGCAGCGCCTCGCCGAGATTGGTCGCCCCGCAGACGAACGGCACGGTGAATTGCCACTTGTCGATGTGGTGGGTGTAGTCGGCCGGGGTGAGCACCTCGGACTCGTCGATGTAGTCCACGCCGAGGCTCTGCAGGATCTGCGCCTCGACGAAGTGCCCGATACGGGCCTTGGCCATGACCGGAATGGTGACGGCGTCGATGATGCCCTCGATCATGTCGGGGTCGCTCATCCGCGACACCCCGCCCTGCGCGCGGATGTCGGCGGGCACCCGTTCCAGCGCCATGACCGCGACAGCACCCGCACCTTCGGCGATGCGGGCCTGCTCGGGGGTGACGACGTCCATGATGACGCCGCCCTTGAGCATTTCGGCCATGCCGCGCTTGACGCGTGCCGTTCCGGTTTCGGCTCCGGTTTGGCTCAAAGCCGACTGGGCGCCGTTCTGCTGGCTGTTCACTACTCTCCTTGAATTTCGGGAAGTGACCATCAGTCTAAAGGGGGCCGACAACCGGAATTACCGGCAGCGCAGGCCCGTGGTGCCTTAAGCTCCGCGTTGTTGGCCAGCGAGTTGGGGAGCCTCGCGATGAATTTCGCCGTTCTGCCGCCGGAGCTCACCTCGGCGCGCATCTTCGCCGGTGCCGGGCTGCAACCGTGGCTGTCGGCGGCCGCGTCCTGGGACGGGCTGGCCGCGGAGCTGGATGCCGCGGCGCGTTCGTTCGCGGCGGTCACCTCGGGACTGGCCGACAGTGCCTGGCAGGGACCGGCGATGCTGGCGATGACGCGGGCCGCGGGCCCGTACCTGACGTGGTTGACGACGGCGGCGGCGCAGGCGGGGCGGACGGCCGTGCAGGCACGGGCGGCGGCCGGCGCCTTCGAGACCGCACAGGCGGCGGTGGTACACCCGGCGCTGGTCGCCGCCAACCGGTCGGGCCTGGTCTCGCTGGTGGTGAGCAATCTGTTCGGCCAGAACGCCCCGGCGATCGCGGCCGCCGAGGCCGCCTACGAGCAGATGTGGGCCCAGGACGTCGCCGCCATGGCCGGTTATCACGCGCAGGCCTCGGCGGTGGCCGAGCAACTGGCCGGCGCCTACGCGGCCACCGGCCTGCCCGGGCTCAGCATCGACTGGGCCAAGGGCACCTTCAACCTGGGGTCGGGCAACCAGGGCGTCAACAACATCGGGTTCGGCAACATCGGCAACGGCAACATCGGCGTCGACAACCGGGGCGACGGCAACATCGGCTTCCAGAACAGGGGCAACTGGAACGTCGGGCTCATCAACACCGGCAACCGGCTGATCGGTTACGGAAATCCCGGCGACGGCAACATCGGTATCAACCTGATCGACCTGAAGCCGGTCGGGGGCGGCAGTCCGACCACGTCGGCCCTGCTCATGGGCGGCACCGGGCCCAGCCCACTGCCCTGGTCGGGCTTTCAGACACTGGCGAACAGCTTCATCACCCCGACCCACCCGTCCTACGACGCGCAGTTTCTGGTGACCCCGTCCAAACTGTTCCCGATCACCGGACCCACCAGCCTGACCTTCGACGCCTCGATCGCCGAGGGGATGCAGCGACTCAACACCGCGATCATGAACCTGCACGCGGCGGGCAAGGACACCGTCGTCTTCGGCCTGTCCCAGAGCTCCACGGTGGCGACGCTGGAGATGCGCTATCTGCAGTCGTTGCCGGCGGCGTTGCGGCCCGGGACCGACGAACTGTCCTTCGTGCTGGTCGCCAACCCGAACCGGCCCGACGGCGGCCTGCTGTCCCGGTTCACGGGCCTGTCCATCCCGTTCATGGGGTTCACCTTCAACGGCGCCACCCCTGCCAACGTCTACCCGACCGTCGACTACGCGATCCAGTACGACGGCGCCGCCGACTTCCCGCAATACCCGCTCAACCTGCTGGCGACGGCCAACGCGCTGGCCGGCTTCGCCTACATCCACCCGTCGTACTCGCTGTCGGCCGCCCAGTTCGCGTCGGGCATCGTGCAGCCGGTGTCGCCCGACAGCCTGACCACCTACATCCTGATCCCGACCCACGACCTGCCGCTGCTCAATCCGCTGCGCGCCATACCGTTCCTGGGGAATCCGCTGGCCGACCTGGTGCAGCCCGACCTGCGGGTGCTCGTCGAGCTGGGCTACGACCGCACCGCCTACCAAGATGTGCCGACGCCGGCCGGGTTGTTCCCCCGGGTCGATCCGGTGGTGCTGGGCGCGCAGCTGCAGCAGGGCGCGATACAGGGGGTCAACGACGCCCTGGCGGGATTGGTCTGGCCGGTGCGCTTGCCGTGAGGCGGCGACACTGCGGTCGTGGCCGCGGGACTGCGTACAGATCGCCCTTCCCACCTCGAACCACACCGCTGGCGCAGTCTCGGCGAACAGGGCGTCAGCTGATCGACTGCGGCGCCACGGCATCCCGCGGGGCCGAGTCGACCAGCTGATTGGCCCTCGGCAGCAACTCACCCAACTGCCGCGGGTAGACGATCTCGCCGGCGGCGGCCAGTTCGGCGATGTCGGCCGGCCCGCACCAGCGCGCGCCGTGAATGTAGCTGCGTTCCAGCGCCGTCCGCCCGTCCAGCGTCGGCTCGAACCGCCGGGTGCGGTGTACGAGGTAGAACTCCTCGCTGTCGATCATCGAGCCGTTGAACTCGAAGACCTCGTCGCGCCGCCAGACGGGTCCGATCAGATCGCCCGGCGCCACCTGCAGACCTGTTTCCTCGGCCAGCTCGCGGGCGGCGGCTTCGGCCAGTCGCTCCCCCGGCCTGACCTCGCCGCCGACGGTGAACCACCACCGCGGTGCGTTGGCGATGGCGGGGTCCGACCCGCACAGCAACAGCACCGCGCCGTCCTCGTCGAGCAGCACCACCCGCGCCGAGGTGCGGTGGTTGAGCTTGTCGCCGGTGTGCCGCTGCGCGTGCGGCCGCTCGGCGATCTCGAAATAGGTTGGCAGCGGCGCCCTTCCGCCCAGATGGAACAACCGCACCATGCGCCGCTCGGCCAGCACCAGGGTGTCGCGCACCGCGTCGTTGTGGAATCGGCGGGCCAGCAACACCCGCGCCTCGGCGTCAGCCAACTCGGCCACCAGCGCCGCCGGCACCGACGCCGGGTCCACCAGCGCCAGCGCGGCGGACAGCTCGTTTTCAGCGGTCTCCCGCATGCTGCGGGGCGCCCGCTCGGCGGCGTCGGCCAGCGCCGCCAGCCGCTCCCCCTCGGGCGAGCCGCCGTAGGCATCGATGGCGACCGCGCGCGCCACCACCGCGCGCCGCGCGAGCGCGCTGTCCAGCGCCTGCCAGGACAGGTCGTAACGGACGTTGAGCCGGTCCAGCCGGTTGGCCCGCTGGTAGCCCCAGGCGCCGAAGACCACCAGCACCACGAACAGCAGGACGCCACCGACGATCAGCCACACCATCAGCTGGCCACCTGCACCTTGACCCCCGACCCGGCCACGGTCTCGTAGACCCGCATGATCTGACTGGCCACCACCGACCAGTCGTAGCGGTGCACCGCCTCACTCCCGGCGGCGACGTATCCGGCCCGCAGCGCGTCGTCTTCCAGCACCGTGATCAACGCCTCGGCCAGCGCTTCTCCGTCTTCGATCGGAACCAGCCTGCCCAGCTCTCCGTCCTGCAGCACCCGCCGGAACGCGTCCAGGTCGCTGGCCACCACGGCGGTGCCGGCGGCCATCGCCTCGACCAGGACGATGCCGAAGCTCTCGCCGCCGGTGTTGGGCGCGCAGTACACGTCGGCGCTGCGCATCGCCGACGCCTTGCCGACGTCGTCGACCTGACCCAGAAACTTCAGGTGATCGATGAATCCTGTTGCCTGAGAGCGTAATTCGTCTTCGTCGCCACGTCCCACGATCAACAGCTGCACGTCGGGAAAACGCTGCACCACGGTGGGCATGGCGGCCAGCAGCGTCGCCATCCCCTTGCGCGGCTCGTCGTAGCGACCCAGGAACAGCACCGTCCTGCCCGGTCGCGGATAACCGTCCAGCAGGGGCGCGGAGGCGAACGATTCGACGTCGACGCCGTTGGGAATCTCCACGGCATCCGAGCCCACCGACTCCATCTGCCAGCGTCGCGCCAGGTCGGACACCGCGATCCGGCCGACGATCTTCTCGAACCTGGGCCGCAGCATGCCGCCCAGCACCGACATCGCCACCGACTTGGTGGTCGAGGTGTGAAACGTCGCCACGATCGGGCCTTCGGCGATGTCCAGGGCCAGCAGCGACAGGCTCGGCGCACCCGGCTCATGCAGGTGCAGCACGTCGAAATCGCCTTCGGCGAGCCACTTCTTCACCTTGCGGTAGGTGACCGGGCCGAAGCGCAGCCGCGCCACCGACCCGTTGTAGGGAATGGGGACGGCCTTGCCGGCGGACACCACGTAGTCGGGCAGTGCAGTGTCCGGGGACATCGGCGCCAGCACACTGACCTGATGTCCGCGATCGGTCATCACCTCGGCCAGCTGCAACACGTGCGACTGCACCCCGCCGGGCACGTCGAACGAGTAGGGGCAGACCATCCCGATCCGCATCAGCCGTCCTTCAACCAGGCCTGCCGGTCGTCCGACAGATCCGCCAGCCACTGCGGTTGCAGCATGTGCCAGTCTGCGGGATGGGCAGCGATATTGCGCGCGAACTCATCGGCGAGGGCCTGGGTGATGGCGCCGACGTCGCCGCTGCTGCAGTCCAGCGGCGTCTGCATGTTGCATTCCCAGCCGTCGCCGGAGAACCAGCAGTGCGACGGCAGCAGTGCCGCGCCCGTCGCGATCGCCAGCTTTGCCGGCCCCGCGGGCATCCGGGTGGGTTCGCCGAAGAAGTCGACCTCGACGCCGGTGCGGGTGAGGTCGCGCTCGGCCATCAGAGCCACGATCTGATTGTCCCGCAGCCGGTCACACAGCACCTCGAACGGCGGTCGGTCGCCGCCGGAGTGCGGAATGACCTCGAAGCCGAGGGTCTCCCGGTAGTCGATGAAGCGCTGGTACAGCGATTCGGGCTTGAGGCGCTCGGCGACGGTCGCGAAGGTGTCGTAGGTCTGCGCCAGCCACACACCGTTCATGTCCCAGTTGCCGCTGTGCGGCAGTGCCAGCACCACGCCGCGTCCGGCCGCCAGCGCCGCGTTGAGATTGTCCTGGCCGTGGGTTCCGCTGTCGAGTTGGCGGGTCAACTCGCGCAGATCCATCGTCGGCAACCGGAAGGCTTCCCGCCAGTACCGGGCATAGGACGCGAGCGAGGCGCGCATCAGCGAGTCCGGTACCCGCGCCGGCGTCGTCCCGATCACGCGGGCCAGGTTCTTGCGCAGCTGCTCGGGCCCGCCGTTGCGGGCGGCATAGCGGGCGCCGGCCTCGAATGCGTTGCGCGCGGCGAACTCCGGCAGCACCCGCACGGCGCGCCAACCGGTGGCGTACGCCCAATCGGTGGCCTTGCCGGTCAGCAGGTCGCGAGGCCGGCCGGGCAGTTTCAGACCTACGGATGGCGGTATCACTGCTCGTTCTTTCCTGGGATGGGAATACGGTCGACGGCCCCGGGAGAGGTGCGCACCGCGTACAACCGCTGCCCGCAGGTGATCACGCTCAGGACAGCCAGCAGCCACATGCCGATCGGCAGCGCCGGCGGCCAGGCGACGAACGGGAAATCCGAAACCCCGGCCCCGACCAGCACGATGATCAGCCGTTCCGGACGCTCGATGAAACCACCGTCGCCACGCAGTCCGCTGGCTTCGGCCCGGGCCTTGATGTACGAGATCACCTGGGAAGTGACCAGGCAGATCAGCGTCGCCGCGGTCAGCAGCTTGTCGTGCATGTGAAAGGCGATCCACCACGCCAGCCCGCAGAACACCGCGCCGTCGCTGATGCGGTCGCAGGTGGCGTCGAGCACCGCGCCGAACCGGGTGCCGCCGCCGCGGATACGCGCCATCGCCCCGTCGGCCATGTCAAACAGGGTGAAGAACCAGACCACACACCCGCCGATGAACAGCTTGCCCATCGGGAAGAACACCAGCGCCCCCGCCATCGAGCCGACAGTGCCGATCACCGTGACGAGGTCCGGGGTGAGACCGACCTTCAGCGCGGCCCGGGCCACCGGGTCGGTAGCGCGGGCGAAGAACGCGCGGGACAGAAACGGCAGTTTGCTCATCCGTGCCTCATGGCTGCTTCGCCCACTCGTCGGCGAGCAACCGCCGGGTCTCGCGCAGCAGCTGCGGGATCACCTTCGAGCCGCCGACGATGGTGATGAAGTTCGCGTCGCCGCCCCACCGGGGGACGACGTGCACGTGCAGGTGCTCGGCCAGCGAGCCGCCCGCCGAGGTGCCCAGATTCATCCCGACGTTGAAGCCGTGCGGCCGGGATACCTTCTTGATCACCCGGATCGCCTTCTGGGTGAAGGCCATCACCTCGGCGCTCTCGGCTTCGGTGAGGTCCTCGAGTTCGGACACCCGCCGGTAGGGCACCACCATCAGGTGGCCGGGGTTGTACGGATAGAGGTTCAGTACGGCGTAGACGAGTTCACCGCGAGCCACCACCAGGCCTTCTTCGTCGGACATCTGCGGGATGTCGGTGAACGGCTGACCGCGGTCGGCGCTGTCCCGGGTCGCGGGCGACTCAGCCAGGTAGTTCATCCGGTATGGCGTCCACAACCGCTGCAGGTGGTCCCGCTGGCCGACGCCGCGGTCGTGGATGGTGTCGTCGGGGTCACTCACGGCCGGCCTCCGGGACTTTCACCAGTTCGGCTGTGGGAGCAGCGTTTTCGCGGCGGCGGATCCAGTCGGCGATAACCGCCACCGCGGTGTCGCGCGGCACCCCGTTGATCTGGGTGCGGTCACCGAAGCGGAAGCTCACCGCGCCGGCCTGCACGTCGCGGTCGCCGGCCAGCAGCATGAACGGCACCTTGAGATTGGTGTGGTTCACGATCTTCTTGGCCATCCGGTCGTCGCTGGCGTCCACCTCGACCCGGACGCCGTGCGATTTCAGTTCTGCCGCAACGTCTTCCAGGTAAGGTATGTGTTCGTCGGCCACCGGTATGCCGACCACCTGAACCGGTGCCAGCCAGGCCGGGAACGCTCCCGCGTAGTGCTCGGTGAGGATGCCGAAGAACCGCTCGATGGATCCGAACAACGCGCGGTGGATGAGCACCGGGCGCTGTCGCGAACCGTCACTGGCGGTGTATTCCAGTTCGAAGCGGTCCGGCATGTTGAAATCGACCTGCAGCGTCGACATCTGCCAACTGCGGCCCAGCGCGTCCTTGACCTGAACGGAGATCTTCGGTCCGTAGAACGCCGCGCCGCCCGGGTCGGGCACCAGTTCCAGACCCGAGGCCTCGCCGACCTCGCGCAGGATCTCGGTGGCCTCTTCCCACACCTCGTCGGAGCCGACGTATTTGTCCGGGTCCTTGGTGGAGAGCTCCAGGTAGTAGTCGTCGAGTCCGTAGTCGGCCAGCAGGTCGAGCACGAATCGCAGCACCGAGGTGAGTTCGTCGCGCATCTGGTCGAGGGTGCAGTAGATGTGGGAATCGTCCTGGGTCATTCCCCGCACTCGGGTCAGACCGTGCACGACGCCGGATTTCTCGTACCGATAGACGCTGCCGAACTCGAAGAGCCGCAACGGAAGTTCGCGATACGAACGGCCGCGCGACCGGTAGATCAGGTGGTGCATCGGGCAGTTCATCGGCTTGAGGTAGTAATCCTGGCCGGGCTTGCGCACGGTGCCGTCCGGGTTGAACTCGGCATCGAGGTGCATCGGCGGATACATCCCGTCGGCGTACCACTCCAGGTGCCCCGAGGTGATGTAGAGCTGTTCTTTGGTGATGTGCGGGGTGTTGACGAACTCGTACCCGGCCTGCTCGTGCTTGCGGCGCGAGTACTCCTCGAGCTCCCGACGGATGATGCCGCCCTTGGGATGGAAAACCGCGAGGCCGGAACCGATTTCGTCGGGGAAGCTGAACAGGTCGAGTTCGGCGCCCAGCTTGCGGTGGTCGCGGCGCTGGGCTTCGGCGATCAGCTCCAGGTGGCGGTCGAGCGCCTCCTGCGACTCCCATGCGGTGCCGTAGATGCGTTGCAGGCTGGCGTTGTTCTGGTCTCCGCGCCAATACGCGGCCGAACTCCGGGTCAGCTTGAACGCGGGGATGTGCTTGGTGGTCGGGATGTGCGGTCCGCGGCACAGATCACCCCACACCCGCTCGCGGGTGCGTGGATTGAGGTTGTCATAGGCCGTGAGCTCGTCGCCCCCCACTTCCATGACATCCGGGTCGCCGGACTTGTCGTCGACCAGTTCGAGCTTGAACGGCTCGTTGGCCAGTTCCTCGCGCGCCTCGTCCTTGGACTCGAAGACCCGCCGGTCGAACAGCTGACCTTCCTTGACGATCTGGCGCATCCGCTTTTCCAGCTTGTCCAGATCGTCGGGCGTGAACGGCTCGGCCACGTCGAAGTCGTAGTAGAAACCGTCGGTGATGGGCGGGCCGATGCCGAGTTTGGCGTGCGGGAACAGATCCTGCACGGCCTGGGCCAACACGTGCGCGGCCGAGTGCCGGATGACGCTGCGTCCGTCGTCGGTGTTGGCCGCCACCGGGGTCACCTCGGCGTCGGCGTCGGGCACCCAGCTGAGGTCGCGCAGCTTGCCGTCCGCGTCGCGGACGACCACGACCGCGTCCGGCGACCCACGCCTCGGTAGTCCCGCCTCGCCGACAGCGGCCGCCGCGGTAGTCCCGGCAGGCACCCGGATCGGGGCTGTCTGGACGTGGTCTGCGGGGGCGCTCATTGCGTAATTCTCCCTGGCTCGGGCGTGGTCGGGGACGCGGCGGAATCGATCGCGACCATGCTATGCCGACCAAGAGGAGCCCAAGCCGATGACCCCGCGGCGGTGCGGAAATCGGCGCGCCGGCCCTAGGAACCGAGCATTGCCGCGGCCACCGGCAGCCCCGGCGTACGGGCCGGGCGCAAGGTACGGCTCCAGACACCCTCCAACTGACCGACCGCCGGCCCCTGGCTGTGCCGGGGGCGCTCCCTGTGCTGCAGCTGCGCCACCGTGAATCGGTTGGTTTCACCGTCGTAGAAAGAACGCAAGATATGGGCCGGGAAATACCCCAGCAACAAAATCGCCACGGTCATCAACGCGGAGCGGCTATCGACGTTGTGTGCCCTCGCGGTTCTCAGATAACGCGTCGCGTAGTGATAGAAATCGCGCGGGGAATTCTCCACCCGCCGGCCTGAGCAGCCGGCAACCAAGGTGGGCTGGTATTCGATCGCGAAGCCATTCTTGAACAAGGTGAGGGCGAGATCGATATCTTCATGCAGTTGGTCTTCGAGATCCAGCCGCGTGAGGTGACGGATGGCGCGCCACGCCGAAGTCCGCATTGCCATATTCGAACCGAACAGGAACCGTTGGTCCCGCGCCTTGCGATGCAACCTGCCCCGGACGGCGCGATCGAGTCGAAAGACCTTTTGTCGCAACGGCATATCGTAGTACCAGACCGGTCCCGTCACCGCGTCGACAGCGGGGTCCCGAAATCGGCGCCGGATTGTCTCAACCCAGTCGGGAGCGAGGCGGGAATCGGCGTCGATTCTTCCGATGACGGTGCTGCACACGCGGTCGAAACCATAATTGCGGGTTGGCGCGATGCCCTGGTATTCGTCCTGGGTCAGCAACCGTACGTCGATGTGACGGTTTTGGGCCTGGAACCGGCGCACGATCGTCGCGGTATCGTCTGTCGACCGGTTGTTGACGACGATTATCTCGTCCGGCAGTGATGTCTGACAAAGGCAGGACGCAAGACACCTACCGATGAATCGTTCCTCGTTATAGGCGGGAATGACAATTGCTACCGAGACTCCCGATCCACCGGATAACCGAGGACTTACCGCGTTCAAGAATTCGGTCATGGCCCGACCCACTGTCCCTGCTGCCGCCTGTTGCCCGATGCGCCCCGGCGAGATGCGGTGGGGATGCCCTGGTCGATCAGCTAGCGGCCACCGATCGACCCGCACTCATATTCGACACCTAGGCAATGGTTTGTCAAAGAAATTGTTTTTGAAGCATATTCAGATTGGGGGCTATGGCTGGCCCGGCTTGAGCCGCACAAACAGCGCGTTGGCCTCGGTCAGCAGGGTGTCCCCGTCTCTCAATCGGGCGGACACGAAGATCTTGCGCCCGTCCTCGCTATCGACACCGGCATCGAACTGCAATTCCTTTTCGATCGGCACGATCTGGCGGTAATCGATCTTCAGGTATGCGGTGCGCTGACGGCGGCTGCCGGTCAGCACCGAGGCGGTCAGCCCGAGCACCGTGTCGAAAAGCATGCCGAGCGAACCGCCGTG
Source organism: Mycobacterium sp. 23 (assembly GCF_048287075.1). Classification (NCBI taxonomy): domain Bacteria; kingdom Bacillati; phylum Actinomycetota; class Actinomycetes; order Mycobacteriales; family Mycobacteriaceae; genus Mycobacterium; species Mycobacterium sp. 23. The sequence goes on from NZ_JBLVUX010000005.1 coordinate 1,305,248, forward strand.
CACGGCCCCGTTGCGGCCGAGGTGGAACCGGGCGAACCGGGCCCAGCCCTCGACGCGGCCGTCGTCCGTCTTGTGCGCGTCCATGGGAATGGTCAGGACGTTCCCGCGCATCGGCAGATCCATCCGGCGACCCGACGGCGACTGCCATTCGTCGGCGTCGAACGGCGCCAGCATGGCCGACAGTTCCTCGAGCCGGTCCGCGGCCCGGGTGATCACGTCGTCGGGCGCGTCGACGGCGCGGGCGTGATCCTGCAGCCTGCGCACCCCCTCGATGAACCGGTGGTAGTCCGGGCCGCCTTTGTCAGTGGGCTCGGGCGGGTTGAATCCCCCGCCGGGGTGCGGGACCCGGTCGTGTGTCACCAGGACACCGTATTCGACCCCGCCCCGGCTGCCGGCTAGCCGGGTTGGCCCGAGGCGCCTTGTCCCCCGGCCTTGCCATTCGCCCCGGTCGCGCCACTGCTGGTGGTTCCGGTGCCCTTGGCTCCGCCCTTGCCGAAGGCTCCACCGTCGCCCCCGGCACCGCCGGCACCGCCCTGGCCCGCGTTGCCGTTGGCGCCCGAATCGCCGAACAGCAGCCCGCCGGCACCCCCATGCCCACCGAGCCCGCTGCCGCCACCATCGCCACCGGCTCCGCCGCCGCCGCCATTACCGCCGGCCCCACCACTACCGCCAAAGCTGAACGTGGCCGGCGCGGCGACACCGCCGGCGCCACCGACGCCGCCTACTCCACCGACGCCGCCTACTCCACCGACTCCACCCGTGCCTGCCGTGCCGCCGGCTCCTCCATTACCGACGAGGAAACCTCCAGCCCCACCGTTACCGCCGCGCCCGCCGGCGCCACCGGAGCCTCCGACACCGCCGATTGCGCCGTTTCCGCCGACGCCGCCCTTACCGCCCGTCGTGTTGTTGGCACTGAGAACCGATGTCGCCGCGCCGCCGGAGCCGGCGTTGCCACCGTCGCCACCCACCGCACCCGTACCGCCCACGCCCCCCTGACCGCCCGTGCCCCCATGACCTCCCTGACCGACAAAGAAGCCGCCGCGTCCCCCATCGCCGCCCACCCCTCCGGTGCCACCCGCGCCGCCTGACGTGCCGGTTCCACCGTCTCCTCCGCTACCGCCTTGGCCCGCGATGCTGGATGACCCGACACTTGTGGTGGCACCCCCTTTACCGCCGGTGCCGCCTGCGCCGCCAAAACCCTGACCGATGGCGCCGTTCCCGCCACTACCGCCAGCAGCAGCACCGCCGCCCGCGTATGCAGAGCCGCCGTCACCACCCGCGCCTCCATTACCGCCAGCTCCACCGATGCCACCGTTACCGCCGACGGCAAAACTCGACGTCGAACTGGCGTCGCCGCCCTTACCCCCGGTGCCACCCGTGGCGCCGAGACCGCCGTCGCCACCGGTCCCCCCTTCGGTCGCGTACGCGCTACCTGTCACTGAATCGGGCATGCCGGACACCCCGGTGGCGCCCTGACCGCTGAATACCGGATTCACCCCATTCGCCCCGGTCAGGCCGGTGCCGCCCTGCCCGCCGGCCCCGCCGTCGCCGAACAGCAGGGCGTTGCCGCCGTGGCCGCCCTGTCCTGGGTTGCCGCCGTTGATGCCCGCGACCGCGGTCCCGCCCTGCCCGCCGGCCCCGCCGCTGCCGAACAGCCATCCGCCGCTGCCGCCGTTGCCGCCGACCGCCCCGGCTCCGCCCTGCCCACCGGCCCCGCCGCTACCGATCAGGCCCGCCGCGCCGCCGTTGCCACCCACCTGGCCGGGCAGACCATCCCCGCCCCGCCCCCCGTTGCCGTAGAGCAACCCACCGGCGCCGCCGTCAGCGCCCGGCGCTCCGTTGGCTCCGTCGCCGATCAGGGGACGGCCGAGGAGTGCCTGGGTGGGTGCGTTGAGCGCGCCGAGGACGAGTTGGTCGATGCTGGCGGCCTCGGCACCGGAATACGCCCTGGCACCGGTATTGAGTGCGTGCACGAACTCCGCGTGGAATGCCGCCGCTTGTGCGCTGAGTGCCTGGTAGGCCTGGGCATGCCCGCCGAATACCGTCGCTATCGCCGCTGACACCTCGTCGGCCGCCGCCGCCAGCACCTGCGTCGTCGGGGCGAGGGCTGCCGCGTTCGCCGCACCGAGCGTCGCATGCACACTCGCGAGATCGCTTGCGGCGGTGATCAACAACTCCGGTGTGACGGTGATAAATGACACGCGGCCTCCCAGCTAGGACCCAATCCCGAATTTGGGCAGAAGTATTGTGCGCCAAGCGGACATGCTGGCTCCGCGTTTTGCTGCATTGTTTGTCAACCGGACGGCTCAGCCAGATTGGCCCGACGCCCCAGGGCCGCCGGGCTGCCCGTCGGCGCCGCTGGTGCCATAGTTCGGGATTGCAAAACCGCCGGTTCCGCCAGTGCCGAAGCCGCCCCCAATGCCTCCCCCACCACCCGCGCCGCCGGGACCGGCCGCGCCGTTGACGCCCGACTGACCGAACAGCACACCCGCCGCGCCGCCTATGCCGCCGCTGCCACTGCCGCCGCCGTTGCCACCGGTGCCACCGGTGCCACCGTCAGCCCCATCCCCTCCCGAACCGCCTGAGGTAGCTGCACCCACGGCGCCACCGCCCCCGCCACCGGCACCGCCCTGACCGCCAGTGCCCCCGGTGCCGCCGGTGCCGCCCAGTCCAGCGTCCCCACCGTTGCCGCCGTTTCCGACCAACCAGCCGCCGCGGCCGCCGCGGCCGCCATCCCCGCCTGCGCCGCCGGTGCCGCCGGTCCCGCCTACGGCTCCATCTCCCCCCTCTCCACCGGGGCCACCCGCTGCGCCATGGTTGGAATTGGTCAACGCGAAACCGCCCAAACCACCACCGCCACCGCTACCTCCGGTCGCACCGACACCTCCCGCACCGCCTGTGCCGCCGACCCCACCGGCACCGCCGCTACCGACCAAGAGTCCACCGTTACCGCCATATCCACCCAAGCCACCGGCACCACCACCACCGCCGGACGCTCCGGTGGCACCGCCCCCACCCTTGCCGCCGAGCCCGCCGTAGGCGTCACCGTTCGCTTGGCTCAACGCCAGGCCGCCGTCCCCCCCGACACCGCCCGCGCCACCAGGTGCGGCACCCACGTTTCCGTTGCCGCCGGTGCCGCCCGTGGCATTTCCGGAATCAACCACCGCGGCTCCGGCCTGGCCACCGGCACCCCCATTTCCACCCGCGCCGCCGGCGCCGCCGGCGCCGCCCACTGCGTCCCCAATACCGGCATCGACGATTGACGCGTCCCCACCGGCTCCACCGGTACCACCGGTGGCTCCAAGCCCGGCGTCGGCGCCGTTGCCCCCATTGCCGCCCTGCACATTGCCGTTACCCCCACTTCGGCCATCCCAGGTGCCGGCGGTCCCTGTGGCGCCGACGCCGCTGACCGTGGGATTGACTCCCGCGGCACCGGTGAGGCCCGTACCGCCCTGCCCGCCCGCTCCCCCGTCGCCGAAAAACAGGGCGCTGCCACCGTTGCCGCCCGGACCGGCGTTGCCGCCGTTGATGCCGAAGAGAGCAGCCCCACCTTGACCGCCGTTGCCCCCGTTGCCGAACAGCCAGCCACCGCTACCGCCGGAGCCGCCCGCCACGCCCGCCCCCCGGTTCCACCGGCGCCCCCGTTTCCGATCAGACCCGCAGCGCCACCGTTGCCTCCCACCTGACCTGGACGCCCATCGCCACCGCGGCCACCATTGCCGAACAGCAAGCCCCCAGCGCCACCGTTCTGGCCCGCCACGCCGTTATAGCCGTCGCCGATCAGTGGCCGTCCCAGCAGCGCCTGGGTGGGTGCGTTCACCGCGGCGAGCACGAGCTGGTCGATGCTGGTTGCCTCAGCACCGGAATACGCCAGGGCGCCGGAATTGAGAGCCCGGGCAAACTCGGCGTGGAATGCCGCCGCTTGCACGCTGACCTCCTGATAGGCCCTGGCATGCCCGCCGAATGCCGTCGCGATTGCCGTCGACACCTCGTCGGCTGCGGCCGTCAGCACTTCTGTTGTCGGGGCGAAAGCGGTTGCGTTCGCGGCACCGAGCGCCGACCTTATGCCTGCCAGGTCCGTTGCCGCTGCCATTAACAGCTGTGGGGTAGCGACGACGAACGACATGGCAGCCTCCAAGCTACAAACCCATTCCCGAATAGGGCAGAAGTATTGTGCGCTGCGCGACAGTAATTCGTTCGCGATTCAACTAAAGACAAATGAAACTGCTAATGGCCGGTTGAATTCAATTCAGTCACCTTGCGCGGCACCTGCTGCCGACAATGCCTCGAATTCCTCATCGGTGAGACTGATCTGGGTGGCCGCGACGTTCTCTTCCAGATGCGACACCCGCGAGGTGCCCGGAATCGGCAGCATCACCGGCGACCGCTTGAGCAGCCAGGCCAACGCCAGCTGGGAGGGCGTCGCGTCGTGCGCGGCGGCCATCTTCTGCAGCGGACCGTCCGGTGCCGCCAGCGGGCCCGATGCCAGCGGGAACCACGGAATGAAGCCGATGCCCTGAGTGGTCGCGGCATCCAGCAGCGGCTCGGCCTTGCGGGACGTCAGGTTGTACATGTTCTGCACCGACACGATGGCCGCGATCTCCCGTGCGGCATTGAGTTGGTCGACGTCGACCTCGGAGAGGCCGATGTGGCGAATCTTGCCCTCACCCTGCAACGTGACCAACTCGCCCAGCTGGTCGGCCAGCGGGAAGTTCGGGTCGATGCGATGCAGCTGGTACAGGTCGATCGTCTCCACGCCGAGCCGGCGCAGGCTCATCTCGCACTCCTGCCGCAGATAGCTCGGATTACCAAGGGGGATCCAGACATTCGGGCCGGTGCGCAGCAGGCCGGCCTTGGTGGCGATCACCAGACCCCGGTAGGGGTGCAACGCCTCGTGAATGATCTCCTCGGAGACATAGGGCCCGTACGAATCTGCCGTGTCGATGAAATTCACGCCCAGTTCAACCGCACGCCGCAACACCCGGACGCACTCGTCACGGTCAGCGGGCGGACCCCACACGCCGTCTCCGGTGAGGCGCATCGCGCCGAAGCCGAGGCGATTGACCGTCAGGTCACTACCCAGGGTGAACTTTTCCGATACATGTGCAGCCACCCTCCCGACCGTACGCGCGTTGTCCTGTGAGATCTGCTCAACCGAAGAGCGGAGCGACGAACCGGCGCACGATCGCCTCTTCCCCACCCTCGATTTCGGTGATCGGCCAATACAACAGGCCGAGCACGACGCGCACCATCCAGAGCGCCGCCAATGGGTCATCACCGGGCAGTCCGGCGATGGTGGCAGCGGCCGCCGGGACGCGCGGAGAGCCGATCAGCGTCTGCTCGATGAGTCGGGCCGTCGCCGTCGAGGAACCCACCGCCGCGAAGACGGGATGAGCGCGAACCACCCTGAGAGACATCAGGATTGCGGCAACCATCCGCTCGTCGGCCGGAAGGGATTTGACCGACTCCGCGACTGTTTCGGCGACCTGGGTCGTGGCCCGGATCAAAAGTGCATCGCGAATGGCCTCGATGCCGCCGGCGTGCCGGTAGACGGTAGCCCGCGAGCACCCGACATTTCGGGCGATGAGATCGATACTGAGCCGATCGAAGCCCCTGGCCTCAACCAACGCACCGGCGGCGTCATAGATTCGCTCTCGTGCGTTGTGATGCCGATCGCCGGCCAGCCAATCCACGCGACGATACTAACGACTCGGCCCCTGCCGGCGGCCTTATTTGTGATCAAATATCACGACCCCAGCCGAATGTCAGTCAGCGCAGTTGTTTAGCCTGGCGGTAGCGCGTCCGGCATCAAAGGCACGGCCCGTGACGCCGCCCGGTCAATATGTCTCGCAATGAGACGCCGACGAGCGCCTTTCATGACGAAATCACAGGTCGCAGCGTCGCCGTGAGACGCCGAAGCGATATTGCATTCGCCGCCGGTTATCGATTTCCCAAACCGCTTGACACCGACAATTCGAACACCGAATGATGTTGTCATGCAAACCATTTCAGTTGCTTGGCGATCTTTTCGCGAAGCGCTGGATGCCCGTTGCCGGCGCGCGGAACCATCAGGGTCAGCGAGCGAACTCACATGCTTTCGCGGACTGCCTGCACCGACTGACGAATAGCGGAGCCACAACCGGTTCGAAGACACCGGCAATCGGGACTTCGACACCTTAATCGGCGCGATCGCGCCGCGCCCGCAACTCCGGCGACGGACTTACTTCGGGCGACACCTGACCTTGCGCGCGACTATTCGGCGCCGAGCCGAGCGCCCCGAAGTGGAGGATTGTCATGTCTTTGTTGATCGCTACGCCAGAATTCATGGCGGCGACTGCGGCGGATCTCACCCGCGTCGGCTGGGCGGTCAGTGAGGCGAACGCAGCGGCTGCGATGTCGACCTCCGCGCTGGCCGCCGCCGCCGGCGACGAGGTCTCCACCGCGATTGCGGCGCTGTTCGGCCGGCACGGTCGGGAGTATCAGGCGATCGGAGCCCGAGCGGCCGCATTTCACGAGCAGTTCGTGGCCGCTTTGACCGGCGCCGCGCAGTCGTATGCGACCGCCGAAGTCGCCGGGGCCGGGCAGCTGCTCTCCCACGCCGTCAACGGGCCCGCGCAGGCGCTGCTGGGGCGCCCGCTGATCGGCAACGGCGCCGACGGCACGTCGCCGGGACAGGCCGGGGGCGCCGGTGGACTGCTGTGGGGCAACGGCGGTAATGGAGCGGCCGGGTTCGCCGACGGTGTGTCCGGCGGCGCCGGTGGTGCTGCCGGCCTCATCGGACGTGGCGGAACCGGCGGCATGGGCGGGGCCGGTGCAACCGGTGGTGCCGGCGGCCGCGGCGGGTGGCTGTTGGGGGCCGGCGGTACCGGCGGTGCCGGTGGCGTCGCGCTGACGGCTGGTGCCGTGGGAGGCACCGGTGGTACCGGAGGCACCGGCGGGATGCTGTGGGGCAACGGCGGGGCCGGTGGCGCGGGAGGTAGAGCGGTAACCCTGGACGGCCTGGGCGGCGCGGGCGGTCAGGGCGGTAGCGCGGTGATGTTGGGCCACGGAGGGGCGGGCGGATCCGGTGGCGCCGGTGCGGCCGGGATCTCCGGTGTCACCGGCGGTACGGGTATCGGCGCGTCCGGCACGGCCGGCGGAGCGGGCGGCAATGGCGGTACGGGCGGCGACGGCGGATCCGGCGGCTGGTTGGCCGGTAACGGCGGCTTCGGCGGTACCGGCGGGGTCGGCGGCACGGGCGGCGCCGGCGGTGCCGGCGGCAGTGGTGCCGATGCGCTGCTGGCGGGCGCGACCGGCCATGCCGGCGGGAACGGGGGCGACGGCGGGTCCGGTGGCGAGGGCGGCGAGGGCGGCAAGGGCGGCAGCGGCGGCCTGTTCGGCGTGGATCGCGGACCCGCGGCCGGCGGCGCAGGCGGGGCCGGCGGCAGCGGCGGTGTGGCCGGCAACGGCGGTGCCGGCGGCGACGGCGTGGCAGGCAACGTCAACGGCGGCGCCGGCGGTCAAGGGGGCAACCCGGGTACCGGCGGTGCGGGCGGGGCCGGTGGTAGTGGCGCCGCGGCGGGCGCACACGGGCTCACGCCCACCAGCGGCGGTGACGGCGGCACCGGCGGACGCGGTGCCGACGCCGGCACACCCGGCGGCACCGGTGGCGCCGGCGGAAAGGGTGGCGACGGCGGCCTGGTCGGCAGCGGTGGCACCGGCGGACGCGGCGGGAACGGCGCGGCCGGCACCGCCGGCGCCGACGCCACCACCCCCGGCGACAACGGCAGCACCGGCCACACCGGCGGCAGCGGCGGCGCTGGCGGCGCAGGGGGTGACGGCGGAACTCGGGCGGGTGACGGTGGCAGCGGCGGGACCGGTGGGACCGGCGGCGACGGCGGCAACGGCGGCAGCGGCGCCCGCGGCGCGGACGCCAGTTCCCTCGGTGCGGCCGGCAATCAAGGGGGCGACGGCGGCGCCGGTGGTACCGGCGGCGACGGGGGCAAGGGCGGCGTCGGCGGCGCTGCCCGATCGGCGACCGGACAGGCCGGCGGCCGAGGCGCCGGCGGCGAAGGCGGCACCGGCGGCATGGGCGGCATCGCCGGCGACGGCGGCAACGGAGCAAACGGTGTCGCCTCGATCAACGGCGGCACGGGCGGTGCCGGAGGTAACGGTGGAGACCCGGGAGCGGGCGGCGCGGGCGGGTCCGGAGGCGCCGGCTCCACCATCGGAAAGCAAGGCGCCACCGGCGGCGCCCACACCAGCGGAGGCAATGGCGGCAACGGCGGATCCGGCGCCAACGCAACCGCAACAGGTATCAGCGGCGCGGCCGGCGGCAACGGCGGCAACGGCGGCCTCGTCGGCAACGGCGGCGCCGGCGGCACCGGGGGCAACGGCGCTACCGGCAGCAACGGCGAACCTGCCGCCACGCCGGGCGCCACCGGCAACTTCGGCGGCACCGGCGGAACCGGCGGCTCCGGCGGACGCGGTGGCAACGGCGGGGCTCTGGCCGGCGACGGCGGAGTCGGTGGTGCCGGCGGCGCCGGCGGTGACGGTGGTACCGGCGGTGTCGGCGGACGCGGTGCCGACGGCACCACCCCGGGCTCCGCCGGTAAGGCCGGGGGCAATGGCGGCACCGGCGGAGTGGGCGGCGCGGGCGGGGCCGGCGGCGCCGGTGGCGCGGCCCAGTCCGCTGCCGGTCACGCCGGCGCCCAGGGAGTCGGCGGCGCCGGCGGTAACGGCGGCACCGGCGGCATTGCCGGCGACGGCGGCGCCGGCGCGACCGGGGCCATGACAGTCAACGGTGGCGTCGGCGGTACCGGGGGCGCCGGCGGCGACCCGGGCACCGGTGGCACCGGCGGGGCCGGCGGCACCGGCTCCACCACCGGCAAGACCGGCGCAACCGGCAACGACGCCGTCACCGGCGGCAACGGCGGCCGGGGCGGCGCCGGTGCCAACGCGACCACGTTGGCAGGCACCGGCGCAGCGGGGGGTAAGGGCGGCGACGGCGGGTTGGTCGGCAACGGCGGCACCGGGGGCACCGGCGGTACCGGCGGGACCGGGGTAGCCGGCGACTCGGCGGTCGCCTTCGGCGACTCGGGTAACCCCGGTCAGACCGGCGGGACCGGAGGCACCGGCGGCGTCGGTGGCAATGGCGGCGCTCGAGCGGGTAACGGCGGTGCCGGCGGAACCGGCGGCATCGGCGGGGTCGGCGGCGTGGGCGGCAACGGTCAATCCGGCCTTCCTGGCCTGATCAACGCCGATGGATCAGGCCAGACCGGAGGCAGTGGCGGGCGCGGCGGAACCGGGGGCGGGGGCGGCGTTGGCGGAGCTGGCGGACAGGCACTGGCTGCTTCGGGACTGACCGGTACCCAGGGCGCGGGCGGGGCCGGCGGGACCGGCGGCGCCGGCGGAGGCGCAGGCGACGGTGGGGTTGGCGCGGACGGCACCTGGGCGGTCAACAATGGCGTCGGCGGCACGGGCGGCAACGGCGGTAATCCGGGCGCAGGAGGCACCGGCGGCGCCGGCGGGGCCGGCTCCAGCACTGGCAAGCAGGGAGCTACCGGCACCGCCCCCACCAGTGGCGGCAACGGTGGTGCGGGCGGTGCCGGCGCGAACGCCACCACACCCGGGGGTACCGGCGCGGCCGGCGGCCGGGGCGGCAACGGCGGTCTGGTCGGCAACGGCGGCAATGGCGGCACCGGCGGGACCGGCGGCACCGGCAGCACCGGCGCCGACACCTCCCCCGGCAGCACCGGGAATACGGGCGGAGTCGGGGGCACTGGTGGAGCCGGTGGCCAGGGCGGCAAGGGCGGAACCCTGGCCGGCAACGGCGGGGCCGGCGGCACCGGCGGAACGGGCGGAACCGGCGGAACCGGGGGCACCGGCGGACGCGGCGCCGACGGCAGCTCGTTCGGCGCGGCAGGTGGCGACGGCGGCGACGGCGGCAAGGGCGGATTCGGCGGCGGCGGCGGTGCCGGCGGAGCCGGTGGCATTGCCCAGTCCGCGACGGGCAAGGCCGGCAGCCAGGGCGCTGGCGGCGCAGGTGGAGCGGGCGGCACCGGTGGTGTTGCGGGCGACGGCGGCAACGGCGCGACGAACATCAATGGTGGTGCGGGTGGCGCCGGCGGCGACGGTGGAGATCCGGGCTCCGGCGGCACCGGCGGCCTCGGCGGATCCGGCTCCAGTGCCGGCAAACAGGGCGCCACCGGCATGTCTCCCACCAGCGGGGGCAATGGAGGCAAGGGCGGCAACGGCGGGTTTGCCGGTACGCCCGGTGGCACCGGCGGCGCCGGCGGCCAGGGCGGCAACGGAGGTCTGGTCGGCAACGGCGGCGCCGGAGGCAACGGCGGCGCGGGCGGCCAAGGTCAGCAGGGTCCGGGGGGTGCCACGCCAGGGGCGTCGGGAGGCTCGGGAAACATCGGCGGGGCCGGTGGCGCCGGAGGTGCCGGCGGCCTGGGCGGATCGCTGTCCGGCAACGGCGGCGCCGGCGGAAGCGGCGGTGTCGGCGGAGTCGGCGGCACCGGCGGCACAGGAGCTCAGGGACTCGACGCCACCGCCGGCGGCGCTACCGGCGGTAAAGGTGGCGGAGGCGGTGTCGGAGGCACCGGCGGTAAAGGTGGTGACGGAGGCCAGGGCGGACAGGCGCTGGCCGGTTCGGGCAAGAGCGGCAGCCAAGGCACTGGTGGAGCAGGCGGTGCAGGCGGCACCGGAGGAACAGCCGGTGACGGCGGCCGCGGCGGCGACGGCGACCTGATGGTCAACGGCGGTGTCGGCGGCCGGGGTGGCGACGGCGGCAATCCCGGAACCGGCGGCTCCGGAGGAGCCGGTGGCACCGGATCGAGCACCGGCAAGCAAGGTGCCGCGGGCGGCGTCCCCACCGGCGGCGGCAACGGCGGAACGGGCGGCACCGGTGCGGCCGCGACCACGCCGGGCGGTACCGGAGCCGCCGGCGGCCGAGGTGGTGATGGCGGACAGGTCGGAAACGGCGGAACCGGCGGCACTGGCGGTGCCGGCGCAGACGGCGTCGACGGCAAACACGGCAGCGCCCCCGGCATGCGAGGTAACGATGCCAGTGCCGGTGGGACGGGCGGCGTCGGCGGGGCGGGCGGCAAGGGCGGCGCGCTGGCGGGCAACGGTGGGGTGGGTGGTGGCGGCGGCGCCGGCGGGATCGGCGGCACCGGCGGAAACGGTGTGGACGGCATGGACGGAGTCGGCGCCGGCGTGACCGGTCAGAGCGGCGGCAGCGGCGGGCGCGGCGGAGACGGCGGCGCGGGCGGCGCCGGGGGCGCCGGAGGAGCCGCGCAAGCCGCCACCGGCAAGGCGGGAATCCAGGGCGTCGGCGGGGCCGGCGGCGACGGCGGCAACGGCGGCACCGCGGGCAACGGCGGCAATGGCACCGATGGGAAGGCCGGCGGTTACGGCGGCGGTTACGGCGGCGACGGCGGCTATGCAAGCAAGGGCGGCGTCGGCGGCGTCGGGGGTGCCGGCTCCACAGCCGGCAAGACGGGCGCGGCCGGCGTGCAACAAGCGGGCGGCAACGGCGGTCGCGGGGGTGACGGTGGGGGCGCCGGCCTCTCCGGCGAGGGTGGCATGGGTGGCTGGGGCGGCACCGGCGGCGACGGTGCGACGGGCGGTCACGGCGGCGACGCGGGTGACGGCGGTGCCGGCGGGCTGGTCGGTACGGGCGGTCTGGGTGGACAGGGCGGCCATGGAGGCTACGGCCAGGTCGGCGCCGGCGGCTCCGGCGGCGACGGTGGCGACGGCGGGAAAGGATCGCAGGGCCCCGGCAACGGCGGGGACGGCGGGGCAGGCGGGACCGGCACCACCACGGGCGGCCGCGGCGGCAGTGGCGGACGAGGTGGTGATGGCCTCGGCGGTGAGGTCAACGGAACGGGCGGGACCGGCGGCGACGGCGGAGACGGCGGGGCGGGCCTGACCGGGGCCGGCGGCAAGGGCGGCAACGGCGGCGCCGGCGGAGCGGGCGGCACTGGTCCGCTACCGCCATTCGGACAGGGCGGCTCACCGGGCGGCAAGGGCGGCGACGGCGGCAACGGCGGCGACGGCAACATCCTCGGCAACCTGCAACCGGGCAGCGCCGGCCGGACGGGGCAGGACGGCTTCCCCCCGACGGCTTCAGCGGCGCGGGTGGCAGCGGCGGTGCCGGCGGCACCGGAGGATCCGGCGGCGGATCTTGAGCGGATTAGTGGCAAGCTGGGCAGGGTGGACCTGCGCACGCTCGCCCAGCAACAGCTGACCTATCAGGAAGTGGGCGCGACGGCCGCCGATCAGCTTCCGCCGGGCTACGACCACATGAGTGTGTCGGCTCAGATCGGCACCGGCCGAGACCGGTTCGAGCACGCGGCTAAGGCCCTCATGCACTGGGGAATGCAACGCGGCGCCGGGCTGCGGGTGACCGCCAGCACCGACACCGTCGCCGTCTCGTCCGTGGTGGTAGTCACGATGCTGGGCGTGCTGCGGGCCCCGTGCCGGGTGGTGTATGTGATCGAAGAGCCCGACGTCCGCGGTTTTGCCTACGGCACGCTGCCCGGCCATCCGGAATCCGGCGAGGAACGCTTCGCCGTCCGCTACGACCCGGGCAACGACGCGGTGTACGCCGAAGTATCCGCGTTCTCGCGGCCCGCGACCTTGTTGAGCAAACTGGGCGGGCCGTTCGTGACGGTGGCGCAACGGGTAATCGCCAAGCGCTATCTGCGCGGGGTGTGAGACCCCGCTAGGTCGCCCACCGCGACAGCAACTGCTCCGCACCCGAACACATCACTTCGATGACCTCACCCACCGTGGCGTCGTCGCGAATCATCCCGACACCCTGGCCCGCGTCGACCGGCGGCGGGTGCCCGATGCAGGCGTCCGGGTCACCGGCAAGTGCCTCCTCGTGACCGGACCAGCGCGCGACGAAATCGTCGGCCAGCACCCGCGACGGAAATCTCTCCGGCCACGGCAGGCCGGCGGCGACGTCGAATACCCGGGTGACCCGCGTGTCGGTCGCGGCCGCCGCGATCAGAGCCTGACGGCCGGGGGCCCCCGTCAGCGCCTCCGGGCAGGCGGCCAACCGGGTACCCACCCATGCCCCGCTGGCTCCCGCGGCCAGCACCGCGGCCAGACTGCGCGGTGAGGCGACCCCGCCACCCGCCAGGACCGGCAGCGACACCACGTCCAGCACCACGTCCAGCAACGGCAGCGTCGCCAGTCGCACCTCGCCGTGACCGCCGCCTTCGGCCCCGCGCGCCACCAGTACGTCGACGCCCGCGTCTGCCGCTCGGCGGGCGTCTTCCGCGTCATAAACCTGTGTGGCGGTGGGTATTCCGGCATCGCGCGCGGCCGAGACCCAGGACAGGTCAGTGCCGAAACTGATCGACAACAGCGCGGGCCGAGCGGCGAGCGCGTCATCAAGCAGCCCGCTCTGGCGTCGCATCACCCAGTCCACCAGCCCGATCCCGTACCGCCCGCGCACCTCACGCAGCTCAGCCGCCAGCGACGACCGAGTCGCGGTGCTGCCCATCCCAACCATCCCCAACCCGCCGGCCGCGGTCACCGCCGCCGCCAGCCGGCCTCCCGCGACCCCACCCATGGGTGCGTTGACGATCGGTACCCGCAAACCGAAGTCCCGCGACCAGGGGGAGCTCAGCACGGTCAGTGTGAAGCGCCGGGTTGAGACTTCAGCACGGTCAGCATCACCACCGAGTCCTGCACCGCCAGCAGGGCGTGGCGCACTCGCGGGATGGCCAGGTAGTCACCGGCCTTGCCCTCCCACGCATCGTCGCCGGCGGTCAGCCGCACGTGACCCGCCAGCACCTGCAACGTCGCCTCGCCGGGACTGTCGTGTTCGGACAGCTCGTGTTCGGCGATCAGGGCCAGCACGGTCTGGCGCAGTTCGTGGGTATGTCCGCCGTGGATGGTGTGGGCGGCGCGGCCACTGTTGGACTGCCGCGCCTCGGCCAGCTTCTCGGACGCCAGGTCGTTCAGCGAGATGGATTCCATGCCCTCACCTTTCAGTTGTTCAGTAGCAGTATCCCCGCCACGAGCAACGCCACCACCTTGACCACCTCTAGACCGACATAGGCGTAATGGGCCCGCGAACGCGGTGCCTCCAAGCCGGCAAGCACCTCGTCGGAACGCCGGGTCAGGCGGGGCCGCACCGCGATCAATTGCACGGCCAGGGCCACCGCCGCGACCGAAAACGCCACCGTGATCCGTGCCGGCGTGGGACCGGCCACTACGAGCGCCCCGATGAGCAGGGCGAACGCGACCTCCACGGTGTTCAGCGCGCGAAATACCAGGCGGCCGATTCCCAGTCCGATCTGCAGCGTCACATTCGGCGCCCGGAACTTCAGCGGGGCTTCCAGGAACGAGATGGCCAGCACCATGCCGAGCCACACGAACGTGACGGCCACTTCCGTGGCGCGTCCCAAACTCACCGCTGCACTCCCGCGGGCGCCAGGTGGGCCAGGCACAGGTCCGGCTCGGCGAAGGCCTGCAGGCGCTCGACGGTCACCGGCGCCGCCCACGTCTCCAGAGCGCCGCGCATCAACCCGAGGTGGACGGGGCAGATGACGCTCGATTGCCGTTCAGCGAGCTCGAGAAACGGGCAGTGCCGCAGTCCGACCTGCGGGTGGCCGCCGGCGTCGCGGATCTCCGGCTCGAAACCCAGGTCGTCGAGTACGTCGACCAGGTGGGCGATGGACCTCTCAGCGTCCGGATCGGGTCCGGGGGATCCGAGGCGCTCGCCCCACGCCCGGCCGGCCGCCACTGCCCGGGCGTCCGAATCAGGTTCGGAGGCAAGGCCGATGGCGAGGATTTCGGCCAGCAGCCGGTATTGCCGGGTACCGTCGCGATCCATCTGCGGCACCGCGCGGAACATCAGTGGCGGGCGACCGGGGCCGCGGCGACTCGGCTGCACATGCTCCACCCGGCCCTCGGCGACCAGCGTGTCCAGGTGAAAACGCACGGTGTTGGGATGCACCGCAAGCTTTTTTGCGATCGCGACGATGCTCAGGGGCGTGCGGGACGAGCGCAGGATCCGCAGTACCGCGCGACGGCGACCGGTCGACTCCGGCCCCGAATCAGGATCTGCCATGGCGAGTCACCCAACCCTTCCCGAGCGCGTGCGGCGTGGACTAACGAGTTTACACAAGTAAATTTGTACAAATCCCGGACGGGCGCCCACCCCGTGCACCGGCTGCGTTACCTTACAGTGCAGCAACAGACTCCATCATGACTTCCGACAAAGACCCCCTTCCGCTTTCCAGCCGGGACGACGAGCACGTCCCCGGACACTGGCTGTTGGCCCGGTTGGGCAAGCGGGTGCTACGCCCGGGGGGCGTCGAGTTCACCCGCACCCTGCTGGTCCGCGCCGAGGTAGCCAACGCCGATGTCATCGAGCTGGCTCCGGGGCTGGGCCGGACCGCGGCGGAGATCATCGCCCGCGGGCCCAGGTCGTACGTCGGCGCGGAAGCCGACGCGGACGCGGCCAACCTGGTACGCGGTGTCGTGGCGGGTCACGGCGAAGTGAAGGTCACCGATGCGGCCGACACGGGCCTGCCCGACGCCAGCGCCGACGTGGTGATCGGCGAGGCGATGCTGACCATGCAGAGCGATGCGGCCAAGCACGCCATCGTCGCCGAGGCCGCCCGGTTACTGCGGCCGCGCGGACGCTACGCGATCCACGAGCTTGCCCTGACCCCCGACGATCTACCCGAAGAGGTCACCACCGACGTCCGGCAGTCGCTGGCCCGCGCCATCAGAGTCAACGCGCGCCCGTTGACAGTGGCGGAGTGGTCGGAACTGCTGGGCGGCCACGGACTGGTGGTGCGCCACGTCGCGACGGCACCGATGGCACTGCTGGCACCGCGACGGGTGATTGCCGACGAAGGACTATGGGGTGCAATCCGATTCGGTAAGAATGTGCTCAGTCAACCGGACGCGCGCAGGCGGGTGCTGGCGATGCGAAGCACCTTCCGCAGGCACCGCGAGAGGTTGGCCGCGGTGGCCATCGTCGCGCAGAAGCCCGGTTAACCGCCGACGGCGTGCCGCGCCCGCCGCAAGCTCTCGTCGATCAACCGGTCGATCGCGCCGAAGTAGGTCGGCGACGGCTCCTTGCCGGTGAGTTCGGCTATGGCGCGTTGCTCGCCGAGAAGGTCTGTCGCATCCAGGTTTTCGGCCATCCGTCCGGCGTGCACCTGTAATCCGGCCAGCAGTTCGCCGCACTGCGAACCCGCCACCAGAGTCCGTCGGGCCAGGGTGCGCAAGGTATCCCACTCGACATGCCACGCGCCGTCGGGGCGCTCGTCGTTGGCCAGCGCGGCCGCCTGGTGCAAGGTGGCGGCCAGCGGTGGCGCCGATATCGCGGCCCGCCGAATCAGAATGGACAACACGGGATTTCGCTTGTGCGGCATTGATGACGAGCCTCCGCGCCCCGCGGTGGCGGGTTCGCTCACTTCACCGATTTCCGGGCGCACCAGGGTGACGACATCGGAGGCGATGCGGCCCCAACTGTCCGTGCACGCCACCAGGGCGTCAGCGGCGACCGTGACCGGCCCGCGCGCGGTATGCCAGGGCGCACGATAGTCGAGTCCCAGCATCGTTGCGGCAGTGCGCGCGACGCTTTCGGCGAGCTCGGCCGGGTCAGCGGCACCGGTGCCCAAGGTGGCCAATTCCACCGTGGCCGAACAGGTTCCGACGGCACCGCCGAACTGAGCCGGAGTGGACAGCCCGTCGAGCCGGTCACGGGCGTCCAGAACGGCATTGAGCCAGCCGGCCGCCTTGGCGCCGAACGTGGTGGGCGCGGCATGCTGGGTCAGTGTGCGGGCGACCATCGGGGTGCCTCGATGCGCAGCGGCAAGAGCGGACAGTGCGTCGATCTGTCTCGCCAGCTGAGCACCCAGTCCTGTGATGACGCCTCGCAGCGCCAACATCAGGGCGGTGTCGATCACGTCCTGGCTGGTCAGCCCCCGGTGGATCCACGGACTCAACGCCGGCACCGTGCGCTGGCGCAGCAAGGCCACCAGGCCGATCACCGGGTTGCCGCCGTCCTCGGCGCCGGCCGCGATCCGCTCGCAGTCCTGCTCCCCCACCAGGTTCCGCAGGTCGGCAGTCGCGACCGGTGCCAGGCCCGCAGTCCCGAGGGCGCCCAACCACGCGGACTCCACCGCGAGCATGGACTGCAACAGCGCCTGATCGCTCATGTGCTCGCCGGCTCGTTGGTCACCCGGCCACAGCAGGTTGGTCACGTCGGACCGTCCCCGTACACCAGGAACACCGTCTGGTCAGGACCCTGCAGGTGCACATCGAAACGGTATCGCTCTCGGCCGGAATCACTTTCAGCGACACAGCGCATCGTCATCCGGCGCCGCGGTTCCAGACCGCCCAACTCCGGGACGGCGTCCAGGTCGGCGTCCGGCAGGTACGCGCGAGTGAAGAGCCGATCCAACAACCCCCGGGCAAAGAGGGTGAGGGCGAAGAACGGCGGGCGCGCGTTCGCCGAGCCCGGAGCCACCGTGGTGAACGCGTAGTGTCCGTCGGCGTCGGTCGCCGCCCTGCCCCAGCCGGTGAAGGTCGATCCGTCGCGGCGCAGCGAACCGGACGCCCGCGCAATGCGGCCGGCGTTGTCGGGTTGCCAAATCTCCACCAGCGCGTCGGGCACCGGGGCCGCGGCCCCGTCGTACACAGTGCCGTGCAGTTCGACGGCGCCGGGAAACTCGTCGCGGACCAACTCAGCGGCGCGCGCGAACGGCAGCCCGATGCCGAAGAAGGGACCAACGGTTTGTCCTGGGGTGCAACGGTATTCAGTCATCGGCGGAACACCGGCGCAGAACTATGTCCCAGCGGTAGCCGGTCGCATACTCCGGTTCGGTGACGTCATGGTCGTAGTGGGCGACCAGTCGTTGCCGTGCCACGGGGTCGAGGACCGACTGGAAAATCGGGTCCAGGCCGAACAGGGGGTCGCCCGGAAAATACATCTGAGTGACCAGGCGCTGGGTGAAAGCGGTTCCGAATACCGAGAAGTGGATGTGCGCAGGGCGCCAGGCGTTGTGGTGATTGCGCCATGGGTAGGGGCCGGGCTTGATGGTGGTGAAGCGATAGGAACCATCGGGGCCGGTGAGACACCGGCCGGCACCGGTGAAGTTCGGGTCCAGCGGGGCAGGGTGCCGGTCGAGTTGGTGGCGGTAACGTCCGCCGGCATTGGCCTGCCAGATTTCCAGTAACTGTCCGGCGACCGGCCGGCCGGATTCATCCAGAACCCGTCCCGTCACGATGATGCGCTCCCCGATCGGTTCGCCCGGGTGCCCGGCTGTCAGGTCGGCGTCAAGCGGATCGACGTCCTGAGGGCCGAAACACGGTGCCGATCGCTCGATCTCGTCGGGGTCGACCGCCAACAGCGGGTTGTCCGGGTGCCGCAGGGTGCTACTGCGATAGGGCGGGTAGTTCAGGCGCGGCATCGCGCCGGCGCTGTTTGGCTGACGGCCGGCCGAGATGGCCGCGATCTCCGCCGAGATGTCACGCTGCGACGCGACGCGCTCCCCGGCCTTCACACAGCGTGAGGCTACCCGCTGTCACTCGCCGGGCCACGACACCCGTTTTGACAGTTTCGCAAAAATGCCAACCCGGGACAGGACACGATGCTAAGTTCCGCGACGCTGGCAAATTCGTTTGGCATTTCACTCTCGGCTGCTCCGTCGGAAGGACACCTATGTCATTTGTGATCACCGCCCCCGACTTCGTGGGAAGCGCGGTCGGCGACCTGACCTCGCTCGCGTCATCGATCGACGCGGCCAGGGCCGCGGCCGCGGGCTCCACCACCGGCATATTGGCGGCCGGCGCCGACGAGGTATCGGCGGCCGTCGCAAGCCTTTTCAGCATGCACGCCAACACTTTTCAGGCAGTGAGCACCCAAGCATCGGTGTTCCACAGCCAGTTCGTGCAGACGCTGAGTTCCAGCGCGGCGTCCTACGCCGGCGCCGAAGCCGCCAACCTGGCGAACATCGCCGCGGCACAGCCCGGCCTGGAGCTGTTCGGTCTGCTCCTCATCGGCGACGGCGCCAACGGGACCGCGGCGAACCCCAACGGCGGCAAAGGCGGTCTGCTGTGGGGCAACGGCGGTGCCGGTTACACGCAATCGGGCGCCTCCGGTTTGGCCGGGGGTAACGGCGGTAGTGCCGGATTGTTCGGAAATGGCGGGGCCGGCGGCGGCGGTGGCTACGGTGCGGCCGGTGGCAGTGGCGGCGCGGGCGGATGGCTGTTCGGCAACGGCGGTGCCGGCGGCATCGGCGGCGCCGCGGCGACCGGCATCAACGGCGGCGCTGCGGGTGCCGGCGGCATCGGTGGAAACGCGATCCTGTTCGGCAGCGGCGGCGCCGGCGGCAACGGCGGCACCGGCCTGACCGGGACCGCCGCCATCACGCCGAACAACGGGACCGCCGCGACCGGCGCCAATGGAGCGGCATCCTCGGGCGGAGCAGCCCCCCGATCGTCTATGGCGGCTCGCCCGACCCTGGCGATCCTGGAATTGTCGGCCAGGTCGGCGGCACCGGCGGAATCGGCGGAAGTGCCTTCTCGGGCAGCGGCGGCACCCCCAACGCCGCCTACCTCGCCCAGGGAGCCGTCGGTGGCCACGGGGGCCTCGGGGGTGCCGGCACCGATGCCGGTGTTGCCGGCGCCGGGGGCGCCGGTGGCCACGGCGGCGCCGGGGGCAACGCGGGACTCTTCTACGGCGACGGCGGGAACGGCGGTCACGGCGGCGTGGGCGGAGTCGGTGGATCCGGCGGCACGGCCGCCGACGGCGGCGTCGGCGGCACCGGCGGCGCCGCAACGGTCAGCACCGTAGCCAACTTCTCCGCAAGCGGTCAGGCGGTCGGCGGACAGGGCGGCACCGGCGGCACCGGCGGAACGGGCGGCACCGGAGGCAACGGCGGCAACGGGGGCGCCGGAGGAGCCGGCGGTCGCGGCGCATTCCTGTTCGGCTCCGGCGGAGATGCAGGCTACGGCGGGGCCGGAGGCATCGGTGGCGCGGGCGGAACCGGGGGCGTCGGAGGCGCGGGTGGAGGCGGCGGTAACGCGTCAATCACCGGAGCGAGCCCGAGCAACGCGTCCGACGGCGGTTTCGGCGGCAATGGCGGCACGGGCGGCACCGGCGGCGACGGAGGCACCGGAGGCGATGGCGGCGCGGCCGGCGCAGCGGGTGCGGGCGGGCTGTTCGGCCTCGCCGGTGCCCTCGGCACCGGCGGCGTAGGCGGGGTCGGCGGTGACGGCGGCGCGGCCGGAACACCAGGCACCGGTTCCTCCGTCGTAGGCACGGCTACCGGCGGGAATGCGGCATCGGGCCTACCCGGAGTGAACGGCTCCACCGGCAGCATCGGTCAGGAAGGCGCGTCCGGCAACAACGGCTGACCAAGGCCGGCAACACCCTCAATCAGCGCGGCCAGGCACGGCGTCACCCCGCCCTGCCTGGCCGCGCCGCGTTCCGGCGCGGGACTAACAATCGGCGTCCAGCGATAGGGTTGAAGATTTCTTCATAATCGTCTAAAACCTTCAGTAGCGATGAATCATTCCGTTCTGCGGGCAACGAAGGTTTCAGCGATGTCGTACCTCTTCACCACACCGGACCTGATCGGCGCCGCCGCTGGCGATCTCACCGCAATCGCGTCATCGATCGACGCGGCACGGGCGTCGGCGGCGCACTCCACGACCGACATCGCGGCGGCCGGCGCCGACGAGATCTCCTCGGCCGTCGCCGCGCTGTTCAGTACGCACGCCCAGACATTTCAGGCGCTGAGCAGGCAGGTGTCGGCGTTTCACAGTCAGTTCGTCCAGACTCTGCACGACGCCGTGGCGTCCTACGCCAGCGCCGAGGCCACCAACCTTGCCGGCCTCACCGCCGCCGAACCCGGCCTGGAACTGTTCGGTGTGCGACTTGTCGGCAACGGCGCCGACGGAACCGCGTCGAACCCGGCGGGCGGCAATGGCGGCCTGCTGTGGGGCAACGGCGGCGCCGGCTACACCCAGCCGGGTTCCTCCGGCTTGACCGGCGGCAATGGCGGAAACGCGGGCTTGTTCGGCAACGGCGGACGCGGCGGCGGTGGCGGCTTCGGGGCGGCCGGCGGTCAGGGGGGTGCGGGCGGCTGGTTGTTTGGCAACGGCGGCGCCGGTGGCACCGGCGGCGCGGCGGCGACTGGTTTCAACGGTGGCGCGGCGGGCAACGGCGGCGCCGGTGGCAGCGCGAACCTGTTCGGCAGTGGCGGCGCCGGCGGGCACGGCGGCTCCGGCCTGCCCGGGACGGGCGTGGCCACCCCTGTCAGCGGGCCCGCGGCCACCGGCTCCGCCGGCGGTGACAAAGCGGGCACGGTGCCCGGGCTGTTCACCGGCGGTGACGGCGCCACCGGAACTGCTGGTGCCGCAGGCCAGGTCGGCGGCACCGGCGGCAGCGGCGGCACCGGCAGCGATTCAGGTACCAGCAACTCTTTGTTTGTCGCCAAGGGCGGCGCGGGCGGCCAGGGCGGGGCGGGCGGCCTGGGCAGCAACGCCACCGTCGCGGGTACCGGCGGTCACGGCGGCGCCGGCGGCAATGCCGGGCTGCTGTTCGGAGACGGTGGGGACGGCGGCGCGGGCGGCGCCGGCGGCATCGGCGGTTCGGGCGGCACCGGCGCGACAGGTGGTGTGGGTGGTGCCGGAGGTGCGGCGAGCGTCAGCGCAGCCGCCCCCGGCATCGGGCAGGCGACCGGCGGTGTCGGCGGCACCGGGGGCGCCGGCGGCACCGGGGGCGTCGGCGGCACCGGCGGAGCCGGCGGCGACGGCGGCAACGGCGGGCGCGGCGGAATGCTGATCGGCAATGGCGGCGATGCGGGACACGGCGGGACAGGAGGCATCGGGGGCGCCGGCGGAGTCGGCGCTGCCGGTGGGGCCGGCGGGGCCGGCGGCAACGCCACCGCGGCCGGCACCGGAGACAACGATTCCACCGGCGGCACCGGAGGTACCGGCGGAGCAGGCGGCAAGGGCGGCGCCGGCGGAACCGGCGGAACCGGAGGCGCGGCCGGAACGGCGGGAGCCGGAGGGCTGCTCGGCTCAGCGGGTGACGGCGGGAGCCGTGGCGCGGCCGGCGCCGGAGGTGCCGGTGGCGCGGCCGGCGCGGGCGGTTCCGGAGGTGCGGGCGGTCGCGCCTCGGGGGGCGACGCCAACGCGGGCAGCGTCGGCGGCAACGGCGCGAACGGCAGCACCGGCAGTCAAGGCGCGTCCGGCTCGGACAGCTGACCAGGGAGCGCGCTGACCGATACCCTTGGCGCCATGCCGAGCGATTACGTGTACGACCAGGGCTTCGCCGAGGAGCGCACCCGGTTGGGCGCCATGGAGAGCCTGTGGGACCCGGGCACCCAGGCTCTGCTCGACGAGCTCGGCCTTCGTAGCTCTGAAAAGCCCTGGCGCTGTTTGGAAGTCGGCGCCGGTGGTGGATCGCTGCTGCACTGGATGGCCAGTCGCGGGGCCAGCGTGGTGGCCGTCGACATCGACACCCGCTTCATCGAATCGCTGGCCGGCGAGACCATCGAGGTGCGGCGCCTCGACATTCGCACGGACGAGTTGCCCGAAGGGCAGTTCGACCTGGTCCACTCGCGGCTGGTGCTCGAACACCTGCCGGACCGGCGAGAGATCATCGAGCGCCTGGCCGCGACGTTGCGGCCCGGCGGATGGATGGTGATCGAGGATCTGGATTGGACACCGTTCGGCTTCGACGCGGTCGACGCTCAACTCGACCTTGTCACCGATGCCATCCTGACGTTCATGCAGCAGTCCGGCTTCGAACCGCGCTACGGCCGCCGCGTGGTCGCCGATCTGGCCGCCGCCGGGCTGACAGAAGTTCGCGGCGAAGGCCGGGCGAAGGTGATCGACTCCAACACAGCCGGTTTCGACTTCTTCAGCCTGTCCTTCGAGAGTCTGCGCGCGGCCGTGGTGGAGGCCGGACTGATCTCGGAGGCGGACGCCGCCGCTGCAGCTGCCCGCTTCGGCGAAGCCGTCCGGGTATTCACGCCGATCATGATGGCCGGAATCGGCAGACGGCCGGCGTCCTAGATCGTCCTAGATCGTCCTAGATCGCCTTCAGCAGCGCCGCCTTGCCGCGGGTCCGCAACTTGTGCAGCGACGAACCACGCAACTGCGCGATCCGCGCCGCCATCTTGTTGCCCAACTCCTCGAGTTCCGCGTCGGTGATCTGCACCGGCGCGGGCGCGGGAATCATGTCGCGTTCTTCCTCGTCGGCATGCGCCTCGAGCACGGTTTTGAAGGTGTTCCACTCCTGCTGGTAAGCCGGCGCGCTCTGCGGGGTGCGCAGCAGCACGCCCAGCTGATCCACCACCTGACGGTGCTCGGCATGGGCGATCGCGATCAGCTCACTGGCTGCCGCCAGCGCCGGGTAGTACAGGTCGTCCTCGATGCGGAAGTGAATGTCCAGTTCCAGCAGCATCTCGTCGAAAAGCTCATGCCGCTCCTGGCTGTTCACTGGCGCCTCGCTGACCTTGCGCCCCAATCCCTTCAGCACCACATGGTGCTCCTTGAGCACTTCGTATGCGTTCAATGGGCCACTCCGCGCACTTCTACGTTTCCTTCCATCACCCGGGCTTCGTAACATGGCAACGGGGCCGCCGAGGGGCCGCGCAACACCTCTCCTGTTTCCAGCGCGAATCGCGAGCCGTGCCAGGGACATACGATCCGCCCGCGATCTACCCAACCGTCGGCCATCGGCGCCGCCAGGTGCGGACAGAACTCTCCGAACACTGCCACCTGTCCCGGATCGCCCTGGCAGACAACCAGTCCCACGCCGCCGACCTCGACGCGAACCGGTTTCCCGTTGAGCGCCCCGGCCGGCAACACCGGTGTCCACTGACTGTTGCGCAACCGCGCACCGGACCGGTCGACGCCGATGCCGGAATCGAACACCAACGCTCCGCCGAGATAGCTGCCGCCGAGCGTGACGGCGTAACCCGCTGCCGCCAGGCCGACTCCCCGGAGACGGCGGCCATGCCGGCGGTCCCGCCAGGACAGTCCGTAGAGCAAGGTCGCGCACGAATTCACCGCGCCGTGCACCAGCCCGACCCGACGGTCCTCCCGGTGGGTGTGCTGCCAATCGGATACCCCGGTGACGGCCGACGCGATGCTGGCGACAATCCCGAGGCCGAGCGCATGAGACGCGATCTGTGCGGTGTTCCGGTCGGCCGCGGGGCGCCGTCCCGGTACCAGGCTCAGTGCGTCCAGTGCCACCGTCGTCCCCAGTGCGCCACTGGCCAGGGACGCCAACGGCGGGTGCACCGGGTGCCCGAGCCAGACGCCGTTCAGCGCGTTCATCACCCGGTCACGCATCCCGCCCAGAGCGTTGAACAGCAGCGTCAGGATGTGCTCGAGACGGTAACTGGGCCGATCGAGCCAGTCCTGCCGTTCGATCGTGGCCAGCACCCGTGGCCCGACCTTTCGCATGTTGTCCTCCCCTGGCACGTCGGCCGTCGCGGCCACAAATTCCAGAATTCCCCTTACGCGCCGAGGTTTGAATGTAAGCCGCCTGTGAGTTGCCGTTTGAACTGCTGTGGCCGCAGGGCAGAATGGTTCTCTGTAGGACAGAGATACACCCGGGGCGAAGGGCAGGTGCGGGTGACCGACCAACTTTTCGAGCACGTCCGTCGGGGCATGATCCCGGCGCACATCTACAACGACGCCGACCTGTTCGCGCTGGAGAAGGAACGGCTGTTCAACCGGGCGTGGATGTTCGTGGCTCACGAGTCCGAGATCCCGCACGACGGAGACTATGTGGTGCGCCGCGTGCTCGATGATTCGTTCATCATCACCCGCGACTCGGACGGGCGGGTGCGGGCCCTTTTCAACATGTGCCTGCACCGCGGGATGCAGGTGTGCCGCGCCGAGATGGGCAACGCCTCCAATTTCCGCTGCCCATACCATGGTTGGACCTACCGCAACGACGGGCGTCTCACCGGCCTGCCGTTCCACCGCGACGCCTACGGCGGCGACGAGGGCTTCGACAAAAGCCAAACACTGCTGCCCGCACCGAATCTGGACACCTACAACGGACTGATCTTCATCAGTCTGGACCCGCACGCGCCGCCGTTGCGCGAATTCCTCGGTGACTTCGCGTTTTATCTGGACTTCTACACCCGGCAGAGCTCCCACGGCCTGCAGGTCAGGGGTCCCCAGCGGTGGCGGATCAAGGCGAATTGGAAGATCGGCGCGGAGAACTTCTCCGGCGACATGTACCACACGCCGCACACTCACGCCTCGATCGTCGAGATCGGTCTGTTCCGGGAACCCAAGGCGCAGAAGCGCAAAGACGGAGCCACCTACTGGGCCGGCAGCGGCGGAGGAACCACCTACAAGCTGCCGCCCGGCGACTTCGATGAACGCATGCGTTACGTGGGCTACCCCGACGAGATGATCGCCCGCATCAAATCGGTGTGGTCGCCCGCCCAGCAGCAAGTGGTGGCGCAGGACGGCTTCATGTTCTCGGCCGCCACCTGTTTCCCCAACCTCAGCTTCGTGCACAACTGGCCCAAACTCCCCCAGGGGGAGCAGGTGCTGCCCTTCATCTCTATCCGGCAGTGGCAACCGATCAGCGAGAACGAGACCGAAGTGTGTTCGTGGTTCGCCGTGGACTCGGCCGCGCCCGAACAGTTCAAGAAAGACTCGTACAAGGCTTACCTGATGTGCTTCGGGTCGACCGGGATGTTCGAGCAGGACGACGTGGAGAACTGGGTCTCACTGACGACCACGGCGGGGGGCTCGATGGCCCGGCGACTGCTGCTGAACAGCCGGATGGGACTGCTTTCCGACGACAGTCCGGTGATCGAGGCGCTGCCCGCGGAGTCGTTCCACGGGCCGGGCCGGGCGCAGGTCGGCTACAACGAGTACAACCAGCGCGAGTTGCTCAAACTGTGGGCCCGGCAATTGGAGTCCGTATGAGAAACGCTCTGCCGTTCAACGATATCCGGCATCAGCAGGCGCACCAGTTTCTGGTCGACGAGGCGTATCTACTGGACGCGCAACAGTATGAGGCGTGGCTGGACACCATGACCGACGACATCCGCTACGTGATGCCGGTGCGCGTCACCACGGCCCGCGGCGCCGGATTCGACACCTCGCCGGGTATGGCCCACTTCGACGAGGACAAGTATTCGCTGACTCAGCGGGTGGCCCGGATGGCCACCGAGCACGTATGGGCCGAGGATCCCCCGTCGCGACTGCGGCACTTCATCACCAACGTGCGCACCTTCGAACAGGATCCGGCGCACCTGCTCGTCGAATCGGCGGAATTGCTGTTCCGCAGTCGTGGCGACGTCAACGAGTCCGCGTTGTTGTCCTGCGGCCGCGAAGACGTGCTGCGCCGGGATGACGACCAGGGTTGCTGGAAGTTGGCCCGCCGCAGCATCATTGCTGACGAATCGGTGTTGCGCATGCAGAACCTGGCGGTCTTCCTGTGAACCCGGTGGGCGAGCCGATCACGGTGGCCAACGAATTCACCGAGGTCGTCGTGCAGCGGGTCGATACGCGCAACGGGTCGCGCCTACTGATCCGCTGCCCCCGCAGTGGGCGGGAGATCACGCTGGACGCCCTCGAGGTCGAGGCTCTCACCTGGCAGAACCCCCGTACGCTGACGGCCATGGTCGGCAACTCACAGGCCCCGCTGCTGCCTGACGAGCCAGAGGACGGCGATGACCGGATGGCTTGACGGCAAACGGGCCCTGGTGGTCGGCGCCGGTTCGGGAATCGGGCGGGCGGTGGTCGATGCGTTCATTGCCGAGGGCGCCAAAGTTGCTGTATTGGAACGGGATCGGGACAAGTGTCAGCGCCTCGGCGCGGAACTGCCCGACGTCCCGGTCGTGCGGGGTGACGCCACCAGTCGCGCCGACAACGAGCATGCCGTCACCGTCGCGGTGGACGCCCATGGCGGCCTGGACACGCTGGTCAACTGCGTCGGGGTGTTCGACTTCTACCGGGGGATCGACGATATCGATGCCGATGACCTCTCCGCCGCGTTCGACGAGTTGTTTCGCACGAACGTGCTCAGCCACCTGCAGTCGGTCAAAGCCGCATTGCCGGCGCTGCGAAACGGGACCGGCCCCTGCATCGTGCTGACGGAATCCACCTCCGCCTACTACCCGGGGCGCGGCGGCGTGCTCTACGTGCCGTCGAAGTTCGCGGTCCGCGGCCTGGTGACGGCGTTGGCGCACGACCTGGCCCCCCAGATCCGGGTCAATGGAGTGGCACCGGGCGGGACCCTGAACACCGACCTGCGCGGGCTTGCCAGCCTCGGACTCGACGACGTCCGCCTCGACGACTCCCCCGGCCGGGCAACCGATCTGGCCGCCCGCACCCCGCTCAACGTCGCGTTGGCCGGCTCCGACCATGCGTGGAGCTACGTGTTCCTGGCCTCGGACCGATCTCGCGGTATCACCGGCGAGACGGTTCACCCCGACGGCGGAATCCGTCTGGGCTCGCCGAGATGAGCCTGGAATCCCAGCGCGCGCTGGTGGCACAGGGTTGTCGGGTCGCGGCGGCCCGCGGCTTGGTGGACGGCATGCTGGGACATCTGAGCTTGCGGGTCGACGACGAGCATCTGCTGATCCGATGTCGCAGTGACACCGACACCGGGGTGGCCTTCACCCGGCCCGGCGACATCCGCCTCATCACCTTCGACGGAAGTGAGGGCGCCCCGGGCGAACTCGACGGCTACCGGGTGCCCAACGAGCTGCCCATCCACCTCGAAACCCTGCGGGCCGGGGCCGGTCACCGGGCCGTCGCACACTTGCACCCGCCCGCGGTCGTCGCCGCCGATCTGGCCGGTATCGCGATCCGGCCCATCTACGGCGCCTTCGATATCCCCGGCGCGTGGCTGGCTCGCGGCGGCGTGCCGGTCTATGAAAGGGCCGTGCTGATCCGCAATGCACGGCTGGGCCAGGACATGGTGGCCGCCATGGGCGGCCGGCCGGTGGTGATCTGCCGCGGCCACGGCATCACCAGCGCCGCGGGCAGCGTCGAACAGGCGGTGTTGCAGGCGATCAGCGTCGACGCGCTGGCCCGCATGTCGTTGCGGGTGCGCGCCGCCGGCGGCACGTTGCGCGACATCGACGACGAGGATTGGGATGACCTGCCGGACTTGGGGTCCGGCTTCAACATCGAGTCCGCCTGGCGGCACGAGGTCGCGCGCCTGAACGCTCAGCCCAGCTGATCGCCGATCTCTTCGGCCGCCTCAATCAGTGCGGCCGCCACCGCCGCGTACTTCGACGCTGGCAGACGGCCCTGCGGCGCGGCGGCATTCAGCGCCAGCCGTAACCCGGGCGCGCGGATCGGGATCTGCACCGCAACCGAGGCGACGCCCTCCTCACTCTCTTCGCGGTTGGTGGCGTAGCCCTGCCGGCGGATGCGAGCCAGTTCGGTCTCGAGCCGGGTCCGGTCAACGATCGAGCGCTCCGTGACGCGTTCCAGCATTTTATGCGGAAACAGTTGCCGCACTTCGTCTTCCGGCAATCCAGCCAGTAGGGCCTTGCCGGTCGAGGTGCAGTGGGCCGGCATCGTGCGCCCCAACCGGGAGGCCACCCGAACCGCCTTGGGACCCTCGATCGCGGCGACGAAGCGGACGTTGGCGCCATCGAGCATCCCCACGTGAATAGACTCGCCGAGTCGCTCGCTGAGACCACGCATCACCGGCATGGCGGCGCGCGGAATGTCGATGCGGCCGAAGATCGCAAAGGCCACGCTGGTCAGGGCCGGACCGGGAAGGTACGCCTTGGAATCCGGATCCTGGCGGACGAAGCCGCGGTAAGCCAGCATCGCCAGTAGCCGATGCGCGGTCGACGACGCGACCCCCAGGTATCGGGTGGCCTCGCTGAGCCGGATCTGCGGCTGCTCACCGAGCAGAAGCAGCAATTTCAGCGCGTTGTCGACCGACTCGATCGGATACTGCGGCACCTCATTCCGCATTCCGCCGAGCCTAAACGAATTGTCCGGCCTTCCCGTTACTGCCCGGCACACCCAGGAGGCCGGTGCCACCGGCGCTGCCCCCGGGACCTCCGGCGGCACCGCCAAGTCCGCCCTGTCCGCCCAGCGCCAGGTTGCCGCCCGAACCGACCGCGCCACCGGTAGTCGCGTCCCCGCCGTTGCCGCCGCTGCCGCCGACACCGCCCTGGCCGCCGGCGCCGCCCGAGCCACCGGCGCCAGCGCCCCCTGCTGCCCCGGCCCACCCGAGCAGGCCACCGGCTCCCCCGCTGCCGCCGCCCGTTCCGCCGGCACCGCCCGCACCGCCGACGCCGCCGTCACCACCGAGGGCGCCGTTGTTGCCCTGGCCGCCGAGCGCCCCCGCGGGGCTGGCCGTGATCGAGACTCCCCCGCCCCCGCCGCCGTCGCCGCCCGCACCACCGATGCCACCGACGCCGCCGACTCCCCCGGCACCGGCCACGCCACCGGCACCGCCGATTCCGATGAAGCCGGCCGCCCCACCGTTCCCACCGAGGCCGCCGGCGCCACCCGTACCGCCCGTCCCGCCGATCCCGCCGTGGCCCGCGGTCCCTCCGTTTCCACCGACCGCAGTACCGGTCGCGCTGTTGACGGCGGAGCCGCCACCGCCGCCGTCGCCGCCCGCAAAGCCGGCCGCCCCGGCCCCGCCGGTGCCGCCCACGCCGCCGGCACCTCCGGCACCCCCGTTGCCTAGGAACAGCCCGCCGTGGCCGCCGGTGCCGCCTGCGCCGCCGGTGCCACCGATACCGCCCGCGGCGCCGGCCGCCGTACTCGCCGCACCACCACTGCCGCCGTTGCCGCCGGTCGCGGTACCCGCGTAGGGGCTGTTCGCGAACCCGCCCAGGCCACCTGCGCCACCCGCACCGCCGGTGGGCCCACCCGGAGCGCCATTGCCGCCGGCCCCCCCGAAGACGCTGGTGGCACCCGTGACCGGGCTGCTGTTCACGACCAGGGAGCTGCCACCAGTCCCGCCGGCGCCTCCGTCGCCGCCGACGCCGGCCAGGCCGCCATTGCCACCGGCGCCGGTGGAGACGGTGAGAGTCCCTCCGATGCCGGGCGGATCGACCGTGATGATCGGCTCCATCCCTGTCCCGCCGGTGCCGCCCGTCTGACCGGCAGTCCCGTCGCTGCCAACACCTCCACCGCTCCCGACGACCGTGACGCCAGCGCCGGGGTTGCTGACGGTAATCGGCGCGCTGCCAGGACTGCTGCCCGGCGCGGCTGTGCCGGTCGGCGTCGGATTGACCCCCGCGGCGCCGGTCAGACCCGTCCCGCCCTGCCCTCCCGCACCACCGGAGCCGAACCAGTTCGCATTGCCGCCGTGGCCTCCGGTGCCGGGAGTCCCACCGAGCACCCCCGCGACGGCGGACCCACCTCGCCCGCCGGCGCCACCGTCGCCGAACAAAGTCCCTCCGGTACCGCCACTCCCACCGACCGCGCCGGCCCCGCCCACACCGCCGATCCCGCCTTTGCCGATCAGGCCCGCGTCTCCTCCGGCACCGCCGGCCTGGCCTGGCGCGCCCGAACCACCGCGACCGCCGTTGCCGAACAACAACCCGCCGGCACCACCGGGTGCCCCCGAGAAGTCCGGTGCGTCAGCACCATTGCCGATCAGCGGGCGCCCCAGCAACGTCTGGGTCGGAGCGTTGATCAACCCGAGCAAGCTCTGCAGCGGCGACGCGCCGGCCGCCTCGGCGGCGGCGTACGCGGCGGCCCCGGCGGCCAACGACCGCACAAACTGCTCGTGGAAAGCCCCGACCTGCGCATTGAGGGCCTGGTAAGCGTGCCCGTGCGCCGCGAATAACGCCGCAATCGCCGTCGACACCTCATCCTCGGCCGCCGCGACGATCCCGGTAGTCGGTACCGAAGCCGCCGCGCCGGCCGACGACAATGCCGACCCGATACCCGCCAGATCGCCGGCTGCCGTCGAGACCAACTCAGGTACCGCGATGACAAACGACATCAGTAACCTCCCGACAGGCCTGGCGACGGGACCAGATTTTAGACCCGATGGGCCCACTGCGGATGAACATTCCAGCACGAAGCCACCCGGCCCACCACGCGGATACTTCCCACGACGGTTTTCGGCCAAAACGCACCTACGGCCTCGTGATTCTCGATACGGTTGGCCAGCGTCGCGTTGCAGAGTGGTCGGGGAATCAAGACTGGTTGGCAACGCGGCGCCCCCTTTTCATCCGGCGGCGAGTCCAGGTCTCAATATCTTTGTGGCGCTTGCCTTTCCGCGATGCAACAGCCGTTCTGCCGGATCCTGTTGCCGCCCCACTTGATCGCTGCCCAGATGCCGGCTCAGGACCGGCGCTTTTACGCCGCCTTCGCCAGAACGTCGGCTTCTTCAATTCCGGCAACGGCAACTGGGGATTCGGCAACGCCGGGACCACCAACACCGGCTTCTGGAACGCGGGATCGGTCAACACCGGCGCATTCGACTCCGGCTACTGGAACACCGGTCTGTTCAGCTCGGGCAACACCAACACCGGGCTGTTCGATTCCGGAAGTCTCAACACGGGCTTCGGCAGTTCGGAAACCCCTGTTGGCGTTTCGAATTCAGGATTCGGCAATGTCGGCAGCAATTTGTCCGGCTTCTACAACACCGGCTCGGATTCGTCGGGATTCCAGAACAGCACCGCCGACGCCTTCGGCTACACGTCGGGCTGGCACAACTCCGACGGCCGGGGCAACGTCGGGTTCCACAACACCGGTTACGCACTGTCCGGCTTCTACAACACCGGTTCTTACAACAACGGGATCAACAACTCGGGCAGTTGCAGCTCGGGCGTCGCCAACTCCGGCGACAGCAGCTCCGGTGGCTGGAACAAGAGCAACGACAAATCAGGATTCTTCAATTAGCTTGTACAGCTTGCTCTTTCGCCCACCGATAGTCGGCCTTGCCGGACGGTGACCGCTGCACCTTGGCGCAGAAAATCACCGCCTTGGGCAGCTTGTAGCGCGCGATGTGACGCGCGGCCTCGGCGATGATGCCCTCCGCGTCGGCGTGTGCGCCATCCACCAGCTGCACCAGCGCGACGACCTCGTTGCCCCACCGCTCACTCGGACGGCCGGTCACCACGACGTCGTAGACGGCGGGATGCTCGTTGATCGCGGCCTCGACCTCCTCGGCGAAGATCTTTTCCCCACCGGAGTTGATGGTCACCGAATCCCGGCCGAGCAGTTCGATCTGGCCGTCGGCGTCCCACCGGGCCCGATCGCCCGGAACCGAGTGCCGGATGCCGTCGATGACCGGGAACGTCCGGGCCGTCTTCGCCGCATCGTCGAGGTAGCCCAACGGGATCGGGCCCTGCTGGGCGAGCCAGCCGATCTCGTCGTCGCCGGGCGACAGGATCCGCGTCAGGTCCTCGCTGACCACCACCGCACCCGGATTGGGTGCGAACCTGCCCGAGGCATGCTGCGCCGCGCTGGAGACCTGCCCCATCTGGGCGCCCGATTCCGAGGAGCCCCCGGCGTCCAGGATCGTCAGGTGCGGCAGCACTTCCACGAACCGCTGCTTCAGCGGAGCGCTCAACGCCGCCCCACCGGTGACCAGCACGAACAGCCCGGAAAGGTCGTAGGAGCCGGTCTGCAGTTCATCGAGGAGCGGACGGCCGAAAGCGTCGCCGACGATCGACAACGACACCACTCGCTCCCGGCTGGCCAGCGCCCATACTTCGGCCGGATCCAGATGGGTGGTCGTCGGCGCCATCACGAACGGCCGCCCGGCACACAAGTTGATGAACGCGGCCCACTGCGCCGCCCCGTGCATCAACGGTGCGGCCGTCATGGATCCGGGGCCGTCGGGCCGGGAGCGCTCCACGATCTCCTCCAGGCTGCGCACCGGTTCGCCGGTGCCGAAGGTCCGGCCGCCCATCGCATTCATGAAGATGTCGTGCTGACGCCACAGCACCGCCTTGGGCATACCGGTGGTGCCCCCGGTGTAGAGCATGTAGAGATCATCGGGCGAGGGCACCACGTCCAACGGTTCGTCGGAAACAGAGGCCAGCAGCTCCTCGTAGCGCACCGCCCCCGGAAGCGGCGCGTTGCCGGACTCGTCGTCGACGTGGATCAGTCGAACCGGCTTCGACGCGCGTTCCAGAGCCTGGGCCAACGTCGGGGCGAAACGCGCCTGGTAGACCAGCGCATCCGCGTTGGCGTTGCCGATCAGGTACACCAACTCGTCCGCGACGTAGCGGTAGTTGACGTTGAACGGAGCGACCCGGGCCCGGTAGGCCCCGATCATCGCTTCCAGGAACTCGTTGCAGTTGGCCAGATACAGCCCCAGGTGACTCTGGCCCGATTCATGCGGCGCCAACTCGGCGCGTTCCCGGTGGGCGCCCAATCCCCAGTCGTGCAGCGCGCGTGCGAAACGCCGGGCCCGTTCCTCGGTCTGAGCGAAGGTGAATCGCCGGTCGCCGAACACGATCGCGTCGCGGTCCGGGTTGGCGGCGGCCACCGCCGAAATGATCTGCGCGAGGTTGAATTCCAACGGGACCTCCGGAGCTGTCCTGAGTCTTGACGTCACGACAGTATTCGCTGACGGCGTTGTGCCGCGTATCCGGCGGCGGTCAGGCATTCTTTATCCATGGATCTGGACGCCCTGCTGCATTCAATCCCGCCGCTCGCGATCTACCTGCTGGTCGGCGGCGTCGTCGGAGTGGAAAGCCTGGGCATTCCGCTGCCGGGCGAGATCGTGTTGGTCAGTGCCGCGTTGATGTCGTCGCATCACGAGATCGGGGTCAACCCCATCGGCGTCGGCGCGGCCGCGGTGATCGGCGCCGTGGTGGGCGACTCGATCGGCTATTCGATCGGCCGGCGTTTCGGGATGCCGCTGTTCGACCGCCTGGGCCGCAGATTCCCGAAGCACTTCGGTCCTGGGCATGTGGCACTGGCCGAGCGGACCTTCAACCGCTGGGGTGTTCGTGCGGTGTTCTTCGGCCGCTTCATCGCCCTGCTGCGCATCTTCGCCGGGCCGCTGGCCGGGGCGTTGAAGATGCCCTACCCGCGCTTCCTGGCGGCGAATGTGGGCGGCGGCATCTGCTGGGCCGGGGGTACCACCGCCCTGGTGTATTACGCCGGCGTGGCCGCCGAGCGCTGGATGTCCCGGTTCTCCTGGGTGGCCCTGGTCATCGCCGTCATCTGCGGCATCACCGCGGCGATCCTGTTGCGCGAACGCACGTCTCGCGCGATCGCCGAACTGGAGGAAGAGCACTACCGCAAGACCGGAACCCAGGCTGCGGAAAAGGCCGCCTGACCTAACCGACCGCCTCTTCGCGGTCCGTTTCGGGGCGAATGCCGTCGGGTGGGCGGTGCTGATCGATGAGGCCGCGGGCCATGCTGCGCGATCGCAGGGCGGCGTCGGTGTCGCCGACGGCCGCGAGCATGATCGCGCCCTTCATCAGGATCTGCCAGGACCGCGCGAAATCCTCGACGTCGCGCAGACCCGCGGCCACCGCCCGCGTGCGTACGATCTCACGCACGTTGTTGATATGGACGATGCTCGCCTTGCCGGCCGGATGGTCGGCGCCCAACTCGAGCAGCACGTTGATGAAAGAGCAGCCCTCGAAGCCGTCCCGATTGTGGAACCACTCGTGCAGGACGTCGAAAATCGCCAGCAACTGTTCCTCGGGCGTGCTGCCCAGCGACGCGGAGCGTTTCTCGATCAGACCGTGCGTCCACAATTGCTCCCGCCGCTCGAGCACCGCCAGGACGAGCGCGTTCTTGGTCGCGAAGTGCCGGTAGAGCGTCGCCTTGGCCACCCCGGCACGCTCGATCACTTCCTCGGTGCCCACCGCCCTGATTCCACGGCGGCCGAACAAGTCGTAGGCGGCATTCAATATCCGTTCACGGGCGGGCACGGCGGGACCCCCGGGGCCCGTGACGTCGGGCGTTGTCATAACGTGACTTACCGTACTCTTACCCCAGCCATGTAGACAGACAGACCTGTCTTGTTATAGAAATGGTATCTACAGGGCGATTTATCTGTCTGTCTTCAGATATGCAGGACGGGCATCCATCGCGGCGCGACTTGCGCCAGTCGATTAGGAGTGCACCATGAGCCTGGTCATCGCAGAATCTTTTTCCTCACATCTCACACTCAGTACCCGCCTGGTCTACCAACTCGGCGAGCCCCGCAGCACGCTGCGTGCGATCACCGATCGCAGTGGCGACGCGGTGGTGATCCACGCCGGCGGTGAAATCGACGCTTGCAACGAAAACACCTGGCGCCAGCTGGTCACCGAAGCGGCCGCCACGGCCACGGCACCCGGACCGTTCGTCGTCGACGTCATCGACGTCGACTTCATGGGCTGCTGCGCCTACAGCGTGCTCAGCGAGGCCGCCGAACAGTGCCGCAATCGCGGCGTCGAACTGCGGCTGGTGACCCACGCGCCGATCGTCAGCCGGATCGTGGCTGCCTGCGGACTGACCGCGGAGTTGCCGATCTTCCCGACCGTGGACAACGCCCTCGCGATTTCCTGACGACGGTTACGCCGCGCCGTGGCGAGCGCCGCTGGTCGCCAACTCGCGGTCTGCCCCGGCCGGCGGGGGTCCCACTTCAAGTACCGATCGCACCGCCGCGCGCAGGTATTCGCGCAGGATGGGCAGGCTGTACCGTCCACCGCGCAGACCGATCCACTTCGGCAGATCGATGATGCAGGTGGCGATCAGGTCGACTGCGCTGTCGTCGCTGCGCCCCCAGAGGCCTTCGGCCAGCTGGGCCATGACCGCGGCGAGTTCGCGCTCGAGGCCCCGCAGGTGCTCGGCGATATCGGCGGGCATCGGTTGGCTGACGACGTCGTCGCGACGCACCGTCATCAGGCATGCAGACGAACCCGGGTACAAGTCCGGGTACAGCAGCGAGGTCTCGGCGGCGGCATAGACCGCATCCAGGGGTTCACTGCCAGGCTGTGCCTTCGCCTCCTCGACGAGACTGGTCAGCTGATCCAGAAAACGACGTTCGGCCCGGATCCAGACCCGGCCCAGCAGGCCGCCGCGGGATTCGAAAGTGCGGTAGATGGCGCCGTTGGAGACACCGGTGGCCTTGGTGAGCGCGCGGATCGTCACGGCTTCGATGCCGTCCTGGGCGACCAGGTTCTCGGTCGAATCGAGGACGTAGTCGTGTTCCTGCAACCGGGGACTTAACACTGCTAGATCGCTCCTTCATCGGACCGTGCCGCGCACGCTCACTGAACCCACCCCAGAGACCCCGTGAGGGCCGAACTCCGGTTCCCTTCGAGGCCATTGTCCCCAACTAACCGCGTTCGTACTGGGAAATCGCCGACATGGCCAAGTTCCCATGCATAACACCGGTTGAGAGCAGGTTTGCCCGGTCATCAGCCGGGTAGGTTGCGGAGCATGAGCACGCGGCGCTCGGAGGGCGACCTCCCGACGGTCGGTGTGGAAGAAGAATTTCTTTTGGTCCTCCCGGACACCGGCGAGCCCGCTCCGCGCAATCGCGACGTGGCCGCCGAAGCCGCACGCCACGGCGTCGAGCTCGACGTAGAGCTGGCCAGCTGCCAGGTGGAGACGACGTCCAGCGTCGCGACCACCTCTGCACAGTTGCACGAAGAGCTCACCGAGCTGCGACGCACAGCCACGCAGGCCGCCGAGGCGGTCGGCGTGCGCCTGCTGGCCCTGGGGCTGCCTCCCGTCACTCCCCACGAGTTCCCGGTGACCGACACCCCCCGCTACCGCCAGATCGGCGAGCGGTTCGGGATGGTGGCACATGAGCAGGGCATCTGCGGGTGCCATGTCCACGTGGCGGTGCCCGACCGCGGTGCGGCGGTCCACGCCGGCAATTGGTTGCGCCCGTGGCTGCCGACTTTGCTTGCGCTGTCCGCGAATTCGGCGATCTACCGCAACAGCGACTCCGGCTATGCCAGCTGGCGCAGTGTGTTGTGGCGGCGCTGGCCCGTCGCGGGTGCGCCGCCGTATTTCGCCTCGGTTGAGGAATACGACCGCACGGTGGGGATGCTGGTCGATACCGGGGTGATCCTGGATGCCGGGATGGTCTACTGGGACGTGCGCCCGTCAGCGGATTTTCCGACCGTGGAGGTGCGGGTCGCCGATGTGCCGGCGACCGCCGCCGAGACCGTGTTGCTGGCCACGCTGATCCGGGCGGCCGTGATGACCGCGGTCGACGAGCGCGATCGCACCGTCGACCGGTTGCCGCCGGCCGCGTTGCGTGCGGCGTACTGGAAGGCCGCGCATGACGGGCTGGCCGGCAGCACCTTGGATCTGGTCGGCGGGCGCGGGGCGGTGCCGGTGCGCGAGTTGCTGGGCGCGTTGGTGCACCGGGTCCGCCCGGCACTGGACGCCCTGGACGAATACCACCACGTCGTCGACGAACTCGACCGCGTCACCGCGCTCGGCAACGGAGCGATGCGGCAACGTCGAGCGTGGCAACGCCGCGGCGTGGCGCTGGACGTCATCGAGGACGCCGCGGCGGCGACAGTCAGTTGAATCCTGTTGCGCCAGTGATGATCAATTAACGAGGCGGTGGCGTTGTCGAAGGCGGTGGCTGCGGATTCGTTGAACGTCCCGGGCCCAGGTTGCCGGGCCCCCATCATGTTTATGCCTATTCGGGGTCGGGTGCCTCGGCGCCGCGGTCGACGCCGGTCCGCAGTTTGACCGACGCCGAATATGCCAAGGTGCGAAAGTGCAGCACCGGGTCCTCGGAGGGTTCGATGCCGTCGGTGACGCGCATCGGGTCGAAGACAACGATGTCGCCGCCGTGTTCGCGCTCGGTGTCGACGCCGGTGATCTCGATGGTGCCGACGCTGACCGTGTCCGCGCTGTGCCAGGGCGCCGACGGATCCACCGTCGAATCGTTGGGTCCGGCGATCTGGACGCGGTAATCGAACCGCACCGGGCTGTTGCCGAGGCGCGTGTTCAGTTCGTCGGTGAGGAAGTCGCGGTCCCTTTTGCGGGACGCCAGTAGCGACAGGTGCTCTACCCCGGCAGCCGGGATCAGATGGTAGCGAACGAATCTCGCGCTGCCGTCGGCGGCGACCCAGCGGAAAGCATGCAATCCGTGGTATTCGATGGTGGCGTAGCTTGCCGGGGTCTTGCCGGCGGCGGCCAGAACCGGCAGAGCACGCAGCAGGGCCGGCCGGGTCGCGAAGAGGCGGGCCAGCCGGGCCGGCATGGTCGGGCCGGGTCGCAGCGCCTTGAGCAGGTCGACGAATCCGTCGGGTCCGCTGGCGGCGAACAGGCGGGCGGTCTGCGTGGAGACGTCGGTAGTGCTGCCGTCGGGCAGAGTGAACTTCACGGCCAGGCCGCGCACGCCCGGTGCACCGTCCGGTTGAGCCGGGTTGCCCGAGCCGTTGGAGAACCGCACCAGTGTCGGGACCGGCGAGCCGTCGAGATGCTGTGCGCGGGAGAGCCCCGCCGCCTCCGGCGTTGCGGTGAAGGTGCCGCGGTACAGAGTGCCTTTGGCGTGCAGGGCCCGATAACCGGGGCAGGCACCGCCGGCGCCCCGGATCGCGGCTATTGCGTCATCAGGAGTAACCGGCATTGCCGAATCGTATGTCTTCGCGGTCGCGTTTACACGGCGAGCAACCGGTACAGCCCGATCAACCCGACCACCACGATGGTGGCGCGCAGCGCATTTGACGACAGCCGTCGTCCATAGCGTGACCCGATCAATCCCCCGATCAGCGAGCCGACCGCGATCAGCCCGGCTACCGGCCAGCTGATCCGTTCCCAGGCGACCAGCGTATAGCTCACCGCGGCAACGACATTCACAATAAGCGTGAGTAGATTCTTTGCCGCGTTCATGCGTTGCACCGATTCCGGCAGCAACGCGCCCATCACGCCGACCAGCAGGATGCCCTGAGCCGCGGTGAAATAGCCG
Organism: Mycobacterium sp. 23; assembly: GCF_048287075.1. Classification (NCBI taxonomy): domain Bacteria; kingdom Bacillati; phylum Actinomycetota; class Actinomycetes; order Mycobacteriales; family Mycobacteriaceae; genus Mycobacterium; species Mycobacterium sp. 23. The sequence goes on from NZ_JBLVUX010000005.1 coordinate 1,344,108, forward strand.
CCGTAGGCGCCCACCAGGAAGGTGCCGATGACCAGCGCCGCCATTCGAGTCGGCGTGATGTGATCAGCGGAGCGGCCTGCGTCCTCGGCGCGTCGGCGTGCCCACGACTGGATCCGCGGACCGATGACGACCAGGATCAAAGCCAGCACCAGCAGCACGGGCACGATTCGGGTGAAGACGCGTTCGGGCAGATGCAGCAGGAGGTAGGCACCCAGTACCGCCCCGGCCAGCGACGCCGGGATCTGCCACCGCAGCCGCCCCCATTGCCCACGCAGTTCCCTGCGATAGCCCCAGGTTCCCGACACGCTGCCGGCCACCAGGCCGATCGCGTTGGACATGGTGGCGGTGACCGGCGGGTAGCCCAGCGCGACCAGCGTCGGAAACGTGATGAGGGTGCCCGATCCGACGAGCGCGTTGATCGCGCCGGCCCCGAGTCCCGCCAGTCCGATCAAGATCATGTGGGAAACCGACACCCGAAAACCCTAGACTCACCAACGAATCAGTGTTTGATCCGGAGTGGACTCATGCCAGTGACCCCTCAGCGGCGCGACTGTGCGATCAGTGTTCTGGGCGGTCCGACGACGGTGGTCGACATCGGCGGTCACCGGATCGTGATGGACCCGACCTTCGACCCTGCCGGACCACACGCCTACCTGACCAAGACCGTCGGACCCGCCGTCAGCGCCGAAGCGCTGGGCCCGGTCGACGTGGTGCTGATCAGCCATGACGAGCATCCCGACAACCTGGACGACGCGGGACGCCGCTTCGCCTTGACCGCTCCCCTGGTTCTCACCCACCCCGGGGGCGCCGGCAGGTTGGGGCCACCGTCTCTCGGGTTGGCTCCCTGGCAGTCCTTCGAGTTGCCCGGCGGATCGGATCGCCTTGTGGTGCAAGCGGTTCCAGCGATCCACGGCCCCGCTGACGGGGAACGGGACGCCAGCGGTCACGTCAACTGCGAGGTGACCGGGTTCGTGCTGTCCGGCCGCGGCCTACCCACTGTCTATCTCAGCGGCGACAACGCCTCGATCGACGTGGTCAGGCAGGTGTCCGAGCGGATCGGCCGCGTCGACATCGCGGTGCTGTTCGCCGGTGCGGCCAGCGTGCCCAGCAAGGAGCACGGCCGCCCGCTGACGCTCACGTCGGCCCGCGCGGCGGCCGCCGCCGAAATCCTGGGCGCCGCGCTGGTGATACCTGCCCACGTGGACGGCTGGGCTCACTTCACCGAGGGCACCGACGACTTCGTCGCGGCCTTCGACCAGGCCGGAATCAGCGGTGTGCTCGGGGTGGCCGCCCACGGCGAGTGGATCGACTGGAGCGATCCGAGCACCCGCTGATCAGCCCTAGCTGCCGGTGTAGGGGATGTTCGGGATGTTGGGGATGTGCGGAAGGCTGTTCAGCGACGGCATCGGACCACCCTGCTGGAACAGCTGCACCGCGGCGTTCTGGCCGTTCTCATTGGCGACCCAGTCACGCACCGTGGTGTACAGGTTGGTGCTGGCCTCGGTGGCCAGTTTCGCTGCCAGTTCATACATCGTCATGTTCGTGCCGGGGATGACCTGTGCGCCACGCGGAGTGTGCGGGCCGTCCTTGTTCAGGGCCGTGTGGCACTCCTGGAACCCGGGCGGCGGACCGCCGGCCGGGCAGCCCTCCAGGGGGAACTGCTGGGAGAAGTCGATGTTGTAGTAGCCCGTGTGCAGATCGGCCGGGAAGTCGGCCGGGTTGCAGGTCGGGAAGATCGGCGGCGCAAGCCGGTCCAGCTGGCCGATGGCGACGTTCTCCTCGACCCAGTTGGAGTGGGCGTAGAAGTCCTGCTGGGTGTGCAGCAGCGCCCCGAACGCGGCGCGGGCGCCGGGTCCGTCGACCTCCACGTTGCCGTTGAGGACGGAGCCGCTGAGCACAACCGGGGAGAAGACGTCCCACGCCTGGCGGGCTCGGTTGCAGATGTCCATCGGGTTGATCGAGTTGTCCAAGTGCCGGAACTCGTCGGTGGCGAAAACATCGCTGCCCATGGCGCCACCGCCGGGCGGCGGGCCGACCAGGATCTGGTTGATGGCCAGCTGGCTGACCTGGTCTGCGGGCAGGGCGTTGCGGGTGATGGTCTCGTGGTACTTGACGTAGAAGGCTTGCGCCGTCGGGGCCCCGAAAGAAGCGACCGCGGCGAGGCTCGCCACTATCGCGACGAGGACGCCCAGCGGGTGTCTGCGGGTCAGCGTCATGAAATCTCCGTGCTCGATAGACGTGCTATGGACGTGGTGGCGTGCGCTTTCGTAGACGTTTCCTCATGAACCTTACGAAATCAATAAACAGTCGGCTATATCAGCACTGGCAATCAACGCCACCGACTATTGGACGGCCGCTTAATAAGAGGGGAATTCCGGAACGCTGGACCGGATCTCGAGTCGGCTAGGATCCGTTGTGCCGCTTGCTTTTTCAGGTGAGACCATGGAAGCGCAACCCGACGTCGCGCCAATCCGGTTCGCCATTACCCCGGCGGATGGCGATTATTTGTTTTCGATAGGAGCGCGGTGTGCGGTATGCGCCGCAAATCCATTGCGGCACTTGGGGAACCGAATAGGAGCCCAGGCTCCACTTGGAGGTCCTCGGCGCTCCCCCGCTCCCGGTGTCCGGTGCGTCGGCTTTAACCTGTGCGATGCCCTGCCGTGCACTACATTGGCTACCCATGGCAGGAAGCTGGGGCTCGGTCCTCACCGGGCTGATTCCACTCGGACTGGTCGTCGCGGTCTCGCCGATCACCATCATCCCGGCGGTCCTGGTGCTGCAGGCGCCGAAACCGCGGCCGAGCGGGCTGGCTTTCCTTGCCGGATGGGCGCTGGGACTGGCAGCACTGACCGCTGTGTGCGTCGGGGCCTCGGGGCTGCTCGGCGGGCTGCACAAGTCGCCACCGAGCTGGGCTTCCTGGCTGCGCATCGTCCTGGGCTCGGCGCTCATCCTGTTCGGCATCTACCGCTGGCTGACCCGGCAGGGCCACACCGAATCGCCGGCCTGGATGCGGTCGTTCGCGACGATCACCCCCACCCGCGCGGCGTTGACAGGTGTGGCTTTAGTGGTCGCACGTCCTGACGTGCTGTTCATCTGCATCCCAGCAGGATTGGCGATCGGCGCCAGCGGGCTCGACCACATCGATGTCTGGCTGGCCGCAACGTTTTTCGTCGTGATCGCCGCGTCATCGGTCGCCATTCCGATCCTGGCGTATGCGGCCGCGGGTACCCGTTTGGACGACACGATGGCACGGCTCAAAGACTGGATGGAAAAGAACAACGCCGCCCTGATGGCGGTGATCCTGGTGGTGATCGGTGCGATGGTGCTCTACAACGGAATCGACGCGTTGAAGCGCTGAGACCTCAGAGATACGGCAGCGTCGTGGTGCGATAGGTCTCGCCGGTGTTCGCGAGCAGTTCGGCGAACTTCTCCCGCAACGTCGCGGTGTTCTCGCCGACCGTCTTGTCACAGAATCGGCAGTGCGCCGTGAAGCGCGTCTGCTCGCTTTCCGCCGGCCAGAACCGGCGCGGCCCGACGACGGCCCCAGGGTCGTACTGCGTCGACTGATGTGCGGTTTCGCGCATGATCCTGCCCACCGGGTGAGCCTGCGGGCATTCGAGTTTGAGCGTGCCGATGCCTTCGTTGAAGCTCATGCGGTCGACGGTATGCCAAACCGCGTCGCCTCGCCTGCGCTAGACGTCAGCGGTCGTGTATCTCTTCTTGTTCGGCGGCGCCGCCAACAGCGGCGGAAGCTCGGTCACCTTGCCCTCACCGGCGCGGAAGCGGCGGTACGCCTCGTCGTGCTCGACGGAGTCCCAGACCTCGTAGATCAACCAGTGCGCTTCGTCGTCCTCGTCGACCCACACGTCGGTTTGGAGGTTTCCGTCGAACGCGCGGGTGACCTCCAGCGTCCGGCTCATCAGTTCCCGGCCGGCAGCCACCGACTCGGGCTTGAACTGGAGCTCGAGAATCACTATGACCGCCATGCCGTCTCCTTTTCGCGCCCCTGACCAGTCGCCGACTTCACCGAGCCTGAATTCTTGCAGGTCTGCACTTTCGGCCCTTCAGCCGGCCGCCCACTCCTTGGCCTGCTCCAGCGCGTCGAGACCGAACACGGCAAGCTCGCCCGGAACGATCCACGCCAGCGCGTGCAGCACGTGCGCGACCCAATCCAGATCGGTGACGATCGCGATCCGTTTGAACGCTGAGTGGTGCGGCAAGACGGTGCCGAAGCCGAGCTTGAGGTCCTCGATCAATCCGCCAGGCCCGAAGCCCTCGTAGTCCGACGGGATGACCTCGACGATCCTCACCTCGCCGGTGTCCAGCCGCTCCTGCAGGCTGGGCTTGATCTCGCGAAGCTCGTCGCCGCGCAGTCGGCCCGACACGCGGATACCGGTGACTCCCTCCGGCATATCCGGCAACATTTCAATCATCGGATTCGTCTTTCTGTGTCGGGGTGATACCCCTGCGTCCAGTCAACCCGTGCCGAATCAGGTGCGCAACGGTGTGCGTATTAACCGCTCAATCGTGTTGTGCTACGCGGCATCTCGGAGCGCAGAAAGACGTCGTTGAGGGTTACAGTGCGCAGCCGGCGCGCCCGGATGATGTCGACCAGCTGTCCGTAGACGTGCGTGATGGGAGCGTGGTTGAGGTGGCCGATCACAATGGTCTGCGGCGCGAAGTACTGGTAGGCGAGCCGGACGATGACGTCCTCGGGAAGCAGGGCGGAGTCTCGGAGGTCGCCGCTCCACAGGGTGGGATTCTGATAGCCCAGATCGGCGGCGACCGCATCGACGGCGGCGTTGTGGTGGCCGTATGGCGGACGGAAGTACGGAGCGGCGTCCACGCCATAGGTGTTGCGCAGGAAGGCGTCAGTGCCTTTCAGTTCGCCCGCGATCTGGCTCGGCGCGAGCCTCGTGAGATCCGGATGGGTCCAGGTGTGATTGGCCAACTGAATCTGCCCGGATTCGACGAGCGGTCTGAGTTGCGCCGCGTTGTCGGTCCAGGAGCGATAGCCGGCGGTGACGAAGTAGGTGAGCCGCACGCCGGTGTCCTTGGCGAACTGTGTGTAGGCCCGCACGACCGCGGTGTCGGCGCCGTCATCGACGGTCCATGCCAACAGGTCACCGTTTCCGGGAAGTTGCTTCAGGACCGTGCCTCGCGGCAGTGGTAGCCGCGAACCGGGGTCGGGCGGCGGCAACAGGTCGGGCGGCAGCGGGGCACCTGGATTGGGCGCCGAGCCGAGCACGTCGGCGTGCGCCATCGGCATCGTTGCCGCCGCGACGGATGCGGCCACGGCGACCAGAAACCTCCGCCGGTCCAGTTCGCTCACGTCCGCACTCCTCGGCCCCGCGGTGCCCACAATCCGCCCAAGCGCCTGACAGGTTATGCGGTGAGCAGGCTCGATTTCGGGTGCAACTGCCGAGTGTCGCGGTCAGGTATGAATTCGTGACCCGGGGTTGGTCAGCTTGCGACCGGGCCTCAGAGGGAAGTTTGGAGGTGTGGTCCCGGCTGGGATCGAACCAGCGACCTTCCGCGTGTGAAGCGGACGCTCTTCCACTGAGCCACGGGACCGGCGCCGAGAGGCGAACGACGTCGAACACTAGCATGACCGCCACATGGGGCGGGTGGCCCAGGTGTTCGAGGGCCGGTCCCGGGCCCTCTTCGACACGCTCTGAGCAAGGAATTTGTGTGGGCACGCTCACTGGACTATCGTCGTGCTTCGCACCGGGCGACGATCTCGCCCGTTGCGCGCGGATGTAGCGCAGTTGGTAGCGCATCACCTTGCCAAGGTGAGGGTCGCGGGTTCGAATCCCGTCATCCGCTCGAAGGTGCAAATGGCATCAATCCCAGCGGTGGAGTGGCCGAGTGGTGAGGCAACGGCCTGCAAAGCCGTGCACACGGGTTCGATTCCCGTCTCCACCTCCGATTTCGATCCCCCAGCGCGATTAGCTCAGCGGGAGAGCGCTTCCCTGACACGGAAGAGGTCACTGGTTCAATCCCAGTATCGCGCACCACGTTTGACGTGCGGTTTCATCCGCAAAATCGGCCCGCGTGAACTCAATGTGAACTGCTCGGCGCAAACTTCATCCGAGAGAAGGTTCTGTCCCCATGCACACGCGCTCGACGGGCGCCGCGACCGCTGCCGCTCGCGAGGAAGCCGGCTGACAAGTTGCGTCTCCGGTCAACCGAGCCTTTCGCCTCATAGACGTACGTTGTGCGTTATGTCGGAGTGGGCAGGCGAGCCGATGGGGACGATGCGACAACGCTTCACTTCGCGGCCTTGGTCCTCGATCGCACCGTGAACGTCGACCGCCAGCTGGTCACGGCGGCGGGCCGGCGTTCGGCCCGCCGAGTCCGGTGGGCTGGTATTAACGCTGTTGGACAAGCCGATCACCCGGCAGACCTTCGGCCACGGCTGGCGTCCCGCGGCTGCGAAAGCGGGGCTTCCGGCCGGGGGCCGGACTCCACTCGCTCCGCCGGTACCTTGCGTAGCGCGTGCGTAGCAGGTGGGAGCTATCTCGACTTCACCACCTTCAAACCCCGAACTTGAAAGGAAGTAGCTGTGGCCAATGCCGCGCCTCGCCTGACTGTGGCCCAGTTCGACCTCTTGCGGTGGGTATCGGGCGGATGTAAGAACGGTGTGTACGAGGGCACTTCATATCGTGTGTCGGCGCGGAGTCTGCATAATCGCGGCCTGGTGCGCGTGACGGGCAAGAGCGCGACGTGGAATGCGAGCATCACCCCGGAGGGCACCCGGATGCTCGAGGCCGAGGCGCGGCGGGTCGAGGTTGAGCGGGACCGGGCTCGTCGTGAAGCGGAAACCAAGGCGCAGAAGGAACGCGAGCAGGCGCAACTTCGCGAGCGGGCGGTTGAGCTGCTGGGCAGGGTAATTGCGGCAGGCGGACGGCTCGACGTCGGGACGGGGGTTACTGCTGATGAGGTCGCGAAGCTGTGTAACAACCTCCGGTTGTCAGGTGCGCTCCCTGTTGGCCAACGCCTGGCACACGAGCCGACGCGCATGGACCCTGTCTTCGGTGTCACGATCTACCTGGAGCCGGACTTCGCGGTCCTAACTTCATTGCGCACTTTCGCTGTCCCCGGACAGCTCCGCAACCCGCACCCGGCGGTTGCGGCATTTCGAGACAAGAAGGCGCTTGTCTCAAAGGCCGAGGTCGGGCGCGCCGCCCGGTTTTTGCAGGCGCTGGTTACGGCCTCGATAACAGTTGGGTGGAAGGTAACCGGCCGACCACGCAACGAAGGATACGGACGAAACCTGCCCGATCCCGATCTGATCGTCCGGCTTCCGTCGCAAGAGTTAGTCGTCTCGATCCGGGAGCTAGACGAGCGTGGAAGACGCGTGACAGCCTTCGTCACGGAGACGGACTATTACACAAGTACAACTCGGACCATCGCTAACAGGCACTTCGAGCCGTCAGCCAAGCTGGAAGTGAGATTGTCGAAAAAGTGGGACGACCAGACGCTCCTGTCGATACGCGACGAGCCTGGTTCGCCGATAGAGGACCAGTTGCCGACGTTGATCCGCGCACTCGAAATTGCCGAGGCGGAATCGGAGTGGTCTCGCAAGGAGGAGCAGCGCCGCCACGCGATCCGCGAGGTCCGCTGGGAGGAAGCCAAGAAGGAGGCCTTCGTCAAAGTCGCGTACGACCGCAACGCTGCTCAACTGGGTGAGCAGCTTGACCGTCGCCAAGCTGCGGCGGCAATGCGAATGTATGCCGACGACATCGAGTCGCGAACGGAAGAAGTCGACGATCCAGCACGAACGGAAGCCACCGAATGGGCGGCGTGGATTCGACAGCATGCCGACCACGTCGATCCGCTAAGCGGGCCGCTCCGCCTCCTCCGTGTCACTTCCGCCAGCCATGATGAACTTGGGCCCCACATGAATGGCTGGAGCACGCACGGGCCGTATCGGCGGTAGACGCGGAGTGGGTTGGTTGGATCATCCCGCGTTTGTAGCGGACCCAGCCTCATTCATTGGAAGTCGTTGATATCTGCTCAATCCCACTATTGCACAACATGTTTGAACTGTGGGGAAAATCATGTAAATGGCTTGCGTTAACTCAATGTGGACTCCGCGGTAGACGCCCCGGGCTCCACATAGTGATGATCGCCGGCGCACCGCGGGTTGTCTTCGCCGACCTCTGCCTCAAGAGACGTTGGCTACGTATGCCGTTCTCTCCCAACCGATCTAGCGAAATTTGCTCGGGTCACAGTACTCGCTCAAGGTGCACTCCGGCGATGAGCCACCCGCTCAACGATCGAATCGAATGTCACTGGCGTAAGGCCTTCGCGGTACAACGAAACCTCGGCGGCGAGCCAGTTAGCTCGAAAGCCGATCAGCTGTCCCAGTTTGTACAGGCGCCATTCAATTTCGTCGGCCTCGACTCCGTACCGATTCGACCATCCATGTACATCACGGCAGTACTTTGCGTACGCATTCCACGGTCGTCGCCCGCCTGGAACATAGGACTCACCGGTGATCGCGAGGAGGGCGGACGCGACGCGGTCGTCAAAAATGAGGCAGCGGGCATCCCGTGACAAGCGACTGCCCGTGAAGTAGAGAAATTTGCTGAAGAATGCGTAGTTGAACCGGCTGATTGGGTTGTCGATGAACGCCCGATACCCGCCCTCAATGTCACCGAGGTAACTTGATTCAGCCGCCGGCCGCAGCGCCGCCAGGAGATGCGCCGGGCCCTCGTCAATCGCTTTTTGCACGATCTGGGACGCATTGCGAAAATTACCTACCACTCCCCATGCGAGGATGTGCCAGAAGAGGTCGATGAAGTGTTCGTCCTTACCGGATTCACGCGCCTTAGCTGCCCTCGCGAACAGGTCTTCACGCCCCATCGCGTCTGGGCCTACCCGGATCCCCCGTCTCGCCCACCAGCCGATGTTTATCGCTCCGGGCTCAAAGGCGCTACCTCCCGCTACTGGCGAAACCTCGCAGCGAAGCAGGTCGCCGATCCCGTCTTCAGATTCAACCCACACCAGGACCCCCTTCCAGTGTCACACGCTTCTGCGAGCGTAGGCATCCTGACCGACGGCCAGTGGCGTTATCAAGACGCTCGCCCCACGCCATAGACCGCACTTAGACGTCGTCGCAAGTCCGGCTCAGCACCGGAGGCTCGCACCGTGAGTGCGTTGTCCATCGCAAAATTCGTTGCCTTCAACTGCGCGATGGAGGCCTTAGGTCAAGCTGGGCCACGTGACTTTCAATGATCCCGCGCTGCCGGAGGAGCTCCATCATGTCCTCCTGTCGTGGTTGACCGAGCATCATCCGATAGAGCGTGAGTGAATCCCTGAGCCGCTCGTACTGGGCGTCTTCACGGCTGAGGGGAAAGTGGACGATGAGCCGCTCGACTCGAGCGTCGCCCGGATAGATCCACCACGGTGAGAACTCACCGAGCTCTGGATGGTCAACGGCAGCATCAAAGGCGTTCTGCCACGGGTGTTTCCCAGGTCGTGTCGCCGCAAGTGCAGTCCGACCATGCGCTGACGCGACGTTCTTGCGAACCGCATGACCGCCGAAGCGATTGACGCGGCCCTCGCGCTGTTCGAAGTCGACAGGATTCGACGGGAGGTTCCAATGCACGACGGAGTGGCTCCACCAATGGAAGTCGATGCCCTCCTGCCCAACACTCGTCGACGCAAGGACAAAGGGCCAGAACGGGCTGTTAAAGGCACTGCGGACTTCCGGTGCCCGCACACTCTCGGCGTCTCCGACAGCACCGCCATATCTCAGCGCAAAACGGACCGTGATCGGGATCCTCGCAAATTGCTCTTCCGTGGCCCGCGCGGTGTACCGCGAAGTGCGCAGCGTCAGGGCCTCGATGGCGCGATCTGCGATCTGAGCAAGTGCAGCAGCGTCGATACCGGACCCAGCAAACTCGAGCTTGAGTTGGAAGCAGTATTCGTCAAGTACTGACTGCAAATTGCCATCCGCGCAGTACTGCAGCACTGACCGCCAGTAGGGCTGCTCCTTTCCGTAGATCTGATCGAGGAGGAACATGACGTCCATGCGGTTGAAGAGCGTTCGAATGCCGTTGGCTAGCCGGGCTGCGCTGCGCCACAGGTCTATTCGAAGGTCATCGTCGATCTCATCGCAGATTCGGAGAAGCGCTCGATAAGCGATGTTCCCCGGACTGTGAAGCGCTAGTAGCGCTAGGTCTTCATGCCAGTGCGGTGACGGTGGCTGCTCGAGTGCCGCTTTGGCGTGCTCCCGCAACGCCCCGCCGGAGTCGGCGATTTCCGAATCCTTGGTCGCACCTCCGTGCCCCGCAAGCCAGTACGCGGCGGCATCAGAACGCCGCTGAGGGCCTATTGGCCAGCTGCCCGGCCAGGCGAAGTACGCAACCCAAGCGGCGTCCGATCGATCATCATCCGGCGGCACGACGGCGGACCGGATGCGGTCATCGACCCGCATCCTCACAACGTCGGCCTCCAACAACTGCGGACCGTCATGCAAAAAAGTGAGCGGGTCACCAACTTCGGCCAACGTCGGATGTGGCCAGAACAACGCAAGAGTGGACATGGCTGCCGCCTTGCCATCTCGGAGCACGTAGTCGAACCGTGATGATATGGCTCTCCGAGCATCGGCAGTGTTTTCCGTCAGGCCCGACCCTGCGACCATCCGACGCTCTGCCTCGTAGCTCAGCAGGCTCGCCACGGAGGTAGGAACGCTCGACCAGGCTGAGAAGATGAGCCGCTTCGTCATCGAACCGTCCGAGAACTGCGAGAACACACCGGCCGGGTTCAAGTAGGGCATCGACGGCGGTACCCACAGGAGTTTCCACCAGTCATTCTCGACCGTCTCGGCCGCGAATTCACGCAGCCGCGCGTTGGCGTAATCGAGTTCCTGATAGTTCCTGACAGCCTGCGGATCGATGGATCGAAGTCGACCGATCGTTGAGGTCAACTCTGGAGTCGCCGCACCGGTCTCGAATTGTATTCGGGCACGCTCGCCTGGCCGGTAGCCCTCCATGAAGCTGGCGAAGTACGGAATGGACTTCCAGTAGTCCAGGCTCACGGGCGAGTCGATCTCCCGCGCAAAGCTCTGAAGCGACGCATACTCGCGCAAATCGTCGGGCGTTGGAACACTGCTGACGATGCGGCGGACGTGCAAGTCCCGGCCCTCTTCGAGGGGCGGCCGCTCGGATCGACTCATGAACGGTAGCAACGCGTCACGAAGTTCGAGAGCTTCGGTTACCGCGTCGGAACCTTCGATGATCGCCTGGCGGTAGTTGCGGAACCCCGCGCGGATTCGATTCAACGCAGTGCTATCGCCGTCGGCTAGGAACTCAAGAGTCGTCATGAAATCCCGGTAGTGGTCGTCATCGCTGTCGCCAGCCACCGTGGTGTAGGGCTTGTACGGCGTCGCCGACAGCAACAGCACCTTCGCATCGCGATAATTGAAGAGATGGTGGGCTAGTTCGCTCGCGGCGCTGCCGCTGTTCGGATCGATCAGATGCCTGAACCTTTGGAACTCGTCGAGGATCACCAGGTCAGGCTCGAGCGACTCGACGCTCGCCTGCGCAAGTGCTCCACGTAGGCCTGATATGAGGTGGTTCACCTCACGCCGCAGGTCAGGCGGCAGAGCAGAAAGCCCACGCAGCCGCTCGCGGGTGAGGTAGAAATGCTCACGCAAGCCGCAATTTTGGATGAGTTCGGTGAATTCGCGCTGGATGACTTCGTCTAGCCCAGTGGCCCCCAGCTTCGCCCTCATCCCCGCGATGCCGGCCTCGAAGCGATCCACCGAGGCGACTCCACCCTGAAAGAACAATGCCGACGCCCGCTCCAACTCGGGATCCGAGCCTGTCGCACCATTCAGCATGATGTGCAGCAGCTGTCGCTCCGGCGCCGAACCTGTCTGCCATCCCATCTCGAACGAGGTTCCGGGGGTGAAGGATACGAGGTTGACCTTCTTGCCTGACAGTGTCGAATCGGACGCAAGCCGCGTGGTCTCGAGTGCAAGCATTGTGAGCCTGCTTGTGATGCCGATCAGCGGGTCACCTGTCACGTTGAGGCGGCGGAGGTTCTGCTTGGCAAGGTCGGTGCTTGAGCAGATGTAGACCACGTCGATTCGGTCGATGTGCGCCGCGTTCTGCAGTTGAGCGATGGTAGATGCGATGACGCCGCGCGCGACGACGCTTTTCCCCAGGCCTGTTTCGTCGGCTACCAGGAATCGACCGCTCGAATTTGGTGCTCGGTAAAGCCGGTCAACGATGTGCTCGACGGCATCGCGCTGGAATCCCTTGAGCCCCGCGAGGATGCGGTCGACGTCGGGCACATTCATCGAACACCTGCTTTTAACCTGGTGGAGTATGCGGCCCAGACTGATTCCCACAACTCATTGAACCCGTCGGGTAGTACCGACGGCGCACCCTCGGGGCGGCGGCCGTCTGAAGCCCTCACGTGTTCGATGATGCGTCGCACATCGGCGAGACCACCGTGTTCGACGCCGATAGCTCTTACGAGAGTTTCGAAGAGGCCGCTACCGTCTTCGGCCCAGCCAGCAGGCAACGCGCCGGACGGGTCGAAATGGAACACACCGTCTCCGTCATCGAACGCGAGGAGCAGAGCAAGCAGTCGCATGAATGCAGAGCGGTCGGCGAGCTGTCGGGCGATCACAGCGTCTTGCCGGCCCGGAATGTCGCCTTCCAGAGCCGCTGTGACGACCGTCGACCGAGTGACGCCCCGTCCGTCTGCGATCCTTAAGACGATGAACGGCGTGATATCAGTGAGTGCCAATCGCTCGAAGACCACGGGCTCACCCGGCACTGCGCTGGCCTTGGCGGGACGCGTCAGCAGTGTCACCCGCGCGTTTAACTCTGGCGGAATGTTGGTGGACCCGTCTGCGGAAAGCACGATGTGGTAGGCGGTTTGACGCTCATCAGCGTCGCCGTCGGGGGTATTGGGATACTCCTCCCCCGCAACGACGCGGGCAAAATATCGGCGCGCGGCGAGCGACCGTAATGCCTGCTCGAGCGCGTGATCAGCCACCTCATCCGGCGGAATCTCGGCGTCACCTTGCGGTTCGAACGGGATTGTCATCGCACGCAAACGTGATTCCTCCCCGAGTAGTGCAACGACGCCCAGCTTCGGCTGCGGGCCTTCAAACTCCACCAGCATCTCGACGTTGCCTGCAAACGCCGCTTCGGTCGCGTTCGCCGATCCGACGAATAGGTGCGATCCGCTACGCCGGTCAAGGACATACGCTTTTGCATGCAACCCCGCCATGGGGTCCGCCTGTGGAGACGCGGCCGCCGTATCCCCCGATTCCTTGTCCTGTGGATCCCCTTCTGGCGCAGCATCGCAGTCATTGGCTGCATCGTCGAGAATCAGCGCGTCGATGCGCTCGAGTGTTCGGCTATCGAGTCGTTCGAGTTGCTCCCGACGCGCGAGTACGACGATCGATTGCGACCGTGACGGAATGATCCGGCGGATTCCCTCGTCACTCAGGAAGGGCGAGATGATCCCATGACGCACGCCGTCGAAGAGCGCGTGTAGCGGTTCCGGCGTTACGCCGCGAATTCCATATGGATGGAATCGTACTGTTCGCACGTCACTCGGACATTCCCACTCGATCCTGGCTACGGTGTCCGCAAGCTCCCGGATTCGCGCCTCACGGAGACCCGGCAGCGGCACCACGGCCATCGCGGGCAGCGCCCGGACGAACTCGGCCAGCGGCGCGCTCTGTTCCGTAGCGTCGTCGGTTGCGATGCCGTCGAGCCGCACAACGAGGTCCCAGCTGCGGCCATTGGTCAAATTGCGGCTGGCGCAAAGCATCCGGTAGCTTCGCGCATCGCCGTCGGCATACTCCAGCACCCAGACCTTCGGGTGGAATAGCATGCCCCGACGGGGTGCGATAGCAGGATGGATCATTGGCTCGAGCAAGGCGAACAAGTCGGAGGAGACGCGCGGCTCGAAGACTTGTCCGGCCTGAGCGAAGACGTCAATCTTGTCGGCTGCCCGTCGGACGGCATCCAGGATCGCGATCGGATCCCGGCTCTCCCGCACGCGGTGTGCGGCGAAAGCGAGCGGCACCGATAGCGCCGTGGTCAAGTCGAGCGTGAAGGTCGTTGCCACCGCATGCGCGAGTTGGAATCCGCTCGGGGGCCGAAGTTGCTCGGTCAGTGCGGCTCGACCGTCCGGCTCAAGCATCCGCACGCTCCAGTCCATCGTGGATGTCGTGGAGCACCTGGCGCATCTGAGTCCAGCGGTATACGAGTGCACGACTGCCCGATGCACCGAGCCACGCCTGTAGAAGCCGCTTGTTCGTCAGTCTGGCTTGCGTTCGCTTGTGCTCGCGCTCGCGTCGAATGATGAACGTTCTTACCGATTCGTTGTGAGCCAGGTCAGAGAGGCTCGCGGTGTTGAGTAGATCCAGCCAATCGTCGATGAAGCGACGTGACCGAAGGTTGACGTTGGGGTTTCGCTCGAGCACGCGACACCAGAAGGCACCACGATCCCACGTGGAGATGTCACGCTCCAGATTGGGCTGCGCGGCCCAGCGATCGAGCCGGCTGCGGTAGTCGTCGACCGGAGACTCCACACGGTCGAAGCCTTCGCGCTCGTAGGCTTCCGCCAGTAATAAGTTGTACATCAGGGCGGCACTGTTCATGAGGATGGAGAACCGTCGCGCATCGTCGAGCACGCTGGCCCGTTCCCCTTCGGCCGATTTGAGTACTGAGTCCTCCCATGGGACATCACTGTTAACGTCCGGGCGATGCTGGAGCGCGAAGTCGAGCAGGGTGTCAGGAGAGCTCGCGAGCATTCGGTCGCGAAGCCAAGCGGCTTCGCTGAGGGACATCGCGAACCCTGTTGGTACCTCGGTCGGGAATCCATCGGGGACCGGGGGCAACGTGGGATGAAACCCACCGCCGTGCCAGGCCGCCACGTCATCCTGGTACTCAACCACTACCGGGCGACGAGAATGGGCGCGGTCCACCTCGGCAGCGATCGCGTCATCCCTGCTCATTGTGGGGTCGTTGAGGATGCCATGCGTGCGCATCCCGCCCCAATACAGTGCGGACGGCAGGTTCTTCACCGCCATTCCGACGTTGCCGCCAATGACGCCTTCCGTCTCGTTGGCTGCCTTCAGCGCAGCGATCAAATGGCGTTCGTTCCTGTCTGCGAGCGCGGCAGCCTTGTCGATGTCGTTCCGTGCTTCTGCCGCGGCGCGGAAGCACCACGGGATGAACAGGAAGTACCGAGCTCGAGTGAACAGGGTTGAGGTACCGGGCCACAGCGCGTCGCTCAGCGCGTCGCGAACCTGTCCGATGCCCAGTTCGTCACGGCTCTCACGCTCGCTGAATAGGTTGACGATCTCCCGCATGCGCCGCTGATCTTCACTCGATGCGTCGAGCCACGCGATCAGAGCGGTCATACGCGTCCCCTGCGAGCCGACGCTAGGGCTTGCCTTTTGGCCCTGTCCCACCAAGCCATCGAGTGTCGCAGGCGGCTCATGTTGGCGTAGCTGTGGACGACTCCCGATTCGCATCGGAAACTAACGCGGCCGCAGCCGCCAGCACGGACCGGGCATTCTCGGTGAGACGGACGAGGCCCAGCCGGTCCAATACCGCTCGGAATAGCTCCTCCTCTGACTGCAGATCGGGGTCCAGCGAGAGATCCGTTAGGTGATGCACCAGTTCAGCCGGGGGTATCAAATCGAGGCTCCTCGGACCCAACTCACGGGGAACGACTCCGGGCTGGCTAGGTAGGCGGAACGTCCGCGGCTTCAGGCCCGCGTCGTGCAATGGGTTGTCCGACACGATGTGGCCGTGATGCTCCGCAATTGAGATGGCGCGGTTGAGGAGCCGAGCGATCTCCCTACCAACTCGTTGACCGCCGTAAGCATCTCGATAGGCGTTGTGAATTCGGTGTCCCAACACTGGTCCCTCTGCGGCCACGATTCGGACGATGTGCTCCTCCATGTCGCTCAGGGAGGACTGGTTCACCGGGGGAGCTTCTCGCCAAACGCCACGTAGGGACGGAGGGTTGCTCCGTGGAGACGGGCATCGTGATCGCAACTTACGGGATCGCCAACGTCGAACTGGCTCTCGGCAATTGAAGCTAGTGATTCGGCCGGACTATGTAGACCAGTCCTCGCCTCATTGCCTTCCACCCCAACCTCAGACATTTCGAGCTCGACAACTGACTCGCCGGCGCGATGTCGCCCGCCAGTCGACGGGCGAGACTCCGGGTCGGACTCAGTGGAACTAGCGTTATCTATATCCGCCGAATCTGTTGCTGCACTCAACACGTCCTGGTCTATTAGCGAATTCAGCTCACCGAGGACGCCGTCCACATCGGGAACGTCAGCGAGGGCTTCGTCGATCGGAAGGTCGTCGATCGCGTCGGCGAGTTCGTCCGATACGTCATCGTCGAAACTGGGATCGATCCAGTCTGCAGTTCGGATATCGAGTTCGTCAAGCGTGTCCCACAGCTTCCGAAGCGACGCCCCCATATCCGCATAGAAGACTGACTCTCGAATGCGGAAGAACTCCCAACCGCATCGTTCCAGTTCACGCTGCCGCGCGAGGTCGGACTCATATGCGTCGGGTCCGTGCCAGAAGTCACCGTCGCATTCGACGGCCAGTTTCCCCTTGGCGCCGATGATGACGAGGTCGATGTTGTAGCCAAGCGAATGGTACTGAGGTTCGACCGTGTAACCACGGTCAACGATGCGGTTGTACACCCGCTGTTCGAAGAGCGACTCGAAAGGAGCGACGGGCACGTTCTCAGGCACCGCAGCTGCCACGACACCATCGCGATCGCTCCGCGCCCTATTGGCCACGCCATAGCAGTAATCGAGAAGCTGGTACCGCATGTCTTCGGTATTAGTCAGGGTTTCCCGGGCCATCGAGTGGTACACCCACATCTGGTCCTTGGCACGCGACGCTGCGACGTTG
This sequence comes from Mycobacterium sp. 23, assembly GCF_048287075.1. Lineage (NCBI taxonomy): Bacteria > Bacillati > Actinomycetota > Actinomycetes > Mycobacteriales > Mycobacteriaceae > Mycobacterium > Mycobacterium sp. 23. The sequence continues at coordinate 1,361,042 of NZ_JBLVUX010000005.1, forward strand.
AAGCGTTGGACGTATTGGGTAGCAGTGAGCGCCAACATCCTCCCGCGTCTCGGAGGGGGCCTTGACCATCGAGAGAAACATGATGTCGCGTTCGGAGCCTTGGAAGTCCGAGGCATCACCACAGCGTAGCTCGCGGGCTGTCCACTCTTCCGGTGATACAGCATCGAGGAGCTTGTGCTCGACTAGCCGTGCCTGTTCCTTCCCCAGCAGCGAAATAACACCAAATGTCTTGCCGTCGTATTGCGGCTCTGCCAAGCATTTCCTGATCTGATCGACGATGGCGTCGGCCTCGACAGGGTTCGTCTTGTTATCGGCTTCGTACCCGTCCGCGAGATGGACGACTCGAATGGGATCCAATCGTTCAGCCCCGACTGACGAACGGGAACCAGACGAATGCCTTCGGGTTCATAGGCAACTCGGTTGGAGAACCCGATGATCTCGGGGACGCACCGCCGGTGTTCGACGAGCGTGATCCTGCCGCCGAATCTCATTGAGGCCTCGTCGAAATAGCTCCGCTTCGGGTCCAGCCACGATGCCCGGTATGGGTCGGTCGCGAGGTACTGGTTGGCGAGATCGCGAAGCTGCTGCTGGTCGACGCCCACTGCCGATGGCGACACCTGCTTGTCATCTCCGATCACGACGATCTTCGGCGCCAGATACTGAAGGAACGAGGCTTCCAGACCGGCCTGTGACGCCTCATCGACGATGACGACGTCGTAGAGATTGGGCTGGACTCGAACCTGCTCTGCGATGCGGTAGATGGGCATGATCCACACGGGAACAGAAGAGCGGCAACGATCCATCGCCTCGGCGATCTCCGCGCGCTTCTTCGCTGCGTACTTGCCGGTCCCCTTGCCGAGTGATGCAACGAGTTGGGCGTACTGAGTGAGATTTGCGCGCGCACTGCCGGTCAGCCGGCCTGGTGCGACAGCGTGCGCCCACGCCCGTTCGGCAGCAAGGCGCTCCACCTCGTTCCGGATCTGGCGATCAGTGTCGGTGAGCTTGACCTTCAAGGCGTTGACGTCCTCGTCATCCTGCGCAAGTACCCAGCGCCCCGTCATCTCCCAACGCCACGCTTCTTCGTAAAGGGCGAGATGTTCGTCCCACTCCGATGCCCCCGGGTCGGCTACGATCGCGGCTGCCAGTCGTGGAGCAGATTCCGTGAATGCCGTGTGAATGCGGTTCCGCTCTGAAACCGATTCCGCCACTTGATGCAAATGCTCAAGCCGAGCCCGGGCTACGTTGTATCCTTCGAGGTCTCGCTCGCCGATGGCGCGTACGATTTCAGCGGTGATGGGGACGAGGTTGGGCCGCGGTCGGCCTTCACTGATCTGGCGGACCAGTTGGTCGATTGGATGTGATGCCGCGGCGGCTTCGTCAGTAGCCTTCGCCGCTTCGACCAGGGTGGCATAGCGACGAATCTCGTCGAGGTCGTTCCAATTCGGAACGGGTAACGAGTGCTGTTGGAACCACGCTCGCTCGATGTCGAGTTGCCGGCCCAGTGCCAGCACCTTATTCAGTTGATCGATCTCGGTGCGATGCCACTGAACCTGTTCTCCGAACGTGTCCTCAGCGGGAATCTCCACCGATACCGGCCATGCTTGGTCCATCGCGGAGATGGTGCGACTCGCCTCGACCCAATTGATTACAGCGGCAAGTTGTTCCACGGTGGCGGCAGGCACACCGTTTACCTTCACATCCTTGAAGAAGCCGTCGGCTTGCTTGACAGTCTTCGAAGTGAATGCACCCAGCTTCGGCGTTCCGTCTGCCTGAACCTTGATCTTCCCGCCTGCCTCGACGTGAGCAAGAAGGCTTTTCGCTACATGCTGGTGCACGCTGATGTCGCCAGAGACCGTGACCGTGGTCGTCGGTCCAAGGCGATCGATGATGGCGGCTGCGTTGGCCGCCAAGGTACTCACCTGTTGCGACCGCGTGATCCAGGTCTGCTGCCTTCCACTTCGGACGTCGCGCAGGGCTTCGTTCATCCACGTCTCATGGCGCTGCTCGAGTGCAGTGGCTCGCTCCGCGAGATCGGACACTCGTTCCCGCAGCTGGTCTCGCAATGCAGGATCGAGGGACCGGACAAAATCAAATGACTCATGGGTGAGCAGCGCGCCATATTGCTCCTTGGCCGCGTTCGCCTGACGTTCCTGTAGCACCATCGTCGTGAACGAGTCCGACGTCGGCACGAGGACCAAGTCGGGTAGACGATCCGCCGCTTCCACCTCATGGGTGATGACGTCCTGATCGACCAGGATCTGCCGCCAAGACGGATCTCGGCGTTCGACACAGTCACGCCGCGCCCATCCGGGTCGATGTCGAAGTCCCGAATCCAATCGAATCGGGGCTCGTCTTGCAGGTGGCGGTACGCGATTGCTGCGAGCGTTCCCTCTTCTGGTCCATCGGTGCTGTTGACGACGGTCGAAAACTAGGCCACGGGCGACGGTGAAAAGTAGGCCACGTGGTTGGTGGTTATTGTGCCGTGTTGTCGGCTCTGGCGGAGGGCAAGGTGTCGATTCCGGTGTCCTTGAGTCGGTAGCTGGAGCCTTTGAGGGTCAGGACGTCGGCGTGGTGGACGATGCGGTCGATCATCGCCGCAGCGACGACTTGGTCTCCGAACACGTCTCCCCAGCGGGCGAAGGGCAGGTTCGAGGTCAGAATCAGCGAGGCGTGTTCGTAGCGGCTGGAGACCAGTTGAAAGAACAGGTTGGCGGCGTCTTGTTCGAAGGGGATGTAGCCGACCTCGTCGACGACGAGCAGACCGATGCGGCGCAGCTTGACCAACTCGGCTGGCAGCCGCCCCGCGTTGTGGGCGGCCTTAAGGCGAGCGACCCAGTCCACGGCGGTGGCGAACGCGATGCGATGTCCGGCCTGGGCGGCTTTGATGGCCAATCCGATGGCGAGGTGGGTCTTACCAGTGCCGGGTGGGCCGAGCAGCACCACGTTGCGGGACTTGGTCAGGAACGCACCCGTGCCTAGGTGGGCGAGCATGTCCCGGTTCAAGGCCGGTTGGTGATCGAAGTTGAAGTCCTCCAACGATTTGCGTGTCGGAAATCCTGCCGAGCGGATGCGGGTCGCCGCACCGGAGGCCTCGCGGGCGGCGACCTCCCGGGATAGCACCGCCGCCAGATACTCCTCGTGAGTCCAGTTGGCGTCGCGGGCTTGCTCAGCCAGTCGGGCAGCGGATTCACGGATACGCGGCGCCTTGAGGGCCTGGGCGTAATGCAGGACGGATTTGATCGGATCCTCGGCCATGATCACGCCACCTCGCCATCGGAACTGACTGTGGTGCTGGCGAAGTCGACACCGAACGCGCGGTCGTAATCGGCCAGATCACGCACCAGGTGATCACCGCCCACCGCTGGTGGGCCAGTTTGGAACTGTCGACGCAACACTGCGGCAGTCGCGACGTGGGTGGGATCGGTCAGCGTTTGTCGTGCTGCCCAGCAGCGGTCATGAGCCGCCAGTACGCGCCCGGCTCGGGTCACCACCACCTGGGTCAGGGTGGTGGTCACATCGACGAGTTGGCCGATCGCATGCGGGTCTACGGAGTAGTCGTTGCCGGCCACCCGCACGTAGTAGTCGCGCCCCAACCGCACCGAGGTCACCGTCTCGGTGACCGGCGCCACCGGTGGCAACGTCAGCATCTGGGCTCGATCGGCGTCGAGGAAGTCGACCGGACGACCATCGAGGACCCGCACCCGACGGGCGTTGGCGGTCGGAAGCCATTGGCCCAGTTGACTGTTGAAGTCCGCCGGCGAAGTGAAGCTGCGCCCCGGCAGAAACGAGGTCTCCAGATAGCGGTTGGCTCGCTCCACGATCCCCTTGGATTCGGGATCATAGGGTTTGAGTTGCACCAGCCGCGCACCCAGCGTGCCCATCAACGCGGTGACCGGATCGGTCAATCGGCCGCGGCGCCCGATCCCAGCCTCGTTGTCCCACCACAACTCGTGCGGCACCGCTGCGAAGCTGCCCGACAATAGCTGCCACATCCCGGCCACCAGATCCATGGTCGAACGCGAGGGCAGCATCACCGCGGCGATGAACCGGGAAAACGCCGCGACCATCACCAGCACCGGCAGCATCGCCTCTTGACCGAACCCGACCGCGATCCTAGGTGCCGGGAACCACAGATCACACTGAATCCCTCGCCCCGGTGGATGGTCAAGGCGATCAACCGGATCGGCAGGCAGATACTCCGGGCGGATCGCTCGGACCCGCTCTCGAAACCACGAGATCGAACCCGTCCACCCGACCCGCTCGGCGAGCACCGTCGCCGGCATCTGCGGGTAGGCCGACAACAACGCCCGCATCCGCGGCTCCACCTCGCTGATCCCCGACGGCGTCGAGGCCCGCTCGTACTTCGGTGGACCATCGCTGGCCAGCGCCCCGGCCACCGTGTCACGCGCGATGCCGAGCTGGCGTGCAATAGCCCGCTGCGACAAACCCTCGCTGCGGTGAAGATGCCGGATCAACGCCCAGTCTTCCAAGGAGATCACCCATCCAATCTGATTGGGTGGCCTACTTTTCAACCGTCGCGAGTGGCCGGACTTTCAACCGTCGCCAACAGGTGCGGGTTTCGACTTCCAGCTGGCGCACCGCCAATAGCCGGGAATGGGTTTCGGCTCGTCGTCGGCGAAGCGCGTCGAGTCTCGCGAAGTGTTGGTCGACAACCTTCTGAGATTCGTCGGGCTCGAACTCGTCAGCTCGACGAGAGATATTTTCCACAGCCGTTCGCAAGTCGGCCATATCCGATCGGGATTGGCCAATTACCGACACGGCGAGTGATTGGATCTCGCGGGGCAGCTTGGCACGGACCTCGCGGAGCGCCCGGTCGGTATGTGCGGTGATCAGTACCCGCTTGCCTTGCGCCAGGAGATGCGAAACGAGCGCCGCGGCGGTATGCGTCTTGCCGGTCCCGGGTGGGCCTTGCACCACGGTTTGCGCGGTCTTGTCGACCCGATCGATGATGCGACGCTGCGCCTCATTGACGGGTAGCGGCAGGAAGTCTTCCTGGTCGATCGTGACGACTCCGGTTGACGGTCGGGGTCGACAAGGGGCAGCACTCCGGTGGGAACGTCGTTGGTCGCGAGGATCTGCGCGACGATCTGCTCATAGATCTGGACGAGCCCGCGATTGGTGCGCCGACGAAGGATCAGCGCTGGCGCGAACGCTCCCCGCGGTGCGACACCAGTTGGAGCCTGTAGGTCGTCGTCGTATACCGCGTCCGGGTCGAGCCGAAAGATGAGGCGCCGGCAGATGTCGCCGACGGCCGCCACATCAAGGACATGTCCCGCATACTCACCGGCGATCTCCCTGATCTCGTCGATGGCGGCTGGGGACGAGACCAGGCTCGGGTCGAGCATGTCGAGTTCGATGACCACGGACTGGGGTGAGGGAACCTGGCGGACGCTGAGCCTTCCCGATGCTTCGTCGAACGTTATTGCAATCTGCGCGGTTGCAACGTGTCGCTGGAACTGTTCGTGGTCGTCCGGCCGCCATGCGAGGCACCCGACGCCGACGACAAGTTCGAACTCGTCGCTGTGATCAGTCGACTTCAGATAGATCGCGAAAAGGTCCTTGTACAGGTCTCGCGCCGCCGCATCCGCCCGCTCACGTTCCGCCCACGCGCGCCAGACCGGCATCCACTCAGCAAACGCCTGCGCGACCTTCGGCACGTCCTCGAGGAGTACGCGACGCTGATCGTGTTCGTCGTCCGAGGACTCACTGTCTTCGTCTGTCACTGGCGGTAGCCACTTCTCAGGCACGTCCGTGAAGATTTGCTCGCGCAATGAGGGTTCCTGGCCGACGTCGTCGAACCGACCACAGACCCACTCGATCAGCCATTCGGGTGGGCTTGGCGGATCGACCCGAGGCACTCGGTCAACCTCCAACAATGGGTCTTCGGCTTCGAGATCTGCACTAGCGTGACTGCTGCGGACTGCCAAATGATGTGTCAGGTTGCTGAACCAGACCGCTTCCTCGAAGGCGTCGACCGTACGCACCGGCTTGACCAACAGCTGTTGCGTGCGCCCAAGGAAGGTGAAGAGGTTGACCGCCTTGCGAACCAAGACTCCTTCGTCCGACTGTTGGTCAGCCAACATCAACGCTCCCCCTTAGCTAAGTACGTTCACCCCATGCGACCCACGCGCGGCAACCGTCGGCGGGTACGACCGTCCCATTATGAAAGGGGGATCCGACAGGTTTCGGGTGTTTGCGGAATTGATCTCGGTATCCGCGGACAATTGAAACCTTCGATAGACACGTCGACCGTGATTGCTACCACGCCGCGGATCGGGCATCCCAGGAGAATGACTAACGGCGGGAAATACCTGGCCACGCGGAGCGTCGCAGATTGTTTGCGCAACCGGCGCCCTCCGGAGGGCGGGGCGGCGGTCGCTTGAACTGTCACACACTTCCGATAGCGTGGCCCTCGTGCCAGATGGCGACCCTCAACCAGGAGAAGCGTACCGAGCGTCGCCGTCGACTTCCATCAACAGTGACGTGCACGGGGGCAACTCTCGGCCATGCGCGGTCGTCGAGCGACTGGAACGGGTTGCGATGACCCTTGGGCGGACTACCAATCCCGAGAAGGACGCCAGAACAGTCGCGTCACCGGCAAATGCTGCCCTGAGTTTCACCAAGGACGGATTCTGGCAAGACCGATTCCAACGCCCGATCTCACGCAAGTTTTGGGGCACGCCACACTTCGTGTACCTTGGCCTGCTGCCCGAAGCTGAGGCAGCGGATCTCGCAAGGTTCTGGGAGATGACCGATTTGCTCGGCCGGAAGGGGCAATAGTGGCGCCTTTGAGCCTGTTGCCGCAGTTAACCGAGAAAGACGTAGCAGTCATCGAAGCTGCCAAGGCAGATACATCGATGCCAAGCGTCGGTGATCTGTGGATGGTCGCATGGGATGGTGAAGAGCTTGGGCTCGCACTCATTGCGGCTGTTCGACAGGGTTACGTATTGATCTGGCCGGTGACCGATGTTCACCTGGCCGCATCTGCACCCTGCTTTCGTCTCCAAGTTGATGGGTTGGCCGCCGATTTCAACGTCTGGCCGGAAGCGGAGGCCGGTGTGTCGAACGCTCTCCTCTCCCACCGAATTCGTCCAATGACCATTTCGGACAAAGTGATTCGAGGCCTCCACACCGCAATTCGCGGCGAAGGTGACATCCCGTCCGGCGTCGAACTTGTCGGGGCACGAGACGATGCCACCTCCGAAGACGCTCTTGCAACAGTGTGCGATTTCGTCGTCGCTTTGAGCGATATCGAGTGGACCGAGCCGAGAATCGGACGAAGCCCGTTCTCTCCCGATGCCCTCGTCGAGCAAGGCATAACAATGCGCGAAATCGCCACACAAACCTCAGTTGCCCCGGCCTCCGCGCGCGCATTGTTCGATGGCAAGCGGGTAGTGCCGGCTGATCTCGTTCTCGCAATCGCGCGGCGGCATGACGTTGCACCCGGCTCCCTGATCGGTCCGCTGGCCGGGATTGAGGTGGCTGCAATCGATCATCCACGGCACAAGGCGCAGATAGTCGAGCTAGCTGCTCGACGCCACGTGGATGAAGCAACTTCACGTGCCGAAGTCTGGGAGGCAGCACAACGCGCGGCGCGGATAAGCTCCAGGGATGTATCTGTCGAGGCCAGAGTGGACCAAGCTGTTCAAGATCTCTTGAACGAAGACCCACCTTTACAGCAATGACCGCATTTGGAAAAAGCTCGGCGACGATCGACTGGGCATTGCCACGCTTGAGGATGCTGTTCCAGAACCGGTATCCAGAAGCCGCAGAAGTGGCCCATTTAGACGCCCGTGCGGCTGTCGCACGGATGGAAGATGTTGTCTTTATTGAGGACCCGCGGCCGAGAGTTCGGTTGTGTCAGATCGATGCCACTTACGACCCCGAGCCACCGACTATTCGTTGGCGCCCTCTGGGTTCCCGCCGCGACAACTTCACCCTGCTCCACGAGGTTGCTCACCACCTACTCGCCTTCGACGAAGAGTGGTGCTTCGACGTCGCACCCGCGCTCGGCGAACAGACTAGCAAGTACGCAGAAGAATCAATCGCCGATGCTTTCGCCGCCGATGTGCTGATAGACGAAGAAACCGCGAGTAGCGCTTTCGCGTCGGGAGTGACGTCTCAGGCTTGCGTCGACCTATATCTCAATACTGCCGCATCAGCAACCGCGTGCCTGGCTCGCGCGTTGAGCCAGTCGGGTGACCGGTTAGTTCTCCTGACTGATCTCGAAGGGCGCGTGTGGTTCGGTGCGACGACTGGCGAGCCATACAACCCGGGCCGGGGAACCATTCAGCCAGCGATCGCATCTGCAGCGGAACATGCATTGCGGACCGATGGGTCGTATCGGTTCTCAGGCGGCGATGGCATTCGGTATCGCTCCGGATCTGCTTTCACCGCGGTGCGTATTGATGTCACTGTTGAAGGTGGTCTTGTGTTCGCGATCGTTGAACAAGCCCAGCGCACGCGGTACGACTACGACACGTACGAACTGAACTGCCCGGAGTGCGACGAAGACTTAACATCGGCGGACCTGTGCCAAAAATGTCGTGAGCCCAAATGTGTTCGCTGCCGGGCATGTTCATGTCCCCGACAGCGCGCTCTATGCGACATTTGCTTTCTCGAACTACCCATCGCGATCTCCGCGAAAGGAATAAGGGTCTGCGACAACTGCTCCTGACCTTACCGGGAGCTACGGTTCGGCTCGACTCCCCGCGAAGACCGCCGTGTCAATGGCCAAGTAGATGTATCCGCTGGTGGCCAGATGAAAGTATCCACCCCGTGCGGTAGTTCTGAGGTTGTCTTGGTGTTGTCCTTTCGGTGTTGGGCGTCTTTCATGCGCTAGGAGTCGCCGTCGGTGATGACGACGGTGGCGTGGTGCAGCAGGCGGTCGAGAATGCTGACGGCGGTGGTCTGTTCCGGCAGGAAGCGCCCCCATTGTTCGAAGGGCCAGTGTGAGCCGATGGCTAGTGAGCGGCGTTCGTAGGCGCCGGCGACGAGGCGGAACAGCAACTGGGTGGCGGTGTCGTCGAGGGGTGCGAATCCGAGTTCGTCGAGGATGATCAGGTCGACGCGCAACAGGGATTGGGTCTGCTGCACGAATAGGTGACATCTGAGTTGGCTTGCCCAGCAGGGGCAGGCTGGAAGGATGTGTTTGTGCCCAGGCCTTACCCCCAGGAGTTCCGCGACGATGTCGTCCGGGTCGCCCGCAACCGTGAAGACGGCGTGACGATCGAGCAGATCGCGACCGACTTTGGTGTCCACCCGATGACGCTGACCAAGTGGATGCGCCAGGCCGACATCGACGAGGGCACCAAGCCCGGCAAGACCACCGGAGAGTCCGGTGAGCTGCGCGATGCTCGGCGCCGGATCAGGCTCTTGGAGCAGGAAAACGAAGTCCTGCGCCGGGCCGCGGCCTACTTGTCGCAGGCCAACCTTCCGGGAAAAGGCTCTACCCGCTCGTGAAAGAGCTCGCCGCCGACGGGATTCCCGTGGCGGTGACGTGCCGGGTCCTCAAGCTCGCTCGCCAACCGTATTACCGCTGGTTGACCCAGCCGGTCGCCGCCGCCGAACTCGTCGAGGCCTACCGCGCCAACGCCTTATTCGATGCGCACCGTGACGATCCGGAATTCGGCTACCGCTACCTCGTTGATGAGGCCCGCGACGCCGGCCAGGCCATGGCCGAGCGGACGGCGTGGCGGATCTGTTCGGGCAATGGCTGGTGGAGCGCGTTCGGCAAGCGCAAACGCGGAAAGAACGGCAAATCCGGTCCACCCGTTCACGACGATTTGGTGGGCCGCGATTTTACCGCTGATGCACCAAATCGATTGTGGCTCAGCGATATCACCGAACACCACACCGGCGAGGGAAAGCTTTACGTGTGTGCGATCAAGGATGTGTTCTCCAATCGTATCGTCGGCTACAGCATCGACTCCCGGATGAAATCCCGTCTGGCCGTCCAGGCTCTCAGCAGTGCGGTGGCCCGTCGTGGTGAGGTCGCCGGCTGCATATTGCACAGCGACCGCGGATCTCAGTTCAGGTCAAGCAAATTCGTGCATATGCTGGGTCGCTACGAGATGGTCGGATCCATGGGCCGCGTCGGGGCGGCCGGTGACAACGCCGCCATGGAGAGCTTCTTTTCCTTGCTGCAGAAGAACGTCTTGAACCGCCGCCGCTGGGACACCCGCGAGCAACTGCGCATCGCGATCGTCACCTGGATCGAACGGACCTACCACCGCCGGCGTCGCCAAGCCGGCCTCGGCCGGTTGACCCCCGTCGAATTCGAAGCCATCATGACCACACCGGCCAGTCAGGCCGCGTGACCGAAACTGTCACCTGATCGTGCAGCAGACCCATTCGATGATCTTGCCGACGGTGTTGTCGGCCAGGCCGCGGTAGAGGGTTTCGACGAGATCGGCGGCGGTGAAGTAGCGGACTTATGTCCGGCGTGGATCGCGGCAACGCCCAGTCCTATCAGGGTGTGCGACTTGCCGGTGCCCGCTGGGCCGATGATCGCCAGGTTCTGTTGTGTACGAATCCATTCCAGGCTCGAGAGGTAGTCGAACACCTTGGGCTGGATTGACGAGGCGGCGACGTCGACGGACTCTAGCATTTTGGGAACGGGGAACGCTGCGGCCTTGAGTCGGTTGACGATGTTGGAGGCGTCCCGGGCGGCCAGTTCGGTCTCGACGAGGGTGCGCAGCACTTCCTCGGGGGTCCAGCGTTGGGTCTTGGCGGTCAGCAGGACCACGGGTGCGGTGCGCCGGATCGCGGCGAGCTTGAGACGGCGCAATCCCGCATCCAGGTCAGCAGCCAACTGTGGGACCGACGGTGGTGCAACGGGTTTGATCTCTTTGGCCGTTGTCGTCATGACGTGGCTTCACCGTCGGCGCCGGGGGTGATCTTGTAGGCGTCCAGCGAGCGGGTCGGTGCGATCGGCAGGTCCAGGATCAAGGCATCCCCGGCGGTGCGGGGTTGCGGTGTTCCGATGCCGGCGGCCAGGATCGAACGCACATCAGCAGCGCGGAACCGCCGGAACGCGACGGCGCGGTGCAACGCGGCGACCAACGCCTCAGTGCCGTGGGCGCTACCCAAGGCCAGCAGGATCTCCAACTCCGATGCCAGCCGGGTGTTGCCGATCGCGGCGGCCCCGACCAGGAATGCCTGCGCGTCCTCACCGAGGTTGCAGAATTGTTTCTCGATGCTGGTCTTGGGGCGCGGTCCGCGGTCTGTTGCCGGCCGGGGTCCGTCGTAGTGGGCGTCGAGGATCGACGCAGCGCCGGGAGCGATGAGTTCGTGTTCGGCCACCATCATCCCCGTGGTGGGCTCGACGAGGCAGATCGCGCCGTGATCGACCACCACGGCCACGGTGGCCCCGATCAGCCGGGTCGGCACTGAGTAGCGGGCCGAGCCGTAACGCACACAGGACAGCCGGTCGACCTTGCGCAGCACCGAGGGCGCCCCGATCTGCAGCCGCAGCGACGGCAGCGGTTGCAGCACTTCACGTTCGGCAGGCAGCCGCTCGTCGGGAATAGCGCAGATCTCCGAATGCACCGCAGCATTGACCTCAGCGCACCAGGCCGCCGCAGCGATGTTGGCAGCGGCCACGTTGACCACCGTGCCGGCGATGGCGGCCTCGGTCAGCAACGACACCGCAAGGTCGCGCTGGGCATAGCCGCACAGGTGTTCCACGATGCCCTTGGACTGCGGATCATTGGCGTGGCAAAAATCCGGCGCGAACCCGTAGTGGCTGGCCAGCCGCACATAATCCGGGGTGGGAACGACCACGTCGGCGACCACCCCGCCCTTGAGACACGCCATCCGATCAGCCAGCACTCGGGCTGGGACTCCACCCACCCCAGCCAGAGTTTCGGCGATCAACGCCAGCGTGGTCGACGCCCGCTGGTCGGTGGCGAACCGCACGAACCGCCACCGCGAAAACGCCAGCACCGCGGAGAACACAAACAACCCGGGTGCGGCTTGGGCCCAATCGATGACCAAATACTCACCCGGTGACCACACCGCCGGTCGCCGGCCGCAATGATTCCCGCTGCGCCACAATGCTTTCGCATCGGCGACCAGACGCCGGAAGTTACGTCCCGAGCCTCCGTATCCTGCGGCACGGGCGATCGGCAGCAGGCGTTTGGCCGAGATACGAGCGTGCGACTTCTCCACACGTTCGGCGACCAGTTCGGCCACCACGTCGTAGTTATGCGGCCGTTCGGCCCGCGGCTGCGGCGGAACGCCGCTCTGGTCGGCCTCGAACTTATCCACGACCTTCTTCACGGTCCGATGCGTGGTGCCGCACGCGTCGGCGGCCGCCCGGTAAGACCCGAGCTGTTGATAAGCAGAAATGATGTCCATGCGGTCCCTCGCAGACTTCAATGGAACTCCCCGGTGGTGGCGGCGATTGGTTGGCGCCTTCACCGTCACCATCGGGGCCCGCAGTTCCTGATCGACACGACGAACACGGGGTGGATACTTTTATCTGGCCAAAACTGGATACCTCTACTTGGCCACCAGTGGGTACTTTTTCATGGCCACGGACACGCCGGGGGTTGGTGCAGGACGGCAACTCGCATCAGGCCATCGGCATCGTCCGCGTGACAATGCCGCCATGATCGTCTGGTGCGTCTGAAACGCGCTGGAAATCCCGGAGGCCTCCGGCAGAACCAGGGCGTTTCAGCGCACTAGATTGGCTCAACTGAGATTCAATGCGTGCTCGTGCAAACCGTCGTCGAGATGCAGGCGCGAATCGCGCACATCTCATCGGCGCGGCTTTCGCGGATAGACACACGAGGCTGCTCCGGAATCGCTTGGAATCTCGCCGGCGGTCAGGAAAGCCGGTGGCTCGCCGCTGTGTATGTCACCGGGTCGATCAGAATCTTCGGGTCATGACCGAACGCGTAGTCGACCTTCAGCGCCCGGAAATGTGCATTGCCGCACTTAATTTTCCAACCCTCAGATTCGAAACGCAGCTTTTCGATATCTTCGCCGCCTTTGGTCTCGCGGACGAGGTAGACGTAGTGGCCCTGCGGCTCTTCGCGGACTAACGCCCAGTCTGGGTTGTAGTTGCCAAGCGGAGTAGGAACGACGAACCATCCCGGCAGTTTCAAGAAAAGTCGAACCTCTGTGTGTTGATCGAGGAATTTGGCGAATGTTTCCTCGACCTTCGAATCGCACACAACCTTGTCGGTGATGCTCTTAGAAACCTCGACAACGATCGGGGCGACTGTTTCCTCTTGGTGAGCCTCGATGAACCGCTTAGCTTCCCAGCGCTGACCGTCGACCGGATGGTAAACGATTCCGTCCACGACTTGGTTGTACACGGCCCGGTTCATCGCTTCCGCCACGCGGTCGATGAATACCGAGGGGTTGACCTTAACCTGGTCGAGTTTGTCGCACTCCTTCAAGATGCGCACGATGGTCGCGCGAGAGAGTAATACTCGCCGACAGAGCTCGCCGACGATATCCGGCAGTTTGCGCGGACCCACTGCATCTACTACCCCGCGGTCACGGGTGTCTTTGGCAGACAGTCCTTTTGCGCTCATCTGTATCTCGGACTGCTCGATCCGGAAGCGGATGGGCTCGAGGTCCTCCATCGCGTTGATACGCGCGAGGGCATCTGATACGAGATCATTGGTGTTGAAGTCGAGACTATAGGTTGTGTGTCGCGATATCCGTGCCCAAAGCGCCTGGAACAGAGGATCATCCAAGACTTCGCGCTTGATGCCGAGCTTGACCCTGTCCTTCTTGAGGTCAACGATTCGCTTGTCGAACTTGACGTCTGTCTCTTCTTCGATCTCTTTCTGAAGGGCGGCCGCGAATGTCGAGAAGGCTTCATTGGCGATAACCGTTAGTAAGTTCACTTCATCGACTCGGCAGCGCTCACCGTTGCTCATGACGGGCAGTCGCAGGCCGCGGCCGACTTGCTGACGTTTCCGCATCTCGGAACGGCCGTCCTGCAAATTGCAGATCGTGAATACGTTGGGGTTGTCCCAGCCCTCTGCGAGCGCGGAATGGCTGAAGATAAACCGCAGGGGCTCGTCGGTGCTAAGCAGCTTTTCCTTGTTCTTCATGATGCGCTCAAACGCATCGGACGCATCCTTTGTATCTTGGCCCGGCCGAGTATCTTTCGGAACGCCCTTTGTAGAGGTTGCGAAGTAACCATCGTGGACCTCGTCGACAGGCGGCATCTCTAAAGAGCGGTACTTGGCGTCGTTTCGGACGGAATCGTACTCGTCCTCGAACCACACTCTGAGTTTGCCGTCAGCGGGATGGTAGTTTGCGACTCTGTCGATGAAGAACAATGTCAGCGGCTTGATGGACGCAGGGATTACTCCGCGTCGAACCTGCCGAGCAAGTTGCAGCTCTTTTTCGAAGTGACTCTTGATCGCTTCCCGCACCTGGAGGCGGAGGAGCTGGTCCTGTCCCTCGCCGGTTGTTGACCCGGCCCGCACACGGCGTCCGTTGCCGAACTCTACAAGCTCGCGATCACTGTGGATGTCTTCGACATTCCAACCCTGGTAGATACCCCGTGAGCCGCTCAACGCGAATAGGTCGTCGTCCTTACGGAGGGTCACGCGAGTGCGTTTGGTGCCTTGCGCGGTCGCTTTGTGGATGTAAGCGGTGGCTGTTACACCACCCGGTGTTGCGTTAATCTTTTCGATCTCGACGAATGCATCGTTGAGGTCGTCGTCCTCGGTGATCGACAACACGCCAATCCGCTTGACAAGGCGCAGGTCGTAGGCATCGACCGGTGTCAACCGGTAGATGAGATGTTGGAGTGATCGGTGTGTGGCCGAGTAGCGCAATCGAAATAGCGGCATCAGGGACTCGATCGCCTGGCGTCGGACCGGTGTTTCCATATTCTGCGGTTCGTCCATGATGATCACGGGTCGGCAGGCGCGCACGAATTCTATTGGGGCGTAGCCGTTCATAGCCTCGGTAGGTCGGTTGATTACATTTGACTCCTTGGTGAAGGAGTCAATGTTGATCACCATAATTTGCAAATGCGGAGCGGTCGCGAACTGGCGTACCCGAGTTAGGGCGTTGCTGTCGTATACGTATGAGTCATACTGCAGTCCGTCGTAGAGATCGCGTATGTGGGCGCGTAGCAGTCGCAGGCTCGCCAGGACGCCTTCTCGAATCGCAACGCTGGGTACGACGATAATAAACTTGCTGAAGCCATATTTTTGATTGAGCTCCGCGATCGTCCGGAGATAGACATAGGTCTTGCCCGTACCAGTCTCCATCTCGATGCTGAAGTCCAGTGGAGGATCGCCGCCGTCAAGTTCTTTGCGCATGCTCTCCGGGATCGCGGGCATCGATTCGCCCGATTGAGTCAGGACCTGGCGGTCCTGCACCCGCCGCAGGTTGGCCTGCAAGGTTTCGGCTGTTAGCGACAGCGAGTTACCGAAGACGAGGTGTTCGAAGCCTTCCAGCACCAGCTCTTCGTCCAAGGCCGGCAGGGCGAACCCCTGGGTCAGCACTTCTTGACCGGCGAATAGTTCGACCGCACTATCGATCGCGTCACGTTGGTAGGCTTGGTTTGCGTCGAACTTGATATCGATCGTCATCATACGGTCTTCATCGTGACGCCCGAGTTCTTCGCGTTTGTGAACGCATTTGCCTTCACGGCGTCGGCACCTGCGAACCCATCCTCTAGGAAGACAACAACCCGAGGCTTTAGAGCGATAATTTGATTCACCGTTTCGCTGTCGACGTCAAGTGACTGCACTACAGCCACGTTGTCAGCGACGACGAGCGCCGCTTCACCGACAACGTGGCGTTCCCAGGCTACGTCGAGCGACACACCCTCGCTAAGCAGTACTTCCGAGGCCACAGCATCGAAATCAGGCTCGTGGTTGTTAAGCGTCGTTTCGCCTAAGTCAAGCTGATCTCCGTCTCCCGAAGCACCGCGACGATGAAAGTTGCTCGCACCCAAACGAAACACCTTTAATCCTTGGGCACGGGCGCCCTCGACCGAGTCAAGGACTGCGCGTAGGCGCGCCAGCGAGATTTCAGAGATGGTCCCGTAACCGGCCTCGGCTGCTGCCGAATCCTCAGCCACTGGCTCGGGAAGATTGACTGAAACGCAGCGCCTCCGCCCGCCATCCTGCGAATTTAGCAGGGCCACTGCATGAGCTGTGCTGCCTGACCCCGCGAAAAAATCCATGATCAAATCATCAGAGCCTACGGAATGCTCCAAGATTTGCTTGATCAACCCAGTTGGCTTCGGAGTCTCGAAGATGCGCCCACCGATAAGCTTCTTCACCTCCAGCGTGCCAGCCTCGTTCGCGAATTCCGGCCCCTCCCAGACCGTCTTTGGCACCGCCCGTCGTTCGATTCCATCACGGCTCAGCAGGTCTATCTCGAAAACATCCCACCGCCTTTGAGGACCGACCGGACGTCCGACCAGTTCGCTGAGCCGCGATTGCGCCGTGTCTTTACCCCACCGCCACCTGCCGTCAGTGCCGTCAGATAGGACCGGGAGCACGCATTGTGTATGTTCATCGTCTTGGGCCAGAGAGACGCTGCCCGATTTGGGATCGACAAAAATCGGGTAATGCATAGAAGGCCGGTCTTCGCGGCGTGCGCTGTTTCCCCGCTTCCTCAGCCCCTGTAGGCGGTACGGATTCCCATCCTTATCCCGTCCTGGATACTCACTCTTATAATCGTCCGGTAGAGGCACACCCAACGGAACGAAGTTGCTCCGTTGATAAACAAGCAAGTAGTTGTGCGCAGTCGCGAAGTACTTATCATCGCTACGGCCCTTGAGATTGCTAACGACCGTAACGCAGCCCAAGAAGTTTTCTGGCCCAAAGACCTCGTCCATTAGTAACCGCAGGTTAGCTTGTTCGTTGTCATCGATGGACACATAGATGACGCCGTCCTGCGTGAGAAGGTTGCGGGCAAGCACCAGCCGTACGTACATCATTGAAAGCCACCGACTGTGGCGTCGTCCGGCGAGATCTACAGTTCCCGATCGCATATTGCCATCTGCGTCCAGTTGGCCGGTGTACCTGAGGTAGGCCGCCAAGCCGTCAGAGAAATCGTCGTTGTAGACAAAGTCATTTCCCGTGTTGTAAGGCGGGTCGATGTAGATCAGCTTTACACGATCGTTGTACGCTTTTTGCAGCAGCTTAAGAACTTCGAGGTTATCGCCCTCTATAAACACATTCTCCGCCGAGTCGAAATCGACCGACTCGTCAACGTCGGGTATCAACGTCCCCGCGCTCCGCGCGAGCAGCGATCGGACAGCATCATGCTTGCCGGCCCACATCAAGCCAAACCGCTCTCGGCCATCCGCCACCGGAGCGACGTCGCTATCCAGAAGCTCACCTAGACGTCCCGCGTCAATGACGCCGTCAACGAGTACGCCGGGGAACAGAAGTTCGAAAGCTGCTCGGTTTGCCCTCGCTAAGTCTGCTGTCTCCAACTCAACTTTGCCTGGCTCTCCAGTCATCGTGCTATGCCCCCTCATCTCGAATGCTCCGGCCACGCATGCTAGTAGGCGGCACAGACGAGTGTCCTGAAGACGCACGTCACACCTCGGCGTTAGATTGATCCGCATGCCTGACGCCCGCTTTGCTCCGAAGATTCCCCATCTGGAGGGGGAAGCGGCAGACGCCGTGGCGCATCGCGGTGGCCACATTCAGATCATTGCATCGGCCGGCTCGGGAAAGACGGAAGTGGTCTCCCAGCGAGTCGCCTCGTTGCTTGCCGATGGGGAAGATCCCTCGTCCATTGTCGCTTTCACGTTCACGGAGAAGGCAGCGGCGGAGCTCAAGGAACGTATCCGCCTGCGCGTCACCGCCAAGATCGGCGAATCGGCCACGGATCAATTGGGCCGCCTGTTCGTCGGAACCATCCACGCTTACTGCTTCCGACTGCTACAGACCTACGTACCGACTTACGAGACATACACGCCGCTCGACGAGAACCAGCTCGTGAATGTGCTCTACCGTGAGGCGAACCGTTTGGGTCTGCGAAAGTTCGACGCCGGCAGCGGGCTGTTCCGGGGTGTCGCTAAGTTCCAGAAAAGTGTCGATGTCGTTGAAAATGAATTGCTGAACATTGACCAACTGCCCATGGGCCCTTTTCGCGACACCCTGGCTGCTTATTACGGCATGCTCGACAGCTACCGATTCATGTCCTTTGGCATGCAGATCGTCAGAGCCGTCGAGGCTTTGCAGGACTCGGAGATACATGAGCGTGCGACGGCTGGCCTGCACCACCTCATTGTGGACGAGTACCAGGACGTCAATCCCGCGCAGGAAAAGCTCGTTGAACTGCTCGCGAAACCCCAGGGCTACGCCGATCTCGTCGTGGTCGGTGATGACGACCAAGCTATCTACCAGTGGCGCGGATCGGACGTGAATAACATCGTCACGTTCGCCAACCGGTTTGAAGGCGTGACACAGTTTCACCTGCTCGTGAACCGACGTTCCCGGCCCGATATCGTGGCTCTAGCGAACGCCTTCGCACAGACCATCCCCAATCGATTAAGCAAGCAGATGGGGAACCATCGCGCGGCCGAAGGACCGGCGGTATCCATTGCCATCGGCTTCGACGACGAGGAAACAGAAGCCGATGAGCTCGCGATGGCCATCGATGCCCTACACGCGAGAGACATAGCCTACCGAGACATCTCAATCCTGGTGCGCGGACGCGCGGCATACCCCAGGATCCTCGACGCGCTCGAGATGTCGGGTATACCTGTGCAACCGGGTGGACGGACGGGACTGTTTGAGCAGCGCGAAGCGGCGGTGTTCGGCGCCACTTATGCGTGGCTTGCCGAGATTGACTGGGCAGCAGGGCGATTCATACGCCGTGAGAAGATCGAACTCGAAGCACTACTAGCGGATTACGCCACCGTGTTTGCGTTGGACAAGCCCGCGGTAGGTACGCTGCGCACCCATCTCATCGGCTGGCATTCCCGAACGGGAGTAAAGGACTTCAACGTCAGCCTGGTCGGCGACTTCTACACACTGACAACTCTTTTGGGAATCGCAGAATGGGATCTCACCAATGAGGGCCAGCGCAATCGACTTGGCACCATCGCACGATTTTCACATGTGCTGGCCGACTACGAAACGGTTACCCGGCGCGCTCGGCGGGACAAAGACAACCCCGGCGAACAGGTCGGGGGTGCAATCGGAGATACCTGGTTTTACCGCAACTTGGCGCTTCTCCTGGTCAACTATGCCAACGGCAGCTACAACGACTTCGATGGCGATGAAGACGTCTTCGCAGACGCGGTCGCGCTCGGCACCGTGCACGCTGCGAAAGGCCTCGAATGGCCGATCGTGTTCTTGCCGTCCCTCACCGCAAGACGCTTTCCTTCAAGTAAGACCGGAACAGTGCAAGATTGGCTGGTCCCCCGGGAACTCTTCGATGCGGATCGATACGAGGGTTCTGATGCCGACGAACGCCGACTATTCTACGTAGCTCTGACCCGGGCCAGAGACTGGGCGTCGCTGTCGTCTCACGAGCGCGTGACGGCGCAGTCTGTTCCTCCGTCCCCGTACATAACCGAGTGTGTCAGGTTCGTCGAAAGCGGCGGGCTGCCGACATCCGTCGTCACAACCGGCCTTGAGGTGCCTGATCTAGCCGTCACCTACAGCGAACTGGCGGCATACGCTGCGTGCCCGCGCAGTTTCCTCCTCCGCAACGAACTCGGCTTCATGCCACCTCTACAAACGGAGCTCGGCTACGGCAACGCGGTGCACCACCTCATGCGCGTGATCGCGGAACACACCCAGTCAACTGGCAAGTTGCCGACGCCTCGGCAGATTAATGACTTGCTGACAACGGATTTCTTTCTCCCGTTTGCGAATAAGGCTGCGCACCAAGAGATGCGGGAGAAGGCCCGCAGACTCGTGTTTCGGTACGTGGCAGACCACCAATCCGACCTGCTCCGCACCTGGGCAACCGAACGACCTTTCGAGCTGTACCTACCAGGGGTCGTGATCTCGGGGCGGGCCGACGTCATCTATGACAATCACGAGGGCGTCCCGGCGAACCTGGCGATCGTCGACTACAAGACTTCCACTGGCAACGACATTGAGCCGCTACAACTACAGATTTACGCTGATGCTGGCCGCCGCGAAGGACTCAGTGTCGCAGCCGCTTTCATCCACGATATGAGCACCACAGATCGGCACGCAGTACCGATAGACGCCAGCAACGTGGCAGCTGCGGAGCAAAGCGTTCTGATAAGCGTGGAAGCACTCAAGCAACGCGATTTCACCCCACTACCCACCGTCGCCAAGTGCCGCAGCTGCGACGTCCGCGCCGTTTGCGGCTCCGCCATGCTCCGCTAAACGGAGAACGCGACCCTGTTCCACCAAAGCCCACCAGAATCGGATGTGTGCGTCATGTCCGCGGCCGACGACATCGGGGCGCCCTGGAGCCTGCTCGGCGCTAGGAATGTAGTTGGCGAGCGTGTCGCCGATGTGGTCTCGGGTCAGGATGATGAGCGCAGCCTGTTGCCGCGATGCCATGACGCAGAGCCTGCCGGTCTCCAGGTCGAAAGCCGACGGATCCGATACCCCGGACAAGGGGTGCACGGCGATCATCACGGGTCGTTGCAAACCCTGCCACCGTTCGGGTGTATCCACGCGTACCCCTGGAATCCAAGGCAACAGAGTCGACGTGAGTGCTGCGTTCATGACGCGATGAGTACTACTGACTCCGATGTCAGAGGCGGCGAGTCTGCGCGCCGGGCCAGGTCCGTCACGGACCTGCGCGCTTGATTTGAAGAGTTCACGTACTACGACAGCGATTGCGTCGGCCAGTTCATGGTCAACTTCCACTGGTGGGCCTTGTGGCGGTGTGGCAATGGTTAGTGCCAGCGGCCGACCATCGGCGAGACAATGCCACGGATGCGTCGCATCCAGGTCGATTCCGCGCGTGCCTGGGGGCTGATAGGCGGCAAAGTCAAAGTCGTAGAACGGTTTAACGAAATCAACCGCTTCATGAGGAAGGCGCCGGCACGCGGGCAGCGATCCTTCGAACCGGATGTCGGCGAGGCCCGGTTCTGTGAGCACAATCTCGGGGGCGGCCTTGTGCGGCGCGCGCGGCGACGTTTCCCAGCGACGCACGTCGATAGTTACGACTGGCGGGATCTGACCAGGGTCGCCGATCATTAAAAAACGATCACTCAATGTGGCGCACTGCATGAGGTCAGCCCACCCCATTTGCCAAGCCTCGTCTATGGCGAGTAGTTCGAAGGGTGCAGCGAGGTCGGTCAGCGCCCATTTGGCCGTTGTTGACACGGTGATGCTGGCACCGGCCGGCAGGAGGGCCTTGTCCACAACCCATGGCACCGTCGTTGGAAAGTCGTCCGGGGGCCGGTTCGCTCGACTGGCGAACCGGTAGACGGGAAGACCCGGATGGTCCGCCGCCATGCGTTGACATATGTCATCGCACTGGCTGTTCGTCTGCGCCGCAATGGCGATACACGTGCCACGAGCGACGAGTTCGGCGAGAACAGCGATCAGCGTGTGTGTCTTGCCGGAGCCGGGTGGTGCTTTGATGACGGCTAACCGGCCGCCGGCCGATAGGTAGTCGGTGAGCGTCTGCTGCAGCTCGTCGTATTGAGCGTCGATGTCACCGGCGGTCACACCGATGTGCCTTGCTCAAGCTGCCGCACGTCGTCTACCAGTAGATCGACGTCTCCGTCGTCTTCACTGATCTCCACCTGGACGGGCGGCCGTCCGTGTGTGAGCCACGCACCCGGACCGTCCTTGGCCTTCCACACCCGACTGGAACGCCGTTTAGTGAGGTCGGCGGCGTCGCTCACCACGAACGCCACATCCCGGCCCACCCAAGCGGTGTCGACGGGCTTTGCCGCGATCCCACACGCCAGCGGCATGGTCTTTCGACCCGTCCACTCGATAAGAACGACTAACGCATTCTCGGTAGCGTCAACCGACACCACAGTGGCCTCATGTCCGCGCGAACCATGAGGCACTAACCGTCCGCTCTCGCGCAACCTATGTGGCGTTGAAGGATCAAGGTGTAACTCCCACTGTGGCGTCGTGCTACGACCGGATCCCACGTCACGCACGTTGGCAACGTTGGCGCGCAACGCCTTTCCTTCGTCAACTGCTTCGTTGAACATCTCCGTGTCATCGTGGATGAGGTGCCCCGCGTGGGCTTCATCGGCGGCAGCGTGGATCAAGTAACGCGATGCTGCCGACGATCCATGGAAGTCAGTTTCGGGATGCGCAACAAACGCAGGGCCCTGGGTGGGATCGTTGTAGCGCAACTCAATGCGCTGATGTTGGAACCAGAACTCGTTGTGCGCCTCAGCCACCAGCGCCGGCACCCCGGCATTTACCGGCCGGTCGTTGTTGGCAAGGATCTGGTAGGCCCGCTCCGTGAGCTGCCATCGACGACGCAGTTCGCTACCGAGGATTTCCGCGATTTGAGCCTCCGACTCTGCCGTAGCCCCGCCCTCGCGGCGCTGCTCCTGCCACCGCTCGACGAGGGCACTTAGCTGGTCGCGATCGACTTCAGGATCTAGTGTGGGCGATACGGGGAGCAGTTCGGCGGCAGTGGCGGCCACCATCCTCTCCGCACGCCCGCCCGGTGTGTCTAACCAAGCAAGCTGGTAGCCGAGGTGAGCAGTCCGAACCCCTTGCGCAGGAAAGACATACGCTTCGCCCAAAGCAGAGCTGGCGTTCACTACGTGCTGCGCCCCGGTTCGGCAGCTATCCCTGAACATCCAGCCGAGAAGCCGCCCCAGAGCCCGCAGGATATCCTGATTCATCCCGCCGAATCTGGTTTGCGAATAGGTGTAGTTGAGTTGGTGCAACATCGCCAAGTGCTGACCGTTGGGCAACCACACCTGGCGCAATGCGCCCGGGGCTGCGTTCTGATCGACAGGGTCGTAGGTCCAGTTATGGACACGCATGTGGTTGAGCAACGTCTCGGCAAACTCTGCGCACAGCGCGGACACGTCGTCTCGGACGCGCCCGTCGGGTACAGACTGGATCGTCGGCTCGGTTCCGACTGTTCCCCAAGCGATTCCCCATGGCCGCGACTCTCCCGCCATTCGTACAAGCGCGACGATGAAAGCCTGATCAGCCGGTACTACGGCGTGGTGAATGGTTTCGTAGCGCGGGATCGGGCGCCCCGCCTCCCACGCTCGCAACTTCCGCGTGATCTCGCGGACGGTCATATCAAACCCAGCTGCCGTTGCAGGTCACGTTCGCGGTCGTCGCCCGGGACGTCGCCGTTGATGAGTTCGATGGCCCGGCTGATCGTTGTTTCACCTAGGAGCCGTCTAACGTCGTCACCCAGCACGACGCTGTCGTCGGCTTCAAGCGCCCGTTGGTGACAGCGTGGCGCCAGGTCACAGAACGAGAGGCACGCCTCGGTGTAGTGCGTGCCAGCATCGAGCACACGACCGATGAGAGTGGGGTCGTCGGAGGCGAAGTCGTCGCCGCGGACTACCGAGCCGGCGATCTCCTCGAGCCGCTGGAATCCTCGCTGCGCTCGTATGACCTGGTATGTGAGATCCTCCCCTGCCCTAATCGACGGCGAATTGGATCCCGGCCAGGTGAATACGAGGATTCCCTTCGGTGTGACCTCTATAAGTTCGGACAGCCCGAGCGCGCCTAGCGCCAACTCAAGCGCGTGCCGATATAAGCCGGCTTGAGCACGTGCGGTGGCTAGTTGCTTTCGATCAGTGTGACCGCCGCGGTCAGCAAAAACCTTGACTTCCACCACGGTCAGACAGGGCCGACCCGATGCGCTGGCGGTCACGATTACACCATCAATGATCAGAAGCGCCTCCGGCAAGATGACGCCCCGCGGAATCCTGACCATCGGCCCAGCGACGACGCTCTCCGCCGCATCGCCCGCCGCAATGCGCTGCAGCCACTGCTCCGTATGTTCCAGCGCCTGATCTACCGTGATGAGGTGCGCTCCACCGTTCATGCGCAGTCGAAGGTCGAGAAACCCAGCCGAATCCTGAGGTAGGCAGCTCTTTCGCTCCAGCGCCTCTCGCAGCCTCGCAGCACCATCGCGAAAAAGTCCGGCCTCGAAGCGGTTGCCTCGGGCTATCGCGAAAGGCGACTGACCGAAGCTTGGAGCAAGCCCGGCCGCGCGGGCTGCAGCATCCAATCTGATGTTGTGAACTGCCGACAACGTATTGGCGTCACAGGTCGGATTCTTTGCCCACTGTTCGAAGCGACTGCGCGTGTTGCGGCGCGCCTCTTGACGGAGTTCGTCGACTTCTGCCATCGCGTTGCCCCCAACTAGCTGACTATCGTGGTGATAGAGGGTATCGCGGGCCTCCGACAGAAATTCTGACTTGACAATGCGAAGAGGCAGGGCTGCGTGGCGCGCTGCCGAACACCACCGAGTTCTGGAAGACCGGGTTCGAGGGCGAGCACGTGGTCTACGAGTTCACCTTCACTTGGGACGGTGGACAAGAGGCGGAATGATCCTGGGACATCAGCACCTCCAACCCAGGTATGTCAGTGATGTCCAGTGCTCCATTCTACGGAACCGCGACGTGGACTGAGGGGTCGCGCGATGTCGAAATCACATACTCCGCTTCGGATTTCGGAGAGGAGGGCGAGGAGACACTCGGGAACTGCGGCCCCAAACAACGCAGCACTGGAAAAGTCGCGGACATGAGTCAATCTCGCCGAGGAGATCGCCGGATTCTGCGACGCGCTCATCCAGTAGCCCCCCGAAAACGACGGGGAGGACAGCGATGGGTGTGATGTTCGAGCAGGCGAGGGCGATCCTGGCCGACGACCTCGACGTGGAGGGGGACGGCCGCCGGGTCGCGGCGTGGGGCTGGGAGAACGATGAGGTGTTCGTGCTGGCCTTCGATCTCCGCGCCGACGACTCCGAGGACGACGACGGCGTAGTGGTGGACGACCCCGAGCTGGACACGTGGGGCGCGCCCGAGGATATCCAAGCAATGCGTGAGCAGGTCAAGCTCATACCGCCCGGCTGGGACCCGTGGAGGACCGCCCCGCGGATGTACCCGTCGCGGATAAGGCCACCGGGCAGCTGCGCTGGGTGATCCTGCAACATCCGGCGACCCGGTGGCGCCGAACCTGCGCCCGATCGGCGAGGTTCCGGGGCTTTCGACGGGGCGTTGTGGTGCCGTAGTAGCGACGGCCCCCGATTCAGCAGTAGGTATGCCGGCTCATATCTGGGACGAAAGCATCAGCAGTGACCGCGTGAATCAGCCGACCAAGCTTGATCCATGTCTCGGGGTCAGACAGTGCCGCTTCAGGCTCGTCGCTGCCGGCGCCGGGAGCGACGGAACTGATGCGCGCCCAACCTTCCTCCTCAGCCATCGGGTGAAGGAAGGCGATCAACACATCCTTCTCATTGACCCATGACAACCAGCCCCGTATCGGGTCGCTGTTGATCTCGGCGACGAACGTCGGGTCGCCCGGCGTGGGCGCAACGTCGTAGACGAACGATGCGGCTCGCTCGCCTTCCCATGTGAATGTGATCTGATAGGAAACCCGCTCGTCTTCCTCCTCGATAGTGTCTTCGAAGACCAAGCTGAACCGCCCCGGCTCGACCTCCGAGGGTGAAGCCTCAGCGGCTCGAGCACTTTCCCGCGGAATCTCGATAACGGCGGCTAGACCATCGCCATCGGGCTCGATCGCGTGGACGATAAACCCTCCCTCTGTTTCCAGCAATTCCCTGGCTCGCTCGGCGACGGCGTCCGCGCCTGCGCTCATCGTCAGCTCGGTGTCCGCCTCGAAGATGACGATGCGGAATTCCAGCGGGTCGAAAACCATGATGCGAGCTGTGTCGTCGAACTCGTCCTCTGGCAAGATCCGCGCGATCTAGAAGGGCGATACCCGCTCTGGATCGACGTCTGTGCACATTGCTGCTCCTCCCCTTCGGTGGCCTCCCGTCCGCAAGATATACCCACACACGGACAACCCTAGGCGGCGTAGCGACGAACAAGGTGCGAGCCGTGATGGGGTCCGGTCCCAGAACGCCGAATGTTGGCGTGGCAGAATGAATGTGCGGTTCGTCGTCAAGCGGACGCGCCGCTGTCCAGAAGCCGAACCGGTGGAACGCAGACTTCGCCGCCGCGTCCTCGTAGCAGCCATCCAGATCCATGCGGGTAAAGCTGAGGTGCCGACGGTCGCTCCTATACGACGTGTTGCCAGCGCGCGGGGAAGTGACAGAGGTCAAATTCTTGTCGTGCGAGTGTGCTTACCTATCCAAGACAACGCCCGCAACGGGCCCGGGGAGAAAACATGACAAGCGCCATACCGGTATTCGGCACCGAGGACCGACTGCCTTCCCCTATCGCCGGCCTTCTGATCGAGGGCGTCGAGCAGTATCCCGACCCGAGGCTTGGCGTGATGGTTCGCTATGGCATACCGCCACTGGTCAAAGCCGATGCCTACTTGTGTGACATGGGACTGACCGATATTCCTGAGGATCTGCACTCGCCTCTGGTGGTGCAACTGTTTGAGGAATCGCTGCAGGGAGTCACGATGGCGGCCGACCCAGCACACGCTTGCCCACTTTTGCGTGAGTGACGACAACGGACGGCGGCGATACGAGACCCGCTAAGTCGAGCCGTACATCCTCAGGCGCTATCTCGGAAACGGCATCGACTCGGCGCCGGTTCCCCGGCCACGGGGAATCGGCAGCGGCGACACCAGACGTGACACCAATGCGTTGGTGCAGCCCGCGGGAGCCTCGCCAAACGGCGCGCCGGCGCCGACCACACCGGAGACGGGCGCTTCACCACTTACGCGGTCGCTGAGCTAGACCCCGGCCCGTCCGCGCTCAGATCATCGACTCGTCCCATACCTCGTCAGGCGTCGTCGCGATCACCGACTTCGGGCCTAAATTTGAGGCGGCCTCAGCGGCGTCGTCGATCGCCTGAATCTCGGCCGCAATATCCATCTGCCGCCGAATCAACGCCGCCAGCGCCGGCCCAGTCGTCCTCGGGTCGTCGATCGCGTTCGCAATTCGATTCCCCAACGCCACAAACAGCAACCGGCGATCACCACTCGCCGCAGCCGCGGCAACCGATGTTGGAGCCGCCTTCCGCGGAGCCCGCTTCGCCGGCGCTTTCTTCGCCGGCTCGCCGGCCTTCATAGCGCGCAGCGGCGGCCGACCCGTCCGCTCAACCATTCTCAGCGTCCCTTCTGCTTGCAGAAAAAATCACGAGGGAGGGCGTCGCCTCTGCCTTGGGGTGCGGCGTCGCCCTACCCCGGGGGGACCTCGCCCTGGGGTACCTCGGCCTCGCAATCGGGCGGTGTGGGTTGCAGGCTGCCGGTCCGGACGCGGCCGCAGGCCCACCAGGGTCGGCGTCATCGGCGAGGAATACCCCGCTCATCGCGGGGTCTCAACGTTGGTCGGCGGGAAGGTGTCGTCATCAAGCGCCGTGGGGGGAGCCTCCGTCGGCCCCGCTGCAGCGACGACGCTCCACGTTCCCGCAACCAAGCTCGGACAGCCGTGTTCCCTCAGCCAGTCGTCATGGTCACGTAGCCACGCGTCCCGTCGCCTCTGCCAGGCGTAGTCGTCCTCCTGTTCTTGTAAGTAACGCTGGTATTCGAGTTGCTCCAGGACGCCGCGGCGCCGCACAGCGAGGGCGAACACGATGCCCACCGCTGACGGTGCGACGCCGATGCCGTCCTGGGCTTCGAAGGCGAATTCTTCTCGCAGCCAATCGAGGTCCTGCCAATCGTCAGAGGCGAGGTCAGAGGCGCTGCGCCTATGTGTCGCCGAGTCGGGCTCAGAGCCGAGGACCAAACATTCCCTCAGCCAAGCGAGGGCAACCGGCTCTGTCAATTGATGCGTGGCCAAAGCTTCAAGGCGGGGGTCCAACTGCGCTTTGAACAACAGTTGCGACTGCACACGACTTCGGCGGCGTTCGACGTCATCGGGGGCTTCGGCGGCCTCCTCCGGCTCCGAAAACCAAGGGTCCGAGGGCGGTTCGACGGAGGCGAAGGGGTTGGTTGAGGTCATGGGTGGTTCCTTTCAATTGGGATGGAGACTGATTGATGTTCAGGTGCACGTCAAAGGGCAACTCCGGCAGCAATGTTGAAGTCGGCAAGTTGCCGGTGGCGGCGAGAACCGCCGTTGAACTTGTCGGGGGAAGCGGTCGTGACCGGGGCGTCAAGGACTTCGAGCTCGTCCAGGTCTGCCTGACGCCGTCGTCCGTCGTTCGTCGATGGTCACTTCGAACAGTTCGGCCGCGCTGCCCTTGCAGCGCGCCGGAAAGTCTGGAATGCCAGCGAGCAGCGCACTCATGTGGGTCCAGTTCGTCATCGCGCGCTCGGGCGTGGGATGGCATCGGCGAAACCCTGTCTGACTAGCAGCTGCGGTACCTGGTCGGCGGGGACCGTGCCGATATATCCGCCACCGATGTAGGCGGGGAGCCAATCGGGGTCGACGTAGTGACGACGACCATGCGGCGGATCAGCAGCCACCGTGTCGATGACAACCGGCCACGAGTCGTACAGTTCGCCGTCCTCGTCCCAGAGGTTTTCGTCGATGTCGGCTTCGGTGAGCACGATTTCGGTCACGCGCGACTCGCTGTGCACGATGCCGGGACACGGCTCCGTGATGTAAAGCTCGCGACCCAACTCATCGCAGGCCCACAGTCGCACGTTCACCCAGCCAGGCGGCAGAGTTTCGACACCGGCCGGCCGCCAGGATCCCCGAGGTATGCGGTTGGCGCGGACCGGGTGCAATGCCGGACGGTTGTCGTCGTTCATTGGGTGTTCCTCTCATTGGTGGGTTGGTAATTGGGAAACAGATGGGGTTCGTGGACTGGTTCGCTGATGTCCCGCACCGCCGGCGGCGTCGGTGTGCTGTGGGTGCAGCGGACAGCCGGGTCGATCGGGGTGTGGTCCGGCCCAAGCTGCCAGCCGGACGGGTCGCAGCGGCAACACCGGCGAATCGCAGACAGCCTTCCTTCGCGCGCGGCCTGCTCGATGGCACTACGCCGGGTCACGGGCCACCCCCGGCCGCATGATCACGCGCGTCGGTGCCGTACCCGATGAACGCAACGACAGGCTGCCGCCCTCGCTTCGCTCGGTTGCCACGTAAATGTTGCTGGTCGCTCGCCGTTGCTTGACGCTGCCGCGCTGTTGTCGACGGAAAGGGTGCGGCCGCCGAGTGGTTGGGCGCGCAATCGCGGCAAGCAGACAGCGGTAAGCGACCAGAAAGCAGATACGAGGCAAGGGAGCGAAGCTCCCGCGGCAGCCTGCTCTTGGGGCTGAACGGTCGCGCCGTGAAGGCGGCAGCGGTTACGTCTGCAAACTCATCGCCGACACAAGCTCGCGTAGGTTCGAGACGTACCCATATGTCCCACTGGGACAGCGGTCCATCTGCGCAAGTCACAGGTGGCGCACTTGTCGCAAGGTTGAACACAGCCCCCGGTCTGTCCCACCCGGAGTCCCACTGGGACAAGCACTTTCCAGCAAACACATTCACCACCTCCCAGCGGCGGATTCAGGGGGCTTGGGTGCGCGCTGCTTGCGCTTGCGGCTCGTCTCCCTCGAACGCTTCTCGTACACCGTCTTTGGCTTGTTCTCGTCGCGCAGGTAGAGGTATCGGTAACCGCCCTGCATCGCCACCCAGATCCCCGCTTCAACCAGTTGCTTGGCTTCGCGAATGGCTTTCCATCCGCGGATTTCCCGGTCCGGGATGAACCAAGACCCCAAGTCTCCGACCACGGATTCCGCGGACAGAAAGTCGCGACCGCGGGTCTGGTCGTTGGCCCACGAAAGTGCTTTCCAGTACAGGCCGAACGCGGCCATTCCGACGTTAGCGAGCCAGGGATCCTTCCAGTCGTCATCGCTCATCTGGATCCACAACATCGACGGTTCGGCACGTACGTTGGTCGGACCGGCTAGCGCGGCCACATCCGCGTAAAAGAGCATCGTGTCGAGCGCCCGATCGAATCGGGCACGCCGCGATGGCCGGCCCGGTCGGCGGCGCCGCTGCGACTCACCCCAGAACGCCAACTGCTCTGTCACGTCTCACCGCTCAGCGACTCATGCAGACGCGCAACAGTTTCCAGCAGCCAGGCGTCGTAGGGATGTATCCGGCAGGCGATGGTGTCTCTGTTGGCAGCGAAGCGGTCGTCGTCGATCAGCTTGTTGATCCGGTCGTGCAGCCTGCGCATATCGCGGGCGATGTCGGCAGCGGTTTCGGTGGGCGGCCTACGGCGCGGTTTTGCGACCGGCTTCGGGTATCGCTTGCCGTCAAGCCCGATGATGGGCGCCGGCCTACGCTCAGGATTCGGCGCGTCGACCGGCTCGCCATCCATCGGCTCGTTAGGTGGGCAATTTTGCTCACCTGCAAGCGTGTTGCGGGTGGTGCCGTAGCTGTCCCCGGTGGCAGACGCGATAGCCCTAATACTCATTCCGGCTTCGCGCATCGACGTGACGATTTTTGCCGTTCCTCGCGGGGCAGTCGCAGCTGCAAGGTCCCGAACTCGCGGGTGCAGTAGTCGTCCCAAGACGTGTAGCCGAGGGCGGCGTCGGCACGTTCCGTGTACGCGCGGGTGATGAGTTCCCAGACTGCCACGACGCCGGTCTTGATCTGATCGGTGAGCACGCGGGCCTCGGCACGCACCAACACGTCAACATCGCCGGTCACGAGTCGGTGGTCCGCGCGTCGTGGGCTTCGGCGGCTGCGTCGAGCAGCTGGCCGGCCAAGCCGATCGCGAACTCGGACGTCACCGAGAACGGATCCGTACCGGAGCCGACCGCGACGAGGACCAGCCCCGGCCGCGACGCGTTCGCCGCAATATGAAGGGCCGGCTGGTCGGGTGGCCGGTTCACGCGGCACCACCGAACGGCTTCATCGCCGCGTCGATTTCGTTGAGGTCAAGGCGCACAAGACGACCACCGTTGCGGTATCCAGTGAGCCTGCCGTCGGCGATCATCTGCCGAATGGTGCGGGCGGTGACGTCGAGATACTCAGCCGCGTCAGCAACGGAGACGTACCGGCGCCTGGGATTATTCTGCACAGGGATTCCGTCCGACATGAGAACGCCGAGCAACAGATAGGCCATTTGGACCTTCTCTGTGCTCGGCTGCCGGTTCAGCAAGCCCCAGTGCGGGACTCAGCGGGTGAACCCCGGTGCGGGGTGTGCGCCGTTCATCTCGACTCCTACGATCTCGCCGGTCCGGAGTTTCCGGGGGGTGGTGCGCCGGTCAAATCTGCCCGTGTAGCAGCGTGTCGCCTGTAAGTCGCGATTAGCGTCGGTGTTCGGTTGTGGTTCCGAAGGTAGCAGATTTCCGCGACAAGCCGCCGAAAGCCATGCGGCCGGTGCCGCTTTATCCGTTCGCCGCCAACTTGCTCAGCAGCGCGGCGATCTCACGGTCGCGGCCCTGGGCGGCGTGCTGGTAGCGCATCGCAGCTGCCGGCGTCGAATGTCCAAGGCGCGCCATTAGTTCCGCCAGACTGGCGCCGGTCGCAGCGGCAAGGACGGCGCCCGAGTGACGTAAATCGTGCCAGCGCAAGTCATCCCGTCCCGCGCGAGCCCGCGCGGCGTAGAACCGCCGGTACAGCGTGGCCGGCGCCAGGTGCCCCCCACCGACCGCCGGGAACAGGAGCGCATCGGCCTTGCCGCCGACATGCTTAGCAAGATGGTGTTCGATGGCCGGGATCAGGTGCGGCGGAATCGCAACGTCACGGATCCCTGCGTCGGACTTCGGGGTGGTGACCTTGAACCCGTCCTCAGTGCGCACCACCGCGCGCCGCACCCTCACCACTTCGTCACGTAGGTCAATATCCTTACGCCGCAACTCGGTTAGCTCACCGAACCGCATCGCCAGCCACGCGGCGAACAGCACCATCAGCGACCACTGCATCGGCATCTCGTCGGCGATCACGCCGATCTCGGCGACCGTCGCCGGCCGCACCTTGTGCACCCGCTTTGCGGTCCCGGCGCCGCGGATCACACACGGGTTCTGACTGATCTTGCCGTCGCTAGCAGCCGTCACCATGACGGTGCGCAGCAACCCGTAGGCGTGGGCACGCATGGTCGGCTTGTCGGCCAAGGTGGAGGCGTACCAGTCGCGAACGTCGTCGGCCGTCATGGACGCGACGGGCAGCGATCCGAACGTAGGCAAGATGTACTCATCGAGCAGTTTCCGGTAGTGCTCGCGGGTCCGGTCCTTGAGCGGTCGACCGCCGACCTGCCGGCTGGCCAACCACGTCTCTACGTACTCACCGAAGCTGATCTTGGGGGCCTGGACAGCATCGGGTGGCTGCCACGCCTTCGAGATAATTTCGGACTGCCGCAGGGACAGCCAGGCGCGCGCATCCCTCTTCGCGACGAACGTCGTTGGCGCCTTGTGACGGCGACCGTCGGGCCCGTAATACTGCGCGCGATAACGGCCGCTGGGCAGTTGATCGACGGATCCGAACGTGCCCGATCTGGCGTTCTTGCGTGCCACCCGAGGGCCTCCCAGCGCGATAGATCGTTGTTCACTGTGCGAGTTCACGTGAACTGGCCGTGAACTCATCTAGCAACTTTTATTTCCGCATGGTTCCGCCTGGCTCAGGGTACACGTGTCGTGAAATCCGAGCTAGATGCAAGTAACGCGAGGTCAGAAGATATTCATCAGCAAACGCTCTGAGCTAGTTCAATCCCAGTATCGCGCACCAAGTTCTACCTGCGGTTTCATCCGCAAAAATGGCCCACGTCAACTCAATGTGAACTGCTCGGCGCAAACCCGAAAGGTTTCGCCATGTCCACTACCGCCGCCGAAACGGCGCTGAGCGACCACCTGCGCGACGCCCGTAAGCATCTTCTGCACGCCTATGTCGCCGTCGATGAGTCCCACCGTCGCGATGTTGTCGGCGCCCTCATCAACGACGTTGACCGAGTGTTGGCGACGTGACTGCGCGGCATTCTCGCCGTTCCTGACATATGCCCGCAACCGGGATTTGCTCTGCTAGCCCCATATGTCTGAGTTTCGTTGCAGCACATGGCAATACGCAATTTTAGTGGGTTAGCTTGGCGGCATGACAACTCCCACCAGCACCCCACCGACCGATCCCGAAACCGCAGCGCTGGACTACCTCGTTCGCATCGGCGAAGCCGTTCCCAAAGCGACGCCGGTGCGCTGCGCGACTTCGCCGGCGCCCTGCACGTCGAGGGCGCACTTGCCGGCCTCGCCGCCGCCGCCGATGCACGGCTCGCCGCCGCGACTATCGCCGAGGCGGCTTGCACGGCCGACGATCCCGTCGCCGCGCTCAGGATCCGCGCCGCCGCGATCCGTGCCGGGTGCTGGGACTGCGCCAATCCCGCCGGGCTCGCCCAGGCGCTCGACGGCGCCGTAACCGTGCTGAACATGATGTGAGCGGGCCCGCGCCGCGATCGTTCCCGCCGGCGCGGGCCGGCCTGGTCGGCGCCATCCTCAGGGCCTGGGCTGTTCGTACAAACGGCAACGCCCGATGAGGATCTCTGCCAGCCGTTCAGGTTCGCTCACCATCAGCATGTGGCAGGAGTCGATCTCAATGAGGGTCTGCACTCCGCCAAGCGCGGCGATGCACTCGCGTTGAATCTTCATCGAGACGGCGCGATCACGCCGAGTGAGTATCCACGTGCGTGGCACCTCGTCGGGCATACCACTGCGGTCAACTTTTTCTATCATGATGGAGGGTGATTCCTGACAGGACCGAGCCAGCGTGAACTTGCGCTGTGCGGGAGTCATTCCGTTGCAAAATACAAACCCCGCCAACGCAGTAGGCAAACCTCCCGGCCGAACCGAACGGCGTTTCTGCACATAACGTTTCGCGGCGCGACGTGCGTACCAGCTCTGCGCCCCGGGAAGCGTGTCCACCAGGGCGCCGCCGTTGGCTGGTACTTGCGCGGTGGCCAAGATCATCTCCCGCACCCGCGCCGAGCCGAGCTTGGTGACAACACCGGGGACGATCACCCCCGCCAGCGAATGGCCGACGATCACGAAGTCGTCGAGCGCAGCATTCTCGATGTCCGACACCACCGAATCGACCCACCCTTCGACACAAGCCGTGATCAGGTCACCGCCTCTATTTCCCCGACCCGGCAAATCAACGGTGAGCACCTTTAGTCGCGGCTCCAGGATGCGGATCACGTCGATGGTGGGCTCCCAACAATCGGCGGCGAACCCGCCTCCGTGCACGAGAACCAATGCGGGCAACCCCATCGCCAGTCCTCCTTCAGCGTCGTGAGCCCAGGACCGCATCGTAAAGCGTTGCCACGACGGAGCGGTATACCGCGGTCGACAATGACGAGATTCGGGCCGCGGCGATGGCCGCGCGATGAATCTTGTGCGCCGATCGAGGGTTCTACCCGTGGTGTTCGACCAAGCCCGTGGTGTTTAGGCGAACATGACATCGGGAAACCGATACTTCGTCGCGTGTTTCGGGTCAAGCGACTCATGCTATTCGGCCCCAATTGGGAGTAGTCATGGCCACAATGCTGACCCAGCCGCTGAGATCCGAGCGTCCCGCTGAGAATTCGAACGGCTCCGACTTCAACGCGGTCGGTGTGGCCGTCGCCGCCATTTGGGTGATTGGTCTCTTGGTAGGGATCGCGGCGCTCGCAACCGGGCACCTCGGGGTGGCTTCAACGGCGCTGTTAATCGCAGTCCTCACACCACTTTTCGGGTTGGCGTGGACGCACCTTTCCGGAACGCAGTCCGCCTTCCACGAAGCAGACCGCTTTGACTGAGGCCGCCGGCGGCTGCCGTCCCGCCGGGCCTGATGACAACGACCACCAACCCGCCGGATTCAGGATTCCTCTAAAAGAAGATCCCTGAGCACACCACCGATCGAGCGCATTCCCGCGAGCACGGTGTCACGCAGATCCGGCCCGGCGGCATCCCAGTTGGCAAGGACGGCATACGAGAACGAGTCGCCATTTCGTTCAACGGTGCCCACGTCGGCTCGGACAGCCGCGTCGGTTCCGGTCTTGTTGCGGATGGAGAATCCGCGATCCGATTCGGTATGCGCCAGTGGATCGAGGCCGAACGCTGACGCCACCATCGACAGATCCACACCTGTGGCCAGCCACGCGTCCAACTGGTCCGACACCGACCGCGATATCAACCGCCCGGCAGCCAGGCGACACATAAAATCGGACAACTCAGCAGCCGAACCCACCGACAACGTCCACGCGTCGTCGGGCCCACGATGGTCCCGAACACCATCAAGCAGCGCGGTGTTGACGAAACCCATTGCCGCACAGAGTTGTCCGACACTATCCAAACCAACATGATCCAGCAACACATTGGTGGCGAGGTTGTCGCTGACCGAGGCCACCAACACACACAGATCGTGGATGCACAACTGCTGAGCTTGCAGATGCTGCCAGATACCCGAATCAGCCACGGGGGCAACGTGATTGCGGTCCAGCAATTCGTTACAGTCCACCGAGCCCTCGTCGCACTGCCGCGCAACTTCGGCCAGTAGCGACAGCTTTCCCACACTGGCAGTCTCCATGGACGCGTCGGGATTGTGGTGTGCCAGTTGGGCGCCGGCAGCATCGCGGATACAGATCGACCACTTGACGCCGGGCGTGAGGGCAACGGTGTCGCTGATCAAGCGGTGCAGCGCGGCGTGCGGCATCGGCGGCCCATGCGACATCAACGCACCTTAAGTTGGCCGGGCGTTACGGCGCCAGCGCGATGATCCCCGGTTCCATAGGCGGCAGCGGGGAGCCCCCGGCGGTGCCACCCCCGGTGCCTCCTCCGCCACCGCCACCCCCGGGCGGAGGACCGAGCACGGGGGGTGCCGCCTTCCTCGGCGTAGGGGCCACCGCCGCCGGCGGCGTGAGGTTCTGCGCGTCAACTCCCGGTCCCGGCGGAGTCGGGATCTCCGGATTGGTCTGTTTGATCAACGAAGAGGCCAGCACCACAACATGTTTCGGCTGATTCCATGCTGCGGGATGGGTGAACACCACCCGTCCTCGGTTGGCCGGGCAGTCGGCCTCCACTGCCGCGTCGAGGAACCGCGATTCGGTACGCAACAGGCGGGCCGGGTCAGCACCCGGAGTGACGTCGTTCGCGGTGTCCACCAGCGCCTGCACCAAGGCGTCCGCCGACACGCCGGACGACAGACCGCCGCATATCTGATGCGCCGTGGCGATGAGGGCGGGCACGCCCGAGAGCGCCGAGACGCCCTTCTGGTCGAGGAGGGCCAGGAACTGTTCGTCCTGGGTCGGGTCGGCCGACGCTGTGCCGGCGCACACGATGGCGGCGCCGTTCAGGAGCGAGACCGCGGCGATAAAGGACCTGGCAGCGACAGTGATGCGAGGCAACATGGTAGGGCTCCGACTTGCTCGAGGCGAAGTGGTTCGGCCTCCCTGGTACACCGGGAGTTAGCACGTAGTTTACCGCACGTTAACCATTAAAATCAGCCTGCGCGGAATCTCGGCGAGTCTTTTCGTGCGCTTGCAAGGCGACAGAAGACCGGACGAAAGTGCGATCTCTGCCGCACCGACCACACGTCCGTAACTACCAGCCCCACTCCTCATCCTCGAGAACATCGACGGTGACGTCGTTGTCGGCGGGCCGTCGCGTCCCGTAGCGAAAGGTGAGCATCGTGCGGTTCCGGTCAAGAGGTTCGACTTCGACGACGGTGGCATGCCCGATCGTCATGCGGATCCTGTCCCCGGGTTTCAGTTCGTCAATGCGCTTGAGGGTCACACTCGCCCGTCAGCGCCAAGGAAACTGCGACCTCCCCCGCCCATGCCGTTGATGATTCGCCGCAACGCGACACCGGCGCAACCCGACTGGCCCAGAAACTGGAAAAATGATCACCCATGTCACTGCTGGTGATCCTGATCGTCGTCGGGCTGGTCGGCCTCGCCCTCGTCGGCGGACTCGTCGCGCTGGTGGTGCGCCTGACCAGGTCGCCCAAATCCCAGCCCTACGTCCCACACGCCTGGCAATCGACCGCGGGCTGGTACCCCGACCCGTCGATTCCGTACGCGCTGCGCTACTTCGACGGTCAGACCTGGACGCAGGCCACCAAGCCGGGTGGCTGAGTACTGTCCGATCCCAAATCTGTTGCAGCCCAGTGGCAGTCAACCCTACGCCGTCAGCGATTCGATGAACTTGACCAACTCATCGGGAGCTTCCCAGTTCAGCGCGTGCCCCGCAATCGGCACGGTGACAAGACGGGCCCCGGGAATGCCGTCGGCCATCCGGCGCGAGTGAATGGGCGGGGTGGTGCGGTCGGAGGCTCCGACCATGACCACGGTCGGCACCGTGATTTCGCCCAGCCGCGGGTAGCGGTCTTCGCGCGAGAAGGCCCGCACGATCGGCAGCAGCGGCCCGTGTTCGTCGACGTGCTGGCGGAAGCCCTCGGTGAACACCGAGGCCATCGCCGGGGAGGGGCGCGCACCGCATTGGGCCGCGCCGAACAGCATCGCGAACGTCCGGTAGCGGATCAAATGCTGCATGATGCCGCGTTCCAGCAAGGGGATCTGCACCTTGTTCTGGGGCGCTCCATCCAGGACACGGCCGGCCCAGGTGGCGAACAGCACCAGTCCGCGCAACCGCTGCGAGACGGCGGCATGATCCAGCAGGGCGCGAATGGTGACGAATCCGCCCATCGAATGGCCGACGATCACCGCGTCGGCGACGTCGAAATGTTCCAGCACCGCGGCGATATCGGCTGCCATGGGCTGTGAGCCGATCCCCTCCGCACCCAGCGTCGACCGGCCGTGCCCGCGCTGGTCGAAGGCGATGACGCGATACCCCCTGCCTAACAGCGCATCCCACACGACGTTCCATTCGGCGAGGGTGACGCTGTAGCCGTGGACGAGCACGACCGGCGGCCCCTCACCCGCCGCTAATGCGCGCAGCACGGTCCCGTCCGGGCGGGTGATCGTGACCTCCTCGCCCTGCGGTTCAGCAAGGAGTTGCTCGCGCGTCAGCGGATCCGGGTTGCGCTCGATCCACCCGACCAGGGCCCGCAGTCCCGCCCAGCCGAGCAAGCCACCGCTGCCCACTGCCGCGCCCGCGGCGAGCCCTGTCCTCATCGGCAGTCCTGCACTGTCGTGTCTCGCATCGCACACTTCCTCACGCCGCCGGGCAATCCCCCTCCTCATCGGTATACCGGGTGCGCACGCGCAAGTGCTGCGCGGTGCCGAAACATCGCGCGTCTGATGACTGAGAATCAGCCGCCGTTGCCGGCCGGCTGCGCGGGAGGCAGCTGCGCCGGGCAGTACACGCCGGCCGAGATCGCGGTGAACCGGGCCGCATTCACCTGCGTCAGACCGGGGTTGCCGTCCTGGAGGACCTTGACGACCTCAACCCCGGTCTTGCCCTCGTTGGCCATCTCGCACACCTTCTTGCCGGCCGCGATGGCACTCTCGGGGTCCCGGTAGGTAAGACCGGCCGCCCCCAGCGAAACCAGGAAAGCCTGGTCCTGGTTGGCATCGGCATGCACCGCAGGCGCCAGGCCGACAACGGCCGCCGCCGCGACGGCCCCGAACAGAAGGATTCTCATAGCCCAGCGATTCTCCCAAAGCGGTGGTCAGCCCGCATCTCGAGCGGCGACGAACGCCAGGTGAACTTTCACGACCTGGCGTCAACCCGAGGTTGACACCAGCACAGCGTCAACCTAACGTTGACGACATGGTCGAGCCCACCAAGATCGCACACC
Source organism: Mycobacterium sp. 23 (assembly GCF_048287075.1). NCBI lineage: Bacteria > Bacillati > Actinomycetota > Actinomycetes > Mycobacteriales > Mycobacteriaceae > Mycobacterium > Mycobacterium sp. 23. Next base: position 1,399,706 of record NZ_JBLVUX010000005.1, read on the forward strand.
CCGTCCGCCTCGACGAGCTGATCGACATCATCAAGAAAGTCCACAGCGACGCTTTGGACCAGCTCACCGACGCCGTCCTCGCCGCGGAGAGTCTCGGCGAAGTCGCCGACCACCTCATCGGGCACTTCGTCGATCAGGCCCGCCGCTCGGGTGCCTCCTGGACGGACATCGGAAAGGCGATGGGAGTCACCAAACAGGCCGCCCAGAAGCGGTTCGTCCCCAAGGCCGACGCCACCCCGCTCGACCCGGAGCAGGGCTTCTCCCGATTCACCCCACGGGCCCGGAACGCCGTCGTGGCAGCGCAGAATGCCGCACACAAGGCCGGCAACGACCTGATCACCCCCGACCACCTGCTGCTCGGTACGCTCAGCGACCCCTCGGCGCTGGCCACCGTCTTGATCCGTCAACAGAAGATCGACACCGAGGCCCTGCAAAAGTCCGTACAACTTCCCGCCTCCGCCGACGAAACGCCGGCGCTGATTCCCTTCAGCGGCCCCGCCCGCAAGGCTCTCGAACTGACCTTCCGCGAAGCACTTCGGTTGGGCCACAACTACATCGGCACCGAGCACCTGCTACTGGCACTGCTCGAAGCCGAGGACGGCGCCGGCCCGCTGCACCGCGCGGGCGTGGACAAGGAGCGGGTCGAAGCCGATCTGGCCGCCGCCCTCGAAGCCTTCACCGCTCCCCCGGCCGACCAGACCTGAAGGGGCCAACCCTGCCCGCGGTGAAGCCCCGTGTGTAATCATGCGAAGGTCCGGAGAACAGGCAGCCCAGGAGGCGAAGATGCACCGCTGGCTGATCGTCCTTTCCGCCTTCCTCGTCACGGCGGCGGGTGTGCTGTCGGTAGACGCCGCCCTCCCCCGCGCACGAGCCGGTGACGCACCGATCGGGCACATCGGCGACACGTTGCGGGTGGACACCGGGACTTACGTCGCCGACGTCACCGTGACCAGCGTCGTACCGGTCGACCCGCCACCGGGATTCGGCTACACCCGCAGCGGCGTTCCGGTGAAAAGCTTCCCGGACAGCGCGGTGAACCGCGCCGACGTGGTGGTGCGCGCGGTCCGGGTGCCCAACTCCTACATCATGGCGACCAACTTCAGCTTCGATGGCGTCACGCCGTTCGCCGACGCCTACAAGCCGCGGCCGTGCGACGCACCCGACTGGCTGGACGCCGCCCTGGGCAACGCACCCCAGGGTGCGGTAGTCCGGGGCGGGGTGTACTGGGACGCCTACCGCGACCCGGTGTCGGTGGTGGTCCTGCTGGACCGCAAGACCGGTGAGCACCTCGCGCAGTGGAACCTGTGACCTGCACCAGGTAGACAGCGCCGCTGCGGCGGACGCCGGCGAGCTCGCCACCCTTGCGGCCCAGACGTTTCCGTTGGCATGCCCACCCGCGGTGGCACCCGAACACGTCGCCGCGTTCGTCGACTCCCACCTGTCCCCCGCCCGGTTCGCCGAATACCTGGCCGACCCGCAGCGCGAAATCCTGGCGGCCCGGCTCGACGGCCGAATCATCGGCTACGCCATGCTGATTCGCGGCGCACCAGACGGGCCGGTGGAACTGTCAAAGCTGTACACGCATCCCGACTTTCACGGCACCGGGGTGTCCGCGGCACTGATGCACACCGCACTAGTGCGCGCGGCCGCGTGGGGCGCCCACCAGGTCTGGTTGGGCGTCAACCAGCAGAACCAACGGGCGCAACGCTTTTACGCCAAGTCCGGGTTCGAGGTCAGTGGCACCCGAACTTTTCGCCTCGGTCCCCATCTGGAGAACGATTACGTCATGACCCGGGCGGTCGGGTAGTCAGGGCAAGCAGCCGTGAGGTCGCCCGCAGGTACTTCTTCCGGTAACCGCCGGCCAGCATCTCCTCGCTGAAGATGGTGTCCAGCTTGGCCCCCGAGGCCACCACCGGGATGCCGGCGTCATAGAGCCGATCGGTCAGCGCCACCAGTCGTAGCGCCACATTCTGGTCATCCAGGGCGTGCACGCCGGTCACGAACACCGCGGTCACACCCTCGATCAGCGTCAGGTAACGCGACGGGTGCATGGTGGCCAGGTGCGCACACAGCGCGTCGAAGTCATCGAGCGTCGCACCGGCGACCTCCGCGGCACGTGCGGCGACCTCGTCATCGGTCAGTGGCGGCGGCGCCGGCGGCAGGTCGCGGTGCCGGTAGTCCGGACCTTCGATTCGCACCGTGGTGAAAATGCTTGCCAGCGTGTTGATTTCGCGCAGAAAATCCTGGGCCGCGAACCGGCCCTCGCCGAGTTGCTCGGGCAGGGTGTTAGACGTTGCCGCCACCGAGACGCCCCGCTCGACCAACGAGGACAGCATCCGCGAAATCAGCGTGGTGTTGCCCGGATCGTCCAACTCGAACTCATCGATGCACACCGCGGTGTAGCCGGCTAACAAATCGATGCACTCGACGAACCCGAACACCCCGGCAAGCTGGGTCAACTCGCCGAAGGTCGCGAACGCCTTGGGACTGTCGAGAACGCCCGGTCCGCTACCGGGCAACTCGTAGTAGGCCGACGCCAGCAGGTGCGTCTTTCCCACGCCGAACCCGCCGTCCAGGTAGAGACCGACCCCGGGCAGCACCTCCCGTCGGCCGAACAGCTTCTTACGCCCGGCCCGGCGCTCCTGCGCCTGCCGGCAGAACTCCTGACACGACACCACCGCCGCGGCCTGAGTCGGCTCTGCCGGGTCGGGCCGGTAGCTCGCGAAGCTCACCTGCGCGAACGTCGGCGGCGGCCGCAGCTGCGCGATCAACCGCTCCGGTGACACCGCCGGCTGCCGGTCCACCAGATGACCCACCGCGGCCGAAGGAGTGGACCCGTGCATGGTGGCACTGTAGCGACGTGCTGCAATCGACCACATGCCCGACTTCGAGGCCGGTATCGCATCCGGCCTGGCCGCCGAGACGTCTCTGAAACTTCTCGGGTCACAGCGCGAACTCGTCCACGACGAGTTGCCCCAGCTGTACGGCTACCCCGCAGCGGGCCCCTGCGTGCGGGCGAACTTCATCACCAGCCTCGACGGCGGCGCCACCGTGGAGGGTCTGTCCGGCGCGCTGGCTGGGCCCGGTGACCGGGCCGTCTTCGTCGTGCTGCGCGAACTCGCCGACGTCATCGTCGTCGGCGCCGGCACGGTGCGGTCGGAGGGCTACTCGGGTGCGCAGCTGAGCGTCGGGCAGCGTCAACAACGGCAGGCCCGGGGCCAGAGCGAAATCCCGCCGCTGGCGATCGTGACGAAGTCCGGTCACCTGGACCGCGACCTGGGGGTGTTCACCCGTACCGAGGTGCCGCCGCTGATCCTGACCTGCACTGCGGCCGCCGGCGACACCCGCCGCCACCTGGTGGGGCTCGGCGCTGAGGTGGTCGACTGCTCGGGTGACGACCCCGCCGAGGTCGACGTGTCCGTGCTGGTTGCGGCGCTGGCCGACCGTGGCCTGCGCTGTGTGCTGACCGAAGGCGGACCGACGCTGCTCGGCGCGTTCATCGAGGCCGGCCTGCTCGACGAGTTGTGCCTGACGATCGCGCCGCTGGTGGTCGGCGGGCAGGCACACCGGATCGCCGCGGGACCCGGGCAGGTGGCGACGCGGATGCGGTGCGCCCACGTCCTGACCGACGACGCCGGCTATCTCTACACGCGCTACGTCAAGAACTAGCCGGCGGCTTCCCGCTACTGTGGTCGGCATGCGTCGGCACCTCACGTCCGCCACGATCCTGCTGGCTGCGACGACAGTTCTGGCCGGCTGCATACCGGTGTTCGGCGCCGATCCGCGCTTCGCCACCGACTCCGGTGCCCGGCCGCAGGGCGCGGCCACCACCAAACCGCCGCCCAGCGGTCCCCCGCCGATCGCCGCGCCGAAGAACGACCTGTCCTGGCGTGACTGCACATCCAAGGTCAATGCCGACGCGGGCGTCCCGGGCGCCCCGGGCGTCAAGCTGGACTGCGCCACCTTCGACGCCGACCTGGATCCGGTCAACGGTGGGTCAGGGTCGGTGAGCATCGGTGTGGTGCGCGCCAAGTCAGCGAAAACGCCGAAGGACGCCGGCCCGCTGGTCTTCACCACCGGTTCTGACATCGCGTCGTCCACCCAGCTACCGGTGTGGTTGTCCCGTGCCGGCGCGGATGTGCTGGACAGCCACCCGATCGTGGCCATCGACCGCCGCGGTCTCGGGATGTCGAGCCCGATCGACTGCCGCGACCGCCTCGACCGCGACAACATGCGCGATCAGGCTCAGTTCCAGACCGGAGACGACCCGGTGGCCAACCTCTCCGAGATCTCCAACACCGCGACCACCAATTGCACCGATGCCATTGCGCCGGGTGATTCCGCGTACGACAACACGCACGCGGCCTCGGACATCGAGCGCTTGCGCAACCTCTGGGATGTGCCTGCGGTAGCGCTGGTCGGGATCGGTAACGGCGCCCAGCTCGCGCTTACCTATGCCGGCTCCCGTCCCGACAAGGTCGCCAGGCTGATCGTCGATTCGCCCGTCGCCATCGGCGCCAGCGCCGAAGCCGCGGCCGAACAACAGGTCAAAGGCGAGCAGGCCGCGCTCGACGCGTTCGCGGCACAGTGTGTGGCGGTGAACTGCGCGCTGGGTCCCGATCCCAAGGGTGCGGTCAGCGCGTTGCTGTCCGACGCCAAGACCAGCAAGGGCGTACGCGCGTCGGTGGCATCGATCGCCAACGCGATCAGCACCGCCCTGGGCTTTCCGACCGGCGACCGGGTCAACACCACCGTCAGTCTGGCGAACGCCCTCGCGGCCGCCCGATCCGGTGACGAGAACCAGCTGAACAATCTGATCAACCGCGCCGAGAGCATTCGCGACAGCGACGGCCAATTCGTCAACGGCTGCAGCGACGCGGTGAACCGGCCCACCCCGGACCGGGTGCGCGAATTGGTGGTCGCCTGGGGCAAGCTCTACCCCCAGTTCGGTGCGGTCGCAGCGCTGAACCTGGTCAAATGCGTGCACTGGCCCTCCGGTTCGACCCCGCAGGCGCCGAAAGAACTCAAGATCGACGTGCTGCTGCTGGGTGTGCAGAACGACCCGATCGCGGGCAACGAGGGCGTCGCCGCGACCGCGGCCACCGTCATCAACGCCAACGCCGCCAGCAAGCGGGTGATGTGGCAGGGCATCGGCCACGGGGCCAGCATTTATTCGTCGTGCGCGGTTCCCCCGCTGGTCGGCTACCTGGACTCCGGCAAGCTTCCGGGAACCGACACGTACTGCCCTGCCTGACGACTCGACATCTCGCGCGCCGGTGTACGGTGCGCTGGTGACGGCAGCTGACTCGACCAGAACCGGCTTACGCGCATCGGTGCAGGCCGCATTTCGTCCCGGCCCATCGACCACCGCATCCGTGCTGCGGGCGGTGTTGTGGCCTGCAGCCATCCTGTCGGTACTGCACCGCAGCATCGTGCTCACCACCAACGGCAACATCACCGACGACTTCAAGCCGGTCTACCGGGCGGTGCTGAACTTCCGGCACGGCTGGGACATCTACAACGAGCATTTCGACTACGTCGACCCGCACTACCTGTATCCGCCGGGCGGCACGCTGCTGATGGCGCCCTTCGGCTACCTGCCGTTCGCGCCGTCGCGCTACCTGTTCATCTCGATCAACACCGTCGCCATCCTGGTCGCCGCCTACCTGCTGCTGCGGATGTTCAACTTCACCTTGTCCTCGGTGGCCGCCCCCGCCCTCATCCTGGCGATGTTCTGCACCGAGACCGTCACCAACACTTTGGTGTTCACCAACATCAACGGCTGCATCCTGCTGCTGGAGGTGCTGTTCCTAAAGTGGCTGCTCGACGGGCGGGCCAGCCGCCAGTGGTGGGCCGGCCTGGCGATCGGACTGACGCTGGTGCTCAAACCGCTGCTGGGTCCGCTGTTGTTGCTGCCGTTGCTCAACCGCCAGTGGCGGGCGCTGGCGATGGCGTTCCTGGTCCCCCTGGTCGCCAACCTCGCCGCGATCCCCCTGGTGCCCCACCCGATGGACTTCTTCACCCGGACGGTGCCCTACATCCTGGGCACCCGCGACTACTTCAACAGCTCGATCGAGGGCAACGGCGTCTACTTCGGCCTGCCCTTCTGGCTGATCATCGCGCTGCGGCTGCTGTTCACCGCGATCGCCATCGGCGCGCTGTGGCTGCTGTACCGCTACTACCGCACCCGAGACCCGCTGTTCTGGTTCACCACATCGTCCGGGGTGCTGTTGCTGTGGTCGTGGCTGGTGATGTCGCTGGCACAGGGCTACTACTCGATGATGTTGTTCCCGTTCCTGATGACGGTCGTGCTGCCCAACTCGGTGATCCGCAACTGGCCGGCGTGGCTGGGAATCTACGGTTTCATGACGCTGGACCGCTGGCTGCTCTTCAACTGGATGCGGTGGGGACGGGCCCTGGAATACCTCAAGATCACCTACGGTTGGTCTCTGGTACTGATCGTGACGTTCACGGTGCTCTACTTCCGTTATCTGGACGCGAAGGCAGAGAACCGATTGGACGACGGGATCGACCCGACGTGGCTGCCGGCTGAGCGCGCTAGCGTGGGGGCAGAAGCCAGCGATGAGGAGAAGCGATGACTGAACTCGCGCGCCCGAAACTGCAACTTTCCGACGACGAGTGGCGCAAGAAACTCAACCCGCAGGAGTTCGACGTGCTGCGGCGCGCCGGAACCGAGCGGCCGTTCGTCGGCAGGTACACCGACACCAAGACCAAGGGCGTCTACAACTGTCGCGCGTGCGGCGCCGAATTGTTCCGCAGCACAGAGAAATTCGACTCGCACTGCGGATGGCCGTCGTTCTTCGACCCGTCGAGTTCGGACGCTGTGGTGCTGCGTCCCGACCATTCGATGGGCACCACCCGCACCGAGGTGCTGTGCGCGAACTGCCACAGCCATCTGGGTCACGTGTTCGCCGGCGAGGGCTACCCGACGCCCACCGATCTGCGCTACTGCATCAACTCCATCTCGCTGACGCTGGTCCCAGACGAGGGCTGACGCTTCACCCCGCCGACTGTGAATGCGACGACGCTCCGCCGGCGTGTCGCGTCGCAGAAGTCACACTCGACGGCTGATCAGCCCACGCGTGTCGCGTGCACTTCCCAGAACGGCGCGTGCACGCGCCCACTGGCCAGCCACGGCTCCATCGCCCGGTACTGCGCCAGCATGGTTTCCGCCTCAGCGGCCATGTCCGGGTTACGCGCTGCGGTCAGCTCGATCGATTCCGGGCTGACGTTGATCTGGTAGGTGGTCGGGCCCAGGTAGGTGATCTCCCAGCCGCCCAGCGGAAGAACCTCCCGTATGTTGTCGGCGGACACCGACCGCAACATCTTGAAGCCGTTGACCTCACCCACGCCGAACTCGAACATGAACAACCGCGCACCCGGACGAGTCGCCCGGTGCAGTGCCTGCACATAGGACTTCTGCAACTCCGGCGCGGTGATGAAGGTGTGATAGAACGCGCAGTCCACGACGGTGTCGAACCGGCCGTCGAGGCCCTCGAGCTTGGTGGCGTCGGCGACCCGGAAATCGACCGATACGCCGGCCTTCGCGGCGTTGTCCCGGGCGCGTTCGATCGCGGTGGCCGACCCGTCGATGCCCGTCGCCGAAAGACCTTGCGAAGCATAGTGAATGGCGTGGTGACCGGGACCCGTTCCGGGATCGAGCACCTCACCCCGCACCGCCCCCAGAGCGACGAGTTGCCGCACGACGGGCTGCGGACCGCCGATGTCCCACGGTGTCGCGGCGGGCAGGCCACGCACCACCCGCTCGTCGCGGTAACTCTCCTCGAAACGGGCCGCGTCGGTGGGATCGAAAGGGGCGGTCACGGCAGCGCGTTCACCAACTGCTCGACGCCCACCCGTGGCCCGGTGTAGAAGGGCGTCTCCTCGCGGGTGTGCCGGCGTGCGTCGGTGGCACGCAGTTCTCGCATCAGGTCAACGATGCGATACAGCTCGGGCGCCTCGAACGCCAGCAGCCACTCGTAGTCGCCCAGCGCGAAGGCGGGCACCGTGTTGGCGCGAACGTCCTTGTACTCGCGCGCCGCCATCCCGTGCTCGGCGAGCATTCGCCGACGTTCATCATCGGGCAGCAGATACCACTCATAGGACCGCACAAAGGGATAGACGCAGATGTAGTTGCCGGGCTCCTCGCCGGCCAGGAACGCCGGGATGTGGCTCTTGTTGAACTCCGCGGGACGGTGCAGCGCCACGCTGCTCCACACCGGGGTGCACGCCCGGCCCAGCGTGGTGGTGCGCCGGAAGTCGGCATACGTCGCCTGCAGCGCCTCGATCCGTTCGGCGTGCGTCCAGATCATGAAGTCGGCGTCCGCACGCAGGCCGGCCACGTCGTAGAGGCCGCGAACGACCACGCCGGCCTCTTCCTGCTGCTTCAGGAAGGTGGCGGTCTCGTCGATGATGGTGTCTCGCTGGTCGCCCAGCTCGCCGGGCCGCACCGAGAAAACCGAGAACATCAGGTAGCGAATGGTTGCGTTGAGAGCGTCGAAGTCCAGGCGTGCCATGACTCCTATGGTGCCACCAGGCTGGTGACCGCCCGCCCGGCCGCCCCGACACAGGCCGGCACACCGATCCCGTCCAGGTAACTGCCCGCGACGGCGAGCGCCGGGGGCAGGCCGGCGCGCAGCTCGGCGATCAGCTCCGCATGCCCGGGGCCGTACTGCGGCATGGCTTCGATCCAGCGCTGCACGCGGGCGTCGACCGGGTCGATGGTCAGCCCGAACACGTCGGCGATGTCTTGGCGGGCCCAGGCCAGCAGTTCATCGTCGGGGGTCGTCGCCGCGATGTCGTCGCCGAACCGCCCGTACGACAGCCGCAGCAACTGCACGTCGCCACCGCCGCCCCATTTTCGCGACGACAACGTTATCGCCTTGGCGTGCAGGGGTTCTCCGCTGGCCACCAGCACACCGGAGGACTGCGGAAAGGCGGTGTCCACCGGCACCGCGAGTGCCACCACCGCCGCCGACGCGGTCACGATCCGTCCGGCGGCCGCCGACGTGCGGGGCGCGATCGTCGCGACCAGGCGCGCCAGCTGTGCCGCCGGAACCGCGAGGACCACCGCGTCCGCGGACCAGCTGGCGCCGGCCTCGTCGTGCAAGGTCCAGCCCGGCTCCAGGGTCCGAATCCCGGCCCGCACCCAGCGAATTCGGCTGCGCGCCACGAGTTCGTCGAGCAGCACCTGATAGCCACCCTGCAACGCCCCGAACACCGCTCCCCCGCCGGCCGGCGGCAGGCAGTGCAAGACCGCGTCGGTGAGGCTGGTGGCGCCACGGTCCAGGGCCGCCGCCACGCCGGGCACCGCCGCCCGCAGACCGATCGTCGCCGCCGAGCCCGCATAGACCCCGGCCAGCAGCGGCTCCACCGAGCGGGTGACCACCTGCTCACCGAACCGGTCGGCGACCAGATCTCCCACCGCGGGGTCGCTGCCGGCGGTCCAGGCCAGCGGCCGCTCCGGTTCCGCCTCGATGCGCGCCACCGTCTCCTCGTCGACCAGCCCGCTCACCGAGGCAGCCGACGACGGGATCCCGGCCACGGTGTCCGACGGCAGAGCGTGCAGCTGCCGGCCGCTGTAAATCAGGGGACGCACACCGGTGGTGGCGCGTTGCAGGTGCGACAGGCCCAACTCGGCCAGCAGTGCCGGCATCTCGGGCCGGCGGGCCACGAAAGCCTCGGCACCCAGGTCCATGTCCTGGCCACCGACGACTTCGGTGCGCAGGATGCCGCCGAGGCGATCGGCCGGGTCGAACAACGTGATATCAGCCTCGTCGCCGACCGCCACCCGCAGCCGGTATGCCGCAGTCAACCCCGAAATACCCCCGCCCACAACACAATACGAGCGGGTCATAGCGACTGGACCAGCGCCACCAGTTCGGTCAGCACACCGGGGTCGGTTTCCGGCAGCACTCCGTGTCCCAAATTGAAGACGTGCCCGGCCGCCCCGGCGTCGACGGCGCGACGCCCGTCTTCGACGACCGAGCGCGCGGCACGTTGGGCCACCTCCCAGCCCGCCAGCACCACCACCGGGTCAAGGTTTCCCTGCAGCGCCGTGCCGGGAACGACCCGGCTCGCGGCGTCGGTCAGCGAGGTCCGCCAGTCGACGCCGACCACGCGGGCGCCTCCGGGCTGCACCGCCTCTGACATGGCACCCAACAACTCGGCGGTGCCGACACCGAAATGCGTCATCGGCACGCCGTGCTCGGCCAGCGTGGCGAAAACGCGGGAGCTGTGCGGCAGCACATACTGCCGGTAGTCGGCCAGCGACAGCGTCCCGGCCCACGAATCGAACATCTGGATCGCGTCCACCCCGGCCTCGATCTGGCCGCGCAGGAACGCGATGGTGAGGTCGGTCAGTTTCGTCAGCAGCGCGTGCCACGTGTCCGTCTCGGCCAGCATCATCGCCTTGGTGCGGGCGTGGTTGCGGCTGGGCCCGCCCTCGACCAGGTATGAGGCCAGCGTGAACGGCGCACCGGCGAACCCGATCAACGGCACGTCACCGAGGGCGGCCACCAACAGCCCGACGGTGTCCAGAACCGGCTGAACCGCTTGCATGTCAAGGGGTTTCATGGCGTCGACGTCGGCCGCGGTGCGGATCGGATCGGCGATCACCGGGCCGACGTCGGGGACGATGTCCAGATCCACCCCGGCGGCACGCAGCGGTACCACGATGTCGGAGAACAGAATCGCGGCGTCCACGCCGTAACGGCGCACCGGCTGCAGGGTGATCTCGCAGGCCACCTCCGGCTCGAAGCACGCGGCCAGCATGCTGTGCTGTTTGCGCAGCGCCCGGTACTCGGGCAGCGAACGGCCGGCCTGCCGCATGAACCACACCGGCACCCGGCTGGGTTTGCGGCCGGCTACCGCGGCCAGATAGGGCGACGAGGGGAGGTCGCGACGGGTTGTGTTCATCGCGGTCAATGCTGCCAGAAGCGAAAGCCGCCGCCACCGCTGCGTAACATCAGCCGGGATGCCCGCAACTTATGACGACTTTCCCAGTCTGCGCTGCGAACGCGGCGACAACGGAATCCTCAACCTGGTGCTCGACGCCCCCGGACTGAACTCGGTCGGCCCCCAGATGCACCGCGACCTGGCCGACATCTGGCCGGTGATCAACCGCGACCCCGACGTCAACGTCGTCCTGGTCCGAGGCGAAGGCAAGGCGTTCTCCTCCGGCGGCAGCTTCGACCTGATCGACGAGACGATCGGCGACTACGAGGGCCGCATCCGCATCATGCGCGAGGCCCGCGACCTGGTGCTCAACCTGGTCAACTTCGACAAGCCGGTGGTGTCGGCGATCCGGGGGCCCGCCGTGGGTGCCGGGCTGGTGGTGGCGCTGCTGGCCGACATCTCGGTGGCGGGACGGACGGCGAAGATCATCGACGGGCACACCAAGCTGGGCGTCGCGGCCGGCGATCACGCCGCGATCTGCTGGCCGCTGCTGGTCGGGATGGCCAAGGCCAAGTACTACCTGCTGACCTGCGAGACGCTCTCCGGCGAAGAAGCCGAGCGGATCGGCCTGGTCTCGACCTGCGTCGACGACGACGACGTGCTGGCCACCGCGACCCGCGTGGCCGAGAATCTGGCCGCCGGAGCGCAGCACGCGATTCGGTGGACCAAGCACAGCCTCAACCACTGGTATCGCATGTTCGCCCCCGCCTTCGAGACCTCGCTGGGCCTGGAATTCATCGGCTTCAGCGGCCCTGACGTGCGCGAAGGGCTGGCCGCACATCGCGAGAAGCGCCCTGCCCGGTTTGACGGCCGTCCGCAGAGCTGAGCCTGATTCGGCGCGCCTGTGCGCGCGTGTCGGCCGATGGGTCTACCGTCGAAATTCATGACATCAGCCGTCGAACCCGAGCCATTCCGCGAAGCGGTCGCGGCGATGAACGGTGTCACCGTGCGGCCCGAGATCGAGCTCGGCCCCATCCGCCCGCCCCAGCGGCTGGCGCCGTTCAGCTACGCACTGGGCGCCGAGGTCAAGCACCCGGACCTGGAAATCATTCCCGAGCGGTCCGAAGGTGACGCGTTCGGCAGGCTCATCCTGCTCTACGACCCCGAGGGCTCCGACGCCTGGGACGGCACGATCCGTCTCGTCGCCTACATTCAGGCGGACCTGGACTCCCACGAGGCCATCGATCCCCTGCTGCCGGAAGTCGCGTGGAGTTGGCTGGCCGAGGCGCTGGACTCGCACACCAAGCACATGACCGCCCTGGGCGGGACGGTCACCGCCACGACGTCGGTGCGCTACGGCGACATCTCCGGTCCGCCGCGCGCCCACCAGCTGGAGCTGCGTGCATCGTGGACCGCCACCACCCCCGATGTGGGCAGCCACGTCGAGGCGTTCTGCGACGTCCTCGAGCACGCCGCGGGTCTGCCGCCGGCGGGTGTCACCGACCTGAGTTCACGGTCACGCGCCTGACATGTGCCCCGACCCGTCTCCGGCGGAGACCGATCCGCCGGGCAGCACGGAGCCCGAAGTTCCGCTGCTCCTGCAACCGGCCGACGGCATGCCGAACCTGTCCGTCTACGCCAGCGACATCGCCGCGGCGGCCGAACAACTCGACCGCGGCCGCGGCCCGTTCGCCGTGGACGCCGAACGGGCCTCGGGCTTCCGCTACTCCAACCGCGCCTATCTGATCCAGGTTCGCCGGTCCGGCGCGGGTACCGTGCTGATTGACCCGGTCAGCCACGGCGGGGACCCACTGGACGTGTTGCGGCCGGTGGCCGAAGTACTCGGCCAGGACGAATGGATCCTGCACTCCGCTGACCAGGACCTGCCCTGCCTGGCCGAGGTCGGGATGCGGCCGCCGGCGTTGTACGACACCGAACTGGCCGGCCGGCTGGCCGGGTTCGACCGGGTCAATCTGGCGACCATGGTCGAGCGGCTGCTGGGCCAGGGCCTGGCCAAGGGGCACGGCGCCGCCGACTGGTCCAAGCGGCCGTTACCGTCGGCCTGGTTGAACTACGCCGCGCTGGACGTGGAACTGCTCATCGAGCTGCGTGAAGCGATCGCCCAGGTGTTGGCCGAGCAAGGTAAAACGGATTGGGCCGCACAGGAATTCGAACATCTGCGGACCTCCGAGGAGCGTTCGGCCGCGGTACCCACCCGGCGCGACCGGTGGCGTCGCACGTCGGGCATCCACAAGGTGCACGACCGCCGGGCACTGGCCGCGGTCCGCGAACTGTGGACCACCCGGGACCGGATCGCGCAACGCCGCGACATCGCGCCGCGCCGCATCCTGCCGGATTCGGCCATCATCGACGCCGCCCTGGCCAACCCGACTTCCATCGACGAACTCGTGGCACTGCCCGTGTTCGGAGGACGCAATCAGCGGCGCAGCGCGCCGATGTGGTTGGCGGCGCTGGAGGCCGCTAGGCAGAATCCGGACCTGCCGGACGTCGCGGAGCAATCCGCCGGACCGCCTCCACCCGCGCGCTGGAGCAGGCGCAAGCCCGACGCCGCCGCCCGGCTGGAAGTCGCCCGAGCGGCGCTGGGCGCCTTGTCCGAGCAAGTCAGAATCCCGACGGAGAACCTGATCGCGCCGGATCTGGTGCGACGGCTGTGCTGGGACTGGGAGGCGCTCGCCGCGGGCGGCCGCGACCCGGTCGCCATCACCGACGAATACCTGCGCGCGGGTCACGCACGGCCGTGGCAGCGCGAACTAGTCGTCCCGGCGCTGGCCGCCGCGGTGACCCAGGCCCCGCGGCCGGGCACCGACCCCGACTAGTCCAGCTGCTCGCTGATCGCGGACTGCTCCACCGGTGAAGTCCCCAGCGCCGCAACCCAACCCGTGATCCGCCGGGCCACATCCTGGTCGGTGAGTCCCAACTCGGCGAGCACCTCACCACGCGACGCGTGCTCGTAGAACTGCTGCGGGAGCCCGACGTCGCGGCAGGGGATGTCGATGTCGGCTGCCCGCAGCGCGGCCGATACCGCCGAGCCCACACCTCCGGCCAACCCGTTGTCCTCCAAGGTGACCAGCAGCTTGTGCTGCACCGCCAGCTCGCGCACCGCGCCGGGCACCGGCAGCACCCAGCGCGGGTCGATCACGGTCACGCCGATCCCCTGGTCGAGCAGACGCTTCGCGACGGCCAGGGCCATCGAAGCGAACGCGCCGACCGCCACCAGTAACACGTCGGTGTTCAAGCCCGCGGCCGGCACCGCCAGCACGTCCACCCCGTCGCGTCGCTCCAACGCCGGAATGTCTTCGCCTACGTCACCTTTGGGGAAACGCAGAGCCGTGGGGCCGTCATTGACGTCGAGCGCCTCGCCGAGTTCCTCCCGCAGCCGGGTGGCGTCGCGGGGCGCCGCCACGCGCATGCCGGGCACCACTCCCAGGATCGACAGGTCCCACATGCCGTTGTGGCTGGCGCCGTCGTTGCCGGTGACCCCGGCGCGGTCGAGCACCATGGTGACGGGCAGCTTGTGCAACGCCACATCCATCATGATCTGGTCGAAGGCCCGGTTCAGGAACGTCGAATAGATCGCGACCACCGGGTGCATTCCGCCCATCGCCAGCCCGGCCGCCGACGTCATCGCATGCTGCTCGGCGATGCCGACGTCGAACAACCGGTCGGGAAACACCTCGCCGAACGCCGAGAGCCCGGTGGGTCCGGGCATCGCCGCGGTGATGGCCACGATGTCGCGGCGCTTTCGACCGACGTCGATCAGCGCCTCGGCGAATGTCGACGTCCAGCCCGGGCCCGCCACCTTCGTGGCCACGCCGGTGATCGGGTCGATCGGCACCGTGGAGTGCATCTGCTCGGCCTCGTCGGCCTCGGCCGGGCCGTATCCCATCCCCTTGCGGGTGACGACGTGCACGATCACCGGGGCGCCGAAGCCCCGGGCGCTGCGCAGCGCGACCTCCACCGCCCGCTCGTCGTGGCCGTCGACCGGACCGACGTATTTCAGGCCGAGGTCGGTGAACAGCAGCTGTGGCGACAGGGAGTCCTTGATGCCGGCCTTGACGCTGTGCATGAAGTGGTAGGCGACCTCGCCGACCACCGGCACCGCCTGCATTGCGTTGCGGCCCCGTTCCAGGAGTCGTTCGTAGGCCGGCTGCAACCGCAGGGTGGCCAGGTGGTCGGCCACCCCGCCGATCGTCGGCGCGTAGCTGCGTCCGTTGTCGTTGACGACGATGATCACCGGACGTTGTGAGCCGGCGATGTTGTTCAGCGCCTCCCAGCACATGCCGCCGGTGAGCGCGCCGTCCCCGACCACCGCGACCACGTGCCGGTTGCGGTGTCCGGTGAGCTCGAACGCCTTGGCCAGGCCGTCCGCATACGACAGCGCCGCGCTGGCATGGCTGGATTCGACCCAGTCGTGCTCACTCTCGGCGCGGGACGGGTATCCCGACAGGCCGCCCTTCTTGCGCAGCGTCTCGAACTCGTGGGCGCGACCGGTCAGCATCTTGTGCACGTAGGCCTGGTGACCGGTGTCGAAGATGATCGGGTCGTGTGGCGAGTCGAACACCCGGTGCAAGGCGAGGGTCAGTTCGACGACACCGAGGTTGGGGCCGAGGTGTCCTCCGGTGGCAGCAACCTTGTGGATCAGGAACTCGCGGATCTCTTGGGCCAAGTCGCGGAGCTGCTGTTGCGAAAGGTGCTGCAGATCGGCGGGCCCGCGGATCTGTTCCAGCATCTGGCCAGTCTACGCAGCGCGCGCAACCGCAGCAGGGCGAGCAGCCGCCCTATGAGGCACCGAACAGTTCGGCGAGCGTGTCATGCAGTTCGGGATCCGCCAGAACGACGACCTCGTCGCCGGCCTGCAGTTCGGTGTCGCCGCGCACCGGCACCACACCGGTGGTGCGCACGACGATGCTCACCCAGATGTCACCGACCTGATCGCCGAGCCCCTCGACCGTGCATCCCTCTACCTCAGACCCCGAAGCGACGGTGAAGCGGTGGACGCCGTGCGGCTCGTCGGCGAGCCGGACCCCGATCTCCCACGGCTGCGTTTCGACGGTCCGCATCGGCAACCGCAACAACCTCGCCACGCCGGGCACCGCGCTGCCCTGCACCAGGACAGAGAAGATCACGACGACGACCACGATGCCGTACAGCCGTTCGGCCTCGGCGATATGGGCGGCCCGCAGGAATTCACCGAGCAGGATCGGCACCGCCCCCTTGAGGCCGGCGAACAGGATGAAGCTGCGCTCGTTGCGCTCCAGTCGCACCGGGATCAGGCACGCGCTCACCGCCAACGGCCGGATCAGAGCGGTCAGGCCCACGCCCAGGATCAGCCCGGGAATCCAGACATCCGGGTGAGCGAGCACGCCGATGTCGACGGTCAGCCCGAGCACGGTGAAGGCAATGATCTCGGCCAGCCCCGCCAGCGCGGCGTGGAACCGCTTGATCTCGGGCTTGTACGGGGCGCGCGCGTCACCGATCACGATGCCCGCGACGAACACCGCCAGAAACCCCGAGCCGTGCGCGAGCGTGGCGATGCCGTACATCATCAGCGCCGAGGCCAGCGTCCGCAGCGGGTAGAGGCCCTCGCTGGGCAGCGCCACGCGGCGCATGAACACGAGCAGGGCCCGGCCGCCGAGCACTCCGACGGCCCCACCGATCGCCATCTGCAGCACGAATTGCGTTCCCACACCGGCGAACCCGGCCGCGCTGAGACCACCCGCGGCGATCAGACTGGCCATCAGCGAGATGCCGACCGGGTCGTTGGCGCCGGACTCACCCTCCAGGATGGTGCTGCTGCGACCGGAGATCTCGCGTTTGCCCAGCACCGAGAAGACCACGGCCGGATCGGTGGGAGCCACTGCGGTAGCCACCAGAACCGCGGCGTACCAATTGATTCCGCACGCGTAATGCAACATCAGCGCCGCCCCGGCAGCGGTGAGCGCGGTGCCCAGCACCCCGACGGACAGGATGGGACCGGCGGCCGCGCGGAACCGCGCGGGACCGATGTGCATCCCGCCGTCGAACAACACCAGCACCAGCGCGATGGTCAGCACCCGCTCCACCGTCCGCTCGGAGGGCGGCTGCACCACCGGCACCGCGTGCACCGCCACGGCGGCTCCGACCAAAACCAGCAGCGGCACCGGGATCTTCACCCGCTCGGTGAGCCGGTTCGCAAGGACCGCGATCAATCCGACGGCGCTGGTGAACAAGACGATCAGTGCGTAACGGGCAGTCTCGCTCACGACAGCAACCGCTCAAGCCTTTCGGTTCGACAAACAAGACATCGCCGACCAGACTTCCCGGCACACCGCGAAGGAGTCTAGCCTGTCGCGACGTCCGGACTATCGGGTCAGCAACGCGACGCACTCGACGTGATGGGTCAGCGGGAAAGCGTCGAACACCCTGAGGTTCTCAACGGCGTAGCCGTGCCCGCGGTACAACCCGATATCGCGTGCGAAAGATGCTGCCTCACAACCGATATGCACCACCCGCGGCACGTCCGCCGCGGCGAGCAAATCGATCACTTCACGCCCGGCGCCGGTGCGCGGCGGGTCCAGCACCGCGACGTCGGCACCCCTGTCCTGCCCGGCCAGCGTCCGTCGGACCGAATCCGTGACGACCTCGACCTGCGGCAGGTCGGCCAGGGCGGCACGTGCCGCCCCCGACGCGCCGCGCGCGGTGTCGACGGTCAGCACCCGGCCCGACTCCCCCACCCCCGCGCCGAGCACCGCGGCGAAGACCCCGGCTCCGCCGTAGAGGTCCCAGGCCGTCGCCCCGGACGCGGGTTGGGCCCAGTCCGCGACCAGCTCGCTGTACACCCGCGCGCCTTCGCGATGCGACTGCCAGAACCCCGTCACCGGTACCCGCCAGCTGCGCGTACCCACCCGCTGCACGGCGTGATAGTCGCCTTCGATCACCTTCGACACCGTGCGCCTACCCTGCCGGGCCGTACGCAGCACGTGCCGCTCACCGTCGTCGTCGACGACCACGTGCAGGTGCGCACCGGCCGGCCAGTCGGTGCCGGACAGCCCTTCGAGCATCCCTTCCGGCAACTGTCCGCAGCGCAGATCGGTGACCAACTCGTCGCTGTGGTAGCGATGAAACCCGGGGCGGCCGTCGGATCCGACCTCGAGGCGAACCCGGGTGCGCCAGCCGGTCGGCCCGTCGGCTGAGAGCGGTTCAGCGATCCCCGACCAGCTGTGTCCGCCCAGCCGGTCCAGCTGGTTGGCCACCACCTGCGCCTTGACGTCACGTGCCGCCGCGGGGGCGGCGAAGGCCAGGTCGCAGCACCCGGCACCGTCCGCGCCCGCGATCGGGCACAGGGAATCCGTACGATCCCCCGACGGCTCCAGCACCTCGACAACCTCTGCGTGCCAATAGGATCCGTGGTCGGCGGTGACTCGCACCCGTACCCGCTCCCCGGGCAGCGCATAACGGACGAAGACCACCCGGCCCTCATGATGCGCGATGCAGCTGCCGCCATTGGCGGGGGCGCCGGTGACCAAAGTCAGTTCCCCGCCGGCGGATTCGAGGTTCAATCGAATATGCCCCGTCGGGCGTCCCCGGGCGCGACCCGCGGCTGCAGCGTCTTGATCCGTTCCGAGGACGTCAGCTGCCAGGGCACCGATGTGACCATGACACCCGGCATGAACAACAGGCGCCCTTTGAGTCGCAGTGCACTCTGGTTGTGCAGCAACTGTTCCCACCAGCGACCCACCACGTACTCCGGGATGAACACCGTCACCACCGTGCGCGGCGATTCCTTGCTGACCCGCTTGACGTAATCAAGTACCGGCCGGGTGATTTCGCGGTACGGGGAGGCGATCACCTTCAACGGGACGCTGATGTCGCTTTCTTCCCATTCATGCTTGAGCTCGCGGGTTTCGGCGTCATCGACGCTCACCGTGACGGCTTCCAGTACGTCCGGCCGGGTCGCACGGGCATAGGCCAGGGCACGCAGCGTGGGCAGATGCAGCTTCGACACCAGCACCAGGGCGTGATTGCGGCTGGGCAGCACGATTTCGTCGCCGTGCTCGGCAGCCTGCTCGGCCAACTCGCGGGTGACGCCGTCGTAGTGGCGGCGGATCAGCTTCATCAGTGCGAACAACAGTGTCATGGCGACCAGGGCGATCCAGGCACCGGCCAGGAATTTGGTGACCATGACGACCAGCAACACCGCACCGGTCGCGAGCAACCCGACCGTGTTGACGATCCGCGAACGATGCATCCGTCGCCGCGCCGCCGGATCGGTTTCGGTGCGCAGCAGCCGGGTCCAGTGCCGCACCATGCCAATCTGACTCAGCGTGAACGAAATGAACACACCGACGATGTAGAGCTGGATCAGGGCGCTCAGTTCAGCGCGGAACGCGATGATCGCGAGCAGTGCCGACAGGGACAGGAACGCGATCCCGTTGGAGAACGCCAATCGGTCGCCGCGCGTGTGGAACTGGCGGGGCAGATAGCTGTGCTGGGCCAGCACCGAACCGAGCACCGGGAATCCGTTGAACGCGGTGTTGGCCGCCAGCACCAGGATCAACGCCGTCACCGCGGTGATCAGCACGAACCCGATGTGGAAGCTGCCGAAAACGGTCTCAGCCAGCTGAGTGACCAGCGTCTTCTGGTAGTAGCCCGCCGGAGCTCCGGCCAGTTGCGTCGCGGGGTCGCTGACCAGCTGAACCCCGATCTTCTTGGCCAGCACGATGATCCCCATCAGCAGGGTGACGGCGATCGCACCCAGCATCAGCAGGGTGGTGGCCGCGTTCTTCGACTTCGGTTTCTCGAACGCCGGCACCCCGTTGCTGATGGCCTCGACACCGGTGAGCGCCGCGCAGCCCGAGGAGAACGCCCGCGCCATCAGGAACACCAGCGCGAAACCGACGATCTTCCCGTGCTCGGAATGCATCTGGAAGCCGGCTGACTCCGCTCGCAGCGGGTTTCCCAGCACAAAGATGCGGAAGAGGCCCCAGCCGATCATGCCGGTCACCCCGATGATGAAGCCGTAGGTGGGGATCGCGAACGCCAGCCCGGATTCCCGGACGCCGCGCAGATTCATCGCGGTCACCAACAGGATCGCGGCCACACAGAACCACACCTTGTGGTGCGCCACGATGGGCACCGCCGAGCCGATGTTCGACATCGCCGAGGCGGTCGAAACGGCAACGGTGAGAACGTAATCCACCATCAGCGCACTGGCCACCGTCAGGCCGGCGTTGGGGCCGAGATTGGTCGTCACCACCTCGTAGTCGCCGCCGCCGGAGGGGTAGGCGTGCACGTTCTGCCGGTAGCTGGCCACCACCACCAGCATCACCGCGGCCACCGCCAGCCCGATCCACGGCGACAGCGCGTAGGCCGCCAGGCCGCCGATCGAGAGCATCAGGAAGACCTCTTCGGGGGCGTAGGCCACCGAGGACAGGGCGTCGGAGGCGAACACCGGCAGGGCGATGCGCTTGGGCAGCAGCGTGTGGGCCAGCCGGTCGCTGCGAAAAGGCCGTCCGATCAGCAGCCGGCGCGCAGCGGTTGAAAGTTTGGACACGAGAGCCAAGAGTAAGCCCACTCGGCTTTGGCGGTAGCGTTCCGTACGCGAGAATTCTCACGACCGAAATCGGCCCGCCAGCGTAGGTTGCCGATCACAATGACGCGCAGGACACAACCGAAAGGACCTCCGAGTGAAGGTGGTTGTGATGGGGTGCGGCCGGGTCGGTTCTTCGGTGGCGGACGGACTGTACCGAATCGGCCATGACGTGTCGGTCATCGACCGCGACAGCGCGGCGTTCAACCGGCTCAGCCCCGAGTTCGACGGCGACCGCGTGCTCGGTCAGGGATTCGACCGCGACGTGCTGCTGCGGGCCGGCATCGAAGGCGCCGACGCGTTCGCCGCGGTGTCCTCCGGAGACAACTCCAACATCATCTCGGCGCGGCTGGCCCGGGAGACCTTCGGCGTGCGGCGCGTGGTCGCGCGAATCTATGACGCCAAGCGCGCCGAGGTCTACGAACGCCTGGGCATCCCGACGATCGCCACCGTTCCCTGGACCACCGATCGCCTGCTGAATGCCTTAACGCAGGAGACCGAGACGGCTAAATGGCGAGATCCGACGGGCACCGTCGCGGTGGCGCAGGTGGTGCTGCACGAAGACTGGGTGGGACACCGCGCCACCGATCTGGAGCAGGCCACCGGGGCGCGCGTGGCGTTTCTGATCCGCTTCGGCACCGGCATTTTGCCCGAACCCAAGACCGTGCTGCAGGCCGGCGACCAGGTCTATGTCGCCGCCATCTCCGGCCGCGCCGCTGAAGCTGTGGCCATCGCGGCGCTGCCGCCGAGCGAGGACTTGGACAAATGAAAGTAGCCGTTGCCGGCGCGGGCGCGGTCGGGCGCTCGGTCACCCGGGAGCTCGTCGCCAACAAGCACGACGTCACCCTGATCGAGCGCAACGCCGACCATGTCGACACCGACGCCATCCCCGCAGCGCACTGGCTGCTGGGTGACGCATGCGAGTTGAGCCTGCTCGAACAGATGCACCTCGAGGATTTCGACGTCGTGGTCGCCGCGACCGGCGACGACAAGGTGAACGTGGTGCTCAGCCTGCTGGCCAAGACGGAGTTCGCGGTCCCGCGGGTCGTGGCCAGGGTCAACGACCCCCGCAACGAGTGGTTGTTCACCGACGCATGGGGGGTCGACGTGGCGGTGTCCACACCGCGCATGCTGGCCTCGCTGATCGAGGAAGCCGTGGCCGTGGGCGACCTGGTGCGGCTGATGGAGTTCCGCAAAGGTCAGGCCAACCTGGTCGAGATCACCCTGCCCGACGACACGCCCTGGGGAGGCAAGCCGGTACGCAAACTGCAGTTGCCGCGCGATGTGTCGCTGGTGACCATCCTGCGGGGTCCGCGGGTGATCGTCCCAGAGGGCGACGAACCGCTCGAAGGGGGCGACGAGTTGCTGTTCGTCGCGGCCACCGAGGCCGAAGAGGAACTGCGCCGGCTGCTGCTGCCGACCAGCTAATCGCGAACTGGCTCGCCGTCGATCTCAGACACCACCACGGGATGCTCCACCGCGGGCAGGGCCCGCAGCACGGCCTTGATGGCCCCATAGGTCACCAGGGCGGCCAGCGCGGTCAGGGGCCATCCCATCGCGATCCGGGTCACTCCCAGCCAGCCGGTCTTGCCGAGCTCGTAGAGATGCCCCTGGACGCCGAAACGGGCCACGAACACCACGGTCCAGCATGTCGTCGCGATGTCGAACGCGTAGACGGCCCGCGGCACCGCGCGCCACTCGTTGTCGCGGCCGCTGGCCCAGCTCCACAGATAGCCGACCACCGGGCGACGGATCACGATCGAGGCGGCGAACACCACGGCCCAGAACAGGGACATCCAAATTCCCAGCAGGAAATAGCCCTTGGACTGGCCGACCAGATAGGCGATCAGCGCGCACACCGCGACACCGAAGAACCCGGACAGCGCCGGCTGCAAGGAGTCTCGACGGACGAGCCGCCAGAGCAGAACCAGGGCCGCCGCGGCCATCGCGCTGCCGATCGCGGCCAGCAGGCCGGCGACACTGGATGCGATGACGAATACGAGTACGGGCAACGAGGAGTAGATCAGCCCGCTCACGCCACCGGACTGCGCCAGCAGGCGCTCGGCACTGAAACGGTTATCGCTCACGGGAATTCGGGGTGTTGATGGTGACGAAAATCGTCACCGCTGGATTTCGTAGTGCGGGTTGTAAATGGCCTTGGTGCCGTTCTCCATCTTGCCCATGCGGCCCCGCACCCGCAGGGTGCGCCCCGACTCGATGCCGGGGATGCGCCGCTGCCCCAACCACACCAGCGTGACTGTGTCGCTGCCGTCGAACAACTCCGCGCGAACCCCGCCGGAACACCCCTTGCCGTTCGTCTCGACACTGCGCAGCGTGCCCACCATCGTGACCTCCTGGCCGCGCTGGCAGTCGATTGCCCGCTGCGCGCCGGTATTGAGGACTTCGTCGGACAGTTCTTCGACGTCGCGTTGCTCCGGGTCCTCCGTCAACCGACGGGTGAGCCGGCGTAGATACCCTTGGGCCCCCATGGCCACTCCTGACACTTCGACGTCGTTAAGAAAGCTATAGCCTCAAATCAGCATTCCACCATGCCAACGGTCACCGTAGACCTGTTGGTTCCCTGATGCCACACAGATGAAACCACTGATCTTCGGGTGTTTCACGGTACCGGGCAGTATGGGGAGGTGGTGGTCGATCTGCGTGGTGTCACAACCGTCTTGCTGCCTGGCACCGGATCCGACGAAAACTACGTCTACCGGGCCTTTTCAGCCCCGTTGCACAAACTCGGTGCGGTGTTGGTCACACCTGCGCCGCAACCGCACCGATTGGTCGACGGTTACGTGACCGCGCTCGACGAGGCGGCACGTGCCGGCCCGATCGCAGTCGGAGGGGTGTCGATCGGCGCGGCCGTCGCCGCGACGTGGGCGCTGGCCCACCCGCAGCACACCGTGGCCGTCCTGGCGGCCCTGCCGGCCTGGAGCGGAGACCCCGCCTCGGCGCCTGCGGCACTGGCCGCGCACTACACGGCTTCGCAGTTGCGCCGCGACGGGCTGGACGTGACGACGGCGCAGATGCGGGCATCCAGCCCGCCCTGGCTCGCCGACGAGCTGGCCCGGTCCTGGGCGGCTCAGTGGCCGCTGCTGCCGGACGCCATGGAACAGGCCGCCTCGTACGTCGCACCGAGCCGTGCCGAGCTGACGCGGCTGGTCCCGCCGCTCGGCGTGGCGGCCGCGGTCGATGACCCGATCCACCCCTTGCAGGTCGGTGTCGACTGGGCGACCGATGCGCCCAGAGCTGCCCTGCGCACGGTGACGCTGGACGAGATCGGTGCGCGCCCGGACGCATTGGGCGCAACCTGCCTGGAAGCGTTGAACGCCGCCGGCTAACCGCCGGTTGAGGTGCTGCGCAACTGCTGCATCGCCGAGCCTTCGGTGCTGCGGCGCGCGGCCGGCTCGTCCGACGGGGGCTGCGCCTGGGCCTGTTCGGGGGTCTGCTCAGCGCCCTGTTGCGCAGCCGCGGCCTCACGCAGCTGCTGCAGCATCGGCTCGGGCAGCTGCACCGGCAGCGGAGTGCGTACCGGCAGCGGAGTGTCGCCACGCCGAACCACCGCGTCCGCCAAGGCCTCGCGCGCCTCGTCAGTCAGGGCCTCGACGGTCTCGTGCGGTCCGTTGACCACGCAGCGGATCATCCAGCGGTAACCGTCGACTCCGATGAAGCGCACCACACCGGATGCGCTGCCCACGACTTCCCGGCCCCATGGTCCGTCCTTGATGGAGACCGTGGCCGAGTCCTTCCGCAACGAGTCGGCGAGCTCGCCGGCCACCTCACGCCACAGTCCCGCGGTCTTGGGGGCGGCGTAGGCGGCGATGGTGAACCGTCCGTTGGGCGTGACGACCCACACCGCGCTGGGCACTCCGGTCTCGGTCAGCTCGACCTGCACCTGGCCCGCCGCCGGCATAGGAATCAGCACCGAGCCCAGATCGAGCCGGGCCACTTCGGCGTCCGCCGGATCGTCGAAGTCCTCGATGTCGAACGGGCCCTCGAGCGACTCGTCGCCGTCGGCAGGGCCGTCCCCGACGCCTTCTTCGACGGGTAAATCGGCCGGCCGCTGCTGCGAAGCGCTGTCGTCCTTGCGTGTGCGTCTACCGAATGCTGGCATCAGCGCCGCTCCTTCTCATCGCCCTCATCGCCTCGTCCTCAGCGCTCACAGACTCGCGTGCCCGCCGGAGGAACCGTGACCACCCTCGCCACGGGACGTTTCGGCGAGCCCGGCCTCATCGAACGACGAAACCTCCATCAATTCGACCAGTTCCACCCGCTGCACCAACAGTTGGGCGATGCGGTCGCCGCGGTGCACCACGATCGGGGTGGTGGGGTCGAGGTTGATCAGCGCGACCTTGATTTCGCCACGATAGCCTGCGTCGATAGTGCCGGGACTGTTCACGATCGACAGCCCTACCCGCGAGGCCAGTCCGGAACGCGGGTGTATCAACCCGACCATGCCGAACGGGACGGCGATCGCGATGCCGGTAGGCACCAGAGCCCGGTGGCCAGGCGCGAGTTCGACGTCTTCGGCGCTGAACAGGTCGACACCCGCGTCGCCGTCGTGAGCGCGGCTGGGCATCGGAAGGCCGGGGTCGAGACGAACGATGGCCAGACTGGTCGACACGGGGGCACAGACTACCCTTGACCGCGTGTCCGATACGCGCATCGCTCCGCAAAGCGTGCGATATAGCGAACGGCTGTGGGTGCCCTGGTGGTGGTGGCCACTGGGTTTCGTGCCTGCCGCAGTCATCGCGTACGAGGTCGACCTGAGCATCCGCGCGCTGCCCGGCTGGCTTCCTTTCGCGGTCCTGTTCGCCGTCGCGACCGCCGTGTTGCTGTGGCTGGGCCGCGTCGAGATCCGCGTCACCGCCGATGACGGCGGTGTCGAGCTGTGGGCCGGTGACGCGCATCTGCCGGTCACAGTGGTCTCCCGGTCCGCGGAGATAGGGCGTGCGGCCAAGTCGGCGGCGTTAGGCCGCCAGCTCGACCCGGCGGCCTACGTCCTGCATCGTGCCTGGGTCGGCCCGATGGTGTTGCTGGTGCTCGATGATCCCGATGACCCGACGCCGTACTGGCTCGTGAGT
This sequence comes from Mycobacterium sp. 23, assembly GCF_048287075.1. Lineage (NCBI taxonomy): Bacteria > Bacillati > Actinomycetota > Actinomycetes > Mycobacteriales > Mycobacteriaceae > Mycobacterium > Mycobacterium sp. 23. The sequence continues at coordinate 1,425,302 of NZ_JBLVUX010000005.1, forward strand.
TGCCGGCACCCGGAGCGAGTGCTGTCGGCGCTTCGAAGCTGACTGCGTGCGCGGCGGTCAGGCCGCGCAGTCGGTACAGATCATCACGCCGTTCTTCTCGCTGGCCAGCCGGCTGCGGTGTTGCACCAAAAAGCAACTCGAGCAGGTGAATTCGTCGGCCTGCTTCGGAACCACGCGCACCGACAGTTCTTCACCCGAAAGGTCGGCGCCAGGCAGTTCGAAATTCTCGGCGGACTCGGACTCGTCGACGTCGACCACGGCTGACGCCGCCTCGTTCCGTCGTGCTTTGAGCTCCTCCAGCGAATCTTCTGAGACGTCGTCGGTCTCGGTACGCCGCGGAGCGTCGTAGTCGGTAGGCATCTTCTTCCCCGTCCTTATCCCCTCAGGGCCCTCATAAGCTCAAGGAACGCTTTGTACCAGCGTCGAACGCTTGCACCAAACTATTCGTGCCCGTAATGCGGGTGGATTGGATGTGATTTGCGTCACACCGATGGAATGGCCCTTGTACTTGGCCTTAAACGGTGCGATTACGGTGCGATTAGAGTGCATGTGTGGTTGCACACATCACCGAGGGTACCGCCTTCGACAAGCACGGTCGGCCCTTCCGGCGGCGCAATCCCCGCCCCGCCATCATCGTCGTCATTTTCCTCGTGGTGGTGACCGGCGTGGTGTGGACCGTCGCCCTGACCCGGCCGGCGGACGTCCGCGAGGTCGCGGTGTGCAACCCTCCCCCGCAGGCGGCCGGGACCGAAACGCCCGCCAAGCTCGGCGAGCAGGTATCGCGGACGGAAATGATCGACGTCACGCCCGCCAAGCTCAGCGACACCAAGGTGCGGGTTCTCAATGCCAGCGGCCGAGGCGGTCAGGCCGGCGACATCGCCGGTGCGCTACAGGATTTGGGTTTCGCGCAGCCCACGTCCGCCAACGACCCGATCTACGCCGGCACCCGGCTGAACTGTCAGGGGCAGATCCGTTTCGGCACCGCGGGCCAGGCCACCGCCGCGGCGCTGTGGCTGGTGGCGCCGTGCACCGAACTGTTCCACGACAGCCGCGGTGACGACTCCGTCGATCTCGCGCTGGGTACCGACTTCAGCTCGCTGGCGCACAACGACGACATCGACGCCGTACTGGCAACCCTGCGTCCAGGGGCCAGCGAGCCCGCCGATCACACGCTGCTGGCAAAGATCCACGCCAACAGCTGCTGACGCAGTCACTGAATCGGATCAAGCGCCCCGACATCGTCGAGGGCCGCAAGCAGCGCGTCGGCGATGCCAGGTGCCGCGGCGACCACCAGGCCGGCCCCGTCCGCGTCCGGGTCCGGTAGCAGCACGCGCGCGCCGGCCTCCGCGGCGATCAACGCGCCCGCCGCGCAATCCCAGACCTGCAGGCCGTGCTCGTAATACGCATCCAGGTGCCCGGCTGCGACCATGCACAGGTCCAGGGCCGCCGAACCAATGCGGCGCACATCGCGGACCACCGGCAGCATCCGTGCCACCAACTCGGCCTGGCGGATCCGGCGCGTCGGCGAGTATCCGAATCCGGTGCCCAGCAACGCCATTGACAGCTTATCCACGTTGTTGCACCGGAGTTGCCGAGTTCCGTGCCCGTCGGTGACGTGCGCCCCGAGCCCGCTGGCCGCCGAATACACCCGCCCGGCAACCACGTCGGCCACCGCACCAGCCACCGACACACCGTTGATCTGAGCGCCGACCGACACCGCGTACGCCGGGATGCCGTAGACGAAGTTCACCGTGCCGTCGATGGGATCCAGCACCCAGGTGACCGCGCCGGCGGAATCGGCTGTCGAATCGCCAGGCCCGCCACCCTCCTCACCGAGGATGGGGTCACCCGGCCGGAGTACGGCCAGCCGGTCCCGCAGCAACTGTTCGGCATCGGTGTCGACCACCGTGACCGGATCGGTCGGGGTGGTCTTGGCGCGCACCGTGTCGGCGTCGCCGCTGCGGGAGGGGTCAACTTCGGCGCTCGGGCCGAATACCTCGCCGCGCCGGCGCCGGACGAACGCGGCGGCCTCGGTGGCGACCGTCACGGCCACGTCGCGCAGCCGCGCGGGCTCCACACCGGGTTTGTCGGGGCGTGTCACCGATCTATCGCACCACAGGCGCCGACTCCTCAACGGACGCAACCCGCCTCACCCCGTTTGGCGTACCGGGTCGATAAGGTGGGCGAACCACCAAGTCTCGCCGAGGAGATTCGATGACCAGCACCGTCTCTGGGATTGATGCCGGCGGTCCCCCGTCGCAGCGCCGAGGATTCGGAATCGACGTTGGCGGCAGCGGCATCAAGGGAGCGATCGTCGATCTGGACACCGGTCAGTTGATCGGTGACCGGATCAAACTGCTCACGCCGCAACCCGCCACCCCCGACGCCGTCGCCAAGACCATCGCCGAGGTGGTGAACGGATTCGGTTGGACAGGACCGCTCGGGGTCACCTACCCGGGCGTTGTCACGCACGGCATCGTGCAGACGGCGGCGAACGTGGACAAGGCCTGGATCGGGACCAACGCCCGCGACATCATCAGCGCCGAACTCACCGGCCAGGAGGTCACGATCCTCAACGACGCCGATGCCGCGGGCCTGGCGGAGGAGCGCTACGGCGCCGGCAAAGGCCATGAGGGTCTGGTCGTACTGCTCACCTTCGGCACCGGCATCGGTTCGGCGCTCATTCACAACGGCAAGCTGATTCCCAACACCGAGTTCGGCCACCTCGAGGTCGGCGGAAAGGAAGCCGAGCAGCGGGCGGCGTCGTCGGTGAAAGAACGAAACGGATGGAGCTACGAAAAGTGGACCAAACAGGTGACCAGGGTGCTGGTCGCCATCGAGAACGCGATCTGGCCCGACCTGTTCATCGCGGGCGGCGGTATCAGCCGCAAGGCCGATAAATGGGTGCATCTGCTGGAAAACCGCACCCCGGTCGTGCCGGCCACCCTGCAGAACGCCGCAGGAATCGTCGGCGCTGCGATGGCGTCGGCAGGCGACGTGACGCACTGAATTTTGTCCGCTCGACCAGTACGCGGGCCGTGTGAAGTTACAATGGTCGTCGGCGGCCGCCCAAACCGATAGCGCGCGATACTCACGCTGATATCAAACGCCGACAATCGACATAACAGACACTTTCGGTCTTCCATGCCCAGACCCACCGGAAGTGCGTCCAACTGAAGGGGTGTACGTGGCACCGACCAAGGCAAGTGCGGCAACCGATGAGCCGGTGAAGCGCACCGCCGCGAAGTCTCCCGCCAAGCGGACGGCGGCCAAGGCCGCCCCTGGCGCCGCTCCAGCGAAGCGGGCCGCAAAGGCCGCCGGATCCGCGACCGACGGCGCGCCCGGCGCGGCTCCGAGGAAGACCCGCGCCAAGGCCGCCGCGAAGGCACCGGCCGCCAAGACCAAGGATGCCGACGGTGTATCGCCTGATGACGTCACCCTCGAAGCCGGTGACGAACTCGACACCGACCTCGACGTGGAGCCCGGCGACGACATCGAAATCGAAGCGGGCGACCTGAGCCTCGACGACCTGGACGAGGACGTGGCCCCGGACTCCGAGGACTCCGACATCGACCCGAGCGACGCCGAGGAGGCTGAGACCCCGACGGCCGCCGTGGTCACCGCCGCCCCCGTCGAAGAAGACGAGGACATCGCCGAGCCCACCGAAAAGGACAAGGCCTCCGGCGATTTCGTCTGGGACGAGGACGAGTCCGAGGCGTTGCGCCAGGCCCGCAAGGACGCCGAGCTCACCGCCTCCGCCGACTCGGTTCGCGCGTACCTCAAGCAGATCGGCAAGGTGGCGCTGCTCAACGCCGAGGAAGAGGTCGAGCTGGCCAAGCGCATCGAAGCCGGCCTGTACGCGACCCAGCTGATGGTCGAGCTGACCGATCGCGGCGAGAAGCTGCCGGCCGCCCAGCGCCGCGACATGCTGTGGATCTGCCGCGACGGCGACCGCGCGAAAAACCATCTGCTGGAAGCCAACTTGCGTCTGGTGGTGTCGCTGGCCAAGCGCTACACCGGTCGTGGCATGGCGTTCCTGGATCTCATCCAGGAGGGCAACCTCGGTCTGATCCGCGCGGTCGAGAAGTTCGACTACACCAAGGGTTACAAGTTCTCCACCTACGCGACGTGGTGGATCCGCCAGGCCATCACCCGCGCCATGGCCGACCAGGCCCGCACCATCCGCATCCCGGTGCACATGGTCGAGGTCATCAACAAGCTGGGCCGCATCCAGCGCGAGTTGCTGCAGGACCTGGGCCGCGAGCCCACGCCTGAGGAACTCGCCAAGGAAATGGACATCACGCCCGAGAAGGTGCTGGAGATCCAGCAGTACGCCCGGGAACCCATCTCGCTGGACCAGACCATCGGCGACGAGGGTGACAGCCAGCTCGGCGACTTCATCGAGGACAGCGAGGCCGTCGTGGCGGTGGACGCGGTGTCCTTCACGCTGTTGCAGGACCAGCTGCAGTCGGTGCTGGACACGCTCTCCGAGCGGGAGGCCGGCGTCGTGCGGCTGCGCTTCGGGCTCACCGACGGCCAGCCGCGGACCCTCGACGAGATCGGTCAGGTGTACGGGGTGACCCGCGAGCGGATCCGTCAGATCGAGTCCAAGACGATGTCCAAGCTGCGCCACCCCAGCCGCTCGCAGGTGCTGCGCGACTACCTGGACTGAGTTCGACTGCGCTTTACTGTCCTGAACAGCAGTTTTGCCGCTCAGTCCAGTTATATCACGGTAGGACACCGCTGTCAGTTAAGATATCAGCATGCCTCGCCGTGCTGCTCAGCCCTCAGTCGAGATAGCCGAACTGCTGCCCTCGTGGGTGCTGGCCATGCGCGCTGAGCGCAAGGCGCCGCAGACGATCAAGTCCTACACCGACGGGGTGCGCGGGTTCATCGGATGGTGTGAGGCCAACGGCCACTCCCCTGCCCTCACGCGTGATCTGGTCAAGGGCTGGGTCGCCGATCTACTCGACGGGGGTGCCGAGCCCTCAACCGCCCGCGCCCGCCAGCTAGGAGTGCGCCGGTTCTCGGCGTGGGCGGCCGAGGAGGGCGAGTTCGATGTCGACCCCCTGCTCGGCCTCAAGGCACCGAAGCTGGACACGAAGGTCACGCAATCACTCACTGACGACGAACTGCGACGCCTGATCGCCGCCTGCAACGGCAAGGAGTTCCGTGACCGTCGCGACGAGGCGATCGTGCGCATGATGGCCGAGACCGGCATGAGGGCGGGCGAGGCCGTGGACCTAACCGTTGCCGACGTCGACCTGACCCGCGGCCTGGTGACGGTACGGCGCGGGAAGGGCGGCAAGGGCAGAATCGCCCCCATTGGACCGCACACGTGTCGCGCGATTGACCGGTATCTCCGAATGCGGCGCGGGCACCGTCTGGCCGACACAGATGCGCTCTGGCTCGGCGACCGCGGCAAGAACGTCACCTACTACGCCCTGCACAAGACACTGAAGTACCGCGCCGAACTGGCCGGCCTGAAGGGCTTCCACCCACACCTCCTGCGACACACCGCCGCATCGCGCTGGCTGGCTGCAGGCGGCTCGGAGGGCGGCTTGATGGCCGTGGCCGGATGGTCGACCCGCGACATGATCGACCGCTACACGCGGGCCACCGCCAGCGAACGTGCCGCGGCCGAGGCACGCGAGCTGGGACTTGGGGAGCTGTGAGCATGAACGACGACTTGGTTGATCCCCCCGGCCGGGCGCTGCTGGTTGCGCGGCACACCAGTTGCCGGAAGGTGGCGGCGAAGTTCTGGGTCAATGGCGCCGGCGCCAGCGGGACGTGGGAGCGATACCCCGCGCACCGCAACGGCTGCACCTGCAGCCCCGAGCCAACCCTACCGAGTGGAGAGCAACTGGCCGCCGCGATTGCGGAGGCCCGAACCCGCCCCGCGCCCGCTGACCCCACCCGAGCAGCACTCCCCATTCCCTGCTGACCGCGAGCACAAATTCCTGCGCCAGCGCCGCTTGCACAGCGTTGGCACTAGAATTGTGCCAACGGCTCCGTCGATCGAGATGCACGCGCTGGCATCACTGATCACCGCGAGGGAGAGCGCCTTGCAGACCGAAAGGTACTGCGATGGCTGCTGCCAAAAACCTGTCACCCCAAATGCGCTCGCTGCGCGCTTCGCTCGCCTCCAACACCTCGTGGGCGCATACCGAGGATCGCGCCGCCCGCACCGCCGCGGCCCGCGCCGCGGCCATGGACCGCTTCGAGCGTGAAGTAGACCCCGAGGGTGTACTCACCCCCGCCGAACGAGCAAAGCGCGCCGCCAACGCTCGCAAGGCGCACTTTCAGCGCATGGCCTACGCGTCGGCCAAGGCGCGCCAGCGTCGCAAGGGCAACGCCGCATGACCGCCGCCGAATCGTCGGATGCCCAAGAGCCGCAATGGCGTCACGCCGCTGACCTCGCCGCGCGCCGCCTGGCCGCCGAACGGGCGGCCGCTGATCCGACCTACTACGCGAAATGCCCGCGCGGTATCCGCATGTTGGCCGACCACATCCGCGCAGGCGGTGAAGGGTGAAGCGCAGCAACGTCATTGACCGCACGAGGTGCGCAGAGGACGCGATCCTGGCCGCTGCGGCCGAGCTCGGCTATCGGCTCGCGATCCCTTGCGAACGCTGCAATCGCAGCCTGACTCATCCCGAGTCCGTCGCCGCCCGGCGTGGGCCGCACTGCAGACGTTCGTCCTGAGGGGAATCCAAGTGCCTGCATCCAAGAAATCCGACCAGCCGGTCGACGAGAACCGCGCGAAGTACCGGCAGGGCCAGGCTGACAAGTTCGCTTGGATCAAGGCCGTCGGTGCCGACCGCGAGCTCAGTGACGCCGCCGCGCGCGCGCTCATCCTCTGTGCGGTCACCGAGGCCGGCGGCAAGGGCTACTGGCTCGGCAAACGGCAGCACCTGGCCGAGGTCTGCGGAATGACGGTACGCAAATTCGATCGCGCCATTGCCGAGGGTGTCGAAATGAATTACCTCAGCACTGACCCTGATCCGGAAGATCGGCGCGCGCGTCAGTACCACATCATTTCGGTGGAAGATCGTATCGGTTTGTTCTACTCATTCGAACGCGAATGGAAATGGAAGTGCCAGCGGGCGGCGGAGCGGGAACGCCAGGAACAGTGCGAAGCCGAGAAAAAGATTCGTGAATGGCTGGCCGCTGAAGATCGAGTGCGTGCGCAGTGGTTCGCGGCTGAAGTGCGGGCAGCCGACAAATTTCAGCGTCCAATCTTCGACATGCTGACCACCTGCGGCTGGGATGGGGACAGGGCATTCACCACCGCCCAGCAGGCCTGGTGCGCACACCAGTTGGGGCGACTGCCCGCAGAGATGGTCCAGAAGCTGATCGCCGCAGTCACCGCGCAGGAGTTCCCGCCGCCCGAGCCGTGGCCACCGATGCCGATTGCAGCGGCCGCCGGCGGCAACGATTGTGTCGAATCTGACAACTATCGTGTCGAATCTGGCAACTATCGTGCTGAAAATGGCAACTATCGTGCCAAATCTGACAATTTAGTTGCCAACCCCGACGCTCTGACCAGCGCAGACGCGCCAAGCCCTTGCGCGTTAAGTCTTTCAAGTCGTTCAAGACTTGAAAGTACTTCAAGCTCGCGCACTACGGAGCGCGCCGGTGGCGCGCCCTCCGTGCGCTCGCAAGATAATCCCCAACCCAGCGGCAGCGGTGACGCGCTGGCGGGCCACGGGAGCGCGCAAGCGCGCTCAACCGCTCCACCGGCCGACGTGGACTGTGACCTGTGCGATGACGACGGCATCGCGCGCAGCCTGGACGGCGGGCACCAAATTTGCCTTCTTACCCTCGCCGACGATGACGACTATGAAGAAATCATGGAATATCCATTCCTTTGCCGGCATTCACTTCAGGAAAACATCGGTGCTATTCTGCGAATAGTTGCGCACGGAAAGCTCTCGCCTAATTGGACGGGATACGGCGCAGCGATCGACGGTGACGAAGATATCGATGCGCCGGAAACGTGCGAGGAACCGAATATACTAATCAGTGACGGCAATTCGCCAGATTTTCGGACGACGGGAGAAATTCATGTGTGACAACTGCTGGACGTTGACGCGCAAATGGCCGCGGGCTATCCCCGGCCACGTTATCTCTGAGGTGACTTGGGCCGACGGCAGCGTCGACTGGCACCTGTTCACGACGGGCATGGAATGGGACCGGGTTATCCAACCGGCCGCGCCCACCACGCCATCACACGAACGACTTGGGCCGCTGTCACCCGAGGATCAGCAGCGGGTTACCGCTGCGCTACTGCGGCACCGACTGCCGTAGGACACCACCACACGAAAGGTTGATGACCAATGGGAAATTTCGAACCGATTACACGCCCCGACGACGAGATCAACTTAGTGCCGCAGAGTTTCGACTTCGCCTACCTCGGCCATCGGGCCGGCCAGGACGCGCTGGCGCTACGGATCGTCGACCCCAGCGTCGGCCCCGTCGCACTCGTCATGACGGCCGCGGGTGCTCGCTGCGTCGCCGAGCACCTGGCCGGAATGGTTGAGCAGGTGGTCCACCTGCGCGCCGAGTGGGACGCCCGCACCGGCGACGAAGGGAATACCTATGTCTGACACCGATACCACCGAGCCCACGATCAACGCGGACGCGCCGGAAGGCGCCGCCGCGGTAGATGGCACACCCGGGGCCGAGAACGCCACGGAGAACGCTGATCCGGCCGAGGACGGCGAAACCCGTGGACGGGCCGCCCGCTACCGGGAACGTGCGCAGGCCGCCGAAGCGCGTATCACCGAGTTCGAACAGCAGACCGCGGCGCAGGCCGCGACGATCGAACGCCTGCAACGGATGCACGTCGAGCAGTCGATCAGCGCGACCGGCGTCAAGCCGGCGGCGGTGTTCGCGGTAGCCGAACTGGCCAGCCTGCTCGACGACACCGGCCTGCCGGACGCCGAGAAGATCACCGCGGCTATCGCCACCGCGCGCGAACAGCTTGGCCTGGAACGCCGGCCGGCGGCGCCGCTGCGACAGCAGGGCATGCGTTCGGGTGCCGCTGCGCCCCAACCGAAGAAAACCGGCTGGGACAACTTCGTTGGCGCGCTGCAGCGACAGGACAAGTAGGCGCGGCTACCCGTAGCCGGTATGGGGTATACTGGTCACCGACGCGCGCGTAAGTGGCAAGGCGTAATCGCCGCCCGAATCGTGTAGCGGGACAACGTTCTATTGTTCTGCGCGCGCTGTCGGCTGCCAGGTGCCGCGCCTCATCCACAGGAGCCACCCATGGCAACCATTACCACTACGACCGCCGATTTCGCCTGGCGGCCAGATGAATCCACCTTCGCGCCCGCGGACATCGTTCCCGCCGCGCTCATCCTGCAGACCTCGACCGTCAGCGGCGACATCAACGGCGACCAGCCGAGCCTGCACGTCGGCTTCGTGGTCGATGCGGAATCGGCCGAATACATCGCCGAAGGTGCGCCGATCACCGACGACGAACCCGGCCTCGATGAAGTGCTGGTCAAGACCAAGAAGGTCAGCCGCCTGGTCACGTTGTCCAGCGAGCAGTTCGACAAGCCCGAAACGGCGACACAGGTCGCGCTGAGCCTGGCCCGCGACATCATCCGCAAGGCCGACGCCTCGTACCTCGGTGACAACGGCACCGGCGGCGCCCCGATGGGACTGCTGCACCACACCGAAATCGTGGACGGCGATCCCGTCGCCGGCAACCTCGACGCACTGATCGACCTCATCGCGGTGCTCGAGCAGAACGGCGCCACGCCGTCGGCGATCGTGACGAGTCCGCCGGTATGGGCCGCGCTGCGGCGCCTGAAGGTCGGCGGCTCGAACACCAACGAGAGCCTGCTCGGCGCCGGCACCACCGATGCGACCCCGATGCTGCTGTCGCTGCCCATCCTGCGCAGCCGATTCATCCCAGCGAACTCCGGTCTGGTCATCGACAAGTCGGCCATCGCCTCGGCGGTTGGCCCGGTCAAGACGGCGGTCAGCGAGCACGCCAAGTTCGCCAACGACGCGGTCGTCCTGCGGGCAACCTGGCGCATCGGCTGGAACCTGGTGCGACCCGAGCGCATCGGCCGCTTCGTCGTGGACGAGGGCGGCAGCTAAAGACCGGTCAGGCGCGCCACCCAACCTCGCGCACGGGTGGCAGCGGCCGACCAAACTGCCCGCCGGGCGTGTGGCTCCATCAACCGGCTGCGCGCCCGGTGGGCAGGCAATCGATCAACAGTGACCAGGGCGATGTGGCATTGCATATCTATTCATCGACGGCGTATAACTTCGAGCGCACACGCGGTCGGACGCCCCCGCTCATCGAACGGGCGTTCGAATGTGGGTGGGGAGCCCTCTGAGCTGCGACGATGGGCCACGGCCGATACTTAGTGTCCCTAACTGTGTGCAGAATTCGGACTTTCGGCTGCGTCAATATGGAACACATGTTCGAATCAACTCGTACCCGCGGTGCATAAATATGCAGTTACGGATACCGACAACCTCGCAGAAAGAGTGTCACATGATCACCACCGAACAGACAGAAGCTTGCCTTCTCGAAGTCCATCGATCGGTCATAACCGATCGCGGCGCGGCGTGGGACGCCCTGCGGGCGGGCGGGCGCGTACTGCCGGTTGATGGCTCTGACTGGGAGCTGCCGCTGGCGCACGCCTACGGGGAGACTTACCCGGCTCCTGCAATGTTTTTCACCCGCCGCGAGGACGTCGCGGCCGCGCTCATCGATCCGAACCTGACGGCGCCCCTGAGCCTCGGCGTGATCAACGGATACCAGGTCCTGCCCGACCTCGCGTGGATGACCGACGAGGGCCGGCGCGTTCTGACCACGGCCATCGACCCTCGCTGGTCGCGCCGGACCGCCGCGCTGTTCACACGCGTCGTGACCGGCCTGTTCGATCGGATCGCCGAACGCGGGCGGTGCGAGGCGATGGCCGAAGTGTGTTCCCCGCTCTTGGATTACCTGTGGTACTCGATGTTCTACTTGCCGACCGACGCCTACCCGCCGCCGAGTCTGCGGGACCTCGTCGCTGTTCGACGCGCCCAACCGGGCACCACTGACCTGATCACGCGGATCATTACCGTCGCACCGCAGATCACCGACGACGAGGTGTTCGCCCTTGCCGTCTTCTGCTACCACGCCGCGCGCTCGGTCGGTCACATCTTCGGGTTCGCGCTACTCGAGCTGGCGCGGCGCCCTGACCTCGCCCGGCGCCTGCGTGAGAATCCGCACGAAATACCGGTTTTCGTCGAGGAGGTCATGCGTACCGAAGTGCCGGCGCCGTGGGTGTGGCGGGTGGCCAGCGCGCCGACCAGGGTCGGTGACGTCGACCTCCCGCAAGGCACCTGCATTGCACTCGCATTGGGTGCCGCCAACTGCGAAGGCGACGGCGGCAACAACGTAAACGACTCCACCCGTAAGCATTTCGGACTCGGAGCCGGCCAAAGCCGCTGCCGGGGCAACCACCTGGTCCGCGCCGCACTGCGAGGGGCGCTCAACGAATGGCTCACACGGGTACCGACGTTCACCCTCGCACCTAATCAGGACCCCCTGCGAGTCTGGGGCCGCGAGGCCGAGCCGACCAACAATGTGAGCCTGGCCGTCTCGCTGCGCGAGCTCAAGCTGCAGTGGTGAAACAGGTCCTACCGTTTACGATCGAACCCGACGTCACACGTTCCGATGCTGTAGCAGCGCAGTGGTTTACCAGCGGCCCTATGGCGCGGCGGCTCAAAACCTTGGGCAGGTGGCAGAATCCGCTTTCAAAGGCGTGTTGATCGCCACCTGCATGCGGGGACATCCAATAGCATCGAGTAATGCCGGACGCGCCCGAGCCGCTTTGGGGAGGGTTCGTGGTTTGGGTCGGGCCACAACTTGACCGCGGGCGCTGGGCGCACACCGTCTATGTCTTACCGGTTGCTGCTGCGGCCGCAACCGGGCTCGCCGGAAAAACTCATGGCGGGGCCTGCGCGGCATGGTTTTGCGCGGGGCTCGCAATGCTGGCGACAGCTGCGTTCCTGACGATCGTCCGCGAGTCCTACCGCTCGCGGCTGCGGGTTCAGGATGATGACGTCGCCGCGGCGCAGATTGTGGCTTTGCGAGACGCGCTCAGGCCAATCGTTGAGGCGATTGCGGGGATGCACACGTTGACCACGGTCGCGCGCCACGAGAGGGCGAACAGCATCGCTCAGAGAAGCGCTGATGCCCTCGCGCTGGTGATGCAGAACGGTATCCCGGGCTTCCGCTCTGTCGTTTATCGACAAAATGACACGGAGGGAGTGCTACAGGTCTTGGCGCGTGCTGGGCGCAGCCAGCGTGAACCTCAAGAGTTTCGACGCGGTGACGACCGGGGCAATGCAGCCTTCACCACCATCTCTCGACGCGAGCCATGTTTTGTCAGAGACGTCGAGGATGATCAAGAAGTGGCAGTGCTAGACGGTGCGTATTCGGGAACACGGATCGGGTATAGAACGTTCATTGCAGCGCCGATTGCTGATCGACAACGAACATACGGAATGGTGACGGTGGACGCCCCAAACCCGGGGGATCTGTTGCGGTCCGACCAGCACTTGGTCATGCTCGTGGCAGACCTGCTGGCGATCGCTTTTTCATCGGTGCACGAGCCGTGACCAGTACAATCGACACGGAAGGGGTGTGACGACATGTACGAACGGATACAGGCTAGCGGTGGAGAAGAACGCCGCGAGGCCGATATTTCGTCGCCGGCGGCGGTTGAGCGAATCTGGCGAGATGCGCGCGAGCAGGCCCGCCAGGAAAGCGTCGACCGGGAGCGCCGGGCAGCCCGTGGACGGTTCGGTTTTTCAGATAGCCGCTAGGCCAGTCTGGTTTCTTCCTCGGCTGTCTTTGGCTTCCCGAGGTTCGGGCCGTGCAGTTCCCGGCATTTGGCGCAGTCGGACTCATTTCAGTACCAGGACCCTCTGCCGGTTGTGGGACGAGCGCATGTGAGTGTCATCCGCTGACAGGCAGGCGGCCCCCGGGGGCGCCGCCAAGCTCGAAGGCGCGACTGTCGCCGGATGATGCGGTATCCGGTGAGTGCGCGTAACTGTAAATGGGGCGGCCAGCGGCCGGAAGATTAAGAGTTCGAACAAATTGTCGAAGAATGGGGCTTTACTCGCCCAAGTTGACAACGTTCGTTGCTATCTTCAGCTCCGATGCAACAATCCTCAGGCCAGAGCCCTGGGGACCCTGGACCTGAGGTTTGCGCCTACGTGCCTGTAGATAAGCCAAGCTATCAGGTAACCGAGGCGCCCGTACACCGAACGGGCAGATTCGGGCCGCGCTCGTGACCAGGGCAATCCCTTTATGTTGCATCAGAAGGGAGACAGCCGTTATGGCTGTTGGAATGATCGCCCACACGGGCGATGTGTGCCCCGTGAGTGGGGTGTGGCGGTCGCTGGACATGCGGCCGACCACGGCACCGATCGCTCGTGGCAACCGGATGCCGCCGCACGACGGCGGCGCGGTTGATTGGCAGCTGATTCAGCTCGCCTGACCGGGCGCCGAAATTGGGGTGGCACTCGCCTTCGGGTGGGTGCCACCCCTCTTTCGTGCACGGGTATCCCGGTGGTGCGCAGCCTTTCAGCGGCGGCCGGCCAGCGCTTCGCGCAGTTCGGCGGCCAGGAACTCAAGCACCTCGATCGCGTCGGCGACGACTGCAGGATCGTCACAGGTTCCGCCGTCGAAACCGTCGACACTGTGCACGTACCAGGTGACCGAGCCGTCGGCCGCGACGTTGCGCACCAGTGCGCCATGGGCGGTCTCGTTGGCGATTTCGGCGACGTCGTGGGTGACGAAACCGTCGCCGCTGTGCACCGCGGCGGGCGGGACGTCTGGGCGAATGATGGTGGCGGTCATGGTGATGCATCCTTTCTGGCTCAGCTCAGTCAAGGATATTTGCGCCGTCACGCTACGTGGCGAACTGCATATTTGCAGCTCATGGACACCGTATATCGATTCCTACTGCGCGACTACCTGGACTAACGGCTCAGCAGTACGTCTACCACCGCGGCCGGGCGAGACAGCAGCGGGGAGTGACCACCCGGCAGTTCGACGATCTGGGCGCCGAGTCGTTCGCGGGCGACCCGCCGTGACCAGTCCGGCCCCACGAACTGGTCCTCGTTGCACACGACGTAGGTGCACGCCACATGCGGAAACTCCGCCAGCGCGAACGGCGCCAGGTTGGGGTAGGCCGCCTGGGGCCGAAGCCGGTCAAGCGCGGCTTCCGCTGTGGCGTCGTCGCAATCAGCACAGATAAGGGTCCGGGCTATGTCCCGGTCGACCCATCTCGTCCGCAGCTGATCATCCGGTTCGCTGAGGCCGCTCAGCCAGACTGGATTCAGCATGTCGGTCTCGTTGGCCACCTGGTCCGCCAGGCTGCGACCGATGTCCGGCAGCAGCGCACACAGGTAGACGAGGTGCCGGACCGGACGGCGAGCCGCGACCAACGGAATCGTGTGACCGCCGAGCGAGTGCCCCACGACCACGACGTCGTCGTCACAGCCTCCCAGTGCCTGGCACACCTCGTCCGCATACGTCTCGAAGCTGGCCGAGCCGTCTTCGATGGGTAGATCCACCGCGACTGCCTCGTGGTCGGCCTGCCGCAGCAGTGCAGCCACTTCGTCCCACGACCACGCCCCCAGCCAGCCACCGTGCACCAGCGCAAAAGTCGCCACCGAACCACGGTAACGACTTTCAGCCGCCGCCCAACAGTGCCACCCGCACGCCCTTGGAGTACTGCGAGTCGCGCAGCTCGATCGCAGCGGGCAGGGTTCCGGTCGGGACGTCGAACGCACACTTGACGAGCACCTTTTTGCCCGGACCGACGGTGACGAGGTCCGCGGGTGAGTCGAGGTTCATCGCGTTCCCGTAACTCTTGCCCGCGGGGTCCCTGAGCGTCTGGTCCTGGCAATACACCGATCGCGGCCGATCGCCCTTGTTCCCGACCGCGAGGTTGACGACCACGAAGACTCCTTGCGCGGTCCGGTGGCCGGTCTGCGGGACCCCGAGGTTGATCGCCGTCACGGTGAAAGCCAGGTCGCCGACCCGGACTTCGTCGTTGAGTGACGGGTTGGAGGCGTGGGGCACGTCCAGGCAACCCGAGGCCGCCAGGGCTACCAGAGCTGCCAGGGTCCACACCACAGCGGTGTTGCTGCGCACCCCAGCACAGCTACCAGCAGATCCCGCACGGGTAAAGCGGCGCGCCCTCGTACTGTGTCGCCCATGTCAGCGAACCGCCACAACATCCCCTCAGACTCCGGGTTCGAACCGGTCGTCGGCTATTCCAGAGCGGTGCGTGTCGGCCCGTTGGTGGCGGTGGCCGGCACTACCGGCGGCGGCGACAGCCTGGCTGCGCAGAGCCGGGATGCGTTGCGCCGCATCGAAATTGCCCTCGGCGAGGCCGGAGCCACGCTGGCCGACGTCATTCGCACCCGCATCTATGTGACCGACATTTCCCGGTGGCGCGAAGTGGGCGACGTACATGCCGAGGTGTTCGGACAGGTCCGTCCGGTCGCCACCATGGTCGAGGTGTCGGCGTTGATCGCACCCGAGCTGCTGGTGGAGATCGAGGCCGACGCTTACGTCGCGCCCTGAGCGCCGCGTAGCGCCGGGAAACTACCGTCAGCCGCCGGCGGGTAGGCCACCGCCTTGATGACCGCCTGGACCGGCAGTGGGCCATACAGATGGGGGAAGAGCATCGATTCCGGGTCGGTCGGCACTCCCGGCTCCCATCGCACGGGCGCGTCGAGAGCCGCGGCGTCGAGATACAGCAGCATCATGTCGCCGCGGTCGCGGTAGAGCCGATTGGCCGGTAGGTGAACCTGCTCGATGGTCGACAGGTGGACGAACGCCTCGGCCTCCGGGCCGGCGGCCTCGGGCGGGAAGAAACCCCGGTGCTGAGCGCCGGACCACTCCCGCTCAGAGCACAAACGCACCAGTACAGCGGCAATTTCCGACACGGTGATTACCCTGCCCCATTTGTGGGCAAATATTCGTGAGAAACGACACACCTCATAACGGTCAGGGAACAAGGCGAAAACTCTGAACGTCTGACAGAGTGAAATTATCGCCAGAACGGAGGAGCCATGAACGCAACTCTGACCAGTCCCGAGCTCACTCGAGCGGACCGCTGCGATCGCTGCGGTGCCGCCGCCCGGGTCCGCGCCAAGCTGCCTTCGGGCGCTGAGCTCCTCTTCTGCCAGCACCACGCCAACAAGCACGAAGCCAAGCTGGCTGAGCTGGCGGCGGTGCTGGAGGTCAGCGGCCAGTAATTGCCGCAGAACTCGCCCGGCCCAATGTCGCGCGTGCGAGGTCTGATGGGCAATGCTGGACGGGTATGAGCGACCAGGTCCCGAAACCCGCCCGCCACCATGTCTGGCAAATAAGCCGTAGGACGCTGTCCAAGGCGTGGGACGATTCGATTTTCTCGGAATCAGCGGAAGCCGGTTTTTGGACCTGTCTCTCGACGCCCCCGCTATTGCTGGGCATATTGGGCACATTGGCCTGGGTCGCGCCGCTATTCGGCGCGGACACTCTGCCCTCGATCATCAAGAGCACGCTGTCGACGGCCCGGAACTTCTTCTCTCCCAACGTCGTCAACGAGATCATCGAGCCGTCCATCCGCGACATCACCACCACTGCCGGCGGCGAGGTCGCCTCGCTGGGTTTCCTCATCTCGTTGTGGGCAGGCTCGTCGGCTATCTCATCCTTCGTCGACGCCGTGGTGGAGGCCCACGATCAGACGCCGTTGCGTCATCCGGTCCGGCAGCGGTTCTTCTCGCTGTTCCTGTACATCGTGATGTTGGCGTTCGTGGTCATCACGGCGCCGGTGGCGGTGGTGGGCCCGCGCAAAGTGAGCGAGCACATCCCGGTAGGTCTGCAGAATCTGCTGCACTACGGCTACTACCCGGCGCTGATCCTCGGTTTGATGGCCGGAGTGACCGTGCTGTACCGCGTGGCGCTGCCAGTGCCGCTGCCGACGCACAGATTGATACCGGGCACCGTGCTGGCCTCGGTGGTGTTCCTGGTCGCGACTCTCGGCTTGCGCTTCTACCTGCGGTGGATCGGCAGTACCGGCTACACCTACGGTGCACTGGCCACGCCGATCGCGTTTCTGCTGTTCGCGTTCTTCGGCGGCTTCTCGATCATGATCGGCGCTGAGTTCAACGCCGCCATCCAAGAGGAATGGCCGGCACCGGCCACGCACGCGCACCGCCTGCGGAACTGGGTCCTGCGCCGCACCGCCGCGCTGTCGGGCTCGGCGGACCCGGCGCCACCGCAGCCCAACACCGCGGCGATGGAACCGGCCGACCCGGTGGAACCGAAGGCCTGATCAGCCCTTCTTGAGCCGCTCGTAGATCTGCTTGCAGTCGGGGCACACGGGCGAGCCCGGCTTGGCGGCCTTGGTGACGGGAAATACCTCGCCGCACAACGCGACAACGTGATTGCCCATGACCGCGCTCTCGGCGATCTTGTCCTTCTTGACGTAGTGGAAGTACTTCGGCGTATCGCTACCGGTCCCGTCGTCGGTGCGTTCGCGGGTATCGGTGCGCTCGATCGTCTGGGTGTCCATCCCTCATATTCTGCCTCCTGGCCTGCCACCAGACACCGGGGAAACCGGAATCGGCTGAGTGTGCAACAGTGGATGTATGAAGCGGGGCCCAGAGTTCGACGGCTTCGACCAAGAGGGCCGGCCTGTACTGATCACTGCTGCCGCACCGTCCTACGAGGTGCAGCATCGCGCGCGGGTGCGTAAATACTTGAGCATCATGGCTTTTCGGATACCGGCACTGCTGCTGGCCGCTTTCGCCTACGGCGCGTGGCACAACGGTCTGGTCTCGCTGCTGATCGTGGCGGCCTCTATACCGTTGCCGTGGATCGCCGTTCTGATCGCCAACGACCGGCCGCCGCGCAGTGCCGACGAGCCACGGCGCTTCGAGCCCGCCAGGCATCGCACGCCGTTGTTCCCGACCGCCGAGCGCCCGGCGCTGGAGCCGCGCCCGCACTTCGCACCGCGGCCTGATCCGCAGACGATTGACCCGGACGGTTCCGACTAACCGTCCCTCTCGCGCCACTTCTCAGGACATTCTCAGGTCAGCGCCGCATTTGTGCACGTCACGGGGTGTGAGATGAGGATCGGGTGGGAACTCAACCGGCGGGCTTCTCGTTAACCACATGACAAGACAAGCCAATCGGGAGGGCGCAATGGCCGAACTCACTACACGGGCCACCACAAGCCGGTTCGACGGCGATCTGGATGCTCAAAGCCCAGCTGCAGACTTGGTGCGCGTGTATCTGAACGGCATCGGAAAGACGGCGTTGCTCAACGCCGCCGACGAAGTCGAGTTGGCCAAGCGCATCGAGGCCGGGCTGTATGCCGAGCACCTGCTGGAAACCCGGAAGCGCCTCGGCGAGAACCGGAAACGCGATCTCGCCGCGGTGGTTCGCGATGGTCAGGCCGCCCGTCGTCACCTGCTGGAAGCCAACCTGCGACTGGTGGTGTCGCTGGCCAAGCGCTACACCGGCCGCGGCATGCCGCTGCTCGACCTGATCCAGGAGGGCAACCTCGGTCTCATCCGGGCGATGGAAAAGTTCGACTACGCAAAGGGATTCAAGTTCTCCACGTACGCCACGTGGTGGATCCGACAGGCCATCACCCGCGGCATGGCCGACCAGAGCCGCACGATTCGGCTTCCCGTCCATCTTGTCGAGCAGGTCAACAAGCTCGCGCGGATCAAGCGGGAGATGCACCAGAATCTGGGCCGCGAAGCCACTGACGAGGAGCTGGCCGAGGAATCCGGTATCCCGATCGAGAAGATCAACGACTTGCTCGAGCACAGCCGCGACCCGGTGAGCCTGGACATGCCGGTCGGCTCCGAGGAGGAGGCCCCGTTGGGTGACTTCATCGAGGACGCCGAAGCCATGTCCGCGGAGAACGCGGTGATCGCCGAACTGCTGCACACCGACATCCGCAGCGTGCTCGCCACGCTCGACGAACGCGAGCATCAGGTGATCCGGCTGCGTTTCGGTCTGGATGACGGCCAGCCGCGCACCCTGGACCAGATCGGCAAGCTGTTCGGCCTGTCGCGCGAGCGGGTTCGCCAGATCGAGCGTGACGTGATGTGCAAGTTGCGCCACGGCGAGCGGGCCGACCGCCTGCGGTCGTACGCCAGCTGAGGCGTCGCCCAAGCCCATTTGGCAAGCTTGGTACGAGACGGTGTGCCCGCCGCGCATGCGCGGCGGGCATACTGCTGCGGTGGGGCGTTTCGGACAAACCACTGGCGCGGCTGGCGAAGTAGACTCGGCGGCAACGGAGGATGCTGAATGAACGACCTGGTCGATACCACCGAGATGTACCTACGGACGATCTACGACCTCGAGGAAGAGGGCGTAACGCCGCTGCGCGCCCGCATCGCCGAACGGCTCGAGCAGAGCGGGCCGACCGTCAGCCAGACCGTCTCCCGGATGGAACGCGACGGGTTGCTCCGCGTCGCGGGCGACCGGCATCTCGAACTCACGGACAAGGGCCGGGCGCTGGCCATCTCGGTGATGCGCAAGCACCGCCTCGCTGAGCGCCTCCTGGTCGACGTCATCGGATTGCCCTGGGAGGAAGTGCACGCCGAGGCATGCCGGTGGGAGCACGTGATGAGCGAGGACGTGGAGCGCCGGCTGGTCAAGGTGCTCAACAACCCGACGACGTCCCCGTTCGGCAACCCGATTCCCGGACTACTGGACCTCGGTGTCGGCCCGGACTCCGGCGCCGACGACGTCAGCCTGGTGCGGTTGACCGAACTCCCGCCCGGATCACCGGTTGCCGTCGTGGTCCGCCAGCTCACCGAGCACGTGCAGGGCGACATCGACCTGATCGCCCGCCTCAAGGACGCCGGCGTGGTGCCGAATGCCCGCGTCACCGTCGAAAACGGCCAGAGCGGCGGGGTAACCATCCTCATTCCCGGTCACGAGAACGTCACCCTGCCGCACGAGATGGCGCACGCGGTCAAGGTCGAGAAGGTCTGACCCCGTCCGGTCAGCCCGCGCGTTGGCCGAAGGTCTGCCGCGGCGGCAATCGCACGCCGAGTTGCTCGGCCAGCCGATAGCCCGTACCGCCCAGCCGCCGAATGTCCGTGGGCCGCAAGCCTGATTGCAACGCCTGATCCAGCATCCCTGCCATCCGATGACCCGGGTCGCAGCGCAGCGCCGCGTCCAGCGACAGACCTGCCAGCGGTCCATCGCCGCGCACATAGGCGCTGAACGCCAGCAACACCAACGCCTCCACCCGCCACGGCTGCGGCAGCAGGCGAGCCAGCAAGACCCACAGCGACTCCGCCGCATCCGCGTCCTCCCCCACCGCGAGCGCGTACAACGTGTCACGCACCTGGACATCGGTCAGCGCGCAACCCACCTCGGCCAACTCAGCGTCGGACAGCGATTCCCCGTCGTCGACCCGCGCAGCCGCCGCCATCGCGTTCTCCACATCGCGGCGGCTGCAGCCGGCGGGGTCTGCGTGGTGCTCGATCTCGCGGGCGCTCGCGGCCCGTTCCACCACCGGCGTCAGTGCCGCGCTGCGCAGCGGGTCCAGCGCGATCACCGCCTGCAGATCGGCACGTCGTGAATAGAGGCGGCGGCCTTCCAGAACCGCCGCCGCAGCAACCGGTGACGCCGAGGGATCGTCGATCTCGCCGCCTGCGCCGCAACCGTCGACGCAGTGCCAGCGGCCGCCCGCGACGATGTGATCCACCACATGCGCCGCGTAGTGCTCGATGCCGTACTCCGAGAGAGCATCGGTGAGCGCTTCGCACAACTGACGGTGCTCCTCGTTGCATCCCGGACACGCCGCACCCTCGGCGTCGACGATGACCGCGATCACCCTGTCCGGATCTGCCGCTGCAGCGACCTTGACCAGGTCGTCCACCCGGTCGAGCAGTTCGTCGGACAAGTCGGCCCGCACCACCGCCCCGAGGGCCCGGCCCTCGAAAGTCACCAGCACCAGCGATTTCTCCGGTACAAAGCCGAGGATCGCCGGTAGCGCCGCGATCAGCCTGCCGGGGCTTTTCAGTTCAAAACCAGGTCCATGCGTCGTCATGGCGTCCACGGTGACGACACCCACCGTCACTGTGTGCTCGCGCAACGTGATTCAGCCGCCCGCTTGTGGAGAAAGTCGCGACTGTGGGCTTTATCGTCTACACATGACTTCGATGCGCGAGTACGACCTGGTCGTTATCGGATCCGGGCCCGGCGGCCAGAAGGCCGCCATCGCAGCGGCCAAATTGGGCAAGTCGGTCGCCATCGTCGAGCGTGGCCGGATGGTCGGCGGAGTGTGCGTCAACACCGGCACCATCCCGTCGAAAACGCTGCGCGAGGCGGTCGTCTACCTGACCGGAATGAGCCAGCGCGAACTCTACGGCGCCAGCTACCGGGTGAAAGACAAGATCACCCCCGCCGACCTGCTGGCACGGACCCAGCACGTGATCAGCAAGCAAGTCGATGTCGTTCGCTCGCAACTGATGAGAAACCGCATCGACCTGGTGCTCGGGCACGGCCGATTCATCGACCCCCACACCGTCCTGGTGGAGGAAGACGCCCAGGGCGAGCGCGTGACGGTCAGCGGTGACTACATCGTCATCGCCACGGGAACCAAACCCGCACGGCCATCCGGAGTCGAGTTCGACGAGCACCGGGTACTGGACTCCGACGGCATCCTGGACCTGCGGTCGCTACCGGCGTCGATGGTCGTCGTCGGCGCGGGCGTGATCGGCATCGAGTACGCGTCGATGTTCGCCGCGCTCGGCACGAAGGTCACCGTCGTAGAGAAGCGGGACACCATGCTCGACTTCTGCGACCCGGAGATCGTCGAGGCGCTGAAGTTCCACCTGCGCGACCTGGCAGTGACGTTCCGGTTCGGCGAGGAAGTCACCGCCGTCGATGTCGGCTCGTCAGGGACCGTCACCACCCTGGGCAGCGGTAAGCAGATCCCCGCGGAGACGGTGATGTACTCGGCGGGCCGCGAAGGCCAGACCGAGCATCTGGGCCTGGAGCAGGCCGGCCTCGAAAGCGACCATCGCGGAAGGATTTTCGTCGACGACCAGTTCCGTACCAAGGTCGAACACATCTACGCCGTCGGGGACGTCATCGGATTCCCGGCGCTGGCCGCGACCTCGATGGACCAGGGCCGGCTGGCTGCCTACTACGCCTTCGGCGAGCCGACCGACGGCATCACCGAACTGCAGCCAATCGGGATCTACTCGATTCCCGAGGTGTCCTATGTCGGCAAGACCGAGGTTGAGCTGACCAAGGACTCGGTTCCCTACGAGGTGGGCGTGTGCCGGTACCGGGAACTGGCCCGCGGCCAGATCGCCGGCGACTCCTACGGCATGCTCAAGCTACTGGTGTCCACCACCGACCGCACGCTGCTGGGTGCCCACATCTTCGGTACCAGCGCCACCGAGATGGTGCACATCGGGCAGGCCGTCATGGGCTGCGGAGGCACCGTCGACTACCTGGTGGATGCGGTGTTCAACTACCCGACGTTCTCGGAGGCCTACAAGGTCGCCGCGCTGGACGTGACCAACAAGATGCGCGCGCTGCACCAGTTCCGGCGCTAGTGGCGATCGCGAGCGCGGCGCAGCCGGGCGCTGCGGGTCGCCACCAGTATTGACAGTGGCGATCGCAAGCGCGGCGCAGCCGGGCGCTGCGGGTCGCCACCAGTATTGACAGTGGCGATCGCGAGCGCGGCGCAGCCGGGCGCTGCGGGTCGCCACCAGTATTGACAGTGGCGATCGCAAGCACGGCGCAGCCGGGCGCCGCGGGTCGCCACCGTTTCGGCTCGCGTGGCGTCAGCAGGTGTCGTCGTAATCGGCCGGCGGGCTGTCACCGGGACCGCCGGCTTCGGCACGGGCCAACAGTTGCCTGGTGTTCTCGTCGAAAGGCGCTGAATACGAGACACTTTCAGTACACCCGCCGCCTTCGAATCCACCGACCACTCCGACGACCGTCGACCCGCTGATCCAGGGCGCGCCACTGGTTCCGTCGACGAGTCCTTTGCACGGCACGGACGGAAACCCGCCATCGGTGACGCCGGTGGTGCCTTCGCAGGCAACGGGCCGGCCGCCGACGCCGGCGGGGTACCCCGTCACACTCACCCGGCTGCCTGCCGCCGGCGCGGTGCCCAGCGACAGGGCTGCGCCGGCCCGCCGCTCCACCGATCCGGTGCCGCTGACCTTGGCGATCGCGTAATCCGCGTGCGGATCCCGGCTGGCGATCCAGCGAGCGTCGAAGAAGACCTCGTCGACGGTGAAGGTGTCGGTGGTCGTCGCCTCGCCGGCAAAACCGGGAACGAAGGTGGCGTCCATCTCCCCAAGCAGACAGTGCGCGGCGGTCAGCACCAGGTCACCGCCCGCGGAATGCACCACGGACCCGGTGCAGACGTGCAGGTTGCCGCCCTCCCGGGAAACGCCGCGAAATATCGCGCCCACCCGCGGATCCGGTACCGCGCTGCCGGGTTCGCTGAGGCGCTGCACCGAACTTTCCGGCTTCGGCGCCGGGCTACCGGTGACGGAGGCCTGATGAGCAGGCCGGGCGCATGACGTAACTAACACCGCCAGGCTTACCGGCAGGCACAGAACCGCCGCGACAGTGCGCATCGAGATACATCATGCCTGACAGCGGGCCCTGGCAAGCGAATAGAAACTACGCCCCGTGCGTTGATAAGTGGGGCAGCAAAAGGCCCGGGTCATCGATAATGAAGAGCCGCATCGATTGAGGGACACTGGACAGGGCACCCTGGAGAGATCTTGCGAGACCCCGAGAGGAGGCAGCACCGATGTCCGACCACTACGACCCCGAAGAGGCGCAGGAGTACCAGCCAGGACAACCCGGCATGTATGAGCTGGAGTTCCCGGCCCCTGTGTTGTCGACGTCCGACGGCCGCGGTCCGGTGTTGATACACGCCCTGGAGGGCTTCTCTGACGCCGGTCACGCTATCCGGCTGGCTTCCCGGCACTTGCGGGCGGCGCTGGACACCGAACTGGTCGCGTCGTTCGCCATCGACGAACTACTGGACTACCGCTCGCGGCGACCGTTGATGACGTTCAAGACCGACCACTTCACCAATTACGACGACCCGGAGTTGAGTCTGTACGCGCTGCGCGACACCATCGGCACGCCGTTTCTGTTGCTGGCCGGCATGGAGCCGGACTTGAAGTGGGAGCGGTTCATCACCGCGGTGCGACTGCTCGCCGAACGGCTCGGGGTGCGCCAGACGATCGGACTCGGCACGGTCCCGATGGCCGTTCCCCACACCCGTCCCGTCACGATGACCGCACACTCCAACAACGCCGACCTGATCGCGGACTTCCAGCCGTGGATCTCCGAGATCCAGGTTCCCGGTAGTGCATCCAATCTGCTGGAATACCGCATGGCACAGCACGGGCACGAGGTCGTCGGGTTCACGGTGCACGTCCCGCACTACCTGACGCAGACCGACTACCCGGCCGCGGCCCAGGCGTTACTCGAGCAGGTGGGCAAGACCGGTTCGCTGGAGTTGCCGCTGACGGCACTCACCGAGGCGGCCACCGAGATTCGGGCCAAGATCGACGAACAGGTGCAGGCGAGCGCGGAAGTCGCTCAAGTGGTGGCCGCACTCGAGCGCCAGTACGATGCGTTCATTGACGCTCAGGAGAACAGATCCTTACTGACGAACGACGAGGACCTGCCTAGCGGCGATGAGTTGGGCGCCGAGTTCGAGCGGTTCCTGGCTCAACAGGCTGAGAAGAAATTCGACGACGACGACAACGCGAAGTAACCGCTTCCGACACGCCTACCCGGCCCGACAACGAGGTTGCCGACATGACCGAGCGGACGCGTACTCTCCGCCCGGTGCGAGAAGTGACATCCCCGTCACTGCAGTTCCGCACCATCCACGGCTACAAGCGGGCGTTCCGGATCGCGGGTTCCGGTCCGGCGATCCTGCTGATCCACGGCATCGGCGACAACTCGACCACTTGGACCGGTGTGCACGCCAAGCTCGCCCAGCGATTCACCGTCATCGCCCCGGACCTGCTGGGCCACGGCAAATCCGACAAGCCGCGCGCCGACTACTCCACCGCGGCCTACGCCAACGGCATGCGGGACCTGCTCAGCGTGCTGGACATCGAACGGGTGACGATCGTCGGTCATTCCCTCGGTGGCGGCGTTGCGATGCAATTCGCTTACCAGTTCCCGCATTTGGTCGACCGGCTGATCCTGGTGGGCGCCGGCGGTGTCACCAAGGACGTCAACATCGCATTGCGGTTCGCCTCGCTGCCGATGGGGGCCGAGGCGCTGGCGCTGCTGCGACTGCCGATGGTGCTGCCCGCGGTGCAGGTACTGGGCCAGTTGGCGGGACTCGCGCTCGGTTCCACGGCCATCGGCCGCGATCTGCCCAATATGCTGCGGATCCTCAACGACCTGCCCGAGCCGACGGCGTCCTCGGCGTTCACCCGCACGCTGCGGGCCGTGGTGGACTGGCGCGGTCAGATCGTCACGATGCTGGACCGGTGTTATTTGACCGAGGCCATCCCGGTTCAGATCATCTGGGGTGAGAAAGACTCGGTGATCCCGGTTCGGCACGCCCATATGGCGCACGCGGCAATGCCCGGGTCCCGGCTCGAGATCTTCGAGAATTCCGCCCATTTCCCCTTCCACGACGACCCCGCCCGATTCCTTGACATCGTGCACCGGTTCATCGACACCACCGAGCCACCCGAATACGATCAGGCAGCCCTGCGCGAGTTGTTGCGCAGCGGCGGCGGTGCCCGCACTGTGTCCGGGCCGACGGACACCCGCGTCGCCGTCCTCAATGCCATGGGAGCCGACGAGCGCAGCGCCACCTGATCGATGTGCTCGTATCGACCCGTAGGGTCGGGCCATGAGCATCGACGTCACCGTGCTGCGGGTATTCACCGACCCGGACGGAAACTTCGGCAACCCGCTGGGTGTGGTCGACGCCAGCCTGGTCAACCCGGGTGACCGCCAGCAACTCGCCCACGAATTGGGTTACAGCGAGACGATTTTCGTTGAACTCCCCGCCCAGGGGGCAACGACCGCGCGCGCGACCATCTACACCCCCCGCACCGAACTGCCCTTCGCCGGCCACCCGTGCGTCGGGGCGTCGTGGTGGTTGCGGCGACGTGGAACGCCGATCAACACGCTGCACCTGCCCGCCGGGTTGGTGCGGGTAAGTTACTCCGGCGAGTTCACCGAGATCAGCGCGCCCGCGGAATGGGCGCCGGAATTCGCCATCCACGATTTCGATTCACCGGATGCGGTGCTGCAGGCCGATCCCGCCGATTTCCCCGACGACGTCGCGCACTATCTGTGGGCGTGGACGGATCGAGAGACCGGGTCGGTGCGCAGCCGGATGTTCGCGTCGAACCTCGGTGTGACCGAAGACGAGGCGACCGGCTCCGCGGCGGTGCGGATCACCGAATACCTCAGTCGGGACCTGGTGATTACGCAGGGCCGTGGGTCGCTGATCACGACGACGTGGAGCGCGGAGGGATGGGCGAAAGTCGGCGGTCGCGTCGCCGATGACGGTGTGCGGCAGGTGAACTGACGCTCAGCTCTGCCGGTGCAGCACTGCGGCCAAATGGTGCTGCTCGGGCTGGCCAACGGCGCCCATCCGCAGGGAGTAGGACAGTTGATCGCCGTCGATGCGGAAGGAACGGCTCAGGGCGGTCACCTCTTTGGCGGTCGGCGTGAGCCCGATGTCGATGGTTGCCAGCTCGATCTCGATGACGTCACCGGCCACTGAGTAGGAACCGACTTCGATCTCGGTGATGCCGCTCGGGTGAGCGAGGACCAGTTCGACCCTTCCCTGCTGCGGTACCCGCAGGTAGCCGGTCTCGGCGTGCAGGGGTTTGCCGTCGGCGGGAGCTTTAGTCTTCTGCCCGTAGACCAGAAACGGTTTGCCCACGTGCGTGAAAACCACCTCTTCGAGGTAGTCGAAAGGTTCGATCGTGGGGTACTCGCCAGCACCCCGTCCTGTCCAGGTGCCCAGCAGGGGCTCCAGCGCTGCGAGATCGGGGTGGAGTTCGACGGGCATCTATCGAGCCTCAGCCCGGAGTCGACACGTTGCGATGGGCACGCAGGGCCTCGATCTCCCGCTCGAAGTCGTCGGCCGACGAGAAGGACCGGTAAACCGACGCAAAGCGCAGGTACGCCACCTCGTCGAGGTCGCGCAGCGGTCCCAGGATGGCAAGACCGACCTCGTTACTGGGCACCTCCGGACCTGCGGCCCGCACCGAATCTTCGACCTGCTGGGCCAACAGGTTCAGCGCATCGTCGTCTACCTGGCGGCCCTGGCAGGCCCGGCGCACGCCGCTGATCACCTTTTCCCGGCTGAAGGGTTCGGTAACGCCGCTGCGCTTGACGACGGCGAGCACCGCGGTCTCAACGGTGGTGAACCTGCGCCCGCACTCGGGACACGAGCGGCGCCGGCGGATCGCCTGGCCTTCATCGGTCTCCCGGGAATCGATCACTCGCGAGTCGGGGTGCCGGCAGAACGGGCAGTGCATAGCCGCTCCTTTGCCGCGCCTGACTTCGGGGTACCGCAGAACCACCCCGAGAGTACCTGTGCGCCACCGGCGTGGCCACCGCTGGCACGATCAGTCCAGCAGCAGGTGGAGACGACCGAGCAAGGTTGGCGCAGAGCGCAATTCGTCCCGCTCCCCGCGGGTTCACCCGATCGGGGCGATCAACGTCTGGCCGGCGGCGACTGCGTTGGAGTCCAGCGCGTTGAGATTGCGGATCCGTTCCACCACCTCGCGCACCGGGGCGCCGGGCGCGACCCGGGTGGCCAGTTGCTGCAGCGACTCACCGGGCTCCACGCGCACCACGGCGAGTGCAGCCGGTACCTGCGCCGACGCGCCGGCCGGTTCGTCGTTCAGCACACTCCCGAAATTGGCCATCAAGCCCAGCCACAGCGTGATGATGCCGGCGAGCAGCGCCAGCCCCATCGTCGTCAGCACCGAGACCGGACGCCGCCGGTGCGACGCCGTCGACATCGCCACGCCGGTGCCGCGGTAGTGCATGGGCGCGCCGGCCGGACGGGTG
Organism: Mycobacterium sp. 23; assembly: GCF_048287075.1. Lineage (NCBI taxonomy): Bacteria > Bacillati > Actinomycetota > Actinomycetes > Mycobacteriales > Mycobacteriaceae > Mycobacterium > Mycobacterium sp. 23. Next base: position 1,453,417 of record NZ_JBLVUX010000005.1, read on the forward strand.
GGGCCGGGCCGGTTTGACCGGATCTGCCCGCCGCGATATGTAGGCGACTCGTCGAACGGCCTGTTGGCAGGCCTGTTCACCAGCCTCTGCGCGTTCCAGGTGCGCTGCGGGCCCGCGTAGCTGATCGTCATGTCGTTGCCTCCGGTCGACTAAATATCGCTCGTGTGTTCGACCCTAGTCGCTCACATGTTCGATATCGAACATCTGAGCGAGGCGTGTCGCACGAGCAAAACGGTAGACCTCACCACCGACAAGGTTTTGTCGGTGCAACCAGCTGGATGAATTTCGGATACCCGATCCATCCGAAAGTTACACACTTGTGATTCCGCTGATCCGGGCCGCTAGGAAGGCTGGGCCGACCGCTCCGACACGCTGCTCGAACACATGTTTGATTCTTCGGTCGGGTGCGGTTACATTCAGTGGCATGAGCGACAGCAACGACCCCCCAGTAGCTGATCGAGCCGGTTCCGCTAGCGCATCCGAACGAGCCGCCGCTGACGGCCGGTTGCACGCCGTCGATGCCGCGCTGACCGAGCGGCAGCGCACCATCCTCGAAGTCATCCGCGCTTCGGTCACCACCCGCGGCTATCCACCCAGCATCCGCGAGATCGGTGACGCGGTCGGCCTGACGTCGACGTCCTCGGTGGCCCACCAGTTGCGCACGCTGGAGCGCAAAGGTTATCTGCGGCGGGATGCCAATCGGCCGCGGGCCGTCGACGTCCGCGCGGCTGATGACGCCGTGACACCTCCCAGCACCGACGTGGCCGGGTCGGACGCGTTGCCGGAACCTACGTACGTACCCGTGCTGGGCCGGATAGCCGCCGGCGGACCGATACTGGCCGAAGAGGCGGTCGAAGACGTCTTTCCGCTACCGCGAGAGCTGGTCGGCGAAGGGACGCTGTTCCTGCTCAAAGTCGTCGGCGACTCGATGGTGGAAGCCGCCATCTGCGACGGCGACTGGGTCGTGGTGCGCCAACAGAACGTCGCCGACAACGGCGACATCGTGGCGGCCATGATCGACGGTGAGGCCACCGTGAAGACGTTCAAGCGGGCGGGCGGTCAGGTCTGGCTGATGCCCCACAATCCGGCCTTCGATCCGATTCCCGGAAACGACGCGACCGTGCTCGGCAAGGTCGTCACCGTCATCCGCAAGGTGTAGCGCCGAAGCGCTGACGCAGGCCGGCGATCAGTCGGCTTTGACGAAGCCATTGGCTTGCGCGACGGCCTCGCTGGCGAACCAGATCTCGGCCAGGGTGTCGTGGTATAGCGCACTGTCGGGCGTGTAGTACAGACCGAACCGCGCGCTGGCCTTGATCGGGTAGCCGTCCGGCGCCCGATACGGGTCGTCGTCCAGGGGTAGGTGGATGGTCGGCCGCGCCGCAGTGTCTGCGGCCAGAGGAGCCTCGGCCTGCGGCGCCGCGGCATAGGCCGCCTCCGTCGCCGTCGGTGCGTAGCCCGGTTCATCCGCGGCGGCGTGCCGCCCCTTCCGCGGCTCGAAAGCGCCGACGACGGTATCCGAGGCGGCCGCGTCGGGTACCTCCTCTTCCGCGGGACCACCGCGGGGGTAGAAGATGTCCGGGAATTCCTGCTCAGGATGGGTTTCGGGCACCTCAGGCGCTACCGGACCCTCGCTGCGCGGCACCGAGGACTCCGCCTCGAAGGCTTCCGGCGAGATCGTTTCTGCGACCTCCGGCTCGGCCTCGACGAGCTGGCCGAAGGCGCCGCGCGTCACGATGGGCGTCGGGGTGGTGTCCACCGCGTCCGGATCCTCGTCACCTTCGAACTCGTCGTGTTCGTATTCCTCGAAGTCGGTTTCCTGCTCGGCACCGTGGGCGTACTCGTCGGCGCCGCGGGCGTAGTCGTCGGCGCCATGGGCGTACTCGTCCCCGTACTCGGCGGTCTCGTCGTGATAGTCCTCGGCACCCAGACCACGCCCCTCGGGACCGGCCGTGGTCCCGCCCCCTCTGGACCAGCTCACCCGCGGCGCTGCACCGTATTCCGGCACCTCGTGCTCTTCGGGGTGGTGTTCGACGGGCGGGAAGCGCTCGGAGCCGTAATCGACGTCGTCGTGCGACCAGCGCCCGTCAGCACCCGCATCGAACTCGTCGGCCACGTCACGGCCACGGTCGTAAGCGGGAGCTGCCCGGCCGGCGCGACGGCGGCGCAGGCCGAATACCACCAGCACTGACATCAGGATGAGCAGCAGCACCGGCACCGCCACCGCCAACCACCACCAGTGGAAGGTGAACTTCTTGCCGGGTGGCGGCGACGCGGACGTGCTGGGCTGGTTCTGTCCCGACACCTGCAGGCCGGACAGCAGCGGCGCGAGGTTCGCCGGATCGGTGGTGAAGGTGTTCTTCGCGCGGTTCCACGACACCTTGCCGCCGGTGAACTTCTGCGATACCACGTCGCCGTCCACCGCCTGGTCGCCGACGGGCGCGCCGAGTTTGCCGGTGGCTCCCTTGAGCTTGTCCCACGCCGCCTTCATGGCTCCGCGCACGACGAACGCGCCGTGATCAGGAGTCCAGAAGATCACCGGCTTGTCTGCGGCCGAGAACGTGGCGATCCGGCTGGCCGGCGTGATACCGCCGTCGGCCTCGTTGGCGATCGGGAAGCCGAGGTCGCTGCTGACCGGTCCGCCCAACGACTCGTACTTCTGCAGGATCGCCCCTTCGACGGCGTTCGCGCCGGTCGCCGGGCTGAAGAAAATCTTGCCGCCGTTGAACTCCTGGACGATGCCGTCGCCACCGATCGGACTCGGGCCGCCCTTCTTGGCCCCCAATGGTCCGTTCGCGCCGCCGGCCGCGCGCCACGCCATGTTGATGGCGGCGGTGGGATCGATGGGTATCTGCAGGCCTTTGAGTTGGTCAGCCAGCGCCGGCGGGTTGGTGCTGAACTCCTTGGTTTTCCTGTTCCAGGACACCTCTCCGCCGCTGAACTTCTGCGACGCCACCTCACCGTCGTAGGTTTCGTCCCCGGTCGGGGCTCCCAGCACTCCGCCGGAACTGCCGAGTTTGTCCCACGCCGCGTTCAGGGCGCCGCGGACCACGAACGCGCCGTGATCGGGGGTCCAGAAGATCACCGGATTGTCGCTGGCCGCGAACGTGCTGACCCGGCTGTCGGGTCCGGCGAGACCGGGTACCTCGTTGATGGTCGGGAAACCGAGATCACTGTTCGCCGGACCGCCCAGCGACTCGTATTTGTCCAAGATGGGGCCGAACATGTACTTGGCACCGGTGGCGGGGGTGAAATACATCTTGCCGCCGTCGAAGTCCAGAGCGAACCCGTCGCCGATGGGATAGACGTCGCCTTTTCTGGCACCCAGCGTGGATGACGCGCCGCCGGCCTTGTCCCACGCCGCCATCATCGCCGCCTCGGCGTCGCCGATCGGCGACGCGGACGCGGTAGGCGCCAGCAGCGCCAGGGCCAGCGCGGTGGCCAACGCGGCGGCCGTCAGGCCGCCTCGCGCACGCCCGACCAACTTGCTCAATTGACCCCTTTGCCCGTTCACCAAGCCTCCCAGCCGATGCCCTGCCCACCTGGCGAGCAGGCGGATTCACCGCCGTGGGCCGTTTCCCGGCAGCGATGCGCATCGCTTCCGGGCTCGCATAACTTTGCTCTAGCGATTGAGATATGCGAAGTCAAATCGTACATATTACGGAAACGGATACCGAGCCGATGTCGAAATGATGCCGTGCCGCGCTCATGTCGCGAGAAACCGCGCTGCGCCCCGGGCATCAGTTGGGTTACCGTGCCCGAGACGACATCCCGCCTGGCATGCCGGCCGATCTCGCGAGAGGAAATCCAGCGCGCATGGGTGTTTCCGGACTTGGCTGGGCCCTGACCATCGTGCTGATCGCCGGGTTGATGCTGTTCGACTATGTCTTTCAGGTACGCAAGACGCACGTGCCGACGCTACGTCAGGCCGCAGCCTGGTCGGCAACATATATCGGGATAGCGGTACTTTTCGGCATCTGCATCGCCGTACTGGGCAGCCCGCGCATGGCCGTCGAATACTTCGCGGGCTACCTGAGCAACGAAGCCCTTTCCGTGGACAACCTTTTCGTATTTCTCTTGATCATCAGCAGCTTCGGGGTTCCGCGGGTGGCGCAGCAGAAGGTGCTGTTGTTCGGTATCGCGTTCGCGCTCATCGCGCGCACCGTCTTCATCGTCCTGGGCGGCGCACTCCTGAACAACTTCAACTCGGTCTTCTACCTGTTCGGTGTGGGGCTGCTGATCATGGCCGGAAAGCTCGCCAAACCGGCAGAGACAGAAGAGAGTAACGCCGACAACCTGGTCATCCGGCTGGCCAGTCGCTTCCTGCGGACATCAAAGGAGTACGACGGCGACGGGTTGTTCGTCGTGCAGGACGGTCGACGGGTCATGACACCGCTACTGCTGGTGATGATCGCCGTCGGTGGCACCGATCTGTTGTTCGCTTTCGATTCGGTGCCGGCGATGTTCGGTCTGACACAGAACATCTACCTGGTTTTCGCGGCGACCGCCTTTTCGCTGATGGGTCTTCGTCAGCTGTACTTCCTGATCGACAACCTGCTCGATCGACTGGTTTATCTGACCTACGGTCTGGCCGTGATCCTGGGCTTCATCGGCGTGAAGCTGATCCTGGAAGCGTTGCACGACAACAACCTTCCATTCATCAACCACGGCAGGCCGGTCCCGGTCGTGGAGTTGAGTATCACGGTGTCGCTGCTGGTGATCGTCGCCGTGCTGCTCACAACCACAGCGGTGTCGCTGCTTTCGGCGCGCGGCCGCAGACAGAACGCCGTGAGCCGGGCCCGCCGGCACGCGCTCGAGTACCTGACCTCAACGCAGGATCCAGCACAGCGCGAAGCGGCATATGCCGAGTTGTTGCGGGCGGAGCGCGAAATAAACTCGCTGGCAGGCAAATACGACACGCGCGAGGATCAAGAACTCGCGGAGCTGCTACGACGCGCGCACGATGCGCACCGAGATGCGAGCTAGACGCTAGACACCGAGTCCACGGCCGATGATCTCTTTCATGATCTCGGTCGTGCCGCCGTAGATGGTTTGCACCCGGGCGTCGAGATAGGCACGGGCAACATCGTATTCGCGCATGTAGCCGTATCCACCATGCAGTTGCAGGCAGCGGTCGATCAGATGAACCTGCTTTTCGGTGGAGTACCACTTGGCCATCGCGGCCTGCTCGGCCGTCAGCTTCCCCTCCAGGTGCAGCGCGATGAAGTTGTCCACCATGATGCGTACCACGGTGGCCTCGGTAGCCAGCTCGGCCAGCACAAACCGGCTGTTCTGGAAGCTACCGATCGGCTTGCCAAAAGCCTTGCGCTCCTTGGTGTATTGCAGCGTCTGCTCGAGCACCGTTTCCATGGCTGTTGCCGCCATGACGGCGATGTTCAGCCGTTCCTGGGGCAGGTTCTGCATCAGGTAGATGAAGCCCATGCCCTCCTGGCCGAGCAGGTTCTCGGCCGGAACCTTCACGTCCGTGAACGACAGTTCGGCGGTGTCCTGCGCGTCCAGGCCGATCTTGTCGAGGTGACGGCCGCGCTCAAAGCCCTCCATGCCACGCTCGACGACCAGCAGACTGAAGCCCTGCGCGCCCTTCTCCGGGTCGGTCTGCGCCACCACGATCACCAGGTCGGAGTTGATTCCGTTGGTGATGAACGTCTTTGACCCGTTCAGCACATAGTGGTCGCCCTCTTTGACCGCGCGGGTCTTGATGCCCTGCAGGTCACTTCCGGTGCCCGGCTCGGTCATCGCGATCGCGGTGATCAGTTCTCCGGTGCAGAACTTCGGTAGCCAGCGCTGCTTCTGCTCTTCGGTGGCCAGATGCAGCAGGTAGGGCGCAATGATGTCGTTGTGCAGGCCGAATCCGATACCGCTGTAGCGACCGCGAGTGGTCTCCTCGGTGACGATCGTGTTGTAGCGGAAGTCCGGATTGCCCCCGCCGCCGTACTCCTCCGGAACCGCCATGCCCAGGAAGCCCTGTTTACCCGCCTCCAGCCACACCCCGCGGTCGACGATGTGCGCCTTCTCCCATTCGTCGTGATACGGCGCGACGTGGCGGTCCAGGAATGCCCGGTATGACTCCCGGAACAGCTCGTGCTCGGGTTCGAAAAGTGTGCGCTGATATTTGACGGCGCTGCCCATGGGTGCGACCTCCGGCTGTCATAGGTGGAAGACTCTTGCGCCCAACATATACCAACCGGGCGGTTGGTCGAGCGGGCGCGTCCGCCTGGTTAGGCGTCCGACCCGAATTGGCGCAGCGCGGCGGCCAGCGCGACCGGGACCCGCGCCTGGATTCTGGTGCCGTCGGCCTGATGGTCAGCCTGATGGACCCGCCCGTCGGAGTGCACCCGCGCCACCAGGTCGCCGCGGTCATACGGGATGACGACGTCGACGGCGGTGTCGGTCGGCACCGCGAGCTCGGCCATCCGCCGTCGCAGCGCGTCGATGCCGTCGCCGGTGCGGGCGGAGACGAACACCGCGCCGGGAAGTTCGTGGCGCAGTCGGGCCAGCATCAGGTCACCCGCGGCGTCGGTCTTGTTCACCACCACCAATTCCGGCGGCGCTTCGGCCCCGTGGTCGGCGACCACGTCCGAGATCACCTGCCGGACCGCGCTGATCTGGGCCAGCGGGTTGACGTCGGAGCCGTCGACGACGTGTACCAGCAGGTCCGCGTCGACGACTTCTTCCAGAGTGGAGCGGAAAGCCTCGACCAACTGGGTGGGCAGGTGCCGAACGAAGCCGACGGTGTCGGTGAGCACGAAAGGGCGTCCGTCGTCGAACTCGGTGCGCCGGGTGGTGGGTTCCAGCGTGGCGAACAGCGCGTCCTGGACCAGCACCCCGGCCCCGGTCAGCGCGTTGAGCACGCTGGACTTGCCCGCGTTCGTGTAACCGACGATGGCGATCGACGGCATATCGGCGTGCAGGCGGCGGCTGCGTTGGGTGTCGCGAACCTGCTTCATCGCCCTGATTTCGCGCTTCAGCTTGGACATGCGTTCGCGGATGCGGCGCCGGTCGGTTTCGATCTTGGTTTCACCCGGGCCACGAAGACCCACACCGCCGCCGCTGCCGCCGGCCCGGCCGCCGGCCTGCCGCGACATCGACTCGCCCCAGCCACGCAGCCGCGGCAGCATGTACTCCATCTGCGCCAGTGAGACCTGCGCCTTGCCTTCCCGGCTGGTGGCGTGCTGGGCGAAGATGTCCAGAATCAGCGCGGTGCGGTCGATGACCTTGACCTTGACGGCCTTTTCCAGCGCGGTCAGCTGGGCCGGCGACAGCTCGCCGTCGCAGATCACGGTGTCGGCCCCGGTGGCCAGCACCACCTCGCGGAGTTCCTGGGCCTTGCCCGAGCCGATGTAGGTCGACGGGTCGGGGCGGTCGCGGCGCTGGATCAGTCCCTCGAGCACCTGGGAGCCCGCGGTTTCGGCGAGCGCCGCCAATTCCGCCAGGCTGGCCTGGTTGTCGGCCGAGGTGCCCTCCGTCCAGACACCGACCAGCACCACACGTTCCAGGCGCAGCTGGCGGTACTCGACCTCGGAGATGTCGGTGAGTTCGGTCGACAAACCGACCACCCGGCGCAGTGCCGATCGGTCTTCGAGGGCGAGCTCGCCGGTGCTGGGCTCGGGCCCAGTGCGGTCAGCAAATTCGGGAAAAGACTCAGAATTTTTCATAGGCAATTAGCAATGTTGCACGCCGATTCGGCGTCATGCATCCGATTTAACGCTCTTGCGCGCGCCACCATTCCCCACTCACCTCGCCGTGCGCGACCAGCACCGACGGCCCGCGCAGGTAGCTGGTCGCTTCCGTGATGGTGACGGTGACGTCACCACCGGGCACCCGCACGGTCAGCACCCCGGTGTCGGCGCCGGTGGCCGCCAGCGCGGCAACGGCGGCTGCAACCGTTCCGGTGCCACACGAGCGGGTCTCGCCGACGCCGCGTTCGTGCACGCGCATGCGGACCAGGCCGCTGACCGGGACGGTGAGCACCTCGACGTTGACGCCCTCGGGGAACTGCGCAGCGTCGAACCGCACCGGCGCCGCGACGTCCAGCGCCGCCAGGGCGTCCACCGTGAGCTGCGGATCCGCGCACGCCAGGTGTGGATTGCCCACGTCGACGGCCACCCCGGTGAACCGCCTGCCGCCCACCACCGCCTCGCCGGTGCCCAGCTTGTTGGCCTTGCCCATGTCCACGGCGACATCGGCGTCGGTCGAATCGGCATGGTGCAGGGTGACCGGTCGCGGTCCGGCGAGCGATCCGACGACGAACTCGTCGCGTGACTCCAGCCCGCTGGCCCTCAGGTAGTGCGCGAACACCCGCACCCCGTTGCCGCACATCTGCGCCGTCGACCCGTCTGCGTTGCGGTAGTCCATGTACCAGTCGGATTCGCCGACCCCGTCGGGCAGCCTGTCGAGCACACCGGCGCCGCTCGCCGCACCGGCGGTGGTGACCCGCAGTACCCCGTCAGCTCCCAGGCCACGGCGCCGGTCGCACAGAGCGGCGACCCGGGAAGCGGACAGGTCCACCCGGCAATCCAGGTCGGGAAGCAGCACGAAGTCGTTCTGGGTGCCGTGACCCTTGGCGAACTTCATGGGCATCACCAGATCAGATTACGTGCCGCCAGGCCAGGATCACGTCGTCGACGGCATCCGCACCGCCCGGGTCGATCCACTGCACGCGGTGGTCGCGGCGGAACCAGGAACGCTGGCGCCGCACATAGCGACGGGTGCCGATGAAGGTCTGCTCCTGCGCTTCGCGCAGCAGCTGGGGCGTCCCGCCGGCATCCAGGGCCGCCAATACCTGCGCATAACCCAGCGCCCGCGACGCGGTGACCCCGTCGCGCAGGCCGCGGCCCAGCAGCGTGCGCACTTCCTCGACCAGCCCTTCGGCGAACATCAGCTCGGTGCGGCGCGCCAGCCGCTCATCCAGAATTGTTGTCTCGCAGTCCAACCCGATGATGACTGTGCCCCAGCGGGGCGCGCCGATGCGCGGCGCGGAAGCCGCGAACGGCCGGCCGGTCAGCTCGATCACCTCCAGCGCCCGCACCGTGCGCCGGCCGTCGGTGGGCAGGATGACGGCCGCCGCGGCCGGATCGCGACGGGCCAGTTCGGCGTGCAGCCGGGCAACGCCGATCTCGGCCAGCCGCTGCTCCCAGCGTCCCCGCACCGCCGGATCGGTCGCGGGGAACGCCCAGTTGTCCAGCAGCGACTGGATGTAGAGCATGGACCCGCCGACCACGACCGGCACCGCTCCCCTGCGCTGGATCGCTTCGATGTCGGCGACCGCCGCCTGCTGGTAGCGCGCCACGGTCGCCGTCTCGGTGACGTCGAGGACGTCGAGTTGGTGATGCGGTATGCCGCGGCGCCGCTCGACGGGCAGTTTGGCGGTCCCGATGTCCATGCCGCGATAGAGCTGCATCGCGTCGGCGTTGACGACTTCTGCCGCACCGCCGAGCCGTTCGATGACGTCGAGCGCCAATTGCGACTTGCCGGCACCCGTCGGGCCGATGATCGCCAGCGGTCTCACGGCTGCCAGACGCCGGCGAAGTAGCCCACGCCGTAGGGGGCACCACGGTAGAGCTCCTGGGCCGAACGCGGGCCTGGCCCGGCCAGTCCGGCCAGCACGGCGAACGCCACCCGGCCGAGGATCCGCTGCGGCAACCGGCTCAGCGCTGCGACATCGCCGCCGGCCAGCGCGTCGTCCAGGAGCTGCTGGGCGCCTTCGCCGGCGGGGTCGAAGCCGCCGGGCGCCCTGGCGGTCAGCGTATTGGCGCCGTCGGCCACGACCAGGACGCCGATCAGGTCAGCCTGCCCGTCGATCTCGGCCCGCAACTGCCGACCGCGAGTTACGGCCGTGACGGGGTCTCCGTCAGCCGCGTACACATGAACATCCACGGAGCCGTCTGGTCGCGCCTGGCCACGCACCCAGGCGGCCATGAGCGCGCAGAGGGGCAGGTCCTGGACGCCGCCGTCCGGTTTCGGCGCGAGGCTGACCGGGACGTCGACACCGAATCCGGCGAAAGTGCCGCGGCCGTCAGGACCGATGACGTCATCCACGTGACCGGTTCCGACGGCAACCCAACGGTTCGGCAGCACGGCCGCCGCGGCGACGACGGCGGCTGCCAGGTCGGCGATCTCGGCACGCGCGGCGCCGGCAAGTTCGGGAACAAGCACCGGCGCGCACGGAACGATGGCGATGGCGCTCAGCACGCGATCAAACTAACGTGGCCGCGACTTACCCGTCAGCAGCGGTGCTGACCGCGGCGCCTTTTTCCGGCCCGTCGGTCTGGTGCGCCTTCTCGGCATCGGCTTCCATTTCGGCGGCCTCGCCGCGGGCCAGTGCCACCGTCGCGGCGATCACCGCGGCCGCGGCGATGGCGAGCACGACACCTTCCGGTCCGTCCGCGTCCAGCGTCTCGCCGAGGACGAGGACCCCCAACGTGGTCGCCACCACGGGCTTGGCGACGGTCATGGTGGGCAACGACGCGGTCAGCGAACCGGCACGGAACGCGGACTGCTGAAAGATCATGCCGCACAGCATCACGACCAGCCAGGGGAAGAACTCCGGGCAGCTGACGGCGGCCCACAGACCTTGGTGGTGCAGAACGTCGACCACGCCCTTGGTCAGCACGGCGAACAGCGCCAGCGACGAGCCCGCCACCAACGCCAGCAGCGCCGCCGCCTGGGGCCGGCCGGACCACACCTTGGCGGCGACCACGCACGACACCAGGAGCGGTCCCATGACCGCTGCGACGATGATCCAGGTGCTCAGCGGCGCCCGGTCATGGCCCGCTGTCGGGTCACCGACGATGATTACCACGGCGAGCGATGCGGCCAGCACGGTGGCCCACAGCCACTGCTTACGGGTGATTCTGTGGTGGGCGAGGCGCGCATAGATCGGCAGGGCGAACAGCAGGGCGGTCACCTGCAGTGCCGTCACCAGCATCACCGACGCCCACACCAGCGCCATCGCCTGCAGGCTGTAATTGAGGACCGCGCACCCGCCGCCCGTCCACCACTTGGCGTCGCGCAGCGACATGCCGAACAGCTTGAGGTGGCCGACCTCTTCATCGGTGATCTCGTGAGCCGAGCGCTGCCGGATCACATCCCCAGTGGCCGACGCGAGCGCTGCAAATATCGCGATTATCGCGGCGATTCCGACCATTGACATGGCGACCCTCAATTCCCAATTTCGCCACCAGCGTTCCCGCGATGTTCGCCGGCAGTTCATCGAACACTCTATGGCTCTGCCCATGCTCTGAACAGTGATAATGCTCCGCCCAGACTTTCTGACCGAGCTGAGCTCCTCCCAGAATCAGCTGAGAGGCAGCTGTGAATGTCCGACCGGCGTCCTAGGTAACGGTACCCGCCCGCGCCCGTTCGCTATCACGTGCAATCCAACGGGAATCGTTTCGTTACCCGCGTCAGCTGGGTTTTCACGCCGCGCCCCGTCGCGGGACGCAGCCACGATCGGGCGGCCTGGCGGAAAAAGGCACCGGTGATCAGAAGGTGGCGGCAGACCGTCCGCCAAGCTGCTTGAATACTTGTTGGAAACCGGTCGGAGACCGCGGGGGTTCACCAGAGTCGCCGACCGGACGGGTGCCGCTTCGCGCGGCAGCTGCGCGGGAAGTCGACCGCGCTACTGGCAGAGGGTAGGTGACGAGCGCAATGACGGGTGAGCAGCCCAGCAGCAACGACGCAGCAACAGCAGAACCGGTCTCCAGACCGGTTCCGGGCCCACGGCCGGGGCCACGACCCGGTCCCCGGCCTGGCGCGGCTCCCCGCCCTGCCGCCCATGCGTCGGCACATCCGACGTCGACATTGCCGCACAGCGATCCGCACCGGTTCGGACGTGTCGACGACGACGGCACGGTATGGCTGCTCAGCGCATCCGGCGAGCGTGTCGTCGGTTCGTGGCAGGCCGGCGACGCCGACGCGGCGTTCGCATATTTCGGCAGGCGCTACGACGACCTGAGCACCGAGATCGCCCTTATGGAGGAGCGCTTGGTGTCGGGCACCGGGGATCCCCGCAAGATCAACGCCAACGCGGGGGCCCTGCTCGAGACCCTGCCAACGGCCTGCGTGCTCGGCGACATCGACGCGCTGGCCGGCCGGTTGTCCGACATCCGCGCCCGCATCGACGTCTACGTCACCGCACACCGCTCCCGGCGCATGGAGCACCGCGCCGCCCAGACTGCCCGCAAGGAGGCACTTGCCGCGGAGGCCGAGGATCTGGCTGCCAACTCGACGCAGTGGAAGTCCGCCGGAGACCGGATGCGGGCGATCCTCGATGAGTGGAAGACGATCACGGGCCTGGACCGCAAGGTCGACGACGCGCTGTGGAAGCGCTACTCGGCGGCCCGCGAGATCTTCAACCGGCGGCGCGGATCGCATTTCGCCGAACTCGACCGGGAGCGTTCCGGTGTGCGCCAGGCCAAGGAGCGGCTGTGCGAGCGGGCCGAAGCGTTGTCCGACTCCACCGACTGGACAGCCACAAGCGCGGAGTTCCGCAAGTTGCTGACCGAGTGGAAAGGCGCCGGCCGTGCGAGCAAGGACGTCGATGACGCCCTGTGGCGCCGGTTCAAGGCCGCTCAGGACTCGTTCTTCAGCGCCCGCAACGCGGTGACCGCGGAAAAGGACGCCGAGTTCCGCGCCAACGCCGCCGCCAAAGAGGCGCTGCTGGCCGATGCCGAGAAGATCGACACCAGCAACCACGACGCCGCACGGGCGGCGCTGCGCAGCATCGCCGACAAGTGGGACGCGATCGGCAAGGTCCCCAGAGAGCGGTCCGCCGAGTTGGAGCGGCGGTTGCGCGCGGTCGAGAAGAAGGTGCGAGACGCCGGAGAGTCGGACTGGGCCGATCCGCAGGCGCAGGCCCGTGCCGAGCAGTTCCGCGCCCGCGCCGAGCAGTTCGAACAGCAGGCCGCGAAGGCGGCTGCGGCCGGGAAGACCAAGGAAGCCGATGAGGCCAAAGCGAATGCCGAACAGTGGCGTCAGTGGGCTGATGCCGCGGCCAAAGCTTTGACCCGCAGGTCTTAGGGGTTCTTCGGCTCGCCGTCCCGCTCTTCGGTTTCCAGAGTGTCCAGCAGTGTCCTGGACTGGTCCTGCGCGACCACGCGCCGGCGCTGCTCCTCGGCGGCCAGTTGCACGATGGTGCGCTGCCACACCACCCGGGCCCAGTGGAACGTCAGCAGGATCACGGTGATCCACGCGACGAACAGCCCGATGCCGGGTCCCGGGTGGCCCGCCGGGGCGGTCTGGCGCGACCAGACAGCCAACAGGCCCGTGAAGCTGGCGAGCATGGAACCGGCCAGTGCCACCCAGGCCACCGCCCAACGCCGGGTCAGCAGGGCCAGAATCGAGAAGCCGACGCTGAACACCAGTGCCAGCCAGGTGAATACCTGCTGCGGCAGGCCGACCACAGCGGAATCGGCGCCGTGGCTCTTGAACAGCACGTCCCAGCCCCGCACGCTGCCGGTGTGCGGCAGGATGAACGATCCCAGCAGGACGAACACCAGGATCGCGACCACGAGGGCCCTGGCCCCCGGCTCGATTTCCCGCGCCACCCGGCGTTCGGCCGCCTCGAGTTCAGACCGGTAGGCGTCGAATTCCGCCACGAGAAGGTTCTCCGTTCGTTTATTGGCCGCAGCCGGCCGGCTGGGCCGGCGCGACAGGTGCCCCGATACCAGGCATACCCAGTCCGACACCACTTCGACCCGAGGCGTGCGCATCGCCGGCGCGGGTGCGCCGGTGCGTCAGGATGCCGGCGTCGGCGATGAGATGGTGGGGCGCGGCGCCGGTAACCACGGTGGTGATGACATCGCCGGGGCGCACCTGCCGGTCGCCGGCGGCGAAGTGCACCAGCCGGCCGTCGCGGGCGCGGCCGGTCATGCGCGCGGTGCGGCTGTCCTTGCGTCCTTCGCCGGTGGCGACCAGCAACTCGACGGTCTGACCGACCAGCGCGCTGTTGTGCTCCAGCGAGATCCGCTCCTGCAGTTCGACCAGCCGCTCGTAGCGTTGCTGCACAACGGCTTTGGGCAACTGGTCGGGAAGCTCGGCGGCGGGGGTGCCGGGGCGCTGGGAGTACTGGAAGGTGAACGCGGCCGAGAAACGGGCCTGGGCCACGACCTCGAGGGTGGCGGCGAAGTCTTCTTCGGTTTCCCCGGGAAAGCCGACGATCAGGTCGGTGGTGATGGCGGCGTGCGGCATGGCTGCCCGTACTCGTTCGATGATGCCGAGATAGCGCTCGGCGCGGTAGGAACGCCGCATCGCGCGCAGGATCCGGTCCGATCCCGATTGCAGCGGCATGTGCAGGGCCGGGCAGACGTTGGGCGTCTGTGCCATCGCCTCGATGACGTCGTCGGTGAACTCGGCCGGGTGCGGCGAGGTGAACCGGACACGTTCCAGGCCCTCGATATCGCCGCAGGCCCGCAGCAGTTCTGCGAAGGCACCGCGGTTGCGCGGGATGGCCGGGTCGGCGAATGAGACGCCGTAGGCGTTGACGTTCTGGCCGAGCAGCGTGACCTCGAGCACCCCGGTATCCACCAGCGACCTCACCTCGGCCAGGATGTCAGCCGGGTTGCGGTCGACTTCCTTGCCCCGCAGCGAGGGCACGATGCAGAACGTGCAGCTGTTGTTGCAGCCCACCGAGATGGAAACCCAAGCGGCGTAAGCGGATTCGCGGGCACTGGGCAGCGACGACGGAAATTCCTGCAACGCTTCGGCGATCTCGATCTGGGCTTCGTTGTTGTGCCGGGCCCGTTCGAGCAGCGTGGGCAGCGACCCGATGTTGTGGGTTCCGAAGACGACGTCGACCCAGGGTGCCTTACGCAGCACCGCATCCCGGTCCTTTTGCGCCAGACAGCCGCCGACCGCGATCTGCATGTCGGGATTGCTGCGCTTGCGCGGCGCCAAGTGGCTGAGGTTGCCGTACAGCTTGTTGTCGGCGTTCTCCCGGACCGCGCAGGTGTTGAAGACGACGATGTCGGCCTCGGCACCGTCGGCCGCACGCCTGTAGCCGGCCGATTCGAGCAGTCCGGCGAGGCGTTCGGAATCGTGGACGTTCATCTGACAGCCGTAGGTGCGTACCTGGTAGGTGCGGCCCGACTCGGCGTCCGCCGCGGCATCAGCTGGCGCGCCCAGAGCGCCCGCCGAGCCCGGTGCCACCGTCGAAGTCACGGAGCCATCGTACTGGCGCACAACGCAGGCCCTGGTTGTCGGCCTTGATTGTCGGCCTGCGCGGCGGCCGCGCCGGCGGCAGCGCCGGCGGGCCCTTTCAGACCCGCCGGCGCTCCCGTTCGGCCGCCAACTCGCCCAGCACCACCTCGCACGCCACCGTCTGGCTGTACCCGCGGCGGGCCAGCATCCCGACCAGCCTGCGAGTCACTCGGGCGTCGTCCTCGCTGAGCACTTCACGCCGCAGTTTGGCCCGTATCAGCTGCTCCGCCCGCTCCCGTTCGGCGCCGGCGTCGATACCGGCCAGCACCGTGTCGATCACCTCGTTATCGACGCCCTTGGTGTGCAACTCGGCGGCCAGCGCGCGCTTGCTCTTTCCGGCCTTGGCCCGCCGCGATTGCACCCACTGCTCGGCGAAGTCGGTGTCATCGACCAAGCCGACGCCGGTCAGCCGATCAAGCACCCGGTTGCTGACATCGTCGGGGTATCCCCGCTTGGCCAACTGACCGGCCAACTCGGCCCTGGTCCGCGATCGCGCGGTGAGCAGGCGCAGGCACAGCGCCCGCGCCTGCTCCTCGCGACGAGAGGACTCAGAAGTCGACGGGGGCGGGCAGGACGCTGTCATCGGTCACCACTGCGCCAATGCCGAGCTTTTCCTTGATCTTCTTCTCGATCTCGTTGCCGATGTCGCCGTTTTCGAGCAGGAAGTTTCGCGCGTTCTCCTTGCCCTGACCGAGTTGCTCACCCTCGTAGGTGAACCAGGCACCGGACTTGCGGATGAAGCCCTGGTCGACACCCATGTCGATCAGCGAGCCTTCCCTGCTGATGCCCTTGCCGTAGAGAATGTCGAACTCGGCCTGCTTGAACGGCGGCGACACCTTGTTTTTGACCACTTTGACCCGGGTGCGGTTACCCACCGCATTGGTGCCGTCCTTGAGCGTCTCGATCCGCCGGACGTCCAAACGCACCGACGCGTAGAACTTCAGGGCCTTGCCGCCCGTGGTCGTCTCGGGCGAGCCGAACATCACCCCGATCTTGTCCCGAAGCTGGTTGATGAAGATCGCCGTGGTGCCCGAATTGTTCAGTGCGCCAGTCATTTTCCGCAGCGCCTGGCTCATCAGCCGGGCCTGCAGGCCGACGTGGCTGTCGCCCATCTCGCCTTCGAGTTCCGCGCGCGGCACCAGCGCCGCCACCGAGTCGATGACCACGATGTCGAGCGCACCCGAACGGATCAGCATGTCGGCGATCTCGAGCGCCTGCTCTCCGGTGTCCGGCTGGCTGACCAACAGCGAATCGGTGTCGACGCCAAGCTTCTTGGCGTAATCCGGATCCAGCGCGTGCTCGGCGTCGATGAACGCCGCGACACCGCCGGCTGCCTGGGCGTTGGCCACCGCGTGCAGCGCGACGGTGGTCTTACCCGAGGACTCCGGGCCATAGATCTCAATGACACGGCCCCGGGGGAGGCCCCCGATGCCCAGGGCCACGTCCAGTGCGATGGACCCGGTCGGGATCACCGAAATGGGCTGGCGGACCTCGTCTCCGAGGCGCATCACCGAGCCTTTGCCGTAACTCTTCTCGATCTGGGCCATAGCCAGTTCGAGAGCCTTCTCGCGATCGGGGGCTTGAGCCATGATGCCTCTCCTGTAGTCGGTGTTCGGTGACCGGTATCGGTCGGTTGGCCGTGACACTAGAGAAGGCCACCGACAAGTTGAGATCTCCGAATGATCACCACAGTAGCCGAACACCTGTTCGACTCGAGGTCGACACGCCGCGTGTGGCAGGATCACCTCGAAGAACACATGAACATCGCTGCGGAACTGGCCGAAATTTCCGCCTACGGCGGGTTTTTCGCCCTGACCGTGGGCGGAGATCCGGCCGGGTGGATCCCCGTCGCGCGGTCCTATGCCGCCGGCTTTTCAGACCTCGTCGACGCCACCGCCAGGCGGTACGGGACATCCGACCTGCGCATCGGCGCGTCTCTGGTACAGCTCGGGCACGCCGCCCGGCTATGGTCACCGGTTCTCGCGTGCGCGCTGGCCCACGGCGTCGTCCCGGACCTGGCCGACCTGCAGCGTGCCGACGACGGCGCCCGACTGAGAGTGCCGGAGCCAGTCGGAGTGCCTGTCGAGACCGTCGCCCCCGAGCTGGTGTACCGAATCGTGGTGCAGGACCACCTGGACCGGCTTGCGGCCGGCTTGCGGGTCCGCCTGGCGCCCGGACTGCTCTACGGCAACATCGCGTCGGCGCTGGTGGGCACGTCGCGGCAGCTGCTGCTGGCGCGCCCCGATCTTCGCGTGACGATCGCGCGGACCACGTCCGAGTTGCTGAACATCGGCAAACTGGCCGGCACCGGCGTGATCACCAGCGCGAACCTGGATTTCCGGCGCAACAGCTGTTGCCTCTACTACCGCATCCCGGGCGGGGGCACGTGCGGCGACTGCGCGCTGCGCTGACCTCGCGTCTGCGCTGACTCTGCAGGGGGGTCACCACTGATCGCGCGGCACGTCGAAGTCGGCGCACAACGCCCGCCACACCTCGCGCGGCTCGATGCCCTCTTCGATCGCCTGGGCCGCGGTACGCCCGCCCAGCCCGGTCAGCACGTGGTCGACCAGCACCGAAGATCCATATGCAGCGCCGAAGCGCAGCACCACCCGTTCGTTGAACTCGGTCAGCCGCACGCCCGCCAACCTACCGGTCAGCGGGCGACCGCCAACGCCTCGTGACAAACCTGCACCGGATCGGCGACCTCTGCGACGCTCGCAGCGGCTTGCTGCGCGGCGGCGCGGTACCGGGGCGAGGACAGCACCTCGCCGACCTCGGCCACCAGCGAGTCACCGCTCAACGGCCTGATCAGCTGGCCACTGCCCTGCCGCACCACCCGATTGGCGATCTCCCACTGATCCCCGCCGCCGGGGACCACCACCAGCGGCACCCCGGCCAGCAGCGCCTTGGCGACCATCCCGTGGCCGCCGCCACAGACCGCCACGTCGGCGTGCGTCAACAGTTCGTCCTGACGGCCCAGCCCCACCGCCGCCCAGGGCGGCACCTCCAACTCCGCACCACCCAGCCGCGACACCACGACCCGCGCACCTACCGGCAGGGTCTCCCCCGGCCTCAGGGATTGCAATGCCAGTTCGGCCATCCCGATGGTGCCGGTGGACGCCGTGGACGGGGCGACCACCACCACCGGCCCCGAACCCGGCGGGATCTTCAGCACGCGGTCGGTCGGCTCGAAATGCAACGGTCCCACCACGACGGCCTCGGCCGGCCAGTCCGGCCGGGGTACCTCCAGTGCGGGCAAGGTGGCGATCAGCCGTCGCACTGGCCCGGGATCACGCGCCGGCAGCCCGATCTCGACCCGGACGGCCGACCGCTGCTCCACCCCCGCCCGCACGGAGCGCGCCGTCAGCGCCCGCATCACGGTGTCGCGCAGCCTGCCCCGCAGCCCGGTGCCGGGCGCCAGACCGCTCCCGATCGGCGGCAACCCTTTCGACGGCAGGTAGAGCGGGTGCGGGCAGAGCTCGACCCACGGGATCCCCAGCAGCTCGGCGGCCAGGCCGCCGCCGGACGTAATGACGTCGGACACAATCAGATCCGGCGCCAGGTCACGCAACGTCGGCGCGATGAGCACCGCCATCCGTGCCGCGCGACGGTGAATCCGGGCCCCCGCATCGAGATCGTCGTCGGTGGCCACCAGGCCGTCCAGCTCCACCGCGTCGATCCCCGCCGCGCGGGCGGTGTCCAGCCACTCAACCCCCGTCAACAACGTGGGCGAATCCCCGGCGGCCAGGAAGCGTTGGCACAGCGCAATCGCGGGAAACGAGTGTCCCGGATCGGGTCCGGCGACCACGGCAACGCGCATCCGCCTCACCCTGCCACACCTGAGCTCGCCTACGGTGGTCCCGCGATTATCGTCCCAGCCCAGTCAGACCACCCGCTACCACGCCTCAGCACTACCATTCAAGAGCTAGGCGCAGTCTTGCCCCTCGATTCCTACGTGCTGATGTAGAAGAGGACTACGAGAGAGCCGAAGCCGAGGCGCAGAATTTGCGGCACCGACTTCGAAGCACTCATATACGTCTGAAGGTGTTCTCGAACTGAGCTCACCTTGTCCAGATTCTTTCAGGCGAAAGCAATCGGTCCCGACGGACACAGCAGTACTGGCCGGAACGCGGTGTCACGTACCGGTGTCACGCCGCAACACCGAACAGGTAGAAGGCCGAACGCCAACCTACCTGCATATAAGCCAAGCTCAGCATGCCTAGCCGAGGAGACTTACGTGGCGTGCGCTTGGCCTCCAGCAGCTCGAGACCGTGAGCCGCGGCGAGCTTCTCAAGCCTTGTTCGGTACCAGAGGGGAAACAGAATCAGAAGCCGCCCTCCGTCGGTCAAGTAGTCGCTCACTTGGCCGAACAGAGTGGGCAGGAAGCGAACCGAGGTCGCAAACTGTTGTTCGTCGCTTTCGAACTCGAGTGAAACAAATGGTGGATTCGCCAGAACGATGTCGAACTTGCCCTCGACGTTGGAGAACATGTCGCTCCGATGCACCGTCACGTTCGTCAGGCCGTGGCGGCGACAGTTCTCAATGGTGTTCTCGACCGCATTCGAATTGATGTCTACCGCTACTACCTCGCTAGCTTTCGGCGCCGTGAACAAGGCGAATACTCCGCTGCCACAGCCGAGATCGAGTACCCGGTCCCCCGGCCTGCAGTACCGGGCGGCGGCGTGCTCGTTCTCCAGCGGCTTGTAGACGCTGGGCGAGACAACCAAGTGCTTACCTTCGATCTTGATCGAGGGAAAAGCAGAATTCAGCATCCCGACATAGGGATACCAGAACTTCATGAATGCACGCTTGGCCGGCGACAAAGCCATCTAGATCTCCTTAGTTGTTTGTCACGCCACTAGGGCGCTCAGACGTTTACACCCACCACCTCGCACCCGAAGCCCAGACCCGCTCACCGCTTTCAGCACAAAAGAATCCCGCGCAGGGTGACCAAGAAACCGCAGATATATATAGCAATCTGGCACAGCTCTTGCGAATGCCTGACTATTCACTTGTCACGCCGGATGCTAAGGCATAGCTGGGTGAAGTTGCGAGCTTTTAATCCCATAGGGACGAACCTTGAGACGCCCCTGTTGCGCGTGTCACGTTTTCGTATCACCAAGTTTCAGTCCAGCGTCGGCTAGCGACCCCGTTTCTTGAAAAGACCAAATTATTTCACCCGAATCTGTATTAATTATGATGATCTTATATAAGACATTTACGTTGCGGTTGATCCGCCGACATCTCATTCGCTTGCCGGCAAACTTCGGGCCGCGTAGATGCTGAAAGTCCCAGTGGCACTTAGTCATACGAAGACAAACACCCCGTGGAACAGATTGATATCCGGGCCGGATGCAACCTGCCGCAAACAACTTTATTTAACTTTCTTAAAGGTGTTTACATGAGTGCTAGCTCGGGCTAATCTTGCTTCCAGCATCCCCCTGGACATGGGATCTGCACCGCCAAACATTTGCCTACTCGCTTGCCCAAGCAGCGCTTTCAGGGTATTTCAATAACACATCACATGAGGAGGAAGACTCATGACCGAACTGGCAGCCAAATTAGAATCTTTACCCGTGAGATCAGCCGCATTGGACCCGGCGACATTGATAGGGAGCATGTTGGACTTCCGCGATGTCACTGGTGACCATCTTATTAATCGACTGGATGATTTTTATGAATGGCAGGACCGACGACGCGAGCACAGCCTATGGTTTATGGGCCGATCCACCGAAGCCGGTCCCCGGCGCCGCGTCACCGCGTACGACGACGCCGGCCGGAAAATGGACGGGATCAACTTCGCCTCTCAGGACTACCTTTCACTGTCGGGTCATCCCGCGATCAAGGCCGCTGCTGTAGATGCGATCGAGGAGTACGGCGTTCACAGCGCGGGGTCCCCTGCTCTGGTGGGAAACACTTCGGTATCCCTAGCGCTGGAACGCCGCATTGCTGAGTTCGTGAAAGCTGAGCACGTCAGCCTTTTCCCGACTGGCTGGGCCGCAGGGTACGGAGTGGTCAAGGGATTGATCCGACCCAGCGATCACATCGTGATGGACCGGCTGTCCCACGCCTGCCTGCAGGAGGGTGCGCGCGCCGCGACGCCGAACATCCGGCTGTTTCGGCACAACGACGTTGCCGACTTGCGCGCGGAGCTTGAAGCGGTCCGTTCTCACGACACCCGTAACGGCATCATGATCGTCACCGAAGCGCTGTTCTCGATGGACTCAGACACACCCGATATCGCCGCCATGCAGGACCTCGCGCAGGAATTCCGGGCGACGCTGGTAGTCGATGTTGCTCACGACCTTGGCTGCCTCGGCCTCGATGGGCGCGGCCACATCGGACTGCAGGGCATGATCGGCAAGGTGGATCTGGTGATGGGATCGTTCTCCAAGACCTTCGCGTCCAATGGGGGCTTCGTTGCCACGAACCACCGAAAAGTGAAGGAATACCTTCGTTACTACTCCTCGCCGAACACCTTCTCCAATGCGTTGTCGCCGATCCAGGCCGCCGTCGTTCTCCGAGCGTTCGAAATCGTCGACAGCCCGGAAGGTGCTTCGCTGAGGCAGCAGACGATGACCAACGTTCAGTTGTTACGTGGGCGTTTAAACCAAGCGGGTTTCGAAACATACGGTGCCCCCTCACCGATCGTCTGCGTGAAAATCGGCAATGAGGGCCTTGCCCGTTTGACGAGCCGGTGGCTGCAGGCCAATGGACTGGTCGCCAACCTCGTCGAGTTTCCCGGAGTCGCAAAGGGGAAGGCGCGCCTTCGGATGCAGGTTATGTCGAACCACACCGACCAAGACATCTCCGACGCCGTGGCCCGCGTCGCAGCGGCTCACCGATACGCAAAAGCCGAGATCACGGAGGTTGGCGACGCTACCGATTGATTCGGCGACGGGCGGCGAAGACCGCGATTGTTCAGGCCGCCCGGTAACCGACGTTCTTGTCGCATCAATCGGGTATACCTAAAGCCGCATTTGACCCTCGGCTGGGACACGGCGCTATTGCGGCAAACGTGTGTCCGGGATCGGGTCCGGCGACCGCGGCAACGCGCGTTCGCATCACCCTGCCACACCCGAGCTCGCCTACGCTGGCAACTATGACCGAGCTGACTCAGAAGGGGCCCGAATCCGGAGCCGAAACCACCGACAACATCCGTGCGGTCGAGGACTTCCTCTACGCCTTGCAGGACGAGGACTTCGACACCGTCGACGCGTTGTTGCACGACAACCTGGTCTACGAGAACGTGGGATTCTCCCGGATCCGCGGTGGCCGCAAGACGACGGCACTGCTACGCAAGATGCAGGGCCGCATCGGCTTCGAGGTGAAGATCCACCGCATCGCCTCCGACGGGTCCGCGGTCCTCACCGAACGCACCGATGCCCTGGTCCTCGGTCCGCTGCGGCTGCAGTTTTGGATCTGTGGCACGTTCGAACTGCAAGACGGGCGCATCACGCTGTGGCGGGACTACTTCGACAGCTTTGACATGCTGAAGGCAACGCTGCGCGGTCTGGCCGGAGTAGTCGTTCCGTCGCTGCGCGCGACGCTTTAGCTAGGCCCGGCGCAGGCCGCCGAGTTCGTCGAAGGCCTGCGCCCAGCCGAGCAGCCGATCGGTGGCGCCGGCGAGTTCGTCACGGTAACGCTGCTGGGCCAGCGGCGCGACCCCCACCGTGCCCTCGCCACTCACTGAAGACACCAAATGCGCTGCTGCGGTGACCATTTCGTTGTACTGGCGGACGCCGGCGCCCAACTGCGCGGTGTAGGCATTGATGGTCGGCACCAGATACTGACGCGAGCCTTCGGCGTTGTGCGCCGCTCTTTCCATCGACACCACTTCGGCGGCGGTAGCCGCCATGGCCGCCGAGGTCCGCTTGGCCGCGTCGGTCAGGTCGGTGATCTCGTCGGCCGGCAGCATCGCGCCGCGCTCGATAACCCCCAGCAGCGAGAAGAACCCGCGTTCGGAGGCGCCCAATGCGTACATGGCAGGCCGGGCGGCCGAACCGGGCGGCGGTAGCCGGCGGGGGTTGGCCGGCCGTTGGGCCGGAAGTGGCTCGGCCTTCAGCCAGTAATACCGGAAGAACAGCAGCGTCGCCGGAATGACCATCACGACGGCGACGGCGCCGGTGATCTGCAGCAGGAGCGCGAACCAGCCCCAGGCCGCCAGCACCGCGGTCACCAACCCCCAGAACACGACTCCGGCGGTGAAGATCCACGCCCACCGCAGCGCGCGTCGCCGGCGGCGCAGCTGGCGCGCCCGCGGGTCGCTGGCGGCGCTGATCTTGCGGGCAACCAGGTCGGTCAGGTCGGCGGCGGTGTCGAATCCGCGCTGCAGCAACCCGCGCCACAGGCCCCGCTGATTCGACTTGGCCGCCACCGGCTTCTCCTACTGGCCGAACGGCTTATCGGGAACGGCTCCACCGGGCTCGGTGGCCGGCGTCGCCGGAGTGACACCAGGTGCGGTCGCACCACCGGCGGGCAGTGCCTCGCCACGCATCGACGCCCGGATCTGCTCGAGCCGGGAATGCCCTGCCATCTGCACGCCGGCCTGCTCGACCTCGAGCATCCGGCCCTGCACCGAGCTCTGCGCAAGCTCGGCGGAGCCGATCGCGTTGGCGTACCGCCGTTCGATCTTGTCGCGCACCTCGTCGAGGCTGGGCGTGTTGCCCGGGGCCGCAAGCTCGCTCATCGACCGCAGCGACGCGCTCACCTGCTCCTGCATCTTGGCCTGCTCGAGCTGGCTGAGGAGTTTGGTGCGCTCGGCGATCTTCTGCTGCAAAACCATCGCATTGCGCTCGACGGCCTTCTTGGCCTGCCCGGCCGCCTGCAGGGCCTGGTCGTGCAGGGTCTTGAGGTCTTCGACGCTCTGCTCGGCGGTCACCAGTTGTGCGGCGAACGCTTCGGCGGCGTTGTTGTACTCGGTGGCCTTCGCGGCGTCTCCGCTGGCGACGGCCTGGTCGGCAAGGGTGAGCGCCTGACGCACGTTGACCTGCAACTTCTCGATGTCGGCCAGCTGGCGGTTGAGCCGCATCTCCAGCTGACGCTGGTTGCCGATCACCTGCGCGGCCTGCTGGGTCAACGCCTGGTGGGTGCGTTGTGCCTCTTCAATGGCCTGCTGGATCTGCACTTTCGGGTCGGCGTGCTCGTCAATCTTGGAGTTGAACAGCGCCATGAGGTACTTCCACGCTTTGACGAACGGATTGGCCATCAGTTAGCTCCGCCTTCGCTTCTTCTTGTGTGCCGGATGGGCCGCAACGCTTACCCTGCCGCTCAATTTAGTGGGTCAGCTCTCATCGCCCCACCCATGGTGCATATCTCGTGGACGCGGGTCTACCCGCCGCGCTCACGCCACGGCCAGCGAGACCACCGGCGGGATGACAACCTTGATGCTGGCATCGATGGAGGCGCGGCTGGCACGCTCTTCGCGGGCCATCCGCTCGCCGGCATCGATGAGCACCTGCGAGAGCGGAACCTGCAGCGCATCGCAGATCGCGGTGAGCAGCTCACTGGACGGCTCTTTGCGGCCGCGCTCGATTTCCGACAGATACCCGAGGCTCACCCGCGCCGAATCGGACACCTCGCGTAGCGTCCGGCCCTGCGATGTCCGGGCCCCCCGCAGCACGTCGCCAACCACCTCGCGCACTAGTGACGCCATCGTGCTCCCCTTCGTCCGGTCATCCCCAAGAATTCATGGGACTTCAGGTGAACGCAGGCGATGGCCGCAATGGTTCCCTAGGCGTCGCGTTTGGTCCGGCGAATTTCTCGGACCGTCGACGCGACGTAGTCGATGCCGGTCACGACGGTGAGGACGATCGCCAGACCCATCACGACCACGGCGGCGGTGTGCAGAATCCCGGACAGGGGCAACACGAACAAGCCGATCGCCACCGCCTGGACGACGGTCTTGAGCTTTCCGCCCCAGCTGGCGGGAATGACACCGCGGTGGATGACAGCCAGCCGCAGCACGGTGATCGCCACTTCACGGGTCAGGATCAGCACGGTCACCCACCAGGGCAACTCACCAAGCATCGACAGCCCGATCAGCGCCGCCCCGATCAGCGTCTTGTCCGCGATCGGGTCGACGAACGCGCCGAATTCGGTCGCCATGCCGTAATTGCGGGCGAGCAGGCCGTCGAATCGATCGGTGATGACAGCCACCGCAAAAATCGCCCACGCCACCACGCGCGCCCAGGAGTGGTGGCCGTCTCCGTAGAAGAGCGCGTACAGAAAGATCGGGACGAGCAGAAATCGCACCATGGTGAGGACATTCGCCAAATTCGCGATGCGGGCCTGACCCGCTGCCTGACCCGCCTGCGGTTGCCCCGACACGGCCTCAGAATAACGGCTGGCCAGCTCATGCGGTCAGCGATGTCGATACTGTTTCCCCGTGACCGAAAGTCGACGGGATTACCGGCCGGTGGTTCGGCGAGCGCGAACGTCTGACGTCCCCGCGATCAAACAACTCGTGGACACCTACGCCGGCAAGATTCTGCTGGAGAAGAATCTGGTGACCCTTTACGAGTCCATTCAGGAATTCTGGGTGGCTGAGGATCCGGAAATCGCCGGCAAAGTGGTCGGGTGTGGCGCGCTGCACGTGTTGTGGGCCGATCTGGGGGAAATTCGCACCGTCGCCGTCGACCCGGATCTGACCGGCCACGGAGTCGGCCACGCCATCGTTAATCGGCTTCTCGAAGTGGCCCGGGAGCTGGAACTCGAACGGCTGTTCGTGCTGACTTTCGAGACCGAGTTCTTCGGTAAGCACGGGTTCACCGAGATCGAGGGCACTCCGGTGACGGCCGAGGTGTTCGAGGAGATGTGCCGTTCCTACGACATCGGTGTCGCCGAGTTCCTGGACTTGAGCTATGTCAAACCCAACATCCTGGGGAACTCCCGCATGCTGCTGGTGCTGTAGCCCCGCGAGCAGACGCGAAGTCGCATCAAAACCAGGGGTTTTGTGCGACTTCGCGTCTGCTCGCCGTCAAACGGGCTCGCCGTCGGCGTCGCTGCCGCCGCGGATCAGCGCCAGCGTTCCGGCCAGTTCGTCCGGTTTGACCAGCACCTCGCGGGCCTTGGACCCTTCGCTGGGCCCGACGATGCCGCGCGTCTCCATCAGGTCCATCAACCGGCCTGCCTTGGCGAAGCCCACCCGCAGCTTGCGCTGCAACATCGAGGTCGACCCGAACTGGCTGGACACCACCAGCTCCACCGCCTGCAGGAACACATCCATGTCGTCGCCGATATCGGGGTCGACGTCGGCCCGCTCACCACTGGGCTTGGCGGCGGTGACGCCCTCGGTGTATTCCGGCTCCGCCTGGTCCTTGCAGGCGGCGACGACGGCCTGAATCTCCTCGTCGGTGATGTAGGCGCCCTGCAACCGGATCGGCTTGCCCGCCCCCATCGGCAGGAACAGGCCGTCGCCCATCCCGATCAGCTTTTCGGCGCCGGCCTGGTCCAGGATCACCCGGCTGTCGGTCAGCGATGACGTCGCGAACGCCAGCCGGGACGGCACGTTGGTCTTGATCAGGCCGGTCACCACGTCGACCGAAGGCCGCTGCGTGGCCAGCACCAGGTGGATTCCCGCGGCGCGCGCCTTCTGGGTGATCCGCACGATGGCGTCCTCCACGTCGCGCGGGGCGGTCATCATCAGGTCGGCGAGCTCGTCGACGATCGCCAGGACGTACGGATACGGCCGGTACACCCGCTGACTGCCCAGCGGCGCCGAGATAGCGCCGGATCTCACCTTCTCGTTGAAATCGTCGATGTGACGCACCCGGGAGGCCTGCATGTCCTGATAGCGCTGTTCCATCTCCTCGACCAGCCACGCCAGGGCCGCCGCCGCCTTCTTGGGCTGGGTGATGATCGGCGTGATCAGGTGCGGAATGCCTTCATAGGGCGTCAGTTCCACCATCTTGGGGTCGATCAGGATCATCCTGACCTCTTCCGGGGTGGCGCGAGTCAGCAGCGACACCAGCATGGAGTTGACGAAGCTGGACTTGCCCGAGCCGGTCGAGCCGGCCACCAGCAGGTGCGGCATCTTGGCCAGGTTCGCAGAAATGAAGTCGCCTTCGATGTCCTTGCCCAGCCCGATCACCAGCGGGTGATGGTCCCGGCGGGTCGACGGCGCAGTGAGCACATCGGCCAGCCGCACCATTTCGCGGTCGGTGTTAGGTACCTCGATGCCGACGGCGGACTTGCCGGGAATCGGGGCCAGCATCCGCACGCTTTCGGTGGCCACCGCGTAGGCGATGTTCTTCTGCAGCGCGGTGATCTTCTCCACCTTGACGCCGGGGCCGAGCTCCACCTCGTAGCGGGTGACGGTGGGCCCGCGCGTGCACCCGGTGACCGCGGCGTCGACCTTGAACTGGGTGAGCACTTCGCCGATGGCACCGGCCATGTGGGTGTTGGCGGCGCTGCGCTTCTTGGGCGGGTCCCCGGCTACCAGCAGATCCAGCGACGGCAGCGTGTACGGACCCTCGACCACCCGGTCCAGCACCTGGGCATCGAGCTTGTCGGATTTGGTTCCGCGCCTGCGGGTCTTGGGCTCCGGAACGGTCGGCGTCTCGTCGGCGATGGGTTCCGCGAGTTCGGCTTCCGACGCCGTGGGCCAGGGCTTGGGCTCGTCCTCGGGGCGCAGCGGGGCTTGGTCGTAGTAGCCGTCCGAGAAATCCTCGGCCGGGGCGACCTCGACGGTGTCCGCGTCGTCACCGGCAAAGTCGTCGTACTCGTCGTCTTCATACTCGCGCTGGAACAGCCTGGTGCCGAACATGTTTCGCAGGGCGTCAGGCACCTCGCGGATGGTGATGCCGGTCAGCAGCAGCACCCCGAACAGCGCGCAGATGAACAACAGCGGCGCTGCGATCCACGCGGTCAATCCGTCCGAGAGCGGTCCGCCGATCGCGAAGCCGATGAATCCCGCTGCCCGTCTGCGCAACTCGGGATCTTCAGGTGAGCCGGACCACAGGTGGCGCAGTCCGAGAAACGACAGCGCGATGAGACTGGAGCCGAGAATCAGCCGTGGCCTCGCGTCGGGGTCGGGTTCGGTGCGCATCAGCACGATCGCCGCCGCCGCGGCGACCAACGGCAGCAGCACCACCGCCGAGCCGACGAACGTCCGCAGACCGGC
Organism: Mycobacterium sp. 23; assembly: GCF_048287075.1. Taxonomy (NCBI): domain Bacteria; kingdom Bacillati; phylum Actinomycetota; class Actinomycetes; order Mycobacteriales; family Mycobacteriaceae; genus Mycobacterium; species Mycobacterium sp. 23. Next base: position 1,481,756 of record NZ_JBLVUX010000005.1, read on the forward strand.
GTCCACCCACGCTCCCACCGGCCGGGCGGCGCTGAACCACGAACTGGCGGCGATGATCACGGCGATACCCAGCAGTGCCAGCGCGATGCCGTCCCGGCGATGTCCTGCTTCGATGTTGCGCGCCTGGCCGATCGACCGCGCCGCGCTCCCGGTTCCCCTGGCGGCCATCAGCCAACTCGCGCGTGCCGCCCGGCCGCAGGCGCGCCCGGTCAGCACCAGCAGAGACTGATTGCGCCGCTTGGCGGGCCTGCTCACCCGCTTGACGGGCTTACTCGGGCGCTTCTTGGGCGCGCGAGGCGACGCACTCGAACGCCCACCTGCGGCACCGGCCCGCGAAGTGGCCCCTGACCTGCTCGTTCGTGTTCCGGAGCGGGCTGCGGTCTTACTGGCCATGCCCGCAAGCGTAGTCGCTAGAACAACATCAGCACCACCCGCCACACTGGTAACGGAGGGTTTATCGGGGCTCACCCGTCTCGTTACCCAGCTCGCCCCGGAGGGCGGGCAATGTTCGCGGAACAGCCGCGCAGACGGGCCGAGGAGCAGGCATTGTGGACGAATGTCGGAAAGTGGGCATCTCGACACCCTGGTCGGCGATGCGGAAGTGATTCGGTCCGTCTTCGACGCGCTGGACGTCATGGCCTGTTGCTGGCAGGGCCCGGAGCTACGCCTGGTCGCCGCGAATGCCGCCTTCCGTTACGTTGCCGGCCGGGACGACGTCATCGGCTGCACCGTCTCCGAGGTGTTCCCGGAATTGGACGGCCAGCTGATGAACCCGGTGATCGAGCGGGTGTACGCCAGCGGCCGCACCGAAATCGGCCGGGAGTGGCGGGTGCACTGGGAACACCCGGCGTCCAACCGGGTCGAGGAGCGATGGTTGAGTTTCGTCGTCACACCCCATCCCATTAACCGGGAGTGGGTGCTGGCCTACGCGAACGACGTCACCGACCAGGTGCTGGAACGCGAGCTTGCCGGGCGGCGCGCGGCAGAAGCCCAACGCCGTTACGAGGCGACCCGTGATGTCGTCGACGAACTGCAACGGGCCCTGTTGCCCCTCGAGCTACCGGTGGTTCCGCATATCGACATCGCCGCGCGCTACCTGACCGCGTCACGGGACCAGGCGGCCGGCGGGGACTGGTTCGACGCCCTACCGCTCGACGACGGCCGAATGGCACTGGTCGTCGGCGACGTGGTGGGGCACGGAGTGGCAGCGTCGGCGGCGATGGGGCAGCTGCGCGCCGCGCTGGAGTTGGCGCTGACCACCACCGCTGACCTCGGTTCGGCCATCGCGCAAGTAGACGCATTTGCCGCGAAGAAGGCCCCGCTTCGGGCCGCCACCGTCGGCATCGTCGTGATCGATCCGCGCACTGCCGATATGGAATTCTGCCTGTGCGGACACCCGCCGCCCGTCGTCGTGGGCGCCGACGGCAACACCAGGTTCCTACACCAAAGCGGAAGCGCACCACTGGGAGTCGGTCATCACCACGCCGTCGTCCGGAGGCCGCTGAAAGCCGGCGATGTGGTCCTGCTGTACTCCGACGGCCTCATCGAGCGACCGGGACGAACCATGGCCGAAGGCTACGCCGAGGTCGCGCAGGTGGCGGCCGACGCGGTCGCGAACCGGGTGCTGCCCACCGGCGCGGCGCATTCGCCGGCGGCGCGCGCGTGTCAGCTGACCGTCGAATTGCTCACCCGCACTGGGTATGACGACGATGTCACCACGCTGGCGGTGCAACTCGTCGCCGCACCCCCACCGGAGCTGACCGTCTCGACTCTCGCCGACGACAACGGCATCACCGACGCCGTCAACGGCATCCGAACATGGCTTACCACAATCGATATCAGCGACGAGGCCGCGCTGGCTATCGAACTGGCGGTCAACGAGGCGATCGCGAACGTGGCCGTGCATGCGTACCCCGACTGCGCCCCCGGACCGCTGCGCATCACCGGCAGGCTGCAGTCCGGCGGGGTTGTCGAAGTGTGCATCGGCGACGACGGGCAGTGGCGCACGCCCGGAATCGGTGACATCGGGCGGGGGCGCGGCCTGGCGATGATGGAGCGGCTGCTCGACAAGGTGACGATCAGTCATGACAGCACTTCCCGGCCGGCCCAGAAAGGAACGGTAGTGACGCTGCGGCACAAGGTTTCTCGCCCCGCCCTGGTTGCTTCCACTGGACCCGGAAGCAGCCCGTCAGCCAGCACGCCGCACTCCTACCGCGCCGAGCGCCACGACGAACCCGGCAAGGCGACACTCACGGTGACCGGCGCGGTGGATGCGTTGACCGCCGACCAGTTCAACGTTGACCTCTCCGATGCCGCCCAGGGTGGCACGGTCGGTTTGACGGTGCTGTTGGACCGGGTCACCCTGCTGACTAGCCGGGGTGTGCGGGCCTTGTTCACGATGCGCGACCAACTGACCGCCCATCAGCGCCCTTTCACTCTGGTGGCTGCCACGGGCAGTCCCGCGGCGGTGGTTCTCGACCTGGTGGGGCTGAGCCGCAGCACCGATCATCAGTCAGGCGGCAGCTGAAACCGGCGCGCCCCGGCGGTGTGGGTAGGGTGACCAACAGTGCTAAAACCCACCCGCCACAGTCGTCAGGAGGCCCCAGCATGCCCGTAGTCGTCGTCGCCACGCTGACCGTGAAGCCCGAATCGGTCGACACCGTCCGCGACATCCTGACCACCGCGGTCGAAGAGGTGCACGGCGAGCCCGGATGCCAGCTGTATTCGCTGCACCAGTCCGGCGAGACCTTCGTCTTCGTCGAGCAGTGGGCCGATGAGGAGGCGCTGAAGACCCACAGCACCGCGCCCGCAGTCGGCAAGATGTTCGGCGCCGTCGGCGAGCACCTGGCCGGGGCGCCGGACATCAAGATGCTGGCGCCGGTTCCAGCCGGGGACGTCGATAAAGGACAAATCCGCGCCTGATGGCCCGACCCCTGGACGGCAAGACGGCCTTCATCACCGGCGCCGCACGCGGTCAGGGCCGCGCCTACGCGGTCCGGCTGGCCGGCGACGGCGCGAACGTGATCGCCGTGGACCTGTGCGGCCGGATCGACAGCGTGCCCTACCCGCTGGGCACCGCCGAGGACTTAGCGCAGACCGTCAAGCTCGTGGAGGACGCCGGAGGCCGCATCGTGGCACGGCAGGGCGACGTCCGGGACCGTGACTCGCTGGCGGCCGCTTTGCGGGCGGGCCTCGACGAATTCGGCCGGCTCGACATCGTGATCGCCAATGCCGGGATCGCCCCCATGCAATCGGCTGACGGCTGGCGCGACGTCATCGACGTCAACCTCACCGGTGCGTACCACACCGTCGACGTATCGACGCCGACCTTGATCGAGCAGGGTGAGGGCGGATCGATCGTGCTGATCAGTTCGGCTGCGGGCCTGGCCGGTGTCGGGAGTGCCGACGCCGGTTCGATCGGCTATACCGCCGCCAAGCACGGACTGGTCGGCTTGATGCGTCTGTACGCCAATTTGCTTGCGCCGCATGATATCCGAGTGAACTCCGTGCACCCCTCCGGCGTCGACACGCCGATGATCAACAACGAGTTCATCCGCCAGTGGCTGACCGACCTGGTCAGCAAGTCCGGCCGCGCGCCCGGCATGAGCAATGCCCTGCCGGTGCAGATCCTGCACGCCGAGGACATCGCCAATGCCGTGGCGTGGCTGGTGTCCGACCAAGCCCGCTACATCACGGGCGTCACGTTGCCGGTCGACGCGGGCTCGGTGAACAAGCGGTAGCTCGTGGCCCGAAACCCCGCTGCCGGAACCGCGTTCGGACCGATGCTGCTGTCCGCGATCGAACAGAACGAACCGGCCGATCGCCGGCTGGTGGACGACGATCTTGCAGGGCTTTTCCTGCCCGCGCCGCTTCGCCTGCTCGTCGCCGCCACCGCGCCATCGCTGTTGCGCCGGGTGTTCATCAGCGCGTCGGAGCGGACCGGTCCCGGCTTGTGGGCAAATCTGGTCTGCCGCAAACGGTTTATCGGCGACAAGCTCGCCGAAGCCCTTGACGAGGTCGACGCGGTGGTGATTCTTGGCGCGGGCTTGGACACCCGCGCCTACCGGTTGACCCGCCGGATCCGCAAACCGGTCTTCGAGGTGGACCTGCCGGTCAACATCGCCCGCAAGGCCAGGACGGTCCGCAAGGTGCTGGGCGAGCTGCCGCTCTCGGTTCGTTTGGTGGCACTGAATTTTGAGCATGACGACCTGTTGACGGCACTGGCTGAGCACGGGTATCACATCGACTACCGGACGTTCTTCATCTGGGAGGGAGTCACCCAGTACCTCACCGAGGACGCCGTGCGCGCCACGCTGGATGGCCTACGGCCGACGGCGCCGGGCAGTCGCATGGTGTTCAGCTACGTCCGGCGCGACTTCATCGACGGCACGAATCGGTATGGCTCCCGCACGTTGTACCGGTCGGTTCGGGGGCGCCGTCAGCTGTGGCACTTCGGCCTGCTTCCCGAACAGGTGGAAGACTTTCTGGCCGGCTACGGTTGGCGGTTGGTGGAACAGTTGGGACCCGACGAACTCGTCGAGCGTTACGTGAAACCCACCGGCCGCAGACTCCCGGCGTCCCAGATCGAGTGGTCGGCTCTAGCCGAGAAGGTCTAGATCTTGTGCGCCGACCGTGAAACCCACGACGCCCGCCCGGCGTGTCGTGTCGTGAAATTCCCACTCGCGGAAGGGGTTTAGACCTCAAGAACCGTCGGCACGATCATCGGCTGCCGGCGGAATGTCTCGCCCACCCATTTGCCGACGGTGCGCCGCACACCCTGAGCGATCCGGATCGGATCGGTGACGTTGTTGGCCGCCAACGATTCCAGTTCTGCCTCGACCTTGCGCACCACGGGTTCCAGCGCCTTGGGGTCCTCGGAGAAGCCGCGGGAGCTCAGGTGCGGCGTCGCCACCGGCTTACCGGTGCCCCGGTGCAGCACCACGGTCACGGCGACGAAGCCCGAGGACAGAATGAGCCGCTCCCCCAGGGTGATCTCGCCGACGTCGCCGGTGATCAATCCGTCGACGAACATCTTGCCGACCGGTACCGCGCCGGCGATGCTGGCCTTGCCGGCGACCAGATCGACGCTGACGCCGTTCTCGGCCAACATTATCGACTCCTCCGGCACGCCGGTGCTGACGGCCAGTTTGGCGTTGGCCCGCAGGTGCCGCCAGGTGCCGTGTACCGGCATGACGTGGCGCGGTCGCACTCCGTTGTAGAGGAAAAGCAACTCACCGGCATAGGCGTGACCCGAAACATGCACCCGCGCTTGGGCATTGGTGACAACGCGGGCACCGATCTTGGCCAGCGCGTCGATCACGCCGTAGACGGCTTCTTCGTTGCCCGGGATCAGCGACGACGACAACACGATGAGATCGCCGGCGGTCAGGGTGATGCTGCGGTGTTCGCCTCGTGACATCCTCGACAACGCCGCCATCGGCTCGCCCTGAGTTCCGGTGGTGACCAGCACAACCCGGTCGGCCGGCATCTCCTCGGCCGCGGCGATGTCGATCAGGTCCGAATCGGCCACCCGCAGGAAGCCGAGTTCGCGTGCGATGCCCATGTTGCGCACCATCGACCGCCCGACGAACGACACCCGTCGGCCCAACGCCACTGCGGCATCGATGATCTGCTGGACGCGGTCGACGTTGGAGGCGAAACACGCCACAATGACCCGCCCGTCGGCGCCGCGGATCAACCGGTGCAGCGTCGGGCCGATCTCGCTTTCCGACGGGCCGACTCCGGGGTGTTCGGCGTTGGTGGAGTCGCACAGGAACAGGTCCACGCCGGCGTCGCCGAGGCGGGACATGCCGGGCAGGTCGGTGGGACGGCCGTCGAGCGGCAATTGGTCGAGCTTGATGTCACCGGTGTGCAGCACGGTGCCGGCACCGGTGTAGACGGCGATGGCCAGCGCGTCGGGAATCGAGTGGTTGACGGCGAAGTATTCGCATTCGAACACTCCGTGCCGGCTGCTCTGCCCCTCCTTGACCTGGACGAACACCGGCTTGATGCGGTGCTCGCGGCATTTGGCGGCGACCAGCGCGAGGGTGAACTTGGAGCCGACGACCGGGATGTCGGGACGCAGCCGCAGCAGGAAGGGGATCGCGCCGATGTGGTCCTCGTGGGCGTGGGTGAGCACCAACGCCTCGATGTCGTCCAGCCGGTCCTCGATGTGACGCAGGTCGGGCAGGATCAGGTCGACCCCGGGTTCGTCGTGGGTGGGGAACATCACGCCGCAGTCGATGATCAACAGCCGGCCCAGATGCTCGAAAACCGTCATGTTGCGGCCGATTTCGCTGATTCCACCCAGCGCGGTGACCCGCAGCCCGCCCGCTGTCAGTGGACCGGGTGGGGCGAGCTCCTCGTACAACGTCAGATCACCGTAGAACGGAGGCCGCGCGCATATCCGCGGCCAGTGCGTCGAGTTGCTCCGGTGTGGCCGGGACCTGCGGCAGGCGCGGGTCGCCGGCGTCGATGCCCTGCAGTCGCAGGCCCGCCTTGGACAACGTCACGCCGCCCAGGCGGCTCATCGCGTTGCACAACGGCCCCACGGAGTGGTTGATCTTGCGGGCGGTTGCCACATCACCGGAGTTGAAGGCGGACAACAACTCGCGCAGCTGACCGGCCGCCAGATGGGAGATCACGCTGATGAATCCGGTCGCGCCCATGGCGAGCCAGGGCAGGTTCAGTGCGTCGTCGCCGGAGTAGTAGGCCAGGCCCGTCTCGGCGATGATCTGTCCCGCGCCGTGCAGATCGGCCTTCGCGTCCTTGACGCCGACGATGTTGGGATGCGCTGACAGCACACGCAGGGTGTCGAATTCGATCGGCACCACCGACCGGGGCGGGATGTCGTAGAGCAGCACCGGCAGGTCGGTCGCGTCGGCGACGGCGGTGAAGTGCGCGATCAGCCCGCTCTGCGGGGGCCGGGAGTAGTACGGCGTGACCACCAGCAGGCCGTGGGCGCCCTCGGCGGCGGCGGACTTGGCCAATTTGATGCTGTGTGCGGTGTCGTAGGTGCCGGCGCCGGCGATGATGTGGGCCCGGTCCCCCACCGCCTCCAGCACGACCCGGAGCAATTCGCGCTTCTCGTCGTCGGTGGTCGTCGGCGACTCACCCGTGGTTCCCGAGACGACCAGACCGTCGCATCCCTGGTCCACCAGATGAGTGGCCACTCGGGCCGCGGCGGCGGTGTCCAGGGCGCCATCGGCGTCGAACGGTGTCACCATCGCGGTCAGGAGGGTTCCCAGGCGCGCTGGCGCATCGAATCCGACGGTGCTCACGGTTCTCAAGGTTACCTGGCTGCGGCAAGCCTTTAAGCACCGCCGCGTAGCTCAGGCTTCGGTAGCTAACGGGCTGGTAGCGACCTCGCTGCCGTCGGCCAGCGTGGTCACTTCGAAGTCGGCGAACACCGCGGGGGCTACGTCGACGAGCTGGCGCAGGCAGGCGATGGCCAGGCGCCGGATCTCGATGTCGGCGTGCTCGCTGGCCCGCATCGCGATGAAGTGCCGCCACGCCCGGTAGTTGCCGGTGACGACGATGCGGGTTTCGGTGGCGTTCGGCAGCACCGCGCGGGCGGCCTGGCGGGCCTGTTTGCGACGCAATATCGCGTTGGGTTGGTCGGCGAACTTGGCCTCGAGCTTGTCCAGCAGCTCGATGTAGGTAGCGCGGCTGGCGTCCGCGGCGGCGGTCAGGATCTCACGCAGCTCGGGGTCGTCCTCGATGCCGGGCGGCAACACCACCTGGGAGTCGTGCTCCGGCACGTAGCGCTGCGAGAGCTGCGAGTAGGAAAAGTGCCGGTGCCGGATCAGCTCGTGGGTGCACGACCGCGAGATGCCGGTGATGTAGAACGACACGCTGGCGTGCTCGAGCACCGAGAAATGCCCGACGTCGATGATGTGCCTGATGTAGCCGGCGTTGGTCGCGGTCCGCGGATTTGGCTTCGACCAGCTCTGGTAGCAGGCGCGGCCGGCGAACTCGACCAGCGCGGAGCCCCCGTCGGCGTCGGTGGTCCACGGCACATCCGGCGGCGACAGGAAGTCGGTCTTGGCGATCAGTTGCACGCGTAACGGCGCGGTCTGGGCCACGGCGCTCAGCGTAGCCCGGTGACGATGCGCGCCGTGCAACGGCGCGAGGAGGAGGCGGGCAATCAGGGCCGGCCCGGTGACGATGCGCGCCGTGCAACGGCGCGAGGAGGAGGCGGGCAATCAGGGCCGGCCCGGTGACGATGCGCGCCGTGCAACGGCGCGAGGAGGAGGCGGGCAATCAGGGCCGGCCCCGGCACTCAGGGTCTGGCCAGCGCGGTGTCCGCGATGTGTACCTCTCCGGAGATCAACAGCGGCAACAGTTCATCGCGATAGCTCGACAACCGCGTGATCTCGGTGCGGCGGGTCTGGCACAGCGCCCCCAGCTTCGTGATGGTCTGAGCCTGGTGGGGGGCCAGTTGCCGAACGTCGCGAACCCCCACCTCGAGCAGGTCGCGGTGATGGACTCGCTGGTGGCTGCCCGACGTCCCGATCACGCGTCGCTGCAGTGCCGTCGACACCTCGGGCTGGCGCAGCGCCGCCCAGAGCGTCGACGTATCGATGCCGGCCGGTGTGAGGACCACGAACTCGCTGCTGGCCAACGCCAGCTGTGCAGGCAGATCCACCACGTTCCAGATCCGGGGAATGCGCGGATTGAGTTTGGCGACCAGGACGCAGGGACCCGGCAGCAGGAATTTGCCGCTCTTCACCGAACCTCCCGGCACCACCTTCGGGCTCGCGCCGTTGTCGAATGCGGGCAGACTGAAGTGCGCCACCCGGTCGGGAAAGTGCCGTGGGTCCAGGTAGTCGGACGAGCGAGTCGCCAAGGTCGCCAGAGGCACTCGGGCACCGGCCGATTGCGTCATACCGACCATGAGGTCCTCGGCGGCCCGTATCACGCGCTGGTTGGCGACGATCTTGTCGTCGACCGCCCCGAGCAGCGCCCCGATCTGCCGCCGGTCGCGCGCGGTGACGTCGGGAACCGAAATGTCATGCAATATACGTTGATTCAGTAGCGGCTGGCCAGACCCGGACCGGTGATCGTTGAGACCGCAGGCGCGCAACGCGTAGTACCAGTAGCGCGTCTCCTCGACGTTCTTGGCCCGGCAGGCCAAGGCATTGTCGGTGATCCAGACGTCGGTGTCGCAGTAGCGGACGGTGCCGCAGTATGTTCCGACGCGGCCGATCACAATCACCGGGCCGGTGGCGTTGCGCTCGGCCGCGTAACCGATCGGCCCGTTGGCGCCGTATACGGGAAACCGGCCCTGCGCCAGCCGTTGCGGCGCGCTGCGTCCGCTCCGGAAGTCGAGGTGGTCTCCGATCCTCATGTCGGTCGCACGCGTCCCAATTGGTCGCGGAGCGCCATGTCTCGCCGATCGGATTCGTCGAGCGCCGACAGCAGATCCGCGGTCAGGCGCGCGACCTTGTCCCCGACGGGCTCATCACCGCCGGGCTCAGGGGCGGCGCCGACGAAACGTCCGGGAGTGAGTACGTATCCCGCAGACCTGATCTGGTCCTGCGAGACCGACGCGCAGAAACCTGAAACATCCTGATAGTCGGCATCTTCAGCGATCCAGCTACGGTACGTCCGCGCTATGCGAGAGACATCGTCATCCGTCAGCGCACGCTCGGCGCGGTCGACCAGGCATCCGAGCTCGCGCGCATCGATGAACAACACTTGGCCGGCGCGCCGCCCCTTCGCCTTGTCGAAAAACCACAGGCACACCGGTATTCCGGTGTTGCGGAACAGCTGGGCGGGTAGTGCCACCATGCACGACACCAGGTCCGCGTCGACTATCCGGGCGCGAATCTCGCCTTCCCCGGCGGAATTCGACGACATCGAGCCATTCGTCATCACCACCGCGGCCCGGCCGGTTGGTGCCAACTTGAACAGGATGTGCTGAATCCAGGCGAAATTCGCGTTCGCAGCCGGCGGAACACCGAAACACCAGCGCGGATCGCGCTCGTCGCGAGCCCAATCCTTGATGTTGAAAGGCGGATTGGCCATCACGTAGTCCATCTGCACGCCGGGGTGCTGATCACAGACGAGCGTGTCACCCCACGCCAGGCCGGTGCCGTCGATGCCGTGCACAGCCAGGTTCATCCTCGCCAACCGCCAGGTCTCCTCGACGCTCTCCTGTCCGTAGATCGTGATGTCGGCAGGTTCACCGTCGTGGTCGGCAATGAATTGCTCTGTCTGCACGAACATTCCACCCGAGCCACAGCAGGGATCATAAACACGCCCGCGCTTGGGCTGCAGCACCTCGACGATCACCCGGACCAGGCTGGGCGGAGTGAAGAACTCCCCGCCGCGCCGTCCTTCAGCGCGCGCGAACCCGCCGAGGAAATACTCGTACACCTCGCCCATCAAGTCACGGGCCCGAGACCCGTTGCTGAATCTGGCTTTATCGAGGAGTTCGATGAGTTCGCCGAGGCGCCGCTGGTCGACGCGGTGATAGTGGCGTGGCAGCGTGTCGGTAAGCGCCGGGCCGTCGGTCATGACCGCGTCCATCACCTGATCGACGAGTTGGCCGATGTGAGGCGAATCCACGTTGACCGCCAATGATTTCCAGTGGTCCTCGGAGACGAACCGTAGAAACACCAGCCCGAGGACCACGTCCTTGTACTGGCCGGCCGGGAGGGAGCCGCGTAATTTGTTGGCGGCCTTCCACAGGGTGTCCTTGAGGTCCTGTTCCATCAACCGGCCTGCCTGACGGCCGCGCGCAACGCGGAGGCCAGGTCGCCCCGACTCGACACGCTGACCCCGCTGAGACCCAACCACGTTGCCATCGAACGTAACTCACCCGCCAGGGCCGCGGGGACGCTGGCGCGCGCCGCGTCGGGCTCACCGAAGGCGCCCAGTACCTGCAGCGTGTCGGTGGCCCTGTCGGCCTTGAGGTCCACCCGCGCCACCAGTTCGCCGTCGAGCAGGAACGGCCACACATAGTAGCCGTACTGCCTCTTGGCCGCGGGCGTGTAGATCTCGATGCGGTAGTGGAAGTTGAAGATCCGCTCCACCCGAGGACGGAAGAAGATCAACGGGTCGAACGGACAGAGCAACGCCGTGCCGCGATCGCGGCGGGGCACGGTCTGTCCGGCCCGCAGGTAGGCGGGCGCCGACCAGCCGTCGACCTCGACCCGTTCGATCTCGCCGGCTGAAACCAATTCGGCGACAGCCGGTTTGACCTGTTGCGCGGAAAGCCGGAAGTAGTCGCGGATGTCAGGCTCGGTGGCCAGCCCCAGCGCGGTGGCGGCGCGCAGGGTGAGTTCCCGGATGGCTTCGTCGTCGTCGACCTGGCGGCTCAGCACCTCGGCGGGAAGCACCCGCTCGGTCAGGTCGTAGTGTCTTGCGAAGCCCACCCGGGTTGCCGTGGTGAGCACCCCGGCGGCGAACAGCGCCTCGCACACCCATTTCGTGTCACTGCGGTTCCACCAGGCGCCCTTGGTCTGGCGGGGCGCGGCTTCCAGATGTGCCTCGATCTGGCCGGCGGTACTGGGTCCCAGTTCGGCGACAGCGGCGACGATGTCGTCGGCCAACCGGGGATTGGCCTTGACGATGTGGGTGCCCCAGCGGCCGTGCCGGTACTGGCGCATCCGCCAGCGCAGCAGTGGCCAGTCATCGACGGCCATGAGTGCGGCTTCGTGCACCCAGTACTCCGCCAGCAGGCGTGCGTTCGCCGGACCCCAGGCGGCGCGGTCGACGATGTCGCGGTCGTAAGGGCCCAGCCGGCTGAACACCGGGGCGTAATGCGCGCGCACGGCCACCGACACGGAATCCAGCTGCAGCACCTGGATGCGCGATATCAGCCGCCGCAAGTGCGCACGGGTCACACCGGCTCCGGGCCGGGGATCGTTAAATCCTTGCGCCGCAACGGCGATCCGCCGGGCCTGCGTGGCGGTCAGCCTCGCTTTCCGGACGACCGACACGGTGCCGAGAATACCGGGCCGCGCAGGTCAGGGCGGGACCGGCGCGGGTTATGCGGTCCTGACTTTGCGGTCCGCCGTCCCGTTGGTGGCCGTCTGGCTGAGTTCTGCGTGTGCCGACGCGAGCGCCGCCGGCACCGGTTCGAGGTCGCGGTAGACGCTCATCAACTGCTCCAGCACATCGATTCGTTGCTGAGTCGCCTCGTCCACCGCGCGCCGGGCCTGCTCGCGGTAGTGGTCTGCCTCCTGCCTTGCGTCGGCGAGAAGCTGGTCACGCTCCTGCTGCGCTTCCCGCCAGGCCTCGTCGATTCCCGACTGGGTGTCCGCGCGCATGTTCGACAGCTCGGACTCCTGCTTTGCCCTGGTTTCGTCGTACTCGTCCTGCAAGGCTTTCAACCGCTCGGTCATCTCCGCCAGCTGCTCTTTCGACTTCTGCTGCTCGGCTTCGATATCGGCTTCGGCCGACGCGATCAGCTCCTGCGCCTCAGCGCGCGCCTCGGCCTGCATCTGGGACACCTCCTCGACCGCGCGTTGCAGCATCTTGGCCATCCGCTGTTGCATCGCGTGCGGTGAGGGTGAGGTCTCGGTGAGCTGGGCCACTTCCTTGCGCAGCGAGGCCACTTCGTCACCGGACTCCCGCAGCCGGGTCCGCAGGCTCTCCACGTCGTCGCGAAGCAGCCGCTGCTTGGTGCCCAACACTTCGATGTGTGCGTCTACCGTGGCCGGGTCGTAGCCGAAGAACTTTCGAGAAAACGTCTTTACGGGTTCGGTTACCACTGTCAAATTCCCCCTTCTGGACATGCTTGTTACCCGATGAGACCGCCCCCAAGCCCGGTGTGTCAGGCCAATTGGTGGGCGCTCACGAGCGGAAGTAGCTGTGAAACCGGTAACGCAACCCCGCGCGGCTGACTTGCCACTCCCCTGTTTCACCATGCCACGTCTCGTCGAGCACCGGCGCCAGCGCATCCTCGTCGTCGCGCGGCAGATCGATATCGACTTCGGTGACTTCGCACCTGCTGGCCTGCGGTAACGCCAGCGCGTAGATCTGGGCGCCACCGATCACCCAGGTTTCCTGGTCGTGGAGTGCTTTCTCGAGTGTGTCGAGCACCTCAGCGCCGTCGGCCGTGAAGCCGCTCTGGCTGAGCACAATGTTTCGCCGGCCGGGCAGCGGCCTGAATTGCGCGGGCAACGATTCCCAGGTGCGGCGGCCCATCACCACCGTGTGCCCCATGGTGATTTTCTTGAAGTGGGCCAGATCCTCCGGCACCCGCCAGGGTATGTCGCCGCCGCGCCCGATGACGCCGGACGTCGACTGAGCCCACACCAGGCCCAGGTCGTTTCTGCCTGTCATACAGCTACGGGCGCCTTGATCGCCGGGTGCGGGTCGTAGTGCTGCACGACGACGTCTTCATACCGGTAGTCGAAGATTGAATCCCTCTGCGCGAGAACCAGTTCCGGGTAGGGACGGGGATCGCGGGTAAGTTGCAGCGCGACCTGTTCGACGTGGTTGTCGTAGATGTGGCAGTCGCCACCGGTCCAGACGAACTCACCGACGTCCAGGCCGGACTGCGCGGCCATCATGTGAGTGAGCAGTGCGTAGCTGGCGATGTTGAACGGAACCCCGAGGAACAGGTCGGCGCTGCGCTGGTACAACTGGCAGCTCAGGCGGCCGTCGGCGACGTAGAACTGGAAGAACGCGTGACACGGCGGCAGCGCCATCTGCGGTATTTCGCCGACGTTCCAGGCCGAGACGATGATGCGCCGGGAGTCCGGGTCGGTGCGCAGCAAATGCAGTGCGGCGCTGATCTGGTCGATGTGCTCCCCAGTCGGGGTGGGCCAGGAGCGCCACTGCACGCCGTAGACAGGTCCGAGATCCCCTGTCTCGCTTGCCCATTCGTCCCAAATGGTGACGCCATGCTCCTGTAGCCAGCTGACGTTGGAGTCGCCGCGCAAAAACCACAGCAATTCGTAGACGACCGACTTCAGATGCACCTTCTTGGTGGTCAGCAGCGGAAACCCGGACGACAGGTCGTAGCGGATCTGGCGGCCGAACAGGCTTCGGGTGCCGGTGCCGGTGCGGTCGGATTTGGCCGTGCCCGTTTCGAGCACCTGACGCAGTAAGTCTTCGTACGGCGTCGCGATCGGCACGGGGCTAGCTTAGCGGCGATCGCAAGCACGGCGAAGCCGGGCGCGGCGGGTCGCCGCCATCGAACCCCGCGGCGATCGCAAGCACGGCGAAGCCGGGCGCGGCGGGTCGCCGCATCGGTGCCGACTGACTCACCGGGCACGCCGCGGAGTAGAACGGAAATCATGCCGAAGATCACAGACAGTGTCAGTACAGCCGACGGCAGCTGCCCCGTCAGCCTGTTCACCCCCGACGGCACCGGACCCTGGCCTGGCGTGGTGATGTTCCCCGACGCCGGCGGGGTCCGCGAGACCTTCGACCAGATGGCGGCCAAGCTGGCGGGATTCGGCTTCGCCGTGCTGCTGCCCGACGTGTACTACCGCGAGGGCGACTGGGCGCCGTTCGACATGACCACGGCGTTCAGCAACCCGCAGGAACGCGCCCGCATCATGTTCATGCTCGGCACCGTGACTCCGGACCGGATCACCCGGGACGCGACCGCCTTGTTCGACTATCTGGCCGGACGCCCCGAGGTCCGCGGTGAGCGCTTCGGAGTGTGCGGCTACTGCATGGGCGGACGGATTTCGGTGCTGCTCGCCGGCCGCGTTCCGGAACGCGTCGCCGCAGCGGCGTCGTTTCACGGCGGCGGCCTGGTGAGCGACAACACGGACAGCCCGCATCTGTTGGCCGACAAGATGGACGCCCTCGTGTACGTCGGCGGGGCCGAAAAGGATCCGTCGTTCACAGCCGATCACGCCGAGCAACTCGAAAAGGCACTCACGGCAGCGGGTGTGCGGCACACCATCGAGTGGTACCGGGCCGGCCACGGTTTCGCAGTCCCGGACAACCCGCCCTACGACCCCGCCGCTGACGAGCGGCATTGGGCGGCAATGACGGAAACCTTCGCCGAAGCCCTCGCCTAGGCCCCCGCGAGCAGACGCGAACTCGCACAAAAATTGACGATTTCGTGCGAGTTCGCGTCTGCTCGCGCCACTAGGTGACCGGCAGGTCGACGAGTTCCCCGAGGCGGGACCGGTGCCGATACGCGGTGCCGAACGCCAACTGGTCGCTCTTGGCCCGCTTGAGAAACAGGTGCGCGGGATACTCCCAGGTCATCCCGATGCCACCGTGCAGCTGAACACACTCCTCGGCGGCATGCACCGCCACGCCGCTGCAGTAGGCCTGCGCCAGGGACGCCGCGATCGCCGCGTCGTCATCACCGCGGGCGCTTGCGTCGGCCGCATAGCGGGCCGCTGACGTGGCCGAGCTGACCTCGAACCACAGGTCGGACAACCGATGCTTGATCGCCTGGTAGGAACCGATTGCGCGGCCGAACTGCTTGCGCTCCTTGGCGTAGGCCAGGGTGGTGTCGAAACACCACTGCGCCAGCCCGAGTTGTTCGGAGGCCAGTAACGCCGCGCCGGTGTGCAGCGCCGCCGCTATCGCCTCCGCGCCCGCACCGACCGCAGTCGAAACGGCACCCGAAAAGTGCACGTCCGCAAGCGGTCTCGTCATGTCCAGAGCAAGCTTGGGCGAGGTCTCGACACCGTTGTCCGCACGCGAAACGGTATGGAGCTCAAGCCCGTTGGCGCCGGCGACCGGTACCACCAGCACGTCGGCTTCCGCGGCGCCCGGCACGCTGGTGACCTGTCCGCTCAGGCCGGCGCCGTCTACGGCCACCCCGGTCACCTCATCCCAGGGTGCTGTCGACAGCGGTACCACCAGCGCCGCCGTGACCTGCCCGGAGGCCAATTCCGCGACGGTTTCGGTGTCACCCGCTCGCAGCAGGGCGACGGTGGCGAGCACAGCGCTGGACAAAAACGGGACGGGCGCAACAGCACGGCCGATCTCCTCCATGACCACGGCTGCCTCGCGGGCACCTGCCCCGGCTCCGCCGAGCGACTCCGGCACCAGCAGGCCCGCGACGCCCAGTTCTGCGGCGAGCGTGCGCCAGACACCGGAAAAGTCTTGTGGCGGTGCGTCATAACATCTCGTCACCGCCTCCGGGGGGCACCGGTCGGCGAACAACTGCCGCACACTGTCGCGTAGCGCGTCCTCGGTGTCGGAGTACAGCAGGTCGCTCATCGGGGCAGGTCCTTCCATGCGACGGCCTTGTCTACCCGGTGCTCACCGGGCAGGCCCAGCACCCGCTCGGAGACGGTGTTACGCAGAATCTCCGAGGTACCGCCCTCGATCGAGTTGCCCCTGGCCCGTAGGTAGCGGTACCCGGGCTCGCGGCCGGTGAGGTCGACGACGTCCGGCCGGCGCATGGTCCAGTCGTCATAGCTCAGCCCGGCCTCACCGTGCAGCTCGATCTCGAAGCCCGAAATCGCCTGCGCGATACTGGCAAACGCGATCTTCATGCCGGCGCCCTCCGGTCCGGGCTGGCCGCTCGCCGCCTGCTGGCGCAGCCGCTCGCCGGTGAGGCGAAGAACCTCCGCGTCGACCCACAGGCGCATCAGCTCGTCGTGCATGGCGGGATTGCGCAGTGTGGCATCACTTCGCCAGGCTTTGGCGACCTTCCCGATGTGGCCGCTCTCGCGCGGGGTACCGGCGCGCGAACCGATCGCGACCCGCTCGTTGTTGAGCGTGGTGGTGGCAACCCGCCAGCCGCCGCCTTCGGGTCCGAGCCGGTTGGCGTCGGGTACCCGGACATCGGTCAGGAAGACCTCGTTGAACTCTGCTTCACCGGTGATCTGACGCAGTGGCCGTACTTCGACGCCTGGTTGAGTCATGTCGCACAGAAAATAGGTCAAGCCAGCGTGTTTGGGGACGTCGGGGTTTGTGCGTGCGACCAGGATCGCCATCTGCGCGTGCTGGGCCTGCGACGTCCACACCTTCTGCCCGTTGACGATCCAGTCGTCCCCGTCGCGCACGGCGCGGGTGGCCGCCGCGGCCAGGTCGGACCCGGCGCCCGGTTCGCTGAACAACTGGCAGTAGATCTGTTCGCCAGTGAACAGCGGACGCAGGAACTTTCGTTTCTGCTCGTCGGTCCCGTAGGCCGCTATCGTCGGCGCTGCCATGCCCATGCCGATGTAGTTCTTCTCGGTGCCGCCGATGGGCGCACCCGCGGCGGCCAGCTGCGCATGAACCCGCTCCTGCGCGGTCCGCGGCAGCCCCAGGCCCCCGAATCCGACCGGTAGATGCACCCACGCGAGCCCCGCGTCGTACTGGGCTCCCAGGAAGTCCCGTGGCGCGGTGGTGGCCGGGTCGTGCTCGTCCAGCAAGGCCCGGACCAGCACGTCCACTTCGGCTTCGGTGGTCACCGCCCGCCGCCGGACTGGAAACCTTGCGCGGCGCCCAGCAGCAGGCCGCCGTCGATCACCAGCGTTTCGCCGGTGATCCAGCTGGCAGCGTCGGAGACCAGGAACGCGACCGCGGCGGCCACATCGTCTGGCTCACCGATCCGGCCCAGCGCGATCGATGAGGCCAGCGGATCCTCGTGGTCCTTCCACAGGGCTTCGGCCAGCTTGGTGCGTACCACGCCAGGAGCGATCGCGTTGACCCGGATGCGCGGCGAAAGTTCAAGTGCCAGTTGCTTGGTGACGTGAATCAGCGCGGCTTTCGTGGCGTTGTACAGGCCCATGGCCGGGGACTGGTGCATGCCACCAATGGAGGCGGTGTTGACGATGGCGCCACCATGCTCCCCCATCCCCGACTTGACCACCAGCGATGTCCACAGCAGCGGCGCCCAGAGATTGACGTCGAAGATCTTGTTGAAACGGGCGTGGTCCTGGTCGATCAGTGGACCGTAGGCCGGGTTCGTGCCGGCGTTGTTGATCAGAATGTCCACCCGGCCGAACCGCTCGAGAGTGAGATCGACGCAGCGCCGCGCGGCGTCCTCATCGACGGCATGCGCGCCCACTCCGAGCGCCCGATCGCCCACCTGCGCGGCGGCCGCATCGGCTGCTTCCTGTTTCCGGGCGGTCAGCACCACGTTGGCACCGGCGTCGGAAAGCTTCTGGGAAATCGCCAATCCGATGCCCCGCGAAGCGCCGGTGACGATGGCGGTGCGGCCGGTCAAATCCAAGGAAGTCATGTGTTACGCCTTCTGTTCGCGTGAAAAGAATGAACCCGTCTGGTGCCAGGTTTGAATATGGGCGCACGTGGTATGCGACAGGAATGTTAGCGAAAATCAACCTCCTCAAACCACTGGTGGTGGCCGGGGCTGTCGCTACAGCGATTGCCGCGGCGCCGATGGCCGCGGCCGACGTTGTCGCGGCCGGGCCGAGCACTACCAGCACCGGAATCACCCACTTCATCCCGCTCGACCCGGGCGGCGGCGGCTGCGACCCGAACGGCAACTGCGGCTCCGGCGGCACCGACCAGGGACCGAACGGCGGTCCTGGCGGACAGGGCTGCATCCCGGGCGTCGGCTGCGGCAACGGCGGTCAGTTCTGGGGTCCGGGCGGCGTTCCCGGCGGCGAGGGTTGCCTGCCCGGCGTCGGTTGCGGTTCCGGCCACGCCTGACCTTCGCCCGCTTCAGCGATCCCGGAGCCTGGTGATCCAGGCCCGGGAGTCGGCGGGATCTATCACGTCGTCCAGCTCGAAGGTGGTGCCGGCGCGTAGCGCCTTGCCGTGCTGGTAGGCGGCCGCGACAAGTTTGTCGAATAAGGCCTGTCGCTGGATTTCGTCCGGGGCCGCGGCGAGTTCCTTGCTGAAGCCAAGGCGCACAGCGCCTTCCAAGCCCATGCCGCCGATCTCCCCGGTGGGCCACGCGACGGTGAATTGCGGTGCGCGAAACGATCCACCGGCCATGGCCATCGCGCCCAGGCCGTATCCCTTGCGCAGGATGATCATTCCGAACGGCACCGTCAGCTTCGCCCCCAGAATGAACATCCGGCCGAAACGTCGTACCGCCGCTTCCTTCTCAGCCTCCGGTCCCACCATGAATCCGGGTGTGTCGCACAGCGATATCACCGGCATCCGAAAGGACTCGCACAAAGTCAGGAAGTCGCCGACCTTGTCGGCCGCCTCCGCGTCGATCGCACCGCCGAGGTGGTGGCTGCTGTTGGCGATCAGTCCGTAGGCCGCACCCTCGACCCGGACCAGAGCGGTCACGACGCCGACTCCGTAATCGGGACGCAGTTCCAGCACCGAATCGACATCCACGACACTTTCGATCGCCCGGTGTACGTCGTAGGCACGCAGCCGATTCTGCGGCACCACATGCCGGGCCAGACGTGGATCGGGTGCTTCCCAGTCCGTCACGGCGCCTTGGAAATAACCGAGATAACGTTTGGCCAACGACACCGCGTGGGCTTCGTCGCGGGCCACCAGGCTGACGACGCCGTTGCGCCGCTGGACGTCGATCGGCCCGATCGCCTCGGGTGGATAGACTCCGAGGCCACCGCCCTCGATCATTGCCGGGCCGCCCATTCCGATGTTGGCGTCCGGCGTCGCGACGATCACGTCGCAGACCCCGGCCAGCGCGGCATTGCCGGCGAAGCACCGCCCGGAGACGATCGATACGAGCGGGACTCGGCCCGACAGCCCGGCCAGCATGCGGAACGTGGGCACATCCAGCCCCGCCATGCCTCCCACGTCGGTGTCGCCGGGTCGCCCTCCACCGCCCTCGGCGAAAAGGACTACCGGCAAACGCTTTCGGCCCGCCAGTTCGAAAACCCGGTCGGTCTTGGCGTGGTTTCGCATGCCCTGTGTTCCGGCCAGCACGGTGTAGTCATAGGACACGACGACGGCTGATGCGGCCTGCCGCCCGAAGCGATCCGCACCGATGGTGGCCAGGCCGGCGACCAGGCCGTCTGCCGGGGTGTTGGCGATCAAGTCCTCGTCGGAGCGCCTGCTGCGCTGGGCGGCGATGGCCAGCGCGCCGTACTCCACGAAGCTGCCGGCGTCGACGAGGTCGGCGATGTTCTCCCGCGCCGTGCGGCGACCGAGCTTGTGCCGCTTGTCGACCGCGGCCGGACGCCCCTCGTCGAGAGTCATCCGGTGCCGGTGCCGGACCTCATCGAGATCTTCGCGCGGACGGTCCAGATCGACTGCAGCCGAGATTGATTCACCTCCGGATCCGGATCCGCTCCGGGAGAAAACCACCAGCGGGTCCCCGGTTCCGACCACCTGGCCGGGGGCCACCAGGACGCGAACCGTGCGCAGCGCGTCCGGCGCGGTCAGGACGTGCTGCATCTTCATCGCCTCCAGAACCACCACCTGCCCGCCGGCGCCGACCTCCGCGCCGTCGGAAACCATCTCGACCACCGTCCCGGCCAGTTGCGCGCGTAACACCTCCTCGCCGGGGTAGAGCTCGACCGCGACCTGTGCCGGGTGCTGACGCTGGTGGGTCGCCGCCGCGGCGGCCAGCTGCGGAAGCTTGTCGTCGAGGAAGGTCGTCGACACGGTACCCTGCTGAAAGTCTCTGTCGGACAACAGCTCTAGCAGAACGGGGAGGTTGGTACCGACCCCCTCGATACCGAACTCGCCCAAGGCGGTGTGTGCTTTGCGGACCGCCGCACCAAACGTCGTGCCGTGGACGTGGGTGATCACCTTGGCAAGTAGCGAATCGTATCGTGGACTGGGCGCCAAGCCGGGCCGGCCATAGGTGTCGACGCGCACGCCGGGTCCGGTCGGCGGGGTGAACACGCTGAGGGTGCCGGCGCTGGGCAGCACCGAGCCGTCCGGTCCGAAAGTTTCCATGTTGACGCGGGTCTGGATGGCGATGCCTGCCGCTGCAGCCGCCTCGCCACCGACTTCGGTTCCGTCCGCTGCTATTCCGGCGGGCAGCGGCAGTTCGTCGAACGAGGCGCCGTCGGCGATGGCCAGCTGGACGGACACCAGGTCGATGCCGGTGACTGCCTCGGTGATCGTGTGTTCCACCTGGATACGCGGATTGATCTCGAGGAAGACGAAATCTTCGCCATTGACCAGGAATTCGACGGTGGCCAGTCCGCGCAAACCTACCCCGGCGCACAACCGGGCCGCCGCCTGGTGCAGGTCGCGGCGCAGGTCGGCGGAAAGGTGCTGGGCAGGGGCGATTTCCACCAGCTTCTGGTAACGCCGCTGAATGCTGCAATCCCGATCGCCCAGCGCCAGGGCACGGGTTCGTCGTCCGGCCGATGCGGCGACGATCTGTACTTCGATGTGCCGCGCGCCGGTCAGCAGCTCTTCTGCGAACAGTGCCGAGTCACCGAAGCCGAGTTGCGCTTCCGCGGCGGACCGGCGGTACGCGTCGTCGATCTGGTCGAGGCGATCGACCCTGCGCATGCCGCGCCCGCCGCCACCGGCCAGGGCCTTGAGCATGATGGCGCCGTCGCGCACAGCGAAGAACGCGCGCACGTCCTCGACGCTGCTCGGCCCCTCGGTGGCGGCCAGCACCGGAACACCGGCGGCGACGGCCGAAGCGCGGGCCGAAGACTTGTTGCCGACCAGTTCGAGGACTTCGGCGTCCGGACCTACGAACACCAAGCCCGCGGACGTGCAGGCGCGCGCGAATTCGGGGTTTTCACTGAGGAACCCGTAACCGGGGTGAACCAGTGTCACACCCGACGCCTTCGCGCCGTCCAGAACGGCGGCCTGGTCAAGGTAGGCGGCTACACCGTTGCCCCGCAGCGCAATTGCCTCGTCGGCCGCGTGCACGTGCGGACTGTCGGCGTCATCCTCGGCATAGACAGCGACGGTCCGCGAGCCGAGTTCGGTTGCGGTGCGGATGATGCGGAGGGCGATCTCGCCGCGGTTTGCGATGAGGACATCGCGCGGTGGTGGCCGCATAGGGCACAGCGTACGACCCGGTTCAGAGGATGCGTTGCCTGGGCATCACAATCGGCTTGACGCCGTATCTCGGACCCGGTGCGCCGGTGCCACCGGCAGTCGCGACCATCCCCGGTGCCACCGGCACCGCCCCGCCCGATTCGTCGTGCTCGGGGACGGCCCAGTAGGTGCCATCCACGACCGTCCTGCTGGTCCTCACCGGTGCCGAATCGGACCAGCTTGCCCCACGGACAGCTGACCGACCGTGTGCGCGCGGCCCAATCCGGCAGCCGTCGGGGTGGGTCGTACGGGATGCGCCATGGCTGCCCGCTCAGCGACCGGGCCGGCGATCTCCTCGGCGTCGTCATCGCCACTGTTGGTGCCGATCTGACCGATGGAGTAGTCGTAGTGCGTGGCCCTGTTGTGGTCGAACTCATCTGCCCACCACAGCTCGGCTTGATCGAATTCGACGAAAAGGTCGAGCAACGTCGTGCCGGTGTACTCCACGGCCTCCGGGGCGGCGAGACTCTGGACGGCCGCAGGGCCTTGCGTGATCAGGCTGACGAGGCCCGCCTGCTGCATGTTTGCGATTCCGGCCGCGCTGGTGGTCGCAGACGGGCTCGTCAGCGGATCCAGGTCGTGCCGCCACGGCGGAGGAAGCCGCGTAGCCGTACATAGCGGCCGCGTCACGAGCCCACATTTCGCTGTAACGCGCCTCGAGCACCGCGGTGGCCGGGGTGTTCTGCCCGAAAGTGTTAGTTGTGGTCAGCGCGGATAGCTCAGCCCGGTTGGCCGCCACCTCTGCCGGAGGAACGGTCAGGGCAAAGGCCGTCTCGTAAGCGGCCGCCGACGACATGGCCTGCGTCGCCGCGCGCGCCGACGAGTCCGCCGTGCAGGTCAGCCACGCCACGAAGGCGCGCGGGGGCCGCCATCGACAGCGACGCGGAGCCGACCCGCGCCTCGGCGCTGAGGCTTTTCCCGACAGATGCGAAAGAAGAAGCAGCGGTGCGCAATTCATCGGAAATGCCGCTCCACGCTGCCGCAGCGGCCAACATCGGCGCCGGACCCGCGCCGGCTTACATGCAGGCCGAGTTGACCTCGGGCGGAAGGGCTCCAAAATCCAACAGCGAATCCTGTTTCGGCGTAAATGCGTTGAGCGTCCGACGACCCCCGGTCCTCGTCGGCAACCTGTTGCGGGAAGTTTAAACCGCGATGAACATAACCGCTGTCGGTGAACTCATCGTTCTCATAGGGAATTCCAATGATCAGACGACTACATGCCTGGGCATGACCACCGGTCTGAACCCGTAGCGCGGCCCGGCGACACCACCCGCGCCTTTGCCCCCCATCGCTATCCCGGGCGCACCTGCCACAAACCCCGTTTCCCCGGGCATCGCCCAACCAGTGCCCTCGGCGGCGGTCGCGCCGGCAGTGACGGCAGGCGCGGCGGTGGACCAGCTTGCCGGTACCGAGAGCCCACCGACCGAGGACGCGGCGCCCAGCAGCGGAGCGGTTCCCGCGCCGATCGAGGTCACCGCATTCGCTACCGCGGCGGCGCCTGCTGAACCGATCCCGGCGGCGGACCCAGCGGCGGGCAGGGTGTTCAGGGTGTGCTGCAGGAACACCGCCGTGGTGATCCCGGCAGTGGTGAACCATCCGGCGGTGTTGACGGCACCGTTGATGGTGTTCTGCACGAACGGGACGGCCAGCAGATCGGTGATGCTCTGTGTGACCGAGTCCAGAGCCGCGGCATCTGCCGCCGCCGGAGAGGCCAGGCCACGCACCGCGTTGGGGATGTCGCCGATCAGGTTGTTCAGTCCGGATTGCTGTACGGCCTGGCTGACCGCCGCTGCTTGGGCGGCCGGGCCGGCGGGGTTGGTGGCCTGGGCCGGCGGAGCCAACGGGTTCAGCTTTCCCGAGGCCGCCGAAGACGTGGCGTACCCGTACATCGCCAGCGCATCCTGAGCCCACATTTCGCCGTAGTGCGCCTCGGTGGCCGCGATGGCAGGCGTGTTCTGTCCCAAGACGTTGGTCGCCACCAGCATCGCGAGCAGGGCTCTGTTGGCGACCACCTCGCCCGGCGGGACCGTCATCGCATAGGCCGCCTCGAACGCCGCCGCGGACGCGACAGCTTGCGCACCCGCCAGCGCCGTGGCGTCCGCGGTGTAGGACAACCAGGCGAGAAAAGGTTGGGCCGCGGCAGCCATGGACAGCGAAGCGGGACCCATCCACTGCTCGGTGGTGAGCGCAGCGACCACCGACTCGAACGAATCCGCGGTGGTGCTGAGCTCGACTGCCAGTCCGTTCCAGGCCGCGGCGGCCGCCATCATCGGCGCCGGACCGGC
The DNA here is from genome assembly GCF_048287075.1 of Mycobacterium sp. 23. NCBI lineage: Bacteria > Bacillati > Actinomycetota > Actinomycetes > Mycobacteriales > Mycobacteriaceae > Mycobacterium > Mycobacterium sp. 23. The sequence continues at coordinate 1,505,872 of NZ_JBLVUX010000005.1, forward strand.
GCCGGTGTACATGCGGATGGAGTTGATTTCTGGAGGTAATGCGCCAAAGTCGATCATTATCAATCCTTTCCGGAATTCAGATGCTCGCCGGGCGGGCCATGACGATGGGTTTCACGCCGTAGCGCGGCGCCCCGAATCCACTGCTGCTGCGGCCCGTTGACGCCATTCCCGGCATGCCGGGCAGCAGCGTCGTATCCGCCGCGGCCGGCGGCGGCGCCGCTGCCCAGGCCGACGGTCGCGGCGAAGCACTGGACACCAGGGAGGCCGGGCCGGCCCAGGCCGGCGGCGCCGACATCGCGGCGATCGGCGATCCGGCGAGCCCTGCCGCAACGGGTGCCTCCCCGGCGCCAACCGCCGCCGCTCCTTCCAGACCCGCGACATCGGCCGCGCCCTCCACCGCGCCCTCTTCGAGAGGCAGCAACAGGCCGCCGTTGGCCAACCCCACCAGATTCGACGCCGCCGAGGCCCAGTTGCCGACGCCGATGTTGACGATGTTGGCCACATCCGCCAACGGGGAATCCGTCAGCGCAGCGGGTAGTGCCGCGGCAGCCGAATTGGCCGACTCGGTGGCGGCATAACTCTGGGCACTGAGTCCGAGGGTATTGACGAACGTGTCGTACATGGCCGTCGCTTCCGCGCTGACCTGTTGGTACAGCGCGCCGTACGCAGCGAACAGGGATGCCTGCAGCGCCGAAACCTCATCTGCGGCAGCGGGAATCATGCCGGAGGTAATTGGAACCGCGGCGGCGGCGTTCTGGGCGCTCTGCTGGGCGCCGATGGTTTGCAGCTTGCCCGCGGCGGCGGTCAATTCTTCGGTCTGTGCGGTCAGGAAAGACATGTGTGTTGCTCCTCTTCTTCAGGCGGGCCGGGTGACCGGCACCCCCGTCCGGCAGATTGGCGCGCCCCAAGCCGGTTCACGGCTTCGTAACACCGCCATATTGAGCGTGTCACTTTGTTGTGGTACCCGCGCGAAAATCAAGCGCGCGGCGCGAGAATCTTGCCGGAAAGCGGGGAGGCGTTCAGCGCAACGCCGAACCCCACTGAACCTGTTCGCGGAGCTTGGCTTTGAGCAGTTTCCCACCCGCATTGCGCGGCAACGGCGTCGTCACTACCGAGACATACTGCGGAACTTTGTAATCCGCGAGCTGCTCGCGGCAGTGTTCAAGCACCGCGGGTACATCGACCTGCTCCCCGAACAGCACCGCGCCGACCTTTTCCCCCATGACGTCATCCGGCACCGCGAGAACGCAGGCGTCCGCGACAGAGGGAGCAGCCAGTAATGCCGCTTCGACCTCAACGCTGGAGATGTTCTCGCCGCCGCGGTTGATGATGTCTTTGAGCCGGTCGATGATGTGCACCCGGCCGGCGTCATCGACGCGAACCACGTCGCCGGTATGCAGCCAGCCGTCCACGATGGTGCTCGCGGTGGCCTCGGGCCGGTTCCAGTAGCCGGCTGTGATGTTGGCGCCCCGGGTCACCAGTTCGCCGACGAGTTGACCGGTCTCGCTCGGGATCACGCCGAGATCCACCGAGGGCACTGCGTAACCGACCGAGTCGGCGTGCTCGATGGCCTCGTCGTCGGGCAGCATGGTCATCAGCGATGCGGTTTCAGTCATGCCGTAACCGTTCGACACGGCGGCCTGCGGGAACGCCTTCTTCACGGACTGGACCAGAGTCGGCGCGATGGGCGCGCCGCCATAGCCGACCCAGCGGACGCCGGATACGTCGGCCGCGGCGAAGTCCTTGTGCCGCAGCAACAGCGCGTAGATCGCCGGGACGGTGACCATCACGGAGATACGCTCGGCGGTCAGGGTGGCCACCAACTCGTCGAGGTTTAGCGTGGGCATGATCACCGCTGCCCCACCGAGTCGGAGGGCAGGCAAAAGCTGGGTGTTGCAACCGGTCACGTGAAACAGCGGCACCGAGATCAGCGTGCGCAGTTCCTCACCGATGTCGCGCGGCTGGTCCAGACACCGAATCCCGTTCTCCGTGTTGGTCACAAAGGCTTCATGCGTGGTCGGCACCCCCTTGGGGTGCCCGGTGGTGCCGGACGTATAGAACAGCGCAGCAACGTCTTTCGGGCCGAGGTGGTCGGCGATGTACGGCGGACCGTCCGGCAGCGCAGTGCCCGCGTCAAGGTCGATATGCACCCCGGCGTCGGACAGCACGAAGTCGACCTCCGGTTGCGCTGATCGCGTGTTCACTGCGACCGCAATGCCTCCGGCCATCACCGTGCCCCAGAAAGCCAGCACCCAGTTGATTCCCGCCGGGTAGCGCACGGCAACGCGGTCGCCCTGTTTCAGGCCGTCGGCGCGCAAACCGCCTGCGACGCGCGATGCGCGGTCCCAGAGTTCACGGTAGGTCAGCCGATCCGAGCCCAGCTCGACCACGGCTTCGCTTTTCGGCCGGGCGGTGACCTGCTCGCCGAGCATGTCGAGCAAGGTGGCCGGTAGGCCCTCGTAGCGTGGGATTCCATGGTCGTCCAGGTGAACGCCGGTGCGCCGGAATGGGTTGCTGCTGCGCGAAATCTCCACTACTTCAGGCATCGCGTTCCTCACCTACCGTCGGCTACCTACCCACGGTAGGGGCAACAGCCCCCTCAGGCCAGGGCGAATTTGGCGTAGCTGTCGACGTTGAAGGCATGAAACACCCGGCGCCGGTCAGCGGGAAGCAGGGGCTCGACAGTGGACGCGTCGACGACGTGCGGCCGCACCACGTGGTAGGTCTGCCCCTTCGACCTGATCGTCGCGGATCCGGCGGCACGCACGTTGCGCAGCCAGTCGACGTCCGAACCGTAGGGCAGGGGCACGACGAAGCCGTCGGGAATCGGGACGGCGACGACCGGGGTGGCGTAATGGTTCCCCGATTTCCGCCCGGTGTGCTTGATCACCGAGGCGTACCAGTAGCGGCGGCCCGCCAAAGTCATCATGGCGGGGTTGAGCACGTGCTTGTTGAAGTGTCGGACCGCGTCTCGAACGCGCGGCTTGGTGTAGGTGGTCATAGTTATCCAGCTTGCTCGGGAGGCCTCCCACGGGACAGGGGCCTTCGTCCACTCCTGGTGAGGACTTCTGCCAGCGCCCGGACGTCCCTGCCCTATCGTCGTAGCGGTGACGATCCAGGAGCCTGCTGCGTTTTTCACCGCCGACGGTGATTGCTACCTGCCCGGACCGATGACCCGCGGACCATGGGGCGCAGCCATGGGCGGCCAGATTGTCGGCGGCCTGTTGGGTTGGGGGATCGAGCAATCCGGCTTCGACCCGGAGTTTCAGCCCGCCCGCCTCACCGTGGACCTGTTGCGGCCGGCTCTGCTGGAGCCGGTGCGGATACTGACGTCGGTGCAGCGGGAAGGCCGGCGTATCAGACTCGTCGACGGCGCACTGGTGCAGGACGGACGCACGGTCGCGCGCGCGAGCGCGTTGTTCCTGCGGCGTGGTGAGCATCCCGAGGGCGAGGTGTGGTCGGACTCGGTGCAGATGCCGCCGCTTCCGTCCGACACTGCGGAGTTCCCACCCGACATGCCCTTCCTCATCTGGGGTTACGGCGCCACTGCCGAAGGCAGCCCGGGTATCGCGGCCGGCGAGTGGGAACAGTCGCACTCCCGGAAGTTCGCTTGGACGAGGATGTTTCGGCCGATGGTGCAGGGGTATCCGTTGACGCCGTTCACCCGCCTGGCCTTCGTCGGTGATGTGACCAGCTCATTGACTCATTGGGGCACCGGCGGACTGCGCTACATCAACGCCGACTACACCGTCACCGCGAGCCGGCTACCGGATGGTGAGTATGTCGGTCTGGCCGCCCAGAGTCATTACGGCTCGGGCGGGGTCGCTACCGGGAGCGCAACGCTGTTCGATCGGCACGGGCCGATCGGCACCAGTTCGGCACTGGCACTGGGGCAGCCGGCGGAGGCGTTTCGGCCGTTGTACACCTGAGCCGGGCCGATCAGAACGGCCAGATCGGGATGTCGAAACTGGTGATCGTGGTGCTCGGCAGGTGGATACGCGGGATGGTCAACGCGGGAGTTGTCATGCTGCCCAACCCGATTGACGGAATCGTGAAGGACGGCGTGGTGAGCGGCGGCGTGCTGATCTGCGGGAGCGTGAAGCTGCCGAGGCCGATCGAGGGAATCGTGAACGACGGCGTCGTGAGCGGCGGCGTGCTGATCTGCGGGAGCGTGAAGCTGCCGAGGCCGATCGAGGGAATCGTGAACGACGGCGTCGTGAGCGGCGGCGTGCTGATCTGCGGCAGGGTGAACCCGCCGACGCCGATCGAGGGGATCGTGAACGGCGCGGAGGTGGTTGCCGGGATGTTGAGCTGAGGAAGTGTGAATCCACCTAATCCGATGGGGTCGACGGTGAACGGTGGGGTCGTGATGGGCGGCGTGGTGATCTGCGGAAGAGTGAAGCCGCCGGTGCCGATCGGGTCGATCGTGATGGGCGGAGTGGTGAATTCCGGGATGCTGATCTGCGGAAGGGTGAAGCCCGCGACGCCGATCGGGTCGATGGTCAGGGCCGGAATCATGATCGTGGGTGTCGTGATCTCCGGGAGGGTGAATCCCGCGACGCTGATGGGCGGGATGGTGATGGCCGGCGTCGTGAGTGCGGGGAGGTTGAAGCCGTTGATGTTGAAGGACGGGATGTTGACGCCGATGCCACCGATGGTGCCGGGACCGACCAGGGCATAGGCGGGGGGTCCGCCGGTTCCGGAGCTCTGTTGGACGCCCCCACCGATCTGCGGGTAGAGGCCGGTGACGGTGGTTTGGAAATTGACGAGGTTATTGGGAATGAATATGACGAGATCATTGATCTTGAACTGCGGCAGGGTGATTGTGACGGTGCCGAGATTGATATTGGGTGTCGTGAAGGAGCCGGCGCCGATTTGCCCGATCGGTATCGACGGGATGCTGAGCGCGGGCAAGCTGAATCCGCCCACCGTGGTGCCGGCGGGGATCGTGATCGGTGGGATGAAGATCGGTGGGGTGGACAACGGGGGCAGGTCGAAGGCGCCCAGTGTGATTCCGGCGGGGATCGTGATTCGCGGAATGGTCAGCGACGGGATGCTGAGCTGCGGCAGGTCGAACGCCCCGATTGTGGTGCCGGCGCCGATCGTGAGTGAAGGAACGGAAAGCGACGGGATGCCGAGCGTGGGCAGGTTGAACGCTCCCACCCCGATTCCCGCGGGAGTGGTGAACGCCGGTATCGATACCGGCGGCAGCGTGATCGGCGGCAGACCGAACCCGCCCACCGTGATCCCCGCGGGAGTGGTCGAGGCCGGAATCGAGATCGAGGGCACCGTGATCGGTGGCAGATCGAACCCGCCCACCGTGATCCCCGCGGGAGTGGTCGAGGCCGGAATCGACAGCGACGGCACCGTGATCGGCGGCAGACCGAACCCGCCCACCGTGATACCCGCCGGCGTGGTCGAGGCCGGAATCGTCAACGACGGCACCGTGATCGGCGGCAGACCGAACCCGGGCACCGAGATCGCAGGGATCTCCAATGCCGGCAACAACAGATCCGGGGTGTTAATCGCAATGTGCAAACTGCGCGGGGCTGCCCCGGTGTGGAACGCGCCGATGTTGAAATCGCTGGTGTTGAACAGGCCTTGGTTCATGTTCCCGGCGTTGAACGCACCGGTGTTGTAGCTGCCGGTGTTGAAGCTGCCCATATTCGACGAGCCCGGGTTGGCGACGCCGGTGTTGAGGTTGCCGGTGTTCAAGATTCCGGTGTTGCCCAGCCCGACGTCGAACAGACCCGCGTTCCACGACCCGGCATTGAACAACCCGGTGTTGCCCGCCCCGGTGTTGCCAATACCCACGTTGCCCGACCCCGAATTGAACAACCCCACATTGCCGGTACCGGAGTTGAACAGGCCGAGATTCCCACTGCCAGAGTTCAACCCACCCAGACTGAACGACTCCACCCCACCAGCAGCACCCAGGGTGACATAGGTGCCGCCCACCCCGATGCGGTGATCACCACTGAGCCCGAACCCGACGTTGTGGCTGCCGGTGTTGCCCAACCCGACGTTGTGAGCGCCGACATTGCCCGCCCCGAAGTTGAAGTCACCCAGATTCGCGGTGCCCACGTTGGCGCTGCCGAGATTGCCCAATCCGATATTGCCGGCCCCCACATTGGCCAACACCCGGTTGACCTGCGCGCTCAACGACTCCGGCGACATTGCGGTATGCACCCAGCCCGAGACCGCGCTACCCAGACTCACCACACCCGTGCCACCGGTATTACCCGCCAGCCCAGCCACATTCGAGTTCAACCACCCCGACAACCCCGACCCATAATTGCCGAACCCGGAGTTACCGCCGGCACCGGAGTTAAAGAACCCCGACGACGGCGCGACGCTGGTGTTGAAGTAACCGGGACCGCCAGGGATCGCCACCTCGGCGATAACGGCGCTCGGCAAGTGAATACTGGGCACCGTTATCGGTGGCGTCGCAAACGCCCCCAACCCGATCGAGGGAATCGTGAACACCGGCGTCGTCAACGCCGGCACACTCACCTGCGGCAGCTCAAACCCACCCAACCCGATCGACGGAATCGTGAACACCGGCGTCGTCAACGCCGGGGTACTGATCTGCGGTAAGGCGAAGCCGCCCAACCCGATTGACGGGATGGTGAACACCGGCGTCGTCAACGCCGGGGTACTGATCTGGGGCAGCTCGAATCCGCCGAGTCCGATTGAGGGGATGGTCAGCGCCGGGGTGGTGATCGGCGGGGTGGTGATCGCCGGAAGGACGAGGTTGCTCAACCCGATGGGATCAATGGTGATCGGTGGGGTTGTGATTGGCGGGGTGGTGATCTGCGGCAGCGTGAACGCGGCCGCCCCGATCGGGTCGATGGTGATCGACGGCGTCGTGAATGGGGGCGTGACGATCTGCGGCAATGTAAACCCTGCCGCGCCAATCGGATCGATCGTGATCGGCGGCGTCGTGATCGACGGGGTGGTGATCTGGGGTAGCGCGAAGCCGGCGACGCCGATGGACGGGATGTTGATGGCGGGTGTCGTCAAGGCAGGAAGACTGAATCCACTGATGCTGAACGACTCGACTCGGATCCCAAGGCCATTGATTGTGAAGGGTGGTAATTGGATGTAGGCCCCGGGACCGCCGGCGCTGGGGGTGTTCTTGCCGGCGATGTTGCTGATGACTCCCCCGCCGATCTGAGGGAAGACGCCGGCGGCGCCTGTCTGGAGGTTGGGGATGTTGTTAGGCAGGTACGCGACAAACGGAATGTTGACCGACGGCGTACTGATGTTGACGCTCGCGATGTTGATAGGTGGTGTGGTGAAGCTGCCGGTGGTGATGCTGGCGATGTTGAGTGAGGGAATGGTGATGGGGGGCAGGTTGAATCCGCCGATGGTGGTGCCGGCGGGGATGGTGATCGGCGGGATGACGATCGGGGGGATGGACAACCGGGGCAGGTCGAAGGCGCCCAGGGTGATGCCGGCGGGGATGGTGATCGAGGGGAGATCGATCGCGGGGATCGTCAGTTTGGGGAGATCGAAGGCACCCAGGCTGGTGCCGGCTGCGATGGTGATCGACGGGATATTGATCGACGGAATGCTCAACGTGGGCAACTCGAAAGCACCCAGGTTGATCCCCGCCGGAATCGTCAACGGCGGAATCGTGATGGGCGGCAGCGTGATCGGCGGCAACCCGAACCCACCCACCGTGATCCCCGCCGGGGTGGTCGAGGCCGGAATCGAGATCGAGGGCACCGTGATCGGCGGCAGGCCGAACCCACCCACGGTGATCCCCGCCGGGGTGCTCGAGGCCGGAATCGAGATCGAGGGCACCGTGATCGGCGGCAACCCGAACCCACCCACCGTGATCCCCGCCGGCGTGCTCGACGCCGGAATACTCAACGAGGGCACCGTGACCGGCGGCAACCCGAACCCCGGCACCGCAATCGAAGGAACCTGCAACGGCGGCAACGTCACATCCGGAATCACCACCCCCACATGCACACTGCCCTGACCCACCCCCGCCAGCAACACCCCGTTATTCCACGAACCCGTGTTCAACAACCCGTTGTTCATGTCCCCGAAGTTCAACACCCCGGTATTGACATCCCCACCGTTGAACCACCCCGTATTCGTATCCCCCACATTGAAACCACCGGTGTTAAACGAACCCGGATTGAAACTGCCCGTGTTGAAACTGCCCGTATTGAACAACCCGACGTTGCCCACACCCCCATCAAAGACACCCCAGTTCAACGACCCCGCGTTGAACAACCCCGTATTCCCTACCCCGGTGTTCCCGATCCCGAAGTTCCCCGACCCCGAATTAAACAACCCCACATTGTCCGTACCCGAGTTGAACAACCCCAAATTCCCACTGCCAGAATTCAACCCACCCCAAGCGAACGACTCCACCCCACCAGCAACGCCCACAGTCACATAGGTGCCGCCCACCCCGATGCGGTGATCACCACTGAGCCCGAACCCGATGTTGTGGCTGCCGGTGTTGCCCAACCCGACGTTGTGAGCGCCGACATTGCCCGCCCCGAAGTTGAAGTCACCCAGATTCGCGGTGCCCACGTTGGCGCTGCCGAGATTGCCCAATCCGATATTGCCGGCCCCCACATTGGCCAACACCCGGTTGACCTGCGCGCTCAACGACTCCGGCGACATTGCGGTATGCACCCAGCCCGAGACCGCGCTACCCAGACTCACCACACCCGTGCCACCGGTATTACCCGCCAGCCCAGCCACATTCGAGTTCAACCACCCCGACAACCCCGACCCATAATTGCCGAACCCGGAGTTACCGCCGGCACCGGAGTTAAAGAACCCCGACGACGGCGCGACGCTGGTGTTGAAGTAACCGGGACCGCCAGGGATCGCCACCTCGGCGATAACGGCGCTCGGCAAGTGAATACTGGGCACCGTTATCGGTGGCGTCGCAAACGCCCCCAACCCGATCGAGGGAATCGTGAACACCGGCGTCGTCAACGCCGGCGTCGTGACCTGCGGCAGCTCAAACCCACCCAACCCGATCGACGGAATCGTGAACACCGGCGTCGTCAACGCCGGGGTACCGATCTGCGGTAAGGCGAAGCCGCCCAACCCGATTGACGGGATGGTGAACACCGGCGTCGTCAACGCCGGGGTACTGATCTGGGGCAGCTCGAATCCGCCGAGTCCGATTGAGGGGATGGTCAGCGCCGGGGTGGTGATCGGCGGGGTGGTGATCGCCGGAAGGACGAGGTTGCTCAACCCGATGGGATCAATGGTGATCGGTGGGGTTGTGATTGGCGGGGTGGTGATCTGCGGCAGCGTGAACGCGGCCGCCCCGATCGGGTCGATGGTGATCGACGGCGTCGTGAATGGGGGCGTGACGATCTGCGGCAATGTAAACCCTGCCGCGCCAATCGGATCGATCGTGATCGGCGGCGTCGTGATCGACGGGGTGGTGATCTGTGGTAGCGCAAAACCAGGTACCGCAATAGATGGGATGGTGATGGCGGGTGTCGTCAACGCGGGAAGGCCGAACCCGTCGACCGTAAACGGCGGGATGAGGAAGCCAAGGCCGTTGATCGTGATGGGGCCGAAGTCGATGTAGGCGGGAGGCCCACCTGCGCTGGGGGTGTTTTTGCCGGGGTCGCCGCTGATGACTCCCCCGCCGATCTGGGGGAAGATGCCTGCAGCCTGCGACTGCAACAGAGAGAAGTTGTTGGGAATGAAAGCAATGAACTCTGCGTGAACCTTCGGCAGCTTGAGAGTCAGGTTTCCTGGCCCGATTTGCGGTGTGGTGAAGCTGCCGGTGGTGATGCTGGCGATGTTGAGTGAGGGAATGGTGATGGGGGGCAGGTTGAATCCGCCGATGGTGGTGCCGGCGGGGATGGTGATCGGCGGGATGACGATCGGGGGGATGGACAACCGGGGCAGGTCGAAGGCGCCCAGGGTGATGCCGGCGGGGATGGTGATCGAGGGGAGATCGATCGCGGGGATCGTCAGTTTGGGGAGATCGAAGGCACCCAGGCTGGTGCCGGCTGCGATGGTGATCGACGGGATATTGATCGACGGAATGCTCAACGTGGGCAACTCGAAAGCACCCAGGTTGATCCCCGCCGGAATCGTCAACGGCGGAATCGTGATGGGCGGCAGCGTGATCGGCGGCAACCCGAACCCACCCACCGTGATCCCCGCCGGGGTGGTCGAGGCCGGAATCGAGATTGAGGGCACCGTGATCGGCGGCAGGCCGAACCCACCCACGGTGATCCCCGCCGGGGTGCTCGAGGCCGGAATCGAGATCGAGGGCACCGTGATCGGCGGCAACCCGAACCCACCCACCGTGATCCCCGCCGGCGTGCTCGAGGCCGGAATCGAAATCGAGGGCACCGTGACCGGCGGCAACCCGAACCCCGGCACCGCAATCGAAGGAACCTGCAACGGCGGCAACGTCACATCCGGAATCACCACCCCCACATGCACACTGCCCTGACCCACCCCCGCCAGCAACACCCCGTTATTCCACGAACCCGTGTTCAACACCCCGTTGTTCATGTCCCCGAAGTTCAACACCCCGGTATTGACATTCCCACCGTTGAACCACCCCGTATTCGTATCCCCCACATTGAAACCACCGGTGTTAAACGAACCCGGATTGAAACTGCCCGTGTTGAAACTGCCCGTATTGAACAACCCGACGTTGCCCACACCCCCATCAAACACACCCCAGTTCAACGACCCCGCGTTGAACAACCCCGTATTGCCCACCCCGGTGTTCCCGATCCCGAAGTTCCCCGACCCCGAATTAAACAACCCCACATTGTCCGTACCGGAGTTGAACAGGCCGAGATTCCCACTGCCAGAGTTCAACCCACCCCAAGCGAACGACTCCACCCCACCAGCAGCACCCACAGTCACATAGGTGCCGCCCACCCCGACGCGGTGATCACCACTGAGCCCGAACCCGATGTTGTGGCTGCCGGTGTTGCCCAACCCGAAGTTGTGAGCGCCGACATTGCCCGCCCCGAAATTGAAGTCACCCAGATTCGCCGCACCCACATTGGCACTACCGAGATTGCCCACCCCGACATTACCGGCCCCCACATTGGCCAACACCCGATTCACCCCGGTCGCCAACGACTCCGGCGACAACGCGGTATGCACCCACCCCGAGACCGCGCTACCCAGACTCACCACACCCGTGCCACCGGAATTACCCGCCAGCCCAGCCACATTCGAGTTCAACCACCCCGACAACCCCGACCCATAATTGCCGAAACCCGAGTTACCACCAGCACCAGAATTAAAGAACCCCGACGACGGCGCCACACTGGTGTTGAAATACCCCGGCCCACCCGGCACCGCCACCTCAGCCACCACCGTGCTCGGCAAATGAATACTCGGCACCGTCAACGCCGGAGTCCCAAACGCCCCCAACCCAATCGAGGGAATCGTGAACACCGGCGTCGTCAACGCCGGCACACTCACCTGCGGCAGCTCAAACCCACCCAACCCGACAGACGGAATCGTGAACACCGGCGTCGTCAACGCCGGGGTACTGATCTGCGGTAAGGCGAAGCCGCCCAACCCGACAGACGGAATCGTGAACACCGGCGTCGTCAACGCCGGGGTACTGATCTGGGGCAGTGCGAAAGCAGCCAGACCGATGGGGTCAATTGACAACGGCGGAGTCGTGATCGGCGGAATGCTGATCTCCGGCAGGACGAACCTGGCCAGACTGATCGGATCGATCGTGATCGGCGGCGTGGTGATCGGCGGCGTCACGATCTGCGGCAACGTAAAGCCGCCGGTGCCAATCGGATTGATGGTGATCGGTGGCGTCGTGATCGGCGGCGTGGTGATCTGCGGCAGCGTAAACGCTGCCGCGCCAATCGGATCGATCGTGATCGACGGCGTCGTGAACGCCGGCGTGGTGAGTTCCGGCAGGGCAAACCCGGGCACCGCAATCGACGGGATGGTGATGGCGGGTGTCGTCAACGCGGGAAGACCGAACCCGCCGATCGTGAACGATGGAATGCTGAACTCGATGCCGCTGATCGTGAGTGGGCCGAACTGAATGTAGGCGGGGGGACCTCCGGCCGGATTTCCGTTGTTGACTTGGGGATTGACGACTCCCCCACCGATTTGCGGGTACGTGCCGGAAATACCCGTCGATGCGAAAGTGATGTTGTTCGGCAGATACGCGACGAACTGCACGTTCACCGTGGGCAGCGTCAGGGTCAGGTCTTGCGGGCCGATTTGGGGTGTGGTGAAGCTGCCGGTGGTGATGCTGCCGATTGTGAATGACGGAATGGTCAGCTGGGGCAGGTTGAATCCGCCCACGGTAGTGCCGGACGGGATGCTGACCGGCGGGACTGTGATGGGTGGAATGGTCAGCTTGGGAAGGTCGAAGGCGCCCAGGGTGATGCCGGCGGGGATGGTGATCGAGGGGAGATCGATCCCCGGGATCGTCAGTTGAGGTAGATCGAAGGCGCCCAGGCTGGTGCCGGCTGCGATGGTGATCGACGGGATATCGATCGACGGAATGGTGAGCCGAGGTAGATCGAAAGCGCTGACATTGATGCCGGCCGGGATGGTGATCGGCGGAGTGGTGATCGACGGAATGCCCAGTTTGGGGAGATTGAATGCGTCCAGGCTGGTGCCGGCGGGAATCGTGAGCGGCGGGATGGAGATGGAGGGCACCGTGATCGGCGGCAGGCCGAACCCACCCACGGTGATCCCCGCCGGAGTGCTCGAGGCCGGAATCGAGATCGAGGGCACCGTGATCGGCGGCAACCCGAACCCACCCACCGTGATCCCCGCCGGAGTACTCGACGCCGGAATACTCAACGAGGGCACCGTGACCGGCGGCAACCCGAACCCCGGCACCGCAATCGAAGGAACCTGCAACGGCGGCAACGTCACATCCGGAATCACCACCCCCACATGCACACTGCCCTGACCCACCCCCGCCAGCAACACCCCGTTATTCCACGAACCCGTGTTCAACACCCCGTTGTTCATGTCCCCGAAGTTCAACACCCCGGTATTGACATTCCCACCGTTGAACCACCCCGTATTCGTATCCCCCACATTGAAACCACCGGTGTTAAACGAACCCGGATTGAAACTGCCCGTGTTGAAACTGCCCGTATTGAACAACCCGACGTTGCCCACACCCCCATCAAACACACCCCAGTTCAACGACCCCGCGTTGAACAACCCCGTATTCCCTACCCCGGTGTTCCCGATCCCGAAGTTCCCCGACCCCGAATTAAACAACCCCACATTGTCCGTACCCGAGTTGAACAGGCCGAGATTCCCACTGCCAGAGTTCAACCCACCCCAAGCGAACGACTCCACCCCACCAGCAGCACCCACAGTCACATAGGTGCCGCCCACCCCGACGCGGTGATCACCACTGAGCCCGAACCCGATGTTGTGGCTGCCGGTGTTGCCCAACCCGAAGTTGTGAGCGCCGACATTGCCCGCCCCGAAATTGAAGTCACCCAGATTCGCCGCACCCACATTGGCACTACCGAGATTGCCCACCCCGACATTACCGGCCCCCACATTGGCCAACACCCGATTCACCCCGGTCGCCAACGACTCCGGCGACAACGCCGTGTGCACCCACCCCGAGACCGCGCTACCCAGACTCACCACACCCGTGCCACCGGAATTACCCGCCAGCCCAGCCACATTCGAGTTCAACCACCCCGACAACCCCGACCCATAATTGCCGAAACCCGAATTACCACCAGCACCAGAATTAAAGAACCCCGACGACGGCGCCACACTGGTGTTGAAATACCCCGGCCCACCCGGCACCGCCACCTCAGCCACCACCGTGCTCGGCAAATGAATACTCGGCACCGTCAACGCCGGAGTCCCAAACGCCCCCAACCCAATCGAGGGAATCGTGAACACCGGCGTCGTCAACGCCGGCACACTCACCTGCGGCAGCTCAAACCCACCCAACCCGACAGACGGAATCGTGAACACCGGCGTCGTCAACGCCGGGGTACTGATCTGCGGCAGCTCAAACCCGCCCAACCCGATCGGATCGATCGACAGCGGTGGAGTCGTGATCGCCGGAGTGGTGATCGCCGGGAGGTTGAAGGCACTCAAGCCGATTGGGTCGATGGTGATCGGCGGAATCGTGACCGACGGGATGCTGAGTTGCGGCAGGACAAATCCGGCTGCCGCGATCGAATCGATCGTGATCGGCGGGGTGGTGATCGCGGGCGTCACGATCTGCGGCAGCGAGAACGCGCCCAACCGGATCGGATCGATCGTGATCGGCGGGGTGCTGAACGGCGGTGTCACAATCTGCGGCAGTGTGAAGTCAGCTGCCTTGATCGGGTCGATCGTGATGGCTTGCGTCGTGATCGCCGGTGTCTTGATCTCTGGCAGCGTGAACCCGCCGACATTGATGGGCGGGACGGTGATGGGGGGCGTGGTGAGCTCGGGGAGGTTGAACCCGCCGAGCGTCAGCGACGGGATGTTGACGCCGACGCCGGTGATGGTGGCCGGGCCGAGGATGATGTAGGCGGGAGGACCGCCGGAGGTCGGAGGACTGCCCGGGGTGGTGACTCCGCCGCCGAACTGCGGCCAGACTCCCGATACCCCTGTAGTCAGCCAGAATACGTTGTTGGGGATGAACAGAACCAGCGGTAACGGCGGCGATGCCGGCAGCGTCACGGAGATGTTCGAAAGGTTCAATGGTGGCGTCGTGAAGCTCCCGACAGGAATGCTTCCGACGGTGATCGAGGGGATGGTCAACTGGGGCAGGTTGAACGCGCCCAGCGTGATCCCGCCCGGAATGGTGATCGGCGGAATGGCGAGCGACGGGATCGTCAGCCGCGGTAAGTTAAACGCCCCCAACTCGATACCCGGAAGCGTGATCGACGGGATGTCGATCGACGGGATGGTCAACTGAGGCAGATCGAACCCACCGAAACTGATGCCCTCGGAGATCGTCAGAGACGGGATGGAGATCGGCGGAATGCTCAGCGGAGGTAGGCCGAAGCCGTTCACCGCAATTCCCGGGGGTGTGGTGATCGCCGGAGTGGTGATCGACGGAATGGTCAGCCGGGGCAGATCGAACGCGCCCACGTTGATGCCCGCGGGGATCGTGAACGACGGAATCGTCAATGGCGGCACGGTGATCGGCGGCAGGTCGAAGCCGCTGACCATGATCCCGGCCGGCGTAGTCGACGCCGGAATACTCAACGACGGCACCGTGATCGGCGGGAGACCGAAGCCGCTGACCATGATCCCGGCGGGCGTAGTCGACGCCGGAATGCTCAACGAGGGCACCGTGATCGGCGGCAGCGCGAACCCTGGAACGGAAATCGACGGGATTTCCAGCGGCGGCAACGTCAGATCCGGCGTGACGATCGGGATATGGAGGCTGCCCTGGCCAACTCCGGTCTGGAACACCCCGTTGTTCCAGGAGCCGGTGTTGAGCAGGCCGTTGTTCATGTTCCCGAAGTTGAACGCGCCCGTGTTGACATTGCCGTTGTTGAACCAACCGGTGTTGGTGTTACCGGGGTTGAAACCGCCGGTATTCCACGACCCCGTGTTGACGCTGCCGACGTTGAACGCGCCGGCGTTGAACAAACCGGTGTTGCCCAGGCCCGAGTTGCCGATGCCGAAGTTGCCGGCGCCGGAGTTGAAGAATCCGACATTTCCGTTGCCGGAGTTGAACAATCCGACGTTGCCGTTGCCGGAGTTCAACCCGCCCAGACCGAAGCCCGAGGTGCCGATGCTGATGTAGGTGCCGCCGAAACCGATCCGGTTGTCGCCGGTCAGCCCGAAGCCCAGATTGCCGTTGCCCGTGTTCGCGAAGCCGATATTGCGGTCGCCGACGTTGCCGACGCCGACATTGAAACTTCCCAGATTCGCCAATCCGAGGTTGGACGAGCCGACGTTGCCCACGCCCACGTTGAGCGCATCGAGGCTGGGGGCGGCCGGAGCGGACGCCGATGCCGCCAAGCCGGACAGGCCGGCGAGATTTTGCAACGGCTCGGTGAAAGGTGAAAGCGCAGAGACGATTTGCGAGGCCCCGCCGTGGTAGCCGAACATCGCGGCCACGTCCTGGGCCCACATCAGCTCGTACTCGGCTTCGGTTGCGGCGATGCCATGTGCGTTCTGCCCGAACAGGTTTGACCCGACCAGCGCTATTAGCTGGGCGCGGTTTGCCGCGATGATCTCCGGGTCGACCGTGGCGGCCAGCGTCGCCTCGAAGACGGCCGCGGCCATCCGGGCCTGGCTTGCCGCCTGCTCGGCCTGAGCGCCCGCCGCGCCCAGCCATCCCGCATAGTCGGTGGCCACCGCCGTCATGGCCATCGATGCCGGGCCCTGCCACCCGCCACCGGCCAGCCCGGAGGTCACCGAGCCGAACGATGCCGCTGCCGTAGCCAACTCCGCGGACAGCCCCTCCCAGGCCGCCGCAGCCTCCAGCAGCGGGACCGACCCCGCACCGGAAAGAATCCGGGCGGAGTTGATCTCGGGTGGGAAGACGAAGAAATTCATCGAATCAACTCTCAGAGTCCCTGCGTTCCTGCTTTGCCGGGCGTGCCGGGTCCGCCCGAGCCACCGTTCACGCCGAGCGGAGAACCGCCGTTGCCGCCGCCGCCGCCGGAGCCACCGGAAGCGCCGCCGGAACCCGGGAAGTTGGTGCCGTTGCCGCCATTGCCGCCGTTGCCGGCGTTGCCGCCCTTACCCCCGTTGCCGCCAACACCGGTACCGGTCGCGTTACCAGCGTTGCCTCCTTCGTTGCCGTTGCCGCCCTGTCCGCCGTTTCCTCCGGTGGAGCCGGCTCCGCCGGTGCCGCCGGTGCCGCCGGTACCACCGACGCCGCCACCGCCGCCGTTCCCGACGCCGTCGGCATTGCCGCCGGTGCCCGCCCGCTGGCCTAGTCCACCGTTGCCGCCGTTGCCGCCCTTGCTGTTTCCGGCGCCGCCGTCACCTCCGGTGCCACCCATTCCTCCGGTGCCGCTGGCACCGCCGTTGCCGCCGCCGGTGGCGTTGCCACCGCCGCCGGAACCACCGCCCGTACCGCCGTCGCCACCATCAGCGGCGTCGCCGCTGCCGACGACGCCGATGGCTGAGCCACCCTTGCCACCGGTGCCGCCCGTGCCACCGGCACCGCCCACACCCGCGTTGCCCCCGCCGATGGCGGCGCCACCGACGCCTCCGTTTCCACCCATTCCGCCGGTACCGCCCTTGGTCGCGCCGTACTGCATGGTGCCATCGGTGCCGGTGCCGCCGGTGCCACCTTGACCTCCGACCCCGCCGGCACCGCCGGTGCCACCGTCGATCGCGACGCCGCCCTTGCCACCTATGCCGCCGGTGCCGCCGGGGCCACTGGTCAGACTTGTTGCGTCGCCACCGGTGCCGCCCGTGCCACCGGTGCCGCCGACGCCGCCGTTGCCCCCGCCGACGCCGCCGATACCCGCTCCACCCGCTCCGCCGTTCCCACCGTTGCCACCGGTTCCGGCAGGAACGAGCGGGATGGCGTTATTCAGTCCGGACGCTCCCGCGCCGCCGTTGCCGCCCATGCCGCCGACGCCGCCGGTGCCGTTGCTGCCGACAGATCCCGCTGTGCCGGCGCCGTTTCCGGCGGCTCCACCGACCCCGGCTGCGCCGCCCGCACCGCCGTTCGCACCATTGCCGCCGGCGTAGTACTGGATCGAGCTGCCGACGATCTGATAGAGGAAGCCGGCAGAACCGTGACCACCGACGCCACCGGCGCCACCATTGCCACCGACACCGCCGTTGCCGTTGGCGCCGCCGGCGCGGCTGATGCCGCCGGCCCCGCCGGAACCGCCGTCGCCGCCGGCACCGGCACTGACGCCGTTGTTCCCGTTACCCGGCTGGCTTAGCGCGGCCCCGGTAGCGCCGTCGCCGCCGACCCCGCCATTGCCGCCGGCGCCGCCGTTGCCCGCGGCACCGCCAAAGAAGCCGCCTAGGTTGTTACCGCCATTGCCACCAGTGCCGCCCTTGCCGCCCGGCGTGCTGAAACTCGTCGTCTGGCCGCCCAGGCCGCCGGTGCCACCGGCACCACCATTGCCACCGGTGCCGTTACTGCCATTGCTGCCGCCGATGCCGCCGGTGCCGGCGGCACCGCCGAAGCCGGCATCGCCGCCGTTGCCGCCTTGGCCGCCCTGTTTTCCAACCTGTCCGCCCGAGGCGTTGCCGGCATTGCCCGCCTGACCGCCGACGCCGCCATTGCCGCCCTGACCGCCGGTACCGTTGACCCCCGTCGACAGGCTGTTACCGCCGGCGCCACCGGTGCCGCCCTGACCGCCGTGGCCACCGTCGGTGCCCGCTGTGTCGGTTCCGCCGTTGGCGCCGCTGCCGCCCGCGCCGCCGGTGCCGCCGTCGCCGCCGTTACCCGCGGCCCCGCCGCCAAAGCCCAGGACATTGTTGCCACCGGCTCCGCCTGTGCCCCCCTTGCCGCCGTCCAGGCCCCTGATTGTGTCGCCCACGCCGCCGGTGCCGCCCTTGCCGCCGTTGCCGGCGATGCCGTTGCCACCGTTGCCGCCGCCGTTGCCGCCGGTCCCGGACGCCCCACCGACGCCGGAGTCGCCACCGGCCCCGCCGTTGGCGCCCGGCAGGCCAGCCTGAACGGATCCGGCGCCACCGTTGCCTCCGGTGCCACCATTTCCGCCGTTGCCGCCCTTGCCGCCCAAACCGTTGACTCCGCCATTGGTGGCGTTGCCGCCCGCGCCGCCGGTACCGCCGTTGCCGCCGATGCCGCCGTCGTAGCCCGGCTGGTTGACGGCGCCGCTCGGGCCGGTGCCGCCGGCGCCGCCGTTGCCACCGAGACCGCCGGCGCCACCGCCACCGCCGCCGAACCCGCCGACCGAGTCACCACCGCGCCCGCCGGCACCGCCGGCGCCGCCGTTGGTGCCACCGAACGGGTTCGTGGAGCCCGCGGCACCGTTGCCGCCAGCGCCTCCGGTGCCGCCTACGCCATTGAGGCCATTGGCGCCGCCGGAGCCGCCGGTGCCGACCGCACCGCCGGTGCCGGCGGCTCCGCCGTCTCCACCCTGGCCGCCGTTGGAGGCATTCTGGCCTGAGGTCGTACCCGCATTGCCACCGGTCCCGCCGACTCCGCCGTTACCGCCGGCGCCGCCGTTGCCGTTGTTCCCTCCGACCGCGCTGTTGTTGCCACCCGCACCGCCGGTGCCGCCCACGCCGCCGGTTCCGCCGGTGAAGCCGGCCTGGTTGAGGCCACCGTTCCCGCCTGCGCCACCGGCACCGCCGGTGCCGCCGGTGCCGCCCGCCCCGCCAGAACCGCCGCCGAAGCCGCCGCTGTTGGCACCGCCGACACCGCCGCTGCCGCCGTTGCCGCCGTTGGTGCCGCCCGCCGGGTTGGTGACACCCGCTGCGCCCTTGCCACCGTTGCCGCCGTTGCCGCCGGCGCCGTTGTTGCCGTTGCTGCCGCCGCTGCCGCCGGTTCCTGCCGCGCCACCGGTTCCTGACTTACCCCCAGTGCCGCCGGTACCACCGGAGGAGCCGTTCTGCCCGGAGGTGGTGCCGGCGTCGCCGCCGGTCCCGCCATTGCCGCCGTTGCCGCCGGTGCCGCCGTTGCCGTTGGCGCCGCCCACCGCGAGGCTCTGGCCGCCCGCGCCACCCTTTCCGCCGTCGCCGCCGGTGCCCCCGGTGCCGCCGTTCTGGTTCAGCAAACCGGTGGTCCCGGCGCCGCCGACCCCCCCGGTCCCGCCGGTGCCCCCGGAACCAGCAGTGCCGCCGCCGTAGCCTCCGATGTTGGAGCCGCCGGCACCGCCCTGGCCCCCGTTGCCGCCCTTGGCCGGACCGCTCACCGTCTGGCCGCCCGTGCCGCCCGTCCCGCCCGTGCCGCCGTTGCCGCCGGCGCCGTTGAGGCCGTTGCTACCGCCGGTCCCCCCTGCTCCGGCCGCGCCGCCGGTGCCTGCGTTACCGCCGTCGCCTCCGGCGCCACCGTTCGCACCGTTCTGCCCGACACCGGCACCGCCGGCGCCGCCGCTGCCACCGCTGCCGCCGCTGCCGCCCGCGCCGCCGTTGCCGTTGAAGCCACCAACCGCGCTGTTGCCGCCGACGCCGCCTGTGCCGCCGGCCCCGCCTTTGCCGCCGCCCAGGCCGTTCAGGTTGTTTCCACCATTAGCGCCGGCGCCCCCGGCACCGCCGGTTCCGCCGATTCCGCCGTTGCCGCCAACGCCGACATTGCCGGTCTTGCCGCCGCCACCGCCGGTGCCGACGGCGCCGGCGGCGCCGGCTGCGCCGCCCTGACCTCCAGCGCCACCGGCGCCACCGTCGTTGCTGGCCGATCCGGTGCCGCCGAAGCCGCCCTGGCCGCCTCGGCCGCCCTTGCCACCGTTGCCGCCGCTGCCGTTGACGCCGCCCGCGGTGGTACTGCCACCCTGGCCGCCTTCGCCGCCGCCGCCACCGCCGCCGCCGGTGCCGCCGACGTTGCCAGGGACGCCGTTGATGCCGGTGGTGCCGATGCTGCCGTTGCCACCATTGCCGCCGTCACCGCCGACGCCACCCGTGCCTGCGGTACCGATGGAACCGCCGCTGCCTCCTGAGCCCGCGGCTCCGCCGGCACCGGCGGCGCCGCCGAAGCCGCCCGTGCCGCCCTTGCCACCGTTGCCGCTGAAGCCGACACCGTTGCCGCCGTCGCCGCCGGTACCGCCCTTGCCCCCGGTGCCGCCAGTGCCGCCGCTGCCGTTCGCGCCGCCGGCGCCGCTGCTACCACCGACGCCACCCTTGCCGCCGGCGCCGCCGGCGTGGCCCTGGTTGCCCTGGTTGCCGGCGCTGCCCGTCGTACCCAGGCCGCCGTCACCACCATTGCCGCCCTGGCCACCCTTGCCGCCGTTGCCGAAGCTCCCGGTGCCGCCGCCGGCGCCACCGGAGCCGCTCGCGCCGCCGGCCCCGGCGTTGCCGCCGGCGCCGCCCTGACCGCCCTCGCCACCGTCGACGGCCAGGCCCAGGCCAGTTCCGCCCTGGCCACCCTGACCGCCCTCGCCGCCGTCGCCACCGACGCCGCCGACGCCGTTGTTGCCGCCGGCGCCGCTGTTGCCGCCCGCACCGCCCTTACCCCCGGCACCGCCGGCGTGTCCGAGGAAGCCCTTGGCGCCGGGGTCCCCGGTGGTCCCGATGTCGCCGTCGCCGCCGGTGCCACCGGCACCGCCCTTCCCGCCATTGCCAAAGTTTCCGGTGCCGCCGTTGCCGCCCCCGGTGCCGCTGGCCCCACCGGCTCCGGCGTTGCCGCCCGCACCGCCGTCGCCGCCTTTACCACCATCGACGTCATATCCGACGCCGGTGCCACCTTTGCCGCCGGCGCCGCCGTCACCGCCGCTGCCACCTGCGCCGCCGGCGCCGTTGGTGCCGCCGGCGACCGTGTTGCCGCCCGCGCCGCCCTTGCCGCCGGCGCCGCCCGCGAATCCTGTCGAACCATTGGTTCCGCCGCCGGTGCCGTTGCGGCCCACGTCACCGTTGCCACCGCTGCCACCGGCGCCACCTGCACCACCGTTGCCGGCGACTCCGCTGTTACCGCCGGTGCCGCCCACACCGGCAGCGCCGGCCGCGCCGGCATTGCCGCCCACACCACCGTCGCCGCCCGCGCCGCCGGCCAGACCGTAGCCGACGCCGGTGCCGCCGTTGCCGCCGCTACCGCCGGCGCCGCCGCTGCCCGCGTTGCCGCCACTGCCGTTGATGCCACCGGCACCGCTGGACCCGCCGGCACCACCGTTACCGCCCGCCCCACCGGCGAAACCGGTGCCGCCCTTTCCGCCCACAGAACCGGCGGCGCCGTTGTCGCCGTTACCCCCGAGGCCACCCTGGCCGCCGTTGCCGCCATTGCCGGCATTCGCCGTCAGCGTGCCGCCGCCGCCGAGCCCATTGGTCCCGTCCAAACCGCCCGTGCCTGCGGCACCACCGCCGCCGCCGTCACCACCGGCGCCGCCCGCCTTGCCGAAGTTGAGCCCGGACCCGCCGGCGCCGCCTGCGCCGCCGTCACCACCGTTGCCGCCGGCGCCTCCCTTGCCGAAGGTTCCGCCGGCGCTGTTCCCGCCGGTGCCGCCCTGGCCTCCCACGCCGCCCGCGAATCCGGTGCCGCCCTTGGCGCCGACCCCGCCAACCGCGCCAACGTCGCCCTTGCCGCCGGTGCCGCCCTGACCACCGGTGCCGCCGTTGCCGGCCACTCCGTTGCCGCCGCCGGTCCCGCCGCTGCCTGCCTGACCGCCGGTGCCGGCATTGCCGCCGGCACCACCGGTGCCGCCGGTGCCGCCCGCCACCTGAAAGCCGACGCCGGACCCGCCGGTGCCACCGGTGCCACCGGTACCGCCGTGGCCGCCGGCACCGCCCGTGCCGTTGACGCCCCCGGCAAAGGTGCTGCCGCCAGCGCCACCGTTACCGCCGGCACCGCCCGCGAGCCCGGTGAGTCCTTTGCTGCCGGCGAGGACCGTACCGGTGTTGGCGCCGGCGTCGCCGCCGGTGCCACCCTGCCCGCCGGTACCACCTGCTCCCGCCGCGCCGGCGCCTCCGCCGGTGCCGCCGGCTCCGGCGGACCCGCCAGTGCCGGCCTGGCCCCCGGCGCCGCCGGTGCCGCCCTTACCGCCGGCCACGCCCAATCCCGCACCGGAACCGCCGGCGCCACCCTTACCGCCCGTCCCGCCTTGTCCACCCTGACCACCGGTGCCATTGACACCACCAGCGCCGGAGCCGCCGCCGGCACCGCCACTACCTCCCTGGCCACCCGCGAAACCCGTGCCGCCGGTGTTGGCGCCGGGGGCAGCGTTGCTGCCGACGTCGCCGGCCCCACCCGAGCCGCCCTGACCGCCGGCACCGCCGGTACCCGCAGCACCCACGCCACCACCGAGACCACCGGCGCCGGCCTGACCGCCCGCGCCCGCCTGACCACCGGCGCCGCCGGTGCCACCCTTGCCGCCGGCCACGCCGAGGCCGACCCCGGACCCACCGGTGCCACCCTGACCACCCGTGCCGCCCTGACCACCCTGACCGCCGATGCCATTGACACCACCAGCGCCGGAGCCGCCGCCGGCACCGCCACTACCGCCCTGGCCACCCGCGAAACCCGTGCCGCCGGTGTTGGTGCCCGGCGCGGCGTTGCTGCCGATGTCGCCGGCCCCACCCGAGCCGCCCTGACCGCCCGTACCGCCGGTACCCGCGGCGCCCGTCCCGCCGCCGAGGCCGCCGGTGCCGGCCTGGCCGCCGGTGCCGGCTTGGCCACCGGCGCCACCGGTACCACCGGCGCCACCCACCACACCGAGACCGACGCCCGATCCACCGGCGCCGCCTTGACCGCCGACACCACCCTGGCCGCCGCTGCCGCCGGTGCCGTTGACACCGCCGGCGCCGGTATCGCCGCCGGCGCCGCCGGCCCCTCCAACGCCACCTGCGAAGCCGGTGCCGCCGACATTGGTCCCGGGTGCGGCGTTGCCGCCGCTGTCACCGGCGCCACCCGCACCGCCCGTGCCGCCCGTACCGCCGGTGCCCGAGGCGCCCACGCCGCCGCCGGCACCACCTGTGCCGGCCTGGCCGCCACCGCCTGCGTGACCGCCGGCACCACCGGTACCGCCCGCACCGCCCTGAACCCCGAGGCCGACGCCGGAGCCACCAGCGCCGCCCTGACCGCCCACACCGCCCTGGCCACCCTGACCTCCGGTGCCGTTGACACCGCCGGCGCCCGTGCCGCCGCCGTCACCACCGAGGCCACCCTGACCACCGGCGTAGCCGGTGCCCCCGGTGTTGGTACCGGGACCAGCGTCGATACCCACGTCACCCGCGCCACCCGCGCCACCCTGGCCGCCGCGACCACCGAGGCCCGCGGCCCCGGCAGTGCTGCCGGCACCACCGATCCCGGCCTGACCGCCGGCGCCGCCCTTACCACCTTGACCGCCGTCGTCGGCGTGGCCGACACCGGACGCGCCCGCGCCGCCAGTGCCGCCGGTGCCGCCCTGGCCACCCTGGCCGCCGGCGCCGCTGCTGCCGCCCGCGAAGCTGCTGCCCCCGGCGCCACCGGCGCCGCCGTGGCCACCCGCGTAACCGGTGTTGCCGATACCGCCGTTGACTCCATAGACACCGGCTGTGCCGGCGTCTCCGGTGCCACCCGTGCCGCCCTGGCCACCCTGGCCGCCCTGGCCCACGCCGCCGGTAGCGCCCGCGGCGCCGAAGAGCCCGCCCGCACCGCCCGCGCCCGCGCCACCACCGTGGCCGCCAACGCCACCGGTGCCCCCCGTCCCGCCGTCGGCCCCCAGGCCGACACCGGAAGCACCGGCACCGCCCTGTCCGCCCACACCGCCCAGGCCACCGGCCCCGCCGGCACCGCCTTGCCCGAACAGCGAAGTGTTCGCGCCGCCGGCGCCACCCAAGCCGCCGGATCCACCCGCAGCGCCGGTGCCACCCTGGCCGCCGGCGCTGCCAGTGGCCCCGATACCACCGGCGCCGCCGACGCCACCCGCACCGCCTGCGCCGGCCGCACCGAACAGTCCGTTGCTGCCACCGACTCCCCCGGCTCCCCCGGTGCCACCGACCAGGCCGGGCGCACCGGCCCCGCCGGCACCACCGACCCCACCGGAGCCGCCGGCGCCGGTGAGCATGCCTCCGGCACCGCCGATGCCGCCGGTACCACCGGCCTGGCCGGCGGCGCCTACGCCGCCCGTCCCGCCGACGCCTCCGTTGCCGAACAGGCCCGCGGCACCGCCGGCGCCGCCGGGTCCGGCCGCGGTTGTTGCGGTGCCGGCCACACCAGATCCGCCAGCGCCGCCATTACCCCACAGCAGGCCCCCAGCCCCGCCGTTCTGTCCCGTCCCCGCGGCCCCGTTCGCCCCGTCACCGATCAAAGGCCGGCCCAGCAGCAACTGAGTGGGAGCGTTCACGATGCCGAGCACGTCCTGCTGCACGATCTGCAACACGTTGGCGGACTCGGCCGACGCATACGACGACGCAGCCGCGTCGAGGACCTGAGCGAACCGGTCGTGAAACGCCGTCGCTTGCGCGGCGATGCCCTGATAGTCGTGGGCGTGGCTACCGAACAGGGCGGCGATCGCCGCCGAAACCTCATCCTGAGCCGCGGGCAGTAGCTGCGTCGTCGCGAACGCGGCCGCGTTGTTGGCAGCCCGGATCGCCGCACCGATGCCGTCCAGGTTCGCGGCCGCCGCCGCGGTCACCTCTGGACCTGCGACCAAATATGACATCAGCCGGCCCCTAACGTCGCCCGAAAATTTCCCGTTGATGACAGCGTGGCAATCGTCATCGTGGGCATAGGGTACGGCAGAATTCAGCAATTCAGTACAAAATGCATATCTTTTTCCGACAATTTCGTTGCGCACGTCACCACGACGGCCGGCACGAACTCGCAGCGCGCCTCCGGCACTGAGAGCAATCACTCCATCCGCGGCCGACCCCTCGGTATAGATCAGGGGCTGTGAGCTGCATTTTTACGGTATTTCAGCGTGGCAAATCCTGCCTCACCGCGCCGCCGGTGACGGCACCGTAACGCGAGTTCGCTGCCGCGCGGCAGTCCAATTAAGATCAGTTAAATTCAAAATTGACCGGTGGTCATAAATTGCCAAGGCGTCAATGTAAAGCGTTTGTACAATAGCGCCAGTCGACCGGCCGCGGATAAACGCTTGTCGAAACTGGACAATATTGTCGTCATTGTCGCGCATTTTGCGAACTGGTGTCAGGACGTTTCCCGAATCGGCGACCGTTCGACGGCTTGGTCAGCCCCGCACACGGCCACGCCGGCACTCGAGTTCCTCGTCCTACCCGGCCTGCGAGAGCCCCGACTCGTGCAGGCTCACCAGCTGCCGCGCGACGTCGACCAACTTCGTATGGGTTTCCTGCGACACCTTCAGCAGCATCCGGAACGCGTGCAGCCCGTCGACACCGTTGCGCTGCATCAACAAACCTTTGGCCTGCCCGATGATGTCCCGGCTGTCCAACGCCTGCTGGAACCGAGCTTCGGCATTCAGCCGGGCGAGCGCGACCGACGCGTGTTGGGCCAGCACCTCTCCGACGAGGACGGATTCGTCGTCGAAAACGTCGGCCTCGCCGCCATAGAGATTGAGGGCGCCCAGGCTCCCGCGGTGGACGAAGAGCCGGAACGACAGCAGGCTTCGCACACCGCAATGCATGGCTGCATCGGCGAAGTATGGCCACCGACCGTCGGTGGCCAGGTCGTCGATCCTGACCGTGTGCCCTTCCCGCATCGCGCTCAGACAGGGCCCCTCATCCAGCTCGGACTGCAGCTGATCCAAGAGCGCCACGACCCGATCGGTGGGAACCCGTGACTCAACCCGATCCCCTTGGATCAGAGATATCCCCGCCCAACGTGCACCCGGCACGATCTGCACAGAACTGCGGACGATCTCCTGCAACACTGTCTCGGGGTCACTCTGCCCCTCTAGCTCCACTGCCAGGGTGCCGAGCAGATGCGCCAGGTCATCCGCGGAAGAAGGCGGTGTGCCCATGCTGCTCTCCCGTCCCTCAGTCCATTAACGTCGCAGCGATTGTCGCGCCGAGGTTCCAGCAGGCCTCGAGGTCGGCCTTCGAGGGCCTGCCTGACACCACCACGTGATCCGCCGCTTTCTCCCAGCCCAGGCCGGCGGTGATGCCGTCCACGGCCCGCTGCGCTCCCTCGCTGCCCTCATTGCCGTGGATATAGAGGCCGAACGGCCTTCCCCGGCCGGCGTCGAGCAGCTGGTAGTAGGACTCGTCGAAGGCGTGCTTGAGGGCACCACTGATGTAGCCCAGGTTCGCCGGTGTCCCGAGCAGATACCCGTCGGCCTCCAGCATCTCCACCGGCGAGACGGTCAGAGCCGGTCGCCGCACCACCTCCACACCCTCGATCTCAGGTGCGGTGGCCCCGGCCAGCACCGCCTCGAACATCTCCTGGCAGTGCGGCGACGGCGTGTGATGGACGATCAACAGCTTGCTCACTGTTGCGCCTCCAACTGGACCGCCGCCTTCATCGCTTCGCGGGCCCGACGGCGATCTCCCGCATAGTCGTAAGCTCGCGCCAGCCGGTACCAGCGGCGCCAATTTTCCGGGTCGTGCTCCAGTTCGCTACGCACGGTCTGGAACAACGCGTCGGCGGCATCGCGCTCGATGCGGCCGGAGGCCCGCCGCGGCAGGGTACTGACGTCGAGTTCCATTCCCTCGTCGGCGATGAGTCGGGCCAGCTTCTGGTGGGCGAATCCCGCGCGCAGTGTCGCGATCATCGCCCAGAGTCCGAGGAACGGCATGATCAGCAGCGCCAACCCCAAGCCCACGGCGGCCGGCCGCCCGGAACCCACCATCACCAGGGCTATCCGGCCGAGCAGGACGAAGTACACCAGCATCGCCACGCAGAGGAAGGCGATCAGCAGCTGGATGCGCACGGTCTTCGTCATTGCAAGTTGAGCAGTGGCTCTATTCCAATGGTCAGTCCGGGCCGCTCCGTTACGCGGCGCACCGCGAGCAGCACGCCGGGCACGAAGGACGTGCGGTCGAGGCTGTCGTGGCGGATGGTCAGGGTCTCGCCTTCGGTGCCGAACAGCACCTCCTGATGCGCGACCAGGCCGGCCAACCGCACCGCGTGCACCGGGATGCCGTCGACGTCGGCACCGCGTGCGCCGGGCAGGCTGGTGCTGGTGGCATCGGGGTTGGGCGGCAGGCCTTTTCGAGCCTCGGCGATGAGCTTGGCGGTGCGGGTCGCGGTGCCCGACGGCGCGTCGGCCTTGTGCGGGTGATGCAGTTCGATGACCTCGATCGAGTCGAAGAAGGGCGCCGCCTGCTTGGCGAAATGCATGGACAACACCGCGCCGATGGCGAAGTTCGGTGCGATCAGCACGGACGTTCCGGGCTTGTCGGCGAGCCAGGACTCGACCTGTTCGATACGCTCGCCGGTGAATCCGGTGGTGCCCACGACGGCATGAATTCCGTTGTCGATCAAGAACTTCAGATTGTCCATCACGACGTCGGGATGGGTGAAGTCGATGACCGCCTCGGTGTCGCCGTCGGTCAACAGGCTCAGCGCGTCGCCCTGGTCGACTTGTGCCGAGAGGGTCAGATCGTCGGCGGCCTCGACCGCCCGCACCATCGTCGCCCCGACTTTGCCTTTTGCTCCCAGTACGCCTACCCGCATGGGTCGAAGCCTACTGGGCGGGCGACTCCCCTCAGACTCGTGGCGCTCCGACCGGCCGGTGCCCTTGAGCAGCCAGCCAGGCGCGGGCACGGCCGCGTTTGCGTTCCTCCGAAAACCGAAAGTAGCGCTGCAGTTCGTCCGGCCATCGCGACAACACGTCCTTGAACCGCCGGAACGCGCCTTTGCCCGAAATTGCGATGTCCAGGCGGTCGGCGATCGCGGGGTCGTCGATCGTGGCGATGAACAATTCCATGTCGCGGTAACCGTGGTGGGATCCTTCGACGGGCACCTGCAGCCAACGGTCTGGGTCGTCGAGGTCATCGTCGCAGAGGCCGGCCTCTTCGAAGTCGATTGATTCTGGCCAACCCACGCCGGTGTCGAGGTCGATCCAACCGCCACCTTCCGTGGGATCCCCTTCGAGCAGTTCTGCCACCTCTTCCAAGTCAATTTTCAGCGGGCGAAGCATAGGCGTCGGACCGTGGCCCAGTGCTGCGGAGAGTTGATCGGCCAACTCTTCGTCACCTTGCCAGTCCCGGGTCCTAAGTGCCGTCTCGCATTCGGCGGCGAGTTCGGCCGCTTCCGGTGCGTGCTGGTCGAGCGCGACGAGTAATCCGTCGCCGGCCATCTGCAGCACGTCGTTGATCGGCCGTCCGCGGAGCGCTTCGACGATGCCGTTTGCGTCACGCCGGTAGCAGGCTCCGCGGAGCTCCTGGACATCGCCCTTATCCCACTGATCCACGAGGTAACGGTAGCGAGCGACGGAGTTATCCCAAGTTGGAGTTTTGTCCACAAGTACGTTGGTCGGCTCGGACGAACGTCACTCCCTGCCAATAGAATTCGAACATGAGTGCGATAACGGCGCCGGCGGATGTGGTTGCCGCCTTCGACGCACTCGATGCCGCCGTCGCCGCACTCAGCGAACTTCACTACCCCTCCCTGAATCCCGTGATACGCGCCCGCGCCCTCGAACGCCTCGAAACCGGCGCGCGCCGCCAAGCCGTGATCAGCCACGACATCATCCACAGCCTGGCCAGCGAGGACCCCGCCGACATCGGCGGTCCCGCCCACCAGGTCATCGCCGACTGGTGCCGCATCAGCTACGCCGAAGCGCGCCGCCGCATCCGCGACGCCGCCCAGCTCGCTCCCCGCACCACCCTCACCGGCGAACACCTGCCTCCCGAATTACCCGCCACAGCCGAGCAATGGCGTGCGGGCATGCTCGATGCCCAGCACCTGCGCGTCATTCAGACCTTCGTGCGCGACCTGCCCGCCGACACCCCGGTCCCCGTCGTTGAGCACGCTGAACACCTGTTGGCCCAGCACGCCTCCCGGCTACGCCCCGACCAGCTCGACAAAGCCGCCAAACGCGCCGCCGTCCTGATCAACCCCGACGGCAAGTTCTCCGACCGCGACCGCGCCCGCCAACGCAGCTTCACCTTCAAACCTCAACGCGCCGACGGAATGAGCGAAGCCACCCTGATCGCCACCCCCGAACTCCGCGCTCAAATCGAGGCCTGGCTGGCCCACTTCGCCGCCCCCGGTGCGTGCATCCCCGATAACCCGTCACCGGATGCCACCGACGAATCAGTAGCCTCCGATACCCGCACCCATGGCCAACGCCAACACGATGCCCTCAACTTTCTGCTGCGCCGCCAACTCGGCGACCCCTCCCTCGGCCAGCACCACGGGCTGCCGGTCACCGTCGTCGTCACCACCACGCTGCAGGAACTGACCGCGGCCGCCGGCCATGGCGTCACCGCCAGCGGCACCGTGATCCCGATGCGGGAACTGATCGCCATGGCTGCCCACGCCGTCCACTATCTGGCCGTTTTCGACGGACACTCCAACCGGCCCCTCTACCTCGGGCGCGCCCGCCGCATCGCCTCCCCCGACCAACGGCTGGCCCTGTTCGCCGCCGAACGGGGTTGCACGTGCCCCGGCTGCGACGTGCCCGCCGACAAGTGCGAAGTCCACCACATCAACGAGTGGTCCACCGGCGGAGCCACCGACATCACCAACCTCACCCTAGCGTGCCCACCCAACCACAAACTGATCGGAAATGGCTGGGCCACAACCAAACTCCCCAACCACCGCACCGCGTGGTTTCCACCGGAACGCTTCGACCGCGGCGGACCCCGCACCAACGACTACCACCACCCCGAACGCCTCCTCGACGACAACGACGACGAACGGGCCGGGCCGTAGGGATGCGGCGAGACGTGGCACACCGGCGCCTCTCTAGGCTGGGATGGTCGAGAAGCCGGTGCGAGAAAGCAGAGGTGCGCGCGTGAGATCCAGCGAAATCCGGATCCGCGAGGCCAAGCCGAAGGATTACGCCAGGGTCGCGGCGATGCACTATCCGGTGTGGCGGCGGTCCTGGCAAGGAATCGTGGCCGCCCATGTCCTGGACATGATCAGCACGCCGAAAACGTGGGTCGACACGTTTTACCCGACGACGCTCAAGCGGGGCGGCTGGCAGATGCTGATGGCCGAGGCACGGGGTCAGCTGCTGGGGATGGCGCTGTTCGGGCCGGACCTGTCCAACCCCAAACACATTCAGATCGACGCGCTCTACATTCTCGACGACAACCAACGGCACGGCATCGGCGGCATGCTGCTGAACAAGGTGCTACGCACCTACCCGGACAACGACATAATCCTGTGGGCCGCCGACAAGAACGAAAAAGCTCGCAACTTCTACGAGAAGCACGGCTTCAAACTCGACGAGCGCACCTACGTGTGGAAGCCGCTGCCTGGTGTGACTGTGCCCCACGTGGGTTACCGCCTCTACCGCTCGGCTGCCGAAGAGCCGCCCGAACAGGCGGCGGCACCGGCTGAGGCACCGGCGAGCATTCCCGCCGTGGCTTCACTGATCACGCCGGCGCCACAGCCGGTGGCAACCTCGCCGGTCAAGCCCTACCCGATCGAAATACCCCAGGCCCAACTCGACGATCTGCGCCACCGTCTCAGCACGGCCCGCTGGCCCGCCGAGATCGCGGGAGCCGAATGGGCATACGGTACCGAACAAGCGTTTCTCAGAAACGTCATCGATCACTGGCTCCACCGCTATGACTGGCGCGCGACCGAAGCCGAAGTCAACGCCGCCGGTTCGTTCGTCACCGAGGCGGCCGGGCAGCGGGTGCACTTCCTGCATGCCCGTTCAGAGCACAACAACGCCATTCCACTTGTCATCACGCACGGTTGGCCGGGTTCGGTGGTGGAGTTCCTCGATGTACTTCCGTTGCTGCGGAATCGGTTTCATGTGGTCCTGGTGTCGATGCCGGGTTACGGCTTCTCCGGTCCCACAAAAGAGCGCGGGGTCGACGTCGCGAAAGTCGCCGCGGCCGTCGCCGACCTGATGGCCCAACTGGGATACGACCGCTTCCTCGCGCAGGGCGGGGACTGGGGCGCCCTGGTCACCCGCCATCTCGGTGAGCACTATCCGCAGCATGCCGTCGCGATCCACACCAACATGCTGTTCGCCCCGCCGGACCAGAACGACGCGCAATTGCTGGCTGATGTCAGCGAATCCGAGTGGGCGGCAATGGCGGCCGGGGTGGAACGAATCAAAGACGGCACCGGGTACATGGAAATCCAGTCCACACGGCCACATTCGCTGGGCTTCGGCCTGGACGACTCACCGCTGGGCCTGGCCGGCTGGATACTCGAGAAGTTTCACGCCTGGTGCGACATCAGGGAAGGCATGCCGATCAGCATCGATCGGCTGATCGACAACCTGATGTTCTACTGGCTCACCGGCACCGCCACCTCGGCGGCGCGCCTGTATTGCGAATCCTCGCGGGCGGGTACCGGCCCACTCAGCGACTGGACCGGCCGCGTCGACGTCCCGACCGGTTACGCCGTCTATCCGGGCGAGATGCTGCAGACGCCGCGCGCGTGGGCCGCAGCGCGATACAACCTGGTTCATCACGCCGTTCACGACCGCGGCGGCCATTTCGCCGCCTTCGAGCAGCCCGAGTTGTTCGCCGCCGACCTGACCACCTACGCCGATGTGCTGGTCGAGAAAGGTGTGTTCTAGCGGTCGATCACCAACCGGCCGCCGGCGGAGCGGGAAACGCAGATCAGCATCTCGTCGTCACCTTCGGCGGTGCGGCCGCGCCGGTCCACTTGTCCGGCAAGCACTTTGACCTTGCAGGTGCCGCAGAAACCCTGCTGGCAGGAGTAGGCCGTCGTCGGCTCGCGGTCGAGCATGACCTCGAGCGCCGAGCGATTGCCCGGCACACTGAGCACCTGACGCGAACGCGCCAACTCCAGCTCGAAGGGAACTCCATCGACGATCGGGGGCGGGCTGAACCGCTCGTAATGCAAGGGCGCGTTGGCGTGCTGATCACGGGCCACCCGCACCGCCTCCAGCATCGCGGCCGGCCCGCACACATACACCGCGGTGCTCGGACCGGCGCCGGCCAACAGGTCACCCACCGAGGCGATCCCGCCGCGTTCGTCGTCGGCCCACACGGTGACCCGCTCGGGCCCCACCGCAAGCACTTCGTCCAGCAGCGGCATGTATTCCCGGCTGCGACCGGCGTACACCGCTCGCCAATCAACGCCGCGCTGAGCCGCGACGCGCATCATCGGCAGGATGGGCGTCACTCCGATGCCGCCGATCACGAACAACACGTCACGCTCCGACGTTCCGAGATAGAACGCGTTGCGGGGTCCTTCGAACAACAGTGTGTCGCCGACATTGAAGGCGTCGTGCATCTCGATCGACCCGCCGCCCCCGTCGGCGATGCGGCGCACCGCGATGCGGTAGTCGGTCCGGCGCCCCGGCGGTCCGCACAGCGAGTACTGCCGCCGGCGCCCCGAGGGCAGCTGCACGTCGATGTGCCCGCCCGGCGTCCAGGACGGCAGCAACCCGCCGTCCGGGTCGGCCAGCGTCAAGGCGACCACATCAGGAGCGACCAGCGCCCGTTCGATGACCCTGGCGCGGTGCGTGCGCGGCACCGGCGTCACCCGCGACGGCTTCCACCGCGACGCCGCGGACAGCCCGCCCATCACGGTGCGTATCCCCCACAACACCGTGAAGAAGCGGTCGTGGTCACGACGGCCATAGAGGTCGGCGGGCCTACTCGTCCAAATGCTGTCCGGCACAGTCATTCCTACTGCTGCCGGATGTCCAGACGGGCCAGCAATCGGATGGCCGACGGGCTGATGCGCCGCATCGCATACCCGAGCCTGGACTCCGGGGCGACGGGCAGCACCGCGGGTCCGGTCCGGACGGCTTTGACGATCGCCTTCGCGGTGGCCTCCGGGGTGTAGTTGCGCCGCCGGTAGGCGGCGTCCGCCTTGGCCCGGGCCTGCTCCTGCTGCTGCGCCGACATGCCGGCGTAGACGGTGTTCCTGGCGATATTGGTGTTGACGAAACCCGGGCACACGGCGGTGACGGTGATGCCCTCGTCGGCAAGGTCGGCGCGTAGCGCCTCGCTGAATCCCAGCACCGCTGCTTTCGTCGTGCTGTACGCCACCATCGACTTCGACGGCAGGAACGCCGCAGCCGACGACAGGTTGATGATTGTCCCGCCCTCACCGCGCGTCACCATCTGGGCGCCGAAGGCCCGGCTTCCGGTGATGACGCCGCGGACGTTCACCGCCATGATGTCGTCCCAGTGCCGCGGCGACGTCTCCAGGAACCGGCCGGCCATCCCGATGCCGGCGTTGTTCACCAGGATGTCCACCACGCCGTGCTCCTTATACACTTGCGCGGCAAGGTCATTCATCATGTCCTCGTCGGTGACGTCGGCCCGATACACGGCCGCCTGTGCACCGGCCGCACGAACGGCATCGGCCGTCTCATCGGCAGCGCCCGGGTCGCGGTCGACGATCACGACCTTGGCCGCGCCGTTGCGGGCCAATTCCACCGCGGTCGCGCGACCGATGCCGGAACCCGCCCCGGTGACCAGCGCCAGCTTGCCGCCCACCTCGCGCGGACCCCTACGCAGCTCGGATTCCGGCAAGCCACCGACGACCTGGTCGATCCACTCGCCGGTCAGGCGCGCGATTACGTCCGGCCTCGACGTCACCACCCAGTGCCCACCCTGAATCGGGACGACTCTGCCCGTCGGCGGAATCGCGCCGACATACCGCTGCAGGGCCGGCGTGATGAAGAGGTCCTTGCCGGGAATCAGCACCTGCACCGGAACCGTGGTCTGCGGGACCTCGACACCCGGTGAAACCAGTGGTGCGGGCAGGTTTTCGCGATACAGGTTCAAACCATTCACGTAGTCGTCGATGGCGCGCGGCGACTTGGTACGGCGGCTCAGCGTGCTCGACCGGCCGAACCGTTCCAGCCCTTCGACGACTTTCACCCCGAGCCGGGACCGGAAGAACAGCTCCGGCACCGCGGGACTCAGGAAGAACCCGACATACAACGACGAACTCGCCTGCCGGACCACGTGACTGAGCTCCCGCGGAGTGCGCGCCGAGCGCACGAACTGACCGATGTGCCGTACGTGGGGGCCCGAAATCGAGGTGAAGGACGCGATTCTGGCCATCGCCGTTGCGTCGGTGACCGCCGACCACGCCTGAACAGAGCCCCAGTCATGGGCCAGCAGATGTACCTGCTCGACGCCCAGGCTGTCGATCACGGCGCCGACGTCGTCGACCAACTGCTCCAGAAGGTAGCCGGATCTGTCTGCCGGAGAGGATGATTCACCCGCACCACGCACGTCATAGGCGACGACGTTGTAGCGGTTCGCGAGCAGTTCGGCCACCCCGTCCCAGACGTGGTGGTTGTCCGGGTAGCCGTGGATGGCCAGCACGGTCGGGCGCGCCGGGTCGATGTCGGTGTAGCGGTGTACGGCCAGCGTGACACCGTCAGATGCGTTGACAGCAAACATGTTTCAGTGCGAAGCCCGAGCGGCGGGCGACACCGCGAGGTAGTCGACGGCCCGCTCCAGTCCACCCAGCTCGGACGGGTGGAAACCCGGCCGATAATAGGAACCGACCACCCCGATCAACCGCAGCGGCCCCGGCACCAGGCCGCGGCGTGCGGCCCGCAGGAAGTCGCGCCAGCGCGCCTTGGTGCCGGGCGGCACGCACGGGTCCACCGAGAACATGAACCGCACCCCGCGAATCCACAACAGCGTGAGCACCGGCGTCACCGCCAGCTGTGCCCGGACCTGCCGCCAGTATCCGGCCCGCAGGTGCCGCATGGTGTCGAAGGCGACGGCCTTGTGCTCCACCTCTTCGGCTCCGTGCCAGCGCAGCATGTCCAGCATCACCGGGTGCGTGCCGACCGCGTCCAGCGCCGGCGAGTCCAGGATCCACTCGCCCAGCACGGCGGTGTAGTGCTCGATCGCGGAGATGAACGCAACCTGCTCCAGCAACCAGCTGTGCTGCCGACGCACGCTGCGCTGTGGCCTCTCCCCTAGCAGTTTCCCGAACAGCCACCGCACCTGGTCGGTGAACGGCGTCAGATCGATGCCTTGGGCGTCGAAGTGGGCCAGCACTCCGGAGTGCGCCTGGGAGTGCATCGCCTCCTGGCCGATGAATCCCTGCACGTCGAGGCGCAGTTGATCGTCCTTGATCAGCGGCAGCGTCTTCTTGAACACGTCGACGAAGAACTCCTCACCCGCGGGCAACAGCAGGTGCAGGACGTTGAGGACGTGGGTGGCCATCGGCTGGCCGGGCACGTAGTGAAAAGGCAGGTCCGCCCAGTCGAACGCGACGTTGCGCGCTTCGAGAACCAGACGTTCGTGGTCGGTGGCGTCCGACTGTCTGGAATGCGGTCCCACCGCCCGATCGTCAACTGTGCTCATCACGGCCCCCTTGCCTCGAGTGGCAAGTGTACTGAAACACCCCAAGTATGCGATACCCGCGGTACTACCTTTTCTCGGCGCGCTGCTTGAGGCGCCCCAACGTCAGTTCGATGTTTTTGGTGTTTTGGGCCTTCCGGTCGGCGACCCCGGTGATCCTGCCGGCTACTTTGCGCAGCCAACCGGGCCGGCGATCCCAGGTGCTCTCGGTGACCCGGCAACCGCCGTCGGCCGCGGCGATGTCGTACTGCCAGCGGGCGATCGGAAGTGCCGCCGAGCGCACGTCGAAGGCGAAGACCCGGCCCGGCTCGGCGTCGGTGACCGTGCATTTCGTGGTCCAACGTTTGCCGCCGTTCTCGTTGCGGCCGACGAACACCGCGCCCTTGGCCACCGCGTCGCCCTTGCGCAACTCCATCGACACCGCCTCTTCGGCCAGCGCTGCCAGCGTGGGCAGGTCGGTGATCAGGCCATACACCGCCTCGGGGCTGGCGTCGATCTGGACTGTGGCGGTCGCGGATGGCTCACTCATGGGCCGATCATAGCCAGCCGCCACCCGATCAATCGCGACGTTTGAGTTGGCTTGGAAGATCGCATGGGACGTGCGGGCGTGCCGAAGTTTCTACACACTAGAGGTCATGCGCATCGGCATTCCGACCGAGACCAAGAACAACGAATTCCGGGTGGCCATCACCCCGGCCGGAGTCGCCGACCTGGCTCAGCACGGTCATGAAGTGCTGGTGCAGGCCGGCGCCGGCGAGGGTTCGGCGATCACCGATGCCGAGTTCAAGGCGGCCGGTGCCGCGCTCGCCGACACCGCCGCACAGGCGTGGGCCGCCGAGTTGGTGCTCAAGGTCAAGGAACCGATGCCCGCCGAGTACGGCTACCTGCGGTCCGGGCAGACCCTGTTCACCTATCTGCACCTGGCCGCCTCGCGATCGTGCACCGACGCGCTGCTCGCCTCCGGGGCCACGTCGATCGCCTACGAGACGGTCCAGACCGCCGACGGCGGCCTGCCGCTGCTGGCTCCGATGAGTGAGGTGGCCGGCCGCCTCTCCGCCCAGGTCGGCGCCTATCACCTGATGCGGACCCAGGGCGGACGCGGCGCACTGATGGGTGGGGTGCCCGGCGTCAAACCCGCCGACGTCGTGGTGATCGGCGGCGGCACCGCCGGCTACAACGCCGCCCGCATCGCCAGCGGCATGGGCGCCTCCGTCATGGTGCTGGACGTCAACCTCAACAAGCTCCGACTGCTGGACGCGGAGTTCGCCGGCCGCATCGGCACCCGCTACTCGTCGGCCTACGAGTTGGAGGGCGCCGTTTTGCGGGCCGACCTGGTCATCGGCGCGGTGCTCGTCCCGGGCGCGAAGGCACCCAGCCTCATTCCGAATTCTCTTGTGGCACGGATGAAGCCAGGGGCAGTGCTGGTGGACATCTCCATCGACCAGGGCGGCTGCTTCGAGGACTCCCGGCCGACCACCCACGACGAACCGACGTTCGCGGTGCACGACACCCTGTTCTACTGTGTGGCCAATATGCCGAGCGCGGTACCCAAGACCTCGACCTACGCGCTGACCATCGCCACCATGCCGTATGTGCGCAAGTTGGCCGATCGGGGCTGGCGGGCGGCGTGCCGTTCGGATCCGGCTCTCGCCAAAGGTCTTTCGACACACGCCGGCGCGCTGCTGGCCGACCACGTGGCCGAGGACCTCGGCCTGCCGTTCACCGATCCGGCCGGCGTGCTGGCGGGTTAGCGAACAGGTCAGCGGATATACGGCGCCAGGGCGGTGACGATGTCGGCCGCCGGCCCGCCGCGGGCTTCCCGGTAGGCCTCGCCCGCCCACAGGTTCGTGCCGTGCGGGTCCTCCATCTCGATCGCGGCCGCCCGGATCGGCTTGGTCATCTGGTTGACTTCCGGATACCCAAGGGGCGCAACGTGATCGAGCAGGCGGGTGAAGTTGTTGGCCAGGCCACGCGCGTAGCGGCCGGAGAACGCCCGGGTGACGACGGTCGAGTCGAACTCCGGGTTCTTCAACGCGACCCGGTAAGCCGAGTGCGTGCCGGCCTCGTCGGAAAGCAACAGCGCGGTACCCACCTGCGCTGCCACCGCTCCCCGGCGCAGCACCGCCGCGATCTGTTCGACGGTGCCCAACCCGCCGGCCGCGATCAGCGGCACATCGTGCGCGCTGCCGATCCGGTCCAGCAACTGGTGCAGCGACTCCGAGCCGGGCTCCATGTCCGGTGCGAACGTCCCCCGGTGCCCACCGGCGGCGGGTCCCTGTACCACCAGGTTGTCCGCCCCCGCCGCGATGGCGATCCCGGCCTCATAGGCCGACGTCACCGTGACCGACACCAGCAGCCCCTGCGCGCTCAGCATCCTGATCACATCCGGCGGCGGAGCACCGAAGGTGAAGGACACCATCTCCGGCCGCACATCGGCGACGACCTCGAGCTTGCGTCGCCAATCGTCGTCGTCGCCGTGCACCGGGTGACCCACTTCGACGCGGTAGTGGTCGGCGACCTCTTCGAGGTCCTCCGCGTAGTACTCCAGCTGCACCCAGTCGGCGACGCTGGGCTGGGGCACGAAGAGGTTGACCCCGATCGGTCCGGTGGTGGCGGCGCGCGCTTTGGCGATGTCGTCGGCAAACTGCTCGGCGCTCAGGTAGCCGCCGGCAACCATGCCCAGTCCGCCGGCGTTGGACACTGCCGCGGCCAGCGCCGGCGTGCCCGGGCCGCCGGCCATCGGCGCACCCACGATGGGCGCGGCAATGTCCCAGAAACCCAAAACCATCGGGTTAACTTACCATCGCTCGAAGTTGTTGGGGCAGCGATCGTTTCGCGCTGTACGGGCCAAGGACGGCGGCGCCGTAGCGCTTGTTCAGCAGGCGCCGGGCCACCGCGTTGACCTCGTCGAGGGTGACCCGCTCGATCTGACGCAGGGTGTGCTCGATGGTGCGGTGGGTGCCGTAGTTCAGTTCGCTGCGCCCGATCCTGCTCATCCGGGAGCCGGAATCCTCCAGGCCCAGCACCAGCCCGCCACGCAGCGACCCCTTGGCGATCCGGCATTCGTCCTCGGTGATGCCGTCGCGGGCCACCGACTCCAGCACCGCGGTGGTGATCTTCATGACGTCGGCAAAGCGTTCGGGCAGGCACGCCGCGTATACCGACATCGCGCCGCTGTCGGCGAAGATGTCCAGCGAGGAGTAAACCGAGTACGCCAAGCCCCGTGCCTCGCGGATCTCCTGGAACAACCGTGAGCTCAGCCCGCCGCCCAGCGCCGTGTGCAGCACCGACATCGCCCAGCGGTGCTCCCAGCCGCGCCCCGGTGTGCGCACGCCCAGCGACACATGCGTCTGCTCGGCATCTCGATTGACCAGCACCAGACCCGGGTCGCCGGCCACCCGGCCGGCACCCTTGCGCGGCGCCACCGGGCGACGCCCGCGAACCAGGCGGGCCGCGAAGTGCTCGCGCGTCAACCCGACCACCTCGTCGTGGTCGACGTTGCCGGCCACCGCCACGACCATCCGCTCCGGCGTGTACCGGCGCAGATGGAACGAGTGCAGCTGGGCCCGCGACATCGCCGAAACCGATTGCACGCTGCCGATCACCGGGCGTCCCACCGGGTGGTCGCCGAACATCGCCGTCATGAACATGTCGGCCAGCGCATCCTCGGGGTCGTCGTCGCGCATCGCGATCTCCTCGAGGACCACGTCGCGTTCCAGTTCGACGTCGTCGACGGCGCACCGGCCATTGAGCACCACATCGGCGACCAGATCCAGGGCCAGCGCCAGATCGGTGTCCAGCACATGCGCGTAGTAGCAGGTGTGTTCCTTGGAGGTGAAGGCGTTGAGCTCACCGCCGACGGCGTCCATCGCCTGCGCGATGTCTACCGCCGTTCGAGTCGGGGTCGACTTGAACAGCAGATGCTCGAGGAAGTGCGCCGCACCGGCCACCGTGGTGCCCTCGTCGCGGGATCCCACCCCGACCCAGACACCGACGGATGCCGAACGCACCGCGGGCAGGTACTCAGTGACGACCCGCAGACCACCGGGCAGCGTGGTGCGACGCACGCCCTCCTTATACGGGGCCAGGGCGCCCCCGGTGTCAGCTGCTGACCGTCGCGGCATCGGCTGCTGGCGCTGCTCCGGGGTCGGCGGGGGCGGCACCCGAGCTGTCGTCGTCCGTCAGGACCAACGAGATCTTGCCCCGCTTGTCGATGTCGGCGATCTCCACGCGCAGCTTGTCGCCGACGTTGACCACGTCCTCGACCTTCGCGATGCGCTTGCCCTTGCCCAGCTTGGAGATGTGGACCAGGCCGTCCCGGCCGGGCAGCAGTGACACGAACGCACCGAAATCGGTTGTCTTGACCACGGTTCCGAGGAACCGCTCCCCGACCGTCGGCAGCTGCGGGTTCGCGATCGCGTTGATGCGGTCGATCGCGGCCTGCGCGGACGGACCGTCGGTGGCGCCGACGAACACGGTGCCGTCGTCCTCGATGGAGATCTGCGCGCCGGTTTCCTCGGTGATCGCGTTGATGACCTTGCCCTTGGGCCCGATGACCTCGCCGATCTTGTCCACCGGCACCTTGATGGTGGTGACCCGGGGGGCGTACGGGCTCATCTCGTCGGGCCGGTCGATGGCCTCGGCCATCACCTCGAGAATGGTCAGCCGGGCGTCTTTGGCCTGCGCGAGAGCGGCGGCCAGCACCTTCGAAGGAATACCGTCGAGCTTGGTGTCGAGCTGCAGGGCGGTGACGATGTCCTTGGTGCCGGCGCACTTGAAGTCCATGTCGCCGAACGCGTCCTCGGCGCCGAGGATGTCGGTCAGGGTGACGTAGCGGGTTTCGCCGTCTACATCGTCGGAGACCAGGCCCATCGCAATACCCGCCACCGGAGCCTTGAGCGGCACCCCGGCGTTGAGCAGCGCCAGCGTCGACGCGCACACCGAGCCCATCGACGTCGAACCGTTGGAGCCCAGAGCTTCCGACACCTGCCGGATCGCGTACGGGAACTCCTCGACGCTGGGCAGCACCGGAATCAGGGCGCGCTCGGCCAGGGCGCCGTGCCCGATCTCACGCCGCTTGGGCGAGCCGACCCGGCCGGTCTCGCCGGTGGAGAACGGCGGGAAGTTGTAGTGGTGCATGTAGCGCTTGGACGTCTCGGGTCCGAGCGAGTCGATCTGCTGGGCCATCTTGACCATGTCCAGGGTGGTCACACCCAGAATCTGGGTCTCGCCGCGCTCGAACAGCGCGCTGCCGTGCGCCCGCGGCACCACGGAAACCTCGGCCGACAACGCGCGGATGTCGGTGGTGCCACGGCCGTCGATGCGGAAGTGGTCGGTGAGGATGCGCTGGCGCACCAGCTTCTTGGTCAGCGAGCGGAACGCGGCGCCGATCTCCTTCTCGCGGCCCTCGTAGGTGCCGGCCAGCCGCTCGACGACCTGGGTCTTGATCTCGTCGGTCCGCTTGTCGCGCTCGGCCTTGCCGCCGATGGACAGCGCCTCGGTCAGCTCGTCGGTGGCCACCGACGCCACCGAGTAATAGACGTCGTCCTCGTAATCGGGGAACGTCGGGTACTCGCGCGTGTCTTTCGCGGCCGCGTCGGCCAGCTCCTGCT
Organism: Mycobacterium sp. 23; assembly: GCF_048287075.1. Lineage (NCBI taxonomy): Bacteria > Bacillati > Actinomycetota > Actinomycetes > Mycobacteriales > Mycobacteriaceae > Mycobacterium > Mycobacterium sp. 23. The sequence continues at coordinate 1,547,373 of NZ_JBLVUX010000005.1, forward strand.
GCGCGGTGCACAGCGCGGCGATGAACGGCTTTGCCGCCTCCAGGCCCTCGGCGACGACGGTCTCGGTCGGCGCCTGGGCGCCGCCCTCGACGAGCTCGATGACCTTGTCGGTGGCCTCGGCCTCGACCATCATGATCGCGACGTCACCGTCGACCTTGCGGCCGGCCACCACCATGTCGAACACGGCCCGCTCGAGCTGCTCGACGGTGGGGAACGCGACCCAGGTGCCGTCGATCAGCGCCACCCGGACGGCGCCGACCGGCCCGGAGAACGGCAGGCCGGAGATCTGGGTGGACGCCGACGCGGCGTTGATCGCCACGACGTCGTACAGGTCGTTGGGGTCCAGGCTCAGGACCGTCACGACGACCTGGATCTCATTGCGCAGGCCGTCGACGAAGGACGGGCGCAGCGGCCGGTCGATCAGCCGGCAGGTCAGAATCGCGTCGGTGGAGGGCCGGCCCTCGCGACGGAAGAACGATCCCGGGATGCGTCCCGCGGCGTACATCCGCTCTTCGACATCGATGGTCAGCGGGAAGAAGTCGAAATGCTCCTTCGGGCTCTTGCTGGCGGTGGTCGCCGACAGCAGCATGTTCTCTTCGTCTAGGTAGGCGACCACCGAGCCGGCGGCCTGCAATGCGAGGCGTCCGGTCTCGAACCGGATGGTGCGGGTGCCGAAGCTCCCGTTGTCGATGGTGGCGGTTGACTCGAAGACGCCTTCTTCGATTTCAGTCGCAGACATAACGTCAGTGCGGCCTCTCTGGTTATTCAGCTGTTTCGCGGGTGCATGCGCGAGCAAACCAGGGAGCAGTGTCTGAATACGGCTACGGCCATCGATCGAAGCTGCCGACCTGCCCCAGATCCTGGGAGCCCGGCAGCCACTACCGAAGACCGCCCGATACAGAGCTGCTTCCCGTGACTCGCATGGCGACTCGCTGGAACGATGCGCGCGGAAGTGCGCGAACCGCACCAAGGTGCTCGGGCCGGAACCGGCCCAGAACGTCCTCACTCTACACCGGCTAACTCCCGGTAATGATCAAACCCGGTGCCCCGCACGCCCGACCTCTAGTTCCGGGGTGCCCTGCTGACGTCCTCGACGCACACGGCGAACCGCCGCTGGGCGTAGGCGTAGCCCAGACCGCTCGCGCACTGATCCACCGAGACCGGTGGGTCGAGGTCTTTGAGGATCTGGGTGGCCCGCTGACGGTTGGGCACCGACGCGTCGTTGCAGTCGACACGGTACGGATCGGCGATGTGGTGCGGATCCACACTCATGCAGCCACCGATCACCCAGTCGACGTCCAGGCACACGGTGTTGTCCGAGCCGCTGATCGCATTGTGCGTCGAGTACGACGAATCGACGTCAGACGGGCACTGGGCCCGGTCCTTCACGACGGCGACGACCTTGAAGTTGGACTCCGGGCTTGCGCACGACGCCTTGACGGCCTCCGGCTGGGCGGCCGTGCCACCAAGCTTGAGACAGTCCCCCACTGTGAATTCGCTGAGGTCGGAGCCACTTTTCCCCGCCGAACACCCGGTCACTGCGCCGATGATGCCGGCCGCGACGGCGGCCGCTATGACGGCGCCTGACGCGCCACGGGTCAGCGGCGCAGACCCAGCCGCTCGATCAGCGAACGGTAGCGCTCCACGTCGACCTGGGTCAGGTACTTGACCAGCCGCTTGCGGCGTCCGACCAGCAGCAGCAGGCCGCGGCGGGAGTGGTGGTCGTGCTTATGGACCTTCAGGTGCTCGGTGAGGTCGGCGATGCGCTTGGTCAGCATCGCGATCTGCGCCTCCGGCGACCCGGTGTCGGTCTCGTGCAGACCGTAGGACTTCAGAATCTCTTTTTTCTGCTCGGCAGTAAGCGCCACGAAAATATCTCCATCAATAGGTCCGCGATCAGGGAATTTCACAGCGCGGCCACCGCGAACCGCAGCACGCGCCGATGTCGTCGGGGAGTCTAGCAGGGTCGGGCGCTAGGTCAGCAGCCCGCGGGTGCGCTCGGTGTCCCGGCCGATCTCCTCCACCAGGTCGTCGATCGAGTCGTACTTCTGCTGTCCACGGATGCGGGCGACGAAATCCAGCGCCACATGCTGGCCGTACAGGTCGGCGGTGGTGTCCAGGACAAACGCCTCCACGGTGCGGGTGCGACCGGAGAACGTCGGGTTGGTGCCGACGGACACCGCGGCCTGGTAGCGCTCGCCGGGAATGACGGTGCCGGTCACCGGACCGTGGCCGAGCACGGTGAACCACGCCGCGTACACGCCGTCGGCGGGGATGGCCGAGTACATCGGCGGCGCCACGTTCGCGGTGGGAAACCCCAGCTCGGCGCCCCGGCCGTAGCCGCGTACGACGACACCCTCGACGCGGTGCGGGCGGCCCAGCGCCTCGGTGGCCGCCAGCACGTCGCCGGCGTCCACGCACGACCGTATGTAGGTGGAGGAGAACGTCACGGTCTCGTTGCTGTGGTGCTCGGACAGCAGCGACATCGCCTCCACCGCGAACCCGAAGCGGTCGCCGGCTTTACGCAGGCTTTCGACGTTGCCGGCCGCCTTCTTGCCGAAGGTGAAGTTCTCCCCGACCACCACCTCTACGACGTGCAGGTGCTCCACCAGCAGTTCGTGGATGTATCGGTCCGGAGTGAGCTTCATGAAGTCGGTGGTGAACGGCATCACCAGGAACACGTCGATGCCGAGGTCCTCGACGAGTTCGGCGCGGCGGGTCAGGGTGGTCAGCTGCGCGGGGTGACTGCCCGGGTACACCACTTCCATCGGGTGTGGATCGAACGTCATCAGGACCGACGGCACGCCCCGGGCACGACCCGCTTTGACGGCATGCGCGATCAGCTCGGCGTGCCCACGGTGCACACCGTCGAAGACCCCTATGGTCAGCACACACCTGCCCCAGTCCGTGGGGATCTCGTCCTGACCGCGCCACCGCTGCACGACCGCAAGCCTAATCGTCGGCGCAACCCGCCCGCCGGGGCGCCGGATTAGGCGTGGATTGCCTAAGATTTGAGGTTGTGAGGGCTGACGACGAGCCTGGTGGGCTCACCCCAGTTGCCCAGGACTATTTGAAAGTCATTTGGACGGCCCAGGAGTGGTCTCCCGACGGGGCTCCGCAGAAGGTGAGCACGAAGATGCTCGCCGAGAAGATCGGGGTGTCCGCCAGCACAGCATCAGAGTCCATCCGCAAGCTGGCCGAGCAGGGGCTGGTGGACCACGAGAAGTACGGCGCGGTGACGTTGACCGAGTCCGGTCGGCGGGCCGCGCTGGGGATGGTGCGCCGGCACCGGCTACTGGAGACGTTCCTGGTCAACGAACTCGGCTACGGCTGGGACGAGGTGCACGACGAGGCCGAGGTGCTCGAGCACGCGGTGTCGGATCGCCTGGTGGCCCGCATCGATGCCAAGCTGGGTTTCCCGCGCCGCGACCCGCACGGCGACCCGATCCCGGCCACCGACGGTCAGGTACCGACGCCGCCGGCGCGTCAGCTGTGGGCCTGCACCGACGGAGACACCGGGAAGGTGGCCCGTATCTCGGACGCCGACCCCGAGATGCTGCGCTATTTCGACAGCGTCGGGATCAACCTGGACTCGCAGCTGCGGGTTCTGACGCGACGCGAGTTCGCCGGCATGATCTCGGTGGCGGTGTCGTCCGGCGACGGTGACGCCGCCACCGTGGAGTTGGGCAGCCCGGCCGCGCGGGCGATCTGGGTGGTGGGCTAGCTGCTCAGCAGGCCCCTGGCGATGTGCGTCACCTGAACCTCGTTGCTGCCGGCGTAGATCATCAGCGACTTCGCGTCGCGCGCAAGCTGTTCCACGCGGTACTCCGCCATATAGCCGTTGCCGCCGAACAACTGCACGGCGTCCATCGCGACCTCGGTGGCGGCCTCGGAGCTGTAGAGCTTGATGGCCGACGCCTCGGCCAGCGTCAGCGGTTTGCCGGCCTGCTGGCGCTCGATGGTGTGAAACACCATGTTCTGCACGTTCATTCGGGCGATCTCCATCTTCGCCAGCTTGAGCTGGATCAACTGGAACTGCCCGATGTTCTTGCCCCACAGCGTGCGGCTCTTCGCGTAGTCCACGCACAGCCGGTGGCATTCGTTGATGATGCCCAGCGCCATCATCGCGATGCCGATGCGCTCGGCGGCGAAATTGGCGCGGGCGCTGTCCCGGCCGTCACCGTCGCTGGGGTTTTCGTTCTCGCCCAGCAACCGGTCCGGACTCAGCCGCACGTTGTCGAAGAACAACTCGCCCGTCGGCGAGGACATCATGCCCATCTTCTTGAAGGGCTTGCCCTGGGTAAGGCCGGGCATCCCGGAGTCAAGCACGAACACCAGCACCGGGCGGTTGCGTTTGTCCTGGGCTGAACCGTCATCCAGCTTGGCGTAGACCACCAGGACGTCGGCGTACGGACCGTTGGTGATGAACGTCTTCTGACCGTTGAGGATGTAGTCCTGACCGTCGCGGCGGACGTAGGTCTTCATACCGCCGAACGCATCCGAGCCGGAGTCGGGTTCGGTGATGGCCCACGCGGCGATCTTGTTGAGCGTCATCAGGTCGGGCAGCCAGCGCTCCTTCTGCGCCAGGGTGCCGCGGCTCATGATGGTCGCCGCACCCAGTCCCAGGCTCACCGAGGCGGTGCTCAACAATCCGATACTGACCCGCGCTATTTCGGACACCACCACGGCCATCATCGATGGCTGGACGCCCATGCCGTCGGAATCGCCTGCCCCATCTGGTTTTTCGGCGGCCCCGGTGCGCTCGCGGTCGAGCATCTTCTTCACCGATTCCGCGGCCAGCACGTCCAGGCCGAACTGGCTGAACAACTTGCGCGCGATCGGATACGGCGGCATTTCGCCGGTTTCCAGGGCGTCCAGGTTGGGCCGGATCTCTTTATCGACGAACTGACGGACGGTGTCGCGCACCATCAGATCGGTTTCGGACCATTCGATCACGGTCAGCGCTCGGCACGCTGGTACGCGGTGACGACGGCGGCGCCACCTAGGCCGATGTTGTGTTGCAGCGCGGCTGTGACATTGTCCACTTGGCGCTTGTCGGCGGTTCCCCGCAGTTGCCAGGTGAGCTCGGAGCACTGCGCCAGCCCCGTCGCGCCGAGCGGGTGGCCCTTGGAGATGAGCCCGCCCGAGGGGTTCACCACCCAGCGTCCGCCGTAAGTGGTCTGGTTGTCGTCGATCAGCTTGGGCGCCTCACCCTCGCCGCACAGGCCCAGCGCCTCGTACAGCAACAATTCGTTGGCCGAGAAGCAGTCGTGCAGTTCGATGACCTGGAAGTCGTCGGGGCCTAGCCCGGACTGCTGGTAAACCTGTTGCGCGGCTTGGACATTCATGTCGTAGCCGATGATGTTGCGGGCACTGCCGTCGAAAGTGGAGGCGAAGTCGGTGGTCATCGACTGCCCGACGATCTCCACGGCCTGTCCGGCGAGCCCGTGCTTGGCGACGTAGTCCTCGCTGGCCAGCACCACCGCGGCCGAGCCGTCGGAGGTGGGCGAACACTGCAGTTTGGTGAGCGGGTCGGAGATCATCTTCGCGGCCAGGATGTCCTCGAGGGTGTACTCCTCCTGGAACTGGGCGTACGGGTTGTTCACCGAATGCTTGTGGTTCTTGAAGCCGATCTTGGCGAAATGCTCGGCGGTGGTCCCGTATTTCTTCATGTGCTCGCGGCCGGCCGCGCCGAACATCCACGGCGCCACCGGAAATGCGAACTCGTCGATCTCGGCCAGCGCCTTGACGTGGCGGCCCAGCGGCGATTCGCGGTCGTTGGCGCCGCCCTGCAGGGCTCCCGGCTGCATCTTCTCGAAGCCCAGCGCCAGTACGCAGTCGGCCAGTCCGCCGCGAATGGCCTGCGCTCCCAGGTACAGCGCGGTGGATCCCGTCGAGCAGTTGTTGTTGACGTTGACGATCGGGATGCCGGTCATCCCGAGTTCGTAGAGGGCCCGCTGGCCGCAGGTGGAATCGCCGGCCACGTAGCCGACGTAGCCGTGTTCGATCTCGGTGTAGTCGACGCCGGCGTCCTGCAGGGCTTTGGTGCCGGACTCCTTGGCCATCTGCGGGTAGTCCCAGCCTTCGCGGCGGCCGGGCTTTTCGAATTTCGTCATGCCTACGCCGACGACGAAAACCTTGTTGGAACTCTTGGCAGGCATCGTTGCCCCTTTCGAGTGGACTTGTCTCCCAGTGTGCAACTCGGCGCAACCGGTCTGCGCGCCGGGGCGCCGGCGGTGCGGGCGAATCTCATCGCGCCAGGTACCTCAGGCCGCCTATTGCCGCACCCATCAGCCGCCCGTGCACACTGCGGGGCAGGCGAAACCTGTTGTCAGGCGAAACCACTCGCTGCACCGCAATCGTCTTCGGCTCGGTGAAACGATGCAATCCGGTGTCGCCATGCCGGCGTCCCAGTCCGGACGCCTTGATCCCACCCGCGGGTGCCGCGTGCGATGCGAAAGCCGCGACATACGCGTCATTGATGTTGACCGCCCCGGCGGCAATCCGGGTAGCCAGATTGACGCCTTGCTTGGCGTCACTAGTCCACACACTCGCCGAAAGGCCGTAGTCCGTGGCGTTGGCCAGGTCGATCGCCTCGTCCACGGTGTCGAAACTGTACGCCGAGACGACCGGGCCGAACACCTCCTGTGTGTGCAGAGTCGCGGCGGTGGTGACCTCCGACAGGATCGTAGGTTCGTAGAACGACGGCCCGAGGTCTGGTCGCGCCCGCCCGCCGGCGTGGACCCGCGCGCCCGATGCCTTGGCCTGCTCGACGTAGTCACTCGTGCGCTCGAAACCCGCCGGGGTAGTAAGCGCGCCCATGTCGCAGGAGAAATCCAGCGCCGAACCGAGCCGAATCGCCCGGGTCTGGCGACAGGCCAACTGCAGGAATTGCTCGAATATCGACGAGTGGACATACAGTCGTTCGGTCGTCAAACACACCTGGCCCGCGTTGGCGAAACTCGCCCGCGGCACGGCGCAGGCCGCACGCTTCAGGTCTGCGTCCGGCAGCACGATCATCGGGTTCTTGCCACCCAGTTCGAGCGAGCAGCCGATCATCCGCTCACCTACGCGGCCGGCGATCATTCTGCCGGTCGCCGTAGACCCGGTGAATGCCACGTAATCGGCGCCGGCGAGCAGCGTGTCACCGATCTCGTCGGGTTCTCCTAGCACCACCTGGAAGATGCCCGACGGGATTCCGGCCGCGATGGCCGCGCGCTGCAGAAATAAGGTTGACAGTGCAGTTTGGTTGTCCGGCTTGAGGATCACCGCATTACCCGCCAGCAAGGCTGGGATGCTGTCGCCACCACCGACCCCGATCGGCGCGTTCCACGGTGCGATAATTACAATCACGCCCTTCGGCTCCCGGATCTCGGCGGCGGCGGTCAAACCCGGGAGCGCTCCGGCATGGCGGGCGGGCCGAAGCAGCCGCCCTGCGTTGCGGAGGCACCAGCTTCCGCTGAGGATCGCTTCGCCGTAGTCGGAGCACGCATCGATTCGGGCCTTGCCAGCCTCGATTTGCAGTATGTCCCAGAGTTGGGCTCGATCCTTTCGCACCCGGTCGAGGAACCGCCTAATCAGCGCCACGCGTTCGGGCACCGGGCGGCGGGCCCACGCCGCCTGCGCGTATTTCGCCTCGGCAAAGGCGAATTCGATATCTTGCGCAGTGCACTGCGGAATCCTCGTCAACACCGCGCCGGTGAACGGTGCCACGAGCTCACGGGCGTCAGCGGATCTCCAACGCGCCTGGTCGGTGAGTTGCTCGAGATGGTTCACGAGGCGCCGCGAGCACTGTTCGCGCGGGCGTGGTAAACGTCCCGGGTGGCCTGGTCGACGTTGAGGTAGAGCCGCTCGGTATGGACCCAGCGGTAGAGAATCCGGCGCGACGACTCGGGAATCGCGTTCGCGGCGCGCAGCACCAACCCCAGGCGCCGTGGCGCGTACGTCAGCGCCGTATTGGACCGAACGGCATGCAGCACAGCTTCGGCGACGTCCGAAGGTCCCACCGAACCGAACCTCTCGATGAGCGGCGAGAGCTTCAATCCTGCCGATAATTCGGTACGAACGATTCCAGGTAGCACCGCGCCAACCCCAATTCCGCTAGGCGCCAATTCTTCTCGTAGCGCGAGCGTGAACCCGACGACACCGAACTTGGTCGCGCAGTAGGTCGCGACTCCGGGGAAACCCGCGACCCCCGCCATCGAAGCGACGTTCACGATCTGACCGCCGCCCCGCTCGGCGAACGTCCTGGCCGCCAGGCACGCACCGGTGATGACGCCGCCCAGGTTGACCGCGATCATTTCCTCGGCGGTCCGCCGCTTCTCCTCGAGAAAGTCGCCGGTGAGCATGACGCCCGCGTTGTTCACCAGCACGTCGACCGGTCCGAGTTCGGCCTCGGCGCCGGCGAGGAAGGCCGCGAACGAATCCGGGTCGGTCACGTCGAGCTGCAGCGCGGTCCCCGGAATCGGCAGAGTGGCCGCCGATTTCCGGGTCAGGCTCAAGTCGAGGTCGCCAAGGGCCACGCGAGCGCCCCGGGCGGCGAACGCCTTGGCGGTCGCGAGCCCGATTCCCCGGGCGGCCCCGGTGATGGCCACAACCCTTGGATCTGGCTTACGTTTCATGCTGTTCTCCCGGCCCGACTCGCCCCACCTGTGCTATCTCCCCGCCAACCGGTTTCGCAGCAGCTTGCCCGTCGCGTTGCGCGGCAGCTCGTCGACGAAGACCACGTCGCGGGGGACCTTGTGACGGGCCAGATTTGCTTTCACGTAGGCCTTGATTTCCTCACCGTCGCGGTCGCAGGAAGGTGCCGGCACGATGAAGGCACGCAGCCGTTGCCCGAAGTCGCGATCATCGACTCCCACAACCGCCGCTTCGGCGATGTCGTCACGAGCGACAAGCAGGTTCTCGACCTCCAGTGGAAAGACATTCTCCCCACCAGAGACGATCATGTCGTCGTCTCGACCGTCGACAAACCACAGGCCCTTCTCGTCGAAATGACCGGCATCGCCGCTACACAGCAGACCGTCGACGATCTCCTTGTGGCCTCCGCCCGTATACCCGGTGAAGCTCAGTCCACTGGAGACGAAGATTGTCCCGATGACCCCTGGCTCGCTGATGAGCTGCCGGTCGTCGTCGTAGAGCCTGACCGTGCAGCCGACGGGCGGCCGGCCGACCGTCCCGGGCGCATCTCGGAGTTCGCGTGGCGTGGCCACGGTGGCGATCGATACCTCGGTCGAACCGTACACGTTGTATAGCACGTCACCGAAAATCTCGGTGGTGCGCTTACACAGATCGGGCGAGAGCGAAGACCCAGCGGCGAGCATGATCTTGACCGACGACGTGTCATATTTTACAAGCACTTCGGGACGCAGTTCGACTATGCGGTGCAGCATCGTCGGCACCAACACGACGGTGCTCGCCCGGTGCGAGGCGATGAGCCGTAGGGTCGTTTCAGGGTTGAAACGGCGTTGCAGTATCACCCGGTTGCCCAGCGCGAGCCCGAGAGTGCAGACGGCCAAGCCCGTCGCGTGGAATAACGGTGCTGCGACGCAGAAGGTTTCGCGTGACGGCCAAGGTATCCGGTCGAGCAGCTGCGCCGATTGCAGAGGGCCGACCCGGTCCCGCGGCGCACCCTTGGGGCTACCGGTGGTTCCGCTGGTCAGCAGCACCATGCCGCCCGGCTTCGGCGGTGACGCCATTGGCGTCACCGCTCGGCCCAACATAAGGTCGTCGATAGTCCTGGCACCGTTACCCTTCGCCGCTTCGGCGGTGTCGGTCCAAGCAAGAATCCGCGGTATCGCGCTCGGCATCGCATCGAGCAAGTCAGCGAACTCGCTGTCCAGCACTACCACGTCCACACCTTCGCGGGTCGCGACTTCGGCGAACTGTGGTTTGGCAAAGCCGTTGTTCATCAATACAATTCGTGCGCCCACCTTATTAGCGGCCACGACGGTCAGTACCAAGCCGCGATGGTCTCGGCACAGCGCCGCGATCACGTCGCCGGGCCCGACTCCTATGTCGGCCAGTCCGCGAGCCAACCCATTGGACATCTCGTCGAGCTGCCGGAAACTCAGTTCGCCGCGCTCGTCGAGGATGGCCGTCACGTCGCCATACCTTGCGGCGGCATGGTGCACCACACCCGCGAAGGGCCCGTAGCGGCGAAAGCCGGCCATCGACCGCACTACCCGGTCGGGGCGCAGCGGTTCGACGACTTCGCTGCGCAGCAGCACGCGTGCGCTCCGGATGTAACGCGACAACTTCTCGACAGTCACTTGCGCTCCGCTTGTTTGCCGATGAATTCGGGCTCGAACGAGGCGGCACGATCCGAAAAGGCCAGGATGAGCTTGGCGATCTTGTCCGGGTCGTCCAGCTGCGGGCAGTGTCCCGAGTGCGGCAGGATCACCAAGTGGCTACCCGAGATCTGTTGGTGCAGAATGTGACTCGAGTGCGTTGGGATGATGCGGTCGCGTGCTCCGTGCACTATCACCGTCGGGCAGCTGACCCGCAATCCGCGGTGGGTGCCCAGCGCCTCCTGCGCGTATCGGAACGCGTCTCGTCCCAGTGCCGCGACGTCGGCGGACCTCGAGACCAACTGCACCCAATATCGGATCACTTCGGGATCCGCCTTGGTCCCAGGCCCGTAGAGCACCCGGGACACCGTGTAGCCCGTCACCCATCGCACCACCCTCGACGACATCGGGACGCGGCCCAGCCGCGACCAGAATTCCGGTGACAGATCACACGTGCGGGCCGCGCGGGCCAGACAGTGCCTGGCGTTCAGAGGGTCATCCAGCGCCACAAGTGCCTTGACCTTGCCATCGCCGCGGGCGGCCGCTCGCACCGCGGTCGCGGCGCCCAGCGAGTTGCCAACCAGCACGGCCGGCCCGGTGACGTCGAGGACCGCGTCGACGAAGGTGTCGAACTGCGGCATCAGCGGCCCGGGCTCCCGCGCCTCGGCCTGGCCGAACCCGGGCATGTCCACGGCGACGGCACGCCGGCCCGCCGCGGCCAACCGCGTCAGAACCGGCCGCCATGTATCGGCACTATCCCCATAGCCGTGCAGCAGCACAACCGGTGTCCCACGGCCTGATAGCGACAGAACCCGGGTTCCCACACCGCCAAATGCCGTCCGGGTTTCAGCGATCGGGATCATCCGGCTAGCAGACCCTTGGCGATGTGGGTGACCTGAACCTCGTTGCTGCCGGCGTAGATCATCAGCGATTTGGCGTCGCGGGCCAGTTGTTCGACCCGGTATTCCGCCATATAACCGTTGCCGCCGAACAACTGAACAGCGTCCATTGCGACGTCGGTGGCGGCCTCCGACGAATATAACTTGATCGCCGACGCCTCGGCCAGCGACGGCATCTTGCCGGCCTGCAGCTTCTCCAACGTCTGAAAGACCATGTTTTGCACGTTGATCCGGGCAATTTCCATTTTGGCCAGCTTGAGCTGGATCAGCTGGAACTGCCCGATGTTCTGCCCCCACAGGGTGCGCGTCTTGGCGTAGTCGAGGCACAACCTGCGGCATTCGTTGATGATCCCTAACGCCATCAGCGCGACCCCCACACGTTCGGCGGCGAAGTTCGCGCGGGCGCTTTCGCGTCCGTCGCCGCCGGAATGTTGCTCGGCCTCGCCGAGCAGCCGGTCTGGGGTAAGCCGGACTCTGTCGAAGAACAATTCGCCGGTGGGCGAGGACATCATGCCCATCTTCTTGAACGGCTTACCCTGGGTGAGGCCGGGCATGCCCGCCTCCAGCACGAACGTCAGGACCGGCCGGCTGCGCCGGTCGACCGTCGGATCTCCCTCGTCCAGTTTCGCGTAGACGATCAGCACGTCGGCTGACGGGCCATTGGTGATGAACGTCTTCTGCCCGTTGAGGATGTAGTCGGCGCCGTCTCGTTTGACGTAGGTTTTCATGCCGCCGAACGCATCTGAGCCGGCGTCTGGTTCGGTGATTGCCCAACACGCGATTTTCTCCAACGTCATCAGCTCGGGAAGCCAGCGCTCCTTCTGGGCCAGCGTGCCCCGGGTCATGATGGTGGCCGCGCCTAGCCCGATGCTCACCCCGATCGTGCTCAACAGCCCAAGGCTGACCCCGGCGACTTCGGACACCAGCACGGCGGCCATCGACGCGGAGGCGCCGATGTCTCCCAGTTCGCCCGACGAGTCGGTCCGCACCCGCGGACGGGCCTCACCCGAGACGACCGCAGTCGCCTTGGCGCGCTGTTTGTCCAGCATGGTCTTGACCGCCTCGGCCGCCAGCACGTCGAGGCCGAACTCGTGGAAGAGTCTGCGCGCGATCGGGTATGGCGAGAGCTCACCGCTTTCCAGCCCTTCGTGGTTCGGTGCGATCTCGCGATCGATGAAGTCGCGGACGCTATCGCGGATGAGATCGTCGGATTCCGACCATTCGATCACGGCAGCCGCACCGCAATGTCATCGATCTGCCAGATACCGTCGGTTTCAATGGTTTTCACGTCATGCCAGCCAGCCAATTCGGAGATGGCGCCGCCCTGTACCGCGAAGACCTTCCCGGTGAGCGGACACTTGTCCGATGCCAGGAAAGTCACCAGGGGCGAGATGTTGGCCGGACTGAACAGGTCTAGCTTCCCGTCCTCCGGCTCGGCCATCAGCGCACCCATCCCGGGCGTGGCCAGAGTGAGTCGGGTTCGGGCGATCGGCGCAATCGCGTTGACACGCACGCCGTATCGCTCCAGCTCCTCTGCCGCCACCAGGGTCATCGCGGCGATTCCGGCCTTGGCCGCACCGTAATTCACCTGTCCCGCATTCGGGATCGTCAGGCCCGACCCCGAGGCGGTATTGACCACGGCGGCATTGGGCCGACTACCGGACTTGCTCTGCGCCTTCCAGTAGGCAGCCGCATGGTGCAGCATCGCGACGTGCCCCTTGAGGTGAACGGCCAGCACCGCATCCCACTGCGATTCCTCCAGCCCTGCTATGAAGCTGTCACGAAGTATTCCGGCATTGTTGACCAAGATGTCCAGTCCGCCGAACTCGTCGATCGCTCGCTGGACCACCCGCGCCGCACCGTCCCAGGTGGCAACGTCGTCGGTGTCCGCGACGGCCCTGCCGCCGGCGGCCAGGATCTCGTCGACAACGTCGCCCGCCGGTCCGGCGTCGGCTCCCTCGCCGGCATTGCTGACACCGAGGTCGTTTACCACCACCCGGGCGCCTTCGCGGGCGAACATCAGCGCGTGCTCGCGGCCGATCCCGCGCCCAGCACCGGTGATGACGGCGACCCGTCCTTCTAGAATTCCCATGCGTCCACTCCCTGTGATCCTCTAATCGGCTATGACGGCCAGGCCGTCGGTGATGGCGAACTCCTCGCCCGCTTCCCCGCTCCGTGTCGTCTCGAACGCGTAGGTCGTCGCGTTGCCGGAACGTTCGGCCTGCCAGATCCGGGTCTCCAACTCGTCGCCGGGGAAAACCATCTTTGCGAAACGCACGGCAAACCTCTTGAGGCGGTTGACATCCGATCCGGCAACCTCGGTGAGCACCGCCCAGGACGCGATTGCCATCGTGCACAGACCGTGGGCGATGATGCCGGGCAAGCCGGAGTCCTTGGCGACGTCCTCATCCAGGTGGATCGGCATCGGGTCGCCGGCAGCTGCCGAATACCTGAAAGTCTGGTCGGTATCGATCCGCGAAACGACCTTGGCGAGCGGCGCACGCCCGTGCAGTGTGTCGTCAAACTTATGGCTGGGACCGAGTTCACCTACGTCCCTGGGGGAGACATAGCCCCGGAAGAAGCACGTGACGAATTGCTCGTTGACGAGTTCGCCGTCCTCAGTGCGGCATTCGAGATAGACCGTTGCGCGAGTTCCTTTTTTCACTCCCTCGTATCCGATCATCTTGCCGCGGGACACCAGCGCGTCTCCCGGACGGATCGGCCGATGGAAGTGGAAGTCCTGCTCGCCGTGCACCACGCGCGGGATCAGCTCCACCGGTGCGACGTCGACGGTCGGGGTCAGCAGCGACTCGAAAACCGGCACGATCGCGAACACCGGTGCGGCCACGTCCCCGGCGAGGTGCGCCGCGATCGGGTCATTGGTCGCCTTAGCGTACTGGGCGAGTCGCTCCCGGCTGACCTCGAACCGATCCTCATCGGTCCATTTGTTCAAACCTTCGTCGTCGAAGGCCAAATCGTCGTCGGACACCTCAGACCGCCGCTGAGGCCAGCGCGTCGAGTTGGTCCAGCGACTTGTCCAGCTGCTTCTTGGCGTCCTTCTCGACCGCCTTGGCTAGAGCCCCTTTGACCAGCGCGCCCTCGAAATCGCCCGCCACGGTGAACTCGGCGCCCTTCCCCGCTGGAGTCAGGGTGAACTCGAAAAGGGCCTTGACGCCGGCCATGCCGGTCCCTGACAGTGCGAACGACGTTGGAGCATCAATCTTCTCGACTGTCCATGAGATCTTGTTGGCCATGCCGAGCATGACGATCTTGGCGGTGAGTGGAGTGCCGACGACGATCGTCTCTGGAACGTCGCTCGTCCACTTTTCATGGACGGTGAACCACTTGTCCCAATTAGGGAGGTCGGAAACGATGGCCCACAGCGCATCCGGAGTGGCCGACAACATTCGGCTGGCTTCGATGTGCCCCATAGCGATACTCCTCTTTCGTAGTTGTGCGATCAGCGTTCGGCACGCTGATACGCGGTGACGACGGCTGCGCCACCGAGTCCGATGTTGTGCTGCAGCGCCGCCTCGACGTTGTCGACCTGACGCCCGGCGGCAGTTCCGCGCAGCTGCCAGGTCAGCTCGGCACACTGCGCCAGGCCGGTGGCGCCCAATGGGTGCCCCTTGGAGATCAGCCCTCCGGACGGGTTGACCACCCAGCGGCCGCCGTAAGTGTTATCACCGTTGTCGATCAACTCGGGGGCCTCACCAAGAGCGCAAAGCCCGAGAGCCTCGTACAGCAGTAGCTCGTTGGCCGAGAAGCAATCGTGCAGCTCGATGACCTGAAAGTCATCCGGTCCGAGGCCGGCTTGCTGGTAGACGGCCTGCGCCGCAGCGACGTTCATGTGGTGGCCGATGAGCGCCCTGCAGGTGCCGTCGAAACTGTTGGCAAAATCCGTCGTCATCGCCTGGCCGACGATCTCGACGGCCTCGCCCGCCAGATCGTGCTCGTCGACGAATGCCTCGGACGCCAGGATTGCCGCACCCGAGCCGTCCGAAGTAGGCGAGCACTGCAGCTTGGTCAACGGGTCGTAGACCATCCGGGCGGACAGGATGTCGTCGAGCGTGTACTCGTCCTGGAACTGCGCGTAGGGGTTGTTGGTCGAGTGCTTGTGATTCTTATAGCCGATCTTAGCGAAATGCTCAGCTGTGGAACCGAATTGCGTCATATGTTCGCGCCCGGCGGCACCGAACATCCACGGCGCCGGCGGGAACCGCACCTCGGAGATCTCCGCCATCGCCAGGATGTGCTTCTCCATCGGTTGCGCCCGGTCGTCGTAGCTCGACTCCAGCGAGCCGGGTTTCATCTTCTCGAAGCCCAGCGCCATTGCGCAGGACACCTGCCCGCCCCGGATGGCCTGGGCGGCAAGGTAGAGCGCGGTGGATCCGGTCGAGCAGTTGTTGTTGACGTTGAACACCGGGATGCCGGTCATGCCCAACTCGTAGAGCGCGCGCTGACCCGAGGTCGACTCGCCGTAGACGTAGCCGACGTAGCCCTGCTCGACCTCGGTGAAGTCGATTCCGGCATCCGCGAGCGCGTTGCTGCCGGACTCGCGGGCCATGTCTGGGTAGTCCCACGGTGACCCATCGTCGTTGACCCGCCCGCCAGGCTTTTCGAATTTCGTCATGCCGACGCCGACGACGTAAACCCTCTGCGACATCTCGCTCCCTTATGCGGCTGACCCGACCTGGGAACAAAACATACATTCTTGTCTGTATCTTTGCAACGCCGACGTCGATCGTCGGAAAGCCGTGAATGGTGATGAGAAGCTGAACCTCAGTGGAGGCGGACGGTTTGCCCGGGCACCCCCGTGACCGCGGGTAGCACGTCTGCCGGGCCGTCAGTCAAGCGGCGGTAATGCCGCGCTTGCGATCAGCCGCAAATGGGTGCACGCGCGATTCCAGCGCCGCCGGGCACGATCGACATCTTGGTCGACGAAGCTTGCCACAAGGATTCCGCGCAGTGCGTCCATTGCGGTATAGACCAGGTTGACGAGTTCCTTCGGAGCCGAGTACTCGGGCAGCACCTGGGCGATGGCCGCGATCAGGGCGCTGTTCACGACCGGTTCCACGCGCTGGATCTGTTGCGCTAGCGCTTTATCGGTGCGGGCGGCGATCCAGAGTTCCATGGTGGCGGTAAAAAGCGGCCCCTGGTGTACCTCCCAGAGGAATTCCAGCACCGCCGACACTCGATCAGACGTGTCGTGCAGCCGGCCGAGCTCGCGGAAGGCTGCCTGCGCACGCTGCTGCGCCAGGTGTTCAATGGCGGCTACCACGAGGTCTTCTTTTGAGCGGAAGTGGTGGACCTGGGCTCCCCGGGTCACTCCAGCCAGCTCGACGATGCGTGGTGTGGTCGTTCCGGCGTATCCATGGTTAACCAAACACTCGACCGTCGAGTCGAGCAGACGGGTCCGCATTGCGGCGCTACGCTCCGCCTGGGTACGCCGCCCAACGACCTCCGTCGCCACTGCAACCAGCCTTTCGCGCACCTATCTCGTCGATCAGAATCATACATGTATGTTTGTAAGATAAGTTCTGTTTGCGGGATCGGTGCGCGCACCCGGAGGGCACCGGACTGCAACGTCGACGGGCGGGGCCTGATGCGCCCGCTCCTCCTCAGTCCGTGCCGGGCTACAACGTCTACCGGTTATCTGGAATAGGGTTTGGGTTGATCGCGATAGATGCTGGTTGTGACGACTGGTACATGTAGAGGGCGTCCAGGCGACGGGCCCAGCGTTGTACACATGTGGTCAACGTTCACCGCGGGCGCAGACCGGCAGCGGCGCTCGGGCCGGTTGTGACCGTGGCGTGGGTCGTCAGTAAGGTGCACACGGCCTTTCCGCTGCCGATCCGAGCGACACGCCGATTACCTCCTGAGTCACATTCGCCCCATCGGTCACACTCGACACGTGTTTGCGCGGTGCGCTCCGGCCGGCCAGCCCATGCGCCATCGGGCTGAGGCTCCGCGCGCCGCCTGGGGTGCGGCCACGTGCGGGTTTGGAGCTCGAATTGGTGACGCGAATCGCGCGAAAGTGCCGTGTTTGCAGTGCATTTGACGTCTTACACATGTAGAATTCGATTATGACGAGGCACCAAGAATGACACCCCGACACGCGGCGCGCCTACCCGGTGATGTAGGTAAAACCATGCAGAATTTCTGCCATGGCGGTTCCGTTGGAGTTGCTGAGGCGGCTGGTGGTCCAGCATCGTGTGGCGTTGGCCATGCTGCTGGGCGAGATCGGGCTGGCGTTCGACAAGACCTTGGCCTCGTGGGCAGAAGAGTTTCCCGATCCGATGAGGTTGCACGGCGGAACGCTGTGTTCGGATGTGCGGACCAGGGTGTTGGCGATGAACGCGATCGATGCGCGCTCTCGGTTCGACAACCCGCCGCGCACACCGTCGCGGAGCGCATCGTGCGGGCCGGATTCGACACTGCAGATGTCGTCGGGTCCGGGGGTTTCGGTGCGATTCGGCGATTCAGATATGGCGTTCGCGCGGGTGCGCCATATGTCGCCGAAGGAGGCCGAGGCGCTCGGGGCGGTGGTGCAGCAGTTGGCGATGCCGGCGCCGAAGCCGGGGCGGCAGATGGTGCTCGACGACGACGAGCCGGAGTCGCAGCGGGTGATGGGCCCGCCGGGGATCGGGCAGAACTGGGATTTGGTCCTGTACTGGTGGGAGACCCCGGGCCGGTTGTCGGTGGCCGGAGGCATCCTGGCGATGGTCGAGGAGATCGACACGTCCGACGAGCGGATTGTGGCGTTCGTCGATCTGCCGGCGGCGATCCGACCGAAGACAGCGGCCGAGATTGCTCAGCAGGACGTCGAGGACGACGAGGACGACCGCGACTTCGACGAGCAGTGGCCCGAAAACCCTTCTGCGGGCGAGGATTCGGGGGCTTAGGCGATGGCGTGCTACCGGCCGGAGGCTACCGGGGACGAGGTGGTCGGCGATGACAACCGTCGAGGTGTTCGGCGTCCGGGTCCGCCAGGCCCGGGTGTTGCGGCGACTGTCGGGCACGGCGGTGATGGATCACATGGGGTGGCGCTCGCCTCGGCAGACCCGGTTGGAGCAGGCCGAAACCGCGCTGCTGGATGCTACCGAGTTCAACCGGCTGGCGACGTTGTTGCGGTTCCCGGCGGCGTTTTTCACCACTGCCCCGGTATCGCGAGTGTTCGCTCACGACTTGCTGTTTCGCGCACCGAAATCCACCAGGGTCACCGAGAAGGAGTACCTGGCGGTGTTCGCCAATGTGGTGGGTGATCTGCTCGATCAGCTCAACGGGCAGGCCAAGTTGCCCGCGGTGCGTCTGGAGCCGCTGCCGGCGGGTACCGATGTGGTGACCGCGGCGGCCCAGGCCCGCCAGTGGTTGGGCGTGGAGCCGGGGGTGCCGATCAAGTCGTTGACCTACGAGCTGGAGGCTGCCGGCGTTCCAGTGGTGTTGCGGATGAAGCATTCTCGTATCTCGGGCAGTGTCGACTGGGACAGTGAGGATGAGGATCCGGCCGGAGCGTTGACTGAGAAGCATTTGGGGTGCTCGGCGCGTACCGGTGCCTACCGGGAGCGACCGGTGGTGTTGTTGCGGGCACTGGATTCCTGGGAGCGCACGCGCTGGACGATCGCCCATGAGATCGGGCATTTGGTGTTGCACCGGTATGGCGATGTGAGCGATGCGGAGGAGCGTGAGGCCTCCCGGTTCGCCTCGGAGTTGTTGGCGCCGGCCGAGGCGATCGCACCGGAGATTCCGGTGGCCCCGACTTTGAACGATTTGGTCGATGTGAAGTTGAAGTGGCGGATCTCGTTGGGGGCGTTGATTTTGCACTTGCGCGAGTCGAAGCTGATCGACAATGCGCGGGCGGAGACATTGCAGAAGCAGCTGTATACCAGGATCAACACCGATACCGGGCACACGTGGGGTAAGACCGAGCCGGGTTGGGATGCGCGTAAGCCGGAGCGGCCGCGGTTGCTGCGCAAATGGATCGAGGCCTGCTATGGCACCGCGTCGGCCGAGGCGTTGATGGCGCACAACCTGATTTTCCCGGCGGATCTGATGGCCGATGTGTTGGCCGGTCAGCGTGACGCCCCGGGGCGGGCTCGGCTTCGGGTGGCCCGGGTCAAGAGTGCCGGTGATGGCGACGGCGAGGGGCCCGGTGATGGTGGGCAGATCGTGGTGCCGTTTGAACGGGCCCGCCGGCAGGCCTAGAGAAGCGGTCGGGGGCGGTCGGGGGGATGTCACGCACACAGCGGGTTGCTCTGACCGATCGGCCCGACACCTACACGGTGCTGGGCGCCGATGGCCTGCCGGTCAGGGCGGCTGAGGAGTTCTTGCAGTTTCTGCGCGATGATGAGGCCTCGCCGAACACCGTCAAGGCGTATGCGGCCGGGTTGGCGGCGTGGTGGACGGTGTTGGAACACACCGGCACGGATTGGCGTGAGATCTCCACGGGATTGTTCGGCCAGTTTCTGGCTTATCTGCGCACCGGCGATCTGCCGGGCACCGCGCGCATCGGAGCACCGCAAGGCTGGCTGAGTCCGGCGAGCACGCAGTTGCGGGCGGCGGCGGTGCTGGCGTGCTATCGCTTCCATGCCGATGCGCACGGCCTGGCTGGGCCGTATCAGCGGCTGTTCATCAGTCGCGGCAAGCGCTCCCGGTCACGGTATGTGCCGATGCTGGCCGGGGTGGGGTCGCCGCGGGTCAAGGACCGACCGGTCTACACGGTGCGCCGCGGCAACCGGGCGGCGACACCGGTGTTGTTGCCCGCCCAGGTCAGCGCGATCCTCGACGGCTGCGCCACCCAGAGTGGGCAGCAGTGGTCGGGGCCGGACTCGGGGTTGCGGGACCGGTTGCTGTTCGCGGTGCTGGCCGAGACCGGGATGCGCCTGGGTGAGGCGTTGTCGTTGCGGCACCAGGATTTTCATATCGGCGCCGGGGGCACACCGTTTATCGATGTGGCCGCGCGCCAGGACCATCCGCGCGGGGTGCGCGGTAAGACGCTGCGGGCCCGCCGGATCTATATCGGGGATGACCTGGAGGCACTGTATTCGGCATATGTGTGGCATCTGGTGGACCGCGGGGCCGATCTGGTGGTGCCGGATCTGGACACCCATTTTGTGTTCGTCAACCTGGTCCGTGGCCAGCGGTTCGCCCCGACGCGACCCGAAACCGTCTACGCCAAAGTCGATTCCCTGACCTATCGGTGCCCTGCGCTGCCGCGGCAGTGGACGCCGCACTGGCTGCGCCACACCCATGCCACCGCGCTGCTGCTCTCGGGCGCCCCGCCGCATGTGGTGATGCGCCGGCTGGGTCATGCCGACATTCAGACCACGCTGTCGACCTACGGGTGGGTCACCGAGGACGCCGAGATGCGCACCCTGGCTCAGTGGCGCAACTACGTGGCCGGATGGAAAGGCGTGCACCATGATTCCTCCGACTGATCCGCCGGCGGCGGTGACCGGGGCGGGACCGCTGGGGGCCGCGCACCCGTGGGAAGCGCAGTGGGCTCGGGTTCCCACACCGTGGCGGCGCTCGGTCTACCGGATCGCCACCGCCCCGTTTGACGAGGTGTTCGTCTTCGCAAGCCAGTACCGCCGCCCCGAATACGCCGAGACCGAACGCGACTACACACCGATGGGTGCGCCGGTGCGTTTCGGCCAGGAGATCGCCTGGTGGGTGTGGCTGTGCTGGGATCAACAGCTGCGCAAGATCGAGCCGTCGCTGCTGGGCTGGCTGGCCCGCGCGCTGCCGGGCGCAATCGCCGAGCACACCAGTCGCACCGGGTCTTCGCCGGTCAGCGTCGCTGAGCTGGACCCGACCGAGATGATGCGGCAGGCCACGCTGGTGTTTGAACGGCGCAACCACCGGTTGCCCTCGGCCGGTTCGCGGCGCAACATCGGCCACCTGATCGAGCATCTGCACCTGAGCGTGGCGGTGCGCTGCACCGAGGCCCCGTGGTGGTCGCATGACATCTGGGATCTGCGTGCTGATCCGCGGATTCCGCAACGCGATCATGAACCCAGCCACGACAAGACGGTCCGGCTGCGCGGCATCGAACCGGCCTGGCTGCGTGAAGGATTGCGGTTCTGGCTGCGCAGCGCCTTGACCTACGATCTGCTGACCTGGTCCTCGGTCACCGACCGGTGCCGCAATCTGGGATCGCAGCTGGGCCGGTTCACCCGCAGCCACGGCCACCTCGACGACCCCCTGTTCAGTACCGATCCCGATCGGTTGCGGCAGGTGTTCGTCGATTACCTGGAGTATCTGCGCTCCCCGCAGGCCGCCACCCACTCGCACCGTTTGACCGCGGGCACCGTGGCCAGCCTGCAAGCCCAAACCCAGGCGTTCTACACGTTCATGCACGATCACGCCGCCGAAGCGGCCACCGCCACCGGCAACCCCCGGTGGCGCCAAGCCACGCTGACCCACACCGCGTTGTGGTCGCCGCTGAACGCTCCGCGCCGGCGCCGCGGTGAACGCGACCTGACTTGGTATTCGACCGGGGATCTGCAGCGCATGCTGACCTACCTGGACGTGCTGGCCGCCGATGCCAAGGCCAAGGTGGTGCTGACCCGGGCGGATGGGAATCTGACCGTCCTGCCGGGCCTGGGCGATCCGCAGGCCGCGCGGGTGTGGCTGCTGCAAGCGCTGACCGGGCGGCGCGCCTCCGAAATCCTCATGCTCGACCACGACCCGCTTGAGGCGATTCCCGGACACGACCGTCCCGTGGGCAGCCAACCCGACAGTGCGGCGTTCGTGGCCCGGCTGCGCTATCAGCAGACCAAAGTCGACGGGGTCATCCCGACCATCCTGGTGGAGCAGGCCGTCGTCGACATCATCACCGAACAGCAAGACTGGCTCAAAGCCACCTACCCGCAACTGAATCCGCGGTATCTGTTTCTGGGGCTGAAAAACCAATACCGCGGCCAGCGGCCGCGGCCCTACACCACCTACCGCACGATGCTGGAAAAGCTCGACGCAATGCACTCGATGACCGATCACGCGGGCCGGCCGCTGCGGTTCACCCAAACCCATCGGCTGCGCCATACCCGGGCCACCGAGCTACTCAACGACGGCGTCCCGTTTCACGTCGTTCAGCGCTACCTCGGGCATAAGAGCCCGGAGATGACCGCCCGGTATGCGGCCACCCTGGCAGCCACCGCCGAAGCAGAATTCCTCAAGCACAAAAAGATCGGTGCACATGGCGCCGAGGTGGATATCGCCCCGCACGACATCTACGAGATGACTCAGCTGGCCGCGCGCACCGACCGGGTGCTACCCAACGGGGTGTGTCTGCTGCCGCCGCTGAAGACCTGCGACAAGGGCAACGCCTGTCTATCGTGCGGGCATTTCGCCACCGACGCCACGCATCTGGGCGAGTTGCGTGCGCAATTGGCCGCCACCGAAGCACTGATCGCCACCCGCCGTGAGCAGTACCGGGCACGCGCCGGACGCGAGCTGACCGACGACAACATCTGGATCATCGAGCGGCGCCGCGAAATCGCCTCGCTGCAGGCCATCATCGATCGCCTCAACACACCCGGGCAGACACCAGGGCAGGGATCGGTGGCCGGCGCGGGGACCGCGCCTCGGTTGCCGCTGCTGCAGATCCAGACCCGCGGGGCACACCAGTCGGCTCTCGACAAGGCCGGCCAACCGCGCCCACGCCCCGGCGGGCGGTGAGTATGCCCCGTTCCCTCGACGGGCTGCGCCGTGCTTCGACCAAGAGCCGCAACCAAGCCCGCGCCAAGATCAAAAAGGCGCTGCGCGAAATGCAACGCAAAGGCCTGACCATCAACCCCAACGCCCTGGCCCGCTACGCCGATGTCTCCCGCAAGACCATCTACAACCACGCCGACCTGCTGGCCGAGGTCAAAGCCGCCGCCAACACTCCTGCGCCACGGCTGAGCACCGCGGCCCCCGACAACGCCGCGACGCCCTCGAGTGTCACCGCAGCGCTGCGTGAACAGCTGCGCACCCAAAAACGCGGCTACGAAACCACCATCAGCGCACTCAAAGCCGAAATCAAACAGCTCAAACACGACCTGGCCGCCGCCCACGGTGAAATCCACCGCCTGGGCGCCACCGGTGAGCACGGCACCGCCCGGCAAGGATGACACCGGCAGCCCAACCCCGGCGAAATGGTCGAGCTGCGCCCGGCAAAACAGGAGCGGGGTTACCTGTTGGCCGTATTGCGGTGTCCTTGACTGTCGCTGACGGGGTAAGGGATTGGTTCTGATCGTGAGCGACAGTGTTATCTGTAGGGATGTCCTTGATGGTCGGTTGCCGGTGTTTTCGAACTCTCGGTCGGCGGTCGGGCGCGAGTCAACGTTCTCGCTGGTGACCGCCGTGGGTGGCGGGGATGTGTAGTGGCGTCACCGTTGCCGTGCGGGTCTGGTCGGCAACCGGAGCGGCGGGTTGGCTGTCCGATGGGGTGTGGATGCTGAGGAGCGCCCGGCGCTCGTGGATGAGGGTGTTGATCCGGATGACGAGCAGGTGGTGATGGCGGTTGCTGTTGTGCGGTGGGAGTTGTCGCTGCTGCTCGGCCAGGGCGGCTGGTGGGTGAGTTCGGCGATTGCCGAGCAACCCGCTGACGAGGTGGCAGCGGCCGGTGCGAGCGAAATTGGCTGCCACACCGGATGGTTCACCCACGTCGCCGGATGCCGCGGATTGACGTTCGACGTTGCCTGGTGTCGTCGAGCCATTTCTGGAAGAGCTCAGTTCGACGATCCCGTCTGCGGAACCGCAATCGTCGTCGGTCGACTGTCGTCTGAGGTGAGGCAGTGGCCGAGTCGACGAATCGACGAACGGGTGGCTATGAGTGCAGCCACTCCCATGCCTGGTTGAGTTGACTGCGGGGGAAAGTCCGCAGTTCGCCGCGCAGCAGCAACGTAGCGGGTGCTTTTACGCACCATTCCTCCCATGTCGGGGCACCCACCATGGCGATCTTGTCGAAGTCCCGTCGGTGCTTGACGTCGAAAACCGTGTTGGCCCACGCCGCGGGAACACTCCAGCCCCTAAACGATTCGTCGATGAGGATCAACACCCGCAGTGACGCGAAGCGCTCCAACAACGACTCGATGCGCGGCGCGAGCACGTCGCGGTAGCTCCCTCGGTACAGCTTGCCGCGAAAACTGATCCCGACGACATTGCCGGTCGTGTCCGGCAGGAACTCGATCACAGCCTCACCGCCTCGTGAAGAGGGTGTCAGTGTGCGCGGGGTGCGTACATGATCACCGCCACCCCGGCCATGCAGACCAGGGCCCCGATCACATCCCAGCGATCGGGCCGAAACCCATCCAGCGCCATGCCCCAGACCAGCGATCCCGCGACGAACACCCCACCGTAGGCCGCCAGAATCCGGCCGAAGTGAGCGTCGGGCTGCAGGGTAGCGACAAACCCGTAGACGCCGAGCGCGATCACTCCCAGCCCGGCCCACAGCCAGCCGCGTTGTTCGCGGACGCCTTGCCATACCAGCCACGCACCGCCGATCTCGGCTACCGCGGCCAGCACGAATAACAGGATTGAACGCACCACCATGATCGGTGACCCTAGGCGATCGGGCCCGACGTTGAGGGGCTGCAGCACCCCTGGGTGCCACCTCCCATCGCGCTATCGTTCCCGGTAGTGAATGGCAGTGGGCAGCAAGGACTCTCGACGCATGCCAGGAGATCGTCACAGCCGGCGGCCAGCGCGGCGCGCAGCGTGTCGCGCACCGCGGTCAGCTCGACCAATTTCTCGTCGACCTCGGCCAGCTTGGCCGCGGCCCGTGCCTGCAGCCCCACATCAGAACGGCCACCGAGGCGGGTGGCGGCCAACAATTCGGCGACTTCGTCGAGGGTGAAGCCCAAACGCTGGGCGGCTTTGATCACCCGCATCATGGTGACCGTTTCCGGCGGATACAGCCGATGCCCACCCAGCGACCGTTGCGGCTCACGCAGCAGACCGCGGCGCTCGTAATAGCGCAGCGTGTCAATGTTCACCCCCGCCGCGGCCGCGACCTGCCCGCTGCGCAATCCCGTCCCGTTCACCGTGGGCCCCGCACAGCTGCTGCGACCCGCTCGGTCACGGCATCAAGCACCTCGGCCCGCGACGGCGGCACCTCGATGCGCATGACCACATTCGACCCGTCCGAGTCGAACTCGAAGCCGAAGAACGAGCAGCAGCCGACTTCACGCGCGGCCAGGTCACGGGCGTCGTCCTCGGCATCGGCGGCCAGGGCCAGGTCCAACCGGGTGGCACTGGGTCGGTCCCAACCCAGCACTGCTTGACCGAACAACCGGTCGAACTCGGCCACCCGCAGCGGTTGCTCGGCCGTCGGTAACGAACACGACTCGGGCACCCAGCCGGGGGGTTCATCGAACGCCATAGCTCGACGATAAACCTGTACCTAGGTACGGAATGCAACCCTGCATGGCCAGGCACGCTGGCACGCCGTGCTCGACCGGGGCAGCACCCCACCACAGCACCTGACCACCATCTTTTCGGTGTTCGGGCGCGACGGTCAACGGATCGTTGCGGTTGGCGCTGGTGCGGTGGCCGGCTGGGCGGCAGCGATCTCCTCGTCGAGGGGTTTGGTGCGCCCAGCGCGGACGCCGTTGGCGATGACGACGATCTCGGCGAGTTCGTGCACCGCGACGACGGCGGCCAACCCCAATATTCCGGTGAGGGCCAGCGGGATGAGTACGGTGATCAAGCCCAAGGAGAGTCCGACGTTTTGCAGCATGATGCGCCGGGCCCGGCGGGCGTGATCGAGGGCTTGGGTGAGGTGGCGCAGGTCTTCGCCCATGAGGGCGACGTCGGCGGTTTCGATGGCCACGTCGGTGCCCATCGCCCCCATGGCGATGCCCAGGTCGGCAGTCGCCAGGGCGGGAGCGTCGTTGACGCCGTCACCGACCATGGCGGTCGATTGTTGTTGGCGCAGTTGAGCGATCAGGGCGGCTTTGTCTTCGGGTCGCAGGTCGGCATGCACGGTGTCGATCCCGACCTGTTCAGCGAGGGCGGTCGCGGTCGCTGGGTTGTCGCCGGTCAACATCGCCACCCGATAGCCGCCGCGGCGCAGCGCCGCGACGACGTGGGCGGCTTCGGGGCGCAGTTCGTCACGCACCGCGATCGCGCCGATCAGGTGGTCGTGGTCTTCGACGAGGACCGCGGTGGCGCCGCCGGCCTGCATCGCGGCGACCTGGTCGGCCAGCGGGCCGGCATCGAGCCAGCCGGGTCTCCCGAGCCGCAGCCGGCGGCCGTCACGGTGGCCGGTGAGCCCGGCGCCGGTGACCGCTTCGACATCCTCGGCCGGGCGGACCGGGCCATCGGTGGCGGCGAGGATCGCTGCGGCCAGGGGATGTTCGCTGCGCGCCTCCAACCCGGCCGCCACGTCGAGCACCTGTTCGCGGGTGGCCCCGTTGGTGGTGGCCACGTCGATGACGGTGGGTTTGTTGGCGGTCAGGGTGCCGGTCTTATCCAGGGCGATGGTGCGCACCGCGCCGAGGGCTTCCAGCGCGGCGCCGCCTTTGACCAGGACACCGAGCTTGCTGGCCGCGCCGATCGCCGCGACCACGGTGACCGGCACCGAAATCGCCAGCGCGCACGGCGACGCGGCGACCAGTACCACCAGGGCGCGTTCGATCCACACCACCGGATCACCCAGGATTGACCCGATGGCAGCGATCGCGGCGGCGGCGATCATGATGGCCGGGACGAGGGGTTTGGCGATGCGGTCGGCCAGGCGCTGGGCTTCACCTTTACGGGATTGTTCGGCTTCCACGATGGCCACGATGCGGGCCAGGGAGTTATCCGCGGCGGTGCTGGTGACCTCGACCTCCAGCACGCCGGTGCCGTTGATCGACCCGGCGAACACCTCACCGCCGGGCCCGGCTTCCACCGGTACGGATTCGCCGGTGATCGCCGAAACATCCAGTGCGGTGCGCCCCGACACGATGGTGCCGTCGGTGGCGACCCGTTCGCCGGGTTTGACCAGCATCCGATCGCCGACCCGCAACTCGTTGGGCGCAACGACCGTTTCGGTGCCGTCGCGCAGGACGGTGGCCTGATCGGGCACCAGTGACAGCAATGCGCGCAGGCCGCGGCGGGTGCGGGCCAGTGAGTATTCTTCCAGCCCCTCGCTGATCGAGAACAGGAACGCCAGCATGGCGGCCTCGCCGACCTCGCCGAGGATCACCGCGCCGACCGCGGCGATCGTCATCAGCGTGCCGACCCCGATCTGGCCTTTGGCCAGCCGCCGCACGGTCGAGGGCACGAACGTCGCAGCCCCGATCGCCAACGCCAGCGCGTACAGGCCGATTTCGATCGGCCGCGGCCCGTCGGTCCAGCCCACGACGTAGCCGGCCAGCAGCAGCACCCCGGCCGCGGCGGCGGCGCGTAGTTCGCTGACCTCCCAGAGCCGTTCGGGTTCGCGTTCGTCCTCGTCGCGGTCGTTGCCGCAGCCGCACGCTTCGCTCATCGTGTTGCCTTCTTCCGCGTGGTGGGGTGGCCGTAGTTGGGGCACAACGCGACCGCGTTGCCGGTGGCCTCCAGCACCGCTTCGGCGGCGCGAAACATCTCCAACAGCTCCGGGCGGGCCAGCCGGTACACCGAGGCCCGGCCCTGCGGCCGGTAATCGAGCAGGCCGCAGTCGCGCAGGCAGGCCAGATGCGCCGACACCGTCGACTGCGCCAACCCCAGCTCGCCGGTCAGATCCACCACCCGGGCCTCACCCACGGCCAGCCGCCGCAGGATCGCCAACCGGGTGCCATCGGACAGGCTGTGAAACAACGCCGTCGCCGCATCCAAGCTCCCGCACACCGGGGCCTCGACCACACCACTTTTCATCGCCACACGACGATGATAGCGTCACACATCATTGATCGGTCAAGCCGGGCAACATCGCCAAGCAACGATGCCGGGGTGGGTTTGGTCAAGCCGGCCGGGAAGGGGGCGTGCGCGATGGCCTATGCGGCGCTGGGCTTGTTTGTGGTGTTGATGCTGGTGATCGGGGCGTGGCGGCGCCGGATTCAGCTGGCCCGCACCGGTGACAGCGGCAACCGGCGCGGTTGGCGCCCCGAGCCGACGCTGGAGTGGTGGGCGCTGGCGGTCGCCGATGTGGGGTATCTGCTGGTGGGGGTCGGGGCACCGGCCGCCGCCCTGGCCGGCCTGTCTGCCCTGGGCGTTTTCGACCGCGGATGGGTGCAGGGGTTCGGGGTCGTGGTGGTGGCCGGCGGGATCGTGCTGACCTTGGTCGCGCAGTTGGGGTTGGGGGCGTCGTGGCGGATCGGGGTCGACGACACCGAAACCACCGAGCTGGTCACCACCGGCCCGTTCGCGCTGGTGCGCAACCCGATCTTCACCGCGCTGCTGGTCACCTTGATCGGCCTGGCGCTGATGGTGGGCAACCTGGTGGCGATCGCCGGGCTGGTGATCGCGGTCGTAGGGATCGAGGTGCAGGTGCGTGGGGTGGAGGAACCCTATCTGCGCCGGGTCCATGGCCGCGCCTACACCGATTACGCCGCTACGGTGGGCCGCTTCCTGCCGTGGATCGGCCGCATCCGCGATCGTCAGATGATGCGGGGCCAATGATGTTGCCCGACACCACCATTGACTTCACCACGGTGGAGGTGACGGTGGCCTTCGTCGACTTGGCCGGCTACAGCGTGCTCACCGAGGCCTGCGGCGATCGGGAGGCCGCCCAGTTGGCGGCGCGGCTGGCCGACCTCGCCCACGCCGCCCTCGGGCCCGGGGTGCAGGTGGTGAAGACGATTGGGGATGCGGTCATGCTGGCCGCCGCCACCCCCAGCCAGATGATGGCCACGATCACCGTCCTGGCCGACCGGGTGGCCGCTGCCGACGGATTTCTGCCGATACGGGCCGGCATCCACCACGGGCCCGCCATCGGCCGCGGCGGCGATTTCTTTGGGCATGCGGTCAATATCGCCGCCCGCATCACCGCCCTGGCCGGCGCCGGCGACGCGGTGCTGACCGACGCGATCGTGCCGGCGGCCACCGGGATCGGGTTGCCCACCACACCGATCGGTGCGCCGGTGCTGCGCAATATCACCACCGCGGTCCCGCTGCACCGGATCGCGCTGGCCGCGGCCCGTTATCCGCGTGACCCGGTCTGCGGCATGCGTATCGACCCGGCGACCGCACCCGCTCACCGCCACCACGGCGGCCGGGATTGGTGGTTCTGCTCGGCCGACTGCGCCGACCCTTCGCCGCGCCACTCGTGACGGCCCGCCGCGGGGCTATTCACCACGGTGACCGCACCCCTCGAAAGCAACCCCGACAGCGCCCCTTGGGCTACGTGCAGCAGTTCGGGTCGAGCACCACGCACAGGGCTTGCAGGGCTTCGGGTTTCACCCGGTGAAAAACGTTCATGCCGCGCCGATCGGAGATCACCAGCCCGGCCTTACGCAGCTGCCCGAAGTGATGACTCACGGTGGATTCGGCCAGATCGAGCACCGCGGCCAGATGCGCGCTGGTCTCCCCCCGGGGCGCGAACTGAACATCAGCGACATGATCTTCACCCGTACCGGGTCGGCCAGCGCCTTCAGCCGCATCGCCACCTCCAGGGCATCGGCGTCGCTGAGCGGCCCGGCGGCCACCGGGGCGCAGCACACCGGGGCGGACATGTCGATCACGGGCAACGCTTTGGGCATGACAACCATCCTGCCACAATTCTTGACATATATCGAAAAGGTGGCATTCTGAGCGGGACGCGTCAGTTCGATATATGTCTCATCCTCAGTGGAGGTGGATCATGTCCCGTGTTCAGTTAGCGCTCAACGTCGACGATCTCGACGAGGCGATCACGTTCTACACCAAACTGTTTGGCATTTCCCCGGCCAAGGTGAAGCCCGGCTACGCCAACTTCGCGGTGACCGAGCCGGCACTGAAGCTGGTGCTGCTGGAAAACCCCGGCAAGGGCGGCACCATCAACCACCTCGGTGTCGAGGTCGAGTCCAGCGAGAAGGTGCACGCCGAGATCGCCCGACTGACCGGCGAAGGCCTGTTCACCGACGAGGAGATCGGCACCACCTGTTGTTTTGCCACCCAGGACAAGGTCTGGGTCACCGGCCCGGCCGGCGAGAAATGGGAGGTCTACACCGTGCTGGCCGACTCCGAGACGTTCGGCACCAGTCCCCAGCTGCTCGCCGGCGGCGAGGCTGACCAGGGTGGTGGCGTCTGCTGTGGCGGCACCGCTGCCGCAGAGGCCGAGCCTGAAACGGCCAAGACCACGTCCTGCTGCTGACCCAACTCGCGGCACCAAGGGCCCACCATCGCCATGATGGTGGGCCCTCCGCGATCGACCACCCGACTTGACGATGGATTCGATGAGTATCAATATTGATGTATGTCGAAATCACCGGTCCAGGTCGACGACGAGACGTGCTGCCCACCCGGGGCCCTGCTGCGCGAACCCCTCA
Organism: Mycobacterium sp. 23; assembly: GCF_048287075.1. Classification (NCBI taxonomy): domain Bacteria; kingdom Bacillati; phylum Actinomycetota; class Actinomycetes; order Mycobacteriales; family Mycobacteriaceae; genus Mycobacterium; species Mycobacterium sp. 23. The sequence goes on from NZ_JBLVUX010000005.1 coordinate 1,577,976, forward strand.
CAGCAGCTGAGGCCATCGATATGGTGGTCAAGCTCAAAGCCCTGGCCGATCCGGTGCGGCTGCAGCTGTTTTCGGCGATCGCCAGCCACGCCGGCGGCGAGGCCTGCGTCTGTGACATCTCGGTCGGGGTGGAGGTCTCCCAGCCCACGGTGAGCCATCACCTCAAAGTCCTGCGCGACGCCGGCCTGCTGACATCGGAGCGTCGAGCGTCGTGGGTGTACTACGCGGTCGTGCCCGACGCGCTGGCCAGCCTGACCGTCCTGCTCGGCACCTCGGCTGGGGTGCCGGCATGACCGACACCGCCACGACGTCGACACCGGTCGGCAAGCTCTCCACCCTGGATCGGTTCCTGCCGGTCTGGATCGGCGCGGCGATGGTCGCCGGGCTGCTGCTGGGGCGCTGGATCCCCGGCCTGAACAGCGCGCTGGACAAGGTTCAGATCGACGGCATTTCACTGCCGATCGCGCTCGGGTTGTTGATCATGATGTATCCGGTGCTGGCTAAAGTCCGCTACGACCGCCTCGACACCGTCACCGGCGACCGCAAACTGCTGCTCTCCTCACTGGTGTTGAACTGGGTGCTCGGCCCGGCGCTGATGTTCGCCCTGGCCTGGCTGCTGCTACCGGATCTGCCCGAATACCGCACCGGCCTGATCATCGTCGGCCTGGCCCGCTGCATCGCCATGGTCATCATCTGGAACGACCTGGCCTGCGGCGACCGTGAAGCCGCCGCCGTCCTGGTCGCCTTGAACTCGATCTTCCAGGTCATCATGTTCGCCGTGCTGGGCTGGTTCTACCTCACGGTGCTGCCCGGCTGGCTCGGCCTGCAACAAACCACCATCGACACCTCACCCTGGCAGATCGCCAAATCCGTGCTCATCTTCCTCGGCATCCCACTGGCCGCCGGCTACCTCTCGCGGCGCCTCGGAGAAAAGACGAAGGGCCGCCAGTGGTATGAGTCGAAGTTCCTGCCGCGGATCGGGCCGTGGGCGCTCTACGGGCTGCTGTTCACCATCGTGATTCTCTTTGCCCTGCAAGGCGATCAGATCACCCACCAACCGTGGGACGTAGCCCGCATCGCCCTCCCATTGTTGGCCTACTTCGCGATCATGTGGGGCGGGGGCTACCTGCTCGGCACGCTGCTGGATCTCGGCTACGAGCGCACAACAACGCTGGCATTCACCGCCGCCGGCAACAACTTCGAACTCGCCATCGCGGTGGCGATAGCCACCTACGGGGCCACCTCCGGCCAAGCCCTGGCCGGGGTGGTCGGCCCACTCATCGAGGTTCCGGTACTGGTCGCCCTGGTCTATGTCTCGCTAGCCCTGCGGAAACGGTTCCACCATCACACCTCCCAACACGTGCCCACCACCGGCTCGACGAGAACGGAATGATCGACCATGACCGACAGCCCCGTGACCCATCAGCTACGCGGTGACCTTTCCATCGACCAACAACTCGCGCTGAAAACTGCCGCCACCCGGCTGGAATCTGAGTTCGCCGACACGTTCGGCACCGAAACCATCGAACGGTATCTCGGCTCCTCGTATGACCAATTCGCCAGCCGCGCCACCATTGCCAACTTCCTGCCCCTGCTGGCCGAACGATTCGCCCGCCAACGCCTGCACGCCCTCGCACGGGTCGAAGGCAAGATCAGCGACGGCAAACCCACCGTGCTGTTCCTCTGCACCCACAACGCCGGCCGCTCCCAAATGGCACTCGGGTTCTTCACCCACTACGCCGGCGACAACGCGCTCGCCTGGTCGGGCGGATCCGAACCCGGCAGCGAGATCAACCCCGCCGCCATCGAAGCCATGCGTGAAGTCGGCATCGACATCACCAGCGAATACCCCAAACCCTGGACCGACGAAATCGTGCAAGCCGCCGACGTCGTCATCACCATGGGCTGCGGCGACGCCTGCCCGATCTTCCCCGGAAAACGCTACGAAAACTGGGAACTGCCCGACCCGGCCCGCCAAGGCCTCGACGCTGTCCGCCCGATCCGCGACCAGATCGACCAACGCATCCACCAGCTGCTGGCCCAACTCAACGTGCCCGTCACCAACTAGCCGACGAAAACCCCAAGGGACACAACCATTATGGCTGACATATCTGTGTTGTTCGTCTGCGTAAGTAACGCCGGAAAATCCGTCATGGCCGCCGGACTCATGCGCCACCTCTCCGCACCCAACATCCACATCGCCTCGGCCGGCACGCACGCCAAGACCGCGGTCAACGCTCTCTCAGCGCAGGTGCTGGCCGAAGTTGGCGTCGACATCACCTACCATCAGCCCACCCAACTGACCGACCAGATGATCGACGATGCCGACCTGGTTATCATCGTCGGCAGCCAAGCCCACCTCGCCGACCACCCCGGCACCCGCATTCAACGCTGGGATACCGACGAACCCTCCCTACGCGGTATCGACGGCATCCAGCGCATGCGAATCATCCGCGACGACATCAACACCCGCGTCCAGGCCCTCGCCGACGAGCTCAGCAGTCAATCGTCCTGACCGAGAAGCAACGACAACTCCCACCGCACCAAATCAATCGCGGCAACAACGCTCGTGTCGTCCGGATCCAACCCATCATTCACAAAGGCTTCGCGCTCCTCAGCATCCATACCCCGTTTAGACGCCCAGCCGGCCGATCCGGTTCCCGCCACGAACCCACAACACGTCGGTGACACCACTACAGATAACACTGTCCCCAACAAAGGAAACCGACCCCCAAACGCACGCGGGTAACAGTCCTACACACCCCCAAAGCGATTACAGATAAGACGGGCGGATCACCACGACCGATCTAGTCCGACGCGCCTCGTCGCGCAATAAAGCGATCACGCGGCCGTCGGCCGCGCTGGCCGCGTACACGCCGTCGATCCCGGCGGGTGTCAGCGGCCGGCCGTTGGCGGCGGCGTCGACCTCCTCGCCGGTCAACTCACGGCGCGCGAACATGAGCAGGCAGGCCTCGTCCAGGCTCAGCGACAGACGCGGGCGCTCGGCCAGGTCATCCAACGTCACGGCGTGGCTCAGGTCGAAGCGCCCGACCCGGGTCCGGCGCAGGGCTGTCAAATGACCGCCGACTCCCAGCGCAGCGCCGAGATCGCGGGCCAGCGCGCGGATGTAGGTGCCAGACGAGCAGTCGACTTCCACATCGAGGTCGATCAGGTCCTCCACCCGCCGCGTCGCCAGCACTTCGAACCGGTCGATGCGCACCGGCCGGGCCTGCAGTTCGACGGCCTGACCTTCGCGGGCAAGCTGATACGCGCGCCGGCCAGCGACCTTGATGGCGCTGACCGCCGACGGCACCTGTTCGATGTCGCCGCGCAGGCCGTCCAGCGCCGCCCCGATCTGCTGATCGGTGACGTGGCCAGCTGAAACAGACTGCAGCAGTTCACCTTCAGCGTCATCGGTGGAGGAGCACTGGCCCAGCCGGATGGTGGCCGCGTAGGACTTGGACGTCGCGGTCAACAGACCGAGGATCTTGGTGGCGCGCTCGATGCCGAGCACCAGCACTCCGGTGGCCATCGGGTCCAGCGTCCCGGCGTGACCGACCCGGCGGGTGCCGAAGATCCGCCGGCAGCGCCCGACCACGTCGTGACTGGTCATCCCGGCGGGTTTGTCGACGACAACGAGCCCGGCACCGGTCATAGCACGATCGCGGTGAGCACCAGCCCGCGCTCGACCGACCAGCGCCCGGTCAGCGACGTCAACGGCGGACCCGAAAGCGCGGCCGGATCGATCAGGATGCGGGAGACGAACCGTCCCGCTCCCGGCGAATCAGCTGTGAACGTGATGTGCGCGTCCTCGAAACCCAGCCAGCGCTTGGTCAGCGGAAACCATGCTTTGTATGTTGCTTCCTTGGCGCAGAACAGGATTCGGTCCCAATGCAGCCCGGATGGCAGCGCCGCGGGGATTTCGGTGCGCTCGGCCGGCAGGCTGATCGCGTCCAGCACGCCGTTCGGGAGCACATCGTGAGGTTCGGCGTCGATACCCACCGAGCGCACCGGCCCGTCGCGTCCCACCACCGCGCCCCGGTAACCGGTGCAGTGGGTGAGACTGCCGACGACGCCGTCGGGCCAGCACGGCTCGCCCTTGTCGCCCTTGAGGATCGGTACCGGCGAGACACCGATCTCGCCGAGCGCGACGCGGGCGCAGTGCCGCACGGTGATGAATTCGTTGCGGCGCTTGGCCACCGACCGGGCGATCAGCGGCTCCTCCTCGGGCAGCGGTGCCAGGTCCGGCGGGTCCGAATACAGCTCGGCATGACCCAGCTCGTCGACCAGGGTGCCGGGCAGCAGCGACGACACCAGGGTGCGCGCGGTCACCGGGACTGCCGCTGCCGCAGGCGTTCCTGGAACTGGGCGTGCTGCGCCCGCATCTCAGGGGTGATGGTGAAGTGCCCGCCGAAGTCGTTGAGGTAACCGGGGGCGTACTGCGGGTCGGGCAGCACCTGACGCAACCAACTGTGCGGCTTCCGCCGGCGCCACTCGCGGGGGTAACCCACGGACACCTCCTCGAACCGCACGTCGTCGTACCAGGTGGTCCGCGGAATGTGCAGGTGCCCGTAGACCGAGCAGATCGCGTTGTAGCGGGTGTGCCAGTCGGCGGTCTTGGTGGTGCCGCACCACAGCGCGAACTCCGGGTAGAACAGCGCGTCGCAGGGGTCACGCACCAGCGGGAAATGGTTGACCAGCACGGTCGGCTGCATCCAGTCGAGCTGTTCGAGGCGAGCTTTCGTCTTGGCGACCCGGTCGCGGCACCAGGCGTCGCGGGTGGCGTACGGCTCGCAGGACAGCAGAAACTCGTCGGTGCACACCACGTTGCGTTCCTTGGCGATGGCCAGGCCTTCCGCCTTGGTGGCGGCGCCGTTCGGCAGGAACGAGTAGTCGTACAGCAGGAACATCGGCACGATCGTGGCCGGGCCGCCCCGTTCGGTCCACACCGGGAACGGGTGCTCAGGGGTGACGACGCCCATCTCGTCGCACATGTTGACCAGGTAGTCGTAGCGGGAGCGGCCGAAGATCTGCAGCGGGTCCTTGTTGGTGGTCCACAGTTCGTGGTTGCCCGGCACCCAGATCACCTTCGCGAACCGTCGCCGCAGCAGATCCAGCGCCCAGCGGATCTCGTCGGTGCGTTCGGCGACGTCGCCACAGACGATCAGCCAGTCGTCCGGCGACGACGGGTGCAGCGACTCGGTGACGGGCTTATTTCCCAGGTGACCGGTGTGCAGATCCGAGACAGCCCACAGCGTCGGCTGTCCTCCGCTCGCCTGCTCATGTCCCGCCACGATTAACCACCCTAGCGATCCGCGGTGGATTGACTCGTTTCGCTTACGGCTGCGTAGAAGCGACTTGTACACTCCCGGCAAGAGGATCGCCGGGAGCAGGGGGTGTCGTGTTCGCCAAGGTGCGTCTGGCCGCAGCGTTGAGTGCGCTGGTCACAGCGGTGATCGTCGGTTTCCACTACGCTCCCCCGGTTCCGACGGCGCGCGGGCCGGTCGAGTTGCGGTCGACCGCCCAGCCGATGGAAACCACCATGAAGAGCCCGATCGTGGCGACGTCCGATCCGAGCCCTTTCGATCCGTGCACGCAGATTCCGTTCGACGCGGTGCAGCGCCTCGGCCTGGCTTTCTCGCCTCCTGAGCCACAGGAAGGCCTGCGCTGCCAGTTCGACGCCGGCAACTACCAGCTGGCCGTGGAGCCGATCGTCTGGCGGACCTACGCCCAGACGCTGCCCGCCGACGCCGTCGAAACCACCATCCAGGGCCACCGCGCCGCCCAGTACTGGACCCTGAAGCCGACCTACCACAACAGCTTCTGGTACATCTCCTGCATGGTGACGTTCAAGACCAGCTACGGCGTCATCCAGCAGTCACTGTTCTACTCGACCGTCTACTCCGAGCCCGACGTCGACTGCCCGTCCACCAACCTGCAGCGGGCCAACGACCTCGCTCCGTTCTACAAGTTCTGATCCTGCCTACTCTGGCTGTGTGAGCATCACATCGCTTCGGCGTGAGCAACTCAAGCAGCGGACCCTGAACGGCGGTATCGGTCGCAGGGCCGCCCTGGGCGCGATCGGCGCGGCGTTCGGCCTGCCCCGAGCCACCACGCGTTACACCGTGAACCACGTCGAGATCCCGATGCGCGACGGCCTGCATCTCGTTGCCGACCACTACGCCCCCCGGACGTCCAGCCCATCCGGCACGTTGCTGGTGCGGGGGCCGTACGGGCGCAAGCTGCCCTTCTCCCTGGCCTTCGCCAAGTTGTATGCCGCCCGCGGATATCACGTGGTGCTGCAGAGCGTTCGGGGCACGTTCGGGTCGGCCGGCGAGTTCGAACCCATGATCAATGAGGCCGACGACGGTGCCGACACGGTGCAATGGCTGCGTGAGCAACCGTGGTTCACCGGCCGCTTCGCCACCATCGGGTTGTCCTATCTCGGTTTCACGCAGTGGGCGCTGCTCAACGATCCGCCGCCGGAGCTCGCCGCGGCGGTGATCGCGGCGGGACCGCACGACTTCCGCGAATCAACCTGGGGTACCGGCACATTCGCGAACGACTTTCTGGGCTGGAGCGAGATGGTGAGCCGCCAGGAGGATCCCCGCCGCGTCCGGCACGGCATTCGTCACCTGCGGGCGCCGCGGAAAGTGGTGCGAGCCGCCGCGGCGGTACCGTTCGGGGCGGCCGCGCGCGACCTGCTCGGCTCGGGTGCGCCCTGGTTCGAGACGTGGGCCGAAAAGCCCGAACCGGGCGACCCGTTCTGGGAGCGATTGCGATTTCCGGACGCGCTGGACCGGGCGGAGGTTCCGGTGTTGCTGCTCGGCGGCTGGCAGGACCTGTTCGTCGGACAGACGGTGCAGCAGTACCGCCATCTCGCCCAGCGCGGAGTGAACGTCGCGATGACCATCGGTCCCTGGACGCACGTCCAGATGATCACCAAAGGCCTGGCTCTCTCGACCCGCGAAACGCTGGATTGGCTGGACTTCCATCTCGGCGACGCGCCCGCCCTGGACCGACCGAGCCCGGTGCACGTATTCGTCACCGGCCAGGGCTGGCGCCACCTGCCCGACTGGCCGCCCGCCACCGCCGAGCACGCGCTCTACCTGCAGCCCTACGGCCATCTGGGCGACACCCCGCCGGAGACCAAGACCCGTCCGGCGAACTTCCACTACGACCCCGCCGACCCGACCCCGACGACCGGCGGTCCGCTGCTGTCGGCGAAGGGCGGCTACCGCGACGACACCGAGCTCGCCCAGCGCGACGATGTGCTCAGCTTCACCGGGGCCACCCTCACCGAGGACCTGTTCGTGTACGGCAGCCCGGTCCTGGAACTGGCGCACAGCTCCGACAACCCGCACGTCGACCTGTTCGTCAGGGTCAGCGAGGTGGACGTCAAGGGCCGCTCCCGCAACGTGAGCGACGGGTACCGCCGGCTCGGCGACGGGTCGCGAAGCATCCGGATCGAACTCGACCCGATCGCGCACCGGTTCGCGGCCGGGTCGCGTATTCGGATTCTGATCTCCGGGAGCTGGTTCCCGCGCTACGCCCGCAACCTCGGCACCGGCGAGCCGGTGCTGACCGGACGGCAACTCAGGCCGGCGACGCATTCGGTGCACTTCGGTGAGTCCCGGTTGTTGCTGCCCGCACGGTCAGCTGACAGCGGCGCGGACCCTGGCGGCGATCTCGGCTAACTCGGCATCGGCGTGCACGGGCGCCGCCAGCCGCGGTGCGGTCGGCAGTTGCACCCAGCTGGTGCAGCCGGCGTACTCCGGGGTTCGGGTCAGCCGCACCGGTTCGACGAGCGGCATCGCCGAGACGACCAACACGGCGAGCCGATGTTTGGGACGGAAGTCGAGGCGGTCGGCGCGTACCGACTCGGCGGTCCAGATGTGCAGGTCTTCGATCTCGGTTAACCGCTCTGGTTGGTGAACGGCATATGCGGCAACGACTTTCGCCGCGGCCCGCACCGTCACCCGGTCTTCGGTGCTGTCACCGGCCGCAGCCGCGAGCAGTTCCTGGTGCTCGGGGCGGACGCGCTGGGCGTGGCTGTGCGCCACCGTCGGAAACAGCAGGAACTCGCTCGCGGCCACCTCGAAACGCTTCTCGCCGATCCCGCCCTTGCGCAGCAGGACGGTCTGGCGCCCGTCGAGCAGTGCCCACACCGCGGCGCTCCACTCTTTGAGCGCCGTCGTCTGAGCGCCTGTCATTCTCGTCTCGCCAGCCGGGCCACTACTTCGGGCCGGCGCAGCGGCGGAACGGTCTTGGGCGGCTGGCGCCGGGCCGGCAGCGCGTCGAGCAGCCTGGCGGTAGAGGCGGTCACCTCGGCTACCGCGGCTTCGAACGCCTCGGCGTTGGCCGCGGACGGGTGGGTGATCCCGCTGACCTTGCGCACATACTGGCGGGCCGCGGCCGCGATCTCCTGGGGCGTGGCGGGCGGCTCCAGCCCGCGCAGTTCGGTGATGTTGCGGCACATGGTCTCCACGATAAGCGCGGGATCGGCTTGGCTACGGTGATAGCCATGACCGACGAGATCCTGCTGATCGACACCGACGAGCGGGTGCGCACCCTGACGCTGAACCGTCCGCAGTCCCGCAACGCGCTCTCCGCCGCACTGCGCGACCAGTTCTTCGGTGCCCTGGCCGACGCCGAGACCGACGACGGCGTCGACGTCGTGATCGTGACCGGCGCCGACCCGGTGTTCTGCGCCGGGCTCGACCTCAAGGAACTGGGCGGGCAGACGGCCCTCCCGGACATCTCTCCCCGGTGGCCGGCGCTGACCAAGCCGGTGATCGGCGCCATCAACGGCGCCGCGGTCACCGGCGGTCTCGAGCTCGCGCTGTACTGCGACATCCTGATCGCCTCCGAGCAGGCCCGCTTCGCCGACACGCACGCCCGGGTCGGGCTGCTGCCCACCTGGGGCCTGAGCGTGCGGCTGCCACAGAAGGTGGGCGTGGGCCTGGCCCGCCGGATGAGCATGACCGGCGACTACCTCTCGGCCGCCGACGCGCTGCGCGCCGGGCTGGTCACCGAGGTGGTTCCGCACGACCAACTGCTGCCCGCCGCGCGCGGTGTCGCGGCCTCCATCGTCGGCAACAACCAGGATGCGGTGCGGGCTCTGCTGGCGTCCTACCACCACATCGACGACGCCCAGATCGGCGGCGGTCTGTGGCTGGAAGCCGCTGCGGCACGGCAGTTCCGCACCAGCGGCGATGACATTGCTGCCAACCGTGAGGCCGTCCTGCAGCGCGGACGTTCGCAAGTGCGTTGACCACCTGGTGACACAGCAGCCGATTCCGTGGCGTCGTTCGACCGCGGACGTCGTTCTCACCGTCGTGCTGTTCATCGCACAGTTCGTGGCCAGCGGACTGGCTGTCGTCGGTGCGCTGGGACCGGCGGTGTGGCTGCTACTGCCCGGGTGCAGTGACAACTGCGACAGCGCAGGCGTCGAGCACTTCTACTCCCAGACCGGCTTCGGTGTCGCCGTTGTAGCGGGCGGCATTGTCATCGCGTTGCTGGTGGCCGCGACCGGCTCGGTGATTGCCGGGATCCGGCACTCGGTGATGTGCATCTGGCCCGCCGCCGGTTTGACCGTGGTAGCCGTCAGTTTCGTTGTCGCGGTGTCTCTTTGGCTGGACGCCGTACCCACTTCCCCACATCGCTGAATTCAGCTCGAGCACTCCGGAGAGCGTTCGCTCGGCCGGCGGTTGTCGCCGACCCTGCGCACTCCGAGATTCCATCTGATTCATAAACGCATTGTATCTATTGACGCATCCGATGTGTTGTCGTATCTTTTAGGAGCGCCGACCGGGAGACGGCGCTCCCCTCCTTCCCTGTCGCGCGGGTCGTTGCAGTCCCACGACTCCAGAAAGGCACTGTCATGTCATTCGTCACCACCTCACCGGAATGGATCTCGGCAGCGGCCTCGGATCTGGCGCGCATCGGATCGACAATCAGCGAGGCCAACATCGCCGCCGCCTTGCCCACCACCTCGGTGCTACCGGCGGCCGAAGACGAGATCTCGGCCGCGATCGCCGCGTTGTTCGGCAATCACGCGCAGCACTATCAGGCGATCAGCGAGCAGGCCGCGAACTTCCACAGCACTTTCGTGCAGCTGATGAATGCCGGAGCCGGGTCCTACGCCAGCGCCGAGGCGGTCAACGCGGCGCCGCTGCAAGCCATCGAGCAGAGCGTGCTGGGCGCGGTGAACGCGCCCACGCAGGTACTCCTCGGCCGCCCCCTGATCGGCGACGGTGCCAACGGGGCTGCGGGCACCGGCCAGGCCGGCGGAGCCGGCGGGATTCTGTGGGGCAACGGCGGTGCCGGTGGTTCGGGTGCGGCCGGCCAGAACGGGGGCGCCGGCGGGGCGGCCGGACTGATCGGCAACGGCGGGGCCGGTGGTGTCGGCGGGGCGGGCGGCGCCGGTGGGACCGGCGGCACCGGTGGTTGGCTCTGGGGCAACGGCGGAACAGGCGGCTCGGGCGTCGCCGGTGGCGCAGGCGGCGCTGCCACACTGTTCGGTTCGGGCGGTGCAGGTGGCGTCGGCGGGTCCGGCGGCACCGGCGGGGCCGGCGGCTGGTTGTGGGGCAACGGCGGGGCGGGGGGCTCGGCCGAGGCCGGTCACTTCGGAGGTGCCGGCGGGGCGGCCAGGCTGCTCGGATCGGGTGGCGCCGGCGGGGCGGGTGGCGCGGGTGGGACCGGCGGCACCGGCGGGTGGCTCTGGGGCAACGGTGGGGCGGGTGGTGCCGGAGTCGACGGCGGCAACGGCGGAGCAGGCGGTAACGCGGTACTGCTCGGTCACGGCGGCGCCGGCGGTGTCGGCGGAATCGGTACTGCCCTCACCGCACCCGGGGGTGCCGGCGGCAACGGCGGCACCGGCGGACTCCTCTACGGCGATGGCGGGGCCGGCGGCACCGGCGGCTCCGGCGTCGCGGGCAGCAACGGCGTTGGCGGCGGGTCGGGCACCTCCGGCGGTGCCGGTGGCGCCGGCGGGATCGGCGGACGGGGCTCACAGCTGCTCGGCGCCGGCGGAGTAGGCGGAGCCGGCGGCCAGGGCGGCGCAGGTGGCGCCGGTGGCAACGGCGGCCAGGGCGCCGCGGGTCAAACGGGCGTGGCCGGCGGTAACGGTGGAAACGGCGGCGTCGGAGGCATCGGCGGCGCCGGCAACGAGGGCGGCTGGCTGAACAAGATCTTCACCCCGTCGGGCGGTCAGGCCGTCGGCGGCGCCGGTGGTGACGGCGGTATTGGCGGCGCCGCCGGCAACGGCGGCAACGGCGGCGACGGCGCCTGGAACATCAACGGCGGAAACGGCGGAAACGGTGGGAACGGCGGCAATCCCGGCACCGGCGGCGCCGGTGGGGCCGGTGGCGCCGGTGGCCGCTTCGGCCAGGCGGCAACCGGCGCGGCCGGCAACAGCCCGCACAGCGGCGGAGATGGCGGCAACGGCGGCGCCGGATCGGTCTCGGTCTCCCCCGGCGTCAAAGGCGGCGACGGCGGCGCCGGCGGCAACGGTGGCCTTTATGGCAATGGCGGCACCGGTGGCAAGGGTGGCAACGGCACGTTCGGTCCCGATGCGATCGCCGGCGCCGACGCCACCAGCGGCAGCGCGGGCGGTAACGGCGGCACTGGCGGTAAGGGCGGCGCCCTGGCCGGCAACGGTGGCGACGGCGGGGCCGGTGGGCACGGCGGTAACGGCGGGGACGGCGGCAAAGGTTTCGACGGCATCGCCGGCAAGGCCGGCGGCGGCACCGGCGGCGATGGCACCAACGGCGGCCGCGGCGGGAACGGCGGCGCCGGCGGCAACGGTGGGGCCGGGGGCACCGCCACTGCCGGTCAGGCCGGCAAGCAGGGCGCCGGCGGCAACGGTGGCAACGCCGGTGACGGCGGGGTCGGCGGAAACGGTGGCAACGGCGGCGACGGCAGCTTCGCCAACGGCGGCAACGGCAATGGCGGCGCCGGCGGTACCGGCGGCATCCGTGGCGCGGGCGGCACCGGTGGTGCTGGCGGCACCGGCAGCACCGGCGGCGTCCGGGGCGCCGACGGCTTCACACCGACCAGCGGCGGAAACGGCGGAAACGGCGGCAACGGCGCGGACTCCTACAACCCGAACCTGGCCGGCGGCACCGGAGGTAAGGGCGGCAACGGCGGCCTGGACGGCAACGGCGGCAACGGCGGACGCGGCGGCAACGGCGCCAACGGGACCACCGGAACGAACAGCACCACCGCCGGAGGCACCGGCGGCGACGGCGGCAACGGATCCGCCGGCGGGGCCGGCGGGGCAGGCGGCAACAGCGGGTTGTTCCACGGCAACGGCGGCAACGGCGGCGCCGCCGGGGCCGGCGGCAACGGAGGCACCGGCGGGACCGGTGGAACCGGCACATCAGGCAGCACCGGCACCCCGAACGGCAGCGACGGAGGCACCGGCGGAATCGGCGGCCAGGGCGGTCAGGGTGGCCAAGGCGGAACCGGCGGAGCCGCCGGCAAAGCGGTGAACCTCAACGGCGGCAAGAACGGTGTCCAGGGCGCCGGCGGCAACGGTGGCCAGGGAGGCGTCGGGGGCAACGGCGGCACCGGTGGTACCGGCGGCAACGGCACATCGGCCAACGGCGTCAACCCGCAGGCCGGCAACGGAGGCACCGGCGGTGCCGGGGGCACCGCGGGCAAGGGTGGCAGCGGCGGCGCAGGCGGAGCCGGTTCCACCACCGGCGCCACCGGCGGCAACGGCATGCAGGGCAAGGGTGGCAGCGGCGGCGCGGGCGGCAACGGTGGCAACGGTGACACCACGGGTGTGGCGAGCCCCACCGCCGGCAACGGCGGAGCCGGGGGCGTCGGCGGCGAAGGCGCCACCGGAGGCAACGGCGGCACCGGCGGAAACGGCGGCAACGGCGGGGTTGGCAACAACTCCAACGGCGGCGCGGGCGGCACCGGTGGTCGCGGCGGCAAGGGCAACCTGGGCGGCGGCGGCACCGGCGGAGTCGGCGGCAACGGCGGAAACGGCGGCAATGCCACCGCCTCGTATATGGCCGGCAACGGCGGCGTTGCGGGTGATGGCGGCTACGGCGGCGACGGCAATTCCGGACCGGGCGGCTCGGGCGGCACCGGGGGAACCGGTGGCAGTGGCGGAAACGGAATCAGCAACGGCGGCAACCTCTCTCGGCCGGGCGGCGTCGGCGGCAACGGAGGGAAGGGTGGTACGGGCGGCGCGGCCAGATACGGGTGGGAGATCTTGGCCGGTCACTTCGGCAACAACGGCGGCCTGGGCACGGGATCCGGCGGCACGATGGGCGGCACCGGCGGCGGCGGCGGCACCGGCGGCAAGGGCGGCGGCACCTGACCGCCGCCCGTCAGCCGCGACGGAATCCCGACAGCTTGCGTTTGATCTGCCGGTTGTAGATGACCTGCAGTTGTTTCTGCATGCCGCTGAAGGTGGCGCCGACGTCGGCCCCCTTCAGACCGACGGATTCCAGGCCGGCCGCGATGACGCGATCACCACCCGGAAGGAAGACGCGGGCGTAGTCCTGCGGGCGGGTGTGCGGCAGCTGATCGAACGCCACCCGCGCGCGCGGGTTGTCGGCCAGATACTGCTGCTGACTCGGATCGTTGACGGCCGACTTGCGCACCGCCAGATAGCCGGTGTGCTGACTGAAATAGGCGGTGTTACGCGGGTTGGTGATGTACGCAATGAATTTGAGCGCGTTGAGTTTTCGTTCGTCGGACAACTTCATCGGGATTGCCAGGCCGGCGCCGCCGGTCGGACACGCGGGCGCCCCGCCCGGGCCGGTCGGCAGCGGCGCCACACCGAAGTCGAACCGGGCGGCGGCGGTGATGCCGACGAGCGCGCCCGTCGACGCCACCGTGGAGGCCAGGATACCGGTGGCGAACTCGTTGGCGACGTTGTTGGCGATCGCCGCATACCGCTTGCCGTGAATCGACTCGCGCAGGAAGGTCCCCGCCGCGATGGTCGCCGGATCGGTGAACTTCAGCGTCCACTGGTCGGAGTAGGCACCGCCGAACGCCCAGTTCGGCCCTTCGAACGTCCATGAAATGGCCTCCGAATTCGCCCAGCCGTGCGCCAGGTTCCCGGCGGGGACGACGCTCTGCAACCGCGGACCCCACTCATCGAACTCCGGCCAGGAGACCGGTCCGCGGTCCGGTAGCCCGGCCCGCTCCCACACCGCCCTGTTGTAGTAGAACAACGGCGTCGATCGCGCATAGGGAAGCGCGTAGTGGTGACCGCCGAACTCGTAGTCGGCCAGCAAAGAGTCCACATAGTCCGCGGTGTCCACTCCCACCCGCCGGAACAGGTCGTCCAGCGGTGTAAGGACACCGCTCAGCGCGAAATGGAACCACCAGATGTCATCCAGCACAACGACATCGGGCACGTCGGCGCCGATGAGGGCAGCGTTGAACTTCTGCGCCACCTCGTCGTAGTCCTTGCCGGCATCGATCAGCTTGACCTGCAGGTCTGGGAACTCCTGCTGGAAGCGGCCGATCAACTCGCGTTCCACGGCGGTGGACAGGCCAGGGTGATTGGACCAGAACGTGATCGGGCCGTTCCCCGACTTCACCGGGCCGCCGCCCCCCATGCCGGCGCAGCCGGCGGTCGCACCTGCGGCGGCCAGAGCCAGGAACTGCCTGCGGTTCACCCCTTCACCGCCCCCGAGGTGAGGCCCTTGATCATCTGCCGCTGCAACACGACGAAGATGAGCAGGATCGGCAGCATCGCCAACAGCGTCACCGCCATCACCGGTCCCCAGTTGGTGACCCCCTCGGCCTGCTGCAGGAAGGTCAGGCCCACCGGCAGCGGCGCCACCGACTCGTCGTCGGACATCAGGAACGGCCACAGGTACTCGTTCCATTCGTTGACGACGGTGATGATGCCGAAGGCCACCATGGTGGGCCCCGACATCGGCAGCACCACCCGCAGCAGCAGTTGCCACCAGCGCGCGCCGTCCATCCGGGCCGCTTCGATTACCTCGGTCGGCAGGGAAAGAAAGTGGTTGCGCATCAAAAAGGTTCCGAACGCCACACCGGCCAGCGGCAGGATGATGCCGGGAAAGGTATTGCGCAGTCCCAGTTGCGAGATCAGCGCGTAGTTGGAGATCACGGTGATCTGGTTGGGCACCATCAGCGCGGCGATGATCACCAGGAACACCACATTGCGGCCGGGAAAGCGCACGAATACCAGGCCGAATGCGCTCAGCACGCCCAAGACGAACTTCACAGCGGCCAGCGCGGAGGTGATGATCACCGAGTTGCGCACATACGTCCAGAACGGAATCTGTTGCGTGGCAGTGCGGTAGTTCTGCGGATGCCAGTGCGGCGGCCACCAGGTGGTCGGCTGGGAGTAGACGTCGGGCTGCTCTTTGAGGGAGGTGAAGAACACGAACGTCAGCGGGCCGGCGATCAGCGCGACCACGATCAGCATGGCCGCGTAGCCGAGCAGACGCGCCGGGCGCGCGCGGTCGTCACTCATTGGCGCTGCTCCCTGTCCATCACGCGCACCTGGTAATAGGTGATGGCCAGCAGCACCAGGAACATGATGGTGGCGACCGCGGCGCCGTAGCCGGCGCGGAAGTTGCGGAAGGTCTCGACGTACACCTGGTACACCATGGTGGTGGTGCCGGTGCCCTCCGGACCGCCGCGGGTCATGACGTTGATGACGTCGAAGACCTGCAGCGAGCTGATCAGCACCGTGATCGACAGGAAGAACGTGGTGGGACGCAGTTGGGGCAGAGTGACCGCGCGGAACGTGGTCCACCGGCCGGCACCGTCGATCTGGGCCGCTTCCAACAGGTCTCGGCGCACCCCTTGCAGCGCGGCCAGGTAGATGACGAACGTGTAGCCGAGGTTCTTCCAGATATAGGTGACCGTGATCATGAACATGGCCCAATGCGCGTCCTGGTAGAAGTCGGGCACGCCGAACCCGGCGCGGCGCAGCAGATCCTGGATCAGACCGAAATGCGGGTCGAACACGAACTGGGCGGCCAGCCCCACCGCCGCGCCGGAGATCACGAACGGGGCGAATATGGTGGAGCGCACCACATTCCGGCCGCGTAGCGGTTGGTCGAGCAGCATCGCCAGCGCCAGACCCAGCACCATCGAACCGGCCACCGCGGCCACGGTGAACACCGTGGTGTTGAGCACGATGCGCGCGGTGTCGGACCGGGTGAACCACTCCGCGTAGTTCGACAGGCCGATGAATTCGGCCTGCGGATCGGAGATGTTCCAGTCGAAGAACGACAGCCGGATGTTATCGGCCAGCGGCCGGTAGATGAACAACGCCAACAAGGCCACATTGGGTCCGACCAGCACGAGGAACAGTGCGTAGTCACTCCACGGGCGACGCCGGGTCCGGGTCCTCACCGGCGTGAGTGTAGCCCCGGGTGTGTGGTGCCGAGATTGCCGTCAGGGCTGCGATGAGGTGCTGAATCGCGACCGCCACGGCAATCTCGCGGGGGTTTGGGGGCGCCAGAGCCGAGATTGCCGTCAGGGCTGCGACAAGGTGCTGAATCGCGACCGCCGCGGCAATCTCGCGGGGGGCGGGGAAACCCCAGCGGGATCACCCAGTCCCGGTGACCACCCAGCGCCCCGACAGCGCCCGCCAGCCACCGAAGGCCAACCGCAACACCATGAATGCTGTCAGCCCGGACCAGATTCCCGTCAACCCCCATCCGTACGCCAGCGACAGCCAGATCAGCGGCAGGAAACCCAGCAGCGCGGCGGCGACGGTGGCGGTACGCATAAAGGCGGCGTCGCCGGCCCCCAGCAACACCCCGTCCAACGCGAAAACGATTCCCGCGATGGGTAATTGGGCCACCATGAACCACCACG
Source organism: Mycobacterium sp. 23 (assembly GCF_048287075.1). NCBI lineage: Bacteria > Bacillati > Actinomycetota > Actinomycetes > Mycobacteriales > Mycobacteriaceae > Mycobacterium > Mycobacterium sp. 23. The sequence continues at coordinate 1,594,812 of NZ_JBLVUX010000005.1, forward strand.
GCACCCCGATCGCGGCCAATACGGAGCGGTCGTCGGTGAACAGGTCCGGCAACGCCGAGGAGCCCACCGCGAACGCGACGGCCAGCAGGCCCGCCGCCAGCAGCGAAAACCACGTCACCCGCCACGCGACCCACTTGGCATGCGCGGCGTCACCGGCCCCCAGCGCCGCCCCTACCAGCGACTGCGCGGCGATGGCCAGCGAATCGAGCACCAGTGCGAGAAACGTCCAGAGCTGCAACACAATCTGGTGGGCGGCCAGCGCGGCGGCTCCGAACCGTGCCGCCACCGCGGCGGCCGAGACGAAGCAGACCTGAAAGGCCATGCTGCGCAGGATCAGGTCCCGCCCCATCACCAGTTGGGCCCGCAGCGCGGCACGGTCGGGTCGCAGCGGTGCCCGCTCGGCCAGCAGCGCGCCACCGAACAACAGCGCGGCCAGCCACTGCCCCACGAGATTGGCCACGGCTGAGCCGGACAGACCCAGCCTCGGCAGGCCGAGCCAGCCGTACACCAACACCGGGCACAGCAGCGCCGAGACCACAAACCCCGCGACCACGTAGCGCAGCGGCCGCACGGTGTCCTGCACGCCACGCATCCAGCCGTTGCCGGCCAGCGAGACCAGGATCGCCGGGGCACCGAGAATGGCGATCCGCAACCAGGGCAGCGCCGCCGACGCAATCTGGGCGCTCGACCCGATCGCCGATACCACCGGCACGGCCACGGCCTGCACCACGACGACGATCGCCGCGCCGAGCCCCAATCCCAGCCACGTCGCCTGAACACCCTCGTTGACGGCCGCGGCGCGGTCGCTCGCACCGAAGAAGCGCGCCGCGCGGGCCGTCGTGCCGTAGGACAGGAACGTCAGCTGGGTACTGACCAGGCCGAGCACCAGGCTGCCGACCGCCAGGCCGGCCAGCGCCACCGCGCCGAGCCGCCCGACCACCGCGGTATCGAAGAGCAGATACAACGGCTCGGCGGCCAGCACACCCAGGGCCGGCAGGGCCAACGCCGCGATCTGCCGACCCCCGGCCGCCGGCCGGCCGGGGCCGGGCCCGCCGTCGTGCAAGGCCGCTAGTCGAGCGCCGCGCGCAGTGCCGCCACCACGTCGTCGATCGAGCCGCTGGTCGAATAACCGGCCGCCAGCCGGTGCCCGCCGCCGCCGAACCCCATCGCCACCGTGGCCAGGTCGATCGTCTTGGCGCGCATCGACACCGACCACCGCCGCGGTTCGACTTCCTTGAACACCGCTGCCACCTCGGCCTGCTGCGTGGTGCGCACGATGTCGACCACGCTCTCGACTTCCTCCGAGCGGGAATTCAGCCACTCGTGATGGTCGACCACCGCGTAGACCAGTCCCCGGCCCCGGGCGGCCTCAGGCAACAACTCCGCGGTGCCCAGCACCCGCGACAGCATCGGCAACCAGGCGTACGGGTGGCTGTCCATCAGCGACCGGCTGACGGCGGAGTTGTCCACCCCGAGGTCGACCAGCCGGGCGGCCAGCCGGAGCGCCCGCGAGCTGGCCCAGCGGAACGAGCCGGTGTCGGTGGTCAAGCCGGCATAGATGCAGTGCGCCACCCCCCGGTCGATCGGTTTGCCCCACGCGTCGAGGATCTCGGCGATCATCATCGTCGTCGAATCCGCGGACGTGTCCACGTAGTTCGCGGTGCCGAACAGTCCGTTGGACGCGTGATGGTCGATGACCAGCAGTTGCCGGCCGGGAGTCGCCAGATCTTGCAGCGAGCCGAGCCGGTGGATGCTCGGCACGTCGACGGTGACCATCAGGTCGACGTCACGACGCACGTCGTCGGGCGGCACCAGCAGGTCGCAGCCGGGAAGCGAACGCAGCGACTCCGGCAGTTCCGCGGGCGCGGCGAAACTCACCTCAACGTCCTTGCCGCACCTGTCGAGCACCGCGCCCAGCGCCAGCCCGGCACCGATCGTGTCGGCGTCGGGGTGGACGTGGCAGACCACGACCACCGACTCCGCGGCCGACAGCAGCTCCACGGCGCCGGCTGCGTCGACGCGCGCGCCGTTGAGGCGCGGCATGCCGGTCAGCTCAATCTTCGGATCGATCTTGCGATTGATAATCGTCATCGGTTTCCTCAGCTTCGATGCTCGGTAAACCAGCATTGCCAAGTCCCCCGGCGGTCGACGGTTCGGCCGCCGACCCACTCTCACGGTACGGGTCGGCCTCCCCTGCCGGTTTCGCACCCACCCGTACGCGCGCCAGATCAGCATCCGCCGCGCGGGCACGGGCCAGCAACTCTTCCATCCGGTTCACCGTGTCCGACGTCGTGTCGCGGGTGAACGTCAGGGTCGGGGTGAAGCGCACACCGGTGCCCGCCCCGACTTTGGTACGCAGCACGCCCCTGGCCCGGTCCAGCGCCGCCGCGGCGCCGGGATAGTCGGGCTCTTCGTCCAGCGTGCGGCCCATCACGGTGTAGTAGACCGTCGCGTCGTGCAGGTCGTTGGTGACCTTGGTGTCGACGATGGTCACACCGGCCAGCCCCGGATCCTTGATCTCGTATTCGATCGCCGAAGCGACGATCGTGCTGATCCGTTTGGCCAGCCGGCGTGCCCGGGCGGGGTCAGCCATGCCGCCCCGGCCCGGTCATGACCGTTCCTTCTGCACGAGCTCGAAGGACTCGATGATGTCGCCTTCCTTGATGTCCGAATATCCCAGCGTCAGACCGCATTCGAAGCCCTCGCGGACCTCGGTGACGTCGTCCTTCTCCCGCCGCAGCGAGTTGATCGAGAGGTTCTCGGTCACCACGATGTTGTCCCGCAACAGTCGGGCCTTGGCGTTGCGGCGCACCACCCCGGACGTGATCATGCAACCGGCGATGACGCCCACCTTCGAAGAGCGGAAGATCGCGCGGATCTCCGCCCGGCCCAGCTGGTTCTCCTCGTAGATCGGCTTGAGCATGCCGCGCAGGGCCTTCTCGATCTCGTCGATGGCCTGGTAGATCACCGAGTAGTAGCGGATCTCGACGCCTTCGCGGTTGGCCAGCTCCGTCGCCTTGCCCTCGGCCCGCACGTTGAAGCCGATGATGATCGCATCCGATGCCGACGCCAGGTTGACGTTGGTCTCGGTGATGCCACCGACACCGCGGTCGATGACGCGCAGCGCCACCTCGTCGTCCACCTCGATGCCCATCAGGGCCTCTTCCAGCGCCTCGACGGTACCGGCGTTGTCGCCCTTGAGGATCAGGTTCAGCTGGCTGGTTTCCTTCAGCGCCGAGTCCAGGTCCTCCAGGCTGATCCGCTTGCGGCTGCGGGCGGCCAGCGCGTTGCGCTTGCGGGCGCTGCGCCGGTCGGCGATCTGGCGGGCGATCCGGTCCTCGTCGACGACCAGCAGGTTGTCACCGGCGCCGGGCACCGACGTGAAGCCGATGACCTGCACCGGACGCGACGGCAACGCCTCGTGGACGTCCTCGCCGTGCTCGTCGACCATGCGGCGGACGCGGCCGTAGGCGTCGCCGGCGACGATCGAGTCGCCCACCCGCAACGTGCCGCGCTGAATCAGCACGGTGGCCACCGGACCGCGACCGCGGTCCAGGTGCGCCTCGATGGCCACACCCTGAGCCTCCATGTCGGGGTTGGCCCGCAGGTCCAGGGCGGCGTCGGCGGTCAGCAGCACCGCTTCTTCCAGAGCCTCGATGTTGGTGCCCTGCTTGGCCGAGATGTCGACGAACATCGTGTCGCCACCGAAATCCTCGGCCACCAGGCCGTATTCGGTGAGCTGGCCGCGGATCTTGGCCGGGTCGGCGCCCTCCTTGTCGATCTTGTTGACCGCCACCACGATCGGCACGTCGGCGGCCTGGGCGTGGTTGATGGCCTCCACCGTCTGCGGCATCACGCCGTCGTCGGCCGCCACCACCAGGATGGCGATGTCGGTGGCCTTGGCACCGCGGGCACGCATGGCGGTGAACGCCTCGTGACCGGGGGTGTCGATGAAGGTGATCAGCCGCTCGCTGCCCTCGAAGTTGACCCCGACCTGGTAGGCGCCGATGTGCTGGGTGATGCCACCCGCCTCGCCCTCGCGGACGCTGGCGTTACGAATGGTGTCCAGCAGGCGGGTCTTGCCGTGGTCGACGTGACCCATGACGGTGACCACTGGCGGACGGGTCTGCAGATCCTCTTCGCCGCCTTCGTCTTCGCCGTAGGTGAGGTCGAAGGACTCCAGCAGCTCGCGGTCCTCGTCCTCGGGACTGACGACCTGAACGTTGTAGTTCATCTCGCTGCCCAGCAGCTCGAGCGTCTCGTCGCCGACCGACTGGGTGGCCGTGACCATCTCGCCGAGGTTGAACAGCGCCTGCACCAGCGCGGCCGGGTTGGCGTTGATCTTGTCGGCGAAGTCGCTCAGCGATGCGCCGCGGGCCAGCCGGATGGTCTCGCCGTTGCCGTGCGGCAACCGCACACCGCCGACGACCGGGGCCTGCATGTTCTCGTATTCGGCGCGTTTGGCCCGCTTGGACTTGCGGCCACGCCGGGGCGCGCCGCCGGGACGTCCGAACGCACCGGCCGCGCCCCCGCGCTGGCCGGGACGGCCGCCGCCGCCACCGCCCCCGGGGCCACCGCCGCCGGGACGACCACGGAAGCCGCCGCCACCGCCGGGTGCCGCGCCGACACCGCCGCCGCCGCGGTAGTTACCGCCGCCGCCACCGCCACCGGGACCGCCGCCACCGGGGCGGGCACCACCGGGCCGGGGCGCGCCGGTACGCGGCGGACGAGGCCCGCCGGAGGCGCCACCGGGACGCGGCGGCATGCTGCCGGGCGAAGCTCCACCCGGTCGCGGCGCGCCCGGGCGGGGTGCGCCGGGGCGCGGAGCCTGCGGGTGCGGACGCGGAATCGGCCGGTCCACCGGCTGTGCCGAGGAGAACGGGTTGTTGCCGACGCGGGGCGTGCGGACGCCGGGCTTGGGCATCGGGCCCGGACGCGGCCCGGGCGTCGCGCCCGGCTGCGGCGGGGCCTGCGGTGCGGGTGCCTGTCCCGGTGCGGCAGCCGCCGGTCCGGGGGTCGGCGGGGCCGGCGCGGCCGGCTTTGCCCGGGCAGCAGGCGCGGGTGCGGCGGCCGGCGCCGACGGGGCAGCCGGAGGCGCCGGTGGGGCCGCGGGGGCCGGGCGGCCGGGAGCGGCCGGTTTGGCGGGCGCGCTGCTGGGCGCGCCGTTGCCGACGGCCTTGTCCAGTGCGCGGTCGAGTGCCGCATCGGTTGCCGAGGGGGCGACCTTCTCGGCAGGCTTGGCCGCCGGTTGCGCGCCGGCCGGAGGGCCTGCCTGGGTCTTGGCCGCACCGCCTGCGGCGGGCTTGCTGCCGCCGAACGACTCGCGGAGGCGCCTGGCCACGGGTGCTTCCACCGTGGATGATGCCGATTTGACGAATTCGCCCTGTTCGGTCAGTCGGGCGAGAACTTGCTTGCTGGTGACACCGAGTTCCTTAGCCAACTCGTGTACGCGGGCCTTACCTGCCACTACATCTCCTGTCTATGAGGCGACAAGCGGTGGGCCGCGCCTCGGGGGTTAGCTATGACGCATGGTCATCGGGACTTCACGGTGTGCTCATGTTCGTTGCTACCTGTTCTGTTGCCGTTGGTGATGCGGGCCGCCGAGAACTCGACGTGCTCGATCACCGCGGATGTGTCCGGCGAACCGGTGATGCGCAGCGCGCGGGTGAAAGCCCGCCGCCGGATCGCTTGTTGTGCGCACTGCGGATCGGGATGCAACCACGCACCTCGCCCCGGCAGGCTTCCGGCTGTGTCAACGATTACGGCGTAGTTGCCGTTCCCGGTAGACCGAGCCACCACTCGAAGCAGTTCGACGGCCAACTCTCGCCTCCGGCATCCGACACACGTCCGCACCGGTCCGCTGGGGGTTTCCGGACGTTGGCGCGCCGAGGCCGAAGGCTCGCGCTGGATCACGGCTCAGTCTAGCGTCACCCGACCAGTGGTCAGAACCACCCTGCGGCCGCTCGCGCGGCAATTCAGCAGCCGACTACTGCGGATCACCCCGAGCCGCCGCGGCACGCTTCAGTGCTCGTGGGCCATTCCATGGCTGGCCCCCTGGTCAGGCTGGCCCTCGGAGCCGCCCGGCGCGTCACCCCGGATGTCGATGCGCCACCCCGTGAGGCGGGCGGCGAGCCGGGCGTTCTGCCCTTCCTTGCCGATGGCCAGGGACAACTGGAAGTCGGGAACCACGACCCGGGCGGCGCGGGCGTTCGGGTCGATCACCGACACCGACACCACCTTGGCCGGCGACAACGCGTTGGCCACGAAGCGGGCCGGGTCCTCGTCGTAGTCGATGATGTCGATCTTCTCGCCGGACAGCTCGCTCATCACGTTGCGGACCCGCTGCCCCATCGGACCGATGCAGGCGCCCTTGGCGTTCAGACCGGGCACCCGGGATACCACGGCGATCTTGGACCGGTGGCCGGCCTCTCGGGCCACCGCCACGATCTCCACCGAACCGTCGGCGATCTCGGGAACCTCGAGCGAGAACAGCTTGCGCACCAGGTTCGGGTGGGTGCGCGAGAGGGTGATCAGCGGTTCACGCGAGCCGCGACTGACCCCGACGACGTAGCAGCGCAGCCGGTTGCCGTGCTCGTAGCTCTCGCCCGGCACCTGTTCGGCGGCCGGGATCACGCCTTCGGAGGCCTTGGCCTCGGTGCCTATCCGGACAACGACCAGGCCACGGGCGTTGGCCCGGCTGTCGCGCTGGATGACCCCGGCGACGATCTCGCCTTCGCGGGTGGAGAACTCGCCGAAGGTGCGCTCGTTCTCCGCGTCGCGGAAACGCTGCAGCATGACCTGCCGTGCGGTGGTGGCGGCGATGCGGCCGAAGCCCTCCGGGGTGTCGTCCCACTCGCTGATCAGGTTGCCGTCTTCGTCGGTCTCGCGGGCGATCACCCGCACCACGCCGGTCTTGCGGTCGATCTCGATGCGGGCGTCGGACTGGTGGCCCTCGGTGTGCCGGTAGGCGGTGAGCAGCGCGGACTTGATCGTCTCGAGCAGCTCGCTGACCGAGATGCCCCGGTCCACCTCGATCGCGTGGAGTGCGGCCATGTCGATGTTCATGCTCCGGCCTCCGTCCTCTGTGCCTGACCCAGCAGCTCCAGCTCCGCCCGGGCTGGTGGCGAAAACTCAACCTGCACAACCGCTTTGACGACGTCCGTCATCGGTATCTGCCGTATCGCCAGCTCGCGGCCGGCGCGGACCACCAACGACAGCGTGCCGTTGCCGGCTTCGGCGATTCGGCCGGACAACTGCGACCCATCTGCCAGCGCGAGGTCCACCTTGCGGCCCCGCGCCCGGCGGAAGTGTTTCTCGGTGGTCAGCGGGCGGTCGACGCCGGGAGAGCTGACCTCGAGGATGTATTCGTCGGCGTCGCCGCCGTCCACTCTGTCCAGCAAATCGGAGGCGGTTCGGGACAGCGCGGCGATGGTGTCGAGGTCCAGCGCGGTGTCGCCGTCGGCGATCACGGTGATGCGCGGTGGGCGCGTGCGGCTGTTGATGACCACGTCTTCGATCTCGTAACCGGCGCGCGCGAACTCTCCGGTCAACAGCTCGATCACCTGCGTCTGCGAAGGTAGCCCGGTGGTCACGGCGAGCTCCTCATCTTGAATTGTCGGTCATGCGCTTGAGCGTGGCTTTCACAGCGAACTCAGAGAGCCAGCCACCCACGATACGCCAGAATCCGCTATTGACGCCCGTTCAACAACTCTCCGGTTGCCGAGCCGGTTCTCTGCCGGGGCCTGACGCCATCGTGGCTGGCGCTGTCGCGGTGCCCGGTGATGGCAGGATGTGGGACGTGCCCAGAGCAGTACCCGTCATCAGCAGGCGGCGTGTGCTCGCCGGTGGTGCCGCTCTCGCCGCACTCGGGGTGGCGGCAACCGCCTGCGGCGAGTCGGCGCCCAAGCCCCCCGCCGTCGAGGAGTTGGTGGGCCCGTTGGACCAGGCCCGGCGCGACAGTGCGCTGGCCGCCGCGGCCGCCGGAGCGATCGGCAGCCCCCCACAGATCGCGGCCGCGCTGACCGTCGTCGCCACCCAGCGCGCCGCGCACGCCCGGGCGCTGTCCACCGAGATCGCGCGGGCCGCCGGCAAGCTCGTCTCCTCGACCAGTGAAACGAGCAGCTCCAGCGCGACCCCCAGCCCGACCGAGCCGGAGGCTCCGCCGCCGCCACCACCGCCGGTTTCCGACGTGATCGATTCGCTGCGCAAGTCGGCCGAGGAGGCCAATCGACTGGTGTCGACGTCGTCGGGCTACCGGGCCGGACTGCTCGCCTCGATCGCGGCGTCGTGCACGGCGTCGTGCGAGGTTGCGCTGGTGCCGGGGGGCCCGTCGATATGAGCGGTGGCAAGGACGCCGACGTCGCGGCGCTCAGCGACGCGCTGGCCGTCGAGCACGGCACCATCTACGGCTACGGCATCGTGTCGGCGCTGTCGCCGCCCAGCGTCAACGACCTGGTGGTGGAGGCGCTCAATCAGCACCGCCAGCGCCGCGACGACGTCATCGCGATGCTCAGTGCCCGCAAGGTCACGCCGGCGCCGGCCGCCGCCGGGTATCAGCTGCCGTCGCCGGTGGGCAGCCCGGCGGATGCGGCGCGGCTGGCGGCGCGCATGGAGAACGACGGCGCGACGGCGTGGCGAGCGGTCGTCGAGCATGCCGAGACGGCCGAGGATCGGGCGTTCGCCTCGACGGCGCTGACGCAGAGCGCGGTGCTGGCCGCGCGCTGGAACAAGGTGCTGGGCGGCTGGCCGATCACCACGGCGTTCCCGGGCGGGAACGAATAGGTCGGGCCATTCTCAGCCGCTGATGGCGGCGACCCGCCGCGCCCGGCTACACCGCGCTTGCGATCGCCGCTAGCCGCTGAAGGCGGCGACCCGCCGCGCCCGGCTACACCGCGCTTGCGATCGCCGCTAGCCGCTGAAGGCGGCGACCAGGTCGCTGGTCAGCGAATCACCGACGGCCAGCTCGCTGGTTTCCCCGCTGAACCGGTTGCGCAGCTCGACCCGGCCGTCGGCCCAGCCGCGGCCTACCACGACGACCCAGGGCACGCCGAGCAGCTCGGCGTCCTTGAACTTCACCCCGGGTGAGGCCTGGCGGTCATCCAGCAGCACGTCCACACCCACCTTGTCCAGGTCGGCGGCCAGCTTGGCGGCGCCCAGCCGGGCCTCGGGGTCCTTGTTGGCCATCACCAGATGCACCCCGAACGGGCTGATCGAAGCCGGCCAGCGCAAGCCCAGCTGATCGTGGTGCTGTTCGGCGACCACGGCCACCAGGCGCGACACTCCGACGCCGTAAGACCCCATGGTCAGCCGCACCGGCTTGCCGTCCTCGCCGAGCACGTCGGCACTGAACGCGTCGGTGTACTTGCGCCCGAGCTGGAAGATGTGGCCGATCTCGATGCCGCGAGCCATCACCAGCGGGCCGGCGCCGTCCGGTGACGGGTCGCCCTCGCGCACCTCGGCCGCCTCGATGGTGCCGTCGGCGGTGAAGTCGCGACCGGCGACCAGGCCGACCACGTGGCGCCCGGGCTCGTCGGCGCCGGTGATCCAACTGGTGCCGTCCACCACCCGCGGGTCGACGAGGTAGCGGACGTCGTTCTCCCGCAGCGCTTTCGGGCCGATGTACCCCTTGACCAGGAACGGGTACTTCGCGAAGTCCGCGTCGTCGATCAGCGCGTACTCGGCCGGTTCCAGCGCCGCGCCGAGGCGCTTGTCGTCGACCTCGCGGTCACCGGGCACACCGATGGCCAGCAGTTCCCAGTCGCCGCCGGGCTGGCGGACCTTCAGCAGGACGTTCTTGAGGGTGTCGGCGGCGGTCACGGTGCGGTCCAGCGCCTCATTGGCCCAGGCGACCAGGGTGGCGATGGTGGGGGTGTCACCGGTGTCGTGGACCTCGGCCGGGGGCTTGTCGTCGGTGGGTTGTGCGTCGGGGCGGGCGGTGATGACGGCTTCGACGTTGGCGGCGTAGCCCGATTCCACACACCGGACGAAGGTGTCCTCGCCGATCGGGCTCTCGGCCAGGAATTCTTCGGACGCGCTGCCGCCCATCGCACCCGACACGGCCGAGACGATGACGTAGCGCACCTCGAGCCGGTCGAAGATCCGCTGGTAAGCCTCGCGGTGCGCATGGTAGGAGGCCTTCAGGCCGGCGGCGTCGAGGTCGAAGGAGTACGAGTCCTTCATGACGAACTCGCGGCCGCGCAGGATGCCGGCGCGCGGGCGCGCCTCGTCGCGGTACTTGTTCTGGATTTGGTAGAGCGTCAGCGGGAAGTCCTTGTAGGAGCTGTACTCGCCCTTGACGGTCAGGGTGAACAGCTCTTCGTGGGTGGGGCCCAGCATGTAGTCGTTGCCGCGCCGGTCCTGGACCCGGAAGACGCTGTCGCCGTATTCGGTCCACCGGTTGGTGGTCTCGTAGGGCGCGCGCGGCAGCAGGGCCGGGAACAGGATCTCCTGGCCGCCGATCGCGTTCATCTCCTCGCGGACGATGCGCTCGATGTTGCGCAGCACCTTCAGGCCGAGAGGCAGCCAGCTGTAGAGGCCGGGCGCGATGGGCCGGACGTATCCGGCGCGGATCAGCAGTTTGTGGCTGGGCACCTCTGCGTCGGCGGGGTCGTCGCGCAGAGTGCGCAGGAACAGCTCGGACATCCTGGTGATCACAGGCGGCAAGCCTACTTGGGGGCCGAGCGTGTCAGATCTCACGTCGAGCAGGAGCCGGCACCGAGCCTGCAAAATCGCAGAGAAAGCGCGAGGAGGGGCCGCCAGACTTACAGGCTCGGCGCGACGGGCGCCGACCTACAGCTCTCCGGCGTCGATCGCTTCCTTGACTTCTTGCGCGTGCGCGACCTGCTCGGGCGTGTAGCCGATGAACAGCGCAGCGATACCGACGATCACGGCCGCTCCGGCGATCCACAGCAGCCCGTAGGTGTAGCCGTGGTCCAGCGCCTGCAACTGCATGTCGTTCATGAACTTGACGGGGCCGGTCGTGCCGCCCAGGTACAGCGTGCGGGACGTGATGACGGCCTGGATGACGGCCAGCACCAGCGGCCCGCCCAGACTCTGCAGCATCAGCGTCATCGCGGACACGGGGCCGATCTGGTCGAATCCGACGCCGGCGATGGCTGCCAGCGTGAGCGGGACGACCACCATGCCGATGCCGATCCCGCCGACGACGATCGGCAGCACCAGGTTCGGGAAGTAGGACGCACCGCGGTGCATGAACAACGACCCGTAGATCATGGCGCCCAGCAGCAGCCAGCCACCGCCGATGGTCAGCACCCGCGGTGAGAACCGCGAGACCAGCTGAGACGAGATGCCCAGGCCGATGCCCATCGCGATGACGAACGGAATGAAGCCCACGCCGGCGCGCAACGCGCTGTAGCCCAGGATGTCCTGCACATACAGGCCGATGGACACCGTCAGGGTGAACATGACGCCGCCGGCCAGGAAGATCGCGATGAAGGTGACCAGCCGGTTGCGGTCGCGGAACAGCTGGAATGGGATGACGGGGTTCTCCGCGGTGCGCTCGACGATGGCGAACCCGATGGCCGCCAGCACCGCCACCACACCGGAACCGATCGTGGTGACCGAAACCCAGCCCTTCTCCGGGCCCACCGAGAACGCGAACACGGCGGCGGTGCACGCCAGCGTGGCGAGCATGGCCCCGGCCGCGTCAAGCTTCATCCGCTCACGGTTGGTTTCGCGCAGCGCGGTGCGGGCCAGGTAGATCATCACCAGCCCGATCGGCACGTTGACCATGAACGCCAGCCGCCACGAGAACTCGGTCAGCGCGCCACCGACCACCAGGCCCATCACGGACCCGATCGCCGTCATGGCCGCGAAGACCGCCGTCGCGGCGTTACGCGCCGGCCCCTTCGGGAAGGTGGTCGCCACCAGCGCCAAGCCGGTCGGCGAGGCGATAGCCGAGCCCACGCCCTGCGACAGCCGGGCGATGACCAGCGTCACCTCGTCCCAGGCCACCGCGCACAGCACCGAGGAAATGGTGAACAGCGCGACACCGACGATGAAGGTGCGCTTACGCCCGATGGTGTCGCCGAGCCGGCCGCCGAGCAGCATCAGCCCGCCGAAGGTCAGCACATAAGCGGTGATCACCCAGCTACGACCGGCGTCGGACAGGCTGAGCTCGTTCTGAATCTTAGGAAGCGCGACGATGGCGACCGTGCTGTCCATGGTGGCCAGCAGCTGCATGCCGCCGATGGCGATAACCGCGGCGATGAACCGCCGCGAGGGTAGCCACGTCGGGTAATACCTGCTCAAGCGCTGCAAAGGGGTCTCCACTGTTCGCGTGGGACGCTCCTGGGCCGAACGTTCTGAGCGTCCCTCAGTCCAAGTGTGGACTGCCCGCTCTGAGTCGTTGAGAGCCGTCATAGCGGGTTACCTTACAGTAATCTTAAGAATTGTTTAAACCCTGAGCGTCGCCGAGGCCCGCGACGGGCCCGATAACGATGATCGCGGGAGGTCGAACACCCTCCGCGCGGACCTTTTCCGGCGTGTCCGCCAGGGTCGCCCGCAACGTCTGTTGCGCTGCCGTCGTTCCGTGTTGCACCACCATGACCGGAGTATCCCCAGGTCGGCCGCCTTTTAACAGCGCAGCCACAAAAAGTTCGATGCGTTCGACCGCCATCAGCAAAACGATGGTCCCTGACATTGCTGCCAAAGCATCCCAATTCACTAACGATTCGGGATGATCGGGCGCCAAATGGCCGCTGACCACCACAAATTCATGATTTGTGGCCCGATGAGTCACCGGAACGCCCGCCAGAGCGGGCACGGCTATGGCACTTGTCACACCTGGCACCACGGTCACCGGAATCCCCGCTTCCGCACATGCCAGGACTTCCTCGTACCCCCGGGCGAACACGAACGGATCGCCCCCTTTGAGACGCACCACGAACTTGCCGGCCCGGGCCCGCTCGATCAGCACCTCATTGATCGCGTCCTGGGCCATGGCCCGGCCGTACGGGATCTTGGCGGCGTCGATCACCTCGACATGCGGGGACAGCTCGGCCAGCAGTTCGGGCGGAGCGAGCCGGTCGGCGACGACCACGTCGGCCTGGGCGAGCAGCCGGCGGCCCCGAACCGTGATCAGTTCGGGATCGCCCGGACCGCCCCCGACCAGCGCCACGCTGCCGCGCAGGACGTCATCGGAGCTCTCGGCCGCGATGAGGCCCTGTTGCAGGGCCTCCCGGATGGCCGACCGGATGGCCGCCGAACGCCGGTGCTCCCCTCCGGCCAGCACCCCCACGGACAGTCCCGCGTAGCTGAAGGACGCCGGGGTTACCGCCGTTCCCTCGACCGCGATGTCAGCGCGGACGCAGAAGATGTGACGGCGTTCGGCCTCGGCGACGATCGCCGCGTTCACTTCGGGCTCGTCGGTGGCCGCCAACGCGTACCAGGCGCCGTCGAGGTCGCCGTCGCGGTATTCGCGCAGCGACAGGGTGATCCCGTCCATCGCCTCGACCGCGGCGGTGGCGCTGCGGGAGATCACGTGCACGTCGGCGCCGCTGGCGATCAGCAGCGGCAACCGGCGCTGGGCGACGCCTCCCCCGCCGACGACGACGACCTTTCGGCCGGTCAGTCGCAGTCCCACCAGATAGGGGCTCTCGGTCACCGGGCAAGCTTAATGTCGCGCTAGCCCCGGGGTTTGACGGCCTGCGCGACGAAGCGGGCCACCGCATCGGGCACCGCCGCGGGATGCGTATGCAGATACGACGCGTGCACCCCGCCCCGGACGGCGCCGTCCGGGGTGCGATCCACGGCTCCGCCGCGGTAGACCCAGGCCGGCTGGTAGCTGTCGGTGAAGGTGACCGTGGTCCGGTGGAATTCGTGGCCCACCACCCGTTGTCCGGCCGCGAACATCGACGAGTCGGCGACGGCCACCGCGTCCCGGTAGCCCAGGGTGAGCCGCTGGGTGAACCGCGCCGACCCCGACAGCACACCGCACATCGGGTAGCCGTCGAGTTCGTCGGCCAGATAGATCAGCCCGGCGCACTCGGCGTGCACAGGCGCCCCCGTGGCAGCCAGTGCGGCGATCTGACGCCGGACGACGTCGTTGGCGGACAGTTCCGCGGTGAACTGCTCGGGAAACCCCCCGGGCAGCAACACGGCGTCCGTCGCCTCGGGCAGGGCATCGTTGAGCGGGTCGAATTCGACGACCTGGGCGCCGGCGGCCCGCAGCAGCTCGGCGTGTTCGGCGTAGCCGAAGGTGAACGCCTTGCCGGCCGCCAAGGCGACGCGGACGTGCGCATCGACCGTGCTCACCGCGGACGACGGGTCCCAGGGCGGGTCGTCCACCCGGCCGCCGGCCGCCGCCACCACCGCCGGCAGATCGACGTGGAGCGCCACCAGTTCCGTCATCGCCTCGATCGCCCGCTCGGCGTGGCGACCGTACTCCACGGCAGTGACGAGCCCCAGATACCTTGTCGGAAGCTCTAATTCGGCCGTCCGCGGGATCGCCCCGAGCACGGCTACCCCGGCCTGCTCACACGCCTGCCGCAGCACCAGCTCGTGCCTGGCCGTCCCGACGCGGTTGAGGATCACCCCGCAGATCCGGGTGTGCGGGTCGAAGGTTGAAAAGCCGTGCAGCAGTGCGGCGATGCTGTGGCTCTGCCCGCGGGCATCGACCACCAGGATCACCGGCGCACCCAGCAGGCCGGCGACGTGCGCGGTGGATCCGGCGGCCGGGCCGGTGGCGTCCGGGCCGATCCGGCCGTCGAACAGGCCCATCACCCCTTCGATCACCGCGATGTCCGCGCCGCGGGCGCCGTGACCGAACAGCGGGCCGATCAGCTTGTCCCCCACCATCACCGGGTCGAGGTTGCGGCCCGGCCGCCCGGCGGCCAGGGCGTGGTAGCCGGGGTCGATGAAGTCGGGGCCGACCTTGAAGGGCGCCACCCGGTGCCCGGCCCGGCGTAGCGCGCCGATCAAACCCGTTGCCACCGTGGTCTTTCCACTGCCCGATGCCGGTGCGGCGATGACGACCGCGGGCGCCGGGCTCACCACTCGATGCCCTTCTGGCCCTTGCGGCCCGCGTCCATCGGGTGCTTCACCTTGCCCATCTCGGTCACCAGGTCGGCGGCATCGACCAGCAGCGGCGGCGCGTCGCGGCCGGTGATCACCACATGCTGCTGACCCGGCCGGGCCCGCAGCGCATCGACGACCTCGCCGACGTCGACCCAGCCCCACTTCATCGGATAGGTGAACTCGTCGAGGACGTAGAAGTCGTGCCGCTGCTCGCGCAGGCGACCGCGGATCTCGGCCCAGCCGTCGGCGGCCGCCGCGGCGTGGTCAACCTCGCTGCCGGCCTTGCGCGACCAGGACCAGCCCGAACCCATCTTGTGCCACTCGACCGCGCCACCGACGCCCGTGCTTTCGTGCAGGCGGCCGAGTTCCCGAAACGCCGACTCCTCGCCCACCTTCCACTTCGCACTCTTGACGAACTGAAACACCGCCACACTCATACCGGCATTCCAGGCGCGCAACGCCATTCCGAACGCGGCCGTCGACTTGCCCTTGCCGTCGCCGGTGTGCACCGCCAGCACGGGGGTGTTGCGCCGGGCCCGGGTAGTCAGGCCGTCGTTCGGGACTCCAGTCGGATTGCCTTGGGGCATAACTGATTATCCTGTCATGCCACGCTGCGGACGGCCCGGGTCAGGTGATCGGCGTGCAGCTGTTCCATGCGGATGACCGGAGCACCCAGCTGACGGGCCAGTTGTCCGGCCAGACCCAACCGCACATACGACGTCTCGCAGTCGACGACGACGGCGGCAACACCTTCGGCCACCAGCCTCTCGGCGGCAATCCTGCTGCGGACCAACGGGTCCGGGCCGGCGGTGGCGCGGCCGTCGGTCAGCACCACCACCAGCGGACGGCGCGCCCGGTCGCGCACCTTCTCCCGGATCACCAGTGCGCGCGCGGCCAGCAGGCCCTCGGCGAGCGGGGTCCTGCCGCCGGTGTCGAACCGGGCCAGTCGCCGCCCGGCGATGTGCGCCGACGACGTCGGCGGCAGCAGGATCCTGGCCTCCTGCTGGCGGAAGGTGATGACGGCGACCTTGTCGCGCCGCTGGTAGGCGTCGCGCAGTAGCGACATGGCGGCGCCGCTGACGGCGGCCATGCGGTCGCGGGCGGCCATCGAGCCCGAGGCATCGACCACGAAGATAACCAGGTTGCCCTCACGTCCTTCACGGACGGCCCGGCGCAGGTGGCTGGTTTGTAACTGCAGCGGCCCGGCCCGCTCGGCGTGTTCGGCGGCCGTCAGCAGGGTGGCGAACAGATGCAGCCCGTGCGCACCCGGGTCGGTGGGGTCGGCGGCGGCCACCACGCTGCCGGAGGCGTTGCGGGCGCGGGATCGTCGTCCGGGCGCGCCTTCACCGACCCCGGGCACCGTCAAAGCCCGGGTGCGAAACACCTTCGACGGTGGCGCGCTGGGCCTGGGCGGCGCGCCAGGGCTGGCCGGCGCGCCGTTCCCACCCGAATTCTGTTCGGGGACCGACTCTTCCGCGGACTGACCGCCGCCGGGCGGGTCGGGGTCGGGGTCCGGTTGGCCCTGGGACTCCGCATCCGCCCGCGCCAGCGCTTCGTCCAGCTGGTCGCGCTCGATGCCGTGATCGTCGAAGGGATCGCGGCGGCGACGGTGCGGCAACGCCAGTTCCGCGGCCACCCGGATGTCCTGCTCCTCGACCGTGAGCGCGCCGCGCCACGCGGCGTGGGCGACGGCGGTGCGCGCCACCACCAGATCGGCCCGCATGCCGTCGACGTCGAAAGCCGCACACAGCGCCGCGATACGCCGTAACTCGTTGTGGGGCAACACCACATCGTCGACCATGGCGCGGGCCGCGGCGATCCGGCCGGCCAGCTCGGCGTCGGCGTCGGCGTACTTGCGGGCGAACGCGTCGGGATCGGCTTCGTAGGCCATCCGCTGGCGGATCACCTCTACCCGCACATCGACGTCGCGCGAGGCCTGCACGTCGACCGTCAGACCGAACCGGTCCAACAGCTGCGGACGCAGCTCACCCTCTTCGGGGTTCATGGTCCCGATCAGGACGAACCGGGCCTCGTGCGTGTGGGAGATGCCGTCTCGTTCGATGTGCACCCGGCCCATGGCGGCGGCATCGAGCAGGATGTCGACCAGATGGTCGTGCAGCAGGTTCACCTCGTCGACGTAGAGGACGCCGCCGTGCGCGCGGGCCAGCAGGCCCGGGGAGAAGGCGTGCTCTCCGTCACGCAGCACCCGCTGCAGATCCAGCGAGCCGACGACCCGGTCTTCGGTGGCCCCCAACGGCATCTCCACCAGACCCGCCGACAGCAAGGCCGCCAGCCCCCGCACGGCGGTGGACTTGGCGGTGCCCTTCTCGCCGCGGATGAGGGCGCCGCCGATCTCGGGGCGCACGGCGCACAGCAGCAGCGCCAGCCGCAGCTGGTCGTGCCCGACGATCGCGCTGAACGGATAGGGCTTCACCGCGCGCCTACCGCGGAGGAGCCCGGCCCCGAACCATGCCTGAGCATCGGCACGTGCGGAATCCCGTCGTCGAGGAAATCGTCACCGTCGCGCACGAAACCGTGCCGGGCGTACATCTCGGTCAGGTATTTCTGCGCGTCGATGCGGCACGGGTAATCGCCCACCTCGGCCAGCGCGGCGCGCAGCAGCCGGGTGGCGTGGCCCTGCCCGCGCGCACTGCGCTTGGTGCACACCCGGCCGATCCGGAACGCCTTCTCACCACCGGCGTGCTCCTCCATCAGCCGCAACGTGCAGACCACCTCTCCATCGGACGACTCCAGCCAGAAGTGCCGGGTCTCGGCGAGCAGGTCGCGACCGTCCAACTCCGGGTAGGGGCAGGCCTGTTCGACCACGAACACCTCGACACGCAGCTTCAGGAGTTCGTAAAGAGTCCGCGCGTCAAGGTCTTTGAACCAGGAGCGGCGCAAGGCTTCAGACATTCATGCCGCCTTCAAGTGCAGCGTCTTATCGGTCCACGACCTCAACTCGTCGTACAGCGCGGGTTCACCCGACAAGTCAGCTCCCAATGACGGCACGATCGCTTTGAGGGTAGGTAACCACGACTGGTACCGGTTGGCGAAACAGCGTTGCAGCACCTCCAGCATCGCCGGGACGGCGGTCGAGGCACCCGGCGAGCCGCCCAGCAGGCCGGCGATGCTGCCGTCGGCCGCACCCACGATGGTGGTGCCGAACTCCAGCGCCCCGCCCTTGCCCCGGGTCCGCCGGATCACCTGGACCCGCTGTCCGGCGACCGTCGGCTCCCAATCCGAATCCACTGCGCTGGGGGCGAATTCACGCAACGCCGCCATCCGGTCCGGATCGGTCAGCCGCAGTTGAGCGATCAGATACCGCAGCAGTGTCAGCTCCCGCACGCCGACGCCCAGCATGGACGGCAGATTGTCCGGCCGTATCGAGCGGGGCAGGTCGCTGACGTGACCGTGCTTCAGGAACTTCGGCGACCAGCCGGTGTAAGGCCCGAACACCAGCCATGGCCGGCCGTTGACGAACCGCAGGTCAAGGTGCAGCGCGCCCAGTGGCGGGGCCCCCGGCGACGGCGCGCCGTACACCTTGGCCCGGTGCGCGGCGGTGAGCCCGGGGTTGGCGGTGCGCACGAAACGGCCGCCGATCGGGAAACCGGCGAAGCCGCGAATCTCCTCGATACCGGCCTTCTGCAGCAACGGCAGCGCGTCACCGCCGGCGCCGACGAAGACGAACCGGGCATCCACTTTCCGCTTCTCCCCGGTGCGCCGGTTGCCGACGGTCAGCGTCCAGCCACCATCGCGACGTGACAGACCGCGCACCTCGTGGCCGAACAACACGGTGGCACCGGCTTTTACGCAATAGCCGATGAGCTGTCGGGACAGGGCGCCGAAGTCGACGTCCGTGCCGTCGGCGGCCCAGTTCAGGGCCACCGGTTCGGTGAAATCGCGGTTGGCGGCCATGAACGGCAGCCGGCGCGCGAACTCGCCGGGGTCCACGATCAGCTCGGTGCCGGCGAACAACGGGTTGCGCGCCAGCGCCTCACGGCGTCGCCGCAGATAGTCGACTCCGGCCGGCCCGCGCACGAAACTGACGTGCGGAACCGGATTGAGGAATCCCGGTACATCGGTGAGGATGCCGTTTTCGGCCGCGTAGGCCCAGAATTGCCGGGTGACCTGGAACTGCTCGTTGACCAGCACTGCCTTGGTGATGTCGATCGAGCCGTCGGAGCGCTGCGGCGTGTAGTTCATTTCGCACAGCCCCGCATGGCCGGTGCCGGCGTTGTTCCACGGACTGCTGCTCTCGGCGCCTACGGCGTCCAGGCGCTCGATCACGGTGATCGACCAGCCAGGCTCCAGCCGCCGCAGCAACACGCCCAGGGTGGCGCTCATGATTCCGGCACCCACCAGCACGACGTCGGTTCTGGCTTGCTGTGCCACGCCGATCGCTGTCCTTTCCTGGGAGACTGCCGGTTCCCAAGGCTATCGCCGAACGAGTTGGCCACCCAATCCACCGCATCGGCCAGGGCGGCAACCTTTAAGCTGGCCTCGTGACTGGCTGGGAGCCCGACGTCCTGCCGGGCTACTGGCAGTGCACCATCCCGCTCGGGCCCGACCCGGATGGTGAGGGCGAGATCGTCGCGACGCTCGTTCGCCGCGGCCCACAAACGGCGGCCGGCCACGCGGTGCTGGCCGTGCACGGCTACACCGACTATTTCTTCCACACCGCGCTGGCCGACCACTTCGCCGATCGCGGCTTCACCTTCTACGCGCTGGACTTGCGTAAGTGCGGCCGTTCACACCGGGCGGACCAGACCCCGCACTTCACCACCAACCTGGCCCACTACGACGACGAGCTCAACCGGGCGCTGGCCCTGATCCGCGAACAGTCCGATGCCAGGGTGCTGATGTACGGACATTCGGCGGGTGGGCTGATCTTGTCGCTGTGGCTGGACCGGCTGCGCCGCCAGGGTGCGACCGCGCAGGCCGGTGTCAGCGGCCTGGTGCTCAACAGCCCGTTCCTCGACCTGCACGGCCCGGCGATCCTGCGCCTCGGAGTCACCTCGGCCACCATCGCGGCGCTGTCGCGCATGCGCAGCAAGGGCGTCGCGCGGGCCAGCGGGAGCGGCGGGTACGGGTCGAGCCTGCACCGCGACTACCACGGCGAGTTCGAGTACAACCTGCAGTGGAAACCGTTGGGCGGCTTCCCGGTAACGTTCGGCTGGCTGCACGCGGTACGTCGCGGCCAGGCCCGGCTGCACCGGGGGCTCGACGTCGGGGTGCCCAACCTGATCCTGCGTTCGGACCACACCGTGCCCGAGAGCGCCGAACCGGCGGCCCTGCAGCGCGGTGACGCGGTGCTCGACGTCGGCCAGATCGCGCGGTGGGCCGGCTGTATCGGCAACCGCACCAGCATCATTCCGGTGCCGGATGCCAAACACGATGTGTTCCTGTCGCTTTCCCAACCGCGTCAGCTAGCCTATCGCCATCTGGACCGCTGGCTCGACGAACACCTCAGCAGGCTCAACGACACCGACGCCTCGGTCCCGCCCGAGAACCGGTCGGGGAAAGGGTGACGCATCGGATGGAGACCTACGATCTCGCGATCATCGGAACCGGCTCGGGCAACAGCATTCTCAACGAGCACTATGCGTCCAAGCGGGTGGCGATCTGCGAGCAGGGCGTCTTCGGCGGCACCTGTCTGAACGTCGGGTGCATCCCGACGAAGATGTTCGTCTACGCCGCCGAGGTGGCCAAGACGATCCAGGGCGCGGCCCGGTACGGCGTCGACGCCCACATCGACCGGGTGCGCTGGAGCGACATCGTGTCGCGGGTCTTCGGGCGCATCGATCCGATCGGGCCCAGCGGTGAGGACTACCGCCGTTCGGCGTCCAACATCGACGTCTACGGCAGCCACACGCGTTTCGGGCCGGTCGCCGCCGACGGGCGTTATCTGCTGCGCACCGAAGACGGTGAGGAGTTCACCGCCGACCAGGTGGTGATCGCCGCGGGCTCGCGGCCGACGGTTCCGCCGGCCATCACCGCCTCGGGTGTCAGATACCACACCAGCGACACCATCATGCGGATTCCTGATCTGCCCGACCACCTCGTCATCGTCGGAAGCGGCTTCGTGGCAGCAGAATTCGCCCACGTCTTCTCCGCCCTGGGTTCGCGGGTGACGCTGGTGGTGCGCGGCAGTTGCCTCCTGCGTCACTGTGACGACACCATCTGCGAACGGTTCACCCGCATCGTGTCAGGCAAGTGGGAACTGCGGACCCACCGCAACGTCGTCGGCGGACAGAACCGCGGTTCCGGTGTGTCACTGCAACTCGACGACGGAAGCACCCTGGACGCGGACGCGCTGCTGGTCGCCACCGGGCGGTTGTCCAACGCCGACCTGCTCGACGCGGAGCAGGCCGGAATCGCCGTCGAGAACGGCCGCGTCGTCGTCGACGAGTACCAACGAACCTCCGCGCGTGGCGTTTTCGCACTCGGCGACGTTTCTTCGCCCTACCAGCTCAAGCACGTCGCCAACCACGAGGCACGCGTCGTGCAGCGAAACCTGCTCTGCGACTGGGATGACACCGGGTCGATGGCCGTCACCGATCACCGGTTCGTGCCGTCGGCGGTGTTCACCGATCCCCAGTTGGCCAGCGTCGGATTGACCGAAAATCAGGCGGTGGCACAGGGTTTCGACGTCTCGGTCAAGATCCAGGACTACGGTGACGTCGCGTACGGGTGGGCCATGGAGGACACCACCGGCATCGTCAAGTTGATCGCCGAACGCGGCACCGGACGGCTGTTGGGCGCGCACCTGATGGGCTATCAGGCGTCGTCGCTGATTCAGCCGCTGATCCAGGCGATGAGCTTCGGACTCACCGCCCATGAGATGGCCCGCGGCCAGTACTGGATCCATCCCGCCCTGGCCGAAGTGGTGGAGAACGCACTGCTGGGCCTGAGCTGACTCAGCCGCGGCGGCCCTTGGGTCGCGGATCGGTGGAGTCGCTCTCCCCCTCGAGATAGTCCTGCACGCTTTCCTGGCAGGTCGGGCACAGGCCGTGCAGCGTCAGCCCGGCCCGCTCGGACAGCGCGAACGAACTACCCGCCATCGCATGTTCGAGCGCCGAACTGAGCTTGCGGGCGGGCACCTCGATGATCGCCCCGCACTGGGTGCACACGGCGTGGTGGTGCGGCGCGGTGGCCATGCCGTAGGTCGTGACGCCGCCGTCGAGGGTCAATGCGTGCAGCACGCCCTGATCGACCAGGGTGGTGACCGTGCGGTAGATCGTCGCGAGGTCGGGAGGCTGGTCTCCCGGCGCCAGGCACGCCGGCAACCGGTGCTGGATCTCGGCCACCGACAGGTGCCCGTTGACCGGTTCCAGGATCGCCAAAACCTGGATCCGCGAGGCCATCCGCCGCAGTCCGCGCGAGCGCAGCAGTTCGCCGATCCGCTCGGCGGCCGCCGGGTCCAGGCCCACCGGTTCTGTCGTCACCCGTTCAGTGTTGCGCCGCCGGCGCGGGATTGCCAGTGGGGCTCCACCGGCGCGTCCCCCTCCTGCGAGTCAGTTGGAACCAAATCTCGGGCGAACCTACAGTTGAGCGCGTCTCTGTCGGTGGGAAGGATTCGGATGGCCAGCGACCGGCTCGACCGGCAGTCACCGTGGTCGCGACTGCGGACGGCGTTGTCGCCCGCAGAGTGGGGGCGGCTGGGCCTGATGCTGGCGGTGATCGCGGCGCTGCATCTGGTGGGATGGCTGACCCTGATCCTGGTGGTGGAGCCGGCGCATCTGAGTGTGGGCCACAAGGCTTTCGGCGTGGGCATCGGACTCACCGCGTACACCCTGGGGCTGCGGCACGCGTTCGACGCCGACCACATCGCCGCCATCGACAACACCACCCGCAAGCTGATGAGCGAGGGCCAGCGTCCCCTGGCCGTCGGATTTTTCTTCTCCCTCGGCCACTCTTCGGTGGTGTTCACCCTCGCGCTGCTGCTGGCAGCCGGGTTGCGCGCCGTCGTCGGCCCCGTCGAGGACGACTCGTCGCGGCTGCACTTCTATACCGGGCTGATCGGAACCAGCGTCTCGGGCGGGTTCCTGTACTTGATCGCCCTGATGAACATCGTGGTGCTGCTCGGGATCGTGCGGGTGTTCCGGGGCCTGCGCCACGGCGAGTTCGATGAGGCGGAGCTCGAACAACAACTGGACAATCGCGGCCTGATCAACCGATTCCTCGGACGCCTCACCAAGTCGATCACCAAGTCCTGGCACATGTACCCGCTCGGGCTGCTGTTCGGTCTGGGCTTCGACACCGCCACCGAGATCGCGCTGTTGGTGCTGGCGGGCACCAGCGCGGCGTCCGGGCTGCCCTGGTACGCCATCCTGTGCCTCCCGGTGCTGTTCACCGCCGGCATGTGTCTGCTGGACACGATCGACGGCTCCTTCATGAACTTCGCATACGGCTGGGCGTTCTCCAACCCGGTACGCAAGATCTACTACAACCTCACCGTCACCGGCTTGTCGGTGGCGGTGGCGCTGCTGATCGGCACCGTGGAGCTGCTGGGGCTGTTCGCCGGTCGTCTCGGCTGGCGCGGTGGCCTGTGGGACTGGATCGCCGGCCTGGACCTGAACACGGTGGGTTTCGTCGTCGTCGGGATGTTCGTCCTGACCTGGGCCGTCGCGCTGTTGGTGTGGCGTTACGGACGGATCGAAGAGAAGTGGGCCCCGGCGACGGAGCGCGTGGGCTAACTGGACCCGGCGCCGCCGCTGCCTGAGGTTCCACCCGTTCCGCCGGTGCCGCCGGTCGAGCCGGACGGACCGGTTCCCACGTTCCCGACACCACCGCTGCTACCCGCACTGCCGGACTTACCGCTGGATCCGACGCCACCGGTGCCGCCCGCACCGCCGCTACCACCCGTGCCGCCGGTGCCGCCGGCCTGTCCGCCGGTGCCGTCACCGGCGTCGCCGCCGATGCCACCCTTGCCGCCGGCGCCACCGGTCCCGCCGACGCCTGCCGTGTTCGCGCCGCCTACGCCGCCAAGTCCGCCGCCGCCACCGAGCCCGCCGTGGTAGCCGGTGCCGCCGCCGGCCGGGCCGTCTGCGCCCTGGCCACCGACGCCACCCTGGCCGCCCACGCCACCCGTTCCGGCGCTGTTGCCGGCGTGGGTGGTACGACCGCCGGTGCCGCCCTGACCGCCCTGACCACCGGTTCCCGCGGCGCCGGCGCCGCCGGCCGCGCCGGTGCCGCTGCCGGCCAGGCCGCCGGTGCCGCCGACTCCGCCGGTGCCGCCGGTCCCGCCCTTGCCGGCGACATTGTTGCCGTCGTCGGCATAACCGGTACCGCCCTGACCGCCCTGACCACCGGTACCCCCGGCGCCGCCGGCTCCGTTGGTGCCGCCGGTGGCGGCACTGCCGCCCTGACCGCCGGTGCCGCCGGCTCCGCCGGTGCCACCGGTGTCACCCGGACGTAACTGCGCGTTTCCGGTGCCGCCGACACCTCCGACGCCGCCGGTCCCGCCTTTGCCGCCGACGCCACCGTCTGCGCCACCTGTCGCCGCCCCGCCGGACCCACCGGTGCCGCCGGTGCCGCCGGTGCCGGCGATGGAGTCCCAATCGGCGTTGCCTCCGACGCCGCCGACGCCGCCCGCGCCGCCGTCACCTGCGACGTGGCCCGTGCCGGTCGCTGCACCGCCCGTGGCGCCGCTACCGCCTGCACCGCCGGCTCCGGCGTTCGCTCCTTGCCGGCCCTGGCCACCCTGACCACCGGTTCCGCCCGCACCGCCGTTGCCACCGTCGCCCGCGGCACCGGCCGACCCGCCGCCGCTGCCGGCCGCGCCGCCCGCGCCCGCGGCTCCGCCGGTCCCACCTTGGCCACCGGCTCCGGCCGTGGCGCCCGCCCCGGTCTGGCCGCCGCCCTTGCCGCCAGTTCCGCCGGTTCCACCGGTGCCGCCCTCGCCGCCGGCGCCGTTGGTGCCGCCGCCGACCCCCGCGCCCCCGGCACCACCCAGGCCGCCGGCACCACCGGTGCCGCCCTTTCCTCCGGTGCCGGCGCCGCTTCCGACGTTGAGCGAGAGGCCGTCGCCGCCCTGGCCACCCTGACCACCCGCACCACCGGTGCCGGCCACGCCGCCCACCTCGTCAGCCCCGCCGATGCCACCGGTGCCACCGACACCACCGGCGCCGGCTCCGGCGCCGGTGTCGGCGCCGCCCTGACCGCCCTGACCGCCCTGCCCGCCCTTGCCGACCGGGTCGCCGAATCTGGCGTTCAAGCCGCCGGTGCCGCCGGTGCCGCCCTTGCCACCGGTGCCGGCTGCACCGCCTTGCAGGCCGACGCCGCCCTGGCCTCCGGTACCACCGGTGCCGCCGTTGAGGTGATCCCCTGCGCTTCCGCCGGTTCCGCCCTGGCCGCCGGCGCCGCCGTCGCCTCCGGAGAAGTCGTTGGCACCGGTGCCGCCCTGTCCACCCGCACCTCCGGTGCCGCCGGTGTGCCTGCTCCCGGCTGCTCCGTCGCCGCCACGACCACCGGTGCCGCCGTCGCCGCCGTCACCACCGCCGGCGTAGTCGTTGGGGTTGGCGCCGGCAGTTCCGCCGGTACCGCCCTGGCCGCCCGTACCGGCGCCTCCTCGGACGTCGGCGCCACCCTGTCCTCCGGTGCCGCCCTTGCCGCCCGCACCCGCGCCGCTGCCCAGGTTTTCCCCGCCCTGGCCACCGGTACCGCCCTTGCCGCCGGTGCCGCCGCCGAGACCGGTGTCGATGCCGCCCTGACCGCCGATACCGCCCTGACCGCCGGTGCCGCTGCTGTACTCGCCGGTGCCACCGACCCCGCCGGTACCGCCCTGGCCGCCGGCGCCCGCTGCTCCGGCAGCACCGGTACCGGTACCCGCCGTCCCGCCGACACCACCGGTTCCTCCGCCGCCACCGAGACCGCCCCTGCCGCTGCCGTCTGCGGCGGTGCCCTGTCCGGCCGTGCCGCCCGTTCCGCCCTGACCACCCACGCCGCCGGCGCCGTTGGTGCCGCCGCTGACGGCGTTTCCACCCTGGCCACCGGCGCCGCCGACGCCGCCCTGGCCGCCAGTGGAGCCGAAGCCATTGCTTCTGCTGTTGTCAGCTCCGGTGCCGCCCTGGCCACCGGTTCCACCGGTGCCGCCCTGGCCGCCGGTGCCACTGCCGCTGAGGTCGGCGCCGCCGTTGCCGCCGGCGCCACCCGTGCCACCTAGCGCAGGGGTGGTGCCGGTCGCACCCTGCCCGCCCTGGCCGCCGGCGCCGCCGTCGCCGCCGATCATTCCGGCGGTGATGTTGGCGGCCCCGCTGGCGCCGGCGCCTCCACCACCGCCGGTTCCCGCGGCGCCGACGGTACCGCCGGTGCCTCCAGCGCCCACCGCGCCGCCGATACCGCCATTTCCGCCGTCACCGCCTCGACCGCCGTCACCGCCGCCCAGGCCGGTGTCGGCGGTACCCGAGCCGCCGACACCGCCTTGGCCGCCCGTGCCGCCGGCGCCGCCGTTGCCGTTGGTCCCGCTCAAACCGCCGGCGTTGCCACCCTGGCCGCCCTGACCGCCCTGACCGCCGGTGCTGCCGCTCTTGCCGGTGCCGGTCAGGCCGTCGG
Organism: Mycobacterium sp. 23; assembly: GCF_048287075.1. Lineage (NCBI taxonomy): Bacteria > Bacillati > Actinomycetota > Actinomycetes > Mycobacteriales > Mycobacteriaceae > Mycobacterium > Mycobacterium sp. 23. Next base: position 1,621,401 of record NZ_JBLVUX010000005.1, read on the forward strand.
CACCGCTTCCGCCTGCGCCTCCGGCGCCGCCTGTGCCGCCGTCGCCGGCCGTCCCCGCGGCGGCGGCCACGCCGCCCTGTCCACCCTGACCGCCCTGGCCCCCGGTACCGGCGGCGCCGGAGTTGCCGGACAATCCGGCCCCGGCGCCGGCCGCTCCGGCCGTGCCACCGATCCCACCGGCCCCGCCGGCGCCGCCGTCGCCGGCGTCGTTGCTGCCGTCATCGGCGTATCCGGCACCGCCGGTGCCGCCCTGGCCGCCCGTGCCGCCCGCGCCGCCGTCACCGTTGTAGGCACCGCCCGCGCCGCCCTGGCCGCCGGTTCCACCCGCGCCGCCGCGCCCGCCCACCGAACCCGCGGTGCCTGGCGCCGTGCCTACCGTGCCGGCGCCGCCCTTCCCACCGGCGCCTCCGTCCCCTGCGGTACCGCCCGCGCCGCCGCCGCTCGCGTCGAGCCCGCCGGCACCGCCGGTACCACCGGCACCGCCGTTGCCGGCGCCGCCACCGATGTCGGCCGCACCCTGTCCGCCCTGGCCACCGTTGCCGCCCATGCCGGCGGTACTCAGGACGTGATTGTTGGTGCCGCCGACGCCACCGGTCCCGCCTTGGCCGCCGTCGCCACCCGCCCCCGCGACGCCGCCGCTGCCGCCGGTGCCGGCCGCCCCGCCGGTGCCACCAGTGCCGCCGCGCCCGCCGGTGCCACCGTTGTCGGCACCGACGCCGGTGTCCGGTCGGCCATTGGCGCCGGCACCGCCTTGACCCCCGGTGCCACCGGCCCCGCCGCTGCCGTTGCCGCCGCCGACGCCGGCGTTGCCGCCCGCACCGCCGACACCACCCGTGCCGCCGCTGTAGCCGTTACCGTTGCCGTCTCGTCCGGCAACGCCGCCGTCGCCGCCGCGCCCGCCCCGACCACCGTCGCCGGAAAGGCCCTTGCTACCTGCCGCTCCGGCGCCACTGCCGGCCGTGCCACCGGCGCCCGCGTCGCCGCCCCGGCCACCGGTACCGCCGGTGCCTCCGTCGCTGCCCGTCACGGTGGCACCGGTGCCACCCGCACCTCCGGTGCCGCCGCTGCCACCCCGGCCGCCGTCACCATTCACGCCACCCGCACCCGCCGCGCCGCCGTGACCGCCCGCGCCGCCGGTGCCGCCCGCATACCCGGCTTGCCCCGCGAGCGCGTTGGCGCCGCCGGTCCCACCATCGCCACCCTGACCACCGGCACCGCCGGTGCCCGCGCGACCCGCACTGCCCGCGGCGCCTGATCCGGTGCCGGCCGCCCCGCCGGCACCCGCGTCACCGCCTCTGCCACCGGCACCGCCGTCCTGACCGACAGTGCCCACACCCGCGGCGCCCGCAGCGCCGGCACCACCGCGGCCACCGTCACCACCCAGACCGCCACCGCCGTTCGTGCCGCCCACGCCGGCCGACCCGCCCTGACCGCCGGCGCCCCCGGCGCCACCGGCATACCCGGCCTGGCCCGCCGCGGTATTGGCGCCGCCGGACCCACCGTCGGCACCATCACCACCGGCACCGCCGGTGCCCGCGCGACCCGCACTGCCCGCCGCGCCCGCGCCGGTGCCGGCCGCCCCGCCGGCACCCGCGTCACCGCCTCTGCCACCGGCACCGCCGTCCTGACCGACAGTGCCCACACCCGCAACACCGTCAGCACCGGTACCACCGCGGCCACCGTCACCACCCAGACCGCCGCCGCCGTTGGTGCCGCCCACGCCGGCCGACCCACCTTGACCGCCCGCGCCCCCGGCGCCACCGGCATACCCGGCGCCGCCGGCGGTGCTGTTGGCAGCACCGGACCCACCGTCACCACCGTCACCACCGATGCCTCCGGTACCCGCCGCACCGGCCTGGGCCGCGGCACCCGCGCCGGTGCCCGCCGCGCCGCCGGCTCCGGCGTCGCCTCCCCGACCGCCGGCGCCGCCGGCCTGACCGACGGTTGCGGCCCCTGCCTTGCCGTCACCGCCGTGCCCGCCGGCGCCGCCGTCACCGCCCTGGCCGCCGGCACCGTTGGCGCCGCCCGAGACGCCCGAGCCGCCCTGACCGCCGGCACCTCCGGCGCCACCGCCATATCCGGTGCCCGCCGCCACGGCGTTGTCAGCGCCGGCCCCTCCGGTGCCGCCCGCACCTCCGGTGCCACCGGTGCCGGCACTGCCCGCGTGACCGGCGGTTCCGCCACCGCCGCTGCCACCGCCGACGCCCGCATCGCCACCCTTGCCGCCGGCGCCGCCGACCTGGCCGCTACTGCTGACGCCCGCGGCGCCGGTACCTCCCGTGCCGCCGGTACCGCCGTCACCGCCTTGGCCGCCGTTGCCGTTGCTGCCGGCCGAGTCGGCTCCGCCGGAATATCCGCCGGCGCCACCGCGTCCGGCGTTGCCGCCGCTCCCCCCGGCATGACCGCTGCCGGCCAGCGCGTCGGCACCGGTGCCGCCGCCACCACCCTTGCCGCCGGCGCCGCCGTCGCCACCGGTGCCGCCGTTGCCACCCGTGCCGGCGGAGCCGCCGGTGCCGCCGATACCGCCGGTGCCGCCCTGGCCACCGGCACCGGCCCCGTTGCCCGTATCGGTCGTGCCGGTGCCGCCCTTGCCACCGTCACCTGCCGCGCCGCCCGCTCCGCCATCGCCGTTGCGACCGGTCGGACCGCCGGCGTTGCCGCCGTCACCCCCCTGACCACCGTTAGCACCGTTGCCGCCGTTGTTGCCGGTGCCGGCGGCGCCGGCGCCGCCCGCGCTGGCATTGCCCCCGGCGCCGCCCTTGCCGCCGTCGCCGGCGATGCCGCCGGCGCCCTGGCCGGCACCGGCCGCACCGCCCCAGCCGCCGTTACCGCCGTCGCCGCCGAAGCGGCCGTTCTGGGACGCCCCGGCAGCCCCGCCGTCACCGCCGGACCCACCGGCGCCGCCGGTGCCGCCGTCCCCGTTCACGCCGCCTGCCGCGGCCGCGCCGCCTTGCCCGCCGGTACCACCGGCGCCGGCAGTGCCGCCACCGCCGGCCACGCCGGTCGGGCCGAGCGCGACGCCGCCCGTTCCACCGCCGCCACCGGCGCCACCCGTGCCGCCGCTACCGCCGGGACCAGCGGCACCGGCCGCCCCGCCGATACCTCCGACGCCACCAGTCGCACCAGCCCCGCCTTTGCCACCGAAGCCGCTGTAGCCGTCGGCGCCGACGAGCGACTGCCCGCCGGTACCGCCCTTGCCCGCCGCGCCCCCGGTGCCGCCGGCACCGGCGACTCCGCCGGGTGCACCCGCACCACCGGTGCCACCGGCACCACCGGCGCCGCTCGTACCGCCGATGCCGCCCTGACCGTTGTATCCGTTGGCGATGCCCCCCGCACCACCGTCACCTCCGGCACCTCCGGCACCTCCGGTTCCGGCGAGGTTGCCCGAGCCGTTGGCCGCTCCGCCGGCACCGCCGGCGCCACCTTTCCCGGCCGTCCCACCGGTGCCCGCGGCGCCGTTGTAGCCGCCGTCGCCGCCGGTGCCACCGCCGCCGCCGACGCCACCACTGCCGCCGGCACCAGCCGTTGCGCCGCTGCCGCCGGTGCCGGCCCAACCACCGCCTCCGCCGACACCGCCGTTACCGCCCAGGCCACCCGCACCGGCGGTGCCGCCGTCCACCGAGACACCCGAGCCACCGCGGCCTCCGGCGCCGCCGGACCCACCGTGACCCCCGCTGCCGTTGGCGCCGGTTGCGCCGCCTGCGTTGCCACCGTTTCCGCCCTTGCCGGCGTCGCCGCCGGCCCCACCGTTGTGGCCGGTACCGTCCAGGCCGGCGGACCCGGCACCGCCGTCGCCACCGATGCCACCTTGACCACCGTTGCCCGCGAGTCCACCGACTCCCCCGGTGCCGGCGGCCCCGCCGTCCCCGCCGAAGCCGCCGACGCCACCCATGCCGCCGCTGCGGGCGCCGATGCCGTTGTCGGGGATGCCCCTGGCGCCATTGCCGCCGCGGCCGCCGACGCCGCCGCTGCCGCCGTTGCCGTTGTGGGCGGTGGTTCCGCCGGCGTTGCCGCCAACACCGCCATCACCGCCGTCACCGGCATAACCGCCGTTGGCGCCGTAATAGTCGGCGGGGGCGCTGCCGCCGTCGGCGCCGTTTCCGCCGTTGCCCGCGTTGCCGCCGTCACCGCCGGTACCCGCGGCGCCGAGGCCGGCACCCGCCAGGCCGCCGTTGCCGCCGTTGCCGCCCTTGCCTCCGTAGCCCCCGTTCTCGGTGCCACCGGGTGTGCCTCCGTCGGCGCCGTCCGCGCCCGCACCACCCGTACCGCCGGCGCCGTTGATGCCACCGACGTCTGCCGCGCCGCCCTGGCCGCCTGCGCCGCCGGCCCCGCCGTCGCCGCCGTCCGCCGCCACGCCTGCGGGCGCCAATCCGCTGCCGCCGACACCGGCCTTGCCGCCGCCACCGCCTGCGCCCCCGGTGCCGCCGGTGCCCTGGGCACCAGCTGCTCCCCCGTCACCACCCAGACCGCCGGTTCCGCCGCTGCCGCCCTTCCCGGCATAGCCACCAAGGCCGTCTTCACCAGCGGTGACACTGCCGCCGGCGCCCCCGCTGCCGGCGGCTCCGCCCGTCCCGCCGACACCGCCGAGTCCGCCGTCGGCTCCGGTGCCGCCGGCGCCGCCGCGGCCGCCGTCCCCACCTGTGCCACCGATGCCGCCTTCGCCGACGAGTCCGCTCGAGATGCCACCGGCACCGGCCTGACCCCCGGCCCCACCGGCTCCGCCGCTCCCCGCGACACCGCTGGGCGAGGTGGCGGCCGCACCGGTGCCACCGGCGCCACCGGTACCCCCACCGCCGCCGTTGCCACCGATGCCGTTGTAGCCGCTGTCGGCGCCGGCGGCACCGTCACCAGCGTCGCCGCCGCGGCCTCCGTCGCCCGCGACACCACCCAGTCCGCCGGTGCCGGATGCCCCGCCGTCACCGCCGGCACCTCCGTCTCCGCCGCGACCGCCGTTGCCCGCATGGCGGTCGGTGGATGTCTGATTTGTGGCGCCGTCGCCGCCGCTGCCGCCAGCACCCCCGGCACCGCCGCTGCCGTTGGTCCCTCCGGCCGCCGCATTGCCGCCCTGACCCCCCACGCCGCCGTGGCCACCGGCGTAGCCCGCACCGCCTGCGGTGACGCCGTCGGCGCCCGCGCCACCCTTACCGCCCTGGCCGCCCGCACCGCCGTCTCCGGCGAGACCAGCGGTGCCCGCAGCACCCGCACCGGCACCGGCCGCGCCGCCCAGGCCCGCGTCACCCCCGCGGCCGCCGGCACCACCGACACCGCCGTCGCTGCCGAGCACCGTCGCGCCATCACCCCCGACGCCGCCGGCACCGCCGTTACCGCCCATACCGCCGGCGCCGTTGATGCCGCCCGCACCGGCCGAGCCGCCCTGACCGCCGTGTCCGCCGGCCCCGCCGCTGTATCCGGTGGCTCCAGCCGTGAGGTTCGCAGCGCCGGTGCCACCGGCGCCGCCCTGGCCGCCGACGCCACCGATCCCTGCGCCGCCCGCCGCGCCGCCGCCGTTGCCGAACCAGTTCGCAGTTCCCCCGGCACCACCGGCTCCGGCGCTGCCGCCATCGCCGCCGCTTCCACCGGCGACCCCCGGCCCGAAGCTCGTTCCGCCGAATCCTCCGGTGCCGCCGGCCCCGCCGACGCCTCCGGTGGCGCCGGAGCCCGCCGAGCCGAACAGCAGGGCATTGTTGGCGCCGCCCGCGCCTCCGGCACCACCGATGCCGCCGTTGCCCCCGCCGCCGGCGACGCCACTGCCCGTGTCACCCGTGACGCCGACTCCACCCGCACCTCCGGTACCGCCGACGCCCCCGGCACCGCCGTGGCCGAACAGCACCTGCATGTTGGCGCCGCCGGCTCCGCCCGCGCCGCCCGCACCGCCGGCCTGACCCGCAGCGCCGGCCGCACCCGCCCCACCGGCGCCGCCGGCCCCGCCGCTGAAGCCACCGAGCATTCCACTGGCGCCTCCAGCGCCGCCGGCGCCACCGGCTCCGCCCGCGGTGACCGCCGCCCCGCCCGCCCCGCCATTTCCACCCCGGCCGAACAAGCCGGCCGATCCGCCCGCGCCGCCGTTAGCCCCGGCCGCCCCGGATCCGCCGTTGCCGCCGCTGCCCCACAACCATCCGCCGTCGCCGCCACGGCTCCCGGTGCCGGCCGCGCCGTCGGCGCCGTCGCCGATCAGCGCGCGTCCCGTGAGGAGCTCACTGGGTGCGTTGATCAGGTCCAGGGTGGCCTGCTCGATCTGCTGCAGCAGGTTTCCGTTCGCGGCCTCGGCGACGGCGTAGGTGCTGCCCCCAGACGCCAGAAGCTGGGCGAACCGCTCCCTGAACAGCTCCACCTCGACGCTCACCGCGCGGTACTGCTCAGCGTGGTCGGCGAACAGCGCCGCGATGGCCGCCGAGACCTCGTCCGCGGCCGCCGGCAGCAGATTCACCGTCGGGACGACCGCCTGGGCGTTCGCTGCGCCGAGGACCGAACCGATCCTCGACACGTCGTTCGCCGCCGCTGCCAATACGTCGGGTGCTGCAAACAGGAAGGACATGCCCGGGGCCCTCTCATTTGGTTGGCTGCTGGCGAATCGAACACGCGGAGTATATGAACGTGAGCCATTTCATTGCAGCAATTCACGCAAGAATGTAGCAATTCTTGGGATCGACCGCAATGCGAATCTTTTGGATCCACCGGCGGAAGGCTCGGCAGCATTTCCGCCGCATGCCCCGACCCGACACTTCTCTGAAACTTGTTGTCCCGCAGGCGAACTATCCCAGTCTAAACCAGGTCGGCCAGCTAACGGCGGTGCCCCGCCCACCGTCGGATCACCAGCACTAGGTCCACGTTTCTGGATCCGCAATGCGGCCACAGACGATGTCAGAGTTTCTGAATAATGTTCAGAAATTGTTGAATTTTCTTCAATTATCGGCAGGGGCGACGGTGCGGGTCGAGGAAGTTAAGCTAATCCTCCGGAAACGGTCATAAACCGTCATAAAGGCTGCTAATTTCTACCGCCGTCTGCACCGTTGCGGCAGGGCCACCCGGCTCGGCCGCGGACGTGCTGGTCAGGCGAGGACACGAAGGGCTGGGCATGGACTTTCCGCTGTTGGCACCGGAGATCAACTCCGCGCTCATCTACGGGGGCGCGGGGTCGGGCCCGTGGTTCGCCGTCGCAGAGGCCTGGGACGGGCTGGCGGCCGAACTCGGCGCGGCGGCGGCGTCGTTCGGGTCGACGACGTCGGGTCTGGTGGGCGGTGCGTGGCAGGGTGCGGCCGCTTCCGCGATGCTGGCCGCCGCCGCCCCCTACGCCGGCTGGTTGCAGGCTGCGGCGGCCGGAGCCGAGGGGGCCGCGACTCAGGTACGGGCCGCGGCGGAGGCGTTCGAGTCGGCGCTCACGAGTGCGGTACCCCCGGCACTGGTGGCGGCCAACCGTGCCCAGTTCGTGTCGTTGGTGACGTCGAACTGGTTCGGCCTCAATGCGCCGGCGATCGCGGCCGCCGAAGCGACCTACGAGCAGATGTGGGCGCAGAACGTCGCCACCATGTTCGGCTACTACTCCGGCGCCTCGTCGGTGGCCGCGGCGATTCCCTCGTTCGGGGCGCTGCCCGCGCTGCTCGACGACGCGGGCACCCTCGTCATCAATTTCGGTTTGGCGGATGTGGGTCGGTTCAATGTGGGTTGGGGGGATGTGGGTCAGTTCAATGTGGGTGGGGGGAATCTGGGGAATTTCAATGTGGGTAGCGGTAGTACCGGGGATTCGAATCTGGGTGGCGGGAATCTGGGGAGTCTGAATTTCGGGTGGGGCAATCTGGGGTCGTCGAATCTGGGTTTCGGGAACCTGGGCAGTGTGAACTTCGGCTCGGGGAACCTGGGCAGTCTGAATATCGGCAGCGGCAATGCGGGGAGTTTGAATTTCGGGTTCGCCAATACCGGAGACGGCAACATCGGGTTGGCCAATACCGGCAGCGGCAACATCGGGATCGGGTTGACCGGGGACAACAAGTTCGGCTTCGGCGGCTGGAACTCGGGCACCGCCAACACCGGGTTGTTCAACTCCGGCAGCGGCAACAACGGGTTCCTCAACGCCGGTAGCGGCAACACCGGCTGGCTGAACTCCGGGACCGGCAACTGGGGCTTCACCAACTCCGGCAACTACAACACCGGCTGGGCCAATTCCGGTGTGGCCAACTCGGGTTGGTGGAACTCGGGCAGCTTCAACACCGGCGGACACAACACCGGCGATCACAACACCGGCTTCGCCAACCCCGGCGACTACAACACCGGCAGCTTCAACGTCGGCAACACCAACACCGGCGACTACAACCCCGGCAACATCAACACCGGATACGCCAACACCGGCACCCTGAACACCGGCGCCTTCATCTCCGGAGACCGCAACAACGGCCTCTTCTGGCGCGGCAACGGCCAAGGCCTGATCACGCTGGATTACTCGGTCATCGAGACGACAATGTATAAGAATACATTTTTCGCCTCCTATAACTCGCCTAATTTCTACGAGGCACAACTTCAGGCCTACTACAACATGCCGTATACGGTGCAGACGACGGTGCATACGTTGTTCGCGGTGGGGGGTACGCCGGGTTTCGGGAATGTCACGACGTCGGAATCGTCAGGGTTTTTCAATACCGGGGCGGGGAATTCCTCGGGGTTCGGCAATTACGGGTCAGGCAGTTCGGGATTGTTCAACATCGCCTCCGGGGGCAGCGGGTTGAGCTCAGGGCTGGGCAACATCGGCGGGCTGCTCTCGGGGGCACTGAACACCGGAGTCGGCGTCTCGGGCATCTACAACGCGGGTCAGGGTGCCCTGGCGGTGGTCTCCGGGTTCGGCAACATCGGGGCCAACCTGTCCGGTATCGACATCTTCACCGCCCTGCCCCACAACATCGGCTTCGCTGATGTCGGGTTCTGGAACATCGGCAACGGCAACGTCGGCAACTTCAACTACGGCAATGGCAACCTGGGCAACTACGACGGCCTGGGCTTCTCCTTCCTCCCCCCTTCCTCAACCCCTTCTCCAGCAGCGGCAACACCGGCGACTTCCTCACCGGCGGCGGCAACACCGGCAACTGGGCCGTGGGCAGCGCCAACATCGGCCACAACAACGCCGGCAACGCCAACATCGGCTACCGCAACTACTTCGGCGACGCCAACATCGGCGCCTGGAACTTCTTCTCCAACGCCAACCAGGGCAGCTACAACATCTTGGCCACCGCCAACATCGGCGACCACAACTTCCTGTCCGTGGCCAACCTGGGCAGCGCCAACCCCCTGGGCATCGCCAACTGGGGCTCGGACAACTTCGGGCTGGCCAACCTGGGCAGCCTCAACCTGGGCTGGGCCAACAACGGCAGCTACAACATCGGCCTGGCCAACACCGGCGACTACAACTTCGGCCTGGCCAACACCGGCACCGGCAACATCGGCATCGGCCTGACCGGTGACCACCAGATCGGCATCGGCGGCCTGAACTCCGGCAGCGGCAACACCGGCCTGTTCAACTCCGGCACCAACAACACCGGCCTGTTCAACGCCGGCAACGCCAACGTCGGCCTACTCAACACCGGCGACTCCAACCTCGGCCTGCTGCTGGCCGGCTCCAGCAACGTCGGCCTGCTCAACGCCGGCCAAGCCAACGTCGGCCTGCTCAACGCCGGCACCTACAACTTCGGCCTACTCAACGCCGGCAACCACAACTACGGCATGGCCAACACCGGCGACGGCAACTGGGGCTGGGCCAACTCCGGGCAGTACAACACCGGCTGGTACAACTCCGGCCAAGCCAACAGCGGCTTCGCCAACTCCGGGGACTACAACACCGGCTGGAACAACTCCGGAAACCTCAACACCGGCTTCGGCAACGCCGGTGACTCCAACACCGGCGCCTACAACACCGGAAACCTCAACACCGGCATCGCCAACCCCGGCGACCTCAACACCGGCGCCTTCAACACCGGCAGCTACAACAACGGCTTCTTCAACACCGCCGACCACAACGGCACCGCCGGCTTCTCCGCCACCATCCCGCTGCCCCAAACCATCCTCGGCGACACCGGCATCACCGTCTCCAACTCCATCACCTTGTTCACCATCCCCGCCGGCACCGGCTTCTTCAACGCCACCACCTCCCCCTCCTCGGGCTTCTTCAACTACGGCTTCGGCGGCGCCGTCTCCGGCTTCGGCAACTCCGGCAGCGGCACCTCGGGCCTGCTCAACTTCACCAGCGACTCCGACGGATTCGCCTCCGGCCTGGGCAACGTCGGCAACGCCATCTCCGGACTGTTCAACGCCGGCGACCTCTCCACCCTCAACCCCGCCAACCTCGACATCGTCTCCGGCATCGGCATGAGCGGCCACAACCTGGCCGGCCTGTTCGGCATCACCTACACCAGCCCCGCCAACCTGGGCTGGGGCAACCTCGGCGGCGGCAACGTCGGCAACGGCAACTGGGGCAACTTCAACTTCGGCCTGGGCAACGAAGGCTCCACCAACGTCGGCAGCGGCAACCTGGGCAGCACCAACATCGGCAACGCCAACTGGGGCTCGAACAACTTCGGCAGCGCCAACACCGGCAACAACAACTGGGGCCTTGCCAACCTCGGCGACTTCAACTTCGGCCTGGCCAACACCGGCAACCACAACATCGGCCTAGCCAACACCGGCACCGGCAACATCGGCATCGGCCTGACCGGCGACAACCAAATCGGCTTCGGCGGCTTGAACTCCGGCACCGGCAACACCGGCCTATTCAACTCCGGCACCGGCAACACCGGCTTCTTCAACTCCGGCAACCACAACACCGGATCCTTCAACACCGGCAACTACAACACCGGCAACTACAACCCCGGCAACTACAACTTCGGCAACCACAACATCGGCACCTTCAACACCGGCCACCTCAACATCGGCAACTACAACACCGGCGCCCACAACATCGGCAACACCAACACCGGCGCCGACAACATCGGCAACACCAACACCGGCCTGGGCAACACCGGCAACCTCAACACCGGCGCCTTCATCGCCGGCAACCAAAACATCGGCCTGTTCTGGCGCGCGGACAACATCGGCATCAACTTCAGCCTCGACATCCCCCTGCGGACGAGCATCCAGTGGTTCTCCGGTAACCCCTATGTGCCGGACGAATTGGCTTCGGCTTTCCTGGTCGACTACACCAACACCTACACACTGCTGCAGTTCTCCGGACTCGGAAACACCACCACCCACCCCAGCAGCGGCTTCGGCAACACCGGCGGCGGCAACAGCAGCGGCTTCTTCAACACCGGCTACGGAACCAGCGGCTTCCTCAACACCGCCGTCCTGGACCCCATCACCACCGGCTTCACCAGCGGCTGGCAAAACTACGGCCAAAACCTCGCCGGCATCCTCAACACCGGCACCTACATCACCGGCCTCTACAACACCGGCATCAACAACTTCCAAACCCCCGACCTCATCACCGGCATCGCCAATGTCGGCGCCAACGTCACCGGATTCTTCCGCCAGTTGTTCTGACCCGCAGCGGTTTTCGGAGTGCTAATGTCGCGACGGTGCATGAGCTCTCGCTGTGCCAGGCGATCGCCGGGGTGGTCAAGTCCCACGCCGCGGGGCGCCACGTCGAGCGGGTGCGGGTGCGGGTCGGCGCGCTCCGGCAAGTGGTGCCCGAATCCTTGTCTTTCTGTTGGACTTTGGTGCGCGATGCCGAGGGCATGCCCGACGCCGAGCTGGAGCTTGAGCACGTCCCGGCCGAAGTGCGTTGCACCGCCTGCGGCAGTCGGTCGGAAATTGCTTCGCAATGGTCCATCTGGTGTCCACGGTGCGAAAGCTCGGACGTCCAGATACTGCACGGCAACGAGTTCCTGGTGGCATCGCTGGATGTGTCATGAAAGTGACTCAGGACGGCGGTATTTCGTCATCGGATTTTTCTTGCGAACGATGTGCATGACAGAAATAACGGGAACGACAATAAGTTTGCCCGCAGCGTCTGCGCCGAGCATTCGCACTAATTCTGAATCTTGCAGCCCGACAGCTGTTTTGGTGCCATGATAACCCCCGACCGACCTCTGTATAACGCCATTCCGGCCACGAACCGTTGACAATGCCGGACAGCGCGAGTAGGCCTGAGATTAGCGCCGCGCAAGTGGGCCGACGGTCGACTCCGGCGGCGTAGGGGCCGCAGCCCGGGCCCCGGAAAGCTGCAGTATGCCAACAGAAGCAGCAGTCAAAGCAGAACAAACGTTGATTCACGTTCTGTGGATCAACGCCGGCCTCAGTTGTGACGGCGATTCGGTGGCGTTGACTGCCGCCACCCAGCCCAGTGTCGAAGAAATCGCCTTGGGTGCCTTGCCCGGACTTCCTCAAGTCGCCGTGCACTGGCCGCTGATCGACTTCGAATGCGGACCCAGCGGAGGGGCCGACGACTTCCTCGCGTGGTTCTTCAAAGCCGACCGGGGTGAGCTGGAACCCTTCGTGCTGGTCGTCGAGGGATCCATCCCCAACGAGCAGATCAAGAGCGAAGGCTACTGGTGCGGGTTCGGCAACGACCCGGCCACCGGCCAGCCGATGACGACCAGCGAGTGGCTGGATCGGCTGGCGCCCAAGGCCACCGCGATCGTCGCCGTCGGGACCTGCGCCACCTATGGCGGAATCCACGCGATGGCGGGTAACCCGACCGGGGCGATGGGAGTCCCCGACTACCTCGGCTGGGACTGGAAGAGCAAGGCCGGCATACCGATCGTCTGCGTGCCCGGGTGCCCGATCCATCCCGACAACCTTTCCGAGACGCTGACGTACCTGCTGTACATGGCCACCGGCCAGGCGCCGATGATCCCGCTCGACGACGCACTGCGCCCGAAGTGGCTGTTCGGCCAGACCGTGCACGAAGGCTGTGACCGGGCCGGCTACTACGAGCAGGGTGACTTCGCCACCGAATACGGGTCACCGAAATGCATTGTCAAACTTGGCTGTTGGGGCCCCGTGGTGAAGTGCAACGTGCCCAAGCGAGGCTGGATCAACGGCATCGGAGGTTGCCCCAACGTCGGCGGCATCTGCATCGGCTGCACCATGCCCGGCTTCCCGGACAAGTTCATGCCGTTCATGGACGAACCGCCGGGCGGCAAGCTGTCCAGCACCGCATCGGGTCTGTACGGGACCGTGATCCGAAGCCTGCGCCATATCACCGCAAAGACGGTCGACAAAGAACCTCGCTGGCGCCACAAGGGCACCGAACTGGTCACCGGAGCCCGCCGAACCTGGTGAGCGCCGGGCCGGTCGCGGCCGGCCCCACCTTCCACACAGCCCGCAGGGCGGAGAGCAGTATTCGCTATGACAACCATCATTCCCGAACCGTCAACTTCCAAGCGGGAACCCGGTCAGCTCGTCGAGATGGCCTGGGACCCCATCACCCGGATCGTCGGCAGCCTCGGCATCTACACCAAGATCGACTTCGAGAACCGTGAAGTCGTGGAGTGCCACAGCACGTCGTCGATCTTCCGCGGCTACTCGATCTTCATGAAGGGCAAGGACCCCCGCGACGCCCACTTCATCACCAGCCGCATCTGCGGCATCTGCGGCGACAACCACGCCACCTGCTCCTGCTACGCGCAGAACATGGCCTACGGCGTCAAACCGCCGCACATCGGCGAATGGATCGTCAACCTGGGCGAGGCCGCGGAATACATGTTCGACCACAACATCTTCCAGGAGAACCTGGTGGGCGTGGACTTCTGCGAGAAGATGGTCGCCGAGACCAACCCCGGTGTGCTGGCCAAGGCGGAGAAGACCCAGGCTCCGCACGCCGACGCGCACGGGTACAAGACGATCGCCGACATCATGCGCTCGCTGAACCCGTTCAGCGGTGAGTTCTACCGCGAGGCACTGCAAGTCAGCCGCTGGACCCGGGAGATGTTCTGTCTCATGGAAGGGCGGCACGTGCATCCCTCCACGCTGTACCCCGGCGGGGTCGGCACGGTGGCCACCATCCAGCTGATGACCGACTACATGACCCGGTTGATGCGCTATGTCGAGTTCATGAAGAAGGTCGTCCCGATGCACGACGACCTGTTCGACTTCTTCTACGAGGCGCTGCCCGGTTACGAGAAGGTCGGTCTGCGCCGCACCCTGCTGGGTTGCTGGGGCTCGTTCCAGGACCCGGAGGTGTGCAACTTCGAATACAAGGACATGGAGCGCTGGGGTGATGCGATGTACGTCACCCCCGGCGTCGTCGTCGACGGCAAGCTGGTCACCCATTCCCTGGTCGATATCAACCTGGGCATCCGGATCCTTTTGGGCAGTTCATATTACGACGACTGGACTGACCAGGAGATGTTCGTCAAGACTGACCCGCTGGGCAACCCGATCGACCGGCGGCACCCGTGGAATCAGCACACCAACCCGCATCCGCAGAAGCGCGAGATGGACGGCGGCAACTACAGCTGGGTGATGTCACCGCGCTGGTTCGACGGCAAGGACCACTTGGCGCTGGACACCGGCGGCGGCCCGCTGGCCCGGTTGTGGTCGACCGCGCTGGCCGGACTGGTCGACATCGGCTACGTCAAGGCCACCGGCAACAGCGTCAAGATCAACCTGCCCAAGACGGCGCTGAAGGGCCCGGTGGAATTCGAGTGGAAGGTGCCCAGGCACGGCTCCAACACCCTCGAACGCAACCGGGCGCGCACCTACTTCCAGGCCTACGCGGCGGCGTGCGGACTCTACTTCGCCGAGAAGGCGCTGGCCGAGATCCGCGCCGGCCGAACGAAAACCTGGGAGAAGTTCGAGGTTCCCGACGAGGGCATCGGCTGCGGCTTCACCGAGGCGGTGCGCGGCGTGCTGAGCCACCACATGGTGATCCGCGACGGCAAGATTGCCAACTACCACCCCTATCCGCCCACCCCGTGGAACGCCAACCCGCGCGACAGCTACGGCACGCCGGGCCCCTACGAGGACGCGGTGCAGGGACAGCCGATCTTCGAGGAGAACGACCGGGAGAACTTCAAAGGCATCGACGTGATGCGCACGGTGCGCAGCTTCGATCCGTGCCTGCCCTGCGGCGTGCACATGTATCTGGGCAAGGGCAAGACGCTGGAGAGACTGCATACCCCCACCCAGTCACCCGCAACGGAGTGAGAGATGGTGGATCGCCCGGAATCCCCTGCGGACGAGACACAGTGGCGCGCTGCGGGTGATCGGATCCAGACGCTCCTGGATTCCTGCGCGACGAGCGGGCCCGCCGCCCATGACCGCGCGCAGCAGCTGGTCCGGGAGGTGGTCGGCCTGTACGGGGCCGGACTGCAACGGATCATGGCCCAGGCAGGTCCGCAGTTGGCCGAGCGGCTGGCCACCGACGACCTGGTGGCCAGCCTGCTCCTGGTCCACGGCCTGCATCCGCACGACGCGCGGCGCCGGGTGGGTGACGCGCTGGACCGGGTACGGCCCTACCTGGGCTCGCACGGCGGCGACGTCGAGCTGCTCGAGGTCGCCGGCGGGACGGTGCGGCTGCGCTTTCAGGGCAGCTGCAAGAGCTGTCCCTCCTCGGCGGTCACGTTGGAGCTGGCGGTGGAGGACGCGATAAGGGCCGCCGCGCCGGAGATCGTTGACATCGAGGTGGTTCCCGCTGAGCGCACCGATGTCATTCCGGCACAATCACTTCTGGCGCACCTGCGCCCTGACGGTGGCACGGAGTGGCATCCGGTGCCGGAGTTGGCCGACCTGGCACCCGGCGAGGTCGCCGGCTTCCTAGTCGCTGACGCCACGGTGCTGGCGTGCCGAGTGGACGAACAGCTCCTGACCTACCGGGACCGCTGCCCGGTGTGTGACGACACGCTGGCGGGTGCGCAGCTGCACCGAAAACTACTCCAATGCCCGCGCTGTGGAACGGAATTCGACGTCACCCAGGCCGGGGCAGGCCCCGGCTGCCACCTCGAGCCGTTGCCGCTGCTGACCCGGGACGGGGCGCTGTCGGTGGCGCTGCCGCGCGAAATGCTGGAGGCTTCGGCATGACCAGCCCCTACGACGTGTTGTCCCGCATCAGCAGCCCGCGACGTCAAGAGCAGGCCGGGGAGCGATGCGAGATGTGTGCGGAGTCGATAGCCGACGAGCACCAGCACGTGGTCAACGTGGCGGGCCGGCAATTGATGTGCGTCTGCCGCGGCTGCTACCTGCTGTTCACCGACCCGCACGCCGAACTGCGCTACCGCGCGGTCCCCGACCGGTATCTGGCGTTCCCCGATTTCGCGCTCGACCGGCGCGCCTGGGAGGCGATGCAGATTCCCGTCGGGGTGGCGTTCTTCTTCACCAACTCGGCGCTGGGCCGCACCGTCGCGTTCTATCCCGGGCCGGCCGGGGCATGCGAGTCCGAGCTGGACCTGGACATGTGGAACGCCGTTCGGGCCGCCGATCGCCGCGTTGACCTGCTGGCCGACGACGTCGAGGCACTCCTGGTGCGGGTACCCGAAACCGGAGTGCCGCAGACGTTCCTGGTGCCGATCGACGCCTGCTATGAGTTCGTCGGCCGGCTGCGCATGCTGTGGCGCGGATTCGACGGGGGGCAGGAGGCGCGGGACTTCATCGACGGTTTCTTCGCGCGGATCGCGGCGCGCGCTCGTCAGACACCGCCATGACCGAACACCTGGACGTGTCCTTCGCGGTGCTGGACGTGGCACCCGAACCGTATGCCGTCACACCGATGCTGACCGCGCGCGTCCGCGTCGTGGCCAGCCCGCGCGATCCCGTGCACGCGATCGCGCTGCGTTGCCAGGTGCGCATCGAACCCCTGCGCCGGCCCTACAACGACGAGGAGGCGGCCGGCCTCACCGACCTGTTCGGCACCCGGGACCGCTGGGCGACCACCCAGCGCACCTTCCTGTGGCAACACTGTGGCGCCATGGTGCCCGGATTCTCCGGCACCACCACGGTGGCGTTGCCACTGGAGTGCACGTACGACTTCGAGGTCGCGGCCGCGAAATACCTGCACGCGCTCGACCACGGCACCCTGCCCCTGCAATTCCTGTTCAGCGGAACCATTTTCGTGACATCACCGCGCGGGTTCTCGGTGCAACAGGTCTCGTGGGACTGCGAGGACCGCTACGACATGCCGGTCAGCGTCTGGCGCGACCTCATCGCCCTGCATTACCCCAGCACCGGATGGGTCCGCCTGAGACATGAGACCGTGTCGGCGCTGGCCGGATACAAGTCGGTGCGCGGGCTGCTGGACCTCGACCATGCGGTGGCGGCACTGCTGGCAGACGCCGAGCAGCGGGAGGTGACACCATGAGCCGGGACCGGGCCCGCGCCGTCGCCGACGCCGTGCTGTACGAGGGCTACCTGCTGTACCCCTATCGCGGGACATCCAGCAAGAATCAATCCCGTTGGCAATTCGGCGTACTCGGCCCGCCGGGCGCGGCCGCGGACGGACACGGCGAGGACGACGCCCTGGCAGCCCAGTTCCTGGTCCGCTCCGCCGGCGCGATCACCCTGGTGGTGCGTTTCCTGCAACTGCAGCGCCGCCACGCGCAACGCGCGGTCGCCGACGGCTTCGAGGCGGTCGACGAACTGACCACCCCGGCCGGGTCATGGCTGACCTGGGACGAAGCGGTGGAGTGCGAAACGTGTTTCGGCCCGCTGCCCCTCAACGACGCGCCCTGGACACTGCCCGTAACAGCCACGCCCGCAACCGATATCGAAGCGGTCGACGGTGGCCGCCTGGTTCGCCAGCGGCACGAGGTGCGGGGCCGGCTCACCGTCTCCGCCGAGCCCGACGGCGACCTGCTCCGGATCTCCGTGCACCTGGCCAATACCGGGGCGCCCGCCACCGACAAGAAAGATGCCCTGGCGCGCTCGATGATCGGCACCCATGTGATCGCCGAAGCCGTTGACGGCGAGTTCGTTTCACTGCTGGAGCCCCCGGCCGGCGCGGCCGGCGCGGCCTCGCGGTGCACCCAGCATCGGTGTTTCCCGGTGCTGGCCGGGCCACCGGGCGCACACGACATGTTGCTGATCTCGCCGATCATCCTCTACGACCACCCCGAAGTGGCCGAACAGAGCGGCACCGCACTCTTCGACTGCACCGAGATCGACGAGATCCTCACGCTGCGCGTGATGACGATGACCGACGAAGAGAAAGCCCAGGCCCGCGCCACCGATGCGCGGGCGGCACAGATCATCGACCGGTGTGACGCGATGTCGGCCGAGGACATGGGCCGCCTGCACGGTGTGCTGCGCGACCCGCACCGCGCGGCCGGGCTCGTCCCCGAGATACCCGACGGGGTCGACTGGTGGGATCCAGTGGCCGACAACGCGGTTCGCCCCGAGGTCGACGCCGTCCTGGTGCACGGGGTTCGGGTCGCCCGGGGCAGCCGGGTCGTGCTTCGGCCGCGGCGCAACGCCGACGCGCAGGACATCTTCGTGGCCGGCAAGACCGCGCGCGTCACGTCGGTGCACGAGGACGTCGAGGGCAACAAACATGTGGCCGTGGTGGTGGAGGACGACCCGGCTGCCGAACTGCACGACTGGTATGGCCGCTACCTGTACTTCTCCCCCGACGAAATCGAACCGCTCACCGAAAGGAACCCGTCATGGACGTCTTAGGCTGGATTTTCCTCGCTCTGATCGCGTTGGTCGTCGCGGCCGCGGTGGGCCTGGGTGTGGCCTCGCTGCCGGATGCCAAGCGGTACCTGCGATTGCGGCGCATGTAGGGGCGGGACGGCCCGTGACAGCGCGAATCCTGGTAGCCGGCGTCGGCAACATCTTCCTCGGTGACGACGGCTTCGGCTCCGAGGTGGCACATCAGCTTGTCGTACAGGCGGGCACCGAGATCGGGCACGATGACGTGCGCGTCGTCGACTACGGCATCGGAGGCATGCATCTGGCCTACGACCTGCTCGACGCGTGGGACGCGCTCGTCCTGGTCGACGCGATACCCGGCCGCGGCACGCCGGGCATGTTGCACGTCTTCCAGGCCGACCACGACGGCGAATGCGGTGCAACGGGTTTGGACGCGCACAGCATGGACCCGCAGACCGTGTTCGCCAGCCTGCGGGCGTTGGGCGGCAACCCGCCCTACACCGTGATCGTCGGCTGCGAGGCCGGCAGCGTCGAGGAGCACCTGGGCCTGAGCGAACCGGTAGCCGCCGCGGTGCCCCGTGCGGTCCGCGCGGTGCACAGAATCGTTGCCGCGCTGCAGAATTCGGCGCCGGCGGAGCAGGAGTGCTGATGTGTCTCGGGATTCCCGGCCAGGTGATCGGGATGCTGGAGGGCTACGAGGGACAGCTGGCCCTCGTCGACGTCACCGGCCGCCAGCGCAAGGTCAACGTCGGGATGCTGCCGGAGGAGACCTTCGAGCCCGGCGACTGGGTGATCATCCACATGGGCTTCGCCGTGGAGAAGACCGACCGCGCCGGCGCCGAGCAGGCGCTGGCCGGCCTGCAGATGATGGGCTCGGGACCCGTTCCGGAGGGCAGCTGAGGTGACCACCGCCCCCCTGACCCGGCCCGAGGACGTACGGCGACGCATCACGGTGACCGGCGTGGTTCAGGGGGTCGGCTTCCGCCCGTTCGTACACCGCCTCGCGACCGAGCTGGGGTTGACAGGCTTCGTCGGAAACGATTCGGGCGCGGTGTTTCTCGAAGTGCAGGGTGAGTCCCCTCGGGTGGACGAGTTCGCCCGCCGGTTGCGTGATCAAGCGCCTCCGCTGTCCCGGGTCGGTTCCGTGTCGGTGACCGACATCGGAGTCCGCGACGGCCCCGCACCCGCGTTCCGCATTGTGGACAGCCAGGCCGTGCGCGGCCCGGCGACACCGATCCCACCCGATGTCGCGGTGTGCGACGACTGTCTGGCCGAGATGTTCGATCCGCGCGACCGCCGCCACCGGCACCCGTTCATCAGCTGCACCAACTGCGGCCCGCGCTTCACGATCATCCGGTCACTGCCCTATGACCGCCCCGTCACCACCATGTCGGGCTTCGCCATGTGCCGACGGTGCGCCGCCGAGTACCACGACCCCACCGACCGGCGGTTCCACGCCCAGCCCATCGCCTGCCCGGACTGTGGACCTTCGTTGTGGTTCGACTCGCCCGACGGGCGCACCCGGGGACCCGGCGCCGCGGCGGCAACCCGGCTGGCGTTGGCTGACGGAGCCCTGGTCGCCGTCAAGGGTATCGGCGGCTACCACCTGGCCTGTGTGGTCGATGACGAATCGGCGGTCCGCGGGCTACGGGCCCGAAAGTCACGCGGCAGCAAACCTTTTGCCGTTCTGGTGCGCGACGTGGCGGTGGCGCGGCGGTATGCGTTCGTCGACGATACCGAGGCCGCGGTGTTGACCGGTCCGGCGCGGCCGATCGTGTTGCTGCGCCGCCGGCCGGACGCTCCGGTGGCCGAGGCCGTCGCGCCCGGCAATCCGTTGATCGGCCTGATGCTGCCCTACTCCCCCGTTCATCATCTGCTGCTCGACGGGCCGCTGGATGCCCTGGTCATGACCAGCGCCAACCGGTCCGAGGAGCCCATCTGCTTCACCGAAGAGGATGCCGCGCGACGCCTTCCGCGGTTGTGCGACGCCGTCCTCGACCACGACCGGCCCATTCACGTGCCCTGTGACGACTCGGTGGTGCGCGTGCGCAAGGGGGGTGAACTACCCATCCGGCGTTCGCGTGGCTATGCGCCGCTGCCCGTCGCTCTCGGCATCGACGGCCCCCCGGTGCTGGCCGTGGGCGGCGAATTGAAGAACACCTGTTGCCTCACCGACGGTTCGCGCGCCTACCTGTCCGGGCACATCGGCGACATGGCCCGCTACGAGACCCTGCGAGCCTTCGAGCAGGCGGTGGGCCAACTCAGCGAGATGCGCGGCCGCCCGGCACGACTGGCCGCCGATCTGCACCCCGGCTACCACACCCGCGCCTGGGCCGAACGCCACCGGGAGGGCCGGCCACTGGACCTCGTCCAGCACCACCACGCACACGTCGTCTCGCTGCTCGCCGAGCACGGGCGACTCGGCGAGCCGATCGTCGGCGTGGCCTTCGACGGCACCGGCTACGGATGCGACGGAACGGTCTGGGGCGGGGAGATTCTCACCCTGGGCCGCGACAGTCACCGGTTCCGGCGGTCCGGGCGGCTGCGCCCGGTGCCGCTGCCCGGCGGCGACGCGGCGGTGCGCAATCCCTGGCGGATGGCCCTGTCCCAGCTGCGGCAGGCCGGGATCGGCTGGGATGGCGACCTGGCGCCCGTCATCGCCGCCACGACCGGTGAATTGCGGCTGCTGCGATCTCTTCTGGACACCGGCACGGCTTGCGTGCCGTGCTCGAGCATGGGCCGGTTGTTCGATGCGGTCGCCTCCCTGTTGGGCGTGCGGCAGCGGATCGACTACGAGGGACAGGCCGCCGTCGAACTGGAGGCTCTGGCGCAGACGGCGGCGGCCCCCGCGCCGCTGGAATGCGCTATCGGCGCGGACGCGATGATCGACCCGGCTCCGATGGTGCGGGCGATGGTGGCGGCGCTGCGCGATGGGGTGCCACCGGCAGCGCTGGCCGCGGGCTTTCACCGGGCAGTGGCCGATGCGGTGGCCGAGTTGGTGTGCCGGGTGGCGGGGCCGACCCGGTTGGTCGGCCTCACCGGGGGCGTGTTTCAGAACGTGCTGCTACTTGAAAAGTGTCTGAACCGCCTGCACGACAGGGATTTCGAGGTACTGACCCACCGTCTCGTCCCGCCGAACGACGGCGGGCTGGCGCTGGGCCAGGCCGCGGTCTCGATGCTGATCGCGCGAGCGGAGGAACACCGATGAGCACCGTCATGGATCGCGAACTCGGCGCCGATCTGGCCGCCGACCTGGCGGGAGCCGCTTTCACCGTCGCCAGGCGGTTCGCGGCGGGCGCCACCATGTGGTCGGTCGCGCCGTCGTGGGAACCGCATGCCGGGCACATCGCGGTCGAATTCGTCCATCCGGTGATCGTGGGCAAGCGGGCGCTGCCGGCGGTCGCGCTGACCGGGCCGGACCTGGTGGACCTGGTGCGAATCTCGGTACGCCCCGGCGACCTGGTGATCGCGGTCGCCCGCGCCGACGATCCCGACGTGCGATCGGTGATGCTTCGCAGCCCGGCCTGGGGTGCCACCACGATCTGGATCGGCAGCGGCGCCCGGCCCGAGCCCGGCGCCGCCGATCATGTGCTGTGGTCGGACGATCCCGATCCCCGGGTGCCCGCGATGGGCGGCTTCGTGTTGTTCTACCACCTGCTCTGGGAACTGACGCACGTGTGTTTCGAACACCCCGGCCTGTTGAAAACAGAAGCCGCCGAGGACGTTTGCGTCACCTGCAGCGACGAGGGACGACTCGGCGAGGTGCTGGCCGCGACGGACCGCGACCATGCCGCCGTGCGTACGGCACGGGGCACCGAGACGGTGCTGACCACCCTGGTCGGACCGGTCGCCACCGGCGACCTGGTGCTGGTGCATGCGGGAACGGCGATTTCGCGCACCGGACAGGAGGTCTGATCATGCAGCACGAACCCACCGACTTCCTGTACCCGTTCATCGACGCGCAGGAGGACAACCCCGAATCGCTGTTGGCGGACCTGGCCGCGTCCGCCCGGGCCAAAGCCGCCGAGAGCCTTGCGGTACGGCGCGCCACGCTGGCCGCCAATGCCGACCTGCTGGCCCGGGCCGCAACCGAACTGGCCCGCCGTTTCGGCGCGGGCGCACGGATGTTCACCTTCGGCAACGGCGGCAGCAGCACCGACTGCACCACGCTGGCGGGCTTGTTCGCCCGGCCACCCACCGGAAAACCCCTGCCCGCCTGGTCTTTGACCACCGACCAGGCCATCGTCACCGCGCTGGGCAACGACGTCGGGTTCGAGTTGGTGTTCGCCCGGCAGCTGATCGCTCGGGCGCAGCCCGGCGACATCGCGGTTGCCATGTCCACCAGCGGCAACTCACCGAACCTGCTCACCGCGCTCGCCGAGGCCCGCCGACGCGATCTGTACACCGTCGGATTCGCCGGCTACGACGGCGGCGCGTTCGCCGGCAACCCGGATGTGGACGCCTGCTTCACCGTTGCGTCCCAGAGCGTGCACCGGATCCAGGAAGCCCAGGCCCTGCTCGGTTACCGGCTCTGGCTGGCAGTTCAGGACAAGTGTGATCAGACGGTGGGGGTAGCATGAAAGACAGGGCAGACGAATACCTTTCATCGGGACCGCGGTTCGCCGAGGGCCAGGTGATCGAACGCATCGAAACGTTCCGCAGGCGACGTCCCCGCTTGCTCGACGAGCACATCACGCTGGCACACGGGGCCGGCGGCAAAGCCTCGGCGGCACTGGTGGACGCCGTCTTCCTGGATGCCTTTCGCAACCCGCTGCTCGAGTCGCTGGGTGATGGCGCGGTGCTCACCCTGCCCGGCGGTCAGCGGGTCGCGATGTCCACCGACTCATTCGTCGTGCAGCCCAGACGGTTTGCGGGCGGCTCGATCGGAGCCCTTGCCGTGCACGGCACCTGCAACGACCTCGCGATGGCCGGCGCCGTGCCGTCCTGGATCTCGGCGGCGTTCGTACTCGAAGAGGGTTTCCCGATCGCGGAGCTGCGAGAGATCGTGGCGGACATGGCGTCCGCGGCCGCCGACGCCGGTGTGCAGATCGTCACCGGTGACACCAAGGTGGTGCCCAACGGTGCGGCCGACGGCGTGTTCATCACCACCACCGGCGCCGGCGTCATACCCGCGGAGCGCACCCTGACGGCCACCGCGGTACGGGCCGGCGACAGAGTGCTGCTGTCGGGCCCGATGGGCGATCACGGCATGGCCGTTCTGCTGGCCCGGGGCGACCTGGCCATCGAGGCCGACATCGCCTCGGACACAGCGTCACTGAGCCCACTCGTCGAACTGCTGATGGCCGCCGCGCCGAACACCCGGTGGTTGCGCGACGCGACGCGGGGTGGAGTGGGCACCGTCTGCAACGAACTCGCGCAGTCCTGCGGGCTCGGGGTGTTGCTGGACGAGCAACGCCTGCCGGTGCGGCCGACGGTCAACGGGGCGTGTGAACTCCTGGGCATCGACCCGCTGTATGTCGCCAACGAAGGAAAGTTCATCGCCGTCGTCGCGGCCGGGGAAGCCGATGCGGGTCTGGCAGCCCTGCGCTCGCACCCCTTGGGAGTCGATGCCGCCGACGTCGGGGAGATCGTGACCGAACCGCGCGAAAGCGTGCTGCTACGAACCGGATTCGGCGGCACCCGGATCGTCGACATGCTGGTCGGTGACCCGCTGCCCCGAATCTGCTGAAACCAGAAAGGAGACTGCCGATGTGCCTGGGTATTCCGGGCCGGATCGTCGCAATCACCGATCCGGCAAACCAGTTGGCCAAGGTCGACGTCAGCGGCGTGCAACGCACCATCAGCGTGCGCCTGTTGGAAGGTGACCCGCCGCAGCCCGACGACTGGGTGCTGGTGCACGTCGGCTTCGCGATGGCCAAGATCGACGAGACCGAGGCGCTGCTGACGCTGGCGGCCATCAAGAAGCTCGGCGAGGCCTATACCACCGAGCTGGAAGCCTTCGACTCTTCCGCGATCGTCTAGGGGGCGCAATGAAATTCGTCGACGAATTCCGGGATCCCGCGGCGGCCCGCACGCTGCTGACGGCGATCGAACATCTCGCCGGAACCGGTCCCGGGCACTTCAAGTTCATGGAAGTGTGCGGCGGGCACACCCATACCATCTACCGGCACGGCATCGAACACCTGTTGCCCGACAACGTCGAACTGGTGCACGGGCCGGGCTGCCCGGTCTGTGTGATTCCGATGGGCCGCATCGACGACGCGATGTGGCTGGCCGGCCAACCCGGCGTGATCTTCACCTGCTTCGGCGACATGATGCGGGTACCCGGTTCGGCGGGCAGCCTGCTCGACGCGAAAGCACGAGGCGCCGACGTACGGTTCGTCTACTCCCCCTTGGACGCGCTGAAGATCGCGCTCGACAATCCCGACCGCCAGGTGGTGTTCTTCGCGATCGGCTTCGAAACCACCGCTCCGTCCACCGCGGTGACGCTGGTGCGCGCACGGGAGCTGCGGTTGTCCAACTTCAGCGTGTTCTGCAACCACGTCACGATCGTGCCGCCGATCAAGGCGATCCTGGAATCGCCGGACCTGCGCCTGTCCGGGTTCATCGGCCCAGGCCACGTGTCCACGGTGGTCGGCAACCGGCCCTACCGGTTCGTCCCGGACGTCTACCGAAAGCCGTTGGTGGTGGCGGGTTTCGAACCACTGGACATCCTGGCATCGGTCGCGATGCTGCTTCGGCAGATCCGCGAGGGCCGTTGCGAGGTGGAGAACCAGTACAAGCGGGTGGTGCCGGAGCACGGCAACCCCGCCGCGCTGAAGCTGATGGGCACCGTGTTCGCGTTGCGTCCGCACTTCGAATGGCGCGGGCTCGGTTTCATCTCGCAGAGCGCGCTGCGCCTGCACGACGACTTCGCGGAATTCGATGCCGAACAACGATTCTCGATGCCCGGGGTGCGGGTCGCGGACCCGAAGGCGTGCCAGTGCGGCGAAGTGCTCAAGGGCGTGCTCAAGCCCTGGGAGTGCAAGGTTTTCGGTACCGCATGCACTCCGGAGACACCGATCGGCACCTGCATGGTGTCCCCCGAGGGGGCGTGTGCGGCCTACTACAACTTCGGTCGCATGCACCGTGACGCCGCCAAGCTGGTGGGGTCGGCCACGAAGTGACGGATGCCGCCGGCGCCGAGATGTTCGCCCGATACGCCTACGCGCCCAACGCACTCGGCTACTGCGGTCCCCCGCTGGGTGGCACCCTGCGCGACGGCGCGGTCGAGGATGTGCTCCATGCGGCGCGCGGGTTCTCCGGCGCCTGGCCCTATCTGCGGGTGTTGTCGCGGCTGACCGGTATCACCGATCCGCTGGACTATCGGTTGGTCGAATCGTATTGGCTCGGCGGCGGTGTCGGTGCCGCGCTGCCCGGTACCCGGTTCTTCGAGGCGTTGCTGGCCATCATCGGCCCCCAGGCCGGCCGGTACTGGTCGCATCTGACCCCCGACCTGGCGAACGAGGCGGCCGGCAATCACTGCTTCCACGTCTTCGGTGTATATCCCTGGACGCGCTTCCTGGGGCGCGGAATGGATCAGCATCCGCTGCACGTGCTGGACAGTTGCCGGATCACCTGGGGCACCGTCCTGTCGCGTTCCGGTGACGCGATCGAGGTGCTGTGCCGGCAGCTGGTGTGGGACGGCCGAACACTCGCATTGGCCGAGCCTGCCCCCGGATCCTCGACGTGTGGGCCGACGGGTACTGCGCGGTGCCGGACGTGGCGGCCGGCGACGATGTCGCCGTGCACTGGGGCCGGTTGTGCGGGAGGTTGCAGCCCGACCAGGTGCGCGCGCTGGCCGACAGCACAGACCGGCAGCTGCGGGTGACCAACCATCGTCTCGGTAGCTGATTCCATGTCAAACTTGCCCTCGTGCCCGGTTCCATCTGCGACGTGCTGCCCAGCGCGGCGGCCCTGCTCGGCGTATCCGGCGCGGTAGACACGCTCGGCCTGGTGGAGTCGGTCGGGGACGTCGACCGGGTCATGCTCGTGCTGGTCGACGGGCTCGGCTTTCACCTGCTGCCGGATCTCGTGCACGACGCTCCGCTGCTGGCTTCCGTGCTGAGCGGCGGCACGGGACGGTTGCGTGAATTGACCTGCACCTTTCCGTCCACCACCCCGACGAGCCTGGTGTCGCTGGGCACCGGCGCCCTGCCCGGGCAGCACGGCATCCTCGGTTTCACCCTCAACATCCCGGGCACCGACCGAGTGCTCAACCACATCAGGTGGCGCGACGAACCGCCGGTCGACGAATGGCAGCCTCTCCCAACGTGGTTCGACCGCCTGACGCATGCTGGGGTCAAGGCCCGCGCCCTGCTGCCGGAATGGTTCATCGGCAGTGGACTGACCGAAGCCGCCTACCACGGCGCCCTGTTCGTACCCACGCACGCCGACGACGACTACGCCGGGCGGTTGCTCGACGAACTGCGCGCGACACCCGGACTGGTCTACGGCTACACCGCAGACCTGGACACCATGGCGCACGTATTCGGCGTCGGGTCACCCGAGTGGCACGAGGCCGCGGCGCGCGTCGATGCGCTGCTGACCCGCCTGGCCGAGTCGCTGCCCGCCAACGCGGCGCTGCTGGTGACCGCCGACCATGGCGGCCTGAATGTCGCCGCGGACGCCCGCATCGACATGGACGCCGACCCGCTGCTGGCCGCCGGAATCAGGGTGGTCGCCGGCGAGCCGCGAGTGCGCTATCTGCACACCGAGCCCGGCGCCACCGCCGATGTGGTGGCCACCTGGTCAGAACGCCTGGCCGGCCGCGCGGACGTCTACACCCGCGACCAGGCCGTCGCCGCGGGACTGTTCGGACCGGTCAGCCCCGCTCATCTACCCCGGATCGGCGATGTTGTGGTGGTGTGCACCGGCGGGTCGGCGGTGCTGGCGACCGGCCACGAACCGCCGGAATCAGCGCGCCTGGTGGGCTTCCACGGTGCGGCGACCCCGGCCGAGATGGCCATCCCGCTGATCGAATTGCTCTAATCAAACTCAAATCTCGTTTGCCCGATCGTACGATCTCCACCGCGATAGGTTCGAAATGGTGGAACTGCGGGCCGTGATCGCTGCCCGGAGGATGTTCCGTGGGCGGGAGATGTAGCGATGGACTACGGCCAGGTGCCGCCGGAAGTCCATTCGGCGCGCATGCATTCGGGTCCCGGCGCCGAGTCGCTGCTGGCCGCCGCCACCGCCTGGAGCAACGTGGCCGACGGGCTCGACGAGGCGGCGGACGGATTCCGAAGCGTGACCGCCAAGCTGAACTGCGGCTGGCAGGGCACGGCCGCCATCGCGATGACCCAGGCCGCGACTCCCTACCTGGGGTGGCTCAACGCCGCGGCGGCGAAAAGCAGGCAGACCGCCGGCCACGCGCGGGCGGCCGCGACCGCCTATCAGGAAGCCCACGCCGCGGTGGTGCCCCCGCCGGTGATCGCGGCCAACCGGTCCCACCGGGCGTCGCTGGCCGCCGGCAACGCGTTGAGTCAGGACACCCAGACCATCGCCGCGATGGACGCGCGCTACGAGCAGATGTGGGCCCGCGACGTCGAGGCGATGTACACCTACGCAGAAGCCTCTGCCGAAGCCTCGCGGGTGACGCCGTTCACCTCCGGCCCGCTGGCCCTTGACCTGCCGGTACCGGCCCAGCTCGGTGCGGCCGGCGATCCCGAGATGATGTCCGCCGGGTCGCAACTGATTTCCGCGATACCGCAGGTGTTGCAGTCCCTGTCGGCCTCCCCGCTGACGTCCGTCGGCACCGCTCTTGCGGCGGTGTCTTCGTCACTGGCCAGGTTGAGTTGCCTTGCCGTGCCGGTCAAGTTCCCGATGCACCTGCTCAACTTCCTCGGCAGGGGTCCGGCCATGGTGGTGGTGCGCAAGACCCCGCCGCCGGTCCGGGCGACCTGGGGCAAGGGAATGTCCATCGGCCGGCTGTCGGTGCCACCGGAATGGGGCGCCGCGGAGCCGCCCACGGCGGCCGTCGTCGACCTCTACTGCTCGGCCCGGCGGATGCGGACGATCGGAGGCCTGGCCGTCAACGGTCGGCTGGTCTATTCCTGAGCCGCTACAGCGGGGTCACGTAGGCGGAACTGATGCCGCCGTCCACCAGGAACGTCGACGCGGTGATGAACGACGCATCGTCACTGGCCAAAAATGCTACGGCAGCGGCGATTTCGTCAGGATCGGCGAAACGCCCCAGCGGCACGTGCACCAGCCGGCGGGCGGCCCGTTCCGGGTCCTTGGCGAAAAGCTCCTGCAGCAGCGGTGTGTTGACCGGGCCGGGGCACAGCGCGTTGACGCGGATGCCCTGGCGGGCGAACTGCACGCCGAGTTCCCGCGACATGGCCAGCACGCCGCCTTTGGAGGCGGTGTAGGAGATCTGCGAGGTCGCCGAGCCCAGCACCGCGACGAAGGACGCGGTGTTGATGATCGACCCCTTGCCGGCGGGCACCATGTGCCGCAGCGCGGCCCGGCAGCACAGGTACACCGATTTCAGGTTGACGTCCTGGACGTGCTGCCACGCCGGGAGTTCGGTGCTCTCGATCAGGTCGTCCTCCGGCGGCGAGATGCCGGCGTTGTTGAATGCGATGTCGATCGACCCACAGGCGTGTGCGGCGCCGTCAAACAGCTTGTTCACCGACTCCTCGTCGGAAACATCAACGGCCACATACAATCCGGAGAGTTCCTCGGCGGCGGCACCACCGGCCTCGGCGTCGATGTCGCCGATCACGACGGTCGCACCCTCGGCGTGCATGCGCCGCGCCGCGGCCAGGCCGATGCCGCTGCCGCCGCCGGTGATGACCGCCACCCGGCCCGCCAGCCGCCGACTCAGGTCGATCACTGCTCCTCCTTGATGGCGATGAACACGTTCTTGGTCTCGGTGAAATGCATTGGGGCGTCGGGCCCGAGTTCACGGCCCACACCGGATTGTTTGAACCCGCCGAACGGGGTGTTGTAGCGCACCGAGGAATGCGAATTCACCGACAGGTTGCCGGCTTCGACCGCCCGCGACACACGCAAGGCGCGCGACAGGTCGTCGGTCCAGATGGAACCGGACAGACCGTATTCGGTGTCGTTGGCCAGTGCGACCGCATCGTGCTCGTCGTCGAAGGCCAGGACCGTGACGACCGGCCCGAAGATCTCGTCGGTGACGCTGCGGTCGTTGCGCTGTGGGGTGAGAACCGTTGGCGGGAACCAGAATCCGGGACCCGTGGGCGCGGTGCCGCGAAACGCGACAGGCGCATTCGGGGGAACGTAGGAAGCCACCTTGTTCCAGTGGGCACGCGACACCAGCGGGCCCATCTCGGTCTGGTCCGAGGTGGGGTCCCCGACCGCCACGGCATGCACCGCCGGTTCGAGCAGCTCCATGAACCGGTCGTAGACGCTGCGCTGCACCAGGATTCGGCTGCGCGCACAGCAGTCCTGACCGGCGTTGTCGAACACCCCGCCCGGCGCCGTCGCGGCGGCCCGCTCCAGATCGCAGTCGGCGAACACGATGTTGGCGCTCTTGCCACCCAGTTCCAGCGTCACGCGTTTGACATGCGCCGCCGCACCGGCCATCACCTTCTTGCCCACCGCGGTCGATCCGGTGAACACGACCTTGCGGATGCCGGGGTGGGTGACGAACCGCTCCCCGACCACCGAGCCCTGTCCCGGCAGCACCTGCAACAGGTCCGCGTCCAGTCCCGCCTCGACGGCCAGCTCACCGAGCCGCAGGGTGGTCAGCGGTGTCCACTCGGCGGGCTTGACCAGCACCGCGTTGCCCGCGGCCAGCGCCGGCGCGATGCCCCAGGTCGCGATCACCATCGGGAAGTTCCACGGCGTGATCACCCCCACCACACCCATCGGCTCGTTGAAAGTGACGTCGATGCCGCCGGCTACGGGAATCTGCTTGCCGGACAACCGTTCCGGGGCCGCGGCATAGTACCGCAGCACATCGCGTACGTTTCCCGCCTCCCACCGCGCCGAGCCGATGGGGTGTCCGGAGTTGGCCACCTCCAGCGCGGCCAGCTCGTCCAGGTGCGTGTCGACGGCGGCCGCGAACGCGAGCAGCCCGGCGGCGCGTTCGGCCGGCGCCAGCCGCGCCCACCGCCGCTGCGCTGCGGTCGCCCGGGCCACCGCATCGTCGACGGCGGCGGCATCGACGTGCTCGACAGAGCGCAGTATCTCCTCGGTGGCGGGATTGACCAGCTGGGTGGAGGTCATGCCGCGGCGTACGATCGCGCGGCGTCGACCAGGGCGGTGAACAATCTCAGGTCGTCCAACGACTTCTCCGGATGCCATTGCACGGCAAGGGCAAACGCATCCCCGGGCAGCTCCACCGCCTCGACGACGCCGTCGGTGTCCCACGCGCCGACCACCAGTTGATCCCCCACCGTGTCGATGGCCTGATGGTGGTAGCACGGCACGTCGGCGGTCTCGCCGAGCACCGCCGCCACCTTGGTGCCGGGCACCGTGCGCACCGGCAGCCGGCTGAACACACCGTTGCCCGCACGATGGCCGGAGTGACCGATCACCTCGGGCAGATGCTGGTGCAAGGTGCCGCCGAACGCGACGTTGAGCAGTTGGGCGCCGCGGCAGATGCCCAGCACGGGCAACCGCCGGTCCAGCGCCGCGCGCAGCAACGCGAACTCCCAGGCGTCGCGATCGGTGCGGGGCTCGTCGGTGCTCTCGTGCCGTTGCTGTCCGTAGGCCGCGGGGTCCAGGTCGTAGCCGCCGGTGATCACCAACGCGTCCAGGCTGTCGAGCAGGCGGTTCACCGCCCCGGAGTTCACCGGTTGCGGCGGCAGCAACACCGGTATCCCACCGGCCAGCGTCACGCCCTCGAAGTAGTCGGCAGGCAGGTAGGCGGCAGGGATATCCCAGACTCCCGTGCGCACCCGCTCGAGATACATCGACAGGCCCACGACCGGGGACTCCCGTGGCGGGTCGCCACCGTCGAAGCTAAAGCCGTTCAAAGCCACGAATCCTCTCCCAGTCGGTGACCGCGGCGTTGAACGCCTTCAGTTCCACGTGCGCGTTGTTCAGATAGTGCGCGACCACGTCGTCGCCGAAGGCCTCCCGCGCCAGCGCCGAATCCCCGAACAGCGTCGCAGCCTCGCCCAGCGTGGCCGGCAGCCGCTGGACATCCCGCGCGTCGTAGGCGTTGCCCGCGTAGGGCTCACCAAGCTCGAGGCCCCGGTCGATACCGTACAGCCCGCCGGCGATCAACGCGGCGACCGCCAGATACTGGTTGACGTCGCCGCCCGGCACCCGGCATTCCACCCGGATACTGCGCCCGTGCCCCACCACGCGCAGCGCGCAGGTA
The DNA here is from genome assembly GCF_048287075.1 of Mycobacterium sp. 23. Lineage (NCBI taxonomy): Bacteria > Bacillati > Actinomycetota > Actinomycetes > Mycobacteriales > Mycobacteriaceae > Mycobacterium > Mycobacterium sp. 23. The sequence goes on from NZ_JBLVUX010000005.1 coordinate 1,653,268, forward strand.
CGGTTGTCCATCCCCCAGGCCACCGCCGTCGGAGCGAAGCTGCCGTCGGCAAAACGCTTGTACGAGTTGATGTTCGGCGCGAAAAACAATGTGAGTTCGCGAATCGTGGCGAGCAGTCCGGCAACGAAGCTGCGGAAGGTGGCCGACATCCCGCCGCTGCCGTCGGCGAACGCCGCACTGTCATCCGGGCCGCGCAACGACAGGTGAATGTGGCAGCTGTTGCCTTCGCGCTCATCGTATTTGGCCATGAACGTCAGGCTCTTGCCGTGCTGGTCGGCAATCTCCTTGGCGCCGTTCTTGTAGATGGCGTGGTTGTCGCAGGTGACCAGCGCCTCGTCGTAGCGGAAGCCGATTTCCTGCTGTCCGTTGTTGCATTCGCCTTTGATGGCCTCGACCCGCAGACCCGCGCCCTGCATGCCCAGCCGGATATCGCGCAGCAGCGGCTCCATCCGCGAAGACGCCATGATCGCGTAGTCGATGTTGTAATCGCTGGCCGGTGTCAGGTCCCGGTAGCCGCCGGCCCACGCCGCACGGTAGGACTGTTCGAACACGATGAACTCCAGCTCGGTGGCGACGTCGGCGATCAGATCGCGCTCCGCCAGCCGGTCCAGCTGGCGGCGCAGGATCGCGCGCGGCGACACGGCCACCGGGCTGCCGTCGGCCCAGCTCAGGTCCGCGATCACCAGCGCCGTGCCAGGCAGCCACGGCATCAGCCGCAACGTGGACAGGTCGGGTGTCATCACCATGTCGCCGTAACCGGTTTCCCAGCTCGACATGGCATAGCCGGGCACGGTGTTGAGGTCGACGTCGACGGCCACCAGATAGCTGCAGCACTCAGCCCCGTGCGCGGCCACCTCGTCGACGAAGAACCGGCCGGCCACCCGTTTGCCGGCCAGCCTGCCCTGCATGTCGGTGAACGCGACGATGACCGTGTCGATGTCGCCGGTGCCCACCAGCTGCACCAGTTCAGTCAGCGGCAGTCGTGACGAATCATGTTGTGGCACTTGGCTTGACCCCCGCGCCTACCAGGCGCTGGTGCGCAGCACGATCTCGGTGGCCAACTGCGCTGTCGACTCCTGAGCGTTGCGGCGACCGGCCAGGTCCACGACGCGGTAGTCGGAGAGCACCAGCCGTTGACTGTCGCGGGCCGCGGATCGCGCGGCGGGTGAACTCACCAGCATGGTGGTGCCGATCTCCACCGGCGGACATTGGTCGTCGCGAACCGCCCCGTCGCCGCCGGCCACCGCAGGGTGCCCGCGATCGATGACGACCAGGCCGGCGAACCGGCCCAGTCGGGTGGCCGCCAATTCCCAGGCCAGCTCGGCCCCGTCCCGGTCACCCACCACCACGGCCCAGCCGATCCCGAGAGCGTCGAGGATGCCGATCACCGACTTGACCGTCAAGCGCGGGTCCGCGGCGATGACGACCGTTCGCAGCGAGGCGGTGTGCAGTCGCTCGCAGATCGCGTCGTAGGCCGACACCGCGCGTTGCTCGGCGCCGAGTATCACCACCACGACGCCTTTTTCCGGACCGGCGATCCCCACGTGCACAGAGAACCCGTCGAGGGTGGTCATCATCCTGGACACCCCGCCAAACTACGCCCAATGGCCCTGGTTTACACGCCGGGAAGCAGACCCGTCAGTTGCCGGAGAAGGAAGGTGGCAACCTCGAATGCCAGATTGCCGACATAGAGCGCCCGCGGCAGATAACCGATGTCCAGCAGACCGGCGTTGTAGACGCCGACGTTGACGAAGCCCGACAGGGTCGTGCCGGCATTGAGCAGTCCCGAATTGGCGGCGCCGAGGTTGGTCAGGCCGGACAGCGCCGAGCCCAGATTCAGCGTTCCCGAATTCCCCAACCCCGCCAGCAGCCAGCCCGAGTTCCCGGCACCCGGGGTCACGGCGCCGGAGTTTCCGGCGCCCAGCGTGAGCAGGCCCGAGTTGCCCAGTCCGGACGCCAGATAGCCGGAGTCGCCCGCGTAGATGTTGAACAGGCCTGAACTGCCCGCGCCCGGGTTGAAAGTGCCGGAGTTCCCGGCGCCGGCGTTGTAGTTGCCGGACGTGCCGAAGCCGAAGTTCTGGTTACCAGAGCTGCCGGTGCCGGGGTTGTTGATGCCGGACGTCCCGGCACCGACGTTGCCGGTGCCCGCGTTGCCCGCCCCGGGGTTGCTGGTGCCGGAACTGCCGGCGCCGATGTTGGTGCCGCCCGAGCTGCCGAAGCCGATGTTGCCCGAACCGGCGTTGCCGCCGCCGACGTTGCCGCTGCCCGAGCTGCCTGCGGTGCCGTTGTTGTTGTTGCCGGAGCTGCCCGCGCTGCCGGCGTTGTCGGTGCCCGAGTCTCCGCCGCTGCCGGAGTTGCCTGAGCCGGAGCTACCGGAGGCGGCGATGTTCCCGGTTCCGGAACTGCCGAAGCTGATGGCGTTGTTGTTGGCACCCGAGCTGCCCGCGCTGCCGTTGTTGCCCGAGCCCGAGTTGCCCGCGCTGCCGTTGTTCCCGGTGCCCGAATTGCCCGCAGTGCCGTTGTTATTGGAGCCGGAGCTGCCGCCTGCCGCGTTGTTGCCGGAACCGGAGGTGCCGGCGCCACCGTTGTTGCCGGTGCCGGACTGTCCACCGCTGCCGTTGTTGTTGAAGCCCGAGTTGCCGGCGGACCCGTTGTTGCCGGTGCCCGAGCTGCCGCCGGCCGCTGAGTTGTTAAGCCCCGAGCTCCCGAAGGTTGCGCCGGTGTTGCTGGTGCCGGAGTTGCCGCCGCTACCTTGGTTGTTCAGTCCGGAATTGCCGGCGCTGCCGGAGTTGCCAGTGCCGGAATTACCGCCGCTGCCGGAGTTGCTGGTCCCCGAATTGCCGCCTGCGGCAAAGTTGTTGGCGCCCGAGCTGCCGAACGTGGCGCCGGTGTTGTTGGTGCCGGAATTACCGCCGCCGCCACTGTTGCTGAAACCCGAGTTTCCGGCACTGCCGGAATTGCCGTTGCCGGAGTTGCCGGCGCTGCCGTTGTTGCCGGTCCCCGAGTTGCCGCCGGCGCCGCTGTTGGCCTGTCCCGAGCTGCCGAGCGAACCGTTGTTGTTGGTGCCGGAGTTGCCGGCGCCGCCGCTGTTGCCGGTCCCGGATTGTCCGGCGGAGCCGCTGTTGCTGAAGCCGGAGTTTCCGCCGCTGCCCTGGTTGCCCTCGCCGGAGCTGCCGTTGCTGCCCGAGTTGTTGGAACCGGCGTTGCCGCCACCGGCACCGCTGTTGTTGGTACCCGAGTTACCGCCGCCGACGCCGCGGTTGAGGTTGCCGGAGTTTCCGCCCCCGGCCACGTTGTTGCCGGAGCCGGAGTTGCCGCCGCCCGGGCTGGCGTTGTTCGTGCCCGAGTTGCCCCCGTTGGCGAAGCCGCCGTTGTCTTTGCCGGAGTTGCCCGAGCTGCCGAAACCGCCGTTGCCGACTCCCGAGTTTCCGCCGCCTACGCCGCCGTTGTTGAGCCCCGAGTTACCACCGCCCAGCCCGCCGTTGCCGGCACCCGATGTGCCGTTGCTCAGGTCGTTGCCGAAACCGGAAGTACCCGACGCCGCGGTATTGCCGAAACCGGAAGAGCCGAGGCCGTTTCCGGTCCCCGAGGCTCCGACCGGCGCGCCGTTGCCGGTGTTGTCGTTGCCGACGTTCCAGCTGCCGGAGTTTCTGTCACCGGTGTTGGTGTTACCGGAGTTGTCGTTGCCGGTGTTGGTGTTACCGCTGTTCCTGTCGCCCGTGTTGGTGCTGCCGGTGTTGTCGTTGCCGGTGTTGGTGTTTCCGCGGTTTCCGTTGCCGGTGTTGGTGTTGCCCGCGTTGTTGTCGCCGCTATTGGTGTTCCCGCTGTTGCCGTCGCCGGTGTTGGTGTTGCCGGAGTTGTTGGCTCCGCTGTTCGTATCGCCGCTGTTGCCGGTGCCGGTGTTGGTCTTACCCGAATTGTTGGCCCCGGTGTTGGTGTTTCCGCTGTTGCCGTCACCGGTGTTGGTGAAGCCGGCGTTGTTGTTGCCGGTGTTGGTGTTGCCGGAGTTGAAGTCGAATCTGTTGGTGTTGCCCGAGTTTCCGTTGCCGGTGTCGGTGAAGCCGGAGTTGTTGTTGCCGGTGTTGGTGTTGCCGGAGTTGGCGTTGCCGGTGTTTGTGTTGCCGGAGTTGCGGTCGCCGGTGTTGGTGAAGCCGGAGTTGAAGTCGCCGGAGTTGGTGTTGCCGGAGTTGCCGGTGCCGGTGTTGGTGTTGCCCGAGTTGCGGAAACCGGTGTTGGTGTCACCGGAGTTGTAGCTGCCGGTGTTGGTGTCGCCGGAGTTGAATCCGTCCGGCGAGCTGGGGTTGAAGTAGGTGTTGGTGTTACCGGAGTTGAAGTTGCCGGTGTTGGTGTTGCCCGAGTTGGCGTTGCCGGTGTTGGTGTTCCCGGAGTTGAGGTTTCCGGTGTTCGTGTTGCCCGAGTTGCGCGCACCGGTGTTGGTGCTGCCCGAGTTGAGGTCGCCGGTATTGGTGTTGCCCGAGTTGGAGTTACCGGTGTTGGTGTTCCCGGAGTTGTAGCTGCCGGTGTTGGTGTCGCCCGAGTTGTAGCCGTCGGGCCGGCTTGCGTCACCGTAGGTGTTGGTGTTGCCCGAGTTCAGGTTCCCGGTGTTGGTGTTGCCCGAGTTCTGATTGCCGGTATTGGTGTTGCCGGAGTTGAGGTTTCCGGTGTTCGTGTTGCCCGAGTTCTGATTGCCCGTATTGGTGTTGCCGGAATTAAGGTTGCCCGTGTTGGTGTTGCCCGAGTTGTAGTTACCGGTATTGGTGCCACCCGAGTTGTAGTCACCGGTGTTGGTGCCACCGGAGTTGTAGTTGCCCGTGTTGGTGCCACCGGAGTTGTAGTTACCGGTGTTCGTGCCGCCCGCGTTGTAGTGGCCGGTGTTGGTGCCACCGGAGTTGTAATTGCCGGAGTTGGTGCCACCGGAGTTGTAGTAGCCCGCGTTGGTGCCGCCCGAGTTGAAGTCGCCGGTGTTCGTGCCGCCCGAGTTGAAGTTGCCGGTGTTGGTGCCACCGGCGTTGTAGCTGCCGTAGTTGGTGCCGCCGGCATTGAAATCCCCGGTGTTGGTGCCGCCCGAGTTGTAGTTGCCGGTGTTGGTGCCACCGGCGTTGTAGTTGCCGGTGTTGGTGCCGCCGGCATTGAAGTCACCGGTGTTGGTGCCGCCCGAGTTGTAGTTGCCGGTGTTGGTGCCACCTGAGTTGTACCGTCCGGTGTTCGTGCTGCCGGAGTTGTAGTTTCCGCTGTTGGTGCTGCCCGAGTTGTACATTCCGGTGTTCGTGCTGCCCGAGTTGAACAGACCGGTGTTCGTACTGCCCGCGTTGTACAACCCGGTGTCGTTGCTTCCGGAGTTCCACAGCCCGGTGTTCAGGTTCCCCGCGTTCCAGAGTCCGGTGTTGAAGTTGCCGGCGTTCATCGCAAACGTGTTGCCGTTGCCGCCATTCCACCAGCCCAGGTTTCCGCTGCCGGCGTTTCCGAAGCCGATGTTGTAGTTGCCCGAGTTTCCGAAGCCGATGTTTCCGCTGCCGGAGTTCCCGAAGCCGATATTGAAGTTTCCGGAGTTGCCCAGGCCGAGGTTGAACCACCCCGAGTTGAGACGGCCGATGCCGACCTGGTTGTCGCCGGTGAGCCCGAGCCCGAAATTGTTGTTTCCGGTGTTGCCGAAGCCGATGTTGTTGGTGCCGGTGTTGCCCCAACCCTGGTTTCCGGTCCCGTTGTTGCCGCCGCCCTCGTTGCCGCTGCCGGTGTTGCCCATTCCGGGGTTGTTGTTGCCGACGTTGCCGCTGCCGGCATTGCCGTTGCCGCGGTTGCCATCTCCGGCGTTGCCGCTGCCGTAGTTGCCGCTGCCCTGGTTGTTGCTGCCTGCGTTGCCACTCCCGGCGTTGCCGCTGCCGGTGTTGCCGCTGCCGGCGTTGCCGTTGCCGATGTTGCCGTTGCCGACGTTGTTGCTGCCCTGGTTGCCGCTGCCCTGGTTGTTGTCGCCGGTCCCCAGCCCGATGCCGCGGTTGCCGCTGCCGGTGTTGCCGTTGCCGATGTTGCCGCTGCCGACGTTGTTGCTGCCCTGGTTGCCGCTGCCCTGGTTGTTGTCGCCGGTCCCCAATCCGAAACCACGATTGCCGCTACCGGCGTTCCCGCTGCCGATGTTGCCGTTACCGATGTTGTTACTGCCGATGTCGCCGTGGCCGACGTTGTTGTTGCCCTGGTTGCCGGAGCCCTGGTTGCCGTTGCCCTTGTTGCCGAAGCCGGAATTTCCGTTGCCCAGGTTGCCGTTTCCGGCGTTGTTGTCGCCACGGTTACCCAGGCCGGTGTTGGCGTTGCCGAAGTTGCCGTTGCCGAGGTTGTCGTTGCCCCGATTGCCGCTGCCCTGGTTGTTGTTGCCGGTGTTGCCGAACCCGGCGTTGGTGTTGCCCTTGTTCCCGTCGCCGGTGTTGTTGTCACCGGCGTTGCCCAGTCCGGTGTTGCCGCTGCCCAGGTTCCCGTCGCCGGTGTTGTTGGTGCCTGCGTTGCCCTGGCCGGCGTTGTTGGAGCCCTTGTTTCCGTTGCCGACATTCTGGTCGCCCAGGTTCCCCGAGCCGCCGTTGGCGTTGCCCTTGTTGCCGTCGCCGGCGTTGGTGTTACCCAGATTGCCCTTGCCGAAGTTGTTGTCGCCCTTGTTGGCGTCGCCGGTGTTGCCGTTGCCCAGGTTGCCGTTTCCGCCGTTGTTGTTGCCTTCGTTGCCGATTCCGGCATTGGTGTTACCCAGGTTGCCGTTGCCCTGATTGCCGTTGCCGTGGTTGCCATCGCCGATGTTGGCGTCGCCGATGTTGCCGCTGCCCTGGTTGTTGCCGCCCTTGTTGCCGTCTCCGGCGTTTCCGCCGCCCAGGTTGCCGTCGCCGGCGTTGCCGTGGGTGATATCGCTGGTGTTGTTGTTGCCGTCACCCGCGTTCGCGTTGCCGGTGTTGCCGTTGCCGGCGTTGGTGTTGCCGGTGTTGCCGCTGCCGGTGTTGAAGAGGCCGCGATTGCCGTCACCGCCGTTGGTGCTGCCCTGGTTGCCGTTGCCCTGGTTGCTGGTGCCGTTGTTGCCGCTGCCCTTGTTGGAGCCGCCCTTGTTGCCGTCTCCGTCGTTGAGGCTGCCCTGGTTGCCGTTGCCCACGTTGCCGCTGCCGGTGTTGCCGCTGCCGGCGTTGCTGTTGCCGCGGTTGCCGTCGCCCCTGTTGTCGTTGCCCTGGTTACCGTTGCCCTGATTGGTGTTACCGGTGTTGCCACTGCCGACATTGTTATCGCCGATGTTGCCGTCGCCGGCGTTACCGGTGCCCCGGTTGCCGCTGCCGCCGTTGGTCGAACCGATGTTGCCACTGCCCCCGTTGCCGTCGCCTCGGTTGCCGTTGCCGACGTTGTTGTTGCCTCTGTTGCCATTGCCGCTGTTGCCACTGCCTTGGTTGCCGATGCCGGCGGCCAGCGGGGCGGCGGCAAGCCTCGGCGCCGCGACCGGGTCGCCGGCGGCAGCGGCGCCACCCTGCGCGGCAGCGGCGGCGGTCTGTTCGGCGCTGCTGTCCGCCACGGGACTGGCTGCCGACGCTTTTCCTCCGATCCCCAGCAACCCGGCGACCCGGCCGGCCAGGTCCTGCAGCGAACTCTGCCAGGGCATCAATTGAGCAACGGCGGCCGAAACCGACGAATAATAATCCGCCATCGCCGCCACGTCCTGCGCCCACATTTGCTCATAGGCGGCTTCGGCCGCCGCGATGGCCGGCGCGTTCTGCCCGAACAAGTTCGAGAAAACGAGTGACAACAATTGGCTTCGATGGGCCACCAGGGCGGCGGGATGCACCGTCGCGGCCCTGGCCGCCTCGAAGGCTCCGGCGGCAACCCGCGCCTGCCCGGCGATCTCCTCTGCCCCGGCCGCCGCCGCGTTGAGCCAGCCCACATAAGGGGCTGCGGCGTTCGCCATCGCCGCCGCCGACGGGCCCTGCCAGGCGCCCGCCAGCCCTACCGTGACTGAGTCGAAAGACGCTGCAGCGGAGACTAATTCGTCGGACAAACCACCCCACGCCGTCGCGGCGGCCAGCATCGGCCCCGGCCCGGCACCAGTGAAGATTCGCGCGGAGTTGATCTCCGGCGGGAAGGTCAGGAAGCTCACGACAAATCCCGGGAGCAACCAGGCGCACCCGGCGCTTGGATCGTCCAGGTGTGCAAAGGTCGCACCATACCGCCTCCAGATTTCAGCCCGAGCCGTCAAGCTACAACAAATGCGACTATCCGATATCCGAATTCGTGGAACGGACTTCTAAATTAGACGGAGCGAATGCGCGCATTTGAATTCATGCGACGCGGTGCTGAGCTCCGGCATTTCGGCGGCAGCTAGGAACGTAGCTCGCTGACGAGATGAGGTTGCCGCGGCGCCGGACCGGTGAGCAGACCCAGCACCGCCTCTACGTCGAGGTGGGTGGCCAGTAGATCGGCGATCAGGTCCAGTTGGCCGTCCCGGCGGGCAGCGACATTCGTGTCGTCGGCGACCGTGAACCCGTCGCGGCCGGCGGCGCCGGCGACCCCGCTCAGAAAGCTCCGGCGGAAATCGTCGTTGTCGAGCAGGCCGTGCCAGTGGGTGCCGAAAACCTCGCCGCGGCGGATCCCAGTTTCGCAATCGGCCCCGAACCACGGTGTCTCGGCGCAACGGGCCAGCTGTCCGTGGTGAATCTCGTAGCCGGCCAGCGGCTCTCGCCAGCGACACAGCGTCTTGGCCGCGGCGAACTCGATGTCGGCGTCCAACAACCCCAGGCCGCGCACCGCTCCGGCCCGCGACTCCACCGTGTCGTCGATGCTGCGGCACAGCATCTGGAAGCCACCGCAGATGCCCAACACCGGCCTACCAGCCGCGGCGTGGTCGGCGATTCCCGCTGCCAGACCGCGTTCCCGCAGCCAGGACAGATCGGCGACGGTGGCCTTGCTGCCCGGTAGCACGATCAGGTCGGCGTCGGCCACATCGGCCGCCTCGGTGACCCACCGCACCAGGACACCGGGTTCACAAGCCAGAGCTTCGACATCGGTCGAATTCGAGATGCGTGGCAGGCGGACGGCCGCCACTCTCAGCCACTGCTCGCCGCGCGGCGGTTCCGGGGTGCCGACCACGCGGTGCGCTACGACCGAAAGAGAGTCCTCGGCGTCGAGCCAGAGTCGCTCGCTGTACGGCAGCACCCCGTAGGTGGGCCGGCCGGTCAGTTCCGCCAGCTGCACCAGACCGGGCTCCAGCAGCGCGCGGTCACCGCGGAACTTGTTGACGATAAAGCCCGCAATGAGTGCCTGGTCATCGCGGTCGAGGACCGCGACCGTCCCGAACAGGTGCGCCAGCAGGCCGCCGCGGTCGATGTCGCCGACCAGCACAACCGGCAGATCCGCGGCCCTGGCCAAGCCCATGTTCGCGATGTCGGTTGCCCTCAAGTTGATTTCGGCGGGCGATCCGGCGCCCTCGCAGATCACCGCGTCGAATTCGTGGCGCAAACCCCGCAATTCGTCGAGTACGACGCCGGCCACCTGGTCGCGATGGCGGAAATAGCTTGCCGCACTGACGTACTCGGTGGCTTTGCCGCGGACAACCAATTGCGAGGTTCCATCGCTGCCCGGTTTGAGCAGCACTGGATTGAACCGCACGCTGGGCTCCAGGCCGGCCGCGCGTGCCTGGATCGCCTGGGCGCGCCCGATCTCGCCGCCTTCGACGGTGACGGCGGAATTGTTGGACATGTTCTGTGCTTTGAACGGGGCGACCTGAACTCCGCGGCGCGCCAACAGACGGCACAGCCCCGCGACCACCATGGACTTCCCGGCATCCGAGCTGGTGCCCGCAACCAGCAGCGCCCCGCTCACCGTGGTGCGGCGAGCAGACGCAAAATCGCCCTTTTCGTGCCGAAAAGGGGCGATTTTGCGTCTGCTCGCGCCACCGGGGTCACGGCAGGGTGAGGATTTCGGCGCCGGTGTCGGTGACCAGCAGCGTGTGCTCGAACTGCGCGGTCCACTTGCGGTCCCGGGTGACCACGGTCCAGCCGTCGTCCCAGATCTCGTAATCCAGCGCGCCCAGGTTGATCATCGGCTCGATCGTGAACGTCATCCCCGGCTGGATGACCGTCTCCACAGCGGGCTGGTCGTAGTGCAGCACCACCAGCCCGTTGTGGAACGTGGTGCCGATGCCGTGACCGGTGAAGTCGCGAACCACGTTGTAGCCGAACCGATTCGCATACGACTCGATCACCCGGCCGACCACCGACAACTGCCGTCCCGGTTTGACGGCCTTGATCGCCCGCATGGTCGCCTCGCGGGTCCGCTCGACCAGCAGCCGGTGCTCCTCGGACACGTCACCGGCCAGGAACGTCGCGTTGGTGTCGCCGTGCACTCCGTTGATGTAGGCGGTGACGTCGATGTTGACGATGTCGCCGTCCTCGATCACCGTCGAGTCGGGGATGCCGTGGCAGATCACCTCGTTCAGGGAGGTGCAGCACGACTTGGGGAAATGCTTGTAGCCCAGCGTCGAGGGGTAGGCGCCGTTGTCGACCATGTACTCGTGCGCGATGCGGTCGAGTCGGTCGGTCGTGACGCCCGGTGCGACGGCCTTGCCCGCCTCTTGGAGCGCCCGGGCCGCGATCTGACCGGCCACCCGCATCTTCTCGATGACCTCGGGTTCCTGCACCCACGGCTCGGAGCCCTCTTTGGCGGTGGACTTGCCGACATATTCCGGGCGCGCGATCCACTTGGGCACCGGCAGCGTCGGGGACAGCACGCCGGGAGACAGCGCAGTTCGAACAGGCATGGCAGCTAGCTTAACGATGCCGCGGCGGTAGTGCCGCCGAGCGCAGGCGGCTCACCGTCCCGCCACTCAGAACCGCGGACGGCGCAACAACGTCCGCCGCGGGCCCCGGATGACCACCGAGCCGAACACCAACTGACCGCTCAGGACGACGTGCGGATTGCCCTCCGCCGGCGGGTCCTTGCGGCGATCCGAGGCGCTGCCCACGTAGGCCTCGACGTTGTCGATCGACGCGCTGGCACCTTCGGGCAGCCACAGGTTCAGCGAGCCGAACTTCATGTCGATTTCAATGACCACGACCGGACCCGCAAAGCGGGCCTTGGTCAGGTCCAGGTCGATCGACCCGAACCGGCGCACCAGGGAAAGCCGGGTGGGCACCGTCCACTCCCCGTGGCGCTTCAGGGAGCCGGCCCAGCCCCGCAGTTCCACCCGGTCGGTCGCCGAGGTGACGATGGCCCCCGGCGCGGGCAGGTCGCCCACCAGCGTGTCCAATTCGTCGCGGGTGCGCGCGTAGGACACCTGGCGGGTGCGCTGTTCGAATTCGTCGATGTTGATCAGGCCGAGCGCCAGGGCGTTCTGCAGGCGGCGCATGGTGCCGTTGCGGTCGGCGTCCGACACCCGCATCGGCGCCATGTCGCCGCCCGGCCCCGTCATGCTCACCTTCGCAACTTACCGCTGTTGCGGGTCGGCGATCGCGTTAGGCCAGGTAGCCCGGCGGCAGCGAGTCGAACATCACTTTGGTCATCCGAACGGCGTATTCGGAACTGCCGCCGCCGACGATCAGGGCGGCGAAGGCCAGGTCACCGCGGTACCCGGCGAACCAGGAGTGCGACCCGCCCGCGAATTCGGCTTCCCCGGTCTTGCCGTAGATCTCGCCGCAGCCCGCGATCTCCTTGGCGGTGCCGTTGGTGACGACCAGCCGCATCATCGGGCGCAGCGCATCGACCATCTTCGGGCTGATCGGGGTGTTGTCGCCGGCGACGGTGGTCGGCCGGCCCGCGATCAACTGCGGTACCGGCGTTTTGCCGGCGGCAACGGTGGCCGCCACCAGGGCCATGCCGAACGGGCTGGCCAGCACCCGGCCCTGGCCGAATCCGTCCTCGGTGCGTTCGGTCAGGTCGACCGTCGGCGGTACCGAGCCGGTCACGGTGGTGATGCCCTCGACCTGGTAGTCCAGCCCGATGCCGTAGCGGGTGGCGGCCTGGGTCAGTCCGCGCGGTGGCAGTTTGGCGCTCAGTTCGGCGAACGTGGTGTTGCAGGAACTGGCGAAGGCGCGGGACATGGGCACCACGCCGAGATCGAAGCCGCCGTAGTTGGGAATGGTGCGATGGCCGATGTCGATGTGCCCCGGGCAGCCGACCATCGTGTTGGGGGTGGCCATGTCGCGTTCGACGGCGGCGCCCGCGGTGACCATCTTGAAGGTCGACCCGGGTGGGTAGAGGCCGGTGGTCGCCAGCAGGCCCTCGGCGTCCGCGCCGGCGTTCTGCGCGACCGCCAGGATCTCGCCGGTCGAGGGCTTGATCACGACCAGCATCGCTTTGCCGCCGCGGGTGTCCACCGCATGCTGAGCGGCGTTCTGCACGGCCCGGTCCAGGGTGATCGTCACCGACGGCGCGGGCGAGCCTTCGACCTCGTGCAGCACCGCGACGTCGACACCGTTCTGGTTGGTGCTGACGATCCGCCATCCGGCCTGGCCGTCGAGTTGATCGACGACCGACTTCTTGACCTCGGCCATGACCGCCGGCGCAAAGTGCGGATCGGTCGCCAACAGCTCGGCGTGCGGGGTGATCACGACGCCGGGCAGCTGACCGATGGCCGGGAACACCCGGTTGCTGTCGTCGGGCAGCAGCGTGGCCAGGTCGATCGGCGTGGTCGCCGAGCTGGCCGTTTCGGCGAGCAGCTGGGGATCGTTAAGGGTGTCGTTGAACGGATGCAGCGCATCGATGACGGCGTGGGCCGTCCCGATCAGGTCGGGTCCGGCCTTGGTGGCGTCCAGCGAGTAGTTGTAGATGTAACCGGGCGCCAGCACATCGGAGCCGCCCAGCTCGTTCACCGAGGCCCGCCGCGGCTGGTCGGCGCGGAGCGCGAACGTCTGGTGCTCCCCCAGCTTCGGGTGCAGCCCGGTGGTGGCCCAACGGACCTGCCAGTGCCCCTCGTCGCGGGCCATCTTCAGTTGCCCGTCGTAGCTCCAGGTTCGGTCCTTCGGCAGGTGCCAGGTGAAGCGGTACACGACGGTCCCGGTGTCCTCGGCGTACTTCGAGCTCAGCACCTGCGCGTCCAGATGAGTGGCCTGCAGGCCGGCCCAGGCGGCGTTGAGCGCCTCGCGCGCCTCGTTGGGGTTGTCGCTGAGCTGGGCGGCGGTCGCGGTGTCACCGACGGACAGCGCCGCCAGAAATCTCTCGGCGGCCGGGCCTGGTCCTTCGGGCTTCGGTGTGCAGCCCGGCAGTACGACCAGAGCCAGCAACAGGCCTGCGACGGATGTTGCCAGTGTTGTTCGTGAGAAGATTGTGACCATCGGTACTGATGTTATGGACCGTGGCCGCCGCGTCGGTGCCGACACACCGAGACCGGACCGTTATCCGCGGCATGCCATTGCGAGCGGAACGAGGCTGCGATTTCGAGCGCCGATTTTCGCAGTGCGGTTCCACTCGCGGAAACGAACCGCCAACCCGCGACTAATCCAGCAGCACGGTGGCGAACGTGCCGACTTCTTTGAACCCGACGCGCGCGTAGGCGGCCCGGGCCACCGTGTTGAAGTCGTTGACGTACAGGCTGGCGATGCGTCCGCTGCCCACGATCACGGCGGCCAGCGTCGCGGTGCCGGTGGTGCCCAGGCCCAGGCCGCGCCGCTCCGGATGAACCCAGACTCCCTGGATCTGGCCGACCGACGGCGACTGCGATCCCACCTCGGCCTTGAAGATGACCTGTCCGTGCTCGAAGCGCGCCCAGGCCCGTCCGGCGGCGATCAGACTGGCCACCCGGCGCCGGTAGCCGCGGCCACCGTCCCCCAGCCGGGGGTCCACCCCGACCTCGCCGATGAACATGTCGACGGCGGCGACCAGGTAGGCGTCGATCTCCTCGGGCCGCACCTGGCGCACCTCGAGGTCGAGCGTGCAGTTGGGATGACTGTCGAGCGCCATCAGCGGCTGCCGGTCGCGCACATCGCGTGCCGGGCCCCAGGCGGACTCGAGGCGCTGCCACATCGGCAACACCAGGTCGGCCCGGCCGACGAGAGACGAGCACCGGCGAGCCGTGCTCTTGGCTTCATCGGCGAACGCATTGAGGTCAATCAGATTGCCCCGCAGCGGGATCAGGTTGGCACCGGCGAAACACAGCGATTCCTCCGGGGCGCGCCGGGTCCAGAGTTCTCCGCCGATGGAATTGGGTTCGACGCCGTAGTCCGCGACCCGCGCGGCCACCATGCAGGATTCGACCGGGTTGTCACCCAGGACCCGCCACACGGCAGCGGCGTCGCGCACCACCGAAACCCGTCTCTCGCCGACAAGGCGCAAGATGGGCGGAGCCGACATCTCATAACTCTCTGTGGTGCGAACTGAGGGCCATTAAAAACCTACCCGCTTGGCCCCTATCAGCTTACGGTCACAATAGGCGAACCGCTCGCTGCCGTCCCGGGATCGTCTTCTGTTTCCAGGCCCATTTCCTCGGCGAGCCGCATCGCTTCCTCGATCAGCGTCTCGACGATCTGCGCTTCGGGCACGGTCTTGATCACCTCGCCCTTGACGAAGATCTGCCCCTTGCCGTTGCCCGACGCCACTCCGAGGTCGGCTTCGCGGGCCTCGCCCGGCCCGTTGACCACGCAGCCCATCACCGCGACCCGCAGCGGCACCTCCAGACCGTCCAGACCGGCGCTCACCTCGTTGGCCAGCGTGTAGACGTCGACCTGGGCGCGTCCGCAGGACGGACACGACACGATCTCCAGCTTGCGCGGCCGCAGGTTGAGCGACTCCAGAATCTGGGTGCCGACCTTGACTTCCTCCACCGGCGGCGCCGACAACGACACCCGGATGGTGTCGCCGATGCCGCGCGAGAGCAGCGCTCCGAAGGCCACCGCGGACTTGATGGTGCCCTGGAACGCCGGGCCTGCCTCGGTGACGCCAAGGTGCAGCGGGTAGTCACACTGGGCCGCCAACTGCTCGTAGGCGGCGACCATCACCACCGGGTCGTTGTGCTTGACGCTGATCTTGATGTTGCCGAACCCGTGCTCCTCGAACAGCGAGGCCTCCCACAGCGCCGACTCGACGAGCGCCTCCGGGGTGGCCTTGCCGTACTTCTGCATGAACCGCTTGTCCAGCGAGCCCGCGTTGACACCGATGCGGATCGGGATGCCCGCGGCGCCGGCCGCCTTGGCGACTTCGCCGACCCGGCCGTCGAACTCCTTGATATTGCCCGGGTTCACCCGCACCGCGGCGCATCCGGCGTCGATGGCGGCAAAGATGTACTTCGGCTGGAAATGAATGTCGGCGATCACCGGAATCTGGCTGTGCCGGGCGATCTCGGCCAGCGCGTCGGCGTCCTCCTGCCGCGGGCAGGCCACCCGGACGATGTCACAGCCTGCCGCTGTCAATTCCGCGATCTGCTGCAGCGTCGAGTTGACGTCGTGGGTCTTGGTCGTGCACATCGACTGCACGGATATCGGGTAGTCGCTGCCGACGCCGACGTCGCGGACCATGAGCTGACGAGTGGCACGCCGGGGAGCGAGCGTGGGCGCCGGGGGTTGCGGCATGCCCAGGCCAATGGTCACTGTCTGTTCGCCTTCTCTCTGTTACTGGAAGAGCCGGATCGGGTTGACCAGGTCAGCGGTGACGGTCAGCAGCATGTAGCCGACTACGAAGATCAGCACCACGTAGGTCGCCGGCATCAGCTTGAGATAGTTCACCGGCGCCGCGGCCACCTTGCCGCGGGCGGTGCGGATGGCGTTGCGGATCTTCTCGAACACCGCCACCGCGATGTGGCCGCCGTCAAATGGCAGTAACGGCAGCAGGTTGATGGCCCCCAGCACCAGGTTCAGCTGCGCCAGGAAGAACCAGAACGCGACCCACAGTCCGTGGTCGACGGTGTCGCCTCCGACGATGCTGGCGCCGACCACGCTCATCGGCGTCTGCGGGTCGCGCTGCCCGCCGCCGATCGCGTGGAAGAGCGCGCCGACCTTGGTCGGGATGGCGGCCAGCGACTTGCCGACCTCGACGGTCAACTGGCCGGCGAAGACCACGGTGGCCGGCGCGGCCGACAGCACGTTGTACCGGGTGGGTTCGTTGCGGGGAGCGCCGACACCGATGGCGCCGACGTTGGCCGGCTCCAGCTGGTTGCTCTGCCCGGTGGGGACATAGCGGCGGGTGGACTCGACGGTGACGTTGGTGGTGATGGTCTTGCCGTCGCGGTCGACGACGATCGGCACCGTGCCGTGCATCTTGCGCACCGCGGTAGCCATGTCCTCGAACGTGCTCACCGGGGTGTCGCCGACCTTCACGACGACGTCACCGGGACGGAGGCCCGCCAGCGCCGCGGGTCCGGGACCGTCGCACTTGTCGAGCTTGCCCTGGCTGATTTCCTGAGCGACACAACCGGTTTCCCCGACGATCGCCTTGTCGGACGGGTGCAGGTTGGGCAGGCCCCAGACCAGCGCGATGGCGTAGAGCAGCACCAGGCAGATGACGAAGTTCATGCCCGGACCGGCGAACAGCACCGCGACCCGCTTCCAGGTGGCCTGCTTGTACATCGCGCGGTCCTGCTCGTCGGGAGCCAGCTCCTCGACCGGCGTCATGCCGGCGATGTCGCAGAAGCCGCCAGCCGGGATGGCCTTGAAGCCGTACTGAGTCTCGCCCCGCTGGGTGGACCACAGCGTCGGGCCGAAACCGACGAAGTAGCGACGCACCTTCATGCCGGTGGCGCGGGCGGCCCACATGTGGCCGCACTCGTGCAGGGCGACCGAGATGAGGATGGCGAGTGCGAACAGCACAATGCCGATAACGAACATCATCTGTCTGTGACGACCTTTCTCACGCCATGCCCGAGACTCTGACCGACGCCGGTGTTGCCATCGCCTGTTGAGCCCGCTCGCGGGCCCAGCGCTGCGCCTCGAGTACGTCATCCACGGTAGCTGGTGACGCGGCCCATTGGTCGGCAGCGTGCAGCACGTCGGCAATGGTGGCGACGATGGCAGGAAATGGGATCCGTCCTTTCAGGAACGCTTCCGCCGCTTCTTCGTTGGCCGCGTTGTAAACGGCCGTCATGCAGCCTCCGGTTCCCCCGGCCTGACGCGCCAGCTCCACGGCCGGGAACACCTCGCTGTCCAGCGGCTCGAATTCCCAGGTAGAGGCGGTGGAGAAGTCGCAGCAGGTGGCCGCTCCGGGCACCCGGTGCGGCCAGCCCAGGGCCAGGGAGATGGGCAGCTTCATGTCCGGCGGGCTGGCCTGGGCGATCGTGGAGCCGTCGGTGAAGGTCACCATCGAGTGAATGATCGACTGCGGATGGACGACGACCTCGATCAGGTCGTAGGGAATGCCGAACAGCAGGTGGGTCTCGATGAGTTCGAGCCCCTTGTTGACCAGCGACGCCGAGTTCAGCGTGTTCATCGGGCCCATCGACCAGGTGGGATGCGCGCCGGCCTGTTCGGGCGTGACGTCCTCGAGGGCGGCGGCCGGCCAGCCCCGGAACGGGCCCCCGGAGGCGGTCAGGATCAGCTTGGCGACCTCGTCGGGCGTCCCGCCGCGCAGGCACTGCGCCAGCGCGGAGTGCTCGGAGTCCACCGGCACGATCTGACCGGGCCGGGCCGCCCGCAGCACCAGCGGGCCGCCGGCCACCAGGGACTCCTTGTTGGCCAGGGCCAGCCGGGCGCCCGATTCCAGCGCGGCCAGCGTCGGGCGCAGGCCGAGCGCACCGACCAGGGCGTTGAGGACGACGTCGGCCTCGGTCTCCTGCACCAACCGGGTGACGGCGTCGGGGCCGCGAAACGGGATGTCCCCGGCCCGCTCGGCGGCCGCAGCGTCGGCGACGGCGATGTTGGTGACCCCGGTCTCGGCACGTTGGCGCAGCAGCGTGTCGAGGTTGCCGCCGCCGGCGGCCAGGCCGACGATCTCGAACCGGTCGGGGTTGGCGGCGATGACCTCCAGGGCCTGGGTACCGATGGAGCCGGTGCTGCCGAGCACCAGTACGCGCACCCGCTCGACGGGAGCCTGCCCGTCCTGCCCGTCCTGCCCGTCACCCGAAAAAGTCACCCACCTATTGTGCCGCCCTTTTCGAAATCGCACCCATCCGTGATCGCCCTCACTCCGAATGACTTCATGTACGGCACGAATGGCGGCGTCCGTCGTCACCACAAAAGCGTTCCCTAGCAAAGGAATTGACACGTGATGAATACTCAGGCCAGGTCAGTGGCAGCAGCGGCTCTCGCGGCGATCGCGATCACGGGGCTCGCGGGATGTTCCAGCAGCAAGCCTGCGTCGCAGGGCACCAGCAGCGGCGCAACCTCCGCGAGCGTCTCTGCCGCGCCGAGCTCGGCGCCGTCGTCCGCCAAGGCCGACCCCGCCGCCGACCTGATCGGTCCCGGCTGCTCGGAATACGCGGCGCAGAACCCCACCGGCCCCGGGTCGGTAGCCGGAATGGCGCAGGACCCGGTCGCGACGGCGGCGTCGAACAACCCGATGCTGACCACGCTGACGTCGGCGTTGTCGGGCAAGCTCAACCCGCAGGTGAACCTGGTGGACACGCTGAACAGCGGGCAGTACACCGTGTTCGCGCCCACCAACGCCGCCTTCGACAAGCTGCCGGCGGCCACCCTCGACCAGCTCAAGACCGACGCCAAGCTGCTCAACAGCATCTTGACCTACCACGTGGTCAACGGGCAGGCGAGCCCGGCCAAGGTGGCCGGCACCCACAAGACGTTGCAGGGCGCCGAGGTGACGGTGACCGGGGCCGGTAACGACCTGAAGGTCAACACCTCGGGCCTGGTGTGCGGCGGGGTGCACACCGCGAACGCCACGGTTTACATGATCGACACCGTGCTGATGCCCCCTGGTCAGTGACATCTCTCCGGACGAAGGCAGCCCACCCCAGGTGGGCTGCCTTTTTCGTTGGCGTTGAACCAATCCGGGACCGCCGCCGTGCCGAATAACTGACATGTGGACCTTGGCGCTGATCGGCTTTCTCGGCGGTCTGATCACCGGCATCTCACCGTGCATCCTGCCGGTGCTGCCGGTGATCTTTTTCTCGGGTGCGAACAGCACCGCGCGCGAGGCGCCGGCTGCCGGCGCGGTCGGGGTCGCGGTCAAAGCCAAACCGACCCGGTCAGAGGCGTCGCGCCCCTATCGGGTGATCGGCGGCCTGGTGCTCAGTTTCAGTGTGGTGACGCTGCTCGGCTCGGCGTTGCTCTCGGCACTGCACCTGCCGCAGGACGCCATCCGCTGGGTGGCGCTCGTCGCGCTGGTGGCCATCGGGGCCGGTCTGATCTTCCCGCGTTTCGAGCAGCTGCTCGAGCGGCCTTTCTCCCGCATCCCGCAGAAGCAGATCGCCACGCGCGGAAACGGTTTCGGCCTCGGCCTGGCACTGGGGGTGCTGTACGTGCCGTGCGCGGGGCCGGTCCTGGCGGCGATCGTGGTGGCCGGGGCGACCGCGCAGATCGGCGCCGGAACCGTGGTGCTCACCGCCGCGTTCGCCGTCGGCGCCGCGTTGCCGCTGCTGTTCTTCGCGCTGGCCGGCCAACGAATCGCGCAGCGGGTCAGCGCGTTTCGGCGACGCCAGCGTGAGATCCGGATCGGCGCGGGAATCGTGACGATACTGCTGGCGGTGGCGCTGGTGTTCGACCTTCCGGCCGTGCTGCAGCGCGCCATTCCCGACTACACCGCATCCCTGCAGGAGAAGGTCGGCGGATCCAGCCAGGTTCAGGAGAAGCTCGGTGGCATCGTCACCGACCAGAACATGGCCCTGTCGAACTGCACCCAGGGCGGCACCAAGCTCGAGAACTGCGGCCCCGCACCTGATCTGCGGGGCATCACCAATTGGCTGAACACGCCGGGCAACCAGTCCATCGCACTGAAATCGTTGCGCGGCAAGGTCGTTCTGATCGACTTCTGGGCCTACTCGTGCATCAACTGCCAACGGGCCATCCCGCACGTGGTCGGCTGGTATCAGGCCTACAAGGACGCCGGCCTCGAGGCCATCGGTGTCCATACCCCGGAGTACGCGTTCGAGAAGGTGCCGGAGAACGTCGCCAAGGGCGCGGCCGATCTGGGGATCAAATACCCTGTGGCACTGGACAACAACTACTCGACGTGGACGAATTACCGCAATCGCTACTGGCCGGCCGAGTACCTGATCGACGCCAACGGCACAGTGCGGCATCTCAAGTTCGGCGAGGGCGGCTACGACGACACCGAACAGCTGATCAGGCAGTTGCTCGCCGATGCCAGACCCGGCGTCACGCTGCCCGGCCCCGTCGGCGCGCCCGACCTCACGCCGAAAGCGATCACCACTGCCGAGACCTACTTCGCCGTCGGTAAGGCCGTCAATTACGGCGGTGGCGGCGAGTACGACGAGGGCGCCCAGACGTTCCGCTATCCGCCCAACCTCGCCGCCGACAGCTTCGCCCTGAGCGGCCCTTGGGCGCTGGACTACCAGGGCGCCACGGCAACCGGCGACGACTCGGCCATCAGGCTCAATTACCACGCCAAGGACATCTACGTCGTGGTCGGCGGAACCGGCACGCTCACGGTGACCCGCAACGGCAAGCCCACCAGCGTGGCGGTCGACGGCCCGCCGACGTCGCATCAGATCGTTGCCGACCCCAGCCAGTCGTCGGGAACCATCGAGGTGCACCCCAGCAAGGGGCTGCAGGTTTTCTCCTTCACTTACGGCTGACGCCCATCCGGACATTCGTTGGCTCCGAATGCCTTGATGTCAGGGGTCTCACGGCACTCAACTACGAGGAGCAACTAATCATGAAGACGAAAACCTCAATGGCAGCAGCTGGTTTCGCAGCGGCGCTGATGTCCTGCGGCGTTGCGCTGGCTCCGACCGCGGCGGCCAGCGACCTGGTCGGTCCGGGATGCGCGGACTACGCCGCGGCCAACCCCACCGGACCCGCGTCGGTGCAGGGCATGTCGATGGTTCCCGTCACCGAGGCGGCGGCCAACAACCCGATGCTGACCACGCTGACGTCGGCGCTGTCCGGTCAGCTCAATCCGCAGGTGAACCTGGTCGACACCCTCAACAGCGGTCAGTACACGGTGTTCGCGCCGACCGATGCCGCGTTCGGCAAGCTGCCGCCGGCCACCATCGAGCAGCTCAAGACCGACTCGAATCTGCTGACCAGCATCCTGACCTACCACGTGGTCAGCGGGCAGGCCAGCCCCAGCCGGGTGATCGGCACCCACAAGACCTTGCAGGGCGCCAACGTGACGGTCACCGGCATGGGTAACAACCTGCGGGTCAACAACGCCGGCGTGGTCTGCGGCGGTGTGTCGACGGCGAACGCGCAGGTCTACATGATCGACACGGTGCTGATGCCGCCTGCGTGACAGCTGCGGCAGCTGCGTCGCGGCGATCCCTTCGGGTGGAGACCTGACCGCGGACGAACGGCCTGTGCCAGAATGTTCAGGCAGTGTCAGTCCGAGTGACAACCGGAGGGATCGCCGTGGCCAGTACTGAGGTGGAGCCGTACGCCGGCGTCGACGAGGCCGAGGTGCCGTCCGCGCGCTGGGGTTGGAGCCGTATCAACTACCGCACGTGGCATGCCGTCGGGATCTTCGTCGTCATCTTCCTGCTGGCGATGCTGCGCGGTAACCACGTCGGCCACGTCGAGGACTGGTTTCTGATCGGGTTCGCCGCGCTGTCGCTGTTCGTGCTGGTCCGCGACATCTGGGGTCGCCGGCGCGGCTGGCTCAGGTAGCCGGCGCGGCGACCGGGTCCCGGTGTATGTGAACGTCGCCGGACCCGCTGCGGACTTGCAGGACGAGGGTCTCGTCATCGCCCTCGGGTCCGTCGGCCGGTTGCAGCCGGTTGGTGACCATACCGGACCCGGTGACGATGTCGAACCGGACGGCGGTGCCCTTCGGAACGCCGACGGCCACTTCTCCGCTGCTGGTGTGCGCATCGACGACGCCCCGGACGCCGGATTCGATGATCACCGATCCCGAGGCGGTGCGTGACTTCACGGCACCGCACATGGCGTCGATGGACAGCGTTCCGCTGGCGCCCTTGAACTTCAGCTCGCCATCGAGCTTTTCCACACGCACTGAACCCGAGGACGTCGCGATCGACGCATAGCCCTCGATCGCCTGGGCAGCCAGGGATCCAGATGCGTTGGTCGCCTTCAGCTTTCCGCGTACCGCCTCGAGTTCCACGTCTCCGGTGGCGGTCGCGAGCCGCACATCGCTGTACTCGCCCTCGGCGTGCAGATCCGCTGATCCCAGCGTCGCATAGAGGCGCGACCGGGATGGCAGTGCGACCTCGATCTGCACGGCCCCGGCGCGGTGCCGCGCGCGTCTGGGGGTCGAGACCGTCAGCCGGCCGTCACGGAACTCGACGCGGACGTGCTCGGCAGCCCATACGTCGGCGTCGCAGGTTTCATCGTCCGGGCGCACCTGCACGGCGGTGTCAGCGCGCTCGGTCGCACTGAGCCGGACCGATCCCGCGCCGGCCTCGACTCGGACGCTGATCGGATCCGGGGTGGTGAATAACGACATTGCTTTCTCCTTGGTGAGTGTTCAGCGCGCCCAGCCGGTGAGGCGGTGCGCATTGCGAAGGGGCGGCCGGGCGGTGTTCCGTTCGCCCGCCGCCGCGGTGGCCGCGGCCCGTACCAACCAGCTGTTCAGCGAGGCACCGTCGCGGCGGGCGGCCGCTTCCACGGAGGCCCGTAACCGCTCCGGTAGCCGGAGGGTGACCCGCCAGGTGGCTCCGTGGTCATCGTCGTCGTCGAAGGACGGGACCAGCGGGGCGTTTGGGGCGTCGTCGACGCTGTCGGGTGGCGTGGTGACGACGAACTCCGGATCCCGGCCCCGCAGTCGAAGTTCGACCGAACCCGGGGCCAGTTCGCCGGTGATCTCCTCGCCGGCCGCCGACAGGGCTTCCAGCAGCGCCAGCCGCAGCGCGGATTCCAGCGGAGCGGTCAGCCGCTCGGCCAGCTCCTGCGCCTCTGCGCCGGCCGCCGAGGCGGCCAGATGCAGCTCGTTGCGGACGGTGTCGATGTACGGCTGCAAATCCACAGTGTCATGATGACACTACTTTGGTGTCATGTACAACCAGTTGTGGTGTCACGGCCACGGCGCCTCCGGCGCCAGGTGCCTGCCAGCGCGCCGACCAGCGCGATCGCCAGCACGAACACCCAGGGCCAGGCGCCGTGAGTGTGCACCCAACCGGCGACCGTGCCCTGCAGGCGGCCCGCGGCGGCGATCACCGCGTCCTCCGGGCTGGCGTTCGCGCCGAACAGCCGCACCTCGTACACGCCGTAATAGCTGACATAGGCGCCCACCAGGATCAAGAGGACACCGCTGAGCCGGTTGACGAACGGCAGGACCGCACGCATCCTGGCGACCACCGTCGAGCGGGCGGTTGCTGTCAGGATCGCCAGTGCACCGACGACCAGCGTCAACCCCGCGATGTAGGCGCCGTAGACCGCCACTCCGTCGAGCGCCGACCCGCTGCGCAGCCCGGCTCCGGTGACAGCCAGAAAAGGTCCGACCGTGCACGACAACGAGGCGATCGCGTAGCTGACGCCGTATCCGTAGAAGGAACCCAGCCGCGCGGTCGGCGCCCAGCGCGGGCCGAAAGGCGCCGGCCCGGTCAACTCCCGGCCCGACAACAACCAGGCGCCGAGCACGGTCAGCGCAACCCCGATCACCACCGTCACATACGGCAGGTAGCGCTGCACCGTGGACGCCGCAGCGATGGTCAGCACGCCGAACACGCCGAAGACCGTCATGAACCCGAGCGCCATTCCCAGCGTCGCGGCCAGCGCCCGCCCGGCGGCCGAGAGCGGGCTTGCCGATGGGCGAGCGCGTACGACCAGCAGCAGGTAAGCGGGCAGCATGGCGAATCCACACGGATTCAGCGCGGCCACCAGTCCGGCGGCGAAGGCCAAGCCGATCAGCGCGTGGTTCACCCTTAAGACGTCAGGGCGGCGACCCGGCCCTGCAGATCCTGCTGCGACATGGCCGAGGTGGTGTTGTTGACAAACGTGGAGGAGCCGTCGGGGCGGTAGAACACCCAGGCGGGCTGCCACGGCACGTTGTAGCGCGCCCAGATCGCGCCGTCCGCGTCATTGAGATTGGTGAAGTTCAGGCCGTACTTCGACACGAAGCCCTGCATCTGGCCAACGTCCGAATGGGCCGCGATGCCGACGAACGTGACGCCTGGATTGGCTGCGGCCACCTGGCTCAGGCTGGGGGCCTCGGCATTGCAGAACGGGCAGAACGGCGTCCAGAACCACAGCACCGCCGGCTTGCCCTGCAGGGTGGCGCCGTTGAACGGGGCACCGCTGAGGGTGGTCCCGGTGAAGTTCAAGCGGTCGTCCGCGGCCGTTGCGCGCGGGGCGGCCGCCAGGCCGAGCGTCAGGGCGACCGCGACAGCGGCGATCAACATCTTCAGGGGGAAATGCAGTTTCATGGCACACCTCTGTTCGCCGGCTTTGCTATGACGACGTATTGACGCCGGGGAAAGGTTCAAATCCTCGGCTGCCAGCTGTCCGCACGCGCAGGCCGAATGGCGCGCGCTCCAGCTACCCGCCACCGGCGGCCAGCTGTCCGCACCGCAGGCCGAACGGCGCGCGCTCCAGCTACCCGCCTCCGGCGGCCAGCTGTCCGCACGCCGCTGCGATCTCGCGGCCGCGGGTATCCCGCACCGTGCACGAAACACCCTGCGCGCGAACGCGTCTGACGAACTCCCGCTCCACCGGCTTGGGGCTGGCGTCCCAGTCGCTGCCCGGGGTGGGGTTCAGCGGAATCAAGTTCACATGCGCCAGCGCGCCCAGCGCGCGATGCAGCAGCTTACCCAGCAGGTCGGCCCGCCAGGGCTCGTCGTTGACGTCGCGGATCAGCGCGTACTCGATCGACACCCGCCGGCCGGTCACGTCGGCGTAGTAGCGGGCCGCCTCCAGTACCTCGCTGACCTTCCACCGGTTGTTGACCGGCACCAGCGTGTCACGCAGCTCGTCGTCGGGTGTATGCAGCGACACCGCCAGCGTCACCCCCAGCCGCTCGTCGGCCAGCTTGCGGATCGCCGGGGCCAGGCCCACCGTCGACACCGTCACCGAGCGCGCCGAAATCCCGAAGCCGGACGGCGGCGCCTCGGTGATGCGTCGCACCGCAGCCACCACCCGCGAATAGTTGGCCAGCGGCTCCCCCATGCCCATGAACACCACGTTGGACAACCGGTCGCCGAAGTCGTCGCGCAGGGCGACCGCCGCAGCCCGCACCTGCTCGAGGATCTCGGCCGTCGACAGGTTGCGGGTCAGCCCGCCCTGGCCGGTGGCACAGAACGGGCACGCCATGCCGCAACCGGCCTGCGAGGAGATGCACACGGTGTTGCGCTGCGGGTAACGCATCAGCACCGACTCGACGGTGGCGCCGTCGCCCGCCCGCCACAACGTCTTTCGCGTCTGGCCGGCATCGCAGGTGACCTCGCGCGCCGCGGTGAGCAACACGGGGAACAAGTTCGTCGCCACAGCATCGCGCGCCGCCGCGGGGAGGTCAGTCATCTGATGCGGATCGGCGATCAGCCGGCCGTAGTACTGGTTGGCGAGTTGCTTGGCCCGAAACCCGGGCAGCCCCAGTTCCGCGACGGCGTCCGCGCGGCCAGCCGCATCGAGGTCAGCCAGGTGCCGCGGCGGCTTGCCGCGGCGGGGCGCCTCGAACACCAACTCCTGGACCATGACCGGTCCAGTATCTCAGGGCAACAGCGTCAGCACGGTCCAGGCCGCCACCGCGGACGGCAGGATGCCGTCGAGGCGGTCCATCAGACCACCGTGGCCGGGCAGCAACCGGCCCATGTCCTTGATCCCCAGATCTCGTTTCACCTGGGATTCGATCAGGTCGCCGAGCGTGGTGGTGAGGACGAACAGCAAACCCAGCAGCGCGCCGACCCACCACAATTTGCCGGCGAGGAAGGTTGCCGTCAGGATCGTCGCGGTGATGCCGAAGACCAGCGATCCGCCGAACCCTTCCCAGGACTTCTTCGGGCTGATCATCGGAACCATCGGGTGCTTGCCGAATAAGGCCCCCACGGCGTACCCGCCGGTGTCCGAACACACGACGGCGATCATCATGCAGAACACCCATCCCGGGCCGTGCTTGGGGTCATAGACGAGCATCGCCGCGAACGACGCGAACAACGGGACCCAGACGCACAGAAAAACGGTGGCCGAGACGTCGCGCAGGTAGTTCCTCGCCGGCGGCACACCGTCGGCGCCCGCCACCTGATCCTCGCCGGCCGACTTCTCCTGCATGAACAGCCGCCAGATCATGCAGACCACGACCATGCCTCCGAAGCCGGCCAGCGCCCCGACGGCACGATACGGCCAGGTCAGCCAGACGGTCGCCTGCCCGCCGATCAGCAGCGGAATGACCGGAATCAGATACCCGGCCTCGCGCAGCCGCCGCACCACCTCGTGGCTGGCCACCACGGTGGCCAGGGCGCAGTACACCACCCAGACATGGGGAAACCACAGCAGCGTCGCGATGAGCACGGCGCCGATGCTGGCACCCACCGCGATTGCCGCCGGCAGATCGCGCCCGGCTCGGGAGGTCTTCTTCACCGGTTGGATGGAGACGTCACCCGGTTCGTCGGACGGGTTGCCGGCATCGGTGGTGGCCACGGACTTCAAGGGACTGGGCTGCGGGGTGGTCGCTAGACCTCCAGCAGCTCGCCTTCTTTGTGCTTCACCAGATCGTCGATCTGGGCGACGTACTGGTGGGTGGCCTTCTCCAGGTCCTTCTCCGCGCGCCCGACCTCATCCTCGCCGGCCTCGCCGTCTTTGCGGATGCGATGCAACTCCTCCATCGCCTTGCGGCGGATGTTGCGCACCGACACCCGGGCGTCCTCGCCCTTGGCCTTTGCCTGCTTGACCAGCTCGCGGCGACGCTCCTCGGTCAGCTGCGGTATGGCCACCCGGATGATCGTGCCGTCGTTGGTGGGGTTCACTCCCAGGTCTGAGTTGCGGATCGCCGCCTCGATGGCATTCAGCTGGCCGGCCTCGTACGGCTTGATGACCACCATCCGTGCCTCGGGGACATTGATGCTGGCCATCTGGGTGATCGGGGTCATCGCGCCGTAGTAGTCGATGGCGATGCGGGAGAACATGCCGGGGTTGGCACGACCGGTCCGGATGGTGGAGAGGTCGTCCCGGGCCACCGATACGGCCTTTTCCATCTTCTCCTCGGCATCGAAGAGAGCCTCGTCAATCACGTGCGCCGCTCCTGTTCTGGGCATACCCCCACATGGCTGCGTCCTTCCCGTCAGGTGGTGACCAGCGTCCCGATTTTCTCACCTGCCACCGCCCGCGCGATATTGCCGTCGGTCAGCAAGTTGAACACCAAAATCGGCATGCCATTGTCCATACAGAGACTGAAGGCCGTGGCATCGGCCACCCGCAGGCCGCGGTCGATCACTTCCCGGTGGCTGATGGCGGTCAGCAACTCGGCCTCGGGATTCTCCCTGGGGTCCTCGGCGAACACGCCGTCGACCGCCTTGGCCATCAGCACCACGTCCGCACCGATCTCCAGCGCCCGCTGTGCCGCGGTGGTGTCGGTGGAGAAGTAGGGCAGTCCCATACCGGCGCCGAAGATCACGACCCGGCCCTTCTCCAGGTGGCGCACCGCCCGCAGCGGCAGGTACGGCTCGGCCACCTGACCCATTGTGATCGCGGTCTGAACGCGGGTGGCGATGCCTTCCTTCTCCAGGAAGTCCTGCAGCGCAAGGCTGTTCATCACCGTTCCGAGCATGCCCATGTAGTCCGACCGGGTGCGCTCCATGCCGCGCTGTTGCAGCTGCGCACCGCGGAAGAAGTTGCCGCCACCGATCACCACCGCGACCTGAACGCCGCTGCGCACCACCTCGGCGATCTGCCGGGCCACCAGCGCGACGACGTCGGGATCCAACCCGACCTGCCCTCCACCGAACATCTCGCCGCCGAGCTTGAGCAGCACGCGTGAGTACTTCGACGACGAGCCGTTGGCGCTGGTCCTCGGGGCCGCCGAGCCGGCGGCTTGGGGCTCCCTGGACTCCGTCATCAGTCTCCTCGCATGAGAGTGCCATCCCGGTGACCACCCCGGAACGGCGCCTCTCATCCTGCCTCATTGTCCCGCTTCAGCGTGGGCGGGGTGCACAAACCGACCGCTCATGTTTGACCGCGGGACGGTTCGGGAATCCGCAGCACGCGGCGATGAACGAGGTCTTGAGAAGAAGGACCCGCATCGCCATGAAGCAGGCCGGTCGTTTCTTCGATCGGTGAATTCACCGCTGTACACCAACCGTCGCCGATGCGGCGACCAATGAGAGGAACACCATGGCGGACAGCAACTCGGGCCCGGCCGAAGCGGTCAAGGGCGTCGTCGAAGACGTCAAGGGCAAGGCCAAGGAGGCCATCGGCACCGTCACCGGTCGTGGTGACCTGGTCAACGAGGGCGAAGCGCAGCAGGACAAGGCGGAGGCCCAGCGCGACGCGGCGAAGAAGGAAGCCCAGGCAGAGGCCGCTCGCGGTGCCGCCGAGGTGGCCGAGGAGCGCCAGAAGTCCAACCAGTAGAGCTTGTCTCAAGGATGGGCCCGGTCTGTGTACACACGGACCGGGCCCATCGAACTTTGCGGGGAACTCGCCGTTTTGCGATACCAGCGGTATCAAAAATGGAATAATCGCACGCTGAACGGGGTATTCGACCCTCTGTCAGGTCACATCTCCACCGGAGGTGACGAACGAGCCGGGGTCGGGGGAAAGTCGGTGCGACTGTGGGCACCACCCTCAGAAGGTTGGGAGATGGCGGTTGGACGTTCTGCTGCTTACCAATCAGCCCGACTTCCAGTCCGCGCTGCCCGACCTGGACACCTTCGCCCTGACCGTCCGGGCAGCACCCCTGGGCGAGGGCGACATCAGCCTGACCGACGGCGCGGATGTCGCCATCATCGATGCCCGTGACGACCTGATCGCCGCCCGTTCGGCCTGTCGGCACCTGACGGCCAACCAACCAGCGCTGGCCGTCGTGGCCGTGGTCGCACCGGCCGACTTCGTCGAGGTGGACGTCGATTGGAACTTCGACGACGTGCTCCTGCCTGCTGCCCAAGCCGCCGAGTTGCAGGCGCGGCTGCGCCTGGCCATCACGCGCCGGCGCAAAGCCATCGGTGGCACGCTGCAGTTCGGCGACCTGATCCTGCACCCGGCCAGCTACACCGTGTCCCTGAACGGCAAGGATCTGGGCCTCACGCTGACCGAGTTCAGGCTGCTGAATTTCCTTGTGCAGCATGCCGGCCGGGCGTTCAGCCGGACGCGCCTCATGCATGAGGTCTGGGGCTACGAAAGCAATGGCAGGGTGCGCACGGTGGACGTGCACGTGCGACGGCTGCGCGCCAAGCTGGGCACCGAGCACGAGTCGATGGTCGACACCGTCCGAGGCGTGGGGTACATGGCGGTGTCGCCGCCGCAGCCGCGGTGGATCGTCGGCGAGCCGGTGCTCAATCCGGCGTGGTCCGGACTCGACCGCGACTCGATCGCCCAGTAGACCCTCAGCCGAACACCGGGAGGGCCCGCTTGCGGGCCAGCGCGTCCATTCCCCGCTGGATGCTGTCCTCAACCTCGCGATACTTGGCGTCGACGTAGTCTTCGTCCTCGGCGCGCTCGGGGTCGTGATCAAGTTCGATCGGCGGCATGAATCGGGTCCTGATCTTGGCGGGTAACGGCAACTGCGGCAGCGCGGCCGGTGCGATACCCCAGGGCAGTGAGATCGCCACCGGGAACACCTTGAGCCGTAGTAGCTTGTCCAGCCGCAACATTCGCGACAGCCGGTCGCCTCGGATCAGCACCGGCATGGCGTCGGCCCCACCAACGGTGGCGATCGGCACGATGGGCACTCCGGCGCGGATCGCCATTTTCACAAACCCCTTGCGGCCGGCCAGATTAGCGCAGTCGCGCTCCGCCCACGGACGCAACGAGTCCACTTCTCCCCCGGGCCACAACGCCACATCGCGGCCTTCGGCCAGCGCGGTCGCGATCGCGTCCGGTGCGGCGGGCAGCACCCCCATGGAGCGGAAGTACCGTCCGATGCCCGGAATGGCCATCAGCGCGTCGTGCGCGGTGCCGTGCAACGGACGGTCGGGGCCGAACCGTCGCCACCATTGCAGGCCGACGGTCCATGCGTCCCAGACAAACGGGGCACCCGAATGAATTCCGATCAGCAGCACCGGTGCCTGTCCGACGTTTTCCCAGCCGTCGATCTCCATCCGAAACCAGTAGTCCACCAGCGCGTTCCAGAAGAACTTCTGCCGGTGCATGGTGGCTTCGTCCTGGCCATCCAGATCCCAGTCGCCGGCGCGCTGTGCCACCCAGCCGCTCACTCCGCCGTCCTGCTTGTCGCGCTTCTCCTGCATCGCTGCGCGCGCATCGTCGGCGAATCGCTGCGCCTGGTCGACAACTTCGCCGGGCCGGTGGTCTGTGCTGTGGGTCATAGCGAGCGCATACCCAGATCGCGCATAGACAACTCATATAGCGGCACATTGCGGCGCCCGAACAGCAACCTCCCCGCGCCATGGCCGTGGCGCGGGGAGGGGGCAATGCTGATCAGCTGTGATTAGCTCTGCTGGACAGGCGCACTGGGAGCCATACCGGGCGCCGGGTTCGGCTGGCCGGGGTTCGGCTGGCCGGGCATGGTGTTCGGCTGGCCGACGTTCGGCTGGCCGGGCATGGTGTTCGGCTGGCCGACGTTCGGCTGCTGACCCGGAATCGAGTTCGGAGCCGGGGCACCCGCCGGGTTGGTGTCCCACACCAGCACGTCCTGCATGCCGTCGTTGTAGACGACCTCGGTCGGCGCCGCACCCG
The DNA here is from genome assembly GCF_048287075.1 of Mycobacterium sp. 23. NCBI lineage: Bacteria > Bacillati > Actinomycetota > Actinomycetes > Mycobacteriales > Mycobacteriaceae > Mycobacterium > Mycobacterium sp. 23. The sequence continues at coordinate 1,684,059 of NZ_JBLVUX010000005.1, forward strand.
TCACGTCGAAGTAGACCTTGCCGTTGGAGGTGCCGCCCTGGGTGATCGGGGCGGGGCTGAGGCCCTGCGGGGTGGCCGGCGCGCTGATCACGCGGTAGGTCTGCTCACCGGCGCGGGCGTTGAAGTTGGACACGACGGGTGTCACCACGCCGCTGTTCGCGCGGGCGTTGATGTCGGCCTGCCACAGCTGACCCTGCGGGGTGTAACCGGGGATGGTCACGCCGGCGGGCTGCAGGTTGCTGACGGTGTAGTCAGTGACCAGCGGGCCGTCGACCAGCGTCTGGGGGGTACCGAGTCCCTCGGGCACACCGGGGGTGGCCGAGGCGGCCGCGGCACCGAACAGGCTTACCGCCGCTATTCCCGCGGCAGCGATTGCAGTCTTAGCAGTGGTGGTGGTGAACTTCACGCTGAATCCTCTCCGTTGGTGTCGTTCGAGGCGGCGTGCGTCCTGCGTTGGGCACTCAACCGCACTCGGTTCGCATTGCCGGTGATACGCGGGCTCAAACACCCCGCAAACACCCATTGCCGCGCAAATCGTCCCAAGCGGCCCTTCTAGCTGGGAAAACGGCGCAAAATTGATTTGGGCCACACTTCCTGCCGGGCCCACTCGCGTAACTCCGGTCACCCATTTACCGATGCGCAATTTGACATGAGATTGCGCAATTAGCGAAATAACGCGCATTTGTTGCCGGACTTTCCGCTGGACTGCGTGTATGTCAATATCCCTGATATGGGTTCGGTCCAGGATGCGCCGCTGGGATATCTGCTGTACCGGGTGACGGTCGCGCTGCGGCCCGAGGTGACCGCGGCGCTGAGCCCGCTCGGGCTCACACTGCCGGAATTCGTGTGCCTGCGCATTTTGTCCATGACGCCGGGTCTGTCGAGCGCCGAACTCGCCCGCCACGCCGGTGTCACGCCCCAGGCCATGAATACGGTGCTGCGCAAACTCGAAGACCTCGGCGCAGTGGCGCGACCGGCGTCGGTGTCCTCGGGCCGTGCCTTGCCGGCGTCGCTGACCGGCGCCGGCCAGGAATTGCTGCGGCGGGCCGAGGCCGTGGTGCACGCCGCGGACGCCCGCATCCTGGGCAGGCTGAGCGAGAGTCAGCAGCGCGAGTTCAAAAGCATGCTGGAGCAGCTCGGATCCGACTGAGCTAGTGGTGGATCCGGGCCCACGGCCGGGCCTCTTCGAGCTCATAGGCCAACTCCAGGAGCCGTGCCTCGCGCCCGGTGTCGGCCGCCAGCATCATGCCCACCGGCAGACCGTCGGCGGACTCAGCCAGCGGCAACGAGATCGCGGGTTCACCGGTCACATTCTGTAGCGGCGTGAACGCGACCCAGTTGATCAGCCGATCGATGACCTGGTCATAGTCGGTGGGCGCCAGGTAACCGACCGAGGGTGTTTCCTCGGCGAGCGTCGGAGTGAGCAGCACGTCGTAGTCGCCGAAGAAGCGGGCGCTGCGGCGCCTGAGCCCGCGTAGCCGCGCGATGGCCAGTGGAAGCCGGTGGATGTTGCGCCGGGTATGGCGCGCCAGTCCCAGCGTCAGGTTGTCCAGCCTGGTGCGGTCGAAGCTGTCGCCGAACAGGCGGCGGCCGGTGCCGACCTGGGCGAAGGCAAGGAAACCCCAGTACAGGACGAAGTCGTCGACGAAGCTGGCCGGCACCCAGTCGTTGTCGATGTACTCGACGTGGTGTCCCAGCTCCTCCAGCAGTGCGGCCGACTTCAGGGTCGCGTCCTTGACCTCGGGACTCGCCTCTCTGAGGACCGAGCTGGTCACCGCGGCGATCTTCAGCCGCCGCGTGCCCGGTCCCGTCACATCGCCGATCGGCGGCAGCTTGGGGTTGCGCCACAGCCGCTCGGCCTCGCGGTAGAAGGCCGCGGTGTCCCGCACCGAGCGGGTGAGCACGCCGTTGGCGACGATGCCCACCGGCAGGCGCCGATACTGCGGGTCCAGGGGCATCCGTCCGCGGGACGGCTTGAGGCCCACCAGCCCGTTGCACGCCGCGGGAATCCGGATGGACCCGCCGCCGTCGTTGGCATGCGCGATGGGCACCACGCCCGCGGCGACGAACGCCCCCGAACCCGAGGACGACGCGCCGGCGGTGTGGTCGGTGTTCCACGGGTTGCGGACCGGTCCCAGCCGCGGATGTTCGGCCGCCGCGCTGAACCCGAATTCCGACAGCTGGGTCTTGCCGACCGAGATCAGCCCGGTGTCGAGCACCACCCTGGTGACAGCGCTGTCAGCTCGCGCGGGGCGCGGCTGCCATGCGTCGGTGCCGCTCATCGTCGGCTGTCCGGCGACGTCGATGTTGTCCTTGATCAACGTCGGCACTCCGGCGAAGTAGCCTTCGCCGGAGCGTCCGGTTGCCGCCCTGGCCTCGTCGAATGCCCGGAAGGCCAGGGCGTTCAACTCGGGGTTTACGGCCTCCGCGCGCGCGATGGCGGCCTCGACGGCTTCGGCCCGGTCCACGCGGCCGCTCCGGATCGCGTCGGCGAGACCGACAGCGTCCAGGTCGCCGAGCGCGTCGTCGCCGAAAGCGTGTACCCGGGCCATGAGTCGGGCTAGGCCTGACCCACCTCGAAGCGCACGAACCGCGTCACGGTGACGCCCGCCTCGTCGAGCAGCGCCTTGACCGACTTCTTGTTGTCGGACACCGACGGCTGCTCGAGCAGCACCGAGTCCTTGAAGAAGCCGTTGAGGCGGCCCTCGACGATCTTGGGCAGCGCCTGCTCCGGCTTGCCCTCGGCCTTGGCAGTCTCCTCGGCGATGCGACGCTCGCTGGCCACCACGTCCTCGGGGACGTCGTCGCGCGACAGGTAGCGCGCCTTGAGCGCGGCGATCTGCAGCGCGACCGAGTGGGCCGCGTCGTTATCGGTGCCCTCGAACTCGACCAGCACGCCGACGGCCGGCGGCAGGTCGGCGGCGCGCTTGTGCAGGTAGGTTTCGACGTTTCCGTCGAAGTACTGCACCCGGCGCAGCTCCAGCTTCTCGCCGATCTTGGCCGACAGCTCCGCGATGGCCTGCTCGACGGTCTTGTCGCCGATGCTGGCTGCTTTGAGGCTCTCGACGTCGGCGGCCTTGGACTCCAGAGCGGCGTTGACGACCTGGTCGGCCAGTGCCTGGAACTCCGCGTTCTTGGCGACGAAGTCGGTCTCGGAGTTCAGCTCGATCAGCGCACCCTGCTTGGCGGCGACCAGACCTTCGGCCGTCGCGCGCTCGGCGCGCTTGCCGACGTCCTTGGCGCCCTTGATCCGCAGCGCCTCGACCGCCTTATCGAAGTCGCCGTCCGAGTCGGCCAGCGCGTTCTTGCAGTCGAGCATTCCAGCACCGGTCAGCTCCCGAAGTCGTTTGACGTCGGCAGCGGTGAAATTCGCCAATGCTCAGCCTTTCTTGAGATATCTCAGGATGCGTCTGTAGTGGGTTCGGGGGTGCCGGCCGCTTCGGTCGCGGCGGTGGCGGCGGCGCCGGCGAGCAGCTCCTGCTCCCACTCCGGCAACGGCTCCGCCGCTTCGGCCTCCGGCTTGCCGTCGCCGCGGCCCAGCCCGGCGCGGGCCTGCAGGCCCTCGGCGACCGCGGAGGCGATCACCTTTGTCAGCAGGGCGGCCGAGCGGATCGCGTCGTCGTTACCCGGGATCGGGTAGTCGACCTCGTCGGGGTCGCAGTTGGTGTCCAGGATCGCGATGACCGGGATGCCGAGCTTGCGTGCCTCGCCGACGGCGATGTGCTCCTTGTTGGTGTCGACGACCCAGATCGCCGACGGCACCTTGGCCATGTCGCGGATACCACCGAGGCTGCGTTCCAGCTTGTTCTTCTCGCGGGTCAGCATCAGGATTTCCTTCTTGGTGCGACCCTCGAAGCCACCGGTCTGCTCCATCGCCTCGAGTTCCTTGAGGCGCTGCAGCCGCTTGTGCACGGTGGAGAAGTTGGTGAGCATGCCGCCCAGCCAGCGCTGGTTCACGTAGGGCATGCCGACGCGGGTCGCCTCGGCCGCGACGGACTCCTGCGCCTGCTTCTTGGTTCCAACGAACATGACGCTGCCGCCGTGGGCGACCGTCTCTTTGACGAACTCGTACGCCTTGTCGATGTAGGTCAGCGTCTGCTGCAGGTCGATGATGTAGATGCCGTTGCGGTCGGTGAAGATGAACCGCTTCATCTTGGGATTCCAGCGACGGGTCTGGTGCCCGAAGTGGGTGCCGCTGTCAAGCAGCTGTTTCATGGTCACAACAGCCATGGCAATGCCCAGCTTTCAATGTCGGTTGTCGCCCGGAATCGGTTGAGCCCGGGCCCTGGCGTCTGCTGCGTCGCCGAACCCGCGTCCGGTTTTGGACCGGGCTACGGGACCGCTCGGCATGCTGGTGCGGGTCCCTCAAGTACCGGGCCGCGATGCAGGCGCGCGAAGTCAGCCCGCTTTCACGAGCTGCGTTGTGGAGTTTACACCGTTGCGGTGAGTGCTTTTCCCCGCTGCCCACAGGGGCCTGACCCGTCCACAGTGCCCGGCCGGGCGACTGGCCGGCGTCGGGTGCCGGCGGTGCGATACGCGGGTGCGATGGCTCTTTCTGGTCCTGGCCCTGCTGTGGGCGCTGCACAACGCGCCCCCGGCCGACGCCTCCGGCGGGCGGTTGCAGTGGCCGCTGCGTCCTGCGCCGGCGGTGTTGCGGGTGTTCGACGCGCCGTCGCCCAACTGGCAGGCCGGGCACCGCGGCGTGGACCTGGCGGGCGCTGCGGGCCAGCCGGTGTACGCGGCGGCGGATGCGACGGTGGTGTTCGCCGGCCTGCTGGCCGGCCTGCCGGTGGTGTCGCTGGGCCACCCCGGCGGCCTGCATACCAGCTACCAGCCGGTGCGCGCGAGGGTGCGGGCCGGTCAGGCGGTGGCATCCGGGACGGTCATCGGTGAGCTGCTGGCCGGGCACGCCGGCTGCCCGATAGCGGCGTGTCTGCACTGGGGCGCAATGTGGGGTCCGGCGTCGCGCGCCGACTACGTCGACCCGCTGGGACTGCTGGCGGCGACGCCGGTGCGGCTCAAGCCGCTGACGGGTCAGGCCCGTGGGTGCGCCTGGTCATGCACCGCCCGCAGCCGGGCGACCGCGACGTGGGTGTAGAGCTGCGTGGTGGCCAGGCTGGAATGGCCGAGCAATTCCTGGACCACCCGCAGATCCGCTCCCCCTTCGAGCAGATGGGTGGCCGCGCTGTGCCGCAGCCCGTGCGGACCCATGTCCGGTGCGCCGTCCACCGCGGCGACGGTCTGGTGCACCACCGTGCGTGCCTGCCGCACGTCGAGCCGGCGGCCGCGGGCGCCCAGCAGCAGCGCGGGCCCCGACTCGGCGGTAACCAGCGCCGGACGCCCGTCGCACAGCCAGGCCCGCAGCGCCTCGGCGGCGGGCTGCCCGAACGGCGCGGTGCGCTGCTTGTTGCCCTTTCCGAGCACCCGCACCACCCGGTGCGCGGTGTCGACGTCGTCGACGTCCAGGCCGCACAGTTCGCTGACCCGGATTCCGGTGGCGTACAGCAGTTCCGCGATCAGGCGGTCGCGCAGGGCCAGCGGGTCGCCCTGTTCTGCTCCCGATTTGGCGGCCGTCATGGCGGCCAGCGCCTGATCCTGGCGCAGCACCGACGGCAGCGTGCGGTGGGCTTTGGGCACTTGCAGCCGGGCGGCGGGATCGGTGGTGAGCAAGCCGCGGCGCAGCGCCCACGCCGTGAAGGCCTTCACCGAGGAGGTGCGGCGGGCCAGGGTCGTGCGGGCTGCCCCCGCGCCGGCGGCACTGGCCAGCCAGGACCGCAGCACCGGCAGGCTCAGGGTCTGCAGGTCGGATCCGCGCTCGGCCAGAAAGTCGAACAGCGACCGCAGGTCGCCGAGGTAGGCGCGGCGGGTGTGCGCCGAACGGCCGCACTGCAGTTCCAGGTATTCGTCGAATTCGTCGAGGACCGCCTGCACTCCCCCACGCTGACAGATGCGGTGCGGTCTTTCAGATGACGCGCCGCAGCGTGTCCGGGGTGAGATCTTTGAGCGCCGGATAGCCGTCGACGGCCATGGTCAGGTCGGCCTCGGCGAGCAGCATGCGCAGCACGTGAACGACGCCGTCGACCCCGCCCAGTGCCATTCCGTAGGCGTAGGGCCGGCCGACGCCGACCGCGGTGGCGCCCATGGCCAGCGCCTTGACGACGTCGGCGCCACTGCGGATACCGGAGTCGAAGAGCACCGGCAGCCCGCCGGCCGCCTCGACGACGCCGGGCAGGCAGTCCAGCGCCGGCAGCCCACCGTTGGCCTGCCGGCCGCCGTGGGTCGAGCAGTAGATGCCGTCGACACCGCCGTCGATGGCGCGCCGGGCGTCGTCGGGGTGGCAGATGCCCTTGATGATCATCGGCAGGTCGGTCAGCGACCGCAGCCAGGTGAGGTCGTCCCAGCTCAGCGGATTGCCGAAAGTCTGCGCCCAGGCCAGCACGGTGCCCTGCGGGTCTTCCTCCGGCGGCCGTTGCAGGCCGGCGCGGAACACCGGGTCGCTGGTGTAGTTACTCAGGCAGTGGCCACGCAGTTGGGGGAAGTTGGCCGTGGTGAGGTCGCGCGGGCGCCAGCCGGGGATCCAGGTGTCCAGAGTGACGATGATGGCTTTGTAGCCGGCGGCTTCGGCGCGCTGCACGAGGCTGGCGGCCAGGTCCCGGTCCTTGGGTGTGTAGAGCTGGAAGAACCCGGGGGTGTCACCGAACTGCGCGGCGACGTCTTCCAGCGGGTCGGCGGTCAGGGTCGAGACGACCATCGGCACCCCGGTACGGGCCGCCGCGCGTGCGGTCGCCAGGTCGCCGTGGCCGTCTTGGGCGCACAGTCCGATGACCCCGATTGGCGCCATGAACAGCGGCGAGGGCAGCGTCAGGCCGAACATCTGCACCGACAGGTCGCGTTCGGCGGCACCGACGAACATGCGGGGCATCAGGCCCCAGCGGTCGAAGGCCTCGCGATTGGCGCGCTGGGTGCGCTCGTCGCCGGCTCCCCCGGTGACGTAGGACCAGACCGACGGCGGCATCGCCATCTCGGCTCTGGCCTCCAGCTCGGCGAAGGACATCGGAAGCGAGGGCGCAACCCCGGCCAGGCCCTGGAAATAGATTTCGAGCTGATAGTCGCCGAATGCCATGACTTAGAGAATGCCAGCCGACGGAATCCGCGGGCGCTACCGCTCCGGGGATTCCGCCTCGGCCAGTTCCTTCTTCCACTGCCGGAACGTCTCTTCGGTGCGGCCGCGCCGCCAGTAGCCGGAGATCGACGCCGCCCACTGGGCGTCGACGCCGCGCTCCTTGCGGATGTAGGGCCGCAGGTTGTGCATGACGGCCTGCGCCTCGCCGTGGATGAAGACGTGCACCTGACCGGGCAGCCAGCGGGCGGTGGTGACCGCCTCGATCAGCGGCGCGTGGTCACCGGCGCGTTCTTCGGGCACCAGGTCCGCCCGCCCGCCGCGATACACCCAGTTGACCTCGACGCCGTCGGGGGCGGTCAACGGTATCTCGTCGTCGGGACCCGCCACCTCGATGAATGCCATCCCGACCGCGGAGTCGGGCAGCGCTTCCAGCGCGACCGCGATGGCCGGCAGCGCGGCCTCGTCGCCGGCGAGCAGATGCCAGTCGGCGGCCGGGTCGGGGCTGTAGGCGCCGCTGGGTCCCATCAGGTAGATCGGCTGGCCCGGCTGGGCAGTGGCGGCCCACTGCCCCGCGACCCCGTGCTCGCCGTGCACGGCGATATCCACCGTGATCTGGCCGGCGTCTTCGTCGACGCGGCGAACGGTGATGGTGCGCACTGGCGGGCGCTTTTCCGGCGGCAGCTCGGCGAAGCTGTCGATCGTCAGCGGCTGCGGCAGCGCGGCTACGTCGACGTCCTGGGAGACGAACACCAATTTGACGTAGGAATCGGTGAACTTGCTCGGCACGAACGTGTCGAAGTTGTTGCTGCCCAGCACAACCCGCATCATGTGCGGGGTGAGCTGCTCGGTACTGACCACTTCAAAAGCCTGTACAGGCCGGCCTGCCACTGATCCTCCTGTCGTGATCTGACCCCTCGTCGACTATACGAGCCGAGCCTGGCCGCGCCGTTTCCGCACGATCCGCCAGCAACCGTCGCGACACTCGACCAGGCCCGTCAATTCCAGCAATGCCAGCGGCCCCAGCACGTGTTCCGGGGGTAGGCCGGCGGCGACGGCGATCTGGTCCACCGCGGCCGCACCCCGGCCGGGCAACGCCTCGTAGACCCGACGCTCGGCCTCGTCCAGCCCGTCCAAGGCTGTGGTGGGCCGCGGCTCGTCGGGCGCGAGCTCGCCGATACGGCCGACCAACTCAACGATCTCCTCGTACCGGGTGACCAGCTCCGCACCGCTGCGCAGCAGCACATGACAACCCGCCGACGCCGACGACGTCACCGGCCCGGGTACCGCCGCCACGACCCGGCCCAGCGATCGCGCCCAGGCGGCGGTGTTGGCGGCTCCACTACGCAACCCCGCCTCCACCACCACCGCCGCGCCGGACAGCGCTGCCACCAGGCGGTTGCGGGTCAGGAACCGGAATCGCGCCGGGCGCACGCCCGGCGGGTATTCGGTGCACACCAGACCGTGTTGGCCGATGCGGTGCAGCAGCGCGGAATGCCCCGCCGGGTAGGGGACGTCGAGCCCGCAGGCCAGCACCGCGACGGTGACTCCATCCGCGGCCAGCGCCGCGCGGTGAGCAGCCCCGTCGATGCCGTAGGCCCCGCCGGACACCACCGCGACATCACGCTGCGCCAGACCGGTGGCCAGGTCGTGGGCGACATGTTCCCCGTATGCCGTCGCGGCCCGGGTACCCACCAGTGCGACCGCGCGCGTGCTCACCTCATCCAGGCGCGCGGGGCCGGCGACCCACAGCACCATCGGCATCGTGTTCCTGGACCGGATGCCGTCGAACGCGGCGAACGCGAGCACTGGCCACTCGTCGTCGTCGGGAGTGACCAGCCGGCCGCCACGGCGCAGAATCGCGTCGAGATCTGTTGCAGCCTGGTCGATTTCGCGCCGCGCCGCGGTCAGCCGCAACAGTTCGTCGCCGACCAGGCCGCGACGGACCCGCTCGGCGGCCTCCTGCGGCCCGACGCCTTGGACCAGGTCGGCCAGCTCGGCGCAGGGCGGTTCGGCCACCCGCGACAGGTATGCCCAGGCCCGCATGGTGGCGTTGTCGTTCATCGCCGTGCTCCCATCTGCCGGAAACTCAGTGCGGTCGCGACCTCGGGCAGCCCGGGTGAGGTACGGCCGGCCAGATCGGACAGGCTCCACGCGACCCGCAGCGTGCGGTCCACCCCCCTGATGCTGAGCACTCCGTCGTCCAGGGCCTGGTGCAGCGGCTTCATCGCGGCGCTGCTGGGCCGGAACTTGCGGCGCAGTAACGGCCCGCTGACTTCGGCGTTGGTGCTGAAACCGTGCGGGCGCCACCTTTCGGCGGCCGCGTCCCGCGCCGCTGTCACCCGCTGGCGTACCTGCGCCGTCGATTCCCCTGCGGTGACTCCGAACGCGCCCGCCCGCACCGGATTCATCTGCACGCGCAGATCAACCCGGTCCAGCAGCGGACCCGAGAGCTTGCCCAGATAGCGGCGCTTGACCGCTCCCGCGCAGATGCAGTCCTGCGGATCGGCCGGCGCACACGGGCACGGGTTGGCGGCCAGCACCAGCTGGAACCGCGCCGGGTAGCAGGCCACGCCGTCCCGGCGGGCGAGGCGAATCTCGCCGTCTTCCAACGGTGTTCGCAGTGCCTCCAACACGCTGACGCTGATTTCCGCGCACTCGTCGAGGAACAGCACGCCGCGGTGTGCGCGGCTGACCGCGCCCGGCCGGGCCATTCCCGAACCGCCCCCGACCAGTGCCGCGACGGTGGAACTGTGGTGGGGTGCGACAAACGGTGGCCTGCGCAGCAGCGGGGTGTCGGCTGACAGCAACCCCGCGACAGAGTGAATCGCGGTCACTTCCAGCGACTCGGTGTCGGACAGCGGCGGCAACAAGCCTGGAAGCCGTTGCGCGAGCATCGTTTTGCCGACCCCGGGCGGGCCGGTGAGCATCAGGTGATGCGCTCCCGCGGCGGCGACCTCGACGGCGAAGCGGGCCTGCGACTGCCCGACCACATCGGCGAGATCCACCGGTGGCTCGTCGAGGGCGGCCGACGGGGTGATCCGTCGCTCCAATTCCGCCGATCCGCTGAGCCAACCTCGCAGCTGCCGCAGCGTGCGCACACCCCAGACATCGATGCCGTCGATCAGACTGGCCTCGGCCAGGTTGTCGGCGGGGACGACGACCGACGGCCAGCCGTCTCGCTTGGCGGCGAGCACCGCGGGCAGTACCCCGCGCACCGGCCGCACCCGGCCGTCCAGGGATAACTCCCCCAACAGCACCGCCTTCTCCAGCCGGTCCCAGGGCTTTTTCCGCTGCGCGGACAGCACTGCCGCGGCGAGGGCGATGTCGTAGACCGAGCCCATCTTCGGCAAGGTGGCCGGCGACAGTGCCAGCGTCAGCCGGGCCTGCGGCCAGTCGTTGCCGCAGTTGACGACCGCGGCCCGCACCCGATCGCGGGACTCCTGCAGCGCCGCGTCCGGCAGTCCCACCAGGTGCACACCCGGCAGCCCCGAAGAGATGTCGGCTTCGATTTCCACGGTTTCGCCGTCCAGCCCTCGCACGCCGACGGAGAACGCACGCCCGAGTGCCATCAGCCGATGCCCTGCAGGTGGGTGAGCTCCGGCACCGGTCGTCGACCGATCCGTATCCCGATCATGTCGATGCGGATCACTGCCCAGCGCTCATCCTGACCGGCCAGCCAGAGCCCGGCCAGGCGACGCAACCGGCGCACCTTTGCTCCGGTCACTGCCTCGGCGAGGCCGCCGTACCCGTCCCCGCTGCGGGTTTTGACCTCGACGAAAACCACTGTGCGGCGGACTCTGTCGCACGCAATCAGGTCCAGTTCGCCGTACCGGCAACGCCAGTTGCGGCCGAGGACGGCCAGCCCGAGCCTGGTCAGATGATCGGCGGCCAGTTGTTCGCCCCACGCCCCCAGCTGGGCCCGCGTCATGGTTCTTTCGGTCGTCATGCCGCCCAAACTGCACGTTGGCGGCGACACGGGCCGGCACACAACAGGCCCGCAGGCGCAAGGGCCTACCGGTTGTCCACAGTTACGCAGCTATCCCCAAGCAAGCCTCGATCACGCGCTGGAGAACTCGAAATCTAGGTCTTCTTGCTCGGGATGATGATGACGACGATCAGCGTGAAGATGCTGAAGAACAACCCCAGGATCCCCCAGAACAGGGCGCTGCGGCCCTTCATCGACGCGACCACGGCGCAGATGACGGCCGCGATGACGCTGCCAATCGCGACGAAGATCCCCTTGATACCGCGCAGGATGAAGCCCGCGGCCTCGGGATTGCTCTGCGCGGCTAATACCATTTCATGCAGCATGGCCGTCTCCTCCCGTGTGTGGTTTCGAGCGGCTACCCGCGCCGGGGGTCACTTAACCCGGTCCGCCCGGCTATAGACGTTCATCGAGTGCTCCCGCAGGAACGCCACCAGCGTGATCCCCGACTCCTCGGCCAACGCGACGGCCAGCGATGACGGCGCCGAGACGGCGGCCAGCACCGGAATGCCGGCCATCAGCGACTTCTGCGTCAATTCGAACGACGCCCGCCCGCTGACCAGCAACACCGTCGCGGCCAACGGCACCCGGCCGCGCTCCAACGCCCACCCGATGACCTTGTCGACCGCATTGTGCCGGCCGATGTCCTCGCGCACGGTGAGCATGGTCCCGTCCGCCGTGAACAGGGCGGCGGCGTGCAGACCTCCGGTCGCGGCGAAGACCTTCTGCGCGGACCGAAGCTGATCGGGCATCGCCCGCAGCGCAGCCGCGGGGACGGTCACCGGATCGTCTCCGGGCGCGTGCCGGCTGATCAGTCGCACCGCCTCCAGCGACGCCTTGCCACACACCCCGCAGGACGAGGTGGTGTAGAAGTTGCGCGTGACGTCGACACTCGGTGGTTCGACGCCGGGCGCCAGCGTCACATCCAGGACGTTGTAGCTGTTGACACCGTCGTCGTCGCGGCCCTCGCAGTAGCGGATCGCCAGCACGTCGTCGCGCTGCGCGATGATCCCCTCGGTGAGCAGAAACCCTTGCGCGAGTTCAAAATCCGAACCCGGGGTCCGCATGGTGACGGTGGTCGGCACGCCGTTGAGACGGATCTCCAGCGGCTCCTCGACGGCGAGGGTCTCCTGACGGGTGGTCTCCCGGGCGCCAGCCAGATGCTTGACCCGCCGCCGCGCGGTCAGGTGCCGCACCGGGTCTTCCCGCCCGGCACCGCAGTCTCGGCTGTCACGGCCTCAACGTACCTCCACTGGGATCAGGAGGCCGGCGTCACACCGCTGACGCCAGCGACTCCAGCGCCTCCGCCGAGGTGTGGGTCGGGTGCCAGCCGAGGTCGCGCTGGGCCCGGCTGGTGTCCATCACGACCGACGCGCGTGCCACGTGCAGCCATTCCAGCAGCGACGGGACGAACGGCAGGTGGGAGATCGCCGCCGAGGCCGCCGAGGCCGCTGCTGCCGGAACCCGCACCGGCCGTCCGCCCAGGGCCCTGGCGACATCGCTGATCGTCACCACCCCGTTGCCGGCGATGTTGTACGCACCGGGCGGGGCGGGGGCCACCGCCGCCAGCGCGATGGCGGCGGCGACGTCGTCGTGGTGCACCAGTTGCAGCGGCACACCCGGATCCGGGATCACCGGCTTGAGTTTCTGCAGCACCTTCGACACCGCGCGCAGCGGAGCGGGTAGCTGGTTCCACGGCATCGCGTCGGCCAGGGCGGGTGCCTCGGGGCCGGTGACGATGCAGGGCCGCAGCACGAAGACGTCCAGGGGTGAATCCGCGGTGACCTCGGCGAGCACCGCTTCGCACGCTGATTTCTGCGCGGAATAGTAGTGCTCGTCGGAACCCCGGGTGGGCACGTCCTCGGTGAGCGGCACCGGGTTGTCGGAGTGGTAGCCGTAGGCCGCGACCGACGAGGTGTAGACCAGACGGCGCGGCTGACCGGATGCCTGCTGCGCGGCCACGGTCGCCTCGAAGACGTTGCGGGTGCCCTGCAGGTTGACCCGTTCGCTCTCCTCCCGCGATCCCATGACGATGAAGGCCAGGTGGACCACCACGTCGGCGTCGGCGACCAGCGCGTCGACCGCCTCCCGGTCCAGGATGTCGCCCTGCAGGTAGGTCGTCTTGGTCCAACCGCGCGACAGCGGATCGAACGGCCGGCGTGCCATCCCGATGATTGTGCTGACCGCAGGCTCACGCTCCAGGGCCGTGACGGCGGAGATGCCGATCTCTCCGGTCGGGCCGGTAACGGCGACAGTAATTCCCATTTGAACGAAACTTCCCAGAGCCGTCACTGGCCAAACGCAAAAAGTCGTAGGTCACAGATGTGTGCGAACTGCGGCAGATGGTTATTCATAGCGCGTTCACATCGGGCACCCCGGCGAAAGAGGGACCATGCAGCTGATAGCACCGGCCGACTCCATGTTCCTGGTCGGCGAATCCCGCGAACACCCCATGCACGTAGGCGCTCTGCAGCTGTTCAAGCCGCCGGAAGGCGCCGACGACGACTTCGTGACCGAGGCTTACGAGTCCATGCTGCGGTGCACCGACGTTCAACCCACGTTCCGCAAGCACCCGGCGTTTTTCGGGCCGGTCACCAACCTCGCGTGGTCGCATCAGCGCGAGGTCGAGCTCGACTACCACTTCCGGCGCTCGGCCCTGCCGCGGCCGGGTCGGGTCCGCGAGCTGCTCGAGTTGGCCTCCCGCCTGCACGGCAGCCTGCTCGACCGCCACCGGCCCCTGTGGGAGGCGCACCTGGTGGAGGGCCTCAACGACGGGCGCTACGCGGTGTACACCAAGTTCCACCATTCGCTGATGGACGGCGTGTCCGCCTTGCGGTTGATGCAACGCGCTTTCACCGACAATCCGGACGACGACGAGGTGCGGGTGCCCTGGGAGCTCAAGCCGCGCCATCGCCCCGGAGGCGGTCAGAAGTCGTCGCCGCTGGATGCGCTGACCGACACCGTGCGATCGACCGCCGCCCTCGCGCCGTCCACGTTGTCACTGGCCCGTGCGGCGCTACTGGAACAGCAGCTGACGCTCCCCTTCCGGGCGCCCAAGACGATGTTCAACGTCCGGATCGGCGGCGCCCGCCGCATCGCCGCCCAGTCGTGGCCACTGGAACGGATCTTCGCGGTGAAGGACGCGGCCAACGCGTCCTTCAACGACGTCGTGCTGGCCATGTCAGCCGGTGCACTCCGCACCTACCTGATCGAACAGAACGCGCTGCCGGACACTCCGCTGATCGCGATGGTGCCGGTGAGCCTTCGCAAGGACGGCGAAGCCGAAACCGGCGGCAACTCGGTGGGAACCGTGTTGTGCAACCTGAACACCCACATCGAAGACGCGGGCAAGCGGATCCAAGGCATCAGCTCGTCGATGAGCGAGCAGAAAGAGGTGTTCAACAAGCTGCCCAAGGTTCAGCAGCTCGCGCTGTCCGCCTTCATGACCGGTGGCCTGTTCCTCGGACTCATCCCCGGTTTCATCCGCACCGCCCCGCCACCGTTCAACATCGTGATCTCCAACGTGCCCGGTTCCAAGGAGCCGCTGTACTGGCGGGGGGCGCAGATGGTCGGCAACTACCCGCTGTCGATTACCTTGGACGGTCAGGCGATGAACATCACGGTGACCCACAACGCCGAGAATCTCGACTTCGGACTTGTCGGCGCCAGAGGCAGTGTGCCGCACCTGCAACGCATGCTGAGTCACCTGGAGACGTCTCTGAAAGATCTCGAACGCGCCGTCGGCGTGTGAGGCCGCGCGCGGTCCCGCTACTCTACGGCCATAGCAGCGCCGAAGGGAGGAAGCGACGTGGCCGACGAGACCACCGCCGCCAGTGCAGCACCGGGTGCACTCACGGCTGACCCGGCAACGGTTTTCGCCGCCCTTGCCGAGATCATCTACCAGGGTTCGGATGCGACCCAGATGTATGCCGCGATCTGTGTGGCCGCCACCCTGGTGGTCCCGGGTTGTGACCACGCCAGCCTGCTGGTCAAGCGCGACGACCGCTACGTCACCGTCGGCGCCAGTTCGCGGCTCGCCCACCGTGTCGACGACCTCGAACGCCGTTCCGGTGACGGCCCCTGTATCGATGCGATCGAGGAAGAAACGCCGCAGGTCGAGCCGGACCTGACCAAGCCGAACCAGTGGCCACATTTCGCCGCCCGCCTGGTCGAGGAGACACCGGTGCGCGGTGCCATGGGGTTCCGGCTGCTGATCGACAAGCGCAAGGGCGCCGCACTGAACCTGTTCAGCGAAAAGCCCAACGTCTTCGACTCGGAGGCCGCGGGCCGGGCCGCGGTGCTGGCCTCCTTCGCCAGCGTCGCCATCAACGCCATCGCGCACGGGGAGGACGCCACCAGCCTGCGCCGGGGGCTGCTGAGCAACCGGGAGATCGGCAAGGCTGTCGGCATGCTGATGATGCTGCACGACATGAACGAGGACGACGCCTTCGATCTGCTGCGCCGCCACTCGCAGGGCCTGAACATCAAGCTCGCCGACGTCGCCCGCAAGGTCATCGAGTCCCGCGGCAACCTGCCGGACTCCGAAGAGGACGCGTCCTAGCCTTACCGCTATTCGGGCAGCCGCAGTTCGGGCTTCTCGACCTCTTCGATGTTGACGTCTTTGAACGTGACCACCCGCACCTGCTTGACGAAGCGGGCCGGCCGGTACATGTCCCACACCCACGCGTCGGCCAGCCGCAGTTCGAAATACACTTCGCCGTCGGCGTTGCGCGGCACCATCTCCACGCTGTTGGCGAGATAGAAGCGACGCTCGGTCTCCACGACATAGCTGAACTGACCGACGATGTCCTTGTATTCGCGGTACAGCGAGAGCTCCATCTCGGTTTCGTACTTCTCGAGATCCTCTGCACTCATCAGTTCAGACGTCCTTCTCCCGGAGCTGCTGCCCCATCTTCTCTCAACGGAAATCGCCGCTATCGCTCGGGCACTCGGCCACGAACTCGGCCGTGCCGCCGGTCGCGACCCGCCGCACGTTGATGAACGAATACCGGTGCTGCGGGCACGGACCCAGCTGGGCCAGCGCGCGGCTGTGCGCGGGCGTGCTGTAGCCCTTGTGGTCGGCGAAACCGTAGCCGGGGTGCTCGGCGTCCATGGCGACCATCAACCTGTCCCGGCTGACTTTCGCCAGCACGCTGGCCGCGGCGATGCAGGCGGCCGCCGCGTCACCACCGATCACCGGCAGCGACGGAACCGACAGGCCGGGCACCCGGAAGCCGTCGCTCAGGACGTATCCCGGCCGCAACGACAGACCGGCCACCGCGCGCCGCATGCCCTCGATGTTGGCCACGTGCACACCGCGGCGGTCCACCTCGGTCGACGGGATGAACACCACGTGATAGGCCAGCGCGTACCGGCGGATCAGCGGGAACAGCTTCTCCCGGGCCTTTTCGGTCAGCTTCTTCGAATCATCAAGAGCAGCAAGGCTTTCCAGCCGTCCAGGGCCCAGCACGCAGGCCGCCACGACCAGCGGCCCGGCGCAGGCCCCGCGGCCCACTTCGTCCACTCCGGCGACGGGGCCCAGACCATTGCGGTAGAGCGCCGATTCCAAGGTGCGCAGCCCTCCGGACTTGCGGATCACCGTGCGGGGCGGCCAGGTGGTGGCCATGGTCACTGACCCTGCTGGGGGTCAATCGAACCCACACCACCCCATCGCTTCGGCGGCCACACGATGAACCTGGCCTTGCCGATGACATTGGCGACCGGCACGGTGCCCGCCGTCGGGTCACCGGTGCACTGCATCGGGCAGTGCGCGCGCGAATCCGCCGAGTGGGTCCGGTTGTCGCCCATAACCCACAGCCGTCCCTCCGGCACCTTGACAGGGCCGAACTCGCTGCCCAGGCAGGGATAGACCGACGGATCGGCCATCATGGTGGACGGGTCCAGGTACGGCTCCTTCACCGGCTTGCCGTTGACCGTCAGGCCGGTATCCGCGCGGCAGGCCACCGTCTGCCCACCGACCGCGATCACCCGCTTGACCAGGTCGTTCTCGTCGGGCGGCACGAAACCGATGAAGGACAGCACGTTCTGGGCCCAGCGCAGCGCGGTGTTGGACGAACGGATCGACTTGTAGCCGACATTCCACGACGGTGGTCCCTTGAAGACGATGACGTCACCCGGTTTCGGAGAGCTGAACCGGTAGGTCAGTTTGTCGACCATGATGCGGTCACCGACACACGTGGAGCAGCCGTGCAGAGTGGGTTCCATCGACTCGGACGGAATCAGGTACGGACGCGCGACGAACGTCAGCATCACGTAGTAGAGAACGATCGCGACGACCGCGAGCGTGGTCAACTCGCGCAGCGTCGAACGCTTCTCGGGCTTTTCCTTCTTGCCCTTCGGCTTGGGATCCGAGTCGGTCTCGCCCGACGTGTCGGTCTTCGGCACGGTCGACTCCGACTTGCCGGCGTCCGGCTGGCGCTCCGAGGGTGAGTCCTCCGGAGGGGAATCCTCAGTGTCAGTCACGAGATCAGCGTAGCCAGCACAGGGCGTACGGCTGCGGACGCCGGGTCGCGACCGCGGTCAGCGCTTTTCCTTGATCTTGGCCTTCTTGCCGCGGAGCTCACGCAGGTAGTACAGCTTGGCGCGGCGGACGTCGCCACGGGTGACCACCTCGATGTGGTCGATGTTCGGCGAGTGGACCGGGAAGGTCCGCTCGACACCGACGCCGTAGCTCTCCTTGCGCACGGTGAACGTCTCGCGGATGCCGCCACCCTGCCGACGGATCACCACGCCCTTGAAGACCTGGATGCGCTCCTTGGCGCCCTCGATCACCTTGACGTGCACGTTGATGGTGTCGCCCGGGTTGAAGGCGGGGATGTCGTCGCGCAGCGACGCCTGGTCGACGAAGTCCAGCCTGTTCATTGGAAAGACACTTCCTCGGGGTCGCGGCTTCGCGAGCCGCGCGCACGCAGGCGTGCGACGGTCACCAAGCCGATGGTTAGGGCTTCTTGGGTGTACCTCTCAGCAGGCGGTAGGCACCCAGCCCGCCGACAACCGCTAAAAGACAACTGGCCAATTGTGCCAGACGGGGCGCATGCAGTGAAAATCACAGGAAACTGTAGTGGTTCGCGCCCGCCCTAAACCGCCTGCAAGTGGTACATATAGCTGGGGTCGAACCGCGCGGATCCGAACCCTTGCCAAGGACCCGCCGAGCCGGATTCCCGGGGCAGCTGACTCGGAAATGCGCCGCGGCCCGCCCCGAACGGATGCCTTGAAGAAGCCCGAGGATGCCGAAGGAGTGCCATGCGAGCCCGGCCGCTGACGTTGCTTTCCGCCCTGGCGGCGGCGGCATTGGTGGTGGCCGCCGGTTGCGAGGCGACGGTGCACGCGAAGGCGTTCAGCTACTCGACGGACCGGACCGCGGCTCAGCCCCAGCCACAGCCTCAGCAGCAGCTGGTCGAGCTGCTGCTGCGCTCCATCACCCCGACCGGACAGCCGATGGCGCTGCCGACGACCCTGGCCGCGGGCGGGCTGGCCGGCGTGCAGGCACGCATCAAGCAGGCCACCGACCAGGCCGCGGCGAGCGGAGCGACCCTCTCGGTGGCGATCTTCGACCGCGCCACGCACGAGCTGGTCTCCAACGGCAACAGCCAGATCATCGCCACGGCGTCGGTGGCCAAGCTGTTCATCGCCGATGATCTGCTGCTGCGCGAGGCCGAAGGCAGGTCAGTGCTCTCCCCCGACGACCGCCAGTCGCTGGACGTGATGTTGCAGTCGTCCGACGACGGCGCGGCAGAGCGTTTCTGGGGCCAGGACGGCGGCGACTCCATCATCACGCAGGTGGCGAGCCGGTACGGGCTGACGTCGACGGCGCCGCCCAGCGACGGGCGGTGGTGGAACACCATCAGTTCGGCGCCCGACCTGATCCGCTACTACGAAATGCTGCTCGACGGCTCGGGCGGATTGCCCGTGGAGCGGGCCCGGCTGATCGTCAACGACCTGGCCAAGTCGACCCCGACGGGAGTCGACGGCTACCCCCAGCGATTCGGCATTCCTGAGGGGCTGTATGCCGAACCCGTTGCGGTGAAGCAGGGTTGGATGTGTTGCATCGGCGCCGACTGGATGCATCTGTCGACCGGTGTGATCGGTAAAGACCGTCGCTACATCATGGTGATCGAGTCGCTGCAGCCCTCCGACGACGCAACGGCACGTGAGACGATCACCCAAGCCGTCAAGACAATCTTCCCCAACGGCCGCATCTAGTTCTGGCGCGAGCAGCCGCAAACTCGCACTGGATCGGCGGATTTCATGCGAGTTTGCGTCTGCTCGCGAGGGAAATCAGTCCAGCAGCTCGGGGCGGCGGTCGCGGGTGCGCTGCAGGGACACCTCGCGGCGCCACGCGGCGATTCGGGCGTGGTCGCCCGACAGCAGAATTTCCGGGACATCCAGGCCGCGCCAACTCGGCGGGCGCGTGTAGCTGGGCCCCTCGAGCAGCCGGTCCAGCGCCGGCGAGTGCGAATCGTGTTGGGCCGAGGCGGGATTGCCTAACACTCCGGTCATCAGGCGCAGCACGGCCTCGATCATCACCAGGGCCGCTGACTCACCGCCGGGCAACACGTAGTCACCGATCGACACCTCTTCGACCCGCATCCGGCGCGCGGAGTCCTCGACCACGCGCTGGTCGATGCCCTCGTAGCGGCCGCAGGCGAAGACCAGGTGCCGCTCGGAGCTCCACCGCTGCGCGGTGGTCTGGTCGAACAGCACGCCGGCCGGGCTGGGAACCACCAGAAGCGTTTCTTCCGAACAGATTTCGTCCAGCGCCTCGCCCCAGACCGGCGCCTTCATCACCATGCCGGGGCCCCCGCCGTAGGGCGAGTCGTCCACCGAATGATGCACGTCGTAGGTCCACCGGCGCAGATCGTGCACCTGCAGGTCGACGAGACCCGACGCAATAGCTTTGCCCGGCAACGATTCTCGCAACGGCTGCAGGTACGCTGGGAAGATCGTGACGACGTCGATTCTCATCCCAGGTCCAACAGGCCTTCTGGCGGTTCGATTTCGAGCGTGCCGTCAGCCAGCGACACCGAAGTGACGATCGCACTTACGAAGGGCACCAGCACTTCACCGGATTCGCTCTTGACCGACAGCAACTCACCGCCGTTCGTGTGCAGGACTTCGGCGACGACGCCGATCTGCTGGCCCGCCCTGGTGCGGACCCGCAATCCTTCCAACTGGTGGTCGTAGTAGGTGTCCGGCTCGTCGATCGGTGGCAGCTCTGCGGAATCGATGACGAACAAGCTGCCCCGCATCGCATCAGCGCCATCCCGGTCATCGACGCCTGCCAGGCGCACCAGCAGCCGGGCCCCGTGCGGTCGTGCACTCTCGACGACGTAGCCGCGCGCGGGACCCGGGTCGCGGGGCTTCCTGGCACGCAAGGTGGCGCCCGGCGCGAACCGGACGTCGGGATCGTCGGTGCGGACGTCGACGACGAGTTCGCCGGAGATGCCGTGCGCTTTCGCCACGCGCCCGACGATCAGCTCCATGTGAGCGCTGCTACTGGTCGGTGTCCACCACGTCGACGCGGATGCCGCGGCCACCGATGCCGGCGACCAGCGTGCGCAGCGCGGTGGCGGTACGGCCACCCCGACCGATCACCTTGCCCAGGTCGTCAGGATGGACGTGAACCTCGACAGTGCGCCCACGACGGCTGGTCACCAGATCGACCCGGACATCGTCAGGGTTGTCGACGATGCCACGGACCAGGTGTTCGACGGCGTCGACCACGACGGTGCTCATGGCGCCGATCAGCTCTCGGTCTCGGTGGCGGCCTCGGTGCCTTCGGCCGGCGCCTCCGCCGGTGCGTCGGCAGCCGCCTCGTCGCCCTTGGCGGCCTTCTTCGGCGCGGACTTCTTCTTCGGCTTGGTGGCCTCGGTGGTGGGCCCGCCGTCGGCGGCTGCCAGCGCGGCGTTGAACAGCTCGAGCTTGCTGGGCTTGGCCGGCTTGACCTTCAGGCGGCCCTCGGCGCCGGGCAGGCCCTTGAACTTCTGCCAGTCACCGGTGATCTTCAGCAGCTTGAGGACGGGCTCGGTGGGCTGGGCGCCGACGCCGAGCCAGTACTGCGCGCGCTCGGAGTCGATCTCGATCAGGCTCGGCTCTTCCTTCGGGTGGTAACGGCCGATGACCTCGATGGAGCGGCCGTCGCGACGGGTGCGCGCGTCGGCGACGGCGATGCGGTACTGGGGATTGCGGATCTTGCCAAGACGGGTGAGCTTGATCTTCACAGCCATGGTTAAGCGACTCTCCTGTGGTGTCACGCTGCAATTCAGCGACCGGGGCGGGTTGCCCGGGTCCGGTTTTGCCTCGCGTGTGTGACCACCCGGCGATCGTGATCGCGGGGCGGACAGCGGCCCATTGTGCCAGAACCGGGTGCCCCGGCGTTAATTGCCGTGGCGATCGCAAGCGCGGCGGAGCCGGGCGCTGCGGGTCGCCACCGTTGGACCCGAAGCGAGAGCGCTGCTGCGCCCAGATTGCCGCCATGGTCGTGTCCGGGGCCGCGACACAGCCCTGCCGGCAATTTCGGCGCCCGCGGCGAGGAGCGACCCGAGGCTAAGCCCGGCTACATGACCTTCTGGAAGGTCTTGGTCTCGACGCGGCGGGTCATCCGCCAGCCCTCGGAGGTACGCGCGAACTCGTCGTCGTACCACAACCCGCAGAACAGAATCTGGTCCTTCTCCCCGCCCAGCACCATCGGGTTGAAGCAGATCACCCGCGACGACGCGGTGTCACCGTCGATGCGGACCGAGAAGTTGCCCAGCATGTGCGAGTACACCGGGAAGTTCGGCAGCACCTCCGACAGCCACTTCTTGACCTCGGGGTACTCGCCGGCGATTCCTCCCAGGGCCGTGTAGTCGATGTACGCGTCCGGAGTGAAGACCTTGTCCAGGTCGTCGAACCGGCGCTGGTCGATCGCCGACGAGTAATCGACGAGAAGCTGCTGGATCTCCAGACGGTCGGATATCTCTTCCAGGCTCAACATGTCTCGATTCAACACCGCGGCCGCAGGCGATAAAATCTGCGCCCATGCGAAAGCTCATGGCCATCGCCGCCGCGCTGCTCTGCGTCACCTTCCTCGGCGCGGCCCCGGTTTCCGGCGCCGACACCGACGTTCAGCAGGCGGCGGGTTCGATGCCGATCCCCGACGGCCCCGCCCAGACCTGGATCGTCGCCGACATGGACAGCGGTCAGGTCCTGGCCGGACGCGAGCAGAACGTCGCCCACCCGCCGGCGAGCACCATCAAGGTGCTGCTGGCGCTGGTCGTACTCGATGAGGTGCCGCTGAACACCACGGTCGTCGCGGACCTGACGGACACCGCGGTGGAGTGCAACTGCGTCGGGGTCAAAGTCGGGCACACTTACACCGCGCGCCAGCTGCTGGACGGTCTGTTGCTGGTGTCGGGCAACGACGCCGCCAACACGCTGGCCGACATGCTGGGCGGCCAACAAGCCGCGGTGGCCAAGATGAACGCGAAGGCCGCCTCGCTGGGGGCGTCGAACACCCACGCGGCGACGCCCTCCGGTTTGGACGGGCCCGACGACTCCGGCTGGTCGACGGCGCACGACCTCGCGGTGATCTTCCGCGCGGCCATGGCCAACCCGACTTTCGCCAACATCACCGCCGAGCCGTCGGCGATGTTTCCCGGCGAGAACGGGGACCAACCAATCCTGAACCAGGATGAGCTGCTGGCCCGGTATCCGGGCGCCATCGGCGGCAAGACCGGATTCACCAACGCCGCGCGCAAGACTTTCGTCGGCGCGGCAGCCCGTGGTGGCCGCCGGCTGGTGATCGCCATGATGTACGGGCTGGTCAAAGAGGGCGGGCCGACGTACTGGGACCAGGCGGCCAGCCTGTTCGACTGGGGCTTCGCGCTCGGCCCGCAGGCCGGTATCGGCTCGTTGTAACAGCGGGGCACGCTCCGGTCACAGCAAAGCATCACGCCGCGTTTTCCGGGTCCGCGCGTCCGGTGCCGGCGTACGCTGACCAGCCTTATGGTTAACGCCCTGACGCCACATTTTGACGACGTGCAAGCGCACTACGACCTGTCTGACGAGTTTTTCCAGCTGTTTCTGGACCCGACCCAGACATACAGCTGCGCGTTCTTCGAGCGCGACGAAATGACGCTCGAACAGGCGCAGATCGCCAAGATCGACCTGTCACTGGGCAAACTGGGTCTGCAGCCCGGGATGACACTTCTGGACGTGGGCTGCGGCTGGGGCGCCACCCTGCGCCGGGCCATCGAACAGTACGACGTGAACGTCGTCGGCCTGACGCTGTCGAAGAATCAGGCGGCGTACGTGCAGAAGTCGTTCGACCAGTTGGACAGCCCACGCGCCAGGCGCGTGCTGCTGCAGGGCTGGGAGCAGTTCGACGAACCCGTCGACCGCATCGTGTCGATCGGCGCCTTCGAGCACTTCGGTCACGACCGGCACGCCGACTTCTTCGCGAAGGCTCACCGGATCCTGCCCGCCGACGGAGTGCTGATGCTGCACACGATCACCGGCTTCACCAAGCAGCAGATGACCGACCGGGGCTTGCCCCTGACCCTGCGGGTGATCCGGTTCTTCCACTTCATCAAGACCCAGATCTTTCCGGGCGGCGCCCCGCCGATCGTCGAGATGGTCGAAGAGCATTCCGCCGGTGCGGGTTTCACGCTGACCCGCAACCAGTCACTGCGGCCGCACTACGCGCGGACTCTCGACCTGTGGGCCGAAGCCCTCGCCGCACACAAGGACCGGGCCGTCGAACTCCAGTCCGAAGAGGTGTACGACCGCTACATGCATTACCTGACCGGCTGCGCCCAGCTCTTCCGGGACGGCTATATCGACGTCAACCAGTTCACCCTGCAGAAATAGCGGCCCGCCCACCACCCGGCTACCACCCGCGAGCAGACGCAAAGTCGCCCTGGAACACGTGTTCCAGGGCGACTTTGCGTCTGCTCGGCGTCAGGCCGGTGGCCGCCAAACCGCGGTCATCAGCTCGCTCAACACCGGAATCCGTCGCTCGGCGATCTCGGGTTGCGGCAGTACGCCTTCCACCACGGCCGCGCCGTCGAAGACATTGGTCAGCAATGCCACCAGTACCGGAAGAGTGTCTTCGGGAATGTTCTCCGTCCCGGGCATTGCCCGCGCAGCGTCGTACATCTTCGCCCGGTACTGCCACAACTCATGTTGCAACGTGGCTTTGAGCTTCTCGTCGGTGCGCGCGGCGACCATCAGCTCGTAGAGCACCGCATTGATCGAACCGGAGGTGATGTCGCGCAGGATCGCCAGCGCCGCGTCCAGCGCCGGCCGGTCGGCCGGTATCTCCGCGACCTGTTTGGTGAACGTCTCTAACTGGCGGCGCAGCACCTCCGACGCCGTTGCCGCCATGAAATCGCCCATCGTTTCGAAGTGGCGGAACAGGGCGCCCACCGATACTCCGGCCCTCTTGGTGATCAGGGCGGCCGAGGCACGGGCATATCCGACCTCGACGATGGTGTCGATACAGGCCTGCAGGAGCCGGCCGACCGTCTCCTCCCGGCGTTGCTGCTGGGTCCGTGCCATGTCAGGCAGACAGGCTCATCGAAGCCGGCCGCCGCTCACCCGCGCGCAGGTAGCGACCCGACTTCAGGGTCTGACCGAAGCCCTCGCGGAACTCGCCGCTGCGGAACACCACCGCACCGCCCACACCCGTGGCGATCACGGTCGCGTCGTTGCGATTGACCATGCGCCGCAGGCCGCCGTAGAAGGGCACCGCCTCCTCGTTGTAGGAGTCCACCGAGCTGTCCAGATGAGCGGGGTCGATCACCACGAAGTCGGCGCGGTCACCCTCGCGCAGCGTGCCGGCGTTGATCCCGAACCACTCCGCCACTTCGGCGGTCAGGCGGTATATCGCTCGCTCGGGGGTCAGGAACGGCCGCCCGGCCTGCTGCGCGTCTCGCACACGTTTGAGCAGCCGCAGCGGAAAGTTGTAGAAGGCCATGTTGCGCAGGTGTGCGCCGGCGTCGGAGAAGCCCATGTGGATGCTGGGGTCAGCCGCCAGCTTGTCGAGCTGCCTGGGCCGGTGGTTGGCGACGGTGGTGGTCCACCGCACATTGCGTTCGCCGTTCTCGACGAGAATATCCAGGAAGGCGTCCAGTGGGTGCAGTCCCCGCTCGTCGGCGATGGCGCCGAAACTCTTGCCGATCAACGACTCATCGGGGCACTCCACGATCACCGCGTCGTGGAAATCGCGGTGCCACAGCGACGGCCCGAGCTTGCGGCGGTCGAACTGCCGGCGGAACCGGCGGCGGTACTCCTCGTCGGCCAGCAACTCGTTGCGCTGCAATTGATCACGCAGGTGCAGGGCGGCCGTACCGGCGCCGAACTCCTCGAAGACCGGCAGATCGATTCCGTCGGAATACAATTCGAACGGCACCGGCAGGTGCTGGAAGCGCACGCTGGCGCCCAGGACCTTGTTGAGCAACCGGGTACCCCGTCCGAACAGGTGCACCCCCAGCGGCATCGACTTGGCGTCCGCCGACACCAGCATGCTCATCCGCACTCCTTTTTTGCGGTTGAGCAGCCGGCTGCTGGTGAGGAAGAACATCAGCGGAGACACCGGGCTGTTGACGTTGGGAGCGCTCTGCAGGATGCGGCCGCGCTTGCGCAGCACCTTGATCAGCCGGCGCCGTTCGCGCCATGTCGCGAAGGTGGACGGCAGCGCCCGCGAGCGGAAACGGTCGCCGTCCAGCTTGTCGATCGGCGCGTCCATACCGGACATGCCGAGCATGCCGGCATCCAGCGCCTCGTCGAGCAGCCGGGCCATCTTGTCCAGCTCGGCGTCGGTGGGCCGCACGGTCTCGTCGGTGGCGCGCTCGAGACCCAGCACCGAGGCCCGCAGGTCCGAGTGGCCCAGCATCGAGCTCACGTTGGGCCCCAGCGGGAGGGCGTCCAAAGCGGCGATGTACTCCGCGGGCGAGGACCAGGTCTTGTTGTCCTGCAGCGTTTTCAAGACGAAGTCGCGCGGCACCGCCTCGACGCGGCTGAACAGGTCGGCGGCGTCTTCGGAGTTGGCGTAGACCGTCGACAGCGAGCAGTTCCCCAGCAGCAACGTGGTGATGCCGTGCCGCACCGATTCCCGCAGGCCCGGGTCGAGCAGGATCTCGGCGTCATAGTGGGTGTGGACGTCGATGAATCCCGGCGCGATCCACTTCCCCGCCGCATCGATCACCTCGGGGCAGCCGCTCTCGTCCAGCGGACCGGCCGAGACCGTGGCCACCACGCCATCGCGGATGCCCAGCGTCCGGATCTGGGGTTTGGCACCCGTTCCGTCGAACCACAGGCCGTCGCGGACGATCACGTCGTAAGTCACTGTTCCTCCAAGTCGAATGGGCTTGGCTCGAAGTTAACATAGAGAGTGAACGCTCGCAATCTTTTTATCGGAGTCGTTCAACCCCCCGGCCCCGAGGGCCTTGACGTCGGCGTTTGCGTCGTCGCCGTCGTTGCGGGCGTCGTCGCCGGAGTGACCGTCACGGGGTCGGGCACGTTCACGGCGGGTGGGATGTCACCGTCGCGGCTGGCCACGGTGGGGATGCGGATGAGGCCGCCCAGCTGACTGCATTCATTGCTCTTCACGGTGATGGCCATCTCCCCGACGAGGTCACCCTCCGGTTGCGGCTGCAGCGTGAGCACCTGGATGGTGGTCTGGGCGCTCGCCTGACCGGTGGGACCGACGCAGGAGAATTTTGTGGTCTCCGCCCGGGATCGCCACTGGCCGTCGATGAACTCCAGGAGCAGCGGGTGCACGTCCGGCGACTTCTCCCGGGTATGGTCGCCGTCGCTGAGCAGCGTCGCCGCGGCCAGGCAGCGGGTGGGGGTGCACGACGAGCGGATCGCCCACCAGGTCTCGACGTCCGGCGGCTGCGGGGTGGGCTTGGTGTCGAAGGTCTGCCGGGAGCGTTGCACCTCGATCCGGTAGGTGCCGTTCAGTGGCAGCGGGGCGGCCGCCGGGGTGCTGCCGGGTGGGGTGCTCGAGGTGGTCACCGGACCGCCGGCCTGCGGGGCAGGTTCGCTGGTTTGGCGCCCGATCGCGATGCCGGCTGCCAACAACCCGACCAGCAACAACAGCGCGACGGCGCCGATCATCAGCCGGCGCGGGCCGAACCTCCTCGGTCCCCGGGAACCGGTCGAGAACGCGTCGAGGCGCCGGGCCGCGGAACCCGCCGCGGACCGCAGCAAGCCCCTCGGGGGGCCGGCGGCCGGTTCGGCGCCGGACGGTTGGGGAATGGCTTCCGGCCAGGCGTAAGCCGGGTAGTCGACGACATACGCTGGCTCGACGGCCGGTTGCGCGACGGGCACCTCGCGGTCGACGATCCCGGCTCGTTCCGCAAGCGCCGTGGCGAACTCGCGGCAACTGCCGAATCGATCCGCCGGGTCTTCAGCCAGCGCCCTGGCGAGCACCTCGTCCAATCGGGCCAGGTCCGGGCGCCCCTCGCTGAGCCTGGGGGGCTTCGGTTGCGCCGGCGGCGCCCCGGTGAACAAATGCACCGCGGTGGCGGCCAGCGCGTACTGGTCAGCGCGGCCGTCGGTGGCCGCGCCGGCCGACTCCTCCGGGGCGGCATACCCACTCTCGCCCGGCGGGCGCTGTAACCCGAAGTCGGACAACATGATTCGCGGTTCACCCGCGCCCGGGGTAGTCAGCAACAGGTTGGCGGGCCGGACGTCGCGGTGCAGCACGCCGCGCAGATGGGCGAAGTCAAGGCCGGCGGCCGCGGCGGTGATGATCGCGACGACCTCGCTGACCGGCAGTACCGCGGGGAAACGATCGGCCATCAACTGGGCCGCGTCGGTGCCGTCGACGTAATCCATTGCGAACCAGAGCTGTCCGTCGAACTCTCCGCGCTCGTGCACCTCGACGATGTTGAGGTGATAGAGGTTGGCGACGCTCACGTTTTCGCGGTGGAACCGGGCGCGGAAGTCGCCGTCAGCCCACAGTGTGAACGGAAGCACCTTCAGCATCCGCCACCCCGGCAGATCCGGGCGCTGGGCCAGGTACAACTCGCCCGTCGCCGACGATCTCAGCATGCGTACGACGGTGTAACCGGCAAAAGTTGCGCCGCTGGCCAACGCCATTTAGCGATGGTAACCATCTCGGCGCGGCCAGGTGTGGCAGCGCACGGCTAACACTGAGCGAAATCTAGGATCGTCCGGGCCGGAACACGGTGCCGCGCAGGATCACCAAGTCCGGCTGATTCAGCACGTCGGGACCCCGGCGGGGATCGTCGGCGTAGCACACCAGGTCGGCCGAAGCGCCGTGGTCCAGACCCGGCCGGCCCAGCCAGCGGCGGGCGTCCCAGCATGCCGCCCCCAGCGCTTCCTCGGCGGTCATGCCGATCCGGCGTAGAGCGTCGACCTCGTCGGCGATGCGCCCGTGCCTGATCATGCCGCCGGCGTCGCTGCCGGCGTAGACCGGGACGCCGGCGTCACGCGCCGCGGCCACCCGCGGATAGCCGCGGTCGTAGAGGTCACGCATGTGCGCGGCGTACTTCGGGTAACGGACCGCGGCATCGGCGATGCCCGGGAAGTTCTCCAGGTTGATCAAGGTAGGCACCAGCGCGGTGCCGTGTTCGACCATGAGCTCGATCGTCTCGTCGGTGAGGCCGGTGCCGTGTTCGATGCAGTCGATCCCGGCCTTGATCAGGCCGGGCAGCGCGTCCTCGCCGAAGACGTGCGCGGTGACGCGGGCACCGTGGGCGTGTGCGGTGTCGATCGCGGCTTTGAGGACGTCGTCGGACCACAGCGGCGCCAGGTCGCCGATCCCCCGGTCGATCCAGTCGCCGACCAGCTTGATCCACCCGTCGCCGCGGCGGGCCTGCTCGGCGACGGCGTCCGGCAGCTGCGATTCGTCTTCCATGTCGGCGGCCAGACCGGGGATGTAGCGCTTGGGCCGGGCCAGGTGCCGTCCGGCGCGGATGATGCGGGGCAGGTCGTGGTGGTCGTCGAGGCTGCGGGTGTCGATCGGTGAGCCGCAGTCGCGCAACAACAGTGCCCCGGCGTCACGTTCGGCTTCGGCCTGGGCGATCGCTTCGTCGAGTTCGACGGGGCCGTGCTCGCCGAGCCCGACGTGGCAGTGAGCGTCCACCAGCCCCGGCAGGATCCAGCCGCCATCGAAGACGGTGTCGGCGCCGGACACCGGTTCGGCGCTGATGCGGCCGTCGACTATCCACAGTTCGGTGACGACGTCGCCGGGCAGGCCCAGCCCCCGCACGTGCAGCCGCACTGCGCGGCTACTTCTGGCCGGGGAACTTCAGCTTGGACAGGTCGAAGTCGGCCAGCCCGGGCGGCAGTTCGTTGAGGCCCTCCGGCATCTGCGACAGGTCCGGGAACCCTGCCGGCATGCCGGGCATGCCCGCGCCGAACGGGCTGCGCGTCTTCGGCGGCGTCGGTCCGCGGGCGCCCTTCTTGCCCTTCTTGCCCTTCGAGCTGCGTGATTTGCGCGTCGCCGATTTACGGCCCAGCCCGGGGATTCCCATGCCGCCGAGCATCGAGGACATCATCTTGCGGGCTTCGAAAAAGCGGTCGACCAACTGGTTGACCTCGGAGACGGTGACGCCGGAGCCGTTGGCGATGCGCAGCCGCCGCGAGGCGTTGATGATCTTCGGGTCGGCCCGCTCGGCCGGCGTCATGCCGCGGATGATCGCCTGAATGCGGTCAAGGCTCTTGTCGTCGACCTCGGCCAGCGCGTCCTTCATCTGCGCGCCGCCGGGCAGCATGCCGAGCAGGTTGCCGATCGGGCCCATCTTGCGCACGGCCAGCATCTGCTCGAGGAAGTCCTCCAGCGTCAGCTCACCGGCGCCGATCTTGGCGGCGGCAGCCTCGGCCTGTTGGGCGTCGAAGACCTGCTCGGCCTGTTCGATCAGGCTCAGCACGTCGCCCATGCCCAGGATGCGGCTGGCCATCCGGTCGGGGTGGAAGACGTCGAAGTCCTCGAATTTCTCGCCGGTGGAGGCGAAAAGTATTGGTACGCCGGTCACTTCGCGGACCGACAGGGCCGCGCCACCACGGGCGTCGCCGTCCAGCTTGGTCAGCACCACACCGGTGAAGCCGACGCCTTCGCCGAAGGCCTGGGCGGTGGCGACGGCGTCCTGGCCGATCATCGCGTCCAGGACGAAGAGGGTCTCGTCGGGGTTGACGGCGTCGCGGATGGCCGCGGCCTGGGCCATCAACTCTTCGTCGATGCCGAGGCGGCCGGCGGTGTCGACGATGACGAAGTCGAAATGCTTGGCCTTGGCTTCGGCGATACCCGCCGCGGCGACCGCGACCGGGTCGCCCGGGCCGGACTCGGGTGACGCTCCGGGGTGCGGCGCGAACACCGGCACCCCGGCCCGCTGGCCGACGACCTGCAGCTGGTTGACGGCGGCGGGGCGCTGCAGGTCGCAAGCGACCAGCAGCGGCGTGTGGCCCTGGTTCTTGAGCCGGAAGGCGAGTTTGCCGGCCAGCGTCGTCTTACCGGAACCCTGCAGACCGGCGAGCATGATCACCGTCGGGGGGTTCTTGGCGTAGGCGATCTCACGTGTCTCACCACCGAGGATGCCGATCAGTTCCTCGTTGACGATCTTGACGACCTGCTGCGCCGGGTTGAGGGCGCCGGAGACCTCGTGGCCGCGGGCGCGCTCCTTGATCCGGTGGACGAATGCCCGGACGACGGGCAGCGAGACGTCGGCTTCCAGTAGCGCGAGCCGGATTTCGCGGGTGGTGGCCTCGATATCGGCGTCGGTCAGGCGGCCCTTGCCGCGCAACCCCGCCAGGGCACCGGTCAACCGGTCGGAGAGCGATTCAAACACGACCGCCAGCCTAATGGTCGGGGCGCGGACCGGCGCATCCCCGT
Organism: Mycobacterium sp. 23; assembly: GCF_048287075.1. NCBI lineage: Bacteria > Bacillati > Actinomycetota > Actinomycetes > Mycobacteriales > Mycobacteriaceae > Mycobacterium > Mycobacterium sp. 23. Next base: position 1,715,031 of record NZ_JBLVUX010000005.1, read on the forward strand.
GCTCTCGCGACACTGCAACGACGCAGCCGACACGCCGGCGCGGCCCTGCCTGGTTTCAGTCTCGGCGCAAGCCCGTCGACCCTTTCATTTGAACTTGACAGGCGTTAGTTTTGCCCCGTGGTCACTGTGCTCGCAGACCTGGCGCCTGCTAAATCGTCGTCGTCTCCGGTGCTGCTGGTGGTCGTGTTGCTGCTGGTCGTGGTGTTAGCGGCCATCGTGGTTGTCGCGATCCTGGTGCGCCGCTCCCGGCGACCGAAGCCGCCTCCGCCACAGTGGGGCCCGCCCCCGATGGGTCCTCCGCCGGGGTGGCCGCCGCAACAGCCGCCGTCTCCTCCGCCGGGCCCGCCTACCGGTTGAGGAGCAACCCGGTGAGCAGCGACGAGGCGTTGGCGCCCACGCTCAGCAGCGCCAGCGTGCCCAGTTCACGCCGGACGGCGACCGCCAGCACAACCGCTTCGGCGAGTGTGACCGCGAGCTCCGTCAGCGCCAGCGCCGGCAGCGAGGGGTCCGGCGCCAATACCCACCACGCCACCGGATGGGTGACGGCATTGACACCGATCGCCAGCAACAGCGCCGACCACCACCGCAGCCCGACGATGCCCACCAGTCCGCCGACGTACCACAGCGATTCCACCGCGACCGTGACAACGAAAGCGGTCAGTTGGGACACGCGATGACTTTACGGGTGATCTGGGTGTTCGCCGGGGCCGCGGCGGTGGCTCTGGCCGTCGCGATGCGGGCACCGCTGGCCACTACCGTACTGGGGTTGATGGCGTTCGGGGTCTTGCACAACGTGCTGGAATTGCGCTACGTCACTGGACGTTTCGCGGCGGTGCTGTCCGGCCGGCTGCTCTGGTGGCTACTGGGTCTGATCACCGTGATCGTGTTGTGCCGGCTGGCGGGCATGGTCGTCGGCGAACCGGCCCGGCTGGCGGAGATCGTCGTCGGTTATGCGGTGCTCGGCGCGGCCTGTGTGGCGGGGCTGCGAGGCCCGTCGCTGATCGCGGCGGCGGTGGTGCTGGCGCTCGCCACGGCCGCCTCGCTGAGCTGGCCCGCGTACCACTTCGTCGTGCTGTCTCATCTGCACAATGTGGTGCCGCTGTTCTTCCTCTGGGAGTGGGCGGCCCGGTTGCCCACCCCGGCGTTGCGCCGGTGGTTTCGGTCCGTGCAGATCGGGTGGGTTCTGGTCGTGCCCGCCGTACTGCTCTCCGGTGTTCTCGACCGCCATCTGGGCGGGACGAGTTCCTCGCTGGCGGGGTTCGCCGGGAATCCGCGGACAATCGTGGCGGCCAGCGCGCCGCCCGCAGCCGTGCTGACCGAGGCCGGTGTGCGGCTGCTCGTCGTGTTCGCCTTCCTGCAGACGATGCACTACTTCGTCTGGGTTGGTTTCTTCCCCCGCTACGCGCCCGACGCGGCCCGGGCGTTCGAGGTCCGCGCTCCGTGGCTGACCGGCGCAAGGGCATGGACGCTGGGAGCCGCCGTCGGTGTGGCCCTGGCCGTGGTGTTCGTCACCGACTACGCCTCCGGCAAAGCCGCGTACTCCGCGTTCGCCAGCTATCACGCCTACCTCGAGTTCCCGGTTGTGCTGGCCATGCTGCTCGGGCTGGGGGCGGCGACGGCAACGAGCCGGAGCGACGCCGTCCCAGTGGGTGCGCGGTAGTGCTGGAAGTCGTCGAGAAGGGTTCGCGCACCGCGCAACCGCTGCTGTTCGTGCACGGCGGCTGGCACGGGGCGTGGTGCTGGGAGAACTTCCTGGACTACTTCGCCGACGCCGGCTATCGCGCGGCGGCGGTGAGCCTGCGCGGCCACGGCGCCAGTACCGCTCCCAAGGCGCTGCTCCGATGCTCCATGGCCGACTACGTCGACGACGTCCGCGCCGTGGCCGATTCGCTGGGTGGCCAACCCGTGCTGATCGGCCATTCACTGGGCGGTTTCGCCGTGCAGCGGTATCTGGAAACCCGCCGCGCGCCGGCCGCCGTGCTGGTCGGCTCCGTACCCCCGAGGGGCTTTCTCAAACTGGCGATGCGTGTGTGGCGCCGGCACCCGCTGATCGCCCTGCGGGCGTTCGCCGGCGGCACGTTGCTCGAATTCGTCGACACGCCGGCAATGGCGCGCGACTACCTGTTCTGCGCGCAGACGCCATACGCCGTCGTCGAAGCCTGCAGATCGCAGGCCGGGCCCGAAAGCCTGCGTGCGGCCGCGCTCGACCCGATGATCCGGCGGGTCCGGACGGCACTGGTCACCACCCCGATGCTGGTCCTGGGCGCCGAGCAGGACGGCTTCGTCAGCACCGCGGAAGTGCGGGCGACGGCAGCCGCTTACCGGACCGAACCGGAGTTCTTCGCGATGGGCCACAACATGATGCTCGAACCCGGCTGGCCCGACGTCGCCTCCCGGATCCACGACTGGCTACAGACCCGCGACCAGCCAATCTGAGCCCCGGGCCACGTCGTTGCAGCGCCGAAAAGCGTTGCCGTGCTAGATTTCACAGCCACTGCGCCATTGCGCGCGGCCGAGCCGCCAGGCCCGAGTTCGATGGGGGGAATGTGTCGCTGCAGCCGGTCAGCCACTTCCCTGCCGACACCACTCGCTCGTTGCGTGGCTGGCAGCGTCGCGCCCTGGTGAAGTACCTGGGAACCGAGCCGCGGGACTTCCTGGCCGTGGCCACACCCGGTGCCGGCAAGACCGCCTTCGCCCTGCGGATCGCCGGCGAGCTGATCGCACACCGGGCCGTCGAGCAGCTCACCGTCGTCGTGCCCACCGAGCACCTCAAGATCCAGTGGGCGCAGGCCGCCGGACGCCAGGGGCTCTCCCTGGACCCGAAGTTCTCCAACTCCAACCCGCAGACCTCGCCGGAGTACCACGGCGTGGTGGTCACCTACGCCCAGGTGGCTGCCCACCCGACCCTGCACCGGGTACGCACCGAACAGCGCAAGACGCTGGTGATCTTCGACGAGATCCACCACGGCGGCGACGCGAAGACCTGGGGTGACGCGATCCGGGAAGCCTTCGGCGACGCCACCCGCCGGCTCGCCCTGACCGGGACCCCATTCCGCAGCGACGACAGTCCGATCCCGTTCGTGAACTACGAACCCGACGCCGACGGCCTGATGCGATCCAAGGCCGACCACACCTACGGCTATGCCGAGGCCCTGGCCGACGGCGTGGTCCGCCCGGTGGTGTTCATGGCTTATTCCGGACAGGCCCGCTGGCGGGACAGCGCCGGCGAGGAGCATGAGGCTCGGCTGGGCGAACCGTTGTCGGCCGAGCAGACCGCGCGGGCCTGGCGCACCGCCCTGGACCCGGCCGGCGAATGGATGCCGGCGGTGATCGCGGCGGCCGACCAGCGGCTGCGCCAGAAGCGTGAGCATGTGCCCGACGCGGGCGGGATGATAATCGCCTCCGACCGAACCGCGGCCCGCGCCTATGCGACCCTGCTCACCAAGTTGACCGGCGAGGCGCCCACCGTGGTCCTGTCCGACGACCCCGGGTCGTCGGCCCGCATCTCGGAGTTCTCGGCCAGCAGCAGCCGGTGGCTGGTCGCCGTGCGGATGGTCTCCGAAGGGGTCGACGTACCGCGCCTGTCGGTCGGGATCTACGCCACCAGCGCCTCGACGCCGCTGTTCTTCGCCCAGGCGATCGGGCGGTTCGTGCGATCCCGCCGAGCGGGTGAGACGGCGAGCATCTTCCTGCCGTCGGTGCCCAACCTGCTGCAACTGGCCAGCGAGCTGGAGGCACAGCGCAACCACGTCCTGGGCAAACCGCACCGCGAATCCGAGGGCGACCCGCTCGACGAGGACCCGGCCACCAAGACCCAGAACGAACCCGGCGAAGAGAAGGGCTTCACCTCGCTGGGCGCCGACGCCGAGCTGGATCAGGTCATCTTCGACGGTTCCTCATTCGGCACCGCCACCCCCGCCGGCAGCGACGAGGAGGCCGATTACCTGGGCATTCCCGGCCTGCTCGACGCCGAACAGATGCGCGCGCTGCTGCATCGGCGCCAGGATGAGCAGCTGCAGCGACGCGCACAGACCGGTATTCCGGCAGCGACGATGACCACCCACGGGCAACTGCGGGAGCTGCGCCGCGAACTCAACGCCCTGGTTTCGGTCGCTCACCACCGCACCGGCAAGCCGCACGGCTGGATCCACAACGAGCTGCGCCGACGCTGCGGCGGGCCGCCGATCGCCGCGGCCACCAGCGATCAGCTCAAAGCGAGGATCGACGCCGTGCGCCAGCTAAACGCGGAGCAGAGCTAGTCCCCGACCGGCTCGTCCTCCAGAACGACCGCCGGCGCGCCCAGCACCGCCAGCAGGTGCTTCTCCACCGCGGCCCGCGCGTTGAGCTCGGGCGGCACCGCCACGCAGAACACGTCGGCTGCCGTCGACCCGAACGTGTTGACCTTGGCCCACAGGATGTCGGTCTCGGCGCGCTCCAGCGCCCGGGCCAGCAGGGCCAGCAGACCCACCCGGTCCATGGCGCGGACTTCCAAAATCAGCTGACCGGGGGTGTCGGTGTCCAGCCAGAGGATGCGCGGCGGTGCGGTGGAACGGGTGACCGGCACTCCCACCTGCACCTCCCCGGCGCGGGCGGTGGCCGACAGGGCGGCCTCGCTGTCCCGCTTCTCGAGCATGGCGCAGACGTCGATGTCGCCGTGCAGGGCGCCGACGAACTGCTGCCGCAACAGGTCCGCGGCAGGCGGGGACCCGAACAGCGGGGACACCACGAATTCGGTGATCACCACTCCCTCGTGAATGTTCACCGACGCGGAATGCACCCGCAGCGAGTTCAGCGCCAGCACGGCGGCGGCCTTGGACACCAGCCCGCGCTGGTCGGGCGCCACCATCACCGCGCACCGGCGTTCCCCGTCGCCCGGTTGCAGCTCCACGTGTACGCCCTGCCGCTCGGCCAGCGAAAGGTAATGTGGCGCAGTCGGTTCCGCCTGCGGCAGCACCTCGCCGGCCATCGCCATACGGCAGCGACGCACCAGGTCCTCGACCAGCGACGCCTTCCAGTCACTCCACACACCCGGGCCGGTCGCCTTGGAGTCGGCCTCCGACAGGGCGTGCATGAGCTCGAGCAGTTGCGGGTCACCGCCCAGCGCCTCGGAGACCGCCTCGATGGTCTTGGGGTCGTTCAGGTCGCTACGGGTGGCCGTGATGGGCAACAGCAGGTGGTGACGCACCATCTTGGAGATCGTGTCGACGTCGGCCGGCGACAACCCGAGCCGCTGGCCGATCGGAACCACCAGGTCGGCCCCCAGCACGCAGTGGTCCATCCCGCGGCCTTTTCCGATGTCGTGCAGCAGTGCGCCCAGGGCAAGCAGGTCCGGTCGCGCCACATTGGTGGTCAGCGGCGCCGCGTGCACGGCGCACTCCACAACGTGACGGTCCACGGTCCACTTGTGCGAGACATCGCGCGGTGGCAGGTCACGGATCGCGTCCCACTCGGGCAGCAACTGGCCCCACAACCCGGTGCGGTCCAGCGCCTCGATGGTGGCCACCGCGGTGGGACCGGCCAACAGCACCACCAGCAGGTCGTCCAGCGCCTCGCGCGGCCACGGCGTCGGCAGCGGCGGCGCGCTGTCCAGCCGGCTCAGGGTGGCGGCGCCGATCGGGACGCCGGTATCCGCCGCGGCGGCGGCAACCCGCAACACCAGCCCCGGGTCGCTCTCGGGGCGGGCGTCGCGAGCGAGCACGATCTCACCGGCGTATTCGACGACGCCTTCGTCCAGCGGTCGCCGCTTGGGCCGTCGCATCAGGGCGGTGAGGCCCCGCTTGGGCAGCGCGTTGACGGCGGTGCGCAGGCCGGTGACCGCATGGAAGCTGATGGTTCGCCCGGCACTGGACAGCATGCGCGCCAGGTCGAACCGGTCACCGACCCCCAGCGCCTCGCTGATCTCGTCGGCGAATTGCGCCAGCAGCTGGTCGCGGCCCCGGCGGGACACCACATGCAGTTCGGTGCGGACGTCGAGCAACGTCAGGTAGGCATCGTCCAGCGACCCGACCGCGGTGTCGGCCCGAGACATGCCGTGGCGGTCGATGAGTTGCGCCAGGGCCAGTGCGTTGAGCAGCTGCACGTCGCGCAGTCCGCCGCGACCCGACTTCAAATCCGGCTCGGCACGGTGGGCGATACGGCCCAGCCGCAACCACCGGGCATGCGTCATCTCGACGAGTTCGTCCATGCGGGAACGGATTCCGCTGCGCCACTGACGTTTGATCCCGTCGATCAGTTCGGTCGACAGGGCCTCGGCACCCGCGATGTGCCGCGCTTCCAGCATGCCCAGGGCGGCGGTCAGATCGGCGTTGGCGGTGGCCAGCGCCTCGCTCACCGTACGAACGCTGTGGTCGAGCCGAATGTTGGCGTCCCACAACGGGTACCACAGTTTGTCCGCGACCGGACCTAGCGCTTCGGGCGGCTTGCCGTCGTGCACCAGCACCAGGTCGAGGTCTGAGTAGGGCAACAACTCACGGCGGCCCAGACCGCCGACCGCCACGATCGCGAAGCCGCTGTCGTCGGTGATGCCGATTTCCGAAGCCTTTGCGGTGAGCCAGGTTTCGTGCAGGTCCAGCATCGCCTGCCGCATCTCGGTAGGCTTCATCCCGCGCAGTCCGTCAGACAACAGTTGGCGCCGCGCGGCAGCCAGATCGACTGCCGCAGCGGCGCTTCCTGCTTGCGTTTCTTCTGATTCCGAGGGCGAGGGGTCCGACCGGTTCGGTGTCACACCCGGCCGGCCCGTCTGCCTGACTTCAGCAAGGTCGGTCTACCTCACAGGGCGTCAGAACCGCGCTCACCGGTGCGCACCCGCACGATGGTGTCCACGGGACTGACCCACACCTTGCCGTCGCCGATCTTGCCCGTTCGCGCCGCCCGGACGATGCTGTCCACGACCTTGTCGACGATGGAGTCGTCGACGACGACCTCGATCCGGACCTTGGGCACGAAGTCGACCGAGTACTCAGCGCCCCGGTAGACCTCGGTGTGGCCCTTCTGCCGCCCATAGCCCTGGATTTCGCTGACCGTCATGCCCAGGACGCCGGCGTCCTCCAGGCTGGTCTTGACGTCGTCGAGGGTGAACGGCTTGACGATCGCGGTGATCAGCTTCATTTCTATTCCGCCTCAACTTTCTCGGCCACTCGTGCCTGCAGGCCGTTCGGGGTGTCCGGCAGGCTGGCACGGGGAAGAACCGAACCGCTGGCGACCGCGAAATCGTAGCCGCTTTCAGCGTGCTCCGACTCATCGATGCCCGCCGATTCCTGCTCTGCTCCCAACCGCAGCCCAATGGTGTACTTCAGGATAAGCGCCAGGATCAGCGTGACGACGCCGGAGTAGGCCAGAACCGCGAACGCGCCCACTGCCTGGCGTTCGAGCTGGTCGAATCCGCCGCCGTAGAACAGTCCTTTGGACACGCCCGTCACGCCGTTGATCGCGACGCTTTCGGGTGCGGCAACCAGACCCACCATCAGGGTGCCGGCCAGCCCGCCGACCAGGTGCACGCCGACGACGTCGAGCGAGTCGTCGAAGCCGAGCTTGAACTTCAGCCCCACGGCCAGCGCGCACAGCACGCCCGCGACGGCGCCGATGATCAGTGCGCCCAGCGCGTTCACCGATGAGCAGGACGGAGTGATCGCGACCAGTCCGGCGACGATGCCCGAAGCGGCACCCAGGGTGGTGGCGTGGCCGTCCCGGATGCGCTCGGTGAGGAGCCAGGCGAGCATCGCGGCCGCAGTGGCAATCGTGGTGGTGACGAACGTCGCCCCCGCGGCGCCGTTGGAGCTGGTCGCCGAACCGGCGTTGAACCCGTACCAGCCAAACCACAGCAGACCGGCGCCGAGCATCACGAACGGCAGGTTGTGCGGCCGGAACAACGTCGTCGGCCAGCCCTTGCGCTTGCCCAGGACGAGCGCCAGCATGAGGCCGGCCACACCGGCGTTGATGTGCACCGCGGTTCCGCCCGCGAAGTCGATCGCGTGCAGCTTGTTGGCGATCCAGCCGCCCTTCTCCGAGGCGAACCCGTCGAACGCGAACACCCAGTGCGCGACCGGGAAGTACACCAACGTGGCCCACAGGCCGGAGAACACCAGCCAGGCACTGAACTTGAGCCGGTCGGCGACCGCGCCGGAGATCAGGGCGACGGTGATGATCGCGAACATCAACTGGAAGGCCACGAATACGGTGACCGGCAGCGTGCCCGCCAGCGGGATGTCAGTCGCCGCGACGCCTTTGGACGCATCGGCCGCGACCGCGTTGCCACCGATGAGCCCCTTGAGGCCCCAGTATTCGGTCGGGCTGCCGACAACGTTGCCGGTGTCGTTGCCGAATGCCATGGAATAGCCGTAGAGCACCCACAACACCGTCACGACGCCCATCGCGCTGATGCTCATCATGATCATGTTGAGCACGCTCTTGGCACGAACCATGCCGCCGTAGAAGAACGCCAGGCCCGGCGTCATCAGCAGCACGAGTGCCGAACTCGCCAACATCCAGGCCGTATCGCCGGTATTGGGCTGGCCCATAACAGGGAAACTCACTCGCTATCACCTCCAGTCAGCGTTGGGAGGGCCCCAGAAGATGACTGGTGACCTGACGAGAACCATGCGCATAAGTTGTTGCGGCAATGGAGCCGCCGTGTTTCGTCAGGATTAACGTAAAAGTTGCTGTGTAAGAGCTTTCAGCCCAGCAGCGCGTCGACGAATGCCGCCGGTTCGAACGGCGCCAGGTCGTCGGCACCCTCGCCCAGCCCGACCAGCTTCACCGGCACGCCCAGTTCCTGCTGGACGCGGAACACGATGCCGCCCTTGGCCGTTCCGTCCAGCTTGGTCAGTACCGCGCCGGTGATGTCGACGACCTCGGCGAACACCTTGGCCTGAGCCAGCCCGTTCTGCCCGATGGTGGCGTCCAGAACCAGCAGCACCTCATCCACCGCGGCACGGCGGGTTACCACGCGTTTTACCTTGCCCAGTTCGTCCATCAGGCCGACCTTGGTGTGCAGCCGGCCCGCGGTGTCGATGAGGACGACGTCGGCGCCGGCCTCAATGCCTTTGTCGACGGCGTCGAACGCCACCGAGGCCGGGTCCGCGCCTTCGGCGCCGCGCACCACCTCCGCGCCGACCCGTGAGGCCCAGGTTTGCAGCTGGTCGGCCGCGGCGGCCCGGAACGTGTCGGCCGCACCGAGGACCACGCGGCGCCCGTCGGCCACCAGGACGCGCGCCAGTTTGCCGACCGTGGTGGTCTTTCCGGTGCCGTTGACGCCGACGACGAGCAGCACCGACGGGTGGTCGGCGTGCGGCAGCGCCCGGATCGACCGGTCCATCTCCGGATGCAGCTCCTTGATCAGCACGTCGCGCAGCACCGCCCGCGCGTCAGCTTCGGTGCGAACGTTGCTGCTGGCCAGCCGGGTTCGCAGTTGCGAGACCACCGCTTCGGTCACCACCGGGCCCAGATCCGCGACCAGCAGGGTGTCCTCCACGTCCTGCCAGGAATCCTCGTCGAGGTCGCCGCCACCGATCAGACCCAGCATGCTGCGCCCCAGCGCGTTCTGCGACCGGGCCAGCCGTCCGCGCAGCCGCTCCAGCCGTCCTTCCGGGGGCTCGATCGTTTCGATCTGCGGCGCTTCGGGTTCGGGCTCGGGGGCCGGCTCGGGCTCGGGCTTCGGTTCAGCCTCGAGCTCGGGTTCGGGTTCGGCCACCGGTTCGACCAGCGGTTCGGGAAGGTGGACCTCGGCGATGGGTCGCTTGGGCGCGTCGCGCGGAATGGTGGCGTCGTCACCGACGGCGGGCAGTCCGGTGGTGTCGATCCGCTCTGGTTGCAGCGTCGGGGTCTGGCTGAACGTGATGCCGGAGGACGCGGTGTAGCCCCCGGAGCGGTCGATCGCGTCGGGCGTGACCTTGGGCGCCAACTTGATCTGGCGCTTGCGGTAGCGCACCAGGCCGAAGACCAGCGCGGCGATGATGACCAGGGCGGCGATGACCGCGATGGCGATCCAAAGACCTTGCGACACGCTGATGAATCCTTCCCAGAACTACGGGGTGGCGACTGTCAGCCCCACGCTACGGGCAACCTACGAAGAGTTGGCCACCAGCCGGTCCACCTGCTGACCGCGAATGCGCTGCGAGATGACGGCGGTGATCCCGTCGCCCTGCATCGTCACGCCGTACAGCGCGTCGGCCACCTCCATGGTCGGCTTCTGGTGGGTGATGATGATCAGCTGCGACCGGTCCCGCAGCATCTCGAACAGGCTGATCAACCGGCGCAGGTTGGTGTCGTCGAGCGCCGCCTCAACCTCGTCCATGATGTAGAACGGCGACGGGCGGGCCCGGAAGATGGCGACCAGCATCGCCACCGCGGTCAACGCCTTCTCGCCGCCGGACAGCAAAGACAACCGGGTGACCTTCTTGCCGGGCGGGCGGGCCTCGACCTCGATCCCGGTGGTGAGCATGTCGTCGGGCTGGGTCAGCCGCAGCCGGCCCTCGCCGCCGGGGAACAGGGCGGTGAACACGATCTGGAATTCCCGCTCGACGTCGACGAATGCCTCGCTGAACACCTGCAGGATCCGGGCGTCGACGTCGGCGACCACGTCCAGCAGATCCTTGCGGGCCGCCTTCACGTCCTCGAGCTGGGTGGACAGGAAGTTGTACCGCTCCTCCAGGGCGGCAAACTCCTCGAGGGCGAGCGGGTTGACCCTGCCGAGCTCGTTGAGCTCACGCTCGGCCCGTTTGGCCCGGCGCTCCTGGGACGTGCGGTCGAACGGCATCGGAGCGGGGGCCACCACCTGCTCCCCCCGCTCCCTGGCCTGCTCGAACTCGGCCATCTCCAGGTCGGTCGGCGGCAGCGGGACGTCCGGGCCGTATTCGGCGATCAGGTCGGCCGGCGCCATCCCGAACTGCTCGAGCACCATCTGCTCGAGCTGCTCGATCCGCAGTGCCGCCTGCGCGTTGGCCACCTCGTCGCGGTGCAGCGAATCGGTGAGTGCGGCCACCCGCGCGCTCAGCAGGTTCGTCTCTTCCCGTACCGCGGTCAGGGCCGTGGACCGCTGCTGCCGCTCGGCAGCCAGCCCGTCGCGCATCAGCGAAGCCGCGTCGACGACGCGGCTGAGCCGCCGGGCGAGCAGCCGCCCGGACTCGGCCACCGCCGCAGCCACCGCCGCGGCGCGCAGCCGGGCGGCCGCCGCTTGTTCGGCCCTGATCCGCGCCTCGCGCTCGGCCGCCGCCGCGCGGCGCAGCGAGTCGGCTCGTCCCCGCACCGCGTTGGCGCGCTCCTCGGCGGTGCGCACGGTCAGCCGGGCCTCGACCTCGAAGCTGCGTGCCGCGTCCGCGGCAGCCGCGATCTCCTGCCGGTCCACCGGCTCGGCCTGCTCGACGTGCTCGGTCTCCTGCGCGTTGCGTAACCGGGTCTCGAGTTCGACGACCTCCTCGAGTGTCCGGGTCCGGCCGGCTTCCAGCTCCTCGCGCTGCGCCAGCAGCCTGTTCCACTCCTCCTCGGCCGTTCTGGCCTCCTGCCCCAGCCGGCCGAGCTGGTCGTACATCGCCGAGATCGCCGTGTCGGACTCGTTGAGGGCGGCCAGTGCGTGCTCGGCGGCATCCTGGCGGGCGGACTGCTCGGTCAACGCGCCGGACAGCGCCGCGCTGAGCTGCGCTACCTGCGACTCGGCGGCCGCCAACTCGTCGCGCGCCTTCTCGATCTCCGAGGCGATCTCCAGCGTCGACACTTTGCGGTCGGATCCCCCGCTCACCCAACCCGCACCCACCAGGTCGCCGTCGAGTGTCACCGCCCGCAGCGCAGGATGGTTGGCGACCAGCTCCAGTGCCGCGCCCAGTTCGTCGACGACCGCAACGCCGGAGAGCATGGCCACCATCGCCCCGCGCAACCGCGGTGGCGCCTCGATCAGGTCCAGCGCCCACACCGCGCCACCCGGCAGACCGATCGCCGGGTGCGGCGGCGCCGGCCAGTCACCCAGCACCAGCGCCGCGCGGCCGCCGTCGGCCTGTTTCAGCGCGGCGACCGCGGTGCGCGCGGCGCCCAGACTGTCGACCGCCAGCCCGTCGGCCGCCGACCCCAGTACCGTCGCCAGCGCGGCCTCGTAACCCGACCGCACCTTGACCAGTTCCGCGACCGAACCGAAAAGCCCTGCGGCGCTGTGGTTCCGGGCGAGCCACGCGGTGCCGTCCTTGCGTTCCAGGCTCACCGACAGCGCGTCGATGCGAGCCCGCAGCGACGCGACCTGGCGTTCGGCGGCACGTTCGGCGGCCTGCAGTTCGGTGACCCGTTCGTCGGTCAGCCGCAGTGCGGCCACCGTCCGCTCGTGGTGCTCGTCGAGGCCGACCTCACCCTGGTCCAGCTCCCCGACCCGGCTCTGCACGCCCTCGAACTCGGCGCGGGTGTGCTCCACCCGGGCGGCGGCGTGTTCGATCCGCTCGGACAACCGCGCCACGCTGTCGTCGATCGACTCGACCCGCGCCCGCATGGTCTCGACCTGACCGGCCAGCCGCGCCAGACCCTCCCGCCGGTCGGCTTCCGCGCGAACCGCCGCCAGGTGCGCCTTGTCGGCCTCCACCGCACGGCGCTCCCGCTCGGCCAGCTCGGCACGGGCGGCATCCAACCGGGTGCGGGCTTCGGCCAGCTCGGCCAGCAGCTGCTCCTCGAAGAACGCCACCTGCTCGGCCTCGGCTTCCAGCGCATCGGGGTCGGCGTCGCTGGTCCGTGACGGCTCGATGTCGAGATGGTGGGCACGTTCGCTGGCGATGCGCACCGTCGCGCCGACGCGTTCGGCCAGGGCCGACAGCCGGAACCAGGTCTGCTGGACCGCTTCGGCGCGTTGAGACAACTCGGCCAGCGACGACTCGTGCGCGGCCAGCTCCTCGGACGCCACCGACAGCCGGGCGGCGGCCTCGTCGTGCTCGCGCCGCATCGTGGTCTCGGTGTCGAAGATCGCCTGCCGCTCGGAGCGGCGGTTGACCAGGTCGTCGGCGGCCAGCCGCAGGCGGGCGTCGCGCAGATCGGCCTGGATGGTCTGGGCCCGGCGAGCCACCTCGGCCTGGCGGCCGAGCGGTTTGAGCTGGCGCCGCAACTCGGTGGTGAGATCGGACAGGCGCGCCAGGTTCGCGGCCATCGCGTCGAGTTTGCGCAGCGCCTTTTCCTTGCGCTTGCGGTGCTTGAGCACGCCCGCGGCCTCTTCGATGAAGGCCCGACGGTCCTCGGGACGCGACTGCAGGATTTCGTCCAGCTTGCCCTGGCCGACGATCACGTGCATCTCCCGGCCGATGCCGGAGTCGCTCAACAGCTCCTGCACATCCATCAAACGGCAACTGCTGCCGTTGATTTCGTACTCGCTGGCGCCGTCGCGGAACATCCGGCGGGTGATCGAGACCTCGGAGTAATCGATCGGCAGCGCGTTGTCGGAGTTGTCGATGGTGACGGTGACCTCGGCGCGGCCCAGCGGCGCGCGCGAGGAGGTACCGGCGAAGATGACGTCTTCCATCTTCCCGCCGCGTAGCGTCTTGGCCCCCTGCTCCCCCATCACCCAGGCCAGCGCATCGACCACGTTGGACTTGCCCGATCCGTTGGGCCCTACGACGGCGGTGATGCCCGGCTCGAAACGCAGAGTCGTTGGCGCGGCGAAGGACTTGAAGCCCTTCAGCGTCAGACTCTTGAGGTACACGAGGGGCCAGATTACCGCTGCGGGCCCGCACCCCTGCTCGCTCGGGGCGTGTCAGCAGTGGGTGATCGGGCCACTTTCACACCGCTGGCCAATCGAGTCTCTCTGACACCATGGGCACCAGCCCGGCTATCGCTCGACGAAACCGCTGAACTGCTCCGTCGGCTCCGACCAGTCGGCGACCACCTTGTCCACCCGGCCCGGCGTGCTGTCGCCCCGCAGTAGTTCGAGAAGCCGCTCGCCGCCCGCGCGCGGGCCGTTGGCCACCACCAGCACGCGGCCGTCGGCCTGGTTGGCCGCATATCCGGTCAGGCCCTGCTCCAGCGCCCGGCAGCGGGTCCACCAGCGAAATCCCACGCCCTGGACATGGCCGTGCACCCAGGCGGTCAACCGCACCTCAGGCATCGACAACCTCGAATGTCACGGTGGTGCCCGATTTCAGCGTGCGCCCGACGGTGCAGACCGCGTCGATGGCCCGGTTGACGACGGTGACCAGGCGCTCCTTCTCCTGCTCGGTGAGACCTGAGAGATCCAGTTCGAGCTTCTCCTCGAGCAGGGGGTAGATCTCGTTGTCCCGGTCAGCGGCACCGGACACTTTGACCACCGCCCGGTAATCGTCGCCGAGACGGCGGGCCAGCGGCTGATCGCTGGACATGCCGCTGCAGGCGGCCAGTGCGATCTTCATCAGCTCCCCGGGGGTGAACACGCCGTCGACGTCCTCGCTGCCGATTACCACCTGCGCTCCCCGCGAGTTGTGCCCGGTGTACCGGCGTGTGCCCGTGCGCTCCACCCACAGTTCCGTCATGGCTCCCTTTTTACTGTGCGGTGTGGTTTGGCCGGTCGCGAGCGTCCGCAAAATGCCGCCCGCAGCGGCGTGTCACCGGCAACACGCGGGCGCTCGCCGCGCTGCAGGGCGGCGGCCGGGTTTGGCCGGTCGCGAGCGTCCGCAAAATGCCGCCCGCAGCGGCGTGTCACCGGCAACACGCGGGCGCTCGCCGCGCTGCAGGGCGGCGGCCGGGCCGCGCCGGTCGCGAGCGTCCGCAAGATGCCGGCCGCAACGGCGTGTCACCGGCAACACGCGGGCGCTCGCCGCGCTGCAGGGCGGCGGCCGGGCCGCGACTCAACGCCGCGGCCTCGGCTGGCACCGCGGACAGTAGAACGACGAGCGGTTCATGAACTTCTCCCGGCGCATCACCGCTCCGCACCGCCGGCAGTTCTCGCCCTCGCGGCCGTAAGCGTCCAGCGAACGGTCGAAGTAGCCCGATTCACCGTTGACATTGACGTACAGCGAATCGAACGATGTACCGCCCTTGGCCAGCGCCTCGCGCATCACCTCGGCGGCCGCATCGAGCACGGACGTCAGCTTGGGGCGGGACAGTGTGGCGGCGATCCGCGCGCCGTTGACCTTGGCCCGCCACAGCGCCTCATCGGCGTATATGTTGCCGATTCCCGACACCACCTGCTGGTCCAGCAGCTGCCGTTTGATCTCGGAATACTTGCGCCGCAACACCTCGACCACCGCTCGGGCGTCGAATCGCGGATCGAGCGGATCCCGGGCCAGGTGCGCGACGGGTTCGGGAACCACGCTGCCGTCCACGGTCACCAGGTCGGCCAGCATCCATCCGCCGAACGTCCGCTGATCGGCGAAGCTCAGCACCGTGCCGTCGTCGAGCAACGCAGAGATCCGGACGTGCTCGGCCCGCGGCACCGCACCCAGCAACATCTGGCCGCTCATGCCCAGGTGGACGACCAGCGCGGTGTCCGGCTCGGCCTCGTCCGTGTCCGGGGTGCTCAGCGTCAGCCACAGGTACTTACCGCGGCGATCGGTTCCGGTGATGCGGGCGTCGAGCAGGCGCCCGGTGAGGTCCGCGGGCCCGGCTTCGTGCCGGCGGACGGCGCGGGGGTGGTGAACCCGGACGCCCGTGATCGTCTTGCCCACCACATGGGTCTGCAGGCCGCGCCGCACCACCTCGACTTCAGGTAGTTCGGGCATCGCACCTCACGCGGACGACTTCCCCGCAGAGTCCAGTGCCTCCAAAGCCTCCAGCGCCTTGTACGCCGCCGAGGCCGCCTTCTGCTCGGCTTCTTTCTTGGAGCGCCCCACCCCGGACCCGTACTCGGTCTCCATCACCACCACGACGGCGGTGAACTCCTTGTCATGGTCCGGGCCGGTGGAGGTCACCACGTACGACGGCGGACCCAGCGCCCGCGCCGCGGTCAACTCCTGCAGGCTGGTCTTCCAGTCCAGGCCGGCGCCCAGCGTCGGAGCGGCGTCCAACAGCGGGCCGAACAACCGCAGGATGGTCTCGCGCGCCACCTCGATGCCGTGCTCCAGGTAAATCGCACCCAGCAGCGATTCCATCCCGTCGGCCAGGATGCTGGACTTGTCGGCGCCACCGGTGTTCGCCTCACCGCGGCCCAGCAGCACGTGTGCGCCCAGTCCCTCGTCGGTGAGGCTGCGCGCGACGTCGGCGAGCGCATGCGTGTTCACGACGCTGGCCCGCAGTTTGGCCAGGTCGCCCTCGGAACGGTCCGGATGCCGGTGGTACAGCTCGTCGGTGACGGTCAGCCCCAGCACCGCGTCGCCGAGGAACTCCAAGCGCTCGTTGGTGGGCAGCCCGCCGTTCTCGTAGGCGTAGCTGCGGTGCGTCAGTGCCAGCGAAAGCAGTTCCTCGGGCAGGTCGACACCGAGCGCATCAAGCAGTGTCTGTCGCGACAGGCTCACTCCTCACCCCGCTCTTCGGTGTCCCCGTCGTGCTGATCCGGCAGCATCCCGGCCAGCTTGGCCCACCTCGGGTCGACCTGCTCATGCCGGTGTCCGGGCTCCGCAGCCAGCGAAACCCCGCACTGCGGACACAACCCCGGGCAATCCGGCGAACACACCGGAGAGAAGGGCAGCTCGAGGCCCACGGCGTCGATGATCGGCTGCTCGAGGTCGACAGTCTGATCGACGACGTGGCCCACCTCGTCTTCCTCGGTGGTGGCCTCCGTGGCACTGTCCGGATAGGCGAACAGTTCCGTCAGCCCCACCTGCACCCGGCCCTCGATCGGTGACAGGCAGCGGGAGCACTCGCCTTCGGTCGGCGCTTCCACCGTGCCCGTCACCAGCACGCCTTCGGACACCGATTCCACCCGCAGATCCAGGTCCAGCGGCGCGCCGGGCTGGATGGCGATCAACTCCACCCCGATGCGTAACGGACTGTCCACGGTGTCATGGACCTCGAACATGGAACCCGGACGTCGTCCCAATCGGGCGACATCGATGGTCAACGGCGTGATGGCGCGTCGCTGCGCCGTCTGGCCGTGCTGCCTTGCCATACGGGGAATCCTACGGCGCGCAGCGCCCGGGTCCACCGGTTATGGCGTCGGGGACTACCGGGTTACGTAGTCGTGCGTGCCCGCTGCGGTGCGCAGCTGGTGACGGCCCCGACCGACCGAGCGCAGCGTGCCGTTGAGGAACTCCTCGAATTCGGCCAGCTTGTTGTCGACGTAGATGTCGCATTCGCCGCGCAACCGGTCGGCCTCGGCGTGCGCCGTGTCGATGAGCCGCGTGGATTCGGCATGGGCGGCTTGAACCACCTCGTTCTGCGATATCAACCGCTGCTGTTCCTTGATGCCTTCCTGCACGGCCTTCTCATAGGAGATGTTGCCGTTCTCGATCAGCCGGTCGCATTCGGTCTTGGCGCGGCTGACGCTGGCCTCGTACTCCCGCTTCGCCGAGGCCGCGATGCGCATGGCCTCTTCGCGCGCCTCGCCGACCATCCGCTCACTGTGCTGACGCGCCTCACTGACCATCCGGTCGGCTTGGGCCTTCGCGTCGGACAGCAACCGGTCGGCCTCGGCGCGGGCATGGTTGATCATCGACTCGGACTCGGTCGTCGCCGAGGACACCATCGAGTCGGCGTGCGACTTCGCGTCGTGCAGCATCGAATCACGCGCGTCCAGCACGTCCTGGGCATCGTCGAGTTCGCCGGGGATCGCGTCCTTGATGTCGTCGATCAGCTCCAGCACATCGCCGCGCGGCACAACGCAGCCCGCCGTCATGGGCACGCCACGGGCTTCTTCGACAATGGCGCTCAACTCGTCCAGCGCTTCAAAGACTCGGTACACGGCCATACCCTCCTGGCGTTATTTGTTGTTACCAGTGTGCCTGGTGTTACGTCTGTGACAGTGGTGATGACGCCGGTGTGTCGGCCTCAATTTTCACCGGCCCGGCCCCGGCGGCCGCAGACGCTCCGTCCTCACATGGTTTGCCCACCAGAGTATCGCCGCAGGCCCGGGCGGGGCAGGGCATTGGCGAGGGTCGGCCTCGTCCCGGTCGCCGCGAAAGCGATCAGCCTGTTTCCGAAGCCACGCTATGCTGGCGCGGTGCACGGGAGTTCGGCCAACACCGACAAAGGTGAGAATTCCGATAAACCCACGCTGTATATCTTCCCGCACGCCGGTGGGACCGCGAAGGATTACGTTCCGTTCTCCCGCGAATTTTCGGGCAATATCAAACGCGTCGCCGTTCAGTATCCCGGCCAACGGGACGGAGCCGGACTGCCGCCGCTGTCCAGCATTCCCGGCCTAGCCGACGAAATTTTCGCGATGATGAAGCCGGCCGCCAGCCCCGATGTTCCCGTTGCCTTCTTCGGGCACAGCATGGGCGGAATGTTGGCATTCGAGGTCGCGTTACGCTTCCAGTCCGCCGGCTATAACGTGCTCGCTTTTTTTGTGTCGGCCTGTTCGGCGCCCGGACACATTCGCTACAAACAGATCAAAGGGATGTCCGACAGCGAGATGTTGAACCTGGTCGCGCAGATGACCGGTATGAATCCGGAATTCTTCAACGACGAGGAGTTTCTGGTGGGCGTGCTGCCGACCCTGCGGGCGGCACGTGCCATCGCCGGCTACGACAGCCCCCCGGAGACCAGGCTGGCGTGTCCCATCTACGCATACATCGGCGACAAGGACTGGATCGCGACCCGGGACGACATGGCGCCGTGGGGCGACCGAACCACCTCCGAGTTCGCCCTGCGAGTGTTAACTGGCGACCACTTCTACCTGAACAACAATTTGCCGGAACTGGTCAACGACATCGAGACCAGGACCCTGGAGTGGGCTGACTGAGTTTCGCCGACTGCCGGCGTCGGCCGGTGCTGACCACTGGTCCCGGCGCGGCCGGTCCGCCCGTGGCAAAGATCGCACGGCCTGGCAGCAACCATCGCATCGACGCGCGGTACCGGTTCGATGGCCAGCGGGACCCGCCGTCTGCGGGCAAGGATCGGAAAGACGTCGCCGAGCACCTCCGCCAGTGGTGTTACTCTCGTCACAACGGGACGCTGGTCCCAGAAAACCGGCGAGTGTGGCCTCCGAAACATCAGGCTCAGGTCTCGCGACGCCAACATCCGCCACCCGCGTATCACATGTCACATCAACCACAGCGCCAGGCAGGAGTGAATAAGATTCAGCGCAGATCAGCCATTTGCGCTATCAAGCTGCGACCTCTGTGAGACCTGTGGGAAGCGTGTGGATTTTCCGATAATGCCCCCACCCGTACCGAGAGATGATTACCGTTGCACACGCGACTAGTTGTAAGGGGAGCGGAATTAGTCCAGGGGCGATCATCCGGCGGCACACGGTGGTGCTTCGGTGGGGAAGCAAATAATCGTCAGCTCGGGCTACGCAACTCGTACGTGCCGTTTAGCGGCACTGGTCGCACCGCTATGCGGCCTCGCTTGGATTGCAGCGAGGCCGCAATAGTGCACAAGGGCAAATGTTCGAACGGGAGTGTAAAGCGATGCCGGTGACTGACGGGTCCCTACCCGCTTTGCTGAAACAGCGGGCCGATCAACAGGCCGATACCGCGGCGTACACGTTCGTCGATTACGGATTGGATCCCAACGGCTTTGCTGAGACGCTGACCTGGTCGCAGGTCTACGGCCGGGCCTGCGTCATCGCCGACGAACTCACGCTGTGCGGCGCACCCGGTGACCGGGTGGCGATTCTGGCCCCGCAGGGCCTGGAATACGTGATCGCATTCCTCGGTGCGCTGCAGGCCGGATTCGTCGCCGTTCCGCTGTCGACACCGCAGTACGGCATCCACGACGACCGCGTCTCCGCGGTCTTGCGGGACTCCCGGCCGGTCGCCATTCTCACCACCTCGTCCGTGGTGAGTGACGTGTCGAAATATGCAACCGCGCAAAACGGACAGGCCGCGCCCTTCATCATCGAAGTCGATCTGCTGGATTTGGACTCGCCGCGAGAACCGTCAATGGTCCCCCGGCCAGCCAGCGGGGCGGCCTATCTCCAATACACATCCGGATCCACTCGCACACCGGCCGGCGTCATCGTGTCGCACAAAAACGTGATCGCGAATGTGACACAGAGCCTCTACGGTTATTTCGGCGACCTGGCCAAGATTCCCAACGGAACCGTCGTATCGTGGTTGCCGCTATTTCACGATATGGGCCTGATCCTCGGAATCTGTGCACCGATGGTCGCCGAACGCAGTGCGGTGTTGCTGAGCCCAATGGCCTTTCTGCGCCGCCCGGCCTGCTGGATGCAACTGCTGGCCACAAACCCGTCACCCTTTTCCGCCGCACCGAATTTCGCCTTCGAATTGGCTGTGCGCCGAACGTCGGACGACGACATGGCCGGTCTCGACCTGGGCGACGTCGTCGGCATCGTCAGCGGCAGCGAACGGATCCATGTGGCGACCGTCAAGCGCTTCACCGAGCGGTTTGCCAAATACAACCTGAGCCCCACCGCGGTCCGGCCGTCTTACGGACTCGCCGAAGCCACGCTGTACGTGGCCGCACCCGAACCTGGAACGGCGCCCACGACGGTGCGGTTCGACTACGAGCACCTGTCCGCCGGTCAGGCCAAGCGCTGTGGCCCGGAAGGCACCGTCGGCACCGAACTCATCAGCTACGGGTGCCCCGACCCGTCCGCGGTGCGCATCGTCGACCCGGAGACCATGGTCGAAAACATGTCCGGCGACGTCGGCGAGATCTGGGTGCACGGCGACCATGTGGCCCTGGGCTACTGGCAGAAGCCCGAGCAGACCAACCGCATCTTCAACGCCCACATCGTCGACCCGGCCCCGGGTACTCCGGAAGGACCGTGGCTGCGCACCGGCGATCTGGGCGTCTTGTCCGAGGGTGAGCTGTTCATCATGGGCCGCATCAAGGACCTGCTCATCGTCGACGGCCGCAACCACTACCCCGACGACATCGAGGCGACGATCCAGGAGATCACCGGCGGCCGGGTTGCCGCGATCTCGGTTCCGGATGACATCACCGAGCAGTTGGTGGCCATCATCGAGCTGAAGCGCCGCGGCGCGTCGGCCGAGGACGCCATGCTCAAGCTCCGCTCGGTCAAGCGCGAAGTCACCTCGGCGATCTCGCGGTCACACAGCCTGCGGGTCGCCGACCTGGTCCTGGTGTCTCCGGGCTCCATTCCCATCACCACCAGCGGCAAGATCCGGCGTTCCGCCTGCGTCGAGCGCTATCGGAGCGACGGCTTCAAGCGGCTGGACGTGAGCGTATGACGGCGAGCATCAGCGGGGAGGCCGACCTCCGCCACTGGCTCGTCGACTATCTGGTCACCAACATCGGATGCAGACCCGACGAGGTCGACCCCGACCTGTCGCTGGCCGACCTCGGCGTGAGCTCGCGCGATGCCGTCGTGCTGTCCGGCGAACTGACCGAATTGCTCAGCAGGACGGTCTCACCCATCGACTTCTGGGAGCATCCGACGATCAACGACCTGGCCGCCCACCTCACCGCCCCCGAACCGGAGCCCGAAGCGGCCGCGCTCAACCGTCCGGGCCGCAATTCACTGGAAGAGCCGATCGCGGTGATCGGGATGGGGTGTCGCTTCCCCGGCGGGATTTCCGGGCCGGATGCGTTGTGGGACTTCCTGTGTGAGCGGCGTTCCTCCATCGGCAAGGTCCCTGACGAGCGGTGGGAACTCTTCGACGACGGTTCCGCGGAAGTCAGAGCCGTGTTGGCCCGCACCACCCGGTGGGGTTCTTTTCTGCCCGACATCGATGCGTTCGACGCGGAGTTCTTCGAGATCTCACCCAGCGAAGCCGACAAGATGGACCCGCAGCAGCGGCTGCTGCTGGAAGTGGCCTGGGAAGCGTTGGAGCACGCCGGGATTCCGCCCAACTCCCTGCGCCGCTCGCAGACGGGCGTGTTCGCAGGATCGTGCTTGAGCGAATACGGGGCGATCGCCGCCACCGACCTTCAGCAAATCGACGGGTGGAGCAACACCGGCGGTGCCATGAGCATCATCGCCAACCGCCTGTCGTATTTCCTCGACCTGCGCGGGCCGTCGGTGGCGGTGGACACCGCGTGCTCCTCGTCCTTGGTGGCCATTCACCTGGCCTGTCAGAGCCTGCGCACCCAGGACTCACAGCTGGCGATCGCGGCCGGCGTCAATTTGTTGTTGTCCCCGGCCGTTTTTCGCGGTTTCGATCAGGTCGGCGCGTTGTCGCCGACCGGTCACTGCCGCGCCTTCGACGCCGCCGCCGACGGGTTCGTCCGGGGCGAGGGTGCCGGGGTGGTGGTGCTCAAGCGGTTGACGGACGCCCAGCGCGACGGCGACCGCGTTCTCGCGGTCATCTGCGGCTCGGCGGTCAACCAGGACGGCCGGTCCAACGGATTGATGGCGCCCAACCCGGCCGCGCAGATGGCCGTGTTGCGCGCCGCGTACGCGAATGCGGGCATGCGGCCCACCGAAGTGGACTACGTCGAGGCACACGGCACCGGCACCCTGCTCGGCGACCCGATCGAGGCCCGGGCCCTGGGCACCGTACTGGGTCGCGGGCGACCCGCCGAGGCTCCCCTGCTGCTGGGCGCCGTCAAGACCAACCTCGGTCACACCGAGGCCGCGGCCGGAATCGCCGGGTTCATCAAGGCCGTCCTCGCGGTGCAGCGCGGCCAGATCCCACCGAACCAGCGCTTCGAAAGCCCCAACCCGCACATCCCGTTCGCCGATCTGCGGATGAAAGTGGTTGACAGTCAGACTGATTGGCCGGAAACGGGACATCCGCGCCGAGCCGGCGTGTCGTCGTTCGGCTTCGGCGGGACCAACGCACACGTCGTGATCGAGCAGGGGCAGGAGGTCGCCCCACCGCCTGAGCAAGACGCGGAACCCGCCGTCTGGACGTTGATCGTGGCCGGCAAGACCCCGCAACGCGTGGCCGCGACCGCCGCAGTGCTGGCGGATTGGATGGACGGCGCCGGAGCCGGCGTCTCCCTGGCCGACGTCGCCCACACCGTCAATCACCACCGGTCGCGGCAGGCCAAATTCGGCACCGTCGTGGCCCGGGACCGCGCGCAGGCAATCTCGGGTTTGCGCGCACTGGCCACCGGGCAGCATCTACCCGGCGTGGTCGGCCCCCAGAACGGCGCATCCGGTCCCGGCACGGTGTTCGTCTACTCCGGGCGGGGCTCGCAGTGGGCCGGCATGGGCCGCCAATTGCTCACCGACGAACCGGGTTTCGCCGCTGCCGTCGCCGAACTGGAGCCCGTGTTCGTCGAGCAGGCGGGTTTCTCGCTGCAGGACGTGCTGGCCGAGGGCCGGGAACTGGTGGGGATCGAGCAGATCCAGTTGGGCCTGATCGGCATCCAGTTGGCGCTGACCGCGTTGTGGCGTTCCTACGGGGTGGAGCCCGACCTGGTGATCGGGCATTCCATGGGCGAGGTGGCCGCCGCGGTGGTCGCCGGAGCCCTCACCCCCGCCGAAGGATTGCGGGTGACCGCGACCCGCGCCCGGTTGATGGCGCCGTTGTCCGGGCAGGGCGCCATGGCGCTGCTGGAACTCGACGCCGCGGCCACCGAGGCGCTGATCGCCGACTATCCGCAGGTGACGCTGGGCATCTACAACTCACCGCGCCAGACCGTGATCTCCGGGCCCACCGGGCAGATCGACGAGTTGATCGCGAAGGTACGGGCACGGGACCGCTTCGCCAGCCGGGTCAATATCGAAGTGGCCCCGCACAATCCGGCCATGGACGCGCTGCAGCCGGCGATGCGCGCCGAACTGGCCGACCTGCAGCCGCGCACCCCGAGCATCCCGATCATCTCCACCACCTACGAAAGCACCGACACCACCGCCGTTTTCGATGCCGAGCACTGGGCCGTCAACATGCGCAACCCGGTGCACTTCCAGCAGGGCATCGCGCTGGCCGGCGAGCAGCATCACACCTTCATCGAGGTCAGCGCCCACCCGCTGCTCACCCAGGCGGTCATCGACACCCTGCACAGCGCACAGCACGGCACCCGGTACACCAGCATCGGCACGCTGCAGCGCGACACTGATGACACCATCACCTTCCGCACCAACGTCAACACGGCGCACACCGCACACCCACCGCACACTCCGCACCCGCCGGAACCGCACCCGCCGCTGCCCAGCACGCCGTGGCAGCATTCTCGGCACTGGATCGACCCCAGACGTGCCGCGGGCTCCGTGATCGCGGCGCCGTCGCCCGGAACGCTGCTCGGCCGGCACAGCACGGTCACGGCCGTGTCCGGTGGCCCGCCGTCGCACCTGTGGCAAGCCCGCCTGGCACCCGAGGCCAAGCCGTACCGCGGCCGGCACCGGTTCCACGGTGTCGAGGTGGTTCCGGCCTCGATCGTCCTGCGCACACTGCTCTGCGCGGCAGACGAACTGGGGTACCCGGCGCTGTCCGCGGTGCGGTTCGACCAGCCCGTCTTCGCCGATCAGCCCCGGCTGATCCAGGTGGTGGCCGACGACCGGTCGATCAGCCTGGCCTCGCGCCCCGCCGACACCGACCGCTGGACACGTCATGTGACGGCACGGCTGTCGGCGTCGGTGCCGGAGCCCGCACCGGTTGTCGCGCCACGGCCTCAGCGCCTCCTCAATGACGACCCGCCCGACATCACCGAACAACTCGCGCTGCGCGGTGTGGACGGGCTGCCGTTCACGTGGACCCTCGACGCCTGGGAGAGCACCGCGAACGGCGTGCGCGCCGCGATCCAACTACCGGACGCTCTGCCGGACGGTTCCACCGGGCCGCTGCTGGACGCCGCCGTGATCGTCGGCGCGCTGTCCGAGGTCGACGACGCCCGCCTGTACGTTCCGGCGAGCATCGAACGAGTGTGGCTGCGCGGCAACGACTCCAAAACTCGCGGCTCAGTGCTGATCACCCACACCGGCCGCGACGCCGAGGGAATCACGGTCGACATCACCGCCGGGCTGCCCGGCGAAACGCCGTTCCTGTCAGTGCAGTCGCTGCGTTATCGGGCGCTGGACTTCGCCGCCACGCCGGCCACCGAGAATGCCGACGCACGGACGTTCGCGCACACGCTGGACTGGCAACCGCGCGTTGATCCCACCGAGGCGCTGGGTCCCGGAACCCTCGCGGTCCTCGGCGACGCGGGCGCTCTTCGGGACGGCCTGGCGCAGTACGGTTTCGGGCCGGGCGGCGTTGCCGACGCGCGGTACGTGCTGTATGTCGCGGAATCCCAGACCGACGCCGCCGAGACCGACGTCGACTTCGCGGTCCGGGTGTGCGCGGAAGTCAGCGCTGCGGTCCGCACGCTGGCGCAGCGCACCGATCCCGTCACGTTGTGGATCGTCACGCGCGAGGTCTACGAGTCGGCGAGCCCGTCGGCGCTGCGTCAGAGTTTCCTGTGGGGCCTGGCCGGGGTGATCGCCACCGAGCACCCCGAGTTGTGGGGTGGACTGGTCGATCTGGCCGAGGCGGCGGTGCCCGACGACTCCGCGCTCGCTGACCTGATCCAGCGTCCGAGCAAATCCGTGCTGGTGCTGCGGGACACCACCGTCCTGGCGCCCGCACTGGCGGCGTTGCGCGGCGAACCGGTGCGCAAGCCGGTGCGGTGCCGGCCCGATGCGGCGTACCTGATCACCGGAGGGATGGGCGCGCTCGGCCTGCTGATGGCGGGCTGGCTGGCCGACCGCGGCGCCCGGCGGCTGGTGTTGACCGGCCGTACCCCGTTGCCGCCGAGACGTGACTGGGACGCGGACACCCTGGACGCGGGACTGCGGCACAAGATCGACGCGATCCGCGCCCTGGAAATGCGCGGCGTCGCAATCGAAGCCGTCACCCTCGACATCGGCTGCGGTGACCAGTTGCGTGCCCTGCTGCAGCGGCGGGACACCGACGGCGCCGCACCGATCCGCGGGATCATCCACGCGGCGGGTGTCACCAACGACCAACTGGTGACCGCCATGACCGGAGACGCCGTACGCGAGGTGGCGTGGTCCAAGATCGGCGGCAGCCAGGTGCTGCACCACGCCTTCCCGCCCGGCAGCGTCGACTTTTTCTTCCTGACCTCCTCGGCCGCAACGATATTCGGAATCCCCGGGCAGGGTTCCTACGCCGCGGCGAACGCGTACCTGGACGCATTGGCACGGTCCCGGCACCAACAGGGTTGCCACACGGTGAGTCTGGACTGGGTGGCCTGGCGCGGCCTCGGGTTCGCCGCCGACGCGCGGATCGTCAGCGACGAACTGGCCCGCCTGGGGTCCCGCGACATCACGCCGGAGGAGGCGTTCACCGCGTGGGAGCACATCGACGGCTACGACGTCGCGCAGGCGGTCGTGCTGCCGGTGCCCTCGACGTCGGACGGGTCGGCCATCCAGGACAGCTACCTGATCCCGGCCCGCGACTGGTCGGGGCTCTCCGCCCCGGAGATACGCCACCAGTTCGAGAGCGGGCTGCGCGGCATCATCGCCCGCGAGCTCCGGTTGCCCGAGTCCGACCTGGACAGCGACCGTCCGTTCGCCGAACTCGGGCTCAATTCGCTGATGGCGATGGCGATTCGGCGCGAGGCCGAGCAGTTGGTGGGCATCGAACTGTCGGCGACCATGCTGTTCAACCATCCGACCGTGGCGGCGCTGGCGAACTACCTGGCCAATCGGGTTGCTCCCGAGCAGGATTCGGGCGAGGACGAGATGGCGGCGCTTTCCGCGTCGGCAGGCAGTGTGTTGGACAGCCTTTTCGACCGCATCGAGTCGACATCTTCCGAGGCCGAAAGGCCCTCGTGATGCGCACGGCTTTCAGCCGGATCTCCGGTATGAGCGCGCAGCAGCGCGCCGCCCTGTCGAACGAGTTCGAGAAGATCTCCCGGATCGCGGTGGCCGAGCCGATCGCGGTGGTCGGCATCGGCTGCCGGTTTCCCGGTGATGTCGCGGGGCCGGACAGCTTCTGGGACCTGCTGGTGCAGGGCCGCGACGCGATCTCGCCGGTGCCCGCCGACCGTTGGGACGCCGACGAATTCTACGACCCCGACCCGTTGACGCCGGGGCACATGACCACCAAGTGGGGCGGCTTCGTACCCGACATCGCCGGCTTCGACGCGGAGTTCTTCGGCATCACGCCGCGCGAGGCCGCGGCGATGGATCCCCAGCAGCGGATGCTGCTGGAGGTGGCCTGGGAAGCTCTCGAACACGCCGGGATACCGACGGATTCGCTGTCCGGCACCCGCGCCGGGGTCATGATGGGCGTGTACTTCAACGAGTACCAGTCCATGCTGGCCGCCAACCCCGACACGGTGGACGCCTACACCGGAACCGGGAATGCGCACAGCATCACCGTGGGCCGCATCTCGTACCTGCTGGGGCTGCGCGGCCCCGCGGTCGCGGTGGACACGGCGTGCTCGTCCTCGCTGGTGGCGGTGCACCTGGCCTGCCAGAGCCTGCGACTGCGGGAGACCGATGTGGCGCTGGCCGGCGGTGTGAGCGTCACGCTGCGCCCGGAAACCCAGATCGCCATCTCGGCATGGGGATTGCTATCCCCTCAGGGCCGCTGCGCCAGCTTCGATGCGGCCGCCGACGGTTTCGTGCGCGGCGAAGGCGCCGGCGTGGTCGTGCTCAAG
The DNA here is from genome assembly GCF_048287075.1 of Mycobacterium sp. 23. Taxonomy (NCBI): domain Bacteria; kingdom Bacillati; phylum Actinomycetota; class Actinomycetes; order Mycobacteriales; family Mycobacteriaceae; genus Mycobacterium; species Mycobacterium sp. 23. The sequence goes on from NZ_JBLVUX010000005.1 coordinate 1,742,544, forward strand.
CGACTGACCGACGCGGTGCGCGACGGCGACCGGGTGCTCGCGGTGGTCCGCGGCTCCGCTGTCAACCAGGACGGCCGCTCGAACGGTGTCACCGCACCCAACACCGCCGCCCAGCGCGATGTGATCGCGGACGCGCTGCGGTCCAGCGATGTGGCGCCCGAGACCGTCAACTACGTCGAGGCGCACGGCACCGGAACGGTGCTCGGCGACCCGATCGAATTCGAGGCGCTGGCAGCGACTTACGGCCAGGTCAAGGATCAGAGCGAGGGCGCGTGCGCGCTGGGCGCCGTCAAGACCAATCTCGGCCACCTCGAGGCCGCGGCCGGGATCGCCGGTTTCATCAAGGCTGTGCTGGCCGTCCAGCACAGCCAGATCCCACCGAATCTGCATTTCTCGCAGTGGAATCCGGCGATCGACGCCGCGGCGACCCGATTCTTCGTGCCGACCGAGAACACCATCTGGCCCGGCGCCGCGGGTCCGCGCCGGGCGGCGGTGTCCTCGTTCGGATTGGGTGGCACCAATGCGCACGTCGTCATCGAGCAGGGTCCCGACCTCTCGCCGGTGACCGGGTCGGACGCCGGGGTGTCCACGTTGCTGGTGTCGGGCAAATCGCCGCAGCGGGTGGCCGCCACGGCCGGGGCGCTGGCCGACTGGTTGGAGCTCGCCGAGGTTGCCGTCGCCGACGTCGCCCATACGCTCAACCACCACCGCACCCGGCAGGGCAAGGTCGCGACCGTGGTGGCCCGCGACCGTAAGCAGGCGGTCGACGGCTTGCGCGCTTTGGCGGTAGGACAACATGCCCAGGGCGTTGTGCCCTGCCAGGATTCGCCCGGGCCGGGCGTGGTGTTCGTGTACTCCGGGCGCGGCTCGCAGTGGGCCGGCATGGGACGCCGATTGCTGGCTGAGGAAACGGCTTTCGCGGACGCGGTGGCCGAGTTGGAACCGGTCTTCGTGCAGCAGGCCGGCTTCTCCCTGCGCGACGTGCTGGCCGACGGCCGGGAACTGGTCGGCATCGAGCAGATCCAGCTGGGCTTGATCGGCATGCAACTCGCGCTGACCGAACTGTGGCGCTCCCACGGCGTGCGGCCCGACCTGGTGATCGGGCACTCGATGGGTGAAGTGGCGGCCGCGGTGGTGGCCGGCGCGCTCACGCCCGCAGAGGGCCTGCGGGTCACCGCCACCCGGTCCCGGCTGATGGCACCGCTGTCCGGGCAGGGCGGGATGGCCATGCTGGGGCTCGACGCCGAGGCCACCGAGCTGCTGATCGCCGACTATCCGCAGGTGACACTGGGCATCTACAACTCACCCAGCCAGACGGTGATCTCCGGTCCCACCGAACAGATCGACGACCTGATCGCCGCGGCGCGTGCCCGGAACCGCTTCGCCGGCCGGGTGAATATCGAAGTGGCCCCGCATAATCCGGCGATGGACGCACTGCAGCCGGCGATGCGTGCGGAGCTGGCGGACCTGGCGCCGCGCCGCCCGAACATCCCCATCATCTCCACCACCTACGAAAGCAACGACACCACGGCCCTTTTCGATGCCGAGCACTGGGCCGTGAACATGCGCAACCCGGTGCGCTTCCAGCAGGCCATCACCGCAGCGGCCGAACAGCACCATACTTTCGTCGAGATCAGCGCGCACCCGCTGCTCACCCAGGCCATCACCGAAACCCTGCCCGGGCCCGGCTACCGGACCGTGGGCACTCTGCAGCGCGACAGCGACGACACCGTCACCTTCCGCGCCAACCTCTACACGGTGCGCCCCGCGGAGCCCCCGCACCCGCCCGAGCCGCACCCGGCCATACCCACCACCCCGTGGCAGCACACCCACCACTGGATCGACATGGACGTGGTAAGCCCGGAACGTCCTATTCGCAACCGGATTCAGCCTCCCGGCGGCACCGTCGAAGCCTGGATCCATCAGCTGGACTGGCCGGTGAGCCCCGCGCCCGCCGACGAGATCACCCGCGGCGCCTCCTGGCTGGTGTTGGCCGAACCCACACTGGCCGACGCCATGGTCGAGGCCGCGGATGCCCGGGTGATTACCGAAGGCGCCGTTGACATTCCGCTGGACGGCGTGGACAACGTGCTCTACGCACCGCCGGTGGCCGGTGAGTTGTTCGACATCGCCGCGGCCTACCGGATGTTCGACACCGCCCGCGCGCTGGTCGCCGCGATGGTCGCAGGCGGTTCGTCGCAGAAGCTGTTCGTCATGACCCGCAACGCACAGCCGGTCGCCGAAGGCGAACGGGCCAATCCCGTCCACGCGGTGCTGTGGGGCCTGGGCCGTTCGCTGGCGCTGGAGCATCCCGACATCTGGGGCGGCCTGATCGACGTCGACGACACCATGCCCGCGGAGCTCGCCGCGCAGCACGTGCTGGCTGCCGCCGGACTCGCCGACGGTGAGGACCAGGTGGTGTACCGGTCGGGGGTTCGCCACGTCCCCCGGTTGCACCGGCGACCGCAGGACGCGGGCACCCCGGCGGCACAGCTCGGCGGCGACACCAGTCAGCTGGTCATCGGCGCCACCGGCAACATCGGGCCGCATCTGATCCGCCAGCTCGCCCGGATGGGTGCCACCACCGTCGTCGCGGTGGCCCGCAAACCCGGCGCGCTGCAGCAGCTGGCCGACGAATTGCGTACGGCCGGAACAGAACTCGTCGAGGTCGCCGCCGACGCCACCGACCCCGCGGCGATGAGCGCGTTGTTCGACCGGTTCGGCGCCGACCTACCTCCGCTGGAAGGGATCTATCTCGCGGCCTTCGCCGGCGGGCCGGTACTGCTCAGCGAGATGTCGGGGGACGACGTCACCGCCATGTTCCGGCCCAAACTCGACGCCGCGGCGCTGCTGCACCGGCTGTCGCTGTGCCATCTGACCGATCACCCGGTGCGCCACTTCGTCCTGTTCTCCTCCGTCTCCGGCCTGCTCGGCTCCCGATGGCTCGCCCACTACACCGCGACCAGCACCTTCCTGGACACCTTCGCCTATGCGCGGCGCACCATGGGCCTACCGGCGACCGTCGTCGACTGGGGACTGTGGAAGTCGCTGGCCGACGCGCAGCGGGACGCCAGCCAGGTCAGCGCCGAATCCGGGCTGACGCCCATGGACGACGAAACCGCCATCGGTGCACTGTCTTCCGTGCTGGCCCCGGGGGCAGCGGTGCGCACCGCGATCGTCGCCGCCGACTGGCCGTTGCTGGCGGCGGCCTTCCGCACCCGTGGATCGCTGCGCATCGTCGATGACCTGCTGCCGGCGCAGACAGGCGTCGCGCTGCCGGAAAGCGAGTTCCGCAAAGCGTTGCGCGCTGCCGACGCGCACCATCGCCACGACATGCTGCTCGACCAGGTCGGACTGCTGGCCGCGACGGTGATGGGTATGCCGGCCACCGAGATCCTCGATCCGTCCACCGGATTCTTCCAGCTGGGCATGGACTCGCTGATGAGCGTGACGCTGCAGCGGGCGCTGTCGGACACCCTCGGCGAATACCTGCCCGCCTCGGTCGTTTTCGACTATCCGACGGTGTACGGCCTGACCGATTACCTGGCCACCGTGCTGCCGGAGTTCGCCGAACTCGCCCTGGCGGCCGAGGAAGCGGCCGAGGGACCACCCGACGACTACGAGGACCTGAGCGAAGACGAGTTGCTGCGGCAACTTTCGGAGAGGCTGACCTGACCGCTGTGACTAGTCAGACTGCCCCCACACCGGACCGCCGGGCGATCATCACCGAGGCGCTGCGCAAGATCGACGATCTCACCGCACGCCTCGAGATCGCCGAAGCGGCCAACAGCGAGCCGATCGCCGTCATCGGCATCGGCTGCCGCTTCCCCGGCGGTGTGAGCAACCCGGACGAGTTCTGGGACCTGTTGCGCGACGGGCGCAGTGGCATCATCCGTGTGCCCGATGAGCGCTGGGACGCCGACGCCTTCTACACCGACGACTACACCGTGCCCGGCACCATCTGCAGTCGCGAGGGCGGCTTCCTCACCGGCTGGCAACCGGAGGAGTTCGACGCCGAGTTCTTCGCCATCTCGCCGCGCGAGGCCGCGGCGATGGACCCGCAACAGCGGTTGCTCCTCGAAGTTGCCTGGGAGTCGCTGGAGAACTCCGGCGTTGCGCCGCACACCATTCGCGGCACCCAGACGTCCGTCTTCGTCGGCGTCACCTCATACGACTACATGGTCACCCTGGCCGGCCAGTTGCGGCCCGAGGACCTCGACGCCTACATCCCGACCGGCAACGCGCTGAACTTCACCGCCGGCCGGCTGGCGTATTTCCTTGGCGCACAGGGGCCCGCGGTCGTCATCGACACCGCCTGTTCGTCCTCGCTGGTGGCGATTCACCTGGCGTCGCAGAGTCTGCGGTCCCGGGAGAGCGACATGGCGCTGGTCGGCGGCACCAACCTGCTGCTGAGCCCGGGACCGAGCATCGCCTGCTCACGGTGGGGCATGTTGTCCCCGGAGGGCCAGTGCAAGACCTTCGACGCCACCGCCGACGGATACGTGCGCAGCGAGGGCGCCGGGATGGTGGTGCTCAAACGGCTGGCCGACGCGCAGCGCGATGGCAACCGGATCATGGCCGTGGTCCGCGGTTCGGCGGTCAACCAGGACGGCGCCAGCAGCGGCGTGACGGTGCCCAACGGCCCCGCGCAGCAGGCGCTGCTGCGCAAAGCGCTGACCTCGGCCAAGCTGGCGCCCGCCGACATCGACTACGTCGAGGCGCACGGCACCGGGACGCCGCTGGGCGACCCGATCGAACTCGACTCGCTGAGCAAGGTTTTCAGCGACCGCGACGGCCGGCAACCGCTGGTGTTGGGCTCGGTGAAAACCAACCTGGGCCACCTCGAGGCGGCGGCCGGCATCGCCGGATTCATCAAAACCGTGCTGGCACTGGGCCACCGGCACATCCCCCGGCACCTGAACTTCCGGCAGCTGACACCGCACGTCAGCGACGGGGTGTCCCGGCTCGCCATCGCCGCCGAGGGCATGGACTGGCCGGGGACCGAGCGCCCGCGCCGCGCCGGGGTGTCCTCGTTCGGTGTCAGTGGCACCAACGCGCATGTGGTGCTCGAGCAGGCACCCGATCCGGTTGCGCCGCAACCTGCCCCGCAACCGCCCGTCTCCACCCTGGTGGTCTCGGGCAAGACCCCGCAGCGGGTCGCGGCCACCGCGGCGGCCCTGGCGGACTGGTGGGAAGGGCCGGGCGCCGACTTGACGCCGGCCGACGTCGCGCACACCCTCAACCACCACCGCGCGCGGCAGGTCAGGTTCGGCACCGTGGTGGCCCGGGACCGGGCGCAAGCCGTCGCGGGATTGCGCGCACTGGCGGCCGACCCGGTCTGCAATGACGGGTCCGTCGGGCCGGGCACCGTGTTCGTCTACTCCGGTCAGGGTTCACAGTGGATCGGCATGGGCCGCCAACTGCTGGCCGACGAGCCCGCGTTCGCCGCCGCCGTCGCCGACCTGGAGCCGGATTTCCTTGCGCAGGTTGGTTTTTCGCTGGAGCAGACCCTGGCCGGCAGCCGCGAGGTGGTGGGCATCGAGAACATCCAGCCGGTGCTGGTCGGCATTCAGCTCGCGCTCACCGCGCTGTGGCGGCACTACGGGGTGAAACCCGACGCGGTGATCGGGCACTCGATGGGTGAGGTGTCGGCGGCCGTGGTGGCCGGCGCGCTCTCCCCCGCCGACGGGCTGAAGGTGATCGCGACCCGCTCGCGGCTGATGGCGGCACTGGCCGGACAGGGCGCGATGGCGCTGCTGGAACTCGACGCGTCCGACACCGCGGCCGCGATCGCCGACCATCCGGCGCTGACCCTGGCGGTGCACGCCTCACCGCGCCAGTCGGTGATCGCCGGACCCCCGGATCAGGTCGATGCGGTGATCGCCGCGGTCGCGGCCAAGGACCTGCTGGCGCGGCGCATCGACGTCGACGTCGCCTCCCACCACCCCATCATCGACCCGATTCTGCCCGAATTGCGTTGCACGCTGGCCGGTCTCGCACCTGAAGCGCCGGCTATCCCGATGCTGACCACCGCCATCCAGGGACCGACGCCGGCGCTGCTGGACGCCGACTACTGGGCCGCCAACCTGCGCAACCCGGTTCGGTTTCACCAGGCCATCAGCCTGGCCGCGCAGCACCAGCACACCTTCATCGAAGTCAGCCCGCACCCGCTGCTCACCTACGCCATCACCGACACCCTGGGCGAAGCGGGCGCGCGCGTGTTAGGCACCCTGCAGCGCGACACTGACGACACGGTCACTTTCCACAGCAACCTCAACGCCACGCACGGCGCCCGCCCGCCCGACACACCGCACCCGCCCGAACCGCACCCGCTGCTGCCGGGCACGCCCTGGCAGCACACCCGGCACTGGATCGACGCCGGCTCGACCACCGGAGCTCACGGCCATCCCCTACTCGGCGTCGGCGTGCACGACCCCACCAACGGCACCCGCGTGTGGGAGTGCGCGATCAGCCCCGATCTGCTCTGGCTGGGCGACCACTGCGTGGACGACGTGTGCGTGCTTCCCGGGGCCGCGTATGCGGACATCGCGCTGGCCGCGGCGACCGACACCTTCGCCGGCGCGCCCTGGATGATCCGCGAACTCACCCTCGATCAGCTGATGCACGTCACCGACAGCACGGTGATCGCCACCACGCTCACCGGCGACGAACAGTCCTGCCGGGTCGAAATCCGCACTCGCAGCGCCAGTTCCGGATGGATCAAACACGCCTCCGCCACGTTGGTGCCCGCAGAGCCGGCCCCGCCGGAGCCGCCGGAATCCGCCGAAGGCGCGACCGCGCTCGATCCCGGGGAGCTGTATCAACGGCTGCGTGCCGCCGGGCAACAGCACGGTCCGGCGTTCCAGGGCATCGTCGGGTTGTCGGTGTCGCCGTCCGGCGCCGCTCACGCGCGGGTGCAATTGCCGGCTGCGGCGAAGGCCGGCGCCCGGAAGTTTCTGCTGCATCCGGTGATGATGGACATCGCGATGCAGGCGCTCGGCGCCACCGCGCCCGCCACCGAGCTGACCACCGGTGGCCAGCAGGCGATCGTGCTGCCGGTGGGCTTCGCCGGGGTCCGGGTGCACGGCGACGTGGTGAACGGCGCGACCGCGGTCGCGTCCCTCGCCCCGACCGGCACGCCGGACCGGTTGGCCGGCCGGGTGCTGTTGCTCGACGAAGACGAACGCCCCGTCCTGGAGATCGACCGCGTCGAGATGGCGGTGCTGCGATCGCCCAGCGGTGCAAGGGAACTCGGCAATCGCCTGTTCTCGGTGGAATGGCGGCCCGCGGCGCTGGAGACGGGGGCCGACGCGCCCGCGGCGCTGTTGCTGGTCGGCTCCGATGACCTGACCGCCGGGCTGCGGTCCGAGCTGACCGGCCGCATCGGCCGGTGCGACGTGGTTTCCGACGACGAGGCCATGCGGGCCGCGATCGGTCAGCGCGACACCACGTGGGACGGCATCGTGCTGGTCTGCCCGCCCCGCGCGTCTGACGAAGCCGAGCCCACCCAGACCCAGCTCGACCTGGCGCACACCCGCACGCTGCGCGTCGCAGACATCGTGCGGGCGGTGTCGCGCGTGGGTGCCCGCAACAGCCCTCGGTTGTGGATCGTGACGCGCGGGGCGCAACAGCTGGATCCCACCGAGTCGGTCACCCTGGCACAGACGCAACTTCGCGGCATCGCCCGCGTGCTGAATTTCGAGCACCCCGAGCTGAAGACCACGTTGGTCGACGTCGACCCGGACGGCATGCAACCGCTCGCGGGTCTGGTCGATGAACTGCTGGCGGGCTCCGATCAGGACGTCTCAGTTCAGGACGAGGTCGCACTGCGCGCCGGGCAACGGTATGTGAGCCGCCTGGTGCCCACGCCGCTGCTATCCGGTGAGCTGATCCCGGAAAATCGTTTCATCACAGTCGATCTCGATGCCGGCGGCGCGTTCGCGCTCGACGGCGGCCTGCAGGCGTACGCGGCCGGGCGCACCGAACCGGCCGACGGCCAGGTCGAGGTCCGCGTTCTCACCGCTCTGCTGAACGACGACGGCGACGTCGCCGAATGCCTCGGGGTGGTGGTTCGCGGGCCGGAGACCGGCCGGCGCGTCATCGCATTCGGATCCACCGCAACCGGCTCCTACCTGACCACCGGCGCCGACCTCGTCGTACCCGTGCCCGAGACTCTGTCGGATACGCAGGAGGCCGGCTTCGGGCTGCCCTATCTGACGGCATGGCATGCGCTGTGCACGGTCGGGCAGATTGCGGCCGGCGAGAAGGTGCTGATTCACCGCAGCGGTGACGGTGTGGACCTGGCGGCCGCCGCCATCGCCACCATGATGGGCGCTCAGGTGTTCACCGCCGCACCTGAGGAATCCGTGGACGTCGTTCTCAATTCGTCTCCCGGAGAGTCGATTCGGACGGGCCTGCGGCTGCTCGCCCCGGGTGGTCGGTTCCTCCAGCTGGGCCGGACCGACAGCGCGATCGATCTGAGCGGGCTGGCCCGCGACGCGTCCTTTGCGGTCGTGCGCCCGCAGCCCGCGCGCTACCGCGGCTACCTCGAAGAGGTCCTGCGGCATGCCGTCACGGGCCGCTTGACGCCGCTGCCGGTCTCCGAGTTCGCCCTCGATCACGCGGACGAGGCATTGCGGCTGCTGAGATCGGGCGACCACACCGGCCGCGTCGCCATCTCGATACCGCAGACCGGCAGCGTCCCGGCACTGGCGCCACGGCCGGCCCTGCCCCTGGTCCGTCCGGACGGCGGGTATGTGGTCGTCGGCGGCTTGGGCGGTCTCGGCTTCGTCACCGCCCGCTGGCTCGCCGAACAGGGTGCGGGACTCGTTGTGCTGAACGGACGTTCGGCGCCCGGCGCACAGGTGCAGGCCGCGATCGACGACCTCAACGGCGCGGGCGCCCGCGTCGAGGTGGTGACCGGCGACCTCGCCGACCCCGAAACCTCGCGGCGCCTGGTGGCCGCGGTCGGCGACGCCGGCTTCCGGCTGGCCGGCGTGGTGCACAGCGCGATGGTGCTGGCCGACGAGATCGTGCTCAACATCTCCGACTCGGCGTCGGCGCGGGTGTTCGCCCCGAAGGTGGCCGGCGGCTGGTGGCTGCACGAAGCGACCAAGCATGCCGACCTGGACTGGTGGGTGTCGTTCTCGTCGGTCTCCGCACTGGTCGGCGCGCCGGGTCAGGGCTCCTACGCCTCAGCGAACTCCTGGATCGACGGACTGGTCGCCTACCGCCGGTCGTTGGGGCTGCCCGCGACCGGAATCAACTGGGGCCCTTGGGCCGAGGTGGGCCGGGCTCAGTTCTTCGCCGACTTGGGCGTCTCGATGATCACCCCGGCGCAGGGGCTGGCCGCGATGGAGCTGGTGGTGTCGGCGGACCGGGCCCGCACCGGTGTGTTCGCGCTCGACGCGCGGCAGTGGTTTCAATCCTTCCCCGCCGCGGCGGGATCGTCACTGTTCGCCACCCTGCAGGAGTCGATCACCCTCGAGCAGCGCACCGGCGGTGGCCGTATCCGCGCCGAACTGGACGCGACCGATCCCGCCGAGCGCCCGGGCCGGCTCGCGACGGCCATCGCCGACGAGATCCGGGCGGTGCTGCGCTCGACCGACCCGATCGACCACGACCGGCCGATGGAGTCGCTGGGTCTGGACTCCCTGATGGCCCTGGAACTGCGCAACCGGTTGGAGGCGAGCCTGGGCACCACCCTGCCGGTGGCCCTGGTCTGGGCCTACCCGACCATCACCGACCTGGCCGGCGCCCTGTGTGAGCGGCTGGGTTACGAGTCGGAAGCCACCGACGCCGGGAGCACCGAGGAAGAGCCCGAATTATCGGACGAGGAACTGGATCTGCTGTCTGACCTGGTTGCGGCCAGTGAGCTGGAAGCGGCGACGGAAGGCGCGGAGTAATGACGAGTCTGGCCGAACGCGCCGCCCAAATGTCTCCCAAGGCCCGCGAAGTCCTCGCGCGTGAACTGGTGCGTGCGGGCACGGCATTTCCCACCGACGTCGCCGAGCCGATCGCGGTGATCGGCATGGGCTGCCGGCTGCCCGGCAATGTCAATGGGCCGCAGGACTTCTGGCAACTGCTACTGGACGGCCGGGACACCATCCGGGAGGTACCCGCCGACCGCTGGGACGGCGACGCCTTCTACGACCCCGACCCGGAGACCCCGGGCAAGATGACCACCAAGTGGGGCGGGTTCATCGACGACGTCGCGGGATTCGACGCGGATTTCTTCGGCATCACCCCGCGCGAGGCCGCCGCGATGGACCCGCAGCACCGGGTCCTGCTCGAGGTGGCCTGGGAGTCGCTGGAACACGCCGGACTGGCACCGGATTCGCTCAGCGGCAGCCGGACCGCCGCGATTATGGGGCTCTCGACGTGGGACTACACCATCGTCAACATCGAGCGTCGCGCCGAGATCGACGCCTACCTGTCCACCGGCACCCCGCACGCCGCCGCCGTGGGCCGCATCGCCTACCTGCTCGGGCTGCGCGGCCCGGCGGTCGCGGTGGACACCGCATGTTCCTCGTCGCTGGTCGCGGTGCACCTGGCCTGCCAGTCGCTGCGGTTGCGGGAAAGCGATGTGGCACTGGCGGGCGGGGTGCAGTTGGCGCTGTCGCCGTTCGCCGCGATCGCGGTGTCGAAGTGGTCGGCGCTGTCGCCGACCGGACGCTCGAAGGCCTTCGACGCCATGGCCGATGGCTTCACCCGCGGCGAGGGCTGCGGCGTGGTGGTGCTCAAACGGTTGTCCGACGCCACCCGCGACGGCGACCGGGTACTGGCGCTGATCCGCGGATCGGCGATCAACCAGGACGGCCGGTCCAACGGCATGACCGCGCCGAACGCCTTGGCCCAGCGCGACGTCATCACCACCGCGCTCAAGCAGGCCGAGGTGACCGCCGAGAGCGTGCACTACGTCGAAGCGCACGGCACCGGCACCATTTTGGGCGACCCGATCGAGTTCGAGTCGCTGTCGGCCACCTACGGACGGGGCGAGGGCCGCTGCGCGCTCGGAGCGGTGAAGACCAACCTCGGCCACCTGGAAGCGGCGGCTGGAATCGCGGGGCTGATCAAGGCGATCCTGGCCGTCGAACACGGCTACATTCCACGCAACCTGCACTTCACCCGGTGGAACCCGGCCATCGACGCGTCCTCGACCCGGCTGTTCGTGCCGACCGAGGGCACGCCGTGGCCCGACGCCTCCGGCCCGCGCCGCGCCGCCGTGTCCTCGTTCGGGCTCAGCGGAACCAACTCGCATGTGGTGATCGAGCAGGCGCCGAAAGTCGTTGCGGCCCCCGCGGGCAACGACCCCGAGGTGTCGACGCTGGTGGTATCCGGAAAGACGCCGCAACGGGTGGCCGCCGCGGCGGGCGCGCTGGCGGACTGGATGGACGGCGCTGACGTGTCCCTGGCCGACGTCGCGCACACCCTCAGCCACCACCGGGCCCGGCACGCGCGGTTCGGCGCCGTGGTGGCCCGCGAGCGCGCCCAGGCCGTCGCCGGGCTGCGCGCGCTGGCCGCCGGCAAACCGGCGCCGGGTGTGGTCGGCCCCCAGAACGGCGCATCCGGTCCCGGCACGGTGTTCGTCTACTCCGGGCGGGGCTCGCAGTGGGCCGGCATGGGCCGCCAATTGCTCACCGACGAACCGGGTTTCGCCGCTGCCGTCGCCGAACTGGAGCCCGTGTTCGTCGAGCAGGCGGGTTTCTCGCTGCAGGACGTGCTGGCCGAGGGCCGGGAACTGGTGGGGATCGAGCAGATCCAGTTGGGCCTGATCGGCATCCAGTTGGCGCTGACCGCATTGTGGCGTTCCTACGGGGTGGAGCCGGATCTGGTGATCGGGCACTCGATGGGCGAGGTGGCCGCCGCGGTGGTCGCCGGAGCCCTCACCCCCGCCGAGGGATTGCGGGTGACGGCGACCCGCGCCCGGTTGATGGCGCCGTTGTCCGGGCAGGGCGCCATGGCGCTGCTGGAACTCGACGCCGCGGCCACCGAGGCGCTGACCGCCGACTATCCGCAGGTGACGCTGGGCATCTACAACTCACCGCGCCAGACCGTGATCTCCGGGCCCACCGGGCAGATCGACGAACTGATCACCCGAGTACGGGCCCGGGACCGCTTCGCCAGCCGGGTCAATATTGAAGTGGCCCCGCACAATCCGGCCATGGACGCGTTGCAGCCGGCGATGCGCGCCGAACTGGCCGACCTGCAGCCGCGCACCCCGAGCATCCCGATCATCTCCACCACCTACGAAAGCACCGACACCACCGCCCTTTTCGACGCGGAGCACTGGGCCGTCAACATGCGCAACCCGGTGCATTTCCAGCAGGGCATCGCGCTGGCCGGCGAGCAGCATCACACCTTCATCGAGGTCAGCGCCCACCCGCTGCTGACGCAAGCGATCACCGAAACCCTCGACAGCCCTGAGTACCGCGCGGTCGGCACCCTGGCGCGCGACACCGACGACACGGTGACCTTCCGCACCCAGCTCGCGCAGGTCGCCAAGAACCCGCCGATCAGTACCGGCGGCCGGCTGGCCGATATCCCCACCACGGCCTGGCAGCACGAGCAGTTCTGGGTGCAGGACCGTTCGTCGATGGCCGACCTGGTGCTGCACCACCCGCTGCTGGGCCTGCACGTCGAGGTGCCGTCCAGCCGTGACCACGTCTGGCAGGCCGACGTCGGCACCGACGTCTCCGGCTGGCTCGCCGACCACCGCGTGTTCGGACAGCCCATCATGCCGGCCGCCGGGTACGCCGAGATCGCGTTGGCCGCGGCCAGCGACGGGTTGGGAGTACCCGTCGACAGCCTGGCGGTCAACCAGCTCGAGGTTGAGCAGATGCTCACCCTGGACAAGCACACCCAGCTGACCACACAGTTGATCCGCAACGGCGACAGCAAGATTCGCATCGAGATCCATTCCCGCACATCCGGTGGTGACTGGACCCGGCACGCCCTGGCCAAGGTGGAGCCGACGCAGGCCGGCCCCGGACCGGTGCCCGCCACCGGACAATCCCAGACCTCGGTGGCACCGGCCGACTTCTACGCGCTGCTGCGCCAGGCGGGACTGCACTACGGCCCGGCCTTCGCCGGTCTGACCCGGATCGACCGGTTGTCGGACGGCTCGGTGGAAACCGAGATCACCCTGCCCGACCAGGCGCCTCGACACCCCGGTTACCGCATCCATCCCGCCCTGCTGGACGCCGCGTTGCAGAGCCTCGCCGCGGCGATGCCTTCGGATGAGGCCGGCAGCGCATCCACCTATTTGCCGGTCTCTTTCGAAAGCCTGCGGGTATACGGCAACCCCGGGCGCTACGCCCGCTGCCGCGCGACCCTCACCAGCCTCGACGCGGGCGGCACCGGCAAGCTCGGCCGGATCGTGCTGATGGACGCCGCCGGCAACGTGACCGCGGAGGTCAACGACATCTTCCTGCGGTCGGTGGAGCGACGCAGCGTGCCACTGCCGCTGGGGCAGAAGATCTTCGAAGCCGCATGGGTGGAACAGCCGCTCGGGGGCGAAGCCGCCACGCCGGCACCGGGCAGTTGGCTGCTGCTGGCCACCGACGCGACCCGGGCCCGCGCTGAGGAATTCGCCGCCGCTTGGCGCTCCGAAGAGCACCGGGTGCTCACCGCGGATCTCGACGACGAACCCGCGATGCTGGCCGCATTCGCCGAAACCGCGGGCGACCCCGTACACCCACCCGCCGGTGTCGTCGTCTTCGTCGAGGACGCCGCCGACGTGACCGGGGCTCGCGATCTGGTCTGGTCGATCAGCACCGTGGTCCGCGCCATCGTCGGCGGCTGGCACGGCGAACCGCCGCGACTGTGGCTGGTCAGCCGCGGCGGCCTGGTGGTCGCGGACGGTGAAGCCGGGCAACCCTCGGTCGGCGCGCTGAAAGGCCTGATCCGGGTGTTGGCCTACGAGCATCCCGAATTGAGCGCCACTTTGGTCGATCTCGACGACGCAGGCAGCGGCGCGTTGACCGCCGAACTCAGCGCGCCCGACACCGACCTTCTCACCACCGTCATCGCGCACCGCGGTGAGCACCGCTACGTCGAACAGCTCACCCGGGCTACCCTCGATGGCGCCCAGGCCAATCCGGTCGTGCGGCCTGGTGCCAGTTACATCATCACCGGCGGCCTCGGCGGCCTGGGCCTGGTGGTGGCGCGCTGGCTGGTCGACCGGGGCGCGGGCCGGGTCGTCCTCAACGGCCGCAGCGAGCCCGGCGAGGAACAACGCAAGGTCCTGGCCGAACTGGAGGGCCGCGCCGAAATCGTGGTCGTCCTCGGCGATGTCGCGACGCCCGGGGTGGCGGAACAACTTGTCGCGACGGCCGAGGACGGCGACCGGCAGCTGCGCGGCATCCTGCACTCGGCCGCCGTGATCGACGACGCCCTGGTGTACTCGATGAGCAAGGACAGCCTCGACCGTGTCTGGGCACCGAAAGCCATTGGCGCACAACGGCTTCACCAGGCCAGCGCAGGCCGCCCGCTGGACTGGTGGGTCGGCTTCTCCTCGACCGCCGCGCTGCTCGGCGCACCCGGGCAGGGTGCCTACGCGTGCGCGAACGCGTGGCTGGACGCACTGGTCGCCGCACGCAAGGCGGCCGGACTGCCGGCCGCGGTGATCAACTGGGGTCCGTGGTCGGATGTCGGCATGGCCCGCACCCTGGCCGGCAGCGTGCTGGACCCGATCACGCCGGCCGAGGGACTCGCGGCCATGGAATCGTTGCTGTCCAGCGACCGTAGCCACACCGGTGTCGCGCGCCTGCGCGCGGACCGGGCACTGATCGCCTTTCCCGAAATCCGCAACCACGACTTCTTCTCGGCCGTGGTGCGGGAACTGGAAGCCGCCGGGGGCGGAGACGATTGGGCCGGACCCGACTCGCTGCACGAGCTGGACCCGGCCGAGGCCGCCCGCGTGATGACCGACCTACTGCGGTCCCGGATCGCGGCGGTGATGGGGTACGCGGACAAATCCGCCGTCGACCCCGGCCTGCCATTGCTCGATCTCGGCATGGATTCGCTGATGGCCGTGCGGATCCGCAACACCGCCCGCGCCGACTTCGGCGCCGAGCCGCCGGTGGCGTTGCTGCTGCAGGGTGCCACGCTGCACGACCTGACCGCCGACCTGATGCGCCAACTCGGGCTGTCGAGCCCCGAACCGGCCACCGAAACGAGTACCACCGTCCGCGACCGCGCTCAGCAGCGCGCGGCGGCGCGACAAGGAGCCGCACAGCGGCGACGCAACCGTTCTGAACTACATGGAGGACCGAACCAGTGAGCATTCCCGACAACGCGATCGCGGTGGTCGGCATGGCCGGCCGGTTCCCGGGCGCCAATAACGTGTCGGCGTTCTGGGACAACCTGCGGCGCGGCAAGGAATCCATCGTCACCCTCTCCGAGCAGCAACTGCGCGACGCCGGCATCAGCGATAAGGCATTGGCGAACCCGTCTTACGTCCGGCGCGCGCCGATCGTCGACGGCGTCGACGAGTTCGACGCCGACTTCTTCGGCTTCCCGCCGCTGGTCGCCCGGTCCCTGGACCCGCAGCACCGGTTGTTCCTGCAGTGCGCCTGGCACGCACTCGAAGACGCCGGTGTCGATCCGGCCCGCTATGACGGGTCCATCGGCGTGTACGGGACCAGCTCTCCCAGTGGCTATCTGCTGCACAACCTGCTGTCGCACCAGGACCCGAACGCCGTGCTGGCCGAGGGCCTGAACTGGGACCAGCTCAGCATGTTCCTGCAGAACGACAAGGACTTTCTGGCCACCCGGATCTCGCACCAGTTCAACCTGCGCGGACCCAGCCTCGCGGTGCAGACGGCGTGCTCGTCGTCATTGGTGGCGGTGCACCTGGCCTGCATGAGCCTGCTGTCCGGCGAATGCGACATGGCGCTGGCCGGTGGCGTATCCCTCTGCGTCCCACACCATGTCGGATACTGGCATTCGCCGGGCCAGATGCTGTCCGCGGTCGGGCACTGCCGGCCCTTCGACGTGCGCGCCGACGGCACCGTCTTCGGCAGCGGTGTCGGCCTGGTGGTGCTCAAACCGCTGCAGGCCGCCCTCGACGCCGGCGACCGGATCCACGCCGTCATCCGCGGATCGGCGATCAACAACGACGGCTCGGCGAAAATGGGCTTCGCGGCACCCAGCGCGTCGGCGCAGGCGGACTGCATCGCCGAAGCCCACGCCGTCTCCGACGTCGACGCCTCGACCATCGGCTACGTCGAAACCCATGGCACCGGAACGCCGTTGGGCGACCCCATTGAAATCCAGGGATTGCGGACGGCATTCGAGGCGTCCGAGCAACCGCGGTCGGCACCGTGTGTGATCGGCTCGGTCAAGTCCAACATCGGCCACCTCGAAGTCGCCGCCGGAATCGCGGCGCTCATCAAGACCATCCTGTGTCTGAAGAACAAGGCGATCCCGGCGACCCTGCACTACACCAGCCCCAACCCGGAACTGCACCTCGACGAGACACCGTTCACCGTGCAAAGCCGCTACGGCGCTTGGGAATCCGACGGTATCCGCCGGGCCGGGGTGAGCTCGTTCGGCATCGGCGGCACCAACGCCCACTTGGTGGTCGAGGAGGCGCCGGAGGTGGCGGCGCAGTCCGCACCCGAGGGGCCGCAGGTGTTGCTGCTCTCGGCGCGCACCGCCGAAGCCCTCGGCGAGGCGCGGACGGCCCTGGCCACCGCGCTGGAGCGCCCGAACGCCCCGTCCCTCGCCGACGTCGCCCACACGCTGGCCGGCCGCCGCAGACACCACGTCACCATGGCCGCCGTCGCCGCCGACCGGGCCCAGGCGGTCACCCTGCTGCGCGCCGCCGAGCACGACAACGTCTTCGTCGGCGAGTCCCCCTCCGACAGCGCAACCACCGACCAGGTCGTGTTCCTGTTCCCCGGCCAGGGCGCCCAGCACCCCGGCATGGCAAAAGGGCTGTACGACACCGAACCCGTCTTCGCCGAACACTTCGACGCCTGCGCCACGGCCTTCCAGACGGAACTGGGCCTGGATCTGCACGAGGCGATATTTGCCGGCAGCACAGCCGATCTGGAGCGCATCGACCGCTCCCAGCCCGCGCTGTTCACCGTCGAGTACGCGCTGGCCAAGCTGGTCGACAGCTACGGCGTGCGCGCCGGCTCCTACATCGGTTACAGCACTGGCGAATACATCGCGGCCACGCTGGCCGGCGTCTTCGATCTGCAGACCGCGGTCAAGACGGTGTCGCTGCGCGCGCGGCTGATGCACGAATCTCCCCCCGGCGCCATGGTCGCGGTCGCGCTCAGCCCGGTCGATGTCGCCCAGCACCTGGTACCGGGGGCAGAGGTCTCCGCGGTCAACGACCCGGGCAACTGTGTGGTCGCCGGGCCCAAGGACGCGATCCGCGCCTTCACCCAACGTCTGGGCGAGCACGGCGTTCCGGTGCGACGGGTGCGCGCCACCCACGCCTTCCACACCAGCCAGATGGACGGCATGCTAGCTGAATTCCGGGAATTCCTGGGTGGCCGGCAGTTGAAGACTCCCGATACCCGGCTGCTGAGCAACCTCACCGGGACCTGGCTGACGGACGAGCAGGCCACCGACCCGGACACCTGGACCCGCCAGATCAGTTCCACCATCCGGTTCGCCGACGAGCTGGATACGGTACTGTCCGTCCCGAACCGGATCCTGGTCGAAGTCGGCCCCGGCGGCAGCCTGACAGGTTCGGCGATCCGGCACCCGAGGTGGTCGGGCGGCAACCGCTCCGTCCGGCTGATGCGCCACCCCATCCAGCAGGCCGACGATCGCGACACCTTCCTGCGCGCACTCGGTGAACTGTGGTCGGCCGGTGTGGACGTCGACTGGTCCCCCAGGCACCCGGTGCCGCCGCGGCTGGTCTCGCTGCCCGGCTATCCGTTTGCGCGTCAACGGCATTGGATCGAGCCGCAGCGCACCGCCTGGGAGCCGGCACCCGTGAACGGTGCTGCGGTCGGCCCCCACACCGAAGTGCCCGTCGAGGCGAGCGGCCCGACGCAGACCGCAATCACCCTGCAACGGGTGTGGCAGCAGTGCCTCGGGGTGCCCTCGATCGACCCGAACGCCAATTTCTTCGACCTCGGCGGTGATTCGCTGATGGCGATCAGCATCGCGATGACCGCCTCGAACGAAGGCTTGAGCATCACCCCGCAGGATCTCTACGAGCACCCCACGCTGGCGTCGCTCACCGCCGCCGTGGATGCCGCCTTCGCCGCCAGCGGCCTGGCCAAAGCGCCTGAGCCGCAATCGAACCCAGCGATGCTGCCGAACACCACGTACTTCCTCGAACACGGACTGCATGACGGTGGGCGCTGGCGGGTGCCGCTGATCCTGCGACTGGACCCGAAGGTCAGCCCGGACGACATCCGGACGGTTTTGACCGCGGTGTCCAACCACCATGACGCGCTGCGGCTGCGGCTGGTCGACAACGACGGCGTCTGGGAACAGCACATCGGCCCGCCCGCGGACTTCACGGCCCTGGTGACCCGGTCGGTGACCGACGGCAGCGAGCCCTACGCAGTGCTGGCCGAAGTGATTGCCGAGCAGAGCGATTCGACCGTGCCGTTGATCGCGGTGCACATCACCGACCCCTCGGGCGGCCCGAACTACCTGGGGCTGGGCGTGCACGCAATGGTCGCCGACACCGCCTCACATCAGATCCTGGGCAGCGATATCGTCATCGCCTTCGGCCAGCATCTGGCGGGTGGTGAGATCACGCTGGAACCGCCGGCCACCGGCTGGCGGGAATGGTCGCAGCGGATGGCAGCGCTCGCCACGCATCCGGCGGCGCTGGACACCCGGCACTTCTGGATCGACAACGCCGCCAAGGTGACCCGCTGGCTGGCGGAGCCGGCGGCGACGCCGCCGACCGGCGCCGACCTGGTCAAGCTGTCGGGCACCCTCGACGTCGGGCAGACCTCCGAACTCGACGACGCCCGGCGCCGGTTCCGCCGCTCGATTCAGGAGATTCTGCTCGCCGCGCTGGGCCGCACCATCGCCCGGACGGTCGGCGAGGGGGTAGTCGCCGTCGAACTCGAGGGCGAAGGTCGCTCGGTGCTGCGCCCGGACGTCGACCTGCGCCGCACCGCCGGTTGGTGCACGACTTATTACCCGGTGCCGCTGGCCTGCGCCGGCGGCGAAGGCTCGGCGGTGGTCGAGCAACTCGACGCCGTGCACAACACGCTGAAAGCCGTGCCGCACTACGGCATCGGGTACGGGCTGCTGCGCTACCTCTATGCGCCGACCGGACGCACTTTCGGCGCCCAGCGCACGCCGGACATCCACTTCCGCTATGCCGGTACGATTCCCGAGCTCCCGCCCGTCGACGCGCCGGTGCAGTTCGAGCCCGACGTAACCATGCCGGTGCGCGAGACCATCCCGGGACTCGGCCACGCTCTCGAGGTGCGTGTGTACCGGTTCGCCGGCTCCACCCATCTCGACTGGTGGTACGACTCCCGGCGGATCACGGCGGACACGGTGCAGGCCCTGGCGCGAACCTTCCCGGAGTCACTGAGCGAGCTGATCCAGGAGGGTATCGCCGCCGAGCAGCTGGACAGCGAGATGACCGGCGTGGCCGAGGCGGGCGCCCTGGTGGACCTGTCGAGCTTTGACTGAGGGGACTGGAATGTCAAGTGACGCAGCGGTAGTCGTCAAGGGGGTCGGCAAGACGTTCGGCACCCGCTCTGGGCAGGTGGTGGCGCTCGACGACGTCAGTTTCGAGGTCGGCCGCGGCGAGGTGATCGGTCTGCTCGGCCCCAACGGCGCCGGCAAGACGACCATGGTCGACATTCTGTCGACGCTGACGAGACCGACCACGGGATCGGCGAGCGTCGCCGGGCGCGACGTCGTCTCCGACGCGGCCGGAGTGCGCCGCTCGATCATGCTCACCGGGCAGCAGGTCGCCCTCGACGACATGCTCTCCGGCGAGCAGAATCTGGTGATGTTCGGCCGCCTCTACGGTCTGTCCAAGGCTGCCGCCCGCAACCGCGCGGCCGAACTGCTTGCGCAGTTCGACCTGGTGCAGGCCGCCAAACGCCGGGTGAGCACCTATTCGGGCGGCATGCGCCGCCGCATCGACATCGCCTGCGGCCTGGTGGTGCAACCGCTGGTCGCGTTCCTGGACGAGCCCACCACGGGGCTGGATCCACGCAGCCGACAGGCTATTTGGGATCTGGTGAGCAACTTCAAGAAACTGGGCATCGCCACGCTGCTCACCACGCAGTACCTCGAGGAGGCCGATGCACTGAGCGACCGCATCATCCTGATCGACCGCGGCACCATCATCGCCGAAGGCACCGCCAACGAGCTCAAGCACCGCGCCGGCGGCACCTTCTGCGAAATCGTGCCCCGCGACGTCAAGGAGCTGCCGGCGATGGTCGCCGCGCTCGGCCCGCTGCTGCCCGAACACCAGCGGGCCGTGCTGGCCGCCGAGTCCGACCGGATCATCATGCCGGCCGCCGAGGGCACCGGCACCCTGATCGAGGCCGTGCGCCTGCTCAATGCCGCCCACCTCGAACCCGCCGACATCGCGCTGCGCCGGCCGTCCCTCGACGACGTATTCCTGTCCATGACAGCCGATCCGAGTGAAGCCCGGGCACTGAGCCACCTGACCCCGGAGGCGGTGCGGTGAGCGCGGCCGTGGTGAGCCGGTCGCAGCCGTCGATGCTGCAGCAGTGGTGGGTACTGACCACCCGCTTCATCGCACCGACCCTGCGCAACGGCGAACTGATCACCGCGATCGGCGCCTCGCTGTCCTTCGCGGTGGGCTTCTACGTCCCGTTCTCCATCCCGTGGAATCACTACGTGGGCGGACCCGGCAGCGGCATCGCCAGCAACCTGGGGCAGTACATCACGCCGCTGGTCACGTTGCAGGCCATCGCCTTTGCGGCCATCTCGTCGGCGTTCCGGGCCGCCACCGATTCCCTGCACGGGGTCAACCGGCGGTTCCGGTCCATGCCGATCGCGCCGTTGACGCCGGTGCTGGCGCGCGTGTCGGCCAGCGTGTACCGGTGCTGTGTGGGCCTGGTCGTGTCGCTGATCGCCGCGCACGTGATCGGGTTCCGGTTCCATCACGGCGCGCCGTACATCGCGGGCTTTTGCGTGCTGGCGATCGTGATCGGGGTGTTGTTGTCGTTCGGCGCCGACCTGATCGGCACCGCCAGCCGTAATCCCGATGCGATGCTGCCCCTGCTGACCATGCCGATCCTGATCTTCGGGCTGCTGTCGGTGGGCCTGCAACCGCTCAAGATGTTTCCGCACTGGATTCAGCCCATTGTGCGCAACCAGCCGATCTCCCAGTTGGTGATCGCGCTGCGCGCACTGGCCGGCGACACGGTGAAATCCCCCGTGCCGGTGACGTGGTCGGTCATGACGCCGCCGCTGTTGTGGCTGGCCGGTTTCGCGTTGTTCCTGGTGCCCATGTCGGTCTTCGTGCTGTCCCGGCGCCCATGACCGCGACCACCGCGCTGCGGGCGCCGGACGGCTCGGCACGGCTGCTGCTGACGCAGACGCTGGTGCAGACCCAGCGCATCCTCACCCGGTGGGGACGCGACCTGGTCACCGTGATGGAGGCGCTGGTGCTGCCGGTCGCTTTCATGCTGGTGCTCTACATCGTGCTGGGCAATCTGATCTACGCCATGACCCACGACAGCGCGCTCTACAGCATCGTGCCGCTGCTGGCGCTCGGTGGGGCGGTGAGCGGTTCGGCGTTCGTCGCGATCGACCTGATGCGCGAGCAGCAGAGCGGCCTGCTGACCCGGCTGTGGGTGATGCCGGTGCACCGGGCCTCGGGACCGCTGGCCCGGATCATCGCCGAGGCAATCCGGATTCTGGTCACCACCGGCGTGATGCTGGGCGCCGGTGTGGCCCTGGGCTTCCGCTTCCGTGGCGGCGCGCTGGCCACCCTGATGTGGCTGGGCGTCCCGGTGATTCTCGGCATGGCCTTCGCCGCACTCACCACCACCATCGCGCTGTTCACGTCCAAAACCCTGGTGGTCGAGGCGGTCGAGCTGTGGCAGCTGCTGTTGATCTTCTTCTCCACCGGCCTGCTACCGGTGAATCAGTACCCGGAGTGGATCCGGCCCGTCGTCGCGCACCAGCCGGTGAGCTACGCGATCACGGCGATGCGCGGGCTGTCGGCCGGCGGCCCGGTGCTGGCGCCGATGATCGCGACGCTGCTGTGGAGCGCCGGAATCGCCGGCGTCTGCGCCGTCCCCATGGCCATCGGCTACCGACGAGCCAGCACGCACTGACACGAAAGGCTGGATTTCCACGTGTTTTCCGGATCGGTGATCCGAAAGTTGTCCCGCAGCGAGGAAGTATTCGCGCAGTACGAGGTTTTCACCGCCGTCACGGTCGAACTGCGCGGCCGGGTCGACGCCGATGCGCTGTCGGAAGCTTTTGACGCCCTCGTCGATGCCCACCCGATCCTGGCCAGCCACCTCGAGCAGAGTCCGGACGGCGGCTGGAATCTGGTCGCCGACGACATGCTGCACAGCGGAATAGTGGTGCAGGAGAGGGCCGATGATGTCCGTGAGATCACGCTGGACCAAACCCAGACCTTACTGAATCTGCGCTTGACGCTGCACGACGACGCTTCTGAGCTCACCATCTTTCTCCATCACAGCATTGCCGACGGCCACCACGGCGCCGGCCTCTTCGACGAGCTGTTCTCCCGCTACACCGATGTGGTGACCACCGGCGACCCGGGCCCGGTCAACCCGCAGCCCGCGCCGCAGCCGCTGGAAGTCGTGCTGGAACAACGGGGCGTCAAGAAGCTCGGCATGACCGGCGTCGAACGCTTCCTGCCGGTGATGTTCGCCTACGACCTGCCACCCTCGGTGAAGCCGACCCTGGTCGCGACTCCTGGCCTCCCGCAACCGGTTCCGGTCACCCGGGTCCGGCTTTCCGCGCAGGAGACGGCCGACCTGGTGGAGTTCGCGCACGAGAACCGGGTGAGCGTGAACACCGTCGTGGCGGCGGCGATCCTGATGACCGAGTGGCGGCTGCGGGAAACGCCGCACGTACCCATCCCCTACGTGTACCCCGTCGACCTGCGGTATTTCCTGAGCCCCCCGGTCGCTCCGACCGAGGCCACCAACCTGGTGGGGGTGGCCACCTACCTCGCCGAGATCGGGCCGGACACCGACATCGTCGACCTGGCCACCGATATCGGCGCCACCTTCCGGTCCGACATCGCCGATGGCGTCGTGCAGCAGTCCGGGCTGAACTTCGGCGTGGCATTCGAGGGAACACCGGCCGGTCTGCCGCCGCTCGTCTTCTGCACCGATGTCAGCGCGCTGCCGGACGTGCGGATGCCGGCCGGCATCGAACTGGAAGGCTTTCGCGGACAGTTCTACTGCTCGATCACCGTGCCGCTGGACTTCTACGGGTGCGGCATGTCCGGCGATCACCTGGTGATCGAGAACCACGGCCACTCGCCGCAGCGCAAGGACTCACTCGATGCCATCCGCGAGATGTTGTGCACCGCGCCGTCGGACTACGGCTGGGCGGTCGAGTAACGCGCCCACACGGCGCGAGCAGACGCAAAATCGCACATTTCGGTACAAAATAGTGCGATTTTGCGTCTGCTCGCGCCAGCTCGCGCCACCTCGCGCCAGCTCGCGCCACCTCGCGCCACCTCGCGCCACCTCGCGCCAGTTAGGCGGCAGGCTCCTCGGCGAGGGTGTCCGCCAGGTGGTCAGCCAGCGCCCGGGCGGTGTTGTGCGTGGCAATGACCTTCGGGCTCAACCGGATTCCGGTCTCGGTCTCGATATGCGTGCGCATCTCGAGCATGCCCAGTGAGTCCATGCCGTACTCGACGAAGGGCCGGTCGGCGTCCACGGTGCGCCGCAGGATCACCCCGACCTGCTCGGTGATCAGGCGGCGCAGCCGCCCGGCCCACTCATCCCGTGGCACCGTCATCAGCTCGGCGCGGAACTTGCTCGGACCCCGCGTGCTCTGCCCGCTGGACTTGAACATCTCACCGAACGGGCTACGCCGGACCACGTCGTCCAGCCAGGGCGCGCCGATGATCGGGATGTAACCGGTGTAGGCGCGGTCATAACGCAGCAGCGTCTCGAAGGCGTACGCGCCTTCGTCCGGAGCGATCATCAGCTGGCCACCTTCGGCCAGGAAGGTGGCGCGACCGACCTCGGCCCAGGCGCCCCACGCGATGGTCGTGACCGGAAGACCCTGGGCGTGGCGCCAATACGAGAACCCGTCAAGCCAGCTGTTGGCCGCGGCGTAGGCGCCCTGACCGGGCGACCCCAGCAACGCCGCGCCCGAGGAGAACAGGCAGAACCAGTCCAGCGGCTGCCCGAGGGTGGCTTTGTGCAGGCTCCACGTGCCGAAAACCTTTGGTGCCCAGTCCCGGTCGATGATCTCGTCGGTGATGTTGGTCAGCGTGGCATCCTCCACCACCGCCGCCGAGTGCACCACACCGCGCAACGGCAGCCCGGTGGCGGTCGCCGCCTCCACCAGCCGCACCGCGGTGTCCGCTTCGGCGACGTTCCCCAGCTCCACCACGACGTCGGTCCCGGCCCTGCGCAGTCGCTCGATCATCTGACGCGCCTTGGGATTCGGCTGCGAACGTGCCGTCAGCACCAGCCGGCCGCACCCGGCTGCAGCGAGCTTCGAAGCGAAGAACAGGCCGAGGCCGCCCACGCCGCCGGTGATGATGTAGGCGCCGTCGCGGCGGAACACCGGGACCTGATCCGGCGGCACCACCACACTGGCCCGCCCGGTGTGGGGCATGTCCAGCAGCAACTTGCCGGTGTGCTCGGCGTTGCTCATCGCCCGCACCGCGTTCGCCGCCTCGGCCAAGGGGTAGTGCGTGGTCTGCGGCGCCACCAGCACGCCCTCGGCCGTCAGCCTGAACACCGTCTCGAGCAGTTCCCGGACCCGCTCCGGTTGCAGCACCGACATCAGCGCCAGGTCCAGGTAGTAGAACGTCAGGCCACGCCGGAACGGGTACAACCCCAGCCGGGTGTTGCCGTACACATCGGCCTTGCCGATCTCGACGAACCGCCCACCGAAGGCCAGCAGCTCCAGCCCGGCCCGCTGCGCCGCACCGGTCAACGAGTTGAGCACGATGTCGACACCGTAACCACCGGTGTCGCGCCGGATCTGCTCGGCGAACTCGACGCTACGCGAGTCGTAGACATGCTCAATACCCATGTCGCGCAACATCTGTCGTTTTGAGTCGTTGCCGGCGGTGGCGAAGATCTCGGCCCCGGCGTGCCGCGCGATCGCCAGCGCCGCCTGGCCCACGCCACCGGTCGCGGAGTGGATCAGCACCTTGTCGCCGGCCTTGATGCCGGCCAGGTCGTTCAGCCCGTACCACGCGGTGGCGTTCGCGGTGGCCGACGCGATCGCCTGCTCGTCGCTGAGCCCCGCGGGCAGGGTGATGGCCAAGTTCGCGTCGCAGGTCAGATAGGTGCGCCAGCAACCGCCCTCGGAGAAGCCGGCAACGCGGTCACCGACGCGGTGGCCCTCCACGCCTTCGCCCACGGCGGTCACCACGCCGACGAAGTCCATGCCCGGCTGCGGCTCCCGGTCGTCGACGACGGGGAACTTGCCGAACGCGATCAGCACATCGGCGAAGTTGATGGTCGACATCGCGACCGCCACCTCGATCTGACCCGGACCGGGCGAAACACGTTCGCACGCCGCAAGTTCCATCGATTGCAGATCACCCGGGGTGCGGACCAGCAGACGCATGCCGTCCGTCTCGTGGTCGATCACCCTGGTGCGGCGGTCGTCGTGAACCAACGGCGCCGGGCACAGCCGAGCGGTGTACCACTCAGCGCCACGCCATGCGGTCTCGTCCTCCGGCGATCCACTCAGCAGTTGCGCGGCCACCTGCTCACCCTGGGTGTGCTCGTCGACGTCGATCTGCGTGGTGCGCAACAGCTGATGCTCGCTGCCGATCACCCGCAGCAGCCCCCGCAGTCCGGCCTGCTCGAGATTGACGTCGTCGCCCGAACACACCCACTGGGCCTGCCTGGTCACCACGAAGAGTCGGGGCAGTTCCCCTTCCAGCTCGGGCAGTTCCCGGGCCAGGCGCACCAGGTGGCGCACCTGTTCCCGCCCCTGCTCCAGACCACCGTCACCGGGTGCGCTTCCGACCGGACCACACAGGACGACCACCCCGGTGAAGGAGCGCGCGCGCAATTGGGCGCGCAACGGTTCCACGTCGGTCCCGACCGGCAGCTGCAGGCTGAAACATTCCGCGCCTTGGGTTTTCAGCGCATCGTTCAACGAGCCGACCAAGATCTCGGCGGCCTGCGCAGTGTCGATCAGCAGCCACGATCCTGCTTCTTCGGCGTCGACCTCCGGCAGCGTCCGTTGCTGCCACTCGCACGTCAGCAGCCGCTCGCCCAGTACCCGGTCCCGTTCGCCACCGGCGGTGGTGCCGGTGCCCATCCGCAACCCGCGCACCGCCAGCAGTACCGTGCCGTGCTCGTCGAGCACGTCGAGGTCGGCCTCTCCGCCGGTCGCGTCCGCCCTGGTCACCCGGGTGTAGCAGTAACGGGCATCGCGCAGTGGCCCGTAGGCGCGCAGGCTCTGCACACCCAGCGGCAGCAGCAGACCGTCACCGGCGGCACTGCCGACGCCGGCGGCCACCGACTGGAAGCAGGCGTCCAGCAACGCAGGATGCACGTGGTAGGCGGCGTGCTGGAAACGGATCGAGGCCGGCAGCGCGACCTCGGCCAGCACGGTGTTGCCGCCGGATTCCGTGGTGTGCGCGGTGGACAGTCCGCTGAACGCCGGACCGTGCGCGACGCCCCGCTCCACGAATGACTCCCGCAGTTCGGAGCCTTTCACGCTGTGCTGGTGCGCAGCCAGCAGGGCGGCGATGTCGTAGCCGGGCGGTACCGAGTCGTCCTGGGCGGCGCACAGCGATGCGGTGGCGTGCCGGATGGTCTCCCCGTCCTGCGCGGACTCCACCACGAAGCCGACGACCCCGGGTGCCTGCACCGTGGCAACCGCGTCGATCGGGGTCTCCTCGTCGAGCAGCAGCATCTGCTCGAAGACGATGTCGCGCGCTTCCGGAGAGGTTCCGGCCGTGTCGCCGAAGACCTCCGCCGCGGCGGCCAGCGCCATCTCGCAGTACGCGGCGCCGGGCAGCGCCGCCACATTGCGCACCTGGTGCTCCTCGAGCCAGCCCAGGGTCGCGGTGCCGATGTCGGTCTGCCACACGTGCCGTTCCGGCTCCTCGGCCAGCCGGACGTGGGAACCCAGCAGCGGGTGCACGGTGATGGTGCAGCCGCCCTGCGTCCGGCCGTCGCCGCCGTCGGCGTCGATGAACAGATGCCGATGGCTCCACGCGGGTAACGGCGCGTCCACCAACTGCCCGGCGGGGAACAGCACGGAGAAATCGATCGCGGCACCGGCGCTGTGCAGA
The DNA here is from genome assembly GCF_048287075.1 of Mycobacterium sp. 23. Classification (NCBI taxonomy): domain Bacteria; kingdom Bacillati; phylum Actinomycetota; class Actinomycetes; order Mycobacteriales; family Mycobacteriaceae; genus Mycobacterium; species Mycobacterium sp. 23. Next base: position 1,769,971 of record NZ_JBLVUX010000005.1, read on the forward strand.
TCGGTCAGGAAGCCCCGAAGCCCTTGCGGCAGCGGCTGTTCCCGACGAATCGCGGCCAGCGCCGCCACCGTCATGTCCAGACTGCGGGCGTTCTGATCCACCGCATGGGTCAGCAGCGGGTGCGGCGACAGCTCGGCGAAAACCCGGAAGCCGTCGTCCAGCGCGGCCTGGATGGCCGCGGCGAACTGCACGGTGTTGCGCAGGTTGTCCACCCAGTAATCGGCGTCGCACACCGGCCGTTCGCGCGGGTCGAACTGGGTGGCCGAGTAGTACGGAACCGTCGGCTCTTTCGGCTCCAGATCGGCCAGCGCGGCGGCTAGTTCGTCGAGGATGGGGTCGACCTGCGGCGAGTGCGATGCCACGTCCACGGCGACCTCGCGCGCCATCACGTCGCGTTGTTCCCAGCGGGCGACGAGGTCGCGCACCTGCTCGGCGGCTCCCCCGATCACCGTGGATTGCGGCGACGCCATCACGGCCACCGCGACATCGTCGATGCCGCGCGCCATCAGCTCCGAATTCACTTGCTTGGCAGGCAGTTCCACCGACGCCATGGCGCCCGAGCCGGCGATGCCGGCCATCAGCCTCGAGCGGCGGCAGATCACCCGGGCACCGTCCTGCAACGACAGCGCGCCGGCGACGACGGCCGCGGCGGTCTCGCCCATCGAGTGCCCGACGACCGCGCCCGGACGCACGCCGTACGCACGCTCCATGGTGGCGGCCAGCGCTACCTGGATGGCGAAGATCGTCGGCTGCACCTTGTCGATCCCGGTCACCGTCTGCGGCGCCGTCATCGCCTCGGTCACCGAGAATCCGGACTCGCGCTGGATGAGCGGCTCCAGTTCGGCCACGGTGGCGGCGAACACGGGTTCACCGGCGAGCAGATCGGCGCCCATCGCCGCCCACTGCGATCCCTGACCGGAGAACACCCACACCGGCCCGCGGTCGTCGTGTGCCACGGCAGCCTGATACAGGGCGTCCTCCCCGTCGGCCACCTCGCGCAACCTCTGGGCGAGTTCGGTCAGTCCGTCGGCCACCACCAGGGTGCGCACCGGCCGGTGTGCCCGCCGCCGCGCCAACGTGTAGCCGAGATCGGCCGGAGTCACCGAATCCGCTTGAGCCTCAACCCATTCGGCTAGGCGCAGCGCGCTCGCACGCAGACCGTCAGCCGACGAGGACGAGACCGCGTACACCAGCGGCCCCTGGGCCGCGGCGGCATCTGGCAGCTCCGGTTCCGGGGCCTGTTCGACGATGGCGTGCACATTGGTGCCCGACATGCCGAACGACGACACCGCGACGCGTCGGGGCCCGTCACCTTCCGGCCACGGCGTGATCGCCTGCGGCACAAAGATTCCCGTTTCGATTGCGGCAAGGTCGTCGGGCAGCCGGTTGAAATGCAGCAGCGGCGGCAGCACGCCGTGCCGCAGCGACAGGATCGCCTTGATCAGTCCGACCGCGCCGGCCGCCGACTCGCTGTGGCCCATATTGCTCTTGACCGACCCCAGCGCGCAGCGGCTGCCGTCGGTGCCGTAAACCCGGGTGAGTCCGCGGTATTCGATCGGGTCACCGACCGGGGTGCCGGTACCGTGCGCCTCCACCGCGCCGATCGAGTCAGCGGCGACGCCCGCCGCCGCCAGGGCCTTGTGGTACACCGCGACCTGCGCGTCCTCCGACGGCATGGTCAGCGTCTCGGACCGGCCGTCCTGGTTGGTCGCCGTCCCGCGCACCACGGCCAGGATGCGGTCGCCGTCGCGCAACGCATCGGGCAGCCGCTTGAGCAGCACCATGGCGCAGCCTTCGGACCGCACGAATCCGTCCGCGTCCACGTCGAAGGAATGACAGCGACCGGTTGCCGAGAGCATGCCCTGCGCGGATGTCGCCACGCTGCCGTCCGGCTCCAGCAGGACCGCGCAACCGCCGGCCAGCGCGAGATCGCTCTCGCCTTCGTGCAGGCTGCGACAGGCCAGGTGTACGGCCATCAGACCCGAGGAGCACGCGGTGTCGAAGGTCATCGCGGGACCGTGCAGGCCCAGCGCGTGGGAGATGCGCCCGGAGGCCACGCTGTTGTTCAGTCCGGTCACCGCGTACGGGCTGGCCAGAGCGCCGGAACCCTTGGTGAGCAGCAGGTAGTCCTCGTGCGTCAGGCCGGTGAACACCGCCGTCGCGGACCCGGCCAGCGACGCCGGATCCAGACCGGCGTGCTCGATCGTCTCCCACGCGGTCTCGAGCAGGAGCCGGTGTTGCGGGTCGATCGAGGTCGCCTCCCGCTCACTGATCCCGAAGAACTCGGCGTCGAAGCCGGCCACATCGTCGATGAAACCGCCCCACCGCGAGACCGTGCGGCCGGGAACCCCGGGCTCCGGGTCGTAGTAGGCGTCGGCGTCCCAGCGGTCGGCGGGAATCTCGGTGACCAGGTCGTCGCCGCGCAACACCGATTCCCACAGCTTCTCGGGCGAGTCGATCCCGCCGGGCAACCGACAGCCCATACCGATCACCGCAATGGGGGTGAAGCGTGTTTCCATCGCTCTACGACCTCGTCTCAGCTCAACCGGCGCGGACCCGACGCAGCACCGGATAGGGGTACGGGCAGCGGAATAGTGCAGCACCGGTCTGGCAAACCCCCGGGCTGACGGGACCTCGACACCGTCTTGGCTGCCGAGCTTAGACGCCGCAGCCGCCGTGAGTGCTTAAACTCAGCCAATTCCCAGGTGACAGCGTTGCCCGGGACCCTGACCAGCACCGATTGCAGCCGGTTCGGCGGGGATTGCCGGCCGGGCCGCCCCGTCGATCCGATTCGGCGCCTGCACCTGCGGCGCGCCGGTACCGTCTTGCCTATGAATGCGCGTTCCCTCCCAGCTGTGCTGCGCACCTGGGCCCGGATCCAACCGAATGACCCGGCTTTCACCTACATCGATTACGACCGGGACTGGGACGGCGTACCGACGACCCTGACGTGGGCACAGCTGTACCGGCGCACCCTCAACGTCGCGAGGGAGCTGAACCGCGTCGGTTCGACGGGTGACCGCGCGGTGATCCTGGCGCCGCAAGGCCTGGATTACATTGTGGCGTTCCTCGGCGCGATGCAGGCCGGGCGCATCGCCGTTCCCCTGTCGGTGCCGCAGGGCGGTGCCAGCGACGAGCGCGTCGATTCGGTGCTGCGCGATGCCTCTCCGGTCGCCGTCCTCACCACGTCCCCCGTCATCGACGATGTGGCCCGGCGCGTCTCGGCCCAGGACAGTGCCTCGCCCGCCCCGTCGATCATCGAGATCGACCGGCTGGACCTGGACTCTCCCAACCGGTCTGGCGCCGAAGACCATCCGGCCACCGCGTACCTGCAGTACACCTCCGGATCGACACGTGAGCCCGCCGGCGTCGTCATCACCCACGACAATCTGCGGATCAACTTCGAACAGCTGATGGCCGGCTACTTCGCCGCGGACGATGGGGGCGTGCCACCGCCCGGGGTCACCATCGTGTCGTGGCTGCCCTTCTATCACGACATGGGTCTGGTCGGCGGAATCTGTACGCCGATCCTGGCGGGATTCTCCGCGGTGGTCACCAGCCCGGTCGCATTTTTGCAGCGGCCGGCGCGCTGGATGCACATGCTGGCCGACAATTCCCGGGCCTTCTCGGCGGCGCCGAACTTCGCCTATGAAGTGGCCGCACGCAAGGTCTCCGACGAGGACATGGCGGGGCGCGATCTGGGCGACGTGCACACCATCCTCAGCGGAAGTGAACGGGTACAGCCGGCCGCCCTCAAACGCTTCACCGATCGCTTCGCGCGCTTCAATCTCCAACACAAGGTGGTCCGGCCGTCATACGGGCTCGCGGAGGCGACGGTCTTCGTGGCGACGGGCAGCCCCAGTGAGCCGCCGGAGCTGGTCAACTTCGACTCCGCGAAACTGGCTGCCGGGCAGGCGGTCCGGTGCCCCGCCGGCAGCGGCACACCGCTGGTGAGCTACCTCATACCGGATGCGCCCGAGGTGCGGATCGTCGACCCCGAGACCTGCACCGAGTGTCCCGAGGGGACGGTCGGTGAGATCTGGGTGCACGGCCCCAACGTCGCCACCGGCTATTGGGAGCGGCCGCAGGAGAGCGAGAGTACCTTCGGCGCAAAAATTTTCAATCCCGCTGACGGCACGCCCGAAGGTCCGTGGCTGCGGACGGGAGACTCGGGATTCTTCTCCGAAGGCAAGATGTTCATCATCGCCCGGATCAAGGACCTGCTGATCGTCTACGGGCGCAACCACTCTCCCGACGACATCGAGGCGACCATCCAGGAGATCACCCGTGGCCGGTGCGCGGCCATCGCGGTGCCGGGCGAGCGCAGCACCGAGAAACTGGTCGCCATCATCGAACTGCGCAAGCGCGGTGAATCCGACCGGGAGGTGATGGACCGGCTGGGCGAGATCAAGCGGGAAGTCAACTCGGCGTTGTCGAATTCGCATGGTCTGAGCGCCGCGGATCTGGTCCTGGTGCCGCCGGGCTCAATCCCGATCACCACCAGCGGCAAGGTCAGACGGGCGGCCTGTGTCGAGCAGTATCGGCAGGACAAGTTCGCCCGCTTGGACGTTTAGCATCATCGTGTCGAGGCCGCTCACCAAGCTTGTCGTCGTCCTGGCGTGGGTCGCGGTGGCGGTGGCCGCGAACGTCATCACGCTCGCCATGGCCGGCACTTCGTCGCCGCCCTCCGACGGGCCGATTGCCACCGCCAACAGCCATATCGCGCAAGCGTTTCCGGGTACCGGCACCGACGCGATCGCCTACCTGGTGCTGGACGGCCGTGATCCGCTGGGAGACGCCGACCGGCAGTACTACGACGACGCCGTGCGCGCCCTGCGCGGCGACACCGCCCATGTGGGATCGGTCCTGGACTGGTGGTCGGACCCGTTGATGGCTCCGTTGGGAACCAGTCCCGACGGGCGGACGGGGTCCGCGGTGATCTGGTTGCGAGGCCAGGCCGGTACCGCCAAGGCCGCCGAATCTCTCGACGCGGCGCGCTCGTTGGTGCGCAAGTTGCCGCCGAACGCGGGACTACGCGCCCGCATCACCGTGCCCGCCGCCGCGCGCGGCACCGGGCTGCGGCTGGCGCCGTGGCAGGCGGCGCTGATCGTGGCTGCGGCCCTGCTGGTCGCCGCGCTGTTCCTGCTGCGGTCAGGGCTTTCGTCGGTTGTGATCGTGACACTGACCGCCGCGCTGTCCGTGGCGGTCGCATGGCCGTTGGCGGCGTTGGTCGGGTTGTTCTGCTGGACGGTGGCCTCCGTGCTGATGACCGGGGCGATAGCCGCGTCCGCGCTGCTGCTCACCGCGGCCGAGCGGGACGGCTACCGCGCGATGCTGCCCGTATTGGCGGCGCCGGCGGCGGGAGTCACGCTGCTCACCGCCCCACTGCTGCTCGCGCAGACCCCTGGGGTGCACGCCGTCGGCCTGGCCGCGCTGGGTGTCGTTGTCGCACTTGCTGCTTCGTTGACGTTGCTGCCGGCGTTGTCGACGAAGTCCGCAGCGCCGCCGGCCCGTTCGTGGGCGCTGCCGGCGCCGGTGCGTCGTGCGGTCCGCAATCCTGTCGTCGCCGTCGCGCTGGTATCGGCCGTCTGCGCCTTGCCCGTCCTCGGAATACATTGGGGCGTAGGCGATGTCCCGGCCCGGGCCGGCAAGCAGTTCACGGCGGACAACCGCCTGCCCGATGTCGTCGTGGTCAGATCCAGCCACGACCTGCGCGACCCGGCCGGGCTCATCGCCATCGACGCCGTCAGCCGGCGGCTGATGGAGATCCCCGGTGTCCGCAAGGTGCAGTCGGCGGCCTGGCCGGCCGGCGTTCCGTGGACGGACGCCTCGCTGAGTTCGGCAGCGGGCAGGCTCAGCGATCAGCTGGATCGTCAGGCCGCCTCGTTCGTGCCGCAGGTCACCGCGGTCAAGACCCTGGGTTCGGTGCTGGACCAGGTCTCGGGTTCGGTCAATGAGCTCGAAGCGAGCGTGAGCGCAGGCGTGGGCGGGCTCGCCCAGTTGCAGCAAGCCATCAACTCGGTGGTGTCCGGCACCCGGAATATCAAGGACACCGCCGCCGAGGTCTCCGGCTACCTCGACCCGGTACGCGGCTGGATGGGCGGCGTCCAGGATTGTGCCGCGGACATGCTGTGCTCGGCCGCCCGGAAGGCGATCGACCCGTTCGATCGGGTGATCGCCGACGTCACGGTGCTTTCCGACGGCGCTACCCGGTTGGCGGCGGGGTCGGCGCGCACGACCAACGCCCTGGCCGGGACGCCACGCGCGGTGGCCGAAATGCGGTCGGCGCTCACTCAGCTGCGCTCATTCGTTCCGACACTGCAGACGACCATCGAGACCACCATTCCCCAGGTCGTTCAGTTGTCGGCGTTCCTGAAGAACCTCAGCATCGACTTCGCCGACACCGGCGCGGGCGGGTTCTACCTGCCGCGCAAGGCGCTCGCCGATCCGTCCTACCAGCACGTACGTCAGACCATGTTCTCCGCCGACGGCACCGCCGCCCGGCTGCTGGTGTATTCCGACCAGACCGTTCTGGACCTGTCCGCGGCGTCGCGCGTGGGCCAGATCGAAAGCGCGGTCGGCAACGCGACCAAGTACGGCAGCCTTCTCGACAGCGAGGTCGCCGTCGCCGGGGGGGCGGCGATGGCCGCGGCGGCCCGGGGCGCGCTGGAGCACGACGCGATTCTGCTCGCCTTGACGGTCGTGACGGTTGCGGCCCTGGCCGGCATGTGGCGCGGGGTGGGCGCCGGATTGGCGGTCGCGCTGGGGTTGGTGGGTTCCGCTCTGGCCGGCCTCGGAGTGACCGTTGCGGTGTGGCAGTACCTGTTGCACGGTTCGGTGGACGCCTCCGGCGTGCCGGCGGCATTCGCCGTTCTGGTGGCGTGCGGCGCGCCGTGCCTGGTCGCCGCGCTGGTGCCGATCCGGCGCGTCATGGCGCCGCTCGCGGCGGCCGGCGGGGCCTTCGGCGCCGTTCTGATGCTGTTCGGTTCGTCGTGGGCGGTGGCTCAGATCGGCACTGTTGTCCTGGTAGGACTGGTGCTGCTGACGGCGATGGCGCGACTAATCGACGTTGACCGGCTCGTTCCACTTGGACAGGGTGACCTGAACCGAGCCTGATCCCAGGTCGACGCTCGCCCGGACCAGGCGATGCGATCCGTCCTGCGCGATCCACACGGTCGCCGGCCTGGACTGCCTGGCACCGGGATCGATGATCTTGACGGTGTCGGCCGGCAGAGTTCCGTTGATCTTGTTGGTGTTGATTCCGTCGATCACCTCGGTGCCCTGCGCTTGCAGATTGGTGATGCCGGAGAGCATTTTCGCCACGCCGTTGGCGGGATCCAGCAGTCGGGTGGCCGAGAGGTCCGACACGGAACCGAGGTTGGTCCAGTCGTCGAACAACTTGACCGAGATGGCGTCGTCCTTGATCCGGAACGGGACGTCAGCCTGGCCGTTGTAGGTACACGAACCTTTGGCGGTGAGCGGGTTGGCGCGGACGTCGACGTCGGCATTGGTGATGCCGAGCATGCTGTCGACCTGACCATTGGTTCGGACCGACAGATGCGCGCTGGTCAGCGCCTTGGTCGCGTCCACCGACTGCCGGATGTCGGCCATCAGGGGCGAATCGGTGGTCGTGCCGGTGGTGGGTGGGCCCTCGGATTCCTTTGGGGCAGAAGCGCATCCGGCCAGCAAGAGCACGGTGACCGTCAGCATCGCAGCCGATGCCGCAGACATCTTCACGCGTAATTTCATCGTTTCCTCGTCTCAGCTGCGCCGGTGTGCGGAGCCTCACTCCCGGCGCACGAACCGCCAAGCTTAGTGGCCTGCGCCGACCCGGAGGCCGGAAGCCGGGATTCCGCGGCCCGCCCGCGATTGACATATACCCCCTCGGGGTATATGTTCCGGGTACTGAACCGAAGGATCGGAGTTCTTGATGGCAGACAAAGCCCTCGGCGCCCTCGGGCATGCCCTGGCACTGACCGGTTCGATGACGTGGGAGATCCTGTGGGCGCTGATCCTGGGATTCGCACTGTCCGCGGTCGTACAGGCGGTGGTGCGTCGCTCGACAATCGTCGGACTGCTGGGCGACGACCGGCCCCGGACCCTGGCCGTCGCGGCCGGACTTGGTGCGGCATCGTCGTCGTGCTCCTATGCCGCGGTGGCGCTGGCCAGGTCGCTGTTTCGTAAGGGCGCCAACTTCACCGCCGCCATGGCGTTCGAGATCGGCTCCACCAACCTGGTGGTGGAGTTGGGCATCATCTTGGCGCTGCTGATGGGCTGGCAGTTCACCGCTGCCGAGTTCGTCGGCGGGCCGCTGATGATCATCGTCCTGGCGCTGCTGTTCCGGCTGTTCGTGCGCCAGCGGCTGATCGACGCCGCACGCGAGGAAGCCGAGAAAGGCGTGGCCGGCTCGATGGAAGGCCATGCGGCCATGGACATGTCGATCCAGGGTGACGGTTCGTTCTGGAGCCGGCTGATCTCCGGGCGGGGGTTCACGTCGGTGTCGCACGTGTTCGTCATGGAGTGGCTGGCGATTTTGCGTGACCTGGTCATCGGGTTGCTCATCGCGGGCGCAATCGCGGCGTGGGTGCCCGAAACCTTCTGGCAGGAATTCTTTTTGACCAATCACCCGACCTGGTCGGTGGTGTGGGGGCCGATTGTCGGGCCGTTCGTGGCGATCGTGTCGTTTGTCTGCTCGATCGGCAACGTGCCACTCGCCGCGGTGTTGTGGAACGGCGGCATCAGCTTCGGCGGGGTCATTGCGTTCATCTTCGCCGACCTGCTGATCCTGCCGATCCTGAACATCTACCGTAAGTACTACGGCACCCGGATGATGCTGACACTGCTCGGCACCTTTTACGCCGCGATGGTGGTAGCCGGTTATCTGGTCGAATTGATCTTCGGCACAGCGGGTCTCATTCCCAGTCAGCGCAATGCCATGGTGATGTCGGCCGGGATCACCTGGAATTACACGACCTGGCTGAACATCATCTTCCTGGTGATCGCCGCGATGCTGGTGGCCCGGTTCTTCACCTCGGGCGGGATGCCCATGCTGCGCATGATGGGTGGCTCGCCCGAGGCCGAGCATGGGCACGGCGGGCACGGCGGGCACGGGGCGGGGTGCCACTGAGTCACCCCGCCTCGGGTGACTGAGTCAGCCTGATTACCGACCGTTCCCAGGTGTCACATCAGTAACTTGAGATGAGTGGCACCAGGTTCTGAAAAGTGATATCGCCGGTGATATCAACACCTTTCGGCGCTGGCGGCGATCCGGACTTGTCGGTGGTCCTTCGTAGAATTGCGGCATGGCATCGAGTACGCGCGAGGAGATCGTGGAGGTCTTCGACGCGTCCGACGAGGTGCAGGACCGGCTGTGCGCGTTGAGCTTTGACGCGCTGACCACCCCCGAGCTGCTGCGGGCCCTCGAGCGCGAGGAACGCCGGGAACGCCGCTCGCGGTCGGTACGTCACGCCCTGATCAACCAGCTCAACACCCAAGCCACCGAGGAAGAACTCGGCGGCAAACTCCCCGCCGCACTCGCCGACCGACTGCGCATCACCAAAGCCGACGCCAACCGGCGCATCGCCGAAGCCGACGACCTCGGCGAACGACGGGCGTTGACAGGCGAACCATTAGGGCCACTGTTGGGCGCGACCGCGGCCGCCCAACGCGAAGGTCTGATCGGTGACGCGCACATCAAAGTGATCCGCAACTTCATCGCCCACCTGCCCACCACCATCGACGTTGACACCTGGGAAGCCGCCGAAAAAGACCTGGCCGGCAAGGCCTGTGACTTTCGCCCCGACCAGGTCGCCAAATACGCCCACGAACTCATGACGCTGCTGCACCCCGACGGCGACTACACCGAAGAAGAACGCGCCCGCAAACGCGGCCTGACCCTGGGCCCCCAGGAATACGACGGCATGTCGCGCATCAGCGGCCTGATCACCCCCGAACTACGGGCACTGCTCGAAGCCGCCTGGGCCAAACTCGCCGCCCCCGGCGCCGGCGTCCCGGACGGGGACACCGACACCCGCAGCCAACCTCAACGCAACCACGATGCGATGGTCACCGCGATCCGGGAGCTGTTCGCCTCCGGCGAGCTGGGCACCCACAACGGCCTACCCGTCAGCATCATCGTCACCACCACCCTCAAAGATCTCGAAGCCGGGGCCGGCCGGGCCCGCACCGGCGGCGGCACCCGCATCCCCCTGCCCACCCTGATCGGCTGGGCCGCCACCGCCCACCACTATCTGGCGGTCTTCGACGGCGCCAAACCCCTGGCCCTGTTCCACGCCAAGCGCTTCGCCAACCTGGCCCAGCGACTGATGCTGCTGGCCAAAGACGGCGGCTGCACCCGGCCGGGCTGCGACGTCCCCGGCTACCACACCCAGGTGCACCATGCCAGCGGCTGGACGAACACCCACGTCACCGACATCCACGACCTCACCCTCGCCTGCGGTCCGGATAATCGCCTGGCCGAAAAAGGCTGGACCACCCGCAAAAACGCCAAAAGTGACACCGAATGGCTACCGCCCGCCCACTTGGACCACGGGCAACCGCGCATCAACACCTTCCACCACCCCGAAAAACTCTTCGCACCCGACGACGACGAAGACGATCCATAGCTGCCGAGATGCCCACCCGCAGCGGTATCGTGGCCTGCGGAAATTCACGGCGAAAGGGACCTGGGTGTCAAAACCGAACGAGCCCGCCGACATTGGACGGTTGTTGCTGCGCTGCAGCGACCGACCGGGAATCATTGCCGCGGTAAGCACTTTCCTCACGCAGGCCGGGGCCAACATCATCTCGCTGGACCAGCATTCGACGGCGCCGGAGGGCGGAACTTTCCTGCAACGGGCGATCTTTCACCTGCCGGGCCTGACCGCTGCCATCGACGGGTTAGAACGCGAGTTCGCCGCTGCCGTAGCCGAAAAGTTCGGAATCGACTACCGGTTCACCGAGGCCGCCAAACCCAAGCGGGTGGCCATCATGGCCTCCAAGGACGACCACTGCCTGCTGGACCTGTTGTGGCGCAACCGCCGTGGCGAACTGCAGATGTCCATCTCCATGGTGATCGCGAATCACCCCGACCTGGCTGAGCAGGTCCGTCCGTTCGGGGTGCCGTTCTTCCATATTCCCGCCACCCGTGACACGCGTGCCGAGGCGGAGCAGCGGCAGCTGCAATTACTCAGCGGCAACGTGGATCTGGTGGTCCTCGCCCGCTACATGCAGATCCTGACTCCGGGGTTTCTGTCGGGTGTCGGGTGTCCGCTGATCAACATCCATCACTCGTTCCTGCCCGCCTTCATCGGAGCGGCGCCCTACAAGCGCGCCCGGGAACGCGGCGTCAAACTCGTCGGTGCCACCGCGCACTACGTCACCGAGGTTCTCGACGAGGGCCCGATCATCGAACAGGACGTGGTGCGGGTCAGTCACACCGACACCGTCGAAGACCTGGTGCGCGTCGGGGCCGACGTGGAACGCGCGGTGCTGTCGCGTGCGGTGTTGTGGCACTGCCAGGACCGCGTCATCGTGCACAACAACCAGACCATCGTCTTCTAGGCTTGGGCGGTGTCCAGCGCCGTGTTGCCGAATCGCGCCCCCAGTGCCGTCCATGCATCGGCATACTCCCCCGGCGATTTACGGTATGCCGCTTGCCGTTTGATGAACTGGCGGGCCAACGGAACGACGAGCCTTCGCGGATAACGCCTCCAACCGGTCTGCGCGCGCATCTCGGCCAGCATGTCCGGCCACGAATGGTGCTGAAACTGCAATGCCTTCTGCGCCGCCACCACATCCATCCAGTCGGCGTTGGGGAACCAGCCGGTATCGTCGTCGGGGTCACCGGGCCGTCCTTGCGGCATCAGACCGGGCATGCCCTGGGCAGCCGCCATCGCTGCCGCGATATCCCCCTGCCGCAGCAGGTGCGAATCGTCGCCTCCAATCAGAAATATTTCGCCGACGACGTCGTCGCGAGCTGCGGCCGCGAACGCCGCTGCCACATCGCGCGTATCGACGGAATGCACGCGACCGTCCGACGGCAGCGCACTGCTGAAATACATTATGTCGCGGGTTACCGGCATGGCCCTCGGGTCGGTGCTCAGTACGCCCCCGAGCCGCAGCACCACCCAATCCAGATTCGAAGACCGAACGAGTTGCTCGGCTTCGAGTTTGTGGCCGCCATACAGTTCGCACGGCCGAATCGGAGTGTCCAACGTGATCAACTCGGGATGACGGTGGGGATTTCGGGAGCCGTATATCGCGGTGCTGGACGCATGCAGGAAGCGGGGCGGGTTCGGTTGATCCGTCGCGGCCTGAACCAATGCAGCTGTGGCACCGACGTTCAGCTTGCGCGCGAAACCGGCATCGCGATACACCAGCGGCGGAATCACCGCCGCCAGATGGACTATCACGTCCGGCGACACCTCGGAAACTACCGTCCGCACCTGCGCGGGGTCGGTCAGGTCGGTCCACCGCGTTTCAACCCGCGGCGGCAGCTCGTCGTAGGCTCTGCGATGCGCCGTGGCGACCACCTGCCACCCGTCGGCCGCGAATCGTCTGACCGTGTCAGTACCCACCAGACCGAAAGCACCGGTGATCAGCACGGTTCCCGACATGACAGTCCTCGATCCCGTCAAGCAACTCTGCGCAGGACGGTAACGCAACCGGTGACCGGTGCGCTATACCCGGCCCTGTCGGTGCCGAGTGCGATGATCGGTTCGTGCAGGGTTACGACATCATCGGCGACATCCACGGCTGTGCTTCCGCTCTGCAGACACTGCTGATCGAGCTCGGGTACGAAGGTGGGGACGGCGTCTTCCGGCATCCGCAGCGCCAGGCGATCTTCGTCGGCGACCTGGTCGACCGCGGCAGCGAGCAACTGCGCGTCCTCGAAATCGTCAAGGCCATGGTCGACGACGGCAGCGCTCAAATCGTCATGGGCAACCACGAATTCAACGCGATCGGGTACGCGACCGAGCATCCGTCCGGCAGTGGGCGCCACTTGCGGGAACACAGCGACAAGAACACCCGCCAGCATCAGCAGTTCCTCGACCAGCTCACCGACGACCAGCGGGCCCACTACGTGGCCTGGTTCGCGACCCTCCCGCTGTGGCTCGACCTCGGCGATCTGCGCGTGGTACACGCCTGCTGGCACGACGAGTCGATGAAAACAGTTGAACGACAACTTGGTTCGCACCGTTTCGACGCCGCACACCAGTTCGTCGACGCCGCCACCAAAGGCCACGAACTCTACGAGGCCGTCGAAGTGCTACTCAAGGGTCCCGAGATCAGCCTCACGGCCCGCGACCTGCCACCCTTTAAGGACAAGGACAATCACCTCCGCGGCAGTGCGCGAATCCGCTGGTGGGACGGCAACGCCACCACGGTGCGCCAAATCGCGGAGATCGCAGACACTTTCACCGCTGCAGACGGCACGCCCTACCCCGACCTGCCGGACATCGAGGTCTCACCCGAAGAGCGCTCCTACACCTACACGCAGACGGTACCGGCGTTCTACGGCCACTACTGGCGCAACGGCAGCCCGCAACACGCCCGAGACTGGACGGCGCACTGCGCCTGCGTGGACTTCAGCGCGGCGAAGGGCGGCAAATTGACCGCCTACCGTTGGTCCGGCGAAACTACCATCCGAGCCGAGAACTATTGGCAGTGCGGCGCCTAACGCTGGGCTATCCGCTCCCGCATGCGGCGGTTGACCGGCTCGGGCAGTAGCTCGGTCACGTCGCCGCCCAGCATCGCGACCTCTTTCGCCAGCGACGACGAGACGAACGAGTACCGCGGCGCGGTCGCGACAAAGAACGTGTCCACCCCGGCCACATGCTTGTTCATCTGCGCCATCTGCAGCTCGTATTCGAAATCGGTTCCGGTGCGCAGACCCTTCACGATCGCGTTCATCCCCACGGACCGGACGAAGTCGACCACCAACCCCTGGCCGGATTCCACCCGCAGGTTGGGCAGGTGCGCCGTCGACTCCTCGATCATCGCGATCCGCTCGTCGAGGTCGAACATGCCCTTCTTGGCCGGGTTGACCAGGATCGCGACCACTACCTCGTCGAACTGGGCGGCGGCGCGCTCGAAGACGTCGATGTGGCCCAACGTCACGGGGTCGAAGGACCCGGGGCATACCGCGCCGCTCATAACCGATGACGCTAGCAGGGCAGGTCACTCATGCTCGGCCAGCTCCAGACGAGTGTCGCCGTAAACCCGCTCCGGCCACACCGACCAGCCCGGCGGCCAGGTCAGCGGCGCGCTGCCGACGCCGCGCTCCACCACCGCGACGGTCCCCTCCCGCACCCAGCCATGGGTGCCCAACGCGGCCAGAACCGCGTCGACATCGGCGGTTTCGGTGTCGTATGGCGGGTCGGCCAGCACCAGGTCAACCGGTGACGCCGCCCCCGCCGCCAGGACGGCGGCCACCGGGCCACGGCGCACCACCGCGCCGGGCAGACCGACGGCGGTGACGTTGCGCGCCAGGACGGCCGCGGTGCGCTGGTCGGATTCCACGAACACCGCCGACGCGGCCCCGCGCGACAGTGCCTCCAGGCCCAGTGCGCCGGAGCCCGCGTAGAGATCGAGCACGGCCAGGCCGGTCAGGTCCAGGCGCGCCGAGAGGATGTTGAACAGCGACTCGCGCACCCGATCGGTGGTCGGCCTCGTCCCGCGCGGCGGAACCGTGAGCCGCCGGCCCCCGGCGACGCCCCCGATGAGCCTAGGCATCTGCGCCGCTCCTCTCCCCCGCAAGCGGGCGGTGCCCCCACATCGCTAACGCTCTGCATCGTCGCCGACGCGTCAGCGCAGCACCACCAGCAGGTCTCCACCTTCCACCTGCGCGGTGCTCGACAGCACGACGCGTTCCACGGTGCCGTCGTGCGGCGCGGTGATCGGGGCTTCCATCTTCATCGCCTCGATAGTGGCGATGGTCTGCCCGGCGCTCACCTCGTCGCCGTCGGACACGCTGACGGTGACCACCCCGCCGAACGGCGCCGCTACATGATTCGGGTTGCCGCGGTCGGCTTTCTCGGCGGCCGGTACCGCACTGGCGATACTCCGGTCGCGCACCAGCACCGGCCGCAGTTGGCCGTTGATGATGCACATGACGGTCCGCATGGCGCGCTCGTCGGGTTCCGAGATCGCCTCGAGCCCGATCAACAACTCCACGCCGCGCTCCAGCTTCACCCGGTGCTCTTCGCCTTGGCGCAGGCCGTAGAAGAACTGGTTGGCGGACAACTGCGAAGTATCGCCGTAGATATCCCGGTGTTCCTCGAAATCCTTTGTCGGGCCCGGAAACAGCAGTCGGTTCAGCGTCGCCTGCCGTTTCGGGCCGGGTGCGGACAGCGCGTTCTCGTCATCGGCCGTCAGCTCGGGCGCCGGCTTGGCCGGCGCCCGACCGGCCAGCGCCTTCTCACGCAGCGGCTCCGGCCAGCCACCCACCGGATCGCCCAGCTCGCCGCGCAGGAAACCGAGCACCGAGTCGGGGATGTCGAAACGGGATGGCTCCGAGGCGAATTCGTCGGCGGACAGGCCCGAACCGACCAGCGCCAGCGCCAGGTCGCCGACCACCTTCGACGACGGCGTCACCTTGATCAGCCGTCCCAGCACCCGGTCGGCCCCCGCGTACGCCTCTTCGATCTCCTCGAACCGGTCACCGAGCCCCAGCGCGATCGCCTGCTGGCGCAGGTTCGACAACTGGCCACCCGGAATCTCGTGGTGGTAGACCCGCCCGGTCGGGCCCGGAAGCCCAGACTCGAAGGGCGCGTACACCTTTCGCAACGCCTCCCAGTACGGCTCCAGCGCGCACACCGCCTCCAGCGACAAGCCGGTGTCATAGTCGGTGTGCGCCGCCGCGGCGACGATCGAACTCAGCGACGGCTGACTGGTGGTGCCCGCCATCGGCGCGGCCGCCCCGTCGACCGCGTCGGCCCCCGCCTGCCAGGCCGCCACATAACTGCCGAGCTGGCCGCCGGGCGTGTCGTGGGTATGCACGTGCACGGGCAGGTCAAACCGGCTGCGCAAAGCGCTGACCAGGGTGTGCGCGGCCGGTGCCCGCAGCAGGCCGGCCATGTCCTTGATGGCCAGCACATGCGCGCCGGCCTCCACGATGCTCTCGGCCAAGCGCAGGTAGTAGTCGAGGGTGTACAGCCGCTCCCCCGGATCGGACAGGTCGCCGGTGTAGCACATCGCGACTTCGGCTATCGCGGAACCGGTTTCGCGTACCGCATCGATGGCCGGGCGCATCGAGTCCAGATTGTTGAGCGCGTCGAAAATGCGGAAGATGTCGATGCCGGTGGCAGTTGCCTCCTCGATGAAGGCCGACGTGACGATCTCCGGATACGGCGTGTATCCCACGGTGTTGCGGCCCCGCAACAGCATCTGCAGGCAGATGTTGGGGATCGTTTCGCGCAGGGCGGCCAACCGCTCCCACGGGTCCTCTTTCAGGAAACGCAGCGCCACGTCGTACGTCGCACCGCCCCAGCACTCCACCGACAGCAGTTGCGGCGTGGTCCGCGCGAGATGCGGTGCCACCATCAGCAATCCGCTGGTGCGTACCCGGGTCGCCAGCAGCGACTGGTGGGCGTCACGGAACGTCGTGTCGGTCACCCCGACGGCCGGTGACTCCCGCAGCCATCGGGCGAACCCCTCCGGGCCGAGCTCGACCAGCCGTTGCTTGGAACCGGCCGGCGGCGGGGTGTCCCGGTCGATATCGGGCAGCTTGTCCTGCGGGTACACCTTCGACGGCCGGGTGCCGTGCGGTTTGTTGACGGTGACGTCGGCCAGATAGTTGAGGATCTTGGTGCCGCGGTCCGCCGAGGTGCGCGCGGTCAGTAGGTGCGGCCGGTCATCGATGAACGACGTGGTGACGCGACCGGCCTGGAAGTCCGGGTCGTCCAGAACCGCTTGCAGGAAAGGGATATTCGTCGACACCCCGCGAATCCGGAACTCCGCCATGGCGCGTCGTGCCCGGTTGACCGCGGTCTGGAAATCCCGGCCCCGGCAGGTGAGCTTGACCAGCATGGAATCGAAGTGCGCGCTGATCTCCGCACCCAGGTTGGTGCTGCCGTCCAGCCGGATGCCGGCCCCGCCGGGGGTGCGCAGGGCGCTGATCCGGCCGGTGTCCGGGCGGAAACCGTTGGCCGGATCCTCGGTGGTGATGCGGCACTGCAGGGCGGCACCGTGCGGCCGCACGGCATCCTGGGTCAGGCCGAGGTCTTCGAGCGTCTCGCCGGAGGCGATGCGCAGCTGGCTGGAGACCAGGTCGACATCGGTGATCTCCTCGGTGACGGTGTGCTCCACCTGAATCCGCGGATTCATCTCGATGAAGACGTAGTCGCCGCTCTCGTCGAGCAGGAATTCGACGGTGCCCGCGCAGCTGTAACCGATGTGGCGGGCGAAGGCGACCGCGTCCGCGCACATCTTGTCGCGCAGTTCCGGCGACAGGTTCGGCGCCGGTGCCAGCTCGATCACCTTCTGGTGGCGCCGCTGCACGCTGCAGTCGCGCTCGTAGAGGTGGATCACGTTGCCGTGCGTGTCGGCCAGGATCTGCACCTCGATGTGGCGCGGACGCAACACCGCCTGCTCCAGGTACACCGT
Organism: Mycobacterium sp. 23; assembly: GCF_048287075.1. NCBI lineage: Bacteria > Bacillati > Actinomycetota > Actinomycetes > Mycobacteriales > Mycobacteriaceae > Mycobacterium > Mycobacterium sp. 23. The sequence continues at coordinate 1,787,578 of NZ_JBLVUX010000005.1, forward strand.
CGGGTCACCGAACGCCGACTCGGCTTCCCGGCTGGCGGCTTCGATCGCCTCGGGCAGCGCCCCGCTGTCGGTGACGCGGCGCATCCCACGGCCGCCGCCGCCGGCAACGGCCTTGACGAACAACGGAAACCGCATAGCTTCAGAGGCCGCCACCAGTTCGTCCACCGACGACGACGGCGCCGACGACTCCAGCACCGGCAGGCCCGCCTCCCGTGCGGCCGCGATGGCCCGGGACTTATTTCCGGTCAGCTCAAGCACTTCCGCGCCCGGGCCGACGAAAGCGATACCGGCTGCCGCGCACGACGCGGCCAGATCCGGGTTCTCCGAGAGGAATCCGTAGCCCGGGTAAACCGCGTCCGCTCCGCAGCGGCGGGCCGTCTCGACGATCTCGTCCACCGACAGGTACGCGCGCACCGGGTGCCCTACCTCACCGATCTGATAGGACTCGTCGGCCTTGAGCCGGTGCAGTGAGTTGCGGTCTTCGTAGGAGTAGACGGCGACGGTGCCGACGCCGAGTTCGTAAGCGGCGCGGAACGCCCGGATCGCGATCTCGCCGCGATTGGCCACCAGCACTTTGGAGATCACCCTTGACCCCTAACTCAGATGAGTGTTGACCAATAGTTCCAGAAGCGGACCAGGATCAGCAGGAAGACCGCGGTGAACCAGAACGTGACGAACGACCACCGCCACCCGAACAGGAACCGCAACAGGCCGCGGTCGTCCAGCGTCGGACGGAGCAGGATGGACGCGACCACCACCAACAGCGTGATGGTCATCGCCCACACCACCATGCAGTACGGACACAGGGCCCCGATCCGGTACAGGCTCTGGAAGATCAGCCAGTGCACGAACACCGCACCGATCGCCAGCCCAACCTCCAGGCCGGTCCAAAACCACCGGGGCAGTGGCACTTTCGCTACCGCCAGCACCCCGGTGACCACCACCACGGTGAAGCCCGCGATGCCGACCAGGGGGTTGGGGAAGCCGAGCACCGACGCCTGTTTGGTCACCATCACCGAGCCGCACGACAAGATCGGGTTGATGTTGCAGGTCGGCACGTACGCGGCGTTGCGCAGCAGCTCGATCTTTTCCACGGTCAGCGTGATCGAGGAGAGCAGGCCGATCACGCCGCCGATCAACACCCACCACGCGCTCAGCACGGGCACACCCGTGCCCGTCGGTTTCAGTTCGCCGGATTCCTCGGCGACAACGTCGACTGACATCGGTTAGGTCTTCGACGCTGCCGAAGCCTCGTCCATGCCGGGGATGTTCCCGACGATGTCCCTGATCTTGGCGACCAGGGCCTCGGGTGTCGACGGATCGTATTCCTCGCCGTTGATCCGGACCGTCGGGGTGGCGCGGATGTTGCTGGCCGCTGCCAGGCCGGTGACCTTCGAGATGTACTTGCCACTGTTGATGCAGTCCGGCACCGTGCCCGCCGCACCAGCCTCGCGGGCGATCTCGATCAGTCGCGCATTGTCGGGGAATTTCGTGCCGGTCTCTTCGGGCTGGATGTCCTTGCTGTACAGCGCCGAATGGAACCGGCGGAACGCTTCGATGGACTCGTCGGCCACGCAGTAAGCGGCGGCCGCGGCCCGCGAGGAGTAGTTCTGGGTTCGCGGGCTGTCAAGAATCGTGACCATGGAGTAGTCCGCGGCGATGGCGCCGATGTCGATCAGCTTGGAGACCGTGGGCCCGAAGCCACGCTCGAAGTTGCCGCACGCCGGACACAGAAAGTCCTCGTAGAAGGCGACCAGGGCTTTCGGCTTGCCGTTATCGCTGACCAGCTTGCTGGAGGTGACGCGGACGGCGCCCTCTCCGCTGACCGGGGTCTTCTTGTGATTGTTCGTCACGATGTAGAAGACCAGGACGACGGCGAAGATCACCACGATCGCGGTGCCGCCGATCTGGATGAGCCTGCCGAACTTGCCGTCACCGGACTTCAGGTCGAGTCGGGCGGGGCGCTTGGGTTTGTCGGCCACGAGATCCTCACGTTTCGTTGACTTACCCGCAGTCGGGCGCCTCTAGACTACCGACGGCACTGGTGAGGCGGGTCAGCACCGGCTCAGGTGCGCCCGCAACGCCGAAATCAATTCGGTCGTCGCCACGGCGCTGTCGCCCCCCAGCTGGAAAAGATTGGCGAACCCGTGCGTCAACGACCCCATGTAGCGCAGGTCGACGTCGGTGCCGGCCGCCCGCAGGGCCGTGGCATAGTCCACGCCCTCGTCGCGCAACGGGTCGAATCCGGCAACGGCGATCAGCGCGGGCGCCAGCCCGGACAGCGATTCGGCCAGCGCCGGCGACAGCCGCGGATCGGTGGTGTCGATGCCGGAACCGCGCAGGTATTGCGCCTGGAACCAGTCCATGTCGCGCTTGGTCAGCAGGAATCCGCGCGCGAACAGGCTCATCGAGCGGGTCTTGACCGTGAAATCGGTGCGCGGGTAGATCAGCCACTGCAGCACCGGGACCGGGCCGCCGGCGTCGCGGGCCAGCTGGCTGACGACGGCTGCCAGGTTCCCGCCCGCACTGTCGCCACCGACGGCGACCAGCCCGGGAGCGGCGCCGAGTTGGGCGGCGTTCTCGCAGGCCCACTGAAAAGCGGCGTAGGCGTCTTCGATCGCGGCCGGCGCCGGATGCTCCGGCGCCAGGCGGTAGTCGATGGACAACACGTGGGCACCCGCGTCGCGGCAGGTCAACCGGCACAGCGCGTCGTGGGTGTCCAGGTCACCGATGACCCATCCGCCGCCGTGGTAGAAGACCAGCAGGGGCGCGTTGTCGCCGTTGGGCGGACGGTAATGCCTGGCCCGGATCTCGCCGGCCGGTCCGGGCAGCGAGATCTCGGTGACCTCGACGTGGATCTGCGGTCCGGGGAGCGCCACCATGCTGTCGTGCATCAGGGTCCGGGAGGATCCCGGGTCGTCGTCGACCACCAGGCCGTCGATACCGGCGGCGCGCATGCCGGTCAGCATCAGCTGCAGCGTCGGGTCGAGGGTGTTGCCGTCGATGATCACCGAGCGGCCCCGCGTCAGCAGCCGTTTCGCGGCGGACGGGATCCACGGAATGACTTTCATGCCAGTGGTGGTGATGGTGTTCTGCACGCGTGTCAACCACCCGGTCGGCGCATCCGTTGCCCCGGGATGGAGGTCTTGCGTGCCTGGCAGACTTTTGGTCATGGGCCGCTCCCTACAAGAACTTTCGTGACGCTAGACGACTCACCGATTCCGGCGTACCCCGCGACCAACTGTACGTCGTGGCCATATCGGCGAATTCGGACACTCACAGCGGGTTGATTAGGTGGCTTATATAGCTCAGTAATATCGTGGTCCCGAGATCGGAGAGCATTCACTTCAAACAGGCAGGTGAAATTACGTGACTGGCGAGTCGGGCGCCGCGGCGGTTCCCTCAATAACCCTCAACGACGAGAACACGATTCCGGTGCTTGGCCTCGGTACCGCGGAACTGTCGGAGGACGAGACCGAACGCGCGGTGTCGGCGGCGCTGGAGATGGGCTGCCGACTCATCGACACGGCCGCTGCCTATGGCAACGAGGCCGCGGTGGGTCGTGCGATCGCCGCCTCCGGTATCCCGCGAGCTGAGCTTTTCGTCACCACCAAGCTCGCGACGGAGAACCACGGCTTCAACTTCGCCCAGGACGCCTGCAAGGCCAGTTTGGAGCGGCTCGGTCTCGACTACGTCGACCTCTACCTGATCCACTGGCCGGCGCCGGCGCAGGGCAAGTACGTGGACTCCTGGGGAGGACTGATCCAGTCCCGCGGTGAAGGACATGCCCGCTCGATCGGCGTGTCCAACTTCACCGCGGAGTACCTGGAGATGGTGATCGACCTGACGTTCGTCACGCCGGCCGTCAACCAGATCGAGCTGCACCCGCTGCTGAACCAGGAGGAAGTGCGCAAGGCGAACGAGGGGCACCAGATCGTCACACAGGCCTACACCCCGCTGGCGCTGGGGCGGTTGGCCGACAACGCGACCGTCACCTCGATCGCCGGCGAATACGGCAAGACGGCGTCGCAGGTGCTGCTGCGCTGGAACGTGCAGTTGGGCAACTCGGTCGTGTTCCGCTCGGCCAATGCCGAACACATCGCGGGCAACCTGGACGTGTTCGGCTTCGAGCTGGCCGCCGAGCACATGAATGCGCTGAACGGACTGAACGACGGCACCCGGCTTCGTCCGGACCCGGAGACCTACGCCGGCACCTGAGTACCCTCGCTTCGCCGAGAGTGACTTACACGACGCTGCCTCGGCGCGTCGCGTCGCGAAATTCACGCTCGGCGGCTCAGCCGGCCGGGCAAGTGGTCGCGGCGCGGCGCAGTACGTCACCCGAGGCCTGGTCCACCGGCAGCGCATAACCGCGCAGCACCGCGATGAACTGGACCGCGTACTGACAGGCGAATGCGGCGTTGGGCGGCATCCACAGCGCCGGCGGCGAATCACCTTTGTCCTGGTTGGCCTGCCCCTGTACGGCCAGCAGGTTGGCGGGATCGTTGGCGAAGCGCACCCGCTGCGCGACCGGCCAGCCGTTGGCGCCCATGTCCCAGGCGTAGGACAGCGGCACTAGATGGTCGATCTGCACCGCCTCGCCCACCTTGGCGCCGCGCTGGAACGCGATGACGGAGTTGGTGTACGGGTCGTGCAGGATGCCGGTGGCCACCGCTTCGGGGCAGCGCTTGGTGTAGACGTGCGTGACGTCCACCAGGTCGCGGTTGAGGATGTCGTCGCGGGTGTCGCAACCGTTGTGGCCGCCCGGGGCGTCGTTGTCGTCGGTCCAGGCATCGCCGAACGCCGAGCGCAGATAGTCATAGCGGTGCAGTCGCATCGGGACCACGGCGATGCCCTCCAGCACGTCGGCGCCGGGCGCCACGGTGGGAACGTCTGCGCGGGCGGCGAATTCGTCGGCATGGCGGGCCGCCGACGATCCCAACGCCTGATAGGCGACCACCAGGGCGAGCACCGCGACGGCGGCCAGCCACCACAACATCCGTGGTCTCACGACTTGTCCAGGTACTCGATGCGGTCTGCGTTGGTGAAAGGCGCTGCCACCAGGGCCAGGTCGGGGTTGGCGGGGTTCTCCTCGTAAGCGGCCAGACAGTACTCGCGGGCGGCCTCGATCAACTCCAGATGGTCGGCCAGCGACAGCAGTCGCAGCGTGATCGCCCGGCCGGACTGGTTGCGGCCCAGCACATCTCCTTCTTTGCGTTCCTTGAGGTCCAGGTCGGCGAGCGCGAATCCGTCCATGGTTGCGGCGACGGCCTTCAACCGCCTACCGGCCTGCGAGCCCTCCGAGCTCCAGGTCTCCAGCAGGCACAGGCTGGGATGCTGCCCACGACCGATGCGCCCACGCAGCTGGTGCAACTGGCTGATACCGAACCGGTCGGCATCCAGCACCAGCATCACGGTGGCGTTGGGGACGTCGACGCCCACCTCGATGACAGTGGTGCACACCAGCACGTCGATCTGGCCGGCACGGAACGCCGTCATCGCGTCTTCCTTCTCGTCGGCCGGCAGCCGTCCGTGCATGAGACCCAGTCGCAGGTCCGCCAGTTCCCGGGCGTGCAGCCGGGCGAACGTCCCCTCGGCTGTCGCCGAAGGCCGCTCTTCACTTTTGGCGTCGGCCTCGGTTTCGTCGATCCGCGGTGTCACCACATATGCCTGGCGGCCGGCGGCAACCTCTTCTCTGATCCGCTGCCAGGCCCGATCGAGCCATGCCGGCTTGTCCTTCATGAAAATCACGCTGCTGGTGATCGGCTGACGTCCCCGCGGCAGCTCCCGCAGGGTGGACGTCTCCAGGTCGCCGTACACGGTGAGGGCGACCGTGCGCGGTATCGGCGTCGCCGTCATCACCAGCAGATGCGGGGTGATTCCGGCGGGAGCCTTGGCGCGCAACTGATCTCGCTGTTCAACACCGAATCGGTGTTGCTCGTCGACCACGACCAGGCCCAGCTTGTGAAACTCCACCGCCTCCTGCAACAGCGCGTGGGTGCCGATGACGATGCCCGCCTCGCCGCTCGCGATCTCGGCGCGGACCTTCTTCTTCTGCCCGGCCGTCATCGACCCGGTGAGCAGCGCCACCCGGGTTGCCCGGTCGTCCCCGCCCAGCTGACCCCCCATCGCCAACGGGCCCAGCACGCTGTTGATCGACAGAAGATGTTGCGCCGCAAGCACTTCAGTCGGCGCAAGCAACGCACACTGATAACCCGCGTCGACCATCTGCATCATGGCCAGCACCGAGACGATCGTCTTGCCCGAACCGACCTCACCCTGCAGCAGCCGGTTCATCGGACGGGTCGCGGACAAGTCGTCGGACACCACCGCGAGGACATCGCGCTGGCCTTTCGTCAGTTCGAACGGCAGCCGGTGCATCAACTCCGCCGCCAGGCCGTCTTGGCGCGGCGGCGCCGCCGGTCCCGATTCGGACAGCTCGCCGTGCCGGCGGGCGACCAGCGCCCACTGCAGACCGACGGCCTCGTCGAAAGTCAGCCGGCGGCGGGCCTTGTCGCGCAGCGATTCCACGTCGGAGAGGTGGATGGCGCGCAGCGCTTCGTCTTCACCGATCAGGTCGTAGCGGGCCCGCAGGTCCGCCGGCAGCGGTTCGTGCACCGGATCCAAGACGGCGAGGACCTGGAGCACGCACGCATAGATGTCCCAGGTCTGCAATTTCGCGCTGGACGGGTAGATCGGGTAGAAGGGACGCTCAAACTCCTCCATCGCCACTTCGCCGCGGGAATTTCGGGAGGCGTCGGCGATGCTGCGCAGGGATTTACTGCCGTGAGTCCTTCCATGTGGCGAGTCGAGGATGAGGTAGTCCGGGTGGGTGAACTGCATGGCTCCTTTGAAGTAGCCCACCTCGCCGGAAAGCATCACCTTGGTGCCTTCCGTGAGGTCCTTCATGATGTATTCCGCGTTGAAGAACGTCGCCGTCACCTTGCCGCGGCCGGATCCGACGGTGATCCGAAGGAATTTCCGCTGTTTCTGGTTCGGCGACCGCTTCTTCATCCAGCCGGGCGACGCGGCCGTGATCACGTCGACGATGGTGATGTGCTCGCCTTCCTCGGGCCGCTCGTCCTCGATGCCGCGCGTGCCGTTGCGTGCGACGTAGCTTCGCGGGTAGTGACGCAGCAGGTCGCCGACGGTTTTGATGCCGAACACGTCGTCCAGCGGGCCGGCGGACTTCGCGCCGATGACCAGGTCGAGGCGATCACCCAGCCCTACGCCCACTACTCCACCCCGATCAACAGCACGTCGCCGCGATGCCCGGTGCGGTAGACCACCAGCTCGCTGCCCGGATGCCGGTCATGCATGTGCCGTTCCAGGACGCTGCCCACCGCCGCGATGTCGGAGTCGGCGAGTTCGGACCCGGTCAGCACCGTCACCAGGTCACCGCCGGACGCCAACAGCAGATCCAGCAGGCCGATGGCCGCCGCGGCGACATCGGCGGCCACGATCAGCACCTCGTCGCCGGCGATGCCCAGGCCGTCACCCGGCTTGCAGGTGCCCGCCCAGGTCAACGCGTTCTCGGTGGCGATGCGGACCGACCCGTGCCGGGCCGCCCCGGCGGCTCGCGCCATCGAGTAACCGTCGTCGACGGCCTGGCGGTCGGGGTCGTGCACGGCGAGTGCGGCCAACCCCTGCACCATCGACCCGGTCGGCACCGGCACCACGTCCACGCCCCAGCCGTTCGCGGCGGTGCAGCCCGCCACCAGCTCCTCGGCGGCCACGTACCCGTTGGGCAGCACCATCACCTGGGCGGCGCCGGTGTCCACCACGGCACGAACCAGCTGGTGGGCGGTGATGTCGGTGCCCTCATCCGGCCGCAGCACGCAGGCACCCTCGCCGGCGAACAACTCGTCGGCGCCGTCCCCGTCGACGACGGCCAGCACCGCCCGCTCGCGGGTCCAGCTGCCCGGAGGCAGGCCGGTGGCGCCGGAACTGAGCGCCGAGACCACGATCCGGCTCAGTTGGCCCGCCGCGACCCCGGCCTCGATGGCGGCGCCGGCGTCGTCGGTGTGGACGTGCACCGAATAGCTGTCCGAGGGGGTCGCCGCGAGGGCGACCGAATCGCCGAGTTCGCCGAGCCGGTCGCGCAGCGTGTCGGCCGCCGCCGCGTCGCAGCCGGCCAGCAGGTACATCACCTCGAACTGCGGGGCCGGACGCCGGGCGGCGGTGTCGGCGGGACGCGACTGTGGCGAGGGCTCGTAGACGGACCGTGCGGGCGCGCTTCCGGTGATGGTCGAGCGCAGTGAGTCCAGCATGACCAGCAGACCCCGGCCGCCGGCGTCGACCACGCCGGCGTCGGCGAGTACGTCGAGCTGCTCGGTGGTCTTCTCCAGGGCCACCACCGCCGCGTCACCCGCGTCGATGACCGCGCGGGGCAGCGTGTCGCCGGCCGCCGCGGACTGCTCGACGGCAGTGGCCGCCGCCCGCAACACCGAAACGATGGTGCCCGGAACCTCGTCGCCCCCCATCGAAGCCACCACCAGCTCCACCCCGCGCCACAGCGCCGCACCGAGCGTTGCCGCGTCCATGGCGGGCAGGTCGCCGCCGGCGTCGCCGGCCGCATCCGCGGTCACCTCGGCGATACCCAGCAGAATCTGGGACAGGATCACCCCGGAATTGCCACGCGCGCCGGTGACCGCCCCGGCCGACAGCGCGGCGGCCACCCGGGCCACGTCGGTGTCCCGATCGGCTTCCGTGTCGGCTTGCGCCAGCGCGGAACGCATCGTGAACAGCATGTTTGCGCCAGTGTCGGAGTCGGCGACCGGGAACACGTTGAGCTGATTGATCTCGTCGATGTGGGTGATCAGGTCGCTGACCGCGGTGTGCGCCCAGTCGCGCAGGGCCAAGCCGTCCAACGGACGATCCGACGTGACCAACCCGACCCCACCTCCTTATTGCACGTTCCGGGCCCCCGGTGCGCGCCAGAGTAACCGTGCAAGAGCCTAGTCAGCCGGGGCGACAGCCGCCGGGAGGCGTTTTGGAGGTTGCCGACCACAGTCGGTATCCTGGGACTCCCCTGGGCTATCCTGGGCTATTCCGGCTCAGTTTCCCGGACCCGTTCACGGAGTCACCGGACCCCAGCAACAGACTTGAGGAGTTTGAACCATGGCCGCTGTGTGCGATATCTGCGGGAAAGGCCCCGGCTTCGGTAAGTCGGTGTCGCACTCCCACCGCCGCACCAGCCGCCGGTGGAACCCGAACGTTCAGACCGTGCACGCCGTGACTCGTCCCGGCGGCAACAAGCAGCGCCTCAACGTCTGCACCTCGTGCATCAAGGCCGGCAAGGTCACCCGCGGCTGAGGCCTCGCTCGCCGCGGCTCGCCACCCGGTGAATCTGCAGCGGAAGTGCGATTGCCGGTCCGCCCCGGCCTCCAAGTAACGTCACCAGAGGGTTTGGCGTAAACAACGGAGTACAGCCGAGGTGGTTCCACGTGAGTGACAGCGCTATCGCCATCACCAACCTGATCTACACCTACGCGCAACTTCTGGACGGCGGCGACCTGGACGGGGTCGCGAGGCTCTTCGAGCACGGCCGCATCTGCGGCGTCGAGGACGGTCCGCCGGAGACGGTATTCGCCGGAGCCGCCCGGGTGCGCCAGATGTATGAAATGGCCACCCGGATCTACGAGGACGGCACGCCCAAGACCAAACACAACACCACCAACGTGCAGCTGCACATCGACGACGCCGCCGGAACCGCGACCAGCACGTCGTATTACTGCGTCACGCAGGCCACCCCCGAGTTGCCGCTGCAGGTGATAGTGACCGGGCACTACAAGGACACGTTTCACCGACTCGACGGCACCTGGTGGTTCGACAGCCGCACCATGTTCGTCGATCAGGTTGGCGATGTCAGCCGGCATCTGAAGTTCTAGTGGTGACGCCGTTCGACGCCTCGGCGGTGCTGGCCGAGGCGCAACGCAAGGAGTCGCTGACCGATTGGGGCCCGGGCGATTTCGAAGGTCCGCTGCGGGTGCTGCTCGCCGACTATGCGCGTGCCGACCTCAACATGATCGGCACCCACATCCTGCGGTCCGGGATCGTGCACAGCCTGCGGATGCGGCTGCGCACGCAGGAGTGGATCCGGCGGCATCCCGAAATCCTCGACGAGCGGGTCGCCACCCCGATCGTCGTCGTCGGAATGATGCGCAGCGGAACGACTCTGGTGCAGCGACTGCTGGCGGCCGACCCGCGCTTCCTGTGCGCTTACGGCTGGGAGGTGGTCGAGGCCGCGCCGAAGCTCGACGAGGCGTTCACCGGTACCGACCCCCGCATCGCGATCAGCGAAGCGCGCGAAGCGAAGTCGCGCGAACTCGCGCCGGATCTCTTCACCATCCACCCGATGTATGCGCGGGAAGCCGAGGAGGAGATCGTCTTCCTGGCCGACGCTTTCCTCTCACACGTCCCCGAGTCCGGTGCACATCTGCCGCACTACCGGTCCTGGCTCGACGAGCAGGACTTCACGCCCGCCTACGACTACCTGTACCGCATGCTGCAGTTTCTGCAGTGGCAGAAGCGCCGCCGAGGTGTGCCGGGGCGGCGCTGGGTGCTCAAATCGCCGGCCCACCTGGGTTATCTGGATCTGTTGCGCGCCAGGTTCCCCGGCCTGCACCTGGTCCACATGCACCGCGACCCGCGGACCACGATCGCGTCGGGAGCCAGCCTGAACGCGACGTTGCATGCGATGCACGCCGACACCGTCGACCGATACCGGGTCGGCGCGGAGTGGTTGCAACGCATGGGATGGAGCAACGACCGGGCGATGACGGTACGGGACGGTTGGGACTCCGGCTGCGTCACCGACATTCAGTTCGACGACGCGGTGGCCGATCCGATCGGACAGGTGGCGCGCGTATACGAGTCCATCGGCGAGCCGCTGACCGATCAGGCGCAGCAGGCCATGCGGCACTGGCTGCGGGTGCGCCCGCGCGAAGCGTCCCGCCCGCCCTACCGGCTGGCCGAATACGGCCTGGGGCCCGAGCAGGTCGACGAACGATTCACGTTGTACAACAAGCGTTTCCGAGACAGGAGCAACGCATGACCGACCACCCGGTGTCCACGGCGTCCCAGCGCGAACAGGAACTGGCCGCGCTGGAGTTGATCGAGCATCCCACCGTCAAGGCCGTCTACCACGACGTCGCCCAGACGTGGCTGGGCCGCGCGAAGGCGTCCGAGGCGATGCGCGAGCGGTTCGACGACGCCTTCGCCGAGGTGATGTTCTCGGCGGCGGTGTGGTCGTCCAACCAGGACAAGCTGCGGCCCAAGGTCAGCTGCATCACCCGGTTGGCCCATCCGGTGGACGGCCGGCGCATCCCTGGGTCCCGTTGGGGCATCGACAATCCCGACAGCGTGTACCGGGTGATACCGATCTCCGGGGACGAACGCTACGAGATCCACGGGCGGGTGGGTGAGCACCGGATGACCGAGAACTACTTCACCCTGTGGGACGCGCACATGGGCACCGTCGACGTGCTCAACGGCCGCACCATGGAGGTCGACTCCGACGGCAGCTTCACCATCACCGTCGACGCCGACCCGGCGGGCGGCCGGCCCAACCACGTACAGAGCACCCCGCAAGCGCACGAGTTCTACATCCGCGACGTGCTGCTCGACTGGGCTCGCGACGATCCCAATCACTTTGCGATACAGCGCCTTGGCGGCCCACCCGCGACGCCGGCCCGCACTCGTGACGAGCAAGCGGAGGCGACGGCGTCGATGATGGCATACTTCGCGAACTTCACCGGCAAGCTCAGCCACGGCGTGTACAAGATGCCGGCCAACCGGTTCGACCTGGCCTGGTCCGCGGACACCGACGGCGCGATGCGAAACCAGTTCTACGTCATGGGCCGGTTTGACCTGGCGCCCGACGAGGCGTTCGTGGTCGACCTCAATGATGGTGGCGCCGAATATTTCACGGTGCCGCTGAGCAATATCTGGGGCACCACGCTGGACATCGTCGACCGCACCGGCAGCCTCAACAAGGCGCAGTCGGTGGCCAACGACGACGGGACCTACACCTACGTGATCTCGCCGGTCGATCCGGGCGTGGCGAATTGGATCGACACCGACGGGCTGCGCGAAGCCATCCTGACGCTGCGGATGGCGGAATTCGGTGCGACGGGACCGCGCGCGGGTCTCGGCGCGCACGGGCGCGTGGTCAAGCTGGACCGGCTGGACGCCGAGGTACCTGATTTGCCGCGGGTGAGCTCCGAACAACGGGCAGCGGAGCTGGCCGACCGGCGAGCGGCGTATCTGCGGCGCCTGCCGGAAGGGACGGCCTGAGATGGCGCGGTGGTTGGTGACGGGCTGCTCCACCGGTTTCGGCCGCGAGATCGCCCGTGGCGCTCTGCAAGCCGGTCACAGCGTGGTGGTGACCGCGCGGCGGGCCGACGCCGTGCAGGACCTGGCGGACGAATTCGGTGATCGGGCTCTGGCGGTGGCTCTGGACGTCACCGACGCCGCTCAGATCGCGGACGCGGTCGGCGCGGCCGAGCAGGCTTTCGGCGGGATCGACGTGCTGGTCAACAACGCCGGTCACGGGTATCTGTCGGCGGTGGAGGAGGGCGAGGACGCGGAGGTCCGGAAACTGTTCGACGTCAACTACTTCGGCGCGGTCGACATGATCAAGGCGGTGCTGCCCGCGATGCGCGCCCGCCGCGCCGGGCACATCGTCAACATCTCGTCGATGACCGGCCTGGTAGCCAACCCGCCCAACGCCTATTACTCGTCGACCAAGTTCGCACTGGAAGCGGTGACCGAAGCCCTGGCCACCGAGGTCCGTCCGCTCGGGATCAAGGTGACCGCCATCGAACCCGGCGCGTTTCGCACCGACTGGGCGACCCGATCGATGAAGGAAACCGGCACGCCGATCGCTGATTACGCCGACGTCGCCGCGCGCAAGGACCTGATCAAGCAGTTCGCCGACCATCTTCCGGGCGATCCGCGCAAGGTCGCCGAGGCGGTGCTGATGGTGACCGAACTCGACGATCCCCCGTTGCGGCTGCTGCTGGGACGTGACGTGCTGAAAGCGATGCGAGACAAGATTGCCGCGCTATCCGCGTCTATCGAGGAGTGGAAGGCCGTGACGAAGGACGTGAATTTCCCGGGGAGCTAGGTCATTCGTCGAGGAACACCACGTGCTTGTCCAGGCTGTCGCGGCCGATCCGTAACGAGTTGGCCGGGAAGTTCGGGTCGGGGTAGCCGACCGCGAGGCCGCACAGGATACGCATGTCCGCGCCGATGCCCAGTTGCTCGCGGACGATCTCGGGATAGCCGGCGATCGACACCTGAACACAGGTGCCCAGGCCGCGAGCGGTCAACGCCAGCAACAGGTTCTGCAGGAACATCCCGACACCCATGCTGTCGACGACATCCAGGTCCTCGTGCATGAACACGACCCCGCCGAGCGGGGCGCGGAAGAATTCCCAGTTGCGCAGCACCGCTTCCTGGCGCCCGGGCGCGTCGTCGCGGGCGATGCCCATGGAGCCGTAGACCTGCGCACCCAGCTCGCGCCGCAGGTGGGCAAAGGCCGGTGGCAGTTGCGGAACCCGGGGTGGTTCGGCGCGGGCCTTGGCTAACAGGGCCGAAACCAACCGGTCTCTGGCGGTGCCGCTGGTGAAAACCATTCGCCATGGCTGGACATTGGAGTTGGAAGGAGCACGCATCGCCAGCTCCAGCGACTCTTGGACCAACTGTCGCGGCACCGGGTCGGGCAGGAACATGCGGCTGGACCGGCGCCGACGGATGGTGTCCTCGAGGTCGTACACGGGCTTCATCCTGACAGGGTCAATCGCGGACGACGAGGACGGTCTTTCCGGCCCGCCGGCCGGGGCGGCTGCCGCTTTCGAAGGCCTCCCGGCCCTGCGCGAGCGGGAAGGTGCGGGCGATCTCCACGTGCAGCCGGCCACCGTCGACGAGTTGAGCTAGTTCGGTGAGCTGGCGCCGGTCGGCGATGACGATGAAGAACGTTGCGGTTACGCCGAATTCGGTGTCCTTGCCCGGCGGCGGCGGTGCGCTCAGGGTGACGAGGCGGCCACCGCGGCGCAGTACGCCGAACGACCGGTCCAGGGTCTCACCGCCCACGGTGTCGATGACGACGTCGTAGGCCGCGCCCGCGTCATCGAAATCGTCTGTGCGCGTGTCGATCACGTGCCGGGCACCGAACCCGCGGACGAGTTCGCGCGTGTCGCTGCGCACGGTCGCGGTGACCTCGGCTCCCAACCGGGCCGCGAGTTGGACCGTCAAAGCACCCACTCCCCCCGCACCGCCGTGAACCAGTACCTTCTCGCCGGGACGAACCGCGGCGTGGTCGACCACAGCCTGCAGCGCGGTGAGCCCGGCCAGCGGAAGCGCCGCCGCGACCGGGTGGGACACGGTCGACGGTTTGGCCGCCAGGTCGGTCGCCGGCATGGCGACGAATTCGGCTGCGGCGCCGTCGCGGTCGAATCCGACCAGTCCGTACACCTCGTCGCCGGGCTGGAAATCCCGAACCCCCGGCCCGATTTCGGCGACGACGCCCGACACTTCGTGCGACACGATCGTCGGCGTCCGATCGACCCCGTCGCGCGTCCACGTCTCTTCCCACGTCAACTCGTCGAACGTGATGGCCGCGGCATGCACGGCGACCAGCAGTTCGCCTGGCGCCGGGACCGGTACCGGCGCCGACTCGACGGTCAGCACTTCCGGGCCGCCGCGGCGGTGCGCCCGCAATGCGGTCATCTCGGTCACGGCAGCTTCCAATCGATCGGGTCGGCCCCCATTCCGGTGAGCAGTCCATTGGCGCGACTGAACGGCCGCGACCCGAAGAAGCCACGCGAGGCGGACAGCGGCGACGGGTGCGGCGATTCGATGGCGACGCAGTTTCCTTCGGCCAGCATCGGTTTGAGCGTGGATGCGTCGCGCCCCCACAAGATCGCCACCAGCGGCTGGTCACGTCCGACGAGTGCGCGAATGGCGCACTCCGTCACGGCTTCCCAACCCTTGCCCCGGTGTGACGCCGGATTGCTGGGACGCACGGTGAGCACCCGGTTGAGCAACATCACACCGCGCTGGGACCAAGGTGTCAGGTCGCCGTTGGAGGGCTGCGGGAAACCGAGGTCGGCGCTGTATTCGTCGAAAATGTTGGACAGGCTGCGGGGCAGCGGGCGCACGTCCGGCGCCACCGAGAAACTCAGACCCACCGCGTGGCCGGGCGTCGGATAGGGGTCCTGGCCCACGATCAGCACCCGGACGTCGTCGAAAGGATAAGTGAAGGCGCGCAACACGTTCGGGCCGGCGGGCAGGTACCGTCGACCGGCCGCGATCTCGTCCCGCAGGAACTGCCCCATCCGGCTTACCTGGTCGGCCACCGGTTCCAGCGCCGTCGACCAGCCCTGTTCGACGAGTTCACTGAGCGGACGCGCGGTCATGACAGACCCTTGACCAGCAGCACCACGGTGTCGGCACCGGCCCGGCGGTCCCGCGAAATCTCCTGATAATCCGGTGATTGCGCCCAATCGTCGAAGGCGGTCTCGTCGGGGAACGACATCAGCACCACCTTCTCGCGGTCCCAATCCCCCTCGACCACCACCGGCGACTCGTCGGCGGCGAGCACTGTTCCGGAATAGCGGCGGAAGACGTCCATGAATCCCGCCTGGTACCGGTCATAGGACGCTCGATCGGTGAACCGCAACTGGGCGATCGCGTAGACGGTCATCGTCGCCACCCTATTGGAACGATTGCCACCCCGCGTATCCCTCCCACTCCTTGCCGTCGACCAGCACCCGGCCCGGTCCCTCGAGAACGCGCCCGATCACCCGCCAACCGGCCGGCGCCGCATCAGCGAAACACGCCGCCAGGGCATGATCTTCGCCGCCGCCGAGCACCCACTCCCAAGGATCGGCGCCGACGGCCTCGGCCGCCCGCGACACCGCGTCATGGTCGACGGCCAGCGCCTCGGTGGACAGGTCGATGGTCACCCCCGACGCCTCGGCGACATGCCGCAGATCGGCCACCAAGCCGTCGGAGACGTCGATCATCGCCGTAGCGCCGGCGGCCGCGGCCATCGCCCCCTCGCCATACGGTGGCAATGGCACCAGGTGCCGGTGGCGAAGGCCGTCAAAATCTTCAACTCCCTTGCGCCACAACTCGTATCCGGCAGCCGACCGTCCCAGATCACCGGCGACGGCCAGCACCGAGCAGGGCCGCGCGCCGGACCGCAACACCGGCGCGCGGCCCTCGAGATCTCCCAGCACCGTCACCGATATCACCCACTGCGGACAGCTGACCAGGTCACCGCCCGCGATACCGGCGCCGACCCGGCGGGCCTCGTCCCACATGCCGTCCACCAGCGCAGCGGCCTGTGTCTCCGGGGTGTCGCCCGGCGCCCCGAAACCCACGACGAACGCGGTGGGCCGGGCGCCCATCGCTTCGATGTCGGCGGCGTTCTGGGCAATCGCCTTGCGCCCGACGTCGTACGGCGTCGACCAGTCCAGCCGAAAGTGCCGATCCTGCACCAACATGTCGACCGACACCACGGTGCGTCCATCGCTGCCCGATACCACCGCCCCGTCGTCGCCGGGACCGAGCGTGACGGCGGCGGGCTGCCGACGGTCTCGCACCAACCGCTCGATCACCGCGAACTCGCCGACCTGCCGCAGTGTCAGGGACTCCCCCGCATCGTCGTCGCGCACGTCACCTCATCTCTGCGCACCCCGGCCGTGTGACGCCCCCCGGACGGCCGTCCGACCTGCGGTAAGTTGGGTTTCAGCCCATTCGGGTGGACCGGGCCAGTGTAGTCGTGGCCGTGCGTCGGATCGCAGAGGAGATAGCCAGGTGACAGGCAGGTGACAGGCGCGGCCGAATCCGGCGGCCCGCCACGCGCCGCCATGATCGCCGCCCTGGTCCTGGCTGTGGCGACCATCGGGGCGATTCTGGTGCTCGCGGCCACCCGGCACCCGCGGCAGCAACTGGTGACGCTGCCTGCCGTGGCGGCACCGCACGCCGCCAGTCCCGCCTGCAAAGCGTTGATCGACGCGCTACCCGAGCAACTCGGGAGTTTCCGGCGCGCCGAGATAGCCCAGCCGGCGCCCGAGAGTGCCGGCGCCTGGCGGTCGGTCAACAACGCGGAGCCGGTCATCATGCGCTGTGGCCTGGAGCGCCCCGACGAGTTCGTGGTGGGTTCCCCGATCCAGGTCGTCGACACGGTCCAGTGGTTTCGGGTAGGTGACCGGGGGTCGACGGATGCCGGCACCACCACCTGGTACACCGTGGACCGTCCGGTGTATGTGGCGCTCACGCTGCCCACCGGATCGGGACCTGTTCCGATTCAGGATCTTTCGCGCATCATTGACCGCATCATCACCGCGGTGCCGATCGACCCGGCACCGGCTCGCTAGCCGCCAGCCGCTGGCCCACGCTGGTCTGCAACACCCGAATCCCGACTGCCGCAACGCTTCTGCAATGCCCTTGGGAACCAGGCAGTGGACATCACGTGCCGGCAGCGCCGTCGTGGCCGTCGGTGCCCGGGACACCGACGGGGACGCCCGCACCCCCGGAGCTGCCGGCGCCGAAGACTCCGCCGCCGCCGGGCGCACCGGGAGCCCCGGTCGGATCGCCGGAACCGCCGTCGCCGTGGTTTCCGCCGCTGCCACCGTTGCCGCCGTGGGCTCCGTTGCCGCCGGGGCCGGAAGTAGAGATGCCGCCGTCGCCGGCGTCGCCACCAGCACCGCCGGCACCGCCGCCGCCGCCGGCACCGCCGGCATTGTTGAAAACGCCTGCCGAACCGGCGAAGCCACCAGCACCGCCGGCACCCCCGGTGCCGCCGTTGCTGCCGCCGGCGCCATTGCCGCCGGCACCCGAAATGGCATTGCCACCGAAGCCACCGTTACCGCCGGCACCGGCGGCGCCGCCGCTACCGCCGCTGCCGCCGACACCGCCCACGTTGGTCTGCCCGGACTCGTGGGTGGCGTTTCCGCCGGTACCTCCGGTGCCACCACCACCGCCGTTCCCCGCTGCGCCGGCAGCGCCGCCGGCACCTCCATCGCCCGATCCCAGCGCCGTGCCCCCCTGGGCGCCGAGGCCGCCGTTGCCGGCGTGTCCGCCGTTGCCACCGGCCCCGCCCGCTCCGCCGTCACCAAGCAGGGTCTCGCCGCCCCGGCCGCCATTGCCGCCATGACCACCGTCGCCGCCCGCCCCGGCGGCCCCGCCAGCACCGCCGTCGCCCGTCCCGTAGGCCAGGCCGCCGGCGCCGCTGGCAGCACCATTGCCGCCGGAACCTCCGTCGCCGGCGATACCGCCGGCTCCGGCGTCACCGCCGCCGTTGTCGTCGTCCCCGCCGGCACCACCGTTGCCCCCGGCGCCGCCGGTCCCGCTGCGGCCGGCCCCGCCGCCGTGGCCGCCATTGCCCGACCCCGCAGCAGTACCGCCGGTGCCGCCCGCGCCGGCGACGCCGCCGGCGCCGCCGGTACCGCCGACGCCGCCGTCGCCGGGGGCGAGCTGCAAGGCCCCGACCCGGGTCGCACCGGCCCCGCCATCACCCCCGACCCCGCCTTGTCCTGCGGTGCCGCCGACCCCGCCGACACCACCGTTGCCGGATCCCAGAGCAGTTCCGCCGGTGCCGCCGGCGCCACCGTTGCCGCCGGCCCCGGCGTTACCTCCGTAACCGCCGTCCTGAAGGAAGACGTCGAAGTCCCCCGGGCCACCGTTGCCGCCGGTGCCGCCGTTACCGCCATTCCCGCCGCTTCCGCCGGCGCCGCCAGCCCCGCCGTTGCCAGATATCGAACCACCCGAGCCGCCGGCACCGCCGGCCCCGCCGTTCCCGCCGCCGGTGCCGGACCCGCCGGCGGTACCTTGCCCGTCGATGCCGTGTGCACCGGCGGCACCGGCCAGGCCGTTGCCCCCGGCACCACCGTCGCCGCCGGTGCCCACTCGCCCGCCGTTGCCGCCGGCCCCCCCGGCACCGCCGTTCACCCCACCCGCTACGCCATGGCCACCGGCTCCGCCGTCGCCGCCGTTTCCGAGCGACCCGCCGTTGCCGCCGTCACCACCGACCCCACCGGCGCCGCCGCCGGCAGCGCCGACGCCGCCGTTGCCGCCGTTACCGGCTGCGGACCACACTGTGGCGCCTTGACCGCCGTCGCCGCCCGCACCGCCGCCGCCACCGGCACCGGCCGCGCCCGAAGACCCGGCCTTTGCGCCGTCGCCGCCTGCTGCGCCCGCGCCGCCGAATGCTCCGCCTGTGCCGCCGGTGGCACCGTCGGCGCCGACACCGCCTAGTCCATCGGCCGAGTTGCCGCCGCTGCCGCCGGCACCGCCGATCCCGCCGACACCACCAGTGCCGCCGACTCCGCCGTTACCGTTGTAGTTGACTCCGCCTGAGCCGCCGCCCTTGCCGCCGGTGCCACCCTGGCCGCCGGACCCGGCGGCACCGGCAGTCCCGCCGTTTCCACCCGTGCCTGACCCGTCAGCCGCGCCGCCGACGCCCCCGAGGCCGCCGACTCCGCCGGCCCCGCCGGTGCCGCCCTGGCCGCCGGCGCCGCCGTACTGGCCTACCCCCGGAGCACCGGTTTCCCCGCCGACACCGCCGACGCCGCCGACACCGCCTTGCCCGGCAGCGCCGCCGGATCCGCCAACTCCGCCGTCACCCGATCCCAAAGCCTTTCCACCGGCCCCGCCGGCACCGCCGGTCCCGCCGACACCACCGGTCCCGCCGATCTGGCCGGGGTCGCCATCTTGGAAGAAGTAGTGCGACTCGCCGTTGCCGCCCGCGCCACCGGCCCCGCCGTTACCGCCGGTGCCACCGGCACCGCCGGTGCCGCCGTTCCCCGAGGTCACGCCACCCATTCCTCCGGCACCGCCGGCGCCGCCACTGGCGCCGGCTCCTCCGGTCCCTCCGGCAATGCCTGTCCCGCCTTGGGTGCCGGTGGCGCCGTTCGAGCCGGCTCCGCCTGCTCCGCCGTTACCGCCGTTGCCGACTGATCCGCCGTTGCCGCCGGCACCGCCCTGACCGCCTTGCCCGCCTTGAGCTCCCGTCGGGCCGGTGCCGCCCTGGCCGCCGTTGCCGCCGTTGCCGCCGCTGGTCACGGCGGCACCCATGCCGCCGTCGTCACCCTTGCTGCCGCCGGTGCCGCCGGTGCCCGCATCTCCGCCGGATCCGCCCTTGCCCGCGGCTCCGGGGTTGCCGCCGTCACCCCCGCGCCCACCGTCGGGGACGCCGTTGCCGCCGTTCCCGCCGTCACCGGGTGTGCCGGCCGCGCCGCCGGTGCCCCCGGCGCCGCCGGTGCCGTTGACTCCCACCGAACCCGAACCGCCCTGGGCAACGCCGCCACCGGCGCCACCGGTCCCGCCGGTGCCGCCGGTGCCGCCGGCACCACCGTTACCGCCATTGCCGCCGTCGGCGCCCAGGGCGGACGCATTCGCTCCGTCGATCCCGGCCCCACCGACTCCGCCCGTACCGCCCACACCACCGGTCCCGCCGGTTCCGCCATGGCCGGAGATCGAACCGCCCAAGCCGCCGGCGCCACCGACACCGCCGGCCCAACCCGTGCCTCCCTCGCCCCCGGACGCGCCCGCAGTCGCACCGTCAGTGCCGGCTACGCCGTTCGCACCGCTACCGCCGGTGCCGCCGGTCCCGCCATTGCCGACCGACCCGCCGTTACCGCCGGCCCCACCTGCGCCGCCGACCTGGCCGGGGGCGCCCTGGGCACCGTCGCCGCCCCGCCCGCCGTTGCCGCCGGTGGTGGCAGTGGCGCCGGTAGCGCCGGTGTGGCCAGTGCCGCCGCCGCTACCGCCGGTACCTGCCGCCCCGCCAACGCCGCCGTCACCGCCCGCGCCCGGGTCACCGCCGTCACCCCCGCGCCCGCCGTCGGGCAGACCAGTCCCGCCTTTACCGCCGTCACCGGCGCTGCCCGAGGTTCCGCCGGTGCCCCCGTCGCCGCCGACGCCGTTCAGGCCCGCCGCGCCGGAGCCGCCCGCGGCTACCCCGCCCGCGTTGCCGCCGGCGCCGCCGGTGCCACCAGTGCCACCTTTGCCGCCGTCACCACCCTGCTGACCCTGCCCACCGGCGTTGGTCGCGTCCGCACCGTTGGCACCGGCGCCGCCGGTTCCGCCGGTTCCGCCTTTGCCACCGGCACCGCCGTCACCGCCATGGCCGGAGATCGAACCGCCCAAGCCGCCGGCCCCGCCGACCCCGCCGGTCCCGCCGATCCCACCCTGGAAGCCTGCGTCGCCGTCGGCGACGGCATCGTCGCCGGTCTTGCCCACGGCTCCATCGCCGCCGGCACCACCGTCGCCGCCGTTGCCCCGGTTACCGCCCGCACCCCCGGCTCCTCCGTCACCGCCGCTGACCCCGGCGGCCGCGGCATGCGCCCCGGCCCCGCCGTTCCCGCCATTACCCATCACGCCGGTCGGTGTGTTCCCGTCGGCACCATCGGTCCCAGCGGTCAGACCGCTCCCGCCCAGTCCGCCTCTACCGCCGAAGCCGGTATCGCCGCCCTTCCCGCCGGCCCCGCCGTGACCGGTCAGTGAGCCGCCGGCCGCACCGGCGCCGCCATCACCCGGGGTGGCGCCGTTGCCGCCGCTCCCGGCGTTACCGCCGGCACCCGCAGCCGCGGCCGTGCCATCAGCGGCCACACCCCCGGCCCCGCCATTACCCCCGTTACCGCCGCGCCCGCCATCACCGCCGGAACCGCCATCACGGCCCGCCGCACCCGGCGTGCTCGCATCGGCACCAGTCACCCCGACCCCGCCGTCACCACCGCGCGCGCCGTGTCCACCAGCCCCACCGACTCCGCCGCTCCCGGTGATCGACCCGCCAGCGCCCCCGGCCCCGCCGGCACCACCAGCACCACCGGCCCGACCATTGCCGCCCGACTCAGCCCCCGCCACCCCGGCGGCGCCGTCGGCACCCGCCGCACCGTTACCGCCGGCACCCCCGGCACCACCGTCGCCGCGACTACCGCCCGCACCACCAGCACCCCCAGCACCGCCATCACCGCCACCGACGGTCGTCGGGCTGTACCCGTCGCCGCCATGACCGCCGTTGCCCAGCACCCCGGTCGGCCCAGTACCCGCAGAGCCGTCGGCGCCGCGGCTGCTGCCGCTGCCCCCGATACCCGCGCCGCCGCCCACACCGGTGTCACCGCCCTTGCCGCCGGCCCCACCTTGGCGATGATCGGCATCCCCGGCAGCACCGGCGCCGCCATCACCCGGGGTGGCGCCGTTGCCGCCGCTCCCAGCGTTACCGCCGGCACCCGCAGCCGCGGCCGTGCCATCAGCGGCCACACCCCCGGCCCCGCCATTACCCCCGTTACCGCCGCGCCCGCCATCACCACCGGAACCGCCATCACGCCCCGCCCCACCCGGCGTGCTCGCATCCGCGCCAGTGACCCCGACCCCGCCGTCACCACCGCGCGCGCCGTGTCCACCAGCCCCACCGACTCCGCCGCTCCCGGTGATGGACCCACCAGCGCCCCCGGCCCCGCCGGCACCACCAGCACCACCGGCCCGACCATTGCCGCCCGACTCAGCCCCCGCCACCCCGGCGGCGCCGTCGGCACCCGCCGCACCGTCGCCGCCGGCACCCCCGGCACCACCGTTGCCATGGCTACCCCCCGCACCACCAGCACCCCCGCCAGTGCCTGACTCGCCTGATTGAGTAGCGCTGAAGCCGGCTCCGCCGGCCCCGCCGTTGCCGCCGGCCACCAATGTCCCCGCCGCACCAACAGCGCCCGCGGCGGCACCCGGGCCGCCCGCCGAACCGCCCATCCCGCCGGCGCCGACACCGCCGGTGTCGCCTCCACCACCACCGGCACCACCGGCGGTCAGCGCGTCTCCGGCACCCCCGGCCCCACCGTTACCGGCAGCCCCTGCGTTACCGCCGGCACCTCCGGTTCCCCCGGAACCATTGACGCCCGCGCGTCCCAACAAGCCGTGACCCTGCCCACCGGCTCCTCCGGCACCACCGCTACCGCCATGCCCGCCGGTACCGCTATCGCCACCGTCACCACCGTTAGCACCGGCGGCGGTCGCCGCCCACCCCGCGCCACCGGCCCCGCCGGAACCGCCGACACCACCGACCCCACCGGCGCCGCCCGCTCCGCCGTCGCCGAACACCATGCCGCCGCGGCCCCCGGCACCACCGTTGCCGGCGGCGCCGCCGTCGCCGCCCGAACCACCGGTACCCCCGGCGGCAACCGCCGTCCCCGGTGCTCCGGCCGACCCTGCCGCGCCACCCGAACCGTAACCGCCCATGCCGCCAGCACCACCAGAACCGACCAACAACGCATTCCCCCCGGCGCCACCGGAAGCACCGATCCCACCCATGCCGCCGGCACCCCCATTGCCGGACAACCAGCCCCCGTTGCCGCCCGCGCCACCCGACGCACCGGCCCCGCCGGCGCCCCCGTTACCGCCGGAACCGAACAAGCCAGCGGCACCGCCGGCTCCACCTGCCTGCCCCGCTGCCCCGGACCCGCCGTTACCGCCCCTCCCGAACAAAAGTCCACCGGCGCCACCGGCGGCCCCCGAGCCCGCCGCTCCATCGGCTCCGGGCCCGATCAGCGGCCGGCCCAATAACAAGTCCGTCGGTGCATTGATCGCCCCAAAAGCCTGTTGCCCCAACGATTCCAGCGACCACACACCGGCCGCTTCCGCATCTCCGTAAGCGCTCGCCGCCGCCGCCAGCGACCTCATAAAATCCGCGTGGAAGACCGCCGCCTGGGCACTGACCGCCTGATAGTCGCGGCCCAACGCGCCGAATAGTTCCGCGATCGCCGCAGACACCTCATCGCCAGCAGCCGCCGCCAGTCCCGTCGTCGACATCGCTGCCGCCGACCCGGCAGCGCTGACCCCAGACCCGACTACACCCAAGTCCGAGAGCGCCGCCGACAAGAACTCCGGTGCCACAACCACAAAAGAAGACACGATCATCAACTCCCAGCAAAGTTTCCTGTAATAGACGAGCGGCGAATTAGCCAGAACATAAACAGCCCGATTACTCGATGAGCGGACCCTGAAGACCCCGCTCGCACACCAGATCCGAAATGCCAAACCGGTTTTACCACAACAAAATTGACGGGGTCTGACGTCCGGATCCAGATGGGTGCCCGATGCCACCGTCGTGGCGGCGCCGATCGGCTGCCGACTGCCGTCGACGAGGTACTACCGCAAACCCACGCCGCGGGCCAGGGCGGTGTCCACCATGGTGGCCAGCAGCGTCGGGTAGTCCACCCCGCTGGCCGCCCACATCCGCGGGTACATCGAGATGGTGGTGAACCCGGGCATGGTGTTGATCTCGTTGATGACGGGCCCGTGGTCGGTGAGGAAGAAGTCCACCCGGGCCAGGCCCTGGCAGCCGATGGCCTCGAACGCGCGAATCGCCAACTGGCGCAACGTATCCGCGATGTCGTCGGCAACCTTGGCGGGCACGTCCAATTCGGCTGCGTCGTCGAGGTACTTGGTCTCGAAGTCGTAGAAGCCGTCTTCGCGTCCGCGCACCCCGGCCACCCGGATCTCCCCCAGCGTGCTGGCTTCGATTGTGCCGTCGGGCATTTCGAGAACACCGCATTCCAGCTCGCGGCCGTTGATCGCCGCTTCGACGATGACCTTCGGGTCATGGCTGCGCGCCGCGGCGATTGCGGCGGGCAGATCGTCCCAGCTGGCCACCCGGCTGACGCCGATCGACGAGCCGCCCCGTGCCGGCTTGACGAACACCGGCAGGCCCAGCCGTTCGCGTTCCTCGGGGTGCAGCGTCGATTGTGACGGCCGCAGGACCGTGTAGGCGCCGACCGGGAGTCCCTCGGCGGCGAGCAGTTTCTTGGTGAACTCCTTGTCCATGCCGGCGGCGCTGGCCAGCACCCCGGCGCCGACATACGGGACACCGGCGAGTTCGAGCAGTCCCTGGATCGTGCCGTCCTCGCCGTATGGTCCGTGCAGCACCGGGAACACGACGTCGACGGCGCCCAGAATCTCCGACCGGGGGCTGGCCGGCAGGGCGAGTTCGGTGCCGGACTCGGCACTGACCCCGGGCAGTTGACGGTTGTTGATCGACAGTGCGGCGGGGTCGCCGTCGGTGAGCACCCAGGAGCCTTCCGGCGTGATACCGATCGCGACGACGTCGAACCGCTCCGGGTCCAGGTTGCGCAGGATGCTGCCCGCCGACACGCACGAGATGGCGTGCTCATTGCTGCGCCCGCCGAATACGACGGCAACGCGGACGCGGTTGCTGGCAGTCACAACCTGGAGAGGCTACCGGGTCGGCGATCCGGAGGCCGTTTTTGGCGACCCGGCGGGCGGTCACGGGGCATCGGGTCCGGGGGCACCGTCGACCCCGTCGTTGGCGGGCGAATCGCCGGTGCCGCCGGCACCGCCGCCGCCGCCGGCACCACCGACGCCGACCATGCCGGGGCTTCCGTTGGCGCCCGAATAATCTGGGTTGCCGGTACCGCCGGTGCCCCTTGAACCGGCCACCGCACCGGCGCCACCGTTGCCACCGTCGCCGGCCTTCTCGGACGCGGAGTCACCGCCGTTACCGCCGGTTCCGCCAGTTCCGCCGTTGCCCGCGTTGCCTCCATTACCGCCGGCCGCGCTGGACGGCAGCGAACCACCGAGACCGCCGGCCCCGCCGGACCCGCCCTTGCCCGCATCGCCGCCGGCGCCGCCGGCACCGCCGGTACCGGCGCCGAGGGCATCTCCGCCGGCGCCGCCGACACCACCGTTGCCCCCGATGCCGCCGGCGCCGCCGGCTCCGCCGTTCCTGATGATGCCGCCTTGGAAGTCGCTGGCACCGTTGCCGCCGCCCCCGCCATCACCGCCATTGCCGCCGACGCCGCCGATCCCACCGGCACCCCCATCGCCGGATACCGATCCGCCGGCGCCTCCGGCTCCGCCAGCGCCGCCATTCCCGCCGTTGAACCCTCCGTAGCCGGCGTAGCCGTATGCGTCCGGGCCGTGTGTGCCGGTAGCACCGGCCGAGCCGAATCCACCAGCCCCGCCGTTTCCGCCGTTTCCGAATGACCCGCCATCACCGCCGGCACCGCCACCACCGCCATCGGCTCCGCCGGTGCCGCCGGCACCGCCCGCACCTCCGTCACCGCCGCTACCGGACGGGCCGGCCGATGCCGCACCATTGCCGCCGGCACCGCCGGCACCGCCGTCACCTCCGATGCCGGACTTACCCGGGGCACCCGTATTTCCGCCATCCCTGCCACTACCGCCGTGGCCATTAGCGCCGCCCAAGCCGCCGTCGCCGCCGTTCCCGCCGTTACCAGCAGCACCGACGGCGGAGTCCCCGCCGCTGCCGCCGCTGCCGCCGTTGCCAGCGTTGCCGGCGTTGCCACCGATGCCGCCATCACCGCCGAGGGAGACGGTGCCCGCGCTGAAGTTCTGGCCGCCGCTGCCGCCGTTACCACCGGCGCCACCCTTCGATGCCGAGCCGCCGGCACCGCCGGCACCCCCATGCGTGATGCCAAAGCCACCGGCTCCGCCCGAGCCGCCGCCACCGCCGACGCCGCCGTTGCCGGCATTGCCGCCAAAACCGGCAACTGATTCTGTCGCGTAGTTGTTGCCGCCGTTGCCCCCACCGCCGCCGGCGCCGCCTGCCGAACCCGAGCCGCCGGCACCGCCCGCACCGCCAATGACGCCGCTGCCGCCGGCACCGCCGGAGCCCCCGGCGCCGCCGCCACCGCCATTGGCGCCGCCGCCACCTTTACTCCCGACTACGGATTGGCCACCGGCACCGCCGAAGCCACCATTACCGCCGACGCCGCCACCGGCGCCGGCACCGCCGGCACCGCCGGATCCTGAGACCGAGTTGCCGCCGGCACCGCCGGCACCGCCCGCGCTGGCGGTGCCGCCATGACCGCCGTTACCGCCGTCCCCGGCAGAGCCGCCGGATCCCCCGTCGTAGTACCCACCGCGTCCGCCATTACCGCCACTACCACCACCGCCGCCGGCACCACCGGCACCGCCCACGCCCCCGGCGCCATTGGTGGCGCTGCCGCCGGCACCGCCAACGGCGCTGTTGCCGCCGTTACCGGCGGCCCCGCCCATCCCTCCGCCGACCGCGGGAGGCCCATATCCGTCGCCGGCGTCGCCGCCGACACCGCCGTTACCGCCGGAACCCGCGGCACCGGCGGCACCGCCGGCACCACCATCGCCTGATCCGTCGGCCGCGCCACCCGCGCCGCCGGCGCCGCCGGCCCCGCCGTTGGCGCCATTTCCGGCGGGTCCGCCGTGGCCGTTGTCCACGCTGAGGAACCCTGTGCCGTTGCCGCCGACACCGCCGCTACCGCCGTTGCCGCCCTGCCCGCCAATGCCTCCGGCCCCGCCGGCGCCACCGTTGCCTGCCCCGTGACCTGCACCGCCCGCGCCGCCGGTCCCGCCGTTACCGCCCACCGCGCCGCTGGCGCCGGGACCGCCGTCGGTGCCAGAGCTGAGGAAGCCGGCCGGCTTACCGGGTCCACCGGCCCCGCCGTTGCCGCCGTTACCACCATTGCCGCCCATGCCGCCGTTGCCGCCGCTTCCGGAGACCAGACCGCCCTCGCCGCCGGCCCCGCCGTTGCCGCCATTGCCGCCTGCCGTGCCGGCCTGGCCCGGATTGCTGTACGGCTCGCCTGCGGCGCCGTTGGCTCCGTCGAGGGCCGCTCCGCCGTCACCGCCGTTGCCGCCGTTGCCGTACAGCCCTGCCCTGCCGCCGGCGCCGCCGTCGCCGCCGTTGGCTCCGGCCACGCCGAAGCCGTAGCCGCCCGCGCCGCCGTTGCCGCCGTTGCCCGACTGCGGGCCGGCGATGCCGCCTGCTCCCCCGTCGCCGCCGTTGGCACCGCCGCCGCCGGTGCCACCATCGCCGCCGTTGCCGGATATCGCACCGCCATCGCCACCGGCACCGCCGTCGGCGCCGTCGGAACGCACGCCGAAGCCGCCGTCCCCGCCTTTGCCGCCGCTGCCGACTGCGCCGCCGTCCCCGCCTGCGCCGCCCCTGCCGCCGCCGTTAGTGCCGTAACCGCCGTTCCCGCCCGCGCCACCGTTGCCGGACGGCCCGGCCGCCGGGTTTCCGTCTCCGCCATCGCCGCCGCCGCCACCGGCACCGCCGGTACCGCCCTTACCGGTTGCCCCCGGGGCTCCTCCGTCGGCGCCACCGGCGCCACCGGCGCCGGTAAGCCCGGTTATGCCGCCGCCGCTGCCGTTGCCGCCGTCGCCGGCCAGACCCTTAGCGGAATCGCCGCCGCGGCCGCCACCGCCGCCGGCGCCCGCGTCGCCCGCCGCGCCGCCTGCGCCACCGTTGCCGCCCTGGGTGCTGCCGCCCTCAGGGCCACCGGCGCCGCCATTGCCCGCGTTCCCGCCGAAGCCGCCCAATCCACCGTTACCGCCGAGACCTCCGGTGCCGGACCCGTGGGCCGCACCGCCGTCGCCGCCCAGGCCGCCGGCTCCGCCTTTGCCCGCACCGCCGCCGGTACCGCCCGCACCGCCTGAGGCGCCAATCGCAAATTCCCCGGCCGCGCCTCCGTCGCCGCCGGATCCGCCGCTGCCACCCATGCCCCCGGCTCCGCCGGCGCCACCGGCCCCGCCGTTTCCAGACCCCAGGGCCTGTCCGCCGGCGCCGCCGGCCCCGCCGGCCCCGGCGTTACCTCCGCCGCCGCCCGCCCCACCCGGGCCGCCGGAGTTGGTGAAGGGGAACGTGGTGTCCGACTCACCGGTGCCGCCACCGCCGCCACCGCCGCCCGCGCCACCGGCTCCCCCGGCGCCGCCGGCGCCGCCGTTACCTGAGATCGAACCGCCGTTGCCGCCGGCTCCGCCTTTACCGCCTTGGGCGCCGTCGGTGCCGGCGGTGCCGGCACCGCCCGTCCCGCCGCTCTGCCCGTAGGAGCCATCGAGGCCTTTGCCACCGTCGCCGCCTTTGCCGCCGTTACCGACGGCCCCGCCGTTGCCGCCAGCACCGCCGTCGCCACCCAGACCCTGCGGACCAGCGGCGTATCCGCCCAGACCGCCGTCGCCGCCGTTGCCACCGCTGGTGACCGCAGCGCCGCTAAGGCCGCTGGTACCTTTGCCGCCGCCGGTCCCGCCGGTGCCCACGTCACCGCCGGCGCCTCCGGCGCCCACGTTGCCGGGATTACCGCCGTCGCCGCCGCGGCCACCCTCCGCATGGCCAAACCCGCCGACCTGG
This sequence comes from Mycobacterium sp. 23, assembly GCF_048287075.1. Lineage (NCBI taxonomy): Bacteria > Bacillati > Actinomycetota > Actinomycetes > Mycobacteriales > Mycobacteriaceae > Mycobacterium > Mycobacterium sp. 23. The sequence goes on from NZ_JBLVUX010000005.1 coordinate 1,816,727, forward strand.
CCGTTACCTCCGTCACCGGGCTTGCCGGCAGCGCCACCGTTGCCGCCGGTGCCGCCGGTGCCATTGACGCCCGCGGTGCCTGACCCGCCGGCGGCGACGCCGCCGGCGTTTCCGCCGGCCCCGCCGGCCCCGCCGGTTCCTCCATTGCCGCCATTACCCCCGGCTTGGCCGGCTTGGCCGAGTGCGCTTCCCGAAGCGCCGTTGACCCCGTCCCCGCCGTCACCACCGGTGCCGCCGTGGCCGCCGAGCCCGCCGGTGCCGCCGTCACCCCGGATCGCCCCGCCGAGGCCGCCCTTGCCGCCGGCGCCGCCGGCGCCGCCGGTCTCACCCCCTGTTCCGGAGTCGCCGGGGTTGACGCCGTCGATTCCGCGGACGCCGTTCGCACCCGTGCCACCGGTACCGCCTTGTCCGCCGTTGCCCAGGTTGCCGCCGTCACCACCGGCCCCGCCGGTTCCGCCGGCTCCCGGCGGCTCGCCGGTGGGCGCCGCGGTGGCGTTGCCGCCGGCACCGCCCTTCCCGCCATGACCGGAGGTTCCGTCGGGGAGCTGGCCCGCGAGGCCCTTGGCGCCGGTGGCACCGCCACCACTGTCGCCACCCTCTCCGCCGAGACCGACTGCGCCGGCATCTCCGCCGTGCCCGCCGGTGCCACCCTTTCCGGCGGTGGCCGCGTCGCCGCCGGCCCCGCCGACGCCACCGTCGCCACCGGCCCCCGCGGTCCCGCCGGTGCCGCCGTCGCCGCCGATCCCGTGCGTGCCGTCGCTGAATCCGGTGCCGTGGTGAACGCCGCCGACGCCGCCGGCGCCACCTTTGCCACCGGTGCCGCCCGCCCCGCCGGTGCCACCGGCACCGCCGACCCCGCCGTCACCGCCGGTCGAGGGACCGACCTGGGTTTGGACGGGAAAGTCCGTGGAGTTCGCGCTACCTCCGGCGCCGCCGGTACCACCGGTCTCGCCCGCGGCCCCGGCGCCGCCGGCCCCGCCCTTGCCGCCGGCGCCCCCGGCACCGCCGCTGCCGCGGATCGAACCGCCTTCGCCGCCGGCCCCGCCGGCACCCCCGGCGCCGCCGGTCTGACCGGCTACGCCGTCACCGCCGCGGCCGCCGGCACCACCGTTGACTCCGGTGGCCTGACCCAACCCCAGCGAACCAGCGGCACCGCCATTACCACCGTTACCGCCGGGGGCGCCGAGTCCTCCGTTGCCGCCGTCGCCGGCGGCCGCCCCGACGCCGGCCCCGTTGGTGCTCACATATGCGCCGCCGTTGCCGCCGGTGCCTCCTGCTTGGCCGGCTACGGTGCCGCTTGTCCCGTTCGTACCCGGGGTCGCCTGGTTAAACAACTGTGGATAGCCGGTGCCGTTGTCCCCATTGGCCGCCGGGGCCACCGGCGTCGGGTTGACGCCGGCAGCGCCGGCTGCCCCGTCTCCACCGGCGCCACCGGCGCCACCGTTGCCGAAGTTTCCGCCCTTACCGCCGGCGCCACCGTCACCGCCGCTGACCCCGGCAGCCGCGGCATGCGCCCCGGCCCCGCCGGCCCCACCGTTACCCATCACACCGGTCGGTGTGGCCCCGTCCGCACCATCACTTCCCGTCGTCCGCCCACTCCCGCCGTGTCCGCCGGCCCCGCCGAACCCGGTATCGCCGCCCGCCCCACCGGCCCCGCCGTTACCGGTCAGTGAGCCGCCCGCCGCACCGGCGCCGCCGTCACCTGGGGTGGCGCCATTGCCGCCGCTCCCGGCGTTACCCCCGGTACCGGTGGTCCCGGCGATGCCATGTGCCGAGGCACCACCGGCCCCGCCATTGCCGCCATTACCGCCAGCGCCGCCCTTGCCGCCCGAACCCCCGGCCTGCCCATCGGCGCCCGGCGTCGTCCCGGCTGCGCCATTGACCCCCGCACCGCCGTCACCGCCACGCGCACCCTGCCCGCCGGCCCCACCGGCGCCACCGTCCCCGCGGACCGAACCACCCGCGCCGCCATCGCCCCCGGCGCCACCAGCGCCACCGGCCACCCCGTCACCGCCGGAATCACCGGCCTTGGTCCCAGCCGCGCCGTTGCTCCCGGCGGCCCCGTCGCCGCCGGCACCCCCAGCCCCACCACTACCGAAGTTGCCGCCCGCACCGCCGGCGCCACCCTTGCCGCCGTCCACGCCCGACGCCGTGGCGCTAAAGCCGGCACCACCGTTGCCGCCATTACCCAGAATCCCGCCGGGCGTGGAACCCGCGGTTCCGTCGCTACCGGTTATGCGTCCGCTACCGCCGGTGCCGGCCGCACCGCCAACTCCGGTGTTGCCACCGTGCCCGCCGGCGCCGCCGTCACGATGAGTGGCACTACCGGCCGCACCCGCTCCGCCATCACCGGGGGTCGCGCCGTTACCGCCGTTGCCGGCATTACCGCCGGTGCCCGTAGTGCCCGAAACGCCATGTGCCGCAGTACCACCCACCCCGCCGTTGCCGCCGTCACCCCCGGCGCCGCCCTTACCGCCCGAACCCCCGGCCTGCCCATCGGCGCCCGGTGTCGTCGCGGCCGCGCCATTGACCCCCGCACCGCCGTCACCGCCACGGGCACCTTGCCCGCCGGCCCCACCGGCGCCACCGTCGCCACGGTCCGAGCCACCCGCACCACCAGCACCACCGGCGCCGCCAGACCCGCCATCCACGCCGTCGCGACCGGACTCACCTGCCGCGACACCGGCCGCGCCATTACCACCGGCCGCCCCATCCCCGCCCGCGCCACCGGCCCCGCCGCTACCGAAGTTGCCGCCCGCGCCGCCGGCGCCACCCTTGCCGCCGTCCGCCCCCGGTGTCGTGGCGTTGAACCCGGCCCCGCCCTTGCCGCCGTCGCCCAGAATCCCAGTGGGTGTGGAGCCGTCCGCGCCGTCTGCGCCCGTGCTGAAGCCGGTGCCGGCAACGCCGGCCTTGCCACCCAACCCGGTGTCACCACCGGCACCACCAGCCCCGCCGGCCAGATGGTTGGCGTCACCGGCAGCACCGGCCCCACCGTCGCCCGGGGTCGCGCCATTGCCGCCGCTACCGGCATTGCCCCCGGCACCCGCTTTGCCGGCAGTTCCATGCGCCGAGGAACCTCCGGCCCCGCCGTTGCCGCCATCGCCGCCGGCACCGCCACTACCGCCAGAGCCGCCGGCCTGGCCATCGGCACCGGCCGCCGTTGCGCTCGTACCGGTGACGCCGGCCCCGCCGTCGCCACCACGCGCACCGTGCCCACCGGCCCCACCGGCACCGCCATCACCGCGCACCGAGCCAGCCGCACCACCAGCACCACCGGCGCCACCGGACCCGCCATCCACGCCGTCGCCGCCGGACTGACCGGCCGCCGCGCCCGCCGTTCCACTGTTCCCGGCTATTCCGTCACCGCCGGCCCCGCCGGCTCCGCCATTCCCGTGGCTGCCACCCGCGCCGCCGGCACCGCCGGCCCCACCATCGGCGCCCGCCGCGGTCCCGGTGAAGCCCGCGCCGCCCATACCGCCGTTGCCGCCGGCGATCAGGACTCCCGCGGCGCCGTCAGCCCCGGCAACAGCTCTCGGGCCCGCGGCCGCGCCGCCGGTTCCGCCGGCCCCCACACCGCCGGTGTCACCACCCATGCCGCCCTTACCTCCGGCGGCGGTCATCGCGTTCCCCGCCCCACCGGCCCCGCCGTCACCGGCCACGCCCGAACTACCCCCAGCCCCGCCGGCGCCGCCGGAGCCATAGGCGCCTGCGTGACCGAACAGACTCCGGCTCGCCCCGGCGACACCGCCGGCACCCCCGTTACCGCCCGACCCGCCGGTGCCGCTGTCGCCGCCATCGCCTCCGTCAGCGCCCGCGGTGGTCGCCGTCCAGCCGGCTCCGCCGGATCCTCCGGCACCGCCGGCGCCGCCCGAGCCACCGACGCCGCCGGCACCGCCGTCACCCAGGATCAGTCCACCGCGCCCGCCCGCTCCACCAGTGCCCCCACTGCCACCGCTGCCGCCGTCGCCACCGACGCCGCCGGCAGCCACGGCGCTGCCTGGGCTGCCCGGTGTGCCGATCGAGCCGCCGAGGCCGGTCCCGCCTGCCCCGCCGGCACCACCGGAACCGAAGAGCAACGCGTTGCCGCCGGTGCCTCCGTTACCGCCGACCCCACCCATGCCGCCGGCACCGCCGTTGCCCCACAACCAACCGCCGCTGCCACCTGTTCCACCGTTGGCACCCGCGCCGCCGGCACCGCCGGCTCCGCCCACACCCAGCAACCCGGCGGCGCCGCCGGCCCCACCGGCATGCCCGGCCGCGCCCGAGCCGCCGTTGCCGCCGCGCCCCCACAGCAGCCCACCGGGGCCGCCCGCTGCGCCGGTACCTTCCGCTCCGTCGGTCCCCGGACCAATCAAAGGCCTCCCCAAAAGCAGATTCGCCGGCGCGTTGATCGCACCCAAGACCTGCTCCTCCAGCGAGCCCAGGGCGTCGGCACTGGCCGCTTCCATAGCCGCGTAAGAGCCGCTCGCCGCTGCCAGCGCCCTCACGAATTGGGCGTGGAACTCCGCTGCCTGTGCACTGACCGCTTGATACTCCTGACCGACGGTGCCGAATAAGGCCGCGATGGCCGCCGACACCTCATCGGCGGCCGCGGGCAGGATCGCCGCCGTCGGCGCCGCCACCGCGGTCGCCTGCCGGACCGCTTCCCCGATCGCTCCCAGGTCGGCGGCCGCGGCGCTCACAGCCTGGGGGGCAGCGATCAGGAAGGGCGACATCAGGGAGCTCCAATCGACCCGGAGGGGTCAAACGGCCCAGTCATGAGTCGCGAACTCCGGGGCACGCTGTCCGCGCGCAGCCCGACTTCCCCCACGCTCCCCGACAGGCACCGGTCATCGAATACAGCCATTCGCGCGGCGACGCTTCTTGCCGCCGCTTATTAGTAGCTGATTGTCACGCCAACGCGGGCGGATTCGATCCGGGTCCGACTACTGCAAAATCGCGCAGGATCCGCCGGCGACTACTGCAATTCACTCCGGCTTGGTGCTGCGGCCCAGTAGCAGAGCAATGGCGTCGTTGACCGACAGCCCCTTGTGGCAGACCCGGTGCACGGCGTCCGTCAGTGGCATCTCGACGTCGTAGCTGGACGCCAGGGCCAGCACCGACTCGCAGGAGGTGACGCCCTCGACGACGTGGCCGTCCTTGCCGTGCAGGGCCGTATGCATGGTGTCGCCGCGTCCCAGCCGCTCGCCCAGCGAACGGTTGCGCGAATAAGGAGAGGTACAGGTGGCCACCAGGTCACCCACCCCGGCCAGCCCCGCCAACGTCGCGCCCTTGGCGCCCAGCGCCAGCCCCAGTCGCATGATCTCGGCCAGCCCGCGAGTGATGATGGCCGCCGCGGTGTTCTCCCCCAGCCCGACCCCGACCGCCATTCCGCAGGCCAACGCGATGACGTTCTTGCACGCGCCACCGATCTCGGTCCCCACCACATCGGAGTTGGTGTAGGGACGGAAGTAGCCACTGTTCAAAAACCGCTGCAACGCCACGGCACGTCCGGAGTCGCTGCACGCGACGACGGTGGCGGCGGGCTGGCTCTCGGCGATCTCACTGGCGAGGTTCGGTCCGGAGATCACCGCGACCTGGGATGCGTCCACTCCGGTGACCGAAACGATCACTTGGCTCATCCGCATCAACGTGCCCAGCTCGATCCCCTTGGCCAGGCTGACCAGAGTCGCGCCGTCGGCCCACATGCCGTTCCACTGCTCGAGATTGGCGCGCATGGTCTGAGCCGGGACCCCGAGTAGCACGGTCGTGACGCCGGCCAGCGCCTCCTCCGCGTCGTTGGTGGCGCGGACGCCCGCCGGAAGCAGAGTGCCCGGAAGGTAGTCGGGGTTGTACCGGGTTTTATTGATCTTGTCGGCCACATCCGCACGCCGCGCCCACAACGTGACGTCGCCCCCGGCATCGGCAAGCACCTTGGCCAGCACCGTGCCCCATGCGCCCGCGCCCATCACCGCGACGGTTCCCGTGCCGGCCATCAACCACCCCTTATATCTAGCCCTGTGCCCCGTTACGGCGACGGCAGCCGCTAAACACTAGTCCCAGGAACCGGGCGCCGTCACCTTCCGCGGCGTTGCGCTGGCAGGATGTTTCACATGGGCGGCGCACACGGGGATGTCGGGCTGATCATCGCCGTGAAGCGTTTGGCCGCCGCCAAGACCAGGCTGGCTCCGGTCTTCTCGGCCCCGACGCGTGAGAGTGTGGTCCTGGCCATGCTGGTCGACACGTTGTCCGCGGCAACCCGGGTGAGTTCGTTGCACTCGATCACGGTCATCACGCCCGACGACGTCGCCGCGGCCGCGGCCACCGAGCTCGGCGCCCAGGTGCTGGCGGACCCGACGGCGCCGGACGATCCCGACCCGCTGAACAGCGCGGTCAGCTCCGCAGCGGGTGCGGTCGACGTCCCGAATGTTGTTGTCCTGCAGGGCGATCTGCCCGCGTTGCAAACCCAGGAGCTCACCGAGGCCATCTCGGCGGCACGACACCACGAGCGCAGCTTCGTCGCGGACCGGCTGGGCACCGGCACCGCGGTGCTGTGCGCGTTCGGGACCTCGCTCGACCCGCGATTCGGCCCGGATTCCGCAGCGCGACACCGTCGTTCGGGCGCGATCGAATTGACCGGCGCCTGGCCCGGGCTGCGTTGCGACGTCGACACACCAGCCGACCTGGCGGCCGCCCGCCAGCTCGGGGTGGGCCCGGCGACCGCACGCGCCATCGCGCATCGCTCCGCGCGGTGAACCGGGCCGCCAGGTGAATGCCAGCCCAACGGCACATGGATCTCTGCTGACTGCTGGCCGCATCGCCGGGTGATAGGCAATGATCGCAGGGTGACCGAAATCGAAGCCACCCCAGAGGCAGAGGCACGTCCCGACGAGCACGCTTGGCACCCTGGCGACTCGGCTCCCACGGCCCCTCCGGCCGCGACTCCCGCGGCGATCATCGACGCGCTGCCGGAAGAGCGCTACCTCAACCGGGAACTGAGCTGGCTCGACTTCAACGCCCGCGTGCTGGCACTGGCCGACGACAATTCGATGCCGCTGCTCGAGCGCGCGAAGTTCCTGGCCATCTTCGCCTCCAACCTGGACGAGTTCTACATGGTCCGGGTCGCGGGTCTCAAGCGGCGCGACGAGATGGGCCTGTCGGTGCGCTCCGCGGACGGACTGACCCCGCGCGAGCAACTGCGGCGCATCGGCGAGCAGACCCAACAGATCGCCAGCCGGCAGGCGCGCGTGTTCCTCGATTCGGTACTGCCCGCGCTCGAGGAGGAAGGCATCTACATCGTCACGTGGGCCGACCTCGATGAGGCTGAGCAAGAGCGCTTGTCGACCTATTTCCACGAGCAGGTCTTCCCCGTTCTCACGCCGTTGGCGGTGGACCCGGCCCACCCCTTCCCCTTCGTGAGCGGGCTGAGCCTGAACCTGGCCATCACCGTCAAGCAGCCCGAGGACGGCACCCAGCATTTCGCGCGGGTGAAGGTGCCCGACAACGTGGACCGGTTCGTCGAACTGGACGCCAAGGACGACGACGGCGAAGACCAGGTGGCCGTGCGGTTCCTGCCGATGGAGGAGTTGATCGCGGCCTTCCTTCCGGTGCTCTTCCCCGGTATGGAAATCGTGGAGCACCATGCGTTTCGGATCACCCGCAACGCCGACTTCGAGGTGGAAGAGGACCGGGACGAGGACCTGTTGCAGGCGCTGGAGCGGGAGCTGGCGCGACGCCGGTTCGGGTCCCCGGTACGGCTCGAAGCATCCGACGACATGACCGAGAGCATGCTGGAGCTGCTGCTGCGCGAGCTCGACGTGCATCCCGGTGATGTCATCGAAGTGCCTGGGCTGCTGGATTTGTCGTCGCTGTGGCAGATCTACGGCATCGACCGGCCGGCGCTGAAGGACCGGGCCTTCGTGCCCGCCACCCACCCCGCCTTCGCGGAGCGGGAGACGCCCAAGAGCATCTTCGCCACGCTGCGCGAAGGCGACGTGCTGGTGCACCATCCCTACGACTCGTTCTCGACGAGCGTGCAGCGGTTCGTCGAACAGGCTGCGGCAGATCCGAATGTGCTTGCCATCAAACAGACGCTCTACCGCACCTCCGGGGATTCCCCGATCGTGCGGGCATTGATCGACGCCGCCGAAGCCGGAAAACAAGTTGTGGCAATGGTTGAGATCAAAGCGCGCTTCGACGAGCAGGCCAACATCCGTTGGGCGCGAACCCTTGAGCAGGCGGGCGTGCACGTCGTCTACGGGTTCGTCGGACTCAAGACGCACTGCAAGACCTGCCTGGTGGTGCGTCGTGAAGGTCCCATCATCCGACGGTACTGCCACGTCGGAACCGGCAACTACAACGGCAAGACGGCGCGACTGTACGAGGACGTGGGCCTGCTGACCGCCGACCCCAACATCGGTGCGGACCTGACCGACCTCTTCAACACGCTGACCGGTTACTCGCGAAAGCTGACCTACCGCAACCTGTTAGTGGCCCCGCACGGCATCCGCACCGGGATCATCGAGCGCGTCGAACGGGAGGTCGAGGCCCATCGTCGCGGCAACGACGCGCGGATCCGGCTCAAGATGAACGCACTGGTCGACGAGCAGGTCATCGACGCGCTCTATCGGGCATCGCAGGCCGGGGTGCGGGTCGAGGTGGTGGTGCGCGGTATCTGCGCGCTGCGCCCGGGCACCGAAGGCCTTTCCGAAAACATCACAGTCCGCTCGATTCTCGGCCGGTTCCTGGAACATTCGCGCATTCTGCATTTCAACGCCATCGACGAATTCTGGATCGGCAGCGCCGACATGATGCACCGCAACCTGGACCGCCGCGTCGAGGTCATGGCACAGGTCAAGGACCCGCGTTTGACAGCGCAACTCGACGAGCTGTTCGAGTCCGCATTGGACCCGTCCACCCGGTGCTGGGAGCTCGGGTCCGACGGGCAGTGGACGGCGTCGCCGCAGGAAGGCGAGAGCGTCCGCGACCACCAGGCTTCGCTCATGGAACGGCACCGCAGCCCGTAGTCCAGTGGTGTCCTCCGGGGCCACCTCCACCAGCATGAGCCACCTGGCCGAATTGACCTGCAGGAGTGAAGGTGTCGATCCAGAACTCGTCGGACCGTCGACGCCCCGGAGACCGGGTCGTCTACGCAGCCGGCGCGGTGTTGTGGCGGTCCGGTAAGGGCAACCCGACGAAATCGCTCGAGATCGCCGTCATTCACCGACCCCGGTATGACGACTGGTCGCTGCCCAAGGGCAAGGTCGACCCCGGCGAGACCGCAGCGGTCGCCGCCGTACGCGAGGTGCTCGAGGAGACCGGCCACCACAGCCATCTCGGCCGTTGCCTGACCACCATCACGTACCCGATCGACCAGGGCATCAAGCGGGTGCACTACTGGGCCGCGCGCAGCACCGGAGGCACCTTCGCCCCCGGACACGAGGTCGACGAGTTGATCTGGCTGCCGGTCGCCGACGCCATGAAGAAGCTCGACTACGCGCCGGATCGAAAGGTCCTGCGCCGGTTCGTCAAACAGCCGCCGGACACCAAGACCGTGTTGGTGGTGCGGCACGGTACCGCGGGCAGCAAGTCACGCTATCGCGGCGACGACACCAAACGGCCGTTGGACAAGAAGGGCCGCGCCCAGGCCGAGGCGCTGGTGGGTCAGTTGCTGGCATTCGGCGCCGACCGGGTGTACGCGGCCGATCGGGTGCGGTGCCACCAGACGGTGGAACCGCTGGCCGCCGAGTTGGGTGTCGATATTCACAACGAGCCCAACCTGACCGAGGAGGCGTACGCCAAGAACCCCAAGCGCGGCCGGCAGCGGGTTCTGCAAATCGCCGAACGGGCCGGAACGCCCGTGATCTGCACGCAGGGGAAGGTGATTCCGGACCTGATCGCGTGGTGGTGCGAACGCGACGGAGTGCGTCCCGACAAGTCGCGCAACCTCAAAGGCAGCACCTGGGTGCTGTCGCTGTCGGCGGGCCGGCTGATCGCCGCCGACCACATCGGCGGCGCGCTGGCCGCCAACGTGCGCGCCTGACAAGCGAATACCCTCCGAGGGCATCGCTGCCCGCCGGAGGGTATCTGCTTGATTTGACTACTTGCGGCCGCGCCGTGTGCTCGCAGCCTTCTTGGCCGGAGCCTTCTTGGCCGGAGCCTTGGTCGCCGCCTTCTTGGCCGGAGCCTTGGTGACGGCCTTCTTGGCCGGAGCCTTGGTCACGGCCTTCTTGACCGGGGCTTTGGTGGCGGCCTTCTTGGCCGGAGCCTTCGTGGCAGCCTTCTTGGCCGGAGCCTTGGTCGCGGCCTTCTTCGCGGCCGGGGCCTTGGTGGCAGCCTTCTTGGCCGGAGCCTTGGTGGCAGCCTTCTTGGCCGGAGCCTTGGTGGCGGCCTTCTTGGCGGGGGCCTTCTTGGCCGTCGTCTTCTTGGCCGCGCTGGCAACCACGCCGCGCTTCACTGCGGGTCCTTCGGCCGGGAGCTTTTGTGCGCCAGCCACAACCGCTTTGAACTGAGCTCCCGGACGGAATGCCGGAACAGACGTCGGCTTGACTTTCACCGTTTCGCCGGTGCGCGGGTTGCGGGCTACGCGAGCCGCGCGGCGACGCTGTTCGAAGACGCCGAAACCGGTAATCGTGACGCTGTCACCCTTGTGGACCGCGCGCACAATCGTGTCGACGACATTCTCGACGGCGGCGGTCGCCTGCCGACGGTCTGAGCCCAATTTCTGTGTGAGCACATCTATGAGCTCTGCTTTATTCATCCAACCCTCCGAGGCCAGTGGTCCTCTTTTGGAACCGACTAGTGCACTACGGTAAACCCTCAACTGGCAAATTGCCAAGAGCCACGCGCAATTTCAGCCCGCTATTGCTGCCGGAAAGTCGCCATTTCGGCAATCCGATTGCCGCCCTTGGTCGCTGGCGCCACCGCGAAATGCCCCCGGATCGGCGCGCAAATTCCGCGCCGTTCCGTGCTTCAGGAGGCCGGCAAAGTGCGCGGTTTCCAGGCCGGGCGGGCCGCCTCGAAAGCTTCGATTTCGTCGAGTTTCTGCAGCGTAAGGGCTATATCGTCGAGTCCGTTCAGCAGCCGGAACGCGGTGTGATCGTCAATCCTGAACGGCAGCACCGCCGTTCCCGCGGTGACGTTTCGATCTTGAAGATTGACAGTGATTTCCAGCCCTGGGCTCTGCTCGATCAGCTTCCAGAGAAGTTCGACACCATCCTGGTCGACCTCGGCCGCCAACAACCCCGCCTTGCCGGCGTTGCCGCGAAAGATGTCGCCGAACCGGGACGAGATAACCACCCGGAATCCGTAATCCATCAGCGCCCAGACCGCGTGCTCACGCGAGGATCCGGTGCCGAAATCCGGTCCGGCGACCAGAACCGACCCGCGGTCAAAGGGGCTGAGGTTGAGCACGAATGACGGATCCGACCGCCAGCTCGCGAACAAGCCATCCTCGAAACCGGTTCGGGTTACCCGCTTCAGGTAGACCGCGGGAATGATCTGATCGGTATCGACATTCGACCGGCGCAGCGGTACGCCGATGCCGGTGTGGGTGTCAAAGGCTTCCATGCTGTTCCCCTAATTCTCAATGTGAATTCAAGTCGGCTAGTTCAAATCTGCCGGCGCGGAAAGCTTGCCGCGCACCGCGGTAGCTGCGGCGACGGCCGGCGAAACAAGGTGCGTGCGACCACCCTTGCCCTGCCGCCCTTCGAAATTGCGGTTGGACGTCGCGGCGCAACGCTCGCCGGGCGCAAGCTGATCGGGATTCATTCCCAGGCACATCGAGCAACCCGCCTGCCGCCATTCCGCGCCGGCGGCGGTGAAAATCTCGCCGAGCCCTTCGGCTTCCGCCTGCGCGCGAACCCGCATCGAACCCGGAACCACAAGCATCCGCACACCGTCGGCAACCTTGTGACCACGCAAAACGTCGGCCACGACCCGCAAATCCTCGATCCGGCCGTTGGTGCACGACCCCACGAAGACGGTGTCGACCGCGATGTCGCGCATCGCCATCCCCGGCTGAAGGTCCATGTACGCCAACGCTTTCTCGGCGGCCTGGCGCTGCGCGTCATCGGTCATCAACTCCGGATCTGGCACGGTGGCACCCAGTGGCACCCCCTGTCCGGGGTTGGTTCCCCAGGTGACGAACGGGGTGAGGGACGCCGAGTCGAGGTGCACCTCGGTATCGAAAACCGCTCCGGGATCAGTACGCAGCTGCTGCCAATAGGCCAGCGCCGCGTCCCAGTCCGCACCGGTCGGCGCATGCGGCCGACCGCGTAAGAATTCAAAAGTGGTGTCGTCCGGGGCGACCATGCCGGCCCGCGCGCCGGCCTCGATGCTCATGTTGCAGATCGTCATCCGGCCTTCCATGGACAGCGATTCGATGGCGCTGCCGCGGTATTCGATGACGTGACCCTGGCCGCCGCCGGTCCCGATCTTGGCGATCAGCGCCAGAATGACGTCCTTCGCCGTGACCCCCGGCGGCAATGCACCGTCGACGTTGACCGCCATCGTCTTGAACGGGCGCAGCGCCAGCGTCTGGGTGGCGAGCACATGTTCGACCTCAGAAGTGCCGATGCCCATGGCGATTGCGCCGAATGCGCCGTGGGTGGAGGTGTGAGAATCCCCACACACGATCGTCATTCCGGGTTGAGTGAGACCCAATTGCGGACCGACCACATGCACGATGCCCTGTTCGATGTCGCCCATCGGGTGTAGCCGGACACCGAATTCGGCGCAGTTGTGCCGCAGCGTCTCGACCTGCGTGCGGGACACCGGGTCGGCGATCGGCTTGTCGATGTCGACGGTCGGCACGTTGTGGTCTTCGGTGGCGATCGTCAGATCGGTCCGCCGCACCGGCCGGCCGGCCAGTCGCAAGCCGTCGAACGCCTGCGGACTGGTGACCTCGTGCACCAGGTGCAGATCGATGTAGATCAGGTCCGGCGCCTCGTCGCCGCCGGACACCACAACGTGGTCGTCCCAGACCTTCTCGGCCAACGTGCGCGGCCGGCCGGCGCCGGGGTCGTGCGTCTGCGATGCCATCTTCAACTCGATTCGTCAGTTCGCGGCTCGCCGATCGGTCCGGAGTGTGATCTCACGATGCGAGACGCTAGTATCTTCTTGTGAGACAGCATAGCGGCATCGGCGTCCTGGACAAAGCGGTCGGCATCCTGCACGCGATCGCGGAATCGCCCTGCGGGCTGGCCGAACTCTGCGAACGCACCGGCCTGCCCAGGGCCACCGCCTACCGCCTGGCCGCCGCGCTGGAGGTACACCGCCTGGCCGGCCGCGACGAGGACGGCCGGTGGCGTCTCGGGCCCGCCGTCACCGAACTCGCGTCGTACGTCAGCGACCCACTGCTGGCCGCCAGCGCCTCGGTGCTGCCTCAGTTGCGGGAGACCACGGGGGAAAGCGTCCAGTTGTACCGCCGGGAGGGCACTTCGCGAATCTGCATCGCCGCCCTGGAACCACCTGCGGGGCTTCGCGATACGGTCCCGGTCGGCGCCCGGCTGCCGATGACCGCCGGATCCGGGGCCAAGGTGCTGCTGGCCTTTTCCGACGCCGCTACCCAGAAAGCGGTGCTGCCCAAGGCGATGTTCACCGACCGGGTGCTCGCCGAAGTCCGCAAACGTGGCTGGGCGCAAAGCGTCGCCGAGCGCGAGCCGGGCGTGGCAAGCGTTTCGGCGCCGGTGCGTGACGGGCGCGGCGTGGTGGTCGCCGCCATCTCGGTGTCGGGGCCGATCGACCGGATGGGGCGGCGACCCGGCGCACGGTGGGCCGCCGACCTTCTGGCCGCCGCTGAGGCGCTGACGCGGCGGCTGTAATTTCTGCGCCGAGATTGCGTCCAGGGTCACTCACGGAGGCTTGAGCCGACCGTGAGCGCAAGCTCGGCGCCACCAGTGCAGAGGCGACGCATGGGCGCCTGACACACTGACGCCATGGGAACGAATCAGCGCGCGAGCATCGTCATGTCCGAGGCCGAAATCACCGACTTCGTCAACAGCAGCCGCACCGGAACCCTGGCGACCATCGGGCCCGACGGACAGCCGCACCTGACGGCGATGTGGTACGCGGTGGTGGACGGCGAGATCTGGCTGGAGACCAAGGCCAAGTCGCAGAAGGCGGTGAACCTGAAACGCGACCCGCGGGTCAGCTTCCTGCTCGAGGACGGCGACACCTACGACACCTTGCGCGGAGTGTCGTTCGAAGGCGTCGCCGAGATCGTCGACGACCCCGACGCGCTGCACCGCGTCGGCGTCAGCGTGTGGGAGCGCTACACGGGCCCCTACAGCGACGACATGAAGCCGTTCGTGGACCAGATGATGAACAAGCGGGTAGGGGTGCGCATCGTGGGCCGGCGCAGCCGGTCGTGGGATCACCGCAAACTGGGTCTGCCCAGCATGCCGGTGGGTGGTACCACGGCGCCGGCCGCAAAGGGCGGCGCTGAGTGATATGCAGCCGCCCAAAGGCGGCGCTCAGTGATTTTGTAGCCCCGATGGGATTCGAACCCACGCTACCGCCGTGAGAGGGCGGCGTCCTAGGCCGCTAGACGACGGGGCCGGACATGATCCGAGCAGTCAGCATAGCCCAACCCGGATACCCCACCTAATCACGCGAGCAGGCGGAGCTTTGCTGGGGTACCAGGACTCGAACCTAGAATGGCTGAACCAGAATCAGCTGTGTTGCCAATTACACCATACCCCATTCGAGACTTAAAACCGCTGGTCAGAGCCCATTTCCCGGGTTCGCTACCCGCGTCCTGGCACCGCTGGATCCAGCCGTCCTATGCCTTTGAAGCCGCAGTGCACACTACCAAAGACTTGCGGCACGCTACGCACGCCTACTGTGTGGCGACGTGCGCGCGCGCCGAGCGCAACCGGCCCAGGGTGCGATCTCGGCCCAGCAGCTCCAGTGACTCGAACAACGGCGGGCTGATCGTGGTGCCCGTGGCGGCCACCCGGATCGGTCCGAAGGCCTTGCGCGGCTTGAGCGCCAGCCCGTCGATCAGAGCGCTTTTCAGCGCCCCTTCGATGTGCTCCGTCGTCCAGTCCGTGATCCCGTCGAGCGCCGTGATGGCGGCGTCGAGCACCGGGGCGGCGTCCGGACCCAGCTCCTTGGCGGCGGCCTTGGGATCGAGGGCGTACTCGTCGTCGTTGAAGAATTTCAGCAATTCCCAGGCGTCCCCGAGCACCACGATGCGGGTCTGCACCAATTCGGCGACGGTCTTGAACGCCGACTCTTCCAAGTCAACTCGGTGGCCGTGGGTTTCCAGGTAGTCGCGCAGCCGGGCGGTGAAGTCGTCGAGGGCCAGCCGCCGGATGTGCTCGGCGTTGATGGCGTCGGCCTTCTTCTGGTCGAAGCGAGCCGGGTTGGAGGTGACGTTGACCACGTCGAAAGCGGCGACCATCTCGTCGAGGCTGAACAGGTCGTGGTCGTCCGCGATGGACCAGCCAAGCAGCGCAAGGTAATTCAACAGACCCTCGGGGATGAACCCGCGGTCGCGGTGCAGGAACAGGTTCGACTGCGGGTCACGCTTGGACAGCTTCTTGGTCCCCTCCCCCAATACCGGCGGGAAGTGACCGAATTCCGGGATGCGCTCGGCAACCCCGATCCGGATCAAGGCCTGATACAACGCGATCTGGCGTGGGGTCGACGGCAGCAGGTCCTCACCGCGCAGCACGTGCGTGATCTTCATCAACGCGTCGTCGCACGGATTGACCAAGGTGTACAACGGATCCCCGCTGGCGCGGGTCAACGCGAAGTCGGGCACGGTGCCCGCCGCGAAGGTGGTGGTGCCGCGCACCAGGTCTTCCCACGCGAGGTCGGTGTCCGGCATCCGCAACCGGACCACGGGCCGGCGCCCCTCTGCCAGAAACGCCGCGCGCTGCGAGTCGGTCAGCTGACGGTCGAAGTTGTCGTAGCCGAGTTTGGGATTGCGTCCGGCGGCCACGTGCCGGGCCTCCACCTCTTCCGGTGTCGAGAACGCGTAGTAGGCCTCGCCCGCCTCGAGTAGCCGTGTCACGACGTCGCGGTAGAGCTCGCGGCGTTGCGACTGCCGGTACGGGGCGTAGGGTCCGCCCACTTCGGGTCCCTCGTCCCAGTCCAGCCCGAGCCAGCGCAGGGCGTCGAGCAGTGCCAGATAGCTTTCCTCGCTGTCCCGTTCGGCGTCGGTGTCCTCGATGCGAAAGACGAAGGTGCCGCCGGTGTGCCGGGCGTAGGCCCAGTTGAACAGCGCGGTGCGGATCATCCCCACGTGCGGGATGCCGGTGGGAGACGGGCAGAACCGAACCCGGACGTGCTCTGCGTTGGTCACGACTTTCCTTTGCGGACAACGGGATTGGTGAGAGTGCCGATACCCTCGACGGCGACCGAGACGGTGTCGCCGTCCTCGATCGGCCCGACTCCCGCCGGGGTTCCGGTGAGAATGAGATCGCCTGGCAGCAGGGTCATTACCGCCGAGATCCACTCGATGATGGCGCCGACGTCGTGGATCATCAGCGAGGTGCGGGCGTCCTGTTTGACTTCACCGTTGACCTCAGTGCGCAGGGCCAGGTCGCCGGGGTCCAGATCCGTGACGATCCACGGGCCGACCGGACAGAACGTGTCGTGCCCCTTGGCTCTGGTCCACTGTCCGTCGGATTTCTGCTGGTCGCGGGCCGAGACGTCGTTGCCGATGGTGTAACCGAGGATGTTGTCGGCGGCTTGGGCGGCGCTGACGTCCTTGCAGGCCCGGCCGATCACCACCGCCAGCTCACCCTCGAAGTGCACGGGTGATGCGTTGGCGGGCAGGCGAATCGGCACGTTGGGTCCGATGATCGCGGTGTTGGGCTTGAGGAAGATCACCGGGTCGGCAGGGGCCTGGCCACCCATCTCGGCGATGTGGTCGGCGTAGTTCTTGCCGATGCAGACCACCTTGCTGGCCAGTATCGGGGCCAGCAACCGGACGTCGGCCAGTGGCCAGGACCGGCCGGTGAAGGTCGGTGTGCCGAACGGATGCTCGGCGATTTCGCGGACCGTCAGGCTGTCGGGGCTGTCCAGGTCTCCTTCGATGCTGACAAAAGCGACACCGTCTGGGCTGGCGATTCGTCCAAGGCGCATTCGGATGAGCCTATCTGGTCCGCCCAGGCTGCAAATTTGCAGGGAAAGTGCGAGTGGCGCGCGCCAGATCTGCCGGCTCGACGACACAGCGGCGACCGGAACGACGCCGTTGCTGTGCAAGCATTAACGAATGCCTCGGGATCCGGCCAGTGCGGTGGCACGCTGGTCGATCGTGGCGGTCTCGCTGGTCGCGACCACCAGCTCTTTCCTCTTCATCAACGGCATCGCCTTCCTGATCCCCCGGTTGGAGGCGGCGCGCGGAACGCCACTCGCCCAGGCGGGGCTGCTGGCGTCGATGCCCAGCTGGGGCATGGTCGTCACCCTGGTCGCCTGGGGCTATGTGCTGGACCGCGTCGGCGAGCGCGTCGTGTTGACCGCCGGCTCGGCCTTGACGGCGCTGGCGGCCTACGCCGCCGCTTCGGTTCAATCGCTGGTGCTGATGGGCGTTTTCCTGTTCCTCGGCGGGATGGCCGCCGCCAGTTGCAACACCGCCGGCGGCCGGTTGGTGTCGGGTTGGTTTCCGCCCGAGCAGCGCGGCCTGGCGATGGGCTTCCGGCAGACCGCCCAACCGCTCGGAATCGCTCTGGGCGCCTTGGTGATTCCCGAGCTGGCCGAGGACGGCGCACACGCGGGTTTGATGTTCCCGGCGGTGATGTGTGCCATCGCGGCGGTGGTCAGCGTCTTCGGAGTGGTCGACCCGCCACGCAAATCCCGCCGCACGGCCACCCACGCGGAACTGGCCAGCCCCTACCGCGGTTCGAACGTGTTGTTGCGAATTCACGCGGCCTCGGCGTTGCTGATGATGCCGCAGACGGTGACGGTCACCTTCATGCTCGTCTGGCTGATCAACGAGCATCACTGGTCGGTCGCGGCAGCCGGTGGTCTGGTGACCATTTCGCAGCTGATCGGCGCGGTCGGCCGCATCATGGTCGGTCGGTGGTCCGATCGCGTCGGCTCGCGAATGCGCCCGGTCCGCATCATCGCCCTCGCGGCCGCGCTGGCCCTGCTCCTGCTGGCCCTGAGCGACCGTGTCGGTTCCCGATTCGACGTGATGTTGATGATCACCGCCTCGGTGCTGGCGGTGCTCGACAACGGGCTGGAGGCCACCGCCATCACCGAATTCGCCGGACCGTACTGGAGTGGACGCGCGCTGGGCACCCAGAACACCACGCAGCGGTTGATGGCCGCGGCCGGACCGCCGATGTTCGGTGCGTTGATCAGCGCGGCCGCTTACCCGCTGGCCTGGGGCCTGTGCGCGCTGTTCCCCCTGGCCGCGGTGCCCCTGGTGCCGACCCGGGTGCTGCCGCCGGGCCTGGAGACTAGAGCCCGGCTGCAATCCGTTCGCCGACAACGCTGGTGGCAGGCCGTTCGTCCCCGCGAGTTGCCAGGTAGGCCGCGCGACCGTCGTGTGCGGCGAGACGACCAAACTGCCACGACACCGCCGGGTTGAGCGGAGTTTGTAGGCCCGCGTTTGCGCTGCGTAAACCGTCACTTAAGGGGACTGCTGTAACCATCAGCCGGTGCCAGCGGAATTACACAACAGCAGACGGCACTGGGTGATGCTGGGTGTCTCGCTTATGGCCACCCTGTGTGCCACGGTGTTTGTCAAAGGAATCGCCTTCCTCATCCCCGTCTTGGATCGTGAACACGATGTTTCCCTTGCCGGGGCCGCTCTAATGTCTGCCCTACCCGGTGCCGGAATGCTGGTGACTCACATCGGCTGGGGTTATCTGCTGGACCGGACAGGCGAGCGAACCGTACTGACGACGGGTCTGGCGTTGACGGCTTGCGCCGCGTTCGGCGCCGCAACGGTGCCACCCTCCGGTTGGCCGCAGGCACTATGCCTATTCGTCGGCGGCATGTCTGCGGCCAGTGTCTACACTGCCAGCGGTCCACTGGTGACGGGTTGGTTTCCGCCGCACCAACGCGGCCTGGCGATGGGGATCCGCCAGACCGCACCGCCGCTCGGGGTTGCCATGGCCGCTATGGTTCTGCCGGAGCTCGGTGACCGGAGTCTGTCGAGCGCGTTCGTCTTCTGTGCCACGCTCTGCGGCTCGGCCGCCCTGTTATGCGCCGTCACAGTCCGCAACCCCGCCTGGCCGGAGACGACGGACGCTTGCCGAGATGCCAGCGTCGGTCCCTATCGCGGTACGTCCGTGCTTTGGCGCATCCATCTCGCATCAGCACTGCTGATGGTGCCGCAGACAGTGGTCTTCACGTTCATGCTGGTGTGGTTGATCGAGGCGCGCGGTTGGTCAGTCGCAGCAGCGGGCGCCGTCGTCAGCGTGTCACAGCTTCTCGGAGCAGTGGGCCGCATCGTCGTCGGTCGATGGTCTGACCGGATCGGCTCGCGCACCTCGCCAATCCGCAGGATCGCGGCGTCCGCTGTCGTCGTCCTGCTGTTTACGGCACTCACGGATCTGCTGCAGTCGCCATTCGCGGTCCCGCTCATGGTGGCCGCGTCCGTGATCACCAGCCTCGACAACGGCTTGGCTTTCACGGCTATTGCGGAATTCGCCGGCCGACACTGGAGCGGACGGGCAATGGCGACGCAGAACACCACGCAGACCATTGCCGCGGCAGCGGGACCGCCGGTGTTCGGCGAGGTGATCGAGTTGGCGGGATATCCGTTGGCGTTCGCGGTCTGCGGGCTGTTTCCCTTGCTGGCACTCCCGATCGTGCCGCTGCATACCGGGCGCCGACAGGCCAGACACACCTCGCCGAGTGATGCGCGAACCCAGCGGCCCGACCTGGACCCTCAGGCAGCCTAGAGCCCGGCTGCAATCCGTTCGCCGACAACGCTGGTGGGAGGCCGTTCGTCCCCGCGAGTTGCCAGGTAGGCCGCCACCGCACGGTCGACGCGGGCAGCCGCCTCGTCCTCGCCTAGATGGGCCAGCAGCAACGCCACCGACATGATCGCCGCGGTGGGATCGGCGATGCCCTGTCCGGCGATGTCGGGAGCGCTGCCGTGCACCGGCTCGAACATCGACGGGTTGGTGCGCGTCGCGTCGATATTGCCGCTGGCGGCCAGGCCGATTCCGCCACACACGGCCGCGGCCAGGTCGGTGATGATGTCGCCGAACAGGTTGTCGGTGACGATCACGTCGAATCGTCCGGGGTCGGTGGCCAGGAAGATCGTCGCCGCGTCGACGTGCTGGTAGGCGACCTCGACGTCGGGATACTGCTCGCCGATCTCCTGCACGGTCCGCAGCCAGAGTCCCCCGGCGAAGGTCAGCACATTGGTCTTGTGCACCAGGGTGAGGTGGTTGCGGCGCTTACGAGCCCGCTCGAAAGCGTCTTTGACCACCCGGCGCACGCCGAACGCGGTGTTGACACTCACCTCGGTCGCCACCTCGTGGGGGGTGCCGACGCGGATCGCGCCGCCGTTTCCGGTGTACGGCCCCTCGGTCCCTTCGCGCACCACGACGAAGTCGATGTCGGGGTTTCCGGCCAACGGGCTGGTCACTCCCGGATACAGCCGGGCCGGGCGCAGGTTGACGTGGTGGTCGAGCTCGAAACGCATGCGCAGCAACAATCCCCGCTCCAGCACGCCGCTGGGGACCGACGGGTCACCTATGGCACCGAGCAGGATCGCGTCGTGCTGGCGCAACTCGGGGACCACCGATTCCGGCAGCACCTCGCCGGTCGCGTGGAAGCGCCGCGCGCCCAGGTCGTATTCGGTTTTCTCCACCCCGGGCAGGACGGCGTCGAGGACCTTGAGGGCCTCGGCGATGACTTCCGGGCCGATCCCGTCGCCGGCGATGACGGCGAGCTTCGTCACGAGAAATCAACCACTTCAAGCTTGTTCGCGCCTACCGACTCGGTGATCGCCGAGCGCACGTCGGCCGGCACGTCCTGGTCGAGGCGCAGGACGACGGTGGCGCTCGGGCCCTCGGTGTCCTCGGACAGCTGCGCCGCCTGGATGTTCACCCCCGCCGCGCCGAGCAGCGTCCCGATCTTGCCCAGGGCGCCGGGTTGGTCGGCATAGTTGATCACCAGGTTGATGCCCTCGGCGCGCAGGTCGTAGCTGCGGCCGTTGATCTGGACGATCTTCTCGACGAGCTGTGGCCCGGTCAGCGTGCCCGCGACGTTGACGACCGAGCCGTCGGCGCCGACGGCGCGCACGTCCACAACGCTGCGGTGGTTTGGGCTTTCGGTGGCCTTGCCGATCTCGGCGGTGACGCCGCGCTCGGCGGCCAGCGCCGGGGCGTTCACAAAGGTGACGGGCTCGTCGATGACGGCGGAGAACAGACCGCGCAGCGCCGACAGCTTCAGCACCTCTACGTCCTCGGCCGCAAGCTCTCCGCGCACCTGTACCGACAGCGACGCGGGGAACTCGTCGGACAACGCTGAGGCCAGGACGCCGAGCTTGCGCACCAGGTCCAGCCACGGCGCCACTTCCTCGTTGACCACGCCGCCGCCGATGTTGACGGCGTCCGGAACGAACTCGCCGGCCAGCGCAAGCCGCACGCTCTCGGCGACGTCGGTGCCGGCCCGGTCCTGCGCCTCGGCGGTCGAGGCGCCCAGGTGCGGTGTGACGACCACCTGGGGCAGCTCGAACAGCGGGCTGTCGGTGCAGGGTTCGGTGGCGAACACGTCCAGGCCCGCGCCGCGCACGTGGCCGCTGGTGATGGCCTCGGCCAGGGCGGCTTCGTCGATCAGGCCGCCGCGGGCCGCGTTGACGATGATGACGCCGGGCTTGGTCTTGGCCAGCGCCTCTTTGCCGATCAACCCGGCCGTCTCCGGCGTCTTGGGCAGGTGAACCGAGATGAAGTCGGCGCGGGCCAGCAGCTCGTCCAACGGCAGCAGTTCGATGCCCAGCTGGGCGGCGCGGGCATGCGACACGTACGGGTCATAGGCGACCAGGTGGGCGCCGAAGGCGGCGATCCGCTGGGCGACCAGCTGGCCGATGCGGCCCAGGCCGACCACGCCGACGGTCTTGCCGAAGATCTCGGTGCCCGAGAATTTGGAGCGCTTCCAGGTGTGCTCGCGCAGCGTGGCGTCGGCGGCTGGGATCTGGCGGGACGCGGCCAGCAGCAGGGCGATCGCGTGTTCGGCGGCGCTGTGAATGTTGGAGGTGGGGGCGTTGACCACCAGCACGCCACGGGCGGTGGCGGCGTCGACGTCGACGTTGTCCAGTCCGACCCCGGCGCGGGCGACGATCTTGAGCTTGGGGGCCGCGGCGAGCACCTCGGCGTCGACCGTGGTGGCCGAGCGGACCAGCAGTGCGTCGGCCTCGGGCACCGCGGCCAGCAGCTTTTCCCGGTCTGGCCCGTCTACCCAGCGCACCTCGACCTGGTCTCCCAGGGCGGCGACGGTCGATTGGGCGAGTTTGTCGGCGATCAATACAACAGGCAAGTTCACGCGGACAGCGTAGTCGGGGATCGCGAGCGCGGCGGAGCCGGGCGAAGCGGGTCCCCGCCATCGGACCCCGCGGGGATCGCGAGCGCGGCGGAGCCGGGCGAAGCGGGTCCCCGCCATCGGACCCCGCGGGGATCGCGAGCGCGGCGAAGCCGGACGAAGCGGGTCCCCGCCATCGGACCCCGCGGGGATCGCGAGCGCGGCGGAGCCGGGCGAAGCGGGTCCCCCGCCATCAGACCCCGCGGGGATCGCGAGCGCGGCGAAGCCGCTGCCGCACATCACTCGGGCCAATCCCTTAACCACAACCGGCGCCGCTGAGTACGATCCGGCCGTGTCCTCCCCTGTCCTCCCGGCGATCTGCGTCAACATGATCGTCCGCAACGAGGCGGCGATCATCCGACAAACCCTTGACGAGATCGCGCAGTACATCAGTGCATGGGTGATCGTGGACACCGGCTCCGACGACGGGACCCAGGCCGTCATCCGCGATCACATGGCCCGTCTTGGCATTCCCGGTGAGCTCCACGAGCGACCGTGGCGCGATTTCGGGCACAACCGGTCCGAGGCGTTGGACCTCGCCCAGGGCCATGGTGACTACATCTGGGTCCTCGACGCCGACGACAAGGTGGTAGGCAACCTCGATTTCGGCCACTTGGGCAAAGATCTCTACCAACTCCGGTACGGCGAAACCTCTGACATCTGCTGGCGGCCGAACCTCTTTCGCGACGGATTGCCGGTCCGCTACGAAGGCGTGGTCCACGAATACGTCATGGTGGACTCCGATTTCAGTCACGACCGCCTCGAAGGTGACTACTACATCGATTCTCGCCGTCTCGGAGCGCGCAACCAGAATCCGCAGCAGAAGTTCGAGAGCGACCGCGACCTGCTGCTGGCCGAGATCGAACGCAATCCCGATGATGCGCGGTCGGTATTCTATCTGGCGCAAAGTTACTTCGACTTGGGCGATTTCGAGAATGCCCGCACGTGGTATCAGCGCCGCGTCGACATGGGCGGGTGGGCCGAGGAGACCTACCAATCGATGTACCGCGTCGCGGAGTCGATGTGGTCGATGGGTGCGCCCTGGCCGGAAGTACAGGACGCCTACCTACGGGCTTGGGAGTTCCGGCCGACTCGCGCGGAACCCTTGTACGCCATCGCTTATCGCTACCGTCTCGACGAGCGTTACCGGCTCGGCTATCTATTCGCCAAGCATGCCGCCGAGATCCCGTTCCCCGCTGAGGACACCTTGCTTGTCGCTGCGGATACCTACACCTGGGGCGCGCTCGACGAGGCGGCTGTCTGCGCATCGTGGATCGGCAAGCACGCCGAGGCGATCGAACTCTGGCGGCGCATCCTGGCCAAGCCCGCCATTCCCGACGACGATCGGCAGCGAATCACCAACAACTGCGACAACAGTGCCCCGAATACTTTCGAAGCGGCCGCGTCTTACCCTGGTGAGCTTGCGCTGCACCTGCCGGGCCGCCGCCGCGACGCCGAGGTGGTGCTCAGCCTGGTCGCGGGGCCGGATCGTGACGGCATCAAAAGCACTGAGGTGACCCTGAACTCACTTCTGAACTGCTGCACCGACATGTGGCGGATCGGACGCTTTCTGGTGCTCGACGCCGGCCTGCCTGTGGCCGATCGCGCGGTACTGCTGGAGCGGTATCCGTTTCTGGAGTTCTGTCCAATCACCGCCGGAGAGTCTGCGGGAGCCCTTCTTTCGCAGATCCGAGACCAGATCTACGGACGGTTCTGGCTGCACCTGGGACACGGCGGGCAGTTCTACGCCCGGGAGCACTTGATCACCCGCCTGACGAGCGTATTCGAGGCCGAGGAGAACGTGTACCAGGTGGCGGTCAACTTCGCCGACGCGGACACACTCATCGGTGCGAGCGCGCCCGACGAGATCGTCTCCCGCGCACCCGGCGCCGGACGCTATGTGCTCGGCGAGCAAGCGGCGTACGGCCCGGCGATGTTCGACACCGCCCGGCTCGATCGCGTCGGGGGTTTCCGTGCCGATGACCGCGATCCGCTCGCCGCACTTGGCTTCCGAGCCGCCGCGGCCGGGTTCGCGACCGCCAGCCTCGATGAGGTGTTGTGCCTCAATACGGCGTCGCCGAATCCTGTCGCCCCACGACTGAACCGCGACACACCCACGCAGAGCTAGGATCTCGCCGTGCCCGACGCTGTGCGCGCCCGCCCCGCGATCTGCCTCAACATGATCGTGCGCAACGAGGCTCATATCGTCCACGAAGTGCTTGACGTGGTAGCCCCGCACATCAGTTCGTGGGTCATCGTCGACACCGGCTCCGACGACGGTACCCAAGACCTGGTCCGCAACCAGATGGCCCGACTTGGCATCCCAGGAGAGCTTCACGAACGACCCTGGCGCAACTTCGGCCACAACCGGTCTGAGGCTCTGACCCTAGCCCAAGGCCATGGCGACTACATCTGGGTCATGGACGCCGACGACACCATCGAAGGCACGATCGACTTCAGCGGACTCGGCGCCGACATCACCTGGCTGCGGTGCCGAGACTCAGACACCAACACTTTTTGGCGACCACAGCTATTCCGTGACGGGCTGCCGGTCCGCTACGAAGGCGTTGTACATGAGTACGTGACGGACGACGTGAGCTTCCGCCACGACCGATTGGACGGCGACTACCACGTCGAATCTCGTCGACTCGGCGCGCGCAACAGCGACCCGAATCGCAAGCACGCCCGCGACCGAGATCTGCTGCTTGCCGAGGTCGAACGCAGTCCCAACGATTCTCGGTCCGTCTTTTATCTCGCCCAGAGTTACTTCTGCATGAGCGATTACGCCAACGCGCGAAAGTGGTATGAGCGCCGTGCCGAGATGGGGGGTTGGGATGAAGAGGTCTTCTACTCGCTGTTGCGGGTCGCGGCGTCGATGGCGGAACTCGGCGAGCCGTGGGCTGAGGTACAGCACAGTTACCTGAAGGCTTGGGAATACCGGCCGAGCCGGGCCGAGCCCCTCTATGCCATCGCGCGGTGGTACTGCAGGCAGCAGCGCTATCAACTTGGCTATATGTTTGCCAAGCGCGCTGCCGAGATCCCCTACCCCGAAGACGACATCGTCTTCGTCGCCGCCGATATCTACCATTGGCGCGCGCTCGACGAGCAGGCGGTGTGCGCGTCCTGGATTAACGAGAAGCCTCGCGCGTTCGCGCTCTGGCGGCGGGTGCTGGCCCGGCCTGACATCCCCGCCGATGACCGAAAACGGATGGCGGCCAACCTCGACGTGTGTGCGCCGCCGATGATCGAGGCGGCTTCTCGTTACCCGGAGGCCTTGGCGCAAAGCCTCTTTGCCGGTCCGCGCGACACCGAGGTCAGCGTCAGCCTGGTCGCCGGCCCGGATCCCGCCGGCACCGATCTGACCCTGAACTCATTCCTGAACTGCTGCACCGACGTGTCGCGGGTCGGACGGTTCTTGGTAATCGATGCCGGCCTGTCAGCCGCGGAACGGGCCAACCTCCTTGAGCGCTATGGGTTTCTCGAGTTCACCGATGCCGCCCCCGGCAGCGGGCCGGGCGCCCATCTCGCCTACCTGCGCGCTCAGATCCACGGACGGTTCTGGCTGCACCTCGGACAGGGCTGGCAATTCTACGCACCCGAAGACTTCATCGCCCGACTCAACGCGGTGCTCGAAGCCGAACCACGAGTGTTCCAGGTGGCGATCAACTTCGGCGATGCCAGCACGCTGAGGGGTGCCAGCGCGACGGAGGACACGGTGAGCCGAGCGCCCGGCGCCGGACGCTATGTGCTGGGCGGGCACGTGGCGCACGGCCCGGCGATGTTCGACACGGCCCGACTCGACCGCGCCGGGGGTTTCCGTGCCGATGACCCCGATCCGCTCGCCGCACTGGGCCGGCGAGCCGCCGCGTCCGGGTTCGCGACCGCCAGCCTCGATGAGGTGTTGTGCATCACGTCCGGCCTGCGGTAGTTGCGGGATTTCCTTGAACGACGTTCGTCGGCTGTAATTCACAGATGGACGTCACCGTCGTCGGCAGCGGGCCCAACGGGCTCGCCGCAGCCGTCATCTGTGCCCGCGCGGGATTGAAAGTGCAGGTCCTCGAGGCACAGCCCACCTTCGGCGGCGGAGCGCGCAGCGCGGCCGATGTCGAATTCCCGGGAGTGCTGCACGACATCTGCTCGGCGGTGCACCCACTGGGCTATGCGTCGCCGTTCTTCGCCGAGTTCGATCTGTCCGCGCGCGGAGTCGTTTTGGCGGTCCCGGAGATTTCCTATGCCAACCCACTGCCGGGCCGGCCGGCGGCGATCGCGTATCGCGACCTGGAGCGGACTTGCGCCGAGTTGGATGACGGCGCGGCATGGCGGCGCTTCCTCGGCCCACTGGTGTCGAACTCCGATGCGGTGGTCGCGTTCCTACTAGGGGACAAACGTTCGGTGCCCACGTCATTGGTCCCCGTCGTTCGCCTCGGGCTGCGCCTGCTGACCCAGGGCACCCCGGCGTGGGCCGCGTTGCGCGGTGATGATGCCCAGGCTTTATTCACCGGCGTTGCCGCCCATGCGATTACGCCGTTACCTTCGCTGGCCTCCGCGGGTGCGGGGCTCATGCTCTCCACACTCGCCCATTCCGTTGGCTGGCCGATACCGGTGGGCGGGACCCAGCGGATCTCGGACGCCCTGATCGCCGATCTGCGTGCGCATGGGGGCGAACTGACGTCGGGTGTAGAGGTCGACTCCCCGCCCGAAGGTGTGGCCATTTTCGACACCTCCCCGACGACACTGCTGCGCGTATACCGCGACACGATTCCCGGTAATTACGCCAAAGCGTTGCAGCACTATCGATTCGGATCGGGAGCGGCCAAGGTCGATTTCGTCCTCAGCGACGAGATCCCGTGGACGGACCCGCGGCTCAAGCAGGCGCCGACCCTGCATCTCGGAGGGACGCGCCCGGAGATGGCGCGGGCCGAAGCCGACATCGCCGCCGGACGTCACGCGCCAATGCCGATGGTGCTCGCCTCCCTGCCGCACCTTGTCGATCCCGGCCGGATCGACGCCGACGGTCACCGCCCGTTCTGGACGTACGCGCATGTGCCGGCAGGATCGACAGAGGACGCAACTGAGGCCGTTACCGCCGTCGTCGAGCGGTTCGCTCCCGGGTTCCGCGACATAGTGGTGGCGGTACGCAGTGTGCCCGCCGCACGGATGGCCGAGCACAACGCCAACTACGTCGGGGGGGACATCGCCGTGGGCGGGGCCTCGGTGCTACGCGCGACGTTGGGCCCCACGCCGCGGCTAAATCCTTGGAGCACACCGATTCCCAAGGCCTATCTGTGTTCGGCTGCCACCCCGCCCGGCGCCGGGGTGCACGGCATGGGCGGCTATTACGCCGCGCGCACGGCGTTGCGGCGCGAATTCGGCATCAAAGAGCTGCCTAAGCTGAGCCCATGACGAAACTCGCGATCATCTACTACTCCGCCACGGGCCACGGCACCTCCATGGCGCAACGTGTCGCCGCGGCGGCCGAAGCCGCGGGCGCCGAAGTCCGGGTCCGCCACGTCGCCGAAACCCGCGACCCGGCGTCGTTCGCGCACAACCCGGCCTGGACGGCAAATTACGAGGCGACCAAGGATCTTCCGGCCGCAGCCGGTGAGGACATCGAGTGGGCCGACGCGGTGATCTTCGGCTCCCCCACCCGCTTCGGTTCGGTCGCTTCGCAGTTGCGGGACTTCCTGGACGGGCTCGGCGGACTGTGGGCCGCAGGAAAGCTCGCCGACAAGGTGTATGCCGGCTTCACATCCTCGAACACTTTGCACGGCGGTCAGGAGACCACGCTGTTGACGCTCTACGTCACGCTGATGCACTTCGGCGGCATCATCGTGCCGCCCGGATACACCGACCCGTCTAAGTTCGTCGACGGCAACCCCTATGGGGCGAGCCTGGTTTCGACGCACGACAACATCAACGAGTTCGACTCGGCCACGGGTGACGCCCTCGATCACCTGGCGCGCCGGGTGGTTCAGACCGCCGGGCGGCTGAGCGCCTGATGCCCGCGCGACACTGAACCCACGCACACGACACGCCGCGGAAGGTGTGCCAGGATTCAGTCTGGACGAGGCCGGCCTGAGGCAGCCCCGCGAAGAGACGCAAAAGCCCCTTGGAACGCGCGTTCCAAGGGGCTTTTGCGTCTGCTCGGCCTATTAGGCCGTTTCGGTGATGGGCCGGTCGACCCAGCTCATCAGGTCGCGCAGCTTCTTACCGGTGACCTCGATAGGGTGCTCGGCGTTCTCCTTGCGCAACTGCTCGAGCTGCTTGTTGCCGCCCTCGACGTTGGCCACCAACTTCTTGACGAAGTCGCCATTCTGGATGTCGCGCAGGATTTCCCGCATCCGCTCCTTGGTGCCGGCGTCGATGACGCGCGGACCCGACAGGTAGCCGCCGAACTCCGCGGTGTCGGACACCGAGTAGTTCATCCGGGCGATGCCGCCCTCGTACATCAGGTCGACGATCAGCTTGAGCTCGTGCAGCACCTCGAAGTACGCCATCTCCGGCGGGTAACCCGCCTCGACCATGACGTCGAAGCCGGTCTTCACCAATTCCTCAGTGCCACCACACAACACGGCCTGCTCACCGAACAGGTCGGTCTCGGTCTCGTCCTTGAACGTGGTCTTGATGACGCCGGCGCGGGTGCCGCCGATGGCCTTGGCGTAGGACAACGCCAGCGCCTGGCCGTTGCCCGTCGGGTCCTGCTCGACGGCGATCAGCGCCGGCACGCCCTTGCCGTCGACGAACTGACGGCGCACCAGGTGGCCGGGGCCCTTGGGAGCGACCATCGCGACGGTGACGTCGGCCGGCGGCTTGATCAGGCCGAAGTGGATGTTGAGCCCGTGCCCGAAAAACAGGGCGTCACCGGCCTTCAGGTTGGGCTCGATGTCGTTGGTGAAGATCTCGGCCTGCGCCGTGTCCGGGGCCAGCAGCATGATGACGTCGGCCCACTTGGCCACCTCGGCCGGGGTGTCGACCTCGAGGCCCTGCTCCTCGACCTTGGCACGGGACTTCGAGCCCTCTTTCAGCCCGACCTTCACCTCGACGCCGGAGTCACGCAGGCTCAGCGAGTGCGCGTGGCCCTGGCTGCCGTAACCGATCACGCCGACCTTGCGGCCCTGGATGATCGACAGATCTGCGTCGTCGTCGTAGAACATCTCTAATGCCTGCGGCACGGGTATTACTCCTTCTTGTTAAACAGCTAGAACTTACTTGGCGGTGCCGATGCCGCGAGGCCCGCGGGCCATCGACACCACACCCGACTGCACGATCTCGCGGATACCGAACGGCTCCAATACCCGCAACAGCGCCTCCAGCTTGCCGCGGTTGCCGGTGGCCTCCACGGTCAGCGACTCCGGCGACACGTCGATCACGTTGGCGCGGAACAGGTTCACGGCTTCGATGACCTGGCTGCGGGTACCGGCGTCGGCGCGCACCTTGATCAGCGCCAGTTCCCGGTCCACCGAGTTGTCGACGTCCTGCTCGACGATCTTGATCACGTTGATCAGCTTGTTGAGCTGCTTGGTGATCTGCTCGAGCGGTGTCGCCTCGGCGGAGACGACGATGGTCATCCGCGACATGTCCTTCTGCTCGGTGGCACCGACAGCAAGGGACTCGATGTTGAAACCGCGCCGCGAGAACAGCGCCGCCACGCGGGCGAGCACACCCGGCTTGTCCTCGACCAGGACCGAAAGTGTGTGCGTCTTAGGCGATCCGTTGACCATTACGCGTGCCCTTCGGTGATGTCGTCGAAAAGGGGACGGATGCCGCGCGCGTGCTGGATCTCGTCGTTGCTGGTGCCCGCGGCGACCATCGGCCAGACCTGCGCGTCGGCGCCGACGATGAAGTCGATCACCACCGGGCGGTCGTTGATCTCGCGCGCGCGGTTGATCATCTCTTCGACGTCTTCCTCACGCTCGCAGCGCATTCCGACGCAACCGAGCGCCTCGGCCAGCTTCACGAAATCCGGGATGCGGTGCGAGTGGGTGGCCAGGTCGGTCTGCGAATACCGCTCTTCGTAGAAGAGGGTCTGCCACTGCCGCACCATGCCCAGGTTGCCGTTGTTGATCAGCGCCACCTTGATCGGGATGCCTTCGATGGCACAGGTGGCCAGCTCCTGGTTGGTCATCTGGAAGCAGCCGTCGCCGTCGATCGCCCACACCTCGGTGTCCGGCAGCGCGATCTTGGCTCCCATGGCCGCCGGGATGGCGAAGCCCATGGTTCCCAAACCTCCGGAATTCAGCCAGGTGCGCGGCTTTTCGTACTTGATGAACTGCGCCGCCCACATCTGGTGCTGGCCGACGCCCGCCACGTAGATGGCGTCCGGACCCGCGATTTGGCCCAGCTTCTCGATCACGAATTCCGGGCCCAGGCTGCCGTCGCTCTGCGGGTCGTAGCTCAGCGGGTACGTCTTGCGGACGCCCTCCAGGTACTCCCACCAGTCCGTGATGTCGAGGTTGCCGGGAGTGTCATAGTGCCGCAGCATCTCGATCAGTTCGGTGATCACGTTCTTGACGTCACCGACGATCGGCACGTCGGCGTGCCGGTTCTTGCCGATCTCGGCGGGGTCGATGTCGGCGTGGATGACCTTGGCTTCCGGGGCGAACGATTCGAGCTTGCCGGTCACCCGGTCATCGAAGCGGGTGCCCAGCGCGATCAGCAGGTCGCTGCGCTGCAGCGCCGCCACCGCACCCACGGTGCCGTGCATGCCGGGCATGCCCATGTTCAGCCGGTGGCTGTCCGGGAATGCACCGCGCGCCATCAGCGTCGTCACCACCGGGATGCCGGTGAGTTCGGCCAGGTGCAGGAGCTCCTGGGTCGCCTCGCCACGGATGATGCCGCCGCCGACGTAGAGCACCGGCTTCTTCGCGGCGGCGATCAGCTTGGCGGCCTCGCGGATCTGGCGGCTGTGCGGTTTGGTGTTCGGCTTGTAGCCGGGCAGTTCCATGCGCGGCGGCCAGCTGAACGTGCACTGACCTTGCAGCACATCCTTCGGGATGTCGACGAGAACCGCGCCCGGCCGTCCGGACGCCGCGATGTGGAAGGCCTCGGCGATCACCCGGGGGATCTCGTCACCGGTGCGGACCAGGAAGTTGTGCTTGGTGATCGGCATCGTGATGCCGGAGATGTCGGCTTCCTGGAAGGCGTCGGTCCCGATCAGCTGCCGGCCGACCTGACCGGTGATGGCGACGACGGGGATGGAGTCCATCTGCGCGTCGGCCAGCGGGGTGACCAGGTTGGTGGCCCCGGGACCCGACGTCGCCATGCACACGCCGACCCGGCCGGTGGCGTGGGCGTAGCCGCTGGCGGCGTGGCCGGCGCCCTGCTCGTGACGCACCAGGACGTGGCGCAGCTGCTGGGAGTCGAACAGCGGGTCGTACACCGGCAATACTGCGCCACCCGGGATGCCGAAGATGACGTCGACGCCCAATGCCTCCAGCGACCGGATGACCGCCTGCGCACCGGTAAGTTGGTGCGGCGCAATACGTTTCGGCTGGCCAGTGGCCGGCTTCGCGGTGGCTTTCCCGGCGTCCGAGGCGATCTCGGCCGCCTCTTGAGAAGCGGGGGTCGCGGCCGGTGCCGCTGGCTTGGTGGGTGCGCTCACTGTTTCCTCTTCGGTTTTTTCGTATGTGGCGTCTCGGGGCATTAAAAAACCCCCGTCAGCTCAGCTGCTGTACGAGGGTCGCGTTGGTGCTCGATAGAGCTAGTCAGGCACCAACGCGCCGACTAATTACTACGAGCATTCCGAACTCCATAGCGTCCGACGGTAGCCTTCGCACTGCTCAACCGTCAAATCCGGCACCTGGGATCGAGTATGCGATGCCGGCATCGCATGTGCATCGTGGGCTGGAAACAAGCCGGATAGCCGCCACCGTTGCACGCCCGAAGTCATGTCGGCACGCTCGAAAGCGACCCGAGATGCAGGCGGTGCAATGATGCGAGGGTGGTTACCGAGTCGCCCGTAGTCATCAAGCTCTCGCCGATGGCGCATATCGCCGTCGGGTTTTTGACCCTCTGCCTGCTGGTGCCGGTGACGGCCTTCCCGTTCACCGCCCCGATATTGGTGATTCCGGTGTTGTTGTCCGCATTGATCATCCGGTTCCGCACGGTCGCCGACGACCGCGGCGTGACCGCGCGCACGCTGTTGGGCAGCCAGTCGGTGGCCTGGGAGGACATCGACGGATTGCGGTTCCACCGGGGCAACTGGGCGCGCGCGCACCTGAAGAACGGCTCGGAGTTGCGCTTACCTGCCGTCACCTTCGCGACCCTCCCGCAGCTGACCGAGGCCAGCGCGGGCCGGGTGCCCAACCCCTACCGCTGAAACCGCCGGCTCAGGCGATCCTGTCGAAACACTCGTCGATGTTGTTGAGAACGCCGCCCCGGAAGGCGAGAACGCGGGTGAAGCCGGCCGGCATATTCGCACCGTTGACATCACTGGCAGCCACGCCGTTCACCAGCAGTCCGATGATTGCCTTGTCCAGGTCGCCGGCGGTCAACACAAGTTGCTTGCCCGAGGCGATGCTGACCGGCTGAGCCATGTTGCGCTGGGCGGCGCCGGTCAGGCACGCCGTGCGCACCGCGCTCACGGGAGTGTCCAGGGGTAGCCCCCGTTCGTGCTGAATAGCCAGCACATATCGGGAGGTGACGATGGACATCGCGGTGTTGTCGCCTTGCAACATCTGCGGGTCGGTCATTCCTTTCCGGCCGCCGGGCTTACCGATTTGCTGCAGAGCGGGCAGGTCAGCGGTAATGGTGTTGGTTGCCGGGCAGTACGAGGCGCCCTGAGTGGCCTGGGCATCCGAACACGTCGAGGTGCTGAACGACAATGTGGGCGGCGATTTCGGGGTGAAGACCGCATTCAAAATGTCGATCAGCGTGGTCACACTGCCATTGTCGATGGCCACTTCTCCCGCGTCGGTTTCGCCCGAGGAGTCGGTCTGCAACGCCAACGGCTCGTCGCCGCGGCGTTCTTTGATTTCGTTCATGTCTATTTTGGCGCAGGTGGCGGACCCGCTGTCGAATCCCATCTGGAATGCGCTGACCCGATCGAGCCCGGTCCCGTGCGCATCGTCTTCACTTTGCTCGAAGTCAGCCTCCGACATGATCGGGTCCGATGTCTTGAGCATTCCGGCGATCAAATGGCTCAGCGCATCGCCGGTGTTCACCGTGAACCGTGACGAGTGGCCCTCGGCTACCCACCGGATATAGACACCCGCGAAACAATCCGCCTGCTGCTCCTCGACCAGAGTCGGGGTGGTCCTGATGTTGACCAGTCCCCCATTGAATTGCAGCGCGTGCCCGAATTCGTGGGCAAGAATTCCCACCACCGCCATATCGCCGAAGTACTTCTTGGCCGCGGGAAACAGTTGCCCCCGATCCCACAGCACGAGATTGCAATTGAACGCATAGGCGGCGTTGATGACCTTGTAAGTCTTGGAGCGGCACACTATCGGGCTCGACGGGTCGGTGGAATCGTAGGACACCACCGTGCCGACGGCCTTGAACGGCTTCTTGGCCGCAACCGGCCAGTTGTTCTGCCAAAATTCTTCGATGTCATTGAGCGCGAGCATCGCCAGGTGGTCGATTTCGCCATTGTCGGTGTTCTTCACCGTGCCGGTCGGCTTCGGCGCATCGCTGCGCGGCCCACTCGGGCCCTCACTCACCGGCAGGCCGCCCGCAGCGGCAGGGTCGTAGAGACCGGAAACCGCCCGCCCGCTCACCATGCTCGTTGTTCCGCCGCCGCAGCCGGCCAGCACCAGCATGGCACCGCACGATATGACGACGGTCCGGACGAACGCCCTCATTTGCCACCCTCGAGCTGGGGCAGGCCCACCCAGTAGGTCCCGCTGTCGTCCTGAAAAGTCACCTTCAGCTGACGTCGTTGACCTCGCACGGTGACGTCACAGGTGAAACTCCCGCCCTTCTTCACCGTCGGGTCTCGACCGTCGTTGCACCTGACGTCGGAGATGTCGCCGGAGCTGTACCCGGTGATCCGGTCCACCAGGGTCTGCTCGACCTGGGTCTGGACTCCGGCCACGGCGACCTTTTTGCTGTCCCGGTTCAATCCCGATGACACCAACAGCACCACAACCACCCCGACAATCAGCACCGCCGCGACTGCACCGGCAATCAGAAAGGGTTTGCTCTTGGAGCCCTTCGCTTTTGACGTGTCAGGCGAGGGTGTGGGACCGGGCTGACCCCACTGGGGCGGCTGTCCGTACTGGCCGGGCGGTCCGTACTGGCCGGGTCGGCCGTACTGGCCAGGCGCACCGTACTGGCCGGCCGGCGGATACGGCGGACGAGCCACCGGCTGCTGGTACCAGGGGGTTCCGGCCGCCGGCCCCGGATCGGGCCCTCGCCGCGGCTGCTGCGGCCAGGGCGGCTGGTTGTAATCGCGGGGTGTGCTCACCGGTGTCCCCCCATCGGGTCATGCAACACCGCGCCGATCTGCGCAGCACGTGAACGGGCCGCCTCCACGCTAGTTCATCCGCGCGGACGAGGTGCGAAAAGCGCGGCCCGTCAGGCCAGCGGATTCACGCCGTTCAGCAGCACCCACACGGCGATCCCGGCGGCGATACCGGCCAGCAGTGCCACGAAGGACCCGATGAAAGGCCGGTGGGCCCAGCCCCGGCCCGCGTCGAGGCCGTAACGCCCCGGACCGGACAAGATGACGGCGACGGCCATGACGATCAGGCTGATCTGGTATTCGTGCCCGTCCGGCAGGAAGTAGGTGAAGGTGTTGGTGCGCGGACGCGCCGAGGCGGATGCGAGCAGACCGTTGAGCAGGAAAGCCAGCGCTCCCGCGGCCGCGATCGGGGTGAACAACCCCAGCACCAGCAGCACGCCGGCGACGATCTCGCCGCCCGCGCTGACGTAGGCCAGGACGTCGGCGTGCTGGAAGCCGATGTCGTGCAACGAATTCCGGAATCCGTTCACGCCGGATCCGCCCCACCAACCGAACAGCTTCTGCAGCCCGTGCGCGATCAGCACCGCCCCGAGTCCGACTCGCAGCACCAGCAGGCCGAAGTTCTGGGTGCCGCGCCGCCCGGCGGCGCGCATCCGCTCGTCTTCTTCGTCGAAGTCGACGGGTGGGGAAGCGGCGGGGATCTGCCTGCTGGTCGGTTGCGGCTGCACGTACGGCAACGGCTCCTGGGCGTCCAATAGGTTGTAGGACGAGCCGCCGGTCTGAGGTTCGTACGGCGGGATGATCGTCGTGGTGCCGGTGTTGGCGAAGTTGCCCGAGTAGCCGGCGGGTGTCAGGTCGTCTTCGGGGTCGACCAGGCTTGCCGAGGCGGGACGGCCGGAGGTTGGCACTGCGGGCCCGTCCGGCCGCTGCCAATGCGAATCATTCGAACTGGTCACTCGTGTCAGGGTAAGGGCTTTTTTGCTGGAAGCTGGGATTTGAGCGGCGCTTCCGCCTGTTAAATCCGCGGTTGGTCCAATCCCGGCCCCACCAGCCCCTCAGTTACTACCGCCGCTGCCGCCGTTGCCGCCGCGCATTCCTGCCCCGGTACCGGACACCCCGCCTCTTCCGCCGCCACCGAACCCGAGACCATCGTTGCCGCTGTTGCTTTGTTCGCTGTGCGCAAGCGCATGTCCGGCCTCGACAGCCGTGGCCGCGGCCACTGATCGAGCACACAGCAATTATTGGAGAACGAAAGGCGTCCCTTCGCGGCAATCGCCAACACCAGGGGATTTGCGCGGCGAAAGCCCTGGCGGCGGCAGCAGGTGGCGGCCCTCACCGCCGATTCCGTAGCCTGTCGGTCATGCGGATGAGGCGGTCGGTTCGGTGCGCGCTGGCTGCGCTGTCTGCGGCGGTGCTGCTGTCCAGCGGCTGCGCCCGTTTCAACGACGCCCAGTCCCAGCCGTTCACGACGAACCCGGAACTGAAGCCGCAGCCCAGCTCCACGCCTCCCCCGCCGCCGCCGTTGCCGCCCACCCCCTTTCCCAAGGCGTGCCCGGCGCCCGGGGTGATGCAGGGGTGCCTGGAAAGCACGAGCGGCCTGATCATGGGCGTCGACAGCAAGACCGCTCTGGTCGCCGAGCGCACCACCGGCGCGGTCAAGGAGATCTCCGTCAGCGCCGAACCCAAGGTCAAGATGGTCATCCCGGTCGACCCGTCCGGCGACGGCGGCCTGATGGACATCGTGTTGTCGCCCACGTTCTCGCAGGATCGGCTGATGTACGCCTACGTCAGCACACCCACCGACAACCGCGTCATCCGTATCGCTGAAGGCGACGTCCCCAAAGACATCCTGACCGGAATCCCCAAAGGCGCCACCGGCAATACCGGCGCGCTGATCTTCACTACCCCCACCACCCTGGTGGTGATGACCGGCGACGCCGGTAACCCCGCGATGGCGGCCGACCCCCGATCACTGGCTGGCAAGGTGTTGCGCATCGAGCAGCCCACCACGCTCGGCCAGGCGCCCCCGACGACGGCGTTGTCGGGCATCGGTTCGGGCGGGGGGATGTGCATCGACCCCGTGGACGGGTCGCTGTACGTCGCCGACCGCACGCCGGGCGCCGACCGGTTACAGCGCATCACCAAGAAATCCGAGGTCTCCACGGTGTGGACCTGGCCGGACAAGCCCGGCGTCGCCGGTTGCGCGGCGATGGACGGCACGGTCCTGGTGAACCTGATCAACACCAAGCTGACGGTGGCGGTGCGGCTGGCGCCGAAGACCGGTGCGGTGACCGGCGAGCCCGACGTGGTCCGCAAGGACACGCACGCGCACGCCTGGGCGCTTCGGATGTCGCCGGACGGCAACGTCTGGGGTGCGACGGTCAACAAGACCGCCGGCGACGCTGAGAAGCTCGACGACGTGGTGTTCCCGCTGTTCCCGCAGGGCGGCGGCTTCCCGCGCAACAACGACGACAAGACCTGACCGGTCCCTGGCGAGCAGACACAAAAGCGCCCGGGAGCGCATGCTCCATGGCGCTTTTGCGTCTTCTCGCGGCCCTTTAAAACGGCGCGTTGAGGGTGAACCGCATGCCGTAGTTCGGTTGCGCCGAGTTCCGCTCACCGCTGTAGAGCCGCTGCTGCTCCTCCTGCCCCGGCTCGAACTCCTCATCGAGGTCCGACAGGTACAGCAGTTCGTCGGCGTTTTCGGGAGCCCAGGTGGCGACGGGCTCCAGCAGATAGGCCACATGGTCGGCGACCGGGCTGCGGCTCACCGTCCGGCCTACGAACCACGCGGCGGCGTCGTCAAGGATCGGCATTCCCAGCGGACCCGCCCGCCACGAGCAGTGCGCAAACGGGTCGTCCGGGCAATTCCCGAACAGCTCAGCCAGCACCTGCCGGCTGCGCGGCACGACGTGCACCGCGACGTACTCGGACCGGCTGCCCACCTCGTGGGTGCCGCTGCCGGCAGGCAGGCCCACCATGAAGCTGGGCGGCTGCACACTGGTCTGGGTGCCGAAGGCGACCAGGCAGCCCGACGGGATACCGTCGGCCGCCGTGGTCACGATGAACACCGGAGAGTCCAGCATCGACATCAGGTCGTCGAACGGTTCACCCATCACTCCACCATGATGAGTGCGCCGCGGCCGTCGCGGGACTCTTTCCGGTCTTTTCCTACTGAAGTCCTAAGCGGTCACTTGGCAGCCGCAATCGGTGACACGCTTGAAGCCGATAACCCGATCGTCAGGCCTGGCCGCAGGCAGCCAGTACCAGCTCGCGCACCCGCGCCGCGTCGGCCTGCCCGCGGGTGGCCTTCATCACCGCACCGACGATCGCGCCCGCCGCGGCCACCTTGCCTCCCCGAATCTTCTCTGCCACATCGGGATTGGCGGCCAGCGCCTCATCCACCGCGGCCTGGGTGAGCGAATCGTCGCGCACCAGCGCCAGACCGCGCGCCGTCATCACGGCTTCCGGCTCGCCTTCCCCTGCCAGCACACCCTCAACGACTTCGCGCGCCAGCTTGTTGGACAGCTTGCCCTGGTCCACCAGAGCGATCACCTCGGCCACCTGCTTCGGGGTGATCGCCAGTTCTTCCAGGCTAATGCCGGCCTCATTTGCCTTCTGCAGCAAGAAGTTTCCCCACCACGAGCGGGCGTCCTTGCTGGCCGCTCCGTACTTGACGGTCTCGGCGATCAGTTCGACGGCGCCCGCGTTGACGAGGTCCCGCATCACCTCGTCGGAGAAACCCCATTCCTCCTGAATTCTCTTGCGGCTCAGCCACGGCAGCTCAGGGATGGTCTGGCGTAACCGCTCGACCAGCTCGCGGCTGGGCGCGACGGGTTCGAGGTCGGGCTCGGGAAAGTAGCGGTAGTCCTGGGCGGTTTCCTTTGCGCGGCCGGGACTGGTGTAGCCGGCCTCGTGAAAGTGCCTGGTCTCCTGGACGATCGAGCCGCCGGCCAGCAGAACCCCGGCCTGACGCTGCATTTCGTAGCGGACCGCAACCTCGACGCTCTTGAGTGAGTTGACGTTTTTGGTCTCGGTGCGGGTGCCGAATTCGGTGGTGCCTTTGGGCATCAGCGACACGTTCGCGTCGCACCGCATCGAACCCTGATCCATCCGCACGTCGGATACGTCGAGCCCGCGCAACAGGGCCCGCAGCGCCGTCACATAGGCGCGGGCGATCTGCGGGGCGCGCTCACCGGCGCCGACAATAGGCTTGGTGACGATCTCGATCAGCGGTACGCCGGCCCTGTTGTAGTCGATCAGCGACGTCGTCGCGCCGTGGATTCGGCCCGTTTCGCTCCCGATGTGGGTGAGCTTTCCGGTGTCCTCCTCCATGTGAGCGCGCTCGATCTCCACCCGCCAGGTGGTGCCGTCCTCCAGTGGCGCCTCGAGGTAGCCGTTGATGGCGATCGGCTCGTCGTACTGGGAGATCTGGTAGTTCTTCGGCATGTCCGGGTAGAAGTAGTTCTTCCTGGCGAACCGGCACCAGTCGACGATCTCGCAGTTCAGCGCCAGGCCGATGCGGATCGCCGACTCGACCGCGACCCGGTTGAGCACCGGCAGCGAGCCGGGTAGACCGAGGCAGACGGGGCACACCTGGGTGTTGGGCTCGCCGCCGAAAGTGTTGGTGCAGCCGCAGAACATCTTGGTGGCTGTTGACAGCTCGACATGGACTTCGAGTCCGAGTACCGGATCGAATCGTTCGATGACCTCGTCGTATTCGAGCAGCTCAGCACCAGCAACCGTCATAGCAATTGATCCTAATGGGGACCGCGAGCGCGGCGGAGCCGGGCGAAGCGGGTCGCCACCATCGACCCAGTGGGGATCGCGAGCGCGGCGGAGCCGGGCGAAGCGGGTCGCCGGGCTAGCGCCTCGGGAACGTCC
Source organism: Mycobacterium sp. 23 (assembly GCF_048287075.1). Lineage (NCBI taxonomy): Bacteria > Bacillati > Actinomycetota > Actinomycetes > Mycobacteriales > Mycobacteriaceae > Mycobacterium > Mycobacterium sp. 23. Next base: position 1,856,490 of record NZ_JBLVUX010000005.1, read on the forward strand.
GAGCCACCGCGGCGGCCACCTCCAGATAGCAGCGCCGGCTCTCCTTGCTCAACCGGTCCAGCCCGATCTCCGTCCCCCGGTGCACGTGCCGGTCGAACGGCAGCACCACGGTGGCCGCCACCCGCGCCGACAACAACTCGAGTTCCTTCGCCGCCAAAGCGCTCAGCTTGGTCCGCTCGACATGGTTCACAGCAAGCACGGTGGACTCGAGCAACTTGCCATATCCGTTGTGGCGCAACCATTCCAGCGTGATATGAGTCTTCTGCACGGCATCAATCGAGGTGCTGGTGACCACCACGAGGGCGCGCGACTCCGGCAACACCGCCTCCATCACGCCCGACTTGAGTGTCTTGGGGCAATCCACCAACACCAGCGAGTAGTGGCTGCGCAATATCGAGTAGGCCTTGACGAAATCCCGGCGGCCGATGCTCCAGTGGCTGTTGGCGTAGTCCGGGGGGCCGAGCACCTCCAGGCCGGAGCTGTTCATATATGTGTGCGCCCGCACGTCGGCATAACGCGCCACCGACGGGTCGGACAGCAGTTCGGCCATGCTCAGGCTGTTCCGCCTTCCGTGCCGGTCCGCCAGGTCGCCGGCGTCGGCGTCGACGGCGATGACGCGGTCGGAGCGCAGACTGGCGAAGGTCGACCCAAGCGCCTCGACGACGGCGGTCTTGCCGACGCCGCCTTTGAGGTTGAGCACCGCGATAGGGAAAGCCCCGCCGACCGGGGTGCAAATCTCTTCGCGCAGCGCGTTCTCGCGTGCAGCTTCGCGGCCCAGACCCAGGTCAACGCCCACATACCGCCTGACCAGCTTCCGCCAGTCCCCACGGTCGGGCACCTCGGGCTCAATCGCATCCAGGGCAGTTCCGCCCGGAACGCGCTCGCGGCGCACAGGTGGGGCAACCCGGACCGAAGGGACCGAAGGGTTGGACGCGACCGGCGCTCTGAACCGGTCCGGGCGGGGCTGCGGTGGTGCAGGTGGCTGAGACGCGGATGTGTCCCGGCGGAGCGGCTGGGGCACCGTGATGGCCCCGCTATCGCCGTTCACCCGCCGATCTCGATCCGGACCACCCTGTGTCCGGGCCGGTGAAACGGGCCGCTCAAGGACTCCGCGATACGGACCGCGGTTGTTCATATTTGACGTATAGCCGATTCTTAAAAACGAAAAACCTGCCAAAAGGTGAAGGCTGGACTACCGCTGAGCCAACAGACTCAGCCGAAGAACGCGGCCGCGTCGTCGTAGCGGCTCTCCGGCACCAGCTTGAGTTGACGCACGGCGTCGGCCAGCGGCACCCGCCCGATGTCCTGCCCGCGCAGCGACACCATCTGCCCGTATTCGCCCGCGTGCGCCGCGTCGGCCGCGTTGACCCCGAACCGGGTGGCCAGCACCCGGTCGTAGGCGGTCGGGGACCCGCCCCGCTGGACATGGCCCAGGACGGTTACCCGGACGTCCTTGTTGATGCGCTTTTCGACCTCGGCCCCCAGCTGGGCGGCCACACCGGTGAACTTCTCGTGGCCGAATTCATCGAGCCCGCCTTCGCGCAGTGCGATCGAGCCGGCTACCGGCTTGGCACCTTCGGCGACCACGCAGATGAAGTGTGAATCGCCGCGCTGGAAGCGCCGCTTCACCAGCCGGCACACTTCTTCGACGTCGAAGGGCTGCTCGGGGATCAGGGTCATGTGTGCACCGGAGGCGAGGCCGGCGTTGAGCGCGATCCACCCGGCATGGCGGCCCATGACCTCGACCAGCATGACGCGCTGGTGGGATTCGGCGGTGCTGTGCAAGCGGTCGATGGCGTCGGTGGCCACGGTCAGCGCGGTGTCGTGCCCGAAGGTCACGTCGGTGCAGTCGATGTCGTTGTCGATGGTCTTGGGCACGCCCACCACCGGGACGTTTTCTTCCGAGAGCCAGTGCGCGGCCGTCAGGGTGCCCTCGCCGCCGATCGGGATGAGGACGTCGATGCCGTTGTCGTCGAGGGTCTGCTTGACCTGATCGAGCCCGGCCCGCAACTTGGCGGGGTTCACGCGGGCCGTCCCCAGCATCGTTCCGCCCTTGGCCAGCAACCGGTCGTTGCGGTCGTCGTTGCGCAGCTGCATGCGCCGGTTCTCCAGTAGCCCGCGCCAGCCGTCCTGAAATCCGACCACCGACGAGCCGTAGCGGGCGTCGCAGGTGCGTACTACCGCCCGGATGACCGCGTTGAGGCCGGGACAGTCACCACCGCCTGTGAGAACTCCGATCCGCATGTCCTCATCTTGCCCTGTGGCCCCCTACCTGGCGCGAGCAGACGCGAAATCGCATAGAAACCTAGGGTTTCATGCGACTTTGCGTCTGCTCGCCAGGTCTAAATCGCGGTCGGCAAGGCGCCGCGGGCGGCCTCGTAAGCCGCGCCCACACGGTACAACCGGTCGTCGGCCAGCGCGGGCGCCATGATCTGCAGGCCCACCGGCAATCCGTCATCCGGTGACAGCCCGGCCGGCACCGACATGCCGCAGTGGCCGGCCAGGTTCAGCGGGAGCGTGCACAGGTCGAACAGGTACATGGCCAGCGGGTCGTCGACCTTCTCCCCCAGCCGGAACGCGGTGGTCGGGGTCGCCGGCGACACCAGCACGTCCACCGACTTGTACGCCTCGTCGAGATCCCGGGCAATCAGCGTGCGCACTTTCTGCGCCTGGTTGTAATAGGCGTCGTAATAGCCGGCGGACAGGGCGTAGGTGCCGATCATGATGCGCCGCTTGACCTCCGGCCCGAAGCCGGCCGCCCGGGTCATCGCCATGACCTCTTCGGCGCTGTGGGTGCCGTCGTCGCCGACGCGCAGGCCGTAACGCATCGCGTCGAAGCGGGCCAGGTTGCTCGACACCTCGGACGGCAGGATCAGGTAGTACGCCGGCAACGAGTAGTCGAAATGCGGGCAGTCGACCTCGCTGACCTGCGCACCCAACGACTTGAGCTGCTCAACGGCGGCCTCGAACGACGCCAGCACCCCGGGCTGGTAGCCCTCGCCGGTGTGCAGCTGGCGTACCACGCCGACGCGCACGCCGGTCAGGTCGCCCGACGCGCCCGCCCGAGCCGCGCCCACGACGTCGGGCACCTGCGCGTCGATCGAGGTGGAGTCGCGGAAGTCGTGGCCGGCGATCACCTCGTGCAGCAACGCGGTGTCCAGGACGGTGCGGGCGCACGGCCCACCCTGGTCCAGCGACGACGCGCAGGCGATCAGCCCGTAGCGCGACACCGTGCCGTAAGTGGGTTTGACCCCGACGGTGGCGGTCAGCGCCGCCGGCTGCCGGATGGAGCCACCGGTATCGGAGCCGATGGCCAGGGGCGCCTGAAACGCCGCCAGGGCGGCCGCGCTGCCGCCGCCGGAACCGCCGGGAACGCGCTCGACGTCCCAGGGGTTGCGGGTCGGGCCGAAGGCGGAGTTCTCCGTCGACGAGCCCATGGCGAACTCGTCCATATTGGTTTTGCCCAGAATCGGGATGCCCGCCGCCCGCAACCGCACGGTCAGCGTGGCGTCATACGGCGACTGCCAGCCTTCGAGGATCTTGGAGCCGCAGGTCGTCGGCATGTCGGCCGTGGTGAACACGTCCTTGAGCGCCAGCGGCACCCCGGCCAGGGCTGACGGGAGCCGTTCGCCGGCAGCCACCGTCTCGTCCACCGCCGAAGCGGCCGCCAGCGCCTGTTCGGCGGCGACGTGCAGGAAGGCGCCGTAGCGGTGGTCGGTCGCCTCGATCTGGTCCAGACAGGCCTGAGTGACCTCGACCGACGACAATTCCTTGGCGGCGATCTTGGCCGCCAGGGTGGCAGCGTCGAGCCGGATGATGTCTGTCACTGGCTCTCCCCCAGGATCTGCGGCACCGCGAAGCGCCCGTCGACCGCCTCCGGCGCCGCGGCGAGCGCCTGCTGCTGAGTCAGGCAGGGCGCCGGCTCGTCCGGACGAGTCACGTTGACGTCCTTGAGCGGGTTGTCGGTGGCTTCGACGCCGGTCACGTCGACGGCCTGAATCTGGCTGACGTGGCTCAGGATGGCGTCCAGCTGGCCGGCGAAACTGTCCAGCTCGGTCTCGGTCAATGCCAGCCGGGCCAGCCGGGCCAGGTGGGCCACCTCGTCGCGGGAGATCTGGGACACGAGCGAAAAGCCTAACGTGCCGCGGGCGTGAAGCTGGCTTCACGCCCGCCTACCAGCGTGAAGACGGCTTCACGCTCGCGTAGGGGGACCGTCCGGCGGCACCTGCCGACATGCCACTCGCGCGTTGCTGTGCAACAGTGTTGGCCGTGCCGTCGTATCTGTTGCGCATCGAGTTGGTCGACCGACCAGGCAGTCTGGGGTCGCTCGCCGTCGCGCTCGGGTCGGTAGGTGCCGACATCCTGTCGCTGGATGTCGTGGAGCGCGCCGCCGGATACGCGATCGACGACCTGGTGATCGAACTGCCCCCGGGAGCAATGCCGGACACCCTGATCACTGCAGCCGAATCGCTGCCCGGAGTCCGCGTGGACAGCGTGCGCCCGCACACCGGCCTGCTCGAGGCCCACCGCGAGCTGGAACTGCTCGACCTCGTCTCCGCCGCCGGTGACAACGCGTCCAGGCTGCAGGTTCTGGCGGACCAGGCGCCGCGGATCCTGCGGGTGAGCTGGTGCACGGTACTGCGCGATACCCAGGGCAAGGTGCAGCGGCTGGCCGGCAGCACCGGTGCACCCGAAACACGGGCCGATTCGGCACCCTGGCTGCCGATCGAACATGCCCTGACGCTCGACGGCAGCGCCGAATGGGTGCCGCAGGCCTGGCGCGATATGGACACGACGATGGTCGCGGCCCCGCTCGGCGACTCGCACACCGCCGTGGTGCTGGGCCGGCCGGGTCCGGAATTCCGGCCGTCGGAGGTGGCCCGCCTGGGCTACCTGGCCGGCATCGTCGCCACCCTGCTGCGCTGAAGACGGCACGACCGATTGCGCCACAACGGATTTCATCAGCATAATCTGGACGCCCGAGTCGGCCCGCCACTCCCATCCAGGTCGCGGAGCGAATTACCTGGCAAATATACGAAATGTTGCCGGGCTGGACGAATGTGCTGTTAGGGTTCGCATCGGACCGATTTCAGCAAACCAGCTCGATAGCCGCCACATGCAGAGCCACCCTTCACCGGCCAGTTTGCACGCCATCATCACCACGGTGGCCACCAAGCTGCTGGGCGCCACCAGCAGCACCGCCATGGCGAAAACTACGGAGGTCCTGGCTGAGCTCGTTCGTTACCTCGACGTCGATGTCAGCTTTCTGCGGCACAACGACCACACCATCCGCGCCACCGTGTTGGTGGCCGAATGGCCGCCGCGACCACACATTCCGGACCCCGACCCGTTGCACACCATCTATTTCGCCGATGCCGACCCGGTGTTCGCGCTCGCCGAGAACGCCAAGGAACCGGTGATCCTGCGGCCCGAATCCCAGGACGAGAAATACCAGCAGACCATCTCCGAAGCGAGCGGCCTTCCGGCCGTCTCGCTGGCCTCAATTCCACTGCTGTCCGGCGATGTCACCACCGGGACACTCGGTTTCATCAAATACGGCGACCGTAGCTGGAGCGACGACGAGATCAACGCGCTGACCGTGGTGGCCACCATGCTGGCGCAGGTTCAGGCTCGGATCAGCATCGAGAATCAGTTGAGCTATCAAGCCAGCCACGACGATCTGACTGCCTTGCCTAACCGGCGCGCCCTGGTGAACCACCTCGACGGGCGTCTGGCCGCGGGCCAGCCCGGCCCGGTGACGGTGCTGGTGTTCAATCTCGACCGTCTCAAGGCGATCAACGACTACCTCGGGCATGACGCCGGCGATGCGTTCATCCGCGACTTCGCCACCGAAACCAGTGCGGCAATACAGGGGCAGGGCCTGATCGCCCGGATCGGCGGCGACGAATTCGTCGTCGTGCCGGCGGTGACGATGGACCTCGCCGAGGCGAGGCGCCTGGCCGAGCGGCTGAGCTCCCGCCTGACGGATCACGTCGCCATCGGCGGCGAGGTGCTCAACCGCACGGTGAGCGTCGGCGTCGCAACCGGCGACCCCGGGAAGGACTCCAGCCTGGACCTGCTCCGGCACGCCGACGACGCACTGCAATGCACCAAAGGCACTGGCGCGCAACGGATCGGTGTCGTCTCCACCGACGTGATCAACCGGCGCAAGATGCGCGCCGACATCGAGCTGCACCTGCCGGGCGCCATCGAAACCGATGCGCTGACGGTGCTCTACCTGCCCGAGATAGACATGCTGACCGGCAAGATCCTCGCGGTCGAGGCGCTCGCTCGCTGGCAACACCCGACCCGGGGACTCCTGCTGCCCGACGTGTTCATCCCCATCGCCGAATCGCTGAACCTGGCCGGCGAATTGGGCAAGTGGGTGCTCAACGCGGCCTGCGCCGACCTGTCACAGTGGCGGTCCGAAGGCGTCGGCCTCGATACCATGTTGCGCGTCAACGTCTCCCCGGCCCAGCTCGTCGCCCAGGACCTGGTGAACACGGTCAGCAGGATCGTCGGCAAGTTCGGCCTCACCGGCATGGCGATCGGGCTGGAGATCACCGAGAGCATGCTCATCAGAGACGTGGCCAGCACCCGGGCCACGCTGAGCGCACTCACCGACCTCGGCATCGACATCGCCATCGACGACTTCGGCACCGGGTTCAGCGGCATGGGACTGCTCAGGACACTGCCGGTGAGCACCCTGAAGATCGACCGCGGATTCGTCCGGGATCTCGACGTCAGCGCCGACGATCTGGCCATCGTCCGGGCCGTCATGGGGCTGGCCGAGGCGCTCGACCTGAACGTGGTCGCCGAGGGCGTCGAGAGCGAAGGTGCGGCCCGGACACTGCTGAAGGAGGGCTGCGTGCGGGCTCAGGGCTTCCTGTTCCGCCGGCCGCTGTCCGCCTCGGCAACCCGACAGCTGCTCGCCGTCGGCGCAATCGACACCGGATTGCGTTAGTGCGCTTGGGGTTTCACCACCGGATCGTCGTCCTCCCACAGCAGCAGCTGCCGGACCGCCGACCGGGGGCCGTACGGTCGCAGCATCTGGCTGGCCGGACGCGGACGCACGCGTTGCGGCCACCAGAACCAGCGCCCCAGCAGCGCCGCGATTGACGGCGTCATGAACGAACGCACGATGAGCGTGTCGAACAACAGGCCCAGCCCGATGGTGGTCCCGATCTGACCCAGCACCTGAAAACCGCTGAACAGGAAGGCGCACATGGTGACCGCGAACACCAGGCCCGCCGAGGTGACCACGGAACCTGATCCCGCCATCGCCCGGATGATTCCGGTGTTGAGACCGGCCCCGATCTCTTCGCGGAACCGGGAGATCAACAGCAGGTTGTAATCCGAGCCCACGGCCAGCAGCAGGATCACCGCCAGCGCCAGCACCACCCAGTACAGCTTGATACCGAACATGTACTGCCACACCAACACTGACAGCCCGAACGAGGCGCCCAGCGAGAGCGCCACCGTGCCGACGATCACCAGCGCGGCGACCAGGCTGCGGGTCAGCATCATCATGATCAACAGAATCAGGCTCAGTGCGGCGATTCCGGCGATCATCAGGTCGTACTTGGCGCCGTCCTGGATGTCCGAATAGGTGGCCGCGGTGCCGCCGAGATAGAACTTCGCCTCGGCCATCGGCGTGCCCTTCACGGCCTCGTGCGCGGCGTTCCTGATCGGCTCAATATGGGAAATGCCTTCCGGTGTGGCGGGATCGCCTTCGTGGGTGATGATCATTCGCGCGGCCTTGCCGTCGGGCGAGAGAAAGAGCTTGAGCCCCCGTTTGAAGTCGGGGTTGTTGAAGACTTCCGGCGGCAGGTAGAAGGTGTCGTCGTTCTTGGCGGTGTCGAAGGCACGCCCCAGCGCCGTCGAGTTCTCGATGGCCGCGGCGGTCTGCGCGTAGATTCCGGACAGCGTGGCGTAGTTCGCCATCGTCAGGTCGTGGTTGGTCTCCTGACTGGCGATCTGTTGCGGGATCAGAGCCACCAGTTTGGGCTGCAGCGCGTCGAGTTTCTCCAGGGTGGACGTGAGGTCCTCAAACCGTGACGTGAGTTGGTCGATCCCGTCCAGGGCGTCCAGCACCGACCTGATTGCGAAGCAGGCCGGGATATCGAAACAGTGCTTCTCCCAATAGAAGTAGCTCCGAATGGGCCGGAAGAAGTCGTCGAAGTTGGCGATCTTGTCGCGCAGGTCGTTCATGATGGCGACGGTGTCGCGGAAACTCTGGGCCTCGCTGTGCGTGGTGGCCGCAAGTTCCTGCTGCAGGGTGTACTGCTGGCGCAGGATGTCGATGCCCTTCGACAGCTCACCGGCCTGGCGTAGCAGGTCGTCGGCGCGATCTCGTTGGTAACGCAGGTTTTCGGTCTGGTTGGCGCTCTGCGCGCTGATCTGGAACGCCAGCGAGGTGTGGTTGAGCGGAGTGCCCAACGGCCTGGTGATGGACTGCACCTGCGCGATGCCCGGTAGGTGGAACACCGCCTTGGCAACCCTGTCCAGGATCAGCATGTCGGCCGGGGTGCGCATGTCGTGGTCGCTTTCGAGCATCAGCAATTCCGGTTCCAGCCGGGCCCGCGAGAAATGCCGCTCGGCAGCGGCGTATCCGACGTTGGCCGGCGCACTCTCCGGCATGTAGGGGCGGGTGTCGTAGCTCGTTTTGTATCCGGGCAGGGTGAGCAGGCCGATGAAGGCCAGGGCGCACGCCACCGTCAGCACCGGACCCGGCCAGCGCACGATGGCCGTTCCGATTCGGCGCCAGCCGCGGGTCCGCATCGCGCGTTTGGGTTCGAAGATGCCGACCCGGGCGCCCAGGGTCAGCACGGCCGGGGCCAGTGTCAACGCGGCGACCAGTGCGACGAGGATGCCCAGTGCCGCCGGTATGCCCAGACTTTGAAAGTACGGCAGCCGGGTGAAACTCAGACAGAACACCGCACCCGCCACGGTCAGTCCCGAGCCGAGAACGATGTGGGCGGTGCCGCGAAACATGATGTAGTAGGCCGTATCCCGGTCTTCGCCTGCGCTGCGCGCTTCCTGGTAGCGCCCGACGACGAAGATCGCGTAGTCGGTCCCGGCGGCGATCACCAACAGGGTGAGCAGGTTGGTTGCATAGGTCGACAACCCGATGATGCCGGCGTTGCCGAGGAAGGCGACGATGCCGCGGGCCGCGGCCATCTCGATCAGGACCGTCACCAGCACCAGCAGCATGGTCAAGAAGGAGCGGTAGACGAAGAGCAGCATCAACGCGATCACCCCGACGGTGATGCCGGTGACCTTCGCGGTCCCCTTGCTTCCGACGTCGAACTGATCCGAGATCACTGGCGCCGCGCCGGTCACGTAGGCTTTGACACCCGCCGGGGGTGGTAGGTGTTCGATGATTTCCCTTACCGCGCCGACGGATTCGTTGGCCAGCGCCGAACCCTGGTTGCCGGCGAGATTCAGCTGCACGTAGGCGGCCTTGCCGTCGGAGCTCTGCGACCCGGCGGCGGTCAGCGTGTCGCCCCAGAAGTCCTGAACGTGCTCGACATGTTTGCGGTCGGCCTCGAGCCTGCGGATCAGCGTGTCGTAATACCGGTGGGCGTCGGCCCCCAACGGCTGATCACCTTCCAGCACCACCATGGCGGTGCTGTCGGTGTCGAACTCGTGGAACTTCTGGCCGATGCGCTTGGTCGCCTGCAGCGACGGCGCGTCGGCCATGATCAGCGCCACGTTGTGGGTCTTGCCCACCTCTTCCAGTTGCGGCACCAGCGCGTTGGAGACACCGGCCAGCACCACCCAGAACAGCAGTATCGGCACCGAGAGCCGGCGGATGGTGTGCGGAATTCGGGGCAGCTGCTCGTTGCTCATCCGGACTTGTCCAAACAGAAGGTGTAGGCGTTGGGTGTGTTGACGGTGCGTTCGTCCTTGACGTCGCCGTTGACGGTGATCCGGCACGAGAGGGTGTCACCGCTGCCTTGTGCCACAACGTTTCCCAGGACCGCCGGCTCGGTGGTCGTGATGGTGAACGACCACGGCAGAACGGCGTTGACGACCTCCTGCGGCTGGGCGTTGACGTCGAGGTAGTTGATGGTGGCCGTCGCCCCCGGGGCGCCGAAGACCTCGAGAACGACGTGTTTGGGGTTGAACGGGACGATCTCATTGGAGATGCCGTGGCCGGCCGACGCGCTCTTGCCGGCATTGAACATGCCGTGCAGGCGGTAGATGGCAAATCCCGCGGTCACCACGACGACGACCGCGACCAGCGCCATCCATCCCCTCCTGAACCAGGATGTCCGCGAAACACCTTTCACCCGTTGACCTTTCGATGATCGGGCGATTCCACCGGCGCGCCGGCACGTTCTCTGGCTTTGACAGTACGGTACTGGACCGTACTGCACAAGAGACGCGCGCGTGCACTTTGCTAACCGCCGGTGGCGGGCTGTGTCAGACCGATCGGGTCAGGCCGGGCAGGATGAAGCCGTCCACCAGGGCCCGCACGGTGCGGCTGTCCGGCGGCCGGTTCGGGATGATGGAACGGTAGATGAGGTACCCCGGCAGCAGATCCCACAACTCGTCGGTGACGGCCGCCTCCGCGATTTCGCCCCGGTCGACCGCCTGCCGTAATACGCCCTGAATAAGCGCTTTTCGCTGATCCAGGAACTGATGCTGCATTGCGTCGGCCAGGGCCGGGTGGCGCGACACTTCGACGAGCACCGCGCGGATGGTGCTGGACTGTTGGGCTGCGTGCTCGCAGATGGTTTCGCCGATCTTGACGAGGTCGCCTCGCAGTGAGCCGGTGTTGGGAGCCACCGCGACCTGGCAGACACCCTCGATGAAGGCCGCCAATACCAGTTGGGCTTTCGAGGGCCAGCGGCGATAGACGGTGGCCTTGCTGGCGCGGGCGGTGTTGGCGACGGCGTCCACCGTCAACCCGTCGTACCCGTGTTCGGCCAGCAGCTGCAACGTCACAGCCAGCAGCTCGGCTTCACGCGGCGACCACGGAGATGCGTCCGTGGGGAGTTCCGCCGTGCCCGCCATAGCGCCCACGATAGGACTCCGGCCCTAGTACGGTCCAGTACCGTACCGATTCACTCCGGTTCGGGCTCGGTTTCCGGCGGTCCCTCGGCCAGCAATCTGCGGAACCCGTCCTCGTCGAGGACCGGCACGCCGAGTTCGACGGCCTTGTCGTATTTCGAGCCGGGCGAGTCCCCCACCACGACGAACGAGGTCTTCTTCGACACCGAACCGGCCGCCTTGCCACCCCGGCTGACGATCGCCTCCTTGGCATCGTCGCGGGAGAAGCCGGCCAGCGAGCCGGTCACCACGATGCTCAGCCCCGCCAGGGTGCGGGGCACGCTGTCGTCCTGCTCGTCGGCCATCCGTACACCGGTGGCGCGCCACTTGTCGACGATGTCGCGGTGCCAGTCGACGGTGAACCAGTCGGTGACCGCGGCCGCGATGGTGGTGCCCACCCCTTCGACGGCGGCCAGCTGGTCGGTCGTCGCCTCGGCAATCGCGTCGAGGCTGCCGAAGGCGGCCGCCAGCGCGCGCGCCGCCGTCGGCCCCACATGACGGACCGACAACGCCACCAGGACCCGCCACAGGGGCGCGGCCTTGGCTTTGTCCAGGTTGGCCAGCAGGCGCCGGCCGTTGGCCGACAGGTCGCCGGCCTTGGTCCGGAACAGCTCGGTGCTCAGCAGGTCCTCTTCGGTGAGACTGAACAGGTCGCCTTCGTCGGAGATCGCCCCGGACTGCAGCAGCGCGGCCCCGGCCTCGTAACCAAGCACCTCGATGTCCAGTGCGTTCCGGCTGGCGACATGGAAAACGCGCTCGCGCAACTGCGCCGGGCAACCCCGGGCGTTGGGGCACCGGATGTCGGCGTCACCCTCCTTCTCCGGCGCCAGGGTGGTGCCGCACTCGGGACACGTTGTGGGCATGACGAATTCGTGTTCCGAGCCGTCGCGCAGGTCGACCACGGGGCCCAGCACCTCGGGGATCACGTCGCCGGCCTTGCGGATCACCACGGTGTCGCCGATCAGCACGCCCTTGCGTTTGACCTCCGAGGCGTTGTGCAGCGTGGCCTGCGCCACCGTCGAGCCCGCCACCTTGACCGGAGTCATGAACGCGAACGGAGTGACCCGGCCCGTGCGGCCGACGTTGACCCGGATGTCGAGCAACTTGGTCTGGGCCTCTTCCGGCGGGTACTTATAGGCGATCGCCCAGCGCGGGGCCCGCGATGTGGAACCCAGCCGGCGCTGCAACGCCATCTCGTCGACCTTGACCACCACACCGTCGATCTCGTGGTCCACCTCGTGGCGGTGTTCACCCCAGTACTCGATGCGCTCCTGGACCGACGCCAGGCCGGTGACGACGGTGGTGTGCGTGGACACCGGCAGTCCCCACTCCTTGAGCGCCAGGTAGGCCGCATGCTGACTGACCGGCCGGAAACCCTCGGTGTGCCCCAGCCCGTGGCAGATCATCCGCAGCTTCCGGCGGGCGGTCACGGCGGGATCCTTCTGGCGCAGCGAGCCGGCGGCGCTGTTGCGCGGATTGGCGAACGGCGCCTTGCCCTCCTCTACCAGGCTCGCGTTCAGGGCGGCGAAGTCGTCGACCCGGAAGAAGACCTCGCCGCGCACCTCGAGAACATCGGGCACCGGGTATTCGTCGCTGGGGGCCAGGCGCAGCGGCACGTCGTCGATGGTGCGCGCGTTGAGGGTGACGTCCTCGCCGGTGCGGCCGTCTCCCCGCGTCGCCGCGCGCGCCAGTCGTCCGTCCCGGTACACCAACGACAATGCGACGCCGTCGATCTTGAGTTCGCACAGGTAGTGCGCCTCGTCCCCGACCTCGGCGTGCACCCTGGCCGCCCAGGCACTCAGTTCCTCGGCGCTGAACGCGTTGTCAAGGCTCAGCATCCGCTCGAGGTGCTCGGCCGCCTCGAACTCCGTCGCGAACCCGGCGCCGCCGACCAGTTGGGTGGGCGAGTCGGGTGTGCGCAGCTCGGGGTACTCGGCCTCCAGCGCCTCCAGCTTGCGCAGCAGCTGGTCGAATTCCGCGTCGGTGATGACCGGCGCGTCGCGCACGTAATAGCGGAACTGGTGTTCGCGTACCTCCTCGGCCAGGTCCTGCCATGCGCGCATCACTTCGGGCCGTAGCACCTCGGGAGACGTCACCTTGGCAGGCTATCCGCTCGCGCCGACATTGCCGTCATGGTCGCGCCAGGGACGACATCACAGCCCTCCCGGCAATGTCGGCGAACGGGCCCTAGTCCTCCACGTAAGCGCGCAGCCGGTCCACCGCGGCGTCCCAGCGCCGCGACAACTGGGCGAGATAGTCGCCGGCCTGGGCCAGCGGCTCGGTCCGCACCGTCCACACTCGTTCGCGGCCGCGCCGGCAGCTGCTCACCACTCCCGCCGACTCCAGCAGCTGCAGATGCTTGCTGGCCGCCTGCCGGGTGACCGGAATGGCCTGTGTCACTTGGGTTGTCGAGCTCGGACCCACCTCGCACAGCCGCACCACGATGCGCAGCCGGTTGGCGTCGCCGAGGGCATCGAACAGCGGCGCGCCGACGGCCGTCATGCGAGATCCAGATAGCGGCGCACCAAATCGGTCTGAATCGCCCAGCCCTCGGAGTTCGCCTCGAAGGAAGGACCGCGGCGCGCCTCCGGTATCGCGTCGAAGCCCGACTCGACGATGGTGAGCGATACCCCGCCGGAAACCTCGGCAAGGATGAACTCCACCAGCGTGGTGTCCTCGCGGTCGGGGTCGATAGGCCAGCGGTAGGCGAACCGCCTGGGCGGTTCCACCGCGACGATCTGCCAGCGGCTGGCGACGCCGGCGTGGGGCTCCTGACGCTTTGCGACGTCGGCGTCAACCTCGGTGGGCGTAATTGTCGCGGTGACCTCTCGGCCCTCGACGAACGGACCGTCGAACCGGACGCCGAACCAGCGTCCGAACTGCTCCGCATCGCTGATCGCCGCCCACACCCGCTGCAGCGGCGCCCGCAGCAGGACCTGCTTCTCGATCCGATCACTCTCCATGCGCAACCTCCTGGTTGCGTATTACCCCATCACGCCAGGCCCAGAAAAGCAACCAAATGGTTGCGCAAGGATCTAGATCGCGTCGGGATCCCGGGTGAACGCCTCGGCGGCGTCTCGGGCCAGCCCGATGGCGGTGCGCGCCCACTGGGGCGTCGCGCCCGCCAACCCGCACGCGGGGCTGACACCGACGCGTCCACGCAGGGACGAACGCCCGAACCCAAGCCGGTCGGTCACCCCGACCACCCTGGTGGCCACCTCTTCGACCGACGGCCGGCGCTCGGGCGCACTGCTGTCGACCACCCCCAGCACCACGGCGCGCCCCGTCTCCAGGAAAGCCGCGATCCCATCCAGCTCGGCGGCGCGCAGCGTGTTGACATCCACCGATACTGCGTCAATCCCGGTGCGCCCCAACATGTCCCACGGGAGGTCCGGAGCACAGGTGTGCAGCATGACATCGACGCCGACCACCTCGACGCACGTTGTCAGCAGGGTCTCGGCCACCGCCTCGTCGAGCGAGGGCACCGGGCTCAGCGCGGTGACACCGGTCAGCCGTCCGCCCAGCGCGGCCGGCAGCGTCGGTTCGTCGAACTGCACCACCACCGGGGTGTCCAGCCGGCGCGACAGCGCGGCGCGGTGGGCGGCGACCCCTTCGGCCAGCGAGGCGGTCAGGTCGCGCAGCGCCCCCGCGTCGGTGATCGCGCGGTGACCGTTGCTCAGCTCCAGCCCCGCCGCCAGGGTCACCGGCCCTGGCGCCTGCACCTTGACCACGCGGTCCCCGCCCCGCAGGCCCGCGGTCTCCCACGCCTCCTCCAGCGCGTCCATGTCCTCGTCCAGCATGCTGACGGCCCGGCGCGTCACCGCACCCGGACGGGAGGCGATGCGGTAGCCGCGCGGCACGGTGTCCAGGGCCACGTCGACCAGCAGGGCCGCGGCACGCCCGAGCATGTCGGCACCCACCCCGCGGGCCGGCAACTCGACGAGATGGGCCAGCGCTCCGGCCAGTTCACCGACGACGACTTCGGCGGCCTGGCGCGCGGAGGTGCCGGGCCAGGATCCGATGCCGCTGCCCTGTGCGAAACCACTCACCGGCCAACCGTATTCGACCTCACACAATGGGCCTCCGACCAGGGGTGTTTAGCACTGTTGGACGCGGGTAGATTTCGAACCGGAAGGGCGGCACATGGCGAGATCGACGCGGTTGCTCCTGGCGTGCGGCGCGGTGGTGCTGGCGACGGCCTGCACTCGCGTGGTGAGCGGCGAGGCGCTGCCGGCCTTCGGTGCCGTCCCTCTGGGCGTGCTCGACGCCGGTACGGTCCTGCTGGACCAGTCACGGATGCGGTCGATCACCGGCGCCGGCGAGCATCTGACGATCATTCCCTCGATGGACGGCAGATACCCGGTGGACATCGAGGAACTCGCCACGACCGCGCCGGCAGAATGCCGGTTCGTGTTCGCCGAGACGGCCACGTTCGGCCCCGACGTCAAGGCCTTCCACAAGACGACCTTTCAGGACCCGCCCGATGGTCGGCTGATCTCCGAGGGTGCCGCGAGCTACCACGACGCCGGTACCGCCCGGCGGGCCTTCGACGGGCTGGTGTCCACGGTCAAGGGTTGTGCGGACAGCTCGATGGGCTGGTTGTTCGTCAACTCGTGGGACGCCGGCACCGATTCGCTACGGATGCGGCCGGGTTCGTGCGGTCGCGATTACCGGGTGCTCTCGGTGGCCCTGCTGGAAGTCACCTTCTGCGGCTTCCCGGAATCGGTCTCGGAGATCGTCATGACGAACATGGCGGCCAACGTGCCGGGAAGTTAGGCCTGCCCGGTGCCGGCGATGGTGGCGCTGCCGATCACCTCGTCGCCCTCGGGGTCGGGACGGTAGAGCACCAGCGTCTGACCGCGCGCCACGCCGCGAAGTGGCGCCCGCAACTGCACCACCAGCTCACCGTCGACCAATTCGGCTACCGCGTCGGCGATTTCGCCGTGTGCGCGCACCTGCACCGCGCCCTCGATCGGGCCCGTGGGCGCCGTCCCGCCAGTGAAGACCGGGGCGCGGCCGGTCAGTGTGTGGACGTCCAGTTCGGTCGCACTGCCGACGTGCACGGTGGCGGTATCGGCGTCGATCGCCGTCACATAGCGGGGACGACCGTCCGGGCCCGGCCCGGCGATGCCCAGACCCTTGCGCTGACCGATGGTGAAGCCGTGCACGCCGTCATGTTCGGCGAGCACCGCACCGTCCTTGTCGACCACCGCCCCGCGCCGGACGCCGATCCGCTCGCCGAGGAAGGCCTGGGTGTTGCCGGACGGGATGAAGCAGATGTCATGGCTGTCCGGCTTTTCAGCGACCGCCAGTCCGCGCCGGGCCGCCTCGGCACGGATCTGCGGCTTGGGGGTGTCGCCGATCGGGAAGGCCGCGTGCCGCAACTGCTCGGCGGTCAGCACGGCCAGCACGTAGGACTGGTCCTTGTCGCGGTCGACGGCGCGGCGCAGCCGTCCGCCGGACAGTCGCGCATAGTGCCCGGTGACCACCTGGTCGAAACCCAACGCCAGCGCGCGCGCCGACAGGGCCGAGAACTTGATCTGCTGATTACAGCGGACGCAGGGATTCGGCGTCTCCCCGCGCGCATAGGAGGAAACGAAGTCCTCGATGACGTCCGCCTGAAACTTCTCCGCGAAATCCCATACGTAGAAAGGTATTCCGAGGACGTCGGCGACGCGGCGGGCATCGGAGGCGTCCTCCTTGGAGCAGCAGCCGCGTGATCCGGTACGCAAGGTGCCCGGGGCGGTCGACAGCGCCAGATGCACGCCGACCACGTCGTGTCCGGCGTCCACCATGCGGGCGGCGGCCACCGACGAGTCCACCCCACCGCTCATCGCGGCGAGAACCCTCACTGGGCCGACCCCGCGGCGGCCAGGGCGGCACGCCGCGCTCGGGCCACAGCACCGGGCAGTACCTGCAACGCGGCGTCGACATCAGAGTCAACACTGTTGTGCCCGAAGGAAAGTCGTAGCGATCCGCGGGCGCTGGCCGGGTCGGCGCCCATCGCGATCAGCACGTGCGACGGCTGCGCCACCCCGGCGGTACAGGCCGACCCGGTCGAACACTCGATTCCGTTGGCGTCCAGCAGCATCAACAGCGCGTCGCCTTCGCAACCGCGGAAGGTGAAGTGCGCGTTGCCAGGGAGCCGCCGTGGGTCGGAGGCTCCGTTGACCCGGACGTCGTCGATCTGCGCGAGCACACCCTCGACCAGCCGGTCCCGCAGTGCCCGCAGCCGAGTGCTGTTGGCCTCCAGCCCGTCCACCGCAATGCGGGCCGCCGCGGCCATTCCCACCGCACCGGCGACATCCGGTGTGCCTGAACGGATGTCGCGCTCCTGGCCACCGCCGTGCAGCAGCGGCACACACGCGACGGTGCGGCGCAGCAACAGCGCACCCACCCCGGGCGGGCCGCCGAACTTGTGCCCGGTCACGCTCATCGCCGAGAGTCCGCTGGCACCGAAGTCGACCGGCAGCTGCCCGACCGCCTGCACGGCGTCGCAGTGCATCGGGACGCCGAACTCGGCTGCCACAGCTGCCAATTCGGCGGTCGGCAGAATGGTGCCGACTTCGTTGTTGGCCCACATCACCGATACCAGCGCCACGTCGTCACCGCCGTCGAGCGCCTCGCGCAGGTCGGCGGCCGACACCGAACCGTCGGAGTCGGTGGGCAGCCAGCTGACTTCGGCGCCTTCGTGCTCGACGAGCCAGTTGACGCTGTCCAGTACGGCGTGGTGTTCGACTTCGCTGGTGACGATGCGGCGGCGGTTCGGGTTCTCGTCGCGACGGGCCCAGTACAGGCCCTTGACGGCCAGGTTGTCGCTTTCGGTGCCGCCCGCGGTGAAGATGACTTCCGAGGGGCGCGCACCGAGTTTGTCGGCGATCAGTTCCCGTGATTCCTCGATCCGCCGGCGCGCCGTGCGACCGGTGGTGTGCAGCGACGACGCATTGCCCACGGTGCCCAGCACAGCGGTCATCGCCTCGATGGCGGCGGGGTGCATCGGGGTGGTGGCGGCGTGATCGAGGTAGACCATGACCCGCCCCACGATACCGGCTCGTCCTGCGACGATTCCGGCCGGAACGGCCGGATGAGGAGCAGGACCGTTCAGCACCGCCTGCGACGATTCCGGCCGGAACAGCGGAAAGGCCAGCGCCTGTTAACGTAGTGAACAAAGTGTTCAGTACTGCCACAGGGGGACAGTTGACCGTACTGCCGACCAAGCGCGGGACCGCATGAGCGCCGACGTCCGGCGGTGGTGCTTCGCCGATCAACTCGGCCCCCACTTTCTGGACGATTCGGCCCAGCCGGTGCTGCTCATCGAGTCGCAGGCGGTGTTCGCGCGTCGCCGTTTCCACCGGCGCAAGGCTCATCTGGTGCTCTCGGCGCTGCGCCACCGGGCAGCTGAACTCGGTGAGCAGGCCGTGTTTCTGCAGACGAGCAGCTATCGGGAGGCACTCGATCAGCTCAATGAGCCGGTCAGCGTGTGCCAGCCCACCTCGTGGGCGGCCGACCGGTTCATCCGGTCGCTGCCGTCGGTCGACGTGCTGCCCGCCCGGGGGTTCTGCACCAGCCGGGAGGATTTCGACGAGTGGGCGAAATCACAGCGCACCCTGCGCATGGAGAACTTCTATCGCAGCGCTCGCCGCCGATTCGACCTGTTGATGGACGGTGACCAGCCCGTCGAGGGCAGGTGGAATTTCGACGCTGACAATCGCGAGCCCGCCCCCAAGAACGCTGAAGGCTTGGGCATTCCGCCGCCGTGGCAGCCCGAAGAGGACGAGATCGACGAACAGGTCCGCGCCGACCTGGACCGCTGGGAGCGCGACGGGGCGGTGTCGTTCGTCGGACGCGACGGCCCTCGGGAGTTCGCCGTCACCGCGGCGGAAGCGCAGCAGGCGCTGAAAGTCTTTGTCCGCGAACGGCTGCCGCACTTCGGCCCGCACGAGGACGCCATGCTCACCGGAGACCGCTTCATGGCCCACAGCCTGCTCTCGGCGCCGATGAACCTGGGCCTGCTGGACCCGTTGGATTGCGCCTACGCCGCCGAGGACGCTTACCGCAGCGGCGACGCGCCGATCAGCAGCGTCGAGGGATATATCCGCCAGCTGATCGGCTGGCGCGACTACATCTGGCATGTCTACTGGCATTTCGGGCGAAACTACCGTCACCGCAACGCTTTACATGCCAAATCCGCATTGCCGACCTGGTTCACCGAACTGGACGCCGATGCGGTGGAAGCGAACTGCCTCTCCGACGTGCTGGCGCAGGTGCGCGACCACGGCTGGGTCCACCACATCCCGCGCTTGATGGTGCTGTCCAACTATGCGCTGCAACGGGGTTGGGACCCAGCCGCCGTCACCGACTGGTTCCACCGATCCTTTGTCGACGGCTACGACTGGGTGATGGTGGCCAATGTGGTCGGCATGTCGTTGCACGCCGACGGCGGATTGATGGCGACCAAGCCGTATGCGTCCGGCGGCGCCTACATCAACCGCATGAGCGACTACTGCGGCGGCTGCCGGTACCAGCCCAGCAAGCGGGTCGGCGAGCACGCCTGCCCTTTCACCGGCGGTTACTGGTGGTTTCTGGCTCGCAACACAGAGGAGCTGGGACGCAACCGGCGGATGGCGCAACCGATGGCGGGCCTGGGCAGGCTGAAGGACCTGGACGAGGTGGTAGCCCAGCAGCGTCGCCTCGGAGACGACGCGCCGTAAGTCCATCAGGTCAGCAGCTTCTCGATGCGGCGTAGCGCGATCTCGCACACGGCCAGATAGGCGGGAGCCCACCACGGCACCCCGAAGGTGACCCGTGCGCCGCCGTCCGCCGGATCCACCCGGTGCCAGGTGGCCGGAACCCCGGCCACCTTCCAGACCCAGCACCTGCCGGGTTGGAAGTCGGTGACGACGAACGGCAGCCGGACCAGCAGCGCCGTCTGGACCGTGCCGGTGACACCCGGACCCAGGCGCCTCCCCGGCTGGTCGAGTTCGGCGCCGCTGATCGACGGCCCCCAGCGCGGCCAGGCGTCGAGGTCGACGAGCAGGTCCCACGCCGCCTCCGGGGACGCGGCAACGAACCGATTCACACTGAACGTCATCGATCCAGGTTTCCCATTCGCCGACTACCAACCCATCGATCCCGGAATTCCCTTGAACGGGCCGACTATCCAGCTGGTGATCCAACCCCCGTAGAACCCGCCCGGTTGCGGAATCACCTCTTCGCCGTTGACGGTGCAGCGGTCCACCTGCGCGGCCATCACCGCGATCGCGTTCGCGATGGGCGTGAACCCGGCGGTGGGCCGCGCGTAGGTCCAGGCCGCGCGCGAAGCGACCCGCGCGGGCGTCACCAGGTCGAAGTAGCTGGCCTGGCCCTTCCATTCACACCACGAGGAACCGGCGGCCGGCCGCAGCACACCCTCGGCGAAGGCCTCGCGGGGCAGGTAGTAGGTCGGCGGGTGACTGGTCTCCAGCACCCGCCAGGCGCGCTGGGTCGACGCGATCTGCTGACCACCCAATTCGATCGTGATCGAACCGCTGAAGTCTTCCAGCCGCGGCGGGCGGGGATAGTCCCACACCGACTCTTGCCCAGGACCAGCGACATCCGGCTTCGGCCAACGACTCATGGGTACCTCCGCGCTCGACGAACTCCATTGTCCACCGAGACGCGGAGGAGCTTTCAGGCCACCAGCGCGTGGTCCAGAGCCGCCGGAGCGCCCGAGCGCACCGCGGACTGGCAGCGCCGGGCCAGGGCGCGCCGGTCGGCACCCGGTAGCTGCAGCGACTCGACCCGCACCCGGGCCACCGTGCGGCGCGCACAGACCACCCGGTAGACCGAGCTCAGCAGGGTGTCCCGGCCGACGTAGGCCGGTGCGGTCGACATCCGCCCGTCCAGGTGGTGGTAGGTCAGGCGCAGCGGCTGCACCGGACGGCCCGCGTCGATCGCGGCCTGGAACATGGCCGGGTAGAAGCTGCCGAAGGCCACGCCACACCAGGTGGTGCCTTCCGGGAAGGCCACCACCGTCTGACCGGCCCGCAGCCGCCGCGCGACGGCGTCCACCACGGCGGGTAACCGCCGCAGGCTGCTCCGCTCGATCGGGATGATCTTCAGGATCCGCGCGACGACGCCACTCGCCGGGCCGGTGAACATGTCGGCCCGCGCGACGAATGACCCCGGCAGCACCGCGCCGATCGCGAAGACATCCAGCCACGACACGTGGCTACTCACCACCAGGACTCCGCTCAGATTGCGAATTGGATTGCCTGACACTGAAATTCGCACGCCGAGGCTGCGCAGCATCAACCGGCAGTAGGCGCGCTGAAGGTGGGTGGAGCCCGGCAGCGGGATGCCCAGCAACGGCAGGCCGGGGGCCAGCAGCAGGACCAGCGTGATGCGCAACGCGGCCCGCAACCGCACCGCCGGCCCAGACACCGCCGCGGCGTCCAGACAGCCGACGTCACACGATGCGCGGGGCAGCCAGGAGTGCCCGCCCGATGTATTCACCGGGCCGCTCCCCCCATTGCCGCGCCGCCCATTTCGCCGGCGGCCGACACCGACCGCAATCGCTTGAGATAGCGGGTGTCCGCGTCACTCTTGCCCAGCAGCACGCAGAAGTCGCCGACGCCGAAGTCCGGGTCGTGCGCGGGTTCGCCGCAGGCCCGGGCGCCGAGTCGCAGGTAACCGCGCATCAACGGCGGGACGGTAGGCCGTGCGGGTGGCGCGATGTCGTCGAGAGCCACGCCGTCGAGGCACACCGGCCGGTACGGCCGTACCCGGTACCGCGAAGGGTGCCGCCTGAGGACGAAGTCGCGCACGCCGCGGATCTGGCTGCCGGCAGCCTCGCCGCCGGTTTGGACCGGCACCGAGACACAGCCGGTGACGTAGTCGTAGTCGCAGCGATCCAGGTAGGCCAGAATGCCCGCCCACATCAGTAGGACCACCCCGCCGTTGCGGTGGCCGTCGCGCACCACCGCGCGCCCCATCTCCACCAGTGACGGCCGCAGCGCGTCGAAGTCCCGGACGTCGAATTCGGTTGCGGTGTAGAGGCCGCCTGCGGCGATGGCGCCGGCCGGGGGCAGCATGCGGTAGCAACCGACCAGTTCTCCGGTGTCGTCGTCGCGGACCAGGAGGTGGTCGCAGTACTCGTCGAACCGGTCGATATCGCGGCCGGCCCCGCCGTCAGCGGCGGTGGGCAGGGCGAAACCGGGGGTGCTGCTGAACACGTCGTAGCGCAGGCGCTGGGCCGCTTCGATGAGGCTCGGATCGGTGGACAGCAACAGGGAATAGTGCGGTCCGGACGACGACCGTGTCGCCGGGCCTCGTGGCTTGTCGCTGGGTATGAGAACGGATGCGATGCTCATGGCACCAACGTGGCGCAGGCGGTCAGCTAACCGGCATCGGCCCGCTGACGTGTCGATGCACGTCAGATGACGAATGAGACGCGAACGGCCCCGCGGGTAAACCCGCGGGGCCGTTCGCGTGAAGATCAGCCCTTACGGGCCTTGACGCCCTCGGTCACCTGCGGGGTGACCTTGAACAGGTCTCCGACCACGCCGTAGTCGGCGATCTCGAAGATCGGCGCTTCTTCGTCCTTGTTCACCGCGACGATGGTCTTCGAGGTCTGCATGCCGGCCCGGTGCTGGATAGCCCCGGAGATGCCCAGTGCGATGTAGAGCTGCGGCGAGACCGTCTTGCCGGTCTGGCCCACCTGGAACTGCCCCGGGTAGTAGCCGGAGTCCACCGCGGCGCGCGAGGCACCCACAGCGGCACCCAGCGAGTCAGCCAGCTCCTCGACCACGCTGAAGTTCTCCGCGCTGCCCACGCCGCGGCCACCGGAGACCACGACGCTGGCCTCCGTCAGCTCGGGGCGGTCGCCGGCCACGGCCGGCTCGCGCGAGGTGATCTTCGTCGCGTTCTCCGCCGGGGCCGGAACCTCGACGTTGACCTGCTCACCGGCGCCGGCCTTGGGCTCGGCGTCGATGGCGCCGCCCCGCACCGTGATCACCGGGGTGTCGCCGTTGACCTGCGACTCGACGGTGTAGGCGCCACCGAAGATCGAGTGCAGGGCCTTGTTACCCTCCCGCACCTCGACCACGTCGACCAGCAGACCCGACCCGATGCGCGCGGCCAGCCGGCCGGCGATCTCCTTGCCGTCGGCGTTGGCGGCCAGCAGCACCGCCGCGGGCGCGTTGGACTCGGCCAGCGATGCCAGCACGTCGACGTACGGCGTGATCAGGTAGTTCTCCGCCACGTCGGACTCGGCGACGTAAATCTTCTCGGCGCCGGCCTCTTTGAGGCCGTCCACCAGCGGTGCGGCGGTACCGGACGCACCGACGACGACGGCAGCCGGCTCACCAAGGGCACGTGCCGCGGTGATCAATTCGGAAGTGACCTTCTTCAGGGCCCCTTCGGCGTGCTCGACGAGCACCAGAACTTCAGCCATGGGTTATTCGCTCTCTACGTTGAGTTTGGGCTCAGATGATCTTCTGGCCGACCAGGTACTTGACGATCTCGCTGCCGCCCTCGCCCTCGTCGGTGACCTTCTCGCCTGCGGTCTTCGGCGGCTTCGGTGTCGACGACAGCACGGACGAACCGGCGTTGGCCAGGCCCACCTCGTCGGCCTCGACCCCGATCTCCGCCAGCGTCAGCACGGTGACTTCCTTCTTCTTGGCGGCCATGATGCCTTTGAAGGACGGGAAGCGCGGCTCGTTGATCTTCTCGTTGACGCTCACCACGGCGGGCAGCGTGGCCTCGAGGCTGAACAGGCCGTCGTCGGTCTCGCGCTCGGCCGTGATCTTGCCGTCCTCGACGGACAGCTTGCGCACGTGAGTGAGCTGAGGCAGGCCCAGGTACTCGGCGATGATCGCCGGCACCGCGCCGCCAGAGCCGTCAGTGGACTCGTTTCCGGCGATCACCAACTCGGTGCCCTCGATGGTGCCCAGCGCACGGGCCAGCGCCCACGCGGTCTGCACCACGCACGAGCCGTGCAAGCCGTCGTCCTTGAGGTGGACGGCCTTGTCGGCGCCCATCGACAGGGCTTTGCGGATCGCCTCGGTGGCGCGCTCGGGACCGGCGGTCAGCACGGTGACCGATCCGTCGCCGCCCTCCCGCTCCCGGATCTGCAGCGCTTCTTCCACAGCGCGCTCGTTGATCTCGTCCAGGACCGCGTCAGCGGCCTCGCGGTCGAGCGTCCAGTCGCCGTCGGAGAGCTTGCGCTCCGACCAGGTGTCTGGAACCTGCTTGATCAGGACCACGATGTTCGTCATGAGTGTGGTTCGTCCTCCTCGAAGGAGTCCCGGAGCGTCGACTACGGGACCTCGGTAACGCGTTTCTTGACCGCATAGGCCATGTTACTAGCAGGTAACTTATCGCGGTCTGCCCACTCACCATAGCGGGTCCTTGCTGGGCCGATTGCCCTGGGCTTCCCCGTTGTTCCCCGGTCCGGTTCGCGAATCAGAGGCCAGGCATTAGCCTGCCTTAACAATGAGCGCAATCGTCCCCAATACTCCGGACCGGATCGACCACGCGGCCGATCCGGGGTTGACGCTGACCGGCGAGCGCACCATCCCCGACCTCGACATCGAGAACTACTGGTTCCGCCGGCACGAGGTGGTCTACGAGCGCCTGGCGCCGCGGTGCGCGGGCCGTGACGTGCTGGAGGCCGGCTGCGGAGAGGGCTACGGCGCGGACCTGATCGCCGAGCTGGCCGCCAGGGTGTTAGCCGTCGACTACGACGAGTCCGCGGTCGCCCACGTCCGCCACCGCTATCCCCGGGTGCAGGTGCTGCACGCCAACCTGACCGAATTGCCGCTTCCCGACGCATCCGTGGACGTGGTGGTGAACTTCCAGGTCATCGAGCATCTGTGGGACCAGGGCCAGTTCATCCGCGAGTGCGCGCGGGTGCTGCGCCCGGGGGTGTGCTGATGGTGTCGACGCCGAATCGCATCACCTTCTCCCCCGGCCGCGACACCCCGATCAACCCGTTCCACACCCGCGAACTCAACGCCGACGAGCTCACCCAACTGCTGGTCGAGGGCGGTTTCAGCGACGTGTCGATGAGCGGGCTGTTCCACGGGCCGCGACTGCGGGAGATGGATGCCCGCCACGGCGGCTCCATCATCGACGCGCAGATCGAGCGGGCAGTGGCCGACGCGCCCTGGTCGCCCGAGTTGGTGGCCGACGTCGCGGCGGTGGCCACCGCCGACTTCGACCTGCTCGAGCGGTCCGACTGTGACATTGACGACAGCCTGGATCTGGTGGCGATCGCGGTGCGCCGTTGACCGATTCATCCGCCCGGATACCCGGCATGTTCACGTTGGTGCTGCACACCCACCTGCCCTGGCTGGCGCACCACGGTCGGTGGCCGGTCGGCGAGGAATGGCTCTACCAGTCGTGGGCGGCCGCTTATCTGCCGCTGTTCCGGGTGCTGCGCGCGCTGGCCGAGGAGGATCGCGGCGGCCTGCTCACCCTGGGCATGACGCCGGTGGTCAACGCGCAGCTCGACGACCCGTACTGCCTGGACGGCATGTACCACTGGCTGGCCAACTGGCGGCTGCGCGCCTTCGAAGCTGCCAGCGTGCGGTCACTGCCGCGGTCGAAATCGTCCGACTATCTGTCCTGCACGCCGGAAGCGTTGCGGGCCTTCGGCGTTCGCGAATGCCAGGAGGCCGATCGGGCACTCGAGGACTTCGCCACGCTGTGGCGCCACGGCGGCAGCCCACTACTGCGGGGCCTGATCGACGCCGGCACGGTGGAGCTGCTCGGCGGACCGCTGGCCCACCCGTTCCAGCCGCTGCTGAATCCCCGGTTGCGGGAGTTCGCGCTGCGCGAAGGTCTGGCCGACGCGCGTCTGCGGATGTCTGCCCGCCCCACCGGGATCTGGGCGCCCGAGTGCGCCTATGCCCCCGGTATGGAGCACGACTATGCCGCGGCCGGGGTCAGCCACTTCATGGTCGACGGGCCTTCCCTGCACGGCGACACGGCGCTGGGCCGCCCGGTCGGCGCCAGCGGAGTGGTCGCATTCGGACGTGACCTGCAGGTCAGCTACCGCGTGTGGTCGCCCAAGTCCGGCTACCCCGGGCACGCCGCCTACCGGGACTTCCACACCTATGACCACCTGACCGGGCTCAAGCCGGCGCGCGTCACGGGCCGCAACGTGGGGTCCGACGGCAAGGCTCCCTATGACCCCGAGCGCGCCGACCGCGCGGTCGACATCCACGTCGCCGACTTCGTCGAGGTGGTGCGCAACCGGCTGGTGTCCGAGTCCGAGCGGATCGGCCGGCCCGCGCACGTGGTGGCCGCGTTCGACACCGAGCTGTTCGGCCACTGGTGGTATGAGGGCCCGACCTGGCTGGCGCGCGTGCTGCGCGCACTGCCCGAGGCCGGTGTCCGGGTGGGGACGCTGCGCGAGGCGATGTCGGCGGGGTTCGTCGGCTCACCGGTCGAATTGCCGCCCAGCTCTTGGGGTTCCGGCAAAGACTGGCAGGTATGGAACGGCGAGCAGGTAGCCGACCTGGTTCAGCTCAACTCCGAAGTGGTCGACACGGCGCTGACCACCGTGGACAAGGCGCTGGCCCAGACGGCGTCGCTGGACGGGCCCATCCCGCGCGATCACGTCGCCGACCAGATCCTGCGCGAGACGCTGCTGACCGTGTCCAGCGACTGGCCGTTCATGGTCAGCAAGGACTCCGCCGCCGACTACGCCCGCTACCGCGCCCACCTGCACGCGCATGCCACCCGGGAGATCGCCGGGGCCCTGGCGTCGGGCCGCCGGGACTCCGCGCAGCGACTGGCGCAGGGCTGGAACCGGGCCGACGGCCTGTTCGGC
The DNA here is from genome assembly GCF_048287075.1 of Mycobacterium sp. 23. Classification (NCBI taxonomy): domain Bacteria; kingdom Bacillati; phylum Actinomycetota; class Actinomycetes; order Mycobacteriales; family Mycobacteriaceae; genus Mycobacterium; species Mycobacterium sp. 23. The sequence continues at coordinate 1,883,365 of NZ_JBLVUX010000005.1, forward strand.
GCATTGGACGCCCGGAGACTCCCCAAGTGATCACCGCCTGGTCCACGGCCGCCCCCCGCGCCCCCGCCGAGCGCCCGCGTGTCGCCACCGACACGCCGCACCCCCTGACAATTTGCGGTCGCTCGCGCCACCGCACACCCCACCCCCCCGCCGAGCGCCCGCGTGTCGCCACCGACACGCCGCACCCCCTGACAATTTGCGGTCGCTCGCGCCACCGCACACCCCACCCCCCCGCCGAGCGCCCGCGTGTCGCCACCGACACGCCGCACCCCCTGACAATTTGCGGTCGCTCGCGCCACCGCACACCCCACCCCCCCGCCGAGCGCCCGCGTGTCGCCACCAACACGCCGCACCGCCCGGCATTCTGCGGTCGCTCGCGCCACCCCGGAAGCCCGCCCGCATGAAGATCCTGATGATCTCGTGGGAGTACCCGCCGGTCGTCATCGGCGGCCTCGGCCGACACGTCCACCACCTGTCGACCGCACTCGCCGAGGCCGGCCACGAAGTCGTCGTGCTGTCCCGCCGGCCCACCGGCACCGATCCCAGCAGCCACCCGACTTCCGACGAGGTCCACGACGGCGTGCGGGTGATCGCCGCCGCGCAGGATCCCCACGAGTTCGCCTTCGGCGCCGACATGATGGCCTGGACGCTGGCCATGGGCCATGCCATGATCCGTGCCGGACTGTCCATCAAAAGCCCCGGCAACAAACGGCAGTGGCGCCCCGACGTGGTGCACGCACACGATTGGCTGGTGGCCCACCCTGCCCTAGCCCTTGCCGAATTCTACGACGTGCCAATCGTTTCGACGATTCACGCGACGGAGGCGGGCCGGCATTCCGGCTGGGTCAGCGGGGCGATCAGCCGGCAGGTGCACGCCGTGGAGTCGTGGCTGGTCCGCGAATCCGATTCACTCATCACGTGTTCGGCCTCGATGCGGGAGGAGATCACCGAACTGTTCGGCCCCGGCCTGTCCGAGACCACCGTGATACGCAACGGAATCGACGCCGCCAGATGGCCGTTCGGCGAACGCCGCCCCCGCACCGGGCCGGCCGAACTTCTCTACGTCGGACGGCTGGAATACGAGAAGGGCGTGCACGACGCCATCGCCGCCCTACCCCGGATCAGACGTGCCCACCCGGGCACCACCCTGACCATCGCCGGCGACGGCACCCAGCAGGACTGGCTCGTCGAGCAAGCCCGTAAACACAAGGTGCGCAAGGCAACCCGCTTCGTCGGACATCTCCACCATGACGAACTGCTGGCCGCGTTGCACCGGGCCGACGCCGCGGTGCTGCCCAGCCACTACGAACCGTTCGGACTGGCCGCGCTGGAGGCCGCCGCGGCCGGCATTCCGCTGGTGACGTCCAACACCGGCGGCCTGGGCGAGGCCGTGATCGACGGCGTCACCGGAATGTCGTTCACGCCCCGCGACGTTGCCGGCCTGGCCGAAAAGGTCCGCGCCGTGCTCGACGACCCCGCGGCGGCGCAGCGCCGGGCCCGCGCCGCCCGTGAGCGGCTGACGTCAGACTTCGACTGGCGGACCGTGGCCCGCGAGACGGCACAGGTCTATCTGTCCGCCAAACGCCTTGAGCGGCAACCACAGCCGCGGCGGCCGATCGTCGAGCACGCGCTGCCGGATCGCTAGTCCAGCCCGACCGCGTCGGCGCAGTACCGCCACATGCGCTGCAATTCGTCGTCGCTGTACCAGGTCGTCGGCAGGTAGTGCTGCGGGCGCGCCCGTCGGTCATGCCAGAAAAGTCCCGTCGGCGGTGCCGGTTTGGTCGCGGCCAGCCAGACCGCGGTATCGGCGCCCTCCTCGGCCGTGCGCAGCAACGGCCCGGTGATGCGCCGGAACCCGGGCAGCGAGGATGCCACGCCAGGGGTGTCCGCCCACCCGGGGTGCATCGAGTACACCCGGATGCCCGCCCACCGGCGGGCCAGGATCGGGGTGAACGCCACCTGGACCCGCTTGCTACGGGCATAGGCGATGGCGCCGCGGTATCGGCCCGTCCGGTACTCGGGGTCCTCGACCGGCAACTGCTGGGTGTACATGCCGCCGGACGACATCAGGATCACCCGCGGGTCGCTGGACGCGCGCAGCAACGGCAACAGGCCCTCGGTCAGCAGCAGCGGACCCAACACGTGGGTGGCCAACGTGATCTCGTGGCCGTCGCTGGTCTCCGTGCGCTCGGCCGGCAGCAGTCCCGCGTTGTGGATCAGCACGTCCAGGCCGGCCATCCGCCCGGCCAGATCCTTGGCGAACGCACGCACGGCGGCCAGGTCCGACATATCGCACACTTCGACGCGAAGGTCGGCACCGGGGTGCTCGGCGAGGATCTCCGCGCGCGCCTGCTCCCCTTTGGCCCCGTCGCGCACCGTCAGCAGCACGGTCGCACCCAGCCCGGCCAGACCGGCGGCGATGGCTTTGCCGAGGCCGCGATTGGAGCCGGTGACCAGCGCGGTGCCCCCACGCAGGGCGTCCGCCGGTGGGTCATCCGGCCACTCGAGAGTGCGCAGGCGATAGCCGATCCGGGTATAGCCCGGCACCACCGCCCGGTCCAGCACGGCGTCGAACAGCGAAACGATTCCGTCGCGAACACCCATGCTGACAAGAATGCCGCACCGGCGCGCCGTGTCATTCGTCGGTAACGTCACACGCATGGGCCTGATCTATTCGAGCGTGATCGACGCACCCCGCGACGAGGTTTTCGCCTGGCACACCCGACCCGGCGCCTTCGCCAGGCTTTCACCGCCGTGGTCGCCGATGCGGCTCGTCAGCGAGGCCGACTCGCTGAAGGACGGCCGCGCCATCCTCGGCTTACCCGGCGGCCTGCGGTGGGTGGCCCAGCACCAGGCAGATTCCTATGACCCGCCAACACGTTTCGTCGACGTCCTGAGCAGCGACGGTCTGGCTTCGCTGCCCCCGCGCATCATCGGACACTGGCGGCACACCCACGACTTCGAGGAAGTCGGCGCCGAGCAGACCCGCGTCATCGACCGGGTGGACACGCCGGTGCCCGAGCGGGCGCTGCGGCCGATGTTCGTCTACCGGCACCGTCAGTTGGCCGACGATCTGGCCGCGCACCACAGGGCCGTTGAGCACGGTCTGGCCGCCTCAACGGTCGCCGTGACGGGCTCGTCGGGCCTGGTCGGCACCGCCCTGTCGGCGTTCCTCAGTACCGGAGGCCACCGCGTCATCCGACTCGTCCGCGGCACGGCGCACGGTCCTGATGAGCGACAGTGGAACACCGACGACCCCGACCCCGACCTGCTGTCCGGAGTGGACGCGGTCGTTCACCTCGCGGGTGCCTCGATCGCCGGACGATTCACCGAGAAGCATCGAAAAGCCATCCGGGACAGCCGGATCGGGCCGACCCGGCGGCTGGCCGAACTGGTGGCGCGCAGCAAAACCCCGGTGCTGATCTCGGCGTCGGCGATCGGTTTCTACGGCTACGACCGTGGCGACGAGACCCTCACTGAAGACAGCGAGCGCGGCGACGGGTTCCTCGCCGACGTGGTGGCCGACTGGGAGGCAGCCACGGCGCCGGCCGAGCAGGCCGGAGCCCGGGTGGTGAAGGTGCGCACCGGCATCGTCCAGTCCCCCGCCGGGGGCACGCTGCAGCTGATGCGGCCGCTGTTCAGCGCCGGGCTGGGCGGCCGGCTCGGCGACGGCCGGCAGTGGTTCTCCTGGATCGGGATCGACGACCTCATCGACATCTATCACCGGGGCTGGTGGGACGAGGACCTCTCCGGACCGATCAACGCCGTTGCGCCACAACCGGTTCGGAACACCGACTACACGCGCACGCTCGCTCGTGTGCTGCACCGCCCGGCCATCCTGCCGGTGCCGTCGCTGGGGCCACGCGTCCTGCTCGGCGCCCAGGGGGCACGGGAACTCGCGCTGGCGAATCAGCGGGTCGCTCCGGCCCGGCTGAACAACCTGGGGCACCCGTTCCGCCGGCCCGACCTCGAGTCCGCGCTGCGACACCTGCTCGGACGCGAGTCCTGAGAGGCTACGCCCCGCGACGTGGTCAACGCCGGTCACCGCTGTCGTGTGCCTCCCTGCCGTCACGGCTGCGCGCATAGGCGCTCGCTCGCAGATCGGCCAGTCAACCCGGATAGAGCTTCACCCCGGGCGCGGTATTGAGCACCGGATCGAACGAGACATCCTGTCCGGGTGGCAGTTCGACCACCTTCGTCAACGAAAGCCGGCCCAGTTCCCGGAATGCGGAGCTGCCACAGGCCTGGTCGAGCGCGACGTCGACACCGCCGTCCTCCACTTTCTGCCGGACGTCGTCGAGGGAGAGGCCGGCCCCGTGGACTCCGGTGTCGATTCGGGCCCGCAGCCACCATTTGTTGCCGCGGTAACTCAGCGGCATCAGTGTGGTCATGTCATGGCCCGACCAGGAGGCGACGGGCCGAAGCGCGACCGCACGCGTCAGCACTCCGGATCCAGCCGACACCAGCAGGATGTCCCACGGTCCGACGCCGGAGTCCACCCGCAGGGCAAGTCCGATGAGATCGGGTAGGCGAGCCGGCGTGCCGGTCGCCTTGGAGAATCGGCCAACCACATCGGAGGACGGGATCGGCAGACCCTCGCCATCGGGTGCGGTGCGCTGCAAGGAACCTCTTGTAACCACGCCGAGCGGATGAAAGAACCGCTTGCCCCGGGCGGCGGAACCCCACTGGAACGGCAGGGCGACAAGATCAGAAACATTCACCGGCGCCGGGTTCCCCTTCTGTTCACAGGAAAACCGGTTGAACCGAAGCCGGCTCTGCTACGTGTGCTCAATAGTCGGGGCCCGACCCGCACGAGTGGCGAACCAAAGAATCATTCACTAAGTTAACGATTAAATAAATGAAGATAATCGTCCGACCCGGCCACCGCCGCCAGCGCGCGGTTTGGCATCTCGTCAAGGGGGTACCAGCGCGTGAATCCGAGCCGTCCGATGACAGCGGCCGACGCCGAACTCAAGGGAGCCGTCGTGGGAGATGTGCGCGAGTTCCCGCGGGTAGCCCTCGCCGAAGCCGCACGCAGAGACCCAGCGGGACTGTCAGCCACCGATAACTTCGACGAGTGGCGAAGCAGTCTGCGCCGGGCCGTGCTGGAAGAGGTGGAGGCGTTCGTCTCCGCCCGCTGCAACGACACTCTGGGTGATTGTGGCGTCGACGCCGCAGGGGAAGTCCTGATGGAGTTCGTCAAGGGCGGAAAATGCCTGCGGTCGACGTTCATGTACCTGGGCTGGCTGTCGGGTGCGCCGCCTAGCGACGCGGCACTGTCAGCCACCGCCAGCTTAGAATTACTGCACGCTTTCGCACTGCTGCAGGACGATGTGATGGACGACTCGCCATCGCGGCGCGGACTGCCCGCCGCACACATCCAGTTCGAGCGCTGGCACCGCCAGCGCGGTCTGTCCGGCTCGTCACGTCGGTTCGGAGAATCAGCCGCGGTGCTACTCGGTGATCTCTGCCTGATCTGGGCCGAACAGATGCTGCGCGACTGCGGGCTGAGCCGTCATCAGCTGCATCGCGCCTGGCCGCGCTACGACGCGATGCGAACCGAACTGGCAGTCGGCCAGTTCGCCGACCTCACCCTCGATGTCCGCAAGCTGCCCACCCTGGACGCCGTGCTCAACGTGGCGCGGCTCAAGTCCGGCAACTACACGGTGCGCCGCCCCCTGGAGATCGGCGCCGCGATGGCCGGCTGCAGTGAGCACACCCTGGCACGGCTCGGCGAATACGGCAGCGCCGTGGGTGAAGCCTTCCAATTGCGCGACGACATCCTCGGCGTCTTCGGGTCCCCGGGCACCACCGGCAAGCCCAACGGTGGCGACCTGCTCGAACGCAAAGCCACCAGCCTGATGGTCGCGGCCTACGAGCTTGCCGACACCTCGACGCGACGGCAGTTCGGCGAACTGGTCGACCGCGACCAGCTCACCGCGGAGGATCTGGAGCACTGGCGCTCCCTGATCTTCGCGACCGGCGCAGTGCAGCGGATCGAGGAACTCATCACCGATCGCGTTGAGATCGCCCAGAAAGCACTGGACAGCAGCGGAATCGACGGCCCGATCAGTGGCGCGCTTGCAAGTATGGCCGGCGTGTGCACAAGGCGTGCCGCATGATCGCACGGGAGGAATGCTGATGCGTACGGTAGGGGGCCGCACCGATCGGGTGGTCGTGGTGGGAGCGGGGCTCTCCGGCCTGTCGGCGGCACTGCACCTGGCCGGCCGGGGGCGGGAAGTCACGGTGGTCGAGCGTGAACCGTGGCCGGGTGGTCGTGCGGGTCGCCGCGATATCGGCGGCTACCTGATCGACACCGGCCCTACGGTTATCACCATGCCGGACCTGATCGACGAGGCATTCGCCGCCGTCGGCGAGTCCCTGGCGCAGCGACTCGACCTGCTGCCGGTTGACCCGGCCTACCGGGCCATGTTCGCCGACGGTGCGGCCCTTGACGTCCACACCGACGCCGAGCGGATGGCCGCCTCGGTGCGGGAATTCGCCGGGCCGCAGGAAGCCGCCGGCTACCGCGCATTGCGCGACTGGCTGGACAAGCTCTACCGGACGGAGTTCGCGGGTTTCATCAGCGCCAATTTTGATTCGCCGCTGTCGATGGTCACCCCGCAGTTGGCCAGACTCGCCGGAATCGGGGGCTTCCGCCGCTGGGAGACCATGGTCAAGCGGTATATCAGCGACCCGAGGCTGCTGCGGGTGTTCACGTTTCAGGCCCTCTACGCCGGGGTGGCTCCCCAGGACGCGCTGGCCGTGTACGCGGTGATCGCCTACATGGACACCGTGTCGGGCGTGTTCTTCCCCCGCGGCGGTGTGCGGGCCCTGCCCGACGCGCTTGCCGCGGCAGCCCAAGACGCCGGGGTGCAGTTCCGGTACGGATCGACGGTGACCGCGCTGGAGCGCAGCGGTGAGCGCGTCAACGCGGTGATCACCGCCGAGGGCGACCGCATCGCGTGCGACGCTGTGGTTCTGACCACCGAGCTACCGCTGACGTACGAACTGCTGGGCCGACGGCCCCGGCGCCCGCTCAAGCTGCGCGCGGCCCCGTCGGCGGTCGTCATGCATGTGGGTTGCCGCGCCATCGAACCGCCGCCGGCCCACCACACGATCCTTTTCGGCGACGCATGGGATCAGACTTTCACCGACATCATCACCGACGGCAGGCTTATGCGGGATCCCTCGCTCCTGGTGACCCGGCCGACGGCCAGCGATCCAACTCTCGCCCCACCCGGGCGTGACCTGCTCTACGTGCTGGCACCGGCGCCCAACCTGGACCGCGGCCGTATCGACTGGTCGGCCACCTCCGGTCCATACGCTCAGACAATGCTAGATGCGGTGGAGCAACGACTGTTGCCGGACCTGCGCGAGAGCGCCGAGGTGCTGCACGTGGACACCCCGGCCGACTGGGCCCGCGCCGGCATGACCTCGGGCACCCCGTTCGCGCTGGCCCACACCTTCGCCCAGACCGGACCTTTCCGCCCCGCGAACCTGGTGCGCGGCATCGACAACGCGGTGCTGGCCGGGTCGTCGACCACCCCGGGCGTGGGCGTGCCGACCACCCTGATCTCCGGGCGGTTGGCCGCCGACCGCGTCACCGGCACTCCGGACCGCTCTTCTATTCACCTGGATCTGAAAGCCCCACTGCCATGATCCGCACCGAACTGGACGCCGCCGGCATCGACGATCCCGCATTGCGCGACGCCTATCGCAGCTGCCGCAAGATCGCGGCGCAGAACGGTCGCACTTATTTCCTGGCGACCAGGTTGCTGGCCCCTGACCAGCGTCCGGCTATCCATGCGCTGTACGCCTTCGCCCGCCTCGCCGACGACATTCTCGATGAGTTCAATCCGACCCTGGACGCCGCGGCGCGGGCCGATCGGCTGCAGCTGCTGTCCGACCGCTTCTTCGCCGGCGGTGTGCACCGCGACGAGCCGGTGCTGACGGCTGTCGACCACACGATCAACCGCTACCGCATTCCGGCGGAGCTGTTCGTGGACTTCCTGGACTCCATGCGCATGGACCTGACCGTCACCGCTTATCCCGACCGCGCCGCCCTCAACCGCTACATGCGAGGGTCAGCGGAAGTCATTGGCCTGCAAGTGCTTCCGGTACTGGGCACGGTCTCCGACCCGGGCGAGGCGGCACCGTACGCCGAAGCGCTGGGCCGCGCGTTCCAATTGACCAACTTCCTGCGCGACGTCGACGAGGACCTGTTGCGTGACCGGGTATATCTGCCTGCCGACGAACTCGCGGCTCACGGTGTGGACCGCGAGTTGATGCTGTGGTGTCACATGCACCGGCGCACCGATGCCCGGGTCCGGGACGCACTGGCAGAGCAGCACAAGATCACCCGGGAGATCTACGACTTTGCCGCGCAAGGCATTCCGTTGCTGGCACCCCGTTCACGCCCGTGTGTGGCAACGGCGCTCACGCTGTACTCCGAGATCCTGGACCGCATCGAGGACAGCGACTTCGCCGTGTTCAGCCACCGCGCCACCGTCGGCAAGGCGCGCCGCATCCAGGTGGCCGGCAGCGCGCTGTTCGAGGCCTGGCGCATCCGCCGGACGCTGCCCGATCACCGGAAATCCGGTGCCGCGTGAGCGATCACTGGCAATATCTGATCGTCCTGGGTCTGTGCCTGTTGATCACCCTGCCGCTGGAACTATTCGGCAAGGGCGTATACCGCCAACCCGGGCGCCTGTTGCGTTCCGTGGTGCCGTTCGCGGCGGTGTTCCTGGTGTGGGATGCCATCGCGATCGCCGCCGGAATATGGTGGTACAACGGCAAATACATCACCGGCATCGAGTTGCCGCCTCGCATACCCATCGAGGAGGTGCTGTTCTTCCTGGTGATCCCCGTGTGCGGGCTGCTCACCTACAGCGCGGTGAGCACCATCCTCGGCTGGAGCCGGCGCCGATGACCGGACTGGGTTACACCGTCCCGGCCGTCGTCTCGGTTCTCGCGGTGTGTGCGCTCGAGTTCACGGTGTTGCGCACCGGACTGTTCCGCAAGCTCGCCTACTGGCTGTCGATGGTGATCGTGCTGGGATTTCAGGTTCCCGTCGACGGCTGGCTGACCAAGCTCAGCGCCCCGGTGGTCATCTACGACGAGCGGGAGACCAGCGGGCTGCGCTTCCCCTTCGACATTCCGGTCGAGGACTTCCTGTTCGGCTTCGCGCTGGTCACGGGAGTCCTGTTGCTGTGGGAGTATCAACGTGTACGGCGGTGATGATGGATAAAGCAGGCCTTGCTCGCGGCGACGTTCCGGACGCGTTCGACGTCGGCGCCGACGCCTACGACCGACTGGTGGGCGCCAACCCCGGCTATCACACGAACCTGCGGCGTTCGGTGCAACGCATGCGCTTGCCCGACAACGGGCGCGGCCTGCGACTGCTGGACGCCGGCTGCGGCACCGGCGCATCCACGGCCGCGCTGCTGGCAGCGGCTCCCGAAGCCGAGATCATCGCCGTCGACGCATCGGCCGGCATGCTGGAGGCCGCGCGCGCCAAGTCGTGGCCGGCTTCGGTGCGGTTCGTGCACACCCCGATCGAAGAACTCGGTGAACACGGGATCACCGGCCCGTTCGACGCCATCCTGGCGGCTTATCTGCTGCGCAACCTCGCTGACCCGGATGGGCAGCTGCGCGCCTTCGCAGGACTGCTGCGGCCCGGCGGAACGCTGGCGGTGCACGAGTATTCCGTGCGCGATTCCCCTGCCGCCGTGAAGATTTGGCACGCGGTGTGCTGGACCATCATCATCCCGTCGGGTTGGTTGCGGACCCGCAGCACCACCCTCTACCGACACTTGTGGCGCAGCGTGCTGAGTTTCGACGGGGCGCAGCGGTTCCGCCAACGCATGTCCGATGCCGGATTCACTTCGGTGCGCGGCGAAACCATGTCAGGCTGGGAGCGAAACATCGTCCATACCTTTATCGGGGAGGTGCCGCTGTGACCGACCGCCGCCGCGAACGACACTCGGCAACGCCCGGGTTGGCCGACGCCGCCTCACTGTCCTCGCGTCCGCGCGTCGTGGTCGTCGGGGCCGGGATCGCCGGCCTGGCCGCCGCCACCGGACTCGCCGAACGCGGTGTCGACGTCGAGGTGGTGGAGAAGGAGCCCTACCTCGGCGGGCGGGTCGGGGGCTGGACCGAACACGACGGTGCCGGCCCGGGTTCCGAGGTGCCGATGAACCGCGGGTTCCACGCCTTCTTCCGGCAGTACTACAACCTGCGGGCGCTGTTGAGTCGGGTGGATCCGCAGTTGCGCATGCTGACACCGGTCACCGACTACCCGTTGATCGACGGGGCCGGCCGGCGCGACACCTTCCGCGGCCTGCCCCGGACGCCGCCCTGGAACGCCCTGGTTTTCGCCTTGCGCAGCCCGACCTTCCGGCTTTCCGACCTGATGCGCATCGACGCCGGGGCGTCGGCACCGCTGGCGGCGGTCTCGGTTCCCGAGATCTACCACCAGCTGGATCACATCGACGCCGAAACGTTCCTGAAGAGCATCAATTTCCCGGAGTCGGCGCGTCACCTGGCATTCGAGGTGTTCTCCCGCAGCTTCTTCGCCGACCCGACCCAGCTGTCTGCCGGTGAGCTGGCCACCATGTTCCACATCTATTTCCTGGGCTCCAGCGAGGGACTGATCTTCGACGTTGCCAACGCCAATTTCGATGTCAGCCTGTGGAATCCGTTGCGGGATTACCTGAGCGAACGCGGCGTCCGGTTCCGGCTCGACACGCCGGTGCAGCGCGTCGACGCCGTCGACGACGAATTCCGCGTGCACACCGACGGCGACACGCTGTCCGCCGACGCGGTGGTGCTGGCGCTCGACGTGGGCGGGTTGCAACAGGTCCTGGCCGCGTCGGGGGATCTCGGTAACGACCTGTGGCGCGCGCAGATTCGGCGGTTGCGCTCCGCCCCGTCGTTCGTGGTGCACCGGCTGTGGCTGGACCGCCCGGTCAGATCCGACCGGGCACCCTTCCTGGGTACCGCGGGCCACCCACCGCTCGACAACATCAGTGTGCTGGAGCGCTACGAGGCCGAGGCCGCCGCCTGGGCCCGCCAGACCGGTGGGTCCGTCGTCGAATTACACTCCTATGCAATGGATTCCGCAACACCCAGCGACGCCGCGATCGAGCAACTGCACAAGCTGTACCCGGAGACCGCTGCCGCCAACGTGATTCAGGAACGAGTGCTGCGCCGAAGTGACTGCCCGTTGTTCACGCCCGGTACCTACACCCGGCGACCTACCGTGGCGACGCCGCAGGCCGGCTTGGTGCTGGCCGGTGACGGCATCCGGGTGGACCTGCCGGTGGCGTTGATGGAGCGCGCCGCCACCACCGGCTGGGTGGCGGCCAACCAGCTGCTCTCGCGATGGGGCGTGAGTGGTCATGATTTGTTCACCGTTCCCACCCGCGGCCGATCGGTGCTGCTGAGATCGCTGGCGCTGCGGCAAATCCGAGGGCGCAAATGAGCGTCGGCGATCAGTTCCGCGAGCGGTGGCCCAAAGACTGGCCGCTGCAACTGGTTCCGCGCGCGGCGTGGACGCAGCAGCGTCCCACCTACGGTCAGGCCCAGCCGGGGATCATCAACGCCGCCCTGGAAAGGTCGCGGCGCCGTGCCACCGGCAACTGGTACGTGTTCGCGGCCAGTAGCGCAGTGCGCGCGACTCGACCACTCGGCGTCCGGGTGGCCGGTGTCGAACTCGTCGCCTGGCGTGACCGACTGGGCCATCTGACGGTCGGCCCGGCCGGTTGCCCACATCTGGGCGCGGACCTGGCCACCGGCACGGTTTCCGACGGTGTGTTGTTCTGCCGCTGGCATGGGCTGGCCCTGGACGGCCGGTCGTGCAAGCTGGGTTGGGCTCCGTTACCCGGCTACGACGACGGCGTGCTGGCCTGGGTGCGACTCGACGCCGTCGGCGGCGAAACGCCGCTGGACGTGCCGGTGATCCCGGAGCGGCCCACCGGGACCACGCTGCCCGCCGTCGCCCGCGTCGAAGGCACCGCCGAACCGCAGGACATCATCGCCAACCGCCTCGACCCGTGGCATGGCGGCTGGTTCCACCCCTACTCGTTCACCCGACTCGAGGTGCTCACCACCCCGACCGAGGAGGACGACCGGTTCGTCGTCTCGGTCACCTTCCGGGTTGGCCGCTTCGGGGTGCCGACCATCGCGGAATTCACCTGCACCGACGCGCGCACCATCGTGATGCGCATCGTCGAAGGTGAGGGCGCCGGAAGCGTCGTCGAAACCCATGCCACCCCAGTGGGTCCGGGGCCCGACGGGCAGCCCCGCGTCGCCGTGATCGAAGCGGTCGTCGCACATTCGCAGCGGCCCGGGTTCAAAGCGGCACTTTCGGTCGCCCCGCTGGTGACCCCGCTGATGCGCTACGCCGCCAACCGATTGTGGCGCGACGACCTTGCTTACGCCGAGCGCCGGTACCGCCTGCGCAGCGGCGGCTGAGCAACGCACCGCCGTTCGGTCCTCTAGGCTGAATCGGCGATGAAAAGAAGATATTTCGCCGTTGTCGTTGCCACTGTGGCCGCGCACTTCGCCTATCTGGCTTACCTGCCGAGCGGTGGCTTTCTGGCGTTGCGCTGGCGGCGCACATTCTGGTTGCACGTTCCGACCGTGTGCTGGGGCGCCGCCGTTGTGGCGCTTGATCTCCGGTGCCCGTTGACGTCACTGGAAGATTGGGCCCGCGCCCGGGCCGGGATGGGTGCCCTTCCCCAGAACGGGTTTATCGGCCGTTACGTCGACGGCGGAGTCCTGCCTGCCAACCGCACCGGAACCGCTCAGGCGCTCGCTTTCACCGCCGCCGCGCTGTCCTGGATCGCGTTACTGATCCAGAGTCGGCGGGTACCCGATGGGAAATCTAGGGTGAGGGAAGCGAAGTCAATTGAGCGACGACAATCTGCGCAAGGGCGACAAGGTCGAGTGGAAGAGCCACGGTAACACCGTCAAAGGCAAGGTGGAACGCAAGATCACGTCGGACACCGAAGCGGCCGGGCGAACCGTTCGGGCTTCCGAAGACGACCCGCAGTACCAGGTCCGCAGCGACAAGACCGGCAAAGACGCGGTACACAAGCCGGATGCCCTGCGCCGCGACACTTGACGACCCGTCGACATCCTGCGAGTCGAGACCCGACGGAAAGATGAAGTCGCGGGACCGGCTTGAGCACTAATGAGCGATCACGCCGTACTCTGAATGGTTGACGAAGGGGTGCGGGTAAGTGAGCAAGCGGGGCGCGGGCGAGCCGCCGCCGAGGCGGGCGGAACTGGAGAGGCAGCTCTCGGCCGATATTCGCGCAATCACCGCCCGTTCTGATCGCGTCGGGCGGCACTACGCGCGCGTCAACGACGTCAGCAACAGCGATTTTCATGCCTTGCTGCACATCATGGTGGCTGAGACCGCGGGTACCCCGCTGACCCTGGCGCAACTGCGGCAGCGCATGGACGTGTCCCCGCCGGCCATCACCTACCTGGTCGACCGGATGATCGAGGCGGGCCACATCCGCCGGGAGCCGGACCCCGAGGACCGCCGCAAGTGGCTCCTGCGGTACGAGACGCGCGGGATGACGCTGGCGCACACGTTCTTCACCCCGCTCGGGGGACATATCCGGGAGGCCCTGGCCGACATGCCGGACAAGGACCTGGTGGCGGCACATCGGGTGTTCATGGCGATGATCGAGGCGATGGCCACGTTTGAGAACGAACTGTCCGTGCCCGAACAGCACGAGGAGTCAGCGGAACTCGCTCGGGGTTCGTCGTCGGCCGGCAAGCGGCGGCAGGGTGCGGCTCGGTCCGGCGCGCCGAGGCGCTGAGAGCAACCGCCGCTCGATCAGATCCACACCTCGGGCCACTCCCCCCGTCGCGGCGAATCCGGCGGCGACTCGGCGAGCTCCACCCGTCATGGTCGCCGCACCCAGCACCGCGGCCCGCAACCGTGCCGGAGTGAGCCGCTTGGGCAATAAGCGGGTGCCGCAGCCGGCAACCTCGACGCGGCGCGCAACCTCGCCCTGGTCCCGCGCGAACGGCACCACGCAGACCGGAACGCCACGGTTGAGCGCCTTGACCGTGGTGCCCATCCCGCCGTGCGTGACGACACACACCGCCCGCTCGAGCACCGGACCATGCTCCAGGAACTGACACACCGTCGAGTTCGCCGTCTGGGGCAGACCGCCGGGAACCCCCGCCGGAAACGTCGCAATGACGTGCACCGGCTCGTCAGCCAACGCCTGCAGCGCAACATGGCCCAACTTCGCGTCACCCTGGGCGATCGAAGAGGTGCTCACCAGCACGATGGGCCGGTCGATGGCGTCCAGCCAGTCCGGCGCCGTCCCCACGGGCTGTTGGGGTACGCACGCTCCGATGAACTGCACCGACTCCGGCCAATCGGGGTGCGGATATTCGAACGGCTCACCGCCCACCGCCAACAGCAGCGGCGCCCGGCGCATCAACTCGTCCACCGAACGGATCGCCGGCGCTCCGAGATCGGCGCGAAGCGCGTTGATCCGCGGCAACATCGGCCGATCGAACAGATATCTGACGAACGGCCGCATCGACGCGTCACGGACGCGCCCGATGAGGCCGGGCAGCGGCCGCAGCCCGGGCCCGAACGGTGGCGCGAACTGCGAACGCAGATATGGCGTGAACGGCGAGAACACCGTCCACGGCAAGCCGGCGACGTCAGCCGCCGACATCGCGCCCCAACAGTTCGCATCGACGATGACCGCGTCGGGCCTCGCCTCGCTGATCGCGCTTCGAAAATCATCGACCTCGAAGACAGCCCGTCGGCACAGTACGTCGATGGACCGCTTGAGCACACCTAACGCGTTGTGCGCCAACCAATCATCTCCGACGATCGCCTCGATCCGCGGGTCCACGGCGGCTGCGTGCACGCCGGCCGCGCGCATGCCGGCGACTTCGCTGCTCATCGTTCGCAGGTGAACCTGGTGGCCGCGCGCGGTCAGCTCCCCCAACAGAGCCGCCATCGGGTAGAGATGACCCAGCGCGGGCGAACCGTAAGCCAGAATCACCGCCATGCGTGCGCCTAGGCGACGGGTAGCGCGCCGAGCTTGCGCAGCGACGGCAGATCGGCGGCACCACAACCGTGCAGACAGATACGCAGCTCGTCGATAAACCCTTGCAGCCACTCCGTTGCCGCATCGGCGGACTCGATAGCGGCGGCCAGCAGCGGCCGGGCGACTGCTACCACGTCGGCGCCCAGGGCGAGGGCCTTGGCCGCGTCCATACCGGTGCGGATCCCACCGGAGGCGACCAGCGGGATCCGCGGAAGTGCCGCACGAACCTCGAGCAGCGCCTGCGCCGTGGGTATCCCCCAGTCGGCCAGGTCCGGATAGCGCAGTTCGCCGTAACGGACCAACTGCTCGACACGCGACCACGACGTCCCGCCGGCCCCTGCGACGTCGATGGCCGCCACCGGCGGCTCTCCGGTCAGGCGAAGCAGATCGGCGACCGCGGTGGCGCCGATGCCGTGTCCCACTTCCTTCAGCAGCACGGGGTAATCCAGCATCGGGGTCAGCTCGTGCAGTCGGTCCAGCGATCCGGCGAAGTCGGTGTCACCGTTGTCCTGCATCGCCTCCTGCAGCGGATTGGTGTGCACCGCAAGCGCATTCGCCCCAACCCGGTCGAGTGCCCGGATGATCTCAGGGATCGCGTCCTTGACGAACTGCGACAGTCCGATATTGCCCACCAGCAGCACGTCCGGTGCCACGTCGCGCACCGCGAAGCTGGGCGCGGCCTGCTCGCCCAGGGCACTCTCCAGCATCACCCGCTGGGAGCCGAGCATCATCCCGACGCCCAGTCGTTGCGCGGCGGTGGCCAGATTCCGGTTGATGGTGCCCGACAACTCGGCACCTCCGGTCATGGCGCCCACCAGCACCGGCGCCCGTAGCCCGACCCCGAGGAACTCCGTCGACAGGTCGACGTCGTGAAGGCTGGTCTGCGTCAACGCGTTGTACGGCAACCGGTAACGTTCCAGGCCCGTTGTGACCCCGTGATACGTGACGTCGCCGTCCAGGCACGCGTCGATATGACGCAGCTTGCGCGACGCCATGTCGCGGCGCGGCGACGTCATGGAACTCCGGCCCTACCGGTCAGCATGCTCAGACTCCACTCCTGGGTTTGACCGGCACGGCGATTTCGTTGCGGCGCAACGCCGGAACGGTCCAGGGCGGGTCATAGAACCAGGCCGCCGGAGAGTCCGTCGCCTCGAATCCCAACTCCCCCAGCGTGTCCATCAACTGCTTGGTGTGAGAGGCGACCGCGCGCCGGCTGGGGATGCCGGTGAACTTGTGCACCGCAACCGTAGAGGGCGGCACGGTCACCAACTCGACATCACCGTCGTCGGGCGAGGGCAGTGTCTGCATCGTCTTTTCCGAGGGCATGAAGAACTGGATCACCCACTCTCCCTTGTTGCGCGACTCCTGTGCCACCGGAGCCGTCATTGCGACCTTCTCGCGATCGTTGTTCGCCCCGAAGATGTAGCGTGCCAGCCGTCGGAACCCCACATTGCGGGCCGATTCCTCATCAGCGACGACGGTGGTCTGGGCCGCGATCCGATCCCCGTAGTGGCGGAGCTCCACGTCGCGCGTCAGCTTTTCGGTGGTGTGAGCAGGCTCTTCGATGCTGTGCCGGTACCCCACGACCATGCCGGCCGCTTCAGCGACCTGCCCCACCACTGCTCCAATAGACTTGAACAAGGTCGCCTCTTTCCCTCATCGGTTCCATGGTGTCGCGAATTTTCGGCGCCCACAACTGAGCCAGTAACTCAGACCGGCGTCGTCACTGCTGAACCACCACCCGGGCACTAGCCTCGGCACGTTCAGCATACTCGGATCGTGCGACTTTGTTAAGTTACTGAATGTTTAAATCAATTAAGCTCCCTGCGAACCGAGCGCCTGCGGACCCCCATCGGTGTTGCCCGCATCACTGCAAGAACCAAGCGGCCAGATTGTGTCTAGGCTGGTGTCAGTTGAGTCCGCAGCTACAGTCCCGGAACTCTGGAACATCGAGTTCCACCGGTTTCACCCACAATTTGACAGGCCTGCCGATGCACGCTGCAGATTCCCAAGACCAACGACGCCCCCGCTACCGCTACGTCGTGAATTGCGATGGGGCACAGATGTTCGTATACGCCCGAAGTCTGGCGACGGTAGTTCGCATCGACGGCGGGATCGATGCGTCGAACGCCGCACAGATCGCTGCGGAAGTCCGACGTTTCACCAAGGCGTGCACGCCTTTGATCGTCGATCTCAGCCAACTGGATTTCCTCGGCATCGAAGGATTCCAGCAACTTCTCGCCTTCAATCATCAGCATCAAGCAGCCGGCTTGTACTGCAACATCGTCAGCGGCCCGGCCCTACGCACGGTTATCAGGGTGGTCCGCGATCACGGCTTACCGCTGGTGAGATCCGTGCCCGAGGCGCTGCAACTGATCGAGGACGCCCTTGCCACTCGGCGTCAGGCGCCAGGACTGGTCCGGTAGGGCGATGAACTCACCCGGGAAGACCGCCCGACACTTCCCCTACCACTACGACCCACGCCTGGCGCCGCTGTGGCTCCCCTTCCGCTGGCCCGGCGAACAGGGTGTGACATTGACCGACGATGGCCGCTTCGCCGCCCGGTACGGGCCGTGGCGCGTCGAAGCGCCGTTGTCCGACGTGGTCGAAGCGCACGTCACCGGACCCTACCGATGGTGGACCGCCGTCGGCCCGCGCCTGTCGATGGCCGACGACGGACTCACCTTCGGAACGAACGCGAAGGCGGGCGTGTGCATTCACTTCGAACCGCGCATTAATAGGGTTATCGGATTCCGGGATCATTCGGCGTTGACGGTCACGGTCGCCGATCCAGACACGCTGGTCACAGCGCTGAAGTTGGGCGGTTAACCGAAAACGGCAACTCGTTGCCGCAATACTGTTGAACCAGCGGCACGTCCGCCTCGTTACAGCTAGCAACCGTCGCTTCATTAGATTAATGTTTAATAATCTTAACCGTTGCTTCGGTTGGCTGGAGATACGTCATCACGAGGACGGACCATGCTTGCGCAACTTGCCCGAGTCTCCGTCGCCGCGCCGCGGCGGGTGATTGCCGCTGCCGTCCTAGTGATGATCGCGGCCGCGGTGTTCGGCATCCCGGCCGCGGGCAGTCTCTCCGGCGGAGGATTTCTCGATCCCACCTCCGAATCGGCCCGGGCATCGACGCTGCTCGCCGACACCTTTCACCAGGGTGACATGGAACTGGTGCTGCTGGTCAGCTCCGAGAACGGCGTAAAAGCGGGTCCCGGGCACCTGGTGGGCACCGACCTGACTCGACAACTCGCCGAATCGACCTTCGTTTCCCAGGTCGCCTCGCCCTGGCAGCCCCAACCCGCCCCGGGCACGGTCAGCGGCGACGGCAAAACGGCCATGATCATCGCCACGCTCAAGGGTGACGAGAACACCAGCGCCAAACACGCCCAGGCACTGGCGGACCGCTTCGCCGGCGAACGTGACGGGGTCACTGTGCAAGCCGGTGGGTCGGCGATGGTCTACGCACAGATCAACAAACAAACCGAAAACGACTTGCTGCGAATGGAAGTCATCGCCATCCCGCTGAGCTTCATTGCGCTGGTATGGGTGTTCGGAGGTCTGTTGGCGGCCGCCCTGCCGGTGGCGGTGGGCGGGTTCGCGATCCTGGGCTCACTCGCCGCGCTACGGGGGATCGCTCTGTTCACCGACGTGTCGATCTTTGCACTGAACGTCTCTGTCGCACTGGGATTCGCGCTGGCCATCGACTACACCCTGCTGATCGTCAGCCGCTATCGGGACGAGCTGGGCGACGGGGTACCACCGGATGAGGCCGTGGTGCATACCATGGCCACCGCCGGCCGAACCGTGCTCTTCTCCGCGATGACGGTGGCGCTGGCGCTGCTCGGGATGATCTTCTTCCCGATGTACTTTCTCAAGTCGTTCGCCTATGCCGGCATCGCGGTGGTGGCCTTCGCCGCTGCCGCCGCCGTCTCGATCACACCGGCCGCGCTGGTGTTACTGGGCCACCGCATCGATGCGTTCGACGTGCGGCGCCTGGCGCGCCGGCTGCTGCGTCTACCGCAACGGGCCGCCCCGCCGCTCGAACAGACCTTCTGGTATCGCATGGCGAAATTCGTTATCAGGCAAGCGATGCCGTTGGGTTTTATCCTAATCGTGCTGCTGCTTGCGCTGGGCACACCCTTCCTCGGAGTGAAGTGGGGGTATGCCGACGACCGCGTGCTGCCCGCGACGTCATCGGCGCGGTTGGCCAATGACCGGATCCGATCGGAGTTCCCGTCGAACTCCACGACGCGGGTCAAGATCGTGATCCCCGACACCGCAGGACTGAGCCGCTCGGATATCGACACGTACGCCGCGGAGTTGTCGCGGGTGCCCGAAGTCTCGTCGGTGTCGGCGCCGACCGGCACTTTCATCGCCGGGGAACCCAAGGGACCTCCGTCGGCGCCGACCGGAATGGCCGACGGCGCAGCGTTTCTCACGGTGGACAGCACCGCGGCCTTGTATACGCGAGAGTCCGAGGAGCAACTGGCCCGTGTGCATGAGGTCGCACTGCCCGCGGGCAAGCGGGTTCTGGTCACCGGTCTGGCGCAGACGAATCGCGACTGCGTGCACGGCATCACCTCACGATTGCCCCTGGTATTCGGCTTCATCGCGGTCGTGATGCTGGTGTTGTTGTTCCTGCTGTCCGGCAGCGTGGTGCTGCCGATCAAGGCCGTCCTGCTCAACATGTTGTCGTTGACGGCGACGTTCGGCGCGCTGGTGTGGATCTTCCAGGAAGGCCACCTCGGGGCGGCCGGTACCACTGCCACCGGGACGCTGGCGGTGAACGTTCCGGTGCTGATGTTCTGCATCGCGTTCGGCCTGTCGATGGATTACGAAGTATTCCTGCTGTCCCGGATCCGCGAATACTGGCTCGCATCAACGCAGACCCACGCCGACAACGACGAAAGCGTCGCTCTCGGTATCGCCCGCACGGGTCGAGTGGTCACCGCCGCGGCCCTGCTGATGTCGATCTCGTTCGCCGCCCTCATGTCCGCCGGGGTTTCGTTCATGCGCATGTTCGCCGTCGGGTTGACGATCGCGATCCTGATAGACGCCACCGTTATCCGCATGATTCTCGTCCCGGCGTTCATGCACGTGCTCGGCCGGCTCAACTGGTGGGCGCCCAGGCACCTGGCCAAGTGGCACCGGCGGACTTTCACCGTGGCACCCCGTCGCGGATTACCGCGGGCGTTTCAGGAATCGGTGGGGCCCAGTTCGGCCTGAAACTGGCGCATCGCGACCAGCAATGCGTCGAAAACCCGATGCGCAGCAGCCAGATCGGCGTCGGGCAGGTCGGCCATCGCGTCATGGGTGTGCTGGCCGAGCGGAGTGAAGAATGACCGCGCGGTGTGCATGCCCGACTCCGCGTGGCGCAGGATCACCTTGCGCCGATCAGCGGGATGAGAGTCCCGACGTATGTGACCCGAGTCGATCAACCTGTCGACAAGGTAGGTGATCGCCGCGCCCGACAGGCCCATTCGCTGACTCAGGTCCCCGGACGTCATGGGCTGGCCGGCGGTCTCGGCAACCATGATGTGCAGCAGTGCCCGAAAGTCAGTGGGCCGAACATCGTGGGAGACTGCGAAGATCCGCCCGATCTGGTCGGATTCAGACGACAACTCCCGCAGATCAGCAGTGATCTGCGATTCCAGGGTTGCGCGGTGGCACGCCGGCTCGTCGGGTTGCATACCGATGAGCAGCATATCGTTTTTCGGCCCTAATTTCAGTTGATTAATATTTCAGTTACTGAAATGCTTAGTGCTGTGTGGGACGGATTTGCCGCAACCCTGACCCGACGCCGCTCCTGGCTGCTCGCGCTCGGCGTCTTCGTGCTGGCCGCCGGTTTCATGGCACTGGTCGGCGGGAATGCCGCAGCGGGGCAGGCGCCGCTGTCGGTGCCTACCGATTCTGACTCGGCGAAGGTGCAGAAGCTGTCCAACCAGTTCCCCGGTGGTGACCGGGTGCCGCTGATCGTGGTGGTGAACGGATCCGGCGCCCCGGATGCCCTGAAGCAAGCCTGCGAAGGCGCCCGCGACCGGATGCTGGCGACTATCCACGACGGTGCGCCCGGGGCGCCGGTACTGGTGTCCGGCGACGGCAAGGCGGCGATCGGAGTCGTACCGATCAGCGCCGAGCTGTCCGGGTTGCCGCTCAACGAAGAAGTGGCTGCGCTGCGCACCGCCGCCAACCAGGGCTTGCCCGCAGGAATGACGGCACACGTCACCGGTGGGCCGGCGTTCGGGGCGGACATCGCCAACGCTTTCAGCAATGCCAACATCACCCTGCTGGCGGTCACCGCATCGGTGGTCGCGTTGCTGCTGATCGCCACCTACCGCTCGCCGGTGCTGTGGCTGGTGCCCCTGGTGGTGATCGGCTTCGCCGACCGGTTGGCCAGCGCCGTCGGTGTCACGGTGGCGTCGCTGACCGGTTTGAACTTCGACGGTTCCACTTCGGGCATCACCAGCGTGTTGGTGTTCGGTGCGGGCACCAACTACGCGCTGCTGCTGATTTCGCGTTACCGGCAGGAACTTCGGCGCCACCGGGATCACCGGGACGCGTTGCGCCGAGCGGTCCGGATGGCCGGACCGGCGATCGTGGCCAGCAACGCCACCGTAGTGCTGGCGCTGCTCACCCTGGTCTTCGCGTCCACCCCCAGCACCCGCAGCCTGGGAGCGCTGGCGGCGTGCGGGCTGTTGGTTGCCGCCGTCTCGGTGCTGGTGCTGCTGCCACCGCTGCTGGCGGTGTGCGGACGGCGGCTGTTCTGGCCGTTCGTACCTCAGCCCGATGACACGAAGCACGAGGCAACCGAAACCGGCATCTGGCACCGGGTCGCCGAAGCCGTATCGCGCCGTCCGGTCTTGGTCGCCTCCGTCACGATTGTTCTCCTGGGCGTGCTGGCCACCGGTCTGCTCAGTACCCGCGTCGGCTTGTCCCAGACGGAACAGTTTCGCGTCAAAGCGGATTCGGTGACAGGCTTCGATATCGTGGCCCAACATTTTCCCGCGGGGCTGGCCAATCCGACCGATGTGATCGCGCCGACCGACAAGGCACCGCAGGTGCAACAGGCCATCACCGCCACCCCGGGGGTAGTTTCGGCCAATCCGGCCGGCACTTCGGGGAGCGGTCTGACCAAGTGGTCGGTGGTCACCGATGCGGCGCCGTCCTCCCCGCGAGCGTTCAGTACCATTGCGGCGCTGCGAGATTCGACCCGGGGGGTGACGCCCGAGGCACTGGTGGGCGGGCCGGACGCCCAGGCACTGGACACCCGAGACGCCGCGGTACACGATCGAGTCCTGTTGATACCGGCGATTCTGCTGGTGATCCTGGTCGTCCTCTACGCGCTGCTGCGGTCTGCCCTGGCCCCGCCCACCCTATTGGCGGCGACCATTCTGGGTGCGCTGGCCGCGCTGGGCCTCGGCGGCTGGGCGAGCATCCACGTGTTCGGATTCCCTGCGCTGGACAACATCGCACCGCTGTACGCGTTCCTCTTTCTGGCCGCGCTTGGAGTGGACTACACGATCTTCCTGGTCACCCGTGCGCGAGAGGAGGCAGCCGGGCACGGCGCGCGGGACGGCATGGTTCGCGCGGTGTCGGCCACCGGCGGTGTCATCACCAGCGCGGGAATCGTTCTCGCGGCGGTGTTTTGCGTCCTCGGCGTATTGCCGCTGATCGTGATGACCCAACTGGGCATCATCGTGGGCCTGGGCATCCTGCTGGACACCTTCGTCGTCCGAACCCTGGTGATCCCCGCACTGTTCGCCCTCATCGGCGACCGCATCTGGTGGCCGGCTGACCTTACCCACGCCGAAACCGAAGGGAAACACCATGAATAAGTCAACTCTGGCCGGCACCGCCCTTGCTGTCACCGCCGCGGCGGCCTCCGGCAGCGTCGCCAGCCCGAACCGCACCCCCGGCTGGTACGACCGACTCCGCAAGCCGAGCTTCCAGCCACCCAAAGTCGCCTTCCCGATCGCCTGGACCAGCCTCTACACCGATATCGCGGTCACCTCGGCGAACACCATCGACCGGTTCCGCGAAGACGGGCGCGACGAGGAAGCCCGCGGCTACATCGCCGCGCTCGGGGTCAACCTGGCCATCAACGCGGGTTGGAGCTGGCTGTTCTTCCGCTACCACAAGTTGGGTCCCTCCGCCGTGGGTGCCGCCGCGCTGACCGTCAGCAGTGCCGATCTGGTGCGCCGCGCCGTCGACGCCGACCCGCGTAAGGGGTGGGCGTTACTGCCGTACCCACTGTGGTGTGGATTCGCCACGGTGCTGGCAACGAGTGTGTGGCGGCTCAATCGCTGACGGGCTCAACCGCTGAAGGGGGAACGAAAAATGAAGGCATTGTTGTGGTTTCGACGCGACCTGCGTCTGGGGGATCATCCGGCGCTTGCGGCTGCCGCGGAGAACGATGAGGTGCTGGCCTGTTTCGTTCTCGATCCGCGGCTGGAAGCCTCGTCGGGCCCACGGCGCCTGCAGTTTCTGGGCGACTCACTGCGCGGGCTGAACGACGATCTGGGCGGCCGGCTGCTGGTGACCCGCGGACGTCCCGAAGAGCGAATCCCCACCCTGGCCAAAGCGATTGACGCGTCGTCGGTGCACATCTCCGAGGACTTCACGCCGTTCGGGCGGCGCCGCGACGAGCTGGTGCGCGACGAGCTGGGCTCGGTCCCGCTGGTCGCCACCGGCTCGCCGTACCTGGTCTCGCCCGGTCGGGTCACCAAGGACGACGGCACCCCGTACAAGGTGTTCACACCCTTCTTCGGCAGGTGGCGCGAAACCGGTTGGCGCTCCCCCGCCGCGACCGGCGCCGATTCCGCGAGCTGGCTGGACCCGTCGGAGGTCAAGAACCGTAAACAGGTGAAGGCCCCCGATCCCGGCGTCGAGCTGGATCTCGCGGCCGGTGAGGCAGCGGCACTTTCGCAGTGGGCGACATTCCTCGAGGACGGGGTCAAAGGCTACGCCGACGACCGCAACCGGCCGGATCTGCCGGGCACCAGCCGGATGTCGGCGCACCTCAAGTTCGGCACCATCCACCCCCGAACCATGGTCGCCGACCTCAACCGACGGCGCCAGGGCGACTCGGCCTACTTGCGGGAGTTGGCATTCCGCGATTTCTACGCCGCGGTCGTGCATCACTGGCCGCACAGCGTCTGGTGGAATTGGAACCGCGATTTCGACGCCATCGAGACCGACACCGACGCCCAGGCGAAACAGCGGTTCGAGGCCTGGAAGGCGGGTGAGACCGGCTATCCGTTCGTGGACGCCGGGATGCGCCAACTGCGCGAGACCGGGTTCATGCACAACCGGGTGCGCATGATCGTCGCCTCCTTCCTGGTCAAAGACCTGCACTTGCCGTGGCAGTGGGGAGCCCGCTGGTTTCTGGAGCAACTGGTGGACGGCGACATGGCCAATAATCAACACGGCTGGCAGTGGAGCGCCGGTTGCGGCACCGACGCGGCGCCCTACTTCCGGGTGTTCAATCCGACGAAGCAGGGCGAAAAGTTCGATCCCGCAGGGGATTACATTCGTCGTTGGGTCCCCGAATTGAAGGACACCGACGATGTCCATCTCTCGAAGGGGCAGCGGCCGGACGGGTATCCGGAACCGATCGTCGACCACGCCGCCGAGCGGACCGAGGCCTTGCGCCGCTACCGCGACATCAGCTGACGAGAGACCGTTTCGCCGGATTGCTTCCCAGATTTTGTTCGGCGTGCAATCATCTCCCCGACTCAACGTTCTGCACACGCCAGGGAGGCGCTATGGCTCGGTTCGTTCGGACGCTGTTGGTCTCGGGGGCCGCCGTCGGCCTGATGGCCAGCGCTGGGGCCTGCTCGTGCTCGGTCGGATCGTCGGGTCCCAAGACGGTCAGCAAGAAGGACGTCGCCGGCCAGATCATCACCAAGATGACCGACGCGAAGGGCAACAAGCCCAGCTCGGTGAGCTGCCCGGACGACCTGCCGGCCAAGGTGGGCGCGCAGACGAACTGCGAAATGAAAGTCAAGGACGAGACCTACAACGTCAACGTCACCGTCACCAGCGTCGAAGGCAAGGATGTCAAATTCGACATGGTCGAGACGGTCGACAAGGACCAGGTGGCCCACATCATCAGCGACAAGCTCTACCAACAGGTCGGTCAGCGGCCGGATGCGGTGACCTGCCCGGACAACCTGAAGGGGGTCGAGGGCGCCACGCTGCGCTGCCAACTCACCGACGGCAGCTCCAAGTACGGCATCAACGTCACCGTCACCGAGGTGGTCGGCGGCGACGTCAACTTCGACTTCAAGGTCGATGACCACCCCGAGTAAGCCGTTGTCACCGTCACGTCGTGGCCGTCGAGATTGAGGCTGTGTACACCCGCGTCGGTGTGTCGTGTGCGTGCTGTCAGTGTCGCGGCCGTCAGCGAGCCTTCCCTATTGAGCGGCCTTCTTGCGTTCGATGTCAGCCAGCGCGGCAGCAAGTTCGGCACGTTGCGCCGCCGAGGTCTCCCAGGACAACTTGCGGTTCTTGACCACCTTGGCCGGCGCGCCGACCGCAATCGAATAGTCCGGGATCACGCCGCGGACCACCGCGTGCGAACCCAGCACGCAACCTCGCCCGACTGCGGTGCCCCGCAGCACCGACACCTTCACCCCGATCCAGGTGTCGGGCCCGATCCGCACCGGTGACTTGATGATGCCCTGGTCCTTGATGGGCAGCGTGATGTCGTCCATCCGGTGGTCGAAGTCGCAGACGTAGCACCAGTCGGCCATCAGCGCGGAGTCGCCGAGCTCGATGTCGAGGTAGCAGTTGATGACGTTGTCGCGGCCCAGCACGACCTTGTCGCCGAACCGCAGCGAACCCTCGTGCGCCCGGATGGTGTTCTTGTCCCCGATATGCACCCAGCGCCCGATCTCCAGCTGCGCGAGCTCGGGTGTGCAGTGGATCTCGACGCCCTTGCCCAGGAAGACCATGCCGCGGGTGATGATGTGCGGATTCTGCAGCTTGAACTTCAGCAGCCGCCAATATCGCACCAGATACCACGGTGTATAGGCCTTATTGCGCAGCACCCATTTCAGCGAAGCCAGCGTCAGGAATTTAGCCTGGCGCGGGTCTCTGAGCCTCCCTCCGCGCCACCTGCGATGGAGCGGAGCACCCCACATGCTCGTCATGGGCCGCAAGCCTACCCAAGGCGCCGCGCGATACCCTCACGTGTGCTCGCGCGACGTCTCCTGACGCCTGTCCTGGTGACCATCCTCACCCTCGCGCTCGGCGGTTGCGGCAACACCGACTCCTGGGTGGACGCGGCGCCCGCGCTGGGCTGGCCGGCACAGTACGGCGATGCGGCCAACAGCAGCTACAGCCCGACCACCGGGGCCGGCAAGCTGGTGCTGCGATGGACCCGTTCGGCCAAGGGAAGCCTGGCGGCCGGACCGGCGCTCGGAGCGCGCGGCTTCCTCGCGCTCAACGCACAGACCCCCGGCGGCTGCTCGTTCATGGAATGGGAAGTCAATAACGGCCGGCAACGCTGGTGCACCCGGCTGGTGCAGGGCGGCGGCTTCGGTGGCCCGCTGTTCGACGGCTT
Source organism: Mycobacterium sp. 23 (assembly GCF_048287075.1). Lineage (NCBI taxonomy): Bacteria > Bacillati > Actinomycetota > Actinomycetes > Mycobacteriales > Mycobacteriaceae > Mycobacterium > Mycobacterium sp. 23. The sequence goes on from NZ_JBLVUX010000005.1 coordinate 1,910,041, forward strand.
CGACAACCTTTACGTCGGGCAGCCCGGGGCGATCATCTCATTCCCGCCGACTCAGTGGACCCGCTGGCGGGAGCCGGTGATCGGGATGCCGACCACTCCGCGGTTCCTGGGCGACGGCCACCTGCTGGTGAGTACGCACCTGGGCCAGATGCTGGTGTTCGACACGCACCGCGGCGCCGTCGTAGGCACCGCACTGGACCTGGTGGACGGCGTCGACCCGGCCGATGCCACCCGCGGGCTGGCCGATTGCGCGCCGGCGCGGGCGGGTTGCCCGGTAGCGGCCGCACCCGCGTTCTCGGCGACGAGCGGGACGGTGGTGGTCAATGTCTGGCAGCCGGGAGCGCCCGCCGCGGGGCTGATCGGCCTGAAGTATCGCGGGGGTCAGCTGTCGCGCGAGTGGACCAGCGATGCCGTCGGTGCCGGGGTGCTGGCCAGTCCAGTCTTGTCGGCCGACGGAACCACCGTCTATGTCAACGGACGCGACCAACGGCTGTGGGCTTTGCAGGCCGCGGACGGAAAGGTGAAATGGTCTGTGCCGCTTGGCTTTACGGCACAGACGCCGCCCAGCGTCACCCCGCAGGGGCTGATCGTCTCCGGCGGCGGCCCCGACACCCGACTGGCCGCCTTCCGCGACAGAGGCGACCATGCCGAACCCGCCTGGCGACGCGATGACGTCACCCCACTCTCGACGTCGTCGGTGGCCGGCGACGTCGGCTACACCGTGGCCGCGGGCATGACCCTGCTGGTCTTCGACCCGCGCGACGGCCACACCGTCAACAGCTATCCGCTGCCGGCGGCCACCGGGTCGGCGCTGGGCGTTGCGGTGGGCAAGGACCGGCGGGTGGTGGCCGCCACCAGCGACGGCCAGATCTATGCCTTCGACCCAGTCTGACCGTTGACTCTGCGCTGATGGCGCGAGCTACTCGTAGTTCGTCGCCGCAGGCGCAGAGTGAACGGGCATTAGATCGCCAGCGGCGGGATCGAGGCCCGCGGCACCTGGACCTGAGTGGCCCCGGCGAAGGACGGCAGCAACTCGCCCTGGGCGAAGTAGAAGATCAGCGCGTCGTCGGTGATGGCGAAGTTCTGATAATTGGTCGGGTCATGGCCGGCGCCCAGCGAGATCGCCACGCCCAGGCCGGTCTGATGTTCCAGTTCGCGCTGGACGATCGGGAAGATGGCGTCCAGCGCGTTGGTGTTGGGCGCGAACAGCGTGTCGAACGTGATGGGCTGTTTCGTCCCCAGGTTGTAGTTGAACGCCTTGAACCAGTTGGACGGGCGGGCTCCGCCGAGGTCCTGGAAGAACTTCAGCACCACGCTGCGGGTGCGGGGTGGCTGTCCGGAGCTGTGTTGTTCGTTGGTCGCGTCCATCTGATAGGGCTGGTCGCGCCGGCCGCCCGAACTCTGCGCGACGTTGACGAAGCCGTCGCGGTTCTGCGTGATGTAGTCGGTCAGCGCCTGCTGGTCGGGATAGTCGACGGGAAACGTCATGTCCAGCGTGTAGGTGGCGCTGGATTGATGGATATGACAGCTCTCCGCAGCCTCGACCGAACCACCCAGTGCCGCACACGACGGCGGTGCGGCATGGGCCGGCCAGCCCGTCATGGCGGCAGCAGCCAACATCACGGCCGCTATCAGGTAACGCATCGTCGTTTCTGTCCTTGCAGTTCTTGCACACCAAAGTGGCGTGAGTACGCCCTATGAGGTAATCGCCGTCAGCGTACCCGGCGTTACCGAGAAGGACGGCAAACGTAGGCCACCGCATGGCTGGCGCTCTTCGCGCCGCTGCGTCCGATCCGGGCGATCACCACCGACAGCGCCGCACCGCCCCGCAGCCGCAGTCGCCGACGCAGGGCGTCAGGGTCAACCCGGACGCCGCGCACCAGGATTTCGGCTGCACCACAGTCCAGTGCCGTCAGCGCCTGACGCAACCGCCGTTCGTCGAAGGCCAGTTGCTCGAGGACCTCGAACCCACGCACTCCGGGCGGCAGCCGGTCACCGGACAGGTAGGCGATATCGGGGTCGAGTTGCCACAATCCGTGCCGGGCGCCGTAGTGCCGGACCAGCCCGGCGCGGACGACGGCGCCGTCGGGATCGACGATCCACCGGCCCGCCGGCCCGACCGGGCAGTCGTCGGAATCGGCCGAGGTGATCTGTTCGTCGCGGTCCAAAACGCTGGCGCGCCGGCGCGCTCCCGCCAGAGCGCCCGACCACAGACACGCCTCCCGGACCGAGCCGCCGTAAGACGTCACCTCGATCTCCCCGTCGAATCCGAGTCGGCCGAGTTCGTCGAAATCGATTCCAGGAGAACACTTCACCGCCAGGTCCCGGCCACGGTAGGCCTGCAGCAACGGGCCCAGGGCGGGCTGGTAGTCGGCCGGGCTGAAGCGGCGTCGGCCGCCGCTGCGCCGCGCGGGATCGACGATGACGGCCGCGTCGCGGCTGACCGGATGCAGCGCATCGGCTCGGCACAGAACCGACGTGGGCCCCAGGTTGTGGCGCGCCATCGCCAGCCGTACCGGGTCGATGTCGCTGCCGATCACCAGCTCGGCCACGCCGTGCAGGGCCGCCGGTTCCGTGCCGATCGAGCAGGTCGCGTCGTGCACGACCCGTCCGGCCAACCGGCGCGCGCGGTGCAGGGCGACGCGTGCGGCGGTGGACTGCTGCAGCGCTTCGTCGGTGAACAGCCACCGCGACACATCACCCAGTTCGCCGAGCTTGTCGGCGGCCCGGCGACGCAGCCGCGTCGTCTCCACCAGCACCGGAGCCCGCTCGCCGAAACGCCGGCGCACGGCGGCAATGTCGGCGATCAGGGTGGTGTCGCTCAACTCGAACTCGGCGACGGCGGCCAGCGCCGCGGTGCCCGACTCCGAGCGCAGATAACCGACGTCGTCGCAGGTGAAGAGCGTCAGGAGGGTTTGACCCCGGTGACCATCACGTTGTAGAACCAGCCCTTCGGCGCGACGTGCCGCCAGACGTTGGCGTCCACCCAGCTCAGCGCCTTCCAGCCGTTGAAGGCGAACTTCGCCCAGCCCCAGCCCAGCTTTCCGGGCGGGACCGTCGACTCGAAGGTGCGGACCGGCCAGCCGAGCATGGCGGCGGTGAACTCCTCGCTGGCGGTTCTGACGTCGACCGCGCCGGCGTTGGCGGCCATCCGCTCTAGGTCCTTGGGGTCGAAGGTGTGCAGGTCGACGATCCATTCCAGGGCCGCGGCCCGCGAGTTTTCGTCGATCTCCTCCTGCGGGCGACGCCAGCTCCCGAGCCCGGGCAGCTTCACCGCGCGGATGGTGACGTTCCATGTCAGGTCCGCCAGGGCCCGGGCGTAGCCATTGCCGACGGTGGTCGGCTCGCCGGCGAACACGAACCGGCCGCCCGGCTTGAGCACGCGCAGCACCTCGCGCAGCGACAGCTCGACGTCCGGAATGTGGTGCAGCACGGCGTGCCCGACCACCAGATCGAAGGTGTTGTCGTCGTACGGAATGCCCTCGGCGTCGGCGACCCGGCCGTCGATGTCCAGGCCCAGCGACTGCCCGTTGCGGGTGGCGACCTTGACCATGCCGGGCGACAGGTCGGTGACGGACCCGCGCCGCGCCACCCCGGCCTGGATCAGGTTGAGCAGGAAGAAGCCGGTGCCGCAGCCGAGTTCCAGCGCACGGTCGTACGGCAGCTCGCGGATCACCTCGTCGGGCACGATCGCGTCGAAGCGGCCGCGGGCGTAGTCGATGCAGCGCTGGTCGTAGGAGATCGACCATTTGTCGTCGTAGCTCTCGGCTTCCCAGTCGTGGTAGAGCACCTGGGCGAGCTTGCTGTCGTGCCGGGCCGCCTCCACCTGCTCGGCGGTGGCGTGCGGGTTGGAAGCGGGGATCTCAGAACTCCTCGTCATGCAGGGCAGCCTAACCGCCGTCGCTGTCGGCTTTCGCGTCAGCGTCCTGACCAGCGGCGAAAACCTCGATGTAGCGACGATCTTCGGCGGCGTGGCGTTCGGCTGCCGGGGAACCCTCGTACACGGCGTTGATGCCGGCTTTCGCGGCGGCCAGGGCCGGCCGCGGACCGTCCAGGAAGCGCCGCGCCCACGTCGCCGCGGCGTCGTAGACGTTGTCGGGGGCCACCATGTCGTCGATCAGGCCCAGCGCCAGCGCCTCCTCGGCATCGAAGAACCGGCCGCTGTACACCAGCTCTTTGGCCCTGCTCGGCCCGACGGCGCGGGTCAGGCGCGCCATGCCGTCACCTCCGGGCACCAGGCCGGCCAGGATCTCGGTGGCGCCGAACTTCACGTTGTCGCCGGCGACCCGCCAGTCGGCGGCCAGCGCCAGTGTGAGCCCGGCGCCCAGGGCGTATCCGGTGATCGCGGCCACGGTGGGCTTCGGGATCGCAGCGACCGCGGCGACGGCTTCGCGCCGCACCCGGGCCGCGGTGCCGGCCTCATCCGGGTTCAATGTCCGCAGTTCGGGCATGTCGTCACCGGCGGAGAAGATCTCGTGCCCGCCGAAGAGGATCACCGCGGCGACGTCGTCGCGCCGTCCCAACTCCTCCGCCGCGGCGACGACCTCCCGGTAGACCTGCCGGGTCATCGCGTTGGTAGGTGGCCGTGACAGCAACAGCATGGCCAGGCCGGCGTCCTGGGAGCCGTCGCTGACCACGACGCTCACGAACTCACTCAAAGCGGCCACTGCATCGATCCGCCGGCCTCGCGCGCCCGGTGGTAGCGGTCGGAGTCGAAGAACTCGAAGACCCAGTTGTCGCCGCGCTTCTCCAGCAGTGGCTGGATGGGCACGATCTGGCGTTCGACGGCCAGCACCTCGGCGACGCTGCGGCCGGCCAGCGAGTCCAGCTGGGTCCAGGTCGGCGGCAGCAGGACATTGCGACCGGCCTCGAAGTCGGCGATGGCGTCCTGCGGGAGTGCCCAGCCGGACAGGTCGGACTCGGTGTTCTCGCCGTCGGCGCGCTGCCCCTCGGGCAGGGCCGCCACGAAGAAGTAGGTGTCGTAGCGGCGCGTGCGCTCGGCTTCCGGGGTGACCCAGTTGGCCCAGGGCCGCAGCAGATCCGAGCGCAGCACCAGCTTCTCTCGGCGCAGGAAGTCGGCGAAGGACAGCGTGCGGTCGGCCAGCGCGTGCCGCGACTCGCGGTAGACCGAGGCGTCGCCGACGATACCGTCGGGGTCGTCGGCCGGTCCGGCGAACAGCACGCCCGATTCCTCGAACGTTTCGCGGGCCGCCGAGCAGACCAGCGCGATCGCCAGGTCGGTCTCGATGCCGAACCGCTGCGCCCACCACTCCGGCGGCGGGCCGGCCCACGCGATATCGGCGTTGCGGTCGCGGTCGTCGACCCCGCCACCGGGAAACACGATGACCCCCGGTGCGAATTCCATCGCGGAGTGCCGTCGCATCAGGAAGATGTTGAGGCCGCCGGGAGCGTCGCGGACCAGCATCACGGTGGCGGCCGGGCGGGCCGGCAGGGGTAGTTGCGGTTCGTTCATGAGCTTCTCCGATGAGCTGCACGGGTCCGCACGCGGCGCGCGAAGTAGCGGCCGTCAACCACATCGAGCGCAATCCGCTGTCCGAACGCCTTGGAGAGGTTCTCGGCGGTCAGCACGTCGGGCAGCAGGCCCGACGCGACGGCCTGACCCTCCGACAGCAACAGGCAATGGCTGAATCCCGGTGGCACTTCCTCGACGTGGTGGGTGACCAGCACCAGGGCCGGCGCGTCGGGGTCGGCGGCCAGATCGGCCAGCCGGGCCACCAGTTCCTCGCGGCCGCCCAGGTCCAAGCCGGCCGCGGGTTCGTCGAGCAGTAGCAGCTCCGGGTCGGTCATCAGCGCGCGCGCGATCAGCACCCGTTTGCGTTCGCCTTCGGACAGCGTCCCGTAGGTGCGCTCGGCGAGATGTTCGGCGCCCAGGCTTTCCAGCATGTCGACCGCGCGCCGGTAGTCGACGTCTTCGTATTGCTCGCGCCAGCGACCGAGCACCGAGTAGCCGGCCGACACCACGAGGTCGCGCACGACTTCGTCGGACGGTATGCGCTGTGCCAGCGAGGAGGAGCTCAGACCGATCCGCGACCGCAGTTCGCTGACGTCGACCCGGCCGAGCCGCTCCCCCAGCACGAAGGCGGTGCCGCTGGTGGGGTGCTCGGAGGCGGCCGCGATGCGCAGTAGCGAGGTCTTGCCTGCGCCGTTTGGGCCGATGATCACCCAGCGTTCGTCTAGTTCGACGGCCCAGTCCAGTGGGCCCACCAGGGTGCGACCGCCGCGGCGCAGCGACACATTTCTGAAGTCGATCAGCAGGTCGGGATCGGCCTCGAGCGAGCCGGGTTCGGGCACCCGCCCATCGTGCCGTACCGCGTGCCCGCTTTCACTGCCGGGTCGCGTTACCTCGCGAGCAGACGCAAAATCACCGTGGAGCATTCGCTCCCGGGTGATTTTGCGTCTGCTCGCGGGGGGCCGTTCGCGAGTCAGAGGTCGTTGCCGGCGTAGGAGAGGTTGAAGCTCTTATTGGCCAGCGGGAAGTCCGGCACGATCGTGTCCGCCATCGCGACGGGCAGGGCGGGCCAGTTGAACCAGGACGGGTCGACCACCTTGCATCGGGTGACGACCCCGGCGTCCACCTCGACCCGGTGGACCACGGTGCCTCGCCACCCTTCCACGATCCCCACTCCCGAGGTCCCCGCCGTGGGCACCGGTGCGCGATATTCCAACGGCCCACTGTGCCGGTCAACCAACGCCGCGATCAGCTCGGTGGACGCCGCGAACTCGTCGCGCCGCATCGTGTAGCGGGCCAGCACGTCGCCTTCGCCGCCGTGCGCGGTCGAGATCGGCAGGTCGGTAGTCGGGTGGTCGCGGCGGGCGTCGGTGCTGATGCCGCTGGCGCGGGCGACGTAGCCCAGGCAACCGAGGGCGCGGGCGTCGTCGCGACGCAGCACCGCGGTCTCTGCGAACCGGTCGTAGATCACCGGGTTGCCCAGTGTCAGCTCGCTGATCTCCGCAATCTCGGCGGCCAGCACCCGCAATTCCGCGGGATCCGGGAGCTGTTGGAGCACAACGCCTCCCGGCCGTATCCCGCCACGCAGCAGCCGGTGTCCGGTGAGGCGACGATTGATCCGCAGCACCGACTCGCGGACCCGCTGAGCATGCGCGTTGGCCAGTGCGAAGCCGACATCGTTAGCGAGTGCACCCAGGTCGGTGGCGTGGTTGTAGAGCCGTTCGAGTTCGACCAGCAGGGCCCGCAACCGGTGCACCGGCTCGGGTACTTCGACGCCGAGCGCGTCCTCCACGGCCAGACAGTATGCAAGCGCGTGAGCAGCGGCGCTGTCGCCACTTATCCGCTCGGCCAACTCGACACCGTCTGCGACCGCCCGGCCTTCGAAGAGCTTTTCAATTCCCCTGTGCACGAACCACAGTCGCGCCTTAAGCCGCAGCACCGATTCACCGATCACCGAGAACCGGAAGTGTCCGGGCTCGATCAGACCGGCATGCACCGGTCCGACCGGGATCTCGTAGACCCCGGTGCCGTCGACGGTCACGAACGGAAATGCGCCGACCGTAGCGAATTCCGGCGGCCGCCCGGCATCACGCCGCATCGGATGCCAGTCCTGCGGCCAGTGCGCGTGGCTGACCAACCGCCGCAGCTGCGGATGGCCGACCGGCTTCACCCCGTAGAGGTCCATCATCTCCCGCTCGAAGCGGCCCGCGGGAATCGACAGATGCCCCAGCGACGGCACCGACGGGCTGGTTGCGTCGGTCGTCAGGATGAGCTCGACGCGGCGGTCCGGCGCGCCGGCCAGGAGCAGATACACGACCCGGACCGCATCGCCGTCATCGTGAGCCGCCACCAACGCCAAGCGAAACCCGTTGTCCAGCAACTCCCCTACCGCGTGGGCGAGTTCGTCGCCGGTGACCTCACGCCGCTCCATCACCCGGCTCCGAACTGGCTGGCGGCCGCACTGAACAATCCCGTCAACGGACCCGCCGTCACACCGAGCACCAGCGACGCCACCACGCCGCACACCAGAGCACCTGCCACCGCGGTGGGTACCGCAATGGGCGGCGCATGCTCGTCCGGCGTTCCCAGCAGAATGCGCCGGGAGTTGCTGACCAGGGCCGCGAACGCCACGACCATCAGCAGCAGCGCGGCGCCGAGCACCCAGGACAACCGGGCGTCCGCCAGCGACCGCGCGATGGAGATCTCGCTGGCGAACATGGCGAACGGCGGCAAGCCAAGCAGGACAACAACTCCAGCGGCGAATGACACGCCTATCAAGCGCGAGCGGGACAGCACGGCGCTGATGTCGTCGATCACCGTCGAGCCGTGCGCGGCCTGCAACTGCCCACCGGCCAGGAACAGCACCGTCTTACCGACGCCGTGCGCCAGCACGTGCAACAGCAGCGCCGCGATCGCCAGCTTGGTGCCCACGGCCGCCGCCACCGCGATCAATCCCATGTTCTCCATTGATGAGTAGGCCAGCATCCGCTTGAGATCGGTTGCGACAGTCAGCAATAGCGCGGCGATCAATACGGTGGCCAGTCCCACCGTCAGCAGTCCGGCCCGCAGGAAGCCTGGCCCTACGGCGGCGTCGATGATCGTCCGCAGCCGGATCAGCACCGAAAAGGCAACGGAGAGCAGCACTCCGCTCATCAGCGCCGAAACCGGCGCCGGCGCCTGGCTGTGCGCATCGGCCAGCCACCCGTGGAACGGCACCAGCCCGACCTTCGCGCCGTACCCGATCAGCAGCAGCCCGCCGGCGAGCCGGGTGACTGCCGGGTCCAGATGTGCGGCGCGCGAGCCGAGGACATCGAGGTTCAGCGCGCTCGCCCCGTCGGCGCCGGCATGACGCGCGGCGAAGTACAACAAGACCGTGCCCAGGAACGCGACGGCGATGCCCACTGAACAGATCACCACGTACTTCCAGGTGGCTTCCAGCGCGGTCGCGGTGCGACGGTGGCCAACCAGGAACGCAGTGACCACTGTGGTGGCTTCGACGGCCACCCAGATCACCCCGATGTTGTTGGCCGACACCGCGACCGCCATCGCCGCCAGGAACGCCGGAGTCAGGGCGCCGTACAAGCGGGCGTCGCGCCGATCGGTGTGGCCGTGAGCCAGTTCGGCGTCGATATAGCCGATGCTCGCCCAGGTCGCCAGGGTGCCGACGACGCCGATGACGATCAGCATCGTGACCGAGAGCGCGTCGGTGCGCAACACCCCGCCCAGCGCCAGCCGCGGCTGGGCGCCGGTCGTGACGCCCAGTGCCGCTGCGGATCCCAGCACAACCAACGCGGACACCACGGTGAGCGCCGTGGTCCAGCGTCGCCACCCACCGGCCAGCGCGACGATCGCGGCTACCGCGGGCGCGAGTATCGGCGCCAGAATCAGGCCCGCTGTGATCGATCCTGTCATCAATCCCGCAATCTCTGCAGCCGGTCCAGGTCGGCGCCGCCGAGCATGCGCCGCAATCGGCCGGTCAGCACCCCCAGCACGATCAGGGCGAACAGAACATCCAGCGACGCGCCGAGTTCGACGATCAGTGGCACCCCCGCCGTCAACAGGAAGGCGGTGGCCGCAATCCCGTTGTCCAACATCAGAAAACCCGCGGCCTGAGAAATGGCGTGGCGCCGAGTGACCATCACGAACATCGCGATCAACACCACCGCCAGCCCCGCGGGGACCACACTGACGGCGGCGCCGGGGTCCAGGTCGACCACCGGGCGGGTGACCGCCAGGGCGACCACCGTGAGCGCCGCGGCGATCAGCAGCGATGCGGTGGTGTTGACCAACGGTGTGGCCTCGCGCTGTTGGCGTTCCTCGGCGCCCAGCGCATGCGCGAGCAATCCGGGCAGCACTATGCCGCGCAGCACGAACAGGGCCGCCCCTACGCCGACCAGCTCCCAATCCCGGCCGTGCACACCGAGAATGACCGGAATCGCGGCCAGGGCCACGCCCTGCAGCGCCAGCAACCGCGCGATCGAACGCAGGTCGCGGCGCCACACGATCAGCACCGCCGTCAGCACCAGTCCACCGGGCGCCAGATCGAGCACTCCCGCATAGTCGAGATTGGTCATCGCATCACCCCTGCGCCGCAAAGAAGTTCGCTGAGCTCACCGCGAGCAGAGCAAGCAGAAAAGACCCGGCCAGCAACTCCGGCACGCGGAAGAGCCGCAACTTGGCGATGAACACCTCAGCGCCGGCCAGAACGACGGCGGCAAGGGCGACTTTGATGCTGATGGCGATTATGCCGATGCCGACGCCGAGCGCGGTGGGCTGATCGCCGGCAATCCCCCACGGCAGAAACAGATTCGCAAGCAACGCCAGGAGCACCGTCAGGCGCATCGCGCTCGCCCACTCGACGAGTGCCAGCTTGGGCCCGGCATATTCGAGCACCATCGCCTCGTGCACCATGGTCAATTCCAGGTGCGTGGCGGGATTGTCCACCGGCAATCGCCCGGTTTCGGCGATCACGACGATCACCAGCGCGACGAAAGCCAGGATTCCCGCCAGCGACACCACCTCGCCCGGGTTGGCCAGGGTGAACCCGACGATCGCGCCCAAGTTGGCCGAGCGGGCGGGAATGGACAGCGCAAAGACGGCGAGCAGAATCGTCGGCTCCACCAGCGCGGCAATGGTGATCTCGCGGCTGGCGCCCATGCCACCGAAGGACGTGCCGGTGTCGATGCCCGCCAACGTCAGGGCCACCGTGCCCAGGAAGAGCAGACCCACCACAGCGAACAGGTCGGCGACAGGGTCCAGCGGCGAGCCGGTTGCCACCAGCGGCACGATCGCGGCGATCAGCAACGTGGTGGCCGCGAGCAGAACCGGCGCGACCGCGAAGACCAGCGTGGTGCCCGACGGCGTGACCTGCTGCTTGCGCAGCTGCTTACGCAGATCGCGCCACGGCTGCAGAACGCCCGCGCCGCACCGCCCCTCCGAGCGGGCCCGGACCTGGCGCATCAACCCCAGTATCAGCGGTGCGCCCACCATGACACCGCCGATCTGGGCCGCACCGGCAACCGCTGACATGACGTTCACCGCGCCACCACCAGAACGATCAACACACCGAGCACGCCGTAGGCCAGGTACAGATGCACACTCCCGTTGTGCGCCCGGCGGACCGCCTGTGCACACCTCGCGACCGTGCGCAGCACCGGCGCGTAGACCCGGTCTTCGACGGCGTCCGAGACGTTGGTGCGGTAGGCGATCCGCGCGACGTGGTAACGGGTCTCCTCCAGGTGCGTCACCTCGATACCGCTATCCGGGCGCAGCACGTCATCGAAAACCCGTTGCAACGGTTGCGCGAATGATGTTGCGGTGTACTGCATCCGAGGCGTCAGACCGTCTGCGCCGCAGGCCCACAACGGCGATGTCACCGGCTCGGGGCGGTGCCGTGCGCCCCAGCTGGCCAGCGCCACGACGACCAGCACCGCGCCGGCCAGTGCCGCAGCCAGCAGGGCGGGCGACATAGAGCCGTGAATCCCGGTCAGCCGCAACACGATACCGAGTCCACGGAGATCGGCGTCGCGGGCGGCCGGCACGCTGGGCAGCACCGATTGCAGGGCTGCGGTGACGACCGATGGCAGCACCGCCAGGACGACACAGCCGACGGCCGCACCGGCCATGCCGATGATCATGCTGGCCGGCGCCTCGCGCGCCCGCTCGGCACCCTCGGAGCGCGCTCGCGCCAGGAAGCCGGTGCCGAATGCCTTGACCATCGCCGCCACACCCAGCCCCGTGGTCAGTGCCACGGCGCCGACGCCGACCGGTGTCACCAGTCCGAGCAGCGAATTGTGTTCCGGCCGTGCGTGAATCAGCGACTGCACCAACAGCCATTCGCTGACGAATCCCGCGCCCAGCGGCAACCCCGACGCGCCGAGCGCGGCCATCCCGAAAAGCGTTGTTGTGAGGGGCATCCGCCGGGCCAGTCCACCCATCCGGTCGAGGTCGCGTTCACCGGTGGCCACCAACACCGAACCGGCGGCCATGAACCCGAGGCTCTTGAACGCGGCGTGGGCGATCAGGTGCAGCAGCGCCGCCGTCATCGCGATCACTGCGGCCGCAACCGCGCCGCAAGCCGACAGCAGAGTGGCGGCGCCCAGTGCCAGGATGACCAGCCCCATGTTCTCGATCGTCGAATACCCGAGCAGCCGTTTGAGATCCGCGGCCACCGAGGCCTGCAGCACCCCGTATACGGCCGAGACGGCCCCGATGCCGAGCAACGTGACTCCCCACCACCGGGGGCCAGGTCCCAGCAACTGCAGGTCAATCCTGATGATCCCGTATATGCCGAGGTTGACCATGGCGGCACTCATCAACGCCGAAACCGGACTCGGCGCTTCCGGATGGGCGCGCGGCAACCACGCATGCAGCGGCAGTAGGCCGGCTTTGGAGCCGAATCCCAGCAGCGTCAACAGGAAGACCGCGTTGCGCGTCCCTGCTTGCACACCGGCGATGCCGGCGAACCGGTCGGTGCCCGCCGCCGCGGCCGCCACCATCAGACCAACCATTATCGCCGCGAAACCCAGCTGCGTCATCACCGCGTAATACACTGCGGCGGAGCGTACTTCGGCGCGGGCATGACCGGAGGCCAGCAGGATCAACGAGGTGACCGCCATCAGTTCCCAGGCCAGCAGGAAGGTGCTCACCGAACCGGCGGCGGGCACCAGCAGCATCGCAGCGACAAACATCGGCAGTGTGACCTGCGCGACGACGCCGAGTCGCTCGCGGTGCAGGTATCCGATGCTGTAAATGCCGACGACTACGGCCACCGCCCCGGTCAACGCCATGAAGAACCCGCCCAACCGGTTGACGCTGAGTTCCACACCGCTCAGCGGCAGCAGCCAGGGCAGCCACACTGTTGGCAACGAACCGAATACGGCCGCCACGCCCAAACCCGCACCTGCGATACCGGTCACCGCGGTCGCAACCCCGCTCAACGCTGCGCCGATACCGTTGCGGCGCAGGTCCTCCGGTGCAGCCGCGGGCGCCAGGGTCGCCGTCACCTGCCCGTCACCGATCTCAGGGCCGCCACCACCTGATCGGGTGACGGCGGGCAACCGGGGATCTCGACGTCGACGGGTATCACGTCACCGACCGCACCGACTACCCCGTAGGCGTCACCGAACACGCCGCGGTTGAGCGCACAGTCCCCGCAGGCGATCACCACCCGGGGCAACGGCGTGGCTGCCACGGTATTGCGCAACGGCTGCGCCATGTTTCGGGTCACCACGCCGGTGACCAACAACGCGTCGGCATGCCGGGGCGACGCGACCAGCCGGGCGCCGAACCGTTCTGCGTCGTACACCGGGCCGAATACCCCGGAGATCTCCACTTCACAGCCGTTGCACGAACCCGCGTCGACGTGGCGCACCTGCAACGAGCCGGACACGCCGGTCGGCGGCGCGACGCCCGATGCGGGCCGCTCGCCCGCGGGTTCGGCAACCCGGCCCAGACGCAGTATCCTGCCGATCCAGCTCATCGGCGCTTACCGCCGAGCCGTGGGGACGTCGGCGCGCAGGTCCTCGAGCATGGCGACCTGGCCGGTCAGCATTCCGGTCAGCACCCGTCGGGCGACCGCCATCAGCTCGGCGATCAGCGGCGAGGTGATCGAGTAGATGACCGTGTTGCCGTCCTTGCGCGCCGTCACTACCCCGGCCCGCCGCAGCACCGCGAGTTGCTGGGACAGGTTCGAGGACTCCAGGCCGACCTCGGGCAGGAGTTCGGCGACCGTGTGGTCGCGTTCCGACAGCAGCTCCAGGATGCGGACCCGCGCCGGGTGCCCCAGCGTCTTGAAGAACTCGGCCTTCAACTTGTACAGCGGCTCCGACACCTAACCTCGCTAAGGATTCATCAATTTAACAATTGAAGAATTTATCAGGTGATGGTCATCTCTGCACCGCGAGCAGACGGAAACTCGCACTGGAACGCGCGCTCCGACGCGGGTTTGTGTCTGCTCGCGCAGCTCTATTCGGCAGGAATCTCGACGCGGCGCACCACGCCGTCGACCGCGTCGGCGGCTTCGATCTCGCCGCGGGTCACCCCCAGCAAAAACAACACGGTGTCCAGGTACGGATGGCTCAGCGAAGCGTCGGCAACCTCACGCAGCGCGGGCTTGGCGTTGAACGCGATACCCATGCCCGCCGCCGCCAGCATGTCGATGTCGTTGGCCCCGTCGCCGACCGCGACGGTCTGCTCCATCGGTACCCCGTACTGCGCGGCGAAAGCCCGCAGCGCGGTGGCTTTGCCGGCCCGATCGACGATCGTTCCCACCACTCGCCCGGTCAGGGTGCCGTCGACGATCTCCAGCTCGTTGGCGGCGACGAAGTCCAGCTTGAGTTCCTCGGCCAGCGGCTCGATGATGCGCCGGAACCCGCCGGAGACCACTCCGCAACGAAAACCCAACCGCTGCAACGTCCGCAGCGTGGTCCGGGCGCCCGGCATCAGCTCCAGCTGCTCGGCGACGTCGTCGATCACCGAGGCGGGCAGGCCGGCCAAGGTGGCCACCCGCTGTTCCAGGGACTCCGCGAAGTCCAGTTCACCGCGCATCGCGGCCTCGGTGATCGCCGCGACTTTGCCTTCGGCGCCGGCGCGGGCCGCCAGCATCTCGATGACCTCGCCCTGCACCAGCGTCGAATCCACGTCGAACACAATCAGCCGCTTGGTGCGCCATTCCAGACCGTAGTCCTCGAGCGCCACATCGACCTGCTCGTCGGCGGCGACCTTGGTCAGCGCGCTCTGCAGCGGGCCGTACGCGCCGGGCGGCACCGACACCCGCAACTCCAGCCCGGTGACCGGGTAGTCGGAGACACCGCGGATGAAGTCGATGTTGACGCCCAGCTTGGCCACTTCCCTGGCTACCGCGCCGAAGGCACCGGCGGTGATTGGGCGGCCGAGCACGACGATGGTGTGGGTCGAGGGCTCCCGGATGACCGGCAGGTCGTCGCTGCGCTCGATCGTGACGTCCAGCCCGACCTCGCGGATCGCGGCTTCGACGTCCTCGCGCAACGCGGTGCCTTCGAGGTCGCCGCCGGACGGGTCCAGCGGGCAGGACACCAACACGCCCAGCGTCAGTCGCCGGCGTATCACGACCTGTTCGACGTTGAGTAGCTCAACCTTGTGCCGGGCGAGAACGCCGAACAGTGCAGACGTCACACCGGGTTGGTCGACGCCGGTAACCGTGATCAGCACCGACACCCGGGGTGACTTACTCACCCGCGCCGGCCGTCATCAGGTGCGGACGCTGACGTCGTCCGCTCTGGTGACATCGCCGTCGGAGGGACCGTGACTGCGCCCGACATGGGCCTCGGCGCGCAGCCGCTCGACCATGTGCGGGTAGTGCAGCTCGAAAGCCGGGCGCTCCGAACGGATCCGGGGCAGCTCGGTGAAGTTGTGCCGCGGCGGCGGGCAGCTCGTCGCCCACTCCAGCGAGTTGCCGTACCCCCACGGGTCGTCGACGGTGACCACCTCGCCGTAGCGCCAGCTCTTGAAGATGTTCCAGACGAACGGCAGGACTGAAACGCCCAGGATGTATGCGCCGACGGTGGAGATGATGTTCAGCGTGGTGAAATTGTCGGTCGGCAGGTAGTCGGCGTATCGACGCGGCATGCCCTGGTCGCCCACCCAGTGCTGCACCAGGAACGTGGTGTGGAACCCGATGAACGTCAACCAGAAGTGCACCTTGCCCAGCCGCTCGTCGAGCAGCCGTCCGGTCATCTTCGGGAACCAGAAGTAGATCCCCGCGTAGGTCGAGAACACGATGGTGCCGAACAGCACGTAGTGGAAGTGCGCGATCACGAAGTAGCTGTCGGTGACGTGAAAGTCCAGCGGCGGGCTGGCCAGCAGCACACCGCTGAGACCGCCGAGCAGGAACGTCACCGCGAAACCGACCGAGAACAGCATCGGCGTCTCGAACGTCAACTGCCCCTTCCACATCGTGCCAACCCAGTTGAAGAACTTGATGCCGGTCGGGACCGCGATCAGGAAGGTCATGAACGAGAAGAACGGCAGCAGCACGGCACCGGTCGCGAACATGTGGTGCGCCCACACGGCGACCGACAGCGCGGCGATGGACAACGTCGCGTAGACCAGCGTGGTGTAACCGAAGATCGGCTTACGCGAGAACACCGGGAAGATCTCCGAAACGACGCCGAAGAACGGCAGCGCCAGGATGTAGACCTCCGGATGGCCGAAGAACCAGAACAGATGCTGGAACAGCAACACCCCGCCGTTGGCAGGGTCGTAAATGTGCGCGCCCAGGTGGCGGTCGGCGGCCAGCCCGAACAGAGCTGCGGTCAGCAGCGGGAAGGCGATCAGCACCAGCACCGAGGTCACCAGGATGTTCCAAGTGAAGATCGGCATCCGGAACATCGTCATTCCCGGCGCGCGCATGCACACCACGGTGGTGATCATGTTGACCGCGCCCAGGATGGTGCCCAGACCACCGACGATGATGCCCATGATCCACAGGTCCGCGCCCGCGCCGGGCGTGTGGACGGCGTCGCTGAGCGGTGTGTAAAAGGTCCAGCCGAAGTCGGCGGCCCCGCCCGGGGTGATGAAACCGGCGGCCACGATCAACCCACCGAACAGGAAGAGCCAGAACGAGAACGCGTTCAACCGGGGGAAAGCCACGTCGGGCGCACCGATCTGCAGCGGCAGCACCAGGTTGGCGAAGCCGAACACGATCGGGGTGGCATAGAACAGCAGCATGATGCCGCCGTGCATGGTGAAAAGCTGGTTGTACTGCTCGTTCGACAGGAACTGCAGGCCAGGAACGGCCAGCTCGGTTCTCATCAGCAACGCCAGCAGGCCGCCGATGAAGAAGAACATGAAGCAGACGACGCAGTACATGATGCCGATCAGCTTGTGATCGGTCGTCGTGATCAGCTTGTAGATCAGGTTGCCCCTGGGTCCGGTGCGAGCCGGGTAGGGACGGACTGCCTCGAGTTCTCCCCGTGGGGGCGCTTCGGCTGTCAACAGATCCTCCAAACATCCATCCGGACAGGGGCGCACATACAGTGCTGAGTGGAATCTTAGCCCGCGTTCAGCCTGCCGGTAGGCCTGGTCCTACAAACTGTCGTATTTGATTCGGCACCCGCCCGCGAGTCGCCCGACCGGCGGGGTCTGAGCAGGCCGGATGTTACCGTCGGACGCGTGCAATCCGGCGGCTTCCGAACCAGTCTGAGCGCCGTGGCGGCGGCCGCGCTGGTCCTGACATCCGCATGCGGTTCGGACAAACCCGCGGCCACGTCGTCACTGGTCACGCCGACCACCCAGATCGCCGGCGCCGGGGTGCTCGGTAACGACCGCAAGCCCGACGAGTCGTGCGCCCGGGATGCCGCCGCGCCCGACCCCGGTCCCCCGCGGCCCGCCCGCAATGTGGCAGGGGCCGGCCCCGCCGAGGTTCAGGTGCCGGCCGACCCCCAGCGGATCGTGGTCCTCTCCGGAGATCAGCTCGACTCGCTGTGCGCGCTCGGCCTGCAATCCCGGGTCGTCGCCGCGGCACTGCCCGACGGATCGTCGAGTCAGCCGTCCTACCTGGGCAAGGTGATTCACGACGCGCCGGGTGCCGGCCCGCGCAACGCCCCGGATCTGAAGGCCGTCGCGGCGGCCCACCCGGACCTGATCCTCGGCTCTTTGGCGCTGACGCCGGCGCTGTATCCGCAGCTCGCCGCGATCGCGCCGACCGTGTTCACCGCGGCCCCGGGTCCTGCCTGGGAGGACAATCTGCGCGGGGTCGGCGCCGCTACCTCGCGCGGTGCCGCCGCCGACGCGCTGATCAACGGCTTTCGGCAGCGCGCGACCGATATCGGCGCCAAGCACGATGCGCCCCACTTCCAGGTGTCGGTGGTGCAGCTGACCACGAGCACGCTGCGCGTCTACGGGTCCAACAACTTCCCCGCCAGCGTCTTGAGCGCCGTCGGCGTGGACCGTCCCGCGGCGCAGCGGTTCACCGACAAGCCCTACCTGGAGTTCGGCACCACCGACACCGACCTGGCCAGAAACCCCGACTTCTCGGCTGCCGACGCCGACATCATCTATGTGTCGTGTGCCGGGCCCGCGGCCGCCGACCGCGCGGCCACTGTCCTGGACAGCGGCCCCTGGCGCCGGCTCGGCGCCAACCGCGACAACCGGATCTTCATCGTCAACGACGAGATCTGGCAGACCGGTGAGGGAATGATCGCCGCCCGGGGCATCGTTAATGATCTGCGTTGGATCAACGCGCCGATCAACTGAGAGTGACCAGCGCAACGCCGCCGCGATTGGCGGGCAGACCGTTACCTTAGCTAACCTTTATAGAGCAACCAGACGCAGAGGATGATGATGAGCACCGTTTCCGCATACGCCGCCACGTCGGCAACCGAACCGCTGAGCAAGACCACGATCGAACGCCGCGAACCCGGCCCGCACGATGTGGCCATCGACATCAAGTTCGCCGGAATCTGCCACTCCGACATCCACACCGTCAAAGCCGAATGGGGCGTACCGAACTACCCGGTGGTGCCCGGCCACGAGATCGCCGGCGTGGTCACCGCCGTCGGCTCCGAGGTCACCAAGCACAAGGTCGGCGACCACGTCGGCGTCGGCTGCATGGTGAACTCCTGCGGTCAGTGCAGCAGCTGTAAGGCCGGCCTCGAGCAGTACTGCAAGAAAGGCGCCACCTTCACCTACAACTCCACCGACAAGGACGGCACCCCCACCCAGGGCGGCTACAGCCAAGCGGTCGTGGTGGACGAGAACTTCGTCGTGCACATCCCCGAGTCGCTGCCACTGGACGCCGCGGCGCCGCTGCTGTGCGCCGGCATCACGCTGTTCTCCCCGCTGCGGCATTGGAAAGCCGGGAAGGACACCCGGCTGGCCATCGTCGGATTGGGCGGCCTGGGCCACATGGGCGTCAAGCTGGGCGCCGCGATGGGCTGCCAGGTGAGCGTGCTGTCGCAGTCCTTGAAGAAGATGGAAGACGGATTGCGTTTGGGCGCAAGCAATTACTACGCGACCGCCGACCCGGACACCTTCAAGAAGCTGCGCGGCAGCTTCGACCTGATCCTCAACACTGTCTCGGCGAACCTCGACCTCGGGCAGTACATGAACCTGCTCGACGTCGACGGCACCATGGTGGAGCTTGGCATTCCCGAGCACCCCATGGAGGTGCATGCGTTCGCATTGGCGGCGGCACGACGCAGCCTGTCCGGTTCGAACATCGGCGGGATCGCGGAGACCCAGGAGATGCTCGACTTCTGCGCCGAACACAACGTGACGCCCGAAATCGAGGTCATCGAAGCCGATTACGTCAACGAGGCCTACGAGCGGGTGCTGGCCAGCGACGTGCGCTACCGCTTCGTCATCGACATCTCGACTTTGTAAGCGACCCCGGTAAACGTCAAAGGGCGGCGCGCAGCCGCGCCGCCACCTCTTCGGCCGCTTCGCCGTCCTCGTCCCCGGGGATCACCTCGCTGACGTCGATGCCGGCCAGCGGCCAACCGGCGGCGGCGAGCGTGGCGGCCACCCGCCGGACGTTTTCCGGGCCGGGGTCGTGGTGGGTCAATTCCGCGATCTGTTCGGCGATCTCGTTGCCGTCGATCACGCCGTCAGCCACCGCGGGCGACCCCTTGGCGGTGAGATTGTCGATGACTTCCTTGAGCTGGTCGGACGTCAGAGGCGTGCTGCGCAGCAGGGCGAACAGCGGGACCCGATCGGGCCCGGGCACGCCTTCGGGATAGCCGGCCTGCAGCCAGCGGATCACCGAGCGAAAGAAGTTGGGGTGGGCGCCATCGTTACGGTCTTTCGTCACCCGCCCAGTGTCCCGAAACCGACGTCGAGCACGCCACTTGCGAAGGCGTGCTGAGCAGACAATTCACGCTTCGTTCACGACGCGCACACGTGGCGGCCGGGTTGTACGCAGTCGGCGATATCGGCAGCGGCATTGACCCGATTAGCCGGCCGGTAGCGGCTCGAGAAGCCAGCATGGCCGTGACGCCCGGTTCGAGAATTGGGGCTTCATCCCGGTGAAGCCGGCCGCAAGTCGTTCCTGACACGTGCGAGCCGGGACCGGCTTGTCGGCGGGCTTCACTATCCTCGCCTGGTGCGCACGGTTTTCGCGATGACCCCAGCATGACGGCAGCCCTGCTTGCCATCCCATTGGTTGTCGCGGTGGTCGCCGGCATCCTCAGGCACAGCCTGGCGGCCGGCGTTCTGGCGTTCTACCTTGCGCTGCTGTGCGTGGTGCTGGTCGGGTGGCTTGCCAACCGGAAGTGGCCGCGCCGCGCGGAACGCGTCACGAGTCTGCGAGACATCGACGCGATGGACGGTGCCGAGTTCGAGAGCTACGTCGCCGCCCGCCTCGGCCGGGCGGGCTGGCAGGTCACGTTCACCCCGCCCGTCGGCGACTACGGCGTCGACCTGATCGCCGAAAAAGACGGCCGGTATGTGGCGGTGCAGTGCAAGCGGTACGCCAAACCGGTGGGCGTCGCGGCCGTCCAGGAAGTGGTGGCCGGCGCGCGCCACCACGGCTGCACCCGCAGCATCGTCGTCAGCAACCAGGAATTCACCTCAGCCGCAAAACAATTGGCGCGCACCCACGGCTGCCAGTTGATCGGCCGGAAGGTTCTGCAGACCTGGGTGCCGCAGCCGGTCGGTCACCTCGCCTGACAGTGCGGTTCCAGCGCCCGCGCCAGCCCGATTAGGTAGTCGAATACTTAGGCCAGGCCAGTCGTTGCTTGCAAGGCTAGTTGGTGTGCGACCGACCATTGCGCGTCGGTTTGCCAATGTCCGACGAGCAGGGGCAGTGAAATGGGGCAGGTAATCGCGGCGCCAGAACAGATAGCCGCGGCGGCAACGGATCTAGGCGCTATTGCTTCATCGCTCGATGCCGCCCATCTAACGGCGGCATCCTCGACCCAATCGTTGCTGCCGGCGGCCGCCGACGAGGTGTCGGCGAGCATCGCGCACCTGTTCTCTGGTCATGCCGAGGACTATCAGAAGCTCGCCGCGCAGGCGGCGACATTTCATCAGCAGTTCGTGGAGCACTTGACCGCCAGTGCGGGCTCGTATGCCCTCGCCGAGGCGGCCAACGTCGCGTCGCTGCTGCAACCCGTCACTGCCGTGACGAACACGATCGCCACGGCAGCCGCGGACCCGTCGACCATTTTCTACTACTTGGGCGAGGCAGTGCGCCGCATAGGATTTATCGGCAGTTCGTTACCGGGCCTGGCGGGGCAACTAAATCAGCTCTACCTCACCGACCCGGGCTATCTGTACAGCGCACTACCGTTGTTCCTGATAGGTGGACCGCTGGTTGCCGGTCTTTATGTCTCCGGCCCCCTGTTGCGCCTCTGGATCGACGTGATCAGCCCGATTTACGAGGTGTATCCAACTCTCTACCAAGCGCTTATGGCGCCGTTCTTTCCGCTACTGCTTGCGCATCTCATTACATTCGGTGCGTTTCTGTAGCAAGCTAGCTGGCGCGCGCCCGACGGTCGCAGCAGGCAGCTTTAGAAGTCCCAGTCCTCGTCCTCAGTCACCACGGCCTTGCCGATCACATACGACGACCCTGAACCCGAGAAGAAGTCGTGGTTCTCGTCGGCGTTCGGTGACAGCGCCGACAGGATCGCCGGGTTCACGTCGGTCTCGTCGCGCGGGAACAGCGCCTCGTAGCCGAGATTCATCAACGCCTTGTTGGCGTTGTAGCGCAGGAACTTCTTGACGTCCTCGGTCAGCCCGACCTCGTCATAGAGGTCCTGGGTGTACTCGACCTCGTTGTCATACAGCTCGAACAGCAGCTCGTAGGTGTAGTCCTTGAGCTCGGCGCGCTTGGCCTCGTCTTCCAGGGCCAAGCCGCGCTGGTACTTGTAACCGATGTAGTAGCCGTGCACGGCCTCGTCGCGGATGATCAGCCGGATCATGTCAGCGGTGTTGGTCAGCTTGGCCCGGCTCGACCAGTACATCGGCAGGTAGAACCCGGAGTAGAACAGGAAACTCTCCAGCAGCGTCGAGGCCACCTTGCGCTTGAGCGGTTCGTCACCGCGGTAGTACTGCAGCACGATCTCGGCCTTGCGCTGCAGGTTCGGGTTCTCCTCTGACCAGCGGAACGCGTCGTCGATCTCTGCGGTCGAGCACAGGGTGGAGAAGATCTGGCTGTAGCTCTTGGCGTGCACCGACTCCATGAACGCGATGTTGGTGTACACCGCCTCTTCGTGCGGAGTCAGCGCGTCGGGGATCAGGCTGACCGCGCCGACGGTGCCCTGGATGGTGTCCAGCATCGTCAGGCCGGTGAACACGCGCATCGTCAGCTGCTTCTCACTGGGCTTCAGCGTGCCCCAGGACGGGATGTCATTGGACACCGGCACCTTCTCGGGCAGCCAGAAGTTCCCGGTCAACCGGTCCCAGACCTCTGCGTCTTTGTCGTCTTGCAGACGGTTCCAGTTGATCGCCGAAACGCGGTCGATCAGCTTTGCATTTCCACTCACCGAAACCCCACTTCACCAGGCCGATTTGGCTGCCGGCAGCGCCGGACGTGCTTAGGCCTCAAACACTACCCCTGGTGTCCGACAAGCCGGCGCAACACAATAAGTTGTGTTTTGCGGCGTGTCGCTATGTCGTCGCCAAAATCAGCTCAGCGGCCTGTTCGGGCTGGTCCCAGTGCGGAAAATGCCCGCAATCGCCGAACCAGTGCACGGTGGCGTCCGGGAAGAGTTGCTGGGCGCGCGGGGCCTGGCGGGGCAGCGTCACCCGGTCCTTGCGACCCCACCCGATGACCGCCCTGCCGCGCAATGACCCAGCGGGCGCGCCCTGCTGCTTGGGCCCGTGCACCAGAGCGTCCAGCGCCTCGTCGAGTCGTGTCGCCCGGGTGAAACTGCGCAGTTCCTGCAACACCAGGCCGGCCGGCAACCGCCAAGGCTTGGCCGAAAACTGCAGCAGCAAGGCCGTACGCCCCGCGCGGCTACGGGTCAGCGCGGGCAACAGCGGCTGGATGCGGCGCACCAACCCGATCGAAGCGCCGACCGTCAGGCCGAATGCCTTCAGTTCGCCGTCGGTCCAGAACCCGCCCGGATCCAGCGCCACGACCGTGCCGCCATGTCCGCGCCGGGCCATCTCCAGCACCATGCGCGCACCCATGGAACTGCCCACGATGTCGACATCGCCGAGTCGGTGTTCCCCGATGAACGCCTCCACGGAGTCGGTCAGCGACGCGATGGTCACCGGCCCCGCCATCGGCGCGCTCTCGCCGAAGCCCGGCAGATCCACCGCGATCACCTCCCGCTGCGCCGACAACGTTGGCAACACCAGATCCCAGTTGCGCCAACTGGATCCGAGTCCGTGGACGAGCAGCAGTGGCTTGCCCTCACCGCGGCGAACGAAATGCATTCCAGCGGGTACCCCGCCGCCTCCGGTTCAAGCGCCGGCGTCGATGATCTGCACCACGCCACCGGTCACCCCGGCCACGAACAGCCGACCGGTTTTGGCGTCGACGCCGACGGTGTACGGGTTCTGTACCGTCGGAAAGCGTTGCAGCCTATGAGGAATCGCATCGCTCATGTCGTACCCGACGACCTCGTTGGTTCCTGACGACGCAACCCAGAGCCGGTCATGTGTCCCGTCGTAGGCGATGCCGTACGGCCCGCCCGGCTGCGCCACCACAGCTACCTCGTGCGGCGTGGGCAACGGCAGGAACACCCGGACCGCGTCTCCACGCGTGTCGGCGGCGATCATTCGCCCGTGCCGGTCGGCAACCAGGTGCGTCGGTCCCGCACCGGCCGGTGCGGACCCGACAATCGTCAAGCGGTCGGCGTCGTAGACGGTGAGGTCGTTCTTGCGCACATCCAGCACCCCCATCGACGTCCCCACCGGCGCCGTCCCGGCCGGCTGGACACTGTCGGCGAACACTTTGACGATCTGATCGCCGCGCAAGACGGCCACCGTCCCGCCGTGTTCGTTGGCGACGAAGACCGTGCCGTTGGACGCGGCGGCCGCGTCGTGTGGATGCGCCCCGGTATGAATGGCCGGCCCCGCCTGACCTTGCGGCAGGTCGACGCGGATCAAGACGTCGGCGGTTTCCACCGGCACCAACACGGGACCACCGGGAGCGGCGAGTTGCAGATGGCGGACTGATCCCGGAAGTGGCACCCGGCCGGTGACGGCGCCCGAGTCGGCGTTGAGCAGCACCAACTCATCGGGATCGCGCACGGCGACGGCGACGGTCCGGGTCCGCGCGTCGACGACGATCCCTTCCGGCGCGCGGCCCACCGCGACAGTCCGGCCCGCCGGGGCCGCAACGGGTGGCGGCGCTTCACGCGGTTCAGCCGCCTGCGGCAGTCCCGCGTCGGGGGGGCGACTGCCCTCGGTTGGCACGGATGCCGAACCCGCCTCCGGTGCCCCGCCGGGATGACCGCAACCGGTCATCAGCAGCAGTGGCACGCACAGTGCGCCCAGCAACCGGCTTGCCCTGCAACGACTTCCGGCCCTCATTCATCTCCCGTCGCGGCCGAGAGCATGGCGATCATCGTGTCGACGAGTTCCTCCGCGTCGGTGTGCCACTTGTCCAGATCCAGATGGCCGCTCAGATCCAGGCCCGCGATCCCGTGGGCGCTGGCCAGCAGGAGCGCGCCGTAGCGCCTGGCCTGTTGCGGGCCGGTGACGCGACCAACGATGTCGAGGAACAGATGTTGCGTGCGCTCCCCTGCCTGCGCCGCGGCGGCGATGTCGGCCGGCGGCGTCGTGAAGATCAGGCGGTACAGATGTGGTCGCGTGCGACCGAGATTGATCAGCGACAGCAGCGCGGACCGCAACGCCTCCTCGGGCGAAGCGTCACTGGCGGCCAGCACCTCGAGTGAATCACCGAGTTCGTTGAGGGCATTCATCGCCAGCTCCGCGAGCAGAGATTCCTTGGCCTCGAAGTGGCGATAGGCCGCTGACCGGGACACACCAGAACGGGCGCCGACCTCACGCAGCGTCACTGCCTCGACTCCCCCGCGGTCGAGCAACGCCCCCGCGGCTTCGAGCAGCGACCGGCGCGTGGCCGCCGCACTCTCCGCTCGTGTCATCACCCGCTGAGCATATGCCGCACTTGAGTTGACAACGTCAACTTAACTGCTAGTTTGAGATGACAGCGTCAACTCAAATACTCAGACTCGACGGAGGCCGCCGTGACATCATCCGAGCAACGCAATGAACTGATCGTCGTGACCGGCGCGTCCACCGGCATGGGGGCGGCCACCGCAAAAGAACTGGCGCGCAGAGGATTTCAGGTTTTGGCCGGAGTGCGACGGGATATCGACGCCGACGCGCTGCGCGCGGACGGGATCGAGCCGCACATCCTGGATATCACCGTCGATGCCGATGTGGCTGCGATCGCCGATCGGGTCGGGCGCGACCCGCGCCCGCTGCGTGCGCTGATCAACAATGCCGGGATCGCGATCAACTCACCGGTCGAGACGCTTCCGCTGGTGCAGTGGCGCCGGCAGTTCGAGGTCAATCTTTTCGGCCACATCGCGATCACCCAGGCGCTGCTTCCCGCTCTCTTACGCAGCTCAGGCACCGTGGTGAACATCAGCTCGGTCGGCGGGAAGGTGGTGCTGCCGACCTACGGCGCCTACGCGGGCTCGAAGTTCGCCCTCGAGGCCGCCAGTGATGCGTTGCGGCGGGAGGTCGCCGCACTGGGGGTCAAGGTGGTCGTCGTCGAACCCGGCGCGGTCAAGACGGCGATGCCGGAGCGCGGGATCGCGACGGCGGAGGAACTCACGGCGACCATGAGCGCCGCACAGCTGCAGCGCTACGGCCAGCTCAACGCGGCAGTGACGGCGCAGGCGCGGTCGTTCATCGAGACCGGCGTGCCGGCCGAACAAGCCGCGCGAGTTATTGCCAAAGCCGCCACCGCATCTCGTCCCCGCACCCGCTACACCATCGGACGCGACGCCGCGATCCTGGTGCGGCTCAGCCGGGTGCTACCCGACCGGCTGCTGGACCGTATCGTGAGCCGCAACCTGCGGTCGTTTGCCGACAGTGCGCCCCGCACGGAACGGCAGTTGTCACGCCACTGACTTGCGAGACTTCTTGCCTGCTCCCAGGAACTGGTACTCCTCGGGCTTCACCGACCGGGTGGCCATCCAGTACTGCCAGGTGTAGCCGCCCCACAGCACGGTGTTCTTGCCGTGCTCGTCGAGGTACCAGCTGCTGCAGCCACCGCTGTTCCATACCGATCCGGACAGCTTCTCCTGCAGTTCGGCGTTGAACCGGTCCTGCGCTGCGCGGGTCGGCGCCAGCGCCTGTGCACCCCTCTTGTCGCACTGGGCGATCGCGTCGGCCACGTAGCGGATCTGCGATTCGATCATGAAGACCACCGAGTTGTGGCCCAGTCCGGTGTTGGGCCCGAGCAGGAAGAACAGGTTCGGCACGTCGGCGACGGTGATGCCGCGGTGGGCCCCGATGCCTTCCCGGTTCCACCGGTCCACCAGGTCCTCACCGCGCTGACCTTTGATCTGGACGTAGGTGTAGGAGTCGGTGACGTGGAAGCCGGTGGCGTACACGATCACGTCCGCCTTGTGCTCGCGGCCATCGGCGGTGACGATGCCGTCGCGGGTGATCCGCGTGATGCCCTCGGTGATCAGCTGTGTCTTCGGGTCGGCCACCGCACGGTAGTAGGTGGACGAGTTCAGGATCCGCTTGCAGCCGATCCGGTACTTCGGCGTCAGCTTGCGACGCAGTTCGCGGTCCTTTACCGAGCGTCGGATGTTCCACTTGCAGTACGCCTCGATGAACTTCAGCGCGTTGGGGTGCTTGGTCATGCCGAAGGCGAGGGCCTCCTGACCCCAGTAGATGGCCAGTCGCGTCAGCGCGCGCAGTCCCGGCACGTTCTCCATGGCCGCGCGCAGCGTCGGCGGAATGTCGGGATTGGACCGCGGCACCACCCACGGCGGGGTGCGCTGGTAGAGCTGAAGTTCGGCGACCTGCCCGACGATCTCCGGCACGATCTGGATCGCGCTGGCACCGGTGCCGATGATCGCGACCCGTTTGCCGGTCAGGTCGACGCTGTGGTCCCATTCCGCGGAATGGAAAGCGGCACCGGCGAATTCGTCGCGACCCTCGATCTCCGGGACCGACGGGATGTGCAACGCGCCGGCTCCGGAGACCAGGAATTGCGCCACGTACTCCCGCCCGTCGACGGTGAACACGTGCCAGCGGTACTCGTCGTCGTCCCAGTAGGCGCGATCGACCAGCGAGTTGAACTCGATGTAGCGGCGCAGCCCGTACTTCTCGGTGACGCCCTTGAGGTAGTCCCAGATCTCGGGCTGGAATGAGAACGGGTTCCGCCAGTCCGGCTTGGGCTCGAAGGAGAACGAGTACAGATGCGACGGGATGTCGCATGCGCAGCCGGGGTAGCTGTTGTCGCGCCAGGTGCCGCCGACATCATCGGCCTTTTCCAGGATGATGAAGTCCACGCCCTCCTTCTGCAGCGCAATGGCCATGCCGAGGCCGGAGAATCCGGTCCCGATGATCAGGGTGCGGGTGTGAGTCGGCTGGGACTGCGGTTTCTCGGCGGATTCGGTAGCCGAGGTCACGACGTCGGTCATGGTGATCTTTCCTGTTGTGGCCGCTAGAGGGCTGGCGTGCTCATTGAGACGCAGATACCCAGTACCCGGGGTATCGGATATATCCGAGTGTCATGGAAACCCGGGACGATGTCAACGTTGCTGGGGCTCAGCTCACGGCAGGGCGGCCGGCAGCGCATCGTGGATCGGCTTGTCGGGGTCCATCGCGATGCCGAGCGTTTCGGCGGTGCCGACGATGACGCCCATCATGATGGTTGTCAGCTGGCTGACGAACTGCTCGCGGGTCATCGAGCGTGGGCTGTCAGGTTCGGGACCCAGCCACCATTCCGTGGCCGACGCGGCGCACCCGAACGCAGAAAACGCGGCGAGCTCGAGTGCGGCGGCGTCGAGCTCCATGTCGCGCAGCTCGTTGTTGAACATCTCGGCGATGGTCAGCGTGATCTCGCGGCCCTCGTTCAGTGTCCGGACGGTGGCCTTGGACTGGGCGCTGGAACTGCCCTGAATGAAGACCCGCATGACGTTGGGGTGCTGGTCAAGCAGGGTGACGAACTCTTCAACGGCCCGGTTTATCACTTGGCGGGCCGAGTCGGTGGCCAGGTTGATCGACGGGAAAATCGCCGCCCACAGCATGTCGCGCAGTCGTTCCCCGATGGCCAGAAAGAGGTCGGACTTGTCGGTGAAGTGGCGGTAGATCTTCGGCTTCGCGGTGCCGGCCTCCTCGGCGATCTCCCGCACGCTCAACTCCGGACCGAGGCGGTCGATGGCGCGGAAGGCGGCATCCACGATCTCGGCGCGCACCTTCTTGCGGTGCTCGCGCCAACGCTCGCTGCGCGCGTCGACTTTCACACCGGGCTTCGCGCTCGGGTGGGGTAAAGCGGGTCGAGGCATTCTCACCACGTCATGCACCTTACCGGTTGGGAGCCGCTGACCTGCGCAGACCGGCTGCTCACGGCCCAGCCGCGCGTGAATTGGCCAACGCGACACGCGCATTGAGCGTCGTGGGATTCACTGTCGGGCCGGAAGACGCGTAGCGCAGAATCACCAGATGCACCGAACGCGCCTCGTCGCCTGTGAACTCCGATCGCCACGCCGCGCAACCATATCCGCGTGTGTCGTAGTCGCCGCCGCGGTCACCGCATGCCAGACCTCTAACACCCCTACGCCTCCGAGTTCTTCGGTGGTGGGGTCGCCCAGCGCTGCAGCTTCCGCGCCCGCGGCCGCCAAAACCCAGGTCATCAATGTCGTTGCGGTCGTCAACGGTCAACCCGCCAACGGCTACCGCGACGTGACGGCCGGAGAAGTGAGCGGCACCGTCGAGATGTGTGACGCCTCGCCCTCAGCGGTCGACCCCGGCATTTATCGATGCTCACCGTCAGCAGCGGGCGCCGACGTCTGCTGGAAATCGACTGCACCGACCCTGTTGTGCGTCGGCGATCCATGGAAAAAGGAACTTCACCGAGTGACCGCGACCAAACCGCCGCCTTCCATCCAACCGGTGTCGTTGCCACAGCCGTTCGCGCTGCTACTGGACGACGGTGTGCAGTGCCGAATCCGCAACGGAGGCGCCTGGGGTGGCCGCGACGACGGCCTGGTCGGCGCCTACGGATGCAGCGGCAAGGACGTCGTCCTGGTGGCAACCGACGACGCTTCGACGCCTATCGATCGATCCCAGCCGCTGTGGACGGTCAAGGTGGGTCCGCTCGGAGCCGGCGACGCGCACTTCCCACCCCCGCAGACGCACTCGGTGACCACGGCTTGGTTCGCCGCGACGAGCGGCCCAGGTGGCTGAAGTCCCTGACCCGAATTGCCCTACAGCATGCAGGACACGCAGCCCTCGACCTCGGTCCCTTCCAGCGCCATCTGACGCAGCCGGATGTAGTACAGCGTCTTGATGCCCTTGCGCCACGCGTAGATCTGCGCCTTGTTCACGTCACGCGTGGTGGCGGTGTCCTTGAAGAACAGCGTCAGCGACAGCCCCTGGTCCACATGCTGGGTGGCCGCGGCGTAGGTGTCGATGATCTTCTCGTAGCCGATCTCGTAGGCGTCCTGGTAGTACTGCAGGTTGTCGTTGGTCATGTAGGGCGCCGGGTAGTAGACGCGGCCGATCTTGCCTTCCTTGCGGATCTCCACCTTGGACACGATCGGGTGGATCGACGACGTCGAGTGGTTGATGTAGGAGATCGACCCGGTGGGCGGCACCGCCTGCAGGTTCTGGTTGTAGATGCCGTGCGTCTGGACCGACTCCTTGAGCCGCTTCCAGTCCTCCTGGGTCGGGATGCGGATGCCGGCATCGGCAAAGAGCTGGCGCACCTTATCGGTGGCGGGCTCCCAGACCTGCTCGGTGTACTTGTCGAAGAATTCGCCCGAGGCGTACTTGGACCTCTCGAAACCCTTGAAGTGCGTGCCGCGTTCGATCGCGATGCGGTTCGAGGCGCGCAGCGCGTGGTAGAGCACCGTATAGAAGTAGATGTTGGTGAAGTCGACGCCTTCTTCGGAGCCGTAGAAGATCTGCTCGCGAGCCAGGTAGCCGTGCAGGTTCATCTGACCCAGGCCGATCGCGTGGGAGTCGTTGTTGCCCTGCTCGATTGACGGTACCGAGGTGATGTGGGTCTGGTCGCTCACCGCGGTCAGCGCGCGGATCGCCACCTCGATGGTCTGTGCGAAGTCCGGCGAGTCCATCGTCTTGGCGATGTTCAGCGACCCCAGGTTGCACGAAATGTCTTTGCCCACTTTGGCATAGGACAAGTCGTCGTTGAACAACGACGGCGTGGACACCTGCAGGATCTCCGAGCACAGGTTCGAGTGGGTGATCTTGCCCTCGATCGGGTTGGCCCGGTTCACCGTGTCCTCGAACATGATGTACGGGTAACCGGACTCGAACTGCAGCTCGGCCAGTGTCTGGAAGAACTCGCGGGCTTTGATCTTGGTCTTGCGGATGCGGCCGTCGTCGACCATTTCGTAGTACTTCTCGGTGATCGAAATGTCGGCGAACGCCGTGCCGTAGACCCGTTCGACGTCGTACGGCGAGAACAGGTACATGTCCTCGTTCTTCTTGGCCAGTTCGAAGGTGATGTCCGGGATCACCACGCCCAGACTCAGCGTCTTGATCCGGATCTTCTCGTCGGCGTTCTCCCGCTTGGTGTCCAGGAAGCGGTAGATGTCGGGGTGATGGGCGTTGAGGTACACCGCGCCGGCGCCCTGCCGGGCACCCAGCTGGTTGGCGTAGGAGAAGGAGTCCTCGAGCAACTTCATGATCGGGATGACACCCGAGGACTGGTTCTCGATGTTCTTGATCGGCGCGCCGTGCTCACGAATGTTGCTGAGCAGCAACGCGACTCCCCCGCCACGCTTGGAGAGCTGCAGCGCGGAGTTGATGGATCGCCCGATCGACTCCATGTTGTCCTCGATGCGCAGCAGGAAGCACGAAACCGGCTCGCCGCGCTGCTTCTTGCCCGAGTTCAAGAAGGTCGGGGTGGCCGGCTGGAACCGGCCGTCGATGATCTCGTCGACCAGCTTCTCGGCCAGCCCGGTGTCTCCGGCGGCCAGGGTGAGCGAGACCATCACGACGCGGTCCTCGAAACGCTCCAGGTAGCGCTTCCCGTCGAAGGTCTTCAGCGTGTATGAGGTGTAGTACTTGAATGCGCCCAGGAAGGTCGGGAAGCGGAACTTCTTGGCGTAGGCGCGGTCGAGCAGACTCTTGACGAAGTTACGTGAGTACTGGTCGAGAACCTCACGCTCGTAGTAATTCTCGCGAATCAGGTAGTCGAGCTTCTCGTCCTGGTTGTGGAAGAAAACCGTGTTCTGGTTGACGTGCTCCAGGAAGTACTGGCGCGCGGCCAGCACGTCCTTCTCGAACTGGATCTTGCCGTCCGCGTCGTACAGATTCAGCCTGGCATTGAGCGCGTGGTAGTCCGTCTCGTCGGGCAAGCCGTGCACGCCGGCGGTTACAGGCTCTGCAGTGACGGTTGGTGGCACGTCTGTTCCTTCCAATATTGAGCCCAGAACTGAGCGAGGCCTGCGCGAACGGCGGCCACGTCGTCCTCGGTACCCATGAGTTCGAAGCGGTAGAGGTACGGAACACCGCACTTGCGGGAGATCACGTTGCCCGCGTAGGCGAATTCGGCACCGAAGTTGTTGTTGCCCGCAGCAATGACGCCGCGGATCAGCGAGCGGTTGTGCTCATTGTTCAGAAAGGCGATGACCTGCTTGGGGACGTAGCCACCGTCATTGATGTTCGGAGTGGCCCGCCCGCCACCGTACGTGGGGAGTACCAGCACGTACGGTTCGTCCACCTCTATGCGGCCATGCAGCGGTATCCGCGTGGCGGGAACACCCAGCTTCTGCACGAAGCGGTGGGTGTTCTCCGACACGGAGGAGAAGTACACCAGGTTGGTACCCGCGATATCTGAGATGTCCATCGGGCACCGCAACCCTTCCTTCTATCTATCTATCCGGTTACGAACTACGCACTCAGCGCCGTTTCGGCGAGCGCCTTGATGCGGTCGGGCCGGAAACCGGACCAGTGTGCGTTGTCGGCCACCACGACGGGTGCCTGCAGGTAGCCCAGCGCCATCACGTAGTCGCGCGCCTCGGGGTCCAGGGTGATGTCGACTTTCTGGTAGTCGATGCCCTGCTTGTCGAGCGCCTTGTAGGTGGCGACGCACTGCACGCAGGCCGGCTTGCTGTAGACGGTGATGCTCATGGGCGTACCGCTCCTTTGCGGATGAGGGGGTTGATAAGACTGGCAACGACTGGATTGGCACAACCGCGCTATATTCAGCGCCCCGGCGAGCCCCCAGATTCCCATCGGGAGGGCGCCGATTTCGAGCTGACCCTGCTCGAGCTGCGCCGTCCGATTCCGGGAAGTTCATCACGCCCCGCCTGGTCGGTCGGAACCTGATCGGGACTTGGTGAACCTGGGATCTGCTGGTCCTCGAAACACTACACCTAGGGGGTGACAACATGAAGAGATACAAGATGTTCTGAATAACATTCCTGAAATTCCCAGGTAGCAGGGCACGTCTGGCGTGTCGCCCCGGCGTGTCGCAGATCACAAAATCGCCGCGTTGGTATATCTGATCCGACATGCAGGCGCCCATGAACAGAGGTATATCAGCGGCCACCGACAACTCCGTCGCGCACGACCTGGCCGACATCTACCAGCAAAGCCGCCGGCGAGACCGCCGGCGGCTTTGACGAGAGGGTTGAGCCGGGCGCGGCCGGCTCGATGCAAACGGGTCAGCCGACCTCCGCGGCCAGCTTGCCGATCACGTCGCGCACATTGCCCGACAATTCCGCGTTGTCGGCCGGGGCGCTACCGCCCAACGTCTGGAACGGCACCGAAAGCTTGATCGCGTCGCTCACCCGCGCACCCGCGATGCCGAACGACTTACGCGTCTCGTCGTGCGCCCATACCCCGCCGTACTGGCCCAGCGAGCCGCCGATCACGGCCAGCGGCTTGTCCTTCAACGCGCCGTTGCCGAAGGGCCGCGACAGCCAGTCGATCGCGTTCTTCACCACGGCGGGGATGGACCCGTTGTACTCCGGGGTGACCACCAGCGCGGCGTCGGCCTCGGCGGCCGCGGCCCGCAACGCCACCACCTGCGCCGGCGCCTGGTCCAGTTCGCCGTTCATCGCATCGTCGATGTCCTCGTTGTAGAAGGGAACCTCCCCCAGCCCTTCGAACACCGCGACGGTAACCCCTTCGGGTGCCAACTCGGCCGCCAGTTCGGCGATCTGCCGGTTGACCGATCCCGCACGCAAGCTGCCCACCAGGGCCAAGATCTTGATTCCTGTCACTGTCCGTTCCCTTCGTTCGTTGGTCTCCATCCTTGCATCGTTAAAACGGACTATAGTCCGCTTTATTCCCGCCGCGATAAAGTGCAGGAGTGAGCGGTATTGCGGACCGAGGCGGATTGCGGCTCGCTGCGCACGAAGACCTGGCCGGGGAGCCGCTGCCGGAGCGAAGCGACGCGGCGCGAAACCGGGCGCTGCTGCTGGAGGCCGCGCGTCAGCTGGTCACCCAACGTGGCGCCGACGCGGTCACCATGGACGACATCGCCGCCGCCGCGGGTGTCGGCAAGGGAACCCTGTTCCGCCGGTTCGGCAGCCGGTCCGGCCTGATGCTGGTGCTGCTCGACGAAGACGAAAAGGCCAGCCAGCAGGCATTCCTTTTCGGGCCGCCGCCGTTGGGTCCGGGTGCGCCACCTCTCGAGAGACTGATCGCATTCGGCCGCGAACGCATCGCCTTCGCGCACGCCCACCGCGAGCTGATGTCCGCGGCCAGCCGGGACCCGCACATGCGACACGTCGGCGCCGCCCTGGTGCTGCGGACCCATGTGCGGGTGCTGTTGCAGGCCGCGCACACCAGCGGCGACCTGGACATCCAGACCGACGCGCTGCTGGCGCTGCTCGATATCGGCTATGTCGAGCACCAGATCACCGAGGGCGGCCACACGCCGGAGACACTGGCCGACGGCTGGGCCGGCCTGGCCCGCAAGCTCTGCGGACGCTGAGCCCAGGCATGACGCGCTGGGTCCTGCACGTCGACCTCGACCAGTTCCTCGCCTCGGTCGAATTGCGCCGCCACCCCGAACTGGTCGGGCTGCCGGTCATCGTCGGCGGCAGCGGCGACCCGACCGAACCGCGCAAGGTCGTCACCTGCGCCTCGTACGAGGCCCGCGAATTCGGGGTGCATGCCGGCATGCCGTTGCGCGCGGCAGCGCGCCGTTGTCCGGACGCCACCTTCCTCGCCTCCGAGCCGGCCGCCTACGATGAGGCGTCCGAGCAGGTGATGGGCCTGCTGCGCGACCTGGGCCATCCCGTCGAGGTATGGGGCTGGGACGAGGCGTACGTGGCGGCTCCGGGTGACCCCGTCAACGTCGCCGAAACCATCCGCAGCGTCATCGCGGCGGAGACCGGACTGTCCTGCTCGGTCGGCATCAGCGACAACAAGCAACGCGCCAAGGTCGCCACCGGTTTCGCGAAACCGGCCGGGGTTTTCCAGCTCACGGATGCCAACTGGATGGCGCTGATGGCCGACCGGCCCGTCGACGCGCTCTGGGGGGTCGGCCCGAAGACGGCGAAAAAGCTTGCCGCCCTTGATATCAGCACGGTGGGGCAGCTGGCCCGTACCGATGGCGAGTTGTTGACGTCGACGTTCGGCCCCCGCACCGGGCTGTGGTTGCTGCTTCTCGCCAAGGGTGGCGGCGACACCGAGGTCAGCTCCCAGCCGTGGGTGCCGCGTTCGCGCAGCCACGTCGTCACATTCCCGCGCGACCTCACCGATCGTGCCGAAATGGATTCTGCGGTAACCGAATTGGCCCAACGAGCGTTGGACGACGTCGTCGCCTCAGGGCGTATCGTGACGCGGGTGGCGGTCACCGTCCGGACCGCGACGTTCTACACCCGCACCAAGATCCGCAAACTGGGCGCTCCGACCATCGACTCCGACGTCATTGCCGCGGCCGCCCTGCGCATCCTTGACCTGTTCGAACTCGACCGCCCCATCCGGCTGCTCGGGGTGCGCCTGGAACTGGAAATGCCGTCCTGACCTCGAGGTCGCATGACCTGTCAGTCGTGAAGCGGCCTCAGGACGGCGGCGCCATATCGCTGAGCGGCCCGCAGGGCGAGTTCGACGCCGTGCTTGTCCTCGATCGGACGGCCACGTCTCGCGACGGCTCGCTGCACGTCATCCCTGACGGCCTCGAGAGGCACCTGCAGTTCTTCTGCGACCCGGAAGGGCCGACCGAAATGGAGATAGATCCGCAATATTTCACGCAGACGGGCGTCGTCGTCGGTATCGGAGGCCAACGGGCCGAGGACGTCGGTCACCCATCCGCGGATCTCTTCGAGGTCCACGTCCAGCAGCGCCGCGGAGACGATGCCGGCATCGGTCGCCGCGACCACCTCACTCGGCTGACCGATGCGGCCCTCCGCGGCCTTGCGCGCGCGCTGCGCCTGACGATGAGATCGGCGGAATCCTTCGACGCCGCAACCCATCGCCCCGATCGCGACGTTGGGCACATCCGTTCGTAGCCGGACGAATTCGCGGATGTTCACGATGGCGTCACCTGGCACCGAGCGGTAGGGCAACCAGACCCACCAAGCGGCCCGGCCGGCGCCAACCAGCAGCGGGCGTGCCGTCGTGTCCGCGGCCACCGCCAACGCACGAAGGAACTCCCACACACTGGCCAACCGGTCGTGTTCCGCGTCCACGTGCGGAAACCATACGATGAGGGCGAGGTGTTCCCAGCTCAGCGGATAGTTGATGGCCGCGGAAACCGCCTCGACGTCAAAGGATTCGGGTCCATCGAGCACGCCCCGAATCTGGGTTTCGGTTGCGATGTGCCGAGCCGTCAGTCGCTCGTGCTCGCCCTGGTAGGCCGCAAGGGCCTGCTGTGACAGCACGTCGACGTATTTCGACAACGTCCTGGCGAGGGTTTCCACGACGGTGGACTGGGTTTCGGGCGCCATCCCGGCGGCCTGTAGTTCGGCGAACACCGCCTCGCCCAAACGGCGCTGCCCGAGGCGGTGAGCCCGCATCATCGATTTGATCGGAATACCCCGGCGGGCAAGAGTTCTGGCGTACTCGGTATGTGTTGCGGGCACCGCGATCCTGCTGACGTCGATGTCCTGAAGCAGAGCGCGGAATATCGTGTGGAACTGGTCGCGCATTGCGGCGCGCATCAATTCACTCATCCTGGCGTCGCGGGGAAGTTCCGGAACATCTTCCTGAGCCGCGGCACAGAGGGCATCACTGATCGCGGCGGCCTGCTGGTCGAGCCGGGCAACAATCCTTGCGACGTCGCTGTCCACGCCAACCTCCGCCGATGTGTCGGCCCCCACTGAGAAGGTAGATCGTCAGGGCGCGTAACGGGAAGTCAGAATCGCCGCAGAGCCGAAATCGTGAGGCTGCGAACGTGCCTGTGCTGCAGGCACTACAGCCGGGAATGGCGGCCTAACGCTCCAATTGCGGGGGCGCCGGGCGCAATGCCCGCGTGAAGATCGTGTTGACCTGCCGCATCGCCACGCTGTAGGGCCACCAGGCCAGCCGCTTGAACGCATAGAGCGCCCTGATGTCCTGCGAGGTGTAGATCAGGTAGCGCTTCTTCGCGACCCCGGCCAGGATTTTCTCGGCGGCCCGTTCCGGTGACACGGCGTGGCCACTGAAGCGGTCCACCCAGCGAGCCACCTTCGGGTCTTCCCGGTCCACGCCGGCGATTTCGACGGTGTTGACCAAGGGAGTCTTCACGGCGCCCGGCACCACCACCGACACCGCGATGCGGTGCCGGGCGAGGTCGAAACGCAGCACCTCGGACAGTCCGCGCAGTCCGTACTTGCTCGCACTGTATGCGGCATGCCATGGCAGCGCGACGATTCCGGCCGCCGACGAAACGTTGACCACGTGCCCGCCCCTGCGCGCGGCGATCATCTGCGGAACAAAGGATTCGATCACGTGGATCGGGCCCATCAGATTGATCGAAATCATCTTGTTCCACTGCTCGTGGCTCAACCGGTCGACCGTCCCCCAGGCCGACACACCGGCGATGTTCAGCACCACGTCCATGCTGGAATGCCCGGCATGGATGTCGGCGGCGAACGCGGCCACTTCGTCGTACTTCGAGATGTCCAGCACCCGGTGCGCGGGCACCTGCGCGCCGAGCGCGCGGGCGTCCGCCACGGTTTGCGCCAGGCCTTCGCCGTCGCGATCGGTCAGATACAGTTCGGCGCCGTGCGCGGCCAGCCGCAGCGCCGTGGCCCGGCCGATGCCGCTGGCCGCGCCGGTCACGAAACACCGCTTTCCCGCGAAATACTCCGTGGAGCCGCTCTGCACCATGGTCGGAACGATACCGGCGGTACCGGACCTACCGCGCCGGGCCGCCCCACAGCGCGTTGAGCCACATCTGCTCGAGAACCTTTACCCGCCGCGAGAGATCACTCGCCACCAGCAGCGGGTCACCCGTCAACGTGAGCGCGGTGGTCCCGGCCAGGGTGCGAATCAGCGTGGGCAGGTCATCACTGATCGGCCGGGCGGTGCCGGCCTTCATCTCCGCATCGACCACGCTGACGATCTGCCGGAACACCACGTCGAACTGCCGATCCAGAATCGCTTGGATCTCGACGTCCGTGTGGCGGGCGGCATTACAGGCGTTGACGACCGGGTCGTTGTCGGCGTAGACCGCCGCGGCGCTGCCGACCATTCGTTTGGCGAACTGCTCCGGAGACTCCCCCGGCTGCCGCGGGGCGAAGTACTGCGTCAGTTCCTCGAGCTCTTCGGCCGCCTCGGCCAGGATCTGCGCGAGCACCGAGTACTTGGAATCGAAGTAGAAGTAGAAGCCGGAGCGGGCCACCCCGGCTCGGAGGCTGATGGCGCTGACCGACAGCTCCGAGAACGGCACCTCCTGCAGCAGCTCCCGTACCGCCTGCATGATCGCTTGCCGGTGTTTGTCACCACGACGGCGCGATACCGGCGCCCCCTGCCCCTCGTCGGCGGCTGGACTACTCACTGGTGATCACATCCTGACCTTGCACCACATCAATCCAAAAAGAAAACTTGACAGGCGTCAAGTCGTCCGAAATATTGAGGATCAGTGACGGTGACCACAACCGGTTAGGAGCGCGCGTCAATGGCGACGACCATCAGCACCCCCGACTATCTCCTCGATCAGGCCAGGCGCCGGTTCACGCCGTCGTTCAACAACTTTCCCGGCATGGGACTGGTCGAGCGCAAGCTGCGCAACACCCAGTTCCCGGAGAAAAAGCTCGCCGACCCGCCCCCGGGCAGTGGTCTCAAACCGATCGTCGGGGACGCAGGCCTGCCGATCCTGGGGCACATGATCGAGATGCTGCGTGGCGGGCCCGACTACCTGATGTTTCTCTACGAGACCAGGGGCCCCCTGATCTTCGGCGACTCGCCGTTCCTGCCCTTCGTCACGGCCCTGGGACCAGACGCCGCCCAGGCGATCTACTCCAACCGCAACAAAGACTTCTCCCAGCAGGGTTGGGTCCCGGTGATCGGGCCGTTCTTCAACCGCGGATTGATGCTGCTCGACTTCGAAGAGCACATGTTTCACCGGAGGATCATGCAGGAGGCGTTCATCCGCTCCCGACTGGTCGGCTACCTCGAGCACATCGACCAGGTGGTGCAGCACGTCATCTCCGATGACTGGGCGACGAACGACCCGCGCTTCCTGCTGTATCCGGCGATGAAGGAGATGACGCTCGACATCGCTTCGATGGTGTTTATGGGCCACGAACCCGGCACCGATCGGGAGCTGGTGACCAAGGTCAACAAGGCGTTTACCACCACCACGCGTGCCGGCAACGCGGTGATCCGCACGGGCGTCCCACCGTTCACCTGGTGGCGCGGTCTCAAGGCGCGGGAACTGCTGGAGAACTACTTCGCCGAGCGGGTCAAGGAACGCCGCGGCAAAGAAGGAAATGACCTGCTGACCGTGTTGTGCCAGACCGAGGACGAGGACGGCAACCGGTTTTCCGACCAAGACGTCATCAACCACATGATCTTCCTGATGATGGCCGCGCACGACACCTCCACCTCGACGGCCACGACGATGATCTACCACCTGGCCGCACACCCGGAGTGGCAGCAGCGCTGCCGTGACGAATCGGACCGTCTCGGTGATGGCCCGCTGGACATCGAATCGCTGGAAAAGCTGGAATCCCTCGACCTCGTGATGAACGAGTCCATCCGATTGGTGACGCCGGTCCAGTGGGCGATGCGGCGCACGGTGCGCGACACCGAACTGCTGGGCTACTACCTACCCAAGGGCACCAACATCACTGCGTTCCCCGGGATGAATCACCGACTGCCCGAAATCTGGACCGACCCGATGAAGTTCGACCCCGAGCGGTTCACCGAACCGCGCAATGAGCACAAGCGGCACCGGTACGCGTTCACTCCGTTCGGCGGTGGTGCGCACAAGTGCATCGGCATGGTGTTCGGTCAACTCGAAGTCAAGACCATCCTGCACCGCCTGCTTCGGCGCTACCGGTTGGAGCTGCCGCGGCCCGACTACAAGCCGCGCTGGGACTATGGCGGCATGCCGGTGCCGATGGATGGCATGCACATCGTCCTGCGCCCGCTGTAGCGGCGAGGATCACTCGCGAAGTCGGTTGGCGCAGGCAACCACCGCGCGCAAGGCGGACTCGGTGGAGTCCTGAGCCCACCCCATGGCCCATTCGGTGCGCACGCCATCGGTACCGCGCACGAAGGTCGCCGTGTCGCCTCCCGCGCACATCTGGTGAAAGTTCAACGTCTCCACGCGGATTCCGCGGCCGTGCAACATCGCGGTAAGCGCCGCGACTGCTCCACCGGCCGCCGCTGTCGACGTGCCGATGCGGTCGCCGACGGCGATCACGGCACGAAAGTTGCGCGCCTGCGGACCCATTCGAGTGGCCGGCCGCTCGGCGTCGGTACACGACCAGTGCCCCAAACGCACCGGGCCGGCGGTATGGCCGTAGACAGAGACGAAAAGCTCCCACGGCATGGCGTCGCCGGGTTCGCCCAACCCGCGCGGCAATGCCACCCCGAAGTGGTGAGCGAACCACGCATTGGCGGAAGCGGATTCGCGGAATCGGTGGGTGTTCTGGCTGGGATTCGTCTTCGGGTTCGTCATTGTGCCGGTCTTCTCTGGCTCGAAGGAGCGACCGACGGTAGTAGCTTCCGACCCACAGCGGGGGGTCGGTCTAGATCAGACCCCGCTGCGGGTGCTGGCTACTACGGCACGCGGTGAAGGACGCACGAGCGCAGACATTAGACGGCGGGGCCGCCCGGCGCAACTGCATTTTATAAGTTGTCGATATCGGAATCTCATTCGAAATTCGCTGATTCAAGGCAAAACAGCTCGCGATACACATTGCCGGAGTTAGCATCCAGATAGCGGTGCAAATCGCTAACCGGGGAAATCAGCGAATGAAGGGGGTAGCCGATGAACGTACGTAAATCTGGCCGGGGGATTCAGGCCGTGAAGGTGGTGGTTGCCGTGCTGGCCGCCGCTTTCGCCCTGACGACGGCGGGTTGTACAGCACAAACCGCAGGTTCCGTTGGTGGCACGATCGGCAACCCGGTCCCGCCTGAAACTCAGTAGAAACGTTCTTGCGAGCGTCGGGGGAACCCGCTGGGAACCGCTGCACCTGCAGTCGGTTCCCAGCGGGCTGACGTACCGAATGAATGCTTGGACCCCCAAAACCAAAATGGCAGATCACCCCATTCGATTGAATTCATTCGGGATTTTCCACAATTCGCCGAAAACCCTCTCCTTAACCGCTGAGCGGCGATAGCATCGCAGGCGCCAGTCACGTCAAGCGCGCCCCGGCACGGGGGAGAAAGGCGAGATGAATGCGCACCAAGCGGAGGACCGTCCAGGCGGTGGGAGCCCTGATCCTTGCGGCGTTCGCCTTGTTCGCGGTCGGTTGCAGTCACACGATGGATCCGGTGCGGACCCCTGAAGTCGGGGGCGGAGGTACGGGTCAGCTCGGCTGAACACACCGGCAGCGTTCGGTCGGGACTCGATCAAACCCGGGTCGGGCCGGCCCGTGTCGGGTGCGAGGTCGTTGTGCCGCAACGCAACTCGCCTTCCGTTTTGGGTATTCCGCGACGGCGGCCGACCAGCTAGTGTGACACAGGTAACACTCTTACATCGGCGTAAATTTGCCGGTGCATCCTTGAGGAGGGCTCAACGATGAGCGCAAGAACCAAGGTGAAAGCCGTTATCGGCGCCGCGATATTCGCCGGGTACGCCCTACTGTCCGTCGGCTGCATGAAGGCCCCGACTCCCGCGCCGCTGCCGGTGCCGGTGGAGACGCAGCCACCGCAATTAGCCCGGTAACCGCAACCGGTCAGCAGTCCCGCGCGGGGTCAAGCCTCAGGTACGCCTGAATGGTGGTGCCGTCTGCGCTCGTGTGTGTGCGCACCAGGTCAGCCATCGCGTTGACCAGGAAGAGCCCGCGACTGGCGGTGCCGCGGGCACTCGGTCGCCTGTGTCCGACGAACCGGTCTTTCAATCGCCCACGGTCGCGCGCCTCGCACACCAGGTGCTCGTTGTGCCGCCAGAAGGCCAGCCGGCAGGAGCCCCCGGCGTACTGCAGGCTGTTCGTAGCGAGTTCGGTGGCGATCATTTGCAGGTCGTCCAGACCGTCTCTGGACAGACCGACCCAGCCGGCATAGTCGGCGGCGAACGACCGCGCCGGACGCAGGTCCGCGCTGCCGCGGACCGTGTACGTCACCGCGCCCGGGTTCGTATCAAGCGGCTGGTTGCAGCGCGCCAGGACATCCTCAGGCGCGTATTCCGAACTGGGGCAAGCCGATCCACCCTGCCACAGCATCGGGTGGGTGCGCCGGGCATCCGCCAGCACATCGTCGGGCAGGTGGGTCGCGTCGTACAGGCACAGCCCCATGACGTTCGGGTTCTTCAGCACGCCGTTGATCAGCGACTCGTGCTCCATACAGGCCAGACACTCGTCCGCGGTGCGCCCAGGCCAGACGAGCTGTCGCACGATCCGGACGGTCCGATCGGCGTGTTTGTCGGCAAAGGAACTTTCCATTGCCGCGAACCGGCCCGGGTTGCGCGCTACTTCGCTTATGTCGGTCAGCCGAAGTTCGGCGTCAGATCCGGCGCGGGCGCCGTAGAGAGCCGGTCCCAGCATCGCGAGCTTGTCACCCGGCACCGCAGCCAGCACCGGCTCGTCGAGCGCGAAGCCGTCGGCGGCGAACCGCACCACAGAATCCAGATATTCCCGTTCGCTTTGGAAGAACAGCGCCGAATGCACGAATCCCCTCGTCGAGCCCAGGGGCCTGATCTCCATGCTCGTAGTCATAGAGACTCCCACCCAACGTCAGCCGGCACGCCTTTGTGTCGCCATCACTTGAGTATTCCTGTACCCCGGCCAGGGCTTTGCTATGCGCGGCGTTGCCGCTCAGCGTGTCGCGTCTACAGCCACCATGACGCGGCGGCGTCCAGATGGCGCCGGATGCGGTAGCGCGCGAGGCTGTCATCACCGGCGTCGATCGCTTCCAGGATGCGCAAGTGAGCGTTCTCGACGGCCATCGTGTCCGCGGGCGTCAGCTGGGCCTGCCCGGTCGTGGACCAATGCCGGCGGAACAGTTCGACGATGATTCGCAGAAAAAGATCAAGCAGCGCATTCCCGGCCAGATGCGCCAGGCCGACGTGAAAGCGGAACTCCTCAACGGCGGCGGTGCGCACATCGTCACTGGCATTGCCGGCCGCACTCGCCCAGTCATGCGGGTTCAGGAAATCCGCCACCTCCGGATCGGAGCGACGGGCAACCACCTTTGCCACGTTGTCGATCTCGATGGCATCGCGCACGCAACGCAGGTCTTCCCGGGTCGGCTTGCGGTACTGCAGGTAGAGCGCGATGGTGTCGATGCTCGCCTGGGCGCGCGGCCTGGCGACGACCAGCCCGCCGCCGGGACCCCGGCGCATGTGCGCGACCTCGTGATACTCGAGTAGTCGCACGGCTTCGCGCAGTGCCGCCCGGCTCACCCGGTAGCGCTCCAGCAACGCCGTCTCGGTACCGAACACGGACCCGACGTGCCAGCCGCTGGCGGCGATGTCGTCGGCGATGTTGGCCGCCAGCACTTCGGCGAGCTTGCCGCGCGGCGCTTCCGAGGTGAGCCGCTTGCGGCCCGGCCTTCCGCGAAGTGACGGGTCGCGGTGTTCGGCCAGCCAGGCCGTCACGCGCTCCACGTGTCGTTCGCTCAGTGTCTTGGCCCGTGCGGAATCGCCGGC
Source organism: Mycobacterium sp. 23 (assembly GCF_048287075.1). NCBI lineage: Bacteria > Bacillati > Actinomycetota > Actinomycetes > Mycobacteriales > Mycobacteriaceae > Mycobacterium > Mycobacterium sp. 23. The sequence goes on from NZ_JBLVUX010000005.1 coordinate 1,953,324, forward strand.
GGTGACGGCGGCGACGATGTCGGCGTGCGCACCGCGCATCTTGTGGGCGGCATCGGCCGCTTCGGCCGCCGACCCGGTCCGCGAGGCGCGCGCATAGCGCTTCGTCAGTCTCGTCAGGACATCGATGAACAGTTGCAGCACAGGGTTTTTCGATTGCTCGGCCAGGGCGATGTGGAATTCGTCGGGCGGCGCGGGCCGGCCGGGACGCCACTGTTCTTCGGCGCTCAGCACCGATCGCAGCCGGGCGATTCCGGCTTCGTCGATGTGTTCGGCGGCCAGTGCCGCTGCCAGCGGCTCGAGCACCAGCCGCGCGTTGAGCAGATCGCCCAGGGTGGTGCCGCGATATTCGAGGTAGATCACGACGGCACGCGTCGCCGGCCCGGCGTCGGGCTCGCAGATGAGCAGGCCGCCGTTGGGTCCGCGCCGCATCCGGGCGACTTGGTGATGCTCGACCAGGCGGACGGCTTCGCGCAGCACCGACCGGCTCACGTCATAGCGTTGCTGCAGAGCGGCTTCCGAGCCCAGCGACTCCCCGACTGCCCAGCCGCGCCGGACGATGTCCTCCTCGATACGACGGGCGATCTTTGCGGCCCGCTTGTCCGCCCGGACTTGATCCGCTTCGACGGTCACTGCCGGCTCAGCACGTGAGCAGCATGCATCCTGCCACCGGACCGCCGCCGACGGACACCACGCCGACCTCGGGGCGGCGCTCGACCTGCCGCTCCCCGGCCTCGCCGCGTAGTTGCAGGCAGCCCTCATGCAGCGCCCAGTAGCCGTGCATGCGACCGGCCGAGAGCTGTCCGCCGTAGGTGTTCAGCGGCAGCTCACCGTCTCGGGCGATGCGGGCACCCCCCTCGACGAAGGGCCCGGCCTCGCCGTCGCCGCACACTCCGAGGGCTTCCAGCCACGAGAGGGTCAGGTAGGTGAAGCCGTCGTACAGCTGAGCGACATCGAGGTCCGCGGGTGTCAATTCCGTCCGCGACCACATCTGCGCCGTCGCGTCCGACATCGCCATCTTCGGGTAGTCAGGGCGGTGAAACCACCCGCCGGCACCGTCGGAGCCGCCGATGGCCTCGACCTTCACGGCACGGTGCGGGCAGTCTGCGGCGTAGTCGGCATGGGAAACCACCACGGCGATCGAACCGTCGATGGGCACATCGCAATCCAGCAGGCCGAACGGCGTGGACACCGGACGGGCGCCCAGATAGTCCGCCATCGTCATCGGATTCCGATATACCGCAAGGGGATTCAGCACGGCGTTGCGGCGGCCGTTGAGGGCGATCCAGCCCAGCTGCTCCTTGGTGGTGCCGTACAGTTCCATGTGCCGACGACAGTTCAGGGCAAGCCAGTTCGCCGCTGAGTAGGCGTGCGCGGCGACCAGATCGTTGATGTCGTCCATGGCGCCGACGGCAGGACGGTCGCCCTCGGGTGCATCGAACATGCGCGCCAGCGGTGGTGCCGGGGCGTCCTTGTCCTGCAGAATGGTGCCGCCCAACATCTGGATGGTGCGATAGACCACGACATGGCGTGCCCGCCGCTCGGCGACGGCACGGCAGGCGGACATGACCGGGCTCAGCAGACCGCCGGTGCCGAACCCGCTGCCGCAGTCGGCGGCGTCGATCCGGAGTTCGGCGTTGACCTCGGCCGCCGGAGTGTCGCCCAGTGTCGCGATGCCATCGATATCGGCCGAGCGCAGGCCGGCGTCGTCGATGGCGGTCCGCACCGCCTCCATGGTCAGATCCCGCCCGGGAATGCCGGTGCGACGGCCGATACGCGAGATACCGATGCCGGACACGATCGCGTCTTTTTCGAAGTAGTCCATCTGCACCGTCCGTTGACCCGAACAAATACCAGTTCGAAATGAGTGTACTGTATTCGTCGTGTCGACTTCCCCGTTGCTCGTCGAGCACTGCGACAGCTGCGCACGCTGGGTTCATCCCGCCGCAGGCGAATGCCGCGACTGCGGCGGGCCCCTGACAGCCAAGCCTGTCTCCGGCCACGGGACCGTGTTCACCTACACCGTCAACCACCACCCCTATAACCCGGAGATCCCGACACCGTACGTGATCGCCCTGGTCGAGCTGGCCGAGCAGAGCGGCCTCCGTGTCGCGGCCAATATCGTTGACTGCGAACCGGATTCGGTGACGTGCGGGATGCCTGTCGCCATCCGCCCGGAGCGGGGCACCAGCGGAGCCCCGCTATTCGCGCCCGTCGCCTAGTTGCGCGAGCAGACGCAAAATCGCACAAAATCTAGGATTTTGATGCGATTTTGCGTCTGCTCGCGGTGCTCTGCTCGCGGTGCTCCGCCGCGGTGCTCCTCGCCAGCTCGGCGCGCGCCTCAGTTGATCAGCGGGTCGCGCGGCATGCCGAGAATCCGCTCGGCGATCTGGTTGCGGGTGACCTCTGAAGTGCCACCGGCAATCGCCATACCGCGCGCGCCCATCACCATCCGCCCGGCCAGCGCGGCGGGTCCGTCCAGCAGAGCCGTCTCCGGACCGGCCAGCGCCGTCGAAATGGCGGCGCCCTCGATCATGTGGTCGGCCAGCTTCAGCTTGGTGACGTTACCTTCGGGCCCCGGGCCCGCCCCCTCCACGCTGCGGGCCGCACGGCGCAGGTTCAGCAGCCGCAGCGCGTTCTCCTCGGCCAGGTAAGTCCCGACCCGAATCACCGCGCCCGCCAACTGATCTGCACGACGCTGCGCCTGCTTCACCAATTCGCCGGCCAGCCCCTCGTAGAACGAGCCACTGCCCCCGATGCTGACCCGCTCGTTGCCCAGCGTGGCGCGCGCCACCGTCCACCCGGAGTTGGGTGCGCCGACGACGTCCTCGTCGGGCACGAACAGGTCATTGAAGAACACCTCGTTGAACTCCGCACCGCCGGTGATCTGGCGCAGCGGACGCACCTCGACCTCGGGCGCCTTCATGTCCACAATCACGGTGGTGATGCCGGCGTGCTTGGGCGCCTCCGGGTCGGTGCGCACGGTGGCCAGGCCGCGTGCACAGTACTGCGCCCCACTGGTCCAGACCTTCTGCCCGTTGATCTTCCACCCGCCGTCCACCCGGGTGGCGCGGGTCTTGACCGACGCCGCATCCGAGCCGGCCTCCGGTTCGGAGAACAGCTGGCACCAGATCTCGTCTTTTCGGAGCGCCTTCTCGACGAATCGTTCTATCTGCCAGTCGGTTCCGTGCTGGATCAGGGTGAGGATGACCCAGCCCGTAATGCCGTAGTCGGGGCGTTTGACGCCGGCCGCACGGAACTCCTCTTCGATGACGAGTTGCTCCACCGCGTCGGCGGCCCGGCCCCACGGCTTGGGCCAGTGCGGCATCACGTAGCCCGTCTCGATCAGCTTGTCGCGCTGGGCCTTCTTCTCCAGCGCGGCGAGTTCGGCGGCGTCGGCCCGGATTTGGGTCCGCAGTTCCTCGGCTTCCGGCGGGAGGTCCAGACTGTTCTCCCGCACGACGCCGGCGGCGGTGAGATCGAAGACATCGCGGGCCGGCCCGTCGCCGCCGAGCAGGGCCGAGGACACCAGAGCGCGCCGCAGATGCAGATGTGCGTCGTGCTCCCAGGTGAATCCGATGCCGCCGTGCACCTGGATGTTGAGTTCCGCATTGCGCGCGTAGGCCGGGAACGCCAGCGTGGCGGCGACTGCCGAGACCAGCCGGAACTGATCTTCGTCCTCGGAGGCCGCCCGGGCGGCGTCCCACACCGCGGCCAGCGCGGACTCCGCGGCCACCAGCATGTTCGCGCAATGATGTTTCACCGCTTGGAAAGTCGCGATGGTGCGGCCGAACTGCTTGCGCACCTTGGCGTACTCCACCGCCGACTCGACGCAGTCGGTCGCACCGCCGACGGCCTCGGCGGCCAGCAGTATGCGCGCCCGGGCCAGCGCCGATGCGGCGGCGCCGGACAGGATGTCGTCGTCGGTCACCTTCACGTTCTGCAGGCGAACGCGCCCGGAGCGTCGCGTCGGATCGAGGTTCTCCGGCACCTCGATGGTGATGCCGGACCGTCCGCGGTCCAGTACCAGTACGTCGTCACCGGCGACGAGCAACAGCACGTCGGCCAGCCCGGCGCCGAGCACCACCCCGGCCTCGCCGTCGGCGATACCGTCGGAAACCCGTACGCCGCCAGCCAAACCGACGCCAGCGGTGACGGTTCCGTCGATCAGTCCGGGCAGCAACCGCGCCTGCTGATCGGCGGTGCCGCCATGGGCGATCACCGCTGAGGCGATCACCGTCGGCACGAACGGGCCCGGCGCGACGGCCCGCCCGAGTTCTTCGATCACCACCACCAGTTCGGGCAGTCCGTAGCCGGACCCGCCGTGCTCTTCGCCGATGTGCAGGCCGAGCCAACCCAGTTCCGCCAAGCCCTGCCAGAACGACGGCCGCGTCTCCTCCGGCGCGTCGAGCAGCGACCGCGCCGCCGCCCGCGCCTTCTGCGAGGTCAGAAACCCGCGGGTCACCTCGGCGAGTTCGCGATGGTCGTCGGTCAATGCGATACCCATGCGGGTCCTCCTCGCGGCGCTGCTGATTCCCTAAAGAGTGTACTCAATGCGCCGTGAGGAGCCGCCCCGGCCGGGGTGCTACTTGGGCGCGAAGCGCTGCCCCGCGTCCAGCCGCAGGCACTGGCCGTTGAGCATCGGGTTGTCCACGATGGCGGCGACCAGCTTGGCGTACTCTTCGGGCCGGCCGAGACGCTTCGGGAACGCCGCGTCCTTGGTCAGCGCCGCGGCGAACTCGTCCGGGATGCCCTGGGTCAGGCCCGTGGCGAACAGGCTCGGCGCGATCGCCAGCACCCGGATCCCCAGCGACCCGAGGTCGCGCGCCATGGTCAGGCACATGCCCGCGATGCCGGCCTTGGCGGCGGTGTAGGCGACCTGCCCGATCTGGCCCTCGAACGCCGCGATGGACGCGGTGTTGATGATGACGCCACGCTCCTCATCCTCGGGGTCGTTCTTGGCCATGTGCGCGGCGGCCAGCCGGCTGATGTTGAACGTTGCGATCAGGTTCAGGTCGATGACGGACTGGAAGGACTCCAGGTCGTGCGGGCCGGACTTGGTCATGGTCCGCTTGGCGATGCCACCGCCGGCGGTCGTCACGGTGACGTGCAGGCCACCGAGATCGTCGACCGCGGCCTGCAACGCCTGCTCGGTGCCGGCGAAGTCGGTGACATCGACCGGATAGAACTTCCCGTCGATCCCGTCGGCTACCGCCTTGCCGTCCGAACTCTCCCGGTCGAGCACCGCCACCTGGGCACCGCGCTGGTGCAGAAGTTCGGCGCTGGCACGTCCCATCCCCGAGGCGCCGCCGATGACGACGACCTTCTTCCCGCTGATCTCCACCCGAACCTCCAATATCTGGGTTGTCACTTTGACTGAGATTTGTAACGTTAACCCGTCACGGTAGCCGGTCGGCTCGGACACCTTGTCACCGAGCCATGCCAAGCTCGAGACGTGCTCCTTGTCGATGTAGCAAGCACTTCGCTTAATGTGGGCGCCACCTCGTCGCGGCTGACCAAGGTGGCCCACATCGCCGACCTGCTGCGCGGTGCCGCGGCCGATCCCGAACTGGTGGCGACCGTGGTGTCGTGGCTCTCCGGTGAGCTCCGACAGCGCCAGATCGGCGTCGGCTGGGCCGCGTTGCGCTCGCTACCTCCTCCCGCGCCGGAAGCCACGCTCACCGTCGGGCAGGTGGATGCCACGTTCACCGAGATCGGCTCCGTCGCGGGCAAGGGTTCCCAGGCGCGGCGGGCCGCCCTGCTCACCGGGCTGTTCGTCGCGGCAACCGAATCCGAGCAGACCTTCCTGGTCCGTCTGCTCGGTGGCGAACTGCGCCAGGGCGCGCTGATCGGCATCATGACGGACGCCGTGGCCAGGGCCGCCGGACTCCCCGCCGCCGCGATACAACGAGCGGCGATGTTGGGCGGGGATCTGCCGGCCGTTGCCGCGGCGGCCCTGACCGGCGGATCACTGGACGCCTTCACGCTGCAGGTCGGCCGACCGGTCGGGCCGATGCTGGCGCAGACCGCGACCGATGTCGCCGGTGCGCTCGAACGCCACGACGGCACAACGATTTTCGAAGCGAAGCTGGACGGCGCGCGAGTGCAGATCCACCGCCGCGGTGACGATGTCACCGTCTACACTCGCAGCCTCGATGACGTCACCGCCCGGCTGCCCGAGGTGGTGGAGGCCACGCTGGCCCTGCCCGTGTCCGACCTGATCGCCGACGGGGAGGCGATCGCGCTGCGCCCGGACAACAGGCCGCACCGCTTCCAGGTCACCGCGTCACGATTCGGGCGATCGGTGGATGTGGTTGCCGCGCGCGACAAGCAGCCGCTCTCGGTGTTCTTCTTCGACATCCTGCATCGCGACGGAGTCGACCTGCTGGATGCGCCGACCACCGAGCGGCTCGCCGCGCTGGACGCGCTGGTGCCCACACAGCACCGGGTGGATCGGCTGGTCACCTCCGATGCCACGGCCGCGGCCGGATTCCTGGACGCGACGCTGGCCGCAGGTCACGAGGGTGTGATGGCCAAGGCGCCGGACGCCCCGTATCAGGCGGGGCGGCGCGGGGCGGGCTGGCTGAAGGTGAAGCCGGTGCACACCCTGGACCTGGTTGTGCTGGCCGTGGAGTGGGGTTCGGGACGTCGCCGCGGCAAGCTGTCCAACATCCATCTCGGCGCCCGGGATCCGGAATCCGGCGGCTTCGTCATGGTCGGCAAGACTTTCAAGGGGATGACCGACGCCATGCTGGAGTGGCAGACCCGGCGGTTCACCGAGCTGGCGACCGCCGGCACCGACGGGTACGTCGTAGCGGTCAGACCCGAGCAGGTGGTCGAAATCGCCCTGGACGGGGTGCAGGGCTCGAGCCGCTATCCCGGCGGCGTGGCTCTGCGGTTCGCGCGGGTGCTGCGCTACCGCGACGACAAGAGCCCCGCTGAGGCCGACACCATCGACGCCGTGCGCGCCATGTACTGACCCGCCGCTGGTCCGGCGCCGAGTGGGAACCTCACGACGCGACACGCCGCAGAGGCGTCGGTAGATTCACAGTCGCTATCGGCCGCTGGAAGGGAGCCCGGGTGGACAGCGACGTCAGCTACATCCGCACCGAACCCAACCTACCGCCCGTCGCGATCGTCGATCGCTCCCCGATCAGCAGTCGGCACAAGATCGTCTTCGGAGTCATCGCAGTGCTCGGTGCCAGCGCCTGGGCAATCATCGCGTTCGCGAGAGGCGAGACGGTGAACGCGGTCTGGTTCGTGGTCGCCGCCATCTGCACCTACGTGATCGCATACCGGTTCTATGCGCGAATGATCGAGTCGAAGATCGTTCGCCCGCGCGACGACCATGCGACGCCTGCTGAAGTGCTCGATGACGGCACCGACTTTGTGCCGACCGACCGGCGGGTGCTGTTCGGACACCACTTCGCCGCCATCGCCGGAGCCGGACCCCTCGTCGGTCCGGTACTGGCCACCCAGATGGGTTATCTGCCCGGAAGTATCTGGATCATCCTCGGCGCGGTGTTCGGCGGCTGCGTGCAGGACTACCTGGTCCTATGGATATCCACGCGGCGGCGTGGTCGTTCGTTGGGGCAGATGGCTCGCGATGAGCTCGGCGCGACCGGCGGTGCCGCAGCCCTCGTCGGAGTGCTCGTCATCATGGTGATCCTGATCGCGGTGCTGGCGCTGATCGTGGTGGGCGCCCTGGCCCAAAGCCCATGGGGTGTCTTCTCCATTGCGATGACCATCCCAATCGCCCTCTTCATGGGCTGCTATTTGCGTTTCCTGCGTCCCGGCCGGGTGGGCGAAGTGTCACTGATCGGCTTCGCGCTGCTCCTGACCGCTGTCGCGTCCGGTAACTGGATCGCACAAACATCTTGGGGGGCAAGCTGGTTCAGCCTGTCCCCGGTCACGTTGTGCTGGTGCCTGATCGTCTACGGATTCGCCGCGTCAGTGCTGCCGGTGTGGCTGCTGCTGGCGCCGCGTGACTATTTGTCCACGTTCATGAAGGTCGGGGCCATCGGGTTGCTCGCAGTCGGCATCTGTATCGCGCACCCGGTCATGCAGGCGCCCGCGGTCTCGCGGTTCGCCACGAACGGCACCGGACCGGTGTTCGCCGGCTCGCTGTTCCCGTTTCTCTTCATCACGATCGCGTGCGGCGCGCTGTCCGGATTTCACTCGCTCATCTCGTCCGGGACGACGCCGAAGTTGCTGGAGAAGGAAAGCCAGATGCGGCTGATCGGGTACGGCGGCATGATCACCGAGTCATTCGTCGCAGTCATGGCGCTGATCACGGCGTCGATTTTGAACCAGCATCTGTACTTCACTCTCAACGCGCCGCTCGCGCAGACCGGCGGCACCGCGGCCACCGCGGCGGACTACGTCAACAAACTCGGCCTGTCCGGGACACCGGCTACCGCTGACCAAATCAGCCGGACCGCCGCAAGCGTCGGCGAGCACTCGATCGTGTCGCGTACCGGCGGCGCACCGACACTCGCATTCGGAATGTCCGAAATATTGCACCGCGTATTCGGCGGCGCTGGCATGAAGTCGTTCTGGTATCACTTCGCGATCATGTTCGAGGCGCTGTTCATCCTGACCACCCTCGATGCGGGCACCCGCGTCAATCGATTCATGCTTTCCGACGCGCTGGGAAACCTGGGCGGCCCCTTGGCCAAGCTGCGCAATCCAAGCTGGCGGCCCGGCGTGTGGGTCTGCAGCCTCGCCGTGGTCGCACTGTGGGGCAGCATCCTGCTGATGGGAGTGACCGATCCGCTCGGGGGCGTCAACACGCTGTTTCCCCTCTTCGGCATCGCCAACCAGTTACTCGCAGCGATCGCACTGGCCGTCGTCACCGTGGTCGTAATCAAGACGGGCCTGCTCAAATGGGCCTGGGTCCCGGGCATTCCGCTGCTATGGGATCTCGCCGTCACGCTGACCGCATCGTGGCAGAAGATCTTCTCGTCCGACCCTGCCGTCGGCTACTGGACCCAGTTCGCCCAGTACTCAGCCGCACGACGGGCAGGCAAGACGGCGTTCAAATCTGCGACGGACGCTCATCAACTCGACGCGGTCATCAGGAACACCTTCATTCAGGGCACCCTGTCGATCGTTTTCGCCACCGTGGTCGTGGTGGTGGTCGTCGCCGCAATCATCGCGGTAGTCAGGATGATTCGCGGCGGGGGGCGCCCGGTGACCGAGGACGACTCGGTGGACTCGACCCGGTTCGCCCCCGCCGGCTTGATCCCTACCCCGGCCGAACGCGATGTCCAGCGTCAATGGGATGCGATGACCGCTAGGCGCCCCAGCTAGTCAGATCCCTTGCCGGTAGGCCATTCTCAGCGCAGTGGTTAAGGTAGCGCTCGAGGCTGGTCTTGTGGTTTTCCTGCCACAGGATCTGTTGTCCTCGTCGAGAAACAACAACTCCCCGATCAGGACGAAAAAAATCTCGGTGTCCTCGAAGCTTTCGGGGCTATGCGACGAGCCCGCTACCTCGTACAGGGTGTCTCCGGCCCGCGCGACCCAGTCGTTCTCCTGGTAGCGCCACGCTCCGCTAATGGTATGCGCCACAACGATTCCGGTGTGATAGTGGGCTCCCATCTCCGCCCCGGCGGGGATCTTCATCGAGACGATGAGCTCGCCGCGCACCGGATCGATCTTCCAGTACTTCAAGAAGACCTGGTCACTCAGTGGCGTGAACGGCACCCACGGATTGTCGGACCCGTTCATGTAGTTGACGTCGAGTTCCTGTAGCGCTTGCATCTGCTCCTCCTCATCCCGGATCGGCACGCTCACCGATGCCGCAAGACGCTAAGCAACGGTCGCGCCATAAGCTCGGGGCAGGGCGACAGAGTTCACCAACGCATTTGTGTTGCCGTCACAAAACCACCGTGCTCGGTGAGCCCCCGCACCGCGGGCAGCAACGCCAGGGCCACCGACAGCTCCACGGTGTTGTTGTCGATCTGGCGGCCGAGGAGTTGCTCCGCCTGGTGAACGCGGTAGCTCACGGTGTTGGGGTGCACGGTGAGCCGTTGCGCGGCCCTGCCCGGGCTGCGGTTCTCCTCGAGGTAGACCGCCAGGGTTGCGGCTACCCGATACGTCGCTTCATCGTCGACGGCCAACGGTCCGAGGACGCGCTTGACGAATGCCACGGCATGCTCGTCGTCCGCGCTGGCCAGCGCCGCGACGGCGACGTCTCGGTAGCGAGTCACGACCGCGGCACGCTCGCCCAGCAACGAGGCGAGTCGGTGGGCATGCGAGGCTTCGAGATAGGTGCGGCGGAAGCCGCCGATCCCCCATCCCGGTTCACCGACCGCCACCGACACCCCGTCGGGGGATCGAGCGTCATCGCCCAAGGACGCCAGCTCGGCCGCGGTGAACGCCTGCGGCCGGCTGAGCCAGGCTGTGATTGCCATCGAACCAGCGGGAAGGATCATGGGACTTTGCGCCGACAGCGCCTCAATGAGCCGCCACAGCGCCGCCGTGAGTGTGCTCTGCAACCCAGGGTCGTCACTCGAGCTATCGAGCCAGGCGCGGACACCGAGGTGGTGGCGGTTGATGTCATAGCGCATGCGTTTCGAAGCACGTTGAGGGTCAACTTCGGTTCCGGCGAGGATGTCTTCCACCGCCGCTGCCCGCGCGGCAGCCGTGCCTCGCAGCCAAGCTTCGCGCTCGATTTCGTAGTGGCGCTCGGCCTCGAGCAGAATCACGTCGGCATAGGCGAAGAAGAAGGTGCTCACAAGCTCGAGGCTCGCGGCCTGTTCGGGTGTCGGTGCCCTCGTCACGATCTGTTTGAACGTCCACTGCCACGCTCTCTCGTGCGCCAGACGCACGGATCGAAAAAGATCGTTGAGAGGTATCCCTCGCTGCACCCCGGAGCGCGCGATGACGACGGTGGATGGGGTGAGTTCGAGCCCGCGCGGGTCGTCGCCCGTATCGATGCACTGGGCCACTTGGCGCAGACTGTCTTCGACGCTGATCAGCTGCTCGGACACAGCCGGTGGGTCGGGCACTACCGTGGGTACTACGGCCTGGTACCGCTCAACTATCTCCGCAGCCAGTGCTGTTGCTTCCGAGCGTAATTGGGCAGCGACCGGCCGTAACACCTGTTCCCACACGCGCCGGGCGGCCGGCTCCCGAAGCGGCCGCCATTGAGGCTCCATACAGGCAGAATCTAATCCCGTTGTGCCGCTGCCACAATGCTCGGCCGATGTGCGTGACTACCCCGATCAACTGCCGGGCGGCAGCAGCATCGACTGCCAGGTGCGCTGCCCACCGGCGATGGCCAGATCAGACTGGGTGTAAACGCGCCCGTCGGGGCCGACGTAACTGCCGGTGGCGGGGTCGTATTCGGCGGCCGGGACGGGTAACGGCGGTGGCAGCTGCGGGACGGGCTGACCCGACAGCGTCGCGTTCGGGTCGCCCTTCCAGTTGTAGCCGTCGTTGAGCGGTACATAGGTTTGATCGCTCTCACACATCGCGACCGTCGGCGCGCGTTTGCCCGGTTGTGCTACGCACGGTGTATTGCGAACGCCGCGAACGTTGTTCGGCGAATCTTGCGGCACGCGGCAGTACAGATCACCCGGCGGCCGGTCCGGGTGATCCTCCCAGGACGGCACCCGCTGCTGTTGGGCCGGCAGGTAGCCGGTGGTGCACGGCGGTGGCAGGTTGAGCCGCAGATTGAAACTCAGGAAGGCCCCCCGGTAGGCCTGTTTGGTGTTTCGGTTGGGGACGCCGATGGCCTGAATGGTCGCGACGGCCTGGGGAAGCAGCACCAGCAGCTGTTCGATTCCGGCGTGATACGTCAGGGCGACCTGGCCGACGCCGATCAGATTGGACAGCAGGATCGGCAGCGTCGGGTTCACCCGGTCCAACAGCCGGCGCACCTCGATCGCCGCGGGTCCCGCGTCACGTAGCACGTCTTTCAGGGCGCCGTCGTTTCGCTGCAGTCCCGAGCTGATGTCGGACAGATGGGCGGCCCACTGCGTTACCGCGTCCGGGGACGCGGCCTGGCTGTCCAGCACCGGCCTGGATTGGTCGATGAGCGTGAGCAGCGGCCCCAGATTCTTGCGGGCGTCACTGGACAACGCGCTGGTGCCCGTCACCAGCCTGGATAGCTCAGGTCCCAGGCCACCCACGGCCGTGAAAGACTCATCCACAACGGTTTTCAGGTTGTCACGCGGGATCGCTTCCATACCCCTGTTGACCGAGTCCAGCAAGGTGTCCAGATCGGGCGGCACCGACACACGGTCCCGGGTGATCACGTCCCCGTTGCGCAGCGGCCGGGAATCCCGGCGCGGCAACAGCGCCACGTACTGCTCCCCTACCGCCGACTGGCTGTGCACCTGAGCATCGAGATCCGAAGGGATGTCGACGCCCGATTTGAGCGAAAGCACCGCCGCGACACCGGTGTCGGTGAGCCGCACGCTCTCGACGCGGCCGACCTCGGTGCCGCGATAGGTGACGTTCCCGCTGACGTAGAGACCCGCGGCCTGCGGCAACTCCACGGTGACCTGGTAGCGTCCCACGCCGAACATCGCCGGCAACTGCATGTAACCCAGGGCCATCACGGTGCCACCCACCAGCGCGACCACCCCGAAGATCGCCAGCTGGATCAGGATTCGCCTTGTCAGCGGCGGCATATCAGGGTCCCTGATCCCAATGGTAAGGCGCCACAAGGGGATTGCCGGCAGTAGCCGGGCTGGGCATTTGACCGATCGTGCGGCCCCACTGTAGTTCGAGTTCGGTCAGATTGCCCTCGAACCGGGTGCCGGTGAGGAAGGAGGCGTCGAGCCGGCTCAATGTCAGGTCGATGATCGCGGTCAGGTTCGCGTAATCGCCGCGGGCCCACTTGCTGATGGTGTCCTTCGGGAAGGGGTAGGTGGGCAGCAGTCCCAGCGAGCGCGTCAGTGCCGGACCGGCACTGGCGAGTGATTCCAGCACCGGCCCCAGGTCTTTCAGCTCCTTGACCAGAGCGTCCTTGGTCTGGTTGGCGGAGTCGGCCGCCAGGGCGCTGAACTTGCCGATCTGATCGAGGGCTTCGACCAGTTGCTGGCGCTCCTGGTTGAGCGTGGCAAGCGCATTCGGCATGGTCGCAAGCGCGCGGTCCAGTACCGGACGCTGCTCGGCGAGCTGGCCGACCAGGTTGTTCAGGTGTTCGGTGGCGGCCAGAATGTCACCGGTCTGATCGTTCACCGAGCCGGTGAACCGGTCCAGCTGCCCGATCAGGCTGCGCAGGTCGTCGGCCCGCCCGGACAGAGCCGTGCTCAACGACTCGGTGATGTCCTGAATCTGGCCGATGCCACCGCCGTTGAGCAGCAACGAGATAGCTGCCAGGGTCTGCTCGGTCGACGGGTAGCTGCCGGCCGACGCCAGGGCGATCAGCGATCCCTCTCTCAGCTTGCCCTGCGGCGGGACGTCGGTCGGCGGTGCCAGTTCGATGTGCAGCGAACCGAGCAGGCTGGTCTGTCCGATCGTCGCGGTCGCGTTGGCCGGCAGGTCGACGTCACCGTTGAGCCTGATGGTGAGCAGCGCATGCCAGGACTGGCGCTCGATCCTGGTGACGTTGCCGACGGTGACATCGCCAACCTGGACGCGGGAGTTCTGCTCGAGGGTCCCGACGTCGGGCATTTGGACGTGAATCATGAACGAGCCGGCGCCGTTTCCGACACTGCCCGGCAGTGGCAACGAATTGAGACCGCGCCATCCGCAGCCACCCAGAACCAGCACAACCACCCCCAACAACAGAGCTGCCCTCGCACGGCGAATCATCGGTTACCCCCCTCCGGCAGCAGCAGTCCCGGCAGTCCGTCGGCGGGATCGGTGGCGTGGATCTCGGCCGGCCACGGCACAAGTCCGGCTCCGAAGTACGTATTCGGTTGTGGTGGAACGTAGTCCGGCCGCAGCCAGTCCTCGCTGTAGGTCACCTCATTGGGTCGCGCCGCGGCACCGACCACGGTGTTCTCGCCCAGCGGCGGGAAGTTGTACTGACGGTTCTTGATGATCGGCGCCAGGTACTGCACACACAACTTCGCCGACTGCTGGTACCCCAGCCGCGACGCCGCCTGGATGGCTCCGCAGAGAAAAGCGATGGGATTCGCGAAGTTGTTGAACGCCGGCGCTCCGCTCAACGTGCCCTGAGCCGGCTGGTAGATGTTCATGAAGTTCTGCAGTTCGGTCGGGGCGATGTGCAGCGCCTGCTTGATGTCGCCGAGACTGGCGTTGAGTACCTGGGACACCGACGCGAGCTGGTCGGCCGAAGTGCCCAGCGCTTCCCGGTTCTCAGCCACGAATCCCGTGACGTCACGGGTCACCTCGGCAAGGGCAGCCACGGCACCGCCGACTTCGTTGGGATCGTTGGCCAGCAGTCCGGTCACCCCGGCGAGGTTCTCGTTGAGCCGCGTCATCAGGTCCGCGCTGCTCTGCAGCGCCGAAACCAGGATCGACAGGTTGCGCACCGTGCTGAAGAGATCGTTGCTGTGGTCGGCGATCGCAGAAACAGCCTGGGAGAGCTTGAGAAGGGTGTCCCGGATGGTCGCGCCCTGGCCCCGCAGGTTGGCGGCCGCGGTGTTGACGACCGCGCCGAGGGGGCTGACGTTGCCGGGCCGGGTGGGCTGCAGCATCTGCGCGAGTCTTTCCAGATCCGAACGCAGGTCGTCCCACTCCACCGGTACGGCGGTGCGCTCCAGGGGGATAACCGCGTCGTTGGGCAGTTGCGGGCCGCCGGTGTAGGCCGGCGTGAGCTGAATGGCCCGCGATGTGACGAGTGACGGCGACAGGATCACCGCTTTGGCGTCGACGGGCACCTGGTACTTGGAGTCGTAGAAGAAGGTGATCTTGACGCGTCGGGGTTGGGGTTCGATGGTGTCGATCTTGCCGACGGCTACCCCCAGGATGCGCACCTCGTCACCGGCGAAGATGCCGTTGCTGTTCTGGAAGTAGGCGACCACCCTGGTCTTGCCGGAAGCCGCCAGGCCATGCCAGGCCGCCGCGACTCCGGCGATCAGGGTGAACACCAGGACGGCACCCAGTCCGAGGCGAATGACGTTGCGGTTCATCGCTGTTCCCCCGGAGCCGGCACGAACACCGGCGGGTGCGTCGGCACCGGCGGTGGGGACGTCTGACCGGGCGCCAATGCCGGTGGTCCCGGTGGCGGCCCGCCTGGCGGTGGTGCGGGCGGCGGTTCGCGGTAAGGGTAGCGGGGATCGCCGGGGTTACCGGTAATGGCGTCCGGCAGGGTCAACCGTGGCTCGCCGCCCTGGCCGGTGCGCGGGTACGGCATCGGCAACGCCGGTGTGCCGGGCTGACCGACTTCGGGGTCCGTGAGTTGCGAGGGCAATAGCACATTGGGGTCCAGCCCCAGGTCGGAGAACGCCGCGTCGACGAAGGGCTGGATGAACTGGCCGGGGATCAGGTTCGCGATGTAGAAGTTGAACCACGGCCCGGTGGACATGGACTCGCCCAGCGACAGCGCGTAGTCGTCGAACTTCTTGATTGCCAGCGCAATCCGCTCCTTGCGGCGGTCGACGATCGCCAGCGCCGCATTGAGTCTGTCCAGCGTCGGTTTGAGCGTCTGCCGGTGTTCGGCGATGAAGCCTTTGACCTGACGACTCGCTGCCTCGATGTTGCCGGATATCTGATCCAGGGCCCGGCTCTGGCTGCGCAATTGGGTGAGGACGGCATTGCTGTCGGCAACCAGACGCACAATCTGGTCGCTGCGCCCGGCCAGCACCGTTGTCGCTTTATTGGCGTTGGACAACAGATTTCGCAGTTGCGCGTCCCGGTCGGCCAGCACCGCGGAGAACCGGGCCACGCCGCTCAGCGCGATCTTGAGGTCGGGCGCGGTGTCAGAGAAGGTGTCGGCCAGCACCCCCAGCGATTCGGACAGGCGGTTGGTGTCCAGTCCGCTGATGGTGGCCGCCAGATCCCCCAGTGCGTCGGGAAGCTGGTAGGGCGATGTGGTGCGCTCGAGCGGAATCGGCCCGCGCAGCCGGCCGTCGCCCCGGGGCGTCACCTCCAGGATCTTGGCGCCCAACAGGCTTTTGGTCTTGATGGATGCCTCGGTGCGTTCGCCGAGCCGGATGTGCTTGTCGACCTCGAAGGTGACCAGCACGCGGGGCCCGTCCAGGGCGATGCTGTCGACCTTGCCCGCCTTGTATCCCGAGACCTGCACCGCCGTCCCGATCAACAGCCCGCCCGCTTCGGCGAAGTAGGCCGAATACTCTTTGGCGGATTTGAAGAACGGCAGCTTGCTGTACGTCAGGGCGGTCACCACCGCCGCGGCGACGACCACCACGCCGACTGCGCCGACGACAAGTGGATTGCGCTCGGAGAAATACTTCATCGCGGCGTGCACCTCCCCGACGGCTGACCGATCACCTTGACGTAAACCGGTTGCCCCCCTTTACCGTTCACCTTCAAGATCAGGTCGCACAAATAGAAGCTGAAGAAGTCGCCGTGCAGGCCCTGGCGATTGAGCATCTGATAGGCATCGGGCAGCGTGTTGAGTAGATCGTCGAAGTAGTCGTGGTCGTCCAGGGCGAGACCCGCTATCCGGTCCGACTCGTGCAGGGCTTTCCCGAGCGGCTGCCGTCCCCGTGCCAGCAGATCGGCGACGGAGCCGGCCGCCGCGTTGCTGTAGGCCAGCGAGGTGCTGATGTCCTGCTTTCGGTCGGCCAATGTGGCGAGCAATTGCGCCAACGCGTCGACGGCCTTGGCGAACTGGGTGCTCTGGTCGCCCAGCGATCCGAGCACGGTGTCCAAATTCCCGATGACCTGCCCGATCAGCGTGTCCCGATCGGCAAGCGTGTTCGTCAGTGCCGCGGTGCGCACCAGGACCGAGCTGATGGTGGCGCCCTCACCCTGGAATGCCTTTATCAGTTCGCTGGACAGCACGTTGACCTGGTTGGGATCCAGCGCGTGGAACAGCGGCCGGAAGCCGCCGATCAGCGCGTCCAGGTCCAGCGCGGGCGCGGTCCGGGCCAGCGGAATCGTGCCGCCCGGCGTGAGTTGCCTTGCGCCGCCCGGGCCTTCCTCCAGGGCGAGATAACGCCCGCCGATCAGGTTCTGGTACCGGATGACCGCCCGGGTGCCCTCGTTAAGGACCACGGAATCGTCAGCGCTGAAGTCGACCAGGGCGGTGCCGTCGTCCTGGATCGAGATCTTCTTGACCTGGCCGACCTCGACTCCGGCGATGCGCACGAAGTTGTCGGCCTCCAGCCCGGAGACGTTGCTGAACGTCGCGTGGTACTGCTTCTCTTTACCGAACCGCAGGTCGGCGAAGATCGCCAGCATGGCAATCAGGCCCAGCACGCACACGGCCATGAAAGCGGCGAGCCGCCAGATCGCCCCTAGCACAGTCATTCTCACGTGGTCTGCTCCTGAGTACTAGTGGCCGCTCGGGGTGGGCTGCACCTCAGCGGGCGCCGGTGGCACGAACGGTTCGGATCCCGGAGGCGCGGGCCCGGGTTCGCGCGGTGCACCCGGCGGGGGCGCCGGCGGTAGGCCCGGGTAGAGCGGTGTTCCGTCCGGGGCGTACTGCGCGGCGCCGTAGGGCGGCGCCCCGGGATACGGGATCGGTCCGGGCGCCGGGCCGCCCGGGTAGCGGATGCTGGGCGGCTCGGGGATCCCGCGGGTCACCGGGAGGTAGTCGGCGTAGGCGGGGAACGCGATGCCGGGGTTGGGCCGGATGTCCAGACCCGTTCCCCAGCCGGTGTTCGTGATGAGTTGGCGCAGCGGCCAATTCGCTGCCACGTCGGGCAGGGATCCGCAACCCGGTTTACCGCCCGGACCGCCCTTGGCCCCGACGATCGGCAGGTTCTGCGGATAGCGGTATTGATCGGCGCCGAACAGCGGAGTGCTGTCGATGACCAGTGAGTACCCGTTCGCGCCTCCGGTTGCTTCCAGGTAACCGGTGTCCAGGGCAACCTTGGCGCCGACCAGCATGCACGTCAGTCCGGGGTTGTACTTCATCAACAGGCCGGTGGTGGGCTCCAGCAGGTTCACGGCTTTGATCAGGTTGTCCCGGTTCGCTCCCAGAACCTGGATTCCGCTGCGCGACAGGCCGATGACATTGGTCAGCAACGCATCCAGGTCGGGTGCGTCGGAGAGGGTCGAGCTGGTGACGCTGGCTGTGTCCAGTGTTCGCAGAATGTCCTGTGCCGCAGCACTATACGTGTCGGCGACGCTGCCGGCCGCCCGGGTGTCGGCGCGGATCGTCTCTGCGCGCGGGTTGACCGCCCGGAGCACCTCATTGGCATCGGTGATGCCCTGACCGATGGCTGCCCCGTGTCCGCGCAGCCCTTCGGCCAGCGCCGACAGCACCCCGTTCAATTTGGCCGGGTCGATCTGGCTGAGCACCTTGACCAGGTTCGCGAACATCGTGTTGACCTCGGTGCCGACGCTGTCGACCCTGATCGCAGCGCCCGCGGCCAGGTGTCGGCCGCTGGGGTCACTGGGGTAGACCAGGTCGACGTATTTGGCGCTGAACAGCGTGGTCGCCCTGATGCGGGCCCGCACGTTCGCCGGGATGTGCCTGATCTCTGCCGGGTAGATGTCCAGCCGCAGGCGCACCTCGTCTTTGCCGGTGCTGACGGCGCCGACCCGGCCCACCTGCACGCCGCGCATCTTGACCTTGCCCCCGCGGTCCATCACCAGGCCGGCCCGGTCCGAGACCAAGGTGACCGGAACATAGGATTTGAACGACCCACTGAACAGCGCCGAGGTCGCCGCGACGACGCCGATCGTCGACACGAGCAGTATGAGGGTCCACCATGCGGGATGCATTCCCCCTGGTCGTGACTCCTGCATGCCGACTCCGATCCGCCCGCTAGCCCGACAAGTTGAAGTGACCGGACTGGCCGTGGACGGACAGCGAAATCGCAAGCACCACAAGGGTCAACACGATCAACGAAGTGCGCACGGAGTGGCCCACCGCCTCCCCCACCCCGGCGGGACCACCGCGTGCGGTGTAGCCGTAATAGGTGTGCACCAACATGATTGCGATCGCCGCGACGATCACCGTGACGAACGACCAGAGCAGATCGATCGAGTTGAGGAAGGTGTGGAAGTAGTGGTCGTACACGCCGGTGGACTGTCCATAGAGCCTGGTGGTTCCGAATCGCGCGGCCTGAAAGGCGCACACCACAGCCACGCAGTACAGCGGGATGACCACGACGACACCGGCCACCACCCGGGTGGAGACCAGGTAGGCCACCGAGCGGACCGCCATGACTTCCAGCGCGTCGATTTCGTCGGCGATGCTCATCGCCCCCAGCTGCGCGGTGGAGCCGGCCCCGATGGTGGCGGCCAGGCCCACACCGGCCACCGCCGGGGCGATGATCCGGACGTTGACGTAGGCGGAGATGAAGCCGGTCATCGCTTCCACGCCGATGCCCGACAGCTGGTTGTAGCCCTGAACGGCGATCACGGCTCCGGTCGAGAGGGTCAGGAAGCCGACGATGACCACCGTCCCGCCGATCACTGCCAGCGCTCCGGTGCCCATGCTCATCTGGGCGACGAGTCGTACCATCTCCCTGCCATACCGCCGGAAGGCGGTGCGCATCTCGGCGAATGTCCGGGCGTAGAAAGCCACCTGGGCGCCAACGTGATTCCAGCTCGCCACCACGTTCATTGCGGCCCCGTATAGAAGACCGCGGTGGCGACGATGTTGATCAGGAACAGGGCGATGAAAGAGTAGACGACCGTCTCGTTGACGGCGTTGCCCACGCCCTGCGGCCCCTTGCTCACGGAAATGCCCTTGTAGCAGGCGATCAAGGCCGCCGCCATCCCGAACAGCGCACCCTTGACCAGGCCGAGGATCAGATCGGGCAGGTGGGTGATCAGGGTCAGACCGGCGGCGAAGGCCCCGGGTGTGACGTGCTGAACGAACACCGAGAAGACGAACGAGCCGGCCAGACCCACCAGGGTCACCAGCGACACCAGGGACACCGCGACAACGGTGGCAGCCAACACCCGGGGCGCCGCCAGCCGGCGAATGGGGTCCACGCCCATCACCCGTAATGCGTTGAGCTCGTCGTGGATCGCGCGGGAACCGAGATCGGCGCACATGGCGGTGGCCCCGGTGCCGGCGACGACCAGAACCGTCACCACCGGGCCGATCTGGGTCACCGAGGCGGTCGCTGCGCCGGTGCCGGAGAAGTCGGCGGCACCGAACTCCACTAACAGGATGTTGAGGGTGAACACCACCAGCACCGTGAACGGAATGGTCAGCAGCAGCGTCGGAATCAGCGAGACCCGTGCCACGAACCAGCTCTGCAGCAGGAATTCGCGCCACGGAAACGGCAGCTTGAACATGGCCACGAACGTGTCCAGTGACATCGCGAAGAACTCGCCGACGGATCGCAGCGGCTTGGTGACCCTCTCCAACTCAACTGAAACCATCGGCGGCTTCCTCTACTTTGCGCAATGCCGGCCGGTTCAGCTTGCGCAACGCCCACGCCGTCGCACTAGGGACTTAGGTCGCCAACTTGCGTTCCCGAAAACACTTGCGTATGGGCTGGCCAGGAACGATTCCGCGCCGCGTCGCCGCACCCGCCGCGGCGCGCTGGTGGCGGGGTGGTGCCCAACTGCCTTGCCGGGCCCTAGAATTGTGCGGAATGAGAGTCGGTATCGACTTCGGCACCACCCACACCGTCGCAGCGATCGTCGACCGGGGCAATTACCCGGTCGTCTCCTACGACGGCGTCGACACGTGGCCGTCGTTGATAGCGGCCGATCCCCGCGGCGAGTTGCGTTACGGCCTGGACGCGGCGGCGGTGCGCCACGAACCCGGCTGGGAGGTGCTCAGGTCGTTCAAGCGTCTGCTCAACGACGCCGGGCCGCAGACCATGGTGCGGCTGGCCGGCCGTGAATACCGGTTGACCGATCTGCTCACCGGGTTTCTGGCCCAGCTGAAAAGCGATCTCATCGAGCGCTCGAATGCCGGCGCCGCCAGCGGTGAGGCCGTCCAAGCTGCCATCAGCGTGCCTGCCAATTCGTCTAGCGCTCAACGCTTTATGACTCTGGATGCTTTCGCCGCGGCGGGGTTCGAGGTCGTCGCGCTGCTGAACGAGCCGTCCGCCGCGGGACTGGAATACGCCCACCGGTACCGCTCCACGATCACCGCCAAACGCGAATACGTGTTGATTTACGACCTGGGCGGTGGCACGTTCGACGCCTCGCTGCTGAAAATGGCCGGGCACGTCAACGAAGTCGTGGTCAGCGAGGGAATTCAACGGCTCGGCGGTGACGACTTTGACGACGCGATCGCGCAGTTGGTGCTTGCCGACTCACAACTGCCCGGCGTGTGGGATTCAGCCTACGAACTGCTCGTGGAGGAGTGCGCCACGCGCAAGGAAGCGGTCGGTCCGCAGACCCGGCGTTTCCTGGTGGACCTGAGCGTCGTCGACGGCGCTGACCGCCCGCCGTTCTCCTGCCCGATCGACGATGTGTACGCCGCGTGTGCACCGCTCGTCGACAAGACCACGGAGCTTCTTTCGCGCGTCCTGCACGACCCGGTCGGTGACGGCAGAGACGTCCCGTGGTCGGAGGTGGCGGGTATCTACGTGGTGGGTGGCGCGGGCAGCTTCCCGATCGTGTCGCGGATGCTGCGCGCGAGCTTCGGCGACAAGCGGGTCAAGCGCTCACCGCACCCGTTCGCCGCGACCGCCATCGGACTTGCCGTCTTTCTGGACACGGAGTCGGGTTTCGTTCTCTCCGAACGTTTTTCGCGGCACTTCGGGGTTTTCCGGGAGGCACACGCCGGCGCCGACGTGGTCTTCGACCCGATCGTGCCCAAAGACGCCGCGCTTCCCGCCGACGGACGCACACCGCTGGTCGTCAGCCGGAAGTACCGGGCGGCGCACAACATCGGGCACTTCCGGTTCGTCGAGTGCAGCCGCGTGGTCGACGGGCGCCCCGACGGCGACGTCACACCGTACGATCCGGTCCTGTTCCCGTTCGACCCGGCCCTGAGCGACCGTGACGATCTGCGGCGCCAGCCGGTGGGCCGCTGGCAGGAGGGGCCCGACGTCGAGGAGATCTACAGCGTTGGCCCTACCGGCGCGGTGGAAGTCACCCTCACCACCCAGCCGACCGGCATCCAACGCACCTTCCGGCTGGAACGGCGGGGCCATGGAGTTCTATGACGTCCTGCGAAGCACCTTCGCCGCAAGGGAATTCACCGACGACCCACTGCCTGACGACGTCCTGTACCGCATCCTCGACAATGCCAGGTTTGCTCCCAGCGGTGGCAACCGGCAGGGTTCGCACATCACGGTGGTGCGCGACGCCGGTACCCGCCGGCGACTCGCGGAACTCGGGGTACCGGCCGCCCGTCGCTATTTCGCCCAGCTGACCGCCGGTGAAAACCCCTGGAATGCGGTGCATCCCACCGCGGTGCCGCAAGACGTCATCGATGACACCGCGGTTCCCGAGACGTTCATCGCGCCGATGATCAACGCCCCCGTCGTCCTGGTCGTCTCCGTCGACCTGAAC
Source organism: Mycobacterium sp. 23 (assembly GCF_048287075.1). NCBI lineage: Bacteria > Bacillati > Actinomycetota > Actinomycetes > Mycobacteriales > Mycobacteriaceae > Mycobacterium > Mycobacterium sp. 23. The sequence goes on from NZ_JBLVUX010000005.1 coordinate 1,975,815, forward strand.
GTGGTGGCCGCCTTGGATCAGGAGTTGGACCGCGCCGGACTGGCCGGCGGAGCCTCGGTGTACCCGCTGGTGTGGAGCATTCTGCTGGCCGTCCGCTACGAAGGCTATGGCGGCACCATCACCACGATGGCGATTGCACGCGAAGACGCGGTCCGCGAGCTGCTGGAAATTCCGGGTTCGCACGCGGTCGCGGCGCTGGTGCCGCTCGGAAAGCCACGGCACCAGCTGACCAAACTGCGCCGCCGGCCGGTCTCCGAGTTCGTGACTCTGGAACGTTTCGACGGGCCGGTCTTCGACGGCTGACCCCTGCGCGCGTCTCAGACGGCCTTGGTTGTGCCGACGTAGGACACCACCACGTCAGATTCATCGGTGATGCGGGTCAAGGTTGAGTACGAGCGGATGAACGACTGTCCCACGCATCCGTCGATCTTGATGTGGAAGTCGCTGATCATGATCCAGGGGTTCGGGCCCTTGAACTCTTTTCGCACGACCGGGACCACGACGACGAAGCCGGGCTTCATGCCCACGCTCACCACCCCGTTGTACGAGCCGGTGATCAGCGGCAGCAGCACCGGTGGCTGGCCCGGCCCCAACGGCAACTCCGCGCCGAGCGACGGGGCGATACCGCCGCCGTTGGCCATGGTGACGCCGTTGGCGGTGCTCATGTCGATGCCGCAGCCGATTTCATAGCCGACTTCCAGGATGCCGTGCGGTGGTTCCGGCCCCTGCAGCGAGGCGACGAACACCCCGCTGGACAGGTATTCGCGCGACGACGCCGCGGTGGTCAGCGGCGCGACGGGAACCTGTTTCTCGTCTTTCGCACCGAGGGCCAGCGTCCAGCCATCGGGGGTGTTGACCCGCGCGGGTGTGCCAGGGGGCAGGACACCGTCGGCCGGTGATCCCGTGCCCGACACCGGTTCGGCGCCGGGCTGCGCAGTCGCCGCGGCAGCGGGCGTCACCAACAGAAGGCACACAGCGAATACCGCAGCACGGCGAACAACCGCGGAAATCGGCATCACGGCCTACACGCTAGGCACGGCGGGATTACTGTCCGGGTTTGCGCGAGGCAGCAACTCGAAGTTGTTGCGCGTTTGTAGCTGGTTCGCGATGCAAAGACGGGAGGCTGGACAAACCGTGTCGCGAGTAGACTCCGCAGTTGACCGTTCGCGCCAATCGGCAGGGAGGGCGACCAATGACACGTCACAGGTTCGCTTCCGCCCTGTTGGCCGTCCTGATCGCGATGTCGGCCCTGGCGGGCAGCGCCGGCGTAGCCCGCGCCGATCCGGATGATGCGGTACCCGAAATCATCGACGACCTGCTCATCGTCATCCCCGGATTGACCATCGATCCCCGCGACCGCGACGCCACCGAGAAAGGGGCCGGACCGAAGGATTGGACCGGCAGCGGAATGTACTGTCAGAACCAGAACGTCAAATGCCGGAAGATGGGATTCTAGTTCGGTCAGCGCAACTCGCAAATTCCGTTCCGCCTACTGGCTTTAACGCCTCTGACCGGAAGGAAGGTCGCCGATGTCCACCTGGCTCATCACGGGTTGTTCGACCGGCCTGGGCCGAGCCCTCGCCGAGGCGGTAATCGACGCCGGCCACAACGTCGTCGTCACCGCACGCGACATCTCGAAAATCGCCGACCTTGCTGACACCGCATCCGAGCGCACGCTGGCCGTGGCCCTCGATGTCACCGACGCCGAACAGGTCGGCGCGGCCGTCCAGCAGGCTCAGGATCGGTTCGACGGCATCGACGTCCTGGTGAACAACGCCGGCTACGGATATCGCGCCGCCATCGAAGAAGGTGACGACAAAGATGTGCGCGCCCTGTTCGAAACCCACTTCTTCGGCGCCGTCGCCATGATCAAGGCGGTGCTACCCGGCATGCGGGAGCGCCGCTCCGGTGCGATCGTGAACATCTCCTCGATCGGCGTGCAGCTGACACCGGTCGGATCGGGTTACTACTCGGCCGCCAAGGCGGCCGTGGAAGGCATGAGCGGGGCATTGCACGGTGAGCTTGCGCCGCTGGGCATTTCGGTCACCGTCGTCGAACCCGGCGCTTTCCGAACGGATTTCGCCGGACGTTCGCTGACCCAATCCTCTTCCGTCATCGACGATTACGCCGACACCGCCGGGCGCCGCCGGATCGAGAACGACACCATGCACGGCAGTCAGGCGGGTGACCCCGCCAAGGCGGCCGGGGTGATCATCACCGCAGTCGAGTCCGACGAGCCACCCGCCTTCCTGCTGCTCGGCGAGGACGCGCTGTTCTCCTACCGCCACATCGCCGAACGCAGAGCGACCGAGATCGCGGCCTGGGAAGAGTTCACTACCAGCACCAATCTGGACAGCTGATGCAGGGAGCGGTGCTGGCGGCGGGGGCTCTCGGCGCACTCGTCTGCACCGCGATGGGTGTGACGCTGCTGATCATCGGGTTGCGAAGGCGTTCGGCGCGGCGCATTCAGGCCCAGTTCCCGCCGGGCCACCTGCCCGGCCAACCGGGCGGGTACCCGCCCGCATTCCCGGGCTACCCCGGTGGCGGCTACCCGCCGTTGCCGCCTCCACCCCACAAGTCGGGCGCAGGCCTGATCGTCGCGGGTGTCGTGTTGCTCGCCGTGAGCGCCCTCGGCGTCGTCGGCACGGTGGCCCTGGCCGCCGGCCGGAGCACCCGACTGGCGGTGGGCGACTGTTTCACCAACGAAATCCTGGACAAGCAGCGCTGGAAGTCCAAGAGTTGCGGCAATCCCGAGGCGGTGCTCGAATACGCCGCAAAAGCGGACTCCACGGGCAACTGTCCGGACGGCAAGCTCGACAGCAGCTCCTACCTATCCGTTGAGCACGACGGTTTGCGACGCTGCTTCATACCCAATCTGCTTGTCAGCCATTGCTATTCGTCCGATCACAACGGCGAGACGATACGCGCGGTGAGCTGCGGCGCCGGCGGCACCGTGGTGCGGATCACCACGCGGCTGGACAATACGGTCGACACGTCGGCCTGCCCATCGGGGGCGCGCACCGTCACATTCCCTCAGCCCAAACGGACCTACTGCAGCGAACGCGTCAGCGGAATCATCTGAGCCGCAACCGTCTACCGCCCACCGCGTACCGACCGGGCCCTGTGAAAACCAGCAGCAGGAAGCCGAAGCAGAACAATATCGCCGGAGTTCCACCGTTGCCGTCGGGTGGATTGCTGATCGGCCAGAGCGCCAGCGGTTGATGCATCCAGAAGTACGCGACCGCCATCTGGCCGGAGGCCACGAAGGCAGCGACACGGGTAAACAGTCCCGCAGCGATCAACAGCCCCGTGACCAGTTCGATCACGCCGGCATACCAGCCCGGCCAGTCGCCGACCCCGACGGGTTGCCCCGATGGCACCGGCCAGCCGAAGAGAATCATCGAGCCGTAGCCGGCGAAGAGGAAGCCGTAGACCAACCGGAACAGGCTTAAAACTGCCGGCGACAAGCCGGCCACGCGGTGGTTGAGGTCGTTTGTCATGGCGCCCACGTTACGGTCGCGGCCCGACATGGCCGAAATAGTGGGATCGGTGTCTGCTGCGCCACTCACGCCGCCACCGCCGCGGCTCGTACAGTCGTGTTCATGCAACCGGTACCATCACTCCTGAGCTCTGAAGTTGCCTGCGCTGCAATTGAATTAGCCCGATCAACCGAATCGGAGTCCGTCTTCAACCACAGCGTGCGCAGCTACCTTTTCGGCGAGCTGCTCGCCGCACACGAAGGCTTGAAACCCGGCTCGGATTTCGACAGCGAGACGCTGTTCCTGGGCTGTGTCCTGCACGATCTCGGCGCCGGCACGGCCGCTGCCGGCAAGGAACGCTTCGAGATCGAAGGCGCGGACCTGGCGGCCAACCTGCTGACCGAGCAGGGTTGTGAACGTGCGGTCATCGATGCGGTGTGGGAAGCGATTGCGTTGCACAGCTCATTCGGAATCGCCCAGCGCCGCGGGCCGATCTGCTACCTGGTCAACGGCGGCGTGGGGATCGATTTCGGCCGCAACGCCGACTTCATCGACGACCGGGCGGCCGCGGCCATCCATGCCCGCTACCCACGCCTGGCCATGGCGAAGTCATTGATGGACGCGATCGCCGCTCAGGCGCAACGCAGTCCCGAGGCGGCGCTCCCGTACACGATGGCCGGCGAGGTGTTGCGCGAACGCCGCGACGGTGGAATCACCCTGCTGGAACAGATGGCCGCCCTCGGCCGATGGGGAAACTGACCGCCGACCGGTGGTGACCCGCCACGACGGTAGTGTACATTTGTACATGTACATCTGTACACGAGGGAGAGTGTCGTGGCATATCTATACCTGTTGGTCGCCATCTTCGCGGAGGTAGCGGCGACGAGCCTGCTCAAGAGCACCGAGGGTTTCACCCGGCTGTGGCCGACCGTCATCTGCCTGGCCGGTTACGCGGTGTCATTTGCCCTGCTGGCGCTGTCCATCTCGCGCGGGATGCAGACCGATGTCGCCTACGCGTTGTGGTCTGCGATCGGGACGGCCGTGATCGTGTTCATCGCCGTGGCGTTTCTCGGTTCACCCCTGTCGGCGGCGAAGCTGATCGGTGTCGGACTGATCATCGGCGGGGTCGTAACGCTCAACCTCGGCGGTGCGCATTGAGCACCGCACCCGAACGCCGGCCGCGCGACCCGGCCGGCCGCCGTCAGGCGATCGTTGAGGCGGCTACCAGGGTGATCGCCCGCCGCGGACTCGGCCAGCTGACACACCGCCTGGTCGCAGCCGAGGCGGACGTCCCGGTGGGGTCGACGACCTACTATTTCAGCGACCTGGGCGAACTGCGGGAAGCAGCCCTGGCGCACGCCGCCACCACATCGGCCGAGCACCTGGAGCAGTGGCGGCAGGAACTGGACGCCGACCCCGACCTGCCGGCCGTGCTGGCCCGGCTCACCGCCGACTACCTGGCCGACCACGACCGGTACCGGACGCTCAACGAGTTGTATCTGGCGGCGAGTTACCGGGACGAATTGCGGCCCCTGGCCCGGGTGTGGAACGAGGGCGTCGTCGCACTGCTGGAGCCGCGGGTCGGACGGCGGGCCGCGGACGCCATCGCGGTGTTTCTCGACGGCGCCATGCTGCATCCGCTGGCTACCGGCACCCCGCTGAGCACCGACGCGCTGGCCGACGCCATCGCCCGGCTGGCGGCGACTGACTACGAGACGTGAGAGCCCAGCCTGCCCAGGTAGGACAACCAGAGCAGTCCACCGAGGACCGTTCCCACGATGGCCCAGGTCTTGGCCGTGTTCGCGGACCTGCTCGCCTCCGCCCATCGCCCCTGTGCCCACAGCCCGTCGACCTTGCTGGAATACACCGTGGCCACGATGCCCGGGATCATGCACAGGAAGATCGTGATGATGGACCACACCAGGTAATTGTTGGGCTTGATCGGCTGCCCGTAGGGCCCCTGCGGCGAGAACCCACCGTAGGGCTGCGGCGACGGGGGTGGGTAGCCGCCATAAGGTCCTTGCGGCGGTGGCGGCTGGTACCCGCCGCCCTGATACGGCGGATATTCCCCGGGTGGCTGATAGCCACCGTACGGGTTGTCGGGCGGCGGTCCGGTCATGGGGACTCCAGACGACGAGGTTGCGCGCAAAGCCTTTTCAAGCCCTTTTCACCTTATAACGGCCCCCGGGGCTTGCGGCAAGGCCCGGGTCATACCGCACAATTGCTGGCCGGACGCCGCCGCGTGGGTCGGGGTCCATGGATTGGGGGGTGAATTGCGGGAGTCAGCTACCAGCTTCGACGACGAACTGCGGTTCGAACAGGACTACGTCACCGGCCTCTATGCCCGGCTCGACGCCGAACGGGCGCAGGCGAAATCGAGGTACAGCGCCGCCTTGCGGGGTGACGGCGAAACGCCGATGGATCGCGATGTCGAAGTGCGGGCGCTGGCGCGGCGGATGAAGCGCCTCGACGTCGCCGACGACGGGCTGTGTTTCGGTCGGCTGGACGGTGTTTCGGGCAACCGGTCCTATATCGGGCGCATCGGCCTGCTCGATCAGGACAACGAGTACGAACCGGTGCTGATCGATTGGCGCGCGCCGGCGGCGCGTCCGTTCTACACCGCGACGGCAGCCAACCCCGAGGACATCCGGCGGCGCCGCCAGTTCCACACCCGCGGGCGTCGCGTCGTCGACTTCACCGACGAGGTGCTCGGCCGCGCGGACGACGGAGACAAGCGCGAAAGCTCAAGCGACGCAGCCCTGCTCGCCGCGATCAACGCACCCCGCGGTGATGGGATGCGCGACATCGTGGCAACCATCCAGGCCGAGCAGGACGCCATCATCCGTCTGGACCACTCCGGGGTGCTGGTGATCGAGGGCGGTCCCGGCACCGGCAAGACGGTGGTTGCGCTGCACCGCGTCGCCTATCTGCTCTACACCCAGCGCGAGCGGATGGAACGCCACGGCGTGCTCGTCATCGGCCCCAATCCGGCATTCCTGGACCACATCAGCCGCGTCCTGCCCTCACTCGGCGAATCCACCGTGGTGTTCATGACGGTCGGCGATCTGGTTCCCGGTCTGCACATCACGGCCGAGGATGAGCCAACCGCCGCGCGCCTCAAGGGTTCACTGCAGATCCTCGATGTGCTCGCCGCCGCGATCGCCGACTACCAACGGCTGCCGGAGGATCCACTGCTGATCAAGCTGTCCGATGTCACCCTGCGTATCGACGCCGAGACGGCGCAGTGGGCCAGGGAGGAGGCGCGCGCCACCGGGCTGTCGCACAATGCGGCCCGCGCCGCGTTCACCGACATCATCACGTGGGTCTTGACCGAGCGGGCGATCGGCAAGATCGGCCGCGGCTGGCTGACCCGGTCGGACCGCAACGCGTGGGAGAAGCTTCGCGAGGAGCTGATCGAGGAACTCGCGGACAACGCCGCGTTCGCCGCCGCGCTTGATGAGCTCTGGCCGATCCTGACCCCGGACGCGCTGCTGTCCGCGCTGTACGAGTCGCCCGAGAGGCTGCGCGCGGCGGGTGCCGATCCCGCGCTGTGGCGCGAGAGTGGTGACGCGTGGACGGTGTCCGATGTGCCCCTGCTGGACGAGCTGGTGGATCTGCTGGGCGTCAACAAAGAGGCCGAGGAACTCGCCAGAAAGACCGCCGCACAGGAACAAGCCGAAGAGGCGGCCTATGCGGCCGGCGTCCTGGACCTGATGGTCAGTCGCGAAGACCTGATGGACGACGAAGACCAGTTGCTCGCCCAGGACCTGCTCTACGGCGAGGACCTGGCCGACCGATTCGTCGAACGCGATCTGCGTGAACTCTCGGAACGCGCTGCGGTGGAACGGAATTGGACATATCGGCACGTGGTGGTCGACGAAGCGCAGGAATTGTCCGAAATGGACTGGCGGGTCTTGATGCGTCGCTGCCCGGCCAGATCCTTCACCGTGGTGGGCGATCTCGCGCAGCGACGGTCCGCGGCCGGTGCGACGTCCTGGGATGCGATGCTGCGGCCCTACGTGCCCGGCCGCTGGATTTACCGGTCGCTGACCGTGAACTACCGCACGCCGGCGGAGATCATGGCCGTCGCCGCCGCGTTGCTCGCCGAGTTCGCACCCGACGTCGTGGCGCCCGAGTCGGTCCGCGCGTGCGGCGTCCGGCCGTGGTCAAGACGGGTAGATAAAAGTCAATTAGTTTCTGCCATAGACGATTTCGTGCGTGACGAGGGATCCCGCGAGGGCACCAGCGTGGTGATCGGGCCACCCGGTGTCCCCGGCGCGGTGCTCCCGTCAGCGACCAAGGGGCTGGAGTTCGACGCCGTTCTGGTGGTGGATCCGCAGCGGATCCTGGCCGACGGCCCTCGCGGGGCCGCCGAACTCTACGTCGCCCTCACCCGCGCGACTCAGCGCCTCTGCGTTGTCCATCAGGAACCGCTGCCGCCGGTGCTGGACGGCCTGGCGACGACGTCTCCGTCGATGTACCGCTGAATGTTGGGCGCGACGGCGGCTACCACGTCCTCTTCGGACATCGAAGCCACCGGTTCGATTTTCCAGATGAAGCGGATCAGGGCGAAGCCGATTAGCTGACTGGCGATCAACCCGCTGCGCCGCAGCCGATCCGTCTCGTCGGTACCCAGCGTCGAACCACCGATGAGGCTGCGCTCGACCACCGCGCGCAGCTTTTCCCGGGTGCGCTCGTCGTGCGCGGCCGTGAGTACCACGGCGCGCAGGACCGGACCGATCTCGTCGTCTGCCCAAGCGCCGAGCACGGTGCGGACCAGCCGGGTGCCCAGCTCGCCGCGGGGCGTGGCCCATGTCTGCGCGACCGTTTCCAGCCATTTGGCCGGCGGGTCCGTCGCCGCGTCCAGCAGGCGCTCCTTGGAGCCGAAGTAGTGATACACCAGCGCCGGGTCTACGTCGGCGGTGCGGGCGACGGCCCGGATCGTGGTTCCAGCCCAGCCGTGCGTGGCGAATTCCTGCCTGGCGGAGTTGAGGATTCGGGCCTGCAGCACCCCGCGCTCGTCGCGCGGCCCGGGAGTCACCGCCTTCTTGGCCATCTGTTTCATCGTAGCGTGAGACTAATGCATAACGAGTACATAGCCAGCTGTTCATGTGTTCGGACGGCATTCCCGCGCCGGGTGTGCAAACATCGCTGCAGGCCTCTTTGCCTGTTTCCCCCCGTGCGCCGGCGAGATTTCCAGGGATAGGACCCACCATGACTGATCTTGATCAGACACCCTCCGACGAGATTCCTGCCACCGGGCGGGCCGAACTGATCGAGCACTCCCGGACGGGCATGGGCGCCGCCGCGCTGCAACGTGCGATCACCGATCATCTGCGGTATTCGATCGGCCGCCCCGCGGCCGCGCTGCGGCCCGAGCATTACTACCGCGCGCTCGCGCTCGCAGTGCGTGATCGCATGCAGGACCGCCGGGTTGCCTCGACGCAGGTGTCCCTCGATCTCGGCCGCAAGGTGACCTGCTACCTGTCGGCCGAGTTCCTGATGGGTCCTCAGCTCGGCAACAACTTGCTGAACCTGCGCATGGAAAGAGCGGCCAAACAAGCACTCTCCGCGATGGGCCAGAACTATGACGAGGTGCTGGCCTGCGAAGAGGAACCCGGTCTGGGCAACGGCGGTCTGGGCAGGCTGGCCGCCTGCTACCTGGATTCGCTGGCCACCCTGGAGCGCCCAGCGATCGGCTACGGCATCCGCTACGAGTTCGGCATCTTCGATCAGGAGATCCACGACGGTTGGCAGGTCGAGCAGACCGACAACTGGCTGGACAGCGGAAACCCTTGGGAGATAGCAAAACCCGACGTCAATTACCTGGTCAAGTGGGGCGGCTACGTCGAGCATTACACCGACGACTCTGGGCGCGAGCGCGCCCGCTGGGTGCCGGGCCTGATGCTCAAGGGCGTCGCCTACGACACCCCCATCCAGGGTTACGGCGTCAACACCTGCAACGTGCTGACGCTGTGGAGTGCGCGGGCGGTGAAGTCGTTCGCGCTGGAAGCGTTCAACACCGGCGATTACTACAAGGCGGTCGAGGACGAGGTCACCTCCGAGACGGTCACCAAGGTGCTCTACCCCAACGACGAGCCGGAGGCCGGCAAGCGCCTGCGACTGCTGCAGCAGCATTTCTTCGTGTCCTGTTCGCTGCAGCACGTGCTGCACATCATGGACGATCTGGCCGACGTGTCGGTGCGCGAACTTCCTCAGCGATTTGCGTTGCAGCTCAACGATACTCACCCGTCGATCGGGGTCGCCGAATTGATGCGGCTGCTGATCGACGAGCGCCACCTGGAGTGGGAGGAGGCGTGGGACATCACCGTTGCCACGTTCGCCTACACCAACCACACGCTGCTGCCCGAGGCGCTGGAGACCTGGCCGCTGGAGATGTTCGGCGAGTCGCTGCCCCGTCACCTCGAGATCATCTACGAGATCAACCGCCGGTTCCTCGATGAAGTCCGAACCCGGTTCCTCGGTGACCACGAACGGGTCCGCCGGATGTCGCTGATCAGTGAGGACGGTGGCCGGAACGTCCGGATGGCACACCTGGCCACGGTCGGCAGCCATGCCGTCAACGGGGTCGCCGCGCTGCACTCCGAACTGCTGAAAGACAGTGTGCTGAAAGACTTTTACGAGATGTGGCCAGAGCGCTTCAGCAACAAGACCAACGGCGTGACGCCACGCCGCTTTCTGGCGCTGGCCAATCCCGGGCTGCGCGAATTGCTCGACCGCACCATCGGCGACGGGTGGCTGACCGATCTTGGCCGGCTGCGTGGCCTGGAGCAGTTCGTCGATGACTCGTCCTTCCGGGAGCAGTGGCGAGACATCAAGCGCAACAACAAAGCGCGCCTGGCCTCTTTCGTTCGGTCGGCCACGGGCGTGGAACTCAATCCGGAATGGATCTTCGATATCCAGGTCAAGCGGATTCACGAGTACAAGCGTCAGCACCTCAACGTATTGCACATCGTTGCGCTCTACTACCGGCTCAAGCAGAATCCCGGGCTGTCGATTCCCCCGCGCGCCTTCATCTTCGGTGGCAAGGCGGCACCCGGGTACTTCCTGGCCAAGCGGATCATCAAGCTGATCAACGCCGTTGCCGAGACCATCAACAACGACCCGGAGGTCAACAAGTTCCTGAAGGTGGCGTTCATCCCGAACTTCAACGTGCAGAACGCACATCTGATCTATCCGGCGGCCAATGTGTCCGAGCAGATCTCCACGGCGGGGAAGGAGGCCTCGGGCACCGGCAACATGAAGTTCATGATCAACGGCGCGCTGACGGTCGGCACCCTGGACGGGGCCAACGTCGAAATCCGCGAGGAGGCGGGCCCGGAGAACTTCTTCCTGTTCGGCCTGACCGTGGACGAGGTCGAAGCGCTCAAGGCGCGCGGCTACCGGCCCGCGGATTACATCGACGGCAATGAAGAACTCAGCGCGGTACTGGACCTGATTGCGGGCGGGACGTTCTCGCATGGCGATCACCAGGTGTTCCGGCCGCTGGTCGACAACCTGCGTTACCACGACTCCTTTCTGGTGTGTGCCGACTTCGCGTCCTACGTGGAATGTCAGGAGCGCGTGAGCCAGGCCTGGCAGGACCGGGACGCGTGGACGAAGATGTCGATTCTCAACACCGCACGCAGCGGCAAGTTCTCCTCAGACCGCGCCATCGCCGAATACTGCGAAGACATCTGGAAAGTGTGGCCGCTGACCGTCAAGATCTGAGGAAGATACGGGGGCTCAATGACTGAGTTCAGCGAGGAATACGGTTACGAGCCCGAACTGAAACGCACCCTGGGTTCCTTCCAGGTGTTCGCCGTCTCGTTCGCCTTCATCTCGGTGGCGGTGGGCATCTTCGGAACCTACGACGACCTGTTGCGCAACTCCGGTCCGGTGGGGATCTGGACGTGGATCGTCGCCGCGGTGGGGCAGCTGTTGATCGCGTTGGTGATCGCACAGTTCGCCGCCCGCATCCCGCTCAGCGGCTCGTCCTATCAGTGGGGGTCGCGCCTGGCCAACCCGAAGATCGGCTGGTTCTTCGGGTGGCTGACCTTCTGCTACCTGATCACCGGGCTGATGGCGATCGACAGCGCGATGTCAAGCACATGCCTGATGCCGTTGTTCAACATCGCGCCCGATGAAGGTACCGCGCGGCTGATCACCGTGACGGTGATGGTGATCCAGGCTGTACTCGCGATTGCGTCGACAAGGATTGTGGCGCTGATCAATTCGGCGGCGGTGGCTATCGAGTTGTCCATCGTGGTGGTGCTGGCCATCGCGCTCGTCGTTGTCGTGTCGGTGACGGGAAACGGCTCGGCCGGCAACCTCACGTCCCGCGGTATCACTGAGGGGGCGCCGAACTACTTCGCCTTCGGCGGCGGCCTGATGGCCGTCATGATCGTGGGCCTGGGAACGCTGGTCGGCTTTGATTCCGCGGCCAATATGGCCGAGGAGGCCAAGGACCCGTTCCGCAGCGTTCCGCGTGCCATCGTGGGGTCGGTGGCCGCGGCCAGCGTGCTGGGCCTGCTGTTCCTGATCGCGTTGACGGTCGCCATCGACGACATCCCGCATGTCTCGGCCGCCGGTTCGCCGGTGGCGATGATCATGCACGATCAACTCGGCACGGTGACCGAGCGAATCTTCCTGGTCGCCATTGCGATTGCCTTCTTCGGCGGCGGAATGGTCACGCTGACCAGTTGCTCACGGATGATTTTCGCGATGTCGCGTGACGACCGTTTCCCCGCCCACCGGCTGATGCGACGCGTGAATTCCCGGACTCAGACGCCGATTCCGGCGACCGTCGTGCCTGTGGTCATCGGCGTGGCGGTGCTGGCCGCATTGCCGGGCGACGCGCTATTGGAGCTCATCACCTCGGGGACGGTGTTCCCGGCGCTGACCTACGGCATGATCGTCGTGCTGTACCTGGTCGTGCGCAAACGACTGGATCGTCAGGAAGGTGCTTTCGATATCGGGCGGTTCGAGCTGCCGATCGCGGTTGCGGCGCTGATCTGGTCGATCTGCGCGCTGATCATCCTGCTCTCCCCCGCCTCCGCGGTCGTACCGATGATCATCGTGGCCGGCCTGCTGGGCACGGGCGCCCTGTACTTCGGATACATGATGATCTTCAACCGCGAAGTGCTCGACAACGAGCCCGGGGATCTGACCGTCTTCTCGCACTGACGGGCAGAAACGGCGACCGGCTAACGGCTCTCGTTGGCGACCCAGACGGCGACGTAACCGATGGGAATGCCGGTTTTGCGTGCAATGCACTGGCGCGCCGCGAGCTCGACCGCCGACCGGCGAGCGGCGCGGGCGATCCCGTCCACCTCGGGTATCCGGATCAACCATCCGTCGGCGTCACGGCTGATGTCGATGTCGAAGCACTGGCCAACAGTCACGCAGTTCATACGCTGCGTACGACCTCTGCGCGTCGAATGTGGGCGGCGCAGAGTGGGCTGAAGAGGCATAGGTGTGTTCCTGAGTCGGATGACGGACCGCGCGCAAGACTAATGCGACTCCGGAGTAAAACCTAATCGGAACTCGGAAAAGGAGGCAGCGTGTCGATTGTTCTGGTGCATGGCAATCCGGAGACGGATGCGATCTGGGGTCCGTTGATCGACGCGCTGGGACGCGACGACGTGGTGCGGCTGTCCCCGCCGGGATTCGGCGCACCTCTGCCGGAGGACTTACCGGCGACTTATGTCGCCTATCGCGATTGGCTCGAGGGCGAATTGGAGCGCATCGGCGGCGTGATCGACCTGGTCGGCCACGACTGGGGTGGTGGGCACGTGGTGAATGTGGTGATGCACCGGCCCGAGCTGGTCCGCAGCTGGGCCAGCGACGCCGTCGGCCTGTTCGACCCGGATTACGTCTGGCACGACATGGCGCAGATCTGGCAGACGCCCGGCGACGGTGAGCAACTCGTCGACACCATGCTGGGTGGAACCGTCGAGGACCGGGCCGCGCAGATGGGTGCGCTCGGCATACCGGCCGACATCGCCACGGCGATCGCGCGGGAACAGGACGCGGCCATGGGCCGGGCGATTCTGACGCTCTACCGCTCGGCCGCCCAGCCGGCGATGGCCGAAGCCGGACGGGCCCTCGAGAACGCCGCGGCCCGGCCCGGGCTGTCGTTGCTGGCGACCGACGACCCGTATATCGGCGGCGAAGAAACCAGGCGCCGGGCGGCCGAGCGGGCCGGCGCCCGCACCGCAGTGCTTGACGGCCTCGGGCACTGGTGGATGGTGCAGGACCCGGCGCGCGGCGCGGCGGCCCTGACCGAGTTCTGGAATTTGCTGGACTGAGCGACGCATCGTCGGAAACAGGCCTTACGCTTCGTCTCGTGGGGAAATATCTCGTGCTGTATTCGCCGGCCCACCGAACCGGCCAGGAGCTTCGGTGGCGCCTCGCCGAAGATGCCGATGTCACGGATGTGCGCCGCCGCCTCGACAAGGCGCAACCGGGCGAATTCGTGACCGTTCCCGTGGTGCTCGAAGACGAATTGGACACCCTGTTGCTGCGCGTGCAACCCCACCAGTTCGGCGCGTGGCTGGTTCTGGACCTGGCCGAGACGCAGCGTCCGACGGCCCCGCTGCCCGCCGCGCGTGCCCGGGTACCTGACTTCGGGCAGATCTTCCGCGACGCGGCCGAAGCGGTGCGGGAATCCACGCGTCAGCAACGCAAGTGAGGCAAACGATTTGGCGATGACGCGTAATTTCGCCCAGTTCCTCGGCTTCCGCTACGTGCCGTCGCAAGGGCCGGACGCGATCGTGGAGGCCTTGCCAGGCGCCGAACACTGCAACGAGCGCGGAAGCGTCCACGGCGGATTCCTTGCGGCCCTGTTGGACACCAGCACCGGACTGGCGGTTCACTCCGCACTCGATGAAGAGAGGGCGGCTCCGCATTTCGACCTGATGATCCAGTACCTGCGGCCGGCGGTCGCAGGGACGCTTCTCACCTGCAAGGCGCGGACGACGAAGGCCGGTCGCCGCGTCGTCGCCTCGGAGGCGGAGGTGTTTCAGGACGGCAAGCTGGTCGCCCGCGCGATCGGGAGTCACGCTGTCGTCTGACCTCCGGTGTCGGTCAGCCGAACCGTAACGGTGACCCGGCCCTCGCTGTCACGGGTGGCCACCGCATGACCGGTGCGCTCGATCCCCCTGAGTTGCAGTGTGACCGGGCCACCGTCACCGAGGAAGTTGCGCCACCACGTTTTCGTCTCGGGCAGGTTGGCGTTGACGGTGACCTCGTCACCGGTGCGGCGATATGCGACGGGGATGCTGATGCTGCGTCCGGAACGCCGCCCGGTGTAACTGAGTATGGCGATGTTTCGATTCACCAGTCCGGCGAAACGCGGTGACCTGGCCACTGCGGCCACCGGCGCGTTGATCACCGGAGCGGCGCGCATCAGCAGTCGCCCAAGGGTTTTCGGTCGTGTGGTCATCGGTCCATTCCTTCCGGGTTCGCCTCGGCGCGGGGTCAGGCGATCAGAGCGAGGCACAAGGCGGCCAGCGCTAGCCCCTGCAATAGGGCGCGGGCATTGATGATCCGGTCCCAATCTGCCTGCAGCACGCGCACATTCGGCAATACCCGACCCCGATCGGCGGCGGCGGTGAGCTGCCGGTTGATCGGCGCGCTGACGCGGAGGTAGAGCATCAGCCAGGCGAACAACAGCATTACGGCCACGCCGGCCGAGATCGCCTGGGCCCAGTGCGCCGCGGCCGCGGCAACTGCGGCGCTGGCGGCGGCAGCGACGACGCCCACCACCCCCGGCACGGGCATTCGCCGGTCACCGTAGCGGTGCACGAAACCGCTGACCGCCGACAGCGCCTCGTCGTCAACCTGGGCCAGGGCGGGCCGCAACACGATCGCGCAGAACACATCGGTGCCGTAAACCGCACCGTTGGCGACGACGGCGATCAGCGCCGCAAGTTGAGCGAACTGAACGAGGGACATGCGAGGCCTTTCTTTGGTCACTGCTAGATATGCTAGCAACGCTAAGCCCGTCCGCCGCACGTGTCAATAGCGGTGCTATTGGAACTAGCAATGCTACTGTTGCGCATGCCCGCCGAGGACCGTCGCACCCGTGAACGAGCCGCGCGACAGCAGCTGATCGTGACGACCGCGCGCCGTTTGGCCGAGAACGAAGGGTGGGACGCCGTCACCACGCGCCGTCTGTCGTCCGAGATCGAATACAGCCAACCCGTGCTGTATTCGCACTTCACCAACATGGACGAACTCGCGAAGGCCGTCGCCCTCGAGGGGTTCGGTGAGCTCACCGAGAAACTGCGCGGCGCGCGCGCCGGCGCCGCCACGACTACCGACGCGCTGCGGCGGGTTGCGCACGGGTACGTCGATTTCGCCCAGGAGAACCCTGCCCTTTACGACGCGATGTTCACCCGGGCTACCTCCCTGCACTTCGCCGCCGAGGACACGCCGCCGGAATTGGCAGCGGCCTTCTCCGAACTGCGCGAGGTGGTCGCGGCCATTGCCGAGCACCGCGATGCGGACACCCTGACCGAGGTGCTCTGGTCGGCGTTGCACGGATTGGTCAGCCTGTCCCGCACTCGCCGGCTACGCCCCGGCCTCGACGCCGACCGTGTCGATCTGCTGGTTGCCCTGCTTGCGCCGTGACGTAGCTTCTGAAGATTTCTTCATTAAACGCCTTGACTGCCGATTACCTCGTGACTGAAGATATCTTCATTACCCCTTTCACCGGAGGTCGCCTGTGTCAGCTACGACGTCTGAACTCACCTATACCGAGCCGCCGCGGCGGGTGGCTGACAAGCTGCAGGACGGCCTCGCGGCCGCAGTGCAGACCGCGCACGATCTCGTCACGGCCCTGGGTGAACAGGAACCGCCCCGCCCCGGTCACGACGGTGAAGCCGAGCAACTGGGCGATGTGAGCGTGGTCCACCGCTTCGTCGAAGCCCCGGGCGACAGCGAAACGGTCCGCTGGCACGTCGTGGAATCCGGAACGCCGTCAGATCCCACAGTGGTGTTTCTGCACGGACTGCCGGACTCGTGGTGGCAATGGCACTACGCCTTGGAGGCACTCAGCCCCCGCTATCACTGCCTGGCCATCGACCTCAAGGGCTACGGTCAGTCCGACAAACGCAGCGGCGACTACCGCCAAGAGGGTGTGGCGCAGCAGCTCGGCGCTCTGCTCGACACGCTGCAAGTCGGCGAATTCACCCTCATCACCCACGACCGCGGCAGCCCCGTCGGTGACCACCTCGTCGCGGCGCAGGGCGACCGCATCCGCGGCTACGGCCGTGGGCAGCAACACTTCTGGCATTTGCACCCAAGTCTGCACCCGCAACAACAACTGATGCAGTCGCCGGAGGCACCGGCCATGCTCACCGAGGCACGCCGCTTCGTCCTGACCGTGTACTCGTGGCTCACCGAAAGGCCGGTCGCCGAACGGGATCTGCTGCGCACCTGCGCGGAGTTCAGCTACCCGGGAATCGCTACCGCGGTCCCCCGCTATTTCCACTCCTCGTCGTTTCGTCAGGAATGGGTGGACCGGCGCACCCGGCTGATTCGGTCCTGGACGGCTCCGGTGCTGCTGCTGCAGGGCGCCCACGATCCGCTGCAGCCCCGCGAATTCTACGCGGATTCAGCACTGTTGGAGATGCTGCCGCCTGGAAGTGGCCTGCATCTGTTCGACACCGGGCACTTCTGGCCGTTCGAGGCGCCACAGGAAACCGTTGACGCGCTGAGCGACTTCTGCGACACGGTGTCCCAAAGCCGTCCGGCGCGCGCCGTCTACGGCTGAACCGCCGCCTCCAATTGGCCAAGCGCGTCGAAATCTAATGGCTTGCAGCACAATTGGTGAGCCTCGTCGGCCGACATCCCGAACATCCTCAGCAGGTCTTCCGCGACCCGGTCGGTGTTCTGTGCCGCGTCACGCTCAGGTTCGGCCTGCAGCAGTTCGCCCAGCCCCAGCAACACTCCGGCGGTGACGGCCATCGCCAGTTTCGGATCCGCGACGTGGAGCCTGCCGGCTGCGGCCGCGGCGGCGATGTCGCGCTGGGCGCGCGGCGCCAGACCCCGGTCGGCGGTGATGAGGGCCAGTCCGTGGTTGAGGACGATACGGCTCGCCGGCTGGGGAAACATCCGCCCGGTCAGCCGGAAACTGAATGCAAATTTCTCGGCCGGATCGTCAATCGACTCCGTCAGCGCGTCAAGCAACGCCCCGTGCGCATCGAGGACCTCATTGATGGCCGCTTCGAAGAGATCTTCTTTGGTCTCGAAGTGGTTGTAGAACGAGCCGACGCCGACGTCAGCGGCTTGACTGATGTCCTGGATCGGCACGTTGAGCTTGCCCGCCGCCATGAACTCCTGCGCGGCTGCGATCAGCGCCGCACGGGTGCGCTTCTTCCGTCTTTCCAGGCGGTTGAGTGGGCGGTCATCAGACACGGGCGTCGGCTCCTAGGTTATGAAGCTTTCTTCAAAAATAGCGCCATTCGTGAATGACGATATCTTCAGGCGGGTGTTTCGGAGTTGATCAGCAGGTGCGTCGTGTCGCACGCATACCAGCGATCGCCGTTGCCTATCCTCGGCGCATGGTCGACACCGCCCCGGA
Source organism: Mycobacterium sp. 23 (assembly GCF_048287075.1). Lineage (NCBI taxonomy): Bacteria > Bacillati > Actinomycetota > Actinomycetes > Mycobacteriales > Mycobacteriaceae > Mycobacterium > Mycobacterium sp. 23. The sequence continues at coordinate 1,993,884 of NZ_JBLVUX010000005.1, forward strand.
CATCGTCGTCATTCACACCGACGGCGGGTGCAGACCCAACCCCGGCCCCGGCGGGTGGGGCGCCGTGCTGCGCCAGCGTCACCACGTCCGCGAGATGTACGGCGGCGAACCCGGCCTGACGAGCAACAACCGGATGGAGCTGATGGCGCCGATCATGGCGCTGGAGGCACTGACCCGAGCGGTGCAGGTCCACCTCTACACCGACAGCACCTACGTCCGGAACGGCATCACCAAGTGGGTTCTCGGCTGGGAGCGCAACGGCTGGATGACCGCCGCGAAGCAACCGGTGAAGAACGTCGACCTGTGGGTGAGGCTCCAGGCAGCCTGCGCCCGGCACCGCGTCGAGTGGTTCTGGGTGAAGGGGCACGCAGGTATCGACGACAACGAACTTGCGGACGAACTGGCAACCCGGGGCCTGCGGGAAGCGCTCTCCGGCTAGCTCTCGCGCGAGCGGTCCACTCCTTTTCAACTCTGTCCGGTTAACCGCACGGACCGATTTGGTATCAGGTCACACACGCCACTTCTATCTCCGACAGTCACATACATAGCATCACGCGATGCGGGACTGCTCGATCAATCTTTGGACACGGCAAGCGCGCCCTGTTGCTCGTCGTGACTTCATGCGCTATGCCGTCGCCTTCTCCACGCTGCCGGCTTTATACGTGGCCTCGACAACGGCACCTGCGACGGCTGCCGCCGCACCCAAACTGATCGACTTCGCCATGCACCAGATTCCAGCCGAGCACATCAAAGCCGCCGGCTACTCCGGGGTCATCAACTATGTCTCGCTGTCGCGTCCCGGCTCGTCCTTCGGCGCCAAGCCGATCACCCGGTCCTACGCCGAGCAGCTGACCGCTGCCGGGCTGATGATCGTCAGCAACTACCAGTACGGCAAGCCGGGCGGCACGGCATCGTCGGACTTCAAGCGCGGGTTCGCCGGTGGCGTCGAGGATGCCCGCACCGCCTGGAAGTTGCACACGGCGGCGGGTGGCGGTCAGAGTGCCCCGATCTTCTTCACCATCGACGAGGACATCAACCACGACACCTGGAACAATCTGGCGCTGAAGTGGTTTCGCGGAATCAACTCCGTTCTGGGCGTGCAGCGGACCGGTGTCTACGGCGGGATCGATGTATGCCAGTGGGCAGCCGCTGACGGAGTCATCGGAAACTCGCGCACCCCCGGCCATCGGTGGGCCTGGCAGACCAAAGCCTGGTCCGGTAGCAGGATCGACCCCGCCGCGGTCCTCTACCAACGCGTGGTGAGTACGGCGTCGAACCCAGGCCCGAAAGTGGGAGGACAAGAAGTGGACGTCAACGACATCCTTGCCGCGGATTGCGGTCAGTGGCACCTGCATCCGTGAGCCGCTGAGGCCACATTCCGGTCTCTAGCGCTGCTCGCCGACCGGATCGGTTCCGGCGCGCGCGACACCGGGATCAGGCGCGGAAGGGGATCGACTCGGGCGCGCAGGCACTCGCGACGGGAGTTCACACCCTGAGTCCGCTGTTGCGCGCTCTGGTCGCCCCGCGCACCTGCTGGGCACCGTTGTGTGAACTAATTCGCTGCCCTGGGATTCGGGGTTCTCGTGTTCCAGTACGGGTTCGGCCACCACATCGGCTGGCCCGTACCGCTTTGGCTTTTATCCTGCTTGTCGCCGTCGGCGTATCACAACTCCACGTCGGCGTCCTACGCACCGTCGCCAACACCGGGTCCGTCATCACCTCGGCGGGGATCATCGTCGCCGCCAGCATGTTCGGCTTGATGATCGGCCCCGTCGGCATGATGATCCAAGCGGGTTCATTATTGGTAGCGGGCTGGCTGCTGGATACGTTCGTCGTCCGAACCGTCACTGTCCCTGCCATCGCCACGCTGTTAGGTGAGACTAGCCGGTGGCCACATCGACCGACAAAGACGGCTGGGTAGAGGTGCGGTAGCGCCGTGAAGCATTGCATTGCAACATATCTGAAATCTCTTACTTCGCCGGCGGCGGTACCGGTGCATACTTCGACGCCGCGACGATCTTGAAGCTTGCCTTCTTCATCGCATCGCGCCTGTCTCTCGTGACGAAAACGAACATGTCCCTCTGGGCGGCTTCGCCAGGCGCCAGGATGTCCACGAAAGCGGTGTCGTCTGCGATGCGATTTCCGTTGGCGTCAAGAGCTTCAACTTCGACGCTGAAGGACTGGCTGCTGTTGCTCTTGTTGCGCAGGGTCACAACCATTTTGCCGGGCTTGCCCGGATCGCTGTCAGTGACAAATTGGCCCAACTCGACGTCGAGATCATTGCGCAGAATCACGTCGGTGTCCTGGCCCGTGATGGACTCCATTGGTGGGCGGCTGTCCTTGAAAGAGTTGAGGATGACGACGATCCAGAAGCTCCCGAGGACCAGCGCCAGCACGCAGAGCAATGTGCCGGCAATGGCCCCGGCTCTGCCCGCGCGCACTCCTCTGATCGCGCCGACCAGCGCGATGATGCCGAACACAAGGCCCACGACGGCGACCGGCAAGGCCATGATCCCGACCACGGGAAGCAGCCCCAGACAAGTACCGAAGATGCCGAACAGGAGGGCCGTCAGCGCAAGGCCCTTGCCCTTTCGTGGCTTTGGCGGCAGCGGCCAAGGGTCGTCGGGTGGCAGTCCTCCCGCTATGGGTGCCTGTTGCCACTCTCGCGGTGGCGGCGGGGAGGACATGCGGACCCCTATCGGTGAAAGTGCCGGAGTTTATAGACGGCACATTAAGCCGCAGTGCTGCTGCGTAAGTAGTGCCATAAGTCCCCGACCACCAAGCAGATTCACTCGCTAACCACAATATCGGCCCAGGTCCGCGGGGCGGACCTCGCCATGGAGTGGACAAACCAATCGAAACTTGTTCTCGCCCTTGCCATGGGAACCCGCCCCTGCCAATCTTTACGACCGGTGGACGGCTATTTTGCTTCTGACGAAGGTGACGCCGATGCCCCATCAGGGACGAAAGGCCCTAGCGGGACATCACCTTATCGAGAAAATTCGCTCCTATGATTCGCTCATTACTTGCCGCAGCGTCCGTCGCGGCGGCCGCGCTGGGATTTGCTCCGATAGCCATCGCCGACCCTGACCCCGACCCGCCCTGCAGTGAAGAGAGTAGTAGCTGCAGCGACACCTGTTACGAACGCTGTTGCGGGGACGTCTACTGCCGCACCTCCTCACAGCTCTCGTGCCTGACCAATTGCCTGAAGAACTGCTAATCCAGTCCCGAATAGCGGCTATTGATAACCGATTTCGTCATCTCGCGCCGCAACCCGACGCAGCGAAATCGTCCCACCGCTTGGGAGGGCGTGATTCCCTAGAGAACGGGTCATGAGTTGGGGAAAGCATCTAATCCGTTGCGGTGTTTGGCAATCCGAGCCCTTGCGGTGATGGGAGCCGTTGCGACGACCGCCATCGGTGCCGCTCCCACGGCCGGCGCCGGCCCCGAGGAACAGCTGAGAAGCGTGCTGCCAGCTGGTTATGACCCCGCCTCGTGCCAGTCGCCGAACAATCAGTCGTCACCTACGGGAGTGGCGCAGTCGATGCTTGCCCTGGCCGCCCTTGAATGTCGGGACAACTCCCTGCCTGGCGGCCCGACCTACGCCTATTACAGGCTCTACGCGGATGACGAAAAGCTGGTCAAGGCGTTTTCGGCGGAAAAAAATGCCAGCCGCCAGGCCTATTGGTGGTTCCTACCGTGCCCTGGCCAGCAGGGAACCGGTCCCGCAGCCGCGGCGACCTGGCGTGACAATCGCGCGCCCGACAAGGTTGCCGGCTGGATGGTGTGCGGCAAGGTCTACGGCCCGGTGCACGGCAATGCCGAAGCGAAATCCATCATGTGGACGCGGGACTCCGACCGGCTCCTCAGCATCGCCGAAGGACCCGATCTCGCCGGTTTGTATGACTGGTGGACGCGCAACAGGTGAGCTTCGCACGCCGATACAACCTATCGACGTTCGATCACCAGCACCGTGGCGCTGCCTTGGTTGGCGCCGTAAACCGGGCTGCTGACGTAGACAGCATGGGTGCCCGGGTCCACCGCCAGCATGTGCAGCGTTTCCTTGCCGGTGGGCAGCTGCATGGTGGCGGTGACGGTGCGCGTCGATCCGTCAACCACGGACAATGTGTCGTTGTAGCCGTAAGTGACGTAGACGGTGTGGCTGCCTGGGTCCACCGCGAGGTCGTACGGGTACGAGTGCACCGAACCGCTGTCGACGTGCAAGGGCACGGTGGCGGTGACGGTGTGCGTCGCCCCGTCGATCACCGACACGCCGTCGCCCGCGGTGCCGTAGACGGTGTGGGTTGCCGGGTCCACTGCCAGGTTGTCCGGATGGGGACCTTCGATGGGAACGGTCGCGGTGACGGTGCGCTTCGCGCCGTCGATCACTGCCACGCCGCCGAACGTGCTGATGTAGACGGCATGGGTACCCGGGTCCACCGCCACGTCGGTTGTGTCACCTTTTTCGAGGGACATGGTGCCGACGACGGTTCGCGACGCCCCGTCAATGACCGAAACGGTGCCGTCGCCGTAGCAGAACCCTGCATTGCCGCACATGCGTCCGGTTGTGACGTAGACGGTGTGGGTGCTCGAGTCCACCGCTAAGTCCACAGGGCTGTTGCCGAGGGGCATGGTGGCGGTCACGGTGCGGGTCGCCTCGTCGATCACCGACACCGTGTTGTCCAAGCTAGCGACATAGAGGGTGTGGGTGTTCGAGTCCACCCCCAGGTCGACTGGGCTCTTGCCGACAGGCACGGTAGCGGTCACAGTGCGCGTCGCCCCGTCGATCACCGACACGGTGTTGTCAGCGTTGGCGACGTAGATGGTGTGGGTGCCCGGGTCCAACGCCAGGCCGAACGCGCCGCCTTCGACGGATATGGTGGCCGCGACGGTGTAAGGACCTGCCCCATTGGGATCGGGCTTGCTTGTCGACGGCGCGGCCGGCGCGGAACTCACCGTCGAAGCCTGGCCCCCGGTAGAGCCCCGGCATCCAGCCAAGACCATTGCGAACACGACGGCTGCGATGACCGCGAGCACACCGGTGCGCAACGGGATCCGGGCCAGCCGCGGGCGTTGGCGGTTGGGTCGGCGTTGCAGCCTAACGAGGCTTGGGAAGAGGGCCAGGCTTTTCACAATTCATTCTCCAGTGCGTTCGAATTTGTCGTCGAAGTCGTAGACGCTGTCGCAGGGGGTACCGCCGGTCACCTGCTGGTGGGCGCGCCCCGTGAGGATGGGAATCGGATCCTGGGGCAAAGGGGGCAACGGGAATTCCCGGAAGTCCGTATAACGCCCCGCGCCACCACTCGCACATCTCATATCGCGTTCAAGATTCACGGTCCACTTTTTGCCGGCAAAGACCAGCGGCGTAAAGTCGAGGGCGGTGTAGATGAGACCTATGCAGTGGTCTCCGGTGCGGACACAATACGTCTTAACGGAATGACTAAGGGTATAGGTGCCCGTTATCTGTTGCATTGTCTCCAGATATTGACCGTGCAATCCTTGCGCCGGCGACCGGAGTCGCGGTGGTTGCGCCTCGGAGTCCGCCACCTGGACGTTCGAATCGACGTTCCCGCTACGACGAAACGTCAGGATCTGCTTCGCGGGCAGGCTCGATCCCCGAATGCCGGGGGCGCCGCACTGGATTTGAGGGGCCTCGAGATACTCACCGGATAATGTTCCATCGGGACGGGGTTGCACCGTAAATATCACCCAGACATCGGTGCCGACCGTGTCACATGTGCCTGGTGCCACCGCGACCGCCAGCCATCGTCCGTCGATCTCGTCGAACACCAAACGTGACAACTTGGAATTCTGCCGACCATAAGATGCGGTCGCCAGACAGCCATTAGCTCGACACATCGACCGGATTGACCATGGCCCGTCAAAATTTTCCGTTACCACATTCCCTTGATAGGCGTTGCCGAAGATGTCAGTCCGGGGGCCGAATTCAGCAATAAAAGTGCCATCGAGGGGGCCGGCGGGTGCGGCTGTCGATTCTTCTGCGGACCGGCGCGACAAGACGATGACGGCCACGATCGATGCGAAGACCACGACGACCAGCACAGCGGCAAGGATGCCGGCGCGACCGGCCCGACGGCGCCGTGGCGCGGCGCACTCTGGGTAGCGCTCAAACGAGGTCTCGGCCATCGAGCCCTCCCGAATGTCCAGCCCATCAGCCGACTCACCATAAGGCGCTCCTGGCCACACTTGATAGGCACCTTCGGCACCAAAGAAGAGGACGAAGGTCCATTCGCGGCGGGCGCCTTCACCCGTGTGGCACGGTGCCCGCTTTCAGCCCGACGCCCGGCGGCGGCGTCATCGGTGCCGGGCCGTCGCACCACCTAAATCTGTTCCCCTGGTGGACGTTTCGCCGTCGGCGGTCCTGGCGGGCGCCAGTTCACCGCGCACAAATACAACACAAGGACCGCGATCAGTCCTCGGTACGGCCAGGTGTACTGCCGTAGTAGCGCGAAAAGCATCTCGTTACACGGCCGCGGCCTTAAAACCCGTTACCGGACAATGGTTTACGCTCAGCGCAAACCCGGATGCGAACAACGAACTGTAGCGGCCTACCTACCACTCGTACTCCTTCTTGATCGGAAGTCCCGGGCAGGCTTCGGTGTAGTCGATATCGGGTGACACCCAGGCCTGCCACAGCCGGCGGCTCATGTTCGTGGAGAGTTTGGCGCACATTGCCGATGCCGCGTCGGGATAGTTGAGCCACAGCCGCACGGTTCCGTCCTCACTACCGGACACGAGGAAAGATCCGTCGGGGCTGAATGCCACGCTCGTCACGTCCGCCGTGTGGCCTCGCAACGGCGCGCCGACGGGTTGTCCGGTGTCAGCGTCCCACAGCAGCACGGTGCGATCCCACGTAGTAGAAGCGATGCGCTTGCCGTCGGGGCTGAACGCCACGCTCATGTTGTACAGAACCAGGCCCGGGTAGCTCGTCACCGTTTTCGCAGTCATCGGCCGGCCGACGGGTTTGCCGGTGGCCGCGTCCCACAAGCGCACCGTGTCGCCTCTGGTCAGGACCTCGCCCGAGGCGATCCGGCTGCCGTCGGGGCTGAATACGACGCTCTCGACACCCCTCGTTTCCGGGCCAGAGACGTTCATCACGTCACCGATTTGCCGGCCGGTCGCCACGTCCCACAAACGCACTCCGTCGGTACTGCCCGAAGCGATGCGCGTGCCGTCCGGGCTGAATGCAACACCCTTTACATCGGAATTGTGGCCTGACATAGGGTTTCCGACTTGTTGGCCGGTCGCCACGTCCCACAGCCGCACGGTCTTGTCGCCACCGCCCGAGGCGAGCCGCGTACCGTCCGGGCTGAAGGCGACCCTTCGCACGTCCCAGCTCTCTATCGGCCTGCCGAAGGGTCGGCCGGTGGCCACCTCCAACACGTATGTCTTTCCATCACCGCTCGCGGCAATCTTCGTGCCGTCGCGGCTCAATGCCACGAATTGCCCGTACTCGGTCAGCGGGACGCCGACGGGTTGGCCATTGGCCGGGTCCCATCGTGCGATGCCGTCACCGCCGGAGGCGATCCACGTGCCGTCGGGACTGACGGCCACTACGACCTCCGCTACCGTGCCCGGGGACAGCGGGACCCAGCCGGGCGGGGTCAGCGTCTGGCCAACCAGCGGGACTGGTTGAGCATTCCATGTTCGGATGGTCCTATCCCCGCTGCCGGAGACGATCCGCTTGCCGTCGGGACTGAACGCCACGGTCCCGACGCTCCATTGGTGGCCAGCGAACGGGCGGCCGATGGGCTGGCCGGTGTCGGCATTCCACAGCCGCACGGTCTCGTCCTCCCCTCCGGAGACGATTCGCTTGCCGTCGGGGCTGAACACCACGCTGTACACGTTCTTCGTGTGGCCGGTCATCGGTGGACTGACTGCCTTACTCGCATCGGCGTTTCACAACTGGATGGTGCCCTCGCTGTCGCCGGAGGCGATCCGCGTGCCGTCGGGGTGGAAGGCCACACTGCGAATTGAGCCCCCGGTCATCTGCTGACCGATTGGTTGGCCGGTGACCGCATCCCACACCCGCAGGGTCTTGTCCCCACCGCCAGAGGCGATGCGGCTACCGTCCTGGCTGTACGCCACGGCGAGCACCGCGTCCTGGTGGCCTGTTAGAGGCTTCCCGACGGTTCGGCCGGTGTTGACATCCCAGATCTGAATGGTGCCGTCTTTGGCGCCGCACGCTATTCGCGAATTGTCCGGGCTGAACGCCATAACAGGACCGTTGACCTTCAGCGGATCGCCGATCGGATGGCCGGTCTGAACGTCCAACACCTGCGCGGTGGTCCGAAGGAGGGCGACGGCCCGCGTACCGTCCGGGCTGACCACCACACTCCGGACATAGTCGAGATGGGTCCGCTCACCAACCAGTAGGCCGGTGTCGGCGTTCCAGATCGACACGCCCGAATCATCTCCTGCGACAATCCGTTGCCCGTCGCGGCTGAACGCGACCGCGGTGACTTCATTGGGTGGCGCAAAGGATGCCTCGATGATCTTCAGGGCCCGGGCGTTGTCCTCCAGGACCCTGCGCAGCGGATCGTCGTCAGGCATTTGCGCAAGTCGCTGCGCGGTGACCAGCCCTTGGAAGGCCGTGACGGCCGTTCCAGGGCGGGTACGGGCCAAAATCGACTGAGCTTCGTCGGCCAGGCGAAGGCCGGTCGCCTGGAGAAGACTCCGATCCGCCCGTCGCTTGGCCTGGACGCCATGACGAAGCCGACCACGGCGGCGACCAGAGCGATTACAGTCGTCACCGCGAGCACGGCTATGAGCGCGCGGCGTCGCTTCGGCTGCGTAACCGCGGCAGGTCTGATGGCGGCGTCCGGGTCTTCACCTCTCCCTTGGCTTTCGGGCGTGTCCTCCACCGAAATCTCCTTCGCTGCCGCCCTTCTCGGTTTCGAGAGACTTCACCCCGGACCCGAGTTGTCGCCAGCGTTCCAACCCTGGCTACTCAGTGTCGGCGGTCGAAGAGTCAGGGAGATAGTGCCTTTTGACCCTCGTAGTCGGGCCCAATTTCCCGCCGGGACCGTTATTGAGTAGCCCGGTAAAACGCGCGGGTGATGCCGCCCATGAGAGCGGAGCTGTCTTCAGCGGTGGTCATGCCGCGGACGAGGATCACCAGTACGAAGGGTTGCCGCGCGTAAACGATTGCCGCATCGTGGTGAATTCCTTTTAGAGTGCCGGTCTTATGGGCGACCGGGATGGTGGGGTCCAGGCCGGAAGGGATGCCGTCGTTTATGTGCTGGCGTTTGAGGATCTCTACCATTTGGTGTGATGAGTCGGGGTCGACGACTCTACCCTGGGCGATTGCGGTGAACAGGATCTGCAGTCCGCGCGCAGTCGTGGTGTTGTTGAGACCCAAGTCGTAGGCCTTGTTGTCTTCGACGCCGCGAAGCACGTTCATGCCGTCCGCACCGAGGAGATGAACCATGGCGCGAATGTTCTCTATGCCGAGCTTCTTGATAAGCAGATTTGTTGCGAGATTGCTGCTCATCGTAATCATCAGTTCGCACAGTTCGCGAAGGGTTCGGGTCTGACCTTCGGACCTGTAGAGGTCGGCGTCGGAATCGTTGCCAGGATCAAGGTAAAAGGCAGATCCATCGACCAGCGAAAAAAACTCATTGTGGATGAGGAGCGGATCATCGAGGGCGAGCTTGCCTTGTTTCGCCTGATGGAAGAGTTCGATCATGACGGGGACCTTCATGGTGCTGGCGGCGTGGAATGTGTCGTCGGGTTTGTAAGACCACTCCGATCCACCACCGAGGGGGCGGAAGAAAACAGCGACATCGGCATGCGCGGCAAGGATGCGTCGTTCGACTTGTCGTTCGGCACCGGCCAGGGAGTAGATCCGGGGCGAGGACGACGGTATTGCCATGGACGCCAATAAGACGAAGACGAGGGCAGCGCGAGCCTTCCGGAGAACGTCTCGGCAGTTTCGCCAACAACCTGCCACCGGTGGCCCCACCTGGCGTTTCTAACTAGCGGTGCAATTAACGCTGGTATGAGACGGATCGATTGGACATTTGCTCCCTTTCGCCGAACTGGTCCACGACACCGGGTTCTTCGGGCAGAGGCGGTGCGTGTAATTCATGAATTGTCGCCGGGTGACGGCGCGAACGAACTGTTTCATCGTTTCAGCCATATCTGCTTGAATTTCCGTGGTATCACCAGACCGCGACTGCTACCGCGACTTGAAAACCCGTCTTTCAAACCGACCCAGGCTCCTCGCCACGGCTCCGCCGCCGTCTCTAGGACGCCAATCATCGGGCCTGAAGGCGAAATGCGGCAGGGACTTTGGACCCCTAAGTGCGCGGCCTTCGGACGTAAGACCCGAGGACGGATGTCATGTGGACACACGTCCGGTTGGACGCGATGTGGAACACGCAGGCGGTGTAGTGGTTTCGCAATTCCCGCGCTGTTCTCTCCGACGCGTGACGAACTGGCTAAACCCCGCGTTCAACTGGCAGCAATCCTCGATCGACAGCGCTGACCAATGCTGCATGGTCTTTTTCAGTCTGATCAGCGTAGCGCCGCGCGAACGTGCACAGCGCCCTATCAACCCGGCCGGAACTCCCCAGGTAACCGGCAATCATCGAGGCGCCGCTTGTCCTGGCGTGCCCCTTGGCCAGAAGCTGACCCACCACTCCGGCGTAGTCCGCCAGCGCGGCCGCATCAATCGCCTCTAAAGGTATGCTTCCCTTCATGTTTCGGAACTGCCGCACGTAGTACTGCAAGCCGTCGATCGTGGTCCAACCCAGCAATGGATCGCTCACCGTCTGCAGTGATTGTTGGTATTCCACCACCCGCTGCCCCTGGTGCGCGTGCCATGCCGATTCACCGTGTACGTAGCGCGCAAGCACCGATCGACGAGCTTGTTTGAGCTGTAGGAAAATTACGTCCTTTTCCGATGAGCCTTCCAACAGCGCCACGTAGGCACGCAGGCCGACACTGCCCACCCCGACGACCTTGTGTGCAACGTCGACCAATGTGTAGCCACCGAGCACGCGTCGCCAGTACGACGGCAGGGTTTCGACATACTCGTCGAGGGCTTTGGCCAATGACGCCGATTCACCGGAGGACAACCGGGTGATCAAAGGTGGCTCCTCGACAATTTTCCGCTCGCCATCCACCTCGTGGGTGAAGCGCGGCAACGCCCGGTCGCCGGTGCGGTGGCGCGCCCGCTTCGCCGACCTCACGACCTGTTTCTTGAGCCGGCCTGACGTCTCGGCTGCCAGCCTGTCAACATCAAGCCTGATGAAAGATCTTGTGAACAAAGGCAATTCGGCAAGCCGCCGCAATTCGTGACGATACGACGCCACACAGGACCGCACCGCATCGCAGCAGTCGTCTTCCGACGTCCCGTTCTGGCGCCCCGCCACCCAGATGCTCGCGGCCAACCGCCGTAGGTCCCACTCCCAGCAGCCTGGGTGAGCCTCGTCGAAATCGTTGAGGTCGATCACCAGATCCCGCTCAGGAGATGCATAGAACCCGAAATTGCCGAAGTGCGAGTCGCCGCACACCACGGGTGAGATACCAGTTGCCGGCAGGTGCGCGACGTCCTCGGCCATCACCACCGCGGACCCGCGCAGAAAGCCGTACGGCGAGTCGACCATGCGGCCGACCCGGATCGGGATCAGCCGGTCGTCCCTACCCAGGTGACTGATGTTGATCAGTTCCACGGGGTCGGGACGGTTGGAAGGCGCCGTCCAGTCGGCCAGCGACTTGCGCGGCACGCGCTTACGCAGACTTTTGCCAAGCGCGTAGCGCTCGGCCCGTGTCACCGGCCGCTGCCGCAACGACCGATACGGGGCGGCGTCGGCGTCGGCGAGCACCGTGTGCACGCCGGCCCCTGCATCGCGATCCATATCGGCTAGATACCCCGATCGTTACTGGGTAAGTCCAGGGAAACCTGGCGAACCCGTGACCCCCACACTGCCAGGAGCGTGCAGATGCCGTTTACAAAGCCTGGTCCGGCAGCAAGATCGACCCCGAGGGACCCGAGAAATCGACGTCAACGACGTGCTTACCGAGGATGCGGCGGAACCTACACGCCATCGGGGGCTGCATCATCCACGTCGGCCAAGCTAACCTTCAACGTCGTGGAACCGCCGATGCGGGCAAAGCTGGCCGATGGCCGTGACTTGCTGTTCTTCTCGTTGCCCGGGCACCGTCCAGCGCCGGTTCCGGATCGCCGGCCGTTGCTCGAGCATGACGGGTACCAGTCGGAGTTGCGCTTCGACCGGTCAACCGGACAGTGGGTGATCGTCGCCGCGCTACGCCAAGACCGCCCCTACAAGCCGCCCGCCGACCATTGCCCGCTGTGTCCGGGTCCGACCGGACTGACCAGCGAGGTGCCCGCCCCCGACTATGACGTGGTCGTTTTCGAGAACCAGTTCCCGAGCCTCTCCGGCGCCGCACGGTCGACCCTGGCGTCAAGTCCCGCGCCGATCCTGGCGCCTGCGGATGGCGGCTTTGTGTCCGCGCCCGGATACGGCCGGTGCGAGGTGATCTGTTTTTCCAGCGAACACTCCGGGTCGTTCGCGGGTTTGGAGCCGGCCCATGCCCGGTTGGTTGTCGAGGCGTGGCGGCACCGCACTGCTGAACTGATGGCCGAACCGGGCATCGAGCAGGTGTTCTGCTTCGAAAACCGTGGCGAGGAAATCGGGGTGACGCTGACCCATCCGCACGGTCAGATCTACGGCTATCCGTTTCTGACGCCGCGCATCACCACGATGCTGGGGCAGGCGCGTGAACATCGGATGCGCTACGGCGGCAACCTCTTTGCTGACCTGTTGGCGCGCGAGGTGGCCGATGGCAGTCGCGTGTTGGCGCGCACCGAGCACTTCACCGCATTCGTGCCGTTCGCTGCGCGCTGGCCCGTTGAGGTACACCTCTACCCGAACAGGTTCGTGCGCAGTCTGGTCGATCTTGAGGACGACGAACTGGACGGGTTCGCGCAGCTCTACCTCGATGTGCTGGGGCGATTCGACCGCATGTATGCCCCCACTCCGCTGCCCTACATGTCGGCCCTGCATCAGTTCACCGCGACCGACGCCCAGGCCGACGGCTACTTCCACGTCGAGTTGGTGTCAATCCAACGCGACGCCAACAAGCTCAAATACTTAGCCGCCTCCGAGTCCGCGATGGGCGCGTTCATCAGCGACGTCACGCCCGAAAGCGTGGTCCGGCGGCTGCGGGAACTCGGATGACGGTCCGTTTCGCCGCACCCGGTCGGATCAACCTGATCGGGGAGCACACCGATTACAACCTCGGCTTTGCACTGCCGATCGCGCTACCGCAACGCACCACCGTCACTTTCACCCCCGACCACAGCCGTGCGATCACGGTCAGCAGCGATCGCGCGGACGGCTCCGTGCGCATTCCGCTGGGCACCGCACCCGGTGACCCCGACAGCTACATCGAGGGCTGGGCCGGCTACATCGCCGGGGTGATGTGGGCCCTGCGTGAAGCCGGCCACCCAGTGCCCGGCGGCGCGATGTCGATCACCAGCGACGTGCCGATCGGGTCGGGACTGTCTTCGTCGGCTGCGCTGGAGTGTGCGGCCCTGGGCGCGATCGCGTCGGCAGCCGATGCACACATCGACCGAATGGAACAGGCACGCCTTGCGCAGCGGGCGGAAAACGACTATGTCGGCGCGCCAACGGGTTTGCTTGACCAGCTGGCATCGCTGTTCGGTGAACCGGCCACGGCGCTGCTGATCGATTTTCGCAGCCTCACCGTCACACCGGTCGCATTCGAGCCCGACACTGCCGGCGTCGCGCTGTTGCTGATCGACTCCCGCACACGCCACCGTCATGCCGGCGGGGAGTATGCCGCCCGACGCGCATCCTGCGAGAAGGCGGCTGCCGATCTGGAGGCGTCATCACTGCGCGACGTTCAAGACCGCGGCCCGTCGGCCTTGGCCGCGGTGACCGACCCGGTCGCCGCCCGTCGTGCCCGTCATGTGCTGACCGAGAACCGCCGGGTGCTTGACTTCGTTGCTGCGCTAGGTGATTCGGATTTCACTCAAGCCGGTCGGATCATGAGCGCCTCGCACGCCTCGATGCGCGACGATTTCGAAATCACCACCGCGCACATCGACCTGATCGTCGATGCCGCCATCGATGCCGGGGCTCTGGGTGCCCGGATGACCGGCGGCGGCTTCGGGGGCTGTGTGATCGCCTTAGTGCCGATCGACCTCGCGGATAGGGTCGGCGAGGCGGTGCGCCGGGCAGCGTCTGACGCCGGCTTCGCGGGGCCGGCGATCACCCGAACCCGGGCTGCCGGAGGCGCCCGGGCGCTCGGGTGAGTGATCTGGAAGCATCGGCGCCGTAACCCCGTCGCTGCCAGCGCAACTCAAACGGTTGCAAATCGATCAAAGACGCGCAATGACCTCAGTCGGGGAACTATCGTCAATAGGTGCGGCGTCGAACTGTGCTGAAGTTACCGGTGCTGCTGGGGGCAGGGTCTGCGCTGACGCACGTGCCGCGCGCCGCCGCACAGCAGAGCCGGTGGTCGGCTGACCGAGCCAACCGTTGGTATCAAGCGCAAGCCTGGCCCGTCGGCGCCAACTACATCACTTCGAACGCCATCAATCAGCTCGAGATGTTTCAGGCCGACACCTTCGACCCGCACCGCATCGATGTCGAACTCGGCTGGGCCCAGCAGCACAAGCTCAACACGGTGCGGGTATTCCTGCACGATCAGCTCTGGGCCCAGAATCCCTGGAGCTTCCGGATGCGTCTGGCGGAGTTTGTCACCATCGCGGCGAATCATCGCATCAAGCCGATATTCGTCTTCTTCGACTCGTGTTGGGATCCGTTTCCGAAGCCGGGTCCGCAGCGGGCGCCGACGCCCGGCGTGCACAACTCCGGCTGGGTGCAAAGCCCGGGGGCTGAACACCTCGACGATCTGGACTACCGCCGCACGCTGCACGACTACGTCACGGGAGTGTTGAAGCAATTCCGCTCCGACGATCGCATTTTGGCTTGGGATCTGTGGAATGAGCCCGACAATCCAGCGCGTGCGTACCGCAAGGTCGAGCGGAAGGACAAGCTGGAGCGGGTCGCCGACCTGCTCTCACTGGCGTTCGATTGGGCACGTTCGGTGGATCCGATTCAGCCATTGACGAGTGGAGTATGGCAAGGCGAGTGGGGAAGCCCTAACCGCCGCAGCACAATTGCCAACATACAACTGGACAATTCCGATGTGATCACATTTCACAGCTATGACCGACCAGCGGCATTTGAGGCTCGGATCGCCGAACTCTCCCCGCTGGGGCGGCCAATGATCTGCACCGAGTACCTGGCCCGGACGGTCGGCAGCACCGTCGAGGGAATATTGCCAATTGCCAAGCGCTACAACGTAGGTGCGATCAATTGGGGTCTCGTCGCCGGGAAGACCCAGACCTACCTGCCCTGGGACTCATGGGATCATCCGTACAAGACGGATCCCGAGACGTGGTTTCAGGACCTGCTCCAGCCGGATGGAAAGCCTTACCGGGACAGCGAGATTCAAACCATCGGCAAACTGAGCGGTCCCGACGGCCCAGGATGACTCCGACCTTAGTCGGAGCGGTGGCGGCGATAGTGCCGCGCAACTCGGGTCCGGTTGGCGCAGATGTTCTGGGTGCAGAATTTCCGGCGGGCATCGGCGGCCACGAAAAGCATGCTGCAGGCCGGGTTCTGACACCGGCGCAGGCGCCCGCGTGCGGGCCCCACCAGCAGGTCGATGAGGCTGTCGGCGACCACCGCCAGTGCGATGTCGTGGGGTTGGTCGGTGGCGGCCCGCCATTGCGTGAGGGCGCGCCATCCCGAGGGTGAGCGCGCCACCCGTCGCGTCGCGGCGGCCCGGGCGGCGACGTCGTTAACGAGCTCGACTGCGTCCGCTTTCGGTGCGGCCCCCGTCAGCTGTGCGTCGAGAATGTCCCGGACGGCGCGGCGCAACTCGATCGTTGGCGCCAGGGGTGGCGGCGGTGCGACCTCAGGCAGGCGATCCCGTTGCAGGTCCCACCACCTTCGGCAGGCGGCCTCATCAGGCAGAAGGTCGGTGGGTGGGTCATGGACCGTGATGATCGTGTCCGCCAGGTCCACCGCCAGCGGCTCCCCCGCGACAAAATAGCCGGCCGCTTGGGCGCGCTTGAGCCGCAACTCGGGATCCATGTCCTAACGATAACAAAAACTTGACACCGTTAGACCGGCGGCCGAAGATGGCTAACGTCAAACTATTATTGTTAACGTTAGGACATCCCCAGTGACCGTACTCAACCTCCTCCAGCGTGCCGATCGCCGCCTCGCCGGCCTGACCGCTAATCTCGAAACCGCCGACCTGAACCGCCCCAGCCCGTGCACGGGGTGGAATGTCCGGTCCCTGCTCAGCCACACCGTCGCGTCGATCGACGCCTTCGCCACCGCCATCGACGGACAGGGCGGCCCCACCGAGGAAGAGCTCTTCAGCGGTTCCGACATCCTCGGCGCGGCCCCGCTCGCGGTCGTCGAGCACTCGATCGCGCGGTCTCATCGCGCGTGGTCGACCATCACCGACTGGCAGTCTCCGGTCGCGACCGTACTTGGCGAGATGCCCGCCGAACAGGCCATCGGGATCATCACCTACTCCACCCTGGTGCACAGCTGGGATCTCGCGGTCGCCGTCGACGTGCCCGTCGAGTTCGAGGCCGACGAAGCGGGATTGGCGGAAGCCGTCGGGTCCCAACTCGTCCCCGCCCTGCGGCCGCAGAACCTCTTCGGCCCAGCCGTCGCACCGGGTTTGACGGCAACGCCAACTCAGCGAGTAGTCGCCTTCGCGGGTCGGCATCCGTTGTGAGGACGAACGAAAGCCGGCGCGCGGCTGTGGGATTCCACAGCGGCGAGCTCGCCGTTCAGAAGCAGGCCGGTGTGAGCAGTCAGGCCGGACGGCTTTCCGCGATGGTGGGTCGCGGCCAACTCCGTTCTGGAACAGCGGATTTCCTAGGTGCTGCGCGGCTGGCGGTCGTGACCGCCCGCGACCCCAGCGGCACACTGTGGAGCTCACCACTGTTCGGAGAGCCGGGCTTTCTGTCGGCGATCGACTCGGGCACGCTGCACGTCGACAGCCGCCTTCCCACGGCGGACCCGCTGAGCGACATGCCCAGCGGTCAGCTTGCCGGCATGATCGTCATCGACTTCGCCACCCGGCGTCGTTGGCGCATCAACGGCGTGGTGAGCGCCGGCCGCTCCGGAGGATTCGATCTCGAGGTCGACCAGTCATTCGGCAACTGTCCGAAGTACATCACGATGCGCAATCTCACCACACCTTCCAGTTCGCTTGTGCCGCAACGAAATCCGATCTTCGCCGGGTCCACCCTACGTGCACAGGACCGCCTGCTCATCCAACGCGCTGACACGTTCTTTCTGGGCACGTCACATCCGACGGCGGGGGCCGACTCCTCCCACCGCGGTGGCCCAACAGGTTTCGTGACCCCCGTCGACGATGGGCTGTGGTTTCCCGACTATGCCGGCAACAACCTCTTCAACAGTCTCGGCAACATCGCCGTCGCCCGAGCGCCGCTCTGCTGTTCATCGACTTCGACACCGGGACAACACTTCAGCTGTCCGGTGAGGCAACTCTGACGTGGGACGGCAGCGCGCCCGCCGGGGAGGTTCACACCGGACGCGGCGTGAGCTTCAATCCACGGCACGTCGTGGTCGCCGGGACGGGGCGGTAGCGCTATTCCGCCAGGCGGAAATACGGTTCGACCGTACCGCTCAGCTTGATGACCATCGGATTTCCGCGGCGATCTTTGGCTGTGGGAACTTCAACACGCACCCAACCCTCGGCAACGTCGTATTCGTGAACGTTGGTTTTCTCGACGCCGTTGAAGCGAATACCCACGTCACGGCTCAGGGCCTCTTCGCTATAGAACGGGCTGCGTGGATCAATGGAGAGGCGATCCGGCGGGACGTCTTTCGTCTGTTCCTCGGACATCATGGCTTTCGGTAGATCCTGCGTTGGGCGATCGGTCGATCTGAGCGTAACGCGACCCTGTCGTATCGAGTTGCGGGGAGCGGTTTGGAAGGCTCACCTCACGAACTTCGGCGCAGCAAAAAACCCGAAGCCATCTGACTTCGGGTTTCTGTGGGTGGAGCTAAGGGGACTCGAACCCCTGGATCTGGTCCTCGTCAACCCCACTAGCTGGGCCTTTGACCTTACTCGATCGATTTCAGTGCAATTCGTCACCTGCGGTTTTCGGTTCGGCGCGTTGACGGCGTCAACACAGCGCAACGTCTCCATTGTTTCAGCGATGGTCTCAGGCTTGGACCGAAAAAATAACTCGACCATCGCCGAACACCGCGGGTGCTGCCACCTGTCACACGGACACCACCCCCGACGACCTGCACCTACTGGGACAAGGCCGGCTGGGATGCCGAGGCCGTGCGCGACGATCTGAGACAACGTCGTCTTAGTGGCCCCGCCCGTTATCAACGGGTAGCAACACGCTCGAATCTATGTATGCGACAAGGGGGCTGATGCTGGGCAAGTCATCGTTGTTGCCGGTTCATGGGCTGGCGAAGCAGCACGCCTGGACCGTGATCATGTCGACCTCGACGCCGGTGTGGTGCGCATCGCTAACTCGAAATACGACAAATCCAGGCAGATCTTGCTGCACCACACCACAATTGCGGTGCTGCGCGATTACAGCCAGCTGCGAGAGCACACCGCCGGCACCGAGGGGTGGTCAGCGTTTTTCGTCTCGGCCAGCGGCCGATTGGTGGTCAACACGATCGACTACACCTTCGCCGATCTGCTCGGTCCCGCCGGAATCCATACCACCACCGGCCAGCCGCATCCGAGGGTCGGTGATCTGCGTCATTCCTTCGCAGTGCGCACTCTTCTGGAGTGCTATCGCGGTGGCGCCGACGTCCAAGCGCAGCTGCCGCTGCTATCGACTTGGATGGGCCATATTTCGCCACGAAGGTGGGCCTCCGCTGCTGATCGGGGCGGGGGGACGCCACGAATCGACGGGTCGTCGAGTTCGGGGGCGGGTGGATTTCTGGTGGTGGCGACGTGGAGCAATTCGCTCAGACCGCGCGCGGAGTGCGAACTGCGTAGAAGGAGGCGGGTCGAGACGGTTCGCCTCGGCTGGTCGCATTGGGCTATTTCGCGCTCGGGGATGGTGCCGCCGTGGCCGCGAGGACCTACCTGGGTCACTATTACGGCTTCAGCGGTGAGTATGCCAAGCACGTGATCTCGGGGGCGATGAAGAGCCGCGATGAGGTGGTCGAAGCCATCGGCGCCTTCAGCGCGGCGGGCTGCGACGAGCTGATCATGTTTCCGTGCATCGCCGATCCCGAGCAGGTCGATCATCTCGCCGTCGCTGCGAACCTCAAACCGGGCAGCACCCAGTGACAGTGCGTTCGCTCACGACGCCATCTCAGCCGAATACCAAGACGCAAATAGCGGGGGATTTCATGACGAATACCAGTAAAGATCCCATCGTGGTCATTGGAGCGACCGGCCAGCAGGGTTCGGCAACGGTGGACGCATTGGTCGATCGTGGGATGGCTGTCCGCGCTCTTACGCGCAGCGTCGACAGCGCTGCAGCGCGGGCGCTGGCCGGACGTGGAGTGGAAGTCGTTGAGGCCGAGTTGGATGCGCCGGACTCCATCCGGCGTGCCTTCGAGGGCGCCGGAGCCGCTTTCGCGATGACGAGCTTGTTGGGACCGCGCGGCGTCGACGGTGAGGTCGCGCACGGCAAAGTTATCGTCGAGGCGGCGCACGCCGCCCAACTACCATTTCTCGTGTACAGCTCGGTTGGTGGTGCCGAGCGCAAGTCCGGGGTGCCCCATTTCGAGAGCAAGAGGCGGGTCGAGGAGTTTCTGATCGGCGCGGTGCCCGCGAACATCATCCGGCCGGCGTTCTTCATGGAGAACCTGTTGGAGATGATCGATAGAAAGGATGGCAAGCTGGCGTTCAGCATGGCCATGCCCGGAAACGTTCCGCTGCAGATGATTTCGGTTCGCGACATCGGTAGCGTGGCCGCGACTCTACTGGTTCGCCGCGACTCCGCCGCTGCGCCGGTGGAGATTGCCGGCGACGAAGTTAGCGGCGAGCAGATCGCCAACCTGGTGGCTCAGCGGTTTGGTGAATCTGCCACATTCGTTGAGCTGCCGCTCGATGTATTCGGCGACGATGACGACGGCAGAGCTATGTTTCGTTGGTTCTCCGATCCGCCTTCCTATCGCGCCGATTTCGCTCGTACTCGCGACCTCGGCGACGACGTAGAGGATCTGTCGCGCTGGCTGGCGAGGCAGCCCAGCCCGTACTCCGAGGCTCAATCCTAGGATCTGAAAACTCTTCCGCCCCAACGCGGTTGATCGGGCCACCCACTCCGCAGGGCCTGTGCTCCCGAGATATGAGCATCATTCGTTTCGCGCCTCACCAAAACACCCGTGTCACGGGCCTGAGGAAAGTCCGACACGCTTCTGAGCTCGTCTATGCGGCTCGGTATACCTTGTGCTGCATGCCCAGTCGGTTGTCGCCGGCGGGGAGTAGACGGCCTTCGCCGATAAAGACTGCACGGTTGACCCAGTTGTAGCGCGGATCGCCGGTGGTCAGCGTCCAGGTGGTGCGAATCGATTGGTCGGTGAATTCGGTTGGTGTGAGCGATTGGACGGCCTGTAAGAAGGCCTCGGTGGGTTCGACGAAGCCTTGGTACGCGACGTGGATGAGTGCTCCGTCGTCGGTTTGCATCAGGACGCGCACGTCGATGGCGGCGTAGCCGTCATCGAGTTGGCGGAACAGGTCGGTGCCGGGGTGAACGCTGTTTGCGTTCAATCGGTCACCGATGAGCCGTGCCGAGGGAAGTACATGGTGGTGAAGCACGCCGTTGTCGAGTCGACCTATGTCGGAGGGCTGTTCGGCCGCGACGGTCCACTCAAATTCGTAGGTCAAACGCATCGATTTCTCTCCTCCCACCGCTGACGGTTAGTTAATTATCGATGATCTTCAGGACATCAATTACCGCAGAGCCCGGATCGATGAGAGCGCCGAATTCTTTGATGGACGAACGAAAGTGCGCGCTTTGTTCATGCTCGGCGACCGCGGCGATCGAGGCCCACCGATCATGGAGGTAGAAGGTGAGGCCGTCTTCGCCGCGGCTGACGGTGTATAGAAGATTGCCCGGTTCCGCGCGTGACGGGACGGCCACGGCTCGCAGGACCTCGGCGAGTCTGTCTGCGGCTTGCTGGTCTTCGCCCGCACGATCGTCTGGAGTCCGAAAGGGCTGTTTTCACCGATGCTGCGCCGTATGCGCGCCGGCAAGTCGTCGCCTTGGTCGTGTTCACTCATCGCGGTGCGTCCTTTTCTGTCGTCATTTCGCCCCGATAGCAACGGCCGGGCCGGCACGCAGTATCGCCGGCGCCAGGTTCTGATATTCGCCGCCGAAGTTGTGTTTCCCGACCTGGTGGGTCAATACCCCGAGCTGCTCGATGCTGCGGGCGGCCGCCGCGTGCCCGGTATCAAGTGCTGTGAAGCCAGCATCGCGGGCCAGCGTGGCCACGACCGCTTTGGCTGCAGTATCGTCGCCGGCCAGAAACACCGGCGGCGGGGTGGGCGTGTCATGCCAGAGCCGAATGTCGAGAAGTTGTGAGGGCATGGTGCTGAACGCTTTCACCACCCGAGCGTCGGGCAATTCGCGTTGCAGCTTTTCGGTCGTCGACGAGCGGGCCATGAACTCGAGATCGTGGCTGTGCTGGAAATGCTCGTCGACCCGCAGCGGGTTCATGGTGTCGATGACGATTTTGCCGGCGATCGGACCGGTCGCCGATAGCACGGCGGGTAGCCGCGGCCAGTACACCGAGAACAGCACGACATCGCCGAAGGCGACAGCTTGAGCCGGTGTGCCGCGACGTGCGATCGGATGGTCGACGATAAAATCGTCGAGCTTGCGTTGGCATCCGTCCTTGGCGAGCAGGAGATCATGACCCGCGCGAAGCCACGCCTGCGCTAATGTCCGACCGATGTTGCCAGCGTTGACGACACCGATGCGCACTACGGATTCCTCATCTGGTGGCGACCAAGTCGAATCCACCGCTTGCCTCAATGTATTGGCCGGTAATCCAGGCCGCCTGGTCAGAAGCCAGGAACGCGGCCACGGCGGCTACGTCGTCGGCTTGTCCTAACCGCCGCAACGCGCTGATCTCCGAGATGGCCTGCTGATTGTGCGGGTCGCCGAGAAATTCTGAGCTCAACTCGGTCACCGTCCATCCTGGTGCCAATGCGTTAACCGTGATGCCACGCGGGCCCAGCTCGGCGGCGAGCATGACTGCCAAGGTGTCCACTGCCGCCTTGGCCATGCAGTAGGCGGCGGTAGACACCAGCGGGCGTTTCGACCGCCCGGAAGAAATGAACACGACTCGGCCAGCATCGCGTAAGCGTGGGATGGCGGCCTGAGTAACGAAGAACGGTCCTTTGACATTTGTGGCAAAGACCGCGTCGAAGTCGGCTTCCGACGTGTCCGATGGGGTCCCTGCCCGGCCGGTGCCGGCGTTGTTGATCAGGATGTCGAAGCCAGAATCGTCACGGCGGGAGGTCAGCTCGCCGTCTAAGGTGTCAAACAACGCACGGATACCGGCGTATGAGCTCAGGTCGGCCTGCACGGTGAAGGCTTCACCGCCCGCGGCCGCGATGGCGGCAACCACCGCCTCGGCCGCGGCGGCGTTGGACATGTAGTTGATAGCAACCAGCGCACCGTCGCCGGCTAGCCGCAGCGCGATAGCCCGACCGATGCCCCGCGAGCCCCCCGTAACGACTGCGACCTTGCCGTCCAGCGGCTTGCTCACGGCATATCACCGCCGCAGTTGTGGAACACGATGACCGGAAAACACGATGGCTCACCACATCGGGTGAGACCGCGCATGCCATATCTCACTCACTTTTGATACCCGATGACAGTCACCACGATCTTGTACGTTTCGCGCTTCAGTTGCGCGAGATCCGAGCCCAGGCAGCCGGGGTGGCGCCGACTTGCCGACGAAAATGGCGGCTCAGATGCGCTTGGTCGGCAAACCCGCACAGCGATGCCGTTGCAGCGACTGACATCCCACTGCGCAGGGCGATCTGGGCGCGCAGGACACGGCGTTCCAACACGTAGCGATACGGGGAGCACCCGACGGCCCGCGAAAACAGACGGGTAAACCAGGATGCTTCCACACCAGCCAAAGCAGCAAGGTCGATGACCGAGATGGGGTCGGCGAGGTTTTCTTCAATCCAGTCGGTCACCGCGCGCACGCCGTCCGGCCGCAGTGCCCCGGTGGGTGGCTTCATGGTTCTGCGAGAACCAATGCCGACCCGCAGTAAGAGCCGCTGAATGAGGTGTTGAGATCGCAGCGGTTCGGCACCGGCCACGGCCTCCATACGCAGCAGCTCCAGCAGATGGCGAACAAACCGGTCATCGAACAGACACAGAGCAGGCACCTCGACATATGAACGCCCTAGACGGTCGGCCGCCAGTAGGTCAGCCACACGCGGATTTACTGAGACGTGCAGTGCCTGGACAGGACCCTGCCACTCCCACAACATGGGAAGTCCCGCCGGCATAATCGACATCTGGCCCGCCGACATGCTCCCCTCGCGACTCGAATCCACCCACACCTGCCGCGCAGACGCCACGGGGATCGATTGCAGCACAAACACATGCGCCGACGAATTCTGCTGCTCACATTGCCCGCTCAATTGCGCGCGTTCCTCCACTACCACACCATCGGTGACGACCCTCGCCGCAAACGGATTACCGACTCCCCCGGCAAAAAGATGGCTATTCACACATCCATAATCCGCTCGGTCGATCAAACAGGTCGCCGAGCCCCCGCCGGCATCACCTCAAGATCATTGAGCGTCGCACCGGGTGCGTGTTGTCACCGCTCATCGGTTTGCCGCGCAGAGTGTGGAGGATGGTTGTTCCAGGGTGATGTGGGTGTCCGCGGCTCCGGAGATGAGCCCGTAGTTCTCGGCGGCCGCCTGTCGGCCGATATTCTTTCCCCGCAAGGGGCCGGCAAGCGCCCAGAGTTGGAAGTCGTCGGTGAGCATGTTCAGCTGAGGCTCGAAGTTGCCGGTGTCCCCGTTGCGCAGCGCGGTTGCTACATCGACCGTCGATTGGTGGTCCCCTGTGTCGGTGAAGGTCTCGACGCGGGGGGATAAAAGCGCCGTGCGGGGTGGAAGGTCGCAGCATTCATGTTGATGCCCAACGTTTTCCAGTACCCGACGCGATCCAGTGACTCGTCGGCGAAACGCCGCATCATTCCGCTTTGTGCGTGACTGAAGGCCGCCTGATCGGTCCACTGCGCCACGTTGACGTAGCGGAACCGGGCCTCTTCGCCATTGGCGTCGTCGGTCATCGTTTGGCAGGAGCGCCGCAGTTGTGGTCGAGGTAGTCGGCGAGTGTCCACTGAGGGGGCAGACCGAGTTGCTCAACGACGGGTGCGGAGTCCCAGTGCGGCTGGTACTCGGCGACGAACCCCATGAGCGCGAAAATGTTCGCAGCTGAGGGGGAGAATGGTCGGGCGAGGGTCTGATTGAGCCAGGCCACCCCAGCCGGCAGCGGGATGATCCGCACCTTGCTGCGTCCGGTCGTGGCGGCGATGGTGTCGGCGATCTGCCGCCAGGTCAGCCATTGCGGTCCGTTGGCTTCGATGAGGAGGTCCTCGCTGCCGGTATAAAGTGCGGCGCCGGTAATCATCTCGGCGACATCGCGGGTAGCGATGATCGGGGTGCCGTGCGAGGCGCCGCCGGGAGCCAGAAAGAAGCCGTACTTCTCGGCCAGGTTCCCGGTCAGGGATCCCCAGAATTTGGTGAAGCCGTGGTTGCGGAGCACGGTGGCGTGAGCAGAGGAGTCGACGGCCCCTTTGAAGCCGCCGAATACCAGGAAGACGTCCATGAACGCGGCGTTGCGCACGATGACTGATTGCATGGGCGATTGTTGGAGGCGCTGCTCGAGCCGGCGCTTGCCGGCCAACTCGGGTACTCGCTGCTCCCGCGGATAGCTCGGGGTCGACGATTGGACGAAGCGCTGGACGTCCGCCTTCTCGCAGATCTCGATGAATCCCAGGGCGTGGTCGTTGACGCTGGCAGCATTGTCGGATTTCTTCTGCGGAACAACACCGTTGGCCGTTGAGACAACGACGTCGATCCCCTCGACGGCTTTGGCCATTGACGCATCGTCGGCGAGGTCGCCTGTGACGTAACGGATGACACCGTGGTACGGGTCGCGGATCTTGGCCCCGTCACTGCGCACCAGTGCGGTGACGTCGAATCCTTTGTCCGCCAGAAGGATGGCGATTTTCGAGCCGACGTGTCCGGTGGCTCCTACCACGAGAAACTTGGTTTGAGTGGTGATCTTGACTGGTTCGGCAGCGTTGGTAGTCATCGTCGTGATTCTTTCGTGGTTTTGGGGACGGGAATCGGCGGAGTTGTTGTCAGGGTGTGGTTTTGGTGAAGCAGCCGCGATAGACACCGAGGGTGCCAGCGGCCAAGGCGGCCCCGAAGTTGACGGTGCGGGTGAATCCGTCGTCGATGACCATCGGGATGCCGGGGCCGGGGTGCAGCCCCGCACCGAAGGTCTGGGTGACCCAGTCGCGAACCCATCCGGACTCATCGACCCACTCCAGAGTCTCGAATCCAGCGCCGGTGATCGCCGTCTGCACCTGTTCGGGAGAGTCGAGGTGGCTGTCGGTGCCATCGATCGACCAGGGCATCGGAAAGGTCACGGGGCCATCGGTGATGCGGACGACGTCCCAGATCCCGAACTGATCGCCGTCGCAGAGTCGGTCGGCGATCGCGCGGTACCAGCGGGGCTTGTCGGCGATGTTCATGCAGACGTGCATGCTGATCGCGGCGGTGTAGGGCCGTTGGGGGTGGTGATCCTCGATAGGGTTGTGTTCGAACGTGACTCGGTCGTGCAGACCGCACCGGCGGGTCAGCGTCGTGGCGGTGTCGACATAGCCTGCGGTGATGTCGACGCCGTGCACGCTGGCCCCCGTCGATTCGGCGATCCGCCGGGCCGGTCCGCCGAAACCCGATCCGATATCCAGCACCCGATCGGCCGCCGTCAGGTGCATCGGGCCGATCGTGCGGTCGACGGCGGCCATACCACCGATGTGGTACTGGTCAAGGAAATTCAGCTGCTCCGGGGACAGTGGGCCGGTCAGATCGGCTTCGGCGAGTAGCCGCTCTACGGTCTGCTGCACGCCTGTTTCGGTGTAGGTCATGTTCTTGCTCCTCGTTCGTGATGAAAATGGCCGGTCACCGCGCCAGTTGACGGTCCGGATTGTGGGTGGCATGCCAGGTCGGCGAGTCGACGGCCAGCGTTTCGATCTCCTTGCCGTCCTGGAACATTCGCAGATACCGGTCGGTGTTAGGAGCGGGAGCGGGCATTGCTTTGGTCAGCGTGGTTATCGCACTGGCCATACCGGAGAGTCCGCGGGTGGTGCCCGGCATGGTGGTCGGGCAACGCCGGGCGATGGTCTCCATGGATTTCGGTGCTCGTCCCGTGAGTCGTTGCACCCCGCCGCGGTCGCGTAATTCCGCGGCGCGTGCATCGTCGTGATGCACCATCGCCCGCACCGGAAATCCTTTGTCTAGCAGGGCCATGGCGGTGTGGGGGCCGGTCTTTCCGGCAGCTGAGGTCACCAGGACGGTTCCCAGGCGTCGTACCAGGTGGCGATGGTCTCAATACGGGTGAGGAATTCCCACACTTTGTGCGGCGTGGCGTTGATGCTGATCGACTGAGTCGGCGTGCGGCTGCGCGTGGTCACCGTTGTCAGCTAGCGGGTACAGACTGCAGCGGGCGGGAATTCATCATGGCGGTGTGCTCCTCGCGCCAGCGGGCGTCCTGGATCCCCAGTGTCGGATTGGGGGGAATGGGCAGGTCCCACTGACGATCCAGACGGCGCAGGTTGTAGCCCGGCAGGAACGGGACGGCCATGAATTTCGCCATCGCCGCGAGTCGGTTCGCCGCGGTCTGGCGGGCGAACGGCATCGCCGAATAGCGGCGTGCCGTCGCCAGGAAGCTCTCGGCCGGTGCGCCGGTCAGCTCTTGGAGGGTCTCGGTCACGCCGCCTTCGAATTCGAACACCCCGGCTTTCATGTCGCCGCCGATGTAGCGCAGGTACACACTCGCCGATAGGGGGTCGACACGCTGCTGGCGGGCGACCTTGGTAAACAGCGAATAGGGCAGCGACACCGGGATGACACGGTGGCCCACCGCCTCGGCCACCACAGCGGCCATCTGCTTGCCGGACAACAGCTCCGGGCCGGTCGGGCGGTAGGTCTTGCCGACGTGACGGCCGGGATCCCGCAGGACCGCGACGACAGTGCGGGCGATGTCCTCATTGGAGACCGGTGCCGCCTTCGCGTCACCGCTGAGGACCGGATAGATGCCGAGCAGAGCGGCAAAGTCGATGGTGCGCAGGAAGTTGTCGGCGAACATACCGGGGTTGACTATCGTGTGGGCGATCCCTGGCAGGTCGGCGAACACCCGGTCCATCAGCCAGGTCTGCCGCGTGAAGTTGACCGGGTGGCTGCGATGAGAGGTCCATTGGCTCATCTGCACGATCGACTCCAGGCCGGCGTAGCGTGCGCTCACGGCGAAGGCGACGGCACTCTGCAAGGCATGCGGATGGAAGGGCGCCATGAAGTAGGCGCGCTGGGCGCCCCGCATGGCGGCGACCAGCTGATCCGGGTCGAACAGGTCGGCCACCGCCAACTCGGCGCCCACCCCCCGTAGTGCCTCGGCGCGCCCGTCAAGGCTGCGGACCATGGCACGGACCGGGAATCCCTGGGCGAGCAGGGCATTCACCACGGCCCCGCCGGTCTTTCCGGTCGCCCCGGTGACCAGGATCGTAGGCTTGATCGCCATCGCAGTCTCCTTTTAGATGTTGGTAGTAATCCAATAAGGATTATGTCTATACTCCAAAATGTCAAGCCGAATCAGACGGGAGTCGATGGACATGCGGATGTCCCAGGCGGAGAAGGACAAGAGCCACGCCCGGATCGTGGCCAGTGCGTCCCGGCTGCTACGCGAGCGCGGCATCGACGGTGCCAGCGTCGGAGAGGTGATGAAGGACGCCGGCTTGACCCATGGGGGGTTCTACAAGCACTTCGCCAGCAAGGACGCTCTCGTGGAAACCGCGCTGCAGACGGCCTTCGCGACGTTCACCGAGATACTCAGAACTGGTGGACCGGGCGCGGTGCAGGCTTGGCGGGACGTGTACCTCTCCGACACGCACGTCCACAACCCCGGAAACGGTTGCCCGGTCCCGGCGCTCGGTATGGACGTCGGCCGCGGAACAACTCAGATCAAAGCGGCTTTCAGCCGCGGCGTCGAGGACACCGTCAACGCCCTCGCCGCAACCATGGACGGTGCACCCGAGGAGCGCCGTACCGCCGCGTTGCAACAGTTCAGCATGCTCGTCGGCGCCGTCGTCATCGCCCGCGCCAGCGACCCGGACCTAGCCGCCGAAGTCCTGGCGGCGGCCTCGGCTGCTGTCGAGTGACCGCGACGGCCGCTGACTCCAAAACGGCCGTGGCCCAGCCGCTCCAACTTCTCGGCAGGCGGCAAAGACCCGTACGGGGGCGACTTGCCGTTCAGCGCATAGGATCCACGGCCAATGACCGCTGAGGGCCACCGGATTGGCGATGCAGGCCCGCGATGGGACACCCGCCTGCCGCCTTCACCCCGTCGCCGCACAGGCAGAGGTTGTCAACGTCGTTAGTGTTCCAAGTGACCAGCGCAACGCCGAGGGTAAAGGCGGTGGCAGCCAGCGATCATGGTGGCCATGGCGCCGCCACGAGGGCTGCGGACCGGGGCTCGTAGAGGTGCGCACTGCGGAAGGTGCTGAGGCAGTCGGCGCGGTCGAGGTCACCGCGCCGTGGGTCAATGACCCTTCAGAACTTAGAGATAGTGTTGCGACCGCCCTCTGAAACCACCTTGCCGCCCGCTGGTCCGTTCTCGGTTGCCGTTGACATGTAAGTCCTTTGAGGTCTTTGCGTTTAATCCACACCTGTCACCGCGGTCATTGATATCGGTTAATTCGTGACCACAGTGCCATTCGGCACCCAGCACGAAGTATGTCGAGTCACATACACGTGCTGATGCAGGCAGAACCGTACTCCGCGGCCCATGACGCCCGTCGGCCTGGCCTTTATCGCGATCTCGTAATTCTACGCCGAGGGCACGGCGATCCCGTCGAGACCGAATTGTCCCACCACCGCCAGCGTAATTGGCTGCGCGGCCCACATGTCGCCGCCCGCTGTGCCGTGACACCGCCTACAGCTCGTGCTTCATTTAGCGGAACCGGTATTACTGGGCTAGGCGTGGGCGTTCAACTTACCGTTCTACGGCGCGCCGCTGTCGCGTCATACATCGTCGCCCATCACTTCGGCGAAGGTACCAGCCAGCTCCTCGAACATTTTCTCTGACAATCGATTGTCCCGGAGCGGATCGTAATGGGAAGGGGTGGTGACGCGGCTCAAATAAGCGCCAGCCGCGATCGCTGACCAAATCGTCACCGCGCGACGCACGCGCCGATCAGCAATACAAACACCCATCCTGTCAGCAAGTGCCCAGCCTAAAACTTCCTTCCGAGCTGCTGACGCTTGCCTCACAAGCCTAGGACTCGTTGCGACGACATGAGCCATCGCCAGCATCCGTTCTCGCGTAATCACGCCTCGCCCATCGATAATTGCGGTCAAGACCTCGGTGGTGGCGACCAGAAGAGCAATTTCTGGACTGGCCGTGGGCCTAACCTGCCCGAGCGCTGCGGCGATGCGTTCTAAGACCGAATAAACGACGGACATCACGATCGCATCCTTGGAGGCGAAGTGACGCGCAAGCTGCTCTGGTGCCACTTCGGCGCCGGCGGAAATCGCGCACAGAGTTGTAGCCTCGAAGCCGTATCTCTCGCAAAGATCGAAGGCGGCGTCAATAACCCGCTCGCGGTCGTCTTGCTCCCCCATCAGCGCAGTCACCCTATGCTCTGGCTAGCCGAGGTTGTTGACACTGACCTGCTCATCCCGGCATGCAATTCGATCTCCGTATCACTGCCGTCGGAGAAGCGTCGCGCTAGGCACCGAACTGCCGCTGCACTCGACGCTTGAATAGCGGCTCGCCAGCCCTCGGAGCGTTCTTCGCAACATAGTCCAACTGGCTGCGCAGAAGAGGCCGCGTCGCCTCGCTGTCGTTGACCTACCATGCCAGTCAAAGACTCGCGGTGCGTCGCAGTCGTGTCGTTGATCTGCTGCAGTGCTTCAGGAACGGATGCCGCGAGGGGCAAGCCGTGATCGGTGATGACCCGCAGCGGCGGTTGCATCGCTGAACCGGCGATGACGCTAAATTGTAGACGGGATTTACGTCGGAAGTCAGCGAGCTTCAGGAGGGCTCGGAATCCGGCGATCTCCAGAAATTGCACACGGCAGTAATCCACAATGAGTGGAGACCCGAGTCGCGCGAAGCGCAGGACCTCGCGATCGACAATCTCGGTGTTCGCGGCGTCAACCTCTCCATCGACTCTCACTACGATGGCTAAGCTGCGCGCGGGAACATCCAGCTGCGCCCCCGCGCAGTCGATTAAGGTATGGCGGTGGATGCGACGAGAGCCGACTTTGCTGCGCAAGGTCACAAGAAACGCCCTATCGGTTCACGGTGTCGCAACAAATCCAGCAAAACTAACAGAGCGCCGGGAAAAGACTATCGGGCTGCGAATTCAACTTGCGGCAACAGTAACAGGCGCCAGCGGCATCAGCTAGCCTGACGGAGCGGCCGACAACACCGGTGTTGACCCGTAATCGTATGACTGCCTTGGTCTTTGACACCCTGAAACAGGCGCGCGGGGTGGTGATGTGTTCGTTTTGCGGATGTCGAGCGCACTCGGGTTCGCTTGGCGACTTCCTGTGGTCGCGCGGCGAGCACAGTAACGGTGTGCTTGGCCGCCTGCACGCGGGCTGCGGTTTCCAAGACTTGCAGGATCAGCTTGAGCGACCTGCGCGTCTCATGATGTACTTTCCGGTACAGTCTGTGGTAGGCGAAGCTGGGACGTCGAGGCCGGTCGATCCGCGACGCGATGGTGAAAGGATGTTTGTCCATGCGTGTCCTGCGAACGCCGAATTCTCGTTTCGAGGGGCTGCCGGATTACGAGTTTGCACCTCACTACGTTGCGGTCGACCGCGGCGACGGCGTGGCGTTGAGAATGCACTACCTCGACGAGGGTCCGCGGCGCGCTCCGGCCATCTTGTTGTTGCACGGCGAACCATCATGGTCATATTTATACCGACACATGATTCCGGTGTTGGTCGACGCAGGATTGCGGGCGGTGGCGCTGGACCTCGTGGGATTTGGCCGCAGTGACAAGCCCGCGATGCGTTCGGACTACACGTACCTGGCGCACGTCAATTGGGTTAAAGAAGCCCTCGACACAATCGGCTTGGACGAAATCACGTTAGTAGGCCAAGACTGGGGTGGATTGATCGGCCTGCGAATCGTCGGCGAGGAGCCCGAGCGTTTTAGCCGTGTGGTTGCCGCAAACACGTTTCTACCGACGGGGGAACAACGGGGCAAGGCCTTTCTGGCATGGCAGCGCTACAGTCAAGAAACACCGTCTTTCGATGCAGGCAGGATCGTCAACGGCGGCTGTACGACGAATCTGACTCCCGACGTCATTGCAGCATACGACGCGCCGTTTCCCGGTGACTCCTTTAAGGCTGGGGCGCGCCAATTTCCGATGCTGGTTCCCACCTCGCCCGACGATCCCGCCGCGCCGGCCAATCTCGCGGCGATGGCGGCGCTTGGCCGCTTCACGCGGCCTTTCCTGTGCGCATTCTCTGACCAGGATCCCATCACTCGGGGAGCTGACGCGGTCCTTCGCGAGCACATTCCGGGCGCGAAAAATATTGCTCCGGTCACTATCTCCGGGGCCGGGCACTTCCTCCAAGAAGATCGCGGACCCCAACTAGCCCAAGTCATTGCCGAATTCGTCCACGATTGACAAGCGTTATGCGAGCCGGTGGACATACTTCTCTCAACGCGGTCGGACATTCATGGATACTCAGGTCGATTGGCACTGCCTGTGCTACCGCACTCACCCGTTGCTTTTCCTGGGCGCTCAGCGCGCGATAAACGTTGTGGCACTGACGTTTTGGTCTGATGGTTGGTTTAGGAGGAA
The DNA here is from genome assembly GCF_048287075.1 of Mycobacterium sp. 23. Lineage (NCBI taxonomy): Bacteria > Bacillati > Actinomycetota > Actinomycetes > Mycobacteriales > Mycobacteriaceae > Mycobacterium > Mycobacterium sp. 23. The sequence continues at coordinate 2,026,094 of NZ_JBLVUX010000005.1, forward strand.
CCGTCAGATCGCGGTTCAGGCGGAGTTTAGACAGTGGCCAGAACCGTAGTAAAGAACCTGGATGGCGCGTGCATGCTGCGCGAAACCGGCTGGTCCGGTTTGTTGCTGAGGAGGGTACCTGCTCATTTGGACACCGCACAGAGGTGGGGGCAGCGTGAAGTTTGAGTCGATGCGTCGCTCGTGGGCCTGGACATTCGACCTACCGCCAGATGAACTCTGGCCGGTCCTGGCCGACACGAAGCGGTTCAACGAGGCGCTAGGTCTGCCGCCGTACACCCTCGAGGAAACACCGCAACCCAACGGCACGATCCTGCGCCGCGGACGGGCCAAAGCCGCGGGTTTCGCGCAGGAGTGGGAAGAAAAACCCTACGAATGGATCGCGGGTCGACACTTTCGCCAGCGGCGAGTGTTCAGCAAGGGACCATTCCGCCGCTTTGGCCCGGTCTTCGATGTCGAGCCGGACGGCCGAGGCGGTTCGCGTGTGTCTTATACCCTGGAGTGGGAGCCGCTGAACTTGGCGGGGCGACTGTTCGGCACACGACTTGCCGTGCAGGCCGGGAAGAACGTGAAAAGGCGGATCCTGGAGGCAGTCACGTTCGCGCACGGCGCCGCCGAACCCGAGCGGCTGACCCCGTTCGTGCTTCGGGAGCCGGTAATGCCTCCGAGCGCACGTGAACGGGCCACCGCGATGGCCCGCGACATCGACAGTAGCCCGTATGGGAACGGACTCGGCGACCGCCTCGTCGAGCGGGTGCTGAATGCCATGGCGGCCGATCTCGCCAGGCTGCGGCCAAAGGTTCTGGCCGGCGAGTTGGGGGTGCCGCCGCGAGCGGCGACCGAGGCCTGTCTCGCCGGTGTGCGGGCCGGACTGCTCGGCATGAGGTGGGATCTGTTGTGCCCGAACTGCCGTGGGGCCAAGGCCAGCGTTCCGACACTCGCCGAGCTACCCCACGGCGCGCATTGTTCATCGTGCAACATCGACTACGATCGCGACTTCGAACGTAATGTCGAGCTGACCTTTACACCGTCGCCGACGGTACGTCCCCTGCCAGAAGGCGACTTCTGCCTGTCCGGCCCGATGAGCACCGAGCATGTGGCTGTGCAAGTCCTGCTACGCCCGGGAGAGCGCCGCACCGTTCCCGTTGACCTGCCAGCCGGTTCCTATCGGCTGCGCACATTGCACCCTGGCCACGCTGTCGAAGTCGATTATGAAGCGGGCGCCTTTCCCGGTTTGCACATCACTGCAACCGGTGCAGAGTTGCTTGCGACATCTGAGCCGACCGACCGGCCCGGGACCGTGACGTTCGTCAACGACGCTGGCTTCGAGTTGGCAGCGCTGATCGAGGAACGGACCTGGACACGCGAGACACTTACTGCACCGGAAGTGCTTTCCTTGCAAGTCTTCCGCGATCTGTTCGCCGAGGCAACGCTGCGACCGGGCGATGATGCAGGCATCAGCCAGGTGGCACTGCTGTTTACCGACCTGCGAGGCTCCACGGAACTCTACGAACGCGTCGGCGACGCCACTGCCTACAACCTAGTTCGCGAGCACTTCACATTACTCGCCGAGGTCGTACGGGACCACGATGGCGCGGTCGTGAAAACGATCGGCGACGCCGTGATGGCGTCCTTCGACGACCCCGCACAAGCGGTACGGGCGGCGTTGGCTATGCAGCACCGGATCGTCGCGGCAGCATCCGGCGCCGAGCCGCTGGTGTTGAAGATCGGCGTTCATGCCGGACCGAGCGTCGTGGTGACGTTGAATGACCGCCTCGACTATTTCGGCTCCACGGTGAACATGACGGCGCGCCTGCAAGGTCAGAGCGCGGGTGGGGACATCGTACTGTCGCAAGCGCTTGCCTGCGATCCCGCGGTGCGAGAGATGTTATCCACCGTGACCCAGCGCCGCGAGACGGTGGCACTTAAGGGCTTTACCGAACCCGTCGGATTTGTTCGGCTAGTGAGTTGTGAATCCACTGGAATAGCCGATTTGGATCACACGGTCGAATCCTCTTGACCGCGAGAAGAACACCGCAAAGCCAGCGCGTGCAAATTAGTGTTTGACGGTGCTTCCCACGGCGGCAAGCACGGCGATCATCCGCGAGTGAATGCTGCGTACGTCAGTCACGAGGAGTCCCGCGGCGTCGGCTACGGTCCCAAGAGCACCTGCCCCCACTCGCGACCACCGAAACCATGGACTGGTGTGGTCTGTAGTCTCCCAGCGCAACATTTCATGGCTAACTGCTAAGGGGCGAGGATCGACTTCGACAATGACAATCCCTTGCGGTGCGAGCATCTCGGCGGCGCGCTGTAGCACTCGGACAGGGTTGCCACCGATGCCGATGTTCCCGTCGACCAAAAGCACCTGCTGCCAGCACCTCTCGGCTGGAAGCGGACCGAAAAGGTCGGTGCAAATTGCCGCTCCTCCTCGCGAACGCGTCAGCTCGATGGCAGCGACTGACATGTCGACGCCGAGTGCAGGCGATCCGCGGTGATGCAGCGAAGCCGTGAATCGTCCTGGTCCACAGCCCAAGTCAAGTGTTGGGTGCTGCGAGCAACACGCAATAACGTGTTCGTCAACAATACGATCAGAAGCGGCGATTTCAGACGAGCCCATGAAGCGCGCCATTGGAAGCTCCCGTACCTGTCCACGATCATTACGCACCCAACAGCGCGTACCTTGGGCAGCGGCTCGATAAATGACGTCAATCGTGCCAATCATACTGAGGTCAGCTGTCATCGATCTTTCCACTTGTTTGGCCCAAGTTACGCAAAGTCTGTCGCGGACTTGACGACCAACGATGCACCCGTCGAAAAGATAAGGCTGTCAACCAGATCACATTCAGAGGCCAAAATCTGTCTGGTCATGACGACATGCTGCGTAAACCTGACCCTCCTGCGCATACAAGCATCGGCCCAGCTATCGTAGGGGATTTGACTGTACCAGATAGCACACAGACGATGTATCCCAAGCTCGCGTCGCCGGATCACTATTGCCGACCATCTGGATCGGCGGTTTGCGGCCATATCGCTGGGACGACTGGTGCTCATTGATGTTTTCAGCGAGTGACGTTAAGCCTTTGCGCCGCAAAGTCGGCGGCTTGGTTCGTCATCCCGTTGACGGGGTAAGCACGGTGGGCGGCGCGATCGGTGCCTGTTGGCGAACACACTGGGTCTGCGGGGGCACACAAGTCAATGGTCTTAGCTGCAAATAGGTTACCGATCGTCAGGGGCGGCGCGCCGCCGTCTATTAGCTGCACAAACGAGTCCCGTGGTTTGCCGAATAGTGCTACCACGGCGACGTGCTGCGCGACTCCTGACGGTAGGGGTCCGGCGAGCCCGTCCGGAAGCACGTAACCTGCTGGGACAGCATCCGTTGTGGTGTAGACCGCTACGGCGGCGCCTTGCGAGTATCCACCCATCACAATCCTGGTGGCGGGACAGTCTGACGCCAGGGTGACGACTTCATGGCTTGCATCAACAACCCCTTCGGCAACACGCCAAAAATCCAGTGATGCAGGGTAATCGACAGCATAGGGTTCCACTGTCAAGCCACCAAGGCGCGTCCTGAGGGCGTCGAGAAATGCCTCCCCTGTAACACCTATCCCCGGTGGCTCGAAGGTGCCGCGCGCGAACACGAGAGCGACATTAGGACACTGTGCAGCCTGGGCCTCGGGAAGAGGCTGCAGAAGCAGCCCGAGCCCTACCACTGCTGTCAGCAGGGCTGGCCATCGGAGTCCGCATCCAGTAGTCCATCGCAGGCACAACGACCGCTTGGGGTTCGACTCCGCAGTCCTGAGGATCCCGACTTGCTCTCCTACAGGACAGTGTCGCACGCAGTTGGGGTCGACGCTGCATTGATGCATCGGAGCTCCTTTCGGTCCATGCGCAAGACCCGCTGGCCGTTGATCGTCGCGAACTAGTACTGTACCGATCGGTACTTCGAGCATGAATCCGCCCCGGTGCACGGCCCTACTCGCCGACTACGTAGCAGCCTCCGATCGTGGGACTGCGCAATCAGTGGGTCACGGTTTCCTACATGACAGTTGGGTATTCCCTGAGCGTGCCGCTTCGCGACCGATGACGAAACCGTTTCGGGTTGGCCTTGGCGGACGATAGAGAGGAGCTCGATGTCGATTCAACTGCTCGTCGCTTATGACACCTCTGATGGGCATTGCGCCTATGCCGGTCAACATCTGGCCCGGGGAGCGCGCGCTGCCGGTGCCGATGTTCGACTCCGCCAAGTCACAAGCTGTCACCGCAGCGATTTTCGTGACCTTGACGGCCTGATCTTGGGGTCGCCGGTGCACCAACGCGGAATGAGCTGGCCGATGAAGAAGTTCATCGATGAACTGTGCGAGCCCTCGTGGTTTTACGACGACATGGTGGGCAGGGCTTGCGGCGTGTTCACTACTGGCGGCGGGCACGGAAACGTTGGTGGCGGATGCGAAATGGCGCAGCTGTCCATGCTGGCCAATCTGGCAGCAATGGGCTGCGTCATGGTCCCATTCCCGAAATGCACCCGAGGTTTTGACGTTGCCGGAATGCATTGGGGCCCGCACATCCGCGTCACTTCTGACGACATGACACCACTGCAACCTCACGAGTTGCCCGAAGAGGCGCTCGACGCGGTCTATCACCACGGGGCGGCAATCTGCCGTATCGCCGAAGCCCTCAAGCGACGCGCGCTTGATGGGCAGCTTTTCGACGCGGGCGGACGATTTCCATCAAGGGAAGTCCTTTCCGTCCGGTCCGATCATGACGGTGACGCCGGCGCGCAAGGTTCGCGCCGTTGACACATTCAGTCGGGAAAACGGACTAGCCCCCGTCTGATTGCGATCCGCATCGCTTCCGTACGTGTCGATGCCCCCAACTTCGCAAACAGGTTGTTGGCGTGCAACTTAACGGTGCTCTCGGCAATGAATAAGGCGCCGGCAATCTCCCGATTGGTTTTTCCTTCCGCCATCAACCTGAGCACGTCGAGTTCGCGGGCCGTGGGCTGCGCACGCTGAAGCCGCTCGGCCAGCTTGGTGGCCACCGCGGGCGAAACGCACATCTGACCTGCGGCCGCCCTTCGAATGCCCTGCACCAACTCGATTTCTGCGACATCCTTTAGCAGAAAGCCTTTGGCCCCGGCTTGCAGAGCGAGTTGAATGTCGGCTTCGGCATCGAACGTCGTGAGGATCACCACGCGCGCGTCTGCATCAATTTCGCGGATCCGGCTAACACACTCCACCCCGTCAACGCCAGGCATCCGCAGATCAATGAGAGCAACGTCGGGACGCCGGGCCGCATACATTTCGACCGCCTCGTGCCCATTAGCTGCTTCGGCGACCACTTCCATGTCAGCTTGGCGATTGACCATAAAAGCTACGCCAGCTCTAACCACCTCGTGGTCGTCAGCCAACAACACCGCAATCCGAGCCGCGCTATTACTCATGTTCCGGTCTACCGCAACCTAGCGACGGTGTGCTCGTCCCCCACCCGACATCGTCCACTCCCTCGGACTGTACCATCAAGTTCACTAAAGCTCCCCTGCCGGGCCCGACTTGTCTACCCGTTGGTGCTACCCGAGACAATTTGGGGTCTGCCTCACCTTTAGTTCTAGGCGCAGGCGCAACCAACGACCAGACTTGGTCCAAGACCAGCAGCGTTTTCGTGCCACCGCACATACCATGTCGGTGGTGAGACAGACCGCCTTCGAGGGAACTACTCGCGGCACGACCGAATGCCCCACGCGCAGCCAAGCGTCCGACTTGTCTGCGGCAAGACTTCGTCAAGCAAAGATGCGGTCAGCGATCGGCGATGCCGTTACGGTCCTGACCGAGGCTGACGCGACAGAAGAGGCGTTGCAGAACGCCCTGGCAGCAATCGCTGACGCGGGCGAATTTTCCTCAGCCTGCGTCATCGAACTCAATGACCAAGGTGGGGCAGCACGACCGCGTCCGCAACTCCTAGCCGGATGGGGTGCCCGGGACCGAACACCTCTCGGTAACTCGTTGGCGTTACTCGACATGCGTCCATGGATCGACGCATCGATCCACAGTGACCACCCTCTGGATGCGTTGATCGGCGATCTACCCGACAAAACACTTCGCGGTGTGCTGAAGGAAGCGAAAGTGGCATACGTGGTTTGTTGCCCCATCCAAGTCAACGAAAACTATTGGGGGTGGGTACGATTCGACGATACTACTTCTCGTCGCTGCGACGCGTCGGAAAGGCAGATTCTCCAGTCGGCGGCGATCATCATGGCTCGCGTCGCACGACGTGGTCAGTTACGGCGCAATTCTCGGGATCAGGCGACCGACGCCGAGGGCGCCGGCCATTCCGCCGAGCCGGCGCCTAATGACGCGTCACTCAATGCCCTGCTCTTTCGACTCTCTAGTGGCTCCGATCTCGATACACTTTCGGATGCGTTGTCAGTCGAGGTGACCTCACGGCTACACGCGGACGGCAGTCAGCTTGTGCTGTACGACGAGGCCAAGGACGAGCTGTTTACCGTCGCGGGCGTGGCCAAGAATGAACCCGAGCGATTCCAATTTCCGGCAACAATTCAGGCCAGCGGCGCGGGATGCTTCGAGGTGCTCCGCGATCGTCGCACGCCCCGTTACTTCGACCTTGACCGCGAGCCCCAGAACTTCTGGCCGGGAACAGTCGAGTATCACCGTCGCTTCGGCTCGCAGACGGTGTTGGTGACACCTCTCCATTACGGCGACCGCTTTGCCGGGTTTCTTGGCGTTGCATTTCTTCGGCGTCGCGAACTCACGCAAGACGAACTTGATCTGCTGCAGTCTCTTGGCCACCAAGCCGCATTGGCAGTGCAGCTCATCCGGGCGGGCAAGCACGAGCGTGAGCTGGCGGTGACGCGCGAACGTGAGGCCGCGACGCAGGCGCGGGCGGCAGAACTGGAAGTTGCCAACGTCGCCTTGCAGCGTCTGGTTGACGCGACAGCTAGCCTCGACGGCCTTGAAGGTTTCATCTCGAAGGCCTTGCGCATTGTCGCCGAGGCCCTTAATGCGTCCGGTGCGGGTTACTTCGAGCACCCTGCCGATACCATCTTTCTGCGCTTCTGGCTCGACCACGGCGTCGTCTACGGGCCGGATGAGCTACCCAGCCTCAACGGCGACGACTTGACCACTGTTCGTGAGATGGCGTCCGGGTTCACCGTGTCGCCTGCGCACCTAGGCGTTGACTACCGACGGCGCAGTTCGCCCAGTGTCGTGCACCATACCAAGGCGACCGCGTCGCCAGCACTACACAACTTCTGCCGCAGCCGCGGGTGGGCGTGGGAACTTAACGTGCCGTTGATGGTTAACGGCGTTAGTTGCGCTGCAATCACGTTGCACCGCGATGAGCAGCAGCCCTTCAGCACCGGGGAGGTTGCCCTGGGGGAAACGCTCGGCAAGCAAGTCGCACTCGCCATCCAAGTCAACCGTCTGGCCGAGCGTGATCGCGAGGCCGCTATCGCGGCCGAGCAGGCCGCCGAATTGGCCCGCGCCAATGCGGTCTTGAGTCGATCGTTAAGTCACGCCACTGTGGAGGAAACGACCGACGTGCTCATGGCCCGCATGGTCAAAGAGATCGGTGACATTGCTGGGGCACAATGCAGCGCCCTGATGCTGGAAGAGCCCGACAGGGGCCTCACCATGCCGCTGCTTTTCCTCGACGGCGAGCCGGTGGACCCTCAGAGCGATCGGGCTCACCCCATGTGCCGGCAGACGTGCCAGTGGTCTGACTTTCCGTCCGGCGTCGCACTGTCGGATGACCAATTGGTAGCCGAAGAACTCGACGCGCTGGCGCCGCGGCTCTGGCCGCCGAGCAACGCCTGGCATTACGCCCAGGGCCACCAGGCGCTGGCCATGGTGCCGCTTCGCCACGGTGACCGAACGATCGGCATTCTCGGCCTCGGTTTCGTGCACAGCCCAGTGTTTGACAGGCGGACCAGTGCGTTGCTGCGCGCGCTGGCCAATCAGCTCGGTTTGGTGGCAGCGCTCGAACAGGCCGCGGCGAAGGCGCGAGAGGCCGTGGTACTGCGGGAGAGAGAAAGCGCCGCCCGCCAGCGAGCTGATACCTTGGCCCAGGCCAATGCCGCGTTGACCCGCTCAACCGCCCAGCTCGCGTCCGGCGAGGGCTTATCCGACTTTCTGACCGCCGTGCTGATGGAGGCGATCAACGCTGCCGGCGCCGTGAGCGGAGCGGTGTTTATCCATGACGCCGCAAAGCAGACGCTGAGTGCTGAAGCGTTCATTATGCGTGGTGCAGTTGTCAACGTCGCTACCGATCCTTTGGGCGCTGCGTTCCGCGCTCCCCGGTCGACAGCGGATGATCCGGCCTGGGGCGCAATGGCCGTCGACAAGAAGGTGTTGTGGATGGACTACGACAACCCTTCGCCAATCGATTGGCCGGAGGCGCTGCAATTTCATCGCGCGTTGGGCCACCGGTACGTCGCTGACGTGCCGATGATCTATCGCGGCACCGCTATCGGGTTCCTCGGGTTGTGTTTCGACAAATCGGCTGAATTATCTCTCGATGAAAACACACTCGAGGTAGCGCAGGTCCTAGCTCAACAAGCCGTGCTCGCGGTGCGCCTGACCCGATTGGCCGAAGACGCCCGCACCGCCGCTCTCGACGTCGAACGTGGCCGGGTGGCCGGCGAGATTCACGACGGACTCGCGCAGGGATTCACGGCAATATTGATGCAGGCCCGCGCAGCACTGCTTTCTGACGAGGACTCGCACCGCCACCTTTTCCTCCGCAGGATCGAAGCGCTGGCAGCCGACGGGGTCAGCGAAGCGCGTCGCTCCGTCTTCGCACTGCGCTCGGTGACGTTAGAGGCTGACGGGCTGATCGCCGCATTGACACGCTTAGTCGACAACTGCGCTATCACCGGTCAAATCGACTGCCAGTTGCAGTCCCACGGTCCCCTTCTGCATCTGACACCCGCGCTGGAAGATTCCGCTTATCGGATCGTGCAAGAATCGCTGCAGAATGCCCTCAAATATGCTGACGCGCGCACCATCGTCGTCCACGTCGGCGCTACCCAGGGTCAACTCACCGTCACTGTCGACGATGATGGCACCGGGATTGCCGAGGACATCATTTCGCAGGCCAGGGAACGAGGAGGCTTGCGTGCAATGCGCGAGCGAGCAGCGACTGGCGGCGGCGTTCTCACCGTGACGCGGGTGCAGCCGCACGGAACGCGAGTTTCGGTTAGTTACCCGCTGCCGCCGCCATGATCGCAGACAACGCCGACGCGTGCTTAAGGGTAGTGCTCGCTGATGATCACGTAGCTTTTCGGCAGAGCCTGCGAAGTATTCTCGAAACTCTCGGGGGCACCGACGTGGTTGCTGAAAGCAGCGACGGCGAAGGCGCATTGACCGCTTACCTGTGCCATCGGCCTCACGTGCTGGTCCTCGACTTACGTATGCCTCATCTTGACGGTTTGCAAGTTGTCTGTCGCGTGCTGGCGGCTGATCCGACTGCCTGCATTCTCGTGCTGACGACTAGTGCCACCGACCATCAAATTCAGCGCGTCCTGGCTGCCGGGGCGAAGGCGTGCCTGTTCAAAGATGTTGCTCCACAAGTTCTTCTGCAGATCCTGCGCAGAGTAGCTGCGGGTGAAACCATTCCGCCCACCGCAGCGTGGGGAGAATCGAGTTGCGCCGCAACACCATCGGCCGACAAGCACGGTCAGCGAGAAGAACCGACCGGACCTTGAACCAGGGTTAGAGCGGTTTAGAGCCCGTATCGCAGAATCACGCCGCCGCAAGAACCCGTGACATGTCGGCCCTGTTGATCGGAGCCTGGTGAGTGAGCATGCGACCTTCCTCCCAGAGAGTGATTGAAAACGTCGGGTCTGCTGCACGATCAGGTGACAGTTTCGGTCACGCGGCCTGACTGGCCGGTGTGGTCATGATGGCTTCGAATTCGACGGGGGTCAACCGGCCGAGGCCGGCTTGGCGACGCCGGCGGTGGTAGGTCCGTTCGATCCAGGTGACGATCGCGATGCGCAGTTGCTCGCGGGTGTCCCAGCGGCGGCGGTTCAAGACGTTCTTCTGCAGCAAGGAAAAGAAGCTCTCCATGGCGGCGTTGTCACCGGCCGCCCCGACGCGGCCCATGGATCCGACCATCTCGTAGCGACCCAGCATATGCACGAATTTGCTTGACCTGAACTGAGATCCGCGGTCGCTGTGCAATATGCAGCCGGCGACCTCACCACGACGGGCCACCGCACTGCTGAGAGCCTGGACGGCCAGACGGGATTTCATCCGGGAGTCGATGCTGTAGCCGACGATACGATTGGAGAACACATCCTTGATCGCACACACGTAAAGCTTTCCCTCGCCGGTGTGGTGTTCGGTGATATCGCTGAGCCACAATCGATTTGGTGCATCAGCGGTAAAATCGCGGCCCACCAAATCGTCGTGAACGGGTGGACCGGATTTGCCGTTCTTTCCGCGTTTGCGCTTGCCGAACGCGCTCCACCAGCCATTGCCCGAACAGATCCGCCACGCCGTCCGCTCGGCCATGGCCTGGCCGGCGTCGCGGGCCTCATCAACGAGGTAGCGGTAGCCGAATTCCGGATCGTCACGGTGCGCATCGAATAAGGCGTTGGCGCGGTAGGCCTCGACGAGTTCGGCGGCGGCGACCGGCTGGGTCAACCAGCGGTAATACGGTTGGCGAGCGAGCTTGAGGACCCGGCACGTCACCGCCACGGGAATCCCGTCGGCGGCGAGCTCTTTCACGAGCGGGTAGAGCCTTTTCCCGGAAGGTTGGCCTGCGACAAGTAGGCCGCGGCCCGGCGCAGGACTTCGTTTTCCTGCTCCAAGAGCCTGATCCGGCGCCGAGCATCGCGCAGCTCACCGGACTCTCCGGTGGTCTTGCCGGGCTTGGTGCCCTCGTCGATGTCGGCCTGGCGCATCCACTTGGTCAGCGTCATCGGGTGGACACCAAAGTCGGTCGCGATCTGCTCGATCGTCACGCCGTCTTCACGGTTGCGGGCGACCCGGACGACATCGTCGCGGAACTCCTGGGGGTAAGGCCTGGGCACAAACACATCCTTCCAGCCTGCCCCTGCTGGGCAAGCCAACTCAGATGTCACCTATTCGTGCAGCAGACCCGTCCGCGGTGTAGTGAGCTGGGAAGTCCCTCAGCGTTAGGCATCTGCGACGAAGTGATCTGCGCGCCTGGCCTCATCGACGCGTGGCTTGTTTCGAGAGCCTATCGCTGTGTCCTAGCGGTTGCCTGGATGTCGAAGTCGATTGCCTGTTTCGCGCTCAGAGACCTCCCAGCGTGTGGTCGCGGCTCGCCGGTTCAGCGATCGCCCCATCAGCGGACGGTGTGCACGGCGGCTCCGTTGTTAACGAAACGAGGAGCGTAAAGTTGCCCGCTGCGGGCCTTCGGGTCGGTCGCCGCCCGCAGCAAGGGACGTGCGCCGTTCGCTGCGGACATGCCCGCCGCCCCGGCGAGGTTCTTGAAAAACCGCTGCGAGAAGCCGCCGCTCTGAGCCGCGCTCACGGTCTGCAGATCGGTGTTGGACAACCCGGGGTGCGCCACCAAGCTGGACACCGGTAGACCCACGGCCGTCAGACGTCGATGAAGCTCGACCGCGAAGTGCAAATTGGCCAGCTTGGACTGGCCGTACGCCCGCCACGGCTTGGCTCCTCGGTCGTGTCGCGGGATGGCCACGTTGCAGAGCCACCGGAGCCAGTTTGAATACTGCCACCCTCGATACGCCGAGGCCCTCAACCGGCGTTACGGACATGCCCGAGTCAGATCCGAACAATGAGGAACCGGCAACGGGCCTCGACACCGCGGAGTCAAACACCGACTCCCCGCCGTGCTCGCGAAACCATCTACGGGTCAGGAACTTTGCGGAGTGAGCCGAAGTACAGGGATAGCGCGAAGTCCGTCGGTGTTCGCGGCATACGCCGAAAAATTTGATGTATATCGCTCAGCAAGCGCGTATAAGCGGTTACGGTCCTCTCCCTCGGCCGCGCGGGCGATGAAGTCGCCGCCCCGGTCGGGACGGCCATCGGCGAACACCTGGCACTGCGCATTCTTGAGCAAGTTGTGGTACCAGCTCGGGTGGCTGGCCTGGCCGTAATTCGAGGCAATCACGATGACGTCGTCTTCATCGGTGAAGTAGGTGAGCATCACGTCTCGCGACAATCCCGACTTAGCTCCGGTCGTGCGAACCAAGACAAGGGGGATGGCTCCTTTCGCGAAATGTGCGCGTCCGTGAGTAAGCCGAACTAGACGGTTGTCGAGCGGCGCCAAGAGCCTGCGGTGGATCGCTGATCCCGTGTGCGTGGACATGAACCGGCCGATAGCGCGCCGCATCACACCCGGCCTTGCAGTGGGATCGACTCGCGGGATGCCATACAGCCGATCGCTCATGAGCAGAATGGTACGTCTTGTTGCCGCGAGCTGGTAGATGCTCGATCGCGTTCGCGCGTCAACCGGTGACTGTACCTTTCGGTACTTTTCTGGTATGCCTACTTTGCAGAGTGTTGGTGGCTGCCGTGCAGCATCCTGGACACCCGAAACGGAGTTGAACTCTTGTCGAATCTACTTTTCTTGCAAGCCTCCCCGCGCAAGAACGCGTCAAAGTCTATTCAGATCGCCCAGACGTACCTCAATGCGTTGCGGGTGAACAACCCGGACCTGAACATCGATATTCTTGAACTCTGGGAGACCGATCTCCCGGCGTTCGACGGCGATAAGGTGGCAGCCAAGATGAACGTCATCACTGAGCAAAACCAGAACGACAAGCAGCAGACGGCATGGGATCAAATCGTGGCAGTGGCAGCCAGATTCATTTCTGCCGACCGCTACCTAATTGCCGCGCCGATGTGGAACGGCGGCGTCCCGTACCGCCTCAAGCATTATATTGACCTGATACACCAGCCCGGCCTCCTGTGGGGACTCAACCCAGAGACCGGTTACTACGGACTTCTGAAGAACAAGCACGCAACACTTGTGCTGACCTCAGGCGTCTACGCTCAGGGCGTTCCCTCATCGTTCGGCGTTGACCACCACTCGACCCATCTGCGCGCGTGGCTCAACGAGGCGGGGGTGACAGAAATCGACGAGCTGCGATTTCAACCTTCGTTGCTGACCCCTGATCCCGACGGTGGCTTCGACAGAGCCCGTGAGCGAGCGGTCGAGCTGGCAGCTGCCCACGGCCGCGTCTGATTACATTCCCGTATTGTTTCGCGTCATCGACGTCTAGGACTTCGGTTCTGACGCAGCGATATTCGATCGAAGTCCGCCAGAGCACGGACGACCGCGTCGAACAACGATTCCGGAACAGCACGGTAAGCCGCGTTGGCGCAAGGGGATATCACAGTTCGATAGGCCTTCTACATCCCAAGCTCGAGTCCGACCAAAGCCTCGGGGATTCCCGACTTCGACGGTACGTGACCAACGCCTAATGATGGCGTGGAAACGCTGCCAGTGCCGACCGAGAACGACTGGCACGACTTTATATTAGTCGCAATGGATTTCGTCGCCGCCGTGGGATTCGGGTGGTAAGTCTTGGTGTGTACGTTCAGGAGTCAATCTCAGGAACGACAAATCGCTGCGGGCTGCGCTTCGCGTGCGTCTGGTGAATACGCGAGAGAAAAGACTTCAACAATTTCAGATGTTACAGACAACTCTTGGTCGAACGCGTGATGCGGCCGGAGTAGCGGGTTGCAGCCGGGTGCCAATGGGGCAGCGCGGACGGTTCATGCTGCAACGATTAGGAATTCGTTGCAAGTCTTCGTCGCGCAAAAGTCCTTCCCCTCACCTCACCGGAGACTCCTTCCGCGCCGGAATGCGCCGCAAACTGCTCGGAGAGAACCGATCAGCGACGGGCCTTTAGGCGCGGCTGCCGGTACCCGCCGTGAACAAACTGCGCATGGAGGCCTTGATGACGGAGCCGATGTGTTTCGCAGCCGTTCCAAGAGGCCATGGACTCGCCGGCCTGTGACTCGGCCGCAGGGTATTACGCTCAGCCCGGGATCACCTATCGCCTCCTGAAACTGCCGCACAGCACCGTCGCCGTCGCGTGGCAGCCCAAGCTCAGACGATGAGTTGATCGACGCCTTGGCGTCCACGTGTTGCCGCCAAGCGCGGCTCGAGCGTTGCGCCCGTAGCCGCGCGACGGCATGCAGTCCAGATGCGTCCAGGGGCTAAACACCTGACGCCGTGGGCGAGGGCGAAAGGAAACGGTGTATCGCCTCCATCGCGGCGTCCTGGCGTGCTTCGTCTGCGAAGTCGGGCATAATCTTGGCTTGATCAGTTAGCGGTCCGGTCAGGGCGCTGGCCGGGCTCGCGTAGAACCCGCCGCTGAGCAGTGCGTCGTCAATCAGCCCTCGGATCAACCGCTGGGTCCCAGTCTGAAGCGTGTGCGCGATGCCGAACGCAGGCAGGACAAAAGGCATGAGCAACCCGCCCATCAACAGCCGCACGATCGGCGTCATATCCCGGAGGACGTCGGTGCCCGCCGTGTTGCCGGGACTGACGGTGAGCAGACGCGACTCTGGGTGCCGTCGCGCCATTGCGCTCATATAGAGGGCGCCGACATGCTTGACCGCGGCATATGCCGACATCACGCTGCCGCCACGCGACCAGAAAGAACCGTCGGCAACGGATGAATACTCGGCGGCAGAGCCCACGTGGAAAATCGGTCTCGGGATACGCAGCTTCGGCGCACCGCGGGCCGCCTCGCTGCCGACGAGTACGGCAGTGCCGCCGAACGCCCCGCGCTGCATCAGCCCCTCTAGCAAAGCGGCATGTCCCAACACGTTTGCCGCGAAGATGTGAGTAACGCCTGCGGTCGTCCGCGCGTTCGGCGTCGGCCCCCCGGTTCCGCCAGCATTCATGATAATGCCGTCCACAAAGTCATCGAGGCCGTCGATCGCAGCGGTCACCGACCTAAGTTCAGTGAGATCCATCATCAGCGGTTGATAGATCTGCCTGCCGGCTATCCGGCCCAGGTTATCGGCGGCCTTGTATGCCTTTTCCTCAGATCGACAGCTGACGTAGACGCGCTCGACGCCGTCGACGCGAGCGAGCGTTCGCGCCACTTCCCTACCCAATCCCGTATTTGCCCCGGTAACTAGTACTGCTGCGAGATGTGACGTCACGTCGCCCGTATCCTTTCAAGCTCGGCACGGTCATAGTTGTACTGTACGCTTTGGTACACTGCGAGGCGCAGTCGGTGGGCTTCCCACATGGACGTGACAGCCGACACATCGTGACGAAGACGATCATTGCGAGATAGGGAATTCAATCCGGACCTGCGATGGCAGCCCGAATGAGACAGGTCTACGCTCACTGCAATTCACGCCTTCCTTCAGTCGGAGTCGCTGTTGCACAACGAATCCCGCGGATCAGAATTGTTCTGCTTGGTCGACCCGGGCTGTGACGGGGCAATTAACCCGATCAACCCGGAGGTGTAATGCTCTGATGACCCGTCCCTTGAGTGCCGATGCTCATCGGAGCCGCCCCACAACCGCGGTGAGGTCGGGCGTGGTAGTGGCGACGCAGCAGTGCACTGGACCGCATCTTGCGGAGGGCGGACGCAAGAAACGCCAACAAATCAGTGCGCGAGAAAGTTTCACGGCGCATCGTCGGTCGATTTGCTCGTGTTCGGGTGGCACATTAAGTGTACTCTTTGGTACATTGACTGGGTTCGCATTGCAGTAATAACTTGTCAGATCAGCTTCGTTGGCGCGTCAGGATGTCTGCCTGCTCTGCGGCGAAAATGCCGCTATGGCCCCTCCTTCCCGCCACAGTACGCAGTACACAGTGAACTGCACTACCGTTGTCAAGCAGCATCTTTGCGCGGCGGGCAGAGCCGCGATAGCGGATATGACTGGCATACACCCTTGCGAGGCGCATGATGACTGGTTTCGACATCCGCGCGGCGGGCTCGACCGAGCTTACGCGCCTGCTGACCTTGGCTGCCGCCTTCTACCTCGAAGACGGATTTGCGACGCCGGTTTCACAGCTCCGTGACAACCTGGCCTTTCTGCTGCACAGCCATGCCGCCCGCGTCGCCGTGGCGGGCCGGCAGCACGACATCGTTGGCTTTGCCATCACAACCCTTAGCTTCGGGCTTGAATATGGTGCTATCGCTGAACTTGAGGATCTGTTCGTCGCACCGGCCTCAAGGGGATCGGGAGTCGCGACCGCGCTCATTGACGACAGCTGCGATTGGGCTCGGTCTCGCGGTTGCCAGGCCCTCGAAGTGGTCGTAGTGCCGAAGGCCAACGACGTCGCGCATCTTGTCAGCTATTACGCGAAGAGGAATTTTGCCGACCAGGGTCGAAAAGTATTGACCCGGGACCTCACCCGGTAGGGCATGCCGCAGTCCGCGAAATCTATTTTTCATACAGACCTTTCGGATCCGGAGGGTGTTGATGCTGCGGCGTGCAGCTAGAGGCCTCTCCGACGCGCAGGTGATGTACCCAATCATGCCGGGCGAATCGTTTGCCATTAGCTGCGATAGCTTCGGCAAAGTCGCGGCTTACGATCCGATTGGTTGTCCTGGTTTCCCCGGAGAATTTGGTCTATCCCGCGCTCACGCTCAACGGTGTTGTCATACTTGGTTTTACGCCACGGGGTCGGTGGATTGTAGGAGCAGTTCGAGCTCCCTCGGAGTGCGTATGCCGAGCGCGGAGTGACGCCGTTGGCGCTTTAGGACGTTCTCTTGGAACTCGAAGATCGCGTTGGCCGACTCGATACGCGTCCTCCACCGATGGCGGTTGCGCAACTCCGTTTGCGTTCTACTCGAGACGGACTCGATAATTGCCGTCGGCTCGGCCTGCTCAGCCCGGTCGAGGTCGGACAGCCAACCGCATTCGATGAGCTCTTGTTTCGCGTAGTGCTAAATGGTCCGATCGCTACGGCCCATATCGGCAGGGCTCTCGGCGCCGGGGCGCCCGGCGGCACACCAGAGGCTGACCCCAAGCAGAACGGACTTTGGACAACCCGGCACATCATCCGAAAGCGGCCCGTTGACGCGATCGTGGCGACACATGCCACCGCCGAATTGGGGCTTTACAACATCGCTGGTGAAGTTCGTAAGCCGCCTGCAGGTACCTGATCGTCAGACTCATGTAGCGCCGACTCGATCGGACTAATGCGCGACCACCTTTTTGCCGAGCACTGGCGAGCCGGATTTCACCAGCCGGCCTAAATGTACCTACCAGTACAATGTGTCTCGCGGTCGAAGATGTTGTTGTGGTAGTCAAAATTTTGCATCAGTCGTGAATACCGAGGCTGGTATTCACCCCTTGACGGCGGAAGCTCCGCTGCCCTAGGCCATAGGTAGGGTCTGTGATATCGAGCAATCTGGTGGTCGTCTTGGCTTTCGGGGCCGTCGTGCCATTCGTCTACACCATGACCGGTAAGTTGCGACTGCCCGGACCGGTCCTGGAAATGCTAGCCGGTATCTTGATTGGTCCTGCGGCGCTCGGCTGGGCCAGGCCGGATGAACTGGTAAACACGCTGGGAACGTTGGGATTGTCGTTCCTACTGTTCTTGGCCGGCTTCGAAGTCGACGTGCGTCGCTTCAGGACGAGGATCGGACCCAAGGTGATGATGTCGTTGCTCATCTCGATGCTGCTCAGCGCCGCGACGATGGTAACGATGGATGCGAGGATCGGTCAGGGCAGCCTTCTGGTCGGTATAGCCCTGCTGGCGACCTCGCTCGGAGTTGTAGTGCCCGTCTTGGCAGACGCTGCGGTGGCCCGCCAACCTGTAGGCGTCATCACCGTGTCATGCGCGTCCGCCGGCGAAGTTGCAGCAGTAGTGGCGTTCTCGTTAGGGGTGGCCGGATCGCCGACCCCCCTCATCGGACGACTGCTCCTTCTCGGTTTGCTCTTGACCCTTGTCGGCGGAGTCGGCACAGTTCTAGCAGGTGCCAGACATGCTTCGCGCATCGTCTTTCTCATTCAACGGCTCGCTGATACCAGCGCCCAAATCCGGATTCGTCTTACCGTGTTGGTGGTGACGGGAATCGCCTTCGCGGCAGCACGTCTGGGCTTCGAATCGATCCTCGGCGCATTCTTGGCCGGGGTGCTGGTCCGTACCGTCGACCCCGAACCCCAACGTGCCCACCCGCTCTATCGCATCAAGATCGAAGCGATCGCCTTTGGACTACTCGTGCCGGTCTACTTCATCCGCAGCGGAATGGCGCTCGACGTGGAAGGCTTGACACAGCAGCCCGCGACCCTGGCGGAAATGGCTCTGTTCCTCGCAGCACTGTTGGCGGTGCGGGGTCTGCCTGTCGTCGTGTTCTGGCAGGAGTTATCCAAAACTCAGTTGCTCGCGTCTGCCCTGTTGCAGGCAACTTCGCTGCCATTTCTTCTCACAGCCGCCCAAGTTGGTCTGCAGATGGGTTTATTGTCTCGGTCGACATCCACCGCCATTGCAGGCGCGGGGATGTTGTCCGTCCTAACATTTCCACCGATAGCGCTGCGGCTGCTGGCCCTGCCCCAATCAGGCCCTCGACGTCGACGCTTGCGCAGGCGACCAGGGAGCGCCGACCAAAACCGACCTCCCTGATCGAATGGTGCTCGGTGCGGCCCCAGGCACACATACACCTACTGGTCGTTCAATCACCGCGCGCCGCGACACCGCAGCTCCGAAATCGCACAGCACGCGTTCATCACAGCTGTCGCGGCACGGTGTCGCCGCCAGCCCGCGAGCCCTGATGGTTGGGAACCCTGACCGATGTCACACACACACCCACACGGTTGCAGGATATTTCGGCGACAAGCTTCCCTGTACCGATAAGTACATATAGGCTGCTGTCGTTATGGCGCTCACCGAAAGGACTTCACGATGCGATTGACCGCACTCATCTCCGCAGCACTGTTGTCGGTAGCCCTGCTGTTAAGTGGATGCAGTTCCTCGAGCAAAGGGGGCCAATCGAGCTCGTCATCCCAGTCGAGCGTGACGGCTCCCCAGGGGTCTGCCGCGTCGCGTTCAGGCACATTCACCGGGCTCAACGGTAAGCAGGTTGCGGGCAAAGTCACAGTGACCGACGGCCAGATCGTGTTGTCGAACTTTTCCTCCGACGAAGGGCCGGATTTGCACATCTACCTGGCTAATGGCACTGACGAGAGCGCCGTCGCCGCGGGCAAGGTGATCGCCAGCGTCGCTTTCGACAAGAGTTCGCAGACATTCCCGCTCAGCGGCCTCGACGAATCGAAGTACACCACCGTAGTGATTCACTGCGACAAGGCCAAGGCATCCTTCGGGGCCGCCACGCTCTCATGAGTTCTCAGGCACGCCCTGCCGCGCTGTTGGCATGGATCGCCTTCGGCGCGGCAAGGGCGGCGCTAGGCATCTTATGGCTGCACGAGGGCTGGTTCAAATATCGCGCACACTTTGGTCGCGCCGACATCTTGCTCGTTGTCGACGGCGCGAAGGCCAATAGCAGGGTCCCCGACTACTTCACAGCTCTCTCGGAATCGGTGCTTCGCGACAACGCAGGCTTGTTCGGGGTAATGATTCCGCTACTCGAAACCACGTTAGGAATCGCGCTGATTGTCGGAGTGCTCAGCTTGCCTGCGGCGATGGGCTCGATACTGACCCTACTTTCCTACTGGAGCTCCGACCAGCTCATTGCTCAATATCCAATTATGGCAGCGCTTTCCGTGATCGTCATCGCGTGGCCAGCTCAGTCAACGCGCCTGTCCGCCACATCATTAGTGGTACGGACATTGCATCGTCGCCAGCGCGGGCAACGACTGATCGAAGGACCACTGCGACGCTGGCTGTAGTGGTCCTTCGATGCCAAGCGTGATGCCCCGGCTTGATGCGATAGCCGCGCCCTACATCCAGCCGCCCGCGGCGTCGATGGTTGCTCCTGTGATGTATGACGCGTCATCCGAGAGCAAAAATGCTGCGACCGAGGCAATTTCAGCTGGCTCGGCCCATCGGCCCAGCGAATTCATTGACTTAACGACGACCTCGGGCGCCAAGTCGCGCAGCACTGGCGGTGTGTAGCTTGCGGCGTGCTTGGCTGCCATGTCGGTGTTCGTACCTCCTGGGGCGATCGCATTGATGCCGATGCCGCGTTCGGCCAGTTCTGGCGCCAGATTCAGCACCATCGCTGAAACCGCGGCCTTACTGGCTGCGTACAGCGTGTGCTGATACACCGCAATCCGAGCGCTGATCGACGAGGTGAGCAAGATGCGGCCGCCCTGCGTCATCGCCGCGACCGCCGCCTGGGTCGCGAAAAGCTGCCCTGCAACATTGACGTGAAACACTCGATCTACATCGACCGGCGTAATTGATTCCAAAGGCCCGAAATGCTCGACACCAGCGTTGCTAGCCAACAGGTCTAACCCGCCGAACGCCGCCACTACCTGAGCAACCAGATCAGCGGTCTGGGCAGCATCGCTTACGTCGCCCTGGACCGCAAGCGCCCGATCACCCCCGCCCAGCTCACGGATCAATGCCTCAGCAGAGGCCGCATCACGCACGTAATTGACCGCGACTCGTGCACCCTCGCTTGCTAAGCGTCGCGCGATCGCGGCACCGATACCCCGGCCGCCACCGGTTACCAACGCACGCTTTCCTGTCAACCGTCCAGAATGCGACATGGCTCGAACTCCCTGTAGATCGGCGAAGACTGACACCTTCGTGTTAACAACTTTCGTGGAATCCTTCCGCAAGGCAAGACTTCTGGCTTCGTTGCGTACCCACCGCTAGAGGTGCCGAACCCATCGCGCAAAGACGCAAGGCCGCCACTACGCGTGGCCACCTTCTGATCGCCGAAGTCGCGCGCGGTGGTGTGTTCACAGACTTCGGCTCTGTGTTGGAAACGGCGTGCTCCCGAGGCCCTTCGCTGTTCAGCCACCACTTCAGCCTTTCCCACAAACACTGCCTGCACCATCGCCTGTACGTTGAGCCCCCGCCACCGTCAGACAACCGGGCTTGACCCTGCCCATCCGGACAGGTCCGTCGGTTCCGGCGGAGAATTGAGCAGTCCGAGTTGGTTTCCAGGCGCCCTCGCAATACTTCTCCTGATTCCTGAGGATGTGGTGACAGCATCGCCTCGGGTGAAGACGGGGCCGGCGGCGAGTCGGTGTAGGCGGCCTGCCAGACGTCAGCGCCTCATGGCACTGCGGCCTCGCGGACGGAGCGTGGAAACCGCAGCATCCCCCAGCAGTTCTCGACCTACTGCACGGAGCTTGTTGGCAGCGTTGCGCTATTGGGTCGGCTCGATGCCAGCCCGCGGCTTGTCAATCCTCGCAGAGGATTACCAGCACACGCCGGCGCCGCTCTACCATCCTGCCGCTGGACAATGACGCAGTCGAGCCGACCTTCAATCCAAGACTTTAGGATTCGCCCAGGGTGCCGGGAGGGAGTCAGCTCAGCCCCAGTAGGGCGTTCTCCACCACTTCGGGCAGCGCGGGGTGGATCCAGTACTGGCCGCGGGCCATCTCGTGGGCGGTGAGGCCGAAGCTCATCGCCTGGATCAGCGGCTGAATCAGCGAGGACGCCTGGTAGCCCATGAAGTGCGCGCCTAACAGCTGGCCGGTGCTGCGCTCGGCGATCAGCTTGACGAGTCCGGTGGTGTCCTCCATCGCCCACCCGTAGGCGATAGCGCCATAGTCCTGGATCTTGACCAAGATGTCGAACCCGTTTGCCACGGCTTGGTTTTCGGTCAATCCGACGCTGGCTAACTGGGGATCGGTGAACACCGCCGACGGAACGAACCGGTGATCGGTGACGGCCATCGACCCCGTGTCATCCCAGTCGCAGAGCAAATTTCGCTGCACGACACGGGCCTCGTGGTTGGCGACATGCTTGAGCTGAAACGGCGAAGACACGTCGCCGAGTGCGAAAATCCCATGGGCGGAGGTCCGTTGAAATTTGTCGACGACGACGCGGCCGTACTCGAGGGCGACTCCGGCCTGCTCTGCGTCCAGCAGGTCGGCATTGGACACCCTCCCTGTTGCGACCAGCAACGCGTCCGCATCCAGGATGCTTCCGTCGTCGAGTTGCAGCGACACACCCGAGTCCCGATTCTGTCCGCCAACGACATTGCGGTGGGTCCGCAGTTCCCACTTGTCCGCCACCACGCGGGTGAACCGTTCGCAGATGGTGTCATCGCAGTGCCGCAGCAGGCAACTGCCACGGACCACCAGTGTCACGCGTGAACCTAGGGCGGAGAAGACATGGGCGAACTCGGCCGCTACGAAACCACTTCCGACAATGACCAGGTGCTCGGGCAGCGCGGGTATCCGCATGATGGTGTCGCTGGTGTGGTATCTGAGCCCGGAGGCGGTGATTGCCGGCGGAACCGTCGGTCGCGAACCTGCGGCGATCACCACCTGGTCGGCGGTGAACTCCTCGCCGACGTTCGTACGCAGCAGATAACGCCCATCGGCAGCGACCGGCCCGAAACGCGTATGGCTGCGGTAGACGTCGATGTTGGGAGCCGACCGGCGGTAGTCTTCGCCGCTGGGCCCGATCGGATCGATCCGCCCAAACACCCGCGACACGATGTCCGTCCAGCGCACCCCGTCGATATGCGCATCCACGCCATACCGGGCCGCACCCCGGATCGTTTTGGCCACCTCGGCGGCGTAGACGAACATCTTGGTCGGAATGCACCCGACGTTCAGACACGTACCGCCGAAGGTGCCCTGCTCGCAGATCGCCACCCGCTTGGCCGCATAGTGTTCGTTGTAAATACTGTTGCCCGAACCGGTTCCGATGATCGCGAGATCGTAGGTCTCCATCGATACGTCACCCTTTCCCCGACTGGCTCTCGAGCGGGACCGAGGCGTCGGCGTCATTGAGCCTGCTGAGATGTTCGTCGAGCCAGCGGTCCACACGGCAGCAGGACTGCCGGTGCGGATCCGAAAGCCACACCGTACGCGGGTTTGGCCGGCACTCCGCGCGTTCAGCCGACCGAAGCACGTTCGAGCATGCCGGGCGGTTCATCGGCACCGTTCCGATCCATCCGTCCGCCGTAGCCCTTTGACATGCCCGACTGCAGAAACTGGTCGCATGTGGATGCTCGCGTTGCTTGTTGCATGGCCGACGCGGCGATCTGCCATGGCGACCGACCGCGCGGCGAGAGCTGTCACAGCCTACCTTTCGATCTCAAGCCGACGATCCTGCATCGGGCTGCGGGGTCGGGCCAATGACACACGGTATATCTCTGTGGTGCGCGCGAAGTTCGGACGTTCCACCGATACGCTACGGTAGCTTAGACTGATCAGTACAGTGCGGCAACGCGCTGCCCGCGTTGGCTCGCGTGATGGCCTCGCCATCTCGACGGGCATGCGCTAGGTTGACGGACCCGTGAGTTTGAGGAGACCTCTGATGCCGACGGTGCGCCAGCGGACCTACGACATGCTGCGAGCCCACGGAGTGACGACATTCTTCGGAAATCCTGGGTTCACCGAGTTGCCTTTTCTCACCGACTTTCCGGCGGATTTCACCTACTACCTAGGTCTGCAAGAAGCGGCCGTCGTAAGTATGGCTGACGGCTATGCGGGTGTGACGGGTATGCCGGTGGTTGTGAATCTGCACAATGCACCAGGTGTGGGCAACGCGATGGGCAATCTCAAGACAGCGTTTCACAACAAGACGCCGCTGATCATCACCTGTGGTCAGCAGCGCCGTGATATGTGCCTTTACGAGCCGGGCTTTTACAACCGGGACGCCCGCGACCTGCCTAAGCCGTATGTGAAGTGGTCCTACGAACCTCAACGCGCGCAGGACATTCCCGCCGCCTTCCAGCGCGCGATCCACATCGCCTGTCAAGAGCCGCAGGGGCCTGTCTTTCTGGTGCTGCCGGTAGATGATTGGGAGCGCGAAGCAGACCCGTTGCCACTCGTCATTCGTCGGGTCTCTACCCGCGTTGCGCCTGACCCGCAGGCATTGGCGTCAGCCGCAGGGCGTATCGCGGCCGCCAGAAACCCCTGTTTGATCGCTGGGGCCGCGATTGACCGAGCGGGAGCGTGGGATGAGATGGTCGCGCTTGCCGAAAAGTTGCGTGCCGCCGTGTACGGCGCGCCGGCCGCGAGTCGTGCGGCTTTTCCCGAGAACCATCGACTCTTTCGCGGTGCTTTGGTGTTTGACCGGGAACTGCTCCGTCATTGGCTTGAGGATCACGACTTGCTAGTCGTGGTCGGCGCAGCGGTTTTCGACTTCGACATGGGAGGCATGGGTCCGGTCCTGCCCGAAGATAGCGACTTATTGCTGTTCACCGATGATCCCGAAGAGGCCGCCCGCGCGCCCGCAGGCGACGCTGTGCTGGGCAACGTCAAGTTAGCGCTTACGACCCTGGCCCAGGCGGTGCCGGAAACGACTGCCACCTGGCCGCAGACAACACCCAACATGCCAACCCCGGCTACGGGGGATCCGATACAACCGCACGCCTTATTCGCTCTACTGGAAGAACTTCGACCAAAAGATGGTGCCGTGGTGTTGGAGGCGTCTTCTCACGCCTCGGCAATGCACATGCGAATGCCGATCACCGTGCCACAAGGTTTCTTCTACGCCGGCGTGGGCGGTATCGGCAATGGCTTGCCCACCGCGGTAGGGGTGCAACTTGCGCAACCTGACCGCCGCGTCATTTGCGCAACCGGTGACGGAGCGATGCTCTACACGTTGCAGGCTTTATGGACGGCAGCCCAACATCAGGCGCGCATAGTCGTGGTAGTCCTCGACAACGCAGGTTACGCCGTTCTCAAGGAATCCGGCGATTACCTCGGCGTTGGTCATGACCAGCCGGGATTGGACACACCCGGCGTAGACCTGGTCAAGCTGGCCGAAGGATTCGGCGTACCCGGCATCCGGGTGGAACAGTACGCGGGGCTGCGCTCCGCGTTCGAGCAAGCCCTTGCCGCTGACGGGCCAATGCTGTTGAGCGTCAGGGTCGATCCGACCCTGCGACCGCTTCTGTCGTGACAACGCACGCTCTGGCCACAAGCCTTATGCGTTCCGTGCTGGGTTGTCCCGCAGCGTTTTACAGCTGGGAGGAAGCACCGGATTCGCCGAGCTGTGCGCAGTGTCGTTGGATAACAGTCTCGGCTCCGGTTTCGGTTGTAAGGTGCGGCTCAGCTGTGCAACAGCACAGCGGTCCTCCTCTACAACTTTTGGATAGCGCGCGGTTAGACCGATCGATGGGGTCAGCTGTGACCGTCCGGGCACTGGCAGGTTGGCGGCATCAGGCGCACGCTTGATCTGGCCGTGCAGATGCAGGCGCAGAAAAAATTTGGGAATCCGACGTCAACGAACGGAGTTCACCCCATGTCGAGCGGAACGCAAGCCGATGCTTTCACCGGGTACGTCCTGCCCCCGTTGCCCTACGGCTACGACGCGTTGGAACCCTACATTGATGCAGCCACGATGGAGCTGCACCACAACAAGCATCACCAAACTTATGTCGACAAACTCAACGCCGCGATCGCCCCGTACCCACAGTTGCACGGACTGATCATCGAAGATCTGCTCCGCCGCCTCGATGAGGTGCCAGACGAGATCCGCCAGACCGTGCGCGAACAAGGTGGTGGACACGCCAACCATCAGTTCTTCTGGAAGGTGATCGGGCCACCGCGCGACACGACACCGCAAGGTGCTTTGGCCGACGCACTCAAGCGCGACTTCGGCGGTCTTGACGCATTCAAGGAGCAATTCGCGACCGCCGCGGCCAAGCAATTCGGTTCGGGCTGGGCATTTCTCGTGATCAACCCCGGCACCAAGAAGCTGGAGATCCTCACGCTTCCTAACCAGGACAGCGTCTTGCTCTACGGTCGACCCGGTTTGCTGGCTTGCGATGTGTGGGAGCACGCCTACTACCTGCGATATCAGAACCGCCGAGCCGAGTATTTGGACGCTTGGTGGAATGTTGTGGCGTGGGACGTCGTTTCCCGCCGACTGGACAACTTTAACGCCGGTAAACAACAACTCTGACGGTGACGCCGAAGGACATTGCTTCGCGCTGGGGCGGTGTTGGCGAGACACACGATAGTAAGGGTGAGTTCTCAGACTAGGTCGACCGCGCCGAGGCATCCAAATCGTCCTCGCGGCCGGAAGCGGTGGGGCGGAGTCACAGAGCGTAGCTGTCCCGAGTCACTCCAGTTACCCGTTGATGGGCGTCAGCCGAGGCGCTTGTAGAAGACGATCTTGTCGTCGCCGTCGTCGTAAAACTCGCGAATGCGTGCTTCCTCAGTGTAATTGAGCGTGCGGTAGAAGCGGCGGGCACGCTCAAACTCCGGAAGCGATGATGTCTCGACTAGCAGAATGCGTTCACCAGCATCGGCGAGAGACCGCTCGAGATGACCCATGAGTTCAGCGCCAATGCCTCGCCCGTGAAGCTGCGGCAGGACACCGATTGCGAGGACATTCCACGTACCGGTTGTCATTCGTTCGGGTTCGCAGAACGCAAAGCCAGCAAGAAATTGACCGGCTTGGTGTCCAATCCAGATCTGCCGATTGTCGGGTCGTGTGAAGTAGGGCTCGATCATCTTCTCGAGCATCGTCGACGGGAACAGACCGACCGCCTCGACAATGCGCTTGATTTGGGCAACGTCGTCACGCCGGATCGGGCGCACTAGAGAGCTCATCGTGAGTAACGAAGTGTCACATAGTTTGTCGGCGCGGCCGCTAACCATCTCGGAGGCCGAGTCGCGACAACGTGTCCGCTCTGCTGCGCAGCAGCGGCGTGTTCCTTTGCTACAGAGGGCAATATGTTCCTTTCGATGGAGACGATCGACGGCAAGCAGAGACTAGACTCAACAGTACAACTCGTTGTTGCTGTTGCCATCCTCCCGAGGCCGGAACTTTGCATTACTGATTGCTGCTGCCCAGCGTTGCAGGCAGCCGAGCACCGTTACGCTTCCGTGCTCGAAATACCCGCAGTGCTATTCAGGCGCCGACTCGACGCGGCGACCAAAGCCTTCCACTTTCGACCCGACGCAGATGGCTGCATGACTACGTGGTCGGCGGCGACAGCGGAGCCTCGCCCCTGCCCTCGTCGAGCGGGAAGAGTTAACCCCGCGAACCGCCTTTAGGCGTCCCCGGCGTGACCCGAAAGCAGGAGCGGGCCAGTTGCGCGAGCTTGCGGGACCTGGAATAGTGACCGACTGGTCGGTCACTTAGGGAACGCGTGGGAAGGAATTTTTATGAATCGGCAGTCGGTCAGGTGCGCGCGGCCCGCTTCCGGAGGACTCGCAGCCGGCATTGCTCTGAAAGCTGCCGTGGGCGCAGCGCGCCCAGTCGAGATCATCGACGCCTGTGGCTCATCCGTAGCCATCAAGCGGTGGGGTCACGGCGTACCAGTGTTGTGTCTGCACGCGATAGGTCACGGCAGCGGAGACTTCGCGTCTATGGCTTCCCGTCTAGGCAACCACTTCGAAATCGTGGCAGTCGATTGGCCGGGGCACGGCCACTCACCCGACGACGGCCGACCCATGCGCCCCCAGCACTTCGCCGAACTTGCACTGGCGGTCGTGGATCGGCTCCAATTGACGCGTCCGATCGTTGTTGGCAACTCGATCGGTGGTGCGGCGGCGCTTATTGCCGCCGCAACCGTGCCCGAGGCGTTCGCGGCGGTCGTGCTATGCAATGCCGGTGGACTGGCGCCGGTCGATCGGACCGCTCGGCTGGCCACCTCGCTGATGGCCTGGTTCTTCGAAGCGGGCGCGCGCGAAGCCAAATGGTTCCCAGCAGCTTTCGGCTTTTATTATCGATGCCTCGTCCTACCGCGTGCGGCGGCCAAGGAGCAACGTCGCAACATCATCAGCGCCGGGAGCGCCGCTGCGCCTCTGCTGGCCGACGCGTGGCGCGGTTTTGGCGAGCCTGACGCCGATCTCCGGGCGCTGGCACCCCACGTGGCGGCGCCGGTGTGGCTGGCGTGGGCCCAACGAGACCGATTTGTGTCGTGGCGTCGTTCCAGAGCCGCCGCTGAGACGTTCCGCCGCAGGCGGGTCACGCAGTTTAACGCGGGTCATTCTGCCTTTATGGAGGAACCCGACCGATTCGCTGCAGAGTTCGCTCAATTCATCGCCGAAACGGTACAGGAACGGCAATGACGGACTTCAACAGAATCATGGCGTCGTACGAATCGATTCACCGTTCACCGGCCAATCGGGCGTTGCATGCAATCGGTATTCCCATGATCGCAATCTCGGCGCTGGGCATGCTCAGCCTGGTACGGATGTCTGATCACGGCGCAGCCACGTTGATCAACGGGGCGGCCGTCGCAGTAGCAGCGGCCTCGTTGGTGGTAACGCGCTGGTCTGTGCGTGCCGGAATAGGCTTCCTCGCCTTTAGCACGATCTCCTGCGGAATAGCGGACGCCATGGCGACCCAGTGCGAAACAGCCTATGCTGTAACGAGTTTCGCGGCCACGTTTGTAGCTGGGTGGGCGGTCCAGTTCGTCGGACATGTATTCTTCGAACGAAGGGCCCCGCAGTTCACCCGGCGGCCAGAAAATCTGTTGCTTGGTCCGGTGATGATTGTTGCCGAGGTGTTTCCCGCGCTGCGCCGGAGTGATCCGGCTATGTGTTCAGCGAGCGCGAGCTCTGGCGAGGACTCCGACGTTGACCGTCTTGAGCACGCGCCTTGCCGGGATCTGTGAACTTCATTCCTGCCGAGGAAGCGTGAACGCATATTGCAGTGTTCGACGAGTCGCGAGGTCGGGTCCGCCTGCCTCCAACTCGATTAGGGCGCACTCGCCGGCAGCGGCGACCCACAAATCGGCCGCTCGCTGGGGCTCCGGCCAGCCCATGGCGGCAAAGTCCGTCGCGACGAACGCTGCGCTGAGCTTCGAACGCGCTCGCACCTCATCCTGGATCGCCAGCGAACCGCGGGCTTCTAGGATCAATGCGCGCACTCCGTGATTCTCGAGGCAGTAATCCAGATACACCGTAGCCATCCGGTTAAGACGGTCCGGGCCGGCGGGCAACGTCGTCGCCACGGACCGCACCTGCTCGAACATTGCGTCGTGGAAGTGACGGTGCAGCGACACGAGGTATGCCCCACGATCGCTGAAATGGTGGAAAAATGTTCCCTTTGAGACGCCTGCGTATTGGACTACAGCATTGACGCTCATGTCATTCAAGCCGGTGACTTCCGCCATGCGCAGTCCGGCCTCGATGAGCCGACGCCGCGTGCGCTCAGCACTGGCGCGCCGCGCGGGCTGAGATTGCTGAAACGATGCCATGGCTCCCTACAATGTCTGCGAGTGTTGTCAAAACTTGGCGTCGATTATGACTGGAAGCCAAACACACAGGTCAAGCAATGACGGTAGCGCTATCGATGGCCGCCGATGGACTACGACCGGCCTATCCCGTGCCCTAAACCGTCTCGTGGGCAACTGTCTCATGGGCAACCATCGTTTCGGCCGAGCGAAGGACATCTGGGGCTGGACTTGGCGGACCGCAGACCCTCGCATGTCGAACGTCCGCCAAGCCCGGCCAGATGTTACCTCTGCTTACTTGCCGTGCTCGCCGACTAGGCCGGGCCAGTTTCCGTCGGCCTTGGCCAGGTTGCCGTCATAATCCTTATCGAACTCGCTGCGGAGGCCTGCGTTCAAGATCACCGTGAGTTTGCCGTCCCGCACCTCCCAGGTGTTGATGATGTCGGCCGGGAACAGGGCGCCCACCGAGACCCCGAATGCGCAGAAGCCGCCAAACTGTGGGACGTACCTGTCCGGGTTGGCGTTGAACATCTGCTGGTGTGCGCTGGTGGCAAACATGTAGCGCGCGCCGTGATGCTCGGCGGTGATGCTCGGATCACCGTTGACGGGCTCGTTGTCAGTGACAAAAGCGACCGGATCAAAGCCGTCGAGAGCGAAGCCGCTGGCCCCGGCAATGTTGACGAGGGCGCGCGAGTGGGTGGACATGGATCTCTTTCTCCGTTCATTTGTTCGGACTCGCCGCCCAACTGCGACGAGCAGAGATTAGACATCAAAGACCCCCGCCCCGTTACAACCATCGAGCAACTTCACCCACAAAGTTTCAGTCGCCTTCCGGTGACGGCAACTTTCCCGGGGGCCGACCGACGGCCTCTCGTGAACCACTCAAGCGTTGCTGTGAGAATCGTGTTTGCCGCTGGGATTCGTCAGCCGCAAATCGCCGATCGGTCGGCAACCGCGTCAATCGCTCCGGTAGCGCTTCGACAGATGGGTCATCTATCGGCGCTTCTGCCGTATATACCAGGCCGCCAACTGACTCGGGTGAGTTGCGCATGCCGTCATTCGCTAGTCGTGACTATGTCGGCGAAACTCGTCCATCAGCGCGTCGAAGTTGGTGGGACGGATCTCGATCGACTCCTGCCGCGCCGCTCGCGTAATCCATATCGTCCGTCGAATTTGGTCTACGTACACTCTGCACGCTTCGCACAGGCTCGTGTGCTGCTCGAAGCGAGCCAAGTCTGTTGCCACTAGGGCCGTTTCGAGATAATCAGTGACCAACGCGACGGCGTCCGCGCAGGCAATGCGCAAGTCGTTAGCGATGAAGGCGTCGTCAGCGCTCATCGAGGTACACCTCCAGCAAGTTGCGTAGTACGGCGCGGCCTCTGTGCAACAACACACGTTGGTTCGCCGCTGATATGCCGAGCGCCTCGCATGTCTCCTCGCTCGACCAGCCCTCGATGTCACGCATCGACACCACCTCACGTTGAGCACTCGGCAGCCTGCGCAGCCCATCAAGTACCACCGCACGAACCTCCGCCGACATCAGCCGCTGCTCGGGTAAAAGGTCCCACCGGCCAGGCACATCACGCCAGTAGTGTGCTCCGAGTTCAGGATGGGCCATTCGATCCGGATCAACCGACGGCCGCACGTCGGTTTCGGGCCCGGCCGTCGCGTACGGCACCGTATTGAACTGACCCCGCGCGAGGCTGCGCACACGGTTGAGGACGACGCGCACGATCCACGTGCGGAGGCTCGCGCGACCTTCGAACTTACCGATGGACCGCACCACCGAGAGCCATGCATCTTGCACTGCGTCCTCGGCCATCGCTGCGTGAACATAGACGCTGGCCATCCGCACCAACGGAGCGTGCAGGGTTTCGACAAGGGCGCTAAATGCTTGTGCATCGCCGGCTTTCAGCGCCGTAATCAGATCGGCCTCGGTTTTCCACCGATCGTCAGGAACCGTCCGCGTTTCGACCACCACCTCGGTATCGAACTCCTTCATCTGCGGCTGTAACGGAATCGGACACGATCGTCACTACACAGTATCCGCTGCGCCAACTGCGCCGCGGTTCCCGAAAGATTCACCCGCTGAAGGAGAACATCATGAGCAACCTGCCCCTCGTAACCGACGCCACTGCGGCTCCCGACCAAGCAGCGGCCCTATCCGCGGTCAAGAAAGCCATGGGCGCAGTCCCCAACCTGACCCGCGCGATGGCACACAGCCCCGCGCTGCTGCACGGCTATTTGGGCCTGGCAGGCGGCCTCGACCGCGGCACGCTCGACAGGTCCACCCGCGAACGATTGGCCATCGCGATCGCCCAATCCAACGCGTGCTCCTACTGCTTGTCGGCGCACACCTACCTCGGGCAGAAGGTCGCCGGCCTCAGCGCTGAGCAGGTGGCCGCAGCGCGCAAGGGCGACGCCGACGACGCGAAGACCGCAGCACTTCTCACGTTTGCTGTGACTGTCAACGAACACCGCGGACAGATCGATGACTCTGCCCTTGCCGCCGTACGTCACGCCGGCGCAAGCGACGCTGAGATCGCCGAAGTGATTGGCCACGTAGGGCTCAATGTCCTGACCAACTACTTCAACAATGTCGCCCACACCGACATCGACTTCCCTGTCGTGTCAGCGTGATCGTCGCCTCGGCTCGACGAAGCATCTGCTTGGCAGGCTTCGTCGAGCCGAGGCGTTGTGGGTCAGGACCAGCACTGTACCATTACGTACAGAAAGAAGAGCCGACGCGAAGTGAGGCCCGTTATCTCGTCTGAAAACAGCCTCGCTTGAGTGGCCGCGATGCACCCCGAAGCATTCAAACGCTAGGTGGTCCAACGAATATTTCATCGGCGGGTTCGGTCTCGAGTACCGAGGTTCTGCGCCATGCCATCAACGCGTCACGACCATTCCCAGCCAGCCGAAGGAGCTGTGATGATTCCAGAATCCACTAATCCGCACCGGGACTACCCTCAGATGGCGGCCGACCGTGGGCGCATCGAACCGGTCCCACGCCGGGTTCGTGGCTACTTCAACGGGATCCTGGTATTCGACACGAAGGCGGCCCACTACGTCTGGGAGGTGGCGTATTACCCGCAGTACTACGTGCCTATCGAGGACGTCGACACGTTGTGCCTGGTCGACGAGCAGCACACCCAGAAACTCCAGCTAGGGTCCTCGCGGCTGTTCTCGCTGGCAGACGGCAACCGCACGGTTAAGTCTGCTGCGCGCCTTTACGATACCGGTCCGCTCGCGGGGAGTTTCCGCTTCGACTGGGACGCGCTCGACTGGTTCGAGGAGGACCAACCGCTCATCGGCCACCCGCGCAGCCCGTATGTCCGGGTGGATGCGCTACGCTCGCACCGTCACGTCAGAATCGAACTCGACGATGTCCTACTGGCGGAAACCGAGTGTCCTGTACTACTTTTCGAGACGGGTTTACCTACTCGCTACTATATTGACCGCACCGACATCGACTTCTCGCATCTGAAGCCCAGTCCAACACAGACCATTTGTCCGTATAAGGGGATCACCTCAGGCTATTGGTCGGTGGAGATCGGAGAGCGTCTTCACCCGGATCTGGCCTGGACATATCGGCATCCTACGATCTCCGTCGTGGAAATCGCCGGGATGGTCGCGTTCTACAACGAGAAGCTAGACATCTACGTCGACCAAGCGCTGCTGTCGCGACCCAGCACACACTTTGGGTGACTGACGCCGCGAACCCTCTCCTCAACTCGGTGCTTTCATATAAACGATGAGATATTCTGTGCAACAATTTATTTCGGTAGCTTAGGTAAGTACTCGACCTTCTGTGCGTCGAAAGACATGACATGCTCGTGTTGGTGCGCGAAGTGAGGAATTCATTGCGGATTGTCGGTTCGCCGGCCGTCGGCACTTACCGGCACCCGAACATCGTCGCCCTCAACGTTCTCGCCGGCGACCGGCTTGGTCAGCGCTACCCGCACTACGAAACAGATTGCGCTCACGAGGTAGAACCCGGCAGTCAGCAACAACCAACGCGAGAAGTACGGCGCCTGAGTCAGCCCTGTCGCCATCTGATATGTCGACGCCCCTTGTTCGATGATGCCAGGCAGGAAGAGCAAGAGGATCAACCCGCTTGCCACGGTGGGTAAGCGGATGTAATTGACGATCAAAATATCGCGTACCGAGCGATGACGAACGGCCCCATTCGGTAATGATCTCGCAGGGATCAGGCGTTCCGCCATCGCGTAAAGCGGAAACAGGACCAAGTCATGAGCGATGATGGCGACAGCGAACCAGACAGCGATCGACTGCCACCAAACTCTCCGGTTGAAAAGTTCTTCGAGGCCGAGGATTGATACTGCGTAACCCCCAAGTGCCAGCGCGGAGAGCAACACGATGAGGTGCAGCAATCGCTCACCGTACAGTCGTCGTCCCACACCTAGCAGGTAACGCATCATGTCGTCCGGAAGTCGATAGAAGACACCCACTTGGTGCAATGCACACCAGGAAGAGCCGGAACAATGATTCGTGCCGGATAACCGTGGTCAAGCGAAAGGTCGGCGCCGTTGACTTGGAACGCCAGAAGCGATCGCGGGTCCACGATTTGATTACTTTGCAGCACAGCGTGATTGAAGCTTCCGAAACGTTCCAGCGATGACACGAGTGCAGAACCAGGCCGTGGAAGTCCGACCGCCGCCGCGAGGTCGCCGAGCCGGATCCCCGTCCATTCCTGCGTTGTCGACCACCCTTCGACACAAGCGATCGGCAGTTTCACCGTGTGGTGCGGCATCGCCGCCAGCTGCGTGCGATCCAGTGCTATATCGCCAACGCCGACGAGTCGCAGATGCCAGTCTGCTCCGGTAAACCTCGAATCGATCCCTGCGGCAACTGCGGTGCGGTTGATCTGGAAATCAGTTGGGCCCGTGCCGTAGCTACGTCCTCGTGGCAGCAGCACCGCCGCGCGACGCATGACTCCCCCGATAGTCTGGCCCGCGCTCAGCACTCCGACAAGCGCGCTCCCACCGGCGACGACGGCCAGCATGCCGCGGCGACTCAGAGTCGCCGGATCGGGATTTCGCGCCACCAGTCCGTCCTCATCGGACGGTTCCGGGACCGTGTCAATTCTCGAGGTTGCCAGGACGCTTCGCATCGATCGTGAGCGTAGACCGGTCATCATTTTGCTGAACTTGATGCTGACATGGGCAACGAAACCGGCGATGAAGACCCAAGCCCCGAAGTAGTGGGCGGTGTAGAAGCTGAAACCGAAGATGTAGTCGTACTGGATGTTCAACACGCCGGTGACGATCTCGAACAGTATTCCGCCCACCAGCATCAGCAGCGAGACGCGCTCGAGGATGGCGGCGATTGATCGCGCCGGAGGCCAGCTGAAAAGGCGTGGGATCACAGACCATAACTTGGCGAGAACTACGGGAATGATGATCAGCCCCAGTCCGACGTGCAGGCCCTGTGTCAGGCGGTACAGCCAGCTCGGCCTGGTGGGCCAGTCGAAGGTAGGCAGCTTGAGTAGGCCCACGTCGAACGGGATGGCCTGGCCAAATTGGGGGCCATAAGCAATGTATGACAGCAGACCGGTCAAGATGACGACAGGCAATACGACCAACAGAATGAGTCCGAACACCGATGTCAGCCACGGACCCCGTAGTGGACTGCGCCACCTGATCAGCAAAAGACCCGGCGGAGGACGCTTTTCCAGTGCCCGCCATAACGCCGCGGGAAAGCCATATCCCTCGACGTGTTCGCCAGTTGGCGCCGATGAAGGAGCGCCATTCTCGGCGCGGCCAGTTGGAGAAGCGGTCGAATCGCCTTCGGGCGGTGTAGAGGTCGTCACGTCGGACTCGAGCCTCATCTCGTGTTGGGCAGTAGTCGGCGACCGTTCTGACTGCGTCAAGCAGAAGTGTACCGTGCAGTACGCTTACGCCGCAGCCTGTAGATCGATGGCGACTTTCTGGCCTCCTCTGCCCGGAGTCACTGCGACCAGATCACGGCGGCTTCGAAGCCATAGGCAGCTGCAGGCGTGGGTCTGGCACCGGTGTAACGCTCTGCACTCTGGCGGTCACTAACCGGTGACCCGTTTTCACCGAACCTCTTGGATGGAGTTCTGATGCACACTCCGCACGCACCCCTGGCAAAAGCTGCTGATGTCATCAGCACTCTCGGCGGAGTCATATTGCGCTACGGACTGTGCATTCCGCTGGCCTGGATCGGCTTACAGAAGTTCACGATTCAGGAGGCCCAGGCAATCAGTCTGTTCATCAACAACCAACCCCTGATGAGCTGGCTGTACAACATCTTCAGCCTTCAGGGGTTGTCCAGTGCGCTGGGCACTATCGAGATCGCCGCCGCCGTACTGATCGCGAGCCGGCCGGTCT
The DNA here is from genome assembly GCF_048287075.1 of Mycobacterium sp. 23. NCBI lineage: Bacteria > Bacillati > Actinomycetota > Actinomycetes > Mycobacteriales > Mycobacteriaceae > Mycobacterium > Mycobacterium sp. 23. Next base: position 2,061,641 of record NZ_JBLVUX010000005.1, read on the forward strand.
CGGCCTGGGCCGCGGCCACCGGCAGTGCCATCGCCGTCTTCCTTTTCCTGTCGACGCTCAGTTTCTTGTTTACTACCCCAGGCGTGGTCGAGAATTCGTCTGTATATGTTCCGTTGCTCACCGACACCGGCGGCTTTCTGATCAAAGACATTGCTCTGCTGGGTGCGGCCACGTGGACGCTGGGTGAGGCGCTGCGTGCCGCTTGGGAGCGTCGATCGGCCAGGGTGTCGATACAGACTGTGTGACCGACGGCGATGGTCGGCCGCCCGTTCTATATCACTCGAATGCTCGGCAGCGCCAACAACTTGCGGTCAACGCTCGCATGGCACAAACGAAGTGGTTAGCGGCCGGCACCCAGGCCGCGGGCGAGGACGGTGACCAGCCGGCTCAGTTGGCGCCGGTAGGCCTGCACGGTCAGTGTTGCGTCTTCTTTGGCGCCTCGGGCGGCGTCGTAGATGACGTCGGCGGCGGTCGCTGGTGTGAGACCGACGTCGCTCAGGTTGATGGTTCCGGCACGATCAGCGTTGGCCAAGAGCTCACGCAGCAGCCGCGTGGAGCGTTGACGCGAGTCACGGGTGATGTCCCCGCAGGTGCGACTGTTCTCGTCGAGTAGCTCTGCACCATAGGGCGACGAGGCGGTCAGGGCCACGAACGGCGCAAAGCGCGCCGACAGGACGGCGTAGAGCTGATCGGCGATTGGCGCGTCGGGGACGGCGGCATCGGCCATGGCGCGGATGCGGTCGTCATGCAGTTGCGCGACAATGGTGCGAAACACCTCCTGTTTGGAGGCGAAGTGCGCGTAGACAGTCGGGCGGGAGACTCCGGCGGCCGCAGAGATTGACTCGATGGAGGCGCGGCGAAAACCCACCTCAAGGAATTGACGGCGGGCGGCATCCACGATGGCATCGCGTGCACGCGTCCCACGCAGCTGCCCTTCGGAGGCTGACACACGCCAGAGTATAGAGCCCAACAATATCTTGACACTTTTATTGGTTTCGTAAACGATTATTGGATGGTCGTCAAGGAGTCCGGGTTCCCGAGGTTGCTGTCGCCGTGGAGGATTCGCCACAGCCAGATCCGTAACCGCGTCGTCTTCCCACCGACCTGTCCCACCTGGGTCGACGATCCGTGGTCGGGGCGCTTCACCGATCAGGCGGTGGCGTATTACCGCGAACGTGCCGCTGGCGGGGTGGGGTTGATCATCATCGGCGCCACCCACGTTCACCCGTCCTCTTTGGCCGCGCCGCTCACGGTGGGCTCGCTGTATGACAATCGCGCGATCCCGCCGTTGGCCCGGGTGGCCGAGGCCGTGCATGCCGAGGGCGCCAAGCTCGCAATTCAGTTGCTGCACACCGGGGTTCGATCGATGCTGGCGTTCAAGCAGGACACCCGTTTTGACCCGGACGCGGAGTGGTTCTCGCGCGCACCGTCGCAGATCCCGCTGGGCGAAACTCCCGGGGCGATGACGCCGAAGGCCATGGACGATGGCGAGATCGAAGAGATCATCGACGCTTTCGGTGCGGCGGCGGCGCGGGCGGTCGCCGCAGGCCTGGACGGCGTCGAATTCCACCTCTCCCATGGTTACCTGCCATGGCAGTTCCTGTCCCCGCTCTACAACCACCGCGACGACGCATGGGGCGGGGATTTTGAGCGCCGGCTGCAATTCCCGGTCCGCTGTTTGGACGCGATGCGCTCCGCGGTCGGCGACCAGCCGTTCCTCGGATACCGGATCAACTCCACGTCATTTTGGCCGGGTGACCTTGAGACGCCCGACGTGGTCGAGGTGGTACGCGAACTTGAAAAGCGTTGCGACGTGGACTACGTGTCGGTGTCCGCCGGGGTCCACCACGCATTCATCCACACCCCGATGCATTTCGAGCAGGGCTGGGAGCGCGACTTGGCCTCCCCGATCAAGGCGGTGTCGGGGAAGCCGGTCCTGATGGTGGGACGCATCACCGAGCCGCGGGTGGCCGAGCAGCTATTGGTCGAGGGCCACGGCGACGCGGTGTGCTTGGGGCGCCAGCTCTTTGCCGACCCGGACTGGGTCACCAAGGCCGAACAAGGCCGGCCAAAGGATATCCGCCGCTGCGTCGCGGCCAACCTGTGCTGGAAGACTGCGATGCAGGGCCGTCGCGTGCAGTGTGTCTACAACCCGGCGATGGGCCGCGAAGCAGCATGGGGTCGAGGCACGCTCCGTCGCGCCGACGCGCCGCGCCGCGCGCTCGTCATCGGGGCGGGTCCCGCAGGCCTCGAGTACGCGCGGGTAGCAGCGGCACGCGGGCACACCGTCACCGTCGTGGAGGCCGCCGACCAGGTCGGCGGTCACGCGCTACTGCAGTCGCGGCTGCCCACCCGCGCCGAGTACGGACGCATCGGTACCTGGCTGGGTGAGCAGGCCGTCGGCAACGGCGCGCAAATACGTACCGGGGTGCGTGTGGATGGCGCTCTCCTTGACGAGCTGCTGGCCGAGCTGCAGCCCGACCATGTGGTGCTGGCTACCGGCTCGCGCGCCGCCCGCGACGGCTTCCAGGGTTGGACCGGGCAGCCGGTGCCGGGGTGGCAGAGCGGCCGCACCGCGGGCTGGGATGAGGTAGCTGAGGGCAGCGTGACACCCGACGGCACTGTCGTGGTCGTTGACGATCAGTCCGATGTGGTGGCCCCTCTGACCGCCGTGCTGCTCGCGCAGCGCGGCGCGCAGGTGTCGCTGGTAACGCGGTGGCCGATGGTGGGGATGGAGACGATCCTCGACGTCTACCTTGAGTGGATTTACCCCCAGTTGTATGCCGCCGGTGTCGAAATGGTGCGCGACCACTGGATCACCGGCATCGACGGCAAGCAGGTGACACTGTCGCTGGTGCATGACCCTACCGGCGGCACAACCCGGCAGGTCACTGCCGACTGGATCGTGATGGCCACCGCGCGTCACTCCCAGGACGCACTCGCACAACCGCTGCGGGAACGCGAGGTCTCGTTCGAGGCCATCGGTGACGCCGTCGCACCCCGCGGCACCTACGAGGCGGTCTACGAGGGGCACCGCCAAGGCCGCAAGCTATGAGGCTGCGCGTGGTCGGCGGATCCGGCGGGGACACCGTCGCGGCGTGGGATGAGCCGCGTGAGCGGTGGTTGCCGATCGCGGACGCGCTGGCCCGCCCCGAGGTGTCTCCATCGCTGCGTGCGGTGCTGAGTGCCTGTTCGAGCGACGTGGTGACGTTTCTTGCTGCCGGTGCCCCGGCCCGCGCGGCGGTACGCGAGCTGGCCAAGCACGTTGCGTCGCAGCGTTTTACGCCCGATCTGAGCTCACGGCTGCCGTTTTCCGCGCGCTCGCTGCGGCCCTTCCTGCTCTCACCGAGTCATTCCGAGGGTGTCGCCCGAGGCATGCTGGCACGCTACGCGCCACGCGCGGCCCGCGTGGCCGGCGTGTACGAGCGCCTCGCGGGCCGCCCAATCCCCCGGTTGCGGGTGCGGCCCATGATGCTTCACACCCCACTGCTCTACCAAGGCAACCATTGCGCGCTGGTTCCCGACGGAACACCCATCCCGGTGCCCCCGTACGGCCACGATCTGGACTTCGAACTGGAACTGGGCTTCGTGGTCTGCCATCAGGTCCGCGACGCCACCGTCAGCGCCTGCCGCGACGCGATCGGCGGACTCGTGTTGCTCAACGACATCTCACTGCGTGACACCCAATGGGAGGAAGTGCGGGGCAGCCCGCTCGGCCCGGTGAATAAGTGCAAGTCGTTTGCCACTGCCATGTCTAATGAGGTGCTCACCGCCGACGACGTGGTTGACGATATTGCTTCGCTGTCGGGGACCGTGGAAGTCAATGGCCAACAGTGGTGCCACGGTCGCGCCGATGACTTCGCGCACTCGCTGCAGGCGTGCCTCCACCGCGCGTGCGCCGGCGAGACGGTGTATGCGGGTGAACTCTTGTCCACCGGCACCCTGGCCGGTTGTAGCGGAATTGAGCTGGGCCGGTTACCGCCGCCCGGCGCGACAGTCAAGCTCATCGTGCCGCGGATCGGAACTGTGACGAATCGTTTTGGAGGGAGCACGAAATGAGCACTGTCCAGTGGCCCGCGGGCCACGAACCGGCCGGCGCCGCGATCCATGAGACCAACCTCGGAGCCAGCCGCGCCGCACCCGAGGCGGTCTGGGCATGGCTGGTGCGACCTGACCGCTGGCACGACTACTACGGCAACGCCAAGCGGATGCGTTCCCGCGGCGGCCCGTGGCCCGGCGTCGAGCTGGGCAGCCGCTTTTCCTGGGTGACGTTCGGCGCGCCGGTCACTACCGAAATCACCGAATACGAACCCCAGGAGCGGCTCGCCTGGACGGGCAGCGGCTTGGGTTCACGTGGCCATCACGCCTGGGTACTGACCGCCCGCAGCGACGGCGGTACCGACATCCGCACCGAGGAGACCCAACGCGGAGCAGCCTCGAAGCTGCTCAGTCCGGTCCTGGCGCCGGCGATGCGGCGCATGCACCAGCGCTGGGTCGACAACCTCGCCCGCATCGCCGAAAGCGGGCGGCGGCCGTGATCCTGCTCTACGGCGCCACCGGCTACACCGGGCGCCTGGTGGCGCGCACCTTCGCCGAGCAAGGCTTGCAGCCGGTGCTCAGTGGGCGGCGCGAAGACGCCCTTCGCGCGGTCGCCGATCCGCTGGGCCTCGACGTGCGGATCGGCGGATTGGACGACCTCGACCTATCCGCTACGCAGGCGTTGCTCAACTGCGCCGGCCCTTTTGGACGGACCCAAGCGCCGTTGCTGCGCCGCTGTGTGGACGCGGGCGTGGCCTATCTTGATCTCGCCGGCGAGGTCGACGAGCACCTGGCAGCAGCGGCCTGGAACGACCGGGCGCGCGCAGCCGGCGTCCTGGTGATGCCCGGCGCCGGGTATGGCATCGTGGCCTCGGACTGCCTCGCCGCCTACGTCGCGGAAACCTTGGTGGGCCCACCGGTTCGGGTTGAAGTGGCATTGAAGACGGTGGGCGCAGTGTCGCGCGGAACGGCCGAAGTAGTGCTCGGCTCGCTGCGCCGCCCGGGTGTGCGCAGGCGCAGCGGCGCCCTCGTCGCCTGCCGGGCCGGCCGGGCACGCATGAAAGTCGATTTCGGCGACGGTGATGGTCTGACCACTGTTGTCACTAACCCGTGGCGCGCAGACCTGGTGGCCTCGGTTCCGGCGGCTCCGTCCTATGACACCTACATGGCTTTCCCCACCCCGGTACGGATGATGATAGGCATTCCCCACGGCGGGCTACTACGCGCGGTGGCCCGCCGCCTGCCCGAGGGCCCCACCGACGAGGCTTTGGCCCAAGGTCGCAGTGCGGTGTGGGCACGAGCAACTGGCACCGGCGGCGCTCAAACCACCGCGGTGCTACGCGGTCCCGACGCGTACATCTTCACCGCCAAAGCCGCCGCCGCCTGCATGCGGCGCATCCTGGCCGGTGACGCGCCCCCCGGCGTGCACACACCAGCCAGCGCCTGGGGGTACGACCTTGCGTTGGAGATCGACAGGGTAGTGCGCGTCGACGTTTAGCGGCATGCGCCGCAACCGAGTTCGACCTCGCGGTCACGGTTGGCTGGCTCCCAGTTCGTCACCGCTGACCGTCATCCCTACGCTGCCGCACTTAGAAGACATGACCAACCTCGTACGGAGCCAGCTCATGCGAGCAGGATCTGTCCGGCAGATGGGACGTGTAACGCATTGCGTACTGCGGTGCACTCAACGAAGAGAACACCGAACACTTAAGGAGCGTCCGTGTCCCAGCCCCGCGATTTCATTGACCACAGTCCCGTTGATGCGACGACGTCACACAGCGCACAGGTGGTGCCCGGTTGGCGTCTGAATTTCGCCGCCGGCGCCATCCCGTTCACCGCGGGATTGATCACTTTTGTGACCACGCAGCTCGGCGTGGCACGCCCTGATGCTCCGTGGCCGACCGGCCTGAGCAGCTTGGGTTTTACCTTCAACAGACTTGCGGCCGCAGGAAACGGTGCTCAGCAGTGGGCCGAATTGACCGGATCGGTCGGCGGTGTCAACGTCGCGGCCGCGGCCGTCGCGGTCAGCGTGGTCGCACGGTTCGGGCTGCGCGCCGGCCAGCGGTGGGCCTGGTGGTTCCTGGCCTTCTGCTTGTTGTGGATCGGGCTTCACGACGCATTCGCCGCCACCCGATTCTTTGCCGCCACTGGGCAACCGATCATCGTCATGCCCTACAGCTACGTCGCGTTGATGCTTGCGGGTCTCATCCGATCCCGGAAAGCGATCTTCGCTCCGCAGGATCGGAATTGACTCGTCGACCCTCAAGGCGACGCATACCGCCTGTCCTGCCGACGGAGATGCGACGGCGATGGCCCCGACGCGCGGCGTGGCTCAGCAGCTGCAGGTACACGGCCACAAACAGTCCCAGAGAACTCGTCAGCGGTTACCCATCGAGTGGCACCGCCTTTTGGTACCTACCGAAGCGCGCTCATGCCAGGGCCCGTCACACACCGCCTGATGCTGTACTGTCCAGTACACATTGGGATGTCTTTCGACACCCGTCACCGATTCACTACCGGCAGCGGAGGTCACTGGCCATGACGGCAAGACAGGCCACCGACGACACAGAGCTGCTCGACGCGCTGCGTCGCCGCGAGCACTGGGCGTTCACCAGGCTGGTGGACCAGCACACCGGCCCGATGTTACGAATCGCGCAATCATATGTTCCCAGTCGCGAGGTCGCCGAAGACGTCGTTCAAGAGACATGGATTGCCGTGCTCAAAGGGATTGACCGCTTCGAGGGTCGATCGGCGTTGCGGACCTGGCTGTATTCCATTTTGGTCAATCTCGCCAAACGACGCGGCGTGGCGGAAAGCCGCGAAAGCGAGAAGTCGGAGCGAGCACACACGGTTGACCCGACGCGCTTTGAAGGCCCGGAGGATGCGACTCCGGGGCACTGGAAAGAGCATCCATCGCCGTTTCCCCTCACGCCTGAGGGTTCGTTACTCGGCGGCGAGTTGCTGCAGGTGGTCAATGAGGGACTCAGTGAACTCCCGCAGCGGCAAAAGCTGGTAGTCGCACTACGCGATGTGCTGGGCTTCGACTCCGATGAGGTCTGTCAACTCCTGGACATCAGCCTTGCCAATCAGCGCGTGCTGCTGCATCGTGGGCGGGCGGTCGTTCGGCAGCGCCTCGAGGACTATCTTGTAGGACAACCATGACGCGCGAGCCTATGAACTGCAATGAGCTAGTGGAGCTTGTCTCTGAATACCTCGACGACGGGCTCGACGCTCGACGCCGCGCCCGCTTTGATGCGCACCTGGGTGACTGCGAGGGTTGTCGACATTATCTTGAGCAATTTCGGGCGACGGTGGGCGCGCTAGGCCGCATCACCGAGGAGGAACTGGACCCAGACTTCCGCGCTAGGCTTCTGGCGGCAATGCGCGGACTGCGCGACTGAATGATTTCTCGCCCAGCACACCCGAACACACGCTGAGATACGTGAGTCTGCTTGATCTTCCAACTTGGCTGGCACGGCTTCGCGGTAGAGCTCGCCTCACGGCGGCCAAGAGCGGGGAAAGGGCACGCCCACCGGCAACATCTCGACCGGGGTGTATTCGGCGGCGGCGTACAGGAGACCGTTGCGGCAGACGATGGCAGAGCTTGCCAGCATGGCCTCGATCAGCTCGGCTGCGAAAGCTTCCGGCGTGGTCCGCAAGAGGCGCGCCGCATCAACCAGCCACAACCGTTTATGCAGATAAGACTCGACCGCGTTGACCGCGATCCCGTCGTGAATCATCAACGCGAACGCGAAGATTCGGCGAGCACCGTACCACACCGCGTTTTCGGGATCGTCGATGAGGCGCTGGGCTCGGCGGCGCGCTGCGGCTAGGGCGGCGCTCGTGTCGGACGGAATCGGCCCGTGCGCTGGCAGCAGCACCCGCGGACGCAGATCAGTCATGCGATGCAGTGAGGTGAGAGCGGTTTCGGCTGCATCGGGTCCGTCCAACGCCAGATTGACCCAGCCAACGTCGTAATCAGAGAGCGCGTCACCGGTTACCAGGAGCCGCTCGTCGGGCTGCCACAGACACAGGTGCCCCGGCGTATGCCCAGGCGTGCGGATGACTTGCCAGTCGCAGTCGCCAAGCCTGAGGATTGCGTTGTCCTCCAAGGACATGTCGACGACGTAGGGGCTGACCGGCTGGTCGAGGTATTCCGCCTGGCAGCATCCCGGGTCGCGTCGGGCGAGCGCATCAGCGTCGGGAGTGCTGGCGGCGATCGCCGCTCCCATCGCCTGAAGGAGCGCGTTCGCACCGACATGATCTGAATGCCAGTGGGTGTTGACGACCCATCGAATGCGCCGACTGTGCGCACTGGCCCAGGCGACCGTCTGCTTGGCGTGGCCGATAAAGCCACTGTCGACCAGCGCCGGCTCACGACCGGCGATCAACAGCAGGTTGGTGTCGGGGAACGGCCGGCGTTGCCAAATCGTCCAGGGTGGCAGCGTCGACTCAGCGGCGCGACTTACCATGACGGGGGACGGCCTTTGAGTTGCTGCCAGTAGCGCCGATGCGCCCGACGGGCCGGCGCGGCGGTCATGTAGTCGGGAAGGTCTTCATCGAGTGAATCAGCGAGTTCGGTGATGTCACGCAGCGCAGCGGCCTGACAGGCCCGCTTGGTGAAGGCGTACTGCTCGAGACAGTCCTCGGGAGTCCGTTCAGCCACTTCGACGGCGCGATCAAGCAGCGCGTGGGCCGGCACCAACTCATCAACCATCCCCAGCGCGTAAGCTTCTGCAGGAGAGAAGGTTTCGCCAAGCAGGCTGGTACGTGACGCCACTGGCTCGCCCCACGCGTGAGTAAGCATTCGGACGTATACTGCCGGCATGGGGATTCCGATCGGCACCTCGTTGAGACCGAATCGTGCACCCTCGCTGATGGCGACCCGGTAATCGCAGACGGCCGCCGTGATCAAGCCGCCCGCGAAGGCGTGCCCGTTGAGCGCCGCCACCACCGGGCGTGGATAGGTAAACACGCGCATGTTCGTGGCTCGATATTGCTCGAACCACGACGCGACGGGCGCGCGATCACCTGCGAACAGCGGGAAGTGCTCCCCCAAATCCAGACCTGCGGAGAACCGCGTACCGCTTCCGGTAAGCACCACCGGCGAGCTAGCGTGGTCGCGTTCCAGAGTGTCGAAGGCCTCGTGTAGGTCGGCGAAGAACGCGCGGTTCTGCGCGTTGACGAGATTGGTTGTCATCGTCACTACCGCGACGCGATCTCTGCGCCGGATATCCCAACTCATCCTGTTTCCTTGCGGTCATTCGGAATTTCACTGCTAACACCATGTCACGGCCGCGGTTGCCCGAGCGCGGCTCTTGCGGGTGTGTGGGCGCGATAGATCTGCCTTTATCCCGCGTAACGCCGTGCCGGTTCCGCACATCAGCGGCGCTGCAGCACGATGCGCCCGCCGTCTTTCGGTGTGTACGCGACGCCGCGCGAGTGCATTTTCTCGCCTGGGTCGGTCGTCGCGTCGAGAATGAAGTGGCGCAACACCGTTCGCAACACGACATCCATCTCGAAGTTGGCGAATGTTGCGCCGACGCAGCGTCGGGTTCCACCACCAAACGGCAACCAGGCAAAGTTCAAAGGACGATCGCCGATGAAACGGTCGGGGTCGAATCGGTCAGGCTCACAGAAAGCACGGGTGTTCCCATGCAGCGAGGCGATACTGATCAGGATCGAATAATCTTGCGGCACGCGCCATTGGCCAAGTTCGAACATCGCAGTCACCACACGCCGACCCGCCATATCGATGACCGTGCGCGCACGCTGGACCTCACAAATTGTTGCCTGCCGCAGCTGATTGCCCTCGCCGGCGGCTTCGGCAGCCAGTGCTGTGGCGATTGCCGGGTGTCGACGCAGCCGCTCAAAGGCCCAGGCCAGCGTCGAAGCCGTTGTCTCATGGCCCGCGCCCACTAACGTGAGCAACTCGTCGCAGATCTCCGCGTCAGACATCGCTGAGCCGTCGTCGCAGCGGCTGCGCAACAGCAATGCAAGGATGTCGCTGCGTTCGCCGAGATCTGTTGCAGCTCTGGCTTTCTCAATCAATCGATAGATGATTTCGTCAAGCTGGCGCCGTGCTAGCGCCAGGCGCCCCCACGGGCCGTAGCGGGCTAAACCGCTCGACGGCCGCGGCAATAGCACCAGCCGGGAGGCCAGCGTGACCCATCCAGGAACGAGCCGCCGCAGTTCTTCGAATTCGGTGCCTTGGGCTCCGAATACGGCGCGCAAAATCACGTTCAGGGTGAGCCGGTTCATCGGCTCCAGTGTTCGGAACTCCTGTCCGATCGGCCAGCGCGACGCTTCTCGCAGCGTCTCTTCCTCGATGATCCGCTGGTAGCTTTTGATGCTCCTGCCGTGAAACGGTGGTGTCAGGAGTTTGCGGCGGTCGCGGTGCTGCTGGCGGTCAAGGGCGAACACCGATCCCGGCCCTAGCACTCGACTCAGGTTCGGCTGAATATTAACGAGATCGTCGGTGCTCGCCGCGAACACCTGTTTGGCGAGCAGGGGGTCGGCTACCACAACGGTGTTGCCAAACACGGGAATATCAAGAGTAAAAACGTTGCCGCAGCGGCGCACCCCCTGGCGGAGCGTCCAAGGACGCGATATCGAAAAGCCAATTCCCGCTAACGATTTGGGCCATGGCAGGGCGGGCGGCAACTTCGCCGTGGACGTAGTGTGCCGAACCGGTGCGACTGGCACCACGTCGCGCATACTCGCCGTCCCATCCGTGGTACACCGTAGTACCACCCTGATCGAGATCGTACCGGCGGGTACATTACGGTGCAAGACCGGGTGTCGGGCGTTGGACTTGACGTCAGCTGCGCGTGGCCGCCGAACGCACGGTCAACAACTGCAGTGCGGTCGCGGCCGCACCGGCACAACCGCTACTCAGCAGCCGCACGGCGATCGCCGGCTCTCGTTCCTCCCGACCATAACTGGCTCCTGTAAGCGCGACACTGACAACGGATTTGGTTTCTCAGAGTCTCTACTGGTGGGACAGAGGGTCCCGGGTTGCCAGATTCGCTTCTGCTAGCGCCCGGCGTAAAGCCTGCAGTAGGGGTCTGTCATCGTTGCGGCGCCAGGCGAGGACGAGCTGACTCGGGCTCAGTCCGGTGACGGGGCGGATGATGACGCCGTCGCGGTCGATCAGTGGGACATTGCCAGCGGCAAGTAGGCACACGCCCAGCCCAGCGTTGAGTGCTTCGACGGTTTCGTCAGTGCTGGCGGCTTCGGCGCCGATGCGCACGGGACGCCCGTCACGGGCCTCGAGAGCCAGCCAGTAATCGCGCAATACTCCACTTGAGGGCGGCAGGGCGATGAAGGGCTCGTCGAGCAGGTCGGTGAAGGCAATGGTGTCGCGGTCGGCGAGGCGGTGCTTGGGGGGCAGGGCGACCATGCGGGCTTCGGTGGCCACCTGCAGCCACTGATAGGACTCCGGCCGGGGTAGAGGGAGCCAGACGAAGGCGGCGTCGGTGCGCTGATGGCCCGAAGTCATTAGACCGCCGGTGGGGTCGCCCCAAGGGATTTGGCGCATCCGTACTTGGGCATGGGGGGCGTGGTTGGCTAGGCGAGCCCGAATAGCGGGCAGCAGGCCGCGCCCCACGCTGGTCGAAAATCCGACGACCAGGGTGGCGTCCTGGTTGACCGCGGCGGCGCCCACGGCCTGTTCGGCATCCGCCCAGACAGCCAGCATGTGTTGGGCATGGGGCAGCAGCGCGGCACCGGCGGCGGTCAGTTCGACTGTGCGCTTGGTGCGTACGAAAAGCGGTGCGCGCAGCTGGGTTTCGAGGGTACGGATTTGTTTCGACAGGGCGGGCTGGCTGATGAACAACGCCTCGGCAGCACGGGTGAAGTGCAACAGCTCCGCGACAGTGACGAAGTAACGCAAGTCCCGCACGTGCACGTCCATATCCGATGGTTATCACAGAAGATATTGGACGGCTACCCGCTCACACGCCGATGGTAGATCCCAGGGTTGAGACGCCGAAGGTTAAAGGAGTTGATGATGATGACTGCACCAGTCGCGCAGCGAGTGTGGTTTATTACCGGTGCCACCAGCGGCTTTGGCCGGCAGCTGGCGTCGGCAGCCGTCGCCGCCGGTGATGTGGTGATCGCCGCGGGCCGCCACGTAGACCGCCTCGATGATCTTGTCGCCGCCCATCCGGATCAGGTCGAGCCGCTGCGAGTGGATGTCGCTGACACTGCGGCGGCGGTGGCGGCGCTCAATGACGCCGTTGCCCGATACGGGCGCCTTGATGTGTTGGTGAACAATGCCGGGCGTACCCAAGTGGGAGCGCTGGAAGAGACCACCGATGCCGAGCTGCGGGAGTTGTTCGAGCTGCACTTCTTCGCTCCGGCCGCGCTGACCAGGGCGGCGTTACCGCACATGCGCGCCCGCGGCGGCGGCGCCGTGGTGCAAATGTCGTCGGTCGGGGGCCAGGTGCCCGGCCCCGGATTCGGCGCTTACTGCGCCACCAAGTTCGCTTTGGAAGGACTGACGGAAACGTTGGCCCTAGAAGTCGACTTTGGAGTGCGGTTCCTGATCGTCGAGCCAGGGGCGTTTCGCACCAATCTGTTCGGCGCGAACGCGGCTTATCTGTCCCAGCCGATCACCGAATACGCCGCTACCGTTGGACCCACCCGCGACTACGTCACCACCGGCGGCGGCACGCAACCAGGTGATCCGGCCAAGGCCGCCGCTGCTATCGTGGCCGCCCTCGACGCCGAACGCACCCCCCTGCGGCTGCCCTTGGGTTCTGATGCCGTCGACAGCATCCTGGAGCACCTGCACGCGGTCGAAGCTGAACTGCGGCAGTGGGAACAGGCAGCCCGCCACACTACCTTCGACGACTGAAGGGACGATGATGAACGAGCTTGCAAGTGCAGCGGAACGCAGGCCGTGCGGCGATGTTGAGGCTCTCACAACAATCCGCGACGTGCTGCACCGATTTCTGCTCTGCATCGATACCCGCGACTACGTGGGCGCGGTCCGTCAACTCGATGAGCGGGTGCACTTTGACTACAGGGCACTAAATGGCGAGGTCTTGCCCGCGAATCCCACCGCGCTGATCGAGCGTGTCCGCAGCGACCATCGCCTGATCGACGGCATCGAGCATGTCGTGACGAACCACGTCATCGACATCGACGGTGACCGCGCCACCTGTTGGGTCAACTTTGCTGCAATGCACTGCCGCAGCGACGGCGAGCACACCCGCAAGTGGGCACTGGGCGGTCGTTACCGCTATCAGTTCGCGCGCAGGGAGCAGGGGTGGAAGTTGTCGGGCTGCGTCATCACCCCGATCTGGGAGACGGGGGACCGCTCCGGGCTCACCGAGTCCTCACCGGAGCACACTGATGGCTGATCACCGCGTCGCCGTGGTCACGGGCGCAAATCGAGGCATCGGCCTACAACTGGCTAGCGAACTGGCGCGCCGCGGTTGCACCGTAGTCCTTGGCGCTCGTGACACCGCCAAAGGCAAGGACGCCGCACGGCGCTTGGCAGGTCCGCCCGGACGTGTGCTGGTGTGTGCGCTCGATGTCGCCGACGACGCCAGTGTCCGGCGAGCCGCCGAACACCTGCGTGCCGAGGTCGGTCACATCGACGTGCTGATCAACAACGCCGGTGTCGACTACGACGACGACAATCACGCGGTTGACGTGGACATGGCACGCGCGCACCGCGACATCGAAGTGAACTTGTTCGGCGCCTGGCGCATCACCCAAGCGCTGGCGCCGTTGCTGCGCCGCGGCGCGAAAGTAGTCAATGTATCCAGCGGCGCTGGCTCGTTCACCGAAACGGCCGGCAGCGGCGCCACACCGATCTACAGCGTTACCAAAGCCGCATTAAACATGTTGACCGTCAAACTCGCCGCCGACCTGCGCAATCGCAACGTGCTTGTCAACGCCGTCTGCCCCGGATGGGTGGCCACAGACATGGGCGGTGGCGGCGGACGGTCCATACAGGATGGCGCCGCCAGTGTCATGTGGGCGGTGGACTTGCCCGACGACGGCCCCTCGGGCGGATTCTTCCGCGACGCAGCACCGATCCCCTGGTGACACACCGCACGACATACCGCGCGACGCGCAGACACGCGGCGACAAGCACTCTTCGACCGACGAGAGGAAGACCGATGAGCGCTCAAAATGACCGATACCCCACCGACCCCAACACTTTTCAACCTGATCCACAACCCTATTGAGGCATCGAGGCCGAAATGACGCCCCGTCCGATCAGTGACCTCGCCCATTACCGGGCAGCGGGAAAGCTGGACGGCAAAGTGGCGCTGATCACCGGCGGCGACAGCGGCATCGGTCGCGCGGTCGCGATCGCCTACGCCAAAGAGGGCGCCGACGTGGCGATCGCCTACAACATCGCCGACGAAGACGCCGCAACGACCAAGACGTTGATCGAGCAGGAGGGTCGCCGTTGCGTTGCACTCAAGGTCGACCTGGCCACACGCCACGGTTGTCGACACGCCGTAGATGAGACAACCGATGCTCTGGGAGGCCTCAACATACTCGTCAACAACGCCGCCTACGGGCGCGAGCGGCAACGATTCGAAGACATTGACGAGGCACAACTGAGGCGCGTTTTTGACGTCAACATCCTGGCGTGTTTCCACTTGGCGCAGGCCGCGCTCGCTCACATGACGGTGGGCGACGCGATCATCTCGACGTCCAGCGTCGGCGGTGTCTACGGCGCCGCCAACTTCGTCGACTACGCAGCAACTAAGGGAGCAATCGATGCCTTCACGAAAGCCCTTGCGCTCAACCTGGGGCCCCGCGGCATCAGAGTCAACGCCGTTGCCCCTGGCGCCATCTGGACACCGTTCCAGGTGGCGCTGAACACTCCGCAAACGGCTCAAGCATTCCCGCACGCCGCACCAAAAATGTCCGCTACCGGCCGAATCGGACAACCCGAAGAACTCGCCGCCGCATATGTGTACCTAGCCTCTCCTGATGCCAGCTTCACCAGCGGGATCGTGGTCGAAGTCCACGGCGGCTGGATCGGCTGGGGATGACTCACCACCCCACCGCAATCTCAAAGCACCAGACATGACATTGCGAGAAGATTTGATGATTCCCGTTTACCTTCGCCGCAGGCGGCGGGCTTGGGTCGGCTGGAATCAACATCTGTCAACGGCAACCGAAAGCTGAACAGCCGACAGCAAGGTGCCGCGTCATGGTATTCAGTCGCCGTCTACACCCGTGACGAGTTCATCGGCGCGAGGTCGCGCCGATCACGCTGGTACGCCGACTCGTCTACCCGCGTCCGGTGATGGCGTGCGAATCCATCCGCGCAAGATGCTCCACCCCGAACCGGGTGCGTGGCCAGCGTCGGTACTGGGGCGTTCAGATGGTGCCGCCGTATGGGTCGGTGCGGTCTTGATCCGCTTTTCCTGCTCGTCAGACGGGACCGCGCGCTGACCCCTGTGCGCGGCCAACCCCTAGGAGGGCGCCGTCCGGCACCGTGTTTTCCGTACTTTCGGACAGGGTGGCCTTCACCCGATCGATCACCGCGCTACCCAACTCTTTCGGAATGGCGGCACAGCGCCGCGCCCTGACACGCTGGGTACATGAGGGCCGTGGCACACGCTGACGGAACTGCACCACAGAAACGGGGTGGCTCGTCCATGAACACCCTGCCGGCGCTCGTCGGCGATCAACGGGGCGTGCCCCGCAACCAACGATGAGGGCAGCAGATGATTGAGCGTTTCTTCGAGACCCTGACGGCCGACAATTGCGCGCTGCTCCTGATCGACCACCAAGTCGGCACAATGAATTTCGGTTTGACCGATGTCGAAGCGCTACAACTGAAGAATCAGACGCTGTGGTTGGCGGAATCGGCGGCCGCATTTCGGCTACCGGTCATCTTGACGACCAGCAACCCAGACGGAGCTAATGGTCCGCTGTTCCCGGAATTGCTTGCCGCCCTGCCAACCGCGCCCGTCATCGACCGGTTGAAAATCAACGCCTGGCAGGATCCCGCTTTTGTCGAGGCTGTACGTATCACCGGCCGAACCAAACTTGTCATGGCCGGTGTGACGGCCGACGTGTGCCTGACATTCCCGGCACTCGGGGCCGTTAGTGACGGCTATGACGTATATGCCGTCATGGATGCCTCGGGCACGCTCAACCACCACGCGCTGTCTGCAGCAATGTTGCGGATGAGTCAAGCCGGAGTGAAGATCGCCAACGCAAACATGGTGATCGCCGAAATTCTGAGCGACTGGGGCGGCGAGTTCGCCGCCCCGCTCGCGGACCTATACGCACGACGGGTACCCAACTTCGGGTTTATCACCCATCAGCTCGCCGCGCGCGACTGAAACCGCCACAGAAATAATCACACTACGAAACGGATGGATGAACATATGTCCTCAGTTATGGACTCCCCTGCGCCCACAACGACACCCAGGCTCTTCGACCTACACATGCTGGACGGTGCGATTTACAGCGGCGGGTGGGTTAAGGGCGATAGCCGGGTCGACGTCGTCGAGCCAGCGACCGGTGCGGTACTTGCCACCGTCGGATTGGGATCGGCCGAAACCGTATCCAAAGCGGCCCGCATGGCCGCCCAAGCGCAACGTGAGTGGGTACGTGTCCCGCCAGAAGAGAAGCGCCGCTTGTTCATTCGCGCCGAACAAGTGATGCGCAGCTTTGCTGAGGAGTACACAGAGTGGGTGGTACGCGAGGTCGGCGCACCACGATCGAAAGCCCGATTCGAGATCGAATTCCTCGCCGACGAGTTCCTTGAGGCCGCGTCGTACCCAACCCAGAGCCACGGTGAGATCCTCGCCGACCGCGACAACCGCCACAGCTACGCGTTGCAGATTCCGTTCGGGGTCACTGCAGGTATCACTCCGTCAAATGTTCCGCTCACCCTGGGCGCCCGCTACGTGGCACCGGCTTTGGCTACCGGCAACGCTGTGCTGCTGAAACCTCATAAGACAGCCATCATGTCCAGCGGGTTCGTCTTCGCACGCGTCCTGGAAGAAGCCGGATTCCCCGAGAATCTCTTCCACTGCATCCCTGCTGAAGGCGCCGACGCCGAAGCGTTCGAAACCGACCCGTTGATCTCGATGGTGCACTTCACCGGCTCCACCGCCACCGGTGAACGAGTCGCCGAAGCGGCCAGCCGAACCCTCAAGCACGTCTCCATCAGCGGCAGCGGCAAGAATCCGTTCGTGGTTCTCGACGATGTCGAGAACTTCGACGAGATGATTTCGGCCGCCTTGTACGCATCGTTTTATTTTTCGGGCCAAGTCTGCATGGCCGCGGGCCGACATCTCGTGCACCGCGCGCTGCATGACCGGTATATCGAAGCACTGGCCGCCGAAGCGACCAAGTTGGTCGTCGACGACCCGTGGGCCAACCCCGAGGCATCGTATGGCCCCATGACGCTGCCCGGCGCGGTCGACCGCATGCAGGAAATCGTCGCCGACGCCGTCAGCAAAGGTGCAACATTGCATTTAGGCGGCTCCAAGCGGGGCCCCTTCTTCCCGCCCACCATTTTGTCCGGGGTGGCGCCGGGAATGCGCGCTTGGGAAGAGGAGATTTTCGGCCCGATTGCCGCTGTCACCGCCTTCGACACCGACGCAGAAGCGATCGATAAGGCCAATGACACCCCATACGGCTTGTCGGCGGCGGTCTACGGATCCCCGCAGCGCGCGAGCCGTGTCGGGCTGGCCATCGAATCAGGCATGGTGCACATCAACGACAAGCCCGTCGACGACGCCGCCTACGTGCCGTTCGGCGGCGTGAAGTTATCCGGAAACGGCGGCCGATACGGCGCGCGGGTCAATTGGGCCGAATACACCCAGACCAAGTGGGTCACGCTGTCACCGAGCGCACGTCACGTCCCGTTCGGCCATTGATCCCGGCGATTACTGCCAGCCGCCCCACGCCGCAACCACACCCCGGCGTGACCGCGAGGACTCAGGAGCCCCGATGACAACGACAGCGTCAGGTCGACCGGTGGATTACCACGACCGCGAAGAGAGTCTCCGCGGTTATTTTGTGCCGGCAGCAGACGAACCGCGCCCCGGCGTATTAGTGGTGCCGGCCTGGTTGGGCATCACCGACTCAATTCGAGACCGCGTGCACAAGCTGGCGGCCTCGGGCTACGCGACGATGGCCGCTGACGTATTCGGTTACCCGATCACCGATCTCGACGCCGGCCCTCGCCCCGTCGTCACACCCTTCCGATCGGACCGCCGATACCTGCGGCGGCGCATCCGGGCAGCGCTTGACGCGTTGTGCGCTCAACCGGAATGTGACGCAAGCAGGGTTGCTGCGATCGGCTACTGCTTCGGCGGCAACGCAGTACTCGAGCTAGCCCGCGACCAGGCACCGGTGCGCGGCGTGGTCAGCTTCCATGGCGAGCTGGACACACCCCTTCCCGCGTTCCCAGGTGATCTGCTCGCCAAAGTCCTCGTCTTAACCGGTGACGACGATCCTGTCGTGCCGTTCGAAAAGGTCTCCGCATTTCGCGATGAGATGCGCACCGCTCAGGCTGACTGGGAAATCGGCATCTATAGCGGCGCCAAACACAGTTTCACCGGCGAAGGATCGCTGGGCGCCGAACGGACCCCCGAAGCCGTTCTCGATCCCCAGGCCGACTCACGCTCCTGGCAACGCATGCTCGACTTCTTCGCGGAAGTCCTCACCGCCCACGAGTTTCAGATCAGCCCCGAAGTGAGTGAATCACCATGACAGAAAGCAATATTCGCGTCCTAGCACTCTCCGGTAGCCTGCGTCGCGCTTCCTACAACACCGCCGCGTTGGTGGCTGCCCAAGAACTGGCTCCGACGCGCATGACAATCGAGATCGAAAGTCTCGCTGCGATGCCGATGTTCGACGAAGACACCGAAAGCGCCGGCTTGTTGCCTGCCGTGACGCGGTTGGCACAACGGGTAGCCGCCGCCGACGCGCTGCTGATCGCCACCCCCGAGTACAACCATTCCTACTCAGCACCTATCAAGAACGCGTTGGACTGGTTGTCACGAACGCCAATCGGCGCCCCTCCCGGGCAGCACGTATTGGCCGGCAAACCGGTCGCTTTAATCGGCGCATCTACCGGCAGATCCGGATCCGGGCGGGCCCAGCTCCATCTGCGACAGGTGTTGTCCTACCTTGACATGCTGCCCGTCAACCAGCCCGAGGTGCTGATCGACAGCGCCAAAAACAAATTCAGCGATGACGGCAGCCTGCATGATGAACCCACTCGTCGGTTCATCACGATGCTGCTGGATCGACTCGCGGCGTGGGTCGACAAACTCGGCGAGCAGGAGCCTGTCATCGACATGAGCAGCGTGGCGGTGCCCACCGCACATATTGCCCGCGCCGGCACAGGCCCTAGCTACACGATGGCCGGTGACAGTTACATCATCAAGGCCGCCGCAAACAACACAGGAGGCGCCTACGCGGCGTTCGAATTCTTTGTGCCACCCGGCGGGGGTCCCCCACCGCATCTGCATGAGCGTGAATATGAAGGCTTTTACATCCTGGAAGGCGAGCTGACCTTCTACGTCGGCGCCAACCGCACCCGCGTAGACGCAACCGCCGGCGACTTCGTCGCCGCCCCCTTGGGCGTCATCCACCAATTCAAGAATGAAACAGCCTATCCTGCACGCACATTCGTAATCGCCGCCCCCGCCGGGGTGGAAAGCTACTTCGCAGCCGCGGGGACACCCATGCCCGACGGCAGCACTCAAACCGTGGCACCCACCGCCGAAGACCTAGCACGCCTCATCGATCTGGCGCCACGTTGGGGCATGCAGATCTTTGCCACACCACCAGAAATTGATCAGCAACGGGCAAGCGCATCGCAGAGCGTGCGATGATGACGCCTATCGAGTCCCAGACTGCGGTACCCACGTGGCAGCTTCCCTTCGCCGGGCGAGTCGCAATCACCCATGCAGCTTATTGCCGTCGGGAGTCTGACGTTGTTGTGATCGAGGTGGAGCAGTGGCTAGAGCCTTGCACCTCTGCTGCCAGTGTCGGCTCGAGTGCATGGCTCGACTTGAAGAGTTGACAGCCGTATTGACAGGTTCGAGACCGTCTGAGAGCACGTCGACGAGGGCCGTGCGCTCCGAGCAGTGTCGGCATTAGCGCTTGACAATTCGCGGCGCCGCCGCCTTATGGCGCAGCGCCAGCAAGGCATTGTCGACCGCGTCTTCAAGCGGAGTGATGTCGTTGTGAACGCGTGCGGACAGCATTCCACCCTGCAACGCTGCGAGTAGCGCAGCAGCAAGGCGGTGCGGGTCGGCGCTTTTGCGAAGCTGACCGCGCTCACGCATCTTCTCCAAGCCCGCCGCCAGAGCCGATTCCCAGCGATCAAATGCGGCGTCAAGGGCTGGCAAATAGGCCTCGTCGTTCTTTAATTCGGCAGCCATGGAGCCTAGCGGGCAGGCGAAAGGTCCACCAGGAACTCGATGTTTGTCAAGGATCTGGTCGGCCCAACGCCTCAGACCTGCCCACGAGTCGACTTTGTTCAAAGCGGGCTGGTTGGCGAGAATGAGTTCGAGCTGGCGGTCGATCACCGCCTGCACCAGTTCCGAGCGATCCGTGAAGTAGTGGTAGAGCTGCGACTTGCCACAGCCCGCGGCGGCCAGTACGTCATCGAGGCTGGCGGCACTTACACCCCGTTGGTACATTATGGTCGCTGCGGCGTCGATAATGGCCGCGCGACTGCGACGCCCACGATCAGTGGCAGGCAGCTGGGCGGTCTTAGCGAGGCTAACGTTCGGCATCAGGACTACCATAATCCCTAATGGCGGGTCGGCGAGTCAGACGCGGCTCACCGCTGCATCCCCGGACCTGACGAGGCTCGGTCCGAAGATCTCATACCGAGCGTCGCCGCGGATGCTCGAAGCGGTCGCATTTCAAAAGTACAGGACTGTTCACTCCCTCGGCAGGGGCGCCGCAGTGTGTGACAGTCATGCTCGTGGAACCGCTGATGGCCGCTGGAATGCCAAGTCACTAATTCGGCTTACCGTGCTCTTGACGCGCGTGGGATCGGGTGGGATTCGGACCCACTAGCTGATGAGTGTGACCCTGACGCAGCAGGGCAGATATTTAGGCTGGCGGGACTACCAGGTTTCGTCGCGAGTTGGCTCGTGATATGTCGGACGGCGCGCCCCGCGCGAGCGTTTCCCCATGCACTGGGGGACCGGCCGGGAGCCGTCGCTGAGGCCGGCATCGGAAGACAGATCTATTGACCTCCGAGTCTCTCAAGGACAGCGACGAATGCTGATCTAAACTAATTCGCAGCCGAACTTGTTGTGCGGCGCCGTTACACCTGCCGCGTCGAACCTGTCGAGTGGCACTACTGGATATTGAGGTAAATAGATATGATTCCCCAGGTCAGCGCACCCTTCGCCAAAAGCCGCGCTAACGCGCCCGCCTACTGGCTCATCGACATCGTCTGGTACATCTTGGTCGACGGCGAAGACAGCGGCGGCAGCTTCTCGCTCATCGAGCAGTACATGCGGGAAGGATCAGGCCCGATCCCCCACGTCCACGCTTTCATCGATGAGTGGTTTTACGTGCTCGAAGGAAAAATTGACTTCACTGTCGGCGACGATCGCTTCACCGCCGGGCCCGGCGATTCTCTCTGGATACCGCGAAACACCGTGCATGTGTTCACCTCGATGACCGATTGCCATGTGCTCAACGCCTACACACCCGCGGGATTTGAACAGGTCGTCAAGGGATCGGGAACGCCCGCCGCGGCCCGAGAGCTGCCGCCCAAAGACTTCCCGCCTCCGAGCGAGGACGTATTCCGACTGTTCTACAACAACTACTGGTGCGCTCAGGCCGACAAGAGCTGGTCACAGCCCAAGGCCGGAGTTGGCCCAGGCGATCGCGTTCTCGACGGCAGCGGTCGCCAATGAGCAACCCCACGAGGTCGCCTAGTCCATAGGCCGGAAAGCGTTAAGGATCAGCGTCCGTGAGTGATTCACGCGCAGTCGAGGCCCAGCTGCCGCGTGAGGCCAATGAACGTCAATGGCCTGCAGCGTGCGATACCGCGCTGAACCATTCGCGCACTTTGCCGCTCGTGAGCCGCTGCTCCGCGTAATGTGATCAGGCATGCCATCAGCCGACGACCTGAACATGTTGTCCGCCAGTGATAGTCAGGCCTGGGGCGGACTGCTTCGCACTCATAAGCTGATCATGGCCGCGATGAGTCAGGAACTCGAAGACCAGCACGGATTGGCTTTGACGAGTTATGACGTTCTGCGCCATATCGCGCTAGCCGACGGGCAGCGGCTACGGATGAGTCAGCTCGCCGAGCAGGTCATGATTACCCGCTCGGGGCTAACCGGCGTGGTCGGGCGCCTGGAAGCGGCGGGACTTGTCCGACGAGACTCCGCCGACTGCATCGACGGGCGCGGCGCATATGCCAGTATCACCGGCAGCGGGTGGAAGGTGTTGCTCAAGGCCAACGACACCATCACAACGTTGATTAATCAGCTGTTTCTTAATCATCTCACTGAGCACGACCTCGCCGACCTTCGCCGTGTATGGCGCAAGCTCGGGACGGTCGCCCAAGGTCCGGGGAAGCTAGTAAGTCCGCGCTCGCAGCTTGCGTCGCACCTGCGACCATGAGTGCGGAGCCGCGCCTTTCATCGGCGCGCCAGCCGAGTCACAGGTTAGTGCCCAACCTCATCGTGCAGCCCGACACTGTCGAACAGATTGATCGTAGATCTGGTTCGCGCACAAACTACTTGCGGACTACACTGGGTCTGCGAGGCAATCAACACCCACCGACGACCCCAGCTCACCGCCTGGCAGCCGATTGCGGCTTGGATAGCTGCGCGTTGCCGTGCACGGCTTTGGTGGCGGCGTCGATCGACTAGGGGCGCGGAGATATACGCCCATCCGCGTGACGAGAGGGTCCAGTCATGGCAGAGCCCCGAAGGCTAGAGGGCAAACGAGCCCTGGTGACCGGCGGAGGACGCGGCATCGGCGCAGCCATCGTGCGGCGACTGGCCGCAGAGGGAGCTGCGGTCGCAGTCAACTACGTCCACGACGCCGCCTCGGCAGACGCGCTCGTCACCGAACTGCGCGCCGAGGGCCACCCGGTCGCCGCGTTTCAAGCCGACGTCAGCGACGCCGCCCAAACCCACAACCTGGTGGCGCAGGTGGTTGCGGAGTTCGGCGGGCTGGACCTGCTGGCCAGTAACGCCGGCGTCGAACACTTCGGCGCCCTGGGCTCAATCACTCCCGCTGATTTCGACCGCGTCTTTCGGATCAACGTCGCCGGACAGCTATTCGCCACCCAGGCCGCCGCTGCGGCGATGAGCACCGGCGGACGAATCACGCTGACCGCCTCGATCAGCGCTCGCGTCGCCGTCTATCAACACACCCTGTACGCGGCCAGTAAGGCCGCGGTCTCTGCGATGGCCCTCAACCTGGCACCCGAACTGGCCGAACGCGGCATCGCGATCAACGCCATCGCCCCGGGCGGCACCGCCACCGACATGGCAGCAGAACACACCCAACGCTACGTGCACCCCGCGCTGTCCGACGTCGACATCCGCACCTTCACCGAATCCACCGTGGCACTGGGCCGCTGGGCTCAACCCGGCGAAATCGCTGCCGTCGTCGCCTTCCTGCTCTCCCCGGACGCCTCTTACCTCACCGGTGCCACCATCGACGCCTCGGGAGGATGGATGTGATCAACTCACCGTAATGACATCGGCGCGCCATACGCACACCAAGCAGATCGCTGGGGGGGCCGCTATCTCGGTCACCAAGCGTCCGACCCACCGGAGAAACGAAACAATGACCGACTCGCGCTACCTGGAGTTCCTCACCCCCGACAACTGCGCCCTGCTGCTGATCGATCATCAGACCGGCACCATGCTGGGCGTGCAAGACATCCGCCTCGACCAGTTCCGATCCAACGTCTTGGCGCTAGCCAACATCGGCAAAGTGCACAACCTCCCGACCGTGCTGACGGCCAGCTACGCCGAAGGGCCCAACGGACCCTTGCTGCCCGAACTGTTCGAGTTGTTCCCTGATGCCCCCTACATCGCCCGGCCCGGCTGGATCAACGCCTGGGAAGACCCCGAGTTTAAAGCCGCGGTAGAAAATACCGGACGCAAAAAGCTGATCATGGCAGGCGTCACCACCGACGTATGCCTGTACTTCCCAGTCGTCTCCGCACTCGCCGCCGGCTACGACGTGTACGCGGTCTACGACGCCTCGGGCTGCTGGGACATGATGAGCGAACTAACGTCTTGCATGCGCTTAGCGCAAGCAGGTGCGATCGTCGTCAACTGGGCCGTCATCGCGGCGATGCTGCAATGGGATTGGCGACGCCCAGTGGCCGAAGGCACACTCAAAAACGTCTTTGGCGGTCACCTGCCGTTCTACGAATGGCTGGCCAGCAACCAGAACTTCACCAAGACGCAGGTCGCAGGGACCGATGAGCAATGACTACCGGCCATTGCCTGGTCTCTCCGGACGCCTGGGACGCCCATTGGTGACCCACTACCAATCACATGATTAGAGGCGCAACGAGACCATCCAAGGAGGGCCAATGAGCAACAACGACAGCAACGACGCTATGGAATCGGAGAGATCGTTCAACGAGAAAAACATCGCCGAATTCCGGGCCAACAAAGGGAAGGTCGGCGGCCAGTTCGAAGGTTTCGCGCTGCTACTACTCACCAGCACCGGTGCCAAAACCGGCGCCGAGCGTGTCAACCCGGTCGGATACTTCGACATCGACGGCAAGATGTACATTGTTGGCTCGGCAGCAGGCAGAGATGCAAACCCGGCCTGGGTCGCCAATATTCGCGCCGACCCACATGTGACGGTGGAAATAGGCGGCAATCCAGCCGCCGCCGCAACCACAGCAGAGCTGGCCCGCGCCGAACGCGAACTCATATTCGGGATCATCAAACAGCGCGCGCATGGTTTCGCCCACTACGAAGCATCAACGGACCGGATCATCCCGGTTTTCGAAGTGAATCTCGATTGATCGCGCTTTGCATCCCCACCCACCGTTGACCGACTGCCACTATCCGCGACGACCGCCATACTGAAAGTGTCGAAAGCCTTAAATGGTTGCCTCGGCGCTTTGACAAAGATAAGTGTCGCCGTCCTGGTTAGGTGCGACTCGCACATGTCTGGCCATACGTGACATCGTCTTTCCTGGGAGCTTTCGTCTTTCGCAGGCGACAGCGCGCCCTTTTCTTGTGTCGTTGGCTTGATGTGAGCCTGCCCGACCCCGTTGCAGATTCGTGGCTCGTGATAGGCCTCATCGAAATGCTTCCCGTGACCGGACCACGTGCACTGGTCCATGTGATCTGTCCCCGCCGCTTCGGGCTAGGTCGGGCTGGGCGGATCGCCCTATTCCATTCGACTTGTCCTGGGTCCCCGTCCTGTTGCCCATCATCGTCTGGGTCCGACAGCGAGTCTTCTTCACCACGACCCCCTCCAGTTTCGCTATCGATGACGCCGAGCGGAGGCGTCTCCGGGTCCCGCGTGTACCGCACGACGACATGGTCGATCACGTTTTCCGGCGGGGTGTTATTTACGATGATGACTTGTGCGCCTTCACCGGCCCCGGCTAGCCATTCATCGACATGCTTAAAGAATCGTTCGATCAAACGAATGTCCGCAAACTCGGTATTGGCTGCAGCGCTTCTGACCGTCAAATGCTCGAGTTGCGTGTCAGCGCCCCTGCTCGCCGATATCGGGTGATATCATGGTGTGGTGAGCGACGTGCTGATCCGCGATGTTCCTGACGATGTGCTCGCTGGGCTCGATGCGCGAGCTGCCGAGTTGGGCTTATCGCGCGTTGAGTACATTCGCCGTCGCCTTGCTCAAGACGCTCGCGCGCCACGTGTGTCGGTCACCCACGAAGACCTCCATCGGATGGGGCGCAACCTTGCGGGCCTGGCCGAGGACGACCTGATGAACCAGGCCTGGCAATGACGGAAGCGTCATGGCTGATCGACAAATCGGCCCTGGCGCGCCTCGCGCACAGCCACGAGCCGGAAATCTGGAGCAATCGAATCGAGCGCGGACTAGTCCACATCAGCAATCTGACCCGTCTAGAAATCGGGTATTCGGCTCAGTCCGGTGACGTCGCTCGACGAGAGTTCCGCGAATCCCCCTTGGCTGCAATGCCAGTCGAGTACCTGACGCCGAAAATTGAAGACCGTGCATTGCAAGTCCAGCTGCTGCTGGCCGATCGCGGCCAACACCGGGGGCCGTCGATCCCCGATCTCGTCATCGCGGCCACCGCCGAGCTGGCACGATTGACCGTCCTGCACGTCGACAAAGACTTCGACACC
This sequence comes from Mycobacterium sp. 23, assembly GCF_048287075.1. Classification (NCBI taxonomy): domain Bacteria; kingdom Bacillati; phylum Actinomycetota; class Actinomycetes; order Mycobacteriales; family Mycobacteriaceae; genus Mycobacterium; species Mycobacterium sp. 23. The sequence goes on from NZ_JBLVUX010000005.1 coordinate 2,087,998, forward strand.
ATCGCCGCGATAACCGGACAACCCGTAACGCGGCTTGCCTTCACCAGTAGCAGTACGTAAGTAGCGACCACCGGCTTCGCCGAATCACGGCCAAAATAGGAAGGTCGTGATACCACGCGGGTTCCCCTCAGCGACGAAACGCGATCCGCCGTGGGACCGGCGGAATCTGAGCGAAACCCCGATTGGTTCAACGGCTTTCTGCTTGATCGCCAGATTCGCAAGCCCTCCGCGCACACCATGAAGGCGTACCGGCAAGACCTAGCGGCCATCGCGCGTCTGATCACCGCCGGTCAACCAGCGAGCATGAAAGTGGGTGATAAAAAAAGAACCGCCACCATTTAATTGTCAGCGGTCACGTTTTCCCCAGATTTGAGGGGTTGTACGTTACGTAATTCCTCACCCGCCGCCACGTAATTCCGACTTGCATGGGTGTCACGGGACGGCGAATGAGATTGCCAGCCCACAGCGTGTCGTAGCAGGCCGGAGGAATGACTCGCGAAATTCCTCTCACCCGCAAGTGCGGGTTGACCCTGGTGGGGGTGTCACCCCTTCGGTCTGCGTTCGCGGCGTGACTGAAGAGAGGCATGACCATGAGCTGTTGTGAAAGGTACTTGAAGTCGGATTGTCCGCCGCGGATTCCCCACATCACATCAATGAAGGGAACCCGCAACCATGATCGTCATTGGCATCGATCCGCACAAGTCCAGTCACACCGCTACTGCCTTGGACCCAGCCACCAACTGCGATGTCGGGTCGGTGGGCGGAATCCAGTGAACGTCGCAAAGGTATGGGTGGGACGTTAGTCGGGTTGGGGGGCTGCCGGAGACTTTTGTTGCTCGTGCTCGACGACCGTGTCGCCGGTGCAGGTTCGGGTTGAGCTGGAGGTAGTGATCGTGGAGCGCCGGCCGCTACCGCGAGTAACTCGCGGTCAGATTTTTCCGCGCGGGACTGGGTTTTCCGATCGCTCGGTGGGACGGCGCGAAGGCCACCACTCAATGGAACGCTATCGGCGCTGAAGTACTCCCCGCTTATCCAACGTACGGGCGGAGGTGTCTAATGAAGAATCGTCCGGCTTCCTTGGCTGCCCAGGGCGGAACACCGGTGTGTCCGCCCATGTTGGCGACCAGCGTCTTTTCCGCCGATCCGAATGCGTCGAACAGGTCGAGCGACACCTGCCGGTGATTGGCCGCGTCGTCCCACTGAAGCAGGACATGCAGCGGGATCGTGATCTCGCGGGCCTCCGCGATGATGGATTGCGGGACGAAGCTGCCGGCGAACAAGTTGGCCGCGGCGATCCGCTGATCACGCGCGCCATCCGCACCGCGATCGAAATGAAGCCACCCGAGATGCCCACCGGTTCACGCAGCTCGGGAAGCTCAAGCAGCGTGTCGAGCGCCGACCGCCATTCCGGAACTGCTCGGTCCACCAGCGGCAGGATCAGCCGATCGATCAGCTCGGCGTCCGGCGTTGCACCGCCCGTCACCACCGCACGGAGGTCCGCGCGGGCCTGTTCGAATCCCGCGATCGGGGGCCGTGTTCCGCTGCCGGGCAGCTCGACAGCAGCGGTGGCGAATCCGTCGCGGGCAGACGCTTGTACCCGCGGCAGAAGCCGCGGATACATCTGCTCCAACCCACCTTGCTGGCCCAGCAGGATCAATGGAACAGGCGTCGAGCCAGCCGATTCCGGCGTCCAGAGAAATCCCGGGAATCTCGCCGAGAACGAAGGAACGCTCGACGAGGAGGACGAGGAGACTGTCGTCGTGGCGCACAGTAGAAGTGACGTGCATGGTCGTACCTTTCGGGGAGTCCTTTGTGATCGGCGCTCCCGGACGACCTATCGCCCGACCGCGACCCCTCGAGGGAGCACCCATGTCACACCGTTCACGGGTACCACCTCCTCGAGTCGTCGCACGGACCAGCCCAGCGTGGCAACGGAGGCCGGTACCAGTTGACTCGGATGTCCTGTCGTGGGGACGACGCCAACGTCGTGTCCGGGAGCGTTCGGGTTCGGGGACCTGCTCGGCGAGTCGGCTCCTGGCCCACCCCACGTCGCTCCGCGGAGGCCGGACTTCGATTGACACCAACACTCCGTTCGTTCACACTTACGTAAGTGACGACGAACGGAATGTTGAACCGAGCCGCGATGGTGGAGGCGATGGCCGACCCGACTCGGCGATCAATCGTCGCCTTCTTGTGTGAGCGGCCGGCCGCGGTGGGCGCGATCGCCGACGCCCTTCCGGTGAGCCGACCGGCGGTCTCACAGCACCTGAAGGTGTTGAAGGACGTCGGTCTTGTCGCCGTCCGCTCCGTGGGCACGCGGCGGATCTACGCCGTGCAGCCCGACGCCCTGGCTGCGGTCCGGGACTGGTTCAACGACTTCTGGCAGCAGTCGCTCATTGCCTTCCGCCTCGCCGCCGAATCCACGTCCGACCAGCCCGCCGACGGTGACCGCCGGTCGGCCCCCAAACCACCCGAGGAGGACGAATGACTTCGAATCCCGCAACCGACACCGCGCGAACGTCCACTAGCGTCGAGGCGACGGTAGACGCCCCGCTGACGCGTGCGTTCGAGGTTTTCACGATCGGAATCGGCACCTGGTGGGACGCCGACAAGCACATCCTGCGGGCTCCGTTGGCGCGGATGGAGTTCCAGCCGTGGGTCGGTGGACAGATCGTCGACCACGGCACCGACGGGTCCACGTGTGCGTGGGCACGCATCCTCGCCTACGACCCGCCGAGTCGCGTGGTGTTCTCGTGGGACATCAGCACCTCGTGGGAACTCGAAACGGATCCCGCCAAGGCCAGCGAGGTCGAGATCACCTTCGACAGCGTCACCCCAGAGCGCACCAGAGTGGTCCTCACCCATCGCCACCTCGACCGCCACGGCGACGGCTGGGAAGGAATGCGCGACGCCGTGTCGTCGGGGTGGAATCTGAACGGTCTTGCCGCCGCTCTGCGCGGCGCGCCGGCACTGCCGTGGGTGGACGACGACGCCATGCTCGGCAGACTCAACCAATCGAAGGCGTACACCATGGTCATCCTGCTCGCCACCGATCGGTTGGTGCAGCCGCAAGTCGACCCCATCATCTGGGCGCACGGCAGACGCAACATGGGTCTGATGGACGCCGGCATCGCCCCGGTGATCGTCCCGGTCACCTCACCCGAAGGACCCGCCGGGTTCGCCCTGTTCGCCACCGACCCGGACAAGACCCGACGGATCATGGACGCCGACCCGGGCGTGGTCGCCGGGGTGTTCACCTATGAGATCCACCCGTGTCGCGGCTTCCCCGGCTCAGCGCTAACGTGACCGGTCGGCGTCCGAGCGAACGACGGTACTCAGATGGGCAAATCGGTCATCGCGATGTGGGTGAGCAGATCCTTTGGTCTGGCCCAGTCCAGAGTCTTGCGGGGGGCGGTCGTTGACCTCGTCGGCTAGCTGGCGCAGCTCTCGCGCCGAAATATGACTGAGGTCAACGCCTTCGGGGAAGTAGTCGCGGAGCAGGCCGTTCATGTTCTCGTTACTGCCGCGCTGCCACGGAGAGTGCGCGTCGCAGAAGAACACTCGTGTGCCGGTGCGTTCGGTGATCTCCGGGTGATGCGCGAGTTCCTTGCCCCGGTCCCAGGTCAGCGTGCGGCGCAACGGCGGGGGCAAGAACAACAACGCGGATGCGATGTGGTCGAGCATCGCCACGGCAGTGGGCCGCCCGTCAAAAGCGCCGATCAGGATCAGGTAGCGGGTGCGGCGCTCAACCAGCGTGGCGATCGCCGACCGGATTCCCCGCACCCATGATGCAGTCACCCTCCCAATGCCCCTCCTGGACACGGTCTTCCACCTCTGATGGGCGGTCAGCAATCATCGTCATCCCCGACAACCGGGCGACCCGCAGCAGCCCCTGCACCCTTCGCCGCCGGGTAGCGTCGCCGACGCTTGGCCGGCCGCGTCAAGGGCAGGTCAGGATCGTAGATCGCTTGATAGATCGACTCGCAACACAATCGTCGCCGCGGCGCCTCGGGAAACCTCACGTACAGCTCGTGGGCGACCTGTTCTGGGCTCCAACGCTTACCAAGCAATTCCTCCACCACTTGGCGTAATGCGAGGTCGGTAGCCAGGCGACGTGCACGTGGCCGTCCCAGGCGTCTGACGGCGAGTTGATCGGCAGTACCAGGCCGATATCGCCCGGAACTATCGGCGTTGCGACGCAATTGTCGGCTCACCGTCGACTGTGAACGGCCGATCTCGCGAGCGATCTGGCTGACCGTCTTCTTCTCGCGTCACAGATCAGCGATCGTCGTTCTCTCCGCCAAAGACAGGTACCGGGGATGGCGCGGCGCGTGGCGGCGCGAGCTGATGCACAGGTGGATGATGCACCCGCTCACCAGCGGTATTGCGGACCGTACGCCCGTGCCGCCGATAAATCCCCGTACTCCGCGCGACTCGGACTCGGCGGCACGCCTCGGCATTTCCCACGCCCTGCGCGATCAGCCGGGCGAACTTCTGCTGCTTCTCCGTCACCACGAAACTGCGACGCCGACCTCTACCCATCACTACCTCCGGACAATCTCGGTGTCGCGACGTTCACTGGAATCCATCGTGTGTATTGAGGCATCGGTGGCCGAATACCAGAGACTGATCGGCTGAGCGAGGGCGTGGCCGGAGCGAACCTGGGCAATCGAGCACGCCGACGGACTCGAGCACCATTTGGCGTTGTGGCTGCTGGCTCGCGGTGAGGTTGTTATGGACATTCTGACGGCCGCCACCGCCCGGGTGGGGAGGCTCTCCCGGGGGGGTCGTCGCAAGGATGACCGCATCGATGCGGCTGCCGCTGCGAGTGCGGCCACACTACACGGAGACACCCGTCAGGTTTATCCGGAGACCGCCGCCGACTCTCTAGCCCTGCTCGATGAGCGGCGAGTCAACTTGCCTCACAGCAGAACGCGAGCCGTCAAAACATCGCCGCGCCCACCGACCCCGCCGCCTTAGGCCAACGCCGATGACGGCGCCAGCGGCTTTACAGCGGCACCGCTTTGGATCGCGTCTCCGGTCGTCACCGCCAGCCCCTCGCTGGCCTCGTCAGCACCGACCACCCGGTCGGCGACCGTCGGTACCGCCGCGTCGTCCGCGGCCGGCAGCGTGGCATTCGATGCGGCGGCCTCGGCTTCCCGAATCAGTTCGCGGGCTTGCTTTTCGGAGAGCTTGGCCATCCGCGCGATCTCACGCAGACTTTCCCTCCGATCGCGCATCGCGGCCAGCGCCTGCCCGCACACCACACGCTGCGCGTCGCGGCGGCGCTCGGCGTCCTCGCGCAACACCTGCTGGCGCGCTGCAAGCCACCCGTCGACGGCCTCGAGGCGCTCGCGGGCGGAGAAGTACCTTCCCAAATCCTCGACGTTGGCCCGAGTGCGGCGCACCACGTCGTCCTGGGCGGCGCTGGCGGCCTGCCGCGCTGCGCGGCGGGCCTGCTTGCTGATCACTGTGTTCGCCATGGATCACACGCTAAGCCCCACCAACCCCCCAGCGCCGCAACGCAAGCCAAGAATCTTTCCGCACCGCACCCATCACCGGGCTTCGCACCCGACCCGTCACCGCCCACCCGAACGGCACTTAGGGTGCCCTAACTTCTCTCTCCCGCCGAACATCACACCTCTTGCACTCAGGGTCACGGTTCGGTCACGGCCGTTATCTGGGGAGTTTGCCGCCCCTAATTTCAGGTTCAGGTGATGACGCAGTGATGGGCTTACACAAATTGACCGCCGGCGACGGCTATCTCTATTTGATCCGCCAAGTCGCCGCCTCTGACGCCACCGAGCGTGGCCGCCCCACCCTGGCGCAGTACTACAGCGAAAAAGGCGAATCCCCGGGCCGGTGGATGGGGCGCGGACTGGCAGCACTGGGCACTCCGCTGGCCCGCTACGCCTGCGATCCGCTGGTCGCCAAATACTGGGGCGTGCCGGCTGGTTCGCAGGTCAGCGAAGCGCAGATGAAGGCGCTGTTCGGGGAGGGCCTGCACCCCAACGCCGCACAGATCACCCGCCTTCTGACCACCCTGGGCGCCGGTGCGGCCGGAGCCAGGATGGCCGCGCGGCTGGGCCGGCCCTTCGGTGTTCACGGCACCGAAAACCGCTTCCTGACCCGGTTGCGCCAGACCTACCGCGACTACAACCACACCATCGGCGCCGACGCCTCGGCCAGCATCGAACCCAATATCCGGGCCCGGCTGCGCACCGCCGTAGGACAGGAATTGTTCGCCGAAACCTACGCTCGCCCACCGGCAGACGCCCGGGAACTCTCCGGGTTCATCGCCGCCAACTCCCGCGCCGCATCGACCGCGATCGCCGGCTACGACCTCACCTTTACCCCGGTCAAATCGGTCTCCGCGCTGTGGGCCATCGGCGCACCGCCAATCTCCACCGCGGTCGAAGACTGCCACCACCAGGCGGTCGCTGAAACCGTCGGATTCCTCGAAAAGCACGCCGCCTTTTCCCGCATGGGAGCCGGTGGCATCGCCCAGGTCGACACCGCCGGACTGATCGTGGCCGCCTTCGATCACCGCGACTCCCGCGCCGGGGATCCCAACCTGCACACCCACGCCGCCCTCAGTAACAAAGTCCACGTCATTGGCCCCGACGGAATAGGCCGCTGGCGGGCCCTGGACGGCGCCACCCTGCACCGCGCCGCGGTCGCGGCCTCGGAGTTCTACAACACCCGCATCGAAGCGTTGCTGGTCGAAAAACTACGGGTGCGGTTCACCGCCCGCGGGGCCAAACGTGGTAAACGACCGATCCGTGAAATCGACGGCATCCCGGCCGAATTACTCGAGAAGTACTCCTCACGCAGCGCCGCCATCGACCACCGTGTGGGCGAGCTGGCCAAACAATTCCAGACCGAACACGGCCGCGAACCCACCACCGTAGAGATGCTCGCCCTGACCCAGCAAGCAACCCTGCAAACCCGCCAAGCCAAACATGAACCCCGCTCGCTGGCCGAGCAGCGCCACACCTGGCGCGTGCAAGCCGTTGAGGTCCTGGGCAGCCAGCGCGCGCTGAGCAACATGGTCGCCGCGATCACCAATCACTCACCGCCACCACAGATCAACGTCACCGACACCTGGGTGCACCAGCAGGCCGCTCGCGTCATCGACACCGTCTCTGGGCATCGGGCCACCTGGACCATCAACCATGTGCGCGCCGAAGCCCAACGCCAGCTGCGCTACGCCGATCACCCCGGCGGACCCGAGCTCGTCGACCGCATCGTCGCTGACGCCCTCGGCGAGCACAGTCTGATTCTGACCAGCCGCGCCGACACCGACAAAAACGAACCTGCTGCCCTGCGCCGCGCTGACGGCGCCAGCGTCTACACCCGTCACGACTCGACCCTCTACAGCAGCGAGGCCATCATGGCCGCCGAGCGGCGCATCCTGGCCGCTGCAGCTCGCACCGACGGCCGCGTCGTCGACGCCGACAGCATCGGTCTGGCCCTGCTAGAAGCCCACGCCAACACCGGCCTTCCCCTTAACGATGGGCAGGCCGCACTCGTGCGCGAAATGGCCACCTCCGGGGCACGTGTGCAGCTCGCGCTGGCACCGGCGGGCACCGGGAAAACCACCGCGATGGCCGCCCTGGCCGCGGCCTGGCGGGGCAGTGGCGGCACCGTCATCGGACTGGCCCCCACCGCCGGAGCGGCCGAAATTCTGGCCGAAGACCTCGGCTCATGCACCGACACCATCGCTAAACTGGTGCAGCTCACCGGCACCCGCGCAAACCAACCCCAAGCCCCCCACGACGACCCCGCCCTCCGGTGGTTCGACACCATCAATGCGCAGACGCTGCTGATCGTCGATGAGGCCGGCATGGCCTCGACTGCCGACCTGGACACCGTCATTACTCATGCACTGGCCCGAGGGGCCAGCGTGCGCCTGATCGGCGACGACCAACAACTGGCATCGATTTCGGCCGGCGGTGTGCTGCGCGATCTGGCCGGCCGGCACAACGCGGTCACCTTGAGCACCGTCGTACGCTTCACCCACGCCCAAACAGGGCAAGCCGAAGCCGCCGCCAGCCTCGCAATCCGCGCCGGCGACCCCGCCGGCATCGGCTTCTACATCGACCACGGGCGTGTCCACGTCGGCGCCGACCAACACGCCGCGGACATGGCCTACCACGCGTGGGCCGCCGACCGAGCCGCCGGCCGCGACTCTATCCTGCTGGCTCCCACCAACGAGCTGGTCGCCCAACTCAACGAACGTGCCCGCCTGGACCGACTCACCGCTACCAGCGCCGCCGCCAGCCCGCCATCAGCCTCGGCGACCGTCACGTTGGCCGACGGCCTGACCGCCTCAGCCGGCGACACCATCGCCACCCGCAAAAACGCCCGCTGGATACCCACCACCAGCCGCGGCGGCTGGGTCAAAAACGGCCACCGCTGGACCATTCGCGCCGTGCACAACGACGGCTCGCTGACCGTCGTCCCGCTGCGCGGCACCGCCACCCCGGTACGGCTACCCGCCCACTACGTCACCACCCACACCACCCTCGGATACGCCTGCACCATCGACGCCGCTCAAGGCATGACCGCGGGCGGGCGCGCCATCGAAGGCACCTGCCACACCGTCATTTCCGACCGGCTGACCCGCCAACAGTTCTACGTCGCCGCCACCCGCGGACGCACCGAAAACCACTTCTACGGCTCCACCGCAGAATCCGACCCGCACCGCATCCTGGCCCCCAAAGCCACCCACCCGCCGACCGCCGTCGACATCCTCACCGCCATCCTGGGCCGCGACGGCGCCCAAACCTCCGCCTACACCGCCCACGCCCTCGACACCGACCCGTTCACCCGCCTGCACCACGCCGCCGCCATGTACGCCGATGCGCTCTCAGCGGGCGCCGAACACCACGCCGGCACCACCGCCATGGCCGCCATCGACGCCGCCGCCGCCAGGCTGGGGACCCGTGTCACCGAGGCCCCCGGGTGGCCGGTGCTGCGCCGCAACCTGGCCCTGCTCGCCCTGAGCGGAGCCGACCCCGTCGCCGCCCTGCACGAAGCCGCGGCCACCGGACTCGGTGACGTGATCGACCCCGCCGCCGTGTTGGACTGGCGCCTGCCTATCTGCGGCGAATCGTCTGCGGCGCAACCCGCCCCGCTGCGCTGGCTGCACCCCACACCCCTAGCCCTACACACCCACCCCCAATGGGGTCCCTACCTCGCCGCGCGAGCCGAACTGGTCACCGAACTCGCCGACGCCGTACGCGCCACCGCCCGCGCGTGGGAGCCTGCCACCGCACCGGCCTGGGCACGCCCACTGCTCGGTCAACGCACCGCGCTGATGGCCGAAATCGCCGTCTTTCGCGCCGCCCACGGCGTCGATCCCGCCGACACCCGCATCACCGGCCCCGAACAACACCCCAACCGCTCCAAGGTCTTCCAACACCTCATCAACGCCCGCTTCGACGCCGCCCTCACTCGGGCCAACACCGACGCCGCACGCTGGCGCCAGCTCGCCGAAAACCATGACCGAAACATCACTGCGGACCCCTTCTGGCCGCGCCTAGCCACCCACCTGGGCGACGCCGCCCACGCCGGCGCCGACATCGACACCCTCCTGCGCGAGGCCATCACCAGACACGGCCCCCTGCCCGCCGAAATGCCCGCCGCAGCCCTGTGGTGGCGCCTGGCCGGCACCCTGGCACCACCATCGCTAGATCGCGCCGACACCACCCTGCGACCGGCCTGGACCGCGGCGCTGCACGCCCTGTTCGGCACCGTCGTCGCCGAAGCGATCATCACCGACCACGCCTGGCCATCGCTAGTCGCCGCGGTGGCAGCCTCGGACTGGCCCCCGGCTGATCTGCTCGCCGCCGCTTCCGAACACCTGCACGACATCAACGCCGAGCACCCGCTGCGCCCCGACCAATACGCGCGCCTGCTGACCTACCGCGTCGAACTGCTCACCCACCACGCCGCCACCCTCGACCGCGATATTCCGCACCCCGCCCAGGCCCCCCACAATCCCGCGGTGGGAGACCATCTCGACCTCGACAACGCCACCGGCGACTACAGCCACAACGAGGACCTCGCAGAGCCGCCACCCGACCCGTATGACTACCCCTACAGCTTTGCCGAGGAGGACCTCGCCGGTCTGGACTTCGACGACCTCCCCCACCACCGGCCTCTGGCTGCTCAGCAGGCCCAGACCACCGACATCCCGGCATTGCGCGCGCGGCGCGACGCCGCCTATCGCCGTGTCCGCGAACTGGAAAAAGCCATCCTCGGCGGGGGCGGTGGACCCGCCGAACACGCCGCCGCCGCCCACCTCGCCGACTTGGGCCGCCGTTACCACCACCAGCGGCCCCTGCACGAGGCGCTGACCCACGCCCACACTCGGTGGGTGCAGGCCGAAGATGCCGCCGCGCTGCACGCCCAGCTGCTCGACCAGCTCGACGCGGTGATCACCGCGGCGACTCACCGCGGCGATGACGGCGCCGTCGCGCGCTACCGCGCCCACCACGACCAGGTCACCCACAACACCGAGCGCATCAACGCTGCCCTGGCCACCGCACGCACCCGCCTCGACGACGCCCGCACTGCCCTGCTCGACGCCGCCGGCGGCCCCGCAGGAATCGTCACCGAACACCACATCCACACCCGCCGCAGCGAGGCCATCACCGCCGACACCGCCACGCTCAACGACGCCCGCCGACACGCTCGCACCCTCGACGACCAACTCTGCCGCGCCGAAGCTGCTGCGGCCCGCGCCCTAGCCCAAAGCCCCACCCACACCTACGATCTCGCCACCGACATCAACGCATTACGCGCCGAGGTCGCCTTCCTGCAGGCCGCCAGCACCGTCAGCCCCGGAGCCCTCTACTACCCACCCGAGACCGCAGTGGCCGATCTTGACGACACCCACCGCCGCGTCGTTACCGCGATTACCGCCAACATCCACACCGTGCAAGCACTGCACCTGCACCCCGGCGCCGACAAGCACGGTGCCTTGGCCGCGCTGGTGGCTACCGCACACCACCACGACCAAGGCGTGCTCGCCCTGACCGCCAGCCCGGCAGCCCGCGACTACGCCGCCCAACACCCCTACGCCGACGCCAGCGGCCACATCGACAGCGCCCGCACCACACTGGGCAAGACGCCCCTGAAACTTCCTCTGGGCAGCCTGATCGTCATCGACGACGCCGACCACCTCAGCACCGAAAACCTGCACTGGCTCACCAACGCCGCCGCGACGACCAACACCAAACTCATCCTCATCACCACCGCCGCCGACCACCACTACCAACCCGCCCACACCCTGCTCGCCGCGCTCCACCACAACTCCACCACCGCCCACCAACTCGGCACACCCGAACCCGACCCAAACCCGCAACAACGCACCGCACTCGAACGCGCCGAACACCACCTCGCCACCACCAACGCAACCAGCACCCTGCGCGACCAGGCCATCGAACTACTACGCCAGCGCACCCAGATCCTCGGCCGCCTGCGTGCCATCGCCCAAGCCGCCGCTCACATCGACAACCTCACCACCCCAGGCCGCCACATCGACCGTAGCGATCGCGGACTGGAGTTGTAGAAGATGGACTCGAACGCTGGAGCACAGCCTGGTCGAGCGTCTGCAAATCCGTGCGGGGGCGGACATCGATGCATGTCTAAAGTCTCGCGTGGAAACACTCTGCCCGGCGTTCTGTCCGTTCAAAGCCCTGAAGCAATGCTGCCGATCAGATGTGGAACCAACCCGTGAGTGTAAGCGTCGGAGAGGCATGTAGCTGAGCTGAGGTAGTCGATCGTTGGTGGTCCCGCTGAAACGAAGCACGTACGGTAGCCGCATGAAGTCACTGGCAGTCCAGGATGCACAGGTGCTCGTCTTGCCGCCCTCCTCTACAAACAAGGCTAAAGGCGAGTTGTTCGAGCGCTTCATTGCGAATCTGCTGGCCAATCAGTTCGGCTTTGAGGAACCTCAAACCCAGAACCTCAACGTCACCTCCGACGGAATCGAGCTTGACGTCAAGGCAAAACACAAGCTCACTCGCGGTACCGCGATCGCTGAATGTAAGGCATTCAGTCGAAATGTCAGGGCTGCCGAGCTGACAAACTTCTACGGCAAGCTGATAATTGAACGTTTCGAAGATCCGCAGGCATTCGGATTGATGTGCGCTTTACCACGGCTGACGCCGGAGGGTGAAGAGAAGGCGCAAGAAATCACCCGCAACGACAACAATTTTCAATACTTAAGCGGTAATGCAATCGCTGCTGCCTTGAAGCAAGCTGGGTTAATAGTCCAGCAGCCTCCATCGACTGCGGATACTAGCGATTTCACTGTAGTAATTACGGAGTCTGGTGTTTTTGCAGCTGCGATAGTCTTGGATCCCGTCGAACGCACTCCGTTAAATGTTGGGATGTGGAGCAGTGAAGGCGAAGTCCCCAATTCGGTAATCGAGTTGATGCGCGCGTCCGAATATTCAACCGGGCTTTCGGTTCTTGATGTGGGAGGTGGCGGCCCACCTCCGGTGAGTTCGCTCACTCCTCAGACAGAGAATGTGCTTCTAGCGCAAGTTGCAGGATCGACCTCTGATTTTGAGTATCAGTTGCCAGCGTCGCCGAAGTATTTTGTTGGTCGGCGCATTGCGGTGGATCGTCTGCGCGGGTTTTTGACCGCCGAGACTGGGAGCATCGTCGTCCTAAATGCGCAATCAGGTTGGGGCAAGTCAAGTCTAGCCCTTAAAATGCAAGACCTTGTCAGGCGAGTTAGCGGGGTAGGGATCGTTCTCGATACAAGAACGGCTGATCAACCTAGGTACGTGGTAGAGGTCCTGCGGAAGACTGGTACCGAAGCGCACGCTGCGGGGATACTTGAATTGCCGAGTAACGCTAGCTGGGCCAGTCTCGACAGTGCTGTCGCTACACTGATCGAAGCTAAGTGGCTAGAAACCGATCGCCCACTATTGATATTTTTCGACCAATTCGAAAACGTTTTCAGCAATGCTGAACTGACCCGTACGTTCAGGGACCTGGCACTTAGCTGTCGGGAAATTGATGGTCCTCTCATTGTGGGGTTTGCTTGGAAAACCGACTTGGTGGGCTGGACGGAAAACCACCCCTATAAATTACGTGATGATATCCGGTCGGCAGGTTCGGTCGTCGTAATCGATACATTTGGACCCAGCGAAGTGACGGTGCTGCTCAAGCGTCTAGCTGATCAAGCGCTCACGCGCCTATTGCCTGATTTGAGGTCACGCTTACGCGTGTACAGCCAGGGACTACCGTGGCTACTGAAAAAACTTGCAGACCATGTACTCAAAGAACTAAGAGAGGGTGCTACACAGGAACAATTGCTGGCCGAATCGCTGAACGTTGTTGGTCTATTTTCGGCTGACCTGGCGGAACTCAACCCGACAGAACACGAGGTTGTTCGCCACGTGGCGAGATATGCTCCAATTTCGGCCCGCGAAGTTACTGAACGATTCGGCCCGGATCCAGTTCAGTCATTGGTCGATCGGCGGCTATTGGTCCAAGTTGGTGACCGCCTCGACACCTATTGGGACACCTTTCGCGACTTTCTCAATACCGGACGGATACCTGTTCAGGACTCGTACATTCTTCGGCAGACACCCCGTAGTGTTGCTAGGCTGCTTCCCTTAGTGGTCGCGGCGGGCGGGGACATCAGTGTTCAACGACTTGAGACTGAGCTCGGCACCAGCGACCGTGCAATCTTTAACCTGTCCCGCGAACTTCGGCTGCTCGGCGTGACTGCGCAGGAACCGAATCGAGTCAAACTCGTCGAGCAAGTACTAGCTTCAAGCGACCGAGAGTCTGCAATGCGGAGACTCGTTGCCGACTCACTCAGAAGGCACCGCGCATATTCAACTCTGCGGACGTTAGCTGAGCGTAATGACGATGTAGTAACTCTCGATAGCTTTGCGAGAGAGCTACCAAACGCGTTCCCCGCCGTCGATGTTGCTTCTAGTTCTTGGATAGCGTACGCACGAGCATTTCTATTCTGGTTTGAGTATGCGGGTCTTGTAATTCGTCAGGGAACCGAGTATTCCCCGACCAATGAGGGCTTATCTACTCCGACTCTCCGCTTACTCGGCCAACGGACGCCATTGCGTGTGAGGGCAGGAGTTCCCTATATCGCTCCCCGGCGCGCGATTGAATTGTTGAAACGGCTCTCGGTAGAAGTTGAGATTGAGATGCCCAGCCACGCGAAAGACCGGGAAGCCCTTGGCACCTTGGTAGCCCTCGGGGCGGTCAGTGTATCGGTGGATCGCAAATGTCGGCTTGCCGTCGCCGAAGTCGTGCAAGATGGGCAAGTAAACCCCGGCCATCTACAACAGCTGCTAGCCGGTGTGCCCGGCGGCCGGGAGGGCCTCGCCGCGATCGAGGCTAATCCGCGTTGCTCGCCGCGGGATGTGGGACAGGCAATTGCGAGCGCCGCTCATTCAAAGTGGACCGACGGAACGACGCGAAGTGTTGGCGGTCATTTTCGATCGTGGGCAAAGTACGCGGGGTTGGACGTGCAAACTCCTGCTAGGAATCAATGATAATGGTGCCAGAGGGCGCAGCTGCACGGGAATGTCGCTTCAGTGTGCGAATCTCGTCCGACTAACGACTTAGTCAGAACGCCGACGCGGGCTGAGTCACACAGTCCCCTCAAAGCCCGCAAGGCGGGGTTTCTGATGTCGAAATCAAAACATGCGCAGCCCCCGGTGCGTCGACTGGCTTCTACGACGCGAAGCGACGACGACTGGTTTGGGTCAGGCCTGACGACTTCACCTCGCCTGGCTGATACTGCTCTGCCGAAACATCTTGCGGCACAACACGAAACATTTCCACCGCCGATTCGATGTCGCCGAGGGTCATCCGCCACTTCCTACCGACTTTTCGCCCCTGTAGCTTGCCCGCCCGCAGTTGAGCGGCCAACCATTTCTCCGACACGCCGCCGATTCGCTCGGCGGCCTCGGCAAGATCATATGTCAGCGGCCCAGTCAAGATGGATCCCGTGTCTTTATGAAACCTGTTGCGAGACAAGCTGTCCTTGCACGAACCGAATGACATCGATTGCCCAAGAGCGCAATCGATGCCGACAGTTCCATGCATCTACGCTAAGCCCTGGATTCGCTTAACGCGACATCGCTCGCGAACCAATTTTCCGCACAGGCGACGTCACGTGGTCGACGCACGCCCAATCTCCAACCGAGCGCTTATGGCACTGGCGGCTGCCTGCGCGCTCCGCCGGTCCAAATGTCCGTACGTCCCTACGGTCGTCTCGATCGACTCGTGTCCCAGATGTTGCTGTACGACAGCCAGCGGCACGTTGTCAGCGATCATCCACGAGGCACAGGTGTGCCGCAGGTCGTGAATCCGAGGTGTCTTGCCAAGCGCCGCACGCTTGACAGCCGGGGCCCACACCCGCCGCGTGAAGCCCTGTGCGCGCACATAGTCCCCGACCCGATTAGTGAAGAGCCACGAGCCGGAGTAGTCCAGCGTCGCGAGGGCATTGTCGGCGACGTTGATTGTGCGCACGGATTTAGCCGACTTCGGAGGTCCAAGTCTGACGCCCTCGTCGTCGGCCTTCCAGGCCCGGGATATCCGCACAGTGCCTTGCACCCGGTCAACGTCGTCAGGTCGCAATGCCGTTGCCTCGCTCCACCGAACCCCGGACGCAACGAGGAAAGTGACCAGAGGCCGCCAATACTCGGTCACAGCATTCCGAAGGACGGCGAACTCGGATTCGGTCAGGAACACCATCTCCCGCCGCTCCCATCGAGGCAGCCGCAGTCCACGACATGGATTCATAGCGATGTGCCCGCCCGCAACGGCAGCATTCATCGCCCCGGATAAGAACCGCTGCTTGTTAGCAATTGTCTTGCCGGACGCGCCTTCCTCCGACATCGCATTCACCCACAGCGCGATGTCGTCACGGGACAACGCCGCCAGCGGAATGACACCCAACACGGGCGCGATGTCGTTGGCTAGATACGACCGATAGCGGCGCAAGGTCCCAGGCTCGACGCCGGTCAGGTGGTCAATGTGATGGTCGATCCATTCTTCGACCGTCAGCGACAAGCCCTGACGTTCGGTGACAGCCATGACCTCGAGGGCCTTGGCCGGGCCCACCTGATTGACCAATTCCTGAAACCGGACTGCCCTGACGTGGTCGTCGAACGACAGCGACGACTGCTTGCCATTGGCTCGGAACAGCACCGACGTATAGGAGCTACCGTCCTTGCGGGTGCGCAGTCGAAGTGTCGCCATGCAGGCAGAATACGCCTGATGTTGACCGCTATGTTGACGGGAAAATCAGCGAAACTCTCTGACCTGCTATTTCTCGGTGGAGCTAAGGGGACTCGAACCCCTGACCCCCACACTGCCAGTGTGGTGCGCTACCAGCTGCGCCATAGCCCCAAGATGTCGTGCTCATCGAAGCTACACCACCAGCCACACGCGTTCAAAGTCGCTGCTGAGCGCAGTGATATCGCCGGCGATATCAAATCCGCAGACATCCCACCACCTGAAAGAAGGTACTGGTGTGACGTATGTGACGCCAAAAGCTACCCGATCACGGAATTGACCAGCTCCCGGGCCACGGCCTGCACTTCCGCCAGGTGCTCCGCGCCGAGGAACGACTCGGCGTAGATCTTGTACACATCCTCTGTCCCCGACGGCCGCGCCGCGAACCACGCGTTGGCCGTGGTCACTTTCAGCCCACCCAGCGGCGCACCGTTGCCCGGCGCCGCCGTCAGCTTCGCCACGATCGGCTCCCCCGCTAACGACGTGGCGGTCACCTCCGACGCTGACAACCGCGCCAGCCGGGCCTTCTGATCGCGGGTGGCGGGCGCGTCCACCCGGGCGTATACCGGCGCCCCGTACGCCGCCGTCAACTGCGCATACCGCTGCGACGGCGTCAGACCCGTCACCGCCAGAATCTCCGAGGCCAGCAGCGCCAGGATGATCCCGTCCTTGTCGGTGGTCCACACCGAGCCGTCGCGCCGCAGGAATGACGCCCCCGCCGACTCCTCACCGCCGAACCCGATGGTGCCGCCGATCAGCCCGTCGACAAACCACTTGAATCCGACCGGCACCTCTACCAGGTCCCGGCCGATGCCGGCCACCACGCGGTCGATGATCGACGAACTCACCGCCGTCTTGCCGACGCCCACTCCTGAAGGCCACGACGGCCGGTGGGTGTACAGATAGTCGATCGCCACCGCCAGATAGTGGTTCGGGTTCAGCAACCCCCCGTCCGGAGTGACGATGCCGTGCCGGTCGGAGTCGGCGTCGTTGCCGGTGGCGATCTGGTACCGATCCCGGTTGGCGATCAGTCCCGCCATCGCGTCCGGCGAGCTGCAATCCATCCGGATCTTGCCGTCGTGGTCCAGCGTCATGAACCGCCACGTCGCGTCGACCAACGGGTTGACCACGGTCAGGTCCAGACCGTGCCGATCGGCGATAGCCGCCCAGTAGTCGACGCTGGCCCCGCCCAACGGATCCGCGCCGATGCACACACCCGCCGCGCGGATCGCGTCGATGTCGACCACATTGACCAGGTCGTCGACATAGGCACTCAGATAGTCATGGCGCTGCACCAGACCCAGAGCCCGCGCCAACGGCACCCGCCGCACCGAAGACAAATCCCGCAGAATTTCGTTGGCGCGCTTGGCAATCAAGCCGGTCGCCGCACTGTCGGCGGGACCGCCGTTGGGTGGGTTGTACTTGAAGCCCCCGTCCGCCGGCGGGTTGTGTGACGGCGTGACGACAATCCCGTCGGCCAGCCCCTCGGCGCGGCCCTGGTTGTAGGTCAGGATGGCATGGCTTATCGCCGGTGTCGGCGTATAGCGGTCCCTCGAATCGACAACGGCCACAACGTCGTTGCCAGCGAGCACCTCCAACGCCGACACCCAGGCCGGCTCTGACAACCCATGTGTGTCGCGGCCGATGAACAACGGCCCGGTGGTTCCCTGGGCCGCCCGGTACTCGACGATCGCCTGGGTGGTCGCCAAGATGTGCACCTCGTTGAACGCACCGTTCAGCGCCGAACCCCGATGACCCGAGGTGCCGAACACCACCTGTTGTGCGACTTCGTCGGGGTCGGGCGTGATCGTGTAGTACGCCGTCACCAGGTGCGGCAGGTCGACGAGGTCTTCGGGCTGGGCCGGCTGACCGGCTCGCGGGTTGGCCATGGTGACCAATTCTGCCCGCAAGCCCCAACACGTTTTAGGCTGCGTAGGCGCACAGTTGGCAGACCGGAAGGAAACAGCCCGTGGCACGGCCTGACTATCGCGAGTTGGCGGCCATCTTCGCCGGCGGTGCGCTCGGTTCGCTGGCCCGAGCCACCCTGGCCACCCTGGCCGTCCCCGACCCCGGGCGTTGGCCCTGGCCCACCTTCGTCGTCAACATCCTCGGCGCGTTCCTGGTGGGCTACTTCACCACCCGACTGCTGGAACGGCTGCCCCTGTCGAGCTATCGGCGCCCGCTGCTCGGCACCGGATTGTGCGGTGGCTTAACCACTTTCTCCACCATGCAGGTCGAAACCATCAAGATGGTCGAACACAGTCACTGGGTGTTGGCCGCCACCTACACCGTCGTCAGCATCGCGCTGGGACTCGTCGCGGTATACCTGGCCACCGCCCTGGTACGCCGGGTGCGCATCCGATGACGACGGTCCTGGTCTGGCTCGGAGTCATGCTCATCGGCGGCATCGGTTCGGTGACGCGGTTTCTGGTGGATCGCACGGTGGCTCGGCGGGTAGGCCGCCCGTTCCCCTACGGCACCCTGACCGTCAATATCACCGGCGCGGCGCTGCTGGGGTTCCTCACCAGCCTGGCGCTGCCCAAGGACGTGTCCCTGCTGATCGGCACCGCGTTCGTGGGCGCCTACACCACCTTCTCCACCTGGATGCTGGAAACTCAGCGCCTCGGCGAGGAACGCCAGCTGCTGGCCGCGTTCGCCAACATCGCCGTCAGCGTTCTGCTCGGACTGGGCGCGGTGCTGCTGGGACAACGGATCGCGGGGCTGATATGAGCGAGAAGAGCCTGAAGCTCACCGCCTATTTCGGCGAGCGGCAGCGCGCCGTCGGCAAACCGCGGCGCTTCCTGGCCGACGAAATGCTGGACCTCTTCGGGGCACGCGGCGTGGCGACGAGCGTGATGATGCGCGGAGTCGCCAGCTTCGGGCCCACCGGCGGCCTGCACAGCGACGTTTCGCTCAGCCTGTCCGAGGACCCACCGGTGACGATCGCCGCCGTCGACGTCGAATCCAAGGTCCGTGACCTCGTCAACGACGTCACCGCCATGACCGGCTATGGGCTGGTCACACTCGAACGCGCGCGCCTGATCACCCGCGACAGCGGCACCGACGCGCTCAGCGAGATCGACAGCAGAACCGGAGACGCCGCCAAGCTGACCATCTACGTCGGCCGGCAGGTGCGTGTTGCCGGAAAACCGGCCCACCTGGCCGTCTGCGAGTTGCTGTACCGCCACGGATTCGCCGGCGCCACGGTGCTTCTCGGTGTGGACGGCACCGCGCACGGTCAGCGAGAGCGGGCCAGGTTCTTCGGCCGCAACGTCAACGTGCCGCAGATGATCATCGGCATCGGGCTGCCTCCGCAGGTGTCGGCCGCCGCCGCCGAACTCGCCACTGTGTTGCCCAACCCGCTGCTGACCATCGAGCGGGTACGGCTGTGCAAGCGCGACGGCGAATTGTTCGCCCGTCCTCAAGAGCTTCCGCCCACCGACAGCCAGGGACGCACGCTGTGGCAGAAGCTGATGGTGCACACCGCCGACGGCGAACGCGACGACGACCATTACGACGGGCAGCCGATCCACCGCGCGATCGTGCAACAACTGATGCGCTCCCGCACGGCCCGGGGAGCGACCGTGCTACGCGGCATCTGGGGCTTTCATGGCGATCATAAACCACACGGCGACAGGCTGTTTCAGCTCGCTCGCAAGGTGCCGCTGATGACCATCGTGGTCGACACCCCCGATGCGATCGCCCGCAGCTTCACCATCATCGACGAGCTGACGGCCCGCCACGGACTGGTCACCAGCGAGATGGTCCCGGCGGCCACGTCACTGGACGGCACGCCGCGCGCACCTGAGACGCCGCTGGCCGAGTACGACTACTGAATCCATTCGTTTGCCAGAGTCGAAATCCATTCGGGCACAGCGTCGGCACTGTCCGGTGGCGCCTGCACCAGTACCAGCTCGTCGACGCCGAGCTCGGCCAACGCACCGGCATCAGCTGCCCGGGGCGCTGCCAGGGCCACTGCGACCCGCACCCCCGCTCGGTCACGACCCGCTTCCTCGAGCAACTTCTCGAGCCGGCCGATCCGGTCCCGAACCGCGTCGACCCCGTCGAGGTTGAAGCCGTACCAGCCGTCGCCCCAAGCGGCGACGCGGCGCAGCGCGGCGTCGCTGTTGCCACCGACCACAATCGGGATACCCTTTCCGGCAACAGGTTTCGGATTAACCCGGATCGAGCCGAAGGCGACGAACTGCCCACTGAACGACGCGACGTCCTCGCGCCACAGCGTGCGTATCGCGGCGATGTATTCCGCGGTGCGCGCAGCGCGTCCTTCGAACGGCACCCCGAGCGCCTCGAACTCCTCGCGGGACCACCCGACGCCGATGCCCAGCGTCAGCCGGCCGCCGCTGAGCCGGTCCAGACTCGCCGCCTGCTTGGCCACGATCACCGGGTTGTGCTCGGGTAGCAGCAGCACACCGGTCGCCAGCCGGATCCGCGACGATGCGGCCGCGGCGAAGCTGAGCGCGATCATGGGATCCAGCCAATCCGCCTCCGCGGGAACGGCAATCACGCCGCTGTCGGAGTACGGGTAGCGGGACGTGGAGTCGTCCACCATCACTACGTGTTCGCCGGCCCATAGCGTGGCAAACCCGTGGTCATCAGCCGCCGAGGCCACGGCGTCGATCACCGTCCGGTCAGCGCCAGACCCGATTCCCAGCGCATGCAATCCCAGCTGCATGCCACGATCCTCTCACCTGAGGACCGCGGGCACGATCGATCAGTAGTGGTAGGTGTCGGAGGGGGCCGGCGAGTGCACCTGTTCGTCCTCGAATTCCGATGCGACGATGCCGTACGACCGGGCCAGATCGAGGATCTTGGTGGCGCGGGCGATGCGGGGCAGGTCCGATCCGTTGCGGATCTCTCCCCCGTCACGCTCGAACTCAGCGAAAAACTCTTTCGCCCAACCGATTTCGTCCTGCGACGGGGACAGGCCCTCGTTGACGACGGCACACTGGTCCGGCGACAGACAGATCTTGCCGGTCATACCGAACTCGACGGACACCGCGGTCGCCTCAATCAGCTTGAGCGGATTGGAGCCGATGGTCGGGCCATCGATCGCGCTGGGTAGGCCCGCCGCCTTGGCGGCGATGGTGAACCGCGACCGCGCGTACGCCAGCGTGGCCGGCTCTTCGCCGAAGCCGGTGTCACGCCGGAAGTCGCCGATGCCGAACGCGAGCCGGAAGGTGCCTTTCGCCGCCGCGATCTCGGTGATGCGCTCCAGTCCGCGGGCCGTCTCCACCAGCGCGACGATCGGCACATTAGGCAGGCGCTTGGCGGTCTCGGTGACGTGGTCGACCGATTCGACCATAGCCAACATCACCCCGCCTACCGGCGTATCGGCCAACCGCGCTAGGTCGTCGGCCCACCACGGCGTGCCGAAGCCGTTCACCCGAACCCAGTCGTTCTTGTCGGCGCCCAACCACCGCACCACGTTGTCGCGGGCACTCACCTTGTCTTTGGGCGCCACCGCGTCCTCGATGTCGAACACCACGATGTCGGCGCGCGAGTGCGAGGCCGCCTCGAATCGGTCGGCGTGCGTACCGTTGACCAACAGCCAACTGCGGGCCAGAACCGGATCGATGCGTGAGCCGACGTCGGCGGGATCCGTCGCGTCGAAATTCGCTTGGTCATACATTGCGTGCTCTGCCGCCTTCTCGTGCCGGTCGGTGTCGGACTAGTCGCCCATTACCGTAGCGACACCCACCACGGAGCAACCAGACCTCCCCTTCATCGCGGACGCGCGTGAAAAAGCGCTGGTAGCGGGTGTGCGCGCGGCGCTCGGCCCGATCGGCCGACAGGACTGGCGTCATGGTGTTGGATGGCGGGGTGGGAGATATCAGCCGCAGTCGGACCATAGCGGCGCAGCCGCAGGCGATTTGGGATGTCCTCGCCGACTTCGGAGCACTGAGTTCCTGGGCGGACGGCGTCGACCACTCCTGCATCCTCAATCACGGGCCCGACGGCGGGCCGCTGGGCACCACCCGCCGGGTGCAGGTGGGGCCGAACACCTTGGTGGAGCGGATCACCGACTTCGATCCGCCCGTGACCCTCGCCTACGACATCGAAGGACTGCCGGCCCGGTTGCGCCGGGTCGCCAACCGCTGGACGCTGCGCCCGGTCGGTGCCCAGACCGCCGTCGCCCTGATCAGCTCGGTCGAGGTCGGGACCGGCCGGCCGGCCCGCATGGCCGAATGGGTGGCGCTGCGGGTCCTGGCCAAGCAGTCCGATGCGCTGCTGGCGGGCCTGGCACAACGAATGGAGAACGCGCATGTCTGACCGCCCCGACATCGTCATCGTGATGACCGACGAAGAGCGGGCGGTGCCGCCGTACGAGTCGGACGAACTCCTGGCCTGGCGACAGCAGACGCTGGCCGGCCGGCGCTGGTTCGACGAGCACGGCGTGAACTTCACCCGGCACTACACCGGCTCGCTGGCCTGTGTGCCGAGCCGTCCGACGATCTTCACCGGCCAGTACCCCGACCTGCACGGGGTCACCCAGACCGACGGCATCGGCAAGCGCTTCGACGACTCGCGGCTGCGCTGGCTGCGCGCCGGCGAGGTGCCGACGCTGGGCAACTGGTTCCGTGCGGCGGGATACGACACCCATTACGACGGCAAGTGGCACATCTCGCACGCCGACCTCGACGACCCGGCAACCGGCGGGTCGCTGGCGACCAACGACGACGACGGCGTCGTCGACCAGGCAGCGGTTCAGCGCTACCTCGACGCCGACCGGCTCGATGCCTACGGCTTCTCGGGCTGGGTTGGCCCCGAGCCGCACGGCGCCGGGAACGCCAACAGCGGCTACCGCCGCGACCCGCTGATCGCCGATCGGGTGGTTGCCTGGCTGGAAGACCGCTACGCCCGCCGGCGTGCCGGCGACGCGGCCGCCCAACGCCCGTTCTTGCTGGTGGCCAGCTTCGTCAACCCACACGACATCGTGTTGTTCCCGGCCTGGGTGCGGCGCAGCCCGATCCAGCCCTCCCCGCTGGACCCGCCGCAGGTGCCGCCGCCGCCCACCGCGGATGAGGACCTGTCCACCAAGCCGGCCGCGCAGATCGCCTTCCGCGAGGCCTACTACTCCGGGTACGGCCCGTCACCAGCAATCCGCCGGTCCTACAAGCGCAACACCCAGCGCTACCGCGACCTGTACTACCGGCTGCACGCCGAGGTGGACACACCGATCGACCGGGTGCGCCGGGCGGTCACCGACGGCGGCTCCGACAATGCGGTGCTGGTGCGCACCTCCGACCACGGTGACCTGCTCGGAGCCCACGGCGGGCTGCACCAGAAATGGTTCAACCTCTACGACGAGGCCACCCGGGTGCCGTTCGTGATCGCCCGCATCGGTGCGAACGCGACCGGGGCTCGCAGCGTGGCGGCGCCGACCTCGCATGTCGACCTGGTGCCGACGCTGCTGGGCGCGGCCGGCGTCGACGTCGATGCGGTGGCGAAACAACTAGCCGAGTCATTCTCCGAGGTTCACCCGCTGCCCGGCCGCGACCTGATGCCGGTCGTCGACGGCGCGCCCGCCGACGCGGACCGCGCCGTCTACCTGATGACCCGCGACAATGTGCTCGAAGGCGACACCGGCGCTTCCGCGCTGTCCCGCCAACTGGGCCGCGACGTGAATCCGCCTGCGCCGCTTCGCATCAAGCTTCCGGCGCACGTGGCTTCCAACTTTGAGGGCCTGGTCGTGCGGGTATCGGACGAGGACGGCGGGTCGGGGCATGTGTGGAAGCTGGTTCGCACCTTCGACGATCCGGCCACCTGGACCGAACCCGGCGTGCGGCATCTCGCGGCCAACGGGATCGGTGGCGAGGCCTACCGCACCGACCCGATCGACGACCAGTGGGAGCTTTACGACCTGACCGCCGATCCCGTTGAGGCACAGAACCGTTGGACCGACCCCGACCTGCACGAGTTGCGGCAGCACCTGCGGATGCAGCTCAAGCAGGCCCGGGCGTCGTCGGTGCCCGAGCGCAATCAGCCGTGGCCGTATGTCAACCGGCAGCCTCCGACCGGTGAGTCCGAGGGTCTGGTGCGCCGGGTGCTGGGGCGCTTCAAGTAGCGCCGTTCGCCGAGATTGCCGCAGGGGTCGCGCCGGCGTGCGAATCGCGACCAAGGGTGCAATCTCGGCGATCCGAGGGCGCGGTGTGCGAGAGTTCCCTGTGTGCCAGACAGCGTGGCGGTGATCGGGGCCGGTCCCGGCGGGCTCGTCGCGGCGCGCTGGCTACTGGCGCAGGGCTTCGACCCGACCATCTTCGAACAGGCGCCGACGCTGGGTGGCCAGTGGGCAGGCCTGCAAGGCAGCAGCGGCGTGTGGCCGGCGATGCACACCAACAGCAGCCGGATCATGACCGCATTCGGCGACCTGGCACCCGAGGACGGCCCGGCTTACCCGTCGAATCACGACGTCCTTGCCTACCTGCACCGCTACGCCGACATGTTCGAGGTCACGCCGCGTATTCGGTTCGGCACGCGTGTCGACCGGCTCCGACAGGTGAACAAGGGCTGGCTGCTTGACCACTCCGGCACTGACGAACGTTTCGATCGCGTCGTCGTGGCCCCCGGCCGCTTTCGTCTGCCTGCTATCCCGAATGTTCCTGGGCTGGAAGCTTTTTCCGGCACTCTCGGTTGCGCGTCCACCTATCACTATCGCGGGCCTGCGCGTTACCAGGGTAGGCGTGTGCTGGTGGCCGGCGGTGCGATCAGCGCCCTCGAGGTCGCGACGGAGCTCGCCCGAAGCGGTGCCGCTCAGGTGACGGTGACGCAGCGACGGCAGCGCTACGTCCTGCCCAAGTTCGTGGCCGGTGTGCCGTCGGACCACCGGATGTTCACCCGCTACCACGCCTTGGCCGGTGAATCGCTACCGCCGGACGAATTCGACTGCCAATTAAAGCAATTAGTGATCGATGCCGGCGGAAACCCGGCGGACTACGGGGCACCGGCACCCGATCCGTCGATCGCCGTCGCCGGTCTCACCTTGAACGACGGGTATCTGCCGCTGGTCGCCGCGGGCCGAATCACGGTGCGGCCGTGGATAACATCGGTCACGGAATCGCGCGTGACCTTCGCCGAGGGACATGCTGAGGAGTTCGACGCAATCCTGTTCGGCACCGGCTACCGGCTGAGCCTGCCGTTCCTCGATGAGGACATCAAGGCGGTGCTCAACGCCGGCACCACCTCCTTCGACGCCGACCGCCACACCTTCCACCCCGATCTGCCCGGGTTGGCGTTCGTGGGTCTGTGGGATCAGTCCGGCGGCTACTTCGTGCCGCTGGAGCTTCAGGCCCGGTGGATCGCATACACCTGGGGCGGCGCGATCCCCGCTCCGACCGAGCCCGTCCAGCGGATCGAAGCCGGCGACGGCAAGACACGCATGGACCGTGTCGCCCTGACCTTCGCCCGCGCGGCCGGAGTGGAGCCGCAGCTGGACAACTGGCCGCAATTGCGGCGCGCGCTGCTGTTCGGCCCGCTGGCACCGAGTTCGTTCCGGCTCGAAGGCCCCGATGCCCGACCCGACGCGCCAGAGCAATTCGCCCGCGACGCCGCCGCGTTCGGGGCGATTACGTGACCTGAGCCCGGCCGGCCCGCGTTCAGGTGGTCGCGCGTTGCTGGCGCGCCGCGTAGAGGATCGAGCCTGCGGTCTGGAACGGCACCGTGTCGCGGTGGGCGGTGGCGATGGGCAGGTCGGCGGCCCGGCGCAGCATCATCAACGCCAGGGTGCCGTTGGTGGAGTACGGCACGATCAGGACGTTGGCCAGCGCGTCGGCACCCGTCACCGTCATCACGTGCTGCTGCTTGTGCTGCCAGCCCTGCCAGTTCAAGTCGGGCGGTCGTTGCAGCGGCGGCCAGTTGACCGCGATGTTCGTGATCTCACCAAGTCGCGCCCGCAGCGCCAGGATGAGCTCCGGCAACTCAACGCCGATCCGGTCGGTCCGGGGCCACCAGGCCCCGTCGATGTCATTGCCCAGCTCGTTCGCCAGAGTGAGACGTATCGGGGTGGACTGGCGTCGCATCCCCAGCGAAGGGTTGACGGTGCTCACCGGGGCTCTTCCTTCATGCTCGGCATCGTCCGTCCCGCGGGTGCGGGACGACGGAGGAATCGCATTGCCCTGAGGCACGGCCCGTAGCTGGCTACTGGTCACCATCGCTGACAACGAAAAGGCTCGGGCCTGACGCTACGCCACGACCCAGGCACTTCCACCGCGGGCCATGAATAGGGATCGGCGACGATCACCTGCGCACATAGTGGAGGATGGGTGCATGCCCACAGACAATTGGTGCGATGCACCCGAGATTCATCCATCGGAGATCCGGGTAGGTGACACCATTGGCACGGTGGACTCCGAACATCTCCCTTACCAGGTCAAGATGATCAGCACCCCGCAGGCCGGATCGACGAGGTGGACCTTTTTCGGTCGCGACAAGAACGGCCGGGACCACTCCAGCACGTTCCGAGAAGGCCAACTGGTTCGCCGGTACGCCAAGGCGTCGTAAACCAAGGGACCGATAGCCAGATGCCGAAATTTTCGCTGCCCGAAGAAAAACCCGAGGGCCTGGCCTCTCCGGCGACGGCCAAGATCATCAAGTACTCGGCCAAGGCGCACGTCGCGGTCTTCAAGATGACCAACGGCCGCATCGGCAACAAGTGGCGCATCGGCGCCGGCTTCGACAAGCCGGTGCCGACCCTGCTTCTCGAGCACCGCGGCCGCAAATCGGGAAAACTGTTCACCACTCCCCTGCTCTATATGCGCGACGGGGACGACTTCGTCATCGTCGCCTCGCAGGGCGGCCATCCCAAGAATCCGCAGTGGTACTTCAACCTCGTCGCCGACCCCGACACCCGGATTCACGTGAAAGGGCAACGCAATCTTGAGGTTTCGGCGCATGTCGCTTCGCCGGAGCAGCGCGCCGCGTTGTGGCCGCGGTTGGTCGATCTCTACGCGGACTTCGAGAAGTACCAGCGGTGGACGGACCGGGAGATCCCGGTGATCATCCTCTCGCCGCGTTAGCGGTCAGCCGGAACAGGGCGCGGTCCAGCGTCGGCAGGATCTCGGTGATCGGGATTTCTCCGGCGGCGAATCGTGCGACCAAACCGTATGCGAGGTTGGACACGATCGGCGGCAGCTCCTCGACCAGATCCGGTTCCGCGCCTGCGAGCACGGCCATCGCGGCCGGTATCACCGCATCCACACCGCGGCTGACGAGACGTTGCCCACCCGGCGCCGACCGCGCGCGGAAGTAGGCGCGCAACATGTCGGGATGGCGTTCCCAGGGCTCGAAAATGGTCCGGAAAACCCTCATCAAGCCGTCGTATATGGATTCGTCGGGTTCAGGTGTCTGCGAGGCCAGACCGGCATACCGGTTCTCGTCCATCCAGCGTTGCAGGGCGGCCAGAATCAACGCGTCCCTGGTGGGGTACCGCTTGTAGATGGTGGTCAGCGAGGTGCGCGCACGCTTGGCGACTTCGCGGAGTTGCACGGCGTCGTAGCCCTCAATTTCCAGGATCTCGACGACGACATCGAGGATGGGGTCGGGCTCCTCGGTCATGACCTCAGCGCTAACCACGTCCGCCTCTTGCCTCGAGTCTTGCCCTGACCCAGTAACGAGGTTACCGTACCGGGAGTAACCAGGTTACTCAACGGGGAGGGTGCCGATGCCCGGCCGAGTAGCAGGCAAGGTCGCGTTCGTCACCGGCGCGGCGCGTGGCCAGGGCCCTAGCCACGCCGTGCGACTAACGCAAGAAGGCGCCGACATCACCGCCGGCCCGTGGAGGCGGGAAGTTGCCTGAAGTAGCGAAAGGACCCGCCGTGACCATCACTTCGGACACCGACGTCTACTACGACCCCTATGACGTCAACATCACCGCCAATCCCTACCCCACCTTCGCCCGGCTGCGCGACGAGGCACCGCTGTATTACAACGAGCGCTACAACTTCTGGGCGATCTCCCGGCACGCCGACGTCGAGAAGGCGCTGTCGGATTGGGAAACGTTCTCCAACAGTCGAAGTGACATCCTGGAGCTGATCCAGTCCAAGTTCCCCATGCCGCCGGGTGTGATGATGTTCGAAGACCCGCCGACACACACCATGTTGCGCGGGGTCATGTCGCGGGTCTTCACTCCGCGCCGGATGGCCGCCATCGAGGACCAGATCCGGGCCTACTGCGTCCGGTGCCTGGATCCCCTGGTCGGCTCGGACGGATTCGACGTTATCGCCGAACTGGCGTCCATGATGCCGATGCGCGTCATCGGCATGCTGCTGGGCATTCCCGAGGACGACCAGATCGGCGTGCGCGACGCCAACGACGCCAATCTGCGCACCAAGCCCGGCACACCGATGAAGGTGGCAGACCCGGATTCGATTGCCGACGGGCGTATTTACGCCGACTATGTGGACTGGCGCGCCAAGAACCCGTCCGACGATCTGATGACCGCGTTGCTCAATGTCGAGTTCGAGGACGAGAGTGGCGTGACGCGGAAGCTGACCCGCAAGGAAGTCCTGCACTACACCCAGGTCGTCGCCGGGGCCGGTAACGAGACCACGGGCCGGCTGATCGGCTGGCTGGCCAAGGTGCTCGCCGAGCATCCCGATCAGCGTCGGGAAGTCGAGCAGGATCGTTCCCTGTTGACGCGCGCGGTGGATGAGACGCTGCGGTTCGAGCCGACCGGCCCGCACGTCGCGCGCTACACCATCCGCGATTTCGAGGCCTACGGCACCACCGTCCCGGCGGGCAGCGCCGTCCTGCTTCTCTTCGGGTCCGCGAATCGGGATCCGTTGCGCTACAAGGATCCTGACACTTTCGACCTGCACCGGGACAACATCTCGCACCTCACCTTCGGCAAGGGCGTGCATTATTGCCTGGGAGCCAACCTGGCCCGACTGGAAGGCAGGGTCGCCCTCGACGAACTACTGAACCGGTGGCCCGAATGGAACGTCGACTACGACAGCCTCAAGCTCGCGCCGACCTCGACGGTGCGTGGCTGGGAGCGGCTGCGCATCGTCTTCGCCTGAAACGTCAAGCCAATCCAGCGATCCCGGCCAGCTCGTCCAGGCTTCGCAAGGACTCCTCACGCGGCGCTGTCTCCAGCCCGAGCAGAACCCGCTCCACCCCCAGCGGCCCATAACCCTCCAGGGTCTGGGCCGTGGCGTCACCCCACTGGCAGACGGTCACCGGAACGTCGGGGCCGGCGATCGCACGCAGCTCCTCGAGCGGCCCCGCCAGCAACTCCGGCGACGGGGTTATCGCGATCCACCCCGCGTTCAGTGCCGCGATCCGCTTGAAGCTCGCCGGACCGCCGCCGACGTAAATCGGCGGATGAGGCTTGCTCACCGGCTTCGGCCAACTGTAGATCGGGTCGAAATCGACGTGCTTCCCGTGGAATTCAGCCTCCTCCCGTGTCCAGATCTCGATCATCGCGCGTAGCCGTTCATCGGAGACCCGACCACGTACCGCGGGATCGACGCCGTGGTTGGCGACCTCCTCGCGCAGCCATCCCACGCCGACACCGAAGATGAATCGGCCGCCCGACAACAGGTCCAAAGACGCGACTTCCTTGGCCGTCACGATCGGATCCCGCTCCGGGACCAGAGCGATCCCAGTGCCCAGTAGCAGAGTTTCGGTGGTGACCGCCGCCGCGGTCAACGCCACGAACGGGTCCAGCGGTCGATAGTACTTCCGGGGAATCGGGCCACCGCTGGGAAAAGGGCTGTCATGGTTGACGGGGATGTGGGTGTGCTCGGCGAGAAACAGCGAGTCAAAGCCGCGCTGCTCGAGCGCCCGGCCCAGCTCGTCGGGCCTGATGCCCTCGTCGGTGCTAAAAGTCAGAACCCCGTAGCGCATGTCGTTCCCTCTCGCCGCGTCCACTCTGACATGAAGACCTCCTGGTGGGAATTAATTCCTGACCGCGGCGGTAGAACAACGCATGAAGCTCAACGACGCGGCACGTGAACTGATCGGCAAGGGCGCCGACGCCACCCTGGTGACCCTCAATCCCGACGGCAGCCCCCAGGTGAGTGTGGTCTGGGTTGCGCTGCAGTCGACGCCGGACGGAGACGAACTCGTCACCGCCCATCTGGCCGAACACAAGAAGGTGCGCAACGTCCGCAACGATCCCCGCGTTGCGGTCACCATCGTCTCGACCGACGACCCGCACGGCGACATGCGGCCGTACCTCGCGATCAACGGCACGGCACGCATTGTCGAAGGCGGTGCGCCGGAACTGTTGCGCGAACTCGCGCAGACCCTGTCGGACCCAGCCGTGTTCCCGCCGGCCGGTGCACCGCCGGGATTCCTCACCCGCATCCGCATCGATAAGGTCGGCGGCATCGGCCCCTGGGGCTAAACGGCAGCGGGTGGCTCAGGTGCCCGCCTGCCAGGCCGCGCCGCACCCCAAAGTCCCACTCCGACACCGACAATCGCGCCGCCAAGCCCGATGATCTGTTGGGAACGCTTGAGCTGACCATGCACAGACAGCCCACCCAGCAGATCGGCCGCGTCAGCGCCGCCGGAGGCCAGGAACCAGCCGCGAGTGTTCTTGCCGCGCAAGGCCGATGTGGCGAGCAGCCCGCCGATCAACGCGTCGCGGTAGCCCATCGACCGTAACAGCAGTTGCGCCGTCGCAGTCTGGTCGTCCGGGTCCCCCCACAGCTTGTTCGCCTTGATGGGGTCGACGAGGAACGAGATCCCCGACGCGAGTCGGATACTGCCCGCAATGAGTGCGGCACGATCGATGGCCATGGCGGCAGCTTAGAGTCTTCCCACACCACAGGAGAAGGAGTCTGGGATGACGTGGCAGATCGTGATGTTCGTCGTGAGCCTCATCGTGGCCGGCGTTGCGGCGCTGGGCTGGCTGATCAGCCGGGAGGACAAGGCCCGCAACCGCCGCAGGACGGTGGTGTTCGGCGCGCTGGCGACCGCAATCCTGTTCTTCCTGCTGGGTTGTTTCACCATCGTCGGTACCCGGCAGATCGCGATCGTCACCACCTTCGGCCGCCCCACCGGGGTGAGTCTGAACAACGGATTTCACGGCAAGTGGCCGTGGCAGATGACCCACCAGATGGACGGTGCGGTGCAGATCGACAAGTACGTCAAAGACGGCAACCACGACGAGCGCATCATGGTGCGACTGGGCAATCAATCCACCGCCTGGGCGGACGTCAGCATCCGCTGGCAGCTCAAACAGCACGCTGCGCCCGAACTCTTCCAGCAGTACAAGACATTCGACAACGTGCGCGTCAATCTGATCGAGCGGAACCTGTCCGTGGCGCTCAACGAGGTGTTCGCCGCGTTCAACCCGCTGGACCCGCAGAACCTCGACGTCTCGCCGTTGCCCAATCTCGCCAAGCGCGCCGCTGACCTGATGCGCAAGGATGTGGGCGAACAGGTCGACATCTTCGACATCAACGTGCCCACCATCCAGTACGACCAGGGCACCGAGGACAAGATCAATCAGCTCAACCAGCAGCGCGCGCAAACCTCCATCGCGGTGGAGTCGCAGCGCACGGCCGAGGCTCAGGCCAAGGCGAACGAGATCCTGTCGCGCTCTATCAGCAACGACCCCAACGTGGTCGTCCAGAACTGCATCACGGCCGCGATCAACAAGGGCATCAGCCCGCTGGGTTGCTGGCCCGGCACCACGGCCATGCCCACGGTCCCGGTCCCCGGACGGTAGGCACCAGCGGGAGCCACCCATGAGAGGGTGGTTCCTCATGGAGATCCCGTTCGCCGACATAGTCCGCGGCCGATTCGGTGCCAGCAGGGGTCACCGAGCGCCCGCGTTCGACCTCGTGCCGGCCCTCGAGGACATCGAGGACGACGAGACCAAAGCCACCGATGCCGCCCTGGACACCGTCGACCTGCCGTCGGCGGACCCGGCCCTGCTGCTGCAGAAGATGGAAAACCGGCTGGTGCGCAACCACCTGGCCAACCCTGACGTACTCAGCGACGAGCAACTGCGCAGACTGCGCTACATCCTGAACTTCGCCCGGCTGGCCGACTTCGAACCGGGGGTGGCGGGCCCGGGCGGCACCCGGGGCCGTGGGGACATCTCGGTCGGCGCGGAAATCGGACCGTGGCGATCCAGGGTCGTCGATGCGTTGTTCGCTCCGTTGCGCGAGGAACCCGACCAGGTCAAGGCGTTGACGGCGGCACGCGAGGTGTTGGCCGGCCTGGCCGACGACCAGGAAGACCAGCGACAGGTACTCATCGATCGCCACCGCAACGACTTCTCGGCCGCCGAACTCGACGCCGAGGTGGGCTACAAGAAGCTCGTCACCGTACTCGGCGGCGGTGGCGGCGCCGGCTTCGTCTACATCGGCGGTATGGCGCGCCTGTTGGAAGCCGGCCAGGTGCCCGACTACATGATCGGCTCGTCGTTCGGGTCGATCATCGGCAGCCTGGTCGCCCGCGAACTTCCGGTGCCGATCGAGGAGTACGTGGCCTGGGCCAAAACGGTGTCCTACCGCGCCATCCTCGGGCCCGAGCGGGTGCGGCGCCGCCACGGGATGGCCGGCCTGTTCGCGCTGCGTTTCGACCAGTTCGCGCACGCCCTGCTCAGCACAGAAGACGGCGAGCGCATGCGGATGTCGGATCTGGCGATTCCGTTCGACGTCGTGGTCGCCGGAGTCCGCCGGCAACCGTACGCGGCGCTGCCCTCACGGTTTCGCCGCCCCGAGCTGGCGGCTTTACAACTTCGCTCACTTCCCTTCCGCCCCATCGGAATCGGGCCATTGGTGGCGGCCCGCATGTGGCAGGTCTCGGCGTTCATCGACCTGCGGGTGGTCAAACCGATCGTGATCTCCGGCGACGATCCGGCACTCGACTTCGACGTCCTCGACGCGGCGTCCTTCTCCTCGGCGATTCCCGGTGTGCTGCACCACGAGACGAGCGACGCACGGATGCTGCCACTGCTCGAGGACCTGTTCGCCGAGCGGGATATCGCGGCGCTGGTCGACGGCGGCGCGGCCAGTAAC
Source organism: Mycobacterium sp. 23 (assembly GCF_048287075.1). Taxonomy (NCBI): domain Bacteria; kingdom Bacillati; phylum Actinomycetota; class Actinomycetes; order Mycobacteriales; family Mycobacteriaceae; genus Mycobacterium; species Mycobacterium sp. 23. The sequence continues at coordinate 2,121,291 of NZ_JBLVUX010000005.1, forward strand.
GTACCCGTGGAGCTGGCCTGGAAGCGCGTGCGCGACGGCAAGATCGGCACCCGCAACGCTTGCTACCTGGCGTTCGATTGCTTTCACCCGCAATGGGATTCGCGACATCTGTGGCTGGCCCCGATCCTGCAGGCGATCCAGCTGCAGATGCTGCGCAACCTGCCCTATGCCGACCACCTCGTCCGCTTCGAGCCGACCCTGTCGCCGATCAACCTCGCCCCGTCCACCACCGCGATCGACCGCGCCTACCGGTGGGGGCGGGCCAGCGTCGAGCGGGCGATTCCGGTGACATCGGCGTTGTTGTCGCCGACCTGGTGGGTGGGCGACGCGCCCGCGGTTCCCACCGCACACCCGCAGGAACACGCCAAGTCGGTGGCATCGTCGATGAGCTCGGTGATGGCCGCGATTCAGTCTCCGAGCGGTCGCCTGTCCCGCTGGCGCAACCGCCACCTGACCTGAGACGGTCCGCCCGGACTACCATGACCCCCATGGTCGACCGGGTCGGAGGCGCCGACTACAACGCGGGCGAGACGGCAGAGTCGGCGAACCTCGCGTGGTCAAGCGGTAACGAGCTGCCGGACATTCAGGACAGCGCGTCGGCGCCCGGCAGCCGGGCGAACCCCGCCGCCGTCCCCGAAGATGCCGACGTCGACCAGTCCTGGACCACGGCGTGGACCCGGGCCGCCACCGTCCTGCTCATCTGTCTGGCCCTGGCCGTGGTGATCGTGGTCGCGGGCTGGTTGATGCACAAGAACAACACGTCCGAGACAGCCTCGGAGCCGACGCGAACCACGGCCGCGCCGGTGACCACCACGGCACCGGCCACTACCACCGTCTCGTCCACGGCTGACCAGGACAGCCGGTACATCGCCGCGCTCAACGACAAGGGCATCCAGTTCGCCAACCCCGAAGCCGCCGTCTTCAACGGCAAGACGGTGTGCCAGAACATCGCACAGGGCATGACGGTGCAAGAGGTGGTCGCGCAATTCCGTTCCAGCAGCCCGGACTTCGCGGCCCACGCCGAGGACTTCGTCGCCATCTCCGTCCGGGCCTACTGCCCGCAGTACAGCAAGCTGGTCGCCGCGATCTGATCAGTCGGTGACCTTGCGGACGGCGCCGACCAGGCCTGCCAGCATCTCCCGGGCCTGTTCGGGATCGGAGGGCACCGATCCCGAGAAGCGGATGTCGGTGGCGCCGTCCGCCACGATGCGCGGGACCACCGCCGCCGAGGCATCCACATCGATCCGGCGATCGGCGCCTCTGACCAGGACCGCCGAACCCTGCACCCGAAGCCCATCCGGGTCTGCACCCGTATCGGCGATCGCGCGCTTCATCGCCGGTATCGCGCCTTGGAGATCGGTGATCGCCGGGCCCCACGGGATCCAGCGCATTCCGAACCTGCTCAACCGCTTGGCGACGGCCGGATTGACGGTGCCACTCACCCAAATCGGAATTCCATCGGGCTGCATCGGTTTTGGCATCTGATGAATGCCGTCGAACGACAGCTCCGGCGAGCTGTAGACGCCCCGCCGCTGCGTCCACAGCGCTTGGCACACCTCCAGCGTGTGGTCGAGCAGACGACCGCGACGCTCGAACGGCAACCCGGCGGCCTGGTACTCCTCGCGTTGCCAACCGATTCCGACACCCAGATCGATCCGTCCGCCGGACAGCACATCCATGGTGGCCAACTGCTTGGCCAGCACGGCCGGCCGTCGCAGCGCGGCCAGCAGCACCGACGTTCCCAGCCTGATCCGCGTGGTGGTCGCGGCGATCGCGGTCAGCAGGATGAGGGGTTCCAGCCACTGGCCGTCGGGGCCGGTCGGTTGTCTGCCACCCGTGGTGCCTCCCACCGCCGGATCGGCGTACGCGTCGAGGTTCTCGCCGAACACCACATGGTCAGACACCACCACCCGGTCGATCCCGGCGGCATCCATCGCCCGGGCGGTATCGAGGGTGGTGTTCCAGTCGGGGTTCGGGTCGTCACTGAAGTTGCGCAGGTACACCGTGAGTTTCGGACGATCCGTCATATGCCAGTACCGATCACTCACCGAGTATCGCGGACGCGTGAGCCGACTCCGCCGTCGCCGTCGGATTGACAGCTGATTCGATGCCTATCAATATAGACGCATGTCGATGGGCGCCAAACCTTCGGTGTTGTTCGTCTGTATCCACAACGCCGGTCGCTCCCAGATGGCCGCCGGGTTTCTCGCGGCGCTGGCCGGTGACGCCATCGAGGTGCGTTCGGCGGGCAGCACGCCGGCCGACGCGGTCAATCCCGCCGCCGTAGCGGCCATGGCCGAGGTCGGCATCGACATCTCCAGCGCGAACCCGAAGATTCTGACCACCGACGCGGTGCAGGCCTCCGACGTGGTGATCACCATGGGTTGCGGGGACACCTGCCCGTTCTTTCCCGGCAAGAGCTACCGCGACTGGGTTCTAGAGGACCCCGCCGGCAAGGGCGTGGAAGCGGTGCGACCAATCCGCGATCAGATCGAGGCGCGTGTCAAAGACCTCATCGCCGAGCTACTGCCCGATACCGCGAGACGCTGAAAATCGTTCTAGGGACAGCAATCCGGGTCGAGGACGCCCACCAGGGCGGCCACCGCGGCGCGGTGCGGGCGATGGTAGACGTTAGTGCCACTCCTGGTCGACTCCACCAGGCCGGCATTTCGCAATTGGTTCAGATGATGGCTGACCGTCGACTCGCCCACCCCGATCGCCGCTGCCAATTCCCCGCTATTGCAGCCGTCGCTGGCGCTGCCGAACAACAGCGACATGATCTTCACTCGCGCCGGATCTGCCAGCGCCTTGAGTCGCAGGGCGACCTGCAGGGCGTCGTCATCGCTCATCACACCTGCCGCCACCGGCGCACAACACACCGGCGCGGAGATGTCGATCACCGGCAGCGCTTTGGGCATGACTTCATCATGCCACAACATTTGACATATATCGAAAAAGTGGCATGCTATGCAGTGTTCGGTTAGTTCGACATATGTCGTAAAGGTTTGAGGAGGCATCTTATGTCCCGTATCCAGTTGGCGCTCAACGTCGATGACATCGACGAAGCCATCGCGTTCTACTCCAGGCTGTTCGGCACGGCGCCGGCCAAGGTCAAGTCGGGCTATGCCAACTTCGCCATCGAAGAACCGCCCCTGAAGCTGGTTCTACTGGAGAATCCCGGCCAAGGCGGCACGCTCAACCACCTCGGGATGGAGGTTGACTCCAGCGACCAGGTACACGCCGAGATCGCTCGCCTGACCACCGAGGGACTCTTCACCGAGGAGGAGCTGGGCACCACATGCTGTTTCGCCAAGCAAGACAAGGTATGGGTCAACGGTCCGGGCGGACACCGCTGGGAGATCTACACCAAGCTGGCCGATTCGGACACCTTCTTCGCGTCAGAGCCGGAGGTAGAAGAGGCCCGTTGCTGCGGCGCACAGGCGAGCGTGTCATGAGGTCCGCGGTCGGCGCGGACGTGCCCTCGGTGTGGACACCCCGCGATTTCCCCGACGAGACGCAGTGGTCATTCGAGCTGTCCCGCGCCGACCGGCAGGCCCTGATCGCATACGGCCGAGGCGGTCAAATCGAAGATCTGGCAAGGCACTTCGCCACGGCCGCGCGACAGTGGAGTGAAGTGCTCACCCACGGGCCCGGTTTCGTGCGGCTACGGCAGTTCCCCATCGACGAGCTCACCGAGTCCCAGACCGAGGTTGCCTACCTCGGCCTGGGCCGGCTGCTCGGCGAGCCGGTCGGCCAGGACCGCGATGCCAGCGTTCTCACGCATATCCGGGATGAACGTCTGTCCGCCGCCACCGGCGTGCGCAAGTACCGGACGAATCTGCGTCAGGATTTCCACAGCGACGGCTCCGACCTCGTCGGGTTGCTGTGTCTGCACCCGGCGGCGACCGGTGGTGAATCCAGGATCGTCAGTGCGCACGCCGTCTACAACGAGATGCTCGAGCGCGCACCGGATCTGGTCGAGGTCATGTACCAGACGATGCCGTGGGACCGAAACGACGAGCAGGGTGCCGGCGAGCCGGCTTTCTTCGAGTTGCCGCCCATCACCGACCTCGGCGGGACACCGCGACTGTTCTTTATCGCGTGGTACATCCGGGATTCCCAACGTCACCCCGGCGCACCGAGACTCACCGAGAATCAATGCGCGGCTTTGGATCTCGTCGAGGCCATCGCCAACGATCCGGCCTTCCACATCGAGATGCGATTCGAGCCCGGAGATGTTCAGTTGCTCAACAACGCGATCGTCTTGCACTCGCGGGAGGCCTACACCGACGCCGCCGATCCAGCGCGCCGCCGACACCTGCTGCGCCTGTGGCTGAAAACCTCCACCGCCACCACCCATCAGCTGTTACGTGGTGGAATTCCGCGCCAGCAGAGCCGGTGAGCCGTACCCCGCCCAGGCTTGCCCCGGTATTCGATGCCTGTCAATATCGACGGGTGTCGAAATACCGTGTGCTTGCCGCCGACAGCGGCTGCGAAGTCGCGCCGCTGCTGGCGGAACCGCTGTCGGCGAGGGAGGCGGCCGAGCTCGCCGTGAAACTCAAGGCGCTGGCCGACCCGGTCCGGCTCCAGCTGTTCAGCGCGGTCGCGAGCCGCGCCGGCGGGGAGGCCTGCGTCTGTGAGGTCTCCGAGGGTGTGGGCGTCTCGCAGCCCACGATCTCTCACCATCTCAAGGTGCTGCGCGACGCCGGATTGCTGACATCGCAGCGCCGCGGTTCGTGGGTGTACTACGCCGTCGTTCCAGAGGCAGTGCACATCCTGTCCGCAGCCCTCGCCGTCCGCAGCTCAACCATGTCAGGAGCAACAGCGTGACCGACGCGAAAGCACCAGCTCAACCCCATGAACCGGTGGTGGCCAAACTCTCCACCCTCGATCGCTTCCTGCCGCTGTGGATCGGCATCGCTATGGCCGCCGGTCTGCTACTGGGCCGAGGGGTACCCGGGCTGAACACCGCGTTGGAAAAGGTTGCAATTAACGGCATTTCGCTGCCGATCGCCCTGGGTCTGCTGATCATGATGTACCCCGTGCTGGCCAAGGTGCGCTACGACCGCCTCGACACCGTCACCGCCGACCGCAGAATGCTCGTCAGTTCCCTGTTGCTGAACTGGGTCCTGGGTCCGGCGCTGATGTTCGCCCTCGCCTGGCTGCTGCTGGGCGACCTGCCCGAGTACCGCACCGGCCTGATCATCGTAGGGCTCGCCCGTTGCATCGCCATGGTCATCATCTGGAACGACCTCGCCTGTGGTGACCGCGAGGCCGCCGCCGTGCTCGTCGCACTGAACTCGGTCTTCCAGGTGCTGATGTTCGCCGCGCTCGGCTGGTTCTATCTGTCGGTGTTGCCCGGCTGGCTGGGCCTGCCCCAGACCTCGATCTCCACGTCTCCGTGGCAGATCGCAAAATCCGTTCTCATCTTCCTGGGGATCCCGCTGTTGGCCGGTTACCTCTCGCGCCGCTTCGGCGAGCGCGCCAAGGGCCGCGACTGGTACGAGGAGCGGTTTCTGCCCATCGTCGGCCCGTGGGCACTCTACGGGCTGCTGTTCACCATCGTGATTCTTTTTGCGCTGCAAGGTGAACAGATCACCAACCGACCGCTGGACGTCGCCAGGATCGCGCTGCCGCTGTTGGCTTACTTCGCGATCATGTGGGGCGGCGGCTACCTCCTTGGCGCCGCGCTCGGCCTGGGTTACGAACGCACGACGACGCTGGCCTTCACCGCCGCCGGCAACAACTTCGAACTGGCCATCGCCGTCGCGATCGCCACCTACGGCGCCACCTCCGGGCAAGCCCTCGCCGGTGTAGTCGGACCTCTGATCGAAGTGCCCGTGCTGGTGGCCTTGGTGTACGTGTCGCTGGCGCTGCGTTGGCGCTTCCCGCTGCGGAACCCGGCGCAGGTATCGTTGACTGACTGAAATCAGTGATAGTATCCCGCGACGAGAAGAGCGAATATGGCAGCGGTCAAGGGACTTTCGGCGCGCGAGTCCAAGCGTCAGCAGACCAGAGAGCGGCTGCTGGGCGCCGCAGTGGCGGAGTTCAAGCGGTCAGGCATGGCCGACGCGGATGTCGGCGCCATCGTGGACGCCGCCGGCGTCGCACACGGCACCTTTTTCTTTCACTTCCCCACCAAAGAACATGTGCTGCTGGAACTCGAACAGCGTGAAGAGCAGCGTATCGCCGACAGGTTCGCCCGCTTCCTGGAATCGGAGCACGATCTTGCCGGCGCCCTGAACGAGTCCGTCCGTCTGATAGTCGGACTCGAGCGTCGTCTGGGCGTCGCGTTGTTCAAAAATTTTCTTGCACTGCACTTTTCACAGACCCGCCCGCCCGCCGAAGTGGGCCGGGACCATCCGATCATCGTTGCTGTCGCACACGAAATCGAAGCCGCTCAACAACGCGGCGAAGTCGATCCGGATGTCAACCCCATCAACAGTGCCGTGTTCTTCCTACTCGGACTGTATGCGTTGCTGACCACCACGACCGGTTGGCCGGTGCGCGACGCCATGGTCGAGGACTACGTGAAAAGAACGATGTGGAGCTTGGTCGCTCCCGGACCCTCAGCCTGATTTCGATCTAGGGTCCGGCCACCACGGCGTGCCTGGGTTATTGACTCAAGTCAGTGAAGCGTGCCAAGCTCGACACGCCACGCGACCGTCGGAGCCGACGTTCCGGGCGCATCTCGGGAGGGACCTTGAATCTGACCTCAAGTCTGATTCCGAAGCTGCGCGCGCCCGGGCGCTCCGGCGCCGGCAGCGATCGCGCACTCAGCCTCGACGAGCATGCCGAGCGGTCCAGCGTCGCGCAGCGTCAGGCCGACCGGTGGCTCATATGCGGCAGCCTGCTGATAGGCACTGCGGCACTGGGCGTTTTCGGCCTTCCGCTGTTCCTGCGCGGAGTCTGGTTGCAACGACGCGCCGCACGGCAGGGACTGTCGGTTCGACCCGTCATCATCACGTTGATCGGTTACCTCGTGATCATCGACGCTGCCATCAATACGGTGGGCTGGGCGCTGGATCTGGTCGGCAACCACACCCTGCTGGGGCGGGTACTGCTGGTCGGCTGGGGCAACATGTTCGACGCCGGCTACTTCTGGCACTACAACGAACTGTGGGTGGGCGGTGCGGCGGGCCCGGGCGAAAAGGGCTGGGAAGTCGGGCTGATCCTGACGGTGTTCACCATGCGTATCGCCGCCGGGATCGGGTTTCTCCAAATGAAGCGCTGGGGCCATCAGTGGCTGGTCGTCACCTGCTGGATGGGTGTGGTGATCTGGATCGGCTACGTCTTCAACATGACCATGTACGCCGACGTGCGCTTCGCCGGTGTCGTACTCCCGGTCATCGGGTGGTGGCTCTACGACATCTTCTACATCACGCCGTTTCTGGCGATCCCCTATCTGCACACCGTGAATCGGGAGATTTTCTCCGACTAGGGAGGTCATTCATGTGGTGGGAACTTCTCCGGTATGTCGCCGCGTGGGGCGGCACCGGCCTGATCATCTGGTTCTGGTACTGGATGTTCTCCAACATCGGCACCTTCTGAAAAAGTGGAGACCACCGCAGGTTCGATCGAACGCAGCTGCGCACTGACCGCTGTCGCCTTGAGCGAACGGCGCCGAGCAGACGCGCGGTTGACCACCGGCGCCAAGCGCGGCTTCGGACTGGACGCCGGCCTGCGCGTTGTGCACGTGCCCTACCCCGTGGCCGACCCGCACTGGACCCGTCGAACGTTGACATGCGGAGTGGCACTGCAATGTTCGCCGTCGAAGGAACGCATCGCCGCCTACCGTCTGCATGAGTTGTCGGCGCGTGAACGACGCGCGCTGACCCTCGTCGAGGCAGGCGTCGCACTCGGATGGATCGCCTCCCGGTGGCCCGGACTGTTGTGTGACACAAGGCGTGCGATTCCCGATGTAGACATCATCGCGGCCGACACGGCCGCCGCCGTCATGCTCGACCGCGCCATCAAATTAGCGCGTGCCCGAACAGAACTGCCCGAGCACCCATTGCTCGGGAGTCTGCCGGCTGCCCGCCTCGAGCAGCGCGGGTGGGCCTCCGCCATGCGCCGGCGCGGCCGGATGCCTTGGACCACAACGCAAAAGCGCCGTCCCCGTCCCTACTCGGTGCCGGTCGGAGGCGAGGGCGGCGTACGCAATCCCAACCTGCCGCCGCCCAGCAGACCCGACGACAACGATCTCGAGTTCAGTCCTGAACGCAGACAGGGCATCCCCTACCCCGAGTGGAACTGTTGGACGAAGAGCTTTCTGTCCGACCATGTGGCGGTTGTTGAGCGCAGGCAGGGGGTGCCCGTTCGCCGGCCCAACCACGTCCCGGCCGACCTTCGCAAGTGGTTCGAGGAACACACCCATCGCGCCGTGGTCAACGGCCGCGAAGACGGATCCGATATCGACGTCGACGCGTACGTCCGCTATCACGTCGACACCAAGGCCGGAGAAGCATTCCCGCCCCCCATCTTTCGAGAGCTGGCACCCGCCGGTCGCGATGTTGCCACCGCGCTGCTCCTGGATGGGAGTATGTCCCTGGGCGTGCATGGTGGCCGCACATTCCGGCTGGAGCTGGACTGCGCCGACGCACTGTCGCGGGCGATGACCGACGCGCGCGAACGGCACGGGATCTTCGTGTTCACCGGAAACAGCCGTCATTACGTGGAAGTGCGCTGCCTGAAGGACTTTGCGGAGCGCCGGTTCATTGCACCGGGAGGCGCCGGCCTGACGACCGGCGGCTACACCAGGCTGGGCGCGCCCATACGTCACCTGACCAGCCGGCTGCTGGAGCAACCCGCTGAACGACGCCTGCTCATCGTGCTCGGTGACGGTCTGATGTCCGATGAGGGCTACGAGGGCAGCTACGCGTGGGCCGACGTCGCGCACGCGGTTGACGAGGCCGGCGACGCGGGCGTGTCCGTGTACTACGTGGGCGTCGGGCCTACCCGGGTCGACCCTCTGCCGGAGGTGTTCGGTCCGCTTCGCTCGCAACGTATTCGGCGCGTCGAGGAACTTCCGCGCGTGCTGGCACATGTTCATCGTGAGTTGGTTGCCGCATGACCGACGGCTACGTACCCAGCGGCAACGAAGTGCGGCTGTTTCAGCAGGCGTATCGGCAGATGATCCCGCTCATGCTCACCGGACCTACCGGCTGCGGGAAGACGCGGTTGGTGGAGCACATGGCGGCACTCCTCGGCCGGCCGGTCGTCACCATCAGCTGCCACGACGATCTGACGAGTTCGGATCTGGTCGGCAGGTTCATGGTGACCGGAGGTGATGTGGTGTGGACGGACGGTCCACTGACCAGAGCCGTCAAGGACGGCGCCCTCTGCTATCTCGACGAGGTCGTGGAAGCCCGCCACGATTCACTGGCGATTCTGCACTCGCTGACGGATCACCGCCGCGCTCTCTATCTGGACCGCGCGGGTGAAGTCGTCCAAGCGCCGGATTCATTCATGCTCGTCTGCTCCTACAACCCCGCCTACCGCAGCTCGCTCAAAGATCTCAAACCGTCGTTTCGGCAACGCTTCGCCACGCTGCCCATGTCCTATCTGCCGGCCGACCGCGAAGCGGCCGTCATCGTCGCGGAATCGGGTGTCGACGCGGCTGTCGCACAACGACTTGTGCACTGTGCCATAGCTATCCGCCAGGCCGACGACATCTTCCATTTCGAGCCACCGTCCACCCGGGTTCTGGTCACCGCGGCGAAGTTGATCGCATCGGGAGCTTCCGAGACGGACGCGGCGCACGCCTGCATACTCGCGCCGCTGAGCACCGACGGCGCCATCGCCGAGGGACTGCGTGAAATCGCGGCCGCCAGCCTGCACTGAGAGGAGCGAGACATGAACGAACAGGAGCACAAACGCAAGAGGGCGCTGATCGTCTTTCAGCTGTTCATTTACGGCTACCTGCTGGTGATGTTCGCCATCCAGCTGTACATGTCCTTTGCGCGTGGCTGGTGGGAGTTGTGAATCAACCATCGCTGCAGAGCAATTCAACCGCCACCGATCCCCCCGACCACGAGGAGGCGTCCCGCGACGCGCAGCGGCGGGCTGACAAGTGGATGATTGCCGGAGCCGCGCTGATGGGTATGTGGGCGCCGGGCGTCATCGGCTTCCCTATCTTCATGCGTGGAGTCTGGTTGCAGCGCCAGGCATTACGCGCCGGCCTTGCGGTGCGGCCCATGATCGTCACCCTGATCGGTTACCTCGTTCTGATCGACGGCTGCCTCAACAGCCTCGGCTGGGCGCTGGACCTGGTCGCCAACCACACTCTGATCAACCGGGTGCTGATGGTCGGCTGGGGAAACATGTTCGACGCCGGCTACTTCTGGCACTACAACGAGCTGTGGGTAGGTGGTGCCGCCGGCCCTGGCGAAAAGGCTTATGTGGCAGGGCTTATCCTCACCGTCTTCTCGATGCGAGTGGCGGCGGCCATCGGCTTCCTGCAGATGAAGCGCTGGGGACACCAGTGGATGGTGGTCACTTGCTGGATGGGCGTGGTGATCTGGACGGCCTACGTCTTCAACATGACCATGTACGCCGATGTGCGGTACGCCGGTGTCGTGTTCCCGGTCATCGGCTGGTGGCTGTACGACATCTTCTACATCACACCCTTTCTGGCCATCCCCTACCTCCACACCGTCAACCGCGAAATCTTCTCCGACTGATAGGACCAGAACGATGGCCTCACCCGCTGAACACAAGACAGCAGACCGAACCGAAGACCTGCCCCCGGGCACCACTGCCTATTACGCGCGCATGCACAAGTGGATCAAGCGCGCCGTACTGGTGTGCCTGGTGGCGCTGGTCATCGAGGGTGCGTTCACGTTGCCTTTCATGGCCGTCTACTACGGATATCCGACTCTGAGTCTCACCGAGATCTGCAGCGAACTGCTGAAAGTGCGCTACTCCGATGACACTTTGGAGTGCAAGTACCCCTACCCGCCGCTCGGACCGCCGGAGGGCGTCGCCGGCAAGGACACCGCACGCGACGTGTGGGGAATCCAGCCGGTACCGAAATACCACCGGCTCGGGTTCCGGGAACTCGTCCGGATTCACGACGAACGGATTGCCCGGCAGGCTCAGCAGCACCGGTAGATTTCGAGCCGATGGTGAAGATCGGTGTTCAGATACATCCGCAGAACACGACCATGGCGGACCTGCGGGCGGCGTGGCAGGCTGTCGACGAACTCGGAGTGGACAGTTTGTGGACATGGGACCACTTCTTCCCCCCGCTGTACGGCAGGCCCGACGAAGCCCACTTCGAGGGCTGGCAGATTCTGGCCGCGATGGCAGTCACCGCGCCGAACGTGTCTCAGATCGGGATGCTGGTCACCGGGTGCGGCTACCGCAATCCCGACCTGCTCGCCGACATGGCCCGCACCCTCGACCACTTGTCGGAGGGCCGAGCGGTGCTGGGCATCGGGTCGGGCTGGATGGACCGGGACGAAATCGAATACGGCTATCCGGTGCGCACGCCCGCTCAACGACTGGACCTGCTCGCCGAGACGCTGCCCCGCATCCGACGGCGCCTTGCCGTTTTGCAACCGGGACCGCTCGGCCGGTTGCCCATCCTGATCGGCGGCAACGGAGAACGACGCACGCTGCGCCTGGTGGCCCAACACGCCGACATGTGGAACGGCTACGGCGACGCCGACACGATCCGGGCCAAGAACGAGGTCATCGATCGGTGGTGTGATGAGGTCGGACGCGACCCGCGCGAGATCGAACGCACCGTGTGGATCGAGCACGCCGACCCCGACCTGATGAAGTCACTGGTCGAAGCCGGGGCCGAACACCTCATCCTCGGGCTGCGTGCGCCCTACGAACTGGACGAAGTGAAACGCCTGGTGGAACGGCGGCCGGAGTTTTAGCACCCGGTCGCCCGGGTATGCGCCGAACAGCGGTGCACAGCCCCCCGCCCGCTCTTTCCGAGCCCCCTCATCGGAGGTTTATTCGCTATGTCCGAAATGATTGTTGAAACACCCGAAGAAGTCATCGCTTTCCTCAAGGCCCAGCACGACCTGATCGAGGACATGTTCGACCAGGTGCTGCTCGCGTCGGATCCGCAGGCCCGCGAGAAGCCGTTCGTCGAACTGCGTCAGCTTCTCGCGGTGCACGAGACCGCCGAGGAGATGTTCGTGCACCCGCGCGCGCGGCGCGAAGTGGATTCGGGCGACGCGGTCGTCGACAGTTTGCTGGCCGAAGAGCACTCCGCCAAAGAGCAGTTGTCGAAGATCGAGGGGCTCGAGATCACCTCGCAGGAGTTCATCGACGAGTTGACGAAACTGCGGGAAGCCGTGCTGGCCCATGCCGAGCATGAAGAACTCGAAGAGTTCGAACAGTTGCAGGCCGACATGGGCCCCGAGGAACTCAAGCGGCTGGGCACCGCGGTGAAGCTTGCCGAAGCCATTGCACCGACCCGGCCGCACGCCGGGGTGGAGTCGGCCAAGTTGAACTTCGCGGTCGGCCCGTTCGCGTCGATGCTCGACCGCGCCCGTGACCTGATCAAGCAAGCCGTCAGCTAGGAGCAACATGAGTCACCCCGAAACACCGGACGATCGGGAAGAGACCACCGAAAGCAGCGACGACAGCGTCGTCTCGCCACCCGCCTACCCGGCGTACTCCACGCCCCCGCCGGAAGGTTTGGCCACCAACGAGGACGGTTGATTCTCCGTAGTGTGTGACAAGTGAGCGTTACCCCCGACATCACCATCAACCTGCAGGGCCGCTTCGCCGGCGAGCTGCCTGAGATGGCGGTTCCCTGGCAGGCCGAAGTGCCGCCCGAGGCACGGTTGCTGGTGCTCAACGAGCCGCTGGCCGGCGAGCTCGGTCTGGAGGCGAGCTGGCTGCGCAGCCCGGAAGGTCTGCGGTTCCTGGTGGGCAACCTGGTGCCCACCGGTGCCGCGCCGGTAGCCCAGGCCTACGCCGGGCATCAGTTCGGCGGCTACGTGCCGCGGCTGGGAGACGGGCGCGCCCTGCTGCTCGGCGAGCTCACCGACGCCGAAGGGCAGCTGCGCGATCTCCATCTGAAGGGTTCCGGGCGCACCCCGTTCGCCCGCGGCGGCGACGGCCTGGCGGCCATCGGCCCGATGCTGCGGGAATACGTCATCAGCGAAGCGATGCACGCACTGGAGATCCCTACCACCCGGTCGTTGGCGGTGGTCGCCACCGGGCGTCCGGTGGCACGCGAGACGATGCTGCCCGGTGCCCTGCTGGTGCGCGTGGCCAGCAGTCATCTCCGGGTGGGTAGTTTTCAATACGCTTCCGCCACAGGCGATCTCGGTCTACTGCGTCGACTGGCCGACCACGCCATCAGTCGCCACCATCCGGAGGCGGCACAGGCCGAGAATCCCTACCTCGCACTGTTCGAAGCCGTCGTCGCGGCGCAGGCGTCACTGGTGGCGCGATGGATGATGGTCGGGTTCATCCACGGGGTGATGAACACCGACAACATGACGATCTCCGGGGAGAGTATCGACTACGGGCCGTGCGCGTTCATGGAGGCCTACGACCCGGACACCGTTTTCAGTTCGATCGACGCCTGGGGCCGCTACGCCTACGGCAATCAGCCGACGATCGCGGCCTGGAACCTCGCCCGGTTCGCCGAGACGTTGCTGCCGTTGCTCGGCGATGATGTCAACGAGTCAATTGCTCTGATAGAGCACGCTTTTGACGGGTTCCACGCCTACCACTCCGCGTGGCTTTCGGGTATGCACGCCAAGCTCGGCGTGGCCACCGACGTCGACGCCGTGTTGCCGTTGCTCGACGAGTTGCTGCCCATGCTGCAGGAGAGCCACGTCGACTTCACCTCGTTCTTCCGCCATCTCGCCTCGGCCGCCCGGGGCAACGACGAACCGGCGCGGGGACAGTTCGTCGATCCCGCCCGCTTCGACGAGTGGGCGCGGCGCTGGCGGGCTCTGGGACCGGACGCCGACGCGATGGACCGGGTCAATCCGATTTACATCCCGCGTAACCATCTCGTCGAGGAAGCGCTGACGGCGGCGACCGACGGTGACCTCGGTCCGTTCGGTCGACTGCTGGATGCGGTCAGCCAGCCGTACACCGAACGGCCCGGGCTGCAGCGGTACGCATCACCCGCGCCCACGGACTTCGGTGTCTACCGAACCTTCTGCGGTACCTGAATATTCTCCCGGGTGCTCGCCGTGATTCCGATCGCGATCATCACGTCGATGTAGGTGATGATCAGTCCCCACCAGTACGCCCACTTCATCTGCGGATCCGTTGGTGCGGAGAAGAAGATGATCAAGAAGATCGGGCCGACGATGCCGCATACGAACACCATCGCCTGGATGGCGAGGTAGCGCTTGAACGTGGACATCGTCAGGAGCATATCGCGCACAATGGGCGGCATGGCCGATGTCTACCGCGCGCCGATGCGATCCCGCAGCAACGCCATCGACGCGCGCGCCACGTCCGAACGCGCCCGTCGGTTGGGCCTGTGCGGATTCGGAGAGCTGGTGGCCAATCCGGCGGAAGAGGAACGTCTGGCCCGTCGGGTGGACCGGTTCGCCGCTGCGGCCGACGGCTCCTTCGTGTGGACACGCGACCCGGACGGACTGTTCTGGCTCGGCCGGCTCGACGGGCCGTATTTCCGTGACGATGACGACGGCGCCGTGGCCGTCGATCTGGTGCACGTACGCCGCTGCACCTGGCTCACGGAGCCGCTACTGGAGCCCGAGGTGCCCGGCGCGGTCGTCGCGACGTTCCGCCGCGGTGGCCGCAACTTTCAGCAGACCCATCACCGGTCGGTCGGCCGGGAGACCCAACAGCTCTGGGACGGGCGGCGGCAAAAACGCTAAACCTTGGTGCGCGGGCGCCGAATCCGTTGGAATGCGGCCACGACGGCCAGCACGAGCGCTCCGACCACCGATCCGACCACCGCGGACATCGCGGTGTTGACCAACCAACCCAGGACGCCGCCCAGCGCCGCCACGGCGTGATGCGCCCAATGCTCGGCGTGGTGCACCAGCCCGTACGGCGTGTGCCAGCCGAGGTGATCAGCGCCCATCAGCAGGATGTGACCGCCCACCCAGAGCATCGCCACCGTTCCGACCACAGACAGCACCGAGAGCAGTTTGGGCATCCCGGCCACCAGAGCACGGCCCACCGCCCTGCCGACGCGGGACGAAGTCTGGGCGAGATGCAGGCCGACGTCGTCCATTTTCACGATGCCCCCGACGACGCCGTAGACCGCGACGGTGATCACCAGCGCAACGATGAGCAGGATCACCAGCCGCGGCACGAACGCCAGGCTGGCCACTTCGTTGAGCGCGATCACCATGATCTCGGCGGACAGGATGAAGTCGGTGCGGATCGCGCCCGCCACCACGTGACGCTCGTTGTCCGGCTGCTCGTCGCCATCGCCGTGCCCACGCAGGCTGCTCCAAACCTTCTCGGCGCCTTCGTAACACAGATACGTCGCCCCGAGCATCAGGATCGGGCTGAGCAGCCACGGCGCGAACTGACTGAGCAGCATCGCGCCGGGCAGGATGAACAGGATCTTGTTACGCAGCGATCCGAGCGCGATCCGCTTGATGATCGGCAACTCACGCTCGGCGGAAATTCCGTCGACGAACTGCGGCGTCACGGCCGTGTCGTCGATGACCACACCGGCGGCCTTCGCGGTCGCCCGTCCCGCGGCGGGCCCGACGCCGTTGAGCGAGCCGGCGGTCAGTCGCGCGAGCGTCGCCACGTCGTCGAGAAGGCCGAACAGACCCGCGCTCATCGCGTCTGCCTCATGGCGTTGCAGCGTACCGGGCTGCGCCTGATTCGGCTCGTCGCTGCGTTCATCAGGAAGGCCGGCTGCCGACCTCGAGGCCGGCCAATGTCGAAGTGCCCTCGAAGATCACACGCCCCCATTCACGCACCCGGCAGTGCAGCGTGCCGGCCAGATATTCGTAGTCGGTGTCGATGTTGCGGCGCTCGGCCGGCAGGGGTACGGGCAGCACGTGCGGTCCGTCCGGCGTGCCGCGGCCCTCGAGTTCGACGCGGTACCGCACGGTGCGGGCATCGATGTCCCAGCGGTGGACGTCGCAGCTTGAAGAGACCAGTGCCGGTGGAGTAATCCGGATCACTCGATCGCCCAGTCGCACAACGACTCCGGTGACATCGCGGTTGAGCGGACCCAGCTCGAGCAGACCGCCGGAGAACGCCACCGACACGTCGGCGTCGCCGAAGTCGTGCGCCTGTCCCCACCACCAACGCAGTGGGAAACCGGCTCCCCAATTTCGTTCGCAGTACAACCTGGCACCGGTGAATTCCCAACGCTGGTCTTGATGGGTCACCGTGCCGGATGCTCTGCCCCCCAGCCGATAAGGGTGCCAGTACTGGTTGAGAAACGGCACCGACGAGAAAACTCCGCCACCGCCAAACGGTTTGGGCCACTGATAGGCATCGTGAAATTTCAGGTCGACTGCGGTGTCACCGAGAACCATCCGGAGCCGCTCGCCTCCGGCATCGATCAGATTGCCACCAGACTCCGCCTGCACACTGAACCGCGCCTGACTCGCCGTGACGCCGTCGACCGCGGCCGAGCGCACCACCCCGCCGGGATGCAGCGCTATCGCGGCCGTGGACCAGTCGCCGTCAGCCTGCCGGTTGGCGCTGCACAGGGCGACCACCACCCGTCCCTCGTCCTGGTCGGAGAGCCGCCAGAACCAGCCTTCCATCTCGGTCCCGTGCGACGGGACCGGATCGCCGAACGGCACGTCGGCGCCGGTTCGGCGGTAGAGCAACACGAGCCCCGGAACCAGCCCGAGCACAGCGCGTGCTGCAGAACCCACGACATTCACACCAGCTTTGGTACCCCACACCCTCCTAATTGAACCTGCTGCCGTTCGGCCGGCGGTCCCAGTCACCGAGCGTGACCTCAGGGTTGAGAATCGGCCAGATTTCCACCCTGACGACACGGTCGACGAACCGGGGCGGCCGACTCCGCCAGATAGGCCACGATCGCGTTGGTCAACCCCCGCCGCGCCTCGTCGAGGTCGGCGTAGCTGCCGAGCTGCCGTTCGGAGACAAGGCCGCGCATCGCCCCGGGGATCAGCGTGGCAATCTCGCGCACCCGCTGCGGATCGACCTGCAGATCGGCGAAGGCCTTCTGACAGGTCGCATGCCAGCCCTGCCCCCACGACCGCAATTCCGCGGCGGTGTGCGGGTAGAGCCGGTCGAGCTCGCCCGGTTCCCGCGGCAGCGCCGCGCGCAGGTTCTCGATCGCCCGCGAGTCGGGGGCGGTCAGGCCGTCGTACAGCGTGTCGATGATCTCCGCGACCCGCTCCTGCAACGACGCCCCGGTGTCGGGATTGGCAAACACGTTGGCCCGCCGCTGCGCAGTGTGGTGCAGCACCGCGGCCCAGAATCCGTCGGCGTCCCCGAACTGGTATTGCACGGTGCCCCAGGTGACGCCGATCTGCTTGGCGATCCGGTTCGCCGAAACCGCTCCGGGGTCTCCGGATGCCAGGGCGGTCACCGCGGCCTGCAGCATCGCCTCCCGCGTCGCCAGGCCCCGCTTGTTGGCCCTGCGATTCGCGCTGTCCGCCACTGCCATGCCGGAATCCTAACGCGGCGGCACAGGTTTCGTTGACTCGTCTATGACTTTTTCATAGAGTGCTTGATGATCGGACGGAAAGGACCGCGTGCATGGCCAAGCCGCCTTTGTCGATGAAACCTACCGGCTGGTTCCAGGTTGCGTGGTCCGACGAGATCGGCATCGGCGACGTCCACTCGATGAAGTACTTCGACCAGGAAATGGTGGCCTGGCGCGCCGACTCCGGCCGGCTCACCGTGATGAACGCGTACTGCGAGCACCTCGGAGCGCATCTGGGCTACGGCGGCAAGGTCGTCGACGACGTGCTGCAGTGCCCCTTTCACGGCTGGCAGTGGAGTCAACAGGGCCGCAACGTCTGCATCCCGTATCAGGACCGGCCCAACAAGGGCCGCCGCATTCGCACCTACCCGGTGGTGGAGCGCAACGAGTCGGTCTACATCTGGCACGACATCGAAGGCCGGGCGCCGTTTTTCGAGGCGCCCGACATCTTCGCCGACTTCGCCGACGGTCGCGGGCGTGCCGATTACTACCCGCAGCAGCGACTGTTCCGCGAAGGCCTGGAGTTGCATCCGCAGTACGTGCTGGAGAACGGCGTCGACTTCGCCCACTTCAAGTACGTGCACAACACGCCGATCGTGCCGATCTTCACCCGGCACGACTTCGACGAGCCGGTGTCCTACGTCGACTTCACCATCACCTTCGAGGGCGACGACCAGCAGAGCATCGAGGACGTCAAGAGTGGCGTCGAGGCCATCAACGGCGGCCTGGGGGTAGCCGTCACCAGGAGTTGGGGCATGGTCGACAACCGCACCATCTCGGCGATCACCCCGGTCGACGAGCGGACGTCCGACGTCCGCTTCATGGTTTACATCGGCAGAGTTCCCGGCAGGGACGACGAGCGCGCCGAAGCCAAGGCCCGCATGTTCGGTGAGGAGATCATCCGGCAGTTCACCCAGGACGTGCACATCTGGGCGCACCAGCGGTATTCCGACCCGCCGGCGCTCGCGAACGCCGAGTTCGAGGGGTTCACCGCGATCCGCAACTGGGCCAAGAAGTTCTACCCCGATGGAAAGGGCGGCAGCGCCGCCGAACTCAGCAACTCCGGAAAGGCACAACCATGACGTCCCCGATCAAGGTCTTCCAGGTCGCCACCGGCAACGTGGGTTCCGAGATGATCAAGCGCATCGCGACGCATCCCGACCTGGAATTGATCGGGGTGCACTGTTACTCACCGGAGAAGGTCGGGCGCGATGTCGGCGAACTGGTCGGGTTGGCACCCAGCGGCGTCGTGGCAACCGGCAGCGTCGAGGAGATCATCGCCGCCGAGCCTGACGTGCTGACCTTCCACGGCGTCTTTCCCGACGAGGATCTGTACGTGAAAGTCCTTGAGGCCGGAATCAATATCGTCACCACGGCGGACTGGATCACCGGTTGGCACCGCGATCGCAACCATCCGCACCACTCCGGCAAGCCCGTCACCCAGCTGCTGGCGGAGGCTTGTCACAAGGGTGGCTCCACGTTCTACGGGACGGGTATGAACCCCGGAGTCAACCAGATCCTCGGTGTGGTCTGTTCCGCCGATGTGGCCGAGATCGAGAACGTCACCACCATCGAGTCGGTCGACGTGTCGTGCCACCACTCCAAGGACACCTGGATCGAGGTGGGTTACGGACTGCCCGTGGATGATCCGTCCATCCCGGGCAAATTGGAGAAGTACACGCGCGTCTTCGCCGACAGCGTGTTGATGATGGCCGACTGCTTCGACCTCACGCTCGACGAGGTCAAATTCGACTACGAATTGGGCGCCTGCACCAAGGACGTCGACCTGGGTTGGTACACACTGCCGAAGGGTTCGCTGGGTGGCAACTACATCAAGTACCAGGGCATGGTGGACGGCGTGCCCAGGGTGGAGACGCACCTGGAGTGGCAGATGACCCCGCACACCGACCCCAGCTGGGATATCAAGGGGTGCTACATCACTCAGATCAAGGGCGACCCGTGCATCTACAACAAGCACATGATCTTCCCCAAGCCCGGCGTCGATCTGTCCAACCCTGACAACTTCGCGTCCATCGGCATGACGGTCACCGGGCTGCCGGCGCTGAATTCGATCAGGTCGGTCGTCGCCGCTCCTCCGGGTCTGCTCACCAGTGCCGACCTGCCGTTGCGCGCGTTCGCCGGCCGGTTCAACATCTAGATGCGCCGAATCATTCTCTGGGGCACCGGCGCGGTGGGCCAGGAAATGCTGACCACCGTCCTCGACCACCGCCCCGACCTGCGTATCGTCGGTGCCCGGGTCTACTCCGCCGGCAAGGACGGCGTCGACGTCGGCACCCTGGCGGGACGCGATCCCATCGGTGTCACCGCCACCACCGACGTCGACGCGATTCTGGCTCTCGACGCCGACTGCGTGCTTTACACGCCGCGCAACGCGAACCTCGACGAGGTGTGCGCGCTACTGGCAAGCGGGAAAAACGTTGCCACCACTGCGTTCCTGTTTCATCCGCGGCGCCTCCCGCCCGCCGACCGGGACCGGTTGGCGGCGGCCTGCCGAGCGGGTCATGCCTCGGTGCACGGCAGCGGTCTCAATCCCGGCAACCTGTCGGGGGTCCTGCCGCTGGCGTTGTCAGGCATGAGCCGCACCATCGACAAGGTCACCCTGCAGGAGCGCGCCGACTGGTCGGTGTACGAGAGCACCTCGATCACGTTCGACAACATGGCTTTTGGGCAGCCGGTCGATCAGATAAGTCCCACCGCAAGCGAATTCCTGGCCTTCAACAGCTCGATCTTCGAAGAGCAGGTCTGGTTTATTGCCGACGAGTTGAACGCCGGCATCGACGAGGTGGTCGCGGCGGTGGAAGCGGTGCCCGCCCAAAGTGACCATCAGATTTTCGAGCACCTCCTGCGCGCCGGAACCACCGCCGGCCAGCGGTGGACGTGGTCCGGGCGGCGCGGCGGGCAGACGCTCATCGAGATCGAGACATTGTGGACGGTGGGCGGCGAGTATCCCGGGCATTGGCCCAAACCCGAGCATGGGTGGACGCTGACCATCGAGGGCGACCCGTCCATGCGAGCCCACTTCTTCGCGCTGGCCAGCTTCACCCGGTCCGCGACCATGGCCGAGCACGTCCGCTCCGCCAGTGTCGCCACCGCGATGCAGGTACTCAACGCGGTGTCGGCAGTCTGTGACGCGCCGCCCGGGTTCGCCACGAGCGCCGGGTTACCAGTTGTCCGCAGCTACAACGGATTTGGAAACTCAGTCGTCGGTCTCGACGACTAACACCTCGGTCTTCGCCTTACGCTCGACCGCTTTGGGAACCGAACCGATGACCTTTCCGACGATCGAATTGGTCCCGACGTTGCCCACCACCAGCAGGTCGGCGTCGACGTCATCGGCCAGTTGCACCAGCGCGTCCACCGCAGCGCCTTCCACCGCGCGCTCCTCGACGTCGGCGGCACCGGCCTCTTTCGCCCGGTCGGCGGCGGACCGCAGCATGTCGTAGACCGGGGCATTGCCCTGGGTTCGATACTCGACGGTGCGAGCCTGGTCGGGATCGGTGCCGCCCCGATCCTCATCCAGATATGCCGACGCGACGATCAACTTGGCACCCGACTCCGCTGCGATTTTCGCCGCCCGGTCAACGGCACGAAAAGACGTGTCGGACCCGTCGGTCCCGACCACCACGACCTGGTATTTGCCCATGGAAGATAACTAGCCGCTGGCAGGGCAAACAAAACCCGTCGGTGCTACGAACCGAGCGCCAGAATGAGTTTGCCGGTGTTGTCGCCGCGAAACAGCTTCAGCAGGACCTCGGGGAAGTCGCCGACGCCTCCTTCGATGAGCTGCTCCCGCGAGCGCAATTCGCCGGTGCGCAGCCAATTCGCCAGCTGCACAACGCCTTCGCGGTAACGGTCGGCATAGTCGAAGATGACGAAGCCGGTCATCGAGGCGCGTGCGACCAACAGCTGCATGTAGTTCGCCGGGCCGCGCAGCTCCTCGCTGGCGTTGTATTGCGAGATCGCGCCGCAGATGACGACGCGCGCGCCACGGGCCAGCCGGGACAGCGCCGCTTCCAGGGTCGCTCCCCCGACATTGTCGAAGAAGACATCGATGCCGTCGGGCGCGTGTGTCTTGAGCTGCCTGCGCAGATCGCCGGCCTTGTAGTCGATGGCGGCGTCGAAGCCGAGTTCCTCGACCAGCCAGCGGCATTTGTCCTCACCGCCCGCGATGCCGACAGCCCGGCAACCTTTGATGCGGGCGATCTGACCGGCGATGCTGCCTACCGATCCGGCGGCGCCGGAGACGACGACGGTCTGGCCGGGTTGCGGCCGACCGACGTCGAGCAGCCCGAAATAGGCGGTCAAACCACTGATGCCCAGCGCGCCGAGGTGCACCGGGGCGGGCGCCAGCGTGGTGTCGACGGGGGTCACGTCGCGGCCGTCGGAGACCGCGTAGCGCTGCACCCCGAACGTTCCGAATACTTCGTCGCCCTCCGCGAAATCCGGGTGCCGCGACTCGATGACCCGCCCGATGGCGCCGGCTCGCATCACCTCGCCGATCTCCACCGCCGGCACGTACGACCGGCCGGCATTCATCCACGTCCGCATTGCCGGATCGACCGACAGGTACTCGACCTGCACCAGGAACTCGCCCTCCACCGGAGCCGCGGCGGGTTCATCGTTGATCTGCCAATCGGAGACCTTCGGCAGTCCGACCGGACGGGCGGCCAGCCGGCACACGGTATTGGTGAGCGTCATGGCATCTCCTGACTCAACGCGGTGAGAACCCGACGGCCGCCGGCATCCTCTGCTGTGCCTGGCACCGCTGCGACACAGTCGGCCCCCGCCTCCCGGTACTCGCGCAGACGCTGCGCGATCCGGTTCGCAGACCCCAGGGCGCACACCGTATCCAGCAGCTCGACGGGGATGGCGGCCGCCAGATCGCGGCGGGAGGCACCGGCGCGGGCCCGCTGCACCAGTTCGCCGAAACCCAACGCGCTGAACATCTCTCCGTAGCCGGGCGGTGCCAGGTAGACGCCCAGCTGACCGGCCAGTTGCGCGTGCGCGGCGGGACCGGGATCGAGCGCGACCGGCACCCAGACCGTGAGCCGCGGGGCGGGGCGGCCCGCCGCGGCACGGTCGATGGCTCGACGCACCTGGGCCACGCGCCCGGGCGAGGCGAGGTTGAGCACCACTTCATCGGCAAGTCGTGCCGCCAGCGCGATCATGCCAGGACCGAACGCGCCCAACGCGATTCGCGCCTCCGGAACCGGGTTGCGCAACCGGAAACCATTGCTGCTGACGTGCTGGCCGTGGTAGCTGACACGCTCGCCGGCGAGCATCGGCCGCAGGCATTCGATGGTCTCCCTCATGACGGGGACGTGGTGGGCCCAGCCGCGGTTGTGCCAGCCGGTCACGATGGCCGGGCTGGAGGCTCCCAGGGCGAGGTCGACGCGGTTGCCGGTGAGGGAGGCCACGGTGCTGACGCCGAGTGCGAGAGTCACCGGGCCACGCACACCGACGGCCAATGGTCCGATCTTCAGCGGCAACTCCGAGGCGCGCAGCCCGATCGCGGTCGCCAGAGCGAACGCATCGTAGGTTGCCATCTCCCCGACCCAGAGGGCATCGAACCCGGATTCCGACACCGTCCGCGCGATCTCCAATGCCTCGCGGTCCGGCCGGTCGAGCCAGAACGGAAGGACGACTTCGAGTTTCGTCACAGCATCGAGGTGTCGGCGTGCTGGTCGAGCAGCAGGCGACCGGGCAGTTCGCGGGATGCCTCGTTCACCTGGAAGTGAGCGGTGGCGGTGAACGCGTCGCGGAACCGGCGCTGCAGGGGCGACGTGTCGTAGATGGCGGTGCCGCCCGCCAGGTCGTACATGGTGCGCACCACGTCGGCCGAGGTACGTGCGGCGTGGGTGGCCGCCAGGCGCAACCGGCTGCGCAGGGCAACGGATACGGGTTCGGGTTCCTGGCTTGCCTGCCAGGCGGTTTCGGTTGCCTCGTAGTACAGCGCGCGGGCCGCAGCCAGTGCCGACTCCGCCGTTGCCACCGCGGCTTGGGTCGCCGGGCGCTCCGCCAGGGTGCGCGTCGACCCCAGTCCCTTCTTGCCACCGGCCAACTCGACGAGGTCGTCGATCGCGGCGCGGGCATTGCCCAGCGCGGCCGCGGCGACCGACAGCGCGAAGAACCCGAACACCGGGAATCGATACAACGGCCGGTCCACCGCCGGCCCGTCGAACACCGAGAACACCCTGTCGGCGGGGACGAAGACCTCTTCGGCGACGGTGTCGTGGCTGCCGGTGCCGCGCAGGCCCAGGGTGTGCCAGTTGTCGAGGACCCGCAGATCTTCTTTGGGCAGCGCGACCACAGCGGGCACTCGGGCCTCATCGACGAAACAACCCGCAAACAGCATGTCCGCGTGCGTGATTCCGCTGCAGAACGGCCAGCGCCCCGACACGATCACGCCGCCGTCGACCGTCTTGGCCCTGCCCCGCGGCGCCCACACCCCGGCCGCGACACCCTTCCCGCCGCCGAACATCTCGCCTCTGGGCGCATCCGGGAGGTAGGCCACCAGCAGCGCACTGGTGATCGCGATCGACACACACCAACCTGTGGCCGCGTCGCCGCGCGCGATCGCCTCGGCACACCGCAGGGCCGTCGGCGGTGACAGTTCGAGCGCGTCCACCTCGCGCGGCATGGTGGCGCGCAACATGCCGGCCTCGTTGAGACGGGCGACGAGTTCGGGCGGCAGCCTGCGCTCCCGATCGATCTCGGATGCCGACTCGCGGGCCGACAGGGCGATCTTCTCCGCGAGGACCTCGGGGGTTTCTGCGTGATTCATCGGCGGCTCCCGGTGGTGGTGACGGTGCAGACAAGTTATCACGTGCGGTTCAGTTATTGAACCGGTACAGTGACTGAACTATGGCGGCCGCCGATCTGTCCCACCGTTTCCAAGGAGAGTCGGTCGGCCGCGCGCTGGAGTTGGTCGGCGAACGGTGGACGCTGCTGATTTTGCGCGAGGCGTTTTTCGGGGTGCAGCGCTTCGGCCAGCTCGCCCGCAATCTCAGCATCCCGCGGCCCACGTTATCCTCACGCCTGCGAATGCTCGTCGATGCGGGTCTGCTTGAACGGGTGCGCTATTCGCAGGATCCGGAGCGTTACGAGTATCGCCTCACCGAGGTGGGGCACGATCTGTTCGGCGCCGTCGTGGTGTTGATGCGGTGGGGCGACGAACACCTGCCGAACCCGGATGGGCCGCCAATTGTGTTGCGACACCAGGCTTGTGGCGAGGTTGCGGACCCACGGCTGATCTGCGCCCACTGCGGCGAAGAGATCACCGCGCGCAATGTGACCCCCGAAGCGGGTCCTGGATTCTCTGCCTGATACGCGATAGCGCGGGTGATATCAGAGTAGGGTCGGCGCCGAGGAGGCGACATGGTCCGCGCAGCAGTCATTTTGGCGGGGTTGGTGTTGTTCGCCGCCGGTGGGACACCGCAGAAACGATCTGGTGCTCAACTACGGTCAGACGTACCACATTCTGGGCTGGACGATCGTTCCGAGTAGCGACGGCACCCGCTTCACCAATGACGGCACCGGCCACGGCATGTTCGTCAGCATCGAGAACGTGAAGTCGTTCTGACGGCTCGGGGGTCAGCCCGTCAGTTGCGCGATCTGGATCAGGTTTCCACAGGTGTCGTCGAGCACGGCCGTGATCACCGGGCCCATGGCGACCGGTTCCTGAGTGAAGCGCACGCCGAGGCCCGTCAACCGCTCGTATTCGGCCCGGGTGTCGTCGACGGCGAACGACGTAAAGGGAATGCCGTCGGCCACCAGCGCCTCCTTGAACGGCCTGACCGCCGGATGCCCGTCGGGCTCGAGGACGAGTTCGGTGCCGTTCGGGTCTTCCGGTGACACGACGGTGATCCAGCGGGCCCCACCCATCGGGATGTCGGCCTTGGTCGCGAAGCCGAGAATCTCGGTGTAGAAACGCAGCGCCTTGTCCTGGTCGTCGACGAGGATGCTGGCCAGATTGATTCGCATGATGATCCCTTCCCCCGGTTGAGCCGTCCGCGACGGTCCGTCGCAGCGGCGCGGTGCGTGGCTATTCGCCTGTCATGGTCACTGCGGGTGTGCGGCCAGGTAGTCGCCCACCGGAATCCGCTCGGAGGCCAGGTACCCGACGGGCAGCAGCACGTCACCCGAGGTGGTCAGGTAGTAGACATCCCACCGGTGATAGCCGGGAAGGACGGCCGGGTCGGCGGCGATCGCGGCGGCGTAGTCCTTGACCGCTCCGACGTAGTGGCTGGAGTGGTTGTAGCTGTAAACGGCGCTGTCCCGATTGCCGGCGAAGCCGTTGGCGGCCAGCATCCGGCCTGCCGCCATGATGCTGTCGCGCGGGGAGTGGATGTCGCCGCCCTCGGCGTACGCGGCGAACGTCGACGGCAGGAACTGCATCGGCCCTTGCGCGCCGGCAGTGCTGACACCGTTGATGCGGCCGAAGTCGGTTTCGACCATGTTGATCGCGGCCAGATAGTTCCAGTCGACGCCGCTCGCTGCCGCGGCGGCCTGGTAGTCGCCGACGAGTTCGCCGAGCGGAACGGGCGCGTCGATACGCCACGCGGGCAGCGTGGGTTTGGCCTCCCCGGCGTTCAGCGCCATCAGGTGGTGTCGCGCGTCGACGTTGAGGTCGTAGATCCCGGTCAGCGATGCGGGAATGACGGGCCGCACGATCGGCTCCCACTCGGGGTGGCGTCCGATGGCGCGGTAGGCCGCCTGCTGACGAAGCGCGGCTGCCTGCAACACGGCATCCGACGACGACGGGTCACGCAGGGCCTGCTCATCGGCGACCAGGTCGCGGGCCAGCAGCGCCGGGTCGGCGGCCAGCGCGGGCGCCGCGGGGCGCGGGGCGGCGGACGCTTGCCAGGGCGAAACGGCCGCCGCCAGTACCACTAAAAATGCTGCGCTACAACGCGTTCCACGGCTCAGCAGATTCCAGCGGCGAACGTCCATGATGTCGACCTCAACACATTCAGCGAGCCGGCGTCGTCGGCTCGCGCGGGCATTCCGCTCTCCATCTTGTCCGTTGCTAGCCCACTCGAGGAAGCCGGGGTAACTCCTGACCGCCGAAGGCGCGCAAATGTACGGCATTCACGGCGTGTCGGCGAACACATGCGCGCGCTCGTGGGCCTTCGGGGCCCATCGCTCACCAGGCGGGCGCCGGGTCCAGCATCGCGACGTGGTCGTTCTGCCACTGGTACCGCACGGTGGTGATCGGTCCCGGACAGGCCGTGCAGACCTCCCTGCCGTCCTTGTAGTCGAGGGCGACGGTGTCATCTGTCGTCTTGGCCGCGTTGACGGAGGTGAACGCGTACGCCTTGAGCGTGGCCACGCCCGCATAGCTGCCTTTGTGGAACAACAACGCCAGGTCGGGCGAACTGCCGGTAGCGCCGACGACGGTGATGATGACCGTCGACAGCGTCGCGCACGGGTTGTAGTTGCTGCTCGGGTCGAAGCTCTTGACGTTGTGGTCCCACGCCGAGCCTTCCGGCAGCGCCGGCAACGAGCCGAGCGCCGTTTCGATCTGCGGCGCGTTGAGATTCACCCCGCACGTAGACGTCGGATCGGCGCGGGCGGGCGATGCCAGCGGGTTCAACACACAGAGCGCGGCGACAAGCGCGCTCAGGACAACTGCTCGCATCGAAACACTGCCTCCCTGTCGGCTGCAGTCAATCGTCGCGCTGTTTTAATCCCGGCTGGTAGGACCGCTATGACATTGTGTCGAAGAAGTGACCAACGCGACCGGTCACCGCGCGGGCTGGTTCGGCACGCCGGGGAACAACTGCTCGGTAGAGCCCGACGTCACCCAACCGCCCAATTTGGTCGCCAGGTGGGGCGCGAATACGGCCCCGTACATCAGGTTTCCGACGATCACCACCGCGACGATGGACAACAGCGCGGACTGCCGGGACCCCGTCGTCTTCCGGTCGGCCCATGACTCGATGACATTGCGGCCTTCGGAATCGGTGCGCCCCAGCAGGTAGGTGAACACCATCATCTGCACGCCCATCGCCAGCGAGTCGTAGATCGGGTATTGATGCCTGGTCCCTTCGAAGACGGCGAGTCCAGGTATCACATAGCCGTAATAGAAGACTCCGAGCCGAGCGCCGATGAACGCGTTGAAGACGAAGGCCCAGCAGAAGCCGACGACGAGGCCGACCGTGAGAAGCGTGATCGGTCTGCTCCACGCGAACCGCGCGCTCAATCGTCGCCCGAGCGCTGCCCCGATCGTGGCCGGCAACACGAAGTATCCGATGTAGCCCACGGGCACCGACGACGGCAGCCCACCCCAGGTCATGTTCAGTGGCCACCATGCCGGCATCCGCGGCAGAGCCGGTGGGAACTGTGCGTACATCGCCCAGTCGTATGGCGCCTCGATCCAGGAGAACGAGATCGCCGAGATGCAGAGCAGCAGCAGCGGATGCAGCCGACGGCGACGGATGCTCAGATACACGCCGGCCGCGGTGAAAGCGATGCCGCTGCCCCAGCCGAAGATGACGGCGCCTGTCAGCAACGGGGTCAGCCCGGAGCTCATCGCCGGGCTTCGGGGTCGAAGTAGATGACCACGCCATAGATGACGGCGATCAGCCCGAACAGCGTGCCGAGCATGATGACTGCGCCCACGATTAATAGTGGACACTATCTTAAGGTCGTGGTCAAGCGCGACTATCGTCAAAGACCGTGCCCTCGAGCCCAATTGAGCGGAGACCGGCCGCAGCGCGCAGAGCCCGCGGCGAGCCGCGGCGGCTACTACTCGACGCGGCCCGGGAGTTGTTCGCGCGCAAGGACTATCGCAGCACCACCACACGTGAGATCGCCGCGGCCGCCGGCGTCACCGAATACCTGCTGTTCCGCAACTTCGGTTCGAAGGCCGGCCTTTTCCGCGAAGCCCTGGTCGTTCCCTTCACCAGTTTCGTCGACGAGTTCGGCCGGACCTGGCAGCAAGTGGTACCCGAGGAAACCGACGAAGACGAACTGGCACGCCATTTCGTCGGACAGCTCTACGACGTGATCGTCGAACATCGGGGCCTGCTGCTGACCCTGGCCGCATCGGAGGCCTTCAGTGAGGAAGAGATCGCCGAAGCCGGCATCGGCGACATCCGGGCGGCCATCGCGGTGCTCGGAAAGATCAGCACCGAAGGCATGCAGTTACGTGGTCTGCGTTCTGCCCGTCCCGAGCTGCCGGCGCACTCCACGGTGGCGATGATCGTCGGCATGGTCGCATTACGTTCGGCGTTCTTCGGCGACCACCAACCGTCGCGCGACGCGATCGTCGACGAGCTGGTGCAGGCGAGCCTGCACGGATTCCTGCACCGGCACAGGTGAATTCGCGGCAGGCGCGACTCTAGCTCAGCAGCCCGGGCGACCCGTTCAGACCGTTGGCACCGATCCGCGGCCCGGCCGCGCCACCCTGACCGCCCGCCCCGACAACGCCGGGGGCGGCGGTGTCCCCGCCGTTACCGCCGTTACCGCCGTTGCCGATCTGCCCGGCGCTGCCGCCCACGCCGCCGGTTCCGCCGACTCCGTTGACGCCGGTGAGTTCGGGGGCGTTGCCGCCCGCGCCTCCGGCGCCACCGAAGCCGATGATCCCCGGCGCCGCGCCGCCGTTGCCGCCGCTGACCGACAGGACGCTCACGCCGCCGGAACCGCCGGCACCTCCGATCCCGTTGAATGTCCCGGCCCAGCCGCCGTTACCGCCGTTGCCGCCGATGCCAATGAGGCTGAGCCCCCCGGCCCCGCCGGCGCCGCCGGAACCGCTGAACAGTGCGTTGCCGCCGGTCCCGCCCACGCCGCCAGTGCCGTTGCCGGTGACTCCGCCGGTCCCGCCGGCGCCGCCGTTGCCGAGCCATCTGGCGTTGCCGCCGGACCCTCCGGCCCCACCGTCGAAGATCGCACCCGCCCCTCCTGACCCGCCGAATCCGCCGTCACCGAACCCGAGCGCATTGCCGCCCGCCCCGCCGACACCGCCGGTGAAGACGCTGGCCCCGCCGGCCCCGCCGGCCCCGCCGCGACCGAACAGGCGCGCACTGTCACCCCCGGCGCCACCAGCGCCGCCGACCCCCGAGGAACTGGCGCCGCCGGCGCCGCCGGCTCCGCCGTTGCCGAACAGCACGCCGGCCCCGCCGGCCCCGCCCGCACCACCCGACAGGGCATTGCTGGCCCCGCCGGTACCGCCGATACCGCCGTTGCCGAACACCCCGCCCGAGCCACCGTTCCCGCCGATCCCGCCGACGCCGTTGACGCTGCCGCCGCCGAGCCCGCCGGCCCCGCCGTTACCGATCAAGCCCGCGGCTCCGCCGGCGCCTCCTGCCCCGCCCGCTCCACCAGGGGCGCCATTGCTGGCACCGCCGGCGCCGCCGGCACCGGCGCCACCGTAGAGAGCGCCGGCCGCACCGCCGCCGCCGCCCGCTCCACCCGAGCCGCTCGTAGTGCCGCCGAGTCCGCCGGCCCCGCCGACACCGCCGGTCCCGATCAGCGGGCTGGCACCGCCGAGGCCGCCGGCCCCGCCGACACCTGTGACACCGCCGACTCCGCCCGCTCCACCGGCCCCGCCGTATCCGCCGAACAACCCGCCCTGGCCGCCGAACCCGCCCGCGCCACCCGCGCTACCGGTGGCGCCCGCGCTACCGCCGGTACCACCGGCACCACCGGCCCCGTAGAAAAGGCCGCCGAACCCACCGTTGCCGCCGAACCCGCCGGGTCCGGTGGTGGTGCTGGCGCCGCCGGCCCCACCGGTGCCGCCCGCACCGAACGGCCCGGCGTTACCGCCGTTACCGCCGGACATGTTTGCCGCGCCGGAACCGCCGGCCCCGCCGTCGCCGAACAACCACCCACCGGGCGTGCCGTTGGCACCGCTACCCGCGGCGCCGGGCGTGCCGTTGCCGATCAACGGCCGCCCGGTCAGGGTCTCGAAAGGCCCGTTGACCGTATTCAGTACCTGTTGCTGAAGCGTATGCAGCGGTGAGGTGCTCGCCGCCGCGTTGAATCCGTCGAGGCCCAACAGCAGCCCGCCGGTGCCGCCGACACCGGTGTCGCCCGTGGTGTCGCCGGTCCCGCCGACGCCGGCGTTGCCGCCGTTGCCGATGAGCGCACCGTTGCCACCAGCGCCGCCCGACCCGCCGGCCCCGGCGCCGGCACCACCGGCATTTCCTTGCCCGCCGGCGCCGCCGGCACCGCCACTGCCGATCAGCAGCGCGCCCTGGCCGCCCGCCCCGCCGTTGCCGCCGGCCGCGGCTTCGCTCACTCCGCCGGCGCCACCTATCCCGCCGGCCCCGTTCAGCACGCCGCCGGACCCACCGCTACCGCCAGCACCGCCGGCGCCCGCTTCGCTGAAGCCACCGGCGCCGCCGGCGCCGCCCGCACCGCTGAACATGGTGCTGCCACCGGCCCCGCCGTCGCCGCCGTTGCCGGTGTTGCCGCTGCCGCCCGCCCCTCCGGCCCCGCCGGCACCGAACCCGAACGCGTTGCCACCTGCTCCACCGTTGCCTCCGGTGGCTGAGCTGGCGCCGCCGCCGCCGCCCACACCGCCGGCGCCGAACACAAACCCACCGTTACCGCCGGCACCACCGACGCCGCCGATTGAGGAGATGCTGGCGCCGCCGGCACCGCCCGCCCCGCCGTCGCCGAACACACCGCCGGCGCCGCCGGCGCCACCTACCCCACCGGCCGCCGCGACACTGCCGCCACCGGCACCACCGGCGCCACCGGCACCGATGAGCATTCCCGCGCCGCCGGCGCCGCCGGCACCGCCGATGCCGCCGTTGCTGCCGCCACCAGCACCACCGGCACCACCGTCGCCGAACACACCGCCCGCTCCGCCGACCCCGCCTTCTCCGCCGGCGCCGGCGAGGGTGCCGCCGCCGACCCCACCCGCGCCGCCGTCGCCGAACAACGCACCAGCCCCCCCGGCCCCTCCTGCGCCGCCGTTGCCGACGACATTGCCGGCACCGCCGGCGCCGCCCGCACCGGCGGTGCCGTACAACGCACCGGCCGCGCCACCGGTACCGCCGGCCCCGCCGTTGCCGCCACCCAGGCCCGCGGTGCCGCCGTTGCCGCCGTTGCCGCCGCTGCCGAACAGCGGGCTGGCGCCACCCTGACCGCCAATCCCGCCGCTGCCGTTCTGGCCGCCGTCCCCGCCGGCCCCGCCGGCCCCGCCGTAGCCGCCGAAGAGCCCGCCCACACCGCCGGCACCACCCGCCCCACCGGCGACGCCGAAGATGCCTCCGGGGCTGGCACTGCCACCGACCCCACCCGCGCCTCCGGTGCCATAGAACAAACCGCCCGCGCCCCCGGCGCCTCCGGCGCCGCCGATCCCGCCGGCGACGGCACCACCGCCCGCCCCGCCGGCTCCGCCGGCGCCGAACAGACCGGCGGCACCGCCGGCCCCGCCGTTCTGGCCCGCGGCGCCGGAACCGCCTGCTCCGCCGTTGCCGAACAGCAACCCGCCCGCTCCCCCTGCCGCGCCGGTTCCCGGTGCTCCGTTGGCCCCGTTACCGATCAACGGGCGCCCGAAAAGACCCTGTGCGGGTGCGTTGATGAGATTGAGCAGGACCTGCTGCAGACCGTCCAGCGGTGCGGCACTGGCCACCTCCGCGCTGGCGTATGCGCCCGCTCCCGCATTCAACGCCTGCAGAAACTGACCGTGGAATGCCGCTGCCTGGGCACTGACCGCCCGATATTCCGCCGCGTGCGAACCGAATAGCGCAACGATGCCCACCGAGACCTCGTCGGCCGCGGCGGCCACCAGGTCGGTGGTCGCGCCCGCCGCGGCCGTGTTGGCCGCGCTGAGCGCCGAACCGATACCGGTTATTTCCGAAACCGCCGCTTCCAGCATTGACGGCGACACAACAACAAATGACATGACATCTCCCGAGTACGACCAGCCCGAATAGGTCCAAACAAGAAAACGTCACGGCCCCGAATACCAAGCCGCAGAAGCGGAGAATAACGCCATCCGAACCGGTGATTTCGCGTTTTCCCGAATTCGCGGTTTATTTGCGCTTTAAGGGGCGAGCAGCTGCTGAGTCTCCGCGGACGAAGGTCATTTCGGCCGCGCGGGTCCGCAGCAGCACGCGGTGTTGCGTCAGATCCCCGAGACGATAAGTGAAGATCGCGCGCAGCAGGTCACGCTTGAAGCCGAGGTGATACCGGATTGCCGGATTGGTCGACGAACCGGCCTCGCGCCAACAACAATTGCAGGGCGGTGGCCGGAAGAGGACCGGGCGTCACCGGGCGCCGAGATTCATGGCGTCGATGGTATTCGTGGCCACCCGGACGACTTCCGCGGAATCCCGACCGACCAGGTCAGCGAGAATGTCGACATCCTTGGCGAGCAGGGCGCCGGCGAGTTGCGCCATCACCGAGAGGTCGTGCCCGGAGCCGCTGATCACCTCGGCGGCGTAGCTGCGGCCACTCCCCTTGGACAGGACGCTGGTGAGGGCTGCTTTGTCCACTCCGAGTCCGTCGGCGACGGCGAAGACGCTGGCGGCCAGCCCGAGGTGTGCGCTGAACAGCGCGTTGTTCAACAGCTTCGCCGCCTGGCCGGCACCCAGGCCACCAAGGTGCACAAGCGGATTCGCGAACGTCTCCAGCACGGGCCGGCAGCGCTCGACCGCGTCGTCGTCGCCGCCGACCATCACCAGCAACGCCTTCGCCGCGGCCATATGCCCGCCGCCCGACACCGGGGCGTCGACGAAATGCAGGTGCGGGAAGTCGGCCTGCAGACGCCGGCAGGTATCGGGATGGACGGTGCTGTGAATCACCACGATCCCCTCGGCGGCCATTCCGGAGAGCGCGCCGTCGTCGCCACGCAACACCTCGTCGACATCAGAATCACCAATGACGCAGAGGCACAACACATCCGATGCGGCCCCGAGCGCACGCTTATCGGCGGCAACCACGGCGCCGGTACCTTCAAAGGACTCTAGCGACTCGGGGCGGCGCGCCCACAGTGTCGTCTGAAACCCGTCCTCCACGATCCGGCGCGCCATCGGGCCGCCCTGCGACCCCACTCCCGCGAACCCGACTCGCAGTCCGGTCATCCCGGTGCCTCGATGTCGGTGGCGCGCCGCATGAGTGCATCGTGCACCTCCGTGGCCGTCACCACCAAGAGCCGCCTCAACGGCATCGGCCGTCAACTTGCCGACATCTTCGGCATCGACGACGCCTGAGCCGCTCCCGGCCGCCATGGGAAGATCTATCGCTATGGCAGACACCAGGGTCGGCAGAGTCGCCGGCAAGGTCGCATTGATCACCGGCGCGGCACGGGGCCAGGGTCGCGAACACGCGATCCGGTTGGCCGAGGAAGGCGCCGACATCGTCGCGGTCGACGTCTGCGCGGACATCGACGGCGTCGCCTACCCGGGAGCCACCGACAGCGACCTCGCCGACACCGCGGACCTGGTCGAGAAGTCGGGCCGCCGCATCGTCACCGCCAAGGCCGACGTGCGGGACGTGGAAAGTCTGCGTGCCGCGGTCGCACAGGGGGTGGACGCGCTGGGCCCGCTCGACATCGTGGTAGCCAACGCCGGCATCAGCGGGGTTCCCGCACCCGCGGCGATGATCGAAGAATCGGCATGGCAGACGATGATGGACATCAACCTGACCGGGGTGTGGCACACCGTCAAAGTGGCACTGCCGCACATGACCAACGGCGGCGGTTCGATCATCCTGATCAGCTCGATGCTGGGCATTCGCGGCGGCGGTTACATGGCCCACTACGCCTCCGCCAAACACGCCGTCGTCGGTCTGATGAACTCGCTGGCCAATGAGCTTGCACCGCAGTGGATCCGGGTGAACTCGATTCACCCGGGCAACGTGTTGACGCCGATGCTCGACAACGACTGGTTCGTCCGGACACTGAGACCTGACCTGCCGAACCCCACCGTGCAGGACGCAGGCGAGATCATCGGACAGTTCCACCTGCTGCCCAAGCCGTTGATCGAGGCTCGCGCCGTCAGCAATGCCGTGCTGTTCCTCGCCTCCGACGAGTCGCAGTACATCACCGGCGCGGCGCTGCCGGTCGATGCCGGGGCCGTGGCCAAGTTCTGAGGACCTATTCTCGCGGTAGCCGGCGCAGCCGGTCGGGATCTCCCTCGACCCACAAGTAGGGCTGTCCGTCGTCATCCGTGGCAACGCTGATGGGTAGTTCGTTGGCCCCGGCCGTATCCGGCTCCACGAGGAGTTCCAGTTCTCCGGAATCGACATACGCCACGGCGTCGTCGCTGGACAGCTTCCACGGCTGGCCGTCGGTGGGCCAAACCCCGCCGACGGTCCGAATGTCCAGGCGCTCAGCGTCTTCGGATTCCTCCGCCTGTAGACACTTCACCCACAACTTGCCGGGTAGCGGGCGGAAGTACACCGCGAGCCGCTGGCGGTTCAGATCGACGTCGACCGGTATGCCGATGGGCGGCAGGGACGTGCCCTCGGGTTGGTCGTTGAGCGACTTCTTGACCTGACGCGATCCGAGCCCGGTGCCGAACCAGTCGATCGTCAACACGGTGGTGAGGTACTGCGCGATCGCCAGGGTCAGCAGGCCACCCGCACCGGCGACCCCGACGCCCGCCGCGCCCGCCGCGGCGGTCACCGGAAGCGCGATCAGGCCGGCGACGGCCACGGCGCCTGCCGCGGTCGCCACCTTTCCGGCCGCGGTGAGGCTGAAGTCCGGATTCACTTCGGGCTCCGGTGGATTCTGCGCAGGCCGCACCCCGACTGTGCGTGGGAGTTCGTCGAAGAGCTCACTGACCCGCTTGACTTCCGCCTCGTATTCCTCGCCGCTGAGCTCACCGGCCCGCTTTTTCTCACCCGCGGATTGCAGTGCCTCTTCCAGACTTTCGACGGTTTTGAAGTTGGCGCGCCGGCTCTCTTCCACCTTCGGGTCGCGCGGTATCTCGTCAAGGCCCATCTCGTAGGTCACCTTGAAGCTGGCCTTGAAGTCGTAGAGTTTGGTCTCGGCGCTGACGGTTCCGTCGACCACCAGCCGGCCGTCGCCGGTGCGGGGCAGGATGTCGGCGTCCAGTGAGTCCAGGCTGCGCTCTTCGCCACCGATGCTGACGGTCTTGGGCCCCCGCAACAGACACGGCGCGTCAGGGTCGAAGTCGGTCTCGTCGAGGTCGAAACTGTTGCGCACGGTGTCGCGCACCTGGCGCAGAATGCCCCATCCGGTGGTGGCCAATCCCGTTTTCTCACTGGGGTTTTCAGCCAGAATCGAGTGCGGCAGCTGCTCACCGGCGGGCAGCCCGCGCAGTGTCTGCAGCTGAACCACCATGGACTCCTCGGTGGTCTCGCCGACGTCGAAGCGTTGCACGACGGCGTCGAGAGCCTTGACCGTGCTGTCGTCGTCCGCGTGCGAGTCGACGTCCAGGGGTGTCGGCAGCAGGCTCTGAATGCCGTTGTCGCCCATCTCGGCCAGCTGCGGGCGGACCGCGTCGGCGATCTGCGTCGCGAGCGAGTCGAGCACCCGGGTTCTGGCCTCGTCGTCAGACAGGCTGGGATGCTGCAGCTTCTCCATGTTCACCAGCAGTTGGCCCGCGATGCTGTGGGTGATCCAGTGCGCTTCGGCGTAGTCGATTTCCCAGCTGATCCGCGGGTCCTGTCCGGTGAACACGGTGGTGCCGTCGGCGCGGCGTTCGACGTCCGGCCCGAACAATCGGGCCGCGAACTCGTCGGCCGGCGGCCCGGCCACCAGCACCGGAGCATCCTGAGCGGTGAAGTTCAGCGCGATGGTCTGCTTTCCCGGCTCGATCTCGTGCCGCTCGAGCTGGTCGTGAATGATCAGTCGCCCGAACAGCGGGATCTCGTTGTAGGGGATCTCCCGAGATTCCCCGGCCCGCGGCCCGTCCGGGATCGTGATGGTCGACGGGGGAAGCTCGACAAGCGGAATACAGGTCACCGAATCGATGACGATGCTCGAATCGAAGATCACCAGATCGATCGCGAAATGCCGTAATGGGTCCCGGTTTTCGCCGTCGACCTGTTCCTGCCACGGCCGCTCATGGGAGTCGACGATAAACCAGACCCGGTCGAGCGTGAGGTCCAGAGTGGCGGTTGCTGAATAACCCGTGCCATCGACGGACTCGGTGCGCTTGTCACCGCTGAACATCTCGACCGTCTGGTCCTGGACGCGTTCACGATGAATCTCGATGATCGTGTCGGGGCGGTCCATGCGGATGCTGTACCCACAAAGACTCAGGAATCAATCACCCGAGCGTGCTCAGTTCTGGCGAGGCAGCAGCTCGGTGACGAAGCGGTCGATGAAGCCGTCCACGGCCGGCGCACCCACCGGCCTGATAACGAACTTCGTCAACCCGGCTGCCAGATAGCCGTCGAGTTGCCTGTGCAGCTGGTCCCAGCCCGCGGCGACCAGCTCCTCGGGGGCACAATCCGGACGACGCCGGCGTACCGCCGCCGCCAGTTCCGCGGGCAGTTCACTGTCGGCCACCGCCAACGAGATGCCGAAATGGTCGGGTTCGACATGCCGACCTGCCTGCGCCGCGGCGTGTTCGATCGCCTCGCGCGCCTGCCGGGCTTCGTCCGGAGTGAGGAAGCTTCCGAGCCAGCCGTCGGCCAGCTCACCGATGCGCCGGTATGCCGCGGGCGACGAGCCGCCCACCCAGATGTCCAGCGGCGGCGACGGCCGGGGCGCGACCGCGGCCCCGGTGACCGTGAAAAACTTCCCGCGATAGCTGGCGGCATCCTCAGCCAACACCGCGCGCAGGATCCGCAGCGACTCGTCGAACACCGCCGCCCGCTCGCCGTCAGGAACCACGAAGACCTCACGCTCAGCCGGGATCGCCGAGCGCAGCCCGAAGACGGGAAGCACCCGTTTCGGTGCCAGCGCTGCCAGCGATGCCAACTGTTTCGCCACCAGCACCGGGTGGCGCCCCGGTAACACCGCTACCGACGTACCCACCTTCAACCGCGTGGTCCGCGCCAACGCGTAAGCCATTCCGACCATCGGATCGACCGCCGGCGAATAGACCAGCTCGGAGAACCAGAGCGAGTCAACCCCACTGGACTCCAACTGGTCGATGATCGCGGCAAGGTGATCGGGCGGGGTGTCCGAGCCCAGACCGACCCCGAAGCGAATTTTCACAAGGGGTGCAACGCGGCGCGTCCGCTATTTCAGTCCCGGCGCCCGGAGCAGATCCGCAAAAGCCTGCACGGCGCCGGTGATGCCCGCGTCGTCGTCGGTGGCCACCAGGTCCAGCAGTAGTCCCCGAATGACGGCAAGACCGAGCCGCACCAGCGCCGGGTCGTAGGCGGCTCCGGCGACTCTCGCCGCTTCGGCCAGCCAGTCGTCGACAGCCCCGGGCACCATCCGGGCGAACGGCTCCTCGCCCTGGGCGCCCCGGGAGTAACACTCGAAGAACAGCCGCTCGAAGGGACGCAATTCGGGCCGGCACAGGGTGGCCCACATCGCGGCGAAACTCTCGGCCGGGTCGGTGGGCAACTCGGCGAGCACCGCCATCTGCCGGAGTTCGACCTCCGCGACGATCGCCAGCAGCAACTCATCGCGGGACGTGAAGTGGTGCAACAGCATTCGGTGACTGGTTCCGACCGCGGCCGCCACGTCACGCAGGGACCGGTCTCCGATGCCGCCGGAAGCGAACTCGTCGATCACGGCATCGAGCAGCTGCCGGCGCCGCCCGGCGTCAGGAGTGCGGGCCAAGTGAATGCCGCAGTTGCTCGCTGCGGGCCTTGAGTCCCTGAGCCTCCATCTCGAGATACCGGCGGGTGGTGCGGATCATCAACCGGGCAATGAGCGCGCCTACCGGGCCCCGTTGGTCGAGTACCTGACGCACCGACGTCCGGTCGCCGGCCATCGGTGTCAGCGAATGCAGAGCGGACGTGGCCCCGCCGGGCGAACGTTGCTCCCAGGTCCACGACGCCCCCGGCACGACGTCGGTGACTTCCCACACCAGCTTCGGCAGCTTTGGTTGCTTGATCTGGAACCGCTTTCCCACGGCGAGACCGGGGCCGTCCAAAGCAATCAACTCGGTGACCGAGGCGGTCCATTCGGGCCAGCGCTCGACGTCGCTGAACACGTCCCACACCAGACTCGCAGGTGCGGCGATCTCGACGCCGCTCTCAGTAATCATGTACCAAATGGTACATCCCGTCGGGGCCGGCCGACAGGTCCGGGCACAAATCGGCGCCGAAAATCGGCTCATCGCCTTGTTAGGATCCACTACACAGTGGGACGGAGCTATCCGCAGCGGGGGCTGGCTCGGAAGCTCGCGGAGCAGGCAACGGCGGGCCGGCATCGGTCGACCGCCCCGCGAGGAGATCAGAGCGGAGAACTGATGAGTGTGTCGTGGCGAGAAACGGCCAGCGACGAGTGTCAGGCCGATTTTGATGCGCTGCTGGACGAGTGCATCGACATCGCGGCGAACAACTTGGTACGGAACTGGGGGTTGGACCCGACGGCCATTGCCGTCGATGCCGACGGTGGCAAGTCCGTGGTGATGGCTGAGGACTCACACGGCCTGTCCAGCCGCGACGAACTGGCCCGGTCCTTGACGCGTTCCGCGCCGGCGATCAGATCTTTTGCCATCGTTAGCAGGGTCAGCGATGAATCGACGGACAAGTTGATCGAGATCCACCTCGAGCACCGTGACATCGCCATTCAAATGGTATTCCCCTACGAAGTCCCGAATACGTCCACGTTCGACCTCGGCGCCCCCCGTTCGGCGGTAGCGAAGCACCGCCTGTTCACCGGCGAGTACCTCTAGTGAGCAGGCCGCTCTACGTCGATCCGGGAATGGCACTGCGCGCGGGCGC
This sequence comes from Mycobacterium sp. 23, assembly GCF_048287075.1. Classification (NCBI taxonomy): domain Bacteria; kingdom Bacillati; phylum Actinomycetota; class Actinomycetes; order Mycobacteriales; family Mycobacteriaceae; genus Mycobacterium; species Mycobacterium sp. 23. The sequence goes on from NZ_JBLVUX010000005.1 coordinate 2,160,715, forward strand.
GGTTGCCCAGGAACAGTCGCAGACGGTGACCGCCTACCTCAGGTCCGTCGATCGTGATGTGCACGACCTGCTTGGTACGTGGAAAGGCGATGCCGCACAGGCCTATTCGGATGCCTGGAACGATCTCCTGCCACTGCTGCAGTCGATGGCCACGGAGCTGGATCGGCTCGGTGAACACGTCAGTCGCAGCACTGCCGCATTTGTGCAGTCAGATCAGGTCGAGTGACGGCTGGGGGGTGACTTCTGTGGTCGAGTATTCGGTCGATCTCAAGCTGCTTCAGGAAACGACCGACAGGATCGAGCGGCTCGTTCGAGATGTCACGACGGCGATCGAGACAGTGCACAGCGACGTGGCGACTCCGTGCCAGGAGGCGCTGCAAGGGGCAACGGGTAGTGCGTTTCAGGACAAGCATGCCCAATGGTCGGAGACGATTACGCGTGCCAACGGGGAGATGGCGGAGATGCGGGCCGCGGCGCAGCGGGCCCATGACAACTATTCGGCGGCCAAGGCCGCCAATCGCGCCATGCTCGGGCGGTAGTCCGTGGTCGACAGGATCAACACCCAGAGTTACTTCGACGGAGCGACCGCACTTTTCGACGTTGCCTCGGCGCTGCAGCGGGCGCAGTCGACCCTTGCCGCTGACCTATCCGGCACCGAAGGCATGGCCGGCAAGGACGAGCGCGGCAGAGAATTCGGCGACGCCTATGACGAGCAAGCCAGTCAAATCGAGAGGTTCGGCCGCGATCTGGCCGCAGCCGTACGCAACTACGGTCGCGTGCTGCGCCAAGCGGGGATAAATCATGCCGGCGCGGAGGCCGATTCGAATATCAACGGCGGCGCGCCGATGCCCCCGCCGGCAGATCCCGGCGAGCTCATCGCGCCATGCCTCAACATGCCGCGGGCAAGCGGGGGCAACAGCGACGGCTTGATGGAGAACATCGGCCTGCTTGAAGAGATCGGCATCCCGGTACCCGACGGCGACACCGACAAACTTCAAAGAGCAGAAGCCGCCTGGGCCAAACTGGGATCGGATCAATCGGCGAGCTTCGCCGGCAAGATCAGTGCGATTTCAGCGAAATTCGACGAACTCAACGGCGACGAGGTCGACATCATCGTCGAGGACCTCGAAGAACTCGATTCGCTGATCCAGGATTACACCGGTCTCGCCAGCGCACTCAAAGACGCGTGCGCAAACCATCGTGAATATCTCACCGAGTTGCGCAATGAACTTACCGATATTCTGGAGTCACTTGCGATTGACCTGGCCGTTACCGCCGCAATCGGCATCCTGTCGTCATTCGTCTCCTTCGGAGCCGGTGCCGCGCTCGCCGGCGGGAAGGCCGCCGCCACCATAGCCCGTTATGCCATGAAAATCAGAGACGTCATTCAGACTGTCAAAAGGCTGAAGGCATTCAAGAAAATCTCCGAGTTTTTCGAGGGATCCCGCGCGTCGAGCCAGAACGAGAAGCTCGTCAGGTTCCTGCAGATGCAGTTGAAGAGCGCACGAACGCAAGGCTTGAAGAACAACCTGAAGGGCCGGATCGGTGAGCTGAAAGCCGGGATCGATCCCAAAGCGCCAAAGACGGAAATTCAAATCAATGGCCGGGTCAGAGTTCCGGACCGGATCGATGACGCCGCTATGGAGCTGGTCGAGGTGAAAAACGTCAACTCTATCGGCAAGACGAAACAGATACAGGACATGCTAGATTATGCGAGCCAGGAGGGTTACACGATGACGCTGATTGTTGACACTCGAACAACGATCTCAAGCAACCTCCAGGCGCTTATCGACGGTGGAAAATTGAAGCTGCTGCGAATGGCGCTCAACTGATGCCTCCCACACCCGAATGGGCACGCGCCCATGAACGTCTGAGCGCGGATATAACTGAAACGGCTAAACGGAACAAGCTGCCATTCAGAACCAATGCTGATCTAATCAATACCAACGAACGGTACCCGAGCCTCATCCCAGTACTCGTCGACTGGCTGCAGAACACCGAAACAAAGAGTGGCCTCACCGACCCCGTCGAATTACATCGGTTCCGAAACGGCCTGTACCGATCCTTGACGACGATCGACGCGATGGGGACGGACGCGGTGCCCCTCTTGTTCGACAGCCTCTACCTGGTGCCGCCCGCACCGGCCACGACACTGGGTGCGATCGGCAACGCGCTCAGCTACCTTGCGGCGCCGACGGACTATGCACGGATGCGCGAAGTCGCTACCGACCGTTCGTTGGGCTCCGGCCGAGCGCCGGTCATCGAGTGGTTGCTCCGCGCCGACCCGGAGGACGCCCTCCCCATCGCCCTTGATGGACTCGACGACCCATCGGTCCGGCCATACATCCTTCGGTCACTGCGGGTCATCAAACACCTGCCGGCGTCGTTGCGTCCGAAAATCGAACCGTATCTGGACGACCCCGACAGCGAAGTGCGTCTTCAAGCCAAGAGGACGCTGGCCAAAGTCGGCAAATAATCCCCGCGGCTGCGGGCGAGGCACGCCTCAGACGAGGCCGCGACGCCGCCGCAGCACGGCAACATCGGCAGCGATGAGCTCGTCGATCCGCGTCCGCAGGCTCTGCGCCGTCACCGGTACTGCTCGGCTGCGGTCCGGTGTGTACACATAGTCACCGTCCCCCTCGATCCGGACCCAGACGACAACTCCTCGTGTCCAGTCCACACCCCGGACCGCTGACGGTTCACACCGCGACTGCACGGTAGCCATCAGGCTGACGTCGTTGAACTCTGCGATCGTGTCCACGCCCGGACCCGTGGTGCGGTCACGGACGTTGACGTCGACGACGCCGTCGTCGTCGTCGAAGTCGGCTACCCGCCTGAGCCCGGCGGTCTGGCCGGTGAAGTTTTCCAGGAAGCCAGGAATGCGGATGGCCGGACGCCTCCCCGCTTGCGCCAACCCGGCCAGGCCCGCGACCCCGGCTCCCAAATCCAGCGGTGAAAGTCGGTACACGTCAACGACTTCGGCTTCTGGACGCTGCACCGCGATGAAACCAGCCTCGCCTGCCCGATGAGCGATCAGCCGAACCGCGGAAATTCCCGGCGCGAACGGCTTGAGGCGGCACTCGACCCAGATATCTGCGTCCCGGTACGTTTCCGCCCATTCGCGAAGGTGCCGGAGCTCACCACGCACCCGCTCCACGAAGGGCACCGACGCCTGTTCAAGCTCGCCCCAGTACGGTTCCCTTCTGGTCCGCCAGAATGGGTACGGCACACCGTCACCAGACTCGCCGCACATACCGATTAAGTCGTTCAACGCAACGCTACCAACATGTTTCAAAGGAAGCGTTTGTGCGCTCACCGTCATAACGCTACCGGGAAGGCGCTTGGCGCCGGCGACCGTTCATCTTCGGTTTGACGAAGCGTCACCTTCCAGGCAATCCTTTCTGCATGCCGCCGCGCGCACGGATCAGTGAGCAGACCCGGATCGCTGAGATCGAGCGCCGCCTGATGGAGCAGTTCCCCCAGGTCAATGCCACGTTCCTCGACGAGACCGTCCGCGAACATCATTCCCGGTTCGCCGCGAGCCCCATCCGGGATTTCATCCCCTTGCTCGTCGAAAAGCGCGTTCGACAGGAACTGACCAGACTCGCGTAGAGCGTCATAGGCTCTCGTTCCATGGACTTCGAAATACTCCGCAAGGATCTGCACCAGACCCGGTTCGCATCCGCCGACGCCCCGACACCGGCTGACGGCGAAGCCCTGCTGCGGGTGGAGTCCTTCGGGCTGACGTCGAACAACATCACCTACGCCGTCTTCGGCGAAGCGATGCGGTACTGGGATTTCTTCCCTGCGTCGGACCCGGACTGGGGCAAGCTGAACGTCTGGGGCTACGCCCATGTCGAGGAATCGCGACACCCCGACCTGGCGCCGGGTATGCGCGTCTACGGCTACCTACCGTGCGCGAGCCAGCTGCTGATCACCCCTGACCGCATCAACGAAAAAGGGTTCATCGACGCCGCGCCGCATCGGCTACCGCTGCCCTCGGCCTACCAGGGCTACCGCGACGTCACCACCGATCCCGTCTATTCGGCCGACCGCGAAGCCGAGCACATCCTGTTCTTCCCGCTCTTCTTCACGTCCTTCCTCATCGATGACTTCGTCGCCGATGAGGGTTTTTTCGGCGCGGACACCATCGTGATCTCCAGCGCCTCGTCGAAGACCGCGATCATCGCGGCATACCTGCTCGCCAAGCGCGAGGGCATCCACGTGGTGGGCCTGACGTCGGCGGGCAACCGGACGTTCGTCGAAGGACTCCACGTCTATGATTCAGTTCACCTGTACGACAACATCTCTGAGTTGCCGGGCGACCGTGCGGTGTACGTCGACATCTCCGGTGACGGCGCGGTCCGCGCCGACGTGCACGCCCGCTACGGCGACCGCCTCGCCCACAGCTCCGCCGTCGGCATGACCCACTGGACACAGATGGCGCAAGGCAGCACCGATCTCGCCGGGCCTAAGCCCGTCTTCTTCTTCGCCCCGGACCGCATCCAGAAGCGCGGCGCCGACTGGGGCGCCGCAAAACTCGACCAGAACGTCGCCGAGTCATGGGCGCCGTTCGCCGATTGGGCCTCGAATTGGCTTCGCATCGACCGGATTTCGAGCGAGGACGAGATCCAGCAGGCCTACCTAGAGCTGCTCGACGGGAAGGTCGACCCGACAGCAGGCACCATCGTCGATCTGTGATTCACCGGTCCGCAACCGCGGCGAGGAGGCTGCAATGGCAACAGCGGTGAGCGCGTTCGCCGCCGTGTTCTTTCTCGGCATGGGCCTTTACGCGTTGGCCGCGCCGGCCAGAATGATCCAGGTGTTCGGCATCACCCTGCCCACGCGTGACTCCCGCTCCGAGGTGCGGGCCGTCTACGGCGGCTTCGGTGTGGCGATCGCGGGTGTGCTGACCTTTGCGGCCTTCCAGCCGAGCCCGGCGCGAACGGGGATCATGATCACCGTCGGACTGGCATTGGCGGGCATGGCACTCGGTCGCCTCGTCTCGGCCGTCATCGACGGTAGGACCCCGTTCTACCCCAACTGGTTCTACTTCATCGTGGAAGCGGGCGTCGGCGGCGCACTGCTGCTGACCGCCCCGGGTTAACCGACCGCCGGCGGCGTTCCCCAGCAGTCGACGACCTCACCGACATGACGCAGCAGCACGTAGCGGTAGTTCATGGTGCTCGCCTGCGCGGTCGAGTCGGCATAGGCCTGCTTCGCGCCGGCTTCCCCGCCCTCATAGACGGTGGTCGGCACCGGGGGCACACCGACGCTGCCGGGTTCGGCCGCTTCACCGACCTCCACGGTCCAGGAATGCTCAGTCATGGTCCTCGTTCCTGGCGCACTCAGCCTTGGAACGTCCCTTACCCGCCACCCGCCGATGTTTGGTCGCGGCGTCGCTGTGCAGGTCGCCGGTGCTGTTCGGCTTCGCGTCAGTGGCCCACTCGTGCCCCTCGGCAATCTGCTCGTTCAATTGCGCCGTTCGATCACCTTCGGCCGCGCGTTCCCGTGCTGTGTCCGGCATGCCACCAGGGATAGCCACGCAACCGCGACCCAAACAGATCCGCGAGACGCGATGCGGCATGCTGAGTCCGTGTTCGACGCCCTCGACCACGTCATTGTCGCCGTCCGCGATCTCAGCGACGCCACGCGCCGCTACGCCGCGCTGCTGTCGCGCAGCCCTTCGTGGCGCGGCGAACATCCCGGCTGGGGCACGGCCAACGCATTGTTCAGACTCGACAACACCTACCTCGAGCTGATCTCGCAACACGGCGACGGCCCTCTCGGACGCACGGTCGCGGCGCAGTTGGACCGACGCGGCGACGGACCTATCGGGCTCGCGTTCGCCAGCGCGGATCTCGATGACGCGCACGCCCAGCTCATCGCCAACGAACTTGAGCCGCCACCGGTCTCAGCGGGTCAGGGCATCGACACCGATACCGGAATGGTCCGGCACTGGCGCAGCGTGCTGCTCCCCCAATCCAACACCCGCGGCGTGCTGATCATCGCGGTCCAGCACGAATTCCCGAATCGACTGCCGGAGGCCGTGCCGGTCGGCGACACGGACGCCGTCGTGACCGGAATCGACCACGCAGTCGTGCAGAGCGCCGACGCCGACGCCGCGATCGCGCTGTACCGCGACGGGCTCGGCCTGCGTCTCGCGCTGGACCGCAGTTTCCCGGACTGGGGCATGCGGCTGGTCTTCATGCGGGTCGGCGGCGTCACCGTCGAGATCGCGCAACCGCTGCGTGACGCGCCGTTGCCGCCGCACACCGACCAGCTGTGGGGTCTGTCCTGGCGGGTGCCGGACGCCGATGCGGCGCGGGCGCGGCTGGCTGCGGCCGGCCTCGATGTCTCCGAGGTTCGTCCCGGGCGCAAGCCCGGCACGCGGGTAGTCAGTGTGAAGGACGGCACCTGCAGGGTACCGACGTTGCTGATCGGGCCCAGTTGATTTCGTGCCTGCGGGCGCTCACCCTGCTCGCGCTGCTCGCCGCAGTGGTGCAGTGCGCGCCTGCGGAGCCTCCGCATCCGGTCACTCCGGCGCCGCTTTCTCCGTCATCGTCGGCCAGTGCGGCACCGGCCACGGCTGCGGCGGAGGCGGTCAGCGCCGCGGATCTGGGGGCGAGCTGGCGTCCGGGCTGCCCCGTCGAACCCGCGCACCTACGACGAATCCGTCCCCGCCACATAGGTTTTGACGGCCAGACGCACATCGGTGAGCTGGTCGTGCAGGAAGACCTGGTCGCGGACGTCACCGACATCTTCGAGCAGCTCTACCGACTGGGCTATCGCATCGAGCGGATGCAGACTGTCGACCACTATCCGGGTGCCGACGACGAGCTCTCGATGGAGGACAACAACACCTCCGCATTCAACTGCCGGGCCATCCCGGGCACCGGCCGGTGGGCCCAACACGCGTACGGCCGGGCGATCGACCTCAATCCGCGCCTCAACCCGTGCCGCTACGCCGACGGCACCTTCGAACCACACAATGCGGCAATATATTTGGATCGCAACCGCACCGACGCCGGGATTCTGCACGGCGGTGACCCCGCGGTGCGGGCCTTCACGGATCACGGCTGGCGCTGGGGCGGCGACTGGACCACGCCGATCGACTACCAGCACTTCGAGCGGCCCTGAGCTCAGAGGCCCAAAGCCCGCGCCGCAGCCGTCGCCACCTCTCCCCGCAGATTCGACATCGGTGGACTGCCCCGGGTGTGAATCGAGTTGGACAGCAGCACGATGTAAGTGTCGGAGGCCGGGTCCATCCACAACGAGGTTCCGGTGAAGCCGGTGTGGCCGAAGCTGCCGACGGGAAAGACCGCGCCCCGCGGCGCGGACTGACCGGTGTCAATGTCCCAGCCGAAGCCACGCAGGTTCTGGCCCGCGATCGCCGGGTAGCGCACGGCGAGCAGCGAATGCGTATTGCTCGGCCGCTGCGCGAGCGCCTTACGGGCAGCCTGGTCGGCCGCTTCGACCTGCTGGGGCGTGTGTCCCGGCTGCTGCGGTGAGGTCATCATCGCCAAAGTCGCTTGCTGCAGCGGGAATTGGCTCGGGCGGCCGGCGAGACGGTCGAGCAGGGCCTGGGCGAAGACGCTGACATCGTGTGCCGTGGAGAACACGCCGGCATGGCCGGCCACCCCGCCCATCCGCCGCGCCGTCGTGTCATGCACCGTGCCCCGAAGCAGGTGATCGAGATCGGGGTTCTTGCCGGGATCGGCTCTGCCTTCCTCGTCCCGTGCGGTCGGTGCGATGCGCGGCAGCAGGCCGGTGTTCCACGTGCCGGCCGGACAGGTGGTCGGCAGCTGGCCCGCCCCGGGTGCCCAGGCAATCGCGGACCCGTACGTCGCGTGCGGCCCGCACGCTCTGGCCGCAGGAAGGAACCGGGTGTCGTCCATTCCGAGTGGGTCGAAGATGTGTTGCTGCGCATACACATCGAGAGCCTCACCGCTGGCCGTTTCCACCAGCGCACCAAGGAGGATGAAGTTGATGTCGGAGTAGCGGAAGCCGTCGCCGGGGCCGGACTGCAGCGGGGTGCTCAGCGCGCGCCGCAGGCCTTCTGCCTTGTCGGGGCCGTTCAGTCCCCACGGATCTTTGAGTTCGACGTCTCCCGGTTCACCCGAGGTGTGCGTGAGCAACATCCGGATCGTCACCTTGGCGCGCCGCGGGTCGTTCGCCGGGTTGAAGTCCGGCAGGTAATGCTGGGCGGGATCGTCGAACCGCACCTTGCCCTGTTCATAGAGCTGCATGACGGCGGTGGCGGTGACCAGGTTCTTCGTCAGTGACGCCAGGTCGAAAATCGTGTCCTCGGTCATCGGCTCGGCCGGCGACGGCAGGCCGTCCAGGCCGGCTTCGCCGGCATGCTTGCGCAAGCCGTAGGCCTGGTGGAGTGCGACGGCGCCCCCGTGCCCGATCTCGATCACGGCGCCGGGCAATTTGTCTGCCGCGATCGCGTCGTTGACCAGCTTGGAGACGGCGCCGAAGCCGGGCGCGTCGGCCATTTCGGGCAGCGCCGGCGACGGTGCGTGGACGTGGGCGGGAGCGGGCGTTGCCTGGCCGCCGTTGCTCACCGCGGTGTGCGCTGCAGAGTCGTGCGAGCATCCCGCGACGACCGCAACCAGGAGCGTCGCGAGGGCGACAACCTTTCGGTTCACGTGATTCCCAGCGTTATTCCCCGCGTTCACGGATATGGATGGAGCGTTTTCAGCTTAGTGTGGTCATGAGCACTAGCCGAAGGACACGGACCAGATGAACACCGACGAAGAGTCCGTCACCACGCTGGAAGATCTACGAGGCGACCTGGCGCAGCGATACAAGTGGACGCCCAGCGGCGGAAGCACCGTCGACAGCGCTGTGGTCGAAGCCGACGTGGCGACCCTGGCCCGCGACGGCTACGTCATCTGGGAGAACCTGCTCGATGGACAGCAGTGCCGGGAGATCCGGGAAACCGTGCGTCCGTGGCTGGGACATACCGGACGCAATTCCTTTGAAGGCAGGCGCACGCAACGCGTCTACAGCGTGCTGAGTCGGACGAGGGTGTGTGACCGGCTCGTCGATAACCCCCGGGTGCTGGCGGTGCTGGACCGCTTGCTGATGCCCAACTATCTGCTTTCGGCCTTACAGGCCATCAACATTCAGCCGGGCGAGTCAGCCCAGCTGCCGCACCACGACGACGGCTTCTATCCCATACCGCGCCCGCGGGAACCTCTTGCGGCAGCGACGATCTGGGCGATCGACGACTTCACGGCCGACAACGGCGCCACCGTGGTGATACCCGGCAGCCACCGGTGGGGTAAGCGCCGTCCCGGCCCGGACGACACCGCTCTGCCGGTCGTGATGCCCGCCGGTTCCTGTGTCTTCTTCGTCGGCACGCTGTGGCATGGCGGGGGCGCGAACACGTCCACGCACGACCGTCTGGCCGTCACCGCCCAGTACTGCCAGCCGTGGCTGCGACCGATGGAGGCCTTCACCCTGTCGGTGTCGCGCGACATCGCCCGAACGGTGTCCGACGACATCCAGCGCATGCTCGGCTACAGCATCCATCCGCCGTTCGTCGGAGCGGTGGACGGACTGCACCCGTTGCGGCTGCTGGGAACCGAGCAGGATTAGCACATGGCCGCCGAAGAGGATCGCGTCAGCCGCCGCCGGCTGCTATCACTGGCGGGCGGCCTGGGGTTGACGGCCTCAGTCGGCGCGTGTGTTGGCCGGACGGCTGCGGATCCCGCGCGACCCGTCGCGTTACAGGTGATCAGCCGCGACGCCTGGGGCGCCCGTCCCGCACGCCCCGGAGGTACGCCCCAAACGATTACGCGCATGACCCTGCACCACGCCGCCGTGGCCCTGGGCGACAACCGCAACGCTCCGGCCCGGTTCCGTGCGGACCAGCGTTACCACCAGGACACGCTGGGCTGGATCGACATCGCGTACCACTTCGGCGTCGACGGGAACGGCAACATCTACGAACTGCGCAGACCCGAGATTGCGGGTGACACCGCGACCGACTACAACACGATCGGCCATTTCCTGGTCATCTGCGAGGGTGACTTCGATCGGGAAGTCGTGCCAGAGACGCAGGTTGACGGCGCGGCGCGGATATTCGCCTGGGCCGCGAGCACTTACAAGCTCTCCACGTCCACGCTGGCGGGCCATCGAGATTTCGCGCAGACGTCGTGCCCCGGCAAGAACCTCTACGCATACCTGTCCTCGGGCGACCTCAAGCGCCGTATCGACGGGTTCCAGGCCTCCGGCGGAATCGACCTTCAGCGGTTGTCCGGATCTGAGGGGGCGGCGAAGGTCGCCGCCATCGAGGCCGGCAACTGACGCAAGAATTCGGGGGCACCTTTGCGGCCGGCGCCCGCTTCTTCGCCATTTCCCGTGAGTCACAACCGTTCCCGCGTGAAAACCGGCACCTCCAAGCGCCCGCTCCGGTGCAAATTGCGGCGAAGGGTTAACTGCTGTCAGCCGAACATTTATCCTTCGAGAGTGGCACGAGGTCCGGGATGACCAGCGAAGCGCACCCGAGCGCACCGGCTTTGGCCGATTGCGCGAGTGAGCAGCTGCACCTGTCCGGCCGGATTCAGGCCCATGGGGCGCTGATTGCCGCTGACCTGCAAGACCGTCGCATCAACTATGCGAGCGCCAACACCGAGAATTTGATCGGCGCCGCGCCGGATCAGCTCTTCGACGCGCCGCTGACGAGCATCTTCTCCGCGGACGAACTGCAGCGCCTCGAGCAGGCGATGGAGCAGAGCGGATACCGGCCGTCCTCCCCGGATCTGTACGGCGTCCGCCTGGCGGCCGAGTCCCATGGCAGGGTCGATGTGATCCTGCATCAGGTGGCCGGACAGATCGTCATCGAGATCGAGAAATCGCGCGGGGACGATCAGGCCAATCTCGTTCCGGTGCTGTATGCGTCGCAGGAGATCGGCGAAGCCAAGAGCGTGCCCGAAATCGAGTTGGCCGTCGCTTGCGCCGTCCGGGCCTTGACCGGCTTCGACCGGGCGATGGTCTACCGGTTCCATGAAGACGAGCACGGGGAGATCCTCTCCGAGGATCGCCTTCCCGGACTGGTTCGTTATCTCGGACACCACTTCCCGGCGAGCGACATCCCGCTGCAAGCCCGTCACATCTACACCCGCAAAGCGTCGCGCTACATCCCCGACGTCGATGAGGGCGACGTCGCCGTGATCGCCTCGACGCGGATGGCCGGCACCAGCCTCGACCTGAGTCACGCTGCGCTGCGCAGTGTTTCCCCGTTCCACCTCGAGTTCATGCGCAACATGGACACCGCGGCCAGCGTGTCGTTCTCGATGGCTGACGGGGGCCGGCTTACCCGCCTCGTCTCGTGCACATCCGAGAAGCCCCAATGGCTTTCGCGCTCCATGCGGCGCGCATGCGAACTGCTGGTCCTGCAGGCAAAGCTTCAGGTCTCCGCGGCCGAACAGATCTCCAGATTGAACGATGCCGCCCGGCGGGAATCCATCCGCAACCGCCTGCGGGCGGCGATGCAGGCGGCCCCGGCCATCCCCGAAGGCCTCACGACGGCTGCCGAAGACCTGCTGGAGCTCTGCCAGGCGGAAAGCGCGGCCGCATCTGTGGACGGGCAGTACCGCTCGATCGGATCAGCGCCGGCCGAGGAGGCCGTGCGACGACTCGCGAGCGAGATCCGCGCGTCCAGGTCGCCGGGTTCGCCCTGGGCCTCCGATCGCTTGCAACAGCAGACGGCAGACGATCTCGGTGCGGCCGGCTGTTTGTTCGTCGCGCTCAGTGCGCCCGACGACTTCGTGATCTGGTTTCGGCGGGACCGTCTGCAACAACTCCGCTGGCTGGGAGATCCGCGCACGCACGCCACTGGATTGCTGAATCCGCGCAAGTCGTTCGACACCTGGCTTCAGCAGGTCACCGGCTCGAGTGTGCCGTGGACAGACGCCGACCTGCGGGCGGCGCGACTGCTGGCATATGACATCGAATCGGCGCAGCTCAGCCGTGCTCAGGCCCAGTTGGCGCACCTCGGTATGCACGACCCGCTGACCGGGCTGCCGAACCGCCACCACCTGAGCAGTGTCATGGCGAACATGCTGGCGGGGGCATCGTCAGCGGCTCCGGTGGCCGCCATCTTCATCGACCTCGACCGGTTCAAGGCGGTCAACGACAAGTACGGCCACGAAGCCGGCGACTGTGTGCTGCGGGAGGCGGCCCGGCGCATCGCCGAGGTCACCCGGGCCGGGGCCGACGTCGTGATTCGCGCCGGTGCGGACAGCCCGCCTGCGGTCCGGCTGGGTGGTGACGAGTTCTTCGTGCTGCTGCCCGGGGCGGATGCCGCGGGCGCCGCCCTGGTGGCAGAGCGTATCCGTCAGTCGCTGCGCGAGCCGATTGCGATAAGCCCGGATCTCCGGCTGACGATCGGCGCTTCTATCGGCGTTGCTCTGGCGTCGGCGCCCGAGGAACTACACCACCTGCTCAGCCGGGCCGACGCCGCCATGTACGAGGACAAGCGCCGCCCCAAGCCCGTGGAAGCATCGTGATTCACCACTGAAAGTCGATCAGCCCCCGGATATTTCGGCCTTCCCGCATGTCGTCGACCGCCTCGTTGATCTGCTCGAGCCGGTAACGGCGGGTGACCAGTTCGTCGAGCTTTAGCCTGCCCTCGCGGTACATCGACAACAGCATCGGGATGCCCGCGCGCGGATTCATGCCGCCGCCCAGCACTCCCTTGAGCTGCTTGGCCGACAACACCATGTCGTTGAGCACGAGCGGCACCGGCAACTCCTCATAGCGACTGAGTCCGGTGAGCACGCAGGTGCCGCCCTTGCGCGTCAACATCATCGCCGGCGACAGCAGTTCGGTTGGCATCACACCGGGAGTCAGCACCACCCGGTCGGCCATCACGCCGCGGGTCAGCTCCCGCACCAGCGGCGCCGCCTCCCCGACGGACGCCACGACATGGGTGGCGCCGAATGAGATCGCCGAATCACGTTTGAAAACAACGGGATCCACCGCGATTATGTATTTGGCCCCGACGGCCCGCGCGCCCTGCACCGCATTCATGCCGACACCACCGACACCGATCACCACGACGGTGTCACCGGCCTCGGTGCCGGCACCGACGGTCGCCGAACCCCAGCCGGTCATGACGCCGCAGGACACCAAAGACCCCGCGTGGAAGGGGATGTCGTCGTCGATCTTGATCACTGACGACTCCGCGGCCACCACGTACTCGGCAAACGTGCCCAGCTGGGTCATCGCCGTCAGCGCATCCCCGCCCAGGTGCCGGCGCGGGGTGCCATCGGTCGTCATCTCCTTCGACACCGTGCCGGCCCCGAGGTCGCAGAGGTAACTCAGACCGCAGGAGCACCACCGGCACACCCCGCAGGCCGGGATGAACGACGTCGCCACCCGGTCACCGGGCTGGACTGACCGCACGCCCGGGCCGACCTCGACGACGACGCCGGCGCCCTCGTGCCCGCCCAGCATCGGGTACAGATCGGGCACCGGAATTCCGTGTGTCCGCATGATCGCCGCGAGGCGCTCACCGGCCACACCGTCGCCCGTCGCGTAGTGGTCATCGGAGTGACAGATCCCGGCGACGGCCACTTCCACCAGCACCTCACCGGCCTTTGGCGGGTCCAGGTCGATCTCGTCGATCTCCCATTCACGGCCCGCGCCCCGCAACACCGCACCCCGACATTTCATCCGAACACCGTGCCCATTGCCACATCCCGTCTGCACCGATGCCAATCGCTGCGGCAGAGCATCCCACTGCGGCCGATGAGCCCTTGGGACAGGGACCATTGGCCCTACAGAAGCCGCCCGATCGAAGCGCATGCTGAGCACTGCACAAATCGGGAGGAGCGCCATCATGGCAGACACAGACACCGAGAAGAAGACCGTTGCCGAACTCGCGGCAGACCTGACCGATAGAGCGGCCGGCCTGTCTGACGAAGTCCTCAAATCGGTCGAATCCGGACAACGAGCGGCGATCGACGCGGTACGGAAGTTCGTCGGCACCGTCGAGGATTCGATACCCGGACACGGTGACGACCACCCGTCACGACGCAACACGATCGTGGACGCCGCCCTGGACATGGCGGACAAGCTCGTCAAGACCCAGTACGAGTTCATCCGCAGCGTCGTGAGCAGCGCCAACGAGACGCTGCACAAGCAGACCGAGGGCAAGCCACCCGCTGAGTGATCGCCGCCGGCCGGCACGGTCGCTCGGGAGCGAAATTCGCTCCCCCGCCGTGCCGGTTTGTAGGCTTTCGGGCATGCCGTTCAAAAACGGCGAGGTCTTCGCTGGCTACGTGATCGAGCGGCTGCTCGGCACTGGCGGGATGGGCGAGGTCTACCTCGCACAGCACCCGCGTCTGCCTCGTCACGACGCGCTGAAGGTGCTGTCCCTGGCCGCCACCGCCGACCAGGAGTTTCAGGCGAGGTTCAAACGCGAAGCCGAACTGGCCGCGACACTGTGGCACCCGCACATCGTCGGAGTGCTGGACCGCGGTGAGTTCAACGGCCGGCTGTGGATCTCAATGGAATACGTGGACGGCATGGATGCCGGCCAGCTGGTACGGGATCGCTACCCGGACGGCATGCCCGAACAGGATGTGACCGAAATCGTGACCGCGGTGGCCGATGCCCTCGACTTCGGTCATGATCGCCGTCTGCTCCACCGGGACGTCAAGCCGGAGAACATCCTGGTGGCGGCTGCCGACGGCCACCGCCGCAGAGTGTTGCTGACCGACTTCGGCATCGCCCGCAAGATCGACGACGTCAGCAACCTCACCGAGGCCAACGTCGCCGTCGGGACCATCAGCTACGTCGCCCCCGAGCAACTCCTGGGCAAGTCGCTGGACGGTCGAGCGGACCAGTACGCGCTGGCTGCCACCACGTTCTTCCTGCTCACCGGAGCTCCGCCGTTCCAAGACTCGAACCGCGCGGTGGTGCTCAGCCACCACCTCAATTCGCCGCCGCCGCGGATATCGGAGCGCCGGCCCGAACTCGCGCACCTGGACGCCGTCCTGGCCAAGGCACTGGCCAAGGACCCGAACAAGCGATACCCGACGTGTGCGGATTTCGCCCGGGCGTTGTCGCAAGCGGGTCCCACCGAAAGCCCACGCTCGGCCGAACGTCCGACGACCCAGCGCCTCGAACGTCTCATCGTCAGCGGGACCGCCCGCGCCGTGCAATCCAGTCGGGCCGGCGTCGACGACCTCGGAACCTTGTCGCTGCACGTGGTGCCACACGAGCCCCTCGAGGATCTGCCCGCTCTGCTGCCGGTCGAGATACAAACCGACCTCGTCCCGGGTCAGCTGACCGACGGGGACGAGGTCGAGGTCACCGGCATGTGGGACGGCGAGATCCTCGACGCCGACAAGATCGTCAACCTTTCGGCCGGCGCGCGCCCGAAGCGTCCCCGTCCCGAGGTGCCTTCGCCGACGCCGACGGCTCCGATCGCGCCGAGCGACAAGTCGCCTAAAGGCAGGAAAGTCTGGATCCTGGCTGCCCTTGCCGTTCTCGCCGTTCTGGTGCTGACCGCCGGTGGCGTGCTGTATTTCACACACGCCTTCAGCAAGGAGACGCGCCCCGGCCCCGTCGTCAAGCCGATCAGCGCCACGGTGTTCTCACCCGACGGCACACCCGACAACCCGCAGGACGCCAAGTTGGCGATCGACGGCAACCCCAACACCGGTTGGTCCACCGTGACCTACACGGACGCCGTTCCGTTCCCGAAGTTCATCCAGGGAATGGGCCTGATGCTGCATCTGGCCGAACCGACCGCGTTGAGTGTGGTGACCCTCGACGTGCCCAGCACCGGGACCCAGGTGCAGATCCGCTCGTCCCCCACCGAAAAGCCCGCGAAGCTGGCCGACACCACCGAAATCGCCCCGACCACGTCACTGGAACCGGGACGCAACCGCATCACGGTGACCAACCAGACGAAGACGTCGAATGTGCTGGTGTGGATCTCCACGCTCGGCTCCACCAACGGCCAGAGCCGCACGGAGCTCTCCGATATCACCCTGCAGGCAGCCGGTTAAGGCCGGTCGCGAGGAGCTTTCGTCCGAAAGGCCCGCCGGCCGGTGACCTTGTCCTCTGGCCGCGTGTGGCTCTGGTCACAGATTCTCAGAGGATGACCGAGACCCCGTCAGCAATCCCGTTCTCCGTCTGGCGCAAGATCGCCATGGCGACCTGGCGTCCCCGGACGGACCCGACGATCTCGGCCACGATCGACATCGAAGCCGGTCAATTGCTCGACTACATCGACCAGGTTCGGCAAGCGACCGGCCAGCACATCACGCCCGTCGACCTGGTCGGTCGGGCCGCGGGCAAGGTCGTCGAGGCCCTGCCGGGGCTGAACGGCCGGGTGGTGTTCGGCAGTTTCTTGCCTTCTCCCACCATCGATTGCTTCTTCGTCGTATCGCTGCGGACCGATCCGGTATCAGGGGTTGAGGCCGCCAGGACCGATCTGTCGGGCACCGTCGTGCGCCGCATCAATGAAAAGCCGCCCTGGGCAATCGCCAAGGAGCTGGCCGACCGCGCGGGCCGCATCCGCCACGACAACGACCCGCAGTTCAAGAAGATGAAGGCGATGGTCAAGGGACTGCCGCCGCTGTTACTGCGCCCTCTGATGGCGGGCGTCGGATTCGTCACCGAGAGTCTGCAGCTGCCCCTTCCCTTCACCGGACTCGAGGCCCGCCCGTACGGATCCATCCTCGTCAGCAATGTGGGCACCTACGGCCTCGATTCGGCCGCTGCCCCGGTGCCGAACTTCTGCCACGTGCCGATCACGATCCTGCTAGGTGCCGTGACCGACAAGGTGCTGGCTCGCGACGGTCAACCCGTCGTCCGTCCGGTGTTGCCGCTGACGATCAACCTGGACCACCGGTTCGTCGACGGCTACCAGGCCGCGACGATGGCCCGCATCTTTCGTGAGTACCTTGCCGACCCCGCGGCGTTCGACCCGGTGCCCGCTCACATCTCGTCGGGCGAGCGCGAGCCCGCGACCTCCGATGCGAAGAGCGCGGCAACCGTTTAGGCAGATCGCAGTCAGGCCGCGATGCCGAGTTGCTGGTTGATCCCCGGCCAGTACGGCCAACCGCTCGGAGTGAGCAGGATGAAGTCGTGAATCCCGGTCTGGTTCAGGATGAAGCTGACCGGGGCCCCTTGAGCGATGGCTGCCTGTTGCAGGACGGCCGCCTGTTGAACGAGTGGATCCAGCGCGCCGGAGTACACATAGGTCGGCGGAAGCCCGGCGAGTGACCCGTAGAGCGGGCTCACCATCGGGTTTGTCGTGGAAAGGCCGCCCGCCCAGACCGCGCCGAGGCCGCCGGCCCCGACGTCCAGCCACGGTGACAGCAGCACCATCGACGCCGGTACCGGGGCGCCGTGGCTGACCAGGTACTGAACGGAGGACAGAGCGAGATTGCCGCCCGCGGAATCACCGACAACGCTGACGTTCTGGACCCCGTGTTGGGTGATCAGCGAGGAGATCAGGCCCGCCGTCCGAGGCACTACCCACCCGGCGGTGCCGCCTTCCTGCAGCAGCGGGTAAATCGGCACCTGGAAGGTCGCGCCGGTCTGGTAGGCCGTCACCGAGTAGTTGATCCAGTGGAAGAACGACGCCGGGAAGATGAACGCGCCGCCGTGCAGGGCGACGACGTATTCGCCCGTTGGGTTGGCGGGCGTGATCTGGACGACCCGCATCCCGTCATACGAGGTGAACTGGACCGTTTGCCCCAGCAGTGCGTTCAGCAGCGGTGGCGGCGAGTTACCCAGGAACCACGACAGGGGCGGCGCGTCACTGGCGATCAGCGCCAGCAGCGGAGAACCCTGCACCGAACTCAGCGACGCAAACCCCGCGGCCACGTTCGCAGGGATCTGCTGAACGCCGAGCACCACTTGCTCGAAAGCCGCCAACGGCGCGGCGCTTGCCGCCTCAGCGGAGGCGTATGCCCCGGCCGCGCCAGTCAACGCCTGCGTGAACCGCTCCTGAAAGACGGCCACTTGCGCGCTCAGAACCTGGTAGCCCTCGCCGTGGGCCGAGAACAGGGCGGCGATCGCCGCCGACACCTCGTCCTCGGCGGCTGCCAGCACCGCGGTGGTGGCACCCGCCACGCCCCGGTTCGCGGTCGCAACCGCCGAACCGATGGAAGACACGTCGGTGGCCGCGGCGGACATCAGCTGGGGAAACGCAACAACATATGACACAGCGCCGCTCCACCCTTCGATCGCCCGATTGCCGGGAGCTTATGTCGCGATCGAGCATTCAGGGAGCGGTTTGCCGGAAACCCATATCTGGCTTTGCCGTCGTGGATATGCTGCCGAAGATGCAGGTCGCGCCGGAAAGTCTCATCACCGCATCACACGATTTGGCAGCCATCGGATCCGATCTGGATTTCGCCCAGCTGAGGGCTGCGGCGCCGACAACCAACATCGCCAGCGCCGCCAGCGATGAGGTGTCGACGGCAATCGCCGGCGTGTTCGGCTCGCACGCCGAGGAATTCCAGCAAGTCTCCGCGCAGGCGGCGGCATTCCATGAGCAGTTCACCCGCAACCTCGCCGGGGGCGGGAATGCCTACGCGAGTGCGGAGGCTTCCAACGTCGAAGTGTTGGCGTCGGCCGCGCCCGCCGCAGACGACAATCCCTGGACCTTCCTCGTCCAGCT
Organism: Mycobacterium sp. 23; assembly: GCF_048287075.1. Lineage (NCBI taxonomy): Bacteria > Bacillati > Actinomycetota > Actinomycetes > Mycobacteriales > Mycobacteriaceae > Mycobacterium > Mycobacterium sp. 23. The sequence goes on from NZ_JBLVUX010000005.1 coordinate 2,179,379, forward strand.
GGGCGCGCTCATCCTGACCCCGCCCATTTTCCTTGCGCTGCTGGGATTCGCGTCGACCCTGCTGGCGACCTACTGGGCGGCGATGCTGTTCAACAACATCGTCTTGGGCAACGCGTAACCTATTCGAGCACTTTCCAGGCGCTGGGACCGCCCTCCGCGGCCGAACTGGTGCCGGACTCCTCCCCCGAACAACTACCGCTGTGGGTTGTCCGCCATTGCCCCGGACCGGAATGGTCGACCACGGTTCCGTCCAAGCTGAACTGGAAGGTCGTTGGCACAGACGTCTCGGTCTGCCACCGGCAGCGCGGGTCTTTCGCGTCGTGGCCGGTCTGACGTGTCGTCCACGTCCCCGTCATCGTCATCCCCGACAGGGTGCCGGTGAAACCTCCGGTGTAGGTATCCGCTTGATAGGGCTGGTCCCAGCTCGCCGTGCAGGTCACCGCGACGTCGACGACGTGGCAGTCCTGCACCGGTCCGTAGCTGTCACCGCCGATCTGGAAGTGCTTCATGGGCGGCAGGCCGGCGCCGTTCGGGTCCCGCGAGGTGGTGGTGCCGGATGGTCCGGTGATGATCGTGAACGGCGCGACCGCAGGCTTATTCGGCGTCGAACCGCAGCCCGCCAGCGCGAGTAACGTCGACACGGCCGCAACGGCCCGAAATAAGTTTGCCCACATCAGGCTCACCAGTATCGGCGTCTGAACACGCCGCGATTAGAGACTAAGGACCCTGGACTTCGGGCCCTAAGTCGCCACACATCCAGGTCCGGGACACATAGGGTGATCGGATGTGGCGATGGCGGTTCGGGGTGTTGGCCATGTTGAGCGCGATGGCGATCTCCGTCGCGCCGGCAGGAGCCGCGCCCGGTGATGACAACGGCCCACCGGACAACCTCGACGGCTATCCGCTCGCGCCGGGCACCTATACCACCTCGTACCGCTCGTGGGTCTACTTCACCACACCGGACGGGCGGTCCTGCGGCCTCGCGCCCAACGGCGGCCCGGTCGGCTGCGACGCGGTGCCCGCCGACGCCCCTCCCGGCACCAACCAAACTTTCGCCGACGCGATGCATCCCGCTGAGTACCGCCATTCGGACACAAAGACTTTCACCAGCAACTTAGGCGTGCTGCCCGCCGGATACCGGGTGCAGACCCTGGGCGGTGCCTGCGCGGTCGACAAGCAGGGGGCCGTGCACTGCCAGACCGAAGGCAACCACGGCTTCATCCTGTCGACTGAGCACGGCGTGCTCTGGTAGCGGCCGGCGGCCCGCGGTCGTTCAGCCGGACAGCTAGGCGACGGTGAGCACGAGTTTGCCTCGCACATGCCCCTGCTCGGCGCGCTCATGCGCGGCGCGAGCGTCGGCCAGCCGGTAAGTGCTGTCGATCGCCACTCGGACGGTGCCCGCGTCAAGCAGGCGCCCAAGCTCTGCGAGCTGTGAACCGTTGGAGCGAACCTGGGTCATCGAGACGGTGATGTGGCGCGCCGCAGCCGTCGCGGCGTCGGAAAAGCCTGGGAATACTGGAAACAACGCGCCGCCAGGCTTTATTGCGGGCAGGAAGCGCCTGGTGGCGGGCCCTCCGAGCGTGTCGAGGACCAGATCGACGTCGTGCGCGACGTCCTCCGGGCGGTTCTTCGTGTAGTCGATGAACTCGTACGCGCCGAGGTCGCTCAGAAACGACTCGTGCGTGCCCGACGCCACCGCGATCACCTGTGCCCCTTCATATTTCGCTAGCTGCACGGCGATGTGCCCGACGCCACCCGCGGCGCCGTTGACCAATACGGTCATGCCGTCCAGGGGCACCGGGCGATGTACCTGCGGCTGCAACGGATTCGTTTCGTCGTGGCCGAGATCGATCAGGAATTGCCAAGCGGTCAGCCCCGACATCGGCGCGGCTGCGGCATGGACGTGATCGATGCCGGCCGGCTTGTGCGCCAGGTCGGAGGCAGGCGCGGCGACGTACTCCGCATAGGCCGCGCTGTCACCGAAGCTGGGAAAGCGGATCATGCCGAAGACGTCGTCGCCGACGGAGAACTCGTGCACGTCGGGCGCAACCGCCTCGACGACACCCGACACGTCCGACCCCGGAATGACCGGCAACGGGATCGGCGGCCTGACCTCCGGCGGCAGCCCTCATCGCCCGGGCGGTGAGCGTCGCACTCCATGCGGCACGAGCCGGATTGTTGTCGAGTAGTTGACTAGTAAAGGTTACTGGATTCGTCTACAGTATCGGTGACGATCGCGGCATCGTTTGGGAGGCAACGCCTGTGGCTCAACCTCGTGGCAGTACAGCCGCCCGGCGGCGGGTGGTCCATGTCGGCACCGGCATGACCGGCAGCGTGGCGCTGCGCGCGATCATCGATGACCCGGCACTGGACCTGGTCGGGGTCAAAGTGTCCTCGCCGGGGAAGATCGGCGCGGATGCTGGTCAGTTGTGCGGGCGTCCCGATGTGGGCATCACGGCGACGGGCGACGTCACTGAAGTTCTGGACGCGAAGCCGGATTGCGTCGCGTACTGCGCGACCGCTGTCAGGCGCGAGGACGAGGTGATCGCCGACATCGTCGGCTACCTGGAAGCCGGCATCAACGTCGTCACCATCTCCGCGATCCCGATGGTCTATCCCGAAGCGGCCCCGGCGAATTGGCGCGAACCGATAGAGCGAGCCGCGGAAAAGGGGGGCGCGACCTTCTATGCGACCGGTTGCGAACCGGGCTTCGTGAGCCTGAACCTGCCCACAGCCTTACTGGCGGGCGCCGGCGTGGTCAGTTCGTACCGGATGGACGAGTACGCGCTCGACCTCGACCTCGCCTACCCGATATGGGAAGTCCTGCACGAGTCAATGGGTTTCGGAAAGCCGGACGGCCACATTCCTATCCGCATCGCGGTCGGCAAGGTGAACAACGACTGGGAACCCGTGGTGCGCTACGTTGCTGACACGCTCGGCGTCGACGTCGACGCGGTGGCGCTGGACTGGGAGACGATCCTGGCTCCGCACGACCTCGACACCGCACTCGGCGTGATTCCGAAGGACACGATCTGCGCTCACCGCTGGCAGCTCTCCGCGATTCACGACGAGCGACCGGTCGTGTCGGTTCAGTACTTCGCCACGGTGACCTCTACGCCGTGGCCCGAATCCTGGCCGCGCCCAGCACAACCCGGCCGAGGCGGAATGGTGTTCCGCGTCGAAGGCTCGCCCAATATGACCCTGGACCTCCATCTCGACCCGACGCCGGGCGACACCACGAACCCTGGCGTCGCGGCGACGGCCATGGCGGCGGTCAACGCAATACCCGCGGTGATCGACGCCCCACCCGGACTCGTGCCAGCGCCCCTGTCCGGTCCCTCGATCGTGACCCGCCAGACCCGCCGCTGAGATGGCAACGCCGCGCCAGAAGGCGCCGCCACAACGACGAGCGCGAGGCTCGCTGACCGCAGACACCATCGTGGATACCGCCTTCGCGATAGCAGCCGAGTCGTCAGTCGACGAGCTGAGCATCCCCCTGGTCGCCAAATCGCTGGGCGTAGGAGTCACCAGCATCTACTGGCATGTCCGCAACAAGTCGGAGCTTCTCGACGCCATGACCGATCGGGCGTTGCGCCGCAAAGGATTCCCCACCTTCGTCGAGTCCGACGACTGGCGCGAGTCTTTGCTGGCACACGCCCGGGGAGTGCGACACACGTTCCTCGGCGATCCGGTGTTGACGGATCTCATCCTCATTCGCGGGGCACTCAGCCCGTTGGCCCGCCGACTCGGCGCACAGGAAACGGAGAAGGCGATCGCCAGCATGATCGGTGCCGGTCTCGACGAGCAGACGGCTCAGGAGACGTACGCGGCGCTGTCCGAGCTTGTCCAGGGTTCGGTACTTCTCGGGCGATTGACGCAGAAGCACGACGACCGAGCGTTCGAGCTCCTGTTAAGATCCCTGCTCTACAGCGTCGGCCGTCGCACCACCGATTGAGTCTCTGGCTCAGCGGGGCTCGCCCACCTCGGCCTGCCATCGGGCGCGCCGTTGTTCCGCGCTCGCCTCCCACCATGGCGGTGAGCCACGTTCTCCGAGAGCGACTTTCGCGGCATGCACGCCCGCTCGGGCCGTTGATTCTTCAGGCGTTCCCTTGGTACGACGCACCTCTCGCCGCCACGCCATCAAGATCCGGACGAGTTCCTGCCGGCGATCCTCGGGAATCAGCGGATCGGTCGCGCGCCACCTGCGACCGTCGATGACGAGGTAGTGCCCGTCATCGGTGGGTTCCGCCGCTCGATTGGACAAGAGTGCCCCGCACAGCCCGATGCGCGATCAGGCCGCGATACCGAGTTCCTGATTGATCTGGTGCCAGTATGCGGGCCCGTCCAGGGTGAGAATGAGCCAGTCGTGAATTTGGCCGTTGGCCAGAACGAAGTTTAACGGCGCATTGGCGATCGCGGCATTTGCCTTCAGCACCAATGCATCCGGGGACAGTATGTCCAGATTGCCGGTATAGACCGTCGTCGGCGGGAGGCCGGCCAGCGATCCGTTGATCGGGCTAACCCACGGATTGTTGATGGGCAGGTTGCCGGCCCATTGTCTGCCGAACTGCTGGGCCAGCCCGACGGGCAGCAACGGGTCCTGGACGAACGCGATGTTCGGGTTGGTCATGGACAGGTCGAGCCAGGGAGACAGCAGGACCATGGACGACGGCATCTGCGCACCGTTGAGCACCATCTGCTGGACGGCCGCCAGCGCGAGATTTCCGCCCGCGGAGTCGCCGATAACGCTGACGTACGGCGTGCCATAGTGCGCGGTTTGGGCTGCGACAAAGTTCGCCATCATCGGCACGACGAGCCCGGCCGTACCTCCTTGCTGAAGCAACGGATAGATCGGCACCTGAATGGTGGCGCCGGTTTGGTAGGCCATCACCGAATAGTGAATCCAGTGCAGGAAGGACGGCGGGAAAATAAAGGCGCCCCCGTGAATGGCGACAACCTGCTCGCCGGTGGGATTGGCCGGCGTGATGTGCACGACGCTCATGGTTCCGCCGGTGGGATTGTCGTAGGTGCTGTAGGAGACCGTCTCCCCGAGCAGCAGATTCAACAACGGCGGCGGGGAATTGCCGAGGAACCAGGACAACGGCGGAACGTCGCTGGCCAGTAATTGCAATATGGGGTTACCGGGCGTCGCGATGTAGGTGTCCAGCCCCGACAGACTCAGCAGCGGCTTGACCGGGTAGAGCAACGCCTCTTCGAATCTCGTGAGCAACGACGGCGAGCCGGTGTAGGTGCCCGTCTGCCCAGCGGGAATGGGCGGACCCGCCGTCGCGCCGAAGATCGTCGTGAAGACTTCGTTGGCTATCCGGTTGACGCCCGCGGCGACGCCGGTGGGGAACTGAGCGATCTCCCGCTGGAAGAGGGTAACGGTCTGCTCGAACGTCTGCAGCGGCGCGGCACTGGCGGCCTCGGCGGCGGCATAGGCGCCGCTGGCGTTCGTCAGGGTCTGCACGAACTCGGTGTGAAACCGTGCGACCTGGGCACTCAGCGCCTGATAGCCCTCGCCGTGAGCGGAGAACAGATCCGCAATGGCCGCCGATACCTCGTCTTCGGCAGCAGCGAGCAGACCGGTCGTCGGCGCTACCGCGGCTGCGTTGGCAGCACCGATCGCCGAGGCGACGTCCGCCGCATCCGCTGCAGCGGCGCTAACCCACTCCGGCACAACCATCAACGACATGACAAATCCCCCTCAATCCCCCTGTGGCCCAACTCTTTTCAGGCAGAAGTCAAGATCGATCCGCCTGCCGCGCTCATCAAACCGACTCGGACGAGTCACCCGCCTTTACGAAATCTATCGTTGGCGTCGCCAAATCGTTAGTGGAATGCGGAGAAAATCGGCAATGGCCGGCATTTCGATCGGTGTCTTTGGTCCCTCTGCTTGCGTCTCTTCGGCCCTGCTGGTCGCGGCCTCCCTCGGTGATGCTGCGGACATGTGGCAACCACCACGAGGCGCGTTCTTGGTATGCGTTGACGGCTCGGCAGCGGCACTGGGCGCCGTCCGTTGGGCGGCCCGTGACGCGGCACTGCAGAATGCGCCGCTGACTCTGGTCCATCTCTCCGACGCTCCCCTACCGGAGTGGCTCGCGGCCGGCGGTAGGCAGCGGCAGGGCGATCGGACCGACGATGTCATCGACGCGGCGGTCCGGGTCGCCGAGGCGAGCGCCGATGGGTACGGTCCGTTACAGATCGACACGAAGGTGCTCAATTCGGCCCCGATCCCGACGCTTGTCGACCTGTCCGCTCACGTGGAGATGGTCGTGGTCGGTTACCGGGGACATGGCGGCGTGTCTGCCCGGGGCGGCCTCGGGTCGGTGAGTTCGGCGTTGGTTTACCACGCGCATTGCCCGGTCGCCGTGGTCCATGACGACCAGACCGACATCGGCAATGTCGCGCGGGCACCGGTGCTGGTGGGCATCGACGGCTCGCCGGCCTCGGAAGCGGCGACGGCTATCGCATTAGCGGCAGCCGCCCGACGTGGTGTCGGCCTCATGGCTTTGCACGCCTGGACCGAACCCTGGGTTTCCAGCTCCAGGCCATCCTTCCAAGACTCCAAATGGGACGCTCAGCTGTCCGAAGAAGAGGAGAGCCTTGCCGAACGGCTGGCGGGGTGGCACGAACGCTATCCAGATGTACCGATCACCCGCACCATCGAAATCGGCGACCCGGCACGGTGCCTGATCGAGGCGTCCAAACGGGCGCAACTGCTCGTGGTCGGCAGCCACGGCTGCAGCAGGCTCCGCGGCACGTTGCTGGGATCGGTCGGGGCGGCGGCGGTCAACAAGGCTAAAGTCCCCGTGATCGTCGCGCGTCAGCCCTGACGGCGGATGGGGCCTGGCTGACGTTAGGCGGGGTCGGCGAAAACCGGGCGCTCCCCCGACATTCCAGCCATTACCGCAGCGATCTGGTTGGGCGAGCCGATCAGTCCGGTCTGCAGCTCTGATTCGAGCGCGAGAGCAGCCCTGGGGTCATTGCTGACCCAGGTTTCGTCATACAAGCGCTTCGCGGCACGGATCGCATGCGGCGACTTTGATGCGATCTCGTTCGCGAGTGCCAGGGCTGCCGCCAACGGGTCCGCGTCCGTCCGGGTGACCAGGCCGAGCTCGGAACCCTCGCTGCCGGAAACGATGCGGCCGGTGAACGTCAACTCTTTCGCGACGTCGATCGGCAGAAGTCTCGGCAGTGCCTGGGTGATGCCCATGTCGGGAACGAGTCCCCACTTGATCTCCATGATGCTGAGCTTGGCGTCCGGCGCGGCGATCCGGATGTCTGCGCCGAGCGCGATCTGCAGACCGCCACCGAAGCAGTTGCCATGTATTGCGGCGATGACGGGCGCGGGTACCAGAGACCAGTCGTAGCTCACCCGCTGGGCGAGGTTCGCCGGCCGGTCTTCGTCCCGGCTCAACAGCACGCCCGTGCCGCGATCGCCGCCCATGAAACTCGCCACGTCCAGACCCGAGCAGAAGCTCTTGCCCTCACCGTGCAGAACGACCGCGCGGACCGACGTATCCGCTGCCAGCTGCTCTGCCGCATCCACCAGGCCTTCGAACATCGCCTGGTCGAGCGCATTGTGCTTGTCGGCGCGCACCATCGTTGCCGTTGCCACACCGTTGTCGTCGATCCGCACCCGGACTCTGTCTTCGCTCACGAAGAGCAATCTATCGCGGCGCCTGCCGTCGGTATCAGACGTAGCGGTTGCGGCCCGCCAGGGCGCCCATCGTCATCTGCAGCACATAGATCACGAGGACGAAGATCCACGGCACGGTCCACCCACTGGTGACATCATGGAGCACCCCGAACAGGAAGGGCCCGATGCCGGCAAGCAGGTACCCGAAGCCCTGCGCCATCCCTGACAACTGAGCGGTATCCTCGGTGGTGCGCGCGCGTAGCGCAATCACGGTGAGCGCCAACGAAAATACGCTCAGGCCCAGGCCGACGAGCACACTCCACAACAGCGGCGCCGCTGCCGGATCAACCAGCAGGCCGATGACGCCGACGAGTCCGATGACGCCCAGCGCCACGATCCAGCCGCTCTGGCTGCCGGATCGGGCGGCCATCGGCGCGAGGAAAATGCTGATCGGCACGGCGATCAGCGACACGAGGCCGGCAAGCATCCCGGCGGTCGCCTTCGGCACACCGCTGTCGATGAACACTTCGGGCAGCCAGCCCAATATGATGTACGCGAGTGTGGACTGGAAGCCGAAGAACAGGGTTACCGTCCATGCCAAGCGATTTCGTAGCAGCGATCCGCCGGTGGGGCGGGCCGGCAGCTCGACGGTACTCACTCTGCGGGCGCCGAAAAGCCAGGCGATGAGCGCCAGCAGCGCAAGGACGGCCCAGCCGCCGAGCGCACCACGCCAACTTCCGAACGCGGACTCCATCAGCGGTGTCAGCGCTGATCCCATCGCGCCGCCACCCTGCAGGGCAGCGGTGTAGATACCCGTCATCACCCCGATCTGAGCCGGGAACGACCCCTTGATCACCACCGGAATCAACACATTGACCAACGCGATGCCGGCGGTGGCCACCACCGTCCCCCCGACGACGACGAAGGGACCGCCGAGTACGCGCAGCAACAGGCCGACGGTCAATATCGCCAACGCGGCGCTGATCGCATGCTGCAAGCCGACTCGGCGGGCCAGCCAGGGCGCAGCGAGTCCCGCTGCGGCAAAACACAATCCGGGCAACGTGGTGAGCACGCCCGCCCAGGTGGCCGAGGCGCCGAGCGATTCGCGCATCGCGCCCAGGAGCGGCCCCACACTGGTGAGCGCGGGGCGCAGGTTCAGCGCCGTCAGGACCACCGCGGCGATCAGTAGCCCACCGCCCGCCAACCGGACGGCTGGATGGATCTCTTCGGCAGTGGCTGCGCGGCCGTCCGCTTCGGCGCATATTCCTGCCACTTCCGCACTCACTCAGCTAGTGTGTCATACATCCCATGATTGGATGAATTGAGGATACTGTGCCATTGGCAACAACGCGCCGGACAGGGCTGGTCGAGCAGATCATCGATCAGCTGCGGCAGTCCGTAGCTTCCGGAGAATGGCCCGTCGGAACGCGTATACCCAATGAACCGAGCCTCACCCAGGCGCTGGGTGTGGGGCGCAACACCGTGCGGGAGGCGGTGCGCGCCCTGGCGCACGCCGGGATCCTCGAAGTGCGCCAGGGGGACGGCACCTACGTGCGCGCCACCAGCGAAGTCTCCGGGGCGCTGCGCCGCTTGTGCGGGTCCGAGCTACGCGAGGTACTGCAGGTGCGCCGCTGCCTGGAGGTCGAGGCAGCGAGACTGGCTGCCGCTGCGCGCACCGACGAAGACGTCGCCGCGCTCAGGCAATTGCTCCGGCGCCGCGATGAATTGGAATGCGGAGAAGATCGCGCCGCCTTCGTTGCAGCCGATGCAGCCCTGCACTTCGCCGTGGTGCAGGCATCCGGGAACTCCGTCCTGACGGAGCTTTACCGCGGGCTCACCGAAGTCGTCGCAGCCAGCGTCGCAGCCACCAGCGTGACGCACGAACCCCGCGAGATCCGACACGGCGGCTTGATCGATGCGATCGCCGCGCGGGACGTCGAAGAAGCCGGACGGGAGGCCGGCAAATTCCTCGAGGAACTCATCGAGGAACTGCCGTCCTGACGATTCCAGTCACCCGGCCCAGACGTCCTCGACGTAGTGGTCGGTTTCGATGAGACCGTTCAGCCAGTCGCGGGCCTGACCATCATCAGCACCCGTCCGCGCCCGATAGATGTCGAGGAAGGACCCGCGCACCGCCGGCGCCATCCGCGCGCCGTCGCCGCACACGTAGACGTGGGCGTCCTTTCCCGGGTCACCCAAGAGGTTCCAGACGTCGTCGGCGTCCGCGGCGATGCGGTCCTGTACGTAGCGAACCCCGTCCTGCGGTGCCCGGGAAAACGCCGGTCGCATCTGGACGATGCCGAGTCCCTCGGCCTGCTCGAACTGGTCTCGGAAGATGTAATCGACCTCCGGGTCACGTACGCCGAAGAAGCACAACGCGGGCTCCACCGGCGTTCCGGCGTTCTTTGCGGCCAGCCGATCACCGAGGAAACCGCAGAAAGGCGCGACGCCGGTACCGGCGCTGACCAGAATCACGTTCCTGGCCGGATCGGCACCGGCGCGGAACGCCTGCCGGGCCGGGTCCACGCGCGCCCGGATCAGCTGTCCGGGCCGAACGGTCGCGAGGTAGTTGGACGCGACACCTTTGAACAGGCCGTGCCCGGAGCGGGCCGGTGCGTCCAGGACGCTGACGATCAGCCCCACTGTGCGTGGTGACAACAGTGACGACGACGCGATCGAATAATGCCTGGGAACCATGGGGTCGAGCAGTTCGAGGAGTTCGGCACCGGTGAGAGCGCAGGCGGGGAATTCGTCGAGACATTCCATCACGCTGAGCGGGCAGCCGTCTGGATCATCGGCAAGTTCGGTGAGCCGCTGACTTTCGGCAGGACTGGTGTTGGCTGCCGCAAGCTTGCGCAATTGACTGCTGGTCACCGGTTTCTGCAATTCGACGAAGTGCGTGAGCAGTTCCCGGACGCTGACCTCTCGGTCCAGCGCGATGAGCCGTCTGGAGCTGCGCCGGGGGTTGATCGCCAGCCGCAGTCCGGGATCGAGGTCGAGTTGGGTCAGCACCCTGTCGACAACCTCGGGCGGGTTGTCGGCCATCACCGTGAGATGGTCGCCCGTTTGATAATCGACGCCGTCCGGAAGTTCAACGCGGATATTGGTTTTGGCTTGTCCCAGCCCCGGGCTGACCAGTTCGGTTCTTTCGACGACGGTCATCGGGATCACCGACGACCGTGCGTCCATCGCCGCCGTCACGGGGCCGACGATCCGGCGCAACTCGTAGAGCGGTTCGGCCGCGTCCGTCAGCGGTGCGGCGTCGGGGTCACCGAAGCGTTCGGTCAGGGACGACCACAGCGCGGCGGCGAACTCCTCGATCGTGCCGACGATGTCCCCCGAGGTGTCGGCCGCCGCCCGCGGAACCAACCGATTGGCTTGCAGCTCGCCGAGGCGCTCGTCGATGCGTTGTGGAACCACCTGGTAGGTGTCGGCCCAGTTGTGGTCACCCACACCGAGAACCGCGACGTTGGGTGCCGGATCCAAGGTGGTGTCGGCGTCGAGCAGCCAGGTAAGGAAGGCGCGCGCATCGTCGGTTGGTTGTCCGTTGTACGAGGAGGCGATGATCAGGATGGCCTCGGCTTCGGGGAACCCGCCGACGGCGTCGTCGAGCGGCGCCACCGTCGCTACACAGCCCAATGCCGTTGCATCGTCCGCGAATTGGCGGGCCAGGGCACGGCACGTGCCGAGGTTGGAGCCGTGCAGGACGGCCAGCCTGGTGCCGGCTGTGATCGCCGTTGGCTGCTGCGCTGTGCTCTGCACGGCCGCGGCTTCGCGGCCCGGTACATCGGCCTGGCGGTCCTGCGGGGTGCGTCGCAGGACATCGAGCCGGAACCCGACGGGTCGGCGGCTGTTCGGCGATTCCCACTGCGGCACATAGTGATAGGCGTCGATGAGGCGGTAGCGATGGATGACCCGGGCCAGCGCCATGGCCGCCTCGTGCAGGGCGAACTGGCGGCCGATGCAGGATCGTGCCCCTGTTCCGAACGGTTTGAACAACGCGGTCGGCCTGGATGCCGAGCGTTCGGGCGCGAAGCGGTCGGGATCGAACAGTTCGACGTTGTCACCCCACCCCGGCTGACGGTGCAAAGCGCCGGTGAGAACCGTGACCGCCTCACCGCGCTTGATCGGGTACTTACCGCCGATCACGGTGTCTTCCAAAGCCATTCGGTCGAATTGCAGCACCGGCGGGGACAGCCGCAAGGTTTCCTCGATGGCCTGGCGCAGATACGTCAGCTTGCCGATGTCGTCGTAACGCGGCAGGTAGTCGTCGTCGGTTCCGAATACGGTGTCCACTTCGGCCTGGACGCGATGCAGCACCGCCGGATCGTTGATGATGTTGTACAGCGTGTTGGGCATCAACTCCGACGTGGTGAGCTGTCCGGCGATCAGGAAGGTCATGATCTGGTTGCGGATGTTGTCGGTGTCCAGCACCGGTTGGCCGCTCGAATCCTGTTGCAGCATCAGCGCCAACAGGTCCTCAGACTCACTGTCGCCGGATTGGTGCTCCGCTATGAGTCCGTCCATGAACGCGTGCAAGGTGGCCAGTTCTTCGTTGAAGACAGGCGTGGTCGCGCCAGATCCCAACTCCCCCATGGCCGTCGTGAAGCTCTGCGGAATCGGAGCCAGCCCCGGACATTCGAAAGAGTCGAATCGCGAACCGAATCCGGCGAGCGCCACGGTGTCCATGGCCAGCTTCTGCAAGTCGTTCGACACATCCACCGGCCCAACCCCGACAGTGGCGTCCCACCGGTCGGTCAGTTTGCAGTTGATGTCGAGCATCGCGTCGTGATACCGCCGCAAGCCCGCGTAACTGAAACCCGGTAGCAGCACGTCGTGGGCCCGCTGCCAGTTCGGTTCGCCGTGGTAGGCCGTGAACAGGCCGTCGCCGGCCAACGGTCTGACTCGGGCGAGGGTTGCGGTGAGGTTCTTGGCGAAGCGACTCTCGTCGCAAAGCTCGGTGACCAGCTCCAGCGAACACGCGTAGAGCTTCCTGATGCCGCCGGCGAAGTCCGCGTAGAACAGCGGACCGTGCAATTCGCCGAGCAAGTCCACCGGCAACGCGCGGGGGCGGCCGAGCAGCTGATCGGGCCCGGGCAGCAAGCCTTCGACAGAGGGGACGCCCGGTAGGTCCGGTGCTGCCGATGCGCGAAACTCGTTCATCCGCGCAGCATAGGTTTCGGCGCAAAGGCTTGTCTGCAATCCGCGCTAAGTGGCGGGGCGGTAACGCGCCTCGGCGAACGAGAACAGACCGTAGGCAAACAGGCCGACGGCGATCAGCCAGAGGACCACCTGCCCCCAGCTCTGGCCGGCGAGTTCGGCCAATAGCCCGGACAATCCCTTGGCGTTCTCCGGGTCGAAGGTGAGGCCTGCGACGACGAAGAAGAAGCCGACACCGATGGCCACCAGGCCGCTACCCACGTAGCCCGCCCGGCCCAGCGCCTCGATGACCTTCCGCTTGTCGCGGCTCAGCGCTCCGGTGCGCTTCATGAAGCCGCAGTTGATGGTGTGCTTGTAGATTTCGTAGCCACCGAAGCCGATTGCGCCGAGACCGACGATCAGCACGATCCACCGGCCGCCGGGCAGACCCATGACCACCCCGGCGGCATGCTGCTGGCCGTCACCACCGCCTCCCCCGGCACCTGGCACCGCACCGGCATCGCCGCCCCAGTTCGCGATGAGAATAGACAGCGACGCGAGCGCCGCGCCACTGTAGAGAACGCCCTTGCCCGCGTACTTGGCCCGATCGCTGCCGTCCGACCCTTCGATCGGGTCACCCGAGACGGCCTGGCTGAATTTCCACACCACCAGTGCGATCAAAGCCACCGTCAAGGCGATCAGCAGGAACTTGCCGAACGGCGCTTGCGCGACGGTCTGGATCGCCCCGGTCTTACTGGCACCGGCCGCGGAGCTGTCACCCATCGCGACCTTGATCGCCAGGAAACCCAAGAGCACATACAGCGATCCCTTGCCGATCAGGCCTACCCGCGCAACTTTGGATCTGACGTCTCCCGCATGGCTTTGTGCACTGACAGTAGCTCTGCTCATCGTGTACCCGCCTCCGCCTAGTGGACCGCTGTGTAATAAGCAGTTACCCACCGCGGGCTCGGACGATACATGCAACGCGTCAATTCATGTTCGTTCAGCGGCGAAGTTCGGACGGTCCGCCTTCGCCTGGATCTCGCCCGGCAGCTCGCTCGCTCTGACGGTTCTCATTGAGTTGCGCAATGACGCTGTCCGTGTCGATGTCCTGCAGCCCGAAGTCCTTGCAGGCCGATCGGATCTCGGCCTCGGTGAACATGGGCACAGGCTCTTTGTCCCCCCAGCCCCAGTTGGGTCGGTCTCCGTTCAACGGAACTCCACAGCCACCGATGGCTCCTTCGGGTGTCGTGCGACGTTACGACCAACATAGCGCCGCCGCGCCCGCGCAAGAGTTCCGCAAGGCGTCAGGCGCACGCTGTGGTGACCAACCACGAGAGAGACCGGAACATGGCCCGACGAATCGCGGCACTCGCATCCGCTGTGTTGACCGGCTGTGGATTAGGGCTGGCAGCTCCGGCGCAGGCGGGACCCCTTACCGCCGCACACCTGGTGTCCAGGTGACTCGATGGTGTACTCCCGCTACGACATGTCGTCCGGCCCGGGAGTGGCCTACGGATGGGACATGAACGTCTGCCACACCTGGTACTGGGTCCGGAACTCGGCCGGCAACGTCCCTTACCGGGGGCAGCTGCCGAGCGATGTGTGGGACGGACCCAATCCGCCTCCCGTAAAGGAGGATTCGTGCGACTTCTGCTCGTAGGCAGCGGACACTGACAGTCCCTCGCACGCTCTGCCGATCGCGTGCTGATAGAAGTTGTTCTACTGCGGCAGGCGCTTGCTCGACATGCTCGACGATGTCGGCTCTCGAAGGGAGCTTGATGAACTGGTACACCGGCAACACCACTTACGACACCGTGGTGACGATAGGTCTGGTCATCGCGGCGTTGGTGATCATCGGCGGATTGTTCCAGCAGAGTCCTTACGGCCGATTCGGCGCAACGGGGCGCGGGGTGAATCTCAATCCGAAGCTCGGCTGGTGGCTGATGGAGATACCCGCCACCGTGGTGTTCGCGATCTTCTATCTCACCGGGCCACACCGATTCGACACGACGCCGCTCGTACTCGCGACCATCTGGCTCATGCACTACGGCAACCGCGGCTGGTTCTTCCCGTTGTCGATCAGACAGGTGCCGGGCAAACGCGGCAGCTTCAACATCGTCGTGCTCGCCTTCGGAATGGTGATCACCACGATGCACGGCTACCTCAACGGCGCGTTCTTCAGCCACGACTACAAGCACCAGTACGGCGTCGAATGGTTGACCGATCCGCGGTTTCTTATCGGGCTGATTGTCTACCTCGGCGGATTCGTCCTACTGGTCCGGTCGGAGTCGATCGTGCGCAACCTGCGCGACAAGGCGAACCCGGGCGCGACAGAGTACAAGATTCCCTACGGCGGGGGGTTTCGGTTCGTCACCAGCCCGGCATATCTGGGCGAGCTGATCGCATGGGCCGGATTCTCCCTGCTGACCTGGTCGCTCGCCGGGGTGATCATATTTCTGATCACGGCAGGCAATCTGATCCCGCGGGCGTTCGCCACTCACAAGTGGTACCAGGAGAAGTTTCCCGACTACCCGCCCGAGCGAAAAGCGTTGATACCCGGGCTGATCTGATCGGGTCGAGGCAGGGACCGGCGCGTCGCTACCTGACCTCGAGCAGGTCCACCACGAAGATCAGCGACTCACCGGGCTTGATGACGCCACCGGCGCCACGGTCGCCGTACGCGAGGTGGGCGGGGATCAGCAGCTGCCGGCGACCGCCGACCTTCATGCCCTGCACGCCCTGGTCCCAGCCCTGGATGACCTGGCCGACGCCGAGTCGGAACGTCAGCGGCTCACCGCGGTTATAGGAAGCGTCGAACTCCTCACCGGTGGAGTGGGCCACGCCGACGTAGTGCACCACCACGGTATTACCGGAGGCGGCCTCCGCTCCGTCGCCCTCGACGACATCGGTGATAACCAGGTCGGCGGGCGGTTCCCCGCCGGGGAAATCGATCTCGGGCTTCTGTGCAGTCATGCTCACCACCCTGACAGATGGTCGCCGGTGGTCTCGCCGGAGGGTCGTTTCAGGACAGGTGTAAAGCTCAGCAGGATCACCGGTCTCGCCGCGTTCGTCGAATGAGGCCTTGATTGTGATCCGCGATAGCTCGCGGTGGTCACCGCCGAACGAGACTGTTAGTCTCGTTCATAGACGGGGAGTCTCAAATTTCGATCGTATCCGCCGAGGGGGTGGGGCGTGGTCGATACGCAGGCGCGGCCAAGTCAAGTAGACGATTTTGCGCTCGCCGATTTGTCGGTGCGCGCACGGAGCTGGTTACTCACCGTGGCGTCCCTCGGTGTGTTGTTGGTGATGTCCTCGATGGTCGCGCTGAACACCGCCATTCCGGACATGGCGACCGCTCTGTCGGCTACCCAGACTCAGCTCACCTGGATCGTGGACAGCTACACCCTCGTCCTGGCCTGCCTGTTATTACCGGCGGGAGCACTCGGCGACCGTTACGGACGCCGCGGCGCCATGTTGGTGGGGCTCGCCGTGTTCGGCCTGGCATCGATAGTGCCGGCGGTCTGGTCTGACCCCACGATCGTCATCCTCGCCCGGGCGACTGCCGGAGTGGGCGCGGCGCTAATCATGCCCGCCACCCTGTCGTTGATCACGGCGGCTCATCCAAAGGATCAGCGCAACAAGGCAGTTGGCATCTGGGCCGGGGTTGCCGGGGCCGGCGCGGTCGTCGGGATGCTTGGGTCCGGGGCCCTGCTGCATTTCTGGTCGTGGCATTCCATTTTCTGGGCCTTCACGGGCGGCGGGTTGACCTTGTTCGTCCTCACTTTGACGATCGCGAGCTCGAAGCAATCCGAGGCGCGGCCCCTGGATTGGCGGGGTGCCTTCGTCATCGGCGGCGCGGTGGCGGCACTCGTCTTCGGCATCCTCGAGGCGCCGGCGCGCGGATGGACTCACCCGTTGGTCCTCGGCAGCATCGGCGCCGGTTTGGCCATGGGCGTCGCTTTCGGATTTGTCGAGGTGCGGCAGAGTTATCCGCTACTGGACGTGCGGTTGTTCGCGGTTCCAGCGTTCGCCACCGGCGCCGCCACCATCACGGTGTTCTTCATTTCGATGTTCGGCTACATGTTCCTGCTGATGCAGTACATGCAGCTGATCTTCGGTTACAGCCCTATCAAGACCGCGTTTGCGCTGACTCCCATCATGGGACCGCTGCTGGTGCTGTCACTGCTGTCCTTCTGGTACCTACCCCGGCTCGGGCTGCGCGCGGTGGTTTTCTCTGGACTGATGCTGATCGCGTTCGGGTTGGTCTGCCTGCTCGGAGTAGAGCTGGGCTCGACCTACTGGAGGGCCGCATGGCCCATGCTGGTGCTGAGCACCGGCATCGGCCTGTGCACCGCACCGACGACGTCGGTCATCATGACGACTGTTCCGGACGACAAGCAGGGGGTCGCGTCGGCGGTCAACGACGCCACGCGGGAAATCGGCGCCGCGCTCGGCATCGCGCTGGCCGGGTCGATGTTGGCCGCCAGCTATCCGAAGATGCTAGCTCCCAAGGTGATCGGGTTCCCCCAGCAGGTCAGCGACGCCGCCTCGACTTCGGTGGGGCAAGCCCTCGAAGTTGCCCGGCGGCTAGGGCCCGCGGGTGACCGCCTGGCCGAGTTCAGCAAGGTCGCCTTCATCGAAGCTATGAATACCTCGCTGTTGGTGCTCGCTGTGTTCGTGGCCGTCAGTGCTGTCCTGATCGGGCTTTGGGCGCCCGGGCGCGACAACCGACAATTGCGGTTCGTAAGCGCGCTCCGGGCCCGCTGGGCACAACGCCGGCAACGGTCGTGCGGAAACAGAGCACCGACGGGCGGAGCCTCGGTCGACCAGAAGACTTTGTAGGGCTGACGGTTTCGTCGGTAGTCCGCCTCGCCTGACCAGCGATCAGGCCGCGATACCGAGTTCACGGTTGATCTGCGGCCACCGCAGCCAATCCGCCAGAGCCCAGTCGTGATGTTCGAAAGGCGCAGTGAAGAAGCTGAACGGGGCACCCTGGCTAATGGCCGCCTGCTGGAGGGCATTAGCGGAGATTACGAGTACATCCAGCCCACCCGAATAGACATACGTTGGCGGTAGTCCGGCAAGTGATCCATAGAGCGGACTAACCATGGGGTTGGTAACGGAAAGGTTGTCGCCCCACCACATGCCGACCTCGCGTCCAAGCGTCAGGTCCAGCCACGGCGACAGTAGAACCATGGACGACGGCAGGGGGCCGAGCGGGTTCGTCTGCAGCATGTGTTGGACGGCCGCGAGTGCGAGGTTGCCGCCCGCGGAGTCGCCGAGAACGCTGACGTTCTGGTACCCGTGTTGAGCAATTTGCGAGGAGATGAAATTGGCCGTCGCTGGTACCACCGTGCCGGCGGTGCCGCCTTGCTGGATCAACGGGTAAATAGGCACTTGGAACGTCGCGCCGGTCAGGTAGGAATTCACCGAGTAATTCAGCCAGTGCAAGACTGTCGGCGGCATGATGTACCCGCCGCCGTGCAAGGCAACCACGTATTCGCCGGTCGGATGAGCCGGCGTGATCTGGACGACCTGCATCCCTTCGTACGTGGTACGCGAAACCGTCTGTCCCAGTAGCAAATTCAGTAGCGGTGGCGGCGAGTTGCTACCCACGATCCACGAGAACGGCGGAATGTCGCTCGCCAGCAGCTGCAAGATCGGCGAACTTCGCACTGAAAATAGGGATGCGAATCCGGTGGCCGCTTCGGCAGGAAGCCGCTGAATAGCGACCGCCGCCTGCTCGAAGGCCGCTAATGGCGCAGCACCGGCCGCCTCGGCGGCGGCATACGCTCCGGTTGCGCCGGACAATGTCTGGACGAACCGCTCATGAAACGCCGCCGCCTGCTCGCTGAGAGCTTGAAATCCCGCGCCGTGGGCGGAGAACACGGCCGCGATCGCCGCTGACACCTCATCCTCTGCAGCTGCGAGCAACCCCGTGGTGTCACCCGCCGCGGCCCGGCCGGCCGTCGCGACCACCTCGCCGATCGAGGCGAGGTCCGTGGCGGCGGCGGACATCGCCTCGGGCAACGCAACGACATACGACATCGAGCAGCTCCGCTCATTGAAGCAACTGGTCACGTGCCCAGCCGGCACCGTCCGCCTAGCCGGAGCTTATGTCGTTGCCACACAGCACGCGACGGTTTCGCGGGAACCGCTGCGCCTGCGGTCGTGGGAGTCAGCAACGACCGATAGCGTCGCCGCACCATCCCCACGTCCGCGATGCCGTCGCACAATATGGTGTTTTCCGGGTCTTGACGGCGTCGATGCTCACGATCTACCGCCCGGGCTCGCAGGACTCGCAGGACTGGTCGGACTCGTCGGACTGGTCGGACTGGTCGGACTTGACGGACTCGTCGTATTTGTTGGAGTCTTCGGGCTCGTAGGACTCGTCGTGCTCGCAGGACCGGTCGTGGTCGGTGGAGCCTTCGGACTGGTAGGGGTTGCCGGGCTTGTAGGACTCGTCGGACTCGTAGGACTGGTCAGCGTGGGACTCGCAAGGCCCGGGCCTTCGCCACACCAGTCCTGCACATCTTTCGGGTACTGCTCGAGCGGTAGAGGACAACGCTGCCCCGGCGGGAAATTCACGCCGGCGTTGAGTAAGTCGCAAGGCACGTAGACCTGCTTGCCTTTGGGGGTGTTGCTCAGACATTTCGTTGGCGGATCGGCATGGCCCTGGGTAGGGACAGCGAGCACCACCGCCACAGCGGCGAGCAACCCGATAGCAAGGCGACAATTCACGAGCACTACTTTATCCAGAGCCCCGATCACGATGGATTCTGCTGGGAGCTAGTCAGCCACAGGCGATGAGCAAGAAACTGGCCAGAGTCTCGGACTCTGACCAGCTATTTCTCGGTGGAGCTGCCGGGAATCGAACCCGCTGCAAATGCCCAGTACACCGCATCTGAGCTGCTGAAACACAACGCTGTCATTCGGATTCGCGACATGAAAAGGCAGAGCGCGACATGCGGAAACACGGAGCTGCTTTGACAATGTCAATGGGAAAGATGTCGGTGCACGAGTGCCCGCGGTGCGGGTTCCAGACCGCCGGGTCGTGGCCGGAGCGGCACCCGGCGGCGACCGTGGTGATCGCGGTGCCGTCGGTGTGGATGGTGGTCGCTGCGCTGGTCGCGCATCCGTGGGTTTTCGTTCCGCTGCTCATCGTTTCGTGTGCGGTGTGGGTGGACCGGCGGCAGCGGAGGCGTTCAGCGATTTTGGCCCGGGCGGATCATGATCACCGTAGCCTGATGGCGCGCGCTGTTTTCGGGGACCGGCCGCGGTTGCGGAGCCGACGTGGGGCTGATCATTGGTCGCCCACTCAACCAATCAAGCACTAACCGGGGGAAGAGACAATGTCGTTCGGGATTGTTCCGGAGTTCGTTTCGACGGCGGCGCGGGATGTGGCGCGGGTTGGGTCGGCGGTCAGTGAGGCGGCGGCGGCGGCGAGTTCGCCGACGACGGGGATCGTGGCGGCTGCGGCCGACGAAGTGTCGGGGGCCATCGCTACCATGTTCAGCTCGCATGGTCAGGCGTTCCAGGCTGCTTCGGCTCAGGTGGCGGCGTTCCATGATCAGTTCGTGGGGCTGCTGAATGCGAGTGTGGGCCGGTATGTGTCGGCTGAGGCCGCGGCGGCGAACCCTTTGCAGGCGCTGTTGGACATCGTCAACACTCCGACGATGACGCTGCTCGGGCGGCCGTTGATCGGTGACGGCGCGAACGGGTACACCGACAAGTTCGGGAATGGCACTGCGGGCGGGGCGGGTGGGCTGTTGTGGGGCAACGGTGGCCGGGGCGGCGACGCGACGAGGATCGGCGGCTCGGGCGGTTCGGGTGGTGCTGGCGGGACGTTCGGGAATGGCGGTATGGGCGGCACGGGCGGCCCGTCCGGTCAGGTGGTGATCGTGAAGAACGGTGTGCCGACGCCGGTGGAGTTCCGCGCCGGCGCGGGCGGCAGTGGCGGCCAGGGCGGCTGGCTGTTCGGGAACGGCGGGACCGGCGGCACCGGTGGGGTGGGTTTGAGTAATGGGATGGGCGGCTGGGGCGGTTTCGGCGGCTCGGCGGTGTTGTTGTTCGGGCAAGGTGGGGACGGCGGGACCGGTGGGGACGCGAAGGCGGGTTTCCCGGCCTCTATGCCGGGTATCGGCGGCCCGGGCGGTGTCGGTGGCGGGATCCCGAACTTGCTGCCCGGGATCTTCCCGAACGGGCGGATGGGGGCCAGCGGAGCCCTGTTGCCGTAGAACGACGAAAAGCGCCCCCGGCCGAAGCCGGGGGCGTTACGTTTGTGCGGGGGCTAGTCGTCGACGATGGTGATGCGTGGGTGTCGGCGCAGCGCCTTGACGAGCACGACGAACAGCAGATGGATCGGGTCGAACCTATCGGGAACCTTGTTCGATAGGTGCGCGTAGACCGCGAACAGCACCGCCTCGAACGTCCACCTATGCGATTTCAGATAGCGGTCCATCGCCATCGAAAGCTGCTCGGGCAGCGTCATGTTGACGCCGAGCACGTAAGCGATCAGACCGAGCCACGCGATGTCGGTGGGCTGCAACTTCACGATGATGCGGCTCATTCTTTCGGACCCTCCAACGTTTCCTCGAGGAAGGAAAGGCGCGCGGCCGCGAGCGGGTCGCCGCGCCAGATGCGCTCGAATTCGAAATAGTCGTAGTGCCGGGGCAGCTCGTAATCGCATTCGGCGCTGGCGATGTCGGCTTGATGGTGCCAGCGGGCGTCGTAGACAGACCAGGCGCGCAGACACCGCAGGTCGTCACGCATCTCCCGCATGTCCTTGGCCAGCAACTCCACCTGTTCACTCAGGTTGGCGATGACCTCGTTGTCCTCAGCTATGTATTCGCTCGTCCGGCGCTTCCGTTTGACGCGGTCGTGCCACCAGGTGCCGAGCGGGAGGATCTTCGCGATCGTTGGGTACTTCTCGATCAGGTGCGTTGTGAGCGTGGCGAAGCACATGACCAGCGCCAAGATGCCGACCCACTGCTGGGGAACGTATTTCAGCCAGTCTTCGCTAAGCATCGCGGCGCCGCCGTCTGGCGAAGATCCAGTTAGCGACGGCCATCCCGAGAAGGTCGTAGGTGTTGAGCCAGCCGTATCTGGGGTGTTGCTGCATGACGGTGACGAACGATCCGAGAGTCATCGCGGCGTAGACGCAGAGCAACGCCAGGTGCGCGAGGAATGACACCCATGCGCGGGGGTTGGGGCCGCGGACGGGTGCGGCTCCGGACATGAGTGCTTCGCCGAACCAGCCGATGACGCCGAGGCTGATGAAGATGGCTCCCCACGCCCAGAGGGGGGCGCTGTCTTCGACTTGATTCATGGCTGCGAATTGGCCGGCCGGGGACATGATGTAGTTCAGTCCGCGGGCGACGGCTTCGCCGAGCAGGGCGATCTGGCCGTAGCGCAGCGCGCGCTCGTCGACGTAGCGGTACGTCATGCGGCCGGGTCGATCGAGTCCTGTGTGTCGGCGCGGCCGCCTGCGCCGCCGCCGCTGGCTTTCACGTCGAGGTAGGTGGCGTCGTCTTTGGCCCAGGGCGGGAGCTCGTACGTCGTCGCTGGCGCGCTTCCCACTGGCGGGTCCACGGCGGTATGCACGTGGCCGCGGTGCTCTGTACGTGGCCGCTGGCGGACCTCAAGTACCTGGCTCGGTGTGGGGAACAGCAGTCCGAGGGGGGTTGCCCCGGGGGTTAGTTTGGCGCCGGCGACGGAGATCAGCAGTGCGTATAGCGCGCCGAGTCCGGCGGCGATCGCGACGCCTGCGGAGGGGACGCTCAGGTGTGCGGGGGTGTCGGTTGAGCCGACGGCGCCCAAGCCCCAGCCGGCGAGTGCGAACGTGGCGGCGTAGTGGGCCATGCGGGCGATGGTGGCTTGCCAGAACGTGAGGGTGAACAACTCGCTGTTGGCCATGCCCAGTTCCTTTCGAGTAGTCAGGTACCCGCAGGTCAGCGGCCCGAACGCGCTTCGTCGCGGTTTAGAGCTGGTTTAGAGTTCGTCAGCGGCGGAATCCGGCGACGATGTCGCAGCCGACTTGGAAGCCGCTGCGGCCGCCGAACTCGTCTTTCGGGGCGTAGTAATCGCCGTGGACGCCGATGCCAGGCAGCGCGACCAGCAGGCCGATCAGGTCGGGGATGCTGGTCAGCAAGCCCTGCACCGTGAGCGTCTTGATCAGTTCCGGGTCGGGTTGTTCGCTGCTGCCCGTGATGACTCCGACGATGGGTGCGAGCGCAGCCACGGGTAGGCCTGCGGCGCCGGACAGGATTGGCAGCGCCAGAGGACTGGTGAGGCTGCCGGCGAACGGTGCTATCAGGTTCAGCAGTGCGGGGATGGCGATCTGGCCGAGGTAGATGACGAACGGCAGCTCGGTCTCGGCGCGGACAATCACTTCGTACGCGAGGCGGGCAATCTTGGACGTGCAGGCCGCATAGAAGTCCGGCGTCGGGGACTGATTGGTGATCGACCACGTCAGCGACTCGAGCCATGCGGGGGCGGTCCAGTTGGATATCCCGGCACCGGGAGGGCTGTTGCCGACCTTGGTGGGCCCAGGCTTGCGGGTGGGGTCGCCGAATGCGATGACGCCGTTGATGCGCGGGCGCAGGTGGGCATACCGGCCGCCGTCGCCGAACAACCTTGCGGCCGACCGTTTCATGCCTTCCGCGGACTGGGAGTAGCTGAAGAACCAGAACTCCACGTTCGGGTCGTTCAGGTCGGGGTTGAGGCTGATGAGGCGTTCCAGTTCAGCGTCTTCGGCGGCGATGACATCGTTGTAGGACAGCGACGGGTCACCGCCCATGAAGCCGAGGTACCCGCCGATTGGATACCCGACGGGCTGGTGGTTGAGGTTCAAGACCGCTTTGCACCATTCGCCGAGGTCGAAAGGCGGCCCCACCCACCACGGAACACCAGACCCAGGCGCTGAGTAGCACCAGATGGGCCGGTGGGGGCGAACGATTTTCAGGTCAATCAAGTCTTGGTCGGAGACAATGCCGTTGGCGGCTTCCCTCGACGGGGCCTGTCCCGTGCGGAATTGGTATTCCTTCTGCCACGACACGGCACGGGGACCGTATTCGTCGGTGTTGGGGTCCAGCGGGCCGAGGGTGCGGCCGTAGCCGTGGAACATGGCGTCCATGACCTGCCGCCAGCGGCGGACGGTTTCGTTGCGGTCGCCCAGTTGGAGCGGCATCAGGGCGTCGCTTCAGTCTGGAACGTCACGATGGCGACTTCCGGTGAGTCGACTTTCCGCTTCAGTTCGGCGAGTCCGTCACGGAGGGTCATTTCGTCGCCGTTGGGGTAGACGCCCATTGACGAGTCCGGTCCCCATTCAGGGTGTTTGGGCCCGAGTTGGTCGAAGATGTAGCGGACCTTCGCGAGAAGTTCGGTCTGTTCGTCGTCGGTGAGTGCCATGAGCGGTCCTTCCGCCGGTTGATTGGTGCGGGGTTCGATGAGGGTGAGCAGCCGGTCGCCGACGCCCAGTGCTTGCTGGTATCTGGTGCGGCGGTCGGCAATTCCGTTCTGCCCGCCGTTGATGAGTTGAGTGACGGCGACGATGTCGCCCTGGTCGGACAGACTGTTGATGGTGGGGCGGGCGACGGTCCAGTACCAGGCGGCGCCGATGCCGGCCCATTTCAGGTCAGCGAGTGCGGTGGGGTTGTCGACGAAGTAGTTCGGATCCGCGATCAGCCCTTGCGTGGCGGCCCAGCGTCCGAATGCGGCGTAGTTGGCTTGCCAGGTGATTTGGATCCAGGTCCGGCCGATGTAGGGGGCGTAGCGGCCGTCCTTGGCGTATTCCTCGGTGGTGGCGAAGCCGTCGGATTCGTGGCCCCACTGCGCGAGTGCCATCGCGATGCGGTTGACGGTGTTGCATTCGGCGAGTGCCAGTCCGGCGATCATGGGGTCGATGAGTTGCGCGGCGCGGTCCTCGTCGATGACGGGGACGGCGTCGTAGAGGGCGGTGATCGCGGCCGCGCGCGCGTCCGGAGCCGCCGGCGGAGGCTGCTGCGGCTGCGGTATCCCGATCCCGCGGCGGGTTGAGAAGCCGTCGGGGCGGATCTTTCGCTTGATGAAGTCGTCCACGGCGGGGTTGCCGTAGGTGTTGATGTTGCCGCCGTTAGCGAGGGACGCGAGCTGGAAGTGCATGGCGTCCTTGGGGTTTGTCCAGTCGTTGCCCCAGAAGACCATGCCCTCGTACCAGTCGAGCAACGCTCGGACCTTGGCGCGTTTCGCCGCGTCGAATCCGGCATCGGCGATCCGGAACGGGTGCGATTCCCAGTTCAGGTCCATTGCAGTGCCGGACAGGTGGTTGGAATCGGCGACAGAGTTTCCGGGTGTCCAACACGCCGAGTCGGCGTCGCGCAGCGGCTCAACCTCTGCGTTGAAGTCAGCGGCGAACGCCCGCAGGATTTGGAGAGGTTGCCCGTTCTGGATTTGGAGGCTGACATCAGTACCGGGGACGGTTACCCAGGTGCAGGAGCCTTCATCGACCATCGGCCATCCGTTGGAGGACCAGTCGTTTCCGTAGACATTGCGGCGCGCCATTTATTCGCCACCGATACCGAACAGTTCGCGCATCACATCTTTCAGCGGCACTTTCGAGAGTTCCTGAAGTGCGTCGCCGACGGTCATGTCACCGCACACTTGGACCAGGACGTCGAGCAGCACCGTCCCAAGGATGTTGTTCAGGGGCAACGATTTCGGCTGGTCGGCCGGTTCTGGTTGGGGGAACGGGATAACGGCCATGTGGGGTCCTTTCAGTGGCGCCGTAGTGGCCGGAGCCAGCGGCAGATCCGTGCGGGGAGTAGGTGCAGGGCGAGGACGCGCAGGGCGTAGCGCAGTGGGACGTGGTCACGTTGGGGGCAGCCGCATTGCATGCACCGGCTTTCCGGTGCTGGCATGGGGTTGATGGCCAGTCGGCCGTGCGCGCGGCCGAGGTTGTATCCGTCGGCGGCGGCGCAGCTCGTCATGGCTGCGGCTGGTCTTCCGGCTCGGCCAGCACCGGCTCAGGTTCAGGTGTGGGCGCGGGCTCCGGCTCGGGTGCTGGTTCCGGCGCGGGCGGCGTCGGCGGGACCGGGTCGGGTTCCGGCGGGGCGGCTTTGATGTCGTATACCGCGGCGACTTCCGTGTACGGTTTCACGACGAAGTTGATGCCGTCCCACGTGATGCAGTCCTGCTCAGTGGCTTTCAGCGTGTTCTGATCTGTCGCGATGCCGTTCGTCGGGCGCAGCGTGACCGCACACAGGATGTGATCAGGCGCTGACGGCGACGGGTCGAGATACCACTTGTTCGCGAGCGTGTAGCCGAGTGGCGTGCACACTTTCGCCAGGTCCGGAAGGTCTTCCGGAATCTTGTATGCCTTCGTCTCGACAGGCGCTTTCGGGGTGATCAGCATCGGCATGGGTGCGTTCTCCTATATGTCTTGGACTGCGGTGATGTAGCAGGCGCCGGGAGCACCGGCCCCGCCGCTGACGTCACGGTTGAGTGCGGGGTATTGCATGATGGCGGGCCGGTGGATGGAGTCGCCGCGCGCGCCGCCACCGCCTGGGCCGTGGCCAGCCTCGCCTGGGTTAATGGCTTCCGCTCCACCGAAGTAGGTGACTCCCTGATGCGCAACGTTGCCCGGCGAACCACCTCGGGTCGTCGACGATGGTGAAGTGCTTCCGTCTGCGGTTCCGCCGTTCGCGGTGATCGTCGGATGCCCGGTAATGACGACCGTGGTGTTGCCGCCGTTACTGCCGTGTGCTGGTACGTGCGTTTCCCCCGGGTATGGCCCACCAGCGCCGCCAGCGCCGATGTTGACGGTGAAAGATGTTGTACCAGTGGTAATGTCATAGGCGTCGCCATAGCGGAGACGAATCGGGTTCCACTGCCCCGGACCGCCGCCCTCGTATCCCGGTGCAGGCGGTTGTCCAGCTGAGTTGAGAAGACCGCAGTACGAGCCCCCCGCCCCTGCTCCGATGGGGACGACGTCGATGTAGTCACCGTCGATCACCCAGGACGGCACGTTGTAGGTGAACGTGCCAGCGGTCTCAAACTCGGCTGTCTCGGGTACGTGTTGGGATCGGCCGGCGCCGCCCGCCAGGGAGATCCAAGGCACGTTCGCGTCATAGACGGGGGTGGCGATGGAGCTCGGCGGGCTAGGTACCACACCGTTGAGTTGCAGGTAGGCGGATCCCCAGTGCCCGAAACCGCTTGAGGCGTTCGATGCGGTCACGTTGACGTTCGAGCCGGTGCTGGGGAAATCGCCGACCTTGGTTGCGTTCGCCGTGTTCCATCGCACGTTCGCCGCGTTGTAGGCGGTGAGGGTTCCGATGTTTCCGAAGGCGTGGAGAACGGTCTGGTTAGCGGCAGTGGGAACGGAGTGGCTGAGTGTTCCGAAGAAGTTTCCACTTGTCGTTCCGCTCGCCCCGACACTTGAAACTCCCGAGTAGGTAAACGAATTGGCGATGATGTTGACGCTTGCACCACCACTAATGTCGAGCTGCACCGTCTTGTTGCTGCCGGTCGGCGGTAGTTGCAGGTAGTAGATGAGAAGCCACGACGAGTTCGGGCTCCCGGTGACAAAGTTGACGCCGGGCCCGGCCGTTACCGCGACACCACCGACCTTCACATTCGTGACGGATACCGCTGTGGTTCCTTGCGCATTCACGACAAGGACGATGAAGTCGGCATCGGATTCGATGTTGTGCGTCCAGGTCTTCGTGCCGCCCGCTTGGCTATTCAAATTGATGCCGGTTCCCGCCGACTTGAATGTCGGACCGGCCGGACCCCGCGTCGCGCCCAGTGCCTTCGGATACACACCGGTGTGGGTGGGCATCCACGCGCTGCTGACGCCGACAATGTTGTACGTGCCCGTCCCCGTGACCTGGATCTCGGCGACGTACCACTCACCCTGCAGGGTGGGGAAGAAGTCAGTCATCGGCAGGTTGTAGAACTGCCATCCGTAGCTGTAGCCAGGGAGCGGGGTGGTCAGCGAACCGATGATGTTCGACGACTGGTGGGTGCGGGTGAATTCTCCGGTCGTGGTGTTGACCTTGTAGATGTTGACGTAGACGCCGGTGATCCCAGTCAGTGAACCGCCAAGCCACACGACAGATTTCTTCAACCCGTTGTCCGGAAGTCCGATGATGCCCATAACGCTTTTGGCGGAAGTCACGGGCACTGTCGACGGCGATGCGCCGTTGATGTTGGACAGCGGGAACACGGGGTCCGCGGAGGGGTCGATCGACAGGTACGACTGCTTCGAGATGGATTGCTTCGCCTGGAACGCGGCCGCCGTTGCAGCGATTTCTGAGGCGTTGTTTAGGTCCGTACGGACCTGCTGCGCCGCCGTGGACACCTGCGGCGGGCTGATGCCGGATGGGATGCCGAGGAACGCCCGAAGCCCCTGCCACACACCGTCACTGAGCGCGGTGACTGAGTTGCCGATGTTGGTTCCGAACCCGACGAGTCCTTGCACAGCCGTGTTGGGGATGTTCGCCAAGTAGGCGACGTTGGTGTTGTACCAGGTTTGGATCTGCTGCACCGTCGTGTTGATCGGTTCGACGACGGTGCCGTTGAAGATGGCGCTGATCTGGTTGAGCATCGTGACAAGCTGGTAGATCAACGTACCCAACGCGGCCATTGTGGCCTGGCCGGCGCCGGAGAGCAGCGCCGTGATGTCGTCGCCGATGTCGCTGATCGTGTCCGCCGCGTCCGCTAACCCGGTGTCGAGGTTGTCGATCAGCGACCCCAACTGCGACAGTGTCGACAGCCCGAGCTCTGTCAGCATCGCACCCAAGTTGTCGGCCACCGTGGCCGCGGTCGACAGCCCTGATGAGATGAACGTGACAACCTGCCCGAACGTGTAGCCGGTGCCCAAAATGCCGTCGATCATCGCCGCGAAGTTCGCGAAAATCTCCGTCAGGTCATCAACCAGCCCGGAGATGAAGCCTTTCTGCATCAAAGATGTGCGGCGGATCGTGGCGTCGTCGAACCACACCTGCCCCACCGTCGCGGATGCTTTGACGCACAGGCGGATCCGGATCGTCTCGACTCCGGACGGCACGGTGTAGGAGCCGGCGATCTGCGCCCACCCGCCCGACGCGCCCGGTGATGCGATCGCCGCGATGTCGGTGATAGTGCCGGTGTCGGTCATCACCTGCAGCGCGAACGGTGACCCGGTCGCGGTGACACCGGCCCACGTCACCCACGCCGCCAGGTCGAACGTCTGCCCCGGCTCAACGGGAACCACTGACCCCTGCAAGCCGTGTTCGGTGCCGGTCGCGCGCACGGTGGCCGACCCGTCGGCGGTATGCCCGATCAGGTCCCACACGAAGTCGGGGTCGGTGATCAGCGGGTCCGGGTATTCCCGCGTCCACGCCGGCCCCTCGTCGCCCAGCGACTCTGAATCGTCGAACCCGGGATCGAGTTGCAGGTTCGGTTGCACGTTGCTGATCGATCCGGCGGGGATCAGCAGCCGCGAAATGAATTGCTGCGCAGCAGCAATCGGGTTGAACGACTCGATACCCAACCTGACGTTGCCCAGGAATTGCATCAGGTTCCGGAACGGGATGGTCAGTTCCGGCAGCGGTGAATTCAGCACATTCCCGCCGGCGCCGAGCACGCGGATCACTTCGTTGAGGAAGTTGATGATCGCGGTCAACTGCACGATCCACGGGTCGATTGCGTCGGTGATGAACTCGATCGCGTTGCCGAACCGGGCCAGGTCGATACCGGAGAACAAGTCGATGATCGGCTTGAGCACCAGCCCCAACGGCCCCAAGCCCGCGGCGGTGATCCCGAGCACGCTGAACAGTTCGTTGATCGACGGCAGCAGGCCACCGATCCCGTCGAACAGATCCCCGATCGCGGTGATCAACGCTTTGGTGTCCTTGACGAACTTCGCGTCGATGCCGAACACACCCATCCACGCGCCGATCATGTTGTTCACGACGTCGGTGAACTGCCGCGTCGGCACGACATAGCCGAGGAAGAACCGCTGCGCCGCCTCGAACAAATCAAGCGGGAACGGGCCGTCACCCAGCCCGAACAGCGCACCCAACGTGGGCAGGATGTATTGCAGGTCACCGAAGTCGAGCAGCCCTTCGGCGAGCTGCCCGCCGCCCATCAGGACGATGATGTCGGCGACGAACTGCTGCAACTGCTGAATCGGGTTCTGCGTGGCCTCGTTGACGCCCTGCTGCAGCTTCTTCTGGTTGCCCGCAAGGTATTTGATCTGCGCGTCATGCTGCTGCAGCAACCGCGTGAAGTCGGTGTCCTGCCCAATCCCCGGCGAGTCGACGATCGACGTGAGTGCCCGAGACTCCGACCCGGTGTATTGGCGGCCGCCGAAATTGGGGCGCGTCATATCTGGATGCTCGCGTCGTCGAACCACACCTGGCCGGCGGTCATCGCCGCGTCGACATGCAGACGCATCGCCACCGACGCCGCCCCCGTCGGGGCGAGCAGATTACCGGCCAACCTGGTCCACGGGATCTGCCCGTTGCCGCTCACCGCGCCCACCAGGAACGCCGACATCGGGTTGTCGTCCTCATCGTAGAACTGGGCAACTAATTGTATTGCCGCGCCTGCTGATACGCCGTTCGCGCATTTCACTGACACCCCCATCGGGAAGATCTGGAACGGCGCTAAGCCGTACGGTTGCGTCATCAGGTCGTGGTGGGCGCCGTCGGCGTGGATCGTTACCGACCCCAACCGGTTCGCGCCCTGCGCCGGGTCGTGCGCCCAGCCGGGCCCCGTCGGAGTCCAGCCGTTCAAATTCAGGTCAAAAGCCGAGTTGAAGATGATGTTCGTAACACCGGACGGGAAGAAGATCGGGTCGTAGTTGAACGCCCCCTCAGCCTTCAAAGCCAGTTGCACCACACCCTTTTCGGTGTCAACGGTGATCGCGATGACCTTGTGGAATTGGGCGACCTCACCGACCCACGGCATACTGCCCTTGACGATGATCGAGTCTCCGACATCGAACGAACCCAGCGGCGCGTTCGGATGGTTCGGCAGGATCGTGATCGTCTCCCAATACGGCGGGGTCTGCCGGCGCGCCAAACGCCTGTTGGCCCAGGCGGCGGAGCGTTCGTTGGAGTCGATGAACGCGGTGTCCTCATCGAGGTAGCGGCGCAGCCGATCCGGATCCGCATTCGCCAACCTCGCCGAGTATTCCTGGCCCGGGAAGTATCCGGTGATGCCGACGTCGGACACCCAGTCGACCTGAGATTCGGTGTGCGGCTTCGCCGAAATCACGTTCTCGTTCAGGATGAACGCCAAATTCTCCTGAATCATCCCCAACCGGGGGTAGCCGAGCTTGATCTTCTTCACCACGTCGGTGCGGTTGGCGTTCCACGCGGACTGCTCGACGTAGTCGAAGGGGACGTCGCGGGCCAGGGCATCGATGTAGTCGCCGCAGTCGAGACGGTCGGTTTGGCGGACGAACGTGGCGAAGAAGTTCAGGTTCAGCAGGTCACCGTCGAACGCGTACCCGGGCAGCATCTCCACGCCGGCGGTCGTCGGATAGATTTCGACACCCAGGTCGCCGTTCGGGAAGTCGTTCTGCAGGTGCCGCCAGATTTCCACGACGGGCCGGTAGACGTCGTTCGCCAACCAGTTCAAATCTTCGAGCCACGGGATTCCCTTGGGGTAGCAGGAGAATCCCTTGGCTTTCAGTTGAAGGACGCCGCTGTTCTCGTCGATGTCTGAGGGCTGCACGATCCCGGTGCCCCAGAGGCGGCGTTTGCCCTGCATGATCTTCTCGACGTGGACGAGTTGCCGCCACGGCTTGAAGTAGATCCCGGCCGCCGAAGGGTCGTTCGGGTTGACGTCGCATTGCAGATCGAACGGGCCTGACAGGGCACGGGTGATCCGCAGCTTGGTGACGTTGAGGTCGTAGGTGACGATTTCGCGGGTGCCGCGGGACTCCTGAACGCTGATGCGCCAACGGTCATCGGTCGGCAGGAACACCCCGTTCTCGGCGATCGATTCGATGAACGTCCACGTGAAGCTGCCGGATGTGCCGGCGTGTTTGGTGCTGATCCCGACCACGTCCGCGTCCCAGGCGAAGGTGCCGGTGGCCTGGGCGTTGGCTGGGCGGCGCGCGGCGACGCTGCCGGTGAAGGTGTAGTCGCCGGCAGCGGTGGCTGACGTCATGTTAGGTGGCGGAGCCGTTCAGGTCGAACGTTTCGATGGTGATCACACCGTTGGAGTCGAACGTGTTGTCACCGGTCAACGCGAAGTTGCCCTTCCATACTCCGGAGCCGGATGTGTTGGACCACAGCGAGATCCAGGTGACGAGGCCGTTGGGTGTGCCGCCTTCGAACACCATCGGCGCTGCCAGGCCGAAGTCTCCGTCGGCGGTCGGTGTCGTCCAGGACGGCACTTCCATCGCCGCGCTGGACTTGTTCGCCGCCCCCCCGGTTCCCGGGTTCTCGGTGTGCAGTTGCGCGCCGCCCAGGTTCGCGCGGATACCGTTCGCCCCGTCAACCATCGCAGAATTCGATAAACCCATGCCAGTACCCCAACAATCAAGTGACAGTGAATGATTCGGTCAGATGGTGTGGTAGGCGTCGCGCCACAACACCAAGCACTTACTCGCCGAGCTGGTCGACGACGCCTCCCACGACATCGCCACCGGCGACGCCGCCGGCAGCCGCAACTGGTCCAGGTACTTCGTCGCCCCGATCAGCTTGTTCCGCCAATTCACACCATTCGAGTCGACAACACGCCGCATCCACGGATACGAACTGACCTCGACCGTCACACCGGCCAGAATGTCCAAATCCAGCTCGATCTCGTTGTTCCCGACGTTCACGATCGGATGCGACTGCGGCCCGACCAGCAGCACCCGGAACCACGCCGGAGCATCCCCACCCGTCGCGTAGAACACCGGATCGGCGCCCACCGTCAGCGACGCCAACGTCTCACTATCGGCGTGGCACAACGTGTCCAGCCGCACGAACTCCGCGTTCACCGTCCGCCACTGACTCGTCTGCGTCTTCGGCGTGTACTCGAATTTCCGCGGCCGACCCCAAATCTGCTTCGTCACGCCGTAGCGGTCGCAGTGGATCAGCGCCTTCGCCCCCCCGAACTGCTGCTTGACCTCGTCGGCCTTCCACTCCCCCTGCAGCACGCCGAGCAGCTTCGAGGACTTCGTCACCAAATCCGCAGGCAGCGTGTTCGGCATATAGCGGACCGGGGCGTTGTCCTTCACGCCGATCTTGAACGTCAGGGTGCCACCCTGAAATGTGTCCTGCCCGAACAGCATCGTGTCCGACAACGGGATCTGGGTGTCCTGGCTCTGCACGTTGTAGGAGCCGATCTTCGGCGGCATCACCTCGTACTGGGTGCCCGGGCCCATCACCAGATCACCGATCTGCCACTGACCGCGGACCAGATTCTTCGACATCTCAGAAATTCGCCGCGCTGACGATATCGGGGACACCGCGTTTCCAAACCGCGAGCAGTTCGTCATCCGCGACGTAAATCCACGTTTCGCGTCGCACAATGCCGCTGATTAGGCGCTGGCTTACCCCGTACCTGTTCGCTAACACGTTGTCGATCGAGTATGGCTTTACCTCTACCCCGCATCGGTAGACGCGGCCCTCACTATCTGCATGCCAATCCGGGTATTGTTCTCCACACCAACGCATTTCAATCATTTTGAGACCCCATCGCGGATGTCGTCGTCATGTCAAAAGTTGGCTGGGGCCAGGGCGCCGGCGGTGGCGCCAGTGTTCACCAGCCACATCGCCTCAGACATCATGTCGTACGGCGACTGGCCCGGGCCAGCGTAGATATTCAACTCACCCACACCAGGATTCGCATTACCACCCCCTCTGAAGTCGTACAACCCGTTCATCCACGACGGCACGTTCTGCACGTTCTGGTTCCCCGGATTGTCCTGCGAGTACGAGATCAACTGCCCGGTGTTCTTGTTCAGCAGGAACCGAACATCACCCATCAACGGCGTCCCCAACGCGCCAGCAGTCAACTGCGACAAGAACCGACCCACATACGTTCCCGCGATGCGATACACCTGCTGCCCGAAATCGATCGCCGCGTTCACGCCCTGCAGGATCCCCGAAATCATCTGCGCGATCTGCCCGGCCGCCGACAACGCCATCGCCGCCCCCTGCGACCCACCAGAGGGGTCACCCGAGCCGCCGGCGCCGACTAGACCGCCGATCATCGACAACACGCTGCCGGTCGCTTGGGCGACCTGCGAGGCGAACGTGATGTACTTCTGCACATTGTCGATGATCTTGTTGACGTCCTCGGTATTGCGGACGCCGTAGACGAGCCTGTCGGCGATGTCTTGGGTCGCCGCCAGGCTGTCGAGGCCGCCCTGGACGGCCTGCAGGACGCTGCTGACCACGTTCGACGCGCCACCCATGAACGACGAGAACGTCTGCATCGCGTTCGGGCCCTGCGCGAACCCCTGGTTCTGCGCGATCTGCTGCTGCGTCGACTGCAACGACTGGATGAGGTTCTGGTTCCCGAGCGCGTCTTGGGCGCGCAGCCCGGCGATGGTGGTGTCGATGCCGTTGAGCGCGCCGAGCACTGCCTGGTCCCCGGCGCCGGGGGTTTGCGCGGCGTTGATCTGCGACGCCAGCGCCGGGTTGCCCTGCAAATAGGCTTGCAACTGCTGCTGGTTGATCGTCATCGTCTTGCCGCTGGGATCGACAAGCTGATCGAGCTGCCTGCCCGACGGCAGCAGCAGATTCGCGTTACCCAGCCCAGTCGCAGCACCAGCCATCGACCCCGGCGGGACCTGGCCGTTCAACAGGACGGGAACGTCAGTGCCCCAATGAACGTGATTGGTGTGGCCGGACAGATCCCCCGCGTAATACCCACTGCCAGACACGTCTTGGCCGCTGGCGATGCCGTAGTCCCGTTGGCCGCGATAGATCAACTGCAGCGTCTGCGGGCCCAGCACGCTCGCGATGAACTGTGCGAACGCTTCCTTGTTAGCCGACGGCCCGTTCGGGACGGCCGGGTCGTTGAAGTCGAACGCGTAGCCCATCTGGTGCAGGCTGCCACCGGTGGCGTACGTCGACGCAGTCAGGTTGAACGCGGCAGCGAGCTCCTGCGCCCACTGCGGCACCTGGTAGGCGTTCGGGCCGCTGGTCGGATACAGGGTGGGCAGGCCGCCGATCGCCCGGATACCGGCCTCCACGTTCGGCGCGTTTGGCACCCGAGTGGCCTGCGACGCCGGATTCAAGCCGATCCCGCCCTGCGTCGTAGGTGGTACTGCGATCGGCGGCACGGTGGGCGCCGGGCCGGCACCGGTGCCGCCGGTAACCTGCGGCCACGTCGGCTGCTGACCCATGATCTGCTTCGCCAGCCCGAGCTGGTTCATCACGTCCTGCATGTACTTCGAGCCCTGAGCGCCGGACCCCAACTGCGGGTTCTGCGTCAGCACCGCCGCCAACAGCGGATTACCCGGGTTCTTCGCTAACTCCCTGGTGAACGCGTCATAGAACGCGTTGATCGCATACTTCGGGTCGTTGACCTGATCCAACGTCCCCCAGCCCGACGACGGCGACTGCTGGAACAACCCAGACACCAGACCGGCGCTGCCCTGCACGCCACCGGAGATCGTGGGGTTGAAGCTGGATTCGGCGGCCGCGACCGCCAGCGCCGTCTGAATCGCCGCATCGTCCAGGCCGCGCGCCTTCCCCGCCGCAATGATGGCCTGCTGAATCTGCTCCTTCGACGAGGACGCGGTGACGTCGATCGGCGCCAAATTCCCCGCCAAACCGCTTGCCGGGCCGCCGGTGCCCAGAACGTCGTTCCACGACGGTCCCCGCTGCCCCGCCTTACGTATCAGATCCTCAGTCTGCTGGCGGGCGAACGCCTCCGGAGACATCTTCCGCCACGCCTGCTGATTACCACCCGGCAGCGACGTCAACGTCTGCAACACCTGCTGAACGCCGTACTGCATCAGGAAATTCGTGCCCGACTGGAAACTCTGCACCAACGCGCCGAGATCCTTCGCCAGCCCCTTCAGGCCGCGGTTCTCGGGGAACTGGCGCCGCAGATAAGCGGACAGGATGCTGGTGTCGGCGCCGGCGATGTTGTCGGGCAGCAGCGCCCCGCCGAGACCTTCAGCGCCGCCGGCGTACGCCGCGCGCCGCCCGGCTCCGGCCGCGCCGGCGGTGCCGGCCGACATCGCGCCCGCCGCCGCATCCGCCGTCGCCGCGGCCGCCGCCGACACCGCCCCTTGAGCCGACGCCATACCGGCGGCCATGTCCTCGACCATCATCCGGCCACGGACCTTCGTGTAACCAGACCCGGAGAACGGGCCCACCTTGGCCGGTGACTGCTGGAACCACTGCGCGATCTGGTCCACGATCGAGTTCGCCGCCGAACCTAGCCCACCCAGGCCGCCGGAGTCGAGCATGCCGCGAATCAGTCCCTGGACAATGTTCTTGCCCCAGTCCATCGCCTTGTTCGGCAAATCACCCATGAAGTTCGTGAACGCGTCCCAGATCCCGCGGATCGCCTGCGGCAGATCCTTACCCAGCGCGTCGTTCAAGCCGCGAATGCCGTCGATGACGGTGCCGATGATCTCAACGAGTTTCGTGATCACCGAAACGAATTCGCGGGTCAGTTCAATGATCTGCGGCATCAGCGGAATAATCGCGTTAAGCGCGTCGGTGACCGCCTGGAACAGGGTCGGCAACTGCGGGCCTACGTTCTGCACCAGTCGAATAAAGGCGTCGACCAGCGGCGGCAACTGCGGCAACAAGGCGACGAACGCGTTCGCCAACGTCTGGAAAATCTGCGGCAACTGCGGCCCGACCTGCGCCATCAACTGCGAAAACGACTGCGCCAAACCCGTCAGGAACGTGTTCAACGCCGGCGCCATGCCTACGATCTGCGGGCCGAGCTGCGCCATCGAATCGCGGAACGAGTCGAAGAACGTCTGCCACCCGGGCGCAATCCCAATCCCGAGCTTGACGAACGCCTCAGCCAGCGACGCCAAACCCTGCACCAGCGGTTTCAGCATCGGCACAAACGCATCCGTCGCCGTCCGCAACGTCTG
Source organism: Mycobacterium sp. 23 (assembly GCF_048287075.1). Taxonomy (NCBI): domain Bacteria; kingdom Bacillati; phylum Actinomycetota; class Actinomycetes; order Mycobacteriales; family Mycobacteriaceae; genus Mycobacterium; species Mycobacterium sp. 23. The sequence goes on from NZ_JBLVUX010000005.1 coordinate 2,216,200, forward strand.
GAAGAAATTCGTCAGCGTCGACTGCCCCTCAGCCGACTGCGTCCACCGATCAAACTCGGCTGTCACCTTGTCCAGCCAGCCCAACAGTCCGCCGCCGCCGAACCGATCAGCCATCGTCATCACCGTGTTAAACGCCGACCCGACGTTCTCCACGATGCGCACCAAATTCCCGAACGCGTTGATGCCGGTCTGAATCCACTCCTGCAACCGGCCACTCGCGGCGGCCTGGTTCACCATCTGCGCCAACTGGCCGACGAACTGGGAAATGTTGCCGCCGATCTGCTCGAAGAACGACGAACCCACCTGCGTCAGAGTGGTGAAAATGCTCACCATCGGCGCCAACGCCGGCTGCAGCGCACGCAGGCCGTTGCTGATGTTGTCGATGAACGCGGTGAACGCCGCCATCGTCTGCGGCTGCGCCAAGATCCCGGCGAACTGGCGCGCGAAGTCCCCGAAGATACCAGCGACCTGTGACATCGCCGAAATCACTGTCGGGAACCACGTTTGGATCAGCGGCGCAATATCGGCGGCGATCTTCTCGAAGAACGACTGCTGCACGGCCCCCGCGCCGGCCTTGAACATGTCGCGGAACTGCGCGATCTGCAGCATCGACTGCGCCGCCGCCGGCGCCATGTTCGCGATGTCCTCCAAGAACTTCTTGGGGTCGGAGTCCATCATGTCCTTCAGCGCGTCACCGACGCCGTAGAACGCGAGCTTCAGCGTCCCGATCGAGAACGCAGCCCCGGAGATCGCCGCGGGCAGCAACCCGAGCACGCCGGACAACTGCCGTACGGCTTCGACGATTTCGATGATGCCCTGCACACCGGCCGCCCCACCGAGCCCGGCCAGGCCACCCAGCGACGGCAGCGCCAAGCTCAGGCCGGCGATCTTGCCGAACGTGACCTCAAACGATGCGATGTCGCGAATGAAGTTCCGCAGATGCTCTCCGCTACGTGACACCGCCGAACCGAGCTGTTCAAAGTTGTCAGCACCACCCGATGCGCTCTTCGAAAGCACTTCAAGGCCAACACCAGCGGCCCTGCCCTCCGGGCCTAGTACCGACACCGCCTTGCCAGCGATGCCGAGCACCTTCGCCAACGCGTTGGACTTATTCGCAAGATCAGTCTGCGTATTCCCCAGTCGCGTCAGATGCGAGTTCACGTCAGGGATCAGATCCCGGAACGCCCCCATCACCCGATGCCCAACGCTCAGCTCACTACTGAGCGCCCGGTGCGCGTCGCGCTCGTCACGCGTGGCGCGAACATGCCGCTTCTTCGCTTCCTCCACCCGCCGATACGACGCATCGATATCGTCCATCGTGGACTTCGTGTTCAGCAAAACCTGCTGATGCTGACGCTCAGCCTGAGCAACATTCTCGCTGGCCTGCCGAACCTCATTCAGCCGCGCCTCATACGCCTTCGCCGAATTCCCCGACGTCTGCAACTGCTTATCGGTATCCGAAAGCGTGCGAGTGGTTTTCGTCAGCGACGCATCAGTCTTCTCCGACGAAACGATGACCTTATCGAGTCCTTCGGCGGCCCGGTCCGCGCCGCTGCCGTCGTAATCGATCTGGATGGAGCCGTGTGCCCGGCCGAGGTTGTAATCTGCCATTTAGCTGGCCTTTTCGCCCATGATCGCCAACTCTCGGCGGTCTCTGTCGTTGTGCGAAAACAATTCACAACGCTTCGCGATGACAGCCGACTCAGCCGCTTCGACCGAGTCGAAGACTCCGAGATAGTGGTCTTGGTTGTTGTGGCCGACGCGGGCGTACCACTTGCACAGCTTCGAGTGCCAGTAAACCCCCAACACCCCGGACGAACGGTTGTCCCGGCGCGCGCCGCGTACGTTCTGGTTGTTCTGCGAGCGCGTCGCTAGCCGCAAATGAGTTCCCCTGACGCACAACGTGTTGTGGCAAATGTGGTCAACATCGAACTGCCCCGGATCGTCGCCGGTCTGCAACAGGTAAGCGACTCGGTGCGCGTACGCTGTCTTGCCCTCTGCCCTGATCTGCCCATACCGGAACCCCGCGCTGACTTCCGGCGCGCATCCCGTCCACTCCCAGCAGCAGGTCTCCATACCCGGCATGGTCGGGCCATCCTTGGATACCTTCTGCCAAAACCGTTGGGCAAGTGAGGCAGCCACGTCAGATCGTCCAGCCGTCGACGCTGATTTCGTCGGGGTCGTCTGGGTTTTGGCCGACGACACGCACGTACGGGGAATCCGATTCGGTCGGGTCGGCGAACCCGGTACCCGACGTGCTCATGTCACCGCCCATCAGCCTCTCCCATTCCCGTTCACGTTGTGTCTGCGCGATCACCGGATTACTCGATGTCGCCGCCTTCTGGACCTTCGTCTGCACCGCCTGCCCGAACGCGGCCACATCACGGTTGAAGCAGAATTTGCTGAATTCGGTTAGCTCGCAGTCGAATAGCGCGACTTCACTCGGCAGCTTCCCGAATGTCTTGGCCGTCTCCCACACTTCCCAGACCAGCGGCTTGTTCCGGGCGTACCCTTTTGAGTGCGTCGTGCTGCGCCTCCAACGCAGCGGTCTTCATCTCGTCGGGCATGGCGTATTCGAAGATGATCCGCTTGTCGACCAGGTCGATTTCGTCGACGTTCATCTGCTCGTCGGTCGTCGGGCCGGCCAGCACCACCGTGGGGCAGACGACGGCGGCCGCGATGACCCGATTCAGTGGGCCGAACAGTTTCTCGCGGCTGCCCGGATCCTGCAGCGCCTCCTCAGCTTTCAGCACCGCCTCTTGGGAGAACCCGCCGTCGTCTTCGACGCCCTGGAACAGTTCGGCGGCGAACGAGTCCTTCATGTTCAACACACCAATTTCGATGACCTGCGTCATGGTCAACTGGCGGACCCGCACGAACGAGCCGGACGGCAGTTCGACATCGAACTCCGGCCGCTTGCGGAACCCGTACGTCCGCTGCCGAGGCGGCTCAGACGCAGGCGAAGCCGCCGGCGCCGACCCCGGCTGGGGGTCGGCGGCCGGCGGCTCCATGATCTGCACTGGCGCGGTGTAGTCGATCGGGCCCTTCGGCTCGTACGCGCACCCGGCCACATGCGGGCCCGTGACCAGGCTTCCGCAGCACCAGTCCCGCCGCACCGCGGCGGCGGGGACTGATGTGACCTTCTGCTGCTTCTCGATTGGTGATGTCATCACGGCCTCCTACGGGCTCAAATGTGGTGGTGCAGCGACAGCCGCTAGCTGGCGGCAGTGGTGGCAGAAACCGGGGTGCAGTACTCGCCGGTGGTGGATCCGAACACGGCCGCGACGCGGAACTGGTACGGCGTGGCCGCGGTGAGTCCGGTGACGGTGGTGCTCGGCGTGGTCGGCTCGCCGCCAGCACCGGAAGTGACGGCGGTCCAGGTGGCGCCGGAGTCGGTCGACCGCTGCACCTTGTAGCCGTCTGCGGTCGGGATGTCCGTCCACGACAACGCCACCGTGGTCGCGGCGATCGTGCCCACCGTCAGATTCATCGGAATCGGCAGCGGGTTCGGCGACGGCGTCGACCCCAGCGTGGTCTTCGTCGCGTTGTAGTCGATCTCCCACAGGTAGTCGGAGTCATCGCCGGGCATCGGCGTCCCCATGAAGTCGATGCTGGGGACCATGAACGCGCCGTACTTCGAGTCGAGCGCGATCTTGCCGTTCGCCTTGCAGCGGAAGATCCGGATGACGTTGTCGCCGCCGCCGTTGGAGATGACCTGACCCTCGACCCGCCAGTAGGGCCTCTGGTCGCTGCCGCGCTTGCGGACCGTCCGCTTCAGCGTCGGCCCGACACCGGATTCGATCAACTGGGCGCCGGCGATGATCGCCAGCGTGGTCAGGTCCAGGCCGCCGCCCTCGAGCGTGCCCGAGACGGTGGAACCCTTGCCCTGGATCGCCGCGGCGGCGCGGTCGTCGCCGTCGAGGGTGTCGGTGTCCTCGTTCTCGGTGAACGCCAGCGTCCGCGCCAGCGGCAGCCGGTAGGAGGTGTCAGCCAGGATCGTGCCGTCGACGTCGGTGTAGCCGGTGATCCAGAGCCGGTGAAGACCGTAAGGCTTGGTGTCCGGGTTCCCAAGTGATGCAACCATTTAAGGGTTTTCCTTTCGGGGGGAACGGGCTCCACGGCCTCTGAGTTCTTTCAACCTCAACGTCTGCACGCTGAAGTCATGCATTGAAATACGGTGCAGCACAACGGACTCGCGGTCACTGCAGTGTTTGCACTTGATTTCGATCGTGTCGCCGTCGACGACCTTGAAATGCAGCCCGCCCTGACACCTGACCTCGATGACACCCTCACGCTCAGTCGCTTCGGGCTGCGGCGCCAGGAACTGCGGCTGCACGGGCTACTGGTCGACTTTGTTGCCGGCGCCGTCGACCAACTCGAACCGCACACCGTTGTACTTGCGGTCATCGACCAGCAGGTAGTTCAACTGCAGCTTCGAGAGCTTCGACACCGGGATCCGCCAGTTGTTGTCGAAGTTCCACACCAGCGGCTCACTCGCGGGGATACCGACGGCGTTCCACTGCTGCGGGCTGATGGTGGTTTCTGCGGATGCGACACCGACCCGCGATGACGGGCTGCCGTCGCCCTGGAACCCGCTGGGCCGCGACACCACCTGCGCGGCGGCGCGCAGCGGAACCACGTACTGCACGAACCGCTCGTCGCTGTCGCCGGATTCGCCCTGCTCGGCGGCCTGCGCCTGCGCCTGCGCCTTCTCGTCCTCCGACACCGCCGGCGCCGCGCCCTCGGTCGACTCGATCGGTGGAGTGCTGCCGCCGCTACGCGGTTGCCCTGCTGCCATCACTGGTCCCTTTCCTTTGCGTTGCACGCCCGTTCAGGGCGCAATTACCTTGCTGGCCAACGCCACATACGACGCCGACTTACAGATCGTCTGGTAGCCCTCGTCCTCGAAATCCAGGCCGCGGCCCTCGAACCCGACATAGTCCAGTTGCCATCCGTCGTCGCCGACGACCGGATCCGTCGCATCCTCGACGGCCTTGAACAGTTCGTCGCAGCGGTCGATGATGTTCTCGATCCGCACGAAGTCCGTCGACACCTTCACCGGGATATGGACGTACAGGTCGAAGTGGCGGGGACCGTTGGCCTGTATTTCTTCGGCGAATTCGGTGTTCCGCCAGCAGATCACGATGAACGCCGCCGCCTCCGGCCGCTGATCCTCGGAGTACTGCGCGATCGCTTTGAACCCCGCGCCGCCGAGCGTCGCGAGCTGGGCGTCGGTGTTCAGCATCGTCCAGACCGCGTCGCGCGCCATCTATCCGGCGTTCTTCCGAACCTGGGACAGCGATCCGCGAAGGCTTTTCATCATCCGCTTACCCATCTCCGCGACAGCCGGCATGATGATCTGCCACTTGCCGTTGTTCTTGATCTCCAACCAAATCCCGTAATCCACACCGTGCAGGAACCAGATCGACTTGTAAGATCCCTTCAGCTCCGGCACCGCCTTCAACCCGGCGCGGGCCGCCCCGGGAATCCGGTCCTTACGGTTGCCGGTGTCATCGCGCCAGCGGGCGTGCTGCTTCATGTACGCGGTGCCGTCGACAGCGGTCAAACCCATAACCGAGTTGATGGTCCGCTCGTAGTCGTCTTTCAACTCGGACACGTTGCCGCGCAACTTGATCAGGCCGCGATTCAACTCCGTCAGGCGACCATAGGCTCTAGCCAAAGCTGTGCCCAGCGACCTTCAGGAAACCCGTCACCGTCGCTTTCACCTGGTACGGCTGGGTGCGGTCGACAACCTGCACTTCGTATTTCGCGGCGTCGTCCTCCCACGTGTCGCCCTCACTGATCACCGCGTCATAGGCGCCGATCAGGTCGAACTGGAACTTCCGCACCGTGCCCCGATCGGTCTGGGAATGCTCAGCGCCATCCAGTCCGGACGTTTTGAACTTCGCGAACACCTGCGCCGGCCGCGCCGCGCCCGGGGTGTAGTCCTTCCCGCCGCCGGGCTTCACTGTCACCGCACCGGCTGCCGGGGTCAGCGCGATCGGCTGGCCGCGCCACTCGAGCAGTTCGGCGATCGCCGCGCGGGCGTCCTCGGTCATCAGATCCGCAGGGATGGCCACTACCACACCCGCGGCGGCCGCGTCGGCGCGAACGGTGCCACACCGACAGTGCCGAACCGGCTGCGCCGCTGCTTACGCAGCCGCACCGAATCCAGTTCATCATCGGTAAACGCAACCCGCCCCCTTGTGGCGTCCGGCGCCCACGTGCGGCTCGTCGTCACATCCGGAGTCGTCCGAGTCAACTGGTTCTCGCCGCGGTCAGGGTGCCGGTACAGGTCCAGAACCTTGTCCACGACAAGGGTTGTGACGCGCTTGCGGCGGTCCGGGTCGCCCGCCGCTGCGGAGTCGGCGTCGATGTCGGCGACCGGCTTACGCAGCGACGGAACCTTGCCCATCAGCTCGTACTCGACGTCGAGGATGCGGGTTTTGACCCGGTCCAGCCGGTCCGAAGGGATCGTCCCTTCGAACCGGCTGGTCACATCCCCTATGGTCGCGAACTTACCGTCGGGCACCGGTGTGGTCATTCGACCGCGACACCGGCTTCCTGGCAGGCCGCGATGATCTCGTCACGGTCCTTGCCGTCAGCGTCGACGCCGTGCGCCTCCGCGTAGGCCGCCCAGGCATCGCGGCTCGACCCGCGCCCGGACTGCGGCGGCGGCCCGTCACCGGAACCGCCGTCCTCAGCCGGCTCACTGTCCCACACCGCGGGGTTGGTGAGCTTCTTCCGCGCCCACGCCGGCACATCGTCTCCCGGCGCGAACTGCGCCAGGTTGCCCTTCGGGTCGAACAACGCCACGTGCGCAACGAGTTCAGCCATCAGAGCACGTCCGCCACGGTCAGCAGACCGGCGTTCGTCAGGATCGGCATGCCGACCGCGTCGACGAACGTGAACTCCCGGTACGGGGGGCCCACCTTCTCCACGACGCCGACGATGCCGGCGGCGTCGCCGAACGTCATCTCGGCCTGGTTCGACCGGGCCAGCTCGAGCGCGGTAGCCGACAGGCCGTAGAAGAACGCGCCCACGTCGCCCGGGTTCTCCGGCAGGATGATGACCTTGTCCGACGCCAGAACGCGGGTGTTCGAGCCTTCCACGTTCAGCGACGTGTCGTACTGCAGGCTAACCCGCGGCAGGTCGTTGGATTCCAGCACCGTGTTCAGGTCAGCCAGGCTGACCATCGTGCGGCCCTGAGTCGCCCCGTACACCGCGTCGATGATCTCCTTATTCCGGCGCAGGTGCCCGACCACGGTGCGCGACAGGACCATCTGGGCCGCCCGGCCGTAGCCGTTGGCGATCCGCACTTCCTGCCACGCGTCCAAGTCCTGCAGCGGAGTCGCGTTGGTGTGATCCGACCACACCGTGCCAGCGGACACGATCTGGTTGGCCGGCACACCGTAGTCGGCCTCACCGTTGAAGCCGTTCTCGTTGATCGTCAGCTTGCCGTCGGTGAGCACGTCGCCCCACGCCAGCTCGCGCCGGTTGTTCATCGTGCCCACCAGACGCTCCGCGTCGTTGTAGGCCGCCTGAACCTGCGCCGCCCGGTTCGTCCCGCCCAGGCGGGCGATCTCCGTCGCGATCGTCTCGTACTCGCCGCGGTTCAGCGAGTCCGAGAACGGCAGCAGCTCAACGTACTTGCCGCTGCCGGCGTCACGCGACGACACGTGGATGATGCCGTCGAAGGACCGGTAAGCCGCGGTGCGGTTCGTCTTGACGAACTCGGCCCAGTCGATCCGGTTGCTGCTGACGTAGCGGGTGGGGAACAGGTTGACCAGAGCCAACTGCGACTCCACCGGCACGTTCCGGATGAACGTGGTGAGCGCGTCCGGCGAGATGGGACCGTCGTAAACGATTGCCATGATCTAGTCCTCTCTCACAGCCACACGATGAGTGGCAGGTCGGCCTTACCGTTCGCGTCGATCCCCGAGTTCGTGGGGAGCTTCGCGGTGTTGACCGCACCGTGGATGAATCGGGCGCCGCCGACCTTGGTCAGCGTGGTCCCGTTGTTGTCGATGGCGCGCACCGAACTGAACAGGATGCCGGCCGCGACCTGACGGCCGTCGCTCGCGGCGTCGTCGTAGGGCCCGTACAGGCCGCCACTGGTCACCTTGCCCAGCAACGTGCCCGACGGGATGTACCCGTTGGCGTAGTGCGTTGCCTTGGTGAACTTCGAGATGTCCAGCGTGATACCAGGGGTGATGTCCACGCCGTGAGTTCCGACGAGCCACGAACGGTCCTCGACCTGGTAAGAGCTGGAGCGCACAGAAATGTCAGTCGACATCGATTACTCCTAGTCCTTGATGTAGCCGCGGCGACGTGCCTCGGCCAGTCCTTCATCGCGTCCGGACGACGCCGGGGGTTGCGATCCTGATTGGCCCCACTGTCTGGGTTGATCACCGGCACCGCCGCCGCCGAAGGCGGCCGACAACCCGGTCAGATGCCCGATGAGTGCGGTCTTGTCGAACTTGCCGTCCTTGACGAACCTCATCGGATCGATGCCGGCCAACACGCTCGCGCGCTGGTCTTCATCGGTGACGAACTGGCCGACGATCTCGCTGGCCAGTTCCGGAACCCACTGCTGCAACGCAGTGTTAGCCGCCTCGCGGGCGGCCTGCTCACGCGCCTCAGTAACAGCGCGCTCGCTGGCGCTCATCTGCTCGCGTTCCAACTCCTGAAGCCGTTCCGCGTTCTGCCTCGCCTGCTCCGGGGTGATACCGCCATACGACTTGAGCGTGTCGCTTTTGCGGCGGTCGTGGAACTTCCAGTAAGCGGCCTGCTGCTCCGACGTCATCTCCGCGATCGGCGTGCTGTCCGGGAAACCCCTGTCGGGCTGCGGATCTACACTCGGCTGCGGATCGGTCTGCGGCGCATCGGGTGCTGCTGGGTCTGCGATTGGCTGAGACAACTTTCACTCCCCTGTCGGGACAAATAGGAACCCATGACGGGTCAACCGCCGAAAGATGGCGGAAGTCAGTTACCTTTGCGCGAGTTCCTTTTTGAACTTCGCGATCTGCTGCAGGTGGTAGGTGACCTGCGGTGAATCCTCCGCGAGTCCGCGGGCTCGTAGATCGGCCAGGTTCTTTTCCAGCAGCGGCAGGTGACGCGCCGCGACATCGGCCTTCGACTCCGGCCCCGCCAGCTCCGAACCGGTGTTTTTGCCGGCCCTCTTCTTAGACTGGGCGGTTCGTGGCTTGTACTTCTTCTGCGGCACCAAAACCGGCCCCAGCTCGCCGTGCTCATCGACCTGATACCGAGTGCGCTTCAGGTGCGCGACGGTGTTCCCGCCAGCATCCTTGTACAGCGCCCGAAGGTCGACGGCGTTCAGGTCGTCGGCCGGGTCGTGTTCCTCCGTAATCGCGGCGATCGTGCACCAGCAGTGCGCGTGGATCGGCATCAACGTCCCGATCTTGTAGATCCGGTCGCTGGCCGCGATGCACATGCCGCACGTGCCGCCGCGTGACAGTTCGGGGTGGATCACCCGCCGGTATCCGACAATCTGCGGGCGCCGACGGCCCCGGCCGCCCTGGTTGTCCAAATCGACTGCTGCCCGGGCCAGAACTTCCTGCTGGGCAAGCCGTTGCGCCAACATCAAGTTGTCATCGACCAGCGTCCGGATCCGGAGCATTGACTGTTCCGCCGCGTCGCCTTCACCTTGCGATATCAGCCACCGGTACACCGCCGCCGGGCGCTCAAACACGCTGCTGGTGGTCATGCTCTCCGCATCAACCGTCACCCGGTCGCCTGCGTAGTCGACCTTCGTGTCGGGGCGCTGCAACACCATCCTGCCGCGGACCAGTTTCGCGCCCTGCGCCCGTACATCCAACGGAACCTGCTGCGCTGAGGACGCTTTCACACCCATCGCAGTCAACTGCCTGGCCTGCGTGACCGCAGCGGCCCTGGCGGCGGCTGACTGCGCGGTGCCCATGATGCGGGCCGCCTGACCCGCGAACGCCGTGACATCGTCGCGGTTGTAGGGGTTCACCGATGCCCAAAGCCCCGCGATGGCCTGCTGTGCATGCGCTGCGGCGCGCTCCCGTGCCGTGATGGCGGCTTCGGCTCCCGCCGCGGTCAGCGAGCGCACCTGCTCGACGTTCTCGCGCGGCTTACGTGCCTGGCGGGCGGCCACGGCCATCGCGACCGCCTCTCGATACGAGACGGGCCGGGCGGGCGCGTTAAGCGGCGCTGACACCGGTCGGGCCCGCATCCGGCGGCGCCGACGGCTGCTGCTGGCCGGTGCTGGCCGGGCCCGGCGGCGCAGGAATCAGAATCGCCTCGGCCGCGCGCTGATCGATGTTTTCCTGCGTCTCCGCAGGCGACATCTCCCAAATCCGCTCACACCGCTGCTCCAACGACAACGTATCCGCAGCCTGCGACGACGCCGACGCCTTCTCAGCCAACGTCCGGAACTCAATCGGCCCCCAGTGCAGCTTCATCTGCTTACCCCGGTCAGGCTGGCCGGCGAACCCAAACAGGATCCGCCACAACAGCTTCATCTGCGGCGTCACCCGAGTACGGCGGTCTCGAACCTTCGACGTCGACGACTCACGCATCAGCCCGGCGCCCTCCGCGGAGCCGTTCGCCGCGTCCGGGGTAATCAGGTGCAACGGCGTCGACGTGACCGCCGCGAATTCCTTCACGTCATCGCGCTTGGCGTTCAGGATCGAACCCAGATCCAGCGCCTGAGACTCCCAGAACTTGAACCCGTCCGGAACCTTCCACAACGCGCCCGGATCCGCCCGGAAAATAGTGCTGGCCAGGTCTTCCCACTTCTGGGCGTCCAGGCTGCCGCCGTCGACGCCGTCGCCCCAGTTCGGCGCCTCAGCGGTGTCGTCGTCATCGTCGTCGTCGTTTTCATCGCCGATGATCGCCCGCTGCCGAAACGCCTGATACGCCACGATGATCAGCCGCTTCAGCGTCATGTCGTTGATGCGGTCCAACAGATCCAGATGCCGCTCATACTCGCCGAGCCCGTGCGCGTTCTCAAACCGCACGATCGGGATCCCGCCGACCGCGTCGATGCCCTTGATTTCCTCGAACTTCGAGTCGTCGACGGTCCACTTCCCGTCCTTGAACAAGGCGTCGTACCGCTTCCCCGGCAGGAACAGGTGCCCCTTCTGCACTTCGTCAACCGGATCCCAGTCCTTGACCAGCGCCGCCTGCAACCGGATCGGGTTCGTGCGGTCAGGGATACCGACGCAGCGCCGCGGATCGATCGCATACGCCGTCGGCAGGCCGCCCGGGTTGTCGACCGCCATCGCGAACGCTTCACCCATCGAAAACATGTAGCCGAACAGGTCTTTCGTCATCGCCGCGAACCCGGACTCATCCATGATCTGCGCGGCGATGTCATCAGCGTTGGTGTCGGAGTCGATCAGCGTCGACACCGCCTGCAACTCCATCCGATCCAGCATCGCCGACACACACATCGGCGCGTAATTGCACCGCGCCGTACGCATCACGTCCCGAAATACGTCCTCATAGCCCTCGGCGACCTGCGGCAGCGGAGCATCCCCCACGTTGTACGACCACAAAGTGTCCAGCACTTCATTCCGCGGCCGGATCGCCACCGGCCGGCACAAACGGTCCTGCCACTCAGGCCGCGTCGCCTTCGTGAAACGCGAATTCAGCTTGTCGAACCACTCCGAGGGTGACAGATCAGCCACGACACCCTCCTATCTGATTCGCGCGATCACTCGCTTCTTCGGCTTCGGCAACTTCGGCAACACATCCATCCGCGCTTCCCACGACAACACCGCCGCCATCGCAGCATCGAACTTGCGGTCGCGGTGCAACTTCCCGAGGATCCACTTCCTCTTCCCGGTCTGCAGATCCACCATGTTCAGCAGCTTCTTACCGGCATTGCCGACGTGCCTGGTCAAGTCGCCGTGTTTCGTCTGCTCACCAGTCGAGTAGTCAACATCGGAGTAGGTGACAATGCCTGAGTTGATGGCCGACTCATACCCGAGCAACGCCTTAACCATACGGTCCTGCTTGTTCGTCCAAAACTCCTGCACTACAGGCTGTTTCGTGAGCAGATTGACACCCGCTTTCGCAGCCCAACTACCTAGCGTCGCTGTGTAGTAGGCAGGGTCGCCGTAACACAGCAACACCTTGTAAGTGCGGCGGATCTCATTCCACTTCGCCGTCAGCGCCGCCTCGTCAACTTCCCAATCGTCGTCGTTCAGTGGCTGCTCAGCCAGGAACACCAGTTCCTGCAGACCTGTCTTGACGTCGGTGACCACCAACGCCGTCGCGTCCCGAAACCGGGCACCATCGAATCCGACCGTGACGTAGGCGCCGCGGGGGATCCGCTGCCCAGGGCGGGCCAAATCCTTCCATAGCCCCAGGTTGAATGCCTGCAAACCTTGCTGTGTCCACCGGTTACACCACACCCGCTCGAGATACGGCTTATCGGCGCCGGGGATGTCCCACTGCGACGCCAAATCCTCTAGGTCGGTGCGCGCCGCCAGTTCGGGGCCGGACGCTTCGCGGATCGCTTCAACGCGGTCCTCGAACTTGTCCATGTCCCACCGGTCGGACGCCTGCCGGTGGAAGTAGAACATCCGCGGCCGCTTGATATCGCCGCGCGCCATCGCCTCAGCCTCGAAATGATCCGTTTCCGCGACCGAGTTCTGCCCCGGCTCACCCGCCGTCGTCGTCGACATCGACCACGGATCCTGCGCCACCCGCTTACCCAGGTTCGCTTCCATCGTCGTCACCGCGTTGCGCTCCGACGGCAAATACAGCCGGTGCGTCTCATCGAAGCCCTGCCACGTCGTGCGGCCGCCGTCGTTAGAGTCCGGCGCATTCGCCAGCGGAACAGCTTTGCCGTCGGAGCGGCCACGGCCATCAAGCCGAATGATCCGCTCCAGCGACGAATCAAATAAGTCGGCGTCCGGGCCTTCCTCGCAGATGTACTTCAGCGCACCGAACGCCAACTCGGACACCTGCAGCTTCGCGTTCGCCAGCATCGGAATGTACGGGTCGAATACCGGGCGGCCCTGCCTCAGGCTGCCATCACGGTTGAACCCGTCGAACCGCACCGGCGACTCCGGATGCAACTCGGCGTAGGCGATCAGCGCCATCAGCTCCGTCTTCGCGAAACCCTTCCGCACCGACACCGCGATCCGCTTCCACCGGCGACGCCCAGCGCGGTTATGGCCCAGCGGCCAAACCTCATAGGCGCGGTAGATGATCGCTACCCGGTCAGGATCTAGCTTGAGTTCCTGCCCCTTGAGGTCACCGGGGCCGTAACAAGCGCGTTCCTCGAGAAATGCGCACACCTGGTCGCCCAGTGTCGGAAACTCTTGCCCCTCCGGTTCGATCGGCGGGACCGCGAGGTCCATGCGGCGCTAGCCGCCGCCAGCGACAACCCTGAACCGCGACCGCGGATCCGAGCCCGACTTGCCGGCAGCCTTCTTGGCCGGCACCTTCTTCGCGGGCTTTTTGGCATCGCCCGCACCGTCGGGCTTCGCAACTTCCCACTGCAGCGTGCGCCGCGCCATCGCGGTGTGGCCGAACTGCACCATAATCTGTCGGAACTCACTGGCCAGTGCCTTAGCCGCCGTCACCTTAGTCGCCGGGTCAAGCATCATCTGATAGACCCGCGCACCAACGATCAGCAAGTGCCTGTCGGCGTCGAGCCATTCAGATCGCGCTTCCGACGCCCACATGTCATCCCACCAGGACAACACGTCTGGGTACCACTCGATCGTCCCCGGAAGCTGCGGCGCCTGCACTTCATCCACGTCATTCGCGACGTCGCCATCGGCCTGCGCAGGCTTCGTCAACGTCGCGCGGGTACTCGTCTTGTTCTGGCGAGCACGCACAGATGAATGCTTCGCAGGCGGTCCGGGCATGACAGGCTCCTATGTCAGGAAAAGCGGTTCCCATGTCGGGAGAGTCGAAAAGCGTTGCAACACAACAAAAGTCAAGTACCGAAAAGCCTTGCAGGGCAACCGGTTTCACGCGCTGTCCCCGCCAGCATTCGAATTTTTTCCCCAACCCGTAACCAGCGAAAGTTGCAGAACTGCGCGGCTGCCGCCCTACCCCCCGGGGGATCCCTCCCACCCCTGGGGGGTATGGGGGTCAGCCGATGAGCGCGAGCTGGTCACCTGCGCCGGTCGCCGCCTTCCTGCTGTTGCAGAGGAAGCAGGCGCAGGCGCAGTTGGCTGGCTCGTGTCGGCCGCCGAGCGCGATGGGGATGAGATGGTCGATGGTGGGCGCGTGTGGATGCGGGACGGTCTTCGTCTTGTCGGTCTTCCTGCCGCACAGGTGGCATCGGTAGCGGTCGCGGTCGAAGATCCGCCATCGCTGCACTGGTTCGGATTCGGCGTCTGTTGCTGCGGCAAGGCGGGCGCGTCGCCGGTCCCAGATATCAGCGTGCTTGCATTCGGTTGAGCAATACTTGCCGGGCCATCGTGAAGACGATCGCGATGTGAACGGTTGCCCGCACCTGTTGCACGGTCCCTGCGTCCACAGCACGCCCTTGCCTGTGGTTCCACGTGCGGCGCGTCGTTGCTTGCGTCGTGCTGCCTTGACGCGCTCGCTCATCCGCGGTTGCTTGGCTCTGCGGTCTGCCGGGTAAAGCACGGCGTAATGGCAGGTCTGTGAGCAGTACTTCGCGTTTGGAGCGGTGGTCTGCCATTGCTTGCCGCATACCACGCAGGTGCGTTGGTGTGTTGGCTTGGCGAATGTGCCTGCGTCCCTGCGGCGCTCGTATGACGCTTTGGCTCCGCATCGGTTGCTGCAGTACTGGGTGCCTTGACGTTTGTGCTGGAATAGCGCACCGCAGACTGCACACGGTGTGGTGTGCATTTGTTCTCCCGGTTATGCGAGCAGCCCCGCACCGGGAGGTTGCGGGGCTGCTCTAACCGCGATGATCAGTCGCGGTTGTCTATGTGGTGATGCGTGGCGGCTCGGCGCGTCCGCGGTCGGCGGTGCGTGCCTTCTCGTCGTTGCAGTCGGCGCAGGCGGCGCGCAGGTTGGATGCGACGAACGCGAGGTCGGGCCGGCGAGCTGCGGGGGTGATCTTGTCGACGACGGTGGCGTATCCGGTGCAGATGCCGGCGTATCGGATCTGGCAGGCGTAGCCGTCGCGCCGCAGGATTTCGGGTTCGAGTTCGCGCCATTGCCGCGTTGATGTGATGCGGCTTGAGGCTGTGCGCGGCCCTGCCCATGCTTGGGTGTGTTCGGGGCAGTATGGGCGGTTGATGATTAGTTCTGTGCACGTGCCTGCGCCGCCTGGGCAGCGGCGTGGTGCACGTGGCATGCGGGTTAGTACCAGTTGCGGCGGCCGAAGACGGGCCGGCCTGCGGCGCCGAGTGCCCATGCGATTGCTCCTGCGAGTAGCAGGATCCAGCCGATGGTGACGAGCGGTGCGACGCCGAAGACGTAGCCGAGTAGCAGCAGGACGATGCCGAGCGTGACCATCAGTGTTTCCCCTTTCCGGGCCCGTGCCCGAATACCCTGACGTAGTACTCCGTGGCTAGTCCCAGCGGTCGATCAGTTTGTCGAGGATCGAGTTCCACTGTTCGGCGCGGAGTTCGTTGCCTGCGGTGCGGGCTTGTTCTTGGTGTTCGCGGGCGTAGGCGAATAGGCGTGTGAGTGCGGCCATGTCGAGCCTCTCGGGTGCACCAAAAAACCGCTATGCCCGGGTCTGGGCACAGCGGTAGACAGGGCCAAGCGTACTAATTAACACCTGTGTTGTCACGCATCTCGGTTTCCGATGCGTCGTTGCCGCAGTTTCTTCTGGTATTCGAGAACCGATCCCACTTTGTATTCGGGCGCGCCGTCGGGTCCGCAGCGTTGTTCGATATGCCCGAGGCGTGCCCAGTTGTAGATGTCGCGGCGGGTTCGGCCGATGGCGTGGGCGAGGTCTGGGGCGTTCATCCATTTGTCTGGTTCGGTGAGTAGGTCGGCGTTGGTGGTGTTGAGTTGGTGGATGCCGTATTCGGCCCAGTGTCGGTCGAGTCGGTGGAGGTCGCCGGCTGGGTCGTCGCTGCGGCCTTGGCTGATTTGGAAGACGAGGTTGCGGTAGGAGCGTGCTACGTGCCATGCGCGTTCTTCCCGGCTTTCGCCGGGGGATGGCCACGGTTTGATAGCCCGCCGAGGGCGCTTCGTGATTCCACGTTTCTTCTTCAATTCGGTGTCGTCATTCATCGGCCGACTCCGGAAGCGGGGGGAGTCTGATGCCGACTAGGACTGCCCACTCGTCGTAGAGCCACATGTTGCCGCAGTGGGTGCACTTGATCAGGCCGTCAGGTTCTTGATAGACCGGCGAGCTGTTGCAATCCGGGCATGGCAGCGCCCATGTCTTCCTGGCTGCTGCTAGCGGGAGTTTGTCTTGCGGGGGCTGGTAGCCGTCGCATGCTATTGCATCCGGGGCTTGGAATGCGTTGGCCTGATTGGATATCGGTTCACCGCGTCTTGCGTTGCTGCTTCTGAGTTTCCGGATTGGCCTGTTGGCCTGTGCTGGTGGGGGTTGAGTGTGTGTGCGGTTGTATTTAGGGTTTTCGGTCTTGATGGCTTGGATTTCGGCGGCGGCCAGTTCGTTGCGGTTGGTGTATCTGGTGAGTGTGATGTTGGTGGCTTCTTTCCACCAGGGCGCGGTGGATCGGTGTTGGCTGAATCTGTCGCGGGGGCTGTTGGTGATCCCGACGTACAGCAGTGCGCCATCTTCGCTGAAGAACCGGTATAGGACGTGGTCGTCATATTCGTGCGGTGGTGGGGATTTGTAGATGTAGTACGCGCCTTTCCCGCAGGGCGCTGCGCATCTGGTGGCGTCGCTGGCTGTTCGTACGTTGTGCGCGTGTGTGGATCGGCAATAGGGGCAGCGCACGCTTACGGCCGATACCCCGTACCTCGTGACCACTGAAATCGGTTCCGCTGCAGGAATATTCATAGGTGTCTCCCGATAATCAGTTCTTACGTCAGGTAGTGGTTTGCTCGGCCCATGTGACGGTGCAGCCACACGGCAACCGGTGGGTGTGCGTGTCGTGGTCATCGCGGCGTTCACAGCGGTGGCCGTCTGCGTTGACCGCCGTGCAACCTTCGAGGTGTCGTTTGGCCGCACGGACGACCTCCGCTAGTGCGGCCCGGTCGGCGTCGTCCATCTCCCGATCACCGCGCACCCGGATCATTTCGCCGTCAACCTCAACGGGACGACACCGGTTCTTGTCGCTCATGCCAATCCTCCGTTCTTGCGTCAGGTAGTGGTTTTCTCGTCACCAGCCGTCGTCCTGAAACTGCCAGTGCTCGCATGGTTTCCGGTCTGGACCGCCATTGCGGGATGGATACCGGGTCTCGCGCAGTACCGGAGTGTCGGTTGAGTAAATGCCCCAGGTGATGTCCATTTGTGGCTCACTGTGAAATTCACCGGACATGTCGGTGCACGATGACAGCGGGCGCAGTTCCTCTGGCCGCTCGGCGTGGAAAATGGTGTCGCGCTCCTGGCAAGTGATCTTGCGCCAGCTCATCGTTGCCACTCCTGTATCTCGCAGATGACGTGGTGCCCTTGACGTTCCGCGCATGATTCGAGCGTGCAGTCGGCGCGGACGGGGTTCTCGAATACGGCGCTGATCGGCACGTACACGAAGCCGGATTTGTGGTCGCGGTAGTTCGGGTGCTCGCGGGTCACATGGTCGCGGCGGCAGACGAGATACCCGGCCGGTGGTGGCCGGTTCTCCCCGGCCGCGATCGCCCGTATCGCGTCCTGCACTCGGCCGACAGCCCGTTCGCGGGGGTCGAACAGGTAGCGTTGCGCGGCTGGCCCGATCCACGCGCCGATGAACGTGTCGAGTTCGTGAAGGGCCAGGTCAGTTGCGTTAGTCATGGCGTCATATCCTCCGATTTCCGATACTCAGGCGGGTACCCGCAACCCTCGAAGGTTGCCCCACATGAGCACCTATGCGGAAGCTCGTGCCCTCTGGGCAGCACGCACACATCGGTTTCTCCATCGCACTTCCAGTTGGGACCAACCCACCAACCGCATTGATCCATCTCAACTCCTTTTGCTGGCTACCGATATGCAGGCGGACGGTTAAGTCAGTCATGCTTCGCGTTCTGCGTTGTGGATGAGGTTTTGTGCGGAGTCGATGAGTCCGAGGGTGATGTAGGTGGGTTGTGATCCGTGGCGGGGGAAGGTGACGACGCGTCCGATGCGGTCGCCGTCGTCGTCGATGTATTGGGCTCCGAGGATGATGACGGCGTCGGTGACGATGTCGTCGGCGTCGAGGGCGTGTTGCGCGAGGGCGCGTATGGCGTTCTCGAGTGCTTGGCATGCTTCTGCGCGGGTGGTCATGCGCAGTCGCCCGGGTGGATCAGGTTGCAGTCGGGGCATTTCAGGCGGCCGTTGAGTGCGGCGGTCTCGTCGGTGTCGATGACGGTGAGTAGCGAGCTGGGGTGGATTGGGGGGCCGGCGGGGCGGCGGGCTTTCTTCGGGCGTGGTTTGGGGCGTTGGTAGCGGGTTTCGTTACCGCCCCATGCCCAGGTGTCTTCGGCGTCTTGGCGTTGTTCGGTGGCTTTGCGGTTGGTGGTGATGGCGCGTTGTTCGGGTGTTTTGTGGCCGTCGATGGCTTGGCGGATCGCTTCCGCGATGATCACGCCGGCGCCGGGTAGGGCGAGGTCTGCTGGTGTGAGTTTGCCTAGGCGGCGTTGGATGTCGTCGAGGCGTGCATATGCTTCGGCGAGTAGGTATTTGGTGATTTCCATGTCGTACCTTTCGCGTGTGATGAGTCCGGCGAGGAATTGGTATTCGCGTTCTGTCCATGAGGATTTGCACTGGTCGCGGTCGTCGCAGGTGACGATGGTTTGGCCGTCGTCGCGTCCGACGCGGCCGCCGCAGCGAGGGCAGGGCATGGGGTAGCGGTGGCGTAGGCGGGTGTGGCCGAGTTCGGCGCGGGCCTGGTGGTGGAGGTTGATGAGCTGCTGCAGGATTTCGGCGCCGGTGTGTTCGATGACTTCGCGGGCTTGGCCGTCGTTGCACCAGCCGCCGCAGTGTTCGCAGCCGCCGGCGCTGCGGTAGGCGTCGTTGAGCGCGTCGAGGTAGCCGCGCACTTTGGCGGGGTGTTTCGCTTTGAGCCGGAATTTGGTTCGCAGGAATTTCCGGATGGTCTTGGGTTCTGCGTCGGCTAGTCCGGGCATCTTCATCGATTGTGCGAGTTGGCGTTCGGCTGATTCGATCCATGCGGCGTGGAATGCGCAGCGGCTCGGCGATTGCCAGGCGAGTGTGGGTTGTTCAGGTGCGGCGGCGAGTAGTTCGATGTGGGGTTCGATGAGTGCGATCGCGGCGGCAAGGGTTTTCTGTGGTTCAGCCTGGGTGTGTTCGGCGGCGTTCCAGGCGATTGATCCTTCTTCGGCGTCGGCGGGTGGTTTGCGTAGTGCGCTGGCGCGTTGGATGTCGAGTTGTTCGGAGACGATGTCGGCGGCGTGGTCGGTGAGGTCGACGATCGCGGCCATGAGTGCTTCTTTGCGGGCGCTGATGGGCATGGCGGGGGTTGGTGTGGAGTTGACTTTCGCGCCGGTGGTGGTGGAGCGTTCGCCGAGCGCGGCTCGGAGTTCGGCCCAGTCGCGGGGTAGCTGTCGGATTGCTGAGTGGATGGCTTTGTCGCACGCCGGGCAGAGGGTGTGGGGTTGTTCGTTCATGGCGCCGAGGCGCTGGCCGTCGATGGTGACGGCGTTCCGGCAGTTGGGGCTTGCGAGGCAGCGCAGTGTTGAGGGTTCGGTCATGCGGCGCCGCCGGTGAGTTGTTGTTTCTTGCGGGCGCGTAGGTCGCGTTCGTAGGCGAGGCGCGCTTGGTGGCATTCGGGGGTTTTGCAGCCGCGTTGGTAGCAGGCGTAGCTGGGTTGGTGGCCGCCGTGTCGTGTTGTGGGGGTGATGGTTTCGCCGCGTTGCAGTCGGCGGCGCTCGCGTTCGCTGTAACCGCCCCAGATGCCGAATCGTTCGTCGTGGTCGAGCGCGTATTTCAGGCATTCGTCTTTGACGTCGCAGCCGAGGCAGATTTTCTTGGCTTCTTTTGTGCTGCCGCCTTTTTCGGGAAAGAACGCGTCTGGGTCGGTTTCGGCGCAGACGGCTTGGTCTTGCCAGTCGCGGTCGGGGTCGGTGACGAGTCCGAGGATGTCGTCGAAGCCGCTTACCCGGCGTTGCCGCATCATCGGGAAGTGTGATTGTAATTGGTGTCTGATGGCGGTCATGCGTTTCTCCGTGGGTGTTGCTGATTCGTGCAGGCGGGGCAGATGGCGATGTCGGCGAGCGCGGTGATTTCCCAGCCGAGTTGGCGGGCTTGCTGGTGTGCGTCGTGTGGGGTGTCGGCGGGGAGTGTGATGGATCCGTTGGCGCAGTAGCGGCGGTCGTCGCAGCGGATGGTGTAGGGAAGCTGCGTGGTCATTCGGCGCGGCCTGCCAAGTCGTCGGTGAGGTAGCGGATTCCGAGTGCTGCGACGCCGAGTGCGCCTTGGGGTGATGCGTCGGAGGTTGCGTATCCGGTGACGTAGGAGATGCCGTTTGGTGAGTCGTCGGATTGGGTCATGACGCCGTAGGAGATGAACCAGTCGGTGAGTGCGGCGAGGTCGCCGTTGGCGTCGGCGATGTGTGCGCGGATCGCTGTTTCGATGGCTTGGAGTGTTTCTGCGCTCATGTTTTGCTTTCCTGTCGTGGCATTAGGCAGTGGCAGTCGCCGCCGCCGGTCCAGGTTCCGCAGTCGTCGCACACGAGTTCCGGCGCTGTGCTGGGTTCGTAGCCGGGGCATTCGCATTCGCAGCCGTAGCTGTCGAGGCCAGAGCAGCCCGTGTCTGGGTGGGTTTCCCAGGCGTGGTTGCAGGCGCAGTCCGCCATGTACGAATCCGCTATTTCGCCGTTGTCGTCGCGGAGGACGATCAGTCCTCGCGGGCGATCGTTGTCGGTGCTCATCGTTCGACCTTTCGGCGGATGGCGTCGAGTGCTGCCGCCCGGCGGGGGCGTGCGTGGTTTGTGGCGTCGATGAGTCGGCGTGTGGCGAGGGCGAGTGCGACCCAGTTGTCGGCGTGGTCGGGCCAGGTTGCTTCGAGCATGTCGGCGAGTGCGCAGACGGCGAGGGGGTCGTCTGGGTCGGTGAAGGTTCCGCGGATTTGGGTGATGGTTTGGTCTAGGTGTTGGGCGGTGTCGTGGACGCGTTCGGCGCTGAAGTCGAGGACGGCGGGGATGGTCAGGTGTGGCCGATCACCCGCGGGAGGGGGCGTTTGGCCGTCTCCGTTGATCTGGGCTCGATTCTGGGCGGGTTCTGTGTGACTTCCGGGTGGCCGGAAACCTTCGCAGTCGCAGTCCGCGCACGCGTACGGCTCAAACTCAGCATGCTCATGCTGGTACGTGCCGATGACTTGGCCGTCGGCGATCAGCAGGTCGTCGCAGACGCACGGGCCCGGATTCGGCGCGGTCATCGCGTGAGCCGCTTCCGCTCGCGCGCCGACTTCCCCGGCCGCTCGTCAAGCAGCCCGAGTTGGTCCGCGTCGGTGCGCAGCTCGCGCAGTTCGCCGCGTTTGTCCGCGGCGATGGACCTGGCGAGCTGTGGGACGGTCTTGCCTGGGACTCCGGAGTTCTTGCTCACTGCTGTTGCCCTTCCTGCGTGGGGTGTTTGGTGTCGTAGTCGGCGTACAGGGCGCGGATCTGCTCGACCGCCCGTGAGGACAGCAGCGCGCGGTTGTCGGCGATGCGGCGTGCAGCGTGGAAAACCTCGAGCTTCGCGTTGAGTGCGCGTAGGTGTTCGACGGCGGAGTTGATCTTGGCTTCGCGTTCCGGGTCGGGCTGTGGCTCGAGTTCGGGTGTCGGATAGCCCGGGCCGCTGGTTTCGTCAGGCATCGCTGTGCTCCTGGTCGTCGTTGCGGTTGGGTTTGGCGAGTGCCGCGCGAACGAGGGCGGCGCCGGCGCGGGCGGTTTCGGTGCGGTCGACGTGGTCGCAGACGACGCCGCTGCGGTAGCCGTCAGGGCCGCAGAGCTCGCAGGCGGCGATGGCTTGGACGGCTGCTTCGGCGGCTTCGCGGCGGCGGGCGGCTTCGGCTTCGGCTGCGGCGCGCTTCGCTGCTTCGAGTTCGTCGGCGCGTTGCTCTAGCCACCGTTTGCGGCGCTCGTTGTGTCGGCCGCACGCCCCGCACGCGGGTGGGGCGGGGTCGTCTCGATGCTTGGGGCAATTCGAGGGGGGCTCGTTTGAGTCCGGCGCGGCTGCCGAGTGTCCGGTCCGGGTTTCGCTTGCGCCCTCCCCCACGTAACCACCTACGAGGGTGGAAGAACCTGAACCTGAACCTGAACCTGAAATTGGTGGGATGTGGGATCCCATCCCGGGTGGGATCTGAGCGGTTTGCGTTTCCGCAGGTCGCTGCATCCCACTCGGGGTGGGAACAGGTATCCCTTCAGGGAAGTCTTCTAGGAAGGGATCCGGGAAGGGATCCGGCATCCCTTCCGCGAGGGTGTCGAGATGACTACGGGCGGCGTCCCATGCCCGCTTCAAAGCGTCCTGCAACCTGTTTGCTGCGGCCTCGTTTTTGGCCGTCGAAATGACCGGCAGGCTCAGCCGTTGAAGTTCGGATCGCAGCGGTACAGCGAATCGGCGGCTGTCCAACACGGCGATCATCCGTAACGCGGACAGGAAGCTTGTGGGCTGCTTGTCGAGGTCGTCTCGGCGCATCCGCGACCGGATCAGGTACTCCCCCGTGTTCTCGTCGACGTAGACGTATCGGCGCCGGCCGAGGCGGATCAGTGCCGCTTTCAGTTCCAGGTCGGTGGCGAGCTGCGGGCCGTCGCGCATCATGCGCCGCCAGCGGGTGAAGTTGATCGGTGCGACGCCGATCAGGTTGACGGATCGGGTTCCGTTGAGGGCTTCCCAGAACAGCTTGTCGAAGCGCGGCTGGTCGAGCCAGTCGTCATCGATCCATTTGGAGAACAGGTTCTTGGCGTACTCGCGGGTAGTCACGAAGCGTCTGCCTCCATGATTCGTTCGGCGGCTTGGGTGAAGTGCCCTGGGCATGGGTGCTGGACACCGTCCGCGTGTACTTGGTCGACGGCGCGCTTGATTACGTCCGGTGTGATGAACGGATGCCATTTGTCGATGATTTCCGACCATGCCGCCAGAGCCGGCTGGTCTTCTGGGGTGAAGAAATCGGGCCAGTACCGCAACGCTCGGCCGAACAGCACGGCGGCGATCGCGCGCCCGTTGGTGCCGCCGATGCAGTGACGGGCATACCACTGCTCCCATGTCTCATCACCTTCGGTGTACAGCCACAGCGCCCGCATACGTTGTGTGAGAGGGGTGTTCGGGATGTCGACCACTATCCGGTGTCCTCTCGGGTCCAGGGGGTGGTGTAGCGGTGCACGATGTGGCGTTCCGTGCCGATCTGGAACGCGGTGTCGAGGTAGGTGACGCGGTCGCGGGCTTGCTGTTCGCTGGGGTAGACGGATGGTGTGTTGTCGCCGAGCTGCCAGCCCCACTGCACTTGCAATCCGAGCGCGGCGATGGCGGCCCGGGCCATGCCCAGGTAGTCGGCTTGTTCCCCGCTGCCGGTCCAAGTGTCGGGGTCGCCCATCTTGAACGGGTCCGCCTGCCAGATGGCTTGTGCGACAGCAGCGATGATGTCGTCTTGCATCAGAACCAGATCCAGAGTGCGACAAGGACGGCGCTGAACACGACGAGCCATGCCGCTGCGAGGGTGAGGAACGGGTGGTCCGGCTGCTGCTTTGATGGTGTGCGTGCGAATGGGTCGTTGTCATGCATTCTGGTTGTCTCCTAACGGGTTTCGGAGGTACTTGTCATGGCAGTTGTCGCACCGCCGTCCTGCGCTGTGCTCCACCTCGCCGCAGTCGACGCACAACCCGGCCCGGTACCGCGCGTTCTGCTCGTCGCGGGTGCTCACCAGCACTCCCCGGCGTGGACGGTGAAGCAGCTAGCGCACACCTGGGGCGGCGCGGTCTCTTCCTTGTCGGCGCACCAGCAGGATTCGCACAACGGCTTGTCGTAGCCGTCGGCGTATCCGATGCGGTCGCCCTCTTCGATGCGGCAGCCGTTCGCGTCACAGCGTCCGGGATAACGGGCGTCAAACAGGCTGGTGCTCATGCGCTGCCGCCCCGGATTAGCGACAGGTTCGGCTTCGGCAAGGTCGGTGGCTTCTCGCCATCAAGCGGCGTCAGATACGGTGCGGCCCACTTATAGAGCGCGTCCCAGTCGGCGGCGAAGTAGCGACGCAGGACACCACCCGAGTTGGGTGGCGGTGAGGGTCGGCCGTTGTCGATCCACTGCTTGATGTTCTGTTTGATGCGCCAGTCGTCGGCGTGGTTGCGGTGGCGTGAGCAGAACGCGTAGGGGGTGGCTGCCCCTGTGAGAGGGTCGCGATCCCAGCCGTGAGCGATGGCCGGTTTACCGCAGGGGCCTTCTCGTTGAATCATCGGAGCGAGGCACCCTTGCTCCGATCGGTGCGGCGGTTCGTAGCTGGGGATGTCTTTTTGGATGACGCGGCGGATCCAGAAGTTTGGATCGCGCTTGTTGCACATTTTCGCGATCTGCTGAAACATGCTGCGGCTCTTGAGGTCTTTACGGCCGGCCGCGCGGCGCTGGTAGAGCAGCGTCACAACTAGAAGCGCGAACAGCTTCGCGTCGCCATCAAGGTCAGGGTCGTTGCAGATGTCCACAGTGAGTTGGTGCGATCGCATGATCGACTTGAGGTCCGTGCTCTGCTCAGGCATCGGTGGCCGCCTCTGCAGCGTTGATCGGCCGCCTGGCCGCCATGGACTCGGCAACTTTGCGCAGGTGTTCCGGACGGTCGGTTGGGTAGCCAAGGCGGAGCAGGTAGTGCGCGATGCAGTCGGCGGGGTCGTCACCGGCGACAACGACACCGTTGATCGAGGCCTTCATGACGGGTGTCCAGTCCGCAGGGTGGGTCAGGCCGCAGCCCTGGATCTGGCAGGTGCAACTGAAATGTGAGCAGCCCATCAGCATGTCTCCCCGGGCTTCAGCGGATAGGCGTAGTAGCCCTGGCGAACTGGGATGGCCCACACGAACGGGTGGTATTCGGTGCGAGTCGGCAAGCCATCCTCGACGGTCTTGTTGATCTCGTTGGCCTGGCGCACCGCGGCGGCGTAGTCGGTGGCGGGCATGATGTCGTCAGGGCCGAGCACGTGGACGGTCCACTCTCTTTCGGAAGGTCCAGGCGGTTTCTCTGGCCCTGTTAAGCACTCGTCACAGGGGCACATAGAAGGGTCAATAAGAAAGTCGCTAGGCTCTTCAGACATTTTCGTTCCCTTCCGGTTTGCCGTCGGTGATTGCGAGCGCGACGATGACGCGGTTCCGCTCACCGTCTTCAAGGAACAGTCCGAGTTGGCGCGCAACCTGACGTAGTTGCGCCCGTGTGGTTTTCAGCTCGGCAACCAACTCAGGGACGAGCTGGCGGGCAGCAGCGATGAACTCGGCGTCGGCCACCTGGTAGTACAGATGGGTGGTGCAGACGGCTTCCCGCGTGGACTGGGCGTCATGCGGAATAACGCAGTTGCCTTGCTCGCCCGAGTACTCGGCAACCCACGGCCCGTCTGTGACGCCTTCCAGCGCGGCTTCGGCGCGGGCGATGATGTCGTCACTCATTGGTGTTGCCCTTCCGCACCCACCCAGACACCAGCCGGAATTGCAGGCGCCGATTCCACGTCTTACGGGCGCACTTTCCTTGCCGCCCGTAGCACCGGAACGGCCCCGGATCGGCTGGGCGGTGGTCGATTCGGGGGTGGCCACATTCGCAAGCGACCATCCCCTTGGTTTCCTCGGTGAGTCCGAGTGCGTCGATGAGGTGCCGCGCCCAATCAGCGTCGGAATTAATCGGCCTGCCGCACTTGCAATCCAGGCCGTACGGGCGGTGCGCCGCTACTGCGTCTACGGTGTCAGCCATGCGTCACAGCCTTCGCGGCGTTGGCGGCTGCCTGACGACGCCAGCGGACCTGAATCTTCAAGGCCCCTTGCGGGTTGCACCCTGCCTTGCAAACCAGCTCAATGTTGCCGTCCGGGCGGCCGGGGATGGTCTTGTCGCGGAGACGGGTGCCGGCGCTGTGGAATGACAGCACCGCACCGCAACCCACGGCGCACATGGCAAACCAGTCGCCGTGGTCGTCCTGCCAACCGTCGCGGTAGAAGATGCGGCGCCGCTGATTTCGGCGACGGTTCTCCTTCTCACCCATGCGTCACCGCCTGTGGGTATTGGTCCCAGGTCCGCCCGTCCAGCTCGCGGCCGGCGCGGTGCTTGCCGACGCGGAACATGGCAGTCCAGAGCCCCGAAAGCTGGTCGCTGTCGTATGGATCTCTGGTGGTGGCACCAGTCTCACGGTGCACATATAGGAGCCGACCAGGCGGATCGGTTGGCCGCCAACGCCGAAACTCGCCGTTCTGCTTGTGCAAATACGCCACACCGGCCGCTTGGCATTGGTCGCGGATGGACCGGAACCAGTCGGGGTGTGCGGGGCGGGCGCCGGGGCCGGACTCGCCGCCGGTGATGACCCAGTTGATGTGCGCCTCACGCGGCTCTGAGCAGATGCAGTGGTCCTCGATATCCCCGAGCTGTGGGGCTAGGCAGTTCGAATCGTGAAGCCATTGTTCAAGTTCGATCGGCCCCAGCAGCGGTTCGGCGCTGACGAACCGGACCGCGGCAGGGGTGTCGAGCAGCGCGGGGATGCGAATGTCAGCCCACTGCTGATTCTCGGCGCTCACACCAAGCCAGCAATTCGGAAGCGGCCAGCGGTCGTAGGGGTGCGCCGGGCCGTCCGGTCGGCTGAGCTTGAGTCGCCTGCCGAGGTCGTACCAGGCATCGTCAACGGCAGACTTGAACGCGCGGCTGTTCAGCAGTGACCGCATCCGAGCGTGGCGCTTGGTCAGGATCTGATAGGTGTGGTGCGGGGACCACGCCATCACTCCCCAGACGCGGGCGATGTAGTCGTCCGGCACCTGGTCGTGAAACAGGTCGCTCATGCTGTTGACGAAGATCCGGCGGGGACGCTTCCAACGCAACGGCAGCTCGAGCTTGTCCGGCCGGAGCTGGACGTCGAAGCCGTTCTCATAGTAGTGGCCGGGTGTGCCGCGCCACCGTTCGGCGAACGTCTCGGCGTAGCAGTTATCGCACCCCGCAGAGACTTTCGTGCATCCGGTGACCGGATTTAGCGTCGCATCACTCCATTCGATGCTGGTCTTGTCACCCACGCGGCACCCCCCGATGGTCGTGTTCGCATTCCTCTGCCCGCCGGCACATGTGCTCAATCTCGTTGAGCACGAACGCATCCTCCGCGTTGGCCGGGATGCCGAGCAGGTCCGCGACCTGGGTGCGGAAGCGTTGCAGGCGTTGGGTTTGCGCGGCGGCGTTGTCGGCCGCGGTGAGTAGCGCGTCAGCGCCGGACTTCGCGTGCTGGGGGAACAGTGCGGCAGCGAAGTGGATGTTGGTCATGCTGGCACCTCGAAGAGTGGTGGTGTGGTTTCAGCGTTGTGCTCCCACCGGATCCGGCCGAACGCGTAGTCGCGTAGTTCGTCTTCGTGGGGGTGGGTGCGGTAGACGAGCCAGCCGTCGATCCAGCCGAGGGTTACTTTCGGTGCGGTGCGCAGGGCTTCGATGTGTTTCGCCCAGCCGGGCGATACCCAGGCGTTGGATGGCTGCAGCATCCACACGATTTGGCCGTCCGGTGCGCGGTATCCGGTCTGGGCGCGTTGCCGGACGGTGGTGCCGCCGACGCGGCGGTCTTCGATGGCGGCGCAGGAGCAGCGGCCGGCGCGGCAGTCGGTGGCGGTCACCACGCCACCTCGCATTGCAGGGCGTAGGCGGTGCGGACGTACCGGTCACGCTCAGCGATGTCCTGGGCGGTCAGCGATGGGCCGTCGGTTTCGCGCAGTATCGGTCCGAACGCGGTCCTGCAGTCCCCGCACGGCTCCCCCTGCGCGGCGACAGGGTTCACACAGCCGGGGATAACGTAGTCTGGGAACAGGGTCACGATGCCCTCTGCTTACTGCGCTGAATGACAGCCTCGGCCACTAGCGCAGGTTGCGGGGTGAGTCCATACCGGTCCATCTGCCGCAGCATCGACGGCGCGCTGACACCGAACTTGCGCATGATCTCGATGTCGCTGTAACCCAACTGGTTCAGCTCGGCGTACCGCTCACCCCAGGTGGGCTGCTTCGGTTTCCGACGCGGCTTCCGGCGGGGGTTCAGCGCGGCCCGCAGCTCCCGCCACTCAACAGCCTTCGGGTCCAGCTCAGGGACAGGCACGGACAGGATGGCCGCGGCGGTGCGAGGGTGGCAGAACTTGGCCGGCCCGTCATAGGTCTTGTCTTGGGCGCGCCGGCCTACGGAGATGTTGCGCACCTGGGAGCGATCGAGGCCGGCCAGCTCGGCGATGCGCCTCTGCCCTAACCCCGCCGCATGTAGCGCCTCGATGTGTGCCCGCACCGGGGCGGCGTCCACCCAACCCTGGATCTCCCCGCGCTTCCGTGCCCGCTGATAGCAGCGGCCGCACAGGCGGTGACGCAGATCAACGAACGGCCGGGAGCATTGGCGGCAGTATCCCGTCGGCATCAGTCACCTGCCTTCATCCGAATGACGTGCGAGTTGGTCGGTCATTTCCACCGTCCGACGCGGGGTTTGCGGGTTTGTCGTTGGCGGCGTGAGCGTTTGGGTTGTTGGTTGGCTGTGTCGCGGGCCATTTGGATGCGGGCGCCGTACCAGGCGGGTGGGTGTTTGAGTGCGGTGGATTTGGGGCGGGCGGGTGTGGTGGCCGCGGCTAGGTGTGACGGGACGGGGTTGCCGCCCGTCACACCGGCGCGGATGTCGCGGAACCTCATGCGACCGCGAGAACGGGCTTGCCGGTTTGCCCGGTCACGGCTTGGGTGATGGTGTGCCAGGCTTCGCGGAGGATCTGGGCGGTCGGTTGCAGCTTGATCGCGAGTCCGAGGGAGCCGTTGGTGACGCGGGTGCGGAACTTGGCCTCGACGGGGTAGGTCTCGGGGTGTCCTTCCCATGGGCGCAGGTTGAGGATGATGACCTGCGGTACTTCGAGTTCGCGGCCTTTGCCGGCGGTGACGGTGTGGTCTTCGCGGTAGGTGAGTTTCAGGCCGCCGTGTGCGCGTTCGACTTTCGATTCGAATTCGCCGCTGGTGGATGAGCGGATGCTGTCGATGACTTCGAGAAGTTCGGCTTGGTCGGGGCTGGTGATGGTGTGGAGCAGTTCTTCGATCTTGTCGCCGAATTCGTTTTGCGGGTAGAGGCGTCCGGACATGGCGTGCCATGCGGCCCAGTCGTCGTCGGCGGTGAGTTTCATGGTGAGTTTGTCGTCGCGCCAGCCTGCGTCGGTGCCGTTGGTGTTGTGGTCGTTGTAGATGGCGGTGAGGACGCCGCGCTTGGCGCTTCCCCACAGGGTTCCGGTGTCGCCGATCTGGTCGAGGGGTCGGCGGGCGAGTTCCGCGAGGAACGATTCGAGTTCGGCGACGGTGCGCTCCCCTTTTACCCGCAGGGGGAACGGGAATTCGGTGGGGTCGACTGCGATGTCGGTGACCTGCAGTCCGTGTTCTTCGGTGACGGCGACCGCGTGCTTCTGGTGCGGTAGCAGGCCGTTGATGATCTGCGCCTCATGCGGTGTCCGGACGATCGCCCCGGCTGGACCGTCGTAGCTGATAACGCCGAGTTCGGTTGCGGTGTCGTCGCTGATGCTTGCCATGTTCAGAGTTGCCTTTCCAGAGGGGGTTGGGTGAGGGGTCTTTCCAGAGGGGGTTGGGTGAGGGGTTAGTTGTCGCGGCCGGCGGCGGCGGATTTCTTGTCGGCGGGTTCGTCGTCGTCGTAAAGGGATCGCTGGTTCGGGTCGTTGCGGTGCAGGCCGCCCTGGTCGTCGCCGAACCACATGGATGTGCGGGTGTCTTCGGGGATCTTGGCGGTGATCGAGTCTTGGATACGGAATGCGTTGGGGATCTTGTCGACTGGCTTGATGTCGAGCTTCACGGTTACCGAGGCGGCTTTGCCGGTCTGCTGTACGGCTTCGACAGCTTCGCGGAGTTTCTTCGTGGCTTCGTCGTGGGCGCGGCCCTTGGCGTGTGTGAGCAGCAGGGTGGCGAATTCGGTTGCTTGATCGTTGTTTTCGGCCATGATGGTTCCTTTCAGTTGGTGCCGTCGAGGGTTTGTTGTTCGCCGCTTTCGGTGTTGGCTTCGGCCAACGTGGCGGTGTTCAAGATTTCGGTGATCTCCGCGCCGAGCCGGCCTTTCTTGTCGTATTCGTTGAGCTTTTTCACGACTGCCCGGAGCTGGTCGTCGTCGATGCCGTCGCGGTGCTCAAGGCTTCCGACCGGGAGACCGGCCAGGGCGGCGATAACGATGAGCTGGTCGGTCCTGTCGCCGCAGTCGCCTTCGCCGAGTAGCTGGAACATGCGGTTCAGCCACTTGCGGCGCGTCGCGGTGCTCATCTGGTCGTCGGGCGCGGTCTTGGTCTCAGCCGACCCAGGTTCGACAGTTTCGGCTTCGACCGGGGCATCCGCGGCGGCTGCGTGCGTGCCGGACAGCGTTTCGGCTTTGGCGCGGTCGCGCAGCGCGGCGGCGCCGCGGGCCCGGGCGGGTGGCCGCTGCGTTTCGCGGATGACGTGCCCGTCGCTGTCGATGACCTGAGCGGCGTCCTCGAGGACAACGCCGGACAATTCATCGGGGTAGGCGCGCTGAATCGCCAACGCTTCGGCGCATTTCGCGATCTGGTTGCGTGGCATCTTCGACCACATCGAGTTCGGAACGGTGTTGCCGTCGACCTTGACGGTTTGCACGTACTCGGCGAAGTGCGTGACCGCCGGCACCGGCTCGCCGTTGCGGAACACGATGTACTTCGCGGCGACCGGCTTCTCAGTCTCGGGCCACACTTCCTTCCACGCACCGTCTTCGCCGCACCAGTACGGGCCGTCGAACCCGAGCTGGTCTCCCTTTTCCTCCGCGAGCTCGCGGGCACGCTTCCGGAATCCCTGGATGCCGGTCTGGATGGTGTAGACGGTTTCGTAGCGGGTTACTTTCCGCTGGTTGGATTCCGGGTCGTTCGGGTCGACCTTCTCGTAGCGGGTGACTTGGGTGTTGCGGCCGATCATGTAGATCTCGCGTCGGAAGGGGTCGAGGCCGGTCTTCTGGCAGACGTGGGAGAACAGCATCAGGTCGCCGTCGGGGGCGTCGGACAGTCCGAGTTGGGCGAGCATGGCGCGTTGCGCGGAGTTGAAGCCGACCTGGCCGGGCACTATGTCGGTGCTGGTTTCGTCGATCATGGCGATGTCGGTGCTGCTCATGCTGTTTTGCTCCTCATTTCCTGGGCTTGGATGGCGGGGTGTTTGCGTGCGAGGTTCAGTGCGACGCCGCCGCGGGCGTGTGTGCTTCGGGTCGCGACTTTCAACTGGCCGCTGACGGCGTGCTGGGCGTTGCCCATCTGGTCGAGCAACCGGGTTTTCAGGCCGCGTAGGCGCGCTTCGGACGCTTTGTGGTCGTCGTTGGCGTTGTGCACGGCCATGGCCAGATCGGGGTCGATTTCGGCTGTGCTGCCGTCGATGTCGGGGTGTAGTTGGCGGACGCATTCGTAGGTGGCGACGCTGTCGTCCAGATCGGGTGGCTCGTCCCCGGCTAGCGATTCGTGGAATTCGCCGCACTTCGACCAGATCCATTCGGCGACTTCGGGGTCGTAGTCGATGGTGTAGATGTGGTCGTTGAAGTACGGGCCCAACACCAGCAGGTGGGCGGGGTTCGTGAGCCAGCCGGTGAACATCATCTGCGCCATGCATTGCGCGGCATAGTCTTCGGGGCATTCGCCGGTGAAGTCGTCGCCCCATTCTTCGAGATGCCGGGCTGTTTTGAACTCGACTACGCGGCGCCCGCGGCCGCGGACGGCGCGCCGGTCCAGGGTGCAGACTGTCGGGTAGCCGGCCGGGTAATCGACGAACTGGACCTCGCCGGGCGAGAGCCGCCATCCGGGATTG
Source organism: Mycobacterium sp. 23 (assembly GCF_048287075.1). Lineage (NCBI taxonomy): Bacteria > Bacillati > Actinomycetota > Actinomycetes > Mycobacteriales > Mycobacteriaceae > Mycobacterium > Mycobacterium sp. 23. Next base: position 2,248,171 of record NZ_JBLVUX010000005.1, read on the forward strand.
TGGCGGCGCCACCGGTTCGCGGCGGCGGGCTCGAAGTCGTGGCCGATGTCGAAGATGTCTTTCGGCGGCTCCGGGTCGACCAAGCCCTTCATGCGGTGCCATAGCCGGTACGGGGACTCCCAGCGTGAAACACCCAGGATCGCGGCGACTTTCGACGGGGTGATCGCCTGCAGCCAGTCGGGGGTTCCGGGTTCGATGTAGCCGGGCTGCCCGGGCCGGTAGACACCGGGGGTGAACGCCCGGTGGAGTTGTTCGGCGTCGAGGTAGAGCAGGTCTGTTTCTCCGTCGGGTTGCACGCCTGGCCGTTCGGCGGCCTCGCGGACGGTGCCGCGGAGTACGGACGATTCGGTGGTCTTCCACCAAACGTGTTCCCCGGGTCGGAAGCCGGTCATGCGTTGGCCTCGAGGCTTTGGGCGTAGGCGATGGCGCGGCGTAAGCGGGCGGAGTATTGGTCTTTCCGCAGGCCGAGCCAGGCGGCGATTTCGGCGAGGCTTGCGTCTGGGTGGTCGACGCGGGCGTTCAGCGCCTCGTAGTAGCGGTTGAACATGCCGGCAGGCTTGCGGGTATCGGGGTGCCCGGCCCATTTCCGCATGACGCGTACGGCTTTCCGCGCGGCGGGGACTGTGTGTAGGGCTGCGTGTTCGGTGCGGACGCGGTTGCTGGCGTGTAGGGCTTCGATGCAGGTGGGGTTGATCCAGCGGGGCGCGGGGGCGACTGCGGTCATATGTCTGTCCTTGCTGCGGGGAGGTCGTGAACCCAGGTGAGTAACTGGTCCCGGGTCATGTCGATCGGTATGGACGCGAGGGCGATGACGGTGAGTTCTTGCAGTTGGCGGCGTCGGAGTTGCGACAAGGTCCCCCAAGTGAGGTTCGGGTCTTCGTCGCGGAGCAGCATCGCCAGGTGCAGGGCGAGGTCGGCGGTGTCTTCGAGTTCGGCGGCGCGTGCGTCGGTGACGCGTCCGTCGGGGACTTCTGGCCGGTCTGGTTCTGGCGGTCGGTTGCGGATGCGGCCGACGGTTTGCGTGGATAGTCCTGTGACGGCGGCTGTTTCGACTTCTGATGCGCCGACGAGTGCTAGGTGTCGGACGCGGCGTTCTTGGTCGAGGTCGTCGCGGTTGCGGTCGTAGTGGGCTAGGTGTTGACGGGTGGCGCGCAGGGCGGGGTTGTACCGTTCGGTGGCCGCGGTCATGCTGCACCGCATTCACTGTCGTGTGTGTGGTGGCGCTCCCAGAGGTCGGCGGCGCGCGGGCTGGTGACCCAGCGGCCGCCGCCGCATTCGGTGCAGAGGGCGAGGAATCGGGCGGTGTCGACCGCGGTGGTCGTCATGCTGCACCGGTCCCGAACACGTGCTCAATGCGTTCGAACATGTCCCGTTGGGCTTGTGCCTCAACGGCTTTGATGATGCCGCGTTCTTGGATGACGCCGTGCGGGATCGGCACCAGATGCAGCGCGGTCTGGTCGGTGCCGGGCTGGTAGTCGGCGTCGAACGCGCGGTAGCAGCCGCCGAACAGATCCGGCCCGTAAATGTGCTCCGGATCGAAGTTCCGGTGATCGCCGGGGAAGTGCAGGGTGTCGCTCATGCGAGTTGGCCTTTCGGTGCGCGTGACTTGAAACGACGCGGGCGCATCCCGGCAGCCAGTCGGCGAGCCGCGTCGTGATTCCTCCGGCACGTCCTGCACGCGCGGAATTCCCTACCGTCGCCCCGAGTGCTGACAACGAGGTTCTCCGCCGAATATTCATGCCCAGCAGGGCAATGCGTCTTACTTGCCCAAGGATGAGTCCCGTGCCGCATCGAGTCGTACTGGTTATCGGCGTTGGTGCCGTAGCGCAGGTTTGTCAGCCGATTGTCGAGCTTGTTTCCGTTCTGGTGCAGTCCCATCATTCCGTCGGGTAACGGTCCGACGAACGCCGCCAATACAAGTCGATGAACTTTGACGCCAGCCCTCGTTCTGGCCGCTCCGTCACTTAGACCGACAACCAGATACCCTCTCTTGCCAACAGACGGCTGCAGTAATCGGCCTCTGTACAGGAACCCGCCGCCGCCGTTTCTAACCCAGCGATCCAAGCTGCGTACGTTGCCCAGGTCCGAAACTTCGTACAACTTTTCCCATTCAGGAACAGGTTTCCAATTTTCGATCACGCGAACTGTCCTTTCGGCGTCGGCGCGTAGTTGATGACCTGCGGGGCAACCGGATCGGCGTGCGCTGGGGCGTTGCAGGCTGCGGCGGCGATGAGCGCGCCGAACAGCATCAGCAGCAGCGTGCGCGGGCGGATCATGAGCGCACCGCCTGCAGCTCGCCGCCCTCAACGCGGGCAAGGGTGAACCCGGATGCGACCGCCGCGAACGCGATGATGACCTCCGCGCCCGGCAAACCGGACTTACGGACGTTGTCGATGAACTGCTGAAACGCTTCAGGATTCATCGCGCACACACCGGGTCCAGGTAGAACCGGGACGACACCGTGCACCAGCAGTCGGCCGGATGCTCGCGTTCCTGGCGGGCCCGCCACCGTTCGAAGCGGAAGTTAATCCCCGCCGTCGCGGCCAAGCACAGGAACCCGATGGCCGCGCCCACGGCGAAAACCGTGTCCATGCCGGTGACCAGTCCGGTCGCCGCGGCGACGGTCGCGATGCCGGCGCCGACGACCAGCACAGGAACGAGCGGCCTCACAGCGACGCCCCCGCCAGCCGCAGCGACACCGACTCGGCGATCGCCTGTTCCACGATCGCGTTCCACTGCCGCCAACGCTCGATCGTCATGGTCAGGTGCACGCCGTCGGACTGCCCGAACGGGCTGGTCCGGATCATCGGGCCCTGTTCGTCGCGGTAGACGACGGCGGTTGGCGGCGAATCGGGTGTGACGTACATCCCCAAACACGCGTAATTGCGGCGCTGCGCGGGTCGGGTAACCTCTGGTTTGTCCATGACATTCCTTTCGCGGGGTTGGTTGTGGACACTTGGCCCGTCCCCCGGTGTGCGCCGGGGGCGGGCCTTACTACTTGGAAACCGCTGCGGCTTCCAGCTTTTCGGCCAGGTGCGTCCACGCTTCGGCCCCGATCACCGAAGTAGGTGCGACACGATCAGTGATGTGGCGGCGCACCGCGTACGCGGCGTCTTCGAGCTCCGACGGGTGAAGTTTGGTTGCCCCGCGCTGGCCTCTGGGGGGAGGGAGCCGAGCGCGGGGCCGTCTGCTGGCGAGGGGTCCGCGGGCAACGTTGTCGCAGGACGCTCCGGCTCGGCAGCAGAAGTCAGTGGGAGGGTGATGCCGAACGCTTCAGTGAACCCGGCGATCTGGTCGAACTGGTCGGCGGCCCACTTGTAGAGGTCGTCGAGATAACGGGCCGCGGCGGTGATGTCCCCCGACACCATCGCGAGGACAGCCCTGGCGGCGACGACGGTCGGGTCTTCCACCTGCGGCGGGATCGCGGTCTGCGCCGCCAACTCCCGCGCCTGCGCGTCGAGGGCGCGCGCCTCCCGGGCACACCGTTCCCGCGCCTCAGCCCACAACGCATCGGCCGGCTCGTTGAACATGTCGAAGTCGAAAAACGCCACCGGGAACGCAGGCCAGCGCATCGGCCACAAACTGCCCAGAGTGAACGAGGCGGCACCACCGGCCGCGCGCAACAGCGTCCCGATCATGACGCGACCGCCATCGTCAGCCGGTCGATCCGATCCGGCCGGTACCCGTCCCAAACCTGCTCACCGGATTTCGTTGCCGCGCACACCACCGGTGCGGTCCGAAACCCCAGATACGCGATCGCTTCCATCGTCAATTCGTCGTCACCGATGACGACTTCGGTGTAAGCGATCCCCCGGCGATCCATGTGACGTTTCGTCTGCACACACGCCATACAGCCCGGGCCGCTGGTGTAGACCGTCACGATCGGCGCATTGCTCATCGCGACGCCCCGTCCGTCGCCGCGAACAACCAGCCGCCACGCGTAACCGTCACCGTCCGGACGAAAACCCGGACCTTCCGAGCCATCTGCGGCATCCCCATGCGCTCGTAGTCCGTGCAGATCCGGCGTGCGAGATGTTCGGCGTCGTCGCGTCGGTCGAACACTGTCGGCTTATCCGGGCCCACGGCGGGGCTGATGATCGGCGATATGGGCGCCGACACGGCCCCAACGACGGCCCCAACACCTTCGACGAACACCGCGAACTCGCTGTACATCTCGGATGATTCGGTCATCGCGTTCCCCCTGTGGTGGCTAGTGCTTTCGCGGTGTCGCGTTCCGCGCACACCCGCTGGTTCTCCCGACGCAACCGCGCAACCTCAGCCCGCTCCGCCTCCAGACACGCCTGCAGATTCGCCTTCTCACTGCGCAGCCGGTGGTTCTCCCGGCGCAACGCGGTCAGCTCCCGCGTGTTGGCGTCCAGCCGGGAGTACACAGAGGCCGCGGTGACCACCTCGGACGCCGTGGCGGTCATGAGGCGCTCCGTAGCCGGCGCCGGCCGCGCGAGGTCAACCCGTCAGCGATCGTGGTAGCGGCTGGCTCAGTGGGCATTGCTTCCACCGGCTCAGGAAGATGTTCGGGTCGGTTGTACAGCGCCTCTTCCGCCGCGGCGATATCCGCATCCGTCATGAACCAGACCCGGCCAATCTTCTGCCCTCGGAACCGCTTCCGCTTCAGCTGCGTCGCCACCCAACGCTCCGGATCACGCAGGCCGTGGTTCTGGCCGCAGATACGGCGGGCGGCCTCAGGCAACGGGTGCTTCATGAGGCGGGCCCCATTGATTCGTGAATGTCACGGAGTTCGCCGATCAACGTGCCCAGTTGTTCACGCGTCATAAGGACTTCGCCGTAGCAGACACCCTTCCCTCCTGCGCCGACATAGGCGTACTCGGTATCTCCCACCGACCCGAGCCCAACGACGGATTGTGCTTTCTGGCCGGCGACCTCAACAGGCTCGGCATAGAAGCTGAATCCCGGCATCGTGTTGGGCGGATAGTGGGCCGCAATCGCACGCAGACTCTGAATGTCTTCCAGGTCGGTCGACAGGATCAGCGGCGTCTCGTCATTGCCGGCAACGGTGATGTAGCAACCACCTTCACGGAGTTCGTAGGCGTAGATAGTGCCGTCTAACAGATTTGGCTGTGCCGGATCAGTCCGGATGAAATCACTCATTTTTTGGCCCCCAACCCAAGCTTGTCTGCGATCTGCAGCGCGAATTCCTGCCGCACATAGAGGGTTTGGCGGACCTGCCCGTTATGGTGGCGCGCAACGTCGTGCTGCGGTCGAAGGTCGAACCAGTCGATGTACCGGGCGTAGGCCCGGTACTCGTACTCGTCAACGACGCGGCCCTGCTTCTTCGAGTACCGCTTCATGATCAGCCGGCGGTAGATCATCTTGTGCTCAACCAGGAGGGCGAACGCCTGGGGGCGGGTCAGCCCGAACTGCGCCCCCCACACCTCGACCAGCACGGCATCGTCGTTGGAGATGTAGCGGTCGTGGTACGCGATCATTGGGGCGGCTGATTCGAGGGCCGCGGCGATGGTGGCTTTCTCTTCTTCGATTTCCAGGACCATGCGAGCGAGGTCCGCCTTGGTTACCAACTCGGCCTGCTGCCGCGGAGCGATCTCGGCCTGCCGCGTCTTGATCGCGAAGTAAGCCTGTGCCTCAGCGATTTTCGGCTTACGCGGGTCGCCGTTCATCAGGACCATGTACGCGCCGTATCGGGATAACTCGTAGTCCTCCCGGGTAATAGAGCCGCCCTGCGGACGTTCGACCAGTTTGTTGGCGCCGACAACGTGGCTGGTCAGAGGCTGATCGGCGTTCGTGATGGCGTACTTGGCACGCTCTATAGCCGCGGCGAAGTTCCGCCACGTGTCGTACTCGACGACGTTGCAAAGGTCGCGCGCGGTCCAATACTCCGAACCGTTGGCACGGACACGGCGGATCGCGTCAAACGGCGAGCCGCCGGAGGCAGCTTGAACCAGATCGGCGCTCATGCCGTGCGGCGATCCGTCGTGGGGGCGCATGCGCGAGTGCGCGGAGGCTTGGCCGGCTCCACAGGCGGCCGCAGGGGCCCATGCCAGACGTTGAGTGGCTCTACGCCGAGGGCCTTGGCCCAAGCCGTGAGAAGCCTGTCGCTGGCCTTCTTGTTTCCGTTTTCGACATTCGAGATCCCCGCGTCGGTGACCTCAACCCCGAATTCGGCGATGCGCTGCGCCAGATCTGTCTGGCTCCATCCGTGGGCTAGGCGGAGATCTTTGATTCGGATCATCGGTCCTAGCGGTTCTATCGCTGGCATAGCGACAACCCTAGACAACCATCGCTAGTATCGCAAGCAAAATCGCTGAAAAGTACTGACAACCTGCGAAATGACAAGCGCGTAAGTAGCGTTTCTAGCGACTGAACTGGCGCTAGACTTGTCAAAACCTAACTAGACCTGTCGCGTCTGCGTTTGGGAGCCTTTTGCCATGACTAGTGAGACCCCGGAGATGCGGTTGGGTCGGCTCGTTCGGGCCCAGCGAAAAGCTCTCAAGATGACCCAGGCGGATGTCCACGCGGCCGGCGGCCCATCCACTGCGACGCTTCGCCTGATTGAAGGCGGGAAGCACTCAGAGTTTCGTGACGGTACCGGTGCAGACTTGGAGAGGGTGCTGAAATGGGCTCCGGGGAGCATCGGAGCAATCCTGGATGGCGGTGAGCCAACACCGCTCCGTGTCCCGTCTCCCCTGCCGCCGCTCGCTGAGGTGCCACCTTTCCGTGGCACGAATAGTCTTCGCTGGCGCTTGGTCATCGAGCAGAAGCCTGAGGATCTGAGGACAGAGGAGGAGGCGGCGTGGCTAGCTGCGAGTGATGCCGAGCGATCTCGGCTGACGGAACTCGCGCACCGTCAAGGCGTCAACTCTCTTGACGACGTAGTCGAGGACGCCGACTGGATTCCGGAGGACGCTATTGCGTCCCGCCAACCACGTTGGTCTTCCTTCCGGTCGCGGTCTTTCGAAGAGATTTTCAATGAGTGGATGGTCGCGCGGGCGCGGCTGCTGAATCTTGAGTTGGAGTATGCGATAGGGCGGAAGATCGATCCTGACGATGCGGCAAATGAGCTGGTCGAAGTGCTTCAGATGGTCGATGACAATCGCAGCGGTACGGGCCGCCCGTGGACACCGCCGTGGAATCCTGGTCCCGAGTTCCGAGATGGCGAAGAGCCCTGGAAAGCCGAGTGGTGGCGCATCGTGGAACAGAACGTGGGTGGCATCAGCAAGATCGGGTTTTCTTGGGATATCGAGAAGGTACGGAAGAACCGTGAGGGCGATGAGCAGCGCGCGGCGGAGTGGGAGGCGCATCATCAGGAGGAGTTGGATAAGTACCACGTGGCGGAAGCACGCCGTGTTATGTCCAGACGTCCTGAGTTGGCATCGCACGACCCTGAGCTGAGTTGGTCGGACTTTGGGCTGGCGGCCCGTGAAGAGGATGACCCGAAGGAAGATGACTACCCCGGCGGCGAGTCGTGACGGGGCGCAAGGATGTCCCAGCGAACCGGCCGACGCATCCGGATAAGGACCTCGAAGCTGTGATCCAGGAGATAGAGGCCCGTAACTGGCGGGTGATGAAGGGGCGGAAGTATTACAAGGCGTACTGCCCGTGCGAGGATGAGCACATTAAGACGATTCACCTGACACCATCAGGCAGAATGTATCTAGCACACCTGAAGAGTTGGTTTAGGAAGCAAACGTGCTGGGAGGTGCAGGATGACGACTAGCCACTACTTGGTCGAGCTCGACCTGGTCCTCGCCGACGACGCAAAACCAGAACAGATGGAAACCATGCTCGACGCTCTCGCGGAGCAGGTCGCCGATCTCACAGACGGTATCGACGGCGATGTCAGCGCCAATCTCGCCGAGAAGACCATCACCATTCACTTGTCTCTAGACGACGCCAGCGATGAGTCTGCTTTCGTGCGGGCTGTAGCAGCTGCCCGCACGGCGCTGCACGCTGTTGGTGCACCCACCCCCGGTTGGGAGCGGATCACGCTGCAACCTACCCCCGCTGATCTGGCCACTTGCTAATTACACTCGTGTAATTGCTGGTCACGGTAGGTTTCTTGTCAGTGGCCGCGTTTAGCGTTCGGTCCCATGAGCCAACGGTGGCATCCCTGGAAGCATGCGGCAGAGCACTACCCGCATGTCACGATCTCTTGTCAGCAGGAACTCCCCGACCGCGTGTGGGGGATCCAGATCGGTCACATGATCTGGTTGTGCAGGAAGCTCAACCAAGTCCGGCGCCGCTGCACCCTCACGCATGAACTTATCCACCTTGAGCGCGGCCCTGTGCCGGACGAGCCCAGAGCGCGGGCCCGAGAGGAGCGGACCGTCTCCGAGCTGGCGGCGCGCCGGCTAATCCCCATCGCGGCGTTGATCGACGCGTACCGGTGGTGCCCGGACGGCAATCCACCCGAACTCGCCGAGGAATTGTGGGTGGACCTCCCCACGTTGCGTGCGCGCATGGCCAGCCTTGATCCGTTTGAGGTGGCCGAGCTTGAGCATCATCTGAACGGAGACTGGCTATGGATAGCCTGACAGATCACGACCGGGCCATATTGGCGATGGAGCGCCAATTCTGGAAGACCGTGGGCGCGAAAGAAGAAACCATCCGCGACCACCTCGGGATGATACCGATCCGGTACTACCAGCGGCTCAACCAGCTGCTCGCTTCGGATGCTGCGCTGTCGTACGACCCGGTGACGGTGAATCGGCTCCGGCGGCTCACTGCGCCACGTAATGTCCGAGGTCTATGACGTGGCAGGTACCGCCAGGCTGGTATCCGGATCCATCGGGCGCACGGGCTTGGCGTTGGTGGGACGGTCGGTGTTGGACTGTTTACAGGGTTGCGGACCCGCCGGCCCCGGTCGCTCCGTTTGATCGGCGTCGTCGTACGCGATTCTCGACGCCGGAACTGCTCGCCATAGTGGTGTACGTCTTCATCTTCGGGAATCTCGCGTTGGGCTTTTCGATAGACGGGAGATGGCGGGCGGTCGCGGGTGTCGGGATCATGGCCGCTGGCGTCGCGGTAGTCGCGGTGCTCGCGGCCTATGCGGCTAGGAGCGCACGGCGGAGCCGCCAAGATCGGGAGCGCCGACGCCGTCACGAAGCAGCGTTGGCGGCGCGCGCCGACCGGGAGCATTCAGCGTTGATGCGCGGCGATCTAGAAGCTGGTGTGTTCGGAGTGTTTCAGCCGCCGCGCTTGGAACCTGATGGTGTGCCCGACGCGGATCAGATGCGCGCTCAAGCGTGGCAGCCGGAACTGGGCGATTCTCCGCCGGCGGTGCGGCCGAAGAACCCCGCGCCGTGGCACGTCGTCACGCAATCGCCGACGAACCGATTCCGAAGTCCTTAGGTGAGCCACTTGCCCATGGAGTCGGCGAGGTCTTCGCCGCTGCGCCGGTCGAGGTGGCCGTAGACATCGACGGTCGTTTTGATGCTTTCGTGTCCGAGGTGCTGCTGGATGGCGGGTAGGGGTTTTCCGTCTTGGATGAACCAGCTCGCGGCGGTGTGGCGGAGGTCGTGGATGCGGGGCCGCAGCGGGTTGGCGATCGGGTTGCCTTGGTCGTCAACCTCTGGCCAGGCTCGTTTGATGGCTGGCCACCACACGTTGGCGCGGAAGTTCGGTGCCCGCACGGGCCCGCCTACGGCGCGGTTACCGCGGCCGGGGTTGGTGAACAGCCACTCCCCCGTGTAGTCGAGCTTGTCGAGGACCGTGGCGGGGACGTTGATGGTTCGCACTGAGCGGCGGGTTTTCGGTAGCCCGATGCGGTAGCCGCCGCCGCCGCGGCGCCAAGCCTTGGAGATCCGCACGGTGTTGCGCTTGCGGTCGACGTCGCCGGGTTTGAGTGCGGTGGCTTCTCCCCATCGGCAGCCGGACGCCACCAGGAACCGAACGAGTGGCTTCCAGTGGTCGGGGATTTCGGCGAGCAGGGTGTCGAAGTCTTCGTGGGTGAGGAACACCATTTCTTGGCGTTCGCCGCGGGGCAGGCGGGTGCCGGCGGCGGGGTTGGCGCCGATGCGGCCGGCGGTGACGGCGGATGAGAGTGCGGTTGAGAGTAGGGCGTGTTTGTTGGCGATGGTTTTCGCGCTGGCGCCGGATCGCTCGAGTGCTTGCACCCAGCGCCGCACATCGTCACGTGACAGTTGTGTGAGCGGGATCGCGCCGACGCCGGGTCCGATGTCGGTGCGCAGGTAGCTTCGATAGTCCTCGACGGTGCGTGGGTCGACACCAGTGAGGTGGTCGATGTGGTGGGTGACCCATTCGGCAACGGTGGTCTCGGGCGTGCGGTCGCGGCGGCGGGGCTCGGGCCGGACGTCGTACATCTGGCAGGCGCGTTCGGCGCCGTAGGCTTCGACGGCCTGACGGAAAGCCTCAGCTTGTTTGCGATCGGCGAAGGGCAGCGAGGATTGGCGGCCGTCAGCCATCTTGTACAGGACGGCGTAGGTCACGCCGTCCTTGCGGGGTCTCTCACGAATCGATGCCATCGAGCAGACCCTAACATGGGCATTCTTTGACAAACGATTGACAGAGGAATTTCCGGTGGTACTTTAGTGCTGTGACCTGCTTGTTCTTGGTGGAGCTGCCGGGAATCGAATTCGGGTCTATCGTTCCGCGACCTGCGGTTTTAGGCTTCCATCCCCGTCTAAATGCGTGCAGCGACGTGCATAAACGTGGAGGTGTGGTGAACGTTTCACCAAGGCACATTCTCCGGTTTCGGCCCTGCGTGCAGGTCGCCGTGCCTACCATGCTGTTGAAGCGCCGAAGGGTTTGAGGGGGTCCAGGTGTCGTTCACAATCGTCCCGGAAGCAGCCACCGCGGCAGCAGCGGACTTGGCTGGGGTTGGTGAGTCCATCCGGCAGGCTGTCGCCCAAGCGAGCGCCCCGACAACGGGTGTTGTCACCGCCGCAGCCGATGAGGTCTCCCACGCTATCGCCGCCCTGTTCTCCGGGCACGGCGAAGCGTTCCAAGCCGCCAGTGCTCAAGTCGCGGCGTTCCACGACCAGTTCGTCGCTTTGTTGAATGGCAGCGTCGGGCAGTACGTGTCGGCGGAGGCCGCTTCAGCGAACCCGCTCCTGGACTTCATCAACAGCCCCTTCCAAACCTTCCTGGGGCGGCCGCTGATTGGGGACGGGGCCAACGGGTTCACCGACGCCGCAGGGAACGGCACCAACGGCGGAGCCGGGGGGTTGTTGTGGGGCAACGGAGGTAGGGGTGGTGACAGCACGGCCATCGGAGCTGTCGGGGGCAGGGGTGGAAACGGCGGCCTGTTGTGGGGCAATGGCGGCGCGGGCGGTAACGCGGGGCCTGGCGAGTTGACCATCGTCGGCGGAGTCCCGCTGTCGGTACACCCCGTCCCAATGGGCGGCGCGGGTGGCCAGGGCTCCTTCTTCTTCGGAAACGGCGGCACTGGCGGAGCGGGAGGGTCGCTGGTGCGCATCGAAGATGGCGTCCCCGTTATCACGCCTCTCGCTGGGTACGGGGGCCGTGGTGGCGATTCAGGCATCCTCATCGGCACGGGAGGGTTCGCCGGCCCCGGCTTGCTGCTCCCCGGTACTAGCCCCCGCGGCGGTAACGGACTACTTGGCGGTCCGTGGCCGTGGTGAGCATCCCGGAGCCTGCGCGTATCGCAGAGATACGACGCCGCCACCCCGGGCTGCTGGAAAACCTTGACGCGGGCATGGCCGAGTACCTAGCGCAGGCTCGCCAGCGGGGATTGTCGGACGGTTTGGGACTGGCAATTCGGATGGTCGAAGGGCTTCTCCAAGAGAACCCCAGCGAAGGGCAGCGGCGGATGATTGCGGGCATCGTGAATGCGCTGCGGGACGCTCAGGTCTCTCCGGAGTTCCTGGCGGGGAAATGACGGGCGGGATGTTCCCCCCGGAAACGACAAATGCCCCCGCCTAGCCTCGGAGCAGTGAGGCTAGACGGGGGGGTAAGTGCGGGGCGGGTTACGCGTTGGGTTGCAGTGCTCCGTACACAATCATGATTGCGACACTGAGCGCGACAATCCCGAGCATGGCGAGGAATGCGGAGACGATGACCATCAGCTCCTCCTGCGGTATCCGGGGCCGGTTCACAGGTCCACCGCTGTCACCGCCCGGGCTTTCCTGGCCGCTGAGCGGACCTGGGAGCGCAGGGTGCGGGGGTCGTCACCGTCGAGGTCGTTGAGGTCGTCGAGGAGTTCGTAGAAGGCTTTGGAGATGACGTTGAGGCGCCGGTTGCAGGCTGCGCATTCCCCGGCTATCCGCTGGTAAGCCTGCGCTGCTTCTTCCTGCCAGAGGCCGTGGTCCCGGGCGAGGGTTTCAACTTTCGTTTTCGCCGCTTCGGATTCCACCTTCGAGGCTTCGGCGAGGTCTTTCGCCGCGGTGGCCCTCTGCCCGCCGCGGTTGAAGATGGCATTGATGAGGGCCACGCCCACGCCCCCACTGAACAGGCCGGTGGCGGCGGCGGTGATGATGCTGGCGAGGTTCATTTGCTTTTCTCCACAGCCCGCAACCGCCGGACGTCGCGGGTGATGAACAACAACGCCGAGACGAAGAACGCTGTCCCACCGAAGGCGCCGAACCCTCCGTGCCCGATGGGTTCAGACTGGACGGTCCCGGTGATGTAGGCGAGCAGAACGAGGGCGACGGTGACGTCTCCGGTGATTTGCAGGAGGTGGCCGGCGTAGATGAGCCGGTTGTGCAGGGACTTCCCCACCAGGCACGCCAGGGGTCCGAGGACGAGCAGCCCATACCACAGCGCGACGTACGTCTGCCCCATCTGCCCTTTCAGGGTGAGGGGGGCTTGGAAGTGGGACACGAACAAGCCGTTCAATCCGCAGAGGATGAACGCGGCCCCGAACACCGCCTGGAACAGGACGATGTTGTCGGCGTCGAGGACTTCCCAGAACCGGTTGAGCAGCCTCGATGAGGCGGCCCGGAATCTAGGCATCGGGGGGTGGTTGCAACAGGTCGGCTGTGGTCACCGTCTTCTGGGGAGGCTTGCGTCGGCGCGTAGGCTTGACCTTGTCGGCGGGAACGAACGAGGCGGGCGGTGTGCCGGGGAGCGTCTGTCCGAGCAGCGACAGCAGCAGCGCCAGAATGGCCCCCGCGCCCGCGGCGGCAGCCACACCCCATCCGGGGATGCTGAGGTGGGTGTCTTTATCCACCGAGCCGATACCGCCCAATATCCAGGCGTTCATGGCGTTGGTGGCGGCGCCGAAGATGATGTGGTTGAGTGTGCTGCGCCAGAACGAGGGCGCGAAGTAGTCGGGGGTGGTCATGGCGTTCCCTTCGATGGTGGTTAGCGCCGGAAAGACGCCACGATGTCGCAGGCGACCTCGAACCCGCTGCGCCCGCCGAACTCGTCTTTCGGGGCGTAGTAGTCCCCGTGCACGCCGATTCCTGGTAGCGCCATCAACAGGCCGAGTAGGTCAGGGATGCTGGTCAGCAACCCTTGAACTGACAGTGTTTTGATGAGCTCGGGGTCGGGTTGTTCACCGCTTCCGGTGATGCCGCCGACGATGGGCGCCAAGGCCCCTACTGGGAGTCCCGCGGCGCCGGACAGGATAGGCAACGCGAGCGGGCTGGTGAGGTTGCCGACGAATGGGGCTATCAGGTTCAGTAGGGCGGGGATGGCGATTTGTCCGAGGTAGATGACGAACGGCAGTTCGGTTTCGGCGCGGACAATCACCTCGTACGCTAGGCGGGCAATCTTGGATTGGCAGGCCGCGTAGAAGTCCGGTGTCGGGGACTGGTTGGTGATTGACCAGGTGAGGTTTTCCAGCCAGTCCGGTGCACGCCACCCGGAGATGCCAGAACCGGGGGGATTGTTGCCAACCTTCGTGGGTCCGGGCTTGCGGGTGGGGTCGCCGAACGCGATGACACCGTTGATGCGTGGGCGGAGATGCGCGTACCGGCCGCCGTCGCCGAACAACCTTGCCACCGACCTTTTCATGCCCTCCGCGGACTGGGAGTAGGAGAAGAACCAGAACTCCACGTTTGGGTCGTTCAGGTCGGGGTTGAGGCTGATGAGGCGTTCCAGTTCGGCATCTTCGGAGGCGATGACGTCGTTGTAGGACAGTGACGGGTCACCGCCCATGAAGCCGAGGTACCCGCCGATGGGGTAGCCGACAGGCTGATGGTTCAAGTTCAGCACCGCTTTGCACCATTCGCCCAAGTCGAACGGCGGACCCACCCACCACGGAACACCCGACCCGGGAGCGGAGTAGCACCAGATAGGGCGGTGCGGGCGAACGATTTTCAGGTCAATCAGGTCCTGGTCCGAGACAATGCCGCTGGCGGATTCCCTCGACGGGGCCTGTCCGGTACGGAACTGATATTCCTTCTGCCACGACATAGCCCGGGGGCCGTACTCGTCGGTGTTCGGGTCAAGGGGGCCGAGGGTGCGGCCGTAGCCGTGGAACATGGCGTCCATGACCTGCCGCCAACGGCGGACCGTTTCGTTGCGGTCGCCGAGTTTAAGGGGCATCAGGGCTTCTCGGTTTGGAATGTCACGATGGCGACTTCGGGTGAGTCGACCTTGCGCACCATCGCGGCCAGGCCGTCACGCAGCGTCAGTTCGTCGCCGTTGATACTGACGCCCATCGACGAATCTGCGCTCCAGTCGGGGTGTTTGGGGCCGAGCTGGTCGAAGATGTAGCGGACCTTGGTCAGGAGTTCGGTCTGTTCGTCGTCGGTGAGTGCCATGAGCGGGCCTTCCTCCGGTTCGGATGCGATGAGAGTCAGCAGCCGGTCCCCCACGCTGAGGGCCTGTTGGTATCGGTTGCGGCGGTCGGTGATTCCGTTCTGGCCGCCATTGATGAGCTGGGTGACTGCGACGATGTCTCTGTTGTCGCAGAGACTGTTGATGGTGGGGCGGGCGACGGTCCAGAACCACGCTGGGCCGATGCCGGCCCACTTCAAATCCGCCAACGCAACAGGGTTGTCCACGAAGTAGTTCGGGTCATCAATCAGACCCTCCTGTGCGGCCCACCTTCCGAATGCGGCGTAGTTGGCCTGCCAGGTGATTTGTATCCACGTCCGCCCGATGTAGGGGGCGTAGCGGCCGTTCTTCGCGTACTCCTCGGTGGTGTTGAACCCGTCGGACTCGTGCCCCCACTGGGCGAGTGCCATCGCTATCCGGTTGACGGTGTTGCACTCGGCCAGCTTCAAACCGGCCATGAGGGGGTCGATGAGTTGCGCGGCGCGGTCCTCGTCAATGACGGGGACGGCGTCGTAGAGGGCGGTGATAGCAGCGGCGCGAGCGTCCGGGGCGGGAGAAGGTTGAGGCTGCTGGGGTATGGCGCCGCGGCGGGCGGAGGAGCCGTCTGGGCCTATCTTGCGGCTGATGAAGTCGTCCACGAACGGGTTGCCGTAGGTGTTGATGTTCCCGCCGTTGGCGAGAGACGCCAACTGAAAATGCATAGCGTCCTTGGGTGAAGTCCAGTCGTTGCCCCAGAAGACGATGCCCTCATACCAATTCAGCAGCTCCCGTACCTTCGCCAGCTTCGCCTGGTTGAACCCGGCGTCGGCTACCTGGAACGGGTGTGAATCCCAGTTCAAATCCATTGCGGTGCCGGACAGGTGGTTTGAGTCGCCGACTGAGTTGCCTGCCGTCCAGGACGCCGAGTCAGCGTCCCGTAGCGGCTCTACTTCTGCGTTGAAGTCTGCTGCGAAGGCCCGCAGGATTTGCAGGGGTTGCCCGTTCTGGATTTGGAGGCTGACAGGAGGGTTGGTTCCAGGGACTATCACCCATGTGCAGGAGCCTTCGTCGACCATCGGCCAGCCGTTGGAGGACCAGTCGTTGCCGTAGACGGTGCGGCGTGCCATCAGCGCCCTTTCAGGTGGCGTAGCGCGGAGACGAGGGCGTTGAAGGCGCGTTCGCGCACGGTGGGGCGGTGGTGGCCGCAGTACAGGCACTTACGCCGCGGGGTCACTGGGGACCTCAGGCTCAGGCTCCGGCACAACCTCCGGCGCCGGTTCTTCCCACGGAATCCCCAGCCATTCGGCGTGCTGCTTCGGGGACATTCCGACGACCTTCGTGCCGTCAATCGCCAGATACCCGCCGGGGAGGGCGACACCGTTCTTGGCGACACCGTCTTTGTCCCACGGGATTACCGCGACCTGTACGCCTTCGGGGGTGGGGACGGCCTGGACGTCAATCTCGATGAGGTTCGTCAGGCCCTTCTTGACGATTTGCGCCAGTCCTTTGAGTATCTGCGATGCGCCGCAGTTGGATTCACAGGTGCAGACGTCGGCGAGGCTGGTGGGAAGTTGCAGTGCTTGGGGGGCGACGTTCGCCGCCGGTTGGACAGCACTGAACCCGGAAAGTTCTGTCATGTTTATCCTTAACTAAATTCCAGAAAGTGACCGCAGCCGGACGACGGCGCTATTGCCGCCGGAATTGTTACCACCCCAACCGATTTGAGTCATCGTGAGGAAATCTGTACGCCCACCCGAGTAGACCAAATTCCAGTCGACACCATTAAGTGAATACTCAAAATAGCGGTTGCTTCCGTCGTCTCGGACACGCAGCCAGTTCGGGAAAGCTAGAATATCGGCGGGGATTTTCTTCTGAACATAGCTGGCGCTAGCACTGGTTGCCGAGTTCCACTTGAAAACATTCAGGTGGAATCCGCCCTGCGCGCTGTCGCAATGGATACCGAAGTCAATAAGTTTTCCGCTGCCATCTCTTAGCACTAGGCCGCTATTGAAATAGTTGCCCGCCAGGGCCGACACTTCGATATAGGCGGTTATGGTGTAATTCGATGTCGCTGCGGGTGTGCGGTATTCCACGCGCCAGTTATCACCAGCTGCAGAAGGAAGGGTGAGCTTCCGGGCATCCTCGGATACCGAGAATGACGCAGAGCCGAGGGTTGTGGTTGACCAACCCGACGAGGGCGGTTCGGTGGCAAAGGCTTTCGGCCCGAGATAGATGTTCTCCCAGGCGCCGCCGTTGTCGCGGTCGATGCGCCCGCAGTCGCTCGATGCGTACTGGCGACCTTTGGCGTCGACACTGGAGGCGGGGCGACCGCTGAACGGGTAGGCGGCGGGTGGTGGGGGGTTGTCCTGGTAGGTGACAGCGCGGATGGCCGGGGACAGCGTCGTCGAGTTAGCGGCGAGCATGTCGAGGCCGACATAAAGGTACGAAGCACCCAGCTGCGAGATATGGGAAGAATCGGTGTAAGTAATTGCCGGAGTCCCGTTATACAACACCTGCATCGCATATTGACTAGACGATGACGGGTCTCCCAAAATAACTCTCACAACACCGCCGGACGCCAAACCTGGTAAATCGGCAGAGTAGGCAAAATGGGTGAACGTGCCGCTCACATAACACCCCAACTGAAGCCTGGCCACACCAGTGCTTGAGTTCTTAGCGGTCAGCACGGCAACCCGGGTCGTCCGAGAAGAATTTTCCCGCCCACAAATTGCGGTCTGAATCCCCAACCCACTGAGAAGCGAGTTCAAAGGCCCTAGGGTGGCGGTGATTACCTGATATTCAGTGGCGGTCTGGGTGGGGAACACCTCAGATTGATTCGCCCCATACGGAGACGTTCCTTGGTGCTGCGCCGCACCGGAGGTAATCCCGATGCCGCTAGTGCCTGGCGACATAACCCCAGACATATTGGCGGCGTTCGCCATGCCAGAGAAGTCAACGGTGACGCTTACATTCCCCGCCGACGCCGGGGACACATTGAACACCGCATTGAACGCCGACTGCTGCTGGGCAAGGTTCGCCGCCTGTGCCGCCGCAGCCGCCGCAGCCGCCGCGTAAGCATCCTGCGTCGGGGTAATCCCAAAGACACCCGACAGTCCCTGCAAGAACTGCGCCGGGGCAGTCAGCAATAGGTTCAGGTTCGTCTGCGCATCGGCCAGAGCGGTGCTACCACCCGAAAGTAGGCCCGCAGCAGCGTTGTTGATGCCGTTGATGAGTCCTTGGGCGTTGGCCTGGATAGTCCCGACGGTCTGGCCCGCCACCGTGGCAGCGGTGTTGATGGCCCCGGTAATTCCAGCTCCGAGAAGCTGCCCGGAGGAGTTGATGTTGGTGAACAAGGTGTTGAGGGCAACCCCACCCACCGTCACCGCGGTGTTCAAAGCTCCTGTGGCGGCGGAGTTGATGACCCCGATGAACTGCCCAGACCCGTTGAACAAGGAACTCACTGCTTGTCCACCGATGGTGACAGCCGTGTTCAAGGCCCCCGTAGCGCCTGAAAGGAGCAGCTGCCCAGAGGAATTGATGTTCGTGAACAAAGTGGACAGGGACGTCCCGCCCACTGTGACGGCGGTATTCAATGCGCCGGTGGCGGCGGAGTTCAGGACGCCGATGAACTGACCGGAGCCGTTGAAGATACTGCTGATAGCTTGGCCGCCGATAGTGACAGCGGTGTTGAATGCCCCCGTCAACCCGGCGGCGTTGAACTGGCCGATGTTCCCCCCGGTGGGGGTCAAATTCTTCAACAGCGACGTAGCGAGGTTTTGGAAGCCGGCGGAGGCGTCGTACAGGCCGGTGGAGACGATGTTCGTCAAATAACTAGGCAGGGTGTTCGCCCCGGAGATGAGGATGTTGGCGCCGGGGATGGCTTCCAACGCTGCTTTGACCGCGGCGACAGTGTTTCCCGTGGACAGGCCGCCGTTGATGGCCTGGAAGATGGCGTCGAGGACTGCTTGTATCTGGTCGAAGACGTCGGTGATGGTCGTGGCGATGCCGGTGCCGCCGACGGTGACGGCGTCACCGATTTCCCCGAGTAGGTAGGCGGCGTCGTACTGGCCGGCGGCGTTCAGATGCTGAACAAGAACGTCGATGGCGCGGCCACCGACTTCGACCGCCCCGGTCAGGGTTCCTGAAATCAGTTCCGCGGGAACAGTTGTGAGGAAATCAATCAACGAGTTGATGAGGGCACCCAACGCCGCCCACGTCGCCTGCCCGGTGGCGGTGAGGAACGCCGTGAGGTTTGAGGCCAAATCGTTGAACTCCGAAACCACACCCGCCAACGCTGTTCCCGCGCCCGACATGTTCCCGCCGCCCACCGCAGCGACAAACGCCGCGATGTCCGACAGCAGACCGGAAACATCCCCGACCACGCTCGTCAGGTAGGACACCACTGAGGAAACAGTGCCCGGGCCGGTGCCGCCGAGCGCCTGGAACAGTCCGTCAATCAGCTGCTGCACCAGGTCTGCTACCGGCGCCAAAATGGGGATGTCGAACGGGCTTGACCCGATAATGACTGTGCCTGTCCCCAACCCGAGGGGGTCGCCGATGATGTAGCGGATGTCGGCGAAGAACTGGGAGATGATGCCGCCGGTGGCGGCGTCGATGCCGGTGATGAACGTGCCGATTTGCTCAATCGTGGCCATCAGGCCCGTGTACTGCAGGACGTTCTCGATCAGGTACGCCCCGGCGGCGACCTTGTCGAAAGTGGATGTGTCTTGGTCGAGGAACCCGAACAGCAGTTGCAGGTTGTCTACGACGTTGTTGAGGATCGGCAGGAACGGGGACAAATCGATGCCGGTATAGCGTCTGATGGCCGGGAACAGGAAGTCCGCCACCCACTGCTGCACCGCGTCAATCAAGTCATCCAGAGACGGCGTTTCAGGCCGGTTCGGGAAGTAGCCGATCCGCTCCAAAGGGGAGTGGGAGATGGGCAGCCCACCCGCACCGAGGAACGGATCCCCTGCAGTCGGCATTAGACCGGAATCATCAGCGCGCCGAGCTGCGCGCCGCCCGCATCGAAGGAGTACAGGCCGGCGGCGCCGTCGTTGTAGGCGTTCACAAACAGTGTCGAGGCGGACCCGGTGGAGTTGGCGGGGATGACCGCCCGCCCATTGTCGGGGGTGATGGCGTCGTTCGGGGTGAACGCGGTCGAAAAGTGCGGCCCCACACTCACATAGCCGGTGATGTTCCCGTACCCCCGAGCAACAACCTGACCGGTCGGGCTCCCCAACCTGACTTCCACGCCGATGATGAAGGGGGTGGTGTCGAGTTCGATACCGGTCAGCCGGAACCGGCCCTGCACCCACGGAACGACATCCCAATCAATCGGCGGTATCAGGCAGGTGCCGATGGTGATTCGGGTGCCGATGGCCAACCCCACACTCGCGAAGTGCCCTTCGGGGTAGGAGAACGCTTTCGGCACCGCATGAGAAGGGACGACGGGCTTGTATTTGGAGCCGTCCCACGTCGGCAACGCCCCGACTTGTTCGTCGCCGTAGGTGTAGAGCGTCCAGTCCGACCCCACCCCGGCGGGGCCGCGGATGATTTCGCGGTTGATTTCCGCCGTCCACGTCGGGGACGCGTTGCTCCCGGTCTTCGTTATCCGGTAGCCGTTGGCTTTGTCGGAGTTCGCCCACGAATCCGTCTCATCCTGGGTGACGACGTGAAAGACGGGGGTGATGCGGGGGACGGGGCCGGCCTGCCCGGGCATCCCCATTTTGAACACTTCGAAGTCGGCGCCGTTCCACATCGCCCAGTTGGAGCCGACTTCGTTGTTGTCCTCATCGAAAACCCGGACAATCCAATACTTCCCCAAATCCACATCGTCGTCGGTGAGGTTCTGGGGGAGGTCGTCCATCGAGTCCAGGATGGGGAACATCCGCTGCCCCAGTGGGGCGTTACTGCCGGGGGGGCCTTGTTCGCCTTGGATGGCAGACGTCTCGAGCATCGCGTTCGGCCCGAACCCCTCAATGCTGTACTCCACCATGTCTGGGGTGTCCAGGTCGGAGATGACACCGTAGGCGTGGATGGTGGCGTCGAAACTCCCCAAATACTGGCGGGATCCGATGGGCAGCGTCATCAGTTCCTCTTCTCGTCTATCTCGTTGAGTGTCGGTTTCACCGACCACGGCTTCGCCGGCTCAGAAGGTGGGGCGATGATGGGTTCATCGGGGTCTGTCAAAGGCACGTAGGCGACCAGGTCGCCGTAGGGGGAGCCGACCACCTTCCGCCGCTTCACCTGCGCCTTCGAATGGTCTTTGCGCCAGCCGCAGCGAATCAGGTGGTACACAATCAGCGGCATCAAATCCGGATGCAGATGATTCAGCAGCGCCACAGGGCCTTTCGTCTGCCCTGGCGGCGGTGGGCCTTCCGGGTATTTCAAATCTTCGGCGAGCTCGAAACCTGCGGTCTCGATGTCGGTGATGAGCTCCCGCACCTTCTCGGCTTCGTCAACATCCACAGGCCAAACCCCGTTTTCGCTAAAACAGCATGTCGCCGCCGATGACGGCGGACAGGACCGAACCCAACCCCTGCAGGGCGTGGATGCCTTGGGTGAAGGGGTCTTCGTTCTTCGAGTCATCCCCCACGGACACAACGAAAGTGATGGGCTTGGACCGGTCGTACTCGTATTTGATGGCGTGGGCGCGGTCGACGTAGATGATGCCGTCCTGCTCAAAACCCACCCGGTCATCAAGCATGATGTCGTGGTAAATCGTGTACGGCTGGGACTGCATGATGGACGTCTTGAACGACCGGAACGCCCGAGTTTTATGCCGCCCCTGCCTCAATGTCAGGATGGCGGAGATGGTGTAGGCGGCGTTACCCCGTTCGAAGCTCTCCAAATACGCCATGTCGCCCGTATAGAAAGCGACAATGGGGTCTGTGTAGCGTTGCCACGCAAGGAGTTTGTTATCCAGCTGGCCTTGGTACAGCTCTTCCAAACCGGAGCCGATGGGGGCGGTACCGGTGGACGCACCCCACCCAACAACGATGGATGTCTGCAACTGCGACAGACCGTACTTGATGAAGAAGGTCTGCAAATCGTTCACAAGCTTCGGGCTGCGGCCGCCGGTCATGATGGTTTTGACGGGGCCTTTGTGCTGCGTGTAATTCGACTCGATAATCCCCGAATGCTGCCCATCCCTGTACACCGCCCACGGCACCGGAGGCGCAACCCCGAACAGTCTTTTGAAGATGGGATCCACCTCCACCTCGGGGTCCACCACCCCATCCACATGACCGTCCACGACAGGGAAAACCGTTGTGGTAATGAGGTCATCGAGGGTGGAGGCGAACAGGTTGATAGCCCCATCCGCAGCCGTCCCCGTCGGGCCGGCATAACCGGAGTGGTCCTCAAACGCAACGAGGACGTGGTTGCGTACCGGCCGAACAAGATCCGACACCGTCGCACCATCCGGGATGTCCCCCAACCCAGTGCGCTCGAGGAACGCGTCCACCATCCCAATCAAGGGTCCGACGATGGGGATGGACCGCAACGGAACATCCGGCAGCAGCCCCGCCAGTTCGGGCTGCGCATGGTCAACATCTTCTTTAAACACCGTGTACGCCCGCGCGGTCACCCCGGCATCGCGCATGATGTCGGCTGTCGCCGAATGGAAGTCGTTCCACTGCCCCGTCAACACCGTCGTCCGCGACTGGTCAGTAAGAGGGTTGACGAACTGCACCTGGATAGGCCAGTACAGGGGGTTGATGTTCTGCACCGCCCCCACACCGAACGGATTTAACCACCCGAACGGGTTCATGATGTTCGTCAAAATCGACATGTGCGGCTCGTACTGCCGCAACAAGTTAATGAACAGCGTTGACGCGCAAGCAGTCCTACAGTTAGCCGGCAGCATCCACATGGACAAGGGCTGCACTTCCGGCGGCATGAACGGTGTGCTTCCGACGAGCACGTGTTTTAAGTGCTGTCTCTGGGCGGAGGCGATCAACTCGACAGTGTGAATCCCGGAGGAGTCACGCTTGGAGTTGATGGTGGTGATTTTCCCGCCCCACCGAGTGAGATAGGACAACCTGGTGGGGTTGATATCAATCGACAAATGCAGGTCTTCTTCGAGCCGCACCTGGTTACGGACAAAGTCCGCCAAATCGGAGCCGCCGCGTAAGACAATCCCCGCTTCGCCTGTGTCGGTAGCGATTTCCTCAAAACGGACGGACCGTTCCCCACCGATTTGGGCGATGTGCTCCAAATTCTTGTCCTGCATCCGCAACAACGGTCGCTGCCGGAACGCATTCTGCAGCGTCCTAGCGCGGGATTCGTTGTACCGGTAGGCGGCGAGAGGGTCGGTGGCCGGCAGAGGCCGCCCCAACGCCCCGACCACCATGTCCTGCATGACCTGCGGCATGTGCCTGGTGAACTCGAGCGGCCCGCGGAACAGGTCATCCACCGTCATGAGGGGCGGGCATACCTCTGCGGCATAAACACCAACACCTGCCCACCCGGCTCGGTGTGCCGGACCTTCAAATGAGCCACAGTCCTCGGGGGGATGGGCCACTGGAAACGGATCCCCCTGGCACGACGCCACACAGGCAAGCCCAAGTCAGCAAGGTCATGCAGAATGAAATTCGCAATCCCGGCTTGTCGGATGAACCGGTAAAAGTCGTTATCTATCGGATCATTCGAGCCCTTAAACGTCCGCTCCGACGGGTCGGTGTCCACCGTGACGTACCCGTCCGCCGCCGCCAACGTGGGGAGGGGAATCATGGTGTCGCTCATGCCGTCCTGCACCCAGCACTTCCCCGGCCCGGTGTACATGAACTTCGGCCACGCCTCCATCGTTCCCCGGTTCGCGATGGAGAATGTGTGCTCATCCGTGCCGTTCAACGCGATGCTGTCCGCCGCCGCGGTCCACTGGTCGAACAGCATCCGTTTCGCCCACCACGGTTTCGCGGCCACGATCTGCATGTCCCACGTGAAGCCGTTGTTCCCGAACGCGGTCGGGTCGACCGGCATCGCCGTGTCGGGGTGCTTCGCTAACATGACTTGCGCCCACCGCCACCCGGAGAACGGGGTGTGCCGCGCCCACCACCCGGGGGTGTCTTTCGGCCAGGAGTCCCACCAGTTCGACTCAATCGCCCGGTACTGCAACTCAGAGCAGTTAAAACCCAACGTCACACCAACATTGATGATCCTTTTCAGGATATTGGTGCGCTCATAAATCGCCCCCACCTGATACGCGCCCTCAGTGAACAACTGGTCTATCGGGAGGTGGTAGTCCCCCTGCAAATGGGTAGCCAACCGGGCACCTTGCCGGCCCTTGTTACGTCCGGACAAGTCCCAGCGGCGCCCGTTCGGGCCGAAGTACACGTTGCGGGTCGTCTCCGTCGGCATCTTCAAATACCGGCGGGCTGAATCCCAATCAGTGAGGAGATGCTGTTCCTGCGGCTTAATCAGTTTCGACGGCATCAGAAGCCCTTCACAGCCTGCCGCGCCCGCGGCACATTCAGATCCGTCGCGACCTGCCCGACGGCTTGCGGGTTACCGACGGGGCCGAAGAAGTTGATGCTCTGGTCAACCTGGTTCGACGCGGGACCCACCGTCTTGCCTGGGGCAGACATCCCGGGGATACCCGACGCGACGGGGGCGAACTCGTCGGGGGTTTGCGTTCCCAGCGGCCCGTACGGTTGGGGAACATTCCCCAGCACCGCCGACGCCAACCCGCCCAGCATGTCCCCACCCGCGCCGAGTTGCGGCAACGCCGCCCCGTCCCCGCCCATCGCCTGGAACGCCGACGCCGGCAAGCCCCCACCTTTGCCTCCGCCGGTGAGCATCGACATGATGCCCTTGAACCCCTGAAACACCGGCGTACCAAGCGGATTCGCAATCAACCCGTCGAGGCCGAAGATTTCCAGGATTCCACCCAGCAAATCCTGCCCCAACTGTTTCGCCGCATCGTTGCTCGCCGGCTGCACATACATCGGGGAGTTCTGGGTGCCCAACGGCATCCTGCCGTCCGCTGAAATGCCGTACGGGGACGCCATTGTCGGCATCATCGCCGACGGGTAATACCCCGGCGCCGAAAGGTTTCCCGAGCCGGGAAGGGGTATGGGCATGGACTGGCGGGAGTGGACGTGAGTCGTGTGCCCGCCGAAGTCGCCCGCGTAATACCCTGCGGGGGCGACCTTCCCGCCGGCGATGCCGATCTGCTGCCCCGTCTGAGGGTTCTGCCAGATAACCTGCTCCATGCCCTGCTGGACAGAGAGAAGGTATTCGGCGAACCGCTGCAGGTTCTCCGTCGGACCTGACCAGTCGATAGCCCGGTTCTGGTGCCCTGGATTGGGGGCGTAGCCAGGTTCGTGGCGGTCGCTTTCCTGATGCCCCGGGTAGGTGGAGGGTTTGATTCCAAACGCGGCAGCTATCTGGTTCACCCAGTCGGGGAACTGCGCCCCACCACCACCGTATCCGCCGCTGTTCGCACCCGTCGGCAGCCCGTAAGGCATCGCCCCGGGGAGTGCAGTGGTCGGGGCGGCAGGTAGCGCGCCCCACGTTCCCGCCTGCGTCGGCGCCCCGGGGTTCCGCGCCCAGAACGTTCCCACGCCCTGCCCGGACGGCACCGTGGAAGGGGTCCCCATCATCCCCGGGGACCAGCCGAGCTTGCCCCAGTTCTGCGGCCACAACCCCTGCGGCCCACCACGGGCCTGAATGGCGTTGATGCCGGCCTGAATCTGCTGCTCCCGCGTGGCATCAGCCGGGTTATCCGGCGCCCCAGCAGGCCGGTACGCCTTCCACGTCGGCTCGTCGAACTGCAACCCGCCCATGTACTTCGGGTTCGACCGGTTGCCCCAGTTCCCACCCGATTCGGCTTTCGCCAGCTCGTCCCAGTTCAACCCACCCAAACCTGTGGACCCGACGCTGCCGCCGATGGCTGGCAGAGACGGCAATCCGCCCGACCCGCCCGAACCCGGCGGGGTGGTGGGGGCGTTCGGGAACCCGCCGGGCAGCAACCCGCCCAGCGTCTTCACCAATGTGTCCAGGCCCAAGCCTTTAATCGCGGAGCCGAACGTGTCGAAGATTGGTTTTATGATTTTCCACGCCGTCTCAATGACTTTCGTGACGTTGTCGAACACCCGGTGAAACGTCTGCTCAAGGGTGTCGAGCATCGCCTTCAGAGGCGGCCACACCACATGAACAAGTTCACTGACCTTCGTCCCGAGATTGCCCAGCGTCTTCCAGAAGTTGTTGATCTGCGTCTGGCCCTCACCGGCCGCCTGACCCAGCCAACGAAACAGCGGCTCCAACGTCGTCAACACCGTCCCGATGGTCTGCAACACCGGGATACCGATAGGCGCGAAGTCCAGGAAAATCTTGCCCAAAATCGGTACCAGCTTCACCATTTCCCGCAGCGCGGTGATGCCGGTCTGCATCCACTGCTGCAACTCCCCCGACTTCGCTGCCTCTTGGATGAAGTTGTTGAACGCGTTCGCCCCGTCGGTAATCATCTGCGCCAACTGCGGCAGGAACCCGGAACCGACCTGCGTGATGGTCAGGAACGCTTGGGAGAACGGAACCAACGATTGGGACCAAATCTGAAATGACGAACCGATATTGGCGATAATCTGCTGAATCGACGCCATCGTCTCCGGCTTCGACAGCCACGCCCCAACATCCTTGAACGCGGTGTTCATCGTCCCCGCAAGGTTCGTCATCGCCCCCTGCAAAACCGGCATGTATTGCGTTGCCAGCCTCTGCAATTCAGGCCCCAAGCCGGCGAAGAACGCGTCCTGCACACTGAACTTGAGCGCATCCCACGCAGGTTTCAACCCTTGCAGGGTGGTGATGAACTGCTGCGCCTGCGGGGAAATCTTCCCCATCGCCTGCGCGAAAGCGTCAGCATTAGACGACGACTTCGACTGCGCCTCAGCCACCGCCAACTGCGCCGCAGCCACCTGCTCCTGAGCCCTGATAAGCCGCTCATTCGCCGACACAACAAGGTCGGACTGCTCAACACCCTTAGCGTTGGCTTCCGTCGCCTTGTCCTGCAACTGCACGTTACGTTCGTGGGACTCCAACAACCTCTGGTCGGCCTGCTCCACCCGAAGGCGGGCCTGCTCATACTCGATGGAGTCCCTGAACCGGCCCGTCGCCAAATCCCTCCGAGCGGCTTGGGCGTCGAGGATGGCTTGGCGCTCATCAATGACCCCGCCCCGCAACTGAATATTCAAATCCTCCAGCTGCTGGCGGGCGTCACGGCGGGCGTTCGCCACATCCTTCTGCGCGTTCGCCTCATCCCGCACCGCATCCTTCAGCGACTTCTGCGCCGAAGCAACAGATTTCGCCTTCTCCTCCTGGTCCTTGTTCGCCGAATCCGCGGCCTTCCCCGCCGCATCCCAGGCGTCTTTCACCCCATCCAGGCTCGTCACCAACGTGCCAATCACACCGCCAGCGCCCGCAATACCGGCCGGTATCAACCCGACGACACCGGACAACGCCGCCGCCACACCCGCAGCAGCCGCCACCGCACCCGCCACCAACTCCGCAGTCAACGCCGTACCCACGGTGCCCATCGCCCCAGACAGCGAACTACCCACCCGCGGCGCCGCACTCGTCCCGGCACTCACCAGGGACTGCCCGAACTGCGACCCCACCCGCTGCACCGACGACATCAACGTGTCAGCGTTAACCTCAATCGTCGCTTTACGGTCCCGCGCGACAGCATCAATCTGCGCCTCAGCCTTCGCGGTATCCGCATCCACCTCCACAGAGGCTTTGCGGTCCTTCGCGGCCTCGTCAATCTCAGCCTTCGCCTTCGCGGTGTCCGCTTTCAGCTCCACCTTGACGCTGTCGAGGTTGCGCTCAATCTCACGCCCCCAACGACGTCCAGCTTCAGCGGCTTTCGGGTCCACCTCACGGAACGCCCGCGTGATGCCGTCAGCAATCTTCGACGTTTCAGGGAGAACCGTGGCGTACAGCTCCGCTATCGCCGGCATGGAGTCCTCTGGAGGGTGTTAGTCATCGTCTGCTCCCTCCATTCCGACGAGCCGCATGTAGTCGCGGATCGTTGTGACAGGTTGTTGATTCGGCACCGGGTCCCCCGGCCGCCACTCAGGCGGGGGTTGGTTTCGGTTGTGTTGCGCGTCCTCAGTTTTCGTCCACGCAATCCACTTCACGACATCAATCAGGTCGGTCATCTTGTAGGTGAGCCGGTCCCACCCTTTGTGCGTGGCGTAATACACCGCCGAGGTGGGTGGGGCGTACACCATCATCTGAACGAACTGCGTGAACGGCAGCCGGTCGCCGACGTCGTCCCACGCGTACCCGGCGCGGGCTAAATCGCCCCCAACGGGACCCCAATGCTCAGCAAGGACCCCGATGAGGGCGACTATTCCCCCAGCTCGATACCCGCGAACTCGGCCCACTGACGGCACATAGCGGAGTAGTCCTCTTCCTCCAACTCTTCCTGCAGCCGCAACGATGCGGGCGTGGAGACGAGCTCGATGAAGTACCACAGCACTTTGATGCCGCCGGAGCCGTTGACGTTTTCACGCTCAAATCGGGCGAGCTTGCCGGGCTTCGGTTTCCGCGTCGGCCCAAGCACGGTCAAACCGATGGTGGTGCCGTCGGAGGCGGTGAACACAAACACCTCTTCACCCGGGTAATCCTGGGACCAGTCGTAGTCCTTGTCCCCAGGCTTCGGGGTTCGCTTCGGTGCATCACCGGGCGCCGCCGCTTTGGCCGGCGCCCGCTTCTTTACCGCGGTCACGCCGACAGCAGCCCGTTATCGGTGCGGATGTAGCAGTACGCGCCCGTCGAGTCCGGCAGGAACCGCACCGTCACCCGAGAAGCCAGCACATCCGTCCGCGCCCACTTCATCGTGTCCTTCGACTCGATGTTGGCCAGCGGGAAGAACTGCATCACCCGCTTACCACCCGGGGCGAACGTGTCCACCAACAGAGTGCCGTTGTCCAACCGGTCAGAAGTGACCTTGATGGCCAGCTGGTCGCCGTGAGTCGAGGTCGCCGCCGTCGCCGTCACATTCGCCGCCCGGTACACGAACTTCGCGACATCCTCGTTCAGGAACTCCATGAGGGTGAACGTCGCGGTCTTCCCGAAGTTCTCCTGCGGGTTCGCGATGGTGTCACCGCCCCAGTCGTAAATCGGCTTCACCGACCGGTCTTCCTTGTCGTCGAACCCGTCGGCGCCGACGAAACCGAGGTGCTTCATGGTGTTGGCGATGGTGAAATCAGCGTCCGGGACAGCCGCGGTCAGCGGCCCCCAGTAGATGCCTCCCACCGACGGCAAATCCTTCGGCGAGGGCAGAACGATGTTGCTGACGTTCCCGGTGAATGTTGGTGCAGCCACGGGCATTTCCTTCCATAAAAAAACCCCGCCTCAGCGGGGTTCGTTTCCTGACGCAGCCGTCGGGCGAAGGCTGCCGAGGGTTCTTGGGTTTAGCGATAGATTGGCTCGTTGCAGGAAGTGCAACGCGGTTCCGTGCCGTTTCCGCCAACGGCCCAGCCTGTAACTCGGGTCATGTCGTTACTGAAGACGACGTGCGTTGTCCACCACTCGCTGCCGCATTTGCAGAGCAGGTTGGTCGTTTCCGGCTCATACCGCTGAGGCCGGAACTCGACGACATCACCCACGCTCTCGCCCGTCCAGGCTGTGGTGAATGATCAACCATCCGAACGAGCCGTCCTGCCGTTCAACGGGTTCGACAGTCGGCCCGCACGGGCAATCATCGCCGACCTCATCGTGCTCGATTAAGTCGCTCACAGGCAGCACGTGGACGTTGTCCGGGTTCATGCGAATTGACTGTTCATGACCGTGACCCAGGCGGTGATGAGATACCGCTCCAAGTCCGGGTAATCGGGGTCGGACTGCTCCACCGGGCCGCCGGCGTGCTCCACATCCTGCACAAGCCCGAACGACGGCATCACCAGCCACAACTCCAACGCCTCATCCGCAACCTGCTCCGCCCGCATCCCGTTCGGGTCGTAATACCGCAACTGCAAAAGTTGAGAGCTGGTGAACCGGTTCGGCTTGATGGTGTTGATGCGGGCGAGGGTCCAGAAGCGTCGGCCTGTGGGCAGCGGCGACGGCACCTTTTGGGACATGTTCGTCGGCCAACCCCGTTGGGGGCATTCAGCGAGGAAGTAGTTGCGGGTCAACCGGTACGCCGACGGCGTCCCCAGGATTGGGATGGTGCTCATTTGGTGTCGTTTCGGGTGAACCGGCCCGTGACCGCGTCCCGCGCCTGCACTGTCTTGTTTCGGCGTTGCTGTAGTTCCCGCGGCACATCATGATTCGGGGCGCCGGCCTTCGCGGCGGCAGCACCCACGGGCAGGTTCTTCAAAATCGTTTGGTTCACAGCTTCGTGCGCCATCGCACGCGCGGTCGTCGGGAACACATGCAGGCGGGCGCGGGTGCCGTGACTGATGGAGAAGTCGTAGCCATCCTCCGCAGGCTGGTTCCTTTTCGCCTGCGCCGCATGTAAATCCGCGTTACACCGGGCCACTGTCTCCTGCCCGACTTTCTCCCAATGCTCATCCATACCCGCGGAGTTACGCATCTCCCGCCACACCGGACTGTTCGACGGGAAGTCAATCGCGAAATGGGCGCTGATGTGACGCTTCACCCAATCACCCGCTCCACGAACACTTCCCCACCCGGCTGGAAGCCGAAAGGACCCGTGTTGTAGTTCATGACATCACCGGCGACGAAGAACTCCTCACCGTCCATGATGACTTTGTCCCGCACCGCATACACCGATGCGTCCGGAACTTGCACGATGCGGTACGAAATCAGCCGCCGCTCATAATCAGAGCCACCCGTATCCGAAGCGGACGACGCTGAGGTACCCGACCCCTGACCCGGGTACCAACCGTAGGCGGGCCGGTCCACCGGGTCCCCGAAATCATCCGCATCCGGGTAGCCCTCCGACGTGTCATCCACCCCCCCGCCGGTCCCACCGATGAAGGGGGCGTGCTGAATGGTGAACGGGGTGGGCAGGAAACCCATCTCTATAGTCCCGGGGACCTCAACGAGACCGCCGACGGCCGCAACAACCTTGTGATGCTGTCCAACTCCCCGGCGTACAGGTACAGGTTCCCCTCCGGGTTGCGGTAGGTGACCGACTGGTTGTACGGCCCCGCCCCTTGCGTTATCGACTGAACCCCGGGATTGTCCGGAATCTGCGCCAGCAGGGCACGTTTGACCATCGCCACGACAAGCAGTTTCGCCGCCTCAGCGACCTGCTCATCCGATGCCACAGCCTCGGCTAAACCGGGAACCCATACGCCGAGCCAGAACGACGCATCACCCAACAAGGTCGGAGCGCGGTCGGCCTCAGCTGAGGTCAAGTCGCGCGGAAACCTTGCGGTGAGGTCGGCCAGCTCGGCGTACGGGTCCACCGCTACTTGCCCCTGCGCCGCGACTTGGTGTCGTCGCCGGCCGTCGAGTCGGCGACATCCTCGTCGGTCACGGTGGTGTTGAGCCCCGAGCCCGTCCCGCTTGTTGCGGGACCGGCGGCCGGGGACACCAAACTGACCTGCGACCGAGTCGGCTCATGCTCGTCGTCGCCACCCGGCTGGGAGTTGAGCGAATCGAACCGCTCAACATCATCCGGGTGCACCTCGACCTCGTCGCCGCGGAACCCGAACGCGCCTGCGTTGCCGTCCTTGTCGCGGTAGGTTGCCAACGCTGTCTTGATTGTCCGCTTCGGCATCAGAGTCCCGTCACCTTCGCGATTCCGTAGGGGTTGGTGATGACGAACACCGGGCGCACGTCGGACTGCACCCAGGTGCGCTGGGTGGCCTGCTCACGCCACGTCTCCGTGCCGAGCGGCTTCTCCAAACGCATCTGGCCGACCTGACCGGACTCGATGACATACGCGGTGCCCGCGGTGACACGGTTGGTCACCACGAACATGATTCCGTTGTCCTCGAGCACCGCCCGCCACTCGTTGCCGTAGGCAATCTTGAACTCGTTGGCGTTCACCGGGTTCAGGATCCAGGTGTCGAACTGGACACCCAGCTCCTTCTGGTCGGCGAGCAGCTGCACCTTCGCGAAGTCGGCAGCCGGCCAGCCCGTCGCGTTGGTTTGCGACGAACCACCCGTCACCACCGCCGACCAGTCGTTACCGGTAGCGGTCTGAGCCGAACCACCCAAAGCGGTGATTTGGGCGTCGATTTCAGCGACAGCGTTGGTGTGGATGCGCCGGTTGATGGTGTTCGCCAACCGCTGCGCACCCTGCTGCAGCATCAACGGGTCGTTGCGGTCCCGAGCCTCGTCGGTGACGAAGAACTTCCCACCGAACTTCTCCACCGGCTTCACCAGCGGGGTAGGACGGTCGAACGTCACCAGCGGGAACTCCGCGCCAGGCTCCACGTTCTGCACATCCCGCCCGGACGCCACGAACAACTCGTTTTGCGTCAACTGGGTGTACAGAATCGCCCCGCCGGAGACACCCCCGCCGGGGGTGAACACCTTGTCGGCCCAGTACCCGCGCAGGGTCAGGTCCGAAAGGTAGCGGGTGATGCGGGTCGGCTCGTTCAGCATCGTGTCGACGCTGATGGTGGTGCCCGAAACTGTCGGGTTGCCGAGAGGGTATTCGAAAGTAGGCATCAGTCAACTCCTCTCAGTACAGCTCGATGAAGACGTCGTTGTTGTTCGAGCCCGCGGACAGGGCGCGGCCAACCTTCACGCCGGCGGAGTAGGCGACAGCCTTCCCGCCGGATCCGACCTCAACTTCAGCCAAGGCGGAGATGGTGCCGCCGGCGGTGACGGGCACAATCTGGCCCTTACCGCGGATGACGGCCACGCGGGCGCCGGAAGCAGCGTCGTAGGCTGCGACACCTGCGACCTTCCCCGCCGCGGTAGCGGTGTTCACCGAGACCAGCCCGGTAGTCAGAGCAGCCGAGTAGTCGACGAACGTCTTGCCGGTCACCGCTCCTGTGGTGACGGCCGTGATGTCGAGACCCGGCCGATAGAGCGGAATGCACTCATTGGCCATAATGGCTCCTTACGTTGTTCTTCACGTGGGCGGGCGCCCACGCTGTGGGATAGCTGTCGTCCTCCGGCTTCGGAGGCTCTGGGGAGGCACCAGGCCGTAACCCCTCCACGGGCCGGTCAGACGGCGGGGCAGGGGTTTTCGTGTTGGCTGCGTGGAGCGCGCCGATGCGGGCGGCTCTGGCTTCCATGTCCTCGCGGCTACCTGAGCCGATAAGGTCGATATCATCCGGCGGCACATTGTGAATGGCCGCCAATTCCAGCCGGGTGTACCCGACTTGCAGGTCCGCGAACTCCCTCTCCCGGGTCGCAAGAGCCTCCTGGGCCTTTTGCAGTTCGGTTTTGTTGGCTTCTTCGCGTTCCTGGTGGGCCTTGACGATGGGTTCGGCCTCACGAAGTTTCGTGCGGTATCCCGCCGATTCGCGCCGCAGCTTCTGGATTTCGGCTTCGTAGTCCTCCGGGGACCGCGGGCCTTTCTGATCCTCTGCGGGCTCGGTGGGGGTCTGCGGTTCAGCAGGCGCAGCTGCTGTCGGCTGCTCCGCAGCTTCGATGGGTTGTGTCACGTACCCTCCTGGGGTTTTAGGCCCCGCCTGGGGGCTTCATTGTTTCGGCGATGTAGTCGCCGGATTCGCCGTCGCGGACCTTCTTGTCCCACGTCCGGCGAAAAGCTTTCACAGCCTCGTGATTCGAGTGTCTGGGTGTCGCCTCATACCAGAGGTCCGACAAAGCTAGGTGGGCTTGCTGCCCTTCCCACGTCGTGTAGTCGGTGACGAGGACGAACACACAGTCACACCCGTCGTGGGTGTCGGCGACCGTCGTCCCGCCCTTGGTTCTCTCGCCGCGGGCACCGCGGTAGGTGCGGTATACGGGGCCGCGGGAGGCGAGCATGGCGCAGAACGCGCATGACGTCGGCCCGGTCAGCATCCGCGCCCACCGAGACCCCCGGTTCTCCTCCAGCATGTCCCGGAACTTCTGCGGGCCTTCCATCGGCCCGACCGGGTCGTTGTCCTGCTCGACACCCTCCGGGGGCGGTTCGGCGACCGCTATCACCGTCTCCCTAGCGGGTTGCTGCGCGTGCCGGGAAGCCGCCCTAGACACCGCTTTCCGGGCCTGCTCAATCGCCACACCGTCGGTGCGGTTGTCCTCAGTGATGGGCTCACCCGCCACCGTGACGCGTTCCACCGTGTCCGCAAGCAGCTTCTCCACCGCCTGCTGCTCATACGGCCGCAACACCGGAACCTGAGTCACACCCTGGCCGCGTAGATACTGCACTGAGGCTGTGTAAGTCCGTATCCGGGCATTCGTCATGGGCCGCCACAGATAGGGCACCATCGCCGCCCGCTGCTCCGCGGTCACCGGAACACCCCGCAGGTGGAACTGCTGCCGGATACGCGTCAAAAGTGGTCTCAGCGCCGCATCTTGGGCTTGCCGTAGCCCGTACGCGCCGTAAATGACCGGCCCAACAGCGGCCGGGGTTCGCTGTTGCTGCGAATCCGGCTGAGTCAACGGCTAGTTCGCGGGCCGGGGCACCGGCGGGCCAACCGGGACAGGCTGGCCGGTTTGCGGCACCGTGACATCCATTTGGGCAACCTCATGCTTCCGAAGCTGCCTAGCCCGGTCGACCTTCTGCTTCGTCCAGCCCGGAATCTCTTCCCACGCCATCTCTTCAGGCACATCCAGGCCCTGACGCATCTTCACCAACGCGTCCATCTGCTCGCCCATCGACCGGGCAGTGGTGTCCTGCCACTTCACCTCAGACTGGAAGTCCTGAGCGGCTTTCTCATCACCGGTGATGTGGGCGCACGTCCGCAACGTCTGCTCAAACGACTCACCCATACAGGTTTGAATCTCCGCCGACTTGCGTTCCTTGCCGGTCTCCAGCCCCGCCAGGGTCGCCTCGGAAATGTTCACCAAAGCATCGAGACCCAGGTTCTGCGCGGGCACCTGGCCGATAGCCGCCAAGTCCCGAATCGCGGACTGCCGCGGGTCTAGATACGACTTGGGGTCACCCGCCTGGAACTGCCCGACCTTCACATCAGCTTTGGAGAAGTACCAGACGTCGCCGGCCGACATCGCCAACGCTTCAGCGTCGTTCTGCGGTCTCCACCCAGCCACCCACCGCTCGGTGAACGCCGTAAAGTACTGCGCCACCGACATTTGGTAGGTCGTGTCATCGATGCGGGCCTGAATGTTGATGAGCGGCTCGATGATGCCGTACTGCTCCTCACCATCCAACAACCACCGGTCACGGAACCGCACCACCGGGCACACCCCCACCCCGTGCGGGCGGGCCTCGATGAACTCGAAGTTGTTTACCGCCAGATAGTTCGGGTCTTTCCAGCCCATAGCGGACTGCGGCACCACCTTCGCCCCAACGAAATACACGTTCTCTTCGTCATACAACCGAATCGCGGTGTCTTTAATCTCTAAAGCCAAAATCGGCCAGTCATCATCGACCGGCGTCTCCCCGGGCGTCCACGCGACCGGCTCCCCGTACAGGCACGTCATCTGCCGCGGCGACAACCCCCGAATAAACGCCCCCGACTGCCCGCCCTGAGGGTTCAGCGACGGCAACACCGTCGTATACGCAACCCCATACTCCAGGACCGAGCGGATAACCCCCGTCTGGCGTGCATCGAACTTGTTCCGCTGCCACCACTTCCACGGAGACGCCGTCTCCTTGGTGTCCGACGCCAGATAGTTGTCGACCTTCATCGACTGGGAGAACACATCCAACACCAGAGGCAGGAAATTCGTCTGCGACCGCCACTTCATGCCCACCGCAGGCTCTTTCGTGGCCCCGGCACGCTCCAAATACCTAGCCGCAGAATCAGGCGTCCACGGCTTCAACGCGTCATGGATACGCTCCAAGCGTTCCAGTTCAAAGCACCGTGGACCGGCCAGGATTTCGCGGACCGCGTCGATAACCTTCCTACGGTCCACTCATCACCACCTTTTGGCTACGTAAACTTCACTGGGTTCATCAGGTTCAGAGCCGGCCAACGCCAGCCGATACACCATGCGGGCACCAATCACGCACACGCAGGCGTCAATCTTGTCCGGGGAGTTCGGTGTCTCTTTCTTC
Source organism: Mycobacterium sp. 23 (assembly GCF_048287075.1). NCBI lineage: Bacteria > Bacillati > Actinomycetota > Actinomycetes > Mycobacteriales > Mycobacteriaceae > Mycobacterium > Mycobacterium sp. 23. The sequence continues at coordinate 2,283,914 of NZ_JBLVUX010000005.1, forward strand.
ACCGAAATCGCCCCATTCCAGCGGGTTTCATACCGGCGGGCGTTCCCCACATGCCTCGCAACGATGGGGTTGCCGTCGTGGGCGAAAGCCCCCTCCAGGATTTCGGCTTCCACCAGTTCGGCGGCCAGCGCGAAATCCTTACTATGCGAACGCATATCCCACGCAATCGGCTCCGGCATCTTCCCCCCCGGAACCGCCCACACATCGAGTTGGTCTTTCCACCGCTCCGGCCAGGTGACCTTCGCGAACCCTTCCCACTCCCGCACATCGGAGAAGAAGCCGACCACCTCAAACCGCTCGAAGTAGGAAATCAGGCGGTTGTCGATCTGTTGGGCGTCCACCGGCACATCATCTTTCGGCTCCCACACCCCGACCGTGAAGATGTGCCCATCCGACAGGCAGCACCCCACACACGCTGTCGCATCCCGGGTTTTGGAGCCGTCGAAGAACAACACCACCCGCTCACCATCAACGAGCTCGCGTAACTCCCGCCCATCAACCCCATCGGCGGCGAGATTCGCCCACGCCTGCGGGTCACACCACGCATCCTCCGATGCGGTAGGCCAATTCAGATACTTCCGCTTCGAATCATCAGCCCGAGACGACCGGTGCCAGATGCGGGTCATAATCGCCCGAATTTCCTGGTCGGTCTTCCACTCACAATCCGCGTAAACGAACCGCAGCGCCTTCTCCAGAGAGGCCGGGTCCGACATATCCGTGTCCGGGGGCGCAATCACCGCGTCATAGAGCATCAACGACCCCGACTTCGTGGACCCGAACTCCAGCAGGTCTTCCTCCTGCTTAACGAACGTGTCCCACGTCGCCTCGGCCTGACTGCCACCCGAACCGTCAGGCTTCCACGCCCCACCGGCCCCAGGCTTCCACGCGTTGTTCGTCTCGCACATCCGCGAACCCGACTTCGCCAGGTTGTCCGCCAGGGTGTTCATGAACTCGGCGCCGTCCTTGCCGAGCCACCACTCCGTCTCATCCCCGACGATGAACGTCGCCTCACCGCCCTCAGCGGTCTTCGCTGAAGACGTCATCACATGCAGACGCCCATCCGTGCTGTTGTACCGCGTCAGCCCCGGGTCAAGGTTGTAATCCGAGACCAGCCGCGAGCCCTTCTTTGCAAAGGCCCTAACCATGCGCATCGTGTGCTCGGTTTGGTCTTCGGAAACTGCTGCTATCTGCACCAGCGGCATTGCCACCGGCCGCCCCACACACCCACCCGGACTAGTTGGGTCGAAATCCTTCAACCGCACCGGCGCCAAAAACTCAATCAACGCCAAAGCAGCCGCAAATGGCGACTTCCCCGACCCCTTCGCTAAACGTCGGGCACCGTGGTGATAAACCCAACTCCCGTCAGGGTGAAGGGCGTACCAGTGCAGCAGGAACCGCAACTGCCGCGTTGTGAACACAAACCGCTGCCCAGCCCGCGGCCCGTTCGGCTGACGCAGGTACTTCGCCGACCACTTCGCCGCCTCCCACCCCAACGTGAGCTCAGGAAGCTCCGCCGGGAGAGTGTCGAGGCGGCTAAGCGCCGAGACTGGCTTGGTACTGGGCGAGCTGGACAACCGCAGCTTCCTCATCCGGATCCGCGGTCTTCGGCTTCAACTCAATACCCGCCCGCCGCTTATCCGCCGGCGAAATCAGCAACTCCGACAACCCCGACTGCACCGCAGCCCACGCCATCGAACTGATCTTCTCCGAAGACAGTGTGTAACTAGCGAAATACAGCTCGAGCCGCACCCGCTGCCAATCCGCCGCCGAATAGAACTTCGCCTCCGCGGACTCGCCGAGCACATCCCACAGCTTCTGCACAATCGGATGAGCCTCAAACCCCAACCCATCCGGCCGGTCACCCGCCGCACCAGACACCGTCACCGCATCACCCTGTGACTCAGGCTTATTCGCCCGACGACGGTCCTCCGAACGCTTCGGCACCGGGCCGCGCGGCTTACTCACTGCCATATCGATGACCTCCTGGGCCGTAACTGCCGCCAGGGCAGCCGATTTCACGTGACCTGCACAAACGCAGGTGCGACCAGCGGTTTTCTGGCACCCCCGCGGCTTCCAAACCCGTAGCCACCCCGAGGCGCTATGACGCTAGGGCGCGGGAGTGGGCCGGTTGGGAGTCCTCCCCCACCCCTGACCTGCGGTTATGCACCCTGTAACCCTGTCTGACCAGTGGTTATCGTGACAATGTGCTGGTCAGAGGGGTATTCTGTAGGGGTGGAGTGTGTGGTGTGTGGGCGGGGGTTCACATGGTCTGGGCGTGGTCGTCGTCCTGCTTGTTGTGGTCAACGATGCAGGAAGAGGTTGTCGCGGCGCCCACCGTTGCCTGAGGCGATGACGAGGCTGGCGCGGTGGTCAGCACGGGACGGGAAGAAGCCGGTCCAGTTGAACGGCCGCAACGCATCCACCACCAATCCCCGTACGTGGGCGGCGTACAGGACTGTGTGTCATGGGCCGCATGGTGTGATGCTCGGCGGGGGCCTGGGCTGCTATGACCTGGATGATGTGATTCGCCCTGATGGGTCGCTGCATCCTGATGCTGTCGCAGTGCTGGAGGAGGTTGGTGGTTCGGCGTTGTGGGTGGAGCGGTCGATGTCGGGCCGGGGTTTGCATGTGTTCGTCCACGCCCCGGAGGAGAAGGGCACGGTGGCGGAGCATGTGTCGTTCTACAGCCGCGGCAGGTTCATTGCGGTGACTGGGGACCGGTACCGGTTCTAGTCGCCTGGGTGTGGGCGTTGGGGTAGGTGGCGGCGTTGGTTGCGGTAGCGCTGTTTGGCTTCGTACCCGGTCCTGCGTTCCTTGGCGGATTTCACGTCATGGCATGGGTGACAAAGCCATTGCAGATTGGGGACGCAGTCGATGCCGCCTGCTGCGAGGTTGGTGATGTGGTCCTGGATGAGTGGCACGTTGGTGGCACCGCAGCCAGCGCACCGTTCGGGTGGGTGCTGTCTGCGGTGCTGGTCTCTTACTGTGGTGGAGCGGCGGCTGTGGCCCCAACCCATGTGGGTTAGTACCAGTAGCGGCGGCCGGCGATGGGGTGGCCTGCTGCGCCGATGGCCCAGAGGATGGCGCCGACGAGGAGCAGTATCCATCCGATGGTGACCAGCGCCGGGATGGGTAGGACGTAGCCGATGATGAGCAGGATGATTCCGAGGATGAGCATTAGTGTTTTCCCCCTTGTTCGGATGGTGCGTGGCCCGGCCAGTAGCCGGTGGCTTCTTTGTGGCGTTCCGCGCAGTAGCCTTTGACCATTCGTTCGGGTAGGTGCTTGCCTACGAGTTTGACGCACCTTTCAAAATCCCCCGGGGTTCCCCAGCCGATGAGTTTCCCGCCGCGGCCATGTGACCAGTAGAACTTGCCGCGTTGTTCGATTTCAGCTTGCTGCTCGTTCTTTGCTGGCATCGCGACCCCTTCTTAGTTGTTGGGGTACCAGTTGGGTGGTTTGGGTGGCAGCTTCGCGACGGTGGCGAGGTCGACAGTTCCACCGCCTGTAGTGGGGGCGGCAAACGCGAAGGGGTGTATCTCCTGGGCGGACTTATTGAAGCGGACGTTCGTCAGGATCACGTCGTACACCAACCCGCCGGTTTCGGTAGCAGGGTCATACGTTCCTAGTCCGAGGTCCGATGTATTGGCGACGAGTTCGACACCCGCCGCTAGGGTGCCGGCGCGCTTCACTGTCACCGTTGCGTTGGTCGCACTCATCAGTGGGACATCCTGGTTACCCAGTGCATCATTGAAAGTCACGTCATAAGGTCCACCATTGGGACCGGTGACGTTCACGTTTGACGCGCCAACGGTGGAGAGTCCTTCGAGGGCGGTTTCGACTGCCGCAGGGGTTGCGGTGTCGGGCAGGTTCGCGGTTGAGGGGCTGCCGTTGAAGCTGAGGGTGAATGGGTTGCCGGTGACGGTCACGGTCTGGATTTCGTTCACGGGCGTGTTCTGGATTGTGCGCAGGACGCCGTCTGTGTCGAATCGGGCCTTAAACGGTGCGAACGCAAAGCCCTGCGGCGGCGTTGCTCCGGATGCCCACACGATTTTTCCAGTGCCTATCCGTGGCCTAAATTCGACTGTCGCGCTGATGCCTTGGAGGTCCGGCTGTGTCCCTATGTCGACGTAGTCAACGACCACGGCGGTCAATCTGGCGGTGAGGGTGAAGAAGCTAAGCGCCACGACGACCGGCGATCATTTCCGGTGTAAATGGCCATTTGTTGTGCTTAGCGGAGTTACACGGTTTGCAGATGGGGCGCAGGTTGCAAAGCATGTGGGCGCCCCCTTTCGATAGTGGCTTCACGTGATCGGTAGCGCTCGCCGCTTCACGGCATATCCAGCACCTGTTGCCGTAGTAAGCCCAACGTTGGGCTAGTTCATCCCTAGAGAATGGGACCACTGTGCTTGATCTTTGGCGTGCCCTGCGAAGTGCCTCGTAGGACCTTGCCGCCTCTGGGTGTCGCTGATTCCATAACCTGACCGATGCGCGATTAGCTTCGGGGTTTTCCCTTCGCCATGCGCGGCAGCTCTCCCGCAACTTATCGCGGTTGGCTAATCTGTACTTCCGCCCGTTTTCCCGGGCGGCTTCAGGGTTGCTTTGCCGCCACCTACGCCACTTGTTTCTACGGCTTTCTCGGTAGTCGGCGTCCTGTATCCATTTGGCGTAGTAGGCCCGTTGCTTCTCCCGCCAGCACGCATAGCAGTATCCGGCTAGGCCTTGCTTTCGCTTTTTGTTTTGGGGGAAGTCCCAACCTGCCAACTCTCGCTGGCACGCCAGACAGGTCTGGACGCGCAGGTCAAAGGCTAGCTGGTCGTGGTATGGGCGTGTGGGGGTACGCTTGGCCATCAGTCGAACTCCTCAACTAGTTCGGCTCACTCCCCGGGGCTGTTGGCGCAGCCGCCGGGGCCTTTTATTTGGATGCTATCCGGTGATACCGACAGCGCCTGTTTTGTCTGTGATGGTTCCCTGTTGGGCGTATTTCGCGACAGCGTCCCTCGCGGCGTACAGGCGGGTTTGTGCGGCGATGAGAGCGTTGTAGGCGGCGCGCTCAGCCTCAGTGGCGTCACGCAACTCAGCCATCGCAGCGTCCTGCGGTGTCGGGTCGCCGGGGGCGGTCATCAGAACTCGGCGGGCTTCCGGTCATGGAATTCGGGGTCACCCTCAACGCCGCCGATACCGTCGAACGTCCGCGGCACATCCAAACCCCGGATGACCTTGTCCACATCCACCTCGTCGGTCTTCCCCTCCACCGCGCGGGGGGTGTAGGTGATGGTGACCTCGAACTCGGTGCCGGGCTGGCCGTCGTTGTCTTTCTTCTCCGCCCCGGTGATTTGCGCGTCCAGCTCGTAGACGACGGGGATGGCGTTACGCACCGACTGGATAGCGGCCTGCAGAACGGACGCCTTCGGGACCTGCCCTTTCGCCGCCCACACACGCGTGGTGACGCTGTTGCCACCATCGGCGGGCTGTTCGGGGGCGGGCTGGGCCGCTTCCACGGGCGGCGCAGGCGGCGCACCAACCTCGGCGTCGGCCTCGTCAGCGGGCTTCGAAGTTCTCGCGGCCATGAGTCACATCCCTCGATTTTCGGCGCACAAAAAAACCGCCCTACCCGTTTTAGGCATGGCGGAACTTGCTCAAAGTGTATCCATGAACACAATCGCTTGTCACGCAAGCAGGGCCGATAGCGTTTTACGTAGAGCCTGAGACAACCTGGCATTCGCCGAACACCATCAGCTTGAGCGCGATTTCGTAAGGGTCGTCGGATGACGCGAATAGGCTCTCATCGGCAACTACGTCATCCATGCTCGCGGTCTCGGCGTGTTCGATGATGTGCCGCCAGCGGTCCTCGGGTGGCGGGTACTTCGCCAGACCTTCCCAAAAGGTGTCCTTGACCGCAGGCCAGTCGATGATGAGGCGTTTAACAATCATCACGCCGAGTAGCCCCTCCTATGTCCGGTTGAGCCATGCGTCGAACTCGGCCAGTTTCATCCCCTGCGGCAGGTATCGCACCTGTCCGTCAGCGAAGGTGACCGGCACGCGCTGCGGCGTTCCGCAGGCCGGACATGGCGAGCCAAGCCCGTCGATCAACACTGTGCATTTCCGGCATCGGAAGTGAGCCACGCCGATCCTCCGTTCTTCTGTCAGGTAGTGGTTTGCCCGCCGTCGGGTTCGTACTTCGCTTTGAGGCGCGCTAGCTGTTCGCGTTCGCGGCGCTCGCATTCCTCTGCTCGCTGCATTTCAACGAGGGTGTTGTAGCCGCTGCGGGCTTTGGCGTAGCAGTTGAGAAACCATTCCTCGATGCGGGTGTCTAATCCGCCCGGGTTGTTCCAGTTCAGCGAGGCATACCAGTCGAAGTCCTGGCCGTAGATGCTGAACTTCACGTCAATCTCAAACCTGTGGTCGCTCATCGTTGCCTCTCCTGTATCTCGCAAATAACGTGGTGCCCTTGACGTTCCGCGCAGGATTCGAGCGTGTAGTCGGCGCGGACGGGGTTCTCGAATACGGCGCTGATCGGCACGTAGACGAAGCCTGATTTGTGGTCTCGGTAGTTCGGGTGCTCGCGGGTCACATGCTCACGTCGGCAGACGACGAACCCGCACGGCGGTGGCCGGTTCTCCCCGGCCGCGATAGCGGTGATGGCGTCCCGAATCCTCGCGGTGGCGCGTTCGCGGGGGTCGAACAGGTAGCGTTGCGCGGCTGGCCCGATCCACGCGCCGATGAACGTGTCGAGTTCGTGTAGTGCCTGGTCAGTTGCGTTGGTCATGGGGCCAGTTTGATCCGCTCGTAGTCGCGGCGGGTAGTCCAACCCGTTTCGCCCCGGTCGTCTACAGCCTGATTGCAGCATGGCGTTCGCCAGACGGAGCAGTCCGCATAGCGTGCGGTGATCACAACGGTTCCCAGGTCGTAGACCTTGAAGCATCGCAGGCAGCGCGCGGGCTGGCTCATGCGTGCGATCTGGCGCTGCGTAGTGCCGTCGAGCAGGACTCGGCCCTGCATGTCGAGGTATTCGGTCACGATGTCTCCCTTGTTTGCTGGCTACCGATATGCAGGCGATTCGTAAACCTGGCGGTCATCCCGCTTCGGCGCCTTTCCGGCGCCGCAGGATGCGTTTCCGGCGGGTGTCCTCCACATCCCCCCACCGATAGCGGCCTTTGACGGGGGTGAGCCCGTACCGGTTTTGCCAGTTGCGGATGCCGGAGGGGGTCATGCCGAGCTCGGCGGTGAGTTCGGTGAGGGTGAGCCAGTCGTCGGGGTTGCGGCGCTCCCAGCAGGGGATGGCCCAGCCCATGTGTTCGGCTTCGATGTCCTCCCGTAACTCATCCTGGGTGTGTGGGGGTAGTTGCGCCCAGAGGAAGAACACCAACTGGAGGAGGCGTTCTTCGCGGGTGGCGGCGTAGACGTGAACGTGTTGGTTCATTTCTGCGCCGCCAACAGTTCTTGGGTGAATTGCTGTTCGGTGATGTCGGGGCAGCCAATGAGCCGGAGTGCTTGGGTGAGTTTCCACTGCAACTCCGCGGCCCGCCACTCCGCGAGTTTGGCGCGTTGTTCGAGTTCGGCGTTGACAGCCATGTCGTGTTTCTCCTGTTGTTGGCGTCGAATCATCCGGCCGGCCAGGCCGAGGAGTTCCTCGGTCCATTCGTGGCCGCAGTCGCGGCAGGTGACGTTTCCGGTGGCAGGGTTTTGTTGCAGGGACGGGGCGCCGCATTCCCCACACGGCGCTTCGATGCGGATGACTTTGTCGAACTCTCCGACGGTGGCGCGGGTGCGGCGGTGCAAATCCCGCAGGACGAACCCTGTTTCAATTCCGGTGCGATGCGAGATGCGTAAATGCTCGCCGGCTTGGCAGCCTTTTTCGCCGCACCGCGGGTCGCATTTCTCCCACACCCACAACTCCACCGCTCCCCGGTCAAGAAGTTTCGGGAGGTTGGTGGAGACCATGGTGGCGGCGCGGTGGAGGCGGTGCGCAATCTTCCCCGCGGGCGGGTTGCAGTTCAGGGCTTCGGAAACGATTTCCGCGGCCCTATCGAGGTTCTCCGAAATCGCCGTCATCAGCGAATACTTGTTGACGTCAATCGGAATCGGTGGGGTGGGGGTGGAGGACACTTTCGCCCCGCTACTGCCGGTGGCTTCACCCAATGAGATGTGCAGGGCCACGTAGTCGGCGGGGAGGTCTTCGATGGCGTTGCGGACGTTGTTGGTACATGCGGGGCACAAACCTGTGGGTTCGGCGATGACAGCCCCTGCACGGGTTTTCCGGCCCGTGTCGTCGATGGTTTCCGCGTTGCGGCAACCGCGGCCCGCTGAGCATCGGTGGTCGCTCACGGGTGTCTCCTGGGGTGCTGCCGGTTCAAACAGGCCGGGCACACGGCGGTGTCGCCGTACCGGGTGATTTCCCAACCCTGTTCACGCGCCAAATCGTGGGCGTGGGCCTCATCCCGGGCGGTGAGGGTGAGGGTGCCGTTCGCGCAATACCGGCGGTCATCACAACGAACCGTGAAACACAGGGCGGGGCGGGTAGCTGTCACAGTCACAGGGCCTCCGGGTTCGTGAAGAAGTCGGTGCTAGAGGTGCGCATTTGAAGTTCGACCAAGGTCATCTGAATCCGTATCCATGCCAGCTCTGCTGGCGTAGTCGCGGTGCGCTGCGACTTCAGTAGGTGCTCGTAACGCTCCGAGAGAGCCACGACGTCGGTGTCGCTCATGCTGTTCCTCCTGCCACGCGTCGGGTTTTCATGCACACCCAGCCGGGTGCTTCCTCCGTGGTGGTGAATTCCGCGACATACCCGTGCCGCATCGCAATCAAGTCCGCCTGATGCTGGTTCTCAGCCCGGATAGCGTGCCCCTGGGTGAAGGTGCTGCCGCTGAGTTGCGCATCGAGTAAGCCCATCTCGTATCCCGCGACGAACGCGTCGTCGTCGTACGGGCCTCCTTTGGATTGCACTGGGATGAACGGCATCACCAAGTCGTAGGCGAACTCCTCGTCGTTCACGCTTCACCGCCTGCTATGCGCTTGAGCCGTTCCACCGCTATCTCCTTGCCGCGTGGGCCGTCCGGTATCCAAACCCCGGCGAAGAACCCGGACGAGGCCTCCCGGGCGGCGTATTCGGCGCACTTCCGGCGGATGGGGCAGGAGTTGCAGACCGCCCGCATTTGCGACCGGTGGAAATCGCTGGGGGTCCGTTCTGCAACCCACGGCAGGCCGGGTCGGAGGGTGCAGGCGGCCGTGTCGTCCATCGTGCCCAGCGTGGAAGGCCCCGTTTTGCGCCTCCTAGGCGCTGTGTAGCGCCCGTTAGACCGTTCGGTGGGTAAGGGCATGGGCATGACACTCACGACGCCTCCTGAGGGCACTCAGACTCGAATCGGTCCAACATCGCTTTCAAGCGCGCAATCGCGGCGTCCCAATCCATCGACTGCTCCGCCGCCACTCGCCGCGCCTCCGCAGCCTTCTTCGCCGCCCCCGCGTTCCTCGCAGCATTAGCCCGCTGTAGAGCAGACAACCTCACAAGCACTCCCCTGCGTGGATGGTGAAGCAGCTCGAGCACACCTGGGGCGGCGTGGTCTCTTCCTTGTCTGCGCACCAGCAGGATTCACACAGCGGCCGGTCGTAGCCGTCGGCGTAACCGATGCGGTCACCTTGCTCGAAGCGGCAACCATTGGCGTCACAACGGCCCGGATACCTCGCGTCGAACAGCTTCCAGCTCATCCTTGCTCCTTCGGCATGGTTCCTGCCCCCGCCTGCCCCTTCATTGCGCGCACTCAAACCGGCATTGGCACCAGCCTCGGAGGAAGCGTTCGCAGTCTGGCCGCCAGGACAGCACCTGGGCGAAAGTCCCGAATGAGGTAACCGGCTTCCGTTCGCCGGGTCGCCAGACGTACCAGAGGTTGTCGTGCTTTCGGATAGTCCATTTCGTGGGTGCGCTCACTGTTGCTCCTTTGCTTTCGTGGCGTCTCAGTCGCCCGCGCGTGCTTCCAGCGCTTCCACACGCCGCTGCAGGTCCTCGATGAAGCCACCCAATTGACCGAAGGTGTTTTCAAGCAACACACCGAAAGACCTCTGCGCCGCATCAGTGGATATGCCAGACATGCCCGAGAGCAGTCCAGAGACCAGTCCTTGAACCTCGTTCATTTCACTCATTTGTGTTTCCTTTCGTGTTCGCCGCTTTCGTGGCGTCTTTGATACGTCCCTGATGAGCCGGGAACGCCCGCAAGGGGTGGCTGTCACGGACACACCGCTCACCCCGGGCAGCACCACAGAAACGGCAAGGGACGGTGAGTGCGTGCTGTTGGTCCGTGGAACCTCGCCAATCAATCACCCTGGTAGGCCCTTCGATTCAGCGATGGGGGCGATGAGCGCGGCCAAGCGGTTTTGATTACGCTCGGCCAGCTCGGCGTCGTAGCGGTCCTCCCGCGCTCGGCGCTCCTGCTCAGACTCACGCTCACCACGCTCACGGCGCACCGCCCGCGCCGCGTCCGTCAAGTCCTTCGGCAGCGGACGGAACCCTGAGCCGTTGTCGGCGTACATCTTCGCCACGCCGGCCAACACGTCGTACTGCCCGAGCTTGTACTTCGCAATTGCCTCAGACCAGGAATCCACCAGAGCCTGGGACGCTTTCGGGAACCACGGGTCGTAAGCGGCGCACTTCGCCAAAGCGAGAGCTGCGGTCTGGCGGTAGTCGGTCATTGTTCAATCTCCGGTAGTGATGGGCGGTTGGCGTAGGCGAGGAAATCCATGACCTTCTCGTCCTGGCCACTTGGCGCGCGCGCGTGCCCGTTGCGTGGTGCGTGCCGGGATGCGATTTCGCGGACCCGGTTGCGCCAAGTGGCGTCCCAGTCGGTCTTGCGTCCCTTGGCCCCGGGTACGGCACGCCAGTAATCGCAGAACTCAACATGGACGGCTTTGAGGTCGAGGTGTGGGAATTCCGCTTTCATCGCCGCGATGGTGTTGTTGGACGGCCGCCAATCTTCAGGCAGACGAAGTCCTCGTGTGTTCGTCCGTGCCGGAGCGGCTTTGGCCGCGACGGGAAGTTTCGGGTCTCCCCCCGCACCCCCCTCTACCAACGTAAGAGAAGAAGATTCCTCTACTCCCCTACTCCCCTTCTCCTCTACTACAGTGGCTGGAACCTCGCGAGGTTCTAGCGAGGTCCTCGCTAAGTCCTCGCTAGAGTCCAGCGAACCGTTAACCAGTGATGGGCTTTGACCTGCGCAAACAGTCTCATCAACGGTGTCTTTGTATTCCATCGTTCCGTCCGGGCGCGGAAAACGGCCGGCGTTGGGGCTGTCGATTTTCTGAAGCTGCTTCCAGCGCCGGATGTAAATCAGGGCCTCGCCGTCGACGTCGTAGCGGGCTATCAGATTCGCCGCAGCAAGCCTCTCTAACCCTCGCGAGACATTCGCGAGAGTCTCGCTAGGGTCTCGCGAAAGGTCATAGGGGAACACGTCCGCACATATCAGCGGGACCGAATCCTTACCCACCCCGTTGTCATCCACATACGACTCCAGGCCCTTGAGGACAAGCCTTGTGGTCCAGTCGAGTTGGGCAATCGTCTTTGACCGCCAGAACGTCGGACGCGTGGTGCGGATACGCATCAGCCGGTTGCCTCCTGTTGTGGTTCGTGTCGTGTGGCCACATAAACGACATGGCATGGCCCACATCGGGGTCTTCCGGCGCTGTGGGGTTGGTTGCCGCAGTCCACACACAAGTGGGCTTTGTAGCGGCGGGCACGTTCTTCGCGGTCTAATCCGGCCATGAAGCCCGCCAGGTGTTGTCTTCGGGGACGTATGCGCCGATGCGGTACACCACATGCCTATTGCGCCCGTCTATGTGCAGTAGGGCGCTGTTGAAGCACCGCCCATCAAGTCGGCACTCAGTGAATTTGTGCTCGTACTGGACTTCAAGACGGATGTCCGGTCGGTATGGGTGGGTGCCTGTCTGAAACAGTTCAACAAGAAACTCGTCGGAAATTCGGATGTGCGGGTCGGCATGGTCGACGGTGATGTAGTCGACTGTGCGTCCGTCGTCGGCGTAGTGGCGGGTCATCACGGCAGTGCCGTGGCCCTGCATGGTGAGTTCGGGGCACAGTGACATCGGCAGTCCGGCGCTCTGCTCCTCGCGGGCCTGCTCGTCGGTGTAGTACGGCTCAGTCATGCGCCGCTCCCGAAGTCCAACACCGCAGCCGCCTCGTCTAGTCGGTTTATCAATGACCGCGCTAGGGCCGGGTCGGTGCAAGGCGCTCCGTTGATCCAATCGGCGATGCAGTCGGCGGCTTGCCGAAAAAGCCCAGCAGGGCTGTCTGCGGTAAATTCCCTTGCGCGGGTGGACCAGCCGCAGTGGGGGCAGAGGTGGTAGTCATTGAAGCTGACTAGCTCGGTGTAGAGACACGATGGGCATGTCAGTTTTGCTCTTATGTTCCTAATAGCGTGCCACTGACGCCACACCTGCACAGTTTCGGCGATGAAGAATCGCGTATCGGGGTCGTCCTGATTGGCGCGGCGAACCACGCAAGCGATTCGGTCAAGCGACGGGTCAGGTGTGCCGACAGTGCAGATTTCGTCGTAGTGATTACGGTAGGCCGCGCTGAATAACTGCCTGCCGCTCATGCGCCGCTCCCGAAGTCCAGGCACATCTGGTCAAGGCGCTTGGCGATGATTTCGCAGTAGCGTTCTTCGATTTCGACGCCGATGGCGCGTCGGCCGAGATTGCGGGCGGCGACGAGAGTGGAGCCAGAACCGGCGAACGGGTCCGCGATAGTTCCATCGGGGCAGGCGTTAATCAGTTGCTCAAGAACGTCAATCGGCTTCGCGTGGGGATGCCCGGCGCGCGTTGCAACCCCTCGCGGTCCGGCCATATATCCTGCGGTCTGAAGCACCGACGACCGACCGCCGATGCCCATTGGCCAATTGCCTGTGAGGTAAACGCCTTCGGCGTCCCGGCGGAATCCCCCAGTTGCCCCGCGAATACCGGCGTCGAATGGCTTAGCGTAGATGCATACCTGGCGAGCACGGGCGGGTGCTACTCGCAGTAAATCCCCGAAGACCGCTGCCGGTCTATCGCCCCAGAGGGCCAAGGCGTGGTCGCGGGTGCTGGTGTCTTTGTCCTGCTCGATAGATGTTGCATTCCCACTCGAACGGTGACCGCCGCCGCCGTAGGCGTTGGTCCAACCCTTCGGCGCTCGCCAGTCGATCCCATACGGCGGGTCTGTCACCAGCACATCGGCATGCAGCCATTCGGTGTTTTCGAGGCAATCGCCTAGGTGTAGCTCAACATGCTCATCTTGGTAGTACAGCGTCATAGCGCACACCCTTTATATGGGGTTCGTCGCACCGCATCGAGGCGGCCGTCTTCCGTCATATGGCAGCGGCGGCAGAGGATTTCAATATTCGCCGGATTATTGTTGGCCGTGTTGCCGTCTTTATGGTGGCGTTCCGACTTGGCCGCGCCGCATTTTTCACATGGACCTATGTCGGGGTATGCGCGCAATGCCCGCGCCCGCCCGCCGCGCTCGGATACATCGTCGCCTTGCCACCCGTAATGATTTTCACCACGGATTGCATCGGCACGGTTCTGAATATGTTGCGGCGTCTGCTTGTAGCCACGCGGACGCGGCTGCCAGGGAACCTGTTCGCCACGTTTTCGTGCACGACAACGGCGCTGACGCTCGCGCCCTTGTCGGCGTCGCCGTTCGTCGTCAGTCTCGGCAGTGACCTGCTCGTCGGTGTAGTACGGCTCAGGCATCGCCCCTCCTAGCCCGCTCTATCTGCACTTCGAGGTAGTCCCGCTCGGTGGCTTCCCGGACGTGTTTCTCCATAGCTCGGCGTAGGAAGAAAGCACCGCTACTGAAGCCGCAGGAGCAGTGCGCCCACCAGCCGTTGAGTTGGTCGTAGTGCCAGCGGTGGGGTTGGTACGGCTCAGGCACTGTCACCTCCGGTGATGAGTCGCAGGTTCGGCTTCGGCAAGGTCGGTGGTTTCTCGCCCTCAAGTGGTGTCAGATATGGTGCGGCCCATTTGTAGAGCGCGTCCCAGTCGGCGGCGAAGTAGCGTCTCAGGACACCACCCGAGTTGGGTGGCGGTGAGGGCTGGCCGTTGTCGATCCACTGCTTGATGTTCTGTTTGATGCGCCAGTCGTCGGCGTGGTTGCGGTGGCGTGAGCAGAACGCGTATCGGGTGGCTACACCGGTGTAGGGGTCACGATCCCAGCCGCTGATGATGGCTCTCTTGCCGCAGGGTCCTTCCCGCTGGATCATCGGGGCGAGGCAGCCCTTGTCGACTGCGGGGGGTGGTTCGTAGCGGGGGATGTCTTTTTCGATGACGCGGCGGATCCAAAATTTGGGGTCGCGCTTGTTGGATAGCTGCGCGATTTGTTGGAACATGCTGCGCCGCTTGAGGTCTTTGCGTCCGGCTACGCGGCGTTGGTGCATGAGTGTGACGACGAGGATCGCGAAAAGTTTTGCGTCGCCGTCGAGGTCGGGGTCGTTGCAGATGTCGACGGTGAGTTGGTGGGACCGCATGATCGACTTGAGGTCCGTGCTCTGCTCAGGCATCAGTAACCGCCTCTGCAGCGTTGATCGGCCGCCTGGCCGCCATGGACTCGGCAACTTTGCGCAGGTGTTCCGGACGGTCGGTTGGGTAGCCAAGGCGGAGTAGGTAGTGCGCGATGCAGTCGGCGGGGTCGTCACCGGCGACAACGACACCGTTGATCGAGGCCTTCATGACGGGTGTCCAGTCCGTGGGGTGGGTTAGGCCGCAGCCCTGGATCTGGCAGGTGCAACTGAAGTGCTTGCAGCTCACCGCTTCACCGCCTCTGCAGCGCGTAACTCACTCAGCCGTTCGCAGATGCGTATCCATGCCGGGCCGTGATGAACGCACGACGCGGCGACCTCACGTCTGCAGATGCATGGCGGGACGTCTGTCATTAAGCCCGCCGTCACCAAGGGTTCCGCGCTCATGATTGCGCCGCCCCGCAGCCTGCGCAGTAGTCGACGCCCTCGAAGCGGTCGTAACGGCCCCTGTGCTCACACTCTGGGTCGTGTTCACCGCCCGCCGCTTTCGCAGCGTCAGCAGCGGCCAAGAGCACAGCGGCGAGAGCGCGGGCCTGGTCGGGCGTGTGTTCGTGAATCGCGCTGGTGTGGACCTTGCCGTGCTCTGCCCACACGTCGTAGCCGGCCCAACGCGGTGCGTGGTGAGGATCGTTATCGGGGTATCGGCCCCACCATGCGTCGAACTCACCGCCCTGGCCGCTGCCGGTGTCGTCGGGCTCCGGTAGTGCCACGATGGCGACGCCTTCCAGAGACAGCAGCGCGTTGGCTGTGTGCTCAGCCCATTCCCGCCACGTTGGTGATGTGGCGTGCACAAGCCCGCCGGGGCCGTCGGTACAGAAGATCGCGCCGCTACCTACATGCCGCTTGCCTGTGTGAGCCAGCAGTGCTTCGGCGAGTCTCGCGCGGAGGACGTCAGACATTGCGCACCTCTGTCCCCGTGAGCGGCACCAACTTCGTCTCCCACACGCCGAGTGCGACCGCAACATCCTCGTAGCCATCCCAGCGGCGTAGGTCAATCCCGCGGTCCAGGGCTATGGAGAATCGGCACTCGCGTAGGTCAATGCCGCTATTTAGGCACTCTTTTGAGTGCAGGATGTAAACCGTCTGCTCGTCGGATACCGCGCGCCCGTAGTGCAAATCGCGCTTCCGAGACACGCCAACGATGCGCTCGATATCTTCAGATGGCACGAGGTCAGTCATTAATTCTCCTCTGTTTTGTCGTCGGTGATTGCGAGCGCGACGATGACGCGGATCCGCTCGCCGTTTTCGAGGAATAGGCCGAGCTGGCGTCCGACCTGCCGCAGTTGCGCCCGTGTGGTTTTCAGCTCGGCAACCAACTCAGGGACAAGCTGGCGGGCAGCAGCGATGAACTCGGCGTCGGCCACCTGGTAGTACAGATGGGTGGTGCAGACGGCTTCCCGCGTGGACTGGGCGTCATGCGGAATAACGCAGTTGCCTTGCTCGCCCGAGTACTCGGCAACCCACGGCCCGTCTGTGACGCCTTCCAGGACGCGCTCAGCTTTCAAAATCAGATCGTCGAAACTCACTGTGCGGCCTCTCTTTTGCGCGCCCGCAGCCTGCGGGCCGCCAAGGCAGAAGCGCCCTTACAGTCATCGCAGCGACAGCCGCGGGTGTAAGTCGTTACCGTTCCGTGTTTCAATTCCTCGCCCGGCTTGATGGCTTTTACACGGGTCCGCGCGTTTTGACAGGTCCGGCATTTTCGGCTGTTGCTGTTTTGATATAAGTTGTCGCCGGCGTACGGGTGTCCTTTGGGGCAGTGAGTCTTTCGGAGCTTGCCGTGTCGGCCATGCGCAAGGCAATCCTGCATGTTGGCGGACTTCGTGTCCCAGCGGAGATTAACCAGCCTGTTGTCGCTGGTATCGCCATTCGAGTGGCAACCCTCCATACCATCCGGACATGGCCCCACGAACGCTTCTAAGACCAGCCTGTGCACTGGACGTGTGCGCACCTTGGCGCCGCCGGTTAGCGACACCCTGGGACGTCCATCACGGTCGGTGGTACGGAGTGAGAGCAGTTGGCCTGTAATGAGGCTGTAGACACGGCCCAGGTCAGAGACTTGATATCGATCCTCAAAACCGACTACGGGCAGCCACCGCTCCACAGCTTCGGCGCGGGCGATGATGTCGTCACTCATTGGTGTTGTCCTTCCGTACCCACCCAGACACCAGCCGGGAGCACACCGTATGGCCGTTGCGAAGCAACTGCTCCTGCGTGGTGAGTCCGAGTGCGTCGATAGCAGCCCGGGCCGCCCAGCTCCGATACGTGTCCTGCTCGCCGTCCGACAAGGACTCGAAAGCGTCCTCAACAAGAGGACTGCCGCCCCAAATGGCGTTCGCGAGCGCCCGCGCTACTGCGTCTACGGTGTCCATCAGCTTGCCTCCCTGCCCTGACCCCACCGGAACCCATCCAGCTCCTCCAACAAGCCCCTGTTTTCGGTCTCCAACTCCATGACCCGAATCACGAGCTCCGCGTTCTCATCCCGCAACCGGTCCACCTCAGTGGGTTCGGGGGGTTCAGGGAGAGAATCGAAAGCAATCACGGCAACCCCGCAATCGCCTTCTCAAGCACGTCCTCGACGTCCCGCTGTGTGCGGCCTTTGTCGCTCTCCCAGCACATGATTGCGCCCAACGGCTGCCCAATAGCTTGGGAGATGGCCTGGCGTGCAGCGGTGTTCGCGTCGTCGCGTTCCGAGGGTGGGATTTGTTGGGAAATAACCCACCCCAACGCCCTCCGCAGACAGTAAGGCCCTACCAGCCCCCACCCGTTGGGTTTCCAGCCGTCACGGCGAACAACATCAAGAACACCCCGGAGAACAGATTCGGTATCAGTCATCGCCCGGACCCCCGAACAGGAAAACAACCTGGTTGCGGCGGCGCGAGTTCCAGTAGCGCAGCCAATGCAGTGGATTCCAGCGGCTGAATCGTTGCCACAGCCATTCCGTGCGCCACGGCACACGCCCGTCGCGGTATGGCACCCACCAGTCGGCGTTCTCGTCCTCGCCGATGACCCATGCGCTGTGCTGGCCAACGCTTACGTATTCAGCGTCAGCCATCCAGTATTCGTTCGCGCTCATACTGTTTCGTCCTCTGTCAGTCCGACGCGGCGGACGTATTTTCGTGACAACCCGTCCAACGTGATGTGTCTCCTGCGGCCACCGCCCTTCACGAGTAGCCACCGCATAGCACTGGAAGGGCTAGGGTCTGCCAGAACCTCAACCGGCGCCATTCCCTTCTTCGAGTCCCAGATGCTGCCCACGAGGTTGCTCATGGTGTCTCCTGTCCTGTACCGCCGCGGTAAAGCCTGTCGATGCTGGCGAGCAACTGCCCGGTCCCAGCAAGGTCAATGAGTAGGTCGGAGATGACGAAAGCCAGGTGAGCTGCCCACGTTTCGGTGCCGTCGCGGTCGTTGCCGCAGCAGCAGTCTTCGACGGGGTAACCCCACTCGTCAGCCTGATGGTGTTGGTCAATGGCAGCTTCAAGTAGTTGCCGCAGGTCGCCACTCATGCGACTACCCCACTACCCGGGTAATCCTCGAGGTTCCCGAAGTCGTCCAACAGGACCAACGTCCCGCGATACAACACCGGGATGTCGCGGGGTTCTTCTGTCTGCCGCACCAGCCAGCCGTACTCATACGCCTCCCGGCGGTGGGATTCCACCCACTCATGGCAGTGCAGGCAAGCATCTAAACCATTTGCCGCCTGGTTTGTTTCAGGGCGCTTGGTAGACCCCATGCCGCGGCAGCGGCGGTGGTGTTTGTGGACGGCTCGGTCGGTGCAGCCGTTCAAACCGATTTCGCAGTACCGGCCGGAGCGTTCGGTGATGATGGCCCGCACCTGCGGAGAGAAACCCGTCACGACGCCCCCCGTTGGAGCCATTCAGAGACCGGCATCTCAAGGGTCTCCGCTAGACCTCTCTCGATTTGGGCGCCCCTGCTGTGTTGCCATCCGTCGAGCAGTACTATCTCGTCGCAGGAAAGCAGCATCTTCAGGGCCTCGCGCATATACCAAACCCACCCACGGTCGGTGCTGCCGCCATCAATCTCGTGCGGCGACAACACCTCCCGCCCTTCTTTGCGTAGCGCCTCGGCAACCAGATGAAATTCTGGGTAGTTGTGGTTGGGCAGTCCGCTCATAGGGCCGGCGATGTATATACGGCTCACGCCGCCTCCTTCTTCAAAGTGTCGAGGAAGTTGAACACCGCAGTCGGGTCCAGGGTTGTCTCCAACTCCTCCCCCTGTTCGGCGTAGAACCGTTCAGCGACAGGCTTGTACGGGAGTTTCTTCAGCCGCAGGAAGTCCCCCAGCGCGGCCCGGGCTTGGTTGGCCAACGCGATTTCGTCGGAGACCAAATCCGTCAGTTCGCGGGCTTGCGCGGCTTTCGGGTCAATCTTCAACACCTCAAAAATCAGGTGCTCAAGAGTGAAACTGGGGTACCGGCGCGGCTTGTCCACCCCAGGCCGCAACCCCGCATGAACAGAGCGGCAGCCCACCATCGTGGGCGGCTCATCCCTAGACAACCGCACCCACACCGACGCATCAAAAGGAAGTGTCTTATGCCCTTCGACCCGATACTCTTTCGCGTTCGGGATCGGCTTCCCATCCCCATCTAGGGCGGCGACTTCCTTGCCCCTAGCGGTCATTACGACAATGCCTGGGAAGGTCATCAGGAGCCGCATCAGGTGGTGGTGGCGGTCGCCGGCGTCGTTCCACAGATTCATCGACGGCTTGATTTCAGCGTTCGGGTCCTCGCGGAGTTTCCGTTGGGCGAACTTCGACTCCCTAGCGCGTTTCGAAGCCCAGTCCTTCAGCATCTCCCACTCGGCGGTCATGGAGTCGATGACCAACAGAACCGGCTTGTCTGAATCCTTGGCCGCGGTGTGTATCTCGGTGACCTGGCCGATGATGTCGTGCCACGTCCCGTCGTGGTCGACAATCAGGTAGTTGGCACCTTCAATCTGGGAGTATTCATCGGCTGCACCCTCCCCTAGGTCCAGCCAGTAGCACTGCCCCAGTCTGTCGGAAGCGGTGAATTGCGCTGCGGCGTAGGACTTTCCTACCTTTTCTCCGCCTTCAATGAGAACTAGAGGCCAGGGTGCTATGCCAGTCGGCCGACGCGTCCTAATTGCCATTCGTCGCCTCCTTTCTGGCAGCCCTGCGCCGCCGCTTCCCTTCGCGGTGTTTTTCGTTAGAACAGGTGCGGCACTCGCGGTATCCGTCGCTACGCTGGATGGTGTTCGCAGCAGTGAACTCGTGGCCGCGCTTGCACTGGTTGGTACGAATAGCGGACGGGCCAGGTGCATCTCCACGCAGAATGTTCTCGCGAGAAGTAACGGCCTCAAGGTGTGTCGGCCGGACGCACCGATGTGTCTTGCAGAGGTGGTCTATAACAAGGCCAGTTGGGATTTCCCCGAACATGTGCTGGTAGGTAAAGCGATGAGCCTTGACCCTCCGCTGTCCGTCCCACGTGACTCCGTATGGGTCGTCGCCGCCCGAGTTGGCTCCTGTAAATAGCCAGCAACGGGTGGGAACGCGGGTCGTCTGCGGCCCCCAAAAGTCGATCTTGGCGCGGAATCTGCTGGGGATTCCTGCCAGCTTTGGTTTCCTGGTCCTAATCGCCATCAGGCATCCCCTCCACAGCGCGCAGTACTTCGTCCACACATGTCGGGCACTGTGACTCCAACAACCCCCGGGGTGTCCCGTCATGCAGGCCATGCCATTCCGGTCGGGGAGTCACCAGCCACGCGTTGAACCGGTCACCCAGCTTCTCTTTGGCGAGGTCGAATACCTGTTCCTTACCGGGGCCAACGAGCTTCACGACGCCTCCCCCGCCAACGGCCGAACCCACCCCAACAGTTGCTCCCTGGTCATCTGCACCGGAATCGCACACAGGGCGATGACGCAGAGTTCCTGCAACTTCCGCCGGTCCAAACGAATCAGGCTCCCCCACACCAACGCCGGGTCTTCATCCCGCAACACCGCGGCCAGGCGTAGGGCAAGGTCTGCGCCGTCCTCCAAGTCCGCGGCACGCTCATCGGTGACGGTGGAGGAGTCATAGAGTCGTGTGGGTTGGGGTGCTGGTGGGGCGATGCGGTGCCGCACCACGCTCCTGGAAGCCAGGCCCAGTTCCTCGGCTATCTCCTCCGCCGTCTTCCCCATCTGTGTCAGGTAGTGGACTCGTTCCCGGCGTTCGTAGAGGTCGCGGTGAAGGTCGTAGTCCTGCAACTCCAAACGCGCTTCCCGCAACGGAAAAGGCTCAGTGACAGTCACGCCGCCCCCTTGTGCCAGCCGGACTCCACCAGCATCTCGGCGAGGTTGATGCAGTTCTGCCGCGTCGACCCCCACGCCGTCTCCCACGCCTCCAAATCAGGGCGGTCGGGGAAACATCTGCGTTGCGCCGCGAACAACTCCCGCGCCAACTGTTCCACTAGGGCTTCCTCAGCCTCCACATGCGCGGCTTCCCTGAGTAGTTCCGAGGGCCGCCAGGGGGCGTCCGCGTTGTAGAGGTTGGGGTGGTCGGTGTTGAACTCCTCCAACACGTCAGCGGCGTAACGCATCCGGGACGACAGCTTCGACAAATCCGGGGCGCTCATGCTGCCCTCCATGCCTGCAGCAGTGCTTCGGCTTCATCCGCCGGCCACGGATGGTCCAGGCCGAACCGGTGAGCACCCGTCAGGTTCACCCAGCCCCGCAGCTTCTCCCCCGACTCAATACACAAGTCATGCAACTCCTCCAACATCGTGTGGAGTTCGAGCATGGCGGAGTGGAACTCCACATCGTCATCAGACATGTACGGCCCTAACGTGATAGTCGGAAGCTGTTGAAGGGCGCGGGCGTTCGCGGCGCGGTGCCACAGGGCGAGAGTCCGAGTCCAGCCAGGAAGAGTCATGACGCCTCCGGTCTGTCAGGGCACTTGTGGTGCCCGAAGCTGTTCGTGGCGGCGCCGCAGCGGTTGCAATGCCAGCCGATGCAATGGGGAGGGTCGAACGACTCGAAGCCCGTCTCGGTGGGGCGCATTTCCTGGCGGCAGAAGTGGTGCTCAGCGTTCGGGAACCGTTGCGCCATCTCGTCGTTCCAGGTGACCGCCAACAGTTCCCGCAGCTCCCACTTGCCGCCGATGATGTCGCTCACAGTGAGACCGCCCGGGTTTGCGCGGCGATAATCCCCGCCCGCACCTTCGCATCAATGACATCCCACTCAGCAGCAGTCACATGCAAGTTGGCGTCACTCATTTCAGCGAGGTGGACGGCGTAGCGGCCGGGGCTGTTGGGGATGGGGTTGACGCGAACATGTTTCAGGTCCAGTGGGGCTCGGACGTAGAGGACCGGCCGGGGGTGGGTAGGATGTTTGATACTCACTGCAGAACTGCCTTTCTGTTGGTGTAGAGGCTCCGGCTGTTCCCGCAGCCGGAGCCGCATTTAGTTAGGGAAGCTGAGACGTGGTATCAACCCGCCTTGGGTTTAGGTATGGGTTCGCCAGGACCGCCAGGACCCATGGGCGGCGGATTTAGGACCCGGGGACTTTCCAGGTGGACTATCTGCGCCGACGTGCCATCTTGGTTATGCACCTGGAACCCGAAGCGCATATCAACCTCGACCTCGTAGCCTTCTGGCGTGGTGAACTTCATTGCCGTACCTCTCGTTAGCTGTCCCAGCTAAAGTCAGCGGTCTTCGTTGTGTCGTTGCCTCATGGTGCGGTCATGAACAGAAGCAGGGTCCTGACCGAGAGTCGCGTGCTTCAATGCGTCTGCAGCGGCGTACAACTCCGTCGCTATCCGGCTGAAGGTGTCCCGGTTGTCACCACGTCGGCACTGCTCTGCGTAACCACTCACCACGTTCGCGGCGCGGCGAAAGTCGAGCTCACTCAGGGAAAGTTGGGACCCCGGAGCCCGGGTCGGGGGGTGGGCTCCGGGGTCTTTGTCCGCTGCCTCAACAGGCGACACACCCGGCGCAGCGGAAGACTCGGTGGTTTGTCGGCACCACGGCTCAGGTCCAGGGGTTTGACACCACTGGCCATGAACCGGGCAGGCCTGCGCTTCCAGGCATTCCACCCCAGCCTCATACTCGGCCAACCCGTCAGCGAGGTCTTGTCCTGCCCGCTTCCCGGCAGCGCCAACCGCCACATGCACATGCTCGGAATGCTCGTCGGACCGGAACTCCAACAACTGTCGGGCTGCGTCCACCACTTCAGACGCCACCCACCACAAACCACGCGCTGCGCTGTACAGGCTCATACCGCTCCCCCACTGGTGAGGTCTCGTGCTGTGGTTAACCCCGGCACAAACCCCGCCTGCATCGCCGCGAGAATCGTCTCCGCGAACTCGTCAATCGTTTGACCCTGACGAGTGAGGAGCTTGTGGAGGTAAGCGTTTTCGTGCCGCAGCGCGGCCAGCAGGTCAGGAGTCTCCGGAGCGGTCACGACGCCGACCCCTCATCCGTCACCAACCGCAGCGTCTTCGGCTTCGCTTCCCCGGACTCAGCTTTCCGCTGCTCCGCCCCGAGCTGCGACAAAGTCTGCACCGCAGCATATTTCCGCGCCGCACGCCAGCCCAGGTAAAAGAAGGCACCGACCCCGAAGAACGAACCCAGGCTGGCCCCGAGGTAAACCATGAAGAGTTCTAGCAAGTTCATTTCTTCAACTCCTGCAACGACTTCCCACACCCACACGCCGACGGGCACCGTTGATGACTACGCACCCGCACCCGCGCCAGGCAGTGACTGGTGTGCAACCACACCGCATGACCACACACGCACGGATTGTCGAGACGATGAACCAGCCGCATCACCGTCCCGCCTCCCTCGCTGCGATAACCCGCTGCCGGCGTTCAAAACTCGCGAACCACGCACCCCGGTAATCCCGCATCCACTCCCTGCGCCGCGCCTCCCGCCGCCGACGGGTGACCTCCACATGCTTCAACGCCAGGAACACCCCCAGGCACACCAACGCCAGCACCCACCACGCTTTGGAATCCGACAGCATCTCCGCTGACCACGACACCGTCCCATTCACCGTCGCCGCGGCGGCGATAGCGAACGCGAACGCCTGCAAACCGGCAATCATGGCTTCCCCTTCCTGGATGACGAAGTGCGGAGCCACAATTCGTCAGCGGCCTTGTAATAGGTGTCGTAGTCGAACAACCCCACCGCTTTATGCAGTGGCCAGAACAGCACGGACAGGATGGCGGTCATCACGCGCTCCTTAGTCGCCGCCGAGACCGCTCCGACAGGCCATCGGCAACCGACGCGGGAGACGAATCCGGGACAGGAGCCACGGTGTCAGCGGTGTTGCTGTAGCGCGACAGCATGAACTCGATGTCGCTCTCCCGCATCCGCCAGTCCCACCGGCCGTACCGCACACCGCGCAGCTCCCCACGGTTGAGTCTGCTGACGAGCCACCGCCGCGCGTACTCCGGCTTCCACCGGGCCGGGAGATGTTCCGATACAACGGCTTCCAGTTCGTAGGTGGGCTCGGTCATGCCGTGTCACCGCCGAAGTTCTTCCGCCAGGCATCGACCGCCATCTTCTGCATCTGCTCGCGCGCGCCGGCCTCTTCGATGATTTTGCCGATGATGATGTTCACGCCGCGGAACACGTTGGCGAACAGAATCCCCATCATCTCCGGGTCTTTCACGATTGCTATTGCGGTTTGAATCCACTCCTCAACCGCTTCGTCGTCGTGGCAGATGGCCAGGTACTCCATACCCAGCTTCGCGCCGATGATTTGAACATCGCCGATATTCGGGAACGTCCAGCTCTGGCCCGTCGGCTTACCGGTTTCACCGCTGATAGTCGGAAGCTCGCTGAACCGCAACGGATTATCAGCGAGGTACCGGCGCCTGGACTGAGTGATGAGGTCGTTGTTCACCGCGGGCTCACCGGAGGAATGGGGATGACGCCGCCGCTGGGTGACGCAATCCTGACAACGCGAAGCGGTTTGCCCTGAATTCGGGCGTTGAACGCACGCACAATGACCGACAGTTGGGTGCGCAAATCCAGCTTGCGGCGACGAAGCTTACTGTCCGCGAAGAACGCCGTCATGGCCAAGACGGGGTCTCCCGGCGCCAGACCGACTTTCTC
The DNA here is from genome assembly GCF_048287075.1 of Mycobacterium sp. 23. Taxonomy (NCBI): domain Bacteria; kingdom Bacillati; phylum Actinomycetota; class Actinomycetes; order Mycobacteriales; family Mycobacteriaceae; genus Mycobacterium; species Mycobacterium sp. 23. The sequence continues at coordinate 2,308,543 of NZ_JBLVUX010000005.1, forward strand.
TGAGGCGGCCGAGAAGAAGTCTTCCGCCGTGTACCAGTCGTGGACTTCCGCGATGCGCCACGCCGCCAGCCCGACGGTGGAAGGAGTGATGTCGCAGCGCTTGGCGTACTTGCGGGCGATTTCAGCCGCCTGAATTGCGTTGTCGGAGTTGGCGTCTACGTAGTCGTGGACTTCGGAGTTGGTTACGTCGTTGAACGCGGTGGTGGTGATACGGCGGCGGGCAATGGAGGCGAGGATGGTGGAGTTCTTGTATCCGGCCATCCCAAGGTTGTCGCTCGCGGTTCGAGCCGTACCGCTGTCCATGACCGCCTGAGTGTCGTCCTCCAGGCCACGCATCACGAACATGGTGATGGTGCAGCCAGATTCGATGACGGCCCACAAACGGTTCTGCCCGTCGAGTAGGTTGCCGGATTGACCAAACTTAATTCCCTCGCCCGTGAGTCGCCAATTGCCGTTCTTCATGTCACGGCTAAACTGCATCACCTTCCGGTTGCGCAGCGGCCGGTTGACCTTGTTCTTTCCGAGCCACTGTTCAGCCATCGCGGGCGTAATGTCTTCGACAGTCGCGGTTGGCTTACTGATGCTGATGACCTGTTTGATTGGGCGCGCCATGAGATAGACTCCTTACGGATTGATTTGGTGATTGAGGTCCTGGCAGACCTTGATTGCTTCGACGAGGTAGTGCCGCAAGTGCGGAGCTACCTCGTCTTTGTTTCTGGCGAACCGGTCGTCTGCCAGAAGCCTTTCCATCCGCGAAGTGAGGTTCTTCAAGTCCAAGCCGATTTCGCGGGCGGCGTCGGTCAAGGGCCGCCGACGCGGGGTGGCCGGCTCCTGCGAAGGCTTAGGTGCCGGGCGGGCCGGCTGATACTTCTTGCCATCCAGTCCGGTGACTGGCTTGGGCGGATCAGCGACTGGTGCGGCTGACCCCGCCTTCGCCAGCGCCTCCGCCATTCGATCCGTCTGACCGGGAGTTGACGGCGTGACCCCACCCGGAATGTTCATGTAGTTCTCGGGCAGCGGAGGCAGATGCTGCTCAGCGACAATCAGGTCGTCGGCCAGCTGATCTGGTTCGACATCGGGTTCAGGTGTACGACTTCGTACACGTGCCAGCTCATTCTGAACAGTCATGACCGGCTCGTTGGTTGCCGATGCAATCGCCCGAATACTCAGCCCGGATTCACGTAACGACGCAACGACCTCTGCACGTTCTTCGCGCGGCAGCCGTAACCGGGTGGTGCCGAACTCGCGGGTGCAGTAGTCGTCCCACGATGAGTAGCCCAAGGCATCCCATGCCCGTTCGGTGTACGCACGGGTGATGAGCTCCCAGACGGCTTCCACGCCGACCTTGATCCGGTCGGTAAGAACGCGGGCATCCTCCGCGGCCATCACGGCAACGGCTGAGGTCATCAGGCGACCTCGTCCACTGGGAAGGAAGTTGTAATCGCGGCCAGTGGTACACCCAGGACCTGAGCGACCTTTCGGGCCATTTCGGGTGTGCACCGCTTACGCCCGGACTCGATGTTGGACATGTGCGGGTGGGTGGTTCCGCAGGCGACGGCGAACTTTCCGAGTTTCCAGCCGTATGCCTCACGGAGCGCTTTGATGGTGGCTCCGGTCCGAACCGGATCGTCGTTCTGCTCCATGTTGGCAACAGTAGGAACGAAAAGGAACTGTGTCAAGCATGGTTCGGAAACGTGTCCTTCTGAGACCTATTTGCGCAGGTCAAAGCGGAACCACGTTCCTGTAGTTTCAGGCGTGGGTTTCCGGGTTTTTGGCATTAGGAACGGTTTCGCCAATCTGGATGTTTCTTTCTGTTTCCTGCACCATTAGCGCCATGACAGGTCTGGATGGGAAACGCCTCGGCAGCCGGGTGGTGCAACGTCGTGAGCAGCTGGGCATGCGAACGACAAAAGCACTGGCCGAGCGGGTCGGGATGACTCCCCGCGCTCTAGGTGACGTAGAGAACGGCCGCCGAACAAACTACTCCCCCGGCACGAAGGCTCGCCTGGAAATCGCGCTGGAGTGGCAGCAGGGAAGCGTCGACGCGACCCTCGGTGGCGGTGAGCCCACGCCGCTCCCCGTAACGACCGAATCCCTGCACCAGCAGGCCGCCATTCTCCGAGCTGGCATTGAAATGCTGCGCGAGGAGCAGCAGTCCTCAGAGGGCCTTTCTACGGCGAAAGAGCTTGAGCTCGACGTGATGATTGGCCGGCTCGCTTCGACGCAAGCGGAGCTGGCGGACGCAGAGTATCGGCATCACCAAGCAGTGGAAGATGAGCGCGCTGCCCAACTCGTTGCCCTCTGGCTGCTGGCTCATCGCGTGAGCAACCCCGAATCTCTGGCCCCTGCGCGGTTCACTGACGCCGCTGTGGCGTTGGCGCGGCAGGTGGCCCTGTTCGCGGAGTCCGAGGTTGGTGGGTTCAGTCGGATGCAGGAGCTTCGGCGGGAATATGCCCGCGTGGATGAACACAAGGAGGATGGAGATGCAGTGGAAGGTGGCGCGGCGGCGGGAGCATCGAGCGAAGCGCAGCAAGGCCAGGAGGTTTTAGCGGCGACGGAAGGGGATGACCCGGCCGCGGCGGTCAACCGAGATTTGCCGGACCGTGTCAAGGACCTGAGCGGTCTCGGTGGCGTCCCAGGTGTCGACGGGGGCGGCGGTCAGGGCGATATGGAGGGCGGCCATGACGCGGTCTGTTGATGGGTTGTCTTCGCCGGGGCGCTCCACAGGGGTGTCCTCCTGGTGAATCGTTGGATGGTCCAATGTGCGCTTTGGCGAGTATTTGAATGCGTGACAATGAATGTTTTCAAGAATTTAACTGGCCCGTTAGTCAGTTCTCGATGTGCGTTGGTAACAGGTGTTTTGCGGGATGTTTGGCGGCTAGGTCACGTTTAAAACCGCTGGTCAACGGCTACGCGATACTACACGTATCCAATAGCGCTTATTTGACAGTTGACAGTACTGCATGTGGTCTAGTGCCCGACTTATATTCAAAAGGACGTCAGTCGGGTATGGATGATTCGCTGGGGCCAGCGAGCAGCTTGTCCATGACGTCGGAGACGGCCTGGAAGCTGCGTCGGTCCAAGTGGCCATACATGTCGACGGTCGTCTTGATTGATTCGTGGCCGAGGTGGGCTTGGATGACCGGCAGTGGCATCCCGGCCGCTATCAGCCAGGAAGCACACGTGTGTCTCAGGTCGTGGATGCGGGGGCGGGGAATGAGCTTGGCCCGCGCGGTGGCCGGCCACCAAACATTCGCGCGGAAGTTCGGAGCGCGCACCGGGCCGCCTGCTCCACGGTTACCGTGGCCAGGATTGGTGAATAGGTAGTCACCGGAATAGTCGAGCTTGTCGAGCACGGCGGGCGGCACGTTGATGGTTCGATTTGAACGCTTGGTCTTGGTGGTCCCGATTCGGTAGGGCTGCCGCTTCCACGCCCGGGAGATCCGCACAGTGTTGTGGGTGCGGTTGACGTCGCCCGGGTATAGCGCGGTCGCTTCCGACCATCGCGCCCCAGAGGTCACAAGGAACTCAGTGAGGGGCTTCCACTGTTCAGGAATTTCGGCGAGCAGTCTGTTGAACTGTTCGTGCGACAGGAACACCATCTCCATGCGCACTGAGGTAGGCAGTCGCGTGCGGGATGCCGGGTTGCTGGGGATGTGCCCAGCCTCGACTGCGGCGGCCAGTGCCGGCGACAGTAGCCCTCCGTGCTTGTTGGCTATCGTCTTGCCGCTTGATCCGGCCAGCTCCATTCCCTGCACCCAACGTCCGACGTCGTCACGTGACAATTCAGTCAGTGGGATTGCACCCATTGAAGGGGTGATGTCCTTGCGGAGAATGCCTCGGTAGTCGGCGATGGTGCGCCTGTCGATACCCGTCAGGTGGTCGATGTAGTGCTTGACCCACTCGGCGACGGTCATTGCCTCCCCACTGGCCCGCTGTTGACGCTCCAGCCTGTGCAGCGCAATCGCCTTCTCTGCGCCGAGCTGGTTGACCGCAGCCTTGAACGCCTCGGCCATCTGCTCGGTGTCGAAGGTGTAGCAGCTCTGGGTGCCGTCGGCGTACCGGAAGTACACGCGGTGCGCCCACGTGCCGTCGCCGCGTTGCTTGCTGCGAATCGAAGCCATGCGGCTTACTCTAGCCGCTGTGGTGAATAATCTGGTGAATAACGATTTGGAGCTTGTTTCGTAGTGTCTGACCTGCTACTTTCAGTGGAGCTGCCGGGAATCGAACCCGGGTCCTACGGCATTCCCTCAAGGCTTCTCCGTGCGCAGTCCGCTATGTCTCTGCTCGGATCTCCTGGTCACGCGAACTAGCCAGGATGACGATCCCAGTCGCTGTTGGTGTCCCGATGAGTCCCGCGACCGAACTCATCGGTTGATCCCTCTAGCTGATGCCGGGGTCCGGGGCGAGGGCGTTCCCGGTCCGACAGACTAGCTGTCGCTTAGGCAGCGAGAGCGTAGTCGCGCTGATGTGAATCGGCGCTTATATGGTTGCAACGACGCTTACGGTGGTCTCTTGCCTGCACCGGCACGCTTCCCTTGATTCGATGCGCGAAGTCGAAACCGTTCAGCCCCTTGTCTTTGTTTCTTCGTGCATCCCTGCCGGTTCCCCGGCAGGACAACTCATGGTACGCCTCTATCAACCAGCGGCAACGCATTTATCTTCCCGACCGCAACGGCCGCATCGGCCGCAACGGCCGCAGACAACCGAGTCCCCCCGGTTAGCGGCCCGGGGGACTCGATCGAAACATCGTGCTAGCTGATGCCGACGGCCTCCTTGGCGATGGCGGCGACGCGGGTCTGCGCGGCGGAGACGATCCGCTGCCGATCCTTGTGCGCCTCCTCGTAGGCGATAATGACGCGGACGTCGCGAGGAGTGGTCAGGTCCTTGATCGCCGCGACGGCGTCACTGATGTTCAGCTCGTCGTAGTTCGCGATCGGCAACTCACTGGCGTCCAGGACGCCTACCGTCTCACGCCCCTCGTGCAGCGCGTCGGCGGCACCGTCGGCTCCCTCGTTACGGGTGACGCGCTCGGCGGCCCGCAACGCGGCGTTCTGCGAGGCCGACAGCGCCTTGGCAGCGATCTCGCCGGCGTTTCCGCCTCGCTCCACGAGCTCGCGGAACGCGGGACCGGCGGTGCGCAGGCTCTCGACAGCGCGGTCGATGCCGCGTGCCGACCAGGTCACTGGCAGGTTGACAAGCTTCACCGCGGTGCCGGCAGCCACCTGCACGGGGGTGCGGCGCAGCGCTGCCGGACCGCCGAGGGCGTCCTCGGCAAGCACCGTAGTCAGCCATTCCACCGTCGCGGTGTGCGCGGTGATCAGGCGGTCGGCCAGGTTTTCGACGTCCTTGTTCTTGGCAGCGATCGCCAGCGCCTTGGTGTAGCGGGCCCGGTCCAGCAGCTGGTCTTCCAGCGCCAGGTCACCCAGCAGTGCCTCGTCGAACGGCTCGGCCTGCTCGGTCAGCGCCTTGACGGCCGCGGCAGCGCGTCCGAGGAATGGGCCGATCACGTCCGGGTAGCCGCCCAGGTCCCGGATCCTCGCCTGGATGGCTTCGGCTCGCTCGCGGCCATGCTCGGCGTTCTGGCTCAGCTCCCGGCGTACCGCCTCGGTGCGAGCCTGAATCACCCGGGTTTCGGCAATCTGAATTTCGGTATTCGTCAGATCGAGCAGAGTGCGGAGCTGCGCGAGCAGTCTGGTCGTATCTGGTGCAGTCATTATCTGTAGACCTCCCTGAGTCTTACGGATGTGGGTGGCGCGATGGCGCCCGTAACTGTCGGCTACCCATCTCGGCCGACGAGTCAACATCCATATCCCAGGTGTGATCCACCTCGCTCCGTGCGACGAAAAGCTTTGTCAAATAACGAAGTTGATTCGCTCGACAACGCGTCCCGCCACGTCCCGATCACCGTCGAGCCCGACGTCCTGGCTGCGTGCGGGGCATAACGGGCGACCGCCGGCAAGCCGGGTGAACTGCAACGCGTCGACGCGGATCGTCGCGGTCGGCTCCGCGTCACCGAAGTCGTCGACCAGTTGCGCCCGGCCGTTGACGCTGACCCGTATCTGGCGCGCGTGCGGGCCGGTCAGGTCGAACAGGACCCGCGAGCCTTCGGGTGCTTTTGCCAGTTTGCCCACGACGAACCCCATCGAGGTCTCGACCTCGTCCAGCGACAACCGCAACGCCGGTCCGAGCAGTTCCTCGTCCGACGACGGTCGTTGCAGACCGATCCGGATGTCCTGTTCGTGCATCCAGCAATCGAACACCCGAATCCGCATGAACCGTCCGTAGCTGTCCGGCCCGGCCGGGGTGAAGGACACCGCGTTCCACTGCTCGTCGGTCATGGCCTCCAATACTTTTCGGCGCGCACCGGTGACCTCGCGGTATTTCCCCAGCACCTGCGCGCCCGGTTCCCCACCGAGGTGGCGCACCCAACACTCGTTCATCACCCCGATGTCGTTGCGCACATGGTCGAGCGCTTTGACGTCGATGTCGGGTTCGGGAGGACTGACGCCCTGCAGGAACGACTCGGTGCCGATGATGTGCGACACCACCGCCTTGATGTCCCAGCCGGCCAGCGCGCTCGGCTTCTCCCAATCCGCCTCCGACAGCCCGGCCAGCAGGGCATCGAGGTCATCCCAGACGGCGAACAGACCCGCCAGGACGTCGGACTTGTCGAGCAGGGTGACGGGACGGTCGGCCATGGGTGGATAGTACCTAGACGAGCAGGCCGAACCGCACGATAAGCAGCCCGCTGACGGCCACCAATACTCCCGCCGGGATTGCCCAGGGCCCGCCGAAGGCCACCGCACCCGCCCCCACAACCGCCGCCAGCGCCGCATGCACGATGCGCGCGACAACTCCGGCGCGGCCGCGCGCAGCCGAAACGAAAGTCCGGCGCGGCACCGCGCGCAGCAGCCAGACGAAGTTCCCGATCAGCACCACGACGCCCATCACGATCAGCACCTGCATCATCACGGTGCGGAAATCCGTGCGGCCGTGGGACGAGCCGACGAACGCGCATAAGATACCCACCATTACCGCCAGTACGGTGACGCGGCGCAGGATCGTCGCGAGGACCGCACCGATGTTGCGGCGCACCAGGTTTCCCAGCGTCGGGTCGCTGCCCGCGGCTCCGAGGAAACCGCGCAACGCATGACCGAACTTTCCGCCGCGCAGCCGGTTGACGGCCAGATTGTTCTGGGCCTCGGCATTGGCGGGATCAAGCGCCAACACCCGCTCGTAGGTGGCCGAGGACTCTGCGATGTAACCGAGGTCGTGCAGGATGGTGCCGCGCAGCACCAGCGTGTCGACATCGGCGGGCGAGAGCCGCAGCGCCTCGTCGACCTCGATCAGCGCGTCGTGGTACCGGTGCGCCTTCTGCAGTACGCGGGCGTAAAGGCGATGGGACAGAACCTCATAAGGGTGCTGCGTCACCGTTCGCCAGGCCATCCACACCGCTTCCGGACCGCGCCCCTGCCCATCCAGCGCGAGTGCGTAGATCCGCATGGCAAGTTCGTCGTGCGGTGCGGCAGACAGGGCGGCATAGGCGCTGGAAGCCGCCTGCGCATGGTCGCCGAGCAGGTACTCGGCGCGGGCATTGTGGGCCAACAACCCGGGATCGTTGGGGTGTTCGGCCAGCACCTGCCGCAGCACCTCACGCGCACGCTGATAGTTCTTCGACTCGATGTACGCGTCGGCGACCACGATGGCCTCGGCCACCGGGTCCGCGCCCGATGTCATTACCGAATTTTCCTGCGCCGCAAATACTTTGCCAACTCGTCGTAGCTGCCGTCACTGTTGGCGAATTCGACGACGTTGCGCGCGGTCTCGAACCACGGTCCGGTGCTGGGACGGATCTGCGCCAGCGACGCGGTGACGTCGGCCATCGAGACGGGGCGCACCTGTCCGCTGCGCATCGAGTCGGCCATCGCCAATTGTGTTGCGCTATCACAGACATGAGCCAGATCGGCACCCGAGAATCCCTCGGTGCGTCCGGCCACGGCCTTGAGGTCGATGCCCGCCGCCGGCCGATCCCGCAGATGGTAGCGGACGATGCCGGCCCTGGCTTCGGCATCGGGTAGCCCGACGAAGACGGTCCGGTCGAAACGTCCGGGGCGCCGTAGCGCCGGGTCGACATCCCAAGGCGCATTGGTGGCGCCCAGCACGTACACGCCGTCGTTCGCCGAACCGGCCGAATCGAGTTCCTCCAACAGCGCGTTGACCACCGTACGTATCCCCGAGTTGCCGCCGAGTGCCGAACGGCGGTGACCCAGCGCGTCGACTTCGTCGAAGAACAGCACGCAGGGTGCATTACGGCGGGCAACGTCGAAGACCGAGCGGATGCTGCGTTCACTCTCCCCCAGCCAGCGGCTCAGCACGTCCGCGATTCCCACGTGGTAGAAGCCGGCGCCGAGCTCCCCCGAAATGGCTTTGGCGATATGGGTTTTGCCGCATCCGGGCGGACCGTACAGCAGCAGCCCACCGCGGGCGGTTATCTTGAACGCCTTCATCAGGTCGGGGCTGCGGATGGGCCCCAGCAGTGAAAGTTCAAGCTGCTGTTTGACTTCGGCCATGCCGGCGACGTCGGCCAGGCGCACGGTGCTGCGTTGCAGCACGTCGTAGTCGCCTTCGTGCACGACGTCGGCGGTGTCCTCGCCGCCCCCCTCCACGAATGCCGGTTCGATGATGTCCGCCAGCTGTTGCTCGGCACTCGTCCAATCGAACTGGGGCTCAGCCGGTCCCGGTCCCGACAGCGCCGCGCTGCAACGCTGCAGCAGGCTCAACGCGTCCGCATTGCCGGCATCGTGAGTGAGCGCGGCGCTGCAGTGTCCGACGGCCTCGGCGTAGCGCCCCTTGTCCGCCAGCAACCTGGCCAGGTGCACCCGCAGTTCGACCACGTCCGGGCTGCGCTCGACCGCCGCCGAGAGCTCCCTGATGACGGGGTCTTCGGTCATCAGCCCATGCCTTTGGCCCGGCGACCGAGTTCCCTGATCACCTCACGCTGAGCGTCGCGCTTGGCCATGTCCTGACGTTTGTCGTGCGCCTGCTTGCCACGCCCCAGCGCCAGCTCGACCTTGACCTTGCCGTCGGAGAAGTACATCGACAGCGGCACCAACGCGTAGTTACCCTCGCGGATCTTGCCGATCAGGGTGTCGATCTGGCGGCGGTGCAGCAGCAGCTTGCGGTTGCGCCGCGGCTCGTGGTTGGTCCAGCTCCCGTGCCGGTACTCCGGGATGTGCACGTTGCGCAACCAGATCTCGCCGTCGTCGACGGTGGCGAACGCGTCGACCAGAGATGCGTGCCCCTCGCGCAGACTCTTGACCTCGGTGCCCTGCAGCGCGATGCCGGCCTCGAACACTTCGAGGATCGCGTAGTTGTGCCGCGCCTTGCGGTTGCTGGCGATGATTTGTCGGCCGGGAGGCTTCTTGGCCACCGCTACCGCCGTATGTAGAGGCGCAGCGTCGCGTATGCCGTCAACCCCGACATCGCGACGCCGAGCAGCAGCAGGATCGGAGAGATGTAGACGATGTCGGCGTAGTCGACCTTGGCGATCAGATGTGCTTGATAGAACTGGCTCAGCGCCCCCTCCAGGAACAACGCCCGCACCGCTACCAAGCCCAGAATCGCGATCACCACACCGATGGTCGCGGCGAGCACCGCCTCCACCAGGAACGGCAGCTGGGTATACCACCGACTGGCGCCGACCAGACGCATGATGCCGATCTCCGTGCGACGGGTGTAAGCGGCCACCTGCACCATGTTGGCGATCAGCAGAATCGCGCCGATGGCCTGTACCAGTGCGACGGCGAACGCGGCGTTACTCAATCCGTCCAGCACCGCGAACAACCGGTCGATCAGCTGCTTCTCGTTGAGGATGCCGCGCACGCCGGGCTGGCCCTCCATCGCCGCGGCGAACTCGGCGTGCTGGTCCGGGTTGCTCAACTTGACGATGAACGACGCGGGAAACGAGTCCTTGCCGGCGACGTCCTTGAACTCCGGGAATTTTTTGATCGCGTCGGCGTAGGCGTCCTGCTGGTTGACGAACCGCACGGACTTGACGTCTTGGCGACTCTCGATCTTGTTACGCAGCGCCTTGCAGATGTCGCCGCCGCACGTTGGGTCGTTGGCCGACACGTCTTCGGTGAGATACACCTGCGTCTCGACCCGGTCGAGATAGATGGCCCGCGAGTTGTCGGCCAACCGGACCACCAGCAGACCGCCGCCGAACAGGCCGATGGAGATCGCGGTGGTCAGGATCATCGCGATCGTCATGGTGACGTTGCGACGAAGGCCGGTGACGACCTCGTTGAGTAGGAATCCGACGCGCACTTAGCGATCCATCCCGTAGACGCCGCGCTGTTCGTCGCGAACCAGCCTGCCCAGTGACAACTCGACCACACGCTGGCGCATCGCGTCGACGATGTGGTGGTCGTGGGTGGCCATCAACACCGTCGTGCCGCTGCGATTGATGCGCTCCAACAAATCCATGATGTCCTTACTGGTGTCTGGGTCGAGGTTGCCGGTGGGCTCGTCGGCCAGCAGCACCAGCGGCCGGTTGACGTACGCGCGGGCGATGGCGACCCGCTGCTGCTCGCCGCCGGAGAGTTCGTGCGGCAGCCGGTTGGCTTTGCCCGACAGGCCGACCGTCTCCAGCACCTCCGGAACCACCCGGTTGATCGCGTCGCCGCGGCGGCCGATGACCTCCAGCGCGAAGGCGACGTTGTCGTACACCGTCTTCTGTTGCAGCAACCGGAAGTCCTGGAAGACGCAGCCCATCACCTGGCGAAGCTTGGGCACGTTGCGCCCGCGCAGCTTGTTGACGTGAAACTTCGAGACCCGGATGTCACCGGTGGTCGGGGTCTCTGCGGCCAGCAACAACCGCATGAACGTGGACTTGCCCGAGCCCGACGGACCGATGAGGAAAACGAACTCACCCTTGTCGATTTTGACGTTGATGTCATCCAAGGCCGGACGTGCCGACGATTTGTACTGCTTGGTGACATGTTCCAGGGTGATCATCACGGCACGCCAGTGTAGCGGGGTGGTTCGCCGGGGGGCGAAACTCAGCGCGCCGGAGCCGGTGAGCTGGGCCCCGGAACAGGCGAGGAACCTGGCCCCGGTTGCTGGTTGGCGGGCGGTGTGGTCGGGGTCGTCGATGCCGGGCAGAAGGGCGGCGGCAGCAGGCACGGCAGGCCTGGTGTGGTCGTCGTGGTGGTCGGCGGAGGAGGCGGGGGCGTCGTCGTGGTCGGCGTCGGCGTGGGGGTGGTGGTGACAGGCTGCTGCTGCACCCGGGTGCGTGGCACCCAGGTGTAGCCGGGGTCGGGCACGAACCCGGGCGGCACCACCTGGCCAGGCGGCGTGTTGCTGCGCGGCGGCTCCGGTTGCGGACGGTAAGTGGCGTAGGTCCACCACAGCGCGAAGAACGCCACGATCAGCACCACGGTCGACGTGCGGACCCGGCCGCCGAACAGATGGCTGGGCGTCCGCCGCTCCCGGCTCTCCCGGACGCGCTGCACCAGGTTCAATCCGATCTGTTTCATCGCTTCGTCACCGATGTGTCGGCGTCGGTCACCTCGTCGGTCGCGGGCATCCCGGCGTCGTCGACCACTCCGACCGTCGCGTCCGCCGCGGTCACGATCCCGGCGCGCGCCAGCGCGCGGATCACCAGCACCCGCAACAGCCGGCCGGCCTCGAACTGCTTTCCGGGCAGCGTGCGGGCCACCAGGCGCAGCGTGACGGTGTCGACCGCGATGCTCTCCACGCCCATCACGGTGGGCGAATCCAGCAGCAACTCGCCCAGCAACGGGTTGTTCTGGGCGTTCTCGCACTCCTGATGCAGAACCTCGTTGACCCGGTTCAGGTCGGCGTTCGTCGAGACCGGAATGTCGACGACGGCACGCGCCCAGTCCTTGGAGAGATTGACCGACTTGACGATCTGGCCGTTGGGCACGGTGAACACCTCGCCATCGGCCGATCGCAACCTGGTCACCCGCAGAGTCACGTTCTCCACGGTGCCGGTGGCGTCCGTCGTCGAACCCTGGATGGTCAGCTTCACCAGGTCACCGAAGCCGTACTGACGCTCGACGATGATGAAGAACCCGGACAGCAGATCCTTGACCAGCTGCTGGGCGCCGAAGCCGAGGGCCGCGCCCACGACGGTGGCCGGTGCGACCAGGCCACCCACCGAGAACTGCAGCACGTCGGCGATCTGCATCATCACCATGATCGCGATGATCACGATCGACACCCAACGGATCACCGAGGCCACGGCCTGACGGTGTTTGGTCGCCTCCGAGCGCACCAGCGCGTCACTCTCGGCGAAGCCCAGGTCGAGTTGGCGGGAGATCCGCTGGGCTACCCAGCTGACAAAGCGCGCAGCCAGCACCGCGGCAATGACCAGCATGGCAACACGCAGTCCCCTGGTGATGATCCATTCACCGAACGGGCCACGCCAGAAGTCATGCCACCGCTGCGCCGCGGAGGCGATGTATTTCACGTGGAAAGCGAGGTTATTAGTCGTCATCTTTTCTGTTGCGCCACCGGATTCCGGCTTCCAGGAATCCGTCGATGTCTCCGTCCAGGACGGCCGCCGGGTTGCCCACCTCAAACTCGGTGCGCAGATCCTTGACCATCTGGTAGGGGTGCAGCACGTATGACCGCATCTGGTTTCCCCAGGAGCTGCCGCCGTCGCCTTTCAAGGCGTCCAGCTCCGCGCGTTCTTCGGAACGCTTGCGCTCCAACAACTTTGCCTGAAGCACTCGTAACGCTGAAACTTTGTTCTGCAGTTGCGACTTTTCGTTCTGGCAAGTCACGACAATACCCGTCGGGATGTGGGTTAAACGAACCGCCGAGTCGGTGGTGTTCACCGACTGCCCCCCGGGACCGCTGGACCGGTAGACGTCCACGCGCAGGTCGCCTTCGGGGATTTCGATGTGGTCGGTGGTCTCCACCACCGGCAGCACCTCGACCTCCGCGAAAGACGTCTGACGTCGACTTTGGTTGTCGAACGGGCTGATTCGCACCAGGCGGTGGGTGCCCTGTTCCACCGACAGGGTTCCGTAGGCGAACGGTGCGTGCACGGCGAAGGTCGCGCTCTTGATGCCGGCCTCTTCGGCGTAGGACGTGTCGAACACCTCGACGGGGTACTTGTGCTGCTCTGCCCAGCGGATATACATGCGCATCAGCATCTCGGCCCAGTCCGCGGCGTCGACCCCGCCCGCACCGGAGCGGATTGTGACCAATGCCTCACGTTCGTCGTACTCGCCGGACAGCAAAGTGCGGACTTCGGTGGCCTCGATGTCGGCGCGCAGCGCCTTGAGCTCGGCGTCGGCTTCCACCAGGGCCGCGTCGGCCGCCGGCCCCTCTTCTTCGGCGGCCAGTTCGTAGAGCACCGGCAGGTCGTCGAGCCGCTGCCGCAACTCCTCGACGCGGCGCAATTCGCCCTGGGTATGGGACAGTTCGCTGGTCACTTTCTGCGCGCGCGCCTGGTCGTCCCACAGGTTGGGGTCGGACGCCTCCTGCTCGAGTTTTTCGATGCGGGTGCGCAGACCTTCGACGTCAAGCACCCTCTCCACCGTGGTCAGGGTGGAGTCAAGTGCGGCGATATCTGCTTGACGGTCAGGTTCCACAGGCGACAACGTTACCGGCACCACCGTCTAGCATCCTTCTACATGCGTCCCTATCACGTCGCCATCGTCGGCTCCGGGCCGTCGGGCTTCTTTGCCGCCGCGTCCCTGCTGAAGGCGGCCGACACCACCGACGAGATCGATGTGGCCGTCGACATGCTCGAGATGTTGCCCACACCGTGGGGCCTCGTGCGCTCCGGCGTCGCACCCGACCACCCGAAGATCAAGTCGATCAGCAAACAGTTCGAGAAGACGGCCACCGACCCCCGCTTCCGGTTCTTCGGCAACGTCGCCGTCGGTGAACACGTCCATGCGCACGAACTCGCCGAGCACTACGACGCGGTGATCTACGCCGTCGGCGCTCAGTCGGACAAGCCACTCAACATCCCTGGGGAGCACCTGACGGGCAGCATCTCCGCGGTCGACTTCGTCGGCTGGTACAACGCCCACCCGCACTTCGAGGAAAAGACACCGAACTTGTCGGGCGCCCGCGCCCTGGTAGTCGGCAACGGCAACGTCGCGATCGACGTCGCCCGCATTCTGGTTACCGACCCCGACGTGCTGGCGCTCACCGACATCGCCGACCATGCGCTGGAGTCGCTGCGCCCCCGCGGAGTCGAAGAGGTAGTGATCATCGGCCGGCGCGGTCCGCTGCAGACGGCATTCACCACGCTGGAGTTGCGTGAACTCGGCGAGCTCGAAGGGGTCGACGTGATCGTCGACCCGACCCAGTTCGAGGGCATCACCGACGAGGACGCCGAGGCCGCGGGCAAGACCACCAAACAGAACATCAAGGTGCTGCGCGGCTACACGGAGCGCGAGCCGCGTCCGGGCCACCGACGGATTGTGTTCCGGTTCCTGACCTCTCCGATCGAGATCAAGGGCGACGAGCACGTCGAGAGCATCGTGCTGGGCCGCAACGAACTGGTCACCGACGAAAGCGGTTGGGTATCGGCCAAGGACACCGGTGAGCGCGAGGAACTCCCCGTGCAGTTGGTCGTCCGCTCGGTCGGATACCGCGGTGTGCCGACCCCCGGGCTGCCGTTCGACGAGAAGCGCGGCACCATTCCCAACACCGGGGGCCGCGTCGAGGGCAGTCGCAACGAATACGTCGTGGGCTGGATCAAGCGCGGGCCGACCGGAGTGATCGGCACCAACAAGAGCGACTCCCAGGAGACCGTCGACACGCTGATCGCCGATCTGGCCGGTGCTTCCTTGGCTGAGTTCCCCGACGACCACGCCGACCGGATTTCGGACTGGCTTACCGAACGGCAGCCCAAGGTGATCACCTCGGCCCACTGGGACGTCATCGATCAGTTCGAGCGCTCAGCCGGTGAGCCGCATGGCCGCCCCCGGGTCAAGCTGCCGAACCTCGCTCGGCTGCTGCACATCGGGCACGGCTGAGCACGGGCCGCCGCTAGCCGACAAGCACTCCGGGATTGAGGATGCCGGCCGGGTCGAGCGCGTGCTTGGCCGCGCGCAGTGCCTTGGCGAACGGGTCGGGGCGCTGCCGGTCGTACCAGGGGCGGTGGTCGCGACCGACCGCGTGGTGATGGGTGATGGTGCCTCCGGTGGCGCTGATCGCTTCGGAGACAGCGGATTTCATCTCGTCCCACTGCGCGTCCAGGGCGCCCCAGCGGCCGGCGGCATAGATGCCGTAGTACGGCGCCGGGCCGTCGGGATAGACGTGGGTGAACCGGCAGGTCACTACACCGGTGCCGCAGACCTTCTGAATCGCGTCCGTGGCGGCGCGGGTCACCGCGTTATGCAGATCCTCGAATTGGGTCCAGGTGCAAGCGGTTTCGAATGTCTCGGCGATGACACCGCGGCGCGCCAGGGCATCACGCTGGTAAGGCATGCGCAGGAACGACGAGCGCCAGTTGGTCGACGCGTCGTCTTCTGTTCTCTCACTGTCGGATTCGCGGTTGCGCCGCGAGATGACCGTGCCGCCGTGTTCGGCGGTGATCTCCAGGGCCCGGTTCAGCCAGGGGTCGATCGGATGGTCGGCGGACTCGAATGCCAGCACCAGCAGGCCACCGGTCACCGGCACTCCGGCGTTCAGGAATGCCTCCGCGGGATCGAGCAACCGGCAGTTCGCGGGAAACAGACCCGCTTGGGCGACGGTGCGGGTGGCTGCGACCGCGGCCGGCCAGCTCTCGAAGGCCACCGACGCGGTGACGTGCCAGCGCGGGCGGTACTGCAGGCGCATCCATGCCTCGGTAATGACGCCGAGGGTGCCCTCCGAGCCGACGAAGAGCCGGTCCGGGGACGGTCCCGCGCCCGACCCGGGCAGCCGGCGCGACTCGCTGACGCCGGCCGGGGTGACCACGCGCACCGATTCGGTCAGGTCGTCGATGTGGGTGTAGAGGGTGGCGAAATGTCCACCGGCGCGGGTGGCCAACCAGCCGCCGAGGCTGGAGAACGCGAAGGACTGCGGAAAATGCCGCAGTGTCAGGTTGTGTTTGCGCAACTGGTCTTCGATCCACGGACCGAGCGCGCCGGCCTGGATCCTTGCGGCACGGCTGACCTGGTCCACCTCGACCACCGCGCTCATTGCGCTGACATCGAGGGTGATTGCGGGCCCGTCGAAGCGGGGCTCAACGCCGCCTACGACGGAGCTGCCTCCGCCGTAGGGAATCGCCGGAATCCCTTCGCGGGTACACCAATCCAGCACGTCGATCACGTCCTGTTCGCGCCGCGGTCGGACGATCAGGTCGGGCAAATGATCCAGGCGCCCCTGCAGATTGCGTGCGACGTCGCGGAAAGCCTTGCCCCGCGCGTGCCCGGCCCGGTCCACCACCTGGGCGGAGCACAACGCGGCCAGGGACTGCGGCGGGGTGATGCGCGGGCTGGGTAACCCGAGCGCGTTCGGGTCGGGCGGCGGGTGGTCGGTGAGGTCGTGACCGGGCAACATGGCCGCTACCCGTGCCACCAGTTCTTTGGTCTCTTGCTCGGTGAGGGCCTGTTCGAGCGTGCCCCACCCCCACCAGGAACGCATACCGGTGGTGTCAGCGCTTGCGGAGAACGAGTGCGCCGCCGGCGACCAGCAGCACCAGGGCCAAGATGATTCCCCAGCCGGCACCGGCGAAGTACCAGGTGACAGCCACCAGCGCGATCAGCGGTGACACCGCGAAGAGCACGATGCCGGGGTTCTGCTTGATCACTGCCAGAGCGCTTCTAGCCCGGATGGGGTCCAGCTCATTGCCTGCCATCCGTTCAGGATGCCAGGTGCGGGCCGCATTGCGAAGCGCGGTCAACTCGGTTCGTCGTCATCCGGTGCCAGCAGTTTCTCTGGGTGGTGGAATGTATTTATTCGCGGTTGGCCGTGATCCAGATGGGCGGGCGGTAGCCATTCGGTGTCGCTTTTGGCGTTTTTGCGGGTGGTCCAGCCTTTTTCGGCCAGGCGATTATCCGGCCCACAGGCGAGGGTGAGGTCGTGGATGTCGGTGACGTGGGTGTTGGTCCAGCCGCTGGCATGGTGCACCTGGGTGTGGTAGCCGGGGACGTCGCAGCCCGGCCGGGTGCAGCCGCCGTCTTTGGCCAGCAGCATCAGTCGCTGGGCGAGGTTGGCAAACCGCTTGGCGTGGAACAGCGCCAGGGGTTTGGCGCCGTCGAACACCGCCAGATAGTGGTGGGCGGTGGCGGCCCAGCCGATCAGGGTGGGCAGCGGGATGCGGGTGCCGCCGCCGGTGCGGGCCCGGCCGGCCCCGGCCTCGAGGTCTTTGAGGGTGGTGGTGACGATGATGCTGACGGGTAGGCCGTTGTGGGTGCCCAACTCGCCGGAGGCGAACAGTTCCCGGATCGCGGTGACCATGGCGTCGTGGTTGCGCTGCGGTTGGCTGCGGCTGTCGGTGTCCCCGTCCGGGACGCCGGCGCCGGGGGCGGCGAGTTTGGCCCAGGCGGCTTCGAGCAGTGCCCGAAGTTCCGGGGTGATCAATCCGCTGATCCGCGACATGCCGTCGTATTCCTGGGGGCCCAGGGTCAGGCCGCGTGTGCGGGCGCGTTCTTCTTCGGTGTAGTCGCCGTCGGGGTGCAGCAGCGCCATCAGTTCGTGGGCGTATTTGGCGACCTGGTCAGGGCGAAAGTCACAGGCCTTGCCGGCCAGGTCTTTCTCGGCGGCCTCCCAGGTCCCTACATCCACCGTGCTGGGCAAGTGGGCGATGAAGTCGCGGATCACCTTGATGTGGGCGTCGCCGATCAGGCCCCGGCGTTGAGCCTGCGCGGTCGCGGTCAGCAACGGCGCCAACGGCTCCCCGGTCAGTGCCCGGCGCTGGCCGAGGTCGTCGGCTTCGGCGATGCGCCGGTTGGCGTCGGCTCTGGCGATCCGCAGCCGCTCAGCCAACGCCGCGGGCAGTTTACCGCCGAGTTCTTCCTCGGTCGCTTGGGTTTTGAGGTGGTTGATCAACGCGTGCTGGGGGGTGCGCATCCGCCGGTGCACCTTTTCCAGGCGCTCCATCCCGCGCAGGAACTCCGGGGTGGTCAACGCGTCGAACGTCAAGTCACACAGGCGATCAACGGCGGTGTCGAGTGCGTTGAAGACCTCGATGATCTCCTCGCGCGTACTCGATGCCATGCCCCAATTCTATGGAGGGCCACTGACAAGTCCGGATCGCCGCGAGAGCCGAAAGATGTTGATATCACCGGCGATATCACTTTCCACCGTCGAACGTCGCTGCCGGAACGGTGACACACGGCATGCCGCCGAATGACCAAGGTCCCTACCCCAAGCCACCGCCCGACCGTAACGTGCCTGGCGTGGACATCGAGACCGTCAAGAGCGCAGTCTTGCTGGCCTGCCGGGCGCCGTCCATCCACAACAGTCAACCGTGGCGCTGGGTCGTCGACCATGACGCCGTGCACTTGTTCGCCGATCGCAACCGGACCGTTCCCGCCACGGACCATTCCGGGCGTAGCGCACTGATCAGCTGCGGCGCGACACTCCATCATCTCGAGGTCGCCATGGCGGCGGCGGGCTGGCGGGCCACCATCACCCGGTTGCCCGACCCGAACAACCCCGGGCATCTGGCCACCCTGCGATTCCACCCGATCGATCTCGTCACCTCGGCACATCGCAATCGGGCCGAAGCGATCCTGCAGCGCTACACCGATCGGCTGCCGTTCGACCGGCCCATGTACTGGGACCACTTCGAACCGGTGCTGCGCGAAGCGCTCGATGACGAGGTCGCCGCCCTGCACGTGCTCGCCGACGAGCAGCGCCTCAGGCTCGTCGAGGCATCGCAGCTGAGCGAGGAACTGCGCCGTGACGACGCTTCATATCATGCCGAACTCGACTGGTGGACTTCGCCATTCGCCCTATCGGAAGGCATGCCCCCGTCCTCGCTGGCGTCCGACACTGAACGCCTGCGGGTTGATGTGGCCCGGGAGTTCCCGGTCCGTGGCCACCAGGATCGGCGCCCGGGGATCGCGACCGACTGGTCGAAGATTCTCGTGTTGTCGACACCCACCGACACCAAAGCCGATGTTCTGCGCTGCGGCGAAGTACTCTCTAGCGTGCTACTCGAATGCACCATGGCCGGAATGGCGACCTGCACATTGACCCACCTGATCGAATCGAGTGAGAGCCGAGACATCGTGCGGGAATTGATCGGCCGGCGCGGCGAGCCCCAGGTGTTGATCCGGGTCGGCATCGCCCCGGCAATGGAACCTGTGCCCGCACCGACACCACGCCGTCCCCTGCATGCCGTGCTCGAAATCCGCCCCACGCCAGACACTCCGAAAGGATGAGCCAATGAGCAATGAGCCGATCACCGTCCTGTCCGAAAGCGAGAGCTGGGATCTGCTGGGCACGGCCTCGCTCGGCCGGTTGGTGACCAACTTCGGCGGAGAACCGGAGATCTTCCCGGTCAATTTCGTGGTGCAGAACCGGACCGTGTTGTTCCGGACGGCCGAGGGCACCAAACTCTTCTCGGCCGTCGCCAATCGCACGGTGATCTTCGAGGCCGACGACCATAATGTCGCCGAAGGCTGGAGTGTGATCGTGCGCGGTCGTGCGCAGCTGTTGAAGGCCGACGCCGACATCCAGCAGGCGGACAAGGCCGGCTTGTACCCGTGGGTGGCGACGGCCAAGCCGAACTTCGTCCGCATCACCCCGAATGACATCACCGGCCGCCGCTTCGTGTTCGGTCCGGAACCGGACCACAACGCGACCGCCTCCTGAGAACTCAGCGCGTGAGGAGCGCGTCAAGCTCACGCGCGTCGGCACCGTTCAACCTCCGGTTCATCGACCAGGCAATCCGGGCGGCCTGCAGCTTGGCGTGCTCGGCCACCGGTCCGTTGTAGAGTTCGTCGACGGCCTCGTTCCACAGGGTCAACCAGCGAACAAAGTGGCCTGCCGTCAACGGAGTTCGGCTGTGCAGGTCCCGGTGCACAGTCAATGCGCTGCCCTGGTAGCGGCCCGCGCGAAACAGCACGGTCTCCCAGAAGTCGCTCATCGTCGGGATGTGTCCGTCCAGCCCGGCGGCTCTCAGTTCCGTGAAGGCGTCGTACAGCACCTCGTCGTGTAACGCCGTGCCGTAGAACCGGTACAGCAATGCCTCGACATCCGCGCGATCGACCAGATCACGTGCCGGCACCGTCAGACCACCAACGACAGCGGCCCACGGGTCGGAGGGTTCCTGCGGCGCTTGCTGATTGCCACCAGCCGCCTGATCGCAGCCTCGATGCCGCGCGCGAGTTGATCGACGTCCCCGACCGCGTTGTAGTCAGTGAGAATTCCGAAGAACAGGTCGCCGGCGTAACTGAGCATCGCCACACCGGTGCGCAGGTCCATCGCCAGCGGCGGAACCGGATAGAGCCCGGTCACCTGCCTGCCCATGATCCGCAGCGGTCGACGCGGTCCCGGCACATTGGTGGCCACCGTGACCACACCGCGCTGCGGCAGCCGCATCAACAACCCGACGGTCCACGCACTGACCGCGAACGGGATGCGATTCGTCAAGGACAAGAACGCATTTCCCGCCTGTCGCTGACCACTGGACTTCGCCCGGCCCAACCGGTCGTGCACCGTCCGCAGCCTCTCCACCGGGTTCTCCTCGTCCACCGGCAGATTCGGCAACATCAACGACACCCGGTTGTCGGTCACACCGGCCGCACCGGCCGACCGCACCGACACCGGCACCAGTGTCCGCAACGAGCCGCGCAGCGGCTTGAGCCCACGTTCCACCATGACATTGCGATAGCTCTCGGTAATCGCCGCCAGCGCAACGTCATTGACGGTGACGTCGAACGTCGAGGCGATCAGTTCGATGTCGGCCATCGCCACCCGCGCCCCGCCGTACCGGCGCTGATCGCTGAGCGGACCGTTCAGGGAAGATGCGGACGGAATCAACAGACCCGCGGCGATCTCACCGGCGCCCTGGACGGCACGGACGACACCGGCAGTCAGGGCGGCCGACGCCTGCGCCAAACCGCCCAGCAGTGGTGTCCGTTGCGCGGGGCGCTCTTTCACGATCTTCCTGGCCGCCGACGGCCCACGATGAGACACACTGCCGACCCCGTCGTCGCACAAACCGGCGAGGATATGCGTGGCGGCAATGCCGTCCGCCATGCAGTGGTGCAGTTTGGTCAGCATCGCCCAGCGATCGTCGGCGAGTCCCTCGATGACCCATACCTCCCACAGCGGCCGATCGCGGTCCAGACGCCGTGCCATCACGTCGGCGATCAACCGGTGCAGCTCGCGGTCGTCACCTGGATGTGGCAGCGCGGCCCGGCGCACGTGGCGCTGGATGTCGAAGCCGGGGTCATCCACCCACTCCGGCGCACCGAGGTCCAACGGGTGCAGTCGCAAGCGCTGACCGAACCGCGGGCAACCCCGGATCCGTTGCGCGAAAACCGAGATCAACTCACTCTGCTCGGGCGCCGGCCCTTCGATGACCGCAAGACCCCCGATCGCCAGGCTGACCCGCGGATCGGCATCCTCGGCCTTGAGGAACCCTGCGTCCAGTGTCGTCAGGTGATCCATGAATCAGCGCCTCCCAGTTATGTGCAACTCTCAGTTTCACTATCCGCTGTCAGCGGTGCCGGGAGCAGGGCCAAAGGTCCCACGCTGCCGGGGCTTCGTCCTCTGACGCGGGTCGCGCGGTGCCGACAATCCTGGAGAGCGTGACCACAGTCATGGACAGGAAGGGCTCGGCCCCGATGAACGCCCAATTCCCCGACGCCGACACGTTGCGAACGGTCCTCACCCTGGCCACCCGTGCTCCTTCGATCCACAACACGCAGCCCTGGCGGTGGCGGGTGGGCGCGGCAAGCCTGGACCTGTTCTCCGAACCGGACATGCAGCTGCAGAGCACCGATCCCGATGGCCGGGACCTGATCATCAGCTGTGGCGTCGCGCTGCATCACTGTGTCGTCGCACTGGCGTCAATGGGCTGGCACGCCAGGGTAAGTCGCTTTCCCGAACCCGCAGATCCGCGCCACCTGGCCACCATTGAAGTGGTTCCGCAGGCGCCGGACCAGTCCGACATCGCCCTGGCAGCGGCCATCCCCCGGCGCCGGACCGACCGGCGCGCCTACAGTTCGTGGCCGGTACCGGGTGGCGACATCGCGCAGATGGCCGCCCGCGCGGCGCGCAGCGGCGTCATGCTCCGCCAGGTCGACTCGCTGGCGAGAATGAAAAGCATTGTGGCGCGCGCCGTTTCCGACCATGCCAGCGACGACGCCTATATGCGCGAATTGACCACGTGGAGCGGACGATACGGCGCGGTGGCCGGAGTGCCGGCGCGCAACGCGCCGCCGTCGGACCCGCACTCGCCGATCCCCGCACGGTTGTTCGCGGGCCCGGGGCTGGCCCAGCCGACCGGCATCTCACCGGCCGACGATTGCGGCGTCATCCTGGCACTGGGTACCGAGAAGGACGATCGGTTATCGCAACTGCGGGCCGGGGAGACGACCAGCATCGTGCTGTTGACCGCCACGGCGCTGGGTCTGGCGTGCTGCCCCATCACCGAGCCTTTGGAGATTGCGGAGACCCGCGCCGCGGTCCGCGCCGACGTGTTCGGCGACAGCGGTTATCCCCAGATGCTGCTTCGGGTGGGTTGGGCCCCGATCAACGCAGATCCGTTGCCAGCCACCCCGCGGCGCCGACTGGTCCGCGTCGTCGACTGGCCCGAGTGACTCTGGCCCGAGTGACTACTGAACCAGCGGTGCCGACCATCGCAGCAGCGTCCCACCCGAAACCGGTGTGTCGACGGTGAACTGGCCACCGGCCTCTTCCGCGCGCCGCCTGAGGTTGGTCAGGCCGCTGCCGGTGAACTCCTCGGGCATCCCGCAACCGTCGTCGCCGACCTCGATGCACAGGTCGTCGTCGACCCTGACGCGCACCGTCAACGCGGTCGCTCTCGCGTGCCGGACGGCATTACTGACCGCCTCGCGCACCACGGCCTCGGCGTGGTCGGCCAGTGCACTGTCGACCACCGACAGCGGCCCGATGTATTGCACGCTGGTCCGCAACCCGGAGTCGGCGAACTGACCGGCGGCCGCGTCGATGCGCTGACGCAGCCGGGTGATGCCCTGCGAGGCTCCGTGCAGGTCGAAGATCGTGGTCCGGATCTCCTGGATGACGCCTTGCAGCTCGTCTATCGCACCTGAAAGCCGCTGCTGCACTTGCGGTTCGCTGGCTCTGGGCACCGCGGCCTGCAAGGACAGGCCTACCGCGAACAGACGCTGGATCACATGGTCGTGCAGATCCCGCGCAATCCGGTCGCGGTCGGTCAGCACATCCAGTTCACGCATCTGCCGTTGCGACGTCGCCAACTGCAGTGCCAGCGCGGCCTGGTCGGCGAATGCGGCCATCATCTCGAGTTGGTCGTTGGTGAAGAATCCCGCACCGCCTCGGCCCAGGACGACGACCACGCCCGCCACGGTGCCGGTGGCCCGCAGCGGTAGCAGCAACGCCGGGCCGACATCATTCAGGCCGGCCAGGCCCTCGGTGTCCAGCCGTTCGATCTGGCGTGGCATACCTTTGATGAACACCTCTCCCAGCGCCGTGCCGACGACGGGAATGGTCTGTCCCGCAACATTTTCGACTTCAGAGCCGAGCGTCTCGATCACCATCAGTTCCGCGACGTCGGTATGGGAGACGTTTTCGTCGAGGGGGACGGCGACCAGGGCCGCATTCGCGGCGGTCAGTTTGATCGCCTCTTGGGCGAGTAGGCGATACACGGTAGCGGGTTCCGTGCCGGACAACAATTCGGTGGCGATGTCACGGGTGGCCTCGATCCAGGACTGCCGTTCCTTGGCCTCTTGATACAGTCGCGCATTGGCGATGGCGATACCCGCCGCTGCCGCCAGGGCCTGCACCAGCACTTCATCGTCTTCGGTGAACGGCTGTCCGTTGGTTTTGTCGGTCAGGTACAGGGTTCCAAAAGATTCATTGCGCACCAGCACGGGCACCCCGAGGAACGTCCGCATCGGCGGATGATGCGGCGGAAATCCGACCGACGCCGGGTGCTTCGAAAGATCGTCCAGCCGTAGCGCTTTCGGCTCATCGATGAAGTGGCCGATGATGCCTTTGCCCTGGGGCAGGTTGCCGATGCGGCGCACCGTCTCTTCGTCGATGCCCTCGTGGACGAAGTTCATCACGCGTTGTTCGCCGTCGTGCACTTCCAGGGCGCCGTAGCGGGCGTCGACCAGTTCCGTCGCCGAGTGCACGATGGCACGCAGTGTGGCGTTGAGCTCCAGTCCCGAGGTGACTACCAGCATGGCCTCCAGCAGGCCGTCAAGGCGGTCACGGCCCTCGACGATCTGTTCGACCCGGTCCTGCACCTCGACGAGCAGTTCCCGCAACCGCAACTGGGAAAGGGTTTGCCGGAATGGTTGCAGACCGACCTCGTCGGGACCGGTCTCGACCGGCTCACCGACGGTCATCGGCCGGCACCCTGCGAGCGCTTCAATTCCGTTGCGAATACCGCGGCTTGGGTGCGCCGCTCCATGCCCAGTTTGGCCAGTAACCGGGACACGTAGTTCTTCACCGTCTTCTCGGCGAGGAACATGCGATCGGCGATCTGCTTGTTGGTCAGGCCCTCGCTGAGCAGGGCCAGCAGTGCGCGCTCCTGCTCGGTGAGGCCCGACAGCGGGTCCTGTTTCTCGGTGGCGTCGCGCAGTTTGGACATCAGGGCCGCGGCCGCCCGATTGTCCAGCAACGACCGGCCGGCGCCCACATCCTTGACCGCTCGGGCCAGTTCCATGCCCTTGATGTCCTTGACGACGTAACCGCTGGCGCCGGCCAGGATGGCGTCCAGCATCGCTTCGTCGGAGGTGTAGGACGTCAGGATTAGGCACCGGAGTTCGGGCATGCGTGACAACAGGTCCCGGCAGAGTTCGATGCCATTGCCGTCGGGCAGCCGGACGTCGAGGACCGCGACATCCGGATCCGCCGCCGGAATCCGCGACATTGCTTCGGCGACCGAGCCGGCTTCGCCGACGACGTCGAGTTCGGGGTCGGCACCGAGGAGGTCGATGAGGCCGCGTCGCACCACTTCGTGGTCATCGACCAGGAAGACTCTTACCAAGGCATCACTCCCGAAGTCGCTGCTAAAGGTTGCCGCTGCGCACGGTCAACACCGAGGACCCCGCGTTGTACACGCTGCGCACCTGGGCGGCGTGCGCGTCGGTGACGAAGAGCTGACCCGGCGCCTCATTGTCAGCCATGTAGCGGCCCTCGCGCCCCCGAACGATGGCCGACTCCACCCGCACATCGGGATACAGCCGCGTCCAGCGGGTCAGCCTGCGGTGTAACTGCGCTTGTGCCAAGCGGTTTCCGTCGCCGGGTGAGTCCGCCGAGTGAGGCCGCTGCACCGAGACCGCACGCAATGGCACGCCCCGAAGGCGGGCCTCCTGGAACGCATGGCGCAATACGGCTCCGTTGTCCGCTTCCGCGACGACCCGCCTGATCGTGGGTGCGGTCGTGCCGTCGTGCGACCGGTGTATCACCGCCACCGGACACAGCGAGGATCCGGCCAGGGCCCCGGCCACCGAGCCCTCACCACTGTGCGCGTGATTGCGCCCTATCGACCCGACGCAGATCATCGACGCCGTCCGCGACTCCTGCATGAGTTTGGTCAGCGGCCGGCCCCACAGAATTTCGGTTTCGACCACGACCTCTTTGCCCGTCGCCCTGATGGCTTGCTGGGCGTCGAACAACGCAGCGCGGGCGGCCGCCTGGTGTCCCGCGATACCGCCCGACACCGGTGGCGATTCGATGACGTAGACCAGGCGCAGTGGAACGTCCCGGGCGACCGCCTCGTCGATCGCCCACAGGGCGGCGTGCAGAGCCGTCCTCGAACCGTCGATACCCACCACGACTGCGGGACCCGACTCGCGGCTGGTCATCGCGGCCTCTCCTTCACTCGATCACCCTGGCATCAACGTGGCCAACCCGAACGTTATTGACGCGCGGGCCAGGAACCCAGAGGCATAGGTCCCCGGATCGGGGCCTTAGGTCCCTAGAGCGAAGCGATCCGCGTCGACTCTTGCCAGCGCCGCACCGGCCGCATTTTGATAGGTGAGGGCGCCCACACGCGTCTTACCAAGCGCCCGGGCAGAAGTTTCGTCGCGTACCGGGGGGTTGCTGCCATGGCCGTCAAAGAGACCTCTCCTCAGTCCGCCCAGCCGCCGTCGCAGCCACTGGTGGGTAAAGGCTGGCTTCAGGGCGTCGCGCTGGTGATGATCTTCGGCTTCCTGGTGATGGGAATCCTCGCCTACCGGACCTACACCGCGGCGATGCCGATGCCGGACAAGGTGGTCACCGAGTCCGGCCAGGTGCTGTTCACGGGTGGCGACATCACCAAAGGGCAGGAGCTCTACCAGGCTCGCGGCCTGATGGAGTACGGCTCGGTGCTGGGCCACGGCGCCTACCTGGGACCTGACTACACCGCCGACTACCTGCGGATGGCCACCGACGACGTCGCGGACCAGTTCCGCGCCGAAGGCGTGGCCGAGCCCCGTCAGCGGGTGGTCACTGAATTCCGCACCAATCGCTACGACGCCGGGACCGGGACGCTGGTGTTCACCAACAAGCAGGCCGTGGCGTTCGACCGTATCCAGAGCCATTACGCGGGCATCCTGGGCGAGAACTCCACCAGATACGGCTTGTTGCCCCGGCTTATCACCGACAAGACCCAGATCCGGCAGTTGACCGCCTTCTTCGCCTGGACCGCGTGGGCCGCCGCCGCCGAACGGCCCGGGCACAAGTACAGCTACACCAACAACTGGCCGGCCGAACAGCGCGTGGACAACGGTCCGACCGCGGCGGTGATCGTGTGGTCGGCGTTGTCGCTCATCGCCCTGTTGGGCGGCATCGGGGTCATGTTCGCGATCTACGGGCGCTGGAGCCAGAAGGTCGGCTGGCACGGCGCCGAATCGCCCACGCTGTCGTTCCGGCAACCCGGCGAGGTGAGCCTCACTCCGGCACAGCGGGCGTGCATCTGGTTCTTCGCGGTGGTCTCGGTGTTGTTCTTGGCGCAGACGCTGTTGGGCGCGGCGGCCGAACACTACCGGGCCGACCTGTCGACCTTCTTCGGAATCGACCTGGCCCGTGTGCTGCCGTACAACCTGGCGCGCACCTGGCATTTGCAACTCGCACTGTTCTGGACCGCCGCGGCCTTCCTGGCCGGCGGAATCTTCTTGGTGCCCTTCATCGCCCGCCGCGAGCCGAAACGTCAGGCCTTGCTTGCCTACGTGTTGCTGGGCGCGGTGGCACTGGTGGTGTTCGGCTCGCTGATCAGCGAAGCGCTGTCCATCTACGGGATCATTCCCGAAGGCGGGCTACTCTCCCAGCAGTGGGAGTATCTCGACCTGCCGAGATTGTGGCAGGTGCTGCTGATCGTCGGGATGTTCGTGTGGATTGCGATCATCTGGCGGGGCATGCGCGCCCGGCTCAAGGGCGAGTCGAAGATGAACATGCCCTGGCTGTTCTTCTTCTCCGGCCTGGCGATTCCGGTCTTCTACACCGTGGGCCTGCTCGCCGGCAGCGACACGCACTACACCGTCGCCGACTTCTGGCGGTTCTGGGTGGTGCACCTGTGGGTCGAGGACTTTCTCGAACTGTTCACCACCGTGATGGTCGCCTACATGTTCGTCCTCTTGGGAGTGGTGCGCGAGCGGATTGCATTGGGCGTCATATTCCTTGACGTCATCCTGTACTCCGCGGGGGGCGTCATCGGCACCATGCACCACCTGTACTTCTCCGGCACTCCGGTCGAGCACATGGCACTCGGCGCGTTCTTCTCAGCCGCAGAGGTGATCCCGCTGACCTTTCTCACCGTCGAGGCGTGGGCCTTCCTGCAGCTCGGCGCCCGCCAACAGTCCGGGGACGTCAATCCCTTCCCGCACCGTTGGGCGGTGATGTTCCTGGTGGCAGTCGGTTTCTGGAACTTCCTGGGGGCGGGTATCTTCGGGTTCCTGATCAACCTTCCGGTGGTGTCCTACTATCAGATCGGGACCGCGCTGACAGCCAATCACGGCCATGCCGCGATGATGGGCGTATACGGCATGCTCGCCGTGGGGCTGGCGATGTTCGCGTTCCGTTACGTGATCCCGGCCGACAGGTGGCCGGAGCGGTTGGCGCGAACCTCGTTCTGGTGCATGAACATCGGCTTGGCCTGGATGGTGTTCGTGACCCTGCTGCCGCTGGGTGTCATGCAGCTGTTCCATTCGGTCAACGACGGCTACTACGAGGCCCGATCGCTCGGCTACATCACCAAGCCGGGCAATGCGGTGCTCGAATGGTTACGGATGCCCGGCGATGTCATCCTGATCGCCGGCGGGGTGCTGCCGTTCGTCTGGATCGCCTGGACGGCGTTGCGCCACTTTCGCGCCGGGAACACGACGGAGGAGCTGCCGGAGAATCCGCTGTACACCGAGACACCGGCAGCAGCTCAGACACCGGCGAAGGACTGAAGCCGTGTCCTTGCCCGCTACCTCGGTGTGGCTCATCGCCGGATACTCGCTGATGCTGCTGGCCGTCGGATGGTGTTTCGACGCGATGGCACGGCACGCCTCGGCGCGTGCCGCGGCTTGGCGCACAGGCCAATTCAGCTACCGGCCGGACCACGACGCCTGGGTTTGCCCAGAGGATCAATGGCTGTGGCCGACATCGTTCGATCCCCAACACCGGGTGATGCGTTATCGCGCGTCGCCGGTGGTCTGCAACCGTTGTCCGGTCAAGGCCACCTGCACCACGTCGGATCACGGCCGGGAGATCAGCCACGAGGTGGACCCGTGGCCGCATTCGGAAGCGGGCCGCTTTCATCGCGGGATCGCCTGCAGCGTAGCCGGATTCGGTATCGTGCTGCCGTCGGCGACATTGATCGCCAATCATTCGCTGTCCGAGGTGCTGGTGTTGGCCGGCACCATGACCGTCGTGCTGTTGCTCGGCCTGCCGCTGGCCCGGCACCTGTGGAACACCCCGGCCAACGCGCCGGACCACCTCCCGCACCGCACCGCGATCGAGGATCAGGTGGCCGCCGCGATCGATCGTTACTCCACCCGCTGGGGCGGCTGGGCAGGCAAGGAGGACCGGACATGACCGGGCTGGCGCTGGGCGTGACTGCCGTCGTGATCGTGGTGCTGGCCGTGCTCGCCGTGCCGTCCCTGGCGGTGCTGCGTGAGTACGAGCGGGGGGTGGTGTTCCGGATGGGCCACGTGCGCCCCCTCTACCAGCCCGGCCTGCGATTCCTTATTCCACTGGTGGACAGGATGATCCGTGTCGATCAACGTCTCGTGACGCTGACCATCCCGCCCCAGGAGGTGATCACCCGGGACAACGTGCCGGCCCGGGTGAACGCGGTGGTGATGTTCGCGGTCACCGAACCGCTGAAAGCGATTCTGGCCGTGGAGAACTACGCGGTAGCTACCTCACAGATCGCGCAGACCACGCTGCGCTCACTGCTGGGGCGCGCCGACCTGGACACCCTGCTCGCACACCGCGAGGACCTCAACAGCGACCTGCGCACCATCATCGAGCAGATGACCGAGCCGTGGGGGGTGCAGGTCCGCGTCGTCGAGATCAAGGACGTCGAGATCCCCGAGTCGATGCAACGCGCGATGGCACGCGAAGCCGAGGCCGAACGCGAGCGCCGCGCCAAGGTGATCAACGCACGCGGGGAACTGCAGGCGTCCGAGGAGTTGCGGGAAGCCGCCGAAACCCTTTCGAAGAGCCCGGCTTCACTGCAATTACGCTACCTGCAAACCCTTTTGGAGCTCGGTGCCGACCAGAACTCCACGGTGGTCTTTCCGCTGCCGGTCGACATCATCACGCCGTTCCTGCGCAATCCGGAAATGTTGCGGGGCGTGCTGGGCAACAACCACGGGTGATCGCCCGGGCCGCGCACGTCCGGCGCGATATTGAATTCATCTGACCGGAATTCATGCTGACGGCACCAGGAATTTGCCGAATTCGCCTTACTTTGGTCGCCGGCCTTGGCAGGTTTAGTTCACGCCGCCGGAAAACACCTGACTGAATCAAATGCTGTTCCGTCCGGCACCCGTCTGGTAGTTCATGCGTACACCACGAAGGAGAAGTGACACAATGGATTACGCCTTTCTTCCCCCGGAGGTCAACTCGGCGAGGATGTACGCCGGCCCCGGCCCGAGTTCGTTCCTGACCGCCGCCGGCAGCTGGGACGCGCTGGCCGCCGAACTCGCCACCACCGCAGCGGGGTACGAGGCGGTGCTCACCGCTCTGGCCACCTGGCAGTGGAGCGGCCCCGCCTCGCAGGCCATGACCGCCGCTGCCGCCCACTATGCGGGCTGGCTGCAGGGCACCGCCGAACAGACGAAGCAGACGGCGGCACAGGCCAGATCCGCGGCCGCGACCTTCGAGCAGGCCTACGCGATGACCGTGCCGCCGCCGGCAGTGGCGGCCAACCGCACTCAGCTCAGCTCCCTGGTCGCGACGAACCTGTTGGGCCAGAACACCGCGGCGATCGCCGCCACCGAAGCGCAGTACGCCGACTACTGGGCCCAGGACGCCGCCGCCATGTACGGCTACGCCGCGTCGTCGCAGACGCTGACACAGCTGCTGCCGCAGTTCTCCTCCCCCGCGCAGACCTCCAACCAGGCCGGAGTAACCGCTCAACAGGCGGCCGTCGCCCAGGCCAACGCGAGCGCTGCCGCGTCAGACCCGGTGTCTCAGTTGATCGATGCGGCGACCCAGGGGTTGCAGTCGCTCACCGGGTCGATCATCCCGGACGACCTGACCGCCCTGGATGTCATCGCGGCTGTCGGCACGTCCATCAACTCCACGTACTACCTGGAAGCGTTCGCCGCCGGGGTCATCGGCGCCGAGAACAATCTGGGCGTGCTTCCGAAGGCGGGTGCGGCTCTGGCGGCCGACGCCGCCCCGGCAGCTGCGGCGGCCCCGCCGCCGGTGGGAGCCGCGGCGGGTCTGGGCAGCGTCACCGCCACTCTCAGCCGGGCCGGCACGATCGGGCAGATGTCGGTGCCCGCGAGCTGGGCGGCACCGTCGACGAGCCGGTTCTCGGCGCTGGAGCCGGCCGGGTTCACCGTGATTCCCGGTACCGAGGACGCGGTGGTGTCCGGATACCCCGGCTATCCCGGGCTGGCGTCGGCGACAGCGGCGCGCGGCGCCGGGTCGCCGCCGCGGTACGGTGCCCGGCTTACCGTGATGGCTCGCCCGCCGGCTGCTGGATGATCGATTTCGCTTTCCTGCCGCCGGAGGTGAACTCCGGGCGGATGTACAGCGGCCCCGGATCGGGGCCGTTGCTCGCGGCCGCGGAGAGCTGGGACTCGCTGGCCGCTGAGCTTGAAACCACGGCCCAGAGCTGTCACTCGGTGCTTTCCGCCCTCACCGGGTTGCACTGGCACGGGCCGGCGTCGGCGGCGATGACGGCAGCCGCCGTCCCGTACCTCGGCTGGCTGCAGGTCACCGCCGGGCAGACGCGACAGACGGCCATGCAGGCCCGGGCGGCGGCGGCCGCCTACGAACTGGCCCATGCGATGACGGTGCCCCCGCCGGTGGTGGCGGCCAACCGCATTGCGCTGGCCGCGCTGATCGCGACGAACTTCTTCGGCCAGAACACCGCGGCGATCGCCGCCACCGAGGCGCAGTACGCCGAGTACTGGGCGCAGGACGCCGCCGCGATGCACGGCTACGCGGCCGGCTCCGCGGCGGCATCGGAGCTGACGCCGTTCACCTCGCCTGAGCGGGCCACCGCGGCCGCCCAGGCACCAGCCGCCGCCGAGGAGTCTGCCGGTGACCTGTCGCTGCGGGCGCTGTATACCGCGCTCGACCCGTCGTCGCTGTTCTATCTCGATGCCACCGTGTTCGACGAGATCCGCGTCGTGGGCACCACGATCGGTAGCGCCACCAAGCTCGATCTGACCGCATGCGGTGTCATCGGAGCCGAGCACAATCTCGGCATTCTGCCCGCGCTGACCGCGGAGACGCCCGTCGTCACCCCGGCGCCTCGACTGAGCGCGTCCGTCGCGCGCGGTGGCGCCGCCCTGGGCGAGGTGACCGCGACACTATCGCGCGCCGGCACGATCGGATCGATGTCGGTGCCGGCGAGCTGGGCCGGTGTGCCGGTCAAAGGCGCCCTGCCAAGCGTTGCCGCACCGGCAGAACCCGCCGCGCCCGGGCTGGGGATGCCAGGGATGCCGGGGATGAAGGTGTCCCGACCGTCGATCGTCGTCCCCCGGTACGGACGCCGGCTGCGGGTGATGTGGCCGTCGCCGGCGGTCGGCTGAGGGGTCAGCTCAGTCAGCCGGCTCAGGCGGCTCAGTCGGCTCAGTCGGCTCAGGCGGCGCGAAGTTCCAGTTGTCCGGATTGTTCGGCGAGTAGACCACCGGAAACTGCTGGCCGGTCACCGGCCACTGGTCGACGTCGACGACCATGCGCCGGTACACGGCGTGCTCGTTGACCGTGGGCCCGTTGATGACGCCGGAGATGGTGGCGAACTGCTCGCCCTGGGCGGTGATGTCATCCGGGCGCGGGCTGACACCCGTCACCAGCAGCGTGCCGCTGGCCAGGGCGCCGCGCGGGCCGGGACGGATGAACCGCGGCGCCAGAAACACCACCAGCACCGCCACCAGGAGGAGCAGCACCATGAATTCCCACATCCCGCCATGGTAGGACTGCTGGGGTGGAGCAGACGGATCTGCAGTTCGCGCTGGAACTGGCCGACCGGGCGGACGAGTTGACCCGCGCCCGATTCGGCGCCCTCGACCTACGCGTCGACACCAAACCCGACCTGACGCCGGTGACCGACGCCGACGAAGCCGTGGAGACGCAACTGCGCGAGGCGATCGCCGCCGGGCGGCCCGGGGACAGCGTCCTGGGCGAGGAATTCGGCGGCACCACCAGCTGGCACGGACGGCAGTGGATCATCGACCCGATCGACGGCACCAAGAATTTCGTGCGCGGAGTTCCGGTGTGGGCCAGCTTGATCGCGTTGCTGGACGACGGCATCCCGGTCGTCGGGGTGGTGAGCGCGCCGGCACTGCAGCGACGGTGGTGGGCGGCGCGCGGACAGGGCGCTTTCGCGTCGGTCGCCGGCGACCCGCCTCGCCGTCTATCGGTTTCGGCTGTGGCGCAACTAGATTCGGCCAGCTTGTCGTTTTCCAGTCTCAGCGGCTGGGCCGAGAAGGGGTTGCGGGGACGATTCATCGATCTGACCGACGCCGTTTGGCGGGTGCGGGCCTACGGCGACTTTCTGTCGTACTGCCTGCTCGCTGAAGGAGCGGTGGACATCGCCGCCGAACCCGAGGTGTCGGTCTGGGATCTGGCCGCCCTCGACGTCCTGGTGCACGAGGCGGGTGGGCGGTTCACCAGCCTGGACGGCACCACCGGTCCGCACGGCGGGAGCGCCGTCGCGACCAACGGTCTGCTGCACGAAGACGTGCTGAATCAGCTGCGGCCCGCTGTGAACTAGCTAACACGTGCCATCTATCTTACTCCGGAGTAAGATACGGTTATTCGCATCGCCCCAACGACAGAGGCTGCTGATATGACCGACACACTTCCTGCTTCCGGCACGCGCTCCAAGAAGCGCCGCGACCCCCAGACCACCATCGGGATGAAACCGCACAAGCGCACCGGCGTCGACATCGCCATCGCGTTGCTGACGCCGCTGGTCGGCCAGGAGTTCCTGGACAA
Organism: Mycobacterium sp. 23; assembly: GCF_048287075.1. Taxonomy (NCBI): domain Bacteria; kingdom Bacillati; phylum Actinomycetota; class Actinomycetes; order Mycobacteriales; family Mycobacteriaceae; genus Mycobacterium; species Mycobacterium sp. 23. The sequence goes on from NZ_JBLVUX010000005.1 coordinate 2,342,305, forward strand.
GTACAAGCTGCGCGACCCGCTCAACCGCACACTGCGTTACGGCACCAAGCAGGTGTTCTCTACCACCGCCGCGGCCAGCCGCCAGTTCAAGCGGGTGCAGAGCCTGCGCGGCACCCCCACCCGGCTGAAGTCGAGCGGCAAGAACTACTTCGACCTCACGCCCGACGACGACCAGAAGATGATCGTCGAGACCGTCGAGGAATTCGCCGCGGAGATCCTGCGCCCGGCCGCCCACGACGCCGACGAGGCCGCGACCTACCCGGGCGGCCTGATCGCCAAGGCCGCCGAACTGGGCATCACCGCGATCAACATCCCCGAGGACTTCGACGGCATCGCCGAACACCGTTCGGCGGTGACGAACGTGCTGGTGGCCGAGGCGCTGGCCTACGGCGACATGGGCCAGGCGCTGCCCATCCTGGCGCCCGGCGGTGTCGCTGCGGCGCTGACGCATTGGGGCAGCGCCGATCAGCAGGCAACCTACCTGCGCGAGTTCGCCGGCGAGAGCGTCCCGCAGGCGTGCGTGGCCATCGCCGAGCCGCACCCGCTGTTCGACCCGACGCGGCTGCGGACCACCGCGGTACGCACCCCGTCCGGCTACCGCCTCGACGGAGTGAAGTCGCTGGTGCCGGCCGCCGCCGATGCCGAATTGTTCATCGTCGGCGCACAGCTCAACGGCAAGCCGGCGCTGTTCATCGTCGAATCCTCCGCTCAGGGACTGACCGTCAAGGCGGACCCCAGCATGGGGATTCGCGCCGCCGCGTTGGGACAGGTTGAGCTGAACGGTGTTTCGGTGCCGTTGCACGCCCGGCTGGGTGAAGAGGCGGCCACCGACGACGACTACTCCGAGGCGATCGCACTTTCCCGGCTGGGCTGGGCGGCACTGGCCGTGGGCACCTCGCACGCGGTGCTCGACTACGTCGTGCCGTATGTGAAGGAGCGCGAAGCCTTCGGCGAGCCGATCGCCCGGCGTCAGGCCGTCGCCTTCATGTGCGCCAACATCGCCATCGAACTCGACGGCCTGCGGCTGATCACCTGGCGTGGCGCGTCGCGCGCCGAGCAGGGTCTGCCGTTCGCCCGGGAGGCGGCCCTGGCCAAGCGGTTTGCATCCGACAAGGGCATGCAGATCGGCCTCGACGGCGTGCAGCTGCTCGGCGGCCACGGATTCACCAAGGAACACCCGGTCGAGCGCTGGTACCGCGATCTGCGGGCCATCGGCGTCGCCGAAGGTGTAGTGGTCATCTAACTCGTTTACGACTTCGTATATTTCAAAGGCGAAAGATCAATCATGGCAATCAATCTCGAACTGCCCGGCAAGTTGCAAGCGGTAGTCACCAAGACCCACCAGGGCGTCGCCGAATTGGTGCGGCCCATCGCCCGCAAGTACGACCTCCGGGAACACGCTTACCCGGTCGAACTCGACACGCTGATCAACCTTTTCGAGGGCGCGTCGGAGTCGTTCAGCTTCGCGGGCGCCGGCGAGCTGCGGGGCAGCGACAAGAAGGAAGACAACCACAACGGGGCCAACATGGCCGCCCTCGTGCAGACCCTGGAGGCCAGCTGGGGTGACGTGGCCATGATGCTGTCCATCCCCTATCAGGGACTTGGCAACGCCGCGATCTCCGCGGTGGCCACCGAGGAGCAGCTGGAGCGTCTGGGTAAGGTGTGGGCCGCCATGGCTATCACCGAACCGGACTTCGGCTCGGACTCGGCCGCGGTGTCCACTACGGCGAAGCTCGACGGCGACGAATATGTGATCAACGGCGAAAAGATCTACGTCACAGCCGGTTCGCGCGCCACCCACATCGTGGTGTGGGCCACGCTGGACAAGTCGAAGGGCCGCGCGGCGATCAAGTCGTTCATCGTGCCGCGGGAGCACCCCGGGGTCACCGTCGAGCGGCTCGAGCACAAGCTCGGCATCAAGGGCTCGGACACCGCCGCGATTCGCTTCGACAACGCCCGCATCCCCAAGGAGAACCTGCTGGGCAACCCGGAAATCGAAGTCGGCAAGGGCTTCTCGGGTGTCATGGAGACCTTCGACAACACCCGTCCCATCGTCGCCGCCATGGCCGTCGGGATCGGTCGCGCCGCGCTGGAGGAGATCCGCAAGATCCTCACCGACGCCGGGGTCGAGATCGACTACGACCGGCCCGCACACGTGCAGAGCGCGGCCGCGGCGGAATTCCTGCGGATGGAATCGGACTGGGAGGCCGCCTACCTGTTGTCGTTGCGTGCGGCATGGCAGGCCGACAACAGCATCCCCAATTCCAAAGAAGCATCCATGAGCAAGGCCAAGGCGGGCCGGATGGCCAGTGACGTCACTCTGAAGACCGTCGAATTGGCCGGCACCACCGGATATTCCGAGCAGATGCTGCTGGAGAAGTGGGGCCGCGACTCCAAGATCCTGGACATCTTCGAAGGGACACAACAGATTCAGCAGCTGGTGGTGGCCCGCCGCCTGCTGGGCCTGTCGTCGGCCGAGCTCAAGTGAGCTGGCGGGCGAGGTCGTAGATGGCCCGCCCGTGCAGCTCGAACAACGCGATCAGGTCGACGGCGTCACCGCCGAGTTCCCTGGCGATGAATAAGCCGTCGGCGCCGGCCATCGCATAGGTCGCGAGCTGGTGCACATTGGCCTCGGTCAACTTCGGCATGACCGCCCGAAAGTTGTTCTTGAGTTGGTCGAACGCGCGGGCCCTGACCTGAATGAACATCGTCTTGGCACGGGGTTCTTCCGGGCGGCGCTCGAGGGCGAGCATCAGGCCGAGTCGCAGGAAGTCCGGCGCCTCCAGCAGAGCCTTGGCGGTCTGTTCGGTGAGCCCGGCGACCAGCTCCCGCGGATCGGACGTGTCCGTCGGTTCCGCGAGGTTCCACGCGGCCAGCCAGGTGCCGAAGCTGCGCTCGATGACAGCGGCGATCAGGTCGTCTTTGTCCTTGAAATGCCAATAGATTGAGCTGGCCGGCAGCCCGCACTTCGCGCTGACCAGGCCGATACTGGTCCCTTCATAACCGCGCTCGGCCGCGATCTCGGTTGCCGCGTCCAGGATCCGAGCGCGCGACAACTCCCCGTCGGCCCTGCGTTTGCGCTTGGGCTCCTTGTCAGGCACTTCGCCCTCCTCCGTACCACCTGCTACATTAGTGTAGCGATCACTACGCTACAGGTGAGGAGCTTGTCCGTGCCGCGCGTCGACACCCATCACCACATGATCCCGGATTTCTACCGTACGGCCTTGCGGGAGGCGGGAATCGACGGTGCCGGCGGGCGCGACCTGCCGCAATGGAGCCCGCAGGAATCGCTGCAGACGATGACGGAACTCGGCGTCGACACCGCCATCCTCTCGGTGTCCGCGCCGGGTACCAGCTTCCTTCCCGACGCGGCATCGGCGGCGGCCCTGGCCCGAGAGATCAATGACTATGGCGCCGAACTGATGTCGGCCCGGTTCGGCTTGTTCGCCACGGTGCCGCTGCCCCACCTGGATGCGGCCGTGGCCGAGACGGTGCGTGCGCTGGACGAGCTACGGGCCGACGGGGTGGTGTTGCTCGCCAACAACGAGGGGGTGTACCTGGGCGAAGACGGGCAGGACCCGTTGTTCAGCGCGCTGAACGAACGGCAGGCCGTGGTGTTCATCCACCCTGCCGAGCTACCCGGCCCGACGGTGCCCGGCGTCGCGCCGTGGGCCACCGACTTCCTGCTCGACACCACGCGTGCGGCGTTTCTTTTGGTCCGCAACGGTATTCGTCGGCGTTATCCCGGCATCAGGTTCATCCTCAGCCATGGGGGCGGCTTCGTCCCATACGCCAGTTACCGGATGGCCATGGCGATCACCGCCGAAACCGGTCGGGACCCGTTCGAGATTCTGGACGAACTGTCCTGCTTCTATTTTGATACCGCGCTGTCGTCGAGCCCGGCGGCCCTGCCTTCGCTGCTGGCGTTCGCCAAGCCCGGTCACATCACCTTCGGTTCGGACTATCCTTTCGCGCCGTCGTTCGTCGGGAAGATGTTCAGCGACAACCTGGAAAGCTTTCCGGGCATCGACGGTGAGTCGCTGGCGACAGATTTTCTTCGCCGAACGTGAACTGAGGGCGAGATTTTCGCGATTTTCGCGCCCTGACGTCACGCTCGGCGCCAGGCTAGGCGACCGCGTCGAGTTCCGCGCGCAGCTCGTCGTCGAGCTCGATGTCCCTGACGGCCACGTTCTCTTCCAGATGACCGACCGACGACGTGCCCGGGATCAGCAGCACATTGGGCGCCACACCGAGGGTCCAGGCCAGCGCGACCTGCGCCGGGGTGTGACCCAGCCGCTCGGCGGCGCTGCGCACCAGCTCGTGACCCAGCACCGGATTCGACGGCGAAAAGGCCGAACCGAGGGGGAAGAACGGCACGAACGCGATGCCGCGTGCCGTGCACTCCTGCAGCACCGCAGCCGACGACCGGTCGACGAGGTTGAAAGCGTTCTGCACACAGGCGATTTCGGTGCGCTCCAGGGCGTGCAGCAGATGCCGGTGCGTGATCTCGCTCAGCCCGATACCGCCGATCAGTCCTTCGTCGCGGGCCGTGATCATCACCGAGAGCTGTTCGTCGAACAGGTCATCCGGCTCATCGCTGTCCATCAACCGCAGATTCACCACCGCCAGCTGGTCGACACCCAGCGTCCGAAGGTTCGCTTCGAGGTCGGCACGCAGGGCGGCGGGATCGGCCAGCGGCAGCCAGGCGCCCGCCTCGTCACGGCGTCCGCCGACCTTGCTCACCAGCGCCAGGTTATCCGGGTACGGGTGCAGCGCCTCCCTGATCAGCTCGTTGGCGACGTCCGGCCCGTAGAACTGGGCGGTGTCGATGTGGTCGACGCCGAGTTCGACTGCCCGCCGCAACACGGCTACTGCCGCGTCACGGTCGCGAGGCGGACCGAACACTCCTGGCCCGGGAAGCTGCATCGCTCCGAAGCCGACCCGGGCAACCGAAAAACGACCAAGTGGAAAGGAATCCATAACTGAGGCTAGCGTCGAGTCCTATGCAGAAATTCCCCGCGCTGGTGGCGCATCAAGAGGGCGACCAGATTTCCACGACAGTCCAGACGCTATCCGAAACCGACCTGCCGCCCGGCGAAGTGACGATCCGCGTTCTGTATTCCAGCGTCAACTTCAAGGATGCGCTGGCGTTGACGCCGGGCGGTGGCGTGGTGCGCAGTTATCCGTTGGTGCCCGGCATCGACCTCACCGGCGAGGTGGTCGATTCCCAGTCACCGGACTTCGCGGTAGGTGATGCGGTGGTGGCGCACGGCTATCAGATCGGCACCGGCCATCACGGCGGATACGCCGAGTACGCGCGACTGCCCGCCGACCAGGTGGTTGCGCTCGGAGCGTTGAGTCCGCGCGACGGTGCCGCGATCGGGACCGCGGGTTTCACGGCGGCGATGAGCGTGCAGGCCCTCACCGACTGGGGCATCACGCCCGGAGACGGGCCTGTCGTGGTCACCGGTGCGTCCGGTGGCGTCGGCACCGTGAGCGTGGACCTGCTGGCCGCTGCCGGCTTTCAGGTGGTGGCGTCCACCGGCAAGCCACCGGCCGAGGAACTACTGAAACGGCTTGGCGCTGCGGAGGTTATCGGCCGGTTGCCGGCCGATCCGGACGCCAAGCCGCGGCCCCTGGCCAAGGCGCGCTGGGCAGCCGGGGTGGATTGCGTCGGCGGGGCGACGCTGGCCGACGTGCTCAGCGCTGTGGACTACCGCGGCGCGGTCGCCGCCAGCGGACTCACCGGCGGCGTGGCATTGCACACCACGGTGATGCCGTTCATCCTGCGCGGCATCGCCCTGCTCGGCATCGACTCGGTGCAACTGCCGATCGGTCCGCGCCGCGACCTGTGGGCGCGGTTGGGCGATTCGCTGCGGCCGCGTCACCTGAACGCGGTCACCACCGACGTTGACGTCAAAGATGTGGTCGGCGTGCTCGACCAGGTGCGTGCCGGGGCCTTCACGGGCCGGGCCGTCGTACGGGTCGCGGGTGGCTTCTGAGCCGGAAGTAGGGTGATCGGCATGCGCGCAGCACGGGTGACTCGGCTGGATGGTCCGGAAGCGATCGAGGTGACGGAAATCGACGAACCCACCGGGGACGGTGTGGTGGTCGATGTGCACGCCGCCGGGGTGGCCTTCCCCGATGCACTGCTCACCCGGGGGCTGTATCAGTACCGGCCGGACCCGCCGTTCACCCTCGGCGCCGAGATCGCCGGGGTGGTGCGCTCGGCGCCGGAGGGCGCTCACGTCCAGGCCGGCGACCGGGTGCTCGGGTTGACAATGCTGACCGGCGGTATGGCCGAGGTCGCGGTGCTCGCGCCCGACCGGCTGTTCAAGCTGCCCGACAACCTCAGCTTCGAAGCCGGCGCGGGCGTGCTGTTCAACGACCTGACCGTGTACTTCTCGCTGGCGGTCCGCGGTCGTTTGCAACCCGGCGAGACGGTGCTGGTGCACGGGGCGGCCGGCGGAATCGGGACGTCGGCGCTGCGACTGGCCCCGGCGCTCGGCGCATCGCGGGTGATCGCCGTGGTCAGCTCCGAGGAGAAGGGTCAGATCGCCACGGCCGCCGGGGCGACCGACGTGGTGCTCGCCGACGGATTCAAGGACGCGGTCAAGGAGTTGACCGGTGGCCGCGGTGTCGACATCGTGGTGGATCCCGTCGGCGGTGACCGGTTCACCGATTCGCTGCGCTCACTGGCTCCGGCCGGCCGGCTGCTGGTGATCGGTTTCACCGGCGGCGAGATCCCGACAGTCAAGGTAAACAGGTTGCTGCTCAACAACATTGACGTCGTCGGCGTGGGGTGGGGCGCCTGGGCCGGCCGCCACCCCGGCTCGCTCGAAGAGCAGTGGGCGGCCCTGGAAGAGCTGTTCACCTCGGGCAAGCTGAGCGCCCCGCAGCCGGAGGTCTTCCCGCTCGAAGAAGCGGCGGCAGCGGTGGCGTCGCTGGAAAACCGCACCGCCAAGGGCAAGGTCGTACTGCGGGTCCGCTAAATCCGGCCCCACGGGCGCCCGCCTCTTGCCTACGGGCAAAACAGAAAGTAATGTCACTTTTACTTTCTGCACGCTATCTGGAGGCCGCTTCATGGAATCGTTTGTCCACTTGCGTAAAGGCAGGACACCGCGCCGTGTTCACGCCGACCTCGACGGCCTCAAAGACGACGAACTGGGCCGCGGCGGCTTCACCGGGCGCACCGCCAACATCTACCGCCGCCACGACCCCACCGCCTACCGCGCCGTCGGCCCACTGCGCCCCGTCGACGTCCTGGCCGAGCAGCTCAAACCCAGTGACGCCACCGACGCCAACGGCGGACCGCTGTTGATGTTCAGTAACGCCGACTGCCGGGTGCTGCTGAGCCGGCGCCACGAGGAGATGCCGTTCTACACCCGCCACGTGGACGGCGACCTGCTGTGCTTCGTGCACAACGGCGCCGGCCTGCTGGAGACCGAGTTCGGGCCGTTGCGCTACCGCACCGGGGACTGGGTGTACCTGCCGAAAGCGACCACCTGGCGCCAGATTCCGGACAGCGAGACCACGATGTTGATGATCGAGGCCACCGACGAGTTCCGGGTGCCGCCGCCCGGCCCGTTGGGACGGCACTTCCCCTTCGATCCGTCGCAGGCGGTCATTCCGGAACCGGCGCCGATCGACGACGACGGCCGGAACGAGTACGAAGTCCGGCTGATCCATGAGGGTGGCCCGACGACCCTTTACTACCAACACAATCCGATTGATGTCGAAGGCTGGCGCGGCGACAACTTCGCGTTCACGTTCAACATCGCCGACTACAACGTCATCACCTCCGACAGCATGCACCTGCCGCCGACCGTCCATCTGTTCATGCAGGCGACCGGCGTCTACGTGATGAACTTCCTGCCCAAACCGGCCGAAACCGTCCCAGGCACCGAACGCACGCCCTGGTATCACCGCAACGTCGACTACGACGAAATCGCGTTCTTTCACGGCGGCTCGCTCTACGGTATCCCGATGCCACCAGGCCTGATATCTCACGCGCCGCAAGGGGTTCACCACGGAGCACCGGAGAAGGCACGCGAACGCGCCCGGCGCAAATTCGACGAGTACTCCAGCGTCGACTGGCAGGTGATCGCGATCGACACCCGTCGCCGGCTGATCCCGTCGGCCGAGGTGCTGGCGCACGACCTGGGGCAGCACTCATGAAACACGACTACGAGCGCATCCCGTATCTCGTTGCCTTCCAGAACAATTCCGGCGTCCGCGACGTCTACGGCGGGCTGGCCGAAATCACGGTGCTGGAAAGCTATCTACTGAAGCCGAAAGACCGGCCGTCGGACACCGTGCTGGTGTTCATGCATCCGATCGGTGGCGGCGCGTACCTGCCGATGATCAACGCGCTGGCCCGCGCCGGGCATCATGTCATCTACTGCAACAGCCGTTTCCGCGGCACCGACTCCGCACTGCTGATGGAGAAGGTGGTCGAGGATCTCGGCGAATGCATCAAGGACGCCAAGAACCGGTTGGGCTACCGCAAAGTGGTGCTCGCCGGCTGGAGCGGGGGCGGGTCGCTGTCGGTGTTCTACCAGCAGCAGGCCCAGCATGCGACCATCACCGCCAGCCCCTCCGGTGACGGACCCGACCTGACCCAGCTCGAACTGCCGGCCGCCGACGGCGTCATGCTGCTGGCCGCGCACATCAGCCGGCACGGCACCCTGACCGAGTGGCTGGACGCGTCGATACTCGACGAAGCCGACCCGACTAAGCGCGACCCCGAGCTGGATCTCTACAACCCGGACAACCCCAATCAGCCGCCCTACAGCGAGGAGTTCCTGGCCCGTTACCGGCAGGCGCAGATCGACCGCAACCGCCGGATCACCGCGTGGGTCCGCGAGAAGCTGGCCGAACTGCAACGCGGCGGCCTCCCTGGCAGCGACGTTGCCGAGTTCTGCTTCGTCGTGCACGGCACCATGGCCGACCCGCGCTGGCTGGATCCCACCGTCGACCCGAACGAGCGCACGCCGGGCACCTGTTACCTGGGCGACCCCCAGGTGGTGAACATGAGCCCGGTCGGCCTGGCGCGGTTCTCGACGCTGCGCGGGTGGCTGTCGCAGTGGAGCTATGACGAGGCCCGGGGCGACGGCGTAGCGTGCGGGAAGGACCTCGCGATCCCTGCCCTGGTGATCGGTAACCTGGGCGACGACGCATGCACACCCAGCCACACCCGTCGGCTCTACGAGGCGATCGGGCACCCGGACAAGGAGATGCACGAAATCCCCGGCGCCACACACTATTACGCGGGACCCGACCAGCGGGACAAGCTGCGCCAGGCGGTGGACATCGTCACCGACTGGCTGACCCGGCACGATTTCGTGGGCTCGCAGTGACCGGTGCTCTCGACGGTATCCGGGTGCTCGAACTCGGCACCCTGATCGCGGGCCCGTTCGTCGGGCGACTGCTCGGAGACATGGGCGCCGACGTCATCAAGGTGGAACCGCCGGGCGCGCCGGACCCGTTGCGGACCTGGGGGCAGGCCGAAGTGGACGGCCATCGCGTCTTCTGGACCGTGCACGCCCGCAATAAGCGGGCCATCACCCTCGACCTGCGCAAGCCGCGGGGGCGCGAGCTGTTCCTGGATCTCGTCGAGAAGTCCGACATCGTGGTGGAGAACTTCCGGCCCGGCACCTTGGAGAAGTGGAACCTGGGTTACGACGTGCTCAGCGAACGCAATCCCGGCATCATCGTGGTCCGCGTCTCCGGCTACGGCCAGACCGGACCCGACGCCCGCAAGGCCGGCTACGCGTCGGTCGCCGAGGCGGCCAGCGGCCTGCGACACCTCAACGGCTTCCCCGGCGGCCCGCCACCCCGGCTCGCGCTGTCGCTGGGCGACACCCTGGCCGGCATGTTCGGCGCCCAGGGCGCACTGGCCGCGCTCCACCGCCGCAGTGTCACCGGGCACGGCCAGGTGGTGGACGTCGCGCTGACCGAATCCTGTTTGGCGGTACAAGAATCCACCATCCCGGACTACGACGTCGGCGGTGTGGTGCGGGGTCCGTCGGGTACCCGGCTGGAGGGCATCGCGCCGTCGAACATCTATCAGAGCGCCGACGGCTCGTGGGTGGTGATCGCCGCGAACCAGGACACCGTGTTCGCCCGGTTGTGCAAGGCGATGGACCGTCCGGAGTTGGTCACCGACGACCGGTTCGCCACCCACGGCGCCCGCGGACGCAATCAGGACGAGCTGGACGAGATCATCGGCGCCTGGGCCGCCCAGCGCGCACCCGCCGAGATCATCGAAACACTCTCCGCCGCAGGCGTGATCGCCGGCCCGATCAACACGGTCGCCGAGGTGGTGAACGACCCGCAGTTACGGGCCCGCGACATGCTGGTGCCGCACCACGACGAACGCCTGGGCCGCGACGTCCTCGGTCCGGGCGTCGTGCCGGTGCTCTCGGAATCGCCGGGCAGCGTGCGCAATGCCGGTCCCGCCCGCCCGGGGCAGCACAACGACGACGTCTATACCGGGCTGCTGGGCAAGACGGCCGACGAAGTCGCGTCGTTGGTGGCCGAGGAGGTCATATGAGCACCCACGTCGACATCCGCGAGGTGGCGCTGCGCGACGGGTTGCAGATCGAGAAGCCAATCCCGTTGTCGGCCAAGCTGGAACTGTTGGCCGCGGTGGCCGCCACCGGGGTGCGCGAGGTCGAGGCCACCGCCTTCGTGTCGCCGTCGAAGGTACCGTCGATGGCCGATGCCGCCGAGCTCGCCGCCGAACTGCACAATTACCCCGACATCGAGTTCTCCGCGCTGGTGGCCAGTCCGAACGGAGCCCGGCGTGCGATCGCCGCCGGGCTGCGATCCATCGAGTACGTGGTCGCCGCGTCAGATGCCTTCAGCCAAGCCAATGTCGGGCGGTCCAGCGCCGAAGCCACCGAGCAGATCAGCGAGATCGTCGCCATCGCGCACGACGCCCATGCGGCCGTCGAGGTGATCGTCGCCACCGCGTGGGACTGCCCGTTCGACGGGCCCACTCCCCTGCACCGCGTGCTGGAGATCGCCGCCGCGGCGCGCGAGCGGGGTGCCGACCGCTTCTGCATCGCCGACACCATCGGCACGGTCACGCCGGGGCGGGTGACTTCGCTTGTGCGGCAACTACATCCGGTGATCGGGGAACTACCGCTGGGCGGACACTTCCACAACACCCGCGGCGCCGGCCTGGCCAGCGCGTACGCCGCTGTGGCGGCCGGTGTCACCCGGTTGGACGCCTCGGTGGGTGGACTGGGCGGTTGCCCGTTCGCGCCGGGTGCGACCGGCAACATCGCGACCGAGGACCTGGTGTACCTGCTGACCGACAGCGGATTCGACGTCGACGTGGGCCTGCCGGCCGCGATCGCCGCCGCGCAGGTTGCCAAGGCGGCCGTCGGACATGACCTGCCGAGCGCCCTGCTGCGCGCGGGAGACCGGATGCGGACCTGATGCCGGCAGAAGTGCTCAGCGCCAAGGGCCAGCAGACGCGCCAGGCCATCGAGCTCGCAGCGCGGAAGCTGTTCGCCGAGCGGGGCTTTCACGGGACCACCCTGGCCGACATCACCTCTGCCGCCGGCAAGTCGTCGGCGGTGTTCTACCGCTACTTCACCGACAAGGAAGATCTGCTGGCCGCCCTGGCGGAGTCGTTCCTGCACGACGTCGTCGAGCCGTCCGGCTTGCGGGTTCAGCTGCCCGGATCACCGGACGACGACGCCTTCTTCACCTCCGTGGTCACCGGCTACTGGGCCATGTTCAAGCAGAACATCGGCATCATGATCGCGGTGGCTCAGCTGGCCGCCACCCAACAACGGTTCGCCGACGTCCAGAACGAATTCCGCCGATTCGGAATGGACATCGTGGCCGCCTCGGTGCGTCGCGCGCAGGAACAGGGCCACGGCAGCGAGCTCAACCCGGAGCACACGGCGGCGGCCATCGCACTGCTCTTCGAGAACTTCACCACCGTGTTCGTCGGCAAGCCCGACCTGGGCGTCACGATCACCGACGAGGACGCCATAGCCTTGCTGTCGCGGATCTGGAAGAAGACTCTGTACGGCGCTTGACAAGACAAAGGAGATCAACGTGGATTTCAGCCTGCCCGAACACCTTCCGGGTCTGCTCGCGGAGATGGACGAGTTCATCGAAACCGAGATCAAGCCGCTGGAACGCGAGAACATCCAGTACTTCGACCATCGGCGCGAGAATGCCCGCACCGACTGGGACAACGGCGGCATCCCCCGCCGGGAATGGGAAGACCTGCTCGGCGAGATGCGCAGGCGCGCCGACCGGGCCGGCTGGCTGCGGTACGGGCTGCCGTCGCAGTTCGGCGGACGCGACGGCACCAACATCGACATGGCGGTCATCCGGGAGCATCTGGCACACAAGGGACTTGGCCTGCACAACGACCTGCAGGACGAATCGTCGATCGTGGGCAACTTCCCGCAGGTGATCATGATGGACCGGTTCGGCACCGACGCGCAGAAGAAGGAATGGACCGAGGCGCTGATCACCGGGGAGCGGTCGATGGCGTTCGGGCTGACCGAACCCAAGCACGGCTCGGATGCCACCTGGCTGGAAACCACCGCCGTCCGCGACGGCGACGACTGGGTGATCAACGGCGCCAAGCGATTCAACACCGGCGTCCATCGCGCCACCCACGACCTGGTGTTCGCCCGCACCTCAGGCGAACCCGGCCAAGCGCGCGGCATCACGGCCTTTCTGGTGCCGTGCGACTCGCCCGGCTTCACCATCCCGTACTACTGGTGGACGTTCAATATGCCCACCGACCATGCCGAGGTTGAGCTCAAGGACGTCCGGGTGCCCGACAATGCGATCCTGGGCGAGGTGGACCGCGGACTGGAAGTGGGACAGACCTTCCTGCACGAGAACAGGATTCGTCAGGCCGCCAGCAGCCTCGGCGCCGCCCAGTACTGCATCGACCGCGCCGTGGCCTACGCCGGCGAACGTCACGTCTTCGGCAAGCCGCTGGCGGTGAACCAGGCGGTGCAGTGGCCGCTGGTGGAACTGCAGACCGAGGCGCAGATGGTGCGACTGCTGGTGTATTACGCCGCCACCCAATTGGATCGCAACCACCACATGGAGGTCTCCGACAAGGTGTCAATGGCCAACTACCGGGCCAACCGGCTGGTGTGCGATGCGGCCGACCGCGCCATGCAGGTGCTCGGCGGCATCGGTTACAGCCGGCACGAGCAACTCGAACACATCTACCGCCATCACCGGCGCTACCGGATCACCGAGGGTGCGGAGGAGATTCAGATCCGCCGGGTTGCCCAGCGGCTGTTCAAGTTCGGCAAGAAGTGACCTAGAAATGACACTGTCCGAAAGCTTGACCGGGCTGCTCGAGCCGGTATTGGGCGACGGCGTGGCGATCGACAACCTGCGGGTGCTCACCGGCGGCGCCAGCCGCACCACCTGGGCGTTCGACGCCGTCACCGGCAGCAATCGAAGACCGCTCATTCTGCGTACCGGGCCACCCGACGACATCCACGCCGGCATGGAACTGGAAGCCCGGGTGCAGGCCGCCGCGGCGGCCGCCGGGGCACCGGTGCCGCACGTGTTGACTGCCGATAATTCCGTTGCGGCGCTTGGCAACCCATTTCTGATATGCGAGGAGATCAAGGGCGAGACCATCGTCCGGCGCATCTTCCGCCAGCTGGACGACCCGCAGCGGCTGCTGCGGCAGTGCGCGCACGCTCTGGCCGCGATTCATCGCGCCGACGCCGGCGATCCCGACCTCGCCCACGAAGACCCCGTCGAGCATTCCCGCCAGCAGCTCGACGACATGGGCGACACCACAGCGACTTTCGAATGGACGATCCGCTGGCTGAGCGCGCACCGGCCCGCTCCGTCGCCCACCGTGCTGGTGCACGGCGATTTCCGGATGGGCAACCTGATTGTCGACGGCTCCGACCTGGCCGCCGTGCTGGACTGGGAGCTGGTGCACGTCGGCGAGCGTTACGAGGACCTGGCCTGGTTCTGCGTGCGCGCATGGCGGTTCGGCGCGCCTGCCAGCCGGGCGGCGGGCGGGCTGGGCAGCATCGAAAGCTTCCTGCGCTGCTACGAGGAGGCCGGTGCAACGACGGTCGACCGGAGTGCCTTCCACTGGTGGCTGGTGCTGGCCACGTTGCGCTGGGGTGTCATCTGCCGTTATCAGGCCGAACGCCACCTGAGCGGGCAGACCCGTTCGGTGGAGCTGGCGACGATCGGTCGCCGGGTGTGTGAGAACGAGTGGGATCTGCTTGAGCTGTTGGAGGATTCGTGAACCTACACGGCCGGCCCACCGCGGCCGAACTGGTCGCCGCCGTCGCTGAGTTCCTGGAGAACGACGTGCGCGACGCCACCACCGGCCAGGTAAATTTCCACGCCCGAGTGGCCGCGAACGCCTTGCGCATGGTCGAGCGCGAACTGCAAAACCCCGGCGAGACCGACGTTCGCGCCGCCCTGACCGGCCTCGGCTTCGCCGACGAACCCGCCCTGGCCGCAGCGATCCGCGCCGGCGAACTCGACGACCGTGGCGACGACGTCGCCGCGTGCCTGCGAACGCTGGTACGACATCGACTGGCGGCCGCCCATCCCGGATACGACGCCGCCGGATATGACAAGGAGCCCGCTTCATGACGATCACCGAGGTTGCCGACCGGTTGTTCAGCGCCATCGAGAAGGGCGACCGGGAGACCGTCGCCTCGATGTGGGGCGACGACATCGCCGTCTGGCGCACCGACGGCCGCCGCGACCCGACCACCTGTGATGACAAGCCGCGGGCACTGCGCGTCATCGACTGGTTCCTCTCGACCACCGCCACGCGCGGCTACGAAATCCTGGACCGCCAGGTATTCGAGAACGGATTCGTCCAGCAGCACGTGTTGCACGCCACCGGCCACGGCGGCCAATCGATCGCGATGCGGGTTTGCATCGTGATCAAGGTGGACAAAGAAGGTCTTATCAACCACGTAGACGAGTACTTCGACCCCGCAGACCTCGCGCCCCTACTAGTCAGGGACTCACGATGACCACACTGGAAACTCTGCTCACCGACCCGGAATCCGCCGGGACGTGGGCTCTGGTGCCCGACCGCTCCGCGGTCACCTTCAAGATCCGCAACATGTGGGGCCTGATGCCCGTCAAAGGCGCCTTCACCGAGTTCAGCGGCGAAGGCCGCCTCACCGGCGAAAGCGAGGTGTCGGGCCGGATCGACATCCAGGTCGCCTCCCTGGACACCGGGATCGCACGCCGCGACAAGCACCTGCGCTCGGCCGACTTCTTCGACGTCGAACGCTTCGGCCAGATCACCGTCGTCGTCAACGCCCTGCACCCGGCTACCGGAAAGTCCGCCGAACTGCACACCCACTTCACCATCAAGGGCATTACCGAACCGGTGTCCCTCCCGGTGACGATCACCGAACTCGACGACGGGTCGGTACGAGTTTCGGGCCGGACGCAGATTGACCGATCCCGGTTCGACCTGGACTGGAACAAACTCGGCGTGATGTCCAACGCGGTTACGGTGTCCGCCGAAGCCGTCTTCGTGCACCCGGCTCAGACCGCGTGAATTAACATCTGCACCGTGCCCGACTCCAGCCCGCTGCGCATCCTCGTCTACAGCGACAACGTCCACACCCGCGAACAGGTGAAGCAGGCCCTGGGTAAACGGCTGCACCCGGACCTGCCCGAACTGAGCTACGTCGAGGTCGCCACCGGCCCGATGGTGATCCGCACGATGGACGAGGGCGGCATCGACCTGGCCATCCTCGACGGAGAGGCTGCGCCGACCGGCGGCATGGGTATCGCCAAGCAGCTCAAGGATGAGCTGTCGTCGTGCCCCCCGATTCTGGTGCTGACCGGACGTCCGGACGATGCCTGGCTGGCCAGCTGGTCACGCGCCGAGGCGGCGGTGCCGCATCCGCTCGACCCCATCGTGCTGGGACGCACGGCGCTGAGCCTGCTGCGCGCCCCCGCGCACTAGCGACGCGTCAAGCGCCGGGGATCTGGACCCGCGCTTCTTCCTCTTCCTCGGCCCGGGGGCGAAACTCGCCCGGGGCAATCTTCGGACGTAGCGTGGCGACCGATTCCTCGGCTTCCTCTGTGACTGCGTCCGACGCGCGGAATCCCGATGCCGGAATCCTGGATGCTCCCGCTGCCGGCTGCGCGGCCGGCTTCGCTTCGCCGGGAGCCGCCGCCGCCGCGGCGTCGGGGACCGCGGTGGGCAGCACGCTCATGGCCGGGACTTCTGCCTCCGGCGCCTCGGCCGTGACTTCTGCTTCCGCGGTGGCTTCCTCGACAGCGGCGGCCTCTTCTTCCTTCTCCTCGGCCTTGGCGGGCACCGGCATCGAGGGTCCGTCGCCGAGCAGACCGGCGCTGCGGGTCATTGCCCCCATGGGCATGGGCATCGGCATCATGCCGAAGCTGCCGACACCAGAACTGGCCACACCGGGATTGGCGGTGGTCGCCGCCGCGCTGCCGACGTCGGTTCCAGCGGCGGGGCCGCCGGTGTAAGCACCCGCGTCGCCGCCGGTATAGCTCGCCGGTGCCAGTCCGCCGTCTGCGCTGCCGACTCCGCCGCCTCCGCCGCCGCCGGCGGCTGCCGTGCCCTCAGTACCGGTGGTTCCAGGCGGGGCGCCTCCGCCGCCGCTCGCACCGCCACCCGCACCCGCGGCACCGGCGGTGCCGCCACCACCGCCGCCGCCGGCGGCGCCGCTCAGGCCGCTGGCAATACCGCCCGCCAGGGCCGGGAAACTCTGCAGCACCGACTGCCACGGCACGACCTGGGCGGCAGCGGCTGCCGCCCCGGAGTAGTAGCTGGCCATCGCGCTGACGTCCTGAGCCCACATCTCTTCATAGATGCTCTCGGCAAGGGCGATCGCGGGCGCGTTCTGTCCGAACAGATTGGTCATGATCAGATTCACGAAGGCGTTCCGGTTGGCGTCCACCGCACCCGGGTGAATGGTGGCTGCCTGGGCAGCCTCGAACGCACTGACCACCGCCAGCGCCTGCCCGGCGGCACCCTGAGACTGCGCGGCGGCCGCAGCCAGCCAGCCCGCATAGGGGGCGGCCGCGGCCGCCATGGCTGCCGACGCGGCACCCTGCCACGCTTGTCCGGCCAAGTTGGAGATCACCGAACCGAACGATTGGGCTGCGGTACCCAACTCAGCCGCCAGTCCGTCCCACGCCGCCGCGGCCTGCAACATCGGTGCGCTTCCAGCACCGAGGAACATTCGCAACGAGTTGATTTCCGGCGGCAGTGTAAAGAAACTCACAGACCCCGTCCTCCCAGATCGGCCATCGGCATACTCGCGCTGACCTCGCAAAAGTGAGCAGCGACCCCTTGTAACAGTAACAACAAGCGCTCCACACGTCTGGCCGTCGCGCAGATCAATCGTATTTCGCCCAGCGGGATCGCCAACCGCACCCGACGGAGCGGGCTCAGGACTATCGGACGCGGCTGGAGGGACTTTCGGCCCTAAAGATCCGGCAACCGAAATCGTTTCATCGGAGAACGTCGTTCTCTGGATACCCCACGGGGTGTGACTGAAGTGACGTACGGGCAGAAGTGAATTCGGGTGCAGGGGGTCTTCGGACTATGTCGTTTCTCAGTGTGTCGCCGGAGACCGTGACCCAGGCGGCTTCGGATATGGCGCGGATCGGTGCGGATGTCAGTGCCGGCAATGCGGCGGCGGTGATGCCGACGACGCAGGTGGCGGCCGCCGCGGCTGATGAGGTGTCGGCGGCGATTGCGGCCTTGTTCGGTACCCATGCGCGGGACTATCAGGCGCTGGCGGCGCAGGCGGCCAGTTACCAGGACCAGTTCGTGACGGCGTTGCGGTCGGCGGCCAGCGAGTATGCCGGCGCGGAGGTCGGTGCCGCAGCGTGGCTGCAGGGGTCGGCGGCGGCGGTGGCCGCGTCTCCGGTTGCCAGCCTCTTTCAGCTGTTGGTGTACGGGCCGACGCACACGGTGAGTCAGTGGTGGATCAACAGTGTGTTCGGGCAGGTTCTGGATCCGATCCTGAACTTCCCCACCGAGTTGTTGTTGGGCCGGGCTTTGATCGGCAACGGGGCGGCGGGCACGGCGGCCAACCCGACGGGTGGTGCGGGCGGGTTGTGGTTCGGGGACGGTGGTGCGGGTTACAGCCCGACCGGGACCACGCCGTTGGCGGGTGGGGCCGGTGGTGCGGCGGGGTTGATCGGCACGGGCGGGGCCGGTGGTGCCGGGGTGGCCGGGGGTGCCGGGGGCAGCGGTGGCGCCGGGGGCTGGTTGATGGGTAACGGCGGCGCCGGCGGCGCGGGGGGCGCGGCGGTCACTCTGGGCGGGGTCGGGGGCGTCGGCGGCGCCGGCGGGCAGGCCTACGTGTTCGGCGACGGCGGCATCGGCGGGTTCGGTGGTGCCGGCCTGTCCGGCACGGCCGGGCACAACGGGGTCAACCCCGGTGATTCGGGCACCAACGGCGGCGGCGCCGGAAACGGCGGCATGGGCGGGGCCGGGGGCCGGGGCGGGGTGTTCGTCGGCGACGGCGGCTCGGGCGGTGTGGGCGGAGCGGGCGGTGCCGGCGGGGCCGGCGGCAGCGGGCTGACCGGCCCAGCGGGGGCGGCCGGGGTGAACAACGGCGCTGGTGGGCAAGGCGGTTCCGGTGCCGACGGGGGTCTGGGCGGTGACGGCGGCACCGGTGGGGCCGGCGGGGCGGGCGGGCTGTTGGGCCAGGCCGGGGTGGCCGGTAACGGCGGGGCCGGCGGGTCCGGTGGGGCGGCCGGGTTGCCCGGCGACGGCGGCGCCGGTGCCGCCGGCACGGCGAGCTTTGTCAACGGCGGAGCCGGCGGTAACGGCGGCAACCCGGGGGTGGCCGGTGGCGGCGGGCACGGCGGTGCGGCCGGCGGCGCGGGTGCGATTGCCGGCGCCGACGGCGGCCCTGGGCTGGCGGTGATCAGCGGCGGCAGTGGCGGTGCGGGTGGGGCCGGGTTCAGCGCGGTCGCCGCGGGCGCCAGCGGCGGGGCCGGGGGCGCCGGGGGTAACGGGGGTGCGGTCGGCAATGGCGGCGCTGGGGGTGCCGGCGGCAACGGAGCCGCCGGCACCTCTGGCCCCAGCGGGGTGAACCCCGGTGAGTCCGGCACGCACGGCATGGCCGGTGGGGCGGGGGGTCACGGCGGGGCCGGCGGTCTGGGCGGGACGGTGTCCGGCAACGGCGGGGCCGGTGGGGCCGGCGGGGCCGGCGCGGCCGGGGGTAATGGCGGGGCCGGCATCAGCGGCAAAGCTGGGACCGCCGGACTCGATAACGGTGCCGGACAGGCCGGCGGCTCGGGCGGCAACGGCGGAGCCGGCGGGGCCGGCGGGACCGGCGGGGACGGCGGCGCGGCCGCCCACGGCATTGTCGGGGTCAACGGTGATGGCGGCGCCGGCGGCCGCGGCGGCAACGCCGGGTCCCCCGGCGACGGCGGGGCGGGTGCGGCCGGTACGGACCTGTTCGTCAACGGCGGCGCCGGCGGCAATGGCGGCAACCCCGGCCTGATCGGGGCGGGCGGGGCCGGCGGCAACGCCGGCATCGGGGGCAGCGGCGGCGGCAAAGGCCTCGACGGTGGGCCTGGGGCCGCGATCGTTGCCGGCGGCAACGGCGGCGCGGGCGGGGCCGGATTCAACGCCGTCGCCGCGGGTGTTTCCGGTGGCAGCGGCGGCGCCGGGGGTAACGGCGGTTCGGTCGGCAACGGCGGGGCCGGTGGTGCCGGCGGCAACGGCGCCGCCGGCACCGCCGGTCCCGACGGGCTGGTGGCGGGTGATGCGGGCACCCCGGGCATGGCCGGCGGGGCCGGCGGCAAAGGCGGGGCCGGCGGGTCCGGCGGCGCCGTGTCCGGTAACGGCGGCGCTGGTGGCAACGGCGGCGCCGGGGCTGACGGCGGCAACGGCGGCGCCGGCATCACCGGCAAAGCCGGGACCGCCGGGGCCGACAACGGCGCCGGCCAAGCCGGCGGCTCGGGCGGCAACGGCGGCGCCGGTGGAGCGGGCGGGGCCGGCGGCGATGGCGGCTCCTCGGCCCACGGCACCCTCGGCGCCAACGGCGACGGCGGCGCCGGCGGCAAAGGCGGCAACGCCGGGGCCCCCGGCGACGGCGGGGCAGGCGCGGCCGGCACCGAAGTCTTCGTCAACGGTGGCGCCGGCGGCAACGGTGGCAACCCCGGCCTGATCGGGGCCGGCGGCACCGGCGGCAACCCCGGCATCGGCGGTAGCGGCGGCACCAACGGCGCCGACGGTGGACCCGGGGCCGCGGTCACCGCCGGCGGCAACGGCGGCAATGGCGGCGCCGGGTTCAACGCGGTGAGCGCGGGCGCCGACGGCGGTGCCGGCGGGGCAGGCGGTAACGGAGGCTCGGTCGGCAACGGCGGGGCCGGGGGTGCCGGCGGCAACGGCGCCGCCGGCACCAACGGACCCGACGGGCTGGCCGCAGGCGACCCGGGCAACCCGGGCATGGCCGGTGGGGCCGGCGGGCGCGGCGGGGCCGGCGGCTCCGGCGGCGCGATCTCCGGTAACGGTGGGGCCGGCGGGAAAGGCGGCGCCGGGGCCGACGGCGGCAACGGCGGAGCCGGCATCACCGGCAACCCCGGAACCGCTGGGCTCGATAACGGCGCCGGACAGGCCGGCGGCTCGGGCGGCAACGGCGGAGCCGGCGGCAACGGCGGACGTGGCGGGGATGGCGGCTCCTCCGCCCACGGCACCGTGGGTGTCAATGGTGACGGCGGCGCCGGCGGCAAAGGCGGCAACGCCGGAGCCCCCGCCGACGGCGGAACCGGCGCAGCCGGAAACGCCACCTACATCAACGGCGGCGCCGGCGGCAACGGCGGCAACCCCGGCCTGATCGGGGCCGGCGGCACCGGCGGCAACCAAGGCATCGGCGGCACCGGCGGCACCAAAGGCCTCGACGGCGGACCCGGGGCCGCAGTCACCGCCGGCGGCAACGGCGGCAACGGCGGCAACGGCTACGCCGCGGTCACCGCCGGCGCTAACGGCGGCAACGGCGGCGCCGGAGGCAACGGCGGAGCCGTCGGCAACGGCGGCGCCGGGGGTGCCGGCGGCAACGGCGCCGCCGGCAACAACGGGAACAGCGGGACCACCCCCGGCGAATCTGGAACGTCGGGTATAGCGGGCGGAGCCGGCGGCAAAGGCGGGGCCGGCGGGACGGGCGGCGCCGTATCGGGTAACGGCGGGGCCGGCGGGGCCGGCGGCATCGGTGCCCCCGGAGGCAACGGCGGGGACGGAGTCACCGGCGCGGCCGGCATCGCCGGATTCAATGCCGGCGCCGGCCAAACCGGCGGCTCGGGCGGCAACGGCGGCGCCGGTGGAGCCGGCGGCACGGGCGGGGACGGCGGCGCCTCGGCCCACGGCACACTCGGCGCCAACGGCGACGGCGGCGCCGGCGGCAAAGGCGGCAACGCCGGCACCCCCGGAGACGGCGGAGCAGGTGCCGCCGGTACGGCCACCTTCATCAACGGCGGCGCCGGCGGCAACGGCGGCAATCCCGGCGTCCTGGGTGCCGGCGGCAGCGGCGGCAACCCCGGCACCGGCGGCACCGGCGGCACCAAGGGCACCGACGGCGGAGCCGGGGTCGTGGTCACCACCGGCGGCAACGGCGGCGCAGGCGGCGCCGGATTCACCGCGACCACTCCGGGCGCCAACGGCGGTGCCGGCGGCAATGGCGGCAACGGCGGAGCCGTCGGCAACGGCGGAGCGGGCGGAATCGGCGGCGACGGCGCAGACGGTGGCGTCGGCGCCAGCGGGGGCAACGGCGGCGCCGGCGGCAAGGGCGGAAACGCAGGCGGCGCAGGTACTGCCGGTGCCGGTGGCAATGGCGGGAACGGCGGAGCCGGCGGTATCGACCTGGGGGCAGGTGGGTCGGTTGCACCCAGCGGCGGCAACGGCGGTGACGGCGGCAACGCCGGCCTGATCGGCAGCGGCGGCGTCGCGGGCAACGGCGGTAGCGGCGGTGCCGGAAGCGCCGGCAACAACGGCAATGCCGGCCTAGCCGGTGACACCGGCGGCGACGGTGGCCGAGGCGGCAGCGGCGGCAACGCCACCGGCAACCTCGGTATCGGGGGTAACGCCGGCAACGGTGGCCGTGGCGGCGCCGGTGGCGTCGGTGGTGCTGACACGGGGACCGGCGCCGGAGCCGGGGGCAACGGTGGAAATGGCGGCGATGCCGGCACGGCCGGGTTCGGGTTCACCACTGGCAAGGGCGGTACCGGCGGCGCCGGCGGTGACGGCGGCACCGGAGGAGCCGGTCTGACCGGCGGCTTTTCCGGCTCCAGTAACGGCACCGACGGCGGTACCGGCGGCACCGGCGGCAGTGGGGGTAACGCGAGCGGCGCCGGCAGCGTCGGCGGCATTGCGGGCAACGGCGGCGCCGGCGGCCGCGGCGGCAACGGCGGTATCGACAAACTGCCTGGCGGGGGCATGGCGCCCAGCGGCGGCAAGGGCGGCAACGGCGGCGACGCCGGCGCGTTCGGCGTCGGGACCGCCGCCGGACTCGGCGGCACCGGCGGCGCCGGCGGCGACGGCGGTAACGGCACCAACGGCAACAACGGCGGCATTGGTCTGGCCGGGGACGCCGGTGGCAACGGCGGGGCCGGCGGCAACGGCGGCAACGCCACCGGCGTCGGCAGTTGGGGCGGCTGGTCGGGCAACGGCGGCACCGGCGGCAATGGCGGCAACGGAGGCGCCGGCATTGCAGGCGGCCCGGCCGGCGGCGCGGGTGGCAACGGTGGGAACGCCGGTGTCGCCGGCACTGGCTCCAGGGCAGGAATCACCGGCATCGGCGGGGCCGGCGGCAACGGCGGCGCCGGCGGTAGCGGCGCGACCGGCAATCCCGGCGGCGTCGGCTTTGACGGCGGAAACGGCGGAAACGGCGGCACCGGCGGAAACGGCCTCAACGGCGGAAATGCCGGCACCGGTGGCGTCGGCGGCGCCGGGGGTAAGGGCGGCGCGGACATCGGCACCGGCGGTCAGAACGGCGGCGCAGGCGGCATCGGCGGAAACGGCGGAAACGGCGGCACCGGCGAGGGTTCTGCCCGCAACGGCATCGCCGGCGCCGCCGGCAACGGCGGGACCGGGGGCGATGGCAGCAGCGGCAACGCGGGTGGCGCCGGAGAGGCCGGCCACGCCGGCGGCAACGGCGGCATCGGCGGCAAGGGCGGCAGCGCAGGCAGCGGTCGCGGGGTTGGCTTCGGCGGCCAAGGCGGCGACGGCGGCAACGGCGGCGATGGTGGTGCCGGCGGCGTCGACACCGGCACGGGCGGCGGCACCGCCCCGGCCGGTGGTGCCGGGGGCAACGGCGGCAAGGCCGGGGCGTTGGGCAACGGGACCTTCAACGACTTCACCAGCAAGGGCGGCAACGGCGGGAAGGGCGGTGCCGGCAGCGACGGTAATGCCGGCAACCCCGGCTTCGTCGGTGACGCAGGCGGGGCCGGCGGGGCCGGCGGCAGCGGCGGGTCGGTCTTCCTCGGCGGCATCGGCGGCAACGCGGGTGACGGCGGAGCCGGCGGCAACGGCGGTGCCGGCGGCACGGACACCGGCACCGGCGGCAGCACCGCCCCGGCCGGCGGCGCGGGCGGCAACGGCGGAGCGGCCGGCACGCCCGGTGTCGCGGTCACCAAGGGCAACGGCGGCATCGGCGGCAAAGGCGGCAACGGCGGAGCCGGCAGCAACGGCAACGCCGGAATCGGCGGCTTCGCCGGTGACAGCGGTGGCGCGGGCGGCGCCGGTGGTGCCGGTGGTACCGCGACCGGCACCGGCAGTATTGGCGGCAGGGCCGGCGACGGTGGCGCCGGCGGCAGCGGCGGCAACGGTGGAGCCGACAAGCTCCTCGGCGGCGGTATCGCCCCCAGCGGTGGCGACGGCGGCAACGGCGGCGACGCCGGCGCGGCCGGCACGGGAGCCACCGCGGGTAGCGGCGGCACCGGCGGCAACGGCGGCGCGGGCGGCAACGGCACCGCCGGCAACAACGGCAACGCCGGCCTGGCCGGTGACGCCGGCGGCAACGGCGGCGTCGGCGGCCGCGGCGGCAATGCCACCGGTACCGGCAGTGTCGGCGGCAACGCCGGCAGCGGTGGGCAAGGCGGCAACGGCGGCAACGGCGGCCTCGACACCGGCACCGGCGGCACCGTCGCTCCGGCCGGCGGCAACGGCGGCAAC
The DNA here is from genome assembly GCF_048287075.1 of Mycobacterium sp. 23. Lineage (NCBI taxonomy): Bacteria > Bacillati > Actinomycetota > Actinomycetes > Mycobacteriales > Mycobacteriaceae > Mycobacterium > Mycobacterium sp. 23. The sequence continues at coordinate 2,366,483 of NZ_JBLVUX010000005.1, forward strand.
GGCGGCAACGCGGGTTCAGCAGGCACCGGCGATATCGCCGGCAGTGGCGGGACCGGTGGCAACGGTGGTACCGGCGGCGCCGGGCGCACCGGCAACACCGGCGGTCCTGGTCTCGCGGGCGACACCGGGGGCCGAGGCGGTGCGGGCGGCACCGGCGGCGTGGCAAGCGGCACCGGCAGCGTCGGCGGCAACGGGGGCAGCGGCGGCATCGGCGGCGACGGCGGCAACGGCGGCACCGACACCGGAACCGGCGGAACCACCGCCCCGGCCGGCGGCGCCGGCGGCGACGGCGGCAACGGCGGCATCGCGGGCAACGCCGTCACCTGGGGCAACGGCGGCGCCGGGGGCAAAGCCGGAAACGGTGGCACCGGCAGCACCGGCTACAGCTGGACAAGCGGCGGGACCACGGCCGGCGACAACGGCGGCAACGGCGGCGCCGGCGGCATCGGCGGAAATGGCGGCAACTCCGGAACCGGCGGCACCAACGGCGCCAGCGGCGCCGGCGGCAACGGCGGCAACGGCGGCAACGGCGGAGTCGGCGCCTACGCCGGTGGACCTCCCGGAACCGGTGGCAACGGCGGCAACGGCGGAGCCGCCGGAACAGCCGGCACCGGCGGTGCCCTGAGCCCCGTCGGTGGTGCCGGCGGCAACGGCGGCAATGGCGGCATCGGCGGCAACGGCGCCAACAACAGCGCGCTGTTCAGCGCTACCGGCACACCCGGCGGCGCCGGCGGCAACGGCGGGGCCGGCGGCGCAGGTGGTGTCGGCGACCTCGTCGAGACCGGCGGCACCGGCGGCCAGGGCGGCGCCGGCGGAAGCGGCGCAAACATCACCGTGCCGTTCGGCGCAACCATCACCGGCGGCGCTGGAGGCGCCGGCGGCAACGGCGGCGCCGGAGGCGCGAGCACCGGCGGCGTCGCCTCCAACACGGGTGGAGCCGGTGGCGCAGCCGGCGCCGGCGGTGCCGGCGGCAGCGGGGATCCGGCCTCGAGCGTCGCGCCCGGCGGGGGCGGCAAGGGCGGGGCGGGCGGCCTCGGCGGAGACGGCGGCTTCGCCAGCGGCGCGGGGGCCACCGGCGGAAACGGCGCCGTCGGCGGCGTGGGCGGCATGGGCGGGGGCGGCGGCAACGCTGCGCTCGGTAAGGGCTTCGTCGGTGGTTCTGGCGGCCAGGGTGGAGCCGGCGGTGCCGGTGGCAACGGCGGCGCCTCCAGCGGTGGCACTAACGGTTCCGGCGCTCAGGGCGGCAACGGCGGGGCCGGCGGCAACGGAGGTTCCGGGTCTACCGGTGTGGGTGCGGCCGGCGCGACGGGCGGAACCGGTGGGGCCGGCGGTGATGCCGGCGCCGGCGGGACCGTGGGCACCGGTGGTAGCGGCGGCAGCTCCGGGCTCGCGGGCAACGGCGGGGCCGGCGGCACCGGCGGGGCCGGCGGCAACGGCAGCGCCGGTGGCACCGGCGTCACCGGGTACAGCGGCGGGGCCGGCGGCAAGGGCGGCAACGGCGGCTCCGGCGGCCTGACGGGCACCGGCGGCAACGCCGGCAACGGTGGTGCAGGCGGCACCGGCGGCGTCGGCGGCCCAGACGCCGGCGGCGGTGGCACCGTCGCCCCGGCCGGCGGCCAGGGCGGCAACGGCGGGGACGCCGGCACGGCCGGCACCGGCGCCATCTCGGGCAAAGGCGGCACCGGTGGCACGGGCGGCACCGGAGGCCCGGGCAGCAACGGCAACGACGGTGGCGCCGGCCTTGCCGGTGACTCCGGCGGCGCTGGCGGGGCCGGCGGCAACGGCGGCAACGCCACCGGTATCGGCAGCGTCGGCGGCCAGGCCGGCAACGGCGGCACCGGTGGCACTGGCGGCCACGGCGGCTTTGACACCGGAACCGGCGGCACCGTTGCCCCGGCCGGCGGCAAGGGCGGCAACGGTGGGGATGCCGGAACGGCCGGCACCGGCGCCAAGGCAGGCACTGGTGGCATCGGTGGCAACGGCGGCAACGGCGGCGACGGCACCTCTTGCAACGTCGCCAGCCCCGGAAAGGTCGGCGACACGGGCGGTGCGGGCGGTGCCGGCGGCAGCGGCGGGACTGCCAACGGGGACGGCAGCATCGGCGGCAATGCCGGCAACGGCGGCAACGGCGGCAACGGTGGTATGGGCGGCCAGGACACCGGCTCCGGCGGAGCAGTCGCCCCAGCCGGCGGCGCTGGTGGCAACGGCGGCAACGCCGGATCGCGGGGCATCGGCTTCACCGTGGGCAACGGCGGCATCGGCGGCCGGGGTGGCGTCGGCGGCACCGGAAGCATGGGCAACATCGCCAACCCCGGCCTCGTCGGCGACACCGGCGGTGCCGGCGGGGCAGGCGGCAGCGGCGGTAGCGCCGCAGGCGGTGTCGGCGGCGACGGCGGCGCCGGCGGGTACGGCGGCTACGGCGGCCACGGCGGCGCTGACACCGGAACCGGCGCCAACATGGGCGGCACCGGAGGCAAAGGCGGCAACGGCGGCGCGGCCGGCTCGGGCGGAAAGTGGGGCACCGGCGGGGCCGGCGGCACTGGCGGACAAGGCGGCGACGGCGGCAACGGCACCACCTTTGGTTTCTCTCAGGGCCATGACGGCGGCATGGGCGGAGCCGGCGGTGGTGGCGGCAACGGTGGCGCTTCCGGTGCCGGCGGCACAAACGGCGCCAGTGGCGCCGGCGGTTACGGCGGCACCGGCGGCGTCGGCTCCGACGCGACGAACGGCGACGGCGGCCGCGGCGGCCGCGGCGGCGCCGGTGGCAACGCCGGGACGGCCGGCACCGGTGGTACCAACGCAAGCCCCATGGGCGGCACCGGCGGTCACGGCGGCAACGGCGGCAACGGCGGCGCAGCGGCCCCGCAAGGGTTCTTCGCCGGCGCCGGCGGTGATGGCGGCTCTGGCGGCAGCGGCGGCACCGGTGACCTCGTGGAAACCGGCGGCACGGGTGGCGACGGCGGGAATGGCGGCACGGGCGGAACCCCGCCGGCAGGGTTCAGTCAACAAGGCGGATTCGGCGGCAGGGGCGGCAACGGCGGCACCGGTGGCGTATCCGTCGGCGGCCTGGCCAGCAACCTCGGCGGAACTGGCGGTAACGGCGGAACCGGCGGCGTCGGTGGCGGCGGCTCTGCCGGCACGTTGACCGCCGCACCCGGCAATGCCGGTCTCGGCGGCGGCGGTGGTACCGGCGGAGCCGGAGGCCTGGCTCAAGGCCCTGGAGCCGTCGGCGGCCACGGCGGCAACGGCGGTCACGGCGGCAAGGGCGGAACCGGCGGCGACGCGGCGATCGGCTCCGGCTTCAACGGCGGCACGGGCGGCTTCGCTGGTGCCGGCGGCAGCGGCGGGCAAGGCGGGTCCACCTCGGGCGGCAGTGGTACCGGTGGCACCGGCGGCGACGGCGGTGACGGCGGTGACGGCGGTGACGGTGGCACCGGCTCCACGGGCGGCGCCGGCGACACAGGCGTCACCGGTGGCACCGGTAAAGCAGGTAGCGGTCCCATCGGTCAGACCGGCGGCGCCGGCGGTGGCGGCGGCGCTCCGGGCGCCGGCGGAGCGGGCGGAATCTAGGCGGTCTGGCGATGTCGTTTTTGAGTGTTTCGCCGGAGTTGGTTTCGCAGGCGGCGGCGGATGTGGCGCGGATTGGGTCCGATGTCAGTGCCAGGAGTGCGGCGGCGGTGATGCCGACGACGCAGGTGGCGGTGGCCGCGGGCGATGAGGTGTCGGCGGCGATTGCGGCCTTGTTCGGTACCCATGCGCGGGAGTATCAGGCGTTGGCGGCGCAGGCGGCCGAATACCAGGACCAGTTCGTGGCGGCGTTGCGGTCGGCGGCCAGCGAGTATGCCGGGGCGGAGGTCGGTGCGGCGGCGTGGCTGCAGGGGTCGGCGGCAGCGGCTACGGCGTCTCCGGTGGCTGGGTTGTTCCAGTTGTTGGTGTATGGGCCGACGCACACGGTGAGTCAATGGTGGATCAACAGTGTGTTTGGTCAGGTTTTGGATCCGATCTTGAATTTCCCGACGGAGCTGTTGTTGGGCCGGGCTTTGATCGGTAATGGGGCGGCGGGCACGGCGGCCAATCCGACTGGTGGTGCGGGCGGGTTGTGGTTCGGCGATGGTGGGGCGGGTTACAGCCCGACCGGGACCACGCCGTTGGCCGGGGGTGCTGGGGGTGCGGCGGGGTTGATCGGCACGGGTGGGGCCGGGGGTGCGGGGGTGGCCGGTGGGGCCGGCGGGACTGGGGGTGCGGGGGGCTGGTTGATGGGTAACGGCGGGGCGGGGGGTGCCGGGGGCGCTGCGCTGACGTTGGGTGGGGTCGGGGGTGTCGGCGGTGCCGGTGGGCAGGCGTTGGTGTTCGGTGATGGCGGTTTGGGCGGGGTCGGTGGTGCGGGTCTGCACGGCAGCGCGGGCGGTAATGGGGTCAATCCGGGTGATTCGGGGACCGGTGGCGGCAATGCGGGCAACGGCGGGATGGGTGGTGCCGGTGGCCGCGGTGGGGTGTTTGTCGGGGATGGCGGCGCGGGGGGTTTGGGTGGGGTCGGGGGGGCTGGCGGGGCCGGTGGTAGTGGGGTGGCCGGGGCGGCCGGGGTGGCTGGGGTCGACAACGGCGCCGGCGGCGGTGTGGGCGGGTCGGGCGCTGATGGGGGTGCCGGCGGTCACGGCGGGGCCGGCGGGGCCGGCGGGGGCGGCGGATTGTTGGGGCAGGCGGGGGTCGCCGGTAACGGCGGGGCCGGCGGGGCCGGCGGGGCCGCCGGGTCCCCCGGTGACGGCGGCGCCGGCGCCGGCGGGACGGCCAGCTTCATCAATGGTGGGGCCGGCGGTCAGGGCGGCAACCCCGGCGCGGTCGGCGCCGGTGGGCATGGCGGGGCGCCCGGGGGTGCGGGCGCGCTGGCCGGCGCCGACGGGGCGGCCGGGCTGGCGGTGCTTAGCGGCGGCAACGGCGGCGCGGGTGGGGCCGGGTTCAACGCGGTCGCGGCGGGCGCCAACGGCGGCGCGGGGGGTACCGGGGGCAACGGGGGTGCGGTCGGCAATGGCGGTGCTGGGGGTGTCGGCGGCAACGGCGCCGCCGCCACCTCCGGTCCCAGTGGGGTGAACCCGGGTGAGTCCGGCTCCCCCGGTATCGCCGGCGGGGCTGGCGGGCACGGCGGGTCCGGCGGGGCCGGGGGCAGCGTGTCGGGTAACGGCGGGGCCGGCGGGAAAGGCGGGGCCGGCGCACCCGGCGGCAACGGCGGGGACGGCTTGTCCGGCAAGGCCGGGACCGCCGGGATCGACGCCGGCGCCGGCCAGACCGGCGGCTCGGGCGGTAACGGCGGCGCGGGCGGGGCCGGCGGCACCGGCGGAGACGGCGGCGCGGCCGCGCACGGCACCGCCGGAGTCAACGGCGACGGCGGTCAAGGCGGGCGCGGCGGTAACGCCGGCACCCCCGGTGACGGCGGGGCCGGCGCGGCCGGGGAGGCCGGATTCGTCGACGGCGGCGCCGGCGGCAACGGCGGCAACCCCGGCACGGTGGGCGCCGGCGGGGCCGGCGGCAACCCGGGTATCGGCGGCTCCGGCGGCAGCAAAGGCCTCGACGGCGGGTCCGGGGCCGCGGTCACCGCCGGCGGCAACGGCGGCGCGGGCGGGGCCGGCTTCAACGCGGTGAGTGCGGGCGCTAATGGCGGTGTCGGCGGCGCCGGTGGTAATGGCGGCTCGGTCGGCAACGGCGGGGCCGGTGGTGCCGGCGGCAACGGCGCCGCCGGCATCAACGGACCCGACGGCCTGGCGGCCGGTGACCCGGGCAGCCCGGGCATGGCCGGCGGGGCCGGCGGCAAAGGCGGGGCCGGCGGGTCCGGCGGCGCCGTGTCCGGAAACGGCGGGGCCGGCGGCAACGGCGGCGCCGGCGCCGACGGCGGCAACGGCGGAGCCGGCATCACCGGCAAAGCCGGAACCGCCGGGGCCGACAACGGCGCCGGCCAAGCCGGCGGCTCGGGCGGCAACGGCGGCGCCGGTGGAGCGGGCGGGGCCGGCGGCGATGGCGGCTCCTCGGCCCACGGCACCCTCGGCGCCAACGGCGACGGCGGCGCCGGCGGCAAAGGCGGCAACGCCGGGGCCCCCGGCGATGGCGGGGCCGGCGCCGCCGGCACCGACCTGTACGTCAACGGCGGGGCCGGCGGCAACGGCGGCAACCCCGGCACCCTCGGGGCCGGCGGAACCGGCGGCAACCACGGCATCGGCGGTAGCGGCGGCACCAACGGCGCCGACGGTGGACCCGGGGCCGCGATCACCGCCGGCGGCAACGGCGGCGCCGGCGGCGCCGGGTTTACCGCGCTCACCCCCGGTGTTAACGGCGGTTCGGGCGGGGCAGGGGGTAACGGTGGCTCGGTCGGCAACGGCGGGGCCGGGGGTGCCGGCGGCAACGGCGCCGCCGGCACCAACGGACCCGACGGTCTGGCCGCCGGCGACCCGGGCAACCCGGGCATGGCCGGCGGGGCCGGCGGCCACGGCGGGGCCGGCGGCTCCGGGGGCACCGTCTCCGGCAACGGCGGGGCCGGCGGCAAAGGCGGCGCCGGCGCGGCCGGCGGCAACGGCGGAGCCGGCATCACCGGCAACCCCGGAACCGCTGGGCTCGATAACGGCGCCGGACAGGCCGGCGGCTCGGGCGGCAACGGCGGAGCCGGCGGTAACGGCGGCACCGGCGGTGACGGCGGCTCCGCCGCCCACGGCACCCTCGGCGCCAACGGCGACGGCGGCGCCGGCGGCAAAGGCGGCAACGCCGGAGCCCCCGGCGACGGCGGAACCGGCGCAGCCGGAAACGCCACCTACATCAACGGCGGCGCCGGCGGCAACGGCGGCAACCCCGGCCTGATCGGGGCCGGCGGCACCGGCGGCAACCAAGGCATCGGCGGCACCGGCGGCACCAAAGGCCTCGACGGCCAGGCTGGCACGGCGCTCACCGGTCCGGCCGGTAACGGCGGCAACGGCGGCACCGGCTCCAATGCCACCTCGTTCGGGGCGGTGGGCGGCAAAGGCGGCACGGGCGGCAACGGTGGTGCCGTCGGCAACGGCGGCAACGGCGGCAACGGCGGCAACGGCGGTGTAGGTACGACAGGTACCTCGGGCGGCACCGCTCAGGACGGCGGACCCGGTGGGACCGGTCCCGACGGTGGCGCCGGCGGTGCCGGCGGCCAAGGCAATGGGCCAGGCAGCGGTGGCAATGGCGGGCGCGGCGGCGGCGGTGGCCGCGGTGGACTCGGCGGCGACGGCGGCTCAGCCGGCGCCGGTACAGGTTTGAACGGCGGCAACGGCGGGGCCGGGGGAACGGGCGGCGCCGGCGGCAGCGGCGGAGCCGGCGGCACGGCCACAGGATCAGGCAACGGCGGCGCCGGCGGGGCCGGTGGCTTTGGCGGACAAGGCGGCCAAGCCGGCTTCACCGGCAAGGGAGCCACGGCCAGTGCCGGCGCGCCGGCGGGCAGCGGCGGAACCGGCGGCGCAGGCGGCTCTGGCGGCGCAGGCGGCACCGGCGGCAGCGGCGGCGCTGCCATGGGGACAGGTAACGGCGGCGCCGGCGGGGCTGGCGGCAGCGGCGGATCCGCCGGCACGGCTGGGTTCGGCGGCTTTGGCGGCGAGGCGGCCAGCGGCCGTCCGGGAGGCACAGGCGGCACCGGTGGCACCGGCGGAGTCGGCGGCACCGGCGGCACAGCCGGTGCTGGCGGCGCGGCCATGGCGTCAGGCACCGGCGGGGCCGGCGGCAACGGCGGAATCGCCGGTACAGCCGGTGCCGGCGGACAAGGTGGCTATGGCGGCCCCAACTTCGGCATTGGCGGCGGCGCAATGGGTAACAGCGGGCCCGGTGGCGCCGGCGGGACCGGCGGTAACGGTGGCGACGGTGGCGCCGGTGGCAACTCGGTTACCGGCACGGCCGGAAACGGCGGGACCGGAGGCGCCGCCAGCGGGGGCGGAGCCGGCGGGGCTGGTTTCATCGGTCAGGGCGGCGGGACCGGCATCGCCCCCGGCAACGGTGGAAACGGGAGTACCGGCGGGACCGGCGGAATAGGAGGCACCGGAGGGGCCGGTGGAAACTCCACGAGTGCTGCTGGCTCGGGCAATGGCGGCAACGGTGGCGCCGCCGGCAAAGGCGGCGACGGCGGGGTTGGCGGTGCCGGTGGCAACGGCGGCAACATTTCCACCGGCGGCCTCGGTCCGGCCGGCACTGGCGGTAATGGCGGCAACGGGGGTGTCGCCGGCAAAGGCGGGGACGGCGGGGCCGGCGGCACGGCCGCAGGGTCAGGCAACGGCGGAAGCGGTGGCGCCGCCGCCGCCGGAGGCGCCGGTGGCAACGGCGGCACCGCCGGCGACGGCGGGTCCAGCTTCACGGCTGGCCAACTGGCCGCTGACGGCGGAACTGGCGGCAACGGCGGCGGCGGCGCAAGCGGCGGTAACGGCGGTATCGGCGGCGCGGCTGCCGGATCAGGCGCGGGCGGCGGCGGCGGGGCAGGCGGCAACGCCGGCTCCGCAGGAAACGGCGGCACCGGCGGTAACGGTGGAGCCGGCGGCAACGGCGTCAGCGGCAAGAACGGCGGAGCTGGCGGCAGCGGTGGCAACCCGGGGGCTGTCGGCATGGGCGGCGCGGGCGGGACTGGCGCCAGCATGGGTATCGACGGGCTGGACGGTACGGCGGTGACCAGCGGCGGAAACGGCGGCAACGGCGGCAACGGCGGCAGCGCCTTCGCGGCCCCCGCTATCGCTGGCCTTAACGGCGGCAACGGTGGCAGCGGTGGTGCCGGCGGCAACGGCGGGTCGTTCGGCAATGGCGGTAACGGCGGGGCCGGCGGCGGCGGCGCTACTGGCACAGCCGGCAGCAACGGCGTCAACCCGGGCGACTCCGGCATGAACGGCGGTGCTGGTGGGGCCGGCGGAGCTGGTGGTGCCGGGGGCCAGGGCGGGTCAATCTCCGGTAACGGCGGTAACGGCGGCGCTGGTGGCGCCGGCGCCTACGGCACTAACGGCGGTAAAGGCGTCGCCGGCGCAGCCGGGGTGGCAGGAGTAAACGACGGTGCCGGCCAAGCCGGTGGATCCGGCGGCAACGGCGGCAGCGGCGGCAACGGCGGGGCCGGCGGGAATGGCGGCGCCGCCCCGAATGGAACCGTGGGAATCAACGGCAACGGCGGCGCCGCCGGCCTGGGCGGTAACGCAGGGGCACCCGCCGACGGCGGAGCCGGTGCGGCCGGCACCCTGTTGAACCCCAACGGGGGCGCCGGCGGCAACGGCGGCAACCCCGGCATCCGGGGGGCCGGTGGAACCGGCGGCGCAGCCGGGGTCGGAGGCAGCGGCGGCACCAAAGGCGCCGACGGCTCCGCCGGCAGCGCGGTCACCAGCGGCGGCAACGGCGGCGCCGGAGGCAACGGCTTCACCGCCGTAGTGCCCGGCGCGAATGGCGGCAGCGGCGGGGCCGGTGGCAACGGCGGAACCGTCGGCAACGGCGGCAACGGCGGCAGCGGTGGCAACGGCGCGACCGGCGCAGCCGGCGGCATCGGCGGTAGCGGCGGAAACGGTGGCGCCGGCGGCAGCGGAGGCACCGGCGGCAACGCGGGCAGCGGCGGCAACGGCGGCAACGGCGCCGACGCCAGCATCGACGCTGGCACCGGCGGCACGACCGCCCCGTCCGGCGGCAACGGCGGCAGTGGCGGCGACGCCGGCACGCCCGGCATCGGCGGCATCGGCGGCCACGGCGGTAACGGCGGCAACGGCGGCGCGGGCAGCACTGGCAATGCCGGCAATCCGGGCTTCGCCGGCGACAACGGAGGCACCGGCGGTCAAGGCGGCAACGGCGGGGCCGCCACTGGCATCGGCAGCCTTGGCGGCAACGGCGGCGCGGGCGGTGCCGCGGGCAACGGAGGCAATGGCGGCGCCGACTCCGGCGGGACATCTGCTCCCCAGGGCGGCGCCGGAGGCAACGGCGGCAAAGGTGGCAGCGCCGGCAGCGGGGCGACTTGGGGCAAGGGCGGCGCCGGGGGGACCGGTGGCAACGGCGGTGCCGGCAGCGATGCCACCACTCCGAGCGCTGCTGGCGGCAGCGGCGGCGTTGGCGGAACCGGCGGCACTGGCGGCAACTCCGGCACTGGCGGGACCAACGGCGCAAGCGGCGCCGGCGGCAACGGCGGCAACGGCGGCAACGGCGCTGCTGGGAGCGGCTTCAACCCCGCCGGCCACGGCGGTAACGGCGGCGACGGCGGCGACGCCGGCACGGCCGGCACCGGCGGCACCTTCTCAAGCCTCGCCGGCGGGGCAGGCGGCACCGGGGGCGTCGGCGGCAACGGCGGCTCCGGTCAAGGCCCAGGCGGCAACGGCGGCACGGGAGGCAACGGCGGCGCTGCGGGCATCGGCGACATCACCGAGACTGCGGGGACTGGCGGCAACGGCGGCAACGGCGGGACGGGCAGCAACAGCAACGGCGGCAACGGCGGCAGCGGCGGCGCCGGGGGCAGCGCAGCCACCGGCAACGGCGGAAGCGGCGGCACCGGTGGCCACGGCGGCAACGGCGCTTGGAGCGGCAGCGGCGGCAGCGGTGGCGACGGCGGCGCCTCCACGGTTTTGGGTGACGGCGGCGCGGGCGGTGATGGCGGCAGCGGCGGCACTGGCGGCAATAGCAGCCCTAACGGCGCCGGAGGGGCGGGCGGCGCCGGCGGCGCCGCACAAGTCGGCAACGGAGGCGCCGGCGGCAAAGGCGGAAATGGCGGCGCGGCCAGCGGCTATGCAGGTAACGGTGGTAACGGAGGCGCCGGCGGAAACTCCAACATGTCGGGTAACGGCGGCACCGGCGGCGCGGGAGGCAACGGCGGTACCGGCACCGCGACCGCCGCTCAGGGCGGTGTTGGTGGCAACGGCGGTAACGGCGGCGCGGCCGTGATCGGCGACGGGGGGCGCGGCGGTAACGCAGGCAACGGCGGAGCCTCGGGCGGCTTCGGCGGCCAAGGCGGAGTCGGCGGCTTCGGCGGCAACGCCTTGACATCAGGTACTGGCGGCACCGGCGGTAACGGTGGCGCCGGCGGCCAGCCGGGGTTCGGCGGCTGGTGGGGCGGCGCCGGCGGCAACGGCGGCGGCGGCGGCTTCGGTTCCGGGACCGGCAACGGCGGCGCTGGCGGCAACGGAGGTGCTGGTGCGAACGGCACCAACTCCGCTGGCGGTGGCGGCGCCGGGGGCAACGGTGGCGCCGGCGGCAGCGGCGGCAACGCCACCGGCTCCGGAATCGGCGGCAACGCCGGCAACGGCGGAAGCGGCGGCAACGGCGGCGACGGCGGCGCTGGCGGAGGCAACTCCGGGGCTGGAGGCCCCGGCGGCAAAGGCGGCAACGGTGGCGACGCCGGTACGGTCGGCACCGGCGCTACCCCGGGCAGCGGCGGGACCGGCGGCAACGGCGGCAATGGCGGCAACGGCAACACCGGCAACGCGGGCAAAGCCGGCGGCGATGGCGGCGCCGGCGGAAACGGCGGAAACGCCACTGGCGCCGGCAGTGTCGGGGGCAATGCCGGAAGCGGCGGACACGGTGGCGACGGTGGCACCGGCGCCAAAGGCGACGGCAGCTACCTAAGCGTCGGCGGCCAAGGTGGCACCGGCGGCAAGGGCGGAATGGGCGGTCAAGGCGGCGCCGCCACGGCTGGCGGAACCAACGGCAACGGAGGTGCAGGCGGCACCGGCGGCAACGGCGGCGACGGGGGCGGCAACTCGGTCGCCTTCATTGGAAGCCCCGTCTATGGCGGCGGCGGGGGCGGCGGCGGCGCCGGCGGCACCGGCGGGAACGCCGGCACCGGCGCCGGTGCTAGTGGCCTCGGCGGCAACGGCGGCATCGCCGGCGGTGGCGGAACCGGGGGAACCGCCACGAGCGCCTTTTCGACGATCACCGGATTTGGCGGCAGCGGCGGCGGGGGCGGTGGCGGCGGTGCTGCTGCCACCGGCACCAGCGGCGCTGTCGGCGGCGCAGGGGGCGGGGGCGGCGCCGGCGGTGGCGTTTTCGATTCCGATGGCGTAACCCTCGACTGGGCTGTCGGCGGCGGCGGCGGGGGCGGCGGTGCAGGCGGCGATGCCAGCGCCGCGGGCGGCCTCGGCGGTACTGGCGGCGACGCTTCCAGTGATGCCGGGTACTTCTTCGGCGGCTCTGGTGCGATGGGCAGCACGGGCGTCGGCTGCGGTGGTGGCGGCGGCGCCCTCTCCACCTCGTCGTATGGAGCCGGCAACGGCAACCCCGGCATCGGCCGGATAGGAGGCGACGGCGGCAATGGTGATGCTGCAGGCAACAGCGGTGGCAACGGCGGGACCGTCGGCACCGGCGGCGCCGGCGGCCTCGGCTGGGACGGATTCGGCAACGGCAGCCCCGGCCAGAACAGCTGACACCGGTGCCCAACCTGCGAATTTGACGCATCGGCAGGGTGGGCGCGACCACCGAGGCGTTCCTGGCTAGGCTGTGCTCAAGGTCATGTCGGGGTACCCCAGTCCGGTTTCGTCACACCTGGTCGCCGCTTGGCCGCTGTCGACAGCCCAAACGACGGAAACGTGGAGCAAGTGAACGTCTACATACCCATATTGGTGATGGCGGGCATTGCCGCGGCCTTCGCCATCGGTTCGGTATTCCTGGCCAGCATCACCGGCCCCAGCCGATACAACCGATCGAAGCTCGAGGCCTACGAGTGTGGGATCGAGCCCACCGAAACCGGGTTCAGCGGGCCGCACGCCGCGAGCGGGCAGCGCTTCCCGATCAAGTATTACCTGACCGCAATGTTGTTCATCGTCTTCGATATTGAAATTGTGTTCCTCTATCCGTGGGCGGTTAGCTTCGATTCGCTGGGGACTTTCGCGCTCGTCGAGATGGTCATATTCATGCTCACGGTTTTCGTGGCCTACGCATATGTGTGGCGCCGCGGCGGCCTGACGTGGGATTGAGGTAGGTAGGACGTGGGACTGGAAGAACAGTTACCCGGCGGAATCCTGCTGTCCACAGTTGAGAAAGTTGCGGGCTACGTCCGCAAGAACTCACTGTGGCCGGCGACGTTCGGGTTGGCCTGCTGCGCGATCGAGATGATGGCTACCGCCGGGCCGCGGTTCGACATCGCCCGATTCGGCATGGAGCGGTTCTCGGCGACGCCGCGGCAGGCGGATCTGATGATCGTCGCGGGCCGGGTCAGCCAGAAGATGGCGCCCGTGCTGCGCCAGATCTACGACCAGATGGCCGAGCCGAAATGGGTTCTGGCGATGGGTGTCTGCGCGTCGTCCGGCGGCATGTTCAACAACTACGCGGTGGTCCAGGGCGTCGACCACGTGGTGCCGGTGGACATCTACCTGCCCGGCTGCCCACCCCGGCCCGAGATGCTGTTGTACGCAATCCTCAAGCTGCACGAGAAGATTCAGGAAATGCCGCTGGGGGTCAACCGCGAGAAGGCCATCGCCGAGGCCGAAGAGGCGGCCATGGCGGCCCGGCCGACGATCGAGATGCGCGGACTGCTGCGATGAGCTCACCGGACAAGGACCCGCAGGGCGCGACACTGACTCCGGGAGCCGACATTCCGCCGGAAGGGCAAGAGGTCATCAACGTCCGCCGCGGCATGTTCGGCGTGCGCGGCACCGGCGACACCTCCGGCTACGGACGACTGGTGCGCGAGATCGCGCTGCCCGGCGAAAGTCCGCGGCCCTACGGCGGTTACTTCGACGACATCGCCGACCGCCTCGCCGAGGCCCTGGACCGCGAAGGCCTCGACTTCAACGAGGCGATCGAGAAGGTCGTGGTCTACCGCGACGAGCTCACCCTCTATGTGCGCCGGGATCTGCTGCCGCAGGTCGCCCAACGGCTGCGGGACGAGCCGGAACTGCGCTTCGAGCTGTGCCTGGGCGTCAGCGGAGTGCACTACCCCAACGAGACCGGGCGCGAACTGCACGCCGTGTATCCGCTGAAGTCGATCACGCACAACCGTCGGCTGCGGCTGGAAGCCGTTGCGCCCGATAGTGATCCGCACATCCCGTCGCTGTTCAACGTCTACCCCACCAACGACTGGCACGAGCGCGAGACCTACGACTTCTTCGGAATCATCTTCGACGGCCACCCGTCGCTGACCCGGATCGAGATGCCCGACGACTGGCACGGGCACCCGCAACGCAAAGACTATCCGCTGGGCGGCATCCCGGTGGAGTACAAGGGCGCGCAGATCCCGCCGCCCGACGAACGCAGGGGCTATAACTGATGAGCGCACCAGCAGAGACACTCGTCGTCGCCGGCGGCCAGGACTGGGACAAGGTCGTCGACGCCGCCCGCAAGGCCGATCCCGGCGAGCGCATCGTCGTCAACATGGGACCCCAGCACCCGTCCACCCACGGCGTGCTGCGGCTGATCCTCGAGATCGAGGGCGAGACGGTCACCGAGGCCCGGTGCGGAATCGGCTACCTGCACACCGGCATCGAGAAGAACCTCGAATACCGGTACTGGACGCAGGGCGTCACCTTCGTCACCCGAATGGATTACCTGGCACCGTTTTTCAACGAGACCGCCTACTGCCTGGGTGTGGAGAAGCTGCTCGGCATCACCGACGAGATCCCGGAGCGGGTCAACGTCATCCGGGTGATGATGATGGAACTCAACCGCATCTCCTCGCACCTGGTCGCATTGGCCACCGGCGGAATGGAACTGGGTGCGATGACGCCGATGTTCGTCGGCTTCCGGGCCCGCGAGATCGTGCTCACCCTTTTCGAGAAGATCACCGGCCTGCGCATGAACAGCGCCTACGTCCGTCCCGGTGGCCTGGCCCAGGACCTGCCGCCCAACGGTGTCGACGACATCGCGGCCGCCCTCAAGGAGTTGCGGATCCCGTTGCGCCAGATGGGCGAACTACTCAACGAGAACGCAATCTGGAAGGCCCGCACCGAGGATGTCGGTTACCTGGATCTGACCGGTTGCATGGCGCTGGGCATCACCGGTCCGATCCTGCGCTCCACGGGGTTGCCGCACGACCTGCGCAAGAGCGAACCCTACTGCGGCTACGAGAACTACGAGTTCGACGTAATCACCGAGGACACGTGTGACGCGTACGGGCGCTACATGATTCGCGTCAATGAGATGTGGGAGTCGATCAAGATCGTCGAGCAGTGCCTGGACAAGCTCAAGCCCGGCCCGACGATGGTCGAAGACCGTAAGATCGCCTGGCCCGCAGACCTTTCCGTGGGCCCAGACGGCATGGGCAACTCACCGGAGCACATCGCCAAGATCATGGGCAGCTCGATGGAGGCCCTGATCCACCACTTCAAGCTAGTCACCGAGGGCATCCGGGTTCCGGCCGGTCAGGTCTACGTCGCCGTAGAATCCCCGCGCGGCGAGCTGGGCGTGCACATGGTCAGCGACGGCGGTACCCGCCCCTACCGGGTGCACTACCGGGACCCGTCGTTCACCAACCTGCAGTCGGTGGCCGCGATGTGCGAGGGCGGCATGGTGGCCGACCTGATCACCGCGGTCGCCAGCATCGACCCCGTGATGGGCGGAGTGGACCGATGAGCGAATCAGGCAGCGGCGAGCGGGTTTTCCTCCGGCTCGGCCCGCCACCGGAGGAACCCAGCCAGTTCGTGGTGGAGGGTGCGCCGGAGTCCTATCCCACCGAGGTGCGCGCGCGGCTGGAGGTGGAAGCCAAGGAGATCATCGCCAAGTACCCGAACAAGCGGTCGGCGCTGCTGCCGTTGCTGCACCTGGTGCAGGGCGAGGACTCCTACATCACCCCGGCCGGGATGGAGTTCTGCGCCCAGCAACTGGACCTCACCGGCGCGGAGGTCTCGGCGGTGGCCAGCTTCTACACGATGTACCGCCGCGGCCCCACCGGCGAGTATCTGGTCGGCGTCTGCACCAACACGCTGTGCGCGGTGATGGGCGGCGACGCGATATTCGAAGACCTCAAAGGACATCTCGGCATCGGCAATGACGAGACCACCGACGACGGGGCCGTCACGCTGCAACACATCGAGTGCAACGCGGCCTGCGACTACGCGCCGGTGATGATGGTCAACTGGGAGTTCTACGACAACCAGACCGTCGAGTCCGCCCGCGAACTCGTCGACTCGCTGCGCGCCGGGAAGCCCGCAAAGCCGACCCGCGGCGCACCGCTGTGCAAGTTCCGCGAGACGTCACGCATCCTGGCCGGTCTGCGCGATGAGCGTCCCGACGAGGGACAGGGCGGGCCCGGCGCGGCCACCCTGGCCGGGCTGCGGGTGGCCAAGGAGAACGACATGCAGGCTCCCCCTGGTCCGGAAGGCCAAGCATGACAACACCTTTGACCCCGGTCATCAGCCGCTACTGGGACGACCCTGAGTCCTGGTCGCTGGCGACCTACGAACGCTATGACGGCTACCAGGCCATGAAAAAGGCCCTGGCCATGAATCCCGACGACGTGATCGCCACCGTCAAGGACTCAGGGCTGCGCGGCCGTGGCGGGGCCGGCTTCTCGACCGGCACCAAGTGGTCGTTCATTCCCCAGGGCGACAAGGGGCCCGCGGCCAAGCCGCACTACCTGGTGGTCAACGCCGACGAGTCCGAACCCGGCACCTGCAAAGACATTCCGCTGATGCTGGCGACTCCGCACGTGCTGGTGGAAGGCGTCATCATCGCCGCCTACGCGATCCGGGCCAGCCACGCGTTCATCTACGTGCGCGGCGAGGTGGTGCCGGTGCTGCGCCGGTTGCAGAATGCGGTGGCCGAGGCCTACGCCGCCGGATATCTGGGCCGCGACATCGGTGGCTCCGGATACGACCTGGAGCTCGTGGTGCACGCCGGCGCGGGCGCCTACATCTGCGGCGAGGAGACCGCCCTGCTCGACTCGCTGGAAGGCCGCCGCGGCCAGCCCCGGCTGCGGCCGCCGTTCCCCGCGGTCGCCGGCCTCTACGGCTGCCCCACCGTGATCAACAACGTCGAGACCATCGCCAGCGTCCCGTCCATCGTCCTCAACGGCGTCGACTGGTTCCGGTCGATGGGCAGCGAGAAATCGCCTGGCTTCACGCTGTATTCGCTCTCCGGGCACGTCACCCGGCCCGGCCAGTACGAGGCCCCGCTCGGTATTACGTTGCGCGAGCTGCTCGACTACGCCGGCGGCGTCCGGGCCGGGCACCGGCTCAAGTTCTGGACGCCGGGCGGTTCGTCGACTCCCCTGCTCACCGACGAGCACCTGGATGTGCCGCTGGATTACGAGGGCGTCGGCGCTGTGGGATCCATGTTGGGCACCAAGGCACTGGAGATCTTCGACGAAACCACCTGCGTAGTGCGGGCTGTTCGCCGCTGGACCGAGTTCTACAAGCACGAGTCCTGCGGCAAGTGCACGCCGTGCCGCGAGGGCACCTTCTGGCTGGACAAGATCTACGCCCGCCTGGAGAACGGCCAGGGCACCCGCGAAGACCTGGACAAGCTGCTGGACATCTCCGATGCGATCCTCGGAAAGTCGTTCTGTGCGTTGGGAGATGGCGCGGCCAGCCCGGTGATGTCGTCAATTCAGCATTTCCGCGACGAATACATCGCCCACGTCGAAACCGGCGGGTGCCCGTTTGACCCCAAAGATTCCATGCTGACCTCCAAGCCAGCGACGTTGAACGGAAAGGCCTGACGCTGCAATGACAAGTGCGGCCAAGACGGATACCGGCGACGAGGTCAAGCCGCCGGACATGGTGACGCTGACCATCGACGGCGCCGAAATCAGCGTTCCGAAGGGAACTCTGGTCATTCGCGCGGCCGAGCTGATGGGCATCCAGATCCCACGGTTCTGTGACCACCCGCTGCTCGACCCGGTGGGCGCGTGCCGGCAGTGCATGGTCGAGGTCGAGGGACAGCGCAAGCCGATGGCGTCATGCACCATCGTCTGCACCGACGACATGGTGGTGCGCACCCAGCTCACGTCTCCGGCCGCCGACAAGGCGCAGCACGGCGTGATGGAACTGCTGCTGATCAACCACCCGCTGGACTGCCCGATGTGCGACAAGGGCGGTGAGTGCCCGCTGCAGAACCAGGCAATGTCCAACGGCCGTGCGGAATCTCGCTTCACCGACGTCAAGCGCACCTTCGCCAAACCGATCAACATCTCCGCACAGGTGCTGCTGGACCGCGAGCGTTGCATCCTGTGTGCCCGCTGCACCCGGTTCTCCAACCAAATCGCCGGCGACCCGTTCATCGACATGCAGGAGCGCGGCGCGCTGCAGCAGGTCGGCATCTACGCCAACGAGCCGTTCGACTCCTACTTTTCCGGCAACACCGTGCAGGTCTGCCCGGTCGGCGCGCTCACCGGCATGTCATACCGGTTCCGGGCCCGCCCGTTCGACCTGGTGTCCAGCCCCAGCGTGTGCGAACACTGCGCATCCGGTTGCTCCCAGCGCACCGACCATCGCCGCGGGAAGGTGACGCGCCGCCTGGCCGGCGACGACCCGGAAGTCAACGAAGAGTGGAACTGCGACAAGGGCCGGTGGGCGTTCAACTACGCCACCCAGCCGGACGTGCTCACCACCCCGCTGATCCGGGATTCCAACGGAGAGCTCACGCCGGCTTCGTGGGCCCACGCGATCGTGGCCGCCACGCAGGGCCTGGAGGCAGCACGGGGCCGCACCGGCGTGCTGGTCGGCGGCCGGGCCACCTGGGAAGACGCTTACGCGTACGCCAAGTTCGCGCGAATCGTCTTGAACACCAACGACATCGACTTCCGTGCCCGCCCACAGTCCGCGGAGGAGGCCGACTTCCTGGCGGCCCGCGTCGCCGGCCGGCCGGTGAGCGTCAGCTATGCCGACCTGGAGTCGGCGCCGGTGGTGCTGCTGGTCGGATTCGAACCGGAAGAAGAATCGCCGATCGTATTCCTGCGGCTGCGCAAGGCGGCGCGAAAGAACAACGTACCGGTGTACGCGATCGCCCCGTTCGCCACCCGCGCGCTGGAGAAGATGTCGGGCCAGTTGCTGCAGACGGCGCCCGGCGGTGAGCCCGCGGCGCTGGACGACCTCGCCACCGGCGAAGTAGGCGACCTGCTGAGCACCACCGGCGCGGTGATCATGGTCGGCGAGCGGCTGGCCACCGTGCCCGGCGGGTTGTCCGCGGTGGCCCGGTTGGCGGACTCGACCGGAGCCCGGCTGGCCTGGGTGCCGCGGCGGGCCGGGGAACGCGGCGCGCTGGAAGCGGGTGCCCTGCCCGCACTGCTGCCCGGTGGCCGTCCGGTCGCCGACGACACCGCCCGGTCAGAGGTCGCCGCCGCCTGGCACGTCGACGAATTGCCTTCCGCAACAGGCCGCGACGTCGACGGGATCTTCGCCGCAGCCACCGACGGAACTCTCGGCGCGCTGTTGGTGGGCGGCATCGAAGCCGGCGACTTCGCCGACCCGGACGCGGTGCTGGCCGCTCTGGACGCGGCCCCGTTCGTGGTCAGCCTGGAGTTGCGGCACAGCGCGGTCACCGAGCGGGCCGACGTCGTGTTCCCGGTCGCCCCGACCACCCAGAAGGCCGGCGCCTTCGTCAACTGGGAGGGCCGCTACCGCGCCTTCGAACCAGCGTTCAAGGGCAGCATGCTGCAGGCCGGCCAATCCGATCACCGGGTGCTCGACACGCTGGCCGACGAGTTGGGCATCCAACTGAACTGCGCGACGGTCGAAACGGCACGCGAAGAACTGGCCGGACTGGGCACCTGGGATGGCAAGCACGCCGCCAGCCCCACCGTCGAAGCCAAAGCCGGCGCACAGCCCGAGCAGGGCCAGGCCGTACTGACCGGCTGGCGCATGCTGCTGGACGCGGGCCGCGGGCAGGACGGCGAACCGCATCTTGCGGGCACCGCACGCACACCCGTCGTGCGGTTGTCGGCCGGTACCGCCGCCGAGATCGGCGCCGCCGACGGCGAGTCGGTGACGGTCAGCACCGACCGCGGCTCAATCACCTTGCCGCTCAACGTGACCGACATGCCGGACCGAGTGGTGTGGCTGCCGCTGAACTCCCCGGGCTCGGCGGTGCACCAGGAACTCGGCGTCACCAGCGGCGCCGTCGTCAAGATCGGGGTCGGAAAGTGAACAGTTTGGCCGCCTTCGGACACGATCCCTGGTGGCTGGTGCTGGGCAAGGCGCTGGCCATCTTCGTGTTCCTGATGCTCAACGTGCTGGTGGCGATCCTGCTCGAGCGCAAAATCCTGGGCTGGATGCAGCTGCGGCCGGGCCCAAACCGGGCCGGACCGTGGGGCACTCTGCAGAGCCTCGCCGACGGCATCAAGCTGGCCCTCAAGGAGAGCATCACCCCCAAGGGCATCGACTGGTTCGTGTACTTCGCGGCGCCGGCCATCTCGGCGATTCCCGCGTTCACCGCCTTCTCGTTCATCCCGTTCGGACCTGAGGTGTCGGTGTTCGGTCACTGGACGCCTCTGCAGCTGACCGACCTTCCGGTCGCGGTGCTGTTCATCCTGGGGATGTCGGCCATCGGCGTGTACGGAATCGTGTTGGGCGGCTGGGCTTCCGGCTCCACCTATCCCCTACTCGGTGGGGTGCGCTCCACCGCACAGGTGATCTCCTACGAGGTGGCGATGGGATTGTCCTTCGCGGCGGTGTTCCTGTTCGCGGGCTCGATGTCGACGTCGCAGATCGTGGCCGCCCAGGACCGGGTGTGGTTCGTGTTCCTGCTGCTGCCGTCGTTCGTGATCTACCTCATCTCAATGGTCGGCGAAACTAACCGGGCGCCGTTCGACCTTCCGGAAGCCGAGGGCGAGTTGGTCGCCGGTTTCCACACCGAATACTCGTCGCTGAAGTTCGCGATCTTCATGCTGGCCGAGTACGTCAACATGTTCACGGTGTCCTCGCTGGCCGCGGCCATGTTCTTCGGTGGCTGGCACGCGCCGTGGCCGCTGAACATGTGGGAGGGCGCGAACCACGGCTGGTGGCCGGTGCTCTGGTTCACCCTCAAGATGTGGACGTTCCTGTTCATCTACTTCTGGCTGCGCGCCAGCCTGCCCCGGTTCCGCTACGACCAGTTCATGTCGCTGGGCTGGAAGCTGCTGATCCCGGTGTCGCTGGTGTGGATCATGATCGCGGCGGTGATCCGCACGCTGCGCAACCAGGGCTACGCGCATTGGACCACCCTGCTGGTGGTGTGCAGCCTGGTCTTCGCCGTGGCATTGATCGCCACGTTGCGAAAACCGTTCAGCGCGCCCAGCCCCCGCAAGCGCCGAAGGCAGGTTGTCAGCCTCACCCCGAGCGGCTCAGCCGACGAGCCGGCATTCCCGACACCGCCGCTGCCGCTCAAGACCCTCGAGCGGCCGGTAGGTGCGAGCAAGGAGAAGGCACGTGGCTAACATTTTCAAGCGCCTCATCGATCCCGTTGCCGGATTCGGCGTCACCTTCGGGTCGATGTTCAAGAAGAACATCACCGAGGAGTATCCGGAGAAGCCCGGCCCGGTGGCCCCGCGCTATCACGGCCGTCACCAGCTCAACCGGTACCCGGACGGCCTGGAGAAGTGCATCGGCTGCGAGCTGTGCGCCTGGTCCTGCCCCGCCGACGCGATCTACGTCGAAGGCGCGGACAACACCGAAGAGGCCCGCTACTCTCCCGGCGAACGCTATGGCCGGGTGTACCAGATCAACTACCTGCGCTGCATCGGGTGCGGGCTGTGCATCGAGGCCTGCCCCACCCGGGCGCTGACCATGACCAACGACTACGAGTTGGCTGACGACAACCGCGCGGACCTGATCTACGAAAAGGACAGGCTGCTGGCGCCGCTGCTGCAAGACATGCTCGCGCCACCGCACCCCCGTGCCGAGGGCGCCACCGACAAGGACTACTACCTGGGCAACGTGACGGCCCACGGCCTGCGCGAGAGCCAGGACGCCCGATGATCGTCACCCTCGCAGCAGAAACTCTGACCCACACCTCCACCGGTGAAGCCGTGATGTTCTGGGTGCTGGGCGCGGCGGCGGTCATCGGCGCGCTCGGGGTGGTGCTGGCGGTCAACGCCGTCTACTCGGCCATGTACCTGGCGATGACGATGCTCATCCTGGCGGTCTTTTACATGGCCCAGGACGCGCTGTTCCTGGGCGTCGTGCAGGTGGTGGTCTACACCGGCGCGGTGATGATGCTGTTCCTGTTCGTGCTGATGCTGATCGGCGTGGACTCCGCGGAATCGCTCAAAGAGACCCTGCGCGGACAGCGGGTGGCCGCGGTGGTCACCGGTGTCGGGTTCGGCGTGCTGTTGATCGCCGGCATCGGCAACGTCGCGACCGGCGGCTTCTCCGGCCTGGCCGGCGCCAACGCCAACGGCAACGTGGAAGGGCTGGCGGCCCTTATCTTCTCGCGCTACCTGTGGGCGTTCGAGCTGACCAGCGCGCTGCTGATCACCGCCGCGGTGGGCGCGATGATCCTGGCGCACCGGGAGCGCTTCGAGCGACGCAAGACCCAGCGCGAACTCTCCGAAGAGCGCTTCCGGCCCGGCGGTCACGCCACCCCGATGCCCAATCCGGGCGTCTACGCGCGTCACAACGCCGTCGACGTGGCAGCGCTGCTGCCCGACGGCTCCTACTCGGACCTGTCGGTCTCCAAGATCCTGCGCACCCGCGGGGCCGACGGGCTGGAAACACCCTCACCGGAAGCCGTGAAGGGCGGTGCCTCGTGAATCCGGCCAACTACCTTTACCTTTCGGCATTGCTGTTCACCATCGGGGCTTCCGGAGTGCTGCTGCGGCGCAACGCGATCGTCATGTTCATGTGCGTCGAGTTGATGCTCAATGCCGTCAACCTGGCGTTCGTCACGTTCGCGAGGATGCACGGCAAGCTCGACGGACAGATGATCGCGTTCTTCACCATGGTGGTCGCCGCGTGCGAGGTCGTCATCGGGCTGGCCATCATCATGACGATTTTCCGTGCCCGCAAATCGGCGTCGGTCGACGACGCGAATCTACTCAAAGGCTGAGAACGCCAAGATGATCCACTACACCTGGCTGCTGGTGGCGCTGCCGCTGGCGGGTGCCACGATCCTGCTGTTCGGCGGTAGACGTACCGACGCGTGGGGCCACTGGCTCGGCACGCTGGCCGCCCTCTCGGCGTTCGGCGTGGGCGTCACGCTGCTGACGGAACTGCTGGGCCGGTCGGCCGACGACCGCGTCATCCATCAGACGGTTTACACCTGGATGCCGGTGGCCCAGTTGCAGGTCGACTTCGGGCTGCAGATCGACCAGCTGTCGATGTGCTTCATCCTGCTCATCTCCGGCGTCGGGTCACTGATCCACGTCTACTCGATCGCCTACATGGCCGAAGACGAAGACCGCAGAAGGTTTTTCGGCTACCTCAACCTGTTCCTGGCCTCGATGCTGCTGCTGGTGGTGGCCGACAACTATGTGCTGCTCTACGTCGGCTGGGAAGGTGTCGGTCTGGCGTCCTACCTGCTGATCGGCTTCTGGTACCACAAGCCGTCGGCGGCCACCGCGGCCAAGAAGGCGTTCGTGATGAACCGGGTCGGGGACGCCGGCCTGGCCCTGGCGATGTTCCTGATGTTCGCCACCTTCGGCACGGTGTCCTACGCGGGAGTGTTCGCCGGGGCACCGGCGGCCAGCCAGGGCGTGCTGAACGCCATGGGCCTGCTGCTGCTGATGGGCGCCTGCGCCAAGTCCGCCCAGGTTCCGCTGCAGGCCTGGTTGGGCGATGCGATGGAGGGTCCCACCCCGGTGTCGGCGCTGATCCACGCGGCAACCATGGTGACCGCCGGTGTGTACCTCATCGTGCGGTCCAACCCGGTGTTCAACCTGGCTCCCGGCGCTCAGCTGGCCGTCGTCGTCGTCGGCGCCGTCACCCTGATGCTGGGGGCGTTCATCGGCTGCGCCAAGGACGACATCAAACGCGCCCTGGCCGCGTCCACGATGAGCCAGATCGGCTATATGGTGCTGGCCGCCGGCCTCGGCCCGGCCGGTTACGCGTTCGCGATCATGCACCTGCTCACCCACGGCTTCTTCAAGGCCGGGCTGTTCCTCGGGTCCGGGTCGATCATTCACGCGATGCACGAAGAGCAGGACATGCGCCGCTATGGCGGGCTGCGCAAGGCCCTGCCGGTCACGTTCGTGACGTTCGGCCTGGGCTACCTGGCGATCATCGGCGTGCCGCCGTTCGCGGGATTCTTCTCCAAGGACGCGATCATCGAAGCCGCGCTGGGCGCCGGCGGCGCCCGCGGTTACGTGCTGGGCGGGGCCGCGCTGCTGGGCGCCGGCATCACCGCCTTCTACATGACCCGCGTGATGCTGATGACCTTCTTCGGCCAGAAGCGTTGGGCGCCAAGCTCCCATCCGCACGAATCACCGGCGCTGATGACGTGGCCGATGATCATCCTGGCGTTCGGTTCAGTATTCTCCGGCGCCCTGTTCGCCATCGGCGGGACGCTCAAGAACTGGCTGGAACCCGTCGTCGGGGCGCACGAGGAGACCGCGCACGCCGTACCGGCCTGGGTCAGCACCTCGCTCGCCCTGGGGGTGGTGGTCGTCGGTATCGCGGTGGCCTACCGGATGTACGGCGGCAAGGCGGAGATTCCGCGGGTCGCCCCGGCTCAGGTTTCGGTGCTGACAACGGCCGCACGCGCCGACGCTTACGGCGATGCCTTCAACGAGGAGGTCTTCATGCGCCCGGGTGCGCACCTGACGGAGAGGCTGGTCGCCGTCGACAACGCCGGCGTGGACGGGTCGGTCAACGGACTGGCCGCGCTGGTCGGCCGGACATCAAACGGGTTGCGGGGCTTGCAGACCGGCTTCGCCCGCAACTACGCGCTGTCGATGCTGGCGGGTGCGGCCCTGGTCGCCGGAGCGCTGTTGGCGGTGAACTTGTGGTGAGTAATGTGCCCTGGCTGAGTGTGCTCTGGCTGGTTCCGTTGGCCGGTGCGGTGCTGGTGATTCTGTTGCCTCCGGGCCTGCGCCAGGTCGCCAAGTGGACGGGCCTGGTGGTCGCCGTCGCGACGCTGGCCGTTTCCCTGGTGGTGGCCGTCGGGTTCAAACCCGGCGGTGACACCTATCAGTTCGTCGAAAAGCGCACCTGGATACCGGCTTTCGGCGCCAGTTACTCCCTGGGCGTGGACGGCATCGCACTGATCCTGGTGGTGCTGACCACCGTGCTGATCCCGCTGCTGCTGGTCGCCGGCTGGAACGACGGCGGAGAAACCAATCCCCGCGGCCCGCACGCCTATGTCGCGCTGACGCTGGCCATCGAGTCGATGGTGCTGATCTCCGTGGTCGCCCTGGACGTGCTGCTGTTCTATGTCTTCTTCGAGGCCATGCTCATCCCGATGTACTTCCTCATCGGCGGGTTCGGACAGGGCAAGGAGCGCTCGCGGGCCGCGGTGAAATTCTTGCTGTACAACCTGTTCGGCGGGTTGATCATGCTGGCCGCGGTCATCGGCCTCTACGTGGTCACCAGCCAGCACGGCGGCGGCACCTTCGATTTCGTCCGGATCGTCGACGACGTGAAGGCCGGCCGCCTCGCCGGTGTCGACCCGGCGGTGTTCAAGGCCCTGTTCCTGGGCTTCATGTTCGCGTTCGCGATCAAGGCCCCGCTGTGGCCGCTGCACCGCTGGCTGCCCGACGCCGCCGTCGAATCCACTCCAGCGACCGCGGTGCTGATCACCGCGGTGATGGACAAGGTGGGCACCTTCGGCATGCTGCGGTACTGCCTGCAGCTGTTCCCGGACGCCTCAACCTATTTCCGTCCCGCCATCGTCACGCTGGCCATCATCGGCGTGATCTACGGCGCCATTGTGGCGATCGGCCAGACCGACATGATGCGGCTGATTGCCTACACCTCGATCTCCCACTTCGGGTTCATCATCGCCGGCATTTTCGTGATGACCACCCAGGGGCAGAGCGGCTCGACGCTCTACATGCTCAACCACGGCATCTCCACCGCCGCGGTGTTCCTGATCGCCGGGTTCCTGGTCTCCCGCGGTGGCAGCCGCAACATCGCCGATTACGGAGGCGTGCAGAAGGTGGCCCCGATCCTGGCCGGCACCTTCCTGGTGTCCTGCATGGCCACCCTGTCGCTGCCCGGCCTGGCGCCGTTCATCAGCGAATTCCTGGTGTTGCTGGGCACTTTCAACCGCTACTGGGTGGCTGCGGCCTTCGGCGTGACGGCCCTGGTGCTCGCGGCCATCTACATGCTGTGGCTCTACCAGCGCGTGATGACCGGCCCGGTCGCCAAGGGCAACGAGAAGATCCGTGATCTCGTGGGACGCGAGATGATCGTCGTCGCACCGCTGCTCGCGCTGTTGTTCGTGCTCGGCGTCTACCCCAAACCGGTGCTGGACATCATCAACCCGGCGGTCGAGAGCACCATGACCACCATCGGTCAGCACGATCCCGCACCCACGGTTCCGATCAACGCCGTCCCCCGTAAAGCCGAAGGACCGCACCAATGACGCTGCCCAGCCCCAGCATCGAGTACTTCCTGCTGTCCCCGATGTTCATCGTCTTCGGCATCGCGGTCGTCGGGGTGCTGGTCGAGGCCTTCCTCCCCCGTCGGCTCCGCTACGGCGCGCAGCTGGTGCTGGCCCTCGCCGGGTTGACCGCCGCGTTCGTCGCCGTTGTGGCAGTAGCGAAGTCGGTTCCGGCCGAGGGCCGCCGTGCCGTGCTCGGGGCGGTGGCCGTGGACCGGCCGACACTCTTCCTGCAGGGCACCATCGTGCTGGTCTCGGTGCTGGCGGTCATCTTCGTCGCCGAGCGCAGCCAGCGAACCGTTGACACCAAGCAAAAGGTATTCGCGGGACTGGATTCCTTCACCCCACAAGCCTCCGCGGTGCCAGGCAGCGACGTCGAGCACGAAGCCGAACGCGCCGGTGTGGCTCAGACCGAGCTCTTCCCGCTGCTGACCCTCTCGGTTGGCGGCATGATGGTGTTTCCCGCGTCCAACGACCTGCTGACCATGTTCGTTGCGCTGGAAGTACTCTCGCTCCCGCTGTACCTGATGTGCGGGCTGGCCCGGCACCGCCGCCTGGTGTCGCAGGAATCGGCGTTGAAGTACTTCCTGCTGGGCGCGTTCTCGTCGGCCTTCTTCCTCTACGGTGTCGCCTTGCTCTACGGCGCGACCGGCACGCTCACACTCGGTGGGATCCGCGATTCGCTTGCGGGCGACAGCGATACGTCCATGGCGCTGGTCGGAGTGGCGCTGCTGTCGGTCGGTCTGTTGTTCAAGGTGGGAGCCGTCCCATTCCATTCGTGGATTCCGGACGTGTATCAGGGGGCACCCACCCCGATCACCGGCTTCATGGCGGCGGCGACCAAGGTCGCGGCGTTCGGTGCGCTACTGCGCGTGGTCTACGTCGCGCTGCCTCCGCTGCATCACGACTGGCGTCCGGTGCTGTGGGGAATCGCGATCCTGACCATGACCGTAGGCACCATCACCGCGGTGACCCAGACGAATGTCAAACGGATGCTGGCGTATTCGTCGGTGGCACACGTCGGATTCATCCTCACCGGTGTGATCGCCGACAACCCGGCCGGGCTTTCCGGCACCTTGTTCTATCTGATCGCCTACAGCTTCAGCACGGTGGGCGCGTTCGCGATCGTGGGCCTGGTACGCAATTCCGAGGACGTCGAGGACGCCGACCTGTCTCGCTGGGCCGGCCTGGGTCAGCGCTCCCCCATCGTGGGCGTGATGCTTTCGATGTTCCTGCTGGCCTTTGCCGGCATCCCGCTGACCAGTGGCTTCATCAGCAAGTTCGCGGTGTTCAGGGCCGCCGCCGAGGGCGGTGCCGTGCCGCTGGTGGTGATCGGTGTGATCTCCAGCGGGGTGGCCGCGTACTTCTATGTGCGGGTGATCGTCTCGATGTTCTTCACCGAGCCCACCGATGACACACCGCATGTCATGACGCCCGGGGTGCTGAGCAAGGCGGCCATCGCGGTCTGCGCATTGGTCACGGTGCTGCTCGGCATCTTCCCGCAGCCGGTGCTGGACGTGGCTGAGCGCGCGGCAACGTTCCTGAACTGACTTACGTCTGGTCGAAGAATCCGGACTGGTCGTCGCCCTTGTTGTAGAACCCGGAACTGGCGTTGCCCGAGTTCGAGATGCCGGAACTTGCGTCGCCGGATATGCCGATGCCGGAGCTGAACTTGCCCGAAATGTTGAACCCGGCATTGAATGATCCGGTATTGCCGAATCCGACGTTGAAATCTCCGATGTTGTTGAACCCGACCAAACCTGAGCCATTGTTGTTGATGCCCGAGATCGGCAGGAAGCCACTGGGTTTGACGTTTTGGAGTCCTGATATGGAGTCACCCGAGTTGTTGAACCCGGAGACATTCGTGGCTCCGGCGGCGTGGCCGAATCCGGACACGGTCCCGGCCTGATCGGTCGCGCTGCCGACACCAGTGTTGACGTTGCCGGCGTTGAACAGCCCCGTGTTCAGGTCGCCGGAGTTGCCGAACCCCGTGTTCAGCGAGCCGGCGTTGAACGATCCGGTATTGGCCCCGAGCCCGCCGGAAATCCCGCCCGAGTTGAAGTCGCCGGTATTGGCGTAGCCCGCGTTGAAGGAGCCCATGTTGCTTGTGCCGGCGTTGCCGACGCCGACGTTGTCGAAGCCGCCGTTGCTGAATCCGACGTTCGTAAACCCGCCATTGCCGAAGCCGGTGTTCAGCCCGCCCCCGTTCCAGAAGCCGGTATTGACGTTTCCGGCATTGCCGAAGCCGGTGTTGGTGTTGCCGGAGTTGAAGAAGCCGAAGTTCCCGTCACCGGAGTTGAAGAAACCGACGTTGTTGTTGCCGGAGTTGCCGAAGCCGACGTTGCCGGTGCCGGTGTTCAACGCGCCGATGCCGAACTGGTTGTCGCCGGTGAGTCCGAAGCCGATGTTGTTGTTGCCGTTGTTCCCGATTCCGAAGTTGAAGCTGCCCTTGTTGCCGAACCCGAAGTTGGACGATCCCAAGTTCCCGCTGCCGAGGTTGAACGCGCCGAGATTTCCGCTGCCGATGTTGCCGCTGCCCGAGTTTCCGTTGCCGAGGTTTCCGTCGCCGAAGTGGTTGCCGAAGCCGAAATTGCCGCTGCCGACGTAGTTTCCGCCGCCGAAGTTCAGATTCCCGAAATAGTTGCCGCTGCCGAAGTTGATGCTGCCGACGTTGCCGCTACCGATGTTGTAGGAGCCCCAGTTGCCACTGCCCAGATTCAGATTGCCGAGGTTTCCGCCGCCCAGGTTGACGTTCCCGATGTTGCCGATGCCCAGGTTGAAGTCGCCGATGTTTCCGCCGCCCAGGTTCCAGACGCCCAGATTGCCCAAGCCGGTGTTGACGTCGGGCAGGGCAAGGCCCAGTGCCGGCGCTTGAGGCAACGCTGCCAGAACCGGGGCCAGCGGTCCGAGGCCGAGCAGGACCGCGGGCGCCGCAGCCTGGCCGAAGATGCCGGATTGGTTATTGCCCTGGTGGAAGAACCCAGAGCTCGAGTTACCGGGAATACTGATACCCGAGCTACCCACTCCGGCAACGGAGATACCTGCGCTGAGGTTGCCGGAGTTCAGGATTCCTACCGTGTCCTGACCGGTGTTGTACCACCCGACGGCACTCGCGGCGGAGTTACTGAAACCTGACATCAACGTGGCTCCCACGCCGGCGTCGGAGTTCTGGAAACCGGACGAGAAGTTGGCCGTGTTGTAGAACCCGGAGCTGTTGAATCCGGTGTTGCCGATACCGGAACCGGTCGCTCCCGCCGGCGTAATCGCACTTCCGACACCGGTGTTGAAGTCACCTGAATTCAGCAGGCCGGTGTTGGTGTTGCCGGAATTACCCAGTCCGGTGTTGAGCCCACCGCTGTTCGACTGACCGGTATTGAAGTCTCCCGAGTTGAAAGATCCGGTGTTGTGGACCCCGGTGTTCCCCGAGCCCATGTTAAATCCGCCGGAATTTCCGATGCCCGCGTTGAGATTCCCCGAATTTCCGAACCCGAAGTTCTGCAAACCGGCGTTGCCGAAGCCCGTATTGGTGTCACCCGCATTCCAGAAACCGGTGCTCAAGCCTCCTGCGTTACCGAACCCGAAGTTTCCGTTACCGGAGTTGAAGAAGCCGGAGTTGCCGTTGCCGGAGTTGAAGAACCCGACGTTGTTGTTGCCCGAGTTCCCGAAGCCGATATTGCCGGTCCCGGAGTTGAGCGCGCCGATACCGATTTGGTTGTCTCCGGTCAGCCCGAACCCGATGTTGTTGTTGCCATGGTTCCCGAAGCCGAAGTTCAAGTTGCCGTTGTTGCCGAAACCGATGTTGGACAAGCCCAGGTTGCCGCTGCCCAGGTTGAACGAGCCCAGATTTCCATTGCCGAAGTTCAGGGTGCCGAGGTTGCCACCGCCGAGGTTGCTGTTTCCGAGATTCCCGAAACCGGCGTTGCCGTTGCCGGAATGGCCGAATCCCACGTTCAGTCGGCCCGCATTTCCGAGGCCGAGGTTGGTGTAGCCCGTGTTTCCGAAGCCCAGGTTGAAGGACCCGAAGTTGCCGCTGCCCAGGTTCAGATTGCCGAGGTTACCGCCCCCTACGTTGACGCTTCCGGTGTTCCCGTTGCCCAGATTCAAGAATCCGTTGTTGCCGCCACCGAAGTTCCACGAGCCGATGTTGCCCAGACCTGTGTTCACGTCGGGAATAGTGGCCGCGGCGGCAGCTGCCTGACCCAACCCGGGCAGGCCAGCCAGTGCATCGCCCCACGACGACAACGCAGCGGCCGCAGCCGACGCGCCGCTGTGATAGCTCACCATCGCCGCCACGTCCGCGGCCCAGAACTCCTCGTACACACTCTCGGCGGCCGCGATGGCCGGGGCATTCTGACCGAACAGATTACTGATTACCAACCGCACGAACGCGTTTCGATTCGCCGAAACTGCGAGCGGATGCACCACGGCCGCCCGTGCCGCCTCGAACACACTCGCTACCGCCTTGGCCGCCGAGGACGCCGAGGACGCCCGTAACGCCGATTCATTCAGCAACCCGGCGTAGGGGGTGGCGGCCGCGACCATCCGCTCTGCCGCGGCACCCTGCCAGGCCTGACCGGCCAAGCCGGACGTGACTGCCTGGAACGACTGAGCGGCCGTTGCCAGTTCCTGCGCCAGACCGTCCCACGCCGTCGCGGCCTCCAGCATCGGCGCCGGACCCGCACCCGTGAATATCCGCAGTGAATTGATCTCCGGCGGCAACATAAAGAAACTCATCAGGCGACCCCTTCCGCAGAACAGGGCGCAGCCTCACTGCTACCGAGATTCGCGCCCGACACGTTTCGTCAGCACGAACCATAGAAGAAACCGGTGGCCGCTTTATGCGGTTCCGTCAAATTCCCCTAATTCAGAAACGGGCGGGTCGCCAGGACATAAATCGCCAGCACCGCGACCGGCGCCACCAACGGCAACCAGGGCACCTGCACCGGGAATGACGTCGCCACCAGTCCGGCGAAGGTGAAGCCGACGGCGGCGACGATCGTGGGCCAACTGCCCGTGACGACGTCGCCCGACGCGTGCCGGCACACCAGGTAGGCCGCGGCACACAGTCCCGAGAGCGCCGCGAGAATGTGCGACGGGTCCGACGCCACGACGACGGTCACTGCCAGCAACACGGCAATCGTTGCGGCAGAACGAAATACCGTTCCGAGCCCGACGGCGAGCACTGCCGCGGCGGCGACCATCAGCGGTAGCCCGTGGGATCCGATGGCCGCCGCTGCCACCATCAGCAGACCGAACGCCACCGAGAAGACCCGGGTACCGGACGCGGCGAGCATGTCAGCGCCTGCCCCGCACGCGTACCCGGCGGTCCGGGAGCGCGCCCATGGACTGTTCGAGTGAGCGATCCGACGGCCAGGACAGCACGTCGACGCCGACGGTGGCCATGTCGCGGTACATCGCCGAACGCTGCAGCGCCCACATCTTGACCACCAGCGGGTCATGCTCACCCTCGAACGGGGAGCTCTCCAGCACGTCCACCGCCACCACGACATGCCCGCGCTTGCGCAGATCGATGAGCGCCAGGGCGAATTCGGTGTCCAGCAGCGTCGAGAACGCGATGACGATCGCACCCGAGGGCACTGCCGCGCGGGGAGCCAGGGTGCCGGTGGTGGTTTCGAACCGCTCGCCGGCGTCCAGCACGGTGTCGAGCACCCGGTAGAACTGGCGCTGACCGATGTCGGCGCCGAGCCAGCGGGGTCGGTTGCCGCCGAGGGCGACGATGCCGGCCCGGTCGCCGTTGCGCAGCGCGGTCTGCACCACCTGGGCAGCACCGCGCACGACGCGTTCGGTGGCCGCGGTCGCGGGCCCTGCCGGCTGGCGATAGGTGTCGATCAGCACCACCACGTCGGCGGCACGGTCGGTCAGCCGCTGCGTCACGTGCAGTCGTCCCCGCCGGGCGCTCACCGCCCAATTCACTGCGCGCAGTTGATCACCCGGAACATAGAGACGGATGTCGGCGTATTCGACGCCAGGTCCGATATGCCGGGTGAGGTGGGCTCCTAACCGGTCGAGCAACTCGATCTGCGGGATCGAGGTCGATTGCGGCGGTGTCAGCGGAAACACGATGATGTCGGCGACGTCGGCGGTTCCGACCCCTTTGAGCAGCCCACCACGCGCAACGACGTCGACCCGGGCCCGCAGGTGGTAGCGTCCCCACCGCTTAGCCACCGCGGCAACCGTTTTCGCTTGGGGATCGGTTTCGATCTCCTCCAGTTCCATCCCGTCGACGGCCGAGACCGCGAGGTCGACGGCGGCCGGGCCGGCGTCCGTGGTGACCCACACCCGCACCCGCGATTCCTCGTTCTCGAAACATCGTTGCGCATCGGGCTCCGCGTGCACCCGGACCGCCGGGACCGGAGATTGCCAACTGAGCGAACACAGCACCCCGAGCAGCGGCGCCGCGAATGCGACGAGCTGCCACCGTCCGCCCATCACCGCGGCCGCCAGCGCCACTCCGGCGCAGGTGGCGATCGCCAACGTCAGTGGGGATGCACGCCAGCGGATCTCGACGTCGCGCTGCGTGATCACGTGGGCGGGCGGTCGGCGCGGGGTACGGGTAGGCGCCGCAACAATTCCCCGACCACGTCGGCGCCCTGAATCTTGCGCACCCACATCTCCGGACGGAGCGTGATGCGATGGGCGACAGCGGGAACGGCGAGCGCCTTGACGTCTTCGGGGATCACGTAGTCGCGGCCGAGTAACAGCGCGCGGGCACGGGCGAGTTGCACCAGATCCAGTTCGGCGCGCGGACTGGCGCCGACGGCGACCTGAGGATGGTGGCGCGTCGCGGTGGCCAGCGACACCACATACTGCAGCACATCTTCGTGCACGGTGACCTGCTCGACCGCCTCGCGCATGGCCAGCAGGTCGGTCGCGTCGACAACCTGATTGACCACCGGTTCCGCCGAACCTCGGTCCAGGCGCCGGCGCAGCATCGCCGCCTCGTCCTGTTCGGAGAGATAGCGCAGTTCCAGCCGGATGGCGAAGCGGTCCAACTGGGCCTCCGGCAACGGATAGGTGCCCTCGTACTCGATCGGGTTGTCGGTGGCCAGGACGATGAAAGGCGTTGGCAGCTTGTGAGTTTGACCATCGATACTGACCTGCCCCTCGGCCATCGCCTCGAGCAGTGCCGCCTGCGTCTTGGGAGGTGTGCGGTTGATCTCGTCGCCGAGCAGCAGGTTGGTGAAGATCGGGCCCCGGCGGAATTCGAAACGCCCCGACTGCATGTCGTAGATCGTCGAACCGAGCAGGTCGGCCGGCAACAGGTCGGGCGTGAACTGCACTCGGGTGAATTCCAGCCCCAGCGCCGACGCGAACGACCGCGCTATCAGCGTCTTGCCCAGTCCGGGCAGATCCTCGATCAGGACGTGCCCACGGGCCAGCAAGGCGGTCAGGATGAGCGTGAGGGCCGAGCGCTTCCCGACCACGATGCGTTCGATCTCATCCAGGACCGCCTCACACTGGGCGGTGGTCGTACCAACTGGCATCGCCGCCGGGGTCGTCATCTGTGCTCCATCGTCATACCTTCTCCAACCTTCGCAGAATCTCCTCCAGCGCCGCGCGGCCCGGTCCCGGTTGGCCGCCATCGGCGTGCCGGACGTTGTTCGGATTAACCCATTCCCACAGGTCTGGGCCGAACAGCATTTCACCGGTCGCACGAAACGCCGCCGGATCCTTCGACTGTCGTTGACCGGTGGTGAGCTCGAAGCGGCGGGCCAGCATCGGGCGCAAGTGACGATCCCAGTCCTTGCGGCTGGAATCCGACCACCGGATCATCGTCTCGGTGTTCGACAACCAGCGACGCAGCGAGTCGCCGAGATCGTCGGACTCCGCTTCGGCTTCCGGTTCACTGGGATGGCCCAGCACTCGGCGGACGTTGAGCAACACCAAGGCCAGGGCCACGCCGGCGCCGACCAGAACGTATCGGCGGTCCTGCAATATCAGGCCCAGCAACTCGATGCCCACGATAAGGCAGATGCCAAGTGCTATCAGTCTTTTCATGCGGCCCTGCCGGATCGCGGAGCGATCTCGTCCAGAACCAGTTCAAGTACGCGGACCGCCGTCTCGCGGTGCTCTTCGTCCATCACGTGCGGGCTGAACCGCGCCTCTTCGAAAAGATTCACCAGCTGGACGGCGTTTTCGGCTCGCAGCGCACGCTGTTCGACAGCGCGGGCGAGCACCTCGGTGGGGGTGTCGAATTCCTGGGGCACCGCTCCCGGGACGTTGGCGAGCTCACGTTCCATCGCCGCGTAGCAGGCGATGATCGCCTCACGCGGTTCGCGGCTGAGGTCCGCCATTTCGGCCAGCCCGACTTCGGCGGCACGCACCAATGACTCCGAAGCGACCTCCGGCGACGGCAATTCGGCGGGAACATCGGTTGCCAATCCTGTTGTCGCCGTGGGCCGGCGCCGGCGCGACACGATGAAGCCGCCGACGAACAGCATCAGCAGCACCGGCACGAATGCCAGCAGCGACCCCAACATGTCCGGGCTGTCTCTTGGCCGCGCAGGCTGTTTGGGTTGCGGGGCGCGTCCGGCGC
Organism: Mycobacterium sp. 23; assembly: GCF_048287075.1. Taxonomy (NCBI): domain Bacteria; kingdom Bacillati; phylum Actinomycetota; class Actinomycetes; order Mycobacteriales; family Mycobacteriaceae; genus Mycobacterium; species Mycobacterium sp. 23. The sequence goes on from NZ_JBLVUX010000005.1 coordinate 2,401,422, forward strand.
CCGACGGAGTGGCACCCGAATCTGGTTGCGGCGCATCGAGACCGATCTGGGGCGGGGTGAACAACCGAGATATCAGTATCGCGACCAAGAGCCAGGCCGCGATCACTCCCAGCGCGATCAGCACCACGCGCCAGCTCGGCCGGGCACTACCGCCGCCCAGCATGTCGGGCAATGCACCGGCACTGGGCGCCGCCGTGCGCGGGTCGCGCAGTCTGGCGATGATCGAGAACGCCAGCAACGCCAGCGTGGCCGCGATGGCGGCGACGAGAAACATCAGCGCCGTCTTGCTGGGCCCCTCCTCGGCAATGCGGCGTCCTTGATGCGCCGGGAGATACCCACGCAGCGCGGCAGCGACCAGCATCAGCAGAGCGACCAGAGCCACCACCCGGGTGGTGGGCTTGTCGAACATCAGCGGCAGCTTCCTGGCGGCTTGCGCCCCATAGCCGAAGGCTAGTGGCGCGGGGCTGCCCGGGTCCAGTCGCGGGCGCGTGTCCCCGGGTTCAGGTATGCTCGAACATGTGTTCGATATGCTGCGGTTCTCGCAGGTGGACCCGGGTGCCACCGAAGCCGAACTGGTCGCGCGCATCACCGAGTTGGAGCAGGTGAAATCCGCCGCGGCCGCGGGGCAGGCGCGGGCGGCGGCCGCCCTGGATGCGGTCCGGCGTGCCGCGGAATCGGCCGCGGCAGTGCCGGCGGCCAAGCGGGGCCGCGGGGTGGCCAGCGAGGTCGCCCTGGCCCGGCGCGATTCCCCGGCCCGCGGGGGCCGGCACCTGGGGTTCGCCACAGCTTTGGTGCACGAGATGCCCCACACCCTGGCCGCGTTGGAACACGGCGCGCTCAGCGAATGGCGGGCCACCCTGATCGTGCGGGAATCAGCCTGCCTGGACGTCGAGGACCGCCGCACGCTGGACCGCGAACTGTGCGCCGAGATGGACACGCTGGTGGGCCTGGGCGACAAGCGGATCACCGCCGCCGCCCGAAAGATCGCCTACCGCCTGAACGCGCGCGCCGTCGTCGATCGCGCCGCCCGGGCCGTGCACGACCGCACCGTCACCATCCGCCCGGCGCCGGACACCATGACCTGGGTCAGCGCCCTGCTGCCCGTGGCCCAGGGCGTCGGGGTCTACGCCGCACTACGCCGCGCCGCCGACACCACCTTCGACGGACGCAGTCGCGGCCAGGTCATGGCCGACACTCTGATTGAGCGCATCACCGCCACCCCCGCCACCACCCCGGCCCCCATCGCCCTCAATGTGGTCATCTCCGACCGGGCCCTCCTGGGCGGGGACACCGATCCCGCCCTGCTCGAGGGCTACGGGCCCATCCCCGCCGAGGTCGCCCGCCGATGGCTCACCGCCGCGCTAGCCGAGAAGAACTCCCTGGCCACCCTGCGCCGCCTCTACGCCAGCCCCACCACCGGCGCCCTGGTTGCCATGGAATCACGCGCCCGCACCTTCCCCCGCGGTCTGGCCGAATTCATCAACCTGCGCGACCAAACCTGCCGCACCCCCTACTGCGACGCCCCCATCCGCCACCGCGACCACATCACCCCCGCCCACCACGGCGGGCCCACCACCGCCACCAACGGCCAAGGCCTGTGCGAACGCTGCAACTACGTCAAAGAATCACCCGGCTGGCGCGTCACCGCGCACGACGACAACGGTGTACACACCACCGAATACATCACCCCCACCGACGCGCGGTACCGATCCGTCGCGCCACCGATATACCAGCGCTTCGATGTCAGTGAGATCGAAGACGCGATCGGCGTCCGACTCGCCTACCACCATGCCGCCTGAACGCTTACACCATGAACGGCGCGAAGCTCCCGTCGAGCACTTCCAGATGCCCTATCGTGCGGCCGGTCACGACGCTGGGGCTCACCCGCGCGAGTTGCAGTGCCGCCTGCGCGAATTCCTCGGCGGTGCTCTCGTCGTCGAAACCGTGGGCGTAGTAGGACAGGCCGGGAGTCATGATCGGCTTGGACGGCGCCAGTGCGTTGACCGCGATGTTGTGGTCAACGAGATCCAGTGCGGCACAACCGGTGAGGTGTTCCAGCGCCGCCTTGGAACCACCGTATCCGGGCAGACCCCCGCCCAGCCGCGATGCGATAGAGGTGATGTTGACGATCGAACCGCCCCCGGCACTGATCATGTCCGGGCTGACCAGCTGCATCAATTCGTACGCGGCGAACACCGAGATCTCGAAATGCCGGCGGTAGGCGGCCAATGGGACGCTCACGAAACCCGGGTACCGGGCCTTGTCCGCTGGAACCTTCTTGGCCCGCGGCGTGCCACCCGGCCGTCCCGGCGCGGTGAACGCGGCATTGTTGATCAGAATGTTGATGGGTCCCAGAGCATCTCGCGCTTCGTCGACCAGCCGGACGATGTCGTCATGTTCGGTCAGGTCGGCCCGGATCGCAACCGCCCGGCCGCCGGCCGCCTCGATGTCGGCGACGGTCTCGCCGATGGTCCCGGGCAACCGCTCATCCCAGACGGCCTCGGTGCGCCCGACGACGGCCACGGCCTCGCCGTCGGCCGCCAGCGCGAGCGCGATCGCCCGCCCGAGACCGCGACTGGCACCGGTGACGATGGCGGTCAACGGGTCACCCCGTGCACGACGATGGCCGCGGTCTGCTCCACCCAGGCGTCGTCCAGCTTCTGGTCGGGGTACAGCATCATCCGCAGCATGGTGGCTCCTCCGATCAATTCGATCAGCCGGTCCGGATCGACGTCGGGATGCGCCTCGCCGCGCTCGATTGCCTCGCGTAGCCGTATCCGCACCGCGGCGAACAGCCCGGCGAAACGAGACATCACCCGCGCGTTCAGCTCGGCATCGGCGGTCATGTCGGCCACCAGACCAGGCAGCGCAGCCCGCACCACCGGGGTGGTGAACACATCACGGGTGGCCTCGATCATCATCCGGATGTCGGCGGCGAAATCGCCGGCCGGGGCAACCAACGCCGTCGGCGCCACCGGGAAGGCCGCCTCGTGCACCAATTCCGCCTTGCTCGACCACCTGCGGTACAGCGCCGACTTCGTCGTTCCGGCCCGCTCCGCCACCGCGGCCAGACTCAGATTCGAATAGCCGATATTGACAAGCAGTTCCGCCGTCGCCGCCAGGATGGCAGAGTCAATGCGTGGATCCCGCGGCCGCCCGGCGCCGGGGATCTTGTCAAGGGTGGACGGGTCTGCTTTCATAACGCTACCTACCGTATCGTAATTACCCCGCAAAGGAAGTACCCGTGGCCAATGAACCGGCTCTCGAAGATGTGGGCCGCATGCAACGCTCGAGCCGCGATACCGCCACCGTCCCGGCCCTGATGTCTGAATGGTTGGCGACGAAGCTGCCGGTAAAGCCCGAGGTGACCGTGGAAAGCGGCGTGGACTCGACGGGCATGTCGTCCGAGACTCTCATTCTGACCGCACGCTGGGACGGCAACGAACAGAAACTGGTCGCCCGGGTCGCGCCCACCGCGCAGGACGTCCCCGTCTTCCCGACGTACCGACTGGACCACCAGTTCGAGGTGATCCGGCAGGTCGGCGAACTGACCGACGTACCGGTACCCCGGGTGCGCTGGATCGAGAACACCGGGGACGTGCTGGGAGCCCCGTTCTTCCTGATGGACTACGTCGAGGGCGTGGTACCTCCCGACGTCATGCCATATACGTTCGGCGGCAACTGGTTCGCCGACGCACCCGCCGAACAACAGCGCAAGCTCCAAGACGCCTCGGTCAACGTGCTGGCCGCCCTGCATTCGATTCCCAACGCCGAGAACACGTTCGGCTTCCTGACCGAGGATCTCACCGGCGAAACCGCGCTGCGCAAGCACTTCGGCTGGGTCAGATCGTGGTATGACTTCGCGGTCCCCGACATCGGCCGGTCCCCCTTGGTGGAGCGCACCTTCCAATGGCTGCAAGACAATTGGCCGGCCGACGCCGATGCGCGCCGGCCCGTGCTCAACTGGGGCGACGCCCGAGTGGGAAACGTACTGTACCAGGATTTCCAGCCGGTGGCGGTACTGGACTGGGAGATGGTGACACTCGGCCCCCGGGAACTCGACGTGGCGTGGATGATATTCGCGCACAAGGTCTTTCAGGAACTCGCCGGGCTGGCGACACTGCCCGGCCTGCCCGGCGTGATGCGCGAGGAGGACGTGCGGGCCACCTATCAGCAACTCACCGGCGTCGAACTCAGCGACCTGAACTGGTTCTACGTGTACTCCGGTGTCATGTGGGCGTGCGTGTTCATGCGCACCGGCGCCCGGCGCGTGCACTTCGGTGAAGTGGAGAAACCAGATGACGTGGAGACGCTCTTCTATCACGCCGGATTGATGAGACGTCTTATCGGAGAGGAGCAATAATGCCGCAATCACTCGGCCCACTAGACGAGTATCCGGTACACCAGATTCCCCAGCCGATCGCCTGGCCCGGCTCGTCCGACCGCAACTTCTACGACCGCTCCTACTTCAACGCCCACGACCGCACCGGAGACATCTTCGTCATCACGGGTATCGGCTACTACCCGAACCTGGGCGTCAAGGACGCGTTCCTGCTCGTCCGGCGCGGGGAAACCCAGACGGCGGTGCACCTTTCGGATGCCATCGACCAGGACCGGCTGAACCAGCATGTCAACGGCTACCGCATCGAAGTCGTCGAGCCACTGCACAAACTGCGCATCGTGCTGGACGAAACCGAAGGCATCGCAGCCGATCTCACCTGGGAGGGGCTGTTCGACGTGGTCCAGGAGCAGCCGCACATCCTGCGGTCGGGCAACCGGGTCACGCTCAACGCCCAGCGGTTCGCCCAGCTCGGCAGCTGGAGCGGACAGCTGAGCATCGACGGCCAAGACATCACCGTCGACCCCGCCGTCTGGATCGGTAGCCGCGACCGGTCCTGGGGCATCCGCCCGATCGGCGAGCCGGAGCCGGCCGGCCGGCCCGCTGACCCGCCGTTCGAGGGCATGTGGTGGCTCTACGTGCCGATTGCGTTCGAGGACTTCGCGATCGTGCTGATCATCCAGGAGGAGCCCAACGGGTTCCGCTCGCTCAACGACTGCACCCGGGTCTGGCGCGACGGCCGCGTCGAGCAGCTGGGCTGGCCGCGGGTCAAGATCCACTACCGCTCCGGCACCCGGATCCCGACCGGTGCCACCATCGACGCGACCGCGCCCGACGGCACCCCGGTCCACTTCGACGTGGAGTCCAAGCTGCCGGTGCCGATCCATGTCGGCGGCGGCTACGGCGGCGACTCGGACTGGACGCACGGCCTCTGGAAGGGCGAGAAGTTCGCCGAGCGGCTGACCTACGACATGACTGACCCCGGCATCATCGCCCGCTCGGGCTTCGGCGTCATCGACCATGTCGGACGGGCGGTCTGCCGGGACGGAGACGGCGACCCGGTCGAGGGCTGGGGTCTCTACGAGCACGGCGCGCTGGGCCGGCACGACCCGTCCGGGTTCGCCGACTGGCTAACCGTCGCGCCCTAACTCGTCGATGATCTCGGCCAGCGTGGACAGGCCGATGGGCGCAGCCTGATACAGGAACACCGTGTCCGAGACGCCGTCGAGACGGTCGCGGATATGCGCGGCGATCTGTGCCGGCGTGCCGCACGCGGCGATGGTGTGCATCATCTCGTCGGTGATCAGCGAGCCCATCTCCTGCCAACGACCCTGCTTGGACATCGCGTTGAGCTCGGGCTGCAGGTCCTCCCAGCCGTGCGCCGCCAGCACCGGCCGATACGCCGGGGTCGACCCGTAGAACGACAGCAACCGCCGGGTACCCGCCACCGCCTCCGGCGAGTCTCCAGAGACGATGACTTCGGGGATGATCCTGAAGTCGCTCCGGCCACTGGCCTCCAGCCCGGCCCGCACGGCGGGCATGGTGCTGCCGTGCAGGAAACGCTTCGAACCGAACGGCATCACCAGCAGGCCGTCGGCGTGCTCGGCGGTGGCCCGGGTCAGCCGCGGTCCCAGCGCTCCTACGTAGATCGGCGGCGGGCCGTACGGGTTCGGGCCGGGATTGAACGTCGGCGTCATCAGCGTGTGACGATAGAAATCACCGCGAAAGTCCAAGCGCGTACCGGAGTTCCACGTCTCGAAGATCGCGCGCAGCGCCGCGATCAGCTCCGTCATCCGCTGCACCGGGCGGTCGAACTGCGCGCCGAACCGCTTCTCGATCTGCGGGCGGATCTGCGTGCCCAGCCCCAGATGAAAGCGGCCCTCGCTGAGCAGCTGGTGGTCGTTGGCCTGGTGCGCCAGGTGAATCGGGTTGCGCGGAAACGCAATCGCGACATTGGTCATCAGGTCCAGACCACCCACCGTGGCGGCCAGCGTCAACGGCGCGAACACGTCGTGCGGGCCTTCGAAGGTGGCCACACCGCTTGCCCCGGCCTCGCGCAGCTCGCGCGCCCGCTCGGCCGCGTCCGCAAGACCGTACAAAGCTGTGAAGACCTTCATCGCCCGCCACCCTACGTAACCGGCGGCCGATGCTGTTCACTGGAGCACGTGCCGAACCCACCCTGGAATGTCGACATCGTCGTGGTGGGCGCCGGCCTCGCCGGACTCGCCGCAGCTCGGGAACTGACGCAACAGGGCCATGACGTGCTGGTGCTCGAGGGCCGCGACCGGGTCGGCGGCCGCTCGTTCAGCGGCAGCGTCGCCGGCCTGCCGATCGACCGGGGCGGCTCCTTCGTCGGCCCCACCCAGGACGCGGTGCTCAAGCTGATCAGCGAGCTCGGGCTGCCCACCGTTCCGACCTACCACGACGGCAAGAACGTGATCCACTGGCGTGGCGCCGCCCGCGCCTACAGCGGCACCATTCCCCGGCTCTCGCTGGTCGGACTGCTCGACATCGGCCGGTTGCAGTGGCAGTTCGAGCGCATCTCGCGCACCGTGCCGATTGCGGCGCCCTGGCATGCCAAGCGGGCCCGCCAGCTCGACGGCGTCTCGCTCGGACAGTGGCTGGGCATGGTGCGCGCCACCGCATCGTCGCGGGATCTGATGGCGATCATGACCCGGGTGACCTGGGGCTGCGAACCTGACGACGTGTCGATGCTGCACGCCGCCCGGTATGTGCGTGCGGCCGGCGGACTCAACCGCCTGCTCGACACCGAGAACGGTGCCCAGCAAGACCTGATACCGGGGGGCACTCAGCAGATCGCCGATCGGGCGGCGGCCGAACTCGGCGACCGCGTCGTGCTGGACGCCCCTGTCCGGCGTATCGAGCGGCACGGGTCGGGCGTGACGGTCACCTGTGACCAGGGCCAGGCTGAGGCCGGATTCGTCATCGTCGCCATTCCGCCCGCCCACCGCGCCGCCATCGAGTTCAGCCCCCCGCTGCCGCCCGAGTACACCGAACTCGCCCGGAACTGGCCGCAGGGCAGGCTCACCAAGGCCTACGCGGCCTACGAGACACCGTTCTGGCGGGCCAAGGGCTTCTCCGGCCAGGCCCTGCTGGACAACGGACCGGTGTTCATCACCTTCGACGTCAGCCCGCAGGCGGACGGTCCCGGCGTCCTGCTGGGCTTCGTCGACCCGCGCGCCTTCGACTCGCTGCCGGCCGACCAGCGCCGCCGGGACGCGCTGCGCTGCTTCGCCTCGCTGTACGGCGAGGAAGCGCTCAGCCCGCTCGACTACACCGATTTTCGTTGGGGCACAGAAGAATTCGCACCGGGCGGACCTACCGCGGCAGTGCCGCCGGGGTCATGGACCAAGTACGGCAGGTTGCTTCGCGAGCCGGTCGGCCCGATTCACTGGGCGGGCACCGAGACCGCCGACGAGTGGACCGGATACTTCGACGGTGCGGTCAGGTCCGGCCAGCGGGCCGCCGCCGAGGTCGCCGCTCTGCTATGAGCTGATCAGCGTGACGCGGGCCTGGCGCTCGACGGCCGCTTCGGCCAGGCCGCGCAACTGCCGGTTCACCGCGTCGGGCTGTTCCAGCATGGAGCAGTGCCCGCCCGGCAGCTCGACCAGGTCGACGACGTTGGGGGCGGTGCGCGCGAGCTTGCGGGCCTGGCTGATCGGCGTCAACCGGTCGTGTTCGCTGCCGATGACCAGCGTCGGCACGGTCAGGCCTTCGAGGTTGAGGTGTCGCGAGCCGATCTCTTCGATGAGCATCCGTGCGCAACCGCCGCGGCCCATCGGTGAGGTCTGCGCGAAGAGTTCGTAGACGAGCTCGACGACCGCCGGGTCGGCGCCGGCGCCGACCGCCATCATCGACACCAGGTACCGGCTGGGAATCCGGACCGCTCCGGGCAGCGGCAGACCGCCGACCGCGCTGATCAGCGTCCGCCCGGCCACGACCCGCGCCGGCGAAAACCCGCGCGGCACGGACAACAGCTTGATCTTGTCCAGCAGGTCGCCACTGGCCGTGTTGATCAGCGCGACAGCGTCGGCGCGGCGCCGGACCTTGTGGCGATAGCGTTCCGACCACGCCTGGATCGTCATGCCGCCCATCGAGTGCCCGGCTATCAGCGCACGCTCGTGCGGGGCCAGCGTCGCATCCAGCACGCAGTCCAGGTCGGAGGCAAGGTGCTTGAGGCTGTATCCGCCGCGGCGGGGCACGGAGCTGCGGCCGTGGCCGCGGTGGTCGAAGGCGATCACGCGGTAGTCGCCGGCCAGGTCGGCGATCTGGTGCGACCACGCCCGGATGGCGCATACGAAACCGTGCGTCAGGACGATGGGATAACCCTCGGGCGGGCCGAACACCTCGGCATGCAGAACGGTGCCGTCAGCTGCGCGAACCTTGACGCTACGACTCTCGGGCAACTCGGCCGGCAACTGCCGGACCGATCTTTCACGGGTAGTCATCCGAGCACTCATCACCGCTCCCGCCTTGGTCACGGCTCCGTTGCCGCCATCCAGTTGCCCGCGACTTTACCTGACCGTAATGTGCGGTCCGTCACAAACCAGAACACGATCAGATAACGGCGAAACCGTGCCGGAGTTATCCCGCCGAGGGTTTTTAGCGGCCACGACCCTGTTGGCCGGTGGGTGCGCGACACCCACCCGGCCGGCCCAGCGGTCGACGGCGCCGAACTCCCCCGCGCCCCCGGACACCAGATCTGTCCTGATCATCGGTGCCGGAATGGCCGGTCTGGGGGCCGCGCGCAGCCTCGCCGACGCGGGCTGGCCGGTGCGGGTGCTCGAAGCCCGGGACCGGATCGGCGGGCGGGTACACACCACCCGCGATTGGGGGGTGCCGCTCGAGATGGGCGCGTCCTGGATACACGGGACCACGAACAACCCGTTGACCGAGTTAGCGCAGCGGGTGCATGCCGACGTCGTGTCCACGGACTACGACGACTCGACCAAGTTGGTGATCGATCCGCGGCTGCAGCCGATGACGTTCAACCCGAAGACCTGGAGCCGGTTGGTGTCCGACGCCCGGGACGAGGCGACCGGCGGTTCGCTGGGCGCGGCCATTGCCGCCGAGGCCGGCGATCTCACCGGCCGCGAGCGCGCCGAACTGGACTTCTACGTCACCACCGAGATCGAGGACGAATACGCCGCCGATGCGGGCCAGCTTTCGGCCACCACCTTCGACTCGGGCAAGTTCACCGACGGGCCGCAGTCGGTGATCACCAGCGGCTACGACGCCATCCCGCGGCTGTTGGCCGACCGACTTCCGATCACACTGAACACCACCGTCAACTCAATTTCACACCAACAGAATTCAGTACAGGTCCGGGCGGGCGACCATACCTTCGAGGGGCCCGCGGCCATCGTCACCGTGCCGCTCGGCGTGCTGAAGGCCGCGAGCATCACCTTCGATCCGCCGCTGCCCGAAGGACATACGCATGCGGTGAACGCGCTGGGCTTCGGTGTGCTGTCCAAGAGCTACTTCCGTTTTCAGAAAAGAGCCTGGGACACCGAAAACGCCTTCTACGAATATCTGAGTTCCGGCGACGGCTCCGGGAAAGGGATGTGGGCCCAGTGGTTCACCCTGCCCGCCGCGGCCGGGCCGATCGTCCTGGCGTTCAACCCCGGGTCCCGCGGTCGCACCGTAGAGTCCACTCCCCCAACCGATTTGGTGGCCAGTGCCCAGCCCGTAGCCCGGCAGCTGTTCGGCAGCGATGTCGTCGAGGTACGGTCGTCGAGCTGGACCACCGACCCGCTGGCGTTGGGATCGTATTCCTTCCACGCACCAGGTTCGGGTCTCGACGACCGGCGCCGGCTGCAGGAACCGATCGGCGACCGCCTCTACCTGGCCGGTGAGGCGGTGGGAGCCGACAATCCTGCGACGGTCCACGGCGCCCTGCTCAGCGGACGACACGCCGCCGCGGAACTGATGCAGCGCCTGCCGAAACCGTGAATCAGGCTGGCTTTCAATACGTTTCCAACGCGTCTACGCCCCGCCAACTCGGCCAGGTGGTCTCCCAGATCCGGTGGATCCGCCCGTCGCGGTAGGTGGCGATCAGGATCACCTCGATCCGCGTCGGCTCCTCACCGGGGCGTGACGTGGTGATCCAGCACCGGCCGGCGATCCGGTCGCCCGCCTCCACCCAGGCCTGCTCGTCGTACTCGACCGAATAGGCGATAGACGTGGCATAGAGCTTGCGGTGACTGTCGCGAAAATCGGCGAAGCCTTGCGTCAGTCCATCGGAGGACATCACGAAGTCGGGGTGGTAGTAGTGCTCGATCAGGTCGCCGTTCTTGGCGACCACCATCCGCTCGAACATCTCACGCAGCAGGGCAACCGACATCCGGGCATCTCACCACGCGTCGGGGCGCATCGGCATCCGGGGTTTCGGCTTGACCCGGTTGATGGCGGCCCACAGGGCGCGCTCGCGGGCATTGTCTGCGACGAAGAGCATCTCGTCACCGCCCTCGAGCACCTCGTCGTCACGGGGAACGATCACGTCCCCGCCGCGCACCACGGTGACCAGTGCGGTGTTCTTGGGGAGGCCCAGCTCGCCCACCTGCTTGCCGACCGCCGGGTTGTCGTCGGGCAGCGTCAGTTTCGTCAGCGCGGTGCGGCCTTCCTGCAGCCCCATCAGACGGACCAGGTGCCCCACGTCGATGGCGCCCTCGATCCCCGCGACCATCGCACCCGGCGTCGAGACCGACACGTCGATCCCCCACGCCTGGCCGAACAGCCACTCGTTGCGGACGTCGTTGATGCGGGCCACCACGCGGGGCACGCCGAACTCGGACTTGGCCAGCAGCCCGACCACCAGGTTGGCCTTGTCGTCTCCGGTCGCCGCGATCACCACGTCGCACGTCTGCGCGCCGGCCTCCTGAAGCGCCGACATCTCGCAGGCATCCGCGTTCAGCCAGTCCGCGTCGGGCACCTTGTACGGCTCGAAGTTGCGCCGCTGCCGCTCGATCAGCAGGACCTTGTGCCCGGCGTCGAGCAATTCCTGCGCGACCGAGCGGCCGACATTGCCGGCGCCGGCAATCCCGATACGCAACTTCCGCTTGGTCACACGACCATCTTTGCGTATGCCATGACACCCGGCACTTCCCGCTGTGCAACGCGCGGCCGTCGGCTGCGGGCTGATTTACTGGCAGCACGCCGATGCCGGCGGCCTCGTCCGCACCACATCGCCTCGTCTGAAGTGGAACCACATGACCCTGGAACAGCTGTACCTGACCGTGTCGGTCGGCGGCCTCGTGCTGCTGGCCAGCATCGTCGGTACCCGCGTGGCCACCGTCGTGGGCTTCCCGAGTCTGTTGTTGTTCCTGCTGGTCGGTGTCGTCATCGGCGAGGACGGGTTGGGCCTGCAGTTCGACGACGTGATCCTGTCCCGCAACGTGGGCATCGCGGCACTGGCCGTCATCCTGGTGGAAGGCGGTCTGACCACCAGGTTCAGCGACATCCGCAAGGTCCTGGCGCCGGCGGCCGCGCTGGGCACGGTAGGCGTCGTCATCAGCACGGTGGTCACTGCCGTGGGCGCGCACCTGCTGCTGCACTTCGACTGGCAACTCGCTCTGCTGCTCGGTGCCATCGTGTCTTCGACCGACGCGGCGGCGGTGTTCTCGGTGCTGCGGGTGCTGCCGTTGCCGCGGCGGCTGGCCGGACTGCTGGAGGCCGAGTCCGGGTTCAACGACGCACCCGGGGTGATCCTGGTCCTGATGTTCAGCGTGGTGCCCTTCGTGCTCAAACCGGAGGGCGCCGTCACCGACCTGCTGTACGAGCTGCTCGGCGGGTCCGTGATCGGGCTGCTGGTCGGCTACCTCGGCTCGTTCGGACTGCGGCGCATAGCGTTGCCGGCCTCCGGCCTGTACCCCATCGCGACGTTCGGCCTGGGCCTGGTGGCGTTCGCCGCCGCCGGTGACGCCCACGCCAGTGGCTTCATCGCCGCTTACCTGGCCGCGGTAGTCCTGGCGAACTCGGGGCTGCCACACCGCTCGGCGACCCGGTCCTTCGCCGAAGGGGTCGGGTGGCTGGCCCAGATCGGCCTGTTCGTCCTGCTCGGGCTGCTGGTCAACCCGAGCGATCTGGCGGCTGACCTGATCCCGGCGATCGTGATCGGGCTGGTGCTGCTGCTGGTCGCGCGGCCGCTGTCGGTGGTGGGAACGCTGATCTGGTTCCGAACGCCCTGGCGCGATCAGGCTTTCCTGTCCTGGGCAGGCCTGCGCGGCGCGGTCCCGATCGTGCTGGCGACCTTTCCGATCGTGGAAGGCGTGCCGGGCAGCTCCCGGCTGCTCAACATCGTGTTCGTGCTGGTCGTGGTGTTCACCCTGATCCAGGGCCCCAGCCTGCGGCCCATCGCCCGCGTCCTGGGCCTGATTTCGCGCGAGGCGACCCGCGAGATTCAGGTGGAAGCCGCGCCGCTGGACATGCTCGACGCCGAACTGCTGACCATGCGGGTGCAGCGGCCGTCGCGGCTGCACAACGTCACCATCCTGGAACTGCGGCTACCCGACCCGGCGGTCATCACCCTGATCATTCGCGACGGCCACACCTTCGTCCCGGAGCCCGATACCCGCATCGAGAGCGGCGACGAGCTGCTGATCATCACCACCAGCAAAACCCGCGCCGCGGCCGAGGCCAGACTGCGCGCCGTCAGCCGGCGCGGCAAGCTTGCGCACTGGTTCGACGAGTACGGCGAGCTGGACTAGCCCGCAAACCGCGGCGATCGCAAGCGCGGCGCAGCCGGGCGCAGCGGGTCGCCGCCGTCAGAACCGCGGTTCGCCGAGGGTGAAGGTCGCCTCTTCGACGAAGGCGCCCAGGTGCAGTCCGGGACGCAACCACGTCGGCAGCGGGCCCGACGACGAGACGCCGACGGTCACCAGGGCCGGCCGGATCCGGCCGTTGAACGTCAGCAGCGAGTCGCCGATGCGACCGTCCGCGAACTGCTGGCGCGCGCTGCCCTTGACCTTCAACGGCAGCGCCGGCCCCTTGATCCGCGGCGTCGCGCTGACCGTCCACGACGGCTCATCGGTGCTGCTGCCGGTGATGAGGTTGCCGTCGGCCAACTCCCCGTCGAAGCGGGCCAGCGTCTTCGGCATCGCCCAGTTGGTGCGGCCGCCGACCAGGCTGGTCTCGGAGTCGACCGACATGAAGGCCACATTGCCCCAGGGGCGCAGGCCGCTCCGCGAGCCGACGATGCCGAGCACCTCGTCGTAGGCGCCGACCGGGGTGTCGGTGTAGCGGACGAACGCACCGAGGGTGACCAGCGCCGGACTGCCCGCCAGCGCCGGCGGCAGGACCGAGGCGGCGGCGCGACCGCCGCGGCCCAGCCACAGCAGGGCCGAGCAGCGGCACTCCCACGGCGCGGGCGCTTCGTTGCGCGGCAGCGTCGCGACCAGCGCCTGACTGAGTGCGCTTTCCGGCACACCCCGCAGTCCGGTCAGCTCGATCCGAGTGTCGTTGTCCCCCATGCCTACTCCTGATCCTCGATACGCGCCTGATAGGCGGCCCGCTGCTCGCGGTCGAGCTCCGCGGTGACCTTGTTACCGCCCGACAACCGGAAGGCCGCGTCCACCAGGGGCGCCGGCAGCGTGACCGTTCCGCGGGAAACCAGACCCACCAACTTGGGCACGAACACCGTGCGGGAAGCTCCCTTGTCCAGTTCGGCCACCACGGCGGTGGCGACGTCCTCGGGGTTGACCACCAGGAATCGCTCCAGCAGTCCGGGCGCCGACATCCCGGCGATCAACTCGGTCCGGACGAAACCCGGGCAGATGGCCGACACCTTGACTCCGCTGCCCCGCCACTCCTGGCGCAGCGCCTCGCTGAACCCGACGACGGCGTACTTGGACGCGCAGTAGGTGGCCGCGTTCGGGGAGGCCAGGGTGCCCATCACCGAGGCGATGTTGACGATGTGGCCCGACCCGCGCCCGGCGAAGCGGGCACCGGCCAGCCGGGTGCCGGTCAGCACGCCCAGCACGTCGATCTCGATGGTGCGCCTGGTGACTTTGGGGTTCTCCTGCAGGAACGGCCCGATCGGCATGATGCCCGCGTTGTTGACCAGGACGTCGAGGCCGCCGAGATCCGCGGCGGACTGGTCCAGGAAGGCCTCGAAACTCACCGGGTCGGTCACGTCGAGGTGATAGCCCTCGGCCCCGATCTCGGTGGCGGTCTGCCGGACGGCGGCTTCCTGCACGTCGCCGAGGGCGACCGTGGCGCCCGCCGCGATCAGCGCCTCACCGATCGCCCGGCCGATGCCCTGGGCCCCTCCGGTGATGGCCACCCGTCGGCCCCGCAGCTTCGCCATGCGGCCCAGAATCTCATACCGCGGGCGCCCGGTTGCGCTCAACTCCCGGACCGCAGCACCTCGTGGACGAGATCGACTGCGTACGAGGCGCTTTGGGCAGCGCCCTCCATCGTGGTGGGCCAGTCGTTGTGCGTCCAGTCACCGGCCAGCACCAGGTTGGGCAACGACGTGCGGTTGCCGGGGCGGATGGTCGACATACCGACCCGGGACGAGAACGTGGCCTTCGGCCAGGGCACCACGGTGACGTCGAGGACCCGGGCCTCGCGCGCGGCCGGGTAGCTGGCGCGCAGTGCGCCGACCAGGCGATCCGCCACCTCCGGGTTCTTCAATGTCATCAGGTCGTAGGCGGCGCAGGTGGTCAGCGCGTAGAGATGGTTGCCGTCGCCGCGCGGCCCGTGCATCCGGTCGCGGTCGAAGACCCAGCCGATGTCGCTGTCCAGCAACGATTCCCACGGCGCCACGGTGCCCAGCGGTCGGTCCAGCAACACGTAGGCGTTCATGATCGGGATCGGCTCGAGTTGCTTGGCCGCCAACCGGACGTCCTCGGACCCGGGCACCTCGTCCAGCAGCGACCGCAGATTCCAGGACGGCACAGCCAGCACCACCGCGTCGGCGTCGATCACCGAACTGTCGGCCAACCGCACCCCGGACGCGCGACCGTCGTCCACCGCGACCGCTACCGCCCGGGTCCGCAACCGCACCTGGACCCCGCGTTCGGCCATCACGCGGCGAGCGCCGTTGAGGTACAGGGTTTCCAGGTCGACGGTGGGATAGCCGATGCGCATGGCCGTCCCGCCGCCGCGCCGCACCCGCTCAGCGCCGGTCCGCAACAGAGCGGCGAAAGCATGCGCCGACGCGTACTCGGGTAGCTCGTTCAGCAGGCCGATCACCATGGAATTGAGCATGATTCGGCGGACCGCGGCGGGAAACCCGAGGCGGTCGAACCACTCGTCCACGGTGATGTCGTCCAGGGCATCGTCGAAGCGCACCACGTCACGCATCAACCGGGCCCACGCCGGCGCGGCCCGCAGCAGATCCACCATCCCCAGGCCCCGTACCTGACCGAGGAACATCCGGCGGGCATGACGCGGGCGCAGACCGAACGTCTCGACGTGCCCACCGGGATACCGCACGCCGAACTCGTCGGGAAACTTCAGAAGATGGCGCGTGCCAACCGAATCGAGGTAGCGGAAGATGCAGTCGTAGGAGCCGGCCAGCACGTGTTGCCCGTTTTCGATCGCATCGCCGTGCCCCGATGTCAGGCCGATGGTGCGTCCGCCCAGCTTGCCGTTGCCTTCCACCAGCGTGACGGCGTAGCCGAGCTCGGCCAGCCACACCGTCGCGGCCAGGCCCGCCAACCCACCGCCCACCACGACAACACGCTGCTTCACAGTTCCCCCTCGCTGGCCAGGCCCAGTGCCCGCATGGTGCCCGCCAGATGCGCCCGCACCGCGGCTCGCGCGGCATCACCGTCCCCGTCGCGAAGTGCCCGGGCGATGCCTTCGTGTTGCTCGATGATGGTGGCCAGTCGCTGAGGATTGCGCGCCGATTCGCCGATCATCCGCATCTGCCGGTCCCGCAGGGTGGAGTAGAAGCCGGCCAGGATGTCGTTGCCGGCGGCCTCCAGGGTGGCGTTATGAAAGGCACGGTCGGATTCCAGGAATTCGTGCAGTCCGGAGGCGGCCGCGGCCTCGCGCTGGCGCTGCACCTGAGCCGAAAGCCGTTCGTAGACAGCCGCACACGCCTCGGGACCGCGCTCGATCACCGCCCGAACCGCGAACTCTTCCAGCACCAGCCGGGCCTGCAAGACCGCGCGGACCTCACGCGGCGAGACCGGCACCACCAGCGCCCCGCGTTTCGGATAGAGCCGCAGCAGACCGGCGGCCTCAAGTTGCAGGAACGCCTCGCGGACCGGGGTTCGCGACATCCCCAGGGCGGAGGCTACCTCCCCCTCGCTGATCAGTTCCCCGCCGGGAAATTCCCCGGTCAGCACCTTGGCCTTGACGTAGTCGAGCGCACGATCCTTGGCCGCGCCGGGACCGCTGGTGACTTCCAACGTCATGGCCCTCCTCTGCGCCTGCGTAGTACCGGAAACTCTAACGGGTTGCATCATAGATACAAGATAGATACGATATAGACATGACTTCCACCCTCGAAACTTCCACCCTGGAAACGACGTGGGCCCGTGACGCCCGCTATTTCGAATACACCCAGGCTGCCGACCCCATCGGGTCCGGCCACACACCCCGGGTGCCGATCGTGCAGTTCGGCCCGGAGATCTACCTGGACCAGCCGACCGGTGTCGTGCCCTTGGACCTGTCCGCCGACCTCGGCATCAGCACGGGCGCGGCGACCAGTCCGGCATTGCTCGCGAACTTCGTGCGGATCCGCGCGGGCGAGCGGATCGACACCTGCCCCAACGCCACTTCCCAGATGTACTACGTGCTGTCCGGCCGCGGCGCCGTCGTTGTTGACGGCCACCAGGTGCGTTGGGAGAAGGGCGATTTCCTGACCTTGCCGGCCGGCGCCGAGGCGACTTTCCACGCCGACGACGACGCGGCGATGTACTGGGTGCACGACGAGCCGCTGCTTCGCCACCTCGGCGTCCGGGCGTCCGAACCCCGCTTCCGCCCGACCAAGTTCCGCGGCGCGGATGTGATCGCCGAACTCGAGCACATCGCCTCGCAGCCGGGAGCCAACGAGAAGAACCGGGTCAGCGTGCTGCTGGCCAACGCCGAGCAGGAGCAGACGCTCACGCTGACGCACGTGTTGTGGGCGATGTTCGGTGTGCTGCCGCCCGGTCAGGAGCAGCGCCCGCACCGCCACCAGTCGGTCGCCCTGGACCTGATCCTGGACGCCCGGCCCGGGTGCTACACGCTGCTGGGCACCGAACTCGACGACCGTGGCCGGATCGCCGATCCGATCCGGGTGGACTGGCAGGCCGGCGGCGCGTTCACCACGCCGCCCGGCATGTGGCACGCACACTACAACGAGTCCGGCGCGCCGGCGCATCTGATTCCCGTCCAGGACGCCGGGTTGCAGACCTACCTGCGCAGCCTCGACATGCAGTTCAGCCGTCGGCCTTAGCCGCGGCCTCAACACTCGCGATCTTGCTGAACCCACTGACGGTGAGCACACGGACGAGCAGAGGATGGACGATCACATGTAATTGGTCGACCGCGTCGGCCTGGTCGAACAGCGCGTTGATGCCCGCACTGTCGACGTACTTGACGGCACTGAGATCGATCGTGATCGGGTCGCGGGTGCCGGCGTTGGCGTCGGAAAGGGCCCGCTTGAACACCTCGATGTTGCTCAGGTCGATCTCGCCGACCGCGGTCAAGCGGTGCGCCCCGTCGGAGCCGCGGTCGGTGTTCAAGGTGAGCGGTGTTGCCATCACGTGATCCTTGCATGCATGGAAACGGTCGTGCCGGCTTCGCTGGATTCAATGCTGCAGTCCTCCATCAGGACTCGCATCAGGGAAATGCCACGCCCGCGGCTGAATTCGGCAGTATGGGCCGGCGTCTTCCAGGCTCCGGTATCGCTGATGGTCACCTGCAACCGGTCGACGATCGCGGTCGCACGCAGCGAGACGGTGCCGACCCGCTGGTCGCGGTGACCGTGCTCGATCGCGTTGGCGACGGCTTCACCCGTCGCGATGAGCACGTCCTGAATCTGATCCGGCTCGACGCCCGCACGGGTCAGCCAGCCGCGCAGCGCATTTCGGCTATCGGCCAGGTTGCTCGCATCGGCGACGAATTCCAGTGAGAACGGCGCGGGCTGGCGGTAGAGCAACATCGCCACGTCGTCGGGGTACCCGCCGCCGGGCTCCAACTGGGACATGAGCCGATCCGCCACCTCTTCGAGCGCCTCCGATCGCCCACTTTGCACCAGGTCGGCCGCCCGCGTCATGCCGTCGTCGAGAGAGTGCCCGCGCCGCTCCACCAGACCGTCGGTGTAGAGCAACAGCGTGGCACGCGGCGGCATCGTGATGCGGCTTTCGAGTCGCTGCCAACTCGGGCGCAGCGCCAGGGGAAGCCCGTGTTCCTCGCCCAGCAGCACCGTGCTGCCGTCCGCGTACACCATGATCGGCGGCGGGTGCCCGGCGCTGGAGTACACCAGTTCGCCCGTCTGCTGAGTCAGCACCGCACAGAATGCGGTCGTGCAGCGGGCGCCGGGCAGTCGCGCGGCGAAGCGGTCCAGGGCCGTGAGCACCGCGCCGGGGCTGGGGTGCTCGAGCAGCAGCGCGCGGCAGGCGCTGCGCAGCTGACCCATGACGGTGGCCGCCGCCAAGCCGTGACCGACACAGTCGCCGACGATCAACGCGACGCGATCGTCGTCGAGATCGACGACGTCGTACCAGTCGCCGCCCACCTGCAGTGGATGGCTGGCGGGCAGATACCGCACCGCGAACCCCTCGGGCAGCGACGCCGGCCCCAACATCGCATGCTGCAGTGCCACAGCGGTTTCCCGTTGCTCGTCCAGTTGGTAGACGCGCTGCAGCCCCTGCCCGAGCCGGCCGGCCAGCACCGCGAGCAGGGTCTGGTCTTCCCGGGTGAACCGGCGGTGCTCGGACAATTCGACCCAGATGACCAGTAGGCCACGGGGATGCTGCGACGCGATGCCGGCCGCGCCGGCGTCGACGGTGACGGTGCTCAGAAGATCCGTCTCGCGCAGCGACCCGATCTGCTGCCGCAGTTGCGGCGAGAGGTCGGCCCACTGCGCGGGCTCTCCGGCGCAGACCACGTGCGGCGCGCTCTCGGTGGCGCTGGCGAACGTGACCGCCAAAACGCGCCGGGCCTGCCACACCCGGCGCAGCACCTCGGCGGCACCCTGCAGCGCGTCGGTGAGCGTATCGGCTTGCACGAGTTGCTGATTGAGCTCGGCCAGCGCGCTCTGGCTCTGTACGGCATAGTGCTCGGCCGTGATGTCGCGGAAGGTCCCGACCATGACCCGGCGTCCCGAATCGGGGTCGTGGGCATGGTTGAAGTTGGCCGCGATCCACAACCGGTGCCCGTCGCGGTGGGTGACCGGAATGCTCAAGCTGCCCTCAGATTCGCCGAGCGACTTGGCGAACTCGTCCTCGACCAACTGACGGGCCACGACATCGACTTCGGGGTCCGGCCACCAGGCGTGGGGCGCTTCGTACGGCAGTCCTTCGGGGCCGTAGCCGAGGATATCGGCGAAAGCCGCGTTGACCTCGATGACCGCGCCCTGTTCGTCGATGACGAAGAAGGCTTCCTGCAGCGAGTCCACCAGCGCCGTGCGCCACCGGACGTGATAGTTGCGTATCCGCGCCAACTCGACGTTGGCGCGCACCCGCGCCAGCAGTTCCGCGGCGGCGAACGGCTTGACCAGATAGTCGTCGGCGCCGGCCAACAAGCCTTCGATGGACGCTTCCTGGCCGGCCCGCGCCGACAGCAGCAGCACGGGCAGTGCCGCCGTGCGCTGATCGGCCCGCAGCGCGGCCAGCAATTGCAGACCATCCAGCTTCGGCATCATCACGTCGCTGATCACCAGATCGGGGAGCTGGGCGCGAATGGCCTCCAGCGCCTGCTCGCCGTCACCCACGCCGCTCACCTGATACCCGGACGCACCCAGCAGGTTCGTCAGATAAGCGCGCATGTCGACGTTGTCGTCGGCCACCAGCACCCGCGGGCCGCCGCCCCCGGCCTGGGCCGGCTGGGACTCCAGAATTGTTGTCGCCGCGCCGGATTCGTCCGGCAGCCAACGCAACGCCTCCTGCACGTACGGCTCGGCGACCGCGCTGGCAGCCATGCGGGTGTCGCGCGGTTCGGCCACCTCGTCGGCCGGCAGATGCGCGGTGCCGAACGGCAACCGGATGGTGAAGGTGGTTCCCTCGCCCTCCCGGCTGTCGGCCGTGATGGTGCCCCCGTGCAACCCGACCAGTTCCCGCACCAGGGCCAGCCCGATGCCGCTGCCCTCGGTGGATCGCGCGCGAGTGGTCTCGATGCGGTGAAAACGTTCGAACAGCCGCGGCATTTCGGCCGCCGACACACCGACCCCGGTGTCGGCGAAGGTGACCACCACCTGCCGGTCGTCGCGGGCGACCCGCACCGTGATCTCGCCTTCGAAGGTGAACTTCAGCGCGTTGGAGAGCAGGTTGAGTACCACCTTCTCCCACATCCCGCGGTCCACGTAAACCGGTTGGTCCAGCGGCGGGCAGTCCACCGTGAGCGTCAGGCCGGCCTGGTCGATCGCCGAGCGGAACACGCTGGCCAAATCGGCCGTCACGGTCGCCAGGTCGACCGGCTCGAACCGGGCCTGCATCCGGCCCGCCTCGATGCGCGAGAAGTCCAGCAGCGTGTTGACCAACTTGGCCAGCCGTAATCCGTTGCGGTGCACCAACTCCAGTTCCTGGCGGGCGGTCTCGTCCAGACCGTCGGCCCGGGCCCGCAATTCGTCGACGGGCCCCTGGATCAGGGTCAGCGGGGTGCGGAACTCGTGGCTGATGTTGGAGAAGAAGGTGGTCTTCGCGCGGTCCAGTTCGGCAAGTTCTTCGGCGCGCCGCTGCTGAGCCTGGTAGCTGCGCGCGCTGCTCACCCCGGTCGCGAGGTAACCGGCCACCAGTTCGACGAATCCGCGATAGCCGTCGTCGAGTTCGCGGTACCGGTTGAGGCCCGCCACCAGGAATCCGACCGGCGGCCCACCCTGCTGCAGCAGCGGCACCGCCAGCGCCTGGCTCGGTGGCTCGGGCCATGCGCCAGTTGGCAGATTCATTGCGAGGCCGTCGAGTTCGATCACCTCGCAGTCGCCCTGCGCCGCCTTATCGGTCGGCCACAGCGAGTCACCGCCGCCCGGCAGTGTTTCCGGGGCCGCGGGATGACCGGGGGCGATGCCACTGGCTCCGGCCAGCTGTGCGTCGCCCTGCTCGTCGAACAGGTAGGTGAGGGTGAACGGGAGATCGTAGGGGTTCTTGTTGAGCTGGTCGGCGGCGAAATCGAGCATCTGCCGCTCGGTGCGGATGACACTCGGGTCCGAACCCAGATCGCGCAGGGTCGCCATGCGCCGCTCTGCGATGACCCTATCGGTGTCCTCGCTGACCACGCAGAGCAGCCCGACGACGCGCGCGTCGTCGTCGCGCAGCGGGCTGTAGGAGAACGTGTGGTAGGTCTCCTCCGGGTAGCCGGACCGTCCCAGGATGAGCATCAATGCCTCGTCCCAGGTCGCCTCGCCCTCGCGAAGGACGCGCTCCACGCGCGGGGTGATATCCGGCCAGATCTCGGCCCAGACCTCGCTGGCGGGCCGGCCCAGTGCCCAGGGGTATTTGCGGCCCAAGGTGTCCCGGCGGTAGGCCGCGTTGCAGAAGAAGGTGAGTTCCGGCCCCCAGCCCATCCACATGGAGAACTGGGACGACAGCAGGATGTCGACGGCGGTGCGCAGGCTCTGCGGCCAGTCCTCAACCGGCCCAAGCGGAGTGGACGCCCAGTCCACGGCAGCCAGATCGCGGCCTATCTCCTGGTCTGCGCGAAAGACCACTGACCTGCCTCTCCTGTCATCGGAACCGGATACTCAGTATGACTTCACCTGGCCGCCAGCGGTGTGGCGATGTCCTCCAGGGATTTGCCTTCGGCGTCGACAGCGAGGAACCACGCCACCAGGCCGCCGGCGATCATCACCGCCGCGCCCAGCAGGTAGCCCAGGAACAGCAGCAGCGGCCTGGAGCCGTCGCCGATGAGTGCGCCGTAGATGACCGGCCCGAGCGCACCGAAACACTGTGCGATGGCGAAGAACACCGCGATCGCCTTGGCGCGCACCTCGAGCGGGAAGATCTCGCTGACGGTGAGGTAGGCCGCGCTCGCCCCGGCCGAGGCGATGTAGAAGATGACGCACCAGGCGATGGTCTGAGTGATGGCGTTCAGCACACCGGCCTGGAACAGGGCCGCGCTGAGCGCCAGCAGCAGCCCCGACGCCAGATAGGTCCCGGCGATCATCTTGCGCCGGCCGATCGTGTCGAAGAAGTGCCCGATGGTCAGCGGTCCGAGCAGATTACCCACCGCGAATGCGATGAGGTAGAGCGGTGTCGAGGCTGAGGGCACGCCGTAGAACTTGCCCAGCACCAGGGTGTAGGTGAAGAAGATCGCGTTGTACAGGAACGACTGGCTGATCATCAGCACGGCGCCCAGTACGGCGCGGCTCGGGTAGTCGCGGAACAGCACACGCGTCAACGCGAGGTAACCGATCTCCTGTGCGGGCCGCAACTCGATCGCGGTGGATTCGTCGACCGGCGGCAGGGAGGCACCGGTGGCCCGCACCTCCTCCTCGATGTGGGAGATGGTGCGCTCGGCGTCCTCGGTGCGGCCGTTCATCACCTGCCAGCGCGGGCTCTCCGGCAGGTTGCGCCGGACCAGCAGAATGACCAGCGCCAGGACCGGGCCGATCAGGAAGGCCAACCGCCAGCCCAGGCTCAGCTCGATGGCCCGCAGGAAGACGAATGTGCCCAGCGTGCCCAACACCGCCCCGGCCCAGTAGGTCCCGTTCACCGCGATGTCGACGCGGCCCCGGAAGCGGGCCGGGATCAGCTCGTCGATCGCCGAGTTGATGGCCGCGTACTCCCCGCCGATGCCCATCCCGGCGATGAATCGCGTCAGGTAGAGGAAGGCGATCCAGGCCGCGCTGTTGCCCAGCGTCGCCGCCGTGAGTGCACTGCCGAGCAGGTACACGCCCAGGGTGATCATGAACAGGTTGCGCCGCCCCAGCTTGTCGGACAGGCGGCCGAAGAACAGCGCCCCGGCGACCTCGCCGGCCAGGTAGACGGTGGCGACGAACCCGACGGCGGCCGAAGACAGATGAAGTGTCTGCGGTTCGGTCAGCGTCTCGGCCACCGCACTGGCCACCGTGATCTCCAAGCCGTCCAGGATCCACGCCACGCCGAGCGCCACCACCATGCGGGTGTGAAACGGCGACCAGGGCAATCGGTCGATACGGGCGGGAATCAGGCTGCGGATCGGACCCGACTGCTCCTCACTATTCGGCACACGTCCTCGTTCCCTTCGGGGAGCGGCGGGAAACATTCATCCCGCGAGCTGCTCGGCGGTCGGCGGAGCGACGAATACGCGTTCCCCGGTGATCAGGTCGGACTCATCGAAACCGAAGACGGCCCACAGCCGGACCTCGAACGGCTCGGTCGCCGTGGTCGGCGTACCGCGCAGCCAGAACTCGATCTGGACCTGCCCGTCATCGAGGTGGGTGAGCTCGATCAGTTCGTTGGTCTGGTCGGGTACCAGCGCGCGCCCGTCGATCCAGTACCGCATCACCTCGTCGGCGCCGTCGAACACCGTGCCGTCGGGCAACTCGTAGCGGGGGTGGCTGAAGGTGGCCATCGTGCGGTCCCACTCCTGCACGTTCTCGCTTTGCATGTGCTCGATGACGCGAGCCTTGCGGGCTTCCTGATGTGCGCGCCGGCCGGGATCGGCCATGAGCCCTCCTTTCATGAATTACTCAGTCCGACAACCAGATTGATGGTGACAGCCAGAATAACCGCACCGAACAGGTAGGACAGCAGCGCCTGGCCGAGCGCGATGCGGCGCAGCTGACCGGTCTGCAGCGTGGTGTCCGAGACCTGATAGGTCATCCCGATGGTGAATCCGAGATAGAAGAAATCCAGGAATCGGGGGTGCTCGGTGCCGCTGAAGTCGATGCCACTGGCCGAGTTCGAGTAATAGACATCGGCGTAGCGGATGCTGAAGACGGTATGGACGACGCACCAGGCAACGGCGATGCAGACTACCCCGGTGCCCGCGGCGATGTTCTTCTCCACTCCCGCCTTGGAACTGGCGGTGAGCAGGTGCGCCACCCCGGCCAGGCTCGCCACACTCGCCGACAGGATCACCACGTCGATCAACCAGCCGGTCGGCGGGTCCTCGGGTACCACGTGTTCGCGCGTGCTCTCGGCGTCCATGGGCAGCACGACGATCCACGTCCACACCAGGTACACCAACGCCGCGGCGATCCAGCCCACGCTCGGTGCGTAGGCCCATCCCGACGTGGTCACGAACAGCACCACCGCCGCCGCGCCGACGAGTGCCGCGACGATCAGCCGGATGACGACGTGCCGGCGCCAGCCCTGTCCGCCCATTGCCGTCAACCCAGCGCCGCGGCCAGCGGCAGGCTGGCCTCGAGCGGTGTGAGATCCTCGGAAAGTCCGGCGGCGCTGCGCAATTCACGGAACGCGTCGATCAGCGCATCGGTAGCCTCATGCGGATCGTCCAGGGTGCGATCGTCGGTCAGCACCGAGATGGCGAATTGGTCGACGTAGCTCCACACGGTGATGTTCATGCCGCTGCCCGCGACGATCGGCCCCACCGAATAGATCTCGGTGAGTGTGGCTCCCTCGATGCAGCCGCGTTCGCGCGGCCCGGGCACGTTCGACACCACCAGGTTCATCACGCTGGCCGACTCCATGCGGCGGGCCTGGGTGCGAAAGATGCGCGGCGCCAACCCCGTCGGCAGATAGGACATCCAGGCGGGCAGCACGGTGGGGCCGAGCAGCTGGTGGTTCTCCTTCGCGATCCTGGTTGCCATGGCCGTCAGCCGGACTCGTTGCATCGGGTCCTCGACATGCACCGGCAGTGACGGCGTCATGTAGGTGAACTCGTTGCCCGCCAGGCGGTCTGGTGCCGGGTTGTAACTCACCGGCACCCCGGCGATCAGCGGGACATCGGCGTGGCCGTCGTAGCGCAACAGCAGTCGGCGCAGTGCCCCGGCCACGGTGGCCAGCACGACGTCGTTGAGCGTGACGCCGAGATGCTTGCTGGTCTCCTTGACGTCGGCCAACGCCAGCGGCGCGGTGGCGAAACGGCGCCCGGGACTGACCCGGTGGTTGATGAAGCACGGCGGCGGGGCGAAGTTGCGGGCCAGGTCGGGGATGGGGCCCCGCTCCTTCGATCGGCGGCGCACCCGGGAGATGCCCGAGGCCGTCTCGCCGAGCAGGCGCGGCAGCTTGCGGATCAGGCCCGCGTGATCTTTGGCGGCCTCCTTAAGCAGGTGCGAGCGGGTCGGCAGTTCGCGCGGCAACCGCCGGGGTTCGGGCTGGTGCGGCGACAGCGCCTGAGCCATCTGGTTAGCCGAAGCCTTGCCGTCGGCCAGTACGTGGTGGACCTTGTGAATGATGGCAATCCGGTTGTCGGCCAGCCCCTCGGCGACGTACATCTCCCACAACGGGTGATCGCGGCGCAACGGCGTGCTCGCGATGTGGCCGATCAACTCGTCGAGCTCTCGTCGCCCGCCCGGCGCCGGCACCCGCGCGCGGCGTACGTGATAGTCGAGGTCGATGTCCTCGTTGACCAGCCACATGGGATGGTGCAACTTCAGCGGGATGTCCAGCAACTGGTACCGCAGCGGCTCGAGCGCCATCAGCCGTTGGTAACCCACCTCGCGGAAGATCTCAAAGTCGTAGTCCCGCTCCATGTTTGACACGTCGAGGATGCCGATCTTCAGCGTGTGCATGTGAATCTCGGGTGTCTCGGTGTACAGCATCAGGGCGTCCACACCAGTGAGTCGCTTCACACGCCTATTCCACCCCGTCACGGAGTTGGATGCCAGACCCCGATCCCGGCCGTACACTTCGGACGGTTGTCCGACTATGAACCTCCATGACGAAAGGAGCCGTGCATGGCATACGTGCGGGTGGAACAGCGCCAGGACGAGATCGTGGCCGCCGCGGTCCGGGTACTGAGCGAAGTCGGGGTTCCGGGCACGACTCTGCGCGCGGTGGCGGCCGAGGCCGGCATCCCGCTCGGCACGTTGCACTATGTGTTTCCGACGAAGGACCTGCTGTTGCGCGCGGTCATCACGGCGGTCATCGACGACGTGGTGTCGGCCGTGCAGCCCGGCCTGCAGCCTGACCGCGGGGTCGCGCACGCGCTGCGGGAGAGCATGACCATGTTCTGGAGCAAGCTGGTCGAGCGTGAGATCGGACTGCAGGTCATGCAATATGAGCTGGCCATGTATTCGGTGCGCACCGAAGGCGCGGGCGGTCTGGCCCAGTTGCAGTACGACCGGTACACCGAGCTGGTCAGCACGCTGTTTGAGCAGGCTGCACGGACGGCCGGCGAGCGGTGCGCCGTGGACTTCCCGACGCTCGGCCGGTTGACGCTGGCAGTGCTGGACGGCCTGATCGTGCAGTACGTGGCCAGCACCGACGCCGCCCGGGCCCGGCATGATCTCGAACGCGCCGTAGACATGCTGGTGATGTTCGCCGACCCGCAGCCGGTCAAAGGGGCGCGGTGACCCGCGTTGCGCCGCATGACCGACCTGTGGCTTACTGATTTGGTCGGTTGTCCGACTTAGGATGGAACTTGGAGGTACCGATGCGGGAGTCGACGGTGGTGGTGGTGGGCGCCGGACTGTCCGGACTGACCGCGGCGCGTGAGCTGCATCGACAGGACATCGACGTGATCGTCCTCGAAGCGGCCGATCGGGTGGGCGGACGCGTGCTGGGCCGGACCAGTGCGCTGGGTTCGCGTTTCGACCTGGGTGGACAGTGGATCGGCCACGACCACCACCGGATCGCGGAGCTGGCCGCCGAACTCGGCGTGACGATGTTCCCGATGCACACCGCGACCCTGCCCACGGTGATCGACGGGCAGCGGCGGGTCTCGCGACTGGGGCCCTCGATGCTCGTCTCGGCCTTGGCGCTGGCCGGGATCGGCGTGCTGGCGCGGCTCGGAGCACCGGCCAGACTCAACGCGTCGACCCTCGACCGCTGGCTGAGCAGGGTGCCGGGACGCACCGCTCGGCGACTGCTCGAGGTGGTGGCCCTGATCTCGTGGACCGGGGACCTCGACCGGCTGTCGGTGCGCGCCGCCACGGACATGATTCGTCATCAGGGAGGGCTGTTGACGATTCTGGGGACCAAAGGCGGCGCCCAGGAATCGTTGCTGGTCGAAAGCGCCGGAGCACTGGTCGAGCGGTTGGCGGCAGAGTTGGGCCCGCGGGTGCGTACCGGGCATCGGGTGATCTCGATCGTGTGTGGCGATCGGGTGCTGGTGCGCACGGCGTCGGGCGATGTGAAGGCCGACAAGGTGATCGTCACGGCACCGCCGCCGGTGGCTTCCCGGATCACGTTCGAGCCCGCGCTGCCCTCGAATATGGTTGCGTTGCAGCACAACACATATATGGGGTCGGTGTACAAGGCGGTCGCGGTCTATCGCCGGCCGTTCTGGCGAGAACGGGGTGGCGGGGAGTTCATTGTCCTGGACAGACCGGGCAGCGCGGTTTTCGACACCACCGCGCCAGGCGGGCCGGGCCATCTGTGCGTGCTTGTCGGCGGTCCCGACGCACGAGAGCTGTCCGCGCTGGACGCCGCGGCGCGCCGCGAGGCCGTGCTGAGGCCGCTGGTGCCGCACATCGGCCCGGAGGTGCTGGAGCCGGTCGACTGGCAGGAGAAGTCTTGGCACCTCGACGAATTCGTCGAAGGCGGCTATGTGGCGCTGCCGAAACCCGGCACCACCGAGGGATTCGTGCCGATGCCGTGTGGTCCGGTCGGCGACATCCATTGGGGTGGATCGGAAACCGCCAGTGGACATCCCGGCTATCTGGATGGGGCGATCGAGGCCGGCCGGCGGGCCGCCGCCGAAGTGATCGCCGCCCTACAGCCGACCCTCGACCCGTAAGTCCGGGTGCACCCAGCTCGGCGACCGGCGTTCCTTGAAGGCCATGAAACCCTCGATCGCCTCCGGGGAGCCGAGACTGGACTGCATCCCGATCCGGTCGTAGAGGCCCAGGTAGTTGTCCAGACTGGACTTGATGACCGTGCGGGCGCCGGGAGCGGTCCGGCAGCACTGCGCGAGCACTTCCCTTGCTGCCGTAGCCAACTCGACGTGCGGGACAACGCGCGCCACCATCCCCCAATCCAGCGCCTCCGATGCGGACAGGGTGCGTCCGGTGAACATCAGGTCGCGGGTGCGGACCGGTCCGATGAGCCGTGCGAGCATCTGGCTGTAATAGGTGTCGGCGATGCCGCGGTAGAGCTCGGGCACCCGGAAAGTGGCGCGATCGCTGACCACGGCGAGGTCGGCGCACAGCGCGATCTGCAGTCCCCCGCCCTGGCAGAGCCCGTTGACCGCGGCGACCACCGGCTTTGCGGATTGGCGCAGGGTGTCGAACGGCAGAGCGTCCATGCCGAGGGCTGAGCCGAAGGTCAGCCAGTTGTCACCGCCGCCCCCGCCCATGTCGCCACCGGGCGCGAAGACATCGCCGGTGCCGGTGATGAGCAGGCCCGCCAGATCCGGATCGCTGCCGACGTGATTCACCGCGTATTTGATCCCGAAGTACATCGCCGGCGTCATCGCGTTGCGGGCTTCCGGCCGGTCCAGCGTGCAGACTCCGAATGCGCCCTCTCGGGTGAACTTCAGGAAAGGTGTTCCCAGCCAGTCGCCGTCGGGCGGCCTGGGTGCCGGGGGCTCGTCGCTGGGCCGTGACAGATCGCTCATGGTGTGTAAAGACACTAAGACCTTTGGGACTGCGGTGCAATACGCGACAAGACTGCGGCATCTTCACCGAATCAGACTCGGAATGAACGCCTTTCCGTTGCGGCGTATCAGGACACAGCCGATGAGCCCTGCCCGGCGAAGACGCCTGGTACCGGCAGGCTCCTGTCCTTCGCTGGTCGGGCCGGGCGGGCGAAGTACGTCGCATAGAACGCGGCGCTGAATGCCACCAGCGTGCCGATGATGAGCACGCCGAACGGCACCGCGTAGCGCGCCATTTCCGCCGCGAAGTACCGGCAACACACCAGCAGCGCAGCCAGAAACGCGGCTCCGAAAGCCGTCATTCCTATTCGCCACCCGATCCGGTCGCGCACCGGCTCCCGTAGCGCCGATTCCACCGTCAGGCAGAGCAATCCGCCCGCCAGCAGATCGACGCCGTAGTGGTACCCGAAGCCGAGGGTCGCCGCGACGGTGCACGTCAGCCACAGTGCGCCGCCTATCCGCAGCCAGCGTGGTCCCCCGCGGGAGTGCAGGAACACCGCCAGCGCCCACGCCGTGTGCATCGACGGCATGCAGTTGCGTGGAGTCGATCCGTCGAAGGCAATTGCTCTGGGGGACAGATTGATCCGCGGCACGGCGTGCGGCCAGAAGTCGCCGATTTCGAATCCCCGGCCCTCGCTTCCAAAAGCGAAGTCCGGGCCGACCAACGGGAAGAACACGTAGATCAGCGGCCCGATCAGGCCAAGCACCAGGAATGTCGGGATCAAAAAGTGCCGCGGCCAGCCGCCGATGCTGACGTTGCGCAGTTGATAGATCGCGACCACCATTGCCGCGACGGGCAATTCGATGTACACCCAGTGAAACGCCGCATTGATAACAGGGCCGCCCGCGTGCAGGAGCCGGCCCAGCAGCCACGAGGGTTGTGCGAGTGCGTGATCGGCCAGCAGTGCGTACTCGTCCAGGACCACCGGCCGCAGGATCGCGGTGATACGCAACCAGCTGTCGCCGACTTTGGTGGCGATGACGAGCAGGAGGCCGAACGCGACTCCCCGCAATGCCGTGGAGTGTTCGTCCCTGGCCCAGCGCCGCCATCCGACGATCACCGCCAAGCCGGTGAGCACGATCAGCGGACCGTTGCCGACCGTCCAGGCACCGCCGCGCGCCACCCTCAGCACCGCGAGAACGACATCGAGCGCCACCGCCACCGACAGCGACCAGACCCGGTACCGGCGGGATAGCCCGACCATGGCCACACCTAGGCCGACCCACGGCACGGTGGCCGATGTCGGCGTGCCGAAATAGTCGCCGGCCAGGCTGCGCAGCGGACCCACGAACCCCGCTCCGGTGGCCGTGATCTGCAGGCCGATCACCACGGCGGCGATGAGCACGACGGCGGTCGGCCCCCAGAGGCGGGTCGCCTGAGAGCGCCATTGCACGCTTCGCAGGTCGCCGGTGAACACCCGACGAATAATAAGTGTCAGGTTGGGGTCTAGGGCAAGACCGGGCCGATGCCCACGCCGGTGTGTCTAGCCGTGCGGGCGCTGTAGGACGGCGAACTCGGGAACGCCGGCGGCGGTCACGACCGCGTCCAGGAGTGCGACGCCTTCACCAGCTTCGGGCACACCAATCAGGACGGGGCCAAAAAACGCGTGGCCGTCGATCGCGATGATCGGGCTTCCTGCTTCGTCGCCCAATGCGTCCTGGCTGGCTGCATGCGCCCGCCTGACCGCCTCGTCGTGCTCGGGCTCGCCGAGGGACTCCGACAGTGATTCATCGAGTCCCAGACCGTCGAGCACATCGGCGACCACACCCGGAGTGACCTCGTCCTTCTGCACGTGCAGACGGGCGCCGACCGGCTCGTAGAGGCGAGCGAAAGCCTCGGCCCCGTAGCGCTCCGCGGTCGCCGCGAACAGGCGTCCTAAACGTCGGGAGCGCTCGAACATGCGCCGGTGCGCTTCGTCCGCGTCCTTACCCTCATTGAGAACCGCCAGGTTCATCTGACGCAGCACGACCGGCCGTCCCGTTCTTTCGGCAGCGCCCAACAGCCACCGGGAGGTCACCCAGGAATACGGGCAGACGGGGTCGAGGTAGAGATCGATTGTGGTCACCAGTTCCGCCTAGCCGTTACGTTCGTGTTCAAACACGATGTTTGAGGCCGCAAAAGCCGGAAATCCGCACCGCTATGTCGATCGCGGAGCCGCAGGCTGCCCAGCTCACCGCACGTCGTCCCTTCCCGGCCCGGCTCGGCCCCAGGGGCAACCTGATCTACAAGCTCGTCACCACCACCGATCACAAATTGATCGGCATCATGTACGTCGTCACCTGCTTCACGATGTTCTTCATCGGTGGCCTCCTGGCGCTGATGATGCGCGCCGAACTGGCCGCGCCCGGCCTGCAGTTCCTGTCGAACGAGCAATACAACCAGCTCTTCACCATGCACGGCACGATCATGCTGCTGCTGTATGCCACCCCGATCGTGTTCGGCTTCGCCAACCTCGTGCTGCCGCTGCAGATCGGTGCGCCCGACGTGGCGTTCCCGCGCCTGAACGCCCTGTCGTTCTGGCTGTTCCTGTTCGGCGGGCTGATCGTGCTCGCGGGCTTCATCACACCCGGGGGCGCGGCGGAGTTCGGCTGGACCGCCTACACCCCGCTCAGTGACGCCGTCCACTCCCCCGGCGCCGGCGGCGATCTGTGGATCACCGGCCTGATCATCGCCGGTCTGGGCACCATCCTGGGCGCGGTCAACATGATCACCACCGTCGTGTGTATGCGCGCACCAGGCATGACGATGTTCCGGATGCCGATCTTCACCTGGAACATCCTGGTGACCTCGGTACTGGTGCTGATCGCGTTCCCGCTGCTGACGGCGGCGCTGTTCGGGCTGGCCGCCGACCGGCACCTCGGCGCCCACGTCTACGACCCCGCCAATGGCGGAGTTCTGCTGTGGCAGCACGTGTTCTGGTTCTTCGGCCATCCGGAGGTCTACATCGTGGCCTTGCCGTTCTTCGGCATTGTCACCGAGATATTCCCGGTCTTTTCACGCAAGCCGATCTTCGGTTACACCACACTGGTTTACGCGACGCTGTCGATCGCGGCCTTGTCAGTAGCGGTGTGGGCGCACCACATGTTCGCCACCGGAGCCGTGCTGCTGCCGTTCTTCTCGTTCATGACGTACCTGATCGCGGTGCCAACCGGAATCAAATTCTTCAACTGGATCGGCACCATGTGGAAGGGCCAGTTGACCTTCGAGACGCCGATGCTTTTCTCCATCGGCTTTCTGCTCACCTTCCTGCTGGGCGGACTGACCGGAGTGATGCTGGCCAGCCCGCCGCTGGACTTCCACGTGACGGACAGCTATTTCGTGGTCGCCCACTTCCATTACGTCCTGTTCGGCACCATCGTGTTCGCCACCTACGCCGGAACGTATTTCTGGTTCCCGAAGATGACGGGTCGACTCCTTGACGAGCGGCTGGGCAAACTGCACTTCTGGTTGACCTTCATTGGGTTCAACACCACGTTCCTGGTGCAGCACTGGCTGGGCGACATGGGCATGCCGCGCCGCTACGCCGATTATCTGCCGACCGACAATTTCCAGACGCTGAATATCGTCTCCACCGTCGGGGCCTTCATCCTGGGCCTGTCGATGTTCCCGTTCGTGTGGAACGTCTTCAAGAGCTGGCGCTACGGCGAAGTGGTGACCGTCGACGACCCGTGGGGTTACGGCAACTCGCTGGAGTGGGCAACCAGTTGCCCGCCGCCGCGGCACAACTTCAACGAGCTGCCCCGAATCCGTTCGGAGCGACCGGCTTTCGAGCTGCACTACCCGCACATGGTCAAGCGCATACGTGAAGAAGCGCACATCGGGCGTGCGCACGGACCGAAGGACAAGGACGTCACCAGAGTCGACGACGTCGAAGTGCGCTCCTGACTCAGGCCGCGCCGAAGACCACTGCGACGTTGTTCCCGCCCAAGCCGAACGACTCCGCCACGGCATAGCGGTAATTCCCGCGACGTGCCTCACCGGCCACCACATCGAGGTCGATCTCAGGATCGGGTTCGGTGAAATTCAAAGTGGGCGGCACGATTTGGTCACGCAAAGCCTGGACTGTGAGCACGGCCTCGACCGCGCCGGCAGCACCCAGTGAATTGCCCAGCGCCGACTTGGGCGCGTAGACCGCCGGTGAGCGGTCACCCAGCGCCCGGCGGATGGCGCGCGCCTCGGCCGCATCCCCGAACGTGGTGCCGACGGCGTGCGCCTTGACGAGGTCGATGTCGCTCGGGGCCAGTCCGGCCAGGTAGATCGCGCGGGCAATCGCGTCACCGGCGCGTTCGCCGCTCGGGTCCGGCATCACGGCGTCGCAGCCGTCCGACGTGACGGCGGCACCCATCAGCCGGGCCAGGACGGGCGCGCCTCGTGCCTTGGCATGCTCCTCGGTTTCGACCAGCAGCATCGCGCCGCCTTCCGCCAACACCATGCCGTCGCGGTGCCTGTCGAACGGCCGGCAGGCTCCGGTCGGGTCGTCGTTGTTGGTGGACAGCATGCCCAGTTGCCAGAACGTCGCCATCGGCACGGCCTCGATAACCGTCTCCACGCCGCCGCAGATCGCCATGTCGGCCTCTCCGAGGACGATGTTCTGCCAGGCCTGTGCGATGGCCGCGGTACCCGACGCGTCGGCCATCACCGACGTCTCGACGCCGGCCTTGGCCTCACGGTCGAGCCCGATCACGGCGGCGGGCGCGTTTGGCATGTACTTCTGCACCGAGATCGGTGAGATCGCCTTGAGGCCTTTGACCTTCCAGATGTTGTGCCAGAGCGGAATGTCCTCGGTGCTGCCCAGGCCCAGACCGACCGAGACCATCAGCCGATTGGTATCGACTTCGGGCGACCCGGCCTGCTCCCACAGCCGCCGGCTCACCACCGCGGACAGTTTCTGCATGAACGCGAACCGGCGCAGTTCGACGCGGCCGAATTGCTCGTCCAGGTCTTCGCGCAACGGACCGCCGATCCGTATCGGTGAGTCGAATTCGGTGACGAAATCTTTGTCCAATTTACGAATTCCGCTGCTGCCCTGCAGCAGCTGCTGCCAGGTCTCCTCGGCATCCGGCGCGAGGGACGTCGTGGACGCCACCCCGGTGACGACGACGTCGGGGAACCCCTCACCCGTTCTCAACGCGGTCATGCCGGTCGTTTCCTTGTGTCGAACATCGACGTCACGTCCCCCTCCAGGAGCCACGCCCGCTACAGGTATCACCTTCCCAAGTCGTGCCGACAAAAACCTGATATCGGCGATCGGCATCATGATAAACAGCGCCGCCGAGGCCGAAAAGACCATCGCCGAACTCGGCGTGCTGCGTGCCACGTTTTCGACGCTCGGCTGCGGGTAAAACTCTCGGTCTGTACACCTCGCTAATGCACGGATTGATTCCCGCCGTGGTGCAATTCGTGACCACGGCGGCGCTTCTCTATGCCATCGGGTGGCGTGGGCGAGTTTTCGCGGTCGGCGTGACCGCGGGAGCGGCAACCGTAGCGGTGGCGCACTGGACGTATGAGACACTTGGCATCGCCAGTGAGCCCGCGCCATGGCAACTCTGGCTCTGGGTCTATCTCTTCGGGCTGGCCACCGCCACCGTTGTCGCGGGCTGGTCGGGTGCGAGCGGCTGGCGACGCAACGCGGCGGTATTCGCGATGTCGTTCTGCCTGCTCAGTGCGGGACTGACGATCAACGGCTGGCTGGGCTACTTCCCCACCGTTGATGCCGCGTGGAGCCAACTCACCAACCGTCCACTGCGGGGTCAGGTCCACATCGGGACAGCCTTCGAAATGCAGCGCAAAAATGCTGCGCTACAACGCGGAAAGCTTGTGGCGGTGACCACGAGCAGTCGGATATCCGGCTTCTCACATCGCCGCGAATGGGTTTACCTGCCTCCGGCGTGGTTCAGCGGAAAGCAGCTTCCGGCGATCCTGATGCTGGGCGGCGAGTTCGGCACCCCCGCCGATTGGATTCGCGTCGGTGACGCCACCACAGCTCTCGATGCCTACGCCGCGGCACACAACGGTAACGCCCCGATCGCCGTATTCGCGGACGCCACAGGCGGATTCACCGTCGACACCGAGTGCGTCGACGGCCCGCGCGGGCACGCCGCCGCGCATTTGACGTCCGAGGTGATTCCCGAGATCGGCGAGCTGTTCGGCCTGGGCGCTCAACCGAAGTGGGGCGTCGTCGGGTTCTCCGCGGGCGGCACCTGCGCCGTCGACTTGGCGGTCATGCATCCCGAAACGTTCAGCGCCTTCGTGGACATCGGCGGTGACATCGGCCCTAACTCGGGCACGCGGGAACAGACGATCGACCGGTTGTTCGGCGGTGACGCCGAGGCGTACTGGCGATTCGACCCGGCGACAGCGATCAGCCGCCACGGCCCATACACCGGCCTATCCGGCCTGTTCGCGGTCCCTGGTACTGATGGCGGTCGCGACGGCGTCGGGCAGGACGCCGCCGAGGCGCTGTGTGAGGCCGCTCAGGGCAGCCGCATTTCGTGCGGCGTGATGGGATTGCCGGGCAAGCACGACTGGCCGTCGGCGGCCGGGGCTTTTGCGGAAACGCTGCCGTGGCTGGCCGATCGGCTGGAACCTCATCCTCCTGCCGGTCCGGCCAGCTCAGTGCCGGTCAGCTGACCGCACTGAGCGAGCAGGGCGTCCTGCTTCGAGAGGTCGGGCCCGGTGACCGGCGCGAGGGACCCGATACGACCGCCTTCGGACAACTGCTCGCCGAACCAGTCCCGGGTATGCGCTGCGGCGATGTTGGTGTCGCTGCGCTCGGCGTAAAGGCTCATATGGCTGACGGCCGGCAAGACGGCGAGTTTCTTGAACGGCGAGGCGACCTGGTTGAAGGCGGCGATCTCCAGATCCCACGCCGTGATGTTGTCGCCCTCCGCGACGATCATCATCACCTTCTTGTCGAGCACTCGCGGCAGGAAATTGAAAACGCTGTAGTTGAGCAGCAATTCGGCTGACTCGGTGGTGCTCCAATGCTCATGCAACGGGGCCTCATCGGCCTTGATCTGGTTGAACACCTCGTAGATCCGAGGGAACGGCCACACCGAGAGTTCCTCAGCCGGAGTCAAAGTGGCGAAGGCGATGCGGTCATCTGTGCCCAGCGGAGCCTGCCGACGAGCATGGAGGATCTTGGCCTCGAAATCGGCGAATCGAGCCTCACCGTGAACCCGCTTCATCGTCGCGTGGCCGTCGACCACGGGCACAACGCTGACCACGGCTTTCACCCTGGGATCGATCGCCGCAAGGATCAGTACGTGGCCGCCGCTGTAGGAGATGCCGAACGCACCGAGCTTGTCGGGGTTGACGTCCTCGCGGGACTCCACATACGTCAGGGCGTTACGGTAGTCGGAGATCTGCTGCCACGGGTCCAGGTGTTGCCTTCGCCCTCCCGAGCTCTCACCGACACCGGCGTAGTCGAATGTCAATACCTGCACCGAGGATTCGTTAACAATGCGGGCCACATGGGGTAGGACGATTTCTTTGGTGTAGCACCATCCGCCCGCGGCCACCACGGTCGGCAAAGGACCGGTCGCATCGTCGGGCCGAAATAGCCGACCGACCAAAGTCTCTCCGTCGCTGGGGAATTCGACGCGCTGTTCCATTTCGATTCTTGCTTTCACTTGAATGCCGCTTCGATCCAGTTGGAGAACTCGCATGCCAGATGCCAGCGGTGCCCGGCAACCATGCGACCCAAGGTCGGCAGCGGGAACTCGACGGTGAGGCGGGCATGGAAGCCGTCAGCGGTGTCACGGAACTGGTGGCGCACCGCCCCGATTGGGATGCCGTCGGCGTAGGCAACGCCGGCGAGCTGCCCGGGAAAGGCCCGATCGACCGGGGTCACCACGTGCGAAAGATCCTCGTAGTCAATGAAAAACAGCGCGGCGAGCGGACTGCCCCCATTGGTCTCGAGAACCTCGTGCCGCCCGTCGGCCCCAATGCGCTGGACGAAGTGATCAGGACACGCGCGCAGCAATTCGGCTTCGTCGTTGCGCCGTACGCAGTCCCAGTAGAACTCGACGAATTGCGTCGCCGAGCCGGCCGGCACGTACAGGTCCGTGACGCTGAATCGACGCCGGCCACTGAGCCGTGCCTGCACCTTGGCAATCGCGCCGGCAATCGTCGCGTCGCGGCGGAGTAGGCGGTGTATCTCGTCGCTGCCGAGCTCCAGTTTGGTCCGCAGGAAAGCCTCCCGGCGCTCGGCCAGATCGCCACCAATCGGCACGCTGACCCCCAGTTTCTTTGCCGCGGCGGTGATTCGGCGGTCCTCGTAGCGCAGAACCGCGTCGCGCGTCACGGTACGGCCGCGAATCTCGCTGATGATCGGCAACGGAGAGGCACCACGCACCTTTTGTCCTTAACGCTAGTTTTCTGTCGTTAAGGACACGCTAGGCTCATTTCGTCCGTACGTCAAGGCCGGCCCCGGGAGGTGTCGCGTGCCCAGCGGTGACGCTGCGATGAAACGCCGGACCGGCGGCCGGTCCGCGCGGGTACGCACTGCCGTGCTCGACGCCGCGCTCGAGCAACTCGTCACCCACGGGTATGAGGGCCTGACCGTCGCCAACGTTGCCCGCGCCGCGGGCGTAGCGGAGACCACCGTCTACCGACACTGGCCGACACCTGCCGACCTCGCGGCCGGCGCGGTCGGCCACCTGGCAGAAGCCGACAATCCCGTCCCGGACACCGGCACCCTCGAAGAAGATCTCCGCGCCCTGCTGTCGCAGATCTCCGAGTTGCTGCGCCGGCCGGAAGTCGAGCGGATCCTGCGCGCCGCGGCAGCTTTGGACACTGCCAACCCCAGCTCGGTGGAATCCCGAAAGTCGTTCTGGCAGAAGCGCTTCGCTGGTGCTGCTGTCATCGTCGAGCGTGCTGCGCAACGGGGCGAACTCGGTCCCGACACCGACCCCGACACGCTCATCGAGTACCTCGTCGCCCCGACTTACGTGCGGCTGCTCCTGCTGGATCGGCCCTTGGATGAAGATCTGCTCGAAGGGTCGGTACGACGCACCCTCACAGCGTTCGGCGCAACACCGCCGCGCCGCCGATGAGGCCGCGATGATTCACCTGCAACGAGCCGACGTATTGCTACGGGACGACAGTTGGCAGTTCCAGACACTTTTCGCGGCTTCCAGTGGTTTCGCTAAGCCCGCTGACCCTCTGTCCCGGTCCTCCCTTCACCCTTATTGAATTCGTGCCGAATATCCACATTCGGACGCACGATGATGTGAGCTACCTGAACTGCGACTTGGGATCGGTAGCCCGCTCTGTCGTCAAAGCTTGGCCAACCCGCACTGCGCATTCGGGACAGAAGTGAGACGAAGGGACCTGGCATGCACAACACCATCGCGATGCTGAGCCGCAGCGGCATGTCTGGTCGGCTCCGGTGATCCCGCTTATCGCGAGGGACGCAGACCTTGCGGCGCTGGAGGAAACACTCGACGATGCCCGACGGGGAACGGGCCGGGTGCGGGTGCTGGCCGGCGATGCCGGCATGGGCAAGACGCGCCTGGCTCGCGAGCTCAGCCGCCGGGCCGAGGAGCGCGGCTGCGCCGCCCTGTGGGGTGGATGCCGGGAGCTGGAGCTCGCGCTGCCGTTTCTGCCCTTCTCCGAAGCGATCGACAGCTACCTGGCCACCGCCGATGTGGCGGCGTTTCGAGAACAGCTCGGGCCGGCGGCCGGTGCGGTGGGCGCGATCGTCCCGGAATTGTCCGACGGGGCGCCCCCGGTGGACGATCTTTTCGGTGCCCCGATCCGGCTGCGGCTCTTCGAGGGTGTGGTGACGGTGCTGCGCACCGTGGCGGCCCCGTCGGGTGCGCTGTTGGTGGTCGAGGACGTGCACTGGGCGGATGCATCGACCCGCGCGCTGATCGACTTCGTTGCCCGGCGCACCCGCAAGCTTCCGCTGCTGTTGGTGGTGACGGACCGCTCCGACGAGGGCGGTGCGACCCACCCGGTGCGGGTGATGCTGGACGGGTGGCGGCGCGCCGGCCTGGCCGGCGTGGTGGATTTGTCGCCGCTGGCCAGGGGCGATGTCCAGCGTCTGGTGTGCGCCCGCCTCGAT
Source organism: Mycobacterium sp. 23 (assembly GCF_048287075.1). Taxonomy (NCBI): domain Bacteria; kingdom Bacillati; phylum Actinomycetota; class Actinomycetes; order Mycobacteriales; family Mycobacteriaceae; genus Mycobacterium; species Mycobacterium sp. 23. The sequence goes on from NZ_JBLVUX010000005.1 coordinate 2,440,647, forward strand.
GCCGAGCGGGTCAGCAGCGAGTTGGTCGACATGCTGGTGCACCGCAGTGAGGGTGTGCCGTACGCCGTGGAGGAGTTGCTGGAAGCGGCGATCAGATCAGGACATGTCATCAGGCGCGACGGCGGGTGGCAGTGCTCGGAGCTTTCCGGGTTTCATCTGCCCAACACGCTGGCGCTCGGCGTCTTGCGGCGACTCGGTCGCCTCGAGCCCGAACACCAGCGCGTCGTGATGGCCGCGGCGGTGCTGGGAAACACCTTCGATCCCGGGTTGCTGTCGGAGCTGACCGGGCTGCGGGCCTCGGTGGTGTGGGCAGCGCTGACCGCCGCGACTCGCGCACGGTTGGTGGAGTCCGACCCGGCTCACCGTGGACGGGTGCGGTTTCGGCACGCCCTCACCCATGAGGCCGTGCGTGACGCGGTGCCGGTCTGGGAAGCCACAACCCTGCACAGCCGGGCCGCCGACGCACTCGCTGCGGCGGTTCCGCCGGCGCCGGTGATCGAGCGCAGCCGTCATCTCCTGGCCGCCGGGCGTGCGGCCGACGCCGCGCCCCTGTGCGCGCAGGCGGCTGAGATGAACTCGCGGGCGGGGGCGTTCGCCGAAGCGGCGGCACTGTACGACCACGCGTTGGTAAACGTAGACAATCCGGTCGAGCGCGGCAATCTGCTGTGCGAGCGGAGTCGCATGCTGCTGGCCAGCGGGGATCCGGCGGCGGCGATCACGCCACTGGAAGAGGGCGTGGAACTGCTGGAAGGAGCCGGAAACGGCTTGGCGGCAAAGCTTCTCATCGTTCTCGGATCCGTGCAGCTGGCTCTTGGCCAGCAGCAGGGCGCGCTCGATGCATTCGAGCGGGCGCGTCTGATACTCGAAACCGCTTTGCCGGGGCCGGATCTGGCCTTGCTGTACGCGCGCCTGGCGATGTGGCACGACTCGAACCTCGAAGGTGAGGCTGGTCTGGCCTGCGCCGATCGCGCGCTGGCGCTGGCCGAGCAATCCGATGCCAAGCATGCCCGCGCCGCGGCGTTGATCTACCGCGGAGCAGCGCTGTGTGAGCTGGGCCGCCGCGACGAGGGTATTGCGGTGATCGACCGTGGAATCGCGGAGGCTGTGCGGCTGAGGCTGCCCGAGGAATTCGGCGCCGGCGTCATCATCAGCGTTCTGCAGAAGGCTTTGGCGATGCGGGCAGGCGAGCTGTCGTCGGTAGTCGGCCTGATCCGCAGCGGCGCCCGCGCGCTCAACGTCGGCCCGGCCCCGGAGGTGCTGGCTTCGCTGGTCGATGCCGTGGCGGGACGGTTCCTGGGCGACATCAACCGAACCGAGGCGGCCGCGCTGGCGGTGCTCGAGGCCTCCGAAGCCGTTCCCACCGGGATGTCGTCCTTCCTCGGGCGCGAACTCCTGGCCTGGGTGCGGCTGCAGCAGGGCCGGCTGTCCGAGGCCGAAGCGCTGCTGGACGATCTCGGGCCACGGGACGGCTGGTGGCACCGTATGTGCGGCCCTACCCGGGTGGAACTGGCGACCGCCCGGGGCGGGGACCCACAGGGGGCTGCCGATGTGGCGAGAAGGTTGCTGGCACAGGTGCCCGTGCTGGCTAAAGATCCCTTCGTCGTGAGCACCGTGGTGCCTGTCTTGCTGGCAGCCGGGTCCGCAGCCGAGGCCGAGCACTGTGTCAACGCCACTCTTGGTCCGGACCGCCATCCGCTGGCCGTAGGCGCGGCGGCCGACCTCGCTGCCTACCGCGGCGACTTGGAGGATGCCGTCGCGCTGTACCAGGAGGCCGCCGATGCCGCCTCGGCCGCGGGATACCGCGCGATCGCCGCGGGTTACCGCAATCGGCTCGCCGAGGCCCCCAGGCTGACGCCGGCGGCCGCATCGTCGAAAGAAGCCCGTGCGCCCCACAAGCTCAGCCGGCGCGAGTTGGAGCTGCTGGCGTTGCTTGCCCACGGCAACACAGATCAGCAGATCGCCCAGACCTTGGTCATATCGCTGCGCACGGTGCGATCGCACCTGGATCGGATCCGCGACAAGACCGGGCGCCGACGCCGCCCCCAATTAACGCTTCTGGCAATGGAATTGGGGCTGCTGGAAGAGCAAATCGGGCACGAACACCCGAGTGCCGGGGCCACAACTCTGCGCCTGGCCCGATAGGCCGCTCACCCCCGATTCCCAAGCCGGGCGTTCAGCACCGGTTGCCCCGGGCCGGCCAGCTCCCCGATGGCACTCGGCCGACCGGTGATCGCCATCAGCACAGCTTCTGCCGGTCCGGTGACTTCCGGCCCCGAGCCGTGAGTCCAGTCCAGGTCCGTCGCGGTCAGGCGTAAACCCCGGGCGAGGTGCCACGCCGGCAGTTCGGGACTGTACAGGCAGGCCCCCAGGACCCACCGCAGCCGTTCGGCCGGGATCTGCCGAGGCATACCCAGTGGACGGCGGATGTCCTGGTGATGGATGGTGACGTCCAGCAGGGCGAGTCGGCCCCCGAGAATCGTGGCCAGCCCCTGCGGTCGGAGACCAGCCCGCAGGCTGTGCAGGAGCTGTTCGGCAGTGAGGGATGCGAGTTCGTCGACACCCGCCTGGTTGATGTGGAGAATCCGACCGCGGATGGCGCGGCGAAACATGCCGTGAAGACTGACTCCGTCAAAGCTCATGACGTGAGCGACCACGTCCCGTACCCGCCAGCCCTGACACAGCGACGGTGCCTCCCACTGCCCGGGCGTCAACGTCTCCAGCAGATCAGCTAAGTCCGTGCGCTCGGCGGTGGCCATCTCCAGACCGTCCACGGCATCACTTCCCAAAACCATTCGGTAGACAGAAGTCTCTCACTTATGCGCGATCCACTCCCGACCACCGTAATAAATACCCACACGGGCCGGCCGTCCCGCCGATGGGGTATTTCGACCCCTTTACCGCGGCCGGTGCGCGCGCCACCCTGAATGCCGAAAGTGCTGGGAGACGGAAGGTTTGAGGCGATGAGCTTCCTAGTGTTGCCACCGGAGATCAACTCGGCCCAGATATTCGGCGGTGCCGGGATCGAACCGATGTATGGCGCCGCGCAGGCTTGGGGCAATCTAGCCGCGGAATTAGGGTCAGCCGCAACGTCTTTCGGCGGGGTGACCTCGACGCTGACCAGCGCGTCCTATCAGGGTGCGGCATCGCAGGCGATGATGAAGGCCGCCGCGCCTTATGTCGGCTGGCTCACCACGGTTTCCGCGCAAGCCGATGAGACGGCCGCGGCCGCGCGAACTATGGTGGCGGCATTCGAGAAGGTGCAGGCGGCGACGGTTCACCCCGACCTGATCGCACTGAACCGTGTGGTGGTGTCATCGCTCGCGCGGACAAACCTGTTCGGTCTGAACTTCCCGGCCATCGCAGCAGTCGAGGCCGATTATGCGGAGATGTGGGCCCAGGATGTCGGCGCGATGCTGGGCTATTACGCCGACGCTTCGAGCGCTGTTGCCGCGTTGCTGCCGATCGCCGGATCGCCGGCGGCGGCATCAGCTGCCGCATTGCCCGCCGCGTCCACCAGGTCACTTGACTTCGCCCTCGGCCTGGCGAACGCCGGGATGAACGACCTGGGCATGGGAAACTTCGGCTTTGGAAATATCGGCAACGCGAACTTCGGTAATTCCAACGTCGGATCCGCAAACATCGGCGACGGAAACGTCGGCTCCGCGAACGTCGGCAGCCACAACTTCTTGTTCGGAAACCTGGGCAGCAACAACCAGGGCATCGCCAACCTGGGCAACTTCAACATCGGTATCGCCAACAAAGGCGACCACAACATCGGCATCGGCCTGACCGGCAACAATCAGGTCGGCATCCAGCTCAACACGGGCGTCAACAGCTTTGGCCTGTTCAATTCCGGTGACGGAAGTGTGGGATTCTTCAATTCGGGCAAGGGCAGCTTCGGCTTCTTCAACTCGGGAGACTTCAGCACCGGCATCGGGAATTCGGGGTTGGCCAGCACCGGCTTCTTCAACGCCGGAAACCTCAACACGGGCATCTTCAACTCGGGTGCCGTCAACACGGGTGCTTACAACGCGGGTAGCTACAACACCGGATCTTTCAACCCGGGCTGGGTGAACACCGGCGACTTCAACATCGGCAGCTTCAACACCGGTTCCTACAACTCCGGCAACGTCAACACCGGCGCATTGAACACCGGCAGTTTCAACAACGGCATGTTCAACATGGGCAACTTCAACAACGGCATGTTCTATACCGGCAATTTCCAGGGCAGTCTGCACGTTCAGATCGGCGTACCCGCCGTCACCCTGCCCCCGATACATATCCCGTCCGCCCATCTCGGCGGATTTTTTGCGCCGAAGATGGTCATACCTTCGATCATCAACAACTCACAGTTCTCCATTCCCTCATTTCATATAGGTGGGTTCTCGGCGCCGACAATAACGATTCCGGGAATAAACCTTCCGAGCGTGCACATTCCGCAGTTCCAGACACCGCCGATAGCAGTGGGCGGTTTCACCGCACCGACGATATCTATCGGGAAGTTCAACCTCCCCTTCGTACAACTACCGTCCATGTATCTTCCACTCGCGGCGAACTTCCAAGTCGGTGGCGACCCGGCCCAGACATTCGGGAAATTGGACGGGCTCGGCACCTACATTAACCTCACGAACGTTTTTATCCCGCCGATCCTCATAGGTGATCCGGGGGTTCCAATAAAATACTTTTCAATGAATAGCAGCGGTAACGAGATAACCCAATTCGGTTCCAATGGTTTCATCTCCGCCTTCAACCTGCCAACGATCGGTTTGACGTCGTTCAACGCCCCGATCATCACCATTGGGGCGCCCGGGGGCTACAACACACCGGTGATTTCGACGAATAGTTTCACCGTCCCGCCCATCAACCTGGGCGGCTTCGACACGCCGACAATCACCATCCCCCCGGGCCCCCTCACGCCGACGGTGGTTATTCAGAGCGTCAACATCTTCCCCTTCGACGCGCCGGCCATCGACGTCCCGAGCGTCACCACGGACCCTGTCACGATCGCGCAAATCAACATTCCGGCAGCGCCCGGGTTCTTCAACACCACCGCCGCCCCCTCGTCGGGCTTCTTCAACACAGGCCTCGGCGGCAGCTCCGGCTTTGCCAACAGCGGCGATTTCGTCTCGGGCTACCAGAACACAAATCCGTTCCCGTTCTTGAACTTTGGCACCTCGGGCGTCAACGTCACAGGCCAGATTTCCTCAGGATTCATGAACTTCGGCAACGCCGTATCAGGCATGGGCAACGTCGGCGAACTGGGCGCCGGGCTTGCGTACAACTTTGTGTCGGGCGTAGAGAACATCGGCCACAACCTCGCCGGCATCTTCCAACAGGGCACCTCGTCCTAGGGGAGGTTGGACATCATGTCGTTTGTGAACGTGGCACCGGAGCTAATCGATTCGGCTGCAGGAGATTTGGCCAGCGTCGGGACGACGCTGCAGGCCGCCAGGGCGGCGGCGTCGGGCTCGACGGCGGCGGTGTTGGCAGCGGGGGCGGACGAGGTTTCGGCTGCGATATCTCAGTTGTTCGGCGCCTACGGCCAGCAGTACCAGGCGCTCAGCGCGCAGGCGGCGCTGTTTCACGAGCAATTCGTCCGGGCCTTGACGTCGGGGGCTGGGGCATACGCGACCGCGGAGGCGGCCAATGCGGCAGCCGTCGCGGACCCGTTGACGACCCTGGTCGGTCAGGTCCAAGCCACGGGGTTGTTCAACTACGACCCGGTCAAGATGTTGACGGGCCGCCCGCTGTTCGGCAACGGAGCCGATGGGGCCGCGCTGACCGGACAGCGGGGCGGCGACGGCGGGTGGCTGATCGGCAACGGCGGCAACGGGGGCTCCGGCGGAACCGGGCAGGCGGGTGGCGCCGGCGGATCGGCGGGCTTGTGGGGCCACGGCGGTGACGGCGGGGCCGGCGGAAAGGGCCTGCTGCTGTTCGGCGGCTCCGGCGGAAGCGGCGGTGCCGGAGGGGCCAACGGGCTGCTCGGCGGCGGGGCGCCGGGGGCTGGCGGGGCGGGCGGAGGCGGTGGGGTGAACATCTTCAACGGTCCTGGGGGCCATGGCGGAAATGGCGGCGCCGGTGGGGCTAACCGGCAGTTGTTCTCCCTGTTCGGCGGTGCCGGCGGTGCCGGAGGCGCGGGTGGCAGCGGCGGCGGCGGCGATGCCGGCGTCAACAACGCCGCACCCGGGGGCGCCGGCGGGAACGGCTATCAGGGTGGGGCGGGCGGAAACGGTGGTGCCGGCGGCGCGAATCTGGCACTGCTGGGCGGCACCGGCGGGGTGGGCGGTCTCGGCGGCAACGGCGGCGTGGGCGGCCACGGCGGCAGCGGCGGAAGCGGCGGCCTGACCGCGGGAGCCGGGGGCGCCGGGGGCGATGGTGGTGCCGCCGGTGCCGGCGGGGCCGGCGGCGCCGGGGTCTCGCCCGGAGGAGGGTATTACGGGCAGGCCGGCAACGGCGGCGCGGGCGGCACCGGCGGGACCGGGGGTATCGGCGGCACCGGCGGCTCGAACGACGGCTCCTTTGCTCAGGATTACGCCGGCCAGGGCGGCCAGGGCGGTCACGGTGGCGCCGGCGGGGCCGGCGGTAACACCAGCGGCAGCGGAGTCAACGGCACCGGCGGCGGCGGGGGTAAGGGCGGCACCGGCGGCCTCGGCGGTACCGCCAAGAACGACGCAGCCAGCCTCATTGCGGCCGTGGCCGGCGGCGGGGGTGGTGGCGGCGCCGGCGGGAGCGGCGGCCACGCCGGTAGCGGTGGGGCTTTCGCCGGCGGCGACGGGATCGGCGGCATCGGCGGCACCGGCGGCTCCGGTGGCACCGCCACCACCGAAACCGGCGGCAACGTCGTCGCCAAGGCAGTTGGCGGCCTGGGTGGCGGCGGCGGCGCCGGCGCACCCGGCGGCGGGTCAGGCACGGGCGGCGGCGGTGGCGCCGGCGGCACCGCGGTATTGCAAGCCGCCGGCGCCGGAGGCGGGGGCGGAGGCGGAGGCGCCGCGTACGCCGGCGGCGCCGCGGGAGCCGGCGGCACCGGAGGTTCCGCGTCCTACGCCGCCATATTTGCGGCCGGGGGTGCGGCCGGGAACGGCGGCACCGGCACCGGCGGCGGCGGTGGGGGCGGCGGCCTCGAGACCCTTGGGTTCCCCTTCACCGGGGGCGCCGGCACAGCCGGTGCCGGTGGGGGGATGGGTGGCCCCGGTGCCAACAATGGCGGTTTCCCCAACGCGGGAGGTCACGGCGGCACTGTCGGGGTCGGAGGCTTCGGCGGCTCAGGCTGGGGCAACGCGGTCAGTAATGACGGCGGTGACGGGCAGGTCTGACAGCTGCCCGCGCCCCGCAGTCAGCGGGGAGCGAGTCCACTTGTCAGCGTGTCGATTAGCCCGTCGTACCGATCGAGCGTTTCGCTCACGGGCGTTGTCGCACTGAGTATCCGATACAGGATCGCTCCGATCAGGGCGTCGGCCACAGCCTCGATGTCGGCGCTGGCCTGAATCTGACCGAGAGCTATCCCTTTCGTTAACCGGTCCTGCACCGCGTGGTGAACGCGACCGGTGAGTTGCCGGTAGAGGCTGTCTCGATCGTCGAGGTCTTCAGCAGCCGCCGCGGCGAGTGCCCGGATCAGTGCGACATTGTCCGGTGCTGCCGTGCGCGCCGCGTATTCGCGCATCCAGGTTCGTAGGTCATCGACGCAATCGCCGGTGTCGGGAAGTGTGAAGTCGGCGGGCGGGTATTGCTGCATGACGGCTTCGGCCACCAGGGGCGCCTTTGACGGCCAGCGCCGATACACCGTCTGTGTGCCGACCCCAGCTACTGCGGCCACCTTGTCCATCGACACCCCGGCGTAGCCGACATCAACAAGCAGTGAGCGTGTCGCCGCCAGAATCGCCTCGTGCGCAGCGGCACTTCGCGGTCGCCCTCGGCGGGGTTGGCTCACCACACGACCGTAATCCCGTCGCCCTGTACGCCGTGGGCGCCGTGTGACATGATTTACGAGAAAATTAATCTCGTAATTTGTGGTCGACAACCGGGAGAAGGTGCGAGTGCGTCAAGTCGTCTCCCTCATCGAGAAGAATATGACCGGCAGCGATAAGCGAGGCGTGCAGATCCGCCCGGCACACGGTGCCGCCGCCATCAGCATCGGCCTGGCGCACTTCGCGGCGCCGCAAGCGTTCGAGCCGTTCAACCGCCTCGGTTTCCCCCAGCACGCGCGCGCCTTCACCTACATCAACGGTGGCATCGAAACGACGCTCGGGATCCTGACGGCCGTTCCCCGGACCAGGCGACACGCAAAAGCTCTCGGGCTGTGCTACATCGGGTATCTGGCGACCTGCATCCTCGCAACTCAGGTCCGATTGCGACGGGGACTGAGCCGCGATCGCCGACCGATCGGGTAGCCGAGCATGGCAAAGAAGCAGACCATGCAAGGAGCAGCAGAAAGCGCCAGACTGCTTGGCCGCGCCGCCCAAATGAACCTGGCCGCCGCCATCCGGACGCGCCGACGTGGCTACGACGGTTGGACGGGCGCGGTCAACACCGACTACGACCCGCAAGACCCGGTCACCGCCGCTCAGCCTTTTGACGCCTACCGGGCACTGCACCGCAGTGGTCGCGTGCATTACAACCCAAGGCGCGCAACTTTCGTCGTCAGCCGGCTTGACGACGTGCGCGCGGCGCTGCGCGACACCGACCAAGTCACCAGCACCCAAGGGGTCACCCGACTGAGAATGTCCGCGCCCCTCGCCGTGCTCACCGACGGTGAGGAGCACACCCGCCTGCGCAAGCAGGTTCAGCCTGGATTCAGCAAGGGGGCCATGAACTCCTGGCAGGCGATTATCGAGAAGCTGGCCGAAGAACTCGTCGCGGGTGTGGTGAACAACCCCGGATGCGACGTGGTGCAGCAGTTGGCAATACCAATGCCGATACGCCTGATCGCACGGATCCTCGGGGTGCCCGACGACGACGTCGGCGACTTCCGTCGATGGTCGGAACGCGCCGTCGGAGTCATGGATCTGAATTCCACGCTGTCGGGATTGATTGGTGCCGCAAGGTCAATGACAGCAATGGCCGCGTTGCAACGCTACTTCGTCAAGCAATTCGCCGCAGGGAGCCTCAAAGGCTCGGACACCGTGCTGGGCCGGCTCTTGGCACACAACACCGATGGCAGCCTGACCGACCGCCAACTACTGCTCATCGCGATCCATCTACTCATCGCCGGAAACGAAACGACCACCAACCTCCTCGGTGGCATGTTCGACACCCTCGCCCATCATCCCGATCAATACGAAATGATCCGTGCGCGGCCCGATCTCATCCCGCTGGCCATCGAAGAACAGTTACGCATCAGCACTCCGATCCAGAACCTCTACCGCTACACCCGGGCGGACTATCAAATCGGTGACGTCACCATTCCCAACGGTTCACGCGTTCTCTTGTCCTTTGGAGCGGCCAACCGCGATCCCACGGCCTTCGAGGAGCCCGACCAGTACCGTGCCGACCGCAACCCGCGCTCTCACGTTGCCTTCGGCTACGGCGCCCACATGTGTCTGGGCGCACCACTGGCGCGCATGGAAGCGCATGCGGTGCTACGACAACTCGTCGAACACGTCAGCCGGATCGAACCCATGGGCCCCACGACCTGGTCTACTCACAGCTCGCTACGCGGCCCGACTCGACTACCCATCCGGCTGGACACCGGGTGACTGTCAGCTGCTTGGACCGATGAATTCCACCCCGGCGCGAATAGCCGGGCGGTGGCGCAGGATTCGGTAATGCGCCAAGCGGCCCAGCCCTTGGGTGGTCATGAATTGTGCGCCTTGCCACGCGGTGGCCAGGCGCTCGGTGGCGGCATAGGGGCTGTCCGGGTCGTCGGGGTCGTGGATGAGAAGCAAAGGTGGGTAGTTGGCTCGCCGACCGATCCGCGTCATGTTCGTCTCTTCCAGCGGCATATCGATTCGTTTTTCCAGACGACGGTGCAGGCCCGCGCGGATCCGGCGACCGAATCCATGGCGTGCGGCGAACCAGTCGAGATAGAGAGGAAAATCGCCCATGGGCGCGAAGAAGACCAAGCGCCCTACGGGTGCGCCCTGCGCCGCCGCCAATGCGGTCGCATTCGCTCCGAGTGAGTGAGCCACCACCGCGTGGGCCGGCCCGTGGGTCTCGATCATGGCCGCGATCGCGTCGGCGCACTCAGTGGCGGTAGTACGCCCGGGCGCAAGCTCACCTGGATCAGATTCGTTGTGGCTGGGCAGGTCGAACGCGACGACTCGATACCCCGCCTCGACCAGCGGTTTGACGAAGATGGCCAGATGCGCGCGCTGGCCGCCCCAACCGTGTACCAGATATACCGGCGGTCCCTCGCCCCATTCCTCACCGGCGACCCGATGCCCATCCCAATACGCTTCTACTGGCCTGCCCGGGGACACCCCTGGCGGCATGCGCAGAGCCGACTCGAGAACCGGTGGGGTGCACCATAACTCGACTGCCCACCGCGATCCCAAATAGGGTGCGAAGCGCTCGAGGAACCAAAAGAGTCGGCGCACTTTGGGAGCGACCGGGGGAAGGACTCCGGAGCCGTTGACATCGAGCGGGGCAATTGCGCCGGCCTGTGCTTGTGGCGACGCCGGTCCAGGAGATCCTTCAGTCATCAATCGCGATCGTAGAGTGTTCCCAAACCCATAGAAAATGGCCCCCGGGCTTGCGCCTGAGGGCCATCCCACTTTGTAGCGGGGACAGGATTCGAACCTGCGACCTCTGGGTTATGAGCTAGCAACCAGGGGTTCTCGGCTGTTCCTGTGATCTCGTTTGCAGGTCAGGTTGGGTTAGGCGTTCGGACGGTTGCGTCGTGATGCGCCGGATGGAGGTGGTTTCGCAATTTGATTCCCGAATTCGTTCCCAGAAAGGGCCTCTACTGCATCCGCGACGAGAGCCGAGGCGGCCCGGTGAGAAAAATCCTGTAGGACCCACCAGAAGCCACACATTTGTCGCCTCGGCTTTGTAGTGTCACCTCGCAGACACGCAACAACGATGTCAGATCCGGGGGGATTGTGAGTGCACAGCCGGGTTGGTATGTCGACCCGTGGGGCCATGCCGAGGTGCGTTGGTGGGATGGTGCTCGATGGACGCACTGGACGTATCCACCGGCGCCGCTTTGGCCAGCGCCAAGGCCCGCGTCTAGGCCGGTCCCTCCCGAGGTGAACGGCGTCGAAGCTGTTCGATCAGTAGCGAACAGGCCGCGCCAGACAGGCGACGGGCTCGCAGCCCTACTTGTCGGAGCAGAATGCGTCACGGTGGTCGATGTAGAGACCACTGGGCTGTATCGGAGCGATCGGATCGTCGAGATAGCGATCGTGACAATGGATTCCACCGGCAATGTTATCGACGAATTCGACACCCTGGTCAACCCACTGCGTGATCCGGGACCGACGTGGATACACGGTGTCACCGCATCGATGCTCGCTGAAGCGCCGACCTTTGAGGACATCGCCGATCATATCGCCGCCCGCATACATGGCACCGTTGTCGTCGCTCACAATCTTCGCTTCGATGCTCGAATGATCGACCAAGAATTTAGTCGGACCGATGTGCAAATCGATTGGGGCGCCGGCTTGGACACCCTGCAAGTCACCGGATGCAAGTTGGGCGTAGCGTGCGCTGAATATGGCATCCGCCAACAGGGCTCGCACCGCGCACTGTTTGATGCCAGGGCCACCGGCCAACTGCTATTTGCGATCTGGGAATCGTTCACTCGCACCTGCCTTCCGGTCGCGGTCACTCCCCTGCATCACGCACCCGCTAAGCGCATATTGACGAGGGACGGATTCGCGCACGTTTCTATTGACGTCCCATATCTCGCGAGCCTGGCTCGCGGGGTTCATGCCGACCCCGACGTAGCCGCCTACGTCAACTTGCTAGATCGAGCTGTCGCAGACCTACAGCTCACGGCAACAGAACGAACTGAATTGGCTACTTTGGCAGCCGAACTCGGTCTGAACAACCGGTATCGAGAACACGCACATCGCGAGTTCCTCAATGGGCTCATAGATGCCGCGCTCGAAGACTCCATCGTCACCGACGACGAACTCGACCAACTATGCCGAGTGGCAGCGCTACTCGACTTAGATGCCGAGACGGTCACGCGGCGGACCAACCCCTACCGCCTCACCGACGACACCATCACCCTAGAACCCGGGTTGCAGGTCTGCTTCAGTGGCGCGGCCCTAGACGAACTCGGTAACCCTATCGATCGAGAGGCCGTCCTTGAGCCCGAAGCCCGTTGCCGCGGACTGATCCCCAAAGACACTTTCACCAAAGCCTGCGGGCTTGTTATCGCCGCCGACATTGCATCGCAATCGTCAAAGGTCAAGGCAGCGCGCCGATATGGTACGCCCGTCGCTGCCCTCGCGGACTACCGCTGGGCGCTAGCTTCGGGCCAAGCTCTGCCCGTTACTCGGCTGGTCACCGTTGGTATTGCGCAGGTTTGCGGCAGATGCGGTGATTCCTGGATGGCCGCACGTCGTGCTACCAAGCCAGTCTGCCCCAGATGCCGCGGCGCTGCGCGGACCACTGCGGGCAATGCGAGAAGGTCTTCACAGCAATCGAACGTGCCCACAAACAACAGCGGGCCGCCAGCGGTCGAAACGCTGGTCTGCACCATATGCATGGGCACCTGGGAGCGTGCCCGTACCCGCGGACGCCCACCAAAGCGATGCCCGACATGTGCTGAGAATAAAGAAGAGGCGCGTGCATGATGCGGACAAAAGTGGTTCGAGGACTAGTTCCCAGAGGTGGGAATGCGTGAACGACCAAAGATCTTGAGCCTTGCTTCGGCGCTCGCTGCCCTCGCCGCGCCGGTAGTCACTCCACCAGCCGCGGATACGGCAAGCTCGGATGATGCCCAGATCGCTAATAAAACGGATCGGAAGGAGCGAAGAGATAAGAAAGTCGTCCTGCAAGCGGCCTCGGAGCTAATGAGCTTCACCGTGCACCAAACCAGCGACGGCATATTGTTCCCTCAGCACGGATCTCACGTATCCCATTCGTCGCACTCGTCGCATGTGTCCGGCGGCGCCCCAGGCGCGCCGTACGTGCCGGATGTCCCATACGTGCCAGGCACGCCATATGTCCCTGGTGCTCCTGGTGTGCCATACGTACCGTATCCGCCCTACGGGCCTACCACCACGCCGCCGTCGACGACCAAAAGCTCGCCGGCGCCAATGAATCCGTCTGATGTAGCCCGCCTCGCGTGTGCGCGGGCGAGCAGCGGGTTCGGAGTGAATCAAATCGCAACCGAACTCGAGCGACTCTACGGGCTCTCGGAGCAAGAGGCCGTAAGCATCGCGAATCAAGCTTTAGCCGCTGTGCATGGAGGTGGACATTACTGTGACGGCTACCCTCATTGACTACCAATGATATTGCTCTCATGCTCTACAAGGATTAGATGTCAGCGGCCCCTCTATCTGCGCGCTGAGCGGCGAGGTAAAACCGATGAGTAAGCTGTCAAAGTCCGATATTGTCGTCGAGTTCAACGTCTCGCTGCAAAATCTTGGCGCACTGCAGGAAGCCGCGTACCGTTTGATCGGCCAGGCCGCTTGCCAAATTGACGAAGTGAATGGGCGCTTCGTTTGCCGACTTTCACCGTCGCAGCAGTGGCTTCAAGGCGACGAGTTGCGTAGCTATTTTTTAAATTTGGTTACTGACGAAAATCTTCGCGAGAAAATTGGCCGGGAGACTAACCGGTTGCGCGACGTCATCGTGGCTTTGGCGTTCGGGTCTCTAGTCGACGAGGAATGACGATGGGCCATTTCACCTCACCTGACTCCTTCCGCCCCGATACGAATGCGCTTCAACTCTTGCCTATCCGCTTCGAACGGCTTGACGCGGAGCGATTCCTTGTCGGGAACATGGTTGGCGACATGGCTGAGATGACCGCTTCCGAGCTAGACCGCCTTTGCGCGCTCGATCTCACGCCCGGTGACGGACTCTATGAGCGCGCCTTCGAAAAGCTTTTTGTTGGGTCGGTTGATCAGCGCGCACAGCAGCAGATCTTGGCGCTTCGTTTGCGTAGCCGGCTGAGCTTCCTGCGAGCGGCCACTCCGCTCCACTTGTTCGTGGTCACTCTCCGATGCGAACACTCGTGTCCGTATTGCCAGGTCTCCCGACAAAGCAGGGACCGTGTCAGCTACGACATGGACCGGGAGACGGCGTCGCGGGCGCTGGATATTGCTCTATCTGCACCTGCTCCGCTTATTAAGATTGAATTTCAAGGAGGTGACCCGCTGCTCAACTTCGAACTGATCCGATGGATTGTGGTGACTGCAAAGCAGCGGGCGGCCACCCGTGGAAAGCAGCTCCAGTTCGTGATCGCTACGAACCTCGCCCTGCTAAGTGACGAAGTGCTCGATTTCTGCGCTGAACATGGCGTTCTGTTCAGTACTTCGCTAGACGGTCCTCGAGATCTACACAACAAGAATAGACCGCGCCGCGGCCAAAACAGTCACGAACTCGCGGTCGCGGGCATTGCACGCATTAAAGAACGCCTCGGCCCAGATAAGGTCTGCGCATTGATGACGACCACTAAGGCGAGCCTTGATCAAGTCAACCGAATTGTCGACGAGTACATTAGGCTGGGGCTTGACGGCATCTTTCTTCGCCCACTCTCTCCCTATGGATTTGCTATCAAAACCAAGCAATTCCATAAGTATGGCGCGCAGGACTGGTTGCAATTCTGGAAGAATGGTCTTCGCTATATCTTGGAGATCAACAAGTCTGGGCGGCGCTTCCCCGAATTCTATTCGGCGCTGATCCTTCGACGAATGCTCAGTGACGAGCCCATCGGTTACGTCGACCTGAGAAGCCCGGCGGGAATTGGACTAGGGGCGCTTGTCTACAACTACGAGGGCACCGTGTTCGCGTCTGACGAGGCCCGGATGCTAGCGGAAATGGGCGACCGCAGCTTCGAACTCGGTAACGTGCGCGAGCACACCTACCGAGATCTCGTGCTCTCTGACACATTGGTCTCGGCGGTCGCAAATTCGTTGACCCAAACGGCGCCGCAGTGCTCGACGTGTGTATTCGAGCCCCACTGCGGCGCAGACCCCGTGTATCACCATGCAACCCAGAATGACGTATTGGGCATTAAGCCTCTATCCGAGTTCTGCGAGCGACAAAAAGGTGTCATCACGCACCTGTTTGAGCTTCTGGAACATTCTCCCGAGGATGCCGCCATTCTCCGGAGATGGGCATCGTGAAACCTCTTGTGCTCGCGGGAGTTTCGTCGACCGCCGACCTCGCCGACTTGAGCGCAAAGCAACAGTGTTGGCGGCTTCGCTCGCCGGTCAGCTATCCAGTGGGTGTTCGCGATGCCGCGTTGATCGCAGACCATCGCGACTGGGAGCGGGCGCACGCCCGTAATTTCAGGCTCGCAGTCGGTCGCGGTGCCCGTCCCGACGGCATGTCGTTGAGCTATGTACGTGTGCCTGCAGGCTTCGCCGAGCTCTGCGAGGGCGACGTCCTTGCGATCCATCCACGCTCCGGTCGCTTGCGGGTGCTCTACCGTCGCTCATCGAGGCACAATTTTTTCCTAGTTACGGAACGCTGCAACAACTTCTGCTTGATGTGTTCGCAACCGCCGAGGAAGGTCGACGACGGTTGGTTAGTCGACCTAATTGCGCAAGCTCTTCCGTTAGTCGATCCAGCGACGCGCGCGCTCACGTTCACCGGTGGCGAGCCTCTTACGGAATGGCGTCGCTTCCTAGGGCTACTCGAGCTGACACGTGATTTGCTTCCGGACACCGCGATTCACGTTCTCACCAACGGTCGTGCCTTTGCTACTCCGGAAGTCACAGACGCTTGGGCGGCAGTTGACCATCCGAAGCTTTCTGCAGGCATACCAATCTATGCGGCCGTCGATAGCATCCATGACTACGTCGTTCAGTCGAAAGGGGCGTTCGACGAGACAGTCCTCGGCGTGCTTCGACTCAAGGACCACGGTCAACGAGTCGAAATCCGTATCGTGCTTCACGCCGTCACTGCGCCACGGCTACGCGAGACATGCTCGTGGATCGCACGGAATCTGCCGTTCGTGGATCACGTCGCCCTGATGGGTATGGAGCACACCGGCTTTGCGATCGCCAACGACGACAAATTGTGGATCGACCCAGTCGACTACCAGGAGCCATTGAAGGCTGGCGTCGACGTGCTCTCGACGGCTGGGGTGAACGTCTCGATCTACAACCTGCCGCTCTGTGTTCTCGACCCTGATGTCCGGCCTTTCTCGGTGCAGTCGATATCGGATTGGAAGAACGCCTACGTCGAAGAGTGCGGGGGCTGCTCGGCCCGCGGAAAGTGCGCGGGCTTTTTTTCTAGCGGACGTCCAAAGATCAGTCGCGGCGTAGCTGCGATTTAGTTCCTCCCTACTGAGCTGAGCCCCTCGTAGTGGTCCAGTCGCTGTGAGACTCTGTTGCCCGAGTGTTCGGGCAGGAAGAATCAACTTCGATATGGCATCGAACAAACGCCGGCGGCATACGCCGGATCAGATCATCCGCAAACTCGCCGAGGGCAACAAACTCCTCGCGTCGGGCCAGGAGCTGGCCGAGGTGTGCCGGCATCCGGAGATCGCGGAATCGACGTGGCACCGCTGGCTGGCTCAGCACGGCGGCATGAAGGCTAGTGACGCCAAACGGCTCAAAGAACTCGAAGCCGAGAACGCCGGCCTCAAAAGACTGGTCGCCAACCATGCCCTCGACATAGAGATGCTCAAGGACCTCTCAGCGGGAAACTTCTAGCCCCGAACCGCCAACTCCGCGCAGTAGAGTTGCTGCGCAAGCGGTTCGGGGTATCGCAACGCCGGGCGTGCACCGTGGTAGGCATCCACCGTTCCACGATGCGGTTGACGCCGCCGCCGATGACCACCGAGGAGGCCGAGCTGCGTGCCTGGTTGCGGCGGTTCTCCACGGATCGGCCACGTTGGGGGTGGCGGCGGGCAGCGAAGATGGCCCGCCGGGCGGGCTGGCGGGTAAACAACAAGCGCATCCGCCGACTGTGGCGCGAGGAGAGGCTGCGGGTGCCGCAGCGCCGCCGCAAGAAGCGTTTGACCGGTATCGGTGTCGCCGTGGGTGCGATGTCACCGATTCGTCCGAGCGTTATCTGGGCGATGGACTGTCAGTTCGACACGACCGCCGATGGCCGCACACTGAAGATGTTGAACGTCATCGACGAGTTCACCCGCGAAGCCCTCGCGATTGAGGTCGATCGCTGTATCGATGCCGACGGCGTCGTCGATGTCTTGGGCCGCCTATCCCTGACACACGGCGCGCCCCACTATGTGCGCTTCGACAACGGACCTGAGTTCGTGGCGCACGCCGTCAGTGATTGGTGCCGATTCAACAGCACCGGTTCACTTTTCATCGATCCCGGCTCGGGCCCAGGGGTCGTCGATGATGCGGTCAGCGCGTTGGGCTTCGGCGGCCCGGCATTGCAGCATCCATAGGCTGGTGGCCGAAACGCCGTGCAGTGCGTCGGTTTGCCCGCCCATGGCATGGTCTAGCGGGTAACGAGCGGATTGTTGGCGTTGAGCACGGCGTCGTAGGAGGCGTGTGCGTTGGCGATCGCGGGTTCGTTGCGTCCGACGAGGAGCTGTTCGAGTAGGCCGGTCTCGAGGTTGACTTGGGTGCGTGCAGCGGTCGGGAAGTCTTCGTTGAGTACGACGTTGAAGAGGAACTCGTTGAGCATCTCGGCGCCGGCTCGGGTGTCGTCGTTGTCGATCGGTGTCCAGCTGTAGCTGGTGAATCGAAACGACGACGTGTTGGGGGCGGGGCCGGGGTCGAGCCGTGTCAGCGCGACCATGGGGCCGGCTACGACGAGCCCCGTGCTGGGGAAAATGTTGTAGATGAACTGCAGGTAGTCCATCGGGTCCCACTGGTCGTCGGGGGCGTTGACCATGTCGCGCGCGGCCGGCGAGAGCGCGGTCATGCGGTGGTTGAACCCGTACTGTCGGTATAGACCGGTGTTGCCGATGTTCGCTGCTCCCACGGAATCCTTATGCAGGTAGGCGACATGGTAGAGCTCAAAGCCGGTGTCGTTGGCTAACTTCCAGTTGATGTCGACTTCGGCGGTGCGTTGCCGCACGGGGTGCAGAGAGTCGAAGCCCAGATCTGCAAGCTCGGGTCCCAGCTCGGCCAGGGCGGTGTCGACGTCGATGTCCTCACCTGGGGTGGGTACCACGAAGAGCAGGCCGTGCCGCTCAGCTGAGGGTAGCTCGATCAGTCCGTTGATAGTTTTATCGATGTCGCCGAACGTCGGCGCGTGCGCGACCCCGACCAGGGTGCCGCGCAGGTCGTAGGACCATGCGTGCCAGGGACAGGTCAGTCGGCGCGCTTTGCCGCATCCCTGCGCGACGGTGGTGCCTCGGTGGCGGCAGGCATTGAGGAAGGCATGGAAGCCTCCGTCACCATCGCGGGTCAGGATCACCGGAATCCCGGCAACGGATTGGGTCGAGTAGTGCCCGGGCGCTAGATCCACGCTCATCGCAACCACTTGCGGGTACTTCAGGAACAGGGTCTCACGTTCCCGGTTCAGCACGTCGACGTCGCAGAACCGCGCAGCATCGAGGGTGACCACGTCGTCGCCGAGTGTGGTGGATTTCGCGGCGTCGAGTTCGAGCAACGCGCGCATCGCCTCCAGCATGTCTTCACGTCGCATTGAACCTCCCAAGTGGTAATCAGAGTTGGCGTGCAGACAGTGACTTGATGGGCTCGGGATCGTGGTCGAGCACACCGAGTTTCGTTGCGCCGCCGGGTGAGCCGAGTGTGTCGAAGAAATCGCGATTGTACTGGGTGTAGTGGCTCAGCTCGTCGGGGACGTTCTCGTCGAAGTAGATCGCGTCGACGGGGCAGACCGGCTCGCAGGCGGCGCAATCCACGCATTCGTCGGGGTTGATGTAGAGCATGCGGGCGCCCTCATAGATGCAGTCGACAGGGCACTCGTCGATGCACGCTTTGTCCTTGACGTCGACACAGGCGTCGACGACGACATAGGTCATGGTGGTCCTCCGGAAGGATGTGCGTTTCGTCAGAGCACCGCGGAGGCGTGGCGGGCGTTGAGCGCCTCGACTGCCTCAGTGCCGCCGTTCCAGCCCGGGATGCCAGTCACCCCCGGTCCAGCGTGCGTGCCTTGTCCGCACATGAACAGGTTGTTCACCGGGGTGGCGTACTTGGGTTCGCCTGGAGCCATCCGGTTGTCCCACATCTGCAGCGGCGCCAGGGTGCCGTGTGTGAAGTCTCCGTTGTGGGCGCTGAAGGCACTCTGAAAGTACCTGTCGGACATGGTCACCCGGTCGATGATCCGTTCGGAGAACTTCGGCGAGTACTTGTCAATCGAGGCGATGCACGCGTCGGTGTAGGCGTCTTTCATCGTGCGGTGCGTCTCGGGGTCCAGCCCGTAGGGGAAGTAGGGCGCGTAGATCGTCGCGCTGTGGAATCCCTCCGGCGCCAGCGAATGATCCACCATGCTGGGCAGGTACAGGTAGCAGATGGGTTTGGATGGACACGCGTTGAAGCGATATTCATCCCACCCGTCGGAGACGTATTCCGCCGACGGCAAATACGCGAGGGTCGGTACGGTGTGTCCCTGGTCATGAACATAAGGCTGTAGCCACTCGACGAATTCTGGCTCCCCCTCGATGGTGAGGTGCGCCTGCAGGTAGCCCAGGTCGTAGTTGATCTCTTTGAGTTTGCGGACATACTCGTCGGGAAGGTGTTCGTCGCCGACGAGCTCGCGGAAGGTGGTGTGCGGGTCAAGGCTCGACAACACGATGTCGGCCGAAATCCGGGTACCGTCGCGCAGCGTGACACCCGTGGCCGTGCCGTCGACCAAGTCGATTGACTTCACCGCGGTGTTCAGGCGTACTTCGGCGCCCATCGATTCAGCGCGGTGCTGCAGCGCAGAACTCAGTGAACCAATACCGCCGCGCGGCATGAGGATCCGGTCGCTGGCCTCACCCGGGCTGCGGACCAGGTAGTGATACAGCATCGAGGTGCCCGAACCCGGAGTCCAGGGACCACCGTCGAAGCCGTCGATGGACATCGCCGCCATCGATCCCTGGATCGGATCGCCGACCCCTTTGGGTAGGAAGCGACGCACGGTGTCCATGGCGCTGCCAAACCACATCTGCGCGAAGTCCCGGCGGGTCTGGGGATCGGTCTGTTCAGCGATGACCTCGAAGACGTTCACATTGGGATCGAAGCGGGCCTTATCGAAGTAGGGCTCGAATTTCATCAGGTGGGCGAAGAAGTCGCCCATGCGCATGGCGACGTCGGGGCTGTGGTCCTCGAGCATGTGCTGTGCCATTCGCTCGGGGTCGTTGTACATCACAAAGGGGGTGTCTTCAGGCTCGCCGAACGTGCATGCCGACGACCACTGCTCGACCAATTCAAAATCCCACTTACTCAGCTCGAGGCGTTCGGTCATTAGTTCCGACCACACCAGTACCGCCCAGGCGCCGACGCTGTGCTTGAAGCCGTCGAAGAGTTGTCGCGTCGCCGCCATCCCGCCGACGAACCGTGCCCGCTCGAGAACCAGGACGCGCGCCCCGGCCTTGCTCAATACGTTGGCGGCCGTCAAGCCGTTGTGCCCGGCGCCGATGATGATCGCGTCGTAGTCAGCCATAGCGGTTTCCGTTCTTGTCGTGGTCGCTCGCGAGACCACCATGTCACTGGTGACAATTTTATGTCAATAGTGTCGCACAGATGTCATTGGGGTACTCTCCGACGATGACGAGCAGCTTCACCACTCGCGAGCGCACCCGCCAATCTCTGCTCGCCGCCGCGCTCCGGCGTTTTCTCGATCAGGGTGTTGCCACCACATCGGTGGCCGATATCGCCGCCGACGCCGGTGTCACCAAAAGAACCTTCTACCGGTACTTTCCCTCGAAGGAACACATCCTCTTCAGCGATTACGACGCGCGACTGGACTGGTTTCGCGCCGCATTGAAAATGCGTCCTCCCAAAGAACCGCTCGTTACGTCGGTGCGAGCCGCCGTCGAGTCGTTCCCCTACGACGACGCGCTGCTGGAAATAGCTCAATTACGCACGCGCGAACTAGAAGTCGACATTCTCAACGCGCACCTGCGACGCGTTCAAGCAGAATTCGCCGACGAAATCGTCCAACATCTACGCCGGCTTCGACAGGACTCAGACGGGAACGATGTCAACGCCCTTCTCCACGATCGCTTGCAAGCTCAAATCATCAGCTCTGCCATGTTCACCGCTCTCGACATCTGGCTGGCAACAGGCGACGGCGACTTCGAAACCCTTGAACGCCTCATCGACTCAGCCCTGGACATCATCGCCCAAGGGGTCCAGTAACTCCCATTCGCCGAGCGTGATCCGGCATAGACCAATGAGTTTGTACTCGAATCTCAATCGGCCTTGAACTACCCACGGCGGACACGCCCGGCCGAGCTGTCCTAATGTGGACACGACCCACCAACCCAAGCCGCACAACGGCTGGACCACTAACCGGGTCCCCCTCACTACCATCCTGACGCCAGCGCAATGGAAAGTTCACAAATTCGTTAGCTTTTGCAAAGGTCCCTAGAACGACTCCCAACGGCAAGAAAATAGCCCCCAGGCTTGCGCCTGAGGGCCATCCCACTTTGTAGCGGGGACAGGATTCGAACCTGCGACCTCTGGGTTATGAGCCCAGCGAGCTACCGAGCTGCTCCACCCCGCGTCGGTAAACGCAAGGTTACCCAACGCGTGGGGACCTCTCCAAATCGCGCCCTGACCAGCGTCGATAGCGCCGCCCCGGCCAAAATCCGTTGCAACGCGACCGTAGTGGGAATACCGTCCCAACCGCCACACCAATGATCTAGGAGATCGTCATGCCCGAACAACTCGGGCCCAAGCTGCTCAACTTCGCCACCGACATCGCCGGCAACACCGTCGAGCAGGCCAAGGTCACCGCGTCGATGCCCTTCGTGCACCCGCACGTCTCGCTGATGCCCGACGCCCACCTGGGCAAGGGCTCGGCCGTCGGGACCGTCATCCCCACCCGGGGCGCCGTCATCCCGGCGGCGGTCGGCGTCGACATCGGCTGCGGCATGGTCGCGGCCAAGACCCGGTTCACCGAGCAGGACCTGTCGGACCACTTCGGTGACTACCGCCCGCAGCTGCCGGCACTCAGGCAGCTCGTCGAGGACGCGATCCCGCTGTCCCCCGGCAACTACAACAAGACCCTGCAACGGTTCTCGTTCACCGGCCGCAAGCACGACGAGCTGCTCAAGCTGCAGCAGGAACTCGACGTCGACCTCTCGCACAGCCCGAAGTGGATGCAGCAGTTGGGATCTCTGGGTGGCGGCAATCACTTCATCGAGCTGTGCCTGGATACCGACGACACCGTCTGGCTGTTCCTGCACAGCGGTTCCCGCGGCGTCGGCAACAAGATCGCGCAGCGGCACATCAAGATCGCCCTCGACCAGTGCTCGGCCGACCCACAGGTCAAGCTGCCGAACCGCGACCTCGCTTACCTACGGGAAGGCACACCCGAATTCGACCGGTACATCAAGGATCTGAAGTGGGCGCAGCGCTTCGCCTACCTGAACCGTGCCGAGATGATGGACCGGTTCATCCACGTGTTCGCGTCCTGGATCGGCGCACAGCCACAGCGGGTGGAAACCGACCGCATCAACACTCACCACAACTACACCGTCCCGACCACCATCGACGGTGAAACGGTCTGGCTGACCCGCAAGGGTGCGATCGACGCCACTGAAGGCAAGCTGGGCATCATCCCCGGCTCGATGGGCACCCGCTCCTACATCGTGCGGGGCAAGGGAAACGCCGACGGGCTCTGGTCGGCTCCGCACGGGGCCGGCCGCCGGTTCAGCAGGACAAAGGCCAAGGAGCTGTTCACCGAGCAGGATCTGGCGACCGCGATGCGCGGGATCGAGTACCGGCACGGTAAGCAGTGGATCGACGAGATCCCCCAGGCCTACAAAGACATCGACCAGGTCATGGTCGATGCCGCATCCCTGGTCGAGGTGGTGACGTCGCTGCGGCAGATCATGAACGTCAAGGGGACGTGAGCCGCTGCATCGTCAGCAGTTCCCGGTGCCGATCGTCCAGGTAGGGAATGCCGATCCCGTATTCCTCCCACCGGGCGGCGACGATCGACTCCAGCTCCGGGTCGATCGTGTTGAGCGCCGGATAATGCCGACCACCCCACTCCGGCCTCGGCTCGAAATCCCAACTGCGGGTGGCGTCGATGAGCACCCGGGTCCACTCCCCTCCGCCGGAGTTCGACTTCTGCGGCGGGGTCGAGGGATCCAGCGGTGAGCCGAGAGTTGGTCCGTAGCAGGCGATGTCGCCGAGCCCGGCATTCACCCGGTACGCCATGGCCCAGTCCAGCGCGGCGGGGTCGCGAATGTCGACGTCCTCCTCGACGACAATGACGTGCTTGTAGAACCAGACCGATCCGCCGCTGCCCCACAGCGCCGCGGCGACCTGCTGCGCGTGACCGCGGTAGGCCTTGCGGATCTGCACCGCGATGTGGGTGCCGTTGGACACCGGCGACATCCACACATCGGTGACGCCGCTGATCCCGTTGTCTTCCAACATGTTCCACACGATCGCCGAGCGTGCGTAGTTGACCATGGCATCCTCGTTGAGGAAGCCGGGACGGATTCCCTCGGGCGTGCCGCGCAGTACCGGGTCGTTGCGATGGGTGATCCGGGTGACCCGCAGCACGGGTGCGGGCGCGGGATACCCGTCCAGGTAGCCCGGGTACTCCGCGAAGGGGCCCTCGTCCATGAAGGTGGCGGGGTCGGGATCAATGAATCCCTCGACGACGATTTCGGCGCTGGCCGGCACATGCAGCGGCACGGTCTCGCACGCCACCAGGTCGACCGGTCGGCCCAGTAGGCCGCCCATCATGTCCCACTCGCACACCTCCTTTGGGAAGGGACTGCCGGCGCAGAACGGCAATACGTCGTGCCAGCCGTAGACGACGGCCACCGGCATCGGTTCCGGCTTGTACTGCTGCGCGTGGCCGCCCCAGCCCTGACTGGGCACCATCAGCTTGGCGATCTTGTCCCGTCCGACGATCATGCCGCGATACACGCCGATGTTGTCGCGCCCGGTCACCCTGTCTTCGGTGACCACGCCGCAGAACGTGTCGATGTACCTACCCCCGTCCGCCGCATGCCATTTCGGTGCGGGGAACTGCCAAAGGTCGATGTCGTCACCCGCGACGATGTTCTCCTTGACCGGACCGGTGTCGACAATGCGCGGCGGAATCGGTTGTCGGAAAGCCTCTTTCAGGTGACGCACGATGGCGGCGTCGCTGGTGCCCTCCGGCAGCCCCAACATCAATTGGATCTGACGCCGACTCCCGATCCCTGATGTCAGCAGTTTGGTGCATCGGGTCTCTTCGTGCCCGGCGATGTTCTCGAACAGCAATGCCGGCCCGCCGAGCGAAAGATTGGCCCGGGTGATCGCGCCGATCTCCTCGTTCCAGTCCACCCGCGCGACGATCCGGCGCAACTGGCCGGCGGCTTCCAGCGTGGCCAGCCAGCTACGCAGATCGGGGCTCGCGTCGCTCATGATTCGCGTGATCCTTCCAGCGCTTGATCAGGTCGTGTTCGATCCCGAGTTGGTCGATGACGCGGCCGACGACATAGTCGGTCATCTCCTCGATCGACGCGGGCCGCGCGTAGTACGACACCGTCGGCGGAAAGATCACCGCGCCGGCACGTGCCAGGTAATGCAGGTTCTCCAAATGGATCTCGCTCAGCGGCGCCTCGCGTGCGACCAGCACCAGCCTGCGTCGCTCCTTCAGCGTGACGTCGGCGGCGCGGGTGATCAGGTTGTCGCTGTAGCCGATTCGAATGGCGCTCAGCGTTTTCATGCTGCACGGGCAGACCACCATGCCGTCGGTGCGGAACGACCCACTGGAGATCCCAGCGGCGAGGTCGCGGGCACTGTAACTGTGTGAGGCGAGCCCGCGGACGTCGTTGACGCTGCGATCGGTCTCGAGCTTGATGGTTGCGCGCGCCCAGTCACTCAGGATCAGGTGCGTCTCGACCCCCAACTCCCCCAGCACTTCCAGGAGGCGAACCCCGATCGGAGCGCCGGTCGCGCCGGTCATGGCGATTACGAGGCGCATGATCGCACCCCCTCCCGGCGGCTCAGCCCGACGAGGATGAGCACCACGGAAGTCAGGAAGGCGTACCGCATGCCACGAAAGCCGGACAGTACGAACCGTTCCTGGCGGCGGCTCCCGGAATGACCCTGCGACAGAATCGGGTTGGCGGCGGCGGTGCCCATCGCTGCCCCGAGCGTGGTGAAAAGCCAGTTGCCATAGGTGCCGTAGAGCAACGTCCACCGCGCGACCGCCGCCACCGGACCCGGTAGGCCGATGTGACCCCAGCCGGCACCTAGAGCGACCAGGAAGGTGCCGTTCATCACGCCTTCCAGGTGCGCGGACAGCGCCATGCGCATGTTGGTGAAGCGCTGCTCCTGCGTGCCGGTCACCAGTCCGATCAGGAACAGGAAGATGCCGTGCCGAATCAGTGCACGGTCGGTTACGCCGTCTCGATCTCGGCCTTGAGTAGCCATGCTTCCTTCTCCAATCCGTCGATGATGGCGTGCAGCAGATCCGCGGTTGTGGGGTCCGCGTCGTCGACGTCGTCGTGCACGGCGCGCAGGGTGCCGACGACGGCGTGAATCCGGGTGGTGATGATGTCGACGGTGTCGGCGACGTTGACCAGCCCCGGCGGTGCCGGGGGCACGGTGGTGCCGGCGACGACGGTGTCGGATCGCCCGTCGGGAACCGCGTTGAGGGCGCGCATCCGTTCGGCGATCGTGTCGCTGGCTTCCCGCGCGACGTCGACGAGGCTGTCGAGTTGCAGGTGCAGATCCCGGAAGTTCGTTCCTACGACGTTCCAGTGCGCCTGCTTGCCCTGCAGGTGCAGCTCGATCAGGTCGACGAGCACTTTCTGCAGGTTGCCGAACAAGCCGGACGGGGCCTGAAATGACCTGACTTCGTTGGTATTACGGCGGTTGGTGGTCACTGATGTGGTCATGATTGGTCCTTTCGTTTGATCACGCCGCGGGCCACAATGGCTGCGGCACTTCGATACCGAATGGCGCATCCCAGTGGTTGCGCGACGAAACCTCTTGCACCGGGCGCCGATTGGCTGCCACACCCCACCTGCCCAGTGGGTAGCCGAGGGCCAGCATCGCCGACATGGTCCAGCCTTCCCCGACGGGCACGCCGAGCAACTCGTTCACCTTGTCGGCGAAGTTCCGCAGCACCATGGTCATGACTCCGCCGACACCCTCGGCGCGGGCAGCCAGCAGCGCGCTCCAGATGGCGGGGAAGATGTTGGCGCCGCAGAGATCGTCGATGGCGAACACGAAAAGGAGCAGGGGAATTTCCTCGAAATGGTCGGCGAGGTAATTCCCCGAACCCTTGATCCGGCGCATGGTTTCGGCATGGGCGGCCGGGTCCGCGCCCGGCGCCGGCGCCACCATCGGCCCCGTCCCAGTGCTGAACTTCTCGTATTCGATGGCGCGGGCCGCCCGGAACAGTTGCGCGAACTCGGCTTTGAGCCCCGGATCGTCCACCGCCACGAAGTGCCAGCGTTGGGTGTTGCCACCGTTGGGGGCGCGGACAGCAGCATCCAGGATGCGGGCCTGGGTGTCCAGCGGAATGGGATCGGGCCGCAGCCGCCGCATCATTCTGGTGGTGTAGAGCGCTTCGTAGATGTCCATCACTCGGCCCACCCGTTGCCCAGGATGATGTCGACGAAGTTCTCCCGCTGGAACGTCGGGTCGAAGTGCGCCAGCACGTCGTCGTTCATGGTGCCGAAGGTGCTGTCCGGGCGGTGTTTCATGCCGTCGTTGAAGGCGGTGATGATGCGGTTCTTGAAGTCCGGCCGAGGGTGTGCCACGGTGACCGCGTCCAGCGCCTCGGGCGCCAGGTCATCGCGGCCCATGCCAAGCACGTCGGTCTCGACACCGGCTGTGACCAAGGCTATTTCGGGATCCAGGAACTCCGGCACTCCCGGCGTGGTGTGTAACGCGATGCCCAGCCACACCTTTCGCGCATCGGCCGGGTCGTAGCCGCGCTCCAGCAGGAAGTCGCGTGCGGCGTTGGCGCCGTCGACTTCGAAGCGCAACATCGACGTGCGGTAACGCTCGGTCAGGCCGATGTCGTGAAACATCGCCCCCACGTACAGCAATTCGAGGTCGGGTTGCAGACCCAGCCGGCGCCCCTGCAGGGCGCCGAACAAAAAGACCCGCCGGGAGTGGTCGAAGAGCAGATCATCTTCGGCGGCGCGGATGTAGTCGGTGACCTCGCGGACCAGTGGCGTGTCCGGGATGGCGATGCCGGCAATGGTTTCTATCGATTGAGTGTTCATGCGGTCAGTCTGCGGCGATCGGCCCCTGTCTGTAGGTAGCCGATTGAGCCGTCTTTCCCACAGAAAGCGACACGGCCACAATGGACGGATGGGGGCTCGCGTGATCGTGATCGTCGTCTTCGACGACGTGACCATGTTGGACGTTGCGGGGGCCGGCGAAGTGTTCGCGGAAGCCAATCGCGCCGGCGCCGACTATCAACTCAAAATCGCGTCGGTGGACGGCAACGATGTCACCACCTCGATCGGGACCCGGCTGGGCGTCACCGACGCCATCGCGTCCATCGAGTCCGCGGATACCGTGCTGGTCGCCGGTAGCGACGACCTGCCGCGACGGCCTCTGGACCCCGCACTGGTCAAGGCGATCAGGTCGATCGCCGGCCGGACCCGGCGATTGGCCTCCATCTGCACGGGATCCTTCGTCCTCGCGCAGGCCGGATTACTGCAGGGCCGCCGCGCCACCACGCACTGGCACGAAGTCCGGTTGTTCGCCCGCGCCTTCCCCGACATCACCGTCGAGCCCGACGCCATCTTCGTCCGCGACGGCGAGGTCTTCACCTCGGCAGGGATCTCGTCGGGCATCGACCTGGCGCTGGCTCTGGTCGAAATGGATTACGGCACAGAGCTGGTCCGCGCCGTGGCCCGGTGGTTGGTCGTCTACCTCAAGCGCGCGGGCGGCCAGTCGCAGTTCTCGGTGCTGGTCGAGGCCGACCCCCCGCCGGAGTCCCCGCTGCGCAAGGTCACCGCCGCGATCTCGGCCAACCCGGCGGACAACCACAGCGTGAACACCCTCGCCGCGCGAGCGTCGTTGAGCACCCGGCAGCTCACCCGGCTGTTTCAGTCCGAGCTCGGGACGACGCCGGCCCGCTACGTCGAGATGGTGCGCATCGACGCCGCGCGTGCCGCCCTCGACGCGGGGCGCAGCGTCGCCGAGACCGCGCGGGTGGCGGGGTTCGGCAGCGCCGAGAGCCTGCGGCGGGTGTTCGTCGATCATCTCGGCGTCACGCCGAAGGCTTACCGCGAGAGGTTCCGCACTGCGGCGCGGGGCTGACCCGACGCCGCGAGAGTCCGCAAAATGCCAGCTTTCGCGGCGTGTCGACGGCAAAACGCGGACGCTCGCGACCGAGAGTGGGCAGGCCGCGGCACGGGGCTGACCCGGCGCCGCGAAAGTCCGCAAAATGCCGCCACATACGGCGTGTCGACGGCAAAACGCGGACGCTCGCGACCAAGAGTGGGCGGGCAGCCGCTACTTGGTGTTGTTGAACTTCGTGATCGCCTCGTCCAGCCGCTGCAACGCCGCCCCGTAGCCGGCGAAGTCGCCCTTCTTCTGCGCATCCCGCGCCGCCCCGATCGCCGCTTGAATCTCTTGCAGCACAGCGGCTTTGGCGGGTGACAGGCCAACGGAACCATCGGGCGGCGGCGGTACCGCCGCCGTCGGAGGCGGCGTGCCCGGCCCATTGGCCGGCGGCGGCGGATTGGCCGGCGGGGCGGCCGGCACCCCGGCGTCGGTGGGCTGAATGCCGGTCGCGGCATCGCCCGCACCCGGGCCGAACAACCCGGTGAGCGCGTCGCGCACGGTCGGGCCGTATCCGATCTTGTCGTTGTACATCATCGCCACCCGGATCAGACGCGGGTACGAGGATGCTGCGTCGCTGGCACCCGGGGAGGCGTAAACGGGCTCTACGTACAACAGCCCACCCTGGCCCACCGGAAGCGTGAGCAGGTTGCCCCAGCGGATCCGGTTCTGGTTGTCGCGACCGATCACCCCGAGGTCCTGAGACACCGCCGGGTCGGTGGTGATCGCGTTGTTGGCCAGCTTGGGACCGTTGACCTGGCCCGGGATGGTCAGCACCGTGAGCCTGCCGTAGGTCGCGGGATCCGAACTCGCGCTGATGTAGGCGGCCAGGTAGTCGCGCTTGAACCTGTTCATCGCGCTGATCAACTGGTACGACGCCGAATTATCGTTCTTGGCAATGTTTTTCGCGACGATGTAATAGGGCGGCTGATAACTGCTCGCGGTCGGATTCGGGTCCAGCGGCACGTCCCAGAAATCCGAGGTGGAGAAGAACGTCACCGGGTCGTTGACGTGGTACTTCGCCAGCAGCATGCGTTGCACCTTGAACAGGTCTTCGGGGTAGCGCAGGTGCTCGGCCAGCTCGGCGCTGATGTCGCTCTTAGGTTTCACCGTTCCCGGGAACACCTGCATCCAGGCCTTGAGCACCGGATCGTTCTCATCCTGCTGATACAGGGTCACGGTGCCGTCGTAGGCATCCACGGTGGCCTTCACCGAATTACGGATGTAGGAGACCCGCTTGTCGGGCGCCAGCCGGTTGAACGCCACCTCGTTCGAATCCGCCGTCGCCGAGGACAGCGACGTGAGCTCTGAGTACGGATAGTTGTCCAGCGTGGTGTAGCCGTCGATGATCCACACCATCCGCTTGTTCACGATCGCCGGGTACACCGCGCTGTCGGTGGTCAGCCACGGCGCCACCGCCTCCACCCGCTGCGCCGGGTCACGATTGAACAGGATCCTGCTATTGGAGCCGATCACGTTGGAGAACAAGAAGTTTCGCTCGGCGAACTTCGCGGCGAACACGCTGCGGGAGATCCAGCTACCGATCGGCACACCGCCGGCGCCGGTGTAGGTGTAGTTCTTGGTTTCGGTGCTGGTCTCGTAGTCGTATTCGCGGTCGGCCCCGGTCTTGCCGACGATCGCGTAATCGGCAGCCGCATTGGCGATCACCGGGCCGTAGTAGACCCGCGGCTGGTCCAGCGGCGCCGGGCCGTCGGACACGATACTGCCATTGGCGCCGACGACGTTGGCCAGGAACTCCGGGTACCCGCCATTCTGGTTCGGGTCGTTGGCGATGCCGCGCACGGTGTTGGCCGGTGACGCGATGAAGCCGTTGCCGTGCGTGTAGACCGTGTGCCGGTTGATCCAGTCGCGCTGGTTGTCGATCAGCCGGTCCGGGTTGAGTTCCCGGGCCGCGACCACGTAGTCGCGCAGGTTACCGCCGCGGTCCTGATAGCGGTCGATGGACAGCTGGTCGGGGAAGTAGTAGAAGTTCTTGCCCTGCTGGAACTGGGTGAACGCCGGGCTCACGATGGTCGGGTCGAGCAGCCGGATGTTGGAGGTGGTCGCGCGGTCGGCGGCCACCTGCTGCGCGGTCGCCTGTCCGTCGCCGGTGTAGTTGCGGTAGGTCACCACGTCCGGCGTCAGCCCGTAGGCCTGCCGGGTGGCGGCGATACTTCGGCTGATGTATTCGCTTTCCTTCTGCGCCGCATTGGGTTTGACGCTGATCTGCTCGACGATCAGCGGCCAGCCGGCGCCCACGATCAGCGACGACAGCAATAGAAGAACCAGCCCGATCGCCGGAATCCGTAAGTCGCGCAACGTGATCGCGGAGAACACCGCGGCCGCGCAGATCAGCGCGATGGCCATCAGGATCAGCTTGGCCGGCAGCACCGCGTTGATGTCGGTGTAGCCGGCCCCGGTGAACGGCTTGCCTCCGCGGGTGTGCGACAGCAACTCGTAGCGGTCCAGCCAGTACGCAACCGCCTTGAGCACCACCAGAACACCGACCAGGCTGACCAGCTGGATGCGGGCCGAGCGGCTCAACGCGCCGGCGCGCCCCGACAGCCTGATCCCGCCGAACAGGTAATGCGACACCACGTTCGCGACCAGGGCCAGGAACACCGCGACGAAGAGGTAGCTCAGCACCAGCCGGTAGAACGGCAACTCGAACGCGTAGAAGCCGAGGTCCTTGCCGAACTGCGGTTCGGCGATGCCGAAGTCACCGCCGTGCAGGAACAACTGGATGCGCACCCAGTAGCTCTGCGCCACCATGCCGGCCAGCACACCGATCGCCGCCGGGATGCCGATCCCCACCAACCGCAGCCGGCTCAGCACCACCGCGCGGTAGCGCGCCACCGGGTCGTTGTCGTTGCTCGGGACGAACACCGGGCGGGTGCGGTAAGCCACCGCGAGCCCGGCGAACACGATGCCGCCGACCAGCAGGCCGGCCACCAGAAACACCACGATGCGGGTGACCAGCACGGTGGTGAACACCGAGCGGTAGCCGAGCTCGCCGAACCACAGCCAGTCGACATAGGCGTCGATCAGCCTGGGTCCAGCCAGCAACAGCACGATCACACCCAGTGCGATCAGGATCAGAATCCGGCTGCGCCGAGTCAACTTCGGCATCCTTGCGGCGGGCCGCATTCCCACTAGCTACGCTCCCTGCTTCGTTTTCCCGATGGCCACAACTGTACGCAAGCTGCCGGATCAGCAGCTCGGCGTCGCACCACCCGACGTCATCGCATGCAGCGCGTCCACCGCCGAACCGAGCGTCTCGACCTTCACCAGCTTGAGCCCCGACGGAATATCGGACATCGCCTCATAACAGTTCTTGGCCGGCACCAGGAACACCGAGGCGCCGGCCGCGCGCGCCGCCGCCATCTTGTGGGTGATGCCCCCGATGGGGCCCACCTTGCCGTCGACGGTGATGGTGCCGGTACCGGCGACAAACGTCGAACCGGCCAGGTCACCGGTGGTGAGCTTGTCGACGACGGCGAGGCTGAACATCAGCCCGGCCGAGGGGCCACCGATGTTGGCCAGGTTGAAATCGACGGTGAAGGGCGCCCATGGCGCGTCGAGCACGGCGACGCCCATGAACCCGTAGTCGCGGTCCTTGTTGGTGCCCAGCGTGATCTCCGCGACGCCGGCCGGCTCGTTCTTGCGGCGGTAGTCGATGGTCACGACCTGGCCGGGCTTGGTGTTCTTCAGCAGCGAGGTGAACTGCTCGACGTTGCTCACCGGCGTGCGGTTCACCGCGTCGATGGCATCGCCAGCCTTGAGCTTGCCGGCTGACGGGCCGGGGTCGGTGACCGTGGCGATGGTGACCGCCTCGGGGTACTTCAGATAGCCCAGAGCGGCGTACTGGGCGCTGTCTTCAGAGGTCTTGAAGTCGGCGTTGTTGGCCTGGTCCACTTCGTCGCGCGATTTGCCGGGCGGGTAGATCAGGTCACGGGGCACCAGCTGCTCCTGCCCCGAGATCCACAGACTCATCGCCTCACCCAGGGTCAGGTCGTCACGCTGGGAGACCGTCGTCATGTTCAGGTGACCGGTCGTCGGATGGGTCTGGGTGCCCTCGATCTGCACGACCTGTTTGCCGTCGACCTCCCCGAGGGTGTCGAACGTCGGACCCGGGCCCAATGACACAAACGGCACGGTCACCACGGCGAGCAGCACCCCGAAGACCACGATGGGGACGAGCGCGACCATCAAGGTCAAAATCCGCCTGTTCACGCCGCTTACCCTATCCGGCAGCGCCGGCGGCGGCGTTCAGCTGAGAGCGTGACCGTGCCCCGCGCTTTCCGTTGGTGCGGTGAGTACGGTTGACCTC
The DNA here is from genome assembly GCF_048287075.1 of Mycobacterium sp. 23. Lineage (NCBI taxonomy): Bacteria > Bacillati > Actinomycetota > Actinomycetes > Mycobacteriales > Mycobacteriaceae > Mycobacterium > Mycobacterium sp. 23. Next base: position 2,473,461 of record NZ_JBLVUX010000005.1, read on the forward strand.
ATGGCTGACCTGCCTTTCGGCTTCTCCAGTGGAGACGACCCCGACCGTGAGAAGCGCGAGAAGAACGATCCCGGCTCAGGCGCGGGCAACAACCCGTTCGGGTTCGGCGGTGACTTCGACATGGCCAACCTCGGCCAGCTGTTCACCCGCCTGGGTGAGATGTTCGGTGGTGTCGGCAGCGCCATGAGTTCGGGCAAAGACGCCGGACCGGTGAACTACGACCTCGCCCGACAGGTCGCAACCAGCTCGATCGGATTCGTCGCACCGATCCCCGCCACCACCAGCTCGGCGATCGCCGACGCGGTGCACCTGGCTGAGACCTGGCTCAACGGCGCGACGGCGCTGCCCGAAGGCACCACCCGAGCGGTCGCCTGGAGTCCGTCGGACTGGGTCGAGAACACCTTGGGCACCTGGAAGCGGCTGTGCGATCCGATGGCCGAGCAGATCTCGTCGGTGTGGGCGCAATCGCTGCCGGAAGAGGCCAAAGGCATGGCCGGGCCGCTGCTGCAGATGATGTCGCAGATGGGTGGCATCGCCTTCGGTTCCCAGCTCGGCCAGGCACTGGGCCGGCTGTCCAAAGAGGTGCTGACGTCCACCGACATCGGCCTGCCGCTCGGGCCGAAGGGGATCGCCGCGATCTTGCCGGACGCGGTGGAATCCTTCGCCGAGGGCCTCGAGCAGCCCCGCAGCGAGATCATGACGTTCCTGGCGGCCCGGGAGGCCGCGCACCACCGCCTGTTCAGCCACGTCCCCTGGCTGTCCAGCCAGTTGCTGGGAGCCGTCGAGGCCTATGCCGCGGGGATGAAGATCGACATGACCGGCATCGAGGAGCTGGCCCGGGACTTCAATCCCGCTACGCTGGCCGATCCGGCCGCCATGGAGCAGCTACTGAGCCAGGGCGTGTTCGAACCCAAGGCCACTCCCGCGCAGACCCAGGCACTCGAGCGGCTCGAGACGCTGCTCGCGCTGATCGAAGGCTGGGTGCAGACGGTGGTGACCGCCGCACTGGGCGAGCGGCTGCCCGGCGAGGCGGCGCTCAGCGAGACGCTGCGCCGGCGCCGGGCCAGCGGCGGACCTGCCGAGCAGACGTTCGCGACCCTGGTCGGGCTGGAGCTGCGCCCGCGCAAACTGCGCGAGGCGGGTGCGTTGTGGCAGCGACTGACCGAGGCCGCCGGAATGGACGCGCGCGACGCCGTCTGGCAGCACCCCGACCTGCTGCCCGGGGCCGACGACCTCGACGACCCCGCGGCCTTCATCGACCGGGTGATCGGCGGCGACACCAGCGGGATCGATGAGGCCCTTTCCGGTCTCGAAGCGGAGCTCGACCGCGACGACCCCGGTTCTGCCGACAACTGACTAGAGCCGGCTTACTAGGGGCCGCCGTTGCCGCCCTTGCCGCCCTTGCCGGTGGCACCGATGCCGATGCCGTTGCCGCTGCCGCCGCCACCCCCACCGCCGCCGCCCGCGCCGGCGGCGCCGCCCAGGGCGCCGGTGGCCGCTCCGCCGTTCTGAACGAAGGCGAGCCCGCTGGTGCCGGCGTGGCCGGCGGTGCCGCCGCCACCCCCGCCGCCGACCACGCCGCCACTCCCCCCGCTGCCTGCGGTGCCTCCGGCGATACCGCCGCCGCCACCGCCGCCACCGCCACCGGAGGCGAAGACGCCGGTGCTGGTGCCCGTCGCGGAGCCCCCGAAGCCGCCCAGTCCCCCGCCGGTGCCGAGACCGGCGACACCGTTGACGCCGGTGGCCGTGGCATTGCCGACAATTGCGGCGGTGCCGGCGCCTCCACCGCCGCCGGGGCCTCCGGTGGTGCCCGCCGGGCCGCCGCCAGTGCCGCCGAGGCCGCCGCGGAGATTGTCGAAGCCTCCGGTGCCGCTCCCGTTGCCGTTGGCGAAGGCGCCTGCCGTGCCTCCGGTACCGCCGGTTCCGCCGGTGCCCCCGTGGCCACCACCGGTGCTGCTGCCGCCTTCGCCGCCGCCGCCCCCGCCGCCACCGGCGCCCGCGGCTGACGTGGTGGCGTAGACGCTGGCGTTGCCACCGTCGCCCCCGCCGCCGCCGTTGCCGCCATTGGTGCCGGCGCCCCCGTGGCCGCCGTTGCCGCCGATGCCACCGGTGCCGCTGACGGCGCCACTGCCGTTGAAGTTGGCGGCGCCGCCGGCGCCGCCCCTGCCACCGTCGCCGCCGTCGCCGGTATGGCCGCCGAGCAATGCCGCCAATCCCCGGGCCTGGCCGCCGGCGCCGCCGTTCCCACCGGTGCCGCCGTGGCCGCCTACGCCGCCTGCGGTGACGGCCCCGCCGGCTCCGCCCGCGCCGCCGATGCCGCCGGACCCGCCGTTGCCGAAGAACAACCCGCCAGTGCCGCCGATCCCACCGACGCCGCCGCTGCCGCCACCGGACCCCGTCACGCCGCCGGCCCCGGCCCCGCCCGCGCCGCCGACTCCGCCATTGCCGAAGAACCACGCATTGCCGCCCCGACCGCCGGGCTGCCCGGGAGCGCCGGAGCCGCCGTTGCCGCCGTTGCCGAACAGCAGACCGCCCGGGCCACCGGGTTGCCCGGTCCCCGGCGCGCCATCGGTGCCGTTGCCGATCAGCGGGGTTCCCAAAAGCACATTGGTCGGGAGATTGATCAGAGCGAGTAGTTGGTCTCCGACGGCCGCGGCATTGGCCGCCTCAGCGGTCGCATAGGCGCTCCCCGCGCCGGTCAGCGCCTGCATAAATTGGGAATGAAACGCCATCGCCCGCGCGCTGAGCGCCTGAAAGTCCAGCGCGTGCCCGGAGAACAACCCAGCTATCGCCGCCGACACGTCGTCAGCCCCCGCGGCCAGCACCTGCGTCGTCGAAGCCGCCGCCGCCGCCCGGGCCGCGTTGAGTGTCGACTCGATACCGGCCAGATCCGCTGCCGCTGTTGCCATCATCTCCGGCGCCGCGATCACAAAAGACATGTCGTGCCCTCCCGGCAATCCGCTCGTCTGCTTGGAAGTTAAGGCGCGTGGGCGGGGGAAGCGTGAGTAGTCGGCTACTTAATTTCCCGGTGATCGGCGGTGATCCGCGATCCTGTGGATAACGGACCACAGCCGCGTCCCCGGCCTGGCAGCGTGGCATCCCATGGCCCCGGCCCCCTTGTACGCGCTCGATCCGGCGATGCCGGTGCTGCTGCGCCCCGACGGCGTGGTGCAGGTCGGCTGGGATCCCCGGCGCGCGGTGCTGGTCCGGCCCCCCGGTGACCTGACCGCACCCGCCCTCGCTGCGCTGCTGCGGACGATGCGGTCGCCGGTGTCGCTGACGGAGCTGCAGCGTCAGGCCGGCGCCGACCTGACGGATTTGGTCACCGGGCTGGTCGACGCCGGGGTGGCCACCCGCGGAGCCGGCAAGTCGTCCGGCCGGACGGCGTCGATCCGGGTGCATGGCCGGGGTCCCTTGTCGGACCTGCTGGTCGGCGCCCTGCGCTCCTCGGGCGTCCGGACCGGGCAGAGCAGCCAGCCGCATGCCATGGTCACGACGGCGACCGCTGATCTAGTGGTCCTGACGGACGTCCTGGTGGCCGACCCGCGCATGGTGCGCGACCTGCACAGCGCGGGGGTCCCGCACCTTCCGGTTCGGGTTCGCGACGGCACTGGGCTGGTGGGACCGCTGGTCTTGCCGGGAATGACCAGCTGCCTGGGATGCGCTGATCTGCATCGACGTGACCGCGACGCGGCGTGGCCGGCCATCGCGGCCCAGCTGCGCGACACCATCGGGGTCGCCGACCGGGCCACCATGCTGGCGACCGCCGCACTGGCGCTGAGCCAGATCAATCAGGTGGTCGCCGCGGTGCGGGGGCAGCAGCCCCACCCGCCGGCGGCGCTCAACGCCACTCTGGAATTCGATCTACGGGCGAGCACGATCAGGGCCCGGCCGTGGAGCCGGCACCCGCTGTGCAGGTGCTAGCCGAGCCGACCCTGCTCCGGAACGCACGTCGAGATCGACGCGTACGCACGGCCCAGGGCGTCCAGCACGTTCTCGTTCAGGGTGCGCTCGTTGCGGTGCTTGTCCAACGTCTCGATGATTGCTCGATACAAGGCTTCGGCGGCGTCGTGCTGCGCTTGTCTGGCTGCCATGGCTGTTGCGGTCCACCCCTCCGAACGTGGAAAACGATGCGTCACACGGATGCGCGACCCGACGAGAGTACATATACGAAAAGAACGACGACCCAATTCGGTGCAGACGATGCGCAGGGCGTCGTGGATGATGGGTATGTGTCAGAGATCAAGCGCGGCCGTGCAGCCCGCAATGCAAAGCTCGCCAGCCTGCCGGTCGGCATGGCCGGACGGGCGGCTCTCGGCTTCGGCAAGCGGCTGACCGGTAAGTCGAAGGACGAAGTCAACGCCGAGCTGATGGAGAAGGCCGCCAACCAGCTGTTCACCGTTCTGGGCGAGCTCAAGGGCGGCGCGATGAAGGTCGGCCAGGCACTGTCGGTAATGGAAGCGGCCATCCCTGAGCAGTTCGGTGAGCCGTACCGCGAAGCGCTGACCAAGCTGCAGAAGGATGCTCCGCCGCTGCCCGCCGCCAAGGTGCACCGGGTTCTCGACGCCCAGCTGGGCACCAAGTGGCGGGAACGCTTCACGTCGTTCAACGACACCCCGGTCGCCTCGGCCAGCATCGGCCAGGTGCACAAGGCGGTCTGGTCCGACGGCCGCGAGGTGGCCGTGAAGATCCAGTACCCCGGCGCCGACGAGGCGCTGCGGGCCGACCTCAAGACGATGCAACGCATGGTCGGGGTGTTCAAGCAGCTCTCCCCCGGCGCCGACATACAGGGTGTGGTCGACGAGCTGATCGAGCGCACCGAGATGGAGCTGGACTACCGGCTGGAAGCCGACAACCAGCGCAAGTTCGCCAAGGCGTACGAGGGTCATCCGCACTTCGCGGTGCCGCACGTGGTGGCCAGTGCGCCGAAGGTGGTGATCCAGGAGTGGATCGACGGCAAGCACATGGCCGAGATCATCCGGCACGGCACCCCCGAAGAGCGCGACCTGATCGGCAATCGGCTGCTGGAACTCACCTTTGACGCACCACGCCGGCTGGAGATGCTGCACGGCGACGCCCACCCGGGCAACTTCATGCTGCTGCCCGACGGGCGGATGGGCGTCATCGACTTCGGCGCCGTCGCGCCGTTGCCCGGCGGCTACCCCATCGAGCTCGGCATGACCATCCGGTTGGCCCGGGACAAGAACTACGACCTGCTGCTGCCGACCATGGAGAAGGTCGGGTTCATCCAGAAGGGTCAGCAGGTGTCGGTCCGCGAGATCGACGAGATGCTGCGCCAGTACGTCGAACCGATCGAGGTCGACGTGTTCCACTACACCCGCAAGTGGCTGCAGCGGATGACGGTGAGCCAGTTCGACCGCTCCGTGGCCCAGATCAAGACGGCGCGGCAGATGGACCTGCCGCCCAAGCTGGCGATCCCGATGCGGGTGATCGCATCGGTGGCCGCGATCCTGTGCCAGCTGGATGCGCACGTCCCGATCAAGGCACTGTCGGAGGAGCTGATCCCCGGCTTCGCCGAGCCGGATGCCGTTGTCGTGTAAGCGCTTGTCAGGCAGCCTCTTTGCGGGGCCGCCCACGCGGACGCTTACGACCGACAACGGAACCGCGCTCGAAGATCTCGCCGCCCCACACACCCCACGGCTCGGCCCGTTCGAGCGCCGCGGCTAGGCACTGGCGCCGCACCGGGCACTGCACGCACAACCTCTTGGCACGTTCGAGGTCGGCGGGGGTTTCGGCGAACCATAGGTCGGGATCACCGGCGTGACACGGCAGCGCCGGCTGCTTCCGTATAGGGACTGTCGATGCCGACATGTCCTTGTCACCTGCTTCCTGGTCGGTTGGCTGTCCTTGTGATCCGGACCGGGAAGTCGTCTGCTGAGACAACTATGGCCACGGATCCTGGTGACTTCGGGTCCGTGGCCATTAGGCGAAACTCGGCTGGTTACGTCTTCACGTAGAGCCTCACGGACGCTTCAGTCGCGGCGGCGACACGGTGCTTGCCCGCGGCCGCCGGTGTAGCGGCGGCATGGCGGGCGGCGGCGCGTACGCCGGACAAATTGACTTTGATCATCGGGAGCCACCCTCCTTCCTATTCGCTACTGACGGCCAGCAAAGTGCGGTTACGAGAATAAATGCTAACACCCGGAGGCCACAACCGATTTTCTGACCTGCGCAAATGCGGTTTCAGCGCCGTGAGCGGATCAGTTCGAGCACCTCGGGCCCGTACTGTTCGAGCTTGCGCGCCCCGATGCCCGGGATGGCGATCAGGGACGCTTCGTCGGTCGGCCGTAGCTCGGCGATCGCAATCAGGGTGTTGTCGCTGAAGACGATGTAGGCAGGCACGTTCTGCTCTTTGGCGGCGTTCAACCGCCAGTCTTTGAGCTGCAGCAACAGATCCTCGTCGACGTCGCCTGCGCAGCTTTCGCATCGCCGCAGCATGATGGCCGCCGGCGTGGAGAGGTCCTTGTTGCAGACCCGGCAGCGCGCCGGGCCCTTGTTGCGGCGCGACTTGCCGGGCGCCGCCTCCACCCGGGTCTGCGGGGCGATGCCGTTGAGGAACCGGGACGGCTTGCGGCTCTGACGGCCGCTCTGAGACCTCGCCAACGCCCAACTGAGCGCCAAATGCACTCTGGCCCTTGTTATTCCGACGTAGAGCAGTCGACGCTCCTCCTCGACCGGCTCGCTGTCGGGGCCGTGCGCCAACGCATGCGAAATGGGCAGCGTGCCATCGGCCAGGCCGACCAGGAACACGGCGTCCCACTCGAGACCCTTCGCCGCGTGCAGTGACGCCAGTGTTACCCCCTGCACCACGGGTGGGTGCCGGGAGTCGGCGCGCAACCGCAACTCGGCCACCAGGCCCGGCAACTCCAGCCCGGGGCGCTGGGATATCTCGTCGTCGACCAGTTCGGCCAGCGCGGTCAGCGCTTCCCAGCGGTCGCGGGCCTTGGTTCCGGCAGGCGGTTCGGTCGTGAGCCCGAGTGGCTCGAGCACCTCGCGAACCACCTCCGGCAGGGCGCCTTCGGCGCCACGGTCTGCCGCACGCTGCAGTGCGAGCAGGGCCTGCTTGATCTCCTGGCGATTGAAGAAACCCTCTCCGCCGCGCACCTGGTAGGCGATGCCGGCCTCGGTCAACGCCTCCTCATAGACCTCGGACTGTGCGTTGACCCGATACAGGATCGCGATTTCCGATGCCGCAGTGCCGTTTTCGATGAGCTGAGCAATCGAGGCCGCGACCGCGGCGGCCTCGGTGTGCTCGTCAGGATGCTCCCGGAACGACGGCGCCGGGCCGGGCTCGCGCTGACCGATCAGCTGCAGCTTGCTGCCCGCGACGCGGCCCCGGGCGGCGGCGATCACCTGGTTGGCCAGCGAGACGACCTGCGGGGTGGAGCGGTAGTCGCGTTCCAGCCGGACCACCGTCGCGTCCGGGAAGCGCCGCGAGAAGTCCAGCAGAAAGCGGGGCGAGGCGCCGGTGAACGAGTAGATGGTCTGATTGGCGTCGCCGACGACGGTCAGGTCGTCACGATCGCCGAGCCAGGCCGACAGCACCCGCTGCTGCAGCGGGGTGACGTCCTGGTACTCGTCCACCACGAAGCAGCGGTACCGGTCGCGGAATTCGGCGGCCACCGCGGCGTCGTTCTCGATCGCCGCGGCCGTGTGCAGCAGCAGGTCGTCGAAGTCGAGCAGCGTGACTTCCTCGTCACGGACCTTGAGCGCCTCGTAGGCCGTATAGACGGCCACCACCTTCTCGGCATCCAGGGGGGTGTCCCGGCCCACGCCGGCCACCGCCCCCGCGTACTGCTCGGGGGTGATCAGCGATGCCTTGGCCCATTCGATCTCGCCGGCCAGATCGCGCACGTCGTCGGTGCTGACGTTGAACCGGCACCGGCTGGCCGCGCGGGCGACGACCGCGAACTTGGTATCGAGCAGTTCCCAGCGGGTGCTGCCGACCACCCGGGGCCAGAAGTAGCGCAGCTGGCGGTGGGCGGCGGCGTGGAAGGTGAGCGCCTGCACGGTGCCGACGCGCGAGCCGTTCTGCGCTGCCGCGTCCAGCGCCCGCAGCCGCGAGCGCATCTCACCCGCCGCGCGCTGCGTGAAAGTGACGGCCAGCACCTGACCGGCGGCGACGTGACCACTGGCGACGAGCTGGGCGATTCGGTGGGTGATGGTGCGTGTCTTGCCGGTGCCGGCGCCGGCCAGCACGCAGACGGGGCCGCGCGGGGCCAGCACGGCTTCGCGCTGCTCGTCGTCCAGCCCTGCAATCAAGGGATCGGCCATCACCGGCATGCCGTCCATCTTGGCAGTGCCCGCCGACAAACCGGGCGTGTCGCGGGTCGTCGGCGGGCCGAGGCTGGAATGGTTCATCGGCGGGCTACGTTATCGAGTCATGACCAATGCTGCGCTGACCATGTACACCACCAGCTGGTGTGGCTACTGCTTCCGGCTCAAGACGGCGCTCAAGGCTCAGGGCATCGCCTACGACGAGGTCGACATCGAACAGGATTCTGCGGCCGCGGAATTCGTCAGCTCCGTCAACGGCGGCAACCGGACGGTGCCGACCGTGAAGTTCGCCGACGGGTCGACGATGACCAATCCGAGCGCGGGCGAGGTCAAGGCGAAGCTGGCCGGCTGACCTGAGACGACGCTGCCTCCGACACGGGAGCGGCAATTTGTGCCGACTCCCGGGTGCGCTCGCCCTTACGATGAGGACCATGGCAGGGGCGCTGGTCCGGCGGTTCATTGTCGTGGTCTGCGCGCTCGCCGCGCTGACCGCCTGCTCGCACCGCAACACTCCGGCAGCGGCTCCGAGCACCTCGGCGGCCACCGGGGTCGACGCGTTGATCGTCAGCGTCGAAGACGTGCGCCGCATCGCCAACTACGAAGAGCTCACCACGCACGCGCACGCGAACCTCAATCACCCGCCGGCCGGTGACGTCAACGCACCCGGGCCCTGCCGGGCTGCCGGCACCAGCGATCTCACCTTCGCCAGCGGCTGGACCGAGTTTCGCAGCGCGGGCTACAGCGGCGTGACCGACGACCTCGACCCGGGTGGCCGCACCATGAAGGACTCGGTCAGTCAGGCCGTCGCGATCTACCCCGACGCGCAGGCGGCCCGCTCCGCGCTGGATCAGCTGGAAGCCTCGCTGAATGCGTGCGTGGCGCTGCATGACCCGAGGTACGACTTCAAGCTGGACAAGCCGGACCCACTGAGTCTGCGGATCACCGACAGCGGGTGGAGCCATCAGTACCGGGCCCGTAAGTCGGTGTTGATGTCGGTCGGGGTGTTGGGCATCGAGCCCGCGGAGCGAATCGCCAGCACGATCCTGGACAACATCTGCGACCGGATCAAATAGCCGTTCAGTCGTTCGCGGCCCAGGATTCGATGATCACCCTGGCGATCGAAATCGACCCGGGCAGTAGCAGTTTCGAGTCCGACGTGCTGGACCAGTCGCCGGCGTCCAAGGCCGCGCGGATCTCGTCGCGGGTGAACCAGGCCGCCTCGGTGATCTCGCCGTCGTTGAACGCAAACGGTTCGTCCGGATCGCCCAGGGCGTGGAACCCGACCATCAGCGAGCGCGGGAACGGCCAGGGCTGGCTACCGAGGTAGCGCACGTCGCGCACGGTCAGGCCGATCTCCTCGCGGATCTCGCGGGCGACGCAGACTTCGAACGATTCGCCGGCCTCGACGAATCCGGCCAGTAGCGAGAACATCCGCTGCGGCCAGACCGCCTGGCGGGCCAGCACCGCACGGTCGCCGCCGTCGTGGACCAGGCAGATCACCGCCGGGTCGATGCGGGGAAATTCTTCGTGGCCGGTGAGCGGGTTGACCCGCGCCCAGCCGGCGCGGGCCGATTTGGTGGGCGTGCCGTCGACCGGGCTGAATCGGGCGCTGTCGTGCCAGTTGAGCAGCGCCAACGCCGAGGACACCAGTTGGCTGCTGGTGTCGTCGATGATTTTTCCGAGCCTGCGCAGATCCAGCACCTCGACGTCGCCGTCATCGGGCGGCTGCAGCGGGCCCCGGATCGCCCAGACGTGGCGACCGCCTTCCACGCGCCCCAGGAACACCGCTTCTGGGGGCGGCTTGTCGCCCAACGCGGCCGCCGCCCCGAGCACCACTTTGCCGTCGGCGGCCAGCACCTGGTTGCGGGCGTCGACGCGCAGCAGGGCCGCGTCGGGCCACCCGGCTGCGGCGGCGTCGATGTCGGTGCGCAATTGGTCGGCGCGATCGGCGCCGACGCGCGAGAGCAGCGGAACGTCCCGCAGCCGGAAGTCCACGTGCGCCCCTACCGTTCGTCTGCGATGTGGCGGACGTAGAGCAGCCGGTCGCCGGCCTCGATGGCGTCTACTTCGGGGGCACCGATGCGGAGCAACTGCCCGCCGCGGACCACCCCGAGCACGATGTCGCGCAGATGCCGCGGCGAGCCACCCACCTCGGACTGCTCCACCTCGCGTTCGGCGATGGCCAAACCCTGGTCCGGAGTCAGCAGGTCCTCGATCATCTGCACGACGCTGGGGGTGGTGGTAGCCAGGCCGAGCAGCCGGCCGGCGGTCTCCGAGGACACCACCACCGAGTTGGCCCCGGATTGCTGCAGCAGATGCTGGTTCTCGGCCTCCCGGATGGAGGCGACGATCTTGGCCTTGGGAGAAATCTCCCGCGCGGTCAGCGTGACCAGCACCGCCGTGTCGTCGCGGTTGGCGGCCACGATGATCGACGCGGCGTGCTGAGCGCCGGCCAGTCGCAGCACGTCGGATTTGGTGGCGTCGCCGTGGACGGTGACCAGGCCGGCGGATGCGGCGCGCTCCAAAGCCGCCCGATCGGTGTCGACGACGACGATCTCGGCGGGGGGCACCTCGTCACTGAGCATGGCGCCGATGGCCGTCTTGCCCTTGGTGCCGTAGCCGATGACGACGGTGTGGTTGCGCACTCTGCTCCTCCAACGCTGGATCTTGAAAGCCTGCCGCGATGTTTCGGTGACGACCTCGAGTGTCGTGCCGACCAGCAAGATCAGGAAGGCGATGCGCAGCGGGGTGATGATCAGAACGTTCGTCGCCCGCGCGAACTCCGACACCGGCGTGATGTCGCCGTAGCCGGTAGTCGACAACGTCACCGCCGAGTAATACAGGCAGTCCAAGAAGGTGATGCTCTCACCGCGCGCGTCGTGGTAACCGTCGCGGTCGAGGTAAACGGTGACGGCGCCGACAAACAGCGCCACCAGGGCGATGGTTATCCGGCGGGAGATGATGCGGGCGGGACTGGCGTGACCCTGAGGGATGCGCAGCACGCCGACAAGCGCGTAACTGGGCTGGACGGTCAGCCTCTCATCGAGACGCCGCAGCCGCCGCCAACTCCCCTTCGCCACGGGAGTCATGTAACCACGATCAGGCGGGACTGGGGCGACCGGAGTCGACGAGCAAGGTGGTCAACTCGTCGGCATCGGGCAGCTCATCGGGCACGACGGTGGTTCCGCTGCGGACGTAGTAGAAGGCGGTGCGCACCATCGATTCGGGGCAACCCTGCAGCGCCGCCCACGCCAACCGGTACACCGCCAGTTGGACGGCGGCGTGCCGCCTGGCTTGCAGGCCGCGCGGCGGCTCACCGGTCTTCCAGTCCACGACGGTGACGCCCCCGTCGGCGTCGGCGAACACCGCGTCGATGCGCCCGCGCACCACCGTGTCGCCCATCGGCATCTCGAACGGCACCTCGACCGCGATCGGGGTGCGTGCCGCCCACGGTGATGCGGCGAAGGCCTGCTGCAGGGCGGCCAGCTCCTGCGGGTCGCCCACGTCGGAGTCCGCCGCGCCCGGCAGGTCGCCCAGGTCGAACAGCAGCTCGGCTCCGTAGAACTGTTGCACCCAGGAGTGAAAGGCGTTGCCCAGCAACGCATGTGGATCCGGGCGAGTCGGGAGTCGATAGATCAGCCGTTGGGCCGCCGCGTCCGGGTCGCGGGCCAGTTCCACCAGGCCACTGACCGACAGCTGGCTCGGCAGCGCGGGCTCAGGAGGCTGCGCCGCGCGTGCCCGTTCGGCCAGCAGTGCGTCGACATCGGCGGCCCAGCCTTCGACGTCGGCGGTGCTGCCGCTCTCGCTGGTCTCGGCGTTGGTGACCAACCTGGCACCGCGCTCCACGTCGGCACGCCTCCGCGACAGCGGGTCGACGGGCCAGACGGCTTCGATGACATTGTCCTGCAACGGGTTTCGTTCGCCGTCGGCTGGCGGCGGGGCCCACTGCTCGACGACCCCGCAGGGCCGGCCGGATCGTGCGGATTCTTCGATGATGTCCTTGAGTTCGCAGAGGAACTCCGACGGACCGCGCGGCTTGATGCCGGTGGCGCCCCAATGGTGACCGGATACCAACAGGGTGTCCTCAGCCCGGGTGACACCGACGTAGAGCAGGCGGCGTTCCTCATCGACACGTCGCTGGTCGAGCTGGGAGCGGTGCTCGGAGATCTTGTCCGACAACTGCTTTCGGTTGGTGACGGCCGAAGCGTCCAGGACCGGGATGCCGAGCGCGCCGGCCGCGGCACGATCACCGCGCAGCAGCGGCGGCAGCTCGCCGGCATCGGTGAGCCAGCTGCTTCGCGACGCGTGGGAGGGAAATGTCCCACCCGACAGGTGCGCCACCGCCACCACCTGCCATTCCAGGCCCTTGGCGGCGTGCACCGTGAGCACCTGCACGCGGTCGCGGGCGGCGATCGGCTGTGCGGGTGTCAGACCGTTCTCCCGCTCCGCGGCGACGTCCAGGTAGGCGAGCAAGCCGGCTACCGAGGCCTTGGCCACCGTCGCGGCCCGCTCGGCGTAGCCGATGACCTCATCGGCGAAGGCGTCGAGATGTTCGGCGCCCGACCATTGCCCGGTGGCGGCGGCCCGGACCTCGCAGTCGACCCCCAGGACACGGCGCACCTCGGCGACCAGGTCGGGCAGGGAGTAGCCCAGGTGCCCCCGCAGCGCGGTCAGTTCGGCGGCCAGGGCTGTGATCCGCTGATAGCCGGCCGGCGAGTAGTCCTCGGACGGGCCAGGGTCGGAGACGGCGTCGGCCAGGCAGGTGACGTCGGCGTCGGGACCGGCCGCTTGCGCGATCGACTCGGCCGAGAGGGTTTCGCTCGCGCGCTGAACACTGCCCAGATCCTGGGCGCGCCGCCACAGTGCGGCGATATCGCGGCCGCCGAGGCGCCAGCGCGCACCGCTGAGCACCCGCACCGCGGCCGCACCGGCGGTCGGGTCGGCGACCAGGCGCAGCATTGCGACGACGTCGGCGACCTCCGGAACCGACAACAGGCCCGCCAGCCCGACGACCTCCACCGGCAGTCCGCGGGCGCGCAGCGCATCGGCGATCGGAGCGGCGTCGGCGTTGCGGCGCACCAGGACCGCAGCCGTCGGCGGGGCGACCCCCTCGTCGTCCGCCCGACGGTAATGCTCCTGCAGATGGTCGGCGATCCAGTCCCGCTCGGCCTCCACGTCGGGCAGCAGCGCGCAACGGACCGTGCCCGGCGGGGCGTCCGGTCGCGGGCGCAGCGGACGCACGGCGACCGAGCGCCGCCGGGCCTCGGCGGATATGGCGTTTGCCAGGTGCAAGGTCGTGGGGGGATTGCGCCAGCTGGTGCGCAACTCCAGCGTCGGTGCGGGGGATCCGTCGGACAGCGGAAAATCGGTGGTGAACCGCGGCAGGTTGGTCGCCGAGGCGCCGCGCCAGCCGTAGATCGACTGGATCGGGTCGCCGACTGCCGTCAGCGCCAGCTCATCGTCGACCCCGCCACCGAACAGCGACGACAGAGCGATGCGCTGGGAATGTCCGGTGTCCTGGTACTCATCGAGCAACACCACCCGGTAGCGGCTCCGTAGGTCCTTACCCACCTGCGGGCACGTCGCCGCAAGCCGCGCCGCCGAGGCCATCTGCATGCCGAAGTCCATCACCTTTTCCGCGCGCATGCGTTCGGCCAGCGCATCCAGCAAGGGCACCAGCTCGGCGCGCTGCGTCTGGGTGGTCAGCATGCGCAGCAGCGACTGGTTGGGGCCGCGGTCGCGCTGACCCGGCCCGGCGGGCAGGGTGTGCACCAGCCTTTCCAGCTCCACGTGAGTGTCGCGCAGCTGGTCTGTGCTGACGAGATGTTCGGTGAGCTGGCCCCACAGCCGCAGCACCAGGGCAGTGACCGCGGCCGGGGTCTTCTCGGTCTCCAGCGGGCCCTGGTAGCCGTTGACCACATCGAATGCCAACTGCCACAGTTCGGTCTCGGTGAGCAACCTGGTGTCGGGTTCCACGGGCAGCAGCAGCCCGGATTCCCGCAACAACGAACCGGCGAAGGCGTGGTACGTGCTGACCGCCGGCGTACCTTCGCCCGGCCCCACCCCCGCGCCGGACAGGCGCGCGAGCCGCGACCGCACCCGGCGCAACAGCTGGCCGGCGGCCTTGCGGGTGAAGGTCAATCCGAGCACCTGGCCGGGCTCGGCATAGCCGTTGGCGACCAGCCAGACGACACGCGCGGCCATGGTCTCGGTCTTTCCGGCTCCCGCGCCCGCAATGACGACCAGCGGACCCGGCGGTGCGGCGATCACCGCGGCCTGCTCCTCGGTGGGCGGGAAGACGCCCAGCGCATCGGCTAATTGCGCCGGGCTGTAGCGCGGAGTCATGAGGCGCACCCGTCGTGGGCGGGGCACGACTGCCGCAGCGGGCAGTGTGAACAGCCGTCGTTGCGCCGGGCGATGAACTCCGGGCCGGCGGTCGCCTCAGCGGCCTGTCTGATCAGGTTGCGCCAGTGCTCACGGGCCTGCGGGGTGAGTGGATCCTGCTCGCGTTGGGCGGCACCGGACACACCGGTCTTGCCGGGATAGACCAGCCGCGCGCCGCCGGGCTCGTCTGGTCCGGTTTGGAAGGCGGCGATCATGCCTTCGGCGACGGCGAGTTGATACATCGCCAGCTGCGCGTGCTGCTGGGCGTCGTCCTTGCTGACCGGCGTCTTCCCGGTCTTGACATCGACGATCACCAGTCGCCCTTCGGCGTCGCGTTCCAGACGGTCGACCCGGCCGCGCAACCGGACCTGCCCGCCGTCGCTGCGTGGTGTGTCCAGGACGCCGTCGACGCCGATCTCGACGCCGACCTCGGTCAGCTCGGCACGCGTCTGCGCACGCCACTCGACGAACGCGGCAATCATGGCGCGGTGCCGGTTCAGTTCGTTCGCCGAATGCCAGTCAGCGTCGAACGGGAGGTGCCGCCACGCCCGCTCCAGGTCGGCCAACAGCTGCGCTTCCGTCCTGCCTGGTTCGGCGATCAGCGCGTGCACCACCGAACCGATCGTCGAACGCAGCTCGCGTGGGTTGGTTCCGCCGTGCCGCTCGGCCAGCCAGCGCAGCGGGCAGTCGGTCAGCGTCTGCAGGGTCGACGGCGTCAGAGTGACGACGTCGTCGCTGCCGCACAACGGAGCACTGCTGCTGACCGGGACCAAACCGTGCCATGCGGAAGGATCGGCGCCGGGCACCCCGGCCTCGGCCAGGCGAGCCAATTGCCTTGCGGCACAGGCGCGAGCGTCGTCCTCAACCGCGCCGTCGGGCGCACACACCACCGACCGCAACCGGCCGACCACCGCCGCGGTCGACAGCAAGCGCGGGGCGCTGACCGGTTGCGCCACCAGCGTTCCGTCGTCATCGAATTGAGCGATCTCGGAAAAGAACGGCGACGGCAACGCGGCTTCTCCCCCGCTGCCACCGGTGTCGCTGTCGACCGCCGTCACCAACAGCTTGTGTCGGGCCCGGCCCATCGCGGCAACCAACAACCGGCGTTCCTCGGCCAGCAGCGGCGCCCGGACCGACGCATCACCGCTGACACCGTCGAGTTCGTCGAGAAGCCGCTGGGTGGCCAGCACGCCGCCGCGCGGAATTGTGTTGGGCCACAATCCCTCCTGCAAACCGGCGATGACCACCACATCCCATTCCTGGCCCAGCGCCGCATGCGCGCTGAGCACCTTCACCTGCTGGGTCTGGCAACCAGCGTCGCGGCTGGCGGGCGGTAGTTGCAGCGCTTCGACATGCTCGACGAGTCCGCGCAGCGACGCCCCCGACGTGCGCGAGACATAGGCGTCGGTGACGTCGAACAACTCCGTCACCACCTCGAGGTCCCGGGTGGCCTGGGCCGCCGCCGGGCCACCGCGCTCGATCGCGGCCAGCCATCGCCGCTGCAGGCCACTACGGTGCCACGCCGCCCACAGTGTGTAGCGCGGGTCTTGCCCGTCGCGGTGACACCGGGCGGCGGCGGCCAGCACCGCGCGTACCCGTCGCAACGCACTGGACTGAGGGCCGGACAGTGGCTCGTCCCCGGTGAGCGTCTCCACCAGCAGGTCGGTGAAGCTGTCCGGCCGACCACGCCGCAGAGCCCTGCGCAGCTGGCGCAATGCGACCGGGTCCACCCTGCCGATCGGCCCGGACAGCAGCGCCAGCGCCTGTTCGCCGTCCAGCCCGTCGGCAGTGGCGGCAAGGACGGTGAGCAGCGTGCGGGCCGCCGGTTCCCGGCACAACGACCCGCCAGTTGCGGGTAGCGCGACCGGGACGCCGGCGGCGGCAAGGGCGCGCGGCAACCGGGCGCCGGCGCGCGGCACCGACCGGACGACCACCGCCATCTGCGACCACGGCACGCCGTCGATGAGATGCGCGCGCCGCAGGGTGTCGGCGATCAGCGCGGCCTCCGCATGTGCCGATGCGGCCAGGCGCGCCGTGACGGCGCCCTGCTCGGTTCCGGTGCCCTCGATACGCCTGCCGGCGCTGGTGCCGGGAAGTCGGCCGGCGATACCGCTGACTGCGCGGGCGACGGCAGGCCCGCAGCGGTGAGACTCCGTCAGGGTCACCGAGGGGCCGTCGACATCGAGCAGCGCGTCCGGCTCACCTCCCCGGAAGCCGAAGACCGCCTGGTTCGGGTCGCCCGCGATCAGAGCTGTTTCGGCGCCGGCCGCCAGCACCCGAACCAGTTGCGCCGCCTGCGGATCGAGTTGCTGGGCGTCGTCGACCAGGAGCACCCGGATCCGGGCACGTTCAGCGGCCAGCAACTCAGGGTCGACCGCGAGGCTTTCCAGCGCGGCGCCGACCAGTTCGGCCGCGGCCAGGGCCGGCGCCGTCGCCTGCGGCGCCGCCGTACCGACGGCCGCGCGCAGCAGCATGACCTGTTCGTACTGCCCGGCGAACCGACCGGCCGCGGCCCACTCCGGGCGCCCACAGCGTCGTCCCAGCCGCTCCAGCTGCTGGGGGTCGAGGCCGCGTTCCGCGCAGCGCGCCAACAGGTTTCGCAGCTCGTTGGCAAATCCCGCCGTGCTCAGCGCGGGCAGCAGATGCTCGGGCCAACGGTCGCCGTCCTCGGCGTCACCGGCCAGCAGTTCCCGGATGATGGCATCTTGTTCGGCGCTGGTGAGCAGCCGCGGCGGCGGGTCGCCGGCCCGTTCCGCGGCGCGCCGCAGCACGGCGTAGGCGTAGCTGTGCAGCGTGCGAACCAGCGGTTCACGTACGGCCGCCGCCCGGCTCGATCCCAATAGCGCCCTCGTCAGCGCGCTGCGCTCACGCATCCCGACCCGGCCCGAACCACTCAGCAGCAGAACAGATTCCGGCGTCACCCCCGCGGCGATGTGGGCGATCGCGGCCTCGACGAGCAAGGCGCTCTTGCCGGTCCCGGGTCCACCGAGGATGCGCACCTGCCCACGCGAACCGGGCCGCAGAACCTCGCCCGCCTCGCGACCCCACTGCAATGCCATAGCCCGTATGCAATCACCAGGCACCGACAAGTCGCCGCGACCAGGCCGGACACCGACTGGCATCATCGAAGCGTGACCCTTCATGTGCACCGCTTCGGCCCGTCCGGCCCGATCCAGTTGCTGGCGTTGCACGGCTTGACAGGTCACGGTCAACGCTGGCAGCACTTCGCGGACTACGTTCCCGAAATCACCGTGGCCGCGCCCGATCTGATCGGGCACGGCCGGTCGTCATGGGCCGCACCGTGGACCATCGAGGCCAACGTCGCCGCGCTTGCGTCCCTGCTCGAGGCCGAGACCGACGCTCCGGCGCTGGTGATGGGGCATTCGTTCGGTTCTGCGGTGGCAACGCATCTGGCGGCGGCCCGGCCCGAACTGGTGTCGTCGCTGTTGCTGCTCGATCCGGCGATCGGCTTGGACGGGCAGTGGATGGCCGAGATCGCAGCGGCGATGTTCGCCTCCCCCGACTATGCCGAGCGCTCCGAGGCCCGCCAGGAGAAGGGCGGCGGGGTGTGGGCGGACGTGGATCCGGCGGTGCTCGATGCCGATGTCGATGAGCACCTGATCCAGCTGCCCAATGGGCGGTACGGCTGGCGGATCAGCCTGCCAGCGATGATGTCCTACTGGAGTGAGCTGGCGCGTGACGTCGTGCTGCCGCCGGCCGGGGTGCCCACGACGCTGGTACGGGCGACCCGGACGTCTCCGCCGTATGTCAGCGCGGAGTTGGTGGCGGGACTGCGGGAACGGCTGGGTGATGATTTCGAGCTGCTGGATTACGAATGTGACCACATGGTGCCGCACGCCAAGCCAGATGACGTTGCCGCACTGGTACGTAAGCGGTTGAACGCACGGTAGCCATGGCCACGGTGACCGACGAGCAGATCGAGCGGGTGCGTTCGCTGGTCGCGGCCATCCCGTCCGGCCGAGTGTCCACCTATGGCGACATCGCCTCTGCGGCAGGGCTTTCCAGTCCGCGGATCGTCGGCTGGATCATGCGCACCGACTCCGCTGACCTGCCCTGGCACCGGGTGATCACGGCGTCGGGGCGACCCGCCGCGCATCTGACCACCCGGCAGCTGGAGTTGTTGCGCGCGGAGGGGGTGCTGGCGGTCGACGGACGGATCGCGCTGAGCGAGGTCCGCCACGAATTCGATGCCTAGAGAATCATCCTGACCATTGCCGCGGTGCGGGCCAGGCCCGGAAACGCCTCGGCGGTGGACCGCGGGTGCAGCGCATGGACTGCCAGCCGGAACATCAACGCGCGCAACAACATCTGTGACCACTCCGGCAACGCACTCCACCGTTCGATGAGGCCGTCGTCGGCCTCGCCCCACGACAGGGCGTCGACGACCACCACGCCGGCCGCCCACGACGCCGGCCGCCAGTACGGGGTGATGTCGGTGATGCCGGGGGGTGCGGTGCCGGCGAAAAGCACGGTCCCGTAGAGGTCTCCGTGCACCAGTTGGTTGGGACTGCGGGTCGGCTTGCGCAGCGTCGCAAGCTGATTGATCAATTCGACCGAACGCTCGGCATCAGCAGACGGCGGCGCCGTCCGTGCGCCGGGAGGCACCGACTGCAGGGGCCGTTCCTCCCACGCGGCGCGGTCGGCGGCGATGAAGACATCGACGTCGGCCCACGGCGCGGTGGGTCCCTGGGTCAGAAATCGCGGGCGCTCGAGTTTGCCGGTGGCCTCATGCAGGCGAACCGCGGCCGAGACGACTTCGTCGTGCCGGGCCTCGGGGGCACCCGCGACGAACGTGTCCGCCCGCCACCCGGACACCACGTAGCGGCCGTCGGTGGAACGGACCGGGCGGGCCAGCCGCACACCGTCGACGAACAAGGTTTCCCGCACCCGGGCCGACCAGGTGGCGCGGGCGTTGTCGGCCACCATCGACAACACCACTTCGCCGCATCTCCAGCCGCCTTCCCAGGCGGCCCCGAGGGCCGCGGGCTGGACTCCGGTCAAACCGAACGCCGCCAGTACATGCTCGGGCGGCGGCTCGTCAGTCACAGCGGTCAGCCTAATCGAGGGCAGAGCCGCGTCGGAGTCAGTACACGACCATGTCGGGCTGCATCTGCGCGGCCCAGGCCAGGATCCCGCCCTGCAGGTGCACCGCGTCAGCGAATCCGGCCTGCTTCACCGCGGCCAGCGCCTCCGCCGAGCGCACCCCGCTCTTGCAGTACAGCACAGCCACCCGGTCCTGCGGCAGCTGCGCCAAACCCTCACCGGAGATGATCAGCCCCTTGGGCACGAGCTGCGCCCCGTCGATGTGCACGATGTCCCACTCGACCTGCTCGCGAACGTCGATCAGGGCCAGCTTCTTGCCGGCGTCCATCATCGCGCGCAACTCCTGCGGAGTGATGGTCGATCCGCTGGCCGCGGCCGCGGCGTCCTCGGAGACCACGCCACAGAACTGTTCGTAATCGATCAATTCGGTGATCTTCGGCGTCGACGGATCCTTGCGGATCCTGATGGTGCGGTAGCTCATTTCCAGCGCGTCGTAAATCATCAGGCGGCCCAGCAGCGTCTCGCCGATCCCGGTGATCAGCTTGATCGCCTCGGTGCCCATGACCGACGCGATCGAGGCGCAAATGATGCCCAGCACACCACCTTCGGCGCACGACGGCACCATGCCCGGCGGCGGCGGCTCCGGATACAGATCCCGGTAGTTCAGCCCCAGCCCGTTCGGCGCGTCCTCCCAGAACACCGAGGCCTGGCCCTCGAACCGGTAGATCGAGCCCCACACGTACGGCTTGCCGGCCAGTACCGCGGCGTCGTTGACCAGGTACCGGGTGGCGAAGTTGTCGGTCCCGTCGAGGATCAGGTCGTACTCGCCGAACAACTCGACCGCGTTGTCGGCCTCGAGCCGGAACTCATGCAGCCGCACCTCGATCAATGGATTGATCGACACGATCGAGTCGCGCGCCGACTGCGCCTTGGACCGTCCGACATCGGCCGTGCCGTGGATGATCTGACGCTGCAGGTTGGACTCGTCGACGATGTCGAAGTCGACGATTCCGATGGTGCCGACGCCGGCGGCCGCCAGATACAGCAGCGTCGGCGATCCCAGACCCCCCGCGCCGATCACCAGTACGCGCGCATTCTTCAACCGCTTCTGACCGTCCACACCCAGGTCCGGAATGATCAGGTGGCGGCTGTACCGGGCCACCTCCTCACGGCTGAGGGTGGCGGCGGGTTCTACAAGCGGCGGCAGCGGTGGCGTCACACCCTCGAGGTTAGGCGATCACCACGCCGGCGAGCAGACGCGAAGTCGCACTTTTCGGCACGAAACAGTGCGACTTCGCGTCTGCTCGCGCTGAGAAACTAGGCGATGGGGAATGGCCAGGGATTGAACCGGCACGTCTTGCCGTCGGCCTTCACCTGATCGGGGTCGAACTTCGCCCCGTCGTCATTGGACGTGGAGAACGTCTGCTGCATCATCACCGGCGCCAGGGCGCCCTGCTGGTCGCACGGCTCGTGTTTCACATACCCGATGGCGTGGCCCACTTCATGGTTGATCACGTACTGCCGGTACGAGCCGATGTCGCCCTCGAACGGCACCGCTCCGCGGATCCAGCGCGCCTCGTTGATGAAGACGCGCGACTGCCGATCGGAGCCGAAAGACGGGTTGTAGCAGGATGTTTCGAGCCGGAATTCGTAACCGCAGCCTTCTCGCACCGACACCGGTGAGACCAGCGAAATGCGAAAATCCGGTTTGCCGTTATCGATCCGGATGAAGGCGAACTGCGGGTTGTGGGTCCAGCCCTTGGGATTGGCCAGCGTCATGTCGACCATCTGCGCGAACGCGTTGTCGCCGCCGTACATGTTCGGGTCCACACCGTTCTCGATCTCGATGGTGTAGCGGAAGACCTTGCTGGTGCCCTGACCAATCTGCGGGGTGGTGCCGGGGATGACACGGTACGTCTTGTCCCCGGCCTCGGTGTAGGGCCCGCCGTCGGGCAGCGTTCCGGCCGGCAGGTTCGCATCGAAGGCGACCAGGCCGCGCGGCGGGGTGTCGAGGATCGACGTGCCCACCGCCCCGATGGTGGGCGGTTCCTGGTGCGTCGCGTGAGCAGCCGGCTTGGGTGTGCTCGTCCCGGTCACCGTCTGGTAGACGACGACCAGGGTGAGCACCGTCAGCAGGGGCAGCGCGTAGGCCCGCCAACCGTAGGTGGACACGAATCGTCCCAGCCAGGTCTGCTTGCGCCATTGGCGCGGCCGGTCCCGGTCCGCGCGAACCCGCCCGGCACTCTGGCCGAGTGGGTCACGCTGGGCGCGCAGCGGCTCACGCCAGTCGTCACGCAGCACGGGCGCGCGACCGGGACCGTGGGGCGGCCACTGGGACGTCATTTCCCCAGGATGGCACAGTCGCTCCGGGCAACCAGCCCTGGCGCGCCCGAAAAACGCGCGGACCTGCTTCACATCGACCTCACACCCCAGCGAGTCCGCAGGTAGTAAGGTCATGGCAAGACAAGGGCGGCCGGGGGGAATGGGCTAAACGGTCGCCGGCCGAAGCGATCAGATTGAGGACGATGAGCGAGCTAGCCAAGACGGTGCAGCGACGTGCCGTCAGATCGGCCGACGGTGTTCGGCCGATTGAAGGCGCTCCGGTCTCCAACCGCCGGGGTAACCGGTTGCCGCGCGACGAGCGTCGCGGCCAGCTGCTGACCGTCGCCAGCGACGTCTTCGTGGAGAGCGGCTACCACGCCGCCGGGATGGACGAGATCGCCGACCGCGCCGGGGTGAGCAAGCCGGTTCTCTACCAACACTTTTCGAGCAAGCTGGAGCTGTATCTGGCGGTGCTCAATCGGCACGTGGAGAACCTGGTCAGCGGCGTCCAGCAAGCGCTGGGCCGCACCACCGACAACCGGCGCCGGCTGCACTCTGCGGTGCAGGCCTTCTTCGACTTCATCGAGCACGACAGCCAGGGCTACCGGCTGATCTTCGAGAACGACTACGTCACCGAGCCGGAGGTCGCCGCACAGGTGCGGGCGGCCACCGAATCGTGCATCGACGCCGTCTTTGCGCTCATCGCCGAAGACTCGGGCCTGGACCCGCACCGCGCCAGGATGATCGCGGTCGGGTTGGTCGGCATGAGCGTCGACTGCGCCCGGTACTGGCTGGACTCGGATCGCCCGATCTCGAAGTCCGACGCGGTCGAGGGCACCGTGCAGTTCGCCTGGGGCGGCCTGTCGCACGTGCCGCTCGCCCGTTCCTAGCCCTTGGCAGCTTTGGCGGCGACGGCTTCGGCTCCGACCCCGAATCCCACCCGGCGTGCGTCCGCGACACCGATCTCGACATAGGCGATCTTGGCCGAGTTGATCAGGAAGCGCCGGCCGCGCTCGTCATTCAGGCTCAGCAGACCAGCGTCGTCGCGCAGTGCGGCTCCGACGAGTTCTTCGACCTCAGCGGGCGTCTGCGTACTGGAGAACACCAGCTCGCGCGGACTGTCCGTGATACCGATCTTGACCTCCACGGGGGCCCCTTCCGTTGGCGTTTTCATCGCAGGCGTCTGTGCAGCAGGCTAATAGACGGTCCGGACGCGCATAGCGCCCCGCCCCCGAACCGGGAGTTCGCGGTTAGTGAACAAACCCGTCACGATTCGGTTTAGGCACCTCCTGCACCCCCGTTCCAGACCGCCGACGTCATTAACATCGGCACCATCAGTAACATCCGTGACACCCTCTACGACATCGTCCGAGACCTCGAGGAGTTCCCGGGTGATGAAGTTCGCGCGGAAAGTTACCCGCGGGACTTCGACGACGATGCCGAGACGGACAGCTGGGACGAGCCCGACTTCGAAACCGAAGACGAATGGGCCTGGCCCGCCGACCGCCGCTGGCGTCCGATCGCCCTGCTCCTGGGCGCCGTCGTGGCCATCGGCGCCATCGCCACCGCGGTCATCATCAACAGCGGCGACAGCGCCACCACCAAGGCCACCGTCGGAGTGCCGCCCCCCAGGACCGCTGTCACGTCGCCGCGATCGAGTGCGCCACCCAGCGCGACCACAAGTGCCCCGCCGACCTCCTCCCGCGCCGCGCTCCCCCCGGAGACGGTTACCACCATCGCGCCCGGCGACGCGCCCACCAAGACGGCGGTGCCGCCCACCCGGCTTCCGAACGCGGCCCCGGCCCCGACGGCCGCCCCTCCGGGCGCGACGCTCAACCCACGCGCCATCGTCTACAGCGTGACGGGCACCAAGCAGCTCTTCGATCTGGTCAACATCGCCTACACCGATGCGCGCGGCTTCCCGGTGACCGAGTTCAACGTCGCGCTGCCCTGGACGAAGGTCGTCGTACTCAACCCGGGCGTGCAGACCGAATCGGTGATCGCCACCAGCATCTACGGGCAGCTGAACTGCTCGATCGTCAACGCACAGGGCCAGCTGGTGAAGGCGTCGACCACCAACTCCGCCCTGGCGACCTGCACTCGCTAGGCCAGGCCCAGTTCGCGCATCCGGCTGTCGTGGGTGTGCTGCAGCCGTTCGAAGAACGCGCCGAGCTGCCCCAGCCCGCCCGTCCCGGAAACCACCAGATCCACCAGTTCGTCGTGGTCGGCGAGCAGGAACTGCGCCTGGGTGATGGCTTCGCCGAGCAGCCGACGTGACCACAGCGCCAGCCGGCTGCGCTGTTTGCCGCTGGACGTCACCGCCGCCCGAACTTCGGCGACGACGAACTGGGAGTGCCCCGTCTCGGACAGCGCCGCGCGCACCACGTCGGCGACCTCGTCGGGCAACCCGTCGGCGATCTCCAGGTACAGGTCGGCGGCCAGCGCGTCACCGACATACGTCTTCACCAAGGCTTCCAACCAGGTACTCGGAGTGGTCAGCCGGTGGTAATTCTCCAGCGCCGAAACGTACTTGGACATCGCCGGCACCACGTCCACACCACGTTGTTCCAGGGCGTCCCGCAGCAACTCGTAGTGGTTCATCTCGGCGGCGGCGATGCTGGCCATCGAGATCCGGCCACGCAGATTCGGGGCCATCCGCGCCTCTTCGGTCAACCGGTAGAACGCTGCCACCTCGCCATATGCGAGCAGCGCGAACAGTTCGTTGACGCCGGGATGATCCGCCGGCAGTTGTGGCCTGGGCGAATCGGCCGCCTCGTCGTAGGAGTCAGCGGAGGATGGCGAAGGCATGGTGACACTTTAGTCGGCAGGACTAACGGAACATGGGTGCCCGCTGGGCGACCAGGTACCATGCTTGTAGGTGGTGGCTGAATCTGTGCTGCTGCTGCCCAAAGAAATGTGCGTGCACGCAACTGGCCCGCCCCGATCTTTCCAGCGGGCCTCGGCGACGTAATCGGAGTCGGAAATCGTGCGCGCGAACCGCGACACAGACGAAGTACCGACTCAAACTCGATTACTGTCACCGAAAGGCTCTCACCCCGCGTATGACCGCACTTAAAAGCACTACCCCACTGACCTTTGCCAGCCTTGGAGTCCGCGACGAAATCGTCAGCGCACTGGCCGAAAAGGGCATCGAAACCCCATTTGCTATCCAGGAGCTCACCCTCCCGCTCGCACTCGCCGGCGAGGACGTCATCGGCCAGGCCCGCACCGGCATGGGCAAGACCTTCGGCTTCGGCGTACCGCTGCTGCAGCGCATCACGTCCGAGACCGCGACGCGGCCGCTGACCGGCGCACCGCGGGCCCTGGTCGTGGTACCGACCCGTGAGCTGTGCCTGCAGGTCAACGATGACCTGGCCACCGCGGCCAAATACCTCAAGGCGACCAACGAAGACGGCGTCGAGCGCCCGCTGTCGGTCCTTGCCATTTACGGCGGTCGCGCCTACGAGCCGCAGATCGAAGCGCTGCACAAGGGCGTCGACGTCGTGGTGGGGACCCCCGGCCGGCTCCTCGACCTGTGCCAGCAGGGGCACCTGCAGTTGGGCGGGTTGTCGGTGCTGGTGCTTGACGAGGCCGACGAGATGCTCGACCTGGGCTTCCTTCCCGACATCGAGCGCATCCTGCGCCAGATCCCCGCCGACCGGCAGTCGATGCTGTTCTCGGCGACGATGCCGGACCCGATCATCACCTTGGCCCGCACCTTCATGGTTCAGCCCACCCACATCCGCGCCGAGGCGCCGCACTCGCTGGCGGTGCACGACACCACCGAGCAGTTCGTCTACCGCGCCCACGCACTGGACAAGGTGGAACTGGTCACCCGGATCCTGCAGGCCCGCGATCGCGGCGCGACGATGATCTTCACCCGCACCAAGCGGACCGCTCAGAAGGTCGCCGACGAGCTGCAGGAACGCGGTTTCGCGGTCGGAGCCGTGCACGGCGACCTCGGGCAGATCGCGCGCGAGAAGGCGCTCAAGGCGTTCCGCTCAGGCGACATCAACGTGTTGGTCGCCACCGACGTGGCCGCCCGCGGCATCGACATCGACGACATCACGCACGTCATCAACTACCAGTGCCCCGAGGACGACAAGATGTACGTCCACCGCATCGGGCGCACCGGCCGCGCCGGTCGCACCGGCATCGCGGTCACGCTGGTCGACTGGGACGAGCTGGAACGCTGGGCGACGATCGACAAGGCGCTGGGCCTGGGCTCCCCCGACCCGGCCGAGACCTACTCCAACTCGCCGCACATGTACGCCGAACTGGGCATCCCGGCCGAGGCCGGTGGCACCGTGGGAACGCCACGCAAGGCCCCGGTCAAGCGTCGCGAGGCCAGCAGCAGCGGCAGTTCCGAACGCCCCGCGCGCCGCCCGGACCGCCGCAAGCGCACCCGCGGCGGCAAGCCGGTCACCGGCCACCCCGAGGCAAACACCGCGCCCGCCGCCGATGCCCCGTCCGAGGATGCGGCACCTGCTGCCGGCGCGACCAGCAGTACCCGCCGACGTCGGCGTCGTCGCAAGCCGGCGGATGCCGCCGCGGTGACCAACTGACGGCATACTCACTTCCGTGGTCCGACCCGAGCGCCGCACCAAGACCGACATTGCGGCCGCCGCGGCCATCGCGGTCGTCGTCGCGGTAGCCGCCTCGCTCATCTGGTGGACGAGTGACGCCCGGGCCACCATCAGTCGGCCGGCCGCGACGGCTGCGCCCACCGCTACCCAGGCCCGGGACGTTCCGGCGGCGCTGCACCAGCTCTGGACGGCCCCCAGCCCGGCCGCCCGGGTGCCCGTGGTGGTGGGCGGCACCATCGCCACCGGCAACGGTCGCGAGGTCCAGGGCCGCGACCCCGGCACGGGTCAGGTCCAGTGGAGTTACTCGCGCGATACCGACCTGTGCGGGGTGACATGGGTTTACCACTACGCAGTCGCCGTCTACAGGGACGACCGGGGCTGCGGTCAGGTCAGCACCATCGAGGGATCAACCGGGCGCCGCGGCCCGGCCCGCAGCAGCTACGCCGATCCGGCGGTGCGTCTGTCCTCGGACGGCACCACCGTGCTGTCGGCGGGCGACACCCGGCTGGAGATGTGGCGCTCGGACATGGTCCGGATGATGGCCTACGGCGAGACCGACGCCCGCGTGAAGCCGGTGAACCGGGGCCTGCACTCGGGCTGCACCCTGGAATCTGCGGCAGCCAGTTCGTCCTCGGTGGCGGTGCTCGAGGCCTGCGCGAACCAAGCCGACCTGAAGCTGATCCTGCTGCGACCCGGCAAGGAGGACGACGAGCCGCAACAGCAGGTGGTTCAGGAATCCGGGGTGCGCCCCGGCACCGGCGCACGGGTGGTAGTGGTCTCCCAGAACCGCGCCGCGGTGTACCTGCCGACACCGCAACCGCGCCTCGACGTGGTCGACGAAACCGGCACCACGGTGTCGAGCACGCTGTTGACCGGCCCGCCCTCGGCGTCGTCGGTGGTCTCCAATACCGGGAACCTGATCACCTGGTGGACCGGTGACGCGCTGCTGGTGTTGGACGCGACGACTCTGACCGCCCGCTACACGATCGCGGCCGGTGAGACCGCTGCCCCGCTCGGCCCGGGGGTGATGATGGCCGGTCAGCTGCTGGTGCCGGTCACCGGCGCGCTGGGGGTGTACGACCCGGTGAACGGCGAGGCCAGCCGCTATATCCCAGTGGAGCGGCAGCCGATCAATATGGCAGTGATCCCGGCGGTGTCAGGCTCGCGGGTGCTCGAGCAGCGCGGCGACACCCTGGTGGCTCTGGGCTGACTCACCTGCGCGAGCAGGCACAAAATCGCCCGGGAGCGTGCGCTCCGAGGCGATTTTGTGTCTGCTCGCGGGGAATCAGTACTCCACCGCGAAGGTCGGCAGCGCCTTGCCGGTCTTCCAGTGCTTGAGCAGCGCCTTGGCCAGGTCCCGATAGGCCAGCGCCCCCTTGTTCTTGCGGCCCGCCAGCACCGACGAACCCGACGCGCTGGCCTCGGCAAAGCGCACTGTTCGCGGGATCGGCGGCGCCAGCACCGGCAGCTCGTAGCGATCGGCGACATCGAGCAGCACGTCGCGGGTATGGGTGGTCCGCGAGTCGTAGAGCGTCGGGAGGGCGCCCAGCAACCGCAGATTCGGATTGGTGATCTGCTGGACGTCGGCCACGGTGCGCAGGAACTGACCCACCCCACGGTGCGCCAGCGTCTCGCACTGCAGCGGCACGATGACCTCGTCCGCGGCGGTCAGCCCGTTGAGCGTGAGCACCCCAAGCGAAGGCGGGCAGTCGATGATCACCACGTCGAAATCGTCGGCGAGCTTTGCCAGCGCCCGCTTGAGGGCGTACTCGCGTCCGGCCCGCATCAGCAGCATCGCCTCAGCACCCGCGAGGTCAATGTTGGCCGGCAGCAACGTCATTCCCTCGTCCGTCGTCACCAGCGCGGCGCTCGGTTCGACGTCGCCGAGCAGTACCTCATGGACGGAGACGGGCAGCTTGTCCGGATCCTGGCCCAACGAGAAGGTCAGACACCCCTGGGGGTCCAGATCGACGAGCAGCACTCGTTTTCCCTCGTCCACCATCGCCGCACCGAGGGAAGCGACCGTCGTCGTCTTGGCCACACCGCCCTTCTGGTTGGCTACCGCCAGTACCCGCATGTCACTCACAGTGCCCATCCTGGCACGGAACCCGTTGCCTCGTTCGGGTGGCGGGCCCGGCACGGCTCTCGGCGTGTCTCGGGCAGAATCGCGAGCATGGGCGTACAAGATCACCGGCTGGTGCTGTTGCGCCACGGGGAGACCGAATGGTCGAAATCGGGGCAGCACACCGGCCGCACCGACATCGAGCTGACCGGCGCCGGCCGGGAACAGGCGGAGTTCGCCGGGGTGGTGCTGGGCGACCTTCACCTCAAGCGCCCGATGGTGATCTGCAGCCCGCGCCGCCGGAGCCTGGTCACCGCCGACCTGGCCGGACTCATCGTCGACCAGGTCACGCCGCTGGTCGCCGAGTGGGACTACGGCGACTATGAGGGACTGACCACTCCGCAGATCCACGAAACCGACCCGGACTGGCTGGTGTGGACGCACGGCTGTCCCGGCGGGGAGAGCGTCGAGCAGGTCAGCGATCGCGCCGACCGGGCCATCGCTCTGGCGCTGGAGAACATGGAGTCACGCGACGTCCTCTTCGTGAGCCACGGCCACTTCTCCCGCGCAGTCATCACCCGGTGGTGCCAGTTCGATCTGGGTGAGGGCAGCCGCTTCGGCATGCCCACCGCCACCATCGCGATCTGCGGGTTCGAGCACGGCATCCGGCAACTCGCTCAGCTCGGCCTGAGCTGCCATCCGAAACCGTCTGCGATCGCGTGAGCCCCGAACCGGCGTTTGCGCTGACCGGGCCACGGGGGACGCTGGTCGCCGATCGGGCCCGTGACAGCTTCCCCGACATCGCCTCGGCGCAAGCGGCACTGCACACGGGTCGGGCCTCAATAGTGTTGGGCGCGTTGCCTTTCGATGTCACGCGACCGGCAGCGCTACTGACCCCGGACACCCTGCGCCGCCTCGATGCGCTGCCCGACTGGCGGACCGATCCGCTGCCGGCCGTTCGCATCGGCGCCGCCGTCCCGCCCAGTGACGAGCATCGCGACCGCATCAGGCGCGCCCGCGAACAGCTGGGGGCGCCGGACAATCCGCTGCGCAAGGTGGTGCTGGCCCGCGCGTTGCGGCTGTCCGCCGACGCTCCCCTCGACGGCCGCGCCGTCCTGCGGCGCCTCGTCGACGCCGACCCGACGGCGTACGGCTTTCTCACCGACCTGAGTGCGGCCGGCCCGGCCTACACGGGGGCGGCCCTGGTCGGCGCCAGCCCGGAACTGTTGGTCGCCAGATCCGGTGAACAGGTCGTGTGCCGGCCGTTCGCCGGTTCAGCGCCCCGCTCGGACGACCCCGACACCGACGCGGCCAATGGCGCCGCGCTGGCCGGATCCGACAAGAATCGCCACGAACACCAGTTGGTCATCGACACCATGCGCGCAGCGCTCGAGCCGCTGTGTGACGACCTGACCATCGCCGCCGAACCACAACTCAGCCGCACCGCGGCCGTCTGGCACCTGTGCACCCCGATTATCGGCCACCTTCGCGATACTTCAACCAGCGCAATCGATCTGGCTCTGGCGCTACACCCCACCCCGGCGGTCGGCGGGGTGCCGACCCGACAGGCGGTCGAGTTGATCGACGCCTTGGAGGGCGACCGCGGGTTCTACGCCGGAGCGGTGGGCTGGTGTGATGCGCGCGGCGACGGCTATTGGGTCGTGTCGATCCGGTGCGCCGAGTTGTCGGCCGACCGCCGCACCGCACTGGCCCGGGCGGGCGGCGGCATCGTCGCCGAATCCGACCCCGACGACGAAGTCGCGGAAACCACAACGAAATTCGCGACGATATTGAGAGCACTGGGAGTGCAGCAGTGACCGGGGAGATCCGTCAGGCCACACCGGGCGACGTTGCCGACATCACGGCCATGATCCACCAGCTCGCCGAGTTCGAGCACGCCGCCGACGAGTGCACCGTGACCGAAAAGCAGATCACCGCAGCACTTTTCGGAGATGCGCCGACGGTGCACGGGCACGTGGCCGAGTGCGACGGCCAGATCGCCGCGATGGCCCTGTGGTTTCTGAACTTCTCCACCTGGGACGGGGTGGCGGGCGTTTACCTCGAGGACCTCTACGTACGCCCGCGCTTTCGTCGACGCGGCTTGGCCCGCGGGCTGCTCGCTGCCCTGGCCTCCGAATGCGTGCGCAACGGCTACAGCAGGCTGTCGTGGGCGGTGCTCAATTGGAACACCGACGCGATCGCGCTGTACGACGGCGTCGGCGGGCAGCCGCAGACCGAGTGGACCACCTACCGGGTGTCGGGCCCCGAACTGGCCGCGCTGGCCGGACCGGGCTGATCCCGCCCGGCGGCCCACCGCACCGCCGGCCCACTGAACAGCAGCGCCAGGGTCACCAGCGCCACCAGCGCGACCGGAGTGCCGAACACCGGCCGGTGCGAACCGACCGCCAGGTACCAGGCCACCGGCAACAGCAGTAACTGCGTGAACACGGCCAGTCCCCGGCCCCAGCGCTTGCCCCTGACCAGGGCCAGCCCGGCCGCCAGCACCCCGCCCCCGATCACCGCGAACCACGCCGCCGTGCCCAATCCGTTGACGACATGCTGATCGGCACCGGCGAGGCCGCGGATCACCAGAATCACGGCCACCACCAACGCCGTGGCTCCCTGGGCCGCGACGATTAAGCCGGCACGACGGACGACAGACGGGGCGGGAACGGTCACAGCGCCAGCGTAGTCAGGCGGGCCCATTGCTCTCGAGATCGCCGTCGCGGTGGTGCCCTGAGCTCAAACCGCGACCCTGGCCGCAATCTCGTCGGGACCTGGCCCGCCTAAGCTCATCCATCATGCGTGCCATGTTGATCGTCAATCCGATTGCCACCACCATCACGCCGAGCGCCCGCCAACTGGTGGGGCACGCCCTGGGCAATCGCCTCGACCTCACCATCGAGCTCACCAATTACTCCGGTCACGCCGAGGAGCTCGGTCGCAAGGCCGTTGCCGACGAGTTCGATCTGGTCGTCGTGCACGGCGGCGACGGAACGGTCAACCAGGTGGTCAACGGCATGCTCGGCCGGCCCGGCTCCGCCCCGGCCGGACCGGTTCCGGCGCTGGGCATCATCCCCGGCGGCTCGGCGAACGTACTGGCCAGGGCGTTGGGCATCCCGCGAGACGCCTCCGGCGCGACCGACCAGCTCATCGCCCTGCTGAACGCCTACGAGCGCCACCACGAGTGGCGCCGCATCAGCCTGATCGACTGCGGCGAGATATATGCGCTGGTCAACGCCGGCATGGGGGTAGACGCGGAAGTGGTCCAGGCGGTCGAAGAAGAGCGGAAGAAGGGTCACAAGATCACCCCGCTGCGCTACTGGCGGGTGGCCACCCCGGTCTCGGTGAGGTTCAGCCGCCGCGAGCCCAACCTGATCCTGGAGCGGCCCGACCACGAGCCCGTCTCCGGCGTCCACTTCGTCTGGGTGTCCAACACCAGCCCGTGGACCTACAGCGACGATCGGCCGATGGTCACCAACCCGGGCTGCAGCTTCGAGACCGGCCTGGGGCTGTTCGCGCTCACCAGCATGAAGCTGATACCTACCCTGCGACTGCTGCGCCAGCTGCTCGCCAAGCGACCGAAGCTGGAAGCCCAACAGCTCATCCGGGACGATGACATCAGCCACGTCCGCGTGAGCACGATGGCGGGGCCGGCCGCCTGCCAGTACGACGGCGAATACCTCGGGCTGCGCGAAACCATGACCTTCCGGGCCGTCCCGGCCGCCTTGGCGGTCGTCGCGCCGCCGTCAAAATAACGTCGCTGAGCTGCGGAAATCGAAGATGTGACAAGCCCGCGACAAAAATGTGGGGCGAAATTTCCCGAGTAGTGTAGTACAACGGAGTAAGGGCTTGTGTAAGAGTTCGATGAAGTGAGATACCCCACGGGCCCGCGTAACACTATTGACATCTGTTGAGCCTGTGAAACGATCAAAAGGTTGCATGCAGAAATATGCAGAGGTACGGAAACCTTTCTTGAGCACGCTCAACAGCCAAGAAGAAAAATGCCCGTGCGCAGTGCTGCGCACTTAGTGAGGGAGTAGCAACTAATGGATTGGCGCCACAGGGCGGTCTGCCGTGACGAGGATCCGGAGCTGTTCTTCCCGGTTGGGAACAGCGGCCCGGCACTCGCGCAGATCGCTGACGCGAAACTGGTCTGTAATCGGTGTCCGGTGACCACAGAGTGTCTCGGATGGGCTCTGAATACTGGTCAGGACTCGGGCGTCTGGGGTGGGATGAGCGAAGACGAGCGGCGCGCACTCAAGCGTCGCAACGCCCGGACGAAGGCCCGCAGCGGAGTCTGACAACTCAGCTAAGTAGCTCTACGGCCCCGATTTCATCGGGGCCGTATTGCTGCGCGCCTAAACCAGCAACCGCCCCATCCGGCCGATCGGAACCCGCAGCACCACGTCGGTGCCGCGATCGGGGCCTTCTCGCATCCCCAGGGAGCCGTCCAGCTCCGCGGACACCAGCGTCCGCACGATCTGCAGCCCCAGGCTGTCCGACTTCTCCAGGCTGAACCCGTCCGGCAGGCCACGCCCGTCGTCGTGCACCACGACGTCCAGCCACCGCGCCGAGCGTTCGGCGCGAATGGTCACCGATCCCCCGGTGGCCGACGGATCGAACGCGTGCTCGATCGCGTTCTGCACCAGTTCGGTGATCACCATGATCAGCGCCGTCGCCCGGTCGGAGTCCAGCACCCCCAGGTCGCCCACCCGGTTGATCCGGATCGGCCGGTCCACCGAGGCCACGTCGTTCATGATCGGCAGGATCCGGTCGATGACCTCGTCCAGATTCACCTGCTCGTCCACCGACATCGACAAAGCGTCGTGCACCAGCGCGATCGACGACACCCGGCGCACCGACTCGATCAAAGCCTCGCGCCCCTCGGCGTTGACGGTGCGGCGGGCCTGCAGCCGCAACAGGGCCGCCACCGTCTGCAGGTTGTTCTTCACCCGGTGGTGAATCTCACGGATGGTGGCGTCCTTGGAAATCAGCGCGCGGTCGCGCCGTTTCACCTCGGTGACGTCGCGGATCAGGATCGCCGCACCAACGTTCTCACCGTGGACCACCAGCGGCAATGTCCGCAGCAGCACGGTGGCGCCGCCGGCGTCCACCTCCATCCGCATGCTGGACCCGCCGGCCAGCAGGTTGAGCACGTGTTCGGCAACCTCCTGAGCCTCGAACGGGTCCGAGATCAGCGGACGGGTGACCTTGATGAGGTTGTGGCCTTCCAGTTCACTCGTCAGGCCCATCCGGTGGTAGGCCGACAACGCATTAGGACTGGCGTAGGCGACGATGCCCTCCACATCGAGTCGGATGAACCCGTCGCCCGCCCTCGGGGTGGAACGGGACATGGCGACGTCGCCGACGTCGGGGAAGGTGCCCTCGGCGATCATGTGCAGCAGGTCGACGGCGCACTCCCGGTACGCGGTTTCCAGGTGGCCCGACATGCGCTGCGCGGCCGACTCGGTCTGGTGCTGGGTGAGCACCGCCACCACTTGGCCGCCGTAACGCACCGGGGAAGCCGCGATGTTGGGGCCTGGCAATTGCCACGAATGGTTTTCTGCCGCTTCGCTTTCCTGAATAGTGACCCCGGAGCTGAACGTTTCAGCGACCAGCGGCAGCCGGTCGGCCGAGACGACGCTGCCGACCGCGTCGGTCTGCAGCACTGTAGGCGAGGTGTTGGGCCGGCACTGCGCCACGCACACCAGCATGCCGTCGTCCCGGTGGACCCACATCAGGTAATCGGCAAAGGACAGGTCGGCCAGCAGCTGCCACTCCCCCACCACGGCGTGCAGGTGATCGACGGCGTTGCCGGGCAGGACGGTGTGCTCGGCGAGCAGATTACCGAGAGTGGACATGCAGTAAGTGACGCCTGACGGCTAGCTGATCACGGCTATGAGGTCGCCGGCCTGGATCACGTCACCGACGGCAACGCTCACCCTGCTGATGGTTCCGGCGACCTCGGCCAGCACCGGGATCTCCATCTTCATGGATTCCAGCAGCACCACGACGTCACCCTGGCCGATTTGGTCGCCTTCGTTGACCACGACTTCGAGCACGCTGGCCACGATCTCGGCGCGGACCTCCTCGGACATCATCACCCCACTCGTATCGGCCGATTCTGCGTATATCGAACCATAAGGCGGGTCAGGGTGGCGCCGCGCGGGCTAATGAGGGCGCGTCGCCGGTCTCATGAGACACTGGAGGGCAACCCGGCGGCCGGTGTGCCGCCCAGCTCATTCAGACGAAACGAGGTTCCATCATGGCCAAGCGTGGCCGCAAGAAGCGTGACCGCAAGCACAGCAAGGCCAACCACGGCAAGCGCCCCAACGCCTAAACCTCAGGCCTGAAACTCTCCCCGGACGATCGTCGTCCGGCGGATTTCCAGCCGTAGGCGCTCGCGCAGCGTGTCGGGCGCCTTCTCACCACTGCATTTGGTCGCGATCAGGGCTTTGAGCCGCTCCTCGATGCCGTAATGCTGAAAGCATCCGGGGCATGCCTCGAGGTGCCGGCGCAGGCTTTCCTTCTTCTCAGGGGTGCACTCGCCGTCGAGCAGCGTCCATACCTCGGCGATCACCTCGGCACAGCCGAAGGCACCGTGGTCATCGTGCTCGCTGGGTCGGCCGCAGGACTCACTCATGACGACACCTCCTCGTGTGCCTGCTCACCGCGGGTGAAACCACGATCCTTGGCCACGTCAGCCAGCAACTCGCGCAGCTGACGGCGGCCCCTGTGCAGCCGGGACATCACGGTACCGATCGGCGTTCCCATGATCTCGGCGATCTCTTTATACGGAAACCCTTCGACGTCCGCGTAGTAAACCGCCATCCGGAACTCTTCCGGCAGCGCTTGCAGCGCCTCTTTGATCTCGGTGTCCGGCAGCGACTCGAGTGCCTCGACCTCCGCCGAGCGCAATCCGGTCGAGGTGTGCTCCGCGTTGGCAGCCAGCTGCCAGTCGGTGATCTCCTCGGTCGGATACTCCGACGGCTGCCGCTGTTTTTTGCGGTAGCTGTTGATGTAGGTGTTGGTCAGAATCCGGTACAGCCACGCCTTGAGATTGGTGCCCTCGCGGAACGAACGGAATCCGGCGTACGCCTTCACCATCGTCTCCTGCAGCAGGTCCTCGGCGTCGGCCGCATTGCGCGTCATGCGCAGCGCACCGCCGTAGAGCTGGTCGAGCAGCGGAATCGCGTCGCGTTCGAAGCGCGCCGTCAGCTCGGCGTCGGTCTCGTCAGGCTTGGGCGGCCCGTTCGTGGCACCGTCTAGCCCGGTCTCGCCATCGATGTCGGCCATCTTGATTAATACGGTCCCTTCGGTTGCGGTGTCGCCGGGGCGCGCAAACCACGCCACCGGACTCGCAAGGAAGCGATCCAACCGCTCCGCACCCAAGAGGCTCGTCGCAGTTGACACCGAACTCCCTCCTTCAATCTAAAGGCCGCCACCGAACCGTGCAGTCACCGCCTCTCATAACGGCAATTTCCGGCGCGCTATTTCCGGCGTGTGATCCCGCGCACGGGCTCAATAGCAGGTGGCGTTAATGTGACGGCCATGTCTCTCAACGGCAAAACCATGTTCATCTCCGGCGCCAGCCGCGGTATCGGCCTGGCGATCGCCAAGCGCGCCGCCCAAGACGGCGCCAACATCGCCCTGATCGCAAAGACGGCCGAGCCGCACCCGAAGCTTCCCGGCACGGTGTACACCGCCGCCAAGGAACTCGAGGAAGCGGGCGGACAGGCCCTGCCGATCGTCGGGGACGTCCGCGACCCGGACTCCGTGGAGTCCGCCGTCGCCAAGACCGTCGAGCAGTTCGGCGGCATCGACATCTGCGTCAACAACGCCTCGGCCATCAACCTGGGGTCGATCCTCGAGGTGCCGATGAAGCGCTTCGACCTGATGAACGGGATCCAGGTGCGTGGCACCTACGCCGTGTCGCAGGCCTGTCTCCCGCACCTGAAGGGCCGGGAGAACCCGCACATCCTGACGCTGTCGCCCCCGGTCCTGCTGGGTAAAGAGTGGCTGAAGCCGACGGCATACATGATGGCCAAGTTCGGTATGACGTTGTGCGCCTTGGGAATCGCGGAGGAGATGCGCGAAGAGGGCATCGCGTCCAACACTTTGTGGCCGCGCACGCTGGTGGCCACCGCAGCGGTGCAGAACCTGCTCGGCGGGGACGAGGCCATGGCGCGTGCCCGCAAGCCCGAGGTGTACTCCGACGCCGCCTACGTCATCCTCAACAAGCCGTCCCGGGAGTACACCGGCAACATGGCGCTATGCGAGGACGTGCTGCTCGAGTCCGGCGTCAGCGACCTGTCGGTCTACGACTGCGTGCCGGGCGGGAAGCTCGGCGTCGACTTCTGGGTGGACGGCGTCAACCCGCCGGGGTATACCCAGCCCTGACGTGGCTGGCCCGACATTGGGCGCCGCGACACCGGCTTTGGCGGCACTGACCAAAGCCGGTGTGCCGCACCGGGTGGTGAAGAACGACCACGATTCCCGCGAACGCTCGTTCGGCGCCGAAGCGGTCAGTGCGCTGACTGAGTCGGGAAACATTGCGGCAGAACAGATTTACAAGACGCTGATCATCGCGGTGCCCGGCGGCCTGGCAGTTGCCATCCTGCCGGCGTCGTCGAAGTTGTCGCTGAAGGCAGCCGCCGGGGCGCTGGGCGTCGGGAAGGCCGCCATGGCCGAACCCGCGGTCGCCGAACGAACCACCGGCTACGTGCTGGGTGCGGTGTCGCCGTTCGGGCAGCGCAAGCGGCTGCCGACCGTGCTGGATGCCGGGGCGCTGGCCTGGGAGACCATGTACTGCAGCGCGGGCCGCCGCGGTTGGGACGTGGCGGTTGCGCCACAGGATCTGATCCGGTTGACCGGCGCCGTCACCGCCCCGATCCAGGCTTAGCGGTCAGGAAACCCTCGATGACGGGCGCCAGCTCGGCGGCGTTGTGCACCACGTCGATATGCCCGCCCGAGTGCAGGTGCAGACGGGCATGGGGAAGCAACCGGTGCATGATGTGCGCGTTGATCACCGGGATGATCGGGTCGTCGGTGCCCGCCACGATCAACGTCTGCTGCCGTACCGCCCGCAACGCGAACAGGCTGGTCCACACCGAGCCCGCGAGCAGCTGATGCAGGTAGCCGACCTTGGAACCGGCATGCAACTGCTTGACGAACAGCCGCGCCACGTCCTCACCATGGGCGCGGACGGTGCCGCCGTAGAGCTCACCGGCGATGTAGGCCGCGTAATCGGGATCCGAGAAGCGGCGCGGAGTAACCATTTTCGCCAGCACGCGCGGGTGCGCAGGCACCATCAGCGCTCCGGTTCCGGTCGCCACCAGGACCAGCCGCCGGCACCGCCGCGGATTCTGAAACGCGAACTGCTGCGCCAACGCGCCACCCCAGGACAGGCCGAGGATGTCAACCACGCCGAAATCCAGCTTCGTCAGCACCCGACCCACTACCCATGCGAGGTAGGGAAAGCCGTAGGGCAGCGGCGAAGTCGGCGATCCCCCGGTGCCCGGGACGTCGAATCTGATTACCGGACAACCGAATTGCTCGACCAGAGGATCCAGTACCTCGAGACTGGCGCCGATACCGTTGCACAGCACCAGCGGCACCCCGGTTCCGGGCCGAACCTCGACCCGGATCCGCTGGCCGCCCGCCGTGACGTAGTGGCTCACTTTTCCATCACATAACTGCCGGGCGCCGGCCCCAACGGCGGAAGGCCCTCCCCACCCAGGGCTTTCGGAGCGTCGATCTCAGGCCCGCTGCGGTCGGCCAGCCAGGCCACGTAATGCGGCCACCAGGAGTCGGCGAATTTCTCGGCGGTGTCGAGCCAGTGTTGTGGATCCTCCTCGCCCACCGGACCGACCCGGTAGGACGCCTTCGGATTGCCCGGCGGGTTGACCAGGGCCGCGATGTGACCGCTGGTGGACAACACGTAACTGTTGTCCTTGCTGCCCAGCAGGCGCGCACTGCGAAAGGTGGCCTGCCACGGTGAGATGTGGTCGGCGACGCCGCCGATCACGTAGGCGTCCGAGGTGACCTTGCCCAGGTCGACCGGACTACCCAACATGCTCACCGCCCCGGGGGTCAGCAGCGCGTTCCGCAGCCCCATCAACACCATGTCGCGGTGCAGCGCGGCGGCCATCCGGGTGGTGTCGGCGTTCCAGAACAACACGTCGAACGCTGCGGGCTTACGGCCTTGCACGTAGTTGTTCACCACGTATCGCCACACCAGATCGGTGGGGCGTAGCCAGGCGAACATCTCCGCCATGTCGCGGCCGTCGAGGAATCCCTTCTTCGCCGACACCCGAATCGCGGCCTGCGCCGCCCGTTCGCTCATCGCCGCCGCGGCAACGCCGGCCCGGGTCTCGTCGAGGACGGTGACGGCCAGCGTCAGGCCCGCGACCCGGTCACCCTCACCGATATCGGCCAGGTGGGCAGCCGTCATGGCGGCGAGGATGCCGCCCGAGCAGGTGGCCAGCAGATGGGTGCTGTCGGTCCCGGCGATTTGCTGCACGGCGTCCATCGCCTCGATGATCGCCGCGCCGTAGGCGTCGAATCCCCAATCCCGGTGCCTGCCCTGGGGATTGCGCCATGAGATGACGAACACCTGTTGGCCTTGGCTGACGAAGTATTCGATCATGCTGCGGCCGGGCGCGATGTCCATGACGTAGTACTTGTTGATCACCGGCGGCACCATGAGCAGCGGGATCGCCCGTACCTTCGTGGTCTGCGGGGCGTACTGGATGAGTTCGAACATTGAGGTTTGCAGCACCACAGCACCCTTGGTGACGGCCACCGTCTCGCCCACCACATAGGCGTCAGGCTCAACCATCGCCGGCACGCGCGGCTTCGAAAGCATGTCCCGGGCAAAGGCTTTGAGGCCGCGCACGGCGCTCAGCCCACCGGTGTCGATCAGTGCCTTCCAGCCGAGCGGACTGATCAGCGGGTTGTTGCTCGGGGCCAGGCCCTCGACCACGTTGTCGAGGACGAACTGCATCCTTTCCTTGTCGCGCCAGTCGAGTGCGGCGTCGTCCAGCAGTTCGCCGGCCGTCTCGGCCCCGGCCAGGTAGGCCTGCATGATTCGGTGCAGCAGTGGATTCTCCTGCCACGCAGGGTCGCTGAACCGTTTGTCCGCGCGCGCCGGGGCGCGTTGCGACTTGCCTGCGGTGATTCTGCCGAGTTCACGGGTCAGCGTGCCGACCCGGTCCGCGATGGCGCCCGGATGTTGCGCGAGGCTTCCGGCGACCCGCGCCCAAGTGGCGTCGGGCATCATCCGACTGGCGAAGGGCCGGGTGGCGCTGGTGAGCAACAGGTCCAGCGGGGCGGCCAGTTCGTCTGGTTTGTGTTGAGTGGCCATGGTTATCGGGTGCTTTCGGTGGTAGGGACGGTGATGTCGCGCTTCTGGACCTTGCCGGTGGGGCCCTTGGGCAGCTCGTCGACGAGCCAGACCAGGCGCGGGTACTTATAGGCGGCGACCCGGCTCTTGACGTGGTCGCGCAGTTCCTCGGCGGTCACCGCGCTGTCCTTCTTCAGGGCGACCGCGGCGCCGACTTCCTCGCCGAGCGAGTCGTGCGGGATGCCGACGACGGCGGCTTGGGCCACCGCCGGGTGCTCGTAGAGCACTTCCTCGATCTCCCGGGGATAGACGTTGTATCCGCCGCGGATGATCAGGTCCTTGATGCGGTCGACGATGTAGTAGAAGCCGTGTTCGTCGACACGTCCCACGTCGCCGGTGTGCAGCCAGCCGTCCTCGGTGATGGTGGCCCGGGTGGCTTCCGGCAGATTCCAGTAGCCCTTCATCACGTTGTGGCCCCGGATCTGGATCTCCCCGGTCTCCCCTTGCGCAACCTCGGCCCCGGTCAGGTCGACGACCCGCATTTCCACCCCGTCGATGGGCGTGCCGATGGAACCGGGCTTGCGCGGTCGGTCAGGATGATTGAAAGCGGCCGCCGAGGAGCTTTCGGAGAGTCCGTAGCCCTCGAGAACGGTGCAGCCGAAGGTTGTTTCGAAATCGACGAGAACCTGCACGGGCAGCGCGGCGCCGCCGGACACGCAGGTCCGCAGAGTCCGCGTCCCCGCCGCCGCGTCGGCGGCACCGAGCAGCGCGGAGTACATCGTCGGCACGCCTTCGAAGACCGTCACGCCGTCGCGCTCGATCACCTCGAGAGCCTTGCGCGGGTCGAACCGGGGTATCAGCGTCAACGTCGCACCCGCGCGCACCGCGCTGTTGAGCGCTCCCGTCAACCCGAAGACGTGAAACAGCGGCAGGCAGCCCATCACCACATCGTCGGGCCCGATCTTCGCCAGGGTGCGCACCGTGACGTCGGCGTTGTGACCGATGTTGCCGTGAGTAAGCATGGCGCCCTTGGGTTTTCCAGTAGTGCCGGAAGTGTGCACGATGACTGCTACATCGTCGGCGGCCCGCTGGACCGGACCGGTTTGAGCGGGCAGGTCGGCGATCAGCTCGGCCAGTCCGGCGTCGTCGACGAGCCAGCACCGGGCTCCGACCTCGTCGGCCCCGGCGGTGGCCTCCGCAGCGAAGGCGGGCGTGGCGAACAACGCGGTGGCACCGCTGTTGGACAGGTAGTAGGAAACCTCGCGGGACTTGAGCAGCGGGTTCATCGGCACGGCGACGGCGCCCCGGTACATGATCCCGAAGAACGCGATGGCGTAGGCGGGGGTGTTGGGCAGCATCAGGCCGACCCGGTCGCCGGGCTGGATGCCGGCCCGCTCGAGCAGTGTCGCAACCCGCGATGCCGCGGCGTCGAACTCGGCGAAGGTGAACTGCAGGTCGTCGCAGCGCAGGGCCACGCGGTCGGGGTAAAAGTCTTTCGACACAACGAGATTGGCGCTCAATGCGGTCATGGGTCTGCCTCCGGGAAGTGCTTTTCTGGGCCTGACTCCAGCGTCGTGCCGGCGGCCTCGAACGACAATGTCCCCGCCAACAACGTGAAACCCGGTTCGGTGTTCCCGCGCACAACAGGCTTAAGGTTTGACCATGGGCGTCGGCACGACGGTGGACCCACACGTCATCGAACTCGGCAGGCTGATGCTGGCCCGCGCTCCGAGTCTGGGTGAAGCCATGGCCGAACAGTTGTGCCGCGAGATCGACGCTTACAGCGACGGGACCGTCGTGTCGAAGGACGAGGTACGCGAAAGCTGCGTCGCCAACCTGACATTCATCTTCGACTCGCTCGCCAGTGATTCCGACGGCGGCGCGGACGTGGCGCCCGCCGAGCGCACCGGCACCGCGCGGGCGATCAGCGGTGTGCCGCTGCCGGCGGTGATGACCGCGTACCGCATCGGCTTTCGCTTCATGTGGGAGCAGACCCTCGCCGTCGCACGCGAGGCAGCTATACCCACCGACTCCATTCTGAATGCGACCTCTCGGGTCTTCTTTGCCCAGGAGAGGTTCACCCAGGCGATGAGCGACGCCTACCGGGAACAGCTGACGGTGCAGATCCTGGAGCGGGAGGAGGAACGCTCGGCGCTGGTGGAAGCGCTGCTGTTGCGGCGGATGACCGACCGGCAGAGCCTGTGGGAGGCTGCGGACCTGTTACGGCTGCCCACCTCGGGGCCGTACGTCGTGGTGGCGGCGGAACTGCCGGCGATCGGCAAGCTCGGTCTGCCGGCCATCGAGAACAGGCTGTCCGCCCGCGACATTCGGTCCGCCTGGCGACTGCTGCCCGAACTTCAGGTCGGCATCGTCCATCTCCGGGAACCGGCGCACACCCTCGACACCCTGGTGGAGGTGCTTGGGCAGGCCGCCGCGGCCCGGGTCGGAATCAGTCCGCCGTTCCACGAACTGCCCGAGACCGCAGACGCGTTGCGCTATGCCCGGCTGGCGGTCGCCGGTAACTCCCCCGAACTGGTGACCGTCTTCGATGACACCCCACTTGCCCTCGCGGCGGTCAGTGCACCCGAGGTCATGATGCGCATCAGATCCTCGGTACTGGGTCGGCTGGACGGCATGCCGACCGAGGAACGGGCCATCCTGGTCGACACCTTCCGTGCCTGGCTGGCCGCCGGCGGCTCTGCCAATGAGACTGCGGCACGGATCTATTGCCACCCGAACACGGTGCGGCACCGGCTGCGTCGCATCGAGGAGTTGACCGGCCGGACGCTCACCCGCCCCAAAGACGTCGCAGAACTCTGTCTCGCGTTCGAAGTAGATCAGCGGCTGCCGTGACGTGTCAGCGCACGGCCAGCCAGACCAGGCTGGCGGGCCCCGACGTGAACTCCGACGATGAACGCCAGATAGGGCGACTGCGGCGCCGTCACGTTCAGGTCTTCGCATGTCCGAGGCTGGACACCGGAAATAATTCGGTGACCCCCTGGAATCCGCCGACGACGATGGCCTCGGCAAAGCTCAAGTGCGCGAACACTATTGAGTCTTTTGCCAGTCGTAGAAACCTTCGCCCGTCTTGACGCCCAGCTTGCCCGCGTCGACGTAGGACTGGAGCAGGTCGCGCACGCTTTGCGGCAGGTGCGGAAACTCCTGCGCGTAGTTGTTCTCGATGTCGAGCACCACGTCCAGTCCGACCAGGTCCATCATCTGGAAAGGCCCCACCGGGAAGCCAAAATTGACCTTCCAAATGCCGTCGACATCTTCGGGGCGGGCGACCCCCTCGGCGACGACGGCGACGCATTCGCGCTTGATGGCCGCCCAGACCCGGTTGAAGATGAACCCGGTGCACTCCTTGCGGGCTTCGAACGGATGCACCCCGAATTCGGGTAGCACGGCCAGCAGAGTGTCGAGCAGACCACGGTCAGTCTGGCCGTCCGACATCAGTTCCAGAGCGTTGAACTCAGGCGGCATATTGAAGTGCGTGTTGCACAGCCGTGTCTTGTCCCTGATGTGTTCGGTCATCAGCCGCGACGGGTAGGACGACGAGTTGGTGCCGAAGATAGTGTCCGGCGGTGCGGCCTGGTCGATCTCGCCCCACAGCGGGATCTTGATGTCCAGCCGCTCGGGGACAGACTCGACGGCGAGCCACGCTCCGTCCAGAGCCTCGGGCAGCGTCGCAACCCCGAGGACGGTGCCTATCTCACCGAAACCTCTGTCTTGCAATAGCTTCGGCAGATTATCGGTCACATACTGGCACGCTTCGGCCCGTTGCTCAGGGCGCCGGGCGTAGATCCGGACCGTCCCTCCTCGGCTCGCCATCATCAGCGCGATGCGGCGGCCCAGGGTGCCCGCGCCGATCACCGCGACGGGACGGTCCTGGATTTCTTCGAACGTGTGGGTGTACTTGCCGGTCACATATGCATGTTAGAGGCCAGTCCCGGACCATACTCACAGGCTGTTGGGACCTCTGTCCCAGTATCGCCGGTTAACCTCGTGGCGCGATGGATCACAGCATTTCACAGGCCCGTTGAGCTGGCAGTGGATTTCACGAGCACCTTCCACTTACCCCGGCTGGACCATGCCGCACTACCGATGACCACGGACCGAGGTGTCGGGTGGAAGGCGTTGCGAGACAGCGGCCCTGTGGTGTTCATGAATGGCGCCTACTACCTGACCTGCCGAGAGGACGTGCTTGCGGCGCTGGGTGATGCCAAGCTCTTCTCGGCGCAGTTGGCGCTTCAGCCCCCCGGCTGCCCAATCCCGGTGCTTCCGTCGGCATTCGACCCTCCTCAGCACACTCGCTACCGCAAGACATTGCAGCCACACTTCAGCCCTCACGCCCTGGGGAAATACCACAGCGTGATGAAACGCCACGCCGTCGCGACGATCGCTGCACTGGCTCACAGAGGTGAGTGCGAGGCAATGGCTGAATTCGGGCGCCTTTATCCGTTTCAAGTTTTCATCGAGCTCTACGGGCTACCGCCGCAGGACCGCGATCGCGTGATCGGCTGGAAAGATGCCGCGGTGGCGGGAAAGCCGGAAGGACAAGAGCTGTTGGCATACCTCGCCGCTGCCATTCGGCAGCGCCGGACGACTCCGGGGCGTGACATGTTGTCGCAGATAATG
This sequence comes from Mycobacterium sp. 23, assembly GCF_048287075.1. Taxonomy (NCBI): domain Bacteria; kingdom Bacillati; phylum Actinomycetota; class Actinomycetes; order Mycobacteriales; family Mycobacteriaceae; genus Mycobacterium; species Mycobacterium sp. 23. The sequence continues at coordinate 2,518,162 of NZ_JBLVUX010000005.1, forward strand.
TTCGGCCCAGGCAATCTCAATGACCTCGAGCTGCTAGGTATGAGCCATCTGTTGATACTGTCCGGCCTGGACACGGTGGCAGCGGCGATCGGCTTCTCGCTTTTCGAATTGGCCCGCAGGCCGCAGCTGCGCGCGGAGCTCCGCAACGAACCAGAGCAGATCCGGGCATTCGTCGAGGAGATCGTCCGACTCGAGCCTGCTGCGCCGCTGGCGGCACGGGTGACCACCGATTTCGTCAACGTAGGCGGAATGACGCTTCCACCGGGTACACCCGTCCGGCTGTGCACGGCGGCGATCAACCGCGACGGCACCGATTCGATCTCCACCGACGAGCTGGTAATGGACGGAAAAGTGCACCGCCACTGGGGATTCGGCGGTGGACCCCACCGCTGCCTGGGTTCCCACCTGGCGCGGCTGGAATTGACCGTGATCATCGACGAGTGGCTAAAGCAAATTCCCGACTTCGAACTGCCGGAGGGTTACACTCCCGACATCGAGTTCCCCTCGAACTCTTTTGCACTGAAGGCACTGCCGCTGAGCTGGCGTTGAGAGGCACTCTCGCTAGCCCGCGAAGGGCGGGCGGGTCATGACCGTCGGGCGAAGCCCATATTTGGGACTGGCCCCGGCCTGGCCCATGCCCGGGCCGGTCAGCGGTAGGCCGCCGAGTAGGTTGCCGGATCCCCCGGTGTCGGGCGAGGCGGGAGCCAGATTCTCCACTACCAGGGGCCCCGCATGACCTGTTGCCGGGCCGGCCCCCGCCCAGGCCGGAGGGACCGAAAGTCTGCCGATGGAGGCCGCGTTCCCCAGTCCCGCGGAGGTCGGGACGCCGCCTCCACCGAGCATTCCCCCCAGACCTCCCAGACCCTTGGGAACGGCCGCCGCGGCATCCGGCGCAGCACCGCCGATCGCCCCGGTGGTCTTGGCAATCTGCACACCGAAGTTGGCCATACCGACGCTGAAGTACGGCAAGCCTTCGGTGTTGTACCAGAGGGCCGAGTAGCTGTTATAGCCGGTGACTAGGGTGCCGAGATTGTTTGGCAGCGTGTTCTGCCCGCTCAACAAGAACCAGATCTCGGTGAGCAACGGATTCGACTGGACCGAGGAAAGCGGCGACGCGAGACTCTGCAACTGATTCGGCAACCCGGTGATCAGCTGGGTCAGCGTAGACTGCGCGGTGCCCGCCGACCCCGCTCCGGATGTAACCGCGGTGGCTTGCTGGGCCTGCGCCGTCGGGCTGGCCACCTGCGGCGCCGCGGTAAAGGGCGCCAATTTCGTCGCTACCGCGGATTGACCCGCATAGCCGTACATGGCAGTGGCGTCTTGAGCCCACATCTGGCCGTATTGGGCCTCATTGGCCGCAATCGCGGCCGAATTCTGCCCCAGCACATTGGTCGCGAGTAGATGCGTCAGCTCAACGCGATTGGCCGCAACAAGCGGCGAGGGCACCGTCGCGGCGATCGCGATTTCGTAGGCCGCCGCGGCCAGTCGCGCCTGCGTGGCCGCTTGCTCAGCCTGGTTGGCGGTCGCACTCAACCACGACACGTAGGGGAACGCCGCCTGCGCCATCAGGGTCGACACCGGCCCCAGCCACTCCTCGCCGCTGAGCGTAGTGAGCACCTGGTCGTATCCGGTAGCAGCCGAACTCAATTCGGCCGCCAGTCCGCTCCACGCCGCCGCTGCGGCCATCAACGGTCCAGAGCCGGGACCCGAATACATCAGCGCGGAGTTGATCTCCGGCGGTATTGCTCCAAAATCCAGCATATTGACCCCTTAGCTAGTCCCGGCCACACTGGCCATCTTCTTGACGGAATGAAATCCCGTGCGTTACAACCGCCCTCACCCCGCGGAGGGCGGGCGCGTGATCACCTTGTAGCGCAGCCCGTACTTGTGGACATAGCCTGCAGTTCGTCGGCCTGCTGCGCCCGTGGGCATCCCGCCGAGGATGGCGTTGCTCTTCTCAGGTGTCGCGGATGCCTGGGCGGGAATACCTGCGGTGGTAGTGATCCGATGGCCGGCCGGCGATGCATCGGCCCAATTCTGCGGAACCGACAGCGCCCCAACCCTGCCCGCTTGACCCGCATTCGCCGAAACCGTCGGGCCGCCCGCGCCGGCCAACCCTGCATGGGCGAACTGCGGTGTCGGATACCACGCGCCACCGCCACCGGCCGTGGTTCCTCCGGGCCCGAACGTCAATGTCTGGTCGATGTTGTAACTGTGGTAACCGGTGCCGTAGGCGTTGTATATCTGCAGGAGGTTGTGAAACCACGTGTAATAGGTGGCTTGTGTGATGCCGGACGTATTCCAGGCCGTAGGTATCTCGTTCCACGGCCACGGCAACGCCGATGGGTTCGTAGCGAATTCGGTGATGATCTGTTGCAGCGACTGGGAGAGATCGGTCGCCGACAGCGATTGCGGCGCGGTAGCCGCAACGATCTGCGCGGACTTGCCGGCTGCCGTAGCAGTCGCCTGCGTAACGGCGGAACTCTGGCCGGCGATTGCGTTGGGGGCGGTGGTATTCGGGGGCGACGTGAACGGAGTCAAGTCCCGTGCGGTCGCCGACGTGGCCGCGTAGCCATACATGGCCACGGCGTCCTGAGCCCACATTTCCATGTACTGGGCTTCAGTGGCTGCGATCGCCGGGGTGTTCTGCCCGAAGAAATTCGTTGCGATCAGCGTCATCAACAAGATCCGGTTGGCCGTTACCACGGACGGCGGCACCGTCATCGCAAACGCGGACTCGTAGGCGCCCACAGCCAGTCGCGCCTGACTGGCGGTCTGCTCGGCGAGCGCGGCCGCGGCACCGAGCCAACTGACATACGGAGCGACCGCAGACATCATGGCGGCGGACGCGGGCCCTACCCAGGGGGCGCTGCTCAGTTCCGATAGCTTGGAGCTGTAGCCGGTGGCCGCGGTGTCCAATTCCGCGGCGAGTTCATCCCAGGCGGTAGCGGCGAGTATCATAGGTTCTGCACCGGGACCGGAATAGATTCGGCCGGAATTGATCTCGGGCGGTAACGCACCGAAGTCGAACACCATACCCCTCCCCTAAACTGCGGCGTCTGCCGACAGGATCCTTGATTGCATTGGCGTGCAAGCGAGTGTTGGCTTCAATCACTCGTTCTCCGTCGCGGGCGTGTGCCACGTGGCGGCCGAGTGAGCGATCGGTGGGTCTGCGACGTCGACCAGGTGGATCGGTTCGCACACCCAGCCCCGCTGCAGTGGTACGGAGACGGGATCGGCGGTTTCCGCTATCCAGCTCTGCGGCACCGACAAACTCCCGATCAGTTTTCCCCGTCCGAGGGTCGCAGCGAATGCCGGCGCGCTGCCACGGCCCTCGCGCGGCGCCAGACACGCCAACGCCGCCGCCTTGTTGAGTCCGCTCAGGTAGAAAAGCGCGAAGTCTGATGGAGCGCTCAGCGACGCCAGTCTGGATAAGGCCGGAGTGACCGAGGAAAGGGTGACGGCGAACGAAGCCAGCGGCGACCGGCATATCGCTTCCAATGCATCGGGGATCGTCGAGATCAACTGTGAGGCAGCCGTTATGATCTCCGGTCCGACACTGAGCCGCCACGCGCGGGCCGGCGGGCAAGGGACCGCAGCGTGCACGCTGAGCACTGTGTCGGCGGCCGGCGGCGGAGTGAACGGGCTCAGCACGGATGCGGCAGCCGCGGCGCGCGCATATGCATGCATGGTATCTGCGTTCCTGGCCCACATGCGCTCATACTCAGTGTCGGCGTCGGCGATCGCCGGGCCGGTCTGGCCCAGACAATTGCTTATCGCCAGCGATAGCCGCTGCGCCCGGTTCGCGCTGATGTCCTGCGGGGGCACCATCGCCGCGAGGGCCGATCGATGGGCGCTCGCTGCTGCCGCAGCCTGGCTGGCAGCGTGTTCAGCCTGGGCGCCCGTGGACGCGAGCCAGGAGAGGTACGGCGCGGTTGCCCGCTGCATGGCGGTCGACGCGGCGCCACTCCATTCATCAGATAGCTTCAACACCGCTTTCCGGCAATTCGCAGCCGCCTCAGAAAGATTGGCGGCCAGTGTCCCCCAGGCCCCGGAGGCCAGCAACATGGATTCGGGTCCGGGACCGCAATGCATGCGCCCCGAAGTGATCTCTGGCGGCAACTTTCCGAAGTCCATCGCTAGCCCCCATGAGTAGGGGGACGGATCAGGCTCCTGATCGCGATCGGGTCGTTTTCCGTCACCCCGACTTTCGTCGCCCCGCCGGGGGATCCGAGGTCGTCGAAAAATGCCGCGTTGATCTCCTTGTAGTTACCGAACTGTGCGGGTAGATCATCTTCGAAACTAATCGACTCGACAGGACATACCGGCTCGCACGCGCCGCAGTCGACACACTCGTCGGGGTGAACGTAGAGCATCCGAACACCCTCGTATATGCAGTCGACGGGGCATTCTTCAATACAGGCCTTGTCTTTGATGTCGACGCAAGGCTCTGCGATTACGTATGTCACAAGTATTCCTCCCCGTCAGCTACCAGGCACCGAGAAGTGCCCCGAAAGCCAGAAGCATGGACTGCGATGGAATTAGGTCCTGCCCCCATACCTCGCGGATATCGCTGGGGCCAGCGGCATCTCGGAGTCGTCGACCGTGACGCCGATCTGACTTAGGCCATCTGCCGTCCTTCGTGGAAGCATCAACGCGGTGAAACCCGAAGAGCCCAAAACACACAACGCATCATGTCTCCAATAATCGCGCTGTGAACGGGACGCCAGTAGAGGGATTGTTGTTGTGATGTCACACGGTTTGGTTGTGCCGGACGAGTGCCGGACATGGCCGGCGCCCGTTAGTGGGTTTAGTCTGTGATGAGCGCTCTGCTGCGCAAGGTCGGTGCCTTACGCGTTGCGGCACAGGATATTTGCAGATCTACTGTGTGCGGCTACCTGAAGACGCGCGGCAATCGTCACCTGCCTAATGCCGGGTTGGACGTAATAGGTTAAGACGCAGCGTCTTGCCAGCCAATTACAAGCAAAATGTGATTCCTTGTGAATATGGCGTTGAGTTCTTACATGCCCGAACTCTCCTCGTTCGAATTGTTGTTAGCGATCGCGGAGTCTGGAAGTCTGGGCGGTGCCGCCCGCGAACTCGGGATGACCCAACAGGGCGTATCCCGGCGCCTTGCGTCAATGGAAGCTCAGACCGGGGTGGCACTCGCCGTTCGGACGACACGGGGATCAGACCTCACCCCCTCGGGCGTGATCGTTGCCGAGTGGGCGGCTCGCCTGCTCGAAGTTGCCCGCGACATCGACGCGGGTCTGGGCTCATTGCGCGAAGGAGGTCGCCAGCGAGTCCAGGTGGTGGCCAGCCAGACGATAGCCGAACATCTCATGCCCCACTGGCTGTTGTCCCTGCAGGCGGCCGACAAACATGGCGGCAGTGCACCCCAGGTGGTTCTGACGGCTACCACCAGCGAGCACGCCATCGCGTCGGTCCGCCACGGCACCGCTGATCTCGGGTTCGTTGAGAAACCGGGCCCGTTGCCGGGATTGGGGAGTTGTGTGGTTGGCCACGACGAATTGGTCGTCGTTGTGGCACTGAGTCATAAGTGGGCTCGAAGGTCGTCGGTGGTCAGCGCCCTCGAGCTGGCTCAAACACCCCTGGTCTGCCGCGAACCCCGGTCCGGTATCCGCGATTCCCTTACTGCGGCGTTGCATCAGGTGCTCGGCAGCAACGTGACACAGGTGCCGCCGGTACTCGAACTGTCATCGGCGGCGGCGGTGCGCGCCGCCGTCCTCGCCGGGGCCGGGCCGGCAGCAATGAGCCGGCTGGCGGTCGCCGATGACCTGGCGGTGGGGCGGCTGTGTGCCATCACAGTTCCCGAGCTGGATTTGCGGCGCCAACTTCGTGCTATCTGGGTGGGCGGGCGAACACCGCCTACCGGTGCTATACGAACGCTCCTGCGCCACGTGAGCAGCCGGCCTGAGCTTCCCTTGGACACTCTGCAACGAATGCCGAGCTGAACGTGGAACGAACTCAGGCCGCGGGGTGGCCGGCGACCGCTTGGTCATAGCGATCGAGCACCGTCTCGGCCACCAGTCGGTGCGCCCCCAGCGGCGGCGCCATTGGAACCTTGTTCGCGTGCGCATAGTCGTAGATGCGGTCGGTCAGGCGTCCGGGACCCAAAAACCACGGCGCGATGACGAGGCGGCGCGCGCCGCGGCGTTGCAGCCGGGTCGCCGCTTCGGCCACCGACGGCTCGGGTCCGGTGGCGAAGGCCATCGTCGCCCCTACCCACCGGGTGCCCGCCGACAGCCTTGCTGCCACCGCTGCAGTGCGGGCGTTCACCGCGGCGTTCGACGATCCGGTCGCCACCAGAAGCACGCCGAGATCCTGGTCGAACGGGGATACTTCCAGATTGGCCAGGCGCTCGTTGAGTACCGACAGCAGGCGGTCGTCTTCACCGAGCACATCGGCCCGTAGAACGCCGGGCACGCCCGCACGCTCGATCTGTCGTGGAATGTCACGCAGCGCGTGGTACGCACGGGCAAGCAAGAACGGAATGACCACCGACTGACGGTCATTAGGCAGTCGGCCTAGCACTTCGGCCAAGGTTGGCGCGGATAGCGACAAGAACGCGGGTCGGACATCGAGACCGGGCCGAATTCGTTCGAGTCGCGCCGCCACGACTCGTACGTTCGCTGCAGACCGTGGATCTTTGCTGCCGTGCGCGGCGAGAATTAGGATGCTCACGAAAAGTGCAGCCCGCATTCGGTTTTAGCGCGCCCCTGCCAGCGCCCGCTGCGGGGATCGGAGCCCGCAACCGGCTTCGCGGTGCACGGCGCACAGCCGATGGATGGATAACCCTCCTCAACCAGGGGATTGACCGGCACGTTGTTCCGATCGATGTAGTCCTGAACGTCCTGGTCGGTCCACGCCGCCAGCGGATTGACCTTCACCAGGTGAAACGCCTCGTCGAAGCTGATCAACGGAGCGTTGGCGCGGGAGAGCGCTTCGACCCGGCGGAGCCCGGTGACCCATGCCGAGTATCCGCGCAGCACTTTGGCCAGGGGGACGACTTTGCGCCGCCGGCAGCACTCGTTGGGATCACGCGAAAATAGGTCGACGCCCATCAACTCGTCCTGTTCGGCAACGGTGTGCTCGGGCGTGACATTCAGCAGCTTGATGTCGTAATGAGATTTGATCGCGTCACGAGTGCCGATGGTCTCAGCGAAGTGGTAACCCGTGTCGAGAAATACGACCGGCACTCCGGGGCGCACCTTGACTGCGTTATCGATCAACACCGCATCTTGCATATTGGATGCGACTACATACCCGCACGAGGATTGCGCGCCGGACCCGTTGCCGGTGCCGAAGTTGTAATCGGTCCAACGCAAAAGATCGGCGGCGTCAGCGCCGTCCAACTCGGCCGCGCCCCGGTCTGCGAGCCTACGCAGCCCAATCTCGTCGCGGCGGTTCACCATATCGCTCATCTGCTCCCCCAGCTCTCGATGTCGGCACTTGCTGCGGCAATCGCGGGAACTACCGCAGGTCAGCCTCAGAGGCACGCAGCGCCCAGGTGGAAAATCGTTCTTGGTGTCTGCGTTGCCTGAGGAAGTTGCGCACAACCCGGTCGATGTAGTCAGCCAACTCATCGCTAGTGACCTTGTGCTGGCGCAATTTTCGGCCAAACCCGCTGTCTCGGCCCACCCCGCCGCCCAGGTGAACCTGAAAACCCTCGACCGAGCCACCTTTCCCGTCGTCGACCATTTGCCCTTTGAAGCCGATGTCAGCGACCTGGATCCGGGCGCAGGAATTGGGGCACCCATTGAGGTTGACGGTGATCGGGACCGCCAGCTCGGTGTTGATGTCAGCCAGGCGCTGTTCCAGTTCGGGCACCAAACTTTGCGCTCTGACCCGGGTCTCGGCGAACGACAGCTTGCAGAACTCGATTCCACTGCAGGCCATCAGGTTCTTGCGCCATGCTGAGGGCCGGGACGGTAACCCCAGCGCGTCCAGCCCGGTGATCATGCTGTCGCGCATGTCGTCGGGTACATCGAGAATGACCAGCTTTTGGTAGGGAGTGAACCGCGCCCGGTCAGAGCCGCTGCGCTCCATGAGTTCGGCTACCGAGGAGAGGACAAAGCCGGACACCCGCCCGGCTATCGGGGCAACCCCGACCGCGTTGAGGCCGTTCTTCAGCCTCTGCACACCGACGTGGTCCATCGGGTGCATAAGGGGTTCGGGAGCTGGACCGTCCACCAGACGTCGCTTGAGGTAGTCGATCTCGAGTACTTCCCTGAATTTGTCGATCCCCCATTCCTTGATCAGGAATTTGAGGCGGGCCTTCGAGCGCAAGCGCCGGTAGCCGTAGTCACGGAAGATCCGGGTGACCGCCTCCCAGACGTCGGGCACCTCGGCAAGGGGAACCCATGCGCCGACTCGTCGAGCCAGCATCGGGTTCGTCGACAAGCCCCCTCCTACCCAGAGATCCATTCCCGGGCCGTGCTCGGGGTGATCGACTCCGATAAACGCAACGTCGTGGGTTTCATGGCAGACGTCCTGCAGCCCCGATATCGCGGTCTTGTATTTGCGTGGCAGGTTTGCGTATTCGGGGTTGTTCATGAAGCGTCGCAGGATTTCGTCGATGGCCGGAGACGCGTCCAGGATCTCATCGAGCGATTCGCCGGCGAGTGGGGAACCGTGGATACCGCGGGGGCAATCACCGCAGGCCTCAGTGGTCTGCAGCCCCACCTCGGCCAGCCGCCTCCAAATTTCGGGAACGTTTTCTATTGCGATCCAATGGAACTGAAGGTTCCCTCGGTCGCCGATATCGGCCGTCTGGCGGGCAAAGTCGGCCGAAATCTGTCCCAAGGTGCGCATCGCCGCAGCTGACATCGCCTTGCCGTCGGAGCGGACGCGCATCATGAAGTGTTTAGCTTCAATAGTTTCGGTGTGCTCTTCGCCGGTCCAGCTGCCGTCGTAGCCCTGCTCACGTTGCGTGTAAAGGCCCATCCAGCGGAAGCGTCCGCGCAGATCTGACTTGTCAATGCTGTCGAATCCGTGCTTGGCATAGATGTTTTCAATTCGCGCTCGCACGTTGAGCGGTGCATCGTCTTGCTTCATCTGCTCGGTGTCGTTGAGTGGGAGGCGATTACCCATCGCCCATTGGCCCTCGTCACGAGTCTTGCCAGGCTGCAAAGTGCTCATGCGGAGTTCTCCTTCGTCAAACTCGCCGCTAGACCGCAGCCGTGTATCCGCTTGGCTCAAGCCATTTCATCGTGCACCATCAACGAGAAATGCAGTAGCCATGCTGGGTTGTGGCGCCACACGGCGGCGTTGTGTCGGATCGTTCTGGTACGGAGACGAACTCGGATACAGGGTACGAAGCGATGCCCGCGGACACCTCTGAAACCGTTGATTACGCAGCGAGACAGCGCTATTCCCGACAACCTCACCCGGCTACTCGTCAAAACGACTGTCAGACAATCAGTTCACATCCTGTGCGCCTTCAGGAAACGCTCAGGCGTTCCTCAGCACTTTTAATCCTGGAAATTCGCGCCACGACACGACACAGCTGGCAACCTGAAGTGTCGGCGACGTTGCGCCAGCGGTAGAGATGAGGGAGTGCGATGGAACAGCAGGTGTTGAACCAGGCTAGGGCCATCGGTCTGCTGACGCTTCGGGCGAAGATCAGTCAGTCGCTGCGTCGCTCGCGCCACATCGCGCATTGGGACCCTGAGGATTTGCGCGCCTGGGAAGCGGGCAATAACCGGATCGCCCGGCGCAACCTGATCTGCTCGGTGATGACCGTGCATCTCGGCTATTCGATATGGTCCCTCTGGTCGGTGATGGTGCTGTTCATGCCGGAGGACGTCTACGGCTTTTCCGCGGCCGACAAGCTCCTGCTCGGCTCTACGGCCACCCTCGTCGGAGCCTGCTTACGCATTCCCTACGCGCTGGGCACGCCGATCTTCGGCGCCAGAGTCTGGACGACCTTCTCGGCATGGGTGCTGCTGATCCCAACGATAGGCACAATGGTGCTGTTGGCGCATCCTGGACTGCCGCTGTGGCCGTTCGTAGTCTGTGCAGCGCTGAGCGGGCTCGGCGGTGGGAATTTCGCGGCCTCCATGTCCAATGCCAATGCGTTCTACCCGCATCGGCTCAAAGGTCGGGCGCTCGGCCTGACCGGTGGGCTTGGCAACCTAGGGGTGGCTGGCATTCAAATGGTCGGACTGCTGGTCATAGCGACCGCCGGTGACCGGCAACCGTACTGGGTGTGCGCGGTGTACCTCGTGTTGCTCGTGGTGGCCGGTATCGCAGCCACGCTGTTCATGAACGACCTCGAGCAGCACCGTATCGAGGCGCCCCATCTCGCCAGAATCCTGCCGTCGATCGTGTTCAACCGGGACACCTGGTTGCTGGCGCTGCTGTATCTCGGCACGTTCGGATCGTTTATCGGCTTCGCGTTCGCGTTCGGCCAGATATTGCACATGGAGTTTCGAGCTGACGGAGAAAACACGGGGCAAGCCTCATTGCACGCCGCTCTGCTCAGCTTCATCGGACCTCTGCTGGCGGCAGCGGCCAGAGTCTATGGCGGCCGACTCGCGGACCGGTGCGGCGGCAGCCGCGTCACGTTCGCGGTCTTCGCTGCCATGGTGCCTGCCACCGGGCTGGTGATAACCATGAGCAGTCTCGACGACCGGCAAGCTGGTGGCCCCGGTTCGACGATGATCGGTCTCATCGCCGGCTTCATGGTTTTGTTCGTCTTGTCCGGGCTGGGTAATGGGTCGGTATACAAGATGATCCCCACACTTTTCGAAGAGTGCAGCCCCTCGGCACGCCCTGGCGACGCCCGCCAGACACCGCCACGGATCGTCTCGGGAGTAGTCATCGGGTTCGTCGCCGGGCTCGGCTCACTCGGGGGGGTCGGAATCAACCTCGCCCTGCGCGAATCCTATTTGAGTACCGGCTCGGAGACTTGCGCATTTTGGGTCTTCATGTCCTACTACGCCGGCGCCGCACTGTTGACCTGGGGCGTCTACGTGCGCCGACCGATTCGCACACTAGCTGGGTGACGCCGCCCAGCACGGCGCCGGCGGCTCGGCCAGGGGTTGCGCCGGTGAACGGCTACAGCAACGTCATCTGCCCGGGCTCCGGCTCGGCCGGCTCCAGCAACTCCGGCCCGTTGTTGCGGATGTTGTTGACGAGTTTCGAGACCTCGCGCATCTCGATGTCGCGCACGTCCGGGGGGCGTGCCAGCAGTTCGGGATCCAGCGGCGCGTCCGGGTTCAACCAGGCATCCCAGTCGCCCTCACCCAACATCAGCGGCATGCGGTCGTGGACCTCGGCCAGCTCGCCCACCGCGTCGGTGGTGATGATGGTGCAACTGAGCAACGGCTTCGCCTCTTTGCCGGATTTCCAGACCGACCACAAACCGGCCGCGAACAGCGGTTCACCGTCCCGCCGGTGCATGAAAAACGGTGTCTTTCCTACTTTTTTCGCTGTCCCACCGTCGGGATTGGCGCGCCATTCGTAGTAACCGTCCATCGGAACCAGGCAGCGCTTGCCCTTGGCGGAGCCCCGGAAGGCCGGCGAGGTGGCGACCTTGTCGGCACGCGCGTTGATCAGTAACGGGCCCTTGGTTTCCGGATTACCGTCAGCGTCGGCCTTGACCCACGGCGGCAACAGACCCCACCGCATCAGTCGCACCCGGCGGGTGGCTTGATCTTCGGGCTCGTCGTGGCGGGTCACCACGGTGGCGATCGTCGTGGTGGGGGCCACGTTGTAGTTGGGCTCGGAGGCCCGTTCATCGGAGCCCGTGGCCTCGTCGATTGCCTTGATCTTCTCGGCCAGCAGGGCCGGATCCGTGGTGACTGCGAACCGTCCGCACATATCTCCAATGGTGGCAGATGACCCCGACAAGAGATGATGGACCGGTGAACGCATGGCAGGCCCCGTCCACACCGGCACCGGTGCACGCGACCGTGACCGTTCCGGGCTCGAAATCCCAGACCAACCGCACCCTGATACTGGCCGCGCTGGCGGCCGCGCAGGGCCAAGGCACCTCCACCATCACCGGCGCGCTGCGCAGCCGCGACACCGATCTGATGATCGGCGCGCTACAGACATTGGGCCTGCGCGTCGAGGGCCCCGGGCCCGACCTGACGGTCAGCGGCGGCATCGGCCCCGCGCCTGGCGCCCGCGTCGACTGCGGCCTGGCCGGTACCGTCCTGCGTTTCGTGCCGCCGCTGGCCGCCTTGACCGCGACCCCGGTGGTCTTCGACGGCGACGAGCAGGCCCGCGCCCGGCCGATCGCCCCGCTGCTCGATGCGCTGCGCGGACTGGGTGTCCCGGTCGACGGTTCGGGGCTGCCGTTCCGGGTGCAGGGCAGCGGCGCGGTAGCCGGCGGCACCGTGGCCATCGACGCCTCCGCATCCTCACAGTTCGTCTCGGGCCTGCTGCTGTCCGGCGCGTCGTTCACCGAGGGACTGACCGTCCAGCACACCGGCACGTCGCTGCCGTCGGCGCCGCACATCGCGATGACCGTGGCGATGCTGCGGCAGGCCGGCGTGGAACTCGACGATTCGGTCGCCAACCGCTGGCAGGTGCTACCGGGGCGGGTCAAGGCGCGGCACTGGGAGGTCGAACCGGACCTGACCAACGCGGTCGCGTTCCTCGCGGCCGCGGTGGTGACCGGCGGCACCGTCCGCATCACCGGCTGGCCGCAGACCAGCGTGCAACCCGCAGAGCACATCCTGGACCTGCTGAAGAAGACGGGTGCGGTTGTCACACAGAGTGATTCGGCCCTGGAGGTACAGGGCACGGCGGGTTACGAAGGGTTTGACATCGACCTGCGCGACGTCGGCGAGCTGACACCGACGGTGGCCGCGCTGGCCGCGCTGGCCCGCCCGGGATCGGTGTCGCGGCTGACCGGGATCGCACACCTGCGTGGACACGAGACCGACCGGCTAGCCGCGCTGAGTACCGAGATCAACCGCCTGGGCGGCGACTGCCGGGAAACCGACGACGGCCTGGTGATCACTGCGACGCCGCTGCGGCCCGGCCTCTGGCACGCCTACGCCGACCATCGGATGGCGATGGCGGGTGCCATCGTCGGGTTGCGGGTTCCCGGCGTCGAAGTCGACGACATCGCCGCCACCACTAAGACGCTGCCCGAGTTCCCGCAGCTGTGGCGCGAAATGGTGGGCGATTGAGGCCTGGCGACTACGACGAGTCCGACGTCAAGGTCCGGTCCGGCAAAGGATCGCGGCCCCGGACGAAGACTCGCCCGCAGCACGCCGACGCCGAGTCCGCCATGGTGGTCAGTGTCGACCGCGGCCGCTGGGGGTGCGTGCTGGGCGGGGATCCCGAGCGCCGTGTGGTCGCCATGCGGGCCCGCGAGCTCGGCCGCACCCCGATCGTCGTCGGTGACGACGTCGACATCGTCGGTGACCTGTCCGGACGGACCGACACCCTGGCCCGCATCGTGCGGCGCGGCCCGAGGCGAACGGTGTTGCGGCGCACCGCCGATGACACCGACCCGACCGAACGGGTGGTGGTGGCCAACGCCGACCAGCTGTTGATGGTGGTGGCCCTGGCCGATCCGCCGCCCCGTAGTGGCCTGGTGGACCGCGCGCTGATCGCCGCGTACGCCGGCGGGCTGCGGCCGATCCTGTGCCTGACCAAGACCGACCTCGCGCCGCCCGAACCGTTCGCCGAGCAGTTCGTGGATCTGGACCTGACGGTCGTTGCCGCGGGCGTCGACGATCCGCTGCTGGCGGTGGCCGACCTGCTCGACGACAAGATCACCGTGCTGCTCGGGCACTCCGGGGTGGGCAAGTCGACGCTGGTGAATCGCCTTGTGCCCGAGGCGGATCGAGCGGTCGGTCAGGTGACGGATATCGGGCGTGGCCGGCATACCTCCACGCAGTCGGTTGCGCTTCCGCTGTCGAATGGCGGCTGGGTGATCGACACCCCCGGTATCCGCTCGTTCGGGCTGGCCCACATTCAGCCCGACGACGTGATGAAGGCATTCTCCGATCTTTCCGAAGCCATCGAAGACTGTCCCCGCGGCTGCGGGCACATGGGGCCGCCGGCCGACCCCGAATGCGCGCTGGACGCGCTCAGCGGGACGGCGCCGCGTCGCGTCGCGGCGGCACGCCGGCTGCTGGCCACCCTCAGGGAGACTTGACCACCCGCATACCCAGTTCCTCTGCGGGCACCAGATGCCCTTCGGCACAGCGGATTTGGACTTCCGCGGGGGCGCCACAACCCACGTGTTCCAGCCGGAGCCGATGCCGCCCCGGCAGATGCCGCTGTCCCCACTGGAACAGTGACCACACCACCGGCATAAACTCGATGCCTGACTCGGTGAGCACATACTCGTCGCGCCTGCGCTGCCCGGGCTCGCGATAGGGGCGGCGTTGCAGCAGTCCGAGGTCGACGAGCTCGCCCAACCGGGCCGACGTCGCGGCCTTGGTGATGCCGACCCGGCGGGCGAAGTCGTCGAACCGGGTGGTGCCGTAATAGGCCTCGCGCATGATCAGCATGGCGGACTTGGTGCCGACCACGGCCATCGTCTTCTCGATCGCGCACTCCCCGACCGCCGACCACGACTCCCGATCAGCAAGCGGCCCCTGCAGCATTGTCACGCACATCACCTCCAGACTGGGTTGCTTTCAGTATACCCAGGTGTTATAGCTGGGTATAGACAGCAATACTCAGCTGTCTAAGGACTCAAGGAGGAGCCATGACCCGTGATGCCGTGATCGTCGGCGCAGTTCGAACCCCTGTCGGCAAGGGCAAAGCCAACGGAGCGCTGCACGGCGTGCTGCCGGCCGATCTGCTGGCCCACAGCCTGCGTGAGGTGGTGGCCCGTTCGGGCGTGGATCCCGCGCAGGTCGACGACGTCATCGCCGGCGCCGTCACCCAGGTCGGCGACCAAGCCGTCAACATCGCCCGTAATGCGTTGCTGGGAGCCGGTTTTCCGGAGTCGGTGCCCGGCACCACAGTCGACCGGCAGTGCGGCAGCAGCCAGCAGGCGATCAGCTTCGCCGCCCAGGGCGTGATCGCCGGCGCCTACGACATCGTCATCGCCGGCGGCGTGGAGTCGATGAGCCGGGTGCCGATGGGCACGTCGGTATTACCCGGCAGCAACCCGTTCGGCGAGGACATGGCGCGGCGCTACCCCGACGGGCTGGTGCCGCAGGGCATCAGCGCGGAATTGATCGCCGCGAAGTGGGGATTCTCCCACGCCCAGCTCGACGAGTTCTCCGCCGCCAGCCACGAGAAGGCCGCCCGCGCCACCAAGGACGGGCTGTTCGACAACGAGCTCATCCCGATCGCGGGGCTGTCCAGCGACGAGATCATCCGGCCCGGCACCACCGTCGACACCCTGGCCGGGCTCAAGCCGGCGTTCTACAGTGAGGCGACGGCGGCGCGGTTCCCGCAGATCAACTGGCAGATCACGCCGGGCAACTCGTCCCCGCTGTCCGACGGCAGCGCGGCGGTGATGATCACCAGCAGCGAGGTGGCGGCGAAGCTGGGCCTGAAGCCGCTGGCCCGCATCCATACGGCCACCGCGGTGGGATCCGACCCGCTCTACATGCTGACCGGCGTCATACCTGCCACCGAACGGGTGCTGCAGCGTGCCGGCCTGACGCTGGCCGACATTGACCTGTTCGAGGTCAACGAGGCGTTCGCGCCCGTGGTACTGGCGTGGGCCCACGACACCGGAGCCGACCTGGCCAAGACCAACGTCAACGGCGGCGCCATCGCGATCGGTCACCCGCTGGGCGCCAGCGGTGCCCGCATCATGACCACCATGGTCAACGCCCTCGAGCAGCGCGGCGGACGCTACGCGCTGCAGACGATGTGCGAGGGTGGCGGCATGGCCAATGCCACCATCATCGAACGGCTCGGCTGATGGCGCAGGAAATCTCGTTCACCGGTGTCCGGGTGCGCTATGACAGCGCCAAGAGTTACGACGAGGTGGTGACCGCGTTGCTGGCCGACATCGGCCGGCAACCGGTGCCCATCGCCGAGGTCACCCGGCCTTGCGACAACTGGAACGCCTATCGTTCCACCGTCGAAAAGCACGTCGGGCCAAGTGGATTCATGCTTTTCGCGCTGATCGACCATGGGTCCTGGCTCCCCAATGCCGGCATCGGCCGCAAGGCGCTGCGCGTCATCCTCGGCAATCCTCTGATCGCGATCACCATGCTGCGTCACGACGTGACCGCCGGCCTGTTCGCCCCTGTTGAGCTACTCGTCCTTGACGAACCGAACGGCAGCAGCCTCACCTACGTCAAGCCTTCGTCGCTGATGGTCGTCGAACCAAATCCTGAATTGCTGAGCGCCGCAGAGCAACTCGACGCCAAGCTGGCAGCGTTGGCCGACAAGGTGACCCGCTCAGATTCGGAGCGAGGACCTGGCTAAGCCGGCGACAACCCGCTAACCAGGAGTTTTGGGTGAATTCCAGAATTCGGATCGTGACCGGGCTTACATGAGACCGAGAATCTGCGCGGCCTCGTCCGGCGAAGCAACGGGCCTGCCGAAGCGCCCACACATGTCCACGGCCTCTTCCACCAACTCGACGTTGGTCGGGGTGCGTTCGCCGCGGTAGAACTCGAGTCCCAGGTGCAGATGCCCGCCTCGTTCCAGCGCGAGCTTGGCCACCGGACTGGCGCAGAGGTCACCGCCGACGACCGAGACCGCCCACGGAATGTCGCATCCGTCAAGCAATTCCAGGTAGGCCTCCAGCGCCCGCTCGGTCGGGGGTAGCCCGAAGGGCGCTCCGAGATAACCGAGTTCGGTGGAGAAGTAGAGCTTGATCATCGCGCCCCGCGGCAACCGGCCCGCGCGCCACCAGGCCAGCGTGGTCCGCAGGAAGCCGGGTTCATAGATGGCCAGACTGGGGCCCAGCCCGGCTTGATGGCATATCTCGAAGGCCCTGGCGATCGTGTCAAAAGAGTTGCTGTAAACCAGATTCCCGGTAGGTATGCCCGCGGCGTCAGTGCCACCGAGGTTGACCGACCCGGGGTCGGCGAGCCCGACGCGCAAACCGGCCGCGGCGAGCGAAACGAGGTGTTCGTAGGAGATGGAGAAACCCTCGCCGAAGTGGATCGTCGGGTAGAGCAGGGCGTCAGGCCGGGCCGCAAGGATCGGCCGCCAGGCCTGCAAGTAGCGCTCGGCTGCCTGTTCGACGGTGATGCCGTAGCGGTCGATGTGGTTGTGGATGATCGCCGCACCCGCCTCGATGCAGGCCAAGGCGTCCGCGGTGATCTCCGAGGGATCAACCGGCACATGGGGATTCGCCGTCTTCGAGGTGGCGCCGTTGATGGCGCACTCGATGATGACGGGTCCCACGAACTCAGAGCCAGCCGGTGCGGGCCGCGGCAACCGGCTCGGCGGGTGACGGCGCCAACTGGCCGTCGCGCACTCCGTCGAGCATCCGCTTGACGGTGGCGACGATCTCCGGCGCCGACGCCGCCAGGCCCGTGAGATCCGCCTCAGTCACCTCTGACACGTCGATGCCGGCCCGCTCCAGCACCGCGGCCGGGTCGGCCAGCTGACCCGCCAGCCAGGACACCGGATCGGCGGACAGCTCCGGGACGAAGTGCCGGCGTCCCGGTTCCCACCCGTCGAAGCGGGGGTGGTGGTGGGCGCGGTCCAGCGTTCCCGGCGGGCTCTCGGTCGAGCCGAAAAGGTCGACCCGCCATACCGGCCGGGTGAAGGTGATCGGTATGCCGGCGTAAATCGACCCCTGCGGATCGGCCCGGTCGACCAGCCGGAGTTCCAGCCGGACCCCCCGTTCCGGGGTTTCCTGACCTGTCATCGGGGACGGGTCGACGAAGTACATGTCTCCGACGACCACGCCCAGGGTTTCGAATCCGAACGCTGCGAGCATCTACCGAGCGTAGTCCCGGTCCGAGCGCAAAGCGCCAGGCGCACTCGCCGGAACGGCGGGATTGACCGGCACCACCGGCGAGACACGAACATAACCGGAGCCGACGGGCGGGCGTGGGTCCGGCTCGCCCTTGTTCGGCCACAGCGACGTGGCGCGCTCGGCCAGCGCGGTGATGGTGAGCGACGGATTCACCCCCAGGTTCGCGGTGATCGTGGAGCCGTCGATCACGTGCAACCCGGGGTGGCCGTGCATGCGGTGATACGGGTCCACCACGCCGTCCGCCGCGGTCTCGCCGATCACACAGCCCCCGATGAAGTGTCCCGTCATCGGGATGTCCGCAAGATCTGCCCAGGCGCCGCCGGCGATCCCGTCAGTGTGCTCGGCCGCCCGCCGGGCGACCTCGTGGCCGACCGGGATCCAGGTCGGGTTCGGCTCGCCTACTCCTTGCCGCGTCACCATGCGCCGCCCGAAAATCCCCTGCCGGGTGAACGTGGTGAGCGAGTTGTCGTGCGTCTGCATCACCAGCAGCGGGATGGTCTGCTGCGACCAGCGCCTGGGGTTGAGCAGCCGTCGCAGGTCCCGCCGTTGCCGCACAATCTCTTTCATGCCGGTCCGCCAGCGCCTGCCGCCGTCCAGGCCGTCGACCAGCACCGTGCCCATCAACCCCATCAGGTTTGAATCGTGGCCGTAGCGGCACGGCTCGACGTGGGTGTGCTCGTCGGGATGGATGGATGAGGTGATGGCCACGCCCTCGGAGTAATCCACGTCATCGCGGCGCGCGCGCACCGCCAGGATCGCCTCGGAGTTGGTCCGCGACAACTCGCCCAAGCGCGGCGAGACGTGTGGCAGACTGCCGCCGTCGCGCAACCGGTGCAACAGCCGTTGGGTGCCCAGTGCCGCCGCGGAGAACACCACCTGCTCGGCGGTGAACGTCCGGCGCCGCCGGCGGATCTTGCTCCCGGTGCGACGGGTGATCACGTCGTACCCGCCGTCGCGACGCGGTCGCACGTCGACCACCGTGGTCAGCGGATGTATTGTCGCGCCTAGCTTTTCGGCCAGGTACAGGTAGTTCTTCACCAGCGTGTTCTTGGCGTTGTGCCGGCAGCCCGTCATGCATTCGCCACAGTGCAGGCAGGCGTTGCGGTCTGGTCCGGCACCACCGAAATAGGGGTCCCCCACCGGTGCGCCTGGGGCGGCCAGCCCGTCGGCGCCGCTGAAACACACCCCGACGCGGGTGGCATGGAAAGAGTCGGCGACGCCGAGGTCGGTGGCTATCTGCAGCATCACCTTGTCCGAAGGTGTTGTGCGCGGATAAGTTTCGACGCCGAGCATCCGGGTGGCCTGGTCGTACCAGGGGGCGAGTTCGTCCTTCCAATCGGTGATGCCGCTCCAGCGCGGGTCAGCGTAGAAAGGGTCGCCGGGCTCGTAGAGGGTGTTCGCATAAACCAGCGAGCCGCCGCCTACCCCGGCACCGCTGAGCACCACGGCGTCCGACAGCACGTCGATCCGTTGGATGCCGTAGCAGCCGACCGATGGCTTGAAGAGGTAATCCCGCACGTGCCAACTGTTCTTCGCGAAGTCCTCGTCGCGAAACCGCCGTCCCGCCTCCAGAACGCCTACGCGGTAACCCTTCTCGCTGAGCCGCAGTGCGGTGACGCTGCCGCCGAAGCCGGACCCGATCACCAGCACGTCATAGTCGTATTCGGTCACGCGTTCACCTCCGCCGGCACGGGAAGAACTTCGTGGTAGTCCTCGAGATCCGCGATCTTGGTGCGGCGCTGATATTCGTGCACCAGCCCCGGCCAGTTCGTTGTGACCCGGCCCGAGCCGGTGCGGTACCAAGAGTCGCAGGTCGTCCAGACGCCGCGCTCGAGTCGGGACTGCACACCCGCGTCGTAGGACTGCTCGACATCACGCCGGACCTCGAACGCGCGGGCCCGTGGACCGCGGGCCAGTTCCTGCACGATCTGCCGGATGTAGCGGGACTGCTGCTCCATCATCAGAATGATCGAGCTACTACCGAGATTGGTGTTGGGGCCATAGATCAGGAACATATTCGGAAACCCCGGGACAGCCATGCCGAGGTGCGCGCGGGCACCCTCGGCCCATTCGGTCTGCAGATCGCGTCCCTGACGTCCGGTGATCGTCATCGGGGCCAGGAATTCGGTGGCCTTGAAGCCGGTGCCGTAGATGATCACGTCAACTTCGTGCACCTGTCCGCCGGACGTGCGCACGCCGGTCGGTGTCACCTCGGTGATGGCGCCGGTCTCGACGTCGACGTTGTCGCACGCCAGCGCCTGATACCACTCACTGCTGAACAGCACGCGTTTGCAGCCGATCGCATAGTCGGGGGTGAGCTTCGCCCGCAATACCGGATCCTTGATGTGGCGCTTGAGGTTTGACAACGCGAGCGTCTTCAGCACGCGCGCCAGCGGCGCCGCCCTGGTCAGGGCGAAGCCCAGCAGTTCGGTGGTCTCCCAGATGGTGCCGCGCATGGCCGCGGCGAATCCCGGGACGTTCGCGAAGGCCGCGTGGTGCTTGTCGGTGTAAGCGCGGTCGAGCTTGGGCACCACATAGGGCGCCGAGCGCTGAAAGACGGTGACCTGGGCCGCGTCCTGCCGGATACGGGGGACGAACTGGATCGCCGACGCGCCGGTGCCCAGCACGGCCACCCGCTTGCCGGTCAGGTCGACGTCGTGGCGCCACTGAGCCGAATGGAACGACGGGCCCGCGAACGTCTCGAGTCCGGGGATGTTCGGCATCGCCGGCCGCGACAGCTGCCCAACCGCGGGTATCAGCACGTCGGCCTCCAGCACGTCGCCGGACGAGGTCGCCACCCGCCAACTGGCGGTGCTGTCGTCATAGGAGGCGGAGGTGACTTCGACCCCCGTCCGCACCAGGCGGCGCAGACCGAACCGGTCGGCGGTGTCGTGAATGTAGCCCAGGATGTCCGGCTGCTCGGCGTATCGCCGCCCCCAGTCGTTCTTGCGGGCGAACGAGTACGAGTACAGGTTCGACGGGACGTCGCAGGCCGCCCCGGGGTAGGTGTTCTCCCGCCAGACGCCGCCGATGTCATCGGCCTTCTCTAGAACCGTGACGTCGGCGAGCCCGTCTTTGGACAGTTCGTAGGCGGCGGCGAGACCACCGAAGCCGGCCCCGATCACCAGAACGCGAGGTTTTGATGTCATGTCTTCGACGTTAGGGCCGGGGAACCCCCCAGCGTCAGCCGATTGCGGACGGCGAATCCATGATTCCGGCCAAACGTGAGGTCGCCGACCGCTGATAGCGGGCCGGCGTCGTCCCTGTCCACCGCTTGAAGGCGGCGATGAAGCTGGTTGACTCGGCGTAGCCCAGCCGCAACGCGACGTCCTCCACCGAAAGCGCGCCGGTGGCCAGCAGCTCCTCGGCCAGCACCCGGTGCACCTCCTCGACCAGTTCCCGGAAGGTGGTGTTCTCCTCGGCCAGCCGCCGCCGCAGGGTCCGCTCGCTCATCGCGAGCTGGCGGGCCACGGCCCCGATCGTGTGGGGTTCGCCGTCGATGGACGCCAGCCGGTCCCGGACTTGGCGGGCGACCCCGGTGCGCTGGCGGCGGCGCTCCAGCAGGGCCTGGCACTGCTGCTCGCACATGACCATGCTCAGCTCGCTGGCCTGCGGTAGCCGGTTGTCCAGCAGCCCCACCGGCCAGCGCGCCACGGTGGCCGGTGAGTCATAACCGGGCGTGACGCCGAACGCCTCGCGCGCCGCGGCGTCTCCCGATGCGGGGGCAGGGCCGGCGAAGTCGATGGAGGTGAACGGGATCGGACTGCCCAGCAACTCCGACATCACCCGGGCGATCGCCGCGAGGTCGCGCCGCATCAGGAATTCGGCCACCGGACCGGTCAGGTCGGGCAGGTCGAGCCGCAACGCCACCACCGGCCCCTCGACGGTGACGGTCGGCAGGCAGAAGCCGTAGCTGAGGTCGTAGTACCGGGCCGCGAACCGGACGGCGTCGCCCAGTGTCGAGCTGGTCAGGCAGGCGAACCCGAAGATGCCGAACGATCCGACGTAATAACTGCGGCCCACCCGGACACCGAGGTTGGCCGGGTCGCCCAGCAGACCGACCAGATTCGTTGCGACCGCCAGTTCCTGGCGGCCCAGAATCATCCGCTCATGGTCGTGCAGGTCGGCCTCGGACAGCCCGGAATCCGTGAGCACGTCCGACACGGAAAGTCCGTTCTGACAACCAAATTCAGCCATCAGGGCGACGCTGGCGGTGGTCCGCGGGAAATCCCAGTGCGACACCTGGGAGCCGACGAACACCTGCACTCTCCCAGTATGGCTGCCCGAGCGAACCGGCTCGGCGCCGAGCGTGACGTCAGGGCGGGCTGAGCCGCGAAATCCCGCCCTCAGTACACGCTCGGCGAAAGTAACCGGTGAAGCTAAGCCGCCAGGTCGTCGTCGGTGGGCGCGGCCGCCGCACGCCGGTTGCGCCGCCAGCCGCGCACGGTGGCGATCGCCGTCTTGAGACCGCGACGGCGTCCGGTCGTCGGGTCGGTCCCGGCGAAATCCGGTCCCAGCTCGACGAACATCCGTTCGCTGCGGGTCTCGGGCGCATTGTCGGCGTCATCGCGCAGGTACTTGTCCGGCAGCGACAGCTTGGCCAGCGTGCGCCACGTCTTTCCGTACTGCATCAGGAAAGAGCCTGTGGTGTAGGGCAAGTCGTACTTGTCGCAGACTTCCCGGACGCGCACCGAGATCTCGTGCAACCGGTTGCTGGGCAGATCCGGGTAGAGGTGGTGCTCGATCTGGTGGCACAGGTTGCCACTCATGAACCGCAGCAGCCAGCCGCCCTCGAAGTTGGCACTTCCCAGCATCTGGCGCAGATACCACTGGCCCTGCGTCTCACCGATCATGTCCGTCTTGGTGAATTTCTCTGCCCCGTCCGGGAAGTGGCCGCAGAAGATGACGGCGTTGGCCCAGACGTTGCGGATCACATTGGCCAGTGCGTTGGCCTTCAGTGTCGAGCCGTAGGTGGCGCCGGGCGACAGGGAGGTGAGCGCCGGAAACGCGACATAGTCCTTGAACACCTGGCGACCGGCCTTCAGCAGGAACTCGTCGATCCGCTCGCGGGCCTCCGCGTGGTCCATCCGCTTCTTGACGATCTTGCCGATCTCGACGTGCTGCATGCCGACGCCCCACTCGAACAGCAGCAAGAGCAGGGTGTTCCACACCAGATTGAAGATGTTGAAGCGTTTCCAGGGCTGGTCGCGCGTGACCCGCAGCAGGCCGTAGCCCACGTCGTCGTCGATGCCGAGGATGTTCGTGTACTTGTGATGCACGAAGTTGTGGGTGTACCGCCAGTGCTTGGACGAACCGCTCATGTCCCACTCCCAGGTGGAGGAGTGGATCTCGGGGTCGTTCATCCAGTCCCACTGGCCGTGCATGACGTTGTGGCCGATCTCCATGTTCTCGATGATCTTGGCCACGCCCAGCGTCGCGGTGCCGGCCCACCAGGCGGAGCGGCGCGAGCCGGCGGCCAGAATCACCCGGCCGGACAACTCCAAAGCGCGCTGCGCGGCAATGGTGCGGTGGATGTAGCGGGCGTCCCGCTCACCGCGGGAGTCCTCGATGTCGCGGCGTATCGCGTCCAGTTCGATGGCCAGATTCTCGATGTCGGCGTCCGTAAGGTGCGCGAATACATCGACGTCTGTGATCGCCATGGTCTCCTCGTGGATCGTGAATAACCTACGTCCCCGTAGGTTACCTGCCGGTAACTCTAGATGTCGACCGCACAATCGCCCGATGCGGCCGACACACACGTCTGGATGCGGGTTCCGGGGTCGTGCTGCTCGCCGGTCCGCAGGTCACGAACATGACCCTCCACCAGGTCGACGACGCAGGACTGACAAATACCCATCCGGCAACCGAACGGCATCTGCACACCGACTCCTTCGCCGGCATCCATCACCGACGTCGCCGCGTCGGCGGCCACGCTCCTGCCGCTTCGGGCGAACGTCACCGTCCCGCCCGCTCCCGCCGGCGCCGCCTTGGCCACCGCAAACCGCTCAAGGTGCAACCGATCGCCCAGGCCCGCGGCGCTCCACACCTTGGTGGCCTGGTCGAGCATCCCCGCCGGCCCGCACGCCCAGGTCTGTCGTTCGCGCCAGTCGGGCACCTGCTCATCGAGCCGGGACAGATCGAGGCGACCCTCGACCCGGGTCTGGCGTACCGAGAGGCGATAGCCGGGGTGCGCGCCGGCCAGTGCGGCCAATTCGGCGGCGAACATGACGTCCGATTCGGTAGGCGCCGAATGCAGATGCGTGATATCACCGATCTGGTTGCGGCGCAACAGGGTTCGCAGCATTGACATCACCGGGGTGATCCCCGAGCCGGCAGTGAGGAACAGGATCGAGGACGGCGCCGGGTCCGGCAGCACGAAATTCCCCTGGGGCGCGGCCAGCCGCACGATGGTCCCCGGTTCGACACCGGCCACCAGGTGCGTGGACAGGAAACCCTCGGGCATCGCCTTGACCGTGATAGTGATCGTGCCCGCGCTGACCGGGGTCGACGTGAGCGAATACGACCGCCAGCGCCAGCGCCCGTCGATGAACAGGCCGATACCGATGTACTGACCGGGCTGGTAGTCGAAGCTGAATCCCCAGCCGGGCTTGATGACCAGCGTCGCGGAGTCCTCGGTCTCGCGCCGGACGCCGACAATGCGGCCCCGCAACTCGCGGGCCGACCACAGCGGATTGGCCAGGCGCAGGTAATCGTCGGGCAGCAGCGGGGTGGTGATTCGCGCGGCGAGCTTACGCAGCGCGTGCCAGGCGGGATGCCGGTCAGCACCGGCGACGACCGGGCGCCTGGTGTTCACGACGTTGGCGGACAGTACCGCGTTCTTGATGCCCATATCGGAAGCTACGGTACCGTAACTTACGGTTGCGTAGCTAGTTTGGGGGCTAGTTCAGAGCAGCTCGAGCAGGAATGGAAGTTCCTGTGTGGCGTACCAGGCCAGGTCGTGATCCTGAGCATCGCCGACCACCAGGTCGGCATCCTCGTCGCCCAGGTCCGCCTCATCGATCACCTCGATGGCCGCCAGCACCGCCTGCTCGGCGCCGGCGTTGTCCACATAAGCGGCGATCACCCGGTCAATCGGCACCGGGCCGGACAGCCGGACCACCGCGTCATCGAGATCGGGGCGGAAAACGATGTCATCGACGTCGGCGGCCAGCACCGCCCGCCGCGGCGGCAGCCCGTCTCCGTGCTCCACCGCAAGCAACCGCAAGGACGCCAGCGCGGCCTCCCGCAGTGCCACCTCGGCGAGTTCGTCGTCGTCGCCCTCGGCATAGGACTCCCGCAACGTCGGCGTCACCGCGAAGGCCGTGCCGCTGACCGGGTGCAGCGACCCGTCGGCGACGAGTTGTTGCAGCATCGCCAGGGTGGCCGGGATGTAGACCTGGGTCATGCCGGCTTGATCAACGTGGCTGCGTAGTCGTCGACGTAGGTCGACAACTCACGTGGCGGCCGCTTGTAATCGCCACTCACGACCGGCCTTTCGGGAATGGTGACCTTGGGCCTCTTCACTTCTTCGTATTCGATCGTGGACAGCAGATGGTGCATCATGTTGAGTCGCGCGTGCTTCTTGATGTCCGATTCCACGACGTACCAGGGGCTGACCGGGGTATCGGTGTGCACCATCATCTCGTCTTTGGCGCGCGAGTAATCCTCCCAGCGATAGATGGATTCCATGTCCATCGGGCTCAGTTTCCATTGCCGGACGGGGTCGTTGCGGCGGGCTTTGAAACGCCGCAGCTGTTCGGTCTCGGATACCGAGAACCAGTACTTGCGCAGCAGGATCCCGTCGTCGATCAGCATCTGCTCGAAAATCGGCGTCTGCCGCAGAAACAGCACATACTCCTGCGGTGTGCAGAATCCCATGACCTTTTCCACACCGGCGCGGTTGTACCACGAGCGGTCGAACAGGACGATTTCCCCCCTGGCCGGCAGATGGGCGATGTAGCGCTGGTAGTACCACTGACCGCGTTCCCGGTCGGTCGGCGCGGGCAGCGCCGCAATGGTGGCGAGCCGCGGGTTGAGGTATTCGGTGATCCGCTTGATGGCGCCGCCCTTGCCGGCCCCGTCGCGTCCCTCGAAGATGACCACGACGCGGGACTGGGAGTGCCGCACCCACTCCTGAAGTTTCACGAATTCCGTTTGCAGCCTGAACAATTCGGCCTCATAAAGATCATTGGAGATCTTCGGCGCGGCCGCGGATTTCTTCTTCTTCGGGGTGCTCACATCAATGGATGTTATCGGTACCCGCGCCGAACTACCGGGAAGCTTCCAGCAGCTCGTCCAGTGCCTGGTTCAGCAGACCCGGCAGCAGGTCGACGTCGCTCATGGCGTCGCGGTCGGCATTGATCCCGAAATACAGCATCCCGTTGTAGGAGGTGACACTGATCGCCAGCGCCTGATTGTGCAGCAACGGCGGCACCGCATAGGTTTCCAGCAACTTGGTGCCGGCGATGTACATCTGCGACTGCGCGCCCGGCGCGTTGGTGATGAGCAGGTTGTAGGAGCGGGCCGCAAAGCTGGTCGCCACCCGGATTCCCATCGCGTGCAAAGTCGGCGGGGCGAACCCGGACAACGTGACGATGGTCCTGGCGTCCACCCGGCTGGATGCTGCTGGATTGGACTCGGTGGCATGGGCGATCTGGGACAGCCGCACCACCGCGTTGCCCTCCCCCACCGGCAGGTCGACGAGGAACGGCGTCACTTCGCTCATCGCCTGGCCCGGACCGGTCGAGTCGAGTTGTTCGTCGGCGTACACCGACAGCGGCGCGAGCGCGCGCACCGTCGCCGTCGACGAAACCGCCTCCCCGCGCGACATCAGCCAGTTGCCCAGCGCCCCGGTCACCACGGCGAGCACCACGTCGTTGATGTCGCAGTCGTAGCGCGCCCGCACCGCGCGGTAATCGTCGAGCTTGCCGCGCGCGACCGTGAAGCGCCGATTGCGCGACACGGGAGCGTTGAGCGGGCTGCTGGGCGCGGTACCGCGCGCGACCGTGCGCGCGATGTCGAACACCCGGCGTCCGGCCTCCATGAGCTGGGTCGAGCTGGTCACCAGCCCCGCCAGCGAGGACCCCACGGCGCGCATCTGCGTGCCCGGGCCCGCGATCCAGTCGCCGATCGCGCCGATCATCAACCGGGTGCTGCCGGGGTCGCGCTCGGGCACCCAGATGTCCTCGGGAAACGCCGGCGAGCGCCGCGTCCGGTCGGCGATCACATGGTTGATCTCGAGCGCGCCCATCCCGTTGATCAGTGCCTG
This sequence comes from Mycobacterium sp. 23, assembly GCF_048287075.1. Lineage (NCBI taxonomy): Bacteria > Bacillati > Actinomycetota > Actinomycetes > Mycobacteriales > Mycobacteriaceae > Mycobacterium > Mycobacterium sp. 23. The sequence goes on from NZ_JBLVUX010000005.1 coordinate 2,545,332, forward strand.
ATGCGATTTGGTGTACAGCGCGATGCGGTTCTTGGCCAGGCCTTCGACGAGGTACATCTCCCACAACGGCCGCGACTTGTCCAACGGCCGCGCAGCCAGCCGCGCGATCAGCTCGTGCAGTTGCTCGTCGCTGCCCGGGGACGGCAGCGCCGACCGGCGCACGTGATAGGTGATGTCGAAGTCGCGGTCGTCGATCCACACCGGCCGCGCCATGCCGAACTTGACCTCGCGCACCTTCTGGCGGTACCGCGGGATCTGCGGTAACCGCTGTTCGACGGTGGCCAGCAGCGTCTCGTAGCTCAATCCGGATCGCGGGCGCCGCAGGATCGACAGCGAACCGACGTACATCGGGGTCGCCGTGTTTTCCAGCCGGTAGAAGGACGCGTCCGCAGTGGACAAGCGAGTCACCATCGCGGCTCGGTCCTCCTCAAGTCGTCGCCTTTCGTTTTCGGGATCATGCAGTCGCCCCACGGTAACCGCATTCGCGGGCCCGCGAAGGTCGGGGCTGGCGCCCACAGCGCTTGTGGATCAATGCCGGCGGGTGAATACCGCAGACCGGCGATCGTCTGCCACTCTCCACGGGTGCCCGTTTCCGACACCGCCGTAACGCCGGTGATCGACTACGAGCCGCCGGCGCACCCGCCCGGCCCTGACGCACCGCGCTGCCGGGCCTCATCACCGGCATCGGTCCCGCGCCCGCGTCCTCGCCCGGCACCGAAGACGCCGCTGTCGCCGCGGATGCGCCAGGCGGCCGCCTTCGCCGACGCCGCGCTGCGCCGCGTGCTGGAGGTCATCGACCGGCGCCGCCCGGCCGCCCAACTCGGCACGGTGCTGGCGCCGTCACTGGTCGAGGCGGTACTGGCGGTCGGCCGGGCCACGGCCGGGACACCCGGCGCCGCGGTGTTGCGCCGGATGCGGGTCCAGCCTGCTTTCGGTGACGACGCGGCCGAGGTATTCGGCTCGTACAGTCGCGGCGAGCGGGTCCACGCGATCGCCTGCCGCGTGGAGCAGCTACCTCCCGGCCGATGGCAGGTGGTAGCCCTGCACATCGGCTGATCGCTAGCGTGCGTTCGCCGGCAGCCGGACACCGGTGTAGCGGGACAGCACCGGCCCGACAATCGCCATGATGAAAACGTAGGACGTGGCGAGCGCCGCCACCGCCGGGATCGTTGTGCCGACCAGGCCGATGATGATCAAGGAAAATTCCCCGCGGGCTACCAGCGCGCCTCCGGCTCGCAGCTGTCCCCGTCGGGCCACTCCGTCACGGCGCGCCGCGAACATTCCGGTGAGGACCTTGGTCACCGTGGTGATCACCGCCAGAGCGATGCCGACCGGCAGCATGGGAAGGAGCTCTTTCGGGTCGACAGTCAGCCCGATAGCGAGAAAAAAGATTGCCCCGAACAGGTCCCGGAGTGGCCCAAGGACTCTGCGGGCCCGATCGGCGGTTTCACCGGTCAGCGTGAGGCCGACCAGGAAGGCACCCACCGCGGCCGAGGCGCGCAGCGCTTCGGCCAAAGCGGCGACCATCAGGGTGATCCCGAGGACTCGCAGCAACATCTGCTCGGAATCAGGATGTGTCACCAGACGGCCGACGTGATGGCCCCAGCGGTAGGAAGCCGCGAACGCCGCTAGCAACGCCCCGATTGCCGCCAGCATGCCACCGACGGCGTCGACCCAACTTCCCCGCGCTGCCAGCACCGCAACCAGCGGGAGGTAGCCCGCCATCGCGAAGTCCTCGAGCACCAGTACGGCCAGAACCGCCGGCGTTTCCCGGTTGCCCAGCCGTCCCAGATCCTCCAGCAACCGCGCGATAATGCCCGACGACGAGATGTAGGTGACACCCGCCAGGGCCAGCATCGCGACCCCGTTCATCCCCAACAACCAACCGGCCACCGCGCCCGGGGTCGCGTTCAGGACGATGTCGATACCGGCCGACGGCAGATGGTGGCGCATGCTGGACGCGAATTCCGTCGCGGAAAACTCCAGCCCCAACGTCAGTAGTAACAACACGACCCCGATGGGGGCCGCCGTGATCACGAAATCGTCGGCAGCGGGCACCGGCAGTATTCCGCCCGTGCCGAGGGACAGTCCCGCGACCAGATAAACCGGTATCGGAGACAGCGCGAACCGCCGCGCGACGGTACCCAGCAGCGCGAGCATGGTCAGGAGTGCGCCGAGTTCAAACAACAGCGCGCTCGAAACTTCCACCGGGTCAGCCCTTATCGATGATCTGCTCGACCGCGGCGATGCCCTGCTGGGTGCCGATCGCGATCAGCACGTCCCGTGCCCGCAGTATTTGCGTCGGACCCGGCGACGCCAACACCTCGTCGTCGCGCACGATGGCGACGATAGACGCGCCGCTGCGGGTTCGGGCACGGGTGTCGCCGAGGGGGCGGTCGACGAAGGGACTGTTCACCGTGACGTGCACCTGGCCCGCTTCCAGCCCAGGTACTTCGCGGGTCAGTTCGGCGAACCGCTCGGCGATCCTTGGCGCACCCAGAATCTGGGCGACGGCTTCAGCTTCGTCCTCGGCCAGGTGGAAAACCGGGCGGGCCTGGTCCGGGTCCTCCGGGCCGTACACCACTACGTCGAAGTCACCGTTGCGCCGGGCTACGATGCCGATCCGCTCACCCCGATGGCTGGTGAACTCATACCGCAGACCGACGCCTGGTAGCAGCACTTCCTTGACGTCCATGGTGTCCATCCTTGACGAATCCCCGGCCGGACGGAACCGGAATCAGCATCGGAACCCGGCGACGGTATTCGCGGTACTGCTCGCCCATCTGCGCTGTCAGGTCGCGCTCTTCGAACCGCAGGGCGATCAGGATGTAGGCCGTCATGCCGATCGAGAACAGCAGGTGCCCCGCGGTCATCGTCGGCGCCGCCCAGAACGCCACCAGAAAGCCGAGCATGATCGGGTGACGCACCAACCGGTAGAGCAGATGAGTGCGAAAACCCAAGTCGCTGTAGCGATTCCCCCGCCAGGCGAGATAGACCTGCCGCAACCCGAACAGGTCGAAATGGTTGATCATGAAGGTCGAGGCCAACACCGTCGCCCATCCGACCCAGAACAACACCCAAATCGCCCAGCGCCCGGCCGGTTGCCGCACCTCCCAGACATGCACCGGCATGCTGCGCCACTGCCAGTACAGCACCAGCAGCACCGAACTGGCCAGCAACACATAGGTGCTGCGCTCGATCGTCGTCGGCACCCATCGAGTCCACCAGCGTTTGAATGCCGGACGGGCCATCACACTGTGCTGCACGCCGAACAGGACGAGCAGCGCCGGATTGATCAGCAGCGCCTGCCACAAGGGTGCGCTGATTCCGGTGTTTACGTTGCGCGGCACCAGGATTGCGCCGACGAAGCCGACGGCGTACAGGAAGGCGACCAGGAACACCAGGTAGCTCAGGGTGCCGTAACAGATTGTCAGATAGCGTTTCATGGGCTGATTGTTCGGCGAGACCATGCGTGTGGGCATGGGGCGGATGCCTCAACTTGGACCGCCGCCCGCCCGTAGGGTGGTTGAATGGCACTCTTGCTCGGCCCGGCGTTGCGGCACGTGTCCGATACGACCGCGCTGGTGTGGGTCCAAACCGACAGTGCGGCAACGGTGCAGGTGCTCGGCGGATCGGCCCGGACGTTCGCCGTGCAGGATCACCACTACGCGCTGGTGACGGTGACCGGGCTGACTCCGGACACGGTCACCGAATACGACGTCAGGTGCGACGGCGAAGTGGTGTGGCCGCTGCCGGATTCAACGTTCCCGCCGAGCGTCATCCGGACCCGGGGCCGGAATCCACCCATCGGCTGCGGGCGATCTTCGGATCGTGCCGGTACCCCAAGACCGACGACTCGAGCATCGAGTCGAAACTCGGGTTCGACGCGCTGGACGTGTACGCCGCCCGGATGGCCACCCAGCCCACCGAAGACTGGCCCGAGGCGCTCATCCTGCTCGGCGACCAGTTGTACGCCGATGAGCTGACACCAGAGGCGCGGCGACGGCTGGCCGGCCGCCGCGGCCGGGCCAAGCGGGCCAAGCGTCCCCCGGACGAGGTGGTGAGTTTCACCGAATATGAACGGCTGTACCGTCATTCGTGGAGCGACCCCGAGATCAGGTGGCTGATGTCCACGGTTCCCACCGCGATGATCTTCGACGACCACGACATCAGGGACGACTGGAACACGTCGGCTTCCTGGCGGGCCGATATGCAGGAGAAACCGTGGTGGCGCGACCGGATCAGAGCCGGGCTGGCCTCCTATTGGGTGTATCAGCACCTGGGCAACCTGAGCCCGGCTGAGCTGGCCGCGGACGAGGACTACCGGCGCCTGCTGGCGACCGACGGTGACTGCTGGCCACACCTGGTCGAGCTGGCCGACTGCGCCGACGCAGAGGTGGACGGCAACAAGGGCGTCAGGTTCAGCTACCGATGGGATTTCGGCCGTAGCCGGCTCATCATGATCGACTCACGCAATGGCCGGATCCTGGACTCGGGCCAACGCATGATGATCGGGGAGCACGAGTTCGACTGGGTGCAGTCACAGGTCTGCGACGGCCTCGACGAATTGGACCACCTGATGCTGGCCACGTCGGTTCCGTGGCTGATGCCGCCCGCCCTCGGAGACTTGGAAGCGGTCAACGAACGCAACGCCGACCGGCCCGGGCTGCCCGGCAGGCTTGCCGAAAAGACACGCCAGGCAGTGGATTTCGAACACTGGCCGGCGTTCCACAAATCGTTCGAACGGCTGGCCGAGCTGATTCGATCGGTGGCCGGTCATTCCCCCGGACCGGCCACCGTCAACGTGCTGTCCGGCGACGTGCACCACAGCTACGCCGCGCGCGCCCAGTGGGCCGGTGAGTCGGGTGAGCCGGCCGCGGTGCATCAACTGGTGTGCTCACCGGTGAACAACTACGTGCCGCTGTTCGTCAAGCCGGTGTTCACCCTGGCTTGGACGCGTCCCGCTGCCAAGCTGGCGCGCTGGTGGGCACGCCTGCGCCACGTTCCGGCGCCACCGCTGTCCTGGGTGAACACCTGCGGTCCCCTGTTCGGCAACACCATCGCCACCCTACTGGTGGACGGCCGCGGCGCCGAGGTGCTGTTCGAACAGCCCCGCGGCGCCGACGCGCTGGACGAAGTGGGTCGGGTGCGGCTCAGTCGGCCGACCTGACGCCGGACCTGCGGTCCAGTACCCACACCGTGGCCAGCGTGAGCGCGACCGCGAAGCAGCCCAGCGCCAGCAGACTTACACCGGTGCCGCCGCTGAACGTCTCCCGGTAGCCGGACATGGCCGGCATCGTGGTGGTGAACCGGTCCAGGTTCAGATCCCGCCCCAGCGCTTCGAACGCATGGCGGTTGGACAGCCCGAGGCTCAACAACCGCCCCGGCAGGGCCATCTTGTCGACGGGGACGATGGCGCCGCCGAACAACACCTGCGGGAAGCACAGCATCGGCAGCGCGAGCGCGGCCTGGGCGGCGTTGTGCACCGCGGCGGAGGCGAGCAGGCCGAGGGCCAGCGCGGAGGTCGCCTCGATCACCATCGTCGCGAACAGCAGGGCGTAGACATGCCATCCGGCCGCCGGCAATCGGCCCAGACTCCGCAGCACGAGCAGCAGCACTGCGCTCACCGCGGCCAGCACCGGCAGCAGGGCGGTGACCTTGGACGCCACGTAGGCCGCCACGCTGAGCCCGGCAAGGCGTTCCCGCCGGAACACGGCGATCTCCCCGACGATTTGCAACAGACCGTAGGTGAGGCCGAAGAAGAAGCCGTCGAACGCGATCCAGAAGACGATCTGGGCCGGGCCGACATCGCCGGCGCCACCGGTGTCGAACGCCCCGCGGCGGAACAGCGTCGCCATCATCGCCGTGACCAGTACCGGTGAACCGAGCAGCACCGCCAGGGTCAGCCGGTTGCGGGCCAGCACGTCGGCGTTGCGGCGCGTCAGCAACCACCACTGCCGAAACGCGTTCGGGCGCTTGATTTCCGGACCGGCGGGCAGCGTCGCTCCCGTCCGGTCTGCGATCGGCTCGACCATCGGGATGTAGTCACCGACCAGTCGGTCATATACGTCGGCCAGGGTGTCCACCCCGAAATGCCGGCGTGCGTTCGCCGGGCTGCCGTTGAATGCGAGATGGCCGTCGCGGGCCAGAAAGATCACCCGGTCACACTGATCGATGCCGGCCGGCTCATGCGTGGTGAGCACGACCGTCACCCCGCGCCGGCTCAGCCCGCGCAACAGCCGCATCACGTCCGCCGCCGTCGAGGGGTCGAGCCCGGAGGTCGGTTCGTCGAGGAAGAACAGGCGCGGGCGGGTCAGCAGTTCGACGGCGATGCTGGCGCGCTTGCGCTGGCCGCCGGACAGCGAACGCACCGGCACCTCGGCCCGGTCGGTCAGATCGAGATCCTTCATGACCTGCTCGACCGCACGGTCCGCCTCGCCGGCGGTGGTGCCCGCCGGCAGTCGGAGCCGCGCCGCGTAGCGCAGCGTGCGGCGGAGCGGCATTTCGAGGTGGATGATGTCGTCCTGGGGCACGTAGCCGACCCCTGCTTTTCGCCCGGCGCCTTCTCCGGCGACCGTGTGCGAGACCGCCCCGCCGGTCGGCGGCTGCAGTCCCGCAAGGATTTTCAGCAGAGTGGTCTTGCCTGCTCCGCTGCCACCGGCGATGGCGACCAGCTCCCCCGGTTCTATGCGGAGCGACAGTTTCTGCAGGATTTGTCGTGTGCCGACCCGTCGGCTCACATCGATGGCATCTACTAGTGCGGTCATGCCGAGGATCATCGGCCGGCGGCGGGACCGGTTACATGGGGCGCTTGCCTCAAATCATCCCGCGGTCGATCGCCGCAAGGCTTGCCTGCGTGCGGTTGTTGACGCCCAACTTCGCATAGATCCGCTCGACGTGATTGCGCGCGGTCTTCTCGGCGATGAACAACTGGATGGCGATTTCACGGTTCGACCGGCCCTGCGCGACGAGTCGCAGGACTTCCACCTCCCGGGCGGTGAGCCCGGAAGACCATGAGGTGCGCCGGGTGGCCCGATGCCCGGCCGCGGCGAGCACGGCTTCCACCGAGTCGGCGTCCAAGCGTCCGCCGCGCGCCTCCCGGCGCAGTTCGGCCGCAGCGGCGTCCGGATCGAGGGCGGCCCGTTGCGGGCGTGGCTCCAGCAGTTGCCGGTAGGCCACCACGGCGGCGAGAAGCCGGTCCTGAGCGGTCAATTCGTTGCCGGAAAGGCCACGGGGAAAGCCGGATCCGTCGATACGCTCCTCATGCTTGGTGGCCACCGACACCACCGACTCCAGGCCGTCGATCCGGCTCAAAATCCGGCCGGTCAGGTAGGGGTACATCCGTACCCGCTCCCATTCGGCCGTACTCAGCGGACCCTTCTTCTCCCAGATCTGGTTGGACACACCCAATCTGCCCAGACCCTGGACCAGGCCCGCGCGGTACAGACGGGTGATATCGGCCGGCGGCATGCGGCAGTGCCGGGCCGCCGCAGCCGCCAGATCGGCGACACCGCGCGAGTAGCCTGGCGAACATGGACATTTCAGATCGACGAAATCCGCCATCGCCCTGAGTAATTCGTTGATCTCGTCGGCGCCGATGATGCGGTCGCGATCGGGCGCCTGCGCCAGCGCCGCGGTCCACACGTCTATTTCGAGTAGGCCGTCGACGATCGCGGCCGCATCGCGGGTGAACACATCGGCCACCGCCGGGCTGAACTGCGTGCCACGTCGGGACCGGGCGGTCTCGACCGCGTGATCCAGGCCGCCTGTGCGCAGGTGGACCTCGATGACATCGGCCAGGTGGACGATGTGGATCTCTAGTGGAATGTCTTCTCCGCGAGCGCCCGTCGGCATTCCCCGGCCGTCCCATCGCTCGAAGATGTAGGCCAGTGCCGCTCCGACCTCGCTGTCCAGGCCGATCCGGTCGGAGAGCACGCCCGCCGAACTGCAGTGCGAACTGATCAGGCTGGCCACCTGGTTGCGGGCGGTGAGCAGGAAGGCCGCCGAGCGCAGTCCGCGTTCCCACGCGGGCAGTCCGCGCCCGACGTGGCTGACCATCAGACGCAGAAACGGCAGGCCGGCCATATCCACCCCGTAGGTGTCGGCCCGGAACGCGATGTCGTCACCGAACAGCGCCGAAAGTTCATGGGAATCGGCGTGACATCCGATCCAGCCCACCAGATTGGCGTAGTACACCGTCGCGCGCTGGCCCGCGTCCAGACCCATCCGGTCGGCGACGCGGGTCGCGATCAGGGTGGACCGAAGCATGTGTTCCATCGGTTGACCCAGACCGAGGTCGATAGCCAGCGAGATAGCCGCCAGCAACTCGGCTTTGCGCACGCCCTCATTCTGCACTCTATGGGGCTTCTGCACTTACTGGGGCAACTGCCCCATGTAACGCCCCGTTGCACGGCTCTAGCCTGGGCCCATGGTCACGGTGATCGAGCACAATCCCTGGGACAGCGTCCTCACCGACGGTCATGCGTCACTGGTCAAAGCGCGGCGGGTGTTCCGCTACCTGCCGTCGGCGCCGCGATGCAAGCTGTGCAATAACCCGTTCGGCGGCCCCGCCGGCCGGGTTCTCGCCGTCGCCGGGTTCAGCCCGTCGCGCAAGAACCCGAACCTGTGCAGCCGTTGCTGCGACGCGCTGCCGGCGGGCGGTGCCGAGGTGGACGTCGCGGTGCTGTTCGCCGACATCCGTGGGTCCACGGCGCTCGGTCAGCGCGGCGCGGCCAAGGACTTCGCGGCCCTGTTGAACCGGTTCTACGGGGCCGCGACGCAGACGCTGCTGCGGCACGACGCGGTGATCGACAAACTGATCGGCGACGAGGTGATGGCGTTCTTCGTTCGCGGCATCAGCGGTCCGCGGTACCGAGGCCATGCCGTCGCGGCCGGATTGGACCTGCTGCAGGCGGTCGGTTACGGCAGCGCCGAGGGCCCGTGGCTGGAGTTGGGTGTGGCGGTCAACGCCGGCATCGCGTACGTGGGCAACGTCGGCGACGCGGTCGTCGACTTCACCGCCCTGGGCGATCCGGTCAACGTCGCGGCGCGGATGCAGCAACATGCCGCCGGCGGAGAGTTGCTCGTCGCCGCCGGAGTGGCCGATGAGTGCGTGGGGTCCGCCCCGCGTCGCCCCCTGAATCTGCGGGGGCACGCTGTGCCGGTCGAAGCGTTCGCGCTAGGGGCGTGATCCTTTGGCCCGAGTGTGAAGCTGGCCGCACGTTCGGCGTCGAGCGTGCGGCCAGCCGCACCCTCGGCGTCGGGCGATGATCTAGCTAGCGCTTCTTGACCGATTTCGGCGGCTTGGCGCCGCGGCCCTGGCTCCGCGCCGCGGCCCGGCGTTCGCGACGGCTGCCGCCCGCGGCGGCGCCGGCGGAGGTCTTTGCCGCTCCGCCGCCGTTGCGCTGGAGTTGCGCCGAACCGTCCTCCGACGGGCCGGAGTAGGTGAGGGCGGGTGCCCCGCTGTCGCTGCTGTCGTCGATTCCCTTGGCGCGCAACGTACTTACCGGCTCCTTCGCCCGCACCGGCTCGTCGTCGCCCCCGTCGGAAGCGGCGGCGGTGGCGAATTCGGCCAGGCCTTCCGGCTGTTCGACCGGCGCGACGTCGACCTGAGGTGCCGGGACCGCCTCCACGCTGACGTTGAACAGGAAGCCGACCGACTCCTCCTTCATGCCGTCCAGCATGGCCATGAACATGTCGTAGCCCTCGCGTTGGTACTCCACCAGCGGGTCGCGCTGGGCCATCGCCCGCAGCCCGATGCCCTCCTTGAGGTAGTCCATCTCGTAGAGGTGCTCACGCCACTTCCGGTCGATCACGTTGAGCAGCACATTGCGCTCCAGTTGGCGCATCGCGCCCTCGCCGGCGATCTCCTCGAGCTCGGCTTCCCTTGCGGCATAAGCCTTGTCGGCATCCTTGAGCAGCTCGTCGAGGAGTTCCTCGCGGGTCAGGTCGTCGCGCTCGGAGTCCGCGTCGTGGTGAGTGAGGCTCTCGTGGCTGATGCCTACCGGGTACAGCGTCTTGAGCGCCGTCCACAATGCGTCCAGGTCCCAGTCCTCGGCGTAGCCCTCGCTGGTGGCGCCGTTGACGTACGCGGTGATGACGTCGGTCAGCATCTCCTTCGCCTGCTCCTTGAGGTTCTCCCCCTCCAGGATGCGGCGGCGCTCGGCGTAGATGACCTTGCGCTGCTGGTTCATCACCTCGTCGTACTTCAGGACGTTCTTGCGCATCTCGAAGTTCTGCTGCTCGACCTGGGTCTGCGCGCTCTTGATGGCGCGGGTGACCATCTTGGCCTCGATCGGGACGTCGTCGGGCAGATTCAGCCGGGTCAGCAGGCTTTCCAGCGCCGCGCCGTTGAAGCGGCGCATGAGCTCGTCGCCCAGCGACAGGTAGAACCGCGACTCCCCCGGGTCACCCTGGCGGCCGGACCGGCCGCGCAGCTGGTTGTCGATACGGCGGGACTCGTGGCGCTCGGTGCCGAGCACGTACAGGCCGCCGGCCTCGATGACCTCCTTGGCCTCCGAGCTCGCTTCCTCCTTGACCTTGGGCAACTCCTGGTGCCAGGCCTCTTCGTATTCCTCGGGCGTCTCCACCGGGTCCAGGCCGCGCTCGCGCAGCCGCTTGTCGGTGAGGAAGTCGACGTTGCCGCCCAGCACGATGTCGGTACCGCGGCCGGCCATGTTGGTGGCCACGGTGATGCCGCCACGCCGGCCGGCCTCGGCGATGATGCCGGCCTCCTGCTCGTGGTACTTGGCGTTGAGGACGTTGTGCGGGATGCGCCGCTTGGTGAACTGGCGCGACAGGTACTCCGAGCGCTCGACGCTGGTGGTGCCGATCAGGACCGGCTGGCCCTTCTCGTAACGCTCGGAGACGTCGTCGACCACGGCGATGTACTTGGCCTCTTCGGTCTTGTAGATGAGGTCGGACTGGTCGGTGCGGACCATCGGCTTGTTGGTCGGGATCGGCACCACACCCAGCTTGTAGATCTCGTGCAGCTCGGCCGCCTCGGTCTGGGCGGTGCCGGTCATGCCGGCCAGCTTGTCGTAGAGGCGGAAGTAGTTCTGCAGGGTGATGGTGGCCAGCGTCTGGTTCTCGGCCTTGATCTCGACGTGTTCCTTGGCCTCGATGGCCTGGTGCATGCCCTCGTTGTAGCGGCGGCCGATCAGCACGCGGCCGGTGAACTCGTCGACGATGAGGACCTCGCCGTTGCGGACGATGTAGTCCTTGTCGCGGTTGAACAGCTCCTTGGCCTTCAGCGCGTTGTTCAGGTAACTCACCAACGGCGAGTTGGCGGCCTCGTAGAGGTTGTCGATGCCGAGCTGGTCCTCGACGAACTCCACGCCCTTCTCGTGCACACCGACCGTGCGCTTGCGCAGGTCCACCTCGTAGTGGGTGTCCTTCTGCATCAGCGGCGCCAGCCGGGCGAACTCGGTGTACCAGTTGGACGCGCCGTCGGCGGGCCCGGAGATGATCAGCGGGGTACGGGCCTCGTCGATCAGGATGGAGTCGACCTCGTCGACGATGGCGAAGTTGTGCCCGCGCTGCACCAGGTCGTCCAGCGAGTGCGCCATGTTGTCGCGCAGGTAGTCGAAGCCGAACTCGTTGTTGGTGCCGTAAGTGATGTCGGCGTTGTAGGCGACGCGGCGTTCCTCCGGCGTCATCTGGGCCAGAATGACGCCGACGTCCAAGCCGAGGAACCGGTGCACCCGGCCCATCCACTCGCTGTCGCGTTTGGCCAGGTAGTCGTTGACGGTGACGACGTGCACGCCCTTGCCGGCCAGCGCGTTGAGGTAGGCCGGCAACACACAGGTCAGGGTCTTGCCCTCACCGGTCTTCATCTCGGCGACGTTGCCCAGGTGCAGGGCCGCCGCACCCATCACCTGCACGTCAAACGGGCGCTGGTCGAGCACCCGCCAGGCGGCCTCGCGGGCCACCGCGAACGCCTCGGGGAGCAGGTCTTCGAGGTCCTCCGGGTTTTTCTCGTCTGCCAGACGCCGTCTGAACTCGTCGGTCTTGGCCCTCAGTTCCGCGTCGGTCAACTTTTCTACGTCGTCCGACAACGTGTTCACATAGTCGGCCACCTTCTTGAGGCGTTTGACCATGCGACCTTCACCAAGGCGCAGCAATCTAGACAGCACAGCTTTGTTCCCCTGTTGGGTAGGAGTCTTTCAGGCGACCCCCATCCTAGGTGACGGGGTGATCAGGCCAATCTGATCAGGCCGTAGTCGTAGGCGTGCCTGCGATAAACCACCGACGGCCGCTCGGTCTCCTTGTCGAAGAACAAGAAGAAGTCGTGCCCGACGAGCTCCATCTCGTAGAGCGCGTCGTCGACCGACATCGGCTTGGCCGGGTGCTCCTTGGTGCGCACCACCTTGCCCGGCTCGTGGTCTTTGTGGTCCTTGCGGTCCGGCTCGGCGCCCAGGTGATCGTGCGCATCGGCCGGTTCGGCGTTGAACGCCTTCTCCGGTGGCGGCAGCACCGCGGTGGCCTCGGCCAGCGACACCGGCGTCTTGTCGCCGTAATGCACCTTGCGGCGGTCCTTGCCGCGGCGCAGCCGGTTCTCCAGCTTGGCGACGGCTGATTCCAGCGCCGCGTAGAAACTGTCGGCGCAGGCCTCGCCGCGCACGACCGGGCCGCGACCGCGGGCGGTGATCTCTATGCGCTGACAGGCCTTGCGTTGGCGGCGGTTGCGCTCATGGTCAAGCTCGACGTCGAAAAGGTAGATGGTCTTGTCGAAGCGCTCGCAGCGGGCGAGCTTCTGTGAAACGTAGACGCGGAAATGATCGGGTATCTCGACGTTGCGCCCTTTGAACACGATCTCGGCGTTGGCCGTCGGTTCGGCCTGGTCTTCGGTTCCGGCTGCATCGAGAACCTGCTCGGAATCCGCGGTAAGCCTTGGCATTCGTGACAACTCGTTTCTCTTTTCACGTCACACGCGACCTGCGTGCCCGGCACTGATTCAGATACGCGCCGACGGGGTTAGAGCGGTACGAAGGAGCCACCGCCGCAGGCTGCCCGCCGGAGCAAGAGATCGTATTCTCACCTCCTACCGCGGGTGCTGCTGGTGTTGTCGACGTTAGCCCTTGTTCGCCTCACCGTGCCACCCCATTCGCAGACCTGTTGCGAGTTCTTCACGCGGCGGCGATGGCGAGAACCGCGGCTACCCGCACGCCGGCGGCCCGCAGCACCCGAACGGATTCCCGGGCCGTGGCCCCGGTGGTGACGACGTCGTCGACGACCAACACCTCGGTGCCGGGCCGCGGACCGCGCAGCCGAACCCGGCCGGCGATATTGCGTTCGCGGGCCGAGCTGTCCAGGCCCACCGAGTCGCGGGCCAGGGCCCGCATGCGCAACGCGGCGGTGACTGTGACGTCGGGGTTGGCGGCCACGGCGGCGTGCGCGATCCGGGCGACCGGATCACCGCCGCGCCGGCGGGCCGCGGAGCGCCGGGTGGGCGCGGGCACGATCGTCAGCGGGGTTTCCACCATGCCCCAGCAACAGAGTCGGTGGAGGCCGACGGCCAGGGCGTGTGCCAGGGGTGTCACAAGATCTGAGCGGCCGCGCTCCTTGAGCGCCAGGACAGCCTGGCGGCGGACTCCGGTATAGCGGCCTAGCGCGAACACGGGGACTTCCGGGTCGATGCGGGGGCTGATCACCAGCGGCTCGCCAGGCTCGACGGCGAGTGCGGCGGCGCACGCCGGACACCATCGGGTTGCCGGAACTCCGCAGCCGCCGCACTGCAGCGGCGCAACCAGATCGAGCAAGTCGAGCATGAGCACAGTGTCGCCGTAGGGGGTGACAAGGCCGGATGGAGACCGACTTGTAACCAAACACTGACCGACTTGCGCACGCGCGCTTACGTTTACGCGCTGGTGGCGGCCCTACCATTCGAGCAGCGACGTCTTATTACCCATCCGACCAATTACCCGAATGAGAGAAAGCCATGCGGGCGGCAATCCGGTCTCTGCTGGTGTTCATCGGCATCACTTCGACAGTGTTGGCGGGGCACGCCGGTGTAACGCTGATGGCGGCGAGCAAAACGAGCGGCTATTCCGGCCTCGTCTCTGGGATTGTCGCGATCCTGCCCGTACGCGGCTCCGTCGTGGGTGTCGCCCACCCGATCGTGGTGACTTTCGGCAGTCCGGTCGCGGATCGTGAGGCCGTGGAGCGCGCCATCGAAGTGACATCGGCGCCCGCGATGAGCGGCAGATTCGAGTGGGTGGACAGCAACGTCGTGCAGTGGGTGCCCGACCGGTTCTGGCCGGCGCACAGCACCGTGGCGCTGTCGGTTGGCGGCCTGCGCACGGAGTTCAAGACGGGTCCGGCGGTGGTCGGCGTCGCGGATATCACCAACCACACCTTCACCGTCAGCATCGACGGGGTGGAAGCCGACACGCCGCCGCCCGCCCTGCCGGCGCCGCATCACCGGTCGCACTTCGGTGAAGCGGGCGTGTTGCCGGCGTCGATGGGCAGGCCGGAGTACGCGACGCCGGTGGGGACGTACAGCGTGCTGGCCAAAGACCGCTCGGTGATGATGGATTCGAGCAGCGTCGGCATACCCGTCGACAACCCCGACGGATACCGGCTACAGGTCGACTACGCCGTCCGCATCACCAACCACGGCTTATACGTCCATTCGGCGCCGTGGGCGGTCAACGCGATGGGCGTCGAGAACGTCAGCCACGGCTGCATCAGCCTGAGCCCCACCGACGCGGAGTGGTATTTCAACACGGTCCACGTGGGCGACCCGGTGATCGTCAAAGAAGGCGTCCCGGCTGTCGACAGCGGCAAGGAAGCCGACGTCAAGCCGCCGCAACCGTCGACCCTCAACCCCGATCGGCCGCCCAGCTAGAAGGGTGGGGGTTCGTCGTCGGGTGGGCCGGTGGCGGTGGTGCGGGCTTGGTGGTTGGCGCGGCGTTCGGCGGCCACGCGCGCGGCGCGGGCCTGGGCGCGGGTGCGGCGGCGGGTGGGCATCATCGCGGTGCGCTCGGCGCAGTAGTCGGTGGGTGGGGTCTGGGCTTCGGGGGCGGGCATGCCGCCCACCGCGTGACACAGGCTGGGAAACAGCAGCACAGACCCGGGGGTGGTGACGTGGGTGTCCCCGCCGGGGCTGGTGAGGATCAGGGTGCCGTCGGCGAGTTGTTTCTCGGTCCAGCCCCAGAACGTTTTCATCAGATGATGGGTGCGGCAGTAGCACTTCATGTTGCCGGCGTGGGTGGGCCCACCGGAGGCGTAGGGGGTGGTGTGGTCGAGGTCGCAGTGGGTGGCCGGCACGTCGCAGCCGGGCCAGCGGCACGTCAGGTCCCGGGCCCGCACGAAATCGGCCAACGCCGGCGAGGGGTGGTAGTGGGGTTCGGGTGCGGCGTAGCCGGGGTGGATCAACGGGACCTGTTTGGCCGTCAACGCCAACTCGGCCAGCAGGTCGGGGGTGATCAGGTCCTCCCCACCGAGCAGGCAGGCGGGGCTGTCGCTGCGCCCGGCCAGGGTGGCGGCTTCGGCGATCACATGGATCACCACCGGGCTGGCCGGCTTTTTCCCGGCGGCGGTGCAGTCCGGGCGCGCGCATTCACAGCCCAGCCGGGTGGCGCCGGCGGCCAAGGCCCCCAGGGCATCGGCGCGGCGCTGGGCCAGGGTGCGTGGATCGTTGGGGCACACGGTGGCCGCCAGCGCCGAGAGCCGCGCATCGATGGCCTTAGCATCGGTGGCGCGCAGCCGTCCCTCGATCTGCGCCACCCCGTCCTGGGGCGGGCTGATCCACACCTCCCGCTCGGCCCGGGCCTCGGTGCGGCGGCGCAGCGCATCGGCATCAGCGCGGGCCACGATCGCATCGACCTTCTGCGACAACCTCCCCCGGCTCAGCGAGGGCCAGCGCGTCACCCGCGCCGCGACCGTGGCATCGACGGCCGCCAGCACGTCACGGTCTTCGATCAGATCGGTGCGGTACACGATCGTCGTGAATGCCTCATAGTCGATGTCGCCGGCGCAGAACACCGCCGCGACCTCCGGTAGGCGCTCCCGCATCGCCCGGGCATAACGCACCTTGGTCTCCGCGCGGCCCTGGCTGATCCGCAGCCCCGCCGCCACCTCCCCGGCGACGGCCTTCATCGTGTCGATCGCCCACTGCCCCCGCTCCCCACCGCCCACCAAGCGGTGGGCGAACAACGCCCCCACCGCCACCAACTCCGCGGCCGCACCCTGATTGACCACCCGCGCCGCCCCACCAATACGCGCCACCCAGCCCACCGACTCCTCGGTCTGTTCCAGCAGCGCCCGCCGATGGGCCACCACCTCCGCGAGGTAGCCGTCGTAATCCGCCAACCCACACGGAAGGCACGGCAATCTATCGAACATGTGTTCGAGTATACCTACTACCTCTGACAGGACTCAGTGTCATCTCTCAGGGCATCGGTGACACACTCTGCAGGGTTGCAGCTGGATAGCTGTGGCCGGCGCCGAAGTTCCAACGAGCTCTGCGCGAAGCCGGAAAGTAATCGACAATCGGTCGATGACAGCCCAGAATCCAGCCTTCCGCACGGGACGGGGAAACGGCGGGGTGGTCGGGCTCGTCGCGCTGCATGCCGTGCTGGTGCTTTTCACCGTGCTGCTGAATCTGGCCCTACTCGTCACCGCCGATCCACACGACCAGTGCCGCATTCACCATGTGCACTGCGATCGAGGAGCCCACCTCCGGGAGGCAGCGCTGATCAGTGTGGTGGGAACCGCCGTCCTGATCATTCTCGAGATCGCCATCGGGACCTACGCCCACTTGTGGAAACGCCAACGACTCCACTTCGCCGTGCCGCTGCTGTGCTGCTTCGGCCAGTTCGTCATCCTGTGCGCAGCCTTCACTCTGGGCGCCACCGGGATTCCGTAACTACTGCGCCGGCGCGCCCACCGCCCCGCACGCCGGCAGCGCCGTCGTCGTGCCGGCCAAGACGGCTGGAATCGGCGCCGAGGGCACCTCGGCGGCAACGGCCTGCGGCGCCGGAGCCTGCGGCCCGGGCAGCACGACCGGGTCAGCGGCCTTGCCACTCGAGGGAGTCATCGGCGCACCCTTGCCCGTCCCCGCCTGCGTCGCGATCGGTGCAGCCGCCGGCGCCGCCTCGGCCGCGCCGGCTCCCGCGCCCGCGACCGGGACCACCGGCGCCACCGGAGGCACCACGGGCACGGGCGGCACGACCGGCACCGGCGGCACGACCGGCACCGCCGGCGCGATCGGCACCGGACCTGGCAGCACTACGGGCGCCGCTGCTACCGGCCCCGCAGCGAAGCCCATCTGTTGCTCAATGCAGTTCCCACCACCGGTCCGCAGCGGAGTGGCCACCGCGCCCGGACTCAATGCCAGCGCAGCTCCGCACAACCCCGCGCCGGCCGCAACCGCTACGCAGAATCGATCGATTATCCGCAACGCCAACTCCGTTCAATCTCCCCAATTGCCCCCGCAATTAATGACAATGGGGAACCGTATCGGCGCGCCGAATTCTTGCCTAGAGGCCTAGGTTGATGGTTGCCGAACCGATGCCGAGCCCCAGCCGCGCCGTGACGGTGTCTTTCCCAAATAGTTACGCAGCGAAGGGTTTTGGGCACCGAAGCTGTGCTACGCGACCAATTCGTGACCTGTACACGGTCAATCGGCAGACCGCAAAATTCGATCGATTAATGGCCGGCCAGCAAAATCGAGGCATAAATTACAGCGGTGTAATTTACATTAATGTAATTCACTCGCCGGAGTCGGAACCCCACCACAGTGACGGCCAGCTGAAGCTCAGCGCCCCCTGACTCAGTCGCGTGATCAGGTCTTCGAGCGCCCGCAGCGGCAGTTCCATTCGCCATTCGGGCAGCAGTCCGGACAGGTGCAGGGATTCCGGCGTCAGCTCGACGCCGGTGATCATCAGGCCGTGCGGCAACTCCGGCAACGGCACCTGGTACGCGGGTGCGCGCAACGGCAACTTCCACCGCCGCTGCCCGGCCACCACCGCGCGCGGGCGCAGCCACAACGTCGAGCCGACCACGTCGGCGTCCACCTCGAGCCCACCCAGGCCCGGACGGCGTGCCCAGCTCAACAGCGCGGTCCCGTCCTCCCCCGACTCGCTGCGCAGATGGGGCGCCGCCTGCTCCAGCACATGGTCGAAGACGTCTTTCGGCAGCTCGGTCGTCAACTCCGTCGGAGCCGCGATGACCAGCGGCGGCACGCCGGGACGGATGTGCACGTTGCGCATCACGGCGACCGCACTCTGCAGACGGTTGTCGGCCCAGCAGATGTCGCGGGCCGCCACCCGCACCTCGCCGAGCTGGCCCACCGGCAACCCCTGGGGATCCAGCTCCGATTCCAGCTCGACGACGGTCAGCGTCACGTCCTGATCGCCGATGCGGACGGTGACTTCCTTGCCGACCAGCAGCTGCTGCAAGGTCGCGAACAGGGTCCGGTAGGGCATTGCGACCGCGTGGGCGCCGACCGACGGTATCCCGGTCGACGACCAGAGGGAAGCCAGCATCTCCAAGGCGCGGAACGGGTCGTCCCAACGCAGGAAAGGAACCTTGGGCGACATCGGCAAGCGCCTCCTCACCAGCAGATTAGCCGGTGCCGGCGCAGTTATCCCGGCAGGACCGGCGCGGCCCCGCCGATCATCAGACCGGCCACCTCCGACCAGCCCTGTTGGTTCTCGGCCGCAGACGCGGAGTACATCAGCACGCCCTGCGGACCGGCGACATACACGGTGGACGGACTTGCCGCGATCGCGAACAGCGGGATCTGCAGCCCGCGCGCGGGCGCATCCGAGTTGACGCCGTCCAGGTTTACGTAGGACACCGGGTGGGTGGCGTCGTTGCGGGTCACCACGATGTCGTCACCCGTTCGCCAATACAGCGACACCACCGACGTTCCCAGGCCGAAGCCCAGCCGCCGCGGGTAGGTCAGGGCGAACTGTCCGGCCTGCGTCTGCTCGACACCGGCCAGGATCACCTGTCCGCCGATCACCATTGCCGCGCGCGTCCCGTCCCGGGACAACTGCAGATCGGTGATGGGCCCGGGGAAGCGGCTGGACACCGCGGTGGAGTCCACGGGAATGCGGGCGGGCTGTCCGGTGGCGGGTTCCTGGATCGCCCGCAGCACGTTGTTGGCGTCGACGACCACCCAGACCGCATCGTCCAGCGACCAACTGGGCCGCGACAGGTTGTGCCCGTCGGCGGACTGGACCGCTTCGCCGCCGAGGTCCCCGATCCATAACGATGCCGCCATGTCCGGCGCTCCGCGGCGCAGCGTCACCACCGACGCCACCTGCCGCCCACTGCGCGACAGTGCGGCACCGGTCTGATCCCCCATGTGACCGAAGGCCCCCGGCACCGTGGTGACGTGCTGGCCGTCCAGCTCCACCAGCGATCCGCCCACCAGCGCATGCAGGCCCGCGCCGGCACCGTCGGCCACGCCCGGGTCGGTGGCGGCGACGTCGGAGGTGTTCCAGCCCTGGGCGAACCGGTCGTCCAGCGGGGCGCCGTCGGCGTTGATGACGTAGGGCCCGCGGATGTCGGCCCGCGCCAGCGTCCAGATGATCTGCGCGGCAAGCAGAGCCCTGCTGTGCGGATCGGTGGTGGACAGCTTCTCCAGCTCAATGCGGGCGCCGCCGTAGCCCTTGCCCACTCCGCTCTTGCCCCCGTCGGCCCGGGTGACCGGCCCACGCAACCGCAGTGGCGGAGCCAGCAGGTTGCGCACCGTATGCGCCATCTCGGGGCGGGGGCCGGCCAGCAGCTTCGAGATGAGCTCGGTGGCCAGCTGGTCGTGGTCGGACACCGCGACGTAGCGCGGATCGGGCACCACGGTCTTGCCGGTGGGGTCGGCGAAATACAGCGTGTTCCGCTTGTAGGTCGACTGGAACTGCTGCCAGTCCAGGAACACTCCGTTGGGCAGCCGGTCGATACGCCACCCGCCGGAGGTCTTGACCAACTCGATCTGCCCCGGGTCGGGCAACTGGCCCTCGGCGGTCTCGAAAACTCCGATGTCGGACAGCGAGCCCAGGATGTCGGCCCGCATCGTGGCCGAAACACGTTCGGCGCCACGGGTTTCGACGAACACCACATGGTCGATCAGCAGCGCGCTACCGGCGTCGTCCCAGGAGTTGGAGGCCGACTGGGTGAGGAACTGCCTGGCCGCCAGGTGCCGGTTCGCCGGGTCGGCGGTGGCCTTGAGGAATTCGCGCAACAGCACGTCGGGATCCATCCCCGGGGTGGGTTTGGGCAGGTTCGACGGCGCCGGCCGCTCGACCGTGCCGATGGCCTGCGGCGCCGACGAACTGGGCACGCTCGCACAGCCCGACAGCACGCTCACCGCTGTGAGCAAGGCAATCATCGCGCGTCTCATCCGGCGTGCTCCCGGGTGCGCTGATCGGCGACGGCAGCCGGGTTGGCCGCCGGAGCAGGCGCCGGGATCGGCTTCATGGGCAGCGGGCTGGTGGTCACCTTGTGCCCCCGCACCAGCGGCAGCGTCAGCCGGAAGCAGGCGCCCTGGCCGGGCTCGCCCCAGGCTTCCAGGCGGCCCTGGTGCAGCCGGGCATCCTCGATGCTGATCGCCAGGCCCAGCCCGGTACCCCCGGAGCGCCGCACCCGGGACGGGTCGGAGCGCCAGAACCGGCTGAACACCAGCTTCTCCTCACCGGGCCGCAGGCCGACGCCGTAGTCGCGGACGGTGACTGCGACCGTGTCCACGTCGGCCGCCATCCGGATCCGCACCGGCTTGTGCTCGGCATGGTCGATGGCGTTGGCGATCAGGTTGCGCAGAATGCGTTCCACCCGGCGGGCGTCGACCTCCGCGATCACTTCCTCGGTCGGCATGTCTACCAGCAGCTCGATGCCGGCCTCCTCGGCCAGGTGGCCGACGTTGGTCAGGGCCTTGTTGACGGTGGTGCGCAGGTCGACCGCCTCCACGGACAACTCGGCCACCCCGGCGTCGTGCCGGGAGATCTCCAGCAGGTCGTTGAGCAGCGTCTCGAAGCGGTCCAACTCGTTGACCATCAATTCGGTGGAGCGGCGCAGGGCGGGATCCAGGTCGGCGCTGTGGTCGTAGATCAGGTCGGCGGCCATCCGCACCGTGGTCAGCGGGGTGCGCAGTTCGTGGCTGACGTCGGAGGTGAACCGGCGTTGCAGGTTGCCGAACTCTTCGAGCTGGGTGATCTGCCGGGACAGGCTCTCGGCCATGTCGTTGAACGAGACCGCCAGCCGCGCCATATCGTCCTCACCGCGGACCGGCATGCGCTCGGACAAATGTCCCTCGGCGAACCGCTCGGCGATCCGCGAGGCGGACCGCACCGGCACCACCACCTGGCGGGAGACCAGCAGGGCGATGCCCGCGAGCAAGAGCAGCAGCACCAGCCCGCCGGTGGCCATCGTGCTGCGCACCAGCGTGATGGTGGCCTGCTCGTTGGCCAGCGGGAAGATCAGGTACAGCTCGAGGTTCGCCACCCGCGACGATGTCGGTGTCCCGACGATCAGCGCCGGCCCGGAGAACCCGTCGGTGTGCACCGTCGCGTACTGGTACGCGGCCTGACCTGCTTTGACGAAGCCCCGCAACGCGTTGGGCACCTGGTCGACGGGTCCGGCCGTCGAAGCGGCCCGCGGGCCGTCCCCCGGCACCATGAGCACCGCGTCGAAGGCACCGGCCAGGCCGGCGCCGGAGGCGGGATCGGTCTTCGAGGTCAGCGTGTTGCGGGCCAACTGCAGGCTGCTGTCCAGTGAGCGGGTTTCCTCACCGTTGACGATTCCGCTGACGGTGTTGCGCGCCCGCTCGATCTGGTCGGTGGCGGCCTTGACCTTGACGTCGAGCACGCGATTGGTGACCTGACTGGTCAGCACGAAACCCAGCGCCAGAATCACAGCCAGCGACAACCCGAGGGTCAGCGCAACGACACGCAGTTGCAGGGAACGCCGCCAAACCACAGCGACGGCACGGCTCACAGCACTCAAGCCGCGCGGCAGGGGCCCCGAACGGCCCCAGCGACCTCGACTACGTCGTGGAGAGCGCCAGATCACCTACACCGCACTCTCCCGGCCGCCGGATCACGGGGGGCCGGCCTTGTAACCCACTCCTCGAACGGTCAGAACCACGGTCGGGTTCTCGGGATCCTTTTCGACCTTGGCGCGCAGGCGCTGGACGTGCACGTTCACCAGGCGGGTGTCCGCCGGGTGCCGGTATCCCCAGACCTGTTCGAGCAGCACATCACGAGTAAACACCTGGCGGGGTTTACGCGCCAACGCGACCAACAGGTCGAATTCCAGCGGCGTGAGCGAGATCTGCTCACCGTTGCGGGTGACCTTGTGCGCCGGCACGTCGATGTCGACGTCGGCGATGGACAGCATCTCGGCCGGCTCGTCGTCGTTGCGCCGCAACCGCGCCCGCACCCGCGCCACCAGCTCCTTGGGCTTGAACGGCTTCATGATGTAGTCGTCGGCACCGGACTCCAGGCCGAGCACCACGTCCACGGTGTCGGTCTTGGCGGTCAGCATGACGATCGGCACGCCGGAATCGGCGCGCAGCACCCGGCAGACGTCGATGCCGTTCATGCCCGGCAGCATCAAGTCCAACAGCACCAGATCCGGACGCAATTCGCGCACGGCGGTCAGGGCCTGAGTGCCATCGCCGATGACCGCGGTGTCGAAACCCTCCCCACGCAACACGATGGTGAGCATCTCGGCCAGCGAAGCGTCGTCGTCGACGACCAGAATCCTTTGCCTCATGGAGTCCATGGTGTCACCAGATCCGGACAAAACTCGGCTACCACACGGGTGTTTCTTGATTGATAAGGGCAAATAGCGCCGAATTTGTGCTAAACAGCCGTCAACTCGGCCGCCAGAGCGGCCGGATCGACGTCCGCGTCCACCACGAGCCATCGCCCGGACCACCCCGCGGCGGCCAGTCCGGCGTACACCTCGCCGGTCCGGCGTTGCAGTCCGTCGTCGCGTTCGTAGCTGTCGCGCGCCCGGCCCGGGTCGCTCTCGGCGCGGTCGCGGGCCCGCTGCCCGGCCAGTTCCGCCGGCACCGCGAGCAGGATCTGCCAGTCCGGCACCGGTAGCGCAAGCCGCTCGTATTCCAGCGCGTGCACCCACGCCACCGCGTCCCCGGCCGCGTCCTGATGCAACCGGGCCGCGCTGTAGGCGGCGTTGGAGGCGACGTAGCGGTCCAGGATCACCACGTCGTGCTCGCGCCCCAGCCGTTGTACATCCGCGACGGCCCCGGCCCGGTCGAGCGCGAACAATGTCGCCATCCCGTACACCGATTGCGCGAGATCACCGTGCTGACCGTGCAGCGCCTCGGCCGCGAGGTCAGCGGTGATGGACTGCCCGTAGCGCGGGAACGCCAGCGTCGCCACCGACTTGCCGGCGCGGTGCAGGTGCGCGCGCAGGCCGTCGGTCAGCGTGCGCTTGCCGGAGCCGTCGACGCCTTCGATCGCGATCAGCACGGCGCGAGCCTATCCCCCGCCCACCGTGAAGCTGGCTTCACAGTGGGCGTCGAACGTGAAGCTGGCTTCACGCTCGCGGGGGCACCGCGACTCAGTAGCGGTAGTGGTCGGGCTTGTACGGGCCCTCGACGTCGACGCCCAGGTATTCGGCCTGGTCCTTGGTCAGCTTGGTCAGCGTTCCGCCGAGCGCCTCGACGTGGATGCGGGCCACCTTCTCGTCGAGGTGCTTGGGCAGGCGGTACACCTCGTTGTCGTACTCGTCGTTCTTGGTCCACAGCTCGATCTGGGCGATCGTCTGGTTGGCGAAGCTGTTGCTCATCACGAACGACGGGTGGCCGGTGGCGTTGCCCAGGTTCAGCAGCCGGCCCTCGGACAGCACGATGACCGAGCGGCCGGTCTCCTTGAAGGTCCACAGGTCGACCTGCGGCTTGATGTTCGTCTTGGTGGCGCCGGAGCGCTCCAGGCCGGCCATGTCGATCTCATTGTCGAAGTGGCCGATGTTGCCCAGGATCGAGTGGTCCTTCATCGCCTTGATGTGGTCGAGCATGATGATGTCTTTGTTGCCGGTCGACGTCACCACGATGTCCGCGTCGGCGATGGCGTCCTCGACGGTCACGACGTCGAAGCCCTCCATCATCGCCTGCAGCGCGTTGATCGGGTCGATCTCGGTGACCTGGACCCGGGCGCCCTGGCCCTTCATGGCCTCGGCACAGCCCTTGCCGACGTCGCCGTAGCCACAGATCAGCACCTTCTTGCCGCCGATCAGGGCGTCGGTGCCGCGGTTGATGCCGTCGATCAGCGAGTGGCGGGTGCCGTACTTGTTGTCGAACTTCGACTTGGTGACGGAGTCGTTGACGTTGATCGCGGGGAAGGCGAGGTCACCGGCCGCGGCGAACTGGTACAGGCGCAGCACACCGGTGGTGGTCTCCTCGGTGACGCCCTTGACCGACTCGGCGATCTTGGTCCACTTGCCCTTGTCGGTCTCGAAGCGGTTGCGCAGCACGCTCAGGAAGATCTTCCATTCGGCCGAGTCGTCTTCCTCGGCGGGCGGCACGACGCCGGCCTTCTCGTACTGCATGCCGCGCAGCACCATCATGGTGGCGTCGCCACCGTCGTCAAGAATCATGTTGGCCGGCTTGTCCTCGTCCGGCCAGGTGAGCATCTGCTCGGCGGCCCACCAGTACTCCTCGAGCGTCTCGCCTTTCCAGGCGAACACCGGGACACCCTTGGGCTCTTCGGGTGTGCCATGCGGGCCGACAACGACGGCGGCCGCCGCATGGTCTTGGGTCGAGAAGATGTTGCACGACGCCCACCGAACTTCGGCACCCAGCGCGGTCAGGGTCTCGATCAGCACCGCGGTCTGGACGGTCATGTGAAGCGAACCCGAGATCCGGGCTCCCTTCAGCGGCTGCACCTCGGCGTACTCGCGGCGCAGTGACATCAGGCCGGGCATCTCGTGCTCGGCGATCCGGAGCTCTTTGCGGCCGAAATCCGCCAGCGACAGATCGGCAACCTTGAAGTCGATGCCGTTCAGAACGTCGGGGGTGAGCGAATTTTCGAGCGTCGTCATAGGGGTTTACATCCTTCTTTGGGGGCTTCTTTGAGTCTGAGTAGGCGCGTCGGCCCAGTAACTCTCTGGACTCACTCTAGCCTCCGGCCAATAGCCGTCCTGGTCAGGGCACGTTGATGACGCCGTGACGCTCCGCGAACGGGGTCATCATCCTGGCCAGATCCGCCGCGACGTCGTGGTCGGCTTCGGGCGGCATCGACACGTAGCTCAAGCACAGCCGGACGATCGCCCGCGACAGCACCCCGGCGTCGTCGTCGCTGGTGGCCAGCCACGTCTGGGTGAACGCGGTCGCCAGACGTGCCGACGCCCGGCTGATGATGGGCGCGCTGTCGGTGGTGATCAGCTGCAGCAAATCCGGCTTGGCGACGCCCGTCAACAGCGAGATCACCAACGGGTCGGCCGCCGACTCGGCGAAGAAGGCCCGGAAGCCCTGCAGGAACGACTCGTAGATGTTGCCGATGTTGGCGTCCAGCGCGCCCTTTACCGTGTCGACCAGCCGGTCGGCCAGGCGCAGGGCGTAACCCTGCGCCAGGCCCTGCCGGGACCCGAACTCGTTGTAGATGGTCTGCCGGCTGATGCCGGCGGCCCGGGCCACGTCGGACAGTGTGATGGCGGACCAGTCGCGGGTGAGCAGCAGATCCCGCATCGCGTCGAGCACCGAATCCCGCAGTAAGGCGCGGGACGCTTCGGCGTAGGGAATCCGCTTCACAGGCGCGACGATATCTGTTTTCGCAGCGAAGTTGGTGCCGATCATGACCGGGCGACCTCCACCATCACGAAGTCCGACTTCGCGGCACCGCAGTCCGGGCAGCTCCAGTCCTCGGGGATGTCGTCCCACCGGGTGCCGGGCGCGATGCCGTCTTCCGGCCAGCCCAGCTCCTCGTCGTACTCGAAACCGCACTGCACGCACTGGTAGAGCTTGTAGTCACTCATGTCATCTCATCCTTCCTGGACTAGTTCGAAATCGGGCTTCTCGCGGACGGCGCAGTCCGGACAAGTCCAGTCATCGGGAACCTGGTCCCAGCCGGTGCCGGCCGGAAAACCTTCGCGGGCATCGCCTTTGGCCTCGTCGTAGCGGTAGTCGCAGACGGGGCACTTGTAGGCCGCGCTCATGCTGCCACTCCGTACTTGGCGAGCAGCTTCTTCCGCAGCCGGGGCTGCACGTTCACCTTGGTGATGTCGCCGTCGTAGTGGTCCAGCACCCGGTGGTCCATCACCTTGCGCCACAGCGGCGGGAAGTAGGTGAGCGAGATCATCGACGCGTACCCGCTGGGCAGGTTGGGCGCACCCTCCATGCTGCGCAGCGTCTGGTAGCGGCGCGTGGGGTTGGCGTGGTGGTCGCTGTGCCGCTGCAGGTGGTACAGGAACAAATTGGTGACGATGTGGTCGGAGTTCCAGCTGTGCACCGGGGCGCAGCGCTCGTACCGGCCGTTGGCGTTCTTCTGCCGCAACAGTCCGTAGTGCTCGAGGTAGTTGACGGCTTCCAGCAGGCTGAAGCCGAAGATCGCCTGGATGACCAGGAACGGGATCACGCTCACGCCGAAGGCCGCGATCAGCGCGCCGAACAGCACCACGGTCATCGCCCAGGCGTTCAGCACGTCGTTGCCCAGGTAGGTACGCGGGTCCCAGGGGCTCTTCCCGAGGCGGCGGATGCGCTGCGCCTCCAGGTGAACCGAGGAGCGGGCGCTGCCGATGACGCTGCGGGGCAGGAATTCCCAGAACGTCTCACCGAAGCGGGCCGAGGCGGGGTCCTCCGGGGTGGAAACGCGGACGTGGTGGCCGCGGTTGTGCTCGATGTAGAAGTGGCCGTACGCGGTCTGCGCCAGGGTGATCTTGGACAGCCAGCGCTCCAGCGAGTCCTTCTTGTGGCCCATCTCGTGCGCGGTGTTGATGCCGACGCCGCCGAGCACGCCGACCGAGAGCGCCACGCCGATCTTGCCCAGCCAGCCCAGTCCGCCCTCATAGCCCAGCCAGTGCAGGTTCGACGCGGTGAACAGGTAGGCGCCCAGGACCACGCTGGCGTACTGGAACGGGATGTAGATGTAGGTGCAGTAGCGGTAGTACTTGTCGTTTTCCAGCCGCTCCATGACCTCATCCGGGGGGTTCTGCCCGTCTGGACCGAACCGCAGGTCCAGCAGCGGCAACAGGATGTAGACCAGGAACGGCCCGATCCACAGCGGCAGTTGCGCCGCGGTGTGCCAGCCGAGCTGGTTCAGCCCCCAGATCACGGGCAGCATCACGAACAGCGCCGTCGGGGCGATCAATCCCATCAGCCACAGATAGCGCTTCTTGTCGCGCCATTCGTACACCGGCACCTCCGGAGTGCCGTCGATTTGTGTGGTCATACGCCAAACCTCCTTGTGTGAGTCTCACCACTTGAGGTTGGACATTACAACGGTTTACGTCTCGTGTCTAGACACGGGACGTTGTTTTGTAAACTAAGTATCCAAATACAACCTAAATGTCCAGGTCGGCATCGCCCTTCTCGCGTCGCGCCTGCACTGAGTGCCGGCGGCCGTAGCCGAAGTAGATCGCGACGCCCACCAGCAACCAGACGCCGAACCGCACCCAGGTCAGCGCGGTCAGGTTGAGCATCAGCCACAGGCACGCGCACACCGACGCGATCGGGAGCACCGGCACCCAGGGCGCGCTGAACCCGCGAGGCAGGTCAGGGCGGGTCCGGCGCAGCACGATGACGCCGGCCGACACCAGGACGAAGGCGAACAGGGTGCCCACGTTGACCATCTCTTCGAGCTTGTTGATCGGAAAAACCGACGCCGTCGCCGCGATCACCACCGCGACCAGTGCGGTGATCCGCACGGGTGTCCCTCGGGAGCCGGTCTTGGCCAGCCCGCGGGGCAGCAGACCGTCGCGTGCCATCGCGAAGAGCACCCGGCACTGGCCGAGCATCAGCACCATCACCACCGTGGTCAGGCCGGCCAGCGCTCCCACCGAGATGATTCCGCTGGCCCAGTAGATGCCGTTGGCCTGGAACGCGGTGGCCAGGTTCGCCTGTCCGCGCCCCGGGACGGTGCGCAGCTGGGTGTAGGACACCATTCCGGACAGCACGACCGCGACCGCCACGTAAAGCAGCGTCACGACGCCGAGTGAGGCCAGGATGCCGCGCGGGACGTCGCGCTGCGGGTTCTTGGTCTCCTCGGCCATGGTCGCCACGATGTCGAACCCGATGAACGCGAAGAACACGATCGAGGCGCCGGCCAGCACGCCGTACCAGCCGTAGTGGCTGCCACCGGCGCCGGTCAGCAGCGACAGCACGGACTGGTCCATGCCCCTGCCCTGATGCTCGGCTTCGGGTTTGGGGATGAACGGCGTGAAGTTGGAGGCCTTGATATAGAAGGAGCCGACGATCACGACCAGGATAACGACCGACACCTTGATCGCGGTGACCACTGCGGAGAACCGCGACGACAGCTTGGTGCCCAACACCAGCAGAATCGCCACCAGAGTGACGATCAGCAGCGCGCCCCAGTCGAAGTCGATCGGCCCCAGGGCGACGGTGCCGCCGGCGAACCCGAACACCGTCCCGAGGTAGCTGGACCAGCCCTTGGCGACCACCGCCGCGCCGATTGCCAACTCCAGCACCAGATTCCAACCGATGATCCAGGCCAGAAACTCTCCGAAGGTGGCGTAGGAGAAGGTGTAGGCGCTGCCGGCCACCGGCAGGGTGGAGGCGAATTCGGCGTAGCACAACGCCGCCAGCGCACAGGTGCCTGCTGCGATCAGAAACGAGATCCAGATGGCCGGACCGGTGATGTCGCCGGTGGTGGATGCGGTGACGGTGAAGATGCCGGCCCCGATCACCACCGAGACGCCGAAGACCACCAGGTCAAGCCAGGTCAGGTCTTTGCGGAGCCGGGTCGTCGGCTCGTCGGTGTCGGCGATCGACTGCTCGACCGATTTCGTGCGCCAGCGACCGGACATCTGCCCTCCCCTTCTCCTCACCTGCAGTTGTGTCCGCACAGTACTGGGTACTCTGCGGGAATGGTGGGGAGCGTAGAGAACAAGAATCATGCGGTGGTGATCGGAGCGAGCATCGCGGGGCTGTCCGCGGCCCGGGTGCTTTCCGACTTCTACGGGCGAGTGACGGTATTCGAGCGGGACGACCTGCCGGGGACGCCGGCCAACCGCGCCACCGTCCCCCAGGACCGTCATCTGCACATGCTGATGGCGCGCGGCGCCAACGAATTCGAGAGCCTGTTTCCCGGTCTGCTGGAAGACATGGTGGCGGCGGGCGTGCCAATGCTCGAGAACCGGCCGGACTGCATTCATCTCGGCGCCGCCGGCCACGTCCTGGGCACCGGGCACACCCTGCGCGACGAGTTCACCGCCTACGTGCCCAGCCGCCCGCACCTGGAGTGGCAGATCCGGCGCCGCGTGCTTGACATCGACAACGTGGAGATCGTCCGGCGCCCGGTCGCCGAACCGCGTTTCGAACCGGCCCTGCAGCGGGTGACCGGCGTGCTGCTGGACCCGGCGGTGCGGGGTGAAGAGCCGGAGTTTGTCGCCGCCGACCTGGTGGTCGACGCCGCGGGCCGCGGTACCCGGCTGCCGGTGTGGTTGGACCAGTGGGGCTATCAGCGTGCCCCGGAGGCGACAGTCGACATCGGAATCAACTACGCCACGCACCAATTCCGCATGCCCGAGGGGCTGATCGCCGAGAAGGTGGTGGTCGCGGGCGCCTCGCACGACAAGTCACTGGGGCTGGGCATGCTGTACTACGAGGACGGCACCTGGGTGCTGACCACGTTCGGGGTGGCCCACGAGAAGCCGCCGCGGACCTTCCCCGAGATGCTGGCCCTGGCCGAGGAGCTACTCCCGGAGCATTTCAACGCCGCACTCGCGCATGCCGAGCCGCTGGGGGAACCGGCCTATCACGCCTTCCCGGTGAGCCGCTGGCGTCGCTACCACAAGCTCGAGCGCTTCCCGGCGGGCATCATCCCGTTCGGGGACGCGGTGGCCAGTTTCAACCCGACGTTCGGCCAGGGCATGACGATGACGTCGATCCAGGCCGGCAACCTGCGCCGGGCGCTTGCGGCACCGGAAGGGGATCTGGCGGGCACCCTCGCCCGGTTCACTGCCAAGACCACGTTCCCGGTCTGGATGATGAACGCGATCGGCGACGTGGCCCTGCACCACGCCACCGGCGACCCCGAGCCACGGTGGTGGCGGGCAGTGGGCGGGCTGTTCGACCAGTTCCTCGGTGCCGCCGAGACGGATCCCGTTCTGGCGGAATGGTTCTTACGGCGGTTCTCGCTGCTGGACAGTCTCTACATGATTCCGCCGGCGAAGCTGATCGGGCGGACGATGGCGCACAACATGCGGCTGTGGGTTAAAGAGCGCAAGGAGTTGCGCGCTCAGGGTCGTCAGCGCGGGCTGGTCACAAGCCCACGGTAGCCCGGAACAGCTTGGCGGGACGCTCTGCGGACAGCCGGATCGGGCCGTCGTCGGCGCCGACCCACGCGGCCGCGCCTCGCTCGAGCGTCAGCGACCCGGATTTGCCGTACACGGTGAGCGAGCCCTCGGCGCACAACAGGATCTGGGGCCCGTCGTGACTCGACGGCGCGTCGACCTCGTGGCCGAGGTGATCGCCGTCGAGCACCAGCAGCGCCAGCGCGAACTCGTCGGCCGGCGTGTCGTAGATCCGTTCCAGGCCGTCACGGTGCATCGACGGCCGCAGCTGCGCCTCGGCCGTCGGCGTGAAGTCCAGCACCCGCAGCAGCTCGGGCACGTCGACGTGCTTGGGCGTGAGGCCACCGCGTAACACGTTGTCGGAGTTGGCCATCACCTCTACCGCGAAACCGCGCAGGTAGGTGTGCAGGTTGCCCGCCGGCAGGAAGATGGCCTCGCACGGAGCCAGGGTGATGCGGTTGAGCAACAGCGCCGCCAGCACCCCGGCATCACCGGGGTACCGCTCCCCCAGCTCTAGCAGCGTCTTGAGCTCAGCCGCGAATTCCGTTGCCCCGGAACTGATGTACTGAATAGCGCCGTCGAGCACCGCCGGCACGAGCACGTCGAGGTCGGGTTGCGGCGCGGTGATCCAGGTGGTGAACAGGGCGCGCAGGCCGTCGGCGTCCGACTGGTCGTTGAGCAGGTCGATGAAGGGATCGAGATCGGACACGTTGAGTGCGCGCAGCAACTCGGTGGTCCGGGAGGCCTGACGGAAGCCGGCGAGCGCCTCGAAGGGCTGCAACGCCACCAGCAACTCCGGCTTGTGGCTGGTGTCGCGGTAGTTGCGCACCGGCGAGTTCACCGGGATACCCAGCCGCTCTTCGCGCGCGAAACCCTCGAGCGCCTGCGCGGCGCTCGGGTGCGCCTGCAGCGACAGCGGCTCGTCGGCGGCCAGCACCTTGACCAGAAACGGCAGCACGTCGCCGAACCGCGCCCGCGAGGCGGGCCCCAGCTGCCCCTCGGGATCGTCGGTGAGCTCGGCCAGCAGCGAGGTCTCGCCCTCTGGTGTCTCCAGCCAGGCCGGGTCACCGGGGTGGGCACCGAACCACAGTTCGGCCTCGGGGTGTGCGGCGGGCACCGGGCGGCCGGTGAATTCGGCGATGGCGGTGCGTGATCCCCAGGCGTACGTTCGTAACGCTCCGCGTAGCAGTTCCACCGTTTATCTATCCCCGTGCCAGTCGCAGGTAAACCGCGGCCATCTCCAGCCGAACGGCCAATACTGCCAGTTGCTGCTCGGCGCGGGACGCCGCGGTTGGTGCGGAAGGCAGTTCCTGCATATCCTCCGCCCCCAGCAGATGCACGTCGTCGAACCCGGCCACCCGGGCGGCGACCACGGTCCGCTCGGCAGCCAGCGTCAGTGCCAGCACCCGCAGCCGCTGGGGCAGCGGGCCGTCGATCTGCTCGTCGTGGAAGAGCGCTTCGGCGGGATCGGCGAACCCGCGCGGCCCGCTGCGCAGTGCGGCCAGTGCGTCGCCCAGACCGGCGGCCGCCGCGGCCTGCTGCGCGACGCGGAGCAACACCGAGCTGCCGTGCCGGGCCAGCGCCAGGGTCGCGGCGCTGTCTCCGGCCAGCGCGACCTGGCAGTCGGTCATCCGGGCGGCCAGCGTCTTGGCCGGGTTGGTGAACAGATCCCGGCCCGCGCTGTTACGCAACGCCTCGGCATCCAGTTCGTCGGCCAGCGCGGCCAGGTCGACACTCAGCCGGGAGTCGACGGTTTGCAGCACCGCGAGGCCGGCGGCCAGATACCGGCACAACCCGAACTCCTCAGGCGCGGGCAGGCGCGGGGACAGCACCGCGACCCGACCGGCGGTGGAGTCCCGCAACGGGCCCTCGAACGGCGCCACCACGACCACCCGCGAGCCCCGGCGCACCCCGGTCGCGGCCGCGCCCACCAGCGCGGGATCACCGGGATCGTCGCCGGCGACGATCAGCACATCGAGCGGGCCGACCCACGGAGGCGCCTCGGTGACCAGCGCGATCGGCTCGGCCGCCGCGGTGGCCAGCGTCGCGGCAAGCAGGGCGCCCGCGGTCTCGGCGGCGCCGCGCCCGGCCACCCAGATGACGCTGCGCACCCGGTCCTCCCCGCGCAGCGAGTCCAACTCGCCTTCACTTACGGCGGCCGCCACGGAACGCACCTGCGCACCGGCCATCGACGCCGCCCGCAGCAACCCGTCGCGGTCGGCGGCGATCAGGCCGTCGGCATCCTCGAGATCGACGGCCCCGACCGCACTCACGGTCCGGCTCCGGTTGCCTGCGCGGCGATTTCGGCGCTGACCTGTGCGACCACGGCGTCCACATCCTCGATGCTGCGCCCCTCCACATTCAGCCGCAAGAGCGGCTCGGTGTTGGAGCTGCGCAGGTTGAACCAACTGCCGTCACCCAGGTCGACCGTCACGCCGTCCAAATGATCGATGGACTGGATCCGGCTCGCGAATGTCTTCAACACGGCGTCCACACACGCCGGCGCGTCGGCGACGGTGAAGTTGATCTCGCCGGAGGATTCATAGCGCTGGTAATCCGCGGTGAGTTCCGACAAGGGCCGGTCTTGCTCGCCGAGCGCGGCCAGCACGTACAGCGCGGCCAGCATGCCGGAGTCGGCGCCCCAGAAATCGCGGAAGTAATAGTGCGCCGAGTGTTCACCGCCGAAGATCGCGCCGCTTTCGGCCATCAGCGCCTTGATGTAGGAGTGGCCGACCCGCGAACGCAGCGGCGTGCCGCCGCGCTCGGCGACCAGCTCCGGCACCGCACGCGAGGTGATCACGTTGTGGATCACCGTGGCGCCGATCTCCCGGCCCAGCTCGCGGGCCGCCACCAGGCTGGTCACGGTGGACGGCGAGACCGGCCGGCCACGCTCGTCGACGACGAAGCAGCGGTCGGCGTCGCCGTCGAACGCCAGCCCAATATCGGCGCCGGTCTCGCGCACGAAGTTCTGCAGGTCGACCAGGTTCGCCGGGTCCAGCGGGTTGGCCTCGTGGTTGGGGAACGTGCCGTCGAGCTCGAAGTACAAGGGCAACAACGTGATCGAGTCGATCGCGCCGAGCACCGCCGGCGCGGTGTGACCGGCCATGCCGTTGCCGGCGTCCACCGCGACCCGCAGCGGGCGCAGTCCCTCGGTGTTGACCAGCGAGCGCAGGAACACCCCGTAGTCGGTCAGCACATCCTTGTCGGTGACCGCACCGCGCGGCCCGTCGTGCCCTTGCACGCCGGCGATCAGGTCCTCGCTGATGGTCGTCAGCCCGGTGTCGGCGCCGACCGGCTTGGCCCCGGCCCGGCACAGTTTGATGCCGTTGTACGCCGCCGGGTTATGGCTGGCGGTGAACATGGCTCCGGGACAGTCCAGCAACCCCGAGGCGAAATACAACTGGTCGGTGGAGGCCAACCCGATGCGCACCACGTCCAGACCCTGGCCGGTGACGCCGGCGGCGAAGGCCGCCGACAGCGAGGGTGAACTGTCGCGCATGTCGTGGCCGATCACCACCCGGCTCGCGCCTTCGCCGCGCATCAGCCGCGCGAATGCGGCCCCGACGTCGGTGACCAGCGCCTCGTTGATCTGCTCGCCGACCAGGCCTCGGACGTCATAGGCCTTGATGACACGGTGGACAGCCTCGGCGGGCCACGACATTCTCCGGTGCTCCTGACGACCTGGGTGGGTAGAACTCTTCGGCCGCCAGCCTATCGGCTAGCCGGGAGGATCCGGCAGGACCCGTAGGTGGCCACGTCGGCGTCCGGAGCGGTGCTCGGGCGGTGCGAGCAGACCGGTACTCGGCGCGGTGGCGTGCGCGCCGATGGACTGCGGCACGTCGTCGAAGCCGTCACTGGCGACGAAACCGTTGACCCGGGCGGGGGTACGGGCGGGAACTGCTCCGCCCTCGCGCACGGCGTCGGCCAGCGCCACCAGTTCGTCGTCCTCGTCGGGATGGGTGGGCAGCGGGCCGGCATGGCGCATCAGTTCCCAGCCGCGCGGTGCCGTGATGCGGCCGGCGTGGTTGACACACAGATCCCACGAGTGCGGTTCCCGCGCGGTAGCGAGTGGGCCGACCACCGCCGTCGAGTCCGAGTAGACGAACGTCAACGTTGCCACTGCATAATGCGGACACCCGGGCCGGCAGCAGCGTCGGGGTACGTTCACGCTCGAAAGGCTATCGCGGGAAAACGCCGCCACAGCGGCGGACACGCGCATGGGCGGGGGCGATGTGGAACCGTTACCATCGGCGTCCAACCGTTACCATCGGCGCGTGAGCGGGGAAAGATCGGCTCAGCCGTACGGGCGGCCCGGACGCCGGCGGGGCCGCGATCTGCGCGGCCCGTTGCTGCCGCCGACGGTGCCGGGCTGGCGCAGCCGGGCCGAGCGGTTCGACATGGCGGTCCTGGAGGCCTACGAACCGATCGAGCGGCGGTGGCAGGAGCGGGTCGGCGAACTCGACGTCGCAGTCGACGAGATTCCGCGTATCTCCGCCAAGGATCCCTACAGTGTGCAGTGGCCGCCGGAGGTGATTGCCGACGGGCCGATCGCGCTGGCCCGCCTGATACCGGCCGGCGTCGATGTCCGCGGAAACGCGACACGAGCGCGAATTGTGTTGTTCCGCAAGCCAATTGAACGACGAGCCAAAGACACCGTCGAACTCGGCGACTTGCTGCATGAAATCCTGGTGGCCCAGGTGGCCATCTATCTGGACGTGGAGCCTTCAGTCATCGACCCCTCGATCGACGACTGAGCAGGTGATCGGCGTTTAGATGATGCCGCGCTTGAGGCGGCGACGCTCGCGTTCGGACAGGCCTCCCCAGATGCCGAACCGCTCGTCGTGCGCGAGGGCGTATTCGAGGCATTCGTGCCGGACCTCGCAACCCAGGCAGATCTTCTTGGCCTCGCGGGTGGAACCGCCCTTCTCCGGGAAGAAGGCTTCGGGGTCGGTCTGGGCGCACAGCGCCTTGTCCTGCCACTGATCGGCAGGGATCTCCTCGATCGGCTCCGGCTCGAACACGGCGGGCGCATCGGGAACAACGCTCAGATGAGGACGGACTGGCGGCATGATGGTTTCAGCCGGCTCGGGAGTGGTGTGCGGTGTGCCTCCCATTACGCCCCGAAGGTACTCATAGGACATGCTCCGCCTCCTCACTAATAGAGATTGAAATGGTTTCCCACTGTTTTGATGTACAGATGCCCAATTCGAACAAGTGATCGAATCTCGGTCTGCGACACCGGAACCGGCCGGCCAACCGGGAAATGACACTGATGTGATTAGACACGGGCCAGGGACCCTGGTCAAGCACTTCGGCGTAATTCCATACCATCTCGTGATCGAATTTCGGCGATTCTGTTGTCCACGAAACACGGCGTGTCGAGTACGAATTGATCACAAGTCCCTTGCGCCACATTGGTTACCAAGATTCACCCCACCCTAACGTGTCCCGCCGGGCAGGTACTGTCCTGGTGTGAAAGTCACTGTTCTGGTCGGGGGCGTCGGGGGCGCGCGTTTTCTGCTCGGAGTGCAGCGGTTGCTCGGCCTGGGCCAGTTTGCTCAGGGCGAGGACGCCGGCCACGAACTGAACGCGGTCGTCAACATCGGCGACGACGCATGGATCCACGGCGTGCGCATCTGCCCGGACCTCGACACGTGCATGTACACCCTCGGTGGTGGCGTGGACCCGGAGCGTGGCTGGGGCCACCGCGACGAAACCTGGCATGCCAAAGAGGAACTCGCCCGCTATGGCGTGCAGCCCGACTGGTTCATGCTCGGCGACCGCGATCTGGCCACGCACCTGGTGCGCACCCAGATGCTCAACGCCGGTTATCCGCTGTCGCAGATCACCGCCGCACTGTGCGACCGGTGGCAACCGGGCGCACGGTTGCTGCCGGCCAGCGACGACCGTTGCGAGACGCATGTGGTGATCACCGATCCAGCCACCGGAAGCCGGCGGGCGATCCACTTCCAGGAGTGGTGGGTGCGTCACCGTGCCCAGGTGCCCACCCACAGCTTCGCCTTCGTCGGGGCCGAAAAAGCCTCCGCGACAACCGAAGCGGTGACGGCCATCGCCGAAGCCGACGTCATCCTGGTGGCGCCGTCGAATCCGGTGGTCAGCGTCGGCGCCATCCTGGCCGTCCCCGGCATCCGCGGCGCGCTGCGGTCGACCCCCGCTCCGGTCGTCGGCTACTCCCCCATCATCGGCGGAAAGCCCTTGCGCGGCATGGCCGATGCCTGCCTGTCCGTCATCGGGGTGGATTCCACCGCGCAGGCGGTGGGCCAGCACTACGGCGCCCGCAGCGCGACCGGGATTCTGGACTGCTGGCTGGTGCACGACGGCGACGCGGCCGACATCGACGGAGTGGCGGTGCGCGCCGTGCCGCTGCTGATGAGCGACCCGGCGGCCACCGCCGACATGGTGCGTGCCGGACTCGACCTTGCCGGGGTGACGGTGTGACCGCCCTGCCCCCGGCAGGTGAGCACGGCGCCGCCGCCGCCATCGAGATCCTGCCAGTCACCGGGCTTCCCGAGTTTCGTCCCGGTGACGATTTGGGTGCTGCGTTGAGTGCGGCCGCGCCGTGGTTACGTGACGGCGACGTGGTGGTGGTGACCAGCAAGGTGGTGTCCAAGTGCGAGGGCCGACTGGTCCCGGCGCCCGAGGACGACGAAGAACGAGACCGATTGCGGCGCAAGCTGGTCGACGACGAAGCGGTGCGGGTGCTGGCCCGCAAGGAACGGACCCTGATCACCGAGAACCGGCTGGGGCTGATTCAGGCGGCGGCCGGAGTGGACGGATCCAACGTCGGGCGAACCGAGTTGGCGTTGCTGCCACTCGACCCGGACGCCAGCGCGGCGGCGCTGCGGGCCGGGTTGCGCGAGCGGCTCGGCGTCACCGTCGCCGTGGTGATCACCGACACCATGGGCCGCGCCTGGCGCAACGGACAGATCGACGCGGCCGTCGGCACCGCGGGTCTGGCCGTACTGCACAACTATTCGGGTGCCGTCGACCGGCACGGCAACGAACTGGTGGTCACCGAGGTGGCGGTCGCCGACGAGATCGCGGCCGCGGCCGACCTGGTCAAGGGCAAGCTCACGGCCATGCCGGTGGCCGTGCTGCGCGGGCTCAACCCGGTCGACGACGGTTCGACGGCCCGGCAGTTGGTGCGCGCGGGCACCGAGGACCTGTTCTGGCTGGGCACCGCCGAGGCCATCGAGTTGGGCCGCGGGCAGGCCCAGCTGCTGCGCCGGTCGGTGCGGCGATTCAGCGCCGAGCCGGTGCCCCCGGCAGTCGTCGAATCCGCTGTCGCCGAAGCGCTCACCGCGCCCGCCCCGCACCACACCCGCCCGGTGCGGTTCGTATGGCTGCAGGACCAGGACACCCGGACGCGGCTGCTGGACCGGATGAAAGACAAGTGGCGTGCCGACCTCACCGGCGACGGCCGCCCCGCGGACTCCGTCGAACGCCGCGTCGCACGCGGCCAGATCCTCTACGACGCACCCGAGGTCATCATTCCGTTCCTGGTGCCCGATGGGGCACACAGCTATCCGGACGCCGCCCGCACCGAGGCCGAGCACACCATGTTCACCGTCGCGGTGGGTGCGGCCGTGCAGGCGCTGCTGGTTGCGCTGGCGGTGCGCGGGGTGGGCAGTTGCTGGATCGGCTCGACGATCTTCGCTGCCGACCTCGTCCGCGACGAGCTTTCGCTGCCCGCCGAGTGGGAGCCGCTGGGCGCCGTGGCGATCGGCTATGCCGCCGAGCCCGCGGGTTTACGCGACCCGGTGCCGATCACGGAGCTGTTGATCCGCAAATGAAGACGTTCGCGGGCAAGGCCGCCGTGACGGCCGACAAGATTCGCGGCGGCTATTACACGCCGGCGCCCATCGCCCGCTTCCTGGCCGGCTGGGTCACCCACGCCGGACCCCGGGTGCTGGAACCGTCCTGCGGTGACGGGCAGATCCTGCGCGAGTTGGCCGCGCTCAGCGATCAGGCACGCGGCGTGGAACTCGTTGCCGCTGAAGCGGCGAAGGCACGGACGTTCGCCCCCGTTGACACCGCGGACCTGTTTTCGTGGTCGGGTGGCCGGGACTGGGACGGCGTGGCGGGCAACCCGCCCTACATCCGCTTCGGGCATTGGCCGGCGCGGCAGCGCGAGCCCGCGCTGGCCGCCCTGCATCGAGAAGGGTTGCGCCCCAACCGGTTGACCAATGCCTGGGTGCCGTTCGTGGTGGCGAGCACCACCCTGGTGCGCGAGGGCGGCCGGGTTGGCCTGGTGCTGCCCGCCGAGCTGCTGCAGGTCGGGTATGCGGCGCAGCTACGCGACTTCCTGGTGAGCCGCTACCGGGAGATCACGCTGCTGAGCTTCGGGCGCCTGGTGTTCGAGGGCGTCTTGCAGGAGGTGGTGTTGTTCTGCGGCGTCGTCGGTCCCGGGCCGGCCCGCATCCGCACCGTGCAGCTCGACGACGCCGACGCGCTGGTCGCGGCGAACCTGGACGTGCCGTCCGCTCCGGCGCTGCGGCACGACCACGAGAAGTGGACCACCTATTTCCTGGAACCGTCGCAGATATGCACGCTGCGCGGCCTCAAGGAATCCGGCCGGCTGACCCGGCTGGGCCTGCTTGCCGAGGTGGACGTCGGCATCGTGACGGGCCGCAACAGCTTCTTCACCTTCACCGACGCACAGGCGCACGAGCTGGGACTCACGCCGTACTGTGTGCCGCTGGTCTCGCGCAGCGCCCAGCTGTCCGGACTGGTTTACGACAATGATTGCCGCACAATCGATCTGACGGCCGGTCAGCGCGCCTGGCTGCTGCATGCGCCGGCGCAGCCGCAGGACGGCGCGCTGCTGGCCCACATCGCGGCCGGCGAGGCGGCCGGCGTGCACCGTGGCTACAAGTGCTCGCTGCGCAAGCCGTGGTGGGTGACGCCGTCGCTGTGGGTCCCCGATCTGTTCATGTTGCGCCAAATTCACCTGTCTGCGCGGCTGACGGTCAACGGGGCGGGCGCCACCAGCACGGACACCGTGCACCGGGTGCGGGTCGCGCCCGGCACCGAACCCCACGCGCTGGCCGCGGTGTTCCACAACAGCGCGACCTTCGCATTCGCCGAGATCATGGGCCGCAGTTACGGCGGCGGCATTCAGGAGCTCGAACCCGCCGAGGCCGAGCGGTTGCCCGTCCCGCCGCCGGCATGCGCCGATCCCGACCTGGCCGGCGACGTCGATCTGCTGTTGCGGGCCAACGAGATCGAGAAGGCGCTCGACCTGGTGGACCGGCGGGTGCTGATCGAGAAGCTCGGTGTGTCGCCGGAGGTGGTGGCGCAATGCCGCGCGGCGTGGCTCGCGCTGCGGCACCGGAGGACCGCGAGGCGGGCCAGGAGGGAGTCGCGATGAGCGTGCGGGAATCGGTGATCACGCTGCTCACGGACTGGGAGGCACCCAACCCGGCGCAGGACTCGTTGCGGGAGGCGGTGCTGGGATTCGTGCTCGCCCGCGACGACTCCTGCCTGCGCGAGTGCGAACCGGGCCACGTCACCGCGTCCACCCTGGTGCTCGACGACACCGGCGAGCGCGTCCTGCTCACCCTGCATCCCCGGCTGGGCCGCTGGGTTCAACTCGGCGGGCACTGCGAGGACGACGAGGACATCCTGGCCGCCGCACTGCGGGAAGCGACCGAGGAGTCCGGCGTCGCCAATCTGTGGTTGCGGCCGGAACTGGTTGCGGTGCATGTACATCCGGTCACCTGCTCGCTGGGGGTTCCGACCCGGCACCTGGACCTGCAGTTCATGGCGCATGCCCCGGCCGGGGCGCAGATCGTACTCAGCGACGAGTCCGACGACCTGCGGTGGTGGCCGGCCGACGAGTTGCCGCCGGGCACCGATCACGCGCTGGAATACCTGGTGACTCAAGCAACGCGCCGAGTGTGAGGCTGGCCGCACGTTCGCGCGCGAACGTGAAGCTGGCCGCACGTTCGCGCGCCGAGAGGGCTCAGACGTCTGACGAGTAACGGATGCCGCCGTCGGGAATAGATACGCCCGGCCACACTCGCGCGCCGCGCAGCAGTTCGCAGCGCGCGCCGATGTCCGCCCCGTCTCCGATCACGCCGTCGCGGATCAGCGCCCGCGGGCCGATGCGCGCGCCGAAGCCGATGATCGAGCGCTCGATAACGCTGCCGGCCTCCACCTTGACGCCGTCGAAGATGACCGCGCCGTCCAGCCGCGCGCCCGGACCGATCTCGGCCCCGCGCCCCACCACCGTGCCGCCGATGAGCAGCGCCCCGGGGGCCACGGCGGCGCCGTCGTGCACCAGGCTCTCGCCGCGCTGACCGTGCAGCGCCGGCGACGGGGCGATGCCGCGCACCAGGTCCGCGGACCCGCGCACGAAGTCCTCCGGGGTGCCCATGTCGCGCCAGTAGGTGGCGTCGACGTAGCCGCACACCTTCACGTCCGGGTCCGACAGCAGCGCCGGGAACACCTCGCGCTCCACCGACACCTCCCGACCGCGCGGGATCCGGTCGATGATCGGCCGCTGGAACACGTAGCAGCCGGCGTTGATCTGATCGGTTGGCGGGTCCTGCGTCTTCTCCAGAAACGCGGTCACGCGGCCGTCGCTGTCGGTCGGCACGCATCCGAATGCGCGGGGATCGCTCACCCGCACCAGGTGCAATGTCACATCGGCCTGGTGATCGCGGTGGAAAGCCAGCAGCTCGCCCAGGTCGGTGCCGGAGAGCACGTCGCCGTTGAACACCATCACGGTGTCGTGCCGCAGCTTCTCGGCGACATTGGCGATGCCGCCGCCGGTGCCCAGCGGCTTCTCCTCGGTGACGTAGTCGATCTGCAACCCGAGCTTGGAGCCGTCGCCGAACTCGGCCTCGAACACCTCGGCCCGGTAGGAGGTGCCCAGCACCACGTGCTCGATGCCGGCCGCGGCGATCCGAGACAACAGGTGGGTCAGGAACGGCAGGCCGGCCGTCGGCAACATCGGCTTGGGCGCCGACAACGTCAGCGGCCGCAATCGGGTGCCCTTGCCGCCGACCAGGACCACCGCATCCACGTCATGGGTTGCCACTTCAGCGCCGCCCTTCTGCCAGTTCTTCGCGCGCCGCCCGCCGGGACCTTCGCACCGCATTGCGCACCATCACCCGCGACCGCACCGCCAGCGATCCGCGCAAAGTCCAGCGCAGCGGGGCCCGCCAAAACCCGGTGTTGCGATCGGCCAAAAAGATATAGGTACTGCGGTGGTGGGCGGCCAGGTGGCGGCCCGGGTCACGGCCGGTCGAGTGTCCCTTGTGGTGCAGCACCTCGGCCGTCGGCACGTAGATGGACTGCCAGCCGGCTTTTCCGAGCCGGTCGCCGAGGTCGACGTCTTCCATGTACATGAAGTAGCGCTCGTCGAAGCCGCCGATCTGGTCGAACGCCGACCGCCGCACCAGCAGACACGAGCCGGACAGCCACCCGACCGGCCGCTCGCTGGGATCGAGGTGCTCCTGCCGGTAGGCTCGCGTCCACCGATTGCGCGGCCACACCGGCCCGAGCACGGCGTGCATGCCGCCGCGGATCAGGCTGGGCAGGTGGCGCGCCGACGGGTATACCGACCCGTCCGGGTCCCGGATAAGCGGACCCAGTGCGCCGGCACGCGGCCATCGGGCGGCGGCCTCCAGCAGGGCGTCGATGCTGCCCGGACCCCACTGCACGTCCGGGTTGGCGACGATCACCCACTCCCGGTCGAACCGGTCCCATTCCCCGCCGCGCGCCTGGCTCAGGTGCTCGATGGTGCGGTTGACCGCCGTGCCGTAGCCGAGATTGGCACCGGTGGGCATCAGGCGCACGTTCGGGTAGCGCTCGACAGCCGCTTCCGGGGTGCCGTCGGTGGAGCCGTTGTCGGCCAGCAGCACGCCCACCGGCCGGTCCGTGGCCAGCGACAACGAGGCCAGGAACCGCTCCAGGTGTGGGCCCGGCGAATAGGTCACCGCGACGACCGGCAGAACGTCAGTCACGCGTAGAGGGTAACGGTCGGTCGGCGGCCGCCGTCAGCGCCGCGTTGAGGGCAGCACGCCACGGACGCAGCGGGGTGAGGCCGGCGGCCGCCCACGACCGCCCGGACAACGCCGAGTACGACGGGCGCGCCGCGGGCCGCGGAAACTCGTCGCTGCTGCACGGGGTCACCCGCGCGGGGTCGGCGCCGCTTTCCTCGAACACCGCCCGTGCCCATTCGAAGCGTGACACCACACCCTCGTTGGCGGCGTGCAGCACGCGTCCCCGCACGGGACTGGCGGCCAGCTCCAGCAGCGCGGCGGCCAGGTCTGCTGCGTAGGTGGGCGAGCCGGTCTGGTCGTCGACCACCTTGATCGGGCCGTCCCGGCCGGCCAACCGCTGCATGACGGCGACGAAATCACCCCTGTCGGACCCGCCGGTGTACACCCAGGCGGTGCGCACGACCACCGCCTCCGGCAGCGCGGCCAGCACGGCCCGCTCCCCGGCCAACTTGCTTGCCGCGTAGACGCCCTGCGGGCCGGTGGTGTCGTCAGGTTCGTAGGGGCGTGGGTCGGCGCCGCCGAAATCGCCGTTGAAGACGTAGTCGGTGGAGACGTGGATCAGCGAGGCTCCGGCGCGGGCGCACGCACAGGCGAGGTTCTCCGGGCCGCTGGCGTTGACGGCGTAGGCGCGGGCGTCGTCGGTCTCGGCGCCGTCGACGTCGGTGTAGGCCGCGCAGTTGATGACGACATCGCCAGGCTGGATGATCTCGTCGGCCAGGGCCGGATCGGTGACGTCCCACTCCCCCGACGTCTTGGCCAGCACGTCCCGACCCTCGCGGACGGCCTGAGCCGCCACCAGGGTGCCCAGCTGCC
Organism: Mycobacterium sp. 23; assembly: GCF_048287075.1. Classification (NCBI taxonomy): domain Bacteria; kingdom Bacillati; phylum Actinomycetota; class Actinomycetes; order Mycobacteriales; family Mycobacteriaceae; genus Mycobacterium; species Mycobacterium sp. 23. The sequence continues at coordinate 2,588,618 of NZ_JBLVUX010000005.1, forward strand.
CCCCCGCACCGGTAATGACAAGCCTGTCCGACATGTGTTCGAGTCTGGCACGCCGAGCCCGGCTACCCGGAAAGCGGCTGTTGCACAAGTAGCCTACAGTGATGCCTGCGCAAAGTGTGGCTCGTGTGACTCGTGTGGTCTCGACGGCTCTGGCCCTGGTGGTCGTGATCGGCACCGGGGTGGCCTGGAGCAACGTCCGCTCCTTCGAGGACGGCATCTTCCACATGTCGGCGGCCTCACTGGGCCACGGCGCCGACGACGGCGCGATCGACATCCTGCTGGTTGGCCTGGACAGCCGCACCGACGCGCACGGCAACCCCCTGACCGCTGAGGAACTGGCGACGCTGCGCGCCGGCGACGAGGAAGCCACCAACACCGACACCATCATCCTGGTCCGGATTCCGAACAACGGGAAGTCGGCGACCGCGATCTCGATACCCCGCGACTCCTACGTGCAGGCCCCCGGACTGGGCAAGACCAAGATCAACGGCGTCTACGGGCAGACCCGCGAGATCAAGCGCACCAGCCTGGTGCAGGCCGGCGCCTCGCCCGCCGAAGCCGCCACCGCAGGCACCCAGGCCGGCCGCGAGGCGCTGATCAAGACGGTGGCCGACCTCACCGGCGTCACCGTCGACCATTACGCCGAGATCGGCCTGCTCGGCTTCGCCCTGATCGCCGACGCTCTCGGCGGCGTCGAGGTCTGCCTCAAGGACGCCGTCTACGAACCACTTTCGGGCGCCGACTTCCCGGCCGGCCAGCAGCGGCTGAACGGCCCACAGGCCCTGAGCTTCGTGCGGCAGCGCCACGAGCTGCCGCGCGGCGACCTGGACCGGGTGGTGCGCCAGCAGGTCGTGATGGCGTCGCTGGCCCACCGGGTGATCTCCGGTAAGACGCTGTCCAGCCCGGCCACGCTCAAGCGGCTCGAGGCGGCCGTGCAACGCTCGGTGGTGATCTCGGAGGGCTGGAACATCATGGACTTCGTCCAGCAGGTATCGAAGCTGACCGGCGGCAACGTCGCGTTCGCCACCATCCCGGTACTCGACGGGGCCGGCTGGAGCGACGACGGCATGCAGAGTGTGGTGCGGGTGGATCCGCACGCGGTGCAGGAATGGGTGGGCGGCCTGCTGCACGAGCAGGACCAGGGCAAGACCGAGGAACTCGCGTACACACCCGGCAAGACCACCGCCAACGTGATGAACGACACCGACATCAACGGCCTGGCCTCCGCGGTGCTCGACGTGCTCAGCACCAAGGGATTCGCTGCCGGTTCGGCCGGCAACAACGAGGGCGGCCACGTCAAGAACAGCCAGGTGCGGGCGGCGAAGACCGACGACCTGGGCGCCCAGGAAATCGCCCGGCAACTGGGTGGACTGCCCGTCGTCGCCGACTCCTCGATTCCGGCCGGGCAGGTGCGGGTGGTGCTGGCCAACGACTACACGGGACCGGGCTCAGGCCTCGACGGTTCGACGCCCACACCCGCGCGCGCATCGACCGTCGGGTCGGTCAACAGCAGCAACGTTCCGGCACCGTCACCGATCCTCACCGCGGGCTCGGAGCAGCCGGAGTGCATCAACTGAACCCGACCCTGTCCGGAGCGATCCTGGACCCGTTGCTGCGCGCCGACCCGGTCGGCCCGCGCATCACCTACTACGACGACTCGACCGGCGAGCGCATCGAGCTGTCCGCGGTGACGTTGGCCAACTGGGCCGCCAAGACCGCCAACCTGCTGCGCGACGAGTTGGGCGCCGGGCCGGGCAGCCGGGTCGCGGTGTTGTTGCCGGCGCACTGGCAGACGGCAGCGGTGCTGTTCGGGGTGTGGTGGATCGGCGCCGAGGCGGTGCTGGACGGTCCGGCGGATATCGCGTTGTGCACGCTTGACCGGCTCGACGAGGCGGATGGCCGTGTGGCCGGCGGTGAGGTCGCGGTGCTGTCGCTGGATCCGTTCGGCCGGCCGGTCCCCGACCTGCCGATCGGCGTCACCGACTACGCCACCGCGGTGCGGGTGCACGGCGACCAGATCGTTCCCGAACCCGCGCCGGGACCGGCGCTGGCCGGCCAGTCGGCCGCTCAACTGGTGGCGGCGTGCGTGCAATCGGCGGCGATGCAGGGCCTGACGCCGGGCGACCGGGTGCTGTCCACGGCTACGTGGGATCGGCCGGAGAAGCTGGTGGACGGGCTGCTGGCGGTGTTATCGGTCGGCGGATCGCTGGTGCAGGTGGCCAATCCGGATGCGGCGGCGCTGCAGCGCAGGGTCGAGATGGAGAAGGTCACCCGAGTGCTGTGACCTGTCGCCGAGGCTGAAAATCTGCAGCCTCGATGAGGTGCCGCCTCAGCAGTGGACAGGCCTCACCGACACTGTAAATCTGCAGCAAAAATGCGAGTACAGGCCACCAGATTGACCGGCTCGACGCATCTGCAGGCCTACCATTCCGCCACACACATGTTGATATCGCAATATTTGGATAGTACCGTCGGTCCGAAGACCACTGACGGGAAGGGTTCAGAAAGATGGCGGTGCAGGTGCTTTTGGCGAAGGCGGCGTCGACGGTGATCACCGGTCTGGCGGGGGTAACCGCGTACGAGGTGCTCAAGAAGGCCGCCAAGAAGGCACCCCTGCACGAAACCGCGGTCAAGGGCGCCGAACTGGGCCTGCGCAGTACCCGCAAAGCCGAGGAGGCCGCCGAGTCGGCCAGACTCAAGATCGCCGACGTGATGGCCGAGGCGCGCGAACGCATCGGCGAGGAGGCACCGACGCCGGCCGTCGGCGACGCCCACGACCACGACCACTGATCCGGTGGCCCTCGCGCTGGTTCCAGAGCTTGCGCCGGCTGCTAAAGACCCTGCGCTGCAGGTGATCTCCGATGCGGCCGGTCGCATGCGGGTACGGGTGGAGTGGGTTCGCGCCAACTCGCGGCGCGCCGTGGCCGTGGAGGACGCCGTCGCCAAATGCGAAGGGGTGCGCGTCGTACACGCCTACCCGCGCACCGGTTCGGTCGTCGTCTGGTACTCCCCCAGGCGCTGTGACCGTGCCGCGGTGCTGGAGGCGATCAGCGGCGCTGCACACGTCGCCGCGGAACTGATCCCCGCCCGCTCACCCCATTCTGAGGAGATCCGCAACACCGACGTGCTGCGCATGGTCATCGGCGGCGCGGCGCTGGCCCTGCTCGGCGTGCGCCGCTACGTCTTCGCGCGGCCGCCGCTGCTCGGGCCGACTGGCCGGATGGTCGCGACCGGCGTCACCGTCTTCACCGGCTACCCCTTCCTGCGTGGCGCGCTGCGCTCGGTGGGCTCGGGCAAGCTCGGCACCGACGCACTGGTGTCGGCGGCGACGGTGGCCAGCCTCATCCTGCGCGAGAACGTCGTCGCCCTGACCGTCCTGTGGCTGCTCAACATCGGCGAATACCTTCAGGACCTGACGCTGCGCCGGACCCGGCGGGCCATCTCGGAGTTGCTGCGCGGCAACCAGGACACGGCCTGGATCCGGCTGCCGGACGGCGCCGAGGTGCAGGTCGCGATCGACACCCTGGAGATCGGCGACGAGGTGGTGGTGCACGACCACGTCGCCATCCCGGTCGACGGCGAGGTGATCGAGGGCGAGGCGGTGGTCAACCAGTCCGCGATCACCGGCGAGAACCTGCCGGTCAGCATCACGGCCGGGGCGCACGTGCACGCCGGCTCGGTGGTGGTGCGCGGACGCCTGGTGGTCCGCGCCGAGGCCGTCGGCAACCAGACCACCATCGGACGCATCATCACCAGAGTTGAAGAGGCGCAACATGATCGGGCTCCGATCCAGACCGTCGGGGAAAACTTCTCCCGCCGCTTCGTGCCCACCTCGTTCGTCGTCTCGGCGCTGACCCTGCTGGTCACCGGTGACGTCCGGCGCGCGATGACGATGCTGCTTATCGCCTGCCCGTGCGCGGTGGGCCTTTCCACCCCGACGGCCATCAGCGCCGCGATCGGCAACGGCGCCCGCCGCGGCATCCTGATCAAGGGTGGGTCGCACCTCGAACAGGCCGGCCGGGTGGACGCGATCGTCTTCGACAAGACCGGCACGCTGACCGTAGGTCGCCCGGTGGTGACCAATATCGTTTCACTGCATAAGGATTGGGAGCCCGAGCAGGTGCTGGCGTATGCCGCCAGTTCGGAGATCCACTCGCGCCACCCGCTGGCCGAGGCCGTCATCCGCTCGACCGAGGAACGCCACATCAGCATCCCGCCGCACGAGGAGTGCGAGGTGCTGGTCGGCCTGGGCATGCGGACGTGGGCCGACGGGCGCACCCTGCTGCTGGGCAGCCCGGGTCTGCTGCGCGCCGAGAAGGTCAAGGTGTCCAAGAAGGCGCAGGAATGGGTCGACAAGCTGCGCCGCGAGGCCGAGACGCCGCTGTTGCTGGCCGTGGACGGCACCTTGGTGGGGGTGATCAGCTTGCGCGACGAGGTGCGGCCGGATGCGGCCGAGGTTCTGACTCGGTTGCGCGACAGCGGCGTTCGCCGGATCGTCATGCTCACCGGCGACCACCCCGACATCGCCGCGGTGGTGGCCGCAGAACTGGGCATCGACGAGTGGCGCGCCGAGGTGATGCCCGAGGACAAGCTTCAGGTCGTCCGCCAACTGCAGGACGAGGGACACGTGGTCGGGATGGTCGGCGACGGCGTCAACGACGCCCCGGCGCTCGCGGCCGCCGACATCGGCATCGCGATGGGCCTGGCCGGAACCGACGTCGCCGTCGAGACCGCAGACGTGGCGCTGGCCAACGACAACCTCTACCGCCTGCTCGACGTGCGGGATCTGGGCGCCCGCGCCGTCGACGTCATCCGGGAGAACTACGGCATGTCGATCGCGGTCAACGCCGCCGGACTGCTCATCGGCGCCGGCGGCGCGCTGTCGCCGGTACTGGCCGCGATCCTGCACAACGCGTCATCGGTCGCGGTGGTGGCCAACAGCTCCCGGCTGATCCGGTACCGGTTGGACTGAGCCGCACTGAGCTACGAGCCAAACGAGATTTCCAGCAGCATCTTCTTCTGCTCGGTGTATTCCTGTTCGCTCAGCAGTCCAGCGGCGCGCTGTCCGGCGAGGTCGCGGATCGCGGCGGCAACGCCGGTCATAACGGTCCGCGGCGCTGCTATCACCTCGACCTCCTCGGCCGGCGCATCCTCGTTGGAACCGATGAGCTGCGCCGCGGCGGCATTCTTCGGCCCGCCCGCGGCGGCCGACGGGCCTGGCATCGGTTGCCCGGCCATGGCGCCGATTCCCATCTGGTTCACCGTGTTTGCCACGTCGAACTCTGCCGCCGGCCCCGCTGCCGGATTCACACTCGCCAGCGGTGTGACCAGTGCAGCCGGCCGCACTTCGACTGCGGCAGTGGCGATTCGGGTCCAGCTAGCGGGCACCCGCAATCCCCCGACCATGTTCGCCTGGCCGAAGGCCGCTGACAGCGTCGGCGTGGGAATACCGTCAGAGGGCAGGTCCGCTGGGGGCGCCACCAACGGCTCTACCCCGTCCCACTCGCTGACGGTCTCATCGTCATCGGCACCGGAAACAGCGGTGAACGCGGCGAGAGGAAAATCCCCGAAGGTACCGATCACGTCTACCGGGACGACCGCGAGAAGGGCCGCCACGTCGATTGGCGTAATGAAAAAGAGATCGAGCAAGAGCGTCACGAGTTCTACCTCGGCCGGTACCGCCATCGCCGACAAGGCCTGCGGCACAACCGATATGGCACCTTGCATGTTGCCGGCGGGGGTGCCGATCTGGCTGATCGCGGCGGCTTGGCCGGCCATCCCGCCCGGGTCGGTGTTCTGGTGCGGAGGGGTAAAAGGGGTCAGCACCGACGCGGCTGCCGACGAAGCTGCGTAGTTGTACATCGCCAGGCTGTCCTGCGCCCACATCTCGGCGTAAAGCGCCTCGGTGGCCGCGATCGCCGGCGTGTTCTGCCCTAGGAAATTAGTCGCCACCAGCACCGCCAGCAGGCCGCGGTTGGCGGCGATCTCCGGTGGCGGCACTGTGGCTGCGAACGCCGCCTCGTAGGCGGCGACCGCGGTCCATGCTTGAGCGGCGGTCTGCTCCGCCCGCGCAGCGGTGGCGCTCAGCCATTCCACGTAGGAACCGGCCGCTGCGCTCATCGCCACGGACGACGGACCTGACCAAGCCCCTTCGGTGAGTTCGGACACCGCCGACTGATATCCGCTGATCGTCGTGTACAGCTGGTCCGCGACGCCCTGCCAGGCCTGTGCAGCCGCCAGCATCGGGCCCGCGCCTGGACCGGCATAGATCCGCCCGGAGTTGACCTCCGGCGGATAGATCCCGAAATCCATTGCTGCGCTTGCCTTTTCTCGATGACTACGACAGGTGCCCGACGGGCGGTTCAGCGACCGAGCAGCCGGTTCTTCTGTTCGGTGTATTCCTCGTCGGTCAAAATCCCCTCGTCGCGGAGCTTGGTGAATTCACGCAGCTCGGCCGCGACTCCGGTGACCACTGCCCGAGGCTTGTCGCTGGGTACCTCGCCGTTCTCACCATGCGCCGCCTTGTCACCGGCCGCGGCTCTGGTGCGAGCGGCCCCGGTTGCCTTCGTGACCTCTTTGCCGGCGCTTCGGCGGGTACCAACGGTTCCGGCCATTGCTCGTCCGGCCATGCCCGCCATCGCCATCTGGGCAAGCATGGTGCCTGTCCCGGCTCCCACCGCCGGTGCGGCGGCGGCGCCGGACGGGGTCCCGCCCAGCGCCGGCAGCGAGTACGCCACGGGGCGCACCGCCGGCGTTGCAGCGGTCCACGCTGCCGGCACCGACAACGCCCCGACGGCGTTCGCCTCGCCCAGTCCCGCCGACAACCTTTGCGCCGCGCCTGCCTGCAAGTTGAGCGGCGGCGACGGCAACGGCTTCACCGGCGCCACCTCCGAACCCGGAAAGGCCTCCACGTCATCCAAGTCGCTGAGGACCTCGTCGCTGTGTAGACCCACCAGGGTGCTGTAGACGGCCACCGGAAGACTCACCACCCCGAGCACACCGGCAGGCACGCCGATACCGAGGGTAGCGATTCCCCCCGCTACGCCGAAGGTGACGGCGGACAGATCGGCCAGCAGGGACAGGAGGAACAGTGGGTCCTCCGTGGCCGCTGCCGGGGCCGCCGCGCTCTGCAGCGCGCTGGGCACCGCGGAGAAGGCTTCTTGTACCCGGCTCCCCACGGTGCCGGCGATACCGTCGGCAGCGACAGCGGCGGCTTGGTTGGCCAGGCCCTCCGGGTCAGTGGTCTGCGGGGGCGGGTTGAACGGCGTCAGCGACGTCGACGAGGCCGATGAGGCCGCGTAGCCGTACATCGCCGCCGCGTCCTGGGCCCACATCTCCGCGTACTGCGCTTCGGTGGCTGCGATCGCCGGGGTGTTGATTCCGAATACATCGGTCGCGATCAGGATCATCAGTTGACTGCGGTTGGCTGCCACGATCGGCGGCGGAACCGTCGCGGAAAATGCGGTCTGGTAGGCCGCGGCCGCGGCCTTGGCCTGCGCGGAGGTTTCTTCGGCCTGTGCGGCGGTGACTCGCAACCACGCCGCGTACGACGCGGCCGCAGCGCTCATCGACGCCGACGACGGCCCCAGCCAGGGGCCGGCACTCAGTCCCGATACCACCGCCTGGTACGAATCAGCCGCCGAATTCAGGCCGGCGGCGAGCGCAGCCCATGCCTCGGACGCGACCAACAACGGTCCTGATCCGGGACCGGCAAACATCCGAGCCGAGTTGACCTCCGGCGGATAGCTTGCGAAATCCATAATTCAATGCTCCTCGAGGCACCGTGGTCAAAGGCTCATCGCGCTGCTCGTGGTCTGTCCGCCCCCAGCAAAATCACTGGAACGCCACGGTACATCCTTCAAACAGATCGTGCTTGCCGAGGCGTCAAAAAAATGGCCCGCGCACACCCGCGGATCAGCAACAATCCTTGCCGCGCCAGGCCAGCACGCCCTGCCACATCGCCACGCCCGCCACGGCCAGCCCGATCGCCGGGTCGATCCACCACCCAGCGGGCCAGGCCGCGGTGACGGCGAGTCCAACCAGCACCCCGGCGGCCTGCGTGGCGCACAGATAGTTCTGGGTCCCTTCCCCCTCGGTCGCGCCAGAGTGCAGCCGGGCACCGACGCGATGGTTGGCCCAACCCAGAACCGGCATCAGCACAAGGGCCAGCGCCGTCAGACCGATGCCGAGCACGGAGGCCTCCGCATGCTCTCCGCCCATGAAATGGCGGACCGATTCGGCGGCCACGTAGGGCGCCACCAACCAGAAGGACACCGCGACACCACGTTGGGCGCGCCGCTCGGCGGTCTGTGACAGGGTGCGGTCGCCGGTGAACCGCCAGAGCACCATCGCGCTGGCCAGTCCTTCGGATGCGCCACCCAGCGCCCACCCGGTCAGTGCGACCGATCCGACCGATAAGCCCTCCCACAGGCCCAGGCCGCCCTCTGTCAGCAACACAGCCAGGCTGATCCAGGCCAACCGGCGGGCCCAGACGACGTCGTGCTGCCAGTCTTCGGTGAGAACCACCGCGGGCGTCTCGGCACAGACCTCGTGATTGTGGGCGCCCGTGGCCATCTCCATCCCATGATGGTAGAGGCGGTGCGGCCACCGGGCGTGCAGGTACGCGCGGGGGCGGGCGTTAAGGTGCTGATGGTGCGCACCGACGACGACACCTGGGACCTGGCGTCCAGTGTGGGCGCGACGGCCACCATGGTGGCCGCGGGCCGCGCCCGGGCCAGCAGATCGGCGCTGATCGACGATCCCTTCGCCGAACCGCTGGTGCGCGCGGTCGGCATCGACTTCTTCACCCGATGGGCAAGCGGCGAACTCGACACCGCCGACGTCGACTTCCCCGACGCCCCCTGGGGCATGCAGCGCATGACCGACCAACAGGCCGCCCGCACCCGTCACATCGACCAGTTTTTCGTCGCCGGCCAGCAAGCAGGGATAGGGCAGGCCGTGATCCTGGCGTCCGGCCTCGACGCCCGAGGTTATCGCCTGCCTTGGGCCGCGGGCACGACCGTCTTCGAGATCGACGTCCCGCAGGTGATCGAATTCAAGGCCGCGACGCTGGCGGCCATCGGCGCCGTTGCCACTGCCGACGTGCGCGGTGTTCCAGTCGACCTGCGCGCAGACTGGCCGGCAGCGCTGCGCGGGGCCGGGTTCGACCCCACCCGGCCCACCGCCTGGGCCGCCGAGGGCCTGTTCGGCTACCTGCCGCCCACGGGCCAGGACCTGTTGCTGGACAACATCTCCGCGCTCAGCGCCGCCGGCAGCCGGCTGCTCGCCGAGGTGTTCTTCGCCGCTCCGGCCAGCCGGGAGCTGTACGACGCGATCTTCGCCCGGTGGTACGAGCACGGCCTCGACGTCGAAATGGACCGGCTGGGCTACTCCGGCGACCGCAACGACGTCGCGACCTACCTGCAGCGGCACGGCTGGCACGTCTCGCGCACCCTGCTCAACGAGCTGCTGGTCGCCAACGGGTTCCGGCCGCACGCCACCGGCCGGTCCACCGACGAAACCATGTTCACCGAGAACTACTACTGCACCGCGGTGCTGCCAGGGAGGCCCAGCTGATGCCGAACTCCGCCAAGCCGCTCGACGGCTTCCGGGTACTCGACTTCACCCAGAATGTGGCCGGGCCGCTGGCCGGTCAGATCCTGGCCGACCTGGGCGCCGAGGTCGTCAAGATCGAAGCGCCCGGCGGCGAACAGTCCCGGCGACTCACCTCGGTGCTGCCCGGCCGCCCGCCGCTGGCCACCTATTTCCTGCCGAACAACCGCGGCAAGAAATCGGTCGCGGTGGACCTGACTGACGAGGCGGCCAGACAGCAGATCCTGCGGCTTGCAGACACCGCCGACGTCGTCCTGGAAGGGTTCCGCCCCGGGGTGATGGAACGGCTGGGCCTGGGCCCCGACGAGTTGCGTGCCCGCAACCCCAAACTGATCTACGCGCGCCTGAGCGCGTTCGGGGGAAACGGCCCCAACGGCACCCGCCCGGGCGTCGACCTGATGGTGGCCGCCGAGGCAGGAATGTGCACCGGCATGGTCACGCCCACCGGCAAGCCTCAGATCATTCCGTTCCAGCTGGTCGACAACGCCAGCGGGCACGTGCTCGCGCAGGCGGTGCTGGCCGCGCTCCTCAATCGCGAGCGGCACGGGGTGGGTGATCTGGTGCAGGTCGCGATGTACGACGTCGCCGTCAGCCTGCAGGCCAACCAGCTGACCATTCATCTGAACAAGCCCAGCGAGCAACCCGCCAGGCCCACGCCTGCCGTGCCCCCGGCGAAGAAGCGCAAGGGAGTCGGCTTCGCCACGCAACCGTCAGACGCCTACCAAGCCTCCGACGGCTACCTGGTGATCAGCGCCTACGTGCCCAAGCACTGGGCGAAGCTGTGCGAGATCATCGGCCGCCCCGATCTGATCGACGACGAGCGGTTCGCCGATCAGCGCTCGCGAGCGATCAACTACCCCGAGTTGACCGACGAACTCGAATCGGCACTGGCCACCAAGACTGCCGCGGAATGGGTGCGACTGCTGCAGGAGGGTGGCCTGATGGCGTGTCTGGCCTACACCTGGAAGCAGGTGGTCGACACACCGTTGTTCGCCGAGAACGACCTGGCCCTGGAAGTGGGCAGCGGCGACGACACCATTACGGTCATCCGCACCCCGGCACGCTACTCGAGCTTCGACGCCCGGGTCACCGAGCTCCCTCCGGCCGCCGGCCAGCATAATGGTCAGTTTCTGACGTAGGTTTCTGACGCAGCCCTCACGTTCTCGCTGGAAAACGCCGCTTTCGGCACAATTCAGAAAGACCGCATCGCGAATCTTCTGAGGAATATTCAATTTCAAATCCTGAAGATTATTCAGTTTTCCTCTCACGCCATTTTATTGATAAAAATGCTGCAATTCTTCGGCGAATGGGATTAGGGTCCTTCTGTCTTCGACGAGATACCGACTACGGACGGGGTGTGCGGCAGCGATGTCCTTTACGACGATTGCCCCAGAGGCGCTGACGGCAGCGGCGGCGAACGTGCAGAACATCGCCTCGGCACTCGGGGACGCGAACGCGGCGGCCGCCGCCAGCACCACCGGAGTGCTGGCCGCGGGTGCCGACCAGGTCTCGACAGCGCTCGCGTCGCTGTTCTCCGGTCACGCCCTGGACTACCAGGCGGTCAGCGCCCAGGCGGCCCGGTTCCACTCGCAATTCACCCAGGCACTCGCCGGCGCGGCGAATTCCTACGCCGCGGCCGAGGCGGTCAACGCCGGCCCGCTGCAATCCATCGAGTCGCTGCTGTCGCGGCCGATCATCGGCAACGGGGCCGACGGCACCGCGGCCAGCCCCAACGGCCAGGACGGCGGCTGGCTGTACGGCAACGGCGGTAACGGCTACAACGGCGCGGGTGGCAACGGCGGGAGCGCCGGGCTGATCGGCAACGGCGGCGCAGGCGGCAGCGGGGCCAACGGCGCGGCCGGGACCGGTGCGGCCGGCGGCAGCGGCGGTTCTGGCGGGAGCGGCGGCTGGCTGTGGGGCAACGGTGGCGCGGGCGGCGCGGGCGGTATCGGCGGCACCGGTGCCACCGGCGCCGCGCACGTCACGGGTAGCCCCGGCGGCAATGGAGGAACCGGCGGCGCCGGTGGCGCCGCCGGCCTGTTCGGCACCGGCGGTGCGGGCGGTGCTGGAGGTGCCGCGGGGCAGGGCGGCGGCAGCACAGGCTCGCCCAGCAATCCAACCGGTGACGGTGGCACGGGCGGCGTCGGCGGTGCGGGCGGCGCGGGCGGCGCCGGCGGATGGCTCTACGGCCAGGGCGGGGCCGGCGGTGTCGGCGGTGCGGGCGGCACTGGCGGCACCGGCGCTGACGGCACCGAGTACCAGGTCCAAGCGTTCGGCGGGACCGGCGGGAACGGTGGTGTCGGCGGTACGGGCGGCGGCGGCGGGTCCGCGGGCCTGTTCGGCAACGGCGGGGCAGCCGGCCTCGGTGGTCGCGGCGGAGATGGTGGTGCGGGTGGGCTCGCCACCACTGACTGGTCCGGCAGCGGCGGATTCGGCGGCTACGGCGCGTCGGGCGGCAGTGGCGGCGTCGGGGGTGACGGTGGCTGGCTGCTGGGCACCGGTGGCGCCGGTGGCGGCGGCGGGCACGGCGGCACCGGCGGGGCCGGCGGTCTGGGCGTTACCGCGGCAAGCGGCGGCGATGGCGGCAGAGCCGGCGGCGGCGGCAACGGGGGTACCGGGGGCGGTGGCGGTCGGTTGTTCGGCACCGGCGGCGCCGGAGGTACGGGGGGCCTCGGCGGGAATGGCGGCGAGGCCGGCATCGCCGGCACCGTCGAGCCGAACGCAGGTGGCTCCGGCGGGCCCGAGGGCGGCAACGGCGGCGCCGGCGCCGGCGGCGGGCTAGGCGGTGCGGGTGGTACCGGCGGTTGGCTGTTCGGTGACGGTGGCGCGGGCGGAACGGGCGGTGCCGGTGGCCACGGCGCAGACGGCGCCGCCACCACCGTCAACTGGTCCAATCCTGGCGGTGACGGCGGGAACGGCGGCGCCGGCGCGACGGGCGGTAGGGGCGGAGCCAGCGGCTGGCTGATCGGTAGCGGTGGGGCCGGCGGGAACAGCGGCAACGGCGGCGGTGCCGGCAACGGCGGCGCGGGGATCGGCAGTTCGAACACAGGCGGCAACGGCGGCAGCGGCGGCGCCGGCGCCATCGGCGCAGCGGGCGCAGACTCCGGACGGTTATTCGGCACTGGCGGCAACGGCGGGACCGGCAGCACCGGCGGCGCCGCAGGCCAGGCCGGAACCGGCGGTCATGGCAACGGCGCCGCGGGCAGCGCCGGCGCCAACGGTGACGGCGGCGCCGGCGGGTCGGCGTGGGTGTTCGGCGACGGCGGCGACGGTGGCTACGGCCCGGTAGCCGGCGGCGCGGCGGGCCGAGCCGGATACCTGATCGGCGATGGTGGCGCCGGGGGCAGCGGCCTGCAGGGTGCGGCCGGGGCCGACGCCGGGCAAGTCTTCGGCACCGGAGGCCGCGGCGGCGACAGCTCCGCCGCCGCGACGGCCGGCGCCGCGGGCGGTCGCGGCGGCTACCTCTACGGCGTCGGCGGCGATGGAGGCAACGCCGGGGCCGGGGCGAACGGCGGCGCCGGCGGTAGCGGTGGCCTGCTGTTCGGCGACGGCGGCAGCGGTGGCAACGGCGGGGCCGGCGACAGCGGCACCGGCGGCAACGGCGGGGCCGCGGGCAGCGCCGGGCTGCTGATCGGCGACGGCGGCTCCGGCGGCAACGGCGCCCCCGGCGCCTACGGCTTCGACGGCGGGCTCGGCTCCCAGGGCGCGAGGGCCGGATACCTGACCGGCAACGGCGGCAACAGCGGCAACACCTTCACCGCCGGCGTATCCGGCCACGACGGCGGCGCGGCCGGCTTCATCGGCGGAAACGGCGGCAACGGCGGCGACTCAGGTGCTGGCGCGGCCGGCGGTCGCGGTGCCGACGCCGGCTGGCTGATCGGAGCCGGTGGCGACGGTGGCAACGCGGGCAACCTCGACGGCCCCAACCCCTCTGGCACCAACGGTGCCGACGGCGGTACCGGTGGTCGCGGCGGCTATCTGTACGGGGTAGGCGGCGACGGCGGCGACGGCGGGTCGGTGGAAGTCTCCGGCCACGGCGGTAACGGGGGTCAGGGCGGTTCCGTCGGGCTGTGGGGCAGCGGCGGCGACGGCGGTAACGGTGCGCGCGGTGGAGACGGCGGTGGCACCGCCGCCGGTGGCGGTGGTGGCACCGGCGGCACCGGCGGCACAGCCGGGCTCATCTACGGCGCGGGCGGCGACGGCGGCAACGGCGGAGCGGGCGGCACCACCTACTACACCGCCGGCACCGGCGCGACCGGCGGCGCCGGCGGCGCCGCCGGCAGCGGTTCGCACGGCGGATACCTCTGGGGCGTCGGCGGAAACGGTGGCAGCGGCGGCAACGGCGGCTACGGGATCGCCGGTAACGGCGTGCAGATCGCCGGCGGCAGTGCCGGCACCGCGGGCGCGGGAGGCGACGTGGGCCTGGTGGGTGTCGGTGGGGTCGGCGGCAACGGCGGCATCGGCGGCAGCGCCATCAACCTGTTCGGCAACGCCAGCCAGGCCGCCGGTGGCGCCGGCACCAACGGCGGCGACGGCGGCCACGGCGGATACCTCTGGGGTGTGGGCGGCGCCGGCGGCAACGGTGGCGACGCCGGCTTCGGCGGCAATGTCAGCTCGATCAACACCGCCGGCAACGGCGGAAACGGTGGTGACGTCGGCCTGGGCGGCATCGCCGGCAACGGCGGCGCCGGTGGTCATGGCAGCAACGCAGGATTGTCGAGCGGTCAAGGCGGCGCCGGCGGCGCCGGCGGCAACGGTGGCTCGACCGCCGGGCTGATCGGCTACGGCGGCGACGGCGGGGTGGGCGGCGCCGGCGGCAACGGTGGCAGCAACAGCCACAGCGGTGCCGGCGGCAACGGCGGCAACGGCGGAAACGCCGACAGCCTGGTCGGAATCGGCGGTGACGGAGCGGCCGGCGGCATCGCTGGAACGGGCGGGGCCGCGGCGGACGACGGGACCGCCGGCGCAGCTGGTAGCGGCGGCCTCATCGGAATATCCGGCAAGGCGGGCTAGCTTAACTGGTTGAAATCGACGTCGCGGATCCAGCTGAGGTCGGGCAACGGCGTACGGCTGATGCGCTGCGCCTCCTCCGGCTCCAGTCCGAAGAGCCTGAGCAGGCTGTCGACCACGTCGTCTATCGTCTCCTCGTCGTCGCGGGCCGGCTGGTCATAAACCAACTGGCCGAGCGCCAGTAGCGATCCCGCGCCGAGCACCATCGCCAGCTCGGGGTCCTTGATCGTGAACCGCCCGGCCGCCGCGGCCGCGCCGATGTCCCGGACACCGCGCGGACCCAGCCCCTTCTCCGACATGATCAGCGGCATGCCCAGCGCGAGCCCGATCCGGCTTTCCTTCGGGCGCAGCCGGAACATCCGGCCCGTCAAGCGGAATCGGGCGGCGAACTTCTCCGCCGGATCCTCGACGGCGTCCGTCAGGGCGTCCAGCAGACCCGCCTGAGCGTCGATCACGTCGACGATGGCCGCCCGGAAGAGTTCTTCCTTGCTGTCGAAGTGGTTGTAGAACGATCCGACGCCGACATCGGCGACCACACAGATGTCCTGCACCGGCACCTCGAGCTGACCGTCGGCGATGAAAGTCCGGGCGGCCGTGATCAGTGCGGCACGGGTGCGCTGCTTGCGGAGGTCCATGCGACTGGGCGATTTGTCGGTGGCCATATTCCTCTCCCGGTAGGCGGCGACCTCACCTTAGATCAGGAGTGGGGACTCTCACCGAACACCAACGTTGCGCGGGCCGGGCCCGCCGCGGTAGCCGGCTTTCTTTGAATTACGAATGAATCAGCGTGGGATTTGCCGAATTGCCGGGGGTCACATGGACCATTTGGTCAGGCGTCGGTAGTCGGATTCAAAGAATTTGCTGATCACAAATATATGGCGAATCCGGGTTGCCGATGCCGGGTGGACACCCGATACACCCCACCTGTTCACGCCGGTTCGATTGCCTGAGCGGACCGGCCCTGAGGAGACTCATGCAGAAGCTCGTGCCCAACCTTCGTTACGACGTCCCGGCGTCGCTGGTCGTCTTCCTGGTGGCGCTGCCACTGTCGCTGGGTATCGCGATCGCGTCGGGGGCACCACTGATGGCCGGGCTGATCGCCGCGGTGAGCGGGGGCATCATCGCCGGCTCGGTCGGCGGGTCGGTGCTACAGGTCAGCGGACCGGCCGCGGGTCTGACCGTGGTGGTGGCCGGGTTGATCGACGAGTTCGGCTGGGAAATGACGTGCGTAATCACCGTCTGCGCGGGCGCTGTGCAGATCCTGCTGGGCCTGGTGCGGGTGGCGCGTGCCGCGCTCGCCGTGGCCCCGGTGGTGGTGCACGCCATGCTGGCCGGTATCGGAGTCACCATCGTGCTGCAGCAGATTCACGTGCTGCTGGGCGGATCGTCGCGCAGTTCCGCGTGGGCGAACATCGAGGCGCTGCCCAGCGGAATCATGAACCACGAGTTGCACGAAGTGATCGTCGGCAGCGTTGTGATCGCCATCCTGCTGCTGTGGCCGAAGCTGCCAGCCAAGGTCAGGTTCATCCCGGGCGCCCTGGTGGCCATCGTGGCGGCTACCGCCTTGTCACTGGTGGTGAACCTGGACGTCGAGCGAATCAAACTGTCAGGCAACTTCTTCGAGGCCATCGGCCTGCCGCACCTACCGCCGCTGGCGCCGGGTGGGCACCCGTGGACCCAGGAGATCGGCGCCGTCGCACTGGGAGTGGTGACGGTCGCCCTGATCGCCAGCGTCGAGTCGCTGCTGTCCGCGGTCGGCATCGACAAGCTGCACAGCGGACCGCGCACCAACTTTAACCGGGAGATGCTCGGACAGGGCAGCGCCAACGTCGTCTCCGGACTGCTCGGCGGCTTACCGGTCACCGGCGTCATCGTGCGCAGCTCCACCAACGTGGCCGCGGGTGCCCGCACCCGCACATCGGCGGTGTTGCACGGCATCTGGATCCTGCTGTTCGCGTCGCTGCTCACCAACCTGGTGGAGCTGATCCCGAAGGCGGCGCTGGCCGGCCTGCTCATCGTCATCGGCATTCAGCTCATCAAACTGGCCCACATCAGGGTCGCGGTGCGCACCGGCAACTTCGTGATCTACGCCATCACCATCGTCTGCGTGGTGTTCCTCAACCTGCTGGAAGGCGTGGCGATCGGTCTTGCCATCGCGATCCTGTTTCTGCTGGTGCGCCTCGTACGCGCTCCCATCGAGGCCCGGCCGATCGGGGGCGAATCCAAGCAGTGGCATGTGGACATCGACGGCACCCTCAGTTTTCTGCTGCTGCCCCGGCTGACCAATGTGCTCTCCACGCTGCCGCCGGGCAGCGATGTCACCCTCAACCTCAATGCCGACTACATCGATCACTCGATCTCCGAGGCGATTTCGGACTGGAAGGCCTCCCATGAGGCGACCGGCGGAGCGGTGCACATCGTCGAGACATCGCCGGCGAATCTGTCGAGCGCGCACAGCAGCCCACCCAAACGGCACTACACCGCGCGGTCGCTGCGCGAGGCGCCCTGGCCATCGCGGCGTGACAGCAACGGCGAAGGCACCGACGCGTCTATCCTCGACGGCGTCAAGCAATATCACCGCAACGGCGTCGGGGCGCTGCACCGCCATGTGGCGGAGCTGGTCGGTTCGCCCAACCCGGACACCCTGTTTCTCACCTGCGCCGACTCCCGCATCCTGCCGGACACCATCACCGCCAGCCGTCCCGGCGACCTCTACATCGTCCGCAATGTGGGCAATCTGGTGCCCACCGATCCGGCCGAGCGCTCGGTGGACGCCGCGCTGGACTTCGCGGTCAACCAGCTTGGCGTGAGTTACGTTGTCGTCTGCGGACATTCGTCCTGCCGCGCGATGCAGGTGGTGCTGAACGACGACGCCGGTGTGACCGACCGTCCGATCGGCCGCTGGTTGCAGTACGCCGAAGACAGCCTGGTTGCCTACCGGGACAATCACCCCGCCCGGATCAGCAGCACATCCAACGGCTTCACCTTCAGCGAACTCGACCAGCTGTCGATCGTGAACGTCGCCATGCAGGTGCAGCGACTCACGCGGCATCCCATCCTGGCGCCGTTGGTGGCGTCCGGGCAACTGCGCGTCGTCGGCATATTCTTCGATTTTGCGACCGTCCACGTGCACGAGGTGAACGAACACGGCATCGTGCACGCGGAACCGGCTCGCGAAGCGGTGGCGTCAGCCGTTCGGTAAACGCACGACCTGCACAAAGAATTCATCGATCTGGCGGACCGCATTCATGAACTGGTCCAGGTCGACCGGCTTGGTGACATAAGCGTTGGCGTGGAGTTTGTAGCTGCGCAGAATGTCTTCTTCGGCCGAAGACGTGGTCAGCACGACGACCGGGATACGGCTCAGTTCGGGGTCGGACTTGATCTTCTCCAGCAGGTGCCGGCCGTCGTACTTCGGCAGGTTGAGGTCGAGCAGGATCAGATCCGGACGGGGCGCGTGTTCGTAGGCGCCGCGGCGGTAGAGGTAGTTCAGGCCTTCCTCACCGTCGTGCGCCACGTGCAGGCGGTTGTTGAGTTTGTTGTGCTCGAACGCTTCCCGGGTGATCAGTTCGTCGCCGGGGTCGTCTTCTACGAGCAGGATGTCGATTGCGCGGCCGGGTGATGTCATGCGTCTGCTCCTTTTGAAATGGCCTCAGCGTTGGTGTCAGCGATGGGAAGCGTGAATTCGAATCGCGTTCCATCGGTGTAAGAGGTGTCGATCCACACGGTCCCGCCGTGGTGCTCAACGATCTTCTTGCACATCGCCAGCCCCAGCCCGGTTCCACCATAGGTGTCCCGGCCGTGCAGGCGCTGGAAGATGATGAAGACCTTACCGACGAACTCCTCCGGGATTCCGATGCCATTGTCGGACACGCTGAAAACCCAGTTGTCGGTGTGGTTGCCGGCACCCCGGCGGTACGCGATCTCGATGCGCGGCGCCCGGTCTTCGCGGCGGAATTTCACGGCATTGCCGATGAGGTTCTGCCACAGCATGGTCAGCAACGTCGGATCACCGAAGACCTGCGGCAGCGGCTGCCCGGGGTGAACCACCTCGGCCCCGGATTCCTCGATCGCCGCGCCGAGGTTGGCGATCGCCGTGTCCAAGGCCGTGCCGAGTTCCACCTTGGTGTACTTGGTGTTGAGGCGGCCGACCCGGGAGAAGCTGAGCAGATCGTTGATCAGCACCTGCATCCGCTTGGCCCCGTCGACGGCAAAGGCGATGTACTGGGTGCCCCGTTCGTCGAGCTGGTCGCCGTAGCGCTTCTCCAGTAGCTGACAGAACGACGCCACCTTGCGCAACGGTTCCTGCAGGTCGTGCGACGCGACGTAAGCGAACTGTTCGAGCTCGGCATTGGACCGGCGCAACTCGGCCGCCTGCTCGTCGAGCCGCTCCTGCGCCGACTGCGACGCCTCCAGTTCAGCCACGATCCGCTGCCGCATGTTCTCCACGTCGACGGCGATGCCCCGGATATCCGCGGGCCGGCGCGGCGGCTCGATGGTGTCGCTGAAGTGGCCGTCGGTGATCTGCCGACACGATGCGGCCAGCCTGGCCAGCGGGCGGGTCACCGCGCGCTGCACCAGGAACCCCAGCAGGCCGGCCGTGGCGACGAAGATGAGCACCATGGCGCCCAGCACCCGGTCACGCCAGTCGTTCATGCGCACGAGCCTGGCCGCTCCCTGTTCGCGGGCCTGGGTGAGATGGTCGTTCTGGGTGGTGAAAAGTTGCCGTATGTAGTCGAATTCGGCTTTGCCCAGTGCCGCCGTCGGGGCCGGAACGACCGTGGGAGTTTTCGGGGTCACCTTCGCGATGAGCGGCTCGGCATAGTCTTTGCGCCAGCTGGCCGCGGCGGCCTCGATGGCGTCCAGGTCGGAGATCAGCTTCGGGTTCCGGGCAACCCGGCTCCGGAGCTCTTGGGCGACACCCTTTTCGGCGGCCACTCCCTCGTAATACGGGACGAGAAACTGTTTGTCGGCGGAGATCAGGTAGCCCCGCAGCCCCGTTTCCTGATCACGCAACGCCGACTGCAGCTGATAGGCCGCCACCCGCGCCGGCTGGATGTTGTCCCTCAGTTCGCGCGCCAGCTCGTCGGTGCGCTCCAGCAGTACCGCGCCGATGACCGCACCCAGCAACACCAGAAGGCCCATCGTAGAGAGCACGACGGCCAGCCACCCGCGCACGGTGAGCCGCTTCTTCGGCAGCGAACCCGACGCGTCGTTCCTCACGGGCGCCCGGTCCGCTGCACCCGCACCACCGCGATGTCGTCAGTAAGCCCGCCCTGGTCCTGAGCCAGCTCCTGCGCCCCGTCGATGAGCGCGTCGACGAACTCCGCGCCGCCCAGGTGCGCGTGCCCACGCGCGAGCGCCAGCAACCCGTCCTCGCCGAGCCGGCGTGGGCCGCGCCCCGCGTACCCCTCGAAGAGCCCGTCGGTGAGCAGCAGCAACCCGTGCCCGGCCGGTACCTCCAGCTCGTGCTGCGGCCAGTCGCTGCCGCGCAGGCCCAGCGCCGGACCGTGCGGCGGCTCGATCCACTCCACTGAACCCGGGCCGTGCAGCAACATTCCCGGATGCCCCGCGCGAATCGCGGTGATGGCCCCTCGAGCGGGGATCGCCAGGCTCAGCACGGAGGCGAAGACGCCGTTCTCGGCACGTTCGGCGTGCAGCACCCGTTCCAGCTGACGCATCTGCTCGACTCCGTGGATTCCGGTGAAAGTCAATGTGCGCCAAGCGATCCGCAGCGCCGCGCCGAGCGCCGCCTCGTCTGGCCCGTGCCCGGCGACGTCGCCGATCAGCACGTGGGTGACCCGGTCCGGCGTCTGCACCACGTCGTAGAAGTCGCCGCACAGCAGGGCGTTCTCCCGGCTCGGCCGGTACCGGGCCACGATGTCGACGCCCGGGTCGTCCAGCAACAGCGGAGACGGCAGCAGGCCGCGCTCGAGCAGCGCGTTCTCCCGCGCGCGCAGCTGGCTGGCGTGTAGGTCGGCGGCGATCAACTCGGCACGCTTGCGTTCTATCGCGTAGAACAGCGCGCGCCGCAGCATCTCGGGTTCGACGCGGCCCTTGACCAGGTAGTCCTGGGCGCCGGCGGCGACCGCGGACGCACCGAAGTACTCGTCGTTGAGACCGGTCAGGACGACGATCGGCACGGTGGCGTCGCTCTTGAGGATGCGGTCCAGCGCGTCGATCCCGTTCGCGTCGGGCAGGTTCAGGTCGAGCAGGACGCAGTCGGGACGGGCCGAGGCTAGCTGACGCTCGGCGTGCTCCATCGACTGCGCCCACACCACCTCGATGTCGGCGACGGTGTCGGCGATCAATTCCTCGACCAGCACGGCGTCCGCGCGGTCGTCTTCGACCAGGAGCAATGACAGCGATTGCCAACTCGCCGCCGGGTCCAATGGACCAGCCACCGTCATGAAAGACCCGTCTTTTCCGGGTGCGCAGGCGCCATTGGATCAGTCACCTCACACCCCCCTGGGCAGTGCAAACAATTGAGCGGCACGACAGCGCGACGGCGACGGCGAATACACCGACACCGGCCCTGCGCG
Source organism: Mycobacterium sp. 23 (assembly GCF_048287075.1). NCBI lineage: Bacteria > Bacillati > Actinomycetota > Actinomycetes > Mycobacteriales > Mycobacteriaceae > Mycobacterium > Mycobacterium sp. 23. Next base: position 2,609,782 of record NZ_JBLVUX010000005.1, read on the forward strand.
TTCGTTGCCACCCCGACTGGCTGCTCAATCGCGGGGACTTGGTCGTCAGCTGGATAATAGGCGGTTGGACTGGGGTTTTCTCCCCAGTTGAGGAAACTGCATTTTTTGTGCCGGCGCTCCGTTCAGCGCAGCAGCGCCCGTGACATGACCACCCGCTGAATCTGGTTGGTGCCCTCGTAGATCTGGGTGATCTTGGCGTCACGCATCATGCGCTCGACCGGGAAGTCGACGGTGTATCCGGCGCCGCCGAACAGCTGCACGGCGTCGGTGGTGACCTCCATCGCCACATCGGACGCCAGACACTTCGACGCCGCGGAGATAAAGCCGAGGTTGCCTTCACCGCGTTCGGCACGCGCCGCCGCGGAGTAGACCATCAACCGCGCGGACTCCACCTTCATGGCCATGTCGGCGATCATGAACTGCACCGCCTGGAAGTCGCTGATCGACTGGCCGAACTGCTTGCGGTCCTTGGTGTAGGCGATGGCGGCGTCCAGCGCGCCCTGGGCGATGCCGACCGCCTGCGCCCCGATCGTCGGGCGGGTGTGGTCCAACGTGGCCAGCGCCGTCTTGAACCCGGTGCCGGGATCGCCGATGATCCGGTCGCCCGGGATCCGGCAGTTCTCGAAGTACAACTCCGTGGTGGGCGAGCCCTTGATGCCGAGCTTGCGCTCCTTTGGGCCGATGGTGAAGCCTTCGTCGTCGATGTGCACCATGAACGCCGAGATGCCGTTGGCGCCCTTGTCCGGGTCGGTCACCGCCATGACGGTGTACCAGGACGACTTGCCGCCGTTGGTGATCCACGCCTTGGCGCCGTTGAGAATCCAGTCGTCGCCGTCGGCCTTGGCCCGGGTGCGCATGGAGGCGGCGTCCGAGCCGGCCTCGCGTTCGCTCAGCGCGTAGGAGGCCAATGCCGAGCCGTCCGCGATCGAGGGCAGCACCTGCTTCTTCAGATCGTCGGAGCCGCGCAGGATCAGGCCCATGGTGCCCAGCTTGTTGACCGCGGGAATCAGCGAAGCCGAGGCGTCGACGCGGGCCACCTCCTCGATGACGATGCAGGCCGCCACCGAGTCCGCGCCCTGGCCGCCGAATTCCTCGGGGACGTGCACGGCGTTGAAGCCTGAGGCGGTCAGCGCGTCCAATGCCTCCTGCGGGAACCGGGAATTCTCGTCAACATCGGCGGCGTGCGGCGCGATCTCCTTTTCGGCCAGCGCGCGAATCGCGGCCCGCAACTCCTGGTGTTCCTCCGGCAACTGGAACAAATCGAACGACGCGTCTCCGGCCCAACCAGCCATCTTCGCCAGCCTCCTCTTTCCTATTCGCGGGCTAACTTACCCGCAAGTCTCTGCAGTTCCGCATCCTTGGCCCGCACGGTCTCGGCCAGCTGATTCTGAAACGCGACGACGCGCGTCCGTAGTTCCGGATCAGAGGATCCGAGCATCCGCACCGCCAGTAGACCGGCGTTGCGCGCCCCACCGATCGACACCGTGGCCACCGGCACACCGGCCGGCATCTGCACGATCGACAGCAGCGAGTCCAGTCCGTCGAGCCGGGCCAAGGGTACCGGCACGCCGATGACCGGCAGTGGGGTCGCGGAGGCGACCATGCCCGGCAGGTGCGCTGCGCCGCCGGCCCCGGCGATGATCACCTCGATGCCCCGCTCGGCCGCCTGCCGCGCGTAGTCGAACATCACATCGGGGGTCCGGTGCGCTGACACCACCCGGACTTCGAAGGCGACGTCGAACTCGGCCAGTGCGACCGCGGCGTCCTGCATCACCGTCCAGTCGCTGTCGCTGCCCATGATCACGCCGACCCGGGGATTAGTCATGGTCATGTGGATCCCATCCGTCCGTCCACTGCCCGTGGGACAGCCAGTGTGCCGCGAGCTCGGCGCGTTCGCGCAGCTCGGCGAGGTCGTGCGGGCCGTCCGCGTGGGTGCCGAGGAAATTGATGTGCCCGACCTTGCGGCCGGGACGTTCGGTCTTGCCGTAGAGGTGCACGCGCGCGTCGGGCATCCGGGCGAACAGGTGGTGCAGGCGTTCGTCGATGCCCATCTCCGGGGCCTGCGCCGCGCCCAGCACGTTGGCCATCACCGTCACCGGCACCGTGGCGTCGGTGTCGCCCAGCGGGTAGTCCAGCACGGCCCGCAGGTGCTGCTCGAACTGGCTGGTGCGGGAACCGTCCATGGTCCAGTGCCCGGAGTTGTGCGGCCGCATCGCCAGCTCGTTGACTAGGAGGGGCCCAGCAGCGCTCCCCGTTGTCTCGAACAGTTCGACGGCCAGCACCCCGACCACGCCCAGCTCCGCGGCCAGCCGCAGCGCGAGCCGCTGGGCATCGGCGGCGACTTCCGGCGCCAGTTCCGGCGCCGGAGCGATCACCTGCACGCAGATACCGTCGCGCTGCACCGTCTCCACCACCGGCCACGCCGCGCCCTGGCCGAACGGCGAGCGGGCGACCAGCGCGGACAGTTCGCGACGCAGCGCCACCTGCTCCTCGACCAGCACCGATACCCCGCCGGCCAGATAGTCACCCGCGACTTCGCGGGCGTGGGCAAGATCACGCGTCATCTCGACGCCGCGGCCGTCGTAGCCGCCGCGGGCCGCCTTGACCACCAGCGGGCCACCGATCTCCGCCGCGAACCCGTCCAGCTCCCCAAGTGCGTCGGGGTCTTCGATGCCGAGGTAGCGCGGTACCGGGGCGCCCAGGGCCTGCAAACGCCGCCGCATGACCAGCTTGTCCTGCGCGTGCACCAGCGCTTCCGGCGGCGGCAGCACGTTGACGCCTTCAGCTGCCAGCTTCTCCAGCAATTCGGTGGGCACGTGCTCGTGGTCGAAGGTCAGCGCCGTGGCGCCGGCCGCGACCCGGCGCAGGTCCTCCAGGTCGGTATGGGAGCCGAGCACCACGTCGGGGGCGACCTGGGCGGCCGGCTCGTCGGCGGTGTTAGCCAGCACGCGCAGGCTCTGCCCGAGCGCAATGGCGGCCTGATGGGTCATCCTGGCCAGTTGGCCACCGCCGACCATGGCCACCAGCGGGGTACGGGGTCTCGGCACGGCCATCATGTTGTCACGGCACCTGACCGGCGTGTTTTCCGGCTCTCGTACCAAATCGTTATGTACCATTTTGCGCCGAATTCGAGATCGTCCGTAGACTGGCGTGCTGTGTCCTTTGCCGATGCCACAATTGCGCGCCTCCCCGGGGTGGTTCAACCCTTTGCGATGCGCCACCACGAGCTGATCAAATTTGCCATCGTCGGCGGCACCACATTCATCATCGACTCGGCGATTTTCTACACGCTGAAGCTCACAATTCTGGAATCGAAGCCGGTCACGGCGAAGGTCATCGCCGGGATCGTCGCGGTCATCGCCTCCTACGTGCTGAACCGGGAATGGAGCTTCCGGGACCGGGGCGGCCGTGAGCGCCACCACGAAGCGCTGCTGTTCTTCGCTTTCAGCGGCGTGGGCGTGCTGTTGAGCATGGCCCCGCTGTGGTTCTCCAGCTACGTTCTGCAACTGCGGGTGCCGAACGTGACCCTGACGATGGAGAACCTGGCCGACTTCCTGTCGGCGTACATCGTCGGCAACCTGCTGCAGATGGCGTTCCGGTTCTGGGCGTTCCGGCGCTGGGTGTTCCCCGACCAGTTCGCCCGCAACCCGGACAAGGCGCTGGAATCGGCGCTGACGGCCGGCGGAATCGCCGAGGTGTTCGAAGACGAGCTGGAAGGCGGGAACGTCACGCTGCTGAAGTCGTGGCGCAACCGGCGCGGCAAGGGGACCGGCCGGCTGGCAGCGCCCGGGTCAGCTCAGCTCGGTGACTCCTCCGAGCCCAGGGTGTCGAAGACTTCGTGATACAGCAGCGCGTGCACCTCGCGTAGCCGCGGAATGTTGTAGAACTCCAACGGATCCTGGGACGCCGACTCGATGATGAGCGTCCCGGTGCGGAACATCCGCTCGAAGATCTTGTCCCGGAACTCCACGCTGTTGATCCGGGCCAACGGGATGTCGATGCCGCTGCGGGTGAGCACCCCGTGGCGGTACATCACCCGCCGGTTGGTGACGACGAAGTGAGTGGTCAGCCAGGTCAGAAACGGCCACACCGTCAGCCAGCCGATGATGATCAGCCAGATACCCCAGATGACGCCCTGCAGGATGTTCTTGGTGAGCTGCGCCCACTGGGTCGAGTTCACGAAGCCCGAGCCGAGCGCCGCCAGGCCCGTCACCAGCAGCAACGTCAGGACCGGCAGGATCAGCCGCTTCCAGTGCGGGTGGCGGTGAATCACGACCTGCTCGCCGGCAGCCAGCGCGTTGTCGGGGTAGCCCATGTCGCGCGAGATTACCGCAGGTGCACCACATCGCCGGCGGAAATCACGACGGTCTCGCCGGACTTGGCGGCGTCGCTGTCCCAGGTTTCCAGGCACAGCCGGCCCTGGTCGTCGACGTCGCGGGCGATCCCGACGATCTGCCGGCCACCGGGGAGTTCGGCGCGCACGCGGGAGCCAAGGGTCAGGCTGCGGGCGCGGTAGTCGTTGGCCAGCTGGGGGTCGGCGCCGTCGGCGGCACGCCAGCCGGTGATCCGCTCCCCGAGTTCGCGCAGAATCCGGCAGACCAGGACGTCCCGTTCGGGCTGCGCGACGCCCTCGTCGCGCAGTGAGGTGGCCCCCGGCACTCCGGGTGGGGCCGCGGTGACGTTCAGGCCGATCCCGATCACCGCGAACGGCCGCGTGACCTCAGCCAGGATGCCGGCCAGTTTGCCGTGCCCGGCCAGCACGTCGTTGGGCCATTTGAGACCGGCTTCGACGGTGGTGGCGGTGGCCACCGCGTCGGCGACCGCCAGGCCGGTGGCCAGCGACAACCAGCCCCAGCCGGCGGTCGAGACGTCTTCGACCCGCACGCCCACCGACATGGTGATCTGCTCGCCGGGAGATGCCCATTGGCGGTCATGGCGCCCGCGTCCGGCGGTCTGGTGCTCGGCGATCAGCACCTGACCGTCGATGTCGGCCCCGGACGCGGCGCGCGCCAGCAGGTCGGCGTTCGTGGAACCGGTCTGCGCGACGACGTCCAGTCGCTTCCAGTAGGATGGCCCGCCGATCACGTGGGCCCGCAGGGCGGCCTCGTCGAGCGGGGTGAGCTGATCACTCATCGGTTCACCCTATCCAGCATGTCGGGATGGGCGTGGCCGATGCCGAATAGCCATCGCGTGTGAAACGTCGGCTTCGATTGTGCGTTCCGGGCGCAAAAATCGGCTCCGCACCGCCCTCCGTACACACGCAACGCCCTGGAAGCACACTCAACGCCCCAGCATGTCCCGCACAGCCAGGTAACTGAACAACATGCTGGTGCCGATCGGGTTGCCGCCGCCGGGGTAGGCGAGGCCGCTGGGAGCGGCCATCGTGTTGCCGGCCGCATACAGGCCGGGAATCGGCCGGGAATCGGTATCGAGCACCCGCGCGGCGGTGTCGGTGCGCAGCCCGCCCTTGGTGCCCAGGTCCGAGATGCCGAAGGCCGCGGCATGGAACGGCGGCGTGTCGACCGGCACCAGCGGTGAGGCGCCGCCGGAGAAAGCTCGGTCGAAGGCCTCGTCGCCGCGACCGAAATCCTCGTCCACCCCGGCGGCGGCGAAGTCGTTGAAACGGGCCACGGTGGCGGCCAGCCCCGCGCCCGGCACCCCGATCTTGGCGGCCAGCTCTTCGAGGGTGTCAGCCGTGTGCCACAGCCCGCCGTCGACGTACTTCTGCGTCTCGACGATGGAGACGTTGGCGGCCTTGACCGGCGGCCGTTCGCCCTCTTTGTCGTCGTAGATCATCCAGTACGGCAGGGTCAGCGAGCCGTCCTGCAACTGGGCGATGATCTCGCGGCCGGCCCGGTCGTAAGCCCGGGACTCGTTGACGAACCGGTTGCCGTCCTGGTTGACGAAGATGCCGCCGGTGAACCACAACGCGAAGGCGGAGCGGCCGTCGGGATGGGTCATGCCCGGCGACCACCACGCCTGATCCAGCAGGTCGGTGTCCGCACCCGCCGCGATCCCCGCCTGCAGCGCTCGGCCCTGGCTGCCCGGCCCGCCCATGGTGTCGCGCGCGACTCCGGGCACGCCGTAGCGTCTGCGCAGCTCATCGTTGCCCTCGAAACCGCCGGCGGCCAGCAGCACGCCGCGACGGGCGCGGATAGCCCTGCGCGTGCCCTCGCTCTCGACGATGGCGCCCTGAACGGCGCCGTCGGTGACGACGAGTTCGACGAGTGCGGTATCGCGCCGCAGCGACGCGTTGGGGTACTGGCCGATGGCCTTGAGGAAACGAGCGATCAGCGCCCGGCCGCCGATGTAGTAGTCGGGCGGGGTGGGCGCCCCGAGCCGGTCGGTGTCCAGCGGACCCCGGATGGCGTCGCGCAGCTCGGGGGCGGCGGCCACCTTCAGGGGCTTCGCCGCGATGTGGCGCTGGCCGTCGAGGCGGGCCTTCGGCGCCTTGCCGTAATAGTCCGGCCACGGCAGCGGCACGAACTTCAGGTCAGGGTCCTGCTCCAGATATTCGATCAGCGGGGCGCCGCCGCGGACGAAGGTTTCCTGCAGTTCGCGGGGCGTCCGGTCCCCTACGACGGCGTGGTAGTAGGTGAGCGCGTCCTCGATGGTGTCGTCTGTGCCGGCACGCTGCAGCACCGGATTGCAGGGAAACCACACTCCGCCGCCACCGGAGTACGCGGTGGTGCCTCCGAACCGGTCGGTCGCCTCGATGAGCAGCACGTCGAGACCTTCGCGGGCTGCGGTGTAGGCGCCGGTGACACCCCCTCCGCCGGACCCGGCGACCAGAACATCGTGCTCCTCTGACCAGTCCATCGCACCAGGGCCACCCATGACCGGAGACTACTTAAGGGCTGCTTAAGGACCGGGCAGGGGGCTGCCGATAACATCGACTCCCATGACAAGCGTTGCGGACCACACGGCGGAACCCGCTGCCGAGCACACCATCGACATCCACACGACGGCGGGCAAGCTCGCCGAACTGCACAAGCGCCGGGAAGAGTCGCTGCATCCGGTCGGTGAGGCCGCCGTCGACAAGGTGCATGCCAAGGGCAAGCTGACGGCCCGCGAGCGCATCACCGCGCTGCTCGACGAGGACTCGTTCGTCGAGCTGGACGCGCTGGCTAAGCACCGCAGCACCAACTTCGGCCTGGAGAAGAACCGTCCGGTCGGCGACGGTGTGGTCACCGGTTACGGCACCATCGACGGGCGCGACGTGTGCATCTTCAGCCAGGACGCCACCGTGTTCGGCGGCAGCCTGGGTGAGGTCTACGGCGAGAAGATCGTCAAGGTGCAGGACCTGGCCATCAAGACGGGCCGGCCCCTGATCGGCATCAACGACGGCGCCGGCGCCCGCATCCAGGAAGGCGTCGTCTCCCTGGGCCTGTACAGCCGCATCTTCCGCAACAACATCCTGGCTTCCGGCGTCATCCCGCAGATCTCGCTGATCATGGGCGCCGCGGCCGGCGGGCATGTCTACTCCCCCGCCCTGACCGACTTCGTGATCATGGTCGACCAGACCAGCCAGATGTTCATCACCGGGCCCGACGTCATCAAGACCGTCACCGGCGAAGACGTCACCATGGAAGAACTCGGCGGCGCCCACACGCACATGGCCAAGTCCGGCACGCTGCACTATGTCGCGTCCGGGGAACAGGATGCCTTCGACTGGGTCCGTGACCTGCTGAGCTACCTGCCGCCCAACAACGCCACCGATGCCCCCCGCGAGCCGTTCCCGGTGCCCGTCGGCGCGATCGAGGACAACCTCACCGACGAGGACATCGAACTGGACACGCTGATCCCGGACTCGCCCAATCAGCCCTACGACATCCACGAAGTGATCACCCGCATCCTCGACGACGACGAGTTCCTGGAGATCCAGGCGGGTTACGCGCAGAACATCGTGGTCGGGTTCGGCCGCATCGACGGCCGGCCGGTCGGGCTGGTGGCCAACCAGCCCACCCAGTTCGCGGGCTGCCTGGACATCAACGCCTCGGAGAAGGCCGCCCGGTTCGTCCGGACCTGCGACTGCTTCAACATCCCGATCGTCATGCTGGTGGACGTGCCGGGCTTCCTGCCGGGCACCGGCCAGGAATACAACGGCATCATCCGCCGCGGTGCCAAGCTGCTGTACGCCTACGGCGAGGCGACCGTGCCGAAGATCACCGTCATCACCCGCAAGGCCTACGGCGGCGCCTACTGCGTCATGGGTTCCAAGGACATGGGTTGCGACGTGAACCTGGCGTGGCCGACCGCGCAGATCGCGGTGATGGGCGCCTCGGGTGCCGTCGGATTCGTCTACCGGCAGAAGCTGGCCGAGGCGGCGAAGAACGGCGAGGACGTGGACGCGCTGCGGCTGGAGTTGCAGCAGGAGTACGAGGACACGCTGGTCAACCCTTATATCGCCGCCGAGCGCGGATACGTCGACGCGGTGATCCCGCCGTCGCACACCCGCGGCTACATCGGGACGGCGCTGCGGCTGCTGGAACGCAAGATCGCGCAGCTGCCGCCGAAGAAGCATGGGAACATTCCCCTGTGAGTCGAGCGAGCGGAGTGAGCGACGTGAGCGACGCGAGTGACATGAGCGACGTGACCGACGGCACCGAGGCGCCGCACCCGCACGAGCCGCACCTCCAGGTCCTGCGGGGGCACCCCACCGACCAGGAGCTCGCCGCCCTGGTCGCCGTCCTGGGCACCATCGGCCACGCACCCGAGCCGGCCCCGCCCGAGCCGTCCCGCTGGGGCCTGCCGGTGGACAAGTTGCGCTACCCGGTCTACAGCTGGCAGCGCATCACCCTGCAGGAAATGACACACATGCGCCAATGACGCGGCTGGTGCTCGGGTCGGCCTCCGCCGGCCGGCTCAAAGTGCTGCGTCAGGCCGGCGTCGACCCGCTGGTGCGGGTCTCCGGCATCGACGAGGACGCGCTGATCGCGGCCCTGGGACCCGCAGCGCCTGCCGACGAGGTGGTCTGCGCGCTGGCGCGCGCCAAGGCCGAACACGTGACGGCCACGCTCGAGGAGCGCGAGGTGACCGCCGATTGCGTCGTCCTCGGCTGCGATTCGATGCTCTACCTGGACGGCCAGTTGTGCGGCAAGCCGGCCTCCACCGAGGAGGCCCGCCGGCAGTGGCGGTCGATGGCCGGGCGCGCCGGGCAATTGCACACCGGGCACTGCGTGATTCGTCTGCAGGACCACGGCGTCGCTCGGGTGGAGGCGCAAACATCGGTCACCACGGTGCATTTCGGCTCGCCGACGGATTCCGACCTCGAGGCTTACCTGGCCAGCGGGGAGCCGTTGCGGGTCGCCGGAGCGTTCACCGTGGACGGCCTGGGCGGGTGGTTCATCGACGGCGTCGACGGCGATCCGTCGACCGTGATCGGCGTAAGCCTGCCGCTGCTGCGCTCGCTGCTGGCTCGGTGCGGTCTGTCGGTCGCCGACGTGTGGGCGGGAAATGTCGCCCCCCGTCCTAACCTGGTCCACCATGGCCACCTGGACCGAGTTCACCGCGCAGGCAACGCAGATCGCCGCCACCTTCATCCGTCGTCACCGGGCCGCGCGCAATTTGTGCATGCTGGCCACGCTGCGCTCGGACGGCTTCCCGCGGATCAGCCCGATGGAGCCGCGGATATTCGAGGACACGCTGTGGATCACCGGCATGCCGGACACTACGAAATACCGTGACCTGCAACGGGACCCAAGGTTGTGCCTGCACACCGCGACGGTCGACACCGAGGTCACCGACGGCGACGCGAAGCTGTGGGGCCGGGCCTACACGGTGCCCTACGGCGATCACATCAGCGCTTCGCCGACGCATTGTTCGACGACATAGGCCTGGATCTGCGCGGCCAAAAGTTCGACCTCATCGGCGTCGACCTCACCGGGGCGTCGGCGGTCCACGTCAGCGACGGCCACCTGGACGTCACCATCTGGAAGCCGGGACAGGCCGAGCGGGTGGTGCGCAAGCACTGAGTAGGCTTTGAAACGTGCCGCTTCCACCCGATCCCAGCCCCACCCTGCAGGCCTACGCCCATCCTGAACGGCTCGTCACCGCCGACTGGCTGTCCGCCCACCTGGGCTCGCCTGGTCTGGCGATCGTCGAATCCGACGAGGACGTGTTGCTCTACGACGTCGGCCACATCCCCGGCGCCGTCAAGATCGACTGGCACACCGACCTCAATGACCCGCGCGTCCGCGACTACATCAACGGCGAGCAGTTCGCCGCGCTGATGGACAGCAAGGGCATCGCCCGCGACGACACCGTGGTGATTTACGGGGACAAGAGCAACTGGTGGGCGGCCTACGCGTTGTGGGTCTTCACCTTGTTCGGTCACCCCGATGTGCGGTTGCTCAACGGTGGACGTGATCTCTGGCTGTCCGAGCGGCGCGACACCACGCTGGACGTCCCCCACCGAACCTCGTCCGGTTACCCGGTCGTACAGCGCAACGACGCACCGATCCGCGCCTACAAGGACGACGTGCTGCAGGCCCTGGGCAGCGAGCCGCTGATCGACGTGCGCTCCCCCGACGAATACACCGGTAAGCGCACCCATATGCCCGACTACCCCGAGGAGGGGGCGCTGCGCGCCGGCCACATCCCCACCGCGCGCTCCATCCCGTGGGGCAAGGCGGCCGATGAGAACGGGCGATTTCGCAGCCGCGAGGAGTTGGACGAGCTGTACGGGTTCCTCGAGCCCGACGACAAGACAATCGTCTACTGCCGTATCGGCGAGCGATCCAGCCACACCTGGTTCGTGCTGACCCATCTGCTGGGCAAGCCGGGCGTGCGCAACTACGACGGCTCGTGGACCGAGTGGGGCAACACCGTGCGGGTGCCGATCGTCGCGGGGTCCGACCCCGGAGCCGTCGCCGGCTGATGAGCATGCCGGCGCCCCTGGCGGAAGTGGTGTCCGACTTCGCCGAGGTCCAGGGCCAGGACAAGTTGCAGCTGCTACTGGAGTTCGCCAACGAGCTTCCCCAGTTGCCGCCCGATCTGGCCGAGGCGGCGATGGAGCCGGTCCCCGAGTGTCAGTCGCCGCTGTTTCTGCATGTCGACGCCAGCGACCCGCAGCGGGTGCGACTGCACTTCAGCGCTCCCGCCGAAGCACCCACTACCCGCGGATTTGCCGCCATCCTGGCGGCGGGGCTGGACGAGCAACCGGCCGCCGCGATCCTGGCGGTGCCGGAGGATTTCTACACAGAACTCGGTCTGGCCGCTCTGATCAGCCCACTTCGGCTGCGCGGCATGTCGGCGATGCTGACGCGAATCAAGAGGCGGCTGCGCGAAGGCGCCTGAATAGGGAACCGCCTGCCCGGGTCCGCGGCGCGCCGCATAAACTTCCCCCGACAAGACTTGTAAGAAAATCTCTTAAAGAGAAATCTCTTCCAGAGACTCCCAGAAGACGTCGATACAGGAGGCGCCAGTGCCCAGTCACGCCAGCTCGAGGATCTCCAAAGTTCTGGTCGCAAACCGCGGTGAGATCGCGGTCCGGGTCATCCGGGCGGCCCGGGACGCCGGACTGGCCAGCGTGGCTGTTTACGCCGAACCCGACGCCGAGGCGCCACACGTCAGCCTCGCCGACGAGGCGTTCGCGCTGGGCGGGCAGACCTCGGCCGAGTCCTACCTGGACTTCGGCAAGCTACTGGATGCGGCCGCCAAGTCCGGCGCCAACGCCGTGCACCCTGGCTACGGCTTCCTCTCGGAGAACGCCGACTTCGCCCAGGCGGTGATCGACGCCGGGCTGATCTGGATCGGGCCCAGCCCGCAGTCGATCCGCGACCTCGGCGACAAGGTCACCGCCCGCCATATCGCCGCGCGCGCCCAGGCCCCGCTGGTGCCCGGCACGCCGGATCCGGTCAAGGACGCCGACGAGGTGGTGGCCTTCGCGCAGGAGTACGGCGTGCCGATCGCCATCAAGGCCGCGTTCGGCGGGGGTGGACGCGGCATGAAGGTGGCCCGCACCATCGAGGAGATCCCCGAGCTGTTCGAGTCGGCCACGCGTGAGGCCGTCGCCGCCTTCGGTCGCGGCGAGTGCTTCGTGGAGCGCTACCTCGACAAGCCCCGCCACGTCGAGGCGCAGGTGATCGCCGACCAGCACGGCAACGTCATCGTGGCCGGCACCCGCGACTGCTCGCTGCAGCGCCGCTTCCAGAAGCTGGTCGAGGAGGCGCCGGCGCCGTTCCTGACCGACGCGCAGCGCAAGGAGATCCACGAATCGGCCAAGCGGATCTGCAAAGAGGCGCACTACTACGGCGCCGGGACCGTCGAGTACCTGGTGGGCCAGGACGGCCTGATCTCCTTCCTCGAGGTCAACACCCGTCTGCAGGTCGAGCACCCGGTCACCGAGGAGACCGCGGGCATCGACCTGGTGCTGCAGCAGTTCAAGATCGCCAACGGCGAGAAGCTGGACATCACCGAGGACCCGACGCCCCGTGGCCACGCGATCGAGTTCCGGATCAACGGCGAAGACGCCGGACGCGGCTTCCTGCCCGCCCCCGGCCCGGTCACCAAGTTCCACCCGCCGAGCGGCCCAGGTGTCCGGCTGGACTCCGGCGTCGAGACCGGCTCGGTGATCGGCGGCCAGTTCGACTCGATGCTGGCCAAGCTGATCGTGTACGGCGCCGACCGTCACGAGGCCCTGGCGCGCGCCCGTCGTGCCCTGGACGAGTTCCAGGTCGAGGGGCTGGCAACGGTGATCCCGTTCCACCGCGCCGTGGTCTCCGACCCGGCGTTCATCGGTGACGACGACGGCTTCACCGTCCACACCCGATGGATCGAGACCGAGTGGGACAACACCATTGAGCCCTTCACCGGCGGGGAACCCATCGATGAGGAAGAGAGTCGGCCACGGCACAAGGTGGTTGTCGAGGTCGACGGCCGCCGGGTCGAGGTTTCGCTGCCCGGGGATTTGGCGCTGTCCAATGGCGCGCCCGACGCCGTGGGGGTGGTGCGCCGCAAGCCCAAGCCGCGCAAGCGGGGTGCGCACTCCGGTGCAACGGCCTCCGGTGACGCGGTGACGGCACCGATGCAGGGCACCGTCGTGAAGGTCGCCGTGGAGGAAGGCCAGGAGGTCGCCGCCGGAGACCTGGTGGTGGTCCTGGAGGCCATGAAGATGGAGAACCCGGTCACCGCGCACAAGGACGGTGTGATCACCGGCCTGGCCGTGGAACCCGGTGCCGCCATCACCCAGGGCACGGTGCTCGCCGAGATCAAGTAGCCGGGGCGCGCTGGGTGTGCGTCCACCGCGTTGGGTGTGCGCTCACCGCGTTGGGTGTGCGCTCACCACGGCCGACACGCCGGCGGGCGCGCAGTGGCCGCACACTCAAGGCCGCGGCGGTCGCCTGGCTGGCCTTTCTGTGAATCCGGCGCCTTCGTTTGTCGGCCTTACGCATCGCGGGTAGGGTCGTAAATAGGTTGAGTTCACAGCCCCCCGGAAACAACGTCCGGTAGGTGCGATTTCTAAAAGCGGCATCTCGCCCACTTGATGTGATCCACAGCAACGACCACCGTCGACTGATGGAGTTCACAAATGTCTATATCCCAAACCTGGCTGAAATGCGAAAACGCCGAGTTCACCGCCCAGTGGGAACACGGTTCGGGCACGGTCAGCGCGTACGGCGAGCTTGATGCCGCCAACGCTGACCTGCTCGCCGAATACGTCGCGCGCTGCATCAAGCACTGCCGCTGGCTGACACTGGACCTGACCGGCCTGAAATTCATTGGCACAGCCGGTTTTTCGGCTTTGCACCGGATCAATGTGGGCTGCTCGGGAGCCGATGTGCGGTGGGCGATGGTGCCCAGTCTGGCCGTGTCCCGGCTACTACGCATCTGCGACCCGGATGGCGTGCTGCCGGTCACCGAGCCGAAGCGGTCCGCGCAGTCGCGGCTACTCCAACTGATCCCGGAGTCGAGCTAGCGATTTCGCCAGCAACCGGGACACGTGCATCTGCGAGATGCCCACCCGCTCGGCGATCTGCGTCTGCGTCATCGACTCGAAGAACCGCAGCACCAACACCATTCGTTCCCGCTCCGGCAGCGCCTCCAGCAATGGGCGTAGCGCCTCGCGGTTCTCGATGCGATCCAGGCCCTGATCGACGTCGCCCAGGGTGTCGGCGATGGCGCGCGCGTCGTCGTCTTCATTGCCGCCCCCACTGTCGATGGACAGCGTGTTGTAGGAGCTGCCGGCAACCAGGCCCTCGACCACCTCGGCGCGGTCCATACCCAGCTCGGCGGCGAGTTCGGTCGCGGTGGGCGCCCGGCCCAGTCGCTGCGACAACTCGGCGGTGGCGGTGCCCAGCCGGAGGTGCAGTTCCTTGAGCCGGCGCGGAACCTTGACCGACCAGCTGTTGTCGCGGAAGTGACGACGGACCTCGCCCATGATGGTGGGCACCGCGAAAGAGACGAAATCCGAACCGGTTTCGACGTCGAAGCGGACGACGGCATTGACCAGACCGACGCGTGCGACCTGGATCAGGTCATCGCGTGGCTCGCCACGCCCCTCGAACCGCCGAGCGATGTGATCGGCCAGCGGCAGGCAGCGCTCCACGATCTTGTCCTGGTGGCGCTGGAAGTCCGCCGAGCCGGCGGTGAAGCCGGCCAGCTCGCGGAACATGTCCGGGACATCGGCGTATTCGTTGGGACGCGAATTGGAACCGCCGGCAGTTTGCTCTGTCAACTGGCAGTCACTTACTGGGGGCCGCCCGTCGCGCGGTCAACGAGATGCCGAAGACACTGCCCGCTGCATCGGGTTCGCGACCGTCATGGAAAGTCTGGACATCGTCGGCCAGGGAGGTCAGGACATGCCAGCTGAAGCTGCCCGGCGCCACCACGTCGTGGGTGTCGCAGGCCGCGGAGGCCTCGACCACGAGCTCGTCGTCCCGCGGGTCCACCACCAGGGTCAGGATCGCACCGGGTGTGGCCGAACGGATCAGACGCGTGCACGCTTCGTCGACCGCCAGCCGCAGGTCCGCCACGGCGTCGAAATCCAGGTCTTCGAAGGTGCCGATGGCACCGACCAACGTGCGCAGCATGGCCAGGTTCTCCAGGCGTGCAGCAACGTTCAATTCGACGGCGCGGTATCCGCGTTGGCGCCCGTCAGCGCGCTGATCCGCATCGGTCATCTGGCCTCCCGGCAATATTCGGCCGACACTACTCCTGGCAGGGGTTCCGGCAGGGGCGCCGGATTGCGGCCCGCCGTGGACCAAGGGGTCGAGCCGGTTGGTCATGATCGCCACCGGGTATCTAACCAGTTGCGGGCGACGCAGGCATAACCGGCACGGCCCTGGTTGCGATAAGGGTTTGTGTCGGTGTCGTCGTGATTCTGTGCCCCATGATGGGGTGACCACGCTAACGCAGAATTGCCGGTACTCATCATGGTGCAAACTTGATACCCAGTTGTCGGTACGTAAAAACGCCGCCGACCTGGTTTCCTGCTGTGACCTTCCCGACCCGGCCGCACGGCGGGCCCGGGCAGACAATCCGTTAGCTCGCCAGCCTCTGACGCTGAACTTCCGGGTGCTGGGCGTACCAGCGGTCGGCGATCCTGCGGATCCGCGCGTGCTCGACGGCCAGCCAGAGGGCGCCGATCACCGCGACGACGGCCGCCGCGATGCCTGAGGTCACGCCCTGCGAGTGGTGTCCGGTGGCGAAGGCCGCAAGCGAGCCGACACCGCCGATGATCCCGGCCACCACCAGGAAGTACCCCGGCCAGTGCAGGACGTCGATCAACGATTCGCCGGCGAGTGGCCGCGTCGTCCGCAAGTGGTCGACGGGGTCACGAAATGTGTCCCCCATGACTCCTCCTCATTCCATTCCGAAGAGCCTGTGCAACGGGCTCTACAACTAACGGTAGAACTCCTGGAACGGGATTGGGAGGCCGCAGACCTGGCAAATTTGGGGCAGTGCAGACGTCAGAGAGCCAACGCCAGGGCCGGGCCGGCGATGTGCGGCGCGCTCATCGACAGTGTCACCAGCATCAAGGTCAGCAGGAACCACCCCGCGCCGTGCCAGCCCCACCAGGTGCCCTGGTCCCGCCATACCCGGTAGGTGCGCAGGAAAGCCCACAACCCGGCGATCAGCAGAATCAGCGGACCACCGAACGCGAGGATGCCCCGCTCGGGCGGACCGCAGGCCACGGTGTCCGCGCTGCCCCCTCCGCAGGTGCTGACCCACAGGGCCGCTATCACCACGAAACCCGCCGCGGCGGCGGTGGCCAGGGCGGCGAAGCGGATGGCGGCGTGGACTTCGCTGTCGTCCTGATTTGCGCGATCGCCGCGTATTCTCTCGTCTGCTGTACGCATCGGAGCACCTCTGTATCTCGCCAATCGCTCGCGGCAGCTGCCGGTTTTCGTTAACCGCGACGCGTTTTCGTCCAATACCCCGCGCGCCCGCTGGGCAAACCGGCTGTAGTCCGTGTCGGGCCCATTTCACAGCCCCGACCGGCGCCGGAAGACGAACGAAATCCGGCGGATCCATCCGCCGTGGCGGTCTTCATATCCACCGTGAGTAATATCTGTCCTTATGGCGACAGCCAGGAGGCGGTTATCCCCTGAGGATCGACGCGCCGAACTGCTCGCTCTGGGGGCGGAAGTCTTCGGTAAGCGACCCTACGACGAGGTGCGGATCGACGAGATTGCCGAGCGCGCCGGTGTTTCGCGTGCGCTCATGTACCACTACTTCCCTGACAAGCGGGCGTTCTTCGCCGCGGTGGTCAAGGACGAAGCGGACCGGCTCTACGCGGCGACCAACACCCAGCCTTCCCCGGGCATGACGATGTTCGAGGAGATCCGGATGGGCGTGCTGGCCTACATGGCCTACCACGAACAGAATCCGGAGGCCGCCTGGGCGGCATACGTGGGACTCGGCCGCTCCGACCCGGTCCTGCTCGGCATCGACGACGAGGCCAAGAACCGCCAGATGCAACACATCATGACCCGCATCGCGGAAGTGGTGGGTGGCATACCCGGACAGGCGGCGCTGGAGGCCGAGGTCGAACGCGACCTGCGGGTCATCCTGAATGGCTGGCTGGCGTTCACCTTCGAAACCTGCCGGCAGCGGATCATGGATCAGACGCTGGAAGCCGACCGGCTCGCCGACGCCTGCGCGCACACGCTGCTGGACGCGATCGCCCGCGTCAAAGACATCCCGCCTCAGCTGGCCGAGGCGATGGCGACCGCACGGTTCAAGCCGCAGGTTTAGTCACTTGTCGGTGCCCCTTGGCACCATGGCAAGGTGAGCAGTTTTTCGCCCGAGCCGGGTCTGACGCGATTCAGCGCGATCACCCGTGACTGGTTCGCCAGCACCTTCGCCGCGCCCACCACCGCGCAGGCGCAGGCGTGGACGGCGATCGCCAACGGCGACAACACGCTCGTCATCGCCCCGACCGGCTCGGGCAAGACGCTGGCCGCTTTCCTGTGGGCACTCGATAGCCTGGCGGCTGCGCCGGATCGGCCGCGCGGCACCCGGGTGCTGTATGTGTCGCCGCTCAAAGCGCTCGCGGTGGACGTCGAACGCAACCTGCGCACTCCCCTGGCCGGGCTGACCCGACTCGCGCAGGCTCGCGGTCTGCCCGCGCCCGAGATCAGCGTGGGCGTCCGGTCCGGAGACACTCCGCCGGCGCTGCGCCGCCAGCTCATCAACTCACCGCCCGACGTGCTGATCACCACCCCCGAGTCGCTGTTCCTGATGCTGACCTCAGCGGCCCGCGAGACCCTGGCCGGCGTACAGACGGTCATCGTCGACGAAATCCACGCCATCGCGGCCACCAAGCGAGGCGCGCATCTTGCGCTCTCGCTGGAAAGGCTCGACGAACTGCGCGAGGGGCGGGGAGCCCAGCGCATCGGACTGTCGGCCACCGTGCGCCCCCCGGAGGAGCTGGCCCGGTTCCTGTCCGGGCAGTCCCCCACCACCATCGTGGCGCCGCCGTCGGCCAAGACGGTCGAGCTGTCGGTGCAGGTGCCGGTGCCCGACATGGCCAACCTGGCCAACAACTCCATCTGGCCCGATGTCGAGGCGCGCCTGGTCGACCTGATCGAATCGCACAACTCGACGATCGTGTTCGCCAACTCCCGGCGGCTGGCCGAGCGACTTACCGCACGGCTCAACGAGATTCACGCGGAGCGCGCCGGAGTCGAGCTGCCGACGGGAGGCAACACACAGGTGGCCGGCGGCGCCCCGGCCTACGTGATGGGCAGCGGACAGAGCTTCGGCGCGCCCACGTTGCTGGCCCGCGCGCACCACGGGTCGGTCAGCAAGGAACAGCGCGCGATCGTCGAGGAGGACCTCAAAAGCGGGCAGCTCAAAGCGGTCGTCGCGACCTCGAGCCTCGAGTTGGGCATCGACATGGGCGCGGTCGATCTGGTGATCCAGGTGGAGGCACCGCCGTCGGTGGCCAGCGGCCTGCAGCGGATCGGGCGCGCCGGCCACCAGGTCGGTGAGGTGTCGCGCGGTGTGTTGTTCCCGAAGCACCGCACCGACCTGATCGGCTGTGCGGTGAGCGTGCAGCGGATGCTCACCGGGCAGATCGAGACCATGCGGGTGCCGGCCAACCCGCTCGACATCCTGGCCCAGCACACCGTGGCCGCCGCCGCGCTGGAGCCCCTGGATGCCGACCGCTGGTTCGACACCGTGCGGCGCAGCGCGCCGTTCGCGACGTTGCCGCGCAGCGTGTTCGAGGCGACGCTGGACCTGCTGTCCGGCAAGTACCCGTCGACCGACTTCGCCGAGCTGCGGCCGCGGCTGGTGTACGACCGCGATAGCGGCACGCTCACCGCCCGGCCCGGCGCCCAACGGCTGGCCGTCACCTCCGGCGGCGCCATTCCCGACCGCGGGCTGTTCACCGTCTACCTCGCCACCGATTCCGAAAAGCCCTCGCGGGTAGGCGAACTCGATGAAGAGATGGTCTACGAGTCGCGACCCGGCGACGTCATCTCGCTGGGTGCCACCAGTTGGCGCATCGTGGAGATCACCCACGACCGGGTGCTCGTCGTACCCGCGCCCGGGCAGCCCGCGCGGTTGCCGTTCTGGCGCGGCGACGACGCGGGCCGCCCCGCCGAGCTCGGCGCCGCGCTCGGCGCGCTCACCGGCGAGCTGGCCGCCCTCACCCGCGACGAATTCGACAAGCGCTGTGCGGGTTGGGGTTTCGACGAATACGCGCGCGACAACCTGTGGGGTCTGCTGGACGAGCAACGGACCGCGACCCAGGTGGTCCCCACCGATATGACGTTGCTGGTGGAGCGGTTCCGGGACGAGCTGGGCGACTGGCGGGTCGTACTGCACTCGCCCTACGGGCTGCAGGTGCACGGCCCGCTCGCTCTGGCGGTCGGCCGGCGGCTGCGGGAACGCTACGGCCTCGACGAGAAGCCGACCGCATCCGACGACGGGATCGTGGTGCGGCTGCCCGATACCGGCTTTTCCACCGACGGCGATAGCCCGCCCGGCGCCGAGCTGTTCGTGTTCGACCCCGACGAGATCGACCCGATCGTCACCGCGGAAGTAGGCGAGTCCGCGCTGTTCGCTTCGCGGTTCCGGGAGTCGGCCGCCCGGGCCCTGCTGCTGCCCCGACGCCATCCCGGACGCCGTTCGCCGTTGTGGCAGCAGCGACAACGCGCCGCGCAGCTGTTGGCGGTCGCGCGCAAGTATCCCGACTTCCCGATCGTGCTCGAGACCATCCGCGAATGTCTGCAGGACGTCTACGACGTGCCGACTTTGACCAACCTGATGGCGCAGATCGGCCAGCGCAAGATGCGGGTGGTCGAGGTCGAGACGCCCCGTCCGTCCCCGTTCGCCGCGTCGCTGCTGTTCGGCTACGTCGGCGCGTTCATGTACGAGGGCGACGTGCCGCTGGCTGAGCGGCGGGCGGCGGCTCTGTCGCTGGACAGCTCCCTGCTGGCCGAACTGCTCGGCCGCGTCGAACTGCGCGAGCTGCTCGACCCCGACGTCATCGCCGGCACCGGGCGCCAGCTGCAGCACCTCTCCTCCGATCGGGCCGCGCGGGATGCCGAGGGCGTCGCCGACCTGCTCCGGCTACTGGGCCCGCTGACCGAGGAGGAAGTGGCAGCGCGGGCAAGCGCCGCGGACGTCGGGGGCTGGCTGGAAGGTCTGCGCGCCGCCCGGCGGGCGCTGACCGTGTCGTTCGCCGGGCGCAGCTGGTGGGTTGCCGTCGAGGACATCGGCCGGCTGCGCGACGGGGTCGGGGCGGCGGTCCCGGTGGGACTGCCGGCGGCGTTCACCGAATCGGTGGCCGATCCGCTGGGCGAGCTGCTCGGCCGCTACGCGCGCACCCACACACCGTTCACCACCGCCGAAGCGGCTGGCCGCTTCGGCCTGGGCTTGCGGGTGACCGCCGACGTGCTGGGCCGCCTGGCTGCGGACGGCCGCCTGGTGCGCGGGGAGTTCGTCGCCGCGCCCACCGGTGGCCCGGGATCCGAGCAGTGGTGCGACGCCGACGTGCTGCGGATTCTGCGGCGCCGTTCGCTGGCCGCGCTGCGCGCCCAGGTCGAGCCGGTCAGCACCGCCGCCTACGGGCGTTTCCTGCCGGCCTGGCATCAGGTGGGGACCTCCGAAACCGGGGTGGACCGGCTGGCGGCCGTGATAGACCAGTTGGCCGGGGTGCGGATACCTGCGTCGGCGCTGGAGCCGCTGGTGCTGGCGCCGCGCGTGCGCGACTACTCCCCCGCCATGCTCGACGAGTTGCTCGCCACCGGCGAGGTCACCTGGTCGGGCGCGGGGTCGATCTCGGGCAGCGACGGCTGGGTCGCGCTGCACCCCGCAGACTCCGCGCCGCTGACACTGTCCACGGCCGCCGAGATCGAGTTCACCGACGTGCACCGGGGCATCCTGGACGCGCTGTCCGGTGGCGGCGCGTACTTCTTCCGTCAGCTCGCCGGCGCCGGCGGCTCCGAGGCTGAGTTGAAGGCGGCACTCTGGGAGCTCGTCTGGGCCGGTTGGGTCACCGGCGACACGTTCGCTCCGGTGCGCGCGCTGCTGGGTGGCAGCACAGGCCCGCGTAAACGCTCGGCGCCCTCACACCGCAGCCAGCGGGCGCCGCGACTGAGCCGCTACAGCGTCGCGCACGCGCAGGTCCGCTCCGCCGACCCGACGGTGGCCGGGCGGTGGTCGGCGTTGCCCGCGCCGGAGCCGGACTCCACGCTGCGGGCACATTTCCAGGCCGAGCTGCTGTTGAACCGGCACGGGGTGCTGACCAAGGGCGCCGTGGCCGCCGAGGGCGTACCGGGCGGGTTCGCCACGCTGTACAAGGTGCTCAGCGGTTTCGAAGATGCCGGGCGCTGCCAGCGCGGCTATTTCGTCGAGTCACTGGGCGGTGCGCAGTTCGCCGTCGCCTCGACGGTGGACCGGCTGCGCAGCTACCTCGACGGCATCGACCCGCAACGTCCGGACTACCGCGCCGTCGTCCTGGCGGCAACCGACCCGGCCAACCCCTACGGCGCGGCGCTGCCCTGGCCCACTTTGCAGGCCGAGGGGTCGGCGCGGCCGGGCCGCAAGGCCGGGGCGCTGGTGGTGCTGGTGGACGGCGAGCTGTGCTGGTTCTCCGAACGCGGCGGACGGTCGCTGCTCACATTCGCCGACGACCCGGATGCCAACCGCGCGGCGGCCATGGCGCTGGCCGAACTCGTTTCGGCCCGACGGGTGGCGTCCCTGCTGGTCGAGCGGGCCAACGGGGTGTCGGTGCTGACGCCAGACGGGCCGGCCGCGGTCGCGCTGGACGCGCTGGTCCTGGCCGGTTTCTCCCGGACGCCGCGCGGGTTGCGGCTGAGGTAACCATGCCCGAAGGCGACACCGTCTGGCACACCGCGGCCAATCTGCGCGAGCACCTGGTCGGTCGCACCCTCACCCGCTGCGACGTCCGGGTGCCCAAGTTCGCCACCGTGGACCTCACCGGGCAGGTGGTGGACGAGGTCGTCAGCAGGGGCAAGCATCTGTTCATCAGGGTCGGGCCGGCCAGCATCCACTCCCACCTGAAGATGGACGGCAGCTGGCGGGTCGGCCGTCAGCGGGTGGATCACCGGGCACGAATCATCTTGGAAGCCGGTGATATTCGTGCCGTCGGAATCGATCTGGGTGTGCTAGAGATACTCGAGCGCGAGCACGACGGTGTCGTCGTCGCGCATCTGGGCCCGGACCTCCTCGGCCCGGACTGGGACCCTCAACTCGCCGCCGCCAACCTGATGGCCGAGCCGGATCGCCCCATCGCCGCCGCGTTGCTGGACCAGCGCGTCATGGCCGGGGTCGGCAATGTCTACAGCAACGAGTTGTGTTTCATCAGCGGGCATCTGCCGACCGCGCCGGTGCGCGCCATCGCCGATCCGCTACGACTGGTCTCGCGAGCGCGGGAGATGTTGTGGGCCAACCGCTCTCGCCGCAACCGCACCACCACCGGCGACACCCGGGCCGGCCGGCAGGTCTGGGTGTACGGGCGGGCGGGGCAATCGTGCCGGCGGTGCGGTACCCCCATCGCCTACGACGGTGACGCCGAGCGGGTGCAGTACTGGTGCCCGTCCTGCCAGCGGTAGGGCTGCGCTCAGTCGCGGCCGTGTGTCAGGAAGAACTCGGCGATGACCTGGGAGCCGTCGAACACTCGGGTGGTGGCCCCGATGACCGTCTTCGGCAGGTACTGTTTGCCGCCCGGCCACGTGTGCCCGCCCTTCTCGATCTGGTACAGGATCACTTCGGTGCCGTCCGCGCACCCTTCCGAGTCGTACCGGCGCACCACCGTCCCGTCGTTGACCGGAGGCAGATCCTCGATCGTCGGCGGGCCCTGGCAACGGTCGACGGCCCGCCACCGGTCGAGCAGGCTGTTGACCGAGATGGAGTGGCTCAGCCCGCCTCGACCACGGACGTCACCGCCGTTGTAGGGGACCACGGGATCGCCGGTGCCGTGCGCGTCCAGCACCGACACCGGCCGCGACGGGTTGCACGACACGCCGACGCCCAGGGTGCCTGAGATCGGCGCGATCGCCGCGAACACATCGGCACGCTCGCAGGCCAGTCGATTGGACATGAAGCCGCCGTTGGACATGCCGGTGGCGAAGACGTGCCCGGGAGGGACCTTGAAATCGTCGCGCAGCTTGGTGACCAGTGAGACCAGGAAACCGACGTCGTCGAGACGTTTGCGGTCGGCCGGCGCCGCGCCCCGGCCGTCGCCCCAGCTCTTGTCGTAGCCGTCGGGGTAGACCACCAGCAGGCCGTTGGCATCGGCGACGGAGTCGAAATCGGTCAGGCCGCGCTGACCCGCGCCGGTGCCGCCGCCGCCGTGCAGATTGAGCACCAGCCCGACCGGCGGACCCGGCGGCACGTGTACCAGATAGGTCCGGTTCAGGCCGCCATAGGGGAATATCCCCGCCTGATCCCGCGCCCGGGCCGCCGCAACCTGCCGCTCACCGCACCCGACCAGGCAGGCGAGTAGAACGGCCAGCAAGAGCAGTCGCGCCCAGGGCATGCCGTCAAACGTACCGACTTTGCTCACCCCGCTGAGGGGGGACGGGTCATGAAGGTGCCCTTGAGCTCCAAGCCCATCGCGAGGTCCTCGTACTTCTGTTCCTTGCGCTTCTTCCAGCCGCTGCCCGCCGAGGGTGTGATCGGCGGCGCCATCAGCGGCGGCAGCATCGAAAAGTCCGAGCCGGCATCCCCGGCGGGCAGCGGCGACGCCGCCGACGCGAGCTGCACCGGCATGTGCGCGCCGGTCAGCACCGCGGTGGCGGCCGGCGGGGCGGACAGGCTTCCCATCGAAACGGCGACGCCCATCGCTGCCGCCGGTTCTGCCGAACCCAGCGCCGTGGTCGCGCTCGTGAGTGATCCGATGGCCGACTCGCCCTCCGAGAGGCCCTCGGCGATGTCGGGGGCGACCGACTGCAACGCCTGTGCCGACGAGAACTGCGCGAAGTAACTCAGCATGTTGATCGGGAATCCGGACGAGATGAACTGGTTGGCATAGGTATTGGCCAATCCGAACCAGCCCTGGTTGGGGTCGAAGGTGACACCGATCGCCTGCAGCAGCGTGTCGACCGGGGACACCGGCGGCGCAACCGCGTCGGCCGGCGCCGCCGCAGCGGCGGCATTGGCCAGCGCCGTCGAGACGTTGCTCGACGTCGCCTGGGCCGTCGCCGTCTGCACCGCCTCTGCCTGAGCCGCCGGTCCCTCCGGCGTGGTGATCGACGGCGGGGAGGTGAAGACCGGCAGCTGCAGGGCCTGCGCCGAGGCCGCCTGGTAGCGATACATGGCCGAGGCGTTGCTGACCCACATGCGTTCGTACTGCGCCTCGGTTTCGGCGATAGCCGCGACATTCTTGCCCAGCCCGTTGGTCGCGAGTAACCGCGCCAACTGGGCACGGTTGGCAGCCACTACCGACGGATGCACGACAGCGGACTGCACCACCCCGAACGCGCCCGCGGCGGCCTGCGCCGCAGACCCCAGTGCCAGACACTGTTGTGCGGTACCGCCCAGCCAGGTGAGGTAGGTGCCGACCGCTTCGATCATGGCTGTGGACGCCGGGCCGTTCCAGGCCTCGGCCACCGCCCCGAGCACCGGAGAATAGGCGCGAATCGACTCCTCCAAGTCGTAACCGAGCCGTTGCCACGCATACGAGGCATCGAGCAGCGGTTCCCCGCCGGGCCCCGAGTGGATCAGCGCCGAGGTGACCTCGGGCGGCAGGCCGATGAAATCCATGCCTTACACAATGTCAACTCAGGTAAATTTTTGCGAAACATTGCGTTGTCTTCGAGAGGAAATACCCAGGAACATTGCGCGTCAGGCCTCGTCGTCGGTCACGAGACGGCGCCGACCGCGGCCGCCAGGCGCGGCCGGAACTCCTCGGGCACGGGCGCGTATCCGTTGTCGGCCAGGCCGGTCTGACCGGCGCCGGTGGCACTTTCCAGGAAGGCCTTCACGGCCGCACCGACCTGGGCGTCGGGGTACTTCGAGCAGACGATCTCGTAGGTGGCCAGCACGATCGGGTAGGCGCCGGCTTGATTGGGCCGGTAGAACGAAATCGTGTCGAAGGCGAGATCGTTGCCTTCCCTGATGAACCAGGCGGACGAGATCGTCTTGCCTACCGAGGCGGTGTCGATGCCGACCGGATCCGGACCGGCCGAGGTGACGACCTTGGCCACGCTCAGCTGCCGGGCCAGGGCGAACGACCATTCCACGTAGGTGACCGACCCGTCGGCGCTCGCCACGGCCGCCGCGACGCCGTCGCTGCCCGCCGCGCCCTCCCCCACGCCGCCGTGAAATTCCTTGGCGGCGCCCTTACCCCACGCACCGTTACCGGCCGTGTCCAGATACCTCTGGAAGTTCTCCGACGTGCCGGACTGATCGCTGCGGAAGACCACGCGGATCGGCTCGGCCGGCAGTGCAACGCCCCTGTTGAGCGCAGCGACTGCCGGATCGTTCCAGGTGGTGATGGCACCATTGAAGACCTTGGCCGCGGTCGGTCCGTCCAGGTTCAACGACGGGACGCCGCTCAGGTGGTAGGCGATTGCGATCGGGCCGAACACCACCGGCAGGTTCCAGACCGGCGACCCGCACCGCTGCTGGGCCCTGCCATACTCGTCTTTGCTCAACGGTGAATCCGAGCCGGCGAAATCGGTTTGGCCGCCCAGAAATTCGCTGATGCCGGCGCCGGAGCCGTTGGCGGTGTAGTTCAATGAATGCCCCGGGCAGGCCTGCTCGAAAGCCTTGGCAAAGCGGGTGATCGCGTTTTCCTGGGCAGTGGAGCCGCTGGCCTTGAGCGTCGAGTGGCCGCCGCAGGCTCTGACGCCGGTGTCACCGGCACACGCCGACACCATTCCCGCACCGATGGCCAACACCGTCAGCCCGGCGCCGAATCGATTGAGGTCCAAATCAATTCCTCGACGGATACCGACGCGTAGTCATGCGGAACACTAACAAGTTCGGAGCACCGAGATTTGTTCTACAGCGGGCCGGCACCATGCCGATTCGACGATTTCAGCTCCAGTTCGCGACCGGTTCACGGTCTGGAAAACTCACCCGTTCACCGTCACGGATCGAGGGGATGGCACCCATCTCCCTTCGTAACGTGCAATGATCGCGATGTAAGCATCGTGTTACGTCGCACTTGTCCGCGGGGAGGTCCCAGTGATGGCGCTGTGCCGGTCACTCTCACGCGCTCTCGTGCCGGCAGCGGCGCTCACGCTGGTGACAGCGACGGTTTTGCCGACCGCCCACGCCGACGGCGTCGATAACCAATTCCTCAACGCGCTTCAGTCGCACGCCATCAATTTCGGGACACCGCAGGCCGCGATACTGGCCGCGCACAAGGTGTGCGACGAACTCGACGCCGGTCGACTGAAGGCCGATGTCGCTAATGAAGTGGCGGGTAGCAGCAACCTGGACGGTTACCACTCCGGGTATTTCGTGGGTGTCAGCATCGCCGCTTACTGCCCCAGGCATCACCAGACGAACTAGCCAACGTTTACTGAGTCGTAACCAGGCGGCGGCGCCGCAACACCTAGACTTTCGATACGCATATCACCGGGAGTGATGAGTGATCAGGAAAGTGTTGTTCGGTGTGGTCGTCATCGTGACTACCGCGACAGCCACCGCCAGTCCAGTCGTCGCCGAACCCAGCCCGTTCAGTGTTCTGAACTGCAGCTGCGACGGTAGTGCCTCGTTCCAGCCTCGCGGCACGATGAACGAGCAGATCGACACCGGGATCGAGAACGGCCTGACCGACCTGCTGGGTCCCCAGGGCTAACCGGCGGCGCCGCGCCCCACTGCTTGCACCGAGGCGTGTTCGTGCAGCGCCATCTCGTTCTCGGGTGAGACCGGCATGAGGTCGAAAACGACCTCCTTGACGGTGCCCTTGAACGCATACGGCGCCTTGTCCTCGTACTCGCGGTCGACGACGAGCCCGTTGTCGCGGCCGACGTCGAGGCCGGCGTATGACGTGAACGACAAGCTGACCGTCTGCGGCAGTTCACCTTCCCCAATCTGACGGTCGTCGGCCCACAACGTGACGCGGCCACCCGAGCCGACGACGGGCTGAGCCGAGTCGAACAGCATCCGGACGGTGACCTCCCCGGTCGGGATAGGTTCGGTGGACACCTGCCGGTAGGTCTCGACGCCAAGGAACGAGTAGGTGTGGTGCAGCCGGCGCTCCTCGTCCACCCACAGCGCGAACCCGCCCATGAAGTCGGCGTTGGCGACGATCACGCCCTCTGCGTCCTCGGGCACCGTCAGCCGCGCCTCGATCGCATAGGAACGGCCGTAGATGCGAGGCACCATGCCGCGTTGGATGTTCTGGACGTCACCTTTGAACGCGAACCGGGTGGTGGTGGGTAGCGGCGGCAGGTCACCGAACATCACCGCGAGCCCACCCAGCAGCGGCAACACCCGGTTGCGCTCGGCTTCCTGCCACCACAGCTCCTGCAGCTCGGCGAGCTTGTCGGGATGCTGGGCGACGAGGTTGTTGGCCTGCGAGAAATCGTCGGGCAGGTAGTAGAGCTCCCAGACATCCTGGTCGGGGTCATAGGTGCCGGGCGCGAACCGCTGCATGGTTTCCGGCGAAAGATCCCACGGCGCCCGGTCCAGCCGGGCCGATGCCCACCATCCGTCCTTGTAGATGGCGCGGCTGCCGAACATCTCGAAGTACTGGACCGTGCGGTGCTCCGTAGCCGCCGCGTCGTGGAAGCTCTGCAGGAAACTCGTGCCGTCCATCGGCTCCTGCTCGACCCCGTCGACGCTCGTCGGCACCGGTAAACCGATGGCCTCCAACACCGTTGGGGCGATGTCGATGCAGTGCGTGAACTGACCTCGCAACTTGCCGTCCGGCCGGATGCGGCTCGGCCAGGCGATCACCATCGGGTCGCGGGTGCCACCGAGGTGGCTGGCCATCTGCTTACCCCACTGGAACGGCGTGTTGTTGGCGTGCGCCCAACCCGAGGCGAAGTGCGGCGCGGTGAACTCGTCGCCGAGCGCCTCGATCCCGCCGTACTGCTCGATCAGCGCCAACTGCTGGTCGGCGTCGAGATCCAGGCCGTTGAGGAACGTCATCTCGTTGAAGGAGCCGGTGTTGGTGCCTTCCATGCTGGCGCCGTTGTCGCCCCAGATGTAGATCACCAGCGTGTTGTCGGCCTCGCCGAGTTCGTCGATGGCATCGAGCAGCCGGCCGACGTTGTAGTCCGCGTTCTCCGAGAACCCGGCGAACACCTCCATCTGCCGCGCGTACAGCTTGCGCTGACTGTCGGTGAGGCTGTCCCAGGCCGGGAAGAGGTCCGGCCGCTCGGTAAGCTCGGCGTCCGGCGGGATGATACCCAGTTGTTTCTGGCGCTCAAACGTCTTCTGCCGGTACACATCCCAGCCCTCGTCGAACTTCCCCTGGTACTTGTCCGCCCATTCCTTGAACACGTGGTGCGGCGCGTGGGTGGCACCGGTCGCGTAGTACATCATCCAGGGCTTGGTGGCGTTCTGGGCACGCACGGTGTGCAACCACTCGACGGCCTTGTCGGTGAGGTCGTCGGGGAAGAAGTACGGCCGGTCGCTCGAGGGCGCCTCCGGTATGCCGATGACCGTGTTGTCCTGGGTGATGATCGGGTCGTACTGGCCGGCGGCCCCGCTGGGGAAACCCCAGAAGTGATCGAATCCCCAACCCAGCGGCCAGTTGTCGAACGGGCCGGCCGCACCCTGCACGTTGTCGGGGGTCAGATGCCATTTACCGAAAGCGCCCGTCACATAACCGTTGTCGCGCAGGATCCGGGGCAGCGCGGCGCAACTGCGGGGTTTGACGGTGGCATAGCCGGGGTAGGGGCCGGGAAACTCGCAGACCGACCCGAAACCCACCCGGTGGTGATTGCGTCCGGTCAACAGCGCCGCACGGGTCGGCGAGCACACCGCAGTGACATGAAAGCGGTTGTAGGCCAACCCGTTTTCGGCCACCCGGGACAGCGCCGGGGTGCTGATGCCGCCGCCGAAGGTGTCCGGACCACCGAATCCGGCGTCGTCGATCAGCACGATCAGCACGTTGGGCGCGTTGTCCGGCGGCATGGCCCCCGGGACAATGGTCCAGTCACCGACCGACTCGGCGACGGTGCGCCCGATGGTGCCGCCGAAGTTGCGTTGCGGTATGGGCAGTTTGGTGCGGTCTGGGTTGAACTTGCCCATCGCCTCTTCCAGCGCCGAACCCAGTGACCGCAGCGTCGAACGACTCAGCTCGGCAACCGATTTCATCGGCGATCCGGCCATCGTCTGTTCCACCGGAAGCCGGCCCTGCGCCGGCGTCACGGCGATGATCAGGGCGCTGCCCGCCGACAGGGCCTCTCCGATCTTGTCGCCCAGCCCGCTGGTGATCCGGTGGTGGGCGAAGGTGCCCGCCAGCGCACCGGCCGCGGCACCGAACGCGGCGGTGGCCAGCAGTGCCGGCGAGAACAGGCCGACGGCCAGGCCCGCACCCGCGCCCCACGCGGCGCCGCGGCGGCCGAGCTTGTTGCCGGTGTCCAGCAACACCCCGTTGCCCTCGGCGTCCTTGCCTACCAGCACCGCGCCCTGCAACGGCAGCGTCTTGGCATTGGCGCGTCCGGTCAGGTTCTCGAAGTCGCTGCGCGCGGTGTCGATGTCCTGATACCCGGCAACGATGACGAGCGCGTTGTCTTCACTCATAACCAGACTTCCTCTCGGCGGCTGACGAACTCGCGGCGCGACCCGGTGACCGGGTCGTCGAACTCGATGCGGTGGGCCAACAACTGCAGCGGCGTGCTGAAGTCGTCGTCTTCGGTGTGTAACACCCTGGGATACAACGGGTCTCCGTATATCGGCACGCCCAGCTCGGCCATCTGCAGCCGGAGTTGGTGGGTACGGCCGGTGCGCGGTGTCAACCGGTAGAGGCCGTCGGGAGACAGGAGTTCGATCAGTGTCTCGGCATTGGGCTCGCCGGGTTCGATGACCGCCTGCAGGTTGCCGCGGCGCTTGACGATGCGGTTGCGCAGCACCCGCGGCAGCGCCAGCGCGGGGTCGACTGCGGCCCGCGCCAGGTACGTCTTGCGCACCAGCCCGCGCGCGAAAAGTGTTTGATACCTGCCCCGCAGCTCCCGCCGGGTGGTGAACAGCAACACACCCGCCGTCAGCCGGTCCAGCCGGTGCGCCGGACTCAACTCGGGCAGGCCGAGGCTGCACCGCAACCGCACCAGCGCGGTCTGCGCAACGTGGCGCCCCCGCGGCATGGTGGCCAGAAAGTGCGGCTTGTCGATCACCACGATGTCGTCGTCGCGGTGCAGCACCGGGACGTCGAAGGGCACCGGCACCTCGTCGGGCAGATCCCGGTAGAGATACACGCTGGCACCCGCGGGCAATACGGTGGCCTCGTCGACAACCCCGCCGTCGGCATCCACGACTTCGCCGGATCGCACCTTCGCACCGGCCCGGGCACCGAATCGGCCGACGAGTTCGGCCAGCACCGGACCGCCGTGCAGGCGCACCCGCACCGGCCCCAGGGCGTCCCGAACGCCGATCAGTGCAGGCTCCATCGCGAGCAGACTATCGACCGGGACGGGTGCATGCGGGGAAATTCGCTAGACCCGGTGGTGGTGGAAACGCGCCGCGCGTCGCCGGATCCGGTGGGCGCGCCCCCGCGTGCGATGCGGTTGATCGGCAAGACGCATCGGTTCGGCGTAGAACATCGCCTTGGCCAGTTCCACGAGAATCAGGTACACCACCACGAAGCCGCCGAGCGCGGCGAAGAACTGCCACGGCAACGTGGTGAAGCCCAGCTGGGAGGCCAGCGGAGACACCGTCAGGCCGACCCCGACGGCCACCACCGTCAGGCTGGTCGCCGTCAGCAGCCCACTCGGTCTGCTGCGGAAGAAAGGGACCTTGCGGGTGCGGATCGCGAAGATGATGAGCGTCTGCGTCGCAAGCGATTCCACGAACCAGCCGGTGCGGAACTCGACGGCACCGGCGTCGAGCACGCCCAGCATCAACCCGAAGGTCATGAAGTCGAACAGCGAACTGATCGGGCCGAAGATCATCATGAACCGGCGGATGAACGCGACATTCCAGTGCGATGGCGCGTGCAGTTGCTCTTCGTCGACCCGGTCGGTGGCGATCGGCAGCTGGGAGCTGTCGTAGAGCAGGTTGTTGAGCAGAATCTGGCTGGGCAGCATCGGCAGGAACGGCAGCAGCGCCGACGCCGCGGCCGCGCTGAACATGTTGCCGAAGTTGCTCGAGGTGCCCATCAGCACGTACTTGATGGTGTTGGCGAAGATCCGCCGTCCCTCGGCCACCCCGGTGGCCAGCACCCCCAGGTCCTTTTCCAGCAGCAGCACGTCGGCAGCATCCTTGGCGACGTCGGTGGCGCTGTCCACGGAGATACCGACGTCGGCGGCGTGCAGAGCCAGCGCGTCGTTGACGCCGTCTCCGAGGAAGCCCACCGAGCGTCCGCTGCGCCGCAGTGCGGCGATCAACCGGGCCTTCTGCTCGGGCGAGATGCGGGCGAAGATGGTGTGCCGGCGCGCCGCGTCGGCGAATTCGTCATCGTTGTCCAGCGCTTCCAGCTCGGCGCCGGTGACGGTGCCCTTGGACGCCAGACCCAAATCCTTGCAGACTTTTTCGGCGACCCGCGGGTTGTCGCCAGTGGCGATCTTCAGTTCGATGCCGAGGCCGGCCAGGGCGGCCAGGGACTGGCGCGCGGCCGCCTTGGGTTCATCGGCGAAAACCAGAAAGCCGGCCAGCGTCAGCCTGTGTTCGTCGTCGGCTGTGATCGCCGTCAGGTCGTCGGCGGGCCGGGTCGCCACCGCCACCACGCGGCGCCCGGCGGCGAACAGCGTCGCCAGAGTTTCCTGCGCCGCTTGAGGTGTTTCCGGGCAGCGGCTCAGCACCTGCTCGGGCGCGCCCTTGACAATGAGCAGGCGGTTGCCGTCGAGGCCGTCGACCAGAGCGGAGGTCGCCCGGCGCTCATGGTCGAACGGCGACATCGCGATGCGGCGCACGCCGGCGACCAGCCGCGACGACTGCGGCGAGTCCCAGAGCGCGGCATCGAGGGCGTTCGCGCTGGCCCCGCCGGATTCCGGGTCGACGTCGGTGGCCAGCAGCCCCAGCCGCAACACCGCATCGGCGGGTGCGCCGGCCGCGTCGATCGTCTCGACCAGCCGGATCCGCCCTTCGGTCAGCGTCCCGGTCTTGTCGGTGATCAGGATGTCGATGTCACCCAGGTCCTCGATGCAGACCAGCCGCTTCACCAGCACCTTCGCCTTGGCCAGCTGCCTGGACCCGGTCGCCAGGCTGGTGCTGACCACGGCGGGCAGCAGCTGCGGGGTGATACCCACCGCGATGGCCAGCGAGAACAGCACCGAGTCGATCACCGGCTTATGCAGCAGGAGATTGCTGGCCAGGATGACCACCATCAGCGCTATCGCGACCTGCAGCAGCAGATAGGAGAACCGGCGCAATCCGACCTGGAACTCCGTCTCGGGCTGTCGGGTGTCCAAACCCGCTGCGATGCGCCCGAATTCGGCGTCGCGGCCGGTGGCGTACACCACCGCGGTGGCCTCGCCGGCGCTCACGATGGTGCCCATGAAGGCCAGGTCGGTCAGGTCGGCCAACGCGGTACCGGCCGGAACCGGCTGCGGCGACTTCTCCTCGCCCGTCGATTCTCCCGTCAGGATGCCCTCGTCACATTCCAGGCCGCTGACCTCGATCAGCCGGACATCGGCCGGGACGGCCTCGCCCAGCGAGAGCCGGATCACGTCACCTTGCACCAGCGCGGTGACGTCGACGGTGACGTATTCACCGTCACGGCGGACCAGGGCGCTGTGGTGTACCCCGGCGTGCAGTCGCGCAGCGGCGTTCTCGGCACGGTATTCGTTGAAGAAACTCAGCCCGGTACTGGCCAGCAGGATCACGCCGATGATCAAGGCCTGCGTGCTGTCGCCGAGGAAGTACGACACGGCCGCGGTGACCGCCAGCAGGATGAGCACCGCATTGCGCAATTGCCGGGCCAGGATCGCCAGCGCACGGACGCGATGGATGCGCACCACGTTGGGGCCGTACCGCAGCAGCCGGGCCGCGGCCTCGGCCCCGGACAGGCCGACGTCCGAGCTGTCCAGCCGGCGCAGGACGTCGTCAATCGGAGCCGCGGCAACCTCATTCGCGGTCAATGCGGGCGGCACGGCAGGACTCTCGCGCATTTGACCGGATTGCACAAGTGACGAAGGGCATCTGAACGGCCACCCAAACGCTCCTGCGGCGCCCGCGTTGCGGGACTACTCTGCTGCCTATGCGTCTGCCCGGATGGGGCCTGGTGGCGGGCACCGCGCTGCTGGGAGGCGGCGCGGCAACACGGGTGGGCAGGTCGGTGGCGCATGCCACGCCCGACATTCCGGCGTTGGCGCGCACCGCCGCAGGCGTGGCGATCGAGGCGATCGGTGGCCCATCGGTGCGCCGTACCAGCAGCAACGGCGACCGGCGCTGGATCGAGGTGCGAGGGCTGCGCGACGAGCACGCCGCGCAGACCGCCGCCGACGTGCTGGCGGCGGTCCGCGCCACCGCGGGTGTGCGGGCGGCACACCTGAACCCGACGCTGGCCCGGGTGGTCGTCACGCTGGACACCGAGGCCGCCGCACCGTCCACGGCCCAGCTGTGCCGGATCGTCGGCGAGGCCGAACGCCGTGGCCGTCGGGGGTTGCCCCGGGAGCAACCGATCAGCCTGCCCGGGGACGACGCGGTCCTGCTGGGCAGAGTGGCCGCGGCCACCGCCGCCACTGTGGGCCTTGGCCTTTCGCTGACCGGCAGCCTGCTGCGGCTACCCCGACTGCCTGACCTGCTTGCGGTGCCGCCGACGCTGGCCGACCACCTGCCGCGGTTGCGCCGCGAGGTGGACCGCCGGCTCGGACCGGACGGCGCCGACCTGTTGTTCGGCGTCGTCAACGCGACCGCTGCGGCACTGACGGTGTCGCCCGCGGCGGCGGCCGCCGAAGCCGCTACCCGCGTGCTGCTGGCGGCCGAGGCGTGGAACGGCCGGCTGGCGTGGAACCGGCATGAACCCGGGCTGGGCAGTCACCCGGGTCCGGAGACCGGCGCGGCGAAGATCGCCCCGACGTTCCCCGACGGTCCCGCGGAGCGCTATGCGAACCGGGCCGGCGCGGCCGGCGTCGCCGCCGCCGCGACGATAGGCCTGTTGTCGCGCAACGCCGATGCGGCCGGCGCGGCGGCGCTGGCCGCCGTGCCGAAACCGCTGCGCGCCATCCGCGAGGGATTCGGCTGCGCGATGAGCCGGGGCCTGACGAACCGGCACGACGCCCTGGTGCTGCACCCACGCGTCCTGCGCCTACTCGACCGGGTCGACGCCGTCATGATCGACCCTCGGGCCCTGTACACCAACGACCTGACAGTGAGTCGCGTTCTGGGAGTGACGGATTCGCAGCGCACCACCGCCTGGGACGCGGTCCGCGCCGCACTGGCGGAGGACGGGCTGACACCCGGATGGCACCGGCTGGCGGACATTCCCGGAGCCGGCGAGGATGGTCAGGCGCTGATCAGTCCGGTGCGAGATCCGTACGCCGCGGCGGTCGTCACCGAGGCGCGCCGCTCGCGACCGCGGGTACTCTGCCTCGAAGACGACGGATTGCGTTCGCTGGCACAGGGATTCGACCACCTCTACCCCTTGGACGGGTCGGTCGACGACGCATTGGCCGCAGCCGTGGCGGAACTGAAGGCCGGCGGGGCCACCGTGGCGTTGCTGACCACCTCGGCGATGCGGGCCGCCCATAACTCCGACGTCACCATCGGCGTGCTGCGGCAGGGGTACACCCTCCCCTGGGGCGCCGACGTCGTGGTCGCCGACCTCACCGGCGCCTGGCGGATGCTGCACGCGCTGCCCGCCGCCCGGGCTGCCACCGACAACGCGATCAGGCTGTCCGCGCCGGCCTCGGCCGTCGGTGCGCTGATGCTGATCCCGGGCGTCCCGGGGCGCAGCTCGGTATCGGTGAACCTGGGCATGGCGGCCAGCCTGTGGTTCGGTTTACGTTCGGCTGCAAAGATTTTCGGGGACCCGATACCCGAGCCGGAAGCCGGACACGACTGGCACGGGCTGCCGGTGCGGGAGGTGCGGCGGCTGTTGCCGCGCCCGCCCGACCAAGCCGGCGAAGCGGCGCTCGCCTGGTGGCGACGGTCGTTGCCGGTGCGGGTGCTGGGCGGCGCGACGACCAAATCGTGGCGCCTCGCGCGCGATTTCACCGACGAGATGCGCAACGACCTGTCCGATCCCATCACCCCGCTGCTGGCCACCGGTGCGGCGGCCAGTGCGCTGCTCGGCTCACCGCTGGACGCGTTCCTGGTGGGTAACGTGTTGCTGCTCAACGCGGCACTGTCGGCCGAGCAGCAGCTGCGCGCCCAACGCATTCTCAATCGCCTTCTGGCGGTGCAGGACCCACCGGCGCGGCGGCGGGTGGGCCCGCTCGACGAGCGGCGCCGCGAGAAGGTGCCCGCCAAACGGCTGCGTCCGGGCGACATCATCGAAGTCCATGCGGGGGAGGTGGTTCCGGCCGACGCGCGACTACTGCACGCCTCCAGCGTGGACGTCGACGAATCGACGCTGACGGGCGAGTCGCTGCCGGTGTCGAAGCAGACCGAGGCGACGCCGGGCGCGCCGCTGGCCGAACGGACCTGCATGCTCTACGCCGGAACCACGATGGTCGCGGGCACGGCGGTGGCCGTGGTGACCACGGTGGGCTCGCGGACCGAGATGCGCCGGGCGCTGGCGATGACGCCGCGAAAGTCCCGCGAGATCGGGCTGCAGCGGCAGTTGAGCCGAATCACCCGGCGCGCACTGCCGTTCAGCGTCGGCGGCGGGGCCATGGTCGGACTGCTGAGCGTCGCCCGGGGCACCCCCCTGCGGGAGGCGGTGGCCGGCGCGGTCACGTTGATCGTGGCAGCGATCCCGGAGGGGTTGACGCTGGTGGTGACGCTGGCCCAGTTGGCCGCCGCGCGCCGGCTCACCGGCGATTCGGTGCTGATCCGCAACGCCCACTCGGTCGAGGCGCTGGCCCGGTTGAACGTGGTGTGCTTCGACAAGACCGGCACGCTGAGCGAGAACCGGCTGACGGTCAAGGCGGTGCGTCCGGCGGCGGGCTTCGACGCCGACGAGGTGCTCGACACGGCGCTGAGCACAACGTATTCCAGGCACGCGCACCGCGTCGAACACGCCACCGACGACGCGATCGTCCAGGCCGCCGACGGTTCGCGGCCGCGCCCGCGGCCGACCCGGGACGCGTTCCTGCCTTTCCAGTCCGGCCGTCCGTACGCGGCCGCGCTCGTCGGCACCCGGCTGACCATCAAAGGGTCACCGGAGGTGCTCGTATCGGCGCTCGCCCACCGCGACGGACCGTTGGCTCGGGCGATCGAGGAGATGGCCGGCGACGGTTTCCGGGTGCTGGCGGTGGCCGAACGCCGGCTCACCCACGACCAGGCCACGGCCGCCGCGGCGGATCCGGATCTGCTGGAGAGCCTGTGCGGCGCTGAACTCACCGCTGTCGGGCTGCTCGGGCTCGCCGATACGCCGCGGCCGTTGGCGCAGGCGGTGCTCACCGAGCTTGCCAAGCGCGAGATCGGGGTCCGGTTGATCACCGGGGATCATCCCGCCACCGCGACCGCGATCGCCCGGGACCTGGGCATGGACGTCTCCGCCGGTCAGGTCATCACCGGAAGTGACTGGGAGGCGCTGCATGCCAGGCAGCGCGCGGCCGCCGTGCAATCCAGGCTGGTGTTCGCCCGGATGTCGCCAGAACACAAGGTGGAGGTGGTCCAGGCGCTGGAGAAGGCCGGGCTGGTCACCGCGATGGTCGGGGACGGCGTCAACGACGCCGCCGCGATCAGGGCGGCCAGCGTGGGGATCGGGATGGCCGCGCGCGGCAGCGACGCCGCCCGCACCGCCGCCGACATGGTGCTGCTCGACGGGCGGATCGAAGGGCTGCTCGACGCGCTCGACGAAGGCCAGCAGCTGTGGCGGCGGGTGCACTCGGCGGTGTCGGTGCTGTTGGGCGGCAACACCGGGGAACTGTGCTTCGCATTGATCACCACGTTGCTGACCGGCCGATCGGTGCTCAACGCCCGGCAGATGCTTCTGGTCAACATGCTCACCGATGCGCTGCCGGCCGCCGCGCTCGCGGTGAGCCCGCAGAACCACGACGGCGCGGTCGACCGCGACGAGGCGGCGATGTGGCGCGCCATCGGCATCCGTGGGGTCGCCACCACGATCGGCGCCATGCTGGCGTGGGCGATGGGCCGCGCCACCGGCACCCGCCGCCGGGCGGCGACGGTGGCGCTGATCGGGCTGGTAGCCACCCAGCTCGTGCAGACGCTGGCCGATTCGCGCAGCGGGCTGGTGGTGGCCACCGCTGGTGGCTCCCTCGTCGTGCTCGCGGTGGTGATATCCACTCCTGGTCTGAGCCAGCTGTTCGGGTGCACCCCGGTGGGCCCGCTGGGGTGGGGTCAGGGGCTGCTGGCCGCGGCGGCTGCCTGCCTGGTGGCGGTGCTCGCACCCGGCCTGTTGGCTCGCGCGTCGTACGGCGCTCGCCAGATCATCGGCCGGGTCAACGATTTCGCGCCCGCTTAACCGAAAGTTCGCCCGCTGTTGGGCCGCTGCGCTCGCGAGCCGTTCACGACGACCGTATTTTTATGTGATGCAGCGTCCAACCCGGTTGGAAATCAAGCCTTTTCGGCGAATTTCTGAGCACGTTGACGGGGCCTGGTGGCCGCGGTCCAGACGACTGACCGACGAACTGCCCGGCCTGGTGACGTCGTTGGCCGAGGAACTGGGGCCGATCGCCATGGTCGGCTACCACCTCAGCAGCTGGGACGGCGCCGCATCGGTGCTCGAGATCGGCGGACGCACCATCGAACTGCTGGGCTTCAGCGGCGACGAGCCGGCCGGCATCATCCTGATAGGACACGACGGACACCACCTGAGCCTGCAGGTCATCCCGCCGGACGCCAGCGAACAGAGTGGCGAGCAAGCCCTGCAGGAGGCACGCTCAGGCTCCGACGACGAGGTCAACGCCGCGAGCCGTTCGCTGGTGGCACGATCGGTAGCTGACGTGGCAGAGAAACTGGCCCAGCATGAAGGCCGCGGCGACCAGCAGCGCACGGCGGCTCTGCGCCCACAGATCAGGCAATGGTGCGAAGACGCCGCTCAGCAGTTCGTCGACGCGCCGGTGCAGCAGTTCGTCCCGATCCTCGTCGAGCACATCGTGCGTGGCCGGTTGATGGAGTTGCGGGCAGCGGCGTCAGCTTCCTAGGGCGTTAGCCAGTGCGGTGATCGCCTCGACGTCGGCCGGCCCGGGCAGCCCCCAGTCTGGCTTGTAGTCGAACAAATCCTCGGCCCGCGCCGACTGCAGGTCGACGTCGAGCACCTCGATCGCGTTCAACGGCACCAGGGCGGGGTGCACGTGGCCGCAGGCCCGGGCCAGGCACAGCAACTCGAAGCGCAGGGTGGCCAGATAGTTGGCGCAGCGCACCGACTTCAGGGCCGGGTCCAGGCCGTGCTGCAGCCAGGCCGACTGCGTCGCGACGCCGGTCGGGCAGCGGCCGGTGTGGCAGCGCTGCGCCTGAATGCACCCGATGGCGAACATCGCGGTACGGCCGACGTTGATCAGGTCGCAACCCAGCGCCAGGGCCAGCAGCGCGTTCTCCGGAATGCCCAACTTGCCCGACCCGATGAACACCACGTCGTGGTGCAGACCCTGCTCGGCGAAGGCGCGGTAGACCCTCGGAAACGCCCACTTGAAGGGCAGCGCGACATGGTCGCTGAACACCAGCGGCGCCGCGCCGGTGCCGCCCTCGCCGCCGTCGACCGTCACGAAGTCCACGCCGCGCCCGGTACGGGCCATCCGCGCCGCCAACTCCGGCCAGAACGCGTCTTCGCCGACCGCCGATTTGATGCCCACCGGCAGCCCAGTCTCGGCGGCGATCGTCTCGACGAACTCCAGCAGACCGTCGACGTCGCGGAAGGCCGAATGCCCGGCCGAACTCTTGCAGTCCACCCCCACCGGGATACCGCGGATCTTGGCGATCTCGTCGGTGACCTTGGCGCCGGGCAGCATTCCGCCCAGCCCGGGCTTTGCGCCCTGGCTGAGCTTGATCTCGATGGCCCGGATCGACGGGGTCGCGGCCACCTGGTCGATCAACCGCGGCAGGCTGAAGGTGCCGTCGTCGTTGCGGCAGCCGAAATACCCGGTGCCGATCTGCCAGACCAGGTCGCCGCCGTGCAGGTGATACGGCGACACTCCGCCCTCGCCTGTGCTCTGCATGGCGCCGGCCATCGCGACACCCTGGTTCAGCGCGGTGATCGCCGCACCGCCCAGCGCCCCGAAACTCATCCCCGATACGTTGACCAGCGATTCCGGCCGAAATGCCTTGGTGCGGTTGCGCGCTCCGCCGAGTACCTTGGCCGCCGGCAGCGGCACCTTCGGGTCGGGGTGGCCAGGCTCGCCGTCCGGGGCCGACACCGGAAACGCCGCATGCTTGATGATCGGGTAGTTGTGGGCGCGTTCCAGGTCGTTGTCGGTGCCGAAACCGAAGTAACGGTTGCTCATCTTCGACGAGGTGTACACCCAGCGCCGTTGGTCGCGGCTGAACGGTTTCTCCGCGTTGTTGTCGGTGACGATGTACTGCCGCAGCTCCGGCCCGACGGCCTCCAGGATGAACCGCAGGTGGCCGACGATGGGGTAGTTGCGCAGGATGGTGTGCCGGCGTTGCCAGAGGTCCCAGCCGGCCAGCCCGGCGATGCCCGTTCCCAGCACAGCACTCACGGAGTGTCGTTTCACGCCCTCATGCTCACCCGGGCCACCGACACCTGGCTAGTGACATGAGTCCTCAGTTCAGCGGGACGGGCTCCAGGATCTCGGCGCGTGCCTCGGGTGCGCTTGCTCGCAGCTCGTCGGCGGAGACGTCGTCGGGCTGGGCCTGCGAGAGCACCTCGGCTTCCACCCGCGCCTTGTAGTTGGCGACCTCGCGGTTGACGTCGTCGGCGCTCCAGCCCAGCACCGGTGCGACCAGGTCTGCCACCTCGCGGGCACAATCCACGCCGCGGTGCGAGTACTCGATGGAGATGCGCATCCGCCGGGCCAGGATGTCCTCGAGGTGCAGGGCCCCCTCGGCCGCGACGGCGTACACCGCTTCCACCTTCAGGTAGCCGGGCGCGTCCTTGATCGGGGTCAGCAGTTCGGGATGGTCGGCCGCCAGCGCCAGCACGTCGTCCATCATCGAGCCGTAGCGGTCCAGCAGATGGCGGACCCGGTAGGGGTGCAGTCCGACCCGCTCGCCGACGTGTTCGACCTGGTTGATCAGCGCGAAGTACCCGTCGGCACCCAGCAGGCTCACCTTCTCGGTGATCGACGGCGCCACCCTGGTCGGGATGAACTGCACCGCGGCGTCGATCGCATCCTCGGCCATCACCCGGTAGGTGGTGTACTTGCCGCCGGCGATGGCGACCAGACCCGCCGACGGCACCGCCACCGCGTGTTCGCGGGAGAGCTTGGAGGTCTCGTCGCTCTCCCCGGCCAGCAGCGGGCGCAGCCCGGCGTACACCCCGTCGATGTCGGCGTGCGTCAGCGGAGTGGCCAGCACGGCGTTGACCGTGGTCAGGATGTAGTCGATGTCGGCCTTGGTGGCGGCCGGATGGGCCAGGTCGAGGTTCCAGTCGGTGTCGGTGGTGCCGATGATCCAGTGGCTGCCCCACGGGATGATGAACATCACCGATTTCTCGGTGCGCAGGATCATCGCGACGTCGCTGACGATGCGGTCGCGCGGCACCACGACATGCACGCCCTTGGAGGCGCGCACCTGGAACCGTCCGCGCTGTTTGGACAGCGCCTGGATCTCATCCGTCCAGACCCCGGTCGCGTTGACCACGACATGCCCGCGAACCTCGGTGATCGAGCCGTCCTCGGAGTCGCGCACCCGCACGCCGGTGACCCGGTCGCCCTCGCGCAGCAGCGCGACCACCTGCGTGGAGCAGCGCACCACCGCGCCGTAGTGCGCAGCCGTACGCGCCACCGTCATGGTGTGACGGGCGTCGTCGACCACGGTGTCGTAGTAGCGGATGCCGCCGATCAGGGCGCTGCGCTTGAGGCCGGGACTCAGCCGCAGTGCGCCCGCGCGGGTCAGATGCTTCTGCGCCGGAACGGATTTGGCGCCGCCGAGCTGGTCGTACAGGAAGATGCCGGCGGCGATGTAGGGACGCTCCCACCAGCGCTTGGTCAGCGGGAACAGGAAAGGCAGCGGCTTGACCAGATGCGGCGCCAGAGTGGTCAGGGACAGTTCGCGTTCGAAGAGCGCCTCGCGCACCAGACCGAACTCGAGTTGTTCGAGATAGCGCAGGCCGCCGTGGAACATCTTCGACGAGCGACTGGACGTGCCCGAGGCCAGATCCCGGGCTTCGACGAGGGCGACCTTGAGTCCGCGGGTGGCGGCGTCCAAGGCGCACCCGGCGCCCACCACACCACCGCCGATCACCACCACGTCGAACTGCTCGGAGCCGAGGCGCTCCCAGGCCTGCGCGCGCTGCTGCGGTCCCAGCGACCCATCGGACCAGGTCTGCTCGCTGTCGGCTGCCTTGCTCGGGTTGCTCACGACGAAGGACTCCTGTCGGTTACTTGTCGGTAGGCGTTCGCCCAACCAGGCTAGTTCGTCGGCGGCCGTTGGGGCGGTCTTCAGTCCAGATCGTCGTGCGCCATCAGGCGCCGTGCCGCCTCGGTGATCGAACCGGACAACGACGGGTAAACGGCGAGCGTCTGGGCCAACTCGTTGACCGTGATGCGGTTGGTGACGGCCACCGCGATGGGCAGGATCAGCTCCGAGGCGATGGGCGCCACCACGACGCCGCCGATCACGACGCCGGTGGACTTGCGGCAGAAGATCTTGACGAAACCCTGTCTCAAGCCGGACATCTTCGCCCGCGCGTTGGTGTGCAGCGGCAGCATGATGGTCCGGGCGCTGAACTCGCCGTCGTCGATCGCCGACTGCGGCACCCCGACCGCGGCGATCTCGGGGCGGGTGAACACCGTCGCCGCCACCGTGCGCAGCCGGATCGGGTTCACGCCCTCGCCCAGCGCGTGGTACATCGCGATGCGGCCCTGCATCGCCGCGACCGAGGCCAGCAGCAGCAGGCCGGTGCAGTCGCCGGCGGCGTAGATGCCCGGTACCGAGGTCCGCGACACCCGGTCCACCTTGAGGTAGTCACCGGGGCTCAGTTCGATACCGACGCGCTCCAGGCCCAGGCCGCTGGTGTTGGGGATCGAGCCGATGGTCATCAGGGCATGGCTGCCCTCGATGGTGCGGCCGTCGGTCATCGTGACCAGGACCCCGTCCTCGGTGCGCGTGACCGACTCGGCGCGGGCGTTCTTGAACAGGTTGAC
The DNA here is from genome assembly GCF_048287075.1 of Mycobacterium sp. 23. Classification (NCBI taxonomy): domain Bacteria; kingdom Bacillati; phylum Actinomycetota; class Actinomycetes; order Mycobacteriales; family Mycobacteriaceae; genus Mycobacterium; species Mycobacterium sp. 23. Next base: position 2,652,159 of record NZ_JBLVUX010000005.1, read on the forward strand.
GCCACGTTCGGCGAACGACTCCTCCAGCACCGCGGCGGCGTCGGCGTCTTCGTAGGGCAGCACCCGGTCCCGGCTGGCCGCCACCGAGACCTGGACCCCGAGCTCGGTGTACGCGTGCACGAACTCGGCGCCCGTGACGCCGGAGCCCACCACGATCAGGTGTTCCGGCAGGGTTTTCAGGTCGTAGAGCTGGCGCCAGGTGAGGATGCGTTCGCCGTCGGGCTGGGCCGACGGCAGCACCCGCGGGCTGGCCCCGGTGGCGATCAGCACGAAGTCGGCGTCGTGCTCGGTGACGGTGCCGTCGGGGGCGGTCGCCTTGAGCCGGTGGCGGGCCAGGCCGGGGGTGGGGTCGACGAGTTCCCCGCGACCATGCACCAGCTTGACGCCGACGCTGCGTAGCTGTTCGGCGATGTCTGCCGATTGCTCGGAGGCGAGCCTGCGGACCCGGTCGTGGATCTGCGGCAGGTCGATCTTGGCGTCGTCGATGTCGATCTCGAAGCCCAGCCGCGGCGCGCGTCGCAGCTCGGTGCGCAGCCAGGTCGAGGCGATGAACGTCTTGGACGGCACGCAGTCGTCGAGGACCGCCGCGCCGCCGACACCATCGGAATCGATGATGGTGACTTCGACGTCGTCGGGTTTAGCGTTGGCGGCCACCAGGGCCGCTTCGTAGCCGGCCGGGCCTCCACCGAGGATCACGATGCGGGTCACCACAGCCCATAACCTAGTCCGGCTTCCGCTCGCTTCGCAGGGCGGAGTGAGGAGGAGCCGGACCATCAACCTAGTCCGGCGACGATGCACTCCGCAGGGCGGAGTGAGGAGGAGCCGGACCATCCGATCCGTCCGGCGACGATGCACTCCGCAGGGCGGAGTGAGGAGGAGCCGGACCATCAACCTAGTCCGGCGGTGCCGCCCCGCGCAGGGCGGAGTTTAAGCTTTCTCCGTGCCGCTCTACGCCGCCTACGGGTCGAACATGCATCCCGAGCAGATGCTCAAGCGTGCACCCCACTCGCCGATGGCGGGAACTGGCTGGTTACCGGGGTGGCGCCTGACCTTCGGCGGCGAGGACATCGGCTGGGAAGGCGCACTGGCCACCATCGTCGAGGACCCGGACTCGCGGGTGTTCGTCGTGCTGTACGACATGACGCCGGCCGACGAGATGAAGCTGGATCAGTGGGAGGGCTCCGAGTTCGGCGTCCACAAGAAGATCCGCTGCCGGGTGGAGCGTGAGTCGTCGGACACCGACATCGACCCGGTGCTGGCATGGCTCTATGTGCTGGACGGCTGGGAGGGTGGCCTGCCCTCGGCGCAGTACCTGGGCGTCATGGCCGACGCTGCCGAAATAGCCGGGGCTCCCGCGGATTACGTGCATGACCTACGCACCCGGCCGGCCCGCAACATCGGCCCGGGGCCCGCCAGCCCGGAGTAGGGGCTCTCCTCCCCGGGCGCGAGCGTGCACTCGCGCCGCTAACTCCCACCCGGCCGAGCGCCCGCGTTTTGCCGCCAACACGCCGCCACCACCGACAATTTGCGGCCCCTCACCACCCCCGGCCCACCCCCACCCCGCCGAACGCCCGCATTTTGCCGCCAACACGCCGCCACCACCGACAATTTGCGGCCCCCCACCACCCCCCGGTTACGCGGCTCGCGCACCCGCCAGTCGCGACTCGATTCGGCGAACTAATTGTTCGGGACGACCTCGGACATCCTCAGCGATGATCGGTACGAGTACCCAGGACAGATCCTGCAGGGCTGCGGCGCGGGTGCGGTCCCGGCGGAATGCGTCGGCGCCACTGTGCCAGTCGACACCGTCGTATTCGGCAGCGACGCGGTACTCCGGCCATGCAAAATCGAGCCGCCAAAGACGGCCAACCAGGTCCACGATCTCGTACTGGAGTTCTGGCGGTGGCAATCCCCCGTCGAGCATGACCAGTCTCGCCTCGCTTTCCATCGGCGACTCGGCCAAAGGCGAAGCGATCGAGAGCATTTCGCGTGCGGTCACGATGCCGCGGCGACCGGACTGCGTGACAAGAGTCTGCGCAAGTTCGGCGCGACTGCATGTCCCACTGCGCAGCGCGGCATCCAGCGTTGCCAGTGCCCGAGGTCGGCGCAGGCCACGCGCCACCTCGATCGCCGTCCAAGCCGGCGCGGTGGCCGGACGCCCCGCGAACACATTCAACGGAGCACCCTCGCGCCGATGGACCACCAAACCGTCGGTCGAGCGCAGCCGCCGCCCGGCAGGACTGAGGACATGTAGTTCGGCGGACTGCTCGGTGTCGAACCCGTAGGCGCCCGCCGCGGTGCCCAGGCAAGCAGCGACGGTTGTCCCGGCGACGAGATCGAGCCCTCGCAGGCGTAACGCGGTGGTTATCTCGCCGCGGCCGTAGATCCCGTGCCAAATCCTCTGCAACACTGCGCAATCGAGGTGCGCATCCAGTGCGCGACGGCTGAAGAAGGGAAGCAGCTGGGCGCTGGACACGACGCCCCCTTGGGCCTCGAGCAACCGATTCAGCTCTTCGTGCACGCCGTCCATCGTCAACGGCCAACGACACGCCCACAATTCACCTCGTGACCGTCCCCAAATTGTCAGCCGGCACGGCGTGTCGATGTCAAAACGCGGGCGCTCGCGAAGACAAGGAAAGGCGCCCGCGGCCCGCCCTCAGAAAGCGGCGGACTGCTCGATGATGTTGACCATCACCCGCACGCCGATCGCCAACGCCCGCTCGTCGAGGTCGAACGTCGGCTGGTGCAGATCGAGCTGCGGCCCATCCCCCGACCACACCCCCAGTCGCGCCATCGCCCCTGGAACCTCTTCGAGGTACCAGGAGAAATCCTCCCCACCCCCGGACTGCCGGGTATCGGCCAGCACGTCGGGGCCGACGGCTTCGATGGCGTGGGTCAGGATGCGCGTCGAGATGTCTTCATTGACCACCGGCGGCACCCCACGCCGGTATTCCAGGGTGTGCTCGATGGCCAGCGGCGACAGCAGGCCGGTGACGGCCTCGCGGATGATCGCCTCCAGGTCGATCCAGGTCTGGCGGCTGGCCGTGCGCACTGTCCCCGCCAGCACGCCGGACTGCGGAATCGCATTGGGCGCCACACCCGCATTGACCGCGCCCCACACCAGCACGGTGCTGTTGCGCGGATCGATGCGACGGGACAGCACCCCGGGCAGCCCGGTGATCAAGGTGCCCAACCCGTAAACCAGATCCGCGGTCAGGTGCGGGCGCGACGTGTGACCACCGGGCGAGTACAGCGTGATCTCGAGCTGGTCGGCCGCCGAGGTGATGGGCCCCAGCCGCACGGCCACCTTGCCGACCTCCAGCCGGGGGTCGCAGTGCAGCGCGAAGATCCGCGACACCCCGGTCAACGCCCCAGCCGCGATCGCGTCGATCGCGCCACCGGGCATCAGCTCTTCGGCAGCCTGGAAGATCAACCGCACCCCGACGGGAAGTTCGGGCACCGAGGCCAGCGACAGCGCCGTCCCGAGCAGGATCGCAGTGTGCGCATCGTGGCCACAGGCGTGCGCGATATTGGGCATCGTCGAGGCGTACGGCGCGCCGGTCCGCTCGGCCATCGGCAGCGCGTCCATGTCGGCGCGCAACGCTATGCGGGGCGCATGCTCCGGCCCGAAATCACAGGTCAGACCGGTCCCGCCGGGCAGCACCTTGGGATTGAGCCCCGCGTCGGCCAGGCGCTCGGCGACGAACTGTGTGGTGGCGAACTCCTGGCGGCCCAACTCCGGGTAGCGGTGGATGTGCCGGCGCCAGTCCACAAGGTCGTCGTAGTGGGCGGCCAGCCACGACTCGGCGCTGTCGACCAGACTCACGACGCGGCCGCCCTGTGCTGCCGGGCCGCCAGCACCCGGTCCCGCTGAGCGGGGTCCGCGGCGAGCGCGACGACAGTGCGGGCCAGCATGATCGCGCCCTCGACCACGGCGCGGTCGGCACTGGGCCCCGCCGCCGCGGCCGCGAAGGCACGCTGGTGAACGGTCGCGCCCCCGGCGTCGACGCCGATCACCGGGTGGATACCGGGCAGCACGTGCGTCACGTTACCCATGTCGGTACTGCCCAACGGCAGCGCCGCCTCTACGGCGGCCGGCACCGGTTCGCGCCCGAGGCGGCGCATCTCCTCCCGACACACATCCGCCAGCCACTGGTCGGGCCTCAGCTCCGCGTAGGCGGGGCCGGCCTCGTTGATCTCGTACTCGCAGCCCGCGGCCAGCGCGCCCGCGGCGAAACAGGAATACATCCTGCCTTCCAGCTCACGCAACGAGTCGTACTCGACGGCGCGCATCGCGTACTTCAACGCCGCCCGCCCGGGAATGACATTGACCGCCTGCCCGCCGTCGGTGATGATGCCGTGCATCATCTGACCGGGCGCCAGCTGCTGACGCAACAAACCGATGGCCACCTGCGCGACGGTCACCGCGTCGACGGCGTTGAGACCCAGATGCGGTGCGACGGCGGCGTGCGACTCCTTGCCCCGGTAGTCCACGGTGACCTCGGACAACGCCAGCGACCGCGCGCCGGCGATGTCGGTGGGCCCCGGGTGCACCATCACCGCCACTGCGACGTCGTCGAATGTGCCGGCCCGCAGCATCAGCGCTTTGCCGCCGCCGGACTCCTCGGCGGGAGTGCCCAGCAGCGCCACCGTCAGTCCCAGCTCGTCGGCGACCTCGGCCAGAGCCAGCGCGGTACCCACTCCCGACGCCGCGATGATGTTGTGGCCACAGGCGTGGCCGATCTCCGGCAGGGCGTCGTACTCCGCGCACACCCCGACGACCAGCGGCCCGCTGCCGAAATCGGCGCGGAAAGCGGTGTCCAGGCCGTCGACCGGGGCAATCTGGAAACCGCGTTGCGCCACCAGCTCTTTGGCCTTGGCGCAGCTGCGGTATTCGTCGAACGCCAGCTCTGGTTGCGCGTGGATGGCGTGGGACAGCTCGACCAGGTCGCCGCCGCGGCGCCGCACTGTCGCCTCGACGGTGTCCAGCGGGCTAATGGCGGGCATCCACGCAGTATCTCACCGACGGTCAAACCCGCCCGGCGATGAACCCCGCCGCCTGGCCGGGGTACGGCGGGTCCGCGTACTCGCGGTGCGCGAGCCGGTCGCGCCCGCCGACCGTGCACACCGGGTCCCCGGGGCTGCACAGGTCGATCGCCCTGCCGGCGAACTGGCCGGTGGACGCCAGCGGGACGTTGAACCGGATGCCCGGATTGCCGAACACCGCGACGGCGGCAACCCGCTGGGCCAAGACCGGATCGAGCTCGGGGGCCGAGCCGAATTCGCCGACGGTGTCTCCCAGCGGCGGCACCCCCGCCAGCATCGAGACCGCGGCGGCACCCTGTGAGAACCCGCCCAGCACAATCCTCGTCCGAGGGCACTGGTCGGCCATGAAGGCGATGTGGTCGCGCGCGTCGTTGGCACCGTCGGCGGTCGTCAGGAAGTTGTAGCTGGCCGCGTAGTTGACCGGGTAGACGCCCAGACTGCGCGCGCCCAGTTTTGGCCGCAGCGCGGCCTCGAGCGCGTCGCCGACGACGCCCATCCCGGGTGGCTCAGCGGTCCCCCGGGCGAACACGAGCTCGACATTGGGGCAGTCGTCGGCGACCGCCCTGGGTATCGGGCCGCCGACCAGCGCGCTGACGGCCAACACGGCCGCCGCGGCGAGAACGTAAAGCGATTTGTGATGCCGCACAAGGCAGATCATCACACACGCCGGGCGCCGGTGCCCGAGCAAGTAGTCTCGCCGAGTGTGACCAGCGAACTCGCAGCCCAGGCGGCGGACGTCATCGCCGAACGCACCGGCATCGGCACCCACGACGTCGCCGTGGTGCTGGGCTCGGGATGGTCGCCGGCGATCGACGCGCTGGGCTCCCCGGCCGCCGTGCTGCCGCAGGCCGAAATCCCCGGATTCACGCCACCCAGGGCGGAGGGGCATGCGGGTGAAGTCTTGTCGGTGCCGGTCGGCGCGCGGAGGGTGCTGGTGCTCGCTGGCCGCATCCACGCCTACGAGGGCCATGATCTGCAACACGTGGTGCACCCGGTCCGGACGGCCTGCGCGGCGGGGGCGCGGATCGTCGTGCTCACCAACGCAGCAGGCGGACTGCGCACCGACATGGAGGTCGGACAACCGGTCCTGATCAGCGACCACCTCAATCTGACCGCACGGTCGCCGCTGGTGGGCGCGCAGTTCGTCGACCTGACAGGCGCATACGCTCCGCGGTTGCGGGCGCTGGCGCGCGAGTGCGACCCGAGGCTGGCCGAAGGCGTGTACGCGGGCCTGCCGGGCCCGCACTATGAGACGCCCGCCGAGATCCGGATGCTGCGACTGTTGGGCGCCGACCTGGTGGGGATGTCGACGGTGCACGAGACCATCGCGGCGCGGGCGGCGGGCGCCGAAGTGCTCGGAGTGTCGCTGGTGACCAACCTGGCGGCCGGGATCACCGGTGAGCCGCTGAGCCACGCCGAGGTGCTGGCCGCCGGGGCGGCGTCGGCCGAGCGCATGGGTTCCTTGCTGGCCGACGTGATAGCCCGGTTCTGATTCGTGACGCCCGAGGACTGGATCGCCCACGACCCCGATCCGCAGACGGCCGCCGAGCTTGCCGCACTGGGTCCGGCCGAACTCGCCGCGCGGTTCGCCAGGCCGCTGACGTTCGGCACCGCCGGCCTGCGTGGGCCGGTGCGCGGCGGACCGGACGCGATGAACCTGGCCGTGGTGCTGCGGGCCACCTGGGCGCTGGCGCAGGTGCTCGAGCGGTCCGGCACCGTGATCGTGGGCCGCGACGCCCGGCGCGGCTCAGCGGAATTCGCCACCGCTGCCGCCGAAGCCCTTGCTGCGCAAGGGTTTTCAGTACTGCTGTTTCCCGGCACGGTGCCGACTCCGGTGCTGGCCTTCGCCGTGCGGGCCACCGGGGCTGTCGCGGGCATCCAGATCACGGCGTCACACAACCCCGCCGCCGACAACGGCTACAAGGTCTATCTCGACGGCGGCATCCAGATCGTCTCCCCGACCGACCGCCAGATCGAAGCCGCGATCACCAACGCTCCCCCGGCCGACGAAATCCCGCGCCGCACCGTCACACCCGCCGACACCGATCTGGTCGAGCGATACATCCGCCGGGCGGCAGGCGTGCGGCGGGGCGCCGGTTCGATACGGGTCGCACTGACCCCGATGCACGGGGTGGGCGGCGCGGTGGCGGTCGAGACGCTGCACCGGGCCGGCTTCGACGACGTGCACGTCGTCGACGCGCAGTTCGCACCGGACCCCGACTTCCCCACCGTCGCGTTCCCCAACCCCGAGGAGCCCGGCGCCGCCGATGCGCTGCTGGCCCTGGCGGCCGGCGTCGGCGCCGACGTCGCGATCGCGCTGGATCCCGACGCCGACCGGTGTGCGGTGGGGATCCCGGCGCCGTCCGGCTGGCGGATGCTCTCGGGCGACGAAACCGGTTGGCTGCTGGGCGATTACATCCTCTCGCAGCCCGCGACAGGGCCCAGGACAGTGGCCAGCACGGTGGTGTCCTCGCGCATGCTGGCTGCGATCGCCGCTCACCATGGTGCGCAGCACGTCGAAACCCTCACCGGTTTCAAATGGCTGGCGCGCGCCGACGCCGAGCGTCCCGGGACGTTGGTCTACGCCTACGAAGAAGCGATCGGCCACTGCGTCGATCCGCAGGCAGTGCGGGACAAGGACGGCATCAGCGCGGCGGTGTTGGTGTGTGATCTGGTTGCCTCGCTGCGCGGCCGTCCGGTGCCCGAACTGCTCGACGACCTCGCCCGCCGCTACGGAGTGCACGAGGTGGCCGCGGTGCCCCGCCGCGTCGCCGACAGTGCCGAAGCCGCCGCCCTGCTGACCCGGTTGCGCGACGATCCGCCGGATCGGCTGGCCGGTTTCGTCGCGGCCAGCAAAGACATCGCCGACGCCCTGATCCTCGCCGGCGGCGACGACGACACGTCGGTGCGGGTGGTGGTGCGACCGTCGGGCACGGAACCGAAACTCAAGTGCTACCTGGAAGTCCGGTGTGGGGTGCACGGTGACCTGGTGGCCGCGCGGCACCGGGCACGCGCGCTGTCCGGGGAGTTGGTCAGACAGGTTCGAAGCTGGTAGTTCAGCCCGATGGCGGCGACCCGCCGCGCCCGGCTAGCGCGGCCCGAACTGACGGTCCCCCGCGTCACCCAACCCGGGCACGATGAAGGCCGTCTCATTGAGCCCCTCGTCGATCGCGGCGGTGTACAGCCGCGCGTTCGGCGCCACCTTCTCGACCGCGGCGATGCCCTCCGGCGCCACGCACACGCACAGCACTTTGATGTCCGTCGCCCCACGGGACAGCAACAGGCCGAGGGTGTAGACCATCGACCCTCCGGTCGCCAGCATCGGGTCCAGGATCATCACCGGCACGTCGGTCAGGTCGTCGGGCAGCGACTCGAGGTAGGGCACGGGTTGATGGGTTTTCTCGTCGCGGGCCATGCCGACGAATCCGACGTGCGCCTCGCTCAGCACACCGTGAGCCTCGTTGACCATGCCCAGCCCCGCCCGCAGCACCGGCACCAGCAGTGGCGGTCTGGCCAAGCGGACCCCGACGGTGTCGCCGACCGGGGTGCGGATCCGCACCGGCTCGGTGGGTGCGTCGCGGGTGGCTTCGTAGACCAGCATCAGGGTCAGTTCGCGCAGCGCGGCCCGGAAGGCGGCGTTGTCGGTGCGCTCGTCACGCAACACGGTCAGCCGGGCCGCGGCCAGCGGATGGTCTATGACGTGGACGTCCACGGGGTGTGACCCTATATAACGATCGGGTTCAGGCCTGTTGACACGCGGGTTTCTGTCCCCGGAGCGGGGTCGGGCCGCCCATATACTCCCGGCATGCGAGCGCTCGGACGTCGTCTGACCAGGGGTTTCTGCGCCTTGGCGGCGGTGGGTGCGGTGATCGTGCCGGTTCCCCGGATGGCGCTGGCCGCGGCGACGCTGCCGTCGTACGCGCACGTGGTGGTCGTGATCGAGGAGAACCGCTCGCAAGCCAACATCATCGGCAACAAGGCGGCGCCGTGGATCAACGCGCTGGCGGCCGGCGGGGCGATGATGGCGCAGTCGTTCGCCGAGACGCATCCCAGCGAACCGAACTACCTGGCGTTGTTCGCCGGGACCACCTTCGGGCTCACCAAGGACAGCTGCCCGGTGGATGTCGGTGCCCAACCGAACCTCGCGTCCGAGCTGCTGGCCAGCGGGCACACCTTCGGTGGCTACTCGGAGGACCTGCCCGCGGTGGGCTCGACCGCCTGCAGCGCCGGCAAATATGCGCGCAAGCACGTGCCCTGGGTCAACTTCAGCAACGTCCCGGCCACCGTCTCCGTGCCGTTTTCCGCGTTCCCTGCCCCCGGGAACTACGCGAGCCTGCCCACGGTGTCGTTCGTCATTCCCAACAACGACAACAACATGCACGACGGCTCGATCGCCCAAGGCGACGCCTGGCTGAACAGCCGGATGTCGGCCTACGCCAACTGGGCCCGGGCCAACAACAGCCTGCTGATACTGACTTGGGACGAGGACGACGGCGGACCGCGCAATCAGATCCCGACCGTGTTCTACGGAGCGCACGTGCAACCCGGCAGCTACAACGAGACCATCAGTCATTACAACGTGCTGTCCACGCTGGAGGAGATGTACGGCCTGCCCAAAACGGGTTATGCAGCAACCGCTCCGGTGATCACAACTATTTGGGGCGGGTAAGCGCCAAAAGGCCGGGTCGCTATTGTGTGCCGCATGGCTGCTGACCTCGTGCCCATCCGCCTGAGCCTGTCCGAAGGCGACCGCTACACGTTGTGGGCGCCCCGCTGGCGCGACTCCGGGGACGAGTGGGAGGCGTTCCTGGGCAAGGACGACGACCTCTACGTTTTCGACAGCGTTGCGGATCTGGTCGCGTTCGTCCGCACCGATGAGGACAACGACCTGGTCGACCACCCGGGGTGGCAGGACATCACCGAAGCCCACGCGCAGAAGCTGGACCCGGCCGACGACAAGCGGTTCGATCTGGTGGCCGTCGAGGAACTGGTGGCCGAGAAGCCAACCGAGGAGTCGGTGGCCGCGCTGGCCGGAACGCTGGCGATCGTGTCGTCCATCGGGTCGGTCTGCGAGTTGCCGGCGATCTCGAAGTTCTTCAACGGCAATCCCACCCTGGGCACGGTGTCCGGGGGGATCGACCACTTCACCGGCAAAGCGGGCCAGAAGCGCTGGAACGCCATCGCCGAGATCATCGGCCGCAGCTGGGACGACGTGCTCAAGGCCATCGACGACGTGGTCAGCACGCCCGAGGTGGACGAGAAGCTGTCGGAACGGGCCGAGGAAGAACTCGAAGAGGAACTCGAGGAAGAAGAAGAAGACGAGGCCGCCGAGGAGTCCGATGAAGCGACCGACGAGGCCGAAGAGAGCGCACAGGAGTCCGCGGAAGAGGACGACGAGGACAGCGAGGAACAAGACGAGGAAGACGACGAGCGCGCCGAGGGCGACACCGTCGTCCTGGGCAGCGACGAGGACTTCTGGGCACAGGTAGGCATCGATCCGATCCGGATCATGACCGGCGCCGGCACGTTCTACACGCTGCGCTGCTACCTCGATGACCGCCCGATCTTCCTGGGCCGCAACGGTCGCATCAGTGTGTTCTCCTCGGAGCGGGCCCTGGCCCGCTATCTCGCCGACGAGCACGACCATGACCTGTCGGATCTGGCGACCTACGACGACATCCGCACCGCGGCCACCGACGGCTCGCTGAAGATCGACATCACCGACGAGAACGTCTACGTGCTCAGCGGGCTGGCCGACGATTTCGCCGACGGGCCGGAGGCAGTGGATCGCGAACAACTCGACCTGGCCGTGGAGCTGCTGCGCGACATCGGCGACTACTCCGAGGAGAGCACGGTCGATAAGGCCCTGGACAAGGGCAAACCGCTGGGCAAACTGATCGCGTACGTGCTCGAGCCTGACTCGGCGAGCAAGCCCGCCGGGCCGTACGCGTCGGCGGTGCGGGCGTGGGAGAAGCTCGAATCGTTCGTGGAGTCGCGGCTAAGGCGCGAATAGCGCCGCAGATTAAGTAGGCGACTACGGAGGGCGGCACGGTTCGCCCGGCCCGACACTGATCTCATGATCGCGAACCCGGCAACGATCGCCCAGGCGGCGACGGACCTCACGGCCATCGACTCGACGCTCATCGCGGGTCGCCTGCAAGCAGCGGGTCCCACCAAGGCGCTGCTGCCGCCCGCTGCCGACGAGGTGTCGGCGGGCATCACCCAGCTGTTCTCCCAGCATGCCGAGGACTTCCAGCACGCGGCCGCGCAGGCGTCGGCTTACCACGACCAGTTCGTACAGACAATGACGGCGGCGGCGGGCTCCTACGCCGGCGCCGAGGCGGTCAACGCAGAGTCGTTGTGGCAATTGCTGGGAACAGCTGCCAATAGAGTGATGGCCGACGGATTTTCGGCGTACATGCAATTATGGGCGTGGACCGCCACCTTGCCTCAGCCATTTTCGCAGATTTTCGCAACGGCGATCACCGCTCCGTTCTATGCACTGCTCGTTCCTTTCGCCGTGATATTCGTACTCAGCGTCCCGCTGTTGTTCGCGCTGTTGGCCTACAACGGGGTCTCGATATTTCCGCCGTACAACTTGTGATGTCTCAACCAGATTCCGTTCGCACCACGACTGGATAGCTGACCGGCTCGCGTCTTGCCCCCGGGTCATGACCCTGTTTCCATGATGGCCATGTCCGCGGTAGTCGCCGTGCCGGACCTGCTCGCCCAGGCCGCAACGCACGTGGCCACTATTGGCCAAACGCTCGGCGCGGCCAGCCAGACGACAGCCGCGTCGACCCGAGCGGTGCTTCCCGCGGCCGCCGACGAGGTTTCGGCGGCTGTCGCACAGCTGTTTTCCCAGTTCGGGCAGGACTATCAGACGGCGGCCCGGCAGGCCGCGGCCTATCAGCAGCAGTTCGTCCAGCACCTCAGCGCGGCAGCGAACTCCTATGCCGGCGCGGAAGCGGCCAACGTATCGTTGCTGCTGCCCGCGACCGCCGCCGCCGGCCTTCCATCCCTCGACCAGGTGTTCTCGTCGTTGATCAGCACGGTGACGGGGCTGTTCTGGCAGGCGCTGGCCTACCTCTACTATCTGGGCTTCTTGCTCCTCATCCCGATTTACGCCGCGCTGGCGCTGTGGCTGCCGGTCGCCCTCCTGGGCTCGCTTTTCGGGTTGACCTAGAGATCAGCCGCGCAGGCCGCGAGGATTGCGTCCCAGTCTTCGACATTGAAGTGGTCCTCGCCTTCAGACCAGTTCAGCTCCACTCCTGGAATCGTGCGCTCGAAGTAATGCCCCATGGCCGATGGGACAAAAGAGTCGCGGTCGCCCTGCCAAATGTGGGTGGGCACGGCGACCTCGCTGACCTCGAACCCCCACGGACGATAGAGCAGGAACGATTCGTAGCCTCCCGCGCGACCACCCTGCCGGAAGCCTTCGAGCTGTGTCGCGAGGAAGTGCCGGAGGAATAGTTCGTCACCCAGGTGCTGGCGCTCCGCGGACGGCACCCACGCCGTCAGCAAGCGGCAGAAGAGGCCGGGTCGGTACTTCGCGCACCAGCCCAGTGGGACGAACGCGGCGTCGAAGGTCCAGGCTCCGAGATTCGCGAGAGCGCTGTAGACGCGGTCGGTCGCGTTCAGGGCACTCACGATCTCCGGCGTCGCCAGCGGACCCCACGGCGCGAAGGCGCCGATGAAGCGGAGCCGCGTCGGCGGTATCAGAGCGCCGCAGACAAACAGGTGCGGCCCGGCTCCGGAATGCCCGACCACCCCGAATTCCCGCAGACCCAGCGCATCGGCCAAGTCACAGACGTCGGCCGGCCAATCGCGGAATCTGCGTCCGGGCTGGAAAGTCGAACGTCCGAATCCGGGGCGGTCGATCGCAATCAGGCGGAAACCGTTCCGCTTGGCTGCACCGTCGGCGAACACACCCTCGAGCCGGGAGCTCGGGGTTCCGTGAAAGTAGAAGGCGGGATAACCGGTGGCCTCGCCCCATTCCAGGTAGGCCAACTCACGGCCATCGGCCAGGCGATGAAGCTGCGCCTCGTCGGTGCGAAGTCGCTCGGGCAGCACGCCGACGATGCTAGTCAGAAACGGTCCGACGCGCGGGACATAATCATCGGCGAAATCGGTGTCCCTCCGAACGTCACCAAATGCCAAGTTGCCGTTGCAAACTGGGCATAGCGAAATCTGGTGAAACACAAATACTCCGGACGTGTGCGGCTATCATTCCGTTCTGCGTGATGCTCACTGTCGGGGGGAGCCGGTGGATTGCTCTTCGGCCAGGCAGGCGGCGGCGCGGACAACGGCGCAGGTGGCGGAGGCGGCCATGGCATCAAAGGCGCAGACGGCACAGGTGGCGGAGCCGGTATCGACGGGGCGCCGGCTTAGGACCGCCGCCGAGGGCACTCCGCGACACTGAACTGACGCACACGACACGCACAGCGCGCCCGGCTACCAGCCCCTACCCGATCAGCACCGCATACCGAGGCTTGATCACCTCGTCGATGATCGCCAGCCGCTCGTCGAAGTGGATGAACGCCGACTTCATCGCATTGATGGTGAAGCGCTGCAGGTCGGCCCAGCCGTAGCCGAAGGCCTCGACCAGGCGGTGCATCTCCAGGCTCATCGTCGTGTCGCTCATCAACCTGTTGTCGGTGTTGACGGTCACCCGAAAGCGACTGCGCGCCAACAGGTCGAACGGGTGGTCGGCGATGCTGGCCACCGCGCCGGTCTGCACGTTGGAACTCGGGCACAGCTCCAGCGGAACCCGCTTGTCCCGCACGATCGCCGCCAGCCGGCCCAACACCACGCGCCCGTCCGGGTCGACCTCGACGTCGTCGACGATACGCACCCCGTGGCCCAGCCGGTCGGCCCCGCAGAACGCGATCGCCTCATGGATAGACGGCAATCCGAACGCCTCGCCCGCATGAATTGTGAAGCGCGCGTTGTGGTCTCGCATGTATTCGAAAGCGTCCAGGTGCCGGGTGGGCGGGTGCCCGGCCTCGGCGCCGGCGATGTCGAATCCGACCACGCCCCGGTCGCGGAACCGGACCGCCAACTCGGCGATCTCGCGCGACATCGCCGCATGCCGCATCGCGGTCACCAGGCAGCGCACCTTGATCGGGGTGCCCGCGGCCGCACACGCCTTCTCCCCCGCCGCGAAACCGGCCAGCACCGCGTCGACGACTTCGTCGAAGGACAGCCCACGGTTGATGTGCAACTCGGGGGCGAAGCGGATTTCGGCGTACACGACGGCGTCGGCAGCCAAATCCTCCACCGCTTCGTGGGCGACCCGGTACAGCGCGTCCGGCGTCTGCATCACCGCGACGGTGTGCGAGAACGGCTCGAGGTAGCGCTCCAGTGAACCGCTGTGCGAGCGGGTGCGAAACCACGTCGCCAACTCATCGGCATCGGTGGCCGGCAACTCGTCGTAGCCCACCTCGCGCGCGATCTCCAGCACCGTAGCCGGCCGCAGCCCGCCGTCCAGGTGATCGTGCAGTAGCGCCTTGGGTGCCTGCTGGATCTGCTCGAGGGTCAGGTTCATCGCGTGATCCGATCAATAATCAACGTCCTGGGAACGGGCGGGGTGTCACTCACGCTGAAGGCACCGTCCAACTCCGCCAGCGCGGGTCCCAGACGCTCCGGCGTTTCGGTGTAGAGCGTGAACAACGCCTCACCCGCCGTGACCGGCTCGCCCGGCCGCCGGTGGATCCGGATGCCAGCGCCGTGTTGCACCCGCGCCCCTGGTCGGGATCTGCCCGCACCGAGGCGCCAGGCCGCCAGCCCCACTGCCATCGCGTCGATGTCGCTCATTGTGCCGCCCCGCGCGGCCGTCACGGTTTCCGAACACCCACCAATTGGCAACGGTTTCGACAAATCACCGCCCTGGGCGGCCACCAACCGGACGAACCGGTCCATCGCGGTGCCGTCGCGCAACGTCTGCGCGGGGTCCACCCCGTCGATGCCGGCCAGCTCCAGCATCTCGGCGGCCAGTCGCAGTGTCAGCTCCACCACATCGGGCGGCCCGCCGCCGGCCAGCACTTCCAGCGACTCCTGGACCTCGACGGAATTGCCGACGGTGCGGCCCAGCGGGCACTGCATGTCGGTGAGCAACGCGCGGGTGGGCACCCCATGCGCGATGCCCAACTCGACCATGGTGTGGGCCAGTTCGCGGGAACGCGCTTCGGGCTTCAGGTAGGCCCCCGAGCCGACTTTGACGTCGAGCACCAGCGCGCCCGCCCCCTCGGCCAGCTTCTTGCTCATGATCGAACTGGCGATCAGCGGCAGCGACTCGACGGTGCCGGTGATATCACGCAGCGCGTACAGCTTGGCGTCGGCCGGCGCGAGCTCACCCGCGGCGAAGATGGCGGCCCCGACGTCACAAAGTTGTTCGCGCAGCCGTTGGTTGGACAGATTGGCACTGAATCCCGGAATTGACTCCAGCTTGTCCAGGGTGCCGCCGGCGTGCCCCAGGCCGCGCCCGGCCGCCTGCGGCACCGCGGCACCGCACGCCGCCACGACCGGCACCACCGGCAGTGTGATCTTGTCACCCACTCCCCCGGTGGAGTGCTTGTCGACGGTCCGCAGGCCCAGATCGGTGAAATCCATCCGCGGGCCCGAGGCCAGCATGGCGGCGGTCCATCTGGCGATCTCGTCGCGATCCATGCCGCGCAGGAAGATTGCCATCAGCAGTGCCGACATCTGTTCGGGCGCAACCGTGCCGTCGGTGTAGGCGGCGACAACCCAATCGATGGCGGCATCGGACAACCGGTCGCCGTCCCGCTTGATGCGGATCACCGTCGGCGCATCGAAAGCGAACTCGCTCAACGGGAGTCCCGGAAAAGATCGCCGGGACCGAAGGCGTCGGGCAGCAGCTCCCCGAGCGCCCGCGCACCGGCGGGATGGTCGATCAACATCTCCGGGCCGCCGTGCTCGAGCAGTACCTGCCGGCATCTCCCGCACGGCATCAACAGCGCACCGCCGGAGTCCACGCACGCCAGCGCCCGCAACCGGCCACCCCCGGTGGAATGCAGAGCGCACACGACGCCGCACTCGGCACAGAGACCAAGACCATATGAGACATTCTCCACATTGCAGCCGGTCACGATCCGGCCGTCGTCAACCAACGCCGCCGCGCCGACCCGGAACCGCGAATACGGCGCGTAGGCTCCGGCGGAAACTTCAATTGCCTTGTCCCGCAGCACCTTCCAATCGACTTCCGACATTGGCGACCCCGCTCGGCGTTGTGCTGGCTGAACCACACCACCCTAGCCCGGCTGTGACACGGGATATGGATCACATCGTGGCGCTACCGCGGGCAACGTTTACCGGGCTAAGCTCGCGATTGCCCGGCGATAGCCGCCTATCCGCCGGATTCCCAACGGCGTGAATGAGGTGAGCTGTCAGGTGGTTCTGAAGACGACAACCACGGATCCGCCGGCGCCGGAATCGTCACGCAAACGCAAGCCGCCCAGGACGCTCTACCGCGGAGACCCCGGCATGTGGGCGTGGGTGCTGCACCGCATCAGCGGCGCCACCATCTTCTTCTTCCTGTTCGTACACGTCCTGGACTCCGCGGTGCTGCGGGTCAGCCCGCAGGCCTACAACACCGTGCTCGCCGACTACAAGACCCCGATTGTCGGCTTGATGGAGTACGGGCTGGTGGCCGCCGTGGGATTCCACGCGCTCAATGGGATCCGGGTCATCCTGATCGACTTCTGGTCCGAAGGTCCGCGCTATCAGCGTCGGATGTTATGGATCGTCGCCGTGACGTTCCTGGTGATGCTGGTGATGGCCGGCGTGGTCACCGGAATCCATATGTGGGAGCACTTCAAATGAGCAGCCCCGATCTTCAGCTAGGACCCGGCCAGACCGCACCGGTGAAGCAGCGCAGCTACTACCGCCCCGCCAGCCTGGACAACCCGCGCTCGCCGCGCCGCCGCGCGGGCATCCCGAACTTCGAGAAGTTCGCGTGGTTGTTCATGCGGTTCTCCGGCATCGTGCTGGTGTTCCTGGCCATCGGCCACCTGTTCATCATGCTGATGTGGGACAACGGCGTGTATCGCATCGACTTCAACTACGTCGCACAGCGATGGGCCTCACCGTTCTGGCAGGTATGGGACCTGCTGCTGCTGTGGCTGGCACAGTTGCACGGCGGCAACGGCATTCGCACCATCATCGACGACTACAGCCGCAAGAACATCACCCGGTTCTGGCTGAACGCGTTGTTGACGGTGTCGATGGTGTTCACGCTGATGCTCGGGACCTATGTGTTGATGACGTTCAACCCGAACATTTCGTGAAAGACGACATTTTCGTGAAAGGCGCGCCGTGATCGAGCAACACCGATACGACGTGGTGATCGTCGGCGCCGGCGGTGCCGGCATGCGTGCCGCGGTGGAGGCGGGCCCGCAGGTCCGCACCGCGGTTCTCACCAAGCTCTACCCGACCCGCAGCCACACCGGCGCGGCCCAGGGCGGCATGTGTGCCGCGCTGGCCAACGTCGAAGAGGACAACTGGGAGTGGCACACCTTCGACACCGTCAAGGGCGGCGACTATCTCGCCGACCAGGACGCGGTGGAGATCATGTGCAAAGAGGCCATCGATGCGGTCCTGGACCTGGAGAAGATGGGGATGCCGTTCAACCGCACCCCCGAGGGCCGCATCGACCAGCGCCGCTTCGGCGGCCACACCCGCGACCACGGCAAGGCCCCGGTAAGGCGGGCCTGCTATGCGGCCGACCGCACCGGCCACATGATCCTGCAGACGCTCTACCAGAACTGCGTCAAGCACGACGTCCAGTTCTTCAACGAGTTCTACGCTTTGGACCTGGCTCTCACCCAGACCCCGACCGGCCCGGTGGCCACCGGAGTGGTGGCCTACGAACTGGCCACCGGCACCATCCACGTCTTCCACGCCAAGGCGATCGTGCTGGCCACCGGCGGCTCCGGCCGCATGTACAAGACCACCTCCAACGCGCACACCCTGACCGGCGACGGCATCGGCATCGTGTTCCGCAAGGGACTTCCGTTGGAGGACATGGAGTTTCACCAGTTCCACCCGACCGGTCTGGCCGGCCTGGGCATCCTGATCTCCGAAGCCGTGCGCGGCGAGGGCGGCCGGTTGCTCAACGCCGACGGCGAGCGGTTCATGGAGCGCTACGCCCCGACCATCGTCGACCTGGCGCCGCGCGACATCGTCGCCCGCTCCATGGTGCTGGAAGTGCTGGAGGGCCGCGGCGCCGGACCCAACAAGGACTACGTGTACATCGACGTCCGGCACCTCGGCGAGGACGTGCTGGAAGCCAAGCTGCCGGACATCACCGAATTCGCCCGCACCTACCTCGGGGTGGACCCGGTGAAAGAATTGGTGCCGGTCTACCCGACCTGTCACTACGTGATGGGCGGCATCCCGACCACGGTCAGCGGACAGGTGTTGCGCGACAACACCAACACCGTGCCCGGGTTGTTCGCGGCCGGCGAGTGCGCGTGTGTGTCGGTGCACGGCGCCAACCGGCTGGGCACCAACTCGCTGCTGGACATCAACGTCTTCGGCCGCCGCGCCGGCATCGCCGCCGCCCGCTACGCACAGAGCCACGATTTCGCCGACATGCCGCCGGACCCGGCGGCGATGGTGGTCGGCTGGGTGCGCGACATCCTGTCCGAGCACGGCAACGAGCGCGTCGCTGACATCCGCAGCGCCCTGCAGCAGTCGATGGACAACAACGCCGCGGTGTTCCGCACCGAGGAGACGCTCAAGCAAGCACTGACCGACATCCATGCCCTCAAGGAGCGGTACTCGCGAATCACCGTGCACGACAAGGGAAAGCGTTTCAACAGCGACCTGCTGGAGGCCATCGAGCTCGGCTTCCTGCTGGAGCTGGCCGAGGTCACCGTGGTGGGTGCGCTGAACCGCAAGGAATCCCGCGGCGGCCACGCCCGCGAGGACTACCCCAACCGCGACGACGTCAACTACATGCGGCACACCATGGCGTACAAGGAGGGCACCGACCTGCTCAGCGACATCAGGCTGGACTTCAAACCCGTCGTGCAGACCCGCTACGAGCCGAAGGAGCGGAAGTACTGATGACCGCCGATGCAGAAGTCGAGGTAGTCAAGGACCCGCCGCTGCCGCCGGTTCCCGAGGGCGCGGTGATGGTGACCCTGAAGATCGCCCGCTTCAACCCCGACGACCCCGACAAGTTCGCGGCCACCGGCGGCTGGCAGAGCTTCCGGGTGCCGTGCCTGCCCAGTGACCGGCTGCTGAACCTGCTGCTCTACGTCAAGGGCTACCTGGACGGGACGCTGACCTTCCGGCGCTCGTGCGCCCACGGCGTGTGCGGCTCCGACGCCATGCGGATCAACGGGCTGAACCGGTTGGCCTGCAAGGTGTTGATGCGCGACCTGCTTCCGAAAAAGCCCGGCAAGAAACTCACCGTCACGATCGAACCGATCCGTGGGCTGCCGGTGGAAAAAGACCTCGTGGTCGACATGGAGCCGTTCTTCGACGCCTACCGGGCGATCAAGCCGTACCTGATCACCACCGGCAATCCGCCTACCCGCGAACGCATTCAGAGCCCCACCGACCGCGCCCGCTACGACGACACCACCAAGTGCATCCTGTGCGCCTGCTGCACCACCAGCTGTCCGGTGTTCTGGTACGAGGGTAGCTACTTCGGCCCGGCCGCGATCGTCAACGCGCACCGGTTCATCTTCGACAGCCGAGACGAGGCCGCCGCGCAGCGCCTCGACATCCTCAACGAGGTGGACGGGGTGTGGCGGTGCCGCACCACGTTCAACTGCACCGAGTCCTGTCCGCGCGGCATCCAGGTGACCAAGGCGATCCAGGAAGTCAAGCGCGCGGTGATGTTCTCGCGCTAACTTGCGCGGAAGACGCAAGAGCCCGGGGTTTTTACGTCTGTTGGCGGCGACTCGGGAGGGTCTCATGAGCAGAACCGCTGCACTGGTTCTTGTCCTGTTTGTCGGGCTGGCCATGATTGTCGGCGGCGTTCACGAGGCCACCGTTGCCCCAGTGAAGTGCAACGACAAGACCGTCATGCACAGCGGCGATGTCTGCAAGGGGCAATACAGACACCCCTCAGGAACCTACGGCGAGCTGCGTACCACCCAGCAGGTGGTGGGATGGATCATTGCCGGGCTGGGTTGCGCTGTGATCGTTTGGGCCATCGTGAAGACAGTCAAATCCACCCGCCGCCGTTCTACTGCGCCGCAGCAGTCCTACCCATCGGGAAATCCTCCGCCGGGCGCTGGACCGCCGAACTACCGACCGCAGCCACCCGGCCAGTACTACTACCCGCCGCACCATCCCCCACCGCACTATCCCCCACCGCACTATCCCCCACCGCAACCTGGGCAATACCGCCCGCCGCCGCCACGGCGATGAGAGTCAGCTCGGCGGCAGCTTGAGCACGCGATTGTTGCCGGCGTCGGCGACGTAGACGTTCCCGGCGGAGTCCACCGCGACACCCTGCGGTCCCTTGAGTCCGTTGAACGGCAACGTGATTGACGTCGTCGTGTCCTTCGTCAGCTTCATGACGCGGTTGGCGTGGCTGTCGGTCACGTAGAGGTCGCCGGCGGCGTCGACCGCGACGAAGTCGGGGTGCCCGACCGCGTACGGCAACACGGTCGCCACCGACGCCGTCCAGGGCAGCTTCAGTATCCGCTCGTTCGCGCTGTCGATAACGAACAGGCCGCCGTCGCTGCCCACCGCCACACCCGCAGGATCGTCAAGGCCGGTGAAAGGCAATTCCCGCTGCGCGGAATGTGCCCCGTTCAGCGCCAGCACTCTGTCGTGCCCCAGGTCGGCGACGACGATCCGGTCCGTCTCGGGGTTGCGTCGATACAGGGCCACCCCCGCAGGGCGCGCGAGATCGGTCAACGGCAGCACCGTCTGGCCGGCTCCCGGCACCAGCTCCAGCACCCGATTGTTCGTCGGCTCGGTGATCACCACATTGCCCTGCTCATCGATGGCTATGCCACCCGGATGATTCAGGTCTGCGAACGGTTCGACGGTCTGGGTGGTCGAGTCTGCGGGCAGTTTCAGCACCCGGTTGTGGCCGGTATCGGTGACATAGACGTTGCCGCTGATGTCGACCGCCACACCGAGGGGCCCGTCGAGCCCGGTGAACGGCAAGACAATCTGCGTCTGCGTGGTCCCGGAGCGAAACGGAAATCCGTTGGTGAGCGCCAGGACTGCGGCGATCAGCAGCACCACGGCGGCGACCGTGCCGACTGTCAGGGCCCGGCGACGGCCGCGTGACGGCGACGGGACGGTGCGGGCATCCTGCGTCGAATGCAGCGCGTCGGGGAGCGCGGACGGCGGCGCCGGTTTCGTGGCCAGGGCCGCGCGGGCGGCGACGGCGAGCTCCTGCGCGGACTGGTACCGCTCATCGGGGTGCTTGGCCATGCCGCGTGCGATCACCTCGTCGAACCCGGCAGGCATCGCGGGGTCGGAGCTGCTCGGCTTGGGTGGCTCGTCGAACAGATGCGCGGCGGTCAACCCCTCCACCCCGCCACCGCGGAAGGGCGGCCGCCCGGTCAGGCACTCGTAGAGCACACAGGCCAGCGAGTACACGTCGGAGCGAGCGTCGGCCATCGTCCCGGACCTGAACCGCTCCGGGGCCATGTACGCCGGACTTCCCGGGGCGATGTCGGTGCGCGTCAAGCGCGACGCAGTTGCTTCGTGCACCAGCCCGAAGTCGATGAGATACACGAATTCTTCGCCGACCATCAGCAGGTTCGACGGCTTCACATCGCGATGCACCAGCCCCGACTTGTGTGCAGCGTCCAGCGCCACGGCGACCTGTTCGACCACTCGGACCGCCTGCTGCGGGCTCATCGGCCCGGCCTGGTCGAGCACGTGGTGCAGGTCGACGCCGTCGACGATCGGCATCACCAGATACAGGCGCCCGTCGATCTCACCGGCCTCATAGATCGGGATGATGTGCGGGTTGGCCAACCTGCCCGCGGCATATGCCTCGCGCCGGAACCGCTCCTGGTAGCCGGGCTCGGTGGCCAGTTCCGTTCGCAGCACCTTGACCGCCACGTCACGTCCCAGCAAGGTGTCGTGGGCTCGGTACACCGAGCCCATGCCACCGGCGCCGAGCAATTCGAACAGCCGGTACCGCCCGAAGTCCGTTTCCTCGGCCATGACCACCGGCGTCACCACCGGCGCCAGCGCCTCTCGGGCGGCGACGGCCAACTCGCGGGCGGTTGGATAGCGGTTGTCGGGATCATCGGCCAGGCCGCGCGCCACGACCTCGTCGAATCCGGCCGGGATGGTGAAGTGGACGTCGCTCGGCTTGGGCGTCTGGCCGGCGGGGTCTGCCGGCCGGCCGGTCAGGCACTCATAGAGCACGCCGGTCAGGGCGTGGATGTCGCCGGCCGGGTCACCCGGGGCCGAGCTGTCGGCGGTGGCACCGAAATCGAGCAGGTACACGAACTCGCCGCCGACCACGAAGATGTTCGCGGCCCTGACATCACCGTGCGTCAGCCCGCACCCGTGGCCGGCCTCCAGCGCCGCGGCGGCCTGTTCGATCACCCGCACGGCCAGCTTCGGGCTGATCGGCCCGTCGCGGTGCAGCATGGTTTGCAGGTCGACACCGTCGACGACGGGCATCACCAGGTACAAGCGGCCATCGATCTCGCCGGCCTCGTAGATCGGGATGATATTCGGGTTGTGCAGGCGGGCCGCGACGGCCACTTCCTGCCGGAACCGGTCCTGAAACGGCGGCTCGGCGGGCATCAGCTTGATGGCCACTTCCCGGGTCATCATGGTGTCCCGGGCCCGATAGACCGTGCCGATGCCGCCCCAGCGGAGCACTTCGAGCAGTCGGTAGCGCCCGAAGACCTCGCCTTCCACGTCCCCCGTCACCAAGCCTCCTCCGGAGCGGTGTCTGGATGCTATCAACGCAGGTATGCAAAGAACCCCCGCGCTCGCCAGGCACCTCTATGACCGTTTCGAGCCGATCCATGCCCTGACCTACTTTGCTCCCGAGGTACGAACGGCGTTGGACGGCCTGGGTTATCGCGGATTTTGGATGGGGTACTTCGCCGCACGTTCGGCGCCGCTGGGCGCGGTGGCGCCGCAGGTGGTGACAGCGGTGTTCTACAACTTCGCACACGCCCGGGTGGCCAAGTCGCTGCCGGCCGCGTGGCAGATCGCCGGTCCGGACAGCGCATTACGCGCCCGCCAGGACTCCACCGTCGCGGCCTTGCGCCGATGCGGCGTCACCGACGACGAAAACGTGAGCACCGCAGCAGAATTGGCGTGTCGTACCGCGCAGTGCGCACCGGTGGACGGCCGGTCGCTGTTCGCGGCCAACGTCGCGTTGCCGGTGCCCTCCGATCCGGTGGCCGCGCTCTGGCACGCGACCACCCTGCTGCGCGAGCACCGCGGCGACGGGCACGTCGCGTCGCTGGTAGCCGCGGGGATCTCCGGGCGAGAGTCGAACGTCTTCCATACCGCGGCGAGCGCGGTCTCCGAGGAATTCATGAAGCGTTCCCGCCACTACGACGACGACGAGTGGCAGTCCTGCCGCCAGAGCCTCGCCGACCGCGGGTTGCTCGATTCCGATGGCTCGTTGACGCCGGACGGGCGTGACCTCAAGTCTCAGCTCGAATCCACCACTGACGCATTGGCTTTGCGGGTGTTCGATGGTCTCGACGACGACGATCTGCAGGCCTTGTTCAGCGCGCTGACGCCGGTCGCGCGGACGGTGATCGCCGCCGGCGACGTGCCCGCCGCCACACCCATGAGTGCCCGCCTCGATTTTTGAACTCAGCGTCCAGTGCCAGTGCGGCGCCGTCCTTGGCTTCCGCGTACGCCGCCACGAGATTCTCGATCACCCCGTTCCACGACTCCTCGTCGACGCACAACCGGCTCGCGGTCAGCACCAGCCGGTCGGGTGTCCCCGGCAGCAGCGACACGGCGAACAACCGGCCGGTGCGCATGTCGTAGCTGGCACGTTGGCGGGCGATCACCTCGGGCACTGTGACCCCGGGTGGCTCCACCGCCCAGCTCCAGCTGCCACCGGGACGGGACAGCCACCGGTCGCGACTGGGTTCGAACACCGCACCCAGGGCGGGGTTCGCCTCGAAGACCGCGTCCACCGCAGCGCGGATTCCGGTCTGGTCCAGCCGCGAGTCGGCGATCAGCACCTCCTCGTGCGCCCAGTCCTCGAGTTCGGTCAGCTGCGGGAATTCGGTAAAAGACCAGTAAGACGACGTTGCGTGCTCCACCTGTCCAGAGTCCGCCGCCGCCCTTGGAAAATCCTTGGCGAATTCTTGGCGGCGCTCTGTCACACGAACCTGTCACATGAAGGCGGGCTGTCTCGTCTGAGGGGTATGACGCAGAAAACACGCATTCAGCCCCTGCCTCCCAAGCGCGCCGGACTGCTGGTGCGCACCATGTACCGGGTCGCCAAACGCCGCTTCGGCGAGGTGCCGGAACCGTTCACCGTCGCCGCTCGCCATCCGCGGCTGCTGGTCGCCAACGCCGTGCACGAAACGATGCTGCAGAACGCCTCGCGGACCCTGCCGGCCAACGTGCGCGAACTGGCGGTGTTCTGGACCGCGCGCACCGTCGGCTGCTCGTGGTGTGTGGACTTCGGAGAGATGTTGCAGCGGCTGGACGGCCTGGACACAGAGCGCCTCAGGGACATAGATGGATATGCGACTTCACCGCTTTACTCCGACGACGAGCGCGCCGCGATCGCCTATGCCGACGCGATGACCACCGACCCGCATGCGATCACCGACGAGCAGGTCGAGGATCTGCGGGTTCGCTTCGGCGACGCAGGAGTGATCGAGCTGACCTATCAGATCGGCGTCGAGAACATGCGCGCGCGGATGTATTCGGCCCTGGGGATCACCGAGCAGGGCTTCAATTCGGGCGATGCGTGCCGGGTACCGTGGGCTGATTCCGCCGAATCATTCAAAAAGTGAACTAAATCGTTCCTGAACTCGTAGCATTTGGCAGCAGTCCTTTGGTTGTCGGGGCCACCGGGGAATGGAGCCGCAATGTCGTCGTACGTGATCGCCGCACCTGAGGCCTTAGCCTTGGCTTCGGGTGAGTTGACCAAGATCGAGGAGGCGATCAGAGGGGCCGCCGCCGCGGCGGCTCCTTCGACGACGAACATCGCCTCCGCGGCTGCCGACGAGGTGTCGGCTGCGGTCGCGAAGTTCTTCGGCAGCTACGCCACCGAGTTGCAGGCCCTGACGGCGAATACGACGCTGTTCCAGTCCGAGTTCGAGCGCGCGTTGAGTGCGGCCGGGGCTGCGTACGCAGCCGCCGAGGCCGCCAACGCCGCGCCGCTGCAGGGGTTGTTGCAACAACTCGGCAGCGCGTTGTCCACCTGCCCGCTGTTCAACGGCACGGGCGCCGCGACGGTGGGAGCGCTGCTCAACTTCGGCGCCGATGCCGTGGGCCTGGGCAAGTTCATCAATTTCCCCACCACGTTGCCCGTGACGGGTACGGGCGGAGTGACCGGCGTCCGGGTCGGCTTCTCGTTCATGCCAATCCCGATCGGCCCAACCTCTTTCCTCGGGCTCCCGATCCCCCAGTTCAATTACCCCGCTCCGGCGTTCTGGTACTTCCCGACACAGGCGAACGGAACGGTGGCCCCCACCGGCACTGTGTATTTTTCGCACGGCTTCGGCGCGTTCGGTTGGTTGTACCAGCCGCTTGCCATCGAACTGGCGGGGCAGACCAACAGCGCGGTCGTGACTCCGACCGTGCCGTCGATTCCGTTGCCGTTGGGCCTGTGGATCGGCAGCCCGGAGATGCAACAGGGCGTGGCGTCGTTGTTCCAAGGCCCCCAGACGGCACTGAACATGAGCGCGCAACACGCGGGATTAGTCGGCACGCTGCCGCAGGATTTCATCCTGTCCGGACACTCCGCCGGAGGAGGGCTCACCTCGATCGCCGCCGGCAACTACCTGGCGAATCTCAATGGCGCCACGAACCACCTCAAGGGCGTGGTGATGTTCGACGGCGTCGCCAACAACAACGCGGTATTCGCCGGCGCGATCAGCCAACTGCAGGCGGCCAATGTTCCGATCTACACGGTGGCGGCGCCGCCGCAGTCGTGGAATGCCTTCGGCAACACCACAAATCAGTTGGTCAGCCTATACCCGGGCCAATTCGTCGGCGCGGAGATTGCGGGCGGCTCCCATGTCGACTCGATGCTGGGCCGTGGCCCGCTGATCGACTTGGCCCTACAGGTGATCACCCAGTTCTCCCCGCCGGGCGCCACCGCGGCGGTGTACACGCTCTCGACGGGCTGGATCAACGACATGTGGGCCGGGCTGGGTCCGACCAGCCCCGGTCACGTCGGCATCTACGGACCCGCACCCAGTTATAACTACGTGGCGCCCGGCGGTCAGTCGATCTCCCTCCCGCCGGCCACGGCGATCATCCTGCCGGTGTAGCCCGCAGCGGCGAGCCGGTGAACTTGTCGGGATTGGCGACATCCCAGAGCGCGACCACCTTGCCGTCGCGCACCGTCATCGCCGTGATCCGCGGCGCCATCTCCCTGCGCCCTTCGGAAGCTGGGAATCCCGTTGTGTATGAGCCTAATTCGCCATTGACCAACGCCAGATGATTTGCGGTGTAGAACGCGTCGCCGTAGCGGCGGGCCAGGCCCATCATGAACCGGACCACCTTGTCCGCTCCGCGGATGGTCTGAACCGCGGTGGGCGCCTTGCCGTCCGAGTCTCCGGTGAACGTCACGTCGGGGTGCAGCAGCGAGACCACGGTCTCGATGTCACCGGCGGCCATCGCGGCCATCAGCCGGCCGACCACCTCGGCATGCGCAGGGTCGGGCTCCGGCGGCGGCGCCGCGGAGACGGCCTTGCGGGCCCGCGACGCCAGTTGCCGCGCGGCGGCTTCATTGATGCCCAGCACATCGGCGACCTCAGCGAACGGCACGGCGAACCCGTCGTGCAGCACGAACGCCACCCGCTGATCGGGTCGCAAGCGCTCGAGCACCACCATCGCCGCGAACCGGGCGTCCTCGGCGGACACCACGGCCGACAACGGGTCAGCCGCTTGGGCGTCCGAGAAGCCCGTCACGACCGGTTCCGGCAGCCAATTGCCGGTATAGCTTTCCCGTCGGTGTGCCGCCGAACGCAACTTGTCCAGACCCAGCCGGCTCACCACCGTGGTCAACCAGGCACGCAAGTCGTGGATCACACCGTCCTGCGCGCTCCAGCGCAGCCAGGCTTCCTGAACGATGTCCTCGGCGTCCGCCACGGTTCCGGTCAGCCGGTAGGCGACCGACATGAGATGCGGTCGCAGCGACTCGAATTCGGTGACCTGCGTCGTCGCGACCATGACCTGAGCGTAACGCCGGCCTATGGTGCAGTGATTTTCATGAATAAATTCAACTCCTTCGGTAAGGTTCTGCTGTGGTCGATCACTGGCCCATGATCGGCCGACAGCAGGACGTCCGCTCCGTCATGGGCTCCATTGCCGAGATGCGGGGCGTCGCGCTGGCCGGCAAGGCCGGGGTAGGCAAGTCGCGACTGGCTCGCGAGGCGATACGGGCCGCGGTGGCCGACGGCTGGACCGTGCGAACCATCGCCGCCACCGCCACCAGCAGGCCGATCCCGCTCGGCGCCTTCGCGCAGTGGACCGACGATGTGGAGAACGCGCCACTTGCCTTGGCGCGCCGTGTCATCGGCGCCTTGACCGACGGCGTGCAACCGGACCGCCTGCTGGTATTCGTCGACGATGCCCACCTGCTCGACGAAATCTCCGCCCTCGTCGTACACCAACTGGCACATTCGCGGGCCGCTGCTCTGATCCTCGCGATCCGTGCCGGCGCGCCCGTTCCGGCCGCGCTGACGGCGCTGTGGAAGGACGGCCTGTTACTGCGTCATGACCTGGAGCCGTTGCAACGCAGCGAGGTCGAAGACCTGTTGGCGGAGGTCTTCGGCGCGGCCCCCGATCAGCAGTGCGCGGAGCGGCTGTGGCACCTTACGAACGGCAACGTGCTGTATCTGCGTCAGCTCATCGAACAGGAACGCCGGGCGGAACGGATGACGATCCGGGACGGCGCCGTGCGCTGGCACGGAGACACCGAAATCTCCCGATCCCTCGCCGAATTGCTGGACGCGCATATCGGCGCCATTCCGGCGGCCGTACGCGACGTCGTCGATCTGGTGGCCGTGTCCGAACCGGTGGACTGGCACTGCCTGAGGCTAATCGCCGATCAGGACGCCATCGAAGATGCCGAACAGCGCGACCTCATTCGGGTGTCGGGCGGCGACGTGTACATCGGGCACCCCTTATACGCCGAGAGCCGCCTGAACCGCTGCGGCTCGTCGCGGCTGCGCCGCCTTCGCGGCCAGGTCGCGGCCGCGATGAAGGACGGCGGAGGCATCGCCAAGACAGTCAAGCGGGGCCTGCTATGGCTCGAGTCCGACCTGCCGCCCGAGCCGGGCGTGCTGTTGTCGGCTGCCACGGCGGCCAGTTCACTACTGGACTTCGAGACAGCGGAACAGCTTTTCAGCGCGGTCGCCGCGACGGGTGCCGGCGCGCAGGCCCGCATACCCTTGGCCTACTCGCTGTTCATGATGGAAAAGGGCGAGCTCGCGCTGGAAGTGCTCGACGGTGTGGAGGTCGACGAGGCCACCGAATCCGCGTTCATCAACTACATGGTGATGCGTGCGTCCAACTTGCTGTGGGGATTGCGATCGCCCGAGCGGTCTTGGCGGCTGATCGACGATGCGCTGGAAACCGCCCAAGGCGCCCGACGGCAGCAGTTGCTCATTTTCCGCGCGAATCAGCTCTCGTTGGCCGCCCGGCCGGTGCAGGTCCTGGCGACGGTAGCGGAGGTGGACTATGACCAACTCGATTGGTACGGCATGACAATGGGTTACGCCGCCGAGTGCCTGGCCAACGCGGAACTGGGCCACCTCGATCGGGCCGTGGCCAGGGCAGTCGATGCGTCGGCGGCGCTCGTCTTGAGCGAGCAGGGCAAATTTCTTCAGCAGCCCCTGACGGAGTTCCACACCTTCGCCCTGGCGGCTGCCGGGCAGATTTCCGAGGCCATCGAGGTCGCCGAACGGCACCGCCGTACCCAGCGCGACGAACCGGTCGCCATCCGCACAGTCGCATCCGAGATCCTCGGAATGGCGATGCTGGCTGCCGGAGATCTCGTTGCCGCGCTGCGGTTGCTGCCCAACGAGATCGACGACGAGATGACGAACAACTTCAACCTGGCCAACAGCTTCTACCGGTTCCACCTGATGCGCGCCCAGGCGCTGGCCCGCTGCGGTGACGTCGATGCGGCCGAACGCGCATTGAGCACCGCCCGTACCCACCGACATCCGGCCTATGTGTACGTCGAATCCCTCGAAATGCTCACCGCCGCGTGGCTGGCGGCGGTGCGCTCACGCACCACCGAAGCACGTCAACTGGCCCGCGAAGCGGCCGAGTTAGCGCGCGAGCACGATCAGTTCGCCCGCGAAGTGTGGTACCTGCAGACCGCGGTGCAGTTCGACGACGTCGATGCGGCCGCGCGACTGGCCGAGTTGGCTACGCGTGTGCAAGGACCCCGCGCCGCGATCGCCGCGCGCTACGCCGCGGCGCTGGGTGCTGACGATTCCGCTGAACTCGAAAGAGCCTCAACGGAATTCGAAGACATGGGCGATCTACTGGCGGCCGCCGACGCCGCCGGCCAAGCCGCGGTGTCACACCGGCGGGCGGGGCGGGCGGGCAGCGCCATAACCCTGGCCACCCGCGTGCGCAGTTTGGCGGCCCGATGTGGCGGCGCGACCAGTCCGGCGATCGCGGCGGCCTCTTTCGCGCCGCCGTTCACCGCCCGCGAACGGGAGGTCGCGGTGCTGGTGGCGCGGGGGCTGTCGAATCGGCAGATCGCCAAGGCGGTGTCGCTGTCGGTACGGACCGTCGAGAGCCACATCTACCGGGCGAGTACCAAGGCCGGCGTCAGTGGACGCGCCGCGCTGGCACGGCTGATGCGCGGTGCCGAGGAGCCGAACTGACGGCATCCCTACCATCGGTGAGATGAGCAACCTCTGGCTGCACTTCACCCGGCACGGCCCGGACTTCACCCCGCCGGTGATCACCCGCGGCGACGGCGTCACGATTTTCGACGACCGCGGTAAGAGCTACCTCGACGCGCTGTCCGGATTGTTCGTGGTGCAGGTCGGTCACGGCCGGTCCGAACTCGCCGAAGTCGCGGCCCGGCAGGCGCAGACGCTGGCCTTCTTCCCGCTCTGGGGATACGCCACCCCGACGGCCATAGAACTCGCCGAACGCGTCGCCGGGTACGCCCCGGGTGACCTGAACCGGGTGTTCTTCACCACCGGTGGCACCGAGGCCGTCGAAACGGCATGGAAAGTCGCAAAACAATATTTCAAGCTGACCGGCAAACCCGGTAAGCACAAGGTGATTTCGCGTTCGGTCGCCTACCACGGCACCACGCAGGGCGCGCTGGCGATCACCGGCCTGCCGAAGTTCACCGCCCCCTTCGAGCCGGTGACGCCGGGCGGTTTCCGGGTGCCCAACACGAACTTCTACCGCGCAGCCGAACCGCATGCCGCGGACGCCAAAGCGTTTGGCCGGTGGGCGGCGGACCGGATCGCCGAAGCGATCGAATTCGAAGGACCGGACACCGTCGCGGCGGTGTTCCTGGAACCGGTGCAGAACGCCGGCGGCTCCATTCCGCCGCCGCCGGGTTATTTCGAGCGGGTACGGGAGATCTGCGACGAATACGACGTGCTGCTGGTGTCCGACGAGGTGATCTGCGCCTTCGGCCGAATCGGATCGATGTTCGCGTGCAACGACTTCGGCTATGTACCCGACATGATCACCTGCGCGAAAGGTTTGACGTCGGGCTACGCGCCGCTGGGCGCCATGATCGCCAGCGAGAGGCTGTTCGAGCCGTTCAACGACGGCGAGACGATGTTCCCGCACGGTTATACGTTCGGTGGGCATCCGGTGTCGACGGCCGTCGGGCTGGCCAACCTCGACATCTTCGAGCGCGAAGGCCTCAACGACCGAGTCAAGGAGTTGTCCCCCGCGTTGCGGGCAACCCTGGAGAAGCTGTACGACCTGCCCATCGTCGGCGACGTGCGGGGCGAGGGGTTCTTCTTCGGGATCGAACTCGTCAAGGACCAGGCGACCAAGCAGACCTTCGACGACGACGAACGCTCCGCCCTGCTCGGCCGGGTGTCGTCGGCGATGTTCGAAGCCGGCCTGTACTGCCGCACCGACGATCGCGGCGATTCGGTGATCCAACTGGCGCCGCCGCTGATCAGCGGTCAGGCCGAATTCGACACCATCGAGTCGATCCTGCGGGAAGTGCTCAAGTCCGCTCACCCAGCCGGATGAACACCGCAAGGGCGACGGTGACCACCGCTGTCGCGGTGCCGACGTACAGCGTCTCCAGCGCGCCGGTCAGCAACATGCGCTCGACGAATTTTATGACGACGATGACCACCAGCACCTGGATGATCGGTCGCTTGAGATCGCCCAGATTGTGCACGGTCAGCCACTCGGGCAGGTGCAGGTCGGCGACAAAGAGCTCGAACAGACCCAGCGCCACGATGAGTTGCACAGTCGCCAGCAGGAACAGGTCGACAACTTCCAGCAGGCTGATCACCGCGGAATCCTGGCGCCACCCCCCATGTGCCAACACCACGACCAGGTCCACGGCGCGTCCAGACGCCCACAGCAACGTCACCAGGGTCGTCACCGCCAGCCCGCAGACGGCGATGACGATCAGAAAGCGGAGGCGTTCAAATACCAGACGCACGACGGTTCCCGCTCAGCATGATGGGCAGGCGCTTCAGTGAATTGTTCAGGTTCGAGCGGATCCGCACGGGCTCGCCGCTGAGCTCGATGCCCGGGAAGGTGGCCAACAGCTCTTCGAAGAAGACGCGGGCCTCTAGTCTGGCCAGGTGCGCGCCCAGGCAGAAGTGAGCGCCCATCCCGAACGACAGGTGCGGATTGGGATGGCGGTGGATGTTGAATCGCTGAGGGTCTTCAAAGACGGTTTCGTCGCGATTGGCGGACGTGTAATACATCGCTACCTTGTCGCCGGCCCTGATGTGGACTCCGGCGAGTTCGGTGTCGACGAGCGCCGTCCGCCGAAAATAGTGCAGCGGGTTGTCGTAACGGAGAATCTCCTCGATCGCACGCCCGATGAGCGACGGATCGGCTCGCAGTTCGGCCAGCTGGTCGGGGTGTCGCAGCAGGGTCAACAAGCCTGACGACAACATTCCCTTGGTGGTGTCGTTGCCCGCGGTAACCAGCTGCACGAAGAAGCCGCCGAATTCAAGGTCAGTCATCGGCCGGCCGCCGAAATCGCCGTGGAGGATGGCCCCGGTCAGATGGGCGACCGGTTCGGCCGTCCGACGCGCGGCGGCCAGCTCGACCGCATAGGCCGCCATCTCGGCCCCGCCCTCGCCGTCGCCGTATGCCGGACCCGCCAGGTCCGGGTCCTGATTGGAGGTGATGCGCTCAGCCAACTGCTGCAGGTAGGGCCAATCTTTCCGGGGCAGTCCGAAGAGCTCGCCGATAACGTGGGCCGGCAGCGGAGCCGCGACCTGGTGAACGAACTCCACTTCGCCGCGTTCCTGCGCATCGGCCATGATCGAACGGCAGATATCGCGTACCCGACCCTCGAGACGTGCTATCGCGCGTGGGCGAAAGTGCGGTGACATCGGCGCGCGATACGCATGGTGACGGGGCGGGTCCATCGCCGCCAACATGTTTCGCATCCTGCCCAGCGTCACTGGTGGTAGGTCTTCGATGACGATGCCGCCTTCGGTGGCCGAAAAGACCTCCGGGTGGCGGGCGACCTCGACCACATCAGCGTGACGCAGCACAGCCCAGAAGCCGGGCTCACCATTCATCGGTTGCCAGTGCACCGGATCCGTGTGCCGCAACCCCGCGAGCGCCTCGTGCGGAACGCCGTTGACGAAGGCATCCGGACTGGCGAGGTCAAGAAGACCGGATGCGGTGGGTGCGCTCATTGCACGAGTACGTTCGGCCGGGGCAAACCTGCGGCCTCGCACAGGGACAGGTAGTTCACCAGGGTGCTGGTTCCGTCGAAGACGCTCTCCACATTTCCCACGGCGTCGAGATTGAGGTTGGCGCCGTAGATCTGGAACCACACATGGGTGTCGTCCTCGAGTACCTGCAGGGTGTGGATGGAGCCCGCGGGTTCGTACAGGAACGATCCCGCGCGGTTGACGTAGCTGTACTCCCGGTATCGCCAGGCTCCCGAAGTGGTGTAGGCGTACACCGGTCCGGTGTGTTTGTGCCGCTGCACCTGATAGCCGGCCTGGAATATGTTCTCCACGATCCACAGACCCTCGGCCGCTCTGACCTGGATCACTTTGAGCAGCGACCCGTCACCGACGTCGACGAACGGCAGTTCGTCGGCGCCGACATGCATGGCGGCGGGGATATCGACCATCGTCATTTGGCAAGCCTCCCTCCGACACGCGATGAGGCCAGATTATAGGAAACCAATTACATGTCAATATTTTCGTGAATTTTTCTGCGCTGGATCGCGGGCCCGCGGCCGACCGACCACGTCACCTCCAAAAGCGCCGCTTGCCCGGCCGCTCCGTCATGGCCCGCCTGACCGCGTCGAGGGCCACCAGCACCTGCCGGCTCTGCGGCGCCTTCGGCTCCGCCAGGAAGCGCGCCAGCGCGGCGCACAACTGGTCGAGCGCCGCCCGCAGTTCAGGGTCGCCGGCCGCGTCGCGATGCCGCTTCAACTCGTCGAGCACCGCGTCGAGGCCGGAACGCCGCACCTGCATCGACTTCTCGACCTGCTTCAGCAATTTGTCCAGCGGCCGCGGAGTGGCGGGCTTGCTGGGTGCCAATTGCTCCGGTACGACGCTGGCAGGGAGCGGCGCCGCACCCGCCGACTCCGGCATGGCACCCGCCGGTGCCGGCATGACGAGGTCCGCGTCGGCCAGTGCGTAGGCCGCGCCCCCGCGGGCAAATCCAACGGTCGTCGCCCACCCGGATGGCTCCTCGACGGGCTGAACCACCTCGGTCAGCGGACCGGCGTCGGTGTGCTCGGGGTCAATCGCGACGAACGCCGTGAACCGTGACAGCACGCCGAAGCGCACCGAGTGCGCGACCAACCGAGCGGCCAGTTCGTCGTCGGCGGAGTACGCCGCGTACTCGTCCTCCAAGTCACGGACCACCGAACGCGCCCAAATCGTCCGCACCGCAACGGCTTCCGGTGCGACCCTGGCGGGCAGCGCGGTCGTGAACGACTCGTCGGCGTCGACGTGGAAGGTCACGTCGCCGGCACCCCGGTAGCGCCCCGAGATCACACACGGTATTCCTGCGAAGGCGTCGGGTAGGCGGGCCGGCGTCACCGTGTCGTCGAGGAGCGAGACTCCTTCCGCACGTACCCGCAGCGACGTCAGCGCCGGACGGCCGATGGTCCGGGCCAGCCGGGCCATCACCTCGTCGAGACGCTCCTCGGATTCCACCAACTCCGAGCGCCCGTGCCCCAGCCCCGCGAGCCGGTCGAGGAAACCGGCGTTGACGGCGCGGTCGATGCCCACGCAGTAGATGCGGGACCGTCCGACGGCGGGCGCCAGGGTGCGCAGCAGGTGGTCCTCCCCGGTGATCTGGCCGTCGGTCACCAGCACGACACTGGCCTGGCGGTCCTCACCCGTCCCGGCCAGGATGTCGGCCGCCTTGTACAGCGGCTCGGCCATCTCCGTGCCGCCACGGCTTTCCAGGGAGCCCAGCCACGACGCCGCGGCGAACCGGTTGCGGTCGGTCGCGTCCACCAAACCGTCCAGTAGACCGGTGGGTGTGTCGATCCGATCGTCGAAGGCCAGCACGCAGAATCGGTCGGCGGTGTCGAGCATGTCCACGATCCGGCCGGCGGCCCGCCGTGCGGCGATCATCTTCCAGCCGTGCATCGAACCCGAGCGGTCCAGCAACACCACGACATCCCTTGGCGCACTGGATGTCTCAACGGGCGGTACCACTGTCACCGACCAGGTGCCCTCGGGGCCGTCCTCGTCCGGGACAACCAGCGCCGACGACGACAGCTCGCTGCGGTCGACCCGGAAGCGCAGCACGAAGTCCCGGTCGGCGCGCGCACCCGCCTCCACCTGCAGGTGTGTCACCCCGTCGGCCCGGGTCGCCGCGGTCGGCAGGGACGACCGCAGATCGGACACCGCGAGTCCGGCGCCATCCAGGCTCAGCGAGATCCGCAGGTCCGGACGCTCGTCGGATTCCAGGAGGCGAGGCGGAGTCACCCGCGATGCGTCGGGTACCGAGTCGGTGTCGGCCGCCAGACCCGGGCCGGTCTGGTCACCCGGCAGCGGCGTCCCGGTGGTGTAGCGCGGCGCGACCACCAGCGGGAAACGGAACGTGGCCTCGCCGTCCTCGAAGGACAGCGGCCCGGTCAGCCGCATCTCGATGACCGCCTCCTCGCCGGGGCCCAGATTGCCCACCCGCACCGAGAACACGTCCGAGCGGTCCTCCTCGACAATCGCGGCGCGCTGGCCGGAGACGAGCGCCTGTTCGTAGTCCGCGCGCGCCTGCCCGCGTTCCTTGAGCACACCGATCACGCGTCGGCCGGCGAGTTCGGCGGAAAAGTCGGTGACGCCCGCGCGGGCCGGCAGCGGAAACACATAGGTGGCCTCGATCGTGGTGTCGCCGGCGTTGACGAACCGCTGCCGCACCGTCGAACTGGCCGTCATGCCGACCAGCACGGTCTGCACAGTGAGCGCCTTGAGCGGCAGGGAGCGGCCGTCGTCGGCGCTCAGTTGACCGCAGCCGGGCCGGCCGGCCCGGACCGGTCGGATGGGTTCGGCCGGCAGCAGGGGCAACAGCTGGGTATTCATGGAGAATCCTTTCCTGGATCAGCGAGCAGGTCCAACAGCGGCGCGGCGGCGCGGCGCAGCGAGTCGAGTGCGGGCAGCGGCCCGTCGATCAGCAAGGTGACAGTGTCGGAAAGCCGAACGGCCTGCAGGCGGGTGACGGCCGGCTGCGGAGCAGTGTCGGGGACGGCTTGCGGGACGGCGCGCCAGAAGGCCCCGGCCGCGCGGGCGGGTTCGGGAGCCGGCTCCGGATCCCCCAGTCCATCCGGAATGGCGCTGTCGGGGATCGCGGCCAGCTCCTCGACCTGATCCGACGACATAGCCTTCAGCCGCTCGGCGATCTCGTCCAGAGACAGGCCCTGACCTTGCAGGCGCTTGATCGCGACCAGCCGGACCAGGTGGGTGCGTCCGTAGGTCAGGGCACGGCCCCGGTTCCCGGGCCGGGGCAACAGGCCCCGAGAGGTGTAGTAGCGGACCATGCGCTCGGCCGGAATGGCTTTTGCCTGCCGGTTGTCCGGCGCGGCACCGGACGCCTGAACGGCGTCGGCGGCCGCGGCGGCGAATTCGGGCAGGGTGAGCAGTGTCATGATATTTGACAGTGTCATCTACTCTCTCGACACTGTCAAATCAGCGTGGACATTCGCAACTTCCGCACCACCCGTCACAGCGAGGCTCCCGGAGTTCGGCGTTCCCATCCCTTAATCTGCACAGCGATGCCCTCCACACGGACCTCTCTACGCGCAGCGTCGTGCCTGGCCGCGGCGGTTTTCGCGATCAGCGGCTCCGGTGCACTGGCCAACGCCGAGCCCAGTGCCGAGGTGAATCCGCAGGCCGCCAATTGCCCGTACCGGATCAACACCCCACCGGCCGTCGACTCCTCCGAGGTCCCCCGCGCCGGTGAACCGCCCCTGCCCCTTGCGCTGCCCCCCACTCCGGTCGGCGGCAACGCACTGAGCGGCTGCGGCATCATCGCCGCCCCCGACACTCCCCCGGTGCCCGGTGACGTCTCCGCCGAGGCGTGGTTGGTCGCCGACCTGGACAGCGGCGCCGTCATCGCCGCCCGCGACCCGCACGGCCGGCACCGCCCCGCCAGCATCATCAAGGTGCTGGTGGCGATGGCGTCGATCAACGCATTCAGCCAGAGCAAGGCCGTCCCCGGAACCGACGATGACGCGGCCGCCGAGGGCACCAAGGTCGGCGTGGATGCCGGGGGCACCTACACCATCAACCAGTTGCTGCACGGCCTGCTGATGCACTCCGGCAACGACGCCGCGCACGCGCTGGCCATGCAGCTCGGCGGCATGCAGCAGGCGCTGGAGAAGCTCAACGTACTGGCCACCAAGCTG
Source organism: Mycobacterium sp. 23 (assembly GCF_048287075.1). Taxonomy (NCBI): domain Bacteria; kingdom Bacillati; phylum Actinomycetota; class Actinomycetes; order Mycobacteriales; family Mycobacteriaceae; genus Mycobacterium; species Mycobacterium sp. 23. Next base: position 2,689,414 of record NZ_JBLVUX010000005.1, read on the forward strand.
GGCGGGCACGACACCCGGGTGGCCACGCCGTCCGGATTGGACGGCCCCGGCATGAGCACCTCGGCCTACGACATCGGCCTGTTCTACCGGTACGCCTGGCGCAACCCGGTCTTCGCCGACATCGTCGCGACCCGGACCTTCGATTTCCCCGGCCACGGTGAGCACCCCGGCTACGAGCTGGAGAACGACAACCAGCTGCTCTACCACTACCCGGGGGCGATGGGCGGCAAGACCGGTTACACCGACGACGCCGGCCAGACCTTCGTGGGTGCGGCCAACCGCAACGGGCGGCGCTTGATGGCGGTGCTGCTGCACGGCACCCGGCAGCCGATCGCGCCGTGGGAGCAGGCCGCGCACCTGCTGGACTACGGGTTCAGCACCGCCCAGGGCACCCAGGTCGGCTCGCTGATCGAACCCGACCCCTCGCTGGTGAGCACCAAGGCGAGCCCTGCCAGCCGGGCGCCCGACAGCAACCAGGCCGCGGGTCTGATGTCCTCGGCCGACTCGTTGCCGATCCGCGTCGGCGTCGCCGTCATCGGGACCGTCGTCGTGTTCGGATTGATCCTGGTAGCGCGCTCGATGAACGGCCGGACACAACACTGAAAAGAACTACAATCTGCCGGATGACCGCCCTGTACGAAGACGCCGGACTCACGCTGGACGAGGACGGGATCACCGTCAACCGCTACTACTTCCCGTTCGCCAACGCCAAGCGGATCGCCTACTCCGACATCCAGGGCATCAGGCGCGAGAAGATGAGCTGGGCGACCGGCAAGGGCCGGATCTGGGGCGCCGGCGATCCGCGCTACTGGTTCCCCCTGGACCCCCGCCGCGGCCGTAAGTCGACCCTGCTGGTGATCGACGTGGGCCGCCGGGTGCGGGTGTGCATCACCCCCGACGACCCGGAGAAGGTCATCGCCATCCTCAAAGCCAAGGTCAAAGCCTGACCGGCCGGGGGCTGCTGGTCGGGCTGACCGCGGCCGGCGTCGGGGTCATCTACGGCTACGACCTTTCCAGCATCGCGGGCGCGCGGTTGTTCATCGCCCAGGACTTCCAGCTGAGCACGCGGCAACAGGAGCTGCTCACCACGATGGTGGTGATCGGTCAGATCGTGGGCGCCCTGGTGGCCGGCGTCACCGCCAACGCGATAGGCCGCAAGCGGTCCACGGTCCTGCTCACCGCGGGGTACGCGCTGTGCGCGATCCTCGGAGCCTGCGCCGTGTCGCTGCCCATGCTGCTGGCCGCCCGTTTGCTCTTGGGCGTGGCCATCGGCGTCGCGGTAGTGGTGATACCGGTGTATGTGGCCGAGTCAGCGCCGACAGCGGTGCGCGGCTCGCTGCTGACCGCCTATCAGGTGACGATCCTGGGCGGCATCATCCTGGGATACCTGGTGGGCTACCTGCTGGCCGGCGCGCACGCCTGGCGCTGGATGCTGGGCATCGCCGCCGTGCCCGCCGTCGTGCTGCTCCCCCTGCTCATGCGGCTGCCCGACACCGCGCGCTGGTACATGCTCAAGGGTCGCGTCGAGGATGCGCGGCAAGCCCTGTTACGGCTCGAGCCTGCGGATGCCGTCGAGACCCAGTTGGCCGAGATCGCCGACGCTCTCGAAGTCGAGGGCAGCGGGAAGATCACGGAGATGGTCCGCCGGCCGTACCTGCGGGCCACGATGTTCGTCGTCGCGCTCGGCTTCCTGGTCCAGATCACCGGGATCAACGCGATCATCTACTACAGCCCCACGATCTTCGCCGAAATGGGCTTCCAGGGCGATTTCGCGCTGCTCGGATTGCCCGCGCTGGTCCAACTGGCCGGGCTGTCCGCCGTCTTCGTCTCGCTGTTCTCGGTGGACCGATTGGGCCGACGCCCGATTCTGTTGTCCGGCATCGTGATGATGATCGTTGCCGACATCACGCTGATCGTCATCTTCGCCAACAGCGCCGGCAGCGGGCTGGTCCTCGGGTTCGGCGGCATCCTGCTGTTCATCGTCGGCTTCAACTTCGGCTTCGGTTCGCTGGTGTGGGTGTACGCCGGCGAGAGTTTCCCCTCGCGCCTGCGCTCGCTGGGGTCCAGTGTGATGCTCACCTCGACGCTGACGGGCAACGCGCTGATCGCCGGATTCTTTCTCACCATGCTGCAGCTGCTTGGCGGCGCAGGGGTTTTCGCGGTGTTCGCCGGGTTGACGGTGGTGGCCTTCGTCGTGGTGTACCGGTTCGCGCCCGAGACCAAAGGCCGCGAACTCGAGGACATCCGGCAGTTCTGGGAGAACGGTGGCCGCTGGCCCACCGAGGACCCGTGACACTGATCAGTGCGGGCACCGTCGTCATCGACGACGAGGTCTGCCGGCCGGGCTGGGTGCATGTCGACGGCCGGCGGATCGCCGCTTGCGGCACCGGAGCGCCGCCCACACCGGCCGACCTGGTGCTGCCGGATTCCCTTGTGGTGCCCGGCTTTATCGACATGCACGTACACGGTGGCGGCGGCGCGTCGTTCAGCGACGCGCCGGAGGCGGCCGCGCGGTTCCACCGGGGCTACGGCACCACCACCACCCTGGCCAGTCTGGTCACCGCCGCCCCCGCCGAGTTGCTCGCCGCCGTCCGCCTGCTCGCCGAGGCGACCAGGAACGGCGTCGTGGCGGGCACCCATCTGGAGGGACCGTGGCTCAGCACTGCGCGCTGCGGCGCCCACGACCACACCCAGATCCGGCACCCGGACCCCGCAGAGATCGACGCCGTGCTCACCGCCGCCGACGGCACCATCCGGATGGTCACCCTGGCGCCCGAATTGCCCGGCAGCGACGACGCGATCCGGCGTTTCCTGGACGCGGGCGTCGTTGTCGCGCTTGGACATACCGAGGCGACCTATGAGCAGACCCAGCATGCGATCGCCCTGGGCGCCACCGTCGGCACCCACCTGTTCAACGCGATGCCGCCGATGGGTCACCGGGAACCCGGACCGGCGCTGGCCCTGCTGCAGAACCCGGCGGTGACGGTCGAGCTGATCGCCGACGGCGTGCACGTGCGCCCCGAGATGGCCCATGCGGTGCTGCAGTGGGCCGGCCCCGACCGCGTCGCGGTGATCACCGATGCGACCGCGGCGGCCGGCAGCGGTGACGGTGAGTACCGGCTGGGAACGGTGCCGATCGTCGTCGCCGGCGGGGTGGCCACGGTGCGCGGCACCTCCACCATCGCGGGCAGTTTGGCGACCATGGATCAACTCTTCCGCGCCGTTGCCGAGGGCGCGGGCCTGGCTGCCGCAGTGCGGACGACCTCGGCCACCCCGGCCCGTACGCTCGGACTCGACAGGGTGGGCGCCATCCGCGCCGGCTACCAGGCGAATCTGGTTGTGCTGGGCCAGGATCTGCGGGTGCGCGAGGTCATGGTCGAAGGCTCCTGGCGCGGCGATCGATAACCGACTGTCACACCTGGGCGGCCCGGCGCGTCATAGCTTTGCATCCGAAACGATCGGTGGTCGGCACCGTCGCCAAGGTGCTCGACGACTTCCGGTTCGAGCGGGAGCTGGGCGGCGCTCATGTTCAGAGCGACCGTCGACGGACTGGATCCAGGGCTGCGATTTCCTGCACACCGACGACGACGGACTGGTCGATGAGATCACCGTGATGATGCGTCCGCTCAAAGCCGTTACCGCGTTCGCCGCCAGGATGCGCACCGAACTCAGCGACGGCGCCTGAAGATCCGCGAAAGCGTCAGCGCGCCAACGGCTCCCGCCGCCATGGCGGCAACAGTCTGCCGCGGGCGCAAACCCTCTTCCACCAGGATCCGCGGACTGATGACCGCCGGGGGTGGCGGGTCGACGTGTCGGTCCCGCGGGTCCTCAGGTGCCGCCGTGGCCGCCCACGCGGTGCTGAACAACAGCAGCGACCACGTCACGAACGCGAACACCATCAACCCCAGCACCGGACCGAACGCCGCTCCCGCCGGGCTGCGCACCACCGTCTGCAGGTAGAGCGAACCCACTTGTTTGAACACCTCGAAACCCAGCGCCGCCATCAGCCCGGCCCGGACGGAGGTGGTGAATCGCACCGACTCCCGAGGCAGCCTGGCGATCATCCAGGTGAAGAGAAGCCACGTCACCAGCACCGAAACCAGTACGGACACACCACGGAAGATCTCGTCGAACACCGAATAGTCAGGAATGTGAAGCCATCTCAGGACAGCCGCCATCGGTCTCTGCTGCCCCAGCGCGCTCAGCGCGACCGTGACCATGATCACCAGGAAGGTACCCACCATCGCGGCCAGATCGGACAGTTTGGTGCGCACATAACCGTCGGGCTCGATGTGTTGTTCCCACATCTCGCTGAGCGCCTCGCGCAGATGCCACATCCAGCCGAGCCCGGCCCAGGCCGCCGTGGCCAGACCGATCAACCCGACCGATGCGCGCGCATCGATCGCCGAGTTGATCAGATCGACCATCTGCTGTCCCAATTCGCCGGACACCGCGGACCGGATCCGGCCGTCGATCGTCTGCAACAACTGCGGCCGGCCCGCCAGCACGTAGCCCGCCGCCGCGAAACCCACCATCAGCAACGGGAACAGGGCGAAGATGGTGTAGTACGTCAGGCCCGCCGCGAAGAACGTGCCCTTCTGCTTGGCGAAGCGCTGGTATGCCCGCAGGATATGGTCCAACCGCGGGTGGCGGGTGCGCAGCCGCTGCAAAAACCCGGGCTTGTCAGTCGGCTCGGTCACGTCGCACCCGGCGCGGTCGCGGCCCATGCGGTGCTGTACAGCACCAAAACCCAGGTCACATAGGCGAATACCAGGAGGCCCAACAGCGGCCCGAACGTCGCCCCAGCGACGCTGCGCAGCACCATCCGCAGGTACAGCGAGCCCACCCATTTGAACAACTCGAACCCGGCGGCCGCCATCAGACCGGCCCGCATCGAGGTGGCCACACCAACCGACTCCCGCGGTAATCGAACGATGACCCAGCTGAACACCAGCCACGACACCAGGAAAGATATCACCACCGAGATGGTGCGGAATACCCAGTGGAATACCGAAAGTTCAGGTATGCCAAGAAGATTCAGCACCATCTTCATCGGCTCGGCATGGGCCAGCGCGGCGAGCGTCATGCTGGCCACCACCACCGCGAAGGTGCCCAGCACGGCGGCCAGATCGGACGCGATGGTGCGCGCGAAGCCCAGCCTGTCGGGCTGATGGCCCCAGATCCTGCACAACGCTTCCCGCAGCCGGTACATCCAGGTCTGGCCCATCCACGCCGCGAAGACCAGCCCGATCACGCCAACGGAGGTGTGTGCCTTGATCGCCGAATTCATCAACGTGACCAGCTGCTGACCCAGCTCGGGCGACACCCAGGACCGGGTGCGATCGTCGATCGCGTCGACCAGTTGGGGACGCCGCGACAATGCGAAGCCGCCCACCGCGAAACCGATCATCAGCAAAGGGAACAACGCGATCAGCGTGTAGTAAGTGAGACCCGCCGCGAATAGGTTGCCATTGCACGCCCTGAAGTGCAGAAAGGCGCGGATGAGATGGTCCAGCCAGCCATACCGCGCCCGGAGCCGATCCAGGAGCCCTGGCCCGGTCTGCTGATCGACGGTCAATTCATTCCCTTTGCGGCAGGAAACCTAACCGATCGTAGACCCGCTGCAGGGTTTTGCTGGCGACATCGTTGGCGCGCTGCGCGCCGGCGGCGAGCACTGACTCCAGCTCGGCCGGATCGGCCGTCAGCTCCGCCACCCGGTCCCTGATCGGCCTGATGTATTCGACGACCGCCTCGGCCGTGTCCTTCTTCAGGTCGCCGTAGCCACGCCCGGCGTAGCCGTCGACCAGAGTGTCGATCGCGACCCCGGTGACCGCCGACTGGATGCTCAGCAGGTTCGAGACACCGGCCTTGGCCACCGGGTCATAGCGGATCTCACGCTCGCTGTCGGTGACCGCCGAACGAATCTTCTTGGCGGACTTGGCTGGATCGTCGAGCAGGCTGATCAGTCCGGCGTCGGTGGACGCCGATTTACTCATCTTCGACGTCGGGTCCTGCAGATCGTAGATCTTGGCGGTGACCTTGGGGATCAGGACATCGGGAACCACGAAGGTGTCCGGGAAGCGGCTGTTGAACCGTTGCGCGATGTCGCGCGCCAACTCCAGGTGCTGGCGCTGGTCCTCCCCCACCGGCACCAGATCCGTGTCATAGGCCAGCACGTCGGCGGCCTGCAGCACCGGGTAGGTGAAGAGTCCGACGGTGGTGGAATCGGCGCCCTGCTTGGTCGACTTGTCCTTGAACTGCGTCATCCGCGAGGCCTGGCCGAAGCCGGTGAAACAGCCCAGCACCCACGCCAGTTGGCTGTGGGCCGGCACGTGGCTCTGCACGAAGATGGTGGCGCTGTTCGGGTCGATGCCCAGCGCCAGGTATTGCGCGGCGGTGATCAGCGTGCGGCGCCGCAGCGCCTCGGGGTCCTGCGGAATGGTGATGGCGTGCAGGTCGACGACGCAGAAGAACGCCTCGTACCCGTCCTGCAGCCCCACCCACTGGGCCACCGCGCCCAGGGCGTTGCCGAGGTGGAGAGAGTCGGAGGTGGGCTGCACGCCGGAGAAGATCCGGCGGGTTCCGGTAGGGGTGCTCATGATGCCCCGATCTTTTCACGGGTCCCTCAAGCGCCGAACGTGAAGCTGTCTTCACGTTCGGCGTCGAGCGTGAAGACAGCTTCACTCTGGGCGACGACCGGAGGCCCCGGGGGCGGCTTGCGGTACCGGCGGTACCGCATTTACTGTCGGATTTATGCTCCGTCTGCGTAGACCGTCATCGGCGGGCGCCACCCGGCAGCCCATCCACCTCGGACCCACGGACGGCTCCGCGGAGCCGATCCTGCTGCTGCACCCGTTCCTGATGTCCCAGACGGTGTGGGAGGTCGTCGCCCAACAACTGGCCGACACCGGCCGCTACGAGGTGTTCGCACCCACCATGGCCGCCCACAACGGGGGCCCCCGCGCCGGCACCTGGTTCCTGTCCTCGCAGGTCCTGGCCGACCACGTCGAACGTCAGATGGACGAGCTCGGCTGGGAGACCGCCCATATCGTCGGCAACTCGCTGGGCGGCTGGGTCGCGTTCGAACTGGAGCGGCGCGGCCGCGCCCGCAGCGTCACCGGTATCGCCCCGGCCGGCGGCTGGACGCGCTGGAGCCCGGCCAAGTTCGAGGTGATCGCCAAGTTCATCCTGGGCATTCCGCTGCTGGTGTTCGCCTGGCTGTTCGGCCCGAACGTCATGCGCGTGCCGTTCAGTCGTCAGCTGGCCACGTACGCGATCAGCGCGAAACCCGAGGGCGTCAGCGAGCGCGAGCTCAGCGTCATCATCGACGACGTCGCGCACTGCCCGGCCTACTTCCAGCTCCTGCTCAAGGCGTTGCTGATGCCCGGTCTGCAGGAACTGGCCGAGAACGCCGTGCCGGCACACCTGGTGATCTGCACCAAGGACCGCATCGTCCCGTCGCCCAGGTTCAGCAAGCACTTCCGCCACCACCTGCCCGACGACCACCAGTTCACCGTGCTCGAAAACGTCGGACACGTACCGATGTTCGAGGCGCCGGGCCGGGTCACCGAGGTGATCCTGGAGTTCCTGGAAGAAGTGTCGCCGCCCGTCCGCGCCCTCGAACCACCGGCCGGCTGAGCCGCCTCGCCTGTCGATTTGGCGGGACACCGCAGCCATACGATAAGCTGCGAATCGGTCATGAGTGCCAGCGTTTAGCCCCGGCTTGCTGGCCGGCAACCCTCCAACCGCGGTGGGGTGCCCCGGGTGATGACCAGGTTGAGTAGCCGCAACGGCTACGCGGCAAGCGCGGGTCCGCCGTGATCGGACCCCTGAGCCAGACAGGGGAGCATTCTCATGAGCACTGACGGCACCGCCGAGACGGACCCGACCGCGCAGTGGTCCTTCGAGACCAAGCAGATTCACGCCGGCCAGCGGCCGGACCCGACGACGAACGCGCGCGCCCTGCCGATCTACCAGACCACGTCGTACACCTTCGACAACGTCGCACACGCCGCCGCACTCTTCTCGCTGGCCGAGCCGGGCAACATCTACACCCGCATCGGCAATCCGACCACCGACGTGGTCGAGCAGCGCATCGCCGCCCTCGAGGGAGGCGTCGCGGCGCTGTTCCTGTCCTCCGGACAGGCGGCGGAGACGTTCGCGATCCTCAACGTCGCGGGTGCGGGCGATCACATCGTGTCCAGTCCCCGGCTGTACGGCGGCACCTACAACCTGTTCCACTACTCGCTGGCCAAGCTCGGTATCGAGGTCAGCTTCGTCTCCGATCCCGACGACCTGGACGCCTGGCAGGCCGAGGTCCGGCCGAACACCAAGGCGTTCTTCGCCGAGACCATCTCCAACCCGCAGATCGACATCCTGGACACCCCGGCCGTCGCCGAGGTCGCGCACCGCAACGGTGTGCCGCTGATCGTGGACAACACCATCGCCACGCCCTACCTGATCCAGCCGCTGGCCCAGGGTGCCGACGTGGTGGTCCACTCGGCCACCAAATACCTGGGCGGGCACGGCTCGGCGATCGCCGGGGTGATCGTCGACGGCGGAACCTTCGACTGGACCCAGGGCCGCTTCCCCGGCTTCACCACCCCCGACCCCAGCTACCACGGCGTGGTCTACGCCGAGCTGGGGCCGCCAGCCTTCGCCCTGAAGGCCCGCGTGCAGCTGCTGCGCGACCTCGGCTCCGCCGCGTCGCCGTTCAACGCGTTCCTGGTGGCCCAGGGCCTGGAGACGTTGAGCCTGCGCATCGAGCGGCACGTCGCCAACGCCCAGCGGGTCGCCGAGTTCCTGGAAGCCCGCGACGACGTGCTGTCGGTCAACTACGCGGGACTGCCGAGTTCGCCGTGGCACGAACGGGCGAAGAGGCTGGCGCCCAAGGGCACCGGCGCCGTCCTGGCCTTCGAGCTGGCCGGCGGCGCGGAGGCCGGCAAGGCTTTCGTCGACGCGCTGCAGTTGCACAGCCACGTAGCCAACATCGGCGACGTTCGTTCGCTGGTGATCCACCCGGCGTCGACCACCCACGCCCAGCTCAGCGCCGCCGAGCAGATGGCCACCGGCGTCACCCCCGGTCTGGTGCGCCTGGCCGTCGGCATCGAGGGCATCGACGACATCCTGGCCGACCTGGAGCGTGGATTTGCTGCCGCCGGGGTATATAGCGCCTCTAAGACCGGCAGCGACCCGCAGACCGTGGCGGCCTTCTGAGGAGACCTGACATGACGATCTCCGACGTGCCTACCCAGACGCTGCCCGCCGAAGGCGAGACCGGCGTCGTCGACATCGGGTCGCTGCGGCTGGAGAGCGGCGCGGTGATCGACGATGTCCACATCGCAGTTCAGCGCTGGGGTGAGCTGTCACCGGCGCGGGACAACGTCGTCATGGTGTTGCATGCGCTCACCGGCGACTCACACATCACCGGACCCGCCGGACCCGGGCATCCGACCCCCGGCTGGTGGGACGGGGTGGCCGGGCCGGGTGCGCCGATCGACACCGAACGCTGGTGCGCGGTGGCCACCAACGTGCTCGGCGGGTGCCGTGGCTCCACCGGCCCGAGTTCGCTGGCCCGCGACGGAAAGCCTTACGGCTCAAGGTTTCCGCAGATCTCGGTGCGCGACCAGGTGGAGGCGGACCTGGCCGCGCTGGCTGCGCTGGGAATAACTCAGGTGGCCGCGGTCGTTGGCGGATCCATGGGCGGTGCCCGGGCTTTGGAGTGGATGGTCGGTCACCCGGAACGGGTGCGGGCCGGGCTGCTGCTGGCGGTCGGGGCGCGCGCCACCGGCGACCAGCTCGGCACCCAGACGACCCAGATCGCGGCCATCAAGGCCGATCCGAACTGGCAGGGTGGCGACTACTACGAAACCGGCCGGTCCCCCGATGACGGCCTGCGGATCGCGCGCCGCATCGCGCACCTGACCTACCGCGGCGAGGTCGAACTCGACCGTCGCTTCGGCAACGACCCGCAGGACGGCGAGGACCCGACGGCCGGCGGACGCTATGCCGTGCAGAGCTACCTGGAGCACCAGGGCGACAAGCTGCTGTCTCGCTTCGACGCGGGCAGTTATGTGGCCCTGACCGAGGCGCTCAACAGCCACGACGTCGGGCGCGGTCGTGGGGGTCTGCACGCGGCACTCACCCGGTGCCCGGTGCCGGCGGTGGTCGGCGGGGTCACCTCCGACCGGCTCTACCCGTTGCGGTTGCAGGACGAGTTGGCTGAGCTGCTGCCGGGCTGTGGCGGTGTGCGGGTGGTCAAGTCCGTCTGTGGGCACGACGGCTTCCTGGTGGAATCCGACGCCGTCGGTGTGTTGATCCGCGAGACCCTCGACCTGGCGCTCGCCCAAGGCGCGTGTTCGCGGTGACCCGCTCCAGGCGTGACCGCTCCCTGTCGTTCGGCTCGGCGGCGGCCGCCTACGAGCGGGGACGCCCGACCTATCCCCCGGATGCCATCGACTGGCTGCTGCCCGGTGGCGCACGCCAGGTGCTGGACCTGGGTGCCGGGACGGGCAAGCTCACCACCCGGCTCGTCGAGCGCGGGCTGGACGTGGTGGCCGTCGATCCGGTTCCCGAGATGCTGGAAGTGCTGACCGCCTCGCTGCCCGACACTCGCGCGCTGTTGGGCACGGCGGAAGAGATTCCGTTGCCGGACAACAGCGTTGACGCGGTGCTGGTGGCCCAGGCGTGGCACTGGGTGGACCCCGCCCGCGCGATTCCGGAGGTGGCCCGGGTGCTGCGGCCGGGTGGCCGGCTGGGTCTGGTGTGGAACACCCGGGACGAGCGGCTGGGCTGGGTGCGCGAGCTGGGCGAGATCATCGGTCGTGACGAGGATCCGCTGCGTGACCGCGCGACGCTGCCCGAGCCGTTCACCGACATGCAGCGCCATCAGGTGGAGTGGACGAATTACCTGACGCCGCAAGCACTTATCGATCTGGTTGCCTCCCGCACTTACTGCATCAACTCGCCGGCCGAGGTACGGACCAAGACGCTCGACAAGGTCCGCGAACTGCTGGCCACCCACCCGGCGCTGGCGAATTCCGCGGGGCTGGCGCTGCCGTACGTCACGGTGTGCGTACGGGCCACCCTGTCCTGAATCTCACCGGTAGCCGCGCCTGAGCAGATGCTTGGCTCCGGCGTTCATGGCCTCCGGTCCGGCAACGTCGAAATCGAAGGCGTTGGCCAGCCGGTTGGTGATACCGAAGACCAGCGCGACATTGAGGGCGTCGGTGATCTGTTGTGGGGTAACGCCTTCGGCGAGCACGGCGCGGACGTCATCCGCGGTGCAGGGCTTGGCCAACATACGCAAGGTGGCTCGCAGCGACTCGCCGACGGGTGCGGTATCCACCTCTGTGAGGACGGCATCCACTTTCGCCGGGTCGCCGTACCACTGACTGGACGTGGCGGAGTGCGCGGCGACGCAGAACGGGCAGCGGTTGGCCTGGGAGACAACGGCAGCCATCAACTCGCGGTCGCCGACGGACCATTGCGAGGGTCCGCGCATGGCCTCGTGCGTCAATGGCCCGGCGCCGTAGAAGTCGCTGCGGTAGAGGGCGAGCTTGACGGCGTCGACCACGGGCTGGCGGGTCATCAGCCGGATCACCGCGAACAGCGCCCTGGCCGGGAGGGAATGGCCGCGTTCCAGGACTGCGAGCCTCATCGACCCGTGGCCTCGGCGAGAGTGGCCAGTGCGCTGTCGTAGTCACGGCCGGCTTGTCCGACGGCGGCGCAGACCGCGATCTCGAAGATCTCGTCTTCGCTGAAACCCGCGTCCCTCGCGGCGGCGACGTCGTCGTCGGTCACCTGGTGGGAGTGGTGCGCGACTTTGTCGATCAACGTTCGGAGCGGGTCGCTGGTAGCAGCGTTCTCGAATGCGGCCCGGCGCAGCTCGATTGGAGTCTGTGCAGCGCCGCCGAGGATGCGCGCGACGAGTGCCCGATGCAGTTCAGTGATGTCGGTCATTGCGGTGGTATTCCCCCTTTCCGCTATGACGACGAATGACGGGCCACTGATGTGACGAGAACCGGAGTGATATCGCTGGCGATAGCGCTTTGCCGGGACGGGTGCCACTCACCTCCGGGTACGGAAGTGACGGATGTGATAGTCAAATCGAGCCGGCCCGAAAGCCACTACTGCGCGACGGGCAACTCCGGACACAGCGTGATGTACCCGACCTTCGGCGAGATCCACTGCTGCCAGTCCTCGTGACTGACGTTCGACGTCAGCTTCGAACAGAGCAGCTTGGCGGTCGCGTCGAGCGGGGTGGGTGAAAGTCGCACGGTGGCGTCGGCACTACCCGAAGCCAGGCTCCGGCCGTCGGGACTGAACGCGACACTGAGGACGGAGTCGGTGTCGCTCATCAGGGGTTGGCCCAGCGGGTGCGCGTGGGCCGGATCGTCCAGGTCCCACAGCTGCACATCGTGATCGGCGCTGCCCGCCGCCAATGTGTGACCGTCCGGACTGAACGCCACCTGATAGACGTAACCGGTGTTTCCATGCAGCGGACGGCCCAGCGAGCTCGGGCGCGCCGGGTCGTTGACGTTCCACAGCAAGACGGTGTCATCGCCACTGCCGGAAGCGAGTATGTGTCCGTCGGGGCTGAAGGCCACGCTGTAAACCGCGGTCATATACCGGCGAAACGGCTGGCTCAGCGGCGCCGCATGGTCAGTGACGTTCCACAACCGGATGGTGGCATCGTCGCCACCGGAGGCCAGGGTGCGCCCGTCGGGACTGAAGGCGACACTGCGCACGGGCGCGCTGTGACCGGTGAGCGGCCCGCCCAACGGAACCGGATGCGCTGAGTCCGCGACATTCCACAACCGGATAGTGGCATCGTCGCCACCGGAGGCCACGGTGTGCCCGTCACGGCTGAACGCGACACTGCGCACCGGTGCGCCGCCACCCGTGAGCGGCCCGCCCGACGGAACCGGATGCGCCACGTCCGCGACATCCCACAACCGGACGGTGCCATCGTCACCACCGGAAGCCAGCGTGTGCCCGTCGGGACTGAACGCCACACTTTCCACGGCGCCGGTGTGACCCCCCAGCGGCTGACCCAGCCCTCGCGGGTGTACCGGGTCCGCGACATCCCACAACCGGATGGTGGCGTCCTCGTTCCCCGAGGCCAGGGTGCGCCCATCCGGACTGAACACCACACTGTGCACGGCGCCGGCCTGCGTTTGGAGCGGCAGCGCGGTGTCCAGGTTCCACAGCTGGATGTTGCCGTCCTGACTCCCCGAGGCCAGTGTGCGTCCGTCCGGGGTGAACGCGATGCTGGGCACATTTCCGCTGTGACCGGCCAATGGCCCGCCCAACGGGCCGGCGTGTCCTGGATCTGAGACGTTCCACAGTCGCACGGTGTCGTCGTCGCTACCGGAGGCCAGGACGTGTCCATCCGGGCTGAAGGCCAGGCTTTGCACAATTCCGGTGTGTCCCAGCAGCGGCTCACCCAGTGGCCTCGGGTGCGTCGGGTCGGCGAAATCCCACAACTGGATGTCGCCGTCACCGCCGCCGGAAGCCAGCACCCGCCCGTCCGGGCTGAAGGCCAGGTCCTGCACGAAACGGGTGTGACCCGACAGGGGTTCGCCCAGCGGGGCCGGACGTGCCGGGTCGGCGAGATTCCACATTCGCACCCTGCCGTCGCTGCCACCGGTGGCCAAGAGGTGCCCGTCGGGACTGAACGCCAGACTGGCAATACCTTTGCCCTGGCCGAGCAGGGGCGCTCCCAGCAAACCCGCATGCCGCGGGTCGGCGACGTCCCACAACCGCACCGTGCCATCACCGCCGCCGGAGGCCAGCACACGTCCGCCGGGGCTGAACGCCACGCTGGCCACCCCAGCTCTCTGGCCCTGCAAAGGTTCGCCCAGCGGACCCGCATGCCCCGGGTCGGCGACGTCCCACAACCGCACCGCGCCATCAGCGCCACCGGAGGCCAGCAGGCGTCCATCGGGACTGAACGCGACACTGGCCACCGCGGCGCCCTGCCCCACTGCACCCAGTGAACCCAGTGGGCGCGGGTGTGCCGGGTCGCTGACGTTCCACAGACGCACGACGGCGTCGCCGCCACCGGAAGCCAGGACGCGTCCGTCCGGGCTCATCGCCACCGTGGCGACCGGGGCCGGGGTGGAGATGATGATGCGCGTGGTATTCAGCACAGTGGCCGCGGTGTAGAGCGCGCCGAGTCCGGCGGCGGGGTCCGAACGCAACCGTTGCGCGGCCAGGGTGGCGGTCAGCGCGCGAATGTTGCTGTCCGTGATGGTTCCGGAGAACACGGCGGCGGCCTGGGCATCGAGTTCCGCGGCCAGCGCGTTGCGCGCTTCGCGGGTGGCCTCCTTGAACATGATCACAGCCACCACCGCGCCGACGACGGCGATGACGGCGATGACGGACGTTCCGGCGAGGACCGCGCGCAGGATCCGGCTGCGCTGGCGTAGCGCCGCCGCGCTCTCCTGAACCTGTTCGCGCGCTTGGGTTTCCGCGGCGGCGAGCTTCTTGGCGGCCTCGAGTTCGGCGACCTGGCGCTGCTGTTCAAGCGCCGCCTGTTCGTTCTCATGCTGACGCGAGGCGAGCAGGTAGTCGCGGACGTTGTTCAGGCGGTCACAGAATCCTGGCTTGGCGGCCAGGTTTTCGGCTGCGGTCAGCCGGGGTCCGTGCAGCAGCCAGGCGTCCTCACGCTGCTTCTTGCGCCACTCCGCGGCACTGCGTTCCAGAGCGTCAGCAGCCTTGAGGTCTTCGCTCTCCTCCGCCAGCCAGCCGGCCAGCTCTTCCCACAGCCGCAGCAGGCTTTCCAGCGCGACCTCGACAACCACCACCCCGTCGCGCAGGTCTTTCATCAGCAACCGGCGCTCGATGAAACGCTCCAGCAGCGGATGACTGTCAGCCGGCAGGTCGTCCCAGCGTGCCAGCCGTCGCATCGGCTGGTCGTTGTCGGGATTGACGGTGGCCAGCCACGGAATGAAGGCCGCCCGCAGCCGGTGCAGCTGCTCGGCACGCTCACCGGGTTCCGATGCCAGCAGCTCGTGGATCTCAGCTTGCACGACGCCGTCGATACCGCCCCGCTCGTCATAGGGCTTGGCGGTCAGCCGGCCCGTCGACCCGTAGTCGCGATACAGCCATGCCAGGGTCAGCGACAGCAACGGAAGGGTGTCGGCGCCGGCGGTGGCGTCGGCCAGCAGGCGGCGCACCAGATCCTCGTCGAGGTACAGCGGACGCCCACCGTCGGTGGATCGCTGCGCCGGGCCGGTAATCACGCTGTGGAACTGGGTCGCGTCCATCGGCCGCAGGTCGAACTGTCGGGTCTGCAGCCCGGAAAGCTGCGGCGCGGTCTGCATCACCTCGTAGCGGTCGGTGCGGATGGTCGCCGCCACGATGAACGGCAGCCGGTCCTCGCCGTCCCCGGCGAGCGCCAGATCTCGGATCAGCGCCAGGAAACCGGCGGCCTCGCCACCGCTGTCGGCGGTGAACAGCTCTTCGGCCTGATCCAGCGGCAGCACGATGGTCGGCGCTTCGCGCTCGGCAGCCGCATCGGGCGAGCCCCCGGCGTCCCGGCATTCCAGCAGCCAGGTCCGCAGCGCCGCGGCGTCGCCGCGGGTGCAGGCGTCCTTGATGTCGCCCAACGGCGGCTCGTGCAGGCCGATTCGCTGCCGGGTGGCGCAAATCGCCTGCGCCAGGCCACACGCCCCGGTCAGCGCCCTGAGCTCGGGCCGGACGATGTCCAGCACCAGATAGCTGCGCTTGATTCTCTGCAGCCGGGGCACGATGCCCGCGCGCAGAAAACACGACTTGCCCGCGCCGGACGCCCCCAGCACGACGAACAGCGCCTCGTCGCTGTCCCGCATGCCGTGCAGTGCGTCCATGGCCCGCACCAACTCGGCGTCGCGACCGAAAAACACCCCGGCGTCGACCGGCTGGAATTGCTCCCATCCGCGATAGGGCGGCCGGTCCGGCTCCGAGGGCGGTGGCCACGGGAACGACGCCGCGCCGATGCCGCCGCTCTGCAGCGTGTTGGCCAGCCCAGCGAACGCGGCGGCACCGCTGCGCGGTGACTCGACGCGCGCGCCCACCTCGACAGGGTCGAGGCTGTCGCCGGCTTCCCCGCGCCGCGGCGTCGCCAAAGCGGCGGCCGCGGCCACCGCCAGATCACCGGCGCTCTGGTAGCGGTCGGCGGGGTCCTTCGCCATTCCGCGGGCGACGACGTCGTCGAACCCGACCGGCACTCCGGGCTGGCGCTCGCTCGGCCGCGGGGGCGGCGTGGTCAGGTGGGCCGTCATCTGTTGTGCCACAAGCTCTCCGGGGAACGGCCGGTCGCCGGTCAGGCATTCGTAGAGCACGCAGGCCAACGCGTAGACATCGGTGCGCGCATCGGCGACGTCGCTCATCAATCGTTCCGGCGCCATGTAGGCCCAGGTGCCGACGGTGCGGCTCGCGGTGGTCAATTTGGAGGCCGAATTGTCTTGAGCGATACCGAAATCGATCAGGTAGACGAAGTCGTGGTCGGTCATCAGGGCGTTGGACGGCTTGACGTCGCGGTGGACCAGACCATGGGCGTGCGCCGCATCCAGGGCGGCGGCGATCTGTTCGACGACCCGCACGGCTCGCGCCGGAGCCATCGGACCGTCGCGCCGCAACGCGGCGTCCACATCGAGCCCACGGATGATCGGCATCACCAGATAGAGACGTCCGTCGATTTCACCGGTGTCGTGAATGGGGATGATGTGCGGCTCGGTCAACCGCGCCGAGATCAGCGCCTCCCGGCTGAATCGCTCGCGAAACCCCGGAACGCGGCTCCGCTCGCCAGGCAGGATCTTGATGGCCACGTCGCGTCCCATGACGGTGTCGTGGGCCTTGTACACCTCGCCCATGGCGCCCTGGCCGATCAGCTCGAACAGTTGGTATCGACCGAATTCGCTCGCTTCCAACCGACGCGCCCTCCTTCCGCCTCCCTCGACTGCGGTGGGCTACCGCCATTGAACCGGGCCGACGTGCGTCGAGGTGGGGAAATCGCGCGATGGAGCCGACAACTCAGAAGGAAAGCCCCGAATACATCAGCCCGTTCGGGTCATACTGCTGCCGCACTGAGGCCAGCCGCGCCAGATTGGCACCGAAGTACCGTGACGCCGGTGTATTGGGCTCCAGGTAGTTGACGTACCCGCCGGCCGAAACCTGTTGCACCGTCGTGTGCGCGGTGGCCACCCAGGTGCTGGCCGTCGAGGTTTGTCCGCTGCCGTTCTCGACGTACCACTGCGCGACGGCGGCGTGCCGGCGCCATGGAAAGGCCGAGTCGGCCGGCTCGACGTCGCCGACCGCGCCGCTCAGCGTGTCGACGATCACCGACGCCCGGCCGCCGGCCGGCGGCCACTTTCCGAGTGCCGCGACAATCGCTTGTGCTGCAGTCGAATTCATGGTGCCGATCACGTCGGACCCGGCCACGAAGCCACGCGGGGAGCTCGTCGCGCTCCCGCCGGCCAGGTACATCACCAGGTCCAGATGCGTCATCGTCTTGCGCTCGGTCGCGGTGGGCTGCGCGCCCACCGCGGACGTGATCGCCTGGGCGACGGCCTGGCCCGAGCCGGCGGGGCAGGTGGCCAGCACATGGCAGTTACCCTCGGTGCCGCTGACCGACAGATCGACCAGCCCCCACGTGTTGCGGTCGGCGGCCGCCAGCCAGGTCTGCCAGCCGGTGAGCACCTGCGCGCCGGCCGCCGGGGCGAAGTCGACCCGCACCACGTCGGAGTCGGCGACCGGGAAGGTGGAGAACGTCAGCGACGTGGTCACCCCGAAGTTGCCACCGCCTCCGCCGCGCAATGCCCAGAACAGGTCGGGGTGGTCCTCGGCGGACGCGGTCACGGTTTCCCCGCTGGGCAACACCACCGTGGCCGACCGCAACGCGTCGCACGCCAACCCGGCGTGCCGGGAGTCGGCACCCATCCCACCGCCCAGCGTCAGCCCGGCGGTCCCGACGGTGGGGCAACTGCCGGTGGGAATCGCCCGCCCGGCAGACGCCAGCGCCTGCTGCACCGCGTACAGGTTTGTCGCGGCGGGCACCGTGACCGTGCCGGCGGCGCTGTCGACATTCACCCCGCCGGGCAACCCGCGCAGGTCCAGGACCATGGCGCCGTTGGCGGTCGAGGCACCCGTGTAGGAGTGCCCGCCGCCGCGCGGGGCGATCTTGAGCTTGTTGGCCGCCGCGAACGCGACCGCCTTCGCGACATCCGACGGTGAGGTCACCACCACGACCGCCG
Organism: Mycobacterium sp. 23; assembly: GCF_048287075.1. NCBI lineage: Bacteria > Bacillati > Actinomycetota > Actinomycetes > Mycobacteriales > Mycobacteriaceae > Mycobacterium > Mycobacterium sp. 23. The sequence continues at coordinate 2,707,653 of NZ_JBLVUX010000005.1, forward strand.
CTGGGGTGGCGGCGTTGTAGTTGGAGTTGAAGACCTGCTTGGCGGAGGTGAAAGAGGCTCCGTCGGCGGGCAGCAGTACCTTGCCACCGATCGAGGAGGCCAGGCTGCTCCACGCGCCGGTCGGTTCCGCCCAGGCGCGCGGGCCTCGAATACCAGGGGAGATTCCGAACAGTGCCGAGCCCGCCAACGCTCCGGCGGACCCCCGAAGAAATGCCTGGCGAGAAATCATGAGCCGCATTGTTCTTCGCCCGGGCACCGGAAGCGACCCTCCGTCCACGTGTCGCGGCACAGCGTGACGCTATTGTGTCCGCAAGCCGGTCCGGCCGCCCCGCCGCGGTCGCAAAACGCCGGTCCTGCCAAACCTTTACGCCATCGTGTCCCGAATGAGACTGTGAAGGACGAAGGTTCGAGAGGTCGCTTGAGTGCCGCCAGAGGGTGCTCTCCAACAATCCTGAGGGAGCCGCACCATGCATCCATGGCGTCACCAACCCCTGAGCGTCCGGCTATTGGCCGGAACCGCCTGCCTGCTGACCGCGGGCGCGGCATTCGCCGCCCCGGCAGAGGCCAGCCCCGTCGACGACGCATTCATCACCGCGCTGAGCAACGCCGGCGTCAACTACGGCGACCCGATCAACGCCGAGAACCTGGGCAAGTCGGTCTGTCCGATCCTGGCCCAGCCCGGCGGGTCGTTCAACACGGCCGCTTCCCGCGTGTTCGCCAGCCAGAGCGGCATGTCGCCCGAGATGGCCGGGATGTTCACCACCATCGCGATCCAGATGTATTGCCCGTCGGTGATGGCCGACGTCGCCGCCGGCAAGGTGCCGGGCGCACTGCAGCAGATCCCGGGCGTCGGCAGCATTCCGGGCCTAGCCGGAATTCCGGGGATGCCCGGGTCCTGAGACGGTCTAACCCGTGCCCAGCGGGTCGATGGTCCACGCGACGTAGACCATCGCGGCCCCCACCGACGCGGTGGTGAGGAAGTCGGTCCCCCGGCTGCGCACCACCAGCAGGCCGGCCCGCTCGTCGGGCAGGGCCAGCCGCAGCACGGCGGCCACCCCGACACCGATGCCGATCAGCAGCGAGCCGCGGCGCCAGAAGTTGGCGCCGGCCAGCACGAACGCCACCAGGAAGATGAGCCCGACGAGCAGGATCGGCCATTGGGCACGCACCGCGCGCCCCAGAATGGCCCGGACCGTCATCGGATAGTCACTGCCGTTCGGCCAGCTCGACGACGTTGGTCAGCAGGAACGCACGGGTCAGCGGACCGACGCCACCGGGGTTGGGTGAGATGTGACCGGCGACCTCCCACACGTCAGGATGCACGTCCCCGGTGAGCTTGCCGTCCACGCGGCTGACACCGACGTCGACGACGGCAGCGCCCGGGCGGACCATGTCCGCGGTCAGCATGTGCGGCACCCCGACCCCGGCGACGATGATGTCGGCCTGCTTCGTCAGCGCGGGCAGATCGCGAGTTCCGGTGTGGCACAAGGTGACTGTGGCGTTCTCCGAACGCCGGGTGAGCAGCAGCCCGAGCGGACGGCCCACCGTCACACCGCGCCCGATGACCACTACGTGCGCGCCGGCGATCGGCACGTCGAAGCGGCGCAGCAGATGGACGATGCCGCGCGGGGTGCACGGCAGCGGCGCCGGCATGTTGAGCACGAGCCGGCCCAGGTTGGTGGGGTGCAGGCCGTCGGCGTCCTTGTCGGGGCCGACGCGCTCCAGAGCCGCGTTCTCATTGAGATGCTTCGGCAGCGGCAACTGGACGATGTACCCGGTGCACTCGGGGTTGGCATTGAGCTCGTCGATGGTCTCGTTGAGCGTTTCGGTCGAGATGTCGGCGGGCAGGTCGCGCCGGATCGAGGTGATGCCCACCTTGGCGCAGTCGGCGTGCTTGCCGCGGACGTAGGCCTGCGAGCCCGGGTCGTCACCGACCAGAATGGTGCCGAGCCCCGGAGTGCGGCCCGCGGCAGTCAGCGCCGCGACCCGCTCGGTCAGGTCGACGAAGATTTCGTCACGGGTGGCCTTGCCGTCCAGCGTGATTGCGCCCACGCCAGACAGTCTGGCATGCCCGGCGCGCGCCTCGACGAGTGCGATCTCCGAGTCGAGACCGCGGTGGCGGCACCGAACCTGTATTCAAGCGCGCATACAGCCCGAATCGGCGCTTTCGGCGCAGGCTCGGAGCGCTGATCGCGGTGTCGGCGGCGCCCCTGGCGTCCCGCAGCTGCACCCCACGTCGCCGGTCTCATGACGACGGTTAGGCTGCCTATATGTCTGCAGCCCCAGACGTTCTGAGCCCCGCCAAACTCGGTCCGTTGACACTTCGAAACCGGACCATCAAGTCCGCGACGTTCGAAGCCCGCACCCCGAACGCGCTGGTGACCGACGACCTGATCGAGTACCACCGACAGCCCGCCGCCGGCGGGGTGGGGATGACGACGGTCGCCTACTGCGCCGTCTCCCAGGGCGGGCGCACCGAGGGCAACGGAATCTGGATGCGGCCCGAGGCGGTGCCGGGCTTCCGGCGCCTCACCGACGCCATCCACGCCGAAGGGGCGGCCGTCAGCGCCCAGATCGGCCACGCCGGCCCGGTCGCAAACGCCCGCAGCAACGGAGCCACCGCGCTGGCCCCGGTGCGGTTCTTCAACCCGATCGGCATGCGGTTTGCCAAGAAGGCAAGCGCCGACGACATCGACGAGGTGCTGGCCGATCACGCCAAGGCAGCCCGATTCGCGGTGGAGGCCGGTTTCGACGCCGTCGAAATCCATTTGGGGCACAACTATCTGGCGAGTGCGTTCCTGTCCCCCCTGATCAACCGCCGCACCGACGAGTTCGGCGGTTCGCTGGCGAACCGGGCCAAGGTCGCTCGCGGGCTGGTGATGGCGGTGCGCCGGGCAGTCGACCAGGGCCCGCGGCAGATCGCCGTCACCGCCAAGCTCAACATGTCCGACGGTGTGCGCGGCGGCATCTCCAACGAGGAGTCGCTGATCACGGCCAGGTGGCTGGAGGAGGACGGTGGGCTGGACGCCATCGAACTGACGGCGGGCAGCTCGCTGGTCAACCCGATGTACCTCTTCCGCGGCGACGCGCCGCTGAAGGAGTTCGCCGGCGCCTTCAAGCCGCCGCTGCGCTGGGGCATGCGGATGACGGGCACCAAGTTCCTGCGCGAATATCCCTACCAAGAGGCTTACCTACTCAAAGAGGCCAAGCTGTTCCGCGCCGAGTTGAAGCTGCCGCTGATTCTGCTGGGCGGCATCACCAACCGGGAGACGATGGACCTGGCGATGGCCGAGGGGTTCGACTTCGTCGCGATGGGTCGCGCGCTGCTGGCCGAGCCCGACCTGATCAACCAGATCGCCCGGGACGGCGCGAGCGTGCGGTCGGCCTGCACCCACTGCAACCGGTGCATGCCCACGATCTACAGCCGCACCCACTGTGTGGTCACCGGGGCGCCGGACTAGGGCCCCGTACCCGTATAGATCAGGCCGGAGAGCCGCTGGCCGACGTTCATCCAGCCGGAGTTGAAAGCCTGCGTGATCAGGTCGAGCGTGGTGGTGTTGAATACCCCCGACATGCCGGCGCCGCGGTTGAGCAGACCGGAGAGTTGGGTGCCGAAGTTGAGGGCACCCGAGGCCGAGCCCAGCAGCGGATCCGAGATCGCGTTCAGGAACCCTGACAAGCCTGACCCTGAGTTCCAGAAGCCCGAACCGCCGCCGCCGCCGATGTTGAAGAAGCCCGAGGACGGCAGCAGGGTCGTATTCCAGAAGCCTGGAGTTCCGCCGAAGCCGGCGATCGGGATCTCGATCGGACCCAGGGTGGAGGCCACGTGCAACTCCAGCGGGATCCGGTCGATGACGGCGGTCGGGAGCCCGAAGGCGGGAGTGGCGAAGTTCAACCCGAAGTTCAGCGGGATGCTGGGGATCCCCCCGCCCGGGATGCCGGAGCCCGGAATCGTCAGGGACAGCGGCAATCCGACGTGGATGGGTTCGAGCGGAATGGTGAACCCGGGGAACGTCGCGGTTCCGGCCAGGATCGAGATGGGATTCACGACGAATCCCGGCGACGTGACCTGGACCCCGGCGGGGCTGCCGGCGATCTTGATCGGTCCCGGAATCACCAGTGCGTAGCTGGCCACCACGTAGAGGTCCGAGCTGCCGCCGGACACCGAGGTACTGGGTGCGGTGCTGTAGTTGACGGTGAAGTTCGGCGTGCTGATGGTGAACGGGCCGACGTTGACCGGGCCGGCGTCGAGTGTCGGGTTGACGCCCAGGTGGATCGACGGGATCGGGATCGACGGGATGCTCACCGGGCCGATACCGCCGGATGTGGTGATGTACAACGGGATTGACGGTATGTGAATCGGCGGCAGCACCGTGATCGGGCCGACGCCGCCCAGCAGGTCGCCGCCGACCGCGGGGAACTGCGGCACGGTGTAGCCGAGCGCGAACCCGGCCAGGCCCTGGAAGTTGCCGCGCCAGAGGAGGCCGTTGCTGTAGTTGCCGGACATGAAGGCGCCGGTGTCGACGTTGCCGGCGTTGGCGATGCCGGTGCTGGCGTGCCCGGTGTTCAACCATCCGCTGTTGGTGTTGCCCGGGTTGAAGTCGCCGGTGTTGACGCTGCCGGCGTTGAAGCTGCCCGAGTTGTAGTGCCCGGCATTGCCCAGCCCGGTGTTGAAATTGCCGGCGTTGAACAAACCGGTCGAGGCCGTTCCGCTGTTGCCGATGCCGGTGTTGTAGCTCCCGGAGTTGAACAACCCGAAGTTGCCGGTCCCGGTGTTGAAGAACCCGACATTGCCGGTCCCGGAGTTGAACAACCCCAGGTTGCCCGACCCGGAGTTCAGCGCCCCGATCCCGGTCAGGTTGTTCCCGGTCAGCCCGATGCCCAGGTTGTTGTTGCCGGTGTTCGCCAGCCCGATATTGCCCAGCCCCACATTGGCCAGCCCGGCGTTGAAGCTGCCGGCGTTGGCGAACCCGTTGTTGCCCGTCCCGGCCAGTCCGGCAGACATTCCGCCGTTGCCGAACCCGATGTTGCCATCGCCGATATTGGCGAACCCGAGATTGTGGTCGCCGATATTGCCCAGGCCCAGGTTCTGCAGCCCGATGTTGCCCAATCCCAGGTTCAGGTCCCCGACATTGCCCAGGCCGAGATTGAAGTTGCCCACGTCGGCCAGACCGACGTTGGCCAGCAGCGTCCGGGTCACCCCGTCCCCGGCCGTCAACAACCCCGCCACGTGGTGGCCCACATTGCCCACACCGGACACCAACGCCGGTGCGCCCAGCGCCGCGGTGTTGTACAACCCCGAAACCCCGGACCCGAAGTTCAGGAGGCCGGAGTTCAGGGTCCCGACGTTGAAGTAACCCGAGCCGGTCCCCAGCAATGCGTCGTGGGCCTGGTTCCACCAACCCGACAGCCCGGCACCGAAGTTGCCCCAACCCGATCCCCCACCCGCGCCACTGTTGAAGAAGCCCGACGACGGAACGGTCGTGGTGTTGCCGAAGCCCGGTGTCGCCGGGATGTTGACGAACGGGATGTTGCTGGAAATGACATACACGGTGCCGTCGACGTTGCCCAGGATCTGCGGGAAGGTGATCGCCGGAATGTCGACGCCCAGGTTGCCCGCATTGATGCCGAGGTTGATGAGGTTGGCCGCCGGGAACGTCACGCCGCCCGGGAAGACGGTGATCGGGTCGACGAAGCCGGGCACGTGGAAACCCGCCGGGATGCGTCCGATGTTGAGTTCGGGGGTGTCGAAGCCTTCGCTGATGATCTTGATGAAAGTGTTGGCTTCGCCGGCGAAACCGCCGTTGGCGGTGATGTTGCCGGTCGAGAACGGGTTGCCGCCCGATCCGCCGATCGAGTAGTAGGTCGGGCCGAGATAGATGCCGGACGTGTCGCCTGCCGTCCAGATCAGGAAGGGACTGGTGGCGGTGTTCGGTCCCCGCACCGGGTCGGTGTGCATGACGACGTTGATGGCGTCGATGCCGGGGATGTGGACGGACGGGACGTGGATGGGACCGAAACCGATGCTGCCGAGGATGTCGGGGTTGAGCGCGGGGATGTCGATCTGCGGAATGGTGAACGACCCCATCGCGACGTTCCCGCCCAGTTGCAGGTGGGTGGCGGGGATCGGGATCGGCGGGATGACGACGGGACCGAACTCGCCGCTGCCGTGGATCTCGAGCAGCGGGATCTTGGGCAGCGGGTAGTCGTAGTGCATGCCGAACAGGCCCTGGTACTCGCCGCGCCAGAAAAGTCCGTTGCTGTAGTTGCCCGACATGAACGCGCCGGTGCCGACGTTGCCGGTGTTGACGAATCCGGTGTTGGAGTCGCCGGTGTTGAACCAGCCGGTGTTGATGTTGCCCGGGTTGAAGTCGCCGGTGTTGGTGTCGCCGGCATTGAAGCTGCCGGTGTTGTAGTGACCGGGGTTGGCCAGGCCGGTGTTGAAACTGCCGGCATTAAACAGCCCGGTGCTGGCGATGCCGGAGTTGCCGACGCCGGTGTTGTAGTTGCCGGAGTTGAACAGCCCGAAGTTTCCGGTGCCGGTGTTGAAGAACCCGACATTGTTGGTGCCGGAGTTGAACAGCCCGATATTGCCGGCCCCGGAGTTGAGCCCACCGATTCCCGTCAGGTTGTCCCCGACCAGCCCGATGCCGATGTTGTTGTTGCCGCTGTTGGCGAAGCCGATGTTGCTCAGACCCACATTCGCCAGGCCGAAGTTGCCGCTGCCTGCGTTGGCGAATCCCACGTTGCCGATGCCGGGCAGACCCACCGACACACCGGCGTTGCCGAAGCCGAAGTTGCTGGTGCCGATGTTGCCCAGCCCGAGGTTGCCGTCACCGACGTTGCCGAAGCCCAGGTTCTGCAGGCCGATGTTGGCCGCGCCGATGTTCAGCGTGCCGATGTTGCCCAGCCCCGCGTTCAGGTTGCCCAGGTCGGCCAGCCCGAGGTTGACGATCAGGCTCTGGGCGCCTGTCGTCCCGGCGGTGAACAACCCGGCCAGGTGCTGGCCGACATTGCCGATACCCGAGAGTTCCGCGGGCGTGCCGAACGGCAGCGTGCTGGTGTTGAACAGGCCGGAGACACCCGAGCCGAAGTTCATCAGTCCCGAATGCAGCGAGCCCACGTTGAGCACGCCGGACGCCGACCCGGCCAACGCGCTCGATGCCTGGTTCCACCAGCCCGACACCCCCGCGCCGAAGTTGCCGAAGCCCGACACGCCGCCCGCGCCGCTGTTGAAGAAGCCGGACGACGGCGTCGGCGAGGTGTTGCCGAAGCCCGCGGTCCGCGGGATGTCGATCAGCGTGACGCTGCTCTGCGGCATGGTGACATTCAGCGCCGCGTGCAGGGGCAGCGAATCGATTGTGAGACCGTTCGGGAAGATGGTGATCGGGTCGAGGATTCCGGTGGCGTCGATATTGAATGGAATGGCGTTCTGCGGAATGTTGAGTCCACCCGGGAACAAAGTGAAGGCGGGTAGACCACCGCTGATATCGATATTCAGCGGAATGGCGTCGGTCATGATCGTCGGGATGTTGATGACCGGAATGGTGATCGAGTTGTAGCCGGACGTGGCGAAACCGGTGCCGGTGTACAAGGTGATGCCTTTGACCGGCTCCTGGGCCCAGTTGTTGTTGCCCATGAATCCCAGGCCGTTGGGTTGTCCGATCGTCCAGACGAAGTTGCTGATCAGCGGTATCCGCACCTTGATGATCGGCAGGGTGAACTCGGAGGCGAGCCCGGGCGGGTTGTTGAACGCCGTGGTGTAGGTCTGTCCGCCGAGCGTCATGCCCTGCAGGAAGACAATGGGCGGGATCTCCAGGGTCTGGTGAATATCCAGCTCGAACGCCGGGACGTCGATCTGCGGAATGACGTAGGGCCCGACATTGACCACCTGGTGGATGTCGAACAGGGACATTCCCGCAATGTGGATGGGATCGCTGATTTTGATCGGGCCGAAATCGAAGGTCTGGTTGAAGTCGAAAATGGTGCTGCCGGGGATTTGCAGGTCGTACCGGAAACCGAAGGTGCCGTGCCAGTCTCCGGTCCACAGCACCCCGTTGTTGAAGTTGCCGGAGTTGAACAGGCCGGTGTTGACATTGCCGGTGTTGAACAGGCCGGTGTTGGTGTTTCCGACGTTGAACCAGCCGGTGTTGACGTCGCCCGGGTTGAAGTCGCCGGTATTGGCGTTACCGACGTTGAAACTGCCGGTGTTGTAGTGACCGGCATTGGCCAGCCCGGTGTTGACATTGCCGGCGTTAAAGAGACCAGTACTGGCCGTTCCGCTATTGCCGACGCCGGTGTTGTAGCTGCCGGAGTTGAACAATCCGAAGTTGCCGGTGCCGGTGTTGAAGAACCCGACGTTGCCGCTCCCCGAGTTGAACAGGCCGATGTTCCCGCCACCGGTGTTCAGGGCGCCGATACCGGTGAGGTTGTCGCCGGTGAGACCGATCCCGATGTTGTTGTTGCCGCTGTTGGCGAGGCCGATGTTGCCCAGGCCGACGTTCGCGAAACCGGTGTTGGCGTTGCCGGCGTTGCCGAAGCCGACGTTGCCCAGGCCTGCCAAGCCCGCCGCCAGACCGGAATTACCGAAGCCGAGGTTGCCGTCACCGATGTTGCCGAACCCGAAGTTGCCGTCGCCGATGTTTCCGAAGCCGAAGTTCTGCGCGCCCAGGTTGCCCCCGCCGAAGTTGGCACTGCCGGAGTTGCCCGCACCCAGGTTGAGGTCGCCGAGGTTGCCGAATCCGACGTTGATGCCGCCGACGTTGCCGAGGTTGAGCGCATTGCGGACGTCCAGGTGCTGCAGCTCGGCGATGGCGTTGTCGATGAGTTGCGAGATGGCGCTGGGACTGCTCGGATAGGTGAGCATCGCGTACAGGCCCTTGTAGGAGAGCCCGGACACGTGGTCGCCGAGGTTGCTGAAGCCGGACACGAATGCGGGAGTGTTGAACTCCAACCCGGTGACGTTGAAGAAGCCCGAAATGGCGGTGCCGGAGTTCAGCAGTCCCGACGACAGGCCGCCGGTGTTGCCCAGACCCGAGAGCGTGCCCAGCATCGATTCCTTGGCGGCCTGGTTCAACACACCAGAGATGGCCGAGCCCGCGTTGAAGAAGCCCGATCCGCCGCCGGCGCCGGAGTTGAAGAAGCCGGAGGACGGCGCGGTGCTCGAGTTTCCGAAGCCCGGCACCGGCTTGAGGTCGATGATCGAGATGTGCAGCGGTCCCGCGGTCAGCGGGATGTCGAAATTCAGCGGGATCGCCGGAATCGTCATTCCGGTCATGGAGACGGCCGGGGTGTCCAGCGAGTAGTTGAGCGGCAGAACGTCGGCCATCGAGATGCCCTTGATGGTCTGCGCCGGGATATCGATGGGCGGGATGTCGATCGGTATCGCTTGGGTGAATGAGATTGCTTGTAGCGCAATCGGATCCATGGCCTGTTTGATCGGCAGCGACAATCCGGCGAGCGTTATGAAATCAAGGATCAGCGGCGCTTCGAGTTCGATCCCGATCGACGGCGGCAGGTTGAACGGCGGATCCTGCAGAACCTGCGGCATGGCCAGGTTGATCTTGAACGGGTTGACTTTGATGTTCGAGGCGGTGAGGGGGCCCGCGGTGAAGTTTCCGTCGACGTTGACGGCGGAGAGCAACGTGGTGGCCGGAGCGGTGAAATTGACGTTGGCGCCCCCGCCGAACCCGATGTGGATCGCGGGTATCGGGATGTCGGGCAACGTGAACCCGTAGTTCGCCGCTCCGGCGAGATCGATGTGCAGCGGCGGCAGGATGTCGATGTCGGGGATGACGATGGGGCCGACGCCGCCTGTGGTGACGATGCGGATCGGGAACTCGGGGATGGTGATGCCGTAGTAAAGGCTGACCAGCCCTTCGTAGTTGCCCCGCCAGAACAGACCGTTGTTGCCGTAACCGGAGATGAATGCACCGGTGTTCAGACTGCCCGAGTTCAGCAGGCCGGTGTTGGAGTGGCCGGTGTTGAGCCAACCGGTGTTGAGGTTGCCGGGGTTGAAGTCGCCGGTGTTGGTGTTGCCGGCGTTGAAGCTGCCAGAGTTGTAGTGGCCGGTGTTGGCCAGTCCGGTGTTGAAATTGCCGGCATTGAAGAGCCCAGTGCTGGCCGTTCCGCTATTGCCGATGCCGGTGTTGTAGCTCCCGGAGTTGAACAATCCGAAGTTGCCGGTACCGGTGTTGAAGAACCCGACATTGTCGGTGCCCGAGTTGAACAGCCCGATATTGCCGGCCCCGGAGTTGAACCCACCGAAGCCCGTCAGGTTGTCCCCGACCAGCCCGATCCCGATGTTGTTGGTACCGCTGTTGGCGAAGCCGATGTTGCTCGCGCCGAGGTTGGCCAGGCCGAAGTTGCCGCTGCCGGCATTTCCGAACCCCACATTGCCGATGCCGGGCAGCCCAGCGAGGCCGGAGTTGCCGAAACCGTAGTTGGCGGCGCCGATGTTGCCGAACCCGAAGTTGCCGCTGCCGATGTTGCCCAGGCCCAGGTTCTGGGCGCCGATGTTGGCCGCGCCCAGATTCAGATCGCCGACGTTGCCGAACCCGACGTTGCCCAGGCCAAGGTCGGCCCACCCGATGTTCGCGATGCTGCTGCCGGCATTGAGCGTTGTTCCCGAGGCGAAGAGGCCGGACAGGTGGTGGCCGACATTGCCGAGACCCGAGACCAGTGCGGGCGACCCCAGCGCGGCGGTATTGAGGAAACCCGACACACCCGAGCCCGCATTCAACAGACCCGATCCCGGGCCGCCGAAGTTGGCGAGCCCCGACCCCGAACCCGCCAGCGCGTTCTGCGCCTGGTTCCACCAGCCCGACATGCCGACACCGGAGTTGCCCCAGCCGGATCCGCCGCCCGGTCCGGTGTTGAAGAAACCCGAGGACGGCATGCTGGTCGCGTTGCCGAACCCCGGATTCGCGGGCAAATTGATGATCGGGATCGGGATATCCCCGACGTAGGCGACCCCGTCGACACTGGCCGGGATGTTCATGGTGAACCCGTTGGGCAGCAGGGTGAAGGCGTCGATACCCCCGAACAGGTTCGCGACCCCGGCGGACGCTTTCGGAATCGTGAGACCGTTCGGGAAGAAGGTGAAAGCGTCGTTGCCGCCGGACACATTGACGGTCGCCACCGTCTGTCCGGGAATGGTGAAGCCGTTCGGCAGCAGGGTTAGCGCATCGCTGACGAAGTTGAGGCTCAACGGAATGGTGCTGCCAGAAGTGGGACCGCTGATCTGCACGCCGGCGAGTGACAGATTCGACAAGAAGAACCCGTTCGGATTGCCGAACTGGTCGATCGCGATGAAGGGGTCGTTGAATCTGAAGGGGTCGATGCGCGCCGAAACGGCGCCGCTGAGCTGGTTGAGAAGCCGGATCGGGGCGATCGAATTGGCCGCCAGGTCAACCGAACCCAGCGCATCGATGGGTATCGCCGGCACGGTAATGGGCGCAAAGTCGATCGGCCCCAGACCGACCGCCGCATTGGTGACGGCGACGTGGACCGCCGGGACCGGGATGGGCGCCACATGGATCGGGCCGACCAGCCCGGCCGCGTGCAGCGTCACCGGGAAACGGGAAATGGTCGGCGCGAAGTAGGCACCGACCAGCCCCTCGTAGTTGCCGCGCCACAGGATGCCGTTGCTGTAATTGGCGGTCATGAACGCACCGGTGGCGGTGTCACCGCCGTTGGCGAAGCCGGTGCTGGCATGACCGGCGTTGAACCACCCGCTGTTGACGCTGCCCGGGTTGAAATCACCGGTGTTCACACTGCCGGCGTTGAAGCTGCCCGAGTTGTAGTGCCCGACATTGCCCAGGCCGGTGTTGAAATTCCCGGCATTGAACAGACCAGTCGAGGCCGTCCCGGAATTGCCGATCCCGGTGTTGTAACTGCCGGAGTTGAACAGCCCGAAGTTCCCGGTCCCGGTGTTGAAGAACCCGACATTGCCGGTGCCGGAGTTGAACAACCCCAGGTTGCCCGACCCGGAGTTCAGCGCGCCGATGCCGGTCAGGTTGTCCCCGGTCAGCCCGATACCCAGGTTGTTGGTGCCGGTGTTGGCCAGCCCGATATTGCCCAGCCCCACATTGGCCAACCCCACATTGAGGCTGCCGGCGTTGCCCAACCCGGTATTGCCCATCCCGGCCAGACCCGCCGACAACCCTCCATTGCCGAACCCGAAGTTGCCGTCCCCGATATTGGCCAACCCGACATTGTGATCCCCGAGGTTGCCCAGGCCCAGGTTCGCCAATCCGGCATTGCCCAGACCCAGGTTGAGATCCCCGACATTGCCCAGCCCGACGTTGAAGTTGCCCACATCGGCCAGACCCACATTGGCGATCAGCGTCCGGCTCACCCCGTCCCCGGCCGTCAGCAACCCCGCCACCTGCTGACCGACGTTGCCCACACCCGAGACCAGCGCCGGCACGCCTACCGCCGCGGTGTTGTACAACCCCGACACACCAGAACCGACGTTGAGCACACCCGAGCTCAACGAGGCGGCGTTGAGGTAGCCCGAGCTCGTCCCGAGCAGGGCGCCGGAGGCCTGGTTCCACCAGCCCGATACGCCGGTTCCGAAGTTGCCGAAACCCGACACTCCGCCCGCGCCACTGTTGAAGAAGCCCGACGACGGCGCGGTCGTCGTGTTCCCGAAACCCGGCGTCGCCGGGATGTTGACGCCCTGGATCGGGATGGGGCCGATCCGGATGCCGGCGCCCACGTCCAGCGGAATACGGTCGATGGTGATCGCCGGCGTGGTGAACCCGTCGATCTGGCCGTCGATGTCGATCGTGAATGGAATCGGTTGTCCCGGAATGCTGAACCCCGGGATGGTGAAGCCGGGGGTCCCCAACGACAGATTGGTGAGCAGCGCCAGTGGGTTGTCCGGAACGCTGATGGCATTCGGGAAGAGCTTCACCTCCGGCGTATTCCAATTGACGTGGAAATTCAGGACGGGAATTCGCGTGTCGATATGAATTGGGCCGGTAACCGACCCGTCCGAGGCGGTGGTCGCCGGTATCGTGACAATCCCCAGAGCATTGAAGGGGCCCGCCGAGAAATCGATCGCGGGGAATTGCTGTCTGGCCACCAGCGTGATCGACGAAATCGTGAGCGGTCCGATGCTGATCGGTATGCCGGTGCCGACCGAGAATGAAGGGATCGTGATGTCGGGAACAGCCAGCGGCGGGATGTTGAAGGTGTAGTGGATGTTCAGCGGGATGGCGGGAATGATCGGGATGGGTAACAGCGTGATCGGGCCGACGCCGCCGTTGATGCCGATGCCGATGGGAATCGCCGGTATCGACGATCCGGCGGCAAACCCGAGGAGGCCCTGGAAATCTCCCCGCCACAAGATGCCGTTGCTGTAGTTGCCCGAGATGAAGGCGCCGGTGTTGACGTTGCCGGGGTTCGCCATGCCCGTGTTGACGTCGCCGGTGTTGAACCATCCGGTGTTCAGGCTGCCGGGGTTGAAGTCCCCGGTGTTGGTGTTTCCGGCGTTGAAGCTGCCCGTGTTGTAATGACCGACGTTGGCCAGGCCGGTATTGAAATTGCCGATATTGAAAAGCCCGGTAGAGGCTGTACCCGCGTTGCCCACACCGGTGCTGTGACTCCCCGAGTTGAACAGCCCGAAGTTGCCGGTGCCGCTGTTGAAGAAACCCACGTTGCCGGTTCCGGAGTTGAACAGCCCGATGTTGCCGCTACCGGAATTCAGGCCGCCGAAACCGGTCAGGTTGTCGCCCGTCAACCCGATACCGATATTGTTGTTCCCGGTATTGCCGATGCCGATATTGCTCAGACCCATGTTCGCAAGCCCGAAATTGCCGCCGCCGGAATTTCCGAACCCGACATTGCCCAGGCCGGCCGTGCCCGCCGTCAATCCGGAGTTCCCTAATCCCCAATTGGCGGTCCCGGCATTTCCCAGGCCGACATTGCCGTCACCGGCGTTTCCGAAACCGAGGTTGCGCACCCCTGCATTGGCCGCGCCGAGGTTGAACGCGCCGACGTCGCCCAGTCCGACGTTGTAGTTGCCGACATTCGCCAGTCCGGCGTTCAGGCTGAGCACCTTCGACGGGTCCGCGAGAACGGCGTTGACGAATGCGTTGGCGCTGCCGACCAGATCGGTGAACGCGGGCAGAGCCGACACCACCGCGGCCGCACCGGCGTGGTAACCCGCCATGGTGGCCACATCCTGGGCCCACATCAATTCATAGGCCGCCTCGGCGGCCGCGATGGCCGGGGTGTTCTGCCCGAAGATATTTGTCATGGCCAGCGCCGTGCGCTGAATTCTGTTGACGGCGACCGTGAGCGGATCCACCAGCGCCGTCAGTGCCGCCTCGTAAATCGACGCCGCCCCGCGTGCCTGCCCTGCCACGACGGACGCCTGCGCCGCGACCTCGGTCAACCACCCCGCATACGGTGCCGCCGCCGCGGCCATCGCCGTCGACGCCGGGCCCTGCCATGGCCCGCTCACCAAACCGGAGGTCACCGACGCGAAAGAAGCCGCCGCCGAACCCAACTCCGCCGCCAGACCGTCCCATGCCGTGGCGGCCGCCAATAACGGTGCCGATCCCGCGCCCGCCCGCATCAATAAAGAATTGATTTCGGGAGGCAACAGTTGAAAATTCAACGGGTCGACCTCCCCTCGTCATTGGCGAAGTTCATGGTCTCATTACCGGTCCCTGAGTGCGGATGCTTTCGACAATCGGCCTGTTCAATTTCGGCCACGGTCGATGCCCGAGTCCTCCGGCGGCCAAGGGCGTACATAATTCCCGGCTCCGTCGCCGCGACTCAAGGGCGGAATAACCAATTGAATTCGTAGGCACTGTGCAAAGTGCACAATCGGCCGGGGAAACCCCGGGACCGTCCCGCCATCCCGCCGTCGTGCTCCGGCTTGCCGTGGTCGGCTGCGCGGGATTCCCAGGAGCTAAAGTTGGTGCGATGCCTCCACCCGCCCCGCCGGCGCTGACCGTTCGATACGACGGGTCGGAGCGCACGTTCGCGGCGGGCCACGACGTGGTCGTCGGCCGCGACCTGCGCGCCGACATGCGCATAACCCATCCCTTGATTTCGCGCGCCCATTTGCTGCTGCGCTTCGACCAGGGCCGCTGGCTGGCTATC
This sequence comes from Mycobacterium sp. 23, assembly GCF_048287075.1. Taxonomy (NCBI): domain Bacteria; kingdom Bacillati; phylum Actinomycetota; class Actinomycetes; order Mycobacteriales; family Mycobacteriaceae; genus Mycobacterium; species Mycobacterium sp. 23. Next base: position 2,722,773 of record NZ_JBLVUX010000005.1, read on the forward strand.
GACAACAACTCGCTCAACGGCACCTACGCCAACGGGCGGCGGGTGCCGGTGGTCGACATCAGCGACGGCCAGACGGTCAACATCGGCAACCCGGACGGGCCGCTGCTCATCTTCGAGGTCGGACGGCACCGCGGCCCGGCCGGACGCCCACCGCAAACCGAATCGCTGCCGATCCTGCAGCCGTCAGGACCGGCCGGACCTTCCGGTCCCGTGCCACCCGGCGGGCCGGGGCATCCCCCACCGCCGAGCGGTCGACAGGCCACCTGGGTGGGACCGCTGCCGGGACGGCAGGGTTCCGGGGGTCCCCCACCGCCGCCGCCGGGTCAACCGATGTATCCGAGCAGCGGGGCTCCGTGGGCGCCGCCCGGCTACCCGTCGAGCGGGCAGCCACCGCACCCCGCGTCGTCTTCGCACATCCCCCATCCGCCGCCGACTCCGCAGGCACCGTTCCGGCCGCCGGGCCGACTACCGGGCCCGCCGGCCGGGGCGAAGCCGCCCGAACAGGGCAACATCGCCACCAAGATGTTCCAGGCCCTGCTGGGCACGGGCACCCACGAGAAGCCGGCCGGTTCGGTCACCATCGGCCGGTCCACCGACAACGACATCGTCATCCAGGACGTGCTCGCCTCGCGGCACCACGCGTTCCTCACGCTCACGCCGCTGGGTGCGGAGATCCGCGACAACAACAGCGTCAACGGCACCTTCGTCAACGGGGTGCGGGTCGGGTCGGCCATCCTCACCGAAGGCGACCTGGTCACCATCGGCAACGTCGACCTGACGTTCACCGGGGGCACGCTGGCACGCCGCACCGCCGTGGCGTCGCGAACCGGCGGCCTGGAAGTCAACTCGGTGACCTTCACCGTCGAGGGCGGCAAGCAATTGCTCGACCACATTTCGCTGACCGCCCGGCCGGGCACGCTGACCGCGATCATCGGCGGGTCGGGCGCGGGCAAGTCCACGCTGTCGCGCCTGATCGCCGGCTACACCAGTCCCACCACCGGCAACGTGACCTTCGAGGGCCACGACATCCACGCCGAATATGCCTCGCTGCGCAGCCGGGTCGGCATGGTCCCCCAGGACGACGTGGTGCACCGGCAGCTGACCGTCAGCCAGGCCCTGGGCTACGCCGCCGAGTTGCGGCTGCCCCCCGACACCAGCAAGGCCGACCGCGCCCAGGTGGTCGCTCAGGTCCTCGAGGAACTGGAGCTGACCAAGCACGCCGAGACCCGGGTGGACAAGCTGTCCGGCGGGCAGCGCAAGCGGGCGTCGGTCGCCCTCGAGCTGCTCACCGGACCGTCGCTGCTGATCCTGGACGAGCCGACGTCCGGGTTAGACCCGGCGCTGGACCGGCAAGTGATGATGATGCTGCGCCAGTTGGCCGATGCCGGCCGCGTGGTGCTGGTGGTCACCCACTCGGTGTCCTATCTCGACGTGTGCGACCAGATCCTGTTGCTGGCGCCCGGCGGCAAGACCGCATTCCTGGGTACGCCGGACCAGATCGGCGAGGCGATGGGCACCACCAACTGGGCCGACATCTTCACCAAGGTGGGCGCCGACCCCGACGAGGCCAACCGCCGCTTCCGGGAAGGCAACCGGGAGCCGGAGCGTCCGTCGCAGACCAGCCCCGCCGCCGACCTCGGCGAGCCGGTGCACAACAACGGGTTCCGGCAGTTCTCCACCATCGCGCGCCGCCAGGTCCGGCTGGTGGTTTCCGACCGTGGTTACACGGTGTTCCTGGCGTTGCTGCCGTTCTTGATCGGCGTACTGACGCTGACGGTTCGCGGCAAGACCGGGTTCGGCATGGCCGATCCACTCAGCAGTGCGCCCAACCAGCCCGGGCAGATCCTGGTCATGCTCAACGTCGGCGCGGTGTTCATGGGAACCGCGCTGACCATCCGCGACCTGGTCGGCGAACGGCCGATCTTCAAGCGCGAGCAGGCCGTCGGCCTGTCCACCGGCGCGTACCTGGCGGCCAAGATCGTGGTGTTCTGCGCGTTCGCCATCATGCAGGCCTTCATCGCGACCACCATCGCGGTGGTCGGTTGGGGCAAGCCGCTCTCGGGTGCGGTTCTGCTGGGTGACGTGCGATTCGAGCTGTTCGTCACCGTCGCCGCCACCTGTGTGGCATCGGCGATCCTGGGCATGGCGTTGTCCGCGATCGCCAAGTCTCAGGACCAGATCATGCCGTTGCTGGTCACCGCGATCATGTCCCAGCTGGTGTTCTCCGGCGGCATGATCTGGGTGACCAACCGGACCGGCCTGGACCAGCTGTCGTGGGCCACACCGGCGCGATGGGGTTACGCAGCGGCGTCGTCGACCATCGACACCCACCGCCTCACCCCCGGGCCGACCGACCCGAAAGACCAGCACTGGAATCACACGGCGAGCGCCTGGTTGTTCGACATGGCCATGCTCGCGGTGTTGTGCATCATCTACAGCAGCATCGTGTGGTGGAAGATCCGGCTGAAGCGCCGTTAGTGCGGGCATTCGCCGCTTAATCTGTCCGGATGAATACAACTGCGCCGGTGCTGACCGTCCGATCAGACCGTTCACACCGCGAGTTTGCGGCGGGTCCCGATGTGGTCGTGGGCAGCGACCTGCGCGCCGACCTGCGCGTCGCGCATCCCCTGATCTCCCGCGCCCACCTGCTACTGCGCTTCGACCAGGGCCGGTGGCTGGCCATCGACAACAATTCGCAGAGCGGCATCTTCGTCAACGGCAAGCGGGTGCCGGGACTCGACATCCGCGATGGTCAGACCATCAACCTGGGCCAGCCGGACGGTCCGCGCATCAGCTTCGAAGTCGGGCATTACCGAGGCGACGTGGGTGCGTTACCGCCGACCGAACGCGTGCCGGTGCTGGCCCCGGATGACGTCACGCGTACCACCGCCATCCCCACGATCCCCCAGCCACCCACCCGGGCCGCCCAGCCCAACCTGCAGCCACCCACCCGGGCCGCCCAGCCCAACCTGCAGCCGCCGGCCCAGGACGACACGGTGTCGCAGTCGCAGGCCGGCACGGTCCGGGTTCCGAACCAGGCGACGGGCACGGCCGCCCCGACCGCGGCCGCCCGCATCGGCCGAGCCGCCGACAACGACATCGTCATCCCCGACGTGCTGGCATCGCGCCACCACGCGCAGCTGTCCCCCAGCCCGGCCGGTGCCCAGATCCGCGACCTGAACAGCATCAACGGAACCTTCGTCAACGGCATCCGGGTCGGCTCGGCGATCCTGTCCGAGGGCGACGTGGTCACCATCGGCAACGTCGACCTGGCGTTCGTCGGCGGCATCCTGGTGCGGCGCACCGAGGCCGCGACCCGCACCGGCGGCCTCGAGGTCCGCGACATCATCTTCTCGATCAACAACAACCGGCTGCTGGACAACGTGTCGATGACGGCCCGGCCCGGCACGCTGACCGCGATCATCGGCGGTTCCGGCGCCGGAAAGAGCACCCTTTCGCGGCTCATCGCAGGTAACACCACCCCCAGCTCGGGCGCGGTGACCTTCGAGGGCCACGACATTCACCAGCAGTACGCGTCGCTGCGTAGCCGGATCGGGATGGTCCCGCAGGACGACGTCGTGCACCGGCAGCTGACGGTCAACCAGGCTCTCAGCTACGCGGCCGAGCTGCGCCTGCCTCCCGACACCAGCAAAGAGGACCGCGACCAGGTGGTGGCGCAGGTCCTCGACGAACTCGGGCTGACCAAGCACGCCGAAACCCGGGTCGACAACCTCTCCGGTGGCCAGCGCAAGCGCGCGTCGGTGGCGCTGGAGCTGCTCACCGGGCCGTCCCTGCTGATCCTCGACGAACCCACGTCGGGTCTGGACCCCGCGCTGGACCTGCAGGTCATGACGATGCTGCGACAACTCGCCGACGCCGGTCGGGTGGTGCTGGTGGTCACCCATTCCCTGACCTATCTGGACGTCTGCGACCAGGTGCTGCTGATGGCACCCGGTGGCAAGACGGCGTATCTGGGGCCGCCGGGCCAGATCGGCGACGTGATGGGCACCACCAACTGGGCGCACATCTTCGCCAAGGTCGGCGCGGACCCCGACGAGGCGAACCGGCGGTTCCTGGCCCAGAAGCAACCGCCGCCGGCCGCGGCGGCAGCCGCCCCGGGCGACCTCGGCGCTCCCGCCCACACCAGCGTGCGACGCCAGTTCTCCACGATCACCCGGCGCCAGGTCCGGCTCGTGGTCAACGACCGCGCCTACTTCATCTTCCTGGCGGTGCTGCCGTTCATCCTGGGAGGCCTGGCGCTAACCGTGCCCGGCAACACCGGGTTCGGGATGGCCTCGCCAACCAGCAATACCCCCGATGAGGCCGCCCAGATCCTGACGCTGCTCTCCATCGCCGCCGTCTTCATGGGCACCGCGCTGACCATCCGCGACCTGATCGGGGAGCGCCCGATCTTCCAGCGCGAACAAGCGGTCGGCCTGTCCACGTGGGCGTATCTGGGCGCCAAGCTCACGGTGTTCATCGTGTTCGCGGTCCTGCAGGCCGCGATCGCCACCGCCATCGTGATCGTGGGCAAGGGTGCTCCCACCCAGAAGGCGCTGGTGCTGGGCAATCCCAGTTTCGAGCTGTTCACCACGGTCGCCGCCACCTGTGTCGCCTCGGCGGTCGTCGGGTTGCTGCTGTCGTCGATCGCCCGGTCCAACGAACAGATCATGCCGCTGCTGGTGGTGTCGTTGATGCTGCAGCTGGTGCTCGCCGGCGGCATGATCCCAGTGACCGACCGGGTCGGTCTGGACCAGATGTCGTGGGCGATACCCGCGCGGTGGGGTTACGCGGCCTCGGCGGCCACGGTCAACCTGCGCGAGCTGGTGCCCGGTTCACTGAGCCCGGAGGACAGCCACTGGACCCACTCCCGCCCGGCCTGGCTGTTCGACATGGCAATGCTGGCCGTTCTGTCGGTCATCTACAGCCTCGTCGTGTGGTGGAGGATCCGGCTCAAGCGGCGGTGACGGGCGCGCTGTCGCCCACGTTGTTTGGAGACGCGCTGGGGGTTTTCATATGTTTGGCCCCGGCGCCGGCGGCTAACTCTCACAGTGATGAATGCGGCGGCGCCGCCGGTGCTCACAGTGCGGGCCAACGGGGCGGAACATATCTTCACCGCAGGTCACGATGTCATTGTTGGAAGTGATCTGCGCGCTGACGTACGCGTCAGCCACCCGCTGATCTCGCGCCGGCACCTCCTGCTGCGCTTCGGCAACGGCCGGTGGCGGGCCATCGACAACTCTTCGCGGCAGGGCACATTCGTCGCGCGGCGGCGGGCCCGGGTCATCGACATCTGCGATGGCCAGCGCATCAACGTCGGCAACCCGGACGGACCGTGCCTGACCTTCGGCGTCGGGCGGCCATTTGACGGCACGGCGCCGACGACCGCTCCCCTGCCCACCATGCATCAGCGACGTCCGGCAGACCCGCCCACAGTTCCGCAGTCCCCGCTGCCGGCCCCACCGAGTCGGCCGGCCCCGCGACCGCAGCCCATCCCGGCCGGCGATCACTGCGCGACGATCGGGCGGGCCGGCGACAACGACATCGTCGTGCCCGACGTGCTGGCCTCGCGCCATCACGCCTTCCTGGTGCCGACCCACCTCGGCACCGAGATACGGGACTCCCGCAGCGTCAACGGGACGTTCGTCAACGGCGTGCGGGTCGGGTCCGCAACCCTGCGCCGGGGGGACGTCGTCACCGTCGGCAACGTCGACCTGCACTTCACCGGCGACACCCTGGTCTCGCAGTCCACCGGCGGCACCGGCGGCCTGGAAGTCAACGGCGTCCAGTTCAGCGCCGACGGCAAGGAGTTGCTCGACACCATCTCGCTGAGCGCCCGGCCCGGCACCCTGACCGCCATCATCGGCGGCTCCGGTGCGGGCAAGACCACGCTGGCCAGGCTGCTCGCCGGATACACCCGGCCGAGTTCCGGCTCCGTGACCTTCGAGGGACACGACATCCACGCCCAATACGCGACGCTGCGAACCCGGATCGGGATGGTGCCGCAGGACGACGTCGTGCACCGCCAGCTCACCGTCAAACAGGCCCTGGGCTACGCCGCCGAGCTGCGCCTGCCGCCGGACACCAGCCCGGTCGACCGCGCCGCGGCGGTCGCCCGGGTGCTGGACGAGTTGAATCTCACCGAGCATGCCGACACCAGGGTGGACAAGCTTTCCGGCGGCCAGCGCAAACGCGCGTCGGTCGCCTTGGAACTGCTCACCGGCCCTTCGCTGCTGATCCTGGACGAACCGACCACCGGCCTGGACCCGGCGCTGGATTCCCAGGTGATGATGATGCTGCGACAGCTCGCCGACGCCGGTCGCACGGTGCTGGTGGTGACGCACTCGGTGGCCCACCTCGACCTGTGCGACCAGCTGCTGCTGCTGGCCCCCGGTGGCAAGACGGCCTACTTCGGCCCACCCGACGGCGTCGCACCCGTCCTGGGCACCACCAACTGGGCCGAGATCTTCATCAGGGTGGGCGCCGATCCCGACGAAGCCAAGCAGCGCTTTCTGGCCCAGCGCCGGCCGGAGCCGGAATCGCCCGCCGCCCAGCCGCGGGACCTGGGCGAGCCGGTACACATCCAGGTGCGGCGTCAGCTCTGGACCCTCGCGCGCCGGCAGGTTCGGCTGGTGGTGTCCGACCGCTGGTACACGGTGTTCCTCGCGGTGCTGCCGTTTCTCATCGGTTTGCTCACGCTGACGGTGCCCGGGCAGAGCGGGTTCGGCTTGGCCGACCCACATGGCAAGAGCCCGGCCGAACCGGCACAGATTCTGGTCCTGCTCTGCATGGGCGCTGTCTTCATGGGAACCGCGCTGACCATCCGCGACCTGGTCGGTGAGCGTCCCATCTTCCACCGGGAACAGGCGTTCGGACTCTCGACCAAGGCGTACCTGCTGGCGAAGATCGGCGTGTTCTGCGCGTTCGCGATCGCCCAGACGGTGATCGCCACCACGATCACAGTGATCGGCAAGGGCACCCCGAAACACGGGGCGGTGCTGCTGGGCAGTCCCACCCTCGAGTTGTACGTCGCGGTGGCCGCGACGTGCATCGTCGCGGCGATCATCGGGATGCTGCTGTCGGCGGTGGCCCGCACCAGCGACCACATCCTGCCGCTGCTGGTCGTGGCCATCATGGCGCAGCTGGTGTTCTCCAGTGGGGTGATCCCGGTGACCGACCGGGCGGTGATCGACCAGCTGTCCTGGCTGACCCCGGCGCGGTGGGGTTTCGCGGCCTGCGCGTCGACCATCGACCTGAACCAGGTGCAGCCCAGCGAGTTCAGCCCGAAGGACAGCCACTGGAACCACTCGACGGGGGCCTGGCTGCTCGACATGGCGATGCTCGCGGTATTGGCGGCGGTCTACTCCGGCCTGGTGTGGTGGCGAATCCGCCTGCGCCGCTGAGTGAGGTTGCGCGAGCACCCAGTGGGGTGAGCAGACGCAAAATCGCACGAATCCGCTTCGCGGAGTGCGATTTTGCGTCTGCTCGCGCCACCTCTCAGGCGTCCAGGCGGAGGCCGTGCGCCAAGGCGAACGCCAGCGCCTGCGGCACGTCGATGCGGGCACCCGTCAACGACGCGGTGGTCCACAGGGCCGGGTCGGCGCTGGCGCCGCGCAGGTCGGCGTCGTCCAGCCGGGTGCCTGTGGTGCGTGCGCCGCGCAGATCGGCGCCGCGCAGCACACTCTTGCGCAGGTCGGTCTCCACCAGGCTGGTTTCCCGCAGCCGGCACCCGCTGAGGTCGACCCCGCGCAGGTCGTTTCCGCCCAGCACCGCCAGCGTGAAGTCCACCTCGTCGAACGTCGCCGGCCGCAGCCGGCACTGCGCGAAGACCGAGCCGAGCATGCTGCACTGCGCAAAACTGCTGTGCCACAGCGTAGTTCGAGTGAACAGACAGTTACGGAAGGCCGATCCGCGGTGCCGGGACTCGGCCAGGTTCACCCCGCTGAAGTCACACTCGGTGAACACGACCCGTTCGGTGTGCAGCCTGCTGAAATCCTCGTCCCGGAAATCCTCACCGGTGAACTCGCGGTCGGTCCACTCCAAGGCGGTCAGTGGCTCGCCAGGCTGGCCAGCGCGTACTCGCTCACCGCGATCAGCGCGTCGCGCGCCGAGTGCCGGTTGCGGGCGTCGACGCTGATCACCGGGATGTGGTCCGGCAGGGTCAGCGCCTTGCGCACCTCACCGACCGGATACTTCGGCGCGCCGTCGAACTCGTTGACCGCGACCACGAACGGCAGCCGGCGGTGTTCGAAGAAGTCCACCGCCGCGAAGCTGTCCTGCAGCCGCCGGACGTCGACCAGCACGATCGCGCCGATCGCGCCCCGCACCAGGTCGTCCCACATGAACCAGAACCGGCGCTGGCCCGGCGTGCCGAACAGGTAGAGCACCAGATCCTCGGCCAGGGTGATGCGACCGAAATCCATCGCGACCGTGGTGGTGCGCTTGTCCGGGGTGGCCTCGATCATGTCCACACCGGCTGAGGCGTCGGTGACCATCGCTTCGGTCCGCAACGGCATGATCTCCGAGACCGCGCCGACGAACGTGGTCTTGCCCGCGCCGAAACCGCCCGCGATGACGATCTTCGTCGAGGCGGTGTCCTGCTGCACAGGAGCCCCTTCAGAGTGCTCGTAAGCCACGCAGGGTCCTTCCTATGAGCTCGTGCCGCTCATCGCGGGTCGAACGGTCGGTCAAGGTCCTGTGCACCCGAAGGTAACCGGCCGTCACCAGATCGCCGACCAAGACGCGCGCAACACCGACCGGTAAATCCAACCGGGCCGAGATTTCGGCGACCGACGGGCTCGCGGTGCACAACTGCAGGATCTTGCCGCGGGTATCCCCGGCCGGCCACTGGTGAACCAGCCCCGCCTGCAGGGTCTGCACCGGCGCCTCCAACGGTAGGTCGACGTCGGTGCCGGTCCGCCCGGCCGTCAAAGTGTACGGCCGGACCAGGTTCGGCCCGCCGGCGGTTACCGGCGGCTCGCGTTCGTCCATTGCGGTCCGGACTCGGCGCGGCGGGCGGACTGCACCACGTTGCCCACCTGTTCGACAAGGATGGCCATCTCGTACCCGATCTGACCGATATCGCACGACGGCATCGCCAGCGTGGCCAGATGCGAGCCGTCACCGACGCGCATCAGTAGCAGGAACCCGTTCTGCATCTCGACCACCGACTGCAGCACCTGTCCGCCCTCGAACAGCTGAGCCGCGCCGCTGGCGAGGCTGGCCAGCCCGGATGCCACGGCGGCCAACTGGTCGGCGCGCTCGCGCGGCAGATGTTCGCTGGCCGCGACCGGCAGCCCGTCGACGGACACCAGCAACGCGTGCGCTACCCCGGGCACCTCTCGCACGAATTTCGATACCAGCCAGTCCAGTGGGCTGTACGACGATTGGACCGTCATTGCTCGCCTTCCCGGGTATCGCGCGCGTGTGACCGGGCGGAGCGCACACCGCTGAAATGGCTGCCGATCGAAGTACGGACGGCGTTGGGGTCGCGGGCGTTGAAGCCGCCGTTGGAGACCGCCGGCTCCTCGGCCTCCGCGGCGCCGGGCACCAGGCGGGCTCCCGGCGTGCGCCTCGGCAGCCCGTGCTCGGTGCGCGACTCCACCGGCTTGTTCTCCGCTTCGGCGGCGGCCGACCAGCCGCGGTCCCACACCGTCTGCCAGTCCAGGTCGGGGCTGTCGACCAGCTGATGGGGGTCTTGGTCGCCCATGATCTCCGACAACATGCGCTGGTAGATCACGTCGTCGTCCTGCGGGTCCGACGGGGTGAGGTCGGGCGGCTCGGGTCGGGCTGCGGGCGCCTGGGCGGGGGCCGGGCGCCGGGCGAAGAACGCCGAGGTGTCCGACGCCGTGCCGGCCCCTGACTGCGCGGGCTCCGGTGCGGGCGCCGTTGGCTGCGCGGATCCCTTCTCCCACCACGGCGTGGGCAACGGACGCTTGGGCTGCACCTCGGGCGGGACCTCCGCCGCCGGGGTCTCGGTGATACCGCTGGACCCGGGGCTGCGCCGGGGCAGGGACGTCACCGACGTGCCGGTCTCGCCGGTCTGCATCGGCACCCCGGCCGGTTCTGGCTCGGGCGGCTTCACCGCGAAGAACTGACGCTGGGGCGGCTGTTGCTGCTGTTGTTGGCCCTCGACCAGCACGGCGAGCGGCAGGTAGACCTCCGCCGTCGTCCCTGTGCCGGCCTCGCCCGTCGCCGGTCCCCGCAAGCCGACCCGCAGCCCGTGCCGCGCGGCCAGTCGGCCCACCACGAACAGGCCCATGTGCCGCGCGTTCTCCGGGGTGACCTCACCGCCGGCCTGCAGCCGCATGTTCGCCATCCGCCGGTCGGACTCGGTCATGCCGAGCCCGGCGTCGGCGATGCGGAGCAACACGCCGCCCTCGCTGCCGCGTACGGCGGACACCTTGACGGGGGTGGTCGGCGGCGAATAGCGCAGCGCGTTGTCGATCAGCTCCGCGAGCAGGTGGATGATGCCGCCGGCCGCCCCACCGAGCACCGTGCAGTCCGCGACCGCGGCGATCTCGACCCGCCGGTAGTCCTCGACCTCTGAGACCGCCGCGTTGATCACCGTCGCGAGCGGGACCGGTTCGCGCTGGTCACGCCCGATCTGAGCGCCGGCGAGGACGAGTAGGTTGGCGCTGTTGCGGCGCAGCCGGGCCGCCAGGTGGTCCAGCCGGAACAGGTTGTCCAGCCGCTCGGGGTCTTCTTCGTTGCGCTCGAGCCGGTCGATCAACGAGAGCTGCTGGTCGACCAGTGACCGGCTACGGCGCGACATCGTCTCGAACATGTCGTTGACCAGCAGCCGCAACCGCGCCTCGTCGCCGGCCAGCAGCAGGGCCTGGGTGTGCAGTTCATCGACGGCGTGCGCGACCTGCCCGATCTCCTCGGTGGTGTACACCGCCAGCGGCTGCGGGATGGGCTCGGCGCCGCCCCGGATCCGGTCGATCTCGCCCTCGAGGTCGGTGTGCGCGACCTTCAGAGCGCCGTCGCGCAGCACCCGCAGCGGCTTGATCAGGGCCCGCGCCACCAGCAGCACCACCGCCAGCGCCAGCCCGATGGCGACCAGCACCAGCACAGCGTCGCGGACGGCCGCGTCGCGTCGCGCCGTCGCCTGGCTCTGCACCGAGTTGGTCACCGACGCCGTGGCGTCGTTGATGATCTGCTCGGCGATGCCCTGGGTGGTGTGGATCGAGCGCAGCAGGTCGGAATTGTCCACCAGCGAACTGTCCGGGTCGGACATGATCGCCATCCGGGCCACCATCTGCTGCTGCAGATTCTTGGCGTCCGGTGAGCCGGTGCCCAGCACCTCAGTCATCCCGAACAGGGTGGACGGCTCGGTGCCGGCCAAGGTGATCATCGCGGTGCGCAGCTGCGGCTCGGGCAGGTCGGCGCCCCTGGTCACCAGGATCTCCTGCATGGTCATCTGCCCGCGTGCCCCGACGGCCCGGCTCAGCCCTTCCACCTGCGCCCGGATCTGCTCGCTGTCGACGTGCACCGACGCGTTGATCGCGTCCTCGGCGGTCAGCAGCAGCGGCGCGTAGGTGGTGATCCGGTCGCGCAGGCCGATGCTGTTGTCCAGCACCTTGTCCAGCAGCGACTGCCCGCCGTTGAGCAGCGTGTTGACCCCGGAGCGCACATCGGGGATCACGTCGGTGTCGGCCAGCCGGGTCTGCAACTCGTACTTGCGGGCCGAGAAGTTCTTCTTGGCGCCTTCGACATCGCGGCCGGTGGAGCTGGCCAGCAGGGCGACGTCGAGCGCCGACATGTATCTGGTGATGGTCGGTATCACGTCGGCCCGCGCCGCGGCCAGACGCAGAGTGCCGGAGGTGGCCATGGCGCTGCGGACCTGCAACGCACCGAATGTCGTCGCCACCAGCAGCGGCACCAGCGCGATCGCAAGCACCTTCCAGCGCACCGGCCAGTTGCTCAGCGACCACCGCGGTGGGCGCTTGGCCGGCTTGGCCGGGGTGACGGACGGCGGGACGGGAGGAGCCGCCGCGACCTGATTGGTCGGGCGGGCGAACATGGTCACGTGCTGGCGGCCGGGCCGGCCGCACCCTTCGGTGGCGTCGCGCGAAACGAGAGACTCATGAGACTTCCTGCTGCTTTATTCGCCGGCAGATGGCCGCGGGCGTGTATGCCTGGCAATCCGACGAGTATGACAGCCCCCAGCCGAGGTCTCCATAATTGTTACTGAGTAGATAAGGTTCGCCGCAAACCGCCCGCGCGACGAGGTCACGGTCCGGCAAACTCAGGCCGGGTACTCGGCGACCGCCTTCTTCACCACCGACTCAACCTCCGCGGTGAGCAGGAACCGTTGGGCGACCAGGGCCTGGGCGGCGGACCGGACGGCGGCGGCGTAGTCGTCGCGGCTGGCGTAGCGCTCGGCCACCGACGGGCGCCCCGGCCGGAACGGCAGCTTGCTGCCGATGCGCTCGTACATCACGTCCGGGAGGTCCTCGACGAACCGGCGGGCATTCCAGCCGGTGTAGGTCGCCAGCGGCGCCGCGACGGCGGGCAGCCGGATGCCGGCCACCTCGTTGCCGTCCTCGTCGACCGCCGACACCAGGTCGACGTGTCCCGCCGAGGGCAACCACGCGGGGGCGGGGGTGTTCGCGTAGCCGAAGCCGGACAACACTTCCTTGCGGGCCACCGCGGTGCCGTCGCCGGTCCTGGGCACCCGGCTGGCCGGGGGCTCGATCCCGTCGGCGACCCAGTTCTCCAGCGCGATCAGCAGCGCCCGGGCGACCGGCGTGACGTCGAGGTGGTGCACCGGGTTGGCGGCGGGCAGGGCGTCCTTGATCTTGCTGCTGCCGAAGTGGTCGGTGCCCGCCAGCAGGTAGGTGCGGACGTCGGGGTCCTCGGGCAGGTCGGCGCCGGTTTCCGGGTCGACGTGCACCAGCGCGCCGTCGCCCTGCCAGTACTCGGTCGCGCTGTTGGTGAAGATCGTCTTCGGCACGCACCCGAGTTCGCGCTGCCGGGCGAGCAGGTCGGCGCTGTTGAACGGGCCCTCGGCGCTGCTCCTGCCCGGGGTGGAGGGCTGGGCGTAGCGGTGGTTGAACTCGCCGCGGTTGGCGCTGGCGAAGTCGCTGAACACGCCGTCGAACACCTGCATCCCGGACTCGTCGATGTTCAGGCCGTCGGACAGGAACTGCCGCAACAGCCGGCCCGCCTGGGAGACTCCGTAGGCGAAGGTGTGGGTGATGCCGTCCGCGCGCAGATGCGAAACCACATCGCGGATTGCCAGCAAACCGGCGCCGGCGACCGGGGCCAGCGCGCTCCGGTACACCAGCTCGTAGATGTGAAACGGCTGGAACCCGCCGTCCAGGGCGACGTGGGACTCGTCGGTGAAGCGCCAGGTGTTCCGCGGAACGGTGACGGGCTCGGCGTCGGGTGCGGTCCGCACGGTCAGCACCGCTTCGGAATCCTCGACGTCGACGGTCGGGTAGGCGGTGAAGGTGAACAGCGCCTCCGCACCGGGGATCGATTCGATCTCGGGTGCCGAGAAGCTGAGCGGGTGGTCGTCCCGGACGGTGTCAGAGCGCCACTCCAGGCGCAGGAAGCCGGGTTCGACGTCGGCCTGCGGCGCGGTGAGGCCCAGGATCGCCGGCCCGCGCTGCACGTCCCACTGCCAGCCGCACGAGGCGATGGTCCAGCCGCGCTCGAGCAGGAACCCGTTCTTCAGCCAGGGCGCATTGGTGGGGACACCGCGGTTGGGCACCACGAACAGCAGCTTGCCGTTGCCGCCGCTCACCGGGCGCAGCAGGCGCAGGTCGGCGTCGAAGCGAACCAGCCCGTCGGCGTCGCGCGGTGCCAGCTTCAGGTCGGCGATGCGCTCATTCGCCTGGTATCCGGGGTCGACGGCGAAGGTGACTGTCGCCTCCACGTTCTCGTAGCGGCTGTCGGCGTGCGGGTAGACGTTGTGGACCTGAACTGACTCGACTGACATCTCGGCTCCTCCCCGGTGGGTCTGACCCAAGATTTCTGCAGAGCCCTTGGCGAGTTCTTGGAGACGGCTTGGCGACGACGCCAAGAAAGGCGCAAGAACTTGGCAAGCCGACGGCTTTGCCATGATCGACGCATGTTTCGGCTGCTGTTCTATTCCCCGCGCATAGCGCCGAACACCGGCAATGCCATTCGCACAGCCGCCGCCACCGGATGCGAGCTGCATCTCGTGGAGCCCCTGGGCTTCGACCTGTCCGAGCCCAAACTGCGGCGGGCCGGGCTGGACTATCACGACCTGGCCTCGGTGACCGTGCACGAATCGCTGCAACAGGCGTGGCGGGCGCTCGGTAGCGCCCGGGTTTTCGCATTCACCGCGCAGGCCACGGCGCGCTTCGCGGACATCGCCTACACACCTGGTGACGTGTTGATGTTCGGGCCAGAGCCGACCGGCCTGGATGCGGCCACACTGGCCGACCCGCATATCACCGCACGGGTGCGGATCCCGATGCTGGCCGGGCGGCGCTCACTGAATTTGTCCAATGCCGCGGCCGTCGCCGTCTACGAGGCGTGGCGGCAACAGGGATACGGCGGCTCGATCTGACGCGGGGCGTTCGATGGCTGCAAATGCAGAAGCAGGCTCGTGCATGAAGCACGAGCCTGCTTTCCACAGGGCACGTTGGGGGGCAGGGGGAAACGTGCCACAGCTTGGGGGCGCCGCTAGCGCGGCGCGGATATCAGGCGCAGTCCTCGGCGTGGAAGGCCGGCGCGGTGTAGACGGCTTCGGTCTCCTGGAAGAGGATTTCGTAGCTCATTCGGTCTTTCCTTTCGAGCGAAGCTTGGTCTCTGTTGTCACTTAGATTGCCGGACTCGAGGCGCTCGCGGTGTCCCCCGATAGGGGACAAAGCGGGATGAATTCCGTGTCCTCCGATTGGGGGACAATTGGGGGACGAATCAGCCCGGACCGGGAAGGCCGGCTGATTTACCAGCTGTTCCAGTGCGTGAGGCTTTCGGCCGGTAACCGCTTGGCCGGCCGGAAGTCGGTGCCCTTGGTGTAGGCGATCGGGAACAGCCCGCCTTGGCTGTACTGGTCGTAGGGGATGCCCAGGATGTCGGCCACCTTGCGCTCGCCGTCGTTGAGTAGGTGCAGCGTCGTCCAGCAGGAGCCCAGCCCGCGCGAGCGCAGCGCCAGGCAGAAGCTCCAGACCGCCGGGAACAGCGACGCCCAGAACGACACCCCGCCGATGGGCGAGCTCTCTTCCCGGCCGCTGAGGCACGGGATGAGCAGTACCGGCGCCTCGTGCATGTGCTCGGCGAGGTAGGTCGCCGAATCGCGGACCTTGCCCATCCGCTCGCCGCGGGTGTCGTCGTATTCCGGCGCCGGCGAGCTGAGGTAGCCGCTGGCGTTGGACAGGTAAACATCGCCGATCGCCTTCTTCTTGTCCGCGTCTTCGACGAACACCCACTGCCAGCCTTGCGAATTGGAACCGGTGGGCGCCTGCAGGGCGAGGTCGAGGCATTGCATCAACACCTCGCGCGGCACCGGCTTGTCGAAGTCGAGGCGTTTGCGGACCGAGCGGGTCGTGCTCAGGACTTCATCGGCGGTCATGTTGAGGGTCATAGGTGGAGGCTACCGTTGAGCTCATGAGTATCGAACTGTCGCAAGAGGTTTCCAGCAGGCTCGAATCGGATCACTATGGCTGGCTGACCACGGTCGCCAAGTCGGGACAGCCGGTGCCGCGGTTGATCTGGTTCTACTTCGACGGCGCTGACCTGATCGTGTACACGATGCCCAGCGCCGCCAAGGTCGCCCACATCAAGGCGCGACCTCAGGTGAGCCTGAACCTCGACTCCGACGGCAACGGCGGCGGGATCATCGTCGTCGGCGGGACGGCCGCGGTGGACGCCACCGACGTCGACTGCCGCGATGACGAGCCGTACTGGGCGAAGTTCCGGGAGATGTCCGACCAGTTCGGCCTGACCGACTCGATGGGCGCCTACAGCACCCGGCTGCGGATCACGCCGACGAAGGTGTGGACCACGCCGACGGCCTGATCGTGGTGCGCCGAACGTGACATGAGGGCGGGAAATCGGCGGAAATCCGTCCACTACAACACGTTCGGCGCAAACCGTCACCGGAAATCCCGGGACTTCGAGCCGACGGCCAGGCTGATGCGGCCCAACCGTTCGGCGACGACGGTGATCGCACCGCTGGCGTTCTGCACCTGGCCGCGGATCAGCAACGCCGGCGCCGTGTGCGCGAGCTTGCGGTGCCGCGCCCACACCCCCGGCGTACAGAGCACGTTGACCATCCCGGTCTCGTCTTCGAGGTTGACGAACGTCACGCCCTGGGCGGTCGCGGGCCGCTGCCGATGCGTCACCGCCCCGGCGATCAGCACCCGGTCCCCGTCGGGCACCGAACCCAGCTCGGCCGCCGGCACCACCCCCATCGCGTCCAGATCAGCCCGCAGGAACTGGGTCGGGTAACTGTCCGGGGAGACGCCGGTGGCCCACACGTCGGCCGCGGCCAGCTCCAGCTCACTCATCCCCGGCAGTTCCGGGACATGTGAGGACGAGCCCACCCCGGGCAACCGGTCCGGCCGTTGGGTGGCCGCGGCCCCGGCCGCCCACAGTCCTTCCCGCCGGGACATGCCGAAGCAGCCCAGCGCTCCGGCCGTCGCCAGCGCTTCGGTCTGCGGTACGGACAGTTGCAGCCGTGAGGTCAGGTCCAGCAGAGAGGTGAACGGGCCGTGGGCTTTTCGCTCATCGGCCAGCTTCTCGGCCAACTCGTCGCCGATATGGCGGACGGCGCCCAGGCCGAGGCGGACCTCCATTCCGTCATTTTCCAGGGTGGCGTGGGCCAGGCTGGCGTTGACGTCCGGACCGTGCACCAGCACCCCGTGCCGGCGTGCGTCGGCCACCAACGACTGGGGCGAGTAGAAGCCCATCGGCTGGGCGCGCAACAGCGCGGCACAGAACGCCGCCGGGTGGTGCAACTTGAACCACGACGAGTAGAACACCAGCGACGCGAAGGACAGCGCGTGACTTTCCGGAAACCCGAAATTGGCGAACGCGTGCAGCTTTTCGTAGATCCGGTCGATCACGTCATCGGAGGCACCGTGCAGGGAGCGCATGCCCTCGTAGAACCGGCCGCGTAGCCGTTGCATGCGTTCGGTCGACCGCTTGGACCCCATGGCGCGACGCAGCTGGTCGGCCTCGGCCGCGGAGAAGCCGGCACAGTCGACCGCCAGTTGCATCAACTGTTCCTGAAACAGCGGCACACCCAGCGTTTTCCGCAATGCCGGCTCCATGGAGGGATGGTCGTAGACCACCGGATCCAGGCCGTTGCGCCGACGGATGTAGGGGTGCACCGACCCGCCCTGGATGGGCCCGGGACGGATCAGCGCTACCTCCACCACCAGGTCGTAGAAAAGCCGGGGCCGCAGCCGCGGCAAGGTGGCCATCTGGGCTCGCGACTCAACCTGGAAAACGCCCACCGAATCGGCCCGGGACAGCATCTCGTACACCGCGGGTTCGGAGAGGTCGAGCCTGGCGAAATCCACCTCGATGCCCTTGTGCTCGGCAACCAGATCCCGGGCGTAGTGCAGCGCCGAGAGCATGCCCAGCCCCAGCAGATCGAATTTCACCAAACCGATTGCCGCACAGTCGTCTTTGTCCCACTGCAGGACGCTGCGATTCTCCATGCGCGCCCACTCCACCGGGCACACGTCGGCGATCGGGCGGTCGCAGATCACCATGCCCCCGGAGTGAATGCCCATGTGCCGCGGCAGGTTCCGGATCTGCTCGGCCAGGTCGACTACCTGTTCCGGAATACCCTCGATATCGGCGGGCTGCCCGCTCCAGTGGCTGATCTGTTTGCTCCACGCGTCCTGCTGCCCCTGCGAAAATCCCAGGGCACGTGCCATGTCGCGCACCGCGCTGCGGGCCCGGTAGGTGATGACGTTGGCGACCTGGGCGGCATAGTCGCGGCCGTATTTGTCGTAGACGTACTGGATGACCTTCTCCCGCTGATTCGACTCGATGTCGATGTCGATGTCGGGTGGCCCATCGCGGGCGGGTGACAGGAACCGCTCGAACAGCAGATCGTTGGCCACCGGGTCGACCGCCGTCACCCCCAGTGCGTAACAGACCGCGGAGTTGGCCGCCGATCCCCTGCCCTGGCACAGAATGTCGTTGCGCCGGCAGAACTGGGTGATGTCGTGCACCACCAGGAAGTAGCCCGGAAACTGCAGTTGAGCAATCACTTTCAGCTCGTGCTCGATCTGGGCATACGCCCGTAGGGCGACGTCCGCGGGACCGTACCGGTCGGCGGCGCCCGCCATGGTCAGCGTCCGCAGCCAGCTGTCCTCGGTGTGCCCGTCGGGTACGTCGAACGGCGGCAGCTGCGGCGCGATCAGCGCCAGGCCGAAGGCGCACTGCTCGCCGAGTTCGGCGGCGGCGGCCACCACGTCAGGGCCCCCGAAGGGCACATGCGCGAACAGCCGGGCCATCTCCTCGCCCGAGCGCAGATGTGAACCAGCCAGTGGGGCCAGCCACCCGGCCGCGGCGTCCAGGGATTGCCGGGCCCGGATGGCGCCCATTGCCATGGCCAGCCTGCGCCGCGACGGTCCCGCGAAATGGGCCCCGGTGGTGGCCACGACGCCGACCCCGAAATGCGGCGCCAGTTCGGCCAGCACCGCGTTGCGTTCGTCGTCGAGCGGCTGACCGTGATGAGTGAGTTCGATACTGACCCTGCCGGCGGTGAACCGGTCCACCAGATCGGCCAGCGCCCGTTTCGCCGCTTCCGGGCCGCCCACCGAAAGCGCCTGTCGCACCGCTCCTTTGCGGCATCCGGTGAGTATGTGCCAGTGCCCGCCGGCCGCCTCGGTCAACGTGTCGATGTCATAGCGGAGCTTGCCCTTCTCGCCACCAGCCAGGTGTGCGGCGGCCAGTTGCCGGGACAGCCGTCGGTACCCTTCCGGACCGCGCGCCAGCACCAGCAGATGCGGACCGGGCGGGTCCGGCTGCTCGGTGCGCGCCACTGAAGACAACGACAGCTCGGCACCGAACACCGTGCGCACGCCGAGCTCGGTGGCCGCTTCGGCGAACCGCACCGCCCCGTAGAGGCCGTCGTGGTCGGTCAGCGCGAGGGCACGCAGGCCCAGGCGGGCGGCCTCCTCGACCATCTCCTCCGGCGTGCTGGCCCCGTCGAGGAAGCTGTACGCCGAATGCGCGTGGAGCTCGGCGTAAGCGACCGACGAGCGCACCCGCCGCCCGTCCGGTCTTGCTGTATACGACCCCCGCTTGTGCGAGAGCGGAGCGTCACCGGCCGGCACGACCGGGGCCGCTTGACCAGCATGGCGTGGCTTGCCGTCGAGTACCCGTTCCATCTCGGCCCAGCTCGGGGGTCCGTGGTGCCAACCCATGACATCAGTCTATCGAACAAATGTTCGATGCGCCAAGGACAACGGGGCGGACTGCCGAACAACTTCGCAACGGCGATGAAACGATTTGCGAACGGCATCTGACGGCACCGCATCGCCGCTGTTAAACGCACCTTTATCGGAAAAACATGTTCTTAACCTGACGGACCTCGCCACGTGCACCCACCAACCGGATACTGGTACAGATTGAAAAAAGCGACGGCGGGGGCACGCATGGCACAACCGATCACACCGGGCACGGGACTCACCCGGGCTCCGGACTCGAACCGGCACACCGGCATGGCGACGGCTGCGGTCGCCGTCCTGGCCGGACCCGTCCCACCATCCCACGACATCAAAGATTTGCTGGCCGAACGCTTTACATCCGGATCAGACATCAGCGCGCACCTGCAACGGGTGGCGCTGCCGGCGCCAGGTGACGACGGCGAATTGTTCCGAGCCATCGCACACGCCCTGGAGCGACCACTGGAACCCGACTTCCCGCTCTGCGAGTGCTGGATCATCGAGGGCCTGCAGGACGGCCGCTGGGCGATGCTGGTCAAGGTCGGTGCGGGCCAGGACCAGCACCCGTCCCCGGCCCAGCTGCTCGCACGGCTCTGCGACCACGACCGGGACGCCTTCAGTGATTCGACTGCCGCAGTTACCTTTTCACCCGAACCCACGCCGGGCTGGGCCGACGCCACGCGGCAGGCCGCGACTCGCCTCGTCAACGGCCTTTCCGCCGCGGCCGGCATCCTGCGACCCTGGCCGTCCGCCGGCCCGCCGCCGACCGTCCTGCGCTACCAGACGGTCGTCGTACCCCGCGGCGCCGTGGACCACATCGCCCGCAAGTTCGGCGCGACCTCCGACGACATCGCCCTGGCGGCGATCACCGAGGGATTCCGCGCCGTTCTCATCGATCGAGGCGTACAACCACAAGCAGATTCGCTGCGCACTCTGGGCACGTCGCTGACTCACCTACCCGTCGAGCACCGGGACCCGTTCGCCCAGCTGCACGCGGTGCGCACCCAGGCAGGCCGGCGATCACCGGGAGACTCACCTTTGGCGCTGTGCGCCAAGATGATTCACGCGCTGGCCCGAACTCCGCAGCCGGACGTGGTCGCGCTGGCCACCGCACCCCCCGGACCGCGCTACCAGTTGTGGCTGATGGGCCGGCGGCTCGAGCGGCTACTGCCGATCCCGCCGACGGCGCCGCAACACGGCACCGGGGTCGCGGTACTGAGCTACGGCAGCGACCTCGTCTTCGGCATCACCACCGACTATGACGCCGACCCGAACATCCTTGCCGCCGGCATCGAATCGGGGGTGGCGCGCCTGACCGCGCTCGGCCGGGACTCGGTCGTGCTTTTCGACCGCCGACGCAAGCGCCGCGCCCTACCCAACAGCGCGGTGCGGTGGCGGCCGTCACCGGCGTCCGCCCGAGTGCGCCACTGACCGACACCCGCATCGGCCACCGTGAGAAGGTGGGGCATGCCAAAATCGGGGCCGGTGACAATCGACCCACGCCACCACGATGCGGTGTTGTTCGACGCGGCGCTGCCGCCCGCCCATCCGCTGCTCGAGCGCCTGCGCTCCGTGCGTGTCGGCACCGCCGTCTGCGCGCCCGACGGCCAGGTCGAGGCGGCCCGGCGGTTGTCCACCCGGCCGGGTCGGTGCGCCGTCGTCGCGTCGGACGCAGCCGGTGTCACCGCCGCGCGCGACGCCGGTTTCGCGCTGGTGATCGCGGTCGGCCCCGACCGCGTCCCGGGCTCCGACGCGGTGGTCGCCGACCCTCGTGAGGTCGAGGTACGCACCGGTGACAAGCGCATGTCCGAGCTGCCCGATGCCGGGCACGCCGTCGATCTCGCCGGCAAAGCCCCGGCGGTGTTCTTCGACTTCGACGGCACCTTGTCCGACATCGTGAACGATCCCGACGCGGCCCGGCCGGTGGCCGGTGCATCCGAAGCGCTGCAGGAGTTGGCCGCGCGGTGCCCGGTCGCGATACTCAGCGGCCGCGACCTGGCCGACGTCTCCAAACGCGTGGGCCTTCCCGGCATCTGGTATGCCGGCAGCCACGGGTTCGAGCTCACCGCACCCGACGGCACCCACCACCAGAACGAAGAAGCCGCGGCGGCGATACCGGTGCTGGAGCAGGCGGCGGCGGAACTTCGTGAACAGCTCGGGTCAATTCCCGGGGTGGTGGTGGAGCACAAGAGATTCGGCGTCGCGGTGCACTACCGCAATGCCGAACGGGACCGGGTGGGCGAGGTGGCCGCGGCCGTGCGCACCGCGGGCCAGCGCGACGCGCTGCGGGTGACGACGGGACGCGAAGTCATCGAATTGCGTCCGGATCTGGATTGGGACAAGGGCAAGACCCTGCGCTGGGTGATGGAGCATCTGGGCGCGCAAGCGGGTTCCCGGCTGCCGATCTATCTCGGCGATGACATCACCGATGAAGACGCGTTCGATACGGTCCGCGCCGACGGCATCCCGATCCTGGTGCGGCACAACGATGATGGCGATCGCGCTACCGCGGCGCTGTATGCCCTGGACAGTCCCGCCCAGGCCGCCGAATTCACCCTCCAGCTGGCCCGGCAATTATCTGAAACCGATGGCAGCGACGATTCCGGAACAAACCAGGGTCGCACTGGCAGTCAGTCGCGCAAGTTGTGACACGCTGGACACTCCGGCGCTAGGAACTTGGACGACCGCGGCTAGGAGTGTGTCCGATCAGCAAGCTCGGTTTCTGGAGCATCGTCATGCTCGGGGTCAACGCGGTCATCGGAGCCGGCATCTTCCTGACCCCCGGCGCGGTGATCAGGCTCGCCGGCACCTGGGCGCCGGTCGCCTACATCCTGGCGGGGCTGTTCGCCGGCATCATGGCGCTCGTCTTCGCCACCGCCGCCCGCTACGTCAGGACCAACGGCGCCTCGTATGCCTACACCACCGCGGCATTCGGCCAGCGGATCGGCATCTACGTGGGTGTCACCCACGCGATCGTCGCCTCCATCGCCTGGGGGGTGCTGGCGTCACTCTTCGTCTCGACGCTGCTTAATGTTGTTTTCCCGCAACGTCATTGGGCTCAGGAAACGCACCTGTTCAGCGTGAAGACGTTGACCTTCCTGCTGTTCATCGTCGTGCTGCTAGTGATCAATCTGTTCGGCAACCGGGCGATCAAGTGGGCCAACGGAATCTCCACCGCCGGCAAGATTTTCGCGTTGACCGTCTTCATCGGGGGCGGTCTGTGGGTGATCACGAGCCAGCACGTGGACCACTACGACACAGCGGGCGCCCCCGGCATCTACCAACCGGCTCCGTACGCCTTATTCGGGTTCGTCCCACTCGGACAGAGCACGCTGACGGGCGTGGTCCTGGCCACCGTGGCCGCGCTCTACGCATTCACCGGCTTCGAGTCGATCGCCAATGCCGCCGAGGAGATGGAGGAACCAGACCGCAACCTGCCCCGGGCCATCCCGCTGTCGATTCTGGCGGTCGGCACCGTCTACGTACTCGCCGTCACGGTCGCGATGTTGTTGGGGTCGGACAAGATCGTCCAATCGCCGGACACGGTGAAACTAGCGGCGGCCATCGGCAACGACGCCTTCCGCGGCATCGTCATCCTGGGCGCGCTGGTGTCGATGTTCGGCATCAACGTGGCGGCGTCGTTCGGCGCACCGCGGCTGTGGACCGCGCTGGCGGACACCCACACCCTGCCCGCCCGCCTGTCCGGCAAGAACCGGTTCGGCGTCCCCATGCTGGCTTTCGCCATCACCGCGGCGCTGGCGCTCGCCTTCCCGCTGGCACTGCGCTTCGACAACGAAACCCTGACCGGCCTGGCCGTCATCGCGCGCTTCATCCAGTTCATCATCGTCCCGATCGCACTGATCGCCCTGGCCCGCGACCGCACCGGCCCGCATTCAGAGGTCAGGCGAAATACTTTCACCGACAAGGTGTTACCGATCGTTGCGGTGGCGATCTCGGTGGCTCTCGCGGTGTCTTTCGACTACCGGACCCTGATTCTCAGCCCGCACGGCGGACCCAACTACTACTCGATCGTGTTGATCGTGCTCACCTTTGTCGTGGTGCCGGCGATCGCCTATGTGCACTACTACCGGACGGCCGGCGGCACGTACTCCACCTCACCGTCGTCGAGCACCAACCGCGGTCCCTGACCCTCCGCGCCGGACGCCTCGGTGCGGAAGACCGCCTTGCCCGGTCCGGTCTTCCAGATCAGCGTCGACAGCGTCTCGCCGGGAAACACCGGCTTGGTGAAGCGCGCGGCGATCGAGGTGATGTTGGCCGCGACACCCTGCCCCAGTTCGGCCACCAGCGCACGGCCGGTGACGCCATAGGTGCACAGCCCGTGCAGGATCGGCTTGGGGAATCCGGCCAAATTGGTGGCGAACCAGGGATCGCTGTGCAGCGGGTTACGGTCGCCGGACAACCGGTAGATCAGTGCCTGATCCTCCCGGGTGGGCAGCTCGATACGGACGTCGGGATCGCGGTCGGGGAATTCCGGGGCCACCGGCCGCTCCCCTTTCTCACCGCCGAAGCCGCCCTCGCCGCGGATGACGAGGGTGGTCAGCGTTTCGGCGATCAGGTTGCCGGTCTCGGGATCGGTCCCCTTGCCGCGCAGCATCAGGATCGCGTTCTTGCCCTCGCCCTTGTCCTGGATGTCGACCACCTCCGAAACCACGGACAGCTTGCCGGCCGGTGGCAGCGGCGCGTGCAGCCGGACGGTCTGCGATCCGTGTAAAAGCATGGCCCAGTTGAACGTTCCGACTTTGCCGGCCGCGCCGAAAGCCGGGCAGCAGATCACCGCGTAGGTCGGCAGCACCTGCTGCGGGATGTCGTGGCTGTTCTCGGTGGTGAAGGACAGATCCTCGAGCCCGGCGCCCACCCCGAGCGCGTACAACAGCGTGTCGCGGTCGGTCCACTCGAACAACTGCGGCTTGGTCACCGCGCCGACGGCACTCGGGTCAATCGCCATGCGAGTCTCCTCTGAGATTTCAATTCCGCAATTTCGGTGACGTAACCATCGCAAACCCTTCCCACCGACGGTGTCGGCAGGGCAGGCTATCGCCATGGCGAAGCGCATATTGATCCGGAGGGCCTCCCAATTCGTAGCTGTGGCCGCCGTGGCGGTGATCGTCGGGGCCTGCAGCAGCAGCCCGCAGGCCCGCAGCATCACCCTGACGTTCATCCGCAACGCGCAGTCCCAGGCCAACGCCGACGGCGTCATCGACACCGCCGTGCCCGGTCCCAGCCTGACAGCCGACGGCAAGGGTCAGGCTCAGCAGCTCGCCCATCAGGTTGGACACACCGAGTTCGACGCGCTGTATTCCTCCCCCATGGCCGCCGATCAGCAAACCGCCGGGCCACTGGCCACCGAGGTCGGCCGGCAGGTCGAGGTCCTGCAGGGCCTGCAGTCCATCAACGCCGGCTGGTACAACGGCAAGCCCGAGTCGATGGCCAACTCGACCTACATGCTGGCGCCGGTGCGCTGGGTGGACGGCGACGTGGACACCAGCATCCCGGGCTCGTTGAGCGGCAGCGACTTCAACTCGCAGTTCAGCGCGGCGATTCGCAAGATCTACGACAGTGGCCACAACAAGCCCGCGGTCTTCTCCCAGGGCACGGCGATCATGGTGTGGACGCTGATGAACGTCAAGAACCCCAAGCTGAGCCTGCTGAACAGCCACTCGCTGCCCAACGTCGGACGTGTGGTGATCACCGGGAACCCGGTAACCGGCTGGACATTGGTCGACTGGGACGGCGTGCGCAGCTTCAACTGAACTCAGCCGCGCGTCGAGGTTGACGTGGGCGGCCGTATGCCGCCACGATGGGCTGCATGCGGTATGTCGTTACCGGCGGTACCGGGTTTATTGGCCGCCGAATCGTTTCCCGGCTACTCGACCGCGAACCCGATGCGCAGGTGTGGGTGTTGGTCCGCCGCGCGTCGCTGGGTCGCTTCGAGCGCCTCGCCCTGGACTGGGACGAGCGCGTGAGACCGCTGGTCGGCGAGTTGCCTGAGCTGGACCTGGCCGATCCGGTGATCGCCGAACTCGGGCACGTCGACCACCTGGTGCACTGCGCGGCAATCTACGACATCACCGTCGGCGAGGCCGAACAACGCGCGGCCAATGTCGAGGGCACCCGCGCCGTCATCGCCCTGGCGCAACAACTCGGCGCCACGTTCCACCACGTTTCCTCGATCGCGGTTGCCGGCGACTTCCGGGGCGAGTACACCGAGGATGACTTCGACGTCGGCCAAGGCCTGCCGACGCCGTACCACCGGACCAAATTCGAGGCCGAGGCGCTGGTACGGAACGCGACCGGGCTGCGCTACCGCGTCTACCGCCCGGCGGTAGTGGTGGGCGACTCCCGCACCGGCGAGATGGACAAGATCGACGGGCCCTACTACTTCTTCGGCGTGCTGGCCAGGCTGGCCGTCCTGCCGTCGTTCACCCCGATGATGCTGCCGGACACCGGGCGCACCAATATCGTCCCGGTCGACTACGTGGCCGACGCGCTGGTGGCGCTGATGCATGCCGACGGCTCGGCTTCTTTAGACGGGCGGACGTTCCACCTGACCGCTCCCACCACTGTGGGGCTGCGCGGCATCTACCGCGGCATCGCGCGGGCCGCCGGGCTGCCCCCACTGCGCGGGACGCTGCCCCGCTCGATGGCCACCTCGGTGCTGAAGGTAAGCGGACGCGCGAAAGTGCTGCGCAACATGGCGGCCACCCAATTGGGCGTGCCGGCCGAGGTTCTCGACGTGATCGACCTGGCTCCGACGTTCGTCAGCGACGAGACGCAGAAGGCGTTGCGCGGCACCGGTATCGAGGTCCCCGAGTTCGCGTCGTACGCGCCGAAACTGTGGCAATACTGGGCCGAGCACCTGGATCCCGACCGGGCCCGGCGCGACGACCCGAACGGGCCGCTGGTGGGCCGGCACGTCATCATCACCGGCGCGTCCAGTGGTATCGGGCGGGCCTCGGCGCTGGCCGTGGCGCGGCGCGGCGCCACGGTGTTCGCGCTGGCCCGCAACGGCGCGGCTCTAGACGATCTGGTCGACGAGATCCGCGCGGGCGGTGGGCAGGCGTACGCCTTCACCTGCGACATCACCGATTCGGCGTCGGTGGAGCACACCGTCAAAGACATCCTGGGCCGCTTCGACCACGTCGACTACCTGGTCAACAACGCAGGCCGGTCGATCCGCCGCTCGGTGGTCAACTCCACCGACCGGTTGCACGACTACGAGCGGGTCATGGCGGTCAACTACTTCGGTGCGGTGCGGATGGTGTTGGCGCTGCTGCCGCACTGGCGGGAGCGCCGGTTCGGCCATGTCGTCAACGTCTCCAGCGCCGGTGTGCAGGCCCGCAACCCGAAGTACAGCTCGTATTTGCCGACCAAGGCGGCGCTCGATGCGTTCGCCGACGTGGTCTCCACCGAGACGCTGTCCGACCACATAACTTTCACCAACATCCACATGCCGTTGGTAGCGACCCCGATGATCGCGCCGTCGAAGCGGCTGAACCCGGTGCCGGCGATCAGCGCCGAACGCGCGGCGGCCATGGTGGTGCGCGGCCTGGTGGAGAAGCCGGTGCGCATCGACACCCCGATGGGCACCCTGGCCGAGGCCGGTCACCAGTTCGCGCCCAGGCTGTCCCGCCGCATTCTGCATCAGCTCTATCTGGGGTATCCCGATTCAGCTGCCGCGCGCGGGATTGCCGAACCCGCCGAACCCGTTGCCGCACAACGCCGTCGGCCCAGGCGCCCGAGTCGGGCTGGACGCGCAGTGCCGCGGGTGGGGGTGCCCAGGCCCGTCAAGCAGATGGCCCGGCTGGTGCCGGGCGTGCACTGGTGATCACTTTTCGCAGGTGAACTGGTCGACGTCGATGTAGCCCATGCGGAACATCTCGGCGCAACCGGTGAGGTACTTGATGTAACGCTCATAGACTTCCTCGGACTGCAGGGCGATGGCCTGGTCTTTGTGTGCCGCCAATGCGGCCGACCAGATGTCGAGGGTCTTGGCGTAGTGCGGCTGCAGCGACTGCACGCGGGTCACGTTGAATCCGTTCGCGGTGGCCCGCTCCTGCACCATCGGTATCGACGGCAACCGCCCGCCCGGAAAGATCTCGGTGACAATGAATTTGACGAATCGGGCGAACTCGAAAGTCAGCGGCAGCCCGCGCTCCTTCATCTCCAGTGGGTGCAGCCCGGTGATGGTGTGCAGCAGCATGATTCCGTCATCCGGCAGCAGGCGGTGCGCGAGTGCGAAGAACGCGTCGTAGCGCTCGTGCCCGAAATGCTCGAACGCGCCGATGCTGACGATCCGGTCGATCGGTTCGTCAAACTGTTCCCAGCCTTGCAGCAGAACCCGTTTCGTGCGAGGGCTGTCGGATTTCGCGAACAGCTGCTCGACGTGGTTGGCCTGGTTCCTGCTCAGGGTGAGCCCGACGACGTTGACGTCGTAGCGCTCCACCGCGCGCATCATGGTGGCGCCCCAGCCGCAGCCGACGTCGAGCAGGGTCATGCCCGGCTGCAGCCCGAGTTTGCCCAGCGCCAGATCGATTTTCGCGATCTGCGCCTGTTCGAGAGTCATGTCGTCGCGCTCGAAGTACGCGCAGCTATAGGTCTGGGTGGGGTCCAGGAACAGCCGGAAGAAGTCGTCGGAGAGGTCGTAATGCGCCTGAACTTCGTCGAAGTGCGGGGTCAGATCATCGGGCATCCGCACAGCGTAACGTGGCCCCGGTGAGCGCCGTGTTCGCCGACGTCGACACCGGCATCGACGACGCGCTCGCCCTGATCTATTTGCTGGCCAGCGACACCGACCTGATAGGTATCGCCTCCACGGGAGGCAATATCGCCGTCGATCAGGTGTGTGCGAACAATCTCGGCCTGCTCGATCTGTGCCGGGCCGCCCCCATCCCTGTCTCTCCCGGAGCCGATCGGCCGTTGAACGGCGAGCGTCCCCGGCGCGGGGACTTCCACGGCCCCAACGGTGTGGGGTATGCCGAGCTGGCGCCCAGCAACCGGCGGCTCACCGATCACGATGCCGCGACGGCCTGGGTGCGCGCGGCACACGCCCACCCCGGTGAGCTGGTGGGGTTGACGACCGCGCCGCTGACGAACCTGGCGCTGGCGCTGCGCATCGAACCGGAGCTGCCGGCACTGTTGCAGCGACTGGTGATCATGGGCGGGGTGTTCGATGGCCAGGGGCCGCCGGAATGGAACGTGCGGGTGGACGCGGAGGCGGCGGCCGAGGTATTCGCGGCCTGGGCGGGCCGACCACGACTACCCGTGGTGTGCGGGCTGGACCTGACCCGCAAGGTGGTTATGACGCCGGACATGCTCGACGGCCTGCCGGCACCCGCACCGGTGACTCGGTTCGTCGAGGATGCGATGCGGTTCTACTTCGAGGTGTACCGCGACCGCGGCCTCGGATACCTGGCGCACCTGCATGATCCACTGGCCGCAGCCGTGGCGCTGGACCCACAACTGGTCAAGACCCGGCCCGCCTCGGTGGACGTCGAGGTGTCGGGCAACCCCGGGATGACCAGCGCCGATTGGTCGGGTGCGCGAAAGCCGAACGCACAGATAGGCATTGATGTTGACGCGACTGAGTTCTTCGATCGGTTCACGCAGCGGGTGGCGGCCTTCGCGCGCCGGACGCAATGACCCGGGTGCCTGTGTTCGGGGTCTGGTCGAGGCCACCTACTACCGGCAATAAGACCGAAAGTCAAGGTCAAACGGCTGAAACCATACCGACCGTATGGCACATGCGTCCCAAAAATTACCGTTGAACTGTTGCGCAATTGGCCCCTGACCCCCTAACTTATAAGCACGGTGAGATTCAGATCACGTATGAGGCGACAAAGCAACGGAGCGTTGGTCACAACTTGGTCTGCACCGCGGGGAGGCGGCCGCACATCGCGGCCGGATAGTTAAGGGGAGCACTTCGTGTCAGGAACACGCCCGGCCGCTCGGCGGCTGAACCTTGTCGCCGTCAGCAGCACCCAGCACGCCGAAGATGGCGGGGATCGAGCCTGGGTATCGCAGGGTTTGTGCAGGACAAAGGACCCCGACGAACTGTTCGTGACTGGGGCGGCGCAACGTCAGGCAGCAGCCATCTGCAGGCACTGCCCGGTGCTGCGGGAATGCGGCGCGGACGCGCTGGACAACAAGGTCGAATTCGGCGTGTGGGGTGGCATGACCGAACGTCAGCGCAGGGCCCTGCTCAAGGAGAACCCCGACGTGGTGTCGTGGTCGAGCTTCTTGAACAAGCGCAAGTCCCGCTCCGTCGGGTAGACCGAGCCGGCGGTCATCATTACTTTTCTGTTACAGACGCGACCAACGCTCCGGCCCTACTCGATGAATCTCACACCAGCGCAACGGATTTGCCTAATCGGCGAGTCCGGCCCGAATCGCTGATTTTTTACCCGGCGGTAAATCCGCGGCATTTCCGCTGATCAGCGCGCGAATTACTCGTAGATACCTTCCAGGAACCACCTCCTCTGCCGGTAACACAGCAACAGCGCACGCTCGCTCTCCAGCAGCACTTGGGCGCGAGCGACGCGACCGGCCCGCTGACCGGCTTCAGACCGGTCGTCCCACCACCGCTCGTCGACGGGCCACGGCCCGGCCCACCAGCGCAGCCGGTCGTCCCGTCCCCGGACGGCCAGCCGGGCAGGATCGGCCGAGAACACCCCCCGGCTGGTCACCCGAATCGGATTACCTTGTGCATCAAGCAATTCCACCGGGTCGTCGACCAGTACCGCCGGCGACGGGTCAGGCAGTTGACCGGGCCACGGCTGAGCGGGATCGGCCCGCGGCACCGGTTCGTCACCCAGCGGGGTCATCGTGATCCGCTCGGCCGGTCCCCGACCTCCGGACAGCACCGGCACCTGCACCGCCTCCGGGCCCAGCAATCCCTGAACCCGCACCAGCGCCCGTCGGGCCCGGAGCCTGTCCTCCTCCCCCAGACCACCCCAGAGCGGCAGCTGCAGCGCCCCGGCCGAAACCACCTCGACGGCCTGCAACCGCAACAGCGTCACCGGCGCGTCCAAGGGGCGGCCTCGCGCCATCCGATGACTCAGCCACCCGTCGAGTTGCCAGCGCACCCGGTCGGCGGTGGCGTCCTCGGTCAACGGTTCGGCGCACCGCCACACCCGGCTCAACTCTTCACCGGTGGCGGTGACGGCGTGGATGGCCAGCCGGGTGCACCCCACGCCGGCGGCCAGCAGCGCCTGATGCAGCGCGGCAGCCAGCGAGCGCCCAGCGAATGCCGCGGCGTCGACCCGGTCGATCGGTGGATCGCAGTCCAGCACAGCGCAGAGTTCTGGTGGCGGTTCCCGCCCGGAAGGCCCCCGTTCCGATTCACCGCGGGCGAACCGGTGCGCAGTCACCGCATCCGCTCCGAACCGGGAAGCGACGTCGGTGCGGGACAACGCGGCGAACTGTCCGATGGTACGAATTCCCATCCGCCACAAAAGATCTGCCAGCTCGTCCCGACCCGGTCCGGACAGGCTGGGCTCGGTGGCAAGCTGGCGGATCGACAGTGCCGACAAGAACCGCGCATCCCCTCCCGGCTCCACCACGCGACCCGCACGGGCGGCGAAGACCGCAGTGGACAACCCGTCGGCAATGCCGATCTGGCATTCGGCTCCGGCGGCGGCCACCGCGTCGATCAGCCGCTCAGCCGCCTGCTGCTCAGATCCGAAGAATCGGGCCGCGCCGCGCACCGGCACCACCAGAAGACCGGGTCGCAACACCTCCGGGCGGGGCACCAGATCCTCCACTGCGGCGATCACCCCTTCGAAGAAGCGGGCGTCGCGGTCCACATCGGCGGTCACGATGTGCAGTTCCGGACACCGCGCCGCGGCCTCCCGCCGCCGCAGCCCACGCCGGACCCCGGCCGCCCGGGCCGTCGCCGAACAGGCGATCACCCGGTTCGCCAGGGTGACCGCGACCGGATCCGTCGCCGACCGGTCCGCGGCCGCCGCCGCCGCGACCGCGGGCCAGTCCATGCACCAGATCGCCAAAACGCGGGAAGACATCAGAGTCAGCCGGTTCGTGACCGGTCGGCCGACCGTCCGCACCGGCTGATCTGCAGCCGGACTCCGCTGATGCGCCCAACCCCGGGACGGCCACCACCGGCGAGCTCATAGCCGCAGACGCGGGCCTCCAGCCGCGTCGACGCTCCTTCCCAGTCGCCGTCGGTGACCAGCACCGTGCACCCCTTCTGACGGGCGCGGGCCACCACCGCCCGCGCCCGGGTCCGCGTCACCCGCCGGCCCCCCAGGCCGAGGACCACCAGATCCATGCCGTCGATGAGCACCGCGGCCACCTCCACCGGATCGTTTCCCGGATCCGGCACCACCGCGAGCCGGCTCAGGTCCGCCCCCATTTCAACAGCAGCCAGCAACCCGATGTCCGGCTGCCCGACGATCACCGCATTGCCCCCGTCCGCCGTCACCGTGGCCACCATGCGCAGCACCAGCGACCGCGCTCCCGACAGCACCGCCACCGTCCCGCGGGGTAGCAGCGCCGGACCCGACGGCACCAGCTCTTCGGCGGGGGCGGTATCCTTGCCAGATAATGCGGCGATCTTCTGACGCAGCTGTTTTAGCTGCTCAACACGGCTTTCCTGGCGGAGATCGGAGGCAAAAGCCGCAGTCATGACCAGCCTCCCAACCAAATTTTTTCGAAAGTATGTTCGATTCGATTCGAGTAAACACCCACCCCCCGACAGCGTCAAGGCGCGGGCGGGGACGCCCGGTTCACGACGCCCGAAATGCCCTGGTGCTGGTGTGGCTGCTGATAGCCGGTGGCACTGCTGTGGCACCTGCGTCAGCAAACGCCGACTCAGCCACGTGCCACCCGGCGGAGCTGTTCGCCACCGACAACAGTGACTCGAGCGGAATCGACGAGCTACGACTGTTCGAGATCCAGGCCGATGCCACGCTCGCGCTCAACAGCGCACCGGCCACGGGTTCGGTGCTCGTGGACGGTGTGTTCTGGTCCGACGAGGGCCAGCAGGTCACCGTCGAACGCGCACGCCAGTTCCATCTGTGCGTCGTCGACGAACCCACCTTGCACACCGCCGCCGAGGCGCTGCGCCGTCAATTCGACCAGCAAGCGGTGCTGACCTTCGACTACCCGACCGAGGCGGCGCGCGACTCGCAGGCGGCCATCATCACGGTGCCCGGCATCGACTTCGCCCGCTTCCGCGACGCGTTCACCGCCGACGAGGACGCACACCGCCGACTGCTCGGCGGATCGGTCACCACAGCCGAGCCCACGCTGATCCTGATCGCGCACACAGCCGATCTGGACATCGCCCACCGGCTGGTCGAGGCGTCCGGCGGCGACTGGGCCACCGCCGTCATCGCTTTCGGCGACCGCGAGATCGTCCGGTAGCAGCTAGTTGGCCGCGACGCCCGTCGGCACCGGAAACGGGGTCGGGATCGGCACACCCGGCATGAACCGCTGAAAAAGCGAGGTGGCGATCCCCGCGACCTCATCGGTGAGCGGATACATGTGGCGGTACTGCAGCACCTGCTTGCCGATCAGCCCGAGCCGCTCCTGGAAGGTCGGCATCCGGGCCGGATCCAGCAGCGGGTTGTTGAACGGCGGCCGGTCGGCCCGCTGAAACTCGAAGGCAGCACTGATCCGCGGCGCCGATCCCAGCCGGCTGCCGCGCCCGCCCCAATGCAGCACGGCCTGGTTCCAGGCCAGCACCGATCCGGCCGTCGCCGGCAACGCCCGGATGTCCTGCGGGTTGTAGACGACGGTGTTGTTCTCGCCGTCCCACCGGCGCTGCCGGAACCGGTCGTCGAGGTGGGCGGGCAGCATGTACATGCACCCGTTGAGCGGGGTGGCGTCGGTGAACGGCAGCCAGACCGTCAGCGTGTGCGGCGAGTTGTCGGCATCGAGGGTCGGGATCACCCGATCCCGGTGCGGCCCCCAGCCCAGCGCGTTCTCGTTGGGGTTGACGTGCCAGACCCAGAAGTCGGGCAGTGCCTGGTAACCCTCGCCCAGCACGGACGTCAGGAATCGCGAAAGACCCTGGAACGCAAGCCACAACTCGTCATAGACGAATGCGAAAGCCAGCGGGATGCCGCGCTGGAACAGTGTCGACACGGCGTAGCGGATCGGTGCGATGGCCGCTTCCGAAAGCGCGTCGGGTATCTGGACGTAACCCTCGCGCTTCAAATTGGCCAGCAGTGGGTCGATCTCGCCGACCGCGGCCGGTCTGGCGTAACCGCCGCCTTCGATCGACATCCCCGGGCACAGCTCGCCCCAGAACTCGCGACGCTCCGCCTGAACAGCGGAAAGGCTCCCGATCATCGCGATATCGTATCCCGGGTCAGCGGCGTTCGGGGCCGATCAGATTCACTCCCACTCGATGGTGCCGGGCGGTTTGCTGGTGACGTCAAGCACCACCCGGTTGACCTCCCGGACCTCATTGGTGATGCGGGTCGAGATGCGCTCCAGCACCTCATAGGGCACCCGGGTCCAGTCGGCGGTCATGGCGTCCTCGCTGGAGACCGGCCGCAACACGATCGGGTGCCCGTAGGTACGCCCATCACCCTGTACGCCCACCGAGCGGACGTCGGCGAGCAGCACCACCGGGCACTGCCAGATCTGGTTGTCCAGACCCGCCGCCGTCAGCTCTTCCCGTGCGATCAGGTCCGCGCGCCGCAGCGTGTCCAGCCGCGAAGCGGTGACCTCGCCGACGATTCTGATGCCCAGCCCCGGCCCCGGGAACGGCTGGCGCGCAACGATTTCCTCCGGTAGCCCCAGCTCCCGGCCGACCGCACGCACCTCGTCCTTGAACAACAGTCGCAAGGGTTCGACGAGTTTGAACTTCAGGTCGTCGGGCAGGCCTCCGACGTTGTGGTGGCTCTTGATGTTGGCAGTGCCGCTGCCGCCGCCGGACTCCACCACGTCCGGATACAGCGTCCCCTGCACCAGGAAGTCGATCTGGCTGCCGTGCAACACATCCCGCACCGCGCCCTCGAACGCCCGGATGAACTGCCGGCCGATGATCTTGCGCTTGCCTTCGGGATTGCTGACCCCCGAGAGCGCCTCGAGGAAGGTCTGCGCGGCGTCCACCGTGACCAGATTTGCTCCGGTGGCGGCCACGAAATCGCGCTCCACCTGCGCACGCTCACCGGCCCGCAACAGCCCGTGGTCGACGAAGACACAGGTCAACCGGTCGCCGATGGCGCGCTGTACCAACGCGGCGGCCACTGCCGAGTCCACTCCCCCGGACAGGCCGCAGATCGCCTGGCCGTCGCCGATCTGCTCGCGCACCTGCTCGACCAGCGCGCTGGCGATGTTGGCCGGCGTCCACTCCGCGCCGATCCCGGCGAACTCGTGCAGAAACCGGCTGAGCACCTGTTGCCCGTGCGGGGTGTGCATCACCTCGGGGTGGTACTGGACACCGGCCAGGCCACGTTCGCGAGCTTCGAATGCCGCTACCGCCGCGCCAGCACTGCTGGCCACCACCTCGAAGCCCTCCGGCGCCCCGGTGACCGCGTCGCCGTGGCTCATCCATACCGGCTGGACCCCTGGGAGGTCTGAATGCAGTTCGCCGCCAAGGACTTTCAATTCGGTTCGGCCGTACTCGCTGGTTCCGGTGTGCGCGACGGTGCCACCGAGAGCCTGGGCCATGGCCTGAAATCCGTAGCAGATGCCGAACACCGGCAGGCCGAGGTCGAACAAGCCCGGATCCAGCTGTGGAGCGCCCTCGGCATAGACGCTGGCCGGCCCCCCCGACAGCACCAGCGCCCGCGGGTTGCGGGCCCGGATCTCCTCGATCGAGGTGGTGTGTGGAATCACCTCCGAGTACACCCTCGCTTCGCGGATCCGACGGGCGATCAACTGGGCGTACTGAGCACCGAAGTCGACCACCAACACGGGCCGCGGGGAGGCTGATTCCACGGGGACCGAGTTTAGCCATGCGGCGGACTCCATGGTTGTCAACCCAAGTTGACGGAAATCACAATCCGCCCCTATAGTCCCTCCAATCGTCTACTTAAGTTGACAGTTCGAATGGGCAGGTGGTTTGGGTGGATTTTCTGGTCTCACCGCCGGAGATCACTTCCGCACGCATCGCACGCGGGCCGGGATCGGGGTCTCTGCTGGCCGCGGCGTCGGCGTGGGCCGGTCTGGGGGAAGACCTGGCGGCCACGGCGATTGAGTTCTCGTCGGTGATATCGAGCCTGACGAAATCGGCGTGGCAGGGACCTTCGGCGACAGCCATGACCGAACTGGCGCTGTCGCATACCTGCTGGCTGCGGGACGCGGCGACGAACGCCGCCGACGCCGCCCGTCACGCGGCGTCCGCGGCTGCCGCCTACGACACGGCGCTCGCCGCCACCGTCCCACTGGAGACACTGACCGGCAACCGGATGCAGTTGATCTCGCTCGCGGTGTCAAACATCTTGGGGCTCAACGCACCAGCGATAGCTGCCACCGAGGCCGAGTATGAGCGGATGTGGGCCCAGGATGTGGTTGCCATGTCGGACTACTACGCCGGCGCTTCGGCCGCAGTCGCCCGGCTCAGCCCGTGGCAGGCCGCTCCGACGGCCCCAGCGGCCTCCGGCGTCACCCTGGTCATCGGCGGCAGCGGATTCCCGTTGCCCTCGCAGAGCTATGTCAACTCCGTGATGGCCAACTACGTCACGCCCAATTTCCCCGCCTTCACCGTGACCAACGCCCAGGCTCTGCTGACTCCCGCGCAGTCGTACTGGATCACCGGCATCAAGACCCTGACCGAGGACGCATCCTGGGCCCAGGGGCTGACTATTCTCGACAGCGCGATCCACGCACAGTTGACATCGGGCAATACCGTTGTTGTGCAAGGCTTCTCGCAGGGAGCCGGTATCGCATCACTGGAGATGGCGAACCTGAAGGCCGCCGGGGTGCCGAGCGACGCCGTGAGCTTCGCACTGGTCGGAAACCCGATGAATCCTAACGGGGGGTTGTATTCGCGCTTCGACGGTCTGAACCTGCCGAGTTTGGGCAAGTCGTTTCCGGGATCCACACCCGCCAATGACTATCCGACCGTCATGTACACGATCGAGTACGACGGCTTCGCCGACTTTCCGCGGTATCCGCTCAACATCGTCGCCGACGCCAACGCCATGCTCGGCGCGCTCTACGTCCACCCGCTGTATCCCACCCTCACCGCGGAGCAGGTCGCCACTGCCGTCCAACTGCCCACCGCGGGACCGACGATGACGAAGTACTACATGATCCCCACCCACAATCTGCCACTGCTCGAGCCGCTGCGGACGTCGTTCCTGGGCAACAC
The DNA here is from genome assembly GCF_048287075.1 of Mycobacterium sp. 23. Classification (NCBI taxonomy): domain Bacteria; kingdom Bacillati; phylum Actinomycetota; class Actinomycetes; order Mycobacteriales; family Mycobacteriaceae; genus Mycobacterium; species Mycobacterium sp. 23. The sequence continues at coordinate 2,759,466 of NZ_JBLVUX010000005.1, forward strand.
GATCGCCGATCTGATTCAGCCCGACCTGAAGGTGATCGTGAACCTGGGCTACGGCGACCCCGACTACGGATACTCGACCGGGCCGGCCAACGTCCCCACCCCGTTCGGGCTCTTCCCGGACGTCAGCCCCGTGACGGTCTTCAACGACCTGGTCAGCGGAACGCAGCAGGGCATCAGCGCCGCCGCCGCCGACCTCCGCTCCTGGCACCCACCGTCTCTGCCGAACGTCTCACCGCCAGGCCTCCCGCACCTGACCCTGCCGGCATTCACGCCGCCGTCGGTCGACAGCCTCATCCAAGGCCTGCAGATGGCGAACACCACTATCACCACCGCAGCCACGCATGCCGCGGCGTCGGCGTACTCCACCCTGCTGCCGACCGTGGACACCTTGACCGCCATCGCCGTCTCGCTGCCGTCCTATGACCTGAACCTCTTCCTGGACGGCATCAGGCAAGCCGTCGAAGGAGATCCCGCCGGCATCGTCAACGCCATCGGCTATCCCGTCGCCGCGAACACCGGACTACTGACCTTCCTGAGCTTCTTCCTCGCCTATGCCTACTACGGCGCGGCCAAGTCGATCGTCGCCGACCTCACCGCCCTCCTTTAGACCTGCTGAAGCCTCAATTCAGCTTGCTGACGTCGAATCGCCCCGCCATCTCCGGACGGGTCTGCGGCGGTATGCTCGCCGGAGCAGGCGACGGATCGATCAGGGGTAAAAGGCGTGCGGGTCACGGGCAGAATTGTGCGGTTCGACGGGGTTCGTGGTTACGGGTTCATCACCCCCGACATCGGCGGTGAAGACGTGTTTTTGCACGTCAACGACTTGGAAATGGAGAAGAACCGCGCCGTGCGCGGTGCTCAGGTGTCTTTTGAGATTGATGAGGGAAATCGGGGAAAATTCGCGCGCGAAGTACGTTTGTCGAACGGCTCCGGACCCGTTGACGACGATCCGTCAGTGGCTGGCGACGAATATTTCGACGTGCTTTCGCCCGAAGAATTCCGTCAGACAATTACCGAGAAGCTATTGCACATAACTCCAGCACTGAATGCTCAACAGATCCTGGCGGTGCGCAGCAGCTTTGAAGAGGTGGCCCGCAAACACGGCTTAATAGATTCATAGTTTGCCGCCTGCGCCTCACCGGGCATGTGGAGGGGTGTTGCCAACTACATCGCCAACTACTTGGAAGCGGGGTTGCGCCAGTGGTATCTGCGCTCGGTCTGCCTGAGAAAGTGCACGCCTGCCTGTTCGACCTCGACGGTGTGCTCACCGACACCGCGAGCGTGCACACCAGGGCCTGGAAGGAGATGTTCGACGCCTTCCTGAAGCAGCGCGCCGAGCAGTCAGGAGAAGAGTTCGTTCCCTTCGACGCCGACTCTGACTACCGCCAGTACGTGGACGGCAAGAAACGCGAGGACGGAGTCCGGTCATTCCTGGAGAGCCGGGACATCGAACTGCCCGACGGCGGCCCCGACGATTCCCCTGACGCGGAGACGATCCACGGCCTGGGCACGCGGAAAAACGATGCGTTCCAAGCGGTTCTGCACAAGGACGGCGTGAAGGTGTTCGACGGCTCGCGCCGTTACCTGGAAGCGGTCAAGAAGGCCGGGCTGAAAATCGCGGTCGTCTCGTCCAGCGCCAATACCCGCGACGTCCTCGAAATCACCGGGCTGGACCGGTTCGTGCAACAGCGGGTGGACGGCGTCACACTGCGCGAGGAGGACATCGCCGGCAAGCCGGCGCCGGACTCCTACCTGCGCGGCGCGGAACTGCTCGGTGTCGAGGCGGACGCCGCCGCGGTTTTCGAGGACGCAATCTCCGGCGTGCAGGCCGGCCGGGCCGGTAACTTCGGACTCGTGGTGGGTGTCGACCGGGTCGGTCAAGCCGACGAACTGCGCGACAACGGCGCCGACGTGGTGGTGACCGATCTCGCCGAACTGCTGAACGACGATGACGGGGAAACAACATGATTTCTGAGGAAGCGTTTCCGGTTGAGCCGTGGCAGATTCGCGAGACCCGGCTGAATCTGAACCTGCTGGCCCAGTCGGAGTCGTTGTTCGCATTGTCCAACGGGCACATCGGATTACGCGGCAATCTCGACGAAGGCGAACCTTACGGGCTACCGGGCACCTATCTGAACTCCTTCTACGAGATCCGGCCACTGCCGTATGCCGAGGCCGGATACGGCTATCCCGAAGCCGGTCAGACCGTGGTCGATGTCACCAACGGGAAGATCATCCGGTTGATGGTCGACGACGAGCCGTTCGACGTCCGCTACGGCGAACTGCTGGACCACGAGCGCATTCTCGACCTGCGCGCCGGAACGCTGACCCGCTGCGCACACTGGCGCTCCCCCACCGGCAAACAGGTCAAGGTGACATCCACCCGGCTGGTGTCGTTGGTGCACCGCAGCGTCGCCGCCATCGAGTACGTAGTGGAAGCCATCGACGACTTCTCCCGGGTCACCGTGCAGTCCGAACTCGTCACCAACGAGGACCAGCCGGAAACCTCCGACGACCCCCGGGTGTCGGCCATCCTGGAGAACCCGCTGGAGGCCGTCGATCACGAAATCACCGAGGGCAGAGCGCTTCTCATGCATCGCACCCGCAGCAGCGCGCTGATGATGGCTGCGGCGATGGATCACGAGGTCGAGGTTCCGGGCCGCTGTGAGATAAGCACCGACGTCCGCGCTGACCTGGCGCGCACCACGGTGATCTGCGGTCTGCGGCCCGGCCAGAAACTGCGCATCGTCAAATACCTCGCCTACGGCTGGTCCAGCCTGCGGTCCCGTCCGGGGTTGCGGGACCAGGCGGCCGCGGCGTTGTCCAGCGCCCGCTACAGCGGCTGGCAGGGTCTGCTCGACGGACAGCGTGCCTACCTGGACCTGTTCTGGGACGCGGCCGACGTGGAGGTCGAGGGGGATCCGGAAAGCCAGCAGGCGGTGCGGTTCGGGATGTTCCACCTGCTGCAGGCCAGCGCCCGCGCGGAGCGCCGCGCCATCCCCAGCAAGGGCCTCACCGGGACCGGCTACGACGGCCACGCCTTCTGGGACACCGAGGGATTCGTGCTGCCGGTGCTCACCTACACGGTGCCGCACGCGGTCGCCGACGCCCTGCGCTGGCGTGCCTCGACGCTGGACCTGGCCAAGGAACGAGCGGCCGAGCTGGGCCTGGACGGCGCGGCTTTCCCGTGGCGCACCATCCGGGGTCAGGAGTGCTCGGCATACTGGCCGGCCGGCACCGCGGGTTGGCACATCAACGCCGACATTGCCATGGCCTTCGAGCGCTACCGCCTGGTCACCGGCGACAATTCCCTGGAAGAAGAGTGCGGCCTGCCGGTGCTGATCGAGACCGCCCGGTTGTGGATGTCACTGGGGCACCACGACCGCCACGGGGTGTGGCACCTGGACGGGGTCACCGGCCCCGACGAGTACACCGCGATCGTCCGGGACAACGTCTTCACCAACCTGATGGCGGCCAACAACCTGCGCATCGCCGCCGATGCCGCCAAGCGTCACCCCGACAAGGCCGGGGCCCTGGGCGTCACCACCGAGGAGATGGCCGCATGGCGCGACGCGGCCAATGCCGCCCATATCCCCTACGACGAGGAGTTGGGCGTCCACCAACAGTGCGAAGGATTCACCACTTTCGCGGAATGGGACTTCCAGACCAACGCCACCTACCCGCTGCTGATGCACGAGGCCTACGTCCGGCTCTATCCGGCGCAGGTGATCAAGCAGGCCGACCTGGTCCTGGCCATGCAGTGGCAGAGCCATGAGTTCACCCCCGAACAGAAGGCGCGCAACGTCGACTACTACGAGCGGCGGACCGTCCGCGACTCGTCACTGTCGGCCTGCACCCAGGCGGTGATGTGCGCCGAGGTCGGTCACTTGGAGCTGGCTCACGACTATGCGTATGAGGCGGCACTGATCGATCTGCGCGATCTGCACCGCAACACCCGCGACGGTCTGCACATGGCGTCGCTGGCCGGGGCGTGGACCGCGCTGGTCGCCGGCTTCGGCGGGCTCCGCGACGATGAGGGCGTGCTGTCCATCGACCCACAGCTGCCCGACGGCATCTCCCGGCTGCGATTCCGGTTGCGCTGGCGCGGTTTTCGCGTGACGGTGGACGCTGACCACGAGAACGTCACCTACACCCTGCGCGACGGTCCAGGCGGTGAGCTGATCATCAAGCACGCTGGCGAGGATCTCACCTTGAGCACCGAAGAGCCCTCGACCATCGCGGTGCGCCAGCGCGAGGCGTTGCTGCCTCCGCCGCCGCAGCCGCCGGGCCGCGAGCCGATTCATCGCCGGAGCCTGGCCAGAATGGCGCCCGCGACGTAGTTCGGCCCGTCGTCCCGCCTTCGCGGTGGTGTCTATGCCGTTGGCATGAACGACCGACCCCGGCGTGACAATCGGATACAGGTAAGGCTAACCTCATAACTCCCCGATCACCCGGAGCCCTGGTAGGCCGACATTGACTTCCGCGTTCATGAAGTTCCGCACGTTCCATGGCTCGATGCTGGAACGGCCATCGGCACGTATTTCGCCGCACAGAGCCAGGACCGGGTCCGGGGCCGGCGATACGGCCACGGGCGAGATCCCCTTCATCCGCCCCAGTTTCCCCGGGCCGGCGGAGCTGGCGGAGGACTTCCGGCGGATCGCCCACACCAACTGGTATACGAATTTCGGCCCCAAGGAGCGCCAGTTCGCCCACGCGCTCAGCGAATACCTGGGACCGGAGTTGCATGTTGCCACCCTCGCGAACGGCACGATGGCGCTGATCGCCGCGATGCACGTCACCTTTGGTGCCGGTGACCGGGATCGCTACGTGCTGATGCCGTCGTTCACGTTCGTCGGCGTCGCCCAGGCTGCACTGTGGAACGGGTACCGCCCGTGGTTCATCGACATCGATGCCGCTTCATGGCAACCAAGCGCCCAATCCGCCCGCGCCGTTCTGGAGCGCGCCCGCGACCGGATCGCGGGCATCGTGCTCGCCAATGCCTTCGGGGTCGGCAACCCTCAGATCGGGGCTTGGGAAGAGCTTGCCGCCGAATGGGATCTGCCCATGGTGATCGACTCGGCAGCCGGCTTCGGTTCGACTTACCCAGATGGCGACCGCGTCGGCGGACGCGGGACATGCGAGATCTTCTCGTTGCACGCGACCAAACCGTTCGCCGTCGGCGAGGGTGGCGCTCTGGTCTCGCGCGATCCACGCGTGGTCGAACAGACCTACCGGTTCGCGAACTTCGGATTCGGAAACTCCCGCGAGGCGGGCCATTTCGGGATGAACGCGAAACTTCAGGAGATCAACGCCGCCATCGGTCTGCGCCAACTGGCGGGGCTCGATCACCGCTTGGAAAGCCGCCGCGCGGTGCTCGCCAGCTACCGCGCAGGACTGGCTGACACCGGGATGCGGTTCCAGCAGAACGCCGACTCCTCCGCGCTCTGCTTTGCCAGTGCGTGTTGCACGACACCCGACCACAAGAGCGCCGTCCTCGCCAACCTGCACCAGAACGCCATCCGGGCACGCGATTACTACAACCCGGCCCAACATCGGCATCCGTATTTCGTTGCCAACGACGAATTGCTCGAGTCGACCGATTTGGCTGTCACAGAAGACCTCTGCTCACGGATAGTGTCGCTGCCGGTGCACGACCACATGGCCTCAGCGGATGTCGCGCGGGTTGTCGCGGCGGTGCGGGAAGCGTGACCGCCCGGCCGGCCGCACCGAGCGACCACCCGAAGGTGAGCGTGGTGTCGATCACCTACAACCAGGAGAACTTCATCCGCCAAGCACTGGACGGCTTCGTCGCGCAGCGAACCGATTTCCCCGTCGAGGTCGTCATCGCCGACGATGCGTCCACCGACTCCACGCCGGCGATCATCCGGGACTACGCTGACCGCCACCCGCAGCTTTTCCGTCCGATTTTCAGGTCCACGAACATCGGCGTGCATGCGAATTTCGTCGCGAGTCTGTCTGCGGCCCGGGGCGAGTACCTCGCGCTGTGCGAGGGAGACGACTACTGGACCGATCCGCTCAAGCTGAGCAAGCAGGTGGAGTTTCTGGACCGGAATCCGCGCACGAGCGTGTGTTTCCACCCAGTGCGGGTCATCCACGACGATGCACCCGACGCGGAGTTCCCCCCGGTCGGCTGGCGTCGCGACATGAGCCTGGAAGCGCTGCTGGCACGCAATTTCATCCAGACCAATTCGGTCGTCTACCGTCGCCAGCAGCGCTATGACGACATCCCCGTCAACATCATGCCGATCGACTGGTACCTGCATGTGCGGCATGCGATCAATGGTGAGATCGCGATGCTGCCCGACACGATGGCGGTGTATCGGCGCCACCCGCAAGGGATTTGGTACGAGTCGGATCACGACCGGCAGAAGTTCTGGCAGTCACGCGGCTACGGGGTGGTGGCCACGCTGGAGGCGATGGCGGACCTGTTCCCCGGTGACCATGCACGCGAAAAGATCATCGGCAAGGTGGCCGATTGGGTGCTCGGCGAGATCGCCAAGGTACCGGGCCCCAAAGGACGCGCCGCACTGCTGAATTCGGTCGCCGACCACCCGCGGATAACGATGCTCTCACTGCAGCACCGGTGGACGCAGACGCGCTGGCGACGGCTCGAGCATCGCCTCTCCGGCGACGTGGCCAGTGTTCGCAAGCATGCGTATCTGTACTCGTCGCGCGTCAAGCGCCGACTGACAACGGCTTCCGCACCACGTAGAGAGCCGAACCAAAGCCGATAGCGTGCCGGGAGAACGTGTCTCGGCCGAAGTCGCGCGAGTCGAGCACATCGATGCCGAAACCGTGCCGGCGAATCCGCGAGCAGAGGGTGGCGCGGTCGTAGAGCCGCACGTGGTCGCCCTGCGCGAACCGGCGCCATCGCTCACGTTCGTCGGCCACGGCGGGGTCCTCGTCGAAACTGCCCTGCGGCGTCACCGGTGTCATGATGATGCCGCGCCCGCCGGGTACCAGGATCCGGTACAGCTCATCCAGCGCCAGGCCGTCATCGGTGACGTGCTCGAGTACGTGTGAGCAGATGAAGAAGTCGAGCGAATCATCCGGGTAAAGAGGCATATCGGTGATGTCCACCAGGTCATCGACGCCGGGCATCATCAGGTCGGCGGATCGGTACTGGAAGTCGTCCCGGCCGCGCAGATATGCAGACAGTGCTGCGGCAGGTGCGAATTCAACCACCCGGCGCAACCCGCCGGGCGGCAGGAACCGCTCGACATAGAGCTTGTAGAGCCGGTCCCGGTCGGTGGACCCGCACACCGGGCACAGGTACCGGCGATGGTTCAACGTCTCGAATTCGTCCAGCGAGTAGGGGAATTCACGCTCAGCCAGGGTCCGGCCCAAGGTGCGGCTGATGCTTTTGAAGCGGACCTTCTTGTCGCAGAGATTGCATCGACCCGGACCCCGGAATATCAGGCTCCGGATGAGCCGCTCGGCGTCTCGGGCGTTCATCCGACTCTCTCGACCAGGCTCGGCTGCACCGATGAAACCAGGACAGCGGCCAGCGATTTCGCCAGGGAGCGGATGCGAGGCGCACTCTCGACATGCCAGAAGCGGATGCGAGGATTGAAATTGCCACCGTTCAGCGGACCGATGACGAAAAATCCCGGGCTGGCCTCGAATTCGTCGTTCACCAGGACACCCCGGTTGGTGCGGTTGGGCCGGCACAGACCGTTGCGCAGGCTGCTGGCCAGAAATGGTGCCGAACAGGTGTCCAGCTCTTCGAAACCGCCGCAATTCACCACTGCCGCAAACTGTTCGGGGTACGTCTGCTCGATGCCCTGCGCCCGGTAGCGCACCCGGGCGAAGGGTCCGCCGGAGGAGCACGGCTCGACACCCAGCACCTCTCCGGCAACCATGGTCAACCTGCCTTCGGCGGCCGACTCCGCTGCCGCCTGTCGGCAGTCGCGTCCAGCACGGCGGACCAGCTTCGTGTAGTCCATGCCGTGGACGCAGAAGAACTCCTCCAGCTCTTCTGGGCCCATCTTGCGAAAGGCCGCACCGATCAGCGCGCCGACGTCGTGGTACAGGTCGGCCAGGTTCAGCGACCGTCCCGCGGCGGTTCGCAGGTCGGCGCGGATGGCGTCCATCAACTCGGCGGCACTGACCGTCTGCGCCGCCACCAACTCGCCGAGTCGCGGGAATTCGAACTCGAGCGGCTCGTCGCAGATCATGTGGGGCAACATCCCGGAGCGCGAGATGACGGTGATGGAGCCGATCCGTTCGCGGATGGCCGGCTCATGGTGCATCAGGTACAGCACTTCAAGTGAGGTGGCGTTCGATCCCACGACCAGGACGTTGCGCTGTTCCCGCACCGGGGCACCGTCCAGCGCCCGGCGTAACCGCTGCACGTTGCTCTCACCATCAGGGCTGTAAAAGTCGTTGATGTAGGTGAATGCCGGCTCGCGATCACCATCGACGATCGCCTTGGCCGGCGGGCTGCCGATAGCCGCGACCACCCGTTGTGCGTGGATCTCCGCGGGACCGCCGCCGGCCGACGGGACCAAGCCGACGACGAAGTGCCCGTCCACCGCATCCGCGCTGACGGCTTCGGCGTGAATGGTCGTTATCTCGGCCAGTCCGCGGCCGCCGAGATCAGCGATCGTGTCGGCGATCTGCTCAGAGATGAACCGGCCGAACAGGAATCGCGGTAGGTAGACCCCGCCCCACCGGTTCTGACTCAGCGCGTTGCGGTTGTCGTCGAGCCAGCGGGCCGCGGCCTCGCCCCCCTCCTCCCGCACGAATGTCAACCAGGCGTCCTTGTGCCGCTCCAGCCAGCCGCAGTAGGCACCCTTTTCGGGTTCGTCGGCGAACTCGTCGAGCTTCTGAATGGCGAGCGAGCGGATACTTGACCGCCGCCCGTAGGCGATCCCGCACCAGAACTGCTCGTCACGTTCCACCACCGCGATGCGGAGTTTGGCGGGCGCGGGGCGACACACGAGGACCTCGGCCATCTCAAGCAAGGTCATCGAGCACGCGATACCGCTTCCGATGAACACGATGTCGAACGCGGGTACGGGAAGCACAGCGCTGTCGCGCAGCATGACCCCGCCTCCAGAATCAGCGGGACGTCCCGCAAGCCGTCGAGTTAGGGAAGCCTAACATAATGAGAGCGGCCTAGTCAGAGCTGCTCTTCAGGCTCGAGTACGACGCGGACGAATACCTTCCGACCCGACGAATCGACGAACCAGGCGTTGCGGAACTCGTCGTGCGTCAGCGCCCGGAGGCGATCCAGGAACTGCCCGAACGACCCGTGTTCGTCCAGGTCCAATTGCCGCAGCCGCTCGAAGTCCTTCTTGAAGTTGAGGTTGCCCTCCTTGGACATCGGCTCCGCCCGATAACTTCCGTCGCGGATCGCGGCGAAGTGTTCGAGCACCAGCTCCCGCTCGATAGCCAGCAGCCGGGCATACACGCTGCCTGAGGTGTCCCAGGAAGCGACCGGACATTCCCGCTGCGCAATGATCGGGCCGTGGTCCAGCTGGTCGTCCATCTCATGGATCGTCACGCCGACTTGCTGTCCGTCGATGATGGAGAAGACCTGCGGGAACCACCCGCGGTTGTATGGGTTCAACCCCGGGTGGACGTTCACGCATCTGACCCCGTCGAGCAACGCCGCCGGAAAGATCTGCTTGCAGTGCAGCGAGAAGACCAGGTCATAACGCTGACAGATCTCCGCCACGCTGCCCTTGACGTCGATGCGCGGCACGCCCGGGAGTTGGCCGATCAGTGACTGGTAAACGTCACTCTCGCCGTACCGTCCCTGCAATTCGACGGCCAGGGCGTGCGTGTGGACGTTGTCGGTGAGGATCAGAGTTGTCATGCCTGCCCCCGCACGGGCCCACCGTACGGCACGGCCCGCCGCGACGATCAGTGCGGCCCGATTACTTGGCTATGACGGCGAAGTGGGCGCCGGTGGCCCACGACGCTTCGAAGACCGCGAAAGGAACCACCTCGTCGCGGCCGTAGTCGACGCCGGGATCGTTGAGGTGCACCACATTTGCGGCGGTATCGATGCCGGTGACGACGACGAAGTGGTCCTCGTGGGCATGGTCGCCAGGCTGATTCCATAGCGTCTCGCCGTTGACCGCGGCGAGCACTTTGTGCCCCGCACCCAACTCCGGTGCCAGCGTCCCGATGGTGAACTGGCCCCTGTTGGTCGCAATACCGTAGTGCCCGAGCAGAACCGCTACGTCCCAAGGGTCGGTGCCGTTGCCGTTGAAGATCGGTCCGGTCCCAGCCGAGTTCGGGGTGTTGGAAGCCACCGCCTTGACCTCGCCCTCGGTGGGTTCGTTGCCGGTGATCTCACCGACCACATCGGCCACCGCGACCAGTGCGCAGGCCCGGTTGTCGGCCTGCCGGCGCCAGAACGGTGCTGCCGCCGCGGGGTCGCCATACATCCGGCCGGCACCGCCACCCGGATTAGCTTGTGCCGCAGCGGGAAAAGTGATCAGTCCCGCGGTGGCCAGCGCGACCAGCGCCCCGGCGAAACTTAACTGCCTTGCTGTCTTCGTCTTCATGTGCAAAGGATCGGCCGGCCCACTGGCCCGATCCATGGGAAAACCTTGCGGAATTCCTGCGCCGCAGGCAGCGCGGCTCTCGTGAGTCAGTGCGGTTGGATCATGCGGGCCAGCTCAGCCATCACGGACTGCCGCAACTCATCGTCGGACAAGTCATCCAGTCCGGTCGAAGCCCGCAGGAACGGCTCGAACAGCCGCCAGCCGAATTGCAGGGCAGCGGCGTTGGCCACCGCCAGCCGCGCGCTGCGATCGTCGGGGAAATGCGGTCGCGCCGCCTCCAGCAGCTGCGACATGCCGGGAAAATGCGTCTGCAGCTGCCCGACCGGGTAGCCGTCCAGCAGGGTGCGGGCTATCACCCGCAGATGCCGCTCCATGGCTTGCTCGACTTCTGCGTCCGAGGCCCCCTGTTGCCGCGCCTTGGTGGTGGCCGTGCTCAGGTGGTCAAGGACCGCACCGACCAATTTCTCCTTCGTGCCGAAGTGACGAAACACCAAGCCGTGGTTCACCTTTGACCTTGCGGCGATGTCGCGGATCGAGGTCGCGGCGGGTCCGCGCTCGGCGAACAGCTCAGCGGCCGCCTGCAGCACCGCGGCCGCCACCTCTTCCCGGCCGGTGGGAATCGCGCCGCGCGAAACGCTTGCCGCCCGTGTAGTCACGTGTCTACGTTAACGTGGTAGTCAACTGACTACACAGATCGTCCGGAAAAGGAACACGAGATGACACACGCGGTTACCGTCACCAAGCTGAGCAGCCGGATCGGCGCCCGCCTCGACGGGGTGCAGCTGGGCGGCGACCTGGACCAGGACACCGTCGACGAGATTCACCAGGCGTTGCTCACTCACAAAGTGATCTTCTTCCGCGGCCAGCACCACCTGGACGATGACGGGCAACTCGCGTTCGCCGAGTTGTTGGGCATCCCGGTCGGCCACCCGGCCGCGGCCGCGTTCGGGGCGAAGGGCCCCATCATCACCCCGATCAACTCCGAGTGGGGCAAGGCGACGTCCTGGCACACCGACATGACTTTCGCCGCCAACCCGCCGGCGGCCTCGATCCTGCGCGCGGTCACCCTGCCGAGCTACGGCGGGACGACCCTGTGGGCCAATACCGCCGCAGCCTACGCCGCACTGCCCGAACCGCTGCAGCACCTCGTCGAGCACCTATGGGGACTGCACACCAACAAGTTCGACTACGCGATCAGCGAGTCCGACCTGAAATCGTTGACGGAGGCCCAGCGGGCCATGGTGACCGGATTCCAGCAACCCGACTTCCGCACCGAGCACCCGGTGCTGCGGGTGCACCCGGAAACCGGCGAACGCACGCTGCTGCTCGGTAACTTCGTGCGCAGCTTCGTCGGACTGGACCCGCATGACTCGGACGTCCTCTTCGAACTGCTGCAGCGTCGAATCACCCAGCCGGAGAACACCATTCGCTGGAGCTGGGAGTCCGGTGACATGGCCATCTGGGACAACCGCGCCACCCAGCACCGCGCGGTCGACGACTACGACAACCAGCGCCGGCTCATGCACCGCGTCACACTGCTCGGCGACGTGCCGGTCAACGCCCGCGGCGAGCGCAGTCGGGTGATCAGTGGCACCCCCCTTGCCGTGGCGTAGTCAGTTGACTACACTCGCTGTCATGTAGTCATCTGACTACACCCTCTCGCAGAAGGAACAGCGATGACAAACCTGGTAGCAGTACACAAGTTGGGCAGCCGCATCGGCGCGGAGGTCGACGGCCTCCGCCTCAGTGGCGACCTCTCCCCCGATGCGGTGGAAGAGATCCGCGCGGCGCTGCTGACCCACAAGGTGATCTTCTTCCGCAACCAGCACCACCTCGATGACCGTGAGCAACTCGCCTTCGCCGCGCTGCTCGGCACCCCGATCGGCCACCCGGCGGCCACCGCGCTGGCCCCGGACGCCCCGGTCATCACCCCGATCAACTCCGAGCTCGGCAAGGCCAACCGCTGGCACACCGACGTCACGTTCGCCGCCAACTACCCGGCCGCGTCGATCCTGCGGGCGGTTACCCTGCCCAGCTACGGCGGTTCGACACTGTGGGCCAACACCGCGACGGCCTACGCCGACCTCCCGGACCCGTTGAAGCACCTGGCCGACAACCTGTGGGCGGTGCACACCAACCGCTACGACTACATCCAGCAGCAGCCGATGACGGATCTGCAACGCGCGTTCCGGCAGGCATTCGAGATGCCCGACTTCCGGACCGAGCACCCCGTGGTGCGGGTACACCCCGAGACCGGGGAACGGACCCTGGTTGCCGGCGACTTCGTGCGTAGCTTCGTCGACTTGGACAGCCGCGAGTCCAGCGCTCTGTTCGAGTTGCTGCAGAACCGGATCACCGCGCCGGAGAACACCATTCGCTGGAACTGGCAGCCGGGCGACGTCGCTATCTGGGACAACCGGGCCACCCAGCACCGCGCCGTGGACGACTACGACGACCAGTACCGGCTGATGAACCGGATCACGCTGATGGGCGACGTGCCCGTCGATGTGCACGGGCAGCGCAGCCGGGTGATCAGCGGGGCGCCGCTGGCTCTGGTGAGCTGACGGGCGACCTGGTCAGCCGGTCTTGGTCTTGCTGACCGGGTCGATGGGCAGCCACCGCAGCGCTCCCGGCGCGTCGGCGGGCACCACCGGGTGCTCCGGTTCGATCGGGTCCAGCCTCCGGTATGCGTCTCCCTGCAGCGGACGCTGGTCGTTCTGGCCCTTGTTGGGCCAGAGCGACGCCGCCCGCTCGGCCTGGGCCGCGATGGACAGCGACGGGTTCACGCCCAGGTTCGCCGAGATGGCCGCGCCATCGACGACGAACAGCGACGGATAGCCGTAGACGCGGTGGTAGGGGTCGATGACCCCGTTGGACGGGCTGTCGCCGATCGCCGCGCCGCCCAGGAAGTGGGCGGTCAGCGGGATGTTGAACAGCTCACCCCAGGTGCCGCCGGCCACGCCGTCGATCTTCTCCGCGATGCGCCGCGTCACCTCGTTGCCAACCGGGATCCAGCTGGGGTTCGGCTCGCCGTGGCCCTGCTTGCTGGAGAACCAGCGGACGCCGAGCTTGCCGCGCTTGGTGAACGTGGTGATCGAGTTGTCCAGATGCTGCATCACCAGCGCGATCGTGGTCCGCTCGCTCCACTGCCTGGGGTACAGCATCCGCAGCATCAGCCGCGGATTGGCCCGGGCCTGGTCCAGCAGCTGGCGCCAGCGCGGCACATCGGTGCCCTGCGGTCCGGAGCCGTCGGTCATCAGCGTCTGCAGCAGGCCCATCGCGTTGGATCCCTTGCCGTAGCGGACCGGCTCGACGTGGGTGTCGCTGGTGGGGTGGATCGACGACGTGATCGCCACGCCGTGGGTCAGGTCCAGCTTGGGATCCACCTTCAACGTCGCCGCGCCGACGATGGATTCGGAGTTGGTTCGGGTCAAGACCCCGAGTCGCTCGGACAACCGCGGCAGCTTGCCTTTGTCGCGCATGTTGAACAGCAGGTGCTGGGTCCCCCAGGTGCCGGCGGCCAGGATCAGGTGGGAGGCCGTGTAGGTGCGGCGGTCGCGGCGCACCCAACTTCCGGTACGGACCGTCTTGACCTCCCACAACCCGTCGCCCCGCTGCTCGAACCCCTTGACCGTGGTCATTGGAATGACCTGTGCGCCAGCGGATTCCGCGAGTGCGAGGTAATTCTTCAGCAATGTGTTCTTGGCCCCGTGCCGGCAACCCGTCATGCAGCAGCCGCATTCCATGCAGCCGGTGCGCGCTGGTCCCGCGCCGCCGAAGTACGGGTCGGGCACCGTCTTCCCCGGCGTCTGGGTGCCGTCGGGACCGAAGAACACCCCGACCGGAGTGGGCACCCAGGTGTCACCGCAGCCCATCTCGTCGGCGACCTCTTTGAAGATGCGGTCGGCGTCGGTGAACGTCGGGTTGTAGACCACGCCGAGCATGCGCTGTGCCTGCTGGTAGTGCGGCATCAGTTCGTCGCGCCAGTCGGTGATGTGTTTCCACTGCTGGTCGTTGAAGAACGGGTCCGGCGGGATGTAGAGCGTGTTGGCGTAGTTCAAGGAGCCGCCGCCCACGCCGGCGCCGGCGAGGATCATCACGTTCTTCAGCGGATGGATGCGCTGAATGCCGTAGCAACCCAGCTTCGGCGCCCAGAGAAACTTCCGCAGGTCCCACGAGGTTTTGGCGAAGTCTTTGTCTTCGTACCGACGGCCGGCTTCGAGCACCCCGACCCGGTAGCCCTTTTCCGTCAGGCGCAGCGCGCTGACACTGCCGCCGAAGCCTGAACCGATAATCAAGACGTCAAAGTCCGGTTTCATCGGAGCAGTATGACCCGCTTTACATCGGGCGCGTCAAGCAGTCTGCCGAGCAGACGCAAGATCGCGTGTTTTGGCGCTACAACGTGCGATTTCATGTCTGCTCGCGACAGAACCGGACCCTCAGCTGGCGACCGTCAGACCGACCTTCTGGAACTCTTTGAGGTCGCAGTACCCGGCCTTGGCCATCGCCCGGCGTAGACCGCCGACCAGGTTCAGGGTGCCGAACGGGTCGTCGGACGGGCCGTTGAGAACCCGCTGCAACGGTGGGCGCTCGCCGACGGCGATCTGCAGCAGTGCTCCGCGGGGCAACGACGGGTGCGCGGCGGCCGACGGCCAGAACCAGCCCTCGCCCAGTGCCTCGGCCGATTCGGCCAGCGGCGTGCCCAGCATCACCGCGTCGGCTCCGCACGCGATGGCCTTGGCCAATTCGCCGGAGGTGTGGATGTCGCCGTCGGCCAGCACGTGCACGTAGCGGCCGCCGGTTTCGTCGAGGTATTCGCGCCGGGCGGCGGCGGCGTCGGCGATCGCCGTGGCCATCGCCACGCTGATGCCCAGCACCTCGTCGGTGGTGGTCACCCCTCTGGTGGAGCCGTAGCCGACGATGACGCCGGCCGCGCCGGTGCGCATCAGGTGCAGCGCGGTGCGGTGGTCCTGCACGCCGCCGGCGACGACGGGGATGTCCAGCTCGGAGATGAAGGTCTTGAGGTTCAGCGGCTCGCCGTTGCTGGCAACCCGCTCGGCCGAGACGATGGTGCCCTGAATGACCAGCAGGTCCACGCCCGCCTGCAGCAGCACCGGGGTCAGCGCCTGGGCGTTCTGCGGGCTGAGCCGTACCGCGGTGGTGACGCCCGCCTCGCGGATGCGGGCCACCGCCGCGCCGAGCAGGTCAGGGTTCAGGGGGGCCGCGTGCAACTCCTGCAGCAGCCGGATGGCTGCCGAGGGTTCGGGCTCCTTGGTCGCGGCTTCGATGAGCTGGGTGACCTTGCCCTGCACATCGGCGTGCCGGCCGATCAGCCCTTCCCCGTTGAGCACCGCCAGGCCGCCCAGCCGGCCGAACTCGATGGCGAACTCCGGGGACACCAGGGCGTCGGTCGGGTGGGCCAGCAGCGGAATCTCGAACCGGTAGGCGTCCAGCTGCCACGCCGTGGACACGTCCTGCGACGAGCGGGTGCGCCGCGACGGCACGATGTTGATCTCGCTGAGTTCATAGGTACGACGGGCGCTGCGGCCCATGCCGATCTCAACCATGGTCACCGTCAGCGCGCGTAGTAGTTCGGTGCTTCGACGGTCATCGCGACGTCGTGAGGGTGGCTTTCCTTCAGACCAGCCGGAGTGATCCGGACGAACTGCGCCTGCTGCAGCACCTCGATCGTGGGCGAACCGGTATATCCCATCGCGGCTCGCAGACCGCCGGTCAGTTGGTGGATCACCGAACCGAGCGGGCCGCGGAACGGCACCCGGCCTTCGATGCCCTCGGGCACCAGCTTGTCCTCGGAGAGCGCGTCATCGGCGAAGTAGCGGTCCTTGGAGTAGGACTTGGCTCCCCCTCTGCCTTGCATGGCGCCCAGCGAGCCCATGCCGCGGTAACTCTTGTACTGCTTGCCGTTGACGAAGATCAGCTCCCCGGGCGCTTCGGCGGTGCCGGCCAGCAGCGAACCCAGCATGGCCGCCGACGCGCCCGCGGCCAGCGCTTTGGCGATGTCGCCGGAGTACTGCAACCCGCCGTCGGCGATCACCGGCACGCCATGAGGACGACAGACCGCTACTGCTTCCAGGATCGCCGTGATCTGCGGTGCGCCGACACCGGCGACCACCCGGGTGGTGCAGATCGAACCGGGCCCGACGCCCACCTTCACCGCGTCGGCGCCGGCGTCGACCAGGGCGGCGGCCGCCGAGCGGGTCGCCACGTTGCCGCCGACCACGTCGACGCGGTCGCCGACCTCGAGCTTGAGCTTGTTCACCATGTCCAGCACCAGGCGGTTGTGCGCGTGCGCGGTGTCGACCACCAGCACGTCCACGCCGGCGTCGACCAGCATCATCGCGCGCACCCACGCATCGCCGCCGACGCCGACAGCCGCCCCCACCAGCAGCCGGCCGTCGCTGTCCTTGGTGGCCAGCGGGTGCTGCTCGGTCTTGACGAAGTCCTTGACGGTGATCAGCCCGGTCAGCCGGCCGTGGCCGTCCACGATGGGCAGCTTCTCGATCTTGTTGCGGCGCAACAGGCCCAGCGCCGCCGATGCGCTGACGCCCTCCTGGGCGGTGATCAGCGGCGACTTGGTCATCACCTCGGCGACCTGCCGGTTCTGGTCGACCTCGAACCGCATGTCGCGGTTGGTGATGATGCCGACCAGCGCACCGTCGTCATCGACGACGGGAAGACCGGAGATCCGGAACCGCGCGCACAGCGCGTCGACCTGGGCCAGCGTGTTGTCCGGGCGGCAGGTGACCGGATCGGTGACCATGCCGGCCTCCGAGCGCTTCACCATCTCCACCTGACCGGCCTGCTCGGCCACCGGCAGATTGCGGTGCAGCACGCCCATGCCACCGGCACGGGCCATCGCGATCGCCATCCGGGACTCGGTGACGGTGTCCATCGCCGAACTGACCAGCGGCACCTTTAGGCGTACCCGCTTGGTGAGCTGACTGGAGGTGTCCGCGGTGGCCGGTACCACGTCGGAGGCGGCGGGCAGCAGCAGCACGTCGTCGAAGGTCAGGCCCAGCATCGCGATCTTGTGCGGGTCGTCGCCTCCGGTGGGCACCGGGTCCCCGGACAGGCCGCCCACGCGCACGTACGGGCTGCCGACCAGGTCGGAGCTGTCTTCGAGGCCGGACATGCCACGGGACATCGGCGGGGCCCTCCAAATGCAGGCTGGGGTAAGAAAGATCATCCTATCGGCTTCCGGGGACAGCCCGACTCGCGACTTCGCCGTGTCATCCGGGTAGCGGCGCGGGCCCGTCTCAACGGTTTCCGGCGTCATCCCGCTGGCGGCAGGCGCGCCCCGGCAATTTCTGGCGAAATGACTACCGGGCTGCGTAGGCTATGGGGGTGCGTGACCACCTCCCGCCGGGTTTGCCGCCCGATCCCTTCGCCGACGACCCCATGGACCCGTCGGCGGCTCTGGAGGCCGTCGAGCCCGGACAGCCGCTGGATCAGCAGGAACGGATGGCCGTCGAAGCGGACCTGGCCGACCTGGCGGTCTACGAGGCGTTGTTGGCCCACCGCGGGATCCGCGGCCTGGTGGTCTGTTGTGACGAGTGCCAGCAGGATCACTACCACGACTGGGACATGCTGCGGGCGAACCTGCTGCAGCTGCTCATCGACGGCACCGTACGTCCGCACGAGCCGGCCTACGACCCCGAGCCGGACGCCTACGTCACGTGGGACTACTGCCGCGGGTATGCCGACGCCTCGCTGAACGAAGCGACGTCAGACGCGGACGGGTTCCGTCGCCACCTCTGAGGCGCGATCTTTGATGTGAGGCCCTGATTTACGGCCTGGCGCTGGTCGGGATTGGTGTTTTCGGTGTAGCGGGCCCGGATGTCGTGTCCCACAATTCTCCCGACGGTGTCGACGGCGCCGTTGAACCCGGTCCCGCCGCCGGTGAGTTGGGCGACGCGGACGTACTCGACTTGGGCGTGGCCGTGGTGGTCGGCGTGGTGGTGGCGGGTTTCGTGGTCGGCGTGGTGGTGGACGCCTTGGGCTTGGTGGTCGACGGTGTCGGGGACGTGCTGGGCACCGTGGTGGTGGACGCCGGTGGCGTGGTCGTGGGAGTCGGTGTCGGGGTGGTGGAATCGACCGGTTCGGGTGTCTCCGGGGACGTCGACGCTTCGACCGCCACCGGAGGTGAAGGTTCGGTGGCGGGCGCCATCGGCTGCGGAGTCCGCGAGTTCGCCGGGGCACCGGGGACCGCCAACTCGGTGGTGGGTGGCGAGGCGGGCCGCGTCATGGCATTGGGATCGCGCTTTTCCACCTTGGTGTTGAGCTGGTTCACCTCGTCGAGCAGGCCCTGCCGGCGGCCACCGTCGTTGACGGCCTGCAGCGTGCTGCTGACCTCGGCCAGCTGGGTCTGCGCCTGGTCCCATTTGCCCTGGGCGATCATCTGCTCCACCTTGGCCAGATCGGCCTTCGCGGACAACATGATCTGGTCGTCGCTGACCCTCGGTTCGTTGAACATCATGGCGTGCAAGCCGTACAACAGGTCACCTGGCCGGGCGTCGCCCACTACCGCACCGAAGCCGCTGAGCATCAGCAGGGTCGCGGCCACCGAGCCGACCGCGGCCAGGCCGCGCCGGCCGCGGTTGTTGTCCATCATCCCCTCGCGCAGCGCATCCTCGGCTTCGTCCTGCGACACCAGCGCACTCGCCGGCGGCCAGCGCAGGTCGTCGCGCCACTCGCCCAGCAGCGCCGTCAGCGCCTCGTCTTCGAACCCGACGGGGTCGCCGAACACGCCCTCGGTGCGTGCTGCCAGCGCGTCGAGCAGCAGGTCGGTGCGGGCCACCTCGTCCAGGGCCGGCCGATCATTACCGAAATCAGAACTACGCATATTCACCTGCCGCGACGATCTCGTCTCTCAACCGTTGAAGTGCGCGATGCTGGGCCACCCGAACCGCGCCCGTCGTGCTGCCCACAGCCGCAGCGGTCTCCTCGGCGCTCAGACCCACCACCACGCGCAGGATCAGGATCTCGCGTTGTTTGGCCGGCAAGATCTCCAGCAATTCGTTCATCCGGGTCACCGAGTCGGCCTCGATGGCCCGCTGCTCCGGCCCCGCGTCCGATGACCGGCGCTCCGGCACCTCTTCGGCCGGGTACGCCAGGTCGCGGCCGGCGGCTCGATGGGCGTCCGCCACCTTGTGTGCCGCGATGCCGTACAGAAAGGCCAGGAAAGGGCGCCCACGGTCCCGGTAGCGCGGCAACGCCGTTATTGTCGCCAAGCACACCTCCTGGGCCACGTCATCTGCGGACAGTCCGCCCCGTTCGACGGTGCCGACTCGCGCTCGGCAGTATCGGACGACGATCGGACGGATGGTCTCCAGCACCTCCCGAAGCGCGTTTCGGTCCCCTGCGGCGGCCTCCACGACCACAGCGTCGAGACGTTCTCCCTGCATTGTCATCGACGGTGGTTTCTCCAAAGTCACGGACGGGACTCATCCCGGGCTAACTCGCTGAGCGACAATAACGGGCGGACAGGATCTCAGGCGGTGCGCCAGGTCCCACCGGCGCGTTGTACCTCACCTGCGCAAATATCCCGGATTTCAACGAGTTCGGGCAGCCCCTGTGCTTCAACCGTGACGCTTCCGGTATCGATCAGCAAGCAAGCGAGGGCCCAGCGCAGCGGGATGAGCCGCAGCGGCGCGGCGGTTTCGAATGCCGATTGCGCGACGGCCCGGGCCCGCTCGACGGCCCCTGCGCTGCACAGGGCGGCGGCCAGCACCACATCGCTCTTGACCTGGTGCCGCGCCGACCCGCCGGCCATGTCGCGCGCCTTTTCGACCGCCTCTTCTGCGCGGCGCACCGCGGTCGAGCCGTCACCGGAGGCCATCGCCAGCTCGGCGCCGACCCAGCCCCGGCGCACCGCGAGCCGGTCCGCCGTCGGCGCGGCCAACGGGGCCCCGTCCAGCGCGGCCTCCACGCGGGTCAGAAGCGTCGCCGCCGCAGCAAAACGACCGATGCCGAGCGCGTCGGCGGCCAGCCCGATCAGCGCGTCGGCCCGGGCCTCCGGGTCGTCGCCCGCCAGCGCCAAAGCCCGCCCGTCCCAGCCGCGCGCCAGAGTGTGCCAACCCAGTTGGCGCAGAAAAGATCCGTGGGTGCTGTGGGCCAGCGATGCCAAAGGGCCGGCGCCGACCCGCCGGCGCAGCGTGGCCAGGTCGGCGTAGGCGCTGGCGTAGCGGCCCTGTCCCCCGGCGGCGACGGCTCGTAGCCACAGCTGCCGCGGCGTAGTGGCCGTCGGCAACGGCCAGTCCGCCGAGCGGCCTCCGAACGCGGTGGCCTCGAATGCTTTCTCGAGCTCAGCAACACCTAAAATTTCACTGGAAGTGATGATTCCGCCCCCACCTGCCGATGCTGCGACAATCCCGCCGAAAGATTACTGCACTGCATGTCGCGGGCAGCAGCTCCCTCCGCGACGCGAAAACCGCCGCGAACTGGCAAGCCCCTGACTCGATTTTCAAATACTCGAATGCCATTCGAATTTGCGAGGTCATTCCTGAAAAATGGGGGCTGACATTTATCGTCACCGCGTTTATGTTTTTACTGCCGTAATTTCGGTGTGATCGGGTCGATGCAAGCCGCTTCGGAAAGGATGCGGTGCGCAATTGCAACGACTCGAGCCGAAAGACGGCGCGCAGCGGGGGACTGGATGGAGTAATCCTCGAGACCGCCATCGCCGTGGCGGGCAGGCCGCAAACACCGGCCGGGAAGGACTGTTGCTATGAGTTTCTTCATGTCTTCGCCAGAGGTGACGTCGGCGCGGATGTACGCCGGTGCGGGCTCTGGACCGATGCTGGCCGCGGCCGCCGCCTGGAGCGGGTTGGCCGAAGAACTAGGTTCGGCCGCCGACTCCTTCTCATCGTTGATTTCCGACCTGGTGACGTCGTCCTGGCAGGGCGCGGCGGCAACCGCGATGACCACCATAGCCGCGTCGTACGGGGAGTGGCTTGGCAAGGCGGCGACCCAGGCAGGCGGGGCATCGACTGGGGCGCAGGCCGTTGCGAGCGTGTACGAGTCGGCGCGGGCCGCCGTAGTACACCCGGTAGCGATCGCACTCAACCGGGATCGCCTGGTGTCACTGGCTTTGACCAACATCTTCGGGCTCAACGCGCCGGCGATCGCCGCCACTGACGGCGAATACGAAGAGATGTGGGCCACCGACATCGCCGCGATGGTCGGCTACCACGGCAGCGCCAGCGCGATCGCCGAACAGTTGGCGCCGTGGCAGAGCACCCTGACGGGCTTGTCCGGTCAGGTCACGGCAGCAGCCGGCATCGGGAGTCCGCCGTCGCCGCCGGCGCCCGCTGCCACAGCGGTTGAGTACGGCCTGATTGCGGCACTCCTTTCCTCCCGGCTCGCATCCGGACTTCGAACGGTGGCCTCCGTCGACACGCCTCTGGCGGTGGCGTTCCGCCAGCTCACCGATGCGGCCGCGGGATTGGGCGCTCGCACGGTGTTGATCACGCAGGCGGCAGCACAGCTTTCGGCCGTGGCCGCAAACCCACAACTCACCCAGGCGGCATCCCGACTGTCTGCCATTGCCGTCAATCCGGCGATTCTCTCCCAGGCGGCGGCGCAGCTGTCCGCCGTCGCCGCGGCCCCAACCGTGCTTGCCGCAGTCGTCGCCGACCCGGCGTTGGTCACCCAGGCGGCATCGCGGCTGTCGGCGACAGTGGCCAACCCCGCCGCGCTTGCATCGATCGTCGACTCTCGCCTGCTAACCCAGGCCGCCGGCCAACTGTCGGCCGTCGCCGCCAACCCCGGCCTGCTCACTCAAGCCGCAAGCGAACTGTCGGCGATCGCGGCTAACCCCGGCGTGCTCACTCAGGCCGCTGCCCAGCTGTCCGCAGTCGCGGCCAGCCCGGCTCTGCTAGTCAGAGTCGGCGACCCGATTCTGCTCACGCAGGCCGCTGCCCAGCTATCCGCCGTCGCGACCAACCCCGGGCTGTTGACCCAGGTCGCCATCGATCTGTCCGCCATCGCGGCCAACCCCGGCGTGCTCAGCCAGGTCGCCGGCGACCTGTCCGCCATCGCAGTCAATCCCGCTCTGCTCACCCAGACGCTCGATCAACTGGGTGGTGCCATCTCGTCGACCCCCATCGCCGTCGACCCGAGCGTGGTTGCCCAGCCCACCGCCGTGTCTCCGGTCGCCACCACGCCCGTGGTCGCTCAACCGGTTTTACAAGCTTGATCCGTATTGCGGTTCGGCTGGGTCGCCCCGGCGGTAATGGCCAGTGCCTCCGATACCTCCGGAGTTGGTCAGCGATGTCGCGAGAGTGGGCCGCCACCCGGCCGTAATGGCACCTGCAAAGCGGTTGAATGGACCGCAGGAGGGCCCATCGCTTTTTCGCTTATCCACTCACGCACACCGGGTCAACGGTGATCGTCAAGCGACGACGGTCGGTAACCGGCGGGCGGCCGTAACATTCGGCCCGGTGGAGGCGACAGCAAATTGCTTGCATGGGGTCACGCCGATGCCGGATGACGAACTCGGGCAGGTGGGCTGTGCCCCGTTGACCGCGACCGTGGACGGTGGCGGCAGCGACCGTAACCGGCCCGGTGGTGGTCGGTGTCGGCCAAGTCCAGGATGCGCCCGCCCGGCCTGCCTGCGACGGTTGCCGGCTACTCGCAACCGGCCGCTCGACCCTGCGGGTATGACGGGTTTCAATCGCTGTGATATCTGCGCATCGTTGGTAAAAAGTTTGTGCGCTCTGTGTTACCGCGATATTACCTACAGTGGCTTCGATGCCAATTACAGCTTGCTCACATCACCCCACTGAGCTGGGACTTTGGCGTAACGCCACCATCCGGTTAGCACACCTAGCCTTCGGCAATAGCGCCACAGATGAACGCGGAGTTAATTCTCAAACAACGGGCCAGTATTTCGCCACACCGTGCGCCTATTGACTGAATTTCGATAGCCCACCTAGCGTCTACCGTGTTCGGTGTAGTCATCGGTGACGCCACTGCCATTCAGTTGCACAACTCGCCTCGTTCGCGAGCCTGCCCACTCAGGTGTGCCGTGCAGAGAGGGAATCAGCAATGCCACAGCCGGAACAGCTACCTGGACCCAACGCCGACATCTGGAACTGGCAGTTGCAGGGGTTGTGCCGCGGTGTCGACTCGTCGATGTTCTTCCATCCCGACGGCGAGCGTGGCCGTGCGCGGATGCAGCGCGAGCAGCGGGCCAAGGAGATGTGCCGACGTTGCCCGGTGATCGATGAGTGCCGGACCCACGCGCTGGACGTCGGCGAGCCGTACGGGGTGTGGGGCGGCCTGTCAGAGTCCGAGCGCGACATGCTGCTCAAGGGCTCCCTCGGACGCAACCGCGGAATCCGCCGCTCGGCCTGATTACTCGAGACGACGCAGGCCCGGGTGGAGTACCCCGGGCCTGTGTTCTGTCGGTGCCGCGGATTCAGGTGGCGACCAGTCTCAACAGTTCGTCCACCGACCATTGATCGTCGGCGTGATCGCCGTATTTGCAGGCAAGAACCACACCGTCTGGCCCGATCAGGAAGTCGGCCGGCTTGCCGAGGTGATTCTCCGTCGGCGCCAGGCTTCCAGCGACGGCTCGCACCGATCGCAGCTGGCGCAGACCTCGGCGGGCGGCCCGCACCGCCTGGGGACTGAGGACCGAACGCAACGAGGATCCGACGCCGAACTGGTCGTACAAACTCCGATCCGGATCGGCCACCACCGCGAAGGGCAGGTCGGCTTGGTAACGGCGCAGCGCGTCGGCCGACGAATGGAACACGACCACCTCGGTGACGTCTGCTTTGACGATCTCGTCGTGCCGACGCGCGACCTCGCGCAGGTGCAGACTGCAGATGGGACACGCGGCGAACCGCCGAAATTGCAGGTGCACCGGTCCGCTGGCGGCCGGAATGGTCACCGCGACACCGTTGATCGTTGTCAGCGCCCGAGGTGCCACTCGGTCGCCTGCACTCCATCTCATCCTGGCTCCAATCGCCGCCGCCACCGATAGCTTCGCCGACTCCGACGGCAGACCGTTAAACCCCTGCTTAACCGGCGCCAACCAGCGGCCCGAGCGCCTCGCCCACCGCCGTGATGACCCCGGGGGTGTACCGGTGGGTCGGCAGATTGACGATCACACCGTCGATGCCGGCGTCGAGCACCCGGCGCTTGATCTCCTCGGCCACCTGCTCGACCGTCCCGGTGACGGCCCGCCCACCACGCGCCTCGCCGATGTCGCCCGACGCGCCGTAGCCGTCGAGCACCACCGTCAACAGACAGCTGGTCTCCAGTGTGACCGGGTCGCGGTCGATTTCGGCGCAGCGCCGGCGCAACACGTCCAGCTTGGCCGGCAGGTCGTCGATGTCGGCGATGATGTTGAGGTGGTCGGCGTACCGGGCGGCCAGCCGGAACGTCTTCTTCTCGCCGCTGCCCCCGAGCATGACCGGGATGTGGTCGCGGTAGCGGGGCTCGTTGACCGCGTTCTCCGTGCGGTACCACTTACCCGAGAAGCTGGGCCGTTCGCCGTGGAACATGGGGAGGATGATCTGCAAGGCCTCTTCGAGCTTCTCGAACCGCTCGGTGAACGTGTCGAAGTCGAAGCCCAGCTGCCGGTGTTCCAGCTCGAACCAGCCGGCCCCGATGCCCAGGATGGCGCGGCCGCCGCTCACCACGTCCAGCGTCGTGACCTCTTTGGCGAGCAACGTGGGATTGCGGTAGGTGTTGCCGGTCACCAGCGTCGACAACTGGACGCGCTCAGTGGCGGTGGCCAGGGCGCCCAGCGCGGTGTAGGCCTCCAGCATGGGTTCGTCGGGTTCTCCCAGTCCGGGCAACTGGTAGAAGTGATCCATCAGCAGCACGGTGTCGAATCCGGCGCTTTCGGCCTCCTGGACCTGGGCTTTCACGGCGGGAAAGAGTTCGGCGACCGGGGTGCCGTAGGAGAAGTTGGGAATCTGCAATCCGAGTCGAATGGTCATGTTGTGGTGTAACCACGGCAGGCCGCGATTAAATCCCGGACTCACCTGATCCGCAGGGGTCCCGGGTCATTGTCACCGCGAACGTTGCGGGTGCGTGACCGACTCAAGTCGATCTCGTTGCACTTTCGCGACTGTGCTTGCGCGCCACAGCTATTCGCGAAACAGGACGTCCGCTTCCGGTGGCACTTATTGATCCCGTGACCGATAGTCATAGGGACTACATAGGAATGGGCATGGGTGAGGTTTTTCAGTTTCATCGTGAGATCATCGTCAGCGGTGACGACCCGCTGTCGAAGACGATCGCCGAGGAACTCCGGGGCGCCGGCGCGCGGATCATCAAGATCAACACCGCCGCCGATCTGCGGGCCGCCGGCGTGCATCGCGCCCGTGCCGTCGTCTGCGCCGGACCCAATGATGCGGTGAACCTCGAAATCGCATTACTGGCAAGGGAATTCAGCCCGAATGTGCGCGTGGTGGCGCGGTTGGCCAACGAGGTGCTGCGCAGAGGGGTGGCCGGAGTCAACGGCCCCGGGGCCATCCTGGACCTCGCAGACCTCGCGACACCCTCCATCGTCGAGGCGGTTCTGTCCCGCAACACCCACCAATTCGCCGCCGCCGGTATCGATTTCGTGGTCTGGGGATCCGAGGCGCCGCATGACGGAACGCTGCGCGAAATACACGCCGACCTGGCACCGGTGGCGGTGGTGCACGGCAAAAACTCGCCCGTGCCCGGGGAGGTGGTGCCATGCCCGGGGCGGGATCAGAAGGTCTACGCCGGCGACTGGACCTCGATGATCGGCGTCAAAGACGAGTTGGAGGCCCGCGGCATCACCGTGCCGTCTGCGGACGCGACGCGCTCACGCCACTCCCGGATGCGCCGCGCCATCGATGCGGTGCGCGCCATGCTCGACGACCTCAACCCGATGGTGTACCCCTCGCTGGTATTCACCCTGCTGCTGACGCTCGGCTCGACGGTCGTGGTGCGCCTCGGTCATCACAACCCGGAACTTTCCTGGCTCGACGCCCTCTACTTCGCCTCGGAGACCATCACGACCGTGGGCTACGGCGATTTCAGTTTTGCCTACCAGTCCCCTTTCCTGAGACTGTTCGCCGTCGGCCTGATGTTCGGCGGCGTGATCATCACCGCGGTCCTCACCGCCTTTCTCGCGGACCTGCTGCTGTCGCGGCGTTTCGTGAACACCACCGGACGGCTGCGGGCCAGGCACATGCGCGGCCACGTCGTTGTCATCGGACTCGGTTCGATCGGTGTCCGTGTGGTCACCGATCTGACCGCCGCGGGTTACGACGTCCTGGTGGTGGAGCAGAACGAGAACAACCCGTTCCTGCAGACGGTGGCCGAGCTGGACGTGCCGGTGATCTTCGGTGATTCGACGATGCGCCAGACGCTGGAGTCCGCGCGGGTCGATCACGCCCGGGGAGTGGCGGTGGTGACCAAGGACGACATGGAGAACATCGAGACCGGCATTGTGCTGCTCGAGATCCTGGGTTCCGACACCAAGGTGCCGATCGTGATGCGTGTGCAGGGGCGCGCGCTGGGCACCGCGATCAACCGGCGATTCGGCTTCGAGAACGTGCGGTCGATCGTCGACCTGGCGGCTCCGTGGTTCATCGGGGCGGCGATGGGCCTGCAGGTGCTGGGCACGTTCTGGGTCGGTCAGCGCTCCTTCATGGTCGGCGCCATGCTGGTGGCGGCCGGCAGCGAGTTGGACGGACTGCTGATGCTCGAACTGTCCACCCAGACCCGCGTCATAGCGATCATCCGTCCGGAGGGTCCGATCCGGCTGCGCCCCCGCCGCGACGCCCGGCTCAAGGCCGGCGACACCGTCTACCTCATCGGCCCCTACCGGGAACTGATCGCCACGCTGCGCAAGGGCCAACCGCCCCCGCTGACCGCGATCAACGGCGAGCGGACGAGCACCCTGGCCGCCGCGCGCCGGCCGGACGTCCGCCCGCCGCGGTGGGCACAGGACGTCGAAGTCTAGATAACCTGCCTGGGCAGTACATCTAGACGTCGTAATACAGCGCGAACTCGAAAGCCGTGGGCCGCAGGTTGAACGGCGCCAGTTCATAGTCGCGCTTGTAGTTGATCCACGTCTCGATCAGGTCGGGGGTGAAAACGCCTCCTTCGGTGAGGTATTCGCTGTCTTCCTCCAGCCGGTCGATCACCGCGGCTAACGACGTGGGGGCCTGCGCGATGTCCGCGGCCTCCTCCGGAGGCAGGTCGTAGAGGTCCTTGTCGATCGGCGGGGGCGGCTCGATCTTGTTCCTGATGCCGTCCAGGCCGGCCATCAGCATGGCGGCGAACGACAGGTACGGGTTGCCCGACGCGTCCGGACAGCGGAACTCCAGCCGTTTGGCCTTCGGGTTGTTGCCGGTGATCGGGATGCGTACGCACGCAGAGCGATTGCGCTGGCTGTAGACCAGGTTGATGGGCGCCTCGTATCCGGGCACCAGTCGCTTGTAGGAGTTGATGGTGGGGTTGGTGAAGGCCAGCAGCGAAGGGGCGTGGTACAGCAACCCGCCGATGTAGTGGCGGGCGATGTCCGACAACCCGGCGTAACCGTCCTCCTCGTACATCAGCGGCACGCCGTCCTTCCACAACGACTGGTGGCAGTGCATGCCGGAGCCGTTGTCGCCGAACAACGGCTTGGGCATGAACGTCACGGTTTTGCCTGCCTGCCAAGCGGTTTGCTTGACGATGTACTTGTACATCTGATGGTCGTCGGCCGCGTGCAGCAGCGTGTTGAACCGGTAGTTGATCTCGGCCTGGCCGCCGCTGCCCACCTCGTGGTGGCCCTTCTCCAGGGCGAAGCCGGCGTTGGTCAGATGGCTGAGCATCTCGTCGCGGAGGTCGACGTAGTGGTCGGTCGGAGCGACCGGGAAGTACCCACCCTTGGGACGGACCTTGTAGCCGAGATTCGGGCTGCCGTCGACCTCCGTCGCGGCCCCGGTGTTCCACCAACCCGACGTCGCGTCCACCTTGTAGAACGCGCCGTCAGTGCGCGAATCGAAGCTCACCGAATCGAAAATGTAGAACTCGGCCTCGGGTCCGAAATAGGCGGTGTCGGCGATACCCGAAGAAATCAGGTAATTCTCGGCCTTGCGGGCGACGTTACGGGGATCGCGGGAGTAGGGCTCCAGCGTGAACGGGTCGTGCACGTGGAAGTTCACGTTCAGCGTGGGGGCCTTGCGGAACGGATCGATGGTCGCGGTCTCCGGATCCGGAAGCAACAGCATGTCGGACTCGTGAATGGACTGGAATCCGCGAATCGAGGATCCGTCAAAGGCCAGGCCCTCCTCGAACACGTTCTCGTCGAAGGCGTAAATCGGAATTGTGAAGTGCTGCATGGTGCCTGGCAGGTCGCAGAATCGGACATCGACATATTCGATGTTCTCGTCCTTGGCGACTTTGAAGATGTCGTCGGGCGTCTTTTCGGACACGGGATGCTCCTTTTTCGGCTATCCGCGGTAATGCGCCCTCCCATTGACACATGCCGCGCCGCACCCCGCATCCGGAGCGTTTTGACCTGGATGAATCGGGGTAGGTACGCGTCATGAACAAGGGCGTAACCTTCGCTGTCGCGGCACTGGCCACGACCATTGCACCGTTGGCCGCCTGCTCGACGCAGCAGGGCGGCCAGAGCGGCACCTCGTCCACGTCCGGCGGACAGAGTGGCGCGGAGAAGATGACCACTCAGCTCAAGGGCACCGACGGCAGCCAAATCGCCACGGCAACCTTTGATTTCGCGAACGGTTATGCGACGGTGACGGTGGAGGCCGGCCCGAACTCGGTCTTGACGCCGGGTTTCCACGGCCTGGCGGTCCACGCGGTAGGCAGCTGCGAGCCGGCCGCCTTCGAGTCCGCCGGCAGCGTGTACCAGGCGTCCGGCCACACCGGTTATCCCGCCAGCGGCCAACTCACCGCCTTACAGGTGCGGCCCGACGGCTCGGCCAAACTGGTCACCACGACCAGCGGGTTCACCGCCGCCGACCTGAGAAACAGTTCCGGCACCTCGCTGGTCATCTCCGCGGACCCGGGCAGCTTCGGCGAGAGTTCGGCGGAAGAGACCGGCAAGCGGGTGGCATGCGGCGTCATCGCAGCGGCGTCCGCCACGACGACCTCGTCGACCACCTCGTCCACGACGACGACGAGCGTCAGCACGGTCACCACCACGGTCGCCGTACCGCCACCGGTTACCAGCACGAGCACGAGCACCAGCACCGTCACGGTCAGCAGCACCCCGACCACGACGTCCACGGCGCCCAAGACGGTGACAACTCCGCCCGGCGGCTGAGCTCAGAGCTGCACACTTCTGCACTACTTTGTCCGCATATATGGGCAAATACGCCCTTGGGAAGGGTTGCCTCGGCCTCGACTATGGAGCTACCCCACTCCACAGAAAGAGGTCTGACGATGAGGAACCTGCTCCGGAACGGTGCCGCAGCCGCCGCGATCGCGCTCGGGCTCGAGTTGATGCCCGCGATTGGAATCGGGCTGCCGGCGATCAGCCACGCGGACGAGCCCTGCCCTATTGACACGGTCTGGAACGCCGTACTGGAGCAGTGCGTGGAGAGCCCCGCCACACCTTCTGCACCCGCCCTGCCCCCGGCACCCGGCACGCCGGGCGGGCTCTACGGGCCCGGCGGATTGGGTGGGCCCGGTGGACCGGGCGGACCTCCGGCACCCGGCGAACTGTACGGCCCGTTCGGACCCCAGTCCGGAGCTCCCGGAACCCCGGGCGGCATCGGCTCTCCCGGCCAGATCGGTGGCATCGGCGGCCCGGGTGGATTTGGCGGACCCAGCATGGCCAGTGGCCACATGGGCGGGATGGGACGCGGTTAGCTGGTCGGCCTGCCGCGCCACTGCAGGGCCTCGAGCGCGACGGCCACATGCACGCTGCTGTGCTCGAGGGGCCGGGGAAGCAGCTGCTGGGCTCGGTCGAGCCGGCGCAGCAGCGTATTGCGGTGCGCGTAAAGGCGTTTGGTGGTCCGTCCGATGCTGCACTGTTCGTTGATGAAGGTCAGCACCGTGTGTTGCAACTCGGGGCTGGCCGACTCGAACTCGCCCAGCACGTTCTTGATGAAATCGTCTGCGGCTTGCGGGTTTTGGCTGATCAGCGCGATCAGCTGCACCTCGGCGAAGAACGCCACCCGCTGGGCAGAACGCAACCCGGCGACCATGCGCTGGGTGGTGAGCGCTTCGAGGTGGGTGCGCCGGAAGCCGTCGATCCCGAGAGCGGGGGTGCCGATGGCGATTCGCGTTCCCGGGGCAGCTTCCACCGCCCGTTGCACGCGCTCGATGTCCAGGGTCGCGTCGGGAATCCACACCCAGCGGCTGGCTGCGGCAGCTGTCACGGTGAGTGGGCGCGCGAACCCGGCGGCACGGCCGAGCGCGTCGGCGAGTTGGTCGAGCCGGCCGAGGTCACCGTCGGGTTCGTCGCACCAGATGACAGCGCCCGTGTGGTTGCGGTTCAGGGCGTAACCCAGCCTGCTTTCGGCACGCGAGCGGCTGATCGGGGCGCCATCGAGAATGAGCGCGGTGACTTCGCGGCGTTCGGCGTGGGTGCCGCGCAGCAATTCCTCCCGCTCCTGCCGAATCCGGGCGGCGATGCCGTCGGACGTGGCGTCGAGGAAGTCGCTGATGGACCGAAACGACACCTCGAACAACTCGCGCAACTCGTCCGCGTCCGACGTGAGCCGGAAGACGGTGTCCATCCAGATCTGCCAGCCGACGCTCTGCGCGGGCCGATAGGTGAACGGCTCCAGGCCGCGGCGCACCATGTCACGAGCGATGCTCAGCGGCTCCGGACCCAGGTTGGCCGGTACCGGAGCACCGGGATCGCTCACATTGGCTGCGGCCCAGTGCATCAGGCTGGACCGGACGCTGCGACGAGCGGACTCGGCGAGGACGGGGTCCTCGGCCACCGACGGGTTGGCCGCCATCGTCGCCCGATCGAATTCCTCGAGCCACTCCGCCGGTGCATCCAGGACGATCCGGGCGCCCTGCCGAATCAGTTCCCGCACCCGCGGCGACGGGCGTTGCCAGACCACGGTCCCCAGGTTAAGTCCGCCGATGCGGACGATGGACAGTTTTGCACCATTTACCGCGTATCTTGAACGGTTCTCAACCTGGGGCCGAATGCCGGCTACGCGTCCCAACTCGTCAGGTCACGAGCCGGAATGCCCTGACTGGCGCAGTAATTCGTGTAGCGCTCAACCGATGTCTTGTGGTTTTCCTGCCACAGGATGGTGTTGTTCTCGTCAATGAACAGCAACTCGCCGACGATGAAGAAGAACACCTCGGTGTCCTCCACGCTCTCCGGGGTGTGCCGGGAACCGGCGACCTCGTAGACGGTGTCACCGGCGCGCGAGACCCAGTTGTTCTCCTGGTAGCGCCACGCGCCGCTGACGGTGTGCCCAACCACGATGCCCGTGTGGTAGTGCGGGGGCAGCTCCAGGCCAGCCGGGAACTTCATCGAGACGACGATCTCGGCCCGGACCGGATCGACCTTCCAGTACTTCAGAAAGACCTGGTCGCTGAGCGGGGTGAACGGAATCCAGGGATTGTCGGCGCCGCTCATGTAGTTGACGTCGAGTTCTTGCATCGTCTGCATCGGGGTCTCCTTCTTCAGGTTGATGGCCGGTTGACCAACTGCCTGAGACGGTAGGGAGGAATCCCGCGATTTACTTGGCGCCCGATACCAGACTTGGCCACCACGCTTGTACTGAGATCACAACTGCCGGGTCAGACCCGGCAACGTGGGCAGCAGTGCCAGTGCCACCGCGAGGTCGATGCTGTCGGTGTCGATGCTGCGACCGAGGATCGTCTGCGCCTGATCGACGCGGTAACTGACGGTGTTGGGATGCACGGTGAGTCGCCGCGCGGCCCGGGTCCGGCTCCGATTCTCCTGCAGGTAAACGGATAAGGTCGTGGCGACCCGGAACGTCGCCTCGTCGTCGGCCGCCAGCGGGCCCAGCACCCGGTGCACGAACGCTTCAGCGAGTTCAGCGTTGCAACTGGCCAGCGCGGCAACCGCAACATCGCAATAGCGGGTCACCGTGCCGCCGGAGGCCACCAGCAACGCCGCGACCCGGCGCGCATTCGAGGCTTCCAGATGACTACAGCGGAAAGCTTTCAGGCCGAAGCCCGGCTCACCGATGCCGACCCGTACGCCGGCCGGGAGCTTCAGTGTGGGCGCATCGAGATCAGCTGTGCAGAAAGCACTTTGACGGCTGAACCAACCGAATGCCACCAGCGAGCCGGCCGGGTGGATCAGGGTGGTTTCACCACCGACCCCGTGTGCGACCGTGGTCAGCGCCTCACTCAAGACCGACTGCGCATCGACGTCCCCCTCCACCGTTTCCAGCCATGCCACCGCCCCGACATGATGGCGGTTGACGTCGTAGCGCAACCTTTTCGAGGCCCGCTGCGGGTCACGTTCGCGCTGCGTCAGGATCTCCTCGATGGCCCCGGTCCGGGCGGCCGCCGCGTTGCGCAGCCAGACTTCCCGTTCGGATTCGTAGGCTTCCTCCGCGCGGTTCTGGGCGGCATCGACATAACCGAACATCCAGCTGGTGGCCAGTCGCAACGTCGCGGCCTGCTCCGCCTGATCCGCCCCGGTGGACGCGATGCGGTCCCACATCCACTGCCATAACAGCTCGTGGGTCACACGATAGAAACGCATCAGGCTGGCCAGCGGGATCTGACGATTCACCCCGGCACGCGCAACGGCCCGGGTCGGCGCAGACAACTCGGCCTCACGAGGGTCGCCGCCGATGTCGAGGAGGTCGGCGACATTGCGCAGGCTCGCCGCGGTGCTGACGACGTTTTCCTTCACCGACTGCGGGTCCGGGAACAGCAGCGGCATCTCGTGCTGTACGCGGGCCACCGCCTGCTCAGCGAATTCGGTTGCACACGATCGTAATTCGATGGCGAGAGGGCGCAGAAACGTCTCCCAGAGCCGCTCAGCGCCGGGCTCGCGGAACGGTTCCCACGTGGGCTTCATGGCGGCTGAACATACTCCGTCGCGACGCCGCAACCATCGGGATCGGCGATTTTGGCGGTGGGCATTTGTGATCACGTCACAACCACCGGACTCGACCTTGGCACGCGGAGACGAGCGCTGACCGATGCTGAGCGCCTAACTTCTGCGGTGATCGGCGGGACAACACCGCTCAGAACACAGCTACCCACCAGAGGACAAACCATGGACCTGATGTCACCCATCGAATCGATGATGCTGCTTGCCGAGTCACCCGGGCACCCGATGCACGTCGCCGGACTGCAGCTGTTCCAGACACCGGATGGCGCCGGGCCGGAGTTCGCCGGCGACTACTACCGGTCACTGCGGTCCAGGGATGACGTAGCACCCCTGTTCAGCAGGTACCCGGCGAGCCTGCCGACGGGACTGAACCTCGGCTGGTCTTCCTCCGGAGACATCGACCTCGACTACCACGTGCGCCACTCGGCACTGCCCGGTCCCGGCCGGGTGCGGGAACTGCTGGAATTGACGTCCCGGCTGCATTCCACCATGCTCGACCGGCACCGGCCGCTGTGGGAGACCCACGTCATCGAAGGGCTGGCCGACGGACGCTTCGCCGTCTACACCAAGATCCATCACGCCCTCGTCGACGGGGTCTCGGCGATCAACCTGCTCCAGGGGGCACTGAGCGCGGACGCACTCGACGAAAGCATTAGGGCGCCCTGGTCGTCGGTGGCCGGCGCTGACGATCACGCCGACGGGCCGTCGCGATTGCAGGCGCTGGCTCAGGCAGTCAGATCCATTCCGCGCCTTGGTTCCTCGACGCTGGGACTGGCCCGTTCCGCGCTGTTCGAACAACAGCTCACGCTGCCGTTCCGGGCGCCGCGCACCATGTTCAACGTTCCGATCGGCGGTGCCCGACGATGTGCTGCGCAATCATGGCCGATGCAACGGATCAAGGATGTCAAGAACGCCGCCGGCGTCACCGTGAACGACGTAGTACTGGCGATGTGCGCCGGCGCACTGCGCGCCTACCTCTGCGAGCAGCACGCGCTCCCCGAAAAGCCCTTAGTGGCAATGGTTCCGGTCAGCTTGCGCACCGCCGACGAAGGTCCAGGAGGAAATGCGGTCACCGCCGTGCTGGCAAATCTGGCGACGCACGTCGACGATCCGGCACTGCGTCTCGCGACGATCAGCTCATCCATGCGCAAGAGCAAGGCCGTCCTGGCCGGCCTGCCCCGGGCGCAGGCGATCGCCATGGGCATGATGCTGCTGTCGCCCGTTGTACTGGGCGGCGTGACCGGTGGCATGGCCACACCGCCGCCCTTCAACGTGTGCATCTCCAATGTGCCGGGTGCGCGGAAACCGTTGTACGCCAATGGCGCTCGCCTGCAAGGCAGCTATCCGATGTCCATCGCCGCCAACGGTCAGGCGCTGAACATCACTCTGGTCGGTAGTGGCGACAGCCTCGACTTCGGTCTGGTGGGGTGCCGCCGTGCGGTCCCACACCTGCAGCGCCTGCTGGGTCACCTCGAGACCTCCCTCAAAGATCTGGAACGGGCCGTCGGACTCTGACCCGTATCAGCGGGTGCGCGAACCTACTTGATCGCGGCGGCGCGCCAGGTAGGCATGTTCGGCCGGGTTGTCGACGAGGGCGAGAGCCGCCTCGTAGGCGGCGCGGGCCTCATCCGATCGTCCGAGGCGCCTGAGCAACTCGGCGCGGGTGACATGAAACGGGTGATAACGCTGCATGGCAGCCTGCGGCAGTCGGTCAACCCGGGACAGGGCGACCGCGGGCCCGTCGAGCTCGGCGACGGCGATCGCGTAGTTGAGTTCGACCACGGGGCTGGAATCAAACTCCAGCAGCTGGCGGTACAACGCCACGATCTGGGACCAGTCGGTATCGGCCGCAGTAGGTGCATCGGTGTGCACCGCGTTGATCGCGGCCAGCAGTTGGTAACGGCCAGGTCTGTTGATAGACAGGCAGTTGCGGACCAGGGCATGTCCCTCAGCGATCAATGCCGGGTCCCATCCACCGCGGTCCTGTTCGTGCAGGGGCACCAATTCACCGTTGACGATCCGGCGCGACCGGCGGGCCTGGATGAGCAGCATCAGGGCCAGCAGGCCCGTCACCTCCGGCACCTCAGGCAGTAACCCGCGCAGGATGCGGGCGAGCCGGATCGCCTCGGCCGTCAGGTCGTCGCGCACCGGCGATCCCGCGGTCGCCAGGTAACCCTCATTGAAGACGAGATAGATCACGGCCAGCACAGCGGCGACCCGCTCGCCGAGGTCGTCGGTCGCGGGTACGCGATAAGGGATGTGCGCGTCCGCGATCTTCTTTTTCGCCCGGCTTATCCGCTGGGCCATCGTCGTCTCGGTCACCAGGAAGGCCGCGGCGATCTCGGCGACGGTGAGCCCGCCGAGGAGTCGCAACGTCAGCGCCACCCGCGCCTCAGGTGCGAGCGCCGGATGACAACAGGTGAAAATCAACCGCAGCCGGTCATCCTCGACGGGTCCCGTCGGCTCGTGCGCAGTGTCATCGCGAATCATGTTTGCTGCCAGATGTTTTGAAGGTCGAAGCGATTCACGCCGAAGCCGGTCGACCGCCTTGTTGGCCGCGGTCCGCGTCAGCCAGCCGGCCGGGTTGGGTGGAACCCCGTCCTGTGGCCACCGCTGCAGGGCGACCACCAGCGCCTCGCCGGCCGCCTCTTCGGCGACGTCGATGTCACCGAAGCGGCGCACCAGCGAGGCGACCACCCGCCCGTACTCTTCGCGGTACACCCGCTCGATCGGGTTCACCCGTTCGCCTAACCCTCCTGGAACGGCCGCACCTCGACCCGGCCCTGGCAGGCCTTCGACCCCTGCTTCGCCCAGTCCAGGGCGGCATCGAGGTCGGCGGCCTCGATGATCCAGAAACCGCCGAGGTACTCCTTGGACTCGGCGTACGGGCCGTCGGTGATGATCGGCTTCGCGCCGGTGTTGTCGACGGTGGTGGCCGACTCAGGTGCGGTCAGGCCACCGGCGAATACCCAGGCGCCTTCGGCCTGCAACTTGTTGTTGAAAGCGTCGACGGCCTCGAAGATCGGCTGCATCTGTTCGATGGTCATCTCCGCCATGGCGGCGGTGTCGGCGGCGTCGTGGTTGACGGCGAGGAAGTACTGCGGCATCACATGCTCCTTGAACTCCGCGGGCGGCCCGGTCTGGCTTGCCCGTCATGATGTCTACGAAGACGGCACGCTGGATATGACACGTCCCGACAAGAAAATTCATCGGGCGCCTCAACCGATCTGGTTTTCCTGTTCTCCCGCCGCCAGCAGCCGCAGAATCGCCGGATGGACGACCTCAGCATGGTCGAGATGTGGTGCATGCTTTGCACCCTGGACCGTGAGCAACTCCGCGCGGGGATACAACTGCAAGACGCGCTCCCTGTTTGCGTAGGGGGTGACTTTGTCCTCGGTGCCCCACACCACGAGCACCGGACGTCGATGGCGTCCGACAGCGGCCCACTGGTCGCCGGCGCGGGCAGGAAAGTGGGCGACGGTCGATGCGAAAGACTCTGCCATGCCCGGAAACCGGAGCTGTTCTCGTGCGCGTCGGTTGTAATCGGGGAATCGTCGCGGACGACTCAGGTGCTGGTTTTCCAGCTGGTCGACTACGTCGCCGATGCGGGAGGCGATGAGCTTCTGGCCGCCGGGCAGGCGCAACAACCGCTGGGCGAGGATTTTCAGTGACCCTGCCGCATAAAGACCGGGCGAAATCAGCGCGATGCTTGCGGCCCGGTCGGCAGATTCGGCGGCGAAACGAGTCACAACGAGAGCACCCATCGACCAGCCGACGAGATGCATGCTGTCGATCCCCAGCGTGTCCACCAACTCACGCAGTTGCCGCACATACACGTCGAGGTCATACCTGATCGGTGGCCGGTCGGAGAGCCCGCGACCGAACTGGTCGTAACGCAGCACCCGAAATCCTTGCCCGGCAAGCACTTCGGCCAGTGGCTCCCAGGCGTAGCTGGGCGTGACCAGGCCGTGCACCAGCACCACCCACGGACCCTCGTCACCGGCGACCTGGTAGGCGGTGATCCCCTGCGACAGTGACGCCGTCTGCGCGTCCGCCGCCTCTCGCGCCTGCGGCAATGACTGCATGCCCGCAGCCTATATACAGTGCAGGGATGTCGACTCGCAGTCGTGCAGCAGCCACCATCGCCGCCGCCCTCTCTGTCCTGTCGGTTCCGGCCGTGCTGAACACCGCCGAAGCCCACGGCGCGCCGCTACCCGGCTTCTGCACGCCACCCGCGTTGTCCGACAACGTCTGTACCGTGCGGTTGGCATCGGTGACGGCCAATGTCACCGACGGGACGATCACCGGGAAGCCGGTCGGCGGCGGGACCGCGATCACCCTCTCGGGACAAGCCGACGCGTACCTGAAGTCGACCGGATTCGGGGCTGCGCCCCCGGGCCCGATCCAGCGCTGGGATGCCGCGATCGACAGTGTGGGCCCCTACGACCCGAACAATCCCAACTGGTACGGCGACGCCAAGTCCAGAGCGTTCCTGCCCCGGACTCTCAATGACCTGGCCGCCCAGTTCCCGCCGAACGTTTTGGTCGTGCGGTTCACACCCGACGACGCGTACCCCGACTGGTTCCGACTGGTATCCATTCAGCCGACGTCGCAGTGATCTAAGCGTCAGCCGGGCCTTCCGCGGCTGCGGTCGCGACAGTCGGGCGCGACACCGACTCCACGCACACAACACGCCGAGAAATGTGTGCGTGGTTTATGTCTCGCGAAAGCGAGCACCGTTGCCGCGACGAAAACACCCCCGGACCAACAGGGCCGGGGGTGTATCGCCTACTACTGATCAGTGGTGGTGATGACCGTGGCCGTGGCCATGGTCGTCTTCCTCCTCGGCCGGCTTCTCGACGACGGCGGTCTCGGTGCTGAGCACCATCCGCGCCACCGACGAGGCGTTCAGCACGGCCGAACGGGTCACCTTCACCGGGTCGACGATGCCGGCGGCACCCAGGTCCTCGTAGGTCCGGGTGGCGGCGTTGAGGCCCTGCCCGGTGGGCAGCTCGCTGACCTTGTTGACCGCGACCGCGCCATCCATTCCGGCGTTGGTGGCGATCCAGTACAGCGGAGCGGCCAGCGCCTCGGAGAACACGTCGACTCCGAGCTTCTCGTCGCCGCTGAGTTCATTGCGCAGCGACTCCAGCACGTGGCGCGCCTGAATCAGCGCCGAGCCACCGCCGGGGACGATGCCCTCCTCGACCGCTGCCTTGGCAGCCGCAACGGCGTCCTCGACACTTTCCTTGCGCTCCTTGAGCGCGGTCTCGGTGGCGGCGCCGACCTGAATGACGGCCACCCCGCCGGCCAGCTTGGCAACCCGCTCCTGCAGCTTCTCCCGATCCCAGTCGGAGTCGCTGGCTTCGATCTCGCCGCGCAGCTGCTTGACCCGGTTTTGCACCGCGTCCTTGGAGCCGGCACCGTCGACGATGATCGTGTCGTCCTTGCTGACCACGACACGGCGGGCCGACCCCAGCACCTCGAGACCCACCTCGCGCAGCAGCAGTCCGGTGTCGGGATTGACCACCTCGCCGCCGGTCACGATGGCCAGGTCCTGCAGGAATGCCTTGCGGCGGTCACCGAAGAACGGCGCCTTGACCGCGACGGCCTTGAGCGTCTTGCGGATTGAGTTGACGACCAGCGTCGCCAGCGCCTCACCCTCGACGTCCTCGGCGATGATCAGCAGTGGCTTGCCCGATTCGGCGACCTTCTCCAGCAACGGCAGCAGGTCGGGCAGCGAGCTGATCTTGTCCTGGTGGAGCAGAATCAGCGGGTCTTCGAGCACCGCCTGCTGGGCGTCGAAGTCGGTGACGAAGTAGGCCGACAGGAAGCCCTTGTCGAAGCCCACGCCCTCGGTGAACTCCAGCTGGGTGTCCAGCGTCGAGGACTCCTCCACGCTGACTACGCCGTCGTGGCCGACCTTGCTCATCGCCTCGCCGACCAGGTCGCCCAGCCGCTCGTCACGCGAGGAAACCGTCGCCACCTGGGCGATGGCCTCTTTGCCCGACACCGGGGTGGCCGCGGCCAGCAGCGCCTCGGATACCGCGTCGGCGGCCTTGCTGATGCCCGAACCCAGGGCGATCGGGTTGACACCGGCGGCGACGAGCCGCAGCCCGCCCTTCACCAGGGCCTGGGCCAGCACGGTCGCGGTGGTGGTGCCGTCACCGGCGACGTCGTTGGTCTTGGTGGCGACCGACTTCACCAGCTGCGCACCGAGATTCTCGAAGGGGTCTTCCAGGTCGATCTCGCGTGCGACGGTGACACCGTCGTTGGTCACCTGCGGTCCGCCGAACGCCTTGGCCAGCACCACGTGGCGGCCACCGGGTCCGAGCGTCACCTTGACCGCGTCCGCGAGCTTGTTCACGCCCGCTTCCATCGCACGACGCGCGGTCGCGTCGTACTCAATAATTTTGCTCATGAGGCTCCTTCGCCAAACTGCCTAACGCATGCCGCCCCGGAAATCACCCGCGCTTGCGTGCGGGGATCGCCGGGGCGGAACACGTTGCGTTACTTGGAAACGACCGGTGTTACTTGGAAACGACAGCCAGCACGTCGCGTGCCGACAGGATCAGGTATTCCTCGCCGCCGTACTTGATCTCGGTGCCGCCGTACTTGCTGTAGATGACGGTGTCACCCTCAGCGACGTCGAGCGGGATCCGCTTTTCGCCATCCTCGTCCCAACGGCCGGGGCCGACTGCGACGACGGTGCCCTCCTGGGGCTTCTCCTTGGCGGTGTCGGGAATGACCAGACCGGATGCGGTCGTGGTCTCGGCCTCGTTGGCCTGTACGAGAATCTTGTCCTCGAGTGGCTTGATGTTGACCTTCGCCACGATTGGAGCCCTCCACTAGTTGAATCGGGTCCGGAGCGTATGCCCTGACCGGAGTTGGCGGTCGGTCCGGGCTGCCCCGCACCGTCCGAATTACCAGGTGATTCGGCAATCGTCCGGGTCCCTCGCGCCGTCGTCGCGGGTGCCGACACAGGGGTCGTCCGAATGCCACCTAGCACTCTATACATGAGAGTGCTAGCACTCAAGGGTGCCCCGGTGCTTCTACGCGCACAGCGAACATCGGCCCGCCCACGCCGGCAACGCGGGCCAGGTTCTGGACGCGTCGCCTTGGTCAATGCGCAAGAGACCGTACATCCGGCATACACGGCCGACCACGCCGATTCTGTGCGGTGCGCGATAGCGTGGGCCGTCCCCCACTGGGCCGACGAGAGGGTTCGCCGCATGTCACCAACCAGCACCGGATGAGCAGCCTTGGTCGATGCGCTCACCGTGAAGGGCACAGCATGGTCGGCGACGGGGTCGCGGGCGCGTGACCTCAGCTGATGCGGGAGACTTCGAGACAGTACTCGGGGCTGCGGTGCTCCTGCACGAAAACGGCCAGTCGACCGACATGACTCTGATCGCCGTGCGGCGCCTCAGTCGCGGTCTCGGGATGACAGCAGTCGCGATTCCGTCGTGGACCTCGATGACCCTGACTACCGAGGAGACGGCGCCACAACTCCGAGTCGTACCGGTGGCCCCCGTCGCGGTGAACATGCGGCGGGTGTCGGCGGCCATGCGGGCCATCGACCGAGCCGAGGACGGAACACTAGATCGCCCGCTTCTCCGGCGCGAGCTCGCGGACGCAGCCCGGGAGAGCGGATCCGCGACACCACCGTTCGTCATCGCTTGCGCGCTCGGTGCCGCAGCGTTGTCGATTGTGTTCGGTATCACCGATTTTTGGGCGATCGCCCTAGTCGCTGCCAGTGCCGCCGTCGGAGGCGGATGCCGTCGCCTGCTGGCCCGGTGGCAGGTCGGAGCATTCGCTCAGGTCTTCACCGCTGCGCTGGTGGCAGGGTTGGGCGGAGCTCTCGCGCCGCACCTCGGACTCGGCGGTGTGGTCGGGCTGACGGCCGTGTGCCCGGCGATGGTGCTGGTGCCGGGACCTCAGATCCTCAATGGCGCGATGGACTTGCTCGCCGCGCGGATAAGTCTGGGCCTGAGCCGGCTTGGCTACGCTGCCGTCATTTTCGCGGCGATCGCCGCCGGACTCGTCCTCGGGCTGTTTGTCGGCGGGCAGACGTTACCGCTCTGGTCGACCGACGTCGATGTCCCGATCTGTGCCGACGTCCTCGCAGCGGGAGTCGCCGCGGCGGCCTACCCCGTTTACTTCTCCATGCCCTACCGGATGATCGGATTACCCGTCGCGGCCGGCATGATCGCGCATGCCGTGCACTGGTTCGCCGTCGACGTATGGCATGCCGGCCTGCCGGGTGCAGCTCTGGTGTCATGCCTGGTCGTCGGCGCGGCCCTCGCCCCGGTTAGCCACCTGCTGCGAATACCGTTCGCCGCCATCGGATTTGCCGCTGTCGTCGCCCTTGTCCCAGGCATGTACGTGTTCAGAGTTCTGGCCGGCCTGATGCGGCTGACCACAGACACCTCCCCATCGGTCATTGCCGCCACCGTGTCGAACGGGTCGATAGCCGTATTCGTGGTGGCCGCCATGGCAGTCGGGCTAGCGGTGCCCAATCACATCCGAAACGCCGTCGTAGCCGCTCGGGGGTCCTAGCCGACCTGACCCACCACGACGGGCAGTCCCGGATCACTCGGCGCGTCCAAGGGCGACGGCGCCGCGCCCGCGGCCACCAGGTGCGCGGCGAACGAGGCGATCATCGCGCCGTTGTCGGTGCACAGTCGCGGTTTGGGAATACGCAACGTCAGGCCCGCGTCGCGGCAGCGCTGCGTGGCCAGCTCGCGCAACCGCGAGTTCGCGGCCACCCCACCGGCGATCAGCAGCGTCGACACCCCCAATTCGGTTGCCGCACGCACCGCCTTTCGGGTGAGCACATCGGCCACCGCTTCCTGGAAGCCGGCGGCCACGTCGGCGGGCACGTAGTCGGGATTGCTCTCGACATAGCGGGCCACGGCGGTCTTCAGACCCGAGAAGCTGAAGGCGTACGGGTCATCCCGCGGCCCGGTCATGCCGCGCGGAAACCCGACCGCGTCGCGGTCGCCGGAGCGGGCCAGCTCGTCGAGCACCCGGCCGCCCGGGTAGCCCAGGCCCAGCAGCCGGGCCACCTTGTCGTAGGCCTCACCGGCCGCGTCGTCGACGGTGCTGCCCAGTTCGACGATCGGTTCTGCGAGAGAGCGGACATGCAGTAGGTGGGTGTGCCCGCCGGACACCAGCAGGGCAACCGACTCGGGCAGTGGGCCGTGCTCGTAGACGTCGGCGGCCAGGTGTCCACCCAGGTGGTTCACCGCGTAGAACGGCACCCCCCAGGCGGCCGAATATGCTTTGGCCGCAGCAACTCCCACCAATAGCGCACCCGCCAGCCCCGGTCCGATGGTGGCCGCGACGATGTCCGGCTTGGCGAATCCGGCCGTCGCCAGCGCGCGCCGCATCGCGGGACCCAGGGCTTCCAGGTGCGCCCGGGACGCGATCTCAGGCACCACTCCGCCGAACCGGACGTGCTCGTCGACGCTGGACGCGACCTCGTCGGCCAGCAACGCCACGGTGCCGTCGGCATTAAGCCGGGCAATCCCGATACCCGTTTCGTCGCAAGAGGTTTCGATGGCAAGGATGGTCGTCATCTATCGAGCGTCCCTCCGCATGGTGTACGCGTCGGCCCCGCTGACGCGGTAGTACCGCTTGCGCAGACCGATCTGCTCGAACCCCACACTGCGGTAGAGACCGATGGCGGGTTCGTTGTCGGTACGGACCTCGAGGAACACCACTCCCCCGTCCGCGAAGTCCAGCAGGGCGCCGAGCAATCGGCGGCCGATCCCGTGTCCCTGGTAGGCGGGGTCTACGCCGATGGTGTGCACCTCGTACTCGAACGGCGCGACTCGCCCCAGCCGGGAGATGCCCGCGTACCCGACGAGCGTGCCGCCGCTGCGGGCGCCGACGTAGTGGTTGGTCTTGCTGTGCAGTTCGCGTTGGAACGCGACGGCCGGCCACGGGTCGTCGCCGTCGAACAGCAACGCTTCCAGTTCGGCACACCGTGCGGCGTCCCCGTACGTCAGCGGACCCAGGGTGACCGGGTCGAGGTGGGCGGTCACGACCGAGCCGCCAGCGGCTTGGCGTCGGGTCGACGCAGGTACAGCGCCACCAGCGGCGCGGGTTCGGCGGACCAGTCGGGCACCG
This sequence comes from Mycobacterium sp. 23, assembly GCF_048287075.1. NCBI lineage: Bacteria > Bacillati > Actinomycetota > Actinomycetes > Mycobacteriales > Mycobacteriaceae > Mycobacterium > Mycobacterium sp. 23. The sequence continues at coordinate 2,803,179 of NZ_JBLVUX010000005.1, forward strand.
CGCGCACCAGACCGGCCGGCGTCGGGTACCCGGGCTCGCAGTACGGCAGGTCGAACAGCGCCGCGTGCTCCGGGGACCCGGCGACCGCGCGCGCCGCACCCGGGTCGACGTCGGCCGCGGCGTTCACGGCGGGGCCTTCGGTGCGAACGCCGTCGCGGTAGCGCGCCCAGTAGACCTCCCGGCGCCGGGCGTCCGTCACCACCAGAGCCTCACCGGTGGTGAGCACGCCGATGGCGTCCAGGCTGCACACGCCGTGCACCGGGATGCCCAGTGCGTGCCCGTAGGCGGCCCCGCTCGCCATGCCGGCCCTCAGACCGGTGAACGGCCCAGGTCCGCAGCCGACCACCACGGCGTCCAGATCGGCCATCGTCAGCCCTGAATCGAACAGCGCCGCAACAACATTGGGAGTCAGCCGCTCGGCGTGGGCGCGGGCGTCGACGGTGACCCGCTGCGCCATCGTCGCGAAGTCGTCACCTTGGACGATGCCCGCCGTGACGGCGGGGGTGGAGGTGTCGAGCGTCAACAGGATCATGCGTGAACCCACTCCCACGTCGCGGTCCGCACGTCCGAATGGGCGAGGCGCTCGAGGCGGACGTCGAGGTGCCGTTCGGCGAGGCGCTCGACGAGCCCTTCGCCCCACTCCACCACCACGACGGCGTCCTCGAGATCGGTGTCGAGGTCGAGCGAGTCGAGCTCGCCGAGCAGGTCCGCGCCGTGCTGGTCGAGCAGTCGGTAGACGTCGACATGGATCAGCGACGGAGTGCCCGCAGAACGGGCACGATGCACCCGCGCCAGCACGAACGTCGGCGACGTCACCGGGCCATCGACGTCCATTGCCGCGGCAATTCCCTTGGCCAACACTGTTTTTCCAGCACCCAGCGGACCCGAGAGCACGACCACGTCGCCGGCGCGCAACTGTTCGCCCAGCTTCGACCCGAGCGCGAGCGTGTCCTCGACACGCTCGAGCGTGGCCTTGCCGCCATCAAACCCAGAGTCAGCCACGGCGCCGGAACCGCCCGCGCACCCGCTCGCCGAATCGGCGGTAGTGCCACTTCAGCTTGCCCGGCTGCGACCGCTCGATCAGCCGGATCAGCCCGTCGTTGATGGTGTCCGGCTTGTCCAGCAACGCCAGGTGGCTGGCGCCGGGGACGATCACCAACTCCGACTGCGGCAGCGAGGCAGCCATCAACCGGGAATATTCGTCTGGGGTGAGCAGGTCGTGGTCTCCGCAGGCGATCAGGGTCGGGATCTTCAGCAGCGTCCACAGTCCCGCGGTTTCGTCGTGCTTCTCCAGGGCGCGCAGGAAGCCGACCAGGGTGGCGATCGGGGTGCCGTTCATCATCCGCTGGGAGAAGGCGTCCAGACTGCGGCTGACCTGCAGATCGCTGTAGGACGCGGCGCGCAGGATAGGACCGATCAGGGACCGGGACACGTTGCGTCCCCGGTGCATCAGCTTCGGCGCGGATTTGGCGGTGAACCGGACCGCGTCCAGCGCCGGGTTTTTCAGGAACGCCCCCAGCGGTGAGCGGGTGACGCCTTCGGCGGCCGACGAGATCAGGGCCGCTCCCACGATGCGGCGGCCGTACTGTTCGGGGAATTGCCCGGCGTGCGACAGCACCGTCATGCCGCCCATCGAATGGCCCACCAGAATGATCGGACCACGCGGCGCGGTGACCTGCAGCACCGTTTCCAGATCCCGGCCGAGTTGGGTGAGCGTGTAGGAGTCCGGCTCGCCCTCGCCGGACTGGCCGTGACCACGCTGGTCGTAGAACACCATGCGCACCTGCGAACCCAGCACTTCGCCCAGCCGCATCCGCTGAAAGTGGAAGGCGCCCATCCGTAGACAGAAGCCGTGCGCGAAGACGACGGTCAGCGGTGCGTCGGGCGGCCCGGCCTCCCGGACCGCCAGCGGTACCCCGTCAGAAGTCATCACCACCTGGGCGCGGTCACTGTCGAGTCGCTCGAAATCCTCGTCCGCCCAGGGGTCTTCGTCGGATGAGGTGCGCTCGATGATCGTCTTGCGGGCCGACGCACCGACCAGGGTGGCCACCGCGGTCAGCCCAGCACTACCCGCGAGCCAGGCCTTGCCCTTCGGGATGCGGTGGCTGTGGTCAGCGCTCAACGGGCTTCGACCTCGCGGTAGGTTCTGGTAATCCGGCCGCGGATGCCGGTGACCACCTCATAGTGAATCGTCCCGATCAGGTCGGCCCAATCCTGTGCGGTGGGTTCCCCGCGGGTGCCGGGCCCGAACAGGATCGCCTCGTCGCCCTCGGCGACGTCCGGCCGGCCGGGCCCCAGGTCGACGACGAACTGGTCCATACAGACCCGTCCCACCCCGGGGCGCCGACGGCCGTTGATCAGCACGTCCAGCCGCCCGCCCAGGGACCTGAACACGCCGTCGGCGTAGCCGATCGGAATCAGCGCCAGGTTCGTGTCGCGGGGGGCAATCCAGGTGTGCGCGTAGGACACGCCCTCCCCGGCTTTGATCGACTTGACCAGTGCGACAGGGGATTTGACCGTCATCGCCGGAATCAGACCCATGTCGCCCAGTCTAGGCACCGGGCTGAGCCCGTATACCGCGATGCCCGGACGCACCAGGTCGAAGGTCAGGTCGGGACGGACCATGGTGGCCGAGGAGTTCGACAGGTGTGCCACCTCGAACCGCAACCCCTGATCGGCGGCGTAGGCCGACATGTCGCGGAACCGCTGGGCCTGGATGTCGTTGATCGGCTGCTCGGGGGCGTCGGCGAAGACCATGTGCGACATCAGCCCTCGCAGCGTGATCGCCTCGGCCGCGACGGCCAACTTGAGCCCGCTCACCATGGCGGGGAAATCCGCCGCGGCCACGCCGTTGCGGTTCAGACCGGTGTCCACCTTGACCGTGACGGTCGCCTGGGTGCCGGTCCGGTGTACCGCGTCCAGCACTTCTTCGAGTTGGCGTACCGAGGAGACCGCGATCTGCACGTCGCCCTGTAGGGCGGGAGCGAAGTCACAGCCCGGCGGATGCAGCCAGGCCAGAATCGGGTCCAGAATGCCGTCGGCCCGCAGCGCAAGAGCCTCGTCGATCGTGGCCACGCCGAGTTCGGTGGCGCCGGCGGCCAGTGCGGTGAACGCGACGCGAGTCGCGCCGTGCCCGTAGCCGTCGGCCTTGACCACAGCCATGACCTGAGCTTTTCCGGCGTGCTCCCGCAACACCCGCACGTTGTGCGCAATGGCGCCCAGGTCGATAACGGCCTCGGCGAGGACGCCCGGGGTCAGGGAGATCGGCGTGACGGACACGCCGACCATTGTCCCAGAACTGTCGCCGGCATCCACCGGTTGCCGTTATGCGACGGACCAGCGCCTAGAGCGGGTAGGTGCCGCCGTCCATACCCTTTGCCCCGGTCGATCCACCGCCGGTGGCAGCCCCGCCGAGCCCACCGGCACCGGCAAGGGCGTTGACCGGATAGACGTGTGCGGACGCGTCGCCACCGCCGCCGCCATCACCTCCGTCGATCGCCGTTCCCGAGCTGTCACCGCCGCGCCCGCCCGCGCCACCGACCGCGAGAGACGTGGCGGTGCCGCCAAAGGCCTGAGAATTCCCACCGTTGCCACCGTCACCGCCCGTGGCACCCGACCCGCCGTCGCCGCCGCTACCACCGGTGGCGGAGTACCCGCCGGCATTCGTCGCCGCGCCGCCGGAACCACCGGCACCACCATTGGCCGTACCAGCACCCCCGGCGCCACCGTTGCCACCTGCGGCATCATTTTGGTTGGCGGCGAGGCCGATCAATGCCGAGCCGCCACCTCCCCCGGAGCCGCCGTCACCGGCACTACCCGCGCCTCCGTCCCCACCGCGACCGGCCGTTATATCGCCCAAGCCGCCTTGGACGACGTTACCGCCCGCGCCGCCCGACCCACCGCTGGCACCGTTGCCGCCGCTACCCCCGTTGCCTGCGACAGCGTTGCCGGTGACCGTGCCGTTGTAGACACCCGCAGAGCCCCCACCGCCCCCTGACCCGCCGGCGCCCGTGGTCCCGGAGCCGCCGTTACCGCCGTCGGAGGCCATGGCATTGCCATTGCCCGAGGTGGACGCCGACCCGCCGAAACCGCCGGCTCCGCCGATGGATCCGTCGCCACCATCGCCGGCTGCGCCGGCGACGGCATCGTAGGGATTGCCGAAGTTGGAAAGAGTCGCACTGCCCCCGTTACCGCCGGATCCACCGGGACCGTCGGTGCCTGAGCCGCCGTTCCCGCCAACGCCGGCGAAGATGGCGCCGAGGCCCGACGACGATGCCGTTCCACCAGACCCGCCGTTCCCACCGCTGGCGCCGGTGCCGCCATCGCCTCCGTCGCCGGCGGTGAGCGTCTGCTGTGACGCGGCACCAAAGCCGTTGACCGACCCGCCGCTTCCACCGGATGCGCCCGCGCCCGTGGTCCCGGAGCCGCCGTCACCGCCGTCGCCGCCGGTCAGATCGCCGAGTATCCCCTGGCTGTTCGCCGAGCCCCCGGAGCCGCCGTATCCGCCGGAAAGGCCATCGCCGCCACGACCGCCCTTTCCGCCGACGAGGTTCCCGGTCGAGGCGCTGTTGTAGTTGCTGGCAGAGCCGCCACTGCTGCCCGAGCCGCCGTTGGCGGTAGTCCCGGCGCCGCCGTCACCACCGTCGCCGCCGATCAGGTTGCCAAGCCCCTGGGTAGACACCGAGCCGCCCGAGCCGCCGGCCCCACCGCTGGTTGCCCCGGCGCCACCCTTCCCACCATGGCCGCCGCGGGCAGTTCCGGTGGACGCGGGACCGGAGCCGTTCGCCGTCCCCCCGGAGCCGCCTGCCCCGCCGTCGGAGACGGTTCCGGTGCCGCCATCACCGCCGCTGCCGGCCACGATGTCCCCGAGCCCGTCGCTGGACGCGTAGCCGCCCGAGCCACCTGATCCGCCGGACGCTCCTCGGCCGCCCGATCCCCCGCTGCCCGAGGTGGCCGTCCCCGTGGACGCGTTGTTGTAGATGCTGCCTGCACCGCCGCTGCCACCGGACCCACCGGCGGCGGAAACCCCGGCGCCGGCATCGCCACCAGCACCACCGGTGACATAGCCCGATCCGTAGGTGGATACGGATCCACCCGAGCCGCCCCATCCGCCGCTGGTGGCTCCGTTGCCACCGGCGCCCCCGTCACCGCCGATCACCGCACCATTGCCCTTGGAGGTCGCATTGCCGGCGCTGCCGCCAGATCCGCCGGTCAGAGTGTTCCCGGCACCTCCGTCGCCGCCACTGCCGGACGTAGCGGTACCCGTCGAGGCGGTATTGGTCACCGTCGCCTTCCCGCCGACGCCACCAGCCCCGCCGGAGGTGGCACCTGCGCCTCCGTCGCCCCCCGCGCCGGCCGTGACGTTGCCAAGTCCGGATGTTTCAGCCGATCCGCCGCCGGCGCCATCGCCACCGTCCGCCGTGGTGCCTACGCCTCCGTTGCCACCGGCACCGCCGTGCACGCTGCCACCCTGGCTGGACGCGTTGCCGCCGAGACCCCCTTCTCCGCCGCTGACGCCGTCGCCGCCATTCCCGCCACTGCCGGCGGTGATCGTCCCTGTGGCACCACTGTTATTGGCGAACGCTTCGCCGCCGCTACCGCCTGACCCGCCAGTGCCGGTGGTCCCGTTGCCGCCATCGCCACCGCCACCGGCGACCGCGTCGCCGCGACCCGATGTGGAGAGGTAGCCGCCGGAGCCGCCATCGCCGCCGGCGGCACCATCGCCGCCGCGGCCGCCGCTGCCCGTGGTCACCGTGGCCGTCGAGGACGAATTCGACAGGGTCGCGTAACCCCCGCTGCCGCCGGTCGCGCCGGACGAAGCTCCGAAACCGCCGTCCCCGCCCGAACCAGTAGTGATGTCTCCAAGCCCGACGCTGTACACCGAAGCGCCGGATCCGCCGAAACCGCCGGTGGTTGCGCCGCTGCCACCCTTGCCCCCGTTGCCGGCAAGGGCGGGCGCGGTCGACGCGTAGTTGTTGACACTCACCGCTCCGCCGTTGCCACCATTTCCGCCGCCGTTGACGCTCCCGTCACCACCGTCGCCGCCCGCACCACCGATCGCTTGCCCTTTAGCGGATGTGTACACCGAACCGCCGGAACCACCCCACCCGCCACTGGAACCGCTGCCGCCCTGTCCGCCCACGCCGCCGGTGGCGGCTCCGGTCGAGGCGTAGTTGACGATGTTTGCCAATCCACCGCTTCCTGCGGATCCGCCGGCGCCAGTGGTCCCCGAACCCCCGTCTCCGCCGGCGCCGCCCGTCGCGCTTCCAATCCCAAAGGACGACGCGTTACCTCCGGAGCCGCCCGAACCGCCCGTCGAACCGTCGCCGCCACGCCCCCCGTTGCCCGCGATGGCATCAACGGACCCGTTCGATGACACGGTGGCCCCGTTACCGCCGCTACCGCCGCTCCCCGCACCGGCGCCGTCGCCTCCGTGACCGCCGTCGCCGCCCCGTCCTGCCAGCGCACCGCTCACTCCCCCGCCGCCACCGGCACCGCCGTCGCCCGCGCCCACAGCGTCACCGCCGGATCCGCCGGTACCGCCGTTGCCGTAGGCGCCGCCTGCCCCGCCGGTACCTCCGGCGCCCCCGGAACCGCTGCCGGTGTAGCCCGCTCCGCCCTCACCGCCGTTACCGCCATTGCCGGGAATGATGACGCCCGTTGCGCCGGCCGCGCCAGTGGCGGCGCCGGAACCACCGGCCGCCCCGCCGGCCCCACCTTTACCTACCCCGGTGGGGTTGCCGCCTTCGCCGCCCGTACCACCCGGCGTCAGGGCGTCGGGTCCGGCACCGCCGGTGCCACCGTCTCCGGGTGCTCCGGCATTGCCACCGGCTCCGCCTGCTCCCCCGTTGCCGTTCAGACCTGCGGCACCGAACAGCGCCGATCCTTTGCCGCCTGCGCCGCCCGCGCCACCGGCTCCACCGTCGCCACCGGCACCGCTGTCACCGCCATTACCACCGGTATCGCCCGGCGTCGTGGTGTCCCATCCCGCGCCACCGGCGCCACCGACGCCGCCGGCCCCGCCGACTCCGCCCCGTCCGCCGGCCCCTCCATCGCCGAACACCATTCCGCCGTTGCCGCCGGCACCGCCGGCGCCGGCCTTTCCGCCGGGCCCGCCGACACCTCCGATACCGCCGTCAGCTGTCGACGACGTGCCGGCGGCGCCCGCGGCGCCGACCGCACCAGCCGCACCCGCACCGCCGATACCGCCGGGCCCGCCGTCGCCGAAAAGCCGGGCGCTGCCGCCCATTCCACCTGACCCGCCGGCCACGGTGGCACCGCCGATACCGCCGGCACCACCGGCTCCGCCATTGCCCCGCAACCAGCCGCCGGCTCCGCCCGTGCCACCTACCCCGCCGCCCACGCCACCGGCGCCCCCAGCTCCGCCGTTACCGATCAAACCGGCCGCGCCGCCGGCCCCACCCTGCGAACCCGCCGCGCCCGACCCACCGGCGCCACCGTTGCCCCACAGAATGCCGCCGGCTCCGCCATTGGCCCCGGTTCCAGGCGCACCGTTTGTGCCATCGCCGATAAGCGGACGTCCCAGCAACGCGTTGGTCGGTGCGTTGATCACGCCTAACAGCCCCTCCGCGAGGGTTTGCAACGGCGAAGCGCTGGCCGCATCGCCAACCAGATAAGCAGTGCCCGCCCCCGCTAGTGTGCTGCCGAACTCGGCATTGAACGCTGCGATACGCGCGCCGATTGCCTGATACTCACGGGCGTGGCCGGAGAACAGCGACGCGATTGCTGTTGATATCTCGTCTTCAGCGGCGGCGAGCACCGTGGTCGCGGGAGATGCGAATGCTTCCGTCGCGTCGTTCAATGACGCACCCAGACGTGCCACATCCGCGGCGGCGGAAGCGAGCATGTCCGGCAATACGGCAACGTAAGACATCCTGCCTCCCAAACCCGGCCCGTACGAGGTTCAAAGTCATGCAGAGGGCTAGAGCATGCCATAGGGGCACCAGGTATTCAGGGACTTTCCGTCAATCAATTTACGCAGTTGGCAATTTATTGTGGGCGCGCCAGCCCACTCCATTTCGGGTTATTAGCGGCCGCATATCGCGCGTCGAGTCGTTTCCGGCCACGTCGAGATGCCGAGCACTTCCGCTCTATGCACTGCTCAGTGGGCGAAGTGCTCCGCCTCGTAGTGCCCGCCGGGCTTGAGCTTGTCCAGCGACGCCAGCGCCTTGATCGCGTCGTCGTGCAGCGCGCGGGCCAAGTCGGCCGACAGCCCCTCGCGCACCACGATGCGCAGCACCGACACGTCGGTCGCGTTGTCGGGCATGGTGTAGGCCGGCACCTGCCAGCCGTATCCCCGCAGCTCGTGGGAGACGTCGAACTCGGTATAGCCCCGGTCTTTGGCCAGCCGGAAGCTGACCACCGGGATTGCCGAGCCGTCGGAGATGATCTCCATGTGCTCGCCGGTGCGCAGCTGCTCACCCAGCCAGCGCGCGGTCGAGGACAGCGACTGCATGACCTGGGTGTAGCCCTCGCGGCCCAGCCGCAGGAAGTTGTAGTACTGGCCGACTACCTGGTTGCCCGGCCGGGAGAAGTTCAGCGTGAAAGTGGGCATGTCACCGCCCAGGTAGTTGACCCGGAAGACCAGATCCTCGGGCAGGTGTTCCGGGCTGCGCCACACCACGAACCCGATACCGGGATAGGTCAGGCCGTACTTGTGGCCGCTGACGTTGATCGAGACCACCCGCGGCAGCCGGAAGTCCCACACCAGCTCCGGGTGCAGGAACGGCACCACGAACCCGCCGCTGGCGGCGTCGACGTGCACCGGGACGTCCACGCCACCACCGGCGGCCAGCTTGTCCAGGGCCGCGCAGATCTCGGCCACCGGCTCGAGTTCGCCGGTGTAGGTGGTGCCCAGGATCGCCACCACGCCGATAGTGTCCTCGTCGACGGCGTCGAGCACCTGCTCGGGCGTGATGACGTAGCGGCCCTCCTCCATCGGCAGGTAGCGGGGTTCGACGTCGAAGTAGCGGCAGAACTTCTCCCACACCACCTGCACGTTGGAGCCCATCACCAGGTTGGGGGTGCGGCCCTTCCAGTCCTTGGTCTTGGCGCGCCAGCGCCACTTCAGCGCCAGACCGCCCAGCATCACCGCCTCGCTGGAGCCGATGGTGGACACGCCGACCGCACTGCCGGGGTCGTCGTCGCGCAGGCCCTCGGCGTGGAACAGGTCGGCCACCATGCACACACAGCGCTGCTCGATGGCCGCGGTCGCCGGGTATTCGTCTTTGTCGATCATGTTCTTGTCGAACGTCTCGGCCATCAGTTTCCCGGCTTCGGGGTCCATCCAGGTCGTGACGAAGGTGGCCAGGTTCAGCCGCGAACTGCCGTCGAGCATCAATTCGTCGTGGATGAAGCGGTAGGCGGCTTCGGGATCCATCGACTCGTCGGGCATCCGCAACGCCGGCACCGGCGCGGTGAACAGGCGACCGGTGTAGGCCGGAGTGATCGAGTGGGTGGCCATCGACGGGTGGCTCTTGGACACGGCGATCCTTTCGTTGCTGGTTGCTAAAGAGCGGCCACAGCTGCCCGGATGTGGTGCAGAATCCGCGACGACGAGGTCGGCGCCTCTCCGGGTCCCGGGTCGGCGGCCGACAGTGCCGCCGCCCGGGCGTGGACGAATGCCGCGGCCGCTGCGGCCTCGCCGGCGGGTAAACCGGAGGCCAGCAGCGCGCCGATCATCCCCGACAGCACGTCACCGGACCCGGCGGTGGCGGCCCAGGACTGCCCGGCGGGGTTCAGGTAGACGGGCCCCCCGGGTTCGGCGATGACGGTGACGTTGCCCTTGAGCAGCACCGTGGCCCCCAGGGCGTCGGCGAGCCTGCGCGTCGCGCCCACCCGGTCGTCCCCAGGCGGCGATCCGGCCAGCCGGGCGAACTCCCCGGCGTGCGGTGTCAGCACCGTCGGCGCGGTGCGGCCGGTGACCAGCTCCGGATGAGCGGCCAGCATTGTCAACCCGTCGGCGTCCACCAGCACCGGGAGGTCGGTCTCCAGGGCGAACCACAGTGCGGCGGCGCCGGCCTCGTCGGTGCCCAGTCCCGGCCCGACAACCCAGGACTGCACCCGTCCGGCCGCCGCCGGGGTGGGTGAGGCGATCACTTCGGGCCAGCGGGCGAGCACTTCGCGATGGGCGCTGCCGGCGTACCGGACCATGCCCGAGTGGGTCGCCACCGCCGCGCCGGTGCACAGCACCGCGGCGCCCGGGTAGGTCGAGGAGCCGGCCAGCACGCCGGTGACGCCCTGGGTGTACTTGTCGTCGCGGGCGCCCGGCACCGGCCAGCGCGCAACCACGTCGGCGGCCTCGAAACTGAGCAGATCGGCGCCGGGCAGTTCCAGTCCGATGTCGACGAGTTCAATGCGGCCACAGTCAGCCAGCGCGTGCACGGGTTTGAGGCCGCCGAAGGTGACGGTGAGCGCGGCGCGCACCGCGGGTCCGGTGATGGCGCCGGTGGCCACGTCGATGCCACTGGGAATGTCGACGGCTACCACCGGGATGTCACCGGCCTGTTCGAAGACGTGAGCCGCCGCCGGCCGCAGCGGCCCCGAGCCGGAGATACCCACCACTCCGTCGATCACGAGATCGGTTGTGGGATAAATTCTTTCGACGACATGCCCGCCCGCCATGCGGAACGCGGCCAGCCCTTTTCGGTGGGCCTTGTCGGGGTTGAGTAGCACCGCGTCGGCGGCCGCGCCGCGCCGTCGCAGGAAGGTCGCCGCCCACAACGCGTCGCCGCCGTTGTCGCCGGACCCCACGACCGCGCAGACTCGGCGGCCCGCGACTCCGCCCGTGCGGGCGGTCAGCTCACGGATGATCGCGACGGCGAGGCCATAGGCGGCGCGTTTCATCAGTGCGCCGTCAGGCAGGCTGGCCAGCAGCGGCGCTTCCGCGTCGCGAATCGTGTCCGCAGAGTAGTAATGCCGCATCGTCAGCCCGGCGCTTCCTGTGTCTTGCGCCGTCCGAAGACGGCTTTGAACCGCTCGGCCGGATTCCAGGACCCGGTCTTGCGCTCGCGGGCCATCGGGAAGAACGCCAGACCGATCAGCAGCGCCGCGAAATAGCCGATGGCGGTGAAGCTGAGCTCGATCCGGTCCATCACCAGCACGGGAAAACCGAAGATGAGCAACAGCACCCCCAGGTAGCCCCAGCGCCAGGGCCGGGCGATGCGGTAGCTGAGTATCCCCATGACCCCGACCAGGAAGTAGCTCACCCCGATGTCGTGGGCGCGCACCGATCTCGACGAGGCGTCATGCATCTGAATAGCCAGGTAGAGCAGGCCTTCGCTGATATAGGTGGCGACGATGTGTGACGTCAATCCCACAGTGAGCCAACGCAATTGGCCGAGCCATCGCTCGGCCGGGGCCAGGAAGATGGTGAACAACAGCAGGTAGGGCTCCAGGCTCCGGCCGTCGATCCACAACAGGCTGGAGAACAGCACACCCAGCGGATCGGTCGCCAGGGCGTGCACGTTGGTGTAGCGGTGCAGCAGGATCGAGTGCAACTGATGCCCGGTGAGCAGGTTCTGCACGATCGTCGTGATGGCCAGCGCGAGCAGCCAGCCGTAGGTCAGCGGCGCGCTGGTGACGTAGTGCCACACGATGCGCACCAACGCCCGAGCCCGTACCGATACCGATACCCTCGCCACCGTGTAACCCTTTCACGCCCGGTGTCGCAGCGTACAGCGTGGGCGGCTTCGGTTCAGCTAGTTGCCGCTGGCTCAGCGGATTTCGCGGGTTTCTCCGGCTTCTCCGGTTGCTCCGGTGCCAGGTGCCGCCACCAGCAGGTGATGTAGATCAGCATCGAGAGCACCAGGACGACGATCACCCACAGGACGACCCTGACGTCGACCTCGGCCCCGAACGGCGGCGCGTTGGGCAGCGCGTTACGCAGCGGCACCACCGCGAAGAGCATCGCCGCGTACCAGGTGGTCATCGGGGGCTGGAACTTACGCTTGTCCCGGGCCGTCTGCACCGCGACGAACAGTCCCATGCCGGCGAGTGCCACCAGAACCGCGATGATGACGACCGCGAACGTCTTGGTGCTCGGTGACCGCTCCAACTCCACCCGATACGGTGCGGCGGCCGCGGAATTGTCGGTCGTCGAAATGTCGATGCGCCAACCGGCGAGACGGTCGGCGAACGTCACGGCCGCCCGTTCCGGCACCGGGTTGTCGCCCCGGAAGACCTCGACCGTCACCGGCCCGGAAACGTAGTGATCGAACGGCCAGTCGGTGACGGCTCCCGAGATGCTCAGTGGCACCGGAAAGCTGCCGGGCACCATGCCTTTCGACCATGAGCGCTTGGTGGGAGACGCCGCGGAGGTGACGACGACGCTGAAGTCCTGGGTCAGATCATGGGTGCGGGGGTCGAGCAACGTAGGTCCGGGCACGATGGCGAGGTTGGCCAGCAACACCGTGTTGCTCTGCTGAACTTCCTGCAAATCCATGGTGATGGTGGTTCCGTCGGTCATCGGCCGCCCCTGGGTCAGGTCGTGCGGGCCATGACCGGCGCCGGCGTAGACGAAGTTCGTGGCGACGTAGGCCGCGATGAACAGCAGCACACCGGCGATTCCGAGCTTCATATCTCATGCCTATAACCGCGTCCGAAAACCCGCAAGGACCAGCAGCGAACTCAATTCTCGGGTCTGAGATGCCGCCACCAGCACGCGATGTACAGCGTCAGCGAAATCACCAACACCACAATGACCCACAGAATCACCGTCACGTCGATCCACGCGCCGACAGGGGGCGGGTCGGGGAGCGCGCCCCGCAGCGGCATCACCGCGAAGAGCATCGCCGCATACCAGGTGGTCATCGGCGGCTGAAATTTCCTTCGGTCGCGAAACGTCTGCACCGCGACGAACAACGCCAGCACGGCGAGCGCGACCAGAACACCGAGAATGACGACGGCGAAGGCCGCGGTACTGGGTGACCGGTACAGATCCAGCCGGTAGGGCGCTCGTTCGTTGCCCGCCCCGAGCCGATTGACCTCGATCTTCCAGCCGAGCAGCCGGTCGACCAGTGTCGCGGTGGCGGGCACCGGCGTCTGGGCTGCCCCGGTGAAGAGCTGCATCGCCAGGGGCCCGGACTCGTACTGGTCGAACGGCCAACTGGCGACATCACCGGTGAGGGTGACCGACACCGGAACGATGTCGGGCAGCGTGCCCTTGGGCCAGGTCCGCTTGCTCGTCGATACCACGGAGGTGGCTACGACGCTGAGATCGTCGTTGAGCGTGTGGGTCTCGGGGTCCAGCAGCGCCGGTCCCGGCAGGACGGTGATGTTTGCCCGCAGCACGCTGTTGTCGGACTGGATGTCCTCGATGTCGAAAGTCACCTTGGTTCCGTCGGCCGGGGCGGGACCGTCGGCGATCCGACGCGGATGGCCCATTCCGCTGTCGACGTACAAGACGATGGAGCCGATGTAGGCCGAGATGAAAAGCAGGACGCTCGCGATCGCGAGCCTCATGGGCCGGCCGGCTTCTCCGGCGCCAGATGCCGCCACCAGCAGGACACGTAGATCCCCATCGAGGCGACCAGGGCCACGATCACCCACAACACCACGGTGACGTCCACCCACGCGCCGAACGGCGGCGCGTCCGGAAGCGCGTTGCGCAGCGGGATCACCGCAAAGAGCATGGCGGCGAACCACGTGGTCATCGGCGGCTGGAATTTGCGGCGGTCGCGCACGGTCTGCACGGCGACGAAGAGCGCGAAGCCGGCAATCGCGACGAGCACCCCGAGCAGGGCGATCGCGAGCGCCACGGTGCTCGGCGAGCGCTGCACCTCCGCGCGGTACGGCGTCTTGGCATCGCCTGTCCCGCCCTGCACCTCGACCTTCCAGCCGGGCAGGCGGTCGACGAAGGTCACCGAAGCCCGCTCCGGCGTCTGCGGCGTGCCCCGGAACAGTTTGATCGACACCGGTTTGGAGACGTAGCTGTCGAAGGGCCAATCCGACACGTCGCCGCTGATGTTGAGCGAGACCGGGACGACGCCGGGCTGCGTCCCCTTTGGCCAGGTTCGGCTGGTCGGCGCGGTCGCGGATGTGGCGGCGACCGTCAGGTCTTCCTTGAGATTGCCGGTGAGCGGATCCAGCAGCGCCGGTCCGGGCGTCACCGTGAGGTCTCCGACGAGCGCGTTGCGGTAGGGCTGGATGCCCGTGATATCCAGCGTCACCGTCGTTCCGTCGGCTGACGGCTGGCCTTCGGTCAACGGATGGGCGGGACCCATGCCGGCGAGCGCATACAGCGCGACCAGGCCGACGTAAGACACCACGAAAACCCCGAGACTGACAATCCCCCACCGCATGGCGTCTCCGACTATTCGACTGTCACCGACTTCGCTAGATTACGCGGCTTGTCCACGTCATAGCCGCGGGCCCGGGCCACCGACGCGGCGAACACCTGCAGCGGGATGGTCGACAACAGCGGCTGCAAAAGTGTTGACACCGAAGGTATTTCGATCAGGTGGTCGGCGTAGGGACGCACCGTCTCGTCACCCTCTTCGGCGATCACGATGGTTACCGCGCCCCGGGTCTGGATTTCACGGATATTGGACAGCAACTTCGCGTGCAATGTCGCCGACCCTTTCGGCGAGGGCATGACGACGATCACCGGTAGGTCGTCCTCGATCAGCGCGATCGGGCCGTGCTTGAGTTCGCCGGCCGCAAAACCCTCGGCATGCATGTAGGCGAGTTCCTTGAGCTTGAGCGCGCCTTCCAGCGCGACCGGGTAGCCCACGTGGCGGCCCAGGAACAACACGGTCGACGACTGGGCGAACCGGTAGGCCAGGTCGGCCACCGGGTCGGTCGCCGCGATCACCCGGGCGACCAGGTCCGGCATCGCCTCGAGTTCGCGGTACTCGCGTTCGACCTCGTCGGGGTACTTGGTGCCGCGGGCCTGCGCCAGCGCCAAGCCCACCAGGTAGTTGGCGGTGATCTGGGCCAGGAACGTCTTGGTGGAGGCCACCCCGATCTCCGGCCCGGCGCGGGTGTACAGCACCGCGTCGCACTCACGCGGGATCTGCGAGCCGTTGGTGTTGCAGATCGCCAGCACCTTGGCCTTCTGCTCCTTGGCGTGCCGGACGGCTTCCAGGGTGTCGGCGGTCTCCCCGGACTGGGAGATGGCGACGACCAGCGTGCTGCGGTCCAGAACGGGGTCGCGGTAGCGGAATTCGCTCGCGAGCTCGACCTCGACCGGCAGCCTCGTCCAGTGCTCGATCGCGTACTTGGCCAGCAGGCCGGAATGGTAGGCCGTGCCGCAGGCGACGACGAAGACCTTGTCGACCTCGCGCAGCTCCTGGTCGGAGAGGCGCTGCTCGTCGAGCACGATCCGGTTGTCCACGAAATGGCCGAGCAGTGTCTCGGCCACCGCGGTGGGCTGCTCGGCGATCTCCTTGAGCATGAAGTACTCGTAGCCGCCCTTCTCGGCGGCGGCCAGGTCCCAGTCGATATGAAATTCCCGGTACTCGCGGCCCGCTTGCAGGTCGTCGTTTCCGTGGAAGTCGAAGATCCGGTATCCGTCGGCGGTGATCACCACCGCCTGGTCTTGGCCGAGTTCGACGGCCTGGCGGGTGTGTTCGATGAATGCGGCGACGTCGGAGCCGACGAACATCTCGCCCTCGCCGATGCCGATGACCAGCGGCGTCGAGCGGCGGGCGGCGACGATGGTGCCGGGCTCGTCAGCGTTGGCGAATACCAGGGTGAAGTGGCCTTCCAGCCGGCGCAGCACCGACAGCACGGATGCGGTGAAGTCCCCGGCCGTCTCGCCGTGGTGATACGCGCGCGAGACCAGGTGCACTGCGACCTCGGTGTCGGTGTCGCTGGCGAACTCCACGCCTTCGGTCTCCAACTCCTGGCGCAGCGCGGCGAAGTTCTCGATGATGCCGTTGTGAACGACGGCGATCTTGCCGGCCGCGTCGCGATGCGGGTGCGCGTTGCGGTCGGTGGGGCGGCCGTGAGTTGCCCAGCGGGTATGGCCCAGTCCGGTGGTGCCGGACAGTTCGGTCGGAGCCATCTTGGCCAGCGCCGCCTCCAGATTGGCCAGCTGGCCGGCGCGGCGGCGCACCATGAGCTTGCCCCTGCCGTCGGCCAGCGCGATGCCCGAGGAGTCGTAGCCGCGGTATTCCATCCGGCGCAGGGCGTTCATCACGACGTCGCAGGCAGGACGCTGCCCGACGTAGCCGACGATTCCGCACATTCTGACCAGGGTAGTGCAGGCGCTGAATTATCACCGGGACCGGCGATATCGTTTATCTCTCTACCTGCATGAAAGGTCTGCTGTGTCACAGCCGTACCGCCCGCCCGGCCCGTATCCACAGCCCGCCGCGTCCGGATATCCGGAGCCGCTGTTCCAGATCGGCCTGCTCAAGCACACCGGTGCGCTGATTTTCTGGCATCAGCAGACCTCGCGGTACACCGGCACGCTGCAGCAGTGTGAGCAGGCCTATAAAGACGCCCAGACCCACTGCCTGCTGGCCGGCTGGTGGAGTTTGGGGTCGCTCGTGGTGCTCAACTGGATCGCGCTGTTCTCCAACATGCGCGCCATCCGCCAGGTGCGGGCGCTGGCCCAGAATCCACACGCTTACGGGCACCACCAACACCCGGTGGCCCCGCCTGCCACACCACCCGGCTGGTATCCCGACCCGTCCGGCCAACCCGTCCAGCGTTATTGGGACGGTGCGACGTGGACCGCCTTTACCCATCCACCGGGGCACCGCTAACGTCGACGGGTGGCCCGCATCCGCAAGCTCGTCGCCGCCCTCAACCGTCGTGGTCCACATCGCGTTCTGCGCGGTGACCTGGCCTTTGCCGGCCTGCCCGGCGTGGTGTACACCCCGGAGTCCGGGTACAACCTGCCCGGCATCGCCTTCGGGCATGACTGGCTGACCGGCTCGGCCCAGTATTCGGGCCTGCTGGAGCATCTGGCGTCCTGGGGCATCGTGGCCGGGGCGCCGGACACCCAACGCGGTCTCGTCCCGTCGGTGATGAACCTGGCATTCGATCTCGGCGTTGCCCTCGACATCGTCTCGGGTGTGCGGCTGGGCCCTGGCGAGATCAGCGTGCACCCCGCCAAGCTCGGGCTGGCCGGCCACGGGTTCGGCGCTTCGGCCGCGGTGTTCGCTGCGGCCGGCATGTCCGGTTCAGCCGGCAGGCCGCTGGCCGCGGTGGCGGCGCTCTTCCCGACGGTGACCGCTCCCCCCGCCGAGCTCCCGGCTGCGGGCCTGGACGTGCCGGGTCTCATCCTGACCGCCCCCGTTGATCCCAAAGCGCTCAACTCCAACGCCATCGCACTGGACCGCGCCTGGGACAAGGCCACGCTGCGCATCGTGAGCAAGGCAGAAGCCGGCGGCCTGGTGGAGGGCCGGAGACTGCCGAAAGCCGTGGGGCTGGCCGGTTCAGACCGCAAGACCCAGCGGGCGGTCCGCGCGCTGCTGACCGGCTATCTGCTCTACACGCTGGCCGGCGACAAGACCTACCGCGACTTCGCCGATCCAGACGTGGCGCTGCCCCGAACCGACCCGGTCGATCCAGAAGCGCCACCGGTGACTCCCGAAGAGAAGATCGTCGCGCTGTTGAAGTGATCGGCAGGCGTGTGTCCCGGCGCACGCGAGCGGGTAATAGCCACTTATGGCAGACGTACAGGCTCTGTACCAGCGTTGGATCAGCGAGCTGTGGGCCGGGCGGCCGGTCGCGGCGGAGATCGTCACCGATGACTTCGTCGGGCACTGGCCCGATCGGGAAGTGCACGGACCGGACGAACTGACGCAGATCATCGAGCAGACGCGGAATATGTTGAAGGATTTGACCTTTGACATCGAACTCGGCCCGCTGCACGACGGCGACCTGATCGCGGGCCGTTGGGTCGGCAGCGGCGAGGGCCCGGACGGCCCGGTCCGGTTCACCGGCAACGACATTCTGCGGCTCACCGATGACGGGCAGCGATTCGCCGAATACTGGACCGGCACAGCGACAGGCTGACGCGGGGCCCCGGAGCGGCCGTGGTAATTGTCGTTGATGCGAATCGGGATCGCGCTGGACTACTCGGGCGGCTTTCACGAGGCGGTCGACCGCGTCGTGGAACTTGAAAAAGTCGGTATCGACATAGCCGTGGTCGCCGAAGCCTATGCCTTCGACGCCATCAGTCAGCTCGGCTTTCTGGCGGCCCGGACCAGCACCGTCGAACTGGCCTCGGGCGTGTTGCCACTCTTCATCCGGACGCCCTCGCTGCTCGCCATGACGGCCGCCGGCCTGGACTACGTTTCCGGTGGCCGTTTCAACCTGGGAATCGGCACTTCCGGACCGCAGGTGATCGAGGGGTTCCACGGCGTCGAGTTCGACGCTCCGCTGGGCCGGACCCGGGAAGCCGTCGAGATCTGCCGGCAGATTTGGCGCAGGGAGAGGCCGCTCGAGTACGACGGCAGGCACTATCAGATCCCGCTGCCGGCCGATCGCGGGACTGGTTTGGGCAAGGCCCTGAAACTTATCAATCACCCTGTCCGGCAACGTATTCCGATCTCGATCGCGGCACTGGGCCCGAAGAACGTGGAGCTTACCGCGGAGATCGCCGAAGGTTGGCAGCCGGCGTTCTACTATCCGGACAAGGCGCATCTGGTGTGGGGTGAGGCGCTGGCGGCCGGCGCCGCCAAGCGCGACCCTGAGCTTGGACCTCTCGACGTCATGGTGGGTACGGCGCTGGCGATCGGCGACGACGTCGAGGACCGGTTCGCCTGGATCAAACCGCAATTGGCGCTCTACATCGGCGGCATGGGCGCCCGGGGCCGCAACTTCTACCACGACCTGGCCACCCGGTACGGGTTCGGCGAGGCCGCTGACCGAATTCAGGAGCTCTACCTGGCCGGCCGCAAACGTGAGGCGATCGACGCGTTGCCAGATGAACTGGTGAAGGGGGTCTCGTTGATCGGCCCGCGTGGCTTCATCGCCGAGCGGCTGGCCGTCTTCGCCGAATCGGGGGTGACCACGTTGCTGGTGCGGCCGGCGACGGCGGATGCCGGGGAAGCCGTTCGCTATGTCGAGGAGCTGCTGCAGCTGCTTCCGTGACGTCACTGCCCCGCCTGCGGGAGTTCGTTTGCAGCGATTTCGCAGGGGGTCGACCCCGTCGCGGGCGGGGTGGGGGGCGGCACCTCGACCGGCGGCGTCTCCCCAGGGATCGTCCCGGTGACAGGTGATCCGGTTGCAGGTCGCGCCGCACCGATCGGTTGCGAGACCGGCACGGCGGCCTCACCCTGGGCTGGGGCGGACTCGGGTTTCTTCTGTTCTTCGGCTGCTTCGAGCCGGTCCGGCTCGTGCGGGTCGTCCTCGTCCTCGAACGGGTCGGCGGCGAGGCTGTCGGCGGGGCCGCCGTCGGGGGCCGACGATCCCAGCAGGTCACCCATACTCGCGACGATCCGGCTGGCGAGACTTCCGAGACCACCGAGACCCTCCAGGCCACCGACACCTTGGGAGCCGACGCCTTGGGAGCCGACGCCGCCGTCGAGGCCACCCGCGCCAACCGGGTCACCCGACCACCCAGTCCCTGATTCCGCCGGCGTCGGTGCCGGCGCTGGTGCAGGCGTCGGTGCCGGCTGGGGTGCGGCGGTAGTCGTGGGGATCGGCGCGAACCGTGCGAGCGCCGCCAGCAGCGTCCCAGCGGCCGGCCCTCGCGGCGGCCGGTCCAGCGGACCGAAATCACCGGGAATCTCGAAGTAGGCGCGCGGGGCCGCAGCGAACCGGTCGGTGACCATGTCGTAGGCCGCTGTGACGCCCGCCCGGGAGGACAACATCGCCGATCGCCACTCACGGCGAATGTCGTTGTCCACGAACGGCTTGATCTGTTGGGTGACCACATCGCGGGCGCCCGCATCGGTCGCCACAGCGGCGGACGCTGCCAGCCATGCCGGCCGCTGCGCCAGCGTGCGGTCGTCGATCGCAGTGGTCGTCGCGACCTTCGCGTCGACCAGTTGCCACAAGTTGTCGCGCAGCGACTCACAACGCTGGGCCGCTGCGCGAACCTCGGCGACCAGCGCGCCGGCGGTGTCGCAGTGGCGCCGCAGAAACGCCACCGCGGCGTCGGCGCCCGACCCTGTCCACGCCGTCGCCAACGCATTGAGCTGGTCGCGCAGTAATCGCAGCGCGTCCGTGGCCGCCGACCCCGCGGCGCGCAGCACCGCACAGTCGCCGTCCAGGGCGGGTAGGTCGAGCCCCTCTTCGCCGGCGTACCAGTAATGAATCTGCGCGGGGTCGCCGGTCAGGTCCGGATCCCGGTAACCGATCTGTTCGCAGGCCTGCAGGTACGTCTGCGTGTGCTCAACCGCGGGCAGGCCTTCGGCGAGGCGTCCCGCGACGTCCAGGCGCGCGGCCACGGTCAGGCGATCCGGGCCGCGGCATACGACTCCGCCTCAGCGTATCGATCGGCTGCGGCCCGCAGCGCGGCGGCGATCTCGACCGTCGCCCGTGACCACTGGGACAGTTCGGCGGCCAGACGGTCGAGTTCGGCGCGCAATCGCTGGCCGCACCCGGCATACGCCCGGCCTGCGCGAGTTCTGTCAAAGGCCAACCACGACAGGTGGTTTGAGGCCGCATCGCCGATCAGCTCCGCCGCGTCGTCGATCCGGCCGGCGATCCCTCGCACATCCGCGCTATCGAGTCTCATACCCCATTCGACGCCCCCCGGGGCGCCGGGGTTCCACCCGGTTTTTAACCGGCAGCGCCGACGGCGTCGGCCACGGTGGCGGCCAGCCGCTGCGCGATGTCCTCGTCGGCAGCCTCCACCATCACCCGGATGAGTGGTTCGGTTCCCGAGGGACGCAACAGGATTCGCCCGGTGTCACCGAGTTCGGCCTCGGCCTGCGCGACCGCGGTCTGCACCGAGGGCGCGACGGCGGCGGTGGCCTTGTCGGCGACCTCAACGTTGATCAGCACCTGCGGCAACGTCTGCATCGCCGCGGCCAGAGTGGCCAGCGACGAACCGGTCTGCACCATCCGGGTCATCAGACGCAGCCCGGTGACGATGCCGTCGCCGGTGGACCCCAGGGCCGGCATCACGATGTGGCCGGACTGCTCGCCACCGAGGCTGTAGTCGCCGGCCCGCAGCTCTTCCAGGACGTAGCGGTCACCGACGCCGGTGGTGCGCACGGTCACGCCGGCGGCGCGCATGGCCAGATGTAGTCCGAGGTTGCTCATCACGGTCGCCACCAGCGTGTCGGATGCCAGTTCCCCGGCCTCCTTCATGGCCAGGGCCAGCACGACCATGATGGTGTCGCCGTCGACGAGTTCGCCGTCGGCGTCGACAGCCAGGCAGCGGTCGGCGTCGCCGTCGTGCGCGATCCCCAGGTCGGCGCGGTGGGCGATGACCGCTTCCCGCAGTGCCTCCAGATGGGTGGAGCCGCAGCGGTCGTTGATGTTGAGGCCGTTGGGTTCGGCGTTGATCGCGATGACGCGGGCTCCGGCAGCGCGGTAGGCGCTCGGAGCCGCTTGCGAGGCTGCGCCGTGGGCGCAGTCGACCACCACGGTGAGCCCGTCCAGGCGGCTCGTACTGGCCTTGCCGACGTGGCGCAGATAGCGTTCGGCCGCGTCCTCGGCGTCGACGACCCGGCCGATCCCCGCGCCGACCGGGCGCAGTCCCGGCCCGGTCGCGACCAGATTCTCGATCTGGTCTTCGGTGTCGTCGTCCAGCTTGTGGCCGCCGGGGCCGAAGATCTTGATGCCGTTGTCGGGCATCGGGTTGTGCGAGGCCGAGATCATCACGCCGAAGTCGGCGTCGTAAGCGCCGGTGAGGTAGGCGACTGCGGGCGTCGGAAGCACACCGACTCGCAGCGCGTCCACGCCTTCGCTGCTGAGGCCCGCGATGACGGCGGCTTCGAGCATTTCGCCGCTGGCCCGTGGATCGCGGCCGATCACGGCCATCCGGCGGCCGGGTCCGGTTGAACTCGCCAGGTGCCGCGCCGCGGCGGCGCCCAGCGCTAGCGCCAACTCGGCGGTCAGCTCGCGATTGGCGACTCCACGGACGCCGTCGGTGCCGAATAGTCGACCCATGCGGACAAACCTCTCACAAGATAGCGATAGTGCTCATACCCACTTTTGGCTGCGAGCGTGCCGACCGGGCGTGCGACACGCCGACTGACACACGCTCGCAGCCAAAAAGTGGTGGCTGATCAGCGCTTGCTGTACTGAGGCGCCTTGCGAGCCTTCTTCAGGCCGTACTTCTTGCGTTCGGTGGCACGCGGGTCGCGGGTGAGGAAGCCGGCCTTCTTCAACGCCGGCCGGTCCTCGGGGGTCGCCACGATGAGCGCGCGGGCGATGCCCAGACGCAGTGCCCCGGCCTGGCCGGAGGGGCCGCCGCCGTGCAGGAGGGCGTAGATGTCGTAGCTTTCCAACCGCTCGACGGTCACCAGCGGCGCCTTGATGAGCTGCTGGTGCACCTTGTTCGGGAAGTAGTCCTCGAGGCTGCGGCCGTTGAGGTCGAACTTGCCGGTGCCGGGCACCAGGCGCACCCGCACCACAGCCTCCTTGCGGCGGCCGACGGTCTGGATCGGGCGCTCGAACACGAACGACTCGGTCTCGACCACGGCCTCTGCGACCTCGGTGGTTTCCAGACTGGTCTCGGTCACTGCGCCACCTGCTTGATCTCGAACGGAACCGGCTGCTGAGCGGTGTGGGGGTGCTCCGGGCCGGCGTAGACGCGAAGCTTCTTCTGGATCTGCCGGCTCAGCTTGTTCTTGGGCAGCATGCCGACGATCGCCTTCTCCACCACGCGGTCGGGGTGCTTCTGCAGCAGCTCACCGATGCTCCGCTGGCGCAGACCGCCGGGATACCCCGAGTGGTTGTAGGCCATCTTGCTCTGCAGTTTGTCGCCGCTGATGGCGACCTTTTCGGCGTTGATGACGATGACGAAGTCACCACCATCGACGTTGGGCGCGAACGTGGGCTTGTGCTTGCCGCGCAGCAGCGTCGCCGCTGCTACGGCAAGGCGGCCAAGCACAACGTCCGTGGCGTCGATGACGTACCACGACCGCGTGGTGTCACCCGCCTTGGGCGCATATGTGGGCACAGCGCTTACCTTCTCTTCTCTCGGGTGGATCCCGGTGCGAACCGGGGGCCGGTCAGGCGTTTGCGGCAGGGGCTGGTCTCGGCGACCGACAGTGACCCGAGGACCCACGTACCCGCAGGTACCGCACGCCAACGGAGCAGCTTACCGACGCGCATCCCCGCAGGTCAAAACGACTACCACGACCAACTGCCGGCCGCCCGGCGATCGGCGCCGGCCACCTCGGCTGCGCCGTCGCGGACCGCTTGCCCCAATTCGATCAGGATCTCATTGAGCGCGGTGGCCGCCTGGTGCCATTTGAGCTGTTCGGCCTGGTAGGCGGCGGCCGCCTGCCGGGTCCAGAGGTGCTGCAGGGGCGTGATCTCAGACCGCAGCTCATCCAGCGCCGCGTTGAAGCGAGCGGCTGTGATGTGAATCTCCTGCCGGATGGAGTGTTCGATGGCGTCGAAGTGATACGACAGCGTTGAATCCATGACGGTCTCCGATCAGAGGGTTCCGCCGGTGGCGGCGATTCGGTCGGCATGGCTCTGGCCGGCCTCACGCAGCGCCGCTTCGTTGTGGCGGATGGTTTCGGCGATGGCGTGCAGGACGTGATGAAGCCGCGCCGACTCGGCGTTCCAGCGATCCACCACGTCCTTGAACCGCGCCGCGGCGGCCCCGCCCCACACCGACGGCGGTACGGCGCCCATCTGCCCGATGAATGCGTGCAGCATGGACCGGATCTCGTCATTGCGGACGTCTGTGGTTGCTGCGACCGATCTCATCAGGTCGAAGTCGGTGTTGAGTGCGTCGGCACCTGCAGAAGTGCTCATCTGGTCCTCCTGTTGTCTCCTTGTTCGACCCGCGTGGACGCGGTTTGGTTCCATCGACTTCCCGGGCTCACCCCACGGCGTGCGCGGTCCGCACGGCCTGCTCGCAGGCGGACCGGACGGAGTCCCGCTCCGCGGGCCGGCTCTGGCATCCGATGCTGATCCGCAGCGATCCGTCCAGCAGCACTGTCCACCGCACATCGTGGGCCGCCCGCACTTCGCGATAGGTCACTGCGGGACGGCCGGCGCTGACCCCGGCCGGGTCGAAGTCGACGAAGACCCCGGCTGGTTCGGCGTCGATCGCGCGGCGCAACCGGTCGGCGGCACCGGCCAGCGTCTCGCCGGACGTCGACGCTTGCGTGACGTGCAACGCCGCCTCGGGGTCAGACGGTGAGGTGATCTGGACCCGCGCCGAACCCGGCCCGGAGGTGACCCGTTGGGTGAGCCAGCCGGCGGGGATCGTCAACGCCACGTCACCCTCGACCAGAACCGTCGTGGGCTCCGCCCGGGCCACCGGGGGTGGATCCTCGGCGGTCACCGCGGGCAGCACCAGACCCGCCGCGGTCACCGTGACACCCGCGACCGCCAGCCGCGCACGAGTTCGACCACCGAATGTCACGACCGGTTCCCGGTCCGGAATCGATGCCGCCGCGCGGGCCGGCTTCGTCGCACCGATGTCTTCGACCGTGGTGACGAGGTAACCGGTCACAATAGCGTCGGTGATCGCTCGGGCGAGCCGACGTGCTCCGGGTACCGCGGTCGGGGCGTCGATCACCACGCTGCCCGGTGGCATCGTGGCGATGACGCGGGCAACCTCCTCGACGACGCCCTGCTCGCCGGTGCGGCGCGGCACCGCAACGACACCGTCTCCCGAGACGGCCACCAGCCGTTCGGCGATCTCCACCACCATCGCCGAATTCTGTTGTGCCAGAATGGACGAACGCGTGCATACGGTGGCCTCAGCGCCCGCGGCCGCGGTGACGACGTCGACCCGGGCCGTCGACCACCACGACGGACACATCACGAGCACGCCGAGGTGCCCCGCGGTCAACGAGCGCAGCACGTCGCGCCACAGCGTCTCAACGGCGATGGGCCGCTCGTCCACCAACGCCACCGGGTCGTCCACGGCCTCCAGCGCCGCTACGAAGCGCGCGTCGGTCTCGGCTGTCGCGCAACACAATCGGCTGATGCGCACCGGCCCGGCCACGACGACTGCGCGGTGCGCGGTCATGCCGGCGGGCACCAGGCCACCTGCACCAGCTGCTCGACGCCGGGGCGCGTGATCAGTGTGCCGCGACCGGGCGGCAGCTGTGCGGGTGGCCTCGATCCCAGCAGGGCACCCTCTTCCGGGCGGCCACTCATCATCATTCCCATGCAGCCCAGGTCTCGCAGACCGGCGAGCAGCGGCTCGAACAATGCCCGCGCGGCGCCCCCACTCCGTCGTGCGGCAATCATGTGCAGTCCCAGATCTGTTGCATACGGCAGGTATTCGAGCAACGGGAGTAACGGGTTCGCGGTAGACGTGGTAACCAGGTCATAGTCGTCGACGACGAGGTAGATCTCGGGACCGGTCCACCATGATCTCGCCCGCAGCTCAGCCTGGCCGACCTCAGGACCCGGCATCCGCAGCCGCAGCAGATCGACCAGCTTTGACACCAGAACCTCCAGGGCCGCGGGCGCCATGGCGTACCCGCCCAGATGTTCCGACGTGACGACGCCGAGCAGTGTGCGCCGGAAGTCGACCAGGAACAGCCGGGCCTGCGCCGCGCTGTTTATGCGGACGATCTCGCGGCACAGGGTGCGCAGCGCGGCGGTCTTGCCGCAGCCGTTGTCCCCGAGTATCAACAGATGCGACCGCTGCTGGAAATCAATTGCAGCCGGCTGTAATCGGTGCTCTTCGAGACCGAGCACGATCCGGGGCTCGCGTTCGAGGACGACGGCGTCGTAGTCGACCTGGGTGGGTAACAGCGGTATCGGCGGCGCTGCGGGGCCGCCGCGGTGCAATTCGAGTTCCTCCGGTCCCGGCAGGGCGACCATCATGTGCAGGCCGTCTTCGCTGAGACCGCGACCAGGACGGTCGGTGGGCACCTGACGGGCCTGCCGGCGGTCAAGCTCGGAATCGGCGGGATCACCGAGCCGCAACTCGATGCGGGTGCCGAGCCGATCCTTCAGCGCCGGCCTGATCTCCGCCCAGCGACCGGCTGACACCAGCACGTGCACCCCGTACGAAAGTCCCTGAGCCGCAAGCACGGTGATCGAATCCGCAACCGCGTCGAAGTCCTGGCGCAGGCCCGCCCACCCGTCGACCACGAGGAACACGTCCGGGAAGCAGCCGAGCGAACCACCGTCGCGGCGGCATACTTCGCGGGCGTGTACCGCCGATTCCATCTCGGCCGCCATCCGCCAGACGAGCTCTGGCTGAGTCCGGTCGGCGACCGCGCCGACGTGCGGCATGCCGCGCAGGGCGGACAGTGCTCCGCCGCCGAAGTCGAGGCAATAGAACTGCACCTGTCCGGGACCGTGCGTGGCGGCCAGTGCGGTGATGAGGGTGCAGAGCGCCGTCGACTTGCCCGATCGGGGCGCTCCGACAACGGCGACATTGCCGGCAGCGCCCGACAGGTCGACCGTCAGCGGCACGCGACACTGCTCGTAGGGTCGGTCGACGACGCCTATCGGAACGACCAGACGTGTCGGCGGTCGACCCTCCAGCAGCGTCCGCAGTCGGGGCGCCGCATTCAGCGGAGGCAACCACACCTGGTGGGCCTGAGGCCCCTGGCGCTCCAGGCGGTCGAGGATCGTGCGCAGGAGCGAGGGGCCGTGTTCCTGCTCCGAATGCCGGACTGCCCCAAAATTTTCGGCGGTGAAGCGGCGTACGCCGGGCGCTACCCGGCCGCCGGCACCGCCCGACGGCGCCGGTCCCGACACGCACGCGGCCTGGAAGCGGACCGGCTCTCCGCTAGCTGCCCGCAGCAACCCCGCTCCCGGCGTGTTGGGCAGTTCGTATGCATCCGTGGTGCCCAGCACTGCACGTGAATCGCCGGCGGACAGGGTCTTCAGGCAGATCCGGTAGGACAGGTGGGCTTCCAGGCCACGCAGCCGCCCCTCGTCAAGGCGTTGACTGGCCAGCAGCAGGTGCATGCCGAGGGACCGCCCGACCCGACCGATCGCGACGAACGTGTCGGCGAAATCGGGATGCTGACTGAGCAGTTCGGAGAACTCGTCGACGATGATGAACAGTGTCGGCAGCGCAACCGATCCGGGCACCCGAGCCTGCGCGTACGCCGCCGCGCTGGCGAAGTTACCGGCCTTACGCAGCAACTGTTGCCGTCGGTTCATCTCTCCCGCCAGGGCCTCACGCATCCGTGCGACCAGGGCTGCCTCGTCGGCGAGGTTGGTGATGACCGCCGCCACATGCGGCGCCCTGGCGAAGTCGAGAAACGTAGCGCCGCCCTTGAAGTCGATCAGCAGTAGATTCAGCACCTCGGGCGAGTTGCGCATCATCATGCCCATCGTGACGGTGCGCAGCAGCTCGGACTTGCCCGATCCGGTGGCTCCGACGCACAGCCCGTGCGGCCCGATCCCTCCCTCGGCTGCCTCCTTGATGTCCAGGAGCACGGGCTGGCCGTCCAGAGTGGCGCCGATCGGGACCCGCAAGCGGTCCCGGCGGTTCTGGTTGTGCCACAACGTGATCGGGTCAGCATGGATGCCGAGGAAAGCGGCCGCGTCGGCGGGTCCGGGCACACCTGTGGCGGACGCCGCAATCCGGCGCGCGCACACCACCGCATCGTCCCGGTCGAGGTAATCGGGAGCCTCCAGCAGGTCCTGCCCGGCGGAATGGCGAATCGTCAACGATGCCGCCGGAACGCCGGTCCGCAGCACGGTCGCGCCGCTGATCTCGACGTCGTCGTTTCCCGCAGCGTCGACGATCACCACCACATGCGGGTGCACCATCCGCGCCGAACCGGCCGGGTCCGTCGCACTCGGATGTCGATTGTGCGGCAGCCACTTCAGCCAGTCCCACTCCGCTCGATCCGTCACGGCGGCGACGATCAGCAACTTCTCGGGCGGATGCGCTATCGCCAGCTGGCAGACGATTGCGCGGAGCAGTCCGCGCACCCGATCTGCGTCGCCGTCGATGGTCGCCCCGTCCAGTACGCGTAGCGGCATCGTGATCGGCGCATCCGGGAGCGTCGAATATGTTCGCACGAAACGATTCAGGGCCGAGACCGTCACAGGATCACACCGGCGCGCAGGTCGTCCCGGCGCGACCACCAGAGCGGGTTCCAGCGGAATACTTCCGATACCGATCCTGACCGAGCAGGACGCCGGTTCGGCGGACTGTCGCCTCCACATGCGCTCGCCGCCTGCCAACGTCCAGAGACTGTCCGGCTCGGGATGCAACGACGTCAACGACGCATGCTGCGCGACAATGGCTTCGGTGACTTTCGGGCGCAATGCGCACAGGTAGTCCAGATACTCGTCCCGGTCGCCTCCCAGCGCCGCACCCCGGCGTCGGTCCCGTCCGGCCGTCAGCGCCAGCGACGCCAGCATCATCGCGGGAACGGCCAACAATGCGGGATTGCGCGCGGCGGGAGACCCGGTGCAGAAGACCACCCCGGCGACGGCCACGGACGCGACGGCCATCACGGCCGGCAGCACCAGCGTGCCCGAGGACGCCGATCGCGATAATTCGGGCGGGGCGGCTACTTCGATGACCGCGACCATAGTTCGACGACGTTAAGCGGCAGCGAAATTCACGGCAATTCAGCTGTGGATAGCCGCAAGCAGCCGGCTGCCGAACCGCTTAGCGTGCCGAGGATGTCTACACCCGATCCGGAGTTGCGTCGCGTAGCCGTCCACGCCGGCAGCGCCTCCGTCGACCTGACATTGCCCGCCGCGGTGCCCGTCGCGGAGTTGATTCCGCCGATAGTCGACGTGTTCGGGGGCATGACACCGGGGACGCGCTACCACCTGGCGCGGCTCGGCTGCCCCCCGTTGCCGAGTTCGACAACTCTGCGGCAGAACGGTGTTTGTGACGGTACCGCGTTGGTGCTGAGCCGGCAGCCGCCCGTACCTCCGGCCGTGCGTCACGACGACGAGGCCCAAGCGGTGTCCGCGGCGCTGGTCCGCTCCCCGCGATCCTGGCAGGGAATGACCGCCGGCCTGGCCGCCGCCTGCTTCGCCGGCCTAGGCGCGCTGGTGCTGGTTCGCTGGGCAGGTGGCGCCGGTCATGCCGACATCGCCGCAGCGGCAGCGGGCGTCGCCGCTGTCACTGCCTTGATGTTCGCGGTCATCGTCCTGCGCGTCCGCCGCGACCCGACTGCCGCCCTCACCCTCAGCCTCATTGCCACAACGTCTGCGGCGCTGGCTGGGCTACTTGCGGTGCCCGGTGTTCCCGGTGCCCCGCATCTGCTGCTCGCCGCGATGGCGGCCGGCGCGATGGCGGTCCTGGCGGTCCGCTTAACCGGTTGTGGCTCAGTCACATTGGTAGCCACGGCATGCTGTGCGCTGGTCGCGGCCGCGGCCGCGCTGGCAGCCATCGTCACCGGAGCGCCGCCGCACGCCGTCGGGTCGGTGACCGCGCTCGCCTGCCTTGGACTGATCGAGGTCTCACCGCGGCTGTCGATCCGGTTGGCCGGCCTGGTGCCCGGCGAGCACGATAACCCCAGGCCCGAATGTGAACTGACGGCCAGGGCCTTGCGTGCCGACAGTTGGCTGACCGGTCTGCGCGGCGGCTGCGCGGCGGCTGCGGCCGGTGCCGCCGCGACCGCCGCGCTGGCCGCACACCGGGCGATCGCGCTGGCCGCCCTCACCGCAGCCGTGTTGATGCTGCACGCACGGACCGACAGGGCGCGGGCACCGATGTATGTCATCATCGGAACCGTAACGCTGACAACCACATTCGTCATTGCGGCCATCGACCTGCCGCAGCAGGCGCCGTGGATCGCCGCGCTGTCCGCTGCGGCGGCCGCCGCAGCGATCTACCTGGGTTTCGTGGCTCCTGCCGTTACGCCGGTGGCGCGCCGCGGTGTCAATGCCATGGGGTGCATTGCACTCGCCGCCGTGGCTCCGCTGGCGTGCTGGACGTGTGGCGCGTTCGGCGCCGTCCGCGGCTTGAGCCTGGTTCGTGCGTGAGCACCGTCCGGGTGGTGCGTCCCCTGATCGTCGCGGTGCTGGTGTCCCAGTGTGCGGCACCGCCGGCGCAGGCGGTCACGCCGCCTTCGGTCGACGAGAAGTGGCTGCCGGCGCCGGCATTGCCGGCACCCGTGGAACGCACCGTGCAACGGGAGACGTGCGCGGTGGCGACGATGGAACCGGGTGGGGCAGAGGCGCCGGCGCAGCTCGC
Source organism: Mycobacterium sp. 23 (assembly GCF_048287075.1). Taxonomy (NCBI): domain Bacteria; kingdom Bacillati; phylum Actinomycetota; class Actinomycetes; order Mycobacteriales; family Mycobacteriaceae; genus Mycobacterium; species Mycobacterium sp. 23. The sequence continues at coordinate 2,833,390 of NZ_JBLVUX010000005.1, forward strand.
GGGCGTCGACCTGCCCCAGATCTGGCAACTCACCCGAGGCTCGGGTCAGCGAGTTGCCGTCATCGACACCGGAGTCCACCGGCACCCCCTACTGAAGAACGTGATAGCCGGCGGTGATTACGTAGCCACCGGAGACGGCACCCAGGACTGCGACGCCCACGGCACCCTGGTCGCCGGCATCATCGCCGGCGCAACCGATTCCGCATACACCGGTATGGCTCCCGACGTCACGCTCATCAGCATCCGCCAGTCCAGCTCCAAGTTCGCGCCTGCCGCCAAACGCTCCGACCCCGGTGTCGGCGACGTCGCGACGCTGGCCAGGGCCGTGCGCACCGCCGCCGATTTGGGGGCCACCGTGATCAATGTTTCGTCCGTCGCCTGCGTCCCGGTGGCCCAGGCTCCCGACGACCGGGCACTGGGCGCCGCACTCGCCTATGCGGTGGACGTCAAGAACGCGGTCGTGGTGGCGGCGGCCGGCAACAGTGGGTCGCACTGCCCACCCCAGCCGGCCGGCGTCACTCGCGACACCGTGGCGGTGGTGGTCAGCCCGGCCTGGTACGACGACTACGTTCTGACCGTCGGTTCGGTTGATTCCCAGGGCATTCCGTCATCGTTCAGCCTGGCCGGTCCGTGGGTGGATGTCGCGGCCACGGGTGAGGGGGTCACCTCGCTCAGCCCGGCCGGTGACGGCCTGGTGAACCGAATCGACGGACAGTCGGCCATCTCGGGTACCAGCTACGCGGCTCCGGTCGTCAGCGGACTAGCCGCCCTGATCCGGGCCCGCTTCCCGGCGTTGACCGCCCGTCAGGTGATGCAGCGCATCGAGGCCACCGCGCACCACCCGGCCGCCGGATGGGACCCACTCGTCGGCAACGGCACCATCGACGCCCTCGCTGCGGTCAGCGCCGACATCCCGCCCAGTGCCGCACCCGGTGCCAAGCCGCTCAGCGTGCCGGCACCGGGTACCAGCACCCGCCCGGACGACCAGTCGCGCATGGTCGTCGGCGCCGCGATCTGCCTGACGCTCCTGCTGGGGGCGCTGGCGACGAGTCGACGGTCAGGGTCCCGGCGGCAGGCTGTCCCGGGCGACTGACGCGTTCTCCCGGCTCAGTTCCGGACCGCACGGCAACGCGGCCAGCACCGGCCACGGCGCCGGCGTTGGCGTCGCCGGCAGCCCGAGCAGGTGAGCCGCTTCGTCGTCGCGGATCGCGAACCGCACCCCGGTGTCGGTCACCAGATAACGCGTGTCCACCCGGGAGCTGTTTCCGACCCGGCTCTGCGTGGCCACGTAGGCGCTGTGGCCCCCGGCGAGGGAGAATGCATCCACCGCCGGTCCCGGTCCGTCGGCTTGCGCCAGCCTCACCGCCGCCGTGGCCGGTGGGCGCGGGTCCGCCAGGAATCCGATGTCGGGCAGACCGGACGCGACGGGAGTCCACACCGCACACCACGTCGAACCCCCGGGGTCCGACGGCACCTGCTCGGGGATCCCGGAGACCGGCAGTGTGTCCACATTGGGGGCCGTGCGCAGCAGGGCGGGGTCCGCGGTGGTGATCTCGGCCGAGACCTCGAACCGAAGCAGGTCCGCGACGACCTGGCTGATTCGCTGGACCCCGGCGTTGAGCACGACGTAATACTCGTCACCCGCGGCCCGTGTGATTCGTAGCACAGTGCCCACCCGAAACCCGGGCAGCCATGCCCCTGCCGGGCCGCCCGCGCCAGGTAACCGGGGAGCCGCGATGGGCGGTGCCTCCGGAACGGCGTTCAGCAAAGTTTGAGAGACGATGTGTGGAGCCCGGTCCGGCAACCTCAGCGCTCGCACGACAGCACGATCGGGAAGGTCCACCAGCGCCCGACGGCCGCGGTACAGCAGGTAGGCCGGCCCGCCGGTACGGACGGCGACCAGCAGCGCTTGTCCGGCGCCGACGCGACCGGCCGGCGAATCCGCCCCCAGTAAGACCGCCGTCCCTCCCGCACCGTCGCACACCGTCCAGCGCGACTCCTGCGCGCGCAGCGCCGGAGCGATCAAACCCGGCGCTCCCGGGATGCCCAGCAGCGGGCCGCGTTTGGTCTGCGCCAGCGCAGACTCCGCCACCGGCCGCGGATTGGCATCGGTCGCGGCGATCAACCGCGCGGACGCCAGGTTCAGCACCGGGTGCCAGGTGTCACCGACCTTCACGTACAGCGCTCCGGATGCCTGACCCATGGCGATCCGGGCATCGCCCAGACTTGGCTGGGGCCACAGCCCGCTCAGAAACAAGCAACCCGCCAAGGCGACGACCGTCAAGACAGAGCCCGCCGCCAGCGAACCCCGCCACAGCCTGCCCGGTGAGTCGGCCTGCGCGTCCAGCAACGCATTCTCCATGCGCCGGAGCTGGTACCGGTAGCCGCTCACATGCAACCAGGTCGCCGCCTGCAGAGGCACATTTCTCCCATGTCTTCACCCGATTTAACTGTGACGGTAGGCCGCTCAGCGGCTCCTTCTCACCCGCTATCCACAACCGTGGAGGTTTTGCTCCGCCGCGCCGCGGGTAAAATTTCGGCGTGTATCAGCACTTCATGCGCCTTGCCGGTCGGGCCGGTGTAGGCCTCGCAGCCCTGTCCGCCGCTGTCCTGCCGGTCAGCCCGCTCGCCTCGGCGCCGTCCGCGTGGGCCGACGACTGCCCTGACGCCGAGGTGGTGTTCGCCCGCGGAACCAATGAGGCGCCGGGCCTGGGCCGGGTGGGCGACGCGTTCGTGGACTCGCTGCGTCAACAAACCAGTGGTCTCAACATTCGCACCTACGGCGTCAACTACGCGGCCAGCAAGTTGCAGCTGCACGGCGGCGATGGAGCCAATGACGTGATCACTCACGTCAAAGCCACGGTGTCCTCCTGCCCGAACACCAAGATCGTGCTGGGCGGTTACTCGCAGGGTGCGTCCGTGATGGACATCGTGGCCGGCGTTCCGATCGGGGGCATCAGTTGGGGCAGTTCCCTGCCGCCCGAATACGTCGGCAACGTCGCGGCGGTGGTCACCTTCGGCGACATCGCCGACCGCGCCGGCGGATCACTGCCTACCAAGAGCACCCTGTTGGGGTCCAAAGCCGTCGACTACTGCAATCCGCAGGACCCGATCTGCCACGCCGGCGCCGGCAACGAGTGGAGCGGACATACCGAAGGCTACGTGCCCTTCTACACGACCCAGGGGGCCGCTTTCGCCGCGCCCAAGATCATGAACGGCACTCCGCACATGCCGGGCCAGCTGCCCCTCGTTCCTCAGATACCGGGCGTCGTGCCGCAGAACCCCGCCCTGGCACCGCAGGTGCCCGCCACTCCCATCACCCCGGTGCAGCAGCCCGTCGTCCAGGTGCAGTGACGCACCGTCGGTAACGCCTAGCATTGGGGCCATGAGATGCGCCCCCCTGGGTCGATTGACGGCCGCCGCACTCGCGGCGGCCGCTCTGTTGATGGCCCCTCCGCTGGCACCGCCGGCGCAGGCGGCTTGTCCGGATGTCGAGGTGATCTTCGCCCGGGGAACCGGCGAGCCGCCCGGCCTCGGCCGGGTGGGTAACGCTCTGGTCGGGTCGCTGCGCCAGCAGACCGGCCGCAATATCGGCGCCTACGGTGTGAACTATCCCGCCAGCAAGGACTTCCTGGCCGCCACCGACGGAGCCAACGACGCCAGCGACCATGTTCAGCAGATGGCCAACTCCTGCCCCGACACCAGGATGGTGCTCGGTGGCTATTCCCAGGGAGCCGCGGTCATCGACATCGTCACGGCCGCACCGCTGGCCGGCCTCGGTTTCACCCAGCCACTGCCGCCCGAGGCTGCCGACCATGTCTCCGCGGTCACCCTGTTCGGCAATCCTTCCGGCCGGGCCGGCGGCTTGTTAACCGCTCTGAGCCCGCAATTCGGCGGCAAAATACTCAATCTGTGCAACGAGGGCGACCCGATCTGCTCCGACGGCAACGTATGGAAGGCGCACCTCGGCTACGTCCCCGGCCTGACCAATGAGGCCGCGAACTTTGTCGCGGGCAGGATTTAACGGGGCGAACGGATGTCGCGGGTGATCAGATTCCGCGCGGCCAGCTGGTCATCCGGCGGGTAGTCCACTCCGATCAGCGTCAGTCCTTGCGGTGGCGCTGCCGCGAAATCGCTGGATCGGCTTGTTGCACTGAGCATTTCACGACACCATCGCGGGTCTCGCCGATGCTCGCCAACGGCGAGCAGCGCACCGACCAACGAGCGCACCATGGACCAGCAGAATGCGTCGGCGCTCACATGCGCGGTGACCAGATCCCCGTCGCGCGTCCAGTCCAGCCGTTGCAGCTCCCGAATCGTGGTGGCACCTGCGCGGTGCCGGCAGAAAGCCGCAAAATCGTGCAGTCCCAACAGTTCTCGCGATGCGCGGGTCATCGCGTCCAGGTCCAGCGCGCGTGGCCAGGCGGTGACGAAGCGCGCCTGCTGCGGCAGCACGCCGTAGGGCGCTGTCGACAGTCGATACGCGTAATGCCGCCGCAGCGCCGAGAATCGGGCGTCAAAACCAGTTGGCGCACGCGTGATCTCGATGACCCGGACGTCGGCCGGCAGGAACCTGCCCAGCCGCCGCACCAGCGCCAGGAATTCCGGTTCACCGGTCCGATCGGCCCGCGAATAGGCGTGCGGCAGAGCCTCGACCGGGATATCGGCGTGAGCCACCTGCGCGGTGGCGTGTACGCCGGCGTCAGTGCGTCCGGCCGCGCGTAGCCGCACCGGTGTGCGGAACACGGTCGTCAGCGCCGCATCGAGGACGCCGGCGACCGTGCGTTGCTCCGCTTGCGCCGCCCAGCCCGCGAATTCGGTTCCGTCGTAGGCGATATCAAGCCGCAGACGGACGTCCCCACTAATTCTCGGGGTTCTCCGACGTCTCGTCGGCCTCGACGGCCTCGGTCTCGACAGCCTCGGTCTCGGTGGCCTCGGTGGCCTCCTCGGCCGTCGGGCCCTCGGCCGCCTCCGGCTCGACCGCCGCCTGAGGCGCCGCCGCCGCCGCGACCGGCGCGGCCTTCTTCGAGGACTGCACCCGCCGCGCCCGGTCGGCCTCCGACGTCACCGTCTTCTCCCGAACCAGCTCGATCACGGCCATCGGAGCGTTGTCGCCCTTGCGGTTCTCGACCTTGATGATGCGGGTGTAACCGCCCTCGCGGTCGGCGAAGAACGGTCCGATCTCCGCGAACAGGGTGTGCACGACGTCCTTGTCACGGATCTTCTTGAGCACCTCACGCCGGTTGTGCAGCGTGCCCTTCTTGGCGTGGGTGATCAGCTTCTCCGCGTAGGGCCGCAACGCCCGCGCCTTGGGCTCGGTGGTCTTGATCCGGCCGTGCTCGAAAAGCGACGTGGCCAGGTTGGCCAGAATCGCCTTCTGGTGCGAGGACGACCCGCCGAGACGAGGACCCTTGGTGGGCTTGGGCATTGCGACTTCTCCTATGTGGGGCCGGCCCCCGTATCAGGTAGGGCCGGGACGGGGTTCTTTAGAGCTGTTCGGTTTCGGCGTAGTCCTGGTCGTCGTAGGCACCCTCGGTGGACCAGGTGCCGGTGGCGACGTCGTAGCCGGCGACCTCGGACGGGTCGAAGCTGGGCGGGCTGTCCTTGAGCGACAGGCCGAGCTGGTGCAGCTTGACCTTCACCTCGTCGATGGACTTCTGCCCGAAGTTGCGGATGTCCAACAGGTCCGACTCGGTGCGGGAGACCAGTTCGCCGACGGTGTGCACGCCTTCCCGCTTGAGGCAGTTGTAGGACCGCACGGTCAGGTCCAGGTCGTCGATCGGCAGCGCGAACGAGGCGATGTGGTCCGCCTCGGCCGGCGACGGTCCGATCTCGATGCCCTCGGCCTCGACGTTGAGTTCGCGTGCCAGACCGAACAATTCGACCAGCGTCTTACCGGCCGAGGCCAGCGCGTCGCGCGGGGTGATCGAGCTCTTGGTCTCGACGTCCAGGATCAGCTTGTCGAAGTCGGTGCGCTGCTCGACACGGGTCGCGTCCACCTTGTAGGTCACCTTGAGAACCGGCGAGTAGATGGAATCGACTGGGATACGGCCGATTTCGGCGCCCGAGGCCCGGTTCTGCACCGCCGGCACGTAGCCGCGGCCGCGCTCGACGACGAGCTCGACCTCGAGCTTGCCCTTGTCGTTCAGGGTCGCGATGTGCATCGACGGGTTGTGCACCGTGACACCGGCCGGCGGCACGATGTCGCCCGCGGTGACCTCACCCGGGCCCTGCTTACGCAGGTACATGGTGACCGGCTCGTCCTCCTCGGAGGACACCACCAGGCTCTTGAGGTTCAGGATGATGTCGGTGACATCCTCCTTGACGCCGGGCACGGTGGTGAACTCGTGCAGGACGCCGTCGATGCGAATGCTGGTGACGGCCGCGCCGGGGATCGACGACAGCAACGTACGCCGCAGCGAATTGCCAAGGGTGTAACCGAATCCCGGCTCCAGCGGTTCGATGACGAACTGGGACCGGCTGTCGGTGAGGATGTCCTCGGACAGGGTGGGCCGCTGAGAGATCAGCATTGTTTCTTCTTCTCCTTCTCGGCACCCGCTATTTGATGCCGTTAGGTATCCCGCGCCGGGCGGCGCGGAACATTCTTACTTCGAGTAGAACTCGACGATCAGCTGCTCGGTGAGCGGGACGTCGATCTGCGAACGCTCAGGCAGCTGGTGGATCAGGATGCGCTGCCGCTCCCCCACCACCTGCAGCCAACTCGGGATCGGGCGGTCGCCCGCGGTCTCCCGCGCAATCTGGAACGGCACCGTGTTCAGCGAGCCGTCCCGGACATCGATGATGTCGTACTGCGACACCCGGTAGCTGGGCACGTTGACGTGCACGCCGTTGACCGAGAAGTGACCGTGGCTGACGAGCTGGCGGGCCATCCGTCGGGTACGCGCCAGGCCGGCGCGGTACACGACGTTGTCCAGCCGGCTTTCCAGGATGCGCAGCAGTTCCTCACCGGTCTTGCCCGAGTGGCGAACGGCCTCTTCGTAGTAGCGGCGGAACTGCTTCTCCATCACGCCGTAGGTGAAGCGAGCCTTCTGCTTCTCCTGCAGCTGCTGGCGGTATTCGCTTTCCTTGACCCGGGCGCGGCCATGCTGGCCGGGCGGGTAGGGCCGCTTCTCGTAGGACTGGTCGCCACCGACGAGGTCGGTGCCCAGCCGGCGTGACTTGCGAGTGACGGGTCCGGTGTAACGAGCCATGGGTATGTCCTCCTAGACCTAGACGCGCCGACGCTTGGGCGGGCGGCAGCCGTTGTGCGGCTGGGGAGTGACGTCGGAGATCGCGCCCACCTCCAGGCCCGCGGCCTGCAGCGAACGGATCGCGGTCTCGCGGCCCGAACCCGGGCCCTTGACGAACACATCGACCTTCTTGACACCGTGCTCCTGCGCCTTGCGGGCGGCGTTCTCGGCGGCCAGCTGAGCCGCGAACGGCGTCGACTTCCGGGATCCCTTGAACCCGACGTGACCCGACGAGGCCCAGGCGATCACGTTGCCCTGAGGGTCGGTGATCGTCACGATCGTGTTGTTGAACGTGCTCTTGATGTGAGCGGCGCCGTGCGGGATGTTCTTCTTTTCCCTGCGGCGGGTCTTCTGGCCCTTCTTGGGACCCGAAGCGGTTCCCTTCTTCGGTGGCATCGGTTACCTGGCCTTCTTCTTGCCTGCGATGGTGCGCTTGGGGCCTTTACGGGTCCGCGCATTGGTCTTGGTCCGCTGGCCGCGCACGGGGAGCCCGCGACGGTGTCGCAGGCCCTGGTAGCAGCCGATCTCGATCTTGCGACGAATGTCGGCTTGCACCTCACGGCGCAGGTCACCCTCGACCTTCAGGTTCGCTTCGATGTAGTCGCGCAGATGGGTCAGCTGGTCATCTGTCAGGTCCTTGGTGCGCAGGTCCTTGTCGATGCCGGTGGCCGCGAGAATCTCGATCGAGCGGGTGCGGCCGATGCCGAAGATGTACGTCAGCGCGATCTCCATGCGCTTGTCGCGCGGCAGATCGACGCCTACTAGTCGAGCCATAGGTGGCGTTTCCTCTTTCTCAGCGGAGGTCTTTTCCCAGTCCGTTCCTCACCTGAGGGTGAGGGCCCGGCCTCCGTCCGGGCGTGTCTGAGCGACGTATTCGCTCAGTGGTGCTGGGAGGTCAGCATTCAGTTGTGGACGTCGGCAATCAGCCTTGCCGCTGCTTGTGACGGGGATCTTGGCAGATCACCATGACCCGTCCATGCCGACGGATCACCCTGCACTTGTCACAGATCGGCTTGACGCTCGGGTTCACCTTCACGGCAGTCTCGGTCCTGTTCTTCTGGTCGTGTCAGTTGCTACTTGTACCGGTACACAATGCGGCCCCGGGAAAGGTCGTAGGGAGACAACTCCACCACCACCCGGTCCTCGGGCAGGATGCGGATGTAGTGCTGCCGCATCTTGCCGCTGATGTGGGCGAGCACCTTGTGGCCGTTTTCCAGCTCAATGCGAAACATCGCATTGGGCAGGGGTTCGACCACGCGACCCTCGACCTCGATGGCACCGTCCTTCTTGGCCATTACTTTTCGGAGATCCTCTACTTTTCGTCCGTACCTGGTTGGGCGCAGCATTCGTCCGAACTACAAAACGTGAGCCGATAATGGAAATTCCCGGAAGAAATTTCAGACAGGGCACGCCAAGAGTCGGCACGGACGCCGCACCGTTGGTCCACGATACCCGTAGCCCCGCGTTCGACGCAAAAACGCCCGGATCACCCGCGAACCGGAATACGCCACACCGCCCGCCCGGTTGGAGCGATCATGACCGCTTCTGCTGACAGCAAGCCCGATCTCGGCCGGTTCGGATCGTTCGGACGCGGCGTCACGCCCCAACAGGCCAAAGAAATCGAGGCCCTCGGCTACGGGGCCGTGTGGGTGGGCGGTTCCCCGCCCGCTGAACTGGACTGGGTGGAACCGATCCTGGACGCGACCACGACGCTGCAGGTCGCCACGGGCATCGTCAATATCTGGACCGCACCGGCCAAGCCGGTCGCCGAATCGTTCCACCGGATCGACAGGGCCTACCCGGGGCGTTTCCTGCTCGGTATCGGCGTCGGCCACCGCGAGGTGGTCACCGAGTACCGCAAGCCGATAGACGCCCTCACCGAGTATCTCGACCAGCTGGACGACTACGGCGTGCCCGCCAACCGCCGGGTGGTGGCGGCGCTGGGCCCGCGGGTCCTCAAGCTGTCGGCGGAGCGCGGTGCCGGCGCGCACCCGTACCTGACGACGCCCGAGCACACCGCCCGGGCGCGTGAACTCATCGGGCCATCGGCGTTCCTGGCACCTGAGCACAAGGTGGTACTCACTACCGACGCGGAGCAGGCTCGCGCCGTGGGCCGAAAAGCCCTCGGCATGTACCTCAACCTGGCCAACTACCTGAACAGCTGGAAGCGACTGGGCTTCACCGATGACGATCTGGCCAAACCCGGCAGCGATCGTCTGGTGGACTCCGTGGTCGCCTACGGCACCACCGACGCGATCGCAGCACGGCTGCGCGAGCACCTCGATGCCGGCGCCGACCACGTGCCGGTGCAGGTTCTGACCCGCAGCGAGAACCTGGTCCCCGCGCTTGCCGAATTGGCCGGGGCACTCGGGCTGTAAACGGGTATAGGCACCGGCGATGACTGAATCCGTTTCACTCAAACCCGACCTGGGAAAGTTCGGCGTATGGCTGGGCACCCGGGGCATCGCGCCCGAGTTGGCCGGCGAGATCGAGGCGCTGGGGTACGGCGCCGCCTGGATCGGCATGTCACCGGATGCCGAACTGGCCTGGGTCGAGCCGGCGCTCGAGCAGACCACCACGCTGCAGCTGGCCACCGGCATCGTGAACATCTGGGCGGCGCCGGCCGCGGCCGTCGCCAAGTCCTATCACCGCATCGAAGACGCGCATCCGGGCCGGTTCCTGCTGGGCGTCGGCGTCGGTCACCCCGAGCACACCGACCAGTACCAGAAGCCGTACGACGCTCTCGTGTCCTATCTCGACGAGCTGGACAGTGGATTTCAGGGCCACCCGGTGCCGAACAGCCGCCGGGTACTCGCCGCACTCGGACCCCGGGTGCTGCGGCTGTCGGCCGAACGCAGCGCGGGTGCCCACCCATATCTGACCACACCCGAGCACACCGGCACCGCCCGTCACCTGCTGGGCAACACGGTGTTCCTGGCACCCGAACACAAGGTCGTGCTCACCACCGACGCCGACGAAGCGCGTGCCGTCGGGCGCGAGGTCATTGACTTCTACCTGGGCCTGAGCAACTACGTGAACAACTGGCTGCGGCTGGGATTCACCGACGAGGACGTGCGCAAGCCCGGCAGTGACCGGTTGATCGACGCCTTGGTCGCCTACGGCACCCCGGACGCGATCGCGCGCCGCCTCAACGAGCACCTGGACGCTGGCGCCGACCACGTCGCCATCCAGGTGCTCGGTTCCTCGGGACCGGAGAAGCTGCTACCCGCCCTCACCGAACTGGCAGGAGCGCTCGGGCTCTCCGGTTAAGGTTTGTAGCCATGCGGCTGCTAGTCACCGGGGGGGCGGGCTTTATCGGGGCGAATTTCGTGCACAGTACGGTGCGCGAACACCCCGAAGATTCCGTGACGGTCCTGGACGCGTTGACCTATGCCGGACGCCGGGAGTCACTGGCCGGCGTCGCGGACTCGATCCGGTTGGTCGAGGGCGACATCTGCGACGCCGGACTGGTGTCGGCGCTGGTGGCCGAGTGCGATGCGGTCGTCCATTTCGCGGCTGAATCTCACGTCGACAACGCGCTGGACAACCCCGAGCCGTTCCTGCACACCAACGTGGTGGGCACCTTCACCATTCTGGAAGCGGTGCGACGCAACGGGGTGCGACTGCACCACATCTCGACCGACGAGGTGTACGGCGACCTGGAACTCGACGACCCGCAGCGGTTCACCGAATCCACGCCTTATAACCCGTCAAGTCCCTACTCGGCGACCAAGGCCGGCAGCGACATGCTGGTCCGGGCCTGGGTGCGGTCCTACGGTGTGCGCGCGACGCTGTCGAACTGCTCGAACAACTACGGCCCGTTCCAGCACATCGAGAAGTTCATTCCGCGCCAGATCACCAACGTGCTCACGGGGCGGCGGTGCAAGCTCTACGGCAGCGGACACAACGTACGCGACTGGATCCACGTCGAGGACCACAACAGCGCGGTGCGGCGAATTCTGGAAAAGGGTGAGTCCGGCCGCACCTATCTGATCAGCTCGGAGGGCGAGCGGGACAACCTGACCGTGCTGCGCACGCTGCTGCAGTTGATGGGCCGCGATCCCGACGACTTCGATCACGTCACCGACCGTGTCGGCCACGATCTTCGCTATGCCATCGACCCGACCCTGCTCTACAACGAATTGGGTTGGGCGCCAAAGCACACCAACTTCGAAGAAGGGCTGCAAGCCACCATCGACTGGTATCGCGACAACGAATCATGGTGGCGGCCAATCAAAGACGCCGCAGAGGCACGTTACGAGAAGCGCGGTCAGTGACATGAAAGTTCGTGAACTCGACATCCCGGGCGCCTGGGAGATCACCCCTACCGTCCACGGCGACTCCCGCGGCGTGTTCTTCGAATGGCTCACCGACAAAGGTTTCAGCGCGTTCGCCGGACACCGGTTGGATGTCCGCCAGGCCAATTGTTCGACGTCCTCGGCCGGTGTGTTGCGTGGTTTGCATTTCGCACAGCTGCCGCCGAGCCAGGCCAAGTACGTGACTTGCGTGCGGGGTGCGGTGTTCGACGTGGTCGTCGACATCCGGGAGGGCTCACCGACGTTCGGCAAATGGGACTCGGTGCTACTCGACGACCAGGACCGCAGAAGCGTCTACATCTCCGAGGGCCTGGCTCACGGTTTCCTTGCACTGCAGGACAATTCGACCGTGATGTACCTGTGCTCGGCGGAATACAACCCGGAACGCGAGCACACCATCTGCGCCACTGACCCAGCCATCGGGGTGGACTGGCCACTGGTCGACGGCGCCGCACCGAGCCTGTCCGATCGCGACGCCGCGGCGCCCAGCTTCGCCGACGTTCGGGCTTCCGGCCTGCTTCCCACCTGGCAACAGGCTCAAGATTTTGTCGCCGACCTGCGCGCTCACTGACATACTGCTTCTCAACATCTGCTGTGTGCCGATCAGTCGAAGGAGACATTGGTGAAGCGTGAGCTGTTGGTCGCCCTGAGTGCGACGACCCTCGTGGTGGGCATGGCCGGATGTTCGAAGGATGAGAAGTCGCCGGGCACCTCTTCCAGCTCGCCGGCTTCGTCGAGTGCGGCCGCGCCGGCCAACCCGGCCACCAGCTCCGCCCCGCCCGCCGCACCTGCCGCCGCCGGAGAGACGAAGGTCATCATCGGCGGCCAGCCGCAGCCGGTCAGCGGAGCGGTCGTGTGCGAGACCAACCAGGGCAAGTTCTCCATCGCCATCGGTGACATGATGACCGGCGTGATCGTCGGCCTGGAGCAGGACGCCTCCACGGTCCGCAGCGCCGGCCTGGGCACCGTCGACGGCGTGGTCCTCAGCTTCACCGAAGGCGCTCCCGGCAACAGCGCCAAGGCGACGAAGAACGGTAACGCCTACCAGATCACCGGCACCGCAACGGGTGTCGACGATGCGGGGCAGCAGGTCAGCAAGACCTTCGAGGTCGATGCCACCTGCCCCTAGGCGGCATGGAAGTCGATGATGGTGATGCCCAGGGCGTCTTCCATCTCGCTGATATGGGTGATGGCGTAGATCGGTGGCGCGACGGATCGGTAGCGGGCGTCGGTGGGGGTGATGTATTCGGTGGTGTGCACACCGTTGTCGTCGTGCGCGGTGACGCGCCAGCCGGGTGATTCTTTGACGTAGTTGCAGCGTTCGCACAGGCCTTGGCCGTTGGTGGCGGTGGTGGGTCCGCCGTGGTGGGCGGGGGTGATGTGGTCGCGGTGGCGGATGGGGGCGTCGCAGTAGGGGGTGCGGCAGGTTTGGTCGCGCAGGTTGATGAATTCGGCCAGACCGCGGGGGAAGGTGCGGGCGCGTGATTCCATGGCAACCAGGGCGCCGGTGGTGGGGCTGGCGTAGAGGCGGCGCAGGGTGGCCAGGGAGTTCTTCTCGGCCAGCGCGGCGGTGAGCCATCGGCGGGCGACCTCGGCGGGGATGGGCCCGTAGCCCTCGAGGGTCGCGGCGTCGTCGGTGTGGCCGAGCAGGGCCCGGTCGGAGATGACCACATTGAGGGCGATGGGGGCCGGGGTGGTGGCGGGGGTGGCGGTGATGCGCTCAATCAGAGTGTCGGCCATGACCTGGCCGCGACTGCGTCCGTCGAAGGTGGTGTCGGCGGCACGGCGTAGCGCGGCGTAGACCCCGACGCCCTGGGCCACGGGCAGCAGGGCGCTGACCCAGGTCATGGTGTCCGGCGCCGGGCGGATGGTGACGGTGCGGTCGTGCACGGCCCGGGCGGCGCGATCGACGACGGCGCGCGCATCCAGGCGGTAGGCGATCTTTCGGGCGGCGGCGGTGATCCGCTTGTCGCCCAGGCCCACCAGCGTGTCCATCTCGGCGCACAGTTCGCGGTCCAGCGCGCGGCGGTCCTCGACGTCCAAGCAGGCCGATTCCCGCACGATCAGGGTGGCCCGCCATTCGCTGAGCGCGCCGTGTTCCAACGCGGCCAGGGTGTGGGGCATCTCGTGCACCAAAGCTGTGGCGAACCCCAGGTGCCGGCCCCCGCGGGCCGGGGAATCCCGCCGGGCCAGGGCGACCTCGCTGGCCACCCCGCGGCCCCGCTTGCCCGCCGGCACTGCCGCGGCCGATTCCGCGGCACGCCGGACCGCATCCAGGGCGGCCGCCGCCCGCGCCTGCCCCGCGGCCGCGGCGGATTTCACCTGCTCCAACTCGGTGATGCGCGCGACCAGTTCGGCTTCGGTGGCACCCGGGTCCACCTGCGAGAACCGCAGCATATCGAACACATGTTCGATACTACCATCAATTTGACCCGCCCGCAGACGCCTTACACGGACGGTTTGTCCGGGGGCGCCGGGGCGAACACCTCGATCTCCCCGTCCACCTCGCGAACCAGGAATTTCGGCAAAGGGCTTGGTGCAACCGGGTTTTGGTGTGTCAACACCTCGCCGGCCGGCGAAAACGACGCCGAGTGGCACGGGCAGCGCAGCCGGTCGTCTGGCGCATCGAACCACAGTCGGCAGCCTTGGTGGGTGCACACACCCGATACCGCCTCGGGCTTGCCGTCCACCCGTCGAACGAATCCGTTGACCGTGCCGAGGTCGAAGGGCCGCATCATCCGGTCGGGCACCTCGGAGCTGGCCGCGACCGGCACCCAGCGCCCGGCGTTGGGCGTGAGTTCCCCACCTCCCGGCGGCGTTGCCGGACCGCGGTCGCCGATGACGAGCCGGTCGACGGAGACTGCGGCCACCGCGGCGGCAGCGGCGGCCGACGTTCCGACCACCACCTGCCTGCGCGTGGCCCCAGCCTTAAACGGTTGAGGCGCAACCGATTCGGATTGCTGCTCGGCGAGGCGCCGGTGCAGCTCCGCAAGAAATTCCGGCCTCGGTGCGTCTCCCCCGGGTTGCGCGGCCCGCAGCTCTATCGCGGTGCGGATCTGTGCGGCCTCGAAGTCGTCGGGCTGGAACGGCCGCGGACGGCGGCCGCCGAGCAAGTCGTCGAGGTATCGGCGCAGAGCACGGACGTTCATTACTCGCTCCCCTCGTTCATCTGTGCGGCGAGCCGCAGCGCGCGATGTTGGAGCACCTTGGCATTGGCGACGCTCACCCCGAGCAGGGCCGCGGACTCCTTGATTGAATTACCTCCCAGAAATCTCAGCTGCAGAATCCGACGATAATTCTCCGGCAGTTGGTCCAGTACGCGGGCGACGCGCTGCGGTGCGTTGTTGACCGCTTCCTTACTTTGAGGTGGCTGCTCGATGTCGTCGATCGAGGTGATTTCGCGGCCCAGGGTCTCGCGCCAGTGCGCGGCCAGCACGGTTCGCGCGGTGGCCCGCAGATAGGCCCGCACCTCGGCCACACTGGCGGTCAACCGCAGCGGCCGCAAGGCTGCCAGAAAGACTTCCGTTGTCAGGTCTTCCGCGTCCGCCCGATTGCCCACCCTTGCGAAAAGCGTGCGATACACCCAAGTGGCGTTGTCCTGATAGACGGCCTCCCAGCTGGGATAACCGTCATCCGGCACCGCACGCAAAGGCCGTGGTTGATCGCTGACCGTTTCCTGACTCCTGCGTCGCGCCGATCCCTTCACGAATAGTGAATACGGGATCGGGTTACACCGGCAAGTGACGGGGCCAAGCCACCCTCCTTGCAGCCCCGGGCCACAGTTACTAGGATATCCAAGTAAACCTCTTGCCTACTTCCTCGGGACAACCATGACCTCGCAGATTCCGCACTTCATCGACGGGCAGCGCACCGCCGGCTCCTCCACCCGCACCGCCGACGTTCTCAATCCGAGCACCGGAGAAGTCCAGTCCACCGTCCCGATGGCCAATCAGGCCGACATCGACGCCGCGGTGGCCTCTGCCGTCGAGGCCCAACAAGGCTGGGCGGCATGGAATCCACAGCGCCGCGCCCGGGTCCTGATGAAGTTCGTCGAATTGGTCAACAAGAACATCGACGAGCTGGCCGAGTTACTCTCCCTCGAACACGGCAAGACGCTGCCGGACGCCAGAGGCGACATTCAGCGCGGCATCGAGGTCATCGAGTTCTGCATCGGCATCCCGCACCTCCTCAAGGGTGACTACACCGAGGGCGCCGGTCCCGGCATCGACGTCTACTCGCTGCGCCAGCCGCTGGGCGTGGTCGCCGGCATCACCCCGTTCAACTTCCCGGCGATGATTCCGCTGTGGAAGGCCGGCCCGGCTCTGGCGTGTGGAAATGCGTTCGTGCTCAAGCCAAGTGAACGCGACCCCTCGGTTCCGGTCCGACTGGCCGAACTGTTTCTGGAAGCGGGCCTGCCACCCGGGGTGTTCCAGGTGGTGCACGGCGACAAGGAAGCCGTCGACGCGATCCTGCAGCACCCGGACATCCAGGCGGTGGGTTTCGTCGGCAGTTCCGACATCGCGCAGTACATCTACAGCCACTCAGCGGCCACCGGAAAGCGTTCGCAATGCTTCGGTGGCGCCAAGAATCACATGATCGTGATGCCCGACGCCGATCTCGACCAGGCCGTCGACGCGCTGATCGGCGCCGGCTACGGCAGCGCCGGTGAGCGCTGCATGGCAATCAGCGTCGCCGTTCCGGTCGGGGAACAGACCGCAGAACGGCTGCGCGCCAGGCTGATTGAGCGGATCAACGGCCTGCGCGTCGGACACAGCCTGGACCCCAAGGCCGACTACGGCCCGTTGGTCACCGAGGCCGCGCTGACCCGGGTGCGCGACTACATCGGCCAGGGCGTGGAGGCCGGCGCCGAACTGGTCATCGACGGACGCGAACGGGCCAGTGACGACCTCACGTTCGGGGACGCCAACCTCGAGGGCGGCTACTTCATCGGGCCCACCTTGTTCGACCACGTCACCCCGGAGATGTCGATCTACACCGACGAGATCTTCGGGCCGGTGCTGTGCATCGTGCGTGCCCACGACTACGAAGAGGCGCTCCGGTTGCCGTCCGAGCATGAGTACGGCAACGGCGTGGCGGTCTTCACCCGCGACGGCGACACTGCGCGCGACTTCGTCTCGCGGGTGCAGGTGGGCATGGTCGGCGTCAACGTCCCGATTCCGGTTCCGGTGGCCTACCACACCTTCGGTGGCTGGAAGCGGTCCGGATTCGGCGACCTCAACCAGCACGGTCCGGCGTCGATCCAGTTCTACACCAAGGTCAAGACCGTCACCTCCCGCTGGCCGTCCGGCATCAAGGACGGTGCCGAATTCGTCATCCCCACAATGGATTAACGGGCCGAAAATGTTTACCCTCAACGATGAAGAACGGGTGATCACCGAGACGGCGGCAGCCTTCGCCGACAAGCGGATGGCCCCCTACGCCCTGGAATGGGATGCCACCAAGCACTTCCCCACCGACGTGCTGCGCGAGGCCGCCGAACTCGGGATGGCGGCGATCTACTGCCGCGACGACGTCGGCGGCAGCGGACTGCGCCGCCTGGACGGCGTGCGCATCTTCGAACAGCTGGCCATCGCCGACCCGGTCACCGCGGCGTTCCTGTCCATCCACAACATGTGCGCCTGGATGATCGACAGCTTCGGCACCGACGAACAGCGAAAGGCGTGGGTGCCGCGGCTGGCGACGATGGACGTGATCGCCAGCTACTGCCTGACCGAGCCCGGCGCGGGCTCCGACGCGAGCGCGTTGAGCACGCGTGCGGTCAAGCAGGGTTCGGATTATGTGCTGGACGGCGTGAAGCAGTTCATCTCCGGCGCCGGGGCGTCCGACGTCTACGTGGTGATGGCCAGAACGGGCAATGAGGGACCACGCGGCATCTCCGCATTTGTCGTCGAAAAAGACACTGCGGGACTGAGTTTCGGTGCGCTTGAGGAGAAGATGGGTTGGCATGCCCAACCCACCGCGCAGGTGATTCTGGACGGCGTGCGGGTTCCGGCCGACGCCATGCTCGGCGGCGTTGACGGTGAGGGCACCGGTTTCGGGATCGCGATGAACGGCCTCAACGGCGGACGGCTCAACATCGCCGCCTGCTCGTTGGGCGGAGCCCAGTCCGCGTTCGACAAGGCGGGCACCTACGTCCGCGACCGGCACGCCTTCGGCTCCGCCCTGCTCGACGAGCCCACCATCCGGTTCACCCTGGCCGACATGGCCACCGGACTGGAGACGTCGCGAATGATGTTGTGGCGGGCTGCATCCGCGCTGGATGACAACGCCGCCGACAAGGTGGAGTTGTGCGCGATGGCCAAGCGGTACGTCACCGACACCTGCTTCGAGGTGGCCGACAAGGCGCTGCAGTTGCACGGCGGCTACGGCTACCTGCGCGAGTATGGTTTGGAAAAGATCGTCCGCGACCTGCGGGTGCATCGGATCCTGGAAGGGACCAACGAAATCATGCGGGTGGTCGTCGGCCGCGCCGAGGCCGCGCGCATTCGGGCCAGCGCCTAGAAGGGCACCATGACAACACGTCTCGCGATCGCGTTCCTGGGACTCGGCAACATGGGCGCGCCCATGGCAGCCAATCTCCTTGGCGCAGGCCATCTGGTGCGCGGCTACGATCCGATACCCGCAGCCGCGAGCGCCGCAGCCGACAAGGGTGTGACGTTGTTCGGGACCGCCGCCGAAGCCGTGGCCGACGCGGACGCCGTGATCACCATGCTGCCCAGCGGCGAGGTGGTCAAACGCTGTTACGCCGAGGTGCTGCCCGCCGCGCGCCCCGGTGCGTTGTTCATCGACAGCTCCACCATCTCGGTCAGCGATGCCCGCGACGCGCACGAGCTGGCGGGCTCGCAGGGCATGCAGCAGCTCGACGCACCCGTCTCCGGCGGGGTCAAGGGGGCGACGGCCGGGACGCTGGCATTCATGGTCGGCGGCGAGGCCGACGCCCTGGAGCGCGCCCGACCGGTGCTGGAACCGATGGCGGGCAAGGTGATTCACTGCGGCGGTGCCGGCGCCGGCCAGGCCGCCAAAGTCTGCAACAATATGGTGCTGGCGGTTCAGCAGATCGCGATCGGTGAGGCGTTCGTGCTGGCCGAGAAGCTCGGCCTGTCGGCGCAGTCACTGTTCGACGTGATCACCGGGGCAACCGGTAACTGCTGGGCCGTGCACACCAATTGTCCTGTGCCGGGCCCTGTTCCGACATCACCCGCCAACAATGATTTCAAGCCGGGTTTCGCGACCGCGCTGATGAACAAGGATCTGGGTTTGGCCATGGACGCGGTAACCTCTACCGGTTCGGCCGCCCCCCTTGGCAGCCACGCAGCGGAGATCTACGCCAGATTCGCGGCAGACCACGCCGATAAGGACTTCAGCGCGGTCATCGAGATGCTGCGGGGCAGCTGAGTCGCCAAAGACCTCGAGACCGAAAGGGCAGCCGGTCATTCGGCGGCGCGCACTCCGATCAGCGCCTCCACCCGCCGACTACGTCAACCCGTCGAGGCCCAACAGCAGCCCTCCGGCTCCGGCGACACCACTGGGACCGGTTGTGCCGCCAACCCCGCCACTGCCGCCGTTACCGCCATTACCGATCAGCACGGCATTTCCACCAGCCCCACCCTTGCCGCCGGCCACCGCACCCAGAGTAAGTCCACCGGCGCCACCAGACCCGCCGTCGCCGAACAATCCCGCCTTGCCGCCGGCGCCGCCGACTCCGCCGACGCTGCTCAAACCGCCGGCCCCGCCGGCCCCACCGTTGCCGGAGAGAAGGCCGGCATCGCCGCCGGCGCCACCTACACCTCCGACGCCGCCTGCGCCTGTAACGCCGCCACCGGCCCCGCCGCTACCCCCCGACCCGAGTAGCGTTCCGGCGCCTCCCGCCCCGCCGGTTCCGCCGACGCCAGCTGCCCCGGTGGCGACCCCGCCGACCCCGCCGACCCCGCCGGTGCCGAACAGCCCGCCGACCCCTCCCGTCCCACCGGTTCCGCCTTTGCCGGTCCCGAGCCCACCGACCCCGCCGGCCCCGCCGGTGCCGAACAGGCCGCCGGCACCACCGGCGCCGCCCGTACCGCCCAGCGCCCCTCCGAACCCGCCGGCTCCTCCGGCCCCGCCCCGTCCGAACAACAACCCGCCGGCCCCACCAGCCCCACCCGGTTGGGCGCTGCTGTTGCCGGCGGTGCCACCGGCCCCACCGTTGCCGAACAAACCCGCGGCTCCGCCGGCACCGCCCGCGACGCCGACCGCGCCGGATCCGCCCGCGCCACCGTTGCCCATCAACCACCCGCCGGCCCCACCGGCCGCACCCGTCCCCGGCGCGCCGTCAGCGCCGTTGCCGATCAGTGGGCGTCCGGTCGCGGCCAAGAAGGGCGCGTTGATCGCATTGAGCAACGGACTGGTGATCGACGCGGCGCTCGCCGCCTCAGCGGACGCGTACGACTCCGCGCCCGCGGCCAAGAGCTGCACAAACTTGTCATGGAATGTCGCCGCCTGCGCACTGAACCCCTGAAAAGCTCGCCCGTGCGCCTCGAATACCGCGGCGATCGCTGCGGACACCTCGTCAGCACCCGAGGCCAACACGGTGGTGGTACGCGCCGCCGCGGCCGCATTCGCCGCGCTGAGGGTCGAGTTCACGCCGGCCAGCTCCGTGGCCGCTACGCCGAGGAACTCGGGCAGCACATTTACAAATGACATCAGACACCTTCCCGAATAGGCTCATGATTCATTCGCGACGGCAACCCAGCGAGCACCAGATTTCAACGCCGTCGAGTCAGCAGCGGATTCTATCGGCAACTACGGGTCTGAAACCGCGTTTTGCCGATAGTTGACGTGCGTTCTTGCCCGCCGCACCGTCTGAGTCAGAAGTCCCCCGCATTGCGCCGCAACGTCTCTATGCACGACACCAACGCCTCCGACTGGGCAGCATCGATCCCGATATCGGCGAACACCTGCTCGTTGAGGGTCACGGTGGCGTCCTCGACCGTGGAGCGCCCCAGTTCGGTGATCTGCACCAGGGTGGTCCGCCCGTCGGTGGGATGGGGTGCCCGCCTTACCAGCCCGTCGGATTCCAACCGCCGGATAGCATGCGTGACGCTGGTGACGTGTACCTGCAGTCGGTCCGACGCCTTGGTGATCGGCAGGCCACCCGTGCGGCTGAACGCCAGCAATCGCAGCAACTCGTACCGGGAAAAACTCAGATCGTAAGGCCGCAGCGCGGTCTCGACGCGGGCCAGGAGTATCTGGTGCGCGCGCATCACCGACGTCACCGCGACCATGCCCTGCGAGACATCGCCCCATCCGGCGCGTTCCCAGTTGGTTCTCGCCACGGCGATGGGATCGCGCTTCGCAGAGTCAGCCACGTCCCTTTCTTACCGCACCGGGCCAGCTACATCGAACGCTCGAGCAGAACCTGACCACTGTCGGCGGCCACCACCTGCACGGCGGCGATCTGCTCCATCGGCGTCGAGATACTGCCGGCCGGGGTTGCGCTGTGCCCAGGTTCGGCCACCCAGGTCGCCAGCCGAGTGTGGCTGCCGTCGCGGCCCACCACCACCATGGCCAGGGTGTCGTGCGGGGCGTCCGGCGGCGCCAGGCAGAAGCACTTCAGGTTGATGAAGGTGCCCCAATGCTCGCTGGACACCGCGATCGTCGACGTCAGCAGCTTGGTGCCAACCTGCTCCATCGGCTGTGCCGAGGTGATTGGTTGCGAGTTCGTCGCGAAGTAGCCGTTGACCCCGACCAGCACGCCGATGCCCAGCACCACTGCCGCCGCGGCCGAAGCCAGCCAGGTCAGCCGGGTGCGGCGCCGCCGCCAGCGCACCGTTTCCAGCAGTGACGGCAACATCTCCGGTGTCGAAGGCGCCGGTCCCGCTCTGTTGATCGCGACCACGTCGTCGCGGCTCAGCTGCGACAGCAGCGCCGGAATGCCGCTGAGTTCGGCGACGGCCTCGCGGCAAGACGCACAATCCGCCAGATGCGTTTCGAATTCTCGCCGCTCGGCACCCGACAGCGACCCCAGCACGTAAGCGGCATCCCACGTCGCGTAGCGGTGCGTGTCGCCGGGCTGGTCGTGTCGCACAGACCCCGTCATCGTGTGACTCCCAGTTCCTGCAGAGTGAGCCGCAACGCGCGCACCGCGTAGTGCAGGCGCGACTTCACGGTTCCCTCTGCGATATTCAGATCGTTGGCAATTTGCGCGGTGGTCCAGCCACGGTAGTACGACCGCTCGATCACCGCCCGGTGTTCGACGGACAGCTGGGCCATCGCCTCGGCGATCAGCAGCCGATCCAGCGCCGCGTTGACCTCGTCGGGCGTGGACTGTTCCGGCGCGCCCTCCTCGTCGGTCGAGCCGACGACGTTGCGGTACCGGGCGCTGCGCCGATCGTCGATGATCATGTTGCGGGCGACGGTGAACAGCCAGGCCCGCGCCGAACGTTCGGTGTCGCCGATGACCTCCGGATGCTGCCACGCCCGCAACAACGTCTCCTGGACGACGTCCTCGGACTGGCTGGCGTCGCCGGTCAACCGCAACGCATACCGCCACAGAACGGCGGCATGCTCGTCATAGAGCGCTTTCATCAGAGCGGCTTCAGCAGCCCCGGTGTTGGCCACACGAGCCACCTGATCACCTCCCGTTACTCATACGAGTCATCGGGGAGTTTGGTTCAAACCGTGAGGATGCGCGGACCGTCTTCAGTGACGGCCACGGTGTGTTCCCAGTGGGCGGCGCGCGAGCCGTCAACCGTGGTCACGGTCCACTGATCGTCGAGGACGACGGTCTTCCCGGTTCCCAGCGTCAGCATCGGCTCGATGGCCAGCACCGACCCCACCGCGAGGGTGGGACCCCGCCCCGGCGAGCCTTCGTTGGGCAGGAAGGGATCCATATGCATCTGCCGGCCGATGCCGTGGCCGCCGTAACCCTCGACGATCCCGAAGGCGCGGTCGTAGCGGGCCGCGGCGGCGTGCGTACCGGTCTCGATGGCATGCGCGACGTCGGTGAGCCGGTTCCCGACGACCATCGCCGCGATTCCGGCTTCCAGAGAGTCTCTGGTCGCTTGCGACAGCGCCGCGTCGGCGGGGATCAGGTTGCCCACACCGAACGTGACGGCCGCATCGCCGTGCCAGCCGTC
Organism: Mycobacterium sp. 23; assembly: GCF_048287075.1. NCBI lineage: Bacteria > Bacillati > Actinomycetota > Actinomycetes > Mycobacteriales > Mycobacteriaceae > Mycobacterium > Mycobacterium sp. 23. The sequence continues at coordinate 2,856,091 of NZ_JBLVUX010000005.1, forward strand.
CAGCACCGCGCCACAGTCGATGGACACCAGATCGCCGGGCACCAGAACCTCGGCGGCGGAAGGGATTCCGTGTACGACGCGGTCGTTCACCGACGAGCAGATGGACGCCGGATAGCCGTGGTAGCCCAGGAAGGACGGGATGGCGCCCGCCTCGCGAATCACCGACTCGGCGATCTCGTCGAGACTCAGGGTGGACACACCGGCCACCGCCGCAGATTGAACCGCTTTCAGGGCGGCGGCGACGACCGCGCCGGCCGCCGCCATCGCATCGAGCTCACCGGCAGTGCGCTGGGGTACCACTTTGCGGCCCCGCAGCCGTGCCAGGGCGCCCATGATTACTGGCCCAGAACCTGCAACGCGCGAGCGAACACCTCATCCAAGGTACCGACCGCGTCGACGGTCTTCAGCTCGTCGCTGTAGTAGTCCAACAGCGGCGCGGTCTCTTCGCGGTAGACCTTCATCCGGTTTCGGATGACCTCTTCGGTGTCGTCGGCGCGACCGCGGCCCGTCAGCCGGGTGAGCAGCTCGTCCTCGGAGACCCGGAACTCAACGACGGCATCGATGTCGGTGCCGCGCCGCTCCAGCATCTCGTGCAGCGCCTTGGCCTGTTCCACCGACCGCGGGTAGCCGTCGAGGATGAAGCCGTTGGCGGCGTCCGGGTCATTGAGCCGGTCGTCCACGAGTTCGTTGGTCAGCGAGGACGGCACCAGGTCACCGGCGTCCAGGTAGCGCTTGGCCTCCACGCCCAGCTTGGTGCCCTCCTGGATATTGCTGCGGAACAATTCGCCGGTGGAGATATGCGGAATCCCCAGCTTTTCGGCCAGCTTCTCGGCTTGCGTCCCCTTGCCCGCCCCAGGCGGTCCCAGCAATACCACTCTCACTTGAGGAACCCTTCATAGTTGCGCTGCATGAGCTGACTCTCGATCTGTTTGACCGTATCCAACCCGACGCCGATCATGATCAGAACCGCGGTACCCCCGAAGGGTAGATTCTGTATCCCGCCGCTGTTGCCGATCTGGAGGAACAGGTTGGGCAGCACGGAGATGACACCGAGGTAGATCGAGCCGGGGAGAGTGATCCGGCTCAGCACAAAGCGCAGATAATCAGCGGTCGGGCGCCCGGGCCGAATGCCGGGAATAAAGCCGCCGAATTTCTTCATTTCGTCGGCACGCTCATCCGGATTGAACGTGATCGACACGTAGAAGTACGTGAAGAAGATGATCAACCCGAAATAGATGCTGATATACACCGGGCTACTGGGGTCGGAAAGGTAGCTTCCGACGAATTTGTCCCACCAGCTGTGGCCACCGCCGCCGCTGCCGCTACGAACCAGCTGAGTGATCAGATTTGGAATGTAGATCAGCGAGGACGCGAAGATGACCGGGATAACGCCGGCCTGGTTGACCTTCAGAGGCAGATATGTCGACGTTCCGCCGTACATCCGCCGGCCCACCATGCGCTTGGCGTACTGGACGGGGATCCGGCGCTGGCCCTGCTCGACGAACACGACGCCGACGATGATGACCAGGGCGGCCGCACACACGGCCGCGAAGATCATCCCGCCCCGGCTCTGCAGGATCTGATTGCCCTCGGCGGGAATGCGGGCGGCGATGCCGACGAAGATCAACAGCGACATGCCGTTGCCGATGCCGCGCTCGGTGATCAGCTCGCCCATCCACATGACCAGGGCGGCGCCGGCCGTCATCACCATCACGATGACGATCTCGGAGAAGATGGTCTGGTTGGCCAGAATGTCCAGCGAGCAGCCCTGGAGCAGACCGCCGTTGGCAGCCAGAGCCACGATGCTGGTGGCCTGCAGGACGGCCAGCGCAATCGCCAGGTAACGCGTGTACTGCGTCATCTTGGCCTGACCGGCCTGGCCCTCCTTCCTGAGCTCTTCGAACCGCGGGATGACCACGGTGAGCAGCTGCACGATGATGCTCGCGGTGATGTAGGGCATCACCCCCACCGCGAACACGGTGAGCTTCAGCAACGCGCCGCCGGAGAACAGATTGATCAGGGAATAGATCTGACCGGCCTGGCCGCCGCTGGCTTCCTTGATGCACTGCTGCACGTTGGGGAAGTTGACACCGGGTGAAGGCAGCGCGGCGCCGACGCGGTACAGGACGACGATGCTCAGCGTGAAGAGGATCTTCCGTCTCAGGTCGGCTGTCCGCAGCGATGAGATGAAAGCCGAAAGCACTCTTCCTCCTGCGCAGCCGAACTCTGGTCGCGGCATGCCAACCGGGACTGGCCGGCTGGTTCCAATGTCTAATAGTTCCCGAGGTCATCTCGCGTCACGCGCCCAACACCAGCAGGCCAGGACATACGGCCAGCCAAGATCCAAGCGCGTCAAACCGTGTACGAGACTAACAGCTGGTGCGCACTGGTCCGTCCAGGGTGGCCTCCGCTGACAGCAGACGGTCAACTTTGCGGCGTACAGTCCGAGAAGCTCGTTATATTTGCTAAGTATCAGATCGCACGTTTTCGGGAGCAGCCAGATGACCCAGATAAGCAGCGCACGGTATGAGGGCGACACCTGGGACCTGGCGTCCAGCGTGGGCCTGACGGCCACGATGGTCGCGGCGGCGCGTGCCGTGGCGGCACGCGACACCCATGGAGCGGGCGCGGTGGCCACCGATTCCTTCGCCGAACCGCTGGTCCGCGCGGTTGGCGTCGACTTCTTCTCCCGGCTGGCCAGCGGCGAGCTGGACCTGGCCGAACTGGACGAGGAGACGGCGACCGGCACGGTGCACTTCGCCAACGCGATGGCCATCCGGACCCGCTTCTTCGACGACTTCTTCGGCGCCGCAACCGAGGCCGGCATCCGGCAGGCCGTCATCCTGGCCGCAGGCCTGGACTCCCGCGCCTACCGGTTGCCCTGGCCGTCGGGCACCACCGTGTTCGAGGTGGACCAGCCTCAGGTGATCGAGTTCAAGACCGCGACGCTGTCCGGTTTGGGCGCTCAGCCGACCGCGGACCGGCGCACCGTGGCCGTCGACCTGCGTGAGGACTGGCCGGCCGCACTGCAGGACGCCGGCTTCGACCCCACGCAACGCACCGCCTGGATCGCCGAGGGCTTGCTGGGCTACCTGCCGGCCGACGCCCAGGACCGGCTGCTGGATCAGATCGGCGCGCTCAGTGTCCCGGGGAGCCGCTTCGCCACCGAGGGCCTGCTGGACATCAACGAGATCAACCAAGAGGAACTGCGCACCCGGATGAAGCGGCAGAACGAGCGGTGGAGCCGCCACGGTCTGGACTTCGACATGGCCGCGCTGGTGTATTTCGACGATCGCACCGACGCGGGGACCTACCTGGCCGCTCACGGCTGGCAGACCACCAGCAGGCGCAATTCGGAGTTGTTCGCTCAGCACGGCCTGGAGCCGGCCTCCGGTGACGATGCCCCGTTCGGCGAGGTGGTCTACCTGAGCGCGGAGCGGCGGTAACCATGGCAACCACTGAACGCTCCGCCGGAGACAGCTGGGACCTGGCCTCGAGCGTCGGCGCTACCGCGACCATGGTCGCCGCCGCGCGGGCGGTGGCCTCCGCGCAGGACAACCCGATCATCGACGACCCGTTCGCGGCACCGTTGGTGCGGGCCGTCGGGCTGGATTTCTTCACCCGCCTGGTCGACGGCGACCTGCCGATAGAGCAGGCGCTGCCCGACGCGGCCGACGAACGCGACCTGCAATTCGAGACGGACTCGATCGCGGTGCGCACCCGCTTCTTCGACGACTTCTTCCTCGACGCGGCCCGCGACGGGGTACGGCAGGCCGTGATCCTGGCAGCCGGGCTGGACGCCCGGGGTTACCGGTTGTCCTGGCCGCGCGGCACCGTGGTGTACGAGGTCGACCAGCCCCAGGTCATCGAGTTCAAGAACGCAGCGATGGCGGCGCTGGGCGCCACTCCGTCGGCACACCGCAAGGCGGTCAGCATCGACCTCCGCGACGACTGGCCGGAAGCGTTGCGCCGCAGTGGATTCGACCCCTCCCAGGCGACCGCTTGGAGCGCCGAGGGCCTGTTGATGTACCTTCCGCCGGACGCGCAGGATCTGCTCTTCGACAACATCACCGCGCTCAGCGGACCCGGCAGCAGGATCGCCACCGAATATCATCCCGACTCCGGTGTACCGGTGAGCCAGCGCGCCCAGCAGTTCAACCAGCGGTGGGCGAACCTGGGTTGCGACATCAACCTGTCGACCCTGTTCTACGAAGGTGAGCGCAACAACGTGGTCGACTACCTGACCGCTGCCGGCTGGACGGTGAGTACCCGGCCACGCCGGGAGTTCTACGCCGACTACGGCCGCGTCTTCCCCGACGACCCCGACTCGGCCACCATGCGCAACATCGTCACCGTCACCGCGAAACGCTGAAGCCGTAGAGGTCGTAGTTGTGCGGCAGTGGCTTAGCGGGGTTGAGCCGATCGCCTGACAGAGTGGTGGCTCCGGCGTCGATCAGGTGAGCCAGGACCGCTTGACCGAGGAAAATCGACAGGTCCGCCCCTGGGCACACCTGGGGCCCGTGGCTGAAGAAGTTGTATGACCAGTCGTTGCCCGCGTCTCCGCTAGCCCACTCGCCCGGCGAGAACCGGTCCGCGTACGGGATTCGCTGCCGGTTGCGGTGGTTGAAGACGTTGTAGATCAGCACCTGGCGCCCCTCCGGCAGCACGGCACCGTTGGGGAATTCGACGTCGCGGGTGGTGACCCGGCCGAACAGCTGGGTGGTGGGCCACAGCCGCATGGCTTCGAACAGACACCCGGCCAGGTACTCCAGCTTGGCGATTCCAGCGGCGGAGCCGATGTCCGCATCGGCCATTTCCGCCTTGACTTCGTTGAGCTGCTCGTCGTGGCTCGACAGCACCCCGAGGGTGCGAAATGTGTTGGCCGCCAGCGTGTCTCCCATTGCGAACATCCAGTGCACCAACTGGCCGGCGGGGTTGGAGCCCGGGTCGGGCGCCTGCGGCACCAGCGCGGCCAGACTGCCTTCCGCAGGGCTGGCGAGATAGCTCTCCAGCCGGGCGATGAACTCGCCGTACTGCGGCGCCGGCTCGTCGGGCATCTTGTTGCCGGCCGACATCATCTCGCCGAGCAGCTCGGTGAGGCCCTCGTCGTCTGCGGCGGAATCACCGAACAAGACCCGCCGCGTCATTCGCTGAAAGGCCTTGTTTGCGGCCGGCCAGTCGATCTTGTCGCCGGCCAGTTCCGCAGCGGTCTGGGCAGCGACGTCGGCGAACGGTTGGGCCAGCCGGTGTACGGGTCTGCCGGTGTCCAGCACCGCCTCGGCGAACTTCCGCCGCTCCTGCCACTGGCGACCCCCGGAAAGGGTCAGCGCGTCGGGCTGAAATGCCTTCATGCCCTTGCGTTTCGCCTCCGGGTCCGACGCGAACGGATCGGGCGATCCCCCCAACACGAACTTCAGGTCGTCGGGGTGATGCACCAGCAGCGCCTCGTCCTTGGCGACGCGCACATAGAACGGCGCCGGACCGTAGCTGCGCACCATCCCGTCGACCAGTCGGTAGCCCAGGTAGTCGGCTCCGACGGTGGAGGCCACCCGGCTGGGCAACTCCCGTTTGTTGAACAGGCCCAGCACCACGTTGGGGACGGCGACCTGAGCCGTGAACCTGATGCCTTCCAGCGTGGAGGCGTGCTTGAAATCCTCAGCCACGGGTTAGGACCCCCAGGGGATGTAGGCACGCACGGTGTCGGCGAGTTGCACCACCCGGCGCTTCTTTCCCTCGGCCGGCGCACCCAGCTTCGGCCACGGGGCGAACACCCGCTCCACATCGCCGATCACCGTCTCCAGCTCCGGGTAGTGGCGCAGCAGCACGTCTTTCATCGTCGTGTGATTCACCCAGTCGTAGCCGATCTGGGTGTAGACCTCGGGCCGGAAGTCCTTGGTGAAGAACCGGTCGCTCTTCAGCCGCCGGGACGCCATCAGGATGAAGATGCGAAACGCGGTGTCGGAGAAGCCGAAGCCCTTGGGCGGCTGCTCTGCCTGCATCCCGATCTGCAGGTCCACCGCGTCCACGTCGCCGTTGTAAACCTCGTTGATCTCCTTCGCCCACTGCTTGTTGGGCGTGATGTCGTCGATGGTCTTGCGGCGCGGCATCCGCAGGGCTTCGCGGAAATCGTTGTAGCGGGGCACTCCGCGTTCCCGGTCCCGCACGATGTCCAGCGTGGCCAGGTCGGTGACCTGACCGTCCACCCGCGTCAACTGGCGCAGCGCGTTCGGGTAGTTGTGCAGGCACACCGCTCCCGCGCTGGCCAGACCGAACGAGTACCACATGTCGCCGAATTCCATGCGGTCCATGAAGTCGCGGGTGAAACGCCCTTGCAGCTCGGTGAATTCGCGCTTCTCCAGATGCTCACCCGATGCCAGCGAGAAGAAGTTCCAGTCGTCGGGGATCAGTGGGTGCATGCGGTAGACCGAGACGAATTCCTCGGTCAGGGAGAACGGCGCGGAGTGGTGATCGGTCGGCGAGCCGATGATGCCCGACAAAGCTTCGCTGTCTCCGACGCGGCCGATGCGGTCCCGGAACGTCTCACCGAGGGCGCCGTACCAGTTGGCGTTCATGCCGATCTGCAGTGCGGGGTGGCGCAAGACGCACGTCGTCCATTCGACGGTGTGGATCTTGGCGATCAGCGCCGAGACCACCAGGACGCCGAGTTCGAACAGGCGCTGGTCATCGAAGCTCGGGTATGCCTTCTTCAGGGCGTCGCACACGGCGTTGTGTTCGCGGGCGAAAAGGGTGTGCAGGATGCCGACTCCGACCCACCAGTTCTCCCGCATGCCGGTCAGGTCGATACCGGGGATGTCACTCTTGGGCAGTCGGCCGTCGTCGCCGACCTTGATCTTGCCGTCGACAAAGGTTCGCACCTCGGCCTGGCGCTCCCTGCCGCTGCCGTAGATCTGCGACCCGTCCCACCAATGGGTTTCAACGTTGCTGAACACCGGCGCCGGACAGCCGTCCACGATTTCACCGCGCGGCGGGATGGTGCAGCGAATCCGCATCGGATCCTCGGGAAACTCGTCACCCTTGCGTAGCGGGATGTCGATTGTCTTGTCCGCCAGACCATCGCCGTGGAAGAACCAGTTGTGGTTTTCGAACTGCAGCCATGCCGCGGCCAGCGCGTTGATGATTCCGGCGGGCTTGAATTCGTCGCGGGCCATCAGCCGCCGGCTGATCAGCCGCGGGTCCGGGTCGAGCAACCGCTTGGTATCGGTGACGGTCTTCGCCAGCGGGACGTTGCGCCCGAAGCCGGTTCCCTTTGCCCCCATCCATGGTTCGGAGAGGTCGTTCCAGGTGCCGTCCGGGGTGCGTGCCCGCTTGACCTCCTCGGTAGCCTCGCCCAGATCGTCCTTGGGACGGATTCCGTCACCTTCAAAAAGGTTGTGGTCGCGTAGATCATTGCGCAGTCCAGCCAGCGCCTTGAGTTGCAGAACCAGCGAAGGATGCTCATACCATTGACGACTCACCTGGACCACCGTTCTGTAGATGTCGCCAAGGCCCAGTGGGAATGCGAGGAAAACGCAAGAGGCACACAGATATTCGCGCCAACTCGGCAACTCTGCTCAACCGATGGCACATGACCCCCCGCCAGTGGGCTGTGACGGTAATACGGACGGCTCGATCTTAAGCGCGTGTGACGAGCGTGTAAATGAAGTTGCGTCCTACCCGGGGATCAGCCGGGATTGGCGGCCGGTGCCCGAACGACCATCGGCACGGCCGGGAAGGCCCACGCCATCTCCGAACGCGACTTGCGCAGCGCCGCCGTGCCGTAGCCCTTCTTGCGGTGCTCGGGGTGGATCCAAATCCTGACGTTCACCTCACCGTTCAGCAGTTCGCCGAACACCATGCCGACCTTCTCACCGGAATCGACGGCGACGAACCACACGGCCTCTTCGTCGTGCAGACGCTTGAGCGCCTTGCTGATCTCGTCGTCGATGCTGCCGGCCGGAGCGCCGGATCCGTCGCCGGCAAACTTGATCTCGTCGGTGCGGGTGGTGAAGATGTCACGGTCCTCGGCAGCGGAGAAGGGCCGCAGCTCGAGGGTCTCCCCCGAACTTGCCGGCCGGTCGCCGAGGGCGAAGCTGAGTTGGTTGTTCAGGTCGTCGAGCTCCGCGAGGATCTTCGCGCGCGCGTCCTGGGTCAGCTGTTCGAAGGACATACTCATCACGGCTTCGGCAGCCAGATGCGAGGTCCCCAGTAGCGCGACGATCGCCTCGACCGCCGCCGGCTTGTTCTTGGCCTCGACAATGGCATCAGCGACCTCGTGCCGGCGCTCCAACGCGGCAAGCAAAGCGTCTGCGATCTCTCGACGGGCTGCGGTCTGGTCGTGGTCAGTCATTGCACTAGCGTAGAACGACGGACGCGCGAACGCGCCATCAGTCAGGCCAATCGCGATCCGCTGAGTTCCAGGAAGCGCCGGTACCGGTCCTTGGTCGGCCGCACCCAGTCGGGACGGGGTTCGACGACCCGCTCTACCGCGGCCCAGCGGGCTGCGTCGGTGATCACCGATTCCAGCCCCACCGCCATGCGCGCGAGAAACGCAGCGCCCAACGCCGCCCCCTCGGCGACCGCGGACACCTCGACGGGCCGACCGGTCGCGTCGGCAATGGCCTGCATCCACGGTTGGACGCGGGTCCCACCGCCGCAGGCGATGATGCGACGCACCGGCGCGCCGCTCAACTCGAGGATCTGCCGGACCACGAAGCCCGACGCCTCGTAGGCGGCCCGCCGCACGGACGCGGCGTCCTGGGTGAGATCGACGCCGTGCAGGGCCGCGCGCCGATCGGGGTCGTGGAACGGCGTGCGTTCACCGCGGATGTAGGGCAACCACACGGGCACCCGCCGCGGGTCGGAATTGAGCGAATCAGCTTGCCCAACAACATGATCCATCCACCCGAGGAACAATCCTCCGGCATTGCTGGCCCCGCCGATCTGGCTCTTTCCCACCGCGGTGTGTGGAATCGTCCACAACCCGGGTACCTGGCGGGCTTCGGGAACGGTGATCCAGACAATCAGGGTGGTGCCGCACAGGACGAGGACGTCGCCGTCGTGATCGGCACCGGCGACGATCTGCTCGCACAGGGCGTCGATGGCGCCGGTCGCCAGCACCGCCGCTGTTCCCCGGACCTGTCCCACCGGTTTCCCGAACGTCTCGACGCGCGGCATCTGATCGACCGTGGCACCGCAGTCGGCGAGGGCCGCCGCATTCCAACCCGTCCCGTCGAAGAGTGGCAGCGAGGTAATCGCGGTGGCGAAGTCGATCACTGCCTCGCCCGCCAGCGAGTGATTGGCGACTGCGGGCGCCGGCCAGTACCCCGCGGCATCAGGGGCCTCCGCGGCCGTCCAGCGCAGGAACTCGGCGGCCTCGCCCACGGCGGGCACGGGTTGCTCCGCGGCGTCGGGCACCCGGCCGCGGCTGTCGCCGTACAGCAACCCCGGGGTGAGGGGCCGGCCTTCGGCGTCGACAGCGGTCAGAGACGGCACCATCGACGACACGGCCACCGCTTTGGCGTCTGGCCGGTTCAGCCGGCGCAGCGCCGTGAGGGGTCCCTCCCGCCAAGCTTCTTCTGCGTTGTGCTCCAGCCGGTCGGGGGCCGGGACCAGCAGCTGATGTGGAATGCGCGCCCGCGCGTGCACCCGGCCGCTCTCGTCGACGGCCACCGCCTTCGCCGCCGTCGTGCCGACGTCGATGCCGATTGTGACGTCTTCGCGTGACACGGGCGCCACGGTACGCCAGCATTGGGTTTCGTGACATCTCGACCACGCGCCCTGGTGACGGCGCCGCTGCGCGGCCCCGGATTCGCCAAGCTCGCGGAACTCGCCGACGTGGTCTACGACCCCTGGATAGAACAGACGCCGCTGCGCATCTACAGCGCCGGTCAACTGGCCGAGCGGATTACCGCCGAGTCCGCCGATATCGTTGTGGTGGAGAGCGATTCGGTGAAAGGGCCGGTGTTCGAGTTGGGGCTGCGGGCGATCGCGGCCACCCGGGGCGACCCTAACAACGTCGACGTCGCCGGTGCCACGGCAGCCGGCATCCCGGTGCTCAACACCCCGGCCCGCAACGCCGACGCGGTCGCGGAGATGACGGTCGCGCTGCTGCTCGCGGCCACCCGCCGGCTGGTCGCTGCCGATGCGGATGTGCGCAGCGGCAACATCTTTCGCGATGGCAGCATCCCCTATCAGCGGTTCCGCGGCTGGGAGGTCGCCGGGCTCACCGCCGGGCTGGTGGGCCTGGGCGCCGTCGGCCGGGCGACCCAGTGGCGGCTGTCGGGGCTGGGCCTGCGGGTCATCGCGCACGACCCGTACTGCGACGACGCCCACCACACGCTGGCGCAGCTGCTGGCCGAGTCCGATGTCATCTCCCTGCACGCACCGGTCACCGACGACACCGTCGGGATGATCGGAGCGCACCAGTTCGCGGCGATGCGCGACGGCGTCGTCTTCCTCAATTCCGCGCGGGCCCAGCTGCATGACACCGACGCCCTGGTCGACGCGCTGCAGACCGGCAAGGTGGCGGCCGCGGGCCTGGACCACTTCGCCGGCGAATGGCTGCCCGCCGATCACCCGCTGACCACGATGCCCAACGTCGTGCTGACCCCGCACATCGGCGGCGCTACGTGGAACACTGAGGCACGGCAGGCACAGCTGGTCGCCGACGATCTGGAGGCGCTGCTGTCCGGCGGGAGGCCCGCCCATATCGTCAACCCGGAGGTGCTGGGCTCATGAAATTCGTTGAGAACGCGGAAGACGCGGTGCTGGCGGCAGCCAAGGACATGCTGCGCCGCGGTCTGGTGGAGGGCACCGCGGGCAACATCTCGGCGCGACGCTCCGACGGCAACCTGGTGATCACGCCGTCATCGGTCGACTACGCAGACATGGTCCTCGATGACTTGGTCCTGGTGGACCCGGACGGCGCCGTGCTGCAGGCGAAGGACGGCCGCATGCCCTCGACCGAGATGCAGCTACACCTGGCCTGCTATCAGGCGTTCGACGACATCGGCAGCGTCATCCACAGCCATCCGGTCTGGGCCACCATGTTCGCCGTCGCGCACCAGCCGATCCCGGCCTGCATCGACGAGTTCGCGGTGTACTGCGGCGGGGACGTGCGCTGCGCCGAGTATGCCGCGTCCGGCACCCCGGACGTCGGCGCCAACGCGGTCAAGGCACTGGAGGGCCGGGGTGCGGCCCTGGTCGCCAACCACGGCCTGGTAGCCGTGGGACCGCGTCCCGACAAGGTGATGCACATCACCGCACTGGTCGAGCGCACCGCGCAAATCGCTTGGGGCGCAAGGGCACTCGGTGGCTATGTGCCGGTGCCCGCGGAAGTGAACCGCAACTTCGCCGGCGTTTACACCTACCTGCGCAGTCTCTGATCAACCCGCCGACTGTGAATTCTGCGACGCGACACGCGCAGGATGCGTCGTGTGATTCCCACTCGCCGAGGAGGACGTGATGGTCGCGGTTGAACTGGGACGCGCGACGGTGAAGCGGGTGCTGGAGCTGCGGTTCGACCTGCCGACCCGCGCCTTCGCGCACACGCCGCCCGCCGGGTGGCGTGACAATGCCGACCTGCTGGCGCCGGACTTCTTCGACCCCGAGACCGATCAGTGGCACATCGCGATCCAGAGCTGGGTGATCGAGGTCGACGGACTGACCGTCGTCGTGGACACCGGCGTCGGCAACGATCGGACCCGCCCGCAGATGCCGCCGCTGGACCACTTGAACACCGGCTATCTGGCGGCACTGCAATCGGCCGGCGTCGACCGCACCGCCGTCGACGTCGTGGTCAACACGCACGTCCACTCCGATCACGTCGGATGGAACACCACGCTGCACGACGGCGCGTGGTTGCCGACGTTCCCGAACGCCCGATACCTGGTCCCGGAACCCGACTACCGCCACTTCCACCCGGACGGAGCAGCGGCACAACAGAATCCGCGCACCCACGATGAAGAGCTGCAGCAGCGCGGCAACCGGCTGGTGTTCGAGGACAGCGTCCTGCCCGTGGACACCCAGATCGTCCAATGGTCGGAGGACTACGAGATCAGTCCTTCGCTGCGGTTACGCCCCGCGCCGGGGCACACTCCCGGCTCCTCGGTGCTCTGGCTCGACGCGGGCCGCCCGGCGGTCTTCGTCGGCGACCTCACCCACAACCCGATACAGGTGCGCCGCCCCGACGACCCCTGCGCCTTCGACATCGACCAGGCTGCCGCTGCCGTCACTCGCCGCCGGATCTTCTCCGAAGCCGCCGCGTCCAGTGCGGCCGTCGTACCCGCGCACTACCCCGGACACGGGGGTGCCACGCTGCGCGCTGTGGCCGACCGGTTCGAGGTCGACCGCTGGCTGGACATCGAGCCGCTCTAGCTCAAGGTCACCGGCACGGATTCGTACACGGTCATGTTGTTGGCCAGGTGCGGTAGCCGGAGCCTGGGCTCGCCGAGTTCAATGTTGTTGGTAGTCAACAGAATCTCGTCGAGGGCGGCCCTGACCTCGGCCCGGGCCAGCATCGCCCCCAGGCAGTGATGGGCGCCGCCGCCGCCGAAAGACTGGTGCGGGTTGGGATCCCGGCGGATGTCGAAGCGGTAAGGGTCAGTGAAGACGTCCTCGTCGCGGTTGGCCGAACGCAGCATGGTGACCACCCTTGCGCCCTCCGGAATCATGGTGTCGCCCAGCACCACGTCCCTGGTGGCACCACGCACCCAGAAGATGATCGGCGTGGAGTAGCGGATCACCTCCTCGACCGCGGTGGCGCGCGCTTGCGGATCCTCGCGGTAGCGCGCCGTCTGGTCCGGATTGGCCACGAACGCCCGGATGCCGTCGCACAACGCATTTCGGGTGGTGTCCGCCCCGGCCAGGCCGAGGATGAAGAAGAAGATCTCCAGCTCGTTGGCGGGCAGCAGGAAGGCCTCCCCCGATTCCGCGGTGATCTCCGTGGTGCACAGCGCGCTCCAGATGTCGTCCACGGGATGTTCCCGTTTATGAGCGGTCAGCTCGCTGGCGTATTGGAACAACTCGAGGAAAGGCATCAAGTCGTCTCCGTCGGGGACCGACAGTTGCGCGCCGGCGGTCTTCAGCACTTTGTCGATCAGTTCGAACACGCGCAGCCGGTCGGCCCCGGGTATCCCGACGATATCGCCGATCACTGAAATCGGCAGTCCCGCGGCCAGATCGACGAATTCGCCGCCGCCGTCGCGCAGTAACGCGCCGGCCATTTCCTTGGCGCGGGCACGAATGCCGTCCTCCAGCTTCGCGACGGCGCGCGGCGTGAAGGCACGCGTGATGACCCTGCGGCGAATGGTGTGATCCGGTGGATCCAGACTTACGATGGCCGGATACGCATCGAACAGCGGCACATCCTGGATGAGCGGTCCTCGGGTGGCGGTGAACGACTCGTGATCGCGGTGCACCCGCGCGACGTCGGCATGTCTGGTGCACACCCAGAATTCGCGGCCGACAGCCGATTTGACGTCGTCGGTGAGTTCCTGGTGGAACACGGGGGTACCGGCCCGCAACTGCGCGAACAGCGCGTCGGGAAACTCCGACGCCCACAATTCAGGATCGGCGAGATCGATGTCCGTATCCGTCATGAAGCCCCCTTGATCTCGTTGCGCAGGCCGCTCAGGATCAGGCGCAAGCCGTAGGAGAACATCCCGTCGCTGGGTCCGTCGGCGGTGCGGCGTAGATGTTCAAGCTGCACCGAGCCCAGCAGGTGCACGTACAGCGCAGCGTGTGCTGCCTCGAAATGCTCAGCCCGCAAACCTGATTCGTGCAGGATGCGGCGGGTCGCCCGGTCCATCTCGGTTGCCGCCGCGGTGTGCGGATGCCCCTGCAGCAGCCCGGCGATCCCCGGGACCTCGACAAGCACCTGCCAGGCGTTCATATAGAGCGCGACCAGCCGGGATTCCCAGTCGCCCTGCTGTGGCACCTCGATCCGCGCCAGTACCGATTCGATCAGCAGATCGAGCAGTTCGGACTTGTCGCGGACGTGGTAGTAGACCGAGGACGGCCGGGTACCCGCTTCGGCAGCCAACTCCCGCATCGTCACCTTGTGCACGCCGACGCGTTTGGCCAGTTGCCACAGGTGCTTGATCAGATGCTCGCGATCCAGAGCGCCGTAGCGCAGTACCGGCACCGCCATATCGCCCCCATTTCGAACAACGTTCTGATTAGAACAGCGTTCGAGTCGGGCTGTCAACGGTTACCGTTGGGCATGCGGCAAGTCGTGCAATGGTCCACCGGCAATATCGGCAAGCGGGCGCTGGGCATCCTGCTCGACCGCGACGATTTGCACGTCGCGGGTGTCCATGCTTTCGGTGCCGACAAAGTCGGTTGCGACGCCGGTGTGCTCGCCGGCCGAGAACCCATCGGGTTGGCGGCAACCGACGATGTCGACGCCCTGCTGGACCTGGGGCCGGATTGCGTGAACTACTTGCCGCGCCTGATCGACTACGAGTTAGTGGCCAGGATGCTGGGCCGCGGCATCAATGTCGTCACGACGGGTGACTTCCTGACGGGCAGCCACCATCCGACCGAGCGGGCGGCTCTCGAAGCGGCCGCCCGTTCCGGTGGCGCGACCTTCCTCGGCACCGGGTTCGAGCCCGGTTTCATCAACGTGGTGGCAGGTTTTCTCACCGGCGCGTGCCCTCGCGTGCGCAACGTCCGGTTGGCGGAGACGTTGGACTGCACGACCTATCCGGTGCGGGACGCCTGGCGGGTGCTGGGGTTCGGCAAGCCGCCGCGGCAACGGGTCACGCCGATTGACCCGGCCACCCAGCGGTTCGGCCTTGGGTACTTCGAGACGCTGGACATGGTGGCCGCCATGTTGGGCGCCGAACTCGACGGCAAGGAGGCATTCGTCGAAAACGCGTTGGTGAAGCAGGATTTGGATCTCGGCTGGACGATCTACGAGGCCGGTACCGTCGGTGGCCAGCGCCGGACCTACCGAGGGTTGCGCAACGGGAGGTCGGTGATCGAGCTCGCCATCTGCTGGACCATGAGCGGCGACGGGCTCGATCCGCAATGGGAGGATCCCGAGGGTTTCAGCATCGTGATCGATGGGGAGCCGTACATCGACGCGACGATCCGCTTCGGGCAACCCGGACAGGACGCGATGACCGTGCTGATGGACAGCACCGCCGTCGCGGCCGTTAACGCCATCCCCTTCGTGTGCGACGCGGCGCCGGGCGTGATCACTCCGATAGACCTGCCGATCACCGGATCCTATGGGGCGCTGGACGGACGGCGGTCAGAACGCGCGTGGCCGGCACGCCACTGACGCGGCGAGTCGCCGTGCGCCCGGCTGAAGAGCCGGCTGAAATATCCCGCGTCGGATATGCCGACACGTCGCGCGATTTCACCGACGGGCAGATCGGTCTCGGCCAACAACTCCCGCGCTTCGGCCATGCGCCGTTCGATGATCCACTCCTGCACCGTCCGTCCGGTACGCCGACGAACCACCGTGGTCAGGTGCCCAGGCGTCATCCCCACCTCACCGGCCACGTCGCGCAGCGATACGGACTCACCGTGACGGCGGTCGATCACCGCGAACACGTCGGCCAGCAGTGGTTCGCCGCTGCGGCGCAGATCGTCGACGATGTCGCCGGCCAATCGGGCCAGTTCGATGAGCAGCAGGGTCAGATGCGCCAATGTGGCCTGTCGATAGCTTTCCCGACGTAGCGCAAGTTCGCTTTCGATGGATCCGATCGTGCCGTCCCACCGCGCTTTACGATCGGCGGGCACCTGCAGGCGCAGCACCCCGCCGGATTCTCCGTGCAGGAACGGGAACAGCAGCGGGTGCGTCCGCCAGGCAGGCCAGGGCGAGCGCGCGTCCTCACCCAGGGCAACCGGATCGAAGAACACCGCCACCCCGTCCCCGACCGGAAAGACCTGCTTAGGATCGAGCACCTTGCCGGGAGCCGCCACGTAGACCACACAGGCCGCGGGCACATACCAGAGCGCCGGAAAGTCATGGATATGCGGGCGGCCTTCGGCAAACTCGTGGTAGCGGACCACTGAGACGGGTGGAGTTCCGGGATCGGTCCGGTACCGGTAGACGGGCACGCCATCGCGGTGCCGGCTGAGCCGGGTGGCTTGCGTCATATCGCCAAAGATAGTCCAAGTCGGGACAATGATCACCCAATCACATTGTTGCTGAAGCGGTAATCATGGAAGGTATGACCAAGCATCATCCAAATAACTATCTGCCCGCGACCGGTCACCAGGCGCTACTGCCCGCCTACGACCTCATGTCTCGCTTGATGGGATTCAACAGCGTCTACCAGAGGCTGATCGAGCAGGCCGCACTCGCCGACGGGCAGCGTGTGCTGGAAATCGGTTGCGGCACTGGCAATGTGATCATCCGAGCCAAGCGGTCTCGGCCCGGGATCGACGCGGTCGGTTCCGACCCTGACCCACGGATACTTGACCGGGCGCGGCGAAAAGCCGCTGGCTTGTCCGGAATCCGGTTCGATCATGCGTACGCCCAACGGTTGCCGTACGCCGACGGCGAGTTCGACCGCGTGCTGTCGTCGATGATGCTGCACCATGTCGGCGACGACGCGAAGCCCGCGGTTGCCGCCGAGATTTTCCGCGTGCTGCGTCCGGGTGGGCGGCTGCATCTGGTCGACATCGCCGGTGGCGCGCACGCCCACCACGGCCTGCTGGCGCGGCTGGTGAAGCGGAATCCGCATTTCAGCGAGAACATCGGCGACGCGGTTCCTCGGCTGCTGAGTGAGGCCGGGTTCGAGTGCAGCGAGGTTGCGACCCAGTCGCAACGCATCGTCGGGCAGCTCGCGTATTACCAGGCCGTGCGTCCGGCATAGGTGGGTCAGCATCTGATTTCAGAGCTTTCGGTCGCCAGCAGTGCGCTTGTGCCGTGAGCGAAATGCGGCTCTGCCGAGCGGGTTTGGCGCGAATGGTTGTCGGTGGCCCTTCGTAAAATCGTGGGTATGGCATCAAGTACGCGTGAGGAGATCATCGAGGTCTTCGACGCGTCCGACGAGGTGCAGGACCGGTTGTGCGCGTTGAGCTTTGACGCGCTGACCACCCCGGAGCTGCTGCGTGCCCTCGAGCGCGAGGAACGCCGGGAACGCCGCTCGCGGTCGGTACGCCACGCCCTGATCAACCAGCTCACAACCCAAGCCACCGAAGAAGAACTCGGCGGCAAACTCCCCGCCGCACTCGCCGACCGACTGCGCATCACCAAAGCCGACGCCAACCGGCGCATCGCCGAAGCCGAAGACCTCGGCCAGCGGCGCGCCCTCACCGGCGAAGCACTAGCCCCCTTGTTGACCGCGACCGCGGCCGCCCAATGCGCCGGTTTGGTCGGGGACGGGCACATCAAGGTCATCCGTAACTTCGTTGCCCACTTGCCCAGCAGCATTGACGTGGGCACCTGGGAGGCCGCCGAGAAAGACCTCGCCGGCAAAGCGTGTGACTTTCGCCCCGACCAAGTCGCCAAATACGCCCACGAACTGATGGCGCTGCTGCACCCCGACGGCGACTACACCGACGAGGAACGCGCCCGACACCGCGGCCTCATCCTGGGTCCCCAGCAATACGACGGCATGTCGCGCATCAGCGGCCTGATCACCCCCGAACTGCGGGCGTTGATCGAAGCGCTGTGGGCCAAACTCGCCGCCCCTGGCGCCGCCAACCCCGAGGACGCCAAGCCCGTCCTCGACGGCGTACCCGATGACGACGCCGCCCGCCGCGACACCCGCAGCCAACCCCAACGCAACCACGACGCCATGGTCACCGCCATTCGGGAGCTGTTCGCCTCCGGTGAGATGGGCACGCATAACGGCCTACCGGTCAGCATCATCGTCACCACCAGTCTCAAAGACCTCGAGGCCGGGGCCGGGCGCGCCCGCACCGCCGGGGGCACCCGGATCCCCCTGCCCGTCCTGATCCGCTGGGCCGCCAACTCCCACCATTACTTGGCCGTGTTCGACCGGGCCAAGCCGCTGGCGCTGTTTCACACCAAACGCTTGGCGAACCTGGCTCAGCGAATGATGTTGCTGGCCCGAGACGGTGGCTGCACCCGGCCAGGCTGCGACGTCCCCGGCTACCACGCCCAGGTGCACCATGCCAGCGGCTGGACGAACACCCACGTCACCGATATCCACGACCTCACCCTTGCCTGCGGTCCGGATAACCGCCTCGCCGAAAAAGGCTGGACCACCCGCAAAAACGCCAGAGGCGACACCGAATGGCTACCGCCCGCCCATCTGGATCACGGCCAACCGCGCATAAATACGTTCCACCACCCGGAAAAACTGTTCACCCCCGACCCAAGCGAGGATGACGACGAACCCGATTGACCGGGCTTGAGACCATGCATACCTGGCGCTGGTCGATGGCCACCTTCACCGCGCCACTGCGGCCCTGATCGGCAATCGCATGGAAGGCGTCCCGCCACTCGGCGAGCCCAAACGTATGAGTCAGCATGGGCCGCAGGTCGATTCGGCCGTCCAGAACGAGGTCGAGGTAGTGCGCGATGGCGTGCTTGCGCACCCCGTCCATTTCCTCGATCCCGAACGCGTTGGAGCCGACCCAGTTGATCTCCTTGAAGTACAACGGACTCCACTCCCGGGCTCGCGGCCCCAACTCGATAACATCGGCCACCACCTCGTGGCCCATCACCTGCGGGAAGGAACAGAACGCGGCCAGGGCGTTGTCGGCGTCATCCGCGCCGAAGTCCATCAGTATCTGCTTCGAGTCCGACCCACAGATGCCGTCAACCGGGGTCGGGTGATCACCCAATCATCATGCAGCAGAATGGGATCCGGAATATCACGCAATGCGGTGGGGGTCCGGGCGAGGTTCTGGACAAGCGCACCAGCGTCCGCCGGAACATCACGGGGCTCGGGCGACACCCCGTAGACGAGTGCCCTCACGGTTGCGCCATGCCGGCAATGAACGCGTCGAGATCGGCGTTCTTGGCATCGACCACCGCTTTGAGGTCGGGTAGGTAGTGCTCGAAACGGTCGCTGTCCAGTGCCGCGATGATGCCCTCGGCAACCTCCTCCGGCGTGACCTTGGGTCCGGTGTAGGCGGGCGGCTCGTTGTCGGACTGGTCCCAGATCTCGGTGTCAACCGGACCGGGCTGGATCAATTTCACCACGACGCCGGTGTCCGCCAGGTCGATGGCCATCGCCTCGGTCCATCCGCATAGGGCGAACTTGCTGGCGCAGTACGCGGATTCGGTAGCGATGCCGAGACGGCCGGCAACGCTCGACACGTTGATGATGGTGCCGGCACGCCGAGCCAGCATGCGCGGCAACAGCGCGAGCGTCAGCCGCATCGGCGCGATGAAGTTGACCTGCATGACATTCTCCACCTCGAACGGCTTGAGCGCGGTCACACTGCGCCGCTTGGGAATTGCGGCGTTGTTCACCAGGATGTCGATGCCACCCATGGCGTGCCATGCCTGCAGCGCCAGCCTGCTGGCCGTGATGCCGTCGGCGAGATCGGCGACCCACATCACCGAGTCCGGTGAGCTGGCACGGCAGTCAGCCAAGACGTCGGCCAGCCGGTCTTCGCGGCGCGCCACCACACCCACCGTCGCGCCCCGGGCAGCCATCGCCCGGGCCAGGGCTGCACCGATTCCCGATGACGCACCCGTGATGAGGACGCGTTTGCCTTCCACCTTGCCGCTACTCATCGCTTCAGCGTGCCCTACCCAGACTGCCGACCGGAACCTATTCGGGTCAATTTGCGGGGGCGGAAATACGGTGGGCGGGCCGAACGTTGTAAGCACGGCACTAACCGCGACAGATAGGACACGCATGCCACGCGCTCACGACGACAACTGGGATCTCGCGTCGAGTGTCGGCGCCACCGCGACCATGGTCGCGGCCGGCCGCGCGATGGTGACCAAGGCTCCCGACGGCCTGATCAAGGACCCCTTCGCCGAACCGCTGGTGCGGGCGGTCGGAGTGGACTTCTTCATCAAGATGCTGGACGGGGAGCTGGAAACCGAGGCGCTCGAGGACTTCAAGCCTGAGCGGGTACAGGCGATGATCGGCGGAATGGGAGTGCGCACCAGGTACTTTGACGAATACTTCACCGCCGCGACCGAATCCGGCATCAGGCAGGTGGTGATCCTGGCGTCCGGACTGGACGCGCGTGCCTACCGGCTGCCCTGGCCCGACGGGACGGTCGTCTACGAGATCGACCAACCCCAGGTCATCGAGTTCAAGACAACCGCCCTCGCCGACATCGGGGCCGAACCGACCGCCACACGGCGCACCGTGGCCATCGACCTGCGCGGCGACTGGCCCTCCGCACTCAGGCAGGCCGGCCTGGACCCGTCACAGCCGACGGCGTGGCTCGCCGAAGGGCTGTTGATCTACCTGCCCCCGGAAGCTCAGGACCGGTTGTTCGACAACATCACTGCGCTCAGCGCCCCAGGCAGCACCGTCGCGACCGAATTCGTGCCCGGCATCGTCGATTTCGACGCGGAAAAGGTACGTGAAATGTCCGGACGGTTCCGCAACCACGGGTTGGACATCGACATGGCCTCGCTGGTGTACTCGGGTTCGCGCACCCATGTCGTCGACTATCTGCGCGACAAGGGCTGGCAGGCCGACGGGGTGACGCGGACCGAGCTGTTCAAGCAACACGGTCTACAGCTTCCCGCCCCCGGCGATGACGACCCGCTCGGCGAGATCATCTTCATCAGCGCGAGGCTGAACTAGCGGCGAACGCCCGAGCCGGGCGCTGCGGGTCGCGCCATCTGGCCAGCCTCAGAAGCGCGACTGACCTGCCCACAGCACGCGGGCGCCGCTCATCGTCTGCTCGACGTTGTCGACGATCCCGGCCACCGAGCGGATGAGTAGCGCACCGACGGCCTCGGGCAATGAAGCCGCTCCGGGCTGTGACGACGCTCGGGGCCGCAGCATGTCCAGCAACGACGATCCTGGATAGCTCAGCACCCGAACCTCGGTGTCCGGGTCCAGCCCGGCCAGTACCTTCGCGCGGCGCACCGCGGTGCGGAAGCCACCGAGCTCATCGACCAGCCCACGCTCCAGCGCGTCGGCGCCCGTCCAAACGCGGCCGCGCGCAACGGTATCCACGTCTTTGGTGGTCAGGTTGCGGCCGTCTGCGACGCGTTGCACGAAGTCGGTGTAGAACAGGTCGGCGTCGGCCTCCTGCCGGGCCTGCTGCTCCGGGGTGAACGGGGCGTCTATCGACCAGGCATCGGCATTCGCGTTGGTACGCACCGTGTCCGAGCCCACCCCCAACCGGTCCTTGAGGTCGCGCACCACCAGCTTCCCGGTGATGACACCGATCGAGCCGGTGATCGTTCCCGGGTTGGCGACTATCGCGTCGGCGGCCATCGAGACGTAGTACCCGCCGGAAGCGGCGACCGAGCCCATCGACGCCACCACCGGCTTGCCGCGTTCGCGGGCTCGTTTCACCTCGCGCCAGATGGTTTCCGATGCGGTCACCGAACCACCGGGACTGTCCACGCGGACCACGATCGCCGACACCGAATCGTCGGCCGCCACCTCGCGTAGCGCCGCGGCGATCGTGTCGCCACCGGCGTTCGACGGACCGAAAGGCATACCCTGTGGCCCGCCCCGACCGTTGACGATCGCGCCTTCGACCCTGACCACGGCGATGGTGGGCTTGGCGCGCCGCCCCGGGATGGCGGGCACCGGCGGCGCCAGACGCGACCGGGCCGAACCCGCGTAGCGCGCCAGGTACATCCGCGGCGGCTTCTCCTCGGCGTCGACGTCATCGTCTTGCGAACCCGTTGTCCCGCAGACTAATTCCGCCATGCGGGCGTAGGCCTCGTCGCGGAATCCGATGTGGTCGACCAGCCCCGAGGCCAGAGCGTCGTCCCGCATCAGCGGAGCGCGATCGGCCATCGCGTCCAAGTCCTCCACAGTGATCTTGCGCGACTCGGCCACCGCCTGCCACACCTGGCTCTGCAGGCTCTCCAGCATGCGGGTGACCGCTTCGCGGTGCGCGTCGGTGAAGCCGTCTTCGGTGAAAAGGTTTGCCGCAGACTTGTATTCACCGCGGGCTACGAACTGCGCCTCGATACCCGCCTTGTCCAGTGCATCCCGCAGAAACATCGCGTTGGCCGCGAAGCCGATCAGCCCCACACCACCGGAAGGCTGCATCCAGATCTCCCGGAACGCGGAAGCCACGTAGTACGACAGCGTGCCCGGGTAGGTCTCCGCCCACGCCACGGACGGCTTGACGGCGCTGAACGCGGCGATGGCGTCCCGCAGCTCCTGGACCACCCCGATCGGCGACGGCGGCAGCTGCACACGTGCGATCAGCCCCGCTACCCGCGGGTCCTCGGCGGCACGGTGGATGGCGGCGACCGTCTCGCGCAGCGACATCTGACGCCCACCGCCGGTGATGATGGTTAACGGGTCGAAGCCGGTGGTCTCCGGTGGCGCGCTCTGCAGGTTCAACTCCAGCACGCAACCGTTCGGCACGCCGTGGTGCCTAGCGGTGTCGACCCGGTCGACAAGGGCACGGACTTCGTTGACTCCGGGCAGTGAGGGCATAAACGCGAACATCTTAGATAGCCTACCGACCGGCCCCGATCCGGCCCGTACGGTAGAGCCCGTGAGGTATTCGATAGCCATCCCCCAACTCATTTCGGGCGACTTCGACGCCGACGGGCTGCGTTCCTATCTCGCCCGTGCGGAGCAACTCGGGTTTGAGGGCGGCTGGGTCCTCGAGCAGATCATCGGGGACGCACCCCTGCTGGCGCCGCTGGAGTTGCTCGCCTACGCGGCGGCCTGCACACAGCGGCTGCGGCTGGGAGTCGCCGTTCTCGTCACGTCACTGCATGATCCTTTGCAACTCGCCTCGGCGATCACCGCCGTCGACCGCCTCAGCCACGGCCGGCTCGACGTCGGTGTCGCCCCCGGCGGTAGCCGTCGCCGTTTCGCCGCCTTCGGCGTGCAGCAGGACAGCTTCATCAGCTACTTCACCGAAGGCCTGCAGTTGATGAAGGCCGCGTGGTCCGACGAGCCCCGGGTGACGTTTCACGGCAGGTTCCGCGATGTCGACGACCTGCCCATCGCGCCCAAGCCTGCGCAGCGGCCGCATCCCCCGATCTGGTTCGGCGGCCTGGCGCCCAAGGCCCTGGCCCGCGCGGTGCGGCACGGTGACGCCTTTCTCGGCGCGGGATCTTCCACGACGGCGGACTTCGCCAAGGCAGTGGATATCGTGCGGCGCGAACTCGCCGAACAACACAAGGACCCGGCAACCTTCACCATCGGCAAACGCGTGTATCTGATGATCGACGACGACGCCGACCGAGCCCGCGAACGCGTGCTCGCCGGGCTGCGTCGCATCTATGGCGGCATGGCCGGCATCGACGCCGTTCCGGTTTACGGCACACCCAAAGACGTGATCCGCGGTCTGCGGGAGGTGATGTACGCGGGGGCGCAGATGCTGCTGTTCAACCCCGTCGGGGAGAACGCGGCGGAAGACCGTGAGCAGATGGAACGCCTTGCCGCAGAAGTTATTCCGCGGCTAAGTTAACTGGCGCGAGCAGACACAAAATCGCACTCCGCGCAGCGGATTCGTGCGACTTTGTGTCTGCTCGCGGCAAAACCTTACAGCTCGGTGGCGCTGCCGCCGGCGGCAGTGATCTTCTCCCGTGCGCTGCCGCTGAACTTGTGTGCGGTCAGGTCGACCTTCACAGTCAGCTTGCCGTCGCCGAGCACCTTGACCAACCCGTTCTTGCGAACCGCGCCTTTGGCCACCAACTCGTCGATGCCGACGGTGCCGCCCTCGGGGAACAAGCGGCTGATGTCGCCGACGTTGACCACCTGGTACTCGGTGCGGAACCGGTTGCGGAAGCCCTTCAACTTGGGCAGCCGCATATGGATGGGCATCTGCCCACCCTCGAAGGTCGACGGAACATTCTTGCGTGCCTTCGTACCCTTGGTACCGCGGCCCGCGGTCTTGCCCTTGGAACCTTCACCGCGGCCGACTCGGGTGCGCGCGGTCTTCGACCCGGGCGCAGGCCGCAGGTCGTGCAGCTTGATAGTCACTGTGTCTTCCCTTCGGGCGCCGACTCCACCTCAACCAGGTGGTTCACCACTGCGATCAACCCGCGCGTCTGCGGGTTGTCTTCGCGGATCACCGAGTGGCGAATCTTGCGCAGACCCAGGGTGCGCAGGCTTTCGCGCTGCTTCCAGCGCGCACCGATGGTGCTGCGCACCTGGGTGATCTTCAACTGGCTCATTGTGCTGTTCCCTCTCGCGCTGCCGCGGCGGCCAGCGCGTCACTTTCGCGGCGGGCCTTGAGCATCCCGGCCGGGGCGACGTCCTCGATGGGCAGACCACGCCGAGCGGCGACCTCTTCGGGGCGCTGCAGCATCTTCAGCGCGGCGACCGTCGCGTGCACCACGTTGATCGCGTTGTCGCTACCCAGCGACTTGGCCAGGATGTCGTGTACGCCGGCGCATTCCAGCACCGCACGCGCCGCACCGCCGGCGATCACACCGGTACCCGGGCTGGCCGGGCGCAGCAGCACGACGCCGGCGGCGGCCTCGCCCTGTACCGGGTGAGTGATGGTCCCGCGGATCAACGGCACGCGGAAGAAACCCTTGCGAGCCTCCTCGACGCCCTTGGCGATCGCGGCGGGAACCTCTTTGGCCTTGCCGTAGCCGACGCCGACCATGCCGTTGCCGTCACCCACGATGACCAGAGCGGTGAAGCTGAAGCGCCGACCACCCTTGACCACCTTGGAGACACGGTTGATGGCGACGACCCGCTCCAGATAGTTGCTCTTGTCGCCGTCGCGGTCACGGTCGCGACCGCCACGGCCACCGCCGTCGCGACGGCCCCGTCCGTCGCGCGAGTCGCGGCCGCCGTCACGGCTGTCGGGGCCCTGACCCCCAGCGGACTGTTCCGCCATTATGCGGTCCTTCCGTTCATCACGCTGATGCTGCTCATCAGAATTGCAATCCGTTCTCGCGGGCAGCATCGGCCAATGCCGCAATCCGTCCACCGTAGGTGTAGCCGCCGCGGTCGAAGACCACGGAGTCGACGCCGGCAGCCTTGGCCCGCTCGGCGATCAACTGTCCGACCCGCACGCTACGGGCTTTCTTGTCCCCATCCAGACCGCGTACGTCGGATTCGATCGACGACGCGGCGGCCACGGTGGTGCCGTTCAGGTCATTCACCAACTGCACGTGAATGTGCCGCGAAGACCGGTTGACGACCAGCCGGGGACGCTCCGCGGTGCCGGAGATCTTCTTACGCAACCGCGCGTGCCGGCGCAGCCGCGAGACCCGGCGGGTCGCGGATACGCTCTGCCCCACGGGCTTCTGCGCTTCAGCTTGTGATTGCGCCATGACTACTTACCTGTCTTTCCGACCTTGCGGCGGATCTGCTCACCCTCGTAGCGCACGCCCTTGCCCTTGTACGGGTCGGGGCGGCGCAGACGGCGGATGTTCGCCGAGATCTGGCCGACCTTCTGCTTGTCGATCCCCGTGACCGTGAACTTCGTCGGAGCCTGTACGGCGAACGTGATGCCCTCGGGCGCCTCGATCACCACCGGGTGGCTGTAGCCGAGGGCGAACTCCAGGTTGCTGCCCTTGAGCTGCACGCGGTAACCCACCCCGTAGATCTCCATCTTGGTGGTGTAGCCCTCCGTCACGCCCGTGACCAGGTTGGCCACCAGGGTGCGGGACAGCCCGTGCAGCGAACGGTTTTGCCGCTCGTCGTTCGGACGGGACACCACGATCGCGCCATCGTCGTTGCGCGCCACCGTGATCGGCTCAGCGACCGTCAGTTCCAGGGTGCCCTTGGGCCCCTTGACCGAGACGCTCTGGCCTTCGATGGTTACGTCGACTCCCGCGGGAATCGGAACCGGTTGCTTACCAATACGCGACATCGTCTAACCCCTCACCATACGTACGCGAGGACTTCGCCGCCCACGCCCTGTCTGGCTGCCTGACGGTCGGTGAGCAGACCCGACGACGTCGAAATGATCGCGACGCCAAGGCCTCCCAGCACCCGCGGCAGGTTGGTGGACTTTGCGTACACCCGCAAGCCGGGCTTGGACACCCGCTTCAGGCCAGCGATGCTGCGCTCGCGGCTGGGTCCGTACTTGAGCTGGACGATCAGCGACTTGCCGACCCGAGCATCCTCGGTGCGGAAGTCGGTGATGTAACCCTCGCTCTTCAGGATCTGGGCGATGTTGGCCTTGATCTTGGAGTGCGGCAGGGTCACTTCGTCGTGGTACGCCGAGTTGGCGTTGCGCAGACGTGTCAAGAAGTCCGCGATTGGGTCCGTCATCGTCATGGTTTAGTCCCTGTGTCCTGTCACCAACTGCTCTTCTGCACGCCGGGCAACTCGCCCGCATGCGCCATCTCGCGCAAGCAGATTCGGCAGAGCCCGAACTTGCGGAACACCGCGCGCGGACGACCGCACTTGCTGCAGCGCGTGTAGCCGCGCACCGCGAACTTCGGCTTGCGGTTGGCTTTGTTGACCAGTGCCTTCTTCGCCATCTGCTCAGTTCTCCTTGAAGGGAAAGCCGAGGGCCCGCAACAGCGCTCGTCCTTCGTCGTCGTTCGTCGCCGAGGTGACGACGCTGATGTCCATACCGCGGACCCGGTCGATCTTGTCCACGTCGATCTCGTGGAACACCGACTGCTCGGCGAGACCGAAGGTGTAGTTGCCGACACCGTCGAACTGCTTGGGCGACAACCCGCGGAAGTCACGGATACGGGGCAGCGCGATCGAGGTGAGCCGGTCGAGGAACTCCCACATCCGGTCGCCACGCAGGGTGACCCGCGCGCCGATCGGCATGCCTTCGCGCAACTTGAACTGCGCAATGGACTTCCGAGCCTTGCGGATCTCCGGCTTCTGCCCGGTGATCAGCGAAAGGTCGTTGACGGCGCCGTTGATCAGTTTGGCGTCCCGGGCAGCCTCGCCGACACCCATGTTGACCACAACCTTGGTCACCGTCGGGATCTGCATGACGTTGCCGTAACCGAACTGCTTGTGCAGTGCGTCGCGGATTTCATTGCGGTAGCGCTCTTTCAAGCGCGGCTGCGTTTTCTCTGCAGTAGTCATCGTCAGATGTCCTTGCCGTTGCGCTTGGAGATGCGGACCCGCTTGCCGGTCTCTTCGTCCACGCGGTAGCCGATGCGGGTGGGCTTGCCGTCGGAGTCGACCACCATCACGTTGGACACGTGGATCGGCGCTTCCTGGGTGACGATGCCACCCGAGCGGGCGCCGCGCTGGTTGGTCGAGATCGCGGTGTGCTTCTTGATCCGGTTGACGCCTTCGACCAGCACCCGGTTGCGCTCCGGGTAGGCCTGAATGACCTTGCCCTTCGCCCCTTTGTCTTTGCCGGCGATGACCAGCACGGTGTCGCCTTTATGGACCTTCACCTACAACACCTCCGGGGCGAGCGAGATGATCTTCATGAACTTCTTCTCCCGCAGTTCGCGGCCGACCGGCCCGAAGATGCGGGTACCGCGCGGGTCGTTGTCGGGCTTGATGATCACCGCGGCGTTCTCATCGAACTTGATGTAGCTGCCGTCGGGACGCCTGCGCTCCTTGACGGTGCGCACCACGACGGCCTTCACGACGTCACCCCGTTTGACGTTGCCGCCCGGGATGGCGTCCTTGACCGTGGCGACGATGATGTCGCCGATGCCGGCATAGCGTCGCGACGAGCCGCCGAGCACGCGGATGCACAAGATCTCCTTGGCGCCGGTGTTGTCGGCGACCTTCAGCCGCGATTCCTGCTGAATCACTCGATCTCCTGACCTGGTGGACGTGTGCGCGGCAGGCTGAAACAAGCTCAATGAGCCTGACGTGCGCGGTCTTGAAAAACTGTTTGTCACCGAAAGGCACGCGGGGCCGGCTTTCAAACCGCAAAGCCAGCCGAGGTCTGCCCAAGGCAACCCCTAGAGTCTAGGGGACACCCAGCTCAGCACCAAATTGGCGTCCTAGTCCCCCTGCCGGCTAGTCCCCCTGCCGGCTAGTCCCCCTGCCGGTGCCAGGCCAGGATGTAGAGGATCAACGCGGTCGCGAGCCCTATCAGCACCCAGATCACCACCGCCTGGTCGACCCAGGAGCCGGCCGGCGGAGAACCGGGCAGGATGTTGCGCAGCGGCACCACCGCGAACAGCATCGCGGCATACCAGGTGGAGAACGGCGGCAGGAACTTGCGCCGGCCGGTCAGCATTTGGATGGCCACGAACAGGGCTAGCGTCGGCAGGGCCACCAGCACCAGGCAGATCCCCAGATCGAAAACGAGCGGCCCCTTGGCCCGCTTGATGGTGATGATCACATTGTCGGGGCGGTTAGGGTCGTGGCTGTCCCGCCCGACCCGGCTCGCCGAGACGTCCCAGCCCTCCAGCACGCCGGTCACCTCCACTCGGGCCGGCTTGTACTGACGGCCGTCGCCGGCCCCGACCAGCACATCGGCCTGGATGGTGTCAGTCGTGTAGGTGTCGAACGGCCAGTCACCGGGTTCGCCGTGCGCCGGGATGGTGGTGGCCACCTGCGCCGGCGACTTGCCCATCGGGTACTGCAGGTCGCCCAGGTCGTTCTGCGGGAAGAATCGCACCGAGGTATCGGTGTTCAACACGTTCAGGCGCGGGTCGACCATCGAATCATCGGGCTTGACGAGGACTTTGACGTCCAGGCGATGTTCGACGGCGTGCAGTTGCTCGATGCGCACCAGGACCACGCTGTTGTCAGTGGTCGTCATGTCCGGCTCGGGCAGCGGCCCGGGTGAGGTGGCCAGCAGGTGGTAACCGAACAGCGACAACAGGTAGACGACGACCACGCTGAGGACGACGGAGACATCGAGGATGAGGTGGCGGCGGCGACGCCGCTGATCGGCATCAGCGGGGCTGTGCGCGGGCAGCGCGAACGTCTCGTCCAGGTCGAACTCGGGTCGAGGGCCCGCCGGCGCGGCCAGCTCCCTGTGCACTGTCACTGCGGCAGATTAGCAATTGATTTGTTTGCTGGCAGCTTTTGGTACGACGCGCTACGCGCCCGTAACATTGTGCGTCACCTGGGTTAACACCACACCGGCGATCCGTGCGGGTACGCGCAGATTTCCTTGCCCAAAGGCAGTTTCAGGCCCGATCGCGGTACCACGCCACGATGTAGATGACCATGGCGGCGGCCAGCCCCAGCAACACCCAGATCACCAGGCCCTGGTCGATCCAGGCGCCCGTCGGCGGCGAACCCGGCAGGAAGTTGCGCAGCGGCACCACCGCGAACAACATCGCCGCGTACCAGGTGCCGAACGGCGGCAGGAACGGCCGTCGGCGGGTCACCATCTGAATCGCGACGAACAACGCCACCGCCGGCAGCGTGATGAGCACCAGACAGATCCCGATGTCGAAGATTCGCTGCGCCCGCGTCCGCTTCAGGGTGATGACGACGTCGTTGGGGCTGTCGTCAACTCGGGCGACGTCGATGTCGAAGCCGTCCGCTGATCCGTCCACCTCGATCTTGGCCGCCTCGTAGTGACGGTCCGGGCCCGCACCGGCCAGCCATTCGGCTCGGATCGGGTCGGTGGTGTAGGTGTCCAGCGGCCAGTTGCGTGGCTCGCCCCGTGCCTCGATGGTGGTGTCCTTGGGTTCCGGCGCCTTGTCCAACTCGTACGGCACCTCGCCCATGTCGTCCTGCAAGGGGAAGCGCACCGCCGTGTCGATGTTGAGCCGGCCGGTCTTCTTGTCGACGATCGCCTCGTCCGGCTTGAGCACCAGCGTCACGTCGAGCATGTTCTCTTTGTTGCGCAGTCCGTCTATGTGCACCTTCACCACGGTGTCCTTGGGGGATCGCAGATCCACCTTCGGCAGCGGGTGCGGGGCCAGCCACTGATAGTTCAGCAGGGTGAAGATGTAGACCGCGGCGAAGCCGATGAGTATCGACGAGTCGAGGATCAGGTGCTTTCGCACCGACATGTGTTTGTGCTCGGGAATCCCCGGCTCAGGCGGGGGAGCATCGGCCGACACGAAGTCAGATGGTAGATCAGTCCCCTTGACGCACCCAAGCGACGATATACAGGCTCATCGCCGTCACGAGCGCGATCAGCACCCACTGCACGATCGCCTGGTCGATCCACGAGCCGGGTGGTGGAGCGCCCGGAAGGATGTTGCGCAACGGAACGATGGCGAACAGGTTTGCGGCGTACCAGGTTGCGAACGGGGGCAGAAACTTCCGCCTGCCCAATGCCATCGGGACTGCCACCAGAAGAGCCAGCGTCGGCAGCGCGATGAGGACCAGACAGATGCCCAGATCGAAGATCAACGGGCCCTTCGCCCTTTTGAAGGTCACCACCACGTTGCCGTTGTCCATCGCCCGAGAGGTGGGAAGAGCGGCGGGATCATGCACCCGGTTGACACTGATGTCCCAACCGTCGAGCGCTCCGGTCACCTCCACCCGAGCAGGTACCTTCTTGAGGTTGTCGCCGGACCCGACGAACGCGTCGGCGGCGATCGGTTCGGTGCGATAGGAATCGAACGGCCAATTGCCGGGGTCGCCGTGCGCTTCCACCGTGGTGCTGAGTTGTGCCGGGGCTTTGCCTTTCGGGTAGTGCAGATCGCCCAGGTCGCTGGTGGGATAGAGGCGCACGGCGACGTCGGTGCCCAGCACGTCGAAGCGATTGTCATACGACGAAATGCTTGGATAGACAAGCACATCCACCGTCAGTCGGTTGGCGACCGGCTTCAGTTCCTCCAGCCGCAGCTGCACGATCGTGGCATCGCCGCCGCCCTGGCTGAGGTCCAGCGGGGGCAGCGGGCCCTCAGATCTTTGCAGAATGTGTACCCCGACCAGTGACAGCACGTAGAAGATGACGATGACCGTCAGAATGATGATGCCGACCAGGATCCGCGATTTCTGCGGCTTCTTCGCCGCCGGCTTTTTCTTCTTCTTGTGCGGCTTCTCCGCCGCGGGCCGCGGTTTGTCCGTCGACGGGGTGGGTGGAGCCTCAGTGGTCATCGCACACCTCCGCTCGCCACGCATCCCCACCGCTCGAGGTCAGATGCTAGCGAACTACCCGGACCCCCGCGCCGCGACTGAATTCGGTTCACCGGCAATACATCTGGCTGTAATCCGGCAGCCTGGCCGGCTGCGCCACCCGAGACACCGGACATTAACCCAGAAAAGCCGACCGGTTCACCCGATGTTCTCCTGACCGCGCCGATTCGGACAGATGTCGGTGTCAGCATGAGCGTCTGCTGCTTTGAGAGGGGCCACCGCATGACGCGCAACCGACCGGCCGTCGGGGTCGGCCTGCTGGCCGCCGGCTCCCTGGTGCTCTCGGCCTGCACCACCGCACAAGCCACCCTCCCCTACGTGAGCGGGGCCAAGGTGGCATGCGGCGGCAAACAGACGCTGACCGCCAGCGGCTCGACCGCGCAGGCTCATGCGATGACGCGGTTCATCGACGCCTACCACAAGGCGTGCTCCGAGCAGACGCTCAACTACAACGCCATCGGCTCTGGCGCCGGGATCACCGAATTCCTCTCCGGCAAAACCGATTTGGCGGGCTCTGACACGCCCCTGTCGGGCGATCAGTACGCCGCCGCCAAACAGCGGTGCGGCGGGGCCGACGCCTGGAACCTGCCCGTCGTGTTCGGCCCGATGGCCATCACCTACAACCTCGCCAACGTCGACACCCTGGTGCTCGACGGGCCCACGCTCGCCAAGATTTTCAACGGCACGATCACGCGCTGGGACGACCCCGCGCTCACCGCGCTGAATGCATCGATGCCGGCCGAAGACATCCGCGTCGTCTACCGCAGCGACGCGTCAGGAACCACCGACAACTTCCAGTCCTATCTGACCGCCGCGTCCGCCGGGGCGTGGAAGCAAGGCACCGGCAAGGCTTTCAACGGCGCGGTCGGCGTCGGCGCCGTCGGCAACAAGGGCACGGCGGAGTTGGTCAAGTCCACCGAAGGCGCGATCAGCTACAACGAATTGTCCTTCGCCCTCGAACAAGGTCTCTATGCCGCCGAGATCAAGACGCCCGCGAGCCGCCGGTCGCTGCGGCCCGTCCGGATCGGCACCGACACCGTCGGCAAAACCATCAGCGGAGCCAAGATCGTCGGCGAGGGCAACAACCTCGTGCTCGACATCTCGTCGTTCTACAACCCGGCCCAACCTGACGTCTACCCGATCGTGCTGGCCACCTATGAGATCGTCTGCTCCAAGTACCCCACACCGGAAGTCGCACTGGCGGTCAAGGCGTTCCTGCAGGCCGCGATCGGCCCGGGTCAAGTCGATCTGAACAAGTTCGGCTACATCCCGTTGCCGGCCGGATTTCAGGCCCGGGTGTCCGAAGCCGTCGACGCGATCGGCGCGGTCGGCGATGCGCCGCAGCGGAGTGAACCGCCCGCCTGAACTCAGTCCGACTGTTTTCGGTACGCCATGATGAACAACGTCATCGCGACGATCAGTGCGAGCAGCACCCACAGGGTGATGGCCTGGTCGACCCATGACCCTTCCGGCGGCTTGCCGGGGAAGATATTGCGCAACGGGACCACTGCGAACAGCATGGCGGCGAACCACGACACGAACGGTGGCAAGAACTTCTTCTTGCCCAACGCCATTGGGATGGACACCCACAGCGCCAGCGCCGGCAGGGCGATGAGCACCAGGACGATGCCGACATCGAAGATCAGCGTGCTCTTGGACCGGTGCAACGTGATGATCACGTCGTCCGGGCGGGGCGAACTCTGGGTCGACTCACCGACGCGCCTGACGGTGGCGTCCCAGCCGCCGACCTCTCCGATGACCTCGACACGGGCGTCCTCCACCGTCCGGTTCTCGCCGGTTCCGGCGAACACCTGGGCCTGGATGGTGCCGGTGGTGTAGGAGTCGAAGGGCCAGTTGGCGGGGTCGCCCTGCGCGTCGAGATAGGTCGTCTGTTGGGCGGGTGACTTACCCACCGGGTACTGCAGGTCCCCCAGGTCATTCTCCGGGTACATCCGCACGGTGAGGTCTTGAGTCAGCGTGTGGAATTTCTTGTCGAACTTCGAATCCTCAGGAATGACAAGCACACTCACCTTGAGGCGGTTGTTGACGGTATCCAGTTCCTCGATCTTCACCTGCACCACGGTGTCGTCGGTGGTGCCCATGTCGGCTTCCGGCAGCCCCTCAGCCGAGGTGGCCAGCAGGTGCACCCCGACCAGCGAGAGCACATAGACCACGACCACAGCCAGGATCACGCCGATGTCGATCAGGATGCGTTTGCCCCGCGACGACTTCGGCGGCGGCGATGACGGTGCCGTGGGGGCGGGCGGTGCCGGGGGTGCGGGCGGCGGGGCCTGGTGGCTCATCGATCGCGGCCTTTCGGTGACAGCACGGGCGTAATGAGGCGAAACTCGTCACACATTAACCGGCAACAACGTGCAGAGCGATAGATACACGAATTTCTTTAGCTCGTCTTGAGATCCACCACGCACCGGAACCCGATGTGGGTGGTCGCGGTGTCCTGCGACTGTGGCGAACGCGCCGCCGGCCGGTAACGGTGGCAGTACTCGGGTGCGCACAGGTGCGATCCGCCCTTGAGGGTCTGGCTGACCGTCGGATCGGCGGGACCAGTGGGCGCGCAACAGGCCTTGGGCGGCTGCGTGATTCGGTGGTGGGCACTGAACTCGGTGGTGGTCCACTCCCAGACATTGCCGATCATGTCGACCAGGCCGAAGCCGTTGGCCGGGAACGTTCCTACCGGCGAGGTCCCGATCCAGCCCAGCGCACCGTCGTTGCGATACGGGAATCTGCCCTGCCACGTGTTGGCCATCAGTTGGCCGCCGGGCTTTTCCTCGTCCCCCCACGAGTAGGTGCCCGTGGCCCCGGCCCGGGCGGCGTACTCCCATTCGGCTTCGGTGGGCAGGCGGCGACCGGCCCAGCGGGCATAGGCCGCGGCGTCGGGATATGCCACCTGCACAACGGGGTGCTCGGCTCGGTCGGCCGGGTGGTCACTGCCGACGCCGAACGGGCGGCGCCAACTGGCCTCCGGCACCCAGTCCCACCACTGCCGCCAGTCGCGCAGATCAACCGGACCAGCCGTCGGCCGGAACACCATTGCTCCGGGAACCAGGTCGTCGGGGTTGGCACCGGGATACAGCGCGGGATCGAGCGGCTGCTCCGCCACCGTCACATAGCCTGTGGCGTCCACGAATTCGGCGAACTGCGCGTTGGTCACCGGGTGCCGCTCGATCGCAAAGGGGGCCACGGTCGCGGTGTGGATCGGCGCCTCTTCGGGATAGAAGCTCGTCGAACCCATCCGGAAAGACCCGCCGGGGAGTTCGACCAGCTCTGTCAACACCGCTTCAGGGTATGACGACCGCGAAATCCTGTGTCAACGCGGATCTCGCCTCCCTGAACCCGGGAGTGCCGGCGTTGGCCTGCACATGGATGGTCACCAGGTACTGCTTGGTGTTGGTCCAGATGTGGGTGATGCGATCGGCGAAGTCGATGCCGCCGGACGGCCCCTGCAGGGTTCCGGTGAGTTGCTGGCTGCTGTACCCGCAGAACGGCGAGCCGGTGACCGAGAACTTCAGCCGCGGCAAGGCCCCTCCGACGGTGGACGTGTGGCGCAGGAACGCGCTTTCGGGTGTCAGGTCGGTCGCCGCGATGGTGACCGTCGCGGTCAGGGTGTCGGGGCCACTGGCCGTCAGCGCGGTGTCGCCGGCGCCGGGTATCGAGGTCCAGCCCCGCGGCACCGTGATGGTGATTTGCGGCGCATCCGGATCGGATACGGCGGCCGGCGTGGGATCGCCGTCACCCACCGGCGCCACGACACACGACAGTGCGTTGGGCGGAATACGGTCGGGGTGGGTGGGTGCGATGCCGGGCACCGGTTCGGCGGGATCCGAGTGCGGCGCGGGCGCGGCGGATCCTCCGGTGTGCGAGTCGCAACCGGCAAGAACGCCCAGCAGACAGACCAGGCCGACCAGGCGCACCCGCTGCGCGGACACCTCAGTCCCGCGAAAAGGCAAGCGCAAGTTCCTTTTCCACGTCCTCGTAGGGCCGGCCGGAAAGGTCGATGGTGACCTGGGCGACGCTGCCGCCGGTCAGCACGAACGGGGCCTTGTACTTGCTGGAGACGGCCGAGCCGCCGTTGCGGCCCACCGTGATGCCGGCGCCGGCCAGCCCGAATGTCCCGGGGTGGGTGATCACGTCGGGAAGCATTCCGACCGCGTGTTCGTCGAAGTACAGCGTCACGTTCCCGATCGGCGTGTGGCTGTTCGGGACGGTCCCGGTGCGTTCGTAGCGGACGCCGAACAGGTGCCTGCCCAACGGGATCGGCCCGTTCGACTGGATCTGCTGCTGGCGTTCACCGAGAAAGTTGTAGACGTATTGCAGGCGGCCGTCCTGGATGAAGAGCACGTGTCCGCCGTGCGCTCCACCCTGCTTGTAGATCACGCCTTCGGCGCCGGTGGTCTCGACCGTCACGTCGGCCAGCACCGTGAAGGAACGGCCCCGGATCTCCGCTGCGGCGCCGATGCCGACGTCGGCGCAGTCGGGGTAGTAGACGTAGCTGTCGCGCTCGCCCACCAGGTAGGGCCGCGAGCGCATCATCGTCTCCATGATGTTCAGGTCCGAAAGCGGGAGCCCGTTGTACTTCTCGGCCTCGGAGTACCACAGCGCCTTGAGCTCTTCGAGCTTGTCCGGGTGCTCGGCGGCCAGGTCGTGGCACTGGCTGCGGTCGGCTTCGATGTGGAACAGTTCCCAGCGGTCGGCGTCGAAGTGCGACCAGCCGGCGGGGGTGGCGGCGTGGACGGTGTTGGCGAACCATCCCTCATGCCAGATCCCCCGGGTGCCCAGCATTGTGTAGAACTGCGTCTTCTTGCCGCTATCGGCACCCGGATCCTCAAGGGCGGCCTTGAAACTCACTCCGTCCAGCGGCTTCTGCGGGATGCCCTTGACGGTCTCCGGCGGCGTCATGCCGAGCAGGTCGTACACGGTGGGGGTGATGTCGCTGACGTTGACGTAGTTGTCCCGGACCTCACCGTGTGCGGCAATTCCGTTGGGCCAGGAGATGATTGCCGTGTCGGCGATACCGCCTTCGTGCGAGGCGTAGCGCTTGAACAACTTGTAGGGCGTGTTGAACGCCATCGCCCACCCGATCGGGTAGTGGTTGTAGGTCTGCGGGCCGCCGAGCTGATCGAAGAGTTTCATGCTCTCCTCGACGGTGTCGATGTAGCCGTTGAAGAACTTGCCTTCGTTGACCGAGCCGTTCGGTCCGCCTTCGCCGCTGGCCCCGTTGTCGGAGATCACCACGATGATGGTGTTGTCCAGCTGGCCGGACTCTTCCAGGTAGTCCAGGATCCGGCCGATCTGGGCGTCGGTGTAACTCAGGAAGCCGGCGAACACCTCGGCCATCCGGCTGAACAGCTTCTTCTCTTCGACGTTGAGCGAATCCCAGGGCCGTACCGTGTCCTGCAGCGGCCACGGCTCGCCGTTGGGTCCCTTGACGTCGAGATAGGGGTTGATCGGCGACAACTCGGTGTCCGCCGGCACGATCCCCATCGCCTTCTGCTTTTCCAGCGCGATCTCGCGGTACTTCTCGTAGCCCATGTCGAACACGCCGTCGTACTTGTCGGCCCATTCCTTGAACACGTGGTGCGGCGCGTGGCCTGCGCCCGGGCAGACGTAGCTGAACCACGGCTTGTCGGGCGCGATCACCTTGGCGTCGCGGATGAACTGAATTGTCCGTTCGGCAAGGTCCTTTGACAGGTGGTAGCCGTCTTCGGGTGTGGCAGGCGGGTTCACCGGGTGGTTGTCGTACATCAGGTCGGGGTACCACTGGTCGGTTTCTCCGCCCATGAACCCGTAGAACCGCTCGAAGCCACGCGAGGTCGGCCAGTGGCGTTTGGTGGCGGCCATGCTGGACTCCTCCAGCGGCGTCAGGTGCCACTTGCCCACGCAGTAGGTGTTGTAGCCGCGCTCGTTGAGCACCTCGGAGAGCAACGCGGTATCCGCCGGGATGCGACCGTTGCAGTTGGGGAAGCCGTCGGTGAACTCCTCGATCGTGGCCATGCCGACGGTGGTGGCGTTGCGGCCGGTCAGCAGCGATGCCCGCGTCGGGGAGCACAGCGCCGTGGTGTGGAACTGTGACAGGCGCACGCCGCGCTCGGCGATGCGCGTCATGGCCGGCATCTCGACCAGACCGCCGAAGCAGTCCCAGGTGGCGATGCCGGTGTCGTCCCACACCAGGTACAAGACATTGGGGGCATTCTCCGGGGCGGTCGGCGCCGCGTACGGACCCCAATCCGGTTCCGAATCGCGAATGTCCAGTTCGATCTTGCCGCCAAACTGCGCCGACCCCGTCATACCCAGCCTCACCGTTGAAATGACCACCCGAACGTCCGAGGACATTACACGCGCCAGGTAGAAAACAGCTGAGATTTCGGGGGGTCCCGGGGCTGGTCAGTGCATCCGGACCCGCAGGCTCCGCAGACCGTTGCGCCGGTTACTGCCGACCCACTCCGGTGGCGCCAACACCTCGATGCGCTCGAAGCGCGGCAGCAGTTCTTCGAAGAACACCCGCAGTTCCAGTCGAGCCAGGGTCGCTCCGAGGCAGTAGTGCACGCCTTGCCCGAAACCCAGATGCGGGTTGGGCTTTCGCGTGATGTCGAACTCGTCGGGGCGGTCGAACACACTGGGGTCACGGTTGGCCGAGGCATCCCAGACGAGCACCTTCTGCCCCTCCTGGATGCGGTGCCCGGCCAGGGTGACATCGCGGGTGGCGGTGCGCCGCTTGGACGGTGAGGGTGTCGTCCATCGCACGAATTCCTCGATCGCGGCCGGCAGCATGCCGGGGTCGCGGCGTAGCTGCCGCCATTGGTCGGGCCGCTCGGCCAGCGCGAGCAGGCTCACGGACGTGACACTGCGGGTGGTGTCACTGCCGGCGCTGAACAGCTGATGGAAGAACAGATAGACCTCTTCGTCCGACATGAACGGCTTGCCGTCGACGGTCGCGTTGGCCACGATCGACAACATGTCGTCGCCAGGTTCGGCCCGCTTGCGCGCGATCAGCTCGCGGCCGTAATCATCCCGCCGGGACTGCGCGTCGGTGCCGTAGATCCATGACACGAATTCTTTGCTGGAGCCGCGGAAGTTCAACCCCGCCTCGATCTCGTCGAACAACCAGTGCCGGTCGACTTCGGGCACGCCCAGCAGGATGCAGATCATCTGGGTGGGCAGTTCGGCGGCCACGTCGACGGCGAAATCGAACGCCTCGCCAGGCTTGATCTGGTCGAACAACCGGCGAGCCCGATGACGCAGGTCGTCCTCGATGCGGCCGATGATCCGCGGCCCCAGACCCGAGCTGACCAATCGCCGGATAGCGGCGTGCCGCGGGTCATCCATCATGTTGATCAGCCGGCCGGACAACGGGAAGTCTTGCAGCAACGTGCCGCCGTACGGTCGCTTGCCACCGGTCTCCGACGAGAAGGTCGCCGAATCACGCAGCACGGCAATAGTTTCGGCGTACGTGGCGACCGACCAGAAGCCCTCGCCGTCGGGTGTGTGCTCGGTGGGCTCATGCCAGAACACCGGCGCCTGTAGTCGGTGGGTCTCGAAGATGTGGTACGGGAAGCCGTTGTCGAAGTTGGCCGGGTCGGTGAGGTCGAAACCGAGCCGGGCCGGCAGGAGGCAGCTGGTCATGATGTCCAATCGGGAATGAGGCGACTGATGCCGCTGACCCCGACCCACCCGCAAGTGGTCGCAGGTACGGCCGGGGTCAGGATCGACTTCCTCGTGCGTGCTTATTCGCAGGCGTCGGTGGCGCTGTAGATCGGCGCCGAGTAGACGATCTCGCTCTCGTTGAACAGCATCTCGTGGGACATGGTTTCTCCTTTATTCGCTGATTGAATTGCGCAATTAGAAACTAACAACGCAGATCAGCCGGCGATGTCCACCGATAAGCCCGAGCAGGGCGGTATTTCGTGTCCCCCGATCAGTGGACGAGTTCGTTGGCGAGCAGACGTAAAATCCCCCGTTTCGCCGATGAAACGGGGGATTTTACGTCTGCTCGCGGGAGTTACCGAGAGTTACTTGGCCTTCTCGAGGATCTCCACGAGGCGCCAGCGCTTGGTGGCCGACAGGGGCCGCGTCTCCATCAGCGAGACGCGGTCGCCGATGCCGGCGATGCTGTTCTCGTCGTGCGCCTTGACCTTCTTGGTCGTCCGAATGATCTTGCCGTACAACGGGTGCCGCACACGGTCTTCGAGCTCGACGACAATGGTCTTCTGCATCTTGTCGCTCACCACGTAGCCGATGCGGGTCTTACGACGACCGCGCGGCTTGGGGTTGGCCGGAGTGTGCTTGGGGCCCTTCTCTTTTGCCGGGGCGTCCGCCTTCTGGGCCGCTTTCGGGGCCGCCTTCTTAGCCTCTGCCATCACGACTCCTTACCGTCGGGCCCGCTGGCCAGACCCAGTTCTCGTTCACGCAGCACCGTGTAGACGCGCGCGATCTCCTGACGCACCACGCGGAGCCGGCGGTTGTTGCTGAGCTGGCCGGTGGCCATCTGGAAGCGCAGATTGAACAGCTCTTCCTTGGACTCGCGAACCCGCTCCTGCAGCTCCTCGTCGGTGAGCTCGCGCAGTTCGCCAGGGGAGATTCCCACTGCCATCAGAACTGCTCCTCTCGGGTAACGATGCGTGCCTTGATCGGCAGCTTGTGGATCGCCCGGGTGAGCGCCGCCCGCGCGATCTGCTCGTTCGGGTAGCTCAGCTCGAACAGCACCCGTCCGGGCTTGACGTTGACCACCCACCACTCCGGCGAACCCTTACCCGAACCCATCCGGGTCTCGGCGGGCTTCTTGGTCAGCGGGCGGTCCGGGAAGATGTTGATCCACACCTTGCCGCCACGCTTGATGTGCCGGTTGATGGCGATACGAGCGGACTCGATCTGCCGGTTGGTGACATAGGCGTGTTCGAGCGCCTGGATACCGTAGTCACCGAAGTTCACCGCCGTGCCGCCACTGGCGATACCGCGCTGACGGGGGTGGTGCTGCTTACGGTGTTTGACCTTGCGGGGAATCAGCATGACTCAGCTCTCCGTGCTCTGCGCTTCTACTGCGGGTGCCGCAGCTTCGGGAGCCGCGGCAGCGCCCTCGTCGCCACCGGCGGCCCGGCCCGCGTCGGTACCGGTCGCCGTGGTTCCCGAGGCACCGCTGCGGCGCGGACGGGTGCCCGACGGCCGCTCACGGCGGGGACGGTCGGCACCGGCCGGTGCGGCAGCGGCCAATTCGCGCTTGCCGCCGACGATGTCGCCCTTGTAAATCCAGACCTTCACGCCGATCCGGCCGAAGGTGGTCTTGGCCTCGTACAGGCCGTAGTCGATGTCCGCCCGCAGGGTGTGCAGCGGCACGCGGCCCTCGCGGTAGAACTCCGAGCGGCTCATCTCAGCCCCGCCGAGACGGCCCGAGCACTGCACCCGGATGCCCTTGACGTTGGGCTGGCGCATGGCCGACTGGATGGCCTTGCGCATCGCCCGGCGGAACGCGACCCGGTTGCTCAACTGCTCGGCAACACCCTGGGCCACCAATTGTGCTTGGGACTCCGGGTTTTTCACCTCGAGGATGTTGAGCTGGACCTGCTTCTTGGTCAGCTTCTCCAGGTCGGCGCGGATACGGTCGGCCTCGGTGCCACGACGGCCGATGACGATGCCCGGGCGTGCGGTGTGGATGTCGACCCGGACCCGGTCGCGGGTCCGCTCGATCTCCACGTCGGCGATTCCGGCGCGCTCCAGGCCGGAGGACAGCAGCCGGCGGATGGCGACGTCCTCCTTGACGTACTCGGAGTACTGCTTGTCGGCGTACCAACGTGACTTCCAGTCGGTGGTGATACCCAGCCGGAAGCCGTGCGGATTGATCTTCTGGCCCACTAGTCTGAGCCTCCCTTCGCTTCAGAAGCCTCAGAAGTCTTTGCGGGCGCCTTCTTTGCGGGCGCTTTGGTGGCCGCCTTCTTCGCGGGCGCCTTGGATGCCGCCTTCTTCGCGGGTGCTTTGGCGGCAGCCTTGCTGCCCTCGGCCCGACGGGTGCGCGACGACTTCGAGGAGCGCTCGTCCTTACTCGGGCGGCTCTCCACGATCACCGTGATGTGGCTGGTGCGCCGGCGGATCCGGAACGCGCGGCCCTGCGCGCGCGGACGGATGCGCTTGGCGGTCGGGCCCTCGTCGGCGTAGACGGTCGCCACCACCAGGGTGGTGGGGTCCAGGCCGTTGTTGTTCTGCGCGTTGGCGGCAGCACTGGCGATCACCTTGGCCACCGGCTCGCTGGCCGCTTGCGGCGCCCAGCGCAGGATGTCGAGCGCGTCGGCCACCGACCGGCCACGCACCAGGTTGATGACGCGGCGCGCTTTCGTGGGCGACACCCGGACGAACCGCGCCTTGGCGGTCGCCGACGGATATTCAGTCGTAGTAGTCATCGCCGCTTACTCTTCCGGTCGTCCTTGATGTGTCCCTTGAAGGTGCGGGTGGGCGCGAACTCCCCCAGCTTGTGACCCACCATCGATTCGGTGACGAACACCGGCACGTGCTTGCGGCCGTCGTGGACCGCGAACGTGTGGCCGATGAAGTCCGGAATGATGGTCGACCGTCGCGACCAGGTCTTGATGACCTGCTTGGTGTTCTTCTCGTTCTGCACGTCGACCTTCTTGAGCAGATGGTCGTCGACGAACGGGCCCTTCTTCAGGCTGCGTGGCATTATCGGCTACTCCCTGCTAGCGACCGTGCTTCTTGCCGGTGCGACGGCGCCGGACGATGAGCTTGTTACTGGCTTTGTTCGGGTTACGGGTACGGCCCTCGGGCTTGCCCCACGGGCTGACGGGGTGACGACCACCGGAGGTCTTACCCTCACCACCGCCGTGCGGGTGGTCGACCGGGTTCATCACCACACCACGGACGGACGGGCGCTTGCCCTTCCACCGCATACGACCGGCCTTGCCCCAGTTGATGTTTGCCTGCTCGGCGTTGCCCACCTCACCGACCGTCGCGCGGCACCGGACGTCGACCCGGCGGATCTCGCCGCTGGGCATGCGCAATGAGGCGTAGGTGGCTTCCTTGCCGAGCAACTGGATGCTCGAGCCGGCCGAGCGCGCCAGCTTGGCCCCACCACCGGGCCGCAACTCCACGGCGTGCACCAGGGTGCCGGCCGGGATGTTGCGCAACGGCAGGTTGTTGCCGGGCTTGATGTCCGCGTTGGCACCCGACTCGACGATGTCGCCCTGCGAGAGTCCGTTCGGCGCAATGATGTAGCGCTTCTCCCCGTCCAGGAAATGCAGGAGTGCAATCCGTGCGGTCCGGTTCGGGTCGTACTCGATGTGCGCGACCTTGGCGTTGACGCCGTCCTTGTCGTTGCGACGGAAGTCGATCACCCGGTAGGCGCGCTTGTGGCCACCACCCTGGTGACGGGTGGTGATGCGGCCGTGCGCGTTACGCCCGCCCTTGCTGTGCAGCGGGCGCACCAGCGACTTCTCGGGCGTGGTCCGGGTGATCTCGGAGAAATCCGAGACACTCGCGCCGCGACGACCCGGGGTCGTCGGCTTGTACTTGCGAATTGCCATGTCTAATCAGATCTTTCTCTCGCGCTCGGCTAGGCCGGGGCTCCGAACAGGTCAATCTGCTTGCTGCCGGGCGCCAGGGTGACGATGGCGCGCTTGGTGCTCTTGCGCGTCCCGTAACCGGACCGGGTGCGCTTGCGCTTGCCCTGCCGATTCGCGGTGTTCACCGATGCGACCTTGACGGCGAAGATCTTCTCGATAGCGATCTTGATCTGCGTCTTGTTCGAGTCGGGGTGCACCACGAAGGTGTACACGTTGTTGTCCAGCAACCCGTAGGACTTCTCGGAGATGACCGGCGCCAGGATGATGTCGCGGGGGTCAGCGATGGTTGCCATCAGGCCGAAACCTCCTCGGAAGCTGAAGATGCCGCGTTGGCGGTGTTGGCTGAGATATAGGCGTTCAAGGCCTCGACACTGAACACCACGTCGTCGGCGCGCAACACGTCGTAGGTGTTGAGCTGGTCCGGCGGCAGGATGTGCACACCGGGCAGGTTGCGCACGCTCTTCACACCGGCCTCGTCGCTACGGCCGACGACCACCAGGACCTGCTTGCGCTCGGTCAGGGTGGCCAGGAAAGCCTTGGCGCTCTTCGTCGAAGGGGTCTGCCCCTCCACCAGCTCGGTGACCGCGTGGATGCGCCCGTTGCGGGCCCGGTCGGACAGCGCCCCGCGCAACGCGGCGGCGATCATCTTCTTGGGCGTGCGCTGGCTGTAGTCGCGCGGCTTCGGGCCGTGCACCACGCCACCGCCGGTGAACTGGGGAGCGCGGGTCGAACCCTGCCGGGCGCGACCGGTTCCCTTCTGCCGGTAAGGCTTGCGGCCACCGCCACTGACGTCACCGCGGGTCTTGGTGGAGTGCGTGCCCTGGCGTGCCGCGGCGCGCTGCGCCGTGACCACCTGGTGCATCAGTGCGATGTTGGCCGGCGCGTCGAACAGCTCCGCGGGCAGCTCGACAGAGCCGTCAACCTTGCCCGCCGGCGTCTTCACGTCAATTTTCACGCTTTTGGAATCTTGTGCGGCCATTACTTCTCACCTCGTTTGATCGCGGTGCGGACCACGACGAGTCCACCGGTGCGGCCGGGAACCGCGCCCTTGATCAACAGCACGCCGTTGGCGGCGTCGACCTTGTGCACCACCAGGTTCTGCACGGTCACCCGGTCGTTACCCATCCGGCCCGACATCCGGGTGCCCTTGAACACCCGTGCCGGAGTGGCACATCCGCCGATGGAACCCGGGCGGCGGTGCACCGCCTGGGCGCCGTGGCTGGCGCCCTGCCCGCGGAAGCCGTGCCGCTTCATGGTTCCCGCGAAGCCTTTGCCCTTGGAAGTGCCGGTGACGTCGACGTAGGCGCCGTCGGCGAAGATCTCCGCCGTCAGCTCCTGGCCGACCTCGTACTCGGCCGCCGCCTCCGCGTCGTCCAGCCGCAACTCGGCCAGGTGCCGGCGAGGGTTGACTCCCGCCGCCGCGTACTGACCGGTGACCGGCTTGTTGACCTTGCGTGGGCTGATTTCGCCGTAAGCCAGTTGCACGGCGCTGTATCCGTCCCGCTCCGGGGTACGCACGCGGGTCACCACGTTCGGCCCGGCCTTGACGACGGTCACCGGCACGACTCTGTTGTTCTCGTCGAATACCTGCGTCATGCCCAGCTTGGTACCCAGAATGCCTTTTCTTGCCATTGCTGCCCAAGCTCCTACTGGATGTTGACGTCGACGCTGGCCGGAAGATCGATGCGCATCAATGCGTCAACGGTCTTCGGCGTCGGGTCGAGGATGTCGATCAGACGCTTGTGTGTACGCATCTCGAAGTGCTCCCGCGAGTCCTTGTACTTATGCGGAGAGCGGATGACGCAGTACACGTTCTTTTCCGTCGGCAGCGGCACCGGTCCCACGACGCTGGCTCCGGTACGGACGACGGTCTCGACGATCTTGCGCGCCGACGCGTCAATAGCCTCATGGTCGTAGGCCTTGAGCCTGATGCGGATCTTTTGTCCCG
Organism: Mycobacterium sp. 23; assembly: GCF_048287075.1. NCBI lineage: Bacteria > Bacillati > Actinomycetota > Actinomycetes > Mycobacteriales > Mycobacteriaceae > Mycobacterium > Mycobacterium sp. 23. Next base: position 2,900,637 of record NZ_JBLVUX010000005.1, read on the forward strand.
CCACGCTTCTCCTACCTCTTCTCCCACACTGTGAGCCCGTCACCGGACTTCAGTCGTTCTTCGACCCCAGTGCCCCCCGGCGCGCGGACCGACCCCCTGACGGAGGCCGATCGAGCGTTGCGCCGGATACTGCGCCGCTGTTTACCTGTCGTGGTTCAACCGCTCCCCGCGCTCGGGTGTGTCACCCGCACGCAGCCTCGTAGGCGACCGAAATAGTCGCGCTCCAAGGTTGGGACCGGACGCGCCCTGCTGGGCGCTGGTCGTATGCCCGGCCAGGACGAACCTGGCGCAAGGCAACCTGAACAGTATGCCCCAGATCAGCGCCTGGGCCAAATCCCGGGTGCTGACCACGGGCGGTCCGCGCCCGACGGTCCCCGAACGTCGTGCACAGCGACCCTACCAGGGCTTTTAGCGGGTCTTAGGCCAGCACCGAGACCAGCGTTGACCGGCCGACGTAGGCTCCCAGGCCGTGATGGGTCCCAATCCGGGAGAACCAGACGCGGCGCAACCCATGATCGACTGGATCAACGGGGCGCCGCCGGCCGAACTGGCCGCCGAACTCATGTCCGCCTTCGGACCCGACGTGCCCAGGCGCGTTCCGGTCCTGGCGTTGTCCGACTTCAGCGACTGGATGTTCCGGGGCTTTCCGCAGCGACGGGGTCTGATCGTGCCGGCGCGTCCGGTGCAGGAGTCGTTACTGGAAGCCATTCAGCTGTTGCAGCATTCCGAACTGGCGTACGTGCGCTGGATCGTCGACAACGAGTTCCGGTGGAGCGCTACCCGGCTGGGCCTGACAACGCTCGAGGAGGGCAAGGCCGCGGTTCGGCAGCGGATCAAGGACCGGACCGGTCTTTGAGCGTCCGTGCCCGACGGGACTGGACCTCGAGGAAGCCGTCGACGGCGGCGCGCGCCGTTTCCCGATAGTCGAAGTCCGGCAGTGTGCTCAACCGCCCAAGCACCAGGGGGCCGATCAACAGCGCGATCGCGCTCGAGCGGTCCACCTCACCTAATTCGAGGCCCGACTCGGCGGCTTGCGGGCCGTCGAACAGCGCGTCGAAGGGCGCCGCGTACTGCTGGGCGATGCGCTCGCGCAGGCCGGAGATCGCGCTCTGGGCGGCCGGCGAGCCGCTCGGTTCGGGTAGCCCCTGCAGGTCCGGGCCCAGCGCCAGCCACGCCATCGCGGTCAGCACCGCGGGTGCTTCGGCGATCACCTCGGCCTGGGCCAGCACCAGCGCCAGCAGCCGTTCGCGCAACGGCCCGTCGGCCGCCGGCATCGGCGCGGGCGGTATCAGACTGCTGAATGTTGCTGCCAGCAAATCGTTTCCGCTCGGAAAGTGACGATAGAGGGTGGCCCTGGCGACATTGGCGGCGCGGGTGACCGCGTCGACGGTGACTGCGCTGGGACCGCCGCTGCGCAACAGCGAGGCGGCGGCCTCCAGTAAACGAGCCCGCGAGCGCGCCGGACGGGGGTCCCGGTAACTCCCCTCGCTGATTGTGATGCACCTCCCTGTTTAGAAACGAGATTAACCGTCTACCTACGAGACCATTAGTCTCGGTCACTACTTCGCCACCGAGAGGGGGCGCCAACCATGGTCCAGACATTAATCCGGCCTGAGGAGCGCGGGAACCGCGCAGACCACAGCACCCGGGCGCAGCGCTGGACGCTGACCGTGGCGTGCCTGGGGGTGTCGCTGGTGGTCGCATCGATGACAGCGCTGAACACCGCGCTCGGCGACATCGCGGTCGCCACTTCGGCGACGCAGACCCAACTCACGTGGATCGTCGACGGATACACCGTGGCGCTGGCCTGCCTGCTGCTACCCGCGGGCGCCGTCGGTGACCGGTACGGGCGCCGCGGCGCGCTGCTCACCGGGCTGGTCGTCTTTTCGCTGGCCTCGGTCGCGCCGGCGCTGCTGCACTCGCCTGCCCAGATCATCGCGGGACGCGCGCTGGCCGGTACCGGCGCCGCGTTCGTGATGCCCGCGACACTGTCGCTGCTGACCGTGGCATATCCGAAAGAGCAGCGAATGCGGGCCGTTGGCATCTGGGCGGGCACCGCGGGGTCCGGCGGAGTGATCGGCATGCTCGGTTCCGGCCTGCTGCTTCGGTTTTGGGACTGGCACGCCATCTTCTGGTCATTGGGCGCGGCTGGTCTGGCGATCTTCGCGATGGCGTGCACCATCTCGCCGTCCCGCGACCACGACGCTCCCCGCGTCGACTGGTGGGGCGCGGTGCTGATCGCCGCGGCGGTCGCCATCGGCGTGTTCGCGATCCTGCAGGCACCGACGCGGGGCTGGGACGACATCCAGGTGTGGGGCGGGCTCGTGCTGGGCGCGATCATCGCCGGGCTGTTCGCGGCGTTCGAATTCCGCAGGAAGCAACCACTTCTGGACGTGCGACTGTTCGCCGACCCCAGTTTCGCGACGGGCGTGGCAACCATCGTGGTGCTGTTCGGCGGAACGTTCGGCTTCTTTTTTCTCGCCATGCAGTACGTCCAGCAGATCATGGGCTACTCACCCATGATGACGGCGGTGGCCCTCGGTCCGTTCATGGTGCCGCTCGGCATCTGCTCGGCCCTGTCATGGTGGTACGTGCCGAAGCTGGGACTGCGGCTGGTGCTGTTTCTGGGCACCCTGCTGATGGCGGTGGGCTTCCTGTGCATGCTCGTACTGGACCTGCACTCGTCCTACCTCCACTTCGCCTGGCCGACCCTGATCCTCAGCACCGGCATCGGTATCTGCACCGCGCCGACCACCTCGGCGATCATGGCCGCCGTCCCGGACGAGAAACAGGGCGTCGCATCTGCGGTAAACGACACCGCACGCGAACTGGGGGGCGCCCTGGGGATCGCGGTGGCGGGTTCCATCCTTGCCGGGAGCTACAGTGACGAACTCCGGCCGAGGCTGACAGGGTTCCCGGAGCCGGTGCGCGGCCCCGCGTCCGACTCGCTGGCCAAGGCCGTTGAAATTTCGGAAAAGCTTGGCCCGCAAGGTGATCAGCTGGCGACACTGAGTCAGACGGCCTTTCTGCACGCCATGCATGCGTCGACGATCGCGATGGCCGTGATCGTCGCCGTGGCCGCGGTGCTGATCGGGTTCTGGGCTCCCGGGCGCGACGGGCGCCAGCTGCGCCCGGTCCGCCGCATCCGGGGCCGCCACATAACGGTCGGATCGCATTGAGCCAAAACGCCGCGCGCGCCCCCTTGGCGGGGCTACCATCCGAAGCGGGGGAAGGTTCGTAACGGGCGTCGGACACGATCCATGTTTGGCTGGGGGGCCGCATGTCGTACGTAATTGCTGCGCCGGAGTACGTGGCTGCCGCAGCTACGGATCTGGCGAATATCGGCTCCGCGATCAGCGATGCCAACGCCGCGGCCGCGATTCCGACAACCGGGGCCGTCATCCCGGCCGGTGCGGACGCGGTGTCAACGGAGATCGCGGCCCTGTTCGGCGCCCATGCCGAGGCATTCCAGGCGATCAGCGCACAGGCGGCGGCCTTCCACGACCAGTTCGTGCAGTTGATGAATCTGGGTTCGCAGTCCTATGCCGTCACCGAGGCGGCGAACGTGTCGAGCATTCAGTCCGACGTCGCGAATATGCCGCAACAGACGCTGGGGCCCGGGGTGTTGACCCAGAGTGCCTACGCGGCGCCGGCGGCAGCCGCGGCGGCACAGACGATGGCTGTCGGTTCGGCGGCGGTAGCCGGACCGGTGGGCTCGGCGATGGCTCCGGCGGTGACGCCGGTGGGATCGGTGGGGTCGGCGGTCGCGGCGGCGTCGGTTGGGTCGGCGGGATCGGCGACCCGCCAACCTGCGCTACAGGTGAGGGCCGCGGAGCCCGTCGAGATCGAGGAGACGACAGCCGTCTCCGCATTACCGGCTCCGCTGGCGGCGCGGGCGGTACCGGCAGCGGCGATCGCCGGCGCCCCGACGGCGCGGGTGGAATCTTCCGGCGAAGCGGCGCCGGCCGCGAGCTGATCGTTCACTGAACGAATTCGGCCGCACGGTGGCCGGCCATGACGATGGTGGCGTGCGGTCCGCGACTGGGGACCACCGGCAGGATGGATCCGTCTATCACCCAGAGGTTTTCGAATCCGAGAACACGACACCTGTTGTCCACCACCGCATCAGGGTCACCGTCAACACCCATCGGGGCGCTGCCGCACAGATGTTGTGATGTCGACCAGGACGCGGGACCTGTTGTGTTGGGACAGAACTCACGGGCCAACTCACTTCCCGCGCGCAGGTCCGCGAGGTCTTCCGGCTCGCTGTCGTAATGATGCTCGATTCGCGGCGGCGTGCCCGGGTCTGCTGCCACCAGAGAGATGCGCCCCCGGGAACGTGGCCGCATCAGTGCCACGCCGAGGTGCGGCCAATCACTGTGCCCGGCAACGCCGTCGCCGGTCATGGCTATGAAACCGCCCGTGTAGGGCCGGATTTCGATCCCTTCTGCGGTGCTCAGCGCCACTTCCAGCACCGGATGGTCCGGTGCGACCGCCCAGTCGGTCGGTATCACCAACTCCGGATGATCGCTACAGCGCAACCCGACCGGCAGCGCCGCAACGACTTTGACGCCGGCGGCGCGCAGCATCTCCGGCTCGCCCACACCGGACAGCATCAGCAGATGCGCCGATCGAATTGTCCCGCAGCACAGAATAATTCGATCCGCCGTCAGATCCCGGGCACCATCCGGCCCGATGGCGTCCACGCCCACCGCGCTGGCGCCGGTGATGCGCAGGCGCACCGCCCGGGTGCGGTCCAGTAGCGTCAGGTTCGGTCGTTGCAGCGCGGGTAACAGAAAGGCGGCTCCGGAGCCGGTGCGCACGCCCTCGACGATGTTGAGCGGCACCGCCCCCACACCCGCGGGCAGCTCGGGTCCGACATCGTTGAGGTCGGCGACCCACCCGAATCCCGCCCGTTCGCTTGCGGCGACGAAAGTCTCGGTCACGCCGGTCAGATCGCGGGTGCGACGCACCGGGATCGGACCCGCGTCTCCGTGGGCGGGGGTGGCGAAGTCCAGATCCGTCTCGATGGCCCGGAAGTGGTCCAGCACGTCGGCCCACGCCCAGCCGGGTATCGCCATGCGGTCGAAGTCGCCGGGCAACCCCCGGCAGAAATAGCCGCCGTTGACGGCGCCGGAACCGCCGACCGTGGTCCCCCGCACCAGCGACGCCTGCCGCGCCGGATGGTCGGTGAGCGTCGTCGCATAGCGCTCGGCCAACGGGCTGCCCGCACCGATGGGCAGCTGCAGTCCGTTGCGGGTCCGCGCCAGCAGCTGGGCATCGATGAGTCCGGGACCTGCCTCCAGCACCGTCACACTGCAACTTGGATCGGCGGAAAGGCGTTCGGCAACAACCGAACCGGCGCTTCCGGCACCGACGATCAGCACATCGCTGTGCCGGGCGGCTGCAGACAAGGCGGCCGTTACGTCCGGATCTGTGGCTTGAGTGCGCCGATGTTGCGTTCGCGTATCACCCCGTACCAGAGTCCGATCCCATAGGCCAGGTCGTCGATCCGCTTGAGCAGCAGGAAGGTCAGCAACCCGATCGGCTCGGCGTCCTCCCCGACGGCGTCCCGGCGGCGCAACCAGTCCGCCACCCCGTCGACGATCGCCGCGACCACCACGACGTGCCGGAAGTGCCGCGACAGCATCGCCGCCAGCAGAGCCACCGGCCAGTAGTGTCGGCAGATAGCCGATGCCAGCTGCAGCGCCGCCGACCACAGTCCGCGGGTGGCGATCACGGCCACATCCCAGAGCGAGGTCTCGACGGACGTGTCGGCGCCGCGCAGGGCATTGGCGATCCGGCGGCCGGTGAGCACGGCGATGACGATCGAAGCCAGTTGCGCAAGACCGGTGCCGAGCGACATCAGAATCCAGGCCGCCAGCGCCCAGCCGGAAATGACCACCGGCGCGGTCTTGTCGGGGTGTCGCACCGACAAGGGCGCCGCCGAACCCCCGTAAAACGCCTTGCGCGCGATCCAGTCCCGCAACTCGGTCCGGTGGTCGTGGGCGACCAACGCAATCGGTTCGTACCGCAACCGGGCGCCGGCTTCCACCAGTCGCCAGCACAGGTCGACGTCCTCGCCGGAATGCATCGTCTCGTCGAAGCCACCGACGGCCCGGATCGCCGACGTGCGGCACACGATCGCCGCGCTGGGCACGTAGGACACCGCGCTGTGCGGCAGCACCGGCGCTTCCCGCAGACCCAGATCCAGTGACGAGTGCACCGCTTCGTAGCGGGCGATCACGTTCTCGTCCTGCCCCAGGCCGACGATCCGCGGCGCCACCAGTGCGACCGTCGGGTCGCAGAAGTGTCCCAGCAAAGCTTCGAGCCAGCCGCGGCGTGGCGCCACGTCGGAGTCCAGGAACGCGACGAAGTCGGTGGTGCAGGCCGCCAGGCCGGTGTTTCGAGCGGCCGCCGGACCCTTGTTGCGAACGTGGTGCAGCACTTCGATGTCGCAGTGCGAGCCGGCGAAATCCTCCAGTTCGATGGGCGTCGAGGATCCGTCGTCCACCACGATGACCCGCAGCCCGCGCAGCGACGTCACCAACCGTCGTACACCGGTTATGTTGTCCCGCACCGGGATAACGACGGTGACGTCCCGGTGGGACGGGCCCGTCGCGGGGCGCGGGTGAGCGACCGTGGCGTCGAGCAGGGTGCGCGCCAGCTGCGCGCTGACCTCGTCGCGGACCTTGAGGCGGCCGTCGCAGAGCATGCTCTGCGCGGCGGGCGCCAACCGCAGCAGCCGAGTCGGCGAACCACCCAGCAGGGCCTTGCCGTCGCCGAGCACCCGCACCCGGCGATCGACCTGCACGGCAAATCCATTCGGCAGCCGGGTCACCGGCGCGGTCACGTCAGCATCCCGTCGGCACCGGGAGTCCACCGGCCGATGCGCCGGACACAGTCGTCCACCATCTCGCTGAAGATCCGGCTTCCCGCGTCGGCGGTGGCCGTGGTCGGATCTCCGAGAACCCCGATCGGACTGACGGCCGCCACCCCGCCTCGTCGCATCGACGGCAGCAACTCGCGCAGCGGCGCGTCGTTGCCGGCGAGCATGCGGTCGGTGCGCACGACGTCCGGTGAGATGTGGAGCAGCACGGATGTTTCGGTATGGCCGGCATGCGCATCGCCACCGGCGCTGGCGCACGGGCACCATGCGGCGTCGCGGCCCTCGGCACGGAGCCGGCCGATCGCACTCTTCAACGCGCTCACGTTGCCGCCGTGGCCGTTGACGAAGACCAGCCGCTGCGCCCAGCAGGCGGCCGATCGCCCGTACTCCACCAACAGCGTGGTCAAGGCATCAGTGCCGATCGAGATCGTTCCGTCGAAACTCTGGTGCTCACCGCTGGCACCGTAAGCGATCGCCGGCGCCACGAGCCAGTCGAGCCGCTCGCCCAGGGCGCGGGCGACCGCCGTGGCGATTCGGGTGTCGGTGTCCAAAGGCAGGTGTGGACCATGTTGTTCGGTAGCCCCTAGGGGAATCGTTATTGACGGCGGCGCGGATATTGAGAGTTGGCTCGACGTCGAATCCCCCAGTTCGCCGTGTACAGGCACCCGCCGATGGTAAGACGAATTCACCTGGCGTGCACCAATTGTTGCCCTATCTATCGAATTTTTTTTCCGTGGTGTTGATCGATAGAGAAAAACGCTGCTCGTCCGCCACGACTGCCCCGCCAGTATCAGATTCCGGCAAATGGCCGTTCCCGAACCGCCCACTGTGTGGTACGGCCCGGCGCACCGAAATGCCCGTTTCGCAATGCGGCCAGACGGTGCGCGATTCGGCCAGCCGGCGCGTGCTCAGCGCGCTCCCAGCTCCCTGGTGAAGCCGGGCGGTATCAATATGTCATCCGCAGTGAGGTCATGAATGGACGAATGCCCGAGACCCATCAGCGCCGAGTCGATTCCACCGCGCAGAATGTCCAGCACGTTCTCGACGCCGGCTTGGCCCGCCGCCGCCAGCCCCCACAGGTACGCCCGTCCGATCATCACCGCACGCGCCCCCAGCGAAACCGCCTTCACCACGTCACTCCCCCGCCGGATGCCCCCGTCGAGCAGGACCTCCACCTGGTCGCCGACGGCCTGCGCCACCGCGGGCAGCGCGCGGATCGACGCGGGTGTGCCGTCCAGGTTGTTGCCGCCGTGGTTGGACACCGAGATCGCCGAAACCCCCGCATCCACCGCCCTTTTGGCGTCGTCGACGCGCATCACGCCCTTGAGCATGAACGGTCCGCCCCACAGTTCCCGCAGCCAGGCGATGTCCTCCCAGGTAGGCGGCGGTGTGCCCATCCATTCGCCGTACGCGGAGAAGAACGGCGGGCCGGGCTCGCCGCGGCGGCCCTGATTGGGGACTCGCAGGTCTGGCGGCCGCATCGTCTTGCCGAACTTCCACAGCCAGCGCGGCTTGGTGATCGCCTCCGGCGACAGCTTCAGGATGTTCTTCAGGTTCATCTCTTCGGGGATCTTGGGGCTGCCCCAGTCGCGTCCGTGCGAGAACGTCCAGTCGGTGGTGACGATCAATCCGACCGCACCTGCCGCCCGCGCCCGCTCGGCACGTTCGGCGATCGCGTCCCGCCCGCCGAGCCAGTAGATCTGGAAGAAGATCTTGGGGTTGGCGGCGATGACCTCCTCGATCGGCTTGCTGGCGAATGAGGACAGACCCATTGCCGTGCCGCGGGCGGCGGCGGCACGTGCGACGGCGACCTCGCCGTCGGGGTCGACCGCCTGCACGCCGGTCGGTGAAATAAGCACCGGCATCGAAATTTCCTGGCCCATAACCGTGGTCGAGAGGTCGCGTTTCGCGCTGGCACCGATGACGTGCGGCGCGAATCCGAGTTCGCTGAATGCCGCCACATTGTCGGCCACCGTCACGCCTTTTTCGCTGGCCGAGATAAGCGACGAATAGACGGATTTCGGCAGCCGCCGCTTAGCGCGTTGCTGGGCAATGGCGACTGTTTCAAACCATTGGTCGGCCATGGTTATACGGGACTTTCATTGCACAGCCGCGACGGCGGCCTCATGGACAGGGTCAACGGCACCGGCGTGGTGATCCGCTTACCGCGGGAGTGGTCGACGCGCGGCCTCGGCGTCTGGCGCTCGGATTCCAGCGCCGGCGCCCCGTGGCCCTGTACGCACTCGGGATCGGGGCCGTCCATCGGCAGGCCGGTGAAGAATTTCGCCGCCATGCAGCCGCCCCGGCAGCTGTCGTAGTGCCCGCAACTGCCGCAGGCTCCGGCGGACTGTGGCTCACGCAGTTCGCGGAACAGTGGCGCGTTCTTCCAGACATTGGAAAAGCCGAGGCCGAAACCGCTATCCGTCAAAACGTTTCCGGCCAGGAAGCGGTCATGGATGGCGAAGGGGCAGGCGTACACGTCGCCCACCGGGTCGATCAGGCACACCACCCGGCCGGCCCCGCACATGTTCAGCCCGGCCAGCGCGCCCGGCGACCCCAGCGGCGCCAGGTGGAAGAAGGAGTCTCCGGTCAGCACGCCCTCGCCCTTGGCCACCAGCCAGTCGTACAACTGCACCTGCTGGGCAGAGGTGGGGTGCAGGTCCTCCCAGACGTCGGCGCCGCGCCCCGAAGGGCGCAGCCTGGTGATGCGCAGCGTGGCACCGTAACGGCTTGCCAACGCGGCGAATTCGTCGAGCTGATCCACATTGTGCCGGGTCACCACGACCGAGATCTTGGCGTCGCGGAAACCCGCGGCAGCCAGGTTTTCCAGCGCCCGCACCGCCATGGCGAACGACCCGGGCCCACGAACGGCGTCGTTGACTTCGGCGGTGGCGCCGTCCAGCGATATCTGGACATCCACGTAGTCGCTGGCGGCCAGCCGGGCCGCCACCTCGGGCGTGATGCGCACGCCGTTGGTGGAGAACTTCACCCCGACATGGTGTTCGGTCGCGTAGTCCACCAATTCCCAGAAGTCCGGCCGCACAGTGGGTTCGCCGCCGCCGATGTTCACGTAGAACACCTGCATGCGTTCCAGCTCGTCGATGATGTCCTTGCACTGGCGGGTGGACAGCTCACCCGGATCACGTTTGCCCGACGACGACAGGCAGTGCACACACGCCAGGTTGCAGGCGTAGGTCAGCTCCCAGGTCAGGCAGATCGGCGCGTCGAGCCCGTGCTCGAACTGCTCGATCAGTGCGGGGACTCTGGCTGCGGTGCTCATCGTTCCTCCCGGGGGACCAGCATGGTGGAGCGGGCCAGCACACCCAGCGCGTGCAGATAGGGGCCCTGGTCGGGGTCGTCGACGCCGGCGGCCCGGCAAGCGGACCGGACGTCAGGGTGCTCGCCCAGTGACTTCACCACCGTCAGAATGGTGCGGTTCTTCAGGAACGAGAGTTTGCGGGTGCCGAAGTGATACAGCAGCGCCCCAAAGGGTTCCGGCCGGATCGCCACCTGCGGATGCAGGCGCCAGGCGATGTCCGGGTCGAACTGCGCGGTCTCGGAGGCCGGCGCGGGCGCGGCCACCGTCAGTAGACCCCGCACATGCCGTCGATGGAAACCTCTTCCACCAGGGTCTCGGTGACGAGCTCGGTCTCAGTCTGGTTTTCGTTGTCCATGGCGGTTGCCTTTCATTGCAGGGACTCGACAATGATGGGTGGTGCTGGTCACAATCACACGACCGTGGCCAGAATATGGCATCGAGTGCCGAAATGGAAGGGCGGGTCTGATGCTGCCGGAGTCGCGGGTGGGCAGGCGCCGCTCGACGACGCCGCTGCACATCACCGACGTCGCGATCGACCTGTTCGCCGCGCGCGGGTTCGCCGAGGTCAGCGTCGACGACGTCGCCCATGCCGCCGGCATCGCGCGCCGGACCCTGTTCCGCTACTACTCCTCCAAGAACGCCATCCCGTGGGGCGACTTCGACGCCCACCTCGAGCAGTTGCAGGAACTGCTGGACCGCGTCGATCCACGGGTGCCGTTGCGGGAGGCGCTGCGCGGGGCGCTGCTCGCGTTCAACACCTTCGACGAATGCGAGTCGGTCCGGCATCGCCAGCGCATGCGCGTCATCCTGGAAACTGCTGAGCTGCAGGCATATTCGATGACGATGTACGCGGGTTGGCGGGAGGTGATCGCGGGCTTCGTGGCCCGCAGGTCGGGCGGCAAGACGACCGACCTGATGCCGCAGACCGTCGCATGGACCATGCTCGGGGTCGCGCTGAGTGCCTACGAGTACTGGCTCGGCGACGAGTCGGTCTCGCTGCCCGAGGCGCTCGGGAATGCGTTCGACGTCGTCGGGGCCGCCCTGGACTCCCTCGAGTGAGCGATATCGACCATTTGTTGCACACCCTGCGGTCACAGGGCCGGTTCTGCGCGCGATCCGGATCGGCGATGTATGGCGAGCTCTTCGAACTGGTGGCCGGCGATGTGGAAAGCGGCGGAGTCTTCGCGGCCATCCTCGCCGGCCAGGAGGAGGCGTCCTCGGGTCAGGCGGTGCCGCTGCGGTTACTCGGCGGGCTGCACCGGATGGTGCTCGACGGGCGGGCGGCGCGCCTGCGCCGCTGGTATCCCAGCGCGGGTGGCAGCTGGGACGCGCAGCGCGCCTGGCCCGAGATCCTGCGCGTCGCCGACGAACAGCCCGACGCGCTGCGGGCGGCACTGCGCTCGCCGCCGCAGACCAACGAGGTCGGCCGGTCGGCGGCACTGATCGGTGGCCTACTGCACCTCGACAGCGAATTCCCTTTCCCGATACGGCTTTTCGAGATCGGCAGCAGCGCCGGGCTGAACCTGCGCGCCGACCGGTACCACTACCGCTACGCCGGCAATCAGTGGGGACCGCCCGATTCGCCGGTGGTGATCGACGACGCCTGGCACGGTCAACTCCCCCCGGGTGGCAGGCTGCGCATCACCGAACGGTACGGATACGACATCGCGCCCATCGATGTGACCGAACCCGACGGGGAACTCACCGTGCTCAGCTATGTGTGGCCGGACCAGCAGGCCAGATTGACCCGGGTGCGCGGCGCCATCGTGGTGGCCCGCGAGGTACCGGCGCAGTTGGAGCGCCGGTCGGCCGCGGATGCGGTCGCCGGCCTCGCCCTGACCGAAGGAGCGCTGACCGTGCTGTGGCATTCGATCACCTGGCAGTACCTCTCCGCCGACGAACGCGCGACGGTGCGCGCCGGGATCGACAGCCTGGCCGCGCAGGCGGACGCGCGGAAACCGTTCGCGCACCTGACTCTCGAGCCGGCACGCGAGGGACCGGACGGCGCGTTGAAGTTCCTGGTGCGGGCCACGGCCTGGCCCGGCGGCGAGGATCGCGTGCTGGCCGAATGCCACGCCCACGGCGCGCCGGTGCACTGGCAATGACACCGGCGGAAAGTTTTTCCGATTACCCCGTCGGAATTCGGGCCGCCACAACGACGTCAAGGGTGTGAGCGCCCAACCGCACCGCCAGCGCGACGCCGCGAGCGCGCTGCTGGAGCTGTACGACGAAGCGCTACCGGTGGTCTACGGCTACTTCGTGCGCCGCTGCGGCGACCGGGGGACGGCGGAGGATCTGACGTCGGAGACGTTTCTGGCCGGGATGGATGCGGTGCGGCGCACCGATCCGCCGCCGATCGCCATGCCCTGGCTGATGGGAGTGGCGCGGCACAAACTGGCCGACCATTACCGGCGCCGGCGTGACCCGGTGCCGGTGGCCGATCCGCCGGAGCCGGTCGACCCACCCGACGACTGGGATGCCGAGCTGGACCGGTTGGTCGCCGAGAGCGTGCTGGAACGACTGAGCGACTCACACCGCGCGGTGCTGGTGCTGCGCTACATGGACGACTGCAGCGTCGGTGAGTGCGCTGCACTGCTCGGCCGGACCGTGCACGCCACCGAGGCGCTGCTGGTTCGCGCCAAGAAAGCGTTCCGCAAGGAGTATCCGGAAGGGGGCACGGCATGAGTCTGCGCGAACCGCTCAACGTGCTGCACATCGAAGACCTTCCGGTGCAACCCGATCCGGGCTTCGCCGCGCGGTTGCGGGCGCGGCTGGAGTCCGCATTGTCACTACCCGAAGGAGTTGTCATGAGTGGCCTCAGCGCAACCATTTCCGAACTCTCCGAACAGCCCGCCGCCGCCCCCCGCCCGGCCGCGCTCCCCTATCTGTCCGTGCGGGACGCGCGTGCCGCGATCGACTGGTACGCCGCGGCGTTCGACGCAGTGCTGGCCGGTGAGCCAATCGTGATGGACGACGGCCGAATTGGGCATGCCGAGCTCGAGATCGGAACCGGAGTGCTGTATCTGGCCGACGAGTACCCCGAGTTGGGCTTACGGGGCCCGCAGCCGGGTGCCGTGTCGGTCAGCCTGATGCTGCATGTCGCCGATACCGATGCCGCGTTGCGGCGGGCTCGTGAGCACGGTGCGACGGTGCAGCGCGAAATCTATGAGGGGCACGGCGCGCGCAACGCGACCATCGTCGACCCGTTCGGTCACCGCTGGATGCTCAGCGGCCCGGTGGCGACCCCGATCGCCGGAATCAGGCAGGGCGACCTGGGTTACATCTCGCTGCATGTTCCTGACATCGGCCGCGCCGCTGACTTTTACGCACACGTACTGGGGTGGACCGTCGACGCGGCGTCGCATCGGGTGACCAGCACCGACCTGCCCACCGACATCCGAGCCGGTGAGCCGGGTATGTTCTGCGGCTACGCCGTCGCCGACCTGGCCGAGGCGCGCGCGGCGATCACCGCGGCCGGCGGGTCGGTCGGTGAGACTCGGCGCAGCGAGCACGGCATCACGCTGGAAGCCACCGATCCGCAAGGTGCGCCGTTCGCGTTGTTCGAACCGGCAGCGGGCCGGGAACGTCCGCAGCTCAACGGATCTGGTCCCGGCGAGCTGGCCTACGTGACCTACGACGTGACGGAGTCCGCGGGCTTCCGGGACTTCTACGGGCGGGTGCTGGGGTGGACGTTCGAACCTGGCCGCGTCGCCGACGGGTGGCAGGTGCGCGACGCTCACCCGATGTCGGGCGCCGCCGGCGGGAGCCCGCGCCGCACCACGGTGCCGATGTGGACCGTCGACGACATCGACGCCGCGGTGGCCCGGGTCCGCGATGCCGGCGGCACCGTGCTGGACGAGCCGTCCCGCCAGCCGTACGGACTGTCCGCCGAGTGCACCGACGACCAGGGCTCGCGCTTCTACCTGGGGCAGTTCTAGCCGTCCAGCATCTCCGAAATCGGAACGGCTGCTGCGACTTTGGCGCGCACCTTCATGACCTTGCCGGGCAGCCCGCCGCCGACCACACCCACCAGGGCGCCGTCGCGTTCGTAGTACGCCAGGAACTTGCGCCCGTCGTCCTCGACGATGTGCACGGTGTCGGTGGCCTCGGGTTCGCCCAGGCACTGGATCTTGACGTCGTACTGATCGCTCCAGAAATACGGGACGACGACCGTCGACGGCACCTCGCGGCCCAGCATCGCGGGCACCACCACCCGGGTCTGGTCGGCCACGTTGCTCCAATGCTCCACGCGCACTTGGTGTCCCGCGGCATCGCGCCAGGAAGCGACATCACCGAGCGCCCAGACGTGCGGGGCGCTGGTGCGGCCGGACTCGTCGCAGACGACACCGTTATCGACCTCGATGCCGCTGCCGTCGAGCCAGTCGGTGGCCGGATGCGAGCCGATTCCGACCACAACGAGGTCGGCGGGAACCTCCGTGCCGTCGGTGAGCACCACCGTGTCGACATGCCCCTGCCCGCGGACCTCGGCCACCCCGATGCCGGTGCGCACGTCGACACCTTCGTCGCGGTGCAGCCGGGTGACCAGCGCACCGATCTGCTCGCCCAGCACCGATGCCAACGGCGTCGGCTGCGGTTCCACCAGGACCACGTCGACGCCGAGACCACGCAGGCTGGCCGCGACCTCACAGCCGATGAATCCCGCGCCGACCACCACCGCCTTCTTGGCCGAGGACGCGTGGCTGCGCAGCGCCATGCATTCGTCGAACGACCGCAACACCCGAATGCCGTCCAGGTCGGGCAGGCTCGGGATCCGGCGCGGCACCAGCCCGGTGGCGATGACGAGTTCGTCGTAGCCCAGCGAGGTGCCGTCGGCCAGCGTCACCGTCCGCGCCGCGGTGTCGATGCCGGTCGCCGCCTGACCCAGGCGAAGGGTGATGTCCTTCTCGTCGTACCAGTCGCGCGGTTTGAGAGCGGTGTCGTCGATCTCGCTGCGCAGCACCTCCTTGGACAGCGGCGGCCTGTCGTAGGGCAGGTGCACCTCGTCGCTGACGATGGTGATGGGGCCGGCGTACTCCGCACGACGCAGTTGCTCGGCGGTCCGGGCGGCTGCCAGCCCGCCGCCGACGATCACGATTCCGTGTGTGCTCACGTGGAGTTCATAGCACGGTAGACAATCAGTACTTCAACGCGCCCTTGTCGACCGGGATCTGGGTGCCGGACAGGGTGCCGGAGCCGTCACCGGCCAGCCAGACGACGACGTCGGACACCTCGTCGGGTGACATAAATCCCTTGTACTGCATGGGCATTGGCGGGAAGGCGTGCACAAACCTCGGATGTTTGGCGAACACCTGCATCATCGCTTCCGGCTCGATCATCGGAGTGTCGACGGAGTAGGGGTGGATCGAGTTGACCCGGATGCCGTATTCGCCCAGTTCCAGCGCCAGGGTGTTGGTCAGCGCGGTCAGGCCGAACTTGCTGGCCGCGTAGTGGCCGTTGCCGGGCGTCGCCTTCAGGCCGGCCGCGGAGCTGACCACGACGATGGAGCCGCCGTTGCCGGCTTCGATCATCGCCGGGATGGTGGCCCGCAGGGTGCGCCAGGTGCCGGTCAGGTTCACCCCGATGACGGTGTCCCACTGCTCGTCGGTGAGTTCCCAGACCCGGCCCCAGCCCAGTACGCCCGCATTGGCGACGACGATGTCGAGCCGGCCGAACTGCTCGACCCCGTCGGACACCAACTGCCGCACCGCGCCGTCGTCGCGCACGTCGACCTCGCGGGCCAGCACCTTGCGCCCCTCGGCCTCCACCGCGCGGACGGTCTCGGCCAGATCCTCCGGCGTGGCCGGCGGGTAGGTCAGGGTGTCCGAGACCGGTCCGCAGATGTCGGACGCGATGATGTCGGCGCCTTCTCGGGCGAGCCGGATCGCGTGGGAACGTCCCTGGGCCCGCGCGGCTCCGGTGATGAAAGCCACCCGTCCATGAAGTGAATCAGCCACTGGTCCCCTTTCGCCGCTTGCCAGGCTAGCAGCGAAACTGAAACGTGTTCTAGTTAGGTGCCTCGATCGGCGCCAGGGTGCCGCGAATGGAACCACACCGCGAGATCTCGCGCCAGAATTCGCAGGCAGGTTCCGTTCGTGGACAACCGAGGCGTGCTCAGATCTCGGAGATGATCTGCGCCCGCCGGCTCGCGTACTCCTGGTCGTTCACCACGCCGCTGGCCTTCAGCGATTCCAGCTCCTGCAGCCGGTCGGCGATCGAGCCCTGTGCCTGGGGCTGGGCGGTCTGACCCGCCTGCTGCTGGCCGGCACGGCGCACCACCGCGTGCAGCTGCTGACGGAGAGCCGGATTGGAACGCACATCGACGATGCGGTTGAGCGGGATGTTGTTGGCCTTGAGCAGCTGCAGGATCTCCATCAGCGGCCCGGCCTGGCCACTGAGGTCGTAGGTCCGGTTGTCCTCCTCGACGGTGAACTGCGCGGGCACCAGGCCGTTCACCAAAGCGCTTCGCTCCCAATCAATCCGGTACTCGTTCGTGGTGGGGTCGACCAGGACGACGAGCTTGCGGGCCGTCAGGTTGCCCAGCCGCGTCACGCTCGCGATCACGCGGTCTTCACTGTCGAAGGGCGCGATCCCAGGTCCGGATACGTGCAGGTGCACCTTGACCACCGGCTGCTCGTTGATCCGGGTACCCGTCTCGCTCAGACCGGTGATCTGCGCCAGCGCGAGCACTCCGGTCTGCTCGAGCGCCTCGTTCTTGGCGGCCGTGTTGACGCTCCAGTACGTCAGCCCGATCGCGATCAGCACGTCGGCGACGGTGATGAGCAGACCGACGTAGAACATCCACGACAGCAGCTGACCGAAGCCGAGGGTGAAGTAGACGACCAGGAAGATCGGTCCGACCAGGCCGCCGCACAACAGCACCAGCAGCTGCATCTTGATGTACCGCGCGAGCATGTGCTTTCTCCTCACTCTGCTCGGGTCGGGTGCCCGAGGATGTCAGATTAGCGCTCGCACGGCCTTTACCGATCACAAGTTAGCCCGCCCAGCAGACGTAACAGCCCCCGAAAACCGAGGTTTTCGGGGGCTGTTACGTCTTGTCGCGCGGTGAACGCTACTTGATGATCTTGGTGACCCGGCCGGCGCCGACGGTGCGGCCACCTTCACGGATCGCGAACCGCAGACCGTCATCCATCGCGACGGGCTGGATCAGCTTCACCGAGATGTTGGTGTTGTCACCGGGCATCACCATTTCGGTGCCCTCCGGCAACGTCACCACGCCGGTCACGTCCGTGGTGCGGAAGTAGAACTGCGGACGGTAGTTGTTGAAGAACGGGGTGTGCCGACCGCCCTCGTCCTTGGACAGGATGTAGACCTGGCCCTCGAACTCGGTGTGCGGGGTGGTGGTGCCGGGCTTGATCACGACCTGGCCGCGCTCGACGTCCTCACGCTTGACACCACGCAGCAGCAGACCGACGTTGTCACCGGCCTGACCCTGGTCGAGCAGCTTGCGGAACATCTCCACACCGGTGACCGTGGTCTTGGTGCTGGTCGGCTTGATGCCGACGATCTCGACTTCCTCGTTCACGTTGACCACGCCGCGCTCCACACGACCGGTGACGACGGTGCCACGACCGGTAATGGTGAAGACGTCCTCGACGGGCATCAGGAACGGCTTGTCGGTGTCGCGCACCGGGTCCGGGATCGACTCGTCGACCGCGTCCATCAAGTCCTCGACCGACTTGACCCAGGTCGCGTCGCCCTCGAGCGCCTTCAGCGCCGAGACCCGCACGACGGGGGCTTCCTCGTCGAAGTCCTGGGCGGCCAGCAGCTCGCGGACCTCCAGCTCGACGAGCTCGAGCAGCTCCTCGTCGTCGACCGCGTCGGACTTGTTCAGCGCCACGAGGATGTAGGGCACACCCACCTGACGGGCGAGCAGCACGTGCTCACGCGTCTGCGGCATCGGGCCGTCCGTCGCGGCGACCACCAGGATCGCGCCGTCCATCTGGGCGGCACCGGTGATCATGTTCTTGATGTAGTCGGCGTGGCCGGGGGCGTC
The DNA here is from genome assembly GCF_048287075.1 of Mycobacterium sp. 23. NCBI lineage: Bacteria > Bacillati > Actinomycetota > Actinomycetes > Mycobacteriales > Mycobacteriaceae > Mycobacterium > Mycobacterium sp. 23. The sequence goes on from NZ_JBLVUX010000005.1 coordinate 2,918,859, forward strand.
GACGTGCGCGTAGTGACGCTTCTCGGTCTGGTACTCGACGTGCGCGATGTTGATCGTGATACCGCGCTGACGCTCCTCAGGCGCGTTGTCGATCTGGTCGAACGCCTTGGACTCGTTCAGGTCCGGGTACTTGTCGTGCAGGACCTTGGTGATAGCCGCGGTCAGGGTGGTCTTGCCGTGGTCAACGTGACCGATGGTCCCGATGTTGACGTGGGGCTTGGTCCGCTGGAACTTCGCCTTCGCCACTTTGGTGTCCTCCTGGACTGTTGGTGCTTAAAAAAGCAGTGTTGATTTTTCTGGGTTTTGCCGCGGTGCTAACCGCGTCAGCTTACTAGTCGGGGTTTCCGCTTATTCGCCGGTTGCCTTGGCGATGATTTCCTTCGACACGTTCGCCGGAACTTCGGCGTAGGAGTCGAACACCATGGAGTAGTTCGCCCGGCCTTGCGTCTTGGACCGTAGGTCGCCGACATAGCCGAACATCTCCGACAACGGCACGTGCGCCTTGACGACACGCGCCCCTGCCCGCTCCTCCATGGCCTGGATCTGGCCACGGCGGGAGTTCAGGTCGCCGATCACATCACCCATGTAGTCCTCGGGTGTGGTGACCTCGACGGCCATGATCGGTTCCAGGATCACCGGCTGTGCTTGCGCCGCAGCCTTTTTCAGCACCTGGGAACCGGCGATCTTGAACGCCATCTCCGACGAGTCCACCTCGTGGAAGGCGCCGTCGAGCAGCGTGACTTTCAGGTTCACCAGCGGGTAGCCGGCCAGCACGCCGTACTGCATGGCGTCCTGGGCGCCGGCGTCGACCGACGGGATGTACTCCCGGGGGATGCGCCCACCGGTGACCTTGCTCTCGAACTCGTAAGTCGCACCGTCTTCGCTGGTGAACGGTTCGATGCTGATCAGCACCTTCGCGAACTGGCCCGATCCACCGGTCTGCTTCTTGTGGGTGAACTCGACCTTGTCAACCGTCCGCTTGATGGTCTCCTTATAGGCGACCTGCGGCTTGCCGACGTTCGCTTCCACCTTGAACTCGCGGCGCATGCGGTCCACCAGGATGTCCAGGTGCAACTCGCCCATGCCGCCGATCACGGTCTGACCGGTTTCGGCGTCTTGGTGAACCTTGAACGTCGGGTCTTCCTCGGCGAGCTTCTGGATCGACAGGCTCAGCTTCTCCTGGTCGCTCTTGGTCTTCGGCTCGATGGCCACCTCGATGACCGGGTCCGGGAACGTCATCGACTCGAGCACGATCTGGTTGTTCGGGTCGGACAGCGTGTCGCCGGTGGTGGTGTCCTTCAGGCCGATCACCGCGTAGATGTGACCCGCTGACGCGGTCTCCACCGGGTTCTCCTTGTTGGAGTGCATCTGGAACAGCTTGCCCAGACGCTCCTTCTTGCCCTTGGTGGCGTTGATGACCTGGCTGCCCGAGTCGACCTTGCCCGAGTACACCCGGACGTAGGTGAGCTTGCCGAAGAACGGGTGCGTCGCCACCTTGAACGCCAGCGCGGAGAACGGCTCGTCGGTCGACGGCTTGCGCACGATCTCCTCGTCCTCTTTGCCTGGCGGGTGCCCGATGGCCGGGGGCACGTCCAGCGGCGAGGGGAGGTAGTCGATGACGGCATCCAGCATCGGCTGTACGCCCTTGTTCTTGAACGCGCTGCCGCACAGCACCGGGTACGCCTCGGAGGTGGTGGTGAGCTTGCGGATCGCGCCCTTGATCTCGGCGACCGTGAGCTCTTCCCCACCGAGGTACTTCTCCAGCAACTCCTCGTCGGTCTCAGCGACGGCCTCGAGCAGCTTGGTGCGGTACTCCTGGGCCTTATCGGCCAGCTCCGCCGGGATGTCGATGGTGTCGTAGGTCTCGCCCAGCTTGGTTTCGCCGCGCCACACCTTGGCCTTCATCTCGACCAGGTCGACGACTCCCTCGAAGTCCCCTTCGGAGCCGACCGGCAGCTGGATCGGAATGACGTTGGCGCCGAGGCGCTCCTCCATGGTGCGCACGGAGAAGTAGAAGTCCGCGCCGATCTTGTCCATCTTGTTGACGAAGCAGATGCGCGGTACGTCGTACTTGTCGGCCTGGCGCCAGACCTGCTCGGACTGGGGCTCGACGCCCTCCTTGCCGTCGAACACCGCGACCGCGCCGTCCAGGACGCGCAGCGAGCGCTCCACCTCGACGGTGAAGTCGACGTGGCCGGGGGTGTCGATGATGTTGATCTGGTTGTCGTTCCAGAAACAGGTGGTTGCCGCGGAGGTGATGGTGATCCCGCGCTCCTGCTCCTGCTCCATCCAGTCCATCGTGGCCGCGCCGTCGTGCACCTCACCGATCTTGTAGCTGATGCCGGTGTAGTACAGGATGCGCTCGGTCGTCGTGGTCTTGCCGGCGTCGATGTGCGCCATGATGCCGATGTTGCGGACCTTCGTGAGGTCGGTCAGCACGTCCTTCTGTGCCACAGAAGTCTTCCCACTCTTTCGTTGCTCAGTTAACTATCGGATGCGCCAGCGCTCACCCTGATGTCGCCGCCCTGGCGGCTCCGGCGCCGGCACACTGCTCTACCAGCGATAGTGCGCGAAGGCGCGGTTGGCCTCGGCCATCTTGTGGGTGTCTTCACGCCGCTTGACGGCGGCCCCGAGGCCATTGCTGGCATCCATGATCTCGTTGGCCAGACGCTCGACCATGGTCTTCTCGCGACGCTGCCGCGAGAAGCTGACCAGCCAGCGCAGCGCCAGCGTGGTCGACCGGTCCGGACGCACCTCGACGGGCACCTGGTAGGTGGCACCGCCGACGCGGCGGCTGCGCACCTCCAGCGCGGGCTTGACGTTGTCGAGCGCGCGCTTGAGGGTAATGACGGGATCGGTGCCGGTCTTGTCCCGGGCCTGCTCGAGCGCACCATAAACAATGCGTTCCGCAAGCGATTTCTTCCCCTGCAGCAGAACTTTGTTCACCAACTGGGTCACTAGCTGCGACCCGTAGACCGGGTCGTTGACCAGTGGACGCTTGGGCGCGGGTCCCTTGCGCGGCATCAGCTCTTCTCCTTCTTGGCGCCGTAGCGACTGCGAGCCTGCTTGCGGTTCTTCACACCCTGGGTGTCGAGCGAACCGCGGATGATCTTGTAGCGCACACCGGGGAGGTCCTTCACCCGGCCGCCACGCACCAGCACCATCGAGTGCTCCTGCAGATTGTGGCCCTCGCCCGGAATGTAGGCCGTGACCTCAACCTGACTCGTCAGCTTCACACGAGCGACCTTCCGAAGCGCCGAGTTCGGCTTCTTCGGAGTGGTGGTGTACACGCGGGTGCACACGCCACGGCGCTGCGGGCTGCCCTTCAGAGCCGCGGTCTTGACCTTGGCGACCTTGTCTCGGCGACCCTTACGGACCAGCTGATTAATGGTTGGCATCTACCGGCTTTCTGTGTTGCTGTTCTTCGTGCGGTGTTCAAAAAGTCTCTGGTACTGCAGTTATGGCCCCACCGCGGAATAACTTCATCACCCCGCGGCCGGGCGTGTCGCATGCGCTTGCCCGGAATACCTCATCCGTCGCATTGTGGACACGCGAATTGGCCCGGCATTTACGCCCGCTACTTCAGGCGCCGTTAGCCGCCAGGCACGAGGTCCCACAATACCCGCCTGGAGTCTGGCAGGTCAAAAGCGCCTGCCATCCGGTCACCCCGGGCGGTTTTCGGCGCCGCGCGAGCGTGAAGCTGGCTGCACAGTCGCGCCCGAACGTGCGGCCAGCTTCACGCTCGGGCTGCGTGCGAAGGCGTCAATTACTGCTGTCCAGCGCCTGCACGGTGCGCCGATCCATGCCGGCCGCCAGTCGCAGCACCATGTCGGTGAACACCGCGTCTGTGTCGATTTCGTCCATCACACCGGTCATTTCCAGCAGCACGAACCCGTGCATCGCCGACCAGAACTCGAGCGCCGCATAGAAGGCCTCCTCGCCCTGCAGGCCGTACGACGACAACACCGCGATGACAGGCGCGGCCGCCCCGCGGGTCACCGCCGTGTATTCGGGGTCGTCACCACCCAGCGGCATCCGGGTGAACGCGGAGTACCGCCCGGGGTGATGGTGTGCGTAGCTGCGGTAGGCGCCGGCCATGACCAGGACGGCGTCGTCGCGGGAACGACCCTCCCCCACCCGGTTGAGCATGGTGATGATGTCGTCGATGACCCGGATGCGCACCGCGCGGCGCAGGTCCTCGAGGCTGTCGACGTGGTTGTAGAGCGACGGCCCCTTGGTCCCCAACTGGGTCGCCAGGGCATTGATGGTCAGGGAGTCCCAGCCCTCCCGGTCCAGGAACGTCAAGGCACCGTCGACGATGCCCTCGCGGCTGAGTTTCGCCTGGCGGGCCCCCGACTTTGCGCCACGCGCACGGCCGCCACCCGACGGTGGCTCCGGCTGAGCTGCCATGGCGATTCACCCTTCGCGCGACGTGAGAGCTAACTAATGACTCTAGTTGACCGCACCGCGACCGCCGGGTGCGGCGCTCCGTGGTGCCGGCGGCCGCGGCTTTCCGGATAAATGCACACGGGGCTGTCGTCACGCAGTTAAATGCACGTAATCTCAATCGAGGTCTCGTCGAGCAGACGACCCGCCCAACGAAGGGGGCCCGCAGTGAAATGGACCACCGTGGGAACGCTGGCTGTCTGTGCCGCGTCCGTCGTTGCCATACCGGTCGCGCCGGCTCCGGCGGCGCACGCCAAGAACGGCGACACCCATATCACCGGGCAGGGCGTCGAGACGACGATCGACTGCGGCGACGCCACTCTCATCGTCAACGGGACCAACAACATCGTCACCGCTCTGGGAAGCTGCTGGGCGGTCACCATGATGGGGACGGGCAACACGGTCATCGCCGACACCGTCGTCAACGACATCACCGTCTACGGCTACGACGGGACGGTGTTCTACAAGAACGGCGATCCCGTCATCTGGGACCGCGGCCGCGAACTGGGGATGGTCAACCGAATCCAGCGAGTCGGGCCCTGAACCGGCAAGTGTGACAGTTCTGATCACCGGGAGGAATCGAGAAACCATGCGCGCCAACGGAACTGCCGAAACATTCAGACTGGCCGGAGTGGGCCTGGCAGCCGCGGCCGTCGCCGCCGCCGTCGGACTGGTGGGCTGCAGCTCGACCGCCGGGCCGCCGGCAGCCAGCAGCTCCTCGTCGACGAAGTCGTCGACCACGACCACCGGCGGCGAGTCCACGGAGACGACCAGCAGCACCGGCGCCCTCCCGACCGGCAGCACTTCGGTCCAGGTGGGCGACACCGTGGTCTACGCGTCGATGGGCCAGACGGCCACCATCGCCTGCGAAGAGGGCAAGTCACTGAATGTGACGGGGTCCGACAACACGCTGACCGTCAACGGCAACTGCGAGACGGTGAGCGTGGGCGGCACCAAGAACAAGATCACCCTGGACAAGGTCAACAAGCGCATCACGGTGCTGGGGATGGACAACACCATCACCTATAAAGACGGCGACCCGGAGATCAACAAGATCGGCCCCAACAACACGGTCACCAAGGGCTAACCGGCCGGGGCACCGTGCCGGCCGGCTCCGCCGGCGAACCGGCCCGCGCCCTCCAGCGCCTCGGCGGCCACCCGCGAGATGCTGGCGAACTCGAGGTCCATCGCCGCGGACTCGGGCAGGCCCCATTGGTGCAGCGCCGAGAGCCGGTCCGAGCGCAGACATTGCTGTGGCAGTGCGGCAAGCTCGGCCGCCAGTTCCTGGGCGGCCTGGCGCCCTTGGCCTTTCGGCACCACCCGGTTGGCCAGCCCGATCGCCAGCGCCTCGTCGGCCTTGACGCCGCGACCGGTGAGGATCATGTCCATCGCCCGGCTGTGCCCGATCAAACGCGGCAGCCGCACCGTCCCGCCGTCGATCAGCGGCACTCCCCAGCGCCGGCAGAAAACCCCGAAGACGGCGTCTTCCTCGGCGACTCGCAAATCGCACCACAAGGCGAGCTCCAGGCCGCCGGCCACCGCATAACCGTCGACCGCGGCGATCACCGGTTTGGAGAGCATCATGCGCGACGGCCCCATCGGGCCGGGCCCGGTGCGATGTACGGAGTTTGCCTGCGGTGTGCCGAATGCCTTCAAATCGGCTCCCGCACAGAAGGTTCCGCCTTCTCCGCACAACACCGCCACCGATGCGGCGTCGTCGCGGTCGAATCGTTCGAACGCGGTGTACAGCGCGGCCGCCGTCGGGCCGTTGACCGCGTTGCGCGCCTCAGGCCGGTTGATGCAGACCGTGGTCACCGGGCCGTCGTGTTCCACCCGCACCAAGTCACTCATGTCGCCTCCTGAAGTTGGGTCGTGTCACGAAGTTCCGCCAGTTCGGTGGCGAAGTCGTGGTAGGCCGCCCGCAGTTCGGCTCCGGGCCAGTGGGCGGGCAGCAGTTCGGCGGGCAGGATCGGGTCGCTGCCGAGGTGGCGCACGATGGCCGCGGCCGCCACGAAGCGCCCCGGCATGTCGGTCGACCGGGCGATCTCCCGCAGCAAGTCGCGGCCCACTTCGGCCCACTCCGTCAAATTCCACAGTTGTCCGGCGAGTGCGGCCGGCTGGTCGTCGCACGCCCGCAGCACCCGCACCCGGGACGCGACGTCGGGCGTCAGGTCGAGGTCGAGGTTGTCCGGACGCATCCAGACCCCTTCACGCAGCTCGCTGAACCGCTTGTCGTGCATGGTGTTCCGCAGCGCCGCGCGGGTTCGGGGATCGGTGCCGACGCTGGTGACGACGACGACGTGCCAGTGCCCGTGCCAGGCCCGGGTGCGCGGCCGCATCGCCTCGTCCTGCCGTCGCTGGCGGGCCAGCAGGCGGTCGGAGAGGCGATAACCGTCGGCGGACCGGATCAAATCACCGGCACTGACCATGCGGGTCAGCGCCACCCGTATCGTCGCTTCTTTGATACCGAAATCTGTTGTCAGACGCACTAATTCGCTGGCGGTGGCGCACGCGGGGTGCGCGCCCAGCAACACGCTGAGCACCACCGACCGGGCGGTCATCCGGGCCAGCGATTTGGGCATGCCTCAGACCTGCGACGCTCTGCGGCCGTAATCGCCGAACGGTTCGTCGCGGTGCTTGACCGCATCCCGGAAGCCGTGCTCGACCGCGTCGGCGACGAACGCGTGCCCTTCCGGGGTGTGCCGTGCCACCCCGTCGAACACCGTGCTGACCATGCGACTGGTCGCGACACCCTGCTGCAGCAACGGGGCATTGAGCGCGAGTTTGATCATGATCAACTGGTTGACCGGTAGCGCGGCGATCCTGGCCACCAACCGCTCCGTGCGTTCGTCGAGATCGGCCGGATCGGGCGCCTCCACCGCCAGGCCCCACTCCGCGGCCTGCGCGCCGGTGATGCAGTCACCGGTGAACAGCAGGCGCTTGGCGCGCTGGTCGCCCAGGCGGTGCGCCCACAGGCCCGCGGCGGGCACACCCCAGACCCGGGTCGGCGGGTAGCCGATCTTCGCGTCGGCGGCCGCGATCACCTGATCGGCGTGCAGTGCGATGTCGGTGCCGCCGGCCACGCAGTACCCGTGGATCTTCACCACCGTCGGCTTGTCGGCGTGCATCAGGCTGGAGAAGCCGCGCACGAACCGGCTCATCATCTGGTAGTCGATCATCGGGTCCCACGGCTGGTTCGGCAGGTGGTTGACCGCCTGGGTCTTTCCGTCCAGCACCGTGCCCCGGTATCCGCCTTCCTGACCGGAGGAACCCGTCCGGTCGGCGTAGGCCGAGAGATCGAAACCGGCACAGAACCCTTCGCCGCGACCGGAGACCAGGATGACGTGGACATTCGGGTCCAGGTCGGCGCGTTCCACCAGCGCCGAGAGTTCCAGCGGGGTGTCGGCGACGATCGCGTTGCCCTTCTCCGGCCGGTTGAAGGTGATGCGCGCAACCCGGTCGGTGACCTCGTAGGTCATCGTCTTGAGGTTGTTGACGTCGACCTGCCTGATCGAGTGGGTCATCCCTTGACCAGCGCGCGCTCGATGATCGGCGCCAGGTCAAGGCCGCTGGGCATGGTGCCGAACGCGCCACCCCACTGCCCGCCCAGCCGGGTGGCCAGGAAGGCTTCGGCGACCGCGGGGTGGCCGTGGCGCACCAGCAGCGAGCCCTGCAGCGCCAGGCAGATGTCCTCGGCCACCTTGCGGGCCCGGTATTGGATGGTGTCGAGATCGGCCAGCTGCTCGCGCAACCGCTCGACGTGGGCGTCCTGCCGGGCGTCCTGGCCCGCGGTCTGGGCCAGCTCGTCGAACAGGACCTCGACGGACTCGGGCCGAGTTGCCATGGCGCGCAACGTGTCCAGTGCGCTGACGTTGCCTGAGCCCTCCCAGATACCCATCAGCGGGGCTTCCCGGTAGAGCCGTGGCATGCCGGAGTCCTCGACATAACCGTTGCCGCCCAGGCACTCCAGCGATTCGGCCGCATGCGGAGTCGAGCGCTTGCACACCCAGTACTTACTGGCCGCCAGGCCGATGCGGCGCAACAGTGCCTCGCGCTCGTCACCCCGGACGGCCTTGTCGGTGGCTCCCGCCATTCGCATGGCGACCATGGTGGCCGCCTCGGCCTCCACAGCCAGGTCGGCCAGCACGTTGCGCATCAAAGGTTGGTCGATCAGGTAGGCGCCGAACGCCTTTCGGTGCTGGGCGTGGTAAGTCGCCCGGGTCAGCCCGGTGCGCATGCTGGTGGCGCTGCCGAGCGTGCAGTCCAGGCGCGTGAGGTTGACCATCTCGATGATGGTCGGGACACCACGGCCCTCCTCGCCGACCAGCCAGGCGGTGGCGTCGTCGTACTCGACTTCGCTGGACGCGTTGGCGTGGTTGCCGAGCTTGTCTTTGAGCCGTTGCAGGAACATCCGGTTGCGGGTTCCGTCCGGCAGGATGCGCGGCAGCATGAAGCAGGACAAGCCGCCCGGCGCCTGAGCGAGCACCAGGAAGATGTCGCACATCGGCGCCGAGGTGAACCACTTGTGGCCCCGCAGGCTGTAGGTGCCGTCCCCGTTGGGGGTTGCCTGGGTGGTGCCCGCCCGCACATCGGAGCCGCCCTGCTTCTCGGTCATCGACATGCCGGCGGTGATACCGGCTTTGGTGGCGGCGAGCTTGAGCTCCGGGTCGTATTCGCGGCTGGTGAGCAGCGGTTCGTACACCGCGGCCAGTTCGGGGTTGAAGCGCAGCGCCGGCACCACGGCGTAGGTCATCGAGATTGGGCAGATGTGGCCCGCTTCGACCGTCCAGACCGATGTCTTGGCGGCCCGCACCACGTGCGCGCCCGGCCGGTCGTCCGCCCACGGGGCGCCGTGCAGGCCGTGCGCGATCGCGGTGCGCATCAGCTCGTGGTAAGCCGGGTCGTACTCCACCTCGTCGACGCGGTGCCCCACCAGGTCATGGGTGTGCAGCACCGGCCGGTTGCGGTCGGCCAGCTCGCCCCAGCGTTGCGCCTCGCGGCTACCCGAGATGGCCCCCAGCTCGTTCACCTCGTCCAGACCCCACTGGCCGCCCTCGCGGATCAGCGCCTCGATGAGGACGGGAGAAGTGGCCGGGTTGTGATTCTCCAGCGCAGGAACCTGGTTGGTGACGACGTGCGTATCTGGCATGCTGCCAATGTTACATTTCTCCTACAACTGCACAAGAGGTGTAACGAACCGTTACGCACCCATGTGGTCGCGCAGAAAAGCGATGTCGTTTTTGCGGCCCTCGTCGGCGGTCTCGCAGATCACCGGCGCGTCGGCGGCTTTGACGACGGCCAGCAGCAACTCGGGATCGATCTGCCCGGTGCCGAAGTTGGCGTGCCGGTCGGCGCCGGAGCCGGCCGCATCCCGCGAGTCATTGCAGTGCACCAGGTCGATGCGGCCGGTCAGTGCCCTGATGCGATCGACGGCGTCGATCAGCGCCTCACCGGCCGCCCAGGCGTGGCAGGTGTCCAGGCAGAAGCCGATTCCCTTGTCGCCGATGTGATCCCACAGCCTGCCGATGGTGTCGAAGTAACGGGCCATCGCATGGTCGCCGCCGGCGGTGTTCTCCAGATAGATCTGCATGTCGGTTTCGAGATAATCCAGCGCCTTGACCCAGCGTTGGAAACCGGCCTCCATGTCGTCGTCGTCCGCATGACCGCCGTGCACGATCACGGCTGTGGCGTTGATCGCTGAGGCGGCGTCGCAGGTGTCCTGCAGGATCTTGCGCGACGGGATCCGGATCCGGTTGTTGGCGGAGGCGACATTGATCAGATACGGCGCGTGCACGTACAGCGGCATGGCGGCCGCTTTCAGCGTCTCGGCGTCATCGCGTGGTTTCGGTTTCTTCCAGCTCTGCGGATTGCCGAGGAAGAACTGCACCACGTCGGCACCGTCTGCGTCGGCGGCGGCAAGGGGATCGTCCTGGTGGACATGTGAACCGATGAGCACTTGTCCAGTCTAGTGAGGCCGTCGGACGCGGGCCGGAGCATAAGGTGTTGAGCGTGACGGACGAGGCAACGCTTGCGGCGGGACTTTCGGCGGGGCTTTCGGTGGGGAGGGGCATCTCCGACATCACCGGCGAGGCCGCCGAATGCGGCATGCTCGGCTACGGCAAGACCGAACAGCGCACGGCGGGCATCCACCTCCGACTGCGGTCGCGGGCGTTCATCTTCGCCGACGCGGTCGACGGCGCGCGGGTGCTGCTGGTGGTCGCCGACCTGCCGTTGCCGATGCAGAACGTGACCGACGAGGTGTTGCGCCGGTTGGCGGCGTCATACGGCGACAGCTACACCGCGCAGAACACCTTGATCACCACGACGCACACCCACTCCGGGCCCGGCGGCTACTGCGGACACCTGCTGTACAACCTGTCGACGAGCGGGTTCCGGCCGGCGACCTTCACCGCCATCGTGGACGGCATCGTCGAAGCGGTGCGCTTCGCCCACGACGATCTGGCGCCGGCGAAGGTCGCACTGTCACACGGTGAGTTACGTGGCGCGAGCATCAACCGGTCCCCCGCCGCCTTCGACCGCAACCCGGTGTCCGACCGCGAGTTCTTCCCCGACCGCATCGACCCGCACACCACGCTGGTGCGGATCGATCGTGGCGAAAAGACCGTCGGCGCAATCCATTTCTTCGCCACCCACGGCACCAGCATGACCAACCGCAATCTGCTGATCTCCGGAGACAACAAGGGCTTCGCCGCATATCACTGGGAGCGCACCCATTGCGGCGCCGACTACCTTGCCGGCCAACCGGACTTCGTCGCCGCGTTCGCCCAGACCAACCCGGGTGACATCAGTCCGCACGTCGACGGACCCGTCGAGTACGGCCCTTCCAGGGAAGAAGACGAACTGGCGAACACGCGACAGATCGGCATGTCCCAATTCGAGGATGCCGTGGGGCAACTCGACAAGGGGACGCCGATCGGCACCGGCGTCGACGCCAGACTCACCTACGTCGACCTCAGCGCCGTCGAGGTGCGCGGGCAATTCACCCCGGACGGTCAGCCGCGCCGCACCGGGCGGCCGATGATCGCCGCCGCGATGTTCGCCGGGACCGACGAGGGCGAGGGATTTCCGGGCTTCCAGCAGGGACAGGGGCGAAACCCATTTTGGGACAACCTTTCCCGCGGCATCTATCGGCTTGCCGGGAAGTTGCGGGCGGCGCAGCAGCCGAAGGGGATGGTGCTTCCGGCCCACTTGTTGAACCGGCTGCAGCCCTTCGTTCAAGAGGTCGTTCCGGTCCAGCTGTTGCGGATCGGGCGACTTTATCTGATCGGCATTCCAGGCGAGCCGACGATCGTCTCGGGTCTGCGGCTGCGCCGGACGGTGGCTTCGATCGTCGGCGCCGACCTCGATGATGTGCTCTGCGTGGGGTACAGCAACGCCTACATCCATTACGTGACCACGCCCGAGGAGTATCTGGAACAGCGCTACGAAGGCGGCAGCACGCTGTTCGGCCGATGGGAGTTGCCAGCGCTCATGCAGACCGTCGCCGGACTTGCCGAGGCCATGCGCGACGGCCGCCCGGTGACCCCCACGCAGCGACCGCGGCCCCACAGACCTCGCAGCTGGTTGCGCGCCGCACCTGCCGACACCGGTTCCTTCGGCTCACTTGTCGCCGAGCCGGGCGCGACGTACCGTCCGGGCGACTCGGTGGAAGCGGTGTTCGTCAGCGCATACCCCAACAACGACGTCCACCGAAACCGCACCTTTCTCGAAGTGGTCCACCTCGCCGGAGACGACTGGGTGCGCGTGGCCGACGACGGCGACTGGTCGACGACGTTCCGGTGGCAGCGTGACGGGCGCAGCGGCTCGCACGTGCGGATCCGGTGGGACATCCCGGTCGATGCGGCGCCGGGGCACTACCGCCTCGTCCATCACGGGATGGCCCGCGACCGCTACGGCAGGCTCGAGCCGTTCCAGGCGACGACGCACGAGTTCGCGGTGCGCTAGTTCTGGCGAGCAGACGCAAAAGCCCCCAACACGCCGGGCGTGCGGGGGCTTTTGCGTCTGCTCGCGCTGACCTACCGGTAGTCGCTGTATCCGTAGTCGTCCAGCGGAACCGCGGCACCGGTCGCCTGGCCGAAGTCCGGGCTGTAGTACTGATCCTCGTACGACGGGATCGTGTACGCGGCGGCCCGGGCCTCCTCGGTCGGCTGCACCTGGATGTTCCGGTACCGGTTGATACCGGTACCGGCCGGGATCAGCTTTCCGATGATCACGTTCTCCTTCAGACCGTTGAGCTTGTCGCTACGGCAGTTGATCGCCGCATCGGTCAGCACTCGCGTGGTCTCCTGGAACGACGCCGCACTCAGCCACGAGTCGGTGGCCAGCGACGCCTTCGTGATACCCATCAGCACCGGACGTCCGGCGGCGGGCTCGCCACCCTCGGCCACCACCCGGCGGTTCTCCGCCTCGAACTCGGCACGGTCGATCAGCGAACCGGGCAGGAACTCCGTCGAGCCCGAGTCGATGATGGTGACCCGGCGCAGCATCTGGCGCACGATCACCTCGATGTGCTTGTCGTGGATCGACACACCCTGCGCCCGGTAGACCTCCTGGACCTCGCGGACCAGGTGGATCTGCACCTCACGCGGGCCCTGCACACGCAGCACCTCGTGCGGGTCGGCGGAGCCTTCCATCAGCTGCTGGCCTACCTCGACGTGGTCGCCGTCGGCGAGCACCCGCTCGGAGCCGTCCTCGTGCTTGAACACCCGCAGGCGCTGACGCTTGGACAGCTTGTCGTAGACCACTTCCTCGCCACCGTCGTCGGGAACGACGGTGATCTTGTAGAAGCGCTCCCCGTCCTCCAGCCGCACCCGGCCGGTGACGTCGGCGATGGGCGCCTTGCCACGCGGGATCCGGGCCTCGAACAGCTCCTGGACACGCGGCAGACCGCCGGTGATGTCCTCACCCACACCACCCTGGTGGAAGGTACGCATGGTCAGCTGCGTGCCGGGCTCACCGATGGACTGGGCGGCCACGATGCCGACCGCCTCACCGATGTCGACCAGCTTGCCGGTGGCCATCGACCGTCCGTAGCAGGTGGCGCAGACGCCGGTGCCGGTGGTGCAGGTCAGCACCGAACGCACCTTGATCTGGGTGATGCCGGCCGCCAGCAGGGCCTCGATCGACGGGTCGCCGAGGTCCTCGCCGCGCGCGACGACGACATTACCCGCCTCGTCCACCGCGTCGGCGCCCAAAGTCCGTGCGTACGCCGAGGTTTCGATGTACGGGTCACGGATCAGGCTGCCGTCGGGCTGACGCTCGGCCAGTTCGACGACGATGCCGCGCTCGGTCTGGCAGTCGTGCTCGCGCACGATCACGTCCTGGCTGACGTCCACCAGACGACGGGTCAGGTAGCCCGAGTCGGCGGTACGCAATGCGGTGTCCGCCAGACCCTTTCGGGCCCCGTGGGTGTTGATGAAGTACTCCAGCACGGTCAGGCCCTCGCGGAACGACGACTTGATCGGACGCGGGATGAACTCACCCTTCGGGTTGGTCACCAAGCCCTTCATGCCGGCCAGCGTTCGGGTCTGGGTGAAGTTACCGGTGGCGCCCGACTCCACGATCGTGATGATCGGGTTGTCGCTCGGGTAGTGCTCCCGCAGCGCCTGACCGACCTCGTCGGTGGCTTCCTTCCAGATCTCGACCAGGGCCTCGTTGCGTTCGTCGTGGTTCAAAGCACCACGCTGGAACTGCTTCTCGACCTTCTCCGCGCGCTCTTCGTAGGCGTCCAGAATCTCCTTCTTGCGCGGCGGAACCAGCACGTCGGCCATCGAGACCGTGACACCGCTGCGGGTCGCCCAGTAGAAACCGGCGTCCTTGAGCTTGTCGACCGTCTGCGCGACCACGATCATCGGGTAGCGCTCGGCCAGGTCGTTGATGATCGCGGCCTGCACCTTCTTGTGCATCTGCTTGTTCACGAACGGGTAGCCCAGCGGCAGCAGCTCGTTGAACAGCACCCGGCCCAGGGTGGTCTCGGCAACCCAGGCATCGCCCGGCTGCCAGCCGTTGGCACCGAACAGCTCAGCCTCGAGCTCGGCCGGCGGACGCAACTGTGTCAGCCGCACCTTGATCTTCGCCCGCACCGACAGCACGCCGCGGTCGGCGGCCATGATCGCCTCGGCCGGCGAGGAGTAGACCCCGGTCTCCGACTGGTCGGTGGCCGCGGGCGCGAACTCGCCCTTGTCGCCAGCGACCTCGGTGGTCAGGTAGAAAAGCCCGGTCACCATGTCCAGTCGCGGCATGGCCAGCGGACGGCCGGAGGCCGGCGACAGGATGTTGTTCGACGACAGCATCAGGATGCGCGCCTCGGCCTGCGCCTCCGCGCTGAGCGGCAGGTGCACGGCCATCTGGTCACCGTCGAAGTCGGCGTTGAACGCCTCACAGACCAACGGGTGCAGCTGAATGGCCTTGCCTTCCACCAGCATCGGCTCGAAGGCCTGAATGCCCAACCGGTGCAGGGTAGGCGCCCGGTTCAGCAGCACCGGGTGCTCGGAGATAACCTCTTCGAGCACGTCCCACACCTGCGGACGCTGACGCTCCACCATGCGCTTGGCGCTCTTGATGTTCTGTGCGTGGTTGAGGTCCACCAGGCGCTTCATCACGAACGGCTTGAACAGCTCGAGTGCCATCAGCTTGGGCAGACCGCACTGGTGCAGCTTGAGCTGCGGGCCGACCACGATGACCGAACGGCCCGAGTAGTCGACGCGCTTGCCGAGCAGGTTCTGACGGAACCGGCCCTGCTTACCCTTGAGCAGGTCGGACAGCGACTTCAGCGGGCGGTTACCCGGTCCGGTGACCGGGCGGCCGCGGCGGCCGTTGTCGAACAGCGCGTCCACCGACTCCTGCAGCATGCGCTTCTCGTTGTTGACGATGATCTCGGGCGCACCGAGGTCGATCAGTCGCTTCAGCCGGTTGTTGCGGTTGATCACGCGGCGGTACAGGTCGTTCAGGTCGGAGGTGGCGAAGCGGCCACCGTCGAGCTGGACCATCGGGCGTAGTTCCGGCGGGATCACCGGGACGGCGTCCAGCACCATGCCCATCGGCGAGTTGCCCGACTGCTGGAAGGCGGCGACCACCTTGAGGCGCTTCAAAGCGCGAAGCTTCTTCTGCCCCTTGCCACTTCGGATGACCTCACGCAGGTTCTCGGCTTCGGCATCGATGTCGAAGTTCTCGATCAACTTCTGGATCGACTCCGCGCCCATGGCCCCGGTGAAGTACTCGCCGTAGCGGTCCTGCAGCTCGCGGTAGAGGTTCTCGTCCACAATCAGCTGCTTGGGAGCCAGCTTGGTGAATGTGCTCCAGATGTCCTCGAGCCGGTCCAGCTCGCGCTGCGCACGGTCGCGCAGCTGACGCATCTCGCGCTCGCCACCGTCGCGCACCTTGCGCTTGGCGTCGGCCTTGGCACCCTCGGCCTCCAGCTCGGCCAGGTCGGCTTCGAGCTTCTGGGCGCGGGCCTCCAGGTCGGCGTCACGCTGGTCCTCGACGGCCTTGCGCTCCACCACCATTTCGGCTTCGAGCGTCGAGAGCTCGTTGTGCCGCATCTCGTCGTCGACCGCGGTGATCACGTAGGCGGCGAAGTAGATGATCTTTTCCAGGTCCTTGGGAGCCAGGTCCAGCAGGTACCCCAGGCGCGACGGAACGCCCTTGAAGTACCAGATGTGCGTGACCGGGGCGGCCAGCTCGATGTGGCCCATCCGCTCACGGCGCACCTTCGCGCGAGTCACCTCGACGCCACAGCGCTCACAGATGATGCCCTTGAAGCGCACGCGCTTGTACTTGCCGCAGTAGCACTCCCAGTCGCGAGTCGGCCCGAAGATCTTCTCGCAGAACAGGCCGTCCTTCTCAGGCTTGAGCGTGCGGTAGTTGATGGTCTCCGGCTTCTTGACCTCGCCGTAGGACCACTGACGGATGTCCTCCGCCGTCGCCAGGCCGATTCGGAGTTCATCGAAGAAGTTGACGTCTAACACGTAACTCCCTTTCCCCTTGCGGGTTTAGTGACTGAAAAGCTGATTCAAGAAGATCAGGCAAGATCCTCGACAGACGCGGATTCGTTGCGCGACAAGTTGATTCCCAGGTTGGCCGCCGCCCGCTCGAGGTCTTCGTCCTCGCCCTCGCGCAGCTCGATGGCCGCACCGTCGGACGACAGCACCTCAACGTTGAGGCACAGCGACTGCAGCTCCTTGAGCAGCACCTTGAACGACTCCGGAATGCCCGGCTCGGGGATGTTCTCGCCCTTGACGATGGCCTCGTAGACCTTGACCCGGCCGACGGTGTCGTCGGACTTGATGGTCAGCAGCTCCTGCAGCGTGTATGCCGCGCCGTAGGCCTGCATCGCCCAGCACTCCATCTCACCGAACCGCTGGCCACCGAACTGCGCCTTACCGCCCAGCGGCTGCTGGGTGATCATCGAGTACGGACCCGTGGAACGGGCGTGGATCTTGTCGTCCACCAGGTGGTGCAGCTTCATGATGTACATGTAGCCAACCGTCACCGGGTACGGGAACGGTTCGCCGCTGCGACCGTCGAACAGCACGGCCTTGCCGTCGCCGTTGACCATCACGTCGCCGTCGCGGTTGGGCAGCGTGCAGGACAGCAGGCCCTGCAGCTCCTCTTCCTTGGCGCCGTCGAACACCGGGGTCGACACGATCTGGTTCGGCTGTGCATGCCGCAGGTCCTCCGGCAGGTTCGCCGCCCAGTCCGGGGCGCCTTCGATATTCCAGCCGGCCTTGGCCACCCACCCGAGGTGGGTCTCCAGGATCTGGCCGATGTTCATCCGTCGCGGCACACCGTGGGTGTTCAGGATGATGTCCACCGGGGTGCCGTCCGGCATGAACGGCATGTCCTCCACCGGCAGGATCTTGCCGATGACGCCCTTGTTGCCGTGCCGTCCGGCCAGCTTGTCGCCGTCGGAGATCTTGCGCTTCTGGGCGACGTAGACCCGGACCAGCTCATTGACGCCGGCAGGCAGTTCGTCGTCGTCCTCGCGGGAGAACACCCGGATGCCAATGACCTTGCCGGACTCACCGTGCGGCACCTTCAGTGAGGTGTCGCGGACCTCGCGGGCCTTCTCACCGAAGATGGCGCGCAGCAGCCGCTCCTCCGGGGTCAGCTCGGTCTCACCCTTGGGAGTGACCTTGCCGACCAGGATGTCGCCGTCGCGGACCTCGGCGCCGATGCGCACGATGCCGCGCTCGTCCAGGTCCGCCAGCACCTCGTCGGAGACGTTCGGGATGTCCCGGGTGATCTCCTCGGCGCCCAGCTTGGTGTCGCGGGCGTCGATTTCGTGCTCCTCGATGTGGATCGAGGTCAGCACGTCCTCTTCGACGAGGCGGTTGGACAGGATGATGGCGTCCTCGTAGTTGTGACCCTCCCACGGCATGACCGCCACCAGCAGGTTCTTGCCCAGGGCCATCTCACCGTTCTCGGTGCAGGGCCCGTCGGCGATCACCTGGCCGGCTTCCACCCGGTCGCCGGCGTCCACAATCGGCGACTGGTTGGCGCAGGTGCCGTGGTTGGAACGGGCGAACTTGCGCATCCGGTAGGTGCGCCGGGTGCCCACGTCGTGCATGACGGTGATGTAGTCCGCCGACACCTCCTCGATGACGCCGGCCTCTTCGGCCACGACGACGTCGCCGGCGTCGATCGCCGCACGCAGCTCCATGCCGGTACCCACCAGCGGCGCCTCGCTACGCACCAGCGGAACCGCCTGGCGCTGCATGTTGGCGCCCATCAGGGCACGGTTGGCGTCGTCGTGCTCGAGGAACGGGATCATCGCGGTGGCCACCGACACCATCTGGCGCGGCGAGACGTCCATGTAGTCCACCTCGGACGAGGGCACGTACTCCACCTCGCCCGCCTTGCGGCGGACCAGAACGCGCGGCTCGACAAACCGGCCGCTCTCGTCGATCGGCGAGTTGGCCTGCGCCACCACGTGGCGGTCCTCCTCGTCGGCGGTCAGGTAGTGGATCTCATCGGAAACAACACCGCTGACGACTCGCCTGTACGGCGTCTCGATGAAGCCGAACGGGTTGACCCGCGCATACACCGACAGCGAGCCGATCAGGCCGATGTTCGGACCTTCCGGGGTCTCGATCGGGCACATGCGGCCGTAGTGCGACGGGTGGACGTCACGGACCTCCAGACCGGCGCGCTCACGGGACAGACCACCCGGCCCCAGCGCCGACAGACGACGCTTGTGGGTCAGACCCGACAGCGGGTTGTTCTGGTCCATGAACTGCGAGAGCTGGCTGGTGCCGAAGAACTCCTTGATCGCGGCGACGACCGGCCGGATGTTGATCAGGGTCTGCGGCGTGATCGCCTCGACGTCCTGAGTGGTCATCCGCTCGCGGACGACGCGCTCCATGCGGGACATGCCGACCCGGATCTGGTTCTGGATCAGCTCGCCGACGGTGCGCAGCCGGCGGTTGCCGAAGTGGTCGATGTCGTCGGTCTCCACCGGAACCTCGGTGCCGCCCGGAACGGTCATCGTGTGCTGACCCTCGTGCAGACGGACCAGGTACTCGATGGTGGCGACGACGTCTTCTTCGGTCAGCGTGGAGCTGGTGATCGGATCGCCGACGTGCAGGCCGAGCTTCTTGTTGACCTTGTAGCGGCCGACACGGGCCAGGTCGTAGCGCTTCTCCTTGAAGAACAGGTTCTCCAACAGGGTCTGCGCGGACTCCTTGGTGGGCGGTTCGCCCGGCCGCAGCTTGCGGTAGATGTCCAGCAGCGCCTCGTCGGTGCCCGCGGTGTTGTCCTTCTCCAGCGTCCCCATCATGATCTCGGAGAAGCCGAACCGCTCGTGGATCTGCTCGTTGGTCCAGCCGAGGGCCTTGAGCAGCACGGTGACGGGCTGGCGGCGCTTGCGGTCGATACGCACACCGACGGTGTCGCGCTTGTCGACATCGAACTCCAGCCAGGCGCCACGACTGGGGATCACCTTGACGCTGTGCAGCATCTTCTCGGTGGACTTGTCGATGGTCTCGTCGAAGTACACACCGGGCGAACGGACCAGCTGGCTGACCACGACACGCTCGGTGCCGTTGATGATGAACGTGCCCTTCTCGGTCATCATCGGGAAGTCACCCATGAACACCGTCTGGCTCTTGATCTCGCCGGTGTTGTTGTTGATGAACTCGGCCGTGACGAACAGCGGAGCCGCGTACGTCATGTCCTTGTCTTTGCACTCGTCGACGGGAGCCTTGACCTCGTCGAAGCGCGGGTCGGAGAACGACAGCGACATCGAGCCGGAGAAGTCCTCGATCGGTGAGAGCTCGTCGAGCACCTCTTCGAGGCCGCCCTTGGGGCTGACCTCGCCGCGCTCCAGCGCGCGCTCCCGCCAACCCTGCGAGCCGATCAGCCACTCGAAAGAGTCGGTCTGAACGTCAAGCAGCCCCGGAACCTCGAGAGGTTCACGGAGCTTGGCGAAAGAAACGCGGTTCGGCGCCCCAGGTACGGAGTTGTTTGAGCTCTGGCGGAAATCAGCCAAGATGCATCCTTCCAGCACCTCGTGCGACTAACGAGAACTCGAAGTGAAAGCCGGTGCGACCCGGTGCCCACCAAAGCCTGTTCGCCGCAGATAATTGTGTCGGTTCGGCTGGCGGACGAACTGTCCGGATCTCACGCACGCAGCTGAAGCTGAGCCACGGGTTGGGGCTCAGGCTAAGACCACAGTGTCTTTAGCGGCCAAGAGGCGATTGTGAGGTGGGCAGGAAGTAGCCAGCGCAACGTCCAACAATAGCGCAGACGCGCGCATTCCTCAAATACCCACGACAACTAGCAGTCATACGCCGTCCTTGGACTTATGACGACCGATGGCGCTGGCTGGCGACCTCGAGTTGCCCGTGGACAGATACGACACATGCTGCCCAACAGATTGACCCGTTTAGGCGTCGTCGTCAAGGGCTGCACGCGGCAAGTTGTGGGAAGTTGTGGTTAATTCCGCGGCGGCCGCCCACCAGGTGAACAGCGCGGGGCAGCAGCGTGCGGCAACTTACCGAACCGCCGGATGGCGTCAAAAATCGCGGCGAGGCAATGAGTCAGGGCAGCCGGTCCCCGGGCGCTTGGAGCGCCCGGGATCAGTACTCGTGCGACTGGTACTTGTGGGTGCCCTCGAGGTCGTCGAGGATGGCCGCCTGCGCGTCCTTGGGCAGCGTGTGCAGCATCGCGCGCACGCGGGCCTGGCGGCGGGCGACGGCTTTGCGCTCCGGCATGCCGGGCGAGGCCACGATCTGCGGCGGCACGCCCTCGATCTCCTCCACCCCGCCGGCGTGCTGACCGGCGTCCAGGGCGGCCTGCTCCTCGGCCATGGTGGCCTCGTCCTTCTCCTCGGACATGCCGATCGGGCCGATGCGGCGGCCGTTGAGGAACTGCCGAACCACCGGCTCGTCGCTGGTCAGCAACACTTCGCGGGGGCCGAACATGACCAGGTGCTTGCGGAAGAGCATGCCCATGTTGTCCGGCACGGTACGGGCGATGTTGATGTTGTGCGTCACGATGAGGATCGTCGCGTCGATCTGGGCGTTGATGTCCATGATCAGCTGGCTGAGGTATGCCGTACGGACCGGGTCCAGACCGGAGTCCGGCTCGTCGCAGAGAATGATCTGCGGGTCCAGCACCAGGGCCCGGGCCAGGCCGGCACGCTTGCGCATACCACCGGAGATCTCACCGGGGAACTTCTTCTCGTCGCCACCGAGACCGACCATCGTCAGTTTCTCCATGACGATGTCGCGGATCTCTTTTTCCTTCTTCTTCGTGTGCTCGCGCAGGGGGAACGCGGTGTTGTCGTACAGGTTCATCGAACCGAACAGCGCGCCGTCCTGGAACAGCACGCCGAACAGGGTGCGGATCTCGTACAGCTCTTTGGCCGAGCACTCGATGATGTCGGTGCCGTCGATGATGATCGAGCCCCGCTCCGGCCGCAGCAGACCGATCAGGGACTTCAGGAACACGGACTTGCCGGTACCCGACGGGCCCAGGAGAACGCTGACCTCCCCGGAGGGGATCTCGAGCGTGACGTCTTCCCAGATCCTCGAGGATCCGAAGGACTTCGTGAGTCCGTTGACCTCGATGCTGACGCCCATGGGAAATCCTTCCGTCAACGCGCAAATTCGCCACCAGGCCCCGTGTGGCTTGAGTCACTGTAGCGCACGCCTGGTACGGGATATCAGGGTTGCAAAGATAACAATCTGCCGGGCGTGCTGATCAGCCGCGTCAGCCGGCCGGAGCCCAATTGCCGTGGAATCCCATCGGCACCCGCTGAGGCAGGTGGACGGTGGCCACCGACTCCAAGGTCTGGGCATCCACCAGCAGCAGTTGGCCCTCGTCGCGGCCGCGGTGATAGCCGTACCCCATCAGGACGCCTTGGTCTTCTGCAGGGTCGTTCCCGCTGCTTGCGGGGTTGGGCACGAATGACATCTCGCCGATCACAAGTTCGGGGTCCAGCCGGGCCACCTCACTGGATCCGGTGGCGTAGTCGTGCTTGTAGAGGGCGGTCACCATCGGCGTTCCCTGCTCCTGGGCGAGATAGCCGTCGTCGACACCGACGGCGTAGCCGAACCGGTGCCTGGCGCCCGTCAGCGTCTCGTTGATGCGGGGGAACTCCTGGGGCCGGTCGTCACGACGGTCGGTGGACACCGAACCGGTGGCCAGGTTGATCGTCCAGCGCTCCAGCATGGGCTGGGTGTCCCCGGGACCGCGGCGGTCGCGATCGAACATGCGCGCGTAACTCACCACGTCGAGGACCAGGAATTCGGTGCCGTTCCGGATTTCGGAGTAGGCGTTGAGCGGGTGGTAGACGTAGCAGGGTTCGATGTCGAACCACCGCACGTCGCGGTCGGAACCTTCCCGGGGCATCACGCCGATGCGCGCGGGATACGACGGGTTCCAGGCATACGGCATGCGGTCGGTGGGCTTCGGGTTGCTGTTCAGCCGGGCGGCGATCGGACTGGGCACCCGCACCCTCCCCACCAGCGACTGCATCACCAGTTGGGCCGGCAGACCCAGCCAGCGCGGAATCTTGACCGGCAGCACCTGACCAGGGTCGAACGTGACCGGCAGGTCGTAGATGACCACGTATTTGTCGGTGAGGGAGAAGTCATGCATCATCGGCGATCCACCGACCCGGATGTCGACGGTGCGGCGGGCCCGGCCCTGGGTGTCGATCACCGAGTACTGAACTGTTCGCCCGCGGGCGAAGGAGTAGGAGACGGCGTGCAGTTCGCCGGTGTGCGGGTCGCGGTGCGGGTGGGCGGTGTAGCCGCCGTACAGCGTCCCGTCGAAATCGCACGTCCCGACGGTGTCGAGCTCCTCGGTGAGCTCGTAGTTGGCCACCCCGCCCTCCACCAGCGCCAGGGTGCGGCCGGCGTGGGCCAGCACGCTGGTGTTGGCGCCCAGGGCCAGCAGCCCAGCGCGCGGGTCCAGCCGCGACGGGGCGGGCTCGCCGAGCTTGGCCGCGACCGATGCGCTGCGCACCCAGCGGTTGCGGTACCAGCGCGCATGCCCGTCCTGCAGCGACACACCGTGGACCATGCCGTCGCCACTGAACCAGTGATAGGTGGCCGGGTTCACCTCCGCGGCGGGATTGGGCCCGTTGCGCAGGTAGCGGCCGTCCAGGTGCTCGGGGATCTGCCCGGTGACCCGCAGATCGGTGGCGGTGACTTCGGATTTCACCGGTGCCAGGAAGTCCTCGAGGTAGGGGTTCCGGATCTCGGCCGTCTGCGTCACCGTCATGTCTGAGCTCCTATAACATTGTTATTTCAGCGTTATTGCGACCGTACGCTTCGGACCGGGAGATGGCAATATTGTTTGGCGAGATGACACCCGACCCGACCCCGCGCAGCGTCCGCGACGACTTGCTGCACGCCGCCGTGGGACTGCTCAACGACCACGGACCCGATGCCCTGCAGACCCGCAAGGTGGCCGGGGCCGCGGGAACGTCGACGATGGCCGTCTACACCCACTTCGGCGGCATGCGTGAACTCATCGCCGCGGTCGCGGAGGAAGGTCTGCGGCAGTTCGGCGCGGCACTGACGGTGCCGGAGTCCGACGACCCGGTGGCCGACCTGATGGCCGTCGGCGCCGCCTATCGGCGTTACGCAATCGAACGGCCGCACATGTACCGGTTGATGTTCGGCAGCACCAGCGCGCACGGCATCAACGCCCCGGCCGGCAACGTCCTGACCCTCACCCTTGACGAGATCGAGCAGCAGGATTCCAGCTTTGCGCATGTCGTGCATGCCGTACACCGGTCGATGCTGGCCGGCCGGATCACCGCAGCTACCGCCGAAGACGACACCGCGGTGGTGGCCACTGCCGCCCAGTTCTGGGCGTTGATCCACGGTTTCGTGATGCTGGAGCTGGCCGGGTTCTACGGCGAAGACGGCTCGGCCGTGCTACCGGTGCTCGCCGGAATGACGACGAACCTGCTTGTCGCGCTGGGCGATTCACCCGATCTGATCAAGCGGTCGCAGCTGGCCCTACTGGCTGAGCAGACGCAAAAGCCCCCTGAACCGTGAGGAAAAGGGGGCTTCTGCTGGGGGTACCTCCCGCTTGCGGGGGACTGCTCGGCAGAACTACTTGACGGTGACGCTGGCGCCGGCGGCCTCGAGCTTGCCCTTGGCCTCGTCGGCGGCTTCCTTGGAGACCTTCTCGAGCAGCGGCTTGGGGGCGCTGTCGACCAGGTCCTTGGCCTCCTTGAGGCCCAGGCCGGAGACGATCTCGCGCACTACCTTGATGACGCCGATCTTCTTCTCACCGGCGCCCTCGAGGATCACGTCGAACTCCGACTGCTCCTCGGCGGCCTCCGCCGGAGCGCCGCCACCGCCACCGCCGGCCGCGGCGACGGCGACCGGAGCGGCCGCGGTGACCTCGAAGGTCTCCTCGAACTTCTTGACGAAGTCCGACAGCTCCAACAGGGTCATTTCCTTGAAAGCGTCGAGCAGGTCGTCGCTGGAGATCTTTGCCATGGTGTTTTCCTCCTGAGTTTCTTGAATTTCTCGGGTTTGTGGGGTTATTCGGCGGCTTCGGGGGTGGCCTCAGCGGCCTCGGCGGCGGGCTCCGGTGAAGCGGCAGGGGCTTCGGTGCCCTTCTTTTCCTGGAGGGCGGCCAGCAGGCGGGCCATCTGCGACGCGGGTGCGTTGAACAGCCCGGCAGCCTTGGCGAGGTTGCCCTTCATTGCGCCGGCCAGCTTGGCCAGCAGCACCTCGCGCGACTCCAGGTCTGCGATGCGCTCGACCTCAGCGACGGTCAGCGCGTGGCCGTCCATGTAACCGCCCTTGATGACCAGCGCCTTGTGCTCTTTGGCGAAGGTCTTCAGGGCCTTGGCCGCGTCGACCGGCTCACCGGTGACGAACGCGATCGCGGTCGGGCCGGCGAACAGTTCGTCGAGGCCCTCGATGCCGGCCTCGGACGCCGCCCGCTTGATCAGGGTGTTCTTGGCCACCGCATAGGTGGTCGACTCCCCCAACGACCGGCGCAGTTCGGCCAGGTTGGCCACGGACAGACCGCGGTACTCGGTGATGACCGTGGCAGTCGAAGCCTTGAAGTGCTCGGTGATGTCTGCGACGGCAGTGGCCTTGTCAGCCCTGGCCATGCATACCTCCTACAAGTGTGGTGGCCACCGGAGGAACGACGAACGCCCCGGCGCAGGATGCGGCCGGGGCGTGGAATGCGCCGGCGCTCGCGCCGGCTGGGTTGCCTCGTCCTCCTGCGTGGGCCGCCGGGATGTTCCCGGACCTTCAACCGATTGCTCGGTGACCGACGGTCTTTGGTGGATCGGCCACAACAATAGCGCGGGCCCCCGCGATCAGCCAAAACGGCGCCATGGCAGGAGTGAAAGCTGCTACCCGCGCACGGCTTTCGATCGCCGCCTACAGCCCGGCGAGGCGCGCCGCGCCGACGAGACCGGCGTCGCCTCCGAGCTCGGCCGGCACCACCCGCAGGCCGGTCAGGAAATCCAGCCGGGCGTAGTCGGCCAGGGCGGCATGCAAGGGGTCGAACAGCAGAGCACCGGACTTGGCCACTCCCCCGCCTATCACCACCAGATCCAGGTCGCAGACCGCGCCCACCGAGGCGATCATCGCGGCCAGCGCGCGGGTGCCCCGCGCGAATGCCTGCAGTGCCACCGGATCTCCACCCGCCGCCGCCTGGGACAGTTCCCGTGCCCCGGCGCCCTGCGGCGCCGACCAACCATTGGCCCGCGCCCAGCGCGTCATCGAGGGACCCGACGCAATCGTCTCCACGCAGCCGCGGCCCCCGCACGCGCACGGCAACCCCTCGGGTTCGACCACCACGTGACCGACGTGGCCGGCGTTGCCGGTGCGGCCGGTGTAGGGCACCCCATCGAGCACCAGGCCGCCACCGACGCCGGTCGAGACGACCATGCCGAGCAGAAACCCGGCGCCGCGGCCCGCGCCGATCCAGTGCTCACCCAGCGCCATGCAAACTCCGTCGCCGCCTAACCGGACCGGTACGCCCGGCACCGCGGCCGCCACCCGGTCGCGCAGCGGGAACCCTCGCCAGGCCTTGATATTGACCGGGCTCACGCTGCCGGTGGCGAGGTCGACGGGGCCGGCAGAAGCGATTCCCACCGCGGCCACTGTTCCGCCGGCCGCGCGCACCGCGTCGGCGACCATCGCGGCAACCGCGTCCCAGACCTGTTCGGCACCGGCACCGGCGGGTGTCGGGCAGGTGGCGTTGTAGACCAGCGTGCGGCCGGGGTCGGCGCGGGCCGCGGGGTCGGCGAGTCCGGCGGCGATCTTGGTGCCGCCGATGTCGAGGCAGAGGGTGAGCATCAGTGTCGGTGGGTGTTGTCGGGTTGGCGTGGGTCGCCGGGGTGTTCGTAGCCGGGTGCCAGCTGTACCAGGGCGGCCCGGCGGGCGTCCAGCCACCCGCGGAACGCACGCCGGCGCGCCGCCGCCAGCAGATGCTGACGAATGGTCGACCGAACCTCGTGCAGCGGCGGTTGGGCGACCGCCGGGACGCGCCAGCCATGGCTTCCTACCGGCGATTGCGCGAACCGCAGCGGGTTGCGGGCGTGGTAGGCCGCGACGTCGTCGGCGCTGATCGCGACGGCGGCGGTGACGTCGGCGAACAGTGCACGTGCCCGCGGGTCGGCCAGGACCGCCGCCGCGATGCTGCCGATCTCGAGTCGGGCGGTCACATCGGGCAGCACGTCGTCCGCTGCCGGAGCGCCGCCGCCGTCGAGGCCGCGGGCGGCCGCCTCAGCGGCTACCACGCGCTCGGTCACGATCAGTTGCGTCAGCCAGCGTCGCAGTTGGCGGCCCTCGCTGGTGCCCGGCGCCGGCAGGGTGTTCGCTTGCGGACCGCCGCGCAACCGCGCCTCGCGGGCGTCGATCTCGGCGACGGCCACCGGGGCGCCGGCCACGGTCGCCGCGCAATCGGAATTCATGTCACCGTCACTTTCACCGCCGGCGAATAGATGAGTCGGCCCGCGCAGCCGACCCGGATCAGCGCCCACCACTGCCCCGGGTCCAGCCAGGCCGGCGGGCTGACATCGAAGGCGAGTTCGACGCTGCCCTGCGCGGGCAGCTCGGCGCCCTGGACTGCCGGGCCAATCCACTCCCACGTTCCCCAGGGGCTGATCAGGTGTGCTTCGAGAGCCAGGTCGGCATACGCGCGGCTGCCGATCGTCACCGACAGGCGGGCCACGGCACCGGCGCCCACCACGACATCAGCGGGGTCCTCAACGAGGTAGACGAAATCGGCGGCCTGCGCATCGATGTCGACGAACGCGACATCCTCGACCACCTGCTGCCAGGCAACCGGCACGTCCGCGCCGGTGACCCGAAGCTGGGCGCGCACCGGGTATCGCCCGGCCGGGGCGTGGCCCGGGATCCCCAGGACGACATCGGTTTCCAGATGCGCTCCGGCGGCCAGCGTGAACGGCAACTCAACCGGGGCGACCGACCAGCCGTCCGGATACACCACCTCGACCACACCATCGAGTTCGGCGTCGGTGCAGTCGCTGGCCACAGTCAAGCGCAACGTCACCTCGCGCAGATCAACACCGGCATCGACACTGACCTGCTGGGGATGCAGGTGGGCGACCACCGGCAACCCACCCAGCGGCGCGGGACCGCGGTTGTGCAGCCAATACCGTGCGTAGAGGGGCTGGGCGGGTTCGGCGTCCGGGGCCAGCGGGGCCGGGTCGTTGCGGAATTCGGCGATGTCGAGGCGCGCCAGCACGGTCGCCACCTGATACCCGTGCAGATCGATGAGGCGTCTGCGGCGTTCGGGTTCCTCCAGCAGGTTCGCCTGCGCGAGCCCACGCAGCCTGCCCAGGTCCGACCCGACGACGGCCCGCGCGGCCGCGCCGGTGGATTCCACGAGTCGCAGCGCGACGTCACCGGGTGCGACGGGCTGTGCGCTCCCGGCCGCCAGTGGGTTGCCGGCGGCTTTCAACGCGCCCAGTTGCACCGAGTCGGCCGGCTCGACGGTGAGCAGCGATCCGGCGGGCGGCAGCACGCCGTGCCGCTCTGATGGGGTGACCGCGAGCAGTGGATTGGAGAACTGGGCGCTGCGGGCCGGGAGTCTGTTTTCCCGCCAGTCACCCTCGCCGCAGATGAGCGCATAGTCGAAATCGTGCGTCCAGTGCTGGAGCTGGAAGTTGGAACCGTCGGGCGCGGTTCGGCGCGGTTCGTCGATCCAGGTTCCCGATGGCCATCCGGTGCACGACCGCATCAGCGCCGTATGCAGCGTGCCGTCCGTTTCGACGGCGAAGCTCGGCACGCCGCGGTTGAGCAGGGCGACGGTGTAGTCGTCGAAAGCGTCTGCGTCCGACGGAACCTGCTGCTGGACAACGACTTCCGCGTCGCCGAGGTCTGTGGCGAGCGTCGCGATCGCGGCGGTGAGGTTCCGGGCGCCCCTGCCGTCGATGATCAGCACCGGCACCGCGTCGCAGGCTCGCAGGTCGGCGTCGGGCACCCAGACGGCCACCAGCTGCGTCGCCGCCGGCACCCACACCCGCGCCTGACCCGTCTGAGCCAACTGCCGCTCGAGTTCGGCGGTGTAGACCGGGTCGGCGCCGGCGAGCACCTCGTTGGTGAACGCGTTGCGGGCGGGCCCGCCCAGCGCAATGCGGGCGTCCGGCAGGTTCGAGTCGACGTCGAGGTGGCCGTACCGCGGCTTCTCGGCGCCGCTGCAGGTGGCCGTCACCCCGGCACGGACCAGTGCGACCATCAGGTCGCGGGCCAGCGGGCCGGCCGCCGGCTCCGACGGCACCACGACCTCGGCCACCGATATCGCCCGGGTGTCGCTGCCCAGTCGGACCCGGGCCGCCGAGGACAACCCGAACCAGCCGTACGCCGGGTTGTCCAGCGTCCACAGGTGCTCGGCGGTGTCCACCGCCCGATCGCCGTCATGCAGTAACGCGAACCCGCGCCCGACGACGGCGTCCCCCACCTCGCTGACCGGCATGGCTCCAGGTACCGGGCACGGCCAGCGCAGCCGCACCAGCCGGTCTTCCCCGACGAAATCGTCGATGGTGGTGCGGCAGTCGAGGCGGTCGGTGCCGCGCCACAACGTCAGGGTCTGGGTGTAGCGCAGCATGTCGCCGATGCGGCCGCGAACCACCAGCCGCTCACCGAGGGGGCCACGGCACGCCTGCACGGTTGCCGAAGATTCCGAGCTGCACACCACCGGCCCGTGCGGGAGCAGATGCCAAGGACCCTCGCCCTGGGTCGGGTGCGAGGCGTATTCCTCGTAGACCGTGAGCTCGTTGCCCACTCGGCCTGGGGCGATCAACTCCCGGCCGGCACGGATCAACGACGCCACCGCACCGCCGCGGTGCGGGTCGACGGTGAGCCGGTAGAACTCGTTGACGATCTGCGTCCCGGCAGCCGGCTGCCACCCCGTTGCGTGGTCGGACGGGACCAGCCGATAGGTCCGCCATCCCAGCGAGGGCACGTCACGGGCCAGCCAGGTCACCGACCTTCCGTCGTGCTCGACATGGGCGGGCACCTCCGCGCCGTCGGAGTCCAGTACCCGCACGCCCGCGCCCGGCGGCGAGTCCAGCCGGACCGTGACCACGTCGTCGCGCAGCGAGGTCAGGGAGTTCCACACCACCACCGAGTGGTCCGCGGTCGCCGCCAGACCGGACAGCAGCCGCAGCGCATTGTCGCGGCAGGTGCCGCCCAGCTCCCACGCGTCCCGCCAGCCCGTCAGCAGATCGAGATACACCTGGTCGGACTCCGACCCGGTGATGGCGTCGTGGTGCGCGCCGTACGCCAGCTGCACCCACGCTTTGGCAAAGGCTGCCTGCGGGTACTGCGCCCCGGTCAGCACACCGGCGAAAACCGCGAAACGCTCGGCGTCCAGCACCGCGTTCTCGGCCGCGCGGTTGGCCTGCTTGGTGTCGATGTACGACACGTCCTTGCCGGTGTAGATCGGGTTCATGTCGCGGGTTTGCGGCGACGCGACCGCCGCGCGTTCGGCCAGTTCGGCCCGCACCGCCGCGAAGAACTCCCGCGGCAACCCGCACACGAACCGCGGCCACGTGTAGCGCGCTGCCCAGTCGCGGTGGATCTCGGTGACCCATTTGTTCGGAGGTGTGTAGTCGGTGCCGACCGGCAGCAGCACGTTGCGGGTCAGCGCCACCTTTTTCAGCTGGTCGAAGAGCGCGTAGGTGGCTTCCTCGGCTTCGGTGAGCGTGGTCGATGAGTCCATCCACCAGCCGGCCGAGTAGTGCGCGGGCATGTAGTGGGTGAGCAGGCCCCGGCCGGACGGCGAGATCCACTCGAACTCGCTGGAGAACTGCATCCGGTCCACACCACCACCCTCGGAGCCACCCGAAGCCGGGCCCCACTGGTGGTGCGGCCCGCGGGCCCAGGAACTCGAGGTCAGGCCGGCGTCGGCGGCCATCCCGGGAAATTGCGGGTCGTGCCCGAAGACGTCGAGCTGCCAGGCGGTCGCCGGGTCGGCGCCCAGCACATCGCGCTGAAAACCGATGCCGTGCACAAGGTTGCGGATTGTCGTCTCGGGGCCGGTGAGGTTGGTGTTGGGCTCGTTGTAGGTGCCACCCATCACTTCCAGCCGGCCCTGGGCCAGGAACCGCCGCAGGTCGGCACGGTCCTCGGGGCGAGTGTCCCAGTACGGCTTGAGGTAGTCGACTTCGGCGAGCACGAATTTGTACTCAGGTTCGCGCCGGGCCATCTCCAGATGAGCGTGCACCAATTCGAAGCCATTGGTCTGACGGGCGCGCCCGGGCGGGTCTTCATGCCATTCGCTGGTGTAAGCGGCCTGGGTGTTCCACCAGACGGGGTCGTAGTGGAAGTGGCTGACCATGAACATCGTCCAGCCAGGTTCGGCCACCACGAAGTCGAAAGTCAGGGCGTCTCCGGCGGCGCTCACCCGGGCGGGCAGCCGCTCCCCAATCGCCGGCCGGTCCACCGAGACCGCGACCTCGACGACCTCTTGACCGGCGCTGACAACGGCCTCGCCGCGCAGGCCGTCACCGTCGATGCGCAGCGCGGTCGGCTCAGCGCATCCGGCGACGCTGACTCGAACCAGCTGCTGCGGCTGGTCCGGCGGGCCCACGAACAGCTCGGTCGATGCCGCCGAAACCAGTTGCATGACCGCACCTTACGGTGCCGCTCCGGCGCGACGAAGACGATTGCCCACCGCGCCTGCCGCCTCCTGCACCTCAGGGGGCTCCAACACCTGGAACTCGGCGCCCACCATCGCGAAGTGCAACACCATCCGCTGCGGATCGTCGCCGCCCGCCGTCACCACGCAGGCCTGGTCTCCGTCGGCTTCGACGGTCATCGACTGCGGCGGGAAGTGGCGCGCGACGACGGACGCCGGCAGCTGGTAACGCACCCGGGCCACGTAGCGGTAGGGCGCGGCGCTGATGGCGTGGCGAAGGAATTCGCGTGCATCCGGCGCGCGCCGTGGGACGAAGGTGCTGCCCGCCGCACGCGTCGCGCTCATCCGGTCCAGGCGCAGCGTGCGCCAGTCGGTCCGGTCGCGGTCGTAGGCCAGCAGGTACCACCGCCGGCCGGTGGTGACCAGTTGATAGGGCTCCAGGCGACGCCGGCTGGGGGCGCCGTCACGGGCGGTGTAGTCGGTGGTGACGTGCTCGTGATCCCGGCACGCCCTGGCCAGCGTCATCAGCGTGTCCGGCTCCACCGGCGAGTCCACCGCGTCGGGCGTCAACGTGACGGTCGCCTCGTGCAGCGCGGTCACCTGCGAGCGCAGCCGGGCCGGGAGTACCTGATCCAGCTTGCTGAGCGCGCGCAACGCAGATTCACCGACCCCCGCCACACTGCCGCCCGCCGCCAGCCGCAGACACACCGCCACGGCCACCGCCTCCTCGGGATCGAGCAGCAGCGGCGGCAACGCCGCGCCGGCGCCGAGCCGGTAGCCCCCACCGGAACCCTTGCTCGCCTCCACGGGATAACCCAACTCTCGCAGTCGCTCGACATCGCGCCGCACACTGCGGCCGGTCACCGACAGCTGCCGGGCCAGTTCTTCACCAGTCCACACCCGACGCGACTGCAGCAGACCCAGCAGCTGCAGCACCCGGCTCGTCGTCGCCGACATGACAGCAAGTCTGCCCCACTTTTAGGACCGAAACCGTCCGGTATTGCTGCAAGGCTCACAGACGTGGCAGATCTAGGGACTCAACTGGCCGACCAGCTCGACTGGCACTGGCACGCACAACTGCGACCCCGCCTGGACGGGTTGACCGACGACGAGTACTTCTGGCAGCCGGTGCCCGACTGCTGGACCGTGCATCCGGACGGTTCGGTGGATTTCGCGTATCCCAGCCCCAGCCCGACGCCGTTCACCACCGTCGCGTGGCGGCTGGCTCATGTCATCGTCGGGGTGTTCGCCATGCGCAACCATCATCACTTCGGCGGCCGGCCCGCCGACTACCAGAGTTGGCGCTACGCCACCGACGCCGAGACGGCGCTGCGGCAACTCGACGAGGAGTACTCGGTGTGGATCACCGGGGTACGAGCCTTGTCGGACACCGACCTGAACCGGCCGTGCGGCCCGGCCGAAGGCCCCTACGCCGAGTACGCGCTGAGCGAACTGATCCTGCACATCAACCGGGAAGCGATCCATCACGGCGCTGAAATCGCCTGTCTGCGCGACCTTTACCTGCACACCCGAAAGGACTGACCATGCCCGCCCTCGCCCCTCCGGTCACCGGCGAACGCAACGCGCTGCGCGAGTTCCTCGCCTATCACCAGAGCGCCTATCTCGCGGTGTCCTACGGTCTCACCGACGAACAGGCCCGATCGGCTCCGTCGGCCAGTGCGCTGTCGATCGGCGGCCTGATCAAGCACGTCACCGGTATGCAGCGGATATGGATGGCCAGAGTGGCTGCCGCACCGGACGCGCCGCCGAAGGACACCCGACCGTTCGGGGACCGCTCCGCGCAGTACGCGGACGAATTCGTGATGCATCCCGGCGAAACCCTCGCGGGGATCCTCGATGCGTTCGCCGCTCAGAACGCCGAATCGCTACGACTGGTCGACACCGCCGACCTCGACGCCGCGGTGCCGGTCCCGCGCGATGCCCCCTGGTTTCCCAAGGACGTCGACGCCTGGTCGGTGCGCTGGGTCTTCCTGCACGTGATCAACGAACTGGCCCGCCATGCCGGACATGCCGACATCGTGCGGGAAAGCATCGACGGGGCCACCATGTACGAATTGATCGCAGGCCAGGAGAATTGGCAGCCGGAACCCTGGCTGACGCCCTGGCAACCCCGATAGGCCGTCACACAATCCATCGTTCGCCGCGCTTTTGCGTCGGGTGAGGCGGCTCACGCAAATTGTGATTCGACTGCACCGATTTGGCACACTGCAGAAATGAGTTCCACTAAACACCGCGATGTGGCCAAGCTCGACCGGGTGCCGCTACCGGTCGAGGCGGCCCGGGTAGCTGTCACCGGTTGGCAGGTCACCCGCACCGCCGCTCGTGTACTCAGCAAGCTCGCCGGCAGGGGCCCCTGGCAACAGAAGGTCATCAAAGAAATTCCCCAGACCTTCGCCGACCTGGGCCCGACGTACGTGAAATTCGGACAGATCATCGCGTCCAGCCCCGGCGCATTCGGCGAATCGCTGTCCCGCGAATTCCGCGGTCTGCTGGACCGGGTGCCGGCCGCCGACACCGATGAGGTGCACAAACTCTTTATCGAGGAACTCGGCGACGAGCCGGCCAACCTGTTCGCAACCTTCGAAGAGACACCCTTCGCCTCCGCATCGATCGCACAGGTGCACTACGCGACGCTGAAGACCGGCGAGGACGTCGTCGTCAAAATCCAGCGACCGGGCATCCGCCGCCGGGTCGCTGCCGACCTGCAGATCCTCCAGCGCTTCGCTCAGGCCGTCGAGCTGGCGAAGCTGGGCCGCCGGCTGTCCGCGCAGGACGTGGTCGCCGACTTCTCTGACAACCTCGCCGAGGAGCTGGACTTCCGGCTCGAAGCGCAGTCCATGGACGCCTGGGTCTCCCACCTGCATGCGTCTCCGCTGGGCAAGAACATCCGCGTCCCGCAGGTGCACTGGAACTTCACCAGTGAGCGGGTCCTGACGATGGAGCGGATCCAGGGCATCCGCATCGACAACGTCGCCGCCATCCGCAAGGCGGGATTCGACGGCACCGAGCTCGTGAAGGCGCTGCTTTTCAGCGTTTTCGAAGGCGGGCTGCGGCACGGGCTATTCCACGGCGACCTGCACGCGGGCAACCTCTATGTCGACGACGAGGGCCGCATCGTGTTCTTCGACTTCGGGATCATGGGCCGCATCGATCCGCGCACCCGTTGGCTGCTGCGCGAACTGGTATACGCCCTGCTGGTCAAGAAGGACCACGCCGCCGCGGGCAAGATCGTGGTGCTGATGGGCGCCGTCGGGACCATGAAGCCGGAGGCTGAGGCGGCCAAGGACTTGGAGAAGTTCGCGACTCCGCTGACCATGCAATCCCTCGGCGACATGTCCTACGCCGACATCGGCCGCCAGCTTTCGGCGCTGGCCGACGCCTACGACGTCAAGCTGCCCCGGGAGCTGGTGCTGATCGGCAAACAGTTCCTCTACGTCGAGCGCTACATGAAACTGCTGGCCCCCAAGTGGCAGATGATGTCGGACCCGCAGCTCACCGGGTACTTCGCCAATTTCATGGTCGAGGTCAGCCGCGAGCACCAATCCAACCCGCAAACCAACGAGGTGTAGGTAAGTGGAAGTTCGCAGTGGCACCGCGGTATCGGGTGATCTGAAGCTGTACTACGAGGACATGGGTGACCCCGATCATCCGCCGGTGCTGCTCATCATGGGCCTGGGCGCCCAGATGCTGCTGTGGCGGACCGAGTTCTGCGAGCAGCTCGTGCGCCGGGGCCTGCGAGTGATCCGCTACGACAACCGGGACGTCGGGCTGTCCAGCAAGACCGAGCGGCACCGGGACCCTCAGCCTCTGGCGACGCGGATGGCGCGCTCGTTCCTGGGGTTGCCCAGCCGCTCGGCGTACAAGTTGGAAGACATGGCCGATGACGCCGCGGCCCTGCTCGATCACCTCGACATCGACGGGGCCCACATCGTCGGGGCATCGATGGGCGGCATGATCGCGCAGGTCTTCGCCGCGAAGCACGCGCACCGCACCCAGACGCTGGCGGTGATCTTCTCCAGCAATAACCACCGCTTCCTGCCGCCGCCGGCGCCGCGCGCGCTGCTGTCACTGATCAAGGGCCCGGCACCCAGTTCACCGCGCGAGGTGATCATCGACAATTCCGTCCGGGTCTCCAAGATCATCGGCAGCCCGCAATACCCGACGCCGGAGGAGCAGATGCGGGCCGAGGCCGCCGAAGCCTATGACCGGAACTACCACCCGTGGGGCATTTCCCAGCAGTTCAGCGCCATTATGGGCAGCGGCAGCCTGCTGCACTACGACCGGCGCATCACCGCCCCGACTGTCGTAATCCACGGCACAGCGGATAAACTTATGCGCCCCTTCGGCGGCCGGGCGGTCGCAAAGGCGATCAACGGTGCCCGATTGGTGTTGGTCGACGGTATGGGACATGATCTGCCCAAGCAGTTGTGGAGTCGCGTCATTGGTGAGCTGACTAGCAACTTCGATGCCGCCGGTTAAGCCGATAGCCGACGGCTCCGTGGTGCCCGGCGAGGGGTGTCACGCAAATACGAGAGACGCAATGGTGTGCGCTGGAGGTGGTCCGATATGGCCGAACTGAGACCGTATTACGAAGAGTCGCAAGCGACGTACGACATTTCGGACGACTTCTTCGCGCTGTTCCTGGACCCCAACATGGTGTACACGTGCGCCTACTTCGAGCGCGACGACATGACCCTCGAAGAAGCGCAGTTGGCGAAGCTGGATCTGGCCCTGAACAAGCTGAACCTGGAACCGGGCATGACGCTGCTCGACGTCGGCTGCGGATGGGGCGGTGCGGTGGTGCGGGCTCTCGAGAAGTACGACGTCAACGTCATAGGCATCACCCTCAGCCGCAATCACTACCTGCGCAGCAAGGCCCGGCTGGCGGCGATCCCCACCACCCGGCGCGCCGAGGCGCGCCTGCAGGGCTGGGAGGAGTTCAACGAGAAGGTCGACCGGATCGTCAGCTTCGAGGCCTTCGACGCCTTCAAGAAGGAGCGCTGGCCCGCGTTCTTCGACCGCTCCTACGAGATCCTGCCCAGTGACGGCTCGATGCTGCTGCACAGCATCTTCACCCACGAGCAGACCTACTGGCGCGACCACGGCATCACCGTAACGATGAGCGATCTGCGCTTCTTCCGGTTCCTGGCCACCGAGATCTTCCCCGGCGGCGGCATGTGCGGCGAGGTCGACATCATCGACAATGCGAAGAACAGCGGATTCTCGGTCGGTGAAATTCAATATCTGCAACCGCATTACGCGCGCACCCTGGACATGTGGGCAGCCAATCTGGAGGCCAATCGCGAGCAGGCGATCGCCATCCAGTCACAAGAGGTCTACGACCGTTTCATGCGGTATTTGACCGGCTGCGCAAACTTGTTCCGAAAGGGCCTGTCGAACGTCGCGCAATACACGCTGACTAAATAACAAAAATGCCGCTGAACAGCGCAGACGCTGTCGCGGTTTAGAAATGGCGCGGCGCGTCGGATAACATCCTTCCGGCACGCACCGGGGGGATGCGACGACGCGTGCGATCGTGGGCCCGTTCGGGTCCGGAAAGGCAATACATAT
Organism: Mycobacterium sp. 23; assembly: GCF_048287075.1. Taxonomy (NCBI): domain Bacteria; kingdom Bacillati; phylum Actinomycetota; class Actinomycetes; order Mycobacteriales; family Mycobacteriaceae; genus Mycobacterium; species Mycobacterium sp. 23. Next base: position 2,955,519 of record NZ_JBLVUX010000005.1, read on the forward strand.
GGCTGCGAAGCTGAAGCCGCACTTTGACGACGTGCAGGCACACTACGACCTGTCGGACGACTTCTTCCGGTTGTTTCTGGACCCGACCCAGACATACAGCTGCGCTTATTTCGAGCGCGAGGACATGACGCTGGAAGAGGCACAGATCGCCAAGATCGACCTGGCGCTGGGCAAGCTGGGCCTGCAGCCCGGAATGACGCTGCTGGACGTCGGCTGCGGCTGGGGCGCCACCATGCGCAGGGCTATCGAGAAATACGACGTCAACGTCGTCGGCCTGACCCTGTCCAAGAACCAGGCTGCGCACGTGCAGAAGTCGTTCGACGAGATGGACACCGAGCGCACCCGGCGCGTGCTCCTGGAAGGCTGGGAGCAGTTCGACGAGCCCGTCGACCGCATCGTCTCGATCGGCGCGTTCGAGCACTTCGGCTTCGACCGCTACGACGACTTCTTCGCGCTGGCGCACCGGGTGCTGCCAGCCGACGGCGTGATGCTGCTGCACACCATCACTGCCCTGACCGGTACGCAGATGGCCGAGCGCGGGATGCCGTTGACCTTCGAGGGCGCCCGCTTCGCCAAGTTCATCATGACCGAGATCTTCCCGGGCGGCCGGCTGCCGTCGATCGAGAAGGTGGAGGAACACTCCGCGAAGGGCGGGTTCACCCTGACCCGGCGCCAATCGCTGCAGCCGCACTACGCCCGCACGCTCGACCTGTGGGCCGCGGCCCTGGAATCGCGCAAGGGCGAGGCGATCGAGATCCAGTCCGAAGAGGTCTACGAGCGCTACATGAAGTACCTGACCGGGTGCGCGGACTCGTTCCGGACCGGCTACATCGACGTCAACCAGTTCACCCTGGAGAAGTAGGGGAAATAATCCCGGCATCGGTGAGTTCAAATGCGGGCGACGCGTCCCCACGCGTGTAGGGTCCCGGAGATGATCACCTCGCGGGGGGTGGGCCTGTCCCATCGGGAGGACACATGTCTAACAACCTAACTCGAGCCAGGAGCCGGCGAGAGAACAACGACGACGTCCAGGCGCACTACGACATCTCCAACGAATTCTTCGAGCTGTTCACGGATCCAACCCGGACTTACAGCTGCGCCTACTTCGAGCGCGACGACATGACCCTCGAGGAAGCCCAGATCGCCAAGCTGGACCTGGCGCTGGGCAAACTGGGGCTGGAGCCGGGTATGACCCTGCTCGATGTGGGTTGCGGCTGGGGTTCGACGATGAAGCGCGCCCTCGAGAAATACGACGTGAACGTCATCGGCGTGACCCTGTCCAAAAACCAGCACGCCTACTGCGAGCGGCTGCTGGGCGAGGTCGACACGAACCGTTCGCACCGGGTTCTGCTGAGCGACTGGGCCGAGTTCAACGAGCCGGTGGACCGCATCATCACCATCGAGGCCCTGGAGCACTTCGGCTTCCAGCGCTACGACGACTTCTTCAAGTTCGTCTTCGAAGCCCTGCCCGACGACGGGAGGATGCTGCTGCACTCGATCACCGGGTTGACCGGAGGCCAGATCGTCGAGCGCGGCATGCCGGTGACGTTCGAGATGGCCCGGTTCATCAAGTTCATCGTGACGGAGATCTTTCCGGGCGGCCGGCTGCCGTCTATCGAGAAGGTGCACGACCACGCCACGAGAGCCGGTTTCACCGTCTCGCATGTCGAGTCGCTACAGCTGCACTTCGCCAGGACCCTCGACTTCTGGGCCGAAGCGCTCCTGGCCCATAAGGACGAGGCGATCAGGATTCAGTCCGAAGAGATCTATGAGCGCTACATGAAGTACTTGACCGGTACCGCCGAGTGCTTCCGGATCGGGTACATCGACTGCCACCACTTCACGTTGCAGAAATAGACTTACGCGGGCCTCGACGGGCACCGAGGCAACCCTCGGCCGGTTAGCCGGGACCACCGGATCGGGTAGTGTTGCACGTCAGAGGTCTGGGCCCGCGCGGACGACCAGCTAGTGCCACTTATTCAGGAGAACACCACAGCAATGGCCGACAAACCGACCGGTGCCATGACGAAGGCGACGCAGTTCGAAGACATTCAGGCGCACTACGACGTCTCCGATGATTTCTTCGCGCTGTTCCAGGATCCGACCCGGACCTACAGCTGCGCCTACTTCGACCCGTGGGACATTTCGCTCGAGGAAGCCCAGATCGCGAAGATCGACCTGAACCTCGACCAGCTGGACCTCAAGCCGGGAATGACGTTGCTCGACGTCGGCTGCGGCTGGGGCACCACAATGAAGCGCGCCGTGGAGAAGTACGACGTCAACGTCATCGGCCTCACCCTGTCCAAGAACCAGCACGCCCGCTCGCAGCAGGTGCTGGACGCGATCGACACCGACCGCTCCCGACGGGTCCTCCTGCACGGCTGGGAGGATTTCAACGAGCCGGTCGACCGGATCGTCTCCATCGAGGCCTTCGAGCACTTCGGGCACGAGAACTATGACGACTTCTTCAAGCGGTGTTTCGACGTCATGCCCGACGACGGCCGGATGACCATCCAGAGCAGCGTCAGCTACCACCCGTATGAGATGGCGGCGCGGGGGAAGCGGATCACCTTCGAGACGGTCCGCTTCATCAAGTTCATCGTGACCGAGATCTTCCCCGGTGGCCGCCTGCCGTCCACGGAGATGATGGTGGAGCACGGCGAAAAGGCCGGGTTTGTCGTCCCCGAACCACTTTCGCTGCGCCCGCACTACATCAAGACCTTGCACATCTGGGGCGACACCCTGGAGTCCAACAAGGAGAAGGCCATCGAGGTCACCTCGCTCGAGGTCTACGAGCGGTACATGAAGTACCTGCGCGGCTGCGAGCACTACTTCGACGACGAGATGCTCGACGTGAGCCTGGTGACCTATCTCAAGCCGGGGGCAGCCGCCTAGTTGGTCGGATCGGGCGTGCACCGTTCGTCGAACCGGTAGAGAGTGGAGCACCGGGCTCCGCTCGCTACGGGAGGAGACGACGAATGCAGTATTTCGCTTTGCTGATCAGTCACGAGCGCGACTTGACGCCCTCGGAACGTGCTGCCGAGATGGAGGCCTACCAGGGCTTTCACCGCGCCGCGGCCGCGGCTATCCGGGCCGGTGATGCCCTGCTTCCCGCGGCCGCCGGCGTACGGATCGACGGCGGCCCGGACGAGCCGGTCATCACCGACGGACCGTTCGCCGAAGGCGCCGAAGTAGCGTGCGGGTACTACCTTTTCGAAGCCGAAAACCTCGACGAAGCCCTCGCCTTCGCCCGTGACATTCCGGTCGCCAAGCACGGTGCGGTAGAGGTGCGGCCCACCGTCCACGCGATCGAACCGTCTCCCAAACCCAGCGGCACCGGCTGGCTCGCGCTGCTGTTGGAGCCGCCCGGAACCACCCACACGCCGCACACTCCGGAGTGGGATGCGGTGGCTGCACGCCACGTCGAGTTCGCCGCCGCCGCAGGCGATCACATCGTCGGCGGCGCCGCGTTGCACGATCGTTCGACCGCGACGACCGTGCGGGTCCGCGACGGCGAGGTCATTGTCACCGACGGTCCCTACGCCGAAGCCGCGGAAGTCGCCAACGGCTTCTATGTGCTGAGCGCCGGCGACCGTGACGAAGCCGTCAAGGTGGCCTCGATGATTCCCGCGTCCATGGTGCAGCTCCGGCAACTGGCCGGTATCTCGGGACTGTAGCCACGTCGGATGACCGATCTGGACGGCGTCTTTCGGCATGAATGGGGACCTGCCGTCGCCGCCATCGCACGATGGTCGGGCGACCTCACCATCGCCGAGGACGCCGTCCAGGAGGCGTGCGCCGAGGCGCTGCGCACCTGGGAGCGCGATGGCGTACCCGATCGCCCCGGCGCATGGCTGATCACGGTCGCGCGCAATCGTGCCCGTGATCGGCTACGCCGCGAATCCATCCGTCCCGGAAAGGAATTGGCGGCTTTCGTGGACGATATCCGCACCGACGACGCGGTGTTGCATCCGGTTCGCGACGACGAACTGCGGATGATGTTCACCTGCGCGCACCCGGCACTGGACCGCCGCTCGCAACTGGCGCTCACGCTGCGGCTGGTATCCGGGTTGACGGTCGCCGAGATCGCCCGCGCACTGTTGCAGACCGAGGCAGCGATCGGGCAGCGAATCACCCGGGCCAAGTACAAGATTCGGCACGCGAACATTCCGCTGCGGGTTCCGCCCGCCGAGTTGCTGCCCGAACGCACACCGCACATACTGAGCTGCATCTACTCGGTGTTCACCGAGGGCTATTGGTCCACAGCCGGCCCGTCGGCCATCCGCGACGAGTTGTGTGACGAAGGGGTGCGGCTGGCCGGTGAGCTGTGTGCCCTGATGCCGCATCCCGAGGCACACGCCCTGGCGGCCCTGGTACTGCTGCATGACTCGCGGCGGGCAACACGGCTGGACGCCGCCGGGGCGCTGGTGCCGCTGGACGAGCAGGACCGTCACCGCTGGGACCGCGACCGGATCAGCCGCGGCCTCAATCGATTACGACAGGCGCAGGGATCGACCGGTCCATATCTGCCGCAAGCCGTGATCGCCGCCATCCATGCGACGGCACCGTCCTGGGACCAGACCGACTGGACCGCGATCTGCGTGGCTTACGACCGGTTGCTGCAGTTGACCGACTCGCCGGTGGTGAGAGCCAACCGCGCGCTGGCGGTCGGCTTTCGCGACGGCCCGGATGTGGGCCTCGCAGCCCTGGACAAGGTGGCCCATGACCCGCGGCTGGCGCACTCGAATCTCGTCGCGTCGGTGCGAGCCGACCTTTTGCGGCGGGCAGGGCGCCGCGCCGAAGCCGTCGTATGGTATCGAAAGGCACTGGAGGGCAACGCTTCTGAGCCAGGCCGCGCCTTCCTGCGGCGGCGCGTCACCGAATGCGGCGGCTAGATCCACTGCCCGGCCCTCCCCGCGAGCAGACACAAAATCGCCCTGGAACGCGTGCACCAGGGCGATTTTGTGTCTGCTCGCGCAGCCGAAGGCGCCGCTTACTCCGCCTCGGCGGTGAAATTGCGGGTGACCGACGGGTCGACCGGGATGCCCGGGCCGGTCGTCGTCGACACCGTGACCTTCTTCAGGTAGCGGCCCTTGGACGACGACGGCTTGTGCCGCAGCACCTCGTCGAGCGCGGCGCCGTAGTTCTCCGCAAGCTTCTTCTCGTCGAACGATGCCTTGCCGATCACGAAGTGCAGGTTGGCCTGCTTGTCGACACGGAAGTTGATCTTGCCGCCCTTGATGTCGGCGACGGCCTTGGCGACATCCGGGGTGACGGTGCCGGTCTTGGGGTTCGGCATCAGGCCGCGCGGACCCAGCACGCGGGCGATCCGGCCCACCTTGGCCATCTGGTCGGGAGTCGCGATGGCGGCATCGAAGTCCAGGAAGCCGCCCTGGATCTTCTCGATCAGGTCGTCGCTGCCGACGACATCGGCTCCGGCGGCGACGGCGGCGTCGGCCTTCTCACCGACGGCGAAGACGGCCACCCGGGCGGTCTTACCCGTGCCGTGCGGCAGGTTGACCGTGCCGCGGACCATCTGGTCGGCCTTGCGCGGGTCGACGCCGAGCCGGATCGCCACCTCGACGGTCGCGTCCTGCTTAGTCGACGACGTCTCCTTGGCGAGCCGGGCGGCCTGCAACGGGGTGTAGAGGTTGTTGCGGTCCACCTTCTCGGCGGCGGCGCGGTATGCCTTGCTGGTTTTGCTCATTGCTCAATCCAATCTGGTGTTGGGTTCGTGGTTGGCGGGCCGAAGCTGGCCCTCCCACGCGTTCTCGGTTGTTTTGTCGGACTACTCGACCGTGATGCCCATCGACCGGGCGGTGCCGGCGATGATCTTCGCCGCCGCGTCGATGTCGTTTGCGTTCAGGTCCGTCTTCTTGGTCTCGGCGATCTCGCGCACCTGGTCCCAGGTCACCTTCGCGACCTTCGTCTTGTGCGGCTCCGCCGACCCCTTGGGCACACCGGCGGCCTTGAGCAACAGCTTGGCGGCCGGCGGGGTCTTCAGCGCAAAGGTGAAGCTGCGGTCCTCGTAGACCGTGATCTCCACCGGGATGACCTGACCGCGCTGGCTTTCCGTCGCGGCGTTGTAGGCCTTGCAGAACTCCATGATGTTGACGCCGTGCTGGCCGAGCGCCGGGCCGACCGGCGGGGCAGGGTTGGCCTGCCCGGCCACGATCTGCAGCTTGATCAGCCCGGTGACTTTCTTCTTCTTCGGGGCCATGAGTTTGTCCTACATTCCTTCCTAGTCTTGCAAAGTGCTGGGGTGCAAAGTTCTGGGATGCCCTGGGGGCTAAATCTTGGAGACCTGGCTGAAGGTCAGCTCCACCGGTGTTTCCCGGCCGAAGATCGAGACCAGCACCTTGAGCTTCTGCTGTTCGGCGTTGACCTCGTTGATCGTGGCCGGCAGCGTCGCGAACGGTCCGTCCATGACCGTCACCGACTCGCCGACTTCGTACTCGACGTCGATGACGGGGCGTTCCAGCCCACCGGTCTCTGCCGCGGCGGCCGTGCTTGCCGCACCCTTGGCGGCCTTCTTCGCCGCACCCGGGGGCAGCAGAAACTTGACCACGTCGTCGAGCGAGAGCGACGACGGGCGCGATGTCGCGCCGACGAACCCGGTGACTCCCGGGGTGTTGCGCACCGCGGCCCACGAGTCGTCGGTCAAGTCCATGCGCACCAGGATGTAACCGGGCAGCACCTTGCGATTGACCTGCTTGCGCTGGCCGTTCTTGATCTCGGTGACCTCTTCGGTGGGGACCTCCACCTGGAAGATGTAGTCGCCGACGTCAAGGTTCTGCACCCGGGTCTCGAGGTTGGCTTTCACCTTGTTCTCGTAGCCCGCGTAGGAGTGAATGACGTACCAGTCGCCGGGCTTGCTGCGCAGTTCCGCCTTGAGTGCAGCGGCGGGGTCGACATCTTCGGCCGGAGCCGCCACCGCGTCCTGCGGGGCGTCCGCCTCTTGCACGTCGACCGCCTCACCCGCGGACGTGTCACCGTCGAACGTCGTCACGGTTCTCAGTCCTCTCTATCGCTCTCAAGTCTCAGCCGAACACCAACAGCACGAGCTTGCTCAGACCCAGGTCGGCTCCACCTACCACCGCCACCATGAAGGCCAGGAAGACCAGCACCACCGACGTGTAGGTGAGCATCTGCTTGCGGTTGGGCCAGATCACCTTCCGCATCTCGGCTACAACCTGCTTGAGGTAGGTGTAGACGAACACGAAAGGGTTCATCGAGCTGGTCGAACCGGCTTTCTTAGGCTTCTTCGCCTTGTCTTTCTGCGTCGATTTGGCTTTCGACGCCTTCGAAGACTTCGACGCGTCCTTCTTGGCCGAATCCTTCTCGGCGACCTCGACGTCGGTCGACTCGTCGCCTTCCTCGGCCTCCGCCGCGCGCACCCGGGAACGCTTTCCCGTGGGCCGCTGCGGCCGCGCCACCGCCTTGGTCACCACGGCGCCGCTGTCGCCTGCGGCGTCGTCGGCAACGTCGCCTTCGTCGCTCACCGCGTGCTCCTTCGTTCGCTAGCTGTTTCGCGTGCCGTACCGCTCAAAGTGGCCACTCTTTCCAGTGTCCACCATGGCACGCGAGTCAGATGGCCCGCCTCCTCGTGCGGCCCGCCGTCAGCAGGGGCGACAGGACTTGAACCTGCAACCTGCGGTTTTGGAGACCGCTGCTCTGCCAGTTGAGCTACGCCCCTATTTTCCGGGGCTTACATGACTCGCGCGCCCCCCGTTCGGCAATCGCGAACCGACGGACAGCGCGCTTGTAATGGGAAAACCCCGAGGTCCGAGTGTACATCGACGTAGGAGCCAGATACTAATTACCCGGTTCTGACTACCTGACCCGATTCCTTGTCCCATTTGAGCTGGATGGAGTTGTCCCCTTCGTGACCCATCAGGGTGGTGTAGGCCTCCAGGACCAGGACGCCATCCTGGTTGTGACAGAAGTTCTTCGTCATGACGATGTCGGCGCCGAAACGCTCGTTGACCGATTCGATGCGCAGACTGCCGTAGAGCTTGTCTCCGACATGGATCGGCGCGTGGTACACGAACTTCTGGTCGACCTGCACGATCTGCATGGTTTCGAAGCCGACGTCCACATTGCGGAAGAAGTCGTCCTGGATGAGTTTCGCCAGGATCGTCACGAAGGTCAGCGGGGCTACGATGCGGTCGCCGCCGAATTCGGCTGCCGCAGCCTCGTCGTAGTGGACCCGATCGTCGCACTTGATCGACCGGGAGAATTGGCGAACTTGTTCGCGGCCTACCTCGAAATAGTCGGGATAGACAAACGACATTCCGCGGATATCTGTTTTGAGAGCCATCCGCTAGGCCAGCTTCGCCGAGGCGACAGCCCGGCCGAAGATCTTCTTGCCGCCGGTCGTCGCCGTCAGTGCGATGGTCACCGATTTGGTCTCCGGGTCAACGGACTTCACCCGGCCGCTGAACACCAACTCCGCACCCTTGCCGTCGTTGGGTACCGGGACCACCGCGGTGAACCGCACGTTGTACTCCGTCACAGCCCCGGGGTCGCCCACCCACGACGTGACATAGCCGCCGCCGATACCCATCGTCAGCATGCCGTGGGCGATCGCGGTGTCCAGCCCGACCATCTTGGCGATCTCGTCGTCCCAGTGGATCGGGTTCAAGTCACCCGAGACCCCGGCGTAGTTGACCAGGTCCTGACGGGTCAACGGGTAGGTCCGCTCTGGGAGCTGGTCACCCACCTGCACCGAACTGAACTCACGCAGTGGCATCGGCAAATCCTACTTCCCCGTCTTCACCGGCACGGCCCGCCAGGGTCGTGTACGTCTCCTGGACGATCTCGCCGGCATCGTTGGTGATGATGTTCTTGGTCACGATGATCTGGGTGCCATGCGCCTCGCGCACCGCATCCACGTGGACGTCGCAGTACAGCTTGTCGCCGGCGACGATCGGCTTGAGGAACTTCAGAACCTGGTCAACCTGAACGATCTGCTGGTCGGTCACCGCGATGTTGGCGTCCCGGAAAAAGGCAGACTGCGCCTTGTATCCGAATACCGAGATGAAACACAACGGGGCCGCCAGGCCGTCGTAGCCCAGTTCTGCCGCCGCGTCCTCACCGAAAAAAGCCGGCTCGTCGTTTTGCACCGCCGTGGCGTACTCGCGGATCTTTTCCCGTTCCACCACGTAATGGTCGGGGTAGCGATAATGCATCCCGAGGATCTTTTCGGACAGGGCCACAGTTCTCGAACCTACCTAGTCGACTCTCTGTAATTGGGGTGCGCGCGGTCAGCGCGTTTCGCGGTGCCCCTGGTGCTTACCGCAGTTCGGGCAGAATTTCTTCAGCTCGAGACGGTCGGGGTCGTTGCGGCGGTTCTTCTTGGTGATGTAGTTGCGGTGCTTGCACACCTCGCACGCCAAGGTGATCTTCGGCCGCACGTCGGTACTGGAAGCCATGACGGTTCTCTCTCAAATCTCTCGAAGTCTCTATATTCGTTTGTCGTGCTGTGGTGGTAGCGATGGCCGGACTCGAACCGGCGACCTAACGATTATGAGTCGTTCGCTCTAACCAACTGAGCTACACCGCCTCTGGGGCCGCGCACCTGCTCGGCGTCCGCCGAGCCCCCTAACGGAATCGAACCGTTGACCTTTTCCTTACCATGGAAACGCTCTACCGACTGAGCTAAGGGGGCCGTTCACCCACAGCGAAGACCTGCCGCGGGCCAAAAAGAGGGTACAGCCTGGCGCACAACGTCTCCAAACCACGTGGGCCCAAGCAGGAAAAGCCGGTCAGCCCGTGTCGCTGTTGCGGTGCAGTGACCAGGCACTGAGGTCACTGAACTCGTCGTAATCCTCGGCATGCGAGCCGGGGTCGGCGTTGTCGGCCTCGTCGAGCATTGTCCGCATGGCCAGATTGACGGCTTCCCGCGCGCCGGCCACGTGGTAACGGCGAATGATCTCGTCGACCAAGTCCATGTCAAGTAGGACTTCGATCCTCTTCAACATGAACCGATATTAGCGACTCGGCGCAGGTAGGAATAGGTACCGGGAATAGGCAGAAGGCCAGGCCGAAGGTGTTTTCGCGCGCCCCATAGGCTGGTGGTGTGTCGAATTCGGACCGGTTGTACTTCCGGCAGTTACTTTCCGGCCGCGACTTCGCGGCCAACGATGTGATCGCGGCGCAGATGCGCAACTTCGCCTACCTCATCGGCGACCGCGAAACCGGGGACGCCATGGTGGTCGACCCGGCCTATGCGGCCGGGGACCTGGTCGACGCACTGGAGGCCGACGACATGCACCTGTCGGGGGTGCTGGTGACCCATCACCACCCGGACCACGTCGGCGGGTCGATGATGGGATTCGAGCTAAAGGGCCTAGCCGAGCTGATGGAGCGGGTGAGCGTGCCGATCCACGTGAACACCCACGAGGCGCTGTGGGTGTCCCGCATCACCGGAATCCCGATGAGCGACCTGACCGCTCACGAGCACCGCGACCGGATCAGCATCGGCGACGTCGAGATCGAACTGCTGCACACACCCGGCCACACGCCCGGCAGTCAGTGCTTCCTGCTGGACGGACGGCTGGTCGCCGGCGACACGCTGTTCCTGGAAGGTTGCGGACGGACCGACTTCCCGGGCGGCGATTCCGACGAGATGTATCGCAGCCTCCAGCAACTCGCCGCGCTCCCGGGCGACCCGACCGTGTTCCCCGGGCACTGGTATTCGGCCGACCCGAGCGCCTCGTTGTCGGAAGTTAAACGCTCCAACTACGTCTACCGGCCCGCCAATCTCGACCAGTGGCGAATGATGATGGGCGGCTGACGCTCGCTCGATGACCCGCTCAGCGATACACAGGAAGCCCCTTTACGATCAGTGCAGCTAAGTTCCAGGTCCGAGGATTAAGTGGAGGGTGGAATCCATGGGGTGGGTCCGAGGAAACTGGCCGGAAAGCTGGCCGCAGAGCTGGCGGGGCATCGACTCGATCGAGTCCAGCACCTGGTTGGCCTGGGCCGCGTGGGCGGCGATCGCGCTCGGCGTCGTCGCGCTGATCTTCACCCACCGCCAGCTGCAGCGGAATCGGGCGCTGGCTGCGGAGAAGACGCGCCCACATGTCGCCATGTTGATGGAGCCGCACGTCGCGGACTGGCATGTCATCGAGTTGGTGGTGCGCAACTTCGGCCGCACCGCGGCTTACGACATCCGGTTCAACTTCCCCAACCCCCCGACCGTCGCCGAATACGAGAACGCCTCGGACGGCTACGCCGACGTCGTCGAACTGCAACTGCCGCGGGAGTTGCCCACACTGGCGCCCGGGCAGGAGTGGCGGATGGTGTGGGACTCCGCACTGGACCGCGCGGAAATCGGGCACGGCGTGGAATCTCGCTTCGAGGGCACGGTCACCTACTACGACCGTCCCGAGCGGCCCCGCGGGTGGAAATTCTGGCAGCGCACCCGGCAGCCGTTGGAGACGAAGGTGGTCTTGGACTGGGACGCCCTACCTCCCGTCCAGCGCATCGAACTGATGACGACGCACGACTTGGCCAAGCGCGAGAAGCAGAAGCTGGAGTTGTTGCGCAACCTGCTGACCTACTTCCACTACGCCAGCAAGGAAACTCGCCCCGAGGTTTTCCGCAGCGAGATCGACCGCATCAACCGCGCCGTACAGGAGACCCAGGACCGCTGGCGCACCCGCCAACTCGACGAGCCCACCGACGTGAGTCTGCGTTGGGGCGACGCCGAGAACGAACTGGGAAAGCATCGCAGCCAGCGGGTGTAAGCCCGGCGGGCCGCGATCTGGTTCAATCGACTCGCCGAGCGAAGGAGTAACCCATGAGCGGTCCGGTCGTCTACACCCACGACGAAACCATCGGGGTCATCCGGATGGACGACGGCAAAGTCAACGCGCTCGGCCCGACCATGCAGCAGGCCCTCAACGACGCGCTCGACCAGGCCGACGCCGACAACGTGGGGGCGCTGGTGATCACCGGCAACCAGCGGGTGTTCAGCGGCGGATTCGACCTGAAGATCCTGACCTCGGGCGAGGTGCAGCCCGCGATCGACATGCTGCGCGGCGGATTCGAGCTGTCCTACCGGCTGCTGTCCTATCCCAAGCCGGTGGTCATCGCGTGCACCGGCCCGGCGATCGCGATGGGCTCATTCCTGCTGTGCTCGGGTGACCACCGAATTGCGGCCCACGCGTACAACATCCAGGCCAACGAGGTCGCAATCGGGATGGTGATTCCCTGGGCGGCCCTGGAGGTCCTGAAACTGCGGCTGACCCGGTCGGCCTACCAACAGGCCACCGGCCTGGCCAAGACGTTCTTCGGTGAGACGGCACTGGCCGCCGGCTTCATCGATGAGATGGCACTGCCCGACCGGGTGATCGCCCGCGCCGAGGAGGCGGCTCACGAATTCGCCGGCCTGAATCAGTCCGCGCACGCCGCCACCAAACTGCGTGCCCGCGCCGACGCGCTCAAGGCGATCCGCGCCGGGATCGACAACATCGAAAAGGAATTCGGCGTCTAGGGGGGTCCGGCATCTGGCCAGGTGGTGCGGTTGCCCGAACAACCGCTGCACACCGGCGCCTCCTCCACCGTCAAGTCTGACACCGTGGCGCTGTCACGTCATTGGAACTGGCGGAACCGCTCCAGATAGTCGACCCAGTTCCAGGTCGACAGAAACGCCTGTGCCGATTCGTATCCCTTGGTGTAGAGCGCTTCGGCGTCCTTGCGGGAGATGCTGAAATCCAGGAAGTTCACCGCTGTCGAGTCCACCCGGATCGCCCGGGCGCTCACCCACGGCTGATTCAGATATGTCTGGTCATGGCCGACGAACATGGTGGCGATCAGCTGCTCGAGCAGCACCGACGGCGGGCCCAGGAGCCGTAACGCGCCCACCCCCGGGATCAGCTGGTCGTTGCTGGCCGGCAACTCCGGCACCACTGTGATGCCGAAGGTGGGCCAGCGCGGCGATTTGCAGTCCGGCCGGTCGAAGGAGTCGATCGGAAAGTTCGACAGCACCCCGCCGTCGACCAGGGTGGATGTGCGTCCGGCCGCGCTGGTCAAGGTGACCGGCCGGAAGAAGAACGGAATCGACATCGACGCGCGCACCGCGTCGGCCACCGATTGTTCGTCGGGATCGAGTCCGTACAGCCGCCGGTAGTCCCACGGCAGCCGCACCAGCTGCCCGGTGGTCAGGTCGGCGACGGTGACCACCAGCCGGTAACGGCGCTCGGCGGGCATCTGCCGGTCACTGAGCGCCAGATCGCCGAAGGTCCGCACGCCCAGATTCCGCAGCTCGCCGCGGATCCAGTCGTGGGCGAAATCGCCTCTGTACATTCCGTTTTCACGCAACAGACCCCACGCCGGACCGACCACGGGCAGATGTCCGACCGGACCGGCATCGCGAAACTTCTCATACGGCAGGGTCAGTGCAAGCTCTTTGATCTGCCCGGTGGTCAATTGGTCGCCGTTGGAGGCGGCGGCCAGTATCGATCCGACCAGCGAACCCGCGGAGACGCCGGAGACCCGTTTGAGTGAATAACCGGCCTCCATGACGGCGACCACGGCGCCGACCAGCCCGACACCCTTGACACCGCCGCCCGAGAGAACCATGTCGACAGGTTTGCGCCGCGCGGTCCTGCCCCGCTGCTCCACCATCAGCGCCCCTTCAGTCTTGGGCCGAAGTCCATTGATACGGAAGGAATTTCCCGTCGAACGTGACTACGACACGATCGCCCGAGTCGTGCGCTTTCTTCTGCAGGTCGATGCTGAAGTTGATCGCGCTCATGATGCCGTCACCGAACTGTTCGTGGATCACTTCTTTGAGCGCGCCGCCATAGACCTGGAGCGCCTCGTAGAACCGGTAGATGGTGGGGTCGGTGGGCACGGCGCTGGGCAGGCCGCCCCGCATCGGCGGCGCCGCCAGGACGGGAACGACGGACTCGTCCAACCCCAGCATCTCGGCCAGGACCTTCCCCTGCTCCGCCGGGATCGGGTGCTGGCCCAGCAGCGCCGACGTCGTCCACAGCAGGGGCCTGTCGATCGCGTCGGCCAGTTGCTGCCAACTGAGCCCCCTCGACAATCGGGCAACGACGATCTTTTCGGTGATCTCGTTTCTGTTCATGCACCCAGCATGCACGTTTGGACCGACACGGCCTGACCCGGCTCACGCGCCGCATCACTCCACAAGGCGGCGAAGGTTTTTCAGGCTTTCAGCCAGTGAACGCCCCACCCAGCGCGATGCGACGCGGTCGGCGATCAGTCCGAGCAGGCCGCCTTCGGAGTTGTAGGCCAGTCGGAAGGTGACCGTGGTCCGGCCGGGACCCGCATCGCGCAGCCGGAAGCGGCCACGCTGGGTCACGCCGGTGATGTTGATCCAGGCCAGATCGCGCGCGGTGTCGAGCTCCACCACTTCGGCGATGCCTCCGACCGGGATCGAGCCGATCTTCCACAACACCGTGTAGCGGGCGCCTACCCGGACCGGGCCTTCGGTCAACGTCTCCCAGCGCTCCAGATGAGCCAGGAAGGAAGGGTAGCGATCCGGGTCGCTGAGCACCTTCCACACGGTGTCCCGATCGGCGTTCACGACGATCCGGCGTTCGACGCGCATCAGCCGATCACCGGGAATCGCCGCTCGGCGGCCAGCCGATCCACGCCCGCCTGCAGGCTGGCGATCACTTCGTCGTACACGCCCTGGTCGTCATCATGGACTCCGATCGGCTCCTGGACCTCGATGACGATCTTGGCGGGTAGCGGAATGTGCCCCAGCAGGTCACTGACGTTCAGCCCCCAGGGGATCGCCAGCGAGACCGGCACACTCTTGAGCCGGATCAACTTGTCCAGCATCAGCAGTTTGGCCAGCCACTGCGCGCGGCCGAGGAACAACGCCGTCTCCTGGCCGCCGACGGCGGCCACCGGCACGATCGGCACGCCGGTCTCGCGGGCGAGCCGCACAAATCCCTTGCGGCCGCCGAAGTCGACGACGTGCCGTTGCCACGACGGGCGGAAGACTTCGTAGTCGCCGCCCGGGTACACCAGGACGGCTGCGCCGGATTCCAGTGCCAAACGGGCATTTTCGGGGCTGGCCGCCACCGTGCCGAACTTGCGGAGCCAGCGCAACGGCGGATAGAGCGTCACCAGGTTGTGCGCGAGTTGATAGAAGGGACGCTCCACCCCGAAGTACGAGCAGAACGCCAGCGTGAAGACGAACGTGTCGGGCGGCACGTTGCCGCCGCTGTGATTGCCGACCAGCAGCACCGGTCCCGTCGGGGGTATGCGGTCGAGCCCGCGCACATCGGCACGGAAGTACAACGATGCCAGCAACCAGGTTCCGGGCAGCTGATCCCGGATGAAGTCCGGGTCGCGCTGGTCCAGGTCCGCCTTCGGGACCCGGCCCGTGATCTGCTTGCCGGCCCACTCAAGGGCATCAGCGACGCCGCCCATTGCTCAAGCCTGGCACATGATGAGCCCAGCGGACTCACCAACGGCCACGATGAACCACCTCGTGCAGTGGCCGCCGATTCGGTTTGCGGATCGGAGTCAGCGGCCGGTCGGCGGGATGGCCCGCGCCGAGCATGTACGCGACCAGATGGTCGTCGGGGACGCCGAGGATCGCGCGCGCCCGGTCCTGGTCGCCCACCGAGGAATGACCGGTACCGATACCCAGGTCGGTGGCCGCCAGCATCATCGCCATCGTCGCCTGACCGATGTCATATTGATCGATGAGCTTTCTGCGCTCATCCGGCGGGACCGGAATCACCAGAACGATCGCGGCCGCGGCGCCGGCGAGGTGACCGGCGCCCATCCAGACCGTCGAGAGTTCTTGCAGCTGAGCAGGATCGGTGACCACGATGAAGTCCCACGGTTGACGGTTCTTCGCCGACGGCGCCCGCCATCCCGCCTCCACGATGCGCTCCAGGTCGGTCTCTGCAACCGGCTGCGCCGTGTACTGGCGCACGTTGCGTCGTGCACGTATCGCATCCCAGGTCTCCATGACGTCCTCCCGTTTCGCGCGATCGGGCCCGGCCCCCGCGCCCCTTTGTACACCCGTAGCGCCGTCGGTGTCGGACGGCCGGTCTAGGGTGGCCCGCAATGGCGCTTCATCTCCACCGTGCCGAACGGACCGATCTGCTTGCCGACGGTCTCGGCGCCCTGCTGGCCCGGCCGCTGCCCGACCCGTTCGCGCAGGAGCTCGTGCTGGTGCCGGCGCGCGGGGTGGAACGCTGGCTCAGTCAGCGCCTGTCCCACCGGTTGGGCGCCACGCCGGATCGCGGTGACGGCGTCTGCGCGGGGGTGTCGTTTCGCAACCCGGCGTCACTGATCGCCGAGATAGTCGGCACCGTCGACGACGACCCCTGGTCTCCGGAGGCCATGACCTGGCCGCTGCTCGAGGTGATCGACCGCTCACTGGCTGAGCCGTGGTGCCGCACGTTGGCAAAGCATCTGGGGTACTTCGACATTGGCGATGAAGCGGATCTGCGCCGGGGCCGGCGGTACGCGGTCGCCCGCCGCCTGGCCGGGCTGTTCGCCTCGTATGCCCGGCAGCGTCCCGGCTTGCTCGTCGGCTGGCTGGCCGGAGACCTGGGCGACCTCGATGCCGACCTGCACTGGCAACCCGAGCTGTGGCGCGCGCTGGTGGCGACGATACCCGCCGATCCCCCGCATATCCGGCACGGGAAGACCCTGGCCAGACTGCACGACGGTCCGGCGGCGCTGCCGTCGCGCCTGTCTTTGTTCGGCCATACCCGGCTGGCGCCCAGTGAGGTCGAGCTGCTCGAAGCCGTGGCCGTCCACCACGAGCTGCATCTGTGGCTACCCCATCCCAGCGACGCATTGTGGCGGGCACTGGGCGGCGTGCGGGGCACGGTGCCCCGTCGCGAGGACACCAGCCATCGCGCGGTCGGGCATCCGCTGCTGGCGACCCTCGGACGGGATCTGCGTGAGCTGCAACGAAGCCTGCCGGGCGATCCCGCGACCGACGAGGCTCTGGGCGAACCCGATCGCCGGGACACCCTGCTCGGGTGGCTGCAGGCCGACCTCGCCGCCAATGCCGTCCGGCCGCACGGCCGCACGCTGGCCGAGGACGACCGGTCCGTGCAGGTGCACAGCTGCCACGGTCCGGCCCGGCAGATCGACGTGCTTCGGGAGGTGCTGCTCGGACTGCTGGCCGACGATCCGACCCTCGAGCCGCGCGACATCCTGGTCATGTGCCCGGACATCGAGACGTATGCCCCGTTGATCGTCGCGGATTTCGGCCTCGGCGACGTGGTGAACGGCGCGCACCCGGCCCACCGCCTTCGGGTTCGGCTCGCGGATCGCTCACTGCTGCAGACCAATCCGTTACTGGGCGTGGCGTCGCAGCTACTGTCGCTGGCCGGTGGGCGGGTCACCTCGAGTGAAGTGCTCAACCTCGCCCAGGCCGCCCCGGTCCGAGCCCGCTTCGGCTTCAGCGACGACGACCTGGAGGGCATCACCCGCTGGGTGCGGCAGTCGAACATCCGGTGGGGCTTCGATCAGGAACACCGCAAGCCGTTCGGGGTCGATTTCGTGCACAACACTTGGCGGTTCGGGCTGGACCGGGTGCTGGCCGGAGTCGCGATGTCCGAGACTGCACACGCCTGGATCGATTCGACGCTCCCCCTGGACGATGTGGGCAGCAACCGGGTCGAATTGGTCGGGCAGTTCGCCGAATACATCGACCGGCTGCAGCGCGTGGTCGACTCGCTGACCGCAGCGCAGCCGCTACGGCAGTGGCTGACGGCGTTGGCCGACGGGATCGGCCTGCTGACCCACACCGCCGAGGACGACGCCTGGCAGACCAACCAGATGCAACGCGAATTCGCCGACGTGCTGCGCACCGCGGGTTCGCGCGACCAGACGCTGCTGCGCCTGCCCGACATCCGCGCTCTGTTGCAGAGGCACCTCGCCGGGCGTCCCACCCGCGCCAACTTCCGCACCGGCACCCTGACGGTGTGCACGATGGTGCCGATGCGCTCCGTCCCACACCGGGTGGTCTGTCTGGTGGGACTCGACGACGGCGTCTTCCCACGGCTCGGCGTCGTAGACGGTGACGACGTACTGGCCCGGCAACCGCTCACCGGCGAGCGCGACGTCCGGTCCGAGGACCGTCAGCTGCTGCTCGACGCCATCGGCGCGGCCACCGGCAATCTGGTCATCACCTACACCGGCGCCAACGAATACTCAGGCCAGCGCCGGCCCCCGGCCGTCCCGCTGGCGGAGCTGCTCGACGCCCTGGACACGACCACCACCGGGCCCGTCCGGTCACGGATCGTGGTCGAACATCCGTTGCAGCCCTTTGATATTCGGAATGTGGAGCGCGGCGCGCTGGTGCCTGGCGCGCCGTTCAGCTTCGACCCGACGGTGTTACGCGCGGCGCGCTCCGCCACCGGCGAACGATCCGAGCAACCGCGACTGATCCGCGACCTGCTGCCGCCGCCACCGCCGGACGACGTCGTCCTCGCCGATCTGGTCGCGTTCTTCAAGGACCCGGTGAAAGGCTTCTTCCGGGCGCTGGAATACACGCTGCCGTGGGATGTCGACGGTGTCGAGGACGCCATGCCGGTCGAGATCAACGCGCTCGAGGAATGGACGGTCGGCGATCGGATGCTGAGCGACATCCTGGGCGGGCTCGCTCCTGATGACGCGCGGCAGGCGGAGTGGCGGCGCGGCACCCTGCCCCCGGGTCAGCTGGGGTGGCGCAAGGTGACCGATATCCGTGATCAGGCGGCGCTGCTGGCGTCAACCGCCTTGGGACACCGCCAGACCGACAGCGCAACCTACGACGTCGATATCGATCTCGGGGGTCGGCGCCTGACCGGCACCGTGTCCGGGGTGTTCGGCGATCGCCTGGTGTCGGTGACGTATTCCAAGCTCGACGGCAAACATCTGCTTCAATCGTGGATTCCGTTGCTGGCGTTGCACGCTCACCATCCCGACCGAGACTGGTCAGCGGTCTGTATCGGCCGGCCCAAGCGGGGCACCACCCCCCGCGAGGAACATCTTGGACGACCCGAACAGCCCGCCCCGGAGGTGCTACGGGACCTGGTGGCAATCTACGATGCCGGACGCCGGGAGCCGATTCCGTTGCCGGTCAAGACGTCTTACGCTTGGGCGGTCGCACGGCACTGCGGGGACGACCCGGTCAAGCAGGCGGAGTACCGGTGGCGAAGTGGTCTGTATCCCGGGGAGGATCAAGATCAGGCACAGGTGCGGGCCTGGGGCCGACACGCACGGCTGAGCGACCTGATGCAACCGCTGCGGCCCGGTGAGCAATACCCGGCCTTCGCCAAAGGCGAGGAACACCGCCTGGGCGCCTTCGCCGCGCGCCTGTGGCTGCCCCTGTTGCGCGCCGAACGGAGGCCCGGATGATCCCGCCATTCGACCTGCACGGCCCGCTGCCCGCCGAGCGGTCCACCACGGTGCTGGAGGCCAGCGCGGGAACCGGCAAGACATTCGCGTTGGCCGGCCTGGTGACCCGCTACGTCGCCGAAGGCAGGGCGACCCTCGACGAGATGCTGCTGATCACCTTCGGCCGCGCGGCGAGTCAGGAGCTCCGCGAGCGGGTGCGCTGCCAGCTCGTCGACGCGGTCGCCGCTTTCGGCGACCGTGCGATCGCAGACGGCAACGACCTGGTGCGCCACCTGATCGACGGCACCGAGGCGCAGCGAAACGCTCGAAAGCAGCGGCTGCGTGACGCCCTGGCCGGCTTCGACGCGGCCACCATCGCCACCACCCACCAGTTCTGCCAGTTGGTGCTCAAATCCCTTGGTACGGCCGGTGATACAGATTCAGGCGTCACCTTGCTGGAGGACCTCAACGACCTGGTGACCGAGATCGTCGATGACCTCTATCTGGCCCATTTCGGGCGCGAGCGTGACGATCCCGCATTGACGTACCGCGAGGCGCTGCGCATCGCCCGCGCGGTGGTCGCCAGCCCGTCCGCACACCTGCGGCCGACCGACCCGGAGCCGGGTTCGCGCGCCGCGGTCTGCATCGCCTTTGCGAAAGACGTTCTGGCCGAGCTGGAAAGACGCAAGCGACGCCGGGGCGTGCTGGGATACGACGACCTGCTCATCCGGTTGGCCGCCGCACTGGACACCGACGACTCCCCCGCCCGGGTCCGGATGCATCAACGCTGGCCCATTGTCATGGTCGACGAGTTCCAGGACACCGATCCGGTTCAGTGGCAGGTGATCGACCGGGCCTTCAGTGGGCGGTCCACGCTCATCCTCATCGGGGACCCGAAGCAGGCGATCTACGCGTTTCGCGGCGGCGACATCGTCACCTACCTCGATGCGGCCAGGACCGCCGGCGACAAGCGCACGCTGGGTACGAATTGGCGCAGCGACAGCGCACTGGTCGAGCGGTTGCAAGCCGTGCTGCGCGGAGCCGAGCTCGGCGACCCCGCGATCGTGGTGCATGATGTCGCGGCCTCGCACCGCGGTCATCGCCTCTCCGACGCTCCGCGCAACGATCCGTTCCGGCTTCGGGTGGTGCGCCGAGCAACGCTGGGCCGCAAAGGGACTCAGAATCTGCCGATCGATGAGCTGCGCGAGCACATCGGCCGCGATCTCGCCGCCGACATCGGCGGGCTGCTGACGAGCGCGGCGACCTTCGACGGTGAGCCGCTGGAAGCCCGCGATGTCGCTGTCATCGTCGAAAGCCACAAGGACGCCCGTGTCTGCCACCGCGCACTCACCGAGGCCGGTATTCCCGCCGTCTACACCGGCGACTCCGACGTGTTCAGCTCGGAGGCCGCCGACGACTGGCTGTCGCTGCTGGAGGCCTTCGATCAGCCGCACCGCCCGGGAGTGGTGCGGGCGGCCGCGACGACGATGTTCTTCGGGAAGACGGCGCACGACCTGGCGGCCGGCGGTGACGCACTCACCGACGACATCGCCGACACCCTGCGGGAGTGGGCGGACCACGCCCGTGAGCGGGGTGTCGCCGCGATCTTCGAAGCCGCGCAGATGAGCGGCATGGCAGACCGGGTGCTCTCGTGGCACGGCGGCGAACGGCACATGACCGACCTGGCGCATGTGACGCAACTCCTGCAGGAGGTGGCCCACCGGGAGCGTTATTCCCTGCCCGCTCTCCGTGACTGGCTGCGCGGTCAGCGGGAAGAACGAGCCGGCGCCACCGAACGCAATCGCCGGATCGACAGCGACGCCGCCGCGGTCCAGATCATGACGGTCTGGGTGAGCAAGGGACTGCAGTACCCCGTGGTGTACCTGCCGTTCGCGTTCAATCGCAACGTTGGTGATCGCGACCTGGTGCTGTTCCA
Source organism: Mycobacterium sp. 23 (assembly GCF_048287075.1). Classification (NCBI taxonomy): domain Bacteria; kingdom Bacillati; phylum Actinomycetota; class Actinomycetes; order Mycobacteriales; family Mycobacteriaceae; genus Mycobacterium; species Mycobacterium sp. 23. The sequence continues at coordinate 2,976,799 of NZ_JBLVUX010000005.1, forward strand.
CGATCAGGGCAAGCGCTGCCTGCACATCGGTGGCAAGGACAGTTCCGACTTCGCCGCCGTGGAGAGACTGGGCCGCAAAGAAACGGCCAGCGACGACAGCCGGTTGACCTACGTTGCGCTGACCCGGGCTCAGTCGCAGGTGGTGGCGTGGTGGTCACCGGCTCACGGCGAGCCCAACGGCGGGCTGTCGCGGCTGCTACGCGGCCGGCGGCCCGGACAATCAGCGGTCCCCGATCGGTGTGAACCGCAGAAGATCACCGACGACGAGGCCTGGGAGCGGCTTCGGGAGTGGCAGGACGCCGGCGGGCCGGTGGTGGAGGAGTCGGTGATCGCCGCGGCACCGACGATGTCCGGCCACCACCCTCCGTCCGACCTGGGGACCCGGCACTTCCACCGCGCCATCGATACCGCCTGGCGGCGCACCTCCTACTCGGGCTTGATCCGCGCGGCGGAGCGGACCACCGGGGTGAGCAGCGAGCCCGAGCTCACCGAACTGGACGACGAAGTTCCCGACCTCCCGCTGACAGGGCCCGGGGCATTCTCGGACGTGCCCTCCCCGATGGCCGAGCTTCCCACCGGCGCGCAGTTCGGCACGCTGGTGCACGCGGTGCTGGAAACCACCGACCCCTTCGCGGCCGACCTCGCCGCCGAACTCGAGGCGCAGATCGGTGTTCATTCGGCGTGGTGGCCGGTCGAGGTGCCCGCCTCCCAACTGGCCGCGGCGATGGTGCCGATGCACGACACACCCCTGGGGCCACTGGCGGCCGGGCTGACGCTACGGCAGATCGGCCTGCCGGATCGGCTGCGCGAGTTGGACTTCGAGTTTCCGCTGGCCGGTGGCGACGTGCGGGGCGCCGACGCGGACACCCGACTCGCGGACGTCGGGCGGTTGCTGCGCGCCCATCTCCGGGTTGACGACCCGTTGGCGTCCTACCCCGACCGGTTGGTGGGAGACACGCTCGGCAACCAGTCGCTACGCGGCTACCTCAGCGGCTCGGTCGACGCGGTACTCCGGATTCCGCATGGGTCGGGGCATCGTTATCTGGTCGTGGACTACAAGAGCAACTGGCTCGGCGAGCCGGACCGCCCGCTGACCGCCGCCGACTACACGCCGCCCCGGATGGCCGAGGCCATGTTGCACTCGGACTACCCGCTCCAAGCGCTGCTGTACAGCGTTGTCCTGCATCGTTTTCTGCGTTGGCGACAGCCGGATTACGATCCCGGCCGGCATCTCGGCGGGGTGCTGTATCTGTTCCTGCGCGGAATGTGCGGACCCGGTACCCCGGTGCTTGACGGTCATCCCACCGGGGTGTTCAGCTGGGCGCCGCCGCCGGAGTTGGTGACCGCTCTGTCCGACCTGCTCGACGCGCGCGCGGCGGCCGCATGACCCCCGAGACGATCGACCCCGCCGACCGGCGGCTGGCCGCCAGTGCCGGCGAGCTGTTGCGCCTCTTCAACGATGCCGGTGTGCTGGAAGCGGCCGATGTGCATGTCGCACAGCGCCTTACGGCGATGGCAGGCGAGTCCGAACCCGCCGTCGCGCTGGCGCTGGCGCTGGTGGTGCGCGCCCTGCGCGGCGGGTCGGTGTGTGTGGACCTGGAATCGGTCCAGGCGCAGGTCGGCATGGACGACCTACCGTGGCCGTCTGCGCCGCAGTGGCTTGCGGCCGTGCAGGCCAGTCCGTTGGCCGACGAGCCGCCGGTACTCCGCGTGTACGACGGCCATCTGCTGTATCTGGACCGGTATTGGCGCGAGGAGCAACAGGTCGCCGACGACTTCTCGGCCCTGCTGTCGGCTCCCGGCCGGCCGGCGGTTCCCGATATCGACCGGCTGTTCCCGCCCGGCTATGAAGAACAACGCGAGGCCGCCGGCATCGCCCTGCGGCAGGGGCTGACCGTCCTCACCGGTGGTCCGGGGACAGGCAAGACCACTACGGTGGCCAGGCTGCTGGCGCTGTTCGCCGAACAGGCGGAGCTGGACGGGAAGCCGCAGCTGCGCATTGCGCTGGCGGCTCCGACGGGCAAGGCGGCGGCACGGTTGCACGAGGCGGTCCAGCTCCAGGTAAATGAGTTGGATCCGGTTGATCGTCAACGGGTCTCGGGATTGCGTGCGACGACGCTGCACCGGCTGCTGGGCAGTCGGCCTGATACATCGTCGCGGTTCCGTCACCATCGGGGCAACAGGTTGCCGCACGACGTGATCGTGGTCGACGAGACGTCGATGGTGTCGCTGACCATGATGGCGCGGCTACTGGAGTCGGTGCGCCCGCACACCCGACTGCTCCTGGTCGGCGATCCTGACCAGTTGGCATCGGTGGAGGCGGGTGCGGTACTCGCCGATCTGGTCGACGGACTGGGATCGCGCGCAGACGCCCGGGTTGCGGCGCTGCTGACGTCGCATCGATTCGGCGAATCGATTGGCCGGCTGGCCTCGTCGATTCGCGACGGTGATGCCGACCTCGCCATCGACCTGCTGCGCTCCGGCGGCGATCACGTCGAATGGATCGACACCGCGGACCCTACCGAGAGTCTGCGCAAAGTGCTTGTGCCGCATGCCCTTGCACTGCGGCAGGCCGCGATGCTCGGCGACGCGAAGGCTGCTCTGGCCACCCTCGACGAGCACCGACTGTTGTGTGCGCACCGCCGCGGGCGCTACGGGATCGCTCACTGGAACCGCCAGGTGGAGCGGTGGCTGGTCGAGTCCACCGGCCAGGCGATCTGGTCGCCGTGGTACGCGGGAAGACCGGTGCTTGTCACGAACAATGACTACGGACTGGGTGTCTACAACGGCGACATCGGTGTGGCCGTGGTTGCCGGCGCAGGCCAGCAGGGCGCGCTTCGAGCCGTCATCGCCGGTGCCGAGGATTTGCTGGAGTTGGCGACCAGTCGGCTGTCCGATGTCGAGACGATGCACGCCATGACGATTCACAAGAGCCAGGGCAGTCAATCCGATGTGGTGAGTGTGCTTATGCCGCCTGAAGATTCGCGGTTGCTGACGCGGGAGCTGTTCTACACCGCGGTCACCCGGGCGAAACTGAAAGTGCGGGTGATCGGCCCGGAAGGGTCGGTGCGCGCGGCGATCTCGCGACGGGCGGTGCGAGCCAGCGGGCTGGCGCGGCGACTGGCCGGCCACCATGGATGACACCGACGACACCACCGGCGCGTCCCGGCGGCCCCACATCCTGCGACTCGTCCTGTTCGTCGCGTTCCTGCTCACCATGTTCTATCTGGTGGCTGTCGCGCGAGTGATCGACATCGACGCGGTGCGACGGACTGTCACGTCGACGGGACCGATGGCGCCGCTGGTGTATGTCGTCGTGTCGGGTTTCCTCGGCGCCATGTTTCTGCCCGGTTCGATTCTGGCCGCGGGCAGTGGGCTGCTGTTCGGTCCCGTGCTGGGCCTTTTCGTCACGCTCGGCGCGGCAATGGGCACGGCAATCGTCGCAAGCACGGTCGGCCGCCGGGCCGGCCGGGACAGCGCACGGGTTCTGGTGGGGCCCAAGCGGGCCGAACGAATCGACTCGGTGGTCGAACGGGGTGGGTTGTGGGCGGTCGTGGGCCAGCGTTTCGTCCCCGGCATCTCGGACGCGTTCGCTTCTTACACGTTCGGAGCATTCGGAATCCCGCTGTGGCAGATCGCAATTGGATCTTTCATCGGGTCGGCACCGAGGGCGTTCGTCTATACCGCGCTGGGCGCTTCCATCCGGGACCGCTCGTCACCCCTGGCTTACGCAGCTATAGCGGTGTGGTGCGTCACCGCGGTTCTCGGCGTATTCGCCGCGCGGCACTTGTACCGGCACTGGCGCGACCACCCCGTCCAAGAGGACGACGCGAATTGAGCGCAGTCCCACCGCACGACCAGCGGCCGGCCCATGTCTTCGGCGATGCTGCCCCAGGGCGCCCACCGTGCGTCACGCGAACCCATCAGGCGACCCCCACGATCGGGTTGGGCTTCTGATAGGCCAAGACATTCATCGGCTCGCCGTCGACGATGTCGTATGAGTCGCGTGCGACTGCTTCGTACCCGAGATCGCCGAGCGTCTTGCTCAGCGCGCGGTATCGAGAGAGGTAATCGACGCTGACGGCTATGACGAGAAACCCACCCGGCTCGAGAATCCGATCCAGCGCGGCGAGATCGGTGGCTTCTGCGTGCGCGAAGGTGAATACGCCGACTGCGACGACGGCAGAAAAATACTGTTCGGGAAACAGGCTCGGCGCCTCGGCCAGTGTCCCGTGCACCAGCCAGCGGTATACCCCCTTGGCCTGCGCATGCGCGAGCATCCCCCCGGATCTGTCGAGCGCGGTGAGATCGGTATGCCCGAGCCTGCGCAGTTCCTCGCCGACGAGTCCGGTGCCGGCTCCCGCATCGAGTAGCGGGCCGGCGCCCGCAGGCAGGCAACGGGATAGCAGCGCAGCGGCGCGGCGAGGGTTCTCGAGATAGCTGTTGCCAAGGTCGGCGTCGTAGCTCGGGGCCCAAGCGTCGTATTTCTGCTCCAGGCTCAGCCATCGGTCCGGCTGGTAGATCCACGCGAGCTTACCGACGACCTTTTGACAGAGGAAGAAACTCCAGCCCACGTGCCCGCTTTGCACTACTTCAGGGATCCGCCGATAGGCTCTCGCCAGGCTCGGGCACAAGTGCTGCGCACGGTCCGACAAGAGTTCATAGCTGTGGGCGAGATGCGTGCTCAGATCACGGGTTTCGTAGACCACGAAGCCGTGCCGTGCGAGGGCATCGACGTACTCGTCGGCCGAGAACGTGGGCTCGAACAGAAGCCGGTCGTAGATCACCTCGCGCGCGAGCCTACTCACCGGTCGTACGGGCGTTACCAAATCGTCGAAAGCGAAGATGCCGCCCGGTTCGAGCACTCGCATAGCCTCGCCGAGCGCCGTCTCGCGTGCGTGTACGTGGTAGAGAGCGGCTTGGCTCAAGACGTGGGTGAACGCGCCGTCGTCGAACGGCAGCGCCGCCGCTGACCCGATGGTGAACGCGAGGCGCAAGTCCGGATTCTCCGCGGCAAGGCCGCGGGCGCTGGTGATCCGGACTGCGCTCAGGTCAATCCCGGTAACGGCCGCGCCGGTTTCTCGCGCCAGCCAGGCGGCGACGGACCCGTTGCCACAACCAAGGTCGAGCACACGCGATGTCGGCCCGATCCCGGCGGCGAGCAGCATCTCCTCGTTCCACCGCTGGCAGCCAGCGAGGAACCCGGTGCTGTGGTCCTCGAAGATGCCCCAGTGCAAGCTTCCATCGGGATCCCAGAACGTGCGATACGTGGCGTCCTCCGAGTCGTAGAAGTCCCGCGTCATGCTCTCTGTGAATCCGCGGTCGAATCCTCGGCGAATCGCATTGGTGGCGACCCGTCCGGTTGTCGCGTTTGCGATGTCAGACCTACTTTCAGTCGCCGCGTTTCACGACAACGGATTCGAATTCGACGGGCATCCTGGCGCCGAGCCCGCGTCTATAACGGCCGCCTGGTCATTTTCCGCGGCGGGGCGTACTGCGCCTCTTGTCAACGACACCCAGCGCTTCACTTAAAGCCATCTTTGGTATTGGCAGGCCGCACGCAGTGGGCTGATGTCGGGATCCTGACGAATGATCGTGCCGATGCCCGTTCCACCAACCGATCACACTGCGGAAAGGTTGGTATCGCAGGCTCACCACACCGAGAAATCCGGGGTCGAAAAAGCAACACATCAGCTCACCTAATTCATGGCCCGCAAAGGCGAATCGGATTGCACCTCGGGCCTGATGCCCGTAGCAGGTTCGACAACGAATACCATCAAAAAGTAGTGGCCACAATGGTTTTCGATATCCTGCGAATGATTTGTCTTGACGTGGATTTAAACGTCTGTCATGCGACGAACACGTACGGCTCAGCTGATGGTGTACGGCCGACACACCACAGCCCGCGCGTCCACCCGCCCCGCTCTAGGCGACACTGGATGAGATGACTACCGACGCGCTCCGCATCTCGAACGTCAACATCTTCGACAGCATCGAGGGCCGGATCACCGGGCCGCAGGATGTCACGCTGCGCGACAACCTCATCGAGTCGATCACGCCACCCGACGGCGACGCCAATGGCCCGAAGATCGACGGCACCGGCAAGACCTTGATGCCCGGCCTGATCGACGCGCACTGGCACGCGATGTTCACCACCATCTCGGCGCTGGTGGCCCAGGTCAGCGAACTCGGTTACGTCTTCGCCCGGGCTGTGGTCAGCGCCGAGGAGACCTTGCTGCGCGGCTTCACCACCGTCCGCGACCTCGGTGGTCCGGTATTCGGCATCAAGCAGGCGATCGACGACGGCACGATTCTCGGGCCGCGCATCTACCCGGCGGGGGGCTTCATCTCGCAGACCGGCGGGCACGGCGACTTCCGGATGCCGCATGAGGTACCCCGCGGCATCTGCGGCCACCTCAGCTACATCGAGATCATCGGGGCAGCCGTGATCGCCGACGGCGAAGCCGAAGTGTTGCGTGGGGCGCGCGAAATGCTCCGCCGGGGCGCCTCACAACTCAAGTTGATGGCGGGCGGTGGCGTCGCCTCGGCATACGACCCGCTCGATGTCTCCCAGTTCACCGAGGCCGAGATGCGGGCCGCGGTTCAGGCCGCAGAGAACTGGGGCACGTACGTCACCGTGCACGCCTACACGCCCCGGGCGATCCGCACCGCGGTGGCCGCCGGCGTCCGTTGCGTCGAACACGGGCATCTCATCGACGACCAGACGGCTGCGCTGCTGGCCGAGAAGGACGTGTGGTGGTGCCTGCAACCCTTTCTCGACGATGAAGACGCCGTGACGGTGCCGCCCGGCAATGTGCCCAAGTTCCAGCAGATGGTCACCGGCACCGACACCGCCTACGAGCTGGCCATCAAGCACAACGTCAAGATCGCGTTCGGCACCGACACGTTGTTCGACGCCGCACTCGCCAAACGCCAGGGCGCCCAGCTGGCCAAGCTGACCCGCTGGTTCACTCCCGCCGAAGTGCTGCAGCAGGCCACCGTCCGCAACGCCGAGCTGCTCGCCATGTCCGGCCCGCGCAACCCCTATCCGGGGCGGCTGGGCGTGGTCGCCGAGGGCGCTCTGGCAGACCTGATCCTCGTCGACGGCAACCCGGTGGCCGACATCTCGCTGATCGCCCGTCCGGACGAGGCGTTCACCGCGATCATCAAGGACGGCCGGCTGGTGAAGGGGAAGGTCAGCTAGCCGCGCACCGCCGAGACGAACTGAGTTCGCGGCGAGGTGTCCTCCACCCCGTCCGGGATGCCGCGTCCGTAGCCGGCCATCAATTGCGGGGACGGCGTCACCGTCGCGTCCCAGCCGTGTCTGCGCAACCATTCACCGACGTCTTCGCGCTCCTCGAAGTACCACAGCTCGTCGGTTCGCGGCATCTCACGGTCCGGTTCGACCTTCGCCATCACCGCGCGCAGCCGGTCCATCCGCTCCCGCCGCCGCGCCCGCACCTCTTCGTCCATCCAATCCGGCCCGGGTGCCTCCACCGCGATCCGGCTGCCCGCCGACGCAAGCTCCTGGATGCGTTCGAACAACAGCTCGTGCGTGGCGGCCGGTAGATAGGGCAACAGTCCTTCCACCGACCAGGCACTCGGGGCGGCGGGATCAAATCCGGCCTCGCGCAGCGCTGCCGGCCAGTCGTGCCGCAAGTCAACCGCAACGGCCACACGGTTGCAGGTGGGCTCGGCGCCGAGGTCGGCGCCATGCTCGGCGATCGTGGACGCCTTGAATTCCAGCACCTTCGCCTGGTCGAGTTCGTAGACCGTCGTGCCGTCCGGCCATGGCAACCGCCACGCCCGCGAATCCAGGCCGGCCGCCAGGATCACCACCTGGCTGACCCCGGAGCGGGTGGCGTCCAGGAAGAAGGTGTCGAAGAAGGCCGTGCGGGAGGCCATGTAATTCACCATCGACTGCATCTGGACCGGTAGCTGCGGCTCGGCCTCGACAAGTTCCTGCGGCAGGTCCGGCGTGGCAAACCAGTTCCAGATTCCGTCGCCGACCACATCCAGAAAAATCCGCGCGTACGGGTCGCTGATCAGCGGATTGTCGCTCTCGGTCTCGGCCGCCCGGCCCGCGGCAACGCCCAGCGCCGTGGCCCCCACACTCTCGGTGATCTCCCAGGTGTCGTTCTCGGTCCGCACCACGCCCAGTCCTCCTACTCCCCAACACACGACTGTGCCGACACTACGTGAGCAGGATGTGAACCGGCCGGCACGTTAAGTTGTCGTAGAACAGACAACAGCGGCAATTCGGAAGACGGATCACAAGGACCTCAAAGGACCCCTGCACATGCGAGTTGACGGCCGCGACATCACCGTGTCCGGCAGCCTGCTGCAACCGCTGACCCGCCGCACCAACGACATCATCCGGCTCGCCCTGGCCGCCGTCGCCCTCGTGGCGGTGGTGACCAGCTCCCTGATCACCCGTCCTCGCTGGGTCGCGCTGGAGAAGTCGATCTCAGAGATCGTCGGGGTCCTCACCCCGACCCAGTCCGATCTGGTGTACCTGGTGTACGGCATCGCGATCCTGGCGCTGCCGTTCGTGATCCTGATCGGCTTGATCCTGTCCCGTCAGTGGAAGCTCCTGGGCGCATACGGGGCGGCCGCACTGATGGCGGTTCTCCCGTTGTCGATCAGCAGCAACCGCATCGCCGCGCCGAGGTGGCACTTCGACCTGAACGACAAGCTCACCACCGTGCCGGCCCAGTTTCTCGATGACCCGCGCTGGATCGCGATGCTCGCGGCGGTGCTGACCGTGTCGGGACCCTGGCTCCCGGCGCGCTGGCGGCACTGGTGGTGGGCATTGCTCCTGGCGTTCGTGCCAATCCACCTCGTGGTGAGCGCAATCGTGCCGGCCCGCGCGGTGGTGGGACTCTCGGTGGGCTGGTTCGTCGGCGCTTTCGTCGTGCTGGTGGTCGGCACGCCCGCCCTCGAGGTGCCACTGGACGGCGCGGTCCGCGCCATGGCCAGGCGCGGATTTCTGGTGTCGCGGCTCCTGGTGATACGCCCGGGCGGACCCGGACCGCTGGTGTTGTCGGCCGAGTCGACCGAACCCTCTGCCCGCGCGGCCGTCGAGTTGTACGGCCCGCACCAGCGCAGCGGCGGCGCCCTGCGCCAAGTGTGGTGGAAATTGCGGCTGCGCGGTTCCGAGACCGCACCCCTGCAAACCTCCCTGCGCCGCGCCGTCGAGCATCGCGCACTGATGGCGATCGCGATCGCCGACACCGGTGTCGCCAACACCTCCGCGATCGCGCTGGCTGCCCTGGATCGCGGCTGGACGATGTACGCCCACCAGCCAGTGCAGGGCATTCCGCTCGACGAATGCGCCGACGACACACCGGTCACCAGTGTCTGGGAATCCCTGCATGTCCTTTACGGCCACCAGATCTCGCACGGCGACCTGCGCTGCAACGAGATCACGGTCGCCGACGGCAAGGTGCTCTTCGGCGGGTTCGGCGCCGCCGAGTACGGCGCTACTGACGCCCAGCTGCAGTCCGACATCGCCCAGCTTCTGGTGACGACGTCGGCGCTGTATGACGCGGAGTCCGCGGTCGGCGCGGCGATCGCGGCTTTCGGCAAAGACACCATCCTGACCGCATCCCGTAGGCTGACCAAAGCCGCTGTGCCCAAACGTATCCGGCAAACGGTGGCCAACCCGAAAGCGGTGATGGCCGACGCGCGGGCCGAGGTCAAGCGCCAGACCGGTGCCGACGAAATCGAAACCGAGACCATCACCCGGTTCAGCCGCAGCCAGTTCATCCAACTGGTGTTGATCGGCGCTCTGGTCTATGTCGCCTACCCCTTCATCAGCACCGTGCCGACCTTCTTCCACGAACTCCGGACTGCGAACTGGTGGTGGGCGCTGCTGGGCCTGTCGGTGTCGGCGCTGACCTATGTCGGTGCGGCCGGGGCGCTGTGGGCCTGCGCCGACGGCGCGGTGAGCTTCTGGAAGCTGTCAATCATGCAGGTGGCCAATACGTTTGCGGCAACCACAACGCCGGCCGGCGTCGGCGGCCTGGCGTTGAGTACCCGGTTCCTGCAGAAGGGCGGGCTGACCGCGCTGCGCGCCACCGCGGCGGTGGCGCTGCAGCAGTCGGTGCAGGTGATCGTTCACCTGGCGTTGCTGATCTTGTTCAGCGCGGTGGCCGGGACATCGACCGATCTCTCGCACTTCGTCCCCAACGCCACGGTGCTGTACCTGATCGCCGGTGTGGCACTGGGCATCATCGGCACCTTCTTGCTGGTGCCGAACCTGAGACGTTGGCTGGCAACCGAATTGCGTCCGAAGGTCGGCGAGGTGACCCGCGACCTGACCGATCTGGCTCGGGAGCCCAAGCGACTCGGGCTGATCGTATTGGGAGCCGCCGGAACAACTTTGGGCGCGGCGCTGGCGTTGTGGGCCAGTGTCGAAGCGTTCGGCGGCGGGACGACGTTCGTCACCGTGACGGTGGTGACGATGGTCGGCGGAACGCTGGCTTCAGCGGCGCCGACGCCGGGCGGGGTCGGGGCCGTGGAAGCCGCGCTGATCGGTGGGCTCGCCGCCTTCGGCGTGCCCGCCGCCATCGGGGTGCCCTCGGTGCTGCTGTACCGGGTGCTCACCTGCTGGCTCCCGGTGTTCGTCGGGTGGCCGGTGATGCGGTGGCTCACCAAAAACGAAATGGTCTGAGCACCAGACTCATTCGGCGGACTCTGCCCCCGCGACGTCGACCATGATCGTCAGATATCTACTGCTCCCGGCGACGGTCGTGGTCAGATACACCTGGTAGTAACCCTCGGATACGGACTTCGCCACCGTGATCGCGACGTCCACCTTCGCGGCCCCCTCGTCATCGAAGGGGCCGGAGGCCGGTTTGACCGTGATTCCCGGCGCATACGACGTACCGGTGACCGTGTAGTCGCGGGGCCCCTCGATCATCCGCTGGGCGTCCAGCCGCACCGTGCCTGTCGTCCCAGGTGTGATCGTGACGACCGGGTGCGCGACGTTGACGGTTACCGCCGCACTACCCGTGCCGAACGACGGCGGCGCCGAGGACGGTCCAGTACCCCAGCTGTCCGGCCGCGACCCGAGTGAGAAGGCAAGATCACCGCCGGTGCCGATCAAAGTCTCGGGGAGGTATGTCCGGTCGCTCGGTTCGCCGTTGACGCGCAGAGCCCTGATGTATTTCAGGCGGTTGAAACCCGAGGCGCCCGGCGCGGTGATCCTGATGGATTGTCCGGTCGGCAAGGCGATGACGGCGCGATCGAACAATGGGGTGTTAATGCTGAGCAGTGCAGTGCCCGGGGTGACCGGATACATCCCGAGTGCGGCCCAGACGTACCAGCTGGACATCGCGCCGAGATCGTCGTTGCCCGGTGCGCCGTCCGGCGTCGGGCCGAACAGCCCACGGACGCGGTCGACAGTGCGCTGCGTCCGCCACGGCTCACCGACGTAGTTGTACAGCCACGGCACGCCGAAGCACGGTTCGTTGCCGGCCCATAGGTAAGGCTCGTTGGGACCCTCGTTGAGCCGCTTGGTGAATCGGTCCAAGCGCGCCGTGACCGCCTTGCGCCCACCGAGGGCGGTCACCAGGCCGGCGACGTTCTGCGGCACCAGCCAGAGATACTGCTCGGCGTTGCCCTCGTCGTAACCGGGCTGACCGAAAGCCGAGGTGGATTCCCGGAACCCGGGGCCGTCGCGGAAGAGGCCGCTGGGGCTGCGCGGTGAGATGTAACCGGTGGTGGGATTGAACAGGTTCTGCCAGTACTGTGCCCGGTTCTGGAATTCGGCCGCGGTCCCGTCCTCACCCAGTGCGGCGGCGAATCGGGAGATGGCGAAGTCATCGATGGACCACTCCAGAGTGATCGAGGCGCCGGGACCGAACTCGGTGAGTTGTGGGACGTATCCCAGCTGCAGGTAGGCGCCGATACCCGGTCGCTCGACGTAGCCGTCGACACCGGCACCACCCCGGGTCGCACCGCTGACCATGAAACGCAGGGCCGCCGCGGTGTCAAAGTCCTTGGCCCCGAACATGTACAGGCTCACGATCAGCGGGACCACGCTGTCGCCGGTCATCTGGCTCGTCGCGGCATTCGCCAGCGCCCAGCGGGGCAGTGACCCGCTCTGCTCCGCATCGGTGACCAGAGATTGAGCCATGTCGCTGGCTTCCTTCGGGAACAGCAGTCCTTGCAGCGCGGCCAGGCTGCGGTAGGTGTCCCAGTCCGAGAAATTGGCGTACTGCGTACGCCCCGGTGCCACCGTGTGAATCGCGCTGTCGAACCCGATGAAGCGGCCGTCGGTGTCGTTGAAGGTGTTGGGATGCAACAACGACCGGTACAGGCAGGTGTAGAAGGTCGTCACGTCCCCTGGGGTGCGGCTGGACACCGTGATCCGCGACAGCGCATCGTTCCACGCGCTCGCCGCGGCGGCGCGGACACCGTCGAAAGTCCCCCGCTCGGCGACCAGATTCGCCCGTGCGCCCTCGATGCTCACGTAGGAGATGGCGGTCCGCACCTCGAGCACGGCGCCCGCCGGAAACAACACGTAACCGCCGCTGTACGGCGAATTCGCCTGGCGGGCACCGTCATACACCGAATAGCCGTCCCAGGTCCCGTACGAGATGAACGGCTGGTTGAACTCCATCGCGAAATACACCGTGTAGGTGTTCTGTTTGTCGCAGAACGATCCGCTGGTCGCCCACCCGGTGATCGTGGTGTTGTCCTCGCCGAGCGCAATGGCCGCGCGCGAGTTGCCGGCCAGCGATGCACCCGAGCGCACGTGCAGCAGCGCCGGTTGGTTGTCCCGCGGATAGCTGAACCGGCCCAGCCCGGTTCGGGTCGTGGCGGTGAGTTCGGCTTTGACACCGGTATCGGGGAATTGCACCGTGTAATAGCCCGGGACACCGGACTCCGTGTTGTCGTGGGCGATTCGGTCCCACGCCCGCCAGGGCTGTGACCCGACGGGACTGGTGGTCGGCAGCATGGAGATGTCGCCGAAGGCGGGACAGCCGACCGAGGCGTGGGTCATGCTGAATCCGGTGGCACGCTCGTTGGCGTGGTCGTAACCGGCGTAATTGTGGACGGTGTCCGGTGAGTACTGCACCATGCCGAACGGGACGGTGGCACCCGGGAAATTGTTGATCTCCCCGACGATGTCGCCCCCGGTACCGGTGCCCACGAGAGTGTCGACATGTTCCACCGGATTGGTCACCGCCGCGGGTTCGCCGTCGTAGGCGGTGGGAGACAGCAGAAAGAACGGCACGAAGAGAGCCAGCGCCGCGACAATGGCGACGGTGACTCTCAGCGACCTGCGGGACCGCATAGATGTCTCTTACTGCACGCGCGGTATTCGAGTGGCCTTTTCGTCAAACGACCCACCTAACGTATCTGACGCATACCGACTACCAATTACGCAATTCGGCTAGTCTCTTCTGCGACGTCACCGGCACAGATACCGGTGCCACAACTCCTGGAGATGCGATAGATGAAGGACCTGACGGCAGTAGTCGCAACGGTGGCACTGAGCCTGACGCTGGTTGGCTGCCACTCCGAAACCAAGACCGAAGTCAAGACATTGACGTCGACGAGCACGTCCACCTCGACGTCGACGGCCACCTCCACCACCACGACCAGCGCAACGCCGGGGGCGCAGGCGAACAAGACGATTGCCGATTACATCCGGGAAGCCAACCTCAAGGAGGTGCCGGTGCACCACGGCGACCCTGGCTCCCCGACCATCAACCTGCCGGTACCCAACGGCTGGCACAGCGTTCCCGAAGGACAGGGCGCGCCCTACGGCGGCATCGTCTTCGACGCGCCGGCCGACCCTAACGACGCACCTACGATCGTGGCCATCGTCTCCAAGCTGGAAGGCAATGCCGACCCGAAGAAAATCCTCGAATACGCTCCCGGTGAATTGAAGAACCTGCCCGAATTCGAGGGCGGCAGCGCGAACGGCAAAGAATCCACCCTCGGCGGCTTCCCGGCGTGGCAGTTCGGCGGGTCCTACACCAAGAACGGCAAGAAGCGCACGGTGGCCCAGAAGACGGTGGTGATCACCGGGCCGAACGGTCTGTTCGTGCTCCAGCTCGACGCCGACGGGCTCGACTCCGAGGCCGGGCCGTTGATGGACGCCACGGCGGTTATCGACGACCAGACCACAATCACCCCCTGATCGGTACGCGAAGCCAAAGCGCCGCGGGGCCTATGCGCTCCGCGGCGCTTTGCTTTTGCCCGGCGCGGGCGATCCGGCCCGCCGAGCGTGAACTGAGGGTGAGATTTCAGTCTCAGACTCAAGTGGTCGCTGCAACACCTGATCGGTTTAGGGGTGTTGTCTGGTGTCGTTGGCAGGTTTGAGTAGCAAACAGGCGGAGTTGGATGCGGCGCGGGCCGTGTTCTTGGAGGGTGTCAGGTCGGGTTTGTCGCGAACGGCGGCGGCAACGGTGGCTGGGGTGTCGCACACTACGGGCAACAAATGGGCTCGGGCCGCGGGGTATCCGCCGGTGGCCCGACATCATGGGATTCGGTACGCGGCTGCTGTCCGGGAAGCGTTTTGGGCAGCGATGTATTCGGGCGATTCCCCCGAGCAGGCCGCGGTGCACGCCGGCGTGTCGCTCACCCGGGCCCGTATCTGGGTCAAACAGGCTGGTTATGTGCCCAGAACCCGACCCTGCGCCGAAGCTGAGATCGATGCGGCGCGTCGACCGCGCGCGCCGTTGACGTTCATCGAACGGTGCCGACTTGAGGAGTTGCTCGAATCTGGCTGCGCCCCGCGGGACGCGGCGCAGCGGCTGGGCCGCCATCGTGACACCATCGAGCGCGAGGTGGTCAAGGGGATGACCGGTTCGGGGTATCGGGCCAGGGTCGGCCAGGACGTGGCTGAGGCCAACCGCAAGCGCCCCAAACTGCGTCACCTTGAGTCCAGGCCTGCACTGTTGGCCGAGGTGGTGGCACGGTTGGAGAAGAACCATAGCCCCGAGCAGATCGCGGGCCGGCTACGCGAAGATTACCCCGACGATCCGGAGATGTGGGTGTCACACGAGACGATCTATCAGGCGATGTATGTCCAGCCGCGCGGGGAGCTGGCCCGGCTGGTCAAGACCGCGTTGCGTACCGGCAGGACTCGGCGAAAGCCACAGGGCCGCAGCGAAACTGGCGTAGGCAAGCTCAAGGGGATGATCAACATCAGCGAGCGTCCCGCCGAAGCCGATGACCGCGCGATCCCTGGACATTGGGAAGGGGATTTGATCCTGGGCAGCACCGCCTCGGGCTCAGCGATCGGCACCCTGGTCGAGCGCACCACGGGATTCGTGGTGCTGCTCAAGCTGCCCGGTGACCACACGGCGGCCACCCTGGCCGAGGCGATGACCGCCAAGATTCCCGAAATCCCGGAGGTCCTGCGTCGCTCGCTGACCTGGGACCAAGGCAGCGAGATGGCCCTGCACACCCAGATCACCGAGGCCACCGGCCTGCCGATCTACTTCTGCGACCCACACACCCCTTGGCAACGCGGCACCAACGAAAACACCAACGGCCTGCTACGCCAGTACTTCCCCAAAGGCACCGACCTGTCGTTCTACGGCCCCGGCTGGCTCGACGAGGTCGCCGCGGAACTCAACGCACGACCCCGCAAACGCTTCGGCTGGCGCACACCCGCCGAAGAACTCGACCGACTACTCTCAGACCCGTCCACATTCGTTGCAGCCACCGCCTGAATCCAAGAGTCCGATCCGCACCCTGTCGTCACGCTCGGCGGAGTCGAGGCATCTCCCGCGGCACGGCGGGATTGTCTACGGTTGAACGCATGACAGACCAGTCGTATGCGGTTGACGTCGGGCATCCACCGTCAGCCTTGCTCAAAGCCGTCAACCCCGCCCTGAGCTTCCTGCTGGGGACCCCGCTCGGCGGTTCGCTGCGCAAGCAGTTCATGGTGCTCAATTTCTCGGGTCGCAAATCGGGCAAGCTATTCAGACTCCCGGTGAGCGCGCACGTCATCGACGGCGACCTGTACGCGCTGGCCAGTGCCGCCTGGAAGTTCAACTTCCGTGGCGGCGCCCCGGCACAGGTGGTCTACGACGGCAAGACCACCGCGATGCGCGGCGAACTCATCGAGGACCGCGCCGTCACCCGCGACCTATACCTGCGCGGCGCGCAGTCCTACGATGTCAAGCGCGCGCAGCGGCAGATGGGTTTGAAGTTCCGCGACAACCGGATTCCGACGGCGGAGGAGTTCGGTGAAGCGATCGAGCGACTCAAGCTGGCCGCCATCAAATTCACGCCGGCCGGCTGAGCAGCGTCCTTTGCCCTTGCCGAAATTCGCCGGGTGCCGGCCGCTGGCCTGCCTGGTGTCGATGGTCCTGGTTGCCGGTGCCGCCGGCTGTTCGCACGGATCGACGAGCCGAGTCTCGTATGCGGGTGCGCCCTGCCCGCAGCCCAACTTCCCCGGAGTGCCGCAGGCCGACCTGGGTTCGAACTACAGCTGCGGTTATCTCACCGTGCCGGAGAACCGTGACGACCCCAAGAGCCGGACGATCCGGATTCTGATCGCACGGGTGAAGGCCGCCAACAATGCCGCCAAGCCCGACCCCATCGTGTTCCTGGCCGGCGGCCCCGGCGGCGCCGGAACGCTGAACGCACCGGCCGTGGTGGCGGCCGGGATGAATTCCGACCGTGACGTCATCTTCGTGAACCAGCGCGGCACAGTACACAGCGACCCGCACCTGAGCTGCCCGGAGATGGACGACTTCGAAACCCGCGCAGTGCAATTGGCTTTCCAGGCACTCGCGACGGCGGACCTCGACGCGGCCGCCGTCGCCGCCTGCCGCAACCGGTTGTCGTCCTCGGGTGCCGATTTCGCCGCCTACGACACCAGGGAGAACGCCGCCGATATCGCCGACCTTCGCGAGCAACTGGGCATCGACCAGTGGAACGTCTACGGCGTCTCCTACGGGACCGACCTGGCTCAGCAACTGCTGCGCGACCACCCCAAGGGCATCCGGTCGATGGTCCTGGATTCGGTGGTGGCACCACACGTGAACATCGTCGACCACTGGTGGGACGCCCCGGCCAGTGGTCTGGCCGCGATCTTCGTGGCGTGCGCCGACCAGCCGGCCTGCGCCGCGGCCTACCCGAACCTGCCGACGGTATTCGTCGACACCGTGAACACCTTGAGCCGCAACCCGATTGAGGTCGACACTACGAACCCGACGGGTGGGCCGACGCACGTCACCATCGACGGGTTCAAGGTGGTGCCCCTGGTGCTGGACTGGAGCGCCGATCCCGCGAGGGTCATCGACATCCCCCGCATGATCTACCAACTCTCCCGCGGCGATGGCGCCCTGGCCGGCGCCGGGATCGCCGCCGGCGCTCCGTCGGGATCCGAGCGCGGCCTGTTGGGTGCCGGACTGGCGTTGGGCGCGTACTGCCAGGAGATGGCCGCCTGGACCAACCCGGATCAGGCCCTCGCCCAGGCGCGGCGGGCGATGCCCGGTCTGCCTGACTCGGTGCTGCGGATCACCCCGACCGGCAGCTGGATTTTTCGCGAGTGCCAGGCGTGGGGTCTGGGCCGGTCGGACACGGCCGACACACTTCCCGTGTTGAGCAAGGTTCCGACCCTGATCCTGTCGGGTTCGTTCGACTCCAGCACCGCGCCGCAATGGGTGAAAGAGGTGACCACCGGCCTGCCCGACTCCGTCGCGTTGCGCTTCCCGGGTGTCGGCCACGGCGTGATTCCGGCATCGGCGTGCGCCCAACGGATCATGACTACTTTTCTCGACAATCCGCGAACCGATGTCGATCAGTCCTGCATCGGACAAGTCGCCATCCCGACATTCAGCCTGCCTCCGGGATGAAGACCGCCAACTTCCCCGCATCGATGACCGAGCGCTACCAGCGCGCCCGCACGTGGACCGTCGGTTCCGACCCGGGCCTGTTGCGGCTGCGCCTGGCCACCCGCACCACTATCGCGTTGGCCTGCTCCCTGCTGGCTATGTATGTGCTCACCAGCGCGGTGCACCAACCGTTGACCGTCGCGCTGCTGGGCGCGGTGATCACGATGATCGCAGCCCGGTCGGTCAACGAGCCCGACCCCCGCCAACAACGGATCACGATGGCGTTGTTGCCGTTGCCGGCGGCCCTGTCCATCACCGCGGCCGCGCTGCTTACGCCTTATCAATGGGTCAGCGACGTGGTATTCGTGGTCGTCGTGTTCCTCGCCGTCTATGTCCGGCGGTTCGGTGCCCGCGGCCGGGCACTCGGCATGGTCGCGTTCATGGCCTATTTCTTCAACCTGTTCCTGAGGGCCGGCGTGCACGAGCTGCCGTGGATGATCCTCGCCGTCCTGGTAGGCACCCTCTGTACCTTCGTCATGACCACATACCTGCTGCCCGATCGCCCAGAACGGGTGCTGCGAGCCACCATTCGCTCCCTGCGAGCGCGTATGGCGATCGTCGTCGACACCACCGCCGACGTCGTGCGCAGCGGACGTCTCGACGAACGGCGTCGCCGGCGACTGCGGGTGCGGATTGCCCGGCTCAACGAGACGGCGCTGATGGTGCAGGACCAGATCGAGGACAAGGCCAACCCCGCGGCACTGTGGCTCGGGCCGGGAGGCGATCAGTTGGCGCCGTGGCTGTATGACGCCGAACTTGCCGTGGAATGGGTTGCGATCGCCGGTATCCGCGCGGCATCGGAGGAAT
Organism: Mycobacterium sp. 23; assembly: GCF_048287075.1. NCBI lineage: Bacteria > Bacillati > Actinomycetota > Actinomycetes > Mycobacteriales > Mycobacteriaceae > Mycobacterium > Mycobacterium sp. 23. The sequence goes on from NZ_JBLVUX010000005.1 coordinate 2,995,479, forward strand.
CCGAGATCCCGGCGGCGACGCGCGTCGAACTGGCCGCCGCGCTGACCGAACTCGCCTGGGCCATCGGCGTTCCGAATTCGGCGGGGCTGGGCCGTGCGGCCGATCAGGCGCAGGGCATTCTGGACCGTCAGCCCACACCGCCCTGCGAACCCCACGATGCGGCGGTGCGCCGCCTTGCCCTGGCGGTAATTTCCGCAGCCACCGCGACGTCGGAGGTGCGCGAGCAGATCGAGCACGCCGTCGCCGACGGCGCGACGACGGGGGAGCCCGACGACGACGTCGGTGGTGAGCAGAGCGAACCGGACGAGTCCCGGCCTGGACTGCTCCCCACCACCCGGCAGGCCATCCAGGCGTCCGTCGCGGCGTCGCTGGCGATCGTCACCGGCGACCTGGTTTCGCCGGCGCGCTGGTACTGGGCGGTGATCGCCGCGTTCGTGGTGTTCGCCGGCACCAACACCTGGGGCGATACCCTCACCAAGGGCTGGCAGCGACTGCTGGGCACCGTGCTGGGCGTGCCGTGCGGCATCCTGGTGGCCACGCTCGTCGCCGGTGACCGCACCGCCTCGCTGGTGATGATCTTCGTCTGTCTGTTCTGCGCCTTCTATTTCATGCAGCTGACCCAGAGCTTGATGGCCTTCTGGATCACCACGATGCTCGCGCTGCTGTACGGCCTTCTCGGCCAATTCAGTTTCGACGTGCTGCTGGTGCGGATCGAGGAGACCGCCATCGGCGCGGTGATCGGTTGTGCCGTCGCAATCCTGGTGTTGCCCACCAACATCGGCACCGTGCTGCGGCAGGACACCCGCGATTTTCTGGCTGAACTGTCCGCTCTGATCGCGACGTCCATCGCGACCATGTTCAATCACGACCTACCCGAAAGCCCGACCGAGCAGGCGCGCCAGCTCGATCGCAAGCTGCAACAGGTACGGGCGACCGCCAAGCCGTTGTTGGCCGGGGTCGCGGGATTCGCCGGCCGCCGCAGCATCCAGCGCCGGCTGAGATTGTTCCGTGCCTGCGACCGCTACGCCCGCATCCTGGCGAGGCGCAGCGAGCAATACCGCAATCCGGACTGCCCACAGGAACTGGCCACCGCGGTCACGGCTGCCGCCGATCAGATTCGGCGCAATATCGACTCACTGGTGGCGACGCTCGACGGCGAGCACGCCGCTTCGGTCGTCTCGGCGGCCGATGCCCTGGATGCCGCCGAGGCGCTGGCGCGACAGCATGACAGCACCTTCACCCCGGCGGCGTCCGGACCCGATACGCAACGGCACCCCTCGGTGCTTCATCCGTTGCGTCAGATCGACCGGGCCATCGTTGCCGCCGCCAGCCACCTGGACAGCGAGGCCGGCCTCAAAATATCTGCCCCGCAACAGAACTGACCTCAGGGCACCGGCCAGACCTTGCGAAGGATGTCGGCCAGCTCGAAAGTCACCGCCGTCAGCCTGGCCTGGATCTCGGGCTGTTGCTCCGGCGGCAGGTTGTTCACCTCGCCCTGCACGATGGTCGCCTGCCGCTGCAACTGCGACAATTGCTGACTTCGCTGCGCCTGAGAGAGGTTGTCCCAGTTCGCGTGCAATTCAGAGGTCTGCCGCTGCAGCTCCTGCACATCGGACTGCGCATCGGCCCGCGCGGGACCCGCTGTCACCAGCGCGCCGACCGCCAGTCCTGCTGCAAGTATCGTCGCAATCTTCATGGCTCTCAGGGTGCCGCGGTGCGCTTGCCCGATGTTCGCGGATTTCTTGCGAAACTCTTGCGCTCGTCCACTACGGCGCCGATAGCATCGCGTTGACCCTCCTGAAGGAGCCGTGAACGAGTCACGCGATGGCCCCCCAGACCTGCCGCCGGGATTCGATTTCACCGATCCAGACATCTACGCGCACCGATTGCCGATTCAAGAGTTGGCCGAACTGTGCGCCACAGTTCCGATCTGGTGGAACGAGCAGCCCATCGATCGGGGTGGCTTCAGCGGCCCGGCCGAAATGCGAAAAACAAGCCGCTCGCGGTAATCCTGTCCGCGAAAATCGCGGGTCGGCGGGCTGACGGGCAACGACGGTAAAAAGCCTGTTATCGCAACCATTTTGTGCTGGTCCGAGCTGATGACGGCAGCGTTCTGAGCGGCCCGCGGCGGTTGTCGGCGCAATCGGTTGCCTGGGATAGTGGAGTCAGTTGCAGCCACCGATTGCTGGAGGGGATCGTGAGGGGCCACGACGTCGGCTCGCGGTTATCGGAACTACCTGAACAGACCCTGTCGGCCGAACGACTGAACGTATACACCATGCTCAGCAAGCTTGACGAGCTACAACGCAACCGCAAGACGGACTTCGGGACGCTGCTGCGCGACATCATCGCGATCACCGTGGCCGCGGTCCCGGGGGCCCAGTACGTTGGGCTCACCGTCTTCGACGAATGCGGGGCGGTCCAGACCTTGGCGACCAACCATCGCTACCCGTCCATGTTGAACGATGTGCAGCGCGAGGTCGGTGAAGGTCCGTGTCTGTCGGCGGCCCGAGGTCGGCGCACCGTCTGCGTGGACGACCTGGTCGCCGATCGGCGCTGGCCGAGCTATCGCGATGCGGCGCTGCAACGGACGCCTGTCCGCTCCATGATGTCGTTTCCGCTGTTCGAGGAGGAGGCTACCTCGGCCGCATTCAGCTTCTACGCCGAATCCGCAGGAGCATTCAGCGGGGAATCGGCCGAGCTGGGACTCCTGTATGCGGGGCATATCGGCCTGGCGTGGAACGTGATTCGCAGTCAGCAGCACTTCCGCGCAGCGCTGGCCAGCCGCGACGTGATCGGCCAGGCCAAAGGCATCCTGATGGAACGCTTCGACATCAGCGCCGTGGCCGCGTTCACCATGCTGCGCCGGCTGTCTCAGGAATCGAACACCAAACTCGTGCACATCGCCGAGAAGGTGATACGACTCGAGCACCCAGATGACGCGGCCGGTGCAGCGCCTTCTCAGTTGCGCAATGTGTCGTGCGGAGAGCGTCCGTAGATCTCCCGGTAGTAGGCGGCGAACCTACCGACGTGGGCAAACCCCCACCGATGGGCGATCTGCGTCACGGTAGTGGACGCACGTGTGCCACTGAGCAATTCGTGGTGGGCGCGATGCAGCCGAATCCGGCGCAGGTAGTCCATGGGCGTGCAGTCCAGGTGTTGACGGAACATGTATTGCAGGGTCCGCGGCGTGACGTAGACGTGCTCGGCGATGTCGCTCAGCATGATGTCCCGGTGCGCGTTTTCGTCGATGAACGCCGTTGCCCGCCGCACCAATACCGGCTTGGCGGCGTCGCGGCGGTCGGTGGCGGTCGCGTCGAGCAAGGCGTTGCTCGGCAGGGCATCGAGCACGGCAGCCGCGAGGTAGGCCGCGAAGGAGCCGGCGACCAGTGGCGAGGCGCAGGCGGCCGGGTCGGACAGGACGTGGTCACGCAGATAATCGATGACGGCACTCAGTCGCCGCCCGGCGGCGGCCGTCACCGGCCGATGACCGGTCAACCGCACCGGGTCGCTTCGGACGCCGGGAGCGCTGCTTGCCACCCGGTCCAGCAACGCCGGATGCAACCCGGTGAGGTCGTAGCCGGCCCGGCAGACCTGCCCGGAATAGGGCAACTCGGGCGGCGAGAGCAAAGTCACGTCGCCGGGAGCGAACACGTCTTGGGGTTCTCCGATGAAATTCTCCAGGATCCGCCCGCTGTGTACCCGGCATAACAGGACCTTGCCCAGCGGTTCGGCGTCGTAGCTCATGTCGTAACTGAACGACAGCTCGTCGAAGGTGACGGGTCCCGCCCATCGCCGATGAATGCGGGCGCGGCGATTCTCACCGTCGGCCTCGATGCGCATCGCGGTGTAGTTGCGCACCAGGAACTCTTCCGTCTCGCCCAGGTCGCAGCTGTCAAAGTCGAGAGAGTTCATAGCCTCCGCCACCTCTACGGGTCACCCCCATCTTGCCCTAACCCGCACGGTAGCGAAGACCCCTCGCCTCTCGCTGCCACAGCACGCCGTCCCCCGCACTCGGGCCCTCGCTGATGAGTTCGCGTTTGAGGACCTTGTTGGTGGCGGTACGCGGGAGCGTGGCGGCGATCCGCACATACCGGGGCCAGGCCTTCGGCGACAGATCGGGCTGCGCAGCGAGAAAATCGCCGAACCGCCCGGGCGTCAGCGTCGCGCCGTTGTTCAGCACGATCGCCGCCATCACCTGGTCACCGACGCTGTCGTCGGGCACCGCGTATACGGCGACGTGGTTGATCTCCGGCAACCGCTGCAATACCCGCTCGACGGGGCCCGCCGCCAGATTCTCGCCGTCGACACGCATCCAGTCCGCGGTGCGCCCAGCCAGGTAGATCCAGCCATCGGCATCCCGGTAGGCGAGGTCGCCCGACCAGTACATGCCGTGACGCATCCGCTCGTCGGTGGCATCGGAGTCGTTGTAGTAGCCGGTGAATCCGCCGGCACCGAAGGTGTTCACCAGTTCGCCGACAGCCTCGTCGAAGTTGACCAGCGCACCGTATTCATCGAAAACTGCTGCCGCACATTCGGTTACCGTGTCCGAGTGGTAGACGCTGACGCCGGGATAACCCTTGCCGATCGATCCCGGCGGTGTGCCGTCCTCGCGCATCACGACGACGGCGAATTCGCTGGAACCGAAGCTGTCCACCACCCGGCAGCCGAAACGCCGCGCGAACCGGTCGAGATCGTGTTCGGTGGCTTCGTTGCCGAATGCCGCACGCAGGGGGTTGTCGGCGTCATCGGGCAACTCAGGGGTGGCGAGCACCAGGGCCAACGGCTTGCCGACGTAGTTCATGTACGTGACTCCGTAACGGCGGATGTCCGCCAGGAACCTTGTTGGCGAGAACTTCGCCGGCACCATGGTCGCGCCACAGGCGATCGCCACCGTCCAGCCCGCCGCCACTCCGTTGGAGTGAAACAACGGCATCGACAGATAACACACGTCCTCGGACGACAGTCCGAATCGCTCGACCAGGCTCGCACCGCACAAGACCCCCATCGCGTGCGCGAACCGGACCGCCTTCGGGTCACCACTGGTGCCGGAGGTGAAGATCATCACCACCGGGTCGGCGCCGCTGCGCTCCACGGGCACCAGCGGTTTCGCGACGGAGACCGAGTCCCGGTATTCGGCACCGTCGACATCGAGAACGGTCACCCCCGCCAGATCCAGACCATCCAGCAGGCCACGGTGCTCGGAGTCGACCAACATGATCTGGCAGTCGGCCCTGCGGACGTCTGCGGCCAACCCCTCCCCGCGCCGCGTGGTGTTGATGCCGCACAACACGTATCCGCCCAGTGCCGCGGCCGCCATCGACCGCAGCATCGCCGGGGAGTTGCCGAGTAGTGCGCCGACGTGCGGCGGCCGGTCAGCTGCCATCAGGCCGAGCAGCGCGGATGCTTCCGCGGATGCCTCGGCGAGGTGCTCGCGCCAGGTCCATCTCCGCTCACCGTATGCGATCGCGATGCCGTCGTCGTCCAGGCGAGCACGCAGCAACTGTTGGATTGTCTCGAAAGGCATTAACAGTCAGCCTCTTTGGTGTAGTACAACAAGGTCACCTGCTGATCGGGAACATCGTGGAACACCGGCGACACCCGCATTCCGACGTGGATCTGCTCGGGTTCCACATCGATGAGCTCGGTGCTTACCCGCGGCCCGGCATCCCACTGCACGACCGCGAGCAGCTGTGGCACGCGTTCGGCCCAGGGCGGCCCGGTCGGTCGGCGCGCAACGGTGTAGGTGTACAGCGTCCCGGCGCCGTCGATGTCGCGCCACTCCAGGTCGTCGGCGAGGGTCCCGGGCGCCAGCGTGCGCGGGTAGAAGACGTACCTGCCGGACGACGGCGAGTACTGGATGCGGATGCGGTGTTGCCGCAACGCATCCCAGAACGGTTGCGACACCGGTGTCGGTTCGGGCAGCGGGCGGGGCTCGGTCATCTCAGTCACCCCCCAGCACCAGCGCAACCTGTTCGCTCATGATGCCGCCGTTGCCGGTCACGAACGCCGTGTCACATTCGCGCACCTGCGCGGCCGCGGCCCGTCCCATCACCTGCCGCGCCCCGTCGACCACGTGGTGCATTCCACCGGCCATGCCCGCCTGCCCGTAGGAGAGTTGACCGCCGGCAGTGTTGAGCGGGAAGTCGCCACGGAAGGTGAGGTCATGCCGGGTCAGCCACTCCATACCCTCGCCCTTTCCGCAGAATCCGGCATCTTCCAACGTCATCAGCACGGTGATGGTGTAGCAGTCGTAGATCGATGCGACATCGACGTCCGCGCGGCCCAGACCTGCCATCGCAAAGGCCTTCTCGGCCGCCCGGGCTATCGGGGTACGCAACAGGTCGTCGGCGTAGGTGGGCGTTTTGAACCGGATGTGCTCGCCGAATCCCTTGATCCAGACCGGCCGGTGGCGGGAACTCCGGGCGATGTCGGCATTCGCGATGAGGACCCCGGCGCCGCCCTGAACCCGCATCACCGTCTCGAGCATGTGGATGGGGTCGGCGATCACCGGACTGTTCAGCACGTCGGCGACGGAGATCGGCTTGCCGTGAAACACCGCCGGTGGGTGGGCGCAGGCGTTGGTCCGCTGATCCACCGCGACTTTCGCAAGAGCTTCCGGCTGGTAACCGTATTCGGCCGCGTAGCGTTGCGCGATCTGCGCGTATGGTGCGTTCTGGCCGACGTTGCCGTACGGGATCTCGAATTCGGCCTGCGGCGAACCGTAGACGTTGCTGGACGCCCCGTACCACCCCGGCGTGCGAGCGGGCCGCCGTTCGGAGCGCGGAATCGACTGCGATCCGGGCACCACCGCGAGTACGGCGCCGCAGACGCCCAATTCGACCGCAGCGGCGGCCCGCCACACCATACCCGCGGCGGTCGCACCGCCCAGGTCGACGCGGTCACCGAAATCCAGTGCGATGCCAAGGTATTCCGACAGCGTCGCCGGCGCGAACATCTCCGACTCGGCGATGCCGTGGCACGACAAGCCGTTCACCACATCGGGTTTCACTCCGGCGTCCTCGATCACCAGCCTGGCCAGTCGCGCATATTGGTCGAGGGTGAACGACGGCGGTCCGGCTTGTCGCTTCTCGGCCGGCAGTTCGGCGATTCCGATGATGGCGGCCTCGCCGCGCAGGCCGGTCACGGGGTGTTCCTGCGCGGCAGCCAGACGGTCGCCGTGCCCGGCATCAGCACGTCGTCACCACGTCGGCAGAAGATGTCCAGGTCTACCAGCAGGTCCCGCTTGCCGGTGACAACGCCGCCGAAGCTCAATTCCTGACCGGGATACGCGATGGCCCGGTTCTGCACCGAGAACGACACCAATCGGCCGGCACCGCCGGCCCAATCGGTCAGTGAGCGCGACAACAAGGCCGCCTGCAACGGCCCCTGTACCAGCACGTTGTCGTAGCCTTCGACGCCGCGCGCCCAGTCTTTGTCATAGTGGATGCGGTGACCGTTGTACGTCGCGGCGCTGAAGAAGAACATCTGCGTCTCGGTGACGGTGACGGTCAAAATCGGTATCCCAGTTCCGGTTTCGACGTCGTCGAGGTATACCTGCCCGGTCATGCGGGCCTGGCGATCATCGACATGGTGGCCTCGGCGATGAGTTCGCGGTGCTGGTTGCGGTATTCACCGCGCCACGTCACCAACACGAATCGGCCTGACCGGCCCTCCTTTTCGACGATCGAGTCGATGGTGCGTACCATCTCGATCTCGTCGCGATGGTAGGCCGGCACGTGAAAAGTCGTGTTCTCCCCGCCGGCCATCCGTCGCGGGGCGCGCGGGAACGCCAGGCTGCCGGTGACGGCGCCAGACGATCCGTCGGGCCGTAGGTCGCCCAATGAGGTCACGCCGAGAACGGCGTACTGCAGAAACAAGGGAGGACAGATGACGTCGCGGTACCCGTGCGCTCGGGCGTAGCCGGTATCGAACCACAGCGGGTTGTGATCATCGACGGCGGCGGCCCAGCGTTGCCAGTCCCGCTTGTTCACCTCACCGGTCGCGGTCGCCACCACGGTGCCGACCCGCGCTGCGGATTCCGGGTCAATCAGGCTGTCCATTGCCCCCCTCCCAATCCATTTCATCCTCAAGCCATTTCGCCGCCACATCGGCACCGCCGCCCCAGGTCGACAGCACCCTGGCGCGCTCGGAGAACAGGTGCAGGTCGGTGTCGACGACATATCCCATGCCGCCATGCAGCTGGTGGGCGTCGAGCGTGACCTGCTTGACCGCGGTGGCATGCATCTTGGCGATAGCCGTCTCCCGGGTGGCGGTGTGACCGCGGCCGATGCGGAACACCGCCGATTGCGCGGCCAGCCGGGCGGCCGAGAGCGCGATACGCATGTCGGCCACCAGGTGCTGGGCCGCCTGGAAGGACGCGATCGGCCGGCCGAACTGCTCACGCATCGTGGTGTGGTCGACGGTGCGCTGCAGTACCGCCTCACCCACCCCGACCAGGTCCAGGCACAGCAACGCCACCGCGGCATTGGCCACGCGGCGCAACTCACCCGGGCAGACACCGGCGCCCAGTAGGTGAACATCGTCCTCGACGAGCACCTCATCGAACGTGACGGTGCAACTGCGATACCCACCCATCATCGGCAGCGTTTCCACGGCGATCCCGTTCGCCGCCAGATCGATGACGAAAACACCAGTGGCGGAATCGATTCGCGCGGCCACGACGATCAGGTCGGTCAGGTCGGCGTCGGCGACGAAGTCGGCCACACCGGACAGCCGCCACCGTCCGTTCCCGTCGGCCATGCCGCGAACCGGCGAACCCGGCACGGACGCGTCGCGCGGGTTCCACAGTGCCGTCGTGGCGCTGGACGTTCCGGACGTCAGTCGGGGCAACCAGGCGTCTCGCGCGGCCGGCCCACCCAGCCAGTCGATGGCCAGCGCCGCCTGGCGCGTGCTGTGAATGACGTTCGGGCACAACGCCCGTCCTGCTTCGATGCAGAAGATACCGAGATCGCTCAACGTGCCGCCCGAGCCACCCGATTCCTCGTCGATCGCCAGGCCGAGCAGGCCGGCTTCGGCAAGCACTTTCCACAGGGGCGGCGGGACGTTCCGGTCGTAAGGACTGTGCGCGGCCAACAGGCCGCGACACATGGCGGCCAGATCGCGCTCATCCTGATCGGGGAGTAGTCGCACCGGATCACCGGCCGTAGGACGGCATGCCGTAGCCACGCTGGGCGATCACATCCCGCAGCACCTCGTTGGCGCCACCACCGAAGCGCATCAGCGGCGACACCCGGTAGAGGCGCTCGAAGAACCCGCCCAGCGGCGCGGCGGCGCTGCGGTGTGCCAGCAGCCCGTCCGGTCCGAGCAGATCGAGCGCCAGATCCGCGATGCGCTGGCGCAGTTCGCTGGTGAAGATCTTCTCCACACTCACCTCGATCGAAGGTATCTGTCCGCTGTCGAGCAGGGACGCCGCCTCGTACCCCATCAACTTGGCGGCTTCGACGTCGGCCTCGGCCTGGGCCAGGCGGCGTCGGAAGGCGGGTTGGTGGGCCGGTACCGAGCCGTCGCGAAGCGGGCGACCCGCCAGCGACACCAACTCGTCCAGCGCCCGTCGCAGATCGCCCGCGTTGGTCAACGCTCCGCGCTCCAGGTCCAGCGCCCCGGTGATGTAGGTCCAGCCTTTGTTCACCTCACCGATGAGGTTGCCGGCCGGTACCCGCACGTCGCGGAAAAACGTCTCGTTGGTGCGGTAGCCCGACCACGCGTACAACGGTCGGACCTCGACGCCGGGAGTGTCGACAGGCACCATGATCACCGAGATGCCACGGTGTTTCTTCGCGTCGGGATCGGTTCGCACGCATAACCATTCGTGTGTGCAGCGCTGAGCACCGCTATTCCAGATCTTGGACCCGTCGATCACCCATTCGTCGCCGTCGCGAACGGCCCGGGTACGCAGACTGGCCAGATCCGTCCCGGCACTGGGCTCGGAATATCCGACAGCACAGACGATTTCCCCCCTGGCGATGGGCGGGAGGAACTCCGCCTTGTTCTGTTCGGTGCCGTGCCGCATGATCATCGGCGCCACCGACGTGACCGTGAGGTCCGGGCCTGGCACACCCCAGTACTCGAATTCAGTCATCAACAGGTGCTGGTGCATCGCGGTCAGCCCGAGCCCGCCGTATTCGCGTGGCCAGTTCAGCCCGAACCAGCCGCGTTCGCCGATCTTGCGGCGGAACGCGGTCAGCTCGCCGCCCTGGAACTCGAGGTCATGCTCGGCCATCTCGGCACGCAGCGCGGGGGTGACGTTGTCCCGGAGGAACTGCCGCACGTCCGCCAGCCACGCCCGCTGCTCGTCGTCGAGCTCGAACTCCACAACCGCGACATTAACCCGTTTCGCATGACGCCTGGCAGCGTGGCCCGTTCGTGTGGAGATAGAGCGCCGGTCCGTCGGGTATCCGGCCGCCGGCGTGCAGGTCCAGCAGTGCCGCCACCGCTTTGGCGGTATAGACGGGCTCGAGTTCCAGACCCTCTTTCTCGTGGGCGAGCTGTAGTGCCGCCGCGCCCTGGCCCGTCGGGTGGCCGTAGCCCTGACCGAGCCAGTCGCGCAGCAGCAGCAGGCGCTCCGCGGGCAGGGTGACATCGGTCAGGCGCGCGCCGCGCGTGTGCAGTAGGCGGGCGGCGCGGCGCGCAAGGGCGGTGATCGAGCGATGACTCAGGCGAAGTGTGTCGTTCACGACGACGCCGATCACGCGGGTGGTGTCGAGGCCGGCCAGCGCGAGGCCGAGATGCAAGCCGGCGACGGTGCCGCCGGATCCGACTGCGACGACAACGTACCCGGGCGCCGGCAGCAGGCCCTTTTCCACTTGCGCGGCGATTTCCAGGGCAGCCTCGACGTAACCCAGGACACCCACGGGTGAGGACCCCCCGGCGGGCAGCACGTAAGGGCGGCGGTACCGCGCATAAAGGAAGGGCACGGCTGCGACCGTACGAGACTTGCTGTGGGTCAGATAGATGTCCGCGCCGGAGGCGCGCAAGCGCGTGAGCTGAGCCGCCACATGTTCGTCGACCGGCTGATCGATGAGCGCGAGCGCGGTGTGCAGACCGACATCGCGGGCGTAGAGTGCCGTCGCCAGCCCCCAGTTGGTGCCGAGACCGCCGAAAGACAGGATCGTCTGTCGGCCAAGTCTTTTCGCCTCCGGAAGCAGCCACTCCAGCTTGCGCACTTTGTTTCCGCCCCAGCCCCCGTTGCCGTAGGCGCCGTCGTCCTTGATCCAGAGCGCCGGGCCGGCGGTCGTCAAACCAGACAGCGGGCGCACCGGTGTCGGCCCGTCACCGAGGTAGACGCGGTGCAATGTCCGACGCAGCTCGGGGAAGCGCTCGTGAAGGTAGCTGGTCACCGGTGCATCGCGGCGGCCGACTGACCCACAGGCTTGTGCGCGCGGACGCTTACCCGGGCGCCGAGATGAGGAACGAGGATGACGTGCTTGAGCTTCTGGCGTTCGCCGGCGTCGCCGGTCGTACTCAACTCGACACGGCGCAGGATTTCGCGCAGCACGACCCGGAATTCGACCATGGCGAAGGTGGCGCCCAGACAACGACGGTTGCCGCCGCCGAACGGGAGCCAGGTGCTCGGACTCAGAGTGGCCCCCAGCATCCGGTCAGGGTCGAACCGTTCCGGATTCGCATATAAAGCCGCGCTCGCGTGGACGAGCCCCATTGCCGGGACCACCATCACTCCCGCCGGCAGCCGGTAACCGGCCAGGTCGACCGGTTCGGTCAGCACCCGGCCCACATCGAACACCACCGGACGGATGCGCAACGTCTCCTTGGCCACCGCGTCCAGGTACTCGTCTCCCGCCGGATCACCGGCCGCGCTGGCCTCGGCCGCCCGCACCGTCTTCGCCAAGATGCCGGGATGACGGGTCAGGCGTTCCAGCGCCCAGGACACCGCGGTCGCGGTGGTGTCGTGGCCGGCCACCAACAGGGTCATCAGCTGGTCGCGCAATTCCCCGTCCGTCATCCCGCTGTCGGCCCGTACCAACATGGCAAGCGTGTCGGTCCGGTGCGCGAGGTCCGCGTCGGTGCGGCGGTCCTTGATCTCCGCGAAGAGCAGGCGGTCGGCCTCCGCGATGTGCCGCCGTAGCCTTCGCCAAGGCCGACGATGGAGCAGCTTCGGGTTGGCGATCGCGATGCTCTCCCAAGGCCCGAGGTTGAGCAGCGGGGGCATGATCGCGCGCAGCGCGGCAAGTCGGTGCCGATCGGAGGCACCGATCACCGTCCGTAGAATGATTTCGAGCGCAATCTCAGACATCTTGGGCGCCAGTGCAAATGGTTCCGCTACCGGCCAGCCGGCAATATTGTCCGCCGCAATCTCGGCCATCAACTCGGATTGGCGGGCTACCGCGTCGCGGTGGAAAGGTGGCAACATCAGCCGTCGCCGCTCCCGGTGCAGGTCATCGTCGATGACCAGCAGCGAGCTGTCACCGAGCAGCCCGCGCAAGATCTTGTTGGCCTCGCCGGCGTGGAAGATGCCGGGGTCGCCGGCGAACACCGTCTTGATGTCGGCCGGATCGGCCAGATAGACCATGGTGCCCAGCAGTGCCACCCGCAGCGTGAACACGCTGCCATAGCGGCGATGGCAGGCAGCCACCGCCGCGGGACCGCGGCCCATCATCAGCGCGGCCAGCACCCAGCCGGGTAATCGGGGTCCCGGTGGCAACGTCGGCGCGATTCTCGGCTGCATCGTTCGATCGTCGACGCCCGCGGCTGTCGGGTCAACAGCCGGGACCTTCGAGCGAAGCGGACGCGAGCGCGGCTACGCGCCGATCGCGTGCTGCGCGATTTATTCAGCCAAAAAGTCGGCCGCACTGGGCGATTGGTCAACGATGGTCATCACATGGCTGAATGCGCAGCACCGCAACACATTTCATCAAAATCGTCCACCCCGGGCCTGGAAAGCGTCATCACGCAGATAGCCGTGCTAGTGTGATGCGGGATGTTTTTCGGCATCCGTTCAAAATGAGAGAAAAGATAGAGTATGGCACAGGGGACCGTGAAGTGGTTCAACAGCGATAAAGGTTTCGGATTCATCGCTCCCGACGGCGACACCGGAGATGTGTTCGTTCACTACTCCGAGATCAACGGGAATGGTTACCGTTCGCTCGAAGAGAACCAGCGAGTCCAATTCGACATCGGCCAAGGGGCCAAGGGGCCGCAGGCCACCGGAGTGACCGTCATTTAACCGGCAGTTCTTCACACATGGGCTGGCAGGCGATGTCCTGCCGGCCCATGTTTGTTTCGGTACCCTTACGCCTCAGACCATACGCTTATCGCCAAGCGTATTGCACTGCGCGAGGCCCTGGTGATTGCGTGTGGTGAATTCCTGACCAGGCAGTGATATTTCGTTGACAACCGTCGCGCACGGCCATACATTATGGTCCAGTTGTCCCGGCGGCCCGCAGGCCCAAGGGTGACACTTCGTTAGTGGGCAGGTGGCCGGCGATGAATGATCGCGCATTACTTCCGGGGCGGGGCAGGCCGCTGGTTGCGCCGCCCAGGCCATCATGACCGTCGGCACCGCTGCCCCAAGCGTTTTCGACGCCGGCCTGCCGACGCTGTCCTACGAACCTACCGAAACTCCGGCCGCCGTCTACCCGCGCATCCAGGCCGCGCAACGGCAGGCGCCGATCGCGCTCGGTCCGTTCGGGCCCGAGGTGCTTTCCTATCACCTTGTGCGCGCAGTGCTGCGCGACAGCCGGTTCCAGATCCCGCCCGGCTTGAATCTTGTTGTCCAGGGCATCACTTCGGGACCGTTGTGGGACAAGGTGATGAACAGCCTGCTGTGCCTCGAGGGTGATGCGCACCATCGCCTGCGCAGCCTGACGTCCAAGGCTTTCACCCCTCGCGCGACGCTACGGCTGCACGACACCATGGTGGCGGTGATGAACGATCTCGTCGATCGCGTCGCCGAAGCAGGCGCGGGAACCAACCGCTGCGATGTGGTCACCGACCTTGCTCGCCCCTACCCCGTTCCGATCATCTGCGCGCTGCTCGGCGCGCCACGCGAGGACTGGCAACGTTTTTCGCAATGGGCCGACGAGATCTTCAAGGCCTTCAGCTTCATCGCAGGCGTCAGCGAGATCGAATCCGACGTGATGCGGGCCTGGGGAGAGCTCGACGACTATGTCGACGAGATGGTGGTCCGGCGCCGTCACAGCCTGACCGAGGACCTGCTGTCCGATCTCATACGCGCCGAGGACGACGGCGACCGGCTCAATCCCGCCGAATTGCGCATGCTCGCGGGAGGATTGTTGCTGGCGGGCACCGACACCACGAGGAACCAGCTTGCGGCCTCGGTCCACGTGCTGTGCGCACACCCGGACCAGTGGGAGTCACTTGCAGAGCGTCCCGAATTGGCCATGCGCGCCGTGGAGGAAACGATGCGCCACTCCCCCATCGCGTGCGGGACACTGCGACTGGTGACCGAGGACGCCGAACTCGACGGTTACCTCTTTCCCGCCGGCACCATGGTTCTGGTCAATACCGCTGCGGCGAACCGAGATCCGTCGGTGTACGACGAGCCAGACCGCGTCGACATCACCCGCGAAGGGGCACCGGCCATCCTGACGTTCGGCGGTGGAATCCACTACTGCCTGGGTGCCAATCTGGCCAGACGTGAACTCGCCGAGGCGCTGACCGTGCTGACGGGCCGGCTGCGCAACCCCCGCATCACCGGACCAGCCCCGTGGAAGCCGATGGTGAGCCTGAGCGGGCCGCTGAGTCTGCCGATCGCGTTCGACCTGTAGCCCTTTGGCTCCAAGAAGCCGCCAAGAAATCGTCGAGCCGTCCGACGGATTCTTTCGCTGCCAGCACCACAAGCGAAAGGAAAGCACAATGTCCACCATCAACATCCGCGCCCTCACCGGCATGTCCCTGATGGCAGCCGGCCTCGGCCTGGCCGCGCTGGGCGCCGCCGGACCCGCCGACGCCGCGCCGGGCAACCAGCCGCCCACCGGCAGCTACACCTGCTACGACTACGCGAGCCAGACCTTCTACACCTGCTACTACTGAGTCGCCAGAGCGTCCCGCAGAAGCCGTCCACCTGGTTCAGGGGACGGGCTTCAACTCCATCCACCGAAGCGGTGAGCTGCCCGCAGTCGACACTGGAAGGCCCGCGCCTCGAACGAGTCGACATAGACCACATAACGTCCATCGGGCGAGACGCTTCTCTCTTCCTGCGTCACGGAATCACCGGGCGATAGGAAGACCACGGGTGCGCCGACTCCAGTTGCGCGGCAACGCGAATCAACACGTCCTCCCGGCCGTATGCGGCAGCGAGCTGAACCCCGATGGGAAGCCCATCGGGGTTGCGGTGCAGCGGCAGGCTGATCGCCGGCTGGCCGCTCATGTTGAAAGGGGGCGTGAATGCGGCGAACTCGCCGCCACGACGCATGGGCCTGGTCACATGGTCGGGATCATTCTCGAACTCGGCCAGCGGCAATGGCGGTTCAGCGACCGTCGGGGTGAGCAACAGATCCCAGCCATCGGCCCACCACTGCTGCAGCGAACGACGGAAGGCATACACCGCGTTCTCCGCCGCGGCGTACTCCACGGCCGTCACGTGCCGGGCTCGCTCGATCAGCGCCCAGTTGACGGGCTCGATGTCCTGGGCTGTCACCTCCCGGCCGAGTGTCTCGCCGAAGCCGCGCGCCGCCATGGCCATCTGGGTGACCCACAGCGCCATGAACTTCTGCTGCAGGGTGGGATCAGCGAGACAGGACGGCCAGGCCGGCTCGACGATGTGGCCCAAATCCTCCAATAGCGCCCCTGCCGCCCGCACGGCAGTAACGCAGTCCTCATGCAGGAAACCGCCGCGCGGATGGCTGTCCAGCAGTCCGATACGCAACCGGCCCGGGTCGGCGCCCACCTCGTCCCGGTACGGCCGCTGCGGCGCCGGGGCTATGACAGTGTCGCCGACACCCGGGCCGTGCACCGCGTCCAGCAGCGCGGCCGTGTCGCGGACCGTGCGACTGACGCACAACTCCACACCCAGGCCCGCTTCGGCGCGCTTGGGCCCCACGGTGATGCGGCCCTGGCTCGGCTTGAGGCCCACCACCCCGCAACAGGACGCCGGAATGCGGATGCTGCCTCCGCCGTCCGAAGCGTTCGCAAATGGCACCATCCCCACCGCCACCGCGGCGGCGGCCCCGCCACTGGAACCACCCGGGGTCCGGTCCAGCGCCCACGGATTGCGCGTCGGCCCCCAGGCCAGCGGCTGCGTAGTCGGCAGACTGCCCATTTCGGGGCTGTTGGTCCGGCCGGCGATGACCAGGCCGGCCGCCTTGAACCGAGACACCAGCGTGGTGTCGGTGGTGTCGATCTTGCCCGCTTCCTTGAGCGCCGCGTTGCCGTTGGACAAAGTCTGACCCGCAAAGCTGGTGTAGAGGTCTTTGAGCAGAAACGGCACCCCACGGAAGGGACCGTCCGGCAGACCGGGGTCGGCCGCAACCGACCGGGCGTGCTCGAACCATTCGATGACCACGGCATTCAGGGCCGCATCGGACTGCTCGATGCGTGCGACCGCCGCTTCCAACAATTCGCCCGCGGTGACCTCACCCCGGGCAACCAGCCCCGCCTGCTCCGTCGCGTCCATCCAGCGGGTTTGCTCGGCAAGACCAGTCATGACCCTTGGTCTACCACGACGGCGCGGTTCCCAGTACGGCTCGTCGTTGGGATCAGCCCGGACGGGATTTTCGATCGAAGCGCCTCAGCCGATCACCGGGCGTCGGCCCGTGGTCATCTCGGTGAGCGCGTCCTGCATCGCGGTGTGGATGCGCTCGGCGTAGGCCTGGGCGTCCTCGTCTGGTTCGGCGACCATGGCGGGAAGAACGCGGGTCTGCAGCTTGGTGGGGAGCGGAAGGTAGGGCAGCATTCCGACCGCTCCGGTGTTGAGCCCCCAGGGCAGTGACAGGCTGGTGGGCAGCGCCTTCACCCGCAGCAACTTGTCCAGGCGCAGTGCTCGGGCGAGTCTTTCGCCATCGGAGAGCACTAGCAACGACTCGCCGGCTCCGGCGGTGACGATGGGGACGATGGGCACGCCTTCATCCATCGCCAGCTGCGCGAAACCGCTGCGACCGCCGAACACAATCTGGTTGCGGTCGGTGAACTTCTTCGCCGCGTCCAAGTCGCCCCCGGGAAATACGACGACGTGCTGCCCATCGGCGAACGCCTCGTGGGCGCTTTCCCGACTGGCCGGCCGGGCGCCCAGGTGCTCGACAATCGGCCCGACACCCACCGTCCACGCCAGCTGATGCGTGAGGAAAATGACTGGTCGTTCGAGTTCCAGGTCTTCCAGGGCCGCGCTGACAGCCATCACATTGAGGTCGACAACGCCGCCGAATCCGTGATTGGCGACGAACAGCACCGGATCGTCTAACGTGTCGGCTTCGACCTCGACCTCCAACCGGTGATACCGGCGAACGAATTCAATGACGTTGCGCCGCAATGCGTTCAGAGCGGCATCCAGGCGCGCCCCGCCTGGGTCGACCACCTGCTCCACGGCATCGAGAAGTGAATCGGCGAACTGCTCGACTGCGGCGGGACGGCCAGAATCGGACTTCGGAGTCACGGCGGCCATTATGCGGCATCAGTGAGACCCACATCACAATTGGGTGAGCGCATAGCGGTTCTGGCCGCCAGCGCCTCGGTCGCCGCCACCGTGTTCGATCAAAGGAGAGTCGACTCAAGTCGCAGTTCACAACGCACCCCTCTAGGCTCAAAGGACACCGGACTTAGCGGGGGGAACGCTGATGACTGTGCTGAACAGGCTGTTTGCATCAACCGGCAAACACATAATGGTCGCGCTGACCGCTGTTGCGGTCCTCGCTGGATGCTCCACATCCGCGACCGTGACGCCGCCTGCCGCGCAAACCACGCACACAACCGTCAAACCGCCGCCCAATACGGTTGCACCGGCACCGCCACACATCAGCCCGCTGGCAAAAGATTGGAAGACCTACGGCGATACCGTCTACTTCGGCTGCCCCACCGAATTCTCAGCCAGCAAATCCGCGCTCGAAGATATCCGGCCTAAAGTCCTGGACCCCAACACCGCCGATTTGATCATGCCGGCGGTGCCGCTGGCCGCCGCCGGCGAGACGGTCACCGGCGCCATGTGTGCGCTGTCCAACAACGTCGGTGACATGAAGGTCGTCTATGTCGTCGCCACCACCACCCCCGGCCAGGCGCCGGCCGCGGTGAAGGCCACGGCCTATTTGTTCGACCTGAAATCGAGTCAGCCGCTGGCCACCAGGGAGGTACTCCCGCCAACACCGGAGCTCAAGCTTGCCGCGGCCAAGGACTGGCGGCTGGCGCCGACCACCTTCGGAGTGGCATGGGTCAACGCTTTCACCGACACGCGCGGGTCGCCGTCGCCTCCGAAAACCACAATCCTGTCCAATACCGACCTGGCCTCCCGCTGGGACGACCCGGAGCAGGCCCGGGTATGGCAGGACGTGCTCTCTTTCCAGCGCAGTCCTGTGCCCGGCGGGCCGCTGGGCGCTGAATTGCGTTTGCCCACCGGCGAACCCGTTTACCAGGACAACGACGTGGCAACGGTCGACGCTGAATTATCCGACGGGCCAGACAGGCTCGTGCAGATCACGCACTGGGACTCGCACAACCCACCGGTGATGTCGACCGCGTTCTACGACTTGACATCGCGGACTCTCGTCAAATTCGGTGACACCGAACGGATTTCCGGCGGCGGCCTGGCAGCGACCCTGTCGGACGGCAAGCTCTTCGTCGACGGGCGGGGCTCGGCCGGTTCTCAGTTCGGCTATGGAGTGTGGAATCTGCGCACCCAGCACTGGGATCTGCTCACGGCTCGGGATGAGGCCAAGAAGCAACCGATTTCGAAGCTCGCGTTCTTCGGTGACCACCTGTACATCACCAATTCCGCCGGGACGCATTCCGTGCTCGCGCTTCCGGAGACCAACCCGGTTGCCACGAACTGGACCGACCGGCCGTTCGGACGCATATCCGGCTGGACCCTGGTGTGCAGCGGCGAGACCGCGCCCCAGCAGAAAGGGGACTGCCGGGAGATCCTCCTGGTGCGCGACACCGACGGCCGCTACCCCGGCCCCTGGTTCTGAGCCACAAAAGCGTCGACCGTCGCGAGGTCGTAAGAACCCGCGTCGGTACCGACTCCGCCCGCAACTTGCGCGGCGGTAGCGCATCCCAGCCGGGCCGACTCAGCCAGGTCGCGCCCCAGAGCCCGACCCAGAATGAACCCGGCCGAGAACGCGTCGCCGCACCCGGTGGTGTCGACGACTTCGACCGGGTACGCGGGCACCGCAATCGTTTCTTCGGCCGCCACGACGAGCGCGCCCGCACCGCCCCGGGTCACCGCGACGCAGCCGGCGCCGGCATCCAACAGCGCCCTGGCTCCTGTCTCCAAATCGGTGGCGCCGGTGAAACCGAGCACCTGCTCATCGTTGGGCAGCAGATAATCGGTGTGCGGCAGTGCCTCGGCGATCCAGGCCAGCAGGCCGGGATTACCACCGGCCAGGATGTCCACCGACGTCGACATCCCGCTCTCCTTGGCGCGCTTGAGCAGCGTCGCGGCGGCAGCTCCGCCCAGAAACTCCGGTCCACCGAGATGCAGGTGCCTGCCGCGGGCAATGTCGTCGAGGTCAAGGGCATCCAGGGTCAGAGTGGCGTTGGCGCCCGGGCAGTGCCAGGCGGGCCGGTCGCCGTTGGGGCGCACCGGGATGACCGATGCCGACGTCTGACTCGCCGTGGTGCGCGCAATGCCGGCGACGTCGACGCCATGTCCCTCGAGCAACCCGAGCAGTGTGTCACCGAGGGCATCGGTTCCGACGGCTCCGTAGCAGCGGACCCGGGCCCCGAGCCGGCTGAGCACCACCGCCGTGCCGCCCGCGGTACCGGCCGCGGAGATCTTGATGGCCTCGACGAGCTGGCCGTCGGAGCCGTCGGGAATGGAGGTGACCCCGAGGACATGCGTGTCGAGAACGTGGACGCCGACGGCCGCGATGTCGATCTGACTCGCCATGTGCTCTCCTCCACTGCTGCGGACGGAATGCTCCGGAGCCTAATGGTTGTTGACGACGACACCGAGTAAGAAAGGGACCGCTCATGGACGAACGTGTCGCCATCATCACCGGCGCCTCGCAGGGAATCGGGGACGCGCTGGTCGCGGGATACCGCCGACGCGGCTACGCCGTGGTCGCCAACTCGCGTCGCATCGCCGACAGCACCGATCCCCTGGTATTCGCCGTCGCCGGCGACGTGGCGCAGCCCGGAGTGGGCGCCCGCATCGTGGATGGGGCACTGGAACGATTCGGTCGCGTCGACACCGTCGTGAACAATGCCGGGATCTTCGTGCCCAAGCCGTTCACGGAATACACCGACGAGGACTACGACGCCGTTACCGGAGTGAATCTCCGTGGCTTCTTTGAGGTTTCGCGGGCCGCGATCGCGGCGATGCTGGCCAGGGGCGGTGGCGGCCACGTGGTGAACATCTCCACCAGCCTGGTCGATCATCCCAATTCCGCGGTGCCTTCGGCGCTGGCGTCGCTGACCAAAGGCGGGCTCAACGCCGCAACCAAGGCTCTGGCTATCGAGTACGCGGACAGGGGAATTCGGGTCAACGCCGTGGCGCTGGGCAACATCCGCACACCGATGCATGACCCGTCGACCCATGACGTTCTGGCGCAGATGCATCCCCTTGGACGGCTGGGTGAGATCGGCGAAGTGGTGGACGCGGTGTTGTACCTGGAAGGCAACTCGTTCGTCACCGGCGAGATCCTGCATGTGGACGGAGGCCAAAGTGCCGGGCACTGAACTCGAAGACATCCTTGGTGACGTGATGGACCGGTGGAAGGCGGGGATCGACAGCCACCAGCCTGACCGGGTGGCCGAGCAGTTCACCGAGGACGCTGTTTTTCAGGGCCTGCGTCCGTACAGCGTTGGGCGTCAGGGTGTTTCCGCGTACTATGCCGGGCAGCCACGAGGCATGACGGTGTCCTACCGGATCCTGGAGGCGCGGCGGGTGGGCGCCGACGGGGTACTCGGATATCTGCACGCCGACTTCGCCTTTCCCGACCAGACCGTCGTCAGCGTGCGCATCGGTGTGCTGGTCACCCGAGGCGCCGACGGCTGGCGCATCGCGTATTACCAGGCCTCACGAACCGCCTGAAGCTCAGCCCTTTTCGGCACGGCGGGCTCGGGCGCGGCGCTTGCCTTCGTGCATCGCGGCGACTCGGGCGACCGGGATCGAGCGGCCCTGCTCGACGAGGTCGCTCGGCAGCCGTTGCGCCGCCGGCATGGACGAAGCCCAAGGGTCATGTCGGGCGAGGGCGTCGACCGCCGTGTGGACCGTGAAGTCTGTGGGGTGCACCCGATCCAGGTCCGACCAGTCGAGCGGAAACGACACCGGCGTGCCCGCACGCAACCGTGGACTGTAGGCGGCGACGACCGTGGCGCCTCCGGCTCGTGTCGCGTCGACGAACACCTTGCCCTCGCGGTCCTCCACGATGAAAGCCGTTGTCGCCGAGTCCGGGTCGAGCGCCTCGGCGCGAGCGGCCAGCGCCCGGGTGGCCGCTGCGACATCGTCGGAGGCTGCGTGGTCGTCGATCGGAACGAACACATGTACGCCCTTGGCACCGCTGGTTTTGACCGCGCCGGCCAGACCGCAATCTTGCAATGCCTGACGCACCTGGTGGGCCACCTTGACCACCGCGGCGAAGTCGCCGTCGGCCGGCGGGTCCAGATCGAGCACCAGGTGTGTCGGCCGATAGATGTCGTCGGCCAACCCCAGCGCGGGGTGGTACTCGACTGCACGCTGGTTGGCGAGCCAGAGCAGCGTCCGCCGGTCGTCGCACACGGGGTAATGCACCTCGCGGTGAGATGCCTCCGCCCAGATGGAAACGGTGCGCACCCAGTCCGGGGTGTACTTGGGGACGTTCTTCTGCATGAAGGGCGCCCGACCGCGCAACACCCGCAACACGGTGAGTGGCCGGCCGGCCAATCCGGGCACCATCCGGTCGGCCACCGCGTCCAGGTAGTCCACCAGATCACGTTTGGTCGCGCCGGCGTCGGGACTCAGCGGCTGATCGAGGTTAGTCAGATCGACTCCCTCGCGCTGCTCCCCGGCGCTCATATGCAAAGCCTATGCGCTGGGTCTCGGTCGGCTCCGAACCGCGCACCGCGCGCTATCGTTGACCTTGCATGAAGTTCGTTCGAGGGCAGAGTCAGATGATCGCAGCCAAGGTGTTCGTCGCAGCAGCGCTGACCGCAGGGTCCTTGCTGGCCGTGCCGCCGGCCCACGCAGACTACGGACCCGGCGACCCGCCCTGTCCGGCGACCGGATGCCAGCCGCCGCCCAAAGCGACTCCGCCACCGGTTCGGGGCGTGCTGGGATGCGTACGGGGCGTCTGCATCCCCAATCCGCATCCGCCCTGGCAACGCCACTGACCTGAAGCGTTCCCGCCGCAACCGGTTTCGAGGCCGGAGGCTAACGTCTGGGCTATGGGTGCTTTGGATGGCCGGGTTGCGTTGATCACCGGAGGGGCCCGGGGTCAGGGCCGCGCGCACGCGGTGGCGCTGGCAGCGGAAGGGGCGGACGTCGTCGTCGCCGACGCGCCCGGCCCCGTGACCGACCTCACCTACCCGCTCGGTACCGAGGACGATTTGCGCGAGACGGCCAAGCTCGTCGAGGAGTCAGGACGACGCTGCCTGCCGATTGCCGTCGACGTGCGCGACTCCGCTCAGGTCGATGCAGCGGTGGAGCAGACGGTCGCCGACCTGGGCGGCCTCGACATCGTCGTGGCCAACGCCGGCATCGTCAGCACCGGGCCACTGGAACAGGTCAGTGACCAGATGTGGCAGCAACTCATCGACACCAACCTGACCGGCGTTTTCCACACCCTGCGGGCCGTCATTCCGGTGATGCGGCGGCAGCGATTCGGCCGGATCGTGGTGACGTCCTCGATGGGCGGCCGGATGGGGATCCCGGATCTCGCCGCGTACAACGCCACCAAGTGGGGCATCATCGGGCTCGCGAAGTCCGTCGCCCTGGAGGTCGCGAAGGAGGGCATCACGGTCAACGTCATCTGCCCCACCACAACGCAGACGCCGATGGTGCAGCCCGCCGGAGGCGATGACGTTCCCGACGATCTGGTACGGCGCATGATGAGGGCGAACCCGATACCGCAGCCGTGGCTTCAGCCCGAGGACGTCAGCCGCGGGGTCATGTACCTGGTCACCGACCCCGGGGTCATCACGGGCAGCGTGCTGGAGGTAGGACTGGGCGGCAGCGCCCGTATCCACTGATGTGCTTCTCAGTAGGCACCCGACATGGAAGGCTCTTCGCATGCCTGACCTAGCTGACCCCCGCTTTCTCGACGACCGCCTCGCTCACTGGGCAGCGACCAAGCCCGACGACGAGGCGATCGATTATCTGGATCGGAACTGGACCTGGGCGCAGTGGAACGACAGGGTGCGCCGGTTGGCCGGGGCTCTCTCGGCGTTCGGCGTCAAGCGCGGCGACGTGGTGGCTTTCCTGGATAAGAACCACCCGGCGTGTGTCGAGTTGACCTTTGCCGCCGCGTCCCTGGGTGCGGCCAACGCGATCATCAACTTCCGGCTCGCGGCCGACGAACTCGACTATGTCCTCAATGATTCGGGAGCCAAGGTACTGATCGTCGGCACCGAGCTGAAGCCGAGCATCGACAAGATCCGCGGCGACCTCACCAACGTCGAGCAGATCATCACCGTGACGCCCGAAGGCGGCGACGGCGATGAATACGAAGCGCTGCTGGCCGGGTCGACACCGGTCGGCCGGGCCGACGACGTCGAACCCGACGACGTGTGCATCATCATGTACTCCTCGGGAACTACCGGGCGCCCCAAGGGCGTGCAGCTGACGCAGGCCAACATGATCGCGCACACGCTCAACGCACACGAGGGCTTCGACTTCGACCCGGGCGACAAGAGCATGGTGTCGATGCCGCTGTTCCACGTCGGTGGATCGTCCTACGTGCAGTTCGGCATTCACGACGGAGTGCCGAGCGTGATGACGCGCGACGTCGACGGCATGACACTGGCCGGCGCAATCCTCAAGGGTGCCAACAGAACGTTCCTGGTGCCTGCGGTGTTGGCCAAGGTCCTGGAGTCCGGCGAGGACGCGGTGAAATTGTTCGGCGCGCTCAAGACCTACTCGTACGGCGCGTCACCGATGCCGCTGCCGCTGCTGCGCGCGGCCCTGGAGGCGTGGCCGAACACCGACTTCATCCAGGCGTACGGCCTGACCGAACTGTGCGGGGTGATCAGTCACCTGCTCCCCGAGGCCCACCGCGCCACCGACCGACCGGAGCGGCTCAGCAGCGCGGGCACGCTGGTGCCGGGCGCAGAGGTGCGTGTCGTCGACCCCTACACGCTCCAGGACGTCCCCACCGGCGAGCAGGGCGAATTGTGGTTCCGCTCACCGCAATTGATGAAGGGGTACCACAACAGGCCGGAGGCGACCGCCGAGTCGATCACCGAGGACGGCTGGTTCCGCACCGGCGACATCGGCCGCGTCGACGACGGCGGATACATCTTCGTCGAGGACCGGCTGAAGGACATGATCATCTCGGGCGGCGAGAACATCTACTCGATCGAAGTCGAGCAGGTATTGGCCGAGCACCCGGCGGTCGTGGAGGTCGCGGTCATCGGCGTGCCCGACGACAAATGGGGCGAAGTGGTGAAAGCCGTTGTGGCAGTTGAAGGCGAGGCCACCGCGGAGGAGATCATCGCATTCGCCCGCGAGCGACTGGCCGCCTACAAGTGTCCGAAATCCATTGACTTCGCCGACGAGCTACCACGAAACCCCACCGGCAAGATCCTCAAGAAGGAGCTGCGCAAGCCCTACTGGGAGGGCCGCGACCGCGCGACCGTCTGAGGTCAGCGCGCCGGCGCCACCTCGGAGGCCATCACGTCGACGGCCCGCTCCCACACCCGATGCAGGCCGACCGCTTTGGCGAGCGCGGTGGTGAACTTGCGGTCCATCTTGTCGGCGACCAGGACGCCCGGTGCGTCCAGCGGGATGCCCGCGGCCCTCAGCGCAGACGTCCCGTCACCCCACGCGGCTATTGGTTTGCAATGCCGGAAAGCCTCCTGCAACAACAGAACCAGCTTCAGGTCGTTGGTGGGCTTGGTTCCGTCGGCGACCACCACCGCGTCGAACTCGATGGATCGCGTGGTCAGCAGGGTCCGTTCGACGATCACGCTGCGCCGGCCGGACTTCAGGACACCGCCGACGGGCGCGGTCACCAACGGCGTCGCGTTGAGCCCGAGGACGGCGTCGACGAGTTTGGCGACGCCGCTGAGGTCGGAGTCCGCTCCGGCGATGATGCCGACCTTGCGGCCGTCGATCGGACCGGGGATCTCAACCACCTGCGACAAAGACGGCGACAGCACAACGTCTTTGGGCGGGTTGCCCCTGGGCGCGGGCAGGCCGAGCCCGATGGCCACCTGCTTGCACAGATCGGCGTCGACATTGGCCAGGACCTCGAGCTGGCGTTCCTTGATGGACTGCTCGTAGCACTTGCCGAGTTCGAACGTGAACGCTTCGATGACGTGCGCCTGCTCGACGGCGGACAGACTGCGGTAGAACATCGCCGGCTGGGTGAAGTGGTCCTCGAACGAGGACGGGTTCTCCCGCACCGTCGGCCCCTGCACCTGCCGCGGTGTCTGCACGTAACCGCCTTCGTCGGCACCGGCCACCAACGGTTCCCCGTCGTCGATGCTGTTGGGGCGGTATGGTGCCTGGCCGGTGTGAATTGCGGTCTGGTGCATGCCGTCGCGCAGCATGTCGTTGACCGGGCAGTGCGGCCGGTTGATCGGCAGCTGCGTGAAATTCGGGCCACCGAGGCGGGTGAGCTGCGTGTCCAGATACGAGAACAGGCGGGCCTGTAGCAGTGGGTCGTTGGTCGGTTCGATGCCGGGGACCAGGTTGCCGAGATGGAACGCGACCTGTTCGGTTTCGGCGAAGAAATTTGTCGGGTTGCCATTGAGGGTCAGTTTGCCGATCAGCTGCACCGGCACCATCTCCTCGGGCACCAGCTTGGTCGGGTCCAGCAGGTCGATGCCCTGGAAGCTGTCGGTGCCGTCGTCCGGCATGACCTGGATGCCGAGCTCGTATTCGAGCGGGGCACCCGCCTCGATGCCATCGGCCATGTCCCGGCGGTGGAAGTCGGGATCGACACCGGCGGTGATCTGAGCCTCTTCCCAGACCTGGGAATGCACGCCGGCCACCGGCTTCCAGTGGAACTTGACCAGGCTCGTCTTGCCCTTCTTGTTCACCAGCCGGAAGGTGTGGACGCCGAATCCCTCCATCGTGCGGTAGGAACGCGGAATGCCGCGATCGCTCATGTTCCACAGCACGTGATGCGTGGCTTCGGTATGCAGCGAGACGAAATCCCAGAAGGTGTCGTGCGCGGACTGGGCCTGGGGGATCTCACGGTCGGGATGGGGCTTCGCCGCATGGACGACGTCGGGGAACTTGATGCCGTCCTGGATGAAGAACACCGGAATGTTGTTGCCCACCAGGTCGAAATTGCCTTCATCGGTGTAGAACTTGACCGCGAACCCCCGGGTGTCGCGAACGGTGTCGGCCGACCCCCGCGAGCCCAGCACCGTCGAGAATCGGCAGAAAACCTCGGTCTTCTTGCCCTTGCGCGCAAGAAACCCGGCCCTGGTAACCGATGCCGCGGTGCCGTAGGACTCGAAGACACCGTGCGCGGCCGCGCCACGGGCATGCACGACGCGCTCGGGAATGCGCTCGTGGTCGAAGTGCGTGATCTTCTCGCGCAGGTGGAAGTCCTCGAGCAGACTGGGCCCGCGGTTACCGGCTTTCAGCGAGTGGTCGGTGTCCGGGAGCCGCAGACCTTGCGCGGTGGTCAGGTATTTACCGCCCTGAGCGCGCGCGTCGATATCGCCGGTCTCTCCGTTGGTGTTGCCCGTGGGGCTCGTTCGCTTGGGGGCGGTCTGGTCGGGCTGGCGGCGCGGTGGCATGGCTACTCCGAAATGCTGGGACATGGATTTCGCGGGGTACCCCGAACTCGACGCCCTAAGCAGAGATTGACCTTTCATGGTTTCGGGTATTTCTCAGCGTGTTTCATCGGTGAGTGTGAAGTGAGCGGCGATGGTCGGCTGGCTGGACAGATTGCAGCAACGCAATCGCACCGTGGGTGTGACCATTGCGGTGATCTACAAATACCTCGACGATCAGGGCGGTTATCTTGCCGCGCTGATCACCTACTACGCGTTTGTCTCGCTGTTCCCTTTGTTGTTGCTGTTGACCACCGGCCTTGGAGTGCTGCTGGCCGGCCGGCCCGACCTGCAGGCAGAAGTGCTGCAAAGCACGTTGAGTCAGTTCCCGGTCATCGGCAGCCAGCTACATCAGCCAGAAGGACTCAGCGGCGGGGCCGGCGCAGTGGCGGTAGGCATAGTCGGCGCGCTCTATGGTGGCCTGGGCGTGGGACAGGCGCTGCAGAACGCCATGGATTCGGTGTGGGCGGTACCGCGGCACGAGCGCCCCGACCCGATCCGGTCACGGGTGCGCAGCTTCCTACTGCTGTTGGTGCTCGGCTCGGCGGCCATCGCCACCACCCTGCTGTCGGCGATCGCGCACGTGACAAGCACGTTGGGCCCATTCGGCAGGATCGGCATCGCTCTGGTCGCGGTGGCCATCAACGCAGGCATCTGCTTGGTGGCCTTCCGGGTGACCACGGCGCGCGAACTCACCTACCGCCAGGTGTTGCCGGGAGCGATCGCGGCGGCCATCGTCTGGCAGATTCTGCAATGGTTCGGGGCCGGGTACATCGGGCACGTGGTGAAGTCCTCCAGCGCCACCAACAGTGTGTTCGCACTGGTGCTGGGCATGCTGGCGTTCCTGTTCCTGGTGTCCTCGACGCTGGTGTTGTGCGCCGAGATCAACGTGGTGCTGGTCGAGGGGTTGCATCCGCGTTCGTTGCTGACCCCGTTCACCGACGACGCGGATCTCACGCCGGCTGACCGCAAGACCTACACCAGAAAAGCCAAAGCCGAACGCGTCAAGCGCTTTCAGCGCGTCAGCGTCCGATTCACCGATTCCAACCGCAAGCCCACTGGCGTATCCTGAATCGACCGTGCCGCTATTACGTTGCGGTGCAATGAGTTACCGAAGGAACCCATGGAATTCCGCGCTTTCGTCGAGCCACAGCAAGGGGCCACCTACGCCGACCAGTCAGCAGTTGCGCGAGCCGCCGAAGACCTCGGCTTCGACGCGTTCTTCCGCTCTGATCACTTTCTGGCCATGAGCGGTGACGGGGGGCCGGGGCCAACCGACTCCTGGGTGACGCTCGGCGCGATCGCCCGCGAAACGACGCGTATCCGGCTGGGCACGCTGGTGACGTCCGCGACGTTCCGCTACCCCGGGCCGCTGGCGATCGCGGTAGCACAGGTAGACGAAATGAGCGGCGGCCGTGTCGAATTCGGCTTGGGCAGCGGTTGGTTCGAATCGGAGCACCGGGCCTACGGGATCCCGTTTCCGTCGGTGCGCGAACGTTTCGACCGGCTCAGCGAGCAGCTCGCCATCATCACGGGGCTGTGGACCACACCGAACGGTGAGACATTCGACTACGCGGGCGAGCACTACACGATCGCCGACTCACCGGGGCTGCCCAAGCCGGTACAGAACCCGCATCCGCCGATCGTGATCGGCGGCACCGGGGCCAAACGCACCCCGGCACTCGCGGCACGGTACGCGGCCGAATTCAATGTGCCCTTCGCGACGATCGACGTCGTGCGTACGCAGTTCGAGCGGGTGGCCGACGCGGTCGCCGCGACCGGCCGGGCCGCGGACTCGATCGTCTATTCCAGCGCCTTCGTGCTGTGCGCCGGCCGCGACGAGGCCGAGGTGTCCCGTCGGGCTGCGGTGATCGGCCGGGACGTCGACGAGATGCGGTCCAACAGTCCGCTGGTCGGCACGCCTGGCGAGATCGTCGACAAGCTGGGCCCCTGGGGGGAGTTGGGGGTGCGGCGGGTATACGCGCAGCTACTCGATATGTCCGACCTGGCGCATCTGGAGCTGCTGGCGAGTGACGTTATGCCACAGTTGCGTTGTGCCTCATGGTGATCCACCAGTGGTGGGGTTGATCAAGGCCAGAGCGGCGATCCGGGCCTGTCGGAGAAACTTGACTACCTCGGCCACGGTAGCCGCGAGCTGTTTCCGGTTGGCGCGTTCAGGGCCGAGGAGTGCTGTCACTGCCGCGCCGAGGACGCCCAGCCAATCGTCGACAGCGACCGGGGCCTCGCCGACCATCGACATCGCAACGCCGGTAACAAGCCCGTGCAGAGCGAACGTCTGATTGTCGATGTCCCAGTCGGTGCGAGCCAGTCCGTTCCGGCGCCACACGGGTAGGACCGCCTTAATCACCGCGCTGGGTCCGAGGGTGTCGCGAAACCCAACTGAGCGTGGGTCGCGAGCAAGGACTCCGAGCAGGTCTTCGTCGCGGCTCTGCAGAGCCGCCACCAGCGGCTTGCTCGTCGCGATCTCCAGCATCAGCGGACAGAATCGGGACGGGCGGGCAAAATCAGGCTGCTCGGTGAGCGTCTCGATCAAGTCGTCGAGAAGACCGAGGAATCCGCGGCCGATCAGGCCGATCAGGAGGTCTTCCTTGGTCTGCCAGTACAGGTAGACGGTGCCCTTTCCGACGTGTGCCCGCTGTGCGACGTCAGCGACGGTGAATCCTTTTGCGCCTCGGCCGATGAGGAGGTCGCCGGCCGCCTCGAGCAGCCGGGCCGCCTTGGCCGAATTGCGTTCGGGCAGGTCGCCACTGGGTGCACTCACCTTTGTGAATATAACCCGCGCGCACCTGCTGTGGTAAGACTGACCAAAATGGTCATTTGGTCAGTCTCGAGCTATCATCGTTACCAGTTCGCCCTCTGAGACGGGACGGGAAATGAGCAACCTGATCGACCAATCCGACCGCGTCAAGGCAATGCAACGAGCCATCTTCTCGATCGCCGATCAATTAACCCCGCTGGTGGATCTGTGCAAACCGTACGTCGATGGCCTCGAACATCTCCCGCGCGACGGACGTTTTCTCCTCGTTGGCAACCACACCTCGTCGGGCGTGGCCGAGATCGTGCTCATTCCCTACTTCGTGTATCGCGAATTGGGCGTCCGCGTCCGCGGTCTGGCTTCACGTTCCCTGGCCAGACGGCGCGGCCTTGCCGCCGATCTGCTTGCAGCGGCCGGCGCCGTGGTCGGAGACCAGGACAACGGTGCGCAGTTGATGCGACACCATGAAGCCCTCCTGGTGTTCCCGGGCGGCGGCCGTGAGATGCCTAAATTCAGAGGCGAGGATTATCAGCTGTTCTGGGAGGGGCGGAGCGGATTCGCGCGTTTGGCCATCGCTCACGACTATCCGATCGTTCCGGTCGGACTGGTCGGCGGCGACGAGGTCTACCTCAGCCTGGTGGAACGGGACTCACGGTGGGGCCGAGCGGGCCGTTTGTTCACCAAACATGTTCTGCGGCAACCGGAAGTCAATATCCCACTCATCCGAGGTCTCGGGCCGACGCTGATCCCACGCCCGCAAAGGATGTATCTGCGCTTCGGCGCTCAGATCGACACATGCAAACCTGCTCACGCGTCGGCCACCGTATGGGAGGCCTCGGTTAAGCAACGAAGCCAGGCGGCACTCGAGACGTTGCTAGCAGAACTTCAGCAGCTCCGCCAAACCGACCCCTTCAGACATCTGAGTCCACTGGGGTGGCGAAGTGCAGTGACCGGGCAGCGGTTGTCGGAGATTTCGCAGGTGGGTTGACGGGAGCGCATCAAATCGATAGAACATGATTCATGTTCATCTTTTGTCGAGTTCTGGCCGATGGGAAACCGTGAGCCCGCACCCGGACCCCGAGCGAATCGGGGGCTTGGAATGGACGCGGCGCACCAGCGGCCGGCTCACTCGCCGCGAGCAGCTCCGGCTGCTGACGTCGATCGTGAACAGCCAGCGTGATTATTTTTTACATCGACTGCGACGTGATCGGCCTTCCCTCGCCGCACGCCCGTCAGATCGCGAAATCCGGCCTCCCGACAGCCGATTTGCCCGCGAGGTGGAGGCAGCCGCGGCAGAGCAGAGCCCCGTTATCATCGGCCACAGTTACCGGTCGTGGATCTTTGGGCGGGCGCTCGCCGACGTCGATGCCGTCGAACTGGACGAGGAACTGTTATACGCCGGCTGCCTGCTCCACGACCACGGTATCGCTCCCGCCGTGCCGGGCGAAGACTTCACTATTCGCAGCGCCCGGCGTGCCACCGAGTGCGCCGCGTCGGCCCAGCTCGATGGTCGGAGGGCAACGCAGCTGTCCGACGCCATCACCGTGCACACCACACCCGGAATAAGTGTCGAGCATGACGGCCCGCTCGGCTACTACATCCAGGCCGGGGCCATGGTCGACATCATGGGCAACCGGCTATGGGACCTGTCGGCGAATCTGGTCGGCGACACGCTGGCCCGTTATGACAGACACGGGTTCACCCGCGAACTCGCAGGGCATTTCGCCGCCGAGGCAAGAGCGGTACGCGGCGGACGCTTTGCGCTTCTGCGCCGCTGCGGTTTCATTCCCCTCATGCACGTGGCGCCGTTCGACCAAAAGTGATGTCCGTCAGCCCGCAGCACATGCGGCGCTCGCCGAGCCAGCAGCGCAGCCGCGAACGCGTGGAACGCATCCTGGACGCGGCGGCGGCCATCGTGGTCGACCAGGGCCTGGAAAGCCTCAAGGTCGGCGACATCGCCCGCCGCGCCGGCGTCCCACTAGGTACCCTGTACCAGTTCTTCGCGCGCAAGGACGACATCGTTTACGCGCTCGCGCAACGCTTCGCAAACCGCTTCGGCGAAGTTCTCGAGTCGACATTGGCCGATGCCCCCGTCGACTCCGACTGGCGTGATCTGTTGGATCGTCTGCTGGATGCCTATTCGTCGTTCTACCGCAGCGAACCGGCGCTTCGGCAGCTGTGGGTCGGGGCCCGCTTGGACCCGGATTTCATTCGCGCCGACCATGAACACAACAACACCCGATTCGCCGCAACGCTCGCCGACACGCTGGCATCTCGCGCGCACGTACCGCTCAACGACCTGACGCTGATGATCTACGTCTGCTGGGAGGCCAGCCAGGCTCTCCTCGAAGCGGCCTTCCGCATTGATCCCGCCGGCGACCCGGCGATCATCGCGCAGGCTAAAGTCATGGCCGCCCGCTATCTGTCCCTCGCGTTCGAACGGTCGCCCGAGCAACCGTAGTCGCGACGGGTCGGCCGCACCAAGGCGCACTCAGGTGTAGAACCCGTCGATGACCTGCTTGTTGTTCTGCTCCACCACCGCCCGCTTGAGCTTCAGCGAAGGTGTCAATTCTCCTGTGTCGACTGACAATTCGTGGTCGATCAGCTCCCACTTCTTGATCGTTTCCCAGCGGTTGAGTTCGCTGTTCAACTGCTGCACGTAGCCGTCGACCATCTCGCGGACCTGGGCGTTGCGGGTGAGCTCGGCGAACGAGCCTTCCGAGATCCCTTGCTCCGCAGCCCATTTCGACAGCGCGTCACCGTCCAGCGCGATCAGCGCGACACAGTAGTTGCGCGCTTCGCCGAACACGATGAATTGGCTGGCATACGGGCAGAGCGCCATGAACTTCGCTTCGATGGCCGGCGGCGCGACATACTTGCCACCGGAGGTCTTGAATAACTCCTTGATGCGGCCGGTGATGGTGAGGAATCCGTCGGAATCGAGGCTGCCGCGGTCGCCGGTGCGGAGCCAGCCGTCCTTCGTCATCGCCTCTTCGGTCTTGTCGGGCAAGTGGTGGTAGCCCGTCATCACCAGCGGGCCGTGCAGCTGCACCTCGCCGTTGTCACCGATGCGCACCCCGGTGCCGTCGAACGGCAACCCGACGGTGCCCAGCTTGTAGTTGTCGGGACGGTTGATGAACCCGGCCCCCGCGGATTCGGTGAGGCCGTAGCCTTCCAGCACCAGCACCCCGGCAGCGAGGAACCACTCGGCGATCTCGCGGTTCAGCGGCGCGGACCCGGAGACGAAGAACCGCAGCCGGCCGCCGAAGACCGCGCGCACCTTGCTGAACACCAAGCGGTCGAACAGCTGCTGCTGCAGCCGTAGCGGTAGCGGTACGGGCTTGCCGTCACGTCGGCGGCGGCTGACGTCCAGGCCAACTCGGAAGGCCTGCTCGAACAACCGGGCCTTGATGCCGCCGCCTTCCTGGCTCGTCATCACGATCCGCGCGTGCGCCTTCTCGAAGATGCGCGGCACCGCGGCCATGAACGTCGGCTTCACGACGCCCATGTTCTCGACGATCTTGTCTACGCGCCCGTCGACAGCGCTGACGAAACCGCACGCGAGCTGGCTGGCGAGCAGCACCTTGCCGAACGAGTGGGCCAGCGGCAGCCACAACACGTGCAGGTCGTCCTCGCCCAGGAGTTCCTCGTTGCGGATGAACTCCGCCGCCGAGGTCCATGACCGGTGCGCGAGGCGAACCCCCTTCGGGCGTCCGGTGGTGCCCGACGTGTAGATGAGCGTGGCGAGTGACTCGCTGGTCACCGTGGCTGCGGCGTCGGTGACGGATGTCGGGTGTTCCTGTAGGTGAGCGGCGCCGCGGCGGGCGAATTCGTCGAAAGTGACGACCCAGTCCCCGTCACCCTCCCCGTCCATGACCACCACCAGCCGTACGTCCGGCAGGTCGCCGCGATTGTCGGCGAGTTTGGCGACCTGTGATGCGTCCTCGGCGAAGACGATCTGCGATTCCGAGTCAGCCACGATGTAGGTGGCGTCCGCCGCGTGCGTGCTGGGGTAGACGGTCGTCGTCGCCGCACCGGCGCACATCACGGCGAGGTCGGCCAGGATCCACTCGTACCGGGTGCCCGCCATGATGGCGACGCGCTGTTCCGGTTCGATGCCCGACGCGAGCAAGGCCGCCGCGAGTTCGCGCACCCGGTCGGCGGTCTCCTGCCAGGTGATCGACACCCAGCGGCCGTCCCGCAGTTGCCGAAACGCCTCTTTATCGGCGGAAACGGCGACTCGATCAAAGAACATCGAAGCCAGGTTCGACGACGTCTTGGGTTCAGCAGTTACCGACGACACTGTCATCACTCTCCTTGTCACTTCTCTCAATGAGAAGTATGCGAGCTCCGCCAAGCATTTCCAGATGCTGCGTGGGTCACCAACGCTAAACGGCCACGATCTCGGATGAGCAGAAACCGCTTCTATTGGGGGCGATACCCGAGCTGTGCGACCGGGGCGGCGTCATTCGGGGCCGAAAGGCCCTAGTAGAGCGGCGCGTTGAGGGCGCACAGTCGGGGCGGGCGGCTGATGACGACCGAGGGTGGTCATTGGAGAGTGCAGATCATGAGCGATTCCCGGGACGGGTCTGAGAACCCCTGCGGCACAACGGGATATCCGCCTCCACAGTCCTCAGGCCGCACTGCGCCCCGCACCGCCCCGAAGAACGGCCCGGGCACGGCTTCGATTATCGCCGCGGTCATGGCCCTGCTGACGGACGCGGTGGCCTTTGCGCTGGGAACGGGCTGGCCGATATTCGGCGGGGCGATTCTGGGCATAGTCGCAGTGGCGACCGGGGGCGCTGCCCTCAAAAGAGTCCGGCGCGGCGAAGCCGACAAGGCTGGCGTCGCGATCGCGGGCGTCGTGCTGGGATGCCTCGCGATCGCCGCGGGCATCGTCTTGGCAATCCTCACGTTTCTCGTCCTGATGCTGATGAAATGGGTGGAGACGGTCGTCTAGCGACGTGCTTCCGGCGTCTCACCAGCGATCGCTCAGCGGGATGCCCTGGCCGCGGTGCCGGCCACCTCCGATGCGGCGGTCCGGACTACTCGCACGGGCGGAAATAGCCTCTGAGCTGTGGTGGCAGGTACTGGATTCGAACCAGTGTAGCTTTCGCGACGGATTTACAGTCCGCTCCCATTGGCCGCTCGGGCAACCTGCCGCCTAGCAGGGTACAACGACGGGGTAGACAGTTCACAAACGGGCAGCACTGAGAAAGGACGCAACGCATGGCGGACTCCTCGTTCGACATCGTCAGCAAGATCGACCGGCAGGAAGTCGACAACGCGCTCAACCAGGCCGCCAAGGAACTGTCCACGCGCTTCGACTTCCGCGGCACCGACACCAAGATCGCGTGGAAGGGCGAGGAAGGCATCGAGCTGACCTCGTCCACCGAAGAACGGGTCAAGGCCGCGCTCGACGTCTTCAAGGAGAAGCTGATCCGCCGCGACATCTCTCTGAAGTCGTTCGAGGCCGGCGAGCCGCAGGCCTCCGGCAAGACCTACAAGCTGAGCGGAACCCTCAAGCAGGGCATCAGCAGTGAGAACGCCAAGAAGATCACCAAGCTCATCCGCGATGAGGGGCCCAAGACTGTCAAGACCCAGATCCAGGGCGACGAGGTCAGGGTGACCAGCAAGAAGCGCGACGACCTGCAAACCGTCATCTCGATGCTCAAGCAGGCCGACCTCGATGTGGCGCTGCAGTTCGTGAACTACCGCTGACCCGGTCTTGATCCTGCGCTGAGGGCGGACCCGCCCGGTGTGTCGCCGCCCTGCACGCAGACTCAACGCCCTGCACGCAGACTCAACGCATCGAAGAAGAAGTGAGGTTCACGATGACCGAGACGGATTACGTCGACGTCCTCATCGTCGGCGCCGGCATCTCCGGCCTCGGGGCGGCCTATCGCATCCTGCAGCGCAACCCGGGCCTGTCCTACACCATCCTGGAGCGCCGCGACCGGATCGGCGGCACCTGGGACCTGTTCCGGTACCCGGGCGTGCGCTCGGACAGCAGCATCTTCACGCTCAGCTTCCCGTTCGAGCCCTGGACCCGCGAGGAAGGCGTCGCCGACGGCGAACACATCCGCGAGTACCTGACCGCCATGGCCCGCAAGTACGGCATCGACGAGCACATCCGGTTCCGCAGCCACGTCCGCGGCGCTGACTGGGATTCGGACACCGACACCTGGACGGTCAGCTTCGAGCAAGACGGCGTCACCAAGCAGTGCCGCAGCAGGTTCGTGTTCTTCGGCAGCGGCTACTACGACTACGACGCGGGTTACACCCCCGACTTCCCCGGCATCGACCAGTTCGGCGGCACCGTCGTGCATCCGCAGCACTGGCCCGAGGACCTTGACTACACGGGCAAGAACGTGGTGGTGATCGGCAGCGGCGCCACCGCGGTGACGCTTGTTCCGGCGATGGCCGAGAAAGCCGGCAAGGTGGTCATGCTGCAGCGTTCGCCGACGTACCTGATCTCGTCGTCCAAGTACAGCAAGGTCGCCTGGCTGAGCCGAAAGCTGCTGCCCCGCAGGCTTGCTCACCTGACCATCCGGTTCTACAACGCGCTGATGGAGGGCGTGCTGTGGTTCCTGTCGCGCAAGACGCCGCCGCTGATCAAGTGGCTGCTGCGCCGCAAAGCGGTGCAGAACCTGCCGGCGGGCTATGACGTCGACACCCACTTCAAGCCCCGCTACAACCCGTGGGACCAGCGGCTGTGCCTGATCCCGGACGCCGACCTATACCAGGTCGTGGCCGACGGTCGCGCCGAGGTGGTCACCGATCACATCGACCATTTCGACGCCACCGGCATCGCCCTGAAATCCGGGCGGCATCTGGACGCCGACGTCATCGTCACCGCCACCGGCCTGCAATTGCAGGCCCTCGGCGGCGCCACGATCAGCATCGACGGCGTCGAGATCAACCCCCGGGACCGCTTCGTCTACAAGGCGCACATGCTCGAGGACGTCCCCAACTTGTTCTGGTGCGTCGGCTACACCAACGCGTCGTGGACCTTGCGGGCGGACATGACCGCGCGGGCGACCGCCAAGCTGCTGGCCTACATGGCCGAGCACGGCTACACCCATGCCAGCCCGCACCTCGGTGATCAGCCGATGACCGAGAAGCCGGCCTGGGATATTCAGGCCGGCTACGTCAAGCGGGCGCTGCACGCGCTGCCCAAGTCGGGCACTAAGCGCCCGTGGAACGTGCGGCAGAACTATTTCGCCGACGCGATCGACTACCGGTTCGACCGAATCGATGAGGCCATGGAATTCGGCCGTGCCGTCGACCGCGCCGCGCTGGCGGGTTAGGCGGACGCCCCCAGCGAGATCTTCTTGCCGCAGTTCGGACAGAACTTCTCGGTGCGGTGATGTTGCGCGCCGCAGTTGGCGCAGAAGTGCGGTTCGTCGGTGCCAGCGGCAGGGACGAGTTCCAGCGGGCGCACCGTGTCGTCGGCGGCGTCTTCGTCGTCCGGTTCGGAGGTTTCTTCTTCGGCGCCGCGCTGGCGTCGGTTCCGGACCACCAGAAGACTCACCCAGCCGGCGACCAGCAGAACCAGCAAGGCACCAGCTGCGATGTACCACAA
This sequence comes from Mycobacterium sp. 23, assembly GCF_048287075.1. Taxonomy (NCBI): domain Bacteria; kingdom Bacillati; phylum Actinomycetota; class Actinomycetes; order Mycobacteriales; family Mycobacteriaceae; genus Mycobacterium; species Mycobacterium sp. 23. The sequence goes on from NZ_JBLVUX010000005.1 coordinate 3,032,915, forward strand.
CAGGTTTGACCGCTCGAACAGCGAGACGTCACCGTACTGCTGGCGGAGATTGGCCGCACTGGTCTTGAGATCGGCGGCGCCGGGATAGTCGGGCGACAGCGTCAGGGCCAGGTCGAAGTCGGCGATCGCATCGCTGTAGCGGCCCTCGTAGTAATGACTGAGTCCGCGGCGGTAGGCCTGATCGGCCGGCCCGAGCGTGGGCTTGACGGCCTTGGCGGCCAGCATCGTCGCGAGGGTGTCCGCGGGTGCGATGAAGTTGAACGGCTGCGGTTCGCCGGCGGGCCCGAAACTGTTGACGCCGATCACCTTTCCGCTGAGATCCACGGTCGGGCCACCGCTCATGCCCTCGGCGACGGCGGCGTCGATCTCGTAGACCGGGCTCGATTTCACGTTCGACTTCTTGCTCACCTTGCCGCTCTTGTTGGTCGGGTCGAGAGAGCGGCCGGTCAGCCTTGCGGTGGGTTCGGCGTAACCGACGGCCAGCACGGGTGTGCCGATACTGACCGCGGAGTCGGTGGTGAGTTCGGACGACGGCAGATTGTGTTTGTCAACCTTCAGCAGGGCCACGTCGCCTTTGCCGAGCGGCTTGAAGTCCACGACGGAGGCGGGCATCTTCTCAGCGATCTTCGTCCCGGTGCCGTAGATCAGCGTCAGGTTCACCTGCGGCCCCTGGCCCGGCAAGGTGCCCTCCACCCGCGCATTCTTCGCCAGCCAATCCAGCGTCGCCAGCGGATCCTGGCTGACCGGCGCGTCCGGATATTGGGCCTGGTACTCGCCGACCGCCCGTTTGAGTATCTGCTCCTTCGCCGTGTCCGGATCGGCGCAGTGCCCGGCGGTGGCGACCCAGCCGTCGGGGTTGACGACGAATCCGGTGCAGTTCCAGGTGGTGACGAACGGGGCGTTGGATCCTTCGCCGAAGAACGACAGCGTCTTCCCGTCGGGCAACCTGACCATGCCGTATGCCTCGACACCGAGAAACATGACGGCCGGCCGGATCCGTGCCGCTGCAATCTGTTCGGCGTTGGCCTGCGGTCGGCCACCATCGGCGACCGCGGTGGCGGGCCACGACACCGAAACGACGAGCGCGGCTGCGGCAAGCATTGCTCGGCACAGGGTCACTCCGTCAGCTTCCCGGTGTCGGCGCCCCGCGGGAAGGGCCCGAAGTCCTCTGCCCGTGGGTCGTTGGTATCCGGTCGTTGGTATTCGGTCGTTGGTATTCAGAAGCCGCCGCAATAGGCTGGCGTTCATGGCAGCTGAGAAGCGCGAACCCAATGTCGTTGTCCTCGGTGGCGGTTCCTGGGGCACCACGGTCGCCTCGATCTGCGCACGCCGCGGACCCACGCTGCAGTGGGTGCGGTCGGAGGAAACGGCCAAGGACATCAACGAGAATCACCGCAACAGCCGCTACCTGGGCAACGAGGTAGCGCTGAGCAGCTCGCTGCGCGCCACTACCGACTTCGCCGAAGCCGCCAATTGCGCGGACGTTCTGGTCATGGGCGTGCCGTCGCACGGCTTCCGCGGAGTGCTGACCGAGCTGGCCAAGGAACTGCGGCCGTGGGTGCCGGTGGTCTCCCTGGTGAAGGGTCTCGAACAAGGCACCAACATGCGGATGTCCCAGATCATCGAGGAGATCCTGCCCGGGCATCCGGCCGGAATTCTGGCCGGACCGAACATCGCGCGTGAGGTCGCCGAGGGGTACGCGGCGGCCGCGGTGCTGGCCATGCCGGACCAGCACCTGGCCACCCGGCTGTCGCACATGTTCCGCACCCGGCGTTTCCGCGTCTACACCACCGACGACGTGATCGGCGTGGAGATGGCCGGAGCGCTCAAGAACGTCTTCGCCATCGCCGTCGGGATGGGCTATTCGCTGGGCATCGGCGAGAACACCCGGGCGCTGGTGATCGCCCGGGCGCTGCGCGAGATGACCAAGCTCGGGGTGGCGATGGGCGGCAACGCCGAGACCTTCCCCGGCCTGGCCGGTCTCGGCGACCTGATCGTCACGTGCACCAGCCAGCGCAGCCGCAACCGCCACGTCGGCGAACAGCTGGGCGCCGGCAAGCCCATCGACGAGATCATCGCCTCGATGAACCAGGTGGCCGAGGGCGTCAAGGCCGCCAGTGTGATCATGGAATTCGCCGAGGAGTTCGGTTTGAACATGCCTATCGCACGCGAGGTCGACGCCGTGATCAACCACGGCTCGACCGTCGAGCAGGCTTACAGTGGCCTGGCCGCCGAGGAACCCGGACACGAGGTGCACGGCTCCGGGTTCTGACCCCAGGCTCCATCAGGCGCTGATCAGGTGCGGCGCATAGAAAATTTGCGTTCGCTATGCACCCAGCGCGTCCGGTTGCCGGTGCCGGCCGCCCCCCATACCGTCTTTCAAAGGTCGTCATGCGGGCCGCCCGAAACACCGGCGTTTCGGGTCAGTCCGTATTCGCTTGTGCGTCAGAGCGTTACGGCTGACCCGGGGCGGATGTCGCATTGTCCCCCGCTACATCTGACGAGGGAGCATCCGTTGATCGACGAAATCGGAGGCCCTTCGCGAACAGGTCGGCTGCGGGCCGTCATGCAACAGGACCTGCCGGCGTCACTGGTTGTTTTCCTGGTGGCACTGCCCTTGTCGCTGGGCATCGCGATCGCCTCCGACGCGCCCGTACTCGCCGGTCTGATCGCCGCGATCGTCGGCGGTATCGTCGGCGGCGCCCTGGGTGGGTCGCCATTGCAGGTGAGCGGTCCGGCCGCCGGCCTCACGGTGATCGTCGCCGATCTGATAGCCGAATTCGGCTGGGGTATAACGTGCTTCATCACCGCTGTCGCGGGCCTCATGCAGGTGCTGTTGGGGCTCAGCCGCGTTGCCCGTGCGGCGCTTGCGATTTCGCCGGTGGTGGTGCATGCGATGTTGGCCGGCATCGGGATCACCATCGCGCTGCAGCAGACGCACGTGCTGTTGGGTGGGGAGTCGCACAGCTCGGCCTGGGTCAACGTGGTGGAACTGCCTGCCCAGATCCTCGGCGCTCACCGGCCCGGACTCTTCCTCGGCCTGCTGGTGATCGCGATCATGGTCGCGTGGCGGTGGGCCCCGGCGAAGCTGGCCGCAGTTCCCGGCCCACTGGTCGCCATCGTGGTCGTGACGGTGATCTCGGTGGTGTTTCCGTTCACCGTCTCACGTATCACGCTGGAAGGCTCCGTGATCGACGCGCTGCAGTTGCCCTCGATACCGCACGGCAACTGGGGGGCCGTTGTGGTCGGCATCATCACCGTCACGCTGATCACGAGCGTGCAGAGCCTGTTGACGGCGGTCGCCACCGACCGGATGCACACCGGACCGCGCACCAACCTCGACCGCGAGCTGATCGGGCAGGGCGCCTCCAACATCGTCTCGGGCGCCATCGGCGGTCTGCCGATCGCCGGAGTCATCGTGCGCAGCTCCGCAAATATCAAGGCGGGGGCCAAATCCAGCGCCTCGACGATCCTGCACGGGTTCTGGATCCTGCTGTTCGCGCTGCCCTTCGCGGGCCTGATCGAACAGATACCCAGCGCCGCGCTGGCGGGGCTGCTGATTGTGATCGGAATTCAGCTGTTACAGCCGGCGCACATCGAAACCGCGGTCAAGACCGGCGATTTCGCGATCTATCTGGTGACCATCGTCGCCGTCGTCTTCCTCAACCTCCTGCACGGCGTCCTGATCGGGCTGGCTCTGGCCATCGCGATGACCGGATGGCGGGTGATCCGGGCCAAGGTGGTTGCCGTTGCCGACGGCGATCAGTGGCGCGTCACCATCGAGGGCGCCTGCACCTTCCTCAGCCTGCCGCGGCTGACCCGCGTGCTGGCCTCGATACCTCGCGGCAGCACCGTCACCCTGCACATCGCGGTCACCTACCTCGATCATGCTGCGCATCAAGCGATTACCGACTGGCAGCAGCAGCACCTGGCCAACGGCGGCCAGGTGCACATCGACGGCGTGCTGGAGCGGGGACACTCTGCGGGAACGCAGGTCGCATCGGTGGTGGGAGCGACCGCGCCCGAACCCGTAGTCTGAGTTCCGCGCCTACCCCTCGGCGCAGGGGTCCGGCGTACTGGCCGTCTTGAGGATGTTCACACCGCCACGCTTCTGAAGCGGGCTGAAGAGCCGGAACACCTCGACGACGATCATCCTCCTGGTCGGTGCGTCACCCCACCTCCAATAGACATAACCGACGCTGTCGTTGGTGTCCTCCAGGCACCAGCGCAGTCCTTGAAGATCACGACCGATGGGCAACTGGCCGCGGAGCGCTGCCACTTCCCGGTCGAACGGCAATGCCAGCTCCCAGAACTCGCTCGCGTCCCATTCGTTCGTCCGCGAGGAATCGATCAGCTTCGAGCCTGCCGGCAAAGCGAGATCGACGAGTTGTGACCGTGCCGTACCGCCGGGTGTCAAAGCCGCCCGTTCGCGGTGGGTGGCTATCACGCCGGCGGCCACGGCCGCGACGACGAAAAGACCCACGGCGGCAACTGCCCGGATCCAGGTTCGGAGCCTCCTGCGGGCCCGGCCGTCGGGTGCTGGCAACGGCGTCGTCATACCCCTCTTTTCATGGGTGGCCAGCGTACCGGCAACGACGCCAAAGGACTTTCGGTTCTAGTCCGGACCGGAAAGTGCGGGGACGATTGCCCACATCGCGGATGAAGGGAACGCCATGAGGTCAGAATTCTTAGCCCGCCGCCTCGCCGCTACGGCCGGGGCAGCCGCACTCATCGCCATGGGTGTCGTAGGGACATCTGCCGCCTGCGGCAACTCCGGCGCGAATGCTCCCCAGCAACCACCAGCGGCCACGCCCAGCCTCACGAGCATCTACTCCTCGATCACGTCGTGGCTCACCTCACTCAGCACTGCTTTGAGCGTGCCCAACAGAACAACCGCGGTCACCTCCGTTCGCGGCTGAACCGGACACGCAGCGGGAATGCAGATGATGCCGCCAGAACCAGGGTGGTACCCGGATCCGACCGGGGCGGCAGGGTCCCGATATTGGGACGGCCATGATTGGGGGGCCTTCGTGCCGCCGGGCGGCATCGACACGCGCAGTGTGGCCGATAAACGCACGCGTGCATGGACCGCCAAGGCATCGCCCGTCAGCATCGCGCAGGGGATCTCGCTGGTCCTGTTCGCGCTGATATTCGGATATTTCCATGCCGATGCGTTACCCGATGTGCCTACGCGCCGGGCACACGCCCCCGCATTGGTGGACACCTTGTGGCGCACTTACTTTCTGACCGTTCTGGCGCTCTGTGTGGCGGCGTTGATCCTGGGAGTCCTTGCCCTGGTCAGACCGGAGTCTCACCCGCTGTACAGCGTCAGCACGGGGGTCTCGACGGTCGTGGTGGGATTGGCCGGGTGCCTCCTCGGCCTCTTGTCCGTGGGCAACGGCGACGACATGGGCACCCCGATTGCCTATCTGTTCTCTGGCTTTTCGCTCGCCTGCTGCGGTGCGGTGATCACCGCCCTGTCCGTCGCTGTGCTTGCCAGAAGGCGCCGCGCACAGCGTGAAGCCGTCATCGGCTACTGACCGGCCGCGTCCGAACTTCGTTCCGATGCAGGGCTTTTCGCAACGGCCACCGCACGGTTGGCCGTCAGACGCCAACCCCGGCGCGGGCCTTAAGACTCTTCACACCAGGTCGAAAGGCCCTTTCCGAGCGCCACCCCGACGCGGCAACGTAGCCTTCCGCGGATGCTCAAGGACCGCATCTAACAGGACCGAGGGAAATGACCATGGTTCGCGCATTATCGACCGCGGTGATCGTAACGGCTTTTTTCGCGTTCAGTTGCGCTGTGGCAGTGGGCATGCCGGCGCAGAGCAGGTCGACGATCACCTTGCCGCAGGACCCTCCGCCGTCGATGATCGCCGGTACCTCATGGCGTTTCGTCGAGATCATGGGCGCGGCAACCCCCACGGCCGTCCAGCCGACGTTGGCGTTTTCCGCCGATGGCGTGGCGACCGGCGACACGGGCTGCAATCAGTTCTCCGGGCGCTTCGTTTCGAGCGGGACAGATCTGAGTTTTTCCGATCTCTCGTACACGAAAATGATGTGTGGTCCTGACGTCATGGCGGTGGAAATGGCTGTCCAGCAGACCCTTGAGCGTTCCAGCCGAATGGCCAGTCCCCCGGGCGGGCTTGAGTTGTTCGCGTCCGACGGGACTTTGCTCGCACGCCTGACAGCGGCGACGTGATTTGCCGGGCCGCGGCGGCACCGTTGCCGTTATTAGACCGCTGTTTGCTGTTCGCTCGTATGGTGCAACTACGTAACACCTGTCAGGAGCCGAGGGGGTAACCAACATGACGGTGATTGCCAGTGCCTTGAGTCGGCGCAGGGAGTGTCCCCGCAAACCTGGGGTCGGCGTACTCGCGGTGATCGGAGCCCTCGTCCTGACCGTGGCCCTGTCGGGATGCCGGGGTCCCTCCGGAGGTCAGGCATCGACGTCGAGTTCGACCTCGGCAGCCCCGACGAGCGGGCAGGGCACGTACCGGGTCGCCGCGACCATCCGCGTCGGCAAGGGGCCCGGAGGCGTGGCGGTGGACTCAGGCACCCACACCGTCTACGTCGGCAACTTGGACCCCGACAGCGGTGACGGCACGCTTTCGGTGATCGATGGGTCGACGCGTACGGTGACCGCCACTGTGCCACTGGGCAAGCGCTCGGGACCGGTGGCGGTGGATCCCGGCACCCACACCGTCTACGTGGTCAACGCCACGGACAGCACCGTGTCGGTCATCGACGGCGCGTCCAACAAGATCACCGCCACGGTGCCCGTCGCCCCCGGCTCGAAGTCGGTCGCACTCGATCCGGGCACTCACACCGTCTACGTCGGCGCCTCCGATCCCAACGACGGGCACGGCTCGGTGGCAGTGATCGATGGGTCCAGCCACGCCGTCACCTCGACCGTGCCCGTCGGCAAATTCCTGGGCGAGGTGGCGGTCGATCCCGGCAACCACATCGTCTACGTCACCAACTCGGGCGACGACACCATGTCGATGATCGACGGGTCGACGCATGCCGTGACCGCCACGATGCCGCTCGGCCAGTGGCCCGAAGCCGTTGCAGTCGACCCCGACACCCACGTCGTCTACGTCGCCACCCGGGACCCCGAAATCGCCCCGAACGACACCCAGCCCCCGTCGCGCAGTGGCAGGGTGTCGGTGGTCGACGCATCGACTCGCGCGGTGACCGCGACCGTTCCCATCGGCAAGTCACCGGACGGGCTGGCGGTCGATCCGGGCACCCACACCGTCTACGTCACCAAATACGCGAACGACACCCTCGCGGTGATCGACGGGTCTACGCGCGGGGTCACCGTCACCGCGCCCCTCGTCGGGGCGTCGCTGGGGCACGGCGTCGCCGTGGATCCGGCGACCCACACCGTCTACGTCACAAGCTTCAACGACGGCACGGTGACCGTGATTGAGCGCTGAGTGCTGACCAATCCGCCTGGGAACGCTGGCAATTCGCCGGGCACCGATTCAGGCACGACAGCTGTGAACCGGTGCGGCAGAAGCTCACATGTTCACCGGCACGTCGTAGACATTGAGCCGGGATCCATCCTTCATGCTCGTTTCCCACACGACCACATGGCCGAGACCACGTTGCTGCGCCGGGTAAGCGGACGTGAAGGTGAAGGCGTACCAGTTGCTCCACTCCTGCTGCGTCGCAGTCGTGAAACCGTGATCCAGTTCTGCACCTTCGGCGGCGTCGACCGAGTAGGAGAGCGTTCCCTCGAAGACGTTGGCGGCTCCGGATACCTTCAGCGGTGAGGTCACTGATTGCCCGGGAACCGGAGACTCAACGAGGATCTTCGGCGTCAACGTCTCGAGGTCGCCGCGTTTGAGATCCACCCCGCCTTCCACCGGTTTGCCCTCGAGGGTGATGGTCACCTGCCGTACGTCCTGGAATTGGGTTAGTGTGAACACGATTTCGGCGACGCGGGGTTGGATCCGCTGCGCGGCCTGCCCCGACTGGAAGTCGTTGGAAAGGTCAACAGTAGCGGTGCCGTCGATGACCTTGAGGCCGAGCAGTCTGGATGCGGACGGGATATCGGTGGACATACCGATGCTTCGTTCGAAGTCACTGGGTCCAGACAAAAGGGCCTGCACCGCTTGATCTTTCGCGCTCGGATCGGCCACCTGACGACCGGCGGTCGCAACTTTGTCCGCCCGGACGAAGTAGACCCGGACCGTACCTGCGGCCGGCGTCACGGTCGAAGCTGCCGGCGGCTTCGGTGACGTCGCCGCCGGCTGTCGGGGCTGGCCGCACGCGGTTCCCACCAGCAACAAGCTCACGGCCGAAAGAAGCCACGTCGTCAGCCTCATAGCGAGGAGCGTGGCATCGAACATCACGGTGACAACAGGGGCGAATGGCCTCATTTCAGTCACCGGACGCCGTCCGTTATGCCCTATCGCCATTGTCCGCCGGCGTTTTAGTCTGACAACGCCCGCGGCACCATTCGTAAGGAGCCTCAGATGCGGTTTTGCAGGCCGGCGAACTGCTTGGGAGCGTGGCTGATGTTCGCAGTGGCAGCGCTGGGAGCATCGGCCATGCCGACCGTCGCGCGGGCCGACCCACCCGGTCGACTCATCTACGAGATGGTCGTGTGGGCGCCCGATACCAGGAGTCAGGGCTGGCGTGGCCTGCTCTACGACACCGAGGGCAATCCGGTTCAAGCTGAGCCCGGGCAGAAGGTGACCACGCCACTCGGCGACTTCGTCAGTGTTGCATGCGAGATGCTGTGGGACGTCTGCGGAATGATCCGCGTCGACATGGCGGAATGGATGAAGACCCATTCGACCAACACGCCCTCGATCGGCGTGTCGAACGACTGGGACTACCGCATGTATGTAAGCGGTGAAACCTCTCCCGCGCCGCAATGGAAGAGCACCCTCGTGCACGCCGGCTCCGAAGTTCCGCCGGACACCACACCGGTCGACACGCCGATGGGTCCGTTCCGCACTGGTGGCCCCAACGCGGTCGGCTGGGCGCGCGCCGGCTGGTTCCCGGTGGGCTGGCAGCCGCCGCCTCCGCAATAGTGCGCCCGGTCATCGGCTGGCCGTCCACCATTCGTAGAGGTTGGCGAGATCGGGTCCGCTGGATAACAGGGGGCGCCACCTCATCGACAGTCGCCCCGGCATCAGCCGCGGGCCATCTGCTCCAGCCGGCGAATGCGATCCTCGATCGGCGGGTGCGTCGAGAACATTGACCCGATGCGCTCGCCGGCGCGGAACGGGTTGGCGATCATCAGGTGGGCCTGGCTGGCCAGCTGCGGCTCGGGGGGCAACGGTGCCATCTGCACGCCGCCGGAAATCTTGCGCAACGCGGACGCCAACGCGAGCGGGTCACCGGTCAGCATCGCGCCGGACTCGTCGGCCTGATATTCCCGGGAGCGAGACACCGCGAGTCGCACGACCGTGGCGGCGATCGGGCCAAGTAGCGAAACCAGCAGCAAAGCAAAGGGATTGGCGCCACCCTCGCGGTTGCCACCGAATGCGCCGAACCACATGGCCATGTTGGCCAGGGCGGTGACCACCGATGCGAGCGCACCGGCCACACAGGAGATCAGGATGTCGCGGTTGTAAACATGCGACAGCTCATGACCCAGCACGGCGCGCAGCTCGCGCTCGCTGAGGATCTGCAGGATCCCGGTGGTGCAACACACCGCGGCATTGCGCGGGTTGCGACCGGTGGCGAATGCGTTGGGCGCGTTGGTGTCGCTGATGTAAAGCCGGGGCATGGGCTGGTGGGCGGCGGTGGCCAGCTCCCGCACGATCCGGTACATGGCGGGGTACTGCAACTCCGACACCGGTACCGCGTGCATGGCCCGCAGCGCCAGCTTGTCGCTGTTGTAGTAGGTGTAGACGTTGATCCCGACCGCGAACAGGGTCGCGAAAATCAGGGCGGTTCTGCCGAACAGCGCGCCGACGAACACGATCATCGCGGACATACCGACCAACAGCAGGAATGTCTTCAGCCTGTTGGCATGCGGATGCCAGGTCATGGGTGTGTCCTCCTACGACTTGATTACAGCCGATCAACGGTCGAGAGGACGCTTCGGGTTCCGATCGGTGCGGACAGGTTCAGCCGTGCCGGCTGACGGTGTAGTCGACCAGCGCCTGTAACGCGTCGCGGCCGGGACACTGCGGCAGCAGACCGAGCTCGTGATGTGCCCGGTCCGCATAGCCCGCGAGCGTCTGCTTGGCCTGGGCCATGCCCGGCGACATGCGCAGCAGGGCAAGCGCCTCGGACACCTCGCCGTCGTCGTGGATGGGTCCGGCCAGCAGCTCGCGCAGCCGCGCGCCGTCGTCGTCGGTGCCTTGCAGGGCGTACAGCATCGGCAGCGTGCGGACACCTTCGCGCAGGTCGGTGCCCGGCACCTTGCCCGACTCGTCGGACTCGCTGTCGATGTCGATGATGTCGTCGGCGATCTGGAACGCGGTGCCGACGATGCCGCCCAGCCGGCTCAGCCGTTCGATCTGATCGTCGTCGGCACCCGAGAACATGCCGCCGAACCGGCCGGCGGCACCGATCAGGCTGCCCGTTTTCTCGTGGACCACCCTCAGGTACTGCTCGATGCGGTCCACCCCGTCGGGCGTTCCTCGGGTCTCACGCATCTGCCCGGTCACCAGCTCGGCGAACGTGTCGGCGACGATCCGCACTGCTTCCGGCCCCAGCCGGGACACCAGGCGCGACGCCGTCGCCAACAGGTAGTCCCCGGCCAGGATGGCGACGTTGTTGCCCCAGCGCGCGTTGGCACTGGGCGCCCCGCGGCGAACTTCGGCCTCGTCCATCACGTCGTCGTGATACAGCGTCGCGAGGTGGATGAGCTCCACCACGGCGCCGGCCACGGTCACGTCCGCGTTGTCCGGATCCGGCCCGGTTTGGGCGGCCAACACCGTGAACAGCGGACGGAAGCGCTTGCCGCCGGCCTGGAACAGATGCAGCAGGGACTCGGTCATCACCTCGTCGGACCCCCGCAGCTCGGCATCCATGAGCTGCTCGACCCGGGCGACACCGTCACGCACAGTCGCGGCGAACCCGGCGTCACCGAAGTCCACGCCCGCCACCACCGTCGCCGGAGTTCTCATTCGACCAACATACTGGTGGGCGTGGAGAACAAAGTCCCCAGAGCCCTGCGCGCGCAGGTGGTGGTGGTCGGTGCCGGACCGGCCGGGTCGGCGGCGGCCGCCTGGGCCGCCCGGGCGGGCCGGGACGTCCTGGTCATCGATTCGGCAAGTTTCCCCCGCGACAAGGCGTGCGGCGACGGGCTGACACCCCGGGCCATTCTCGAACTCGAGCGGCTGGGGCTGGGCGAGTGGCTGTCCGGCCGTATCCGGCACCAGGGCCTGCGCATGAGCGGCTTCGGCGGCGAGGTGGAGGTGCAGTGGCCGGGCCCGTCGTTCCCGCCGCACAGCAGCGCGGTGGCGCGCCTGGAGCTCGACGACCGGATCCGCAAGGTTGCCGAAGAGTCCGGGGCGCGCATGTTATTGGGCACCAAAGTGGTTGAGGTGCATCATGATTCGTCACGACGGGTGACTTCGGTGACGTTGGCGGACCGTACCGAGGTGACGTGTGACCAGCTGATCGTCGCCGACGGCGCGCGGTCGTCGCTGGGCCGCAAGCTGGGCCGCCGCTGGCATCAGGAGACGGTGTACGGGGTGGCTGCCCGCGGCTACCTGACGACGCCGCGCAGTGACGACCCCTGGCTGACGTCGCATCTGGAACTGCGCTCGCCCGACGGCGCCGTGCTGCCGGGCTATGGCTGGATCTTCCCGCTGGGCAACGGCGAAGTGAATATCGGCGTGGGAGCGTTGTCGACCACCAGGCGGTCGGCCGATCTGGCGTTGCGACCGCTGATCTCCTACTACACCGACCTGCGGCGCGACGAGTGGGGATTCGACGGACCGCCGCGGGCGGTGGCCTCGGCACTGCTGCCGATGGGCGGCGCGGTGTCAGGCGTCGCCGGGCCGAACTGGATGCTGATCGGCGACGCCGCGGCGTGCGTCAACCCGCTGAACGGCGAGGGCATCGACTACGGCTTGGAGACGGGCCGGCTGGCCGCCGAAATGCTGGAGTTGCCCGACTTTTCCCAGTTGTGGCCGGCATTGCTCACCGACCACTACGCCCGCGGTTTTTCGGTCGCGCGCCGGCTGGCGCTGCTGCTGACCTTCCAGCGATTCCTGCCGGCGACCGGGCCGATCGCGATGCGGTCCACCACGTTGATGCGGATCGCCGTGCGGGTGATGGCCAATCTGGTCACCGATGAGGACGCCGACTGGGTGGCGCGGGTGTGGCGCGGCGGCGGGCGGGCTTCGCGCCTGATCGACCGGCGCCCGCCGTTCACCTGAGGTCACCCAAGGGTGCCGAGCAGACACAAAATCGCACGATTTGGCGCCGCACAGTGCGATTTCGCGTCCGCTCGCGCCACGGTGGTAACCCCTGTACATGTATCAACCTAGTTGACATGTATCAGGTAGGTTGATATATTGACCACATGACTTCACCAGTGGATTTTCATTTCGAAGAGGCTTACCGCGGCGAATCGGAGCAGCTCGGCGAGGGCGTCCGGCCGCCGTGGAGCATCGGAGAGCCCCAGCCCGAGCTGGCCGCGCTCATCGAGCAGGGCAAGTTCCGCGGCGACGTTCTGGACGCCGGTTGCGGAGAGGGCGCAATCTCGCTGGCGTTGGCCGAACGGGGTCACAGCACCGTCGGCCTGGACGCCTCCCCCACCGCCATCAAGCTGGCCCAGGCCGAGGCGCAGCGGCGTGGCCTGACCAACGCGAGCTTCGCGGTCGCCGACATCAGCGATTTCGGCAGCTACCCCGGCGGGTTGGCCGGCCGGTTCGACACGATCGTCGACTCCACCCTTTTCCACTCGATGCCCGTCGAGCTGCGTGAGGGCTATCAGCAGTCCATCGTGCGCGCCGCTGCTCCCGGGGCGTCCTACTTCGTGCTCGTCTTCGACAAGGCCGCGCTGTCTCAGGGCCCGGTGAATGCCGTGACCGAGGACGAACTGCGCGAGGTCGTCTCCAAGTACTGGGTGATCGACGAGATCCGGCCGGCGCGCATTCACGCCCAGGTTCCGGCGGACGCCCCGGAGATGCCCGGCTTCGTGGCCCGCGACGAACCCGACGGCCGCAAGTCGGTCGGCGCCTGGCTGCTGTCGGCCCATCTCGGCTGATCGCCCAGGTGTATAGTCCGTCTAATGAAGGCATTTAGGCTGGGTGCTTTCGCGGCCATGGCGGTCGCCGCTATCGGAGTGGCGGCACCCGCCCAGGCCGACGATTACGACGCCCCGTTCAACTCGCAACTGCACACCTACGGCATCTACGGCCCGCAGGACTACAACGCCTGGCTGGGCAAGATCAGCTGCCAGCGCATCGAGCGGGGCGTGGACGGGGATCCGTACAAGTCGGCCACCTTCCTGCAGCGCAATCTGCCGCGAGGCACCACCCAGGGGCAGGCGTTTCAGTTCCTCGGCGCGGCGCTCGACCACTACTGCCCCGAGCAGGTCGGCTTCTTGCAGCGGGCCGGCACTTAGGGCGCAGGCTCGGCGGGCTCTCAGAGCGGCTTGTACGCCGCGTGCAACGCCACGATCCCGCCGCTCAGATTGCGCCACCGCACCGCGGACCATCCCGCTCCCGCGATCTCCTGCGCCAGCGCCTCCTGGTCGGGCCAGGCCCTGATCGACTCGGCCAGGTAGACGTAGGCGTCGGGGTTACTGGACACCGCGCGCGCCACCCGCGGCAGCGCCTGCATCAGGTACTCCTTGTACGCGGTGGCGAACAACGGGCTTGTGGGAGTGGAGAATTCGCACACCACCAGCCGGCCACCGGGCCGCGTGACCCGAGCCATTTCGCGCAGCCCCGCGGCGAAGTCGGCCACGTTGCGCAATCCGAAGCTGATGGTGACCGCGTCGAACACCTCGTCGGCGAACGGCAACCGGGTCGCGTCGCCGGCAACCTTGGGTACGTCACGGGAGCTGCCCGCGGACAGCATGCCGACCGAGAAGTCGGCCGCCACACACCAGGCCCCGGACTTGGCCAATTCGACGGTCGACACCGCGGTGCCCGCGGCCAGATCCAGCACCTTCTGTCCGGGCCCGATTTTCAGCGCCGACCGGGTGGCGCGCCGCCAGAACCGGTCCTGGCCCAGCGACAGCACGGTATTGGTGATGTCGTATCGGCGGGCGACCCCGTCGAACATCGACGCGACGTCCCGGGGATCCTTGTCAAGGTCGGCGCGGCTCACCCCTGAGACGCTACCCGGCCGCCGGATACGGGAATTCGTCGCCGGTCGATGCGTTGCAAGACTGCGTGAGCGAAAAAGTTTGGTTTATCACCGGGACATCGCGCGGCTTTGGACGCCAATGGGCAACGGCCGCATTGAAACGTGGCGACAAGGTGGCCGCCACGGCGCGTGACACCGCGTCGCTCGACGACCTCGTCGGCGAATACGGTGACGCGCTGTTGCCGATCCAGTTGGACGTGACCGACCGGGACGCGGACTTCGCTGCTGTCCAGCAGGCCCACGACCACTTCGGGCGGCTGGACATCGTGGTCAATAACGCCGGCTACGGACAGTTCGGATTCATCGAGGAAGTCTCGGAGCAGGACGCCCGCGACCAGATCGAAACGAACGTGTTCGGCGCGCTGTGGATCACGCAGGCCGCATTGCCCTACCTCCGGGCGCAGCGCAGCGGGCACATCATTCAGGTGTCGTCGATCGGTGGCATCACGGCGTTCCCCGACGTCGGGATCTACCACGCCTCCAAGTGGGCACTAGAGGGTTTTTCGCAGGCACTGGCCCAGGAGGTCGCGCCGTTCGGCGTCCACGTCACGCTGATCGAGCCCGGCGGGTTCGACACCGACTGGGCCGGATCGTCGTCGCGCCGCGCCGAGCGGCTGCCGGACTACGCCGAAGTGCATGCCAAGCAGGACGAATGGCGCAAGCAGCGGTGGGCGGCCCCGGGCGACCCTTCGGCGTCGGCGGAGGCGCTGCTGAAAGTGGTGGATGCCGACGAGCCGCCGCTGCGGGTTTTCTTCGGCGCTTCCCCGCTGGCAACGGCCAGGGCCGACTACGAGAACCGGCTGCGCACCTGGGAAGAGTGGCAACCGGTGGCCGAGCTGGCTCAGGGCTAGGTCTTTTAGGCGTATCGCCGGGTGGCCCGGGCCCGTTCGGGACGGGCCATCACGGCCTCGTAGTGACCGAGTAGTTCGTCACAGATGACCGACCAGCTGCGGCCGAGCACACTGCGCCGAGCGGCCTGCGAGTAGCGCTGGCGCTCAGCCAGCAGGTGTTCGACGGCCCCGGGCAGCCGCGCCTCGAACTCGGCCACCGGCAGCAACAGACCGGTGCGGCACGGCAACACCAGGTCGCGCGGGCCGCCGGCGTCGGGGGCGATAACCGGCAACCCCGACGCCAGCGCTTCCTGCACGACCTGACAGAAGGTCTCGTGTTCGCCGGGATGCACGAAGACGTCCATGCTGGCGTATGCCGCGGCGAGCTCGTCACCGTACAGCGCGCCCGTGAATATCGCTGTGGGCATTGCCTTTTGCAGTTTCGGAAGGTCGACTCCATCGCCCACGACGACCAACCGAACGGTGCCGGCGCCCGCGAGCGCGGCGAGCCGTTCGACGTGCTTCTCCGGTGCGAGTCGGCCGACGAACCCGACGACCGGCCGGCCGTCGGGAGACCACCGCCGGCGCAGCGCCTCGTCGCGCGCAGACGGCGCGAACCGGATCAGGTCCACGCCGCGCGCCCAGCGGTGAACACGCGGGAAACCCTGAGCGGCAAGGGCTTCCATGGTCGGCGTGGACGGTGCCAGAGTGCGGTCGGCGCGACTGTGCAGGCGCCGGAACCATGCCCAGGCTGCCCGGGTCGTCATCGGGATGCCGTAGCTGGCCGCGAAGCCCGGTACGTCGGTCTGGTAGACGGCCACGGTGGGGACGCCGAGCCGGCGCGCGGCCAGCAACCCGCCGTAACCGAGCAGCGCCGGCGAGGCCAGGTGCACCACGTCGGGGTCGAATCCGCGCAGGACCCGCAGGATTCGCGGGGTGGGCACGCCCAGCGGGAGCGTGGTCACCTTGGGAAACATCCGCGACGGCGTGCGGTGGATGCGGACACCGTCGTGCACGCGGTCGGCACGGGCCTCACCGGGCGGGTTGTCCGGGGCGATGACGAGGGCCTCGTGACCGTTGCGGCGCAGATGCTCGAGAACCCGCACCACCGAGTTACTCACACCGTTGACCTGCGGCAGGAACGATTCGGCGACGATTGCAACGCGCACGCCACCACAGTGGCAGCAGCGGCTGTCGATCAGGTTGCCGCCGGGAGTACGCGACGCGAAATCTGTTCGCGCTAGGAATCGGCCTTGTTCAGTCGCTTGTCCAGCAGTGCCAAAAGGATCAACGCCCCCGCACCGATCAACCATGCCACCACCGCGATCGAGCCCGCCGGGATGATCGCCAGACCGGCGTTGCGATGCTGGACCCGCACCAGGTTGGGGTCCTTTTTGTTGTACTCGACGTAGATTCGCATGCCGGTGGCCAATTCGGACGGGTAGAGCACGCCGAGTTCCGGCCGGTACGTGACGCGATCCGGGGTCACGAACTCGATGGTGGAACGTCGCGGCCCGGCACTGAGTACCTCGGCCTGCGCGACCCCCATGTTGCGTTTGATCGCCAGGTCATTGCGCCACGCCCCGGCCACCAACAGCACCGACTGCAGGGTGACCAGAAGTATGACGATCAGCACGGTTATCCGCGCCCAGCGCACCACCATCCTGGCCCGGGTGTCCGGTAGTTCCTCGCTGGTTCCGTGAATCAGGATGCGCAGCAAGTCTTTCGGCGATCTGGCGAGTCTTGTCACAACGCTGCCTTGATGGCCGCGTGGAGTCGCCGCAGCGACGACCGGTCCGCCTTGACCTCCAATACCCGCATGCCGACGCCCGGTTCGTCCAAGGCGGCGGCCAAGTCGTCGACCTCGATCTGGCGGCTCTCCACGTGGTAAGCGCGGCACAGCGCGCCCACATCGACGTCGTGCGGCGTGCCGAAGACCCGTGCGGACACGTCCGAGAACCTCGGATCGCCCTGCTCGAGCAGTTCGAAGATGCCGCCGCCGTTGTCGTTGGACACCACGATGGTCAGCTGCCGCGGGGTCGGTTCGGTGGGTCCGATCAGCAGCCCCGAACTGTCGTGGACGAAGGTGAGGTCGCCGATGAGCGCAACGGTCCGGGGTGGGTCATCGGCATTGCCGACGCGCTCGAACGCGAGCGCGGCCCCGATGATGGTGGACACGGTGCCGTCGATTCCAGCGACTCCGCGGTTGGAGCGCACCTGGATGCCCTGGGTGTTCAGCCCGACCAGCGCGGCGTCGCGCACCGGGTTCGACGCCCCCAATACCAGCTGGTCGCCGGGTCGCAGCGCGTCGGCGACCGCGGCGGCGACGTGCAGGCCGGTGGTGAGCGGGTGCTCGGCCAGCTGGGTGCGCACCGCGGTGACAGCCTGCTCATTGACTTCGGCGCAGCGGCGCAGCCAAGCCGGGTTGGGCGTGCCGGACGTGACCGCCCGGGTGCCGGTGGCCTGCGAGTTTCCCGAGACGTCGGGCCAGCGGGGTCCCGTCGTCAGCGCGAATACCGGCACTGCGGCGTCGGCCAGCAGTGCCGACACCGGCCGGTGCAGCGTGGGGCGGCCCAGCATGATCACCTGCTGAGGCCGCAACAGGGGCAGCGCCAGCGGATGCAGCGGGTTGGCGGCCGGCGGCGCCGTCGGCTCGGCGACCGTCGGCAACGCCGCGAGGTTGGGGTGCGCGCCGGCGCCGTGGCCGGCGATGACGACCGTGTCCGGCGTGAGGTCGATGTCCAGCGGTTGGTCGAACGTGACCGGCGGGGTGTAGGTCCACGGCCTCCCACCGGGGCGGCCGGCCGGAACGGGCGCGTTCAAATGCTCGGCATCGGGCACCAGAGGTTCGCGCAACGGGATGTCGAAGTGCACCGGCCCGGCGTTCGCGGTGCGAGAACCCATGGCGGCCACCAACACTCGGCAGGTTGCCGAACGCCAGGTGGCATTGAGGGCGGGCAACCGCTCGGCCGCATCCTCGGCCAGGCCGAGACTGATGGTGGCCCGCACCTGCGAGCCGAAATAGCCGAGTTGCTCCATGGTCTGGTTGGCGCCGGTACCCAGCAGTTCGTACGGCCTGTTGGCGGACAGCACGATCAGCGGCACCCGGGCGTAGTTGGCCTCGACCACGGCCGGCCCGAGGTTGGCGACCGCGGTCCCCGACGTCATGGCGATGCACACCGGTGCGTTCGCCCCGATGGCCAGACCGATGGCGAGATAACCGGCGGTCCGTTCATCGATGCGGACGTGCAGTCGTAGCCGCCCCGCCCGGTCGGCGTCCTGCAGCGCGAACGCCAGCGGCGCGTTGCGTGAGCCGGGACACAGCACCACGTCGCGGACGCCGCCGCGAATCAATTCGTCGACGACGACGCGCGCCTGGGTCGTCGAGGGGTTCACCTCTACAGGGTGTCACAGCCCTGCGCAGTGTCGACTCTGCGTCCAGGGCGGAGACGCGCCGATGAGGTGCGCGCTGGACGCAGTCTCGACGGCCTTCGGCAGGCGGCGAGTCAGGCCTTGGCCCCGCCGAAGAACTTCAGCATCGCGGCATTGACCGCCTCCGGCCGTTCCAGGAACCCGAGGTGCCCGGTGTCGGGGACCTGCAGGTAGCGGCCGTTGGGCAGCGCGTCGGCCACCTCGCGGCCCAGATAGGGCGGGGTGATCACGTCGTCGGAGAAACCGATCACGAGCACTGGGGCGGCGATGTTGCGGTAGGCGGGCAACCGGTTGGTCTGCGGGGCGATGTCGAGCTGGCATCGATAGCCGGGAGTGAGCTTGGTCGGCCACATGCTGAACATCGCGATCCAGTCGGCGATGGCCGCGTCGTCGTTCAGCGTCTTGCGGGAAAAGTTCTCCACCAGGCGGGTTTTCGCGTCGTAGGTGGCGGGCAGGCCGACGCCTGCCGCATCGAGGTCGGCCTCGGCCTGATGGAAGAACTGGCGGGTGCGGTCCAGCCGGCCACGGGTGGCCATCAGCACCGCCGAGCTGACCAGTTCGGACCGGACCACCATGAGTTCCTGGGCGATGTAGGAGCCCATCGACACCGCAACGATCCGCACCGGACCGACGCCCAGGGATTCGATCAGGGCCGCGGTGTCGGCGACCACGGTCGCAGTGGTGAAGCCTTCGGCGTTCTCGGTGGCCCCGATCCCACGATTGTCGAAGGTCACACAGCGATATCCGGCGGCCAGGAACGCCGGGACCTGGTGCAGATGCCAGGTGCGTCCGGCACCGCCGCGACCGGAGATGAAGACAACCGGCTCACCGGTCCCCTTGTCGTCGAAAGCCAGGTTGATCACCCGATCGACGGTACAAGCAACGGGTAGCAGGCCTTGACCCGGTCGATCCACCACTGTCGCCGATCCGCCGGCGCGCTCAACGCTTGGAGCCGGGCGGGATCGGGTGTCACCGGACCGACCGGAAGAAATCCGTCGACGGGCGCGACCGGATCGGTGACGTCGTCGACGAACAGCCGACCGGTGCCCAGTCCGCAGGCATGCCGCAGTTCCGGCAGGGCCGCCGCGGCGGCCAGACCGTGGCCGATCCCTACGGCCGAGTCCAATGCGCTGGACACCACGATCGGGATGTCGATCTGCGCGGCGACCCGGAGCATCGCCGAAATACCGCCCAGCGGAGCGACTTTGAGCACCGCGACATCGGCGGCGCCGGCACGGACCACCGCCAGCGGGTCGTCGGCCTTGCGGATGCTTTCGTCGGCGGCGATGGGCACGTCCACTTCGCGGCGCAACTCGGCGAGCTCGGCGACGGTGGCGCAGGGCTGTTCGACGTATTCGAGCGGGCCGTCGGCGGTCAGCGCCGACACGGCCCGGGCGGCCTCCGGCACGCTCCAGCCGCCGTTGGCGTCGACCCGGATCGTCTGCACCAGCTCGCGGACCGCGTTGACCCGGTCGACGTCGTCAGCCAGGCCCTGTCCCGGCTCGGCGACCTTCACCTTGGCGGTGTGGGCACCGGGGAATCGGGCCAACACGTCGGGCACCTCGGCGGCCCTGACGGCGGGCACCGTGGCGTTGATGGGGATGCGGTCGCGTCTCGCCGGCGGGGGTTGCCGGTAGGCGGCCTCGATCGCCGAGGCCAGCCAGTGCGCGGCCTCGGGCGGTCCGTATTCGACGAACGCGCCGAATTCGCCCCACCCGGCGGGGCCCTCGATCAATGCCAGTTCGCGGGTGGTGATGCCGCGAAACCGGACCCGCATCGGCAGCGCCACCACCTGCAGGCGGTCCAGCACGTCCTGCAGGTCGGGAATCACTGCCCGTAGACCTGCCTACCGGCCAGGAAGGTGGCACGGACCTCGAGGTCGGCGATCTGCTCGGGGGGCACCGTGCGGGGGTCCGCCGACAGCACGACGAGGTCGGCGTACTTGCCGACCTCCAGCGAGCCGGTCACGTCGTCGGCGAACAGCTGCCAGGCGGCGTCGATGGTCTGCGCGCGAATGGCCTGCTCGACCGTGAGCCGCTCCTCGGGCGCCAGCACCCGGCCGCTGGGAGCCACCCTGGTCGCGGCCACACTAATGTTGCGCAACGGCTCCTCAGGCGTCACAGGAGGGTCATTGTGCAGCGAGATCCGCATTCCGGTGGCCACGGCGGAGCCGGCCGGCATCCAGCGCGAGCCGCGTTCCTCCCCGAACAGCCCGTCGACGATGACGTCCCCCCAGTAGTGGATCTGGTCGACGAAGATGCTGCAGGTGACCCCGAGCGCGGCGGCGCGCTGCAGCTGCTCGGGCCGGATCGCGCCGACATGCTCGAGCCGCAGCCGATGGTCTTCGCGTGGGTGCTTGCGCAAGGCCTCTTCATAGACGTCGAGGATGGTGTCCACGCCCGCATCGCCCTGCACGTGGCAGGCCATCTGCCAGCCCAGTGGCAGATATGCGTCCACGATCTCGGTCAGCTGCTCGCGGGTGTAGTTGGCGCAGCCGCAGGAACCGGGGGTGATGCCGGCCGAGCGGGTGGCGGCGGTGTCCAGGTACGGAAACGACAAGGCGATGTTGCCGATCCACGGCGAGCCGTCGACCCAGATCTTGATGCCGACCTGGCGCATCATGTCGTCGCCCTCGCCAGGGGTGGCGTCGGTGGCCATCTGCGCGTTGGAAACCTCGTAGGTGCGCAGCCGCACGGTCAGGTCGTTGTGCAGCTGCTCGACGAGCGGTTTGAACTTCGGGTCGAAGGCCATCTCCGAACACGTGGTCAGTCCGGCGCGGTTCAGCCGCGCACACTCCGCACGCAGCATGTCCGGGTAGTTGCCCGCCTGGATGGCGCCGCCCAGCAACGGAAAGACGGCACCGATCTCCTCGGCGGTGCCGTCGAGTTCACCGTTCGCGTCGTGACCGTACTTGGCGCCCTTGGGGTCGGGCGTGTCCCGCGTGAGGCCGTTGAGCTGCGCGGCGCGGGAGTTGAAGTACGCCTTGTGCCCGGAGTTGTGGATGATGACGAGCGGGCCGTCCGGTGCGATGCCATCCAGCCAGCTCAGCGTCGGGTCGGGCAGCCCCGGTTGCAGCAGGGCGTCCCAACCGTTGAGGTAGGCGCCTTCGGCCCCCCGACGAGCGGCCTCCCGCCGGATCGTCTCGACCACATCGTCCGGGTCGCGGATGGTGACCGGGCGGATGTCGACGATCCGGTCCGATAGCGCGATCGCCTCCATCAGGGGGTGACCGTGCGCCTCGATGAACCCGGGCATGACGCAGCCGTCGCCGAGATCGATGGTCCGGGTGTCCGGTCCGGTGTGCTGCGCGACGTCGGCGCGGTCACCGACGGCGATGATCCGGCCGTCGGCAATGGCAAGCGCCTCGGCCGTGGGGCGGCGTTCGTCGACAGTGAGAACGGTTCCGGTGATGACGACATCTGCGGCACTCATGAGAGCAGACTCTACTGATCAAGGGCGCGGCGAAGCCGAATTGCAACACGTTCTAGTCTGAGGTGATGAGTGTCGATTTGTTGCGCAACCCGACCCACAACGGCCATCTGCTGGCGGGCGCACTCAAGCGCCACAAGAACCGGCCGGTGCTCTTCCTCGGCGACACCACGCTGACCGGTGGTCAGCTGGCGGAGCGGATCAGCCAGTACGTCCAGGCGTTCGAAGCGCTCGGCGCCGGTTCCGGCGTCATGGTCGGCCTGCTGTCCCTGAATCGCCCCGAGGTTCTGATGATTCTCGGAGCCAGCCAGACTCAGGGTTACCGGCGCACCGCCCTGCACCCGCTCGGCTCCCTCGATGACCACGCCTACGTGCTCAACGACTCCGGCGCCAGCGCGCTGATCATCGACCCCAACCCGATGTTCGTCGAGCGTGCGCTGGGGTTGCTGGAGAAGGTGGACTCGCTCAAGCAGATCCTGACCATCGGCCCGGTGCCAGAAGCGTTGCGGGGGGTGGCGGTCGACCTGTCGGCGGAGGCGGCCAAGTTCGAGCCCAAGCCGCTGGTGGTCGCCGATCTGCCGCCGGACAACATCGGGGGTATGGCCTACACCGGTGGCACCACCGGCAAGCCCAAGGGCGTCATCGGCACGACGGGCAACATCGCCGCGATGACCCAGATCCAGCTGGCGGAATGGGAGTGGCCCGAGCACCCGCGGTTCCTGATGTGCACGCCGCTGTCCCATGCCGGCGCGGCGTTCTTCACCCCCACCGTGGTCAAGGGCGGCGAGATGGTGGTGCTGGCCAAGTTCGATCCGGCCGAGGTACTGAGAGTCATTGAGGAACAACGCATTACGGCCACCATGCTGGTGCCGTCGATGCTGTACGCACTGATGGACCACCCGGACTCGCACACCCGGGACCTGTCCTCGCTGGAGACGGTCTACTACGGCGCCTCGGCGATCAACCCGGTGCGGCTGGCCGAGGCGATCCGCCGCTTCGGCCCGATCTTCGCCCAGTACTACGGTCAGTCCGAGGCGCCGATGGTGATCACCTACCTGGCCAAGGCCGACCACGACGAGAAGCGGCTGACGTCGTGCGGACGTCCCACGCTGTTCGCCCGGGTGGCGCTGCTGGGCGAGGACGGCAACCCGGTACCGCAGGGTGAGCCTGGCGAAATCTGTGTCAGTGGGCCACTTTTGGCGGCCGGTTACTGGAACAAGCCGGAGGCGACGGCCGAGGCCTTCAAGGACGGCTGGCTGCACACCGGGGACATGGCCCGCGAGGATGAGGACGGCTTCTACTTCATCGTCGACCGGGTCAAGGACATGATCGTGACCGGTGGCTTCAACGTCTTCCCGCGCGAGGTGGAGGACGTCATCGCCGAGCACCCGGCCGTCGCGCAGACGTGTGTGGTCGGCACTCCCGACGAGAAGTGGGGTGAGGCCGTCACCGCGGTGGTGGTGCTGCGCGCCGACGCGGCACGCGACGAAGCGTCGATCGAGACGATGACGGTAGAGATCCAGGCCGCGGTCAAGGAGCGCAAGGGCTCGGTGCAGTCGCCCAAGCGGGTGGTCGTGGTCGACGCGCTGCCATTGACCGGGCTGGGCAAGCCCGACAAGAAGGCCGTGCGCGCGCAGTTCTGGGAGGGCGCCGGCCGCGCGGTGGGATGATTCTCTTGTCGAGCGTGAAGATGCCTTCACGTTCGCGGCCCAGCGTGAAGCTGTCTTCACGCTCGGCGAGGGTGGCTACGCTGGCGGACATGGCCGACCGCGTTACACCACCCTGGTGGCTCAAGCCACTCAACAAGGTCTTCATCCAGATGTCGAAGCTGGGGATGAGCTTCGGCGGGGAAAGCCCGGTCGTGCTGACGGTGCCCGGCCGCAAGTCCGGCAAGCCCCGTTCGACGCCGGTCACTCCGATGACTTTGGACGGCAAACAGTATGTGGTGGCCGGCTTTCCGGGTGCCGACTGGGTGAAGAACGTCAGGGCCGCAGGCGAAGTCACGCTGACCCGTGGCCGCCACAGCGATCGTGTCCGGATGGTGGAACTCTCGGCCACGGAGGCCAGGCCGGTCCTGCGGGCATTCCCCACCGAAGTGCCGACCGGTGTCGGCTTCATGAAGCGTTCCGGCCTCGTCCAGGACGGGCGCCCCGAAGAATTCGAAGCACTCGCCGGGCGCTGTGCGGTTTTTCGTTTCGACACATGATGCTGCGGTTGCTTATCGCCGTCGCGGTTGCGGCTTGTCTGGTGGCGGTGCCGCGAGCGACCGCTGCTGCAGGATGCCCGCCCGGCGGTGCCCTGGTGCCGCCCGGCGCAGCCACCCGGCAGATCAGCGACGTCGACGGGGACGGCCTGCCCGACACCCTGTGGGTCGGCAAATGGCAGAGCCCGGACGGTGCCATGACCCGCGCCGTCGGCATCGCCACCGCCAGCGGGGCCGACAGCCACGTTCCGGTCGTATCGGCAAGTCCGATACCGTTGCGCGCCTTGGCAATTGATGCACAGGACGGTCACCAGGTGATCGCCAGTGTGGGCCGCAGCGCGCCTCTGTTCGCGTTCGCCGACTGCCGGTTGCAAACCGTTTTGGACAGCCACTACGGCAGGCCGTTCGTCTTCGATCTGGAGAACCTGGCGGGCAACGGCACCGGCGTCGGCTGCAGCGAGGCCGGGGGCGAACGTCACCTGGTCGCACTGCAGGCGCTGGGCAGCGGCGGCCAGTGGACCGTGCGGCGCACCGAGATCGACCTGAACGGGCTGCGGGCCGCTACCGGCGCGTCCGATACCCTGACGGCCACGTCCGCGCAGGACCCCGCGGTGACGACTGCCCAGACGATCAGTTGCGGCGAGCGCACAATCGACCAGGATGGAGTCCAAGAGCCTTGAGTGACAACCCCTTTGACAAGACTCATTGGCGACCCGTCGACGGCTTCGACGATCTGACCGACATCACGTACCACCGACATCTGAGCGACGCGACGGTGCGGGTGGCGTTCAACCGCCCTGAGGTACGTAACGCGTTCCGCCCGCACACCGTCGACGAGCTGTACCGGGTGCTCGATCACGCGCGGATGTCGCCGGACGTGGGAGTGGTGCTGTTGACCGGCAACGGGCCCTCACCCAAGGACGGTGGCTGGGCGTTCTGCTCCGGTGGGGACCAGCGCATCCGCGGGCGCAGCGGCTACCAGTACGCCAGCGGCGAGACGGCAGACACCGTGGACGCCGCACGCGCCGGCCGGCTGCACATCCTCGAGGTGCAGCGACTGATCCGGTTCATGCCGAAGGTGGTGATCTGCCTGGTCAACGGATGGGCGGCCGGAGGCGGGCACAGCCTGCACGTCGTCTGCGACCTCACCCTGGCCAGTCGCGAACACGCGCGCTTCAAGCAGACCGACGCCGACGTCGGCAGCTTCGACGGTGGTTACGGCAGTGCGTATCTGGCCCGCCAGGTGGGCCAGAAGTTCGCGCGCGAGATCTTCTTCCTGGGCCGCACGTACACCGCGGAGCAGATGCACCACATGGGTGCGGTCAACGAGGTCGTCGACCACGCGGATCTGGAAGCGGTGGCCGTGCAGTGGGCCGCTGAGATCAACGCGAAATCGCCTCAGGCACAACGGATGCTGAAGTTCGCATTCAACCTGCTCGACGACGGCCTGGTGGGTCAGCAATTGTTCGCCGGGGAGGCCACCCGGTTGGCGTACATGACCGACGAGGCCGTCGAGGGACGCGACGCGTTCCTGGAGAAGCGGCCGCCGGACTGGAGCCCGTTCCCGCGGTACTTCTGAGCTTCGACGGGGCTGCATTTTTGAATCCAAGATACGAAGCTCTCTACGCCACGGCCTGTTCGAGTCGGAGATGCAGCAATCGGGCAACACCACCGTCGGGCGTGCGCTCGGCGTCGGCTGACACTTTCTCGCGCACCGGTTGTCAGGCGCGGTAGCCATCCGCTGCGCTGAAAGACACCCACCCTAGACTCGCGCCGTGAGCAAGAGTCCGCTGCGCCGGTTGACCGATCAGATCGTGCTGGCCAGCATGCGCCCGCCAGTGACGCCTCAGGTGCTGCTCAACCGGCCGGCGATCAAACCCATCGACCTGCGGGGTAAGCGCGTCCTGCTCACCGGTGCCTCGTCGGGCATCGGTGAGGCAGCGGCGGAACAGTTCGCCGAGCGCGGCGCCACCGTCGTCGTTGTCGCCAGGCGTCGGGACTTGCTAGACGAACTGGCCCACCGGATCACCACCGCGGGTGGGACGGCGATGTCCATCCCCTGCGACTGCTCCGATATGGACGCCATCGACGCCCTGGTCGCCGACGTCGAACAGCGCATCGGCGGCATCGACATCCTGATCAACAATGCCGGCCGGTCCATCCGCCGGCCGCTGGCCGAATCGCTGGAACGCTGGCATGACGTCGAACGCACCATGGTGCTCAACTACTACGCGCCGCTGCGCCTGATGCGCGGGCTGGCGCCCGGCATGATCGAGCGCGGCGACGGCCACATCATCAACGTCTCCACCTGGGGTGTGCTCAACGAGGCCGCTCCGCTGTTCTCGGTCTACAACGCATCCAAGGCCGCGTTGACCTCGGTCACCCGGATCGCTGAAACGGAGTGGGGCCCCAGGGGCGTGCACTCCACCGCCCTCTACTACCCGCTGGTGGCCACTCCGATGATCGCCCCGACCAAGGCCTACGACGGAATGCCTGCGCTGACCTCCGAAGAGGCGGGCGAATGGATGATCACCGCGGCCCGCACCCGCCCGGTACAGATTGCGCCCCGGATGGCCATCGCGGCCAAGGCGCTGAACACCGTCGGCCCCCGCTGGGTCAATACGCTGATGCAGGCCCGCAACAACCACCCAGGCTGAGCCGAGGAGGGTGCCATGACCGACATCTGGACCACCATCGCCGCCGAGCGCGGCGCCCTGGCCGGCGACCTGGCCGCGCTGACCCCCGCGCAATGGGACGCGCCCTCCCTGTGCGCCAGGTGGACGGTCCGTGACGTCGTCGCCCACCTGTCTGCCACCGCGTCGATGACCCCGGCGAAGTTCTTCGCCGGCATGGCCAAGGCGGGTTTCAGCTTCGCCAAGTTCTCCAAAGGGCAGCTCGATGAGCACCGCGGACCCGATCCGGCGGCTACGCTCGCCGACTTCCGCGGCCGGGTGCACTCGACCTCCGCCCCGCCCGGTCCCAAGGTCTCCTGGCTGGGCGAGATCGTCATCCATGGCGCCGACATCCGGCGCCCGCTGGGCATCGCGCATACCTACCCGACCGAAGCGGTCCGCCAGGTGATCGACTTCTACAAAAGTTCCAACATGCTCAGCGGCGCCAAGAAGCGAATCGCCGGTCTGTCGCTGCGCGCCATCGACGACGACTGGCAACACGGGCAGGGCGAAGCTGTCGAAGGCCCCTTGCTGTCGCTGCTGCTGGCAATGACCGGCCGGGCCGCGGCCTGCGACGATCTCAGCGGCCCCGGCGTGGCGACCCTGCGCAACCGGTGCTAGACACGAACACATGGAGATCCTGGCCAGCCGGATGCTGCTCCGACCGGCAGACTATCAACGCTCGCTGGCCTTCTACCGTGACGAGATCGGTCTGGCAATCGCCCGCGAGTACGGCGCTGGCACAGTGTTTTTCGCCGGCCAGTCGTTGCTGGAACTGACCGGCTACGACGAGCCGGACCATTCCCGGGGACCCTTTCCCGGCGCGCTGTGGCTGCAGGTGCGCGACCTGTACGCAACCCAGGACGAGCTGCGCGGCCGGGGCGTGCCGATCGCCCGTGAGGCCCGCCAGGAACCGTGGGGTCTGCACGAGATGCACGTGACCGACCCCGACGGCGTCAACCTGATATTCATCCAGGTTCCGCGAGGTCATCCGCTGCGCACCGATACCCGGCAGTGAGCGGGGACGAACCGAAGATGAACTGCTAGGTAACATCTGGCGACGACTCGCGATATTCCTGCATTTCCCCTAGTCATCCGTTCGACAAGGGTTACTCCGACCACAAGAATCAGGGCCTGTGAACATTCAGCTGTTCCTCTTGATCATCGTCGTGATCACCGCACTCGCCTTCGACTTCACCAACGGCTTCCACGACACCGGTAACGCCATGGCGACCTCCATCGCCAGTGGCGCGCTGGCGCCGAAGGTTGCGGTCGCGCTCTCGGCGGTGCTCAACCTGATCGGCGCATTCCTGTCCACGGCGGTGGCGGCAACAATCGCCAAGGGGTTGATCGACGCCAACCTGGTGACGCTGGAGTTGGTGTTCGCCGGCCTGGTGGGCGGCATCGTCTGGAATTTGCTCACCTGGTTGCTCGGCATCCCCTCGAGCTCCTCGCACGCACTGATCGGTGGCATCGTCGGTGCCACCATCGCTGCCGTCGGCGGACACGGGGTGATCTGGAAGGGCGTGATCTCCAAGGTCCTCATCCCTGCCGTGATCGCAGCGCTGCTGGCGATCGTCGTCGGCGCGGCAGCCACCTGGCTGGTCTACCGGATCACCCGCGGCACCTCGGACGAGCGCACCGAGGCGGGTTTCCGGCGCGGGCAGATCGGGTCGGCGTCGCTGGTCTCGCTGGCCCACGGCACCAACGACGCGCAGAAGACGATGGGCGTGATCTTCCTGGCCCTGATGTCCTACGGGTCGGTCAGCAAGACGGCCTCCATGCCGCCGCTGTGGGTCATCGTGTGCTGCGCGCTGGCGATGGCCGGCGGTACCTACCTGGGCGGCTGGCGGATCATCCGCACCCTGGGCAAGGGACTGGTGGAGATCAAGTCGCCGCAGGGCATGGCCGCCGAATCATCTTCGGCCGCAGTCATTCTGCTGTCGGCACACTTCGGCTATGCGCTGTCCACCACACAGGTCTGCACCGGCTCGGTGCTGGGCAGCGGCGTGGGCAAGCCGGGCGCCGAGGTCCGCTGGGGAGTGGCAGGCCGGATGGCGACCGCGTGGTTGGTGACGCTGCCGCTGTCAGGCTTGGTCGGGGCGGTCACCTACTGGATCGTGCACCTCATCGGAGGGTACCCGGGTGCGATCGTCGGCTTCGCGATGCTGGTGGCGGTCGCGGCCACCATCTACCTGCGGTCGCGCCGGGTGAAGGTCGACCACAAGAACGTCAACGCCGACTGGGAGGGCCACCTGACGGCCGGGTTGGACGGCGTCGACGAGCACGAATTGCCGCCGGCTCCACCGCCGCCCAGTCCGATGCCGCCGAGTCCGCCGACACCGCCTGCCCGTCAGTACGGCTCCGACGGCCAGATCCCCGCTCGGAACGCCTCATGAACGCCTGGTTCAACTACGAAGCCACGTTGAAGATCCTGCTTTTCAGCCTGCTGGCCGGCGCGGCCCTACCCGGATTGTTCGCCCTGGGCGTGCGGCTTCAGGCCGCCGGCGGGGGCACCCTCAACGCGGGCGGCACGGAAGGACGGCACCGCCCGATGCTGACCGCCATCGCCTGGCTGATCTACGCGGTGGTTCTCGTGGTGGTCGTCCTGGGCGTGCTCTACATCGCCAGGGACTTCATCGCCCACCACACTCACTACCCGTTCCTGGGCGCCAAACCGTAACGCGAAGTTGCTCGTCAACCGCGTTTCGGCGATGGTCAGGGGGGTAAGTTGATCGCACAATGAACCGTTTTCTCAGTTCGATCGTCTCGTGGCTGCGCGCGGGGTACCCGGACGGCATTCCGCCGACGGATTCCTTCGCCGTGCTGGCGTTGCTGGCCCGCCGCCTGACCAACGACGAGATCGTCACGGTGGCCAACGAATTGATGCAGCGCGGCGAACTCAACATCGACAAGATCGACATCGGCGTCGCGATCACCCAGCTCACCGACGAACTGCCGTCGCCCGATGACGTCGAGCGCGTCCGTAAGCGATTGGCCGCCCAGGGTTGGCCCCTGGATGACGTGCGCGACAACGGAGACCACGCATAGCCGTCCTGCGGGCACTGGGTGTAGCACCGGGTTCGGCGACCCGGCAGCTGCTGCCCGCGTTGCAGCGGGTGCTCGACGGCACCGACCCCGCGCTGGTCGTCGGCCCCGAGCATGCCCTGGATTCCACGGTTCGCGGCCTGCGCGTCGGGGAAGAGATCGACGAGGACGTCGCCCTGGTGGTGACGACGTCGGGAACCACCGGCGCGCCCAAGGGTGCGCTGCTGACCGCCGCGGCCCTGCGGGCGAGCGCATCGGCGACCTACCGGCACCTCGGCGGACCCGGACGCTGGCTGCTGGCCATCCCGCCGTATCACATCGCCGGTCTGCAGGTGCTGATCCGCAGCCTGCTGGCGGGATCGGAACCGGTCGAACTCGATGTCTCAACCGGCTTCGACATAACTGAATTGCCTGGCGCCGTAGCGCGTTTGGGCTCCGGGCGGCGGTACACCTCACTGGTCGCCGCCCAGCTGGCCAAGGCGCTGGCCGATCCTGCCGCCACGGCCGCGCTGGCCGAGCTGGACGCCATCCTGCTCGGCGGCGGACCCGCGCCACGACCGGTGCTCGATGCCGCGGCCGCTGCAGGTGTCTCGGTGGTACGCACCTACGGAATGAGCGAAACCGCCGGCGGTTGCGTCTACGACGGCATCCCGCTGGACGGGGTGAAACTGCGGGTGCGCGATGACGGCCGGATCGCACTCGGTGGCGCCACGCTGGCCAGCGGCTACCGCAACCCGGTCGATCCGAATCCGTTCGAAGACGGGTGGTTTCTCACCGATGACCTTGGTTCCGTGGATGATTCGGGTGTCCTGACGGTGCTGGGCCGGGTCGACGACGCGATCAGCACCGGCGGATTGACCGTGTTGCCGGGTCCGGTCGAGGCGGCCCTCTTCACCCATCCCGCCGTGGCGGACTGCGCGGTTTTCGGAGTTGACGACGTCCGGCTGGGCCAGCGGGTGGTCGCCGCGATCGTGCTGCAGGCCGGATTTGCGGCGCCGACCGTGCAGGAACTGCGTTCCCACGTCGCGCGCACCCTGGACGTCACTGCCGCGCCGCGGCAGTTGCACGTGGTCTCGGAGCTGCCGCGCCGGGGCATCGGGAAGGTCGACCGCCGGGCGTTGGCGCAACACTTCGGTCGGTAGGCCGCCTCTTTCAATAGGCTGCTGGTGTGAAGATCGCGCGCCGGGAAACCCTCGCGGTGGCGTCCGCGGCCGTACTGGTTGCTGCGGCGTTCGTGCTGCCGCGGATGAACGTCGGCGTCAAGCCGCGCTCGGATATCGGGTTGGAGCGGTTCGCGATGCGCGCCGGCGCCGCTCCGATATTCGGCTACTGGGATATCCACTTCAGTTGGGGAACCGCGGCGGCGATTGTCATCGCGGCTGCCGTGGTGTTGTGGGGTCCCGTTGTGGCGCAACGACTTTCCTGGCGAACGCTGCTGTTCGGCAGCTGGGCGACTTCGGCCGCGTGGGCGTTGTCGCTGGCGATGATCGACGGCTGGCAGCGCGGCTTCGCAGGTCGCCTGACCACCCGGGACGAATACCTGTGGGAAGTGCCTGGCATCACCGACATCCCCGCGACGCTGCGCACCTTCGCGAGCCGGATCGTCGACTTCCAGCCGCATTCGTGGACCACACATGTCTCCGGCCATCCCCCTGGCGCGCTGCTGACGTTCGTGTGGCTGGACCGCATCGGCCTGCACGGCGGCGCCTGGGCCGGGCTGTGGTGCCTGCTGGTCGGCTCCAGCGCGGCCGCCGCCGTACTGGTCGCCGTGCGCGCCCTGGCCGGCGAGCCGATGGCCCGCCGCGCGGCCCCGTTCGTCGCGGTGGCCCCCACGGCGATCTGGGTCGCGGTATCGGCCGACGGGTACTTCGCCGGTGTGGCGGCCTGGGGTATCGCGTTGCTGGCGCTGGCGGTGCACGGGGGTGTCCGGGTCCCGGCCCTCGCCGGTGCCGCCGCGGGGCTGGTGCTCGGCTGGGGAGTCTTCCTCAGTTACGGCCTGGTGCTGATCGGGTTGCCGGCGCTGGCGGTGCTCGTTTCAGCCGCCGACTGGCGGGCGGCGTTGCGAGCGCTCGGGCCGGCGGTGCTGGCAGCGGTGGCGGTGGCGGCGACGTTCGCGGTTGCGGGTTTCTACTGGTTCGACGGCTATAACCTGGTGCAGCAACGCTATTGGCAGGGCATCGCCAAGGACCGGCCGTTCCAGTACTGGAGTTGGGCCAACCTGGCGTGCGTGGTGTGCTCGGTCGGCCTCGGCTCGGTGGCGGGCGTCAGCCGGGTCTTCGACCTGGCCGCGATCCGTCGCCGCAGCGGCCTGCACCTGCTGTTGCTGGCCGTCCTGGCCGCCATCGTCTGCGCCGACCTGAGCATGCTGAGCAAGGCCGAGACCGAGCGGATCTGGCTGCTGTTCACCGTCTGGCTGACCGCGGCGCCGGCGCTGCTTCCGGTGCGCTCGCACCGGGTCTGGCTGGCGGTCAACGCGGCCGGGGCGCTGCTATTGAACAGCGTGATCTTCACGAACTGGTAGCGACGCCTTCGGTGGCGCGGGCGAAGCGACTGGTGCGTCCGCACACCTGACGCACCCCTGCTACGTCGCCGATGACGTCGATATCGGCCAGCTCCCGCACCAGCGCTACCTCAATACCGTTGTCCTGCAGCGCTTTACGCGTGAGATTGCCGGTGTCGGACTGCGACATCGGGACGCCGCGAAGACAGTGGGCGGCGTCCGGACTGCGCACCCCGAGCACCCACCAGCCACCGTCCTGCGCCATTCCGAGCACGGCCGGAGCTTCCAGCAACCGGCGCGCGCAGTCGGTCAGCAACTCGGCGCTGACTTGCGGCGTGTCCATCCCGATCTGCAGTACCGGGTAGCCCGAGCTCGCCGCGTCGGCGTGGGCGTTGACCAGGCGGTCGGCGAAGTCGTCGCCGCGCTGTTCGACGACGGTGAACGCGCCGAGCCGTTCCCGGAGCTCAGCTGTCCCGGCGGCATTGTCCAGATTGCCGGTCAGGGCGACCACTCGCGCGGCCACCGGGGCCGCGGCCACCGCGTCGAGCGTGTCGAGCAGCGCGGCGGCGGCTATCTCGGCGGCGACGCGGTTTCCGACCGTCGCCGCCAGCCGGGTCTTGGCCAGCCCCGGCTCGGGCGCTTTGGCGACCACCAGCACGGTGACCGGCAGAGTCACGAGATCACCTTCCAGAAGTCCAGAATCGCGGTGACGCTGCCCCGCAGCGACCCACTGACCTTGGACTTGCCGCCCGTCCGGGGGCCGTAGCTGACATCGAGTTCGACGACCCGCCAGCCGGCGGCCGCCGCGCGAACCAGGAGTTCCAGCGGGTAGCCCGATCGCCGGTCCTCGACGCCCAGGTCGAGCAGCGCCTGGCGCCGTGCCACCCGCATGGGCGCGATGTCGTGCACCGGAAGCCGGTGGCGGGTCCGCAGCCGCCAACTCATCACCACGGTGCCCACCCGGGCAACCCACGGCCAGTGCAGGCCGGCCACCGGGCGGCGCCGCCCGGTCACCATGTCGGCGCCGCGATCCAGTTCGGCGACCAGTCTGGGCAGGTCGCCGGGGTCCATCGAGCCGTCGGCGTCGATCACCGCGACGATCGGCGTGGTGGCCGCGACCACACCCGCGTGCACCGCTGCGCCGTATCCGGCCCTCGACTCGGCGACCACCCGGGCACCATGGCGGGCGGCCACCGCGGCTGTGCCGTCGGTGCTGTTGTTGTCCACCACGAGCGCCTGGTAACCGGCCGGGATGGCGGCCAGCACCGCAGGCAGAGACTCTTCCTCGTTCAGGCAGGGCAGAACGACGGTCACCTCAGACA
The DNA here is from genome assembly GCF_048287075.1 of Mycobacterium sp. 23. NCBI lineage: Bacteria > Bacillati > Actinomycetota > Actinomycetes > Mycobacteriales > Mycobacteriaceae > Mycobacterium > Mycobacterium sp. 23. Next base: position 3,066,655 of record NZ_JBLVUX010000005.1, read on the forward strand.
TGGGAACCCTGACGCCGCGGAATCAACTCACCGGGGACCGCTGCCGCCACTGCCGCCACTGCCACCACTGCCGCCGCTGCCGCCGGACGGCGGCTTGGGCGCCTGCTGAGTCGGCGGCTTCGGGGCCACGGTCTGCGGCGCCTGGGTTTGCGGAGCCTGAGTCCTGGGCTGCGGCGCTTGCGTGGGCTGCGGCGCATACGTCGGCTGCGGGGCCTGCGTGGGTTGCGGCGCCTGGGTCGGCTGGGGCGCCACGGTGGTGGGCTGCGGCGCATAGGTAGTAGGCGCGGGAGCAGCGGTGGTCGGCTGCGGCGCGTACGTCGTGGGTGGAGTAGTCACGGCCGCGGTCGTCGGTGGCGTCGTCACAACGGTCGTGGGTGGCGTGGTCGGCGGCGTCGTCGGCGGCGTCGTGGGTGGCGTCGTCGGCGGCGTCGTGGGTGGCGTCGTCGGCGGCGTCGTGGGTGGGGTCGTCGGCGGCGTCGTGGGTGGCGTGGTCGGCGGAGTGGTGTACTCCGTCGTCGGCGCAGTCGTCGGCGGCGTCACGATCGGCCAGGTCGGCATGCCGGGCTGCCAGCCCGGGTACGGCGGAATGAAGATCGGTACCGGCAGGGGCTCCGGAACGGGGACCGGAGCGACGGGCTCAGGGACGGGTGCCGGAGCGGCGGGCGCCTGGCGCGGGATGTTCTGCACCGCGGGGATGCTGCCGCCCTGGAAACCCGCAGTGGGCAACTCGGGCGGCGGCGGGGGCACCGGTGCTTGCTGCTCGGTCGGCAGCAGCGGCATGAACTTGCCCGGCTGCGCGTTCTGGTGTCCTTCGACGGGCAGTGTGGACGCGGTCGGGCGGACGGTGACGGCCACCGCGACGGCCAGCGAGGCGAACCCGAGTACCGCAAACCCCATCACCGCGTTGCTGATCAGCAGTCGCCTGAGATTGTGCGGTTTCCCGCCGGCCGCTTCGGGGTCGTCCTCGTCGAACCCGTCGTCGAACTCGTCGTACTCATCGCCGTAATCGCCGAAGCCGTCGGTGTCGACCGGGAGGATGTCGTACTCGCTGGCCTGCGAATAGGCCAGCTGTTCATCCCCGCCGCCGGGTTGCCCCGCGTCGGGCGAGGACACGTACGCGGTCGCATCGCCCGGGACCTGCGCCGCCATCGTGGCGTCCGGGGAGGCGGTCGGGGCGGCCATTGTGGCGTCTCCCGCAAACCCCTGGTGGCCATGCGCCTGATTAGCCAGGCCCGGGTGCGCCATCGTCGCACCCAGTCCCGAAGCATCCGGAGACGAAGTGGGGCCACCACCGGGCCCGCCGGCCGACAACCCCGGTGCATCCGGGGACGCAGTGGGACCGCCGCCAGACAGCGACGGTTGCGCCATCGTCGCGGCCCATCCCGAGGCGTCCGGGGACGACGTGGGAGCACCACCGGGACCACCGGCCGACAGACCCGACGCATCCGGCGACGACGTGGGAGCGCCACCGGGACCACCGGCCGACAGACCCGACGCATCCGGCGACGATGTGGGAGCGCCCCCGGGACCACCGCCCGCGAATCCCTGGTGCCCCATCGGGGCATCGAGAGACGACCCGGCAACGCCCGCCGGCCCGTCGGCAGGGATCACCGGGGCAGCCATCGTCGCGTCGGCCGCCGCCCCCTGCGCCAGCGCGAAGGTGGCGTCCGGCGGGATCTGCACACCCATGGTCGAAGCGGACTGCAAGTGGTCGGCGAACATCGCGGTCTGCTCGGGCGAGCTGCCCACGACCAGCACGTCGTCCGGGCTGCCGGCCTGCCCGGGAATCTGGGCCATCAACGTGTCGAACGTCGCACCCGGATCGTTCTCCACCGGTGTCGATGCCAGGATTGTCGGCGGCGCATCCGGATCTTCCGACACGGCCAGGCTCGCTGTCTGGTCGCCGATCAGCAGGACTGCCGCGGCGCCCCGGCCGGGGCCCAGCAGCGCCCCGGCCGCCTTAGACTCCGAAACCACCTGCACGTTGGGCACGCGGGCGTAGTCCAACGCCTGCCGCAGTTGGTCGGCCAGGTACTGGTCCGACCAGACCAGGCGGGTGGCCACCAGCCGGTGGCCTTCGTCGGCCAGCAGCCGGTTGGTGCCGACCACGGTTTCGGTCAGGTCCGTGACAGGGTCACGCGACAGCTCGACCGTGGACTGGTCGAGCACCTGGTTACCGCGAGCGGCCGCCTCAACCAGAGCCAGGCGTGCGACCTGGCCGGTGACGGCCACCCCCAACACGACATCCATTTACGGCTCCCCTTCGGCTGGCTACCCCAGAACCAGCTAAGTCCCGGCATCACTACACTTTGTACCGTCGGCAATATTCGTTATTCAGGCTTGGAGAAAGCTTGGAGGCAAGCCCCATGAGCGCAGCGTAATCGGATTCCCACCCCCTAGGGATGCTCACCAGCGATCCCGTTCACGTTCATAACCTGTTCACAGCCACTGCCCCACATCCGAATGGAGAATATGTTCGCAAGGGAACAACGCAGCGGGCCGGGCAGGGGGTTCCCTTGCGACACTACCGAACCTGCCCCGCCAGCACCCGACCTCGATCCCTGGGGGGCATCGTGAGCCTGAACACCGACGACACGCCGACGGGCCCGATCGTGGGCGCGCGACAGGCATCTCCCGGCCCGGCGGGCGCCGGGCGGCCCGCCCCGGGTCCACAGCCTCCCGGCTCCACCGCGCAGCGGCGCAACTCACTCCGCGACATCGCCGCCGTCGTCCTGCTTCTGCTGGCGTTGGTGTTCCCCTGGAATCTCTACTTCGGTCTGGGGATCCCGCACAGCAGCCTGGTGTGGTGGGGGCTGCTCGTCCTGGCAACCCTGCTGTCGCTGGTCTCGATCCTGGTAGCGCGCGGACGATCCGACGGAGGTTCGAGCGCGCGGCTGCGGCTCATCCTCAACATTCCCTACCTGGTGCTCATCGCGGGTTTCGTCCTCTACGACGTGGCCGAGTCGATCCTGCAGGGCGGCACCACGGAGGTACCGGGTGGCGTCGGGCCGGGCGGGTGGCTGGGCGCCGCGGGCGCACTGCTGGCCGCGCAACCGGCGTTGATCCGCCCCCACCTCGAAGAACAGCACTACGAGAGGTGGCTGCGCGGCGCCCGGCTCCTCGGCTACATCTCGATGTTCGGTGCGTCGCTGAGCGCTGGATTCAACCTGTGCTGGCGGGTGCGCTACGCACTGCAGAACGCGGGCGGCTCGGAGGCGTTCGGCACCCGCAACACCACCGTCATTCTCAGCGCGGTGGTGTACGGCGTGGTGGCGCTGACGGCGGTGCTGGTGGCCTCCCGCTGGATCCTGCGCAACACCCCGGCGTCCCGGTTCGCCATCTTCGCCCTGGGCGTCTCGTCGCTGCTCGCCGGGATGCTGGTGTGGGCCCTGCCCGCCGGCCGCGAGATCGACGCGTTCCACGGCATCGCACAGAACACCTCGACGGCAGGCGTGGGCTACGAGGGTTATCTGGCCTGGACCGCGGCAGCGGCCCTGTTCGTGCCGCTGACCCTGTTCAGCCGGCCTGAGGTGTACCGGGACCGGGAGGTGTGGCGCAACGCGATCCGCAAGGGCCTGACGTTGATCGTCGTCTGGTGCTTCGGTTCGGCGCTGATGCGGATCACGGATCTGCTGGTCGCGGTGCTGCTCAACTACCCCACCTTCCCGTACAACTCACTGACGCTGGCAACCTTCGACGTGATGACCGCGGCGCTGGCGCTGTGGCTGCGCGTCAGGCTGGCATCCGGGGTACTGCGGTCGCGGTTGATCACGGCGTTGAGCGGCCTGGTGGTCACGCTGACGGTTTCCCGGGTGATCCTGGGCGTCGTGCTGGCCCCACGCTTCGAGCAGGGCGGGTCCGTCAGCCCCGTCTACGGCAACAATCTCGCGCAGCAGATCACCAGCACCTTCGACGTGACGCTGTGTGGTCTGGCCCTGTTCATCCTCGCCGCCGTCATCGTCGCGGCACAGATCCGCAAGCCGCGGCGCCGGCGCCGGCCGGCCCAGCGTCCGGTCGCCAGGACCCGCCCCCCGGTGCCGATCCCCACCCGTCCCGGCGCTCCCCCGCCTCCGTCGGAGGCCAGGACCACGCGGTTCGGGGCCGCCCCGACCGAGCACGATGCTCCCACCACGGTGCTGTCCGCGCCGGGGCCCGCGCCGCGGATCTTCCGGTCCAGCGAAACCACCGGGCCGGTGCGACCGAAGATCTTCCGGCCGCCGAACAACCGTCAGTAAGCCGGCTACCGCAACGGAGCGAACGCGAACTCGCGCAACCCCTCCATCGGTTCCACCGCCGCCCGGAAACCGAGGATCTCGGCCGCTCGGGCGGGATCTGCGACGATGTGTCGCACGTCCCCGCTGCGGTACTGCCCGGTGACGACCGGCGACAGGTCACCACCCCGCGCGCGACACAGCGCGTCGGCCACCTCCCGGATCGCTATGGGGCGCCCGGAGCAGACATTGGCCGCGGTGAACCCGCCCCGATCCGTGTCCATCGCGGCAAGGTTGGCCGCGGCGATGTCGTCGACGTGCACGAAGTCACGCATCTGCCCACCGTCTTCGAAGACCCGCGGCGGTTCACCCTTTTCCAGTGCCGACCGGAAGATGGCCGCCACCCCGGAATAGGGCGTGTCGCGCGGCATGCCCGGCCCGTACACGTTGTGGTAGCGCAGCGCGACCACCGAACCGCCGGTGGCCTCCGCCCACGCCAGCGCGTAGTGCTCCTGCGCGGTCTTGCTGGCCGCGTAGAGGCTGCGGGGGCGCAGCGCGGCGTCCTCGTCCACCAACCGCCAGCCGACCGGTTCACCGCAGCGCGGGCAGCGGTGCTCGAAGTTGCCGGCGTCCAGGTCGCTGCGTCGCCGTGGCTGCGGGTCGACCAGTCCGTGCTCACCGCACTCATAGCGGCCCTGCCCGTAGACCACCATCGACGACGCCAGCACCAGCCGCGAGACGCCGGCGGCGTACATCTGCGCCAGCAACACCGTGGTGCCGTAATCGTTGTGGCCGCCGTACTCGGGAGCATCGGCGGCATTCACCCCGGCTCCCACCATCGCGGCCTGGTGACACACCAGATCCACCCCGGCCAACAGCGGGGCGATGGCGTCGGGATCGCGGACGTCGGCCCGACGACAACCCTCGGGGAGTACGGCATCCGGACCGTGCGCGGCGGGCAGCAACACATCGGCGCCCACCACCTCATGACCGGCGGCCCGCAGCGCAGCGTCCACCCGCGATCCGATGAATCCGGCCGCTCCGGTCAGCAGGACCCTCATGGCAGCTCGAAAGGCAAGGGGACCCCGGCGTGCTGCATGCAGTGCGTGCAGGTGCGCTCGGCCGCGACGCGACCGATCGCGGCGCGCACCAGTTGTTTGAACATCTCGATGTTCTGCCCGAACTCAGCGAACACATCGACGCCCTTCACGCCTTCCCCAACCGCCACCCCGGCATCCACATCGGTGATCAAAGCTATTGCTGCATAACATAATTCGAGTTCACGGGCGAGGATAGCCTCCGGATATCCGGTCATGTTGACCAGGCTGAACCCGGCGGCGGCGAACCACTGACTCTCCGCCCGGGTGGAGAAGCGGGGACCCTGAATCACCACCATGGTGCCGCCGTCGACCACGTCGGGCAGAGCGGTGGCCGCGGTGCGCAGGGTCGGGCAGTACGGGTCGGCGAAGCTGGTGTGCACCCCGCCGGTGTCGAAGTAGGTGTCCGCGCGGCCGCTGGTGCGGTCCACGAGCTGGTCGGGCACCACCACCGCGCCGCGCTCGATCGCGGGGTTCAGGCTGCCGACCGCGCAGGGCGCAAACACCCGCCGCACGCCCAGCGCGCGCAGCGCCCACATGTTCGCCCGGTACGGGACGGTGTGCGCCGAGTACTCGTGCTTGGCGCCGTGGCGCGGCAGAAAGGCGACCTCATGCCCGCCGACGGCACCGATCGTGATCGGTGCACTGGGTTCACCCCAGGGGGTGTCCGGACGGACGGTTCGGGTGTCTGAGTCGAAGAACGTATAGAAGCCGGTACCGCCAATCACTCCGAGCACCCGCGCAATCTTATGCATAGGGCAGGATGCGGTGGTGGCCAGTTTTGCCCAGTGGATCTCCGGAGCGCGCCCGCGCACGCTGCCGAACGCGGTAGCCCCCGTGATCGCGGGCACCGGCGCCGCGGCATGGCTGCACGGCGCGGTGTGGTGGAAGGCGCTGTTGGCGCTGGCCGTGGCGCTGTCGTTCATCGTCGGCGTCAACTACGCCAACGACTACTCCGACGGCATCCGCGGTACCGACGACGAGCGGGCCGGCCCGGTGCGATTGGTGGGTTCGCGGCTCGCGGCCCCGCGGGCGGTGCTGACTGCGGCGCTGGTGAGCCTGTTCGTCGGCTGCGTGGCGGGGCTGGCGCTGGCGCTGGTCAGCGCACCGTGGTTGATCGCGGTGGGCGCTGTCTCGGTGCTAGGTGCCTGGCTCTACACCGGAGGGTCGCGGCCGTACGGCTATTCGGGGCTGGGCGAGGTCGCAGTGTTCGTCTTCTTCGGCCTGATCGCGGTGCTGGGCACGCAGTACACGCAGGCTCTGCGGGTCGACTGGGTGGGCCTGGTGCTGGCGGTGGGTATCGGTGCCTTGTCGTCGTCGGTGCTGGTGGCCAACAACCTGCGCGACATCCCGACCGACACCCAGTCCGGCAAGATCACGCTGGCCGTCCGCCTGGGCGACGGCCGCACCCGTGTGCTCTACCACTCGCTGCTGGTCGTCCCTGGTCTGCTGACGCTGGTGCTGATGCTTGCCACCCCGTGGTGCGCTGCGGGTCTGGTGGCCGCGCCGCTGGCCCTGCGCGCCGACCGCCCGGTCCGGTCCGGCCGCGGCGGCCGGGAGTTGATCCCGGTGCTGCGTGACACCGGCCTGGCCATGGTGGTGTGGTCGGTTGCCGTGGCCGCCGCGCTGGCGTACAGCGGGCACGCCTAGAGTCGATCAGGCCCCGGCGGCATAAGGGAAGGTGCGGCGGCGGCGGGAAGGACGCGGTAAATGACGGAGATCGCCACGGTCAGTGGCCCCACGAACGTCGGCCTGCTCAGTGTCGGGGCATACCGTCCCGAGCGCGTCGTCACCAACGACGAGATATGCCAGAACATCGACTCCTCGGACGAGTGGATCTACTCACGCACCGGAATCAAGACACGCCGGTTCGCCGCCGACGACGAGTCAGCCGCCTCGATGGCGGCGGAGGCCTGCCGGCGTGCCCTGAAGAACGCCTCGCTGTCGGCGTCCGACATCGACGGCGTGATCGTCACCACCAACACCCACTTCCTGCAGACCCCACCGGCCGCCCCGATGGTCGCGGCGGCGCTCGGCGCCAAAGATGTTCTCGGCTTTGACATCTCGGCCGGGTGCGCGGGGTTCGGTTACGCGCTGAGCACGGCGACCAACCTGATCCGGGGCGGTGGCGCCCGGCGGATGCTGGTGGTCGGCACCGAGAAACTGTCCCCCACGATCGACATGTACGACCGCGGCAACTGTTTCATCTTCGCCGACGGCGCCGCCGCGGTGGTGGTCGGCGAGACACCGTTTCAGGGCGTGGGGCCGACGATCGCAGGCAGCGACGGCGAACAGTCCAGCGCGATCCGGCAGGACATCGACTGGATCACGTTCGCGCAGAACCCCAGTGGCCCACGCCCGTTCGTGCGTCTGGAAGGCCCTGCGGTATTCCGTTGGGCTGCCTTCAAAATGGGCGATGTCGGCCGTCGGGCACTGGAGGCCGCCGGCGTGGGGCCCGATCAGATCGACGTCTTCGTGCCGCACCAGGCCAACACCCGGATCAACGACCTGCTGGTGAAAAACCTCCAGTTGCGGCCGGACACCGTCGTCGCCAACGACATCGAGCATGCCGGCAACACCTCGGCGGCCTCCATCCCGCTGGCCATTGCCGAACTCATGGACACCGGGGCGGCCAAACCGGGCGACCTGGCCCTGCTGATCGGCTACGGCGCGGGCCTGACGTACGCCGCGCAGGTCGTCCGGTTGCCGCTGCACAGCGACTGATCGCTAATCGTCCCCGTCGGGGGCAACGGTCTCGCCGCGCAGCCGGGCCTGCAACTGCTCCCGTTCGCGGCGCCGGCGCTCACCGGCCGCCGCGAGCGTCGCGGTCGCATGCCGCCGCAGCGGGCTGAAGACCCACATGCCCAGCGGCATGGAGATGATCAGGCCGCCGAGGGCGGCCACGAACAGCGGGAAGTCGGCCACGCCGAGCAGGCGCGCGAGCCCGTAGATTCCGGCGGTGACAACCACGAACAGCAGTAGTCGGGCCGCCACGTACAGCAGGACTGCGACGACGCCGCGGCCGGCGGCGGAACGGTCACCGGTGTTGTCGTTAGGCGCTTCTGGCACAGCCTGAGCCTACGGCGCGGGTATATTTGCCCAAAGGAGGTGTCGAGTGCTTTACCTGCTCGTCGTCCTTGTTCTGGGGACGTTGATCTATCTCGGCTGGCGCGCGGCGCGGTCGCAGACCAGCCCACCGAAGACCCGCGTCATCGGGCCCGACGACGATCCGGAGTTCTTGCGACGATTGGGCGATAACAAGCCGCGCTAGACGAAGTTCGGGTTGGACCGCCGCTGGTCGGCGGGGAACCCGTCGGCGACCACCGCAGCCAGCTCCGCGACGGCCTCGCGGGTATCCCGCTTCAACCGGTCCAGGCTGATTTCGGCGCCTTCCTCGAGGTGGGGGTCGAAGGGCACCACCCGCACCGCGCGGCACCGCCGCGCGAAGTGGTCGATCACCTTGTCCATGTCGACCTTGCCGGAACGGGAACGCACCGCGTTGATCACCGCGACGGAGTTGCGCACCAGGTCCTCGTAGCCGTGGGCCTCGAGCCAGTCCAGCGTCGCCGAGGCACTGCGGGCGCCGTCGATGGAGCCCGAGGCGACCACGATCAGCACATCGGACTTCCCCAGGACCGCCGACATCGTCGAATGGAGAAGGCCGGTGCCGCAGTCGGTGAGCACCAGACCGTAGAACCGCTCGAGGATGTCGATCGCCTTGGTGTAGTCGTCGCCGTTGAAGGCCTCCGAAACGGCAGGGTCACTCTCGGAAGCCAGGATCTCCAGGCCGTCCGCGTTCTGCGAGGTGTAGCTGCGAACGTCGCTGTACCGGTCGATGCTGTCGGCGTCGCGCAGCAGGTGACGCACGGTCGCCGGGGTCTCCAGCGGAACCTTCTGGCTCAGGGTCCCGCGGTCCGGGTTGGCGTCCACCGCGACCACCCGGTCGCCGCGCACGGACGCGAAGGTGGACCCCAGGGAAGCGGTGATGGTCGTCTTGCCGACGCCGCCCTTCAACGACAGCACCGCGATGCGGTAGCAGCCGCGCAGCGGCCGGTTGATCTGGGCGACCAGGTTGTTGTGCCGGGTCGCGCGGGGACCCTCGCCGAGATTGATCAGCTGGCCCGACATGACGTAGAGCGCGCGACGCCAGCCCTCTGATGGCGGCGGCTTGACCGGCCGCAGCAGGACAGTCGTGGACAGTTCGGGGTAGGGGGCATGCGGTAACGGTTCCGGGCGGAACTGGGGCCGCTCCTCCTGGGTACCGGCGTTCGGGGCGTTCTCCGGCGGGCCGGGGTAGTAGGCGCCGTAGGCCGTCGGGTCCACCCGCGTGACACCGGTGACCGGCCCCGTCGTCGGGCCGGCGTCCCACTGCGGACGCTCGAGCTCGGCGGTCTGGTACGGCTCCGGGGCGGCGCTGCGCCGTTCGGTGCGGAACCCACTGAACGCCCGGGTCGGTGCCTCGCCGACGGGGTCGGCGGCCGGTTTGAACTCTGCTGTCGGCTGATCCGGACTGACGTTGGGGCTGCCGGCGCTCTCTCCATTGCCCGGGTGAACCCGCGGCGCCCCCGCGCCCGGCGTCGGATGCTCTGACACTCCCACTCCCCCTCTCTCGCCTCTCTGGCCCTGGGTCAGCCGACGCCCGCGTAGGAGTGCAGGCCGACCGTCACCAGGTTAACGAAGAACAAGTTGAAGACCATGGCGACGAATCCCACGACGTTGATCCAGGCGGCCTTGCGATCCCGCCAACCGGCTGTTGACCTGGCATGCAGGTACGCGGCGTACACCACCCATGCGATGAAGGACACGGTTTCCTTGGGGTCCCATCCCCAGTAGCGGCCCCACGCTTCCTCCGCCCAGATCGCCCCGAAGATGACGCCGAAGCCGAAGACGGGGAAGGCGAAGATGGTGGTGCGGTAGGCGATCCGGTCCAGCGTCTGGGCGTCCGGGAACCGCTGCACCAGCCGCGGCAGCCGGCCTTGGGCATCCGGGTCGCCCAACCGCGACGTGCGCAGCAGGAACAGGATGCTCGCGATCCCGGCGACCATGAACACGCCCGAGCCGAGACTGACCACCGACACGTGGATGGGCAGCCAGTAGGACTGCAGGGCCGGCATCACCGGCGCGGCGTTGGCATAGAGCCAGCGGCCGGAGACGGTCAGCAGGATCAGGATCGGCAGCAGTAGGAACACCCAAAGCGGCCGGTACTGCGGGCGACGCAGCACGACCGCGCCGGCGATCAATCCGGACATGCAGGTCAGGTTGATGAACTCGTACATGTTGCCCCAGGGCACCCGCATGGTGGCCAGCCCACGCAGCACGATGCAGGCGAACAGCAGTCCCATGCCGAGGTAGAGCACCGCCAGGCCGGCCCGGCCGACACGTTCGTCCAGCGGCCGGTGCGGTGTCTCCGCCACGATCCCGGGCGCGGCGCTGTCGGTGGTCACCGTTCCGGCGGCCACCGCTACCGGCTCGAGCCTGCGCGCGCGGACGTAGGCCAGCTCGTAGGCCAGCAGCAGCAGGGCCACCACCAGCGCCACGACGGCCGAGGTGAAAGCCCAGTCGGAGTACCGGGCCAGGCCGATGTTGATGTGCTGGGTGTTCATGTGACGTCCACTTTCGTTTCGGCTCGCTCGGCGGCTGGGACTGCGTCGAACCCGGCCACCAGCCGCTCGGTCAGCCGCTCGAACTCGTCGCCCCATCCGGAGTTGTCGGTGCGCGCCAGACCGCCCAATTCGACGTCAACCGTATCTGGAGTGCCGGCGACAGGGGTCAGGCGAACCCACACCCGGCGGCGGCGCACCAGCAGCGACACCAGCAGCCCGGCCATCATCGAGATGGCGAACACCAGTACCCAGATCTGTCCGGGGTCGTGCGACACCTGCAGGTTGACGAATGGCACGGCGCCGTCGAAGCGGACCGTCGTGCCGGCCGCGGGGCCCTGGTCGATCCGCACCTGGTCACCGACGCGCAGATTGACCCGTTTCTCCTTGGTCAACCGGCCCTGTTCGATCAGGCGAGGGTCCAGGTTGAACAGCGACTGGGGCCGTCCGGTGTCCAGGCCGGTGTCGCCCCGGTAGATGTCGATGGCCACCGCCGGGTCGTTGAGCGCCGGGAACCGGGACGACAACAGCGTGCCGTCGAGCTGTTCGGTGGGCGCCAGCAGTCCCTGGATGGCGATCTCGTGTTGCCGGCGCTCCTCGGCGGTGGGGTAGCTACCGGCCGGCGGATCGATGCGCGCCACGCCGGAGGACAGCAGGGTTTGGGGGTTGTCGGGTCGCCACTGCACCGTCGAGGTGCGGGTTTGGCCGTTGGGGAACGTCACGGTGAAGGTGGGCGCGTAACCGTGCCCCTGCAGGTAGACCCGATCGCCGCCGATGCGCAACGGGTGGTTGACCTCGAGCCGGTAGGGCCGCCAGGTGTTCGACGTCAGATCGTCCCCGGCCTGGTATGCGATGTCGGCGGCGAACGAGGTGGCCTGCCCGGACGGAAGGTAGTTGGCCTGGAAGTTGTTGACCCGCAAACAGATCGGGTGCAACGAGGTGCCGTCAACGGTGTTGCCGGCGCGGAACGAGTCGAATGCCGCCGGCGACGCCGAACAGAATCCCGGGCCGCCGTCGGCGATGACGATTACGTTGCCCTCGTAGCCGAACAGCTTGCCGGCGGCGACTGCGACCAGCAGACCGAGCAACGAGAAGTGGAAGACCAGGTTGCCGAACTCGCGCAGGTACCCCTTCTCGGCGGAGACCTCCACGGTTGCGTCGCTGCGCCTGACGCTGGTGCGCCAGCCCCGCAGCCGGTCGGTGACGGCGGTGGCCAGGGTCTCGGGATCGCCGACCGCTCGTGCTTCGGCGTGCTTGGGCAGCCTGGACAGGTTGCGCGGCGCGGCCACCGGGCTGGCCCGCAGGCTGCGCGCGTGTTCGAAGATCCGCGGGGTCAGGCAGCCGACCAGTGACACGAACAGCAGCACGTAGATGGCGGTGAACCAGAAGCTGGAGAAGACGTCGAATGCCTGCAACTCGTTGAGCCACGGCCCGATCATCGGATGCGTATGCAGGTACTCCTCGACCTTGCCGGCGTTGAGACTGCGCTGCGGCAACAGCGCTCCGGGAATCGCGCCAAGCGCGAGCAGGAAAAGCAGGACCAAAGCGGTGCCCATGGATGTCAACGACCGCCAGGTGTTGCGGGCTCGCCCCGCGAGCAGACGCAAAAGCCCCTGGGAGCGTCCGCTCCGGGGTGCTTTTGCGTCTGCTCGCGCCATCAGATCGGCAACCTGACATCGGAGACGAAGGCGTCGCGCAGCCACGACACGAAGTCGTTCCACACCCCGGTGACCAGCGCGGTGCCGACCGCGATCAACAGCACCCCGCCCAACACCTGGATCGCCCGGGTGTGCCTGCGCAGCCAGCCCAGTCCGGCCATCGCGCTGGCCGAGCCGAACGCCAGCAACACGAACGGGATACCCAGCCCTAGGCAGTACGCGATCACCAGCGCTATCCCGCGGGCCACGTTCGCGCCGTCGGTCGCTGAGGCCACGGTGATCACCCCGGTCAGCGTCGGCCCCAGGCACGGCGTCCAGCCGAGCGCGAACACCGCACCCAGCAGGGGCGCTCCCGCAACCGAGGTCAGCTGCCGTGGGCTGAACCGGGCCTGGCGCTGCAGCGCCGGGATCAGCCCGACGAACACCAGCCCCATGACGATGGTCAACACCCCGCCGACGCGCTGCAGCAGCATCTGATTGGTGATCAACGCAGTCGTCATGCCGAGCACGACGACGGTGCCCAGCACGAACACCGTTGTGAAGCCGGCGACGAACAGCGCCGCCGACCCGGCGACCCGCCAGCGCGCGGCCGGCGGTGCCTTGACGGTGCCCGGGCTGTCGTCGTCGACTCCCACCACCGCTGCCAGATACGAGAGGTAACCCGGCACCAGCGGCACCACGCACGGCGACGCGAACGACACCAGGCCGGCCAGCAGGCAGGCACCGAGTGCCACCACCAGTGGCCCGGCGGAGGCGATGTGGGCGAAACCGGTCACTGCGGTCCCGAACTGGCCGAGGGCCCGCCGGCACTCTCCGCGGCGATTCGCTGCACCACCGGCTGCAGATCCTCGGCGAGCAGTTCACGCAAGAACACCGCGGCCACCCGGTGCTGGCGGTCCAGCACCAGCGTCGACGGAATGACGGTGGTCGGATACTTGCCGCCGAAGGCGATCAGGGTGCGCATCGGCGGGTCGTAGATCGACGGAAACGTGACGTGCCGGTCGTTGACGAAATCCTGGGCCGCCTCGCGGCTGTTGTCCCGGACGTCGATCCCGAGGAACGAGACGCCGGAATCGCGGGTCGCGTCATACACCCGCTGCAACTGCCCGATTTCGGCCCGGCACGGGCCGCACCACTGGCCCCACACATTGATGACGACGACCTGGCCCGGGAAGTCGTTCAGCGACAGCGTCCGCGAGGGGTCGGTCAGGCTGGGCCCGGACAGCGGGCCGGGACGGCCGCGGCTTTGCGGCGGGTCGTAGAGGATGTCGGTCTTGCCGCCGGGAGAGACGAACTCGAAGGTGCCGCCCTGCGCGACCGCGTCGCGTCCGGAGCAGCCCGTGAGCAGCCCCGCCACCACCGCCGCCGCGATGACCCAGCGCCCTACCTTCATCCGGCCGCCGGTTCCGCGTATTCGACGTCGACCAGCCGGTCGCCGTCATAGACCAGCGATGTCACCGACGCCAGACCGCACTCGCGCCGCCGCGGGTCGTGCCAGAGCCGACGGCCGGTCACGTGCATGCGCAGCGTCCACACCGGCAGCTGGTGACTGACGCAGACCACCTCGTGGCCTGCGGCACGCGCCCGCGCCTTATCCGCCGCCGCCGCCATCCGGGCGGCGATCTCGGCGTACGGCTCGCCCCAGGACGGGGTGAAGGGATTGCGCAGTTGCCACCACACCCGCGGGTCGCGCCAGGCGCCGTCGCCCGGGCTCACCTTGCGGCCTTCGAAGAAATTGGCCGACTCGATCAGGTCGGGATCGGTGTCCACCGGCAGGTTGTGCCGGGCGGCGATGGGTGCGGCGGTCTCCTGCGCCCGCTGCAGCGGCGAGGCGACCACAGCCACGATGTCGCGGTCTGCCAGAAAGTCCGCGACCGCGGCGGCCTGCGCGGCGCCGTTGTCCGACAGGCGGAAACCGGGCAGCCGGCCGTAGAGGATGCCGCTGGGGTTGTGCACCTCGCCGTGCCGTATCACGTGGACCCGGGTCTGTTCGGCCATCAGGGTTTCTCCTCCTGTGCCGCAGCTGCGGCCGCGGCGGGTAGCGCGTCGGCGATCCGCTCGAAGGCGCTGTCGTCGAGCGCGGCCGAGACGAACCACGCTTCGAAGGCGCTGCACGGCGGGTAGACGCCAGCGTCGAGCAGGGCATGAAAGAACGGGGCATAACGCCAGGTCTGGGTGGCCCGCGCGGCGGCGAAGTCGGTCACCGGCGCGTCGGTGAAGAACACGCTGAGCATATTGCCCGCTCGCTGAATCACGTGTGGCACAGCGGCATTGGTCAGGGCGTCAGCCAACAGCGCGGCCAGCCGGTCGGCGTTGGCGTCCAGGGCCGCGTACACCGAGTCGTCCGCGGCGCGCAGGGTGGCCAGGCCGGCCGCCATCGCCACCGGGTTACCCGACAGCGTGCCGGCCTGATACACCGGCCCGAGCGGGGCCAGCCGCTCCATCACCTCGACCCGGCCGCCGAACGCCGCCGCGGGCAGGCCGCCACTCATCACCTTGCCGAAGGTGAAGAGGTCAGCGGCCACGGGATCGATTCCGTACCAACCACTTCGGCTCACCCGGAAGCCGGTCATGACTTCGTCGGAGATCAGCAGCGCGCCATGTTCGCTGGTGACCGCCCGCAGCCCCGCGTTGTAATCCGGTGCCGGCGGGACGACGCCCATGTTGCCGGGGCTCGCTTCGGTTATCACCGCGGCTATCTGGTCACCGACTTGGGCGAAGACCTCCCGCACGGCATCGATGTCGTTGTAGGGCAACACGATCGTGTCGGCCGCGGCTGCCCCGGTGACTCCCGGCGAGGACGGCAGCCCCAGGGTGGCCACGCCCGAACCCGCATCGGCCAGCAGCGCGTCCGCGTGCCCGTGGTAGCACCCGGAGAACTTGATGATCTTGGGCCGTCCGGTGAAGCCCCGCGCCAGCCGGATTGCGCTCATGGTGGCTTCGGTGCCGGAGTTCACCAGCCGGATCCGCTCGACGGGAGCGACCCGGCCGATGATCTCGGTGGCCAGCTCGGTCTCGGCGGGCGTCGGGGCCCCGAATGACAGTCCGTGGGCAGCGGCCTTGGTGACGGCGTCGACGACGGCCGGGTGTGCGTGGCCCAGGATCATCGGGCCCCAGGAGCAGACCAGGTCGACGTAGGTGTTGCCGTCGGCATCGGTGAGCCGGCAGCCGTGGGCCTCGGTGATGAACCGCGGAGTTCCGCCCACCGCGGTGAACGCCCGCACCGGCGAGTTCACCCCACCGGGTATCACCGCGCAGGCGTCGGAGAACAGCTGCGCCGAGGCGCGCACCTGCGCGGTTGCCTGGTCGATCCCCATGCCGACCAGTGTCCCAGCCGCGCCGACAGGTTCAACTACAGGGTGTAAGAGTTACGTCATGAAACTTCCCCAAGGACTGGCCCGGTTCAACCGGCGTGTCACCAACCCCATCCAGCGGATGTGGGCCGGCCGGATCCCCCTGCACGGCATTCTCGAGCATGTCGGCCGCCGCTCCGGCACCGCCTATCGCACCCCGTTGACGGTGTTCGACGCCGAGATCGACGGCAGGCCCGGCTACGCGATCCTGTTGACCTACGGCCCGAACCGCGACTGGCTCAAGAACATCAAGGCCGCCGGCGGCGGCCGGTTGCGTCGCCACGGCAGGACGGTCGGCGTCACCGACCCGCGGGTCGTCAGCAAGGCCGAAGCGGCGGCGCACGTGCGCAGCGCCCCGCGGGTATTCGCCAGGCTTCCGTTTGAAGAAGCCGTGTTGCTCACTCGAAGCGAGTGACGCATCTCACCGAGATCCGGGAGCGTCCGGTCGCACTCCGCGGGAGTCCGGCGAACGCGCTGGTGAATTTCTCCGGGCACACCGTGTCGCTGGTGGCGCTGATCGGCGTCCACGACGGGAGACGCGTGGCCGGGATCGCCTTCGATTCGATCGGCCGGTTCGCCCAGAGCGGGATCCTGCGGGACCGGATGATTCCGCGGGTGCTCGCCGCAGCTCCGGACACCCTGCTCGACGACTCGGGACGGCTCGACCCGGCGGCCGTGCTGGCCTGCGCGCTACGGGACGAGAAACCGGGCGGGCACGGCGACCGGGCCGCCGCGGCCGCCGCGCTGGAACTCGCTTGCTGGGATCTGAACGCCAAACTCGACGACGAGCCCGCCTGCGCGACCATCGCGCGACGGTTCGGGCGCGAGCCTCTGGCGTCGGTACCCGTGTACGCCGCCGGCGGGTACTACTACCCGGGAGCCGGCCTGGACACGCTGCGCGATGAGATGCGGTCCTACCTCGACCTCGGCTATGCCGCAGTGAAGATGAAGATCGGCGGGGCGCCGATGCCGGAGGACCTGGCCCGGGTGGAAGCAGTCATCGACGTGGTCGGCGACGGCGCCCGCGTCGCGGTGGACGCCAACGGCAGGTTCGACCGTTCCGCGGCCGTCCAGTGGGCGGAGGCCCTGGCAGCCTATCGGCTGCGCTGGTACGAGGAACCGGGCGATCCACTGGACTTCGCATTGAACGACGCTGTTGCCCAGCGCTACGACGGTCCGATCGCCACCGGGGAGAACCTGTTCTCGGTGCCCGACGTCGTCAACCTGGTCCGGTACGGCGGCATGCGCGCGGACCGCGACATCTTCCAGATGGATGCCGGGCTGAGTTACGGGCTCGGTCAATACGCCAGGATGCTCGATGTGCTCGAGTCCAACGGTTTCGACCGCCGATTCGCCTATCCGCACGGCGGACATCTGATCAACCTGCACATCGCCGCCGGACTGGGCCTGGGCGGGTGCGAGTCCTACCCCGGCGTCTTCCAGCCGTTCGGGGGCTACTCCGACGGCTGCGCACTGCTCGGCGGCAGGATCGCGCCGACGGACGCACCGGGCTTCGGACTGGAGCGCAAGAACGGCCTGGCCGAGGCGATCGTCGAGTTGACGGCTTAGGAGCACAGCATGAAAATTGCGGTAATCGGTTGCGGCGCAATGGGTTCCATCTACGCCGCGAAGCTGGCCGGTGCGGGCAACGACGTGCTGGTCGTCGACCGGCACCAAGCCGGTGTCGACCAGATCGCGCGACACGGGCTGCGCGTCACCGGGCCGGGCTACGACCAGACGGCGCAACTGCGGGCGAGCACCGTCGCACCGAACGAGACCATGGACCTGATCGTGCTGGCCGTCAAGGCTGCTGATGTGACAACCGCTGCGCAGCAGGCACTTCCGATGCTGGGCGAAAACACCCCGGTGCTGAGCATTCAGAACGGCCTCGGCTCCGCGGAGACCGTCGCCGGTATCGTCGGGGACGGCCGGCTCGCCGTCGGCATCGCCAGCGGGTTTGGCGCCGCCCGGGTGGCGCCCGGCCACGTCCATCACAACGCCATGCGCGCCATGCGTTTCGGCGCCTATTCGGCGCTGCCGCAGTCGACGGTCGAGTCGATCGCCCGGGTGTGGGCGGATGCCGGTTTCGACGCCGCGGCGGTGACCGACATCGCCGCCATGCAGTGGGAGAAACTGATCTGCAACGTCGCCTACAGCGCACCGTGCGCACTGACCGGGATGACGGTCGGCGAGGTGATGGACGACCCGGAGATGGGCCCGGTCAGCCGCGCGGCGGCCAGGGAAGCGTGGCGGGTGGCCTTCGCGTCGGACATCAACATCGATGTCCCCGATCCCGTCGAACACGTGCGTGCCTTCGGCGCCGGGATGCCGGACGCGAAGCCCTCGGCCCTACTGGATCACGAAGCGCGCCGAGTCAGCGAGATCGACGTCATCAACGGCGCCGTACCGCGCCAGGGAGCCCGCGTGGGTGTCGACGCACCGGTCAACGCCACCCTGACCGCATTGGTGAAGGCCATCGAAAGACGTTGGGATACAACCTGATTACAGGATCGGCCGGCCGCCGGTGACTGCCACCCGGGCACCGGAGACGTAACTGGCATCGTCGGATGCTAGTAGCACGTACACCGGAGCCAGCTCCGCCGGCTGCCCGGCGCGGCCCAGCGGCACGTCGTCCCCGAACGACTTGACCTTTTCGGGCGGCATGGTTGCGGGGATCAGCGGCGTCCAGACCGGGCCGGGTGCCACACTGTTGACCCGGATCCCCTTGGGTCCCAGCATCTGAGCGAGGCTGGCGGAAAGGTTGGCGATGGCCGCCTTGGTCGCCGCATACGGCGCCAGGGTCGGGTTCGGCGAGTCGGAGTTGACCGACGAGCTCCCGATGATCGAGGAACCCGAACCCATATGCGGCAGCGTAGCTTTGGCGAGATAAAAGTATGCGCCGACGTTAAGCCGGAAGGTGTGGTCCCACTCCTCGTCGGAGATCTCCTCGAGGCTCTCGTGCGTCATCTGGAAGGCGGCGTTGTTGACCAGCACGTCGATGCGGCCGAACTCCGACACCGCCCGGTCCACGACGGCGCGGCAATGCGCCGGGTCGGACAGATCTCCGGGCACCAGCACACACTTGCGGCCCGCGCCCTCGACATGGCGGGCCGTATCCCGCGCGTCCTCGTCCTCGTTCAAATACGCCAGCAACACATCCGCACCCTCGCGGGCGAACGCGATCGCCACGGCACGACCGATCCCGCTGTCACCTCCGGTGATGACTGCGCTTTTGCCGGTCAACTTCGCCGAGCCGGCATAGCTGTTCTCACCGCAGTCTGGGACGGGATCCATCTGCGCCTGAACGCCGGGCATGGGTTGTTGCTGTTCGGCAAATCCCACGAACGATTCCTCTCCTCGATGAGCGCTTACGGCTTTGCTGGATAGCCGTTCACCCCGGCGATAAACCCATGGCGGCCACCCGTTTGACCCGTTGCAGCGCGGGTATCCGCCCGCCGGACGTTCTTCAATCAACAGGAACGGATTCAACGCCGGGACGCGGCATGCCTTCGACGCGTGGCCCCAGGGCCGGCGAACAGTTCACCCGATCGTAGGAGCGTCATTGCTGCGTGTCGCCTCGGTACCGGCATCCCACGTCTACGTGCGCCATCTGGCCGATCCGGACGGTGATTGCGTTGTGCGCCTTGCTGATCCGATACCCGCAGACGGCCGGACGGTACCGGGAGGATGGTGGCCGCCGCTGATGCTGTAACCCGGTTGGGTCAGCGCCAACCACAACCGATTCGACGTGTTCCATGTTCACTTCGGTTTCGACGCGATCGGCCCCGACGCGCTGAGCGAGGTCGTGCGGGAACTCAAGGTGCACGACAAGCCGCTCGTCTACACCGTGCACGATCTGCGCAACCCACACCATCCCGAACCCGAGGATCACGCGGGGCAACAGGAGGTCCTGGTGGCTGCGGCCGTGGAGCTGATCACCTTGACCCCGGGCGCCGCGCAAGCGATCTGCCGGCGCTGGCAACGACACGCGCACGTGCTGCCGCATCCCCACGTGCTCAGCAGAGACCTCATCGAACGCCCACGGAGGGACGATCGCTTCGTCATCGGCGTCCACGCAAAGAGCTTGCGTGCCAACATGGATCCGGTACCTGTCGTCGATGCGCTCGCCGAGATCTCGGCGTCGCTGCCCGGGGCGGTGCTGCAGGTCAACTTCCACGACGAGATCTTCGATCCCGGAAATTACTGGTTTGCGCCTGAGACCGCGATGGCGTTGCTGAAATACGAGCGGTACCGGCACGTCGACGTCCGCGCACACCCCTACTTCTCCGATGACGAACTCTGGGACTACCTGGCAGCACTGACCGTGTCGGTGCTGCCGTACCGGTTCGGCACCCACTCCGGCTGGCTGGAAGCCTGCTTCGACCTAGGAACCGCGGTGGTGGCGCCCAGCTGCGGCTACTACGGGCAGCAGCGTGCCTGCGAGACCTTCGGCTTCGAGGATGGCCGATTCGATGTCGAGTCGCTGGCCACCGCGCTGCACCGATCGTACGAGCGTTGGGCCGCCGGCGATTCCGCCCCCCGCGCGCAATGGGAGCAACGGCTCGATGAGCAACGCACCATCGCCGCGGCGCACCGGGCGATATATCACACGGCCCTGACATGACCGGATACCTGCGGGTGGCACTCATCGCCTCGAACCGGCATCCCATCCGCGAGCCCTTCGCGGGCGGCCTTGAAGCGCACGTGTGGCACCTCTCCCGCGCGCTGGCAGCCCAGGGACATCGGGTATCGCTCTTCGCCGCCGCGGGCTCGGCACCCGGTCCACGATGTCAGCGGCTGGTGGTCCGAGACCTCAGCCTCTCCGAATCGGCGCAGCGCGACGTGTCCATGCCCGCAGCGGATTTCATGGCCGACCACCACGCCTACCTGTCGCTGATGCTCTGGCTTGCCGGACCGGGAGCCGACCAGTTCGACGTCATCCACAATCACAGCCTGCATTACCTTCCGGTGGCGATGGCCCCGATGCTGTCCACGCCGATGCTTACGACTGTGCACACGCCGCCGACGCCCTGGCTGGAGTCGGCCGTCGATGCCTCGGGCGGCGAAGGCACCCGCTTCAGCGCCGTCTCGGAGCACACCGCGGCCGCCTGGCGGCAGGTGGCGGGCACGATCGCAGTGGTGCGCAACGGTGTGGACACCGCGCTGTGGCCACTGGGGCCGGGTGGACCCGACCTGGTGTGGTTCGGCCGCATCACTCCGGAAAAGGCGCCCCACTTGGCAATTGCAGCGGCACTGCAGGCCGGCCGCGCACTGGTCCTTGCCGGGCCGGTTTCCGATGAGCGCTACTTCGCCGAGCAGATATCCCCACGGTTACGCGACGACATCCGCTATGCGGGACATCTCGATCAGGTCCGGCTGGCCCGCCTGGTCGGAGCGTCCTGCGCAGCGCTTGTCACCCCGACGTGGGACGAGCCGTATGGATTGGTTGTCGCCGAGGCGATGTCGTGCGGCACACCCGTGGTCGCCTTCGCCCGCGGCGGCATCCCGGAGCTTGTCGACGGCACCGCCGGGCGGCTGGTGCCCGGCGGCGACGTCGCCGGCATGGCCTCCGCCATCCCCACCGCCGTTCGGCTCCCGCGAAATCTCGTGCGTGATAACGCGATACGCCGCTGCTCGGCCGAGGCGATGCTCACCGCCTATTCCGGCTTGTACCGGCAGATGGCCGACGATGTGACGGACAGGACAGATGATCGGTTACTACATTCACCACCACGGCTTCGGACACCTGGCGCGCGCCACCACCGTCTGCGCACAGATGCGGCGGCCGGTGACAGCGTTGACTTCACTGGATGTCCCTGACTCCCATCCGTTTTCGGGGGTGGTCAGACTGCCTCGTGACGATCAGGGGCCACACGCCGCCGAACCCACCGCGCACGGTGCGCTGCACTGGGCACCCCATCACGACGCGGGCCTGAGCACCCGGATGAGCCAGATCGCGGACTGGGTTCGGAATACCGAACCGGAAGCTTTCGTCGTCGACGTGTCGGTGGAAGTCGCGCTGTTCGTTCGACTACTGGGCATACCGGTGATAGTGGTGGCATTGCCCGGCAAGCGGATCGACGCGCCGCATCTCCTGGTGCACCGCATCGCCGATCACATCGTGGCGGCCTGGCCGAAGGCAGTGTGTGTGCCCACGTGGCTGCGCCAGTACGACCACAAAACCAGCTACGTCGGGGGTGTCAGCCGATTCGAGGGCAGGAGTCGCGCCGACCGGGAGCCCGGCGACGGCGACAAGGTACTCGTGCTGAGCGGCTCGGACGGCGCCTTCGGCGCCGAGGTTACGCGCTGTGCCGCAGCTGATTCCGGGTCGACTTCGAGGTCGAGGTGGACGACGCTGGGCGGTGCCGGTTCGTGGCGGGATGATCCGTGGGCGCAGATCTGCGCTGCGGATGTCGTTGTCACGCACGCCGGACAAGGCTGCATCGCGGACGTGGCTGCGGCGCAACGTCCCGCGGTCGTCATCCCGCAGCCGCGCCCGTTCGGTGAACAGGCCGCGACCGCGTTGATGCTCCGGCGGCATCAGCTGGCCGTCGTCGCCCAGGACTGGCCGGATCGGCGCGCCTGGCCGGCTCTACTTGCCCATGCCCGCGAGTTGGACCCACAGCAATGGCGACGATGGGCTGTGGCCGGAGCCGCCCGACGCGCCGCCGAGGCGATCGAAACGACCGCGCGGTTGTGCTGGGGAGGCGCATCGTGAAGACGGCGGTCATCACCACCGTGCACGGGCGACGCACCCACCTGGTCCGCCAACTCGATGGTCTGGCGCGGGGCACCCGGTTGCCCGACCTGCATATCGTGGTTGCACTCGGTGACCCATCGGTGGCCGGTGCGGTAGCCGGGCACCAACCTTCGGTGCTGCACGTTCCGGCGTCGCGACCACTGCCGGTAGCCCTCGGGCGGAACCTGGGGGCGGCCGCCGCGCTGCGAAAGTCGGTGGAGTTGTTGGTGTTTCTGGACGTCGACTGCATTCCGGGTGTCGACCTGATCGAGCGCTACCACACCGTGGCCCGTCAGGCCGCACATCGCGACGCGCTGCTGTGCGGTCCGGTCACCTACCTGCCGCCGGCCGGTCCGGACGGCTACATCCTGTCCGAACTGCCGATCGATCCGCATCCCGCCCGGCCCGCGCCGGAGCCGGGCACCGTCATCCGCACGACGGAATACGCCTTGTTCTGGTCGTTGTCTTTTGCCGTCCGCGCCGCGACATGGCGCCGCATCGGCGGCTTCTGCGCGGAATACCGCGGCTACGGCGGCGAGGATACCGACTTCGCGCAATGCGCGGCGGCGCGGGACGTTTCCATGCTCTGGGTCGGCGGAGCGCACGCGTTCCATCAGCACCACCCGGTGGACGACCCCCCGGTCGGTCATCTCGAGGACATCGTGCGTAATGCCGAGGTCTTCCACCGGCGCTGGGGTTGGTGGCCCATGGAAGGCTGGCTGGCCTCCTTCGAGTCCGCGGGACTCATCTATCGCGAGGCTGGTGGGCGTCCCGTACGGACGCAGATCACTTAGACGACCGGGTCAGGTCGGTGGTGGCCGGACCCTCCAGCAGCGTCCCGTCCGGTGCGAACCGCGACGCATGCAGCGGGCACTCCCACGCCTTGTCCGCGTCGTTCCAGTTCACGATTCCGCCCAGGTGGGTGCACACGGGCGACACCACGTGCTCGACTCCGTCGACGACGCATCGCGCCTGCAGGTCCCACGGTGGCCCGCTGACCACACCGCCCTCGTCCGGCTTGGGGTCACGCCGCCCGATTCGGGTAGCCGGAGTGACCCAGCCGCGGGCCAGGTTGAACCCGACCTCCATGTTGGCGCTCAGTGCCGTCGTCACTCCGGACAATTCGTGCGGGCTCCAGCTCGCGAACGCGCCCGCCCAGTCCATCCGGCCACCCAGGATGCGGCTGGACAGCGCCAGGGCGGCGGCTGGGCCATTGGTCATCCCCCATTTGTTGAAACCCGTTGCAACAAAGATTTTTTCGTTGTTGGGGAGGATCGGTCCCACATACGGCAACTGATCGATGGGGGTGTAGTCCTGCGCCGACCAGTAATGCGTCTGCTCGGCGCCGGGAAAGTGCTTGCGTGTCCACTCGTCGAGCTCGGCCAGCGCGATCGACGGGCTCTTCTTACGACCCACCGTATGACCCGCACCGCCGACGATCAGCAGTTCGCCGTCGTCGGTCGGGGCGTAGCGGACGGAACGCGTCGGCGAGTCGGTCGAGATCATCATCGCCCGTGTGATCGGGCCGGGCACCCGGTAGGCCATGCAGTAGGAGCGGCTCGGTTTCAGCCTGGCGAAGTACCCACCGCGATCGAGAATCGGGATGCCCGTCGCGAGCACCAGTTGCCGCGCGAACACCTCGGTGTCTGCTTCGGTGCCCTCGTCGGTCTGCTCTCCGCTACCGGTATGGACGTGCAGCCGCAGGCCGTCACCGCTGCCGGCAACTTTGCGGACCCGCGCGCCCTCGACCAGCCTGCCGCCGCGGTCCAGCAGCTCGACGACCAGGCTGTCCAAAAATGGGACAGGATCGAACTGCGCCTGATCGGGCAGCCGCACCCCGCCATGAAACGAGAACGGAACGTCGGCACGGTCGTCCCAGGTAACCGGAAGCCCGACGGCACCGCACGCCAACCACTCCGCGCGCGCCGAGGGCACTCCCCGCGCCGATTGCGCATAGGTGTACGCGGCTTCCCGCTGCACGTCGATTCCGTGAGTGTCGCAATGGTGCAACACCCACTCCATCCCCTCCCGGTTGCCCTCGACGTAGGCCCGGGCGGTGCTTCGGCCATGCCGCGCAAGGATTTTGCTCAGGTGGGTGCTCTGCAGCAGGCTGAGCTTCGCGGTCGTGTTGCCGCTCGCTCCGGCCCCCACCGTACGGGCCTCCAGAACCAGCACGTCCTTACCCGCGCGTGCGAGCAGCACCGCTGTTATCAAGCCGGTGATACCGGCTCCGACCACGACCACGTCGGCAGATCCCCCGGCGGTCCCGGATGTTCTGTCTGACCACGGCGTTGCGCCCCGGTCGTCCAACCACAGTGACACCATGGCATACGAAGTACCCAGACACCCTGGAACGAAACGGTCGGCGGATCGCCATCGTCGCGTTAGCCAGCGAGACGTTATTTCGCAGCGCGGCACTATTTTTCGCTGTCCGCCGATTTTGCGTTGCCGAGGTTTTGCCACCGAATGCCCGGGTACCAGTGCACCGCGACGCCGGAGTCATTCAAGGCGTCGTCCGACGAACTAGATCAAACTGGTTCGAATCCGTTTCTGGCCGTTAGCGGCCGAAAGGAGTACCCCATGCGTAAGACAGTTGCAGTCTGCTGCACAACCGCCGCACTCACCCTCGGTGGGGCAGGCGTAGCGAACGCGTCCGTCGACCACGCCCCGGCGCCGTCGTCGACGACCACCACGCTGGCCGACACCGACAACAACACGCACGAGAGTGACAACACCGGCCTGTGGGGTCTCGCCGGCCTCCTGGGTCTGGCCGGACTGGCCGGACTGAAGCGTCGCAACAACACCGACGCCGCCATCCAGCCGGCCGTCACCCGCCAGCCCCCGGCGTAACGCCGTGGTTGACCGCCCCCGGCAGCGCCCTGCGCTGGTGGGGGCGTTCTACTTTTCCGCAACCGCGGTCGAATCGCTCTGCACCGCTTGGCTTTCCACCGCCGCGTCGTTTCACCGGAGCGCACGCGGGTACCCGCAGCTGATTGCTCTACACGAAAGGCGATCATATGGAAGCATTGACATTTCTCCGCCAAGACCACAAGAGCGTGCTGGGCATGCTGGAAGTGCTGGACGGGGCACCCGAATCCGACGGCGCGCAGCTGAGTGGCCTTGAGACGATGGTGAATAACCTCATCATCTCCGAGTCCCAGCACGAGGCGGTCGAGGAGCAGTTCTTCTGGCCGGCGGTACGCCGCGTCGTGCCAGGCGGCGACGAGCTGGCCGACCAGGCGATTGCGCAGGAAGAGGCCGGTAAAAAGCTCCTGCAACGCCTGGAAGACGGCGCGCCGGGCGATCCGGACTACCACGAGGCGCTCAGGGAGTTCGTCCAGGCCGGCCGCGAGCACATCATGTTCGAGCAGGATGTGGTGTGGCCGCGTTTCTCCGCGGCCGTCGATCAGCAGGAACTCGAGCAGCTCGGCTCAAAGCTGGAAACCGCGAAAAAGGTTGCGGCGACCCGTCCGCATCCGAACACACCATCCGATTCGTTGACGCAGAAGACGATGGGCATGGGCGCGGCCGTGCTTGACCACGTCCGTGACGCGGTCAGCGGCCGCGCGGCCGACAACCCGCCGGATCCCCAGATGCACTGAGCCGCAGCACCGAAAAGCCTGGCGCCCCCGCGGACGCCAGGCTTTTCCGTCCGTCCACGGCTGGCTCAGGTGGTCGGCGTCCGCTGTTCGTGTGTGAAGGGTTTGTCGCTCGGAACCGCGGGCGAGCCTTCAGGATTGGTGGCTGCACCGGTGTTCTGCCGAAGGGCGCTGCCCAGCCATTCGGTGGTCGGCTCTTCCACGTACTGCCATTCGGTGCCCTGCGGCCACGGACCCTGTCCCTGGTTCCACGGGCCACGCACTGAGCCTTTGCCGTTGGACATGTTGAAGGCCACGTTCTGGAACCGTTCGTCGCCGGCCAGCGTGCCGGGCGGAAAGTTCACCGGAAGGTCGTTGAGGGCGGCGGTGAACTGCTGGTAGTGCGCGACCTCCCGAGTCATCAGGAATGTCAGGGTTTCCTGAACACCAGGGTCGTCGGTGAACTGCTTCAGGTACTCGTAGACGACCTTGGCGCGCGACTCGGCGGCCAGGTTGTTCCGGAGGTCGACCGTGGGGTCGCCGTTGGCGTCGATGAACGCCCCGGTCCAGTTGTTGCCCGCGGAATCCTTGGCATCCGGCCCGCCACCGCTGAGCACCAGGAACATCGGATTGACGGCAACCTGGTGGATGGCCTGCTCACGGCCATCCCGGCTGGCCACCAACGGCATCCAATCGCAGCGGTCGTTGGCCAGCTTGAGATCGTCGTTCAAACCGTCCAGCAGCATGGTGATCATCGACCCGACCATCTCCAGGTGACTCAGTTCCTCCGTGGCGATATCCATGAAGAGGTCGTACATCTTGGGGTTCTTCTCCCGCAGCACGAAGGCTTGAATGAAGTACTGCAGCGCGGCGGTCAGTTCGCCGTTGGCACCTCCGAACTGCTCCATCAACAGCGAGGCGAACCGGGGGTCCGGTTGGCTGACACGCACCTCGAACTGTAAATCCTTGTTGTGAATGAACATATTTCTCCCAGGGCTGTTGCGTATGTGTCTCGGCCCGATCTGGCCGGTTACCCGCGCATCAGTGGTCCAAACTGTCTACTTCAGCCCTGTCCACCAATTCGACTGCGCTGCAGCCCGTTACGACGAAAGTGAAGCGTGAGGAAGTAGACCGCGACCACCACGACCCAGGACAGCAGACTCAGCGACAACTGGCTTCGGGTGGCCCGATCGAAGCCCATCTGCACAAGAACCGCAACGATTCCCGCCGCCGTCAGGATCGAAAGCACTGGGAACAGCCACATCTTGACCCGTAGCTGCTCCGCGGATGTCCGCCGCCGCAGGATGATCTGCGATACCGCGATGAGCAGGTAGACGAACAGGATCACGGCACCGGAAGAGTTGAGCAGGAACAGAAAAACGGTATTGGGCGACAGCCAGGCCATCAGCACACAGAGAAAGCCCACCAGCGAAGAACACACGATCGCGGTCGCCGGCACACCGCGACTGCTGAGTCTGACCAGTCGCTCAGGTGCCTCATGGCGCCCGGCCAGCACGAACAGCATCCGAGATGCGGTGTAAAGACCCGAGTTCAGACACGACAGCACCGCGGTGAGCACCACCGCGTTCATGATCTGGTCTGCGCCGGGCAGACCCATGTGCCGCAGGGCCGCCACGTACGGGGAGGCACCGAGTTCCACTGAGTTCCACGGCATGATGACCACCAACAGCAGGACCGACCCGACGAAGAAGATGACGATGCGGGCGACCACCGACCTGGTCGCTTTGGCGATCGCGCGTGCGGGATCGCGGCTCTCCGCGGCGGCAATGGTGACGACTTCGGCCCCTACCATGGAAAAGATCACCACCACAATGGCGGCGAAGACCGCCGCCACTCCCTTGGGAAAGAAGCCGCCATGGGAGGTCAGGTTGGAGAAATCCAGGTGACGGCCGGGCAGCAGACCGAAAACGAATGCCGCACCCACCCCCAGGAAGATCACGATCGTCGCGACTTTGATTCCGGCGAACCAGAATTCGAACTCTCCGAAGGAGGACACCGAGAACAGGTTGGTGGCCGTCATCAGCACCATCAGGCACAACGCGGACAGCCATAACGGCGCCGGGAACCAGTAGTTGAGCACCTTGCCGCCGGCGACCGCCTCAAACCCGACGACGATGACCCAGAAGTACCAGTACAACCAGCCGACGGAGAATCCGGCCCAACCCCCCAGCGCGGTTGCGGCATAGTCGGCGAACGACCCGGTCGACGGATTCGCCGCCGCCATCTCACCCAGCATCCGCATCACCAGGACGATCAGCAGCCCGCAGATCGCGTAGGTCAGGAATGCGGCGGGACCGGTTTCTCTGATCACCACGCCGGAGCCGACGAACAGTCCGGCGCCGATCACCCCGCCGATGGCGATCATGCTGAGCTGGCGCTGCGAAAGTCCTTGCTTCAGCGTGGCTTTTTCGTGTTCCCGGTCATCCCGGTCGTCCCGCATCACCGGACGCTAGCAGTTCGGCGTGTATCACGCCGTCGTTACGAGTCCCTTGCGATACGGCGTGGCAGGGGCGTCAAACCGCCTTCAGCGCGGCATTATTGACGATCGTGGCCGACCTGACCCGCCGCTCGGTGCTGCGCATGGGTGCCGGCGCCAGTGCCGGTGCGGCCGGCGTCTGGGCGCTGAGCGCCCTGCTCGACCCACTCACCACTCTGGCCGCGCCCTCGGCGCCCGCCCCGTTCGACCCGCCGACCGCGGGCAAGACGCTGCCCACCAAACTCACCGGCTCTTTCGTCTCGGCCGCCCGGGGCGGCATCAAGACCAACTGGGTCATCGCCATGCCGCCCGGCCAGACCAAGATGCTGAGACCGGTCATCGCACTGCACGGCAAGGACGGCGACGCGAACATGATGCTGGACTGCGGCGTGGAGGACGCGCTCGCCCAGTTGGTCAGCGAAGGCAAGCCGCCGTTCGCCGTGGTGGGCGTGGACGGCGGTCCGGACAGCTACTGGCACCGGCGGGCCAACGGCGAGGACTCCGGCACCATGGTGCTCGAAGAGCTGTTGCCGATGCTGGCGTCGATGGGCATGGACACCTCACGTGTGGGATTCCTGGGCTGGTCGATGGGCGGCTACGGCGCGCTGCTGCTGGGCGCCCGGCTGGGACCGGCCCGCACCGCGGGCATCTGCGCGATCAGTCCGGCCCTGTACATGTCCTATATCGGCAGCGCGCCCGGGGCCTTCGACAGCATCGACGACTGGAACCGCAACACCGTGTTCGGCCTACCGGTGCTGAATTCCATTCCCATCCGGGTCGACTGCGGGATCGGCGACCGGTTCTTCTTCGCATCCAGCCAATTCGTCAGCCAACTGAAGAAGAAGCCGGCCGGCACGTTCTCGCCGGGCGGGCACGACGTCGACTACTGGCGTGCACAGTTGCCCGGTGAACTCGCTTGGATGGCGACCTAACTCGTGACTCAGCAGGACCGCGCCCCGTTCCGTCCGGACATCGAGGGGCTACGCGCCGTCGCGGTCGTCGCCGTCGTTCTGTATCACGCCGGCATTCCCGGCATCGCCGGCGGCTACATCGGTGTGGACGTCTTCTTCGTCATCTCCGGGTTCCTGATCACCGGGCTGCTGTGGCGTGAGGTGCAAGCCACCGAAACCGTTGCACTCGGCCGTTTCTACGCCGCCCGCGCGCGCCGCCTACTACCGGCAGCCGCGACCGTCGGGGTCGTCACGGCTGTTGTCGCGGCGGCGGTGCTGCCGCCGTTGCAGGCGCGGCGGGTGTTCATGGACGGCATCGCCAGCATGCTCTACGTCGGGAACTACCGGTTCGCCGTGCAGAACACCGACTACATGATCTCCGACCTCCCCCCGTCGCCGTTTCAGCACTACTGGTCTCTCGGTGTGGAGGAGCAGTTTTACCTGGTGTGGCCGGCCCTGATCATCGGCACGGCGTATCTGGCCCGGCGTATCGCCCGCGGCGACACACCGCGTAAGGCGCCGCACCTCGTAGTCGTGACACTCGTCGGCGCGGCGTCACTGGCGGCGGCGGTGGTCTGGACCCACACCTCGCCACCCTGGGCCTTCTTCTCACTGCCCACCCGGGCCTGGGAACTGGCCGCCGGCGGTCTGGTGGCCCTGACGATCAACCAGTGGAAGCGACTGCCCCTGCTTCCCGCGACAGTGGCGGGGTGGGGCGGCCTGACGCTGATCCTGCTGACCTGCACCCAGCTGGGCCCCCACACCCCCTACCCCGGCACCTCGGCGCTGCTCCCGGTGCTGGGCACCGCCCTGGTGATCGGCGCGGGTTGCGTCACCGGCGGCATGGGCGTCGGGCGGGTGCTCTGCCCGCCGGCGATGCGGGCGATCGGGCGGGTCTCCTACTCGTGGTACCTGTGGCACTGGCCGGTCCTGCTGCTCCTGCCACCAATGCTGGGCGATCCCGGTGGGTTGCCGGGGCGCCTCGCGGCGACGACGGTGTCCGCCGGCCTGGCCGTGATCACGATGCACGCCGTCGAGAACCCCGGCCGCTTCGCCGCGGGGCTGCGCCGTTCGGCGAAGGCGAGTCTGGCGGTCGCCGGCGCAGCCAGCGGCGTCGCCGCATGCGCGTGCGCGGTTCTGCTGACGGCGGTGCCTGCCCCGGTGGGACACGGGTCGGCCGCCCCGCAGGCCAGAATCGTCGCGCTGCCGCCCGCACCCGACCCGCAGCTCAGTCCGCAGGAAGCCGCGGTCCGGCAGGCGTTCACTCAGGCGCGGGAGATGCTGGTAGCGGCGGCCGGACAGCGGGCCGTGCCGTCCAACCTGAATCCGTCCCTGGCGGCGGCGCCGGCCGACAAGGCGGCGGTGTTCGTCAACGGCTGCATGCGATCCTGGCGCGATGTCGGTCAGAGCGAATGCGCTTCGGTGAAAGGCGACGCGAACCCACCCACCACCGTCGCGCTGATCGGCGACTCGCACGCGGCGATGTGGGATCCGGCCCTACAGCAGATCGCCGAGCAGCGGCACTGGCGGCTGGAGACCATGGCCAAGGTCACCTGCCCGTTCCTGGACATCCCGATCGTCAGCCCCTACCTGGGCCGCAAATACACCGAATGCGAGCAATGGCGCGCAGAGATCGTGAGCCGGCTTGCGGCCGAACGACCGCGACTGGTGGTGCTGAGCATGAGTCGGCGCTATCACGCCGACTTCAGCTTCGCCTCGTATGACCCCGCGTGGATCGACGCGCTGGCCACGGTGGTGGCGCAGCTGCGCGGCATGGGCTCGCGGGTTCTGGTGCTCGGTCCGGTGGCCGACCCGCAGGCGCCGGCTCCGACATGCCTGTCGGCGCACCTGGACGACGCCGGCGCCTGCGCACCGGCGCGGTCGGTGGCGGCCAACGGCGACGGCATCGCTGCCGAACAGCGGGTGACCACCGCGGCCGGCGGCTCCTATGCCGACCTGACCGACTTGTTCTGCAGCCCGCAGCGCTGCCCGTTGATCGTCGGAAACACCCTGGTGTTCCGCGACGACAACCACGTGACAACCGAGTACGCGCAGCTCCTGGCGCCCGTCATCGGCGCATTGGCCGACCAAGCCATAACAAATGGATGACACGACGGCGGATTATCAGCGAATGAACCATGCGATGACCGCGAACGTGATACCAATAGAAGGGTTTTGGAGGTTTTGAAATGAGTCCGATGCTGGTGGTCCTGCTCTCAGCAGCCGCGCCGGTCGCCGGGCTTGGTCTATTGCAATTGCAAGCGCGCCTTGAACGTTGGGATTACGAGAGGCACGCAGAAGACTGAAGCCGCGGCGGCGCAACTCAATACGTCCCGGTAGCGAGGGTTCACTCGTCTCACCTCGACTTACCGGGACAGTTGCCAGCGAATCAGCGGCACCATCTTCTCCGCCATGTACTCGTGCCCCGCGTCGTTCGGGTGCACTCCGTCGGATCCGATCAGGTCCGGTCGGTCCACGAACCAGCGGTCCCCGATCGGGTCGACGAAATCCGCTTGCGCGGCCCATGCGGCTCCGGCCAGTACATCCCGAATCACCAGCACCGGCAGCGGCACATCTGCCGTCGGCCACGGCGGGCCGACCACCAGGAACCGCGCCGACGGCGCAAGCCGGCGGGCCAGAGTGAACGTGGCGTGGACACGCTGGGC
Organism: Mycobacterium sp. 23; assembly: GCF_048287075.1. Classification (NCBI taxonomy): domain Bacteria; kingdom Bacillati; phylum Actinomycetota; class Actinomycetes; order Mycobacteriales; family Mycobacteriaceae; genus Mycobacterium; species Mycobacterium sp. 23. The sequence continues at coordinate 3,099,004 of NZ_JBLVUX010000005.1, forward strand.
GAGCAGTACCGGGTCGACGTCCTGGTCGTTGCGGGAACCGAAGAACACCACCAGTACGTCTTCGGGTTTCACCACCTTGGCTGTCAGGTCCTGGAAGATGCTGCCGTGGTCGCCGATCGCCCCATATCCGGCTCTCCCCTCGGCGGCCACCTCACTGGCGATACGCAGGCCGGGCACGGTGAGCGACCGCCAGGTCCGGGCGGTCCACGAATTGGCTCCCAGCCCGCCTTCGTTGGTACCGGTGGTGTACGAATCACCGATCACGGCGACGGGTTTGAGCCGCAGGTCCAGCGTTAGGGCCCGGTACGGCCGCGCCTGCGCGGAGTCGACAAGGCCGGAAGAAGCCACAGCCACCAGCACGACGATGCTGATGGCGAAGGTGGCCAGCCGAGTCACTGCAACCTCCTGGAACGGACCTATCTGAAATCCTACGAGGGACCCAACCGAACCATCGTCAACTCGCTTGTGGCCCCGGCGTTTCGGGGCGCCCACCTCACACCGCCCGCGAGGAAACCTCGGACAGCGCGCCGTCGATCGGATGCCGTTTGGTGATGGGTGAGTCATCGGGCTGGGTGCCCGCCGGCGCGGCTCTGGCGCCGATCATCCTGCGCATCCACCGGCGGGCCGGCTCTTCGACGAAGTGATACATGAGGCTCGAGAGCAGCAGTGCGATCAGGATGAGCCCGATGACATTCCACTTCCACGGGTTGTCCTGCGGCGTGAGCTCGAACTGCAGCACCGCCCATCCCCAGGTCGTGTGCACCAGCTCATGAACCATGTACAGGCAGAACGAGATCTCCCCGCCGTAGACCATCAGCCGCGTCGAGAGCACCCACGGCAGGCTGCCCAGACCGATCGCCAGCGTGATCACCAGTGGCACGAACAGCACGTCCACCACTCCGCCGCTGTCCACGACGCCGCTGATCGGGTGCGCGTCGAACCAGTAGAGGATGCCGACCATCGCGACGACGAGAAGCAGCGAGAGGTATCCGGCGATGTGCCGCGCCCGGGTGCTCAGCCGCAACCTGCGCACCGCGGCGCAAGCCAGCGCGCCGGCGATGAACTGGGTGACGATGCGCGGCAGCCAGCTCCACGGCGTATAGAAGTAGCCGCTGGCCAACAGCAACACCACCGGCGGTAGGCAGGCCGCAAAGGCCAGCACCATCAGGCTGCGCGCCCGGGTGGTGCGCTCCAACCGCAGAATGACCAGCACGATGAGGCCGAACAGCAGATAGGCCAGCCATTCCGCGCTGATCGACCAGGCCGGCCCGTCCCAGCTGGTGTTGTCGAAGAACGGTTCGAACCACAACTGGACCAGCAGGACCTGGCGCACGTAGCTGATCGCGGTGAGATCCCTGACCTCAGGTAACGGCACGTGCCCGACGTGCAGGCTGAGGATGACGATCAACGCGGCCAGGTGCATGGTCAGCAGGTACACCGGCCATACTCTGGCCAGCCGAAGCCACAGGAAGTGCACGGTGGCGCGCGTCGACCATTCCCCGCCCATGCGGTCGAGGTAGTTCCAGGTCAGCACGAACCCGCTGAGGATGAAGAACAGGTCGACTCCCTGGGCGCCGCAATTGAGCACCGGCGCCAGGTTCTCCCGGAATTCCGGCGACACATCGGTCAGCATCGGCCGGAAGTGGAACAGCACCACCCACAGCGCCGCGATGATGCGCAGCCCGGTCAGGGCCTTGATCTCCCCGCGGATCTCGGCCTTCATCTCTACGCTGCGCACGAGGTTCTTTCCGCCTGGACTCTTGCTGTCTGCTCTTTGTCGCGTCAACCTGCCCCCCGACTAGCAACCGGCAGCCTAACAGCGACGGCGCTGGGACGGTCGACGTGGAGCTTCTTAGCAAAGAGTTAGTCGCGGCTACCAGTCCCCTTAGGTTTAGCGGGCACTTTAGAGTGCAGGGTTCGGTCGACCCACTAGTCGGCTCGCCAGGGGAAATGGGGCTCTTTGATGACTACCGCGATCACGAGCGTTTCGAGCACCGCAGACTGTAACGGCGCCCAGATCCGTGCCCACTGCCGGCACCTGGCCACCGTGGTGACCATCCGTGGCGAGATCGACGCCTTCAACGTCGACCAGGTTGGCGAGCACGTGCGGCGTTTCGTCCTGCGCGACAATCCCGTGGTGCTCGACCTGAGTGCGGTCAACCACTTCTCGTCTGCCGGAATCGCGCTGTTCTGCGTGCTCGACGAGGAATGCCGCGCCGCCGGCGTTGAGTGGATGATCGTCGCCAACCCGGTCGTCAACGCGCTGCTGGGCGACAGCAGTGATCCCGCCGAAGCCCTGTTCCCGGTGACACGTTCGGTTCACGAGGCGCTGCGCTACCTGGCCGACGACATCAACTGGCGCCGCCAGTTGGTTCTGCCGCTGGTCAAGAAGTCTGCTTAGCCCGCCTGAGCCTGATCACGCCGAGCACGGCGAAGATTCCGGCGGCCGTCGCCAACAACAGCGTCAGCACTAGCTGCTGCGGGTCGTAGACCACCGACATGGTGGGTGGCTGTCCGTCGACCACCGGCGCGACCGCGATGGTCGAGCGAGTCTGCAACCAGCTGAACCCGGTCGCCACCAATGCGGCGGCGGCCAGCGCCAACTCCACGACGGCGCGGGCGCTCACAGGATCGACTCGTTGTCGTCGTCGCCGAACGCGTCCATCTCGTCGGCGACCTCGGCGACATACGGGCCCATCCGGCGCTCCACCAACGGGGTCAGGGCGTCGCGCAAGTGCCGATGACGGCGCGCCCAGGCCTGCGCGGTGCGCCCGCCGGTCAGCTTCAGGCCGATCCCGTAGCGCCCGCGCGGGACGCCGATGAGTTCCCCGAGCGCGCGCGCCGACTGCCACCTGGCGAGCGGCTTGTCGGACTTCACCGAGTTCTCGGCCTCGGGGAACACCTTCACGATCTCGCGCACCAGGATGGTCTCGGTGCCCTGGCGCAGCGCGTCTTCTGTCAGCTCGACCGAGGTGTGAATCCGCGCCGCCTTGACCTGCAACGCCACGAACGCGGACACCAGGACCAGGAATACCGAGGGCACCAGGAACGAAATCGGAACATGGTTGACGTGCTGGATGTAGATCAGTGACACAGCGGACAACGGGCCTGCCAACACCCAGTACCAACTGGCGCCGGATTCGTAGAACAGACGCTTGTCCGACGGCTGGTCCTCGTCTGCAGATCCCATGTGCGCCTCCGTCACGCAAGCCACCCCGCCGCGTCGGCGGCCCAGTAAGTCAGCACGAAATCCGCCCCCGCACGCCGGATACTGGTCAACGACTCCAATGCCGCGGCACGTTCGTCGAGCCAATTGTTGGCCGCCGCCGCACAAATCATCGCGTACTCGCCCGAAACTTGATAGGCCGCCACCGGAACCGAGGAGATGTCGGCCGCGGCCGCCAGTATGTCCAGATACCCCAGCGCGGGCTTGACCATCACGATGTCAGCGCCTTCGTCAAGATCCAGCCGAACCTCGCGTAACGCCTCGCGGGCGTTGCCCGGCTCCTGCTGATAGGTGCGCCGGTCACCGGACAGGCTGGAGGCCACCGCTTCGCGGAACGGACCGTAGAACGCCGAAGCGAACTTGGCGGCATAGGCGAGAATGGCGACGTCGGAATGACCAGCCGCGTCCAGACCGTCGCGGATCGCACCCACCTGGCCGTCCATCATGCCGCTGGGACCCACCACGTGCGCGCCCGACTCCGCTTGCGCGACAGCAAGATCCACGTATCGAGCCAGGGTGGCGTCGTTGTCGACCCGGCCCCGCTCGTCGACCACTCCGCAGTGCCCGTGGTCGGTGAACTCGTCCAGGCAGGTGTCGGCCATCAGGACAGTGGCATCGCCGAGATCCTTTGAGAGATCGCGCAAGGCCACGTTGAGGATGCCGTCGGGATCTGTGCCGGCCGAGCCGGCCGGATCCTTGTCCTGCTCCCGCGGTACACCGAAGATCATCAGTCCACCGACGCCGGCGGTGACCGCGTCGGCGGCCGCGCTGCGCAGCGAATCGCGGGTGTGTTGCACGACGCCCGGCATCGAGCCGATGGCCCTGGGTCCGTCGATACCGTCAGCAACGAACATCGGCAGCACCAAATGCCTTGGTTCCAAGGATGTTTGGGCCACCAGTCGGCGCAGGGCCGGGGTGGAGCGGAGCCGGCGTGGCCGCTGCCTCATTCCTGTCCGGTGACTCTGCGTCGAGGGCGGAGGTTACTCGCACGTTTGCGCCACTGACGCGGAGTCAACGCGCGGTGAGTCATCGCCGGCGGCTCTTCTTGCGCGGCGGCGGCAACGCGCCTTCGGCGCGCAACCGGGCGGCGTGTTCGGCCAGCGCGTCGACCAGCGGACCCACCGCGGCGGTCTCCGGCTGGACATCCACCCGCAAGCCGAATTCCGCTGCGGTCTCCGCGGTCTTGGGCCCGATGCAGGCGATGATGGTCCGGGCGTGCGGCTTGCCGGCGATGCCGACCAGATTGCGCACCGTGGAGCTGGAGGTGAAGCACACCGCGTCGAAGCCACCCGTCTTGATCATCTCCCGGGTGGACGCCGGCGGCGGGGCGGCCCGCACGGTCCGGTAGGCGGTGACGTCCTCGATCTCCCAGCCACGCTCACGCAGGCCCTCGGCCAGCGTCTCGGTGGCGATGTCCGCGCGCGGCAGCAGCACCCGGTTCACCGGGTCGAAAATGCTGTCGTAGGGCGGGAATTCGTCCAGCAGGCCCATCGACGACTGCTCGCCGGACGGCACCAGCTCCGGGCTGATCCCGAAGGCCCGGACGCGGTCTGCCGTTGCCTCGCCGACGCAGGCGATCTTCACCCCGGAGAACGCACGGGCGTCCAGACCGAATTCGCCGAACTTCTCCCACACCGCGCGCACCGCGTTCGTGGAGGTGAACACCACCCACTGGAACCGGCCGTCCACCAAACCCTTGACCGCGCGTTCCATCTGCGCGGGGCTGCGCGGCGGCTCGACGGCGATGGTCGGCACCTCGATCGGCAGCGCGCCGTAGGACGTCAGCCGCTCGCTCATCTCACCGGCCTGGTCTTTGGTGCGCGGCACCAAGACGGTCCAGCCGTACAGCGCCCGGCTCTCCCACCAGTTCAGCTTCGCCCGGCTGGCGACCGTCTTGCCGATGGTGACCACCAGCGGGCCGGTCAACGGACCGGCCGGGTCGGTTCCACCGCCCAGGACGGCGGGGTCGGTCAGGCCCTGCAGCGTGGTCTCCACCGAACGCTGCTGACAGGTGGTGCCCTGAGCGGTCACCACGCAGGGCGTGCTGTCGGACAGCTCGTGGTCGATCAGGGTGCGTGCGGCGTCGGCCAGGTGCGACGCCGTGGCCTGCAGGATCAGCGGCCCGGGTGCGGCGGCGAGCGCCTCCCAGTCGACGTCACCGCGCACGTCGGCGACGGTGTGCGAGGAACCCAGCGGCAGCCCGGCGTAGGTCGGGACCGCGCTGCTGGCGGCCAGGCCGGGCACGATCTCGACATGCAGGTGCGCGCGGGCGACGGCGTTCACCTCGGTAATCACCGCGTCCACCGACAGCGGGTCGCCGGCCACCAGACGCACGACGTCGACGCCCGAGCGGGCCTCTGCCGTCAGCGTTTTGGCGACCTCGGCGGGATCGCCGAGTGCGGGACGGACGTCGGGGCCTTCCGAAATCACCGCGGCAGCGGTCTCCGGGCTCGACGAACCGGCAGCGGTATCGGAGCTGGCCGGCGCGGACTCAGCGGGCGCCGGACCGGAGACCGGCGGCAGATCCTTTCCGATCAGCGCCAGCACCGCCTCGGGCACGTCGGGGTCGGTGAACACCAACGCCGCATTCGCCAGCACCGTGGCAGCCCGGGTGGTCAGTAGACCGGGGTCGCCTGGACCGGAGCCCACAAACGTGATCCGGCCCGGTGTCGGCTTACGCCCTCGCGTCATCGTTGTCGCTCCCAAGTCTCTTTCAACTTCCTCGAACGGGGTCTTCCCGCGCTCCCCATATCAACTCTGCGGCGCCCAGTTCGAACAACTCCGCGGCAACCGAGAGGCCCAACTCCCGTGCCCGATCGGAGGTGCCGATCCCGGACGCGCGGATCACGTCGGATCCGTCGAGTGCCGCCACGCAGCCGCGCAACGACAGCTCTTCGAAGACCCGCCCCTCCTCATCGATGGACTCGACCACTTCCGCGATCGCGCCCACCGGTGCCGAGCAACCGGCCTCCAGTTCGGCGAGCAGAGCACGCTCCGCGGTGACCGCCGCACGTGTGTCGGCGTCGTCCAGTTCCGCCAACACCGCCGCCAGGCGACTGTCGTCGGCCCGGCATTCGACGGCGAGAGCGCCCTGAGCAGGTGCTGGCAACATCTGCACCGGCTCTAGCGTCTCGGTGACGTCGTCGAGCCGACCCAGTCGGGCCAACCCGGCCCGGGCCACCACCACGGCGTCAAGATCACCACTGCTTACCCTGTTCAACCTGGTATCTAGGTTGCCTCGTAGGGGGCGGATTTCCAAACCGAGACCCAATGCTCTAAGCTGTGCGGCCCGCCGCGGCGAGGAGGTTCCCACCAGCGAACCGGCCGGCAACTCCCCGAGCACCAACCCATCGCGGGCGACCAGCGCGTCGCGGGGGTCGTTGCGTCGCGGTATGGCCGCAATGGTGAACCGGGGGTCGGCCGCGGTGGGCAAATCCTTGTGCGAGTGCACAGCCGCGTCGACGCGGCCCTGGGCCATCGCCTCCCGGATCGCGGTGGTGAAGACGCCCACCCCGAGTTCTTCGATCGGGGCCGAGGACCGGTCGCCCACTGTGCTGATCGTCACCAACTCGGCGGGATGGCCGTTGGCGATCAGAGCGTCCCTGACGGTCGCGGCCTGAGTGGTGGCCAGCAGACTGCCCCGAGTGCCTATCCGGATCACGTGTGCCAATCGGTCACTCGGCCGAAGGATTGTCGAATTCCGTTGCCAGGGCTTGTAATTCACCAGGAGCCGCCACGGCGGCTACGGAATTTATCGCGGTCTGTTCCAGCTCGAAAAGCTCGCGCAGCGCCTCGGCGTAGCTGTCGCCGCCCGGCGCACTGGCCAGCTGCTTGATCCGCACCGTGGGGGCGTGCAACAGCTTGTCGACCACTCGTCGCACCGTGCGGGCCACCTCTTCGCGCTCGGCGGAGTCCAGGCCGGGCAGCCGGTTGTCCAGGCGCAACAGCTCCGCCTCGACAACGTCGGCGGCGCGCTGACGCAGCGCGGTGACGGTCGGGGTGACCTCGGCCATCCGTTGTCCGGTCAGGTAGGCGGCGACTTCGGCGGCGACGATGTGACGGGCCGCATCGACGTCGGCGGCCGCCGCGTGCGCCGATGGTTCGTGCTGCACCCGGTCCACGTCGACCACCAGCACACCGGGCAGCCCGGCCACCGCCGGGTCGACGTCGCGCGGCATGCCTAGGTCGCAGATGATCAGGGGTTTCGCGGCCTCGTCCCGCGGGGCGCTGACCAGTCCGTGATGGACGTCGGCCAGCGACACGACCGGGCTGACCGCGCCGGTGCTGCTGACCACCACGTCGGCGTCGGCCAGCGCCTCAGCCAGCCGGTCCAGCGTCAGCGCCTGGGCCGGGATGCCCGACGCCTCGATCCGGTCCGCCAGCCGGGCGGCCCGGGCCAATGACCGGTTCAACACCTGCACACGGCCGATACCGGCGCGGGTCAGGTGGGCGGCCGCAAGGGCGCCCATCGCCCCGGCGCCGACCACCACGGCGGTCTTGCCGTCCAGCGAGCCCAGCTTGCGCTCGGCGATGTCGAGCGCCACCGAGACCACCGAGGCGCCGGCGGCGTCGATCGCGGTTTCGGAGTGCACCCGCTTGCCCACCGAGAGCGCGCGCTGCGCGAGCTCGTGCAACACCCGGCCGACCGCACTGTTGGCCTCGGCAGAGGCATAGGCGCGGCGGACCTGCCCGAGCACCTGCTGTTCGCCGACCACCGCCGAATCCAGGCCGCTGGCCACGGCGAACAGGTGCTCGACGGCGGCCTCGCTGTAGCGGACGTAGGCGTGCTTGGTCAGATCGCCCATCGGCAGACCCGAATATTCGGCGAGCACCTGCCCGATCACCGACAGGCCGCCGTGGAATGCCTCGACGACGGCGTAGACCTCGACACGGTTGCACGTCGACAGCACCATGGCTTCGCTGACCAGCGGCGACTGGAGCACGGAGTCGACGATCTTGATCTGATCGGACTCGTCGATACTGAGTTGTTCCAGCACGGAGACAGGCGCACTGCGGTGCGAAACCCCGAAGAGCAGGATGCTCACGGCAGCATCACCTGGCCCGCTCCCTTGCAGCGTCGGAAAGTGAACTACTACCTACGGTAGACGGTTGTCAGGTGGGCTACCAAATATTCAGCGCTCACGGCCGCCGGATGGCGAGGTCGGCGCGCAAGCGCGGCTCGTCGACCTCCCAGTAGCTGTGCTCCCGGCCGTCGAGCAGCACCACCGGCAGTCGATCGCCGAATTCGGCCCGCAGCTGCGGATTCCCGCCCGCCGCGGCTGTGTCGACATCAGTGCTGACCAAGTCGAAGTCGAGCTCAACGGCCAGTTCGGTCAGCTGCGCGTGCACCCGGTCACAGATCGCGCAACCGGCGCGCGTCAGCAGTTGCACCTGCGGTCGGCTGGCGGACGTGACCATGGCCACCAGTCTGGCATTCGCCCGGGTCCGGGCGGATGGGGGCGGATAGGGTTGGTGTCGGCTCGGCAGCTAGCAGCGACTTGGAGGTTCGGCTCATGTCTTCCATGGCTTCCTCTGGACCGGTGAGCGGTCGCGTCGACCTGGAGGCGCTGGCCGCCGACGCCAGTGCCGAACGGGCGCTGGACGATCTGCGCGCGACCCCCGAAAGCGAGCGCCCGCAGCCGCCCGTCGACCTGACCGCTGCCGCGTTCTTCGACGTAGACAACACGCTGGTGCAGGGTTCCTCCGCCGTGCACTTCGGCCGGGGGCTGGCCGCCCGGGACTACTTCACCTACCGGGATGTACTCGGATTCGTTTACGCGCAGGCCAAGTTCCAGATTCTCGGCAAGGAGAACAGCGACGACGTCGCAGCCGGGCGGCGCAAGGCGCTGGCCTTCATCGAGGGCCGGTCCGTCGACGAACTGGTACGGCTGGGCGACGAAATCTACGACGAGATCATCGCCGACAAGATCTGGCCCGGCACCCGCGAACTCACTCAGATGCACCTCGACGCCGGCCAGCAGGTGTGGTTGATCACCGCCACGCCCTACGAGCTGGCGGCGACCATCGCCCGGCGGCTGGGCCTGACCGGCGCGCTGGGCACGGTGGCCGAATCCGTCGACGGCATCTTCACCGGCCGCCTGGTCGGCGACATCCTGCACGGCACCGGCAAGGCCCACGCCGTGCGTTCGCTGGCGATCCGGGAGGGGCTCAACCTCAAGCGCTGCACCGCCTATTCCGACAGTTTCAACGACGTGCCCATGCTGTCCCTGGTGGGCACCGCGGTCGCGATCAACCCGGACGCCCGCCTGCGCAGCCTGGCCCGCGAGCGGGGATGGGAGATCCGTGACTTCCGCACCGCGCGCAAGGCCGCTCGCATCGGCGTGCCGTCCGCTCTGGCGCTGGGAGCGGCGGGCGGCGCGCTGGCGGCTTTGGCGTCCCGGCGCCAATCCCGCTGATAGGCTGCGCCGCTGAGCTAACTCTTCGATCGGAAAGCAGCGTCATGACAGTTCCCCAGGGAGCCGAAGGAATCATCGGTAAGCACTACCGGCAGGAAGACCACTTCGTGGTCGGACGCGAAAAGATCCGCGAATTCGCCCTTTCGGTCAAAGACGAAAACCCGATCCACCACGACGAAGCCGTCGCCGCCGAGGCCGGCTACGACACGCTGCCCGCCCCACTGACGTTCCTGGCCATCGCCGGACGACGCGTCCAGCTGGAGATCTTCACGAAGTTCAGCATCCCGATCAACATCGCCCGGGTCATGCACCGCGACCAGAAATTCAAGTTCCACCGCCCGATCGTGGTCGGTGACGAGTTGCACTTCGACACGTATCTGGACTCGGTGATCCAGTCGCACGGCACCGTCCTGGCCGAAATACGCAGCGAAGTGACTGACGGCGAAGGACAGCCCGTGATCACCAGCGTTGTCACCATGCTGGGCGAAGCGGCGCAGCACGACGCCGACACCGAGGCCACGGTGGCTGCAATTGCATCCATCGGATAGCGGCCGGTAGCGTCGGATTAATGACAGAAGGCACCCAGCTGCAGCCGCCGGTCGAGGCGGTGCAGTCGCACTACGACCGTTCCAACGAATTCTTCAAGCTGTGGCTCGACCCGTCGATGACCTACAGCTGCGCCTACTTCGATGAGAACCCGAACATCGACGAGCCGCAGACCAAGACGCTCGAAGAGGCACAGTTCGCCAAGCGCAAGCTGGCGCTGGACAAGCTGAACCTCGAGCCCGGCATGACGCTGCTCGACATCGGCAGTGGCTGGGGTTCGACCATGCGCCACGCCGTCGAGCACTACGACGTCAACGTCATCGGCCTGACGCTCAGCGAGAACCAGCTCGCCCACTGCCAGCAGAAGTTCGACGAGATGGACAGCCCACGCCGCAAAGAGGTCCGGCTGCAGGGCTGGGAGCTGTTCGACGAGCCCGTCGACCGCATCGTCTCGCTGGGCGCGTTCGAGCACTTCGCCGACGGGGCCGGCGACGCCGGTTACGAGCGGTACGCCACCTTCTTCAAGAAGTACTACAGCTTGCTGCCCGACGACGGCCGGTTCCTGCTGCACTCCATCGTGGTGCCCACCGCCGAAGAGGGCAGGGCGATGGGGCTCAAGACGACGATGACGCTGCTGCGCTTCATCAGCTTCATCCTGCGGGAGATCTACCCCGGCGGAAAGTTGCCGCAGGTCGAGCAGGTCGACCGTTACTCGACCGAGGCCGGGTTCAAGATCGAGCGCCACCACTTCATCGGCAAGAACTACGTCCCCACCTTGAACACCTGGGCCGACGCCCTGGAAGCGAACAAAGAGAAGGCGATCGAGCTCAAGGGCGAGCAGGAGTACGAGACGTTCATGAAGTACCTGCGCGGCTGCTCGGACCTGTTCCGCGACGGCTACACCAACGTGTGCCAGTTCACCCTGGTCAAGTAGCCCCTGTTCACTGCGCAAGCAACGCAAAAGCCCCGATTTCCCAAGGAAATCGGGGCTTTTCGCTGGGCCTAGCCGAAGAAGATGTTGCGCCGGCCGGCCAGCAACCGGTACAGCGTCTGCTGGATCGTCTCACGCACCTGGTCGGTGAGCTCGAAGGTGACCATCGGGTCCTCGGCGTCGCTGGGCGCGTAGTCGGCCGTATGAATCGGCTCGCCGAACGCGATCCGCCACTTGGACGGCAGCGGTACCAGGCCCGCGGGCCCGGCCAGCGGGAACAGCGGGGTCACCGGGAAGTACGGCAGGCCGAACAGGCGCGCCAGCAACTTCACGTCGGTCAGCATCGGGTAGATCTCTTCGGAGCCGATGATCGAGCAGGGCACGATCGGGGCCTTGGTGCGCAGCGCCGCCGACACGAAGCCACCGCGGCCGAACCGCTGTAACCGGTAGCGATCCTCGAAGCGCTTCCCCAGGCCCTTGTAGCCCTCCGGGAACACCGCTGTGAGTTCGCCAGAAGCCAGCAACCGGTGTGCGTCGGTGGTGCAGGCCATGGTGTGGCCGGCTTTGCGCGCGGTCGACGAGATCACCGGCAAGTCGAACACCATGTCGGCGGCCAGCAGTCGCAGGTCGCGCTCCGCCGGGTGCTCGTCATGCACGGCGACCGAGAGCATCAGGCCGTCGAAGGGCAGCACTCCGGCATGATTGGCGACCACCAACGCGGCGCCCTCGCTGGGGATGTTCTCGATGCCGCTGACTTCGACCCGGAACCAGGAGTTGAAGAAGAATCTCAGCAAAGGCCGGACGATCGCGTCGTTGAAGTGCGGGTCGAATCCGAATTCATCGACGCTGTAATCACCGGTCAGCCGTTGCCGGAAAAACCCGGCCACGGCGGCGACGCGCTGCGCGAGATCGTTGAGGGGCGCCTCGCCGGTGGCTGAGCCTCCGGCCACCCGCCGGTGTTCATCTATCTCACGGACGACCGCAGCGATCTCTTCGGCCGATGCGCGACCGCTCGGATCGGAAAGTAGCGAGGGGTGCTGACGCGTGGCGTCGGCGCGTTGATCGGCACGGCGGCGCGCCGTTACGCGACCCCGATTACTGTGCAGTGGAATAACATTCGCTCTGGTTTCACCCGCCACGTTATCTACCCAAATCTATCTACGACCCCGCCCACGGAATGGGATTTCGGCTACCCCAGCGCTGCGCCACCGCTATGGCACGACCCTCCCAGGAGCGTACCCGATGAGGGTCGATTATGGGAGTTAGGTTACGCCCGCGGACGTAGTCGTCGAAGGCCTCTGCCGTCGACCATTTCGGCTGGTAGCCAAGCTCGGAACGCATTCTGGTGGTATCCATTACACGGCCGTAACTGAGGTACGCGAACTGATCGCGGCTGATCTCGTTATAACGGTTGGCACGCCGCAGCGAATCCAGGGCCCACACCCCGATTCCGGGTACTGGCAAGGGAATTCGTCCGGAAAGACGAATCGCCTGTGACAGCATGATGATTCCGTCGGCGCCGATGTTGAAGGTGCCGGCCCTGCCCGCCATCGCGGCGCGCTCCAGCGCGCCCAGCGCATCCTGTTCGTGCAGCAGCTGCAGTCGGGCATCGCGGCCGAACATCGTCGGCACCAACGGCCCCGCCAGGTACCGCGACAGCGAGGTGTCCATCGCGGGGCCGATCATGTTGGCCAGCCGCAGGATGGTCACCGCGATGTCGGGGCGCCGCCGGCCCAGCCCCCGCACGTATCCCTCGATGTCGAGGCTGTCCTTGGCAAACCCGTCGCGGAAGGGCCGCCGGCTGCTGCTGTCCTCGGTGAACATCACCGGGTCATGCGGGCTCGACCCGTAGACCTCCGACGTCGACTTCAACACGACGCGGCGCACCGACGGCGCCTTCTGGCAGGCGGCGAACAGCTGCATCGCCCCCATCACGTTGAGTTCCTTCAACGCCGCGGTGCCACCGGACCGCGGAGCGTACGACGCGGCCGCCGCATGCACCACCGTGTCGACGTCGCCGTTCCGGATGACCTTGGCGATGAAGGGGTTCCGGATGTCGGCGCGCACGAACTCGGCGCGGCCCATCCGACGCAGCATGTCCTTGCTCGGCGCGATCGCGTCCACCGCTATGACGCGGTTGATCAGCGGGTTCTGCACGAGACGAGCGGTCAGGTAACCGCCCAGGAACCGGCACGCGCCGGTGACCAACACCACCTTCGGGTAGTGCACCGTGTCTGCGTTCGGCTGCTGGCCGCCGGTTCCCCCATCGTCCTGGCCGTTCGACGAATCCACCTTGACAGCCTAACGACGAGGAGAAACGGAGGCGTTACGGACGGGTGACGGTACCCGCAGGCAGGACTTACTTGCCAAGTTTTCTGCGCTGCACCCGGGTGCGACGTAGCAGCTTGCGGTGCTTCTTCTTCGACATACGCTTGCGCCGCTTCTTGATTACTGAACCCATGAACTCCGCTATCTGACCGGCCGTCTAAGACCCCAAAAGGACCCAGCCACCTTACCGAACCCGGGCCCCGCAACACCAAACCGGCTGGGCGGCCCGCGCCCCGGGCAGGTCGCCGAGGCCCCGGAACGGCAGGGACCTACTCACACGGACGCCGGGCGCCAACCCCGGCGTCTTACCCGGCGTCGAAGTACGACGTCTCCAGCATGTCGTGAACCGCCTTGGCGTGAACCCGGAAGGACCGGCCGACCCGAACCGCCGGCAACTCGCCGTTGTGCACCAACCGGTACACCGTCATCTTCGACACCCGCATCAGAGCCGCCACCTCGGCGACGGTGAGGAATTGTGTCCGGGACTGCGCGGAGTCGGCCGATCCGGCCGCCTTACCTGCAGAATCCCGTGCCGACGGCCCATTCGTTGACGTCATCGCAACCCAATCGTGTCAGGCCCGCGCAATGCCAGCGGCTTCCCCTCCGCTGGCACCCACACGTGCATACAAAGAGGAGAATAGCGGGACTAGTGGGGTTCCTGGTACTGGTGAGAGACAATCAGTCCAAATTTCTTTAATTATTCCGATGTAATTCTCAGCTGCTCAGAGCGGCTTTTCGCGGCCTGCACGGCCGCGTCTACGGCGACCCGGAATCCGCCCCGTTCCAGCGCCCGTAGCCCGGCCGCGGTGGTTCCGCCGGGCGAGGTGACCGACGCTCGCAGCTGCGCCGGCGAGGTGTCGACCCGCAGTCCGATCGGCTCGCCGTCGGCCGGCGCACGCCCCTCATCCATCCGCTCCAGCAGCATCGCCGCCGACCCGGCCATGGTCTGTGCCGCCAGCTCAGTAGCCACCTGACGGCTCAAGCCCACCGCGACACCGGCGTCCACCAATGCCTCGACCAGCAGGAAGAAGTACGCCGGACCCGATCCCGAGACCGCCGTCACCGCGTCGAGGTGCTGCTCGGACACCGTGAGCACGCCACCCACCGCGTCGAACAGCGCGGACACCTCTTCCAGCTGCGTTGGGCTGACGAACCGGCCCTTGGCCAGCGCCGTCACCCCGGCTCCGACCAGCGCCGCCGCGTTGGGCATCGCCCGGATCACCGGCGTCCCGGCCGGCAGCTTGGACTCGAAATAGGTGATGGTGACGCCTGCCGCGACCGTCACGAACACCTGCTCGGCGCTGTCGTGCTCGGCCGCCGCAGCCGCATCCGCGAGATCGCCGATCACCGCCTCGACGTCGGCCGGCTTGACCGCGACCACCACGAACGTCGCGTTCTCGGCCGCATCCTTGACCGACGTCACCACCAGCACGCCATAGGTGTTCGACAGGTACTTCGCCCGGTCCGGCATCCGTTCGGCCACCACCAGGTCCTTGACCTGCCGGCCCGCCCGCAACAGGCCGGACAACAGTGCCTCCCCGATGCTGCCGCCGCCGATGATCGCGATTCTTGCCATGCCGGAGAGCATTCCAGACACTTGGGCCGCGCTACCGGGCAGGCACCATCGCAAGTTGGCGGGCCTGTACCACCAGGCGACCCAGCCGGTCGACGACGATGTGGTCCTCGTCGAACCAGTCGTGCCCGATCTCGAGGCAGGTGGCGACGATGCGCAGCCAGCCGTCGGCAGGCAGGGACCGGAGCAGCGCGGTGAGCTGAACGGTGGGAGCCCAGCCGGTCCGGTCCACGGCGAAAGTCACCGGCGCGGACAGGTCGCCGCACATGAGCGCGAACAGCCCGTCCGGGGCGACATCACGTGGACGCGCCCACATCTGCAGCAGCGGCGGCCGCCCGTCACCGGTCGGCTCCATCGTCGACAGCACGGGGCGGATGTCGCAACCCGCGCCCAGATGCACCAGCCCCGCCAGCCGGTGGCCAGGCCCGATCGGCGCCAGATCGTCCGGCGGTTCGGGAGGCATCAGATCCAGCACCGGGTTCGCCGACAGCAGCGGCTCACTCTCGCCCGGCAGGTGATGCTCGGGCTCACCCAGCGTCACCACGGCGTGCACCGCGGTGCGCCCGCCCTGAACCAGCTCCACATCAGCCACGGTGATCCGGCGGCCGCGCTTGCGTGCGGCGGTCACCAGCCGCATCGGGCCCGGATCGGGTGCCGACAGGAAGTTCGCGGACACCGCCACCGGATGCAGGGCGCCCCCGCCGAACGCTGTTTGCGCAGCCTTGGCGCACAGCGCCACCATCACGCCGCCGTGCACTTTGGGGCCTATCGTCCAGTGCTCACTGAGCTCGCCGTCGAACACGGGCCCGTCCGGGCCCGAGTCGACTTGGCGCAGCGCCATGGCTGCGGTGAACAGTGCACTCATATCAGCGCAACAAGTTGGTGCGGGCGAACTGCAACGACTCCACGAGCATGGCTTCGCGCTCAGCGGCCGACCGCGCCCCCGAGGTGGACACTTCGAGTACCACGTGGCCGGTGAAATCGCTGGCGGCCAGCATCTGACATACCTCGGTGGTGGGCTGGGTGCCGCGGCCGGGCACCAGGTGCTCGTCGGCGGGCAGGCCGCTGCCGTCGCACAGGTGCAGATGGACCAGCCCCGACCCCATCCGTTGCGCCATTTCCAGCGAGTCGGTGCCGGCGGTGGAGGTGTGCGAGAGATCCAGGGTGTAATGCGCGTGGTTGCCGTCCAGCGGGTCATAGGACGGCGCGAAGGCTGAGATCGCCGGGCCGGGTCCGCCGCCGCGCCGGCGCATCCGCTCGCGGCTCTGGTCGCTGCCGAAGAACCGGTCGGCACGGAACGGAAACATGTTCTCGACGGCCACCATGATGCCGCTGGATTCTTCCAGGGCCTTCACCTGTTCGCCGAATCCCTCCGCATAGCGCCGTTGCCACCGAAACGGCGGGTGCACCACGACGGTCTGCGCGCCCAACTGTTCGGCGGCGCGCACGCTGCGGTCCAGTTTCACGATCGGGTTCGCGCCCCACACCCGCTGTGAGATCAGCAGGCAGGGCGCGTGCACGGACAGCACCGGCACGCCGTAGCGCCGCGACAGCCGGCCGATGGCGCCGATGTCCTGGCTGACCGACTCACCCCACACCATCAACTCGACGCCGTCGTAGCCGAGTCTGGCCGCGTACTCGAACGCGGCCTCGGTTCGCAGGGGATATACCGAGGCCGTCGACAGGCCGACTTTGATTGCTGGGCGCACTGGCTGTCTGGGGCGCCTAACCGGTTTGCAGCAGGGCCATCGGTCCGAGGGTGATCAGCGCACCCACTGCGACCGCGATCAGCGTACTGGCGATGTCCTCGGTCTTGCGGACCACCCGGACACCGACCACCAGACCCAGGATCACCAGCACCGAGAGCACCAGCGCCACGATCGAGTTCCAACGCCAGAGCTGATCGAAAGCGATGAACAGACCGGCGCCGAACGCAACGGCGAGGATGGACTGCAGCACGGTCAGGACGGCCCGGCCGAGCGTCGCCATGGTGTTGCCTGAGCGACGTTGCGGCGCTGGCACATCGGAGTCGAGGTCATCCTCGTCGAGCGACGGGCGCTCGCTGCGCCGCCGCGCCACCTCGTCGGCGATCGACTGCCCGCCGAACAGCGTGTGTTCGGTGCCGCTTCCGGACTCCTGCAGGTATGAACGCACGTAGGCGGAGTCCTCGACCGGCTCTTCCGCCTCGCTGATTTCGCTGTCCAAGACGTCGACCGAGGCGTCGGTGTAGTGCCCCACCGGGTCCGGGCTCATGCTGTCGGCGCCGGACTGCGGTTCACCGGAATCGCTGACCTCGTCCAAGTGGCGCACCGGGCGGGGGTATTCGCTGCGCTCGGGCCCGGTCCTGCGGGTCGTTATCGGTTCGGACTTGGGCCAGCGCGGCTCGGGCTCGGCCCAGTACGGGGTCTTGGACTCAGGCTCGGCGGCGGTAACGGGGGCCGGGTCGGGGACCGATTCGGGAACCTGCTCAACGACGGGTTCGGGCGACGGGATTGGTTCGGCGACCTGGACCTCGCGGTTGACCGGCGGCGGCGCCACCGGAGCCGGCGCGGGCCGGTCGTCGCGGATCACGGGGATCTCGCCGGTCAGCTCGGCGACGGTAACCGAGTCGTCACCGCGGCGGCGTCGGCGGCGGCGCGTGACCGCGGGAGCGCCGATGGTTCCATTCCTGGCCAGCAGCTCGGCCACCGAGATCTGCTTGGTGTCCTCGGAGTCTGGTTCGGTCATGGTTTGCCTCTCGATCGGTTAGGCGAGTTCCGATCAACCAACTGCCGTCCAGCATCCCGCACCGACGTCTCAACCAGTGCCGTTCCGTCGGCTTCGGAGTCAAGTTTGCGCAAGATGAGACCCTCCCGTAGCGCCCACGGGCAGATGTCCACCTGATCGATCGACAGCGCTCGCATGCTCGCCTCCGCCACCAGCGCACCCGCGACGATCTGCGGTGCCCGCTCGGCGCTGACTCCTTCCAGTTCTGCCCGGTCAGCGGTCGTCATCCTAGAGATGAAAGATATGAGTTGTCTGAGGCCGTTTGCTGTGAGCGTCCGCTTCACCCGCGGGCCGGCTGCCGACGGGGCGGCGCCGGTGAGGCGCGCCAGGGACCGGAACGTCTTCGAAGTCGCCACGGCGAGGTCCGGGGCACCCGCGTCAAGGACCGTCGCGCCGGCCTCGGACAGCTCGGCGTCCAGCCAGTCGCGCAGCATGGCGACCCGGCGCCGGCCGGGTGGATCGTCGGGCAGCCACTCGCGGGTCAACCGTCCGGCACCCAGCGGCAGCGACATCGCGACCTCGGGCTCCTCGTCCACCCCGCTGGACACCTCGAGTGAGCCCCCGCCGATGTCGAGGTTGACGATGCGTCCGGCGCTCCACCCGAACCAGCGGCGCACCGCCAGAAAGGTCAGCCGCGACTCGTCGACGCCGCGCAGCACCTGCAGCTCGACACCGGTCTCCTTGCGGACCCGGGCCAGCACGTCGTCGGAATTCTCGGCATCCCGCACCGCGGACGTGGCGAAGGCCATCAACTCGGCACAACCGGAGCTGACGCCGATCTTGGCGAACTCATCGATGGTGGAAACAAGCTTGTCGGCACCGCGCCTGGTGATCTTGCCCGAGCTGTCGGTGGCCTCGGCCAGGCGCAGGGTCGCCTTCGTCGAACTCATCGGCGTCGGATGCCCACCGCGGTGCGCATCGACCACCAGCAGGTGGACGGTGTTACTGCCCACGTCCAACACACCCAATCGCACGGATTCAACCTAGTCGGGGCGACGGCGTGCCCGTATCGCGACCCGCTGCGCAAGGCCCGGCCGGCGACACCGACGGCGTCCCCGGTGGTCGCAGGAATCGTGCACTAACGTTGCACCCGTGGCGAACTGGCGGCCCGGACAAGAGGTCGATCTGGACTTCACCCGCGAATGGGTGGAGTTCTGCGACCCCGACAATCCCGAACACCTCATCGCGGCCGACATGACCTGGCTGTTGTCCCGGTGGACGTGTGTGTTCGGCACCCCGGCGTGTCAAGGCACGGTGGCGGGCCGCCCGGACGACGGCTGCTGCTCCCATGGCGCATTCCTGTCCGACGACGACGACCGCGCCCGGCTGGACGACGCGGTGCAGAAACTGACCAAGGATGACTGGCAGTTTCGCGACAAAGGCCTGGGCCGGAAGGGGTACCTGGAACTCGACGAGAACGACGGGGAGCCGCAGTACCGCACCCGCAAACACAAAAACGCCTGCATCTTCCTGAACCGCCCGGGTTTCCCCGGCGGCGTCGGCTGCGCACTGCACAGCAAAGCCCTCAAGCTGGGGGTGCCGCCGCTGACGATGAAACCCGACGTGTGCTGGCAGTTGCCGATCCGGCGCAGTCAGGACTGGGTGACCCGCCCCGACGGCACCGAGATCCTCAAGACCACCGTCACCGAGTACGACCGGCGCGGCTGGGGTTCCGGCGGCGCGGACCTGCACTGGTACTGCACCGGCGATCCGGCCGCGCACGTCGGCGCTCAGCAGGTCTGGCAGAGCCTCGCCGACGAACTCACCGAACTGCTCGGCGCGAAGGCCTATGCGGAGCTGGCCGCAATGTGCAAGCGCCGCAGTCAATTAGGACTCGTCGCGGTGCATCCGGCCACCCGCGCCGCGCAGTAGCGGCCTGCAACGCGAGCAGGTTTGCTGAAACCAATCACCGGCCGATCTGGCGGCGCTAATATCGCACGACTGGTTCCGGGCCGATTCGGGTTGCGCCTGGACAGGACAGGGAGTCGACCGTGTCTTTTGTGGTGTCCAGCCCCGATTTGGTGGCGTCGGCAGCGAGCGATCTGGCTCGACTTGGTTCAAGCATCCGGACGGCCAACAGCGCCGCGGCGGCAACGACAACGCGGCTGCTGCCGGCGGCTGCCGACGAGGTGTCGACGGCGGTGGCGGCGCTATTCGGTCAACAGGCACAGAGCTATCAGGAGCTGAGCCTGCGAGCTGCCGCTTTCCATGAGCAGTTCGTCGCGGCCATCACGAGAAGCGCGGCGTCATATGCCGCCGCCGAGACCGCGAACGCCGGACCATTGCAGCTTCTGTTGGACGCCATCAACGCCCCTACCCAGACCCTGCTGGGTCGCCCGCTGATCGGTAACGGCGCGGCAGCGCCGGCAGGCAGCGGGCAAAACGGCGGAGACGCCGGGATATTGATCGGCAACGGCGGAAATGGCGGCTCCGGGACCCTCAGCCAGGGTGCCGCCGGCCCCGGCGGCAACGGTGGGGCAGCCGGCCTGTTGTGGGGCCGAGGCGGTAACGGCGGGGCGGGCGCGAACAGCGGGAACCAAGCTCCCGGCGGCGCCGGCGGCAACGGCGCGGCCGGCGGACTGTTCGGCAGCGGCGGTAATGGTGGCGCGGGCGGAAGGGGTGGCCCCGGTGACATCGGAGGCGTCGGCGGGGCGGGCGGTGCCGCCGGACTTTTCGGCACCGGCGGCACCGGCGGCAACGGAGGCGGCGGGGGCAGTGCCGGTGGGGCCGGTGCCAGCGGCGGCGGGGGCGGCCGGGGTGGCTTGCTGTTCGGCGACGGTGGCGCCGGCGGCAACGGGGGTGACGGACTGACGGTGGGTGACGGCGGCAATGGGGGGGCCGGCGGGCTGGGCGGGAGGTTGTGGGGCAACGGCGGAGCCGGGGGCACCGGTGGTAGCGGCGGCAACGTCGCCGGTGTCGCCGCCAACGGGGGTGCCGGCGGCGGCGGCGGATTACTGTTCGGCGACGGCGGTGCCGGCGGCGGCGCCGGCATCGGTTTCAACGGTTTGCCCGGTGCCGGCGGCAACGGCGGAACCGCAGGCTTCCTGATCGGCAACGGCGGCGATGGCGGATTCGGCATCACCGGTGGCGCCGCCGGCAAGGCCGGAGTGCTGATCGGCAATGGCGGTGACGGCGGCGTCGACACGGGTCAGTCCGGCACCAGCGCCGGATTCTTCTTCGGCAATGGCGGCGCTGGTGCCAACGCCCTGGCTGGAGGGGTTAGCGGCGGCAACGGCGGCAATGGCGGGTTGATCGGCGACGGTGGGGTCGGCGGCCGGGGCGCCAACAGTAGCGTCGGCGCCGCCGGGGGCAATGGAGGCAACGGCGGACTGCTTTACGGCAACGGAGGTACCGGCGGAAACGGCGGCAATGCCTCAGGCGTCGGCGGGGTCGCAGGCGGCGGCGGCCGGGGCGGCGCCGCCACCGGCCTGTTCGGATCCGGAGGCGCCGGCGGGCTGGGCGGGAACGCACCCGCCAACGGAACCGGTGGCGGCGGCGGAGCCGGCGGGTCGGCCGCGGGCTTCGGCAACGGCGGTCGCGGCGGAATCGGCGGCAACGGCAACTTCGTCGGCAGCGGTGGTGCGGGCGGCGACGCGAACTTCATCGGCAACGGCGGCGCCGGAGGAAACGCCGGGACCGGCGGCAACTTCGGCGCGGTCGGCGGTGGCGGCGGCAATGCGTGGTTGATAGGCGACGGCGGCAGCGGCGGGAACGGTTTCGGCCTGGCGCCCGGCGGCACCGGCGGTACCGGTGGGCTGTTGTACGGCCGGTACGGAACGAACGGCACGCCCTAAGCGGTAGTCATGCGCCTCAGGAGTCCCGATAGGCCATGACCATGCGCAGCGCACTGGCATTCAGGTAAGCCTCGACGGCGGCGGCGGCGCCGGCAGCGTCACCGCCTGCCACCGCCTCGTAAATTTTCTGCAGGTCTGCGATCACGGGCTGCGCGTCGTCGTAGGCGCGGGTGAGTTCGTGTTCACGGCCGCCGAAGGCGTCTTCCACCCACCGGTACAACAAGCCCAGTGCCCGGTTGCGGGTGCTGTGAATAAGAACGTGGAAGTACGACAGGTCGGCCGCTTGCCGGGCGGCGGCCGTGTCCGCCTTCCGGACCTCGTCCAGAGCGGCGGCCAAGGCTTGGTGATCCTCGGGCCCGCCGCGCTGCGCGGCAAGCCGGCCTATCACCGGCCCAAGGCCGGCGCGCACCTCGAGCAGCTCGACCAGAAACTCCGGCCCTAATTTGCGCACCAGCGCTTCCACCACCGCCGGATGGGTGAGGCCCGCCGGATCGCGCACCACGCTGCCGCTGCCCTGCCGGACATCGATGAGACCCATCTGCTGCAGTCGCGCCAGCCCCTGGCGCAGCGAGGTGCGGTTGACACCGAGTTGATCAGCAAGTTCGCGCTCGGGCGGCAGCGTCGAGCCGGGCGGAAACACGCCGTCGAGGATGGCGTCGGCGATCGACGCGGCGATCTGCTCATCGACGCGTTGACGATCCGGCGGAGGTATCGGAGACGATTGGTTCATTGGCTCAACCAATATAGTATGGTGGCTGTCGAGCGGGCACAACCCGTGCGCGAGTCCCAATCGGAGGTAACAAAGTGGACGACGAGATGCGGTCGGCCGCCGCCCCGCGATGGCGGGGCGCCCCGGGACGCCTGGAGGTCTGGTACGCAACCCTCTCCGACCCGGTCACGCGCGCGGGACTCTGGGTGCACTGCGAGACGGTGGCGCCCACGGCCGGCGAACCGTACGCACACGGCTGGGTGACCTGGTTTCCGCCGCAGGGATCGCCACGCACCGAGCGTTTCGGCCCCGAACCCGTCCGGCCCGCCGCCGGGGCCCCGTGGTTCCACGCGGCGGGCGCCCTGGTGGGTCCCGAGCGGCTGTCCGGAAGCGCGCGCTCGTTGACCTGGGACCTGTCCTGGAAGGACACCGGCGCACCACTGTGGACATTCCCCCGCCTGGCCTGGGAACGTGAAGTGCTGCCCGGCGCCCAGGTGGTGCTGGCCCCCACCGCCGACTTCACCGGCACCCTGACCATCGACGGTGCCGACATCCCCGTCGACCGCTGGCGCGGCAACGTCGCTCACATCTACGGGCATGGCAACGCCAGGCGCTGGGGCTGGATCCATGCCGACCTCGGCGACGGCGACGTGCTGGAAGCGGTCACCGCGGTGTCGCACAAGCCCGGCCTCAACCGACTCGCGCCGCTGGCGTTCATTCGCTTCCGCATCGACGGAAAGGACTGGCCGGCAACGATTCTGCCGTCGCTGCGAATGCGCACCACGCTCGGCCTGGAGCACTGGCAGATCGAAGGCCGCGTCGGTCGGCGCGAAGTGTTGATCCGGGTCGACCAGCCGGACGAACGGTGCGTCAGCCTGGAATACACCGACCCCGACGGCGGCAAATGCGTGTGCACCAACACCGAACAGGCCGATATCTACATCGAGCTCGGCGACCGCCGGTGGTCGGTGAAAGGCACCGGCCACGCCGAAGTCGGCGTGCGTGGACAGCAGGCACCTCCCGTCAACGAAAGGTCCCTGTCATGAGCTTCGCCCTCGATCCCCCGCTGCTTGTCGCCTCCGGGCTGCTGATCGAGCGGCGCCTGCCACCCGAGCGCCGCGACGTCGCCGAAGCCGCGGTCCTCGGCGTCTTCTTCGCCGGCTCTTTCGGCCTCTACAACAATGTGCCCGGACTGGGCTTCCTGTGGCGGCCGTTCCGCGCCCGCAACGGCCGCGACTTCATGTGGAACTCGGGCGCTTTCAACCTGAACACCGCCGAGTTGGACTGGCCGGCACACGCCGCGGCCGGCGGCATCTTCGCCACCTACCCGTTCTTTCTCAAGCTCGGACGGGCACTCGGCCGACGCGTGGCGGCACGGTCATGAGCCGGCTGGCCGACCGCGTCGGCCGGTCCTCGATAGCCTCCTTCGGCACCGCACTGCTGCCGCAGGAGCACGGTGGGCCAACCGCGACAGAGTTCACGCAGCGTGTCGACCGATACCTGAAGCGGATGCCGGCCACCTCGCGGATGGCGGTGCGGGCGGGCATGGCCTCCCTGGCGGCGGCGAGCTACCTCACCACGGGCCGGTCGTTGGCGCGGCTCGGCCCCGCCGAACGCGAACAGGTACTGCGTCGCATCGCGGCGCTGAACGCCGATGCCGGCGTTGCCGTCGAAGGCATGAAGGTGATCGGGCTGTTGGCCAATGGCGCCGATACCTTTGCGGCCGAACTACTTTCGCGCGCCCAGGACGACACCGTGGTGCGCCCGGACGCGGCACTTGACGTCATCCCCTCCTCCGCCAGCGCCTCGGTGGTCACCACAGACGTGGTGATCGTCGGGTCCGGCGCCGGCGGCGCGATGGCGGCCCGGACCCTGGCCCGGGCAGGCCTGGACACCGTCGTGCTCGAAGAGGGGCGACGGTGGACGGTGCAGGAGTTCCGCACCACCCACCCGATCGACCGCTACGCCGGCCTGTACCGCGGGGCCGGCGCGACCATCGCCCTGGGTCGCCCGGCCGTGGTGCTGCCGATGGGCCGCGCGGTCGGCGGCACCACAGTGGTGAACTCCGGCACCTGTTTCCGTCCGCCGGATGCCGTGCAGCGCCGTTGGCGCGACGAGTTCGGCCTCGGCTTCGCCGACCCGGACCGGTTGCGAACCCACCTCGACGACGTCGAGCGCACTCTGCAGGTCGCCCCGGTGCCACTGGATGTGATGGGCCGCAACGGAAATCTCCTGCTGGATGCCGCGGGAACGCTCGGCTGGCAGGCCGCGCCCATCCCGCGCAACGCACCCGGCTGCGAAGGCTGTTGCCAGTGTGCGATCGGCTGCCCGCACAACGCCAAATTCGGGGTGCACCTCAATGCGCTGCCGCAGGCCTGCGCGGCCGGAGCGCGCATCATCTCCGAAGCGCGCGTGCAGCGGGTGCTGGTGGAGAGCGGTCGCGCCCGTGGTGTGCGGGCCCGCCGGCCCGACGGCACCGCGATCGACATCCTCGCCGACACGGTGATCGTCGCAGCGGGCACGACCGAGACGCCAATGCTGTTGCGGCGCAGCGGTATCGGTCAGCACCCGCGGCTGGGCCGCAACCTCGCGCTGCATCCGGCGTCGGTCCTGGCCGGACGCTTCGAGGAGGACGTGTACGCGTGGCGCGGCGTGCTGCAGAGCGCAGCCGTCCACGAGTTCCACGAGTCCGACGGCGTGCTCATCGAGGCCACCTCCACTCCGCCGGGCATGGGGTCGATGGTTTTCCCCGGCTACGGCGCGGAGTTGCTGAGTTGGCTCGACCGGGCGCCCCAGGTGGCGACGTTCGGCGCGATGGTGGCCGACCAGGGTGTCGGTTCGGTGCACTCGGTGCGCGGCGAGACGGTGGTCCGCTACGACATCGCGCCGACGGACATCGCCAAGCTGCGGGTCGCGCTCATGGCCATCGGCAAGCTGTTGTTCGCCGCCGGCGCCGTTGAGGTGCTGACCGGTCTACCCGGCGGCGCGACGGTCAAGTCGGAGGCAGAGCTGCAGGACGTGCTGTCTCGCACCAACCCGCGAAGCCTGCATCTCGCCGCTTTCCACCCGACGGGGACCGCGGCCGCCGGCTCCGACGAGCAGGTCTGCCCGGTCGATTCGACCGGCCGGCTACGTGGCGTCGACGGCGTCTGGGTGGCCGACGCTTCGATCCTGCCCAGCTGCCCTGAGGTGAACCCGCAGGTCTCGATCATGGCGCTGGCGCTCGCGGTGGCCGACGAGGTGGTCGGGGCGGCCTAACCCTCCAGCTTGTAACCAAGCCCCCGCACCGTCACCAGGTGTACCGGATTGGCCGGGTCCGCCTCGATCTTCGAGCGCAGGCGCTTGACGTGGACGTCGAGCGTCTTGGTGTCGCCGACGTAATCCGCGCCCCACACCCGATCGATCAGCTGTCCCCGGGTCAGCACCCGCCCGCTGTTGCGCATCAGGTATTCCAGCAGGTCGAACTCCTTGAGCGGCAACGTGATTGCGTCGCCATTCACCGAGACGACGTGCCGCTCGACGTCCATCCGGACCGGACCGGACTCCAGAACGCCGTCGCTGATCTCGGAGTCGTCGTCGCCGCCGCGGCGCAGCACTGCCCGGATACGGGCGATCAGCTCCCGGGCCGAATACGGCTTGGTGACATAGTCGTCGGCGCCCAGCTCTAGGCCGACGACCTTGTCGATCTCGCTGTCCCGGGCGGTCACCATGATCACCGGAACGCCGGAGCGGGCCCGCAGCTGCTTGCACACGTCGGTTCCCGACATGCCGGGCAGCATCAGGTCCAGCAGGACGATGTCGGCGCCGGACCGGTCGAACTCGGCCAGTGCCGAGGGGCCGTCGGTCACCACCGTGGCCTCGAAGCCCTCTTTGCGCAGGAGAAACGCCAGCGGATCGGCC
This sequence comes from Mycobacterium sp. 23, assembly GCF_048287075.1. Taxonomy (NCBI): domain Bacteria; kingdom Bacillati; phylum Actinomycetota; class Actinomycetes; order Mycobacteriales; family Mycobacteriaceae; genus Mycobacterium; species Mycobacterium sp. 23. The sequence continues at coordinate 3,125,193 of NZ_JBLVUX010000005.1, forward strand.
AGCGATTCCTCGTCTTCCACAATCAGCACGCTCGTCATCAGCGACTCAGTTCTTCCTCTCGTTGTTGCCTGGGCCTGATTTCGCGGCCCAGCAATTGCTCAGGTTCTTGGTTGATGTCATCCGGCCCCGCTGCCGAACCGAACGCCGGGATGGACAACGTGAACGTCGACCCGGTCCCCGGCTTGCTCCACACGCCGATGCTGCCGCCGTGATTGGCCGCGACGTGCTTCACGATTGCCAGCCCCAGCCCGCTGCCCCCGGTGGCGCGCGACCGCGCCTTATCGCCGCGGAAGAACCGCTCGAACACCCGCTCCTGGTCTTCCAGGGCGATGCCGATGCCCCGGTCGGTGACCGCGATCTCGATATTGTCGCCACGCCGGCGCCGGCTGATCGACACCAGCGACCCGCGTGGGGAATAGGCGATCGCATTGGACACCAGGTTGGCCAGCGCCGTCACCAGCAGTGTCTGGTCGCCCAGCACCCGCAGACCGCTGGGTGCGTCGGTACGGATCTCGATATTGGCGTTTTCCGCCGCCACCTTGTGCCGAGAAATCGCTTCAGCCACCACCACGTCGACGTCGACGTCGGTCACGTTGGACAACCGCTCGGCTCCCTGCAGGCGCGAGAGCTCGATCAGCTCGGCGACCATGTCGCCCAGCCGATTGGCTTCGATCAGCACCTTTTCGGCGAACCGGCGCACCGTCTCGGTGTCATCGGCAGAGGCCAGCAGGGCCTCGGCGAGCAGTGTCATGGCGCCGACGGGAGTCTTGAGCTCGTGGCTGACATTGGCCACGAAGTCGCGCCTGGTCGCCTCCATGCGCGCGAAGTCGGACTGGTCGTGGACGAACACCACGGCGAATCGGCGGTCTTCCTCACTCAGCAACCGGGCGTGGCCGTGTACCGACAGCCCGGACCTGCCGCCCGGTCGCTTGAACGGTGCCAGGTCGAACTCCACATCGTCGCCGGCCAGCGCCTGCTGCGCGGCCTTCCACGCGGCGTCGTCCAGCTGCCGGTCACGCACCAGGCCGAGTTCCCTGGCGCGATCGTTGAGGTAAACGACGTCACGGTGGGTATCGACCACCGCGGCGCCCATGGGCATCAGGGCGACGATTCGCTGCAGCATCTGCGCGACGGTGATACCCGTCCCGTCGGTGGCGGCACGTTGGCGGTTCTGGCCCGCCTGCCGCGACAGCCGGGCGCCCACCACAATGCCTACGGCCAGTGCCAGTCCGGACAAAACCCCGGCCAGCAACAGTGCCGAGAACACAGTCACATACAAAATCCTACAAATCGGGTGAACGCAGCCCTAGCGGAGCACGGCTAAAATCGGACAAGTCACACGCCGCGGTACAGGTGTTCCGCTGCCGTTAACGCGATGTTCAGCAAACGGTCCTGTGGGGGCCGCAATCAGCCTTTCGCCGCGCCCTGGCTGGCCACGGCCGCGGCTCCCGCGGCGGCGGCCTCGGGGTCCAGATAAGTCCCACCGGCGACCTTCGGGCGCAGGTCAGCGTCCAGGTCGTAGCGCAGCGGAATGCCGGTCGGAATGTTCAGCCCGACGACGTCGTCGTCGGACATCTGGTCCAGGTACTTCACCAGCGCACGCAGCGAGTTGCCGTGCGCAGCGATCAGCACCGTCTTTCCGGTGCGGAGATCCGGAACGATGACGTCGGTGTAGTACGGGAGGAACCGGTCCACCACATCAGCGAGGCATTCGGTGAGCGGACCGCCGTCGATGTTGGTGTACCGGGGGTCCGCGTCCTGGCTGAACTTGCTGCCCTTTTCGATGGCCGGCGGCGGTGTGTCATAGCTGCGTCGCCAGGCCATGAATTGTTCTTCGCCGTAGCGCTCTTTCGTCTCGGCCTTGTCCAGGCCCTGCAGCGCCCCGTAGTGGCGCTCGTTGAGTCGCCAGCTGCGGTGTACCGGAATCCACAACCGGTCCGCGGCATCGAGCGCCAGGTGCGCGGTGCTGATCGCGCGCCGCAGCAGCGAGGTGTAGAGCACGTCGGGCAGTAGATCCTGCTCGGCCAGCAGTTCGCCGCCGCGCACCGCCTCGGCGCGGCCCTTCTCGGTCAGCCCGACGTCGACCCAGCCGGTGAAGAGGTTGAGGGCGTTCCATTCGCTCTCGCCATGGCGCAGCAGTACCAGCGTGGCAGTGTCTCCCATGGCGGCAAGTCTCTCACGCAGTCTCGTCGTCTTCGTCTATCAGGTGCGCGAACGCCTCCAGGTTCTTCAGGGACTCACCGCGGGATACCCGCCACTCCCATTCCTTCTGGATCGACGACCGAAAACCCAACTCCAGCAACGTGTTGAAGTCCGAATCCACCGCCTCGAGCACCTGACCCAGCACGCGGTCGATCTCCTCGGCGTCAACCGAGGCCAGCGACATCCGCCCGACGAGGTAGATGTCGCCGACTTTGTCCAGGGTGTAGGCGACGCCGTAGAGGCGGCGGTTGCGTTTGAGCAGAAACCGGTAAACACCCTCGTGGTTCTCGTCGGGCTTGCGGCACACGAACGCCTCGACCCGCACCGAATGTTCGCCGATGCTCAGGATCGTGTTCGTCTTGAGCCGCCGCTCACCGGGGAGCTCCACGATTATTCCGGCCAGCCCGCCGCGCGCGCCGGCGTGTTTGGAGTAGTTCAGCTCGCTGGCCTGCAGCGCATCCTCGATCACCTGCTCCACACTCATGCGCCAACCCCCCGCCGGGCCGACCAGCGCCTCGGCTTGCGCTTGGCGACAAGGTCGCGCACCCGGCGCTGACGTCCGGCGCTGAAGTCGGCGATCGCGCGCCGGTAGCTGGCCAGCAGCGCGTCGGTGGTGTTCTCCCAGGAGAACGTGGCGGCATGCTCGGCCGCTGCCCGGCTCATCGCCCAGCCCTGGGGTCCGGCGTTGACCCGCAGCAGGTGGTCGATGGCGTCGGCCCACTGCCCGACCTCGTGTCCGGACACCAGCGTGCCGGTGATGCCGTCGCGCACCGCCACCGGCAGCCCGCCCACCGCGGCCGCGACCACAGGCGTCCCGCAGGCCTGTGCTTCTACCGCGACCAGACCGAAAGACTCCGAATAACTCGGCACGGCAACCAGATCGGCAGCGTGGAACAAGGTGGCCAGGTCTTCGCGGGACTGCGGCGGCAGGAAGGTCACCCGCGAGGCGATGCCGAGTTCATCGGCAAGCCGGGCCAGGCCGTCCGGAGATGCCAGGCCGCTGCCGGACGGGCCACCCGCCACGACGATGCGCACACCCGGCAGGCGCGCCGCCGCACGCAGCACGATATCGGGCGCCTTGAGCGGTTGGATGCGCCCGACGAAAGCCACCACCGGCTCATCGGGTGCCAGCCCCAGCCGGGCCCGGGCCGCCGCCCGGTCGCCGGGCCGGAAAACCTGCAGATCGACGCCGGGGTGCACCACATCAATGCGCGCCGGATCGGCGTGGTGCAGCGAAATCAATTGCCGCGCTTCATCTTCGGTGTTCACAATGAGCCGGTCGGCCTCGTCGACGACCTGCTGCTCGCCAACCGTGCGCAAGGGCGGCTCCGCGGTATCGCCCGCGGCCAGCGCGGCGTTCTTCACCGCGGCCAGCGTGTGCGCGGTGTGCACCAACGGCACCGCCCAACGGTCGCGGGCCAGCCACCCGACCTGCCCGGACAGCCAGTAATGGGAGTGCACGATGTCGTAGTAGCCGGGCTCATGCGCGGCTTCGGCGCGCAGCACACCGGCGGCGAAGGCGCACAACTGAGTCGGCAGGTCGTACTTGTCGAGTCCCTCGAACGGCCCGGCGACCACGTTACGGACCAGCACACCGGGTGCGGCGCGCACCACCGGCGGATCGGCCGAAGCGGTGGCCCGGGTGAAGATCTCCACCTCGATACCCCGCTTGGCCAGGTGCAATGCGCTTTGAAGCACGTAGACATTCATGCCGCCGGCGTCCCCGGTGCCAGGCTGTGCCAGCGGCGAGGTGTGCACCGCGAGCAGGGCTACCCGGCGTGGTTCGTCGTCGTAACGCACACTGTCATCTTTACAGGACGCGCCGCAGCGTAAGGCCGGGCGCATGGCTGGGATCGACAGCTACGCAGGTCAGACCCCTACTTGGCGATGGCCGCGGGCTCGGTGTCGACGAGCCGGTCGCTGAGCGCTCCAGATCGCCGCATCGCCCCCAGCGGGTCGGCGTAAAGGCCGTCCAGCGATACGATTCCCGCTCCGGCCTCCTGCACGCGATTACCGAAAGCGGTGACGCGGATGTCGCGTGGCGCGAGCACCGAACGCTCGGCGAAAGCCGCCTCCACGTCGGCCATCCCTTCCGGATACTCGGTGAACGCCTGCCCGCCGACGACCACCTCGTCGGGATTGAGCATGTCGCGCAACAGCGCGACGGCCCCGCCGAGCACCCGCGCCCGCTCCGACAACAGCCCCCTGGCCTGGTCATTGCCGCCCCGCGCCACTCGCAGCAGGTCGGTCATGGCGGTCGTCGACGCACCCGGGCGATTGGCCGGGGCCACTCCGGGCAAAATCCGGAGCCGGCGGGCGGCCGCCAAGACTGCCTCGTCGCTGACGGTGGACTCCAACTGCCCCGAGCCGCCGAGCAACTCCGACTGCACCGGCAGCGGGGCGATGGTGCCCGGACCGCTGGCGGGGCAGTGCACCCGCCCGCCTATCACCAGGGCATAGCCCACGGTCTCCCGGGCATACACGTACAGGCTGGTGGACGAACCCGGGTTGAACCGCCGCATCCCCAGTAGCAGCTCCGCCCCGGCCATGGCGTCCACATGCGACGCCACCGACACGGGCAGGCCGAGCGCATCGGCCAGCACCGGCCCGACCGGAGCCTGGCGCCAACCCAGTCGGGGGTGGTCCACCAGGCCGGTCGCGCTGTCGACGGTGCCGCCGATCGCCACGCCGACCCACAACGCGCGCCGCCGATGCCAGCGGCGCAGGTAGCGGCTGGCGCTGTGGGACAGCGCGGTCAGAGCGGGACCCGCGCCGCTGAGCGGCGTGGGGGTCTCGACCGTGTCCAGAGTGCGGCCGAACAGGTCGGTGGCGACGATGCTGGTGGTGCGGGCGCCGATGTGGATGCCGAGCGTGACAAAGGGTTCGTGGTTGACCTCAACCGGCACCCTCGGTCGTCCGATCGCCCCGGAAACCGCCAGGTCGGCTCGTTCACGAAGCAGTCCGGCGTCGAGCAACGCGATGACTTGACGGTTCACCGTGGCGATGCTCAGTGAGGTGACGCTGGCGATCACGTCGCGCCCGACGGGTCCGCGTAACCGCACGGCGCGGAACACCGAGGCCGCCGCGGAGTCCGACAGGTGTAATGCCGGGGGCACAACCTGGCGGTAAGCCCGCACCTGTCCGTTGTGCCCGCTGCGGCTGTGCGATTGGTGGGTGAGGGTAGTCGAGTGCACTGGCAGTCCTTTTACGAGTTCCGATGGCCGGGTCCCTGGCCACACCCGCGACTTGCGTCAGTTCAGGCGCGGCAAAGTGCGCGACAACAACACGCGCCCGCGTAGAGACACGCGGTCGTCGTGCGGAACTTGGCACTGCAGTACACACCGAAAATTTAGCACGTTTATTAGAGTTGTCCCGATGAGTTCCCCCGACCCGCACAAACCAGTGGCCGTGGTGACCGGAGCCAGTTCCGGGATCGGTGAGGCGACTGCGAAAGTACTTGCGGCACAGGGCTTCCACGTGGTCCCCGTGGCACGGCGGGCCGACCGCATCGAGGCGCTGGCCGCCGAGGTCGGCGGCACCGCGGTTGTGGCAGACGTCACAAAAGACGAGGACGTGGCCGCGCTGGCCCTTCAGCTGGACCGGGTCGACGTGCTGGTCAACAACGCCGGCGGCGCGAAAGGTCTGGCGCCGGTGGCAGAGGCCGACATGGAGCACTGGCGCTGGATGTGGGAGACCAATGTGCTGGGCACCTTGCGGATGACCCGCGCGTTGCTGCCCAAGCTGATCGAGTCCGGTGACGGTCTGATCGTCACCGTGACTTCGATTGCGGCCCTTGAGATTTACGACGGCGGCGCCGGCTACACGGCGGCCAAGCACGCCCAGGGTGCACTGCACCGCACCCTGCGCGGCGAACTACTGGGAAAGCCGGTGCGACTGACCGAGATTGCCCCCGGCGCCGTGGAGACCGAGTTCTCGCTGGTTCGTTTCGACGGCGACGAGCAACGCGCAGACGCGGTCTACTCGGGTATGACACCCCTGGTGGCGACCGACGTCGCCGAAATCATCGGATTCGTGGCTTCGCGTCCCTCACACGTGAATCTGGACCAGATCATCGTCCGGCCCCGGGACCAGGCGTCGGCAACCCGAAGGTTCAACCACCTGGCCCAGAACTAGGCCCGGTCGTAGTGGTGGTCGTGGTCGTCGTCGGTGTGCCCGACAGGCTGGGCGCCGTCGACGGCGTCGCGGGCGCGGTGACCGGGATCTGAGTGCCCGGCGGACGGCCGGAGGGTGCCGGCAACGCCGACATCGCCACCCAGGTGTCCCAATCGACGGCCCAGTCCCAGATGTCGCCGTCGGCGTAGGAGAGCTGAATCGAGCTGCCTGTCACCTCGACAGGGTCGCCGTACATCGCCGTCGGGAAGTACTCCGCCGCGTCAGCCGTCGACAGGTTGATGCAGCCGTTGGTGACATTGCTGTTGCCCTGGGCACCGGCACTGGACGGGTTGGCGTGAATGAACTCGCCGTTGTTGGAGATCCGCACCGCCCAGCGCTCGTGCACGTTGCTGTACCCGGCGGCGGGGTTGGACATGTAGAAGTCGGCGTACTTCTCGGTGACCACGTGGATGCCGTTGCGCGTCACATTGCGGGCCTTGTCGGCCTCGCCGTAGCTGCACGGGAAGTCCATGATCACGCCCGCGTCGGTGACCACCTGGATGCGGTGGGAGGAAACCTCGGCCTTGACGATCTGCCGTCGGCCGATCTGGATGTTCAGGGACATGTCCTGCAGTCCGTAGGCGCCGTCGCCGAACGGCAGCCCGTAGAACTTGGCGTCGACGTTGACGGTGGTGCCCGCCGGGTAGTACTCCTTGGGCCGGTAGTGGATGCGGGCGCCCTGCGATTCGTCGGGCAACCATGCCCAGCTGCCTTCGACGGGCGGGTTGGTCTTGATGGTCAACGCCCGCTCGACCGCGGCCTTGTCGCTGATCGGGGCGTCGAACTGGATGATGATCGGGGCGGCGATTCCCACGGTCTGGCCGTCAGCCAGCTGGAACCCGCCGTCGATTTTCTTCTTCGGCGTCACGGTGATGAACTTGCCCGCCACCGGAATCGCCTTGCCGTCGTGACCGACGGCCGACCCGCTCCAGGTGTAGGTGGTGTCGTAGCCCAGTGGCTCGGTGGTCATGAAGACGGTGCGGTCCTGGTTGAACGTGCCGGCGACGGGCTTGCCTGCCGAGTTCGTCAGCGCGACCTTCTGGAACCAGCCGTCGGTGACGCTGACGCTGATCGGAGCGATCGGCACCACGTCTTCGGTGGCGTTCGACGGCAGGTAGGTCAGCTTGGGCGCGGCCGGCGGCTTCTTCTCGGATTGCGGGGTGATCTTGCCACCAGCACACGCGGCCAGGACACTCGGCGCAAACACCCCGAGCCCGATAGCCGCCAGAGCCGCGCGCCGATTGATCGGCCCTTGGCTCGAGGGGGTGCGAGAGGTGGTCACAACCGTCAAAGATACCGGGCGAAAGGCCCTCTCCCCCACTGCAATGACATGCGGCAGGGCTGCTCGCGCACAAAAATAGCAGCTACAAAGCGCATCCGACCAGGACAGGCTCGGGTTTCAGTGTGATACCAAACACGTCACGAACTCCGTCCCGAACGGTGCGCGCCAGTAACATCACGTCCTCCGCGGTGGCATTGCCGCGGTTGGTGAGGGCCAGTGCGTGCTTGGTGGACAGGCGGCACGGCGCATTCTCGCCGGGGAACCCTTTCCCGAAACCGGCGCGCTCCACCAACCAGCCCGCGGCCAGCTTCACCCCATCGGGCGACGGGTAGTTGGGCACCGGCCCGTCGGTCTCTGCCGCCAGGCGCTCGTAGACCTCCCGGGTGACCACCGGGTTGGTGAAGAACGAGCCCACGCTCCAGGTGTCGTGGTCGGCAGCATCGAGCACCATCCCTTTCCGGGCCCGCAATGCCAATACCGCCGCGCGGACCGCTTGCGGGTCGGCGCGCTCCCCGCTGGTCGCGCCCAGAGCCGTCGTCAACTCTCCGTAGCGCAGCGGCGCACTGCGTCCGCCGGCATCCAGCGCAAACTCGACTTCCAGGACGATGCCGGGCAGATCGAGTCCGTCGGCGCGCTTGAGCACGCTGGTGCGGTACCCGAACCGCAGTTCCTCCGCGGGCACCCAGCCCACCTCACCGCTGCGGCGGTCCAGCAACCTGACCCGGGTGACGGTGTCGGAGACCTCCACGCCGTACGCACCGACGTTCTGCACCGGCGTGGCCCCGGTCGAACCGGGAATGCCCGACAGGCACTCCAGCCCGCCCAGTCCGTGCTCGATGGACCGGACCACCACGTCGTCCCAGACCGCGCCCGCCTCGGCGCGCAGCAGATTGCCGTCGATGACGATGCCGGTGTTGGCGAGCCGGACCACTGTGAGATCCGGCAACCCGTCACCGATCACCAGATTGGAACCGCCAGCAAACACCAACACGGGGCCACCGTCGAAGCCGTGGGCCTGAGCGTCCAACGTCCGCAACACCGCAATCACCTGATCGCTGCTCTCACAGGTGATTACGCGTCGCGCCACCGGGCCCACCCGCAGTGTGGTCAACTGTGCAAGCGGCACCGACTCGGCGACGCGTGCGCCGGCAAAGAACGACCCGACTTCCCGTTTCATGTGCTCCGTTTCCTGGCCCGTAACGGTAGCGTTTTCTGTTATGCCGCGTTCATTCGACGTGTCGGCCGACTACGAGGGCACTGTCAGAGACGTCCACCAGGCCTTCCATGACCTGGCTTACTGGGAGGCCAGGCTCGCCGAAACGCCGGTCGACGTGGCCAGCCTGGAGTCGATGCGAATCGGTGGCGAATCCGGCGATGACGGCACCATCGAGGTGATCACGCATCAGACGATGCTGAGCCAGAACCTGCCCGCGCTGGTCACCCAGCTGCATCGGGGCGACCTCTGCGTACGGCGCGAGGAGACGTGGGGCCCGATCAGAGACGGCATCGCAACCGCGTCCGTGGCGGGATCGATCGTCGGCGCCCCGGTCAATCTGTGGGGTACGGCGGTGCTGCAGCCGGTCGCGGAGTCGGGCTGCGCCCGCATGACACTGCAGCTCACGATTCAGGTGCGGGTGCCGTTCATCGGCGGAAAGCTGGAGCGGATCATCGGCAACGAACTCGGCCAACTGGTGACGATCGAGCAGCGCTTCACCACCCAGTGGCTCAACAACGAGGGCGGATCGGCGGCGAGGAACGGAACCGGCTGACCGCAGTCGCGATGCCTAAGCTGGCGTTCATGCGAATCGCTCTGGCACAGATCCTCAGCGGCACCGACCCGGCCGCGAATCTGCAGCTGGTGCGCGAGTACGCCGAGCGCGCAGCCGATTCTGGAGCCCGCCTGGCGGTGTTCCCGGAAGCCACCATGTGCCGGTTCGGGGTGCCTCTGCGACCGATCGCCGAGCCGGTCGACGGACCGTGGGCCAATGGGGTGCGCCGGATCGCCGCGGACACCGGCGTCACCGTGGTCGCGGGCATGTTCGCCCCAACGGACGACGGGCGAGTCACCAATACCCTGATCGCGGCCGGCCCGGGCACACCCAATGAGCCCGACGCCCATTACGACAAAATCCACCTCTATGACGCATTCGGCTTCACCGAATCGCGCACGGTGGCGCCCGGCCGGCAACCAGTGGTCATCGAGGTCGACGGCGTCGGGGTGGGTCTCACGCTGTGCTACGACGTCCGCTTTCCCGCGCTGTACACCGAGCTCGCCGACCGCGGCGCCCAGCTGATCGTCGTCTGCGCGTCCTGGGGCTCCGGGCCCGGCAAACTCGAGCAGTGGACGCTGCTGGTCCGGGCGCGGGCGTTGGATTCCAGCTGCTTCGTCATCGCCGCCGGTCAGGCCGACCCCGGCGGCACACTGAGCGCCTCGGGCGCGCCGACGGGCGTGGGCGGCAGCCTGGTGGCGTCGCCCCTGGGGGACGTGGTGGCTTGCGCGGGCTCCCAGCCGCAACTGATCGTTGCCGACATCGACCTCGGCGACGTGACCAAGGCCCGGGACAACATCGCGGTGCTGCGCAACCGCTCAAACTTCATTCACACCGATAGGGCAGAATCGCGAACGTGACGACTCCGCAGGGACCACGCAACGAAGGCCCATCCGGTTGGGCACGTCCGGGCGATCAGGGACCGCTCGGCCGACCTCCGGCCCCCGCGGATCCTTCCGCCGGACGCCTGCATCCCGGCGACCCAAAGGGTGGGAGCGGACTGGGACAGCAACCCCCGACAGCCCCGCCGCCTCCGCAGACCGATCAGCTGACCGCCGCCAACGCGGACACCCGGCGGATCAACCCGACCCCGCCACCCATGCCCGGCGCCGACCGCACCACTCCGATCGCGCAGCCGACGGACGAGGCCGGCGAGGTCAAGAAGAAGAAGCGCTCGCGACGCGATCCGCTGGCCATCCTGCTGGTCTTGATCATCGTGTTCTCGCTGCTGATCGCCGGACTGATCGGCGCCGAACTGTACGTGCGGCACGAAGCCAACAACAAGCTCGCCGCGGCGACGGCCTGCGTGGTCAAAGACCAGGCCACCGCGTCCTTCGGGGTGACCCCGCTGGTGTTGTGGCAGGTGGCCACCGACCACTACACCAATATCAGGATCGAGACGGCGGGCAACCAGATCCGCGACGCCAAGGGCATGAAGCTGCAGCTCAACATCCAGGACATCAACCTCGAGAACAAGGGCGACTCCAAGGGCACGATCGGCGCGCTGGACGCCACCATCACCTGGACGACCCAGGGGATCAAGGAGTCGGTGCAGAACGCCATCCCGATTCTGGGCGAGTTCGTCACCAGCAGCGTGGTCACGCACCCCAAGGACAACACGGTCGAGCTGAAGGGCATGCTCAACGACATCGTCGCCAAGCCGGTGGTATCCGGCGGCGGTATTCAGCTGCAGATCGTCAGCTTCAACACACTCGGGTTCTCGCTGCCGAAGGAATCCGTGCAGTCCACGCTCAACGACTACACCTCTAGCCTCACCAAGGACTACCCATTGGGCGTTCGCGCGGAAAGCGTCGAGGTCACCGACAACGGCGTGGTTGCGCGTTTCGCGGCCCGCAACGCCACCATCCCGGCCGGCAACACCGACCCCTGCCTGGCCGACCTCTGAGTTAAGCCAGGCCGTCCAGCACGGCCCGGGTGCCCGACAGACCCAGCCGGGTGGCCCCGGCGTCGAGCATGGCGCGTGCGTCCGTGGCCGTACGGATGCCGCCGCTGGCTTTGACCCCCAGCCGGCCGCCGACAATCGCGGCCATCACCTCAACGGCGCGCACCGATGCGCCGCCGGCGGGATGGAAGCCGGTCGAGGTTTTGACGAAGTCGGCGCCGGCCTGCTCGGCCGCCCGGCAGACGGCGGCAAGGGTGTATTCGTCCGAGAGGGCGAGCAGCACCGCCGACTCGACGATCACCTTCAACACCGCACCGGTTGCGCCTTCGCGTACCGCTGCGACGTCGGCTTGCACAGCATCGAACTGTCCGGCCAACGCCGCGCCGACGTCGATGACCATGTCGATTTCGGCGGCGCCGGCAGCTACCGCCGCTGCCGCCTCCCGCGCCTTGACGGCAGACAGATGCTTGCCTGACGGAAAACCGGCCACGGCAGCGACACGGAGGCCTTGCGCATCAGCCTCTCGAACGGCGACCGGCACCATCGACGGCGAGACGCAGACGGCATAGACCCCCAGGTCAATGCCCTCGGCGACCAGCGCCACGACGTCGGCTTCGGTGGCCTCCGGCTTGAGTAGGGTGTGATCCACCATCGCGGCCAGCTGCCGGCGGGTCGGCGGCGCGCCCATCAGAGGGGCTCCTCCGAGGCGCCCGGGTTGCAGCGGGACGCCACCATCTCGGCGTCGTCGACTACCGGCCGCCACGGCTCGAGGTTCCAGCTGGTTTTGCCCGGCTGCGCGATCTCTGCGAACTGCCAGTGGCAGACGAACTGCGCACGCATGCCTGGTGTGTCGGCGTCGGGTGACTGCGCGACTACCTCCGACCAGGCTTCGTCAGCGGCTTGCGGGTAGCCGCCGGCGGTTCCCGAGATTCGGGACGCAGCGCGGCCCGAGGGGGTCGGATACACGCGCAGACTGGACAACCCGCCCCAATAAGCCCATTCGGTGTGGTCCACGAAGGGTGGCGGGTACGACGGGCCCGATACTGGATCGGCAGCCGCAGGAACGGCGCCCAGCAGCGAAATGAGCGCCGCCGCCGGCGCAACCAGCACGACCTTCATCCGCTAGCGCGACTTACCCTGCACTTCGAGAAGCTTCGGCCGAACATCGACCAGATAGACGCCGGTCGCGACCGCGGCCGCGGCAATCGCCATCACACCGAAGATTCCGTACAGGATGGTGATCAGCGCCATCGCGCCACCGAGAATCACCAACCACAACGGCTTGGTCTGCTTGTCGGCGGCGGTGTATGCGTCGGAGCGCTGCAGCGCCGCGTGTACAAACGCGTACACCGTCGCCAGGGCGACGGCGACCCACAGAACGAACATGACGGTTCCTACGGCTTGCACGCTCATAAGACTATGCGGGCCGCCGCAAAAACGTCGACTCCAAGTCACCGACGTGCGGCGACTTGGAGTCGAGTGGTGCTTCTCTGGTCCAAGTCGCCCGAAAGTGCGGCGACTTGGAGTCGAGTGGTGCTTCTCTGGTCCAAGTCGCCCGAAAGTGCGGCGACTTGGAGTCGAGTGGTGCTTCTCTGGTCCAAGTCGCCCGAAAGTGCGGCGACTTGGAGTGAGTGTTCCGGTGAACCCGGATTACTTCTGGGTGACCTTCTTGGCCGGAGCCTTCTTGGCCGGAGCCTTCTTGGCCGGAGCGGCCTTCTTGGCCGGCGCAGCCTTCTTGGCCGGAGCGGCCTTCTTGGCCGGAGCCTCAGCCTTCTTCGGCAGCTCGATGCCGACCAGCTTGGCGGCACGCTCACCCACGGCGCGGGTCTGCGTCGCCACGGTGCCCAGAGCCTCCTGAGTCAGCTCCACGGCCTGGTCGACGTAACCCTCGGCACGCGCCGACGCGTCCTCGAAGGCCGACTGGCTGCGCAGCCGCTCGAGGGCGGCCTCGCCGCGCTCGACCAGCTCGTTGTACCGGCTGGTGGCAGCCTCGACGTAGCCCTCCGCGGCCTTCCGCAGCTCGTCAGCGGTGAACCGCTCGCGCAACTCGGTGAGCTGCTCGGGCAGCTCCTCCTGCAGCTTGGTCAGGCGAGCGCGGCTCTCCTCCACACGGCTGCGGGTGTCGGTGCGGGTCTCCTCGGCGCGCTCACGCAGCGTGGAGCGGGTCTCCTCGGCGCGGTCACGCAGGGTGGCGATCAGGTCGTTCACGGTCGCCAGAGCCAGGTCGGCAGCACCGAGCGCGGCGAGCAGCGGCGCTTTCAGGTCCTCAATGTTCGTGTTCTCAGCCATGATGTTTCCTTTCTTTGATTTCGATATCGGGGTTAGTGCTAAATGGTTGAAAATTGGCGCAAGTTCGGCTCCTCTGGGCAGGAAATGTCAAGACCCGCGGATTGACACTGGTGCGCGACTTGCCGGAAACCTCCTGGTGGTCGGGTCAGTCGTCGTCGGATTCGCTCGGACACTCCTCGCGATTCGCCTCGTTCTGCTGGGTGAAGGACGCGTAGATGTCCAGCAGAACCTGCTTCTGACGCTCGGTGATGGCCGTGTCGGTGACGATGGCGTCACGCACCTGACTGGCCTCGCTGGGCTCGAGGATGCCGGCCCGCACGTAAAGCACCTCCGCGGAAACCCGTAGCGCCTTCGCGATCTGGGCCAGGACGTCGGCGGATGGCTTACGCAGTCCACGCTCGACCTGGCTCAAATAAGGGTTGCTGACACCCGACCGTTCGGCAAGCTGCCGCATCGAGACCTGCGCCGTCTCGCGCTGCGACCTGATGAAGCTGCCGATGTCCGAGGCCACGTCAGAGGCTTTTGTGGACACCTTGGTGCCCAGCTTCTCCTCCGGCGTCATCGGGTGCTCCTGTGTCAGATTTTGTTTGCTTACGCCCCTCAGGGTACGGAGCAGTGCTTGCTATTGCAAGCAGTCTGTTAGCACTTTTCAGAAGAGTAGCTGTGCGATCGCGTAGATGGCGAGGCCGGCGAGCGCACCCACCACAGTTCCGTTGATCCGGATAAACTGCAGGTCACGGCCTACATGTAGCTCGATTCGGCGGCTGGCTTCCTGGGCATCCCAGCGCTCGATCGTCTCGGTGATGATCGCTGTGATCTCTACCCCATATTGCGAAACCAGGTGCTGAGCGGCCCGCACCATCCATCCGTCGACCTTGTCGCGCAGCCCGGCATCGTCACGCAGTGACCCCCCGATCCGGATCACCGTGTCGGCGATCCGGGTACGCAACGTGCTGGACGGGTCGTCTACCCCCTCGAGCACTAGTCGCTTGAGCGTCGTCCACGCCGTCTCGGCGGCCTTCGCCACCTCGTCCCGGGCCATCAACTGCTCCTTGACGGCGTCGGCGCGTGCGATCGTGTCGGCGTCGTTCTGCAGGTCGTCGGCGAATTCGAACAGAAAACGAGTCGCCGATCGACGCAGTTCGTGATCGGGGTTGCGGCGCACCTTGTCGGTGAAGTCCATCAACTCGCGGTGGATCCGGTCGCCCACCAGATGGTCGACGAAGCGGGGCGACCAGGTCGGTGAGTCACGCTCGATGACCCGCTGGATCACCACCCCGGCATTCAGCGACCACTGGAACGCCCGGTCGGCCAGCAACTGGACCAAGGCTTCCTGACGATTCTCGACCAGCAGCGTTTGCAGGACCCGGCCCACCGGCGGGCCCCACTGCGGTTCGGCGATGCGCCGCACGATCATCCGGTCGATGACCTGCTGGACATCCTCGTCCCGCAGCAACTCGACCAGCACGCGCAGCACCGTCGCCACCTCACCGGCGACCCGCTGTGCATGCGTCGGTTCGGAGAGCCACTTCCCCACCCGACTGGGTACCTGGGCGTCGCGCAGCTTGGTTTCCACCACCTCCGGGGACAGGAAGTTCTCCCGCACGAACGTACCCAGGCCCTCCCCGAGCTGGTCTTTCTTGCGCTTGATGATGGCGGTATGCGGGATCGGAATTCCCAGCGGATGCTTGAACAGCGCAGTGACCGCGAACCAGTCCGCCAGGGCGCCCACCATGCCCGCCTCGGCCGCGGCGCCGACGTAACCGACCCAGACCGGCGCGGTGCCGTGGGCGTTGGCCCACCGGCACAGCAGGAACACCACCGTGGCGCCGATCAGGAAACTCAGCGCCACCGCCTTCATCCGCCGCAGCGCAGTTCGACGCTCGGCGTCGGCCTCGGGATCAGCGCCGGCGAATGACTCCGCGAGGGATGTCCGGTTCCCCCGCCCGCCGTCCGTGCCCGGGCCGGGCGGCGCAGCCGGGGGTGCCGCTGTCGGCAAGGCTCTGTGTGCCACCAGACCATCATCCGCTATCGAAACCACCGGTTAGTGTTACCCACACTGTTCGGAAGCCTCACGCAGTCCTGCCGCTCGGACATCCGGACGCCCGCAAGCCGTAGTATCGATGCGTCCAGGTAGTGAATGGGAATCGGCGACATTGGCACAACACATCCCGGCTCGGACCGCTAAGACCGATGGCCGTAAGCGGCGCTGGCACCAGCACAAGGTGGACCGCCGCAATGAGCTGGTCGACGGCACCATCGAGGCGATTCGCCGCCAGAGCCGTTTTCTGAGCATGGATGAGATCGCCGCGGAGATCGGGGTCTCGAAGACCGTGCTCTATCGCTACTTCGTCGACAAGAACGACCTCACCACCGCGGTGATGATGCGGTTTGCGCAGACCACCCTCATTCCGAACATGGCCGCGGCACTGTCGTCCAATTTGGACGGCTACGAGCTGACCCGCGAAGTGATCCGCGTCTACGTCGAAACCATGGCGGCTGAGCCGGAGCCGTACGGCTTCGTAATGGCGAACAGTTCCGGCAGCAAGAGCAAGGTGATCGCCGATTCGGAGCGGATCATCGCGCGCATGATCGCCGTGATGCTGCGCCGGCGCATGCGCGAGATCGGGATGGATCTCGGCGGGGTCGAGCCGTGGGCTTACCTGATCGTCGGCGGTGTGCAGTTGGCCACACATTCCTGGATGTCGGACCCACGGATGAGCAGCGACGAGTTGATCGACTATCTGACGATGCTGAGTTGGAGCGCGCTGTGCGGAATCGTCGAGGCAGGGGGGTCGCTGGAGAAGTTCCGCGCCCAGCCGCACCCGTCCCCGACCGTGCCCGCCTGGGAGCAGCTCAAACAGGAGCAGTGAACCGCCCGGCCCGGCCGTCTCTGCCGCGGGTGTGACGCAAGGAGTGCAACTGCACCCCTGCGCAGCGGTTAGCATTCAGGGAATGCATCGGGGGCGCTGCAGGTACGACCGACGGATTTTGTCCGGGAGCACCCCGACAAACAGAAAGGCTGACATCGCAATGGCAGTGCAGCTCACGCCCCATTTCGGCAACGTGCAGGCGCACTACGACCTGTCCGATGAATTCTTTCGCCTGTTCCTCGACCCTACCCAGACGTACAGCTGCGCGTACTTCGAGCGCGAGGACATGACGCTGGAAGAGGCGCAGCTCGCCAAGATCGACCTGGCCCTGGGCAAGCTCAACCTGGAGCCGGGAATGACGTTGCTGGACATCGGCTGCGGCTGGGGCGCCACGATGCGCCGCGCCATCGAGAAGTACGACGTCAACGTGGTGGGCCTGACGTTGTCGGAGAACCAGGCCGCGCATGTTCAGACGAAGTTCGACGAACTGGACACGCCTCGCACCAAGCGGGTGCTGCTGGAGGGCTGGGAGAAGTTTCACGAGCCCGTCGATCGCATCGTCTCCATCGGCGCCTTCGAACACTTCGGCCGTCAGCGCTACCCGCGCTTCTTCAAGATGGCCCACGAGGTGCTGCCGAGCGACGGCATCATGCTGCTGCACACGATCGTCCGGCCCACCTTCAAGGAAGCCAGGGCCAAGGGCCTCCCCCTGACTCACGAGATCGTGCACTTCAGCCAGTTCATCCTGGCCGAGATCTTCCCGGGCGGGTACCTGCCGACGGTTCCGGTGGTCGAGGAACAGTCCGAAGCGGCCGGGTTCTCGATGAAGCGCATCCAGTCCCTGCAGCTGCACTATGCGCGGACGCTGGAAATCTGGGCGGCGGCGCTGGAGGCCAAGAAGGATCTGGCCATCGCGATCCAGTCGGAGAAGGTCTATGACCGGTACATGAAGTACCTAACCGGGTGCGCCAAGTTGTTCCACGAGGGCTACACCGACATCTGCCAGTTCACTCTGGCCAAATAGGCTGGGCGCGGACTCCGCGGCGTCGCACCTCGCGGCGCCCGGACGCGCCCGGGATCACTTGACCAGCGTGAACTGTCCCACGTTGCAGATGCCCTTCCGGAAGAAGTCTTCGCAACCCGTCAGATAGCGCATGTACTTGTCGTAAATCTCTTCGGACTGCAACTCGATTGCTTCGTCCTTCTTCGCCGCCAAATTCTCGGCCCAGATGTGCAGAGTCCGCTCATAGTGCTCGCGCAACAGGTGCACTCTTTCCACTGAAAAGCCCGCGACCTCGGCCAACCTGAGAATATCTTCCTGCGCCGGCAACTGTCCGCCCGGGAAAATTTCCTGACCGATGAAACGCATAAAGCGAAGATCGGTCATCGTCACCTTCACACCGCGCTCGTGCTGCTGTTTCTGCGTGTACGCCAGAATGGTGTGCAACAACATCCGTCCGTCGGCGGGCAGAATGTGATAGGCACGCTCGAAAAACGTCGGGTAACGCTCCGCCTTGAAAGCCTCGAAGGCACCGATGGTCACGATCCGGTCGACCGGCTCGTCGAACTCTTCCCAGCCCTGCAGGCGAACCTCGATGGTACGGCGCGTGGGAATTGCTGCGAGCCTTTTCTTGCTGTATTCAAATTGATTGCGGCTCAGCGTAATACCGATGACGTTGACGTCGTACTTTTCTACCGCACGTTGCAGCGCACCGCCCCAGCCACAGCCGATGTCGAGCACCGTCATCCCAGGTTCGAGGTTCAGCTTTCCCAGCGCCAGGTCGAACTTGGCATTGGACGCCTCTTCGAGCGTCATATCCGCACGCTCGAAGTAAGCGCAGGTGTACGCCATGGTGGGGTCTAGAAATAGCGCGAAAAACTCGTCCGAAACGTCGTAAATGGATTGCGATTCCTCGTAGAACGGCTTCAATTCACCCATGCTCGGCGGATACCTCTCGTCAGTTAACAGACGGAATGGTACCTCATTCGCAAACTGGCGTACCGACTTCGCGCAATGAATTCAACGCACGGCCGTGGTCAGTATGTGTAAAAGCCCCTGCCCGACTTTTTGCCCAGCAACCCGGCCTCGACCATCCGCTGCAGTAGCGGCGGCGGACCGTACAGCGGCTCCTTGAATTCGTCGTACATCTTGTCGGCGATCAGCTTCAAAGTGTCCAAACCGACCAGGTCGGACAGCTTGAGCGGCCCCATCGGGTGCGACAGCCCGGCCACCACGGCCTTGTCGACATCTTCGACGGTGGCGAACCCGGCTTCGACCATCCGGATGGCCGACAGCAGGTAGGGCACCAATAAGGCGTTCACGACGAAACCGGACCGGTCCGAGCAGCGCACCACCTGTTTGCCCAGCACTGCACTGGCGAACTCTTCGGTGCGGGCGGCGGCATCCGGGTCGGTGACCAGTGTGCTGACCAATTCGACCAGCGGCAGCACCGGCACCGGGTTGAAGAAGTGCAAACCGAGCACGCGCTGCGGGTTTTTCGTGGCGGCGGCGATCTTCATGATCGGGATGCTGGACGTGTTCGAGGCCAGCACCGCCTGCGGATCGGTGACGACCCGGTCCAACTCGGCAAAAACCTGGGCCTTCACCGACTCGTCCTCGACGATGGCCTCGATGACCAGCTGGCGGTCGGCCAGGTCGCCGAGATCGGTGGTGAATGTCAGCAGGCTCAACGCGCGGTCGCGCTCCCGCTCGGTGACCTTGCCGGCACTGACGCCGCGCTCCAGCGACTTCGTGATCCGGTTGCGGCCGGCGGTGATCAGCGCGTCCGTCGTCTCGAACACCGTCACGGCGACGCCCGCCCGTACCGACACCTCGGCAATGCCGGAACCCATCTGCCCGGCCCCGATCACGCCTACTCGCTGGATTGCTGTGTCGCTCACTGTTGTCTCTCCCGAGTCTGTGGTTGCACCGCAATAGGCCCCGCCCAGGTTGGCTGGGCGGGGCCTACGCTACTTCATCTCTGCGGACCGTCGAGCGTGACGTATGGGCGGAGATTCGGCTGAAAACCCTCCGTCAGTTCACGCTCGGCGCAATCTGTTCACCGATGCTGCTCGGCTCAGTGAAACTGACCCTCTTCGGTGGAGCCGGCCAACGCGGTCGTCGACGAGGTCGGGTCGACGGTGGTGGCGATCCGGTCGAAGTAACCGGCACCCACCTCGCGCTGGTGCTTGGTGGCGGTGTAGCCGCGCTCCTCGGCGGCGAACTCGCGCTCCTGCAGCTCGACGTACGCGCTCATCTGCTTGCGGGCGTACCCGTGGGCCAGATCGAACATCGAGTAGTTGAGGGCGTGGAAGCCGGCCAGGGTGATGAACTGGAACTTGAAGCCCATCGCACCGAGCTCCTTCTGGAACTTGGCGATGGTGTCGTCGTCGAGGTGCTTCTTCCAGTTGAACGACGGCGAGCAGTTGTAGGCCAGCAGCTGGTCCGGGAACTCACTCTTGACGCCCTCGGCGAACTTCTTGGCGAGCTCCAGGTCCGGCGTGCCGGTCTCCATCCAGATCAGGTCGGCGAACGGCGCGTAGGCCTTGGCGCGGGCGATGCAGGGCTCGAGACCGTTCTTGATGCGGTAAAAGCCCTCGTTGGTGCGCTCGCCGGTGATGAACGGGCGGTCCCGCTCGTCGACGTCGGAGGTGATCAGCGTGGCGGCCTCGGCGTCGGTGCGCGCGATGACGACCGTCGGGACACCGGCGACGTCAGCGGCCAGACGGGCCGAGGTCAGGGTCCGGATGTGCTGCTGGGTCGGGATCAGCACCTTGCCACCGAGGTGGCCACACTTCTTCTCCGACGCCAACTGGTCTTCCCAGTGCGAACCGGCGACACCGGCGGCGATCATCGCCTTCTGCAGCTCATAGACGTTGAGCGCGCCACCGAAGCCGGCCTCACCGTCAGCGACGATCGGAGCCAGCCAGTTGTCGACCGAGCGGTCGCCCTCGACCTTGGCGATCTCGTCGGCGCGAAGCAGCGCGTTGTTGATCCGACGCACGACCTGCGGAACCGAGTTGGCCGGGTACAGGCTCTGGTCAGGGTAGGTGTGGCCGGAGAGGTTGGCGTCGCCGGCGACCTGCCAACCCGACAGGTAGATCGCCTTGAGGCCGGCGCGGACCTGCTGGACGGCCATGTTGCCGGTCAGCGCGCCCAGCGCGTTGACGAAGTCCATCTCGTGCAGCTGCTCCCAGAGCACCTCGGCGCCCCGGCGGGCCAACGTGTGCTCCTCGACGACGTGACCCTGCAGCGCCACGACGTCCTGCGGCGTGTAGGTGCGCTTGACGCCGTTCCAGCGGGGGTTGTGGTCCCAGTCGTGCTGAATCTGCTCAGCGCTCTTCGGGGTGCCGACTTCGGACATGGGGCTGCTCCTTACGGTCATTCTTTGACTGAAATTTGCGTGCGATGAGTCGGGCTACCGCGGTGCGGATGGAAGCTAGAGGTTCAACTTCATCCCGACTTCACTGATGTGCTAACTCGACCATGGCACAGTGCATTCCCGCAGGTCCACCCATTTCACTTGCGAATTTCGGCTATGACCTGTGGTCATTTTGCGAAGCTTGCGAAGCTGGCGAACTACTGAAACGGTTCAGAAGCTACTGGCGGGTAACCGAAACCTGCAGGTCATCGGTAATTTACCGGGACGCTTGTCCGGTTAGAGAGTGAACAGCGCGGCGACGGCTTTCGTCTCGTCGCCGACCGCATATGTGAGCGTTGTAACACTCCGGTCGGCCAGCCCGGGACCGAACTGTTCGGTGGAACCGGCGGGGTGGACGTGCGAGATGATCTCCAGCTTGTCGCCCAGCGCCACCGGAGCCTCGTGCTCGATGGTCACCCGCAACGGAAGCTGCATCAGCTCGGGGTGGGCCGCCAGGTAGTCCTCGACGACGCTCCAATACACCGAGTTGTTCATGTGGTCGAACAGGTCGATGTCCGTGACGCGGACGGGAAACTCGTGTATTTCCGTCGCGTCGTCGCGGCCGCCCGGCTTCAGGTAACCCTTCCACCGCAACCGCTCGACGGTGGTCGTCTTGTGCAGACCGGCAAGGAAGTCGTCGGCGATGCGCGCCGGCATCTCGGTCTCTTTGTTGACGTGGATCCAGAACGCCTCGGACTCGATCAGCCCGCCCTTGCGTCCGTCGATACGGACCCTCATCTCACACCACCGGTTCGAGGTACCCGAACACCAGCGACGGCACCGCAACAGGTCCTGGAACTCGATAGGGCGAATGAGGTCGACCATGGTTCGGCGCACGATCCACAGCGGATGCGTTTCTTCGAAGCCCATTTCGCGCAGCTGGTCCTGGCCGATGTCCTGGATGTGCCGGCACGCCGCGTCCAATCGCAGCCGGCCGGTCCGGTCGATGTCGCCGACACGCAGCGGCCACTCGCGGTCGAAAACATCGGGGCTACCGTCGGGCACCGGCATCAAAGTTTTGTCCAGGCTCACGGCGCTGCTCCCCGTTTCCTCCTCGTGCGAAAACCAGGTTTTCCCTGGGAACGTCGATGCGAATCATGCCAACGACGCCTCGCAAATACCAATCCCACCGCCCCTGCCAAGTCTGCAAAGCGGATCTTCGCAATCCGGACTACGCTGGTCAGAGTGTCTAAAACGTTCGTCGGCGCGCGCGTCCGCCAGCTTCGCAGCGAACGCGGATTCAGCCAGGCCGCATTGGCGCAGATGCTGGACATCTCTCCCAGCTATCTCAACCAGATAGAGCACGATGTCCGGCCGCTGACGGTCGCGGTCCTGTTGCGGATCACCGAGGTGTTCGGAGTGGACGCCACCTTCTTCGCCTCCCAGGACGACACCCGGTTGGTCGCCGAGTTGCGCGAAGTGACGATGGACCGCGACCTGGACATCGACGTGGACCCGACCGAGATCGCCGAGATGGTCAACACCCACCCGGGTCTGGCGCGCGCGGTGGTCAACCTGCACCGCCGCTACCGGATCACCACCGCTCAACTGGCCGCCGCCACCGAAGAGCGGTACTTCGACGGCAGCAGCGGCAGCGGGGCGATCACCATGCCCCACGAGGAGGTTCGTGACTACTTCTACGAACGCCAGAACTATCTGCACGAACTGGACACGGCGGCCGAAGAGCTCACCGTCAAAATGCGGATGCACCACGGAGACTTGGCCCGGGAGCTGACCCGCCGGCTCACCGAGGTGCACGGGGTGCACATCACCAGGCGCATCGATCTCGGCGACTCGGTGCTGCACCGCTACGACCCTCAGACCAAGACGCTGGAGATGAGTAACCACCTCGGCTCCGGGCAGCAGGTGTTCAAGATGGCCGCCGAATTGGCCTACCTCGAGTACGGCGAGCTGATCGACGCTCTGGTCACCGACGGCAAGTTCACCAGTGCGGAGTCACGGACCCTGGCCCGGCTCGGGCTGGCGAACTACTTCGCCGCCGCAGCGGTGCTGCCCTACCGCCAGTTCCACGACGTCGCCGAGAACTTCCGCTACGACGTCGAACGGCTGTCGGCTTTCTATCAGGTCAGCTACGAGACCATCGCGCACCGCCTCTCTACGCTGCAGCGGCCCTCGATGCGCGGCGTGCCGCTGTCGTTCGTCCGGGTCGACCGGGCTGGAAACATGTCAAAACGTCAGTCCGCCACCGGGTTTCATTTCTCCTCGACCGGCGGCACCTGCCCGCTGTGGAACGTCTACGAGACCTTCGCCAACCCTGGCAAGATCCTGGTGCAGATCGCTCAGATGCCCGACGGGCGCAACTACATGTGGGTGGCCCGTACCGTCGAACGGCGCGCGGCCCGGTATGGTCAGCCCGGAAAAACCTTCGCGATCGGGCTCGGCTGCGAACTTCGCCACGCGCACCGACTCGTCTACTCGGAAGGACTCGACTTGTCGGGGAATATCACTACGCCGATCGGCGCGGGATGCCGAGTCTGCGAACGCGACAACTGCCCGCAGCGGGCGTTTCCGGCGTTGGGCCGATCACTCGACATCGACGAGCACCGCAGCACCGTCTCCCCGTACCTGGTGAAGCAAGCATGACCGGCGATCACATCGCCCGCATCGCACCCGGGCGGTTCCGCCAGCTGGGCCCGGTCAACTGGGTGGTCGCGAAGCTGGCCGCCCGCAAGGTGCGCGCACCCGAAATGCATCTGTTCACCACGCTGGGGTCCCGCCAAGGGCTGTTCTGGACGTGGGCGATCTATTCCGGTCGCCTGCTGCGGGGTCGGTTACCGACCATTGACACCGAGTTGATCATTCTGCGGGTTGCCCACCTGCGGTCCTGCGAATACGAACTCCAGCATCATCGCGGAATGGCACGCAAAGCCGGGCTGGACGCCCAGACACAGGCGACGATTTTCGCCTGGCCCGAGGCTCCGCCGGGAGACGGCCCGCGCAAGGTGCTCAGCGCCCGTCAGCAGGCTCTGTTGAACGCCACCGACGAACTGATCAAGGACCGCACGATCACCGAACAGACCTGGCACCAGCTGGCGGGCCATCTCAACCGCGCTCGGTTGATCGAATTCTGCATGCTCGCAACGCAATACGACGCGCTGGCCGCGACGATCACCGCGCTGGGGATTCCGCTGGACAACCCCCGGTAGCGTCAGAAATACAAGTTGGCCAGCACGGCCAGCGTCAACGCCACCGGCAGCACCGGAATGCCGAAGGCAAACGCCGACCACCCGTATCGGCGGCGCCAGCGCATCAGCAAGCCGCAGACCACCGCACCGACCGCGAGTGCACCCGACACCAGCAGTACAGCCAGGCTCCACTTGCTCACCGTGGTGAGGTCGTCGCCGACGGTGATGGCAGCCAGCCAGAAGACATAGCCGGCGAGCAGCCCGCCGATCGCGCCGATCACGACGGCAGCGTGGCTCGGCTCCTCGTTGCGGGACATGAACACCTGGCGATCGTATCTCCAACGGCCACCGGTGGTTGCTGAGCGCTGGTATCAGCCGATTCGGGTGAGAGTGAACCGGTCGTGCTGATCATCCAGCGTGCAAGGCGGCGCGGTGTGCGAGAAGTGCACTTCGCCGGTCAGTGTCACGGGATCCCACGACTGGGTTGCCACCACCGCGTGGGTTCCGCCGCCGAGCCACATTTCATTCATGAAAACGTGCGGGCATTCCAGACCGTCGGGAACGACCCGGGTGGTCACGAAACGACCATTCTCGAGGCGGGCTTCGAAAGCGTGCCCCGGTGCTGTGGTCACGGTGGCGACGCAGCGCGGGTTGCAGGTGGTCGTGATGGTCCACGTACCGACGTCACCATCCTCGTCGGCGTAGTGGTAAACGCCGTTCATCGACGGCACTTCGGCCACGGCGTCAGGTGGCGCCGCGCTCAGCCCCAAGCCGAACACGAGAGCCATTGCCGCGGGAAAAGCGTTGAGTTTCATGAGTTTCCGCTCTCTGGTTATTGGAAAACCAGCGGAGCGGTTGAGGCGGTCACGTCCAGCGAGTCTCCTCGCCGCCGCGTCCGCGCCGCCCCACCTGATACGAAAACTAGATTACGAAAAATTCTTCGTCAATGAGGCCGCGCGGGCGCAGGGTGTATTCATAGAAACCGGTCCTAGAAGTTGATCATGTGTCCGATCAGTCCGTGGAAGCACTCCTGCAGCGCCTCGGACATGGTCGGGTGCGTATGTACGTTGCGGGCCAACTCATTAGCGGTCAGATCCCACTTCTGTGCCAGCGTGAGCTCCGGCAGCAACTCCGACACATCGTGACCCACCAGGTGCCCACCGATCAGCTCGCCATACTTGGCGTCAGCGATCAGCTTGACGAATCCGCTCGGATCGCCGACACCGTGCGCTTTGGCGTTCGCGGTGAAGGGGAACTTGGCCACGACGACGTCGTAGCCTTCGTCGCGAGCCTGCTCCTCCGTGAGGCCGAAGCTGGCCACATTGGGCTGACAGAAGGTCGCGCGCGGCAACATGCGGTAGTCACCCAACGCCAAAGTCTCTGCCCCGGCGATGGTTTCGGCCGCCACCACGCCCATGGCCTCGGCGACGTGCGCGAGCATGAGCTTGCCGGTGACATCGCCGATGGCATAGATGTGCGGCACGGAAGTCTGCATGTAGTCGGTGATGCCGATCGCCTTGCGGTCGGTGAGTGCCACGCCGGCCTTGTCCAGCCCGTAGCCCTCGACGTTGGGCGCAAAGCCGATGGCCTGCAACACCTTTTCCGCCTTGAGCTCCTCGGACTTGCCGTCCTTACTGACGCTGACCGTCACCTCCGATCCATCGTCCGTGATGGACTCGACCTTGGTGCCGGTGAGGATCTTGACGCCCAGCTTCTTGAACGCCTTCTCGATCTCCTTGGAGGAATCGGCGTCTTCGTTGGGCAGGGCCCGGGGCAGGAACTCGACGATGGTGACGTCGACGCCGTAGTTCTTCATCACGTAACCGAACTCCATGCCGATGGCACCGGCGCCCGCGATGACGATGGACTTCGGCAGCTCCCGGGTCAGGATCAGCTTCTCGTAGGTCACCACGTTCTCCGACAGCGACGTGCCCGGGACCAGCCGGGTGCTGCTGCCGGTGGCGATGATGGCGTTGTCGAACGTGACCTCCTCGGTCCCACCGTCGTCGTTGAGCTCTACGGAGATCGTGTTGGCGTCGGTGAACCGGCCGTACCCGTGGATCTCGGTGATCTTGTTCTTCTTCATCAGGTAGTGCACGCCGGCCACGCGTCCCTCGGCCACTTTCCGGCTGCGGTCGAACGCGACGCCGAAGTCGAAGGTGGCCTCACCGCTGATGCCGAAAACCTTGGCTTCCTTGGTGAAGATGTGGGCGAGTTCGGCGTTGCGCAGCAACGCCTTCGACGGAATGCAGCCGACGTTGAGGCAGACGCCGCCCCAATATTTCGGCTCGATGATTGCGGTGTTCAACCCGAGCTGTGCGGCACGAATGGCCGCTACGTATCCGCCGGGACCTGCTCCGAGAACGACGACGTCATAGTGGGTCACGGAACTCACCCTAGTGGTGATCGCAAGCGCCGCGAAGCGGGGCGCAGTGGGTCACCACCGTCTGGCCCAGCGTCCGGTTATTCGGGCACTACGCCCATCACGCACGGTGTCGTCACGCGCTCGCAGTAGTAGGAGCCGTACAGGGGCGCCGCGGCGACGACCGAGGCGAATGGCGCCGACATCACGGCGATTGCCAAGGCCGCGACCAGCGGTTTGGATTCCACCATCGCCAAAATCAAGCCAGCCGCGACGCAGGCCACGATGTACACGAAGGTCGCGAACACCGGCGGCGTCTTGTCGATGGTGTGATACCACCAGTAGAACAGGCTCAGCCCGAACACCGCGGCGAAGAACCACACCCCGAACAACACCAGGACGAACTTCCACCACTTCAGGTAGAGGTAACGGCCTGGCACCGCGATCGGACCTGGCGCCTCAGACCCCGCATCCGCCCCGGCACCGGGCGGCGGAGCCACCACGACCGGCGCCGGCTCCTCCTCGGCCGGGGCAGGCTCGGCCTTCTTGACCGGCTCTTCATCCAGCCCCGCCAGTGGCAGGAATGGCTGGGAGTCGGTGTCGAAATCCGGGACGAACGGCACTGACGGTTCACCGGCGTCGTACTTCGGGGCGACGGGCACCTCACCGGAGTCGAAATCGGGCACGAAGGGTTCGGTGCCGGGGTGTGACTCGTGGTCCTGCTCGGTCTTCCTGTCAGCCATGAGAGACCACCTGCAAGGCGACGAGCATGCCCAGCCAGCCGGGCCCCAACGCCAGAATCGCCGCGCCGAGCATGGTCACCCACCGGCGCCCGGAGAACAGGATCACCGACAGTCCGACCACGGCGGGTATCCCGACCACCAGCGCGATGGCGATGTCCGGACGGATCCGGGTGTGTATCAGGAGGCTGGACGCCACCGCCAGCAGCTGTCCGACCGCGCTACCCACGAGCATGCCGCTGGCCAGCAGCCAGGCACGCGGGAGGGGGATCACGGTAGAGCACCTTACTGAATTACCGAGGCGGTGCCGGGCAGGTCCCCGGCGCGTTGTCGGTCACAAGATGGCCTCGTATCGACGGCCTTTCGCCACGCTCGTACGCGGCGCCGGTGATCATGGGTTGCGCTTGCAGCAGTTCGCTTTCGGTCTCGGTGAAGACCCGGCCGCGGCTGAGAAATCGCATTCCCTCCGGTGCTTCCAGGCTGAAGCCGCCGCCGCGGCCGGGCACCACGTCGATGATCAGCTGGGTGTGCTTCCAGGTCTCGTACTGAGGGCCGGAGATCCACACCGGCACGCCTTCGGGACCGACATCGAGCACACCCAGCAGGACGTCGCGGTCCCCCACCAGGAAGTCGCCGCGCGGATAACACATCGGCGACGATCCGTCGCAGCAACCGCCCGACTGGTGGAACATCACCGGCCCGTGCCGGTCCTGCAATCGCACCAGCAGTTCGGCGGCGGAGGCGGTGATGAGCGCCCCCGGGATCATCAGAAGAAGCCCTGGGCCTTCTCGGAGTAGGACACCAGCAGATTCTTGGTCTGCTGGTAGTGCTCGAGCGCCATCAGGTGGCCCTCGCGTCCGAAGCCGGACTGCTTGTAACCGCCGAAGGCAGAGTGCGGCGGGTACACGTGGTAGCAGTTGACCCACACCCGTCCGGCCTTGATGTCCCGGCCGGCGCGGTAGGCGGTGTTGCCGTTGCGGCTCCACACCCCCGCCCCCAGCCCGTAGAGGGTGTCGTTGGCGATACCGATCGCGTCGTCGTAGCTGTCGAACGATGTCACCGTCACCACCGGCCCGAAGATCTCCTCCTGGAAGACCCGCATCTTGTTGTTGCCGCTGAAGATCGTCGGCTGCATGTAGAAACCGCCGGACAGGTCGCCGCCCAGTTCGGCGCGTTCGCCGCCGGTGATGATCTTGGCGCCCTCCCCTTTGCCAATCTCGATGTAGGACAGGATCTTTTCCAGTTGGTCGTTGGACGCCTGCGATCCCAGCATGGTCTCGGAATCCAGCGGGTCGCCCTGCCGTACTGCCTTGGTCCGGATCGCGGCCAGTTCCAGGAACTCGTTGTGAATGTCGGACTGGATCAGGCTGCGCGAGGGGCAGGTGCAGACTTCGCCCTGGTTCAGCGCGAACATGGTGAAGCCTTCCAGCGCCTTGTCCTGGAAGTCGTCCCCGGCGGCCATCACGTCGGAGAAGAAGATGTTGGGGCTCTTGCCGCCGAGTTCGAGCGTGACCGGGATCAGGTTCTGCGAGGCGTACTGCATGATCAGGCGCCCGGTGGTGGTCTCACCGGTGAAAGCGACCTTCGCAATCCGGTTGCTCGAGGCCAGCGGCTTGCCAGCCTCAGCCCCGAAGCCGTTGACGACGTTGAGCACTCCGGCCGGCAGCAGGTCACCGATCAGCGACATCAGGAACAGGATCGACGCCGGGGTCTGCTCGGCAGGCTTGAGCACGATCGCATTACCGGCCGCCAGCGCCGGGGCCAGCTTCCAGGCACCCATCAGAATCGGGAAGTTCCACGGGATGATCTGCCCGACGACGCCGAGCGGTTCGTGGAAGTGGTAGGCGACGGTGTCGTCGTCGATCTGGGACAGCGCGCCCTCCTGGGCCCGGATCGCGGCCGCGAAGTACCGGAAATGGTCGGCGGCCAGCGGGATGTCGGCGGCCAGCGCCTCGCGGATCGGCTTGCCGTTGTCCCACACCTCGGCCACCGCCAGCGCGGCGGTGTTCTCCTCGATTCGGTCGGCGATCTTGTTCAGAATCGCGGCCCGCTCGGCCGGGGATGTCTTGCCCCAGGCCGGGGCCGCGCCGTGTGCGGCATCCAGTGCCTTTTCGATGTCGGTTTCGTCGGATCGCGGGATTTCGCAGAACGACTGGCCGGTGACCGGCGACGGGTTCTCGAAGTACCGGCCCGCAGCGGGCGCGACCCACTCGCCGCCGATGAAGTTCCCGTACCGCGACTCATAGGACATCAGCGCCCCGGAAGTCCCTGGACGTGCAAAGACAGGCATCTGCTCGGCTCCTCGCTAGTTCATGTAATACAGCTCACACTACCGCTGGGACGACAATGGCTTCCATGTCATCTGAGACTGCCGAAGACCCCTACCTCTGGCTCGAAGACGTCACTGGCGAGGAGGCACTCGATTGGGTGCGCGCCCGCAACGAGCCGACCAAGACGGAGTTCTGCGACGCACAGTTCGAGACGATGCGCGCCGAGGCGCTGGAGGTGCTCGACACCGACGCCCGGATCCCCTACGTCCGCCGGCGCGGCGAATACCTCTACGACTTCTGGCGCGACGCCACCAACCCCCGCGGGTTGTGGCGGCGCACCACGCTGGAGAGCTACCGCACCGACTCGCCCGAGTGGGATGTGCTCATCGACGTCGACGCGCTGGGCCGCGCGGACGGCAAGAACTGGGTATGGGCCGGCGCCGACGTGATCGAACCCGAGCTAACCCGCGCCCTGATCAGCCTTTCCCCGGGCGGCTCGGACGCCGTCGTCGTACGTGAATTCGACTTGCTGACACGCGAATTCGTCGCCGACGGGTTCGAGCTGCCGGAAGCCAAGTCGCAGATCAGCTGGGACGATCCCGACACCGTCCTGGTGGGCACCGACTTCGGCCCCGACTCGATGACCGAATCCGGTTATCCGCGCATCCTCAAGCGGTGGCGACGTGGCACACCGCTGACCGAGGCCGAGACGATCTTCGAAGGTGAGCCCACCGACGTCAGCGCCGGCGGCTCCAAGGACCGCACGCCGGGCTTCGAACGCACCTTCCTCGGCCGCTCGCTGGACTTCTGGAACCGGCAGCGCTACGAGTTACGCGGAACAGAGTTGATTTCCATCGACGTGCCCACCGATGCCAGCAGCATGTCGGTGCATCGCGAATGGCTGCTGATCGATCTGCGCTCCGACTGGACCGTCAATGACACGACCTACCGCGCCGGCTCGCTGCTGGCGGCCAACTATGATCAATTCCTCTCTGGCGCAAGGGATCTCACGGTAGTCTTCGAACCCGACGAACACACCTGCCTCTACCACTACGCATGGACCAGGGACCGGTTGCTGATCGTCTCGCTGGCCGACGTCGCCAGCCGGGTGGAGATCGTCGCGCCGGGAACTTGGCAACGCGAGCCGCTGCCCGGCCTGCCCGAGTCGACCAACACCGTGATTACCGCCGCCGACGACACCGGCGACGAGTTCTTCCTGGACTCCAGCGGATTCACCGCGCCCTCGCGACTGTTACGGGGCACCGGCTCCGGTGACCTGGAGCCGATCAAGGCCGCGCCGTCCTTCTTCGACGCTGAAAACATCTCTGTGGAGCAGCATTTCGTCACTTCCCAGGACGGCACCTCGGTCCCGTACTTCGTGGTGCGGCCCACCGGCACCGCCGGACCGGCTCCCACCCTGCTCTACGGCTACGGCGGGTTCGAGACGTCCAATACCCCGGGTTACAGCGGAGTGCTGGGGCGGCTTTGGCTCGCACGCGGCGGCACCTACGTGCTGGCCAACATCCGCGGCGGCGGGGAATACGGGCCGGGCTGGCACACCCAGGCGATGCGCGAAGGCCGCCACAAGGTGGCCGAAGACTTCGTGGCCGTCGCCGACGACCTCGTGCGGCGGGGCATCACCACGGTCGGCCAGCTCGGCGCCCAGGGCGGCAGCAACGGCGGCCTGCTGATGGGAATCATGTTGACCAAGTACCCGGAGAAATTCGGCGCGCTGGTCTGCAGCGTGCCGTTGCTCGACATGAAGCGCTACCACCTGCTGCTGGCCGGCGCCTCCTGGGTGGCCGAATACGGCGACCCGGACAACCCGGACGACTGGGCGTTCATCTCGGAATATTCGCCGTACCAGAACATTTCAGCGGACCGGCAATATCCCCCGATCCTGATGACCACGTCCACCCGTGACGACCGGGTGCATCCCGGTCATGCCCGCAAGATGACCGCGGCGCTGGAGGCCACCGGCCACCGGGTCTGGTACTACGAGAACATCGAAGGCGGCCACGGTGGCGCCGCCGACAATGAACAACTCGCGTTCAAGGCCGCGCTGAGCTACTCGTTCCTGTGGCGGACGCTGACAACCGACACGTAGCTGTGACGGTTACAACGTCTAGCTGCGAGCAGCATCGGGCACCCTGGAACCCATGTCCGCGCAACTGCCGGGAATCTTCGACACGCTTGCCCCCACCCTCGACCGGTACGGGTACGCGGCGATCGTGGCCCTGGTGGGACTGGAAGGGGTGGGAATACCCCTGCCTGGTCAGCTGATCTTGATCGCGGGCGGAATCTACGCGGCCAGCGGACACTTGACGCTGCTCCCAGTGTTGATCGTCGGGCTGTTGGCCGCGGTGGGCGGCGACAACGCCGGCTACGCCATCGGCCGCTACGGCGGACGCGGTCTGGTCCTGCGGTTCGGTCCGTATGTGTTCCTCAACCGGGAGCGGCTGGCGAAAACCGAACGCTTCTTCGCCAGGCGCGGCCACCTCGTGGTCTCCATCGGGCGCTTCATCGACGGCCTGCGGCAGGCCAGCGGCATAGCGGCGGGGCTGGCTCGGATGGATTGGCGCCGTTACCTCGCCTACAACGCGCTGGGTTCCGCGGTGTGGGTGTCGGTCTGGGTTTTCGCGGGGTATCTGGCCGGGAATCACATCGCGGCGCTCTACGCCGCATTCCAGCGGTACGGCATATACCTGCTGGCCACGTGCGCAGCCGTCGCCTTCGCCGTGCTGGCGGGGCTGGCGATGAGGCGCCGCCAACAGGCTTGACACCATAATTCGACGCGGCTTCGCTTCTCTTCATGCCTTCTGCAGAGCCCGCCTTCGAAACGCTGCTGTATTCCAGCAGAGGTCCGGTGGCCACCATCACCCTCAACCGACCCGAACACCTGAACACCATCGTCCCGCCGATGCCCGACGAGATCGAGGCTGCCATCGGGCTGGCCGAGCGGGACCACGACATCAAGGTCATCGTGCTGCGCGGCGCCGGGCGGGCCTTCTCCGGTGGTTTCGACTTCGGCGGCGGCTTCCAGCACTGGGGCGAGGACATGATGACCGACGGACGGTGGGATCCGGGTAAGGATTTCGCGATGGTCAGCGCGCGCGAGACCGCGCCGACGCAGAAGTTCATGGCCATCTGGCGGGCGTCGAAGCCGGTGATCGCGCAGGTGCACGGCTGGTGCGTCGGCGGGGCCAGCGACTACGCCCTGTGTGCCGACATCGTGATCGCCAGCGAGGACGCCGTGATCGGGACCCCGTACAGCAGGATGTGGGGCGCCTACCTGACCGGGATGTGGCTGTACCGGCTGAGCCTGGCCAAAGTGAAATGGCACTCGCTGACCGGCCGGCCGCTGACCGGTGTGCAGGCCGCCGAGATCGAACTGATCAACGAGGCGGTCCCGTTCGAGCGGCTGGAGGCCCGGGTCGCTGAGATCGCGGCCGAACTGGCGCAGATCCCGTTATCGCAGCTGCGGGCGCAGAAGCTGATCGTCAATCAGGCCTACGAGAACATGGGCCTGGCGTCAACCCAGTTGCTGGGCGGCATCCTCGACGGACTGATGCGCAACACCCCCGATGCGCTCGACTTCATCCGTACCGCCGAGGCGCAGGGCGTGCGGGCCGCGGTGGAGCGCCGGGACGGCCCGTTCGGCGACTACAGCCAGGCACCGCCGGAGCTGCGGCCGAACCCGTCACACGTGATAGTTCCTGATAGCGATGGGTAGTAAGATCAACTAGGAATCGCCGTCGGAATCTTTGCAACCATGAAAGTGTTACGGTAACCATGATGTCTCGGCTGAGTATCGGCCTGCGTGCAGGCGCTGTTTTCTTTGCTCTCGCGATCGCCTCGGTGATCTTTCCCCAGGCAGCGAAGGCTGACTCCACCGAGGATTTCCCGATCCCGCGGCGGATGATCGCGACCACCTGCGACGCGGAGCAGTATCTGGCCGCCGTCCGGGATACCAGCCCGGTCTACTACGAGCGGTACATGATCGATTTCAACAACCACGCGAACCTGCAGGAAGCGACCATCAACAAGGCGCACTGGTTTTTCTCGCTGTCGCCGGCCGAGCGCAGGGACTATTCCGAGAACTTCTACAACGGCGACCCGCTCACCTTCGCCTGGGTCAATCACATGAAGATCTTCTTCAACAACAAGGGCGTCGTCGCCAAGGGCACCGACGCGTGCAACGGGTACCCGGCCGGCGACATGTCGGTCTGGAACTGGGCGTAAGGCCACCATGCGCGCACGGAAGTTCGTCGCCGCGGCGTTGATGACGGCCGCCGCTCCGCTGGCGGTCGCCCTCGGAAGTGGCCCGGCGCACGCCGACACCGATCTCGGCAAGCAATGCTCGCCGGAGGGGGCGAAAGTCTGGGGGACGCCCGGCCCGATCTACTGCGAGCGCCAGGCGGACGGTCAACTGCAATGGGTTTCCATCCCCGTCTCAGCGCTGTGTGTGGCGTTCTGCGTCAACCAGCCCTAGAACCCGTCCACCGATCGTTAGCAGATTTTTCTGTTTCTGTCCCCCGATTGGGGGACAGAAATTTCATCCTTCCAGAGGCCGTTCGGAGGATAGCCCCGACCCCATGACCTGCGGAATAGTGCTAGTTAGCACTCAAAGTACGGTTTCGTCGGGGGACCGCGACTGGCGGACGGGCCATAAATACATCGTCGGGGCCCTTGCCGCGGTGGGTCAAACGAACCCATAATGGACCTCCGGCCAGCCAATCATCCGCTCGAGCTGCGAGGGATGGGTGCGACTGCGTTCCGGAAGCTGGAGGACATCGCATGAGCCAAACAACTGGCAACGGCATCCCTGGCACGCTCGCGGCCCTGGACTGGCAGACGATCACCTGCCAGTTCGAAGCCGGCTGCACTAACCGGGCAACTCACATCGTTCACCGGCACGCGGTCGATGAATGCAATCATTCCCACGTCGACCCGTTCGGCAACATCGTCGAGATCGTCTGCATCGCCTGCCTGTGGCGCGCCGAGGCCGAGATCCTGGTGCAGGTGGGCCAGCTCAGACGCTCATCAGGCTCCTACTGCCTGACGTGCGGCGCTCCGGTGTCGGAGTTGAGCGACATCATGCGCGACGTGGTCGCGCTCTGACACCCACTCAGTAGTGCGGCTGCGTCGCCGGGGACCGATCCGAGTTCGCCGCGTCGACGCCGTCGGCGCGCTCCTCCCCCAACAGCGCACGTACCGCCGGGCGCGGCCCGAACGGCCGCAGCATGCTGCTGGCCGGCCGCGGGCGCACATGCTGCGGCCACCAGAACCAGCGCCCGAGCAAGGTGGCCAACGACGGTGTCATGAATGACCGAACGATCAACGTGTCGAAGAGCAGACCCAGCGCGATCGTCGTTCCCACCTGGGCCATGACTTTCAACGGGCTGAAGGCGAACGTGCCCATGGTGGCAGCGAACACCAGGCCTGCGGCGGTCACCACCGAGCCCGAACCCGCCATCGCGCGGATCGTGCCCGTCTTGAGACCCGCATGGATCTCCTCCTTGAACCGCGAGATCAGCAACAGGTTGTAATCCGAGCCGACGGCCAATAGCAGGATGATCGCCATCGCCAGCACCATCCAGTGCAACTTCATCCCCAGGATGTACTGCCATAGGAGCACGGAGAGCCCGAACGAGGCGCCCAGCGACAACAGCACCGTGCCGACGATTACGACCGCCGCCACGACACTTCGGGTGATCACCAGCATGATGATGAAAATCAATGTGGCAGCGGATATTCCGGCGATCAACAGATCGATGTTCGAACCGTCGTGCATGTCCTTGTACGTCGCGGCGGTACCGCCGAGGTAGACCTTGGCTCCCTCCCAGGGCGTGCCCTTGATCGCCTCGTGCACGGCCCGCTTGATCGGTTCGATGAGGTTGATGCCTTCAGGACTCGCCGGGTCGCCTTCGTGCGAGATGATCAACCGGACAGCGTGCCCGTCCGGCGAGATGAACTGTTTGAGACCCCGCGCGAAGTCCGGGCTCTGGAAAGCTTCCGGCGGCAGGTAGAACGTGTCGTCGTTCTTCGCTCTGTCGAACGCATCTCCTTGTGCGGTGGCGTTGTCGGCCTGCGCCCTGGCCTGGTCGTTGAGACCCATGGTGGTCGCATAGTTCGACATGATGGTGTCGAGATTGCGCTGCTGGCTCTCGATCTGCGGTGGGATCAACGCGACGAGCTTGGGCTGAATCGCGTCCAGCCTGTCCAGGTTCTGGCTGAGCGCCAGGATGTTCTGCGCTACCTGGTCGATTCCATCGAGCGCATTGAAGATCGACCGTAGGGCCCAGCAGACCGGGATGTCGTAACAGTGCTTCTCCCAATAGAAATAGCTGCGAATCGGCCGGAAGAAGTCGTCGAAGGTGGCGATGTCGTCGCGCAATGCCTCGGTGATCTTCACGGTTTCTTTGGTGAGTTTCGTGGTTTCGTGCGTTGTGTTGCTGAGGTCCTGGGTGACCTGCATCTGCTCATGCAGCGTTGCCATCGTCTTGCGCAGCTCGTCTGCCTGGTTCAGCAGATTTTTGGCCTGCTCGTCCTGAAAGTGCTGCGTCTGAATCCGGCCCGCGGCTTGGGCGCCCATCTGAAATCCGAGGGTGCTGTGGTCGAGCGGCGTGCCCAATGGCCGGGTGATGGTCTGCACCCGACCGATACCGGGGATGTGGAAGACCGCCTTGGCGACCTTGTCCAGGACGAGGAAGTCGGCCGAGTTACGCAGGTCGTGATCGGTCTCGATCATCAACAGCTCAGGATTGAGCCGGGCCTGGTTGAAGTGCCGGTCGGCGGCCGCGTAACCGATGTTGGCGGGGGTGTCCTCGGGCAGGAAGTGACGGGTGTCGTAGTCCGTCTTGTAGCCGGGCAGGGCGATCAGACCGACCAGGGCAACCGCGATCGTGACCGCGAAAACCGGTGCGGGCCAACGGACGATCGCGGTGCCGATCCGGCGCCAGCCCCGGGTCTGCAGCTTTCGCTTCGGATCCAGGAGCTTGAAGAATGACGCCACGGTCAGCACCGCAGGGCCCAGGGTCAACGCCGCGAGCACGGCTACCAACATGCCGATGGCGCAGGGTGCGCCCAAGGACTCGAAATACGGCAATCGGCAGAAGCTCAGGCAGTACATCGCACCGGCGATGGTCAGTCCCGACCCGAGCACGACGTGCGCGGTGCTGTGGAACATGGTGTAGAAGGCCTGTTCGCGAGTCTCCCCCAAGCCGCGGGCCTCGTGGTAGCGGCCGACCACGAAGATCGCGTAGTCCGTTCCGGCGGCGATCGCCATCAACACCAACAAATTGTTGGCGAACGTGGACAGCCCGATGATCTCGTAGTTGGCCAGCAGGGCAACGACGCCCCGGGCCGCCAACAGTTCGACAAAGACCATGAACAACACGGCCAGGACGGTGACGAGCGAGCGATAGACGACGAGCAGCATCACGAAAATCACCAGGATCGTGACCAGGGTGACTATGGCGACACCTTTCTCGCCGGCGTGGGACTGGTCGGCGAACAACGGACCCGCGCCGGTGACATACGCCTTGATCCCCTGCGGGGCCGGCACCGAGTCGACGATCTTGCGTACGGCGTCGGCGGACTCGGCGGACAGGCCGCCGCCCATGTTCCCGGCGAGGTAGACCTGGACGTAGGCGGCCTTCTGGTCGTGGCTCTGGGACCCCGCGGCGGTCAACGGATCGCTCCAGAAGTCCTGCACGTGCTGGACGTGTTTCTTGTCCTGCTCGATCCGCCTGACGATCTCGTCGTAGTAGCGGTGCGCCTCCGCTCCCAGCGGCTTGTCACCCTCCAGCACGATCATTGCCGAGCTGTCGGAGTCGAACTCCTTGAACGTCTTTCCGACCCGCATCATCGACTGGAACGACGGCGCATCGGTGGGGCTCTGCGATACCGAATGGTTCTTGGCGACGGCCTCCAGCTGCGGCGCAGCGGTATTCGTCACCACCACGATGCCCAACCACACCAGCACGATGGGCAGTGCCAGCCGATGGATCATCCGCGGCAGGAAGGGCGGGATCAGCGGCTGCGAGACCGGCGGCGGGGCCGAGTTAGCCTCGGTGGTCTGACTCATGCGGACTTGTCCAGGCAGTAGACGAAGGCGTTCACCGTCTCGTTGGGAGGCGACTGATTCGGCGCTTTGACGACGTCACCTTTCCCGTCGTTGTTGTTGACGAGGAACCGGCAGGCGATCCAGCTGCCGTTTCCCTGCGCCATCAGATTGGCCGGAATACCGGGCTTCGTTGACTTCAATTCCGTCTTCCACGGTAGGGGCACATTGAGAGCCTGCTGGGGGTGCGAGTTCTCATCGAGATAACTGATGGTCGCCGTGCTGCCCGGGGACCCCCAGACCTCGAGTGTGATGGTCTTCGGGTTGAACTGATC
This sequence comes from Mycobacterium sp. 23, assembly GCF_048287075.1. Classification (NCBI taxonomy): domain Bacteria; kingdom Bacillati; phylum Actinomycetota; class Actinomycetes; order Mycobacteriales; family Mycobacteriaceae; genus Mycobacterium; species Mycobacterium sp. 23. Next base: position 3,163,023 of record NZ_JBLVUX010000005.1, read on the forward strand.
GATGACGTCACCGGATGAGCCGCCGCCGAACGAACCGCTGTGAACACCGAAGATGTCGTGCAATCGGTGAACCGCGAATCCCGCCACCGCGACGACGGCCAGCACGGTGAGGATGAGCCAGAACCGGGTCACAAGGCCCCTCAGGCCGCCCCGCTTAACCCGTTGCTGAGTCCTGGTATTGCCTTCTCCGCCAGCAGAGTCCGGGGTCGTCAACGGCTCGGTCCTTGGCTCAGTCGTCGTCATGGGCACTTAGTCTTTCTAACCTAATGGACAAACCGTAGGAAATCTCGGCGTGCTGCGCAAAGACCTTGTGCATCAAGACCTTCGCCGACGTGTTCATCGGGACCCCGCAAGCGAGCCGATGCAGGTGGCGGTGAGCACCCGGGTGAGCGCGGACGGAAAGTCGATATTCCATTCGGGCGGCAGCACTTCCGGCTCCTCCTCGTACACATCGGAGATCCGCTCCGGAGGGTTGGCGATCTGCCAGAAGGCGGCCGCCAGGGAGTAGGCGGCGATCAGCATGTCGAACGCGCCGGAGCGGCCGAGGTCCGGCAAGCTCCGCTCGATGGCGCCGGCCAGGGCGATGGCGGCGGCGGATATGGTCCGCCTGATCTCAATGACGCGCTCGACATCGACCTCGTGCTCGAGGTGCAGGTGCAGGTTGGCGAGCAGGTCGCAGAACAGTGGATCGGCCGCCAACCCGTTGGCCAGCGTCTCGGCCACCCGCGCCGGCGACATCGGACCGGGCTCCCCGAGTTGCGCGCACACGGTGTCCGACCACCGCTGCCAGCCCTCGGCGGACAGGTGCAGCAGCACCTCTTTGTGGGAGGTGAAGTATCGGCGCACGGCCGAGTAATGGATTCCCGCGCGACTGGCCACCGCGGTCAATGTCACTGACGCGACACCGCTTTCCGACGCGAGTGAGCGCGCGGCTTCCACGAGGGCCGCGGCTCGCTGACGCTTGTTCTCCTCGGTTCGGGCGCGCCGGAAACTGAGTTGCGCCACCGGCTGAGGATAACGCACATAACGTGATTTGCGCGCGCAATCCGGAACTTTACGCACGCAATATGCCTTAGAATCGGCGCTCTAACGGAAGGAGCCCACCTGGGACCAGACGCCTCCGTGTTTTACTTAGGTAAGGCTAATTGTGTTCGCGACGCGCTGTCCGATCTGCGCAGTGCGGCCGGTCGAATGAAGACGCAAGCGTCTCCTAGGGCGGGTATCGTCCGACCTGAGCGATGCCCAACGGTGAAAGGGACCTGAGATTTTCAAGGTGCTGTCGCGCGTGTGGATCCCACTCGTCATTATGGCGGTGTTGGTCACCGGCGCTTTCATCGTGAACCGGGTCCACGGCTATTTCGGCTCGGAGAAGCGGGCGTCCTACGCGGACAGCAACCTGAAGAACCCAGAGCCGTTCAACCCCAAGCGAATCACCTACGAGGTGTTCGGCCCGGCAGGCACGGTGGCCGACATCAGTTATTTCGACGTCAACGCCGACCCGCAGCGCGTGGACAACGCGCGGCTGCCCTGGTCGCTGCACATCAGCACGAACAAGGCGGCAATGGTGGGCAACCTGATGGCCCAGGGTGACAGCGACAGCATCGGTTGCCGCATCCTGATCGACGACGTGGTCAAATCGGAGCGAGTCTCCAACGAGGTCAACGCCTTTACCTTCTGTCTGGTCAAGTCCGCGTGAGTACCACCTTGGACTACCGAGCCGACGACCGCCCGGACAGCCCCGTGGTCGAACCCCTTCCGCACCGCCCATTCATCCCGCGGATGATCCATGCCTTCGCGGTGCCGATCATCCTCTTCTGGGTGGTGGTCGTCGTGCTGCTCAGCGTGCTCGTTCCGTCACTGGAGATCGTCGGGCAACAACGCTCGGTTTCGCTGAGCCCCAAGGATGCCCCGTCGTTCGTCGCGCTGAAGCGGATCAGCCGCGTCTTCAAGGAAGGGGAGACCGACAGCGTCGCGATGATCGTGCTGGAGAGCGAGCAGCCCCTCGGCGATGCGGCGCACCGGTACTACGACGGTCTGATCCGCAAGCTGCGCGCGGACAAGCACGTGCTGAGCATCCAGGACTTCTGGGGCGATCCCCTCACCGCGGCGGGCGCGCAGAGCAACGACGGCAAAGCCGTCACCGTACAGCTGAACCTCGCCGGTAACCAGGGTGAACCGCTGGCCAACGAATCCGTGGACGCCGTGCGCAAGATCGTGGACGCCACCCCGCCGCCGCCAGGTCTCAAGGCGTACGTCACCGGGGCCTCGGCACTGGCCGCGGACCTGCAGCACAGCGGCGACAGATCGATGGCCAAGATCACGATCACCACGGTCCTGGTGATCCTGTTCATGCTGATGTTCATCTACCGATCTCCACTGACGGTGATCCTGCTGCTGGTCACCGTCGGGATCGAACTGAGCGCGGCGCGCGGCGCCGTCGCGATCCTCGGCAGCAACCAGCTGATCGGGCTGTCCACCTTCGCCGTCAGCCTGCTCACGTCGCTCGCGATCGCGGCCGGAACCGACTACGGCATCTTCATCATCGGCCGATATCAGGAAGCACGACAGGCCGGGGAGGACCGGGAGTCCGCGTTCTACACGATGTATCACGGTACGGCGCACGTCATTCTGGGATCCGGTCTGACGATCGCGGGTGCGACGTTGTGTCTCGGCTTCGCCCGTATGCCCTACTTCCAGACGCTGGGCATTCCCTGCGCGGTCGGCATGCTGGTCGCGGTTCTGGTCGCGCTGACGCTGGGCCCGGCGGTGCTCGTGGTCGGCAGCCGGTTCGGCGTGTTCGACCCCAAGCGGGTGCTTTCGGTGCGGGGCTGGCGCCGGGTCGGTACCGCGGTGGTGCGCTGGCCGTTGCCGATTCTCGCCGTCACGTGTGTGATCGCCCTGATCGGCCTGATCACCCTGCCCGGTTACAAGCCCAGCTACGACGACCGCGCCTACCTGCCCAGCTTCATCCCGGCCAACCAGGGCTTCCTCGTCGCCGACCGCCACTTCTCCCAGGCTCGGATGAAGCCGGAGATTCTGATGATCGAGTCGGATCACGACATGCGGAATCCGGCTGATTTCCTGATCCTGGACAGACTGGCGAAGGGGATCTTCCGGGTGCCGGGGATATCCCGCGTCCAGGCCATCACCAGGCCGGACGGCACCACGATGGACCACACCTCGATACCGTTCCAGATGAGCATGCAGAGCGCCGGTCAGATGCAGACCATGAAGTACCAGCGCGACCGCATGGACGACATGCTCAAGCAGGCCGACGAGATGTCCAAGACGATCGCCCTGATGCAGCGGATGTACGGCCTGATGACGCAGCTGGTGGGAGTCACCCACAAGATGGTCGGTGACACCGAGGAGATGCAGCAGATCACCAACGACCTGCGCGACAAACTCGCCAATTTCGACGACTTCTTGCGGCCGATCCGCTCGTATTTCTATTGGGAGAAGCACTGCTACGACATCCCGGCCTGCTGGTCGTTGCGTTCGGTCTTCGACGCCCTCGACGGCATCGACGAGATCGACGAGAAGCTGGACGTCCTGGTGGGCGACATCAAACAGCTCGACGTGCTGATGCCGCAGATGATCGCAACCTTCCCGCCCATGATCGAAACCATGGTCAGCATGCGAACGATGATGCTGAGCATGCACAGCACCATGTCCGGGATCTTCCAGCAGATGGACGAGATGAGCGACAACGCGACGGCGATGGGCCATGCGTTCGACGCCGCGAAGAACGACGACTCGTTCTACCTGCCGCCGGAAGTGTTCAAGAACGCCGACTTCAAGCGAGCGATGAACAATTTCCTGTCCGCCGACGGCCACGCGGCGCGGTTCATCATCCTGCACCGGGGTGATCCCGCCTCGGCCGAGGGCATCGCAAGCATCGGCAAGATCCAGACCGCGGCCGAGGAATCGCTCAAGGGCACTCCCCTGGAAGACTCCAAGATCTACGTTTCCGGAATGGGAGCCATCGTCAAGGACATCTCCGAAGGCGCCAAGTGGGACCTCGTGATCGCTGGCATTTCGTCGCTCTGCCTGATCTTCATCATCATGCTGATCCTGACCCGCGCGTTCGTGGCGGCGGCGGTGATCGTCGGAACGGTCGCGCTCTCCCTGGGCGCCTCGTTCGGCCTGTCAGTGTTGGTGTGGCAGCACATATTCGGCGTCCCGTTGCACTGGCTGGTGCTCGCGATGTCCGTGATCGTGCTGCTGGCCGTGGGCTCGGACTACAACCTGCTGCTGGTCTCCCGCTTCAAGCAGGAGATACATGCCGGCCTCAATACCGGCATCATCCGGTCGATGGGCGGGACCGGCAAGGTCGTGACCAACGCCGGCCTGGTCTTCGCTTTCACGATGGCGTCCATGATCATCGGCGACGCCCGGATGATCGGGCAGGTGGGCACCACCATCGGCCTGGGTCTGCTGTTCGACACGCTGATCGTGCGGGCATTCATGACGCCCTCGATCGCGGCGTTGCTGGGCCGCTGGTTCTGGTGGCCCATCCGGGTGCGGTCGCGTCCCGCCCGCAGCCCGCGGCTTCCCCGTACGGAGCCAGTCACCGACAGGTCGCCGGCGTTGAGCGCCGAGCGCTAACTCGGGGTCGGCCCCACCCGCAATCCGGGGCCCGCGGGGCTCCGAATAGTAGGTGTGCAGGCACCAGACGGACGATCGGTAGCGGTCATCGGCAGCGGGGTCGCCGGGCTGACCCCTGCCATCTACCGCACCACGATCAGCCACTGCCGGCAGGTCCCGGCACAGCACTTGTGCCAATACCGCGGCTACAGCTGGTATGTCGACATCGACCAGCTTCCCGCGGTGCCTTGGTGGTTGCGGCCCTTCGCGCGGTTCGACGCGTCCGACCATCTGGCAGGCGCGGACGGCGCCACGGATACGTCATTGCGCCGGCGGCTGGAGCGCTTTTTCGCCGAGCACGACACCGCCATGCCTGACGGCCGGATCACGGCGATGCTGCAGGCCCGCGCTCCCGGGCACGCCTTCAACCCGCTCAGCGTCTTCTGGTGTCACGACCGCGACGGCCGGCTACGCCACGTCGTCGCCGAGGTCCACAACACCTTCGGCGGACGCCATGCTTATCTGCTACCACCCGCTGACTCGCCGGTGCTGGTCAGCAAGCAGTTCGACGTTTCACCCGGCAACCCGGTCGACGGGCACTACCTGGTGCTGGTCCCGCCTCCCGAGCACGAAGTCGACGTCATGGTGTCGCTGCTGCGGGAGCGCCGACTCACCTTCACCGCCACGCTGCGCGGCGAGCGGCTGCCCGCGACGACTCCGCACGTCGCGGCTCTGCGGTTCCTGTCGCCGGCGGCACCGCTGGCGGTGGCCGCGCGGATCCGTCTCCAAGGGATCAAATCGTGGCTACGACGAGTCCCGGTGGTGGCGCGATGACCTGGAATCAGCAGTACATTTTCCCTGACGGATCGGTGGCCTCGCGGTCGCCTTACGCCACCACGCTGCGTTTATGGCCGGAACGCTTCCTGCAGCGTCGTAACCGGTTGGCGCGCTTGGGATTCGATGAGGTATTCGAACGCATGTGGGAGCTGCATCTGGCGTACTCGGAAGCGGCACCCCTGTCCGGCTATCTTGGTGTCCATCATTGGACGTTGGAGCGCTGGGGGCCGCGGTGAGCGAGCGCGACATTCTGGCGGTGACGGGTGCGTGCACCCTGGCGGTGGCCGTGGTGCATTCGGTCACCTTCGCGATCGGTCGCAGGCTGGGCCGCTACAACGTCGTCGACGTCGCGTGGGGCGTCGGTTTCGTCGTGGTGGCGGCGGTGGCGGCGGCTGTGGGCCGCGGGGATCCGACCCGGCGCTGGCTGTTGTTGGCGCTGGTGTCGGTATGGGGTCTGCGGCTGAGCTGGCACATCCACCAGAAGACCACGGGGCAGGGTGAGGACCGCCGCTACGCCGATCTGCTGCGTGGCGCGTCGGTGGGTGAGGTGGTTCGCAAGGTGTTCCTGCTGCAGGGCTTCCTGACGCTGTTCATCTCCTTCCCCTTGCAGCTGTCAGCGGTCAGCGGCCCCACGCCCACGCCGTTGCTGGCCGTCACCGTGCTGGGTGTGACGGTATGGCTGCTCGGGTTCACCTTCGAGGCACTCGGGGACCGGCAGCTGCGGGAATTCAAATCCGACCCTGCGCATCGCGGCCTGATCATGGACCGCGGGCTCTGGTCGTGGACCCGGCACCCCAATTACTTCGGCGACGCTTGCGTGTGGTGGGGATTGTGGCTGGTCACGCTCAATGGCTGGGTGCCGCTGGCGACAGTGGTCTCCCCGCTGGTGATGACGTACTTCCTGGTGGACGTCAGCGGGGCGCGGCTGACCGAGAAGTACATGAGGGGCCGGCCGGGATTCGCCGAGTACCAGGAAAGGACCGCGTATTTCGTTCCGCGGCCACCCAGAACGGTGCGCCGGTCATGACCGGCGTACCGGGTGCGGTGGTTGCTGACTTAGGCTACCGATCGATGACCGGACCGCTGCAGCCCAGCAGCGACCTGGACGCCTTGCTGCGCCGGGTCGCGCATGGGGACAACGCTGCCTTCGCCGCGTTCTACGACCAGACGAAGTCCCGGGTGTACGGACTGGTGACCCGGGTGCTGCGGGACGCCGGATACAGCGAGGAGACCACCCAGGAGATCTATCTCGAGGTGTGGCGGACCGCCGCTGAGTTCGACTCGGCCAAAGGGTCCGCGCTGGCATGGCTGCTGACCATGACCCACCGCCGTGCGATCGATCGGGTGCGCAGCGAGCAAGCGGGCACCACCCGCGAATCACGCTATGGCGTGGCCAATCTCGAGCCGGCCAGCGACGTCGTCGCGGAGTCGGCAATAGCGGGCGACGAGCGCCGTCGGGTCGCGCAGTGCCTGGAGGGGCTGACCGACACCCAGCGTCAGTGCATCGAGCTCGCCTATTACGGCGGACTCACCTATGCCGAGGTGTCGCAGCGGTTGGCCGCGAACCTGTCGACCATCAAATCGCGTATGCGCGACGCGCTGCGCGGCTTGCGCAACTGCCTGGGTGTCTCATGACCGATCCGACCGATTTCGAACTGCTCGAACTGGCGACCCCTTACGCCCTGCACGCCGTGTCCGACGCCGAGCGCGCCGAGATCGAGCGGCAGGTCGCCGCCGCACCCGCCCCCATAGCCGCCGCCTTCCACGATGAGGTCCGCGCGGTTCGCGAGACGCTGGCAGTGCTGTCCTCGGCGAGTGTCGCCGAACCGCCCGACCAGCTACGCAACGCAGTGCTCACCGCGGTGCAGCACCACGACGGTCAGCGGCGATCATTCTGGCGCACCAAGGTTTTCGCGGCCGCCGCGGCAGTCGTCATCGGCCTTGCCGGCTTTGGGCTGGGTGTGCTGGTCAGACCGCACCCCGCTACGTCGACGGTCACGGAGCAGGTCCTGACCGCTCCGGATATGAAAACGGTCTCCCGCCCACTGGGCCCGGGACAGGCAACGGTCATGTTCTCGCGTGACCGCAACGCGGCGGTGCTCGTGATGAACAATGTGCCGCCACCGTCGAGTGGGACCGTCTACCAGATGTGGCTGCTCGGGGCCGACGGCCCCAGATCCGCGGGGACCATGGGCACCGCGACGGTGCAGCCGACGACGACGGCCACGGTCAACGAGATCGGCAGCTGCCGGGCGCTGGCTTTCACGGTCGAGCCCGGCACCGGATCGCCTAAACCCACGGGCGCGATCCTGGCCGAGCTACCCCTCAAGTAACTGGACGCCCGCTTCTTCGCTTGAACAGACCACCGAGCAGCGCGGCGAGCATACCGAGGACCACCAGACCCACACCGGTGAGCAACGTCAGGTTGAGCCAGAGGTGCATGCTGCTCTCCGCGTGGCCGACCATCACATCGGCCACCCGCCGGATGTCCCCGGTGGTCCGGTTCAGCGCTTCGTTGAGGGTGCGCCCACCCATCTCGATCCCCGCCCAGCCGGCCGCGCCGACGAGTAGCGCCGAGATTCCCAGGGCGGTCACCGCCCGGCCGCGGCTGCGCGCGGCAACCAATGTCAGGAAGGCGAAAAGCGCCGTCAGGGCGGCAACACCGATGCTGAGCCACGGCCCCCACACCTCGGCGCGGTGAAACTGCCCCTGTCGCAGCGGCTGATCCACCGGAACAGTCAGGGGAACCGTCAGCGTCGCGGGCACCTGCACGTTATGGGTGGCCAGCTGCTGCTGGATGCCGGTGTCCTTGAGCATCGGCGCCACGTCGACGACCCACTGTTCGTTGCCGCCGGGTTGCGGAGCGCTGAACAACCAGTCGTGCGCGGCCCGGTTCACCTGCACGAACAGCGGGGGGAACGACCGGCCGGCGGTGAACGCCGCTGCCACGCCGTGCACCGTCGAACTGTCGACCGGGTTGCCGCGCCCACTGCGTTCGTTGATGAGCGCCATCGCCCGGGTGGTCAGCTCGGACGCCATCGCCGACTGCAGGGCCGGATCGCGCGCCGCCTGATCGGCCAGTGCGCTGTAGCCGTTCTCGTCGACGATGTTCGCCTGCGCCCACGCGGCCGGAAGCGCCACCGCCAGCCCGGCCGTGGCGATCAGCCAGCACAAAATCGTCAGGAGGAACCGCACGGGTTGGAACCCTACTGCGCGATCCCCCGCAGGTAGGCCGCCTGCCCCAGGTGTTGGGCACAGTCGTCGATGATGCTGACCAGCCGCGCGCTCGCGGTTACCGGCGGATCCCAATGGGTGTCGACGACGCGGGCGAGTTCGTCGGGCGTGACGGTTTCGACGTACTCCACTGTCAGCAGGTGCACCGCGTGGTAATAGCCCAGCAACAGGTCGACGGGCGCGCGGACCTTGGACACCTCCTCGGCGCCGTGCCCGTAGCCGGTGTCGTTGCGCGGCAGGTCCAGGTTGAAGCGGTCCACCCAGCCGTCGCTGGTCCAGACCTGTTCCACACCGGCCACGTCGGCGAGCTGGAGATCTTGAACGCGCGCGCTGTGCCAGAGCAGCCACGCGATGCTGTTGGCGTTCGGGGTCGGCCGGTACTCGGCGACCTCGTCGGTCAACCCGGCGCACACATCGCCGGCGTGTTCGATCAAGCGGGTGAACGCGTCGCGCAGGAGTTCTTGAACGGCAGCGGTCTCGGAAGTTGCCATGATTTCGACCCTACGGGCCGCCGTGAAACACCGCTTCGACGTTGTTGCCGTCCGGGTCGCGGACGAAGGCGCCGAAGTAGCCCGGGTGGTATTCCGGCCACAGCCGAGGCGCATGCAGGGACTCGGCTCCCAGGCCTACGGCCGCGTCATGAAAGGCGCGTACGGCGTTCTCGTCGGCGGCCTGAAACGCGACGTGGACCTCGCGGTTCGGCCCCATCCCCTTCCCGTCGGCGATCCAGAACGCCGGATGCCCCTCGCGGCCGTAGCCGATCGCCTCGCCGAAGTCCATCTGCCGCGAGTAACCCAATACACCGAGCACCGTGTCATAGAACTGCCACGATCTCGCATAGTCGCTGCAATTGATGCCGAAGTGATCGATCACGGCTCCGATCCTGGCACGAGCCACCGACACGGTCGTAGATTATTTAGATGACCTACGACCTTCTGATCCGCAACGGCACCATCGTGGACGGATTGGGAGGCGATCCCTACGTCGGCGACGTCGCGGTCAAGGACGGGCTGATCGCCGCGGTCGGCGCCGTCAACGGCGCGAGCGCGACGAGGGAGATCGACGCGAGCGGGCTGCTCGTCACTCCCGGCTTCGTCGACCTGCATACCCACTACGACGGCCAGGCGATCTGGTCGGACCGGTTGACGCCGTCCTCGGCGCATGGGGTGACCACGGTGGTGATGGGCAACTGCGGCGTCGGCTTCGCCCCCTGCCGCCAGGAGGACCACGACGTACTCGTCGACGTCATGGCCGGCGTCGAGGACATCCCCGGCGTCGTGATGACCGACGGCCTGCCGTGGACCTGGGAAACCTTCCCGGAATACCTTGACGCGCTGGAGTCGGGTAAACGCGACATCGACGTCGCGGCCTACCTGCCGCACTCCCCGCTGCGGGTCTACGTGATGGGCCAGCGCGGGGCCGACCGCGAGCCCGCGACACCCGAAGACCTGGCCAAGATGCGCGCGCTGGCCACCGAAGCCATCGAGGTGGGGGCGCTGGGTTTCGCCTCTTCACGGCTCACCATCCACAAGACCGAGAGCGGTGCACCCATCCCCAGTTATGACGCGGCCCGCGAAGAGATCGAGGAGATCGCCCGGGGCGTCGTCGACGGCGGCGGCGGACTGCTGCAGTTCGTGCCCGACATCCCGGCCGGGGGCTACCAGCCCGTGTTGCAGACGGTGTTCGACGTGGCCGAAGACGTCGGGTTGCCGGTCACGTTCACCCTGGTCGTCGGCAATGCGGGCGACCCGACCTGGCCGGACGCCATCACGATGGTGGAGAAAGCCAATGCAACGGCGGAGGCCGGCGACCCTCAGGTCACCGCGCAGCTGCTGCCGCGCCCGATCGGGCTGATCATCGGGCTGCAGCTGACGGCCAACCCGTTCGTGCTGTACCCGAGCTACCGCGAGATCGCGCACCTGCCGCTGGCCGAGCGGGTCGCCGAGATGCGCAAGCCCGAGGTGCGCGCCCGCATCCTGGCCGACAAGCCGGGCCAGGGCCATCCGATCCTGTACGTGGCCCAGATGTGGGACTGGATCTTCCCGCTGGACGACAACCCGAACTACGAGCCGAACCCGTCCGACAGCATCGGCGCGCGAGCGCGTGCACGCGGCGTCGACCCGATGGAGGAGGCCTACGACCGACTCCTCGACGACGACGGGCGGGCCATGCTGCTGGTCGCCACCAGCAACCTGGAACGCAACTCACTGGACACCGTCGGCAAACTTCTGCACCGGGACGACGTGGTGCTCGGACTAGGCGACGGCGGCGCTCACTACGGGATGATCTGCGACGCCAGCTACTCCACGTACTTCCTCACCCACTGGGCCCGCGATCGCAAGTCGGGCCGATTCAGCGTCGCCGAAGCAGTCCGGGAACTGACTTCCGTGCCCGCCCGCATCGCTGGTCTGGCCGACCGCGGCCGCATCGCGCCCGGCTTCAAGGCCGATCTCAATGTGATCGACCACGCCGCCCTGCGACTGCACAAGCCGGTCATCACCCACGACCTGCCCGCCGGCGGTCGCCGGCTGGATCAGACCGCGCAAGGCTACGTCGCCACCGTCGTATCCGGTGAGGTGATCGCCGAGAACGGTGTGCCCACCCCCGCCCGCCCGGGCAAGCTGGTCCGCGGCCGGCAACCGGCGCCCGCTCCCGCCTGACGGCCTGCTGCGAATTAACGGTAGCGGGTTACCCGATACGCCCACGGTAACGGGCTGTGCCGGGTAAGTTTGGGTGGTGACAAGCCCGCATTTCGCGTGGTTGCCGCCAGAGATCAACTCGGCATTAATGCTTGCCGGTCCCGGTGCGGGACCGTTACTTTCTGCTGCCTCCGCATGGGGAAGTCTGGCAGAAGATCTCGCGTCAGCGGTGTCATCTTTCGGTTCCGTTACTCAGGAACTCACCAGCGGATCCTGGCAGGGGGCGTCGGCTGCCGCCATGATGGTCGTCGCCACCCAGTACATGAGCTGGCTCAGTGCGGCGGCGGTCCAGGCGGACATGGCGGCGGCGCAGGCGACGGCCACGGCGGCCGCGTTCGAGACGGCAGTGGCAGCCACCGTGCAGCCGGCGGTCGTGGCGGCCAACCGCGGCCTGGTGCAGATGCTGGCCTCGACGAACTTCTTCGGCATGAACTGGCCGGCCATCATGGACACCGAGTCCGCCTACGAGCAAATGTGGGCGATCGACGTGGCAGCCATGGCGAACTACCACTTCGATGCGTCGGCGGCCGCCGCTCAACTGGCGCCCTGGCAGCAGGTACTGCGCAATCTCGGCATCGACATCGGCAAGAACGGCACGATCAACTTCGGCTTCGGCAACACCGGCAGCGGCAACATCGGCAACAACAACGCCGGCAACTACAACTTCGGTATCGGCAACAGCGGCAGCGGCAACGTCGGCGCCGGCAACAGCGGCAGCGGCAACCTGGGCATCGGCAATACCGGCAACAGCAACCTGGGTCTGGGTAACTTCGGCAGCAACAACCTGGGCATCGGCAACACCGGCAGCGACGTCCTCGGTATGGGCCTCACCGGCGACAAGCAGTTCGGATTCGGCGGGTTCAACTCGGGCACCGGCAACACCGGGTTCGGTAACTCCGGCACCGGCAACACCGGCTTGTTCAACTCGGGCAACGGGAACCTGGGCCTGGGCAACTCGGGCTCTCTGAACACGGGCCTGGGCAACTCCGGCAGCGTCAACACCGGCTTCAGCGGATCGATGGGCTACCTGGGCTCGGGACTGCAGAACGCGGGCGTGGGCGGCACCGGCCTGGAGGCTGGACTGGCCAACTCCGCGCACTACGCCACCGGCGGCCTGGGAACGGCAGCGCTCAGTTCCGGGCTACTCAGCTCGGCCCTGGCCAATACCGGTGGCCTGCACTCCGGTCTGGCGGGCGCGCTGAACTCAGGCCTGAGCAGCACACCTGTGGTTGCCCCGGCGTCCGCGCCGGCCGCGGCCGTGGACACCAGCGGCCAGGGTTCCGTCTCGGCGAACCCGACCAGCAGCCCGGCGGCCAATGCCGGCCTGCGGACGTCCGCCGGCACCCCGGTCACCGGCTTCGTCAACCCCGGCGCCAGCGACCCCGGAGTGCGGACGACGCTGGGTCGCGAGTCCGGCATCGGCGCCCCGAGTCTGCCGAACTCAGGCATCCCGAAGTCGGGTTTCTACCCGCCGGCCGAGCGTGACACCGGCGATCAGAGCCGGGTCATCCAGTTCCCGATCCGCACCGAGTAGCCGCGCGCCTATTCTCGACCCATGGCTGCAAAGACCAGCAAACCGGTCGATTTCCAGCGGTTGGCCGACACCCTGCCGAGTTATCCCTTCGCGTACCTGATCACCGTCGACGACGACTACCGCGCTCACACAGTGACCGTCGAGCCGGTGCTGCGCGACCTCGCGGTGCTGGACGTCGGGCTGATCGGTGGCGGCACCCGAACCAACCTCACCCACCGCAGCGACGTCACCCTGGTGTGGCCGCCACCGGCACCGGGCGGCTATTCGCTGATCGTCGACGGGCGCGCCGCGATCTCCGACGCGGGAGCCGAGACGGTGCGCTGTGCGGTCGTCCCCACGCGCGCGCTGCTGCACCGCAACGCCGACTCCCCCTCGGCGGCCAACGGCTGCCTGCACGACTGCGTGGTCTTCTCCCTGCCGGGCGACGCGGGGTCCTAGAGGCGAGCAGCGCGTGATCACTCTGGACCGCCTGGTGAATGTGCTGGGCAGTTACGGGGTTCGGCTGCGGTGGTCATCGGTTCCGAGGTCGACCGAACTGCGCAGCGTGGTGATCCACGAATCGACGCCGCAGGGTCCCGTTTCGGGCGATGTCCTGCTTGCGGTTGGCGCCGCAACGTTCGAGCAGGCGATGCAGTGGGCCGCCGCGGCACGCGCCGTCGTGGTGCTGGTCCGCGACGGTGCGGAGCCGGCGGCATTGGACGGGGACTCCCGGGCCGGCGCGGTGATGCTGGTCGACGCGTCATTGTCGTGGAGCGAGTTGGCCGCCGTGACGTACGGGCTGGTGCTCGAGGGTCGCGAGACCGAGTCCGGCCGAGGTCCCACCGATCTGTTCGCCCTCACCGACTCTCTGGCCGACGCCATCGGCAGTGCGGTGGTCATTCACGATCGGCTGATGCAGGTGCTGGCGTACTCGCGGCTGCAGCAGCACGCCGACGCGGCGCGGGTGCAGACCATCCTGGGACGGCAGACACCCGAACGGCTGCGGGAGTTCTTCGAGGCCGCCGGCGTCTTCGCCCATCTCGCGGTCTCCGACGAACCCCTGTTCGTCCCGGGAGACGCCGACCACGGAGTGACGGGCCGAATGGTGGTGGCCGTGCGCTCCGGCCGGGAACTGATGGGATCGTTGTGGGTGGAATGTGCCGCACCGCTGGACGGCGCCGCACGCGCGGCCCTTGCCGACGGCGCGCACACCGTGGCCCTGCATCTGCTGCGCTCGCGAGCCAGCGCAGACCTCGAGCGACAGGTGGAATCCGAGCTGGTGATCCGGCTGCTGGAGGGCACCGCCGACGCCGCCACGGTGACCAGCAGGCTGGGACTGCCGGACGGCCCGCTGCGGGTGATCGCGGTGCAGGCGTCGATCGGCGCCGATCGCGATGCCCCGTTGCTACTGGCGTTCGAGCGGGCCACGGCCGGGTTCGGCTGGTCCCGACCCGGCCGGAGCGCCCTGGTCGGCAGCACCGTCTACACGCTGCTTCCGGGTGCTGCGGCGGCACCGGCACGTCGTTGGGTCGCCGGCCTGGCGGCTGCGCTGCCGGATGGAACCACCGTGGCGGCCGGCGTCAGCGGTGCAGCGGAACTTTCTGAGCTCGCCGCCGCCCGCCAAGAGGCCGACGAGTGCCTGGCTCTGCACAAGGTATCCAGCCAAGGCCCGACTCCGGTCTACGACGAATCGTGGGACGACATCCTGCTGCAGCGGTTGCGCGCCGCGTCGCGCTCCGGTCGTCTCCCGGACCGAGGCCCGGTGGCCGAATTGCGCCGCCACGACAGCGCCAGCGGAACCGACTACGTCGCGACGCTGCGCGCCTGGCTCGCGGCGCAAGGCGACCCCGTGGAGGCGGGCGCGCGCCTGGGAGTGCACGAGAACACCGTGCGCTACCGGATGCGCAAGATGGCCGAGATCACCAACCTCGCGCTGGACGACGCCAAGAAACGGCTCGCCATGATGATCCAACTGGCGGCCGGCGACACCGATTGACCAGCGTGCTGTCGAATCGCGACAACACGCGCCGGCCCGGTTGTACGTCTCGGGCAAAGCCGATGGCGGGTGCCGAGGTCACCCTGGAGGTAGCCGCTCAAGCACAGCGGCCCGCCGAACAGGAGCACACCCATGACAACCCCGTCGATCCCGCAACCGGATACCGAACGCCGGAGCCCGGAGGACGACGCGATGGAGACTTTCACCGCAAATCCACCGCGCTGGTTGTCGATGCTCTGCGGCCGCAATCCGTTGATCCGCGTCAGCGATCGACTTGAGGCATTCGCGCTGGTGCTGACGATCGTGTTGGCGCTGCTTGCGGCGCCGGTCGCCGGCGCCGCGGGCACCGCGGTCTATGACTCCCGGAGTCGCCACCACGCCGAGCAGGCCCAAAGCCGGACTGCGGTCACCGCGACCGTGACCGGCTTGCCCGCACGCAGCGATCCGACCAGGGTCCAGGCCCGATGGTTCGCCGCCGGAGCCGAACACACCGGTTTGGTCCAGGCCCGCTCGGCGCCCAGAACCGGTGAGTCGTTCGAGATCTCGGTCAACCAGGACGGCTCGTACGCCGGGCCGCCGCCGATGTCTGCCGCACGGGAAGCGGTGTTGGTGGCACTTGCCGTTTGGCTGAACGCGACGGCCGCGGTTGCGCTCGCGTTCGCGGGTATCCGACGCGTTCTGAACCACCGCCGTCTGTCCGCCTGGCGACCCGAGCTGGTGCACGCGCGCGGCGGCGGTGGCTCGAAAGGCACCGAAGGTGTCGTCGGCTGACGACAACGACCCACTGCGCCATTGTCGGGCTCCGGCAAACACGTGATGCCCGCCGTGGCCAGCATGGAAGTAACACTTTTGGACCACGCACTTGGACCAGGCCCCAGCGAGGGCCACCGAGTCGTCAGGGGCGGCTGCCGCTGTCGGGCCCGCCCCTGGCGACAACATTCGCTGACACCAGAAAGGACACCAAAGTGGCTGTCACACAACGCGTCTGGACGACGCAACAGCACTGCACCCATGGCCGCAGCCGGTACGGCGCACCGCGCCCGCATCGGCGCCCCGAGGTCCCCGACGATTTGATGGACTACGACGCCGATCCCGTCGTCGCCGGCGGCATGGTGGTGACCATCCGCTATGACGACAGCGGTGAAACCGAAACCTTCGTACTCGGAAGGCGTTTCGGCAGGCACACCGACCTGCCGGTCCATTCGACGCTCTCTCCGGTAGGCCGTGCCGTCCTGGGTGCGCGTCCCGGTGAGCGGCGCGTCGCCATGATCCCGCACGACGCGCGCCCGATGCCCGTGACGGTGTTGTCGGCCGAGCCCTACTCCGGTCCGACGCGGCGCCGCTAGGTCAGGCCCTTGCGGACGAACGGCTCGGCTTCTCCACGCTCGACGGCCTCGTCGTGCTTGGCGGCCGCATCGTCGAGCAGTTTCCGTAGGGCCGGCTCGTCGCGCACCAGCTGGCGGTATTTCGGCTTCATGTCCATGATCTGATCGCGCTCGTCGAGCAGCCTATTGAAGATTCGTTCTCGTTCCTCGGGGTCGTGGGTGTATTCGGAATCCAGATAGGCCGTCGCGTGCCGGCGGGCATTGGCGATCGCCGTCATCGCCTTGCCCTTCCGGCTGAGCAATGAGGCCACCACGGTGACGACCAGAACGCCGACGATCACCGACAGCGACAGCGACGTGCTGATCTCGACGACCTTCACCGGCTCACCGCCGTTGATGAACGGGACGTTGTTCTCGTGCAAGGCGTGCAGGATCAGCTTCACACCGATGACTCCGAGAATCGCCGCCAGCCCGTAGGACAGGTAGATGAGCCGGTCCAGCAGGCCGTCGACCAGGAAATACAGCTGCCGCAGGCCGAGCAGCGAAAAAGCCGTCGCGGTGAACACGATGTAGACGTGCTGGGTGAGGCCGAAGATGGCGGGGATCGAGTCCAGCGCGAAGAGGATGTCGGTGCCGCCGAGGGCCACCATCACCAGCAGCATCGGCGTCATCGCCCGCTTGCCGTCGATGGTGGTGAACAGTTTGTCGCCGTCGTAATGCTCGCTGGTACGGATCACCTTCTTGGCCAGCCGGATGACGAAGTTGTCGGCTTTGCGATCGTCGTCGTCGTGGTCGTTCTTCAGCACACTGCCTGCGGTGAGCAGCAGGATCAGGCCGAACAGGTAGAAAACCCATGCAAACGCATTGATCAGCGCGGCACCCAGAAAGATGAATCCGGTACGGGCGATCAGCGCGAAGGCGATCCCGAACAGCAGCACCTTCTGCTGGTCCTCGCGCGGGACCCGGAAGCTCGCGATGATCACCAGAAAGACGAACAGGTTGTCGACCGACAGCGCTTTCTCGGTGACATAACCGGCGAAGTACTCCGGACCCGCTTCGCCACTGCCGAAGATCACCAGGCCTACGCCGAACAGCAGGGCTATCCCCACATACCCGGCCGACCACACCGCGGCCTCCCGCAGCGTCGGAACATGCGCCTTGCGGACGTGGAAAACGAAGTCGAAGGCCAGCAGGCCCACGATGGCGACGATCGTCAGGGCCCACACCCAGTCGGGAACGTCCATGCAATACCCCCTATCACACGAAAAAGCCCGGCTCCCCTGAAGGAGCCGGGCTTCTCGTTGACTTCCTAGAAGTCCATACCGCCCATGCCGCCGGTCGGGTCGCCCGCCGGAGCGGCCGCCTTCTCCGGCTTGTCGGCCACAACGGCCTCGGTGGTCAGGAACAGCGCCGCGATGGACGCCGCGTTCTGCAGCGCCGAGCGGGTCACCTTGACCGGGTCGGCAACGCCGGCCTTGAGCAGGTCCTCGTACTCACCGGTGGCGGCGTTCAGGCCGGTGCCGGCGGGCGAGTTGCGGACCTTCTCGGCCACCACGCCGGGCTCCAGCCCGGAGTTGAAGGCGATCTGCTTCAGCGGAGCCTCGAGCGCCACGCGCACGATGTTGGCGCCGGTCGCCTCGTCACCGGAGAGACCGAGGCCCTCCAGGCTCGGAGCCGCCTGCAGCAGGGCCACGCCACCACCGGCGACGATGCCCTCCTCGACGGCCGCCTTGGCGTTGCGGACAGCGTCCTCGATGCGGTGCTTGCGCTCCTTGAGCTCCACCTCGGTGGCAGCGCCGGCCTTGATCACCGCAACACCGCCGGCCAACTTGGCCAGGCGCTCCTGCAGCTTCTCGCGGTCGTAGTCGGAGTCGCTGTTCTCGATCTCGGCGCGGATCTGGGCCACCCGGCCGGCGATGGCGTCGGGGTCACCGGCGCCCTCGACGATGGTGGTCTCGTCCTTGGTGATGACGACCTTGCGGGCCTTGCCGAGCAGCGAGATGTCGGCGGTCTCGAGGGACAGACCGACCTCTTCGCTGATGACCTGGCCACCGGTGAGGATGGCCATGTCCTGCAGCATCGCCTTGCGACGGTCACCGAAACCGGGGGCCTTGACCGCCACCGACTTGAAGGTGCCGCGGATCTTGTTCACGACCAGGGTGGACAGTGCCTCACCCTCGACGTCCTCGGCGATGATCAGCAGCGGCTTGCCGCCCTGGATGACCTTCTCCAGCAACGGCAGCAGGTCCTTGACGGTCGACACCTTGCTGGAGACCAGCAGGATGTAGGGGTCCTCCAGGACTGCTTCCTGACGCTCGGCGTCGGTGACGAAGTAGCCCGAGATGTAACCCTTGTCGAACCGCATGCCCTCGGTGAGCTCGAGCTGCAGGCCGAAGGTGTTGGACTCCTCGACGGTGATGACGCCCTCGTTGCCGACCTTGTCCATCGCCTCGGCGATCAGGTCACCGATCGACTGGTCGCCCGCGGAGATGCCCGCGGTGGCCGCGATCTGCTCCTTGGTCTCGACGTCCTTGGCCGAGCTGAGCAGGGTCTGGGTGACTTTTTCGACGGCCTTCTCGATGCCGCGCTTCAGACCCAGCGGGTTGGCACCGGCAGCGACGTTGCGCAGGCCCTCCTTGACCAGCGCCTGCGCCAGCACGGTGGCCGTGGTGGTGCCGTCACCGGCAACGTCGTCGGTCTTCTTGGCGACTTCCTTGACCAGCTCGGCGCCGATCTTCTCGTACGGGTCCTCCAGCTCGATCTCCTTGGCGATGGAAACACCATCGTTGGTGATCGTGGGAGCGCCCCACTTCTTCTCCAGTACGACGTTGCGGCCCTTGGGCCCCAGCGTCACCTTTACCGCGTCGGCGAGGGCGTTGAGGCCCCGCTCGAGGCCGCGACGGGCCTCTTCGTCGTACGCAATTGTCTTGGCCATTGCGAAGTGATTCCTCCGGATTGGGAATGAAATTGGGGTCGCGAGTGACGACAACCCCATTACTTACGCTGGCCGGGCGCAGTGCCCGCGACGGACGATCACAGCGGTTGGTTGCTGGACCTCACCGTCCCGACCTGGCACTCGCCTATGCCGAGTGCCAACGTCATTATTAGCACTCGCCTATGCCGAGTGCAAGGTCGGCCGGTCGAGTTCGCCGTGGGCTGAAGCGGCGACTGTGAACACCCCGACGTCCCGTCCGCGTGTCCCGTCGCGATATTCACCCTCGCCGAAGGGTCCCGCCGCCCCGGTGCGCGGCAGACTGAAGAGATGTCGCTGTTCGTGCCGCCATATCCCAAGCCTCGCTACACCAGAGCGGAACCGGAGGTCAGCGCGTGGCTCAAGCGCGGCGATGAGCCACCGGACTACGAGAACTTCGGGGTGAAGTACCACTACCTGGCCAATAAGGAAGCCACCGACGGCGACTACGGGCTGTACCGGGTCGACATCGCGCCCGCCGGCGGCGGACCCGGTCCGCATTTCCACCGCTCGATGTCCGAGGCCTTCTTCGTGCTGTCCGGGACCATGCGGCTCTACGACGGCCGGGACTGGGTCGACGGGAATCAGGGCGACTTCCTCTATGTGCCGCCGGGCGGCATCCACGGCTTCCGCAACGAGGTCGACGAACCGGCGTCGATGCTGATGCTCTTCTCGCCGGGAGCGCCCCGCGAGGCCTACTTCGAAGGCTTCACCGCGCTGGCGGACATGACCGACGACGAGCGCCGCGCGTGGTTCGCGGCGCACGACAACCACTTCGTGGAGTAGCCCCCGAACCCCGCGAGCATCAACTCAGCACGTAGTCCTCCGTGACCATCGCACGGGTCCGTTCGAAGAACGTCCGGCCGCTGAAGGGCAGCTGGGTCACCACCTTGCCACTGGGATGGCGGAAATAGTTGGAGCAGGCCAACCAGACCTTGCCCACCATCGCGGCCTGGATCTCGTCGTTATAGCGGCGCTGCGCGTCGGTCGTCACCTCGACCGTGCGCGCACCCTGGCGGCCCATCACGTCGAGGATGTGGCGGACGAAGGTGGTCTGGACCTCATGGATGTAGATGATCGAGTTGACCCCGTTGGTGTTGGGGCCGTAGAGGGTGAAGAAGTTGGGATATCCGCTGACCAGGGTGCCGAGGTAGGCCTCGGCACCACCACGCCAGTCCTCGCGCAGGTGCCGGCCGCCGCTCCCGTATACGTCGATGCTGTCCAGGTAGTCGGCGGCCTTGAACCCGGTGCCGTAGATGACGGTGTCCACGCGGTGCTCGACCCCGTCGACGGTGCGGACCCCCCGCTCGGTCAGCTCCGCGATGGCGGTGGTCTCCAGACGGACATGCGGCAGCGCGAAGGTCGGGTACCACTCCCGCGACATCAACGGCCGCTTGCAGCCGGCCGGGTAATCCGGCGTCAGCTTGGCCCGCAATTCGGGGTCGGCGACCTTGCGGTGCAGATAGCTGCGCGCCAGTTCGGTCGCCTCCCGGGTCTGTCTGTCGTCGGTGTCGAAACTGGCTGACTCGTAGGCGGCGAACGCCTCGTCGCGCAGCTTCTGCGCGATCTCGGGATGGCGTTCGAACTCCTCGTGCTGCTCGGCGGTGAACGGGAAGTCGAACCGGGGTGCGATCCAGATCGGGGTGCGCTGGAACACGGTGAGCTGCGCGGTGTCTCGCGCGATCGCGGGGACGTACTGAACGGCGCTGGCGCCAGTGCCGATGGCCGCGACCCGTTCCCCGGCAGTCGACCTGCTGTGATCCCAGCGGGCCGAGTGGAACTGCCTGCCCCGGAATCGCTGCGCACCGGGGATGCGCGGCACGTTGGGCACGTCGAGCATCCCCACCGCGCTCACCACGACGTCGAAATCGTGGTGGCGGCCGTCGTCGTCCGTCAGGGTCCAGCGCCTCGACTGATCCGACCATCGCAGGGTCGTGATCGCGGTGTTCGGCCGCAGGTGTGCGCCCAGCCTGTGGTCGGCGGCGACCCTTTCCAGGTAGGCCAGGATCTCGGGCTGGTTCGCGTACGTCTTGCTCCAGCGCGGGTTGAGCGCGAACGAGTAGGAGTAGAGGTGCGACGGGACATCGCAGGCCGCGCCGGGGAAGGTGTTGTGCCGCCAGGTTCCCCCGAAACCGTCCGCGCGGTCGAAGATCGTGAAGTCGTAGCCGCCGGCGGCGAGTTGAATCCCCATGGCGATGCCGCCGGCGCCCGCGCCGATGACACCCACCTTGATTTTCGGGGACATCACGCGCCGAACTGCGCGAAATAGGGGCGCCCGGGCCGGCTCTTCTCCACCAGGATGAACACCACGCCCCACGGGTCGGTGAACCAGGTAGTGCGGACCCGCGCGACATCGGCGATCCCACTGACGAGGAATCGCACCCCTTTGCTTTCCAGCTCGGCGCGGGTCGCGTCGAGGTCGTCGCAAATCAGCCCGACATGCGACAGGCCGTAATCGGTCAGAGCACGGTCTGCCGCGGCACCCTCGACGTTGATGTACTCGATCACCTCCAGCACTCGATCGCCGTCACCGGGCAGGCCGACGATGGCGGCCTTCATAGCGGGATCGGACACCAGTTCGCCCATGTCGTCGCGAATGGCATTACCGGACATGACGTAGGGCGGCGAGAGCACACGCAGGCCTAACACGTCGCGATAGAACGCGACCGCAGCCTCACAGTCGGGTACGCACACCCCGGCGTGCGCCAGACCGGTAATCACGTTCTCGACGTTACCCGGCTTTCGCCGACGGGCAGCCGGTCCGTCGGGTTGAGTAAGTTGTGCCTCATGACCTCCAGTGGCACCAGGAAGTGGACGACAGCCGACATCCCCGACCAGAGCGGCCGCACCGTCGTCGTCACCGGCGCCAACACCGGGCTCGGCTACCACACCGCCGCCGCGCTGGCCTTCCACGGCGCCCGCGTTGTGCTGGCGGTGCGCAACTTGGAGAAGGGCAATGCGGCGTTGTCCCGAATCGTCGCCGCCAAAGCGGACGCGGACATCACACTGACCCAGCTCGACCTCAGTTCGCTGGCCTCGGTGCGTCAGGCCGCCGACGAACTGCGCAGCACCCACCCCCGCATCGACCTGCTGATCAACAACGCGGGCGTGATGTGGACACCGAAGGAACTGACCGCCGACGGCTTCGAATTGCAGTTCGGCACAAACCATCTCGGCCACTTCGCGTTCACCGGGCTGTTGCTGGACCAGATGCTGAAGGTGCGCGGCTCCCGGGTGGTGACGGTCAGCAGCCTCGGCCACCGCATGCGCGCCGCGATTCACTTCGACGACCTGCAATGGGAACGCAACTACAGCCGCATCGGCGCCTACGGACAGTCGAAGCTGGCCAATCTGCTGTTCACCTACGAGTTGCAGCGCCGGCTGTCCGACATCCGGCAGGACGGGAAGGCGCCCACCATCGCCGTTGCCGCGCATCCCGGCGGTTCGGCCACCGAACTCGCGCGCAATGTGCCGCGCATACTGCGGCCGCTCAACGCCCTGGCGCCGCTGCTGTTCCAGAGCGCGGAGGCCGGCGCCCTGCCCACGCTGCGGGCGGCCACCGACCCGTCCGTGCAGGGCGGGCAGTACTACGGGCCGGACGGCCTGGGCGAGCAGCGTGGCCACCCCAGGCTGGTGCAGTCCAGTGCGCAGTCGCACGACGCGGACCTGCAACGCCGGCTGTGGAGTGTCTCCGAGGAACTCACCGGCGTGAAGTTCCCGGTCTGACATGCGTTCTGTCGCCGAACACCAGCGGGTGATCGCGGACATGATCACGTCCCGCCCCGCGGCCACGGTCGCGCTGGCCGACGCTCTGGGCCTGGTCTTGGCCGACGACATCGTCGCGCCCTTGTCCCTACCGGTCTTCGACAACTCCGCGATGGACGGTTACGCGGTGCGGGCCGAGGACACCGCGGGCGCGACGCCCGAGCGGCCCGTCGTGCTGCCGGTCGCCGAGGACATACCCGCCGGCCGCACCGACGAGCTGGCCCTGAAACCCGGTACCGCGCACCGGATCATGACCGGGGCGCCGCTGCCGGCCGGGGCCACGGCCATCGTGCCGGTGGAGGCCACCGACGGCGGCGTGCGGTCGGTGCAGATCCGCCAGCATTCCGACGCGGGCAAACACATCCGCCGGGCAGGTGAGGACGTGGACGCGGGAACCACCGTGCTGCGTGCGGGCGAGGTGGTGACGCCTGCCGCGCTCGGCCTGCTCGCCGCGCTGGGGCTGGCGGCGTTGCCGGTGGTGCCCCGGCAGCGGGTGCTGCTGATGTCGACCGGTTCCGAGCTGGTGGCGCCCGGTACGCCGCTGCAACCCGGGCAGATCTACGAGTCCAACTCGGTGATGCTCGCGGCCGCCGTCCGCGAGGCCGGTGCCGAAGTGCTCGCCACCGCGACCGCCGGCGACGACGTCGCACAGTTCACCGCGGTCCTGGACCGCTACGCGCCCGACGCGGACCTGATCATCACTAGCGGCGGGGTCAGCGCCGGCGCCTACGAGGTGGTCAAGGACGCCTTCGGCCGCGAGGGAGATCAGGGCGTGCAGTTCGTCAAGGTGGCGATGCAGCCGGGCATGCCGCAGGGCGCCGGTTTCGTGGCCGGCACGCCCATCATCACGTTGCCCGGCAACCCGGTCAGCGCGCTGGTCTCCTTCGAGGTGTTCATCCGGCCTGCGTTGCGCGCAGCCATGGGCCTGCCCGACCCGCAGCGGCCGAAGCGGGCCGCGGTGCTCACCGAGGCGGTGACCTCGCCCCGCGGCAAGCGGCAGTTCCGGCGCGCCATCCTCGAGCCCGCGGCGGGCCGGGTCACCAGTTACGGGCCACCCGCTTCGCACCATCTGCGCTGGCTCGCGTCGGCTAACGCCCTACTGGACATCCCCGAGGACGTGGTCGAGGTGCCGGCCGGAACCGAGTTGCAGGTGTGGGATCTGAGCTAATCGCGATGAAAATCGTCGGCCGCGTCGAAAGCTGAGGTGGCCGCGATCGCGAGTGCCGCAACCAAGAGCACCACCGGGATGGTGACCAGCGCCGCCGACAGCCCGACCCACTGAGCGAGATGGCCGATCAGCGGCGGCCCGAGCAGATAGCCCACCCAGCCGGTCGCGGCGACCAGGGCGATCGCCGACCCCCCGTTGCCGGCCGCGTAGGCGGCGCTGAACGCCGTGGGCACCAGCAGCGCCACCCCCGCTCCCACGCAGGCGAAACCGATCACGCTGGCAACCGGATCGGCCGCGACCAGCGTGACGGTGATGCCGACGACGGCGACCAGGGCCAGCCCCGGCAGCAGCCGACGGGCCGAGACCCGGGCGTGCAGGCGCAGCGCGCCGAACCGGATCACCACCATCGCCAGGGTGTACGCCGCGTAGCTCAGAGCCGACACCCCGGCCCCGGCGCCGACGACGTCGTGCACGAAATTCGCCGACCAGTCGGTGGCGGCGCCCTCGCACAGGAACGACGCGAATGCCACCGCCGCCAGGATCGCCACCGTCGGTGTCCAGACGCGCACCCGCTCGCCTGCCTCGGCGTCGACGGTCTCGTCGTCGATGAAGCGCAGGGTCAGCGGGCCGACCAGCACCAGTACCGCGGCCCCCAGCACCACCAGCTGGGGTTCGAGGCCGACGCCGACGCTGACGCAGGCCGCCCCGATCACCGCGCCCACCAGCGCGCCCAGACTCCACATGCCGTGAAACCGGGCCATGATCGGGGCGCGGGCCTGTCGCTCCACGGTGCCCGCCTGAGTGTTCATCGCGACGTCCAGCGCACCCTGGAACCAGCCCCACAGCATCAGGGTCAGAAACAGCCATGCGCCGGAAGTCGCCAGCCCGACGGTCATCGGGGCGAGCGAGTAGCCCGCGACCATCACGGGCACCAGCCGGCGACTGCCCCAGCGGGGCAGCGCCCAGTGGCTGAACAACGTCGCCGCGACCGAGCCCAGCGGTGCGCCGAACAGCGCCGTCCCCAATCCCCCGTCGGACAACCCGAGGCCCGCCTTGACCTGCGGGATGTGGGCAGCCCAGGACGAAAACACCACGGCATGAGCGACGAACGTCGCGGTGACGCCGAGCTTTGCGCGGCGCAGCGCCGCGCCGTGCAGGGACTGAGGCGGAATGTCGGACTCCTCGAACGGGCGGGTTCGCTCTCAGCTTTCCCTGCCCGGGACCCAACGAACCACGCCGCCGCTGCGCCCATACGTAAGATGACCCGCGTGGCACGACGCCCTGGTTCTTCCGAAGGTCCCGCGCACCTGATCGAGTTGGTGCGGGACACCGTTCCCCCGATCCACCCGGGCGGGCGGCCGTTCATAGGTGCGGGCCTGGCCCTGGCCGCCGTCGGCTACCGGCACCGCTGGGTGCGCCGGACCGGGCTGCTGGCCGCGGGCGCCTGCGCCGGCTTCTTCCGGCACCCGAAGCGGGTGCCTCCCACCCGGCCCGGTGCCGTCGTCGCACCCGCCGACGGGACGGTCTGCGTGATCGACAACGCCGTCCCGCCTGCCGAACTGAGCATGGGCGACACGCCGAGACCGCGCATCAGTATCTTCCTGTCGATCCTCGACGTGCACGTGCAGCGGGCCCCGGTGAGCGGTGAGGTGATCGCTGTGCAACACCGTCCGGGCAGCTTCCTGTCCGCCGACCTGCCCGAGGCCAGCGAGGCCAACGAGCGCACCAGCGTCCGCATCCGCATGGACAACGGAGACGACCTGGTGGTTGTGCAGATCGCCGGCTTGGTGGCGCGCCGTATCGTGTGCGACGCACATGTCGGCGACCGGCTGGCGATCGGAGAGACCTACGGCCTGATCCGGTTCGGCTCGCGCCTGGACACCTACCTGCCGCCGGGCGCGCAGCCGATCGTCAGTCTCGGCCAGCGCACCCTGGGCGGCGAGACCGTCCTGGCAGAGCTCTCATGATCAACAAACCGCGGGTCCGGCGCACCGAGGCGCTGCACCTGCTGCCCAGCGCCATGACCGTGCTGTCCATCTGCGCCGGCCTCACCTCGATCAAGTTCGCGCTCGACCACAAACCGATCCCCGCGATGGCGCTGATCGCGGTGGCCGCCATCCTCGACGCCCTCGACGGCAGGGTGGCCCGGATCCTTGACGCTCAGTCGCGGATGGGGGCCGAGATCGACTCGCTGGCCGACTCGGTGAACTTCGGCGTGACCCCTGCCCTCGTGGTGTACGTGACCCTGTTGTCGAAGTGGCCGGTGGGCTGGGCCGTCGTGTTGCTCTACGCGGTGTGCGTCGTGCTGCGACTGGCCCGGTACAACGCCCAACAGGACGACGGGACGCTGCCGCCCTACGCCAAGGAGTACTTCGTCGGGATGCCGGCGCCGGCGGGCGCCGTCTCGATGATCGGGACGATCGGCCTGAAGCTCCAGTTCGGCGAAGGCTGGTGGACGTCGATCTGGTTCCTGGGCTTCTGGATCGCCGGGACGTCGCTGCTGATGGTCAGCGCGATCCCGATGAAGAAGTTCCACACCCTGGCCGTGCCGCCGAACTGGGCGGCCCCGCTACTGGCGGTGCTGGCGATCGCCGCCGCCGCCGCGGTGCTGGCGCCCTACATCCTGATCTGGGTCATCATCATCTCCTACGTGTGCCACATCCCGTTCGCGGTGCGCAGCAAGCGCTGGCTGGCCAAGCACCCCGAAGCGTGGGAGGACGACAACAAGCAACGACGCGCCGCCCGGCGCGCGACCCGGCGGGCCCAGCCGCACCGACGGTCGATGGCGCGGCTCGGGTTGCGCAAACCGGGCAGGTGACGTGACCCGGCCCAATCACCTCACTCTCACCGCCCGGCTGAACACGTCCGCGGTCGACTCGCGCCGCGGCGTCGTGCGGCTGCACCCGAGCACCATCGTCGCCCTGGGCATCCGCGAGTGGGATGCGGTGTCGCTCACCGGATCCCGCACCACCGCGGCGGTGGCGGGCATGGCCAACGGCGACATCCCGATCGGCATCGTGTTGCTCGATGACGTCACGTTGTCCAACGCCGGCCTGCGGGAGGGCACCGAGGTCATCGTCAGCGCCGTCACCGTCTACGGGGCGCGCACGGTGACGCTGAGTGGTTCGACGCTGGCCACCCAGTCGCTGTCGTCGGCCACGCTGCGCCAGGCGCTGCTCGGCAAGGTGATGACGGTCGGGGACGCGGTGTCGCTGCTGCCGCGCGACCTGGGACCCGGCACGTCGACGTCGGCGGCCACCCGCGCGCTGGCCTCGTCGGTGGGGATCAGCTGGACATCCGAGTTGTTGACGGTCACCGGCATGGACCCCCAGGGACCGGTCAGCGTCCAGCCGAACACGCTGGTCAGCTGGGGTACCGCGGTGCCCGACTCGTCGCACGTCATTCCGGCCGTCGACGTCTCGACCCCGGAGATGCAGGTCGAAGAGCTCAAAGGGGCACAGCCGCAGGCGGCCAAGCTCACCGAGTGGCTCAAGCTCGCGCTCGACGAGCCGCACCTGCTGAAGACACTGGGAGCCGGCACCAATCTCGGTGTCCTGGTGTCGGGGCCGGCCGGTGTCGGCAAAGTGACCCTGGTCCGAGCGGTGTGCGCCGGACGCCGGTTGGTGCAGCTCGACGGCCCGGCCATCGGCGCGCTGGCCGCCGAGGACCGGCTGCGCGCGGTCTCGGCCGCCGTCACCAAGGCTTGCGACGGCGGTGGCGTGCTGCTGATCACCGACGTCGACGCCCTGCTACCGGAAACACCCGAACCGGTTGCCGCGCTAGTCCTCACCGAGTTGCGCAGGGCCGTGGCCACCAACGGCGTCGCGTTGATCGCCACCTCGGCGCGGCCGGACCAGATCGATGCCCGGCTGCGCTCACCGGAGCTGTGCGACCGTGAGCTGGGGTTGCCGTTGCCCGATGCCGGAACCCGCAAGGCGCTGCTGGAGGCACTGCTGAAGAAGGTGCCCACCACCGACCTCGACCTCGACGCGATCGCCGCCAGGACACCGGGATTCGTGGTCGCGGACCTGGCGGCGCTGATGCGCGAGGCGGCGCTGCGGGCGGCGTCGCGGGCCAGCACCGACGGTCAGCCACCCAAACTCAGCCAGGACGACCTGATCGGCGCGCTGTCGGTGATCAGGCCGCTGTCGCGGTCAGCCGGCGAAGAGGTCGTCGTCGGCAGCGTCACCCTGGCCGACGTCGGCGACATGGTCGAGGCCAAGCAGGCGCTCACCGAGGCGGTGCTGTGGCCGCTGCAGCACCCGGACACCTTCTCCCGCCTCGGGGTGGACCCGCCGCGCGGGGTGCTGCTCTACGGCCCGCCGGGCTGCGGCAAGACCTTCGTGGTCCGGGCGCTGGCCAGCACCGGACAGCTGAGCGTGCACGCCGTCAAAGGCTCTGAGCTGATGGACAAATGGGTCGGATCGTCGGAGAAGGCGGTGCGCGAATTGTTCCGGCGGGCCCGCGATTCGGCGCCGTCTCTGGTGTTCCTCGACGAGATCGACGCACTGGCGCCCCGGCGCGGGCAGAGCTTCGACTCGGGTGTCACCGACCGTGTGGTGGCCGCGCTGCTGACCGAACTCGACGGCATCGACCCGCTGCGTGACGTCGTCGTGCTGGGCGCCACGAACCGACCGGATCTGATCGACCCGGCTCTGCTGCGGCCCGGCCGGCTGGAACGGCTGGTGTTCGTCGAGCCGCCGGACGCCGATGCCCGTCGCGAAATCCTGCGCACCGCAGGCAAATCCATCCCGCTCAGCTCCGACGTCGACCTGGACGCGGTGGCCGCCGGGCTCGAAGGATACAGCGCCGCAGACTGTGTGGCGCTGCTGCGCGAGGCCGCCCTGACCGCGATGCGGCGTTCCATCGACGCCGCGGACGTCACAGCGGCCGACCTGGCCGCGGCCCGGGAAAAAGTGCGCCCGTCGCTGGATCCCTTGCAGATACAGTCACTGCGCGAATTCGCCAAAGTTCTCTAGCGAAGAAACGCTCTGCCGAACAGCTGCAGATCCATTCACTTTCGGGGTCCCGTGCCATATATTTAGCCGTTCGCTTCGCCCCAATGATGGGAGCCGCTGATGTCGACGTTCCTGATCGCAGCCCCGGAAGCTCTGGCAGCCGCGTCGGCCGATGTAAGCGGGATCGGGGAGGCGATCAGGAAGGCGACGGCGTCGTGGGCGCCGTCGACCACGACGGTCGCGGCGGCGGCCGCCGACGAGGTGTCGGCGGCGATCGCGCGGCTGTTCGGCAACTACGCGCAGGGCTTTGTGGCCCTCGACGCGCAGGCGGCCGCCTTCGAGCAGCTGCTGGCGCAGACGTTGAGCGCAAGTGCGGGTGCCTACGCCGGCGCGGAGGCCGTGAATCTGTCGGCACTGCAATCGGTGGATCTGCACGCCCTGGGCGAGAGCCTGCTGGCGCCGATCAATGGGCCCGTGCAGGCGTTGACCGGGCGCCCGTTGATCGGCAACGGCGCCAACGGCGCCCCCGGCACCGGGGCCGGCGGCGGGGCCGGCGGCTGGCTGCTCGGTGATGGCGGCGCCGGCGGTTCCGGAGCGGCCGGATTCGCCGGCGGGGCCGGCGGCCCGGCGGGGCTGATCGGTGCCGGCGGAGCCGGTGGGGCCGGCGGCTCCGGCGGTGGGACGGGCGGTGCCGGCGGAGCCGGCGGCTGGCTGCTGGGCACCGGTGGGGCCGGTGGCACCGGCGGGTTCGTGTTGAACGGGATCGGTGGCACCGGGGGTGCCGGCGGGGCCGGTGGGTTGTTGGGCGCTGGCGGTGCCGGCGGAACCGGCGGGCTTTCCGACCTTGGTACCGGCGGAGCCGGCGGAGCGGGCGGTGCCGGCGGCCTGCTGGGCGGTCTGGTCGGAGCCGGCGGTGGAGTCGGTGGGGTGGGCGGTGCCGGCGGAGCCGGCGGTGCCGGCGGAACCGGGGGCGCCGGGGGTCCGCTGTTCGGTGCCGGTGGAGCTGGAGGCACCGGCGGCCTGGGCCTGAACGGCGCCGGCGGTGCCGGCGGGACGGGTGGTGCGGCAGGCCCGCTGTTCGGTAACGGCGGGGCCGGCGGGAGCGGTGGCACCAGCTTTGCCGGCGCCGGCGGTGCCGGCGGGACGGGCGGGCACGCCGGTGTGTTGGGCTCCGGCGGGGCCGGCGGCGGCGGCGGCTCGACGTTCGATCTCGGCGGTGGCGCCGGTGGCCACGGCGGAGCCGGCGGGGATGCGGGCTGGTTCGGGTTCGGTGGAGTCGGTGGGGTCGGCGGGTTCGCTGCGGCCGGCAACGGTGGAGCCGGCGGCGGTGGCGGGGCCGGAGCACTGCTGGTCGGCAGCGGTGGGGCCGGCGGGGCCGGCGCTCAGGGTGCCCCGCTGTTCGCCGGTGGGGCCGGCGGGGCCGGCGGCAAGGCCGTGTTGCTGGGGCTGGGCGGGACCGGTGGGATCGGCGGACTCGGCACCACGGCGGGTGCCAACGGCGCGAGCGGCGCAAACGGGTTGCTGCTACCCGCGGCGGCGCTCAATGTGATCAACGCGCCGAGCGTGGCGCTGACCGGGCGCCCGCTGATCGGCAACGGCGCCCCGGGCGCGGCGGGCAGCGGCGCCGCCGGCGGCCCGGGTGGCTGGCTGTTGGGTGACGGCGGGGCCGGCGGGTCCGGCGCCAACGGCGTCCCCGGTGGTCCCGGCGGGGCGGCCGGACTGTTGGGCACCGGCGGTACCGGCGGCTCCGGCGGGTTCGGCGCCACCGGCGTCGGGCGGGCGGGCGGCCAGGGCGGCAACGGTGGCTTGTTCTTCGGCAACGGCGGGACAGGCGGGGCCGGCGGAATCGGCGCCGCGGCGGGAGTCGACGCCAACGGCGGAGGCGGCGGGGCCGGCGGGACCGGCGGCATCTTCGGCTCGGGCGGCGGCGGTGGCGCGGGCGGGATTGCCAGCCAGTTGGCTGGTGGTCTACGCGGCGGCGGCGGAGGCGCCGGCGGGGCCAGCGGGGCCCTGAGTGGCCTGGTCGGCGCCGTCGGCGGAGGCGGCGGCGTCGGTGGAGCCGGGGATGTCGGCGGTGCCGGCGGCCTCGGCGGCAACTCCGGCATCGCCGGCTCGGTGTTCGGCGGCGGCGCCGGCACGATCGGCGGCTCACTGATCGGCGCCGGGGGGGTCGGCGGCGACGGCGGCGCCGCCTTCTCAATCGCCGGCCCCGGAGGACTAGGCGGCGCGGGCGGCCAGTTTGCCGGCACCGGCGGCTCCGGCGGAGCCGGCGGATCCAGCCAGACCGGCGCCAGTGGCCTCGGCGGCCCCGGTGGCGTCGCCGGCGCGCTGGGGTCCGGCGGCGACGGCGGCTTCGGTGGCGCGGGGCACTTCGGCGGCCAAGGCGGGATCGGCGGCAACGCCACGCTGATCGGCGGCGGCGGCGCCGGGGGAACCGGCGGATTCTCCGTCGCGGGCCCCGGCGGAGCCGGCGGGCACGGCGGGGCCGGCGGGTCGCTGCTCGGCAACGGGGGTGCAGGCGGGTCCGGCGCGGAGGCCGCCCCCACCTTCAGCGGCGGCAATGGCGGCGCCGGCGGCAACGCGGTCGCGATCGGCGACGGCGGCAACGGCGGCAACGGCGGCTACTCCGCCACTCTCAATCTGCTCGGCCGTCCCGGCACCATCGGCACCGGCGGCTGGCTGATCGGCCACAACGGCATCCCCGGGCTACCGATGAGCCCCAACCTGCTCGTCAATGGCAGTTTCGAATTCGCCAGTCCCTCCACGACGGGCTTCAGCTCGGTCACCATCCCCGGCTGGACCGTCACCGGCACCCCGACCATCGTCCCTTACGGCACCCCACTCACCTACCCGTCACCGACCTCCACTCCGTTCCCGACGGTGCCCAACTTCCTGGGCCTGGGCTTCCCCGGCAACCCGGCCCCGGGTGCGGGCAACAACTTCGCCGGCGGCGGACCTGTGGCCACGTCGTCGATCAGTCAAACCGTCAATCTGGCAGCCGCAACCGCCAGCATCAATACCGGCACCGTCCCCTACACGTTGAGTGGACTGCTGGGCGGCTACCTGCTGGACCCGTCCTCGACCTCGGTGCAGGTCACCTTCCTCAACTCCAACGGGGTCGCGCTGGGCACCGGTTCGATCGGGCCGGTGTCGACGATTGACCGCCTGGGAATGACCGGGTTCCAGGCCCGCGATATCTCCGGCACCGTCCCGGTGGGTACCACCTCCGCGGTCGTCACCGCGACCTTCACCGACCGCAACCCGATCCTGGGCAACTACAACGGTGCCTTCGCCGACAACCTGTCGTTCACCGTCGGCGACCCGACCCTGGCCGCACCGGTGCTCACCGTCCCAACGTCGAACGTCGGCCAACTCGACCACGTCTACCTGATCTACATGGAGAACAAGGGCGCAGCCGACATCCTGGGCAGCGTCAACGCCCCCTACCTCAACAGCCTGATCAACACATACGGCTACGCGAACAACTACTACGCTCTGGGGCACCCCAGCGACCCGAACTACTTCCGGATCATGGGCGGGTCGGACTTCGGCCTGATCTACAACCCGGCCTCGCCCTCCATCAACGCACCCAGCCTGATGGAAGCCATGGACAACGCGGGCATCACGTGGGCGGGGTATGCGCAGGGCATGCCGTATCCGGGAGCCATCGTGTCCTCCGGGGAGTATGCCGTCGACGCGCTGCCCTTCGCCCAGTTCACCTACGTCTATAACAACTCCCCTGCCTATCTGCAGACGCATCTGCTCCCGCTGACCCAGCTGAGCATCGATCTGCAGAGCAGCGCGACCACGCCGAGATTCTCGTGGATCGCCGCCGACGGTTCCTACAACATGGAAGGCCCGGTCGATTTCCCGAACGGTGCGGCGAATTGGCTTGCCAGCCAGCTCACCAACCACCAGTACAACGTCGCGGCCGGCGACCAATTCCTGCAGCAGACGGTGTCCACGATCATGAACTCGAACAGCTGGAATACGGCGGGCCAGCGCGACGCCATCATCATCACGTTCGACGAGGACTACAACAACCTGTCGCTGGGCATCGGCAACCAGGGCAACCTGATCAACACCGTTATCATCCCCAACCAGGGCGCGGTGACCGTCGGGGGAATGCAATCCGGGCACTTCGTCACCAACACCCGCTACGACCACTACGGCCTGATGTCCACGCTCGAATATGCCTTGAGCCCGACGGCGGGAACACCTTTGACCACGCTGACCTACAACGACAAGTACGCCTTACCCTTGAACGACTTCTGGACGTGACAGCGCCCCGGACGATCACTCCGAGAGCTGAAACTCCACCACCGCGGTGACCGATTCCACCGCGTCGAGCAACGCGGCCAGCCGGTCGGCGGCAGCCGGCGCCGACAGCACGGCGTACCGGTCGGCCGGCCCCATCGGCACCCGAGATGCCAACGCGTACAACATCTTTGACAGGTCGGCGGCGCCCTCCGGGTAGTCGAACACCTCGTCACGGGCCGGCAGTGCCACGCCCTGCACGTCGGCGATCCGCTCGTACAACGCCCACACCCGGTCCTCGGCGTCCAGGTAGGCAGCAGGGGTCACCGGCGGCCCGGGCTCGTCGGGCCACACCTGCACCCGGGCCCGCGGGTAGGGATCGTCCGGGAGCCACTGCAGCACCTTGATGCGTTCGCCGATCCGGCACTGCAGTGCGTACCGGCCCCCGCCCGCGTCCACGTAGTCCTCGATCGTCGCCATGGTTCCGACGTCGGAGCGCGCGTCACCGCCGCCGACCTCGCGGCCACGCGAGATCAACACCACACCGAAGCGGGGGTCGGGGCTGTCGAGGCAGTCCCGCACCAGCGCGGTGTAACGAGGTTCGAAGATGCGCAGCGGCAGATCTTCATCCGGCAACAACGCCGATTCCAGTGGAAACATCGCCACGTCGATTGGGTCCATCCGCCTCATCCCCTTTCTTCCCATAACTATGCAGCAGCGCCCGCGCGGCGGCCTCGACATCGGCCTCCAGCCAATCCGGCAGCGGATCGTCGTGGGCGTGGCGGCGCACGACGGCGTAGGGCAGATCCGACACGGCGCGGTACACCGCGTCCAGGGCCCGCGGTTCGTCGGTGCCGTAGAGCTGATGACACAACTCGCGCATCCGTTGCGTCAGCGGCGCGTTCATCGCGGCCAGGGTCCCCCGGAAGTCCGTGTCGGATTGGCTGTCAACCAGGTCCGCGGGCCGGATCGTCAGCAACAGCCGGGCGTCGTCGGGAAGTTCGCGGGCAAAGCCGACGGCCGCCGAAGCCATTGCGGCGGCCTGCGCCAGGGGTGTGCCGCCGGCGGCGGCAAGCGCTCGCTGCTGGAACCGGTCCAATGCCCGTAGCCAGGCGGCGATCACCACGCCGTCCCGGTTGCCGAAGCGGTGATACAGCGTGCCGGCGGGGGCGCCGCTCGCCTTGGCTATCGCCGCGACGCTGGCCGCCCGCGGGCCGGCCGTGAGCACCAGCGCCCGCGTCGCATCCAGAATCGCGTCGGTTTCGTGCTTCCGCGGAGGTGCCACGATCTAGTATGATCCTTCCATATGAAACGATTACCCTATATCGATGAGCATGCTATCGCGATCCACGCCTCACCGGAGCAAACCTGGGCGGCGCTGTTGGCCAAGACCTGTCGCGACCCCGCCGACCCGAGTACGGTCCCCTTCGGCTTCACTCTGGAGGAAGCCACGCCGCCGCGCCGTCTCGCCCTCAAGGGCCGTCACCCGTTCGCGGCCTACCGCCTGGTCTACGAGCTGGATCCCGCTACCGACGGAGTTCGGTTGCGCGCCTTGACCTTCGCGGAGTTCCCCGGTCTGCGCGGCAGGGTGTATCGGGCGTTGGTCATCGGTAGTGGAGGGCACCGGATCGTGGTGCGTCACTTGCTCAGGCGCGTCGCCGGCGCTGTCCGGCCGGCTGCCGGGGCACTCGCCTAGATATCCAGCTCGGCCACGAGCGCGTCGACCACCGAGCGCAGGTCGCCGTCGTGCTCCTCAGCCACCCGCCGCTGCCGTTGGTAGGACCCACCGCGGCGCGGGATGTCGGCCACCGCCGCCAGTTCGTCAGAACACTTGAGCGACTTGGCAATCGGCTCCAGCCGGTTGAGCACGTCGTCGAGGTCCTCGGTGACCAGCCGCTCGTTGCTGTCGGCATCCAGGATGATCACGGCGTCCAGCCCATAGCGGGCGGCCCGCCATTTGTTCTCCTGCACATGCCAGGGCGGCATGGTCGGCAGCGGCTGGTCGGCCTCCAGCCGGCGGTCCAGGTCGACGATCAGACAGTGCGTCAACGCGACCAACGCACCCAGTTCCCGCAGGTTGGACACGCCGTCGCAGATCCGCACCTCGAGTGTGCCGAGATGCGGGGACGGCCTTATGTCCCAACGGACTTCGTCGACATGGTCGATGATGCCGGTTTTCTTCTGGTCGTAGACGAAGCCCTCGAACTCCGACCATTTCTGGAACTGGAACGGCAGCCCCGCGGTCGGCAGTTGCTGAAACATCATCGACCGGTTGCTCGCGTACCCGGTGTCCTCGCCGCCCCACCAGGGCGAGGAGGCCGACAGCGCCAGCAGATGCGGGTACTGGTTGAGCAGTGACGACATGATGGGCATGACCTTGTTGGCCGAGGAGATCCCGACATGTACGTGCACACCCCAGATCAGCATCTGCCTGCCCCACCACTGGGTGCGCTTGATCAGTTCGGCGTACCGTGGCGCGTCGGTGAGCTTCTGGCTGGACCATTGGGCGAAGGGATGGGTCCCGGCGCAGAACAACTCCATGCCGCGGTCGCGCACGATCCGGCGGGCCGGGCCCAGGGTGTCGCGCAGGTCGGCCATCGCCTCGGCGGCATTCTCGCAGATGCCACTGACCACCTCGACGGTGTTGCGCAGCAATTCCTTGTGTACGCGCGGGTTTTCGCCGATCTCGGCAATCACCGCGGTGGCCTCGTTGCTCAGGTCACGGGTCTGCGCGTCGACAAGCGCGAACTCCCACTCCACGCCGACGGTCGGCCGCGGCGAACGAGCGAAATCGATGTGGCTGCGGGCCCTGGAGGACGGCGGGAAGCCCGGACCGTTAACCAGACCCTTACCCGGACCCAATGACACCGCACGCCACCCGCTTGCCGGCGTCACCGGTTGTCATCGTCGTCTCGTCGGGACCGGGTGTCCCGTCGTTCTGCTTGTAGCGATCCGCCGGAATGTTGGCGAAGTTGTCCGCGCCCGCGTGGATGATGATCGCGGTCTTGGCGCCGGAGGTGAGGTCGTCCATGGTGAAGGCGTCCGTGGTGGTGACGAGCGTCCCAGAGCCGTCCTTGCGGACCTGCAACGGCGGCAGGTCGCCACTGGCGTGGCCGCTGGCTCCGGGCAGCTGCAGATGCCCGCCGGCGGACAGGAAGTCGCCGGGCGCGCCGCCGTTGGGAGCCACGGAGTTGGCCTCGCACTTGCCCACCTTGTGCAGGTGCATGCCGTGGAACCCGGGTGAGAGCACGCCGGTGCCCGTCGTCGCGACCGTCACGGTGGCGTAGCCGTTGGCGAACTCGAACTTCGCCGTGGCGATCTCTTTGCCGTCGGGACCCTTCAGGACGGTCATCAACATCTGGGCCGCCGCCCCCGCCTGAGGACTCGGCAACGCCTCCTGGTGGCCGGAGGTCGAGGGTGCCGGAGATCCGGTCCAGACCGACGGGGTGGTACCCGGCGTCGACGTCGGTTGCTGAGGCGACGAGCACGCGCTCACCAGAGCGACACACGTTACGGCTGCGACTTTCAAACCGGCAGGCTTAGGCATAGCGGAGAGCCTAGCGTGGCGAGCCTCCGGAATCAGCGTCAACCCATCACCAAAACGATGACGCCGGGCGGTTGGTCGGAAAGTGCCGAGATCCGCTTTTCCACCGGCGCTCCCAGCTTCTTGCCCACCGCGTCCGCGGTGGCCTTCTCGCTTTCTTCGCCGTAGTAGACGGTGGTGGCGGTGACGTCTGAAACCGAAAGGTTGGTCACCTCGGTGACCTTGAACCCGGCGGCCTTGAGCTCGTCGGCGGTGGTCTTGGCGATGCCTTCCTTCGACGAGATGTTGTAGACGCGCACCTCGGCCTCATTCGCCGCGGCCGGCTTGGCGCTGGTCGACGAGGACGGTGCCGTAGTGGCCGAGACGGTGCTCACCGGCGACGCCTCGTCGTCGGACTTTCCCGAGGAGTCCAGCGCCTGCCAGCCGAGCAGCAGGAATATGACGCCCAGGAACAACAGCACCATCACCATGGCCCGCAGGGGAAGCCCGGAAGAGTCCGGTACGCGCTCATTCATCGAGCCCACTGTAGCCCGGGAGCGTCTCAGGTCACCTCGAAGCCGAGCCGGCGTGCGGCGCGGGCCTTCTGACGGCTGGCGCGCAGTCGCCGCAGGCGCTTCACCAGCATCGGGTCGGCCGCCAACGCCTCCGGCCGGTCGACGAGCGCATTGAGCACTTGGTAGTAGCGCGTCGCCGACATCGAGAACAGCTCTTTGATCGCGTCTTCCTTCACGCCGGCGAACTTCCACCACTGACGTTCGAAGGCCAGGATGTCGTGTTCGCGCCGGGTCAACCCATCCGCGACCTCAGTGTTGTCCCCCGATCGATGTGCCCGCGCCATGGCGCTGTCCATATCGCTTCCCCTGGACCCTTCCGGCGAAAACTCGATTGACTCGAATGACCTGACCTAGATCGGGGGCATTCTCCGGCGATTATTGAAACACGCCGCTATCTGCTGAGCCGGAAACCAGACCCGCGAGTCGGCCGAGTTGCTTTGGAATACGCGACCTCTGCGGCCGGCAGGATGCCTGGCAGACGCGCTGGCCGGCCCGGCCTCCGTCGGTTTGGTCACACTTGCCGCGCGGCCCGTTCCGGGCCGCTGCGACCAGACGCCTTAAGCTAGCCGACCATGGCCGTCGTACCCATCCGCATCGTGGGCGATCCCGTCTTGCACAACCCGACGACGCCGATCCCGGTCGGCGCCGACGGGTCGCTTCCGGCCGACCTGCCGGCGCTGATCAAGGACATGTACGACACGATGGACGCCGCCCACGGCGTCGGTCTGGCGGCCAACCAGATCGGCTACGGGCTGCGGGTCTTCGTCTACGACTGCTCCGACGACCGCGGGCTGACCAACCGCCGCCGCGGAGTCGTCGTCAATCCGGTGCTGGAGACCTCCGAGATCCCCGAGACGATGCCGTCAGCCGGCCACGACGACGACGAGGGATGCCTGTCGGTTCCGGGCGAGTCCTTTCCCACCGGCCGCGCCGACTGGGCCCGGGTCAGCGGACTGGACGGCGAGGGCAAGCCGGTCTCCATCGAGGGCACCGGCCTGTTCGCCCGCATGCTGCAGCACGAGACCGGCCACCTGGACGGATTCCTCTACGTCGACTGCCTGATCGGCCGGCACGCCCGGGCCGCGAAACGGGCCATCAAATCGCACGGCTGGGGTGTTCCCGGCCTGTCCTGGCTGCCGGGCGAGGGACCCGACCCGTTCGGTCACTGATGGTCTCGTGGCCGGCCCTCGGCACGCGGGTGACGCTGCGCTACCGCCGACCCCCCGGGTCCGTCCCGCCGCTGACGGATGCGGTGGGGCGCCTGCTGACCACCGACCCGACGGTGCGGGTGCAGACGAAGTCCGGCGTGGTGGTCGACGTCGCCCCGGCCGACGTGACGGCGGTGCGCATCCTGACCCCCGCACCCGTCCGCACCGCCGACATCCGCAGTCTCGAGCGAGCCGCCGCTGCGGACTCACCGGGTGCCCAGCAACTCTGGCTGAGCGGCTGGCTGCTGCGCGCCCACGGCTCCACCCTGGCCAGTAATTCAGCTGTACCGCTTGATGTTTCGGCCCAATCTGGCACCGTACCGGAGATCTTCGATTGGTACGACGAGCGCGGCCTGACCCCGAGATTGCTGATCCCGGACCGCCTGCTGTCCCCGCCCGCCGGCCTGGAATGCGAACTCGTCGAACAGCTTCTGGTGCGCGAAACAGCGGCGCCCACACCGCAATACGTGTGCGTCCCGGACACCGAATCGACCGCCGCTGCGGAGGAACTGGGCTTCCGGCTGCACCACCGCCGCCGCTACTTCCACCGCCCCTGATCCTCGCCACCGATAGGAGACACCCCATGCCCGATCTGTTGCGGCTGGCCACCTGGAACGTCAACTCGATCCGCACCCGGCTCGATCGTGTCGTTGACTGGCTCGATCGCGCCGAGGTCGACGTGCTGGCCATGCAGGAGACCAAGTGCTCGGACACCCAATTCCCCGCGCTGCCATTGATCGAACGCGGCTACGAGGTGGCACACGTCGGTTTCAATCAGTGGAACGGCGTGGCGATCGCCTCCCGCGTCGGCCTCGAGGACGTGCAGGTCGGATTCGAAGGCCAACCCACCTGGAGCGGCAGGCCCGATGTGGCCGCCGCGTCCGAAGCCCGCGCCGTGGGCGCGACGTGCGGCGGTGTGCGGGTGTGGAGCCTGTACGTGCCCAACGGTCGCTCGCTCGACGATCCGCACTATTCCTACAAACTGGAATGGCTTGCCGCACTTCGTAACACGGCCGAGGGGTGGTTGCGCGCGGACCCGTCGGCCCCGATCGCACTGGTCGGGGACTGGAACATCGCGCCCACCGACGAGGACGTCTGGAGCACCGAGTTCTACCAGGGTTGCACCCACGTGTCCGAGCCCGAGCGGCAGGCGTTCAACGCGATCGTCGACGCCCAATTCACGGACGTGGTAAGGCCTTTCACGCCCGGGCCGGGGGTGTACACGTACTGGGACTACACCCAGCTGCGCTTCCCGAAGCGGCAGGGCATGCGGATCGATTTCATCCTCGGCTCACCGGCACTGGCTGCCCGGGTGGTGGACGCGCAGATCGTCCGGGAGGAGCGCAAAGGCAAAGCGCCCAGCGACCACGCACCGGTATTGGTCGATCTGCGAACCAGCTGAGAAATTCTGGTCATGTGAGTCTCATAGGGGTATACAAAGCAGAGAAAACCTAGGCCAGGGAGGCATCATGGGTGTCGTCGATCAAGCGGTGCGGGGCGTGGGACGAACGGTGAGTCGTGCCGCGACGGCGACAACGTCCGCCGCGGGTGCCGTGGGAGGCGCGGCCGTCAACGGCATCGTCGGCGGTGTCAAGGGCGCCGCCGAGGGCATCCAGCAGGGACTCAGCACCGGCAGCAAGTCGACTCCGGCCGCGGCCCTGGCCATCGGCGCGATCGGCGCGGCGGGTCTGGTCGAATGGCCGATCCTGCTGGCCGTCGGTGGCGGCGCGCTGTTGCTCCGCAGGCTGAGCCATCAGCCCGAGCCCCCGGCGCAGGCCGTGCAGCCGGCCAAGGCCAAGCTCGCGCCGGTACCCGACGAGCCGCCGGCCAAAAAAGCCCCCGCGAAGACTGCGAGGAAAACGGCGGGCCGCAGAGCCGGCACCAGCGACCTGCGCAGCACGAACTGACGAGGCGTCGATTCAGATAATCAACCGGTGGCCCGGCTGTACTCCGCCGAAGCGGACCGCGTGGCGACCAGTTGCCGAGGGCGCCGCTCGTTCGTTCGAACTTCCAGCACGCCAACGCGCCACAACAGCGCATAAAGTTCGGTTAGAGGCCCCCTCAGCAACACGGCGAACGACGCCGCTAACGGGTCGGTCGGGTGTTCTGTCGTCGTCATATCTCCGACGGTGACCGCATCAACCGGCAGGACGGCAAATCCGACGTTACCGAAAGGCAAATGATGGCGGAAAAGAAAGAACGCCGGCACACCCCACAACGCGAGGCGGTGGACAGAATCCGGGCGGGACACACCTTCGCGGTGAACCTGCCCATAGTGGGCAAGGTGAACGTTCCCCCACCCGAGCAGCTCGCCTATTTCGGCGGACTGATCGCCCTGACCGCCTTCGAGCTGATCGACTGGCCGGTGGCTCTGGTGATCGGCACCGGGCACCTGCTGGCCAGCAATCACCACAACCAGATTTTGGAGGAGATCGGCGAGGCCCTGGAAGAAGCCGACTAGGACGCGGAGCCGAAGCGCAGCGTCACCCGCGTTCCGCCGGTGGTGCGAACCGTCTCGACCTGGTCCGCCAAGCCGCTGATCAGAGTGAGCCCACGGCCACGTCGGCGACTGCGCCGGCTGGCCGACGAATCGCCAACCCAACGACCGGAGTCACTGACACTGATCGACACCGCGTCGCGCCGGAGAAAGGCCTCTATCGCCACCGTCTTGCGGGCCTCGCAGCCGCTCCCGTGCTCAATGGCGTTGGTGACGGCTTCGCCCACCGCCAGCAGAATTTCGTCTTGCCTGTGCAGGCCGGTTGTCGCCAGCCAATCCCGCAGCCGTGCGCGCACGGCGGGAACATACTTCGCCATGGCCGGCACGACCGTAGCGAAGCTACGGCTACCGGCGTGGCGGGGACGCACCGCGAGCACCACCACATCGTCGCGGTAGCCGCCAGGGGGCGTCATCCGGTGCAGCAGTTCGGCGCACACGGATTCGACAGGCAGATCCGCGCACTCGGCGGCCGCGGCCTTGAGCCGGTCGAATCCGCTGTCGAGCGTCTCGCCCGCCCGTTCGATCAGTCCGTCGGTATACAGCAGGACCAGGCTCCCCGGCGGCAGATCAGCGGTCGCGGTCACCGGCGCGCCGTCGGAGGCGCTGGTCGCCACCGGGGACCGGCGCCCCTCTTCCAGGTAGACCGGACCCTGTTCCGGCAGCACCAGCAACGGGTAGGGATGCCCGGCACAGAGATAGCTGATGCGGGCCGGTTCAACGCTGGTGTCGATGGCTGCGTAGGCGACCGTCGCGCAACGTGCACCGGCCACGGTCAGCGCATACCGGTCC
Source organism: Mycobacterium sp. 23 (assembly GCF_048287075.1). Lineage (NCBI taxonomy): Bacteria > Bacillati > Actinomycetota > Actinomycetes > Mycobacteriales > Mycobacteriaceae > Mycobacterium > Mycobacterium sp. 23. The sequence goes on from NZ_JBLVUX010000005.1 coordinate 3,204,925, forward strand.
AGGGCGCCCAGCACGCTGGCCGGGTCATACGCCGTCAGCGCAGACACGGTGACCGCGGCGCGCAACCTGCTCATCACGATCGCGGCGGGCAGGCCGTGGCCCACCACGTCGCCCACCGAGACACCTATCCGGTCGGGGTGATCGAGCCCGGTGGCTGAGAACCAGTCACCGCCGACCCTGATCGCCTCCCCCGCCGGCTGGTAGACGGCCGCGACCACCGCCGCGGTCGACCCGCGATCCAGGTCCAGCAGGTGTTCCTGGAAGTCGACGGCGATGCGGTGTTCCCGCGCGGCCAACCGGATGCGGTCCAGGGCCGACGCGGTGATATCGGCGGTCCGGGCGAACAACTCGAGTTCGGAGTCTGTGAACCGCCGGGTTTGCGGCCACAGCAGGGTGAGCACGCCGACCACGCGACCGCTGCCGGCCCGCAACGGTTGCGCCACGCAGGCCCGGACACTGCCAGCCGTGTCGTTCACCGCGTGGCTGTACCGCGCCGGCAGCTCGAGCGTGTCCGGGATGACCATCCGCCGGCCGGTTGCGATGACGTCGACGCCCACCAGCGGGCTGTCCAACCCGGCAACGTGGTAGCGGTCTCGCAGTTCGGCCGGTAAGGCCCCGGCGAATTCGAACTGAAGGTGATCCTCACCGTCGACGATCACGCCGATCGCCGCGGCGGGGGCATCGCCGCTGGCAAACGGAGAGCGCAGTATTGCCTCGAGGAGACCCGCGACCGAGCCTGCTCCCTGCACGGCGGCGTCCAGCTTCATCAGGCCTGCGGATTGCTCGGCGCGCTCACGCGCTGCCGGGCCGCCCGGGTCGGCGATAGCGGTGGCGGCCGCCATCACCGCACTGACCGCCCCGTCGCTGCCGAGCACCGGGTTCACCGCGAACATGTAGTCCCTCGGAGTCGATTCGCTCACCACCGGCAGCATCAGCCCGTGCGACCAGGTCGCGACGCCGGTCGACAGGACCCCGGTGAGTATCGGGCCGATCTCATCCCAGTTGTCCCACCACAGCTCCCGGGCGGTCCGGCCGAGCGCGCCCGGGTTTTTGTCCCCCAGCAGGGACAGGTACGCGTCGTTGTGCCAGACGAACAGCTCCGGTGCCCGCAGAAACACGATCGTGGGAGACCGCGAGGTCAGAGTGTTGGCGACCGTGGTCCGAATCTCGGCCGCCCAGCCCCGCGGCGGCCCGAGCGGATGCGCCGCCCAGTCGAAGTCGGCGAACTTCCGCCCCATCTCGCCACCAAGCCTGACCGCGGTCGTGAGGTCAGCCGGTAGCGGATGCGGGTTCATCGTTGCAACGCGTCAGACACTGTCGGAAAGATCGCGAAGATGCGGTCCAACTCGGTCACCCTGATCGGCTGCAGCACCTGCGGATGGTCAGCCACCAGCCGGACGGCCGTCCCGGCGGCCCGGCCTGCGTCATGGCAGTCGAGCATCGCATTCAACCCGGCGCTGCCGAAGAAGTTCACTCCCTGCAAGTCAACGATGACCAGGCGCCGGGGGTGTGTGGTGGCGACGTCGAGCGCGGCGACCAACTGATCGCGCAGGTAGTCCGCGGTGCTGGAGTCCACGTCGCCCGTGACGAGCACCATTACCGCCTCCCCGCCCGACTCATACGCGACCTCCAGCAAATCCATTACGTACCCGCCTAAAATGTGTCAGATTTCGGCCGGTGGTCAGGGTGCGGATGCCCGAATCCGCCACCTTGCCCGTCCCAGATATTGGGAGCCTAACCCGGCTCAGCGTCCGGATTCCTCGGGGATGCGCTCGTGCACCGTCAGCAACAAGTGGTCGAACTGGCTCTGCGCGACCGTGGACGGGTGGTCCAGCGAGCTGACCTCATCGAGCAACTGCTTGGCCAGTTCGCGCAGTTTGGTGTTCGTCTCCTGTGAACGCCACTGCAGCACCCGGAAGGCCTGCTCGGAACTCACCCGGTAGACGTACATCAGCACGCCCTTGGCCTGCTCGATCGCCGCCCGGTTCTCGAACAGGTCCGGCAGGGCGTCGTCGAGAACCTCCTGACGCGCCTCGTCGAAGCTGTTGGTGAGGTCGATGTAATGACCGGCGGTGCCCAGCACGGCGCCGTTGTCGTCCAGCATCCGGTCGGCCACCACGATGGCGTCGTGCACGGTGCCTCCGGTGTCGATGAACCGGTGCCGGCTCGAGAACGGCTCGCCCGAACGCAGCGCATAATCCAGCAGATCCTGCACGTGAGCGCGGTCGGCCGGATGCTTGTGCGACATCAGCAGCTTCGTCGTGGGCTCCACCGATCCCGGCTCATAACCGTGCATCCGGGCCATCTCATCCGACCACTCCCAGCGCTGCCCGACGAACCAGAAGCGGAAGCTGCCGATGTTCAGGTAGGGCCGGGCCCCGGCCGGCAGCACGGGACTGGTCGACTGCTCACGACCATCGTCCTGCACATCGGCCATCATCCCATTACGCGCGGACGACGGCCACTTCGCCGTGCGGCCTTCATCGTCTCGCGATGTGCTGACCAGCGCGTTCAATGATTGCGCAGGAAGTGCGCAACACCTGCCCGAGACAGTGTCCGCATGTCGTATGTGATCGCAGCCCCCGAATTCATGGCAGCGGCGGCAACGGACCTGGCGAACATTGCCTCCACCATAAGCAGTGTCAACACCGCGGCCTCGGTCGGGACCAGGACGGTCCTGGCTGCCGGAGCCGACGAGATATCGGAGGCCATCGCCGCGTTGTTCGACAGCCATGCCCAGGCCTACCAGGCGGTCAGCACCCAGGCGGCCGCCTTTCACGCCCAATTCGTGCAGGCCCTCAACGCCGGCGCCGGAGCCTACGCAAGTGCGGAGTCCGCCAACGTCGGCCAGGTCGTCCTCGACGCGATCAACGCGCCCGCCCGGATGCTGCTGGGCCGGCCCCTGATCGGCGACGGCAGGAACGCGACGACACCGGGCGGTGCCGGCGAACCGGGCGGCCTGCTGTTCGGCAACGGCGGCAATGGCGCGGAGGGCGCGCCCGGCCAGCAAGGTGGCGCAGGTGGAAGCGGCGGGCTGATCGGCAACGGAGGCGCAGGCGGCACCGGCGGGGCCCTCGCCCCGGGTGGCGGCGGCGGCCTTGGCGGCTTCCTCTTCGGCAACGGCGGGACGGGCGGGACGGGTGGAGCCGGGAGTGCGACCGTCTCGGGCGGCTACGGCGGCACGGGCGGCGGTTGCGGGCTGTTCGGCAACGGCGGTGCCGGCGGAATGGGCGGTGCCGGCTCCTCCGGCGGCCACGGCGGCACCGGCGGCGTAGGTGGATGGGGCGGCGCGCTGTACGGCAACGGCGGTGACGGCGGCGTTGGCGGGGCGGGCGCCGCCGGGCAGGTGCCAGGACTGGGCGGCACCGGCGGGGCCGGCGGAACCACCTTCCTCTTCGGCAACGGCGGCGCCGGCGGCGCTGGCGGAGTGGGTGGCGACGGGGCGACCAATGGCGGCCTCGGCGGAAGCGGTGGCGATGCCGGCCGCGGCGGAATCCTGTTCGGTGACGGCGGGGCCGGCGGAGCCGGCGGGACCGGCGGGCTGGCGACCGCCGGTACGGGAGGCAGCGGCGGACACGGGGGCAACGGCGGGTTGAGCGGGCAGATCGGCAACGGCGGAGCGGGTGGCGCGGGCGGCAACGGAACGTCCGCCACGGCCGCCCAGCACGCTGGTGGAACCGGCGGTGCCGGGGGTTACGGCGGTGACGCGAAGCTGTTCGGCAACGGCGGCGCGGGCGGCGCCGGTGGGTTCGCCGGCGATGGCAGCCAGTTCGGAGGAGTCGGCGGCGCCGGTGGCGGTGGCGGCAACGGCGGACACAGTGGACTGCTGGGCGGCGGCGGCCCCGGCGGGATAGGCAGAACCGGCGGCAAAGGCCTCTTCGGCGGGACCGGTGGCGACGGCGGTGAGGGTGGCGATTCCATCGGCTTCATCGGCGACGGCGGCAACGGGGGTGGCGGCGGCGCCGGCGGCGCGACCATAGCGCCGGGTTCGGGTCAGGCCGGCCCCGACGGCAGGGGCGGCAACGGCGGCGGCAGAGGCTCGCTGTTCGGCACTCCCGGGACACACGGCTGAGCCCCTGCCCATCCGCCCCGCCCTGCGCTAGCGTGGGAGGAGCCCGGCGAGCTGGGCAAGCCCAATAAATCACGCGGGAGCGCAACCCTCATGCGCTGAGAGGACGGCTGGGGCCGTCGACCGTACGAACCTGACCGGGTAATGCCGGCGTAGGGAGATAGAGATGACTGTCACCATCGAACCGTCCGTCACCACCGGCCCCATTGCGGGCAGCAGCAAGGTGTACCGCGAGCTGGACGGGATGCGCGTCCCCTTCCGGCGCGTGCACCTGTCCACCGGCGACCATTTCGACCTGTACGACACGTCCGGGCCCTATACCGACTCGGACGCCGTCATCGACCTGGCCGCCGGCCTGCCGGCCCGGCCCGGTGTGGTCCGTGACCGTGGCACCCAGTTGCAGCGGGCCCGCGCCGGGGAGATCACCGCGGAGATGGCGTTCATCGCCGCGCGCGAAGGCATGCCCGCCGAACTGGTGCGCGACGAGGTCGCGATCGGACGTGCCGTCATTCCGGCCAACCACAACCACCCCGAGAGCGAGCCGATGATCATCGGCAAGGCGTTCGCGGTCAAGGTGAACGCCAACATCGGCAACTCGGCCGTCACATCCTCGATCGCCGAAGAGGTCGACAAGATGGTGTGGGCCACTCGCTGGGGCGCCGACACCATCATGGACCTGTCCACCGGCAAGAACATCCACGAGACCCGCGAGTGGATCCTGCGCAACTCCCCGGTGCCGGTCGGCACCGTCCCCATCTACCAGGCGCTGGAGAAGGTCAACGGCGACCCCACCGAACTGACCTGGGAGCTGTACCGGGACACCGTGATCGAGCAGTGCGAGCAGGGTGTGGACTACATGACCGTGCACGCCGGGGTGCTGCTGCGCTACGTCCCGCTGACCGCCAAGCGCGTCACCGGCATCGTGTCGCGGGGCGGCTCCATCATGGCCGCCTGGTGCCTGGCGCATCACCGGGAGTCGTTCCTGTACACCAACTTCGAGGAACTCTGCGACATCCTGGCTCAGTACGACGTCACCTTCTCACTGGGAGACGGATTGCGGCCGGGCTCGATCGCCGACGCCAATGACGCCGCGCAGTTCGCCGAGCTGCGCACCTTGGGCGAGCTGACCAAGATCGCGAAATCCCATGGCGTGCAGGTGATGATCGAAGGACCCGGACACGTCCCGATGCACAAGATCGTCGAGAACGTGCGGCTGGAAGAAGAGCTCTGCGAAGAGGCTCCCTTTTACACGCTCGGCCCGCTGGCCACCGACATCGCACCGGCCTATGACCACATCACGTCGGCGATCGGCGCGGCCATCATCGCTCAGGCCGGCACCGCGATGCTGTGCTACGTCACTCCCAAGGAGCACCTCGGCCTGCCCGACCGCAAGGACGTCAAGGACGGCGTCATCGCCTACAAGATCGCCGCGCACGCAGGCGATCTGGCCAAGGGCCACCCGCATGCACAGGACCGCGACAATGCGTTGTCGCAGGCGCGTTTCGAGTTCCGCTGGAACGACCAGTTCGCGCTGTCGCTGGACCCCGACACCGCGCGGGAGTACCACGACGAGACGCTGCCGGCGGAGCCTGCCAAGACGGCTCACTTCTGCTCGATGTGCGGGCCGAAGTTCTGCTCGATGCGCATCACGCAGGATGTACGGGATTTTGCCGCCAAACACGGCCTGGAGACCGAGGAAGACGTCGAGGCGATGCTGGCCAGCGGCATGGCCGAGAAGTCCCGTGAGTTCGCCGAGCACGGCAACCGGGTGTATCTCCCCCTCACGCAGTGAGTTTCCTGCCGCTTCCGGCGCCCGGAACGACGCCGCTGCGGGTGCTGACCATCGCCGGATCAGACTCCGGCGGTGGTGCCGGCATCCAGGCCGACATGCGCACCATCGCGCTGCTCGGCGTCCATGCCTGCGTCGCCGTCACCGCCGTCACGGTGCAGAACACATTGGGCGTCAAGAGCTTTCACGAGATTCCCGACGACGTGGTGGCCGGGCAGATCGAAGCGGTGGTCACCGACATCGGCATCCAGGCCGCCAAGACCGGGATGCTGGCATCCGCGTCCATCATCGAGGCGGTGGCACGCACCTGGCGCGGGCTCGACCTGACTGTGCCGCTGGTCGTCGACCCCGTGTGCGCGTCCATGCACGGGGACCCGCTGCTTGCCGCTTCGGCACTGGATTCGCTTCGTAGCCAACTATTTCCGATGGCGACCCTGGTGACACCCAATCTGGACGAAGTGAAGCTGCTGGTCGGTATCGATGTCGTCGACACCGACACCCAACGCGCCGCCGCCGAAGCCCTGCACGCTCTGGGCCCGCGTTGGGCGCTGGTCAAGGGCGGACACCTGCGCTCGTCGCAGCGCAGCAGCGACCTGCTCTACGACGGCACGGACTTCTACGAGTTCGATGCTCAGCGACTCCCCACCGGCGACGACCACGGCGGCGGCGACACACTGGCAGCGGCGACGGCGTGTGCGCTGGCCCATGGATACCAGGTGCCTGACGCGGTCGCTTTCGGAAAGCGCTGGGTCACCGAGTGTCTGCGCGCCGCCTATCCACTGGGCGGCGGCCACGGCCCGGTGTCCCCACTGTTCAGGCTCGCTCAATGAACCTCGAGGACATTGCCGGCATCGCGCACGAACCGGCGGGCATCCCGCAGGGCGTCGCGGTGCTGACACACGGCGCCGGAGGCAACCGTGATTCCGCTCTGCTGCAACGCATTTGCGACGAGTGGGCACGCCGGGGCTGGCTGGCGGTGCGTTACAACCTGCCCTACCGGCGACGACGGCCGAAGGGCCCCCCGTCGGGCTCCGCCATCGCCGACCAGGCGGGCGTCGTCGAAGCGATCGAATTGTGCCGCACGCTGGCGGACGGACCACTGATCGCCGGGGGACACTCCTACGGCGGCCGGCAGACCTCGATGGTGGTGGCCGCCCTGGAGGTCCCGGTGGACGAGCTGACGCTCTTCTCCTACCCGCTCCATCCGCCGGGCAAGCCGGAGCGCCGGCGCACCGAGCACCTGCCCCGCATCACCGTGCCGACGGTCTTCACCCATGGCACCTCGGACCCGTTCGGCACCATCAGCGAATTGCGCGACGCCGCGGCGCTGATCGCCGCACGCACCGAGGTCGTCGAAATCACCGGCGCGCGGCACGATCTGGGCTCGAAGACTCTCGACGTCCCCGCCCTGGCCGTCGATGCGGCGCTGCGCCTGCTGCCTCCGGCAGCCGGAAAATCCTGACCCGCCTGACCCGGAGCCGGGAGATCAGCCCGGGTAGCGGGAGTAGCACCCGTCCATCTCGCCACCCACGCCAGACCGGAACGCGGCGATACGGGTGAATCCGGCGGGGACGCTGATGCCGTCTGCGTCACTGGCGACCATGTGGTTGGTCAGGAGTCCCGCGACGGCTTCGTCCAGGTCACCGGCCGTCAGCACCAGGGAGTTGCCGGAGGGCAGCTCGATGTTCTCGGCCATCTTGCGGTGTGCGACGCCGGTGAGGCACGCCGTGCGCAGCGCGGTCCACGGGCTCTGCATCGCCAGCCCACGCTCGTGCTGCACCGCGAGCGCGTACCGCGACATGACGATCGACAGCGCGGTGTCGTCACCCTGCGGCAGGCTGTGTTCCTTCTCGCCGGCGACCTTGCCCATGGTCGCCAGTGCGGGCAGGTCCACGTTGATCGTGTTGGTGGCCGGGCAGTAGGACGCCGGCGGACTGGGCTTGGCATCCGAGCAGCCGCCCGCCTTGAGGACCAGCGTGGGCGGGCTCTTCGGCGAGAAGATCTTGCCCATCAACTCCATCAGCGTCTTCAGCGTGTCCTCGGTGATCTGCACTTCGCCGGTCTCCGGGTCCCCGCCGGTGTCGACCCGCAGTGTGGTCGGCAGATCGCCTCGCCGCTGCTCCACCTCGGCCTTGTTGATCCCCGCGCACGCGGAGGTGCCGGTGATAAAGCCCATCTGGAAGGCGCTGACCCGGTCGAGAGCCGAACCGTGCTCGTCGTCGTTCTGGGAGTCGGCGTCCATCACCGGGTCGCGCGTCGTGATGATGCCGGCCAGCACGTGGTCAAGTCCGTCCGCGGTGCTGATGTTGAAGCGCGGCGACTTACCGGCGGCCACGTTGTACATGTACACCCCGGCGAAACAGTCGGCCTGCTGCTCACGCACGATGGTGGGGTCTTTGCGGGTGACCAGCTTGGCCATGGTCTGCAGGGCGTGCCCGAATTCGTGGGCCAGCACGCCGTTCACCGACATGTCGCCGAAGTATTTCTGCGCGACTGCCATGAAAACGCCACGGTCCCAGGCGATCATGTTGCACCGGGAGGTGTAGAAGGCGTTGACCAGATCGTAGGTCTCGTTGTGACAGACGATCGGGCTGTTCGGGTCGTTGGAGTCATAAGACACCAACTTGTCGACGGGTTTGAACGAGCCCTGCAAGGGTGCGGTGTAGTTGTTCTTCCAGAATTCCTCGATGTCGTTGACCGACAGCAGTGACAACTTGTCGATGGGCCCGTTGTTGGTGTTGAGCACGGTGCCCGTCGGCGCCGGCCCGTTCGGCTTGACTCCGCTGGGTCCGTCGGTGGCCGGCAGCCCACCCACCCGGAACGGATCGTTGAGTACCGACACGGCGCGTCCGGTGACTATGGTGGTACAGCCCGCCACCACCAACACCGCAGCCAGACCAGCCGTCAGGGCGCGTGACGACGCGACCACCCTGCGCGAGCGCAACTTCATTCGATCAACCCCGTCCCGAGCCTGCACCAAAGGAAACCCATTCTAAATGGGTCACACCCGATAATGAGCACTTTGTGCAGCGGGTGCGGCCAGGCGGCTGCGCGGGGCGAAAACGCTTGCTGCCCAGTCAGGGTGCCATTCTCAGGAAACCCGTGTCCGATGGCGTTTGTCGTGCGGTGTGACGCCGTTGACGCCGCCGATCGAGTCCGCGTAGGTGCCTACCGCGAACGCGACCCCGGACCCCATCACCGCCAGGGCGCCGCGGTTGACCGCATCGACGGTGTCACGGGCGCCCTGATAGTTCGGATCGAAGGCGGCTCCTGGTTGTCCACCCCAGAGTCGGGCCTGCACAGTCGTTTTCGTCTGGGACGCGCCGGTGTTCATGCCGCCCACCGGCACGCCGGCGACCAGGAACGGGTGGTAGTCGGTCCGGGTGTTCAACGGCATGTCGGCCGGCCGCTTGCCGGCGAGGTTCAGATAGCCGGCCAGGGTGCGCTCGATGCCGGCCGACCCCTCCGGAATGTCCGATGCCGCCACACCCGGTCCGGCCGGGCCGGACTGGTCCCCGTCGTCGGTGAAGAAGCCCGGGTTGGGGGATCCGAGCATGTCGAAGTTGAGGTAGAGGGCTATGTCGTTCAGCGCGTTGTTGTCCAGACCGAACACGTAGTCCATGGAGCCGTCGAGCCCGTTCTCCGCGGCACCCCAGAAGGCGAAGCGGACTGCGTTGGACACCGGCGGCAGCGGACCCAGCTGCAGAGCGGTCTCCAGCACCGCCGCGACTCCGGAACCCGCATTGTTGATGCCCGGGCTGTCGGCCGGGCTGTCCAGATGGGTGCCGACCATCACCACTTCACTGGCCGACCCGGTTTTCGTCTGCGCCACCACGTTTCGCGAGCTGACCTTGACGTTCTCGGCGTCCAGCACCAGCCGCACCGGCGCGGTGGACCCCTTGAGCGCGGCCGCTCCACTGGCCCCCACCACCGCGACCGGCACCGTCAGCTGGTTGTAGTAGCCGGGGTTGAACAGGGTCGGCGGCGCGCCCTGACTGCTGGGCTGGCTGATCACGATCACCGCCGCGGCGCCCCTGCCGACCGCGGCGTTCTGTTTGTCGACCACCGAGCAGCGACTGTCGTCGACCACGGCGATCGCCCCTCTGGCCACCGCGGCCGGATAGTCCCCCGCAGCGCAGCCGGCGGCTTGGGCGGGCCGTATCACCTGGCCGGTCAAACCACCGGGCGGAGTTCGCACCAGCAGCGAAGCCTGGTCCACCGGGAAGCTACGGCCGCCGACCGTCAGGGTGGGCTTGCCCTCGGACACGTTACGCATCCGCTCGAACTGCGGCGTCGAAACGTCGAACCCCTTGCCGCGCAAGGCTTTCACCACGTAGTCGACACTGGCGTCATAACCCGGGGTGCCGGTCGTCCGGTTGCCCTTGTTGGCGTTGGCGATCTCCTGCAGCGCGCGCAGGTGCACGAACATACCGTCCGCGGTCACCTTCGCGGCCAGCGAACGGCCCGGGTCGGGTGCGGCGGACGGCTGCCGGGCGGGCGGGTGGGTCGCCGCGCAGGCCGCGATCAGCAGCGTCAGCAGCAATACGGCGAGCGGCCGCGTCATGGCTTGGCGAGCACGTGCCGGACGCGGTCCTCCATGACCGGAACACCGTTGCGCCCGCCGAGATCCTGGGCGTAGAGCGCTACCGCGTAGGCGACACCGCCACCCTGGATGCCCAGCGACGTCCGGTCGATGTGCTCGAGATTGTCGCCCTTCTGGTGATAGTTGGGGTCGAACGGCTCGTCCGCCTTGCCGCCCCACAGCTTGGCCTGGTCCTGGGACATCTTGACCTCCGCGCCGGAGAACAGCCCGCCCGACGGGATGCCCGCCAGCGTGAATCCGTCGTAGTCGGAGCGACCGTCGAAAGAGGTGTCCTGGGCGGTCTTTCCGGCCTGCTTCAGGTAGGCGACCAGGGTCCGCTCGATGCCGGCCGACCCCTCGGGCACCACCGGCTGGCCACGCGCATCCATCGGCAGCGACTGGTCACCGTCGTAGGTGAAGTAACCGGGATTCGGCGATGCCAGCATGTCGAAGTTCAGATACAGCGCGATGTTCTTGAGGCCCTCGGCGTCCAGCGATTCGACGTAGTTGCGCGAACCGATCAGGCCGAGCTCCTCCGCGCCCCAGAAAGCGAACCGCACCGCGTTGTGCACCTGTGGTGAATTCCCCAGTTGCACAGCGGATTCCAGGATCGCCGCCACTCCGGAGCCGTTGTCGTTGATGCCAGGGCCTTCGGGCACGCTGTCCAGATGCGCACCGGCCATCACCACGTCGGTCGGCGATCCGGTCTTGGTCTGCGCGATGACGTTGCGAGCCTTGAAACTCTGGGTGTTCGCGTTGAGTTTGATGGTCACCGGGCCCGATTTGGAGCGCAACTGGAACCCGACCGATCTGGTGACACTGACCACCGGAATCTTCACGTCGGTGTTTGCTCCGAGGGTGCCACCCATCGATTGCTCGTCGACGTTGTCGATGACGATCAGGGCCGCCGCGCCCCGCTGGGCGGCCGCGTCTTCCTTCTGGGCGAACTGGCAGCCGCCGCGATCCACCACGGCGACCGCGCCTTTGGCAGGCAGTTTGTCGTAGTCGCCGGGCGAGCAACCGGGGTTCTCGCCGCTGGGTGCGAACAGCAGTGGTCCGGTCGTTCCCTCGGCCGGCGTGGGCAGGCTGTATTCGAGTGCGCGGGCATCGGCGGTCAGGTCGCCGGCTGCCACCGAACCCTTCTCGGAGTGAAACACCCGGGCCGAGAACTCGGGAGTCTGCACGTCAAAACCGCTCTTACGCAACGTCTCGACGACATAGTCGACGCTGGCTTCGTAGCCGGGAGTACCAACGGCGCGCGTGCCGTTGTTCGCGTTGGCGATGTCCTGCAGCTTGGTGAGGTGCGCCATCATCGCGTCGGTAGTGACCTTGTTGCGGATCGTGGTCGCGAACTCGCCCGCCGCCTGGCCGCCGCCACTGGTCCCGGCCTGGTTGGCCCCGCGCCCGCAGCCCACCCCCAGGAAAGCGACGATCGCGCTGAGAGCCAGCACCACCGGAACCATCTTCAATTTGTGCACCATTGCGCCCACGTTAGACCAGATGCGAAGGCGGCAAATTCAGACGTACAACGCGCTGAATGGAGCAAAGGGCAGATTTCGCACCACAAACCAGACCACCACCAGCGACAGAGTCACCACGGCGGCCCAGCGATTGTGCTGCCAGCCCCGGACCCGCCGGCCGGCCACCCGGCCATACGTCCAGGCCAGGTAGGCCCAGACCAGGAGCCCGACTGCCACCAGACCGAGCGCGTTAAATCTGGCGGCCGCCAACAGATCACCGTGCATCAGGCTGTACAGCATTCGCATGCTGCCGCAGCCGGGACAGTCGATACCCAGTAATGCCTTGGTGGGGCAGGTCGGCAACGGGCCGTTGGGGGTCGTCGGGTCACCCAGCCAAATGCCGGTACATGCCACAGCAGAAGCTGCGGCCACGAGCACTGGGGCGCTCAATCGCGCACCCAGTCTCGTGGGCACCGACCCTTGGCGGGTCACCATCGGATCAGCCCAGGCTCAGGGCATCGACCATCATCATCGCCGCCGAGCTGGTGTCGGTGTTCATCGCACCCAGCGCGATGATGACGCCGTAGATGACGGCGCCGACCACGCCGGCGATGACGGAATACTTCACGAATTTCTTGGCACTGTCGGCAGCGGCCTGCGCCTCGGCGTACTGGCCCTGCGCCCACAAACCACTGACCTGCGTGGACTTGACGATAGCCACGATCCCGAGCGGAAGACAGCAGAACAGCGTCGCCAGGATCGACCAGACCAGGTAATTGTCCGGCTGCTGACCTGCCGGCGGCTGCTGCGGCGGGTAACCGGGAGGGGGTGGTTGAGTCATGGATTCTCCAGATCGAAAGAGTTAGCTGGCGTGAAGCGAGGCTTACCATACCGGAGAGCAGTCTCGACGGCATCACCAATCTGAAATTGCTTGCCGGGCATCTCCACCGCTTGCGTGGCTAGCTGGGCACCCCCACCCGACGGGCACCCCGGACAAGCGCTAAATCCTCTGATACACAATGTGTTTCGTAATATTGCGGTCCTGGAATCGATGCCCAGACAGACAGTTGCCAGCGGAATGTGTTGGACCGCTCCGGCGTAGCCCTACGATGCCTATTGGCATGAAAGCCCTGTTCTACGGGGAGTTTGAGAAATACACTCACCGATATCAACGCGGCCGCATATGTCGGTCCGCCGATTAAGGAGCCAGGAGTTGTCTCACCTCAACACGGTGCTGCGAGCCGCAACCGCGGTAGCGCTCATGGGTGGCTTTGCCCACCTGGGCACCGCCACGGCGAACGCCGACCCCAATGACACGCTCGCCGCTTCGCTCTCCAAGGGCTACTCGTCGAGCAACTGCACCCCCAAAGAGCCTCCCGCGGGAGTTGCGGCCGCGATCAACTGCGGACAGAACGCGGACGCGAACGGACCCGTCAAAGCGACCTATCTGCTGTACAACAACACCGGCGACCTCAACGGCGGATTCACCGCCAGCATCAAGGATGAGAGCCTCACCGCATGCGGCGACAGCGGCCAGTCGCCGACCACGTGGCACACCGGCAGTGCCGGTGCCACCGCGGGACAGGTCGCCTGCGGTACCTATCAGGGTGCCGCGGAGATCATCTGGACCACCGAGGCCAAGAATGTGCTGAGCTACATACGCGGATCCACCACCGACGTCCAGGCGCTCTACCAATGGTGGCGCACGAACGGCTGATTTTGTTCGGCCGCAGGGACTTCCGGTGTACCTGCGGAGCACTTCCCACAACAAACAACTAAGGAGCTGAAAATGACCTACCTCAGGAACGCGTTGCGGGGGATCTCGACCGCGGCGCTCGTCGGTGGCTTCGCCTGCGCCGGCGTCGCTACCGCATCCGCAGATCCCACCGACGCGTTCGCCGGCTCGCTGTCGAAGGGTTACTCCTCGAGCAACTGCGGCTCTCAGGCGGTTTCCGAGGTACAGTCCGCTTTCCCGACGGTGCAGGCGGTACTGGCCTGCGGCCAGAACGCCGACAGCAGCGGACCGGCCTCGGCGAAGTACTTCCAGTTCCCCAACAGCGCGGACCTGGCTAGCGCGTTCACCAAACTCATTGGTAGCGACCAGCTTACAAACTGTGGGGACGCCAAGTCACCGACCGTCTGGCACCAGGGCAGCTCCACCGACTCCGCCGGACAGGTGGCCTGCGGGACCGATGACGGCAAGGCCGAGGTCATCTGGACCGTCGACGCCAAGAATGTGCTGGCCTTCGTCCGGGCATCCGGTGGCGACACCTCCTCGCTGTACCAGTGGTGGCGCACCAACGGCTGAGCCCTGCTACAACCGGCTCACGATCAGGTCAGCGACCGCCCGCATCCCGGCCTCGTTGGGATGCAACGGAGCCGGACGACCAGGTAGCGGCACAACGACTTTCACGGTCCAAGGGTGCCGGGACCACGCATGATGATCGCGGCTGGCCGCCGCGGCCGACACGACTTCACAGTCCGTCGCCGCGGCGGCCTTTGCCGTTAATTGCTCGAGGGTGGCAGCCACCTGCCGGCCCAGGTCGGCGTGCTCGTCGGACAGCGGCGGCGCCGGTTCGCCGGACGGCGGCAACAGCGTCAAATAGTCGACGAACAGCACCCGGGCCCCCGGCGCACGCCGACGGATCGAACTGCCCACCTCGCACAGCGAGTCGAACACCCGGCTCAGCGCGTGCTCGCGCGCATCGCGGTCGAGCAGCTCACCGATTCGGCCCCCGATCAGCGGCAGCCGCCTCGTGATGGGCGGCAACGAGGCGGCCATCAGCAACGGAACGTAGCCGACGTCGTTGCCGCCGATGGTGACCGTGACCAGCGCCTCCGAACCGTCCAGCGCCGTGAGCTGCGGCGGTGCACCGTTCTGCCGTTCGGTCAGCACGTGGGCGGTGGTGGCCCCGGAGTAGGTGACGTCGACCAGCTCCAGTCCGGCACGCTCGGCGACCAGATGCGGATAGTTGCGTGCCGACCGGCCCGACCGAAACGGCGCGCCCTCGGCACGCGGTTTGATCCCGGGGCCGGATGCCATCGAACTACCCAGCGCGACATATCTTTTCATTTGGAGGGGCTCGATGCCTGCGCCCAGAAGCGTTTCGGGATCCGGCCGGCGCGACGTGCCAGGAACCCGGCGGTGACGCCGGCGGCCATCGCCGCGGCCATCGCCGGCGGGTCGGCGGCGCGGGTCACCGCGGTCGCCAACAGCACTGCGTCGCAACCCAATTCCATCGCCAGCGCCGCGTCACTGGCCGTTCCGATGCCCGCATCGAGCACCACGGGAACACCGGCCCGGGCGACGATCATCTCGATGTTGTGCGGGTTGGTGATGCCCAGACCCGTGCCGATCGGTGACCCCAGCGGCATCACCGCCGCGCAACCGGTGTCCTCCAGCCGCCGGGCCAGCGCCGGGTCGTCATTGGTGTAGGGCAGTACTACGAATCCGTCGTCGACCAATTGCTCGGCCGCTCTGACCAATTCGATCGCATCGGGCAGAAGGGTGCGCTCGTCCGCGATCACCTCGAGCTTGACCCAGTTGGTGTCCAGCGCCTCGCGGGCAAGCTGCGCGGTCAGCACGGCCTCGGCGGCGCTGCGGCAGCCGGCGGTGTTAGGCAGCGGTGTGATGCCGAGCCGGTTGAGCAGATCGAGCAGTCCGGTGCCACCCTCGGCGTCGACCCGGCGAATCGCCACGGTGGTCAGCTCGGTTCCGGAGGCGACCAGCGCCTGCTCCAATACCGACAGGCTCGTGGCACCGCCGGTGCCCATGATGAGCCGGGACGCGAAGCTGCGATCCGCGATCGTCAGTTTATGGTCAGCCACCCTGCACCGCCGTCACCACCTCTAGTCGCGCACCGTCGAAAAGTTCTGTGGCCCAATCCGAACGGGGCAACACCGCGTCGCCCATCGCGACGGCGACACCGCGCTCGGGGAAGCCGAGCGAAGCCAGCAGGGCGGCCACCGTGGTCGGTTCGTCGACCTCGAGCCGCTGCTCGTTGACCATCACGATCATGACTGGGCTCCCACCGGAACAAGTTCGGAGACAACCCTTTCGGCGGTCCAGGGGGCCAGCAGAAAGCCCGACCGGCCGTGACCGGCGGCCACCACGGTCCGCTTGTCGAGTCGTCGCACAATAGGCAGGTTATCGGGCGTCATCGGGCGCAGGCCAGCGGCACATTCGGCGAATTCGTACTCCCCGAGCGCCGGCATCACCGCACACGCATCCTCGAGCAGGTCACGTATCCCCGACACCACCGGCGCGGTATCCCTGCCGTGCTCGTACTGGGTGGCCCCCACCACCACCCCGTCGGCCCGCGGCACCAGATACACCTGGCGTCCGTGCACGCGGGCCCGAACCACCCTGCCCAGCAAGGGCATACAGCCTTTGCGCCAGCGCAACCGCAGTACCTCGCCCTTCACCGGCCGCACCGGCAGGCCGGGCCACAACGCGGGCGCGTCGATCCCGTTCGCAATTACCGCCGTGTCACCGTCGGCGGCGCTGAGATCGGTGACCGGCGCCGCCCAGCGCACGCCGAGCAGCTCACAGTCCCGGGCCAGTGCGTCGACGACGCCGCGGTTGTCCACCGCCAGCTCGGTGGGCGCCCGGAAGCCGTGCCGGATGCCTTGTGCCAGTAACGGTTCGACGTCGCGGGCGTTCGACTCCCAGACCACCGGGTGGCCCTGCTGGGACAACCAGTCGGCTACGGTGCGCAGGTCGGCGACATCGGCCCGGTCGACGGCCACCACCAGGGACTCGCGTGCGGTGACCACCGCCGGGTCCAGTCCATCCAGGAACCCCTCGCGCCACAGCCGCAGCGACTCCAGACCCAGCCGCAGCAGGCATTCCTCACCCGGCCAGCCTTCGCTGTGCGGAGCGAGCATGCCGCCGGCGACCCACGAGGCTCCCCGGTCCTGGGTGCGGTGCACCGTCACCGACAACCCGGCCTGCGCCGCGCGGCGCGCCACCGACAGCCCGATGACGCCGCCACCGATCACGGCGACCGAACCCGACATCCTGTGCTCCCTTCGCCGGCATGACCCGGATCAGGTGTGACGGTAAGGACAGGTCCAAGTCGCTGGCAGTGCCCACTCTCAGCCCCGCTGGTGGCCCGGGACTCCCGTGTGTTCTTCAGGCTCCACGCTAGCGCGCTAACGTCGCGGTGTGCAGGACCCCCTTTCCCGGCTCGCCCAGACACGGCTGTACCTGTGCACCGACGCGCGCCGCGAGCGCGGCGACCTGGCCGAGTTCGCCGACGCCGCGCTGGCCGGCGGAGTCGACATCATCCAGCTGCGCGACAAGGGTTCGCCCGGCGAGCGGCAGTTCGGCCCACTGGAGGCGCTCGACGAGCTGGCCGCCTGCGAGATCCTGGCCGACGCGGCCCGCCGGCACGGGGCGTTGTTCGCGGTCAACGACCGCGCAGACGTCGCCCGCGCTGCCGGAGCCGACGTCCTGCACCTCGGTCAGCGCGACCTGCCGCTGGACGTCGCCCGGGACATCGTCGGACCCACCCCCTTGATCGGCCGGTCCAGCCACGACGCCGGCGAGGCCGCGGCAGCGGCCGCTTCCGCGGCCGATTACTTCTGCGTCGGGCCCTGCTGGCCCACGCCCACCAAGCCGGGCCGTCCGGCGCCCGGCCTGGACCTGGTCCGTACCGCCGCCGCCCTGGAAACCGACAAGCCGTGGTTCGCCATCGGCGGCATCGACCTGCAACGGCTGCCGGAAGTAATCGCGGCCGGCGCTCGCCGCATCGTTGTGGTGCGCGCCGTTACCGCCGCCGCCGATCCACGGGCGGCGGCCGCCGAACTCAGCGCGGCGCTTGCAGCAGCGCGCTGATCCGCCGGCTCAGCGGCGAATGCGCCAGGTCCGCACCTCCCGGTGTGCACCAGAAGAACTCCGAGTCGATCTGCACGGTGCGTGGCAGATCGTGCCGCAACTCGTCGCCGTGATCCAGCGGCACGGTGGCCGGCGCGGTGCGCAGCCGGTCCCAGCTGGCGGCGAAGCCCGGATGCAGCGGCAACCCGGCCACTTCGTCCTCACCGACCCAGCGCAACTCGGCGCTCTCCCGGTTGGGCACGGTTTGCAGCAGTTCAACGGCGTCGGCGACCACAGTCGTGTAGCTCCACAGCGTCCCGCCGTTGCCCGCGACTTCCGCCGTGACGACTTTCGCCCGCACCGTCAGTCGCTCGGCGACCAGACCCGCTTCCTCCTGGGCTTCGCGCACCGCGGTCTGCTCCGGAGTCTCGTGACTGTCACGGGCGCCGCCCGGCAGACCCCAGGTACCGCCCTGATGGCTCCACACCGCGCGGTGCTGCAGCAGGACCGCAGGCGTCCCGTCCGGCAACGGAGCCCGCAGCAACAGGCCGGCCGCGCCGTACCTTCCCCAGTAATGGGCGCCGCGCCCGGAGATCACCCACCCGTCGCCGTCGCCCTGCACGGATTCAGGATATGCACGCAAACCCGGTTAGGTAATTCGTCACGCCTCCCCCATCCGCCGCGAGATGCTCTTAGAATTCGCTTATACGGGTTCGTAATATGGCCGAGATGAGGTCCGAGCAGACGTGACGGTTGAGCTGGCCCACCCGTCGACCGAGCCGATGGGGTCGCGCTCGCCCGCAGAACCGGCTCATCCCCGCTGGTGGTTCATCTCGACCACGCCGGGGCGCATCCTGACCATCGGCATTGTGCTGGCGGCACTCGGCGTGTCGAGTGCGTTCGCCACCTCGACCACCATCAACCACCGCCAGCAGGTGCTGACCACCGTGCTCGACCACACCGAGCCGCTGTCGTTCGCGGCCGGACGGCTCTACACCACGCTGTCGGTGGCCGACGCCGCCGCTGCGACCGCGTTCATCGCCCAGACCGAACCGCGAGCCGTCCGGCTGCGCTACGAGCAGGCCATTACCGACGCCGCGGTGGCGGTGACCCGGGCATCCAGCGGGTTGACGGACGAACCGCTGGTGCAGCTGCTGGGCAGGATCAACGCAGAACTGGCCGTCTATACCGGGCTGGTGGAGATCGCCCGCACCAACAACCGGGCGGGCAACCCGGTCGGCTCGTCGTACCTGTCGGAGGCTTCCGGGCTGATGCAGTCCCGGATCCTGCCCGACGCCCAGCAGCTCTACCAGGCGACCTCGGCCCGGGTGGACAGCGAGACCACGGCGTCCACGCAGATCCCGGCCCCGGTGATCCTGGTCGTGACCACCACCGTGGCGTTCGGCGCGTTCGCCCACCGCTGGCTGGCCCGGCGTACGCGGCGACGGGTCAACCCCGGGCTGGTCGTCGGCGGGCTCGGTATCCTCATCATGGTGGTCTGGGTGGGCACGGCACTGACGATCTCGACGACGGCCAGCCGCAGCGCCAAGGACACGGCGGCCGAGTCGCTGCGAACCGTCACCAATCTGGCCATCACCGCCCAGCAGGCCCGCGCCGACGAGACGCTGTCGCTGATTCGCCGGGGCGACGAAGAGGTCCGCAAGCAGGCCTTCTACCAGCGCATCGACGCTATGCACCACCAGCTGGACGCCTACATGGCGCGCCGCGACGCCGTCGACAAGCCCGACCTGCAGGGCGCCGACCAGCTGCTGGTGCGCTGGCAGCAGGCCAACGACCGGATCAACGCCTACATTTCGGTCGGCAACTATCGGGCCGCCACCCAGGTTGCACTCGGAAAAGGCGAAGACGACTCCACCCCGGCCTTCGACAAGCTCGACGAGGCCCTGACCAAGGCGATGGCGCAGAGCCGCAACCACCTGCGCAACGACGTCCTGAACGCCAAGCGGGGGCTGGCCGGGGCGCAGGTCGGCGCGGTGGTACTCAGTCTGGGCGCGGCCATCGCCGTCGCGCTGGGCCTGTGGCCCCGGCTCAAGGAGTACCGGTGAGACCCCGGCGGATCGCTGCGCTGGTCGTCTCGGCGATGCTGCTGGCCGGCTGCGGGCACCCGGAGACGCTGAAGGTCGAGGTGACGCCGACGCTGCCACTGCCTACACCCGTCGGCATGCAGGAACTGCCGATGGAAGCCGCGCTGCCGCCGGACAGCACCAGCCAGGACTGCAATCCGACCGCCAGCCTGCGCCCGTTCCCCAACAAGGCCGATGCCGACGCCGCGGTGGCCAACATCCGCACCCGGGGCCGGCTTATCGTCGGCCTGGACATCGGCAGCAACCTGTTCAGTTTCCGCGACCCGATCACCGGCGAGATCACCGGCTTCGACGTCGACATCGCCGGCGAGGTGGCCCGCGACATCTTCGGCGGGCCGTCGCACGTCGAGTACCGCATCCTGTCAGCCGACGAGCGCATCACCGCGCTGCAGCGCTCGCAGGTCGACGTGGTCGTCAAGACCATGACCATCACCTGCGAGCGACGCAAGCTGGTGAACTTCTCCACGGTTTACCTGGATGCGAACCAGCGCATCCTGGCCCCGCGGGACTCGCCGATCGCCAAGGTGGCCGACCTGTCCGGCAAGCGGGTCTGCGTGGCCCGCGGCACCACCTCGTTGCGCCGGATCCGCGAGATCACGCCGCCGGCGGTGATCGTGTCGGTGGTGAACTGGGCCGACTGCCTGGTGGCCATGCAGCAGCGCCAGATCGACGCCGTCAGCACCGACGACTCGATCCTGGCAGGGCTGGTGGAAGAGGATCCCTACCTGCACATCGTCGGCCCGAACATGGCCACCCAGCCCTACGGCATCGGCATCAACCTGGACAACACCGGACTGGTCCGGTTCGTCAACGGCACTCTGGAACGGATCCGCACCGACGGCACCTGGAACACGCTGTACCGCAAGTGGTTGACGGTTCTGGGTCCCGCCCCGTTACCGCCCCAGCCGAGGTACGTGGACTGATGGGCAAGCCCAGGCAAGAAGACCGGCAAGAAGATCAGCAAGAGGACCGGGAAGACCCGATGGACGGGGACCCCGGCACCCAGGCGGCCGCCCAGCCGGAAGAAAACGCCCAGACCGGCGCGACCGCGACGACCGGCCGGCCGCAGGCCACCCAGGCGTTGTTCCGGCCGGATTTCGACGACGACGATGACGACGACTTCCAGATCTCGCTGGGCAGTATGGATACCCAGCCGCAGGACCGGATGTCGGTTGCCACCCGGGCGCTGCCGCCCGTCCGCCAACTGGGCGGCGGCCTGGTGGAGATCCCGCGCACCCCCGACATCGACCCGCTCAAGGCGTTGATGAAAAACCCCGTGGTCCCGGAATCGAAGCGGTTCTGCTGGAACTGTGGACGGCCAGTCGGCCGGTCGGCCTCGGACACGGGCTCCGGCAGAAGCGCGGATAAAGGCTCGGAAAAAGGCACCGAAGGGTCCAAAGAAGGCTGGTGCCCCTACTGCGGCAGCCCGTATTCGTTTCTGCCGCAGCTGAATCCGGGCGACATCATCGCCGGCCAATACGAGGTCAAGGGCTGCATCGCGCACGGCGGCCTGGGCTGGGTCTACCTGGCGCTGGACCACAACGTCAACGACCGCCCGGTGGTGCTCAAGGGCCTGGTGCATTCCGGTGACGCCGAGGCCCAGGCGATCGCGATGGCCGAGCGCCAGTTCCTGGCCGAAGTGGTGCACCCGTCGATCGTGCAGATCTTCAACTTCGTCGAACACAGCGACAAGCACGGCGACCCGGTCGGCTACATCGTCATGGAGTACATCGGCGGGCAATCGCTCAAGCGGGGCCGCGGCGAGAACCTGCCGGTCGCCGAGGCCATCGCCTACATCCTGGAAATCCTTCCCGCACTGAGCTATCTGCACTCCATCGGCCTGGTCTACAACGACCTCAAGCCCGAGAACATCATGCTCACGGAGGAGCAACTCAAGCTGATCGACCTCGGTGCGGTGTCGCGGATCAACTCGTTCGGTTATCTCTACGGAACCCCGGGCTACCAGGCGCCGGAGATCGTTCGCACCGGGCCGACCGTCGCCACCGACATCTACACGGTCGGCCGCACGCTGGCCGCCCTGACCATGAGCCTGCGCACCCGCAACGGCCGCTATGTCGACGGGCTGCCCGACGGCGACCCGCTGCTGGCCCAGTACGACTCGTTCGCGCGGCTCTTGCGCCGCGCCATCGACCCCGACCCGCGGCGACGGTTCACCAGCGCCGAGGAGATGTCCGGGCAGTTGATGGGCGTGCTGCGGGAAGTGGTGGCCCAGGACACCGGCATACCGCGGCCCGGGTTGTCGACGATCTTCAGTCCCAGTCGCTCGACGTTCGGGGTCGACCTGCTGGTCGCGCACACCGACGTGTACCTGGACGGCCAGGTGCATTCGGAGAAGCTGACCGCCAAGGAAATCGTCACCGCGCTGTCGGTGCCGCTGGTGGACCCGACCGATGTCGCCGCCCCGGTGCTGCAGGCGACGGTGCTCTCGCAGCCGGTGCAGACGCTGGACTCGTTGCGCGCGGCCCGCCATGGCTCGCTGGACGCCGAGGGTTTGGACCTCAGCGAGTCGGTGGAGCTGCCGCTGATGGAGGTGCGGGCCCTGCTCGATCTCGGGGACGTCAGCAAAGCCACCCGCAAACTCGAGGATCTTGCCGAACGGGTCGGCTGGCAGTGGCGGCTGGTCTGGTACCGGGGGGTGGCCGGACTGCTCACCGGCGATTACGAATCGGCGATCAAGCATTTCACCGAGGTGCTCGACACGTTCCCCGGCGAGCTGGCGCCCAAGCTCGCGCTGGCCGCCACATACGAACTGGCCGGCGAGCCGGATGAGCACAAGTACTACCAGACGGTGTGGGGCACCAACGACGGCGTCATCTCGGCGGCGTTCGGATTGGCCAGGGCGCGTTCGGCTCTGGGCGATCGCAGCGGGGCGGTGCAGACCTTGGACGAAGTACCGCCCACCTCGAGGCATTTCACCACGGCGCGACTGACCAGCGCGGTGACCCTGTTGTCCGGGCGGTCGCAGAGTGAAATCACCGAGGAGCAGATCCGTGACGCCGCGCGCCGGGTGGAGGCCCTGCCTCCCACCGAGCCCCGGGTGTTGCAGATCCGCGCTCTGGTGCTCGGCGGTGCGATGGACTGGCTGCAGGACAACGAAGCAAGCACCAACCACATCCTGGGGTTCCCGTTCACCGATCACGGGCTGCGACTGGGCGTGGAGGCCTCGCTGCGCAGTCTGGCGCGGGTGGCCCCCACCCAGCGACACCGCTACACCCTGGTCGACATGGCCAACCAGGTGCGGCCGACCAGCACCTTCTGACCTGTAGTCCACGCGCGCAACAGGATTGAGAGAATTTCCGGCGGGGGATCTTGCGTTCGCGCGACCTCGGTGGTAAATCAAATGTATGCCTCGTGGCATACATTTACTTCGGCTTTGACACCACATTAGGAGTTGGAGGTGGCGACGATGCTGATGCGAACCGATCCGTTCCGTGACTTCGACCGTTTCACCCGGCCGGTGTCGGGGACTGCGTCCCGGCCGTCGGTGATGCCGATGGACGCGTGGCGCGACGGCACGTCCTTTGTCGTGGAGTTCGATCTGCCGGGCATCGATGCAGAATCCTTGGATCTGGACATCGAGCGCAACGTGGTCACGGTGCGTGCGGAACGTCCCGAAATCGATCCCGGCCGGGAGATGCTGGCCAGTGAACGCCCTCGCGGGGTGTTCAGCCGTCAACTGGTGCTGGGCGACAATCTCGACACCGAAAAGATCGAGGCGTCCTATGACACAGGAGTGCTGACGCTGCGAATCCCGGTGGCCGAGAAGGCGAAACCGCGCAAGATCGCGATCGGGCGGAGCAACGGACACCAGGTCATCAACGCCTGATCGGACGCGTGATGACCAGCCTGTTGACTCCGGCTGAGCTGGACCTGGACGCCCTGGACGCCCTGGATTCTGACGTCGCCGAGTTGATCGCCGAGGTGGAAGCCATCCTGCGTGCGGCCGTTGCCGCCGCCCGCAGGCCGCCCGCGCCGCCGGTGAGGGCTGACGCTTTGCTCAGCGCCAGGCAGGGGCCGGCGCATCCGGTGCGTGCCGTCCAGCGCAGCCCTCCGGCTTCCCCGCACACACGGTCCCTACTGAGCAGTGAAAGGCAGGTGATGACATCACAACAGACCTAGCCGAGCGGCCCGCAACCCGGCCAAACGAGTGAGCGCGCTCTTCCCTCAAGCACGCCAAGCCTATTCAGGCGCTGAAGGCCGAGGCGGGCGCCGGCCGCGCTTTACCGATTTCCCTGTCCATCGAGTGTGCGGCTACCGTCGAGATACGCCAAGATTTCGGCGGTAGCCGCACTGTCAAAGCAGCAGGCGCACAGTCAAATTCGGGAGCGCTCCGCGGCTGCCTCCAGGGCGGCGCGGACCCGTCATTCAGTGTGCGGCTTCCCGGACCTGACATTCAGTGTGCGCCTACCGTCGAAATTCGCTCACATTTCGGCGGTAGCCGCACTATCAAAGCAGCAGGCGCACAGTCAAATTCGGGAGCGCTCCGCGGCTGCCTCCAGGGCGGCGCGGACCCGTCGCACAATGGTGGCTGGATGGTTCTCCGCGACCACCCGGACGATGATCCAGCCCATCCGTTCGAGTATCTCCAGACGCTGGATGTCTTTAGCGAATTGTCGGCGGTCGGTCCGATGCTGATCGCCGTCGTACTCGACCGCGACCATGGACTCCTGCCAACCCAGATCGAGGTAAGCAAGCGGAATACCGTCGGCCCCCAGCACCGGGATCTGCGTCTGCGGCCGGGCGAAGCCGGCGTCCATGAGCAGTAGCCGAAGGTAGCTCTCCCGCGGGGACTGGGCTCCCGCATCCACCAGCTCGAGCGCCGTCTCCAGCCGCCGCAATCCGGGCGTGCGTGGATGACACTCGATGAGGGCTATCACGTCGTCAACCTTGAACCCCGTTGCGCGCGATAGTGAGTCGAGCCGAGCCACCGCGGAGCGCACCGCGCCACGCCGGCCGATGTCGAACGCGGTTCGCTCGGGCGTGGTGACGGGCCGCCCGCCGATCATCTGAACTTCGCCGTCAAGTAACACCTCGCGTCGCGTCAACACTCCCTGTGGCGCCCTGGCATTGGGGTGCACCAGTTCGATGGGCACGTCGTCGGGAACCCACCTCGCACCATGCAGGGCCGCCGCTGCCGCGCCCGCAATGGTGGCCCTACGGCGCGACCACAGCCAGGCCGCAACAGTGCGCTGCTGCAGCGACGGTTGCAGGCCTTTCGGCAGGTAGACATTCGGAAACACCGCCCCGAAGTTGGTACGCAACTGGTGTCGAGTCACCAGGCCGTCCGCCAGAGCTTGGCTGCCGATAAACGGTTCCCTCAGATCGGTCATGGCGCGCAGCGTCACACAACCCGGGCCGTCGCGCCGTCGGCCGTCCACAGGGCCGTCGCGAGTGCGACGTGGGACCCGGGTGTGCTTGCTGGGAGCAGAAACGACCCAGATACCGCCCTGCACGCACACCCCCATCCACAGCCACACTCAGCGAAAACATAGGTTTGCGCGCGACAGTGGTGCACTATGGCCGGGCAGTCCCCACGGTGGATCATGACGGCCCGCGTCCTGCGCAGGTGCGGGTTCGGGACCACCGGCGCCGAAGTCGACGCGGTGGTGGGCCGTGATTGGCCCAGCTACGTGGAGGCCGCCCTGGCCGCCGACCCCGACGCGGACCGCGGCGCACTGGCCACCCCGATGCCGTCGCTGCCACCCCCGCAACCGCCCGGCAGGGGCGCGACGACGGCGGCACGCACGCAGTACCGCCGCCGGCTCGCCGAACAGAACGCCGAACTGACCCGATGGTGGCTGCGCCGCATGGTGGCCGCCGAGCTGCCTCTGCATGAGAAGCTAACGTTGTTGTGGCACAACCACTTTGCTACTTCCGCACAGAAAGTCAGGATCGCCGCGCAGATGGCGGCGCAGAACCAGAAGCTGCGCACCCTGAAGCTGGGCGACTTCCGCACGCTGGCGTACGCGATGCTCACCGACGCCGCGATGCTGCGCTGGCTGGACGGACAGCTCAACACCGCTAAAGCCCCGAACGAAAACCTGGCCCGCGAGTTCATGGAGCTGTTCACCCTCGGCCACAACAACGGGTACACCGAGGACGACGTCCGTGCCGGCGCCCGCGCCCTGACCGGATGGACGATCAACGAGGGACGGGCGGTGCTGGTGTCCCGCCGCCGCGACCCGGGTCCCAAGACCCTGTTCGGCGTCACCCATGACTACGACGCGGCCGGATTCTGCGATGCGGTACTGGCCCGGCCCGGTTCTGCGGCTCATGTTGCGGGGCGCCTGTGGCAGCAATTGGTGTCCGACGAACCGCCCTCCCCGCCGGCCCTCGAGCGCATTGTCGCCGCCTACGGCCCCGGGCGCGACCTCAAGGCGCTGACCCGGGCCATCCTCACCGGCGACGACTTCACCGGTGGCCGCGCAACGGTTGTCAACACTCCCGTGGAGTGGCTGGTCGGGGTGATCCGCGCGCTCCAGCCCGCCGAGCAGCACGACACGCTGATCGAGAACACCCTCAAGGCGCTGGGCCAGCGCCCGTTCTTCCCCACCGACGTCAACGGCTGGCCGCGCGGCCAGGTGTGGTTGTCCACCGCATCGGCCACCACGCGGTTGCGCACCGCCGCCAGGCTCGCCCGGTCAGCGGACCTGTCGACGATCGACAGCACCGGCCCCGCAGAGCGGATCGACGCGGTCGGATACCTGATCGGTGTGGGCGCGTGGACAGACCGCACGGTCGAAGCCCTGCAACCCCTGGTGCGCCAGCCGCAGCGGCTGGTGACCGCAGCCGTCAACACACCGGAGTACCTGACCTCATGAACCGCCGCAAGTTCCTGATCGCCGGCGCCGGGGTGGGCGCGGCCGGCCTGTTGTCCGGCGCGTTGGCGGTCGACTGGGACGACCTGCTGCGGGCCGCACAGGACCGCCCACTCGCTGCGGGCGACGGTGTGCTGGTGATCGTCACCCTGTACGGCGGCAACGACGGCATTAACACGTTGATTCCCTACGCCGACAACGCCTATCACGACGCCCGCCCGGAACTGGCCTACGCTCCCGACGACGTCTTGCACCTCGACGACCACCTCGGGCTGAACCCCGCAATGCGCGGCCTGAGTCAATTGTGGAGCGATCGGCGACTCGCGATCGTGCGCGGCGCCGGGTATCCCAAGCCCGATCACAGCCACTTCCGGTCCATGGACATCTGGCAGACCGCGTCGCCGGACGCACCGGTGCCGACCGGATGGATCGGACGCTGGCTGGACGCCACGGGTGACGAGCCGTTGCGCGCGGTCAACGTCGGCAGTGTGCTGCCACTGCTCGCGGTCGGCGAAAGGCAGACAGCCGCAGCGCTTTCCACGACACAGATACCGGCCGCCCGCTCGGACCTGTTCCGGGCGACGATCGAAGCCCTGGGTGTGGACGACCCTACCGATACCCCGGCCATGGCCGCGGTACGCCAGTCCTATCGCGCCGCGCAGTCGACGGACGCCGCGTTCGAGAACGTGACAGGCACCGAGTCGCCCAACGCCCTGGCCAGTCGGCTGAGTGTGGTGGCTGCCGCCATCAAGGCCCGGGTTCCGACCCGGGTCTACCTGGCTCACCTGGGCGGCTTCGACACCCACGCCAACGAACGCGGCGCCCAGCAGCGACTGCTGCAGACCTTCGACGAAGCCGTCACCGGATTCCTGCAGCAGGTGGCCGGCGCCAACGTCGTGGTCCTGGCCTACTCGGAGTTCGGTCGCCGCGTCGCGGCCAATGCGTCGCAGGGAACGGACCACGGCACCGCCGGACCGGTGTTCGTCGCCGGCGCGCCGGTCAAGGGCGGGTTCTACGGCGAGGAACCGAGTCTCACCGATCTTGACCACGGAGACCTGAAGTACACCACGGACTTTCGCGACATCTACCACGAGCTGCTGGTACGCACGCTACGCACCGACCCCACCCCGTCGGTCGGCGCCGGCCGCAGCAGCCTCGGCTTCCTATAGCAGGCTGACGCAGTCGCGGGCGATGGCCAGCTCCTCGTTGGTCGGCACCACCAGCACGGCGATGGGCGACCGGTCGCTCGAGATCCGCCGGGCACCGGAAGCCGCCGCGGCATTGCGGTCTTCGTCCAGCTCGATCCCCAGCTCCCCCAGGCCCGCCAACGCATCCCGGCGCACGGCCGCGTCGTGCTCACCGATTCCCGCGGTGAAGCTGACCACGTCGGTGTGCCCCAGCACCGCCAGGTAGGCGCCGATGTACTTGCGCAGCCGGTGGATGAACACGTCATAGGCCAATTGCGCTGCGGCATCGCCTGATTCGATCATCGTTCGCAGCCGCCGGAAGTCCCGCTCGCCGGACAGGCCGAGCACCCCGGACCGCTTGTTCAGCATCGACTCGATCTCGCCGACGTCCATCTCCGCGGTCCGCCACAGGTAGCTGAAGACACCCGCGTCGATGTCACCGCTGCGGGTGCCCATCACCAGACCCTCCAAAGGAGTGAGGCCCATCGATGTCTCGACCGGGCGGCCGCCGGCGACCGCGGACGCCGAGGCGCCGTTGCCCAGGTGCAGCACGATCTGATTCAGCTCCGCCGACGGACGGCCCAGGAAGGCCGCCGCCTGACCGCTCACGTATTCGTGTGAGGTGCCGTGAAATCCGTACCGGCGGATCTGCCATTTCTCGGCCAGGTCGCGGTCAATGGCGTACGTCGCCGTCGCGGCCGGCAGGTGGTGGAAGAACGCGGTGTCGAAAACCGCGATGTGCGGCACCCCGGGCAGCAGCTTGCGCGCCACCTCGATGCCCTGCACGGCGGGTGGATTGTGCAGCGGGGCCAGGGGCGAAAGCTCGTCGAGCTCCCGGACCACCTCGTCGTCCAGCATGGTGGGACGGTGAAAGCGGTTGCCGCCGTGCACTACCCGGTGTCCCACCGCCGCCAGCCCGCAGTGCTGCAGGTCGATGCCGTCGTCGTTCAGCATCTCGAAAGCGCGACGCAGCGCCGCCTCGTGGTCGGGAACCGGCGACGACGGCTCCCCGATCTGTTCGACGGTGCCACCGGCCCGCGAGCCGCCGGAATCGGGGTCGACGAGCTGGAATTTCAGCGACGACGATCCGGAATTGATCACCAGCACCGGACGGTCACTCATGTGTGCCCTGTGCCTGAATCGCGGTGATGGCAACGGTGTTCACGATGTCCTCGACCAGCGCGCCCCGGGACAGGTCGTTGACCGGTTTGCGCAAACCCTGCAGCACCGGGCCCACCGCGATGGCGCCCGCCGAACGCTGCACGGCTTTATAGGTGTTGTTGCCGGTGTTCAGGTCGGGAAATATCAGCACGGTGGCGCGGCCGGCCACCGGCGAGTCGCGCATCTTGGTGGCCGCGACCGACGGGTCGACCGCGGCGTCGTACTGGATCGGGCCCTCGACCAGCAACTGTGGGTCCCGGGAGCGCACCAGTTCGGTTGCCTTCCTGACTTTTTCGACGTCGGCGCCGGAACCCGAGTCCCCCGTCGAGTAGGACAGCATGGCCACCCGGGGGTCGATGCCGAACTGGGCGGCCGTGCGCGCCGAGGAGATCGCGATGTCGGCAAGCTGTTCGGTCGTCGGGTTGGGGATGATGGCGCAGTCACCGTAGGCCAGCACCCGGTCCGGCAGACACATCAGGAAGATGCTGGACACCGTGGAGACGTCGGGGACCGTACGGATGATTTCCAGCGCCGGACGCACGGTGTGCGCGGTGGTGTGCACGGCGCCGGACACCATACCGTCGACTTTGCCGTTGTACACCAGCATGGTGCCGAAATACGTTGCGTCGTTCATGATCTCACGCGCATGCTCGAGCGTGACACCCTTGGCCTTGCGCAGCTCCGCGTATTGTTGCGCGAATTGTTCGTGCAGGTCGCTGGTCCGCGGATCGATCACCGTCGCCTCGTCGAGGCTGACACCGAGTTCCGCTGCCCGGGAACGCACTTGAGGTTCGTCGCCCAGGATGGTCAGGTCGGCGACAGAACGCTGCAGCAGACGCCCGGCCGAGCGCAGGATCCGGTCGTCCTCGCCTTCGGGTAACACGATGTGTTTGCGGTCCGCCCGGGCCCGCTCCTGCAACTGGTGAGTGAACATCTGCGGCGTGGTGACGTTGGGGATCGGGATGGTGAGCTGCTCGAGCAGGTCGTCGATGTCGACGTGCCGGTCCATCAGTTGCAGCGCCGTGTCGATCTTGCGTTGCGAGGACGCGGTGACGCGGCCCCGGGCCGTGGCCGCCGCGCTGGCGGTGTCGTAGGTGCCCAGCGTGGTGGCGATGATGGGCAGCCGCAGCCGCAGCCCCGCAACCAGGGCGGCGATCGAGGGATGCAGGTCGAAGCCGCCGTTGAGAACCAGACACGACAACGACGGAAACCCTTCTGCCGCATGGGCACTGGCGACGGCCAGCACCACGTCCGAGCGGTCGCCCGGGGTGATCACGGCCATGCCGTCACGCAGTCGCTCGAGGCAGTGGTCGGCGGTCATGCCCGCGACCATCACGCCCATCACCTCGCGCTGGGCCAGTTGCTCGTCACCACGGATCGGTGTCCCGTTGACCGCGGTGGTCAGTTCGGCCACGGTCGGTGCGGCGAGCAGCGGCTCCTCGGGCAGCACGTAGGCCCGCGGGGTGAACTTGCGCAACGCGTCCGCGACGGCCTGCATCTCGCCGGGCTCGCAGCGGTTGGCGACGACGGCCGCGGTATGGGCCCGCTGCGCGGACAGTTCGGCCAGACATACCTCCACGACGCTGGCGACCTCGCCGGGTGTGCGGCCCTTGCCACGCACCGTCAGCAGCACCGGCGCGCCGAGGTTGACCGCGATCCGCGCGTTCACCGACAGCTCGGCCGGACTGGTGACGTCGGTGTAGTCGCTGCCGACGATCACCACCGCATCGCAGTGCTCGGCCACCGCGTGGTACGCGTCGACGATGCCGGCTATCGCCGCGTCGCTGTCGTCATGCAACTGCTGATAGGTGACCCCGACGCACTGTTCGTACGTCAGGCCGGCCGTGGAGTGCTCGAGCAACAGCTCCAGGATGTAGTCACGATCCTCACCGTGACGCGTAATGGGCCGGAACACACCGACTTTGGCGACCGTGGCCGCCAGCCGGTGCATCAGCCCCAGCGCGATCGTCGACTTACCGGTCTCCGATTCGGGCGCCGCGATGTAAATGCTGGAGGCGGGCACCGTCAGCCGAGCCGCCGCAACCGCGGCGCCAGGTCTTTCTGGAACAGCTCCAGGAACCGTCGCTGGTCGTGCCCGGGCGCGTGGAAGACCAGGTGGTTGAGGCCCCACGTCACGTACTGCCCGACCTTTTCCACGGCTTCGTCCGGGTCTGAGGCGACGATCCAGCGCTTGGCGATCTGCTCGATGGGCAGCGCGTCGGCCGCCTTCTCCATTTCGATCGGGTCGTCGATGCTGTGCTTCTGCTCGGCGCTCAGCGACAGCGGTGCCCAGAACCGGGTGTTCTCCAGCGCCAGGTCGGGGTCGGTGTCGTAGGAGATCTTGATTTCGATCATCCTGTCGATGTCGTCGATGTTGCGCTCGTTGATGGCGGCGCCTTCTTTGACCGCAGGGATCAGCTTCTCGGTGTAGAGCTCCTCCCCCTTGCCGGAAGTGCAGATGAAGCCGTCACCGGCGCGGCCGGCGTACTTGGCCACCGCGGGACCACCGGCGGCGATGTACACCGGCACGCCGCCCTCGGGCACGTCGTAGATCGAGGCGCCCTTGGTGCGGTAGTACTCGCCGTCGAAGTCGACGCGGTCACCGCGCCACAACTCGCGCATCAGCCGCACCGACTCGCGCAGTCGGGCAAAACGCTCCTTGAAGTCCGGCCAATCGCCCTCGTAGCCGGTGGCGATCTCGTTCAGCGCCTCACCGGTGCCGACCCCCAGGAACACCCGGCCCGGGTACAGGCAGGCCATGGTGGCGAAGGCCTGCGCGATGACCGCGGGGTTGTACCGGAAGGTCGGGGTGAGCACCGAGGTGCCCAGCTGCAGCCTTTCGGTGCGTTCGCCGACCGCGGTCATCCACGCGAGGGAAAACGGTGCGTGCCCGCCCTTGTGCCGCCAGGGCTGGAAGTGATCGCTGACGGTGGCGCTGTCCATGCCGTGTCCTTCGGCGAGGACGGCCAGTTCGACGAGCTCGCGCGGTGCGAATTGTTCAGCGGACGCCTTGTATCCAAGTTTCAGTTCAGCCACCAGTCTTTTCTACTCCCCCCAGCTCCTAGGCTGATGGGCATGTCCGGACAGACACAGCTTGTTCAGATAACCGACACGGTTCACCTCGCACACGGCCCGGCGGTCAACTGGACGCTGGTCACCGACGACACCGGCGTCATGCTGATCGACGCCGGCTATCCGGGCGACCGCGAAGAGGTGCTGGCCTCGCTGCGCAAGCTCGGTTACGGGCCGGGCGACGTGCGCGCCATCCTGCTCACCCACGCGCATATCGACCACCTGGGCACCGCGATCTGGTTCGCCGCCGAGCACGGCACACCGGTCTACTGCCACGCCGACGAGGTGGGCCACGCCAAGCGCGAGTATCTGGAACAGGTCGCGATTCACGATCTGGCACTGCGCCTCTGGCGGCCGCGCTGGGCGGTGTGGACGTTGCACGTGGTGCGCAGCGGCGGGCTCATCCGCGACGGAATACCGAGCACCCGGCCGCTGACAGCGGACATCGCCGCCGGGCTGCCCGGTAACCCGCAACCCGTGTTCAGTCCCGGCCACACCAACGGCCACTGCTCGTATCTGGTGGACGGGGTCCTGGCCAGTGGCGACGCGCTGATCACCGGCCACCCGCTGATCCGCCAGGACGGGCCGCAGCTGCTGCCCGCCATTTTCAGCTACAGCCAGCAGGAGTGCATCCGAACACTGTCGGTGCTGTCGCAGGTGCAGACCGAGGTGCTGGCCCCCGGCCACGGCCCGTTGTGGCGCGGCCCGATCCGCGAAGCCACCGATGCGGCCCGGCGCAAGGCGGGTGCTTTATGACCGTTGCGAAGTCGATCACGTTGTTCGTGCTCGCCGCGCTGTTCGAGATCGGCGGCGCGTGGCTGGTCTGGCAAGGGGTGCGTGAGCACCGCGGCTGGCTGTGGGCCGGTCTGGGCGTCCTCGCGCTCGGCGCCTACGGTTTCGTGGCCACCCTGCAGCCCGACGCCCATTTCGGCCGGATCCTGGCCGCCTACGGTGGGGTGTTCGTCGCCGGATCGCTGTTGTGGGGCATGGCTTTCGACGGATTCCGGCCCGACCGCTGGGACATCATCGGAGCGGCGGTCTGCCTGGCGGGCGTCGCGGTGATCATGTACGTACCGCGCTCAGGAGGCTAGGCCGAGGTTCTCCCGCAGCGTCTCACCCGGGTACTCGGAACGAAAAGCGCCTCGCTCCTGCAGCAGCGGGACAACCCGGTCGACGAACTCATCGAGGCCGTGCGGTGTCAGGTGCGGCACCAGGATGAACCCGTCGCACGCGTCGGCCTGCACGTATCGGTCGATCTCGTCGGCGATGTGGGCGGCGGTGCCGACGAACTGCTCCCGACTGGTCACCGCGATCACCAACTCGCGGATCGACAGGTTCTCCGTCTGCGCCCGCTCCCGCCAACGCCGCGCCAGCGCTACCGGGTCACCATGACGCACGCGCCCCTGGGTGATGTCGCTGTCGACGACCGGCTCGATCTCGGGCAGCGGGCCGTCCGGGTCGTAGTCGGAAAGCTCACGCCCCCATACCTGTTCCAGCATGCCGATGGCGGTCGCCCCGCTGACCTGCTGGCGGCGGATGTGATGCGCCTTGTCCTCGGCTTCGTCGGCGGTGTCCCCGATGACGAAGGTGGCCGCTGGGAATACCTTGAGCTGGTTGGGATCCCGGCCATAAGACTGTGCCCGGCCCTTGACGTCGGCGTAGTAGCGCCGACCGTCCTCAAGCGAACCGTGCAGGGTGAACAGGGCGTCGGCAAACCGGGCGCCGAAATTGCGACCCTCGTCGGAGTCGCCCGCCTGCAACAAAATCGGATGGCCCTGCGGGCCCGCCGGTAGCGTCGCGAAACCCGTCACGTCGAAGTGCGAACCGGTGAATGCAACGCGCCCGATCCCGTCCGGATTCACGTAGACACCGTCCCTGCGCAACACCGCATCCGGCGCCCAGCTGTCCCAGAACTTCTGCGCCACGGTGACGAACTCTTCGGCCCGCCGGTAACGGTCGGTATGGGCGAGGAAGCCACCCCTGCGGAAGTTGGCACCGGTGAAGGCGTCCGAGGAGGTGACGATGTTCCAGCCGGCGCGGCCGTCCGACAGGTGATCCAGCGTCGCGAATTGCCTTGCTACTTCGAACGGTTCGTTGAAGGTGGTGTTGATGGTGCCGGTCAGGCCGATGCGGTCGGTGGCGCCGGACAGTGCCGCCAGCACGGTGAAGGTATCCGGCCGGCCCACCACGTCCAGGTCGTGAATATGGCCGCGGTGTTCGCGCAGGCGCAATCCTTCGGCCAGAAAGAAGAAGTCGAACAAACCGCGTTCGGCGGTGCGCGCCAGGTGCACGAACGACTCGAACTCGATCTGGCTGCCTGCGCCCGGGTCCGCCCACACCGTGGTGTTGTTGACGCCCGGGAAGTGGACCGCGAGATGAATCGGCTTGCGACTCATGCGGTCAGCCCCCACCGCTGTGCGATCAGTTCATGCGAGCGCAACCGGTCGGAGTGACTGTGGGTGACGGAGGTGACGACCAGTTCGTCGGCTCCGCTGACCCGCTGCAACGCGTCCAACCGTTCGGCGACCTCGTCCGGGTTGCCGACGAATTGTGTTGCGAGACGGTCTTTTACCAACTCATATTGGTCGTCGGCGAGCGGTCCGCAGTCACCCGGCGCCGGATAGGGCATGGCGCCCACGCCGGTTCGGATCGAGTAGACCCAGTGACCGTACCCGGCGGCCAGACGCTGAGCGGTCTCCGTGTCGTCGGCGACCACGATGTCGGCCGACACCACCACGTAGGGCTCGTTGAGGGCAGCGGACGGCACGAACGTGTCGCGGTAGGCCTCGATGGCCTCCAGTGCGGTGGCCGGCGTGATGTGATAACTCGCGACGAACGGCAACCCCAACGCTCCGGCGACCCGCGCGCTCTGCCCCCTGGTGCTGCCGAAGATCCACGGCCGCAACCCACTTCCCTCGCCGGGCACCGCGTGCACGTCGAAACCGCCGGCGCGATAGCTGCCGTCCAGCAGGGCGAGGATGTCGTTGACCTGCTCGGCGAAGTCCGGCGATATCGCCTCGGGCTGTTGCAGGATCTCCATGGTGGCCGCCAGCCGTTCCAGATCGAGCATTCCGCGCAGGTCGAACGGAGTCGGTATGACCACCCCGTCCACCTCGTGCCAGACGCGTGGTGGCCGTGGCGCGCGAGGCTTCTTCGGCTTACCCTCCTCGGAGCGACGCTGCCCGGACCGGCCGACACCGAGGTCGATCCGTCCGGGGTAGAACGCGTCGAGCATGCCGAAGTTCTCGACGACGGCGACGGCGGTGGTGTAGCCGAGTTGCACCGCTGCCGCGCCCACCCGAATCGTGTTGGTAGCGGCCGCGATCTGGCCGATCAGCAGGGCGGGCGACGAACTGGCGACGCCCACGAAGTGATGTTCGGCGATCCAGTAGCGACGGTAGCCCCACCGCTCGGCGTGCTGCGCCAGGTCGATGGTGTTGTGCAGTGCGGCGGTCGCGGTGCTGCCCGCACTGATCGGCGAAAGGTCCAGAATCGACAAGGGAATCATCGGCTCACCGCCGCATACCGGTTGACCGGTACCGGCAGCCCGAGTCGTTCGCGCAGCGTTTCGCCGTCGCGGTACTCGGAGCGGAACTCGCCCGCGCGCTGCAGCAGCGGCACCACCTCGTCCACGATCACCGGCAGGTCGGTGGCGTGCACGGCGGGGCGCAGCCGGACCCCATCGGCGCCCGCGCGCTGCCAGTGCAGCAGCATGTCCACCAGGTCGGCCGCAGTGCCGCCCCAGACCAGCGTGTCGGAGGTGAAATCGGTTTCACCGTGGAACGAAACCACGATGTCGGCAAAGACTTTCAGATGCTCGCCCGCCCCGCGCACCTCGTCCACGAGATTGTCCACAGACGTATCGGTGGGAGTGACGAACACGATGTCGGCGGTAGCGGCCGCGAACTCGTACACCGGCGTGGCGTGGGCCAGCACCGCGATCACCGGCTGACCCTGTGGCGGCCGGGGTGTGATCGACGGCCCTTTGACGGAGAAGAACGGCCCGGTGAAATCGATGTAGTGCAGCTTGTCGCGGTCGATGAAGCGGCCGGTGGCGACGTCGCGGATCACCGCGTCGTCCTCCCAGCTGTCCCACAACCTGCGCACCACCTCGACGTAGTCCCGGGCCTCGGGGAACAACTCCTCGGGCCGCACGGTACGCCTGCCGAACAGCGCCGCTTCGTGCGTGGTGACGCTGACCCGCGGTTGCCAGCCGGCTCGGCCGTGCGAGACATAGTCAAGGGTGGCAATGGCTTTGGAGATGTGAAACGGCTCGGTGTGAGTGACCGTGGCCACCGGGATCAGCCCGATGTACCGGGTGGCCGGGGCGATGCGGGCGGCAACCAGCACGGCGTCTGCACGCCCGGCCAGCCGCTTCGGATCGATGCGTTCGCGGCGCCCGGGTTGCGGCATGAGCGAGTCGTCGATGGTCAGGAAATCCAGTAGGCCGCGTTCGGCCATGACCGCCAGCTCCGCCCAGTACTTTCCGCTGAGCACCGAGCGGGTTTCCTCCGCCAGCGTCCAGGCCTGGGTGTGCCAGCCGTATCCGTCCAGCGCGACCCCGAGTTTCATCTGAGCGCCTTCAGAAACGCGATCGGGAACACGGGGCCCTGCGACGGCAGCGGCTCCGACAACCGGGTGTATCCGGTCGCTTCGTAAAGCTCTTCGGCTTCGGGCTGACGGTCTCCGGTGATGAGGTACACCCTGGTGTAACCGCGGTCGGCGATCTCCGATTCCAGCGTGGCCAGCAGTGCCCTGGCATAGCCGCGGCGGCGGTGCTCGCGGTGTGTCCAGACTCGTTTCAGCTCGGCGGTCTCGGCGTCGAAGCGGCAGAACGCGCCCCCGGTCACCGGTTCGCCGTCCAGAACGCCGATCAGCATCCCGCCGTCCGGAGGCGAGAATTCGCCCTCTGGGCCATCGACGAGCCACTCGGCGATCCGTTGGGGATCCGCGCCGTAGCGTTGCGCGTACTCCTGGGCAAGCTCGGCCAGCAGCGGCGCGGCCAGCGGGTCGTCCAGGGCGGTCGGCACGAAGCGCAGCTCACCCGTCACCGGTCGCCTAACGTCGCGGTGACGTAGCGGGGGGTGACGGCCAGGTCGTGCCGGCTGATCCGCCGGCGCCCCGCCAGACCGACGGTGGACAGCAGCTCGACCAGGGTCCGCTCGGCCGTCCGCCAGCCGTGGGCCTCGAGATTCTCGGGGAGAGAACCGAATTCGGCGGAATAGGTCAATTTCGCCAGGTCGACGTCCAGACCCTCCTGGCGCCAGCCTTCGATGAAGGCCCGGCCCTCGTGCAACTGCACATCAGTCCACGGCATGTGATCGGCGGCAAACCAGCTGCCCGCTGCGCTGGACACGCTGAGCTGATGCAGCAGCCGATCCTGCGCGTCCGGCGGCAGGTAACCGACCAACAGGTTCTCCGCGATCCAGACAGTAGGTTGGGCGGGGTCGAAGCCGACCCTTCGCAGCGCGGTCATCCAATCGTCGCGAAGGTCGACTCCCACGGCGCAGCGATGCGCGGTCAGCTTTCCGCCCAGCTGCCGCAGCACCTGCGCCTTGAAATCCATCACCCCGGGCTGGTCGCACTCGTACACCGTCGTCCCGGGCGGCCACCACAACCGGTAAGCCCTGGTGTCCAATCCGCAGCCGAGATTGACCGCTTGGCGGATACCCGCTCGCGCGGCTCTGGTGAGGTACTCGTCCAAAAACCGGCCGTGCACGGCAAGGATATTGAGCATCCCGTACATCACGGGGTCGCCACCGCCGTCGGCTGCGTACTGCTCGTCCTCGATCACGCGGGTGAAGTACTCCACCCCCGCGGCGCGCACCAGTGGTTCGGCGAACGGATCGTTGATCAGCCCCTTGTTGGTTCCCACCGCCCTAGCGACCGCACCGAACGTCGCCGTCATGCCGACACCGGTGGCCGGGTCCCAGGTGTCGCCGTCCGTGCGTACCATCTCGTCCGGCCGTCAGCCGTCCGAACCGTGCCGGCCCGTGCGTGCTGCGAGGGCTGTGACGGCGGCACGCCAGCCGAGCAGGAACGCGGCGGTCACCGTCGAGGCCACCACCACGAAGGCCCCCGCCACACTGGCCGAACTGACCTTGCGCAGCAGCATGCCGACCACCACCGTCGATACCCAGACGATCACCCCGGTGGGTACCACGGCAGTCGGGCGACGCCAGCCGCGCGATATGAGCCAGCCCAGCGCCGTGCCGCTCAGAAACGGCCACGCCGTGGTCGCCACCCCGCTGACGCTGATGCCTTCGTCGTGGCTGCGCCGCCCCAGGGCACAGAACACCAGCACCGCCACCACGTCCATCCCGAGCCACGCCAGCCCCCGCCGCGGTTGCATGCAGCGAGACTACCGGGCGGGGGCAGGA
Source organism: Mycobacterium sp. 23 (assembly GCF_048287075.1). Classification (NCBI taxonomy): domain Bacteria; kingdom Bacillati; phylum Actinomycetota; class Actinomycetes; order Mycobacteriales; family Mycobacteriaceae; genus Mycobacterium; species Mycobacterium sp. 23. The sequence continues at coordinate 3,243,387 of NZ_JBLVUX010000005.1, forward strand.
TTGACCCATGAGCACCGATACCCCTGCGCCTGCATTCGATCCTTTCGACCCGCTGGGACTGGACGCTTCGCTGTCCAGCGACGAGATCGCCGTGCGGGACACGGTGCGCGCGTTCTGCGCTGAGCAGGTGATTCCGCACGTCGGCCAGTGGTTCGAGGACGGCGACCTGCCGGTGGCCCGCGAACTGGCCAAGCAGTTCGGCGAACTGGGCCTGCTGGGTATGCATCTGGAGGGCTACGGCTGCGGCGGTGCGTCCGCGGTTCATTACGGCCTGGCCTGCCTCGAGCTGGAGGCCGCCGACTCCGGCATCCGGTCGTTGGTGTCGGTGCAAGGGTCGCTGGCGATGTTCGCGATCTGGAACAACGGCTCGGAAGAGCAGAAGCAGCGGTGGTTGCCCGGAATGGCGGCCGGTGAGCTGATCGGTTGCTTCGGGTTGACCGAACCGGACGCGGGATCGGATCCGGCCGCGATGAAAACGCGGGCACGGCGCGACGGGTCGGATTGGGTACTCAACGGGCGCAAGATGTGGATCACCAACGGCTCGATCGCAGACCTGGCGGTGGTGTGGGCCGCGACCGACGAGGGGGTTCGCGGCTTCATCGTCCCGACCGACGCACCGGGGTTCTCCGCCAACACCATTCACCACAAACTGTCGCTACGGGCGTCTATCACCAGCGAGTTGGTGCTGGACGACGTCCGGTTGCCCGACGAGGCGCTGTTGCCGGGCGCCGTGGGTCTCAAGGGGCCGCTGGCCTGCCTCTCCGAGGCTCGCTACGGCATTGTCTGGGGCTCCATGGGTGCGGCGCGCTCGGCCTGGCAGTCCGCGCTGGAGTACGCGAGCCAGCGCACCCAGTTCGGACGCCCGATCGCCGGTTTCCAGTTGACCCAGGCCAAGCTGGTCGACATGGCGGTCGAACTGCACAAGGGTCAGTTGCTGTCGCTGCACCTGGGCCGCCTCAAGGACACCGTGGGGCTGCGCCCGGACCAGGTGAGCTTCGGCAAGCTCAACAACACCCGGGAGGCCATCGAGATCTGCCGGACCGCGCGAACGATATTGGGCGGCAACGGCATATCGCTGGAATACCCGGTGATTCGGCACATGGTCAACCTGGAGTCGGTACTGACTTATGAAGGCACCCCGGAAATGCACCAGCTGGTCCTCGGTCAGGCTTTCACCGGCATAGCCGCATTTCGGTGATACGACGCATCGGCCCACATACACTTGCCGCGTGAACCTCAGCAAAGCCATTGTCGGTCTGGCGACAGCCCCTGTCCGGGCCGGCGTCGCGGTGGCCGACGCCGGACTCGCCGTTGCGGCCATCGCGCTCGGGAGTGTGAAGCAGTCTCTGGGCGAGGAAGGCCCGAAGACGGTAGACCCAATTACCGATCTATTTCCGTTGCGCGGGGCGCTCATTGGCGCAAACAGGGTCGCCGAGCTTACCGAGAACGACCGGGCGATGGGACGCGCACTGGTCCGCGGCGGGCCGGCGGACAAGCTGATGCGCCCGGGTGGGGTTGTCGACCTGTTGACGGCGCCCGGTGGGTTGCTCGATCGGGTGTCCGTTGAAGGCAGCGCGCTTGAACGGATCCTGGAGCCCGGTGGGCTCGCTGATCGGCTACTCGCCAAGGACGGGCCGCTCGAGCGGATTCTCGCCGAGGACGGGATCATCGAGCGGATGTTCGCCCAGGACGGCATCATCGACAAGCTCCTGGTCAAGAATGGACCGCTCGAGCAATTCACCGAGGCCGCCGAGATCCTGAGTCGGCTGGCGCCCGCCGTGGAGACGTTGACGCCCACTGCCGACACCCTCGAATCGGCGGTGGACAGCCTCAACAGGATGATCAACTCGCTGAGCGGCATCACGGAACGCATTCCGCGGCGGCGGTCAACGCGGACCGCTGTGCGCGCTAAACGCACTGTGGAACAGGATGCCATCGAGCAATGAAAGTTCTTGCACGCCTTGCGTTGATCGCCACCCTGTCGCTGTCCCTGGCGCCGACAGCAGCGGCCGACCCCGCCGACGGGCTGCCTCCGATGACCTCCACCGGCAGCGGGCCTGTCGTGGGCGGCGGCGGTAATTCGAGTGCGATCGCGCAGCAGCTGTTCAGCTTCCACGACCCGAACGTGCAGGAGGTCGACGGGTCCGACGCCGCGCAATTCATCAGTGCCGCAGCCGCCATCACCAATCGCGACCTGGCCACTGTCTTCCAGCCGCTGCAGCGGGCGCTGGGATGCCAGTCCAATGGAGCCGGCTTCGGGGCGCGCGCCTATCGTCGGGCGGACGGGCAATGGGGCGGCGGCATGCTGGTGATCGCCAAGAGCGGCGTTTCCGACCTCGATGCCCTTACCGCATGCGCCAAGTCCAGTTGGCGTCGGGCGACGATCGGCACGCCGACGTCGATGTGCAACAGCGGATGGAGTTATCCGCCATACAGTTTCACCCACAAGGGTGAGGGCTATTTCGTCCTGCTGGCCGGGACGAACTCGGACTTCTGCAATCCTCCGAACAACAACTTCCGGAGCACCGCAAGCTCCTGGCCCACCTAGAAGGGTGGGGGTTCGTTGTCGGGTGGGCCGGTGGCGGTGGTGCGGGCTTGGTGGTTGGCGCGGCGTTCGGCGGCCACGCGGGCGGCGCGGGCCTGGGCGCGGGTGCGGCGGCGGGTGGGCATCATTGCGGTGCGCTCGGCGCAGTGGTCGGTGGGTGGGGTGTGGGCTTCGGGGGCGGGCATGCCGCCCACGGCGTGACACAGGCTGGGAAACAGCAGCGCGCTGCCGGGGGTGGTGACGTGGGTGTCCCCGCCGGGGCTGGTGAGGATCAGGGTGCCGTCGGCGAGTTGTTTCTCGGTCCAGCCCCAGAAGGTTTTCATCAGATGATGGGTGCGGCAGTAGCACTTCATGTTGCCGGCGTGGGTGGGCCCGCCCTGGGCCCAGGGGGTGGTGTGGTCGAGGTCGCAGTGGGTGGCCGGCACGTCGCAGCCGGGCCAGCGGCACGTCAGGTCCCGGGCCCGCACGAAATCGGCCAGCGCCGGCGAGGGGTGGTAGTGGGGTTCGGGTGCGGTGTAGCCGGGGTGGATCAGCGGCACCTGTTTGGCCGTCAACGCCAACTCGGCCAGCACCTCGGGGGTGATCAGGTCCTGCCCACCGAGCAGGCAGGCGGGGCTGTCGCTGCGCCCGGCCAGGGTGGCGGCTTCGGCGATCACATGGATCACCACCGGGCTGGCCGGCTTTTTCCCGGCGGCGGTGCAGTCCGGGCGCGCGCATTCACAGCCCAGCCGGGTGGCGCCGGCGGCCAAGGCCCCCAGGGCATCGGCGCGGCGCTGGGCGGTGGTGCGTGGATCGTTGGGGCACACGGTGGCCGCCAGCGCCGAGAGCCGCGCATCGATGGCCTGGGCATCGGTGGCGCGCAGGCGTCCCTCGATCTGCGCCAGCCCGTTCAGGGGCGGGCTGATCCACACCTCCCGCTCGGCCCGGGCCTCGGTGCGGCGGCGCAGCGCATCGGCATCGGCGCGGGCCACGATCGCATCCACCTTCGCCGAAAGCCGCCCCCGGCTTAACGAGGGCCAGCGCGTCACCCGCGCCGCGACCGTGGCATCCACCGCCGCCAGCACGTCACGGTCTTCGATCAGATCGGTGCGGAACACGATCGTCGTGAATGCCTCATAGTCGATGTCCCCGGCGCAGAACACCGCCGCGACCTCCGGCAGGCGCTCCCGCATCGCCCGGGCATAACGCACCTTGGTCTCCGCGCGGCCCTGGCTGATCCGCAGCCCCGCCGCCACCTCCCCGGCGACGGCCTTCATCGTGTCGATCGCCCAATCCTCGGTCTCTTCACCCCGAGACAGTCGGTAGGCGAACAACTCCCCCACCGCCACCAACTCCGCCGCCGCACCCTGATTGACCACCCGCGCCGCCCCACCAATGCGCGCCACCCACCCCACCGACTCCTCGGTCTGTTCCAGCAGCGCCCGCCGATGGGCCACCACCTCCGCGAGGTAGCCGTCGTAATCCGCCAACCCACACGGAAGGCACGGCAATCTATCGAACATGTGTTCGAGTCTACCCCTTACCCCCGACAGTGATTCTGATAAAGCGGCCTCGTCGATGATGGTCACGGCAGCCGCTGCCGGTGGTGACTCCGGCGAGCGCAAATGTTCCGGAGGTGGTTTGCGCAATCGCGAGACGGGTTCGTTCCGTCGCGACCGAAGAAGACCTTGCTCAGTCCGACTTCACCGACACCAGGGCATAGGTCCGTACCCGACCGCGGACCGAAGCCCGGCACATGGAAAGCAGCGGTTCGGACATCTCTTCTGCGACAACGACTTCCACCGGACCGGGGTCAGCAGCGAGCTCGACGTGGTGAATCCCGCCGCCCTTGTGCTCGACCCTCAGGGGGGACAACGCGCCGATCCGATCCTCTCCCGACGCTTCCCGGGCGAAATGCTGCGCGGCTTGGACCACATGCGGCAGGCATGTGCGCCCGCGCAGGTACCGGTGGTCGAGCCGCCCGTCTAGATACAGCCGCACGAGTTCGGCGGAGTCGGTGGAATCGACCCGTCCGTAGCACAGGCCTTCGGGCAGCACCAGCATCGTTGCCGCGAATCGATCACCGCCTAAATGTGAGCATTCCCAAACGAATTCGGGATACTCAGCCGCGATGGCGGCCGCCGCGCTTCGGCCCCGCACCGCGCAGCACTGATCGTGCTTGCCATGCGCACACACCGCGACGAGCGGGCCGCTGGTCAATTCACCGTCGGAGCCATCTAAAGCGATATCCAAATAGTCGCCAGCTTCATCGACCTCCCCGTGGTGGAGCGCCTCGCTGCCCTCATCGCACCGCGCGATGAACCACCGCCAGCGCGGCTTCACCGGACGGCGCCCAGGGCGACGGATCGCGGTGACCCGCATGCCCGCAGCCTCGATGCGGCGGCAGACCTGACGTCCCAGCTCACGGTCGATGATCGCCGGTGAGTCCAGGAATGCCGACTGTCCCCATGCCCCACCGAGTTCGAGCATTGCCCACGCGTGCCCGGCCGACGCGGTTCCGTACAACGGGTCGTCTCGCGACAGCGACTGGTCGCTGCACGGAGTACGCCGCGGCGCGTTCATCCGTGGTCTGGCCCGGTAGCAAGCCCGTCTTCGGCCGGCACCAGCACGGCCTCGCGCAGCAGTCGGCGGATCAGCACTGTCGAGTCGGCGTGGTCGAGGTCGGGCAGGGTGTCGGCATCGGCAACCACTCCGCGATGAAGCGCCTCGATGGCGGGTGCGCAGTACCCGGGGAACGTGATGGTCCGGTCCGGTAGCCGCAGCACAACACGGTCGCCGACAATCTGCGGTGTCCCGATCAGTCCGTGACGCCATCGAACCGGTATCTCGCCGGCCCGTTCGGCGGCCGCCAGCGTGGCCAGCACCGGAACCGGGACGGGCCTGGTGGTCTGGGCGTGACGGTCCGACAGCCGCGCGGCCGCCCCGAGACTCAGATCGACGGCTCGATCGCGCACGGCGTCGACGACCTGGGCCATGATCTTGCTCGTCGTCGCCGCCATCTCGTCGCGGTTGGTGGCATCGATGCCCATCGGCAGCGGCCGTCTGAACTCGGCATCCGAGGCCAGCGTGTCGACGAACGCATGGACGACGTCCAGAGACGTCAATGCGGAGACCCCGATGGTGAGGTGGATCGAGGTCGTCTCCAAGGAGCGCGCCGAGTGCACCCAACCGCGCGGCAGATACAGCGCATCTCCGGCTTTTAGAACCGTATCGATGACCGGGTCGTCCTCGATTCGCGCGGCGATGGCCTCGCGGTGCTGTGTCCATGGTTGCGAGGGCAACGGGTGCGGATGCACGGGCTCGTGCACCGTCCAGTTCTTCTCGCCCGACGCTTGCAGGATGAATACGTCGTGCACGTCATAGTGCGGATCGAATCCTTGGCTGCCCGGCGGGGTCACATAGGCGTTCGCCTGCACCGGATACCCCAGATCGTCGACCATGGCTCGCACGAAGTCGATCAGGGGCGGCCACAACCGATGCAATCCCTGCAAGACGATGGTCGCGCCGGCGGAGAACTCGGCCAGGACCTTGGCTGAATCCACTTGATCCGGCACTTCAGCGCCGAAGCCGGCCGGGCCGGCGTAGCAGTCCCGGGCCAGGATGTCGCCGGCCCTGGCCATCCGGAGGAACGGTGTGCGCACACCACGCCGGGCGATCAGTTCATCCACCGCCGACGGCGACAGCAAATCGCTGAAGTCGCGCGGCAGCGCCTCAGCGCGGCTGAGTAGGGGCGTGCGGCCCCAATGCCGGGTTGCGAACAACCCAGCATCGGTGGCCGTACAGCGACTCAACATCTAGCGGCGGTCACGCGGTTCCGTCGGCCCCGCCATCGTGACCTTCGGGGTTGGAGCCGCCGTCGGCGGGACCTTCGCCCTTCGATCCTTCGCTTGCCGTTCCGTCAGCTCCGCCGTCGTGACCCTCGGGGTTGGAGCCGCCGTCGGCCGTGCCTTCACCGCCGTCGCCACCAGCGGTGGTGATGTCGTCATCGTCGAGCGCCATGATGCTGCCTTTCTCTGGAATCACCGGACGGTCAGATTCCGTGCCGGTTGCTGCGTGTCTGCGATCACGCACCGCAGGAGTTTACGCGCGGGGCCTCGGCTAAACGCGGCAGTGACAAACGTTCTCGCGCGTACGCACGCGTGCACCGTCAGCCGTCCTCCTGACCGAGGCCGGTTCATCGTGTGACAATACCGTCTCAGATACCAATTCGATTTTCGCGCAACATTTTTCAGGATCTACGCTCCAAATCATCGAGCCGGGAGATCGACACGGCCGTCATCCCGTTCCGCCAAATCCCGATCTCAGGTTTCCCGGTGCGATAACGAGACGATGAAAGGTGCGACTTTCGGCTGGTTGAGTCGTACGGTAGATGCGCTGCAGTGACCAGACTGAAGGAGGACCATGACGCCCCCACCCGCCGAAGCCTCGACCGCCGAGAAGCGCCACCACGTCGTCATCATCGGCAGCGGGTTCGGCGGCCTCAATGCGGCCAAGTCGCTCAAGCGAGCCAATGTGGACATCACCCTGATTTCGAAGACGACGACCCACCTGTTTCAGCCGCTGCTGTACCAAGTGGCGACCGGCATCCTGTCCGAGGGCGACATCGCCCCAACCACCCGGCTGATCCTGCGCAAGCAGAAGAACGTCCGGGTGATCCTGGGTGAGGTCAGCGGGATCGACCTCGCATCCCAGACCGTCACCTCGAAGCTGATCAACATGGAGACGGTGACGCACTACGACAGCCTGATCGTTGCCGCCGGCGCCCAGCAGTCCTACTTCGGCAACGACCACTTCGCCACCTTCGCGCCCGGGATGAAGACCATCGACGACGCGCTGGAGTTGCGCGGCCGCATTCTCGGCGCGTTCGAGGCGGCCGAAGTCGCCACCGACCACGCCGAGCGCGAACGCCGGCTGACCTTCGTCGTGGTCGGGGCGGGGCCCACCGGCGTCGAACTCGCCGGCGAGATCGTTCAACTCGCCGAGCGCACGCTGGCCGGAGCGTTCCGAACCATCACACCCAGCGAGTGCCGGGTGATTCTGCTGGACGCCGCCCCCGCGGTCTTACCGCCGATGGGCCCGAAGCTGGGCGCTAAGGCACAGCACAAGCTGGAAAAGATGGACGTCGAGGTCCAACTCAATGCAATGGTGACCGCGGTCGACTACAAGGGCATCACTGTCAAGGACAAGGACGGCACCGAACGCCGCATCGAATGCGCCTGCAAGGTGTGGGCGGCCGGGGTGCAGGCCAGTTCGCTCGGCAAGATGATCGCCGAGCAGTCTGACGGCACCGAAATCGACCGTGCCGGAAGGGTTGTCGTGGAGCCCGACCTCACCGTCAAGGGACACCCGAATGTCTTCGTCATCGGCGACCTGATGGCGGTGCCCGATGTCCCGGGAATGGCGCAGGGCGCGATCCAGGGTGCGAAGTACGCCACCGGCGTGATCAAGAACGTCGTCAAAGGCAAGGACGACCCGACCGCGAGAGAGCCGTTCCAGTATTTCAACAAGGGCAGCATGGCGCTGATCTCCCACTACAGCGCCGTCGCGAAGGTCGGCAAGGTGGAGTTCGCCGGCTTGATCGCCTGGTTGGCGTGGCTGTTCCTGCACCTGTTATATCTGGTGGGCCACCGAAACCGGATCTCCGCCGCCTTCTCCTGGGGCCTCGCCTTCCTCGGCCGCACCCGGGGCCAGATGGCGATCACCAGCCAGATGATCTACGCCCGGGTGGCGGTCAACTGGGTCAAGGAATACTCGGAAGAGGGCACGCTGGCCGCTGCGGAACGCGCGGAAGCGGCCGAACAGCGGGCAGCGGGCTAACTCAGGGCCTGGTCGATGTCGGCGATCAGATCGTCGGTGCCTTCCAGGCCTACCGAGATCCGGACCACGCCGTCACCGAGCCCGATGGCGGCGCGGCCTTCCGGCCCCATCGCGCGGTGCGTCGTCGTAGCCGGATGCGTGACAAGGGATTTCGTGTCGCCCAGATTGTTGGAGATGTCTATCAGCCGTAGCTTGTCCAGCACCTCGAAGGCCCGCCCCTTGGCAGCACCTTCCGCCGCGTTCAACTCGAACGTGACAACCGTTCCGCCGCCGGACATTTGGCGCTTAGCCAGGTCGTACTGCGGATGCGACGGCAGGTATGGATAACGCACCCAGTTGACGGCGGGATGTCCTTCCAGAAACTCAGCGATGCGTTGCGCGGAAGCGTTGCTGTATTGGACCCGAATAGCAAGCGTCTCAAGACCTTTGAGCATCACCCAGGAATTGAACGCGCTCATCGCGGGGCCGGTGTGCCGCATCAGCTTCTGCACCGGACCGTCGATGTACTCCTTGTCGCCGAGGATGGCGCCACCGAGCACCCGCCCCTGGCCGTCGATGTGCTTGGTGCCGGAGTACACCACCACGTCCACCCCGAGCGGGAAACCCTGCTGCAGCAGCGGCGTCGCGAAAACGTTGTCCAGCACCACTTTCGCGCCCGCTGCGTGCGCCAGCTCGGTGACCGCCGCAATGTCGACGAGAGACTGCATGGGGTTGGACGGGGTTTCGAAGAACACCGCCTGGGTGGGCTTCGACAACGCCTCTTCCCACTGGGCGAGGTCGTCGCCGTCGACGAACACGGTCTCCACACCCCAGCGCGGCAGGATCTCGTTGCACACCACGAAACAGGATCCGAACAGACTGCGCGCCGCCACCAGGCGGTCGCCGGCACCCAGCAGCGCTCCGAGGGAGACGAACACCGCGGCCATGCCGCTGGCCGTCGCGAACGCGGCCGGGGCGCCCTCGATGAGACGCAGCCGTTCCTGGAACATGTTGACGGTGGGGTTGCCGTAGCGCGAGTAGACGTAGTGCTCCACCTCGCCGGTGAACGACTGCTCGGCCACCTCCGCGGAGGGATAGACGTAACCGGACGACAGGAACATCGCCTCGGAAGTCTCTTCGAAACCCGATCGCGTCAATCCGCCGCGCACCCCGATGGTCGCCTGGCTCACGCCGTCCGGCAGGTCCTTCATCGCTGAGGCTAGCCCTGTTTCCAGGGCAGTCCGACCGCGCGCCACCCCGTCTCGCCCCGATGCCCGTGGACGTCGAGCTGACCTTCGAAGCCGTCCAGCACGTTGTAGGACGGCGTGAAGCCGGCCTCGGTCGCGACTTCGGCGGCTCCGATGGAGCGGTTGCCGGAGCGACACAGGAACACCACGGGGCGATCGCCCTCGCCGGCGGGGACCTTGTCCTTCAGTTCCTCAAGGAAGTTGTTGTTGTGCTGTCCGTTGGATTTGTTCCACTCGACGTAGACCACGTCGCGGCCCAGACTCGACAAATCGGGAACCCCCACGAACCGCCACTCGGCGTCGGTGCGCACATCCACCAGCACAGCCTCAGGATTGTCGCTGAGCAATTTCCACGCCTGCAGCGGCGTGATGTCTCCTGCGTAACTCACCCGCGTGAGTCTCGCACATTCAGCCGGGTCGCGACCTCTCGGGCGCGGTCGCGAGCGGCGGTGACCTCCGGCGCGGTGGCCAGCGTCACACCCCACTTGTCCGGCACCGAGGTAGGTTGCTCCTCGGCCGTCGAACCGAACACCCGCAGATCGCTTTCTGGCACCGCAAGAGCGGAAGCCAGCACGTCCCCGCTGGGGGCCACCCCAGGCGCAGCCGGCCCGTGATCGACCAGCCGGGCGGCGCCCGGCGACACCATCATGGTGTCCACGGCAACTCCCAGGACAGCCCGCGCCTGCAGCTCGAAAATCGAAAGCCGCTGGCTACGCAGCGTTACCCAGGCGCTGTCACTCGGACCAGCGGTCACTTCAGCGAAGTACACCTCGTCTCCGTTGATCATCAACTCGACACTGAAGACACCGCGTCCGCCCAGCGATTTGACGATGCGTGCGGCAATCGACTTCGCCGCGTCCACGGCCGCGGTGGTCAGGTGCTGCGGCTGCCAGGACTCCAGCGCACCGGTGTCGTCACCGCCGTGACCGATCGGCGCGCAGAACTCGATGACGGGCCCCGACGGGCCCTCGGTGCGCACCACGATCAGCGTGACCAAAAACTCGACGTCGACCACGGTCTCGGCCCACACCCGGCCACCCGCGCCGGCCAGCTCCCAGGCTCGGGCAACTTCGTCCGCACCCCGGACCACCGACCGGCCGGACCCGTCGACGGCCTTGACCAGCAGGGGGAAACCGGCGTGGGCGGCGACCGCCTCGAGTTCGGCCAATGAATCGACGAACCAGAACGGCGCGGTGGGCAGACCCAGCTCGTCGGCGGCCAGCTTGCGCAGACCCTCCCGGTCCGCCGTCAACCGCACGGCGCGCGCCCCGGGCACCAGTTCGGTGTCCTGGGCTTCGAGCTCATCGAGGACCGTGACGGCCGCGGATGTGTCAAACGCCCCGGGAAGCGTCACCACGAAATCCGGTTGCAGCGCCGCCACGACCGCTGTGAGCTCCTCGGCGTCGGACAGCGTATCGGCATCCGCGGTGATCACCTCGGCGCCCAGTCGCTGCAGCGCCACCGCCAGCTCTTGGCCGGACTCATCGGAACCGAGCAACAGCACCCGAGGCCCGGCACCGGCCTCGGGTTCGGCTGGTTCCTCGACGGCCCATGTCGTCGTGCCCTCTTGTTGTTCGGTCACGCCGTCAGTCACGCACTCAACAATAGGTGCGGCCATCAGAACACCGCGCCGGGACTCATTTCCCGAATTTGTATCTCGCTGCGCGAAAAAGATTAACTGTCTCGGGGGGAGAGGAGATGTGCATGTCGTTCGTGACCGCCCAGGGAAACGCGCTGAATCTGGATTTCGGCGCGCTACCTCCTGAAATCAATTCGGCCAGAATCTATTCCGGGCCCGGGTCGGCTCCCTTGATGCAGGCGGCGGCGGCGTGGGAACGGCTTGCCGAGGAATTGAACGCGACGGCCGAGTCCTACGCTTCGGTGCTCTCCGGCCTCACCAGTCAGGAATGGCTGGGTCCGTCCTCGCTGACGATGGCGGCAGCGGCCACCCCCTACGTGGCATGGATGCGCGGGACCGCCGCTCAGGCCGAACAGGCCGCCACCCAGGCCCTGGCCGCCGCGAACGCCTACGAGGCCGCCTACGCGGCCACCGTTCCCCCGGCAGCCATCGCGGCCAATCGCCATGTCACCCTCTCGCTGGTCCGAACGAACATCTTCGGGCAGAACACGCCGGCCATCGCGACCACCGAAGCGGACTACGGCGAGATGTGGGCCCAGGACATCGTGGCCATGGACGGCTACGCCGGCAGTTCGGAAGCCGCCTCCCAGTTGCCGCCGTTCACGCTGCCGCCCGCGACCACCACCGAGGGCGCGCTGGCCGAGGAGTTGGAAGGCATTGCAATGCCGCGGGCAGTAGGTTCCGCCGCCGCGGTAGCCCCGGCAGCGCCCGTGATCCCGCTGCCCAGCCCCTTCCAAGATCTCGACCTGCTGGTCCTCACCACCGCGGGCCTCGCGGGTGCCAGCCTGATCGTCGCGTTGGGGCAGTACAGCGAAGAGGTCCGCAGCGACCAGGTCGAGGAGGAGGAGCTCGAACAGGGGAACGAGCTGCAGAAAGAAGGACTCGGAGAAGCGGTGCTCATTCCAGCCGAGCAACCGTCCGTCGGTCTGGAGCGGTTCGCGCCCGGGCCTGTCGGAGCCGGAGCGACGGCGGTTTCGGGCTATTCCGCCAGCCTGAACGGCCTGTCGGTGCCGCAGAGCTGGTTCATGCCGCCGGCAGTGCGGCAGGTCACGGCGATGTTCCCCAACAGCACTCCGCTGTACACGGCCGAGGACGGTGGCGGCTACGCCGGCATGGCGGCGGCCGGGCTGGCCGGAACCAGCCTGGCCGGGCTGGCGGCGCGGGCCGGGTCGTCGGCGACCCCGGCCGAGGCCGCACCGAAGGCCGGCGGCTCGGCCGGTTCCGCGGCCACCAGGCCCGCCGCCAACACTCCCGCCATTCCCGCCGCGGCCACCGCAGCACACTTCCCGGGCCTGCCGCAGGGCCTGCCACCGGGGGTGGTGGCTAACCTGGCGGCGACGCTGGCGGCGATTCCGGGCGCGACCATCATCGTGGTGCCACCGAACCCGAACCAGCAGTAATCAGGGCTGTCCGGGCAGCAGGCGAACCATCAGGCCGTTGCCCTCGGCCAGTAGCGCCTCCTCGGCGTCAACCAGCTCGGCCGACACGAACGCTTTGCGGCCCTCGATCCGGGTGACCCGCCCGCGGATGGTCAGCGGCGCGTTGATCGGCGTGATCTTGCGGTAGTCGACATGCAGGAAGGCCGTTCGGCTGATCGGGCGTCCCGCGGCGTGGCTGACCATGCCGAAGGTGTGGTCGAACAGCAGCGGCAACACTCCGCCGTGCACCGCCCAGTTACCTCCGACGTGAAACCGGGTGAAATGCCCCGTCATCTCGACGCCGTCGGCGGCGTAGCGGGTCAGCTTCCAGGGCGGCAGCAGCAAGCTGCCCATGCCGGGCAGGCCGGGGGTGCGGCCGGCCGGCGACTGGCCCGCATCCGCCTCGAACGGCTCCAGTAGGTCCATGAGTGCCGCGGCACGCTCGGCCGCCTCGTCCCACACGTCGTCACCCGGGTCGGCGGACACCGCGAGGTCCTGCAGCCGGCGCATGGTCGCCACAAACTTCCCGAACCCGGGCCCCGGGCTGGCTGGGCCGTACTCAGGAAAACCGCCGTGGTGTTCGTACTCGGGATCTTCGTCCCGGGGATCACCCTGCTGCCCGAGTGACGTGTAATGCGTCACGCGCGAGCCGCCAGGATGTCGCGGCGCACGATCGTCTGATCCCGTCCCGGACCCACCCCGATGCACGAAACTTGGGCTCCGGCAAGCTCTTCCAGCCGCAACACGTAGTCGCGGGCCTTGGCGGGCAGGTCGTCGAATTCGCGCGCGGCGGAGATGTCTTCCCACCAGCCCGGCAGCTCCTCGTAGACCGGCGTGGCGCGGCACAGGTCGCTCTGGGTCATCGGCATCTCGGGCGTGCGCTTGCCGTCGACCTCGTAGCCGACGCAGACCGGCACCGTCTCCAGGCTGGACAGCACGTCGAGCTTGGTCAGGAAGTAATCGGTGATGCCGTTGACGCGGGTGGCGTAGCGGGCGATGACGGCGTCGAACCAGCCGCAGCGGCGCCGCCGCCCGGTGGTGACACCGAATTCGCCACCGGTCTTGGACAGGTACTCGCCGTTCTCGTCGAACAGTTCCGTTGGGAACGGGCCGGAACCCACCCGGGTGGTGTAGGCCTTCAGGATGCCCAACACGGTGCCGATCCGGGTCGGGCCGATCCCCGAGCCCACGGCCGCGCCGCCCGCCGTCGGGTTCGACGACGTCACGTACGGGTAGGTGCCGTGGTCGACGTCGAGCAGGGTGCCCTGCGAACCTTCCAGCAGCACCGTCTCACCGGCGTCCAAGGCGTTGTTCAGCAGCAGCCGGGTGTCGGCGATGCGGTGGCGGAACCCCTCGGCCTGCTGCAGCACCGCCTCGAGGACCTGGTCGGGCTCGAGGGCCTTGCGGTTGTAGATCTTGACGAGGATCTGATTCTTCAGTTCCAGCGCGGCCTCGATCTTGTGCTGCAGCTGGGCGTGGTCGAGCACGTCGGCGGCCCGGATCCCCATCCGCGCGATCTTGTCCTGGTAGCACGGCCCGATGCCGCGCCCGGTGGTGCCGATCTTCTTGCTGCCCATGTAGCGCTCGGTCACCTTGTCGATGGCCACGTGGTAGGGCATTAGCAGGTGCGCGTCGGCGGAGATCAACAGCTTCGAGGTGTCGACGCCGCGATCTTCCAGGCCCTTGAGCTCGTCGAGCAGCACTCCGGGATCGATCACGACGCCGTTGCCGATGACGTTGGTGACGCCGGGCGTCAGCACCCCCGACGGAATCAGGTGCAGGGCGAAGTTCTCGCCGGTCGGCAGCACCACGGTGTGCCCGGCGTTGTTACCCCCCTGGTAACGCACCACCCACTGCACTCGTCCGCCGAGCAGATCCGTTGCTTTACCTTTGCCCTCGTCACCCCACTGGGCGCCGATGAGGACGATTGCCGGCATGACGTGCTCCCAACTCGTCTGGCAGGTTGGGCCGCTTATTGTGGTCCAGCCGGTGACCTACCCTACCGAGCGGTTCCCGAGGAGTGTCATGAATACGGCGGAGAACGCGCCGGGTGTTGTCGTGTGGGTGTCTGACGACGCGCGCCTGCCTCCGGCCTTGCGCGGCCTGCCCACCCTCGGCAACGACGAAATCGGGGCTTGCCGGCGGCTGGTGGTGGTGGGCTCCGATGCCGATCTGGCGACCGTGCTGACCCGGCTGTTGCGCGCCGAGCGGCTCGACGTCGAGGTGGCGTACGCACCGCGCCGGCGTACCCGGGCCACCCGGATATACCGGTTGCCGGCGGGACGGCGGGCGGCCCGGCGCGCGCTGCGGGGTACCGCAAGCCGGGTGCCGCTGATCCGCGACGAGACAGGGACGGCGCTGGTGGGGCGGGCCGAATGGCTGCCGGCCGAGGGGGCGGTCGCGATTCGGGGCGAGGCCGTGGTCGACGACACGGTGCTGTTCGACGGCGAGGTGGCTGAGGTATGGGTCGAGCCGACGCCGGCGTTGCCGGGCCTGCGGGCCGCCGTGCGTGGGCGTTTGCCGCGGTGGGTGAGCGGGCGCGCCGCGCAGTTGGGTACGACCGGTGCCGCGGTGCTGCGTGACGGCGTCCCGGCGCCGCGGGCGGTGCGCCGGTCGGCGTTCTACCGCCACGTCGAGGGCTGGCTGTTGGTTCGGTAGTTTCGACCGGGTGCGCCCCAGCCCGATCTTTCTTGGCCTGGTCGGAGTGACCGGCGCCGGAGCGGCGATGGCGTGGGCGGCCGGCTCGGTGGTACGTCCACTGGCCTACGCCGGAGTGTTCGTCTTCGTCATCGCGGGCTGGCTGGTGTCGCTGTGCCTGCACGAGTTCGGCCACGCCTACACCGCGTGGCGGTTCGGTGACCACGATGCGGCGGTGCGCGGCTACCTGAACCTGGATCCGCGCCGCTACAGCCATTTGGGGCTGTCGCTGGTGCTGCCGATGGTGTTCATCGCGCTGGGCGGGATCGGCCTGCCCGGCGCGGCCGTCTATCTGCAGACCTCATTCATGACGCCGGTGCGCCGCACCCTGGTGAGCCTGGCCGGGCCGGCGATGAACCTAATCCTGGCGGTGCTGCTGCTGAGCGCAACTCGCGTTTTCTACGACCCCGCGCATGCGGTGCTGGCGGCCGGGATGGCCTTCCTCGGCTTCCTGCAGGTCACCGCGGTGGTGCTGAACCTGCTGCCGGTCCCGGGCCTGGACGGCTACGACGCGGTCGAGCCGCACCTGAGCCCGCAGACGCAACGCGCGGTGGCACCTGCCAAGCAGTTCGGCCTGTTCATTCCGCTGGTCGTGCTGCTGGCGCCGGGACTGAACCGGTGGTTCTTCGAGGTCGTCTACTGGCTCTTCGAGCTGTCCGGGGTGCCGCCGCGGCTGTCGATGGCCGGCGGTGCGCTGACCCGCTTCTGGAGTGCCCTGACCTGAGCGGGTGCCCGAGTCGCCCAGACTGAACGCAGGCACAACCCCCGCGGCGTGTCGTGTGCGTGATGTAAGTGTCGCGGCGGGCGACCACCTGAGCCTTGCCATATATGCGTAATTACGCATATATTACCTAACCATGGGCGCCGGACACAGTCACACCCCCGCTGAGGCGGACGCGTCGCGCATGATCCCGCGGATGATCGGTGCCGCGGGGATCCTGGCGACCTTCTTCGTCATCGAACTGACTACCGCTTTGATGATCAACTCGATCGCGCTGCTGGCCGATGCGGGCCACATGCTGACCGACGTGGTCGCCGTGTTCATGGGACTGGTCGCGGTCATCCTCGCCCAGCGCGGCAGTTCCTCACCGGACCGCACCTACGGCTGGCACCGCGCCGAGGTGTTCACCGCCGTCGCCAACGCCGTGCTGCTGGTCGGGGTCGCGCTGTTCATCCTCTACGAGGCCGTCGAGCGGCTCGGCAGCAAGCCGTCGGTGCCCGGCGTGCCGATGATCGTGGTCGCCCTGGCCGGCGTGGCCGCCAACTTCGCGGTGGCGATGCTGCTGCGATCGCACTCCGAGGCGAGCCTGGCGGTCAAGGGCGCCTACATGGAGGTCGTCGCCGACACCGTCGGCAGCATCGGGGTGCTGATCGCCGGCGTCGTGACCGTAACGACGCACTGGCCCTACGCCGACGTGGTGGTCGCCGTCCTGGTCGCGCTGTGGGTGCTGCCCAGGGCGATCGCGCTGGCCCGCTCCGCCCTGCGCATCCTGTCCGAGTCCTCGCCCGCGCACATCGACGTCGACGAACTGCGTTCAGCGCTCAGCGACCTCGAGGGTGTGACCGACGTGCACGATCTGCACGTCTGGACTCTGTCCCCCGGCAAGGACATGGTGACCGCCCACCTCACCAGCACCGCCGATTCGGCGCAGGTGCTCAGTGACGCGCGGGCGCTGCTGTCAGCCCGAGGGCTCAACCATGCCACCGTCCAGATCGACTGCCCGGACGGCCACTGCGAAGAGACGTTCTAGAAGCCGAGCGCCGCGCGGGCCCCGGGGTCACAGTCGTCGAGCAGATCGAGGCAGCGGTTGTATTCGTCGGTCTCCCCGATGGCGTCCGCGGCACGGGCAAGCGCCGCCACACACCGCAGGAATCCGCGGTTGGGCTCGTGCGCGTAGGGCACCGGGCCGAAACCCCGCCAGCCGTTGCGGCGCAGCTGGTCCAAGCCCCGGTGGTAACCGGTGCGGGCGTAGGCGTACGCCGTGATCGCCTTGTCCTCGGCCAGCGCCTCTTCGGCAAGAGCCGCCCAGGCCACTGACGCCGACGGATGGGCTGCGGCGACGATCCCCGGCTTCTCCTTTGCCAGTAGCTCGGCTTCCGCCTCGCTGTCGCCCGGAAGCAGAGTCGGATCAGGTCCCAGGAGGTCACCAGAGGGCGTCATGGCGCCCATTCTGCCAATGCGGCTCGGTTAAGCTGCACGCATGCCCAACGCACCCGAGCCTGACCGCGACGGCACCAGCGGCAAGACGGACGCTGAGCGCGACCCCGACGCCACCGAGGCGCAACCTCTGATCGCCGGCGACTCGGACAGCGAGACGCAGGCGATCGCCACCCGCAACCCGGCCGAGGGTTCGGAGGGTGCGCACCCGGAGCCCGAGCGGCGCTTCACAGCGCCCGGGTTCGACGCGAAGGAAACCCAGGTGATCGCCACCTCGCAGGACGCGGCCACCGAGGCTTTCCACACCCGTCCGGCGGCGGGCACCCCACCGACGCCACCGGCTCCCCCGCTGCCGCCCAAAACCGCTGTCCCCCAATCAATTCCACCGCGTGGCGGGGCCAAGCCGGGAGCCAAGCAGCGTAACTGGGGCTGGGTGCTGGCGGTCGTTGTGATCGTCCTGGCCCTGGCGGCCATCGCCATCTTCGGCACCGTCCTGCTCACGCGCAGCAAGCACGCGAAGGCCTCGCAAGAGGACCAGGTGAAGCAGACCATTCAGAGCTTCGACATCGCCGTTCAACGCGGCGACCTGACCGCCCTGCGCACCATCACCTGCGGCACCACCCGCGACGGGTACGTGGAGTACGACGAAAAGGCCTGGTCAGAGACCTACCAGCGGGTTTCGGCGGCCAAGCAGTACCCGGTGATCGCCAGCATCGACCAGGTCGTCGTCAACGGCCAGCATGCGGAGGCCAACATCACCACGTTCATGGCCTATGACCCGCAGACCCGCTCCACCCGCAGCCTGGACCTGCAGTTCCGCGACGACCAGTGGAAGATCTGCCAGTCCAGCTGACAGACCTCAACTCCCGTCCCGCGCCGAACGTGTTCTGAGGGCGCGTTTTCCGCGAAAATTCCGCCCTGAGAACACGCTCGGCGCCTAAGATCAGCCGGCCAGGGACTTGCCGGCGCAGTGCAGGTCGTTGCAGGCCTCGATGACGCGCTCCGTCATGCCGGCTTCGGCCTTCTTGAGGTAGCTGCGCGGGTCGTAGACCTTCTTGTTGCCGACTTCCCCGTCGACCTTCAGGACGCCGTCGTAGTTGGAGAACATGTGCGCCGCGATGGGGCGGGTGAACGCGTACTGGGTGTCGGTGTCGACGTTCATCTTCACCACGCCGTAGCGCAGC
The DNA here is from genome assembly GCF_048287075.1 of Mycobacterium sp. 23. Taxonomy (NCBI): domain Bacteria; kingdom Bacillati; phylum Actinomycetota; class Actinomycetes; order Mycobacteriales; family Mycobacteriaceae; genus Mycobacterium; species Mycobacterium sp. 23. Next base: position 3,262,071 of record NZ_JBLVUX010000005.1, read on the forward strand.
GCCTCCTCGATCTCGGACTTCGCTGAGCCCGAGCCGCCGTGGAAGACGAAGTCGAACGGCTTGGCGTCATCGCCCAGGCCGAGCTTGGCCGCCGCCACCTTCTGGCCCTGGTCCAGGATGTCGGGGCGCAGCTTGACGTTGCCCGGCTTGTAGACGCCGTGCACGTTGCCGAACGTGGCGGCCAGCAGGTAGTGGCCGTGCTCGCCATGGCCCAGTGCCTCGATGGTCTTCTCGAAGTCCTCCGGGGTGGTGTAGAGCTTGTCGTTGATCTCGTTGGCGACGCCGTCTTCTTCGCCGCCGACGACGCCGATCTCGATCTCGAGGATGATCTTCGCGGCCGCGGCCTGCTTGAGCAGCTCCTGCGCGATCTCGAGGTTCTCGTCGATGGGAACCGCCGAGCCGTCCCACATGTGCGACTGGAACAAAGGATTGTCACCCGTGCGAACTCGCTCCGAAGAGATCGCCAGCAAGGGACGGACGTAGGTGTCCAGCTTGTCCTTCGGGCAGTGGTCGGTATGCAGCGCCACGTTGATCGGATACTTGGCCGCGATGATGTGGGTGAACTCGGCCAGAGCCACCGCACCCGTCACCATCTCCTTGATACCGAGGCCGGAGCCGAACTCCGCGCCGCCGGTCGAGAACTGGATGATGCCGTCACTGCCGGCGTCGGCGAAGCCCTTGATGGCTGCGTTGATGGTCTCCGAGGAGGTGCAGTTGATGGCCGGGAACGCGTACGCGTTCTCCTTGGCACGTCCCAACATCTCGGCGTAGATCTCGGGCGTTGCGATAGGCATGAAGGACTCCTTGTACGGAACGTGGTCTGCTCAGTATTGCAACGCCGGTATGTTGAAGCACCATGAGCACCACCGTGACCGCGTCCGGCAGCATCCTGGACCCGATGTTCTGGATCGGCCCGGAGGGTCTGTTCGCCTCCGCGGTGCTGCCGACCATCCTCGTCATCGTCTTCGTCGAGACGGGATTGCTGTTCCCACTGCTGCCCGGTGAATCGCTGCTGTTCACCGGTGGACTGCTGGCCGCCAAGGGGACGCTGGACATCTGGATCCTCGCGCCCGCGGTCGCGCTGGTCGCCATCCTGGGTGATCAGACCGGATACTTCATCGGGCGCCGCATCGGGCCGGCGCTGTTCAAAAAGGAAGACTCCCGGTTCTTCAAGAAGCACTACGTGACCGAGTCGCACGCGTTCTTCGAGAAGTACGGGTCGTGGGCGATCATCCTGGCCCGGTTCATGCCGTTCGTCCGCACCTTCACGCCGGTGATCGCCGGTGTCTCCTACATGCGCTACCCGGTGTATCTCGCGTTCGACATCGTCGGCGGCGTGCTGTGGGGCGGCGGCGTCACCGTGGCCGGTTACTTCCTGGGCACCGTGCCGTTCGTCAACCAGAATCTGGAAAAGATCATTCTGGGCATACTGTTCGTGTCGATGATCCCGGCGTTCATCGCCGCCTGGCGCGGCTACCGATCCCGCCGCAACGCACCTGCACAGGAACCCGAAGAGCTGCCGCTATCCGACTGACTTGACCATTGCGACGTTGTGGGCGGCCTCCATCAGCATCCAGCCCGACAGCTGCACCGACAGGTCCCGCTCGGGGATCGACGAACTGTTCACCGCGCCCTCGACGAACTGCGCCTGCTGACCGCCGGCGCTGGGGATCTCGGCGTCGCGGTCCCAGAAAGCGCCGAACACCGGTAGGCCGTCCACCGTCTGGCGGTAATCCCACGCCGACTTCGCCGACGACAGCACGATGTCGCGGGCGGTGTCGCGAGCGGCTTTATCTTCGGCGGAGTCACCGGGCAGGTCGGTGGCGACCAGGGCCAGGTAGCGGGCGGTGATGCCGGCGAACAGGCCACCGTCACCGCCGCCGGCACTTTTCAGGACGCCGCGGGCCGCCATGTGTTCCTTGACCGCCGCAACAAGCCGGTGCACGCGTGGCCGGTGCCGGTCGTCATGGGTGCGCTTGGCGAGCTCGACTTCCAGTCCGAGCACCACGCCCTGGCAGTAGGTGTATTGGGCCCGCACCAACGAGCCGTCCTTGATGCCGTCGAGCACCAGGTGCGTATCGGGGTCGATGAGGGTCTCGTCGATCCAGTCGGCCATTTGCTGGGCGCGCCGCAGATGCCCCTCGTAACGAGCCAGGAAGATGCCCGCCGGGCCGTTGCCCGGGGCGTTGAAGAACTGATCCTGCTTGCGCCAGGGGATGCCGCCGCCGTCCTCGGGCACCCAAGCGTCGACGAACTGCTTGGCCAGGGTGTGCAGGGCCCGGCTGCGCTCGACGCCGACCAGGCGGGCGGCGCGTTCCAGCGCCAGCGCCAGCCACGCCATGTCGTCGTAGTAGCTGTTGGTCCAGCGCAGGGTGTTGCGCAGCCGGTGCGAGCGGATTTGCCGGTTTATCCGGGTGCGGCGCTCCGGTTGCGGGTCCCGCAGCTGCGCGTCGATCAGGCAGTCCAGCAGGTGGGCCTGCCACCAGTAGTGCCAGGTGCCGAACATGCGGTCCTTGCGGTCCGACGGCCAGGCGACCACACCCAGCTGGGTGCCGGGTAATCCCCAGAGCCGACGCAGGTTGCGTTGCGTGACGGCGGTTTCGGAGGTGGCGGCCCGGTTCGCCCATACCTGATCCATACCTGCCGATCCTGCCCTACCGTTTTCGTTGACGGGAGGGCACCTTGAACGGGCACGCAAAGTCAGCGGACTACCTGGAGAAGAGGGAGTTGCGGACCGGTACCGCCGGGTGGTTGCTGCTCGCCGGGCTCGGCGTCAGCTACGTGGTCTCCGGCGACTATTCCGGCTGGAACTTCGGGTTGGCGCGCGGCGGTTTCGGCGGGCTGGCGATCGCCACCGCGGTGATCGCCGCCATGTATCTGGCCCTGGTGCTGGGGATGGCCGAGTTGTCCTCGACGCTGCCCGCCGCGGGCGGTGGGTACACGTTCGCGCGGCGGGCGCTGGGGCCGTGGGGTGGGTTCGCGACAGGTACTGCGGTGCTGATCGAGTACTCGATCGCGCCGGCGGCCATCGCCACTTTCATCGGCGCCTATGTGCAGTCGCTGGGACTGTTCGGCATCCGCGACGGCTGGTACGTCTACCTGGCGATCTACGCCCTGTTCATCGGAATCCATCTGGCCGGCGTCGGCGAAGCGCTGAAGGTGATGTTCGCGATCACCGCGGTGGCGATGGCGGGTATCGCGATATTCGCCGTCGCCGCCGTCGGGCGGTTCAAACTGGCGAATTTGACCGAGATCACCCCGTCGCACGCAGTCGGCGCATCTTCGTTCCTCCCGCATGGCTACCTCGGGGTGTGGTCGGCGCTGCCGTTCGCCATCTGGTTCTTCCTGGCGATCGAGGGAGTGCCGCTGGCCGCCGAGGAAACCGCGCATCCGGCCCGCAACGTACCGCGCGGTATCACCGCGGCCTTCGTCGTGCTGCTGGTGACGTGTGTGCTGGTGCTGTTGCTGACCACCGGTTCCGGTGGCGCGCAGGCAATGTCGACGTCGGGCAACCCGCTGGTGGCGGCGCTGGGGCCGACCGGCGCGGCCCGGGCGGTCAACTACATCGGGCTGGCCGGGCTGGTCGCCAGCTTCTTCTCGATCATCTACGCCTATTCGCGGCAACTGTTCGCGCTGTCCCGGGCGGGCTACCTGCCCACGGCGCTGTCGGTGACCAATTCGCGAAAGGCTCCTACCCTGGCGCTCGTCGTCCCCGGCGCGATCGGCTTCGCGTTGTCGATGACCGGCAAAGGCGATCTGTTGCTGAACATGGCGGTCTTCGGCGCCACGCTCAGCTACGTGCTGATCATGGTGAGCCACATCGTGCTGCGCAGCCGGGCACCCGAACTGGACCGTCCGTACCGGACCCCCGGTGGCCGGGTCACCACCGGCTTCGCCCTTTTGGTAGCGGCACTGGCACTGATCTCCACGTTTCTGGTCGACGGTGTGGCGGCCGTATGTTGTCTGGCGGTGTTCTGCGGCTTCCTGTTGTACTTCGGCCTTTACAGCCGGCACCGGCTGGTCACCAGCGCGCCGGACGAGCGACTGGCCGGGTAAGCATCGCCAGAACCTCTTGCAGCGCGGTCAACGTGTGCCCCGGCAAGAACAGGTCGCAGAACGGCAGCGCCGCCGCCATCGAACCGGTCAGTGGTTGGTAATCGGGTTGTGCGGCACGGGGATTGAGCCACACCAGCCGGTGGGTGCGACGGCGCAGCCGGGCCAGCGCGTGTTCGAGCACCTCGGGCGGGTCGCTGTCCCAGCCGTCGGAGGCGATGATCACGACGGCGCCGCGCAGCGCATTGCCATGTGCGGGCGTCAGCAGCGCATTGATGCTGCGGCCGATGAACGTGCCGCCGTAGCGGTCGGTCACCCTGGCATTGGCGCGGTCCAGCGCGGCCTCCGCGGATCGGTGCGACAGCACCGCGGTCAGCCGGGTCAGCGACGTCGAGAACGCGAAAACCTCGGGCCGGATCGCCATCTGGCGCAACATCACCGCCCGCATCAGATGCAGGTAGACGGTCGCGAAGGGTTGCATCGACCGACTCACGTCGCAGACCAGCACCACCCGCCGGGGCCGGCGGCGTGGCCGGGTCCGGGCCAGGGTGATCGTTTCCCAACCGGTCGAGCGTGACGCGTTGATGGTCGCCCGCAGGTCGATTCGCTTGCCGTGCGGGCTGAGTTGAGTTCGCAGGCTGCGCCTGGTGGGCCAGCGCGGCAGCACTTCCCGCAGCCAGTCGCCGAGCAGCCGCAGATCGTCGGGGTCGAACCGGTCGAACGGTTCGTCGGTCAGCGCGGCGATGCGGCTGGGCACGAACTCGGGCAATCGGACGTCGGCGTCGCCGCCGGACTCACCGGCGGTCCCAGTCGCCCAGGGCAGGGTCTGCGTCGGCGCACCGGACCGGCTGCCACCGCGGTGCACGATCCCGGCCGCCGGAGTGCGCGGACCCGGCAACGGCAGCGACGGGCTGTCACGTCCGTCGGGCGCGCCGGTGCCGAACACCGCGGCGAACACCGCGTCGAAGGCGCTCAGCTCGTCCATCCGGTTGACCAGGCTCAGCCGCGCGGCCCAGTACAGTGACGACCGATCGTGGGGCGTCAGGTGCTGCAGGGCCTGCACGAAAGTCGTTTGGCCGCCGGCCGATACCGAGACTCCCGCACCGCGCAGCCGCGCCACCAGGGCGGCCGCGAACGCCGCCAGGTCGACGCCGGGCAGCAGGGCCGGGGCGCGGGTGCTCACTCGCGGGTGCGCCGGCGCAGCAGCCAGATCAGGGCCAGCACGGCGAGCACGGCGGCTGCCACCGCACCGTACTTCTTGAGTTGGTCGCCGCCGGCCAGTTCGAGCAGGTCGATGGGCTCAGGTTCGGGTTCCTGGCGAGTGCCCGGGACGGGATTGGCCGGCCACGCCGGAATGGGCTCTTCGGCGCCGGCGCCGAGTTCGGCTTCCAGGGACTCCACGAACTGGCCCAGCAGCTTCTCCGAAACCTGTTGCAGCATTCCGCTGCCGAACTGCGCCAGCTTGCCGACGATCTTGAGGTCGGTGTCGACGGTGACGTTGGTGCGCTCGCCCGCCGCCTGTAGCTGGGCGGTCACGGTGGCCGCCGCGTTCCCCGTTCCCCGCGCCTCTTTTCCTTTGGCGTCGAAGACCGCTCGATGCTGGTCACGGTCCTGCTCGATGAAGTGCACCTTGCCGGTGAATTCACTGGTGACCGGTCCAACTTTGACCTTGACCTTGCCCAGATAGTCCTCGCCCTCGTGACCGACCAGTTGCGCCCCCGGCATCAGCGGGATCACCCTCTCCAGGTCGCAGAGCACGTCCCACGCCTCCTCGATGGGCGCGCTGACGGTGAACTGGTTGGCGATCTTCATCGGGTGTGTCCTCTCATGTTCGGCTGTATTCCACCAGCGCATCGCGGATGGCAGTGCGGTCGTCGGGTGTCTTGGCCAGCGCACCCAGGCTGATCATCGCCGACTCGTCGACCAGATCGGCAACCCCGAGGGTTACCAGGGCGGCGACCCAGTCGACGGTCTCGGCCACCCCCGGCGGTTTGTCCAGATCGAGTCCTCTTGCGGTACTGACGAATTGGGTGGCATGTTCGATCAGGGGAGCGGTGGCGCCGGGCACGGCGCGGCGCACGATCGCGGCGGCCCGCGCCGGTTCGGGGTAGTCGATCCAGTGGTACAGGCACCGGCGGCGCAGCGCGTCGTGCAGGTCTCGGCTGCGGTTGGAGGTGAGCACGGCGATCGGCGGCCGGGCCGCGACGAACGTGCCCAGTTCCGGTACGGTGACCGCGGACTCCCCGAGAAACTCCAGCAGCAGTGCCTCGAATTCATCGTCGGCGCGATCGATTTCGTCGATCAGCAGTACCGGCGGAATCGGCCCGCTGTGACGCACCGCCTGCAGGATGGGCCGGTCGACCAGGTAGGCCTCGGTATAGAGCTCATCCTCGGTCATGCCGGCGCCGCCGGCCTCGGCGAGCCGGATGGACAGCAGCTGCCGCTGGTAGTTCCAGTCGTAGAGCGCCTCGCTCGCGGTCAGGCCCTCGTAACACTGCAGTCGGATCAGCTCCGTCTTCAACACCGCTGCAAGCGTTTTCGCCGCCGTCGTCTTGCCGACGCCGGGTTCTCCCTCCAGCAGCAGCGGCCTGCCGAGCTGGACCGCCAGGTAGATCGCCGACGCGGTGCCGGTGTCCAGCAGGTAGTCCTTCTCGTCGAACAGACGGGCCACCTCGCCGGGGTTGCCCAGTGTCATGTCGCGGTCGCCAGAAGTCGTTGGTAGTCCTCCCAGGTGTCCACGTCGAGCGGAACGGCACGGTCGACCCGCAGTTCGCCGACCGCGTGGCGGCCGGACTCGATCAGCTTCCAGACGCCCTTGTCGCCGTGCAACCGGGAGAGTTCGCCGAACATGCTGCGGCTGAACCAGAATGGGTGCCCGACCCCGTCGGTGTAGCGGCACACCGTGATGTCGGCCGGTGGCGCGTCGATGATGCGCCTTACATCGGCCGGGTCGATCCCCGGCTGATCGCCGAGCATCAGCACGACACCCACCGAGCGCGGGTCCACCCTTTCCAGCGCCACCCGCAGCGATGCCGAACACCCCGCGCCGAAGTCGTCGACAGTCACGACGTCGAGCCCGTCCAGCGACACCTGATCGCGTACGGCTTGCGCAGCGCCGCCCAGGGTGACGATCACCTGGCCGAAGCCCACGGCGCGGGCCACCTCCAGGGTGGCACCCAGCACCGTCGTATCACGGTACGGCAGAACCTGTTTCGGCCTGCCCAACCGCCGGGACCCGCCCGCCGCCAGTACCACACCGGTGACACCGGGCACGGTCACCCACCGTCCCCACCGGCATGCGCATGGCAGCCGTGGTGACCATCGTCCGTCGCGAGCGGGAGGTGCGGTCCCGGCACAGCCCGCGCCAGGCCGCCGCCACGTAGCGCCGCAATGAGTTCCGCGGCGATGGCCACCGCGATCTCCGGGGGTGTCTTGGCACCGATCGGCATCCCGACCGGGGTGTGGACGCGGGCGAGTTCGTCATCGGTGAGCGCGAGCCCGCTCAGGATGGAGGCTCCGCGCACCTTGCTGGCCACCAACCCGATGTAGCCGACTCCGTGATCGAGTGCGGTGCGGATGGTTTCGGCCTCCGGACCGCCGTGGCTGGCGATCACCACGGCGCTGGCGTCGGACAGATCGGCCTCCCGCCTCGCGTCGTAGCCAAGGACACCGCAGAGTTGCGTGAGTGCGTCGGCGATGGGTGTCTCACCGTAGATCCGGATCAGCGGGGCCGGTAGTTGCGGCGTCAGGAAGATCTCCAGCGATCCTCCGGACAGACACGGGTTGACCACCACGCAGGCGCCGGGCGCCTCCGGGAAGTGCACGTCTCCGTCGGGCAGCACCCGCAGCAGCACGCTCTCGCCGGCCTGCAGCACGCCGAGTGCGGCCTTGCGGACCGAGTTCTGCGCGCACTGGCCGCCGACGAATCCCTCAATGGTGCCGTCCGCCAACAAAATTGCCTCATCACCCGCGCTTGCCGAGGTCGGCTGCTCGGCGCGCACCACCGTAGCGTGCACGAATGGTGTTCGTGACGCCCGGAGTTGTTGTGCCCGTTCCCGGATTCCCATTTAAATCGGCGGCCTGGCCCGGCCCTGCATGGCCTCCCACACCCGCGACGGCGTCAGCGGCATGTCGGCATGCCGAACCCCGAACGGAGCCAGCGCGTCCACCACCGCATTGACGACGGCCGGCGGTGAGCCGACGGTGGCCGATTCGCCGATGCCCTTGGCGCCGATCGGGTGATGGGGCGAGGGAGTCACGGTGAAACCGGTCTCGAGGTGCGGCACCTCCTGCGCGGTGGGAATCAGGTAGTCCATCAGTGAACCGCCCAGGCAGTTCCCGTCTTCGTCGAAGGCGATCATCTCCATCAGCGCCATCCCGATGCCGTCCACGATCCCGCCGTGCACCTGACCCTCGATGATCATCGGGTTGATGCGGGTGCCACAGTCGTCGACCGCCAGGAAGCGCCGCACCTTCACCACGGCGGTGCCCGGATCCACGTCCACCACACAGAAATACGCGCCGTACGGATAGGTCAGGTTCGACGGGTTGTAGCAGATCTGCGCGTCCAGGCCACCCTCGATACCCTCGGGCAGATCACCGGCGCCGTGCGCGCGCATCGCGATGTCCTGGATGGTCACCGCCGCGCCCGGGTCGCCCTTGACATGGAATTTGCCCTTCTCCCATTCCAGGTCGGCCACCGATACTTCGAGCATGCCCGACGCGATGATCTTCGCCTTGTCCCGGACCTTGCGCGCCACCAGCGCCGCCGCCGCTCCGGACACCGGCGTGGACCGGCTGCCGTAGGTGCCCAGCCCGAACGGTGTCTGATCGGTGTCGCCGTGCACCACGTCGATGTCCTCGGGCGGGATGCCCAGCTCCTCGGCCACGATCTGGGCGAAGGTCGTCTCGTGCCCTTGGCCCTGGGTCTGCACCGAAAGACGCACCACCGCTTTGCCGGTCGGGTGCACCCGCAATTCGCAGCCGTCGGCCATGCCGAGACCCAGGATGTCCATGTCCTTGCGCGGTCCGGCGCCGACCGCCTCGGTGAAGAAGGACATGCCGATGCCCATCAGTTCGCCGCGCTCCCGCTTGGCGGCCTGCTCGGCGCGAAGCGCGTCATAGCCGATCATGTCCATGGCCTTGCGCATGGTGGTCTCATAGTCACCCGAGTCGTACACCCAGCCGGTCTTGCTGGTGTACGGGAACTGGTTCGGCCGCAACAGGTTTCGCAGTCGCAGTTCGGCCGGGTCCATCTTCAGGTCGAAGGCCAGGCAGTCCACCAGCCGCTCCACCAGGTACACCGCCTCGGTGATGCGGAACGAGCACGCATAGGCCACCCCGCCCGGTGCCTTGTTGGTGTACACCGCCGTCATGTGGCAGTAGGCGGCTTCGAGGTCGTAGCTGCCGGTGAAGACCCCGAAGAAGCCGGCCGGGTACTTGACCGGCGCCGCGGTGCCGTTGAACGCTCCGTGGTCAGCGAGCACGTTGGTCCGGATGGCCAGGATCTTGCCGTCGCCCGTGGCCGCGATCTCGCCGACCATGATGTAGTCGCGCGCGAACCCGGTCGAGGTCAGGTTCTCGCTGCGGTCCTCCATCCACTTCACCGGCTTGCCCAGCACCAGCGAGGCGACGATGGCACAGACGTAACCCGGGTAGATCGGCACCTTGTTGCCGAACCCGCCACCGATGTCGGGCGAGATCACCTGGATCTTGTGTTCGGGCAGGCCCGCGACCAACGCATACAGCGTGCGGTGCGCGTGCGGCGCCTGGCTGGTGGTCCACAGCGTCAGCTTCCCGGTCACTGGGTCCAGATCGGCTACGGCGCCACAGGTTTCCATCGGTGCCGGGTGCACCCGCGGGTAGACGATCTCCTGTTTGACCACCACGTCGGCCCTGGCGAACGCCGCCTCGGTGGCGGCCGCGTCACCGGTCTCCCAGTCGAAGCAGTGATTGTCGGTCTTGCCCTCCAGGTCGGTGCGGATCACCTCCGCTGAGGGATCGAGCGCCTTGCGGACGTCGACGACGGGGTCCAGAGGGTCGTACTCGACGTCAATCAATTCCAGCGCGTCGCGGGCCGAGTAACGGTCCTCGGCGACGACGAACGCCACCTCCTGACCCTGGAACCGCACTCGGTCGGTGGCCAGCACGGCCTGCACATCGTTGGACAGCGTCGGCATCCAGGCCAGGCCCTTCGCGGCCAGGTCGGCACCGGTTACCACCGCCTTGACCTTCGGATGTGCCTGCGCCGCAGTCACATCGATGCTGACGATGTTCGCGTGCGCGAACGGTGACCGCAGGATCGCCAGGTGCAACATGCCCGGCAGCGCGATGTCGTCCACATACCGGCCCCGGCCCCGGATGAACCGTGGGTCTTCCTTGCGCAGCATCCGGCCGTAGCCACAGGGCTTCTGGTCGTTGTCCGCGGTGTCTTCGGGGGAAGGTGGCCGGGATTCGATCGTCGTCATGATGTCGTCGCCTCAGTCGTGGAGTGCTCGGCCGCCCACTGGATGGACCGCACGATCGTGGTGTATCCGGTGCAGCGGCAGATCTGCCCGGAGATCGCTTCCCGGATGGTTTCCTCGTCGGGATCGGGGTTGCGGTCCAGCAGGGCACGGGCGGTGATCATCATGCCCGGTGTGCAGAAACCACATTGGAGTCCGTGGCACCGCATGAAGCCTTCCTGCACGGGGTCCAGGGCGCCGTCCGGTCCTGCCAGCCCCTCTACGGTGCGCACGCTGTGTCCGGACGCCATGACGGCCAGCATGGTGCACGACTTGACCGGCACACCGTCGACGTCGACCACGCAGGTTCCGCAGTTGCTGGTGTCGCATCCCCAGTGGGTTCCGGTCAGCCGCAACTGGTCTCGCAGGAAGTGCACCAGCAGCATCCGCGGTTCGACGTCGGCGCTGACCGGCTCGCCGTTGACGATCATGTTCACCTGCACGGTCAGTTCCCTTCTGGCTGAGGCTGATTGCGCACGCGCCGCACCGCGCTGCGCAGGGTCCGGATGGTGAGTTCGCCGGCCAGGTGCCGCTTGTAGTCGGCGGTGCCGCGGACATCGGTCACCGGTTCACAGGCCTGCCCGGCCAGCCGGGCCGCCTCGGCGAACGTCTCCTCGGTGGCCGGCCGGCCCACCAGCGCCGCCGCCAGTTCCGCCAGCGCGGCCCGGTCCGGGTTCACCGCGGTCAGCCCCACCCGGGCGGCGGCGATGGAGTCCCCGTCCAATGTCACGGCCGACCCGGCGGCCGTGACCGCCCAGTCGCCGACCCGCCGTTCCACCTTGGCGTACGCGCTGGAGGTGTTGTGCCGGACCGGGATACGCGTCTCGATCAGGATCTCGTTGGGCGCCACCGCGGTCTCGTAGGGGCCGACGAGAAAATCGTCGATCGCGATCTCGCGTTCCCCGGACGGGCCCCGCACCAGGCACACCGCGTCCAGCACTTCGCATACGGTGGACAGGTCCTCGGCCGGGTCCGCCTGGCACAGCGAGCCACCCAGGGTGCCGCGGTTGCGTACCACCGGGTCGGCGATCACGCGTTCGGCGTCGCGGAAGATCGGGCACACCGCGGCCAGCGTGTCGGATTCCAGGATCTCGCGGTGGCGGGTCATCGCGCCGATCCGGACCAGCGTCGGATCGGTGATCACGTAGCCCAGCTCGGGTGCCAGGTCGTTGATGTCGATGAGGTATTCGGGGTTGGCGATGCGCAGCTTCATCATCGGCAGCAGGCTGTGTCCGCCGGCCACCACGCGCGCCTCCTCCCCCAGCCGGTCCAATAGTCCGATGGCGTGATCGACGCTCGTCGCACGCTCGTATTCGAAGGGCCCTGGTACTTGCATGCCGAAAGTGTCTGCCCGCCGCCCAGGGGCGTCAATGTCGAGTTAAGTGATCGGTTAACTCGCCCTCGACCTGCACGTCCGCGGTGTCGTGATGGATCCGGCCGGCGACCTCGGCCAGCGGCCGCCCACCGCCGCCCCACCGTCGCGCGATGATGTCCGCCGCGATGGAGACCGCGGTCTCCTCCGGGGTTCGCGCACCCAGGTCCAGCCCGATGGGACTGGACAACCGCGCCAGTTCGGCCTCGGTGAGACCGACTGCGCGCAACCGTTCCATGCGGTCGTCGTGCGTCCGGCGCGACCCCATCGCCCCCACGTACCCGACGTCCAGGCGCAGCGCGATCTCCAGCACCGGCACATCGAACTTCGGGTCATGGGTCAGCACACAGATCACCGTCCGCCGGTCCAGGGTTCCGGTCTGGGCCTGCGCGGCGAGATAGCGGTGCGGCCAGTCGACGACGACCTCGTCGGCGGTCGGAAAGCGGGCGGGGGTGGCGAAGACTCGGCGCGCGTCGCACACGGTGACTCGATAGCCGAGGAAACTGCCCTGTCGGGCCACGGCGGCGGCGAAGTCGATCGCGCCGAAGACCAGCATCCGCGGGCGCGGCGCGAAGCAGGAGACGAAGACCTGCATGCCTTCGCCGCGACGCTGCCCGTCCGGCCCGTACTCCAAGACCCCGGTTCGGCTCAGCGCGAGCAGGCCGCGGGCGTCGTCGGTGACGGCGGCGTCCGCCCTTGCCGATCCCAGCGAGCCCGCGGTGCCGTCGGGTGTGACAACGATCCGCCGGCCCACCGATGACGAGTCAGGATGGGCGATGACCGTCGCGACCGCAACCGGCCGGTGTGCGTCGATGGCCCCGGCCACCGCGCCGAGTTCGGGAAACCTGGCCTGCGACACCGCCTCTACGAAGATGTCGATGACACCGCCGCAGGTGAGGCCGACCGCGAACGCGTCGTCGTCACTGATCCCGTAACGCTCCAACCGCGGCTCGCCGGTGGCGGCGACCTCGCTGGCCAGTTCGTACACCGCGCCCTCCACGCAGCCGCCCGAGACGGACCCACTGACCGACCCGTCCGGTGCCACCACCATCGCGGCACCCGGCTGTCTGGGAGCCGAGCGCATGGTCCGCACCACGGTCGCCAACCCGGCGGTGTCTCCCGCGCGCCAGGTCGACATCAGATCGGCAAGCACGTCACGCATGCTCTCAACGTAGGCTCAACGCATGACCCCGGCTCAACTTCGGGCCTATTCGGCCGTGGTGCGGCTGGGCTCGGTGCGAGCCGCGGCCGCCGAACTGGGTATGTCCGACGCCGGAATCTCGATGCACGTCACCGCGCTGCGCAAGGAACTGGACGACCCGTTGTTCACCCGGACCGGCGCCGGGCTGGCTTTCACCCCCGGCGGATTGCGGCTGGCGAGCCGGGCGGTGGAAATCCTGGGCCTGCAACAACAAACGGCCATCGAGGTCACCGAGGCCGCCCACGGCCGCCGGCTGCTGCGCATCGCCGCTTCGAGCACCTTCGCCGAACACGCCGCGCCCGGGCTCATCGAGCTGTTCTCGTCCCGGGCCGACGACCTCTCGGTGGAGTTGAGCGTGCATCCGACGAGCCAGTTCCGCGACCTGATCTGCTCGAGGGCGGTGGACATCGCGATCGGGCCGGCCAGCGAGAGCTCGGCCGGCGCTGATCTGTTCGTGCGACCGTTCCTGAAGTATCAGATCATCACTGTGGTGGCGCCCAAAAGCCCTCTCGCGGTGGGCATTCCATCCCCCACGCTGTTGCGCCAGCAGCAGTGGATGCTCGGGCCGTCGGCCGGCAGTGTGGACGGTGAGATCGCAAACATGTTGGGCAGCTTGGCAATTCCGGAGTCACAACAACGCATCTTTCAGAGCGACGCCGCCGCCCTGGAAGAGGTACTGCGTGTCGGAGGCGCGACGCTGACCATCGGCTTCGCGGTGGCCAAAGACCTGGCCGCCGGCCGGTTGACGCACGTGACCGGGCCGGGATTGGACAAGGCCGGCGAGTGGTGCGCGATGACGCTGGCGCCCTCGGCCCGCCAGCCCGCCGTCTCTGAGCTGGTCCGTTTCATCACCACACCCAGGTGCATCCAGGCGATGATCCGCGGCAGCGGGGTGGGCGTGACGCGGTTCCGGCCGAAGGTGCATGTCACGTTGTGGAGTTAGCCGCGTCGAGTGTGCAGTGGCGGCTTCGCCTGTGCGTCCACGGGGCGAAATCGCCGAATTCGCGACGCCTTCGCACATTCAATTCCGCGCGCGCACACCCGATGCAGCTATAACGGCAGGAAGTAGCTATACGCTCTATCCCCATGAGCGTGTACAAGGTGATCGACATCATCGGGACCAGCCCCACGTCATGGGAGCAGGCGGCAACCGAGGCGGTGGAGCGGGCACGGGAGAGCGTCGATGACATCCGGGTGGCCCGGGTCATCGAGCAGGATCTGTCCGTGGACGCCAGCGGCAAGATCACCTACCGCATCAAGCTCGAGGTCTCGTTCAAGATGAGACCGGCCAGGCCGCACTAGCTCACCAGGCGCGGGTCAGGTCGCCGTGCTGCCTGATCCAGGCATGCATCGCGATGCCCGCTGCCACACCGGCATTGATGCTGCGCGTCGAGCCGAACTGGGCGATCGACACGGTGATGGACGCACCCGTGCGGGTGTCGTCGGTGATGCCGGGACCCTCCTGGCCGAACACCAGCAGGCATTCCCGCGGCAGCGAAGTCTCTTCCAGCCGGGCCGCGCCGGGGACGTTGTCGACGGCGACCACCGCCAGTTTGGCTCCGGCCGCGAACTCCATCAACTCGGCGGTGCTGTCGTGGTGGCACAACCGCTGGTAACGGTCGGTCACCATGGCGCCGCGGCGGTTCCACCGCCGCCGGCCGACGATGTGCACGGTGTCCACGGCGAACGCGTTCGCGGTTCGCACCACCGAGCCGATGTTGGCATCGTGCCCGAAGTTCTCGATCGCGATGTGCAGCGGGTGCCGGCGGCGGTCGATGTCGGCGATGATGGCGTCCCGGGTCCAGTACCGGTAGGCGTCGACGACGTTGCGAGTGTCGCCGTCGCGCAACAGATCCGGGTCATAACGGGGATCATCGGGCACCGCGCCGGGCCAGGGCCCGACGCCGGCGGCCGGGACACCCCACTCGGTCGGCCCCGGCTCGGGCCCGCTCACTTGGAAGTCCACACCGCGGCGTGGGTGCCTTCGATCGAGACCGTCGCGTACAGCAGCGCCTGGCTGATCTCGCCCTGCGTGCACAGCGATGCGTTGACCTGTACCGAGTCACGCGACGCGTCCGGCAGGATCAGCACCGACGAGCCATAGGCCGCGCAGGCCGGGGTGAGCCCGCGGCCCGGCAGGCTGGGGGCGGCGACCAGCATCAAAGGCCCACCGCGGCGGGCGGATTCGTCACGGTACTGCGCCCCGATGGCGCCGGCCTCCAGATTCAGCAGCATGTAGCCGTTGCCAGTGAACGCCGTCGGGTCGCTCAACTGCGCCTTGCTGATCGGCTGGCCGTCGGCCCGCCAACCCGAGGCGTTGGTGGACTTGACCACCAGCCCGGTGTCGTTGACGTTGGTCGGCGGCAGCCCCACCGGAAAAGCGGCCGCATAGGCAGCAGAGGTACCCGCGATCCGATCATGGGGCGAGTAGGAATAGACGCCCCGCACCGCGCTGCGTTCCTTCAGCGGACCCAAGCAGACCGTGCCGGTCAATCGGTCCGGGGGCGCCTTGAGAGGCGAGCTGATGTCGGGCACCTTCGTCACCGCGTCGTCGCAACTGCCCAGCGCATTGACTTCCATCGGATGCGACAGCGCCCCGTAGAGACCGAAGCGGACGTCCTCGGCTTTGGTGCGCGGCGCTTTCGGATCGGCGGGCGAAGCGTCGACGTCGACCAGCACATAGTCCTGAGCCCACCGCAGATTCGACACCGACATGTTCCAGCCCAGCACCGCCAGTGACTCGCCGACGTGGGCGCTCGGGGCCCCGAAGATCGGGCCGGGCCTGTCCGAGCCCGAGCAACCCGCCAGGGCGCACACGGTCAGCACAAAGACCAGCGCAACCCGAACGCGCACGGGGACTAGCCCAGCCCCAGATCGGCGAGGCCCAGCACGCTGCGATAGGGCACGCCCTCGGCTTCGATCGCCTCGGCCGCGCCGGTGGCGCGGTCCACCACGGTCGCCACGCCGATCACCTCGCCACCCGCGTCGCGGACGGCGCGTACCGCCGTCAGCGCGGAACCGCCCGTGGTGCTGGTGTCCTCGACTACCAGCACGCGCTGGCCGGACACCTCGGACCCCTCGATAAGTCGTTGCATCCCATGGGTTTTCACCGATTTGCGGACGACGAAGGCGTCGATCGGTCGACCCGGGGCATGCATGATCGCGGTCGCCACCGGGTCCGCCCCCAGCGTCAGGCCACCGACGAGCGCGTAGTCCCAGTCCTGCGTGATCTCCCGCATCAACCGGCCGATCAACGCGGAGGCCCGATGGTGCAGGGTGGCCCGGCGCAGATCGACGTAATAGTCGGCCTCCTTGCCGGAGGACAGGGTGACCCGCCCGTGCACCACCGACAGTCGGCGCACGAGTTCGGCCAGTTCGGCTTTCGCCTGCGGATCAGGTCCGGCCACGACCACCACCGAATCGTTTGGTGAACAGCATCGCGAGCCGGCGCGGCATGGCCCGGCCCGTGGTGACCAGGAATTTGTATTGCGCGCCCGGGACGATGACGACCTTGCCGCGGGCGATGTCGGCGAGGCTTTCGCGGACGACGTCGTCGACCTCGAGCCACATGAAGGACGGCACCTGGGCCATGTCCAAACCAGCGCGGCTGTGGAATTCGGTGTGCACGTAGCCCGGGCACACCGCGTGCACGCCAACTCCGGTGCCCTGCAACCCGTTTGCGAGTCCTTCGCTGAACGAAATCACCCACGCCTTGGACGCCGAGTAAGTCGATCCCCGGCCTGGCAACAGCCCGGCGACGCTGGCGATGTTGATGACGGTGCCGGTACCCGCGTTCATCATGGCCGGCAGCGCGGCGCGGGTCAGGTGCATCACCGCGGCGACGTTGACGTCGAGTTGGCGCTGCAGGTCGGCGGGATCGGTCGCCCAGAACTCACCGGACATGCCGAAGCCGGCGTTGTTGACCAGCACCCGGACGCCGGCGGCCAACCGGTCGGCCACTTTGTCGCGGTCCGCGGCGTCCGCCAGGTCCGCGGGCAGGATCTCGACACTGCCGGCCTCGGACTGCAACTCGGCGGCCAATTCCTCGAGCCGCTGCGCATCGCGGGCGACCAGGACGAGGTCATAGCCGTCGCGGGCGTAGCGGCGGGCGTATCCGGCACCGATGCCGGACGTGGGCCCAGTGATCAGCGCAACAGGTCGAGGCATGTGCTCTCAGTGCTGGTAGTTGCTGGCCTGCTGGCCATTGCGTCCGGACCGCGGCGGACGGCGGACGCCTTCGGTGCGGCTCTCTTCGCGAGCAACGGGCTCGGATGCCCGCCGGGCCGGATCGGGGATCACCCCGGCGGCCGGGTCCGGTTGAGAGCGACGTTGCGGCAGCTCGGCGCGGGCCGCCGGGGCCAGCGGACGCCCCGGCGCGGCGTTGCGCCGGCCCTCGGACTCGCCTTCCTCCTGCGGCGTTTCGGCAGGAAGCGGCGGCAGCACCCGGAGCAGGTCGTTGAACTGGCGCACGGTGCGCAGCCCTTCGTCCCACTGCGCGCGCGTACTGGCGATCGGCATGGCGACCAGCGTCCAGTTCTGCTCGTTCCACATGATCTCCGCGCAGTCGGGCGCGGTGTGTGCGAAGGTGACCATGCGCCGGTCGCAGGCCCGTCGGGCGGCGTCGAGATTGGTGGAGTACACCATGCGGGGTCCGATCGCGCCCAGCAGCCAGATGTCGCTCTCGCGCGGCTCCTTGAGCCCCTTCAGTCGCAGGTCCACGACGACGTTGGTGCCCACCTTGCGGTGCAGCGCGATCACCGTCGCGACCTCCTCGAGGTCGAAGATGTAGACGGCCTCACCGCGGATCTGGCCCAACACGACGTTATGGGCCGGGACGTCGCCCACCGTCGACATCACACCGCGCTTCCAGCGGTGCAGGATGTCGGTCGATTCGCGTTCGTAGTCGAAGCCGTGCGAGCGTGCCCACGACCTGCGCCGTCGGCTGCGGCCGCGACGTCGATCGATATCGACGTACAACAACACCGCCGCACCGACGAAGCACAGTGCGGAGAGCGTGAACCAGAGCGGGACCATCCCCAACAGAGTATCTGCTGGAATAGCCGAACAGAGAATCCGACCAGGTCACAACAGAATCACAGGACGCTACACATCGAATTCGCGGCTCGAATCCAGACGTCTATTCTCACTTGCGCAGGACGGCGTCGAAAAGGAGCCCCCGTGTCCGATTCAGGTCATTCGCTGCACATCGACGTGCCGGTCGAGCTCGACGAGGTGAAGGTCGTGTTCAGTGTGGCCTCGCTGACATTCGAGGGCGATATGCCGGCCGTGCTGTTCCACGCCGGCATCGTCGTCGCCGACGCCGCGGCCTGGAAGGTCCAACCGGACGTCGTCGTCGTGTTCCACACGAACGCCGGCCACGTCACCCTGGACGACCAGACCTACGACGCAAATCGGCACGTCGCGACGGGCAATCCCTATAAAGCGGTAATCGAGGGACTTATCGCCAAGGGCGCCCAGATCGAATTGTGCGGAGCGACCGCACGGGCCATGGGCTGGGGCAACGCCGATCTGATTCCCGGTATCAAGATCAATCGCAACGCGATGGCGAGACTCACCCAACTGGTGCAGCAGGGCTTTGTGAAAATCTCAGAAGCATGACGTATCAGGGATACGGGCTGATCCGGGTCGCCAGCGCGGACGGAATATGCCGCGCCACCATCGACAACCCACCGATCAACCTGCTGGACATCCCGTTGATGCACGAGATCATCCGGCTCACCCGGGAGGTGGCGGCCGACGACGAGGTGCGGGTGCTGATAGTCGATTCGGCCGATCCCGAGTTCTTCATCGCACACGCGGACGTCGGCATGATCCTGGATCTCCCGACCGACGACATCGGACTGCACGACGAGCTCAGCCCCTTCCACGGCGCCATGGAAGGTTTTCGCACCCTGCCCAAGGCCACCATCGCCGTCATCGAAGGGATCTGCCGCGGCGGCGGCAGCGAGTGGGCGGCGGCGTTTGACATGCGCTACGCCGCGCTCGGCAGAGCGGTGTTCGGCCAGCCGGAGGTCGCGCTCGGAATCATCCCCGGCGGCGGCGGCACGCAGCGCCTGCCCCGGCTGATCGGCCGCGGCCGGGCCCTCGAGGTGATCCTCGGCGGCATGGACGTCGACGCGGCGACCGCGGAAGCCTGGGGGTACGTCGACCGCGCGCTGCCCCCTGACCAGCTCAGGCGGTTCGTCGATAAATTGGCCCGGCGCATCGCGGCTGCTCCGGTAACGGCGATCGCAGCCGCCAAACGCGCCATAGATGCGGCCGGCCCCGGTTTCGAGGCCGGCCTGCGGGTCGAGGACCAACTGTTCCGCCAGACCCTGGCGGAACCGGCGGCGCGCAAACTGCTGCAGACAGTCATCGAGGCCGGCGCCCAGACCCGAGAATTCGAGCTGGGCACCGGCCTCCGACAACCTGATTAGCCCTGGATCAGCCCAAGATCAGCGAGTCGCCGTCCGGGCTGACGTTGACGGGCACCACGTCGCCGTCGTGCACCTCGCCGGCCAGCAGCAGCTTGGCCAACTGGTCGCCGATCGCCTGCTGCACCAACCGGCGCAACGGCCGGGCGCCGTACACCGGGTCGAAGCCCCGCTGCGCCAGCCACTGCTTGGCCGGCAGTGACACCTCGAGTTGCAGCCGCCGCTGCGCCAACCGCTTGTCCAGCTGGGCCAGCTGGATGTCGACGATCTGCACCAGCTCGCCGGGCTCGAGACCGTGGAAGATGATCACGTCGTCGAGCCGGTTGATGAACTCCGGCTTGAACGCCGACCGCACGGCGGCCAGCACCTGCTCCTCGGTGCCACCCGATCCCAGGTTGGAGGTCAGGATCAAAATGGTGTTGCGGAAGTCCACCGTGCGGCCCTGACCGTCGGTGAGCCGGCCCTCGTCGAGGACCTGCAACAGCACGTCGAACACGTCCGGGTGGGCCTTCTCGATCTCGTCGAACAGGATCACCGTGTACGGGCGACGCCGCACCGCCTCGGTCAGCTGACCACCCTGGTCGTAACCGATGTAGCCGGGAGGCGCGCCGACCAGCCGGGCCACCGAGTGCTTCTCGCCGTACTCGCTCATGTCGATGCGGACCATGGCGCGGTCGTCGTCGAACAGGAAGTCCGCCAACGCCTTTGCCAGCTCCGTCTTACCCACACCGGTGGGGCCGAGGAACATGAACGATCCGGTCGGCCGGTTCGGGTCGGCGACGCCGGCCCTACTGCGGCGCACGGCGTCAGAGACTGCCTGCACGGCCTTCTTCTGACCGACGACGCGTTTACCGAGCTCGTCCTCCATGCGCAACAGCTTGGCGGTCTCGCCTTCCAGCAGTCGGCCGGCCGGGATGCCCGTCCACGCCGACACCACGTCGGCGATGTCGTCGGGACCGACCTCTTCCTTGAGCATCACGTTCTCGCGGGCCTCGGCCTGCGGAACCGCGGCGTCGAGTTTCTTCTCGACCTCGGGGATGCGGCCGTAACGCAGCTCGGCGGCCTTGGCCAGGTCACCGTCGCGCTCGGCGCGCTCGGACTCCCCGCGCAGTTCCTCGAGCTGTTCCTTGAGCTCGCGGACGATGTCGATGGCGTTCTTCTCGTTCTGCCACCGGGTCGTCAGCTCGGCCAGCTCTTCCTTCTTGTCGGCCAGCTCGGCGCGCAGCTTCTCCAGCCGCTCCTTGGAGGCGGCGTCCTCTTCCTTCTCGAGCGCCATCTCCTCGATTTCCAGCCGGCGCACCAGGCGCTCGACCTCGTCGATCTCGACGGGACGCGAGTCGATCTCCATCCGCAGCCGGCTCGCGGACTCGTCGACCAGGTCGATGGCCTTGTCCGGCAGGAAGCGGGCGGTGATGTAGCGGTCGCTCAACGTGGCCGCGGCCACCAGGGCGGAGTCGGTGATGCGCACACCGTGGTGCACCTCGTAGCGGTCCTTGAGACCGCGCAGGATGCCGACGGTGTCCTCCACCGAGGGTTCGCCGACGAACACCTGCTGGAAGCGCCGCTCCAGCGCGGCGTCCTTCTCGATGTACTTGCGGTACTCGTCGAGTGTGGTGGCGCCCACCAGGCGCAGTTCGCCGCGGGCGAGCATCGGCTTGATCATGTTGCCCGCGTCCATCGCCGACTCACCGGTCGCGCCGGCGCCCACGATGGTGTGCAGCTCGTCGATGAACGTGATGATCTGCCCAGCCGAGTTCTTGATGTCGTCGAGCACGGCCTTGAGCCGTTCCTCGAACTCACCGCGGTATTTGGCGCCGGCCACCATGGACCCCAGGTCCAGCGAGATGACCGTCTTGTCGCGCAGGCTTTCCGGCACGTCCCCGGCAATGATGCGCTGGGCCAGGCCCTCCACGATCGCCGTCTTGCCGACGCCGGGCTCACCGATGAGCACCGGGTTGTTCTTGGTGCGCCGGGAAAGTACCTGCACCACTCGGCGGATCTCGTTGTCACGTCCGATGACCGGGTCGAGCTTGCCTTCCTTGGCGCGCGCGGTCAGGTCCGTGGAGTACTTCTCCAGCGCCTGGTAGGTGGCTTCCGGGTCGGCACTGGTCACCCGAGCGCTGCCGCGCACCTTGACGAACGCCTCCCGCAGTGCCTGCGGCGACGCGCCGTGGCCGGTCAGCACCTTGGCGACCTCGGAGTCGCCCGTGGCCAACCCGACCATCAGGTGCTCAGTGGAGACGAACTCGTCGTCCATCTCGGTGGCCAGTTGCTGAGCGGCGGTGATGGCCGCCAGCGACTCGCGGGACAGTTGCGGCTGCGAACTGGAACCGCTGATCTGGGGCAGCTTGTCCAGCAGGCGCTGTGCCTCCGTGCGGATGACGGCGGGGTCGACCCCGACAGCCTCCAGCAGTGGTGCGGCGATCCCGTCGTTCTGCGTCAGCAGAGCCATCAGCAGATGCGCGGGCCTGATTTCGGGGTTGCCGGCCGCCGAAGCAGCCTGCAGAGCCGACGTCAGGGCCGCCTGCGTCTTAGTTGTCGGGTTAAAAGAGTCCACGACCCCTCCGTTCTCGTGCGTAGGTAAAAATCTTCTCGCGTAGGTCAACGCCGTCAAGGTTGAGTCTGTTCCGCTCAACTCTAACTTTTTTGAGGGGTGCGCGCGAGCCCCCGGCACGCGACGCCGCACAGCCCGCGGCCGAGGAGCTCATGCTCCGATATGAGTGTTTGCGGAAACTGCACTCATCGGTTCACGACATAGGTAACGTGTCCGTTAATTTCGCTCCGTGCTTTGCCGGATTCCTTGCCGTCGGAGGGTTTTCGATATGGCGTTGTTATTTTCAGCGGACGGCCTGGCAGTCGCCGCGTCGGACCTCAGTGGGATCGGAAATTCGCTACGCACCGCACACGGATTGATGGCGCTACCCACCACGGTGGTGGCGGCGGCCGGTCTCGATGAGGTTTCGGCGGCGGTCGCGGCGTTATTCGGGACGTTCGGCAAGGAGTACCAGGCACTGAGTGCCCAGGCCGCTGTGTTCCATGACCAGTTCGTCCAAGCTCTGACCGCTGCCGGCGCGGCCTACGGGAGTGCCGAGTCGGCCAACATCGCGCCGCTGCGCGGCCTTTTGGACATGGTGAACGGCCCCAGCGAGGCCTTGTTCGGTCGCCCCCTGATAGGTGATGGCGCCAACGCGACGACGGCCGGTGGTAACGGCGGGGCCGGCGGAATCCTGCTGGGCAATGGCGGCAATGGCGCACCAGGGGCAGCCGGACAAGCCGGCGGTGCCGGCGGGCCGGCCGGCTTGTTGGGCAGCGGCGGCCAGGGCGGGGCCGGCGGAATCGGTGCCTCAGGCGGCAATGGCGGCCGCGGTGGACTGCTGATCGGAAGCGGCGGTGCCGGCGGAGCGGGCGGCCTTGGCGCCGGCGGGGGCACCGGCGGAAGTGCAGGATTCCTGTATGGCAATGGCGGCCACGGCGGAGCCGGTGGAATGGGCGCCAACGGCACCGGCAACGGTGGTGTCGGCGGGGCCGGCGGCCACGGCGCCGCCCTCTTCGGCAATGGCGGGACCGGCGGGACCGGCGGCGCCGGCCTGGCCGGCGGGGCCTCCGGCATCGGCTCCGGGGGGCATGGCGGCGGCGGCGGTCCCGGCGGGTTCGGCGGGACACTGATGGGCAACGGCGGGCACGGGGGGGCCGGTGGCGCCGGCGGAGCAGGCTCAGCCGGGGCCAACGGCTTGGCGGCTCAGCAAGGGGACACCGGATTTGCCGGTGGAACCGGCGGCAGGGGCGGGACAGGTGGCACCGGCGCTCTCTTCCTCGGCGTCGCGGGCGACGGCGGCGTCGGCGGATCCGGCGGTGTCGGCGGAATCGGCGGAACAGGTGGTGCCGGCGCAGCGGCCACCGCAACCTCGGCCGCCGGCGCCGGCGGCGTCGGCGGGAACGGAGGGCACGGCGGGGCGGCCGGCGCGGGCGGCGCGGCGGGCGGACCGGGCGGGCACGCGGGTGTCAGAGGTGTCGCCGGCGACGGCGGGACCGGCGGCCAGGGGGGTGAGGGCGGGGCCGGCCACAACGGTTCGGCGGCCACCGGCGACGGCGGTACGGGCGGCGCGGGAACCGCCGGCGGCCAAGGCGGGCAGGGTGGCCAGGGCGGCTCGGCGTTCGCGGGCGGAACCAATGGACGCGGTGGGCAGGGCGGCACTGGTGGCCTCGGCGGTGACGGCGGCAGCGGCAGTGCCAGCACCACCGGCGTCGGGGGCCAAGGTGGCGCGGGCGGGGCCGGTGGCGGCGCCGGAGCCGGCGGCGCGGCAGGCACTGGCGCCGGTGCCGCGGGGACCGCCGGCGCGGCCGGCTCCGGTGGCACCGGGGGTCGCGGTGGTGACGGGGGCTCCGGCGCCGCCGGTCCCAACGCCACCCTCGCCGACGGCAGCGACGCGACCGGCTACGCCGGCGGCGCCGGCGGCCAAGGCGGCCAAGGCGGCACCGCCGGACCCGGCGGCCTCAACGGCACCGGCGGCACCGGCGGCAAAGGCGGTGACGGCGGGCAAGGCGGCACCGGCATCACCGGCACCAACAGCGACGGCGGCACCGGCGGCACCGGGGGTGCCGGCGGCGCAGCCGGCGCCGGCGGCAACGCCGGACAAGGACAAGGCGCCGCCGGCACCACCGGCGCGGCAGGCACCGGCGGCACCGGAGGCACCGGCGGCCAAGGCGGCGATGGTGCAAGCGGCCCCTTCGCCACTCTGGCCGACGGCAGCGACGCCACCGGTTACTCCGGCGGTGCCGGCGGCCAAGGCGGCCAAGGCGGCACGGCCGGAATGGGCGGCGCCAACGGCGCCGGCGGCCAAGGCGGCAGCGGCGGCACCGGCGGCACGGGCGGCACCGGCATCACCGGCACCAACAGCGACGGCGGCACTGGAGGCACGGGCGGCACCGGCGGCGCAGCCGGCGCCGGCGGCAGCGCCGGACAAGGACAAGGCGCCACCGGCACCACCGGCGCGGCAGGCACCGGCGGCACCGGCGGCACCGGCGGCCAAGGCGGCGACGGTGCAAGCGGCGCCGACACCACGACCGCCGCAGCAACCGGCGGGACCGGCCACAACGGCGGCAAGGGCGGCAAGGGCGGCGCCGGCGGCACCGCAGGGCTCGGCGGCACTAACGGTGACGGCGGCTCGGGCGGCCAGGGCGGAACGGGCGGCACCGGCGGCGTCGCCGGCGCCGGTCTCCAAGGAACGGCCCCCGCTGCCGGTGGTGCCAGCGGTCAGGGCGGGCAAGGCGGTCAGGGTGGTAGCGGCGGCCAAGGCGGGGAGGGCGGACAAGCAGGCACCGGCGCCGGCGCAATGGGCAACGTCGGCGGCGGCGGCACCGCTGGCACCGGGGGGACGGGAGGCGCCGGCGGCCTAGGGGCAGCCGCCACAGCCACAGACGGTCCGGGTACTGGCGGCACCGGCGGCACCGGGGGCAGCGCCGGCCAAGCCGGTGTCGGCGCCACCCCGGGCGGTGGGGGCAAGGGTGGTACCGGCGGACAAGGTGGTCAGGGCGGCGCCGGCAGCGCTGGAGTGGACGCCGGTCCCTTCGCCTTCGGCACCACCGGAGGCACCGGCTCCCAAGGCGGCGTCGGCGGCATAGGTGGCACCGGAGGCACCGCGGGCGTCGGCGGAACCAATGGCGACGGAGGCCAAGGCGGGCAGGGCGGAACCGGCGGAACCGGCGGAACCGGCGGCCAGGGCTCGCAAGCAATCACCCCCGTCGGGGGTGGCGCCGGTCAAGGTGGCCAGGGCGGCGAGGGCGGCATCGGAGGACAGGGCGGCCAGGGTGGCCAATCCGGCGCCGGCGCAGGCACAACCGGCAACAGCGGTCAAGGCGGCACGGCCGGCACTGGCGGCACCGGAGGTACCGGCGGCCAGGGAGCCACCGGGAACAGCACCAAGGGTCCCGGCGTTGGTGGCGCGGGCGGTACCGGCGGTGCGGCTGGCACAGCTGGTACCGGATCCACCATTGGCAATGCAGGCGCCGGCGGCACCGGAGGCCAGGGCGGCCAAGGCGGCCAGGGCGCCCTCGGAAGCACCGGCACCGCCCCGGGCGGCGCGGGCGGCACAGGGTCACAAGGTGGAGTGGGCGGCACCGGTGGCACGGGCGGCTCGGCAGGCCTCGGCGGCACCAACGGCGACGGCGGCCAAGGCGGCCAAGGCGGCCAAGGCGGCCAAGGCGGCTTCGGCGGCGGTGGCGCGTTCGGGACAATCCCGGCGGGCGGCGGAACCTCCGGACAGGGCGGCCAAGGCGGCACCGGTGGAGTCGGCGGGCAAGGTGGGCAGGGCGGGCAAGCCGGCACTGGTGCAGGCGGAGCCGGCAAGATCGGCAACGGCGGCAACGCCGGCACCGGAGGAGCAGGCGGAACCGGGGGTCAGGGGGCGACCGGCACGACGACCGAGGGCCCAGGGACGGGTGGCACTGGTGGATCTGGCGGCATTGCCGGCACCGCCGGATCCGGTGCCGCGCCTGGCAACGCCGGAGCAGGGGGCACTGGCGGGCAGGGCGGCCAAGGCGGCACTGGCGCCACCGGGAGCACGGGCACCACGCCCGGCGGCACGGGCGGCAACGGACTCGGCGGCGGTTTGGGCGGTCAAGGCGGCACGGGAGGGGTGGGCGCCGTCAATGGTGACGGGGGCCAAGGCGGGCAGGGCGGGACCGGAGGCACCGGGGGTGCGGGCGGCGTCGGCGCGCACGGAACTACACCCGCCGGCGGCGGAAACAGTGGCCAGGGTGGCCTCGGCGGCGTAGGCGGGCAGGGTGGCCAGGGAGGCCAAGGTGGTGCGGCGGGCGGCGTCGGCGCCAAGGCCGGCGATGGCGGCACGGCCGGTACCGGCGGTACCGGCGGTACCGGCGGCACCGGTGCAGCGGCAACCTCCTCGGCCGCGGCCGGCACCGGCGGCACCGGCGGAACTGGTGGCGCCGTTGGCACCCCGGGAGCAGGAGGCGCTGCCGGGACTGCCGGCACCGGCGGTACCGGAGGCACTGGTGGCGCCGGCACTAATGGAAACAGCAATGTCAACGGTGGCACGGGCGGGGCGGGTGGCGCGGGCGGTAACGCCCCCCTCACTAGTGGTAAAGGGGGAACCGGGGGAGCCGGGGGCTCGGGCGGAGCCGCCGGCGACGCCACTTTCTTGAACAACTACACCGCCTCAGCTAACGGCGGCAATGGTGGCAATGGCGGGTCGGGTGGCTCGGGTTACCTCGGCGGTACCGGAGGGCGTGGCGGCGACGGTGGCTACGGCAACCGAAGTAACACCGCTGCCCACGGCGGGGCCGCCGGCAACGGCGGTGCCGGCGGATCAGGCACCGCTGCGGGCGGCGCGGGTGGCGCGGGCGGAACCGGCGGCTACGGCGGTGTGGCGGCGGCTGCGCCCAGCGGCGCCCAGATCCCACTTGCGGAAAATGGGGGCAACGGTGGTCTGGGCGGCAACGGCGGTGAGGCCGACAGTGGACCCGGCGGTAACGGCGGCGCCGGCGGCGCCGGCGGCCAAGGCGGCGCCTCCGGCCGTGGGGGCAACGCGGGGGCCGGTGGCAACGGCGGCAACGGCAATGGCAGTGGCGCCGGCGGAAACGGCGGCCGCGGCGGCAACGGCGGTAACAACGGGGCGGGTAGTTTTCCCCAGAACGGTGGCAACGGCGGCAATGGAGGCAACGGCGGCAACGGTACCGGCGGACCCGGCACCGACGGCCAGCCTGGGACCGTTGCCTCCAGTCCGACGCCCGGCTCTGGCGGCGCCGGCGGTAACGGCGGACCCGCATAAGCCTCGCCGGAACTCAGTCCGGGCCGCATTCAGTCGGCCGCACCAGGCGAGCCCTCGGCTTAGAATCGGCGTCCGTGGGGCTCGAGGACCGGGATGCGTTGCAGGTGCTGCGGGACGCCTTCGCACCCGGCGGCACCGAGCTCGTCCACCGCTTCTACGACCACTGGTTCGCCCTGGACACCTCGGTCCGCGACCTGTTCCCGCCCGAGATGAGTGGCCAGCGAGCGGCTTTCGCCCAGGCCATGCACTGGCTGTACGGCGAGCTCGTGGCCCAGCGGGCCGACGAGCCGGTGGCCTTCCTGGCCCAGCTGGGCCGCGATCACCGCAAGTACGGTGTACTGCCGGCGCACTATCAGACACTGCGACGCGCGCTGTATTCCACGTTGCGCAGCCACCTCGGCAGCTTCTGGACCGACGCGGTCCAGGAGGCCGCCGACCAGTCGCTGAACCTGTTCGCCGGGGTGATGAGCGGCGCCGCCGACTCCGACGACGCGCCCGCCTGGGTGGACGGCACGGTCATCGAACACAACCGGGTGTCCCGCGACCTGGCGGTTGTCCGGCTGCATCTGGACCGCCCGCTGCACTACCACCCCGGGCAGTACGTCAACGTGCAGATTCCGCAATGCCCGCGCCGCTGGCGATACCTGTCCCCCGCCATTCCTGCCGACCCAAGCGGCGGCATCGAGTTCCACGTCCGTGTCGTGCCCGGCGGCCTGGTGAGTAACGCGATCGTCGGCGAAACCCGGCCCGGCGACCGGTGGCGGCTGTCCGGCCCGCACGGCGGACTGCGAGTCGACCGCGACGGCGGGGACGTGCTGATGGTCGCGGGCAGCACCGGCCTGGCTCCGTTGCGGACGCTGATCATGGACCTGAGCCGCTTCGGGGTGAACCCGCGGGTGCATCTGTTCTTCGGTGCACGTTACCGCTGCGAGCTCTACGACCTGCGCACGCTGTGGCAGGTGGCGGCGCACAATCCGTGGTTGTCGGTCTCGCCGGTATCGGAATACAACAACGATCCGGCCTGGGCCGCCGACTATCCCGACGTCTCGCCACCGCGTGGGCTGCACGTGCGCCAGACGGGACGGTTGCCGGATGTGGTCACCAGGTACGGCGCCTGGGGTGACCGGCAGATTCTGATCTGCGGCGGCCCCCAGATGGTCCGCGCGACGAAGGCCGCGCTCATCGCCAAGGGCGCCCCGCCCGAACTTATTCAGCACGACCCGCTGTCGCGTTAGTTCCCGAGGAGGACCCGGTGCACGTCGTCACGCTGCGCGACCCATCGTCATCGGTGGCGGCTCAATTCGTGCCCGGCGCCGGGATGATCGGCACCTCGTTGACCGACGAGGGCGTGGAGTTGCTCGGCCAGCGCCGCGGCCTGCAGGCCTACCTTGCCGATGGCAAGACGATGGGCATTCCCGTGCTGTATCCGTGGGCGAACCGGTTGAGCGCCAACACCTATGAGGCCGAAGGCGTGTCCGTGACGCTGCGGCCCGGCGAGAATGGGGTGCGAACCGACCCCGCGGGGTTGCCGATCCACGGCGTCCTGGCCGCATACCCGGGTTGGCGTGTGACATCAGAGTCATCCGACGAAGTCAGCGCCGAGCTGGATTTCGGCGCCGACGAGCGACTGCTGGCCAGCTTCCCCTACCCGCATCTGCTCGCCATGACGGTGCGCCTGGCCGAGCGGACGCTGACGGTCCGCACCACCGTGACGCCGACGGGGGATCGCGCCGTGCCGTTGTGCTTCGGCTATCACCCGTACCTGCAGTTGCCCGGTACCGACCGCGCCGAATGGGTGATCGACACGCCGCCGCTGCGCCATCTGGCTCTCGACGAACGCGGCCTGCCGACCGGGCAGGCCGTCGATCAACCGGCCAGTTCGCAGCGACTGGGCTCGGACACCTTCGACGACGCCTACGACGGGGTCGAGGACGGGGCCGTCTTTGCGATCAGCGCCGGCGGCCGGCGCATCGAGGTGCGTTTCGAACGGGGTTACCCAGCGGCGCAGATCTTCGCACCCCCTGGTGAGGACGTGATCTGCTTCGAGCCCATGGCCGCACCGACCGATGCGTTGCGCCGCGGGGGCTACCGATCAGCGGTCCCGGGCGAGGCCGCAGGCACCGCATTTTCGATCCGGGTCTGAAGCCCGGACTCAGCGGCGCGAGCGCGGCTGCCACACGACCAGCGCCGTGCTCTTGGGCACGACGGCGACCTCGCGACGCTGGTTGGCGCGCAGCACCGCGAGTTCCTCGGCCATCTCCTTGAGCCTGGACTGCAGCGCCTCGACCTGATTGGTCAGCTCGATGATGCGCTTGATGCCGGCGAGGTTCACGCCCTCGTCCTGAGACAGGCGCTGCACCTCGCGCAGCAGGTTCACGTCGTGCTCGGAGTACCGGCGGCCACCTCCGGCGGTGCGCTCCGGGCTGACCAGGCCGAGCCGGTCGTACGTGCGCAGGGTCTGCGCATGCATCCCGGCCAGCTCGGCGGCCACTGAGATCAGGAAGGTCCGTGATTCCTCTTTTTTGGAGGCCATCAGCGATTACCTGCCCATCCCGCCCGGGGGTCGAATCCACTGGCCCGCTCGGCCGCCGCGTAGGCTTCCAGCGCCTCCTGGGCAGGACCCTCAAGGTTCGGCGGGACCGCGACCTTGACGGTGACGAGCAGGTCGCCGCTGCCACCGCTGCGTTTGGGCACACCCCGGCCGCGTACCCGCAGGATGCGGCCGTCCGCCGTGCCCTTGGGCACCCGGACACCCACCTTGCCGTCCAGCGTGGGCACCGAAAGCGTTGAGCCCAAAGCTAATTCGGTGAAGCTGACCGGTACGGTCACGGTGAGGTCGTCGCCGTCGCGGCCGAAAACCTTGTCCGGGCGCACATGGACGGTCACGTACAGGTCACCCGAGGGTGCGCCACGCAATCCGGCCTCACCCTGCCCGGCCAGCCTGATCCGCTGGCCGTCCTCGACGCCCGGCGGGATCCGCACGTTGATGGTCCGGGTACG
Organism: Mycobacterium sp. 23; assembly: GCF_048287075.1. NCBI lineage: Bacteria > Bacillati > Actinomycetota > Actinomycetes > Mycobacteriales > Mycobacteriaceae > Mycobacterium > Mycobacterium sp. 23. Next base: position 3,292,421 of record NZ_JBLVUX010000005.1, read on the forward strand.
GGTGGTGGCGCCGTTGCCACCGCACTCCTCGCACGGATGCTCGATGATCGAGCCGCTGCCCCGGCATTCGGTGCACGGCTCGGAGAATCCGAATGCCCCCTGGTTGCGGCTGATCACACCCGCGCCGTTGCAGTTGGGACACACCTTCGGGCTGGTGCCCGGACGCGCACCGCTGCCATGGCAATTGGTGCACGGCGCCGGGCTGGTCAGCCGCAGTGGCATCGCGACGCCCTTGGCGGCCTCGACGAAATCCAGTTCCGTCTCGGTCTCCAGGTCGTTGCCGCGGCGCGGCCGGCTGGGCCGGGTGGTGCCACCCCGCCCGAACAGACCGCCGAACAGGTCGCCGATGTTGGCGCCGCCGGACCGGCCGGCGGCGTCGAACAAGTCGTTCAGGTTGAACTCGGCGCCATCACCACCTCCGCCGAAGCCGCCGAAGTTACCCGCATCGAACCGACGGCCGCCAAAGCCGCCGCCGGCGAAAAGCCGGCGGGTTTCGTCGTACTCTTTGCGTTTCGCTTCGTCAGACAAGACGCTGTACGCCTCAGAGACGGCCTTGAACCGTTCGGCCCCCGCGGGGTTCTTGTCCGGGTGCAGATCGGAGGCCAGCTTGCGATAGGCGGTCTTGATCTGCTTGGCGTCGGCATCGGAGGGGACGCCGAGCTCTTTGTAGAAGTCTTTTTCAACCCACTCACGCTGAGCCATACCGCGTCACCTCCTTACCTTCCTCGTTGATTCTGTGCCCTGAAAGTGGAATTAGTCACCGGAGCCGTCGGTGTTATCGGTCGTGTCTTCGTTCGCATCGGCCCGCGCCGGCTCGGCGGATCCGTCGCCGACGGTGTCGACAACCGCCACCAATGCGTTGCGCAGCACGTGCTCGCCGAGCTGGTAGCCCTGCCGCATCACGGTGCCGATAACCGGCTTGGAGTCCGGACCGCCGCCGCCTTCGTGTTGCACGGCCTCGTGCAGGACGGGATCGAAGTCCTCGCCTTCTTCACCGAAAGGCTTGAGCCCCAGGCCGGTCAACACGTTCATCAGCTTGTCGGCCACGGCCTTGAGCGGACCGGATTCCAGATCGCCGTGCTTGCGTGCCCGCTCGATGTCGTCCACCGCATGCAGCAGCTCACCGACCACCGCGGCTCTGGCCCGATCGGCCGCGGCCTGCTGGTCGCGCATCGCCCGCTTGCGGTAGTTGGCGAAGTCCGCCTGCACCCGCTGCAGGTCGGCGGTCAGCTCCGCCACTTTGGCAGACGAACTGGCATCCGGCGAACCGGCACCACCGGCAGGCCGACCGGGCTCTCCCGGCGCCGAAGCGCCGGGAGAGTCGTGCCGTACTTCACCAGTCTCGGGATCGATCCGCCGTTTGTCGGTGACCGTCACCGGCTCCTGTGGGAATTCGTCCGTCACTTGGACTCCCGGTCGTCGTCGACCACCTCCGCGTCCACGACGTCATCCGAGCCGCCCTGGTCGAACCCGCCTCCGGGCTGACCGCCACCGGCGGCGGCGCCTTCGGCCTGTGCGGCCTCGTAGATCGCCTGTCCGAGCGCCTGGGACTCTTGGCCCAGCTTCTCCATCGCCGACTTGATCGCGCTGATGTCGTCGCCGCCCAGAGCCGTCTTGGCTTCGGCCACCGCGGCTTCCACCTTGCTCAGGGTGTCCTCGGGAACCTTCGAACCGCCCTCGGCCTCGCGCTGTTCCTTGACGAACTTCTCCGTCTGGTAGACCAGCGTCTCGGCCTGGTTGCGGACGTCGGCCTCCTCGCGACGCTTGCGGTCCTCGTCCGCGTGCGCCTCGGCCTCCTTGATCATCCGGTCGATCTCTTCCTTGGAGATGCCGGAGCCCTCCTGGATGCGGATCGTGTTCTCCTTGCCGGTGCCCTTGTCCTTGGCCGTGACGTGCACGATGCCGTTGGCGTCGATGTCGAACGTGACCTCGATCTGGGGAACACCGCGTGGAGCCGGGGCGATACCGGTCAGCTCGAAGCTGCCGAGCAGCTTGTTGGCCGAGGCCATCTCGCGCTCACCCTGGTAGACCTGAATCTGCACCGACGGCTGGTTGTCGTCGGCCGTGGTGAAGGTCTCCGACCGCTTGGTCGGAATGGTGGTGTTGCGCTCGATGAGCTTGGTCATCACGCCACCCTTGGTCTCGATACCCAGGCTCAGCGGCGTAACGTCAAGCAGCAGAACGTCTTTCACCTCGCCCTTGAGGACACCGGCCTGCAGTGCGGCGCCCACGGCGACGACCTCGTCCGGATTGACGCCCTTGTTGGGCTCCTTGCCGCCGGTCATCTCCTTGACCAGCTCGGTAACCGCAGGCATACGGGTCGAACCGCCGACGAGCACCACGTGGTCGATGTCACCCACCGAGATACCCGCGTCCTTGATCACCGACTGGAACGGCTGACGGGTGCGGTCCAGGAGGTCCTGCGTGATTTTCTGGAACTCCGCGCGGGTCAGCTGCTCGTCGAGGAACAGCGGGTTCTTGTCGGCGTCAACGGTGATGTAGGGCAGGTTGATCGACGTGCTGCCCGACGAGGACAGTTCGATCTTGGCCTTCTCGGCCGCTTCCCGCAGCCGCTGCATCGCCATCTTGTCCTTGGTCAGGTCGATGCCGCTGGTTGCCTTGAACTTGTCGACCAGCCACTGCACAACGCGCTCGTCCCAGTCGTCGCCACCGAGGTGGTTGTCACCGCTGGTGGCACGCACCTCGACCACACCTTCGCCGATCTCGAGCAGCGAGACGTCGAAGGTACCGCCGCCGAGGTCGAAGACCAGAATGGTCTGTTCCTTCTCGCCCTTGTCCAGACCGTAGGCCAGCGCGGCCGCGGTCGGCTCGTTGACGATGCGCAGCACGTTGAGGCCGGCGATCTGACCGGCGTCCTTGGTCGCCTGACGCTGAGCGTCATTGAAGTAGGCGGGCACGGTGATGACCGCATCGGCGATGTCCTCACCGAGGTAGGCCTCCGCGTCGCGCTTCAGCTTCTGCAGCACCCGGGCGCTGATCTCAGGCGCCGAGTACTTCTTGTCGTCGATGTCCACGGACCAGTCCGTGCCCATGTGCCGCTTGACCGAGCGAATGGTGCGGTCAACGTTGGTGACCGCCTGGTTCTTGGCGGGCTGCCCAACCAGCACTTCGCCGTTGCGCGCGAACGCCACGACGGAAGGAGTCGTCCTCGAGCCCTCGGAGTTAGCGACGACGACGGGGTCGCCACCCTCCAGAACCGAGACGACGGAGTTGGTGGTCCCGAGGTCGATGCCGACCGCACGAGCCATAGTGATTCCTCCTGAATGTGTAGAGCTTCTGTGTTGCACTATGCTGAGTGAACCCCGCTCAAGACTGCTCCGGCAGACCCTAAGATGTCAACCCAGACTTGAGTCTGTTTCACTCAACTTGTCGATCATGCTAACGGCACGGTCTCCCACTTTGTTCCCGGGGGCCCTGCGTTCTCTATGAAAGCGGCTAGAAGCCGCGTTTCGCATCGTGACCTGATTGTTAGACTTCGGCGAAGAATCAGCTTTGGGGGAAGCGATCAATCATGTCCGCGCAAAGCCGCATGCTCGCCTACAGTTCACTTCTCGCGATGAATGCCGGATGGGTGAACGCGGTGGCCATCCTGATCATGGCCGTTCCGGTGGGCAATCTCACGGGCATCACTACCCAGATCGGCATGGACCGGGCACACCCCTGGCGCTACGAAAGTCACGTCCTGTTGGCCATCCTGGTTGGCTTCCTCGTCGGCGCGGCCCTGGCCGGAGCACTGCTGGTGTCCAAGCGCGTCCCGATCGGCACCCGCCACGCCGCGGTGTTGGCAATTCAGGCGACCTTGCTCCTGCTCGCCGCCGCCGGCATCGAAGAATCCGACCTCAAATCCCTGATCCTCGGCTCCGGCATCGAGGAGACCGCAGTGCAGGCGCTGCTGGCCGCCTCCGCGCTCGGTCTGCAGAACGGGCTGACGTCGAGTTTCCGCGGGATGGCAGTGCGCACCACGCACTTCACCGGCACCGTGACGGATCTCGGGCTGATGCTCGGCCGCAGCCGCCAAGAGGGCATCGACAAATGGAAGGCCGCAATCCTGTCCGCCACGCTGTTGCTGTTCCTGACGGGCGCGGTGGCCGGATTGCTGGCCGGCGCGCGCATCGGGGGCCACGCCCTGATCGTTCCGGCCACCATCTGCCTGGTGCTGGCCGCCGTCTGCATAGCCCGCAGCAGGAAGCGCCGCAGTCAGCAAGAGCCGGCGGCCGCCGAGGCGGTCACAGTCTAGGCGTCTGCGCGCGACTCCTCCGGAGTCCACGGCAGCGGCGGCCGGGGCTGGCCGGGAAACAGGAAGTCGACGAACGACGCCACCGTCGGTTGGGGTTCGTGGTTTGCCAGTCCGGGCCGCTCGTTCGCCTCTATGAAGGAGTAATCGGCAGCGGTGACGTCGGGGACGAGTAGGTCGACGCCGGCCACCGGGATCCCGATGACCTCGGCCGCCTTGACCGCCACCCGACACAGTTCTTCGTTCACCCGGCCGGTGACGTCCTGCAGTTTCCCACCCTGATGCAGGTTGGCGGTGGCACGCACGCGCAGCAGGGTGCCCTCCGGAAGCACGTCGTCCAGCTGCCAGCCCTCCTTGAGGACCGTCTCCCGCGCGAGGTCATCGAGCGGAATACGCGACTCACCGTCGGTGGCGGCAGAACGCCGCCGGCTTTCGGCCTCGATCAATTCGCGGACACTGTGCTTGCCGGTACCGATGACCTCGGGCGGCACCCGCAACGCGGCCGCCACCACCCGGCCGTCGATTACCACCAGCCGCAGGTCGTCGCCGTGTACACGTTTTTCTATCAGCACTTCCGGGTCCTGCTCCCTGGCCCGCGCCAGGGCCGCGGCAAGCTCATCTGGCCCCTGGTCGGCAGTCACCCCGACCGTGATGCCTTTCCCCTGCTCGCCCCGGCACGGTTTGACCACTGCCTCGTGTATCTCGTCGAGGAACGCGTAGTCGGCTTCGTCGAAAGTGGCCAGCCGCGCCGGAGGGACCACGATGCCGGCCGTCTTGACCAGACGCCGGGTGAGTCGCTTGTCGTCACAACGGCACATCGCGATCGCCGAGGTGTACTCGGACAGCGACTCGCGGGTGACGACGGTGCGGCCGCCGTGGGAAAGGCGCATCTCTCCGGTCTCGGCATCCAGCACCTCGACCCGGATACCCCGCCGGCGGGCCTCTTCGGCGATGATCCGCGCGTACGGGTTCAGGTCGTCAACGGTTTCCGGCGGCGACGTGAACAGCGGCTCGTTGATCGTGTTCTTTCGTTTGACCACCAGCACCGGGACGCGCCGGAAACCGAGCTTCTCGTACAGGGCGATCGCGCCGTCGTTGTCGTAGGCGACCGACAGGTCGAGATAGGCCCGTCCGTCCTGACGAAAGCGGTCGGCCATGGAGCGGGTCAGCGCTTCCCCGACGCCCGGCAGCGCGGCGGCGGGATCGACGGCGAGCGTCCACAAGCTCGAGCCCCGCTCGGGATCCGAGAAGAGCACCTCGTGGTCGACGCCCGTGACCGCGCCTATCACCGCGCCGTCGTCGTCACGCACGGCGACCAGGTATGTGACGGCGTCGACGTGCAGTTGGTTGTCCCAGATCGTCTCGACCGGCGCCGGGATCATTCCGCACCGCACGAAGACCCGGTTCATGGCATCGGCCTCGTCCGGCGAACGCAGGGTGCGCACCGTCACGCCCTGCGGCACCCGGGCTGGTTCCGCCGCCCCGTCAAAGCGCAGACGATAGGTGTGGCTGGGGTCGATGAACAGTTCGGTCGGTGCGTGCGCCACGACGATGTGGGACTCGCGCGCGTAGATGCACACGTCACGGCGCCCGGGCGCTTCGTTGCGCAACGTTTCGACGAGTGCGCCGGTGTCGGCGAACGTCTGACCGAAAATGAGCCTGCCCCAGCCCAATTCGAGTTCAACCTGCCGCGCCGTCGCCTCGGTGAGATGAGGCGGCGAGACGTCGTGCAAGTTGAGCGTGATGGGCTCGGGGTGGTCTTCGGCAGCACCCGATGGACATGTCATGGTCGGCCTTGGTTACCCGTTTTACCGGTGCGAACAACCGATGCGGGCGTCACACTCGCCGTGAACATTTTAGAGCAATTGCTCTGTTATTATCGTGACCATGCCGCGCCCTCGCCTCCACGACCCGGACACGGTGCTCGATGCCGCCGAGTCGCTGGCCGTCGCGTCCGGGCCGGCCGCGGTGACCATCCGCGCGATCAGTTCGATCGTCGGCGTCTCCAACGGGGCGTTGTATCACACATTCGGGTCGCGGGCCGGACTGCTGGCGCGGGCCTGGCTGAGAGCGGGCCGGCGCTTCCTGCAGGCGCAGAACGCCCAGGTCGAGGCGGCGCTCGCGGCACCGGGCCCAGACGCCGGCATCGAGGCCGTCGCGGCCGCCGCAGACACCCCGGCCGCCTTTGCCGATCGATATCCGAACTCCTGCCGGCTGTTGCTGACCATGGACAGGCAAGAGTTGCTCGGCTCCGATCTGCCCGACGACATCTGCACTGAGATAAGGGATCTCGAGGCCCAGCTGGTCGGCCTGATGATCCGGCTGGCCCGTAGCGTCTGGGACCGCAAAGACGCCGCCGCCGTTGACACCATCACGATCTGCATCGTCGACCTGCCGACCGCGATCCTGCTGCGTCGCGATCGCCTGCACAGCGCGACGGCACGCGCACAGTTGCGCGCCGCGGTGCGTGCTGTGCTGCACATCGAGCCTCCGATTCGGCAACCTGAAAGGGAAGATTTGTGACCATCAGCCTCAGCTACGACGAGAAGATCGCCGTCCTCGACCTCGGGGACGACGAGAACCGTTTCTCGCCAAGCTTTCTCGACGACATCAACACCCACCTCGACGACATCGAAGCCAGCGGTGCGCATGCGCTCGTCACCACCGCTGCCGGCAAGTTTTACAGCAACGGGTTGGACCTGGACTGGCTCGGAGCGCACGGCGACCAAACCCAGTGGTACGTCGGCAGGGTGCAGGATCTGCTGGCACGGGTCCTCACACTGCCCATGCCCACCGCGGCGGCGCTGGTCGGCCACGCATTCGGAGCCGGGGCAATGCTGGCCGTCGCACACGACTTTCGGGTGATGCGCGCCGACCGCGGCTTCTTCTGCTTTCCCGAGGCCGACATCAGGATCCCGTTCACGCCGGGCATGGCCGCGTTGATCCAGGCCAAGCTCACGCCCCAGGCGGCGGTGGCATCCATGACCACCGGGCGCCGCTTCGGCGGCGCCGACGCAGCGGACATCGGGATCGTCGACGCCACCGCGGGCGAAGGCGCGGTGACTGCCGCCGCGACGGAACTGCTTCGCCCGCTGGGCAGCAAGGACCCGGGCACCCTGGGGGCGATCAAGCAGACCATGTTCGGTGTCGCGGCGCGGACGCTCACAGCGCGCGCCGACGGCTGACGTTGGCGATGACCAACTGCGTGTTGTAGGGCGCACCGATCGGCACACCATGCCGGTCGGTTTGGGTATTCCATTGACTGGCAAAGATTTTCATTCGCGCCAGGGTGGATCCGGGCACGATATAGCCGCCGTAGTTCTGCGCCACGAAGTTCGGGCCCGCCGGATCGCTCTGTTGCATGAGCACCGTAGGCGGGGCCTGGCTGAAGATTTCGGTGGGTCCGTCCGCGACCCATATCTCCACCGCCCCATCGGGACCGGTGCGCACGTTGAATCCCGCGAGGACGGCGCAACCGTCGACCTCCCGGAAACTGAGCTCACCGAAATTGGTGGCGCTGAGGGCGATCGCCGTTTCTTCCGGCGTCCCCCAGGCCGCCTCGCCGTCGGTCCGCCGCACATAGGGTCGCCACGAGGAGCGGTCGGTGAAGGTGGCGGGGTCGGTCCGGTACAGGGTCACGCGCCGGCTGCGGTCGAAGGCATCGGCGACGATGTAGACCCGGCCGTCGGCGGCCTGGTAGCCACTGATCTGCGACTGCCCGCCGTTGGCATGGTCGCCGGGACGCCACGAGCCTCTGACCGGTTTCCAGCCCCGCGCCGGACGATCGGTGACTTCCACCAACCATGACCCGCCCTCGGTGCGCAGGTCCTTGGTGCCCACCACCAGCATGTAGGTCCGGTCGCCGACCACGACGCTGCCCGACGGCAGCGTGTTCATGCCGCGCGCCTGCCGTGGCGGGATGAACAGCGGGTTGCGGCTACCCCTCGGCCCGGTCAGCGGCATCCCGAAGCGCGGGTGGCCGGCCGGGTCGAACGCCACCGGCACGGCGACGGACGGGTAGTGGGGGTGAGTGCCTACCTTGTCACCGCCGAACGAGTCGCCGAAGACGGCCACATACGACCCGTCGGGCAGTTCCACAACCTCTCCGAGGTCGACCGCGCCGATGCCGGGTACGCCCCCGCGGGCACCGGTCCCAGCGATCGGACCGAGGTTGCGCACCTCGCCATGGCGCATCGGCTACGTCCGCTCCTTGATCAGCGACAGCAGCGCCCGCACCGCAGCACTGGTCGGGCGTGTCGCCGACGTCGCGACGTAGAGCCGCCAACACAGCTCCTGATCGGTGACCGGGACGGTCACCAGGCCGTCGTCGTCGATGTCGTCGAGGATGGTCCAGCTCAGGAATCCGATGCCCAGACCATTTCGGATGTACGCCGCGGCCGTCCCCAGATCGGCGACCTCGAGGGTGACGGTCCGCTCCACGCCGGCGGCGGCGAATGCTCTGTCGATGACGATTCTCGTGCCGTAGCCCGGCGGGGCGTCGACGAAAGACATGCCGGCCAACTCGGCCAGTGTCACCGAGGCAGCGGAGGCCAGCGGGTGCTCGGCGGGCACCACCAGGTGCAACTTGACGGCGGCCACCTGCTGCGCGTTGAGTCCGGCCGGCACCTCACCGGGAAAGACAAGGAAGGCGATGTCCAGGTCGCCGTCGCGCAGTTGTCGTTCCAGGCCCGTCGTTCCCGCGCGGGCGGCGCGCAGCTGGACCCGCACTTCGGGGTGCCGGGTGTGCAGTTCGGCCAGGACGCTGGGCAGGTCGATGACGTTGATCGAGGTCAACGTGCCGACGGTGACGGTTCCCCGCACCGCACCCCGGGTGGCGTGGACGGCGTCCTTGGCGGCCGAGGCGGCGTCGAGGGTCGCGCGGGCGTGGGGTCGCAGCTGTTCGCCCGCCGGCGTCAGGCGAACCCCGGCCGGCCCGCGGATGAACAGAGCGGCGCCGAGTTCGCGTTCCAGCGCTCGGATGGTCGCCGATACGCCGGATTGCACGACATGCAGCCGCTTGGCCGCCCGGGTGAAGCTCAGATTGTCCGCGACAGCCAGGAAGTACTCCAGCTGACGCAGCTCCATGCAGGAATTATCACCATCTGTGCTGGCGCCGATCAAGAACTTTCGCTGGCAGTGATCACGCCGGCCGGCGTACCTTCGGGCCGATGGAGGTCACCGAAACCCGCTGGTCATCGCAATGCGATGAGCATCAATTCGTGGTGGACAACCCTGCGACCGGGCAACCGGTCACCCGGATCCAGGGTGCAGGATCCCAGCAGGTGGACCAGGCCGTCCGGGCCGCCCTCGCCGCCCAGCAGCACTGGAAGCAGCGTCCGGCCCGCGAACGGGGCCGCTACCTGCGCAGGGTCGCCGACGTCATTCGCGCCCACGCCGACGAGATCGCCGCGCTGGAATCCCGGGAGATGGGCAAACCGGTCACCCAGGCGCGGCAGTTCGACGTTGAGACGGCCATAACGATCTTCGAATATTTCGCCAGCGTGGTCGAGGTGCTGCCGAGCCAGGCCCGCGACTACGGCCCGGTGTTCGACGTGACGACCCTGGAGCCGTACGGCGTGATCGCGGGCATCGTGCCGTTCAACTGGCCGCCCATCCACACCGCCGGCAAAACCGCCCCAGCCCTGGCGGTGGGCAACGCAATCGTGCTCAAGCCGCCGGAGCAGACGCCCTCGGTGGTACTGCGCATGGTGGAACTGATCAATTCGGCGCTCCCCGACGACCTGGTACACGCGGTACCTGGCGGCGGGCAGGTCGGAGCCGCGCTGGCCGCGCATCCGTTGGTGGGCAAGGTTTCCTTCACCGGCTCGCCGGCGACGGCGGTGTCCGTGCTGCGCACCACGGCCGACAACCTGACACCGACGCTGATGGAGCTCGGCGGCAAGAACCCGCTGCTGGTGTTCGAGGACGCCGATATCGACCGGGCCCTGCCGGCCGCGATCGACGGCGGATTCTTCAACCAGGGCGAGGCGTGCACGGCTTCCTCACGAATCTTGCTGCAGCACAGCATCTTCGACCAGTTCTCGACGCGGCTGTGCGCAGCCGTACAGCGCCTGAGGGTGGGTGATGGCGCGGACCCGGACACCGAGGTGGGGCCGCTGGTCACCCGGGCCCAGCAGCGGCGCGTGCTGGACTATCTGGACATCGGCGTCGCCGAGGGCGCCCGCGTCGCCGCCCAGGCGCCCCTGCCCGACGATCCCCGCCTGGCCGACGGCTTCTATGTGCCACCGACCGTGCTCACCGACGTCACGCCTCAGATGAGGGTGGCCACTGAGGAGATCTTCGGCCCCGTCGTCGTACTCATCCCGTTCGCCGACGAGGCCGACGCGGTCCGGATTGCCAACGACACCCAATTCGGCTTGGTGGCAGGGGTTTTCACTCAGGACTCCGACCGCGCGCTCCGGGTGAGCCGGCGGATCCGGGCCGGTGCCGTCTTCGTCAACAACTATGTGCGGGTGGCCGTCGGCACCGGTTTCGGCGGCATCGGGCACAGCGGTTTCGGCCGCGAGCACGCACAGGAGACGCTGGCGGAATACGGGTACACCAAAACCATTCGACTGGCTGCCGACGCACCTCCCCGGTGGGCCGCGGCCGCCCGGGTCCTGGAGGCGTGATGCGCACCATCGCGCTCGAAGAGCATTACGCCACAACACATTTTCTCAACGGCCCGGGTGGCTGGCTGAAATCCCGGCCAGACATCAGCGAGGCGCTGGTCGATCTCGGAGACACCCGCATCAAGGAGATGGACGAGGCCGGCGTCGACGTGGCGGTGCTGTCATTGGTCGCACCCGGCGTGGAGCAACTCGACGGGCCCGCGGCGGTGCGTCTGGCCCGCAGGTGCAACGACGATCTCGCCGCCGCCGTGCAGCGGTATGCCGGGCGGCTGGCGGGATTCGCCGCACTGCCGATCAGCGAGCCCGGCGCGGCGGCCGACGAACTCGCCCGCGCGATCGCGAATGGCTTCGTCGGCGCGGTGGTCAACGGCCACTGCCGGGGCGTCTACCTCGACGATCCGCATTTCGATCCCGTCCTGGAACGAGCCGCCGCGCTGCGGGTTCCGATCTATCTGCACCCAACCATCCCGCCCGCGGCGGTCATCGAGTCGTGCTACGCCGGGTTCTCCGAGGAGGTGACGTTCGCGCTGGCGACGGTGGGCTGGGGCTGGCACATCAACACCGGCACCCAGGTACTGCGACTCATCCTCGGCGGCGTGTTCGACAGGCACCCCGACCTGCAGATCATCATCGGGCACATGGGCGAGGCGCTGCCGTTCATGATCCCGCGCTTCGAGGCCACGCTGCGACCGGAACTGACCGGTCTGCGCCGTCCGGTCAGTGCCTGCCTGCGCGAGAACCTGACGTACACCTTCGCCAACTTCAACAATGAAGCCGCCTACGCCAACCTGGTGGCCAACGTCGGCGTAGATCGGGTCGCCTTCTCCACCGACCATCCCTTCGGATCCATGTCGGCGGCCCGGCAGTTCCTCGACGCGCTGCCGCTGACCAGGTACGAGCGCGCCGCCATCAGCCACCGCAACGCGCAGCGACTGCTGGGGCTGTGAACTGCCGACCGGGCAACCGTGGGATAGCCTGACGCGATGGCAGCGCCCGCGCGCGCGTTGGACCGCGAAGACGCGGGTTACCACAAGGCGCTCAAGAACCGGCAGATACAGATGATCGCCCTCGGCGGCGCCATCGGAACCGGGCTGTTCCTCGGTGCCGGCGGCCGGCTCGCCTCGGCCGGGCCGGGGCTGTTCATCGTCTTCGGCATCTGCGGCGTCTTCGTCTTCCTGATCCTGCGGGCCCTCGGAGAGCTGGTGCTCTACCGCCCGTCGTCGGGTTCGTTCGTGTCCTACGCGCGCGAATTCTTCGGCGAGAAGGTGGCTTTCGCCGCCGGCTGGATGTACTTCCTGAACTGGGCCATGACCGGAATCGTGGACACCACCGCCATCGCGCAGTACTGCCGCTACTGGAAGGTGTTCCAGGTCGTCCCCCAGTGGACGCTGGCCCTCGTCGCGCTGATCGTCGTGGTGTCGATGAACCTGATCTCGGTCAAGTTGTTCGGCGAGCTGGAGTTCTGGGCCGCCCTGGTCAAGGTGCTGGCGCTGGTGACGTTCCTGATCGTCGGCACGGTCTTCCTCGCGGGACGATTCAAGATTGAAGGGCATGACACCGGGATTTCGCTGTGGAGCAGCCACGGCGGCCTGTTGCCGACCGGCCCACTTTCCCTGCTCCTAGTCACGTCAGGGGTGGTGTTCGCATACGCCGCAATCGAACTCGTCGGCATTGCGGCCGGGGAAACCGCCGAGCCCGAAAAGGTCATGCCGCGTGCCATCAACTCGGTGGTCTTCCGGATCGCGGTCTTCTACATCGGTTCTACGGTCCTGCTCGCGCTGCTACTGCCCTACACGGACTACAAGGACGGCGAAAGCCCGTTCGTGACCTTCTTCAACAAGCTCGGTATCTCCTGGGGCGACGACCTGATGAACCTGGTGGTGCTCACGGCTGCGCTGTCAAGCCTGAACGCGGGACTGTATTCCACCGGCCGGATCCTGAGGTCGATGGCGATCAACGGCAGCGGCCCGAAGTTCACCGCGCCGATGTCGAAGAACGGCGTGCCCTTCGGCGGCATCCTGCTCACCGCGGGAATCGGCCTGTTCGGCATCGGGCTCAACGCCGTGACGCCCAAACACGCCTTCGAGATCGTCCTGCACATCGCGGCGACCGGGGTCATTGTGGCCTGGGCGACGATCGTCGCGTGCCAGTTGCGGTTCCATCACCTCGCCAGAGCCGGGGAGGCGGAGCGCCCGAAATTCCGCATGCCGCTGTCGCCGTACACCGGATGGATCACGCTGGCCTTCCTGGCCGGTGTGCTGGTGTTGATGATGTTCGACAAGGTGTACGGCCGCTGGATGCTGGCCGCGATGGCGTTCGGCATCCCGGCGCTCATCGGCGGCTGGTTCGTGGTGCGCGGACGGGTGCGCGACGCCGCGGCGGAAGCCAGCGCGTAACGCTTTGCCATCGGCGTCGTTCCAAGAGCGCGTCACTGCACTGAGTCGGGTATTCCCGTGCGTAATCTGACTGCTGATATCGGATATTCCCGGGAGTATTACGTTGCGGTTATTGCACAAGGCTGGGTGGGTTCCACTCGCCGTCACCGTGCTCATCGCCGGATGCAGTACGACCGTCGACGGCAGGCCGGTGGCCAGCCCCGGCGGCCGGGGTCCGGCCGAGCCGACATTCCCGACGCCCCGACCCAGCGCCACTGCGCCGGCGGCGCCGACGACGCCCATCGCGCTTCCCCCCACGCAGCCGCCATCCACCAACCCGGCGCCCGGCACCATTGCGCTCAAGCCGGACCAGAACGGCTACGTGTTCATCGAAACCAAGTCGGGCATGACGCGCTGTCAGATCAACCAGGAAAGCGTGGGCTGCGAAGCGCCGTTCACCAACTCACCGCTCAAGGACGGCGAGCACGCCAACGGAATCCACATCACGTCGACCGGAGACGTGCAGTGGGTGCTCGGCAACCTCGGCGCCATCCCGACCGTCACCATCGACTACAAGACCTACGACGCGCAGGGCTGGACCATCGTGGCCACCAAAGAGGGCACCCGCTTCGCCAACAACGGCACCGGCCACGGCATGTTCGTCAGCATCGAGAAGGTCGATACGTTCTGAGGCTGGAGGTCACCCGCCTGAGTCGAGGGTCTGCGACAGCCACTCGAGTACGGGTGGGGCCACCTCGTTCAGCGCCGATTCGGCAATGATCCAGTGCGGTAGGCCGGGGTGCACCTGGTGCTGGGCACCGTACCGCTTGGCGATCTGCCGTGAAGCCCGCGCCGCGACATTTCGGTCCTCGCCCGCGCTGACGCACAACACCGGACAGGTCACATCTGCGGCGGTGACCCGCGTGACGGGGGCACCGACCAGCATCTGGCGGTAGACCTTCCCAGAATCGCGAACCAGCAAGGGAATCAACTCGTCCTGCTCGCTGGAAGGCAGCGTGCACAGCGGAACTTCGCGCATCGTCCGGGGCGACGGCAGAATCGGTCGGCCTGCCAGGATGCTGGGCATCAGCGACGCCAGGTGCGGAAGCGGTTTCAGCTGCGGCCAGAGGATGCCGGGCGGAACCGAGGCCAACAGCACCACAGCGCGCGGATCCCGCGCTGCCGCGAGCTTCTGGGCAAGTAACCCGCCCATGCTGTGGCCGATGACGACCGGCGCCGTGGCGAGGCGATCGTAGGCCTGCAGGACTGTGTCGAAGAGCTGACCGATGCCGGTGCGGCGCAGCACCGCATCATCCGACGGCTCGCGCCCCGGCAAAGCTGGTGCGACGCAATCGAATCCGGCCTGACCGAAGAAGTCGATCCACGGCTTGAGCAGTGCCGGACGGCCGAATGCGCCGTGTATGAACAGAACCGGCGGGCGTGAGTCGCTCGACTCCATGGCGGGTCCTTCCTTTTCTGGATTTTCCCGCGGGATTTGCGGGAAATGGGTTGCACGTACAGACACCGGGGGTTGGTGAAATTCATCGCCGGGTTCGTCGCCCGCCGCCCCTCGATGTTCGCCCCGACCTATAACATCGAAACCGTGGCACGTTACGGCCCACCAGACGACTTCAACAATCAGCCCACCCAGTACGGCGGCTACGGCGGACAACCGCCGCAGGGCCCGCCTCCCGGTGGGCCTCCGCCGTACGGCCGGCCTCCCCAGGGGCCGCCGCCGGGCCCCCAGCACCAGCCGACGGTCGAAGGCCCGCCTCCGCCCGGTGGCACGCCGCTGCAGAACCAGCCCACCGTGGAACACGGTCACCCCGGCCAGCCGCTGCAGTACCAGCCGACGGTGGAAGGTGCCGCACCGGAGCAGTACGACCAGCTCGGAGCCGAGGATCCCGACCAGGAGGGTCGGCCGTGGTACCGCAGGCCGGTGACGCTGATCGGCTGGGCCATCCTGGTGCTGATCCTGCTCGCCCTGATCGCCTACGGCGTGACCCAACTCCTCGGTGGCGACAAGAGCAACGGCCCGGCGCCCGGCACGACATCGACCTCGACCTCGACCAGCTCCACCACCACCGCGACGACCACGACCACCACCACGACCGAGCCCACCACCACGACCACCGAACCGCCGACGACGCCCACCGCGGCTCCGCCGGCCAATCCGCCCCGAAACCAGCCGCCGGGTACCCAGCCGACCCAGCAACCCACCCATCGCCCGCACCTGCCACAGCTGCCATCGACCATCACGGTTCCGGGTGGTCCCACCATCACCCTGCCCAACCTGCCCCGTTAGGACTTGGTCAAGGTTTGGTTGCTGATCGGTCACGGGCGGCGCGCGCTGAGCCACGTGACCGGGGCTGACGAATACAGTCGGCGCCCGTGACGAGGTACGACCCGCCCGAATACGGCGCCAACGACCCGACCGCCTACGGCAACTACGGCTACGGGCCCACCGGGGGCGGGTACGGGCAGCCGGCCGGCGGTGGCTACCCGCCCGAACCGGAACCCGAGCGCACGCCGGGCTGGCGCAAACCACTCGCACTGGTCGGCTGGGGCGTGCTGATAGCGGTACTGATCGCCCTGATCATCTATGGCATTGTTCTGCTCGCACGTGGCCGGCCGAGCCCGGCAACAGTCACCACCACCGTGACCACGGTGGCGCCGGCGACTACGACCACCTCCGGCGCAGCGCCGAGCACCACGACGACGACGACGACGACCACGACCACAACGACGACGACGACCACCCCGACGACGACCACCGAAACCACCACGAGCGCACCCACCACGACGACGCCGACCACCACGAGCGCATCGCCGACCACCACGCCCGCCAATTCCCCGGGACCCGGAGCGATTCCCAGGCTGCCGTCGCAGATAACGTTGCCGGCCATACCCACCGTCATCAATCTGCCGCCAGGACTGTGAGCCGGTCCTGCCCTACCAGCGACGGCTAGGGTGGGGAACGGCCCCGACCGCAGCGAACAAGGGACGACGAAGGGTGTGGATATGAGCGAGCCGCTCGGGTTGTCGATCGGCGTGGCCAACCTGGTGGCTGCCCGCTCCGGCAGCGTCCCGGTCTCTCGCACACCCATCGTCACGTTGTTCGAGAATCGTCCATCCGAGGTGGGGCTGCCCGAGGAGAACCCGAATCTGACCGAACCCGGCCTGGTTCTGCGCGGGTTCGTGGAACGGGTGGGTGACCCGGCGCCGCTGGTGGCGGCCGACGGGACCAAATACCTGGGACAGGCGCTGACCATCGAAGCTCTGGAAGCGATGGCGCGCACCGTGGGCTACGGCCGGCCGATCACGGTCGCCGTCCCCGCGTACTGGTCAGACAACCAGGTCGCCGCGTTGCGCCAGGAACTGTTCGCGCAGCCCGACCTGACGGCTCACGGCGGCACGCCGACGTTGATCTCCGATGCGACCGCGGCGCTGGCCGCGGTCAATGCCCGACCCGGGTTCCCCAGGCAGGGTGTCGTCGCGCTGTGTGACTTCGGTGCCGGCGGCACCAGCG
This sequence comes from Mycobacterium sp. 23, assembly GCF_048287075.1. Taxonomy (NCBI): domain Bacteria; kingdom Bacillati; phylum Actinomycetota; class Actinomycetes; order Mycobacteriales; family Mycobacteriaceae; genus Mycobacterium; species Mycobacterium sp. 23. Next base: position 3,309,212 of record NZ_JBLVUX010000005.1, read on the forward strand.
TCACACTGGCCAACGCCGGGTCCGGCTTCCAGCAGATCGGCAGCACGGTCCGCTACAGCGAGTTCTCCGGTGACGATCTCGACCAGTTGATCCTCAACCACCTGTTGGCCGCCTCCCCCGGCGTCGACAGCACCGACGTATCCAACACCGCCACTTCGATGGGTTCGGTGACGCGGATGCTGAGCGCCTGCCGCACCGCCAAGGAGCAACTCTCCGCGGCTACGGTGGCGACCGTTGCTACCGGCACCAGTGATCAGCGGCTGACTCGCAGCGAATTCGAAGAGCTTATCGCACCGCCGTTGGACAGGTTCCTCGGTTCTATTCCAGAAGTGCTGCAGCGCAATGGAATTGGACAACTTGCCGGGGTGGCGATCGTCGGCGGCGGCGCCGCTATCCCACTGATCTCCACAAGGATGTCGCAACGCTTACAGGTGCCGGTCTTCACGACCGCGCAACCGCTGTTCGCCGCAGCGGTCGGCGCTGCCACTCTGGGCGACGCCCAAGTGGCGTCGGCGGGCGCGGCCACCGGAATCGGCCCCGCAGTCGGCCTGCCGACAAGCATGATCGGCGCGGCCGGTCCTGAGACGTTGGCTTCCCCGACTGCGCCGGTCGACACCGAGGCCTTTCCCGACGGTGCCCGTCAGGAGACCGACCGGGCGCTGGCGTGGTCCGAAGACAGCGGTACGGGCATGGAACCGGTCCCCTACACCGGGCCTGCCGATTACACCGGTCCGGTCGAGCCTCCTCCCGGCCCGGCGGTCCCCGAGACCCGACAGGACCGCTACGCGGGCGAACCCGAGGTCCCACTGTGGTACCGGCGTCCGGCCATCCTGCTCAGCCTCGCCGGCGCCGCCGCGGCCATCATCGTCGCGGTAGTGCTGGCGCTGACTCTGCGGCCGACCAATGCCAAGCCGGTAGTGACCACCTCGCAGCCCCCGCCCTTCACCACCGTCGTGACCGGGCCGGACAACAGCCCGACCGAGACGGTGGTCACCCCACCGCCCGTCACGGTGACCACTACGCCTTCTACCACCACCAACCCGCCCAGCACCTCGACCACATCATCGACCACATCAACCACCTCGTCGACGACGACAACCACGACGACCACCCAGCCCACCACCACGACGACCCAGCCGACGACGACGACCCAACCGACCACCACTCAGCAGACCACCACCCAGGCACCGCCGACGACTACGCAGAAACCGCCGACCACGACGGCGGCACCGGTCACGCCCACTGCGGCGCCCACCTCCGCGGCGCCGGCCCCTGCGCCCGCGCCCGGGGGCTGACCACCGCTACTAGACGGCGAATTCAGCTAGCAGCGCCTCAGCGCTGCGGACCGCGGCACGGCACGCCCGGCTGGTGAACGGATCGTTCAGCGGATGCTCGGCGCGGCGGCGCCAGTGTTGTGCCGCAGCGAACGCCGCCCGGGAAACCTCCTGAGGGTTGGCCCGGCAGACCTCGGGATCCAGGCCCAGCCGGCTGGCCGGGCCGGTGCCCGAACCGCCGATGATCCGCCGCAGCAGCACGACATCGGGTTCTTTCAAAGTCGTTGTGCGCGAAGATAGTTGGCTCAGAAGTCGGAGTTCCTCGAAGGCATGGGTGTCGGCCAGCAGTGGGTCGATGTCGGCGATCACATATGGCGTGGCCAGCACCGGGTGCGCTTCGACGAACCGGCGCAGCGACACCAACGCGGTGTGGGCCTTGAGCATGTCGGAGCGCTGTGCGAACTGTTGGTCAATGACGTTGCGCAGGGTCGCCAACCCGCTGCGCTCAAGCAGTTCGCTGGCCAACCCGGAGGCATCGGCGACGCCGGCCGCCAGCACCGCAATCGAGATCCGGATGCCGAACATCCCGAACCGCTCCAGCAGATGAGCACGGGTCGCGGCGTCCACCGGCAGCGGGCTGTCCGGGCGCACGAAGCGATCCACGCTCAACAGCGCCTTGTTGAGTTCGGCGGCGTCCGAGCCGGCGAGCTTCTGCAAGGCGACGAATTCGCTTTGACGCAGCGTGCGCGCGGTCATCGCGAGCAGGCCCGACACCGGAACCACCGCCTGACAGATGCCGGTCTGATTCATCTCGCTGGTGAACCGTCTGGCCACTTCGCTGGCGGACAGCATCGCGTCGATCCGGCCGGCGCCGATCTCGTCCGCACGCGATGCGACGCCGATGATCCCCAGCGCTCCGGCGGACCCGCCCACCAGACCGCCGATCTGTTTGAGCAAAGCGATGTCGGCGGCGTTGAGGGTGCGCAACAGGAACACCACCGCGTCTACTCGTGGCACCCCGTCCGGCGGGACAAGTAGTCGCAGCGTGCGCTCGGAGGCATCGCGAGTAAGCGACGAGGTACCCGGGGTGTCGATGATGGTGGCTTGCATCAACTCCTGGGCGGGCCACTCCACGTCGAGGTGGGCCACCTCCGCCGGGTTGAGGTTGCGCAGGTCGAAACTCAGCCCGTCGCGGTGGGTGATCGGCACGTTGCTGCGCCTTCCGCCCTGGTGGATCGCGGTGACCTTCGGTGTCGGCCCGTGCCTGAACCAGGTGACGATCCTGGTCGCCTCGGTCGCGTCCGTCGGCGCGATATCGTCGCCCACCAGCGCGTTGACCAGCGTGGACTTACCCGCCTTGAGGGTGCCTGCCAACGCGATGCGGATCGGCTCGTTGAGCCGCGCGCCGATGCGCTCCAATTCGTGGAACACGTCCGGGCGCTGACGGTATGCCGGTTCTCCCCGATAAGCCTGGATGGTTCCGTTCAGGATGGCGCGGACCCGATCGCTTGTGCTCACGCTCGTCCTAGGGTCGCCTGTGGCCGCAGTTTGTCCAAGTTTTCGATGACCTGGCGCAGGATGTCCAGTTGCCGCTCCAGTTCACGCACCCGGGTGTCGCGCTCCACGCCCTCGAGGTGGGCAGCGGTCAAGGTGGCCTGCAGGGACTCGTTGAGCGAGCGGCTGAGCTCGTTGGCGATATCGCGGTAATGGTCGCGCAGCTTGCGGTGGATCGTCTTGAGCCGGTCACGCGATTCCTTGCCGACGACGAACGACACCTCATCGACGAAGCGCCGCACATTCGCCTTGGCCTCGGCGCGCGCCCGCAGCAGCCGACTCTGCTTCTCCTCTTTGTAGGCCATCCGGCCGAGCAACAGCCCGGCACCCACCGACACCGGATTGAACAGGCCCAGCCCGGCCACAGAGGACAGCATGCCGATCATCACCACACCGCCGTAGGACCCGCGAAGTCCCGAGAGGGCTTTCTGTCCCTTTCCCTGCGGCTTGGATTCCAGCTCGGCGAGCGCTTTGAGTTGATCGAAGTCGGTAGCCATCAGCCGCGACGTCAGCTCCGGCGACATCACTGAGTTCAAACCGGCGTCCGCGAAGGATCGTGCGACGTCGTCCGCCAGGGCCGCCGAACGCTGGTAAGCCCAGACGAAGTTGTCGCCGACCGCGGTGGCGACCGCGTCCTCGGCTTCGGCGCCGATCTCGGCCCAGTGCAGGGTGGGGTCACAAGAATCGATGCGCTTTTCGATCTCGTCGGTGACGGCGCGAAAGCGTGCCCGCAGGTCATGGTCCACGTCGTTGCTCACATCGGTGAAGCCGTCGTTGAGTACCTGCTGCCACAGGGCGGTCGCCTGCAGCGCGTTCTCGGCGTCGCGCTTGCGGCGCTGCAGATCGCCTTCCAGCCGGTCACGCAGCCCTGGGTCGTTGACCGAAGCCAGCTCCGACCCCGCCTTGGTAGTCAACTGCCCTGCAGCAGAACGAATTTCGTTGAGCACCTCATCGCGCACCCGATCAACTTCCCGTGTCAGCACCTTCTCGCTGAGAAACTTCACCACGGCCGGAAAGTTGGACTCGTCGTTGAGTTCTTTGTCATTGAGACTGACAGCGTGGCTGCGCAACAGCGACGAAACCGGGATGATCGGCATGGGCACCCGGCCTCGCTGGAGGTGATTGGCGTTGGCGTTGACGATCTGACGCCAGTGCGGATACAAGTCGGTCTTAGTCGCGACGATCACCCCGACCGGGCAGATCTGGTGCGCCTTGCGCAGGAACCACATCTCGGGTTCGGTGAACTCCTGGCTGGCGTCGCTGACCATCAACATCGCATCGGCATCGGGCAGCAGACCGAGCGTCGCTGAGAGGTGCGGCTGCCCGTGGCCGCCGACGCCGGGGGTGTCGATGAACACCAGACCGCCCTGCAGCAGGGGGCTGGGCGCGCCGATCTCAACCCGCAGCACATGACGTCCGTTGGCCTGAGGCGCCCGGCGCAGATCGGCATTGATCTCCTCGACCGGGATGTCGACCGTCGTTGTTTCGCCGTTGGGTCCCGCTGCCAGGACCAGGCGCGCTGACGGTTGGGCGCTGTAGCTGACGATGGTGATCACCACCGTGGCTTCGTCGTCGCCGACCCGGGCTACCGGCAGATTGAGCAGGGAGTTGAGCAGTTGACTCTTGCCCTGTTTGAGCTGCCCGGCGATCACTACCCGGATGTGGGGATCGGTGATCCGCTCCCGGGCCCGCCGCAGCCGGTGCACGAGATCGCCGCGTTCATGCAGTTCTGCGATGGCGATCGTGTGGTCAATCAGCTCGACGATCACGCTGACCCGACGCGGGTCATCGGGTTGTGCCACCGTGCTGCTCCTCTCCGATCGCGGTCTCTCAGATCTCTGTCAGATCAAGGTATGCGTACAAACCGGCGGGGACCACGAAGGTCCCCGCCGGTTTTGCAGCCGGGTCTGGTTATCAGAACCCGTGGTGGTCGGCCGGCCCGTGCGTCGCCGGCGGCTCGGTGTGCGCCGGCGGCGTGTGCGGCGCCGGGTCGTGACCGAACACCGACGGGCTCTGCGGCTCGTGGTGGGTCGGTTGCGGCTGCTCAACCGGCTGATGCTGCTGCGGAGTGAACACCGGGCCGTGGTCGGCCGGGGCCGGGTGGGTCGGAGCCGGCGTGTCCCCCTGCGGGGCCGGCGTGTGCGGCGTGTTGATCACCGGCGGGTTCGCTCCGCCGGCGCCGCCGCCGGTGCCGCCCGTGCCGGCAGGTGTGCCGGGGGTCTGGATCACGGGACCGTGTCCGCCGCCCACCGGAGGCGTCGTACCAGCCGTCCCGGCGCCGCCGCCGGTGATGACGGGGCCCTGCCCGGCGGGGACGGTCGGCCCGTGATCGCCGGGAGTGACGCCGGCGCCCGCACCAGCACCCGCGCCGCCGCCGGTCCCCACGCCGGTCGGCCCGACGCCGCCTGCGCCACCGGCACCGACACCGCCGCCCAGGGTTGTGCCTTCCTGGCCCAGGATGTCGCCGTGACCGCCGACCCCCGCACCTGCATGCGCCCCCGGCCCGGTGGCCACGCCTCCGGGTCCAGTAGCCGGGGTCGTGGGTCCGGTGGCGACGGTGCCCCCGCCCGCACCTGCCGCCGCGACACCGCCGGGGCCGGCCTGCGCCCCGGCTCCGGCGCCGGCTGCACCTGACACTCCGACCGGCTGCGGGGCCGGGTGACCGGCCAGCGGGGTGTTTCCGCCGCCGCCGATACCCAACCCTGCGCCACCGGCGGCACCGGCCTGGCCGCCCACGCCGACTCCGCCGATCGGACCCGCCACGTGCGGTGTAGCGGCGCCATTCAACGCGGCGCCCTCGCTGGCGATGAGGCCGGCCTGGCTTCCTGCGCCCAGTGCTGCGTTGCTGCCGGCGATGCTGCCGGCCGCGGCGGCGTGTCCACCCAGGGCCGCCTGACTGGCGAGTCCGGCTTGGCCGGCAACTCCCGCTTGAGCACCTGCAACAGCGCCCGCCTGCCCGCCGGCCGCAATTCCGGCCTGGGCGCCGACAGCGCCACCAACCTGGCCGCCGGCGCCTACGGCGCCACCGAGGCCACCACCAACCTGACCCCCGGCACCGATACCGCCCCCGAGGCCACCGCCGATCGCGCCGCCGGCCTGACCACCAATGGCCCCACCGACCTGACCGCCAGCACCCACGGCACCGCCGAGACCGCCACCAACTTGGCCACCGGCACCCACGGCACCACCGAGACCGCCACCAACCTGGCCGCCGGCACCGATACCGCCACCGAGTCCACCGCCGATCGCGCCACCAGCCTGACCACCAATGGCCCCACCGACCTGACCACCGGCACCGATCGCACCACCGACCTGGCCACCGGCACCGATCGCACCGCCAACCTGACCGCCAGCGCCAACGGCGCCACCAAGGCCACCGCCGACCTGACCACCGGCACCGATACCGCCACCGAGTCCACCGCCGATCGCGCCACCAGCCTGACCACCAATGGCCCCACCGACCTGACCACCGGCACCGATCGCACCGCCAACCTGACCGCCAGCACCTACGGCACCACCGATACCGCCGCCGACCTGACCACCAACACCACCGCCGATCGCGCCACCAGCTTGACCACCAATCGCACCGCCAACCTGGCCCCCGGCACCGATCGCACCGCCAACCTGGCCACCAACACCTACGGCACCACCGAGACCACCGCCGACCTGGCCACCAACACCACCACCGATCGCGCCACCAGCCTGACCACCAATCGCCCCACCAACCTGACCACCAGCACCGATCGCACCGCCAACCTGGCCACCAGCGCCAACGGCACCACCGAGACCACCGCCGACCTGACCACCAACACCACCACCGATCGCGCCACCAGCCTGACCACCAATGGCCCCACCAACCTGACCACCAGCACCGATCGCACCGCCAACCTGGCCACCAGCACCTACGGCACCACCGAGACCACCGCCGACCTGACCACCAACACCACCACCGATCGCGCCACCAGCCTGACCACCAATGGCCCCACCAACCTGACCACCAGCACCGATCGCACCGCCAACCTGACCGCCAGCACCTACGGCACCACCGAGACCACCGCCGACCTGACCACCAACACCACCGCCGATCGCGCCACCAGCCTGACCACCAATGGCCCCACCAACCTGACCACCAGCACCGATCGCACCGCCAACCTGGCCACCAGCGCCAACGGCGCCGCCGAGACCACCGCCGACCTGACCACCAACACCACCGCCGATACCACCGCCGATCGCACCGCCAACCTGGCCACCAGCGCCAACGGCGCCACCGAGACCACCGCCGACCTGACCACCAACACCACCGCCGATCGCGCCGCCGACCTGACCACCAATGGCCCCACCAACCTGACCACCAGCACCGATCGCACCGCCAACCTGACCACCAGCGCCAACGGCACCACCGAGACCACCGCCGACCTGACCACCAACACCAGCGCCAACGGCGCCACCGAGTCCACCGCCCACCTGGCCACCTACACCGCCGCCGATGACACCGCCCACACCGACCTGGCCACCGAGACCGATACCAGCCTGACCACCAATCCCGCCGCCGAGTCCGACACCAGCGCCGCCGCCGATACCGCCGACTACGCCGGCCTGGGCACCAATCTCGGCTTGAACACCGAACTCAACGCCGGCCTGCGCACCTACGCCCACTCCGGTTCCGATCCCGGCGCCAAGTCCGGCACCAACCTGCGCACCGATGCCGGCTTGCACTCCGAAGCCGACCCCGAGGCCGGCCTGGGCTCCGACTCCGACACCGGCGCCCACACCACCGGTCGGCTCGACGAACGCCAGACCGGGGGCCGCCCCGACAACACCGGTCTGCACACCCAATCCCGTCTGACCGGCCAACCCGGCGTTGAAACCACTGGCCAGCCCCACTCCTACGTCGGAGGCAACCGCGCCGGCCAATCCCACGCCGGCGTCTGCTGCGATGAGGCCCGCGTCCGTGGCAACGAGACCGGCGTCGTTGGCCACCAGTCCGGCGTTGCCGATGATGGGACCGGCGTCTTGCGCGATGAAACTGGACACGACGCCCGGATCCGCCGACGGGATCGCGAAACCATGCTGATCAGCCACCGCCTGCTGCAGGGCGCCGATCGGGTCGTCAGAGGAAACGACCGCGCCCGGGACTGCGCTCGCGACCGCCGAGGAGACCTCGGCGGGAGAGACGTTGATCAGCCCGGCGTTGGTCATAGCCTGTCCAGGAGCCGCGACGAAAGACTGTGCAGCCTCTTCACTGCGGAACAGGCTCAGGATGTAGTCCACTAGCGAGGTCATCTTCTTTTCCCTTCGATCAAAACCGTGAAGTTGTTCGCCGAAGTGACCGGCGCTCTGTCATAAACCGTATGGATTTAGCGGCTCCCCCAAATCGGGGTCGGTACCCCCAGCCGGGGGAACACCTATCGGGATAGCTAGGGCCGCCCCATTAGGGGATTAGGGGAAAAGTGGGACCCCCAATCCAGCGCTGAAACCACCCCCGTTTACAGCATTTATGCACGTCAAACACTACTCGTCGACGGTCAGGGCCGCCAGAAGGATCGGGTGACGGAACGAAGATCAGCCGTGCAATCCGTCGATGCCGAAGCCGTGGTGATCAGGCTGTCCCTCGTGCGGATGGGCGTCCGGGTGGATCACGGAGTGGTCCCATATGCCCGGGTCGCTGGCCGGAAAGCCGCCGTGGTCGAACGCAATTTCTGGCGCTCCACCACCTATGAGCAGCTGTGATGGTTCAGGATGCCCAATCGCCGCTGCGGGCGGACCCGCAACCGCATCGGCCGGCAGATGCGCCGCGGGTTGGTTGATGACGCCATCGAATCCACCGATGGCCGCGTGCTGAGGCACCACCGCAGCCGGCGGATGTGGCGCGAAGGCATCGAATGCCGCCGTTGCCGCACCACTCGCCCACACATTGCCGTGATCAGCGACAGGCATTCCGGTGGCGGCCCCTGTAGGTCCGCCCATCGACAGCGAATCCGACACCATCGGGATCAAGTTGTTGACATCGACGCTGGTCACGTCGGTAAGGTGCGCGTCGGCAATGGCCTGAGCGGGGTTGGCGGCGTAGCGCGCAGCGACTTCCGGATCACGCACAAGTGAGATCACGAAGTCGAGCAACGAATTAGCCATCACCCATCTCCCTATGGCAAACGCCCGCCGAATAAAGCACTAGCAAGATGCTATCCGCTGCGCAGACACCGGTGTTCGGTGCGAACCCCGTCCACCCCCGGCGCCTGTTAGGGGGTGGCACGTTAGGGGAATGACGGGGTTACGGGGCAGGGACGGCTATGGTGAAAAAGCCGCTGGTGGCCACCTATGGAACTCAGGGGGTATGCGCATGGAGTTCCCGCGTGCTGCCCGGGATGTCCTCGGCGATCTTGCTGATGCCGCGGTGACGCCGATCAAGGCCATCATCGTCGGTGGCATCGGCACCGGAAAAACCACCTTTCTGACTGCCGCCCGCGAGAGCCTGCGCCACGCCGGCGTCCCGGTTCGGACTCGACCGCCGCGAAACGACGATCCGCCCGGAACGGCATTCGTCGTCGACGACGCGCACCTGCTCGATGACGCCGACCTGCTCAAGCTCGCCGAACGCGTCGGCGACGCCGGCGCGACGGTCGTTGCCGCCGCCGAGGCCCATGAGCAGCGCGCGGCTCTGCGCTCCCTGGCGACGGCTATCGCGCGGGACAGACCGCGCATAGTGCTTGGCCCGCTACCGGTCACCGAACATCAACTCGCCTACACCGGAGGTCTGCCGTTTCTCGTCCACGCGTCATCCACCGGAGGCCAGGCACATGCCACCAAACTCGCGCTGATCGAACGATTGCGCCGAATCGACGAACCCGACCTTGACGCTCTGCTGATCATGTCACTGGCCCACACCCTTGGTTCCGCCGATATTGCCGCCGCGCTTGGCATTTCGGCACCTGACGCCAGAGCACTGGTCGACCGGGCGCACGCCACCGGGCTGATCGAGCCGTCGCATTCGCCCGCGTTCCTGCAGCTTGTTCATGATTGCGTCGCCCAGATCATCGGCAACGCCCACCACCGTGAAGTCGAAACTTCGCTACTGCGTTCACAACTCGACATCTCAACCGTGACGCCCGACTTCGCGCTGCGACTGGCCGAACACGGCCTGTGCGACGAACGGTTGTCAGCGATCCTCTCCCGTCGCGCAGCCGAAATTCGTTGCGATGCAGCCTATGCCACGCGCCTTTACCAGGCAGCGGTGAACATCGGCGCTTCCAGCCTGGCACCTCTACTGGCAGACTCGCTCGCCCTCAGCGGAGAGTGCGCGGCCGCCGCGTCGCTCGCCGACGACCTGCTCGGGTCCCCGGACTTCGCCGAGCGTGCCGCCGCCGTGCGGATCGCAGCCAGCGTGGCCATGCACGACGGCAACTCCGGCCACGCGGCCGAATTGTTCGGCTGGCTCGGTCCGTATCCGGATTCGGTGGTGGGCTCGGCGGGTGCGATCGTGCTTGCGGCGACGGGCGACCTCGCGACCGCCCATGCCGCGGTACGACTTAAGGACTCCGGGCCGCCGACAATCGCCGCGCGCGCATCCCGCAACCTGGCCGAGGGCCTGCTGCTGACCATGGACCAGCCGTATTCCGCTGCCATGGCCAAACTGAGCGGATCCATCGCGGCGGAACAACCGATCAGCGAAGCCTTCCCCGACAGCCCGGCCGCACTCGCCACCTTGGCCGCGATACACGGCGGGGACCCTGTCCGCGCCCATAGCGTGATCGGGCGCGCCGTGCGCGCCGACGCTCATGCGTTGTTCAAGCACCGCCATGTGCTGCTCTGCGGCTGGATCAAAATGCAGGACGGCCAACTACCTTCCGCCGGCGCAGACGTCGCCGCGGTATCCGGCGCGGCCCTGCATCGCCGCGACGCGTTGTGGGCCGCCGCCCTGCAGACCGCAATCGCGCGGCGCAGCGGCGATACCGGTGCCCTCCAAAAGCATTGGTACGCGGCCGTAGAGGTGCTCTCCGAGTACTCCCTGGACCTGTTCGCGCTGCTACCACTCGGCGAGCTGTGGGTTGCGGCAGCCCGCATGCGCCAGGTGGACCAGTTGCAACACGCCCTGGATCAGGCGTTCGCGCTGCTCAATTCCCTCGGAAACCCGCCGCTGTGGTCGGTTCCGCTGCACTGGGCGGGTGTGCACGCAGGAATCCTGGCCAGTTCACCGGAATCCGTCGCGCCCCACGGTCAGGCCCTCAGCGCCGCGGCCGCGCAAAGCGTTCTCGCTCAAGCGCTTTCGGTTGCCGGGCGGACGTGGTTACGGGTTCTTGCCGGGCAGGTGGACGCCGACGAGGTCGGGGCCGCGGCACGTTCCCTGGCACATGTCGGGCTGACCTCCGATGCCACCCGGCTCGCTGGTCAGGCAGCGCTGCAGACGTCGGATCCACGGGTGTCCGGTGCCATGCTGCAACTGGCCCGTGACCTCAAAATCGGCATGGGCTCGGTGGAGGCGCTCAATACAGAGGGTCAGGTGGAAGCCCCTGCGGCAGCCCCCCGTCAGCCGCCCTCGGGAACACCGTTGTCCGACCGCGAACGCGAAGTCGCCGAACTCCTTCTGCTCGGCCTGCCCTACCGCGATATCGGAGCGCAGCTGTTCATCTCGGCAAAAACCGTCGAGCACCACGTCGCCCGCATCCGCCGTCGTCTCGGTGCCGGCTCACGCTCAGAGATGCTCTCGATGCTGCGGGCGATGCTTGCTCCGCAAAGCTGAGGTGTACGCCTCATCACACCCCGCCGCGCTGGGCTGGTGATCTGCGCAAACTTAGGTTTGCCTATCTCGCAGCCGACGTCCCGGAGATGTCAGTATGAACCTGTTGACTAGCAAAGGCGCTTCCGCGCCTCATCGCTTCTGAATGACGACGAATCGAGGTGGCCTTCGGTGACCACGCAGACCCTCATCCGGCTCATCGTGGGCTTGGGCATGACCGCGGTGGTGGGCGCACTGGCGCTCAAGCGTGTCTGGTGGTTGTACAAGCTCGTCATGTCCGGGCAACCGGTCTCGGGACGTACCGACGACATCGGCACCCGAATCTGGACACAGATCGCCGAGGTCTTCGGACAACGCAAGTTGCTCAAGTGGTCGATCCCCGGTCTGGCGCACTTTTTCACGATGTGGGGCTTCTTCATCCTCGTCACCGTTTATATCGAGGCCTACGGCACCCTTTTCCAATCCAATTTCCACATTCCGATCGTCGGCCGTTGGGACGCTCTGGGCTTCCTGCAGGACTTCATCGCGCTCAGCGTGGTCTTCGGCATCGTCACATTCGCGATCATCCGATTGCGCTCCGAACCCAAGGAATACGGCCGCCAGTCACGGTTCTACGGCTCACACACCGGAGGCGCGTGGCTCATCCTGTTCATGATCTTTCTGGTCATCTTGACGTTCGCGATCTTCCGCGGCGCCTCGGCGAACACGGGAACTCTCCCCTACGGCGGCGGCGCCTTCTTCTCCCATGCCATGGGCACGCTGATGAGCCCGCTGGGCACCACCGCCAATGAGTGGATCGAGACCATCGCGCTGTTGGCCCACATCGCCGTGGCGCTCGTCTTCCTGCTGATCGTGCTGCACTCCAAGCACCTGCACATCTTCCTGGCTCCCATCAACGTCACCTTCAAGCGCCTGCCCGACGGACTGGGCCCGCTATTGCCGCTGGAGGCCGACGGCAAGCCCATCGACTTCGAAAACCCGCCGGACGACGCCGTTTTCGGCCGCGGGAAGATCGAGGACTTCACCTGGAAGGGCATGCTCGACTTCGCCACCTGTACCGAGTGCGGGCGATGCCAATCGCAGTGTCCCGCTTGGAACACCGCCAAGCCGCTGTCACCCAAGCTCGTGATCATGGACCTCCGCGATCACTGGATGGCCAAGGCGCCCTACATCCTGGGCGAGAAGAAGGCGGAGCCGCTGGAAGGTCTGGACCTCGAGACGGTCCACGAAGAGGGCCATCATGTTCCGGAATCGGGTTTCGGCCGGGTCCCGGGGCACGGACCAGAGCAGGCCGCCCGTCCGCTGGTCGGCACCGCCGAGCAGGGCGGCGTGATCGACCCCGACGTGTTGTGGTCCTGCGTGACCTGCGGCGCGTGCGTCGAGCAGTGCCCGGTGGATATTGAACACATCGATCACATCGTCGATATGCGCCGTTACCAGGTGATGATGGAGTCTGAGTTCCCCTCCGAGCTGTCCGCACTGTTCAAGAACCTGGAGAACAAGGGCAACCCGTGGGGCCAGAACGCCTCCGACCGCACCGCCTGGATCGACGAGGTCGACTTCGACGTCCCCGTCTACGGTCAGGACGTCGAGAGCTTCGACGGCTTCGAGTACCTGTTCTGGGTCGGCTGCGCGGGCGCCTATGACGACAAGGCGAAGAAGACCACCAAGGCCGTCGCCGAGTTGCTGTCGATCGCCGGGGTCAAGTTCCTGGTGCTGGGCGCCGGCGAAACCTGCAACGGCGACTCCGCGCGCCGCTCGGGCAACGAGTTCCTGTTCCAGCAGCTTGCTCAGCAGGCAGTCGAAACTCTGGACGGGGTGTTCGAAGGTGTGGAGACCGTCGACCGCAAGGTCGTCGTCACCTGCCCGCACTGCTTCAACACCCTCGGCAAGGAATACCGGCAGCTCGGCAGCAACTACTCCGTGCTGCATCACACGCAGTTGCTGAACCGACTGGTGCGCGATAACAAGCTGGTTCCGGTCAACTCGGTCTCGCAGGACATCACTTACCACGACCCGTGCTACCTGGGTCGCCACAACAAGGTGTACGAGGCGCCGCGGGAGCTGATCGGTGCCGCGGGGGCCAACCTCACCGAGATGCCCCGCCACGCCGAGCGCAGCTTCTGCTGCGGCGCCGGCGGTGCGCGCATGTGGATGGAAGAACACATCGGTAAGCGCATCAACCACGAACGCGTCGACGAGGCGCTGGCCACGAACGCCACCACCGTCGCTGTCGCATGCCCGTTCTGCCGGGTGATGGTCACCGACGGCGTCGGCGACCGCCAGGAAGAAGCGGGGCGTAGCGGCGTCGAGGTACTCGACGTGGCCCAGGTGCTGCTGGCATCGCTGGACCGCGACAGCGTGAAGCTGCCGGAAAAGGGCACGGCGGCAAAGGAAGCCGAGGAGCGAGCCGCCAAGGTGGAGAAGGCCAAGCCCAAGGCCGCCGCGGCCGCCCCGGCAGCGGCGCCTGCGGAAGCACCCGCCGAGAAGCCCGCCGAGCCCGCCGAGAAGCCCGCAGCGGCCGCTGCGCCGGTGAAGGGCCTAGGTGTGGCGGGTGGCGCCAAACGCCCCGGTGCCAAGAAGGCACCGGCAGCCGCCGCAGCTCCGGCAACGGAGGAAGCCGCCGCACCGGCCGCCCCCACCAAGGGGCTCGGCATGGCCGCAGGCGCCAAGCGCCCCGGTGCCAAGAAGGCCGCGCCCGCCGAAGCCGGCAAAGCCACCGAGGCACCCGCAGAAGCCGCGCCGGCGGAATCGGCCACTCCGGCCGCGCCCGTCAAGGGCCTCGGCATGGCCGCCGGCGCGAAGCGTCCCGGAGCCAAGAAGACCGCGCCCGCAGCCGAGCCGGCAAAGGCCGAGCCGGCAAAGGCGGAGCCGGCAAAGGCGGAGGCAGCGCCCGCGGAAGCTCCTGCCGAACCGGCCAAGCCCGAGGTTCCGGTGAAGGGGCTGGGCATTGCAGCCGGCGCCAAGCGGCCGGGTGCGAAGAAGAGCGCACCTGCCGCACCCGCAGCACCTGCCGCGCCCGCCGCACCTGCCGAACCACAGGCGGAGGATGAAGCAAAGCCGGAACCTGCCGATACCAACGGCGACGCCGGTGCGCCGGCCGCACCCGCCGCGCCGGTCAAGGGGTTGGGCCTGGCTAAGGGTGCGCGCCCGCCGGGTAAGCGCTGATCACGGTTTTGCACCGATCAGCAAATTTCGGTGGACAGCGATGGGACCATGGTTGACGTGACCACTCATCAACTGCCCGCGCACACCTCCGGCCATCACCGGCAGCGTGTATTCGCGCAGTCGTCCAAGCTGCAGGACGTTCTGTACGAGATCCGCGGGCCGGTACACCAGCACGCCGCGCGGCTGGAGGCCGAGGGACACCGCATCCTCAAGCTCAACATCGGTAACCCGGCGCCGTTCGGCTTCGAGGCACCCGACGTAATCATGCGCGACATGATCCAGGCGCTGCCCTATGCGCAGGGGTACTCCGACTCCAAGGGAATCCTGCCGGCGCGCCGCGCGGTGGTGACCCGCTACGAACTCGTCGACGGCTTCCCCCGGTTCGACGTCGACGACGTCTATCTGGGCAACGGCGTTTCCGAGCTGATCACGATGACGCTGCAGGCCCTGCTCGACAACGGCGACCAGGTGTTGATTCCCGCGCCGGACTACCCGCTGTGGACGGCGTCGACCTCGCTGGCCGGTGGCACGCCGGTGCACTATCTGTGCGACGAAACCCAGGGCTGGGAGCCCGATATCGCCGACCTCGAGTCCAAGATCACTGAGCGCACCAAGGCGCTGGTGGTGATCAATCCGAACAACCCGACCGGGGCGGTATACAGCCGCGAAATCCTCACGCAGATGGTCGCTCTGGCGCGCAAGCATCAACTGCTGCTGCTCGCCGACGAAATCTACGACAAGATCCTCTACGACGACGCCAAGCACATCAGCGTGGCGTCCCTGGCACCCGACATGCTGTGCCTGACGTTCAACGGTCTGTCGAAGGCCTACCGGGTCGCCGGATACCGGGCCGGTTGGCTGGCGATCACCGGCCCCAAGGACCATGCCGGCAGCTTCATCGAGGGGATCAGCCTGCTGGCCAACATGCGCCTATGCCCGAATGTGCCTGCGCAGCACGCGATTCAGGTCGCGCTCGGCGGACATCAGAGCATCGAGGACCTGGTGCTGCCCGGCGGCCGCCTACTCGAACAGCGCGACGTCGCGTGGAACAAACTCAACGAGATTCCGGGCGTCTCGTGCACCAAGCCGGAAGGCGCGCTGTATGCCTTCCCGCGGCTGGACCCCGAGGTCTACGACATCGCCGACGACGAACAACTCGTCCTCGACCTGCTGCTGCAGGAGAAGATCCTCGTTACCCAGGGAACCGGATTCAACTGGCCCGAACCGGATCACCTGCGTATCGTCACGTTGCCGTGGGCACGCGATCTGGCCAAGGCCATCGAGCGGCTCGGCAACTTCCTTGCCGGCTACCGGCAGTAACGGCCGCCGGATTTAAGAGCCTGACAACCTTTAAAATTCCCGCCGCATCGTGACCGCGATGGAATTACGATGCGAATCCGCACTTCGTGGTAATTCGGTCAATGCCAACCGGTACCACCAGTTGCGACAACCTATCGGGAGGTTGACGTGTCGTTTCTCAATGTCGCACCAGAGTTGCTGTCCGCGGCGGCATCCGACGTGGCGGGCATCGGGTCGGTGCTCACCGAAGCCAACGCCGCCGCAGCAATTCCCACCACTTCGGTACTCGCGGCCGGTGCCGACGAGATATCTGTGGCTATTTCGGCGATGTTCGGCCTGCACGGGCAGGCCTACCAGGTCCTCAGCGCACAAGCGGCGTCATTTCACGCCCAATTCATGCAGCTGTTGAGCGGCAACGCCGACGCATACGCCGGCGCTGAAGCCGCCAACGCGCAGGCGGCCGCGCTGGACTTTGTGAACTCACCCATCCAGGCGCTCACCGGGCGCCCGCTGATCGGCAACGGCGCCAACGCACCAGCAGGGTCGGGACTCAATGGTTCGCCAGGCGGCTGGTTGCTCGGCGACGGCGGGGCCGGAGGGTCCGGCGCCTCCGGACCCACCGGCCAGCAGGGCGGTAACGGTGGTGCTGCGGGACTGTTCGGTAATGGCGGCTCAGGCGGTTCCGGCGGTTCCGCTTCTGCCGGCAGCGGTGCCGTCGGCGGTGCCGGCGGGGCCGGGGGCCTGTTGTTCGGCAACGGTGGCGCCGGCGGCGCCGGCGGCAGCGGAACGAACGGCGGCGGCGGCGGCAACGGCGGGATCGGTGGCAACGGCGGAACACTTTTCGGCGCCGGTGGGGTCGGCGGTAGCGGCGGCAGCGGGGCGGCCAGCGCCGGAGCGGGGGGCAATGGCGGAGCGGGTGGTTTCTTCGGCGGTGGTGGAGGCACCGGCGGTTCCGGTGGCACCAGCACCAACGGACCGGGCGGGGCAGGCGGCAACGGCGGCTCTGGCGGGACACTCTTCGGTGACGGCGGCACCGGCGGCGTCGGCGGCACGGGCCAGCTCCAGGGCGGGGTCGGCGGTGCCGGCGGCAACGGCGGGTTGATCTCGGGCGACGGCGGGGCCGGCGGCGCCGGCGGGGCCGGTCAGATGCCCTTCGCTCTCCTGTCCACGACAGGCGGTAATGGAGGGCACGGCGGAACCGGCGGCTTGTTCGGCAACGGCGGTGCCGGCGGCGTTGGTGGTGCCGGTTACACGGCGCTCGCCAACAGCTCTGCCACCGGTGGAAATGGCGGAACCGGCGGCGACGCCGGAGCGCTGTTCGGTACCGGCGGAGTGGGTGGAACCGGCGGCGCCGGGTTCAACGGCAATGGCGGGGGCGATGGGGGCAACGGCGGGAACGGCGGAAAGGGCGGCGCAATCGGGGACGGAGGTGCCGGTGGCGCCGGTGGCGGCGCCGGACCGAACGGTGTCACTGGCGGCAACGGAGGCAACGGTGGCAACGCCGTGCTGATCGGTAACGGCGGCAACGCCGGCAATGTCGGTAAGTCCGGCGCCGGCGCCCCAGGTAATCCCGGCGACGGCGGAATCCTGCTCGGCCAGCCCGGGAACGTCGGATCATTCTGAGTTCCGCTCTGGAAAACCTGTCTAAAGGCGCCACCCAGTAGGGGCGAAATGCCCTAGCTCCCACGACCCCCTCGCGCGACGCTCGTATTCCCTGCGTCGATGACGACCTGGTCGGGAGGAAGCGATGTCGTATGTGGTGGTGCCACCGGAGATGGTGGCAGCGGCGGCAACAGATCTGGCGAATATCGGTTCGGTACTCAGCGAGGCCAATGCCGCAGCGGCTGCCCCGACGATCGGGGTGCTGGCAGCGGGCGCCGACGACGTGTCCGCGGCCATCGCAGCGCTTTTCACGGCGCACGGCCAGGCCTATCAGGCATTGAGCGCGCAGGCCGCGGCGTTCCAGGCCCAGTTCGAGGCCACCCTGACGGCGGGCGCGAACGCGTATGCCAGCGCTGAGGCCGCTGCCGCAGCACCGCTGCAGCCCCTCCTCGACCTCATCAACGCGCCCACCCAGGCGCTGTTCGGGCGGCCGCTGATCGGCAACGGCGCCAACGGGGCCCCGGGTACCGGGGCAAACGGCGGCGACGGCGGCATCCTGATCGGTAACGGCGGGGCCGGAGGGTCCGGCGGACCTGGCCAAAACGGCGGCAATGGCGGTGGTGCCGGGCTGTTCGGCACTGGCGGCGCCGGCGGCGCCGGCGGAATCGGCAGGACGACGGGCGGCGCCGGCGGAGTCGGGGGATGGCTGTGGGGTACCGGGGGTACCGGGGGAGCCGGCGGTATGGCATTGGCGGGGGTTGGCGGAAACGGCGGTATGGGCGGGACCAGTGGGTTGTTCTCCTTCTCCAGCGGCGGCACCGGCGGCCCCGGCGGGTACGGCGTCACCGCCGGCGGGAACGGCGGCGACGGGGGTAATTCCGGACTATTCGGCATCGCCGGGGCGGGCGGCACCGGCGGGCCCACGACCACGGGCGTAGGCGGCTTCGGCGGGAACGGCGGCACCGGGCTGTTCAACAACGGCGGGGCCGGGGGCACCGGCGGTTTCAGCACCAGCAACGTCGGCGGGGGTGGCGGAATAGGCGGACTGGGATTGCTCTCCAACGGCGGAGCCGGCGGGACTGGCGGCGACAGCGTCACCGGCACCGGCGGAGTCGGCGGGGTAGGTGGTGGCGGCTTGTACAACGGCGGACCGGGCGGGGCCGGGGGGACCGGCGTGACGGGTGGGACCGGCGAAAGGGGCGGCAACAGCGGATTCTTCGGCAACGGCGGTAACGGCGGAGCCGGCGGCACCGGCACGGTGACGGGCGGCAATGGCGGTTATGGCGGCGCCGCCGGACTGTTCGGCGACGGCGGCAATGGCGGCAATGGCGGGGCCGGCCCTACGAAGGGTAGCCCTAACGTCGGCGGCCCCGGCGGCGTGCTGTTGGGCTCGAACGGGTTGAACGGCTTGGCCTAGCCAACTGGCCTCGCATGCGATCGCCGGCCATCGCGACTTGGCGCTCAACCACTGACGGCGATGGCCGTTGGCCGGCCAGCCCTGAAAGGGCTAAATCACCTGCGCTCCAACAAATCCAGCAGATAGTTCCCGTACCCGGACTTGATCAGGCTCTGCCCGCGTTGCGCGAGCTGCTGGTCGTCTATCCAGCCCAACCGCCACGCCACTTCCTCGGGAACGCTGACCTTCAGTCCCTGCCGAAGTTCCAGTGTGCGAACGAAATCCGCTGCGTCGAGCAAAGAATCGAACGTTCCGGTGTCCAGCCACGCGGTGCCACGGGCCAGCACCTCGACGGCCAGCCGGCCGCGGTTCAGGTAGATCTGATTGACCTCCGTGATCTCATATTCGCCGCGGGGCGATTTCTTCAGGCCCTTGGCGATCTCGACCACGTCGTTGTCGTAGAAGTACAAACCCGGGACCGCATACTGGGACTTGGGGGTGGCCGGCTTCTCCTCCAGCGACACCGCCATGCCACCCGCGTCGAATTCGACCACACCGTAGGCTGACGGGTTGGCCACCCAGTAGGCGAAAACCGCTCCGCCGCTTATGGTTTGGAAACGGCTCAGGCTGGTGCCCAGCCCCGGCCCGTAGAAGATGTTGTCCCCCAACACCAATGCCACCGAATCGCTGCCGATGTGGTCGGCGCCCACCACGAATGCCTGAGCCAGGCCGTCGGGTCGTTCCTGCACCGCGTAGGTCAAATTGATGCCGAATTGCGTTCCGTCGCCCAGGAGTCGGTGAAATCCGGGCGCGTCGTGGGGCGTGGTGATCATCAAGATGTCACGGATGCCGGCCATCATCAGGGTGGTCAGCGGGTAATAGATCATCGGCTTGTCGTAGACCGGCAGCAACTGCTTGCTGATGCCCATCGTGATCGGATACAGACGGGTTCCCGAACCGCCCGCCAGGATGATCCCGCGCATAACTGACTCCTCAGCCTCAGTCGACCCGGTCGTTTTCGGTGAGTTCGGTCGCCGCCAACGCCGACGCCAGGTCCGCGTGCCGGAACACCGAAGTGACGTGGTCGTGGACCACCCGGAAGGCCGACGCGGTCGTCGATGCGTTGAAGGGCTTGTTGCGATCGCTGATCTGCTGTTCGACGACCACGATGCCGTCGTGCACATACATCCGGCCCAGCTCTGCCCTCGCCGTCAGCGAACTGACCCACCGGCGCAGCGCGTCGTGCCCCTGCACGGCTCCGTGGGCGTCACCGATCTCGATGTCGTCACTGGACAGAGCGACCAAGGTGTCGATGTCGACGCTGTTCAGAGCGTCGTGCCAAGCGAGGACGGTGGCGATCTCGGATGTGGTCATGAGGTGCAAGTCTAGAGAGGTGTGCGGTCCAGCCATCTCTGCCATACGGCTTGGTCACCGAAAACGGCGATGCCCGTGGCGGCGAGCGGGACGCGGCGTGTCATCGCCAGCAGGAGTTCGGTGGCCCCACCGCGCAGCGCGACGGTGCCCTTGCCGTGTTCGTGCGACCACGTGACGACGACGTCGTCGACAGCGACCGTCCACTCGCCGGCCTCGCCCAACCCGGGATCGGTGGCGTGCAGGTGCAGAGTGTCGCCGCCCTCCAACGGGAGCGCCGCTCCGTCCTTTCCGGCCTGGAGCACGATGCGTTCCAGGAATTCGTCGATCCCGTCGGCCGCGGCCTCCGCGTCGAGGGTGACTTCGGCGCCGACGGCGAGGGCTGCATCGGCTCGATGAATGGCGTTCTCATGGAGGCGGCGCCGGATCCACCACGCGGCGGGCCGGGGTCCCAGGAACGTCCAGACCGGGGTGTCGGCGCCGGTCACTTCGACCGCGTCGACGAGTAGCTGCGCGCCGACGTTGAGCCATTCAATTGCGTCGTTGAGATCCGGGGGTGGCTTGCCGTCTTCGACGCTGCGGAAATCGAGGAAGCTGTCCATGCGGTCGCGCACGATCTGCGCGGCCCAGCGGTCGCCGCGTCCGACGTGCCGGAACAACTGATCGAGGGTCCAGCCCGGGCAGGTCGGCACCGGCGTCGACTGATCGGCGCCGCGGATCAACTCCCCTAGAGCCCGGGTCTCCGCAAGGTAGCTAGCCGTGTAATCCACGGAGGATGACGCTACTCGCGTAGACGGTAGACAGCGAAAGCGTTTGCTCTGAGTTCCCTTAGATACATCAGCATGTGCGGCAGATCGCTGTACATTGTGGGCTCCGCCAACCCGTGAGGGCCGATAAGTAGTTAGCGAGGACCAACATGTCAAATCTGTTCGTCGCACCGGAATTGATAGCCACTGCCGCGGCAGATGCGGCTGGCATCAACTTGTCGTTGAAGGCGGCGAACCTGGCGGCGCTGGCTCCGACGAGCAGGCTGGCGGCTGCCGCTGGTGATGAGGTGTCGGCAGCGATTTCCTTGCTGTTCTCCGGCTTTGCGCGGGAATACCAGTCGCTCGGTGCGCAGGTGGCGGCGTTGCAGGATCAGTTTGCGCAAGCGCTGCGTGCCGCGGGCGGGGCATATGCGGTCGCCGAGGCGGCCAACGTCGGCCCGCTGCAGGCCGTGGCCGACAACGTCCTGGGTGCGATCAATGCACCCACGAACCTCCTGTTGGGGCGTCCGCTGATCGGCGACGGGTTCAACGGCGTGTCCGGCACGGGGCAAGCCGGCGGGGACGGCGGGATCCTGTGGGGCAATGGCGGCCGGGGCGCGTCAGCCGGGCTGGGTCAAACCGGCGGACGCGGTGGCAATGCCGGGCTGATCGGTAACGGCGGAGTCGGTGGCGACGGCGGTATCCGCGGCGGCGCCGGCGGCGTAGGCGGTTCCGGCGGGTTGTTATGGGGCAGTGGCGGGCTCGGCGGCACAGGCGGAGTCGGTGGCGGCACTATCGCTGCCGGGCCCGGTGGGATCGGCGGTCGCTCTTGGTCGCTGTTCGGCACCCCCGGGGCGACCGGCAACACCGGGGTCTACTACCCAGACGTGAATTTCGCGACGCCGGAAGAGGCCGCTCTGCTCTTGCTGAGCACGCCAGATGCGAATTTCCTGCTGATCGGCACGGACGGCACAAATCTGAGCAGGATCCTGGCCGATCCCATCGGCACACCGAACTTCCACGCGTTGATGACGCAAAGCGTTACCTCGGCGTCGACGATCGTCGGGCACACCACCATCTCGAACCCGTCATGGACGACGATTCAGACCGGTGTGTGGGGCGAAACGGCGGGCGTGGCTAACAATGTCTTCACCCCTTGGACGTATGACGACTGGCCCACCGTGTACAACCAACTCGAGGCCACCTACGGCAACCAGGTCAACACCACCGTCATCGCCGACTGGAACGTCATCACCGACATCGCCGGTGCCGGCTCGCACCCCGCCGACAACATCCACTTTGTCCCACAGGTCGCCGGCGACACCGATTGGTTGGCGACGTCGAACTTGGTCGGCGAGAAGGCCCAAGCCGCGATCATGGCCGCTGACCCAACCAAAGGCAATCTCATCTTCTCGTACTTCACGGGTCCCGACATCAACGCGCACGCGTACGGCGGCGATTCGCCCCAGTACGCGCTGGCGCTTCGGAACATGGACGCCAACCTCGGTTCCCAAACACTCAACGGTGGCGGCATGTTGGGAGCGGTTTACGACTGGGAGGCCATGTACGGCGAGGAATTCTCCGTTCTTGTGGTTACCGACCACGGTCAGGTAGGGCCCGCCCAGTTGGGGGGCATCACCCACGGCTTCCAATCTCCGTTAGAGACAGCCTCATTCCTGATCTGGGACCAGGCCGGTAATGACATGTACGACGGGTATATCAATAACTCGTACCAAATCGTGAGCACGACGCCAACGATCATGGATCAGTTCGACATTCCACCGCTGCCGTATATGCAGGGTGCACCCCTGACGTCCCCCGTATTCGCCGGAACCTACGTTGATCCGGGAGCCAACCTGTTCACCGCACTCAGTGCCGATTTCGCCGCACAGGGTTATCCCGATCCGCTGATCAATGCGAACCTGACATCGCGCACACTGGTGGCCTCGATTCCTTATCTGGCATACGAGCCGATAGCCAACATCGTCCACTCGGTGCCCAGCTTCCTGCAGGTACCGGTCTCATGGATCGGTGCCGGTGTCTATCAATCGCTCAACATCCCGGCACAGATCTGGGTGCGGCTAACCGGCGTGACCGGCAACGAGATCATCCCACCGATCCTCAATCCATTCCTCACCTAACCGTCAACCGTCAGTACGGTGAAGCGGCATTGGCTTGCGCCCAAGCCTTTTCAGCGTCAGAGCCGCTGGGCGGTGGCACCAGACCGTTGATCATCCAGAGTTCCTCGCTGGTCTCATCGACGTGAAACTCCCAGTGCAGACCGGGCTTCGCCGCGGCGAGCGGGGTCAGGATGGAGTTGATCCACTGGGTGATCCGCTGACGATCACCCGTGCCGCGCGAATGCCGGGCGATGTGATCGATGACGATACGGACACCGACCTGAGTCGGCTCCCCACCGACGTAGAAGTCCTCGGTCCTGGTCTCTTTGAACACCGCGATCACGTAGAACCGGGGCAACCCGGCTTTCTCGTAGTGGTCGGTGATCCGGGTGGCCAATTCGTGTTTATCCTCGTCGGTGAAGACACCTGGCGTATGGTGAATCGTCCAGAGCGGCATGATGATTCCTAACGCGCCAGGCTGAAGGCCAGGTTCTCCACAGGGCCCGAGAGCGCGCCTTTGACGTTGACCGTGACGTCGTCGACCAGGACCTCGACGGCGCCGGCCTCCAACCCGTCCACGATGCGTTTGGCCACCTCGGCCGGCGTCGTCTTCTGCATCGGGATGTCTGCAACCATGTCGGTGTCGATGAATCCGGCATGCACGCCGACCACCTGGGTGTTCTGCGATGCCAATTCGAGGCGCAGCGAGTTCGTCACCGACCAGACCGCGGCTTTGGATGCGCCGTACGCTCCACTGCCGGCAAGCCAGGACAGCACCGAATGGACGTTGACCACCGCGCCACCGCCATTGGCCGCCAGAATCGGGGCGAACGCCCGGACCACCCGCAAGGGCCCGAACACGTTGATGTCAAACGTTTCCGTGACGTCGTCGAAGCTGCCCGTCAGCAGTGAACCGGGGAGGAGGATGCCGGCGTTGTTGATCACGATGTCGGCGTCACCGACCGCGCGGGCCAGGGCAGCAACCGAATCGGTGTCGCGGACCTCGAGTTCGCGGGTGACCACCTGCGGGCGGTCATCGGTAAATGCGCTTCGCGCCGTCGAGTAGACCTTGCGAGCCCCGCGCGCGAGCACCTCGTCGACCAGTGCCGCACCGAGCCCACGCCGGCCTCCTGTCACCACAACCACCTTGTCGGCTACTGCAACCATCTCGCACTTCCTTCCGATCGTCTGACTAACGTTTTCGTTACTTAGATAGAAGCACGCTATCCTGGATAACGCAATCGTTAGTTATGTGAGGTGCGCCATGGAGTTCGAGAAGAAGCTGCGCGACCGTGACAAGTGGTCGGTCGGCGACGGGTGCCCGATGGCGAAAACACTCGACCTGCTGAGCACCAAGACCACTTTTCTAGTCCTCCGCGAATGCTTCTACGGCACAACACGGTTCGAGGACTTCGTAGCGAGGATCGGCGCCTCGGCGCCGGCCGTGTCGCGGGCGGTGAAGCAGTTGGAAGCCGCCGGGATCATCGAACGGGTGCCCTATCAGGAACCGGGCCGACGCGCCCGCGACGAGTACCACCTGACCCCGGCAGGCAAGGAACTGCTGCCGGTGCTCCTGTCACTGGCGCAGTGGGGAGACAAACACCTACAGGGCGGCCGGGGTCCGCTGCGGTTCGTCGATGCCGAAACCGGTCGGCCCCTTGGTGTGCGAGTCACCGATGAATACGGCGCTATGGCAATGGATTCCGATGACATTGAGATTCGAGTCAACTCCGCGGCCAGAAGGCGGTAGCACACCGGGTCAGAGTTAGCGGGAGTGTCCACAGCTGGAATTTGCGGGCCGACAGTGGGCTGCGGTCGCCACTGGGAAATGCCGCAATCGCGTAGAGTGTGGGCTCCGTCACGTCTTTCGATGCGCCAAGAAGCTATCGGGTGGGAGGACCACCATGTCCTATCTCGTCGCGGCAACTGAGTGGTTGGCAGCCGCCGCGGCGGATACGGCGGGCATCAGCTCCTCCCTGCGGGCGGCGGACATGGCGGCGTTGGGTCCGACCAGCACGCTGGCAGCCGCGGCCGGCGATGAGGTGTCGGCGTCGATTGCCTCGCTGTTTTCCGGCTACGCTCGGGACTACCAGGCGCTCGGCGCACAGATCGCGGCGTTGCAGGAACAGTTTGCACACACGATGTGCGCAGCGGCCGGCGCCTACGGGCTCGCCGAGGTGGCCAATGCCAGGCCACTGCAGGCCGTGCCCGGCAACGTCCTTGATGCGATCAATGCGCCCACGAACTTGTTGTTGGGTCGCCCGCTGATCGGCGACGGGTTCAACGGCACCCCCGGCACCGGGCAAGCGGGTGGTGACGGCGGGATCCTGTGGGGCAACGGCGGCACGGGTGCCTCCGGTGGCCTGGGTCAGGCAGGAGGCCGCGGCGGTAATGCCGGATTGATTGGCAACGGTGGCGTCGGCGGCACCGGCGGTATCCGGGGCGGGGCAGGCGGCACCGGCGGCATGGGCGGGTCGTTCTGGGGCAGCGGCGGAGCGGGCGGCACAGGTGGTGTCGGCGGCGGCGCCATCGCCGCCGGGCCCGGCGGGATCGGCGGCCGGGCATGGTCCTTGTTCGGTGCGCCGGGCTCGACCGGCAACCCCGGGATGTACTACCCGAACGTGATGTTCGCCTCGCCGGAAGAGGCCGCCCTGCTGCTGCTGGCCACACCGAACGCGAACTTCCTGCTGATCGGCACCGACGGCACCAACCTGGCCAAGATCCTGGCCGATCCCCTGGGGACCCCGAACTTCCACGCGTTAATGCAGCGGAGCGTCACCTCGGCGTCGACGATCATCGGACACACCAGCTTCTCCAACCCCTCGTGGACGACCATTCAGACCGGCGTGTGGGGCGAAACAGCCGGCGTGAGCAACAACGTTTTCACTCCCTGGACGTATGACGACTGGCCGACCGTCTATAACCAGCTCGAGGCCGCCTATGGCGAC
The DNA here is from genome assembly GCF_048287075.1 of Mycobacterium sp. 23. Taxonomy (NCBI): domain Bacteria; kingdom Bacillati; phylum Actinomycetota; class Actinomycetes; order Mycobacteriales; family Mycobacteriaceae; genus Mycobacterium; species Mycobacterium sp. 23. The sequence goes on from NZ_JBLVUX010000005.1 coordinate 3,335,424, forward strand.
GAAGTCGTCACCACGGTCATTGCCAATGGCACCGGGGGCATAGCCGAGATCGCCGGCGCCGGACCGCATCCCGCCGACCACATCGAATTCGTTCCGCAGGTTCCAGGCGACACGGACTGGCTCGCGACGCAGGACCTCGTCGGCCAGAAGACCCGGACCGCCATCTCGCTGGCCGACCCGGACAAGGGCAATCTCATTTTCTCGTACTTCGCAGGTGTCGATCACGTAGGACATGAATATGGTGGCGACTCGCCGCAGTACGCGCTGGCTCTTCGGAACCTGGACGCCAATCTTGGTTCCCAAACCGACGGCGGTGGCGGCTTATTGGGAGCGGTATGGGCCTGGGAGAACGCAAATCCCACCGAAGAATGGACCACCCTCGTCGTCACTGACCACGGTCACATCGGGCCCGACCAGTTCGGCCGCGGTCACGGCTTCCAATCACCGAGCGAGACAGCAACATTCCTCATCTTCGATCAAGCCGGCAACGATGCGCGGGACGGGTTCATCAATAACTCGTGGCAGATCGTCAGTACGACGCCCACGATCATGGATGCATTCGCCATTCCGCCGCTGCCCTACATGCAGGGCGCACCCCTGACGTCCCCCGCCTTCGAAGGCGCCTACGTCGATCCCGGGGTCAACTTGTTCAGCGCGCTCGTCGCCGACTTCGCCGCACAGGGTTTCCCCGATCCTCTGACCGATGCGACTCTCGTGTCGCGGACCATCGCAACATCGATTCCCTATCTGGCATACGAGCCGATAGCCAATATCGTCCACTCGGTGCCCAGTTTCCTGCAGGTGCCGGTCTCATGGATCGGTGCCGGCGTCTATCAATCGCTCAACATCCCCGCGCAGATCTGGGTCCGGCTCACCGGAGTGACCGGCAACAAAATCATCCCCCCGATTCTTAATCCATTCCTTCCCTAGCTGATTCGCCCTTGTGTCGAGCCTCGGGCGTCAAGCGCTAGCAGTCGGCGATCCCGGGTGCACAGTTCGCGCTGCTCCAATTCATGGCACGCGTCCAGACCGACAGCCGGCGGGTATGGTCGGCCCTTTGCCCAGCGCGTCCCTCAGCGTCACCGTCCGGCCATCGTGTCCAAGTTCGGTGACCGGCGGAAACGACAGACGGACCTCGTAAACTACGAGTCCTTCCCGATCAGCGCTGCGACATTTCAAACCAACACGAGTGCCCGCCCCCCGGCCGAATTCGGCATCGACGCGATCACGTACCACCCCGGCAGATAAATGCCCGCCCGCAGCCGCCTCGAACACCGGATCGAGGGTTTTCCTGACCTGTTCGGTGAGCGATATGGCGTTGCCGAAATAAGCAGCCGGCGTGACACCTGAACACGTTCCATGCCGGTACCACTCGTGTGGGGCTACGGTCGTGGCGTCCGACATTATCGATTGCAATTGCATTTGAACGTCCTCAGGCAGAGTCAGCGTGGGCGAATTGTCAGCGGGCTCTCCACCGGGACGCCCAGCGACACGTCCTGGCACGCCGCAAAATTGCTCGCTAGCCGGCTGCGGCCAAAGTCCGTGGAGAATCAACGTGCGCCCCATCTTGCTGACGTGCCCGTTTGCGCAGCCCGGACTGGACGACGACACCTTGCAAAGACTGGGCGCCCACGTCATCACCAGCAGGCTCGAGGTGCTAGTTCCGGGGTCGTTCACCGACGAACCGGGCGAGCGATCGGCGGCCACAAACCTGAAAACGATGACCGCGGCGACCACCGCCGCCAATCCGGCCGATACGGAAATTACGGCTACGTCGCCCCGCTTCATGCTGCAATCTTCTCAAGAAGGCTTGACGTCAGACACGGGCGATCCGGCCTGATGCAATGCGCAAAACGGCTCACCACAATCATGGGGCGCAGTTATGGACGGCAGAAAGGTCTGAAAATCACCATTTGCATGAACTGGCCCAAAGGTCCCGCCCGGGTTCCCGCGTGTTCGTGAAACTCCGTCCGACAGCTCGGGCAAACGGCATCGACCGTTGGTTCGACCGGACGGCACGCCGGCAAAACCACACCGTTTCTCTTTTCGCGAGCCTTCTCACCGGCACGATCTTCGCGTACTTCCGCTACCGTCTGCGTTACGCGCTGCTGCTCGATACGGCGCGATTCCTCGTCCACGCCGTCGAGTTCCTGATCCTTCTCGCCAGCCTCGGCAGGCTCGCCGCGTTCACTGTCGTCATCCTGCGCGTCGGCAGCCTGATCGTCAGCGGCGGGTGGTGGGGGCTCCTTGAGATCATGCGGGAGCGGCTCAGAGCGTTCTCCCAGTCCGGAGAGCGGGACGCAGCCGAGCGCGAGATCGGCAGCTGGGTCGTCCTCTCGATGATCGCGGCATCGGCCTTGACAATCGTTGGCGGCATCGCACTGGCGGTTCAGCTACCGTCCGGACACGATCCGGTCGGACTTTTCTATGCCTTCCTGATCATCGTGGAAACTGCGGTGCGCTTGACGGTCCGGGTGCTGCATTCCGGCATATACGCCACGCGCCGAATTTACCGACCTTTCTGGTCGTTGCTCGCGCCGACTGTCGTGCAGCTGGTGGTGCTCAGTACCGGCTTCTATTGGTACCCGACCGCGGCAATCATCATCGCGATCGTCACGTCAAATGCGATTGGTATTTGGATCACCGTTCACTACACGCTCAGAATTTATCGGCTGATGGGCCTTTGGCCGAAATCCGGCGCGGCTCGGGAAGGTTTCCGCGCCCTGCCGCGGATACCGCCCTGGCTAGCGTTGAAGACAACCACGGCGGGACTCGGTCTACGTCTCGACGCCTTGGTCGTCCTCACCGTACTGGGCATATACCGGACCGACGCCCGGGCCCTCGACCTGACTGCGGGCGTGCCGGCCTGGCGACATGTCGACACCGTGCAATTCTTCTATTTGATCCTGCCATTGTTCCGTGGCGCATACGAGGGCACCGGCCTCTTCTATTTCGACTTCGCCCGGCTACGGCACATCCCGGCGCTCCGCGACTTTCAACTCGCCTTTTTTCGTAAACTGTTATTGACAACGCCTTTTATCTCTTTTTACTTCTGGTCACTCGCGGCTGCGGTCGGACTAATTGTTCTGCATGACATACCAGTCAGCTTCGTGGTGGCCCTCCTGCCCCTCTTCGTCATTCGTGGCGTCGTCGGCATATACCAGATCCGCTTATTTGCCGAGGGCTATTTCGGAACGCTCATCGCAACCGTCGCGCTGTGGGCGGCGTTGCTGGGGCTTGTCTGGCTGGACCCGCACCCGGTCTCCGACTTCCTTGAGGTAATGGCCGCCATGGTCACGGTTCTCGTCGTCCTCCTCAACCTGCAGCACCTTCGGGACCGCCGCGCCCCACCGCTTCCCACCCTGCTTGCGTTGGGCGACTGGATGCGGGAACTCGGCCACGAGCCGGGACCACTGCTTGTCGGCAAGATCACGATCCCCGAGTGGATCCCGGCGAAACAAAGATCCGCTGCGGTCAAGCTGATGCAGGAAACATTTGATGGCCGGGGATACTGTGCGTTCCGGTCACCGACGACCCTTTTTTATTACCAACGAGATCCCTACGGCGACAGTGAATCCCACCCTCATTTGGCGCTCCAGGCGGCCACTGGCGGCGCAGCAAACCGCGGGAAATCTTTACAGGCGCCGATCATCGGCGGACGAGACGCGCTGAACCGGCTCCGCGTCGACGAATGGATACCGACCCTGGATCAAACGGTACCGGACAGCCCACAGAGCCTGACGTTGAAATTTCGCACACTTTTCACCGACGGAATTGTCTTCGACCTGGAAACGCTGGAGGGAACACAGGACATGCGCAGACTTGAAACGGGACTGCTGGCGAGGGCATTACCAGCCGCGGTAAATTGCCTCGAAGACGGTGTGAGCGTTGTCGCGCTGTCAGGGCACTTTCTCACTCCGGTCTTTCACCGGGGAAAATTGCGCTTGCTGTTCGTGCTGCCGCACGATCCCGAAGCTGCACTTTTCGAAAGCTGGCTGCAAATCGTCAAGGACTGGTATCTCCGCCGGGCAAACGCAGATACCGCGGGGTGCCGTGATAGCTGAACCGGTCGACATCGAGAAGCAACTGGCGGAGCCGAAAACATATGACGACGCCATCATGCGGATTTTCGCCAAGAGACGCGAGCGTGGTTTGGCGTTCAGCGAGGCGGGCTGGGGTGTCACATATTTCAGCACTGCAACCGAGCGCCGGGCGCTTTCGAGGGCGATAGCCCGCAGTGTCGCCAGCGGCGAATACCGTCCGCAACCCGTGGACCTTCGTTTCCGCGAATACAACGGTAAGTGTCGCGCGGTCCATCTACCAGCCTTCATCGACCACGTAGTCGGCTCGGCACTCTTCCAGCTTCTTTCTCACAACGCGCGCTGCCATGGCCTCCCAGGCGTTTATTCCTACCTGCCCGGCTTGACAAATGTTGCAGCCGCGCGGGCACTTGCCGGTTTTGTTCGTGCTCATCGCAAGCGGGTGGGGGTGAAGGGTCCGCCCCTTTTTGTCCTCCAGTCAGATTTCGAACACTACGGCGATGATTTGCCCGTCGGCCCCGGCGCGGCGCTGTGGCGAATCCTGCGAGAAGTCGCAACACTGGGAAATCCTGCCGGTGAACTAGGGGCGGAAGTCTGGGATCTGATCACATCGCTGGCTCGTCCCGTAGTACGGGATCGGGACGGCACCGAGTTCACCCGGCTGTACGGCACCGCGATGGGAACCCCGCTGGTACCAATCATCGGGAATTTGGCGGTCATACCCATGGACGCCGCAATCGTGGCGATTGACGGAATTTTCTACGCGCGTTACAACGATGACTTCATCGTGGCCCATCCGGACCTCGCCGCACTTCACGAGGCAGATGCACGGATTGATGCACTGCTCGGCGACTTGGGAGTCAAGCGAAAGCCCACAAAAGAATTCCGCACCGCCCTCGGCGGAAATGGGCTCTCCTGCGCAGCGGATCCCACCTACCGCGGGCGCGACCGCATCGACTGTCTCGGACTGTCGGTCAGCCATTCCGGTACGATGACCCTGGCGCCAAATCGACTGAGCCGCTTCGTCAGACGCATTGCCACCCGGATCGATGCCGCCTCGTCTGCCCTGGCGCCGTTGCCGGTCAGCGAGCGAGCGCGTCATCTCGTGCTGGCCACCAACGTCATGCTGGACGCTACAAGCCCGTTCGCGGTTCCCGGCCTGCCCGGTCTCCTTCAGACGACAACCGATCGGGGGGTCCTCAAAGACCTGGACTTCCGCATCGCACGAAAGATCGTGCAAGTCGCCACCGAACGGCCGGGGGTGCGCGGATTTCATGTGCTGCCGCCGGCGGTCCTGCGGCGCGACATGGGCTTGGTATCACTGGTCCACCTGCGGAATTTGCGGTGACAGCCGCGAGGTGATTAGTTCTTCCCGAGGGCGCGGACCCCGCCTTCGGGCGGTCGTTTCGAGGGACCACAGAGGTCGAGGCTTTCGGTCCCTCATTGTTGTGTTTTTTCCCGCGCCCTCTTTTTTTGCTTTCAACCACCAACCTCGGGGCCGGTGACCGCAGCCGCTCTCTCCGGCCCACAACGGATTCGGTGGAAGCCTCGCTCAGACCGTAACCTCTCAGCCATGCGCACCCACGGGTGGAGCGGCGCGAGGCCCGCGACCGATGACGAGGCGATCGAACGCATCCTCGACGCTGCCAGCGAGGCGATCGAGCAACGCGGCGACATGCGGATTGCCGATGTGGCGCGAACGCTGGGCGTCTCCCGGCAAACGGTCTACAACTACTTCCCGGGTACCAACACCCTCATCGAGGCCGCGGCCACCCGTTCCGGCCTGCGGTTCTGCGAAATCCTCTCGAGACACCTCGCCGGGATCACCGACCCGGTCGAGGCGCTGGTGGAGAGCCTGGCGTTCACCCTGGAATGGCTGCCCAGCGACAAGCACATCCAGTTGATGCTGCTGCGCGACTTCACGAAGGCGTCAGCGGGGATCACCTCGGACATCGGGATCAAGTTCAGCCACGGAATCCTGGCCGGCTTGGACGTCGACTGGACCAAGTTGAATCTCGCCGACGCAGACCTCGACGACCTCGCCGAGTACACGTTGCGGATCCTGCAGTCCTTCACCATCGACCCCGGCCGGCCGCCGCGCACCGGCGAAGTGCTGCGCGGCTACCTGCGCCGCTGGATCGCACCGGTGCTGACCGCGGAGATCGCCCACAAGGGGTCAGCCGCCGCCACGAATTGACGAATTCGGTAAGCTGTCCAGTCGAGTGAGGTGGTCGCATTGACTTTCGACGCAGTGGTCGTCAACGGCCGGTGGTTCGACGGCAGTGGAGGGCCGTCGGCGATCCGCAACATCGGGATACGGGACGGCCGCGTGGCCGCCGTGTCCTCCGCCCCCCTGGAAGGCTGCCCGAAGGTCATCGACGCCGAGGGCAAATGGGTGATGCCGGGCATCATCGACATTCATACCCACTACGACGCCGAGGTGCTGGCCGCACCGGCGCTGTCGGAATCCGTACGCCACGGTGTCACCACCATCGTGATGGGCTCGTGCTCTCTGTCGACCGTGCATGTGAACGCGGGCGAAGCCGCCGACCTGTTCGGGCGGGTGGAGGCGATCCCGCATGAGCATGTGGTCCGCATCGTCGGCGAGCACAAGTCGTGGACGAACCCGCAGGAGTACATCGACGCCCTGGAATCGCTGCCGCTCGGCCCCAACGTGACGGCCTTCATAGGCCACTCCGACATGCGCACGTCGGTGATGGGCCTGGATCGGGCCACCCGCAAGGACGTCAAGCCCACCGCCGCCGAACAGGCGCGGATGGAGCAGATGCTGGACGAGGCGCTGGACGCCGGATTCCTCGGAATGTCCTCGCAGCAACTGCTTTTCGACAAGATCGACGGGGACACCTGCCGGTCCCGCACGCTGCCGTCCACCTACGCGAAAGGCCGCGAACTGCGGCGGCTGAAGTCGTTGTTGCGGCGCACCGGTCGCGTCCTGCAGTCCGGTCCCGACATCAGTCACCCGCAGAACATCGTCTCCCAGGCACTGCAGTCGCTGGGGATCCGCCGGCGTCACCTGAAGACCAGCCTGCTGGCGGCCGCGGACATGAAGTCGGCGCCGGGAACCATCTGGTTGACCAGCGGGTTGGCCGCCCTGGTGAATCGACTTGGTGGCGACTTCCGCTTCCAGCACCTTCCGGTGCCCTTCGAGGTGTACGCCGACGGGATCGACCTGGTCGTCTTCGAGGAATTCGGCGCCGGGGCAGCCGCACTGCACCTCAAGGACGAGGTCGAGCGCAACGAACTCATGCGCGACGAAGAGTACCGCAGGCAGTTCCGCAAGGACTACGACACCAAGTTCGGGCCGCGCGCCTGGCACCGGGACTTCTTCGACGCGGAGATCGTCTCCTGCCCCGACGAGTCGGTGGTCGGCAAATCATTCGGGCAGGTCGGCGTGGAACGCGGTGGCCTGCACCCGGTCGACGCCTTCCTGGACCTGGTGTTAGAACACGGCACCAAGATCCGCTGGCGCACAACGATTTCGAATCACCGTCCTAAGATGCTGCGCCGGCTGGCCCAGATGCACGGCCTGCAGGTCGGGTTCTCCGACGCCGGGGCACACCTGCGCAACATGGCCTTCTACAACAGTGGGCTACGACTGCTGCGGCATGTGCGCGACGCTCAGCGCGAGGGCCGGCCGTTCCTGTCGGTCGAGCAGGCGGTGCACCGACTGACCGGTGAATTGGCCGACTGGTACGGCCTGGATGCCGGTCACCTGCGGGTCGGTGACTGGGCCGACCTGGTGGTCATCGACCCGGAACGCCTCGACGACTCGCTGGACGCCTATCACGAGGCCAAAATCGATGCCTACGATGGTCTTTCGCGAATGGTGAACCGGAACGACGACACCGTCGAAGCCGTCTTCGTGTCGGGCCGAGAGGTATTCCGGCATGGCCGGCCCACCGACATTCTCGGACGTGAACGCACCGGCGGCTTCCTGCGCGCCGACGGCCGCCCGCGCAACGTGCCGCAGCCCGTCACCGCGTAGGGCGCCGCGCTCCCAGCCGGAACACCCGCCAGCCCGCCCTCTCCCAGCGGGCCACATCCAGGCAGTTGCGGCCGTCCACGACGACGCGGGCGCGCACCCGATCCGCGAGGTCGTCGGGGTCGAGGTCGACGAATTCCCGCCACTCGGTGAGCACCAGCACGGCATCCGCGCGCTCGCATGCCTCTTCTACCGAAACCGCGTAGGTCAACGTGGGGAACAGCCGGTTGGCGTTGTCGAGCGCCTTGGGGTCGTAGACGTTGACGGCGGCTCCGTTGAGTTGCAACTGGCCGGCGACGTTGAGGGCGGGAGAATCCCGCACGTCGTCGGACTCCGGCTTGAATGCCGCGCCGAGCACCGCGATGTTGGCGCCGAGCAGGGATCCGCCGCAGGCCGCGGTGGCCAGTTCGACCATCCGGGTCCGGCGCCGCATGTTGATGCTGTCGACTTCACGCAGGAAGGTCAGCGCCTGGTCGGCGCCCAGCTCCCCCGCCCGTGCCATGAACGCGCGGATGTCCTTCGGCAGGCAACCGCCACCGAAACCCAAACCGGCATTGAGACATTGCCGTCCGATACGTGGGTCGTACCCGAGCGCGTCGGCCAGCACGCTGACGTCGGCGCCTGCGGCCTCACACACTTCGGAAATCGCGTTGATGAACGAGATCTTGGTCGCCAGAAAGGCATTGGCGGAGACCTTGACCAGTTCGGCCGTCTGCAGGTCGGTCACCAGGAAGGGCACCCCGGAGCTCAGCAGCGGCTCGTACAGCTCGCGCACCACAGCCTCGGCGCGGGTGGAATCATGTTGCACCCCAAGCACAATGCGGTCCGGGTGCAGCGTGTCGTGGACGGCATAGCCTTCACGGAGGAACTCCGGGTTCCAGGCGATCTCCACATCCACTCCGTCGGGGGCCAGCGCCGAGGCCCGCTGGCTCAGTTCGGCCGCGGTGCCCACCGGCACCGTCGACTTGCCCACGAGGACAGATGATCTGGTCAACCGCGGCACCAGCGCGTCGATCACCGCGTGCACGTGCCGTATGTCGGCGCCGTATTCGCCCCTCTTCTGCGGAGTGCCGACTCCCAGGAAATGCACGTCGGCGAACTCGGCCGCCATGTCGTAGTCGGTGGTGAAATGCAGTCGGCCCGCAGCAAGGTTGGCAGTCAACAACTTTCGCAGACCAGGCTCATAGAACGGGATGTCACCACCAGCCAGCTTGGCGACCTTACCCGGGTCGATATCAACCCCGACGACCTCGTGTCCCAGTTCTGCCATTCCGACAGCGTGGGTGGCACCGAGATAGCCGGTACCGAATACGGTGCATCGCATACCACCGTGTGTAGGTGCCCGCGATGAGCGGACCGCGTCGCGACGCTTAACGGCAGGTGACAGCTACCCGGCGAGATCAGATGCTAGATACCGGGGATCCCGGGGATGTTGAAGCCGCCGCGCCCGCCGCCGCCTTTGCCGCCTCTACCGGGACCGCCGCCACCGGGCAACTTGGGAGCAGGGCCCTTACCGGCACCCGGACCACGGCCGTCGTCGCCGCCGCGACCGCCGCCCCCACCCGGGCCGAGCGGGAACTGCGGGGTGAAGATCTGCGGCAGCTGCGGAACCGGTACTGGGACCGGAACCGGAGCGGGCGCAACCGGGGCCGGGGCGGGCGCCTGGGGCACCGGTACCTGCACGGGTGCCTGCGGCACCTCGACAGGCGCCTGGGGAGCCTGCGGAGCCGGAGCCTGCGCAGGGACGGAGGCGGGAGCCTGGGGCGCCGGAGCTGGCGCCTGCTCGGGCACGGCTTCCGGAGCCGGAGCCTGCGGAGCCGGCGCCTGAGGTGCGGGAGCCTGTGGCGCCGGCGTGGGTTGCACGAGGGCCTGCCCCGGATCGGGGCGCGTACTCGACGTGCTTCGGATGCTGACGGCCAGTGAGACCACCAGCGACGCCACTCCCACCACGAAAATCGACAACAGAACGCTGCCCAGCAAACCCAGCGGGCGACGACCTTCTGCCCTCGGCTCCTCGTGGTCGGCGTCGACGGCGCTGTAGGCCAGCGCGCCGTCTGCCGCGTCGGAGTGGTCGAAGTAGGCGGGGTCGAGCCCGAACGGCTTGTAGGCCCCGGTGCCCGGGTCCTGGGCGTAGGCGCGTGCTGCCGTCGACGCCGACAACAACGGCGTGTTCGCCGACGCCAGCGCCGCTCCCCAGGCCAACGCGGTCTCAGGCTCTTCGGGCAGGGTCACCGGAAGCGTCGTCGCGGCGTCCAGGGCCGGCTTGATCATCGGGACATCGACGCCCGAGCCGACGACGAAGACGGCATCGGGATGGGTCTGCAGCGTTTCGGCGGTGGCGACAAGCTCGGCCAAGCGGGCCACCGCGGCGTCATCGTCCGACGGGAGCGGCTGCGTCTGAATGTCAGCGACCGATCCGTCGGCGCTGTTCACGACGGCCAGCGTCGCGGTGTCGGGTTCGATGAACAGCAGCGCCGTCTGCGCGTAGTTGGTCTCGTTACCGACCGAATGCGCCAGCGCGGCCGCGGCGAGAAACGCCGAAACCAGCATGACGTTCTCGATCTTGCGACTGGCTAACGCGTCGCGGAGCTCAGCAGCCTGTGCCGGGTCCCGCCACGTCACGCCCGTCGAAGCCAGCTGGTAGCCGCCCTCGGTCGCTCCCTCGCGAGTCCCGAGTATCGCCGAGATGACCTGATCGGCAGCGTTGAACGTCGGCGCGTCCTCAACTCCGACGTCGATGCGGTCTTCGTCGACCAGGGCGCCGTCGCCGTTTTCGCCTTCGACCAGCACCATCCGAACTGCGGTCGGTGCCATCGACACGCCAAGTACGGTGTCCAAAGCTCCCCCAAATAGAATGATCGGATTCCCCAACCCGTGCTATATAACGGTACCCACGCACCGGTTTCATACCCATTTGAATTTGCTTTGTAGGGAAACTCACAGGCCCCGAGGTCGGCTATCTGTGCCCGCCGCCGCCTCCACCACCAAAGCCGCCGTGTCCGCCACCGCCGCCGCCAAATCCCCCTCCGCCCCCGCCAAAGCCGCCATGACCGCCACCGGAGCCGCCGCCGCCGAACGGGCCGTGCCCGCCAGGGCCGCCACCACCGAAGGGACCTTGACCACCGGGGCTGCCGCCGCCACCGAACGGCCCGCGCCCACCGGGACCGCCGCCACCGAAGGGACCCTGGCTACCGGGGCCGCCGGGGATGCCGGGGATGCGACCGCCGCCGAAGGGACCCTGACTACCGGGGCCACCGGGGATGCCACCGCCACCGAACGGACCGCGGCCACCCGGACTGTTACCGCCACCACCGAACGGGCCGCGACCCGGATTAGGCGCAGGCGCCTGCGGGATCTGAATGACCGGTGCCTGGGGAACCTGGATAACGGGCGCCTGCGGGATGGGGTTCTGGACGCGGGGCGGTGACGCCGGAATCGGCGCTCGCGGAACAGGTAGCTGGGGTTGCTGACGCGGCACTTGGATGGGCGGCACCAGGATCGGGATCACCGGGGGGACGACGACGGGGTCGGGTAGCCGGGGCGCGGGCAACTCGGGGGCGGGCAGCACTGGCGCTACCGGCATGACCGGTGCTGCGGGTGCCGGAATCGCGGGAGCCGCCTGTGCCGGCTCGATCGGCGCCGCCGCGGCCGGCTTGGGCAGTTGCGGGGCCGCAACGCGCGGCGGCGCTGCCGGCAGGTCGATCTTGTGCTGCGGCGCGGCCACTTCTGTTTGAACGGCCTCCGGCTGCATGGGCGCGACGAAGTGGTTTTCGTTGGGCTTCGGCTGCAGGGCGACGGTCGGGCGGATGTTGATCGCCAGCGCCACTTCGAGGGCTATCGCGGCCGCACAGGCGACCACCGCCAGGCCGCTGCCGACCAGCAAAGCAGGACGGCGCCTGCCCGACTCCTCCTCGGTGACGTCGCCGTCCTCGAAGTCGGGCGGTTCGGGAAGCTCCTCGCCCACCTGCGCATAAGCCAGCGCAGCGGTGGTCGACGCGAATAGCGGTGAACTCCCCGAAGCCAGCGCCGCGCCGCGGGCCAGCGCCATGTCGGGTTCCTCCGGCACGCTGACGGTCAGCGTCGTCGCGGCGTCCAGGGCGGGCTTGATCATCGGCACGTCGACGCCCGAACCCACCACGTAGATGCCGTCCGGCCGGGCGCGCATCGTTTCCGCGGCCGATACCAACTGAGCCAACTCGGTTACCGCGGCGTCGTCGTCCTCAGCCAGGAACTGGCGTCTGACGTCGCACAGCGAGCCGTCGCGGTTGTCTACCACGGCCAGGGTGGCGCTGTCCGGCTCGACGAACAGCACACCCGTGCGCTGGTAGCCGACCGACGCGCCCACGGACTGTCCCATCGCGACCGCCGCGAGGAACGCCGAGACCAGCATGACGTTCTCGACTTTGTGGGCCGCCAGGGCGTCGCGCAGCGCAGCCGCCTGCATCTGATCGGTCCAGCTAACACCGATAGAAGACAACCGAAGGCCTGCGTCGCAGGCGCCCTCACGGGTGCCCAGGATGGCCGCCATCACCCGGTCCGTCGCGCTGGTGGCGGCCGCGTCGCGGGCCATCCTGAAGCTGTCTTCGTCGACGATCACACCGTCGGCGTCCTCACCCTCGACCAACGCCAGGCGCACGGCCGACGGTGCCATCGAAACCCCGAGTACGACGTCCAAAACCCCTCCCAAGGTTCATCGGTCTGCGGAGGGAAACGCGGCACGGAGCCGCCGAATTCCATTGTGGCCCCAGAGGCTATGCGCCAGCTAGGTGGACCGTATGAAGTTCAGGTAAGACCGCGACGGTGTGGGCCCCCGCTGACCCTGGTACTTCGAGCCTACTTGCGAACTGCCGTAGGGATGTTCGGACGGGCTGGTCAGCCGCAGGATACATAACTGGCCGATTTTCATCCCCGGCCACAGGGTGATCGGGAGGTTGGCCACGTTGGACAGCTCCAAGGTGATGTGACCGCTGAATCCCGGATCGATGAAGCCCGCGGTGGAGTGCGTCAGCAAACCCAGTCGGCCCAGCGACGACTTGCCTTCCAGCCGCCCCGCCAGGTCGTCCGGCAAAGTGCAGAGCTCCAACGTGGAGCCGAGCACGAACTCGCCGGGATGCAGCACAAACGGCTCGCCATCCGCGGGTTCCACCAGACTGGTCAGCTCGTCCTGCTGCTGAGCCGGATCGATGTGCGTGTAGCGGGTGTTGTTGAAGACCCGGAACAACGAGTCGAGCCGGACGTCGATGCTGGATGGCTGAACGAGGTCGTCGTCGAACGGGTCGAGGCCCAGTCGACCGGCGGCGATCTCGGCCCTGAGGTCACGGTCAGAGAGCAGCACCCGACGAGCGTAGCTGCCGGTGGTCGCCGGGGTTACCGGACGTAGATTTCGTCCCCGGTCGGATATCCGCCACCGAAGGTGGTGACGTGGACGTGGTCATAGTGGCCGTAGCCGCCGGACTGGGCGCCGCCACCGGGTGTGTAGTACGTACCGCGCCAGATGGCGTCCTGGATGCCGAAACGCTCGGCGTTCTGCAGCACGAAAGTGACGATCGCGTTGCCCAGTTCGATCCCCTCGTCGGAACTCGGATTGGGGATCATCACGTCGAGCGCGAGGCCTTCGGGATGCCACCGCAGCGCGTCCGGTCGGACCCCGCCGATCTGGTGGATCTCGGGAAAGAGTGCACTGATGCTGCGCTCGACCAAAATGGTCTTGACCTGCAGGCCGGCTTCCGGAGCGACGCCGACGGGCAGAACGCGGGATCCCGCGTTGGCTCGCGACCGGTCGGCCCGCGACCGTTGCGCCGGGGCCATCTCCTCGATGCTGAATTTCAGGTGGGAGGTGTCAATGTTGGCAGCGATCGGGGCTGAGGCGAGTTCTATGCAGCACGTCCCGGTGTCGGGGAGCAATGGCTTGACTTCGGCCCGGGCCGCGCCCAGGGAGCTGACGTCTCCGGCTACCGCGAAGTACACGCCGACAGAGGCGAGGCCCGCAGCCAGCACTGCGGGCGATTTCCGCGGCTTTCTAGCTAACTCATGCCTGCCCACGGGAGGTCACAATACGAGGTCACGGTTGATAACGAAAGGGTAAACATCACATTTTTAGAATTTGCATTAATTCACTGCCTTAACGACTTCGCGAATTACACGCTTGTCATTCGCGCGGACGGTGCGGTCATCCGACCAGCCAGCTCGACAGCTCCTCGAGCATCTGACGCGCGTAACCTCGCCAGAACCAAGCGAACGCCGGCAATGCCGAGGCGGCCACCCGCGACCGCGGAAACATGTTGTAGCCCCACAGGTGATTCGCGTCCCCGTCCCAGCCGGACGGAAGCGGAACTCGGCTTCGATCCTGTCGAGCAGCGCGGCGAGTGGTCCCTTGAAATCCGTGATGCGGTAGACCCACGCGTGCGGTTGGTCGACGCTGACCACGGTCTCCCGGATGCTGCCCCATGGACCGAGTTCGAGGACCCGGGTCTGGCCGGCGGTTCCGCGCCAGTCCCCGGCGTCGCGACCACTGACGTTCAGGATCGGGGGGATCGGTCCGTAGCGACGCCGGAACATGGTCGGGACGTCCATCTCGATGATCCCGCGGAACGCCTGCTCAGGCGACACGGGAAGGGTTCGGGATTGTTCGACCCGCACACCATTCGGCATTTGCCGATGCTAGCCTTTCTGGGCAACAGCGCCGATGTAGTTCAATGGCAGAACATCAGCTTCCCAAGCTGAATACGCGGGTTCGATTCCCGTCATCGGCTCCACCCTGACCAGCATCAACAGTGTGCGAGTTATTCGATTAGCCCTGCTGAGTGTCACGAGATGTCACAACTCGATCGAAAGTGTCACCAGCGGACTTCAGCGCCTCGGGCTGCGAGTGCGTATAGCGCTTCATCGTGAAACTGGCATCCGTGTGACCGAGCCACGCGGCAATGACAGCTGGAGCGACGCCATCGAGTGCCGATTGGGTGGCGGCCGTGTGCCGCGCGCCGTGCAGTTTCAAGTGTCGCGGCCCGGCCTTCTTCACGGCAGCCAGTAACCTGTACACGATCGGGGCCGCCGCCGTCGCGGCGAGACCTAGGACGATGACCGCACCCGAACCGTGGCGCGGCCCACCACCAGAAGCAGCGCCCCGCCAGCGGCGATCACAACACCCGCTCCAGCTCGCCCGCGACCAACACCACACCGACACCGAACTGGGTTTCGGCGCGGGGCTGGTCGCGACCCACCTCAACGGCCGGCCACCCTCCCAAGGCGGCATCTACATGCCGAAGGCCCCGCGTGTCGACCCACCGCGCAGCGGATTGGTCGGCCCCGGCAGCACCGCCGTCCACCCGGCGAGGCGCGCGCCTACTCCGGCCAGCAGGTCGCCCTGTAGAACCGGGCACCGGAGACGCCCCTAGTCGGCCCGGTCGCGGGCGGGACTTACTTTGGTTTGCTAATCGGCTGCCGATCCGGAGGCCATTGCGCCTCGCCCACCCCCGTCTGCCATTGCGGACTCAGCCAACACGGCGAACCCGAAGTAGAGGTGACTGAGATTCGTTATGGCGCTCAGCACCGAGTGCTTGTAATAGCAGGCGTTCTGTTCAGCTTCCAGCAGCGTCGACAGGTTCGCTTCTTCGTCTTCCGAGAAGTGGATCGTGTCGCCATAGTTGAAGGTCAAGATCAGCTTCTGCGGGTTGATGTTCGCATAGCTGAACGGCGGCACCTCACGATCCGGCGGAACCGGTGGGGCGGCCATCTCACACACGATGGTGTTCAGCATTCTGTTCATCAATGCGCCACGCGCTTTTGCCCACTGCGCTACAACCCTTCTCGCACTCTCCTTCTCGCTCGCGGACAGCAACTTAACGGCCTTCATGATCCTGCCCCGCGTGCGAGTGAAAGACGCGAATTCGTCGTCGCTGTGCAATTGACGGAAGGCGAGCGAGGTCCCGGCGAAAGCTTCGGGCGACGGGAACACCAACGTGATTTCGGGGGCTCCGCCGCTCTTGAAGCTGTAGCGCATACCACTTTCCTCGTTCAGCGCGGAATATCCCGCAAGCTGACGACACATCCGCGCATAGCGCTTGAGGACCCGGCGGTCGTCGTCCGTCAACCCCGGCAGCACCGGGAACGCCCCGGGATCTGGCAGGTTGAACGCGTACGTAAGTAGCTCCCAATGGTGCCGAAAGCCGTGGTTCACGCCCACCGCATGCTCGATTAGGGGCGGCTCAAATTTCAACTGAACCGGTTGGACGGAGTTCTCATAGGGCACCATCGACAAGTTGCGGTCCCCCGTCAGCGGGTTAACCGTGTTACCCACGATCTTGGAGAGCAGCTGCATGTCACCCCACTCAAACGAGAGAATCTCGGCCTGGTCGTAGTCGGGGATCATCATTACAGCAGGGTTCCTTCGGCACGGCGCGGCTCGCTCATGCGTTCGAGCGACTGAGGTCACTGTACGACCGCCATCCGACACGAGTCGGCGTGTCCCGCCCTGACCAGCATCAACAGTGTTCGAATTGTTCGATTACCCCTGCTGAGTGTCACGAGATGTCACAACTCGATCGAAAGTGTCACCAGCGGACTTGAGCGCCTCAGGCTGCGAGTGCGTATAGAGCTTCATCGTGAAACTGGCATCCGTGTGACCGAGCCACGCGGCAATGACAGCTGGAGCGACGCCATCGAGTGCCAACTGGGTGGCGGCCGTGTGCCGCGCGCCGTGCAGTTTCAAGTGTCGCAGCCCGGCCTTCTTCACGGCAGCCACCCAGTACCGGTACACGACCGGGGGCGCATACGGCAGTCCAGCCTCGTTGGACACGACGTAGTCAAACGGGCCAGCGTCGACCCCGAGGCGCAGCCTCTCCTTTGCTTGCCGACGACGTGCAGCGCGCAGCACTCCGACCAGGCGATCGGGCAATGGCAACTCACGACGAGATGCCTTCGACTTTGGATCGTTCTCACTGACGCTGCCACCAGCCGACACGCGATTGTTCACGATGCGTAGGGTTTTGTACTTGAGGTCGACATCGCACCAGCGCAGCCCCGCGATCTCACCCCGACGCAGCCCAACCAGGGCCAACTCGTATGCATGGGCCAGGCGGTCACCGGCGAAGCTGGCGCGCAACATGTCGACTTCAGCGACACTGTAGGTATCCACGTCTTTGTGGGCCGACGGCAGCGGCTTGACGAGCTCAGCCGGGTTGCGAGCCAGAAGCCCTTGGAACACCGCATCTGCGAATACCCCGGTGATCGCCTGGAGGCTTTTGTTAACACTCGCTGATGACCACGGTCTGCGCTTCCGGCCCTTTGCAGTCATGGTGCCGCCCTCGGCGAGATCGCGAACCAGCGTATCGATATCTGTCTTGGTGATTCGCTGGGCCAGAACATCGGCGAAGCGCTCCACCAGCGGCTGTAGGTCGTAGGCCTTCTTGTCGCGCGCAGTGGGACGCAGGTCGTGTCGACCCGCCAGGTAGTTCTTGACCATCTCGCCGACTGTGAGTGTGCGCCTCGGCACGAACACTTTCTTCTCAGCCGCGTCGCTGATTTCGCTCAGTGCACGACGTGCGTCCTTCTCGGTGCGGTAACGCCGCCGAACCTGTCGACGTCGGCCAGTCTGAGGGTCCTCGCCCACGTCGACTGTCAGTTGATACCGAACCGCGTCTTTGCCGGTACGCCGGTCGCGAACGGTCAGCTTCTTGATCTGCGGCGGCAGTTGTTGTCGGGACATTTCACGCCGCCGTGTCACCGGTTGACTCGGCATCGAGTTTCGCAATGTATTCCGCAACAGCAGTTTCCGTGACGAACCGACGTCGGCCGATCTTCACTGACCTCAACTCACCGGACCCGATCAACTCGTAATACTTGCTGTGACCGATCGGAATCATCTGCCGCACTTGTGATTCCGTTAGTAGTTGTAGCATCTCAACGTCCACGACTTCCCGGCCCCGGTGATGCGCCTGCTCCGATTCGCTGTCCTTCGGGTGGTCCGATGGCGGCGATTGCGTTGGTGTATTGGGCTTTCCAAGTGAGTCTTTGGGAGATGGCTCGCATGATGAGTTCGCTGCGGGGTGGGGTGCGTTGGCCGGATTCGAGGCGGTAGATAAGAACATTGTCTCGCGCGTCCGGGGTGATGCCGGCGTCGGCGAGCAGTTGCCGAACAAATTTGTGCCGGTCGGCTTGGTGATCAGGCAGGGTTTTACCGGACCACTTCCGGGACACCAAGACCCGCCGGCCCGGCAGCCCGAGGGTGCTTCGACGGTGCGCTTTCGATTTGCACTGCCCGGCAACCATTTTCGATGATGCACCCTTGGGGACGATGCCGTAACGCAGCCAGATGGGGCAGCGCGGTGAGCATGGGGTTATCGCCAGTTCGGTGTGCAAACGCTCGTGATGGGCATGCTGGGCGGCGGTGGTGGGTGTGATGATTTCACCGATCGATTTGGTCAGGTACTTAGTCAGATACCCGATGTGCCGTCCCGCCTCTGTGCCGCCGCCGAGGATGCCTTTGGAGTGCACCTGTTCCCCGAAGCGCACCACATGCGCCGGGTTCGCATCGGGGTCGTCATCGACGGCCTGTAGGGCGTCCTGCCAGCTGGTGAGTGGTGTGTGGGTGTCGGGGTCGATGAAGGTGCACCGGGTCGGATTCCACACCGGCAGCCTGCCGGAATCGGTGTAGATCAGCTGGTCGTGGTTCGGCCACCACACCTGGTGGTAGGTGGCGGCAGCCACTTGGCGGACGAGGGCGTGAGGGATCGCGCCGCGCAGCGCCATGTGCACGTGCGGGGCGCCGCGTTTCTGAGGTTCCACGGTGGCGAAATACTGGACGTCCCAGCCCAGGACGCGCCGCAGGTTCTGGATGAACCGGTCCAGCAGAGCGGCGAAGTGGATCGCATCGCGGGCCGCACGCCGGTAATCATAGGCGCCGGGATCGATCGGGGCGCCGCCCTGGATCGGCCCGTAACTGTCACAGGTCAACGTGAGGAACATCGACGGCCGGTACTTACCCACGTACTGCTGGCCGATGGTGTTTTTGCGGACCTGCCGGGTCGGCAGGTCGATCACGTCGTGGCGGCGTTTCGTCGACCGAGTGCGCAACGGGGTGGGCGGGGGGTCCAGTGGTGGCAGGGTGCCGCGCATCCCGGTGGCACGCAGCTGGGTGTCGAGTTCACCGACCGCGGCCCGCAGCTCAGCGACGGCTTCGTGGTCGTGGTCGCGGTCGGTGGTGGCGTCGCGGTAAGCGGCGACTAGATCAGCGCGGGAGCGCAGCAGCTCGGATTGCTGCTCGGTGGGTTCAATGGCTGGTTGGACCGGTTCGTGGTCGAGGTGCCATCCTTCGCGGCACTGCTGCATGCGCAGTGCGCGCGCTTTTTTCGCGCACGGGGCGCATTGCGATTCCATGGTCGATTTGCAGGGCACCGCCGCGTAGTCGGTGGCGCCGGTGTCCAGGTTGACCGTTCCCATCACCAGCGGGCGGACGCACACCCCGTGAGTTTGTGCGGCGGCGACGGCGATTTCGTGGAAGGAGGGCCGGGCTCGCCGTTCGGCGGCGGTTTCTCGTCGGGGCAAGGGGTCCGCGGAGTGATCGGGCGGTGGCGGTGCGTGGGGGCTGACCGGTGCAGGTGAGGGGGTCGGCATGGCTCAGCCCTGCGAGGAAGCAGTGTCAGGCCGGCGCGGGAGTCGGCGGCGTTTCGGTGGCCGGAAATGTGTGACCAGATAGTCGATGTCGTCGTCGGTGACATGAAACGCCCGGACCCGTTGTGGTTCGGCGGTGCCGTCCACCATGACGTAGCCGACACCCGGTGTGGACTCGGGGATTTCGTCGCACACTGCCCCGGCATCGCGCGCCGCCTGCCCAAGAATCATCGTGGTTTGGTTCGATTCGGTCAGGCGCAGTCCCACGCGGACAGTGAAGTACTGGCGCAACGACACCACTTCTTTTGACGGGTCTTGCACGGCGCCTATCAGGGTGATCCCGACCGCACGACCTTGAGAGAGCAGCAGCCCGAGCAGCTGGTCGACTTCGGCGCGGATTTTGCGGTCGGTGCCATAGGCGGTCAAGGCGGCGAGTTCATCGATGATCACCACCGTCAACGGGTCCTCGACGCTCGGCGTGTGGGTGCGGGTGTGGCCACGCAACAGCTGGGTGCGGCCATCCATCAACTTGACCAGGCCTCGCAACAACTCCAAGGTCTGCTCGGTGCGGTCAGCGGCGAACGCGGTGAACAGCCCTGCGCCGCGGGCGAATTCCATCCCGCCCTTCGGGTCGATCACACAGAGTTGCACCAGGCCTGACCGCACAGCGGGGGCCAGTCCGGCGACCAGGGACTGCACCACGCTGCTTTTGCCCGACCCCGTTGAGCCGGCGACCAGAATGTGATGACCCTGGATCGGTAGCCGCCACGGCGTGCCGGTGTCGGTGACCCCGACCGTCACCGCCGCCAGCTGCACTCGTGTCGCGTCGGTGGGCCGGGGCAGCCGCACCGCAGCCGCGAGGGTGTCATCACGGTGCACGGTGACCGTGAGCTGGCCGGGCTGCAGGGACCGCACCGTCACGCGACCGCTTCCCCAGGCGTGGGCCAGGGCGTCGGCTTGCTTGCCCCAGTCGGTCGCGGTCTGCCCGGTCACCATGCCGATGTTCAGCGTGTCGGTGGCGGTGCCGATGCGCACCGACCGCAGCCGCGGGACCATGGTCCGCTCACCCAGCGTGGCGGTCAACCCGTGCAGGGTGCACACCTGCGCCCAGGCGTGCTTGTAGCGCCACCAGGTCAGGTAAGCCGTGCGGACCGGTAGCCACGATGCAGCGCCAAATCCGGCCGGGTCGACCAGCGCCAACGCGATGTAGATGAGGGCGTATACCCCGGCCACGATCAGCCCGCCGCCCCACCCGAACCAGGCGCCCGCCCATGCGATCATGATGATCGGCAAACTCAACACCGGGAACCGCACCGTCCACGATCCGAGCAGCACGGCGAGCTTGGCCAGCATTAGCAATATGTCTTCGACCAGCTGGTCGGCCGAACTCTGACCGCTGTTGCCGGACGGTTTCGAGTTGCCGGTGGCCATCACGCACCCGCCTTCACGGTCTCGCCGCGCGGCGCTGACGACGACTTACTCACGGGCGCAGGTGAATTCACGTCACCTTTGATGCCGGTCGCCCTGTAGACGTAGCCCACATAGGTGTATTCGCCCTGACCCATCCGCCGCGGTTCGGCGGTCAGGCCTTCCAGTTCGATCATGCGAATTCCGCTGCCCGCCAACAGCTCCGGCGTGGATGGCACTGGCTGTACCTCGGCCAGAAATGTCACCACGAAGCTCGCCCGTTTGGCTTTCGGCTCATCGGGGTCCGACACTGCGCCAGCCCACTGCCGCAGACCTGTCGCCGGATCAGCCTTCTGCACATTCGGACGCTCAAATTCCATGTCCGGGCCGATCGGACCCAGCAACATCAACCCTCTCGGGAACGCTTCTGTGTGTTGCATCGGGAACCGGTGCCCTTTTTGTATCGCCATGTCAGCTTTCTCCTGTCTGTGTGACTTGGACCACGACAACATATCAACTGATATTTTTGGTGGTCAACTGTTATGCATCGATAGGTCAGAAAAAATGTGAATCGCCCCATGAGGCACTGGAGCGATTGGTTTTCAACTGATCGCGGCTGATATTGTCGGGCATCTCAACTGCTATGGACGGATGGTCATGACCTCACCGACTACGCCCCGGCAGGCGATGCACCGCCAGATCGCCCAAGCCGTTCGTAACGACATCGAGGCCGGCATTCTCCGCGACGGTGAACGGCTGCCTTCCACACGCGAGCTCGCGTCGCAGTGGAACGTCAGCGTCTTCACGATCACTCAAGCGATGGACCTGCTTACTGCCGAAGGCCTGGTGCGCAGCAAGGACCGCTCGGCACGCGTCATCACCGCTCCCGACACTGCGGCAGCACCCAAAAGTCTGCAGCTGCCCACCCCGCAATTAGTCCTTGTCGGCGGCTACGCCGGCAGCGGAAAAACCGAATTCGGTCGCGTCCTAGCCCGCCAGACCGGATGGACAATCCTCGACAAGGACACCATCACCCGGCCGCTCGTCCAGCGTTGGCTCGAAGACCTTGGCGCTTCACTGGATGACCGCGAATCCCCCACCTACATGAACAAGATTCGTCCCCATGAGTACGAAGCACTCAACGCGGCAATCGAAGAGAACATCGAGTGCGGCAACTCCATTGTCTCCACTGCGCCCTACCTGCACGAGCTCACCGACAGGGCATGGATCGACCGCACCCAGGCCCGAGCCGACGACCTCAATGCCGACCTGTCCATCGTGTGGGTAACCTGCGCGGCCGACACCATGAACCTCTACCTACGACGCCGGGCCGCAGCACGTGACCGATGGAAACTCGCGAACTGGCCCACTTACCTGGCCAGCGTCGACACCACTTTCGCCCCGCCGGTGCCGCATACGCTGATCCAGAATGACCCCGACAGCCAACCCTTGCAGGTTCAGGCCCGCAGCTTCATCAAATCCATCCGAGCACAGGCCGGGCAGCAGTAAGGCATTTGCTCACCGCGCTCGTTCTCCACTGCCTCGGTAAACTGTGGGTCGGTATCTGATGGCGTTGGCTCGTTGAGATTGATTTGGCCTTGCGGGCGGTCGGGTCGACGCGGGTAGGTGGTTTTTGGGGGTCGGCGGGGTGCGCTGGCGAGGTGGGTTGGTGTACGGCAGTTGATCTGCTGAGGCTGTGGCCACATGGCCTGGTGGGTGTGGGCCGGGGTAGTGCGGTGTGTTTAGTGGAATCCGGCGAGGGTGATGTGCAGGGCTTGCTGCAGTTGGGTGCGCAGCGGTGGGTTGGTGGTGGTGTTGTTGAGCCAGTGTTGGAGCACGGTTTGTGCGGTGCTCAGGGCTGTGTGGATGAGCAGTGTGGGGCGGATGTCGGTGGTGGGGTCGGTGTTCATGCGGGTTGCGATCATGGTGGTGAGTTGGCGGGTTTGGTTGTCGCTGAGCAGTGTTGAGCTGTTGAGCAGGTGTGGTGCGCTCTGCAGGGCGTGTTTCCAGTGTGGGGAGTGCTGGCCGGCTGTTTCGCCGAGGTGGTCGACGAGGAGGTGGATGAGTGAGGTGGCTGCTGTTTCGGTGGGCGGACGGGTGTTGTAGGTGGTGATGATTTCGGCGATGGCATGTTGGATCGGGGCGGTCAGCAGGTGTTCTTTGTTGGGTGCGTGGCGGTAGTAGGTGCTGATGGAGATGCCGGCGGTGGCGGCGATGTCGTCGGTAGTGACTGCGGCGTAGCCGTGTTGGGCGAAGAGTTGGTGTGCGGTGGTTTGGATGTGGGTGAGTAGTTCGGTGCGGCGGCGGTCTCTGAGGGTGGGGGGTGTGGGGTTGGCGGTAGTCATGGTCGATTCCGGTGGGTGTGTCTAGGTTCGGGTTGGAGAGGGTTTGTGGCGCAGTGGGTTTCGTTGTGGCCACCAGCTGGTTTCGCGGAGCAGGGTGGCGATGGCAGGCACGGTGAGGGTGCGTACGACGAAGGTGTCCAAGAGGAGGCCGCAGCCGATGATGAGTCCGGTTTGGATCATGATGGCTATCGAGCCGATCATGAGGCCGAACATGCTGGCGGCGAAGATGAGTCCGGCGGAGGTGATGACGGAGCCGGTGTTGGCGATAGTGCGGAGCACGCCGACGCGGATGTTACGGGTGGATTCCTCGCGCAGTCGTGAGATGAGCAGCATGTTGTAGTCGGCGCCGACGGCGACCAGGATGATGAACGCCAGAAGTGGTACGGGCCAGGCGATTTCTTTGCCGAGGCCGTATTGAAATATCAGGGTGCCGATTCCTAGTGATGCCCCGTAGTTGAGGATGACGGTGCCCAGTAGGTAGAGCGGTGCGACCAGGGCGCGGAGCAAGACGATGAGGATGAGGCCGACGACGAGCAGGGTGGCGATGGCCATCAGGCGGAAGTCGGCGGAGAGCAGGCGTTGAATGTCTGAGTTGACGGCGGGAAATCCGGCGACGGCGATGGTGGTGTTGGCCAGTGAGGTGTTGGGGCGTGCTGCGTCAGCGACTTCGGTGAGTCGGTAGGCCAGGGTCATCGCGTCGCTGCTGTAGGGGTCGTAGCTGGACTCGATGGCGTAGCGGGCGGTTTTGCCGTCCGCGGATAGGAAGTGTTTGGCGACGTCGGCGAATTGTTGGTTGTCGAAGGCGTCGTTAGGGAGGTAGAAGCCGCTGGCGGTGTCGGATCCGGTTGCTGATCGTGCGGATTGTTGGAGTTGGGCGGCGATTTTTCCCATGCCGGAAAGCATTTCGAGGTTGCTGTCGACGAGGGTGTGGACGCCGGTGGCCAGCGAGTGAGCACCGGATGCGAGTTGGTGGACGCCGGTTTGGAGGCGTCCGATGTTGGCGGCGAGGTCGCCGGAGCCTGCGGCGCCCATGGCGGTGTCCAGGGTGGTGATGAGCCGGGTGACGTCGGCGAGGGTGCCGCCGCCGGTGTTGGTGGCCGGCTGGTAGAGGTCGGCGAGGGTGGTGAGGTGGTCGAAGAATCCGTTGTCGCGCAACGTGATGAGTAGTTGGGCTTGGTCGTGTAGTTGGGCGCATTCGGTGGCGGCGGCGCACGCGGGCCAGTTGCTGATCGCGGCGATGAGGGGCTCAAGGGTGGTGATGGCGGTTTGGGCTTGTTCGGCTTGGTGGCGTAGTGCGGGCCCGGCGGCAATGGCGTGATCGACGGCGGGTGCGGTGGCAGAAAGCTGTTGCAGCAGCGGCCGCAATCGCTGGGTTTGGATGCCCGCGGTTTGAGCTTGGCCTAAGAGCCCAGTCAGCGGGGTCAGCGCGGTGCCCAGGGTGGTGTCGAGTTGGGTGAGCCCGTCGGCGAGCTGGTCGGCGCCGTTGGTGAGTTGGCCCAGATCGCTACGGCGGGATTGGCCGTCGTTGACCGCGCCCGCGAGCCGGTCACCGATTTGGCCGTTCTGCCAAGACAGTTGGGCTTGTTCGAGCCGTTTACCGCCGGGGCGGGTGACTCCGGAGACTTTGGTGACACCGGGCAGTTGGGCGAGGCGGGAGGCCATTTCGTCAAGGTCGGCCAGTCCTCGGCTGGTGCGCATGTCGGTGGGTGACTGCACGACCAAGAACTCGTTGATCACGATGTCTTTGCGGAAGTGGCGATCCAGCAGTCGATACCCTTCGTTGCTGGCCGAGGTGGTCGTTTGGCCTTGGCGGTCGTCGTAGCTGATGCGCATGGTGGTCGCCACTGCGCACAGAGCTAGGACGAAGATCAGGCTGGCGGCCAGCAGGGGCACGGGGCGTCGTACGACGGCCACCGCGATCCGGTTCCAGTAACGGCGGGTGCGGTCGGTGTTGGGTTCACCGATCCCACGCCGGGCGGCCAGCGCGAGTACGGGGGGAAACAGAGTGACCGTGGCGGCGAACCCGATGATCACGGCGATGGCGCAGGCCGGGCCGAGTGCGGCGAAGACGCTCAGTTCGGCGAAGGTCATGGACAGAAATGCCAGCGCGACGGTGGCGGCCGAGGCTGCGATGACCCGCCCGATGGTGGCGGTGGCGTGGATGACCGCGGTCTGGGCGGGGACCTGTTGGCGGCGCTGTTCGTGGTAGCGGCTGATCAAGAACACTGAGTAGTCGGTGCCGGCGCCCAGCAGGATCACCGTCATGAACGCGACGGTGAACTGAGACACCGGCATGCCGGCTTCGCCGAGTCCGGAGAGCACCCCGCGCCCGACCGCGAGGCTGATACCGATCACCAGCAGCGGCAGCATCGCGGTGAACACCGACCGATAGATCAGCAGCAAGATCATGGCGATCAGCCCGGCGGTGGCCACCGAGATGAGGATCAGATCCTGTTCAGCGGAATCGATTTGATCGCTGAAGGTGGCGGGTGGGCCGGTGACGCGCACGGTGGTCGGTGAGTGCCCGAAAACCTCGGCGACGATGCCGCGTACCGCCCGCACCGATTCCGCGGTGCTGGGATCACCGAGGGTTCCGGCCACCCCCACCGGCACGTACCATGCCTTGCGGTCGGCGCTGAGAGCTTGCGCGGCGGTGACCGGGTCGGCCAGGAGGTCTTGGACCTGCCGGACGTGGCTGGTGTCGGCCCGTAACCGCTGGATCAACGTGTCATAGCGCTGCTTAACCTGCGGGGTCAGCCCGCTGGGATCCTCCATCGCCACGAAGATCGTGGTCTTGGAGCCTTGTTCACCGAACGCCGAGCCCATCCGGTCTACGGTCTGCAGCGACGGCGCCCCGGGCGGTATCAGATGCACCGACTGGTGCTTGACGACCGTTTCCAGTTGCGGAAAAAGGATCGCCAGCACCACCGCGGCGGCGATCCAGGACCCGATCACCAACGCTTTGTGCCGGATCGCGAAACCCGACAGCCGCGCTAGGCGCTCACTGTAGGTGTCGCGGCCCTGTGCCGCTTCCGCGGCGCCACGCTGCTCCTTGGGGCGACTCAACGTCGCCACGCCGGCATCGCCCCAGCCCTTGATTACCATCCCGGCCCCCCCGGCGGCATAAAGAAACTGTCGGTATCGCAACAGTACTATCGGTATCTTTGTGCGGCATCCGGCAAAGCGCAATACGCCCGCCCGCCGGTCGCGGCCTGCCCCCAGCGGCCGCGACAGCTTCAGTCCAACATCTCCCGGCCCATCAGCTCGTCGTCGAGATAGGAACACGACCGCGGCGGATAGTGGCGGGGACGCACACGATCACCCGCGGTCGCAACCCGGGCGTGCCCGAGCTTGGCCAGATCATGGCGAACGTGGCGGACCTCCTCGAACAAGACGCCGGGCAGCAGCCGCTTGGCCGCCCGCGCCACCACCGCGCCGGTGCGCCCGACAGCCCGCGCCGGCCGCCGCGTCAGTGGCGTCGCCGCGGTCGGGTCCTGGATCTGGCGCCGGATGAGCTCCCGGCGTTGCTGGTGATTCACCATGGCCTTACCCCCTCGGTGTTGGCCTGCACGGCGATACAGGTACTAACGGTATCGCTCCGATACTAACAGTATCGTTTCGCTAAATGCCAGCCTTGCGTCCGCGGTATCGGCGTCGACGCCAGGCGGCGAGGATTACGGTGAACAGGTGGAGCCAGGCGCGGAGGAACGTGCTGTCGATATCGACGGCGACGAGGTGGATCCACGCCTGGCGCGGTCCCGGACCCGGCTGCTCGACGCCGCGGCCAAGCTGCTCAGCGCCGGCGGGGTCGAAGCGGTCACCATCGAGGCGGTCACCAAGGCCTCCAAAGTGGCCAGAACCACGCTCTACCGCCACTTCACTAGCTCCACCCACCTGCTGGCCGCCACTTTTGAGCGGCTCCTGCCCCAGGTCAGCCTGCCGCCGGCGCAAGGCTCGCTGCGCGAACAGCTCATCGAACTGCTCAGCCGGCAAGCGATCCTGTTTCAGGACGCACCCTTGCACGCCACCACGCTGGCCTGGGTCGCCCTCGGGCCGACACCGGAGCGCCCCGACGAGGTGCACGACCGCCACGCGCTACGCACACGCGTCGTCGCCCATTACCGACAGCCCTTCGCCGAGCTGCTGCAAAGCCCGGCCGCCGCCGCCGAACTCGACGACTTCGATGTCGACCTCGCCATGTGCCAGCTCGTCGGCCCGATCGCCTTCGCCCGCCTGACCGGCCTACGCGCCATCAACCGCGAGGACTGCGAACACATCGTTGACGACTTCCTGCACGCCCACGCCCGCACCCGATAAACCCCACCGGGCCCGGCCGGGTCCGACGTCGTCGGCAACCCGGGGATTCGCGCCGCACCGCCCACCGTTGTGGTACGAACGGTAGCGCAGGGATACTGCTCGTAGCGGGGGTTCGGTATGGGTGACTGTCGGGCCGATGGTGCATGGCCGCCGTCAAGAGCGGGCTGCTCGGGGCGGGCTCGCGCAACCGGTGCCGGGACGTCATGACCGCGGCGCAACCTGCCGGTGAGGCACCCCACGCGAGTGAGATCCTGGATGCGACCCTGCATGCAGCGACCTGCGGCGGTTATAGCGCGGTGCAGATGCGGGCGGTGGCTGATGTCGCCGGCATCGGTGTGGGGACGCTCTACCGGTATTTCCCGTCCAAACCGCACCTGCTGGTCGCGGTGTTGCGCCGCGAATTCGACCGACTGGCCGCCGAGTGCGCATGGCACCACAACGACACCACGCCTGCCCAGCGGGTCGCAGCCCTGACCTCACGACTGCACGTCGAATGGCAGCTCGACCCTAACCTGACCGAAGCCACCACGCGCGCCCTGGTGGTCGCCGACGCGACCGCCGCGCCCACCGTCACCCAGACCGCCGACATCCTGCAACAACTCTTCGCCCACGCATTGGGCGGCAGCACCGTCACCGAGCACCACCATGACCTCGCCGGACTCATCACTGATGTCTGGCTGGCCAACCTCACCGCCTTCAGTGGCCACCGACTCTCCGCAGCCCAAGCCCGAGAGCGGATCGACCGCGGCACGGAACTCCTACTGCGCCAGACCTCATCAATAATCTCCACGTCATAAACGGCCACAACCCCCGACCTAGCCACCCTCGAGGCTTATGCGGCGAATTTCGCCCCTCAAAGCAGCCAACGCAAAGCACACCCAAGTGCTGTCGAGCACAAGAAAGTGCGAGCAGCCGACGGCACAAAATAATTGGTTCCATATTGAAACTGCAGTTCAGGACGCTAAACAACTGAGCTTCGAATCGGCCCATCTACCATTAACCGAACAAACCGCACGCATTAACCGATTGTCTGCCGAATTTCGCTCTCAGAGATCAAGACGGCGGCGCTGGCGCGCCGCCCGCCGCACTCGCTGCGGCCTGCCGCTCCGCTTCGGCCGCGCGGCGCGGCGTCTTCATTAACTCCTGCCATCTCATACCTGCGGCCAAAGTTTCCGCCATCGCGCCGAGCATTCGTCGCCCACAACGGCGGTCCGCAGCACGCCTGCTGCTCTCCGGGTCCAATTGCCGCTGCTGCGCTTCGGCACCGATCAGCCGGAACGCCGCGCCCTCAACCCTCCTCCGATACGAACCGCCCCACCACCACTACGTGGCGGCGGGGTCCAAATTCGCGCGGTCGGCCTTCGTGGCGCGTCAGTGGGGACCGTCGTCCAGGCCGTTGCCGGCCACGACACCCGGCGCGATGAAGTCTGCGACCTGATCCTTCGCTGCGTCGATGTACTCGCTGATTCGCGCACTGGGCCACGCTTCCCCGCTAAGAGCAACGCGTCAGCTACCGGCAACCACCGCGTTCGACGGCGATCCTCCACTCAGGAACGTGCGTATCTGTTCTGCGGCCACGGCGTAGCAGAGGGCGTTCGTTCCTGGCACGGTCCGCGCCATGTGAGGGCTGATGATCGTGCCTGGGCAATCCCAGAGGCGATGGTCTTCCGGCAGCGGCTCAGGCTCAGTGACGTCGAGGGCCGCCCGCAGTCGCCCAGTCTGCAACTCCGCTACGAGTGCGTCGGTGTCAACGATCTTGCCGCGGGCGGCGTTGACGACCAGGGCGCCATCCGGGAGTGCACCGAGGAATGCCACGTCGACCATGCCCTGCGTCGAGTCGGTCAGCGGCGCGGTAATAACGACCGCATCGCACGTCGGCAGAATCTCGGGCACTGCTTCCGGGCTGAGCACGCCGGCGCGTTCCCGACTGGCAATAAGGACAGGTAGAGCGTCGAATGCCCGCAGTCGCTCGGCGACGGCCCCACCAATTGCACCCGCTCCGAGAATCAACACCCGGCTCCCAGCGAGAGTGTCGGCGGCAACGCGACGATGCGCCCACGTGTGCTCCCGCTTGAAATCCACGAGCGCCGGCCACTGACGGTAGAGGCACAGGATCGCTGACAGCACCCACTCAGAGACGGGTCCGGCATGTGCCCCGCGGGCGGTGGCCAGGATGACGTCAGGCGGCACGTCAGAAGCCCACTCGTCGGCCCCCGCGGACAGAAGCTGAACCATGCGGAGGCCGCGGAGTTCTTTCAACAGCGGGATCGGGCGATGGCTGCTGCGGTACGGCGGGATCAGGATCGCAGCGTCGCACTGCTCAGGTGAGAGTGGCCCGCTGGGGTCGTAGATGACGACCTCGAGTCCGTCGACGCGACCAAGCAGGTCAACGCCGACTCTGTCGTCGTCCTCGTGACTGACGAGCACTCGCATCGGAATGTTTCTCCTCAGTTGCCGGTCGAACGGACGGATGAGCGGCGAAGTCGCCAGACCGGGAACCATACTGCTACCGGATGCGGGTCATGCTCCTTCCGACCCACCCCAACGCCCCTCGCAAATCAGCACCTCGTTGTCACACCGATGTCACAACTGAGGCCCACAACCCCGGACTTGGGCGGACAGGACCAGACGATTCGCCCAGCTCGGCAGACCAGCGCAAACCTCGACAGAGCCGACCAGACGCCGCCGTTCGACTTCCCAAGCTGAATACGCGGGTTCGATTCCCGTCATCGGCTCCACATGACGGCTTAGGACATGCGCGCAGGCAAGCCGTCTCGGTGACTGCAGCTCACACAGCGCATTCATCACTCCGACGAGTGGACCTCCGCTTTGATCAGCCAGGGTCACATCGGCATCTGCCGTGGCGCAGGTGTCTGCGATCATCCTCGGCGACTCCGCTCGTTGTGCACGTACCACGTTGCCCACGTGGCGCGGCGAGCGAGGCCCGAGGTGACGGCGTATATCCAGAGGGTCGCTCTCGCAACCCGGACTAGCGCGCACCAAAGTCCGAGTTATTGGCCTAACTCGGACTAACGGTCGCCATGATGCCTCGGGGCACCCCGGTGGGTGTTTTCAATCCCTAGCTCGCTGCACATCGTGATTTGAAGTCGGATAAATACCCGGCCGGCAGCTAGCCGTGCGGCACCGGCGAGCGCAATACGCGGGTTTGACCCCTATCGAAAACCATTGGCACACAACCCTCTCAGCGAGGCGTCTACCGGGTCAGGTACACCCCGGCCGCCCACGCGGCGGTGGCGAGCAACGCGGCAGCCAACTCGACACCCATCGACAACGCGACACCTTTGACGGCGTGCTTCGTCGAGGTCCATGCCAGCCGCTGGTCTCCACGGGCGGCCAGCTCCGCGAGATAGACACCTAGCACGAAGCCGATCACCAGGCCGATCACCGGGATTACGAAGAAACCGATGATGCCCACCAGCGCGCCTGCCACCAGACTCCACGTGCGCACGTCGGCGGCCCGCATCCGCTTCACGGGCCAGGTGTATTTGATCAATGTCGCGACACCGAGCAACGTGGCCACCACGCCGAGTGTCACCCACGCGGTGATGTTGTTCTCGACGACGGCCCACACCAAGATCGCGGCGAATACCAGCAGCGTGCCCGGCAACAGCGGCAGCACGATGCCGATGATCCCGACGGCGATCGCGAGTGCTACGAGAACTATGCCGGCAGCGCTCATGTCCTCAACGTATCTGTACGGGCCCATGCCCCGTCTCGCAGAAATAGGATCCAAAGCGTGACGTCACCCGATCGGGCCGATGTGCTGACGGTGCTGACGCTGAACATTTGGGGCGATCACCTCTGGGAGGAGCGCAAGCACGCGCTCGTCGACTGGTTCACCGAGATTCGCCCCGCTGTGGTCGCGTTGCAGGAAGTGACTCGGTCACCGCAATTGTGTGAGGCGACGTGGCTGGCCGAACAGACCGGGATGGACGCGGTGTACGCCGCAGCGTACGTCCGCTCCGGCCGAAGCGATTTCGGCAACGCGGTCCTGAGCCGTTGGCCGATTGTCGCCTCGCGGTCGCTCCAGTTGACCCTGGCGGGGGCAAATATCGAGCCTCGCGGCGCGCTGACCGTCGATGTCCGGGTTCGCAACCGTCTGGTGTCGGTCACCTCAACCCACTTGTCTTACCGGTTCGACGAGGGCGGGGTGCGCGAGGCACAGGTCCGTCAGCTCACCGATTTTGTCGGCACGGGCTCTGGCGATTTCCCCCCGATAGTCTGTGGCGACCTCAACGCCCGCCCGGAATCGACCGAGGTGCGACTCGTCGGCGGCCACCTGATCGACGCCTTCGAGGTGACCCATCCCGGCGAGCTTGGCTTCACCTGGAACAACATCAACCCGTACACGGCGCGGGACCCCACACCGGATCAGCGCATCGACTACATCTTCGTTGGCCCGCGCACCGCTGACGGCGCGGGCAAGGTGCTCGACGCGGCCGTCGTCTGCGACACGCCACGCCGCGGTGTCTGGCCCAGCGATCATTTCGGTGTCGTCGCCCAATTCGCGTGTCCTGCCCCCGGGCACTAATCGGGCCGCCATCGTATGACCGCTCATCCGGTGAGCGAGGTGACCGCCAGCGCGGCGACGCAAAGCACCACCATGGCGGTCGTGAGGCCGTACGCGATCGTGCCGGCCCAGCCGATGGTGAACGGTCCCATGAGGTCGCGGTCACGCCCGATGCCGATCATCGCGAACAGCAGCGGCACCAGTAGCAAGGCATTGAGTACCTGGGTGGCCACCAGGATCGTCACGAGCGGGGCGTGCGGGACGAGCACGGCAAGCGCGCTGAGGAGTGTGACGATTCCGAACGTTAAATAGAAGGTCTTGGCCTCGCGATAAGAGTCGTCGACGGCTGCTTCGATGCCGGCGTACTCGCACACCGAATAAGCCGTCGACAGCGGCAGTATGGAGGCAGCCAGCAACGCCGCCCCGATCAGTCCCACCGCGAACAGTGTCGAGGCGGCGGGGCCGGCGAGGGGTTCGAGAGCCACTGCCGTGTCGGCAGCGTCCTGGATGGAGCGGCCGTCGCGGTAGAGCGTCGCCGCACACGCCACCACGACGAAGAACCCGATGACCCCGGTGAGCACGGCCCCCGTAACCACGTCGAGCCGTACCAAGGGGAGGTCCTCGGTCCGAAGCTTCTTGTCGACCGCGTAGGACTGCATGAAGGAGAGTCCCCACGGGGCGAGCGTGGTGCCGAGGGTGGCGGTGACGATGGCGATGGCTTCGCTGTCGGCGGGCATGCTCGGAACCAGCATGCCGTGGAGTGCGGCCGCCCAGTCCGGGTGTGCCAGCACCCCGGACCCGACGTAGGCCAGGAAAATCGTCGACAGCAGTAGCAGGACGTGCTCGACGCGGTGGAAGCTGCCACGTAGCACCAGCAGGGAGACGATCACCGCCGCTGCGGGGACGCTCGCGTAGCGGCTGATGCCGAACAGTTCGGAGCCGGCGGCGATCCCGGCGAATTCGGCACAGGTCGTGCCGACGTTGGCGATCACAAGGGCGGCCAGCACGGCACCGCCCAACCGCACGCCGTACCGCTGGCGCACCAGGCCGATGAGACCCTGTCCGGTGACCACACCCATGCGTGCTGCCAGGCCGTGGAAGATCACCAGGGCGACGGTGGAGAGCACCAGCACCCACAACAGCTGGTAGCCGTGTTTCGTGCCGAGGACCGAGTAGGTCGTGATGCCGGCCGGGTCGTCGTCGGAGAGCCCCGCGAGCAACCCCGGACCGACTACCGCCAGCAGTCCGCCGAGGGCGAGCCGTTTGCGGGCCGGCCGTCTCAAGGCTTCGGCCTCTCGGCACCCCTGCCTCCGGCAGGTGCGTGACGCCGGCGAGGCCAAACTTGCGAGCGCAAGAAGGGTCTGTCCAGGAGCGTGGGCGACCCTGCGAGGCGGTCCCGCCAGCGGGTCGCGTGATCGGCGGGCATGGCGGCTACGGTTTCGGCGGCATCAGTGCGGGGCATCGCCCGCAGCACCCGCTCCCCCACGTCCGGGTGGCTGGCGCGGATGACCTCGGCGGCGAAGCGGGGGCCCCTGGCGGTGAGGATCTCGGTGGCCGACTCGGTGTCGAGTCGGCTCACCAGTGCGGCGAGTCCTCGCGCGTCGAGGTGGTTTACCGCCGATCGTGGGGTGGCGAGCTGCACGGCATGACCTCGCTCCGAGGTCAGGTGCAGGTCGGTCCACGCTATGGCGTCCTCCCCGGCGCGCGCCGCGAGTCGGCGAAGGCCGAGCCGCCGCAGCACCCCGCCAAATCCGACCTCCACGCCGACGAGCTCGAGGCGGTTCTGGCTGGTGCGGGCGAGCACCACTTCGGCGACCCGGGCCAGTCGCTGGCCCACTACGTCGATGACCTGGGTGTCGAGCACGTCGCGCCCCAGCAGGATCTCGTCGTCTCCCAGCGTTTCGGTGATCGAGGTGATCGCGAACGTGGCCGGATCATCGGTGCCGTGCGCCAGCACCAGCCCCGTGTGCCGCAAACTCTCGACCGCGGCCCACGGCGACAGCAGGTCCGGCTCCCCGTGGCGCTGCACGAGGAGTCGCTTAACCAGGCACGGCCCGGGCTGCTCGCCCAGTTCGACAGTCAGGTCGGCGAGGCGGCCGACCACACCCCCGTCGGGACTCAGCACTCTTTGTCCGGTGATCCGGCTGAGCAACAGCACCCCAGCAGCATGCCCGAGTGACCGGTGTTTGGCGCACGTCGGGGCAACCTCGAGCCAGAAGTTCGCGAGCACGATTTCCATTGGCAACCCGCTGCAGACTGCGGGCGCCACGTGGACCGGCTCGCGCCAGATGGCCACCGCAGCCAGGGACAATCGGCCCTACACCCATCCGCGATGCAGCGACAGAATTACAGGCCCGGGCAAGTACTCGGTCGATAAGGGGCAAGCGGATGGAAACTGCGCAGACACCGCCGGGGTCCCTGGCTGAGGGCACGCCATTCGGCCGCTACCGGTTGATCGAGTTGCTGGGCCGCGGCGGCATGGGCGCGGTGTGGCGAGCTTACGACACCGTGATGGATCGGACGGTGGCGCTCAAGGTGCTACCGGAAGAATTCGCCAACGACGACGTCTATCAGGAGCGGTTTCGCCGGGAGGCTCACGCCGCCGCCGGACTCGACGAGCCCCATGTGGTGCCGATCTATGACTTCGGGCAAATCGAGGGACGCCTATTCGTGACCATGCGGTTGATCAGGGGCCGCGACCTGCACAGCATGCTGGCGGACGGCCCCCTGCCGCCGGCACGGGCACTGGCGATCATCGACCAGATCGCGTCGGCGCTGCACGCGGCGCACCGGATTGGGTTGGTGCACCGCGACGTCAAGCCGTCGAACATTCTTGTCGCCGAGCACGACTTCGCGTACCTGATCGACTTCGGCATCGCCCGCGCCGTCGGCGAGACGTCACTGACCAAAGCCGGCACGGTGATCGGCACCTGGGCCTACATGGCCCCCGAGCGCATCAGCACTGGCCAGAACGATCCCCGCGGTGACATCTACGCCTTGGCCTGCGTGCTGTACGAGTGCCTGACCGGGCTGCCGCCCTTTCCCGGTAAAAGCATCGAGCAACAGATCACCGCTCATCTGACCATGCCGCCGCCGCGGCCATCGACAATGCACGCGGGCCTGCCGCCACAGCTCGACCAGGTGATCGCCACCGGCATGGCCAAAGACCCCGGCCAGCGCTACGCCACCACCCTGGAGTTGGCGAGCGCCGCCAAGGACGCCATCACCACCCAGGTGCTGCGGCCCAACCCGTTCCCCGCAGCACCGACCATGGCCGCACCGCATGTCGTACTGAACACCGAGTTGCAGCGCCCGCCCGCTGGGGTGATCGGTGACGCCGCGCCTACCCAGTTGGGCAGCCCGAGCACGCCGAGCCACCCGGGCCTGCCAGTGCAGCCTCCGGAAGGTCCGCCACCGCCGGCGGGTGGTCGCCGCCGCGGGTTCTCGACGCGCGGCAAGGCTGCGATCGGCCTCGGGGCTGCCGCAGTGCTGGCCGCCGTGATTGTGACCACCGCCGTCATTGCGGGGCGTAACGGCGCCGGCAAGCACTCCGGCGTGGAGGCATCAACGCCGGGCTCCGGTTCAACGTCATCCGTCTCCAACCCTGCTGCGACTACGCCTCCCACGTCGTCCTCCAACGAGCCGACCGAGGCGACGATGTCGCTGAGCGGCAACTGGTTTGGACCCGTCTCGGGCGATCAATCCGGCTTCGACGTGACCGCCGAGATCGTTGACGGCACACAACTCACCGGCACCGTCAGCTATCCCCAACTCGGCTGCGCCGGCACGTGGACCCAGCATGGTGTCGGAGACAACGGGACCCGGTTGATCTCCGAACGGATCACGCGCGGCAGCTGCGTGCCAGCGGAGGTCACTCTCACCCCGCGCGACGATGGCACGCTCGCTTACACATCCACTTACTACGCGGCGTCGCAACACCGGACCTTCACGATTTACGCGACCATGCGCCGTTCGGCGATCCGGTAACCGGCTCAGTTCACGGGAACGTTGACAATCGCGCGCTCGACGTTCGCGTCGGGTCCGTCGAAGTGCCACCACTCGCCTGAGTATGGGGTCAGCCCACCGTTGCCCATGGCTTCGCGCAGCCGAGCGCGGTTGGCCTGCTCGGTATCACTGATCCCCTGGATTGCGAATGCATCTGCGCGAGAGGAGAATTCGTCGAATTCTGTGCCCATGTCGGTCAGGCACAGACTGCCCACGCGATTACCTGGCGGGCACTGTTCTTGGGCGTTCGCAATTGTCAGGTCAACCGAGCGCCCCGCCTCGTGGCTGCGCGAATACGGGCCCGGGCGGGCCACCCAATTGGGATCGGGCACCGCCTGGAACATCCGCACCTGCACGTCGTGCGGCCGGTAGCAGTCCCAGAAGACCAACGCTTCTCCCTGGCGCAGAGCCCCGGCCGCCGCGGCCAGGCCCGGCGCCATGGATTCGTGCACCAGGCACCGGGCATCGGCGGGATACAAGGGCGCATGCAAGAAATTGTTCGATGTGGCGTAGCGGAGATCGATGATCGCATTGGGAACGGCCGTCCGAACGTCGACGAATCCCACTGCGCGCGCCTCTGGGGAAACCGGGGGCACGGCGTTGGTCGCGGATGCGGGAGTGGAGCCGGTCGCGGTCGCACCAGAAGCCGGGGTGACGGTTGTCGAACCCGGCGTCGCGGGACCACCTCCCGGCGAACCGCAGCCTGCGCTGCAAGCCACGGTAATCAGGGCGATAGCGAGCCGTCGCACGATGACCCACTGGCGCTCGGCATCAGTCGGGAGCTCCGTAATACCCCAGCCGCAGCAACTCCGTGATCTCGGTGACCAGAGGCATCCGGGGATTCGTCCGGTTGCTGAGGTCCTCAAATGCCGTCATCGCAAGACCCGGCAGTGCCGCGAGGAACTCCTCTTCGGCGACGCCCATGTCCCGCAGCGAGCGCGGCATCTCGACACGACGCAGCAGATCCTCGACTCCCCGGAATAGCCGGGCGCGACTGTCTTCGGGTTCGTGGCCGCCGAAGATGAGCTGGCCGATCTGGGCGTACTTGTCGGGGGCGATATAGGCCGAGTATCCGGGAGCCGGCATGAATTTGCTTGGCAGGCCCGAGTTGTAGCGGAGTACATGCGGCAGGAAGATTGCGTTCGCCCGTCCGTGCGCGATGCCGAACTTGGCCCCGACGGCATGGGCCAGCGCATGGTTCGTCCCTACGAACGCGTTGGAGAACGCGAGTCCGGCCAGGGTGGCCGCGTTCGACATGTCGGTGCGCGCAGGCAGATCGTCAGGGTCGCGATACGCCCTGGGCAGTGAGTCGAAGATCAGGCGTGCCGCCTGTGCGCACAGCGCGTCGGTGTACGGCGACGCAAAGATGGAGACCGCCGCCTCCAGCGCGTGCGTCAGCGCGTCGATACCGGTGTCCGCGGTCAACACCGGCGGCATCGACGACGCCAGCTCCGGGTCGATGATGGCCAGCTCAGGCACCAGGCTGTAATCGACCAGCGTCTCCTTCTTGCCGTGCACGGTCAGCACAGCTGCCGGCGACACCTCCGAACCGGTGCCCGAAGTCGTTGGTATAGCCACCAATTGGAGACGGTGCCGGTCCGTCGGATAGTCGGCCACCCGTTTGCGGGGGTCCAGGAAGGGCATGGTCAACTCGTCGAGGGACTTCTCCGGGTGCTCGTAGAACAGGCGCATCGCCTTGCCGGCATCGAGCACCGAACCACCGCCCACGGCGATCAGGACATCGGGTTGCACCCGTTGCAGCAACTCGACACCTCGCCCGATTGTCGTCTCGTTCGGCTCCGGGGTCACTTCGCTGAACACTTGCACGTGGCGGGCGCGCATCTTGCCCCGCACCAGATCGACCACACCTCGCTCATCGCTCACGGCATCGGTAACCACCACCACCGTGTCGCAATCGAGGTCGCGCAAATTCTCCAGCGCACCGGCGTTGAAAAATGTGTTGGACGGCACCCGGAACCACTGCGGCGGGGTGCGACGTTTCGCCACGGTCTTGATGTTGAGCAGCTGCCGGTAGTTGACGTTCTCGGTCGTACTGGACCCACCCCATGTTCCGCATCCCAGCGAGAAGGTCGGCGTCAGGTTGTTGTAGACCCCGCCCAGCGCCCCTACCGCCGTCGGTGCGTTCACCAGGATTCGCCCGGTACGTACGGCCGCGCTGTACGCGTCGATTACCGCCTGATCGTTGGAGTAGACCGCTGAGGTGTGGCCCAGGCCGCCGTGTTCGGTGACCATAACCGCCACATCGATGGCGTGCTGGACGTCGCGTGCCCGGACCACGCCGAGGACCGGCATCAGCTTCTCCTGCAGCAGCGGGTACGCGGCGAGTTCGTCAAGGTCCGCTGGCAACGGGGCCAGCAACACTTTGACCGTCGGCGGGACCGAAAATCCAGCTCGCGCAGCGAGTTCCGGCGCTTTCTGGCCCAGCGCGTCCAGCGAGATCTTGTCGCCGCAGCCGAAAGCGAACTGGGTTATCGCCTCAGCCTCGTCGTCGGTGAGCAGCCGCGCACCCATCCGCTCGAACTCGGCGATCATCGCGTCGTACACCTCGTCGTCGATGATGCAGGTCTGCTCGGCGGGGCAGATCACCGACGAGTCAAAGGTTTTCGAGATGAGGATGTCGACGACAGCACCCTTCACGTCGGCGGTCTTGTGGGCATAGATGGGGGCATTTCCCGGGCCGACGCACAGCCCCGGCTTGCCGGTCGCACTCGCGAGCGCCACGATCTTCGGTCCGCCGGTCACCCAGATGAAGTCGACCTTGGGATGTTTGAAGAGATAATGCGTCACCTCGTGGGCTGCGTCCGGAATGACCTGCAGCGCACCCACTGGCATCCCGGCAGCTTCGGCCGCTTCACGCATGATCTCAACGCTGCGCTCGCAGGACCGGACTGCATACGGCGACGGCCGGAACACGATGGCGTTGCGGGTTTTGGCGGCGACGATCGCTTTGAAAAGAACCGTCGACGTCGGGTTGGTCACTGGGGTGATCGCCAGCACCAAGCCGATCGGTTCGGCGACGCGGACGATGTTGTTCTCAATGTCCTCCTCGACGACACCCACAGACTTCTTGTCACGCAGGTAGTCATGCAGGAATTCGGTCGCCACATAGTTTTTGACGACCTTGTCCTCGAAGACTCCGAACCCCGTTTCTTGGATCGCCAAGCCCGCGAGTTCGGCAGCGGCCCGGAGCCCCGCACGCACCATCGCCTCGACGATGCGGTCGACCTGGACCTGATCGAGCTTGCGGAACTCAGCGGCCGCGGCCGCGGCGTTGTCCACGATCGCATCGATTTCCTTGCGGCGGTGGTCGCCGTTCTGCGACTCGGCGCCGTCGCCGGTGACTTTCGCGGCCGCGGCCTGCGAAGCCGCCTCTAATTTCGTTGGCATGTGCGAAACCTTCCTCCTCGACTGCCGCTGCCATCCTCAGTCACCTCCGCCGCAGCGGATAGAGGCTTAAGTCCGTGCCCAACAGGGCCGCGGTCACCAACTGGCCCGGGAGCTAGGGTCGACACGTGCGCAGGACCATCGACTGGGACAGTGACGCGGTCACGATCATCGATCAGACCGCACTGCCGGCTGACTACCGCGTCCTACGTCTGCGCACGGTGGACGAACTGATCGACGCGATCCGCCGTCTGGCGGTCCGGGGTGCCCCGGCGCTCGGTGCAGCGGGGGCGCTTGGCGTCGTACTCGCGGCGCGCGAGGGAGGGGACGTGCGCGCCTCGGCCGACCGGGTCGCCAGGGCACGACCGACCGCCGTGAACCTCAGTTGGGGAGTGGCGCGCGCCCTGGGGAAACTCGAAGGAGGGGCCGAAGCCGTACTGGCCGAGGCACTTTCGATTCTCGACGAGGACGAACGCCTGAACCGCGCCGCCTCGGGCCACGCCGCGGAGATCGTGCTGGGGCTCTGCGAACGCAGACCGTTGCGCCTGCTCAGCCACTGCAACGCCGGCCACCTCGCCACGGTGGCATGGGGCAGTGCCCTCGGGGTGGTCTGGCATCTGCACCAACGCGGATTGGTCGAATCGGTGCTGGTGGATGAGACACGGCCGCTGATGCAGGGCTCACGACTGACGGCGTGGGAATTGGCGCAGGCAGGCGTGCCCTACCGGGTGCAGCCGGACAGTGCCGCGGCCGCGGCGATGGCACGCGGCCTCGTCGACTGCGTCCTCGTCGGGGCCGACCGGATCGCCGCCAACGGCGACGTCGCCAACAAGATCGGCACCTACGGCCTGGCTATCGCGGCGCGCCATCACGGCGTGCCCCTCGTCGTGGTCGCGCCGACGTCGACCGTCGACAGCTCGCTTGCCAGCGGCGCCGACATCGCCATCGAGGAACGCGCGCCCGACGAAATCAGGACGTACGCCGGCGTCACCGTCACCCCGCCGGACGCGGATGCCTTCAACCCGGCTTTCGACGTGACGCCGGCCGAGTTGATCACCGCGGTCGTCACCGAAAACGGGCGATTTCACCCCTAAACAAAACGCCTACGAGTGGTCATGATGATTCACATGGCTGATCAACACTCCAACCCCGATGTCGTGGTTGTGGGCGCCGGCTTCGCCGGCCTGTACGCCGCGTACCGCCTTCGGCTCGCGGGCCTGTCAATGCGGATATTCGAGGCCGGCGACGACGTCGGCGGCACCTGGTACTGGAACCGCTACCCCGGCGCGCGGGTCGACATCCCGAGCGTCGACTACATGTTCAGCTTCGATGCCGACTGGGCGCGGGACTGGCAGTGGTCTGAGAAGTACGCAACGCAACCGGAGATCCTGCGTTACCTGAACCACGTCGCCGACAAGCACGATCTGCGTCGCGACATTCAGTTCGGCACCAGAGTCACCCACGCTCACTGGGACGACAACTCGTCCGGCTACCGCGTGCGCACCGATCGCGGCGAGGAGATCGGCTGCCGTTACCTGGTGATGGCGACGGGTTGCCTCTCGGTACCGAAGGATCTCGACATCGACGGCGTCGAAAGCTTCACCGGCGAGACGTATTTCACCAGTCGATGGCCCCATGAGCCCGTCGACTTCACCGGCAGGCGCGTCGGCGTCGTCGGGACTGGGTCGTCGGGCATTCAGTCGATTCCGCTGATCGCCGCGCAGGCGTCGGAAGTGGTTGTCTTCCAACGCACCCCATGCTTCTCGATTCCCGCGCAGAACGGTCCCATCTCGCCGGACAAGCTCGCGGAGATGGCCGACGAACCGGCGTACCGCCAGGCGGCGAAATACTCCTTCGGCGGCGTCCCGGTGGAGCGTACGATCACCCCGGCCTTCTCGGTGTCCGCCGACGAACGCCGGCAGCGCTACGAACGTGCCTGGCAACGTGGCGAACTGCTGGAAGTACTCAACCTATATGCCGATGTGATGAGTAACCCATTGGCCAACAAGGACTTTGCCGACTTCATTCACGGCAAGATCCGCGACATCGTGCACGATCCCCGGACGGCCGAGGCACTGTGCCCCAAAACCTATCCGGTCGGCGCGAAGCGCCTCTGCCTGGACACCAACTACTACGCCACGTTCAACCTGCCCCATGTCCGCCTGGTGAATCTGCAGGATCAGCCGATGGTCCGCGTGACTGCGACCGGAATCGACACGGTCGGTGAGTCTTTCGAGTTCGACGCGATTGTCTTTGCCACCGGCTTCGACGCGATCACCGGCGCAGTCGCGGCGATCGACATCGTCGGCCGGGACGGACTCGCGCTCAAAGACAAATGGTCCGAGGGCCCGAACACCTACCTCGGCCTGATGACCGAGGGATTCCCCAACCTGTTCCTCATCGCCGGCCCCCAGAGTCCCTCGGTACTGTCGAACATGGCGGTCTCCATCGAGCAGCACGTCGATTTCGTCGCCGACGCATTGACGTATCTGCGCGACCACGGCTTCGACCGGATCGAGCCCACCAAGCTCGCCGAGGCGGGCTGGATGCAGCACGTCGACGACGCCTCATCCATAACCCTTTTCCCACAGGCGAATTCGTGGTACGTCGGCGCCAACATTCCGGGCAAGCCACGTACCTTCATGGCGTATGCCGCCGGGGTCGACTTCTACCGGGTGGCCTGTGATGAGGTAATCGCCCGCGACTACCTGGGCTTCGCTCTGTCCGGACCAGCCGGCACGCAGTGCAACGACGGTGTGGTGCGCCGCCTGCAACCCGACGTCCAGATGGTGCTCGAGCAGATGGCGCTGCTGGAGTTGCCACCACTGGAGTCCATGCCTGCCGAGCAGGCGCGCGCCTTCATGACCGAGATGAACCTGGCCCGCCCACCGGGCCCGGACGTCGGCGAAGTAGTAGACGGAACCCTGCCGGGTGCCGCGGGACCCCTGGCTTACCGGCTGTACCGGCCGTCGAGCCCGGGTCCCCATCCCGTCGTCGTGTACTTCCACGGCGGGGGTTGGGTTCTCGGCGACCACACGTCGGACGATCCGTTGTGCCGGGATCTGTGTGCGCGCAGCGACGCGCTCGTCGTGTCGGTGGACTACCGGCACGCACCCGAGCACCGTTTCCCGGCCGCGCTCGAGGACGGCTGGGCGGCGGCGCGATGGGTTGCCGAGCACTCGCAGGAACTTGGCGGCATTCCCGGTCGCCTCGCAGTGTGCGGTTGGAGCGCAGGCGCCGGGATCGCCACGGTGGTGTGCCAGTTGGCCAGGGACACCGGTTGGCCGACCATTGTCGGGCAGGCGTTGATCACGCCGGTCGTCGATTCGGATCTGAGTCGCGGCTCCTACGCGGAGAACGCTGACGGTTACGGTCTCACCGCCGCGTTGATGCGGTGGTTCTTCGATTACTACGCCGACCCGGACGTGCGCGGCGACCCGCGCATCGCACCGCTGCGCGCGCCTGACCTGTCCGGCCTGCCGCCGGCGATCGTCGTCACAGCGGAGTTCGACCCGTTGCGCGACGAAGGTGACGCATACGCCGAAGCGATTGCCGCAGAAGGGGTTTCGACCCAGCACCTGCGGGCCCGCGGGCACACGCACCTGTCACTGACCATGGTCGACGTCGTCGTCTCCGGGGCGCCGATCCGGGCCCAGATCGCCGACGCACTGCGCGGGTTCTTCGCAGCGGACGCCGCCAGGAGCGCGCCGGTTCAGACGGCAGGTTGACGCGGCCCGCCAAGCCGGCAATAAAAACCGGAAAATCTCGACGAAACCAGACGACGCCACGCCCTGGAGAGAGATGATGTATTCATTCGCTAGGTGGTGATACCCGGCGATCCCCGGGGGGGCATGACGGAAACGTCATGGCGCACTGGGAGGTGTCAGATGTCGTTTGTATTTGTATCGCCGGAAGCACTTGCGGCCGCAGCGGCAAACCTAACCGATATCGAATCGGCGCTCAGCGCGGCCACCGCGGCCGCAGGCGCCCACACGACAGTGGTGCTGGCGGCGGCTGCCGACGAAGTATCGGAGGCCATCGCGGCGGCGTTTTCCGGTCATGGCCTGGGCTATCAGGCCCTCAGTTCGGAGGCGGCGGCCTTGCACGAGCAGTTCCTGCGGGCATTGACCACGGGTGCGGCGTCGTACGCCGTTGCTGAGGCCACCGCCGCCACGCCGCTGCAGCCTCTACTCACCGCAATCAATGCGCCTTTCCTGGCGCTGACCGGGCGCCCGCTGATCGGCAACGGCGCCAACGGGACCCCGGGCAGCGGGGCCAGCGGCGGAGCCGGCGGCATCTTGATCGGAAGCGGCGGCAATGGCGGGTCTGGCGGGGTCGGCCAGAACGGCGGCGCGGGCGGGGCCGCAGGGTTGTTCGGCGTTGGCGGCGCCGGGGGGGCCGGCGGGCCCGGCACCACCGCCGGCGGGGCCGGCGGGGCAGGCGGGCTGCTGTTCGGAGCGGGCGGAACGGGTGGTGCCGGCGGATTCAACGCCGCCGGCCTCGGGGGGAAC
Organism: Mycobacterium sp. 23; assembly: GCF_048287075.1. NCBI lineage: Bacteria > Bacillati > Actinomycetota > Actinomycetes > Mycobacteriales > Mycobacteriaceae > Mycobacterium > Mycobacterium sp. 23. The sequence goes on from NZ_JBLVUX010000005.1 coordinate 3,379,595, forward strand.
GGCGGGGCCGGCGGGGCCGGCGGACTGTTCAGCCCCGGCGGCGCCGGCGGCGCCGGCGGCAGCGGCAACGGCGCTGGGGGTAATGGCGGTGCCGGTGGTACGGGTGGCACTGCGGGCCTGTTCGGCGTCGGCGGCACCGGCGGCATCGGCGGGTTCACCGCTGCCGCCGTAGCTGGTCCCGGCGGCGCCGGCGGCTCCGGTGGGTTGATCGGCACCGGCGGCACCGGCGGCTTCGGCGGGGCCGGCGGCAGCGCCGGCGCTATCAGCGGGCATGGCGGGGCCGGCGGCCAAGGGGGCATGCTCGGCGGTAGCGGCGGGGCCGGCGGCACCGGTGGCGGCGGCGGCGCGATCAACGGTAATGGGGGGGCCGGCGGCGCGGCCGGCATGTTCTTCGGCGATGGCGGGGCCGGTGGTTCCGCCGGCGGCGGTGGCTCGATCGCCGGGGATGGCGGGGCCGGGGGCAACGCCGGCATATTCGCCGGCGCCGGTGGGGCCGGCGGGGCCGGCGGCACGGCTGGCGCCATTGGCGGAAAGGGCGGGGCCGGCGGCCGAGCCGGACTGCTCTTCGGTACCGGCGGCAGCGGCGGTGGCGGTGGTGCCGCCTCTGGTGCCGCGATAGGAGGGGACGGCGGAGTTGGCGGCAATGCAGGCATGCTGTTCGGCGATGGCGGGGCCGGAGGTGCCGGCGGTATCAGCGCCATCATCGGCGGGAACGGCGGGGCCGGCGGCACGGCCGGGTTCATCGGCAACGGCGGGCAAGGCGGCGACGGGGGGACCAACACCACCGTCAACCCGGGCGGCGTCGGTGGCAACGGCGGTCGAGGTGGCGACGCCGTGCTCATCGGCAACGGTGGTAACGGCGGCAACGGCGGGTTCAGCGTCAACCCGGGCAAAGCCGGCAAAGCCGGAGCCGGCGGCACCGGCGGGCAACTCATCGGCCTGGACGGGTCACCCGGGCTTTCGTAGTTAGCACCCCGGTCACTCCGGCCCCAATGGTTGTGGTCGGAGCAACTAGTTGGCGCCCGCCGCGATCACCTGGTCCACCTCGAGGGCCCGTTCGGCCATCTCGGCGTGAGCCTTGTCCAACGCCTCGGCCTGATCTTCGTCGGCCTTCATCAGCGCCTCGATGTCGAAGGCGGCCATGTCGTGAACACCCATGTCCCGGAACGCTTTCTGCACCTTGTCGCCCCACAACCCGATGTCCTTGACGATCGGCACGATTCGGCTGAACAGGTGCGAACGGAACTGGACCATCAACGGGGAGTGGTCGACCCACTCGGCGCATTCCTTCACGTTCATGCCGAGGGTCTCGAACACCTCTTCGCCGCGGAACCGGTCGCGCATCAGGTAACAGGCGTCGACGACGAACTCTTCCCGCTCGTCGCGCTCGGCCTCGGTCAGCTCGGAGTAGTAGTCCTTCAAGGAGATCCGGCCGAAGGCGACGTGGCGGGCCTCGTCCTGCATGACGTAGGCCAGCACCTGCTTGGCCAGCGAATCCGGCGCTGCCATGTCACGCAACACCCCGAAGGCGGCGAGGGCGAGTCCTTCGATGAGTACCTGCATGCCGAGATACGGCATGTCCCAACGCGAGTCGCGCAAGGTGTCGTCAAGCAGCGCGGTCAGGTTCTTGTTGATCGGGTAGACCATCCCGACCTTCTCCTGCAGGAACCGCGAAAACGCCTCGACGTGCCGGGCCTCGTCCATGGTCTGGGTGGACGCGTAGAACTTGGCGTCCAGGTCCGGGACGACTTCGACAATCTTGGCCGCGCACACCATCGCGCCCTGCTCGCCGTGCAGGAACTGGGAGAACTGCCAGGCCTGGGAGTGTCGGCGCATCTCGGCGCGACGCGCTTCGTCCGCGGCGTCCCACATCGGGCTGCCGAACAGCGGATGGAACTCGTCGGGCAGCCCTACCGGGTTGTACGGATCGACGTCCTGCGCCCAGTCGATCCGCAACTGTGCATCCCACTGCTTGTCCTTGCCCTTTTGATACAGGGAAAGCAGTCGGGCGCGCCCCTCGTCGTACTCCCAGGTGAAGTGCGCGTTACCGGCGCTGGGGACATCCCACGAATAAGGCGTGGGCACGTCCGTGTACTTGTCCCGCGTGGTCATGAGATGCCACCTCTCTGCCCGGTGTGACCAGTGGTCATATGACGAGTATCACACCACACTGCACCTCTTGCGGCACGTCGTCAAGCGTGACCGGCGACTCTGCTCATTCGGCGACGGTTGCAGTCAGCGCGGGGGCAGATCGGCGGCCAGCCGTACTGCGTGGATGGACTCGTTGGTGCCGCGTTCACGGCAAGCGGCATGAAGCAACACCGCCTCGCCGCCCTGCCACGGCCAGCAGGCGAAGGCGCCGCCGCGCACCGTGTCAGGCCGGTCCTTCGGCTCCCACGCGTCGGAGTCCGATGGCGCACCGACGTAGTCGTCGTGCCATCCGTCGTCCACCCACTCGCCCCAGCCCGGAGCCGAGATACCGAACCGCGTCTGAGCTTCCTCCGGCCGACCATCGACTACCCGCTCCGTCCACGCGTCGGGCGGTTCATTCCCGCAGATCCATGACTGCCGCCCCCCGGCGCGCGCGATCCATTCCCACTCCGCCTCCGACAGCAATCGCATTCCGGATGCCGACACTGTCTGCGCTGCCTGCCAACTGTCTTGCCGCAGTACCCCGTGCGCGTTCGCGGCGTCGCCCCCGATCGACCAGATGGCGGCATGGCGGTCCAACAGGGGTGTTTCGGCGCAGAGGAACGCCGCGACCCTCACTTCATGAGCCGGGGCCCACGAAGGGGCGAAAGATTCCACACTCTCCGCAACGTCGTCGCCGAGTTCGGCGAGATCGGCCACTTCGTCTTCGGTGATCCCCATAATCATTTGCCCGGCCGGTACGACGACGAAGATGAGATCGCCGCGCTCGAAGCGGACGCGCACCACATCGTCGCCTACAGGGGGAACCGGCGACCAGTCAGAACCTAAGGCTGCCGCCAACTCCGCACTGAGGCGCCGGCACAGCGCACCGTCGTTGAGTCCATCGGCGGTGAACTCAGGCCACTGATCGGCGGCCGATGCACGCTGAGAAAGTGGTCGCGGTCCCGGTTGTTCCGGTGGGAGCTGGTTGAACACCACGTCATAGACTTCCGCTTCCCAGCTCGGTTGCGCGTACGACGGCGTCCCGGGTGCGACGGGCGGCGGGTGCCACTGGGTTTGCGGCAGACAGCCAACAGCAACGGCGACACGATCCTGCGCATCGGCTGACAGCTCGTCGAATATATGGTGCGGATACTGCAGCTTCGCCAGATAGTCGGCGGCCAGCTCCTCCGAGGTAGAAAGTGACGTGTCTATCGGCGCGGCCAGCTGCCAGTCCGCGAAATTGCCTGCGACAGAACGCAGCTCATCAACTCCTGCTGCCGAGATACCTTCGACGAAGTTCGGCCATCTTCCCCTTGCGGACACAGGCGGGCATGCTAACAGCCGATTCATCACCTGAAGGCGATGAGGTCGGCTGATTCACGCTGCGCCACAAGCGGATACATGAATTCATGTGCAGAGGCGCAGTGGCCCGCCGCCCCAGGGATTGCCGCGGCAGCTACCTGCTGCCGCCGCCGGAACCACCACTGCTACCGCTGGAGCTGCTTCCGCCTATGGAGCTGCTTCCGCCTATGGAGCTGCTTCCGCCTATGGAGCTGCTGCCGCCGATAGAGCTACTGCCACCTCCGGTGGAGCTGCCTCCCAGCGAGCCGCCCCCGAGTGAGCCACTTCCGCCACCCGATGAACCGCCGCCTATCCCCGACGGTCCGGTTCCGGTGGTGCCCGCACTGCTTCCGCCGAGCGGTCCCCCGCTCCCGCCGAATGGTGCACCGCCTCCGCCAGTAGAGGGCGCCGGCTCCAGCGCCGGTGCATTCAGCGAACCCGGCAACTGAGGTGCTGCCGGCGGCCCGTCCTGAGCCGGTACAACGACGCCCGGCGCGGTGGGAATAGTCGGGGCCTCGAGGATCGGACCGCGAACCGTCGTAGTCTCCAAACCCGGAGCCACCGGCACCTCGGGCGCTGGAAGGTTCGCGGGCGGTTGGATTTCGGGGGCATGGACCGGCGGCGGAGCCACCGGAGCGGGCCTGGGCGGCTGCGAGACGGGCACATACGTCGGCGGCTGCGTCACCGGAACCGTGGTCGGCGGTTGCGTGACCGGAACCGTCGTCGCCGGTTGCGACACCGGAACCGTGGTCGGCGGCTGCGTCACCGGAACCGTGGTCGCCGGCGGCGCGGTGGTTACCGGCTGCGACGTCACGGGCTGCGTCACCGGCACGGTTGACGGCGGCTGCGTCGTCGGCGGTTGCGTCACCGGCACCGTCGTCGGGGTCTGCGTCACGGGCGCAGACGGAAGCTGGCGCGGCGGCATGCTCGGCACAGCACTCGGCGGCTGCACCACCGGAAGCGGCAGCAGCAGCGGGTAATTAGGGTAATCGGCATCCGGGATCCTTGGCGGCAACGCGTCGGGCATCAGGACGGGCAACGCAAGGAGCGCGGGCGGTGCGCCCGGTGAATCACCGGCTATCCCGGCGGGGGGCTGGGGAATCGAAGCATCAGAGGGTGGCAGTTGGACGACCGGACCCGACGGGCGCATCGCGACTGGTCGAGGCGCGGATGCGACAGCCAGCGGCGCCAAGGGCAGCAACGGGGCCGGCATGATGCGATTCTGACCAGGGACGTGGTGCAGGCCAACGGCTGCCGGACGGATACCGAGTGCCAGTGAAACTTCAAGTGCCACAACGGCCGTAATCAGAGTCACCGCTCCGACGCTGCCCAACAGCAGCACCGGTCTGCGCTGTTGGAGCGTTTCGCTCATACCGGCTTCTTCGCTCGACGCAAGCACCGTCGTAGGGGCGTCCGTGTCTCCATCCGGCGAGACGCTGTAGGCGAAGTTCCCCTCGGTCGGAACGTCCATGCGACTCAGCGTCACCGCATCGGGGCACACCTCCACCACATCGGCAACCCGTGCATAGGCGAAGCCCTCGGTAGCCAGAGCGGACAGCGATCCGCTGACGGACGCCAGCGCGGCTCCGCGCGCCAGCGCCATCTCCGGTTCCTCTGGCACGCTCACCGCCAGGGAGGTCACCATCTCCAGATGACGCTTGAGCGGCGCGACGTCCACGCCGGAGCCGATGACGAAAGCACCGTCCGGGCGCGCGCTGAGCGCCTCAGCCCACCCGGCCAGCACGCTCAGCGCCGTCCCGACATCGACGCCGTCCAGCGGTTCGTCCCTGAGGTCGGCGACCGCTCCCTCGGCGACCTCGATGACGGCCATGGTGGCGCTCCCGGGTTCGACGAAGAGCATCGCCATGCGCTCATATCCGACGGCCCGCCCGACCGCCTGAGCCAGAGTCGTCGCGGCGATGAACGGTGGCGCGAGGGTGACGTTGCAGACCTCGTGTGCCGCCAGCGCCTCGTCCAGGCCGCGCACGTCGAATTCGTCGGTCCATGTGACGCCGATGGATATCACCTGGTTGCCGGCCGCTGCCGCAGCCTCGCGGGCGTCCAGTATCGCGGTCATCAGCTGATCGGTTGCTGAGCTGACCCTGACGTCAACCGCGAACTCCCGCTCCTCGACGGCGACGCCATCCGCGTTTTGTCCCTCTACCAGCACCATACGGACGGTTCCAGGTGTCATCGACAGCCCGAGTACGATGTCCACTTCATCTCCAAATGCGTTAGCCAACGAGTCCCGGTCCAACCACAGAAACCGCGACACTCGCAGATTTAAAATATCACCGCATCGGATTCGTTGCTGTACTCAACAGTTAGGTTTTAGCTGAGAATTCTGTTCGGCGCTACAGCTTGCCCGCCACGAAACCCGCGGCCTGATCCACCAGACCGGAGTCGATATACGACGGCTGCAGATGCGACGGCCAATTCGTGCCCCTACCGCAGATCGGGTCCCCGGCCGCGCACTGGTCGATGGTCTTTCCGGCGAAGGCCGGCGACAGTCCCCGGGTGCCGTTACCGAACAGCGCGACGGCCGCGACATGCTGGTCGACGCCCGGCGGCAGCACATTGGTGAATCCGAACAGTGGACGGCCTCCGGTCACCAGGTCGGCCACCTCGGCGCCCAACGAATAGCCGCCGAGGACGATACGCGTATTCGGGCAGTCTCTGGCCATCGATTGCACGTGGGCGCTCATGTCATTGGCGCCGGTGCCCGTGGTGATGTTGGCGGGGTAATTGACGCCGTAGACACCGATCGACATCCGCGTCTTGCCCCGCAGCGAATTCACGAGGGCATCACCGACGGCTCCAACGCCGGGTGGCTCCTCTCGGCCGCGAGCGAAAACCACTTCCGCGTCGGGACAGGCCGCCGATGCTTTGGGAAGCAACGGCCCCGGGCCGACCGACAATCCGAAACCGAGCAGAACGGCAGTCGCCAGGCTGAGGGCAACATGCGCGCCTGGCGTCATCGCGACAAGCCTCATGAAGCGATGCTACGGATCTGGCCGGCAATGTCGAACCGTTCGAGCCGACCGCCGTGTTAGATCGTCAGCATGGGCGAACGTGTCACGTTCCAAAGCTCGACGGGGCCGAATCTCGCGGGGATCATCGACGTGCCAGACGGCGCGGTACGCGGCTGGGGAGTGTTCGCTCACGGCTTCACGCTCGGCAAAGAGTCGCCGGCCGCTGCGCGCATCTGTAAACAACTCGCCGCCGACGGAATCGGCATGCTGCGCTTCGACGCGCTGGGGCTCAGTGGCTCGGAGGGAGATTGGGGCGACGGGTCGTTCACCGTCAAGGTCGACGACATCGTCATGGCATGCAGGTTCATGACCGAGCGCGGAACGCCGGCCGACATACTGGTCGGGCACTCCTGGGGCGGCGCGGCCGCACTTGCCGCCGCCCGGCAGTCGCCGGGGGTGCGGGCGGTCGTCACAGTGGCCGCGCCGATCGACCCGAGTCACGTCGAAAAGCATTACGACGCAGTGGTTGACCGCTGCCTGTCCGAGGGCAGTGCCGAGTGGATGGTCGGCGGGCGCACGCTCACCCTGAAGCGGGCCTTCGTCGAGGACGTCCGCGCGGCGCATCTGCACGACAAGATCAAGGGTCTGCGGCTGCCGCTGCTGATCCTGCACTCGCCCACCGACAACACGGTCGGCATCGGAAACGCGACCGAGATCTTCCGGTTGGCACGCCACCCGCGCAGCTTCGTCTCGCTCGAGGGCTCGGATCATCTGCTCACCGCTCGGGGCCAGGCGCGCCGGGCCGCCCGCATCATCGGCGCCTGGGCCGACGCATACCTGGACGAGGATTAGCAACTTGACGCCTCCTGTCACTTAGTGACACATTGGTGTTGTCACTAAGTGACAGGGGGTGGAGGACATAGCGCACGGCGAAGCCAGGTTGCAGGTATCCCGCCACGCCTGCGAACTGTTCTGGCAGAACGGGGTATCGGGAACGACCGGCGACGACATCGCAGCTGCCGCAGGGCTTTCCACTCGAACAATCTGGAGGTACTTCCGGTCGAAAGAGAGCTGCGTCGAACCGGTGCTCGCCAAGTCGACGCACCGGTTCATCGCAGTATTGGACCGGTGGCCGCGTGAATTGTCGCTGGGCGAACACATGGCCGCCGACGCGGTCGCGCACCCGTTCACCGAACAGGACATCGCCGACGAGGTCAGTGCGATGCGAATTGCCAGCATGACGGCGTCGGAACCGGCGCTGCGCACCGCCTACCTGATGGTCCACGACGAACTCGAGCGAGGATTCATACCGGTCATCGCCAAGCGACTCCGGATGAACCGCGACGATCTCACCGTGCGACTGTGCGCAGCGGCCGTGACCGGTGCGTTGCGGGTGATCGACGAGGACGTCAGCATTGCGGTCGTCGCGCACGGCGAAAAGGTCAGCCCGCAGCAGACACTCGCGCTGATCGACCGGGCGATTCTCGACGCGACCAACGGACGCATCGGCGGTCCCATCCCTCAGTAGATCGAAATTAAGCGCACGACAACAGAATTCACGACGCAACGACCAAAGGAGTCGCCGCATGGCACTGCCCGAACCGATCTCTGTCGAGGACTTCTTCCGCCCACCCGTCCGCGCCGGAGCGACCATATCGCCCGACGGAACGCGGATGGCGTATCTCGCCCTGTGGCGTAACCGCCTGAACGTGTGGGTCCAACCGCTGGACGAAAGCGAGCCGGCGCGCTGCGTCACCGCGGACGACACCCGTTCGGTGTTGAGCTACGAATGGACCGACGACCCCCGGTGGCTGCTGTACCTGCAGGACAGTGGCGGCGACGAGAATTGGCACATCTTCCGGGTCGACCTGGAGGATCCGGAGGCCTCCGCCGTTGACCTGACACCCTTCGAAGGCACCAAGGCGATCTTCGAGATCCCGGGCGGACTGTCCGGCAAGGCCATCGTGTACCTCAACAAGCGCAACGCCGCGTTGCTGGATGCCTACCAATTAGACATCGCCACAGGCGAACTCACCATGCGCGCCGAGAATCCGGGGCAGGTCGCAGGATGGCTCAGCAGCCGTGACGGCGATCTGTTCGCCGTGGCACTGACCGCCGCCGGCGACGTTGAAATCCACCGATGGGACGCCGGATCGGCGTCGCTGCGGCCGATCGCCACCTATGACGGCGCCGACTACACTCTGGGTGTTTTCCCGATGGTCGTCACCCCTGACGGAACGGGAATCTGGATAGGCTCCAACGAGGGCACCGACCGCACCCGACTGGTCCGGCTTGACGTGGTCAACGGCACGGAGACGGCCGTGGACAGCCACCCCAGCTTCGACCTGGACGCCAGGGGCCTGGTCATGCCGCTCGTGCCACAGCCACTGATCCAACACAGGCGCACGGGTGAGCTGCTCGGGGCACGCTATCTGGGTGCGCGTCAGGTCATCAGGCCGCTCGACCCACTGTTCGCAGAGGTACTGGCGAGCTTGGAGAAGCTGTCCGACGGCGATATCGGAGCACTGTCCTCCGACGACAGCGGTCAGCGATGGATCGTCAGCTTCAACCACGACCGGGACGCCGGACTCACCTACCTCTATGACCACTCCACCGGCCGAAGCAGGCTGCTGTTCCGGCCTTTCCCACATCTGGATCCCGAGCAGTTGGCGCCGATGACGCCCGTGACGATCCCGTCCCGCGACGGACTGGATCTGCCTTCGTATCTGACGCTGCCCGTCGGACTGGAACCGAGGGACCTGCCGATGGTGCTGCTCGTCCACGGCGGACCGTGGGCCAGGGATTGGTGGAGGTTCGACCCGGAGGCGCAGTTCCTCGCCAACCGCGGGTATGCGGTGCTGCAAGTCAACTTCCGCGGGTCAACGGGGTTCGGGAAGGCATTCGTCAAGGCCGCGGTCGGGGAGTTCGCGGGCAAAATGCACGACGACCTGATCGACGCGGTGAACTGGGCAGTCGAGATGGGTTACGCGGACCCGGCGCGGGTCGCGATCTTCGGCGGTTCCTACGGCGGCTACGCCGCACTGGTCGGCGTCACCTTCACCCCGGAGGTCTTCGCGGCGGCCATCGACTACGTCGGGATCTCCAGCCTGGCCAACTTCATGCGCACACTACCGGCGATCGCACGGCCCCACCTCGCCAACAACTGGCACCTGTTCGTCGGCGACCCGGAAGATCCCGCGCAGGAGGCGGACATGCTCGAGCGCTCACCGATCACCAAGGTGGAACGGATTCAGACGCCGTTGCTGGTTGCGCAGGGCGCCAATGACGTTCGCGTAGTCCAGGCCGAGTCCGACAATCTGGTGGAGGCGCTGCGCGCCCGCGGGGTCGACGTGGAGTACCTGGTCAAGGAAGACGAGGGGCACGGTTTCCTCAACCCTGAGAACGTCATTGACTTGTTCGACGCCGTGGACCGGTTCCTCGAACAACATCTGGGCGGACGGGACTAGGCTCGCGGTTTCAACAACGCTGCGAGCTCTTCGCGGCTTGAGACACCGGTTTTGGTCATCGCCCGGTAGATGTGACCTTCAACCGTGCGCACCGACAGTGTCAGGCGCTCGGCAACCGCGCGGCTGGGCAGACCCTCTCCGAGCAACATCACGATCTCCCGTTCCCGCGACGTGAACGGCACGGGCACGCTGGCTTGACGAAGCACCGGAGTTACCGCGCCGCCGCACCGCTCGGCCAGCGCATCGGCACGCGTCGAGCAGCTCAACGCCGATCCTCGTAAGTCTTTGTTGCGGAACGCAATCGCTGCGTGCGCCGCCGCGTCGAGTGCGGCAACGAGGTCACCGATCGCCTCGAAAGCGGCTGATACAGCTATCAACTCGGCTCCGTCGCCGGACGCCAGCGCGGCGGCGAACCGGGCGGCCACGCCGACCCGCGGGCCCCGCACCAAGCCCACGAGTTCGCCCAGCCGTGCCGCCGACGAGCCGGCGCCGAATTGCGTGGCAGTCTGCAAACACAGCACCTCGGCGGCGAATTGACGATTTTCACGGCAGGTTTCGGCCGCTTGAAGCGCGATCTTGATCGCTTCACTGAGCGCACCCCGGCAGGCGGTCACCCACGCGCGTGCCAGATCGCGCTCGTAGTTCACGAATCCCCAACTTCGATGGCGTTCCGCCTCGAGTGCCCGCAGCGCCGCGTCCGCCTCGTTGACAAGGCCGCACATGGCCAGTGTCGTAGCGAGCGGGATCAGGTAGCGGTACCGAAAACCATTGGAATCGCCGCTGAAAAGCTCGACGACAGCCTGTAAGTGGCGCCGGGCCTCATCCAGACGTCCCGATCCGGCGGCGGCCCGGCCCATGATCGCGGCGCCCAGGAGCTGGGCGACGCCGGGAACGTCGACGGTCTGCTCGCGCGCCTGCTGAGCAAGGGCACTGGCGCTCGACAAGCGACCAGCGAGCAGCAGCGCGCCGAGGTGCCGGTCGGCGAGGATCAGCCTCATGTGGGCAGCGGTGGACGTCCGCTGCACGCAGGCGTAACCGACTTCGGCCACCCGGTCCGCCTCGGTGCCGTTCCCCGCATCGCCGTGTGCGACAACCAGCGCCCAAGCCGCGGCCGAACTGATGATCCCGGGCAGGCACTCCAGGTCGACGTTTTCGCCCAGAGCTATCGCCTTGGCGGGCTGCGCCATCGATGCCCAGTAGACGGTCAGGTAGGCATCACTCCAGCCACGCGTGGCAGCCGTCGCCAATTCGGCGGCTTCCTCGAACAGCTCCCTGGCGCCGTCGGGATCGGCCAGCCCCCACAGCCTGTTGAAGCCTCGGTGACCAAGCAGGTACAGCCGATCCTCTTCCGAGAGACCTTCGGTGGGTGTCGCAGCCACCGCGGCATCGGCCTCCGCACCGCGGCCCTGCCAGGCCAGCGCGAACGAGCGGATGTTGTAGGCCGGCACGCCGCATCCGGCGCGAATCGCCGCTGCCGCCAAGCGGTCCGCCAGCGGAGCATCGGCCAGGAACATCGCACCTTCCGCGGCTCGGAGGAGTAGTTCCCCGTCCGGCACCAGGTCGGAATCCACAGTCAGCACGGCGCGCCGCACCACCGTTCGCACCTCGTCGCGATCCTCACACGCGGCCAACTCGGTGACCACCCGGCCGCGCAGTCGGCGCAACCGGGTAGCCGCGGCTCGCGACCGGCGCAGCTCGCCATAGAGCGGATGGGCAAGCCGGACTTCCACTTTGCCGTCGACCGGCCCGATCGCAATCAATCCCCGCACGTCGGCCTCCTCGATGGCGCCCGGGTCCACCAGTCGCGCCAGGGACTGCAGTTCGAGCGGCTCTCCCACCGCCAGGGTGTCCACCACATCGCCCACCGCGGCGGGCAGTGTCCCCATCCGCGACTCGATCAACTCGGCCAGACTGGGCGGCACCACGGGATCGCCGGTCCACCGCCAATAGCCGTGGCGTTGCACCAATCGGCCATCGGCCCGCTCCTGCTCGACGATGTTGCGCAGGTAGAGCACATTCCCCCGGGTCAGTTTCCAAAGCCGTTGTGAGACATCAGGATCCACCGGACCATCCAATGTCTCCGATAACAGCGTCGCTGTCTCGCCGGCAGACAGCGGCTGCAGGTCCAGCCGCTCGAACCCGTCGCTCCACACTTCCTGCAGGGCGGCGGAGAGCGGCTCACCGCTGCGGACCGTCAGCACCACTTTCGCCGACCGGCGCTGCACGATCTGATGCAGCACGAACACCGACAGGTCATCGAGCAGGTGTGCGTCGTCGACGGCGATGACGACCGCGGTTTGTCCCGTTGTCGCCGTGAGTGACTCGATCACGTCGCGGACGAGGTGAACCAGCTGGCCGTCGCCCGGCCCCGGCAGTCGCACCCAGGCGGCAAATGCCCCCAGAGGAATCGATCGGGCAGACGCGCTGGCAACAGCCCGACGGGTGACGCACCCGGCAAGCCCCGTGAGTGCGTCACCCGCCAGCCGACTCTTCCCGACGCCGGGTGCACCACAGATGAGCACCCCCGGCGTGCGCGGATCAGATATCGCGGCCTGGACGACCGCGATCTCCTGTGCCCGGCCGACCAGCGGCCATGTCAGACGCACCCGGTTAGCGTAGGAGAGTCGGCACAGCCTCGCAGTCGAACCGCGTTCTGCCGGGGGCCTGTCTGAGTCGACGCACGTTGCGTTTTCTTCGGCTGAGACGGTTTGTCACAGCGCGCGAAGCCGGAGTGCGGCAAGTTTCGCTTCGGCGACCCGATAGAAACCGTCGAGGAAGTCGTTCTCGACGCCGACGTATTCGCAGATCACCTCGTCCGCGACGCCCGCGTCACGCAACCGCAGCGCCAGCGAGTACGGCAACGGCAACCTGCGCAGCGCGTGCTCACGCTCGGTGAGTTCCTCGGCCATCGGCCCAGCGTGCCCCGGTGACGACGGCCCCGACTGAGTAGTCCGGTACCTAATCCCATCGCCGCCGTTCTGCGCTTCAAGAATCCGCCAAGGCGGTTGCTGAACCCTTCACACCATGAACCCGATTGACCTTCTCATCGTCGCCGTTGTCTGCGGGGCCTTCGCCTGGTCGATGGCGCGGTATGCGCCCAAGACCGTGCCGGGAATCGGTCTGGCCGCCCAAGGCGTGCTCGGCGTTTACACCGGGCTGATGGTGCGCGACATCTCCTTCGCCGCCCTGGGCTCGCACTGGCCGATCGTCATAGCGGTGGCCGTCAGCACCCTCGTCCTGAGCGTGGCGGGCGGTGCGCTACTCGGCCTGCACCGCGACATCACGCCGCTGACCGGTGGCCTCGCACTGGTCGCCGGCGGCTCGGCCGGACTGGTCGCCATCGCGCGCGAACTCGGCGGTGATGATCGCGTCGTCGCGGCCGTCCAGTACCTGCGCGTTGCCATGATCACGGCCGCCATGCCCATCGTCGCCACCGCCTTCTATCACAGCACTCCCTCCCACGCCGAGCAGGTGAGCGAAAAAACCTTGCTGCCTTGGTATTTCACACTTCCGTTGCTCGCAGCCATCGTGCTGGTCGGCGCGGTGGCCGGACGCCGGCTGCGGCTGCCCGGCGGCGGGTTGATCGGGCCGATGGCGATCACCATGGGACTGGAGTTCGCCGGACTTGCGAAGGGCCTCGCCGTTCCGATGCTGGTGTTCCAGGCCGGAATCGTGCTGATCGTGCTGCAGACGGTACTGACGCTGGACCGCGAGTCACTGCGGGCTATTCGCCGGATCCTGCCCGGCGCGTTCGCTTTGATCATGGTCCTGAACGTGGTCGCGGCCGGGCTGGGCGTGGTCTTGGCACACTCGGCCGGACTCAGCATGCTCGACGGGTACCTGGCCACCAGCCCGGGCGGCGTTTACGCGGTGCTGGGCACCGCTGCAGGCTCGGGTTCGAACGTGACGTTTGTGATGGCGTCCCAGGTCATCCGAGTGGTGCTGATGCTGGTCGCCGCACCGTTCGTGGCGAAGCTGTTCATCCGGTTCACCCCGCAGAGCGCTCCGGCGGTGCAGATGCGCCCGGAGCTGGTTCCCGTCACCGCCTGAGCAGGGCATCGGTGAGCGCCCCGGTGATGAACTCGCCGTAGCGGGGCGCTGACCAACCCCCCCCCCGACGCACAGGTCACGTCCGCCGGGGCGGAAGGCGATCTCCGTTCCGCGCGGGCGTTTGTCCCCGACGAGGCCGCTGCACTCGCCGCGCAACAGGCCATGCGCGCGGCACGCGGAGCCGTCGATACGGCGTTCTCACTGACCGGCGCCGGCGCGGTACACGCGAGCCATCCCAATCAGCGGTGCTTCCGGGATCTGCACACCGCGGGTCAACACGTCTATTCCAGCCCTGCCGAGATGAAGCGCTACGCCCACCTGGCCCAGCCGAACTGGCTGATATAACCGCTGACAGCCGCCCTACAAGCTCCAAGAATTTCTCAAGTACCTCTCGCCAAACTCATAGAAACGCATCTCAGCCGGACGAGAGGAGATGAAGAGATGCTCACGATGAAGAACACACAGCAGCGGGTAAGCCAGCGCCGGTCAATCGCCGCACCGACGGTCTGGGACCACGCCAGCCTGGACGCCTGGGACTACATGATCGCCGTCGAGCCGCAGCACGCCGCGGCGTGCCTGCGCATCCGCGACCGGCTGCGCCGCCTGGGCCGGCGCCTGGACACGATCGTGGCATCGGACTTCCAGGAGCCGGAGCTGGTCGAGATCGCCCGCGGCATCCGGCACTGCCTGCGCCTGGGTCCCGGCTTCTGCGTGCTGCGCGGCCTGCCGCTGCAGGATTGGACGGATGAGGAAGCCTCGATGCTCTACTGGGGCCTCGGGACGTACCTGGGTGGGCCGCAGCCGCAGAACCGCCAGGGCGACCGGGTTTACCTGGTGCAGGACACCGGTCAGACCGTCGCGGAGGCCCGCGGCTCGAAAACCAACTCCGAGTTGATCTTTCACACCGACTCGGCCTGCGCCTACGCCGGCAGCCGGCCCGACGTGCTCGGCCTGCTGTGCCTGCGCAAGGCCGTGTCCGGCGGGGAGTCGGTCATGGTCAGTGGCCACACCGCCTACAACGCGGTGCTGGCGGCACAGCCCGAACTCGTGGAGGAACTCTACGGGCGGTTCTGCTTCGACCGCTCGCACGAGACCCAGCCGGGCGAGGACCCGTTCACGTACGGCTCGATCTTCACCGACACCCCGGAAGGTGTCCGCATCCGGTACAACCGGCTGCACATCGAGCTGGGCCACTACCGCAGCGGTCAGCCGCTGAGCGACCGGCAGCGCCAGGCTCTGGACGCTCTGGACCGGGCCCTGAACGACCCCGCCAACCACGTCGAGTTCACCCTCGACCCGGGCGACGTCTTCTTCGCCGACAACCACGCCACCCTGCACAACCGCCGCAGCTTCGTCGACGCACCGGAGGCGGCGCAACGACGCTGCCTGGTGCGCCTGTGGCTGGCCGGCGAACCCCGCAACTGAACGCAGCAAACCTTTAGAAAGCCCCAAGGCCGTCGCGACAGACTTCTGCCGTCGGTTAGGGGAGTTCAGGGGAAAGGCGAGAAATGTTGAGGCAGTTGGCCAGCTTCACCGTGCGGCGCCCCAAGGCGGTGCTGGCGGCGGTCCTGGTGCTTCTCGGCATCAGTGTCGTACTCGGCGGCTCGGTGTCCGACAAGCTGGGCACGGGCGGAAACACCGACCCGGCGGCGGAGTCGTCGCAGGCCGAAGAGTTCCTGGACCAGCATTTCGGGACCACGTCCAACCTGGTCATCCAGCTGCTGCCCCGCGAGGGCACCGTCGACGCAGCCGATGTCGCCCCGGTGCGGGACCGGGTGCTTCGACTGATCGCGGCCGAACCGAAGGCCAAGGTCACCCGGGCCTTCGGCGATGAGGGCGCCGGTGATCTGCGCAGCAAGGACGGCCGCTCCGGCCTCATCCTCGTCCACGTCGGCGGCACCGCGGACGAGGCTGCCGAGACGGCCAAACGGATCGTCGCGAGCTTGCCTACCGACCCGAACGTCGCCGTGCGGGCGGGCGGCTCCCTGGGTGTGCAGCAAGAGATCCGCGACAAGGTCAAGCACGACCTCAAGATGAGCGAGAGCATCGCAGTGCCCATCTCGCTCGCGGTGCTGGTCGTGGTGTTCGGCGGGCTCATCGCCGCGGCGCTGCCGGTGGTGGTCGGGGTCGTCTCGATCGTCTCCACCCTGTCGGTGTTGCTGCTGATGACGACCATCACCGATGTGTCCGTGCATGCCCTGACCGTCACGACCGCGTTCGGGCTGGGGCTGTCGATCGACTTCGGGCTGCTGATGGTGTCCCGGTTCCGGGAGGAATGCGCCAACGGCCGGGGCCACCACCAGGCGATCATCGCGACCGTCACCACCGCGGGCCGCACGATCCTGTTCAGCGCGGCGACGGTCACCCTGGCGATGACCAGCCTGCTGGTCTTCCCGACCTACTTCCTGCGCTCGGTCGGTCTCGCCGCCACCGCCACCGTGCTGCTGTCGGCGTTCAGCGCGATCGTGGTGCTGCCCGCGCTGCTGGCTCTGCTGGGCAAGCGCGTCGACTCGCTGGCGGTGATCCGGCGCAAGGTGCCGCTGTCGGCGGACTCTCTGTTCTGGCGGCGCTTCGCCGAAGTCGTCACCCGCCGACCGCTGCTGTACGCGGTGCCCGTCGTAGCGGCGTTGCTCGCACTGGGGGTCCCGTTCCTGCACGCCCAGTACGCCACGCCCGACGAGCGCGCGCTGCCTACGGACTCCAGCGCGCGCCTGGTGGCCGAGTCGTTGCAGCACGACTTCTCCCTCGACCCGTCCCAAGCGATCACCCTGGTCACCCGCAACGACGCCGGCGTGCTCGCCAATCTCGCCGCCGAGGTCTCCCGCATGGACGGTGCCGTCCTGGTCAACGGCACCATCGGCCGCTACGAGCATGGCCAGCCGGTCGGTCCGACGCCCGCCGCGTCCGGGGCCGGCTACGCCTTCGTCTACCTGTCGGTGCAGGCGGACTCCGACCAGGCCCAGCACCTGGTCCGCGACATCCGCGCGAAGATCACCGGCCACCAGGTCGAGGTGGGCGGGCCGACCGCCACGCTGATCGACAGCCGCGCCGCGATCGCCGACCGGCTCCCGCTGGCCATCGCCCTGATCGCGGTGGCGACATTCATCCTGTTGTTCCTGTTCACCGGCAGCGTCGTGGTGCCGGTCAAGGCGCTGCTGCTGAACCTGCTGGTGCTCAGCGCGGTGCTGGGTGTCCTGGTCTGGATCTTCCAGCAGGGCCACCTTTCCGGGCTGCTGGGATTCACCCCCGCGCCGCTGAACCCGTCGATGGTCGTCCTGCTCTGCGCCATCGCGTTCAGCCTCTCCGTCGACTACGAGATCTTCCTGCTCAGCCGAATCAAGGAGGCCCGCGACTCCGGCCTGTCGAATGACGCGTCCACCGTCATCGGGCTGGGGCGGGTGGGACGGATCGTGACCAGCGCCGCGCTGCTGCTGACGATCACGTTGATCTCGTTCGCCAATGGGTTGTCGTTCATGAAGATGTTCGGCATCGGCACGGCGCTCGCTGTCGTGATCGACGCGACGATCATCCGCGGCGTCGTCGTCCCGGCGTTCCTGCGGGTCGCCGGCGACCTCAACTGGTGGGCGCCCAAGCCGTTGCGCTGGTTGCACTCGCGCATCGGGATCAGCGAGACCCCGGAGCACACCCCTGAGCCGGCGCAGACGCCGGAAGCCGTCGACTCCCCGGCGCCGGCCGAAGACCTCGCCGTGGCGGCAGCGGTGCAGGCGGCCGAAGAATACGTCGAGGCCGGACCGTCGATTTCCCCGTCGACCCTGCCGTCGACTGAGGTCGAGGTCATCCCCGGTGCACACCTGGTGGCCAACGTCAACGGCACCGTCATCGTGGTCGCCCACCGCGAGCGGACGGCGCTGACCGAGCACTCTGTCGCCGCGCAACAGCTGGCGGCCCTGGCCGAAATGGTGCGGCGGACCGACCCGCAGAAGCTGGTCAGCGCCTTCGCCAAGCTGTCCCGTCAGCCCTGGACGCACACGCTGGTCGACGTCGGCATCGTTACGCCCACCTCGGCCGGCCTGGAAATCCTGCTGTGCGGCAGTGTCACCGTCGCGCTCGATGACGGCGACGACCGGACGTTGCTGCACGGCCGCGGCCGCCTGGTGCACTACTCGGTGCCGATGCCGGCGGTGGCCGCGGTGGTCGCCGTCGAGGAGCTGGGACAGCGGTCACGCGCCGGCATCCCGGCGAACGGCGTCTACCGGATCACCGGCGGCATCGTGCCCGGCGACGGCGCCGTCCTGCGTTCAACCCAAACCGCCGGCCGGCGCGTGCCGGCGGTCGCCTCGCCGCAGCCCGGGCGGTGGGTGGTCCTTGAAGACGGCTCCCACTTCGAGATCGACCGCGGCTGCGTCGTCGGCCGCGACCCGCACGGGTCGGATGCCGCGCAGCGCGGACTCCGTCCGGTGACTCTGGAGGACCCGGCCGGTCTGCTGTCCCGGGCCCACGTCGAGGTCCGCATCGTCAACGGCGAGGTGGTCGTCGTCGACCGCGGCTCGACCAACGGCGTCTTCCTGCGCGAGCCGGCCCAGCAGGGTTGGACCCCGATCGTCCCCTGGGAGCCGGTTACATGGCAGCCCGGCAGCTACATCCAGATCGGCGGACGGATCCTTCGGCTACAGGCGGGAACCACCCCGCTGGCCCCGCGTGGACCGCGTGTCACCAGGCAACACTTCGTGTCGCGGGAGCCGCTTACCGGCCACGCGTCCGAACCGGTGTTCCCGACGGGCTAGCATGGCTTAGGTCAATCGGGCTTGGATCACGCGACGCTACGCTCGACAGGAGTCGAGTCGAAAGTTGCCGTTATGCCTGAAAACCAGAATCAATCCGAAACTTTGCAGCCTCACTTCGAGGACGTCCAAGCGCATTACGACCTGTCCGACGAGTTCTTCAAGATCTTCCTGGATCCGACCCGGACCTACAGTTGCGCGTACTTCGAACGCGAAGACATGTCCCTCGAAGAGGCGCAGATCGCCAAGGTGGATCTTTCCCTCGGCAAGCTCGGACTAGAGCCCGGCATGACACTGCTCGACATCGGGTGCGGCTGGGGCACCACGATCATTCGGGCGCTCGAGCGGTACGACGTGAACGTCATCGGCCTGACGTTGAGCCGCAATCAGCAGGCGCATACCCAACGACGGCTCGACGAGCACCCCAGCCCGCGAAGCAAGCGGGTATTGCTGCAGGGCTGGGAACAATTCGATCAGAAGGTGGACCGGATTGTCTCCATCGGCGCATTCGAGCACTTCGGGCGGGACCGCTACCCCGACTTCTTCAAAATGGCCTATGAGGCTCTTCCCGCTGACGGGGTGATGTTGCTGCACACCATCATTCAGCCCAGCGAGGAAGAATTCGCCGAGCGCGGGCTGCCCATCACCATGACCAAGCTGCGGTTCATGAAGTTCATCATGGATGAGATCTTTCCCGGCGGAGACCTTCCTCCCGCCAAGGCCGTCAAGGAGCACGCGGAACACGCCGGCTTCTCGCTCAACCGGATTCAGCAGCTACGCCCGCACTATGCGCGCACCCTCGACACCTGGGCGACCGCGCTGGAAGCCAACCGCGACAAGGCGATCGCCGTTCAGTCGCAAGAGGTTTACGACCGCTACATGAAGTACCTGACCGGCTGTGCCGACCTTTTCCGCGAGGGCTACACGGACGTCGCGCAGTTCACCCTCGCCAAGGCCTGAGGCAGCTCACGCTCACTTGTTGCGGACGCAATCGTAGGTGAGCTTGATCTCCTCACCCAGATCGACGACTTCGAACTGATCGACGCCGATGTCGTTGAATGACTGCGCGCTGATGCCCAATTCGGACCACTTCTTGGTGCTGGCCCGGTCGTCGGCGAAGGTGAGCGGCACCTGACCGCCGTCTGCGAGCAGCATTCCGTACTTCTTCAGAGCGGCGATGACCACCCGTTCGGACTTGGAGAAGTGCGAGTCGTCGAAGTCTGCTCGCAGCCGGAATCGCACGCCGTAGGGCGGAGCATTGGGATCAGCGCTGGCCGGACCTCCCGCATGGGTGGCCGGACGCACGTAGACGCCTTCCTTCATCCGGTCGTTCGGGAGGATGAAGCGAATCGCGTGATTGATTGCGCCAGAAGCCACTTCATCGGCAGTCGGCAACATTGCGGCAATGGGGAAACCGGCCGCGTCGGCGCTGGTGCACTGATCACCACGCAATGTCTCGGGGTATGCCTTCGCGAGATCCCAGACGAAGAAGGCCTGCGCCGTGATGTCTTCACCGGACTGGCTGCCGTGATAGATCTCGTAGAGTTTGCGTTGGTCGCGGTCGACGACGAGCAGGTGACAGTCTTCCTGCCCCTCGGTGGCGCCGGTGGTGTCACACTTAAGGTTCGACGAACCCTCGAGGTATGCCTTGGCCGGCAACGGCATCTGCGCGGGAACTGAGTCGCAGTCCGGTCCGCCGCCGCAATAGTCCTCGATGCCGACCACCTTCGTCTTTCGCGAGTTGCCGTCGGCGAAGAAGATCGGGATGGAGAAGTCGGCCTGTAGGGCTCCGGTCCCCCAACCGCCCGCAGCACTCAGCGCCTGAATGATCGCATCCGAGCGGACTGCCTTGGCGGCGCCCGAAACGTCGATGTTCCACGGCACGGCGGTGGTGAAGAGGGCTCCGGCCGGCACCGGGCCAGTAGCACGGGACGAACCGGGCGAACGAGACCCGGGTGGTGCGTCCGAACTCGACGTCGCCGGTTTCGAGTGGCAACCGGCGACCAGGGTGAGCACCGAACACAGGATCGCCAGCGCCTTTGCCGGCCGCACAAAGTACATCGTCCGACATTAACCGGTCGTCGGGCCACCCGGAACCGGTCGCGTTGCCACGTATAAAGAGATGGAACCGGAAACGGTTCTGATCACCGATACTTCGGCGACATTCGCGAAGCCGGCCTGTTCGATCAATCCCGGCAGTATTCCGTCCGCGTTGGGCTGGGTGTCCTGCTTGCCGTCGGCAAACTGGACGATTCGGAAACCCAGCCGCATCAGGGCGTCCCGCTGCGCACCGAAGTCGGCGATAAGGAGCTGCCCGCCCGGCCGCAGCAGCGCGAACATGTTGCCGATGATGGCCTTCTTCATCGGCACCGGGCACTGATGCAATACCAGGCTCGACACCACTTTGTCGGCGATCCCGGGCCCGATCAGCTCGACGGCCCGGTCCCCCATGGACTGCACGAACTCGACCTCGACCCCGGCCCGGCGCACCTTGTCGCGCGCTATCGCCAGCACCTGCGGGTCAGGGTCCACGCCTACGACCCGGGCGCCCGGCTGCCACTGCTTCATCATTATCGCCAATGATGCTGTGCCACAGCCGACATCGACGACGACATCGTCGGGCTTCAGACCCAGCTGCGCAATGGCGGCCGAACGCCATCGGTCTTCGCGGGTCAACAGCGCGATGACCGTGTCGTAGTACTTCGTGTACTTCGGGTCACCCGCGGCGGGCGTAAACGACTGCGCTGACATGACACTCAGTCGTACCATCGGAGAGCCATGACACTCTCTGCACAAACGGCCACAGTCTTGTCCGGCGCGGACACGCCTGCGCTGATCGACATGCGGCAGGGTGGCGCCTGTACGGCGGGCGCGTTTGTCTACGAAGGCCAGCGGGTAACCACGGCGCGCCACGCCCACGACTTGCACCAGCTGGAGTACGTCGTGCAGGGCGTTCTGGAAGTGGAGACGGATGCCGGTGCGTACGTACTGTCCGAGCGGCAGGCCGCCTGGATCCCGGCCGGGCTGGGACACATCAGCACGATCGACACCCGAGTGAGGTCAGTGTCGATATTCCTGCATCCGATCCACCTGCAACCGGCCCGTCCGGGCGCCGGGATCGTGATGGTCTCGCCGTTGATCCGGCAGATGATCATCTACGCCTGTCGGTGGCCTATCGACCGGGATTCGCCGGACGCGGTGGCGGAGGCGTATTTCCACTGCTTCGCCGAGTTGCTGGCCGAGCTGCTGGGATCGCAGAGCCCCTTCAGCCTGCCGACGACCACTCATCCTCAGCTCGCCGCGGCGCTCAAACACACCCGCAATACGTTGGCCGGTATCACCATTGACGAAGCTGCCGCCGCCGCGGGCATGTCGCCCCGGTCGTTGCGGAGGTTATGTCATCGCGAGTTGCAGATGACGTGGCGCGACTACACACAACAAGCCCGCCTGATGCGGGCGGCGGCGCTGCTCGCCGACTCGCAACTGAGCGTGCTCCAGGTCGCCACCAGGGTGGGGTTCGACAGCGCCAGCTCGTTCACCCGGGCCTTCCGAAGTGCTTGGGGCCGGCCCCCGTCCGCCTACCGCCGGCACGGCAACGAGTTACCGGCATGAAGCTCAACGCCCGAAACCTGCACACGCTGCGGATACCGACACCCACCTACGATCGCACCCGGATCAAGGTCGGCATCGTCCATTTCGGCGTCGGCGGCTTTCACCGCGCCCATCAGGCCATGTACGTCGACCGGCTGCTCAGCCAGGGCATGGCCCGCAAGTGGGGAATCTGCGGGGTCGGCGTGCTGCCCCGCGACCGGCGAATGCGCGACGCGCTGCGCGATCAGGACCATCTCTATACCCTGACCCTGGCCCACCCCGACGGCACCCGGGAACCGCGGGTCATCGGTTCGATCGTCGACTTCCGTTATGCACCAGACGATCCCGAGGCAGTCATCGAGCTCCTGGCCGATCCTGCCGTGCGCATCATCACCCTGACCATCACCGAGGGCGGCTACAACGAACCACTGAGCGCCGTCTTCGCGCTGGTCACCGAGGCGCTGGACCGGCGCCGGCTACGAGGTGTGAAATCGCCGACAATCGTGTCTTGCGACAACATCGTCGGGAACGGCCATATCGCGCGGCAAGCTTTCACCTCCTACGCGCAAAAGTCCAATCCCGCACTGGCGCAGTGGATGGACGAGAACACCAGATTTCCGAACTCGATGGTCGACCGGATCACGCCGGTCACCACCCCCGACGTGATCGAAAGCTTGACAACTGAATTCGGCGTGCACGACGCCTGGCCGGTGATCACCGAACCGTTCGCGATGTGGGCACTCGAGGACGACTTCGCCGACGGGCGACCACCGTTGGACCGCGCGGGTGTCACCTTTGCCGATGACGTGTCGCCGTACGAGGCGATGAAGCTCCGCCTGCTCAATGCCAGCCATCAGGGCTTGTGCTATTTCGCGTATCTAGCCGGTTACCGCCTGGTGCACGACGCCGCGCAAGACCCGCTGATCGCCGAATTACTCTGCTGCTACATGGATTTTGAGGCGATGCCGACACTCACACCGGTGCCCGGACTGCGGGAGTTCAAGGATGGGTTGCTGCCGCGTTTCGCCAATGCCCACGTCCGCGACACGGTGGAGCGGCTCTGCGCAGAATCGTCGGACCGGATTCCGAAGTGGCTGCTGCCGGTGGTTCGCGACAACCTGCGCTCCGGTGGCTCGGTACGCCTGTCCGCAGCCATCGTCGCCAGTTGGGCCCGCTACGCCGAGGGGGTGGACGAGGAAGGCCGTCCCATCGAGGTGGTGGATCCGCGGGCTGACACCCTGATTCCGATCGCCCGGTCACAGCGCGCCGACGCGTCGGCGTTCCTGGCCAACCGGTCCATCTTCGGCAACCTGATCGAGGAGCCCCGTTTCGTGGAGCCCTATCTGTGGGCGCTGGATTCGCTGCACCGCGACGGCGCCCGCGCGACCGTCGAGAAGCTGCTGCGACCGTGACCCTGGTCGCCGGTATCGACTGCTCGACCCAGTCCTGCAAGGTGCTGATCTGCGACGCCGGCACCGGTGCGGTGATCCGGCGCGGCCGCGCCCCACACCCCGACGGCACCGAAATCGACCCCGCAGCATGGGAATCGGCCGCCCGGCAGGCGATCGCCACGGCGGGCGGGTTCGACGATGTGGCAGCGGTATCGGTTGGCGCGCAGCAGCACGGCATGGTGTGCCTCGACTCCGCCGGTGCGGTCGTGCGCCCCGCGCTGCTGTGGAACGACGTGCGCTCGGCCGGCGCGGCGCGCGACCTGGTCGACGACCTGGGCGGACCGCAGGCGTGGGCGCAGGCCGTCGGGCTGGTCCCACTGGCAGCGGTCACCGTCGCGAAACTGCGCTGGCTCGCCGACCAAGAGCCCCACCATGCCGACCGCACGGCGTCGGTGTGCCTGCCGCACGACTGGGTGACCTGGCGGCTCCGGGGCGAATCCGATATCGCGGCACTGACCACCGACCGCAGCGACGCCAGTGGCACCGGTTACTTCGACGCCGGGTCGAACCGGTACCGCGCCGACCTTCTCGAACTGGCCCTGCGCGGGCGCAGTCCGGACCTGCCACGCGTTCTCGGTCCCTCCGAAGCAATCAGTGGCTCAATGCTATTCGGGGCGGGCCTGGGCGACAATGCTGCGGCGGCACTCGGCCTGGGCGTCGGCGAGGGCGACGTGATCGTCTCGATCGGAACCTCGGGCGTGGTGTGTTGCGTGGCCGCCGATCCGGTCCGCGACGACCAGGGATTTGTCGCCGGCTTCGCCGACGGCACCGGCCGCTACCTGCCGTTGGTGTGCACGCTGAACGCCGCGCGGGTGCTTGACGCGGCGGCGACGATGCTGCGGGTTGACCACAACGAGCTGTCCGGACTCGCACTGTCGGCGCCACCGGGCAGTGGGGGCCTGGTACTCGTCCCCTACCTGGAAGGTGAACGAACACCCAACCGGCCCAACGCCACCGGCGCGTTGCACGGGCTCCGGGTCTCGAATTCGACGCCGGCAAACCTGGCCAGGGCGGCGGTGGAGGGCATGCTCTGCGCACTGGCCGAGGGCCTCGCGCAGCTCGCCACCCACGGCGTCCGTGTCCGCCGCATTCTGCTGATCGGCGGCGGCGCGCAGTCGCGGGCGGTGTGCGAGATAGCGCCGACCGTGTTCGGCATGCCCGTACTGGTTCCTGACCCCGCGGAATACGTCGCACTGGGGGCGGCGCGGCAGGCGGCGTGGGCCTGCAGCGGGTCGCCTGACCCGCCCGGCTGGATGCCGCCGACGACCCGGGAATTCATGACCGCCTCCGAACCTACAGTGCTGCAACACTACTGCGATGTTCGCGAACTGACCGAGGGGAATTAAACCCGACGAGGAAGGGGGCGAAACACCGGAAGGGCCCGGTATTGCGCGGCGAAGCTCGCCTTGTCGTATTTCTCGCCGATCTCACCGTCGTGCGCGATCAACGTCGGGCCGTCCACCGCCGCGAAACTGAATTGGGGCACCTGCATTTCGTGGTACAACGGGCTGCGCTGCAGACGGCCCAGCGCCAGGGCGGCCAGAATTCTGGTGCGCGCCAGCCGTCGGCCGGTCTCCAGAATCCGCACATCGATCAGGCCGTCGTCCATCCGCGTGCGCCGCGAGGGCGCGAATCCTGTTGGTAGGTATAGCGAATTTCCCACGAAGAACAGCGACGTCTGTAGCGTCTTGTTGTCGTAGCTGATCCGGACCGGCCGTTCGGTGCGCAGCGTGCGCAGCATGGCGTACATGCCCGCCAGGGGCTTACCGATCTTTTTCTCCAACTTCTCCCGCCGGCGCACGAACGCCGGGTATGCGCCGATGCTGGCGGTGTTCACCACGATCTGACTCTCGTTGAGCCGCACCAGGTCCACGTATGCAACGCTGCCCCGCCGGATCGCGTCGACGGTCCGCGCCACCGAGTCGCAGCCGATGTCTTTGGCGAAATGGTTGAACGTGCCGGCTGGAAAAACCGCCAGCGGCAGGCCGGCCTCCAGGGCGACGGCGGCCGCCGCGGACACGGTGCCGTCGCCGCCGCCGACCCCCAGCACCTCGGCACGCTCAGCTGCGCCGCGCAGCACCTCGCGCGGGTCGTCGGAGGAATCCAGTTCGACGATTTCGGCCTCGGGCAACGCGGCACGAACCTCGTCGACGACGCGGGCGCCGGTGCCGCTGCCCGAAGCCGGGTTAATCACCAGCACCACCCCCGAGCCATCGGGCCGTTCGGGCGTCTCGACCCGGAGAGGTTCGGTTTTCGGCAGCGCGGTCTCGACGATCGGCGGGACCAGGCGACTGCCCAGGACCGCGATGCCCGAGCCGATGCCGAAACCGATGACGACATCCCCGGGGTAGTGCGCACCGACTGCGACGCGGGACAACCCGACGAGACCGGCCAGCAGCGCCAGCCCGAAGCCGATCGTCGGATTCTCCAGGCCCACCCCGACGGCGAACGCGGCGGCGCTGGCTGAGTGCCCGGAGGGCAGCGAGTTGGAGGTGGGGTGGCGCCGGACGCGCCGCACCAGCGGCACCGAATCGTAGAGCGGACGCGGACGCCGCCGGACACGCTTGGCAACCTGATTGGTCACCAGGCTGGTCACTCCCAGCGATACCAGGCCGCGGGTGGCGCCGCGCTGTGCGGAGTTCTTCCCCGAGGCGAGCAGGATCGCCCCGATGGCGAACCACAGCTTGGAATGGTCGGCAGCCCGGGTCAACGGCGGCATCGCTTTGTCGAGCAGCGGAGTCGGACTCTCGGCGACCGCCTCGAACAGTTCGCGATCGAGAGCGCCCAAACCCCGGGTGATCTGCTTGACACTGCGCAGCGGTCGCACGGGCCGTCGGTTCATTCGGTCCACCCTAACGGTGGGCAGACGCAGAACCTCACGGCCGCTCACCCTTTCGGCGCAGGGTCCAGGCCGGCACCCAGTGCGTCACCGCCTTGTGCCGGGCCCCGAATTCCACCGGGTAGGTCACCAGCCCCCACCAGTCGCCCTGTTCGCAGAGGCCCCAGCAACTCAGTGTGCCCTCGACGACCTTGTGCAACTGCAGGCCGTTCGGGTGATAGCGGCCCGAGCGGTGCGGCTCACGCGGGAAGAGCACGGTCAGGTCCACCAGCACCGGGACGGGCGGACGCACCGGCCGAAAGGGCCCGCGGAGCGGTTGCCCGTTGTAGCCGATCGACGCGAGCCGCCCCATCGATCGATCATACGTTCGAACGGAAGGTGCTCATAGTTTCGCTGAAGCGCAATCTGGCAATCCAAGTGCCAACGGTTTCAGAAGGGGGCTCGGAGATGAAGACCATGTTCGCTGCCGGGATTCTGACGGCAGGCGCTGCGTTATTCACCACCGCGGTAGCGGTGGCCAACGCCGACGAAGTGCAGGTGGAGGGCAGCTACGCGACGTTGGCGGCGTGCCAGGCCGACGGCCCGCACGTGGAGATCACCCACAACGACGCGGCCTACACGCACTGGGACTGCCGCCAGGGCGACGACGGGCTCTGGTACCTGCACCTGTCGAATTAAGGTCGAATCAGGGCAGGCTCCGCAGTCTCAGAAGACGCGCACCCAGTCGACGAGCATGTCCTGCGGGTAGCTGCCGGCGGCCGGGTCACCGCCGCCGGAGCCACCGACGGCCAGGTTCAGGACCGGGAACACGGTGTAGTCGGGGTCGTTGAACGGCCACTCCTTGAACGGCTCGTCCAGGTTCTCGATGCCGGTGGCCGGGACCGAGAAGTACGGCGCCATGCCATCGGCGTAGTCCACCCAGAAGTACATGCCGGTGACGTCCCACTTGACGCGCCAGTTGTGCCAGCCGCCGTCCACGCCGATCGGGTTGGTCTCGAACGCGGTGCCGTCCGGGTTGGCGTGGACCGTGGTACCCGACGGCCACGTGCCGTTGCCGTACCACTCGATCAAGTCGATCTCGCCACTGCGGCCAGGGTCGTCGTTGGACAGCCACCACGCCGGCCACATACCGGGTGCCAGGCAGTTGAATTTAATGCGGGCTTCCCAGGTGGTGCCCACGCCGCCGCGCCACAGACCGTGCACCAGGCCACCGAAGTAACCGCCGTGGCCGTCGTGTGTGGCGCGCAACACCAGGTTGGAATTGCCGTCCAGGAACACGTTCTGGCGGCTGTCGCGGTACTGCCCCCAGAACTGCGGCTGGTCGAACCCGACCGGATTACGGATCGGCGTCCGGAAATTCGAAATCGCCCACTTGCCCGGATCGGGCGCCGAACCGGCCGGCCCGTCGAACTCGTCGTGCCAGATGAATCCACCAGTCGCCCCGGCCGCGGGGGCGGCCGGCACCGGTGCGGGCCCGGCGGGTGCGGCCGGCCGAGACGGGCTGGCATTTGCTGTCGGGGCCGCCGTCGCGGCCGCCAGTGCGCTGAATCCCGCCATCATGAGCATGCGGCGACGGTCCATCTGTGGCATGGCATGGAAGATAGCAGCCCGCCGGGGGTCGCGTGGACTCTGGCGAGGCGGTGTCGACGTAGCTCCAGGTCAGTGCGGCAAGCTTTTCGCGCGGTGGCCTGAACCCGGCTCGCTGATCTTCACGAGTGTCTTACCGATGTTGGCGCCGGTGAAGAGTCCGTTGAGGGCGTCGACACACTGTTCGATGCCCTCGTAAATGGTCTGCCGGTGCCGCAGGCGCCCTTCGGACTCCCACTGGCGCAGGTCGGCGAACGCCTCGTCGAAGCGGCCCCACTGGTCGAGTGCGTTGAATCCCTGCATGGACGCGGTCTTGGACAGCAGATTGACGTAATTGGCCGGTCCTGGGTGTTCGCCGGTGAGGTAACTCGAGATGACGCCGCAGAGCACCACGCGCGCCTTGGACGCGAGCCGGCCCAGTACCGCGTTGAGGACGGGTCCGCCGACGTTGTCGAAGTAGACGTCGACGCGGCGCGGGCAGTGCTCTTTGAGCGCGGCCGCCAAATCGTCGTTCTTGTAGTCGATGCACGCGTCGAACCCGAAGTCCTCGACCACCGCCCGGCATTTGTCGGGACCGCCGGCGATACCCACCACCCGGGCGCCGGCGATCTTGGCGATCTGCCCGGCCACCGATCCGGTGGCACCCGCCGCGGCGGAAACCACCACCGTTTCGCCGGGCTGCGGACGGCCGATATCGGTCATCCCGAAGTACGCGGTGGCGCCCGTCGGCCCGTACACCGACATGATCGCCAACTGGTCGTTCTCACCCGGGATGGGTGTGCTGAAGATGTCGTCGCGGATCACCACGTACTCCTGGAACCCGGTCAGCGTGGTGACGATGTCGCCGACAGCGTAAGCGTCGCATCGTGTTTCGACGACCTCGCCGATTCCCGCGGCCCGGATCACCTCCCCCAGCTGCACCGGCGGCAGGTAACTGGGCTGGTCGTCGAGCCAGGTGCGGAGGGCGGCGTCGATGCCCACGTAGGTGGTGCGCAGCAGCGCCTCTCCCGCTGCGAGTTCCGGGGCGGGGCGGGTGATCAGCTCGGTGTCTTCGGGCTGCACCAGACCGGAGGGGCGGCGGCGCAACAGGATCTGGCGATTCGGCAATGCGGGCACGACGCCGAGCCTATTCCGCGTCCTTGCCGATATGGGAGCATCTCAGGCATGAAACCAGAGGATGACCCGGAAGCCCGGATCCGGGAACTGGAGCAGCCCCTGGCCGACCAGGCACGTGCCTCCGAGGCGGGCTCCGACCTGGGCTCCGCCGGAGGTTACAACTACCCGCCGCCGCCACCGGGGCCGGTTCCTCCGCCCATGCCGTCGACCACGACTCCGCCCGGCTACGGGTACAGCAGCCCTTATCCCGGCGCCACGCCCCGGTCGTCGTCGGGCATGCGCTGGTTCTGGATCCTGGCCGCCGTGGGCGTCCTGGGCGTGCTGGTTCTGGTGGGCGGCATCGCCGCTTATGCCGCGCGCCAGTTCTCCCACGGCGACCTCGTCGTTCCGTCCCCCACCGAAAGCACTTCGGCGATCGCGACTCCCGGCACGTCGCCGACCCGCACCGCACCCTCCACCGGCAAGACACACGCGCCCAGCACCGGTCCGTCGCCGTCGGCCACCGCGCCGGCGGGCGAGCCGGTCACGATCTCGGGCATCAACGAGAACAAGACCGTCGCCTGCAACGGCAACGACATCAACATCAGTGGCATCTCCAACACGGTGACACTCACCGGCCATTGCGCGACGGTGAACGTCTCCGGCCTGCAGAACGTCGTCACGGTCGACAACGTCGACACGATCGAGGCCTCCGGACTCAACAACAAGGTCACCTATCACTCCGGTTCGCCGAAGATCAGCAAGAACGGCAGCGGGAACGTGGTGGAGCAGGGCTGAGTGCCGTTTCAGCCCAGGTAAGCCTCGTAGCCCGCCTCTTGCGCCAGAGCCAGGCAACGCTGCGTGCATCGCAGGTAACCGGATTCGTCGCCGCGGGCCCTAGAAAGCAAGCCCCGCAACCGCAGCACCGGGAGCTCCAACAGCACGAGTCCCGGCTCGGTCGGCACCGCCGCCAAGCGGTCGACGGCGCGTTCGGCCGCCTCGAGGTCGGCAGCCGAGCCTCGCGACAACAGTGCCTCCACCAGCACCGTGCTGGCCGGCCCGCGGAAGATCACCTCACCACACTCGAACTGTTCGTCGAGAACCGTTGCCGCCAAAGCTATTGCGGCATCGACATCGCCGGATCTGGCCTGTTCACGCGCGAACTCGATGTCGACCATCCGCCGCAGCGACAGGGTGAGCTTTTCTGCCACGAACAACGCCCGCGCCCTGGCCAGACAATCCAGTCCGGTCGCCCTGTCCCCTGGATCGGTGTGCATCAGTGTGGTCGCGCTGTT
Organism: Mycobacterium sp. 23; assembly: GCF_048287075.1. Taxonomy (NCBI): domain Bacteria; kingdom Bacillati; phylum Actinomycetota; class Actinomycetes; order Mycobacteriales; family Mycobacteriaceae; genus Mycobacterium; species Mycobacterium sp. 23. Next base: position 3,410,158 of record NZ_JBLVUX010000005.1, read on the forward strand.
GAGTAACGCGTACGCCAACGCTGTGTCGTTGCCGGACTGCTCGGCGAATTCCAGGTCCTCGGCTGCCTGCGCCACGTCCGCCGCCGTCGGCAGCACGGCGCCGTTCTGCAGCGCGGCCTGGTACTTGTACAGGTGCGCGAACGGCGCGGCGCCCGCGTCGACGGAGCGGGCCAGTGCGATGCCCGCCTCGATGTCGTCGCGCCAGCCGCCGCGGCCGACGAACATCCCGGCCGCGCCCCTGACGACGAGCGCGTAGGCCAGGGGCGACGCGAGAAGGAAATCGCCCATGGTGGCGTCGCCGTCGGCGATGTCGATGACGCGCTGGGTCAACCGCAGACTCTCGCTCACCTGGCCCGCTTCCCACTTCGCCTGAGCCGCTGCGTAGAACAGCCCGACAGTCAGTACCGGATCGCCGATCGACTCGACCAGCGTGGTGAACTCCGAGGCCACCTCGGCGGCTTCGGAGTTGCGGGAGTTGAAAGTCAGCGCGGTCAGATGTCCGGCCATCCCCAGCACCAGCGACCTCTTGTCGCCGGCGGCGGTGGTGAGTTCGCGCAGCTCGTCGAACCCGGTGTCCGAGGGTGTACCTCCTACCTGAAAAGTGCTGCCGCACAACATTGCCCGTGGTGCGATCCGCAGGGCCAGTCGGTCGGGTTCGTCGTCGGGCAACCGGTCGGCCACGTCCCGCGCCGATTCCCAGCTCTTGCGCGCCGCCCGGATGTCGCGGGTGCCGTACCAGGTTGCCGCCTGCATGTGCCAGTCGAAGGCGTCTCGCAGATCGCCGGCGGCCGCGTACTGCGTGGCCACGATGGCGGCCTCCTGGCCGGTGTAGCGGCCGTGGGTGCGTTGCAGCACGGCAGCCACCCGCCGGTGCAACTCCGACCGCCCGGACTTCAACTGCGATTCGTAGGCCACCGCCTGGATCAGCGGATGGCAGAACGCGTACCTGGCGTGCGGGGTGAAAGCGATCTGCTCGATCAGCTCCGCCTCGATCAGCGCCGCCAAATCCGTTGAATCCATCAGTGATTCGAGCAGCTGCTGATCGAATCGGAGGCCGATGACGGCCGCGGCATTCAGTGTGCGTTTGGCCGTTGCGGTGAGGCGGTCGATGCGGGCGCTGATGATCGCCTGAACACTGGCCGGTACCTGGATGTCGGCTTGCGGACGGACACAGACATAACTGCCCGGCAGCCCCTCCAGCACACCCCGCTCGGCCAGGTCGCGCACGATCTCTTCGGCGGCGAACGGCAGACCGGCCGCCCGCTCGGCGATCACGGCGGCCAACCGGAACACCGAGGGGTCCGGACCCAGCAGCGCGCCGACCAGTTCGGCGGTGTGCGAATCATCAAGGGGCACCAGGGATAAATGCTGCGAACCGGTGATCGAGGACAGCGCGCCGTCATACTCGGGCCGGTAGATCACCAGCAGCGCCGCGCGCATCCGCGGTACCGCCGCGGCGAAGTCGGCGAGCAGTGCTTCGCTGACGCTGTCGATCCAGTGGGCATCCTCGACGACGTACAAGGCCGGCTCGGCCCGGGTCAGCGCCACGGTCTCGATCAATTTCACCAGCCGGCGACGCCGGGCTTCGGGGGTGATGTCCGGCAGCACGGTCTCGGGGTCCCGGATGCCCAGCAGGTCGTCGAGCAGCAGCAGATCCTGGTCCCCGGCGCGAGGAATCCTGGCCCGGACCCGCGCCCGGCCGGCCTCGGCCGGTAGCGCACCGACAGCGAAGACCGCGCGTAGCAGCCGGGAGATCACGTGGAACGGGATGTCGCGGGTGTGGGATTCGCAGTAGGTGACAAAGACTTCGAATCCGCGCCCGCTGGCCGTCGCCACCACCTCGCGACCCAACCTGGTCTTCCCGACACCGGGCCGCCCCGACACCGTGACGATGGCTCCGTGGCCGCGCCCCGCCTCGTCCAGAAGGTGCGCTGCGGCCGCAGTCTCCACGTGTCGCCCGACCAGCCGGGACTCGTGCCGCACCTTGTGGGTTCGTCCGGGATCCTCGACACCGACGCCCAACAGTCGCCGCGCCGGGACGCCGGTCTCGAAGCCTTTGATCCGCACCGTTTCCGCGGGCGCGAGGGCCACCCGGTCGTCCACCAGCCGGGCAGTGGACTCGCTGAGCATGACTCCGCCCGGTGGTGCGACGGATTCCATCCGCTGGGCCATCCCCACCTGCTCGCCGACCGCGGTATAGCCGAGGTGGGCGGCCCCGACTTCGCCGGCGATCACCTGCCCGGAGTTCAGGCCGACCCGCACCCGCAGATCGATGTTGTCCCTGCGGGACACCTCGGCGGCCAACCGCTGCGCCACCTGCTGGATGTCCATGGCCGCCAGGCAGGCCCGAAAAGCGTGGTCCTCCAACGCGATTGGCGCGCCGAACAGCGCCATGATGCCGTCGCCGGTGAATTTGTCCACGGTGCCCGCGTACCGCTGCACCACCGCCGCCGACCGATCGACCAACTCCGTCATCACCTCGCGCAACCGCTCGGGCCCCAGCGCCGCCGCCATGTCCATCGACCGCACCACGTCGGCGAACAGAACGGTCACCTGCTTGTATTCGGCAGGCTGGACGACCACCGTCAGCGGCGCACCGCACGCATCGCAGAACCGCGCGCCCTGGCGCGGCTCGGAACCGCAGTTATGGCAGACGGATGGGGTGGCGGCCACAATCTGCCCAGCATAGGCCGCTGCCGGGCCTAGGCAGGATCGCCTATCGCGTCTTTCGCCGGGCCATCAGTCGGGTCGTCCAACACGCTGACGGCGATGCCGTACGGCAGGAAGCGCACCTTGCGCTTGGGGTCCGTGTTGTTCTTGTTGGCGCGCAGGGCGTCGAGCTCGTTGGCGTATACCTGTTCAACCCGCGCGCCGCCGTCGGCGTCCACGGTGTAGATGGCCCACACGCCGTCACCGGCCTCGCCGGCGGTTTCGGGTTCCGGGCGGCTGCGCCGGGACAGATCTTCGAACAGCAGCGACCAGCCCGGGCGCCCGCCGGGGGACCCGACATACCGGCCGATCCGCTCGAACGCGTCGCGTAGCCCCTCGGTGCCTTCCCGAATCACCCGATCCAAGTCCTCGGGATCGAACCCGAAGCCGCCGCCCGACCCACCTTTATCGCTCATACTGCCCAGTCTGCGCTCAACCTGGCAGATGCGCTACGGACCGGGTTCCGCGGGCGGGGGCGGCGGCGGTGGCGGGTTGATCGGGATCGGGATCGAGACGAACGGCAAATGCAGGTACATCGTCATGACCGGGGTCGGCGGCGCCGCGGGGGCCGGGGCGGCCGGGGCGGGCGCGGCGGGCGGCGGAGCCGACGGCGGCACCGCCTGCTGCACCGGCGTCTGGACCGGCGGCGCAGCCTGCTGGGTGGGCTGCCGACGGGGCGCGGGCGCCACATACGCCGGGGCCTGCGCCGGCCGGGTCACGGTCTGGGGCGGCGCCTGCCGAATCACCGGCGGCGGCGCCGGTGCAGCGGCGACCTCCACCGGCGGCGGCGCCACCGGCGGCGCCGGACTGGGCGGCGGGGCGGCGCTTGACCCCGGCAACAGGACCTGCGCCGGCAATTCGGTGGCGGGCGCCTGCAGCGCCGGCGTAGGGACGCTCTCACGCGGGCTCGGTTGCTGGGCCGCGGTCGGGCGCACGTTGGAGGCCAGCGAGACGATCAGCACTCCGGCGACCACCGCGGCGACGCCGACGACGGCCCCACTCACCAGCGCCAACGGCCTGCGCCGCGGATCGGTCTGAGGTTGGACGGCGTGCTCGGTGTCGTCCTCCACGGCGCTGTAGGCCAGCGCACCCTCGCCGACCCCGGCCATGGCGCAGACGTCGAGGTAGCTGGGGGTGAGCGCGCGGGGGTTCACCTCGCCGGTGCCCGGGTCCAGCGCGTAGGCCAGTGCGGACGTCGACGACGCGAACAGCGGTGCGTTCGCCGAGGCCAGCGCGGCGCCCCTGGCCAGCGCCATCTCCGGCTCTTCGGGACAGCTGACCACCAGCGACGTCGCCGCCTCCAGGGCGGGCTTGACGCCGACGATGTCGACGCCACAACCGATGAGGAACACGCCGTCGGCGCGCGAAGCCGGTGCGTCCAGACCCGCGACCATCGTCACCAGGCCGGCGGCGAGCGACTCGTCCCGGACGGACTGCCGGTGCAGGTCGACGATCGAGCCGTCGGCGACCTCGACGACGGCCAGCGTCGCGCTGCCGGACTCGACGAACAGCATCGCGATGTGCTCGTAGTCGAGGGCGGCGCCCACCGTCTGCGCCAGCGCGGCGGCCGCGAGTAGCGGCGACACCAGCATCACGCCACCGACATCGCGGGCGGCGAGTTCCAGTCGCAGCGCGGCAACCTCGCTGGGGTCCGTCCAGGTGACCCCGGTGGAGGTCAATTGATAGCCGCCTTCGGCCGCGCCTTCGCGGGTGCCCACCAGCGCGGCGATCACCCGGTCGGTCGCCGCGTCACCGGCGTCCGCGCCTGCTGCGCCTTTCGCGGCAGCTACTTCGATGCTTTCTTCCTCGACGGTCGCGCCATCGGCGTTCGTCCCCTCGATCAGCAGCATCCGGACAGCTGAGGGCTCCATCGAAACCCCGAGCACGATGTCCATAACCCCTCCAAGCCATGTGCGAGCTAGCCACGGGGTCTGGGCGGACCGGCCCACCGCCCGGGCCGCCGTCGACAACATATCCGCCCCACTGCTGGAGCGACCGATTCAGCTGGCCTGTATGCAGTTTGCCAGCTGAAACCCTACTCGCGCACATCGAGGTAGGGAGCAATTCCTAGGAAGCTCAAATGTGAATCGCCGGTCAGGGGCCTCCTGGTGAGGAGAAGGGGTTCTGCGGGTTGGCGTTGGCCGGTGCCTGGTTAACCGGTGCCTGGTTGGCCGGCACCTGGTTGGCCGGCACCTGGATCGGTATCGGCAGCGGGAGCAGCGGGACGTGCAACCACTGGGTCGTCATCTTTACCGGTGGCGGTTCCGACGTGGCCGGTATCTCCGCCGCACTGGGCGCCTCCGCCGCGCTGGGCGGCTCGGTGGGGGACGGCGGCTCGGAGGTGAGCGGCGTCGTCGTGGCGGCCGGGGGTGGTGTGGTGGTGACCGGGGCCGGCCTGGTCGTGGTGAGCGCGGGCGACGGCGGTGGCGGCGGCGGTGATGGGGGCGGGGGCGGGGGTGTCTCGACGCTGGTGGGCGCTGCCGCGCTGGGCGCCATCGCCTCGCTGGGTGGCGGCGGCAGCGGACTGGGTGCCGCCGGACTGGTCGGAATCGGGTTCGGCAACTTGGCGCTGGGCGACACCGGTGGCGGCGCGACGCTGGGCACGATCGGAGCGGGATGGTGGCTGTGACGCTGCTCGACGGCGGTCAGCGTGATCGCCACCCCGCCCACCGCGGTCATCGCGACCGCGGCGCACAGGCCGATCAGCAGCTGCGACACCCGGATGCGGCGCTTCGGCGCCCTCGGGGGGTCGATGATGTTGAGCCGCATCGAGAAGCACGGGCCGTCTTCGTTGTAGGAGTCGCCCTCGAAGCGGGTCGGCACCTCGGGGAACTCGGTCTGCGACCAGGCCAGTTCGCGGTCGGTCAACGCGTCCTGGTCGATCACCAGCACGTCCCCGGCAGGCAGGTCGATGACGCCGACGCCGGACGCTCCGGCCGCTTGCGCCCCGCCGACCAGCAGGCCGACGGAGGTGCGGGTCCGCAGATCCATCAGCTCACTGCGGGTCGCCAGCAGCAACGCGCCTTTGGCGGCCGCGCTCACCGGATCGGACGCGGTCAGCACCGGCAACCGGGTGTGGAACGAAAGACGTTGGCTGACAAGCGGAATGCTGGCGCCGCCGCCGACGGTCACCACCGCTGCCAGGTCGGCGAAACTCGAATTGTTGCGCGCCAGCATGTCGTCGAAGGCGTAGATGAGACCGGTCAGCCGGTCGGCGATCAGATCGTCGAACTTCTCGCGGGTGAGTTCCAGCGCGATGCTGGTGCCCGAGAGCTCTGCCGCCAGTTCGGTGACGGCATCGGTGGACAATCGCTCCTTGGCCTCCCGGCACTGCTCCCGCAGCGTGCCGAGCTGACCCAGCATGGCGGTGCCGGTCGCATCGACGTCCGTGTGACCGAGTTCTTCGATCACGTGCAGCAGCAACGCCTGGTCGATCTGGTTTCCCGAGAAATCGTCGTAACGCATTGTGGCGCTGACGGGTTCGAACTCGTCCTTGGTTTCCAGCAGGGTGACATAGGTGCCGGAGCCGCCGAAGTCGAGCAACCCCACCACGCCCCCGGTGGGAACACCCACTTCGGCGTTCACCGCCGTCAACGCCGCGATCGCGTCCGGGACCAGGCGCGGCGGCAGGCCGCTGCGGACGAACCCGACATGGGTGCGCAGTGCATTGCGCAGCGCCTGCACCGCACCCGGTTTCCAGTGTGCGGGAACGGCAATCGTGATGTCGGCGGAACTCGCATCGGCGCCGGCGGCAACCACCATCGCGTCCAGGGCCTCGACCGTCAGCAGGTCCGGGTCATGCGCGGATCCGTCCGGCGAGATCAGCGCCACGGAGTCGCCGATTCGTTCCACAAAGGCACTCATCAGAGTGCCGGGATCGGCCGAATTCTCGCCGAACACACCAAGTTTCGGGGCGCAGTGCGGATACAGGGTGAGCACAGCGCGACGGATGACCGGAGAACTTCCGTTCGCCGCCGCAACCAGGTTCATGGTCCCGATCGACAACCCCAGCGGGTCGTACATATAGCCATGCTTTCGTCGATAGGGGGTCGGTAGCCAGGGATTACCTTAGCCGCCGTGTCGGTGAATATGGTTCGGCGACAATGCCATTGGTATCCGGTCGATGCCGTGTCGTCATCGAAAAGGTATGTTGGGCACCATTGACAAATCGATCCGGCAGGAGTGCGGCCCTGGTTTGTCCCGGCCCTCCCGCGCCGCGGCCGGCCCGGTGTGCTGCAATGAGCCGGTGAGCCTCTCCGAATACCCCGTGGCAGATGTCGAAGCGATCAAGCAAGTCAAGTACCGCTACCTGCGCGCGATGGATACCAAGCACTGGGACGACTTCGCCGAGACGATGACCGAGGACATCGTCGGGGCCTACGGCTCGTCGCTGGGCAAGGAACTGCACTTCGACAATCGCAAGGACCTCGTGGAGTACCTGAGCTCAGCAATGGGGCCCGGCGTCGTCACCGAGCACCGGGTCACTCACCCGGAGATCACCGTCAGCGGCGACACCGCCTCGGGCATCTGGTATCTGCAAGACCGGGTGATCGTCGCCGAATTCAACTTCATGCTGATCGGTGCGGCGTTCTACCGCGACCAGTACCGGCGCACCCCCGACGGGTGGCGGATCAGCGCAACCGGCTACGACCGCACCTACGAGGCGACGATGTCGGTGGCGGATCTCAAGTTCAACGTCAAGCCCGGCCGCGCCCGTGCCGACGTGAGCGAATAGCGTTCGTCTACTTGGCGATCGCGATGACAGCGCCGGGCCGCAACCATTTGATGATCGACACCAGCGTGGCGTCATCGATTGCCACGCAGCCTTCGGTGGGCCCGCCATCGGTGGTGTGAAAGAAGAACGCGGCGCCGCCTCCGGGCACCTTGTTCTTGTTGACGCCCATCACCACAGCATGCTTGTACTGCGGGATCTGCAGATTCTCACTGTCGGCGGTGCTGAAGGGGCACTGGGCTTTCTGGCACACCTGCATGCTGTTGAAGGTGGGGCTGTGATCGTCACCGCTCCACCAGTGGTTCGGTCCGACCTGCGTGTACGGCAGTCCCCCACCGGGATTCGGCGCGGTGCCGAACGCCGAGTCCAGGCTGTACACCCCCATCGGAGTGGCCGGGTAGCCGCTCTTGGCCTGCGGCGCCATGCCGGCCGAGCCGACATGGGTGGGTATCCCGGTTTTGAGTGGTTGCCAGCCGGCCGCGGTGCGCTGGTAGATGTCCATCTTCGCGTTCGACCCACCGGTCGAGACCACCGAAACCACCTGTGCCGCATTGCCGACCGAGTTCGCGAACCAGGGATTACCGGCGGCCCCGGCTTCCGGTGCGAACAGGGCTGCCATCACGAACGCGCACACGACAGCACAAAGCTGAGCGAGCAGTCGGCGCATGGGTCAATCGTCAGACCCGCCGCAGCTGAGGGTCAAGTAAAGGTTAAGAACCAGTTGAGTCACGGCGCTGTGACCCGGGCCGAAAAGCCCAGAGACACACCATGAAATACACGTAGCCCAGCGCCCACCCGGCGATCACGTCAGAGGGGTGGTGCACGTTCAGCGCGACCCGCGCCACGCCGACGATGAAGACGCCGAAAGCGGCCGACGCCATCGCGACCACCCGCGCCCGCCTGCTGGTCAGCATCGGCAGGCACAAGGCCAGCAGGGCCAGCAGACTGCACATCGCCTCCAGCGCGTGCCCGGACGGAAACGACGTCTCGGTCGCATAGACAAGCGCGGTCACCGGTCGCGGGCGCCCGGCCAGATTTTTGGCAACCAGCGTGATGAACCCGTTCAGTGGTCCACAGGCCATCAGCAGCAGCGCCATCCGCAACCGCCGTCGCACCAGCGTGTACACCATCGCCGCCAGGCCCAGCAGTCGCAGCGGAATCGGGCCCAGCACGAAGGACACGATGACCCAGAACCGCACCCAGCCCGCGTGCTTGACGCCGATCTCGTGCGCCGGGTTCAGCAGCGCCCAGTCGAAGGCGTGCAACCAGCCCCAGTGCTGCCGATGCCCCACCCACAGCAGGGCGTAGAGCGCGACCGCGGCCACTACCAGGCCGGCAGACCACGAAAGTCGGGAGGCAATTCGTGGGCTGCTCATCGGCTACATCGATACCAGCCTCGATGCACCGAACGCCAAACCGACCCATACTGGCGTCATGCCCGTGATTCTCCGGAGATTGTTCGGCGTCGGTAGGTTGCCCGCGGAGCTACATGCCCAGGTGGAATCCGAGGGCCTGATCCACCTCGCCGAATTCGTCGCGGTCACCAGGCGGTTCAGTGGGTCCATCCCGGGCCTTCGGTCCCAGGGCAGCGTCGCCAGTTACGTGGGTTCGCTCGCACTGACCCAGCAGCGGGTGCTGGCCACGCTGTCGGTGGTGCCCAAGTTGGCCGGGCGGGTGGTGGACGTGCGCTGGGACGAGGCGCAGGGCGGGGCGGCCAACGCGGAGATTTCCGCGACGGGATTGCGAGTCGACGTGGACACGGCCGCGGTCGACGAGCGCTTCCACGGTCACCTGTCCCTGCATTTCAAGGACACCATCGACGAAGATGTGCTGGCCCGCCTGCCGCGGCGATCGGTGTCCTTCGATGTGCCACCCGAGTACGTGTTCCGGGCGGTAGGCGTCACCTACAGCCCGTGACCGCCGCGTTTCTACGATTGACCGGATGACCGATCACGCGTACCCCGCTGCCCAGCGCGGCGCCGTCTACCGCGTGATTTCGGAGCGACGGGATATGCGCCGCTTCTCCCCGGGCGCGCGCGTGCCCGAGGAGGTGCTGGCGCGTCTGCTGCACGCCGCGCACGCCGCGCCCAGCGTGGGTCTGATGCAGCCGTGGCGCTTCATCCGGATCACCGACCGGGACCTGCGACGGCGTATTCACGCGCTGGTCGACGCCGAACGCCTGCTGACCGGAGCGGCACTGGGTGCACGGGAGGCCGAATTCCTGGCACTGAAGGTCGAGGGCGTTCTCGAGTGCGCGGAGCTACTGGTGGTGGCGCTGTGTGATGACCGGGAATCGCATATCTTCGGACGGCGCACGCTGCCGCAGATGGATCTCGCGTCGGTCTCCTGCGCGATCCAGAACCTCTGGCTGGCGGCGCGCTGCGAGGGTCTGGGCGTGGGCTGGGTGTCCCTGTTCGACCCGCACCGGCTGGCGGCGCTGCTGGGGATGCCCGACGGTGCCGAACCGGTGGCGATTCTGTGTGTGGGGCCGGTCCCGGAGTTCCCGGACCGGCCCGCCCTCGAGTTGGACGGCTGGACCTCGGCGCGACCGCTGCGGGAGTTCGTCTCGGAGAATCAATGGCAGACTCCTGGAAGCGAAAGGGACGGTGTGAATGGGTGACGCGGGAACGGCTGCGCAGAATGTCCTACTCGTGCACTGGCACGACCTCGGGCGGTACCTCGGTGTCTACGGCCACCCGGATGTGTCGAGCCCGCGGCTGGACCGCCTCGCCGCCGAGGGCATCCTGTTCACCCGGGCCCATGCCACCGCGCCGCTGTGTTCGCCGTCGCGGGGTTCGCTGTTCAGCGGGCGCTACCCGCAGACCAACGGCTTGCTCGGGTTGGCCCACCACGGCTGGGAGTACCGCACCGATGTGCGCACCCTGCCTCAGTTGCTTTCCGAATCAGGCTACTACTCGGCCCTTTTCGGAATGCAGCACGAAACGTCCTATCCGAAGCGGCTGGGGTTCGACGAGTTCGACGTCTCGAACTCGTATTGCGAATATGTGGTGGAGAAGGTCGAGGAATGGCTGCAAGATAGTGCGGCTGACCTGTCCGGCCAACCGTTCCTGCTGACCGCCGGATTCTTCGAAACGCACCGGCCCTATCCCCACGACCGCTACGAACCGGCCGACAGTGCGACCGTGCAGCTGCCGGACTACCTGCCCGACACCCCCGAGGTGCGCGGCGACCTCGCCGACTTCTACGGCTCCATCACCACCGCGGACGCAGCGGTGGGGAGGTTGCTGGATCGGCTTTCAGAGACCGGTCTGGATGCCAGCACCTGGGTGGTGTTCTTCACCGACCACGGCCCGGCGTTCCCCCGGGCGAAGTCCACTCTGTATGACGCCGGGACCGGCATCGCGCTGATCGTCCGCCCGCCGACCGGGCTCGGCATGTCGCCCCGCGTGTATGACGAGTTGTTCAGCGGCGTAGATCTGTTGCCCACGCTGCTGGGTCTGTTGGGCATCGAGGTGCCTCCCGACGTCGACGGCCTCTCGCACGCCGATGCGCTGTTCACGCCGGAGCCGATCGCGCCGGTGCGTGACCACGTGTACACCACGAAGACGTATCACGACTCCTTCGACCCGATCCGGGCCATCCGCACCAAGGACTACAGCTACATCGAGAACTACGTGCCGCGGCCGCTGTTGGACCTGCCGTGGGACATCGAGGAGAGCCCCTCGGGAATCGCCGTAGCCCCCTACGTCACAGCGCCGCGGCCGCAGCGCGAACTCTATGACCTGCGGGCCGACCCCACCGAGACCAGCAATCTGCTCGATGCCGCCACCGGGGACTCCGACGCCATTGCGGCCGATCTCGCCGTACGGCTGCATGATTGGCGTCAGCGCACCGGCGACGTGATTCCGTCCGAGTTCGCCGGTACCCGGATCTCGGTGCGCTACACCGAAACGTATCTGCAGATCCACCGCTCGACGCCGACCAGCCGCTCGGCGATCGCCGTGGACCGCGGCATCGAAGAAGCGGCCGAGCCCGGGCTAGGCAGCTGAGCGGCGCCCGTCGACCTGCGCCACGATGAACAGCCGGCGGAACGGGAAGATCGTCGTACCGTCGGCCCGGGGCGGGTAGGCGTCGTCCAGCAGGGGAATCAGCTCCTGACGGAACTGGTCGAAGCCGTCGTCGTCGAGGCGCTCGCGCACCGGGACCAGCGCGGTGCCGGTGATCCATTCCAGCACCGGGTGCTCGCCGGTCAGCTGATGCAGGTAGGTGGTTTCCCACGCGTCGACCCGGCAGCCGGCATCCATCAGCAGGTCCGCGTAGTGCGTGGGCGGGTGCACCACGGCACCCACGCGAAACGGTATGTCGCGCATGATTTTTGCGTAGGGCTCGCGGCGCGCCAGCGCGCGCACGGCGGCATGCGACGGCGTATCGAAATTGCCGGGGATCTGAACGGCGATCCACGATCCGCCGGGCAGCTGGCCGACCCATTTGAGCAGCAGGTCGGAGTGCTCGGGAACCCAGTGCAGCGCAGCGTTGCTGACCACGACGTCGGTGTCAGGCTGCGGCTTCCAGTTCCGCAGGTCTCCCGTGGCGGCGTCGATCCCGCGTTCACGGGCCGCCGCGACCATCTCCGGAGAGCTGTCGATCGCCTCGATCACCGCCTCGGGCCAGCGCTTGGCCAGGTACCGGGTCAGGTGGCCGGGGCCGCAACCCAGGTCCACCACCCGGCGCGCCCGGTCGGCACCCACCCGCGACAACAAGTCGTAGAACGGACGGCTGCGATGATCCGCAAAAGCCAGGTAGACGTCCGGATCCCACATGTCGGTCCTCCTGATCGACACCTGAACTGGGGGTGTCATCAACAAACCGTATTACCGGACGGCCCCGCAATGCGCGTCCACCGGGTGCCAAATTATTGACGAGCCTGTCGAAAGCCCCAGCATTCGCCACAATCAGCGCGTTACCATCAGGAGGATGTCTGAGATTTCGGACCTGGTTGGTGACGCTGACCCGATCAGCCCTCCCCTGCCCATTCCCGACGTACCCGGCGGCGACGTCGGCGTCGAGGGACTGCCCGCCCGCTCTGCCCTGTCTCCCCGCCAGCGCCTGGTGGTGGAAGCCTCGGCGATCAGCGATGTCGCACTGCGCACCACGGCCTCGGCCCTGCTGGCGGCCACGGTGGCGCCGGTGGTCGTCGGCAGCAATCTGCGCCGCGGCGACTCCGCCAGCGAGCGCGACAAGCTGAGGTTCTACGCCGAGCTCGGTGCCGAGCGCGACCCGCGCCTGTCCTTCCCGGCTCCGCTGGAACCGCCGAAAAAGGTGACCCGGCACGCCAGTCCGCTCGCGCAGCGTGTCGCCCTGGCCACCATCGACAACATTTCGTTCCCGAGCAGCTTCCGGGCGGTCAACCCCGCCATGCGCAAGCGGTGGAGTGCGCTGTCGGCCAACAATGTGGTGCGGGCCCAACATTGGCGCCATGACGACGGGCCCCGCCCCACCCTGTGCGTGATCCACGGCTTCATGGGGTCTTCGTATCTGTTCAACGGCCTGTTCTTCTCGCTGCCCTGGTATTTCCGCTCGGGCTACGATGTGTTGTTGTACACGTTGCCGTTTCACGGCAAGCGAGCCGAAAAGCATTCGCCGTTCAGCGGTTTCGGCTACTTCGCCAGCGGGCTGAGCGGTTTCGCCGAGGCGATGGCCCAGGCCGTGCACGACTTCCGGTCCGTGGTGGACTATCTGCACGGCACCGGCGTGGAACGCATTGCGCTGACCGGACTTTCGCTCGGCGGGTACACCTCGGCGCTGATCGCCTCCGTCGACGACCGGCTCGAGGCCGTCATCCCCAACTGTCCCGTCATTACGCCCGGCGATCTGTTCGACGAGTGGTTCCCGGCGAGCACGTTCATCAAGTTCGGCCGGTGGCTGACCAGCATCAGCAACGAGGAGTTGCAGGCCGGGCTGGCCTATCACGGTCCGCTGAACTATCAGCCGCTGCTGTCCAAGGATCGCCGGATGATCATCACCGGTCTGGGCGACCGGATGGCCCCACCGGAGCATGCGGTCGCCCTGTGGAAGCACTGGGACCGCTGCGCGCTGCACTGGTTCCCCGGCAGCCACGTGCTGCACGTGAGCCAGTTGGATTACCTACGCCGGATGACGCCGTTCCTGCACCAGTTCATGTACGACTGAGGGTCGCCGAGGGGCCCTGCGCGGTCGGCCAGTCCAACCGCTGCAGCAGGTCCGCGGGCGCTTGCGCATGACCGTCGAGGCGGCGGGTGGACAACGGGTCCAGCGCCTGTAGCGCCGGTCGCTGGTTGCCTCGCTCCAGGGTCAGGCCGGCCACCGGGGCGGTGCCGGCCGGGGCGGCGTCGGTGCGCAGTGCGCAGGCCGCCGCAACCGTGTAGTGAGTTCCCGGGTCCGCGATCTCGAGCGCGGTCCAGATCTCGCGTGCCTGCTGCGCCCGCACCTCGGCGAGTGTCTCCGGCAACCCGGAATCCGCCTTGATCCGGTATGCCGCAACGTGATCCGATTCACCCTGCTGTACCGCTCGCCACGTTTCGCGGCTGCTGTTGCCGGCCTCGATCGCCAGCACCTCCGGAACATCTTCGGCGGCAACGGTATTTGCGTCGAAGCCGATCTCGCGCAGATGATCGGCGAGCCGGCGGGCGGCAACCTCGGCCGTCTCGTGCAACGGGATCCGGGCCGACCGGGCCTGCAGCGCGGCCAGGTTGTCCACCGCCGACAACGTCAGCCCGATCCAGCTGTCGTCGGCACCGGATCCGTTGTGGCGACTGGTGATCCGAATGCTGTCCGCGCGGATGCCGTAGCAGTCCAGGTAGCGCGCGATCACTGGCAACGGCAGTGTGCCGGTGGCCGAGGACGCCGGCCCCACCCGCACCACCGCGGTGGTGCGGGTGTTTGCATCCGGTTCCGGAACCGGTCGCCCGCCACGGCGGACGATGGCCAGCCGACGGCGCAGGATCGTGGTGAAGTGCAGCCCGCGCCACCACCCGAAGAGCAGGATCGACGCCGCCACGGCGATGCCGATCAACCAGTAGGCCCTGGTGGACTGCCAGGGGTAGGCCATCACGGCCGGCACGACGGCCAGCAGCGCCAGGGTGATCCTGGCGGCCCCCGGTGTGGGAATCGAGTAGCTCACGAGGTGGGCTCCTTCCGGCGGCGCACTACCGCCACCGTCGCTGCGGTGATGATGACGAGCAGGGTCAGCACGCCGGCTCCGGCCAGTGCGATGTTGCGCGGTGTGGTGTCCTCGGGCGCCCGTGGCGGTGGGAGGGCGACCGGCTTCACCGATGCCGGCGCCGGCGCCCCACCGGCTGCCGCCGGTAGTTGCCAGGTCAGCGCCGCGACAGCATCCAGGGTGCCGGCCCCGACGACGTTCGACGGATCCCGCGGGCCGTTCTGGGCGGTCGCGGTGATGCGGCGCACCACCTCTGCGGCCGGCAGGTCCGGGTACTTGGCGCGGACCAGCGCCGCGACGCCGGAGACATAGCCGGCCGCATAGCTGGTGCCGCTGAGCGGGATCAGCTGCTGATGGTCGTCGGGCAGGCCGTTGGCCAGGCCGCCGCCGTCGGCGTTGCTCACCGACGCGATGTTCTCCCCGGGTGCCGCGATGCCGACCCACGGACCCGCCATGGTGAACTTCGACGGACGGCCGTCGGGAGAGACGGAAGCCGCCGACAGCACATAGGGCTGCCACCACGACGGGACGGAGACCGACGTGACGCCGGCCCAGTTTCGCGGGTCGCTGGGGCGGCTCAGGTCGGTAAGCGGGTTGGATTCGCACGACGTGCCACCGGCCACCGATCCGGTCGGGCCGCTGTTGCCCGCGGCGGCGACGATCACCACGTCCTTGTCCACCGCCGCATACTTGATCGCCGCTCCCAGAGCGGACTGATCGACGGTGCGGTCGGCCGGCAGGCAGGTGATCGCGGAGATGTTGATCACCCGCGCGCCGCGATCGGCAGCGTGCACGATGGCGCGGGCCAGCGCCTCGATATCGATGGCCGCCCGCGCCAGTGTCGGGTCACCGCCAGGGGTGCGCGGGGAGAATTTGGCCGACGTCACCCGCAGCGACAGCAGCCGTGCCGCGGGTGCCACACCGGAGAAGCCGTCGTCTCCGGGCTGGCCGGCCACGATGCCGGCGACCAGCGTGCCGTGCCCGTCGCAGTCGGTCAGCCCGTCGGTGGACTCCACGAAGTCACCGCCGGCATCCACGTTGTTCAGCCGCGGTCCCGGGCGCACACCGGTGTCGATGATGGCCACCAACTGGCCTTCGCCGCGCGAGAACTGCCACGCGGCAGGGAGATTCAGCAGGTTCTGACTGGGAGTCGGCGTGCCCGGATCGGTACCCGGGATGACGCCGGAGACGCTGCACGGGCCGCGCTGCTCCATCGTCTGCACCGGTCCCGGCGTCCCGCCCGGTGGTTGCGCTGCAGCGTCCACCACCGGCGGGCTGATCGCCGGCGCCGGCGGCGCCGTCGCGATCACCGGGCCCTGCATCAGCACCACAAGCGCTGTGCAGCAGCCCAATCCAGCGACACGTCTCATCGATTGAGCACCCAGGCGAACAGACCGACCAAGAACGCCATGACCGGGATCAGTGACGCGTCGAGACCGGCCGCGACGAAACCCACCAACCGGCGCAGCGGCAGCGAGTAGGTGTCCGGCGAGGCGATCGACGGGTTTAGCGCCACCACGATCCAGGCCAGCACGAGCACCGCCAGCACCAGCACCGCGGCGAACGCGCCGGCGAAACGCCCGGTCGCGGCATAGACCACCAGCAGCACACCGGCCACCAGGAAAGGCTGGGCCAGCAGCCACGCCTTGCACGCGGCCGAATCCCACACCCGCGCCCGCAGCGCGGCCGCCAACGAGGCTGCCACCACCACATACCAGCCCGCGATGCTCAACGTCTCGGGCCGCAGCGCGATCGCCACCGATCCCAGGACACTCAGCAGCACAGCCGCGGCGATGAATCCGTTCTGGTGAGCGTCGCTGATCCGCACCCGGCGGGGCAGGTCCTCCAGCACGCGCATCGACGGCGCCGACGGCGTGGGATCGCCGGGCGCCGGGATCACCGGCAGCGGGAAGCGCGCCCACAACGCCGACAGCTGAGCCGCCTGGATGGTGATCAACAGCGCCGCGACGATCAGACCGCAACCAAGCGTCAATACCGGTAGCCGCCAGAGCAGTTCGGCGCCGGCCGCCAGCGCGACGGTGAGACCGACCATTGCCGAGGTGGTGAAAAAGCCGACGGCGCGCTCTCGTTCGGCGCTGGGGACGATCAGGGCGATCAACGACCAGGCGGCGACGCCGGCCGCGGCCAGCAGCACCTGCGCGGCTCCGAACCTGCCTGGCACCGCCAGCGCCAGTGCCGCCGCGATCGGCACCAGCGCCGTGATCGACAATGCGACGCCGGTGCGCGCAGACCGGCCAGTGCTCAACAACCCGGCGATCGCGACGACCGCTGCGAGCGCACTGACCGCGACCAGTCCGGCGAGAGCGCCCGTTGCAACCCGGTGAGCGACCGACAAACCGGTGGCCAGCAGCGTCACACCGATCACCGCAGCCAGCGCGCCACGCTGAATGTGCTTGGCGTCCCAGGGGTTACGCCGCGACGCCGAGAAGATCATGGCGGCGTCGGCGATGTCCTCGACGATGCCCGGCGCGGCGGGGCCGGTCGGAACCGGCTGCAGCGCAAGCAGATCGCCGTCGACCACGCCGACGGTGTCCAGGCTCGCATCCAGACTGAATGGCGCTCCACCGATCGGGGCCAGGCTCAGGTACGGGGCGCCTTCGGCACTCTCACCGTTGCCGGCGGCGGGAACCACCAGACGCTGCACCGCAGGCAGGATCTCGCGCAGCGGCAGCTCGGTGGGCAATGCCATTTCCGTCAGCCGACTGTCCGCGAGAATGGCGACGCGGACGATCGGCATGACGGTGCCGGACGTCACTGAACCCACCAAAGCTGCTGGGGCCGTTGCTGGAACATCGTGCTCTCTTTCTGCTTGCTATGAACTCTGGGTGGAGAAGTCTCGCGATAACCGGTGGCCGGGGAACCAGTCCCCACCCGGCAGCAAGGACGTGAGTTGTTCGATCGCGACGGCGGTCGCGAACGGTGTTCCGGGGCTGAACGTGGAAACCCATTCGCCGTCGAACGCCCGGGAGGGACTGACCAGAACCCGCCCGGCGGTGGTGTCGATGATGCTGAGGCCGACCTCGGTGGTGGCGTGCCGGCCATCGCGGTTGCACCCGGCCACGATCTCGACGTAGCTGCGCGGACCGGTGAACACGGACTCCACCACCGTGCGCGCCGAGTTGGGAATCCCCAGATAGTCAAGGACTTCCGTCAGCGGCTCGCCGGCCCTCAGCCGTTCGTCGGCCCGGGCGCCCACCCGGGTCGGCATGCTGAACTCCTCGAACCGGGCCGGCGGCCGTTGCATCAGCCCGACGCCCAGCACCGGAACCAGCGCCCTGGGGTCGTCGATGTCCATCACGGTGAAGGTGACCAGCTGGGCGCTGCGCAGCGCGACCACGGTGGCGCCGGCACGCTGCGCGACGATGCCGCGCAGCATGTCGCCGGCGTCGGTCCCCGAACCGGGCCCCACGTAACGCAGGTCGAGCCACCGGTCCGGGAAGCACACGACTTTGATCCAGCCGGCGATCACCGGGTTGATGACACCGCCCGAATTGCCCGGCGTCATCACTCCCATCCGGGTCAGCTCCTCGGCCTGACGGTCGAAGAACGCGGTTCGTTCCGCGGCATCGCGGTACGGCGTGGTGATGGCGAGCACCCATGGAAAGCTGCCCGCCCCCGCGGTTTCCGCGATGAACCACGCCTGATCTACCGTCAGCTCAACGGCATTGGGCGAAGCGTCCATCTAGCTGCGGCTAACCGCCCCACTTGGCGGCTTCGGCGGCGTCCCGGGCCATCATCGACATGGTGTTGGCTTCGTGGGTGCTGGCCATCGCCTGGTAGGCACGCACCAGGTCCTCCATCGCCTGATTCCACTGCACCTGCCACGCCTGGTACGTCACCCCGGTGTCACCCTGCCAGGCGTTCTGCAGCGCGGCCTGCTCGGCGGAGATGTCGGCGCCCAGGCCCTGCAAGGTGCCCGCGTAGCCCGACATGTCCCCCGCGTGCGCGAGCATGGCCGGGTAGTTGTACATGATCTGCGACATGATCAATCCTTTCCTTCGAAGCCGGGCTCAGAAACCGGTGTAGGACGACGCGGCCGCTGCATCGGCGGCGACGTAAGTGCCCGCGGCCTCACCCAGGTTGGCCTGCGCGATGTCCAGCAGGGTGTTGACCCGGGCCGCTACTTCCACGAAGCGGGCGTGGGCAGCCTGAAACGCTGCCGAGGACTCGCCCTGGTGGAACGCCTGCGCCGACATCGCCGCCTGCTCGGCCTGACCGATCGTGTGCCGCATCAACCCCGCCTTGGCGCTGAACGCCGACTGCGACGACACCAGTTGCGGAATGTGAGCATCCAACAAACTCATAAATCTTCCTTCCCTTGTCTTGAATCAGAATTCCCTGCTCGGCAAGTCATCTCGCTGACTTCCGGCTCCCCCTTCCTCTCGGCCCCACGCCCCGGGAGCTCATCAGCCGCCGGCCATCCCGTAGGTCGCCGCGGCCGCCGCGTCACCGGCGAGGTAGCTGGCACCGGCGGTACCGACGCCGACGCCGGCACGCCCCAGCTCCTCGACACCCTGGGCGGCAACGGCTGCGTGTTCCTGGCCCTGCGCGCTGAAGCCGGCGGCGGTCTGCAGCGACACCGGGTCGGCAGCCGGCGGAACAACCGCGGTGATCAACGGCGCCGCGCTGGCGTGCGCGGCAGCCAGCCTCGCCGTCAGCGCCTCGACCGCGGCGCTGGCACTGGCCAGTCCCTCCGGAACCACTCGCAACGTCATGACTGACTTCCCTCCTGTTGCGTATCACCAAATAACGCGGCCGCACCGACCATCGGATTGACCAACTGCAGAAATGTCGGGGTGTCGCTGTCGGACAACAAGACTCCGCGGCCCGCCGGCAGCCGGCTGAACCGCTGACCGCGGATCTTGCCGCTGTCCTGCGGATTGCCGGCCAGCATCAGGGTGGTCGCCTGCAGGTCGTTGAATCTGCGCAGCAACGGGTTGGTCATCAACGCGTGCGCCGACCCGGATGCACGGCCCGTGACGATCACCCGCAACCCCAGATCACTGGCCTGACCGAGCAGGCCGATCAGCGGGGTCCAGGGGCGCTGTCCCACGTAGGGCCCGCTGACGGCGGCCGAATCGGGTACCTGGTCGACGTCGTCGATGATCAGGTAGTGCGTGTGACCCTGGTAGCTCCACCGCGACAGCTCAGCCGGTGACAGGCCCGCCGGCGGCCGGCGTGACTCGATGATGTTGGCCAGCCCCATCATCGCGGGAGTGATCCGGTCGATGTTGGCGGTGTACTCGTTGTCCGGGAACAACGGCTCGTCGACCAGATGCAGGCGACGGTCGAGCACCGTGAAGGCCACCGTGTCGGCGGTCGAGTTCTCCCGGACCGTGCGGATGATGTGACGCAACAGGGTGGTCTTGCCGGACTTGCTGTCCCCGAACACCATCAGCAGCGGATGCTCGGCGAAGTCGTGCACCACCGCCGCCAAATCCTCTTCGCGCTGGCCGATCACGATCTGTTCCGGACCCCGATACAGCGCGCCAACGGCTTCCGGAGCCAGGTTGGTGGGCAGCAACCGCACCGGCGGCGCCGTCTGGCCCGGGTAGCGCGCGTTGATCACGGGTATCTGGTCCAATTCCGGTTCGGCGAACAGGAAGTGCTGGGCGGCCATGGTCAGGCCGCGCCCCGGCTGGTCGTGCGGGATCGCCTCGGCCGGACGGTGCAGGGCTCCCGTCACTCGGACATTGCTGTCACGGGCGTCGTGCAACTTGAGCTCGAGTCGCAGCCCCAGGCCGTCGCGCATCGCCAGCGGCACCTCCAGCCAGCTCGGCGTTGTGATCACCACGTGGATGCCGTAGGCGAGACCGCCGTTGACAAGCTCGGTCACCCTCGCCAACAACGGGTTCCGGGTGTTGAACTGGTCAACGTTGTCGCGGCCGAAGCCGTAGAGGTTGTCGATGACCAGAAACACTTCACCGAAGCCGTCGTTGGTGACCGATCCGTTGGCGTGCCCGTTGCCTTGCCGGTCCCGGAACGCCTCCCGGCGCTGGCGGGCCAGCAGCAACTGCTCCAGTTCGCCGAACGTGCGGCGGATGCGTTCGGGCTCGAGTGCCGTTGCCACGCCTCCGACGTGCGCCAGACCCTCCAGGGCGCGGAGCTGACCCCCGCCGTAGTCCAGGCAGTAGAACGTGACGTCGCGCGGCGAGTGCAGGCTGGCGGCAGACAGGATGAACGTCTGCAGCGCAGTCGTTTTCCCGGACTTGGGGCCACCGTGGATCACCATGTTGCCGGCCGAGGACGTGGCGTCGAAGACCAACGGGTCGCGTCGCATCTCGAACGGCTTGTCCACCTCACCGAGCGGCCAGCGCCATTGCCGGGGCGGCACACCGGCGCGCGCCAGCGCCCCCGTCAACGGGATCGGCTCATCCAGCGGCGGCAGCCACAGCTGCGGCGCCCGCGGCCCGTAGCCGGCCAGCTGTTCGCCGATGGTGGCGATCAGCTTGCGCGGCGGCCCGATGGGCTCGTCTTCATCGACTCCGGAGACAACAGTGCCGGGATCCGGCTCGACAGCTCCGGCGGGAAACAGCTTGGGCTCCGGAATGGATTGCACCACCATGGTTTTTGCAGCCTGAGGCGGTTCGTAGATGCCGTCGACGTAGGTAGACCGGAACTTGATCGGGGCCGCGCCCGGGGCCGGCACCAGGAACCCGATGCCTTTGTGCTCCTTGCCCGACTCGATGTGATAGGCGTCCTCCACACCGATGATCTGGCGAGAGACGCTGGGGCTGGCCACCTTCAGACCGATCCGATAAGAGGTGTTCTTGTCGATGTCCTTGATCTTCCCGACGTCCAGCGTCTGCGAGGCGAACAGGATGTGGATGCGGAACGAGCGGCCCTTGCGGGCCACGTAGTCGAACAGCTCGGCATATTCCGGGTGGTCGGCGAGCATCAGGGTGAACTCGTCGGCCACCACGAAAAGCGTTGGGATGGGCGCCAGGTCGAATGTGCCGTCGGCTCCCGAGTCGCGAGCGTTCTCGTACTCGGTGACCGAGTTGAAAGCGCTGCCCTGCACCCTGCGTCCGGCCTCGCGCAGCAGCATCTCGCGCCGGGCCACCTCGCCACGCAGGGTGTCGGCGAACCGGTCGGCCAACGACTTCTTCTCGGCCATGTTCGAGATGACGGCAACGACTTGCGGGAAATTGCGGAAGCTGTCGGCCCCGGCCTCGCCCTTGAAGTCGGCGTAGATGACGATCAGCCGGTCCGCCGAGTGAGTGGTCAACAGCGACAACAGAATCGACATCAGGGTCTGCGACTTGCCGGAACCTGTCATACCGATCATCAGGCCGTGCGGGCCCATACCGCCTTCGGCCTCGTCCTTCAGGTCGAACATCAGCGGCTCACCCGTGGCGGTGACGCCGATCGGGACGCGCAACTCGTCGTCGCGGTTTCGGGGCGCCCACAATGCCGGCACGTCCAGCTGCGACGCATCCGAAATACCCAGCAGCGTCGTGAAGTTGGCGCCGCGGGTAGCCGCCGACCGCAGGCCGGTGTGCGTCGGGTTGGAATCCCAGCGCGACAACCGGCGGGCCAGGTGGGCGGCCTCGTGCGCGCTGAATTCGTCGGCGGCATCGATGTACGGTTGCCAGCCACCGGTCTGCCACCGTTCGATGGCGCCGCCCACGACCCGCAGGATCGGCTTCTCCGGGTCGGAGTACTGTTCCCGGTGCGGCTCCTTGTCCGAGAACTGCACGACGGTGACGCCCGCGCGGCCCGCCCCCAGCGCCGAGACGTTCAGGTCATAGTCGGGGTCGTCCACCACGATCAGCATGTGCCGCAACGCATCTACCGGACGGCCGGTGAACGCCGGGCGGTCGTCGAGCGCCGGCGCGAGCAGATCTGCCAACAGGTCGGCATCGTCGGTGAGATAGCGGGCCGGTCCGACGCCGTCGAGGCGACCCGGGACGTCGACGTGCGGCAACCACTTCAGCCACGACCAGTCGTCGCCCTCCAGGTCGCGGGTGGCCAGCGCCACGCCGAGCACCGTCGGGTCGTGCCAGGTCACCGCCTGGGCTATCCAGGCCCGCACCGCGGCCCGGGTCTGTCCGGCGTCCCCCAGCACGGTGATGCGGGAGACCTTGGTCAGGTCGATGCCGGTGGGTATGTCGCGAACCGTGCGCTGGGTGTCGAGCAGACTGCGTAATGCGCTGTGCGACACCGGTTCCAGGTCGATCTCGTCGGCCGTGTCATTAACCCGCAGCGCGGTGGCCAGGGGCGCCGAGTGGCGCCCGGCCCGCAGCACCAGGAAGTCCGGGTCGTGCGGGTCGCGCTCCCACTGGCGACGGGACCCGGGCACCGCGGACAGCGCCTCCGGCGCCGGGTGCGACCACTGTGCCGCGGCGCGCTGCTCGGCCGCCTGGGCCCGGATGTTGTCCCGCACCACCGAGAGGTAGCGCAGATAGTCGGCCCGTTCGGCGTCTACCTCCTCGGTGCGCATCTTGTTGTCGTTGCCCCGGTACAGCGCGGTGGCGGCCAACAGGAGCACGAACGGGAAGAACAAGGTCTGCGGGGAGATCACCTTCATGCCGGTGGCGAACAACGCCACGATCATGCCCACGATCAGGATCCCGATCAGGTACGGCATCGCGCGCCGGAACAGCGACGGCGGAATCGCCCGGGGCAGTTCCGGCGGCGCCTCGATGGTGATGGTGCCTTTCCGGGCACTCGGCGGCGTCAGCCGCCGACGGGCCTCGAAGATCAGTCTGCTCATCGGGGCTCCCCTTCGGCGGTTACCGGGTGGCCCGGCCGGCTGTCGGGCGGCAGGCCGTCATGCGCCAGCAGCGCATCGGCGCGCGACAGTGTCGGACCGGGTGCGAACAAGGACAGGATCGACCACGGAATGCCCAGCGGTGGCGACTCGAGACCAAGGGCGTCAACCGTTTTGCTGCGACCGGTGGCTCCCGGGCGGCCGTCGGACTCGTTGTCGATTCCGTATCGGACCCCGGTGTCGGAGACCCAGAACAACGACCCGGTGGGCGGCGCCGCCGGCCCTCCGCCCACTGTCTGGGTGAAGTATCCGGTGCCCGGAGCAAGCGCTACTTTGGCTCCGCCGCCGACCAGTTCGACGGTGCGCAGCCCGTCACGCACCGGCAGTGCGGATCCCGACAACAGGCTCAGCGAGCTGGTCGCGGCCCCGGCGGGCTTGCTCCACAATGCGCAGGTGACCGGATTGCTGGCCGGGTTGACCAGGGTCACGGGCTGCGCCGGGTAACGACCGGTGTCCAGCATCCGCGACACCGGCAGCCTGGCTATGTCGTCAGCACCCACCCGCGGCGGCTGTTGCAGCCCATACGAATTCGTGTTGCGCAGGACGGCCGCCAGCACAGGTGAGATCGGTTGCAGACCGTCGGGCAACACGGCGTAGTAGGTAACGGTGTCCGACGCACTGCGGTCCACCGCAAAGGACACCACCACCCCGCCGATCGGCGCGGGCGCCGCAAAGCCGGCCGGCGCGCCGGCATTGGGGATGATCGGGGCGGCCAATGGCGGCGACTCGGGGATCGCGTTGAACAGACCCGCTGCGACGGGCCGCGGCGCAGGCACGTCGGTACCCAGACCCAGGGCATTGGTGACGGCGTGGTCGGCCAGATCGATCCGGCTGCGCTTGCCGTCCCACAGCAGCCAGGCGCTGTTCCCGTTATCGACCAGGATCGCCTGGCCGGCACTGATCGCGGCCGCGCGCGAACCGTCACTGTAGGGCTGCCCGCCGATCACCGTCACGCCCGTGCTGCGGGCGCCGCGCCCGGGCTGGCCGCTGACCGCGTCGCACACCGTCCAGGCGGCGTCGCGAGAGGTGTTCTGCACCATGCGCTCCGGGGCACCGGGAATGCCGATCAGGTTGCCTCGCGGGAAGCGGTCCAGCTCAGCACTTTTCACCGTCGTCGGGTTGACCGGCTGGCCGGCGATCAGCCGGGCTGACGTGAGATTGAGCACCGGGTGCAGCTGGTCCCCAACGCGTACGTACAGCGCTGCGGTGGATCGGTCGGCCAGCACCGTGTTGTTACCCACCTGCCCGTTGGGCCGGATCAACGAAAACACAAAGCAGCCAAGCAATCCGGTGACCAGCAGCAGCACACCCATGAGCACGGCGCGCGACTGGGTACGCAGCGGCTCGACCAGCATCCTGGTGTCGTGCAACGCAATTCCCGAAGCGATGCGGCGCATGACGAACCGCCAGCCGGTCACCTGATGGCGGGTGACGAAACCGCGGCGGTAGTGCACCTGCTCGGGGTTTTCGTTGACCGGCGTGCGGGAGGCGAAGGAACGCCGCTCGTCCCGCTCGTCGTCGTACTCGGTCTTGCTCATGCCGGCACCGACAGTCCCAGACCGCGCAGCAGCGGTGCGACGGTGTTGCCGACATCTTGTGCGGTGATCGTCATCAGTTCCTCATCGGTGAATTCACCCGTACCGGCCTGCTCCGAATGGTCGAGCCGGAATTCGCGCTCTTCCTCCGAGCGCTCCACCACGTTCCGGACGAACCGGCCGTTGCCGGCGATGTCGAGGTTGCGCCGCGCGATGCCGTTGCTGTCGGGCGACGACGTCTCGGCCAGGTGGGTGAACAGCCGCTGCATGTCATCGAGGGCGGCCTGCTCGAAGACGCTGTCCCGTTGCTGCGCCATCAGATTCGCGATCTCGGTGAGTTCGGACGGCTGGTAGGACGGGAAGTCGATGCTGCGGGTGAACCGGGACCGCAGCCCCTCGTTGGTGTCGAGGAACTTGTCCAGGTCCGCCCGGTACCCGGCGATGATGACCACCAACCGGTCGCGGTCGTTCTCCATGCGCGCCAACAGCGTGTCGATGGCCACCAGTCCGAAGTCGTTCTTGGCTCCGGTGGCCACCAGCGCATACGCCTCGTCCAGGAACAGCACGCCGTCCAAGGCGCTGTCGATGATGGCGTTCGTCTTGGCCTCGGTCTCGCCGATGTGCTGGCCGATCAGGTCCGCGCGATGCACCTCGCGGATGTTCTCCCGCTTCAGCAGCCCCAACCCGCAGTAGATCTTCGCGACGACGCGGGCGATCGTGGTCTTTCCCGTCCCGGGCGGGCCGGCGAACACCAGGTGGTGGGTCCGCTGGGCGACGGTGAGGCCGCGCTGCTGGCGCAGCACTGCCATCGCGACGGAACTCTTCAGCCGCGACACCTGGTTCTTGACCTCGTCCAAACCGATGAAGTCGTTGAGCTGGACCTCGGCCTCGGCCAGCAGCGTGGCCTTGCGCTCGCGCGCGCCCGGGTCGACGAAATCCGCGTCGCTGGGTTCGGTTTCGGCGTCCCACGGGTCGATGCGGGCCTCGATGCGCGCCGCGGTGGTGGTGACAATCCCGAAACTCGGATCGGACAGCGCCTGCTCGATCTCCTCGTTCTCGGGGTTGGCCGCGTACAGCTCGTGCAGCACCTCGCTGGCCGCTTCCTCGTCGACGTGCGCCCGCAGCGCCAACGCCTTGGCCAGCGCACCGTCGACCGCGGCGACGGCGATCGGGCCCTCGGGCTCTTCGAGATACGACAACGCCGGAGCGAACATGCCCAGCCGGGCCAGCGCGGTGCCCAGGGTGATCTTCACCGCGTGCGCGAAGGCCTCGTCGAGATCGGGGTCATTTACGATCGGGGTGAGCAGCTTGACCACGTCCGACCAGCGTTCCGCGCGATAGTTGATCACGACGGAGATCCAGCGGGCCTCGCGCAACTTGGGGCGACGCTCGCTGATGCGGTTGACGATCTCGTCGGCCACCGCGAACTGACGTTCTGCAGCCAGTGCAGCCGCATAGGCGAGGTGGAAGTCGTCGGGCGTGGTGGCCCGGAACTGCAGATAGAGCCCCGTGTCATAGCGGAACCCGAGTGCCCCGGGCACCAGTTCGACCTGGCGCTGCAACACCCCGGCCGTGGCGGCCGTCCGCGACACCTGCTCGAGCACATTTTTGGACGTGTCGCCGGCGGCGGCCAGGCCCGTCCACGCGTCGCACTGCTCGTGGGCGATACGGGTGAGCGCGCTGAAGCCGGAGCGCGCCGCGCTCAGGTCCGCCGGTCGCTGCCGCTCGTAGACCGCGATACCGAGCGCTCGACAGCAGGTGGCAAACCTGCTGACGACATCCCCGTCTACTCTGCCGTCTGTCCGGGATGCTCGGGGCGCTGCCGCCAGCATGCCCGCTATACCGCCGTCACCGCGTTCCACGCCCGCGCCGTCTCCTGAAGTCAAGGTCGCCATTGGCGAATTCCGCCTGAGGTTAGCCTCACGAAGTTAGCATTCCCTAAGCTAACTGTCGAGGCGGCCCGTTCCGCGCGACTTATCACTCGAACTCCTGCCTGAAAGCCTTTGACCTGGGCATTTTCCGCTACAGAGAACAACGGGGGGCCAGGGTACTGAAGCTTACTGAATATGGTTTTCATTAACAACACCGGGGGTCAGGTCTCTCTTCGTCAGGCGCCCAGGTGTGGGGCAGCATCGGCGCCCCCGTTGCGCCTCCCAGCCCACCGTCGGTCAGCTTCGCCAGGCCTCCCGCGTCGGTGATAGAGCCCCGGGGCAGCGTCCCGGCGAAGCCGATGGTGCCCGCTCCCGCGGCCGTCGGCTCGGATTCCGAGTCCACGAATTCGTGACGGTAACCCCGGTCCGGCAGGGTCGCCTGGCGCCGCCGGCGCGCCCGCTCCTGACCGCGTTGCGACACTGCGGCCGCTGCCGGCGCCGCGGCCTGATCCGGCGCAACCGCCGTGCGCCGGGCTATGGAACCCGTCGTCGATCCGAATCCGGCGCCCGGCCCGCCGACCAGATAGGGAAATGGGGCAGGTCCTGCGCCGGGTGGGGCCGGTGGCGCCGTCGCCGGTGGCGGAGTCGCGGCCGCGGGCGCTGGTGACGACGGGGACGGCGTCGGGCTCGGAGCTGGAGCCGTGGCGGAAAGGACGGGTGAGCTCGCGACGGAGGGCAGGTTGGCGGCCGGCGCAGCGGGGGCCGCGGGCACCGTGACAGGGGCGGGCGCGATGGCGGCCAGGCCGGCCAGCCCCGCCGCCCCGGCGAACCCGGCGCCGCCCAGCGGCGCTGCGAGCGCGAGTGGGACCAGAGTTTGCAACTGCGGAAAGGTGCTGATCACCTCACCGACGTGATCGATCTCGTCGGCCAGCAGCAGGGGCAGGTCGTTCTCCAGCTCTGAGATCGCCGCGGACGGATTCTCGGGAAATTCCTCCAGATCCCTGGCCACCGTCTGGGTGACCTCGGTGACCCGGTTGACCCACCAGCTCGGCTGAGTCGGGTCGCCACCGTCGTTGTCGATGATCCCGTCGCCGTTATCGCCTTCGTCGCCGTCCTCCTGGGCGACGATCGGGGGCGCCGCCTCCTCCGGCGACACCGACGCCATCGTCGCGTCGGTGACCGCTTGGTAAGCGGTCATCGTGTCGGCGGCTTGAATCCACATCCGGACATAGTCGGCCTCGTTGAGCGCGATGGGAATGGTATTGATCCCGAAGAAGTTTGTCGCGACCAGCGCGGAGTGCACCACGTGGTTGGCAGCAAGTTCGACCAGAGTCGGCATCGAGGCGAGCGCCGCGGCGTAGGCGGCCGCAGCTGATTCCTGTTGTGCCGCGGCGTCAACGCTGTGCGCGCCGGCCCGCAGCAGCCACTGCAGATACGGCAGATGAGCAGCCGCGTAGCGCGCGGCAGTCGGCCCATCCCACGCGTCGGCCTGCACCGCACCCAGGACACTGATGAGTTCGTCGGCGGCGGAGGCGTACGTGGCACTCAGCGAGTGCCACGCCTGGGCCGCCGCCAGCCAGCCCGCGGGTCCGGGCCCGCTGCTGAGCTGGGCCGAATGGACCTCGGGCGGCAAGGCCCCCCACGGCACTACCGGCACAGAGAATAGGTCGGACAGACATCGGGAAAAGTTCCCTATGTATAGGAAGCTCTTTTGCGACTCATAGAATCGCGCCGACGGAGCTACGGCTTGGCGGCGCTCACCAGGGTGTTACGGGCGAACATCGGCGCCGCCTCGGAGTCGGCATCGGGTGTCGGCCGACCGACCTCCCGCAGGTAGTCGTTCAGCGGCGTGCCGATAGCGGTCCAGCCGTGGTCGCCGAACCATTCGGCGGCCGGGGCGCAGCGTTCGTTGTAGACCAATTGGAAGAACGGGCGCTCTTCGGCGGCGGCGCGTTCTTCCTCGACCTTGGCCTGGAACTCGTCGGCGGGCATCGGGGCACCGTCCTCGACGGCGACGTGGCTACCGAGGCTGGCCAGCGCGTCGATGCCGGTGAACAGCTGCTCCTGCGCGGCGGCCGGCAGATAGATCAGCAGCCCCTCGGCGATCCAGGCGGAGAACTGGGTGGGATCGAAGCCATTGTCCTGCAGAGCCGCCGACCAGTCGTCGCGGAGGTCGACGGCGATCTCGCGGCGCTGGGCACGCGGTTGCACGCCGTGCTCGGCCAGCACCTCCCGCTTGAAGTCGAGAACTTGCGGTTGGTCGAGCTCGTAAACGGTGGTTCCGTCCGGCCACGGCAACCGGTAGGCCCGCGAATCCAGGCCGGCGGCCAGGATCACCACCTGCCGCGCTCCCGCAGCCGCGGCGCGCTGGAAATACGCGTCGAAGTACTTGGTGCGGGCGGCCTGGAAGTTGACGAAGTGCTGTCCGAAGTCGTCGCTGAGCAGCTCATGGTCGGGGGCGTTGCCGTCCAGCACATCGGCCCAGGATCCGCCGACGGCCCGGCAGAACAGTTCCGCGTACGGGTCGACGACCAGCGGCTCGGGCTTCTTGGCCTCCAAGGCCCGCGCGGTGGCGACGAAAAGCGCCGTCGATCCGACACTCGTTGTGATGTCCCAGCTGTCGCGTTCGCTTCGCACTCAACCGACCCTACGCGGCCCGCGGCGATCGCAAGCGCGGCGCAGCCGGGCGCCGCGGGTCGCCGCCAACGGGGACTCGCCGATCGCAAGCGCGGCGCAGCCGGGCGCCGCGGGTCGCCGCCGTCAGGACCCGGCTATGCCCCAGGTGCTGGGCAGCATCGGCGCCTTCGGCCCGCCGCCGAAGTCGTCGTCGGTCAGCGTGGTCAGTCCCGCCGCATCGCCGGCGGATTCTCTACGCACGGTACCGGCGAAACCGAATCTCCCGGCACCGGCTTCCGACGCCGACGACCCCGGGGGCGCTGCCCAGTCGGGGTCGACGCCGACATTCATATCGGCGAACTCATCGCCGTGGTCCCGGATCGCCGCGCGCCGGCGGCGGCGCGCGCGGGCCTGTTCACGCGCCTCCGCAGCAGCCGCCGCCGCGGCAAGGTCGGGCTCCGAAGCCTTCCTGCTGGCAGCGGCACTGGCGCTCATCCCGGAACCGAACCCGATGCCAGGCCCACCGCCGATCAGATAGGGAAATCCGAAGCCGCCGGCGGGCCCACCGGCCGGCGGCGCCGTCCCGACGCTGGTCACCGTGCTCGTCGCGGTCACCGTCGTCGGCGCCGGCGCGGCGGGGGCCGCCGAGGCCACCACGCTGGGAGCCGGTCCGGCGACGGCGAGGGCAGGTGCCGCGGCAGCGACCGGCGGCACGACCGCCGCGACTGTCGCCGGCGGTATGCCCCCAAGTCCGGCCAGCCCGGCCAAGCCGCTCACCGCGCCCAGGTTCGCGACGGCGCCGCCCACCGCGAAGGACAGCAACTGCGGGGATTGCAACAGCGGTACGAGCTGGGCCAGGTG
This sequence comes from Mycobacterium sp. 23, assembly GCF_048287075.1. NCBI lineage: Bacteria > Bacillati > Actinomycetota > Actinomycetes > Mycobacteriales > Mycobacteriaceae > Mycobacterium > Mycobacterium sp. 23. Next base: position 3,440,435 of record NZ_JBLVUX010000005.1, read on the forward strand.
GGTGGGCCAGTCGAATTCGGCGAGTTGGACGACGTACTCGATCGCGCCCGCGGGATTGGTGAACAGCTGCTGGACGAACGTCTCGAACTGCTGGCCGAACTCCAGAGAACGCGCGACCCACCAGATGGGCTGGGTGGCGTCGCTGATGTCGTGCATGTGGATGCCGTTCAGGGTGCCCTCAAGGGGATCCCAGTCGATCTGCCCACCGGTCACCGCGCGCAACACGTCGGCGATCAGGTAGTCCAGCGGGGTCGGGTCCCCGTGGTCGTGGTCCTCGTGGCCGTCTTCGCCGTGGTCGTGATCGTCCCCGTGGTCGTGGTCCCCGTCTTCCTCGTGATCGTGATCGTCGTCCCCGTGGTCGTCTTCGGCCGCCACGATCTCGGGAGCGGGCGCAGTCGCCGGAACCGACGTCGCGGCGGCACTCGACACCGCGTCGTAAGTAGCCATGGTGGTGGCCGCCTGGATCCACATCCGCGCGTAGTCGGCTTCGTTGAGGGCGATCGGGATGGTGTTGATCCCGAAGAAGTTGGTTGCGACGAGCACACCGTGTATCGCGTGGTTGGCCGCCAACTCGACCAGCGTCGGCATGGCCGCCAGGGCTGTGGTGTAAGCGGCGGCCGCGGTCTCGTGTTGGACGGCGGCGTCCGCACTGATGGTGCCTGCCTGCGTCAGCCACGCCAGATACGGCTGGTGTGCGGCGACATACTGCGCCGCGGTCGGCCCCTCCCAGGCCCCACCCTGAACGGCGGCCAACAACGCCAGCAATTCGTCGGCGACCTCGGTGTATTCGACGCTGAGCGCCGACCACGCTGCGGCTCCCGCCAACCACGCGCCAGGGCCGGGCCCGCTACTCAGCAGCGTCGAGTGCACCTCTGGTGGCGCTGCCATCCACAACGTGGCCATGCCGAACACCCCTCTGCCGCCGAGCCCTGGCTTTGGAGGTTACTGATTTTGACAATCGTTTTCAATACGGCGTCCGGGCGACTCCGATCAGACCAGCGGCTTACCGCTCTTGATCCGTCGATCGAGGTCCCACAGCATCAGGTTGAACGGGAACTGCCGAACCACCTTGGGCATCAGGCCGTTCACCGCACCGATCACCGACATCAGCCCGTCGAACTGCCGCTGCTTGGCGTCGTCCCACGGCAGCCGCATCTCGTCGCGAAACCGTTGCGGCAGGAAGCCGGTGGTGATCAGCAGCGCGACACCTTCCAAGGGAGCACGCACCCACTCCGGCAGCGGCACGCCCTTGATCCGGGCTACGGCGATCGGATATAGGAATTCCCGGACGGTGTCATCGATGTGCACCTTCTCCAGCGACTCCTGCCAGTACTTGTCGAAAGCCGCCCGATCCGCCGGCCACATCTCCGGCGGCACCTGCAGGGTGGTGCCGATCGACATGCCTTCCCGGAAAAGGCGGTCGGCCTCTTCGTCGTCCAACTCCCCGACGAATAACCGATAAACGTCGATACCACCCTTGAAGATGCACGCGGCGACCCACAACTGCAGTTCCGGATCGAACGCGTTGTAGGACACCGGGCTGTCGGGCGTGGAGTAGACCTGCGCGTGCGCGCGGTTCACGGCGCGGCGAAAGGCCGCCTTCTGGGTCTCGGTGCCGGCGTTGGCGACCGCGATGTAGGTGAACGTGGTGCGCGCCCGCTTGATGGGATGACGATCGATGCGCCCGCTCTCCACGCGACTCTCGGCCACGCCGTGGCCGACGCCGGGGTGCGACAACTCCATGATCACGTTGGCCGGGCCGGCCAGCAGCGCCAAACCCATCAGGCTGTAGTCCTTGGCGATCCGCCGACGGCTCCTGCCCGACGGCCGCGGCGGGTCGGAGATCGGCCGCTCGACATGAGGAACGCGGCGGCGCGCGGTCTGTTCAATCGTCATCGTCGACTCCCGGCAATTGCGCCATAATTTTGAAAACACACGTTTCCTGATATTGTCTGTTGCCGCCCCCCGATGTCAAGATGGGTGCCATGACGTCCCAGAGCGCGCGGCCGTATCGCGGCATCGAGGCAGCCGAGCGGTCGGCCGCGCGCCGTAGCCAGTTATTGCAGGCAGGACTGGACCTGCTCGGCTCTCCCGATGACCCGGAGTTGACGGTCCGCAGCGTCTGCCAGCGCGCCGGCCTGTCGGCCCGCTATTTCTACGAGAGCTTCGGCGACAAAGACGAGTTGGTCGAGCACGTCTATGACTGGGTGATCGCCAAACTCGCCACCAACATGCAGGCCGCCGCGGCTTCGGGACCGACATATGACCAGGCCCGTGCCGGGATGGCGGTCGTGGTGGACACGGTCGCGGAGGACCCCCGTATCGGCCGTCTGGTGTTCAGCACCAAACTCGCCAACGCTGTGGTGATGCGGAAACGGGCCGAGTCCAGCGCGTTGTTTGCGTTCATATCCGGCCAGCATGTGATGAACATGTTGGGGGCACCGGCGAATCAGCATGTGACGGCAGCGGCACACTTCGCGGTCGGCGGCGTCGGGCAGGCCATCAGCGCCTGGCTGGAGGGCGACGTGAAAATGACCCCCGACGAACTCGCCGATCACCTGGCCTCGCTGCTGGTCGAACTCACCGAGCCGAGCCTCTACCGGCCGGCTAAGGCATCAGCGGAACCTGCCACACCCGCATATCGGGATGCAGCCACAGACGCAGCCACGTCAGGCGCATGATCCGCAGGGCTCCGGAGATCAGCAGGAAAGCCATCGGCGCCTGAATCAGCATGGCGGTGAGCACCGACACGGCGGCGTCCTCCGGTTTGGCGGTCATGAGGTCGAACCACCCGTCACAGATCAGCAGCACGCCGGTGGTGAAACCGGTGAGCACGATCAACTGCCGGCGCAGAAACCCCAGCACCGCGGTGGCCCCCATGAACCCGAGCAACAGGATGTCGAAGCCGATCCAGGTGGCCGGCCAGTTGTGGGCCACGTACTTCTGCGGCAGCGTGACCGACAGATAGCCGATCCACGGAATCATCACGATCAGGCCGCCGACGATCAGACCGAGTCGGATACGTCGCATCCGGGCCAGGACCTCAGGATCTTCCAGCTCACTCAGCGGCTTTTCCAGCCGGGTGATCAGCTCCCGCCGCTGCTCGGCGCTCAGCGCTTCGATCTGTTCGTCAGTGAGAATGCCCTCGGTCACCCTCAAAGTATCGGCGGCTAGCGGGCCGCTGCCACCGGCGGGCGGCGGTCGGCGGCGGTCCGGGGCACCGCCGGAGTGTCCGCTTCGGTGAATTCCCTTACCCAGCAAGCGAATTCCAACATGATGCCATCCGGATCCTGAAAATAGAACGAGCGCACGTACACCCCTGGGTGCACCGTAGCGGACACCTGCATCGGACTCTCGTCGTGGTTGAGCACCGGGCCGACCCGCACGCCCTTGTCCTTCAGCCGCTGCCGGTAGGCGTCGAACTTCTCGGCCGGCACGTGGAAGGCCAGGTGATTCATGGTGCTCACCGCGCTGGTGATGTCGCCGAGGCCCGGTAGCGCACCGGGCGACGAGATTCCCGGCACCCGGTCCGCCGCCTCGGCGAACCAGAAGAACGCGACGCAGTCACCGTTGCCGGCGTCGAAGAAGAAGTGCTGCCCCGCGCCACCAGGCAGGTCGAGCGACTTGATCAGCGGCATGCCCAGAACATTGCTGTAGAAGTCCACGGTGCGCTCCATATCCGAGCACACCAGCGCGACGTGGTTGATTCCGCCGAGTTCGAACTCGCTGTTGGTGTTGTGCGGCTTGATCATCTTCGCGACTCCTACCTAAGATCGAAACCTGAATCTAACATCAGATTCAGGTTGGTTTCCAGGGGAAGGTGCGCGTGACGAGCACGGCAGTACCGACCGGGCGCCCCACCCACCGCGGCCGGCGCACCCAGGCCGCGATCGACGCCGCTGCCCGAAAGGTGATCGCGCGCAAAGGAATACTTGCGACGACCATCGCCGACATCGCGGCGGAGGCAGGCCGCTCGGCCGCGTCGTTCTACAACTACTACGACTCCAAAGAGGCGATGGTGCGCCAATGGGCGCTGCGTTTCCGCGACGAGGCCGGCGAGCGCGCCGCAGCGGTGATCGAGCACGGCCTGTCCGAGCGCGAGCGTGCCCATCAGGCCGCCGCCGCGCACTGGCAGACCTACCGGCATCGCCTCGCGGAGATGATCAGCGTCTCGCAGCTGGCCATGGTCAACCCGGACTTCGCCCATCACTGGGCCGAGATGTGCTCTATCCCAATATCTTTCATCGCCGAGTCGGTCAGACGCGCCCAGCGGCAGGGTTACTGCCCCGACGACGATCCCCAGTTGCTGGCCGAGGCGATAGTCGCCATGTTCAACCAGTTCTGCTACATCCAGCTCACCCGGGACCCCGATAGCCCGGACGACCAGGCCTGCATCCGAACGCTGGCCAACATCTACTACCGGGCCATCTACAGCGAGGAGCGTCGCTCTTGACCGAGATCATCCGTGAATTCATCGGGTTGCCGTCGCCGACCGCGGGACGCGCGGGGGCCGGTGGGCACCCGTGCCAGGGGCTCTATCACCACGCGGCCGGGCAGCGGCCGAAGACGGCGATGATCGCCACGCATTACCAGATCGATTTCTCCGAGCACTACATCGCCGAGTATCTGGCCGCCCGCGGCATCGGGTTCCTGGGCTGGAACACCCGCTTTCGGGGCTTCGAAAGCAGCTTTCTGCTCGATCACGCGCTGGTCGACATCGGGGTGGGCGTGCGTTGGCTGCGTGAGCAGGCGGGCGTCGAAACGGTTGTGCTGCTGGGCAATTCCGGCGGCGGCTCGTTGATGTCGGCCTATCAGTCCCAGGCCGTGGATCCGAACGTGACGCCGCTGGAGGGCATGCGTCCGGCCACCGGCGTCACCGACCTGCCCGCTGCCGACGGATACGTCGCCACCGCCGCCCATCCCGGGCGGCCCGACGTGCTCACCGCCTGGATGGACGGGGCGGTCGTCGACGAGAACGACCCCGTGGCAACCGATCCCGAACTGGACCTGTTCAACGAGAAGAACGGCCCGCCGTATTCACCGGAGTTCGTACAGCGCTACCGGGCGGCACAGGAGGCGCGTAACCATGTCATCACCGATTGGGCCGAAGCCGAACTCAAACGCGTTCGCGCCGCGGGCTTCTTCGATCGCCCATTCACCGTGATGCGCACCTGGGCCGACCCCCGCATGGTCGACCCGACCCTCGAACCCACCAAGCGGCAACCAAATTCGTGTTACGCAGGTCCGCCGGTGAAGGCCAACCGGTCCGCACTCGGGATCGCCGCCGCGTGCACCCTGCGCAACTGGCTGGGCATGTGGAGCCTGCGGGTGGCCCAGACGAGGGCCGAGCCGCACCTGCGCCGCATCACCTGCCCCGCGCTGGTGATCAACGCCGAAGCCGACACCGGAGTCTTCCCGTCGGATGCCCGGCGCATCTACGACGCACTGGCCGGCTCCGACAAATCACAGGCCGCGATCGACACCGATCACTACTTCACCACCCCCGGCGCCCGCGACGCGCAGGCCGACACCATCGCGGCGTGGATCGGGCAACGGTGGGGCTAGCTGTCGCTGACCAACCCACTGGTTGTTAGCTTGGAAAGCGAACCCGCGAATCGATGGGAAGGCGACCAATGCCGATCGCGATCACCCCTGAACATCAAGACCTGGCCGATTCAGTGCGGTCCCTGGTGGCGCGGGTAGCGCCGTCGGAAGTGCTGCACGCCGCGCTGGAGACACCGGTGGACAATCCACCGCCGTACTGGCAGGCCGCCGCCGAGCAGGGCCTGCAGGGCGTGCATCTCGCCGAATCCGTCGGCGGGCAGGGTTTCGGCCTGCTCGAGCTGGCCATCGTGCTGGCCGAATTCGGTCACGGCGCGGTGCCCGGGCCGTTTGTGCCGTCGGCGATCGCGAGCGCGCTGATCGCCGCGCACGACCCGGACGCCAAGGTACTGGCCGAGCTGGCGTCCGGGGCGGCGATCGGCGCCTATGCGCTTGATTCGGGACTGACGGCCACCCGACAGGGTGACGTGCTCGTGATCCGCGGCGAAGTGCGCGCGGTCCCCGCCGCCGCGCAGGCCTCCGTCCTGGTGCTGCCGGTTGCCATCGACAGCGGGGAGGAGTGGGTGGTGCTGCGCGCCGAGCAGCTGGAGATAACGCCGGTGCGATGCATCGATCCGCTGCGGCCCATCGCCGACGTCTGCGCCAACGCGATCGAAGTGGGCGATGACGTGGTACTGGCCAACTTGAGCATGACGAAGGCGCACGCGCTGATGACGACGTTGCTGTCGGCGGAGGCGGTGGGAGTGGCGCGCTGGGCTACCGAAACCGCATCGGCCTACGCCAAGATCCGCGAACAGTTCGGCCGGCCGATCGGACAGTTCCAGGCCATCAAGCACAAGTGCGCCGAGATGATGGCCGATACCGAGCGGGCCACGGCCGCGGTGTGGGACGCGGCCCGCGCGTTGGACGAGGACAGCGAGCACCTGGGGTTCGCCGCTGCCGTGGCGGCGACGCTGGCACCGGCCGCTGCCCAGCGGTGCACGCAGGACTGCATTCAGGTGCACGGCGGCATCGGCTTCACCTGGGAGCACGACACCAACGTCTACTACCGCCGGGCCCTGTTGCTGGCGGCCTGCTTCGGCCGCGCCTCGGAATACCCGCAACGGGTGGTCGACACCGCCACCACCACCGGAATGCGCGCGGTCGACATCGATCTGGATCCCGCAACCGAGAAGCTGCGCGCCGAGATTCGCGCCGAGGTGGCGGCGTTCAAAGACATGGATCGCGCCGAGCGCACCGTCGCGATCGCCGAGGCCGGGTGGGTGCTGCCGTATCTGCCGAAGCCTTGGGGCCGGGCCTCGAGTCCCGTCGAGCAGGTGATCATCTCCCAGGAATTCACCGCCGGGCGGGTCAAACGCCCGCAGGTCGGCATCGCCGCCTGGATCATCCCGTCCATCGTCGCGTTCGGCACCGAGGAGCAGCAACAGCGTTTCCTGCCTCCGACGTTCCGCGGCGAGATGATCTGGTGCCAGCTGTTTTCCGAGCCCGGCGCCGGATCCGACCTGGCCGGCCTGTCCACCAAGGCGACCAAGGTGGACGGCGGCTGGCGCATCACGGGGCAGAAGATCTGGACCACGGCCGCGCAGTTCTCGCAGTGGGGTGCGCTGCTGGCGAGAAGCGATCCGAACGCCCCAAAGCATCAGGGCATCACCTACTTCCTGCTCGACATGAAGAGCGAGGGCGTGACGGTCAAGCCGCTGCGCGAACTCACCGGGCAGGAGTTCTTCAACACCGTCTACATCGACGACGTCTTCGTGCCGGACGAGTATGTGCTGGGCGAGGTGAACCGGGGGTGGGAAGTCAGCCGCAATACCCTTACCGCCGAACGGGTTTCGATCGGCGGGAGCGACCTGAACTTCCTTGCGAGCCTGCCGCAGTTCGTCGAGTTCGTGCGGGACGGTCATTTCGACCAGGTCGCCCGGCACCGCGCCGGCCAGTTGATCGCCGAGGGCCACGCCGCCAAGGTGCTCAACCTGCGTTCCACGCTGTTGACCCTGGCCGGCGGCGACGCGATGCCGTCGGCCGCCATCTCCAAGCTGCTGTCGATGCGCACCGGGCAGGGCTACGCCGAGTTCGCGGTGTCGTCTTTCGGGACGGATGCCGTGATCGGCGACCCCGACACCCCGCAGGGCAAGTGGGGCGACTATCTGCTGTCCAGCCGGGCCACCACCATCTACGGCGGCACCTCGGAGGTACAACTCAACATCATCGCCGAGCGGCTGCTGGGACTGCCCCGCGATCCGTAAGCCAACGCCTCATCGAGCGTGAACCTGTGGCGGTATTTCCGCGATTTTCCCGCCGTAGGTTCACGCTCGACGCGGAAAGTTCACTCGGCCTTCTCGTCGGCCTTCTCGTCGGCCTTTTTTTCGCCCTTGTCGCCCTTCTTCTCGGCGTCTTTGGCGAGGTCCTTGGCCTTGTCCGCGGCCTTGTCCTTGTCGTCGACATCCAGCTCACGCAGTTCGCGCTTGAGGATCTTGCCGGTCGGGTTGCGCGGCAACTCATCGAGGAAGATGACCTCGCGGGGCACCTTGTAGCGGGCCAGCTCTTCCTTCACGTGCTTCTTCAGGGTGTCCTCGTCGACGTCGGAGCCGTCCTTCTTGACCACGAAGGCACGCAGCCGGTGACCCCAGTCCTTGTCCTCGACACCGATCGCGGTGGCCTCCACCACTTCGGGATGCCCGCTGAGGCAGTCCTCGACCTCGGCCGGGAATACGTTCTCACCCCCGGAGACGATCATCTCGTCATCGCGTCCGGAGACGTAGAGCAGACCGTCCTCGTCGAAGTAGCCGACGTCACCCGAGGACATCAGACCGTCGATGATCTGCTTGTGACCGCCGCCGGTGTAACCCTCGAAGGGGAAGGCGTTTCCGACGAAGATCCGGCCCACCTCGCCCTGCGGCTTCTCCTTGCCGTTGTCGTCGAGGATCTTGACCTTGACGCCCTTGACCACGGGTCCGACCGTCGCGGCGTTCTTCTCCAAGTCCTTGGGTCCGGCGATGGTCGCGAACGCGATCTCCGTGGAGCCGTACATGTTGTAGATGACCGGTCCGAAGTCCTTGAGCGCCCGCGTCGCCAGCTCGGCGCCCAGCTGCGACCCGGACACGAAGATGATCTTCAAGTGCGACAGGTCGGGCTTCTTGTCCATCTTCTCGATGGCGTCCAGGAGACGCGACAGCATCACCGGCACCACCACCATGGCGGTCGCCTTGTGCTTCTCGAGGTCTTCGAGCACCAGCGGCGGCTTGAACTTGCGGCGCAGCACCAGCGTCGAGCCCAGGAACATCGCAATGGTGGCGTGCAGGTAGCCCAGCGCGTGGAACATCGGCGCCGGCAGCGACGTGATCTCGTTAGCCTTGAACGGCACGTGCGACAAGATGCCGCCGACCGGCGCCAGCGTCGGCGGGGTGCTGCGGTTGGCGCCCTTCGGAGTACCGGTGGTTCCGCTGGTCAGGATGATGATCGACGCGTGCTTGCTGGCCTTGGGCGCCGTCTCTTTGCTGCTGCGCTTGATCAGGTCGGCCAGCGTCTCGTCCGTGCTGCCCGAGTCCTCGTCGCTGTCCGGGTTGGTGCCCAGCGCCCGCAGCTTGCCCAGCTCCGGCTCGGCCTTGCTGACCACCTTGGTGTACTCGTCGTCGTAGATGATCACCTTGGCGCCCTCGCGCTCGGAGACCTCTTTGACCTGCGGACCGGAGAATTCGCTGTTCAACAGGATGATGCGGGCACCGGCCCGGGCGGCGCCGTAGTTGGCGATGACGAACCAGCGGGTGTTGCGGGCCAGGATGGCCACCCCGTCGCCACCCTTGACGCCCATCTCGATCAGGCCGTTGGCGACGGCGTGGGCGGCCTCGTCGAGCTCCTGGTAGGTGAGCTCGCCTTCCTCGTCGATGACCGCCCGGGCATCGGGATGGCGCCGCGCGTTCAGCGACGGCAGCATGCCGAATTCGCCCCACTTGGCGATATCAGCCGCCATCGCCGCGGTTTTGAGGGGCGACTCGATCTTGAATGCGCCCGCTTCGAAGATCTTGCGCACATAATGCAGTTCTGCAGCGCCGCGTTCGACGTACTGCTGAATCTTGGCAGGGATCTGCCCTGGCAGGTCGCTGAGATTAGGCATGTTCCTCACCATATGTGACGGAGGTCGCAAAGCGATCGGTAGGTTTCCCCCGAATTACCATCGAGTTCTATGACCAAACCCGTGTCGCTGGACGTGGCCGGCCGCGAGGTCACCGTCACGCATCCGGACAAGGTTGTTTTCCCTGATCAAGGCATCACCAAGCTCGACTTGGTGCGTTACTACCTCAGCGTCGCGGATGGCGCTTTGCGCGGGGTGGCGGAACGGCCGATGATCCTCAAGCGCTTTGTCAAGGGCATCACCGAGGAGGCGGTGTTCCAGAAGCGCGCGCCGGCCAACCGGCCGGACTTTGTGGACGTCGCCACGTTGCGCTATGCGTCGGGCACCTACGCCGACGAGGCCGTCATCCACGACGCCGCCGGACTGGCCTGGGTGATCAACACGGGTTGCGTCGACCTGAACCCACACCCGGTGCGCGCCAACGATCTCGAGCACCCCGACGAGCTGCGGGTCGACCTGGACCCGATGCCCGGTGTGGACTGGCGGCGCATCGTCGACGTCGCCCTGGTGGCCCGGGAGGTTCTCGAGGACTATGGCCTGACCCCCTGGCCCAAGACGTCGGGGTCACGCGGATTCCACGTCTATGCCCGGATCGCCCCGCACTGGCCGTTCGCCAAAGTGCGCCTCGCCGCGCAGACCGTCGCACGCGAGGTCGAACGGCGCGCACCCGACCTGGCGACCAGCCGGTGGTGGAAGGAGGAACGAGAGGGCGTCTTCGTCGACTTCAACCAGAACGCGAAGGACCGCACCGTCGCGTCGGCGTACTCGGTGCGCGCCACCCCCGACGCCCGGGTTTCCACACCGCTGCGCTGGGATGAGGTACCCGGGTGCCGGCCCGAGGAGTTCACCATCACCACGGTGCCCGACCGGTTCGCCGAGCTGGGCGACCCGTGGGCCGGCATGGACGACGTGAGCGGCAGCCTCGATCAATTGCTGGGACTGGCCGACGAACTGGGTCCCCCGGAGAAGGCGCCGCGCGGCGCCAAGAAGTCCGCCGATGGCCGGCGGCAATCGGTGATGCCGCTGATCGAGGTGGCCCGCACCAAGACCAAAGACGAGGCGATGTCCGCACTGGACACCTGGCGGGAGCGGCATCCCGCGGCGTCCGCGCTGCTGCAGCCGGTCGACGTGCTGGTCGACGGCATGCGCGGACCCAGTTCGATCTGGTACCGGATCCGGGTCAACCTGCAGCACGTACCCGCCGACCAGCGGCCGCCCCAGGAAGAACTGATCGCCGATTACTCCCCCTGGGCGGGCTACACCCCAAAGCCGAGCCCTGGAAAGAAGCCACGTAACTGACGGTTCGGTAAGACACGCGATACTCTCTCGCTGTGCACCAGGGATGGAGTCGGCGGGGGTTTCTGCAGGCCGCCGGGGTGACGGGGGTCGCCGGGCTGATTGCTGCGTGCTCCGACCCCAAGCCGGCCTCCGGATCGGCCGGCGGCGGTTCGGTGACGGTCACGCACCTGTTCGGCCAGACCGTCGTGAAACAGCCGCCGAAGCGGGTGGTGAGCGCCGGCTACACCGAACAGGACGACCTGCTGGCCGTGGGCGTGGTGCCGATCGCGGTGACTAACTGGTTCGGCGACCAGCCGTTCGGGGTATGGCCCTGGGCGCAGCCGAAACTTGCTGCGGCACAACCAGTTCTGCTGAACCTGGACAACGGTATCCAGGTGGATCAGATCGCCGGCCTCAAGCCGGACCTGATCGTGGCGACCAACGCCGGCCTGGACTCCGACACGTACCAGAAGCTCTCCGCAATCGCCCCGACCATCGCCCAGTCCGACGGCGACGCGTTCTTCGAGCCATGGAAGGACCAGGCTGCCGCGATCGGCCAGGCGGTGTTCCAGGCCGATCAGATGAAGACGCTGGTCAACGCCGTCGACGGCAGGTTCACCGAGGTCGGACAGAAGAATCCGACCTGGAAGGGCCGCAAGGCGCTGCTGATGCAGGGCCGCATCTGGCAGGGCACGATCGTGGCGACCGTGGCCGGCTGGCGCACCGATTTTCTGAACCAGATGGGGCTGGTGGTCGCCGACAGCATCAAGCCCTACGCCGGCGACCACCGGGCGGTGATCCCCCGCGATCACATCAAAGACGTGCTGGATGCCGCCGACGTGGTGATCTGGTCGACGGAGAGCCCCGAAGAGGAGCAGGCGCTGCTGGCCGACCCCGAGGTGGCCGCGGCACAGGCCACCGCGCAGAAGCGTCATATCTTCACGGGTAAAGACCTGGCCGGAGCAATCGCCTTCGCGTCGCCGCTGAGCTATCCCGTGGTCGCCGATCAGCTGCCTCCACAGCTGGCCAAGATCCTGGGCTGATGACGCTCTGAGCGTTTGCTAAGGCACCTCTGGCAGTGCTCGAATTCGCTCGCAAGGCGTTGGTGGCCAGAGCTACCGTCGAAAGATGAGTGCGACGGAGATCACCGATTTCTCGGGGGGCCTCGACTTGGCAACCACCATGGTCGACTACGGCGACCAAGCACTGATCATGCAGTGTGACAGCACCGCCGAGGTTTTGGCGTGGACGCAGACGCTACGGGCGGCGCGCTTACCCGGGGTCGTGGACATCGTCCCGGCCTCGGTCACGGTCCTGGTGAAACTCGAGGGACCGCGCTTCCAGGGCGTCACCAGGCAGCGCATCAGAAGGTTGCGGGTGGTCGCCGACGAGGCGCATCCCAGCCCCGGCGATCCGGCTGACGACATCGTGATCGACGTCGTCTACGACGGCCCGGATCTGGCCCACGTCGCCGATCACACCGGACTGAGTCCCGCGCAGGTCATCAACGCGCACACCGCCACCCGGTGGCGGGTGGGATTCGGTGGGTTCGCCCCGGGCTTCGCCTACCTGATCGGGGGCGACGAGCGGCTTCGCGTGCCGCGTCGATCCGAGCCGCGAACCTCGGTGCCGGCCGGCGCGGTGGCCCTCGCCGGCGAGTTCAGCGCGGTCTATCCGCGACAGTCACCGGGCGGCTGGCAGATCATCGGCCACACCGACGCGGTGTTGTGGGACATCGATCGACCCGAGCCCGCGCTGCTCACGCAGGGCCGGTGGGTCCGGTTCAGGGCCGGTTAGGGAGCCGGTCATGACCCCCACCCTGGAAATCCTGCGCACCGGGCCGCTGGCGATCCTTCAGGACCTCGGCCGCTCCGGACTCGCCCACCTGGGCGTCGGCCCGTCCGGCGCCGCCGACCGCCGCTCGCACACGCTGGCCAACCGGCTGGTCGCCAACCCCGACGACCGGGCCACCGTCGAGGTGACGTTCGGCGGCCTGACCGCCCGGGTGCGCGGCGGCGACCTGGACATCGCGGTGACGGGTGCCGACACCGATCCCACTGTCAACGGAATCATGTTCGGCACCAACAGCATTCACCATGTTCGTGATGGACAGGTGATATCGCTGGGCACCCCGCGGGCCGGCCTGCGGACGTATCTGGCGGTGCGCGGCGGCATCGTCGTGACGCCGGTACTCGGCTCGCGCAGTTACGACGTGATGTCGGCGATCGGCCCATTGCCGTTACAGGCCGGCGACGTGCTGCCGATCGGCGACCACACCGACGACTACCCCGAACTGGACCAGGCCCCGGTGGCCGCCATCACCACGGACGCCGTCGAGCTGCTGGCGATACCCGGGCCGCGCGACGACTGGTTCGTCGACCCGGACATCCTGGTCCGCACCGACTGGGTGGCCTCCGACCGCAGCGACCGGGTGGGCATGCGCCTGGTCGGCCGTCCGCTGCAGCACCGCGAGCCGGACCGGCAGCTACCCAGCGAGGGCGCCACGCGCGGCGCCATTCAGGTGCCCCCCAACGGCCTGCCGGTGATTCTGGGACCCGATCACCCGGTCACCGGCGGATACCCGGTGATCGGTGTGGTGGTCGACGAGGACATCGACAAGGCCGCCCAGGTGCGGCCCGGACAGCACGTGCGGCTGCACTGGGCACGGCCACGGCGAGCGGGGTAGGCCGGGCCTGGTAGAACAAGCACCGTGCACACCGCACGCTTGGTCCACACCGCCGATCTGGACACTCACACGCGCCAGAGCATCTACCAGATGGTCACCACGGCGTTCGCCGGTGAGTTCACCGACACCGACTGGGAGCACACCCTGGGCGGGATGCACGCACTGGTCTGGCACCACGGTGCGATCATCGCGCACGCCGCGGTGGTGCAGCGGCGGCTGATCTACCATGACCGGGCGCTGCGCTGTGGGTATGTGGAAGGTGTTGCGGTACGCGAGGATTGGCGCGGCCAGGGGTTGGTTCGCGCGCTCCTGGACGGGGCCGAGCAGGTGATGCGTGGCGCCTACCAACTCGGTGCGCTGAGCTCGACGGTGGACGCCCGCGGGTTGTATGCGGCCCGGGGCTGGCTGCCCTGGCTCGGCCCGACCTCGGTGCTGGCTCCCACCGGTCCGGCCCGCACTCCCGATGACGACGGTTCGATATTCGTCCTGCCGGTGAGCGTGACCCTGGACACCTCCGCGGAGTTGATGTGCGACTGGCGCGACGGAGACGTCTGGTAAGCCTCACACCACGGTGGGCGGCGGGGTGATCGGAAGTTCACACGCCCGGGTCGGTGACGGAAGCGCTCGGGCAACAATGGATTTCTAGCGTGATCGGCAAGTTCGATGACGTTAGGAGTCTTCATGTTCGCCCGCCGTTCGCACGTTATCTCCGACTGGGATCCCGAAGATGTGGTCGCGTGGGAGGCGGGCAACAAGGACATCGCCCGGCGCAACCTGATCTGGTCGGTGGCCGCCGAGCACGTCGGATTCTCCGTCTGGTCGATCTGGTCGGTGATGGTGCTGTTCATGCCGGCGTCGGTGTACGGGTTCTCCGCCGGGGACAAATTCCTGCTGGGCGCCACGGCGACGCTGGTGGGTGGCTGCCTGCGGTTCCCCTACACCTTCGCGACCGCGAAGTTCGGCGGCCGCAACTGGACCGTCTTCTCGGCGGTGGTGCTGCTTATCCCCACCGTCGGAACCATTGTGCTGCTGGCTAATCCGGGCCTGCCGCTGTGGCCGTATCTGGTGTGTGCCGCGCTCGCCGGACTCGGCGGCGGCAACTTCGCCTCCTCCATGACGAACATCAACGCCTTCTACCCGCAACGGCTCAAAGGCTGGGCGCTGGCACTCAACGCCGGCGGCGGCAACCTCGGAGTGCCGATGATCCAGCTGGTCGGCCTGCTGGTGATCGCAACCGCCGGTGACCGTAGGCCGTACTGGGTCTGCGCGGTGTACCTGGTGCTGCTGGCAGTGGCCGGTATCGGCGCGGCGTTGCACATGGACAACCTCAAGCAGTACCGCATCGAGATGCACACCATGCGCAAGGTGCTGGCCGAGCCGCACACCTGGGTGATCTCAACGCTTTACATCGGCACCTTCGGCTCGTTCATCGGGTTCTCGTTCGCGTTCGGCCAGGTGTTGCAGATCAACTTCATCGCGGGCGGGCAGAGCACGGGGCAAGCCGCCCTGCATGCTGCCCAGATCGCCTTTCTGGGACCGCTGCTGGGTTCGCTGTCTCGGGTGTACGGGGGCCGGCTGGCCGACCGCATCGGCGGCGGGCGGGTCACCCTGGGCGCGTTCTGCGCGATGATCCTCGCGGCCGGAATACTGGTCAGCGTCAGCACTTTCGGCGATCACCGCACCGGCCCCGCACCGGCCTCCACGATGATCGGTTACGTGGTGGGCTTTGTGGCGCTGTTCATCCTGTCCGGGATCGGCAACGGCTCTGTCTACAAGATGATCCCGTCGATCTTCGAGGCCCGCAGCCATTCACTGCCGGTGAGTGAGGCCGAACGACGGCAGTGGTCGCGTTCGATGTCCGGCGCACTGATCGGGTTCGCCGGCGCCGTCGGCGCGCTGGGCGGTGTCGGTGTGAATCTCGCTCTGCGCCAGGCCTATTCGAGTGACGGCACCGCGACGTCGGCGTTCTGGGTCTTCGTCGGGTTCTACATCGCCGCCTCGGTACTGACCTGGGCGATCTACGTGCGCAGGCCGCTTGGCGCAACCGCTGCCGGCCGCACCGGCCTGGCGTACGTGTAGATCACGCGCGCTTGACTGTCGGGCCGGGGTAGCCGGCGGTGCCCGGGGTCCCGTCGAAGTCCGGGCCGCTCAGTCCGTCGGCTCCGGCCAGGCCGTCGTAGCCAGTGGACCCCAGGCCGAGCCCGGCCGCGCCGCCGGTGCCGGCGTCACCCCGGGAGCCGCCGGCTCCCCCCGCGCCGCCGTCACCGAAGCCGCCGCCCGTGCCGTCCCACCCGATCAGTCCGCCGCGTCCGCCGGTCCCGCCGGTACCCGCGTAGCCCCCGTTGCCGCCGTCACCGCCGTGGCCGGCGTCCCCGCCGGCGCCGCCGAAGCCGCCGAACGCGGTTCCCGAAGGGGCGCCGGCGTTGCCGCCGGCGGCACCGTTGCCGCCGTGGCCGCCCAGGCCGCCGCTCCCCCCGGCACCACCGGCCCCGCCGAAGCCACCCGCTCCACCGTTGCCGACCAGCATCCCGCCGGCCCCGGCGTTTCCGCCCGCGCCACCGGCGCCACCCTGGCCGCCATGGCCGCCCCCGCCGCCACTGCCGCCCCGTCCGCCGTTGCCGCCGAACGAGTTTCCGCCTGAGCTGTAGGCGGCGTTCGTGGAGGACGAATCGATGTAGTAATGCCCGCCGCCGGAACCGCCACTGCCGCCGGCGGAACCGCTACCGCCGAACCCACCGTCGCCGCCGAGACCGCCGTTACCGCCGTTGCCCACCAGCCACCCGCCGCGGCCCCCATCCCCGCCAGCGCCGCCGGCGCTCCCGGCCTGTCCGTTCAAACCGGCGCCCCCGTCACCACCCTTGCCGCCGAATGCCGCGAGGGCCCCGCCGTCCACGGAGCGCGCGTAACCGGCCGTACCGCCGTCGCCACCGCCGGCGCCGCCGGGACCGCCGGTGCCGCCCTTGCCGCCGCTTCCGGAAATCGCGTCCGCTTCCGCGGTGACGCCCGGGGTACGGGTGACATCGGCGCTGCCACCGTTTCCACCGTTGCCGCCATCCACCCCGACGGTGCCGGGTGACCCGGGCGAGCCGAGGCCTCCCCGGGCGGCTCCGGTTTGTCCGACCTGGTTACTGGGGTTGTCCAAGCCGTTGAGGCTCGGGTCGGTAACCGACGCCGGGTTCACCGCGTCTGCTCCGGTCATGCCGGCACCGCCGTGCCCGCCGTCGCCGCCGATGCCGAACAGTCCGGCGCTGCCGCCCGCGCCCCCATTGCCCCCCGTCATGCCGACCGACGTCGCCGCCCCGCCGCTGCCGCCGTTCCCGCCGTAGCCGTAGAGCCACCCCCCGCTCCCACCGGCGCCGCCGTTGGCGCCGGCACCAGCGGCACCGCCGGCCCCGCCGTTGCCGATCAGACCCGCAGCGCCACCCGCACCTCCTGCCTGACCGGTCGCACCCGAGCCTCCATTGCCCCCGTTGCCCAACAAGATTCCGCCCGCTGCGCCGTTGGCGCCCGACCCCTCGGCGCCGTCGGCGCCATCTCCGATCAACGGCCGCCCCAGCGCAGCTTCGGTGGGGGCATTGACCGCTTCGAGGATTTGTTGTTGCAGAAGAGCCAGATTGGCGGCCTCGGTGTCCGTATAAGAGCTCACGTTCGCGGCAAGGGCCTGCACGAACTGGTCGTGAAATGCCGTCGCCGCGGCGGACAGGCTCTGATAGGCCTCACCATGCCCGGAGAACAGCGACGCCAACGCCACCGACACCTCGTCAGCGCCCGCGGCCAAAACCTCCGTCGTCGAAGCGGCAGCGTTTTCATTGGCCCACCGCAGCGCCGAACCGATACTGGCCAGATCCGCCGCTGACGACGAAAGTGCTTCTGGGGCAACCATTAGATATGACACGGTGATCCATTTCCCTTCCACTTCGGGCTCGCTGATCACTCTGGTGTGGCGCCGGCCACACGTCTCTACGGCAAGCGGTGGATTGACGGGATGAAATTTCCTCCCCCAATTGGTGGACCGAAACCCCGAGTGTGACTTCGGTGACGCGACACCCCGCAGTGGCGTCGGGGTATTCACAGTCGGCCTCAAGGTGTTTCGAGGTTTACAGGTATCTGGCAGACAACTGGGACACAACTTTCAGTCGATGTGGGCCGTTTCGGGTTGACTGCCTCAAGCGCTCGATGTGAGCATCGAAACCGACCTTGGCGCAAGCCTCTTCACTTCGTGGTGCCCGTCGAGGTGCCCGGAAAGGTGAATAACCTATGGGCCGCAACCATCGCATAGCAGACTGGAATCCCGAGGACACCGCGGCCTGGGAAGCCGGGAACGACAAGATCGCCAGGCGCAACCTGCTCTGCACGGTGGCCGGCGATCACGTCGCGTTCTCGATCTGGTCCCTGTGGTCGGTGATGACGCTGTTCATGCCCGCATCCGTGTACGGCTTCTCGGCCGGCGACAAGCTCTTGCTGGGTGCCGTTGCCACGCTGACCGGCGGTTGCGCGCGCATTCCCTACACGCTGGGCATCGCCAGGTTCGGCGGCCGCAACTGGACCACGTTCTCGGCGTTCGTGCTGCTGATCCCCACCGCCCTGACCATCGCGCTGCTGGCCCATCCCGGTCTGCCGCTGTGGCCGTATGTGTTGTGCGCGGCCATGAGCGGCCTGGGTGGCGGCAATTACGCGGCCTCCCTGGCCAATGTCAACGCGTTCTATCCGGAGCGGCTCAAAGGTGCGGCGCTGGCCGTCAACGCCGGTGTCGGAAACCTGGGAGTCGCAGTGATCCAACTCGCCGGGCTGTTGGCGCTGGCCACCGCCGGTCACCGGGCACCGTACTGGGTGTGTGCGATTTACCTTGTGCTGCTGGCGATCGCCGGTATCGCCGCGGCATTGTTCATGGACAACCTGGAACACGGCATTCAGCTGAACACGTTGCGCTCGGTGCTGTTCGTGCGGCACACCTGGGTGATCTCGCTGCTCTACATCTGCACCTTCGGCTCTTGGATCGGTTTCGCATTCGCCTTCGGCCAGGTGTTGCAGGTCAACTTCGAAGAGCACGGTGAATCCGTCAAGCACGCGGCACTTCACGCGGCCCAGATCGCGTTTGTCGGGCCACTATTGGGCTCGCTGGCACGGATATACGGCGGCCGCCTGTCCGATCGCATCGGCGGGAGCCGGGTCACCCTGGGTGTTCTCGCCGGCATGATCCTGGCATCAGGTTTGCTGGTGGGCATCAGCACCCATGACGACATCGCACCGGACACGGGCAGTTTCACGCTGATCGGTTATGTGACGTGCTTCATCGCGTTGTTCATCCTGGCCGGGATGGGCAACGGCTCGGTGTTCAAGCTGATCCCGTCGATCTTCGAGGCACGTAGCCGTTCCCTGGATGTCGCCGAGGCCCAGCGTCGCCACTGGGCGCGTGCCATGTCCGGTTCGCTGATCGGATTCTGTTCAGCCGTAGGGGCGCTGGGCGGGGTGGGCATCAACCTGGCGCTGCGCGAGTCCTATCTGCACAGCGGCACCGAGACCTCCGCCTACTGGACGTTCCTGGTGTCCTACGTCTTCGCCGCGTGGCTAACCTGGGCAATGTACGTGCGACGTCCCGGCACACCTGTGATGAAGAACGCAGCCGAGGGCAATGCTGCAGCAATTGCCAGGTAACGCTTCGGAAATGAGCCTGGCATACAAAGGACATATGGCCCAGTCAACGTCTGCGCCACTCACTGGCTACCGCATCGCAGTCACCTCAGCGCGTCGCTCAGAAGAGTTGTGCGCGCTGCTTAATCGTCACGGAGCGGAGGTTTTCGCCGCGCCCGCTATCAGCATGATCGCGCTTCCCGATGACGACGAATTGCACGGCAACACACAGGCTTTGATCGCCAATCCAGCGGATATTCTGGTGGCCCACACCGGCATCGGATTTCGCGGCTGGGTGGCGGCGGCCGAAGGGTGGGGCCTGGCGACCGAACTCATCGACTCGTTGTCATCAGCGCGGGTCATCTCGCGCGGCCCGAAAGCAACCGGCGCACTGCGCGCCGCCGGACTCCGCGAGGAATGGTCACCCGAATCCGAATCCTCGCACGAAGTGCTGGAATACCTACTGCAGTCGGGAGTCGACGGTAAGCGCATAGCCGTTCAGTTGCACGGCGCGGCCGACGGGTGGGATCCCTTTCCGGAGTTCCTCGGTGGTCTGCGCGCCGCGGGCGCCGACGTGGTTCCGATCCGGGTATACCGTTGGAAGCCAGTGCCATTGGACGGGGAGTTCGATCAGCTGGTCACCGGTATCGCCCGGCGCCAATTCGACGCGGTGAGCTTCACCTCGGCCCCGGCGGCCGTGGCGGTGCTGGAGCGCAGCCGCGACCTGGGCATCGAGGACCAGGTGCTGGCGGCGTTCCGCAGCAGCGTGCACGCGATGTGCGTGGGCCCGGTGACGTCGCGACCGTTGATCCGGCACGGGGTGCCGACATCGTCACCAGAGCGAATGCGGTTGGGCGCCTTGGCACGCCATATCGCCGAGGAACTGCCCCTGCTCGGTTCGTGCAGTGTGCGGGCCGCCGGTCATCTGGTGGACATCCGGGGTACCTGTGTGCTGGTCGACGGCTCGGTCAAGACGGTGTCGGGCACGGGCATGGCGATACTGCATGCCCTCGCACACCGGCCCGGGGATGTGGTCGGACGCGCGGAGCTGTTGCGACTGCTGCCCGGCAACGGTGGGGACACGCATGCGGTGGACACCGCAGTGCTTCGGCTGCGAACGGCGCTGGGCGACAGGAACATCGTCGCCACCGTGGTCAAGCGGGGTTACCGGCTGGCCCTCGACGGAGAGCACGACGCCGCATGAGCCTGATCCTGACGGCCCACGGCACCCGCCGGTCGGCCGGCGTCGCGATGATCGGCGACCTCGCCGCCCGGGTGGGCGAGCTGCTCGACCGCGACATCGCGGTGGCGTTCGTCGATGTGCTCGGGCCCACCCCCAGCGAAGTGCTCTCGACCGTGCACGCCAGGAGCGACCCCGCAATCGTGGTGCCCGCGTTCCTTTCTCGCGGCTTTCACGTCCGGGCCGACCTGCCCGCACATATCGAGGCCAGCGGACACCCGAATGTCCTCGTCACCCCCGCGCTCGGCCCGGGACCGGGCATCGCCCGGATCATCTACCAGAACCTGCTGGAAACCGGTTGGCATTACGAGGATTCAGTGGTCCTGGCCGCGGCGGGTACTTCCGACCGCCGGGCCCGTGCCGACCTGGACCTCGCGGCGACGTTGCTGTCGACGCTGACCGGGTCGCCCGTTGAGCTGGGATTCGCGGCCACCGGCACCCCTACCATCCGCGATGCCGTCGCCAACGCCCGTCGCCGCGGCGCACGCCGGGTCGTGGTGGCTTCCTACCTGCTGGCCGACGGCCTCTTCCAGGAGCGGCTGGACGCCTGTGGCGCCGACCTCGTGACGCGGCCGTTAGGCACCCATCCCGGCGTGGCCCGCCTGGTCGCCGACCGGTTCCGCGACGCCGCCGCTTCTTCGGCCGGAAGGCTCTACCAGCGCACGGCGTGATCAACGACACTTGATGTTTGTAGGCATCCCGGGTAATCCTGGCAACATGGCCCGTAACGAAGAGCCCTCGCGAGGACTCCTCGACGATGTGGCGAAGATGCTCCGGTTACCGTTCCGGACACCGGAGTTCATCGACCGCATCTTCACCGGGAGTGTCAACCAGGTAGGCCGCCGCACGCTCTACATGCTGATCACCACGTGGGATGCCGCCGGCGGCGGACCATTCGCCGCGAGTGCGATCGCTTCCACGGGTCTGTCCAAGACCGCCGAGATCGTCCAGTCGATGCTGATCGGCCCGGTGTTCAACCCGCTGCTCAGGATGCTGGGGGCCGACAAGATCGCCGTCCGGGCATCGCTGTGCGCATCGCAACTGGTCGGGCTCGGAATCATGCGCTACGGCGTGCGTTCCGAGCCGCTGCACTCGATGACGGTGGAACAGTTGGTGGACGCGATCGGTCCGACGATGCAGCGTTATCTCGTCGGCAAGATCGACTAGGCAGCCATTCGCGCCGCGAACCGCCCCACCAGAATCCGGCCGTCGGCGGTCACGCGCACCGGGTAGACCGGCACCGAAACCCGCTCGTCATCCAGGCAGGAACCGTCGTCCAGCGCGAATGCCTGCTTGAGGATCGGCGATTGGACCATGGCGCGGCCCGCGCGATCCCCGACGATGCCGCGGGACAGCACCGCCGCGCCCGAGAACGGATCGACATTGCCGATCGCGTGCACGGCGCCGTCGTCAAGCCGGAACAGCGCCGCCTGGGCACCGTCGTCGAGCAGCACCCCGACGCCCCGTCCCGGAATGAGATGGTCGTATTGGCAGGCAGTGGTCCACGCCTGGATGTCGTTGACGGTAGTCATAATTCATTCCCTCCCTAACTAAAGCTGTCCGCGGACTCGCGGGATACCAATGGGGACAGGCACTTTGCGTCCCGAACGCTCGGTGAACGTAACCGTCGGGTCGACGGCGTCGGGGGCGTTGACGAAGGAGACGAACCTCGAGAGCTTGTCCGGATCCTCCAGCACGCCCTTCCACTCGCACTGGTAGTTGGCGACGTGGCGCTCGATGGCGGCCTCGAATTCCTCAGCCAGGCCCAGCGAGTCGTCACACACCACCTCGCGCACGTGTTCCAGGCCGAGTGATTCCACCCACGGCGCGGTCCGCTGCAAGCGGTCGGCCGTGCGTATGTAGTACATGAGAAACCGGTCGATGTAACGGACCAGCGTCTCGGTGTCCAAGTCGCTGGCCAGCAGTTGCGCGTGCCTGGGGGTCATTCCGCCGTTGCCGCCGACATAGAGATTCCAGCCCTGCTCGGTGGCGATCACCCCGACGTCCTTGCCGCGCGCCTCGGCGCACTCCCGTGCGCAGCCCGACACCCCGAGCTTGATCTTGTGGGGTGCCCGCAGTCCGCGGTAACGCAATTCGAGGTCGATGGCCAGTTGCACCGAATCCTGCTGGCCGTACCGGCACCAGTCGCTGCCGACACAGCTCTTCACGGTCCGCAACGCCTTGCCATAGGCGTGACCCGACTCCATGCCGGCATCGACCAGGCGCTTCCAGATCGCCGGCAACTGGTCCACCCGAGCCCCGAACATGTCGATCCGCTGACCGCCGGTGATCTTGGTGTAGAGACCGAAATCCTGTGCGATCTGGCCGATCAGGATCAAGTGCTCGGGCTTGATGTCGCCGCCGGGCACCCGCGGCACCACCGAGTAGCTGCCGTTGCGCTGGATGTTGGCCAGGAAGTGGTCGTTGGAGTCCTGCAGCGAGGCCTGCTCGCCGTCCAGGATGTGGTCGGATCCAGTGGAAGCCAGAATGGAGGCGACGACGGGTTTGCAAATGTCGCAACCCTTTCCGCGGCCGAAGCGCTCCAGCAGTCCGGAGAAGGTGCGGATCTCGGTGGCCGAGATGATCTCGAACAGCTCCGCCCGCGACTGCCCGAAGTGCTCGCACAGCGCCTTGGACTGCTCCACGCCCTCGGCCTCCAGCAGCTGCTTGAGCAGCGGTACGCAGGATCCACACGAGGTACCGGCGGCGGTGCAGGACTTCAGCGCCGCGACGTCGGCGCAGCCGTCGGCGATGGCGCACTTCAGGTCGCCCTTGCTGACGTTGTTGCAGGAGCAGATCTGGGCCGAATCCGGCAGTGCCCCAATGCCCAGAGCACCGGCGGCACCAGCCGACCCGGCCGGGGCGATGAGCGCGAGCGGGTCGCCGGGCAATTCGCTGCCGACCATGGGACGCAGCACCCCGTACGACGAGGCATCGCCGACCAGCACGCCGCCGAGCAGCGTCCTGGCATCGTCGGAGAGCACCAGCTTGGCGTAGGTGCGGTTCACCGCGTCGTTGATGACGACCTCAAGGCAGTTCTCGGTGCTGCCCATTGCGTCGCCGAAGCTGGCGACG
The DNA here is from genome assembly GCF_048287075.1 of Mycobacterium sp. 23. Taxonomy (NCBI): domain Bacteria; kingdom Bacillati; phylum Actinomycetota; class Actinomycetes; order Mycobacteriales; family Mycobacteriaceae; genus Mycobacterium; species Mycobacterium sp. 23. The sequence continues at coordinate 3,464,039 of NZ_JBLVUX010000005.1, forward strand.
TCGACGCCGAGCAGCTTGAGCTTGGTGGACAGGTCCGCCTCGGGAAATTCCGCGCTGCCGTCGACCAGCCGGTCGGCCACCACTTCGGCGCTGGTGTAGCCAGGGCCGACCAGGCCGTAGCACCGGCCCTCGATCGCGGCTACCTCGCCTACCGCGTAGATGTCGGGATCGCTGGTGCGGCAGGCCAAGTCGGTGAGCACGCCACCGCGTGGGGCGATGTCCAAGCCGGCGGCCCGGGCCAGTTCGTCGCGGGGCCGGATGCCGGCGGCGAAGATCAGCACGCCCGTGTCGATCACCCGGCCATCGGAGAGTCGCACCACCATCGATTCGGACCCATCCGAATGCGTGACCGGCTCAATCGATTCGGTGCCGGTTCCGACGTGGATGTCGATGCCGAGCTCGCCGATCATCCGGGCCAGCAGCGCGCCGCCCGCCTCGTCGATCTGCTGAGCCATCAACCGGGGCATCATCTCGACGACGTGTGTCGCTACTCCGAACTGGCGCAAAGCGTTTGCGGCCTCGAGACCCAGCAACCCGCCACCGATGACAACGCCGGCGCCACCCGACTCGACGGCGCGTTGGGCGCCGGCGCGGATGGCGTCGAGATCGTCGAGGGTCCGGTAGACGTGGCAGGACGGCAGGTCGTGGCCGGTGACCGGTGGCACGAAGGCATAGGACCCGGTAGCCAGAACCAGGGCGTCGTAACCGTGGACCCGGCCGTCGGTAGTGACGACTGTCTTTGCCGCACGGTTGATTTCGGTGACACGGGTGTTCAGCAGCAGTTGCACCTGCGGGTCGCCGACGTAGTCGTTGCCGGGCAGGGCCAGCAGGCTGCGGTCCCAGCTTTCGGTGTAGGAGGTCAGGCCGACGCGGTCGTAGGCGGCATCGGCCTCCTCGGCCAACACGGTGATCCGCCAAGCGCCGCTGGTGTCGCGGGCGCGCAGTGCCTCGACGAACCGATGACCGACCATGCCGTGGCCGACCACGACAACACGCCGGACGTCAGCGCGCGCGGGAGTACTTCCGGCAGAGGACATGTCACGAGACTACGAAGCCGATGTTGCGGCGAATGACGCCGAATGTGACGCATTCATCACGCCGTCCTCACAACTGGCAATCGGCTGTGTGACGATGTTCGCTCCCAGCGAACGACCAGGTGGAACTTTAGCGTGGGGCACTCATGTTTAACGGGGTAGCCGACCAGCACAGCGTCGGACACAGCTAACTCACAACGAAGAGCAAGGAGTCACCCATGAGCAATCTCGCCTTGTGGTCGCGTCCGGCGTGGGACACCGACCGGTGGCTGCGCGACTTTTTCGGTCCGGCTTCCGCCGACTGGGTCAAGCCTGCGACCAGCGGTTTCAATCCGGCGGCCGAGATCCTGAAGGACGGGGATGACGCGGTAGTCCGGTTGGAGCTGCCGGGCGTCGACGTCGAGAAGGACGTCAATGTCGAGGTCGACAAGGGGCGCCTGGTCGTCCATGGCGAACACCGCGACGAACACGCGGAAGAAGAGCACGGCCGCACCCTGCGGGAGATCCGCTACGGGTCGTTCCGCCGGTCGTTCCAGCTCCCGGCGCACGTCACCGGCGAGGCCATCTCGGCGTCGTACGACGCAGGCGTGCTGACCGTACGGGTCGCCGGCGCCTACGCCGGGGCCCAGCCGCAGCGCATCGCCATCACCAAGTAGCGCGACCAGACGCAAAGGTCCCCGCACGCACGGCGTGTCGGGGACTTTTGTGTCTGCTCGGCACTAGCGCCAACGGGCCAGCAGTTCGGTGGCCCGCGCTGACAGCGCGTACTGGAAGAACGGGCCGAAGCTGATCCGGGCGACCCCGAGCGGGCCGAACGAGGCCGGGTCGTCCTGATCCGGCGCCGCGATCGCATTGACCGGCAGTGGCAACTCAGTTGCCAAGCGCCGCAACGTCTCCGGGTCGTGACGCGCCACCGGGTACAGCACATCGGCACCGGCCCTGGCCGCTTCGGACAGGCGCGCCACGGCCATGTCGACCCGGCCCTCGGGGTCGCCTTCCTGGCGCAGGAACACATCGGTGCGGGCGTTGATCACCACGTGCACCCCGGCCGCATCGGCGGCCGCCCGCAGGGCTCCCACCAACTCCGCGTGCTCGGCGGAGGACCGCAGCCGCCCGCCTTCGGAGTGCACGGTGTCTTCGATGTTGAGTCCCACGGCGCCGACGCCCAGCAGGCCGTCGATCAGCCGCGGCGCCGGCAGCCCGTAGCCGGACTCGATGTCGACCGAGACCGGTAGGTCGACGGCCGCGGTGATCTGCGCGACGCGGGCCAGCACGTCGTCGAACGACATGCCCTCTGCGTCGGGTTTGCCGATCGAGTCCGCCAGCGGGTGACTGCCGACCGTCAGCGCCGCGAATCCGGCCTGCGCGGCCAGATTCGCCGACCAGGCATCCCACACCGTCGGCAGTACGACGGGGTTCCCAGGGTGATGGAGTTGCAGCAGCACCCGGGCAAGTTCGGCGGTTTCCTGAGCCATGGGCACAAAGTCACTTTCTTGGCGGCGGGACCCAAGTTGGCCGGTGTCCGGCTCCGACAGCGGATAGTATCGACTGGCGTACTGTGATCCGTAACACCTTCGGCCCGGGGAGCATCGATTGTCCACTGCCACTGAACTCACCGAACTGCACGATCTGATGCGGGGACTGCGGCGGTGCGTGACCTCGCTGAAGTCGCGGTACGGAGACAACCCGGCGACGCGCCGCATCGTCATCGACGCCGAGCGAATCCTCACTGACATCGAACTACTCGACAACGATGTCGCCGAGCTGGACCTCGCCCGCGCCACCGTCTACCAGTCCGGCGAGAAGATCGCGATCCCGGACACCCAGTACGACACCGACTTCTGGCGCGATGTCGACGACGAGGGTGTCGGGGGTCACAGCAGGTACTGACCGGCGCCTGACTGAGAAGCCCGACTAAGGAGCGGGCGTTCATTCTGTGTACCCTTCGAGCTACAGCCCGTTCGAAGAGGAACAACACATTAGATGAGCGCACCAACGGCGAGCCGTTCTGAGTCCGGCGTCTTTTCAGCTACCCGAGCCCAAATCGGGCGCAAAACGCTTCGCACCGACAGGTGGTGGCTGCAGCCCCTGAGGATCAACCTGGGCTTCGCCGCTTTCGTCATCTACGCGACGGTGCGCGCGTTTCAGCAGGACTACTTCTTCGTCCCCAAGTACCACTACCTGACGCCGTTCTACTCGCCGTGCGTCAGCAAGGCTTGCGGTGAGGCCAGCGAATTCTGGCCGCAGATCCTGCCGGATGTGTGGTGGTTGCCCTACGCGGCGTTGACGCTGCCGTTCCTGCTGCTGTTCCGGTTGACCTGCTACTACTACCGCGGCGCCTACTACCGCACGGTGTGGCAGTCGCCGACGGCCTGCGCGGTGGCCGAGCCGCGCGTCCACTACACCGGTGAGACGAAGTTCCCGCTGATCATCCAGAACACCCACCGGTACTTCTTCTACATCGCCGGCATCATCTCGGTGATCAACACCTGGGACGCCATCGCCGCCTTCCACTCCGAAGACGGCCCGGGCGGATTCGGGTTCGGTTTGGGCAATCTCGTTCTGCTCGGCAACGTCATCATGCTGTGGACCTACACGCTGTCCTGCCACTCCTGCCGGCACGTCACTGGTGGCCGTCTCAAGCACTTCTCCAAACACCCTGTGCGGTACTGGATCTGGACCCAGGTCAGCAAGATCAACGAGCGGCACAAGATGTACGCCTGGATCACCCTCGGGACGTTGATGTTCACCGACTTCTACATCCTGCTGGTGTCCAGCGGCACCATCTCCGACCTGAGATTCATTGGCTGATCAGCCCTTCAGCCACATTGCGAACGAAATTCCATAATTTGAGCGAGGTTTCATGGTTGAGGTCGAAAGGCACGCCTACGACGTAGTCGTAATCGGTGCCGGCGGCGCAGGCTTACGCGCGGTCATCGAGGCGCGCGAACGCGGCCTGAAGGTCGCGGTGGTGACCAAATCCCTGTTCGGCAAGGCCCACACGGTGATGGCCGAGGGTGGCTGCGCGGCATCCATGGGCAATGCCAACCCGAAAGACAACTGGCAGACCCACTTCGGTGACACCATGCGGGGCGGCAAGTTCCTCAACAACTGGCGGATGGCCGAGTTGCACGCCAAGGAGGCACCGGACCGCGTCTGGGAGCTGGAGACCTACGGCGCGCTGTTTGACCGCACCAAGGACGGCCGGATCAGCCAGCGCAACTTCGGTGGACACACCTACCCGCGGTTGGCCCACGTCGGCGACCGCACCGGCCTGGAGCTGATCCGCACCATGCAGCAGAAGATCGTCTCGCTGCAGCAGGAGGACTTCGCAGAATTCGGCGACTACGAAGCCCGGATCCGGGTGTTCGCCGAATGCACGGTCACCGAGCTGCTCAAAGACGGTGACGCGATCGCCGGGGCGTTCGGCTACTGGCGGGAGAGCGGCAACTTCGTGCTGTTCGAGGCGCCGGCCGTCGTGCTGGCCACCGGCGGCATCGGCAAGTCGTTCAAGGTCACCTCCAACTCCTGGGAGTACACCGGCGACGGGCACGCGCTGGCCCTGCGGGCCGGCGCCACCTTGATCAACATGGAGTTCGTCCAGTTCCACCCGACCGGCATGGTCTGGCCGCCGAGTGTGAAGGGCATCCTGGTCACCGAGGGTGTGCGTGGAGACGGCGGCGTGCTCAAGAACTCCGAGAACGAACGTTTTATGTTCGGCTACATCCCGCCGGTCTTCAAAGGGCAGTACGCCGAAGACGAGCAGGAGGCCGACCAGTGGCTCAAAGACAACGACTCGGCCCGTCGCACCCCGGACCTGCTACCCCGTGACGAGGTGGCGCGCGCGATCAACTCGGAGGTCAAGGCCGGCCGCGGCACCCCGCACGGCGGGGTCTACCTGGACATCGCGTCCCGGCTGACCCCGGCGGAGATCAAGCGCCGGCTGCCGTCGATGTACCACCAGTTCATGGAACTGGCCGAGGTCGACATCACCAAGGAGCCGATGGAGGTCGGCCCCACCTGTCACTACGTGATGGGTGGTGTCGAGGTCGACGCCGACACCGGCGCGGCCAAGGTGCCGGGCCTGTTCGCCGCGGGCGAGTGCTCCGGTGGCATGCACGGCTCCAACCGGCTCGGCGGCAACTCGTTGTCCGACCTGCTGGTGTTCGGCCGGCGCGCCGGGCTGGGAGCCGCCGACTACGTGCGGGCCCTGAGCAGCCGTCCGACGGTCTCCGATGATGCCCTCAGCGACGCAGAGCAGTTCGCCCTCAAGCCGTTCAACGGTCCGACCGACGGCTCGGCGCCGGAGAATCCCTATGCGCTGCAGATGGATCTGCAGCACGTGATGAACGACCTGGTCGGCATCATCCGCAAAGAGGAAGAGATCACCCGGGCGCTCAAGCTGCTCAAGGAGCTCTGGTCGCGCTACCAGAACGTCCAGGTCGAAGGCGGACGCCAGTACAACCCGGGCTGGAATCTGGCGATCGACCTGCGCAACATGCTGATGGTCAGCGAATGCATCGCCAAGGCGGCGCTCACCCGCACCGAGAGCCGCGGCGGGCATACCCGCGACGACCACCCGAGCATGGACTCCAGCTGGCGCAACACGCTGCTGGTGTGCAAGGAAGCCTCCCAGGATGAGGCCGAGACCACCGGCGACCACATCACCATCACCCGCCAGGAGCAGGTCCCGATGCGGGCCGACTTGCTGGAGCTCTTCAAGATCTCCGAATTGGAGAAGTACTACACGAACGAAGAGCTGGCCGAGCACCCGGAACGGAGAGCGTAATGGCTTACAACGCGAGCATGCGGGTCTGGCGCGGCGACGAGAGTGGCGGCGGGCTCCAAGAATTCACCGTCGAGGTCAACGAGGGTGAGGTCGTCCTCGACGTCATCCACCGCCTGCAGCAGACGCAGACGCCCGACCTGGCGGTGCGCTGGAACTGCAAGGCGGGCAAGTGCGGGTCGTGTTCGGCGGAGATCAACGGCAAGCCGCGCCTGATGTGCATGACCCGGATGTCGACGTTCGAGGAGAACGAGGTCGTCACCGTCACCCCGATCCGGACCTTCCCGGTGATCCGCGACCTGGTGACCGACGTGTCGTTCAACTACGAAAAGGCGCGCGAGATCCCGTCGTTCACCCCGCCCAAGGAACTGCAGCCGGGCGAGTACCGGATGGCGCAGGTCGACGTTCAGCGCTCGCAGGAATTCCGCAAGTGCATCGAGTGCTTCCTGTGCCAGAACGTCTGTCACGTCATCCGTGACCACGACGAGAACAAAGAGGCGTTCGCCGGGCCGCGCTTCCTGATGCGGATTGCCGAGCTCGACATGCACCCCCTGGACACGGTGGACCGGCAGAAGCAGGCTCAGGAAGAGCACGGGCTGGGCTACTGCAACATCACCAAGTGCTGCACCGAGGTCTGCCCCGAGCACATCAAGATCACCGACAACGCGCTGATCCCGATGAAAGAGCGGGTCGCCGACCGCAAGTACGACCCCGTCGTGTGGCTGGGTAACAAGCTGTTCAGGCGTTAACCGGCGCCGCACCGGGTATCCGGTCGACATGCGAGGAACGACCAGCGACAACGAGATTCGAACGGCGATTCGGGAGTTGTCCGTCCGCGCCGAGCTGGCGCACAAAGAAGGACGGCACGACGACGCGAGCGAGATCGAGCAACGGATCGACGGGTACCGGAGAGAACTGAGCCAACGGCCCTAGCCGCCCTCGGCCTCAGACGCCGAGGCGGCGAAAGACGCTGCGGTGGAACACGATCGGGGCCACCTCGGCGTCGACGGTGACCTCACTGACACGCAGCACCACGATGGTATGGTCGCCGGCCGGAATCAGTTGCTCGATCGCACTTTCCAACCACAACGCGGTGCCCTTGATGAAAACCGCTCCCGAGTCGCGCGATTCCGTTTCCAGTCCGGCAAACCGGTCACCGGTCTTGGCCGCCAGGGTGCGGGCCGCCGCATCGTGGGACTCACCTAGCACGCTGATGCCCAGCATCGGCGCGCCCTTGAGCTTGGGCCAGGTCGACGATGTGTTCTGCACGCAGAACGACACCAGCGGCGGCTCCAGCGATACCGGCACGAATGTGCTGGCGGCCAGGCCTTCCCGCACGCCGTTCACCTCGGCGGCAATGGCGATCACCCCGGACGGGAAGTGTCCGAAAGCCTCACGCAGGGACGTCGGCGTCAGCTTGTTATTCGCACTCACCGGACTTTATTCGCTCCTCGAGCCGAGAACGGGATTCTCGCTTTCGAGCCTACCGGGCGCGTATCCGTGGGCAGCAGCCACATCGGGGTGCGCGCGCACCCTGCTCTTCCAGGCATTGCGGCCGTAGACGGAGTGGATCGGGTCGGCCGGGTCCGGCGCCCGCCGCGCCTGCGCGGCCAGGCCGGCGGGCAGTGACAGCACCGGCAGCTGCGCATCCAGCGCGGGGTTGAAGAAGTACGGCACCGAGATGCGATCGGCGGTGGCGCCGGCCAGGTCCACCCGGTGCTCGGTCGCCCGCAGGTAACCCCCGGTGGCGAGTTCGAGCAACTCGCCGATATTGACGACGAACGCCCCGTCGAGTGGCGCGACGTCGACCCAGCGCTCCCCTCGCCGCACCTGCAGGCCCCGGCTACCCGGCTCGATCAACAGCAGGGTGAGCACCCCGGAGTCCTTATGGGGGCCGACGCCCTGCCGAGACTCCGCACGGCGCGGGTACCGAATGATCTTGATCAGCGTCGCTGGGCGCTCTGCGAACGCCGCGTCGAAGACCTCCGGCGGGCTGCCGAGGGAGGCCGACCAGTGCCTCAGCAGGGTGCGCGACACCTGGGACATCTCGGCATCCCACTCGGCGATGAGGCCAGGCAGATCCGGCATCGCGGGCGGCCATTGATTGGGACCCTGCAACCACAGATACTCGGGCCGGCCGGGCCCACCGATGGACGGGAGCTCGGGCCCGATGTCGATCTGCTCGCGCCAATCGACTTCGCCTCTGGTCAATTCCCCGCCCAACCGGGTGTAGCCGCGAAAGTGCGGACTGCGCACCATCGCGATCGCGTCCTTATCAGCCTCGGGCAGCGCAAACAGCCGCCGCGCGGCGTCGAGCACCCTGGTCACCAGCGTGGCGGGCACGCCGTGGCCGATGAGATAAAAGAAGCCCACCTCGTGGGCGGCCCGCCGCAGACCGCGGCGCAGTTGGCCGGTATCGGCGCCCAGATCCACTATCGGAAGGGCCGTGACGCTCCCCACATTTGTCATTTGCTCCATCATCGCCGCAGGTGAGCAGGCATACCAGGGCTGCAATCAGCAGTATCCCAACCGGTTGGTTAGTTAGGCCGTGAAATGTTCCTCACATCGACTTGCGTTGAACAACACAGCCGCGATATTTTAACGGTGTTACTGGTGGGTAACTTAGACCTAGTACCCAACCACAGGTGGCATTCTCAACGAGGAGGACCGTAGTGAGCCACTACAAGAGCAACGTTCGTGACCAGGAATTCAACCTGTTCGAGGTGCTGGGTGTTGACAAGGCGTTAGGCCAGGGCGAATTCAGCGACCTGGACGCCGACACCGGCCGCGAGATCCTCGCGGAGGTAGCCCGGCTGGCCGAAGGCCCCGTCGCCGAGTCATTCATCGAAGGCGACCGCAACCCGCCGACCTTCGACCCCAAGACTTTCTCGGTGACCCTGCCGGAGTCGTTCAAGAAGTCCGTCAACGCGGTCATCGACGCCGGCTGGGACAAGGCCGGCCTCGACGAGGCACTCGGCGGCATGCCGATGCCCAAGGCCCTGATGTGGGCCATCAACGAGCACATTCTCGGCTCCAACCCGGCGGTGTGGATGTACGCCGGTGGCGCCGGCTTCGCGCAGATTCTGTACCACCTGGGCACCGAGGAGCAGAAGAAGTGGGCCGTGCTGGCCGCCGAGCGCCGCTGGGGCTCGACCATGGTGCTGACCGAGCCGGACGCCGGCTCGGACGTGGGCGCCGGCCGCACCAAGGCTGTACAGCAGGAGGACGGCACCTGGCACATCGACGGTGTGAAGCGCTTCATCACCTCGGGTGACTCGGGCGACCTGTTCGAGAACATCTTCCACCTGGTCCTGGCCCGCCCGGAGGGCGCCGGACCCGGCACCAAGGGCCTGTCGCTGTTCTTCGTGCCCAAGTTCCTGTTCGACCCCGAGACGGGCGAGCCGGGCGAGCGCAATGGCGTGTACGTCACGAACGTCGAGCACAAGATGGGCCTGAAGGTCTCCGCCACCTGTGAGCTGTCCCTCGGCCAGCACGACAAGCCCGCCATCGGCTGGCTGGTCGGCGAGGTGCACGACGGTATTGCGCAGATGTTCGAGGTCATCGAGCAGGCGCGCATGATGGTGGGCACCAAGGCCATCGCCACCCTGTCCACCGGCTACCTGAACGCGCTGGAGTACGCCAAGTCGCGGGTCCAGGGTGCCGACCTCACCCAGATGACCGACAAGACGGCTCCCCGGGTGACCATCACGCACCACCCCGACGTGCGCAGGTCGCTGATGACGCAGAAGGCGTACGCCGAGGGTCTGCGGGCGCTGTACCTCTACACCGCGACCTTCCAGGACGCGCCGGTCGCCGAAGCGCTGCACGGGGTGACCCCCGAGTTGGCCGCCAAGATCAACGACCTGATGCTGCCGATCGTCAAGGGCGTCGGATCCGAGCAGGCTTACGCCAAGCTCACCGAGAGCCTGCAGACCTTCGGCGGGTCCGGCTTCCTGCAGGACTACCCGGTCGAGCAGTACATCCGGGACGCCAAGATCGACTCCCTCTACGAGGGCACCACCGCCATTCAGGCGCAGGACTTCTTCTTCCGCAAGATCGTCCGCGACAAGGGTGTGGCGCTGGCGCACGTGTCGGGTGAGATCCAGCAGTTCGTCGACAGCGAATCCGGCAACGGACGCCTCAAGACCGAGCGCGCGCTGCTCGCCAAGGCACTCACCGACGTGCAGGCCATGGCCGCTTCGCTGACCGGCTACCTGATGGCCGCTCAGGAGGACGTCACCAGCCTCTACAAGGTGGGCCTGGGTTCGGTGCGCTTCCTGATGAGCGTCGGCGACCTGGTCATCGGCTGGTTGCTGCAGCGTCAGGCCGCCGTGGCGATCGAGGCCCTGGACGCCGGCGCGACCGGTGCCGAGCGGTCCTTCTACGAGGGCAAGATCGCGGTGGCGTCGTTCTTCTCCAAGAACTTCCTGCCGCTGTTGACCAGCACTCGCGAGGTGATCGAGACCCTGGACAACGAGATCATGGAGCTCGACGAAGCCGCTTTCTGAGTAGTCACGTCAAAAAATCCCCCCGCTTCGGCGGGGGGATTTTTTCTTTCGGGCGGCGCGACACTGACACCACGCAGACGACGCGCCGGGAAAGGTGTGCGCACGTTCAATCTCGGCGATGCGCGGGTGGGAGCGCGGCGAACAAAGCAAAAAGACCGCCGCTGGATCCCCTCACTCCAGCGGCGGCCCTTCTCGTTCGCCCGTCCACTCTGACCGGCAATCGATCCAGGGATTGCCCCGCGTTGCCGTCGGGGTCGGGGGGTCAGACACCAACACGGGGCTATCCGAACGAGCGGTTACCCATATGTGCGGCGCGTTAACCCACCAATTGGAAAAATTGCCCCGGTGATTTTGGGCACACCATCACGCCTGGTCACGCCTCGAGGATCGCTGCCACACCCTGGCCGCCGGCCGCGCAGATCGAGATCAGCGCGCGCACCGGGCCGTTGGTTTCGGCCTTCTTCTGCGCCAGTTGCTTGGCCGTCTGCGCCAGGATGCGTCCGCCCGTCGCGGCGAACGGGTGCCCCGCCGCGAGCGACGATCCGTTGACGTTGAGCTTGGACCGGTCGATGGAGCCCAGTGCGCCGTCCAGCCCCAGCCGCTCCTTGCAGTAGTCCTCGGACTCCCACGCCTGCAGGTGCGCCAGCACCACCGACGCGAACGCCTCGTGGATCTCGTAGAAATCAAAGTCCTGCAGGCTCAGCCCGTTACGCGCCAGCAGTCGCGGCACCGCGTAGGTGGGCGCCATCAACAGGCCGTCGTACCCGTTGACGTAGTCGACGGCGGCGGTCTCGGAATCCACCAAAAAGGCCAGCGGCTGCAGGTTGTGGTCGGCCGCCCACTGCTCGCCGGCCAGCAGCGCCACCGAAGCGCCGTCGGTCAGCGGGGTCGAGTTGCCCGCGGTCATGGTTGCGTCGCCCGCCTTGACCCCGAAAACCGGGCGCAGGGTGGCCAGCTTCTCCGGGCTGGAGTTGGGCCGCAGGTTGTCGTCGCGGTACAGACCCAAAAACGGCGACACCAGGTCGTCGAAGAATCCGCGGTCATAGGCGTCGGCCATGTTGCGGTGGCTGGCGGCGGCCAGTTCGTCCTGGTCGACGCGTTTGATCCCGAGCTGCTTGGCGGTGACGGCGGCGTGCTCGCCCATCGACTTGCCGGTGCGCGGCTCGCTGTTGGCGGGAATCTCGATGCCCAGGTTTGCCGGGAGCGTGCCCACCAGCTTCAGCCGCTGCACGTTGGACTTGGATCGCCGCAGCTTGAGCAGGGTGCGGCGGAGGTCGTCACCGAGACCGATCGGCGGGTCGCTCGTAGTGTCGACCCCGCCGGCGGCCGCGACCTCGTAACGCCCGGCGGCGATGCCGTCGGCGGCCGCGATCGCCGCCTGCAGTCCGGTGCCGCACGCCTGCTGGATGTCGAAGGCCGGCGTGTGCGGGTTCAGCTCGGACCCGAGCACGCATTCGCGCATCAGATTGAAATCGCGGCTGTGCTTGAGCACCGCACCACCGACCACCGCGCCCAGCCGCTCGCCCCGCAAGTTGAACCGGTCCACCAGCCCGCCCAGTGCCGCGGTGAACATGTCCTGGTTCGACGCGTCGGCGTAAGCGCCGTCCGAGCGCGCGAAGGGGATGCGGTTGCCGCCGAGTACTGCGACGCGTCGCTTGGTCTGATCACTGGCAGGGGCCACAGTTATCTCCGTCGATCTCCGGTAGTGCGGGGGGTTAGTTTTGGGGTATCAGCGCTTCGCAGGCAATACTACCCACTGTTCTTACTCTCAAGTAAGTTCGTACCCCTGACACGGAAGGCAAGCTCAGTGGCACCCAAGGTCTCGCCCGATCTGTTCTCCCAGGTTGTCAATTCCGGCCCCGGATCGTTCCTGGCCAAGCAACTTGGGGTCCCCCAGCCCGAGACGCTGCGCCGGTACCAGCCGGGTGAACCGCCCCTGGCCGGCTCGCTGCTGATCGGCGGGGAAGGCCGTGTCGTCGAGCCGCTGCGAACCGCGCTGGACTCCGACTACGACCTGGTGGGCAACAACCTCGGCGGACGCTGGGCCGACTCGTTCGGCGGCCTGGTGTTCGACGCCACCGGCATCACCGAGCCCACCGGATTGAAGGCTCTGCACGACTTCTTCACTCCCGTCGTGCGCAACCTGGGCCCCTCGGCGCGGGTGGTGGTGGTGGGCACCACACCGGAGGCGATCGAGAACCCGCACGAGCGGATCGCGCAACGCGCGCTGGAGGGCTTCACCCGCTCGGTCGGCAAGGAACTGCGCCGCGGCGGCACCTCGGCGCTGGTGTACCTGGCGCCGGACGCCAAGCCCGCCGCAACCGGCCTGGAATCGACGCTGCGCTTCATCCTGTCGGCCAAGTCGGCCTACGTCGGCGGCCAGGTGTTCTACGTCGGCGCGGCCGACTCGACACGGCCCGCCGACTGGGACCGACCACTGGACGGCAAGGTGGCCATAGTGACCGGCGCCGCCCGCGGCATCGGTGCCACCATCGCCGAAGTATTCGCCCGCGACGGTGCCCGCGTGGTCGCGATAGACGTGGAGTCCGCCGCCGAGAAACTGGCCGAGACCGCCAGCAAGGTGGGCGGCACACCGCTGTGGCTGGATGTCACCGCCGACGACGCGGTGGAGAAGATCTCCGAGCACCTGCGCGACCATCACGGTGGCAAGGCCGACATTCTGGTCAACAACGCCGGGATCACGCGCGACAAGCTGCTGGCCAACATGGACGACGCGCGGTGGGATGCCGTCCTCGCCGTCAATCTGCTGGCCCCGCTGCGCCTTACCGAAGGGTTGGTGGCCAACGGCACACTCGGCGAGGGCGGGCGGGTGATCGGGCTGTCGTCGATCGCCGGCATCGCGGGCAACCGCGGGCAGACGAACTACGGCACCACCAAGGCCGGCATGATCGGCATCACCCAGGCGCTGGCCCCCCAACTGGCCGAGAAGGGCATCACGATCAACGCCGTGGCACCGGGCTTCATCGAAACCGAGATGACCGCTGCCATCCCGCTGGCCACCCGCGAGGTGGCCCGCCGGATGAACTCGCTGCTGCAGGGCGGCCAGCCCGTCGACGTCGCCGAGACCATTGCCTACTTCGCCAGCCCGGCGTCGAATGCGGTGACCGGCAACGTGATCCGGGTCTGCGGCCAGGCGATGATCGGGGCCTGACGGTGAATCAACCCAGTGGCCTTCGCAACATGCTGCGGGCGGTGGCCGGGGCGCTGCCAGTGGTGTCCCGGTCCGATCAGCTGTCCGACCGGACGGTGACCGTTGAGGAAATGCCGATCGACTCCGCGAACGTGGCCGCCTACGCGGCGGTCACCGGGCTGCGGTTCGGCAACAACGTGCCGCTGACGTACCCGTTCGCACTCACCTTTCCGTCGGTGATGTCGCTGGTGACCGGTTTCGACTTCCCGTTCTCCGCAATGGGTTCGGTGCACACCGAGAACCGGATCACGCAGTACCGCCCGATCGCGGTGACCGACACGGTGGGCGTGAAGGTGCATGCCGAGAACCTGCGCGAGCACCGCAAGGGTCTTCTGGTGGACCTGGTGACCGACGTCAGCGTCGGCAACGAGCCGGCGTGGCACCAGGTGACCACCTTTCTGCACCAGCAGCGCACCAGCCTGTCCGGCGAGCCCAAGCCGCCGCCGCAGAAGCAGCCCAAGCTGCCACCACCCTCGGCGGTGCTGCGGATCACCCCGTCGCAGATTCGCCGCTACGCTGCGGTGGGGGGCGACCACAATCCGATTCACACCAGTTCGGTGGCCGCCAAGCTGTTCGGCTTCCCCACCGTGATCGCTCATGGAATGTTCAGCGCCGCAGCGGTTCTGGCGAACATCGAAGCGCGTTTCCCGGATGCCGTGCAGTACTCGGTGCGATTCGGCAAACCGGTGCTGCTGCCGGCGACCGCGGGGCTGTACATCGACGAGCGCAATGAGGGCTGGGAGTTGTCCCTGCGGCACATCTCCAAGGGCTACCCGCACCTGACCGGCTCGGTGCGGCCGCTCTGATCACCCGGCCCGCTGGTCCAGACGCAGGGAGCGGCGGCGGATCACGAGCCGGTCGAGCGTGTGCGCGCCGACCGCGGTGACCGCGAACACCAGCAGCATCCAGATCGGCGGCCGGGCCAGTTCCCAGACGAAAATCGCCGCCCAGATCGGTGAACCCTGGGTCACCGCCAGCACGCCGGCCGCGGCGCCCAACGAGATGACCGGCCCGTGCAAGTGGGTTCCGGCAAGCTGATTGAGCGTCAGCACCAGCAGCGTCCCCGCCGCCGCCCCGGTGGCCAGCGACGGCGTGAGCAGTCCACCGGCGCCCCCGGCGCGCAGGAACAGCGCCGTCAGCAGCGGCTTGAGCGCCAGGATGACGGCCGCCGATGCCAGGGTCATACCGGAGGCCAGACTGACGGTGAGCACGCTCTTTCCGTTGCCGGGCAGCTCCGGCCACCAGTGCGAGCAGATGCCGGTCAACAACCCGGCACCGGCCAGCGCCGGGACCAGCACCCAGGAGCGGATCAGGGTGGCCGGACGGGCCGCGGCAACGATCTTGTTGAAGACCCATCCGACCGCGAATGCCACCGGCGCCAGCGCCAGCCCGTGGGCACTCAGCAGATAAGCGGATTCTGCACTGGGCCAATGCAATTCGTTGTGGTCGTGGGTGACCGCCGAGCCGACCGCGACGGCCAGGCTCGAGGTGATCAAGGCAGCGCCCACCGCGCGCAACCGCCAGGTGTTCAGCAGTATCCGCAAGGTGAAGAGCGCACCGGCCATCGGCACCGCGTACACCGCGCCGAGCCCGGCACCGGCCGCGCTGGCCAGCAGAATCTCGCGGTCGGCCGGGGACAGCCGCCGCAGCCATGCGGTGCCGAGATCGCCCAGCACAGCCGCGAATTGGCGCGGCGCGCCTTCACGCCCCAACGAGGCCCCGGACCCGACCAGCACGACCTGAAGCACGGCATCGATGCTCCACGTGAGTCGGGGGACCCGCTCGTGCCCGGCGATGGTGCCGGCGAGCGGAGGAACCTCGGCGCGGCGCCGCAGCATCCACCAGCCGGCACCGGCCACTGCCGCGCCGACCATCGGGCCCAGGGCTCGCCGGACCGGACTACTGCCGGTGATCCCGTCCAGCAGCGAGCCGAATGTGTAGTGGTACGTGAGGTGTTCGACCGACCGCAGCACCAAAGTGGTGGTCAACCCGGCGAGCCCCGCCAGCAGGCCGACGATGACGACGGCACAGAAGAAATCGACGTCACGGCGGGGCTTTCGGGACACGCTTGCCGACAATACGGACACCGAAGCGGTTGCGCACCGAGTTGCCGGCGGTCGAAGATGACCCATGTTCGCCCGGGCACGCGCAGTCGTCGGGGTCGTCGCGCTGTGGGCAGTCGCCGCGCCGGTAGCCCGACCAGCCGCTGGTGGATTGCACGGCCCCGGCGCCGGAGCGGTTTCCCGACGACTCGATCGACATGGGCTCTGGCTTCGACTGTTTCGACCCGATCGCGCACCCGCTGGACATTCAGGGCGAACAACTATCGAATCGGTTGCTGCTCAAGGATGTTCTGCAGGGCCAGGGCTTCGTCAATTACGCCGCCGAGTAATGGCACTACACCTATCAGCCGGAGCCCTACCCCGACAACTACTTTGACTTCCCGATCGACCGTTCGGCGCTCGGTTAACCCGTCGCAGCGTTCGGGCCGAGGTCCCGATCGGCCGGCGCGCCCCGCAGCCCCGCCCAGAACAGGTCGATCATCATCTCGGCGGCCGCGTCGACGTCGATGTCACCGGTGCTCAACCGGCTGGCCACCGCCTCGCCGGCACCCACCAGAGCCACCGCCATGATCTCGATTTCGCCGTCGGACCGCGGGCTGCGGGTGCCGGCGCGCACCAAACCCGCCACCAATTCGATGATCTGTTCCCGGCCTTCGCGCACCGTGTGAGCGAATGCCAGGGAGCTGGTGGCCTGGGTGTACATCACGATCCAGGATGCGCGGTTCTCGTCGATGTACCGCAGGAACGCAACAATGGTGTTGCGCAACAGATCTTTTGGGCTCTGGGTGAAGTCGATGTCGGCGCGCACCGCGTCGATGAACCGGCTCATCTCCCGGTTCAGGCAGGCGCCGAACAGGTCTTCCTTGGATCCGTAGTACAGGTAGAGCATCGGTTTGGAGATCTCGGCCGCGGCGGCGATCGTGTCCATCGAGGTCTCGTGGTAGCCGTTGACCGAGAACATCTGCACCGCGGCGTCGAGCATCTGCTGCTCGCGGACAGCGCGCGGTAACCGCTTGGTACCACCCGCCCCACTACCTGCCACGCTATCCCCTATCTATCCGAATCAAGGGTAAGCACATTCGGCTAGCGGCCACACGTCGCGGTGACGCCCTTCATCGCCGCGACCCGCACCAGTGAGGCGTCCACCTGCTGCACCGGCAGGTCGCCGGCATTCACCGCCTGCTCGAGGCGGTCCAGCACGGCGGGCACCTCCTTGGTGGTGACCCAGAGCGCGATGTCGGTGCCGGCCTGCAGCGTTTTCAGGACGGCCTCGGTCACGCCGAACCGGTCGGAGATGGCGGCCATGCTGGAGACGTCGTCGCTGAAGACCGGGCCGTTGAACGGTGGGCCGCCGTAGCCGGTGCCGGTCCGCAGCAGGTCCAAGGCGGCTTTGCTGAGGCTGGCCGGATCACTGCCGGTCAACCCGGGGACCTGCATGTGCCCGACCATCACGGCGACCGGGATGGCGTTGAGCAGGGTTTGGTACGGCACCAGGTCATTAGCGATCAGCTCGGACAGCGGCGGCGTGGTGACGCCCCCGGTGTGCGAGTCGCCGGAGCCGTGGCCGTGCCCGGGAAAGTGCTTGAGCACCGGCAGCAGCTTCGCGTCCCGCAGGCCTTGCGCATAGGCGCCGGCGTATTCGGTGACCTTCGCGGGATCCGGGCCGAACGAGCGGTCGCCGATCACGCTGTCGTCGGGCTCGTCGGTGACGTCGACCACCGGGGCGAAGTCGACGGTGATGCCCAGGTCCTTCATCTTGCGGCCGCGAGTCAGGGCCAGATCGTGGACCTGCGGAGCGGTCATCGTGGCAGCCATTTCCTTGGCCGTCGGGCCCCTGCCGTCCAGCAGTGTCCGCAATCGCGACACCCGGCCGCCCTCTTCGTCGACGCCGACCGCCAGCGGCAGCGGTCCAGCCGCGTTGGCGATCTCGCCCAGCGGTCCCGGGAGCATGGACAGGTCGGTGTCGCTGCCGATGAGGATGCCGCCGACGTGGAAATCGGTGACCACGGCCCTGGCATCGGCGGCGTCGCGCACACCGACCATCAGCAGCTGGGCCAGCTTGTCACGCAGATTGGGCATCTTGCCGGGGACGTCGGGCGGATTGGCGCACACCCGCGGGCCCGGTGCCGCGGCCGGGGTCGAGCTGGTGCTGGAGGAGCTTGGACTGCCGGTGGTCGACGACTTCCCGGGCTTGGTACCGCCGTGGCAGGCGGCGACCAGCACCGATGCGGCGGCAAGGACGGCCAGGGTGCGCGAAAAAGCCATCCGGACATGCTGTCACGTGCACTTTGAGGCCTGGTTCGGGGGCGGGTACCGGCATGACCCACTTCGCCGAACGTGATGTGAGGGCGGGTATTCGGGTGAAATCCATCCCACAGGACACGCTCGGTGCGGGCGGCGACGCCTGCGGCGCTTCGGTACGCCGACCGCTGTCCGGCCTCGTTCTGCTAGGTTCGGTGGCATGAACCGGATCGTCGCGCCCGCCGCCGCCAGTGTGGTAGTCGGCCTGTTGCTCGGCGCGGCGGCGATCTTCGGCGTCACCTTGATGGTCCAGCAGGACACGAAGCCGCCACTGCCCGGGGGCGATCCATCGTCATCGGTGCTCAACCGGGTCGAGTACGGCAACCGCAGCTAGCGATCCGACGGTCGAGGTTTCGGCACTGTCGCGTCGCTGGCTGCTGCTGGTCGGAGCCGTATCGCTGGTCCTGTCCTTCCTTCAGTCACCCGGCCAGGTCTCACCCGACACGAAGCTGGACCTGACCGCCAACCCGCTGCGCTTC
Organism: Mycobacterium sp. 23; assembly: GCF_048287075.1. Classification (NCBI taxonomy): domain Bacteria; kingdom Bacillati; phylum Actinomycetota; class Actinomycetes; order Mycobacteriales; family Mycobacteriaceae; genus Mycobacterium; species Mycobacterium sp. 23. The sequence continues at coordinate 3,482,421 of NZ_JBLVUX010000005.1, forward strand.
CTGGCCCGCGCCACCAATCTGTGGAACAGCGACCTGCCGTTCGGCCAGTCGCAGAATCAGGCCTACGGCTACCTGTTTCCGCACGGCACCTTCTTTCTGATCGGCCACGCGGTCGGACTGCCCGGCTGGGTCACCCAGCGGCTGTGGTGGGCGCTGCTGTTGACGGTGGGGTTCTGGGGGATGCTGCGGGTCGCCGAGGCGCTGGGCATCGGCAACCCGGCGTCGCGGACGCTCGGCGCAGTCGCGTTCGCGCTGTCGCCGCGGGTGCTGACCACGCTGGGCTCGATCTCCTCGGAAACGCTGCCGATGATGCTCGCGCCCTGGGTGCTGCTGCCGACGATTCTCGCGTTACGGGGCGGCTCCGGGCGCTCGGCGCGCGTCCTGGCAGGCCAGGCGGGCCTGGCGGTGGCGTTGATGGGCGCGGTCAACGCGATCGCGACTGTGGCCGGTTGCCTGCCGGCGGCGATCTGGCTGGCCGCGCACCGGCCTGATCGCCGGTGGTTGCGCTATGCCGGGTGGCTGGTCTTGGCGCTGGTGCCGGCGGTGTTGTGGTGGGTGGTGGCGCTGAGCCAGTTGCGCGACGTCAGCCCGCCGTTCCTGGACTTCATCGAGTCCTCCGGCGTGACGACGCAGTGGTCGTCGCTGGTGGAACTGTTGCGCGGTACCGACAGCTGGACCCCGTTCGTGGCGCCGACGGCCACGGCCGGCGCCCCACTGGTCACCGGACCGGTGGCCATCCTGGGCACCTGCCTGGTCGCCGGGGCGGGGTTGGCCGGGCTGACAGGTGCCGCGATGCCGGCCCGGGGCCGGCTGGTGACCATGCTGCTGGTCGGCGTCGTGTTGCTCGCCGTCGGCTACAGCGGTGGGCTGGGATCCCCGGTGGCGCATCAGGTGCAGGCGTTCCTGGACGCCGGCGGGACTCCGCTGCGCAACGTGCACAAGCTCGGGCCGGTCGTCCGGATCCCGATGGCACTCGGCTTCGCGCACCTGCTGGGCCGCATTCCGTTGCCTGGCAGCGCTCCCAAGTCGACGTGGCTGGCCGCATTCGCCCATCCGGAACGGGACCGTCGGGTGGCGGTCGGGATCGTCGCGCTGACCGGGCTGCTGGTGAGCACGTCGCTGGCCTGGTCCGCACGGCTGGCCCCGCCGGGCACCTTCAGTGCGCTGCCGGACTACTGGCATGAAGCGGCCGACTGGCTCACCGCGCACCGGGAAGGGCGGGTACTGGTGGTGCCAGGCGCCCCGTTCGCCACCCAGGTGTGGGGCACCAGTCACGACGAGCCGCTGCAGGTGCTCGGCAGCAGCGCGTGGGGGGTGCGCGACTCGATCCCGCTGACACCGCCGCAGACCATTCGAGCGCTGGATTCGGTGCAACGCCTGTTCGCGGCCGGACGGCCGTCCGCTGGCCTGGCTGATTCCCTTGCCCGACAGGGCATTTCGTATGTGGTGGTGCGCAACGATCTGGATCCTGAATCGTCGCGGTCGGCCCGGCCGATCCTGGTGCACCGCGCCATTGCGGGGTCGCCGGGGCTGACGAGAGTGGCCGAGTTCGGTGCGCCGGTGGGCCCGGGACTGCTGGCCGGCTTCGTCAGCGACTCCGGGTTGCGGCCGCGGTATCCGGCGGTGCAGATCTACCGGGTCGGTGCGGGCGGCAATTTCGGCGCGCCCTACTTCGCCGACGTGGCGCAGCTGCCGCGCGTCGACGGTGGGCCCGAAGTGTTGCTGCGGCTGGACGAACGGCGCCGGTTGCAGGGGCAGCCGCCGCTGGGCCCGGTGCTGATGACCGCGGACGCCCGAGCGGCCGGGCTGCAGACGCCGTCAGTGACCGTCACCGACACCCCGCTGGCCCGCGAGACGGACTACGGCCGCGTCGACCTGCACTCGTCGGCGATCCGCGCGCCCGGGGACGCCCGCCACACCTACAACCGGGTGCCCGATTACCCCGTCCCCGGCGCCGACACCGTCTACGGAAGCTGGACCGGCGGCCGTATCACGGTGTCGAGTTCGTCGTCGGATGCCACCGCCCTGCCGGACGTGGCTGCCGCGACCTCGCCCGCGGCAGCGGTCGACGGTGACCCGGCGACGGCCTGGGTGTCCAACGCCCTGCAGGCCGCCGTCGGCCAGTGGCTGCAGGTGGATTTCGACCATCCGGTGACGAAAGCGGTGCTCACGCTGACACCGAGTGCGTCGGCGGTCGGCGCACAGGTGCGCCGCATCCTCATCGAAACCGCCAACGGCAGTACCACCTTGAGGTTCGACGAGTCCGGAAAACCGTTGAGCGCCGCTCTGCCGGTCGGTGAGACGCCTTGGGTACGGGTCACGGCGGCCGGCACCGACGACGGATCGGCCGGGGTGCAGTTCGGGATCACCGATCTGACGGTCACCCAGTACGACGCGTCGGGCTTCGCCCATCCGGTGCAGTTGCGGCACACGGTGTTGGTGCCGGGTCCGCCGGCCGGGGCGACGATCGCGGGCTGGGACCTGGGGGCCGAACTGCTGGGCCGGCCAGGTTGCGCGGCGGGGCCGAACAGCGTGCGCTGTGCGGCGTCGATGGCTTTGGCCCCCGAGGAGCCAGTCAATCTCAGCCGCACCCTGACGGTGCCGAGCCCGGTGGCGGTGACCCCGGCGGTGTGGGTGCGCCCGCGGCAGGGGCCCAAGCTGGCGGATCTGGTCGCCGAGCCGGACGCCGCGCGGGCCTACGGCGAGTCCGACCTGGTGGAGGTCCTGGGCTCGGCGTATGCGGCCACCGACGGCGATCCGGCTACCGCGTGGACCGCGCCGCAGCGGGTGGTGCAGTACAAGACACCGGCGACGCTCACCCTCCGGCTGCCGCGGGCCACCGAGGTGGCCGGACTGCGCCTGGCGCCCAGCCGGACCACGCTGCCCGCCCATCCGACGATGGTGGCTGTCGACCTGGGCGACGGACCACAGGTGCAGGCCGTGGACCCGGCTCGCGACGTGCAGACGCTGCGGTTGCACCCGCGGGTGACCGACACCGTCACGGTGAGCCTGCTCGACTGGCAGGACATCATCGACCGCAACGCGCTGGGCTTCGACCAGCTCAAGCCGCCCGGACTGGCTGAGGTGACGGCGCTGGGCGCCGACGGCAATCCGATCGCGGCCGGTGCGGGCGCTGAGGCCGCGCGCGCCCGGGAGGTTTTCGTCGACTGCGAGCACGGGCCGGTCATCGCGGTGGCCGGCCGGTTCCTGCATACCTCGATCCGGACCACCGCGGGTGCCTTGTTAAACGACGAACCCGTCGCGGCGCAGCCCTGTGAACCGGGCCCGATCGAGCTCCCGGCCGGTCAGCAGGAGCTGTTGATCAGCCCGGGAGCGGCATTCGTCGTGGACGGCGCCCAACTTTCGGTTACCCCTGAATCGGCAGGTGCCGCAACCACTTCCGCCGATATCCGAGAGTGGGGACCGGCCCGTCGGGAGGTGCGAGCGCCGGCGTCGTCGAACTCACGGGTGCTGGTGATACCGGAGAGCATCAACCCGGGGTGGGTAGCCCGCACCAGCGGTGGCGCGCGCCTGACACCGGTGGCGGTGAACGGTTGGCAGCAGGGCTGGGTGGTGCCCGCCGGGGACGCCGGCACCATCACGCTGACCTTTGCCGCGAACCCGTTGTACCGCGCCGGACTTGGTATCGGACTGAGTCTGTTGCCGCTGCTGGCGGTGCTGGCATTTTGGCGGCGCCGCAACGGTTCTGACGATGACCCCGCCGCGGCCCCGTGGCCGACGGGAGCGTGGGCCGGGGTGGCGGTGCTGGCAGCCGGGGGCCTGATCGCCGGCGTTGCCGGCGTTTTGGTGGTCGGTGCGTTGCTGGGCGTGCAGTACCTTGCGCCTCCACGGAGGCGCGAGGGGTTGACCGTCGGGCTCAGCGCGAGCGGAATCGTGTTGGCCGGAGCGGCGCTGTCACGCCATCCGTGGCGCTCGGTCGACGGCTATGCCGGCCACTCCGCGAGTGTTCAAGTGCTGGCGTTGATTTCGCTTGCCGCCGTCGCTGTGTCGGTGGTGGGGATCCCGCGGAGCGGCCGGTCAGAGGCTGCGGGGTCCGATCTGCTCGACTGAGCCGTCGAGCGCCATCAGCCACGTCTCGACGTCGATCCCCGGGTGGCGGCGCAATGCCTCCTCACGGAAGGTGCCGAGAATTCTTTCGTGCGTGGCCGTCTCACGCTCCGGAGTCGAGATCGCATCCGGGCCGTAGGCGATCTGCACCGCGCCGCAGTCGCGATGATTGACCACGACCACACCGTTGATCGAGTGCAGCTCGATGGACGCAGCGAGGTTGTCCCAGAACGTGTTATGCCACGCCTCCCAGTGCTGGGAAACGGCGCCGGCGGCGGCACCGGCCAGCGCGAACTGGCTGTACCGGTTCACCAGGCCCCGTCCCAGCATGTACTCATTGGTGGGGTGCACGAAACGAGGATCGATGCACATCAACAACATGGCGTCATAGCTTGGCGGCGGAATGTCCGGCGCCGCCGCCGCTCGCGGCACGGCGGTGGCCGCCACTCCCAATCCCGCCAGGGCCAACATTCGCCGACGGCCGACAACGCGGTTTAGGAATTCAGCTTTGTGCAATTCTCTGCTCAACTTTCTGGCGCCGGGAGAGCGGACGACACGACGCCGAGGACCATACAGGTGAATCGGGGCGCGATGTGCGAAATTGCTCGTAGTCGCCATGATCCGAGGAGTTGTGGCCATGGACTGGTTTTCGGCACCCGAATACCGGCTGGGCGCCTCGGTACTGGAGCGCGGCGTCGCAGCGATCTACCTGGTGGCGTTCGTGGCGGCGGCGCGGCAGTTCCGTCCGCTGATCGGAGAGCGCGGGATGCTGCCGGTGCCGGCGTATCTGGCGAAACGGTCGTTCTGGCGGGCGCCGAGCATCTTTCACCTGCGTTACTCCGATCGGTCGTTCGCCGGGGTGTCGTGGTTCGGCGCGGCGCTGTCAGCCGCGATGGTCGGCGGTCTGGACCTGGTGCCGTTGTGGGCGGCGATGTTGATGTGGGCGACCCTGTGGGTGCTGTACCTCTCGATCGTCAATGTGGGCCAGACGTGGTACGGGTTCGGCTGGGAGTCTTTGCTGCTGGAGGCCGGGTTCCTGATGATCTTTCTCGGCAACGGGCAGGTGGCACCGCCCGTGCTGACGTTGTGGCTGGTGCGCTGGCTGTTGTTCCGGGTCGAGTTCGGCGCGGGGCTGATCAAGATGCGCGGCGACTCCTGCTGGCGCGATCTCAGCTGTCTTGACTACCACCACGAAACCCAGCCGATGCCGGGCCCGCTGAGCTGGTTCTTCCACCACCTGCCCCGACCCCTGCATCGAATCGAGGTGGCCGGCAACCACTTTGCGCAACTGGTGGTGCCCTTCGGATTGTTCGCTCCCCAACCCGTCGCCGGGATTGCGGCTGCCGTGATCGTCATCACCCAGCTGTGGCTGGTGACTTCGGGTAACTTCGCCTGGCTGAACTGGCTGACGATCTTTCTGGCGTTCAGCGCCGTCGACGTCGGCGTCCACCCTTCGGCGACTTTGCCGAGTCCCCCATTGTGGTTCACCGTTCCGGTGATCGTCGTAGCGGCGGTAATGCTGATGCTCAGTTACTGGCCGGCGCGCAACATGCTCTCACCAGGACAGCGAATGAACATGTCGTTCAACGCCTTTCACCTGTGCAACACCTACGGCGCGTTCGGCAGTATCAGCCGGATCCGGCAGGAGGTGGTGATCGAGGGCACGTCCGACGCGTCGGTCGGTGACGAGACGATGTGGCACGAGTACGAATTCAAGGGCAAGCCCACCGCGTTGCGTCGGCTGCCACGGCAGTTCGCGCCATATCACCTCCGGCTGGACTGGCTGATGTGGTTCGCCGCCATCTCGCCGGGCTACGCGCTGGCGTGGATGACGCCGTTCCTGCACCGACTGCTGCGCAACGACCCGGCGACGCTGAAGCTGTTGCGGCGGAACCCGTTTCCGGAATCACCGCCCCGCTATGTGCGCGCACAGCTCTACAAGTACCGATTCACCACACCGGCCGAGCTGCGCCGCGACCACGCCTGGTGGCACCGGACCCTGATCGGCAGTTACGTGCCGCCGATTTCGCTGCCGGGCCGGCTAGAAGCCCAGGACCAGTGATCCGTGCGAAAAGTACGGACCGGCATCGGGCGCCAGGGACGAATAACCGCTGTTCACCAGGGGCTGCAGAAAGGTGTTGAGGTTGTCGACGATTGGCTGCGGTACACCTAACTGCTGCAGCGGCACCAGCATCGGCAGGGTCGGCGACGGGATCATGTACGTGGTGATCGTCCCGCCCAGCGAGGTTCCGACGCTGGACGACTCGACCACGTTCGACATTGACGCCAGGGACGACGTGTTGTGGTTATAGAGGGTCGCGAACAGCGAGTTCACCACCGCCGGAATGTTCCAGGGTCGATCGGGCGGGTTGGCCCAGCCGTCGTACTGGGCAAACACCACGCTGACGTCGTACTGGGTGCTCGGCAGTCCCTGCACCGTGTAGTTCACTATCGGCAACGTGAACCCGTCGGGCAGGTACGTCCGCATCACGCCTAGCTCCGGGCTGCCGAACAGCGCGAACTGCAGGGCGCCGGGTGGCGGTGCGGCGGCCGGATTGGTGGCCAGGTAGGCCAACTCGCGGCTGACGACGAGGGTTCCCTCCGACAGGGCGGCGATACGCACCGGTGAGCCGTTGCCGTTGACGACCGCGTTGATGATCTGGTCGTTGAGTGCACGCTGCCCGAAGGCGACGGCGTCGTTGACGTCGGGAGCTGCCAGACTGCCGCTCAGGATGCCCATGCTCGCCGGGTAGTTGAGGACCTGCGCGAGGCTGCCGGGAAACCAGTCCTGTCCGATGGCATGGTTGATCAGGTCGTACCCCTGCAGGATCGAGACCGAACCGGGCCCGGGGACGCTGTCGGCGTAAAACAGTTGGCCGAGGTACGGAAACCGAGTGATGAAATTGGGCAGGTAAAGCGGGCCCGCTCCCGGGACGGTGATTCTGGTCGCTGCCGCCGCGTTCGGCATGGCCTGTGCTTGTGTGGCGTTGGCGAGTTCGGTTGCCTGATAGGCATTCGCGGTTGCCGCCAGGCGGAGCATCAGCCGTTCCTGATACTGCGACGCCCGCTCGGCCACGGCCTGATATTCGCGGCCGAACGCGCTGAACAACGTCGCCACGGCGGTGGACACCTCGTCTTCGGCGGCAGCCAGCAGCGACGTGGTGGAGTGCGCGGCCGCCGCCCCGGCCGCGGTGACCGTGGAACCCAAAGCGGCCAAATCCCCGGCGGCGGCAGTCAGGAAGTCAGGCGTCGCAATGACATACGACACAGCTGCCTCCTTTCGGGGCCGATTGGCGACGGGGTGGGCGTCAGATTACTCGCAGCTCGTTATTCGTCCTCGCAGATCGGGAAAACTTTGGACACTTTCCAGTACCGGTCGAGGACTTCCGCACTTCTTTTCCTGCCTTCGTCGGTGGTCGGTATTCTCGGGCTGCCGACAGTGCCGGGGTCACCGCATAGAACCAGCTGGATCACGCTGCGGGGGCGCAGAGCCGCACCGGGTGGTGGCCGGTGATACCGCTTTCGCACACGGGACATGTTCGCGTGCCCAATCGAGGTACGCCGAAACTAAGGGTCTTCGTCATCTTCGGGTGCGAACAGTTTTTCCGGGTGATGGAATGTGTTGATCCGCGGTTGGCCGTGGTCGAGATGAGCCCGGCGGTAGCCATTCGGTGTCGCCTTTGGCGTTTTTGCGGGTGATCCACCCTTTTTCGGCGAGGCAGTTATCGATGCCGCAGGCCAGGGTGAGGTCAGCGATGTCGGTGTAGTGGGTATTCGTCCAGCCGCTGACGTGATGCACCTCGGAGTGGTAGCCGGGGGCGTCGCAGCCGGGGCGGGTGCAGCCACCGTCTTTGGCCAGCAGCATCAGTCGCTGGGCCAGGTTGGCGAAGCGCTTGGCGTGAAACAGGGCCAGCGGCTTTGCGCCGTCGAACACCGCCAAATAGTGATGCGAGGTCGCGGCCCAGCCGATCAGGGTGGGCAGCGGGATGCGGGTACCGCCGCCGGTGCGGGCGCGTCCCGCCCCGGCTTCGAGGTCTTTGAGCGTGGTGGTGACGATGATGGAGACCGGCAGGCCGTTGTGCGTGCCCAGCTCGCCGGAGGCGAAGAGTTCGCGGATGGCGGTGACCGTGGCGTCGTGGTTGCGTTGGGGTTGGCTGCGGGTGTCGGTGTCCCCGCCCGGGACGCCGGCGCCGGGGGCGGCGAGTTTGGCCCAGGCGGCTTCGAGCAGAGCCCGTAGTTCCGGGGTGATCAGGCCGCTGATCCGCGACATGCCGTCGTACTGCTGGGGACCCAGAATCAGGCCGCGTTTACGGGCTCGTTCCTCGTCGGTGTAGTCGCCGTCGGGGTGCAGCAGCGCCATGAGTTCGCGGGCGTATCTGGCGACCTGGTCGGGGCGAAAGTCACAGGCCTTGCCGGCCAGGTCTTTCTCGGCGGCCTCCCAGGTGCCCACGTCGATGCTGCTGGGAAGATGGGCGATGAAGTTGCGGATCACCTTGATATGCCCGTCCCCGATCAGGCCCTGGCGTTGAGCCTGCGCGGTCGCGGTCAACGGCGGCGCCAGCGGCTCTCCCGTGAGGGCGCGGCGCGGGCCGAGGTCTTCGGCTTCGGCGATGCGCCGGTTGGCGTCGGCTTTGGTGATCCGCAGCCGCTCGGCCAGCGCCGCGGGCAGTTTGCCGCCGAGTTCTTCCTCGGTCGCTTGGGTTTTGAGGTGGTTGATCAGGGCGTGCTGGGGTGTGCGCATCCGCCGGTGCACCGTTTCCAGGCGCTCCATCCCGCGCAGGAACTCCGGGGTGGTGAACGCGTCGAACGTCAAGTCGCACAGGCGATCAACGGCGGCGTCGAGTGCGTTGAAGACCTCCACGATCTCCTCACGCGTACTCGATGCCATGCCCCAATTCTATGGAGGGCCACCGACAAGTCCGGAACGCCGCGAATGCCGAAAGATCTTGATATCAAACGTGATATCACTTTTCAGGACCTGGTGCCACCCGGCTCGCGTTACTGGTGTGACAAGGGCCGGTTCTCCTCATATCAAAGTCATACCGGCAAACAATTAACGAACTGCGTTTCGTTATCTACACTTCGTATCAGGGGGCCCGACATCGAAAGGCCAAGGCATGAAAGCCAAGACAATCGCGGCCGCCGCCGCGTTCGCCGCCGTCCTGGGAATCAGCGTCACACCACCGCCGGCCCGAGCCGAGGCCCCGACGACGACCGGTGTCTACCTCTACGCAGACGAGGACGGCGACACCGGAATGTGGACCATCAGGACCACTTGCACACCGGACTGCGTCGCTCACGTCACCACCACTTCCGGGCGCGGTTTCGATGCTGCACTGATCGACGGCCGCTATACCAACACCCGGACCATCCCCGGGGGCATAACCTGCCCGGGTCATACCGCCGGCGACTTCGGCCGCTGGATCCCCGCCAGCGAGCACCCGGTCACCGTCACGCAATGGTGGGACCCGGTGACGCTGACCGGCGAAGTGGACTTCTTCAACGAGGCGGCTCCCTGTGGCCTCGCCGACCGTCGCGACAGCTTTACCCTTACCAGAATCGACCGATGACTACAGCGTCTCGTCCAACTCCCCCAGCCGATCGGTGAGCCGAAGATTCTCCGAGTAGTCGACCGGGCAGGCAATCAGCGACACCCCGTCGTCGTCCAGGGCCGCCCGCAAGGTCGGCAACAGTTCCTCGGCGCTGCTGATCCGATATCCCTTGGCGCCGAAGCTTTCCGCGTACTTGACCACGTCGGGGTTGCCGAACGATACGTAATGGTGCTCGCCGAGTTCGAGATCCATTTTCCACTCGATCAAGCCATACCCGCCGTCCTCCCAGATCAGCACGACCAGCGGGATCTTCTCCCGCACCGCGGTCTCGATCTCCTGCGAGTTCATCAGAAATGCCCCGTCGCCCACCACCGCCAGGACTTTCGACTCCGGCTGAGCCAGCTTGACGCCCAACGCTCCGGGCAGCGCAAAACCCATGGTGGACAGGCCGTTTGAGATCAGGCAGGTGTTGCGCTCATAGGTCGGGTAGAGCCGCGCCATCCACATCTTGGTCGCGCCGGTGTCGACCAGCACCACGTCGCTGCGCCCCAGCGCTTCCCGGGTATCGGCGACTACCCGCTGGGGCGCCAGCGGGAACCGCGAATCCTGTTGTCCCCGGGCGAATTCTTCATCCAACAGTCCCGAACCGGGCACCTCGACGTCGTCGAATCGGCGTCCTTGCATCGCTTCGGTCAGTTCGTTCAGCGAGTCGCTGATATCGCCGATGATGCCGACCTCGACCGAATAGTGCGCGTCGACCTCGGCCGGAAAGCGGTGGATATGAATGATCTTCTTGTCGACCTGGGGGTTGATGCGGACCGGATCGAATTCCTGCAACTCGTATCCGACCGCGATCACGACATCGGCGTTGTCGAAGCCGAAGTTGACGTAGTCGTGCCGCATGAACCCGAGTGTCCCGATGCCGTTCGGGTGATCGTCGGGCATCACACCTTTGCCGTGAAAGCTGTTGGCCACCTTGATGCCGAGCTCCTCGGAGAACCGGATCAGCGCCTTGGTCGCATCGCTGCGCGCGGCGCCGTGCCCGGCGAGCACAACCGGCCGCTGCGCGGCGCGCAGAATATCGACCGCGCGCGCCACCTGGCGGGCCGCCGGGGCGTCGGCCCGCACCACATTGCGCGGCAACGGCCCCAACTCGTAGTCGGCGTCATCTGCGTCCAGGTGCTCGGGCACGGCGAGATACACCGCCGCGGGTCGTTCGGTCTCGGCGACCTTGAACGCCTTGCGAACCATCTCCGGTATGGCATGCGCGGTGGGGATGCCGGCCGACCACCGGGTGATGGGAGCGAACATCGACACCAGGTCGACGTACTGGTGGGATTCCTTGTATTCGCGGTCCTGGCCGACCTGCGCCGAGATGGCGACCATCGGGGTGCTGTTGGTGGTCGCGTCGGCAACCCCCAGCTGCATGTTGATGGCGCCCGGACCCAATGTCGCCGACACCACGGCCGCGCGTCCGGTGACCCGGCCGTACATCTCGGCCATGAAGGCCGCGCCCTGTTCGTGCCGGGTCAGCACGTAGCGGATGTGAGAGGCGGCCAGCGCCTTGATGAACCGGATGTTCTCCTCACCGGGTATCCCGAAGACGACCGAAACGCCCTCGTTCTCCAGGCACCTGACGATCAACTCAGCCGCTGTGGACATCCGCCACCTCTCTGTTTCCTCGATAGTGGCAGGCTAGTTGTCGGACGGTTCACGACAACCCTGACAGGAGGGCCGACGTGCCCATCGCCACCATCAACCCGGCCACCGGCGAGACAGTCAAAACCTTCACCCCCGCGACCGACGACGACGTGGAGCAGGCGATAGCGCGCGCGTACGCACGCTTCCAGGACTACCGCCGCAACACCACCTATGCCCAGCGTGCCGAGTGGGCAAACGCCACCGCCGACCTGCTGGAGGCCGAGGCCGACGACACCGCGGCCATCATGACCCTGGAGATGGGCAAGACGCTGGCCAGCGCCAAAGCCGAAGTACTCAAATGCGCCAAAGGTTTTCGGTATTACGCCGAGAACGCCGAAGCACTACTGGCCGACGAGCCGGCCGACGCCGGCAAGGTGAATGCCTCCCGGGCGTTTACGCGCTACCAGCCGCTCGGCGTCGTGCTGGCGGTGATGCCGTGGAACTTCCCGCTGTGGCAGGCCGTGCGGTTCGCGGCGCCCGCCCTGATGGCCGGCAACGTCGGGCTACTCAAGCACGCCTCGAACGTCCCGCAGTGCGCGCTGTACCTGGCTGACGTCATCGCGCGCGGCGGGTTCCCCGACGGGTGCTTTCAGACCCTGCTCGTCGCCTCCGGCGCCGTCGAGAAGATCCTGCGCGATCCCCGCGTGGCCGCCGCGACCCTCACGGGCAGTGAGCCGGCCGGACAATCGGTAGGCGCCATCGCCGGGGACGAGATCAAGCCGACCGTGCTGGAACTCGGCGGTAGCGACCCGTTCATCGTGATGCCCTCGGCGGATCTGGACGCCGCGGTGAAGACGGCGGTCACCGGCCGGGTGCAGAACAACGGGCAGTCCTGCATCGCCGCCAAACGCTTCATCGTCCACACCGACATCTATGACGAGTTCCTCGAAAAGTTCGTCGAGCGGTTCGAGGCGCTCAAAGTCGGTGACCCGACCGACCCCGACACGGACGTCGGACCGCTGGCCACCGAGTCGGGTCGCGACGAGATCGCCCAGCAGGTGAAGGACGCCGCGGCGGCGGGCGCCAAGATCCGCTGCGGCGGCGAGACTCCCGACCGGCCGGGCTGGTTCTACCCGCCGACGGTGATCAGCGACATCACCAAGGACATGGCGCTTTACACCGAGGAGGTCTTCGGCCCCGTCGCGTCGGTGTACCGGACCGCCGACATCGATGAGGCGATCGAGATCGCCAACGCCACCACCTTCGGGCTGGGCTCGAACGCCTGGACCGAAGACGAGGACGAGCAGCAACGCTTCATCGACGACATCGTCGCGGGCGCGGTCTTCATCAACGGCATGACGGTGTCCTATCCGGAGTTGCCGTTCGGCGGGGTCAAGCGCTCGGGTTACGGCCGCGAACTGGCGGGTCTGGGGATCCGGGAGTTCTGCAACGCCAAGACGGTCTGGGTGGGGTAACGACCCCCCGCCGAGCAGACGCGAAATCGCCCAAAACGCCGTTGTTTTGGGCGATTTCGCGTCTGCTCGCCCAACTGACTTAGACGGCCGCCAGCGCGCGCTCGTCTTCGTCGGCGAAGTCGTCCTCGAGTTGCACCGGCGAATAGTCCAGGTCGATCTCGCCGACCGGGCGGCCACGGGCGCTGCTGATCGTGCCGAACCGTCGCATGCCCTTGTCGGTGGAGTACTGCAGCATCTCACCGGGCTGCAGGCCGAACGGCGGATGCTCGCCGTACAGTTCGAACCCTTCTTCGGTGAGTCGCAACGCCATCGGGATGAGTTCGTTCATGCGGTTCTCGAAGACGGACCAGTTGGCGTCGTCGGCCGCGACGTGGCGACGGCAGGTGAACGTGCCCCAGGCCATGTGGCGCCGCTCGTCGTCGCCGATGCGCCGCACCAACTCCCGCATGCCAGGCAGGATGTTGCGTTCGACGCAGATCTTGTTCCAGGCGTAGTAGCCGGTGAGCGCCAGCATGCCCTCGACGATGTGGTTGTAGGTCACCGATGCCCGCACCTGCGCGGCCGGTGAGGGGTCACCGGTCAGCGCGTTGAGACAGTCCGGCAGCTCGTCATAGAAGATGTCGCGGTAGGTGGGCAGCGGATCGAGGTAGCCGTGCAGGTCATCCTTGACGCCCACCGCGTCCAGCCAGAGCCGGAACACCTGGACGTGCTTGGCCTCCTCGAACGCGAACTGCGTCAGGTACATCTCGTCACCAAACCGGCCCTCGGCGCGCATCGCGGCCATGAAGGGCTGGATGTCCTCGGTCACCGCTTCCTCGCCGGCGATGAACTGGGCACACAGCCGAATGGCATAGTCCCGCTCGGCATCCGACAGCTTTTCCCAGTCCTGCCGGTCCTTGGAGAAGTCGATGTCGGCGGGGTTCCAGAACTTCGCGTTGCCGCCGGCGAACAGCTTCAGCGGCAGGCTCTCCCAGTTGAGACCGCCGGCCACCATGGAGCCGGTGTGGGTGCGCGTCATGTGATCTCCTTCGATCGGGCTGGGCTGACGGCGGGGCGCGACGCACAGAACGCGTCCGAGAGCACCGCAACGAGCCGGCGCACCGCGAGCGCAGGCTGCTCCGGAGTCGGTTCGTCGAGACCGAGGATCGGGTCGAGACCGCGCATGTACGGCGCCAGCGCCAGGTGCGGAAAGATCATCAGCAGCAACGACAACAACGCGTCGGTGTCCGAATCCTCGCGCAGATCGCCCCGCCGGTGCGCCTCGGTCACCAGCGGACGGAGCACCTCCAAGTAGTGCCGGTGGACGACGTTGCGCACGCTGATGCGGGCGTCGGTGTCGACCTCCAATGTCGCCGCGGCATGCAGCGCGCGTTCCCGGGGATGCTCGGCGTAGTAGGCGACCCAGGCGTCGAGCAGGTCGGTGAGGAACTCGAAGAACGGCCGGCCCGGATCGATGTCGCGGATCGTCGTTTCCACGTAGCCCCGCACCCGCTGGCTGGCGACGTCGGCGATGTAGGCATAGAGGTCGCGCTTGTCCGCGAAGTACTGGAACAGACTGCCTTTGGCCACGCCGGCGCGCCGCGCGATGACGTTCAGGCTGCCGTTAGAGAACCCGTGAGCGCCGAACTCGGCCTCCGCGGCTTCGATGACCGCCGCGCGGCGGGCCGGATCGACACGTGCCCAGGTAACCGTCGGCATGGGCCTCCCCTCACCATGAATGACCACTGGTCATTGTACTGTGAGGCAGCTCACAGTCAAGGAGGCTCTCGGCCGGGCCGGGCCTACGGGCGCATTTCGTACGCCCCGTTAAGGGGCAGCACGAATTCCTTCCACACCGTCTCGTAGCGCGCCGGGTCGTTGGCCGGGCGGCGAACCATCCGCAGCGCAAACGCGGCCTGCTCATCGGTGGTGGCAGCCTTGTCGTGCAGTTCGACGGCGTAGGTGTTGAAGTCGCGGACCAGCAGCCCGAAGATTTCGTCGAGCAGCGCCTCGTCGACGCCGGACAGCGGCGCCTCTTCCAGGATCAGCTGTGCGTAGGGCACCAGGGCGAAGATCTGCCCCACACCGAAAGCGAAGTCGATGTCCTTCTGCTGTGCGGCATCCGGGGTGGCGCTGGCCAGCATCTCGGCCAGCACGTCGATCTGCTGACGCAGCAGCGCGACATTCGGCAGGTGCCCGTAGCTGTCGAACGGCGTCCGCCAGTCGTGGAAGCGCACCTTGCCCAGGCCGCCGGTGGGGCCCTGGTTGAACAGGAAGGAGTCGTCGGCGTCGTCGTCGCGGCGACCGATCAGCGGCAGCGCCGCGTCGGGGGCGAACAGGAAGTTGGGCATGAACTTGGCCAGCAACCCGATGTTGATGTGGACGGTGCCCTCCAGCCGGGGCAGCATGCCGATCTCCTGGGCGACGGTTTCGAAGAACATGTCCTTCTCCACGCCCTTGGCCGCGATGACGTCGAACAACGCGGTGATCACCCGCTCGCCCTCGCTGGTGACCTTGGCCTTGGTGAGCGGGCTGTACAGCAGGTAGCGGCGGTCTTCGGCGGATGCGCTGCGCATGTAGTCCGATGCGCGGGTGCACACCAGCCGCATAGCGACCAGGCGCGCGTAGGAGTCGGTGAGCAGCCGTCGCACGTGGCTGAAGTCGGTGACGACGGTGCCGTAGAGGTGGCGGTTGGCGGCGTGCGTGATGGCCTCGTAGAAGGCGTGGGTGCACATGCCGACCGAGCCCCAGCCCAGGTTGTACTTGCAGACGTTGACCGTGTTCAGGGCGGCGTGGAAGGCGCCCATGCCGCGGTGCAGCAGGTCGGCCTCGGTGACGGGGTAGTCGTGCAGGGCGTAGTTCGCCACGTAGTTCTGCGAGTTGACGACGTTCTTCTTGCATTCGTAGCGGTCGTCCTGAGAGTCCGCGGCGAAGAAGACGTACTCGGGATTGTCCGAACCGTCGTCGATGCGGCCGAAGGTGGAGGTCATCCGGGCGACGTTGGCGTTGCCGATGTAGTACTTCTCGCCGTTGGCAACCCAGCCGTGCTCAGACGGCGTCAGGACCATGTCGGTCTGGTAGACGTCGGCTCCGTGGGCCTTCTCGGACAGCCCGAAAGCGAACACCTCGCCCTGTTCCAGCTGGGCGGCGGCCTTGCGCTTGGCGTCCTCGTTGTCGCTCATCCAGATCGGCCCCAGCCCCAGCGCGGTGACCTGGAAGGGGTACCAGTAACTCAGCCCGTAAAAACCGATGATCTCGGCGAACTCACTGATGCGGTAGGTGTCCCAGCGGCAGTCGTCGGCGCCGTACTCGGCGGGTGTGAGCAGCGAGGCGAAGATCCGGTTCTCCGCGATGTGGTTGAGGAAGTCGGTGTACCAGACCCGCTCGTGCGCGTCGTGCTTGAGCTTCGCCTTGCCCCGGTTCTCGAAGAAGTCCACGGTGGCCTGCATGATCTCCCCCGACCGGGCATCCGGGTACTTGCGTTGCAATTTGTTCGGGTTGAGCAGCATGACGGTGGCTCCAGAGCGATTTCGGATTCAGGACGGGTAGACCGTACTGCAATACCTGCGGCAGCCGGAACAACCACGGCATTGCTAGGTCTTAAAAATGCCCCGGCAGCGCCCTAGCATCAGAGGCGTGTCAGAACTAAATACCGCCCGGGGAACCATCGATACCGCCGATCTCGGCGTCACGCTGATGCACGAGCACGTGTTCATCATGACCACCGAAATCGCGCTGAACTATCCCGAAGCCTGGGGTGACGAGGAGAAACGGGTGGCCGACGCCGTCGCCCGACTCAACGAGCTGAAGTCCCGCGGCGTGGACACCATCGTCGACCTGACCGTGATCGGACTCGGCCGCTACATCCCGCGCATCGCCCGGGTGGCCGCCCAGACCGAACTGAATATCGTTGTGGCGACCGGCCTTTACACCTACAACGACATTCCGTTCCGGTTCCACTACGAGGGACCGGGCGGCATGCTCGACGGCCCGGAGATCATGACCGACATGTTCGTCCGCGATATCGAGCAGGGCATCGCCGACACCGGCATCAAGGCCGGCATCCTCAAATGCGCCACCGACGAACCCGGCATCACCCCGGGCGTCGAGCGGGTGCTGCGTGCCGTGGCCCAGGCCCACAAGCGCACCGGGGTGCCGATCTCCACCCATACCCACGCCGGACTGCGGCGCGGGCTCGAGCAGCAGCGCATCTTCGAAGAGGAAGGCGTGGACCTGACCCGGGTGATCATCGGGCACTCGGGTGACAGCACCGACGTCGGTTACCTCGAAGAGCTGATCTCGGCCGGGTCCTACCTGGGGATGGACCGGTTCGGACTGGACGTGCTGCTGCCGTTCGAAGAACGCGTGCAGATCGTCGCGACCATGTGCGAGCGCGGGCACGCCGACAAGATGGTGCTCTCGCACGACGCCAACTGCTACTTCGATGCGCTGCCCGAGCAGCTGGTCCCGCAGATGGCGCCCAACTGGCACTACCTGCACATTCACAACGACGTCATCCCCGCACTCAAGCAGCGCGGCGTCACCGATGAGCAGATCCACACCATGCTCGTGGAGAACCCGCGCAAAATCTTCGATCGGCAGGGCGCTTATCAGTGACGGTCCCGTCGATCGGAACGCAGATTTCGCAATTGGCCGCGCTCGCCCCGGACGAGCCGGCCGTCAGCTGCGACGGACAGACCATCACCCGAGCCGAACTCGACCGCTCGACCAACCGGCTGGCCCGCGCGTACGCCGAACGCGGCGTGGGGCTCGGCGACTACGTGACGATCGTGCTGCCCAATTCGGTGGAATGGATCCAGGCGGCGGTGGCGTGCTGGAAGCTGGGGGCGGTGCCGCAACCCTTGTCCCCGCGCCTGCCGGAGTCCGAGTTCGAAGGCCTGCTGGGGCTGCGTCGCTCGGCGTTGCTGGTAGGCCGGGATCATCCCGGAACGCCAAGCGTCCCAGCCGGTTTCGTCCCGGAAACCTCGGATGCCGCGCTGCCCGAGGCGGTGTCACCGTGCTGGAAGTCGATGGCGTCGGGCGGCAGCACCGGGCGGCCCAAGCTCATCGAGGCCGGCGGCGACAGTCGGGTCCCGCCGGCGATCGGCTACCCGCTGGGCATGCAGGAGGGCGACACCACGCTGGTACCGGTGCCGCTGACGCACAACACCGGGTTCACCACCGCCCTGATCGCGCTGATCATGCGCCAGCACCTGGTGCTGATGAGCCGGTTCGACCCGCACGAATTCCTGGCGACCATCGAGCGCCACCGGGTCACCTTCCTGGTGACGGTGCCGACGATCATGCAGCGCTTGCTGCCGGTCTACCGGGCCGGTTCCTACGACCTGTCCTCGCTGCGACGGTTGTGGCACCTGGCCGCGCCGTGTCCTCCGGCGGTCAAGCAGGCCTGGATCGACCTGATCGGGCCCGAGAAGGTCTGGGAACTCTACGGCGGCACTGAGTTACAGGCGTTGACCTTCATTTCCGGGGATCAGTGGCTGACGCACCCGGGCTCGGTCGGGCAGGTGGTGAGCGGGGAGATGAAGGTGCTCGACGACGACGGCAACGAATGCCCGCCCGGCGTGGTCGGTGAGATCTACATGCGCCCTAACCCCGGCAGCGCGCCGACCTACCGCTACATCGGCTCCACCGCGAAGTCGCGTGACGGCTGGGATTCGCTGGGCGATCTCGGCTACTTCGACGCCGACGGCTTCTTGTACCTGTCCGACCGCCGCGTCGACATGTTCACCGTCGGTGGCCGCAACGTCTACCCCGCGGAGATCGAGAACGCGCTGTCAGCGCACCCGGAAGTGTTGTCCTGCTTGGTCGTTGGAGTCCCCGACGGCGATCTGGGCCAGGTGCCCTATGCACTGGTGCACACGGCGGGCGGGTCGACCCTGGACGCCGCGGCCGTGCGCAGCTTCGTCGCCGACCGACTGGCGGCCTACAAGGTGCCCCGTATCGTTGAGTTCGTCGACGCCCCTCTGCGCGACGACGCCGGCAAGGCGCGTCGCACGGCGGTACGTGACACCGTCATCGCGCGATTGCAGGTTGGGGGGCCGTAATGGATGCCACCCGGTATTCGGCACTGAGTGACGTCGGGTGCGAACGGTCCGACAACCAGGACCGCTGGGGCGCCGACCCGGACCAGCGCCTGTTCATGGTGGCCGACGGGGTGGGCGGCAGCCGCGACGGGGCGCTGGCGGCTCAGACCATGGTCGACATCCTGCCCCGCTACGTCGCCCACCACCTGCCGCCGGATCAGCGTGAGGCAGCAGATGCCCCGGAACGCCTGGGCCGGGCGATCTCCGAACTCTCCGACGATCTGCATTCCAAGGCCCAGAGGGACGCCCGGTACGCGGGAGCCAACAGCACTCTGGTCGCCGTCGTCATCGTCGGCGCCCGGGTGCTGGTCGCCCATCTGGGCGACAGCCGCGCCTATCTGCTGCGCGACGGACAGCTCACCCAGCTCACCCGCGACCACACGCTGGTGCAGTCTCTGGTGGACGCGAACCAGGTCCAGGCCGAGGACGCCGGCAATCTGCGGGTTCGCAACGTCGTCACGCGCTACATGGGCATGAAGCCGCCGGCCAAAGCCGACTCCGGCGCACAGGACCTGGCCGACGGCGACCGGATCCTGCTGTGCTCCGACGGTCTGCACGGCATCGTCAAGGAGCCGACGATGACCAGGATCCTCGGCAAGTACGACGACCCCGGCGAAGTGTGTGCCGCGCTGATCGCGGCGGCTCGCGGCGAGGGCGCTCCGGACAACGTGACCGCGCTGGTGGTCGACGTTTCCGACTCGTAGTCGGGGTGAGCCGCACACGGCGGTGGATCACCGGGCGCCGCGGTGGCCTCACGGTGTTCGTCTGCTACCTGCTGGCCGCGCTCGTGCTGACCATCGGCGCCTGGCGCGACCCGAGATCGGGCTGGGCCGGCGGCTGTTGCGACCAGGAGCAGACGATCTGGTACCTGGGCTGGGCGCCGCACGCGCTCGGGCACGGCCTCAATCCGTTCTTCA
This sequence comes from Mycobacterium sp. 23, assembly GCF_048287075.1. NCBI lineage: Bacteria > Bacillati > Actinomycetota > Actinomycetes > Mycobacteriales > Mycobacteriaceae > Mycobacterium > Mycobacterium sp. 23. The sequence continues at coordinate 3,502,157 of NZ_JBLVUX010000005.1, forward strand.
CGACGCAGATCGGCGCGCCCGCCGGCGTCAACCTGATGTGGAACACCCCGATGACGCTGCTCGGGCTCGTCGGCTGGCTGCCGGCCAAGGTCGGCGGGCCTATCTTCGGCTTCAACACCCTGATGGTCCTTGGTGTCGCGCTCAGCGGGTGGACCGCATGGCTGGCCATCCGGCGCTGGACCGGCGACGGACCAGGCCCAGTGACCGGCGGCGCGGTCTACGCCTTCTCTCCCTACGTCGCCTCCCATGCGGCGCTGCACCTCAATCTCGCGACGGCCTGGGTCCCGCCGCTGGTCCTGATCGTGGTCGACGAGCTGCTGGTCACCCGGCGGCGACCGCCGTGGCAGGCGGGAGTCGCGCTCGGATTGCTGGCCAGCGCCCAGCTTCTGATCGCCGCGGAGATGCTGGCGACCGGCGTGGTGGCGGCCGCAGTGCTGATCTGCGTCATGGCCATAGCAGGCCGGGGGCGGTGGCGCGCGGCACCGGCCCGGCTGGCGTCCGCGCTCGCGGTCGCCGCGCCGGTGTTCCTGCTGCTCTGCGCATGGCCCCTATTCACCCAATTCGTCGGGCCGCAGCGCATCACCAGGCAGGTTCAGAACCCCAAGACCTTCTCGACCGACCTGTTGAATCTCGTCGTCCCGACGCCCTACCAGCTGATCGCCCCGCACGCCGCCACGCAGGCGTCTCGGGAGTTCAGCGGCCTGTACCACGAGGCGACGGGCTACCTCGGTCTGCCGCTGCTGGCCATCCTCGTCGTCGTGGCCGTCCGCGGTCGGCACGACCTGCGGATCCGCGTCGCGACCAGTACCGGTGGGCTGCTGCTCGTGCTGTCGCTGGGGCCGTGGCTGCACATCGGCAAGCAGGCGTTGCCGGTGCCATTGCCCTGGCTGCCCTTCGGCAAGCTGCCACTGCTGAACCACGTGCTGCCCGGGCGCTTCACGCTGTACGTCTGGCTGGCGGTCGCGGTGACCGTAGCGCTCGTCATCGCACGCGCGACCCGGCTGCCGCCGCGTCCGAAGGCCCGTTGGCTGCTCGCGGTGGGCGTGGCCCTGGCCGTGATCCTCCCCGCTCCGCTGGGGCGGATGCCGTTCTACACCCCCGCCTACTTCCGGACGTGGGCGAGCCACCACATCGGACGTGACGAAACCGTCCTCGTCGCGCCCTACTTTCTCGATCCTCAAGGCCGGGCGGCACCGATGCTGTGGGCGGCCGAGACCGACTACGGGCTACGCATGCCCGAGGCCTACGCCTACATGCCGCAGCCGGACGGAGGGACCCGGCCCGGTCCCCCGCCGACGCGGCTGTTCTCGCTCATGGTGACGGTCCAGGGCGGCACCCCGCTGGTGGCCCGCGATGACATCCGTGACGAGGTCGAAGCCGATCTGCGGCGCGCGGAGGTGCGGCATGTCATCGTCGGGCCGACGCAGGAGTATCAAGCGCTGATTGAGTTCTTCAGCGACCTGTTCGGCCGCCCGCCGCAGTATGTCGGTGAGATCGCGATCTGGCGGGACGTCGACGTCCGGGGTGTTGTCGCACCGCCGGCACCGTAGCGGCGTCAGGGCGCGACAGCGTCCGCCTCGGCGTCGGCGTCCTCCGCGCGCTTTTCCCGTTTCTCCCAGCGCCGCAACGCTTCCCGGCAGGGCGACTCGACCAGGGCGTAGCTCACCGCGGCTATCGCGATGCCGAAGAGCAGGGTCAGCGCCAGCACCGTCGGCATATGGCCGTTGAAGGCGAAGATGCCGAGCACCGGGAACACCATGTCCAGTGCGGCGAGATGCCAGATGAACAGGCCGTACGACCAGCGGCCCAGCGTGACCATGAGCGTGCTGCCCAGCAGCCGGTGGGGGGTGTCGGGCCGGTCCAGCACCAGCGGCGCCAGCAGCGCGAACGCCACCACCGAACCCATCGCGGTCTTTACCGAGAATTGGGCGGCGCTGCTGGGCACCAGACCCGCCGGCCCGGCCAGCGGCGACGCCGCCACCAGGTAGGCCGCCACCGCGATCACCGCCATCACGAGGCGGTGGCGGGCCAGCCGGTGCACCCACCCGAACCGGCTGTGCACCAACTCGGCCAGCACCATTCCCGCGGCGAACCAGGAGAAATAGGCCGGCGGCCAGTTCAGGGGGTTGGCGCCGGGGCCGCCGCCCAGGACGGCCAGCGGCAGCCAGCCCCACGCCCAGCTGAGCGCGCCCAGCGCAGCGATCGCGGGCAGCCGCGCGCCGACCGGAATCCGCCGGGCCAGCCAGGCCAGGATCGGCAGCGCCAGATAGAAGGTCACCTCGACCGACAGGCTCCACATCTGGGTGAGGCCGCCGGTCAGGGTCAGGGGCACATAGATCTGGGTGAGCGTCAGGTTGGCCAGCCAGACCGTCAGGCTGGCGTGGTTGGAGTCCGGCAGCAGGGTCAGGATCACCACCACCGCCACCAGGTATGCGGGCATGATGCGGACCACCCGCGAGCGCAGGTAGTGACCGGTGCGCGGGCGAGGCTTGAGATCGCGTTCCGCGGCCGCGTGTCCGCGCCACAGCAGAAAGCCCGACAACGCGAAGAACACCGCGACAGCCAGGTCGAACCGGCCGAAAAGCCGGCCGTCGACCCCGCTGGAGTGCCCGGTCTGAAAGGCGACGTGGGTGACCACCACGCCGATGGCCGCGCAGGCGCGCATGCCCTCGACGGCGGGCAGGAAGCTGCGGGTGCCGCCTACCTCCTGGTCCTCAGTCACGGTCCCAGTCTGCCTGTGCGTGTTCGCGGCGGCAGCGGGTACACCTGGGCCCGCATCCCGTCCGTACATTGGGGCCTAGGTTCGTCCACCGGGGCACGACATTCTGCTGTTAGGGTCAAACGGGTTTGCCTCGCTGCTTGGTCAGGTCAAAGCGGGTCGCGACCGGTGTGCCCCGGACGAACTGATGGACCAGAAGGAGGTCACAGCAACGTGAACCGAGCAGTCATGTTGCGCATCGCCGCATGCGGAACTATCGGTCTCGGAGCCGCACTGCTGATCGCCGCGTTGTTGTTGTCGACCTATACCAGCAGCAGGATCGCCAAGATCCCGCTCAATCTGGACGCGACGCTGATCAGCGAGGGCAACGGAACCGCCATCGACGCGGCTTCCCTGTCCACCGACCGGGTCGTCGTCAACCAGAACGTTCCTCTCGTGTCCCAGCAGCAGATCAGTGTCGAAGCGCCCGCCAATGCCGACGTGGTCACCCTGCAGGTCGGATCGTCGGTGCGGCGCAGCGACAAGCAGAAGGACAGCGGGTTGATGCTGGCCATCGTCGACACCGTCACCATCAACCGCAAGACCGCGATGGCGGTGTCCGACGACTCGCACCCGGGCGGATACGTGCAGAAGCCGCGCGGCATCGGCGACGAGAACCCGCCGACCGCGATGCCGTTGCGCCACGAGGGCCTGGCCTACCGCTTCCCGTTCAACACCGAGCGCAAGACGTACCCCTATTTCGACCCGATCGCCCAGAAGCCGTTCGATGCCAACTATGACGGCCAGGAGGACGTCAACGGTCTGAGCACCTACCGGTTCACGCAGAACGTGGGCGTCAACAGCGAGGGCAAACCGGTGGCTCCGATCACCTATCCGTCGCTGTACGGCGGCAACGAGGACGGCAAGATCACCACGAGCGCGTCGATGTGGGGCGTGCCCGGGGAGCCGAACGAGCAGATCACCATGACCCGCTACTACACCGCGAAGCGCACCTTCTGGGTCGACCCGGTGTCCGGGACGATCGTCAAGGAAACCGAGCAGGCCCACCACTACTACGCCCGCGACGGGCTCAAGCCCGAGGTGACGCTGGTCGACTACAAGCTCACCTCCACCCAGGAGACGGTGGAGTCGCAGGTCAACTCGGCGCGCGACGAGCGCGACCGGGTGGCGCTGTGGTCGCGGGTGCTGCCGATCACGTTCACCGCGATCGGTCTGATCGCCCTGATCGGCGGCGGGGTGCTGGCCTCGTTCAGCCTGCGCACCGAGAGTGCGCTGACCGACCCCAGCCTGGACCGTGACGACACGGACTTCCTGCGCCGCGCCGGGCTGGAACCGCCGACTCCGGGCGCGGAAGCGGAGACCGAGAAGATTCCCACCCAGCGACCGGATCTGCATGAGGACGATCCGAGTCCGCCGGAGTTGGATCCGCCCAAGGATCCGCCGGACCCTGAGCCGCCGACCGAACGGACTTAGCGCGGCGACGATGCGGGCCAGAATGGCCCGAGGAGGAGCCGGGCAATCCAGACTCAGCGCGGCGACGATGCGGGCCAGAATGGCCCGAGGAGGAGCCGGGCAATCCAGACTCAGCGCGGCGACGATGCGGGCCAGAATGGCCCGGGTGGCCCGGCCGGCGTACGCCCTGGCACTGGCACTACTGGTCGTCGGACCACTGTTGGCGCCCGGTTATCTGTTGCTGCGCGACGCGGTGTCAACCCCGCGGTCCTACCTGTCCGACACCGCGCTCGGGTTGACCGCGGCGCCGCGCGCGACGCCGCAGGACTTCGCGGTGGCGCTCGCCTCACACGTGCTCGACGGTGGCGTGGTGGTCAAGGCGCTGCTGGTCCTGGGGTTGTGGCTGGCCGGCTGGGGTGCGGCGCGGTTGGTCGCGGCGGTGCTGCCCGATGCCGGGGCCGGCGGCCAGTTCGTCGCGATCACCCTGGCGATCTGGAATCCGTATGTCGCAGAGCGGCTTCTGCAGGGCCACTGGAGCCTGCTCGTCGGCTATGGCTGCCTGCCGTGGGTGGCGACGGCGATGCTGGGGTTGCGCACCGGGGGTGGGTTCTTCAGCCTGGCTTTCTGGATCGCGCTGGCGGGGCTGACGCCGACCGGGCTGATCCTCGCCGCGACGGTGGCGCTGGTGTGCGTGGCCGCTCCCGGGACGGGACGGCCCCGTTGGCTCTGCGCGGGGGTGTCCTTGGGTTTCTCGGTGGTCGGCGCGCTGCCGTGGCTGACGGCGTCGCTGGTCGGGTCCTCGTTGAGCGTGGGCAACGGCGCCGGCGTCGACGCCTTCGCGCCCCGTGCCGAGCCCGGTCTGGGCACCCTGTTCAGCCTGGCCGGGCTGGGCGGGATCTGGAACGGTGCGGCGGTTCCCGCCTCGCGGACAACGCTTTTCGCGGTGCTGGCGGTTGTCGTGTTGCTGGGGCTGGTGGCGGCGGGATTGCCCCGCGTCGTCCGCCTGAGGGCCGCGGTCCCGCTGCTGGCGCTGGCGGCGGTGGCCGTGGTGGTGCCGGCCGCGCTGGCGACCGTCCCCGGATTGCACGTCCTGCGTGCGGCGGTGGATGCCGTGCCGGGTCTGGGCGTGTTGCGCGACGGACAGAAGTGGGTGGCGCTGGCCATGCCCGGCTACGCCGTGGCTGTCGCGGGCGCGGTGGTGACACTGCGACGATGGTTGCCGTCGGCGGTCACCGCGGTGGCGTGCTGCGTGGCTCTGGTGTTGGTGTTGCCGGATCTTGCCTGGGGGGTGTGGGGCAGGGTCGCGCCGGTGCGCTATCCGTCCGGGTGGACGGCGGTGGCAGCCAGGATCAACGCCGACCCCGGCCCTGTCGCGGTGTTACCCGCCGGCACCATGCGGCACTTCGCCTGGTCGGGGGCGGCTCCGGTGCTCGACCCGTTGCCCCGCTGGGTCCGTGCCGATGTGTTGACCACAGGCGACCTGGTGATCTCGGGAGTCACCGTGCCGGGAGAGGGCGATCATGCCCGGGACGTGCAGCGGCTACTGCTGTCAGGAGAGGAGCCTTCGAGGCTGGCTGACGCCCTTTCGAAGGCGGGGGTGGCATGGCTGGCGGTCGAGTCGGGCAGCCCCGGCGACATGGGTGCCAGCGCACGCTCGGTCGCCGGTCTGACACCGGCCTACCGGGACGACGACATCACACTGTTCCGGATCGGCGGCACCAGCGCCGCCGCCTCCGGCCGCCGGCCTGTGGTGCTGGCGCATCTCGCGTGGCTCGCACTGCTGGTGGCCGGCGGCACGGGTTTGGCGTTGCAAACGAGAGCCGCACGACGCGCCAGGGTGAGTGGTCCAGATCACCAATGAGTTACGGCGACAATGCGTTTCAGCTCCTGTGACAGTCCGCCTTCTGGCCAAATTCATACGAAAACTTATTGATGAAGCAGATTTCGCTATATAGCCTTCTTTAGGTAGCGACGACGACCGCCGTGCCCGAAGGAATCTGATGCCACTCGACCGCACCACTCGACCCGAATCGTCGAGCAAGCGAGCGCAGGGAGTACTGCTCGGCTACAGCGGCGTCCTGGCGTTCATCGCCGGCTTCGTCAATGCGGTGGCCCTGCTGCTGCTGGCCTTCCCGGTCGGCAACCTCACCGCGGTGACGACCCAGCTCGGCATGAACACCGCCAACCCGTTGCTCTACGAGGGGCACATCCTGGCGGCGATCCTGCTGGGCTTCTGGGGCGGCGCCATCACCGCCGGAGCCATCCTCGGCAATAGCCAGCACCTACCGGGCCCGCGGCATGCGGCGGTGTTGACCGTCGAGGCGACCCTGCTGATACTCGCCGCCCTCGGCGTCGAAGAAACTCAGGTCAGGGCCGCCATCGAAGCGCTCGGAGTCGAGCAGACCGCGGTACAGGCGATGTTCGCCGCCGCGGCCCTCGGACTACAGAACGGACTGACGTCGAGCTTCCGCGGGATGGCGATTCGTACCACCCACTTCACCGGCACGGTGACCGATCTGGGGCTGATGCTCGGCCGCGCCCGCCAGCAGGGCATCGAGAAGTGGAAGGCGGCGGTCCTGTCGCTGACTCTCGTCCTATTCCTGGGGGGCGGCGCCGCTGGCCTGTTGATGGGCACTTCGCTCGAGGGTTATGCCCTGCTGGTGCCGGCGGCCCTCTGCGCGACCGTCGCGGCGATGAGCTGGGTGCGGGGCCGGGCATTCACGATGCCGTCGCTGATCTCGGCATCAGCGCGGCGCGTCGAAGAACCCGCTGCCGCGACCGCGTAGATGCCCGCTCACAGGACGCCGCTGACGTCCTGTCCCGCCTGAACCGCGTCCAGGACCAGGCGCAGCGCGTCGGCGCTCTGCCGCCAGGAGAATTCGGCACTGCGCACCTGCGCCTTCGCACCCAGCTGCTCACGTAGCACCTCGTCGGACAACAACTGTTCGAGCCGGTCGACCAATTCGGCGCGGTCGTCCACCAGGACGCCGGTGACCCCGTCGATGATCGAGTCGGACAGACCCCCGGAGGATCGGTACCCGATGGTCGGCACGCCGTGCTGGCCCGCCTCGACCACCGCGAGGCCCCACCCCTCCTTGCGCGACGGCAGCACCTGCACCCAAGAACTCTGCAGCACATGGTGTTTGGTGACGTCGTCGACATGGCCGTGGAAGGTGACAGCGTCGGCGATGCCGCGCTGCTGCACGCGCTCGACAAGCCGCTCGCGCCACCATCCGCCGCCGACGACGTCGAGGTGCAGACCGGGGATGCGGGAGCGCAGGTCGGCGATCGCGTCCAGCGCGTCCTCGATCTGCTTGTGTGGCACCAGCCGCGACAACACCACCACGCGGGGCGCGGCCGACCGCGGGCCGGACAGCGTCTGCGTCGGTGCCTCATCAAGACCGTTGCGCACCACGGCAATGCGCTCGCCGTCCACCCCGAGCGTCACCAGGTCCCGCGCGGACGGCAGTGACACCGTGACGTATTGGTTACCTCGGTGCAGCCACGGGGACAACGTCGACTCGACGAACCAGCCGACCCGGGACAGCACCGGGCCCGCGACCGGCCACTGCTGGCGGTGGCAGTGATGCACCAGGACCACCGCCCGCCTGCCGTAGATCAGCCGGGCCAGGAACGGTAGTCCGTTCTGCGTGTCGACGACGACGTCGGGTTTGACGTGCCGCAGCGAACCGATCCGGAGTTTGGCGAGCGCCATGGCGAGCATCGCCCAGATGTAGACGGTGTACGGCCCGCCGGCGCGGCTGACGCGGACGCCGTCGACGACCTCGTGCCGCGCGGAGCCCGGATAGCGGGCGGTACGCAGGGTGACGGCGACGCCGGCGCCCGCCAGCTGTGCTCCGATGCGCTGCAGGTAGGTCTCGCTGCCACCGCCCTGCGGATGCCCGGTATCGCGCCAGCACAGCAGCAGCACGGATCGCAGGTCAGACATTGATGACCAGCCTAACGGGCGCAGGCCGTACCCAGCAGCGGCCGGTGGTTGCCCCCCGCAGTTGAAGTCGTTATAGCATCCGATGCGTTCATGTATCATATATAGGACATCGACCTCTGCACGCTCAGAAAGGGGCAAATCGTGTCAGAAACCGCGCTGGCCTCGCAGCCCACCCGCGCACCCGACCTCGATTGGCGCTCACGGGCCGTGTGCGGGACCACGGACGCCGAGCTGCTGTTCGTCAACGGAGCACAACAGCGTCAAGCTGCGTTGATATGCCGGAACTGCCCGGTCAAGCGGGAGTGTGCGACCGTCGCGCTCGACAACAAGGTCGAGTACGGCGTCTGGGGCGGACTGACCGAGCGGCAGCGCCGGTCATTGCTCAGAAAGTATCCCGACGTCAAATCCTGGGGCGCTTTCCTCGCCCGTCGCCATGCTCAGCGCGCTCCCGCAGGCAGCGGATAGGCGAACGAAACGAAAGGCTCTTTCCGATGCCATCGACCAGCCGACGTCACGCCGGCCTACTTGCGGCCGCTCTCGCCGGCGCCGCCGCGCTGAGCGCGAGCCTGACCGGGTGCAGCCACACGACGTTCTCCCCCACGGTCGAGGGACCCACCGTCACCTATACCGGCGGCGCCATAGCGGCGACCAACGACGCCAAAGTGGTCGTCGACGGCCAAGAGCACAGAGTTGACGGCCAGATCGCCTGCATCGCCCTCGATGGTGGGGAGACGATGATCTCGATCGGCAAGGAACCCGTCGCGGTCAAGATCACGCTGACCGTCAACCGCGAATCACCGCGGGTGCGGATGGTGATTCTGCAAAACCTGGTCGGTTACACGCTTTTCGTGATGGACCCGCCGCAGAAGGGACAGGCGTCGGCGAGTAAGGACGGCAAGCGCTACACCATCGGTGGCACCTCATGGGGCCTCGACACCCACAACGACGACGTCAAGAAGACCTTCCGAATCCAATTCACCTGCCCTTGATCGGCGGCCCGCCCGTAGGGTGTGCCGCGTGGCCCGTCCTGTCCAGCCGACCGACCTCTTCGCGCGACGGGCGACCCTGCGCAGGTCGGTTCGGCTGTTGTCGGAGTTCCGCTACGAGCAGCCCGATCCAGGGCGGTTCTACGGAGCGCTGGCGGCCGACACCGCGGTGATGGTGGGCGATCTGTGGCGGGGATCAGGGGGCGGATCCCTGGCCGGTCGCACACTGCTCGACGTCGGCGGCGGCCCCGGATACTTCGCGTCGGCGTTCACCGACGCCGGGGTCCGCTACATCGGAGTCGAGCCCGACCCTTCGGAGATGCACGCAGCCGGACCCGTCGCCGGCGACGGCTCGAGCGTCGCGGTGCGGGCATCGGGCATGGCACTGCCGTTCGCCGACGACTCCGTCGACATCTGCCTGTCGTCGAACGTGGCCGAGCACGTGCCGCGACCGTGGCAGCTGGGCAACGAGATGCTGCGGGTGACCAAACCGGGCGGACTGGTGGTGCTGTCCTACACCGTCTGGCTGGGCCCGTTCGGCGGGCACGAGATGGGCCTGACGCACTACCTCGGCGGCTACCGGGCGGCAGCAATATATGCCCGCCGGCACGGCCGGCCGGCCAAGAACAACTACGGATCGTCGTTGTTCGCGGTGTCCGTCGCGGACGGTCTGGACTGGGCCCGCGCCACCGGGTGCGCGGTGGCGACTTTCCCTCGGTACCACCCGCGATGGGCCTGGTGGCTGACCTCGGTGCCGGTGCTGCGCGAGTTCGGGGTGAGCAATCTGGTGCTGGTCCTCTCGCCCCGATAATGGAACATGTTCTAATCTTGCGCCGCCTTGGGTAGGGTGGCGCCCATGAGCCCGCTGGCAACGATGCAGGGCGGAGCGATGAGGAGGAGCGGCCAATGACCATGACGAAGAGCGACACGACCGAGTACGACAAGCTGTTCATCGGCGGCAAGTGGACCGAGCCGGCGACCTCTGAGGTCATCGAGGTGCACTGTCCGGCCACCGGTGAATATGTCGGCAAGGTCCCGCTGGCGACAGCGGCGGACGTCGACGCGGCGGTGGCCGCGGCCCGCGCCGCGTTCGACAGCGGTCCGTGGCCCTCGACTCCTCCCAAGGAACGCGCGGCCATAATCGCCAAGGCGCAGCAACTGCTCGAGGAGCGCAAGGAGCTCTTCGCCAAGCTGCTCGCCGATGAGACCGGCCAGCCGCCGATGACCATCGAGACCATGCACTGGATGGGGTCGATGGGGGCGCTGAGCTTCTTCTCCGGCCCGGCCGTCGACCAGGTGAAGTGGCGCGAGGTCCGCAACGGCTCCTATGGGCAGACGATCGTGCACCGGGAGCCGATCGGCGTGGTCGGCGCGATCGTGGCCTGGAACGTGCCGCTGTTCCTGGCGATCAACAAGCTGGGCCCGGCGCTGCTGGCCGGCTGCACGGTGGTTTTGAAGCCTGCCGCCGAAACACCCTTGACCGCAAACGCTTTGGCCGAGGTGTTCGCCGACGCCGGCTTGCCCGAAGGGGTGCTGTCGGTGGTACCCGGCGGTATCGAGACCGGGCAGGCGCTGACCTCCAACCCCGACGTCGACCTGTTCACGTTCACCGGCAGCTCGGCGGTCGGCAAGGAGATCGGCAAGCGGGCCGCGGAGATGCTCAAGCCGTGCACCCTGGAGTTGGGCGGCAAGTCGGCGGCGATCGTGCTCGAGGACGTCGACCTGGCCTCGGCCGTCCCGATGATGGTGTTCTCCGGGATCATGAACACCGGGCAGGCCTGCGTCGGGCAGACCCGAATCCTGGCGCCGCGGTCCCGTTACGACGAAATCGTGGATGCGGTAAGCGCTTTCGTGCAGGCGCTACCGGTCGGACCGCCGTCGGACCCGGCCGCGCAGATCGGCTCGCTGATCTCGGAGAAGCAGCGCGCCCGGGTCGAGAGCTACATCGCCAAGGGTAAAGAGGAAGGCGCCCGGGTGGTGTGCGGCGGCGGCCGTCCCGAGGGCCTGGACAACGGATTCTTCGTGCAACCCACCGTGTTCGCCGACGTCGACAACAAGATGACGATCGCACAGGAGGAGATCTTCGGGCCGGTGCTGAGCATCATTGCCTATGACACCGAGGAGGACGCGATCAAGATCGCCAACGACTCGGTGTACGGGCTGGCCGGCAGCGTGTGGACGACCAACGTGCCCAAGGGAATTGAGATCTCGGAGAAGATTCGCACCGGTACGTACGCGATCAACTGGTACGCATTCGACCCCTGCTGCCCGTTCGGCGGCTACAAGAACTCCGGCATCGGGCGGGAGAACGGGCCCGAGGGCGTCGAGCACTTCACCCAGCAGAAGAGTGTGCTGATGCCGATGGGCTACACGGTCGAGTAAGCCTGCCGAGCAGACGGTTCACCGCCGAATGTGAATTAGGTGGCGCGACACGCTGATTGAGCGTCGTGTGGTTCCCGCTCGAGGGGTGGAGCGCAGCGGCCGACGTCAGCGGCCGGAGAACCTGGCCTGCCGGCGCTCGATGAACGACTGCACGCCTTCTGCGGCGTCCTCGCTGGCGAACAATGCGGCGACGTCGGGACGCAACCGCTCGATCGCCGCCGCCTCAGCCTGCTCGCGGGCCAGCTGCGCCGACTCCAGCGTCGCCCGCACGCCCAGCGGCGCGGCACGCTCGGCGATGGTCTGAGCGATCTCCCGGCCCCGCGCCAGCGCCGCCGCGCCATCTTCGGCGACCTCCTGCACCAACCCGATCCGGTGCGCCTCGGCGGCGTCGAACTCGTCGCCGGTCAACAGCCAGCGCATGGCGTTGCCCCAGCCGGCCTCACGGGGCAGGCGGATGGTCGCGCCACCGAACGGGTAGATGCCGCGTTGCACCTCGAGCTGCGTGAAACGGGTTCCGGCCGCCGCGATCCGGATGTCGGCGGCCAGCAGCAGCTCGATACCCAGCGTCATGCACCAGCCGTGGGCAACGGCGACCAGCGGCGTCGTCCAGGCGCCGTCCAGACGCCACGGGTCGCGCCCGCCCTCCGGCATCGGCGACTCACCCGACGCGATGCCGGGACCGACGTCGACCAGGTCCAGACCGGCGGTGAAGTGGTCACCGTGGGCGAAGAGCACACCTGCCCGCACATCGGGGTCCGATTCCAGTACCGCGTAGGCGCGGGACAGATCGGCCAGCATCTCGCGATCGAACGAGTTGCGCTTGTGCGGCCGGTTCAGGCCGATCAGCAGGACGTGTCCGTCCCGCTCCAGGGACACCGTGTTGGTCATGGCTTGAGTGAACCGCAAATATATGGATTATGCAATAGTGCATAACCCGAACTCATACCCAGATCACAGGTTGATAGCGAGCAGTTGCTTACTAAATCCCTGTAATATATGATGCTTAGCATATTCATGGGCCGGTCCCCGGCGCATGAGGCGCAACACACCTGCGGGGAGCAGCCATGTGGATCATCGAGCTCAATATCGCCGGCCATACCTTCACCCGCGAGATGCCTGACCTGCGCCGCCGCCCCTTCCGGCTGAGCGGCCGCCACCTGCACTGGCCCGCCATCCGGCACCCCCACGAGCCGTCGCACGCGGCATGACACCCAGCAGCACGAAGCGGGTCGGCACCCGGGACAAGATGCTGATCAGCGCCGCCCATGTGATGCGGGAACGCGGTGCCGCGGGGGTGACCATCGACTCCGTGCTGGCACGCAGCGGCGCCCCGCGCGGTTCGGTGTACCACCACTTCCCCGAGGGCCGTAACCAGATCCTGGCCGAGGCGCTGCGCTACGCCGGTGACTCCATCACGGCCACCATCGACAACGCGGTCGACCGCGGGGCCAAAGCGTTGCTCCGCGAGTTCGTCGAATTCTGGGAACGTTTGCTGACCGAGTGTGATTTCACCGCGGGGTGCCCGGTGGTCGCAGCCGCGATCGGTTCGGCTGACGAGGAACTCGAACTGTCCACCGAAGCCGGCCTGATCCTCGGTCGCTGGTGCACCGCGCTGAGCCGGGCATTCGTCACCGACGGATTCGACGACGCGGACGCCGCCTCGCTGGCGGTGATGTCGATATCAGCGCTGGAAGGCGCAATCGTGCTGTGCAGATCGACCCGCAGTGTAGTCCCACTGCGTCAGGTCGGTGACCAACTCGAATTCCTGATCAAGGCAAGAGAATTCGTTCGGCGCAATGGATTGGACGATAAGCGCGCCGGATAGGACGCTTATTGGATTTGCTCGCGTTTTGTTCGAAAGCTCCAACAAGCTGCGTGATCGGGTTACGCTCCGACGAGGTCCATGGTTGCCTGTCGGGAGGTAAACGGATGTCGTACGTGTTCGCATCGACGGAATTCCTGAATTCTGCGGCCGCCGATCTGTCGAATATCGGTTCAGTGATCACCCAGGCGAATGCAGCCGCGGCGTTGCCGACCACGGAAGTGCTGGCCGCGGGCGCGGACGAAATCTCGGCGGCGGTGGCGGCCCTGTTCGGTGTCCATGCGCAGGGCTACCAAGCCCTCAGCGCGCAGGCGGCGGCCTTCCATCAGCAGTTCGTGCAGGCGATGAGCGCTGGGGCCAATGCGTACGCGACCGCAGAAGCGCTGAACGTCGGACCGCTGCAACCGTTGCTCGACGTGATCAACGCGCCGACGCAGGCGCTGCTGGGCCGCCCGTTGATCGGCAACGGTGCTGACGGAACTGCGCTGAACCCCAACGGCGGGGCCGGCGGACTGCTCTACGGCAACGGCGGGAACGGTTTCAACGGTGCCGGTGGCAGAGGCGGCGACGCCGGCCTGTTCGGTAACGGCGGCAGCGGCGGGTCCGGCAACACCGGCGCGCCGGCTGTACCCGCCGGAGCCGGCGGCGCCGGCGGCACCGGCGGGTGGCTGTACGGCAACGGCGGGGCCGGCGGGGCCGGGGGAGGCAACAATGGCGCCGCGGCCGCCGGTGGCGGCAGTGGCGGTCGCGCCTGGTTGCTGGGCAGCGGCGGGGGCGGCGGGGCCGGCGGGGACGTCTCGGGGCTGGTCTTGACGCCCGCCGGGAACGGCGGCGGCGGCGGGGCCGGCGGATTCCTGTGGGGCAACGGCGGCGCCGGCGGGGCCGGCGGTAGCTCGCTCACCCTCGGCAGCCCCGCCACCGCGGGCATCGGTGGAAACGGCGGCGATGCCTTCCTGTTCGGCAACGGCGGCGGCGGCGGCAACAGTGGGATCGGTGCCACCCAGGGCTTCGGCGGCAACGGCGGCCACGCCGGACTGTTGATCGGCAGCGGCGGCGACGGAGGCACCGGCTTTGTCAGCGGCACGGGCGGCCTCGCCGGCAAGGCCGGGTTCCTGATCGGCGACGGTGGCAACGGCGGCAGTGGAGGCGTGGGACAGGCAGGCGCTAACGCCGGCTATCTGTTCGGTAACGGCGGTGACGGCGGCAGCGCCGTGACCAGTTCGAACGGCAACGCCGGCTTCGGCGGCCGCGGTGGCGACGCCGGGCTGATCGGCACGGGCGGCAACGGCGGGTGGGGCGGCTCCGTCGCCGCCTCTGCCACCCTGCCCGGCAACGGCGGCGCCGGCGGCGCCGGTGGCAACGGCGGCCTGCTGTACGGGAATGGCGGCTGGGGCGGGCCGGGTGGCAACGGTGGTAACGGCAGTCCGCTGGGTGCGGCCGGTCATGGCGGCGACGGCGGTCGCGGCGGATCCGCGAGCCTATTCGGCAACAGCGGCACCGGCGGCCACGGCGGTGCCGGCGGGGCCGGCGGAGGACCGTTCGGTGGCGGCAATGGCGGCAACGGCGGCCAAGCCGGAAGCAGCGGCATCATCTCCGGCGTGAACGGGGCCGGCGGTAACGGCGGCAACGGCGGCATCGGATCTCCGGGCATTTCCGGTGGCGCCGGCGGCGTTGGTGGCCACGGGTCCAACGCCAAGCTGATCGGCCAGGGTGGGGACGGCGGGTTCGGCGGCGCAGGCGGCGCCAGCGATGTGGTCGGGGCCGGTGCGGCCGGCGGTCAGGGCGGGGGCGCCGGTGACGGCGGAATGCTGTTCGGCAGCGGCGGCTGGGGCGGCTGGGGCGGCGCCGGTGGCCTGAATACCGGCGGTATCGGCAGTTCCGGTGGTCCCGGTGGTAACGGCGGCAACGGCGGCGTCGCCTTCTTCATCGGTAATGGCGGTCCCGGCGGCGGCGGTGGCGCCGGTGGCACCGGCTTCACCACCGGGACCGGCGGGAACGGCGGGGCCGGCGGTGCCGCCGGACCCTTCGGCAAGGCCGGCACACAGGGGCCGAACGGCTGACCCGGCCGCAGCGGCGGCTCGGCGTCGGTCAGTCGCTGGCGGGCAGCGGTTTGACCTCTTTGAGGGCAAGCTTGGTGTCGCCGACGCTCAGGCTGCCCGCGCCCGGCTTGGTCACCAGCACCTCGGCGCCTGTTTCGTCGACGTAGCGCTTGCCCATCACGCTGCCGTCGGCGAAGGCCGGGTCGAGCGAACCGGAACGCTCGGCGCCCATCTCCACCATCGGGGCGCCGCCGCAGCGCAGGTCGTCGAGGCTGTCCGCGCTGCGGACGACGATGACTTGGGTGTCACACACCTGGCTGGCCAGGCGGGTTCCGTTCTTGATCATGTTTGCGCCCCTGCTAGGTTCTCGATGATCTCCCGGCGAAGTACCTTGCCGGTGGCGGTGGTCGGCAGCTCGTCGCGGAACACTACCCGGTCCGGCGTGCGTGACCCCCGCAAACTCTTTCGGACATATTCGCGCAGTTCGTCGGGGTCGGGATCGACGCCGTCGCGAGGCACCACCACCGCGACGATTGCCTGTCCCCACTGCGGGTCTTCGACACCGACCACCGCGACATCGCGCACGTGGGGGTGCTCGATGAGAACCTCCTCGAGTTCGGCGGGGGCGATGTTCTCGCCGCCGCGGATGATGGTGTCGTCGCTGCGCCCGCCGATGAACAGATAGCCGTCCTCGTCGATCATGGCGATGTCTTTGGTTGGGAACCAACCGTTTTCGTCGAGCACCGAACCGATCCCGGCATAGCGCCCGGACACCTGCTCGCCGCGGACGAACAGTTCGCCCGTCTCCCCCGGCCCTAGCACGGTGCCGTCCTCGCCCCGGATCTCGACCTCGATGCCCGGAACCGGCCGGCCGACGGAGCCCAGCCGCCTGGCGACCGCGGCGTCGGCCGCCGCGTGCGCGTCGCGGTGGTCGTCGGGTGTGAGCACCGCGATCGTCGAGCTGGTTTCGGTGAGGCCGTAGGCGTTGACGAAGCCGACGTCCGGCAGCAGTTCCAGGGCCCGCCGGACCAGTGGCAGGCCCACTTTGGAACCGCCGTAGGCGAGGTTGCGCAGCGCGGCCAGCTTATGCTGACCGGTCTCCAGCACGTTGACGATGCGATCCAGCATGGTCGGCACCACGGTGGCGGTGGTGACGCGCTCGTCGTTGACCAGCCGCACCCACTCGTGGGGGTCGAAGTTAGTCAGATACACCATCTTTCGGCCGGCGTACAGGTTGGACAGCGCGGCTCCGACCCCGGCGATGTGATAGGGCGGCACGCAAATCAGCGCGGCGTCTTCGGTTGCGGCCGAGTCGAATTCGACGGTTCCGGTGATGTAACTGGTCAGATTGTTGTGGGTGAGCTCGACGGCCTTGGGTTGCGAGGTGGTGCCGGAGGTGAAGAGCACCACGGCGACCGAGTCCGGATCGGCGAACTCCGCGGCGGCCTCGGCGCTGCGGGCCAGCGTGAGGAATTCCTCGGAGCCCAGCGCCCTGGCGTCGCCGATCATGTGCCGGTACCGGTCGTCGACAATCACCAGCGGTTCGGGCAGCCGCTGGATCAGCGCCTGGATGCCCTCGGCGGAAAGGCGGTAGTTGATCGGGGTGAACGGCAACCCGGCCCGCGCCGAGGCGAAGATCAGCAGCGGCAGCAACGCGCCGCCGGCCCCGACGTAGACGACGTGCCGAGCTCCCGAGCCAGCCAGGACGCCCGCACCACCGTCAGCCAGGTCGCTGAGCTGCTGCGTCGTCAGCCGCAGGTCCCCGGCCACCAGCGCCGTGCGCTCGGGGTTGCCCGACGCAGCCATCTCCAGCAGCAGCGAAACGCTCATTCCTCGATCCCTCTAGGATCCCGCGACCGTTACAAATCTTGCCGATAGTGTAACCCATGCCGCTCGGGCGTCACCGCCGGTCCGCGATCAGGTGCCCGTCCAGCGTGGGGGACGCTTCTCGGCGAAGGCGATCGCGCCCTCCTTCGCGTCGTTGGACATGAAGATCGGGGCGAGGATCTCGATCTGCTTGGTGAACCGGTTTTCCAGTGTCCAGCCACGGGATTCGGTGATGATGCGCTTGGTGGCGGCGACCGCGAGCGGACCGTTGGCGGTGATCTTCTCGGCCAGCGCGATCGCCGCGTCCAGTGCTCCGCCCGGCTCGGCGAGCACGTTGACCAGGCCCAGCTCGTGTGCGCGCTCGGCCGAGAGTTGGTCGCCGGTCAGCGCAAGTTCCATGGCGATCGCGTACGGGATGCGCTCGGGCAGCCGCAGCAGACCACCGCCGCCGGCCACCAGACCGCGCTTGACCTCGGGGATGCCGAAAGCCGAATTATTAGCTGCCACAATCAGATCCGTGGCCAGCGCCAGTTCCGTGCCACCGGCCAGCGCATAACCCTCGACCGCGGCGATCAGCGGCTTGGCGGGCGGGCGCTCGGTGAACCCCAGGCCGCGCCCGGCGATCGCGACGTTCTCGCCGCGGGCGAACGCCTTGAGGTCCATGCCCGCGCAGAATGATCCGCCGGCGCCGGTCAGGATCGCCACCGACAGGTCGGCATCCTCGTCCAGACGATCCATGGCGTCGGCCAGCCCCTGACTGGCCGCCGCGTTGATCGCGTTCTTGGCCTTGGGGCGGTTGATGGTGATGATCAGGATCCGGTCCCGCTTTTCGGTCAGGATCTCGGGTTCGCTGTTAGCTTCGTCGCTCACAGTGCCGATGGTAGCGGGCGTCGCGCGTGACGAATCCGCCGGTCGATGTAACGTCGCATCACGCCTGCGCCATCGCCTCGGCCACGACCGTCAGATCTTCCGAAAGCCCTGCCGCCCTGCGTATCTCGACGAACTCGGCGATCATCGCCTCGGTCACCTCGTGCGGGTCGTTCAGGGTGGCGCCATCGGTCAGCACCGAGATGTTGAGTTGATCGACGTAGCTCCACACGGTGATGTTCAGGCCACTGCCCGCCGTCAGCGGACCCACCGAGTAGATCTCGGTGACCAGCGCTCCGCCCACCCGGCCGCGTTCTCGGGGACCGGGGACGTTGGAGATGTTGAGGTTGAGCACCTTGTTCTGGCCGTCGCGGCTGGACAGCCAGCGGAACATCGCCTCGGTACCCGACGGCGGCCAGTAGGCGGCCCAGCGGCTGATCAACTCCGGCCCGAGCAACTGGTGGCTCTCCTTGGCGGACACGGCGTTGTCGTGTGCGGCGCGGACCCGCTCCAGCGGGTCGTCCAGGTCACACGGCAGCGCGACCATCATGCCGCTGAAGTAGTTGCCCGAGATCCGCTCTGGGTCGAAGTTGAAGCTGACCGGCACCGACGCCAGCAGCGGCACCGCCTTGCCGTCGTAGCGCACCAGCAGCTTGTGCAGCGCGCCGCTGGACAGGGCCAGCACCATGTCGTTGATGGTGGCGCCGAGCTTTTTGCCGGTCTCCTTCACATCTGCCAGCGCCAGGGTGGCGGTGGCGAACCGGCGCTCCGGGGTGAGCATGTGGTTCATGAACGTCGGTGGCGGGGTGAACGGCATCGTCAGCTCCGGGGAGAGCTTGCGCGAACTGCGCCGCACCCGCCGGATGCCCTGGGCGGTGTAGCGGACGGTCGCGGGGATGCGTTTGATGTGGCGCATGTGGTCGACGAACGCGGTGTTGATCAGTTCGCGTTTGGTGGGCGCCGGATCGGGCGTGTAGGAGCTGAGCTGCGGCGTCGGCATGAGATCCATGCCGTGCGCCATGAGGTTCGCCGAGGCGACACCGTCGGCCAGGGCGTGGTGGATCTTGAGCACCACCGCGATACGGTCGTCGGCCAGCCCCTCGACGAAGTACATCTCCCACAACGGGTGCGAGCGGTCCAGCGGTGTGCTGGCGATCTGCCCGATGGCCTCGTCGAGTTCGCGACGGCCACCCGGGGCGGGCAGCTGCCACGGGCGGATGTGGTACTCGAAGTCGACGTCGCAGTTCTCCCGCCACATCGGGTGGTGGAACTTGTAGGGGACGTCAATCAGCTGATAGCCCAACGGGACCAGCTTGTCCATCCGCCCGGCGATCACCTGACGAAACGCGTCGATGGTAAAGCCGCGGCTCTCCGGATCGAGTTCGATGACGGCGACCTTGATGGTGTGCATGTGCACGTTCGGCGTCTCGCTGTACAGCAGCACCGCGTCCCAGCCGGTGAGCCGCTTCACCGCAGTCCCCTACCCATAGCGCGACCTTACAAGCGGTCCGGGCCTAGATGACCTCTTTGGCGAACTGTGTCCGGGTGCGGTGCACCTGGTTGAGGAACAGCGCCGTGGCATGGGCCATGGCGCCCGCGCGCGGCCCGTCGAGCATGTCGAAGCCGTGGCCCGCGCCCGGCAGTTCGACGTAGCTGACCAGGGAAGCCGATACCGCACGCAGCCGTTCGACGAAGCTGCGGGCCTGCGCTACCGGGATCACACTGTCCCGACTGCCGTGAATCACCAAAAACGGCGGCGCATTTCGGTGCACTCGCGCGATCGGCGAGGCGTCCCGGAAGACGTCCGGGTGCCGCGCGATGGACCGCTGGACCACCACGCGCTCGAGGAACTGGACGAACCGCTCCCGCTCGGGGGTCGACCGGTCCTCCCAACAGTAGCGGCCGTAGATGCCGACCACCGCGTCCACCGAGCTGTCGGCACCGTCGGGCAGCTTTGCCTGGTAGGTCGCGTCGTCGTCGGTGAGCCCGGCCAGCGCGGCGAGGTGGCCGCCGGCCGAACAACCGGCCACGGCGACGAAGTTGCGGTCGCCGCCGAACCTGTCGACGTTGGCCCGCGCCCAGGCAATGGCGGTCTTGACGTCGGTGATGTGCCGGGGCCAGCGGTGGTGTGGCGAGACCCGGTAGTTGATCGCCAGGCAGACCCAGCCCTGCTCGGCCAAACGCGACATCAGGGCGGTCCCCTGCATCTGGGTGCTGCCGTGCACCCAGGCGCCCCCAGGCACGAAGACCAGCACCGGGGCGGGTTCGGCGGGCAGGTCCTTGCGCCGCCAGACATCGAGGGTCTGAACCGGCTGGTCGCCGTAGTGCACGCCGCGCCGGTGCAGGTACTTGCTGCGTCGCAGCGCCTCCCAGAACGGCGGCGTCGGGTTGGCGGCGGGCCACTCGGCGTCGAGTTCCTCCGGCGACACCGTCCCACGCAGCGCCGCGATCGACACCTCGTTGGTGCTGTCCCGCTCGCGGCGGCGCAGCTCGCCGCTGCCCGGGGCGAACCGCCCCTTGGCCGATGCGGACACCAACTCGGGGGCGAACCGCATGCCCCACAGGCTCATCGCGGCGACGGTTCCCAATGGCTCCAGGCGCTTGCCCACCAGCGGCAATGAAGCCCCGGCCCGGCTCATGGCCAGCAGATAGTCAGCAGGACCGGCCCGCAGCATCCTTTTGACGCAGGATTTGGACTGTCCAGTCGCCGTCATGCTGGGGAGCGTACCCCTACTGGCCGGTAGTAACCCAGCATTATCCGGTTGCATTCTCTTCCGGGATGCGCCGGCTCGTCAGGACAAGCCGCACGGCGTAGGCGAGCGCGCTGCCGGCAAACAACGCCGCGACCAGCAGCAGCCAGCGGCCCAAAAACGGCTGCTGGGTCTGGCCGGTTGCCGCATGGTAGGTGTCGGCGCCCTGCTCGATGATGCCCGGCAGAAAGACCAGCAGCGTGAGCCCGGCACCCAGGGCCGGGACGCGAATGTAATTGCGCACCGGGACTTTCGGTGACGGCGCCCGGACCCCGGGCAGTCGGGCTATGGCCGCGTCGGCCAGCGCGTAGAGCGGGAAGAGCACCAAGTCGTGGCCGATGACGGCCGCGGCCAACCACACCGCGACCGACTGCCACCAACTGCCCGGATTCCACAGAGCGGCCGGTCGCAGCGCGATCAGCACATAGCCCAGCAGCGCGAACCCGGCCACCATGGTCAGCAGATGCAACGGGTGAGCGCCGTAGTATCGTGCGAAAAGCGTTGGCCTGGCGATCATTTCAAGTCCGCCCGAAGTCGATGGCGGTCACCCACTTGGTGTTGTGCACACCGGGCAGGGCGGGGACGATGATCCGCGCCGGGTAGCCGTGATCCAGCGGCAGGTCCTCGCCGTTGACCCGCAGCGCCAGCAGCGCATCCGGGTCTGCGACCTGGTTGGCCTGCAGGAACGCCTCGCCGAATGCGCCGCCCCGCTGCAGCGACCGCACGTGCGCCGACCCGGGCGCCGGCACCCCCGCCAACCGCGCCAACTCCGCCAGCGGCACGCCGCTCCAGGTCTGCACCGTCGACCAGCCCTCCACGCAGGCAATCGGCAGCCGCGCGGTGCGTTGCGGCAGCCGGGCCAGCGCGGCGCGGTCCAGCACCACCTCGGCCGGCCCGCCCCGCAGCGTCAATCGCCATCCGGGGCCCACCGCCTCGGGCGTAATGCCGGCGACGGACGCGGTCTTGTTGACCGGGAAGTCCCGGCCCCTCCCCCGCGGTACCAGGAGTGCGACGCCGCGGGCCGGGCCGCCGAGGGTCTGCCCGACGGTCAGCACCGCGAGCAGCAACACGCCGGAGCCGACCAGCGCCAGTGCGCCGCGCCGGCTGACGGTCGGCGCGGCCGGCTCCTCCGCCACCAGCCCGGTGTCATCGGGTGGCTGGGCGCGAGTGCCGGAAACGTTGGTACGCAATACTTCTCGCAGCGGTATCGATCGCAGGCCGGTGATCATGTGGGGGATCTTGAGCGCGATGTGCATCAGGAAGCCGGTGATGAACACCCACGCTCCGAAGTAGTGCGCGTCGTAGAAGCTGAATCCGAAGATGTAGTCGTACTGGATGTTGAGCACGCCGGTGACGATCTCGAACAGCAGGCCGCCCACCAGCATCAGCAGCGACACCCGCTCTATCAGCTGGGCCAGGGACCGGGCCGGCGGCCAGGCGAACAGCTTCGGGATCACCGACCACAGCTTGGCCAGCACCACCGGGATGATCACCAGGCCCAGCCCCACGTGCAGACCCTGAGTGAGCCGGTAGAGCCAGGACGGGCGGGTGGGCCAGGTGAACAGCGGCAGCCGCAGCCAGCCGACGTCGGCGGGTATGGCCTGGCCCAGTTGCGGCCCGTAGGCGATGTAGGACAGCAGGCCGGTGAGCACGATGACGGGCAGGGCAACCAGCAGCGCCAGCCCGAAAACCGACGTCAGCCAGGGGCCGCGTAACGGGCTGGTGAAGCGACTCGCAGGGCTTTTCACAACGCTGCCAGCGTTGCGATCACCCTCCCGCCGATCATCCGCACGCCGGTAAGCGTAAGACCAACCTGCGCCGCAAGCGAGGCGGCGCTGTCCACGCCCACCGAGGCCCAGCGGAACCAGGGGCCCACCTCGCGTCCGGACTCCAGCCGGACCCAACGGCCCTGGATGCCGATGGCGCGGGTATCGAATTCGGCCACGCAGCGCCCGCCGCGTCCCAGCAACTCCGCGGCCCTGCCCAGGATGCGTCCCGGGTCGCCGCCCAGGCCGACGTTGCCGTCGACCAGCAGCACCGTCTGCCAGCGGCCGGTGCCGGGCAGCGGTTCGAAGACGTCGCCGAGTAAGGCGGGAGCGCCGCCGCGGCTGGCGAGTTGAATCGCGGTCACCGAGCGGTCGATGCCCAGCGCCGGTATACCCCGCTGCACCAAGCGCGCGACCAGGCGGGCCGGCCCGCAGCCCAGTTCGATGGTCGGGCCGAAGCACATCGCGGCGACGGCCTCGTCGAATGCCTCGTCGGAGGCTCGCTCACCGTCATTCTCGGCGGCGGCGCGGTCTGCGGCTCCCAGCCAGCGGTGGGCCGGGAGCGGACGCACCTCGCCGTCGTCGTGCCGGATCCAACAACGCTCGCCGACGAGGGCACGGTCATACAGATTTCCCAGCATTCGCACGCTCCTCGCACATCGTGATCGACCACGTTGCGCGAGCGCGCAGCGGCCACTGGCAAAACCGCGTCCACCGATCAAACCCATCGATACCCCGTTCCAGGGCTGGCTACACACGCCGTGTCAACAGTTACGCTCGGCGAACGCGAAAGTCCATGCCAGATATTCGGTGCCGGAGCGGGCCCAGATGGCCCGGGTTGGATACTGGATCGATGCCGGCCGCCACGAACGACATCGTGAATGACGAGGTCCACCCTGACTTGCGACGGATCGCGCGCTTTGCGCCGCGGCGGCTGGCCGGTCCGCGGCTGCTGCCGGTGATGCGGCGGGCGGCCAAGCTGACGAGACCGCGACGGACTCCCGCCGGAGTCGAGGTGCTGACCCTGGCGTCGGGCACCGGCGTTCGGTTGTACCGGCCGGCGGGGATCGCCGAACCGACTGCCGCGCTGTTGTGGATTCACGGCGGCGGATACGTGTTCGGTTCGGCCCAGCAGGACGACGCGCTGTGTCTGCGGTTCAGCAAAGCGTTAGGCATCACGGTCGCCTCGGTCGATTACCGGCTGGCGCCCGAGCATCCGTACCCCGCCCCGCTGGAGGACTGCTATGCCGCGCTGACCTGGCTGGCCGCCCTGCCCGCGGTGGATCCGGCGCGAGTGGCGATCGGCGGGGCCAGCGCCGGCGGCGGACTGGCCGCAGCGCTGGCGCTGCTGGCGCGCGACCGCGCTGCCCTCACCCCGGCGTTTCAGTTGTTGGTCTATCCGATGCTGGATGACCGCAGCTCGTCGGCGCCGCCGAACCCGAATCACCGGCTGTGGGATCCGAGGGCCAATGAATTCGGCTGGGTCTCGTATCTCGGCGGCGCGGACCCGGCGGTCGCGGTGCCGGCCCGGCGCACCGACCTGAGCGGGCTGCCCCCGGCGTGGGTCGGGGTCGGCACCCATGACCTGTTCCACGACGAGGACGTCGAATACGCGCGTCGGCTGGTCGAGGCCGGGGTGCCGTGCCAGGTGGAACGGATTCCGGGCGCGTTTCACGGGTTCGACCTTGTCGCGGCGAAACTGCCGGTGTCGCAACAGTTTTTCCGGATGCAGTGCGATGCCTTGCGGCCGGCCCTGTCCGGTCACATCGCGAAGTAGACGAGTTCGCCCCGGATCAGCGTCGCCGCCACCAGCCCCGCATCCAGCTCGGCCAGCACCGTGTCGGGTGGCTCGGACAGCACACAGAGGTCTCCCGGTTCGCCGATCTCGACCGTGCGCGGCCGGTCCGGACGATCAGACCAGCCCAGGAACATCGTCAAAGCCGTTCGTGCGGAGACACATTCGCCGGCATTGAGAACCTCCCCACTGGGCGTGCTGCGCGACACCGCGGCCCGTATCGCCGCCCACGGATCGCCGTCGCCGAACGGCATGTCGGTGGACAGCGCAACCGGGATATTCGCCCTGAGTAACGATGCGACCCGCCAGAGTTGATCCCGCTCGTGTGCGGGGACGTCGGCCAGGTACTGATCACCGCGCTCGGCAACGAAATTGGGTTGCGTCACCACGGTGACGCCGAGTTCGGCGAGGTCGGCCAGGTTGTCGTCGGGCACCACCGCGGCATGTTCGATACGGTCGAACGGGTGGCTGCCGGCCGCCCGCAGGGCCGCGATCGTGACGACCAGTTGCGCCGCGGTCACACAGTGCACGGCGACCGGTTGCCCGGACCGGTGCCGGTCACCGATCCACTGAATCAACTCGTCCAGGTCGAGACGGTCGTCGTGCAGGATCCTCTTGCCGGGCACCAGAACCTTGACGCCAGGCCGGAATTCGCCGCTGCGGTGGGCCATCATCAGCGACACCAGGCCTTCGACGTCCAGGTCGGGGGTCGCGTCGGTGACTCCGGTGACTCCGGTGGCCGTGATGCGCCGGCTCAGTTCGGCCAGATCGGTCTCTCTGCGTTGCAGCGCCTGCGACCAGGGGTCGGCGCTACGTAGCCGGCCGTCGGGATGACCGGCGAGCCCCACGCGTCCCAGCGCCGCGGAGTTGAGCATCCACAGCGCCCCGCTGCGGTGCTGGACACGCACCGGGACGTGCGCGCGGACGGCGTCCAGCGCCGCCCGGTCCAGCTCCCCGGCCACCGACTCGTGGTAGCCGACGGCGCGGATCCATCCGTCGGGTCCCGGAACCGCACTCGAAAGAGCATGCGCCAGTTGGTCTCTGGTGCGCACCGCGGGGGGCCCGAGGGACAGCGAGTCCAGCGCCGACGCCGCCGCGTGCAGGTGCACATGATGGTCGTGCAGGCCCGGCAGCACGGTGCCGCCGCAGGCGTCGAGCACACCTTCCCCGGGCCGCGGGGCCAGGCTCTGCCGCACTTCCTCGATCCGCGCACCCACCCGGATGTCGGCAGTCGTCCCGTCCAGCAGGGTGGCCCGCTTGATCAGCATGACCGGCAGCGCCTTTCGGTGACCAGGTGACGCACGGCATCGTTGTCGGCGCCCAGGACGGAGGCCGCGCCGTGCACCTGGGGCGCCGGCGGCGGGCACACCGGCCGGTCGGAGCACTGCGCCGGCCCCGACGGGCCGGCAGGCAACGCCGCGTAGGTCGCGGCAACCGCGGCCATGGCGACCTCGATGAGCTCGCCACCGCCGCGGTGCAGCGAGTCCAGCACCGCCCGGCCGGCCTCCAACCCGGTCAGCGGGTCGGCGATGGCGTCCCCGCAGAAAACGGGGCCGGCGCCGACCAGGCCGCCCGCCACCGCGGCGTCGTCGCCGAACGCCGGCCGCCGGGATCGCGACCCGTGACCGGTGATCCGCAACCAGACCCGCCCGGCCCGCGGGGCAATGTCGTCAGGGCCCAGCCCGCGGCGCGCCAGCGCGTCGGGCCGCGATCCCTCGATCACGATGTCGGCGACCGTCAGCAGGTCGCGCAACTCGCCGGCCTGCCGGTCGAAGTCCAGGCAGTAGGACAGTTTGGCTGCGTTGATCCAGTCGAAAAACCTGCGGTCGCCGGCCCGGGTGCCATCGGGCCGGGCGGGACTTTCCACTTTCACGACCGTAGCGCCCGCCCGGGCCAGCAACTGCCCACACAACGGGCCGGCCCACAGCGAGGACAGGTCGGCGACCAGCAGGCCCGCCGGTCCGTCGAGCGGCGCCGGCGGCGCCGTCCGGCGCACCCGCGGTGGCGTCGCGGCGGCCTCACCCAGCGCGGCCGCGGGGATGTCGAGCAGCGTCGCGCGTTCGACGGCCTGGGCCGCCGGCCGGCTCGCCACCCAGCGGTGCAGCGCGGGCCACGGGTCCGCTTCGACCGTGTCGGCCGACAGCAGCGCCGGGACGGCGGCGACGTCGTCGGGCCGGGACAGGGTGATCGCGCACCACCCGTCGCGTGCCGCCATCAGATGGGTGGCGCCGCCGGCCGACACCTGGCCGGCCCGGCCCAGTCCGAGCAGCCCGGCGCGCCCCGTCAGCCAACTGGCCGCGTCGGGAGCGAGTTGCCGGGCGTGTTCGAGCACGCCGGCGCGCGAGAAGTCGGGGGCGGCGCCGGGCAGACCAGTCAGATAGGCCAGGCCGCTGCGCCCCCACTCCGCAACCGAACTCACCCCACCATGGTTGCTCGCGGCCGGTGATCGGCGTCCGCGGGGGCCGTGGCTGCTAGATGCGGGAATGTGGCGCAGACCACATTCCAGAAACTATTAGGATGTGTTTACCGGTTTTTGATCAGAAGCCAGTTTGTTTTGAGCGGATTCCAGTTATCGTCGTATCGGCTTAGCCGATCAACATGACCGGGGGACTTGACACGACCTCTGTGGTCGTGACCTAGCGAGTGGGCGGTTCCCATGTCGTACGTGACTACATCACCGGACGTCCTGTCGGGCGCGGCGTCGAATCTGACGGGCCTCGGGGCCGCGCTGGAGCGAGCGAATGCCGCTGCGGCGTCCTCCACCACCGAACTGCTCGCCGCGGCGCAGGACGAGGTGTCGGCCGCCATCGCCGCGCTGTTCGGCAGCCATGGCCAGGCCTACCAGGCCGTCAGCGCGGAAGCCGCGGCCTTTCACGCCCGGTTCATCCAGGCCCTGTCCTCCGGCGCGAGTGCTTACAGCGCGGCCGAGGCCGCCGCCGCCTCCCCGCTGCAGCCGCTGATCGATCTGATCAACCTGCCCACCGAGACGCTGTTCGGACGGCCCCTGATCGGTGACGGCGCCGACGGGGTCGACGGGACGGGCGCCGCCGGTAAACCTGGTGGCTACATCTACGGCAACGGCGGCAAGGGCGGATCGGGCGCGGCCGGCCAGGCCGGCGGAGCGGGCGGTTCGGCCGGGTTGATCGGCCATGGCGGTGCCGGTGGCGCCGGCGGGAACTCGGCGACGGGTGCCGGCGGAGCCGGCGGGGCCGGCGGCAACGGCGGCTGGTTGTACGGCAACGGCGGCGCCGGTGGGGCCGGCGGAAACAACACCGGCGGCGTGGGCGCCGGGGGCCTCGGCGGGGTCGGTGGCACCGCCCGCCTGATCGGCAGCGGCGGCGCCGGCGGGGCGGGCGGATCCAGCGTCAGCGCCGACGGCGCGGCCGGCGCGGCCGGCGGCGGCGGTGGCCTGCTCTACGGCAACGGCGGTACGGGCGGAGCCGGCGGCAACGCCACCGGCACCGGTGCCGGCGGAGTCGGCGGTGCCGGCGCCAACGCCGGTTTGTTCGGCAACGCAGGATTCGGCGGCGACGGCGGTGACGGCACCCTGCTCGGCGCGGGCGGCGCGGGCGGGTCCGGTGGCAACGCCGTGCTCGGCATCGCGGGCTCCGGTGGCGCCGGCGGCGACGCCGCCGGGACGGGTGCCGGCGGGGCCGGGGGCATCGGTGGTAACGCCTGGCTGGTCGGACTGGGCGGGCACGGCGGGGCCGGCGGCAGCAGCGTCGGCGCCGACGCCGGGGCCGGTGGCGCCGGCGGGGCCGCGGTGCTGATCGGCTACGGCGGCAATGGCGGAACCGGCGGCATCAGCCTGGCCGGCTTCGGCGGCGCCGGCGGCGCGGGAGCGGCCGGTGGCCTGTTGATCGGCAGCGGCGGTGTCGGCGGTAACGGTGGCGCCAACCTGGGCGGCAACGGCGCGGGCGGCGCCGGCGGCGCCGGCGGAAACGCCTATCTGCTGGGTGAAGGCGGCTCCGGCGGGTCCGGGGCCAACAGTGCGAGCGGGGTCGGTGGTGCCGGCGGCGCCGGAGCCAACGGCGGCTTCCTGATCGGCACCGGCGGGTCCGGCGGCCACGGCGGCTCGACGACCTTCCTCAATGGCACCGCCGGCAACGGCGGCACGGCAGGCAATGCCTGGCTGTTCGGCCGGGGCGGTATCGGCGGCAGCGGCGGGAGCAGCATCAGCGGCCTGGGCGGTAACGGCGCTGCGGGCGGCAATGCCGGATTCCTGCTCGGCAACGGTGGCAGCGGCGGCAATGGCGGAGCCGGCGGCGCGGGCGGCGGCATCGGCGGCGGCGGCGGCAACTCCTGGCTGCTGGGCAACGGCGGCCACGGCGGGAACGGCGTGATCGGCGGCACCGCGGGCCGGGCCGGGTTCCTGATCGGCAACGGCGGCGACGGCGGCACCGCGCGGGCCGGCGCCAACGGCGGCCTGCTGTTCGGAGACGGCGGCAACGGCGGCGACGGCGGCGTCGAACTGCCTTCCGACGGTGGCGCCGGGGGCCGGTCCTGGCTGCTGGGCAGCGGCGGTCACGGCGGTGCGGGCAGTGCCGGAGTCCTCTCAGTCGCCGACGGCAACGGCTTCACCGGGGGCAACGGCGGCGCCGCCGGGCTCCTGTTCGGCTTCGGCGGCAACGGCGGAAGCGGCGGTGCCGGACTGGTCACCATCGCCGGGTCCGGCAACGGCGGCGCCGGCGGCGCCGGCGGTGATGCCGGATGGATCTGGGGCATCGGTGGAGACGGCGGCACCGGCGGAGCCGGCGGCAGCGGCACCTTCCTCGCGACGGCGGGCCACGGCGGCACGGGTGGTAACGGCGGCACCGCGCGGATCTTCGGCACCGGTGGCAATGGCGGCGCGGGCGGCAGCGGCGGCGACCACAACGTCAGCGCGGCCGCAGGGGCCGGCGGCCAGGGCGGCAACGCCGGCGGTAGCGGATTCATCTACGGCAACGGTGCCGCCGGCGGCGTCGGCGGCGCGGGCGGTGCCGGTGGGGTGGCCGCAACCGGCGGTGCGGGCGGTAACGGCGGCGCCGGCGCATCGACGTTCCTGCTCGGCAACGGCGGGGCCGGTGGATACGGCGGGGCGGCCGGTGACGGGGCCAACGCCACCGGCGCGGGCGCAGCCGGTGGATACGGCGGGGCCGCCGGCAACAGCGGCTTCATCTTCGGCAACGGCGGGGCCGGTGGCGTCGGCGGCGCCGGCGGCGACAATCTCAGCGCGCAGCCCGGTGGACCCGGCGGCAACGGCGGCGGCGGCGGAAACGCCACCTTTATCGGCAACGGCGGCAACGGCGGCGGCGGTGGCGGCGGCGGTACCGGCGTTTCGCCCGGAACCACCGGAACGGGTGGCGGTGGCGGCCGGGGCGGCTTCTTCGGCCAGCCGGGGACCACCGGATAGCCCGAAATATCCGCTCTGCGTCGGCGGTATCCGCGAACCGAAACGGCTGTCGGTACCGTGTGTCATAGCAAACCCGAGATTCGGTGCTCAGCCGGCCACTTGTCCCTCAACTAGATGTCTTCAGTGTGGCGCAGACCACTTTTTAGAGACTATTTAGATGATTTAGGCTGTTTTTGGACAAAAGTCAGTATGGTCTCAGGGTTTTACAGCTATCGTCCGTATCGGCCTGGCCGATCAGCATGACCTGGGGACATGAAGCGACCTCTTAGGTCGTGACCTAGCTAGTGGGCGGTTCCCGATGTCATACGTACTTGCAACGCCGGATGTGCTCTCAGCCGCGGCGTCGGATCTAGCCGGCCTGGGGGCCACGCTGGAGCGGGCCAACGCGGCCGCCGCGGCCTCCACGACCGAGCTGCTGGCCGCGGCGCAGGACGAGGTGTCGACCGCCATCGCCGCGCTGTTCGGCACGCATGGCCAGGCGTATCAGGCCGTCAGCGCTCAGGCCGCCGCCTTCCACAGCCAGTTCCTGCAGAGCCTGTCCACCGGCGCGGGCGCCTACGGCCTCGCCGAGGCCACCAACGCCGCGCCGCTGGCCGGGCTCGAGCAGGCGGTTCTCGGGGCGATCAACGCCCCCACTCAGGTGCTGCTCGGACGGCCGCTGATCGGTGACGGGGCCAACGGCAGCACCCCGGGTGCGGCCGGCGGCGCCGGCGGATTGCTGTACGGCAACGGCGGCGCAGGTGCGGCGGGTGCGGCGGGACAGGCCGGCGGCGCGGGCGGCAGCGCCGGCCTGATCGGCAACGGTGGCGTCGGCGGCGCCGGCGGAGCCTCGACCACCGGTAACGGCGGGGCCGGTGGCGCCGGCGGCAGCGGTGGCTGGCTGTACGGCAGCGGCGGCGCCGGGGGCGCCGGCGGCGCCAACCTCAACGCCCTCGGAACCGGTGGCGCCGGTGGTGCCGGCGGCCGGGCCTGGCTGATCGGCGCCGGCGGCACCGGTGGCGCCGGAGGCACCGGCGCGAACGGCGGCTGGGGTGCAGCCGGCGGCAACGGCGGCTACCTGTACGGCGACGGCGGCACCGGCGGGGCCGGCGGCGGCAACACCAGTCCTACCGGCATCGGCGGGACCGGCGGCCGCGGTGGAGATGCGTACCTGTTCAGCAACGGCGGCGCCGGTGGATCCGGCGGTGCCGGTCCGACCGTCGGCGGCCAGGCCGGATTCGGCGGCCACGGTGGCCACGGCGGACTCCTCACCGGCGCCGGTGGCGCCGGTGGTGCGGGTGGTATGGGCGCGACCGGGGGCGGCGGCGGCACCGGCGGCGACGCGGGCTGGCTGTCCGGCGGATCGGGCGGAGCCGGCGGCGTCGGCGGCATCGGCCAGAGCGGCAACGGCGGCCTGGGCGGCGCCGGCGGCTCGGGTGGGCTGTACGGCGCGGGCGGCGCGGGCGGCACGGGTGGCGCGGGCGCCGCGGCCGGCGGTACCGGCGGGCTCGGCGGCAACGCGGGCTGGCTGTTGGGCACCGGTGGCACCGGCGGCAGCGGCGGATCGAGTGGCGCCGGTAACCCCGGCGGCAACGGCGGCGCCGGCGGCAACGGCGGATTGCTGTACGGCAACGGTGGTGTCGGCGGCAACGGCGCCAACGGTGGGGCCGGATCCCTCGGCGTCAACGGCGGCACCGGAGGCAACGGTGGCGCCGGCGGCCGAGGCGGCCTGCTCTTCAGCGACGGCGGCAATGGCGGTAACGGCGGCATCGGCGGCAAGGGCGGCACCGGCACCCAGGGCGCCAACGGCCTGGACGGTACGTATCCCAGCGGCAACGGCACCAACGGCGGCGACGGCGGCACGGGCGCCATCGGCGGCAACGGCGGTAACGGCGGCGCCGCCGGGCGGGGTGGCCTGCTGTTCGGCGAGTCCGGCATCACCGGCCGTGGCGGGGCCGGCGGCGACGGCGGCACCGGCGGCCTCGGCGGCAACGGCGGCAACGGCGCGGCGGGCAACGCCGCCAGCCCGAACGGCGGTAACGGCGGTAACGGCGGCAACAACGGCGTCGGCGCGGCCGGCGGCACCGGCGGGTCCGGGTCGGTCGCCGGCGCGCACGGCAAGGCGGGCACCACGGTCACCGGCGCCGGCGGTAACGGCGGCAACGGTGGGGCCGGCTACGACGCATCCCTGGGATCGGTCGCCGGCGCGAGCGGCGGCAACGGCGGTGCCGGCGGCAACGGCGGCAATTACGGCAACGGCGGCGTCGGCGGCGCCGGCGGCAACGGCGCGGCCGGCAAGGCCGGGGTCAACGGGCTCAACCCGGGTGACAGCGGCACCAGTGGCTTCGCGGGTGGATCCGGCGGCAGCGGCGGCGCCGGCGGTAACGGCGGTTCGATCTCCGGCAACAGTGGCGCCGGTGGGGCCGGCGGTCACGGCGGCGGCGGCGGCGCCGGCGGATACGGCGTCGACGGCAAGGACGGCGCGGTCGCGGGCCAGGTGGGTCAGGCCGGCGGCAGTGGCGGCGACGGCGGAGCGGGCGGCAACGGTGGGGCCGGCGGCAAGGCCGGCACGGTGCTGGGCAAAGGCGTCGCGGGTGCCGCGGGTGCCGGCGGAGCCGGTGGTGACGGCGGCGCGGCCGGGCGTCCCGGCGACGGTGGCGTGGGTGCCGCCGGCGACGCGAACCACATCGACGGTGCTTCGGGCGGCAAGGGCGGTAACGCCGGTACGGCGGGCTCCGGCGGCAACGGCGGCCTGAACGGCAGCGGGAGCGGCACGGGCGTCAAGGGCGCCAACGGGGCCGCAGTGGTGGGTCCGGCCGGCTCCGGCGGTGACGGTGGTGCGGGTTACAGCGCCACGGTGGCCGGTGCCAGCGGCGGCAGCGGCGGCGCCGGCGGCGCCGGCGGCAACATCGGCAACGGCGGTGACGGCGGCGCCGGCGGCAACGGTGCGGCGGGCGCGGCCGGCGTGAGCGGCGTCAGTGCCGGCGACAGCGGCACCAACGGTCTGGCCGGCGGCAAGGGCGGCGACGGTGGCGCCGGTGGCGCCGCGGGCGGCGCGGGCACCCACGGCGGTGCCGGCGGAGCGGGTGGCCAGGGCGGCGCCGGCGGCAAGGGCGGCAGCGGTGTGGATGGCTCCGACGGGGTTGCCACCAACGGCAACGGCGGCGCGGGCAAGGCCGGCGGCAATGCCGGTAGCGGTGGCGCCGGCGGCGACGGCGGTAAAGGTGGCGCCGCGGGCGGCACCGGCCTGGGCGGAGCGGCCGGTACCGCCGGAAGCGGTGGCGCGGCCGGTAGTGGTGGTGACGCGGGACTCGCCGGGGCCGGCGGTGTCGGCGCGATAGGACATGACGGCGCGGCCGGGGTCAACAACGGCGCCGGCTACGCCGGTGGAGACGGCGGTGCGGGCGGTAAGGGCGGCGACGGCGGCAAGGGCGGCGTCGGTGGCGCGGCCGGCACCGGAGTCGGCGGCAGCGCGGGTGCGAACGGCAACGGTGGCGCGGCCAGCAGTGGCGGCGCCGGTGGCGAGGCCGGCGCCGGTGGGTCCGGTGTGGACGGCGCCAACGGCCAGGCCGGAGTCAACAACGGCGCCGGGGTGGCCGGCGGTGACGGTGGCGCCGGAGGTAAGGGCGGTACCGGCGGGACCGGCGGCACCGGCGGCCAGGCCGGGGGTTCGGGTGCGACGACGGGCGCCGACGGCAAGGGCGGCGCCGGCGGGCGCGGCGGCAATGCCGGCACGGCCGGCGACGGCGGGCGCGGTGCCGACGGAGTGTCGGGCGCCGTTGACGGCGGGGCCGGCGGCCGGGGCGGCAATGCCGGCGCGGTGGGCGTCGGCGGTAGCGGTGGTACCGGACCTGCGGGTAACGGCGCGACCGGCCTCAGCGGGCTGGGCGCCAACGGCGGTGACGGTGGCGCCGGCGGTAACGGTCTGGCCGGCTCCAACGGGGCCAACGGCGTGGGCGCCGGTGCCAGCGGCGGCAACGGCCTGGCCGGCGGCAAGGGCGGCGACGGCGGATCCGGTGGCACGGCCAGCGGTTCCGGCACCCACGGCGGTGACGGCGGCGCCGGCGGCATCGGTGGCGCGGGCGGCAAGGGCGGCTCGGGCGTCGACGGCGGCAACGGGCAGCTCACCAACGGCGCGGGACAGGCCGGCCAGGCCGGCGGTAACGCCGGCAGCGGCGGCGACGGTGGCGCCGGCGGCAAGGGCGGCGATGCGGGCAGCGGCGGCACCGGCGGCGGGATTGCGGGCAAGGCCGGCAGCGGCGGCGCGGCCGGCAGCGGCGGCGACGCCGGCACGGCGGGCAAGGGCGGCAACGGCGCCAGCGGCGCGAACGGCGTGGCCGGGGTCAACAGCGGCGCCGGATACGCCGGTGGCAACGGCGGGGCCGGCGGCCAGGGCGCCAACGGCGGCAACGGCGGCGCCGGCGGTCAGGCCGGCGCCGGTGCCGGCGGCAGCGCGGGCAAGGACGGCAACGGCGGCGCGGCCAGCAGCGGCGGCGCCGGCGGCGCGGCCGGCAACGGTGGTGCCGGCCTCAACGGCGCCAACGGCCAGGCCGGCGTCAACAACGGCGCGGGTGTCGCCGGTGGCGACGGCGGCGCGGGCGGCAAGGGTGGCGACGGCGGCGCCGGCGGCACCGGCGGCAAGGCGGGCGGCGCGACCGGCACGGCAGGCGCCGACGGCAAGGGTGGCGCCGGCGGTCTGGGCGGCAACGCCGGCACGGCCGGCGACGGCGGGCGCGGCGCCGATGGCGTGACCGGTGCCGTCGATGGTGGCGCGGGTGGCAAGGGCGGGAACGCCGGCGCGGTCGGCGCGGGCGGTACCGGTGGCCTCGGGCCGGCAGGCAACGGCACGAACGGCCTGTCCGGAGCCGGCGCGAACGGCGGCGACGGTGGCGCCGGGGGCAATGGCCTGGCCGGTGCCAACGGCACCGACGGCGTCAACCCCGGCGACAGCGGGACCAGTGGCTTCGCCGGCGGCAAGGGCGGCGATGGCGGCGCCGGCGGCACCGCCAGCGGATCCGGCACGCACGGCGGCAACGGCGGGGCCGGCGGCAAGGGCGGTCAGGGCGGCAGCGGCGGCAGCGGTGTCGACGGCGGCAACGGTGTCGCCACCGATGGTGCCGGGCAGGCCGGCCAGGCCGGCGGCAACGCCGGCAGCGGCGGCGACGGCGGCGCCGGCGGCAAGGGCGGCGACGCCGGCAGCGGCGGCACCGGCGGCGGCATCGCGGGTCAGGCTGGCAGCGGCGGTGACGCCGGCAGCGGCGGCGGGGCCGGCTCGGCCGGCAAGGGCGGCATCGGTGCCCACGGCCACGACGGCACCGCCGGGTTCAACAACGGCGCGGGTTACACCGGCGGCGACGGCGGCGCGGGCGGTAAGGGCGCCAACGGCGGCAACGGCGGGGCCGGCGGTCAGGCCGGCCTCGGTGCCGGTGGCACCGCCGGTAAGGACGGCAACGGCGGCGCGGCCAGCAGTGGCGGTGCCGGTGGCGCGGCCGGCGCGGGCGGCTCCGGTGTCAACGGCGCCAACGGCCAGTCCGGCGTCAACAACGGCGCGGGTGTCGCCGGTGGTGACGGCGGCGCCGGCGGCAAGGGCGGTGACGGTGGCACCGGCGGCACCGGGGGTAAGGCCGGTGGCGCCACCGGCACAGCAGGTGCCGACGGCAAGGGCGGAGCCGGCGGTCTGGGCGGCAACGCCGGCACGGCGGGCGACGGCGGCCGGGGTGCCGACGGGGTGATCGGTGCCATCGACGGCGGCGCGGGTGGCAAGGGCGGCAACGCCGGCGCGGTCGGCGCCGGTGGCGCGGGTGGCCTCGGGCCGGCCGGCAACGGCGCGAACGCCCTGTCCGGGGCCGGCGCGAACGGCGGCAACGGTGGCGTCGGCGGTAACGGCCTGGCCGGCGCCAACGGCACCAACGGGCTCAATGCGGGTGAGAGCGGGACCAGTGGCTTCGCCGGCGGCAAGGGCGGCGACGGCGGTGCCGGCGGCACGGCCAGCGGATCCGGCACCGCCGGTGGCGCCGGTGGCGCCGGCGGCCAGGGCGGCGCGGGCGGCAAGGGCGGCTCCGGCCTCAACGGCGGCAACGCCGTGGCCGGGGAAGACGCCTACGGAACCGGGGTCGGCGCCGGACAGGCGGGTGGCAACGCAGGCAGTGGTGGCGACGGCGGCGCCGGCGGCAAGGGCGGTGACGCCGGTGGCGGCGGCACCGGCGGCGGCGTCGCGGGCAAGGCCGGTAGCGGTGGTGCGGCCGGCAGCGGCGGTGACGCCGGCTCAGCGGGCAAGGGCGGTAACGGCGCGAGCGGCGCGAACGGCGTGGCCGGGGTCAACAACGGTGCTGGTGCGGCTGGTGGTGACGGCGGCGCCGGCGGTAACGGCGCCAACGGCGGTAACGGCGGCGCCGGCGGTCAGGCCGGTTCCGGTGCCGGCGGCAGCGCGGGCAAGGACGGCAACGGCGGCGCGGCCAGCAACGGTGGCGCGGGTGGCGCGGCCGGTAAGGGCGGCGCCGGGGTTAATGGCGCCAACGGCGTGGCCGGCGTGAACAGCGGCGCGGGTGTCGCCGGTGGTGACGGCGGGGCCGGCGGCACGGGCGGCGCCGGTGGAACCGGTGGCACCGGAGGCAAGGCCGGCGGGGTCACCGGCAGCGCAGGCGCCGACGGCAGCGGCGGCGCCGGGGGTAAGGGCGGTAACGCAGGCACGGCCGGCGACGGCGGCCGTGGCGCCGACGGGGTGACCGGAGCAGTCGACGGCGGCGCCGGCGGCAAGGGCGGTAACGCCGGCACGGTGGGCCAGGGCGGCACCGGCGGCACCGGACCTGCGGGTAAGGGCGCGAACGGGCTCAACGGGTCGGGCGCCAACGGCGGTGACGGCGGAGCCGGCGGTAACGGCCTGGCCGGCGCGAACGGCGCCGACGGCGTCAACGCCGGCGACAGCGGCACCAACGGTCTCGCCGGCGGCAAGGGCGGTGACGGCGGCGCCGGTGGTACGGCCAGCGGATCCGGCACCCACGGCGGTAACGGTGGCGCCGGCGGCATCGGCGGAACCGGCGGCAAGGGCGGCTCGGGCATCAGCGGTGCCGTCGGTCAGGTCACCAACGGCGCCGGCGGCAACGGGCAGGCCGGCGGCAACGCCGGCAGCGGCGGCGACGGCGGCGCCGGCGGCAAGGGCGGTGACGCCGGCAGCGGCGGCACCGGCGGCGGAGTCGCCGGCACCGCCGGAAACGGTGGCGCGGCCGGTAACGGTGGCGCCGCGGGTACGGCGGGCAAGGGCGGCGCGGGTGCTGCCGGTCATGACGGCGTGACCGGCATCAACAGCGGAGCCGGTTACGCAGGCGGTGACGGCGGCGCGGGCGGTAACGGCGCCAACGGCGGTAACGGCGGCGTCGGCGGTGCAGCTGGAGCCGGTGCGGGTGCCACCGCGGGTGCCAACGGCAACGGCGGCGCAGCCAGCAGCGGCGCTGCCGGAGGTGCGGCCGGTTCCGGCGGTGCCGGGATTACCGGCGCCAACGGCTCGGCGGGAACCAACGCGGGCGCCGGGCAGGCCGGTGGCGATGGCGGTGCGGGCGGTAAGGGTGGCGCCGGCGGGACCGGCGGGACCGGCGGTAAAGCCGGCGGCACCGGGGCCAGTGCAGGCGCCGACGGCCAGGGCGGCGCCGGCGGCCAGGGCGGTAACGCCGGCACGGCCGGTAGCGGTGGCCGCGGCGCGGACGGCACCAGCACGTACGTCGACGGCGGGGCCGGCGGCAAGGGCGGCAACGCCGGGGCGGTCGGCCAGGGCGGCACCGGCGGCACCGGTCCCGCGGGCAAGGGCGCAGACGGCATCAACGGCACCGGCGCCAACGGCGGTGACGGCGGCGCCGGCGGTAACGGCGCGGCCGGGGCCAACGGCGAGAACGGCATCAACACCGGGGCCAGCGGCACCAACGGCGTCGCCGGCGGCAAGGGCGGTGACGGCGGCGCGGGCGGCACGGCCAGCGGATCCGGCACCCACGGCGGTAACGGCGGAGCCGGCGGCACCGGCGGGACCGGCGGCAAGGGCGGCTCGGGTGTCGACGGCAACAACGGCGTCGCCACCAGCGGCGCCGGCGGCAACGGCCAGGCCGGCGGCAACGCCGGCAGCGGCGGCGACGGCGGAGCCGGCGGTAAGGGCGGTGACGCCGGCGGCGGCGGCACCGGCGGCGGCATCGCGGGTAAGGCAGGCAGCGGTGGCGCGGCCGGCAGCGGTGGCGCGGCGGGCAGCGCCGGCAAGGGCGGCGCGGGCGCCATCGGCCACGACGGCGTGTCCGGCGTCAACAACGGCGCCGGCTACTCGGGTGGCGACGGCGGTGCGGGCGGTAATGGCGCCAACGGCGGTAAGGGTGGCGTCGGTGGCGCGGCCGGGGCCGGCACCGGTGGCAGCGCGGGCGCCAACGGCAACGGCGGGGCCGCCAGCAGCGGCGGCGCCGGGGGCGCTGCGGGATCCGGCGGCGCCGGCATCACCGGCGCCAACGGCGTGGCCGGAACCAACGCGGGCGCCGGACAGGCCGGTGGCGATGGCGGCGCCGGCGGTAAGGGTGGCGCCGGTGGCACCGGCGGCACCGGCGGACAGGCCGGCGGCGCCGGCGCAACGGCGGGAGCCGACGGCAAGGGCGGCGCCGGTGGCCAGGGCGGTAACGCCGGCACGGCCGGTAGCGGTGGCCGCGGCGCCGACGGGACCAGCACGTACGTCGACGGCGGAGCCGGCGGCACGGGCGGCAACGCCGGGGCGGTCGGCCAGGGCGGTACCGGCGGTAGCGGCCCCGCGGGCAAGGGCGCGGACGGCATCAACGGCACCGGCGCCAACGGCGGTGGCGGCGGCGCCGGCGGTAACGGCGCGGCCGGGGCCAACGGCGAGAACGGCGTCAACGCAGGCGGCAGCGGCACCAACGGCGTTGCCGGCGGCAAGGGCGGTGACGGCGGCGCGGGCGGCACGGCCAGCGGAGTCGGCACCCACGGCGGCGACGGCGGGGCCGGCGGCATCGGCGGGGCCGGCGGCAAGGGCGGCTCGGGTGTCGACGGCAACAACGGCGTCGCCACCAGCGGCGCTGGCGGCAACGGCCAGGCCGGCGGCAACGCCGGCAGTGGCGGCGACGGCGGAGCCGGCGGCAAGGGCGGCGCGGCGGGCAGCGGTCCCACCGCCGGCAAGGCCGGTGACGGCGGTGCGGCGGGCAGCGGTGGCGCGGCGGGTACCGCCGGGAAGGGCGGCGCCGGCGCTGCCGGTCACGACGGCATTTCCGGCGTCAACAGCGGCGCCGGTTACGCCGGCGGCGATGGCGGCGCCGGTTACGCCGGCGGCGATGGCGGCGCCGGCGGTAGCGGCGCCAACGGCGGCAACGGAGGTGTCGGCGGAGCGGCCGGCACCGGCGCCGGCGGCAAGGCCGGCGCCAACGGCAACGGCGGGGCCGCCAGCAGCGGTGCGGCCGGCGGAGCGGCCGGCAACGGAGGTGCGGGTATCACCGGCGCCACCGGGCAGGCCGGGGTCAACGCGGGCGCGGGTCAGGCCGGCGGTAGCGGCGGAGCAGGCGGCAAGGGCGGCGACGGCGGCACGGGTGGCACCGGCGGCAAGGCCGGCGGCGCCGGCGCCAGTGCGGGCGGCGACGGCAAGGGCGGCGACGGCGGTCAGGGCGGCAATGCCGGCATCGCCGGCGACGGTGGCCGTGGCGCCGATGGCACCAGCGCGTTCAGCGACGGCGGAGCCGGCGGCAAGGGCGGCGACGCCGGCGCGGTCGGCACCGGCGGCAAGGCCGGCAGCGGGCCTGCCGGCAGCGGCGCCAACGGCGCCGACGGCACGGGCGCCAATGGCGGCAAGGGCGGCGATGGCGGCAACGGCACGGCTGGTGCGGCCGGTAAAGACGGCGTCGACCCGGGTGACAGCGGTACCAACGGGTCGGCCGGCGGCAAGGGCGGCGACGGCGGTGCCGGCGGCACTGCCAGCGGCAAGGGCGTCGGCGGCACCGGTGGGCAGGGCGGCGCCGGTGGCAGCGGTGGCACCGGCGGGTCGGGCGTCGACGGCGGTAACGGCGTGGCCGGGCTCAACAACGGCGCCGGCCAGGCCGGCGGCAACGCGGGTGCGGGCGGCAACGGCGGTGCGGGCGGCAGGGGCGGCGATGCCGGCGGCGCCGGCACCGGCGGCGGGACGGCCGGCACGGCGGGCGGCGGCGGAGCGGCCGGATCCGGCGGCAACGCGGGCCTCGCGGGCAAGGGCGGCATAGGCGCCACCGGCGCCAACGGTCTGGCCGGCGTC
Organism: Mycobacterium sp. 23; assembly: GCF_048287075.1. Classification (NCBI taxonomy): domain Bacteria; kingdom Bacillati; phylum Actinomycetota; class Actinomycetes; order Mycobacteriales; family Mycobacteriaceae; genus Mycobacterium; species Mycobacterium sp. 23. The sequence goes on from NZ_JBLVUX010000005.1 coordinate 3,542,134, forward strand.
AACGGCGGCGCGGGCACGGCCGGCGGTGACGGCGGCGCGGGCGGCAACGGCGCCAACGGCGGTAGCGGCGGCACCGGCGGAGCGGCCGGCACCGGGACCGGCGGTAAAGCGGGCACGAACGGTAACGGCGGGGCCGCCAGCAGCGGTGGCGCCGGCGGAGCGGCCGGAAACGGTGGCGCCGGAGTCACCGGGGCCAACGGTGTGGCGGGCGTCAACAGCGGCGCCGGAGTGGCCGGCGGCGACGGCGGCGCCGGCGGTAAGGGCGGAGCGGGCGGCACCGGTGGCACCGGCGGGTCCGCCGGCGGCGCGGGCGCGACCAACGGCGCCAGCGGCAAGGGCGGCAACGGCGGTCAGGGCGGCAACGCGGGCAGCGCCGGCAACGGCGGCCGCGGCGCCGACGGCACCAGCACGTTCGTCGACGGCGGAGCCGGCGGCAAGGGCGGCAACGCCGGCGCGGTGGGCCTGGGCGGCACGGCGGGCACCGGTCCCGCCGGTAGCGGCGTGAACGGAACCGGCGGCGCTGGGGCCAATGGCGGCAGCGGCGGCGCCGGCGGTAACGGCGCGGCCGGAGCGAACGGCGTCAGCGGCGTCAACCCCGGCGACAGCGGCACCGCAGGCTCGGCCGGCGGCAAGGGTGGTGACGGCGGCGCCGGCGGTACGGCGAGCGGCGTCGGAACCACCACCGGCAGCGGTGGGGCCGGCGGCCAGGGTGGCGCCGGCGGCACGGGTGGTTCCGGCGTGGCCGGCAGCAACGGAACGACAACCACGGGCATCGGCAACGCCGGCCAGGCCGGCGGCAATGCGGGTGCCGGTGGCGCCGGCGGTGCCGGTGGATCCGGTGGTGCCGCAGGCACGCCCGGCACTGGCATCACCAAGGGCATCTCCGGCAACGGCGGTGCGGGCGGCAACGGCGGCGCGGCCGGAACGGCGGGGGCCGGCGGGATCGGCGCCAACGGCGCCAACGGTGTCTCGGGAGTCAACAACGGTGCCGGTTATGCCGGCGGCAACGGCGGGGCCGGCGGTGCCGGCGCGGCGGGCGGCAAGGGCGGCAACGCCGGTGCGGCCGGCGGCTCAGGGGCCAGCGCGGGCGTCAACGGCAGCGGCGGCGCCGGCAGCAGCGGCGGCGCCGGTGGCGCGGCCGGCTCCGGCGGCACCGGTATCACCGGCGCCAACGGAATCGCAGACTCGAGTAAGTACGGCACCGGCATCGGCGGCGGCCAGGCCGGCGGAGACGGCGGGGCCGGCGGCACCGGCGGCAAGGGTGGCGCCGGAGGTGGTGGCGGCGCCGCGGGCACCGGCGGCACCGGTGGCAGCGCGGGCGCCAACGGCAACGGCGGCGCGGGCGGCAAGGGCGGCGCCTCCGGCGCGGCCGGCAGCGGTGGCGACGGCGCGGCCGGCACCACAGCCAACCCCAACGGCGGAGTCGGTGGGGCGGGCGGCAACGCCGGGGCCACCGGCACGGGCGGCGCCGGCGGCGCGGCGGGTACCGGCGGCACCGGCGGCAGCAACGGCAGCAGCGGCGGCACCGGCACCGGGGCCAACGGCGGTAACGGCGGCGTGGGCGGCAATGGCGCGGCCGGCACGGCCGGGTCCAACGGCGTCAACGCCAACAACCCCAACGGCACCGACGGCACTGCGGGCGGCACCGGCGGCGCCGGTGGCGCGGGCGGCAAGGGCGCGGGCAGCGGCTTCAAGGGCGGCACCGGCGGCCTGGGCGGAAACGGCGGCGTGGGCGGCGCCGGCGGCAGCGGCATAGACGGCAGCAACGGCGTGGCCACCACCGGAATCGGCGGCTCCGGCACGGCCGGCGGCAACGCCGGTAACGGCGGCGCCGGCGGCAGCGGCGGGGCCGGTGGCGCCGCGGGCGCCGCCAACGGCAGCGCCGGCGCGGGCACGGCAGGCAACGGTGGCAACGCGGCCAAGGGCGGCAACGCGGGCACCGCCGGCAACGGTGGAACCGGCGCGGCGGGTGCCAACGGCAGCTCGGGCTTCAACAACGGCGCCGGCTACGCCGGTGGCGACGGCGGGGCCGGCGGTAAGGGCGGCAACGGCGGAGCCGGTGGCACCGGCGGAGCTGCCGGCGCCACCAATGGCGGCACCGCGGGCACTGCGGGCACCAACGCCGGCGGCGGCAACGCCAGCAACGGCGGCACCGGCGGCGCGGCCGGGTCCGGCGGCACCGGCATCACCGGGGCCAACGGCGTCAGCGACCAGAACAACTACAACAACGGCATCGGCGGCGGCCAGGCCGGCGGCGACGGTGGGGCCGGCGGTACCGGCGGTGCCGGCGGGGCCGGCGGCAAGGGCGGGGCAGCCGGCGGAGCCGGCGCCGTCGCAGGCAGCAACGGCAGCGGCGGAATCGGCGGCAAGGGCGGCAACGCCGGCACGCCCGGCAGCGGCGGCAACGGCGCGGCCGGCACCAGCACCAACATCAACGGCGGCGCGGGTGGCAACGGCGGCAACGCCGGAGCCGTCGGCAAGGGCGGCGCCGGTGGCACCAACGGCGGCGGCGGTAGCGCCGCCAACGGCGCCAACGGCACCAACGTCACCGGACCCGTCGGCAACGGCGGCAACGGCGGCAGCGGCTTCAACCCGCAGGCTCCCGGCGCCAGCGGCGGCAACGGCGGGGCCGGCGGTGACGGCGGCAACTACGGCAACGGCGGCAACGGCGGGGCCGGCGGTAACGGTGTGGCCGGCAACGACGGCAGCGCAGGTGTGAAGGCCGGTGACAGCGGCGGCAACGCGCAGGCCGGTGGGTCCGGCGGCGACGGTGGCCGCGGCGGCAAGGCCGGCGTGAACTTCGGCAACGGCGGCGCCGGTGGTGCCGGCGGCAGCGGCGGCAACGGCGGCAACGGCGGTACCGGGCAGACCGGCGCCAACGGTGTGGCCGGCGTCAACAACGGCGCGGGTCAGGCCGGCGGCAACGGCGGCAACGGCGCGAACGGCGGTAACGGCGGCGCCGGCGGCGCCGGCGGCGGTTCCACCAAGGGCATCGCCGGCACCTCCGGCGCCGGTGGTAACGCCGGTAACGGCGGTAACGCCGGGACGCCCGGCGACGGCGGCATGGGCGCGGCCGGCACGGCGACCAGCCCGAACGGCGGGGTCGGCGGTAACGGCGGCAACGCCGGCACGGTCGGCGCCGGCGGTACCGGCGGCAGCAACGGCACCGGCGTCGGCACCGGCAAGTACGGCATCGACGGCGCTCTGCCGCAGACCCCGGTCGGCAACGGCGGCAAGGGTGGCACCGGGTTCACCTCGACCACTGCCGGCGCTAACGGCGGCGACGGCGGGGCCGGCGGCAAGGGCGGCAATTACGGCAGTGGCGGCGCCGGCGGTGACGGCGGCAACGGCGTGGCGGGCGCGGTCGGCAAGGACGGCGTCAGCGCGGGCAACAACGGCAGCACCGGTCAGGCCGGCGGCGCCGGCGGCAAGGGCGGCGCCGGTGGCGACGCCGGCGCCAACCTGGGTGACGGCGGTGCGGGCGGCAACGGCGGAACCGGTGCCGACGGTGGCGGCGGTGGCACCGGCGCCGATGGCGCCAACGGCGTCTCCGGGCTCGACGAGTACGGCACCGGCAAGGGCGGCGGCCAGAACGGCGGCAACGGCGGTAGCGGCGGAGTGGGCGGCAACGGCGGCGCCGGCGGCGCCGGCGGCAAGGCCGGCCTGTACGGCACCGCCGGAACGGTCGGATCCGGCGGCAACGCCGGCAACGGCGGCGCGGCCGGCGCATCAGGTAGTGGTGGCAACGGTGCCGCGGGTATCGCCGGCAGCACCGCCGGCGGCAACGGCGGCAATGGCGGCAAGGTCGGGACCGCCGGCGGCGGCGGCACCGGCGGCCTCGACGGTGGCGGCGACCTGAGCGGCGCCAACGGCACCGCCGGTGCCGCCTTCACCGGCCCGTCCGGTAACGGCGGCGACGGCGGCGTCGGCCACAGCTGGGCGCCCAACGCCACCGACGCCAACGGCAACGGCCTCAACGGCGGCGCCGGCGGCCAGGGCGGCAGCGGCGGCAGCAACGGCAACGGAGGTAAGGGCGGGGCCGGCGGCAGCGGCTCAAACGGCGCGGCCGGTACCAACGGGCTCAACACCGGCGACTCCGGTACCAACGGCGGCAAGGGTGGCGCCGGTGGCGCGGGCGGCGCCGGCGGGGCCGGCGGCACCACGACCGGCAACGGCGGCGCCGGCGGCCTGGGCGGCAACGCCGGCAGCGGCGGCAACGGCGGCAACGGCGTGGACGGTCACGACGGCGTGGCCAACTCCAACAAGTACGGCACCGGTATCGGCGGCGGTCAGAACGGCGGCAGCGGCGGCAGCGGCGGCCTGGGCGGCGACGGCGGCGCGGGCGGCAAGGGCGGTGCGGCCACCAACGGCGTGGCCGGCGCCGGCGCGGCCGGCGGCAACGCCGGCAACGGCGGCAACGGCGGCCTGCAGGGCAACGGCGGCAACGGCGCGGCGGGCACCGTGACCAACCCCGACGGCGGGGCCGGCGGCAAGGGTGGCAACCCGGGCACCGGCGCCGGCGGCGGTACCGGCGGTGCCGGTGGTGCCAACGGCTCCGGCTCCGGCGCCGGCGCCAAGGGCAACAACGGCAGCGGCGGCAGCACCCCGACCGGCGTCGGCGGCAACGGCGGTAACGGCGGCGACGGCTACACCGCCACCACCCCCGGCGCCAACGGCGGCAAGGGCGGCGCGGGCGGCGACGGCGGCCTCTACGGCGACGGCGGCACCGGCGGCAACGGTGGCAACGGCGCCGCGGGCAAGGCCGGCGCCAACGGCACCGTCGACGACCCCAACGGCGCCAACGGCCAGACCGGCGGCAGCGGCGGGGCCGGTGGCGACGGCGGCAACAGCGGCACCCTGAACGGCAAGGGCGGCGCGGGCGGCAACGCCGGCAGCGGCGCTTCGGGTGGCGCCGGCGGCAACGGCCTCAACACCAACGTCGGGGAAGGCGGCAACGCCGGCAACGGCGGCGACGGTGGCCTCGGCGCGGCCGGAGGCAAGGGCGGCAACGGTTACCTCGGCGGCGGCAAGGGCGGCAACGGCAGCGACCCGGGCGCCGGCGGCGGCGCCGGCACTCCGGGCACCGGCCCCGGCGGCAGCGGCGCCAACGGCAAGGCCGGCACCACACCCGCCACCCCGACCGGCAACGGCGGCAACGGCGGCAACGCCTTCGGCGTCCCGGGCGCCGGCCAGACCGGCTACGCCGGCGGTGACGGCGGCAACGCCGGCGCCTACGGCAACGGCGGTAACGGCGGCGACGGATACACCGGCGGCACGGGCGTCACGGGTGCCACCGGTCCCACGGGCGGCACCGGTGGAGTGGGCGGCACCGGCGGCGACGGCGGCGCGGCCGGAAAGGGCGGCAACGGCGGCACCATCGCCGGCAACAGCGGCAGCGGCGGCAAGGGCGGCGACGGTGGCGCGGGCGGCGTCGGCGGCAAGGGCGGGGCTGGAGACCCCACCTTCGCCCTCAACAACGGCGCCGGCGGCAACGCCGGTAACGGCGGCACCGGCGGCAAGGGCGCCGCGGGCGGCAACGCCGGCAGTGTCACCAACGGCACCGTCGGCAACGGCGGCAACGCCGGCAACGGCGGGGTCGGCGGCGTCAGCGGCGTCGGCGGCACCGGCGCGGCAGGCACCGCGGCGCACCCGACCGGCGGCGCCGGTGGCAATGGCGCCAACCCCGGCAGCGGCGGTACCGGCGGCACCGGCGGCAGTGGCCTGAACCCGGGCGCCAACGGCGGCAACGGCGCCACCCCGACCACCATCGCCGGCAACGGCGGCACCGGTGGAGCGGGCTGGAACTCCACCGACCCGACCAAGGCCGGCGGCGACGGCGGCGCCGGCGGCAACGCCGGGCAGTACGGCACCGGCGGCACCGGCGGCAAGGGCGGCAGCGGAGCCAAGGGCACCACCGGCAGCGACGGCAACACACCGGGTGCCGACGGCACCATCGGCGGCAACGCCAGCGCCGGCGGCAACGGCGGCAAGGGTGGCCTGGGCGGCACGATCGCCGGCGACGGCGGTGACGGCGGTGCCGCGGGCAACGGCGGCGACGGCGGCACCGGCGGCAACGGCGGCAACGGGATCAACGGCGGCACCGGCGGTAAAGGCGGCGGCGGCGGCAACGGCGGCGCCGGCGGCAAGGGCGGCGACGGCGGTTCGCCCGTGGCTCCCGGTTACAAGCAGGGCAACGGCGGCGCCGGCGGCAACGGCGGCAACACCGGACTCGGCGGCAACGGCGGCGACGGCGGCAACGGCACCTACGCCAACCCCAACGGCGGCAAGGGCGGCGACGGTGGCACCATCGGCTCCGCCGGCGCCCTCGGCAAGGGCGGCAACGGCTTCGTCAATGGGGCCGACGGCAAGGCCGGCGCCGTCCCCGCGGGCACGGCCGGCAACGGCGGCAAGGGCGGCACCGGCTTCAGCTACAACCCCCTGACCGACCCGGGCAAGACCGGCGGTGACGGCGGCGCCGGCGGCAACGGCGGCACCATCGGCAACGGCGGTAACGGCGGGGCCGGCGGCAACGGAACGGCGGGCAAGGCCGGCGTCAACGGCGTCCTGCCCGGCAGCAGCGGCACCAACGGCCAGGCCGGCGGGTCCGGCGGCAGCGGTGGCAACGGCGGCGCCAGCGGCACCCTGGCCGGCAACGCCGGCAGCGGCGGCGCGGCCGGCAACGGCGCGGCCGGCGGCAAGGGCGGCAACGGGGTCAGCGGCAAATCCGGCCTCCCGCTGGTCAACAGCGGGGCCGGCCAGGACGGTGGCAGCGGTGGCGACGGCGGCAACGGCGGGGCCGGCGGCAACGGCGGCAAAGCCGGCGCGCTCCTCAACGGAACTGGCGCCGCGGGCACCGACGGCACCGGCGGCAACGGCGCCAACGGCGGCAGGGCCGGCACCCCCGGCAACGGCGGCACCGGCGCTGCGGGCACCGTTCTGAACCCCAACGGCGGCAACGGCGGCAACGGCGGCAACGCCGGAAAGGCCGGCATCGGCGGCACCGGCGGCACCGGGTCCACACCCGGCACCAGCGGCACCAACGGCGCCTCGGTCACCGGGCCGGCCGGCAACGGCGGTCAGGGCGGCGCGGGCTACAACCCCCTCACCAAGGGCGCCAGCGGCGGCAACGGCGGGGCCGGCGGCAACGGCGGCAACATCGGCAACGGTGGCAACGGCGGGGCCGGCGGCAACGGCGTCGACAGCGTCCTGAACGGGGCGAACGGCACCAAGTCGGGAGACTCCGGCGGCAATGGCCGCGCCGGAGGCTCCGGCGGTGCCGGCGGGGCCGGCGGCAAGGGCGGCTCCATCTCCGGCAACGGCGGCCAGGGCGGCGCCGGCGGCAACGGCGGCAACGGCACCGCGGGCGGCAACGGCGTATCCGGCGGCAACGGCGTGACCGACGTCGACCAGTACGGCACCGGCATCGGGAGCGGCCAGAACGGCGGCAACGGCGGCGTCGGCGGCGCAGGCGGCAACGGCGGCAACGGCGGTGCCGGCGGTACCGCCACCAACGGCGTCGCCGGCAGCGACGGCACCGGCGGCAACGGCGGCAACGGCGGCAAGGCCGGCACCCCCGGCGACGGCGGCAAGGGCGCCGACGGCACCGTGACCAACCCGAACGGCGGTAACGGCGGCAACGGCGGCAACGAGACCGCGGGCAAGGGCGGCACGGGCGGCACCTCCAACACCAAGGCGGGCACGGCCGGCACCGACGGCGGCACCGTCGGCGGCGTGACCGGCAGCGGCGGCGCCGGCGGCAACGGCTACAGCCAGACCGTCGCCAACCCCGGCACGGCCGGTGGCAACGGTGGTGCCGGTGGCAGCGGCGGCAACCACGGCAACGGCGGGGCCGGCGGCAACGGCGGCAACGGCTCGGCCGGCACCGCCGGCACGGCGGGCGTCGGCGCGGGCGCGAGCGGCACCGACGGCACGGCCGGCGGCGCGGGTGGCAACGGCGGCGCCGGTGGTACCGGCGGCACCGGCTTCGGCAACGGCGGCAAGGGCGGTAGCGGCGGCATCGGCGCCACCGGCGGCAACGGCGGCGACGGCGTGGCCGGGTCGGCCGGGCAGAGCGGTGTCAACAACGGCGCCGGGCAGAACGGCGGCAATGGCGGCACCGGCGGCAACGGCGGCAACGGCGGCAACGCCGGGCTCGGCGGCAAGGCGCTCGGCACCGGCACCAACGGCGCCGACGGCAATGGCGGCGCCGCCGGCAACGGCGGCAAGGCCGGCACCCCGGGTGACGGCGGCAAGGGCGCCGACGGCACCTCGACCAACCCCAATGGCGGCAAGGGCGGCGACGGCGGCACCGCGATCGTCGGCAAGGGCGGCACCGGCGGCTCCAGCAGCGGCGGCACCGGCACCCCCGGCGCCAACGGCAGCGACGGCGCCGGGTTCGCCAGCCCGGTCGGCAACGGTGGCAACGGCGGCAACGGCTTCACCCAGACCAGCACCGCGGGCGCCAACGGCGGTAGCGGCGGCGCCGGCGGTAACGGCGGCACCTACGGCAACGGCGGCACCGGCGGAAACGGCGGCAACGGCTTCGCCGGGTCGAACGGCGGCACCGGCGTCAACGGTCAGGCCGGCGGCAGCGGCGGTAGCGCCGGAGCCGGCGGTAACGGCGGCACCATCTCCGGAAACGGTGGAGCCGGTGGTATCGGCGGGAACGGCGCCAACGGCGGGACCGGCGGCAACGGGACCAACGGCAGCACCGGCGTCCAGGGTGTGAACAGCGGCGCCGGCACCAACGGCACCAATGGTGCGACCGGCGGCAACGGCGGCAACGGCGGCGCCGGCGGCATGGGCGGTACCGCCTTGGGCACCGGCACCAACGGCGCCATCGGTGCCGGCGGCAACGGCGGGAACGGCGGTAGCGGCGGCACCGCCGGGGCCGGCGGCAACGGTGCGGCGGGCACCTTCGCCAACCCCGATGGTGGCCGGGGCGGTGACGGCGGCAATGCCGGCGCCGGTGGCGCGGCCGGCAAGGGCGGCCTGAACGGCAACGGCAGTGGCGCGGGCACCAACGGCACGGCCGGCAACACGCCCACCACCCAGACCGGAAACGGCGGCACCGGCGGCAACGGCTTCAGCTACAACGCGGCCACCGACCCGGGCAAGGCCGGCGGTAACGGCGGCGCCGGCGGCAATGCCGGCCAGTACGGCACCGGCGGCACCGGCGGTAACGGCGGCAACGGCACCGCAGGCAAGGCCGGCGCGGCCGGCACCAACCCCGGTGACGACGGCTCGCTCGGTCAGTCCGGTGGGGCCGGCGGTAAGGGCGGCGCCGGCGGCAACGGCGGCACCGTGGCCGGCAACGGTGGTGCCGGCGGCAGCGGCGGAACCGGCGGCAACGGCGGCGCGGGCGGCAACGGCGCGGCCGGCGACCCCACCTTCGGCGTGAACAACGGCGCCGGCGGCGAGGGCGCGGACGGCGGCACCGGCGGAGCCGGTGGAGCGGCCGGTGCGGGCGGCAACGCCCTCGGTGCCGGCAACGGCGGGGCCGGCGGCAACGGCGGCGGTGGCGGTACCGGTGGAGCACCCGGCACCGGCGGCAACGGAGCGGCCGGTACCGCGGGCCACCCCGACGGCGGCGACGGCGGCAACAGCGGCGCCGGCGGCAAGGGTGGCAGCGGCGGCGCGGGCGGGACGGGTGGCAACGGCGGCCCGACCTCCGGCAACGGCGGCAAGGGCGGCAACGCAGGTAGCGGCGGTGCCGGCGGCAACGCGGGCCTCGGCCAGACCGGCGGCCTCGGCGGCAACGGCGGCGGCAGCAACGGCAACGGCGGCAACGGCGGCAAGGGTCCCGACGGCGGTGACGGCGGCAACGCCGGCGCCGTCGGTAACGGCGGCAACGCGGGCGGCGGCGGCAGTGCCGGCGGCAACGGCAACGGCGGCAACGGCGGTGGCGGCGGCAACGCCGGTAACGGCGGCGGCGGCGGCGTCGCGGTCGGCGGCGGGTCAGCCGGTAAGAGCGGCGACAACGGCAACAACGGCAAAGCCGGCAACTGACCGGCCCGGCGGGTCTAGAACTGCAGCGCGCGGTAGCGCCAGTCCAGCACCTGCCGGTCCGGCTCGCCGACCGCGTAGACCAGCGACCGCAGCGTCAGCACACCCGTGTCAGCCGATTCGACGTGCAGTTCGCTGTACAACGTGTCGCCCTCGTGGACGGGGCCGGTGTGATCGCAGGACTCCCAGCCCAGCACCGTGGCGAGGTTGGGCAGCAGCCGGTTGGCCTGCGCGAACGCCAGCCCGATGGTGTGTCCGCCGTACACCAGCCGCTGCCCGCCCACTCGCGAATCATGATGTGTGGCAGCGATGTTCAGGGTGAGTCGGGCCAGCTCGGGGGCGCTGCTGACCACGTCGCCGGTGCTGTGCAGCACCGTACCGGCCAGCTGCGGGTCGAAGTGCGGGCCCGGCACCTTGCGGCGGAAGGCCTCGCCGTCCCAGGTTTCGGTGGGGTTCACCGCCGGTGGGACCGCCTCGAGCGCGGACAGGTCGTCGCCGCGGGTCGCGGCGTCTTCGGGCGCCCAGCCCGGCCCGGCCGGCAGCATCGCGCAGCGGTAGAAGTCCAGCACCAGTTGATCGGCCTGGTCGATCGTCGTCATGCGCAGTGCCGCCATCCCGGTGGGCGCCCGCCCCGGCTTGGCCGTGTTGGCGCGCAGACCCACGACTTCGGTCCGGGTGTAGAGGGTGTCGCCGATCACCGGGAACCGGTGGAACGTCAACCCGCGGTAGAACAGATTGGCTTTGACCCGCTGAGTGGCCAGCGTCGACTGCCCGATCGCCACGTCGCACACCAGCCCCGGGTGCGCCAGCGCGGCCGGTGCGCCCGTCACCGCGAAGCACAGATCGGCGTCCAGGGCCAGCCGCAGCCGGTCCCCGACGATCCCCTGATGCGCGGCGGCCAGCCCCGGCGACAGGGTGACCGAAGGCGCCCAGTCGAACACCTGCCCCACGGCGAGATCGTCGAAGTAGGGGCCGCCCTCGCGCACCGCTGCATACCCGTCAGTCACGAAATGCCATGCTGGCAGGCTGTCTCAGCGAGGGTCAAACACGCGCTTCGCCGAGAGTGAATATGACGACGCGACACGCCGGTCGCACGTCGCCCCGTTCACGCTCGGCCGACAGCGGGAAGGAGTCGGGTGAGTACTGAACTCAACGAAGACGAGGCGATGCTGGTGGCCACCGTGCGGGCGTTCATCGACCGCGATGTGCGGCCCACCGTGCGGGAGGTCGAGCACGCCAACACCTACCCCGAGGCCTGGATCGAGCAGATGAAGCGCATCGGCATCTACGGCCTGGCCATCGACGAGGACTACGGCGGTTCACCGGTCTCGATGCCGTGTTATGTGCAGGTGACCCAGGAACTCGCCCGCGGCTGGATGAGCCTGGCCGGCGCCATGGGCGGGCACACCGTCGTCGCCAAGCTGCTGACCCTGTTCGGCACCCCGGAGCAGAAGCGAAAGTATCTGCCGCCCATGGCCACTGGCGAACTGCGTGCCACCATGGCGCTCACCGAACCGGGCGGCGGCTCCGATCTGCAGAACATGACCACCACCGCGCTGCCGGCCGCAGACCCGGATACCTTGGTGGTCAACGGTTCCAAGACCTGGATCAGCAACGCACGCCGCTCCGGGCTGATCGCACTGTTGGCCAAGACCGACCCGAACGCCACCCCGCGGCACCAGGGCATCTCGGTGCTACTGGTCGAACACGGGCCGGGTCTGACGGTGTCGCGGGATCTGCCCAAGTTGGGCTACAAGGGCGTGGAATCGTGCGAGCTTTCGTTCGACGACTTCCGGGTTCCGGCCGCCGCCGTGCTCGGCGGCGTTATGGGCAAAGGGTTTTCGCAGATGATGAAGGGCCTGGAGACCGGACGGATCCAGGTGGCCGCCCGGGCGCTGGGCGTGGCGACCGCGGCGCTGGAGGACGCGCTGGAATACGCCCAGCAGCGTGAAAGTTTCGGCCGGCCGATCTGGAAGCATCAGGCCGTCGGGAACTACTTGGCTGACATGGCAACGAAACTCACCGCCGCTCGCCAGCTCACCCGCTACGCGGCGCAACGCTACGACAGCGGGCAGCGCTGCGACATGGAGGCGGGCATGGCCAAGCTGTTCGCCTCGGAGGTGGCCATGGAGATCGCGCTGAACGCGGTTCGCATCCACGGCGGCTACGGTTACTCCACCGAATACGACGTCGAGCGCTATTTCCGGGACGCGCCACTGATGATCGTGGGCGAGGGCACCAACGAGATCCAGCGCAACGTCATCGCCGCACAGCTGGTGTCGCGCGGCGGAATCTGAGCGCAACGCGGGTCCGCTTCGGCCTGCCCGCACACCGATGGGTGCGCTATATTTGCCTGACTCGCCACGAGGCACCAGCAAAGTGGCGACCCAAGGGAAGGCAGCGGCCATGAGTTATCCGTCGGACCCGTACGGCGCCAACCCGGGTTGGCAGGGCCAGCCGCCGCCGGGCTACGGCGGGCCGCCGGCTTACGGAGCCGGCCCGGAGCCGGACAACTACCTGGTGTGGGCGATTCTGAGCACCGTGCTGTGCTGTCTGCCGGCCGGCATCGTGTCGATCGTCTACTCCACCAAGGTCTCCGGGCTGTGGGCACAGGGCCGCTACCAGGAGGCTCAGGACGCCTCGCGCAACGCCAAGAAGTGGGCCATCATCAGCGCCATCGTCGGTGCGGTGGTGATCGTGGTGTCGATCATCCTGTACGTGGTGCTGATCGCGGTGGCCGTGTCCAACGCGCCGTCGACCACCTACACCACCTATTCCGGCTACTGAGCAAAGCCGATCGCGTCCACCAGACCCCACGCCAGCGCCGTCTGAGCGTCGACGGTGTGACCGGAGAGCACGAGATATGCGGTGCGCCAACGGCCTATGCGCCTGGTGACGCTGACCGTGCCGCCCGCACCGGGTAGCAGACCCAGGCCCAGCTCGGGCAGGCCGAACACGCAGTCCGGCGCCGCCTGAACCCACCCGCAGAACGCCGCCATCTCCAGTCCGCTGCCCAGCACCCGTCCGTGCACCTGCGCGCGGCACGCCGGTCCGAGCCGGGCGGTGAGTTCGTCGAGCACCAGCGCGGGGCTGTGCCGGGTGCGCGCCAGGTGAGCGCTGGCCGGGTCGGCGAAGCTGCCGAACTCGGCGAGGTCTCCCCCGCTGCAGAACGACGGACCGTTGCCGCTCAACACGATTCCGGTCACCGACGAGTCCAGCTGCGCCACTGCCAGCGCCTCCAGCAACGCCGCGCGGGTCCCGGTGCAGAAGGCGTTGTGCCGCTGCGGCCGGTTGAAACTGATCCGCAGGATGTCGCCGTCGCGTTGCACCGTCACGGGATTGACGCTGTCCGGCACCCGGGCGGGTCCGCGCTGCGCGAGCCAGCGGGCGAACTCCGGCCCGGACTGCAACGTCGAATAGGCCAGCGACTCGGTGATCAGGCCGGCCAGGGTGGCCCCGGCGGGGTCCAGGCAGCGCAGCACGTCGTCACAGACCGCGCTGGCCAGCGGCCACTGCCGGCAACGTTGCGTCAGCTCGGCCAACACCCGCGGCACCGAATCCACGACCACCACCCGGGGATCGTCGCACCGTTTCTCGGACAGTGTGAAAGTCGCTGTGTCCAGCCAATACTCGCTGTGCGGCGACCCGAAGGCGACGATCACCCCCGGCGGCGCAGCCGTGTCGGGCTGCGGCACGAGGGACAGATCGACCACCCGCAGGGTCACCCCGAATACTTCTCGATCAACTCGTTCTTGTAGAGCTTGCCGGTGTCGGTCCGCGGCAGTTGCGCCTCGAACACGATCGAGCGCGGACACTTGAAGTGCGACAACCGTTCTCGCAACCACTCCGACAGCTCCTCGGCGAATGCCTCGGTGGCGTCGGCCGGGTCGACGGTCTGCACCGCGGCCATCACCCGCTGGCCCATCTCATCGTCGGGTACGCCGAATACGGCCGCGTCCAACACCTTCGGGTGGGTGACCAACAGGTTCTCGGTCTCCTGCGGGTAGATGTTGACCCCACCGGAGATGATCATGTGGTGGCGTCGGTCGGTCAGGTACAGGTAACCCTCCTCGTCGAGAAAGCCGATGTCCCCGACGGTCATCCAGCCGTGTGTATCACGCGAGGCCGCGGTCTTCGCCGGATCGTTGAGGTACTCGAAGGAGTAGCCGCCTTCGAAGTAGATCTCGCCGGGATGTCCGGGCGGCAACTCCTTGCCGTCCTGCCCCAGGATGTGCAGCGCGCCCGCCATGGGCCTACCCACCGAACCCGGATGGGCCAGCCACTCGTCGGCGGTGATCAGCGTCGAACCGATGGCCTCCGAGGACGCGTAGTACTCGTCGACGATCGGGCCCCACCACTCGATCATCTGCTTCTTGATCAGCACCGGACACGGCGCCGCCGCATGCATCACCCGCTTCAGACTGGACAGGTCGTACGAGTTGCGCACGGCATCAGGTAGTTTCAGCATCCGCACGAACATGGCCGGGACGAACTGGCCGTGGGTCACCCGGTAGCGCTGGATCGCGTCCAACGTCCCTTCGGGATCGAATTTCTCCATCACCACGGTGGTGAGGCCGGCCGCCTGCACCGTCAGCGACCACACCGACGGCGCGGTGTGGTACAGCGGCGCCGGGCTCAGGTACACGGTGTCGGGGTCCATCCAGAACCCGACCAGCGCCGACATCATGCCCGGCGCGTCTTCCGGTGGCACATGGGGCAATTCGCGCTTGATGCCCTTGGGCCGGCCGGTGGTGCCGGACGAGTACTGCAGCAGGTCGCCTTCGATCTCGTCGGGGATCGGGGTATCCGGTTGATCTGCGACGCAATCCGGATAGCATTGCCAGCCCTCGAGGTCCCCGTCGGCAAGGAGCAGCAACCCCGGCAACCCCTTGGGAAGGTGCTCACCCAGTTCCGCACAGAGATCCCGCATCGCGGCCGAGCCGACGATTGCCTTGGCGTTGCTGTTGTCGACGATGTAGGCCGCCTCGCCCGCGGCCAGATGGGTGTTGATCGGGACGTAGTACAACCCGGCGCGCCGGGCCGCCCACATCACCGCGTGCATGTGTTCGTTGTTCTCCATCAGGATCGCGACGGCGTCACCTTCGCGCAGCCCGTGAGCACGGAAGTAGTGCGCCAGCCGGTTGGCGCGCGCCTCGAGTTCCCCGAAAGTCACGACGGTGCCCGACGGATACAGGATGACGGCGGGCTTGTCGGGATGGGCCTGCGCGTGCGGGCGAATCTGCATGGCTGAATGCTACGAAGTCAGCCAACGAACGGTGCGCCCACCGTCGGCAACACATGCCGGCGGTTCACCAGCAGCGCGCCGATGGCCAGCACCGCATACACTCCGCTGAGCGCCAACCGGCCTTCGGTCGAGGCGACCGGGAACTGCACCACGAACAGCGCCAACAGTGCCCACGCCGTGTAGCGGTGGAAGCGCAGCGCCAGGATCAGCGCCACTCCCATCAGGGTCTGGGCCGCGGTCAGCAACATCTCCTCGATCTGCCTGCCGTCCAGCACCAGCGCGGCGCCACCGCCGCCGGCCAGATGCGCGATCGGCAGCGAGCCCACCAGCAGGGTCCACTGGTTGACCTTCGACGAGATCAGCGTGGCGATCGCCGCGGTGCCCTTGCCCCGGCTGGCGAAGATGATCGCAATCACGAATTCCGGCGCTTCCGACGCCAGCGGCGCCAGCCATTGCACCAGCAGGAACCGGTCGACGCCCAGCTCGGTGCCGGCCCCGATCAGGCTCTCCGCGAACGGTTTTGCGCACGCCAGCACCACCCCGGCGGCAACCGCGAACAGGGTGATGACGGCGATGCGCCGGGTCCGGTCGGGCAGGGCGCCCAGGGCCGCGGCGGTGCCCATCAGTTCGGGCTCCTCCACGACGCCGCGGCTGAGCCGGTAGAGATAGAACCCGAACCAGCCCAGCAGGGCGATGCCGAGCGTGATGTGGATACGGCCGGTCGCCGGAACCGCGAACGCGGCGATTCCCGCGAACAGCAGGAAACCCAGTTCAACCCGGTTGCCGCGCTCGAGCTGCAGCGCAGCCGTCGGCCCACTCGCCTTCCGTGCCACCCACAGCGCCACCAGCACCACCACCGGCCAGCCGAGGCCCATCAACAACCGGTTGGAGCCGGTCATGTTCGCCGCGGCGTACTGCGTGTATTCGGCGTGGGAGCCGGACTGGTAGGCGTAGTACAGGTCGACGGCGTATTCCGGCAGCACCGCGATCAGGGCGAGGACGGCGATGGCCAGACCGCCGGAGACGTCGATTTGTGCCGCCTCCGCCGCCCAGGCGAGCAGAAAACTCGCCGCGACGACGGCCGCCCCATAGACGACCAGCGACACCACCGGCGTGGGGTGCAGCCCGGCACAGCGCACGACCAGCGCCGGTGCGATGAAAATCAGGGTGGTCAGCAGCGAGCGCAGCAGTGCGTCTGCGGGGGTCCGGGTCCGACGGCGTTCGGCGATCAATGCCATTAGCGTCCTTCGGTTCCTGCGATCCGGGCCCCGTCGGCGTCGGCGAGACTTCGGACCGACGGTTATGTCGGCCGAAGGTCTCGCTCGCCGGAAACTTCCCGGTGGATGACCGGGCGTCCGAACTGAATCCGGAACCGCCAGTATGTCGACCATCCGCAGCCGCCGACTTGATGCCGACGATCTGGAACTACTCCCCTTCGCTACACCGAGGCTAACCTTATTTCGGACGCCTGGCAACTTAGCGAAGCTACAATTTTTTGCGTGTCGCCAACCTTTATTTGCTGCTCAATGGCCTGAAGATAATTCTTCGCCTAGCCAAACAAATCGATTTGGCAAACCTTCACCAAGGCTTCAGGCCTTGAAAATCTCGATGTCTTCCCGGATCAGTTCCGCGGGCAGCGACGCGTCTTCGACGACCAGGTGCCAGGCGGTGTCCGCGTCGTAGGCGACCGCCGAAGCGACGTCTCTGGCCGCTGCCACGGGGTCACCCTCTCAGCGCCGCGCCGAGATCGCCCGCCGCGGCCGGTAGCGCGACGGGCGCGGTGGCCGGCGGCCTGCTGCCCGGCGCGGCCAGGATCTCGATGTCCTTCATGACGATCTGCCCGGGCAGAGCGGCATTCTCGGCGAGCAGTCGCCCGGCGGTCTGTATGTCATACGCAACCGCCGAGCCAACGTGCCACCACGCGCCCGGTCGCCCGAACCGCGCCTCGACGGCCGCCGCATCCAGCGCGGCCCTGGTGAAGCGCGCCGCGCCGGCGACCTCGGCGTCGTTCGCCGCCACCCTGGCACTGACCATGGACCCGTTGGTCTCGACCACCTGCCCGACGCGCGCGCCGATATCGCCGAGTGCCTCCTGCCACGGCGCGATCTGAGCTGCCGCGGCCGACGCCGCACCGTGATACCCCACCAATGCGGACACGTTCTGCGCCCACAACTCGTCGTAGGCGCCTTCGATTGCCGCGATCAGCGGACCGTTGAGGCCCAGGAAGTTCGACCGGATCGCCGACACGAACTGCAGGCGGTTCGCCCGGACCGCGACCGGATGCGCCACCGCGGCCTTGGCCGCATCGAAAATTGCCGCCACCGATTTGGCCTGGGTGGCGGCGGTCACGGCTCGAACCGCCGCGCCGTTCAGGAAGTCCCGGTATCGAGCGGCCACGGCCGTCATCGCCACCGATGAAGGCCCCTGCCAGGCCCCGCTCGCCAAGTTGGCCGTGACCGAGCCGAAAGATGCCGCGGCCGAACCCAGTTCATCGCCCAAGCCGGCCCAGGCCGCGGCTGCACCCAGCATCGGGCCGGAGCCCGCGCCGGAATACATCTGCGCGGACGTGATCTCGGGCGCCAACATCGCGAAACTCATGGCCGGGACTCTACGACGGAGTACCGCGCCGAATTGACGTTTCCGCAGAAACCGCCGGACCAGCGGCTACTCCGCGTCGCGCAAGCGCTCCTTGAGCGCGTCGAACTCGTCCCGGATGCCCGTCGGCAGCTTCTCTCCGACGAACTCCAGCCACTCCTCGATCAGCGGCAGTTCCGCGCGCCACTCCTCGGTGTTGACTTCCAGCGCCGCGGCCACGTCACCGGCCTCGACATCCAGGCCGTCGAGGTCCATGTCCTCGGCCGCCGGAACGGTGCCGATCGGGGTGGTGCGCCCGCCGGCCTTGTGCTCGATGCGGTCGACGATCCACTTCAGGACGCGGCTGTTCTCGCCGAAGCCCGGCCACAGGAAGCGACCGTCGTCGCCGCGGCGGAACCAGTTGACGAAGAACACCTTCGGCAGCTTGGACTCGTCGGCGTTCTTGCCGAGGTTGATCCAGTGCTGGAAGTAGTCGCCCACGTTGTAGCCGAGGAACGGCAGCATGGCCATCGGGTCGCGGCGTACGTTGCCGACCTTGCCCTCGGCCGCGGCGGTCTGCTCACTGCCCAGGGTGGCGCCGATGAACACACCGTGCTGCCAGTCGCGGGCCTCGGTGACCAGCGGGACGGTCGTCTTACGGCGACCGCCGAACAGGATGCCGGAGATCGGCACGCCCTGCGGGTCGTCCCACTCGGGAGCCAGGATCGGGCACTGCGACATCGGGGTGCAGTAGCGCGAGTTGGGGTGCGCGGCTTTGGTTTCCGTCTCTCGGATGTACCAGTCGTTGCCCTTCCAGTCGATCAGGTGGTCGGGCTCGCCCTCCAGCCCTTCCCACCAGACCTCGTGGTCGTCGGTGAGCGCGACATTGGTGAAGACGGTGTTGCCGGCGGCCATGGTGCGCATCGCGTTGGGGTTGGACTTCCAGTTGGTGCCCGGCGCCACCCCGAAGAAGCCGAATTCAGGGTTGACGGCGTAGAGGCGGCCGTCCTTGCCGAACCGCATCCAGGCGATGTCATCGCCGAGGGTCTCGGCGCGCCAGCCCGGGATGGTCGGCTGCAGCATCGCCAGGTTCGTCTTGCCACACGCCGAGGGGAACGCGGCGGCGAAGTAGTAGGCCTTGTTCTCCGGCGAGATCAGCTTGAGGATCAGCATGTGTTCGGCGAGCCAGCCCTCGTCGTGGGCCATCGCCGAGGCGATGCGCAGCGAGTAGCACTTCTTGCCGAGCAGGGCGTTGCCGCCGTAGCCGGAGCCGTAGCTCCAGATCTCGCGGGTCTCCGGGAAGTGGGTGATGTACTTGGTGTCGTTGCACGGCCACGGCACGTCGGCCTGGCCCTCCTCCAAAGGCGCGCCGACCGAGTGCAGGGCCTTGACGAAGAACCCGTCGTCGCCGATCTTCTCCAACGCGGCCTTACCCATCCGGGTCATGGTGCGCATGGAGACCACGACGTACTCGGAGTCGGTGATCTCGACGCCGAGCTTGGGGTCCTCGGCACCCAGCGGACCCATGCAGAACGGCACCACGAACATGGTGCGGCCGCGCATGCAACCGCGGTACAGGTCCGTCATCAGCGAGCGCATCTCGCCCGGGTCTTTCCAGTTGTTGGTGGGACCGGCGTCGATCTCGTTCTCGGAACAGATGAAGGTGCGCGACTCCACGCGGGCGACGTCAGACGGGTCGGACAGGGCCAGGTATGAGTTGGGGTGCTTCTCCGGATTCAGCCGGGTGAAGGTGCCGGCCTCGACCAGCTGGTCGGCCAGCCGGTTGAACTCCTCCTCGGAGCCGTCGGTGAAGACCACCCGGTCGGGCTGAGTGAGCTCGGCGACCTCCTGCACCCAGGACAGCAGCCCCTGATGGTTGGTGGGTGCGTTGTCCAGGCCGGGAATGGTCGCTGAGGTCATCGAACTCTCCTGAATTCTGGTGCTCGGTAATCGTCGGTTCCAGTGGCATGCGTGTTCAGCACACTTAGCGCTTTCTTATTCAGATTATCGCGCATCACTTGTCGCGTAAGTCCCAGGAGGGTATAAGCCTGCTCACAAGACCGATTCAGAAAGGTCTGTTTTCGTACCGCGTCGAGGTTTCGGCCCGAGAGATTCCCCGCCGCTTCGGTATACCCGGTTCGCCGAGTTCTGCGCGCACCGCGTCGAGCGCGGCCTGGATGGTCGGCATCTCCCGGTCGCGCACCGCCGCGGCCCGCGCCGCGGCCAGGGCATGTTCGCGCAGCTCGCCGTCGATCGCGCTGACCTGGTCGGTGACCCGGACGTTCTCCGCCTCATCGTGGGCGGTGACCTCGGTGCTGAGCAGCGACTCGGCCGCCAGTACCCGGCCGGCCACGAGCTGTTCGGCGACCGCGCGCAGCGATGCCGTCGCGTCGTCCGCCCAGCGGTCCAGCACGGCGCGGTCGCTGAGCAGACTGCGCACACTGACCACCCACGCCGTCGTCGCCAGCCCCACCGCCACGCACGCCGCGATTCCCGCGGCGGTCAACCCCGGGTGCAGACCGGCGGTCAGACCTGCGATCAGCCGACTCAGCGTCAGCGCCACCCCGAGCCCGAACACGGCGCCGAAGACCATCATCAGCCGCATCTCGAGGCGGCGTGACTTGAGCTGAGGTGGCGAGACCGGGACCGTCGGTATGTTGACCGGCGGCAGGTCCAGCGGCGCCCCCATGGTCGCCGCGACCTCGGCAAGGTGGGCGTCGGCGGCCGCGACGCTCTCCCCCGCCACCTCATCGAGCCGGGCCTGGGCAGCTGAGGCGAATCCAGGGATCTCCCGCCGGGACAGCCCCGCGATGTCCTCCTGGATTTCACCGCGCAGCGCGGCGGCCCGGTTGCGCGCGCCGTAGGACAGCTGGACCCTGGCCTGCTGGATCTGTCCGCGCAGCGTGATGGTGCGCTCCGATCGCGACTGGCGCCGTTGCCGCAGGGTCGCGCTGCGCTCGTCGCGCAGGGCATCGACCCGCGCCTGCCGGCCGGCGCCGTCGGCGTCCCGGTCGAACCGCTGGGCCACCGTCCGCAGCCGCGATTCCCAGGCCCGCAGCCGGTTGCGGCGGACCAGATCGGAGTCCGCGAGTTGGGCGGCGACGATGACGACCAGGTCGTCGACCTGCGGCCGGCCCAGCTCCGGAGCGGCCGCGGCGCCGACCCACGGCACGTTGCCGTACCGCGGTGCGTGGGCAGCCAGCGTGTCCCGGTTGGCGTCGAGCACGTCCCTCCAGCCGAAATGGACGTCGATCTTGGCCACCACGGCCACCACGGCGTCGGTGTTCTCGGCCGCGGCGTCCAGCAGCAGGCAATCGGAGGCGGTCATCGGGGCCGAAGCCGACACCACGAACACCACCCCCTGCGGCGCCTCGCCGGCTCCCAGCTCGCCCGACTCGACGAACGTCCGGTGCGGAATCCGTTGTCGCAGCGCGGCAGCCACGCTGCTGACCCCGGCCAGCCACGGCCCCGTCACCAGCACCACGTCACGCCGGTTGATCGCCGGTGGACCCAGGTTCGGCCCGACGGCCGCCACCATGGCATCGACGCGGGCCGCGGGATCGTCGCGGGTCACCTCGGCCCCTGAGACCACAGGCGCAACGCGCCCCTGGCAATGTCCGCGCCGCAGGCGCGGTGCAGGCCACTGCCCGCCGAACGGCGGTAGCGCTGCCAGTGCGCCGCACGCTGCAGCGGCTCCTCCGGGCCGGCTTCCAGCCCGCAGGCCTGGGCGGCGTCCAGCGCGGCGGCCATCCGGGCGACCACGGTGTCGTCGGAGCTGAGGAATCCGCCGATGGCCGGATCCGTGACGGCCAGGGCCTCCAGCTCGGTCACGGCGTCCAGCACCCGGCGGTAGCGCGCCGGAGCTCCGGCGGCGACAAGCCGGTCGACCACCTCATCGACGCCGCTCAGGCGTCGCCACAGCGCCCGCACCTGCGCGGGTCCGCTACCCTGCCGCAGCGCGGCGACCGCCAGGGCGACCCCGAACAGATCCAGGCCGGCCAGCAGCTCTCGCGGTATCGGAGCCGGCGCGGGTTCCGCGGCCAGCGCGCGCAGCGCCGCCCAGCGCGCGGCGCCGGGGTCATCGAGCGCGTCGAACGCGGCCACGGCCAGCAGCCCGCTCATCGGGAGCACCGGCACCCCGAGACGTTCGGCGAACTCGGGGCACCGTGCGCTCGCCGCGGCCATCGGGCCGTCACCGCCGAAGCCGGTCAGGTCGGCCTTGTTCAGGACCGCCAGCACCGAGCCCGGCGCCGAGTCCTCTGGTTTGACGGCCTCGGCGATGACCTGAACCTCGAGGTCGGCGCCGCTTTCCAGCACGGTGAACCACCGGCTCAGGGTGCGCGCGACCGTGCTGCGCCCCACCCCCCGTCGCCCGCGGACCGTCACCCGCAGCGGCGCCGCAACCCGTTCGGCCACCGCCATAACACGCTGGTCAGCGGCCTCCCGGGCGAATCGCATGAGCTCGTCGGCGAAAATCTGCTGCCCCCCGTCCCCTCGATGTGCACCCGCACCGAATGGTGGCATCTACCTCGCCGGCGCGCGAGCCAGGTCCCCGCCTGATACCAGCCGAAGGCAACTGTTGGGTATCAATCTGGACCAGAGGCGGCTACACCCGGCCTTCATGGGCCACCATGGACGGATGCACGCGCAACCCGGGGTTGGGTTACGGCCCGACGCGCCCTGGGGCTATCTGCCTGCCTCGAGTTTCCGGTCGCGGCGTTCGGCCCTGTCCGACGCCCAGCGCCAGACCTGGGAGCGGCTGTGGCCGCAGCTCGGCCGTCAGGCCGACACCCCGCCCGGCGAGACCCCGGACGCACCTCTGGATACCCGGGCCTGGTTCGGCCGCAGCGCGCCGCTCGTGCTGGAGATCGGGTGCGGCAGCGGAACGTCGACCCTGGCGATGGCGCAGGCCGAGCCGG
Source organism: Mycobacterium sp. 23 (assembly GCF_048287075.1). NCBI lineage: Bacteria > Bacillati > Actinomycetota > Actinomycetes > Mycobacteriales > Mycobacteriaceae > Mycobacterium > Mycobacterium sp. 23. The sequence goes on from NZ_JBLVUX010000005.1 coordinate 3,564,877, forward strand.
ACATCGACGTCATCGCGGTGGAGATCTACCGCCGCGGCCTGGCGCAATTGCTGTGTGCCATCGACGCTGAGCAGGTGAGCAATATCCGGCTTGTCCGCGGCAACGGCGTCGACGTGCTCAAAGACCTGATCGCCCCGCAATCGCTGACCGGGGTTCGAGTCTTCTTCCCCGACCCGTGGCCGAAGGCGCGCCACCACAAGCGCCGGCTGCTGCAGTCCGGCACGGTTTCCCTCATCGCCGACCGGCTACTCCCCGGGGGTGTGCTGCACGCCGCAACCGATCATCCCGGCTACGCGGAGCACATCGGCGAGGTCGGCGACGCGGAGTCCCGGCTCGTCCGGGTCGGCACCGACACCGAGTCACTACCGATCTCCATCAGTCGTCCCACTACCAAGTACGAGACGAAGGCTCAAGAAGCGGGCAGTCGCGTCTGCGAGTTCGTATGGAAGCGGATCTGAGCACATGAGCATTACTGAAGAAGTGGAAACGGAGTCCTCCGATTCGCTGGCACCCATGCTGAGCCTGGCCGAACCGATCGCCAAACCGGTCAAGCGGGTTCTGCTGGTGTGGGACGCCCCGAATCTGGACATGGGCTTGGGCTCGATCCTGGGCCGGCGGCCCACGGGCGTGGAACGGCCCCGGTTCGACGCGCTGGGGCGCTGGTTGCTGACCCGGACCGCCGAGGTCGCGGCCGCCATCGGGGCGGCCGAAGACGTCCGGGTCGAGCCGGAGGCGACGGTATTCACCAACATCGCACCAGGCAGCGCCGAAGTGGTGCGGCCCTGGGTGGACGCACTGCGCAACGTCGGATTCGCCGTCTTCGCCAAACCCAAGATCGACGAGGACAGCGACGTCGATCGCGACATGCTCGAACACATCGACCAGCGGTTCGGAGAAGGCCTCGCGGGCCTGGTGGTGGCCTCGGCCGACGGTCAGGCGTTCCGCCTGCCGCTGGAGGCGGTGGCCCGCGCCGGAACCCCAGTACAGGTGCTCGGATTTCGTGAACACGCCAGTTGGGCGCTAGCGTCGGATACCTTGGAGTTCGTCGACCTGGAGGACATTGCAGGCGTTTTCCGGGAGCCACTGCCGCGAATCGGCCTCGATTCGCTACCTGAGCAGGGGGCTTGGCTGCAGCCGTTCCGACCGCTGTCGTCGCTGTTGACCTCGCGTGTGTGACAACCAAACATCAAAACGCGGGTCTTTGAAGATCTTGAGGATCCAGTAAGGAGCTTACGTGTTCGCCTGGTGGGGTCGAACTGTGTACCGGATCCGGTACATCGTAATCGGGGTCACGGTGGCTCTGTGCCTGGGCGGTGGCATCTTCGGTCTCAGCCTGGGCAAGCACGTGACGCAGAGCGGTTTCTACGACGACGGCAGCCAATCGGTGAAGGCCTCGGTGCTCGGCGACCAGGTCTACGGCCGCGACCGTACCGGGCACGTCGTCGCGATCTTCCACGCGCCCAACGGCAAGACCGTCACCGACCCCGCGTGGTCGAAGAAAATCTCCGACGAGCTGAACCAGTTCGTTGCCGACCATCCCAAAGAGGTGTTCGGCTGGGCCGGCTACCTGCGGGCACCCGACAGCACCAGCTCGGTCATCAAGGGCATGGCGACCGACGACAAGAAGTACACGTTCGTGTCGATCCCGCTGAAGGGCGACGACGACGACACCATCCTGACCAACTACAAGACCATCGAGCCGGCACTGCAGAAGCTCGACGGCGGCACCGTTCAGCTGGCCGGCCTGCAACCGGTCGCGAGCGCGCTGACCGGCACCATCGCCACCGACCAGCGCCGCATGGAGGTGCTGGCGCTGCCGCTGGTGGCGGTCGTGTTGTTCCTGGTCTTCGGCGGCGCGGTCGCGGCCTGCCTTCCCGTCATGGTCGGCGGTCTGAGCATCGCCGGTTCGCTGGGCATCCTGCGGTTGATCGCGATGTTCGGGCCGGTGCACTTCTTCGCCCAACCGGTGGTCTCGCTGATCGGTCTCGGTATCGCGGTGGACTACGGGTTGTTCGTGGTGAGCCGGTTCCGGGAAGAGATCGCCGAGGGCTACGACACCGAGGCCGCGGTACGGCGCACGGTGATGACGGCGGGCCGGACGGTGGTGTTCTCGGCGGTGCTGATCGCCGCTTCGGGTGCCAGCCTGTTGTTGCTGCCGCAAGGTTTCGTGAAGTCGCTGACCTACGCCCTGATCACGGCGGTCTCGTTGGCCGCGATCCTGTCCATCACGCTGCTGCCCGCCTGCCTGGGCGTGCTCGGCAAGCATGTGGACGCGCTGGGTGTGCGGACCGCCTTCCGGGTTCCCTTCCTGCGGAACTGGAAGGTCTCGCGGGCCTACCTGAACTGGCTGGCCGACCGCCTGCAGAAGACCAAGACCCGCGAAGAGGTCGAGGCCGGGTTCTGGGGCAAGCTGACCAACTTCGTCATGAAGCGCCCGCTGGCGTTTGCGATCCCGATCGTCGTGGGGATGATCCTGCTGATCATCCCGCTGGGCAACATGTCGCTGGGCGGCATGAGCGAGAAGTACCTGCCGCCCAACAACGCGGCGCGCCAGTCGCAGGAGCACTTCGACAAGCTCTTCCCCGGCTACCGGACGAATCCGCTCACGATCGTGATCGAGTCCACCAACCATCAGCCCGTCACCGACCAGCAGGTTGCGGACGTCCGCAGCAAAGCGATGCAGATCAGCGGGTTCATCGAGCAGGACAACGACCCGTCGAACATGTGGCAGGAACGCCCGCAGGCGCCGGGGGGGTCCAAGGACCCGTCGGTCCGGGTGCTGCAGAACGGATTGCAGAACCCGGCTGACTCGTCGAAAAAACTCGAGGAGTTGCGCGCGATAACGCCACCCAAGGGCATCGAGATACTCGTCGGCGGGACGCCGGCGCTGGAACAGGACTCGATTCACAGCCTGGTGGACAAGGCACCGCTGATGGTGCTGGTACTGATCAGCACGACCATGGTCCTGATGTTCCTGGCGTTCGGATCGGTGGTGCTGCCGATCAAGGCGGCGGTGATGAGCGTGCTGACGCTCGGGTCCACGATGGGCATCCTGACGTGGATATTCATCGAAGGCCATGGCGCCGGACTGCTGAACTTCACGCCCACGCCGTTGATGGTGGTGATCATCGCGCTGGTGGTCGCGGTCGGTTACGGCCTGGCGACCGACTATGAAGTGTTCCTGGTGTCCCGCATGGTCGAGGCACGCGAAAACGGCATGTCCACCCAGGAATCGATCCGGATCGGCACGGCCACCACCGGTCGCCTGATCACCGCGGCCGCTCTGGTCTTGGCGGTGGTTGCGGGTTCGTTCGTGTTCTCCGACCTGGTGATGATGAAGTATCTGGCGTTCGGTCTGATGGCGGCGTTGCTGCTGGACGCGACCGTGGTCCGGATGTTCCTGGTTCCGTCGGTGATGAAGCTGCTGGGCGACGACTGCTGGTGGGCGCCGCGCTGGATGAGACGCCTGCAGAACCGCATCGGCCTGGGCGAGATCCAGCTGCCCGACGAGCGCAAGCGTCCCGCCAGCAAGACACGGCCGCCGGTGACGGCCGGACTGGTGGCGGCCGGTGCCGGTGCACCGCGCAAGCCGCACGACCCGACGCACCCGGCCGCGTTGACCCGGGCGGCCCAGCCGGAACTGGCGCCCGTACCCGCGTCACCGTCGCCGTCGCCGCAGGTTCCGGTGCGCGCCACTCCACAGGCCACCGAGGCTCCCACCACACGGCTCTCGGCGCCCGGGGCTACCCGCAACGGCCCGGCGCCCCGTCCGGCCGGCCGCGGCCCGGCGCCCAAGAACGCCACCCCGCCCTCTGCCGGCGAGACGAACAAGATGCCGGTGGCAGGCAGCCGCCCGGGGCCCGCCCCGGAACCGGACGCGTCCGACAAGACCGCGGCCCTGCCGGCCCAGCGGCCCGAGGGTGACGATTCCGAGACGGCCACCGAGAAGCTGAACGCCCGCGGTATCCAGGAGGACGGCACGGTGGACACGTCCCGCCGGCGTCGTACCGGCGGCGGTGGGCTGTCCGCGCAGGACCTGCTGCGTCGCGAGGGCCGGCTCTAGAGGGATCGTTTCTCCCGGCGAGTGCCCGCGTTTGTACGGCGACACGCCGCATTCGCCGTACATTTGCGCGCCCTCGCGGCCCGGCTGAATGAGAATCGTTGGCTATGCGCAACTTTCGATCGGTCAACGGTGTCCTCGTCGCAATCGCCGCAGTGCTCGGCACCGCCGGACTCAGCGCTGCTCCGGCGAACGCCGACGGCCCGGTACAGGTGAAGAGCCGCATGGGCGACGTCTGCCTGGATGCACCGGACAGCAGCTGGTTGACAGCGGTGGTGGTCAACCCCTGCAACGGGGCCGACTCCCAGCGCTGGAATCAGAACGGCGAGCAGCTGGAGAGCGTGGCGTATCCCGGGAACTGCCTGACGTCGCCGAACGAGGACCGGTGGACGGCGCACCTCGGGCCCTGCCTGAACTGGTTCAACCAGCACTGGAGCCCCCAGCCCAACGGCCACATCATGATCAGCCTGGATGGGTGCCTCACCGTCCTGGGCGGTCCCAACCCCGGGACGTGGGTGTCCACCCGGTTCTGCGGCGGCGACGTCGACCAGGGCTGGGATCTGGTGCCCTAGCCGTCCGGCTTGTCCGGCTTGTCCGGCTTAGCCTGCAAAATCGCCGACACCTCTTCGTCGTTGGCCTGCTCTTCCGCCTCGGCCTCCGGATCGCGGGCCAGCAGCACCTGCATCGCGTTGTTCAGGAATGCCACCGTCGGAACGGACAGCAAAGCACCGACGATGCCGGCCAGCACGCCGCCGGTGGAGATCGCCAGCACCACCGCCAGCGGGTGAATGGACACCGCACGGCCCATCACCAGCGGCTGCAGTATGTGCGCCTCGAGCTGATTCACCACGATCAGCAGGCCGAGCGTCAGCAGCGCGTAGAGCATGCCCTTGGCCAGCAGCGCCACCACCACGGCCAGCAAACCTGATACCAGGGCACCGATCAGCGGCACGAAGGCACCGAGAAAGACGATGGAGGCCAGCGGCAGCGCCAACGGGACCCCCATGATCGCCAACCCGGCGCCCACGCCGGCCGCGTCGGTCAGCGCGACCAGGAAGGTAGCCCGGATGTATCCGGTCAGGGCGCCGTAGCCCGCGTGACCGGCCGCGTGCACCCGGTCGCGGACATGGGCCGGGAAGATCTTCTGCACGTACTGCCAGATGTTGCGCCCGCCGTACAGGAAGAAGATCAGGGTGAACAGCACCAGGACGGCCGCCGTGACCAGCTCGGTGATGGTGGCGGCGGTGGACAGCGCGCCGCTGGTCAGCTTCGCCTGATTGTTGCGCAGGGCTTCGATCGCCGCGTTGCCCGCGTTGTCGATCTGCTCGCGGCGCAGGTGCGCGGGGCCCTCGATCAGCCATCTACGGCTGCTGTCGATGCTGTGCTCCACCTGCTTGACCAGATCGGGCACACCCACGATGAACTGGCTGACAACGAACGCCAGGATGCCGCCCAGGATCGCGAAACCGCTCAGCAACACCATCGTCACCGCGGCGCCGCGCGGCAGGCCGTGCTCGTCCAGCCAGTCGACCGCCGGCACCAGCAAAGCGCTGAGCATCAAGGCCAGCAACACCGGCACCACGATGACTTCGAGCCGGTCGACGACCCACAGCAACGCGACGGCGGCGGCGACGATCACCAGCAGTCGCCAGGACCATGCCGCGGCTTTGCGAACCAGGGGGCTTACCGCTTCGTCGTCCAACGTTGCCGACATTGGGCCAGCCTATCGGGATCTCCGGCAAACCCGGCCGCCACGATCCGGTTACGACCTCAGAACAACGCCGACACGTCAGCGACGTGCAACGATGCGCCGGCGGCCGGCCCGGCTACCCTGATGCGATGTCGTCTGACGCCGGTGCCCGCAAGTTTGCGGGCATACGCCTCGCCCGCGGCGAGAAGCCGGCGCGCGGCAAACACTGGTGGCTGCGGTGGGTGGTGCTGTCCGTTGTCGCGGTCGTGCTCGGCGTCGAGGTGATTCTGGTGCGCGACCAGCTGGCCAAGGCGTGGACGAGTCTGTTCGAGGCCAACTGGTGGTGGCTGGTCGCCGCGATGGCGGCCGCCGCGGCGTCGATGCACAGCTTCGCCCAGATTCAGCGCACGCTGCTGCGTTCCGCCGGCGTGCATGTCAAGCAACTTCGCTCGGAAGCGGCCTTCTATGCGGCCAATTCCCTGAGCACCACGCTGCCCGGCGGTCCGGTGATCTCGGCGACGTTCCTGCTGCGCCAGCAGCGCATCTGGGGCGCCTCGACGGTGGTGGCGTCCTGGCAGCTGGTGATGTCGGGCGCCTTGCAGGCGGTCGGTCTGGCCGTGCTCGGGCTGGGCGGTGCGTTCTTCCTGGGCGCCCGGAACAACCCGTTCTCGCTGCTGTTCACCCTAGGCGGCTTCATCGCGCTGTTGTTGCTGGCGCAGGCGGTGGCGTCCCGCCCGGAGCTGATCGAGGGTATCGGCAGCAAGGTGCTGTCCTGGGTCAACTCCATCCGCGGCAAACCGGCAGACACCGGCCTGGACAAATGGCGCGAAATCCTGATGCAGCTGGAGTCGGTGAGCCTGAGCCGGCGCGACCTGGGCGTGGCGTTCAGCTGGTCGCTGTTCAACTGGGTCGCCGACGTCGCGTGCCTGGGGTTCGCGGCCTACGCCGCCGGTGACCACGCCTCGGTCGCCGGCCTGACGGTCGCCTATGCGGCGGCCCGTGCGGTCGGGACGATCCCGCTGATGCCCGGTGGCCTGCTGGTGGTGGAGGCGGTGCTCGTCCCCGGGCTGGTGTCCAGCGGCATGGGGTTGCCGAACGCGATCTCGGCGATGCTGATCTACCGCCTGATCAGCTGGCTGTTCATCGCCGCGATCGGCTGGGTGGTGTTCTTCTTCATGTTCCGCACCGAGAAACTCGCCGCGGACGGCGACGACGACCCGCCCACCGATCCCGAACTACGGGTGCCGGACCTGCACGCCATGGCCGACCCGGCCGACTCGGCGCTGCAGGGACCGTTGCCGCCGCTGGACCCGGCTGGCTAGCTGCCCGGCTTCGGCGCGGGCTTCGGCGCGCTGGTCGGCGCCGCGACGGCGGGCACGCCCGGCACCGGCGCCGTGCCGGCGGCGGGCGCGGGGCCCGGCAGCGGCGCGGCGGGAGCACCGCCGGCCGGCAGACCCGGCAATCCGCCCCCGCCCTGGGCCGCCTGCACCATGCTGAGCGCCTGCGGCAGCGAAATCGGCAGCTTGCACTGGGTGCCCAGCTTGTTCAGCGGGTTGGCCAGCCCCTGCATGTCCAGGGCCACCTTGGGATTTGCCTCGAAGTAGGTCTTGATCGTCCCGAGGGACTGCGGGCCGGCCTGATCCTGCAGGGCGCTGGTCATCACCTGGTTGGTCTCGGGGTGCGAGTCCAGGTAGTCGCCCGTCGACTTGGCCACCGAACCGATGGTGCGGGCCACCTCGCTGGCCGCGCACGGGTCCGTCGAACCGGTCGCCGCGGGCGCCGAAAGAACGGCGCTGCCGGCGCAGGACAACCCGGTCGCGGCCACGACGGCGAACAGTCCCCGGCGCAGGAAGGGCGTACTTGGCATCAATGACTCCTAACGACTTGCCGCCCGAAGTCCCCCCACCGGCGGCCACAGACATCCTGCCATCCCGCCCGGTGGGGCCGCCAACTCAAGCTGACGGCCCACCTCGATCACGACTTAACAACGATCCCGCCAAACCGGTGTCGTCGCAGCTCAGCAACCGATAAGCAGAGCTAGGACTCCGGGCACTCGGGTAGGCTCGCGGGCACGTGCTGCGCAAGAAACACGGGGAGATAGAAAATCCAGCAGTTCATGATGCGGCTGAGCCGCAACCTGCGCAGATTCCGCTGGTTCGTCTTTGCAGGCTGGTTGCTCGCCCTGGTGCCGGCGGTTTATCTGGCTATGACGCAGTCGGGCAATCTCACCGGCGGCGGGTTCGAGGTTGCCGGTTCCCAGTCGCTGGCCGTGCACGACCAACTCGTCGAGCAATATCCCGAGTTGGGAGCATCACCACTGGCGCTGGTGGCCGCCCCCCGTGCCGACGCGACCTATCAGGACATCAACGACGCGGTCGCAGAGCTCAAACGCATCGCCGGCGAGCTTCCGGGCGTCACTGAGGCACCCAACCCGACCCAGCGGCCGCCCCAACCCGACCGGCCCTACGTGGTGACCCTGCGCCTGGACGCCCGCAACCCCGGCACCAGCGACGTCGCCAAGAAACTGCGGGAACGGGTCGGCGTCAACGGCGACCAGTCCGGGCAGACCGCCAACGGCCGCGTCCGGCTCTACGTCATCGGCCAGGGTGCGCTGAGCGCCGCCGCCGCCGCAAACACCAAGCACGACATCGCCAAGGCCGAGGAATGGAACCTGCCGATCATCCTGGTCGTGCTGCTGGCGGTGTTCGGCTCGCTGGCCGCCGCGGCGATCCCGCTGGCGCTGGGCGTCTGCACGGTCGTGGTGACCATGGGACTGGTCTATGCGCTGTCCATGCACACGCCCATGTCGGTGTTCGTGACCTCGACGGTGTCGATGTTCGGCATCGCGCTGGCCGTCGACTATTCGCTGTTCATCCTGATGCGCTTCCGGGAGGAACTGCGCACCGGCCGACAGCCGCAAGAGGCCGTGGATGCCGCGATGGGCACTTCGGGTCTGGCGGTCGTGCTGTCCGGGATGACCGTCATCGCCTCTCTGAGCGGCATCTACGTGATCAACACCCCGGCGCTGAGATCGATGGCCACCGGCGCGATCCTCGCCGTCGCGGTCGCGATGCTGACGTCGGCGACGCTGACGCCGGCGTTGCTGGCGACGTTCTCCCGGGCGGCGGCCAAGAGGTCGCCGCTGCTGCACTGGTCGCGCCGGCCGGAGAGCACGGTGTCCCGGTTCTGGACCCGGTGGGTCACCTGGGTGATGCGACGACCGTGGATCTCCGCGGTGGCGGCCTCGGCGGTACTGCTGCTGATGGCCGCACCGGCGCTGTCGATGGTGCTGGGCAACAGCCTGTTGCGGCAGTTCGACTCCTCCCACGAAATCCGGGCGGGCGTGGCCTCGGCGTCGCAGGCACTGGGCCCGGGCGCGCTCGGTCCCGTTCAGGTGCTGGTGAACTTCCCCGACTGGCCACAGGGACAGGACGCGGTCCCGGTGCGCGCCCAGAAGCTCGCGGCGATCCGCGAGAAGATGACGCAGGCGCCCGACGTCGCGTCGGTGGGGCCGCCGCAATACGCCGCCGACAACAAGAGCGCCGTGCTCAACGCGGTGTTGTCGGTCGATCCCGAAGACCTGCGCGCCCGGCACACCGTCGACTGGATGCGCAGCCAGCTGCCCAGGGTCGGCGGCGACGCCCAGGTCTCCGTCGGCGGCTCGACCGCGCTGATCAAGGACTTCGACGACCAGGTGTCGCAGACCCAGCCCATCGTGCTGGCGTTCGTCGCACTGATCGCCTTCATCATGCTGTTGCTCTCGGTGCACTCGGTGCTGTTGGCGCTCAAGGGTGTGCTGATGACGCTGCTGTCGGTGGCGGCCGCCTACGGCAGCCTGGTCATGGTCTTCCAGTGGGGCTGGGCCGAATCGCTCGGTTTCCCGCATCTCACGTCGATCGACAGCACCGTGCCGCCGCTGGTCCTGGCGATGACGTTCGGGTTGTCCATGGACTACGAGATCTTCCTGCTCACCCGGATCCGCGAACGCTTCCTGCAGACCGGCCACACCCGCGACGCGGTCGCTTACGGGGTCAGCACCAGCGCCCGCACCATCACCAGCGCCGCGCTGATCATGATCGCGGTGTTCTGTGGATTCGCCTTTGCGGGCATGCCACTGGTGGCCGAGATCGGTGTGGCGTGCGCCGTCGCGATCGCGGTCGACGCCACGGTGGTGCGGCTGGTCATGGTGCCGGCGCTGATGGCGATGTTCTCCAAGTGGAACTGGTGGCTACCGGGCTGGCTGGGCCGGATCCTGCCGTCCGTCGACTTCGATCGCCCGCTGCCCGACGTCGATCTCGGCGGTGTCGTCGTCATCCCCGAGGACATCACCGCCGCGATCGCGCCCAGCGCCGATCTGCGGGTGGTGATCAAGTCCGCGGCCAAGCTCAAAAACCTTGCCCCCGATGCCATTTGCGTAGCGGACCCGCTGGCGTTCTCCGGTTGCGCGCGCAAGGACGAGCCGGAAGCGGCCGAAGCCGACACGGTGGCGCTGGCCACCGGCCCGGTCGGCAGAGTCAGTCTCGCGTACCGCAGTGGCATCGCCCGCGCCATGTCGTTGGCCGACCGCCCGATCCACCCGGTGACCTTGTGGCGCGGCCGCCTCTCCGTCGCACTGGACGCGCTGGAAAGCAAGGGGACCAGGAACGGTTTCCGGCGCAGCAGCCCGGTGGAGACCACCAATGTGCAGCTGCCGACCGGCGACCGTTTGCTGATCCCCACCGGGGCCGAAACGCTGCGGTTCAAGGGCTACCTGATCATGAGCCGTAACAGCAGCCGCGATTACGCCGATTTTGCTGACATGGTCGACGCAATGGATCCGGAGACGGTCGCGGTGGTGCTGGCCGGGATGGATAGGTATTACTGTTGTCAGCCTCTCGGCTCGTCTTCGCGATCGCAGTGGATGGCCACCGAGTTGGTTCGGCGGCTCGCGGATCCCGACCCGTCCGACCTCGACGACGATTGGCCCGAGCCCGATGCGAGGGCAGACTGGGAGGAGGTCAGGCAGCGCTGCCTGTCCGTGGCCGTGGCAATGCTGGAGGAGGCGAGGTGACGTTGGCTGCCGACCAGCGAAATCCTGCGCCTGCTACCCAAGGTGTGCGGCGACCGGACCCTGATCAGCCGGTGGAGTTCTGGTCCACCGCCGCGATCCACGCCGCCCTGCAGGGCGGGGACATCGCCACCTGGAAGCGCATCGCCGGCGCCCTCAAACGCGACCCCTACGGCCGGACCGCCCGCCAGGTGGAAGAGATCCTGCGGGGGTCGCGGCCGGTCGGCATCGCCAAGGCGCTGTGGGAGGTACTCGAGCGCGCTCGCACCCACCTGGAGGCCAACGAGCGGGCCGAGGTGGCCCGGCACGTCAAGCTCCTGATGGAGCGGTCCGGCCTGGTGCAGCAGGAGTTCGCCTCCCGAATCGGGGTAGCACCGGAGGATCTCGCGACCTACCTCGATGGCAGCGTCAGCCCGTCGGCGTCGCTGATGATCCGGATGCGCAGGCTGTCCGACCGGTTCGTCCGGGTGAAGAACGAGCGCTCGGCCAACTCTAACTAGCGCTCAACCGGCGCTCAGCGGGAATTGATCGGGACGATGTCCTGCACCAGCCAGTCGTTGCCGCGTTTGGTCAAGGTGACCCGGACCGCCGGGGCGGCCTGACTGGCGGGCTGGCCGGGCGCGTTCTGGGTGACCCGCATGATCACCGCGACGCTGGCCGCCGAAGGCCCGATGGCCTCGACACCGGCCGCCAGCGTGGACGCCTGCGCGGTGATCTTGCGCTGCAGCAGGTCCGCGCTGGTCTTGGTGTACTCCTCTTTGAACTTGCCCGCCTTGTCCGGCACCATCATCGACGCGGCGCGCTCAATGGACGCCCCGGGCGCCGTCGGGGAGAACGACGCGACCGCCTCGGCCACGCCCGTGGCGACCTGAACCACCGCGACCGAGTCCCGCTTGAAGTCTTCGTCCTTGGTCGTCCAGTGCGTGTATCCGGTCAGCACGGCCGCGCACAGGGCGACCGCGGCCAGGAACACAACCGCCAACCGCAGCACCGGCGCGTCGTCGTCCGTACCCACGGTGACCCTGTCGCGGCGCAGCAGGTAGAAGTTGATCGCGACACCTTCGACGATCAGCAGTGCGAGCGCGGCAGCCACCGCCACCCACCACCGCGGCCAGGCCAGCACCGCGCCGATCCCGAACAACGCGACCAGCGCCGCCACCGGCGCCAGCACGTCGAACGCCGCGAGCCGCCATGCGTTCCTCATCGGATCGACTCCAGCTTGGAGATCATCATCTTGTTGTCGACGTTCGATACGTCCAGGCGCAGATTCCAGTGCACCACCTGCGGTTTCGCACCGGCGTTCTCGCTGACCGAGGTGGCCACCAGCATGACGGAGTCGGTCCGGGTGGCGAATGCCGGCAGCTTCGTCGTCACCACCGGCCGCGGGGAGCCGGGCACCGTGTCCAGGTCGCGGTGCACGCTGTCGATCGCCACCGCCTCGATCTGGCCGGCGCTGCGGGCCTGCAGCTTCTCTACGACCTTCCGGTAGTCCATGATCGCGGCCTCGAAGTCGGTGTTGAGCTGTCCGACCGTGCCGTCGTGCAGTCGCTGCAGGCTGGCGTCGATGTTGCCGACGTTCATGTTGATCAGGATTTCCGTCCAGTCGGCCGCGGCCGCCATCACCCGGGACAGGTAGACCCGCTCGGCGGAGTCGTCGCGATGACCGAACCAGATCAGCCCGCCCAGCACCAGCGCCGCGACCGAGATCAGGCCGAGCACGGTCGAAGCGATGCCGTAGGTGGAGAACACCCGCGAATCAGCTTCGTCGGTCTCTGCAGCGTCTGCTGTGTCGTCGATGTCTTCGGCGTCCTGGTCAGGCATGGTGCGATCGTTGCACCCGAAAAGAGATGGAAGGATGGCGGGGTGACAGTAGAGGCCATCCGCTCGGGCATCGACCTGAGCTACGTCGACCCAGCCGCACGCCCCCAGGACGACCTTTTCGGGCACGTCAACGGCCGCTGGCTGACCGAGTACGACATCCCCGCCGACCGCGCGACCGACGGCGCCTTCCGCACTTTGTTCGACCGGGCCGAGGAGCAGGTGCGCGACCTGATCATGCAGGCCGCTCAGAGCCAGGCCGCATCGGGCACCGACGAGCAGCGCATCGGCGACCTCTACGCCAGCTTCCTGGACGAGGACGCCGTCGAGCGCCGCGGACTGCAACCGCTGCTCGACGAACTGACCGTGATCGACGGCGCCGCAGACCGCAGCGCGCTGGCAAGGGTCGTCGGCGCGCTGCAACGCACCGGGGTGGGCGGCGGTGTCGGACTGTATGTCGACACCGATTCCAAGGACTCCAGCCGGTACCTGGTGCACTTCTCGCAATCGGGCATCGGCCTGCCCGACGAGTCCTATTTCCGCGACGAGCAGCACGCCGCCGTGCTCGCCGCCTACCCGGGGCACATCGCCACCATGTTCGGCCTGGTCTTCGGGGGCAGCGCCGACGAACATGCCGACACCGCCGGCCGGATCGTGGCGCTGGAGAGCAAACTGGCCGCCGCCCACTGGGACGTGGTCAAGCGCCGCGACGCCGAGCTCACCTACAACCTGCGCACCTTCACCGAGCTGGAGAACACCTCGGGCTTCGACTGGTCCGGCTGGGTCTCCGGGCTGGGCATCACGCCCGACGCCGTCGCGGAACTGGTTGTCCGCCAACCGGATTACCTCACCGCCTTCGCCGATCTGTGGGGCAGCGAAGACCTCGAAGACTGGAAGAGCTGGGCGCGCTGGCGGTTGATCCGCGCCCGTTCACCGTGGCTGACGAGTGCGATGGTCGAGGCGGACTTCGACTTCTACGGCCGGCGGCTCACCGGCACCGAGCAGATCCGGGACCGCTGGAAGCGGGCGGTCGCGCTGGTGGAGACCCTGATGGGCGACGCCGTCGGAAAGCTCTACGTGGAGCGGCATTTCCCGCCGGGGGCCAAGGACCGCATCGACACGCTGGTGGCCAACCTGCAGGAGGCGTACCGGATCAGCATCAGCGACCTGGACTGGATGACACCGGAGACCCGGCAGCGCGCCCTGACCAAGCTCGACAAGTTCACCGCCAAGGTCGGCTATCCCGTCACCTGGCGGGACTACTCCGCGCTGGTGATCGATCGCGAGGACCTGTACGGCAACTTCCAGCGCGGCTACGCCGTCAACCACGACCGTGAACTGGCCAAGCTCGGCGGGCCCGTCGACCGCGACGAGTGGTTCATGACACCGCAGACCGTCAACGCCTACTACAACCCGGGGATGAACGAAATCGTCTTTCCCGCAGCCATTCTGCAGCCACCGTTCTTCGACGCCGAGGCCGACGACGCGGCGAATTACGGCGGTATCGGGGCGGTCATCGGCCACGAGATCGGGCACGGCTTCGACGACCAGGGCGCCAAGTACGACGGCGACGGCAACCTGGTGGACTGGTGGACCGACGACGACCGCACCGAGTTCGGCGCCCGCACCAAAGCTTTGATCGAGCAGTACGAGGCGTACACGCCCCGCGGGCTGGACAACGGTCACCACGTGAACGGCGCCTTCACCGTCGGTGAGAACATCGGCGACCTGGGCGGCCTGTCGATCGCCCTGCTGGCCTACCAGTTGTCGCTGAACGGTCAACCCGCGCCGGTGATCGACGGACTTACCGGCGTGCAGCGGGTGTTCTTCGGCTGGGCCCAGGTGTGGCGGACGAAGTCCCGTGATGCCGAGGCGATCCGGCGCCTCGCGGTGGACCCGCACTCGCCCCCGGAGTTCCGCTGCAACGGGGTAATCCGCAACGTGGACGCGTTCTACGAGGCTTTCGACGTCTCGGAGTCCGACGAGCTGTTCCTGGAGCCGCCGCGGCGCGTCCGCATCTGGAATTAGCGTTTCCGGCCCGAGCTGGGCGCACCTTTCCGGCGCGAGCAGACGCAAAGTCGCACGAAACCGCGGCTATGCGTGCGACTTTGCGTCTGATCGCCGGGGTGCGCCGACCGTTTCGATACGCGCGGGCACGTGCTTGTGCCAGGGCGTACCGGCATACGGGTCGCGCCACTTGGTCGACGTCAGCGCGTTCGGAGCCACCCCGGGGACAACGGTCCGACCGTCCTCGCCCACGTAGTCCAGCCCAAAACCGTTGGGCAGAGCGGCATGTCCGGGCAGCATGGTCTCGGTGATCTCGACGGTGGCCTCGGCACTGCCGGCCGCCGTGGTGATGCGCGCCCGGCCGCCGGCGTGCAGGCCGAGGGCCTGGGCGTCTTCGACACTTACCCGCAGCGCCCCGTCGGCGTCGCGTTTACGCCAGGACGGGTCGCGGAAGATGTCGTTGGCGGTGTAGGCGCGCCGTTCCCCCACCGACAGCACGATCGGCAACTCGTCGCTGGTCAGCTGCTCCGGCTCATCCGCCAAAGCCTTTATCTCGCTGAGCATTACAGGTATTTCCAGAGCGATCTTGTGGTCGCTGTGGCCGATCAGCGCGAAGTCGTCCTCGTAGTTGTGGACGGTGAACGTCACGCCGGAGGGACTGCCGATGATCGCGTCGAACAGCGCGTTGCCGTCTTCGTGCCCGGCCCGCCGGACGGCGTCGGGGTACGTCATCGCCGTCTTCTGCGCCTGTCCCCACAACGCCGCCGCGCCGGCCAACCCGTCCGGCAGCGTCGGGCCCAGCGTCTCGTACAGCACATAAGGCAGCACCCGGGCCAGCGTCGGGTTGCCAGCGACGGCCCCCAGGAACGCCTCGGTATACGCCTGACGCCCCCGCGCGGCGGCCTCGTGCAGCGGCCGCAGATCCTCATCGGAGACCACGCCCAGCGCACGCACCAGCCGCGCCCAGATCTCCGGTTCCGGCAACGTGCCGGGCAGCGGCGGGAACAGCCGGTGACGCAACTGCATTGCGTTGTGCGGGAATTCGAGGTTGAAGAAGGTGGCTTCACACTTCTCGAACTGCGACGCCGCGGGCAGCACGTAGTGCGCCAGTCGGGCGGTCTCGGTCATCGCGACATCGACGACAACCAGCAGCTCCAGCGACCGGAACGCCTCGCGGCACGCGGCCGAGTCGGCCACCGAGTGGGCCGGGTTGCTGCTTTCGACGATCATGGCCCGGAACCGGTCCGGGTGGTCGGTCAGGATCTCCTCGGGGACGACGTTGCACGGCACCAAACCGGAGATGATGGGCGCTCCGGTCACCGGCGTGCGTCCGGAGACGGTGCTGAACAGCGGCACGAACGACGAATGCAGGTGCTGGCCGCCCTTTTTCGCGAAGTTGCCGGTCAGGATCCACAACAGCTTGTTCAGGTAGGAGCACACCGTGCTGTTGGGCGCCTGCTGCACGCCGAGGTCCTCGAATACCGCGACGCTGCCGGCCGTCCCGATCCGACGCGCAGCCGCGCGCAACAACTCCGCGTCCACCCCGCACCGCCCCGCGTACTCACCGACCGGCACGTCGGCCAGCACCGCCCGCACGGCGTCCACACCGTGCGCATGCTCGGCGAGAAACGCTTCGTCGCAAAGGTTTTCCTGCACCAGGACCGCGGCCAGCGCGGCCAGGCACCAGGCATCGGTTCCGGGCCGCACCCGCAGATGGAAGTCGGCCATCTTTGCGGTGTCGGTGACGACCGGGTCGATCACGATCATCGAGCGCCGCGGATCCTTGGCGATCTCGTTGAGGACCACCCGCGCCCGGGGGAAACTCTGCGACATCCACGGGTTCTTGCCGACGAACACCGACACCTCGGCGTGCTCGAACTCGCCGCGGGTATGACCGCCGTAGAGTTGTGCGTCGACCCAAGCCTCACCGGTCTTCTCCTGCGCCAACGCATTTGACCGGTACTTGGAGCCCAGCGCCTTCAGGAACGCGCCACTGTAGGCACCACCGAGATGGTTGCCCTGCCCACCGCCGCCGTAGTAGAAGATCTTGTCGCCACCATAGCTGTCGCGAATGTGTTTGAAACCCTCGGCGATCTCGACGATCGCTGTGTCCCAATCGATTTCCTCATAGCTACCGTCGGCACGCCGGCGCAGCGGCGAGGTCAGCCGGCCCCGGCCGTTCTGGTAGTGGTCCAGCCGCAACGCCTTGTTGCAGGTGTAACCCTGCGACGCCGGATGCTCTTTGTCGCCCCGGATACGGGCGAGGGTGCGGCCTTCGGTCTGTACGACGATGCCGCAGTTGCACTCGCACAGGATGCACGCGGTGGGCTGCCAGTCATTCATGGGGCAGATTCCTTTCGATCAACTCGCGCACCTGGCGGTGAGCCAGATCCAGCGGCGCCAGGTCGCGTCGCACCCGCGCCAGCAGCAACGCACCCTCCAGCGCGGCCGTCGCAAACTCCGCGAGCTCAGCGGCCCGCTCCGCGGCGATGCCATCGGCGATGAAGCGCTGGGTGATCAGGTCCGACCAACGGTCGAACACCGCCGCCGCCCGCTGCACCACCGGGGCCATCCGGTCCCGGTCGTCCTGGTCGAAGCCTGCTTCCACCGAGACCGCCGCAATCGGGCAACCCGCGCGGAACTCGGTCGCCAGCAGCTGCTCCCGGTACTTCTCGATCAGCCTGTCCAGCAGCGCCGGCCCGCTGTCCGCTTCGGCAATGAGAGCGGCGATGTGCTCGCCGGCGAAGTCGACCGCCTCGCACAACAGTTGCGTGCGCCCGCCCGGGAAGTGGTGGTAGGCCGACCCGCGGGGCGCCCCGCTGTGCGCCAGCACGTCGGATATCGCGGTGGCCCGCGCACCGCGCTCCCTGATCAGCAGGGCCGCGGACACCACCATCCGCTCTCGGGGACTTCGCATATGTATGATGCTATACATAATTCACACCCGCGAACAGACGCAAAATCGCCCTTTTCAGGATCGAAAAGGGCGATTTTGCGTCTGCTCAGCGTTACAAGTTACAGCTGCCAGTCCGAGGCGCCGTCGGGCTTGTTGTACGTGCCGACGGAGTTCTTGACCACGATCGGGTCACCGCTGCCGAAGTTGTCGAAGAACCACTTGGCATTGGCCGGCGCCAGATTGATGCAGCCGTGGCTGACATCGCGCTTACCCTGGTCGGCCACCGACCACGGGGCACTGTGCACGAAGTTGCCGCTGTTGTCGATCCGCACGGCATCCGACACGGTCACCTTGTAGCCGTTCGGCGAGTTGACCGGCACCCCGTAGGTCGAGGAGTCCATCACCACCGTCGGCATCTTCTCCAGCACGTAGTAGGTGCCGTTCGGCGTCTGGTGCCCGCCGGAGGCCATCCCCATCGACATCGGGAAGGTCTGCTGCACCACGCCGTTGCGGGTGATCGTCATCTGGTGCGTGGCGTCATCGGCCGTCGCGATCAGCGAGTCACCGGTGCGGAAGCTGGACTTGGTGCCGGCGGCGTCGATGTTCACCGCCGTGTTGGCCGGCCAGAAGCTCAGCGGCCGCCAGCGCAGCTGCGACGGCGTCATCCAGTAGAACTTGCCCGCCACCGGCGGGATCGACGAGATGTGCACGGCGCGCTCGGCCATCGCCTGGTCGGCGATCGGCACCTGGAAGTTGATGATGATCGGCTTGGCCACACCCACCATCGCCCCGTTGACCGGGTTGAACGACGGCGGCCGGAACGGCGGTTCACCAACGAACGGCGTCGGGTCCTGGCCGGCCACCGGCCCGGACGCCACCGGAACCGCGGCCGGGTCACCCGGCGGGAGGCCGAACGGATCGGGCAGCGGCGGCAGAGCAATCGGCAACGGCTCGGGCGCGGGCGGGTCCACGGGCGCCACCACCGGTCCCGGGTCCCCTGGCGCCTCGTCCGGGTCCGCCAGGGCCGGTCCGGCGCCCATCATGAGCACCGCAGCGACTCCGAATGCGTTGAGAGCGGCGACGAGGCCAGCCCTCGTGCGGCCCCTCATCGAGCGCGACATACTGTTTCCCTCCGGTCACACACTTCAAGACCTGAACTGGCCCCAGTGTGGCACAGCAGAACCCCTGCTTAGCCATTCGGCGAACCCGCCGCGACCGTTACCAAGCCCAGTTCAGGCCGTTGACCTGCGCCGTTAGTCGCTCTGTGAAATTGCCGAATCCGGTGTATCGACTATCGGGCGAATCGCTGCCATCGCCAATAACGCGACACCCATCAGTCCTGCCGACGCGGTCAGCATCATCGCCACACTGCGCTCGTACAACAGGCCGCCGGCCAGCGATCCCGCCATGATGCCCACCTGGAACGCCGTGACGTACAGGCCCGAGGCGCCGTCCGGGTCGTCGGCGCCGGCACGCATCGCCGCCGACTGCAGCATCGGAGACACCGCGGTGGCCATGGCGCCCCACAGCACGATCGCCGCCGTCCCGACCACCAGCGCCGTCGTCGCGGAGCGATGCCAGCCGAAGGCCAGCGCACTGAGCAGCGCCAGCGCGGCCGTCAGCCCCGCCATGCAGACAATGATCGCGCCCTTGGGGCGCCGGTCCAGCGGACGCGCCACCAACGCCACCGCAAGCACCCCGGCGATTCCGTAGGCGGCCAGCAGCCACGCGACGTTGGGCCCGCGCACGCCGACGACCTGACGAACGATCACCACGATGTACGTGTAGGAGACGAAGTGCCCGGTGACGCCGATCATGGTGATCAGGCTCACCATGATCAGCGCCCGGTTGCGGTGATGCGTCGAGCGTCGGCCCACGTACTGCAACTGGTCGGTGGTCAGCGTCAGCGGGGGCAGCACCACCCGGGCCGCGACCGTCACGACGGCGGCCGCGACGGTGACACACACAGCCGCCAGCCGCCAGCCCCACATCAGACTCAGGGCCGCGGTCAGTGGACTACCGATGACCAGCGCCAGGCTGGTTCCGACGTAGATCGACATGGTGGCGCGTCCGGCGTGGCTGGGCGGCACCAGGCGGGTGGCGATCGGAGCGATCACCGACCACAGCAGGCCGTGCGTCACCGCGCACAGGACCCGGCCGGCGGCGAGTACCGCGAAGCTGGGCGCCAGCGCCGAAATCACCTGCGAGACGGTCAGACACACCAGGCTCAGCAACAGCGTCCGGCGCCGCGGCCAGTGCGCGGTCCAGCGCACCAGCGGAACGGTGGTCAGCGCCGCCACGAAGGCGTACCAGGTCAGCAGTGTGCCCACCAGCACCACGCTGACGTTCAAGTTGCGCGCGATCGCCGACAGCGCCCCCACGGGAAGCAGCTCCGCGGTCACGTAGATGAAGGCCGCCGCGGCGAGCACCGCAAGTTGAACCGCGATCCGTGGCGTCCACGTTCGTGCGGTTGCGGCGATGGTTCCCGATTCGGCAGTCATGGTGTTGGGGTGGCGACACGATTGCGCCGTGATAACCGTACGCAACGTATCCGGGCTTTACCCAAACATTGGGTGTCAACACGCCCGGTCAGGAACGGACAAGGCGTGCGATGGCGGCCGAGGCTTCGGCCAGCTTCTCCTCGGCTTCGGGACCACCCTCGGCCACCGCACGGGTGACGCAATGGTTCAGGTGCTCGTCGAGCAGGTTCAGCGCCACCGACCGCATGGCACTGTTGACGGCGCTGATCTGGGTGAGGACGTCGATGCAGTACTTGTCCTCTTCGATCATGCGCGCGATGCCGCGCACCTGACCCTCTATGCGACGCAGCCGCTTGGCGTAATTGTCCTTCTGCTGCGCGTACCCGTGTGCTGCCGTCATCAAGTCTCCCAAACGCCATGGCATACCCCGACGGGGTATTACCTTTCGATCATAAACGATTTTGGCGGGATGCCGGCGCACCGCATACTTGCTGCATGCCTGAACCCGACATCAAGCCCCGCAGCCGCGACGTCACCGACGGCCTGGAGAAGGCCGCCGCCCGCGGAATGCTCCGCGCGGTAGGCATGGGCGACGAAGACTTCGCCAAGGCGCAGATCGGGGTCGCCTCGTCCTGGAACGAGATCACCCCCTGCAACCTGTCGCTGGACCGGCTGGCGAAGGCCGTGAAGGAGGGCGTCTTCGCCGCGGGCGGCTACCCGCTCCAGTTCGGGACGATCTCGGTGTCCGACGGCATCTCCATGGGACACGAGGGGATGCACTTCTCCCTGGTGTCGCGCGAGGTGATCGCCGACAGCGTCGAAACCGTGATGCAGGCCGAGCGGCTGGATGGCTCGGTGCTGTTGGCCGGGTGCGACAAATCGCTGCCCGGCATGCTGATGGCCGCCGCCCGCCTGGACCTCGCCTCGGTGTTCCTCTACGCCGGGTCGATCCTGCCGGGCGTCGCCAAGCTGTCGGACGGCACCGAACGCGAGG
This sequence comes from Mycobacterium sp. 23, assembly GCF_048287075.1. NCBI lineage: Bacteria > Bacillati > Actinomycetota > Actinomycetes > Mycobacteriales > Mycobacteriaceae > Mycobacterium > Mycobacterium sp. 23. Next base: position 3,585,869 of record NZ_JBLVUX010000005.1, read on the forward strand.
TCACCATCATCGACGCGTTCGAGGCGGTGGGCGCGTGCGCCCGCGGCCTGATGCCCCGGGAGGACGTCGACGCCATCGAACGGGCGATCTGCCCCGGCGAGGGTGCCTGCGGCGGTATGTACACGGCCAACACCATGGCCAGCGCCGCCGAGGCACTGGGCATGTCACTGCCGGGCAGCGCCGCTCCCCCGGCGACCGACCGCCGCCGCGACGGGTTCGCCCGCCGCAGCGGTCAGGCCGTCATCGAGCTGTTGCGCAAGGGCATCACCGCCCGCGACATCCTGACCCGAGAGGCGTTCGAGAACGCCATCGCGGTGGTGATGGCGTTCGGCGGCTCGACCAACGCGGTGCTGCACCTGCTGGCGATCGCCCGCGAGGCCGAGGTCGAACTGACTCTCGACGACTTCACCCGGATCGGCAAGCGGGTGCCCCATCTGGCCGACGTCAAGCCGTTCGGCCGGCACGTGATGTCGCACGTCGACCACATCGGCGGGGTGCCGGTGGTGATGAAAGCACTGCTGGACGCCGACCTGCTGCACGGTGACTGTCTTACCGTGACCGGCCAGACCGTGGCACAGAACCTGGCCGACATCGCGCCGCCGGACCCGGACGGCAAGGTGCTGCGCGCCCTGAACAACCCCATCCACCCGACCGGTGGCATCACCATCCTGCGCGGATCACTGGCCCCCGAAGGCGCGGTGGTCAAGTCGGCCGGTTTCGATTCCGACGTGTTCGAAGGCACCGCACGGGTTTTCGACGGCGAGCGGGCGGCCCTGGACGCGCTCGAGGACGGCACCATCACCCACGGCGACGCGGTGGTGATCCGCTACGAGGGGCCCAAGGGCGGTCCCGGCATGCGCGAGATGCTCGCCATCACCGGCGCCATCAAGGGCGCCGGGCTGGGCAAGGACGTGCTGCTGCTCACCGACGGCCGGTTCTCCGGTGGGACGACCGGGCTGTGCGTGGGGCACGTGGCGCCCGAAGCCGTCGACGCCGGCCCGATCGCCTTCCTGCGCGACGGCGACAAGATCCGCCTCGACGTGGCCAACCACACCCTCGACGTACTGGTCGACCCCGACGAGTTCGCCTCGCGGCGAAAGGATTTCACTCCCCCGCCGCCGCGCTACAAGACCGGCGTGCTGGCCAAGTACGTCAAGCTGGTCGGATCGGCCGCAAACGGAGCCGTCTGCGGCTGACGCGCCGGGTGTGCGTCCACCGCGTCGGGTGTGCGTCCGCCGCGGCGGAACCGCCGATTTTGCGCAGCTGACGCACACTCGAAGCGGCCAGCGCACACTCGAAAGTCGACTCAGCGCACCAGCGCCACCGCGAACCCGTCCCACCCCTTGCCGCCGACCGTTTGCAACACGGCGGTGTCCAGGCGCGGATGCTCACCCATCAGTTGCAGCGTCCCGCGGGTCGCCGCGACCCTGACATCGTCGGACTCGGTCAGCACCTTGCCCCCGCGGATGACGTTGTCGACCACGACCGCGGTGCCGGGACGACCCAGCTTGATCGCCCACTCCAGGTAGGCGGCGTTGTTCTCCTTGTCCGCGTCGATGAACACCAGGTCGAACGGGCCGCCGGTCACCGTCGGCAAGGTGTCCAGTGCCGCGCCCACCACCACCTCGACCCGGTCGCCCAGACCCGCCCGTTCCAGGTTGGCCCGAGCGAGCTCGGCACGCCGCGGATCGAACTCCAGCGTGACCACCCGCCCCTCCGGCCCTGCACCGCGCGCGAGCCAGATGGTGCTGTAGCCGCCCAGCGTGCCCAGTTCGAGAATGCGGCGCGCCTGCATGGCCGAGGCCAGCAGGCACAGAAACTTGCCTGCTGCGCCGACACCGCGATCCGCGGCAGGCCGGCCGCGTCACTGGCCGCGACCGCGGCGGACAGTGCCGGGTCCGGGCCGATCAGCGTGCTGTCCAGGAAAGCGTCGACGGCTTGCGGGTTCGCTTCTGCAGGCATAACCAACGCTAACTCCTGGCCCGGCCGACGCGCCGGGTCACCACTTCACTATTTACCCGTACCCCCACGGGGTATATGCTGGTGGCGGAAGCAAGTCCGACTCAGATGAAGGTGGAATCCCATGGCAACTCACGAAGCTGGAACCGAATTGACTTGTGGCCACGAGGGTTGTGGCTGTCGCGTGCGCATCGAGGTCCCGTGCCACTGCTCCGGCGCCACCGAGCCGTACCGCTGCACCTGCGGCGAGGCCCTGGTCCCCGTCCAGTAGGTTCGCCGGCCGGTCGTGCGTCCGGACGCGCGCTCAGCGCCCGAACGTACGGCCGGTCAGCTCGACCTCGGCCGCCAGCGTCAGCGCGACCGCCGACGCACCGACGGCCACGGTGTGGCGCCCGGGGCTGATGTGCCAGCTTCCGTCGGCGTAGCGCGCCAGCAGACGCGGATCCGCCTCGATGCTCACCCGGCGAGACTGCCCGGGTTCGAGGTCGACCCTCTCGTATCCCAACAGCCTCAACCGGCCTTCGCCCGGTGCGCCGGCCAGATACACCTGCGGGACATCCGCCCCGCGGCGATCACCGTTGTTGACGACGGTGACGGCGGCTCGCACCGTGTCACCGCCGGTCACCTCGAGGTCGCGGTGTTCAAAGCTGGTGTAGGACAACCCGTGCCCGAACGCGAACAGCGGCGCCTGGCCCGTGTGGGCGAACCAGCGATACCCGACTTCGGCGCCCTCTGAATAATCGATCGTCGTCGGCGAGCCCAGCTGCGGACGGGGCGTCTGACCGATGTCCACCGGGAAGGTGATCGGTAGCCGTCCCGACGGATTGACTTGCCCGGTAAGAATTTCCGCGATCGCCCGGCCCCCCTGTTGGCCCGGGTACCAGGCCGCGACGATCGCGCTCACCGAATCACGCCAGGGCATCGCCACCGGGTTGCCGGTCTGAAGCACCACCACGGTGTTCGGGTTGGCCGCGGCGACCGCGGCGATCAGAGCGTCCTGGCCCCACGGCAGCGACAGGTCGGCAACGTCGAACCCCTCGCCCTCGGCCCGGGTCGCGAAGACGATCGCGACCTCGGCCCGGCGCGCCACCGGCACCGCCTCGGCCGGGCTGATACCGGGATCGAATTCGATGTGGGCCTGCGGCAGCAGCGTCCTGAGTCCCTCGAGCGGGCTCGACGGCTGCAGGTATAGATTGCGCATGCCAGCTTCCAGCCCGGAGCCACCGATCGGGATCACGCCGGCGTAGCCGCCCGGCGGGACGACCGTGCTCGAGCCGAACCCGGCCGCAACCCCGCGGTGGGAGTAGCCGCCGATGACGGCGATGTGGCCGACCCGCCCCGCCTCCAGGGGCAGCGCGCCCCGGTTCTGCAGCAGCACCGTTCCCTGTCGTGCGATATCCAGGGCTATCTCGTTGTGCGCGTTGATATCCGGTTCCGGTGCCGGTCCCCACCTGTCGATCCCGACCGCGAACATCGACCGCAGGATCCGCCGGACCATGTCCGACAGCCGCTGCCCGGTGAGCCGACCGTCGGCGAAGGCGGCCCGCAGTGGGGCGCCGAACGTCTCGGCCTGCCACAGCAGGGCGTCGATCTGGGCGCCGCATTCCTGGTCGAGGCCGCCCAGCGCACACTCCCAACTCGGCGTGCCGCCCCAGTCGGACATCACCCAGCCGGGGTATCCCCAGGCACCTTTCAGCACGTCGTTGAGCAGGACGCCGTTGGCAGCGGCGTAGTCGCCGTTGACCTTGTTGTAGGCCGCCATCACCGCCCCGGGCCGGCCCCGCTCAATGGCGATCTCGAAGGCCAGCAGATCGGATTCGCGGTGAGCGTCGGGATCGATCACGGCGTCCAGCCAGTGCCGGTTGGTCTCGTTGCAGTTCAGCGAGAAGTGCTTGGCGGTGCAGATGACGCCGTGCTGCTGGATTCCGATGATCTGCTCGGCGGCCGTGGTGGCGCTCAGCAGCGGATCTTCGGAGAAGTACTCGAAATTGCGGCCGTTGCGGGGATCACGGCACAGGTTCATCGCGCCCGCCAACTGCACGTTGAAGCCGCGACTGCGTGCCTCGACCCCGATCACCGAACCCGCGGCGCGGGCCAGCCCGGGATTGAAACTGGCGGCCATCGCCAGCCCCGCGGGCAGCGCCGTTGCGGTATCGCCCGCACGGAAACCGGGATTGGTCACGCCCAGGCCGGCGTCACTCATCCGCAGCGCCGGTATCCCCAGCCGGGCGATCCCCGGCACATAGCCCGCACTCATCGGGACGTCTGGCGGAATCCGCTCGTCGTGCAGCGGCCACATGTCTCCGGCGCCCATCACACCGACCAGGAGCGAGAAGCGCTCGTCGTCGGTCAGCTGCTCCTCGACTTCACGGGCACGCGCGTCCGGATCATCCGTGGGAGAGCTCATCGCACACCCTCTTTCGCATAGACGACCCGCAGCACATGGCCGAGTTCGGGACCCATCACCAGCTCCGTCAACTCGCACATGGTCGCCACGAAGTCCGGCCCGTGTGGCGGTGGTACCCGGCACAGGTGGTGCGCCACCTCATGCAGTATGACGAGCTCACGCATCGCCCAGTCCGCGGTGTCGCGGTCGGGAACCGCGATAGTGCCTGCCCCGTCCCGGTTCTCGTAGTGGGCAGAGCTGGCTCCGCGCCGCGCCCGCACCCGCAGCCCCGGCACGTCCGGCCACTGCCGGCGCACCCCCGGCAGCGCGAGCACCTCGTCGACGTAGCGCTGCACCGAGGCCATCGAGGCGAACCGTCCCTCCGGCGGCAGCGTCAACTGGGTGCCGAAGAAGTCGACGCTGGGCGACCCGTGTTGCGCGGCCCGGTCGAACATGACCCGCACGAATTCCTCAGCCGCATAGACCTTGGCGCGCTGAGAATCGCGGCTCAACGGCCCAGCGCGGTCCGCGCCCCCGGCAACTCGGGACTGCTCCCCAGGCGCGCCCGCCGCCCGGCCCGGTCGCCCGCGCGTCGCGCCGCCGACGAATACCCGGCCGAGGCCCGGTTAGCCTGCCAGGTACCGCGCGCCTTGGACGCCTCGCGATAGTGGTCGCGGAGCTCGACTTCTTTGTCCCGCAATGCGATAGCGGTTCCAGGGGCACGCCGGCGGTCCTTGGTGACTTCCTGCCTGGCCTGCTCGCGGGCCTCCGCCAGCCGCTGGCCGACGCGGGCGCCGAAGGCCAGCTGGAAGTTGAGCCGGGCGGTGATGGTGGGAGTCGGCCGGTGCTCGCCCGTCGCGAGATAGGCATCCGAGGCCCGGACCATCTGCACCACCAGGCTGGCGTAGAGGGCGTGCGTGGCGTCGATGTCCTCGGCGAACCCGTAGGCATACAGGAACGTCGAATTCGAGGCGATGTCGCAGCGCACGTCGTTCGCCGCCGCGATCAGCACGAAAAGCTGCACATACGTGCGGAGTCCGCGGGTGCCCGCGGCGCCGATAGTTATGGTGCGCTGGGTGGGGGCCTGGGCCGCCGAGCGGTTGGCGGAGTGCGAGCGCGCCACCGCAAGATCGATGGAGGAGGCCGTCGCCAGCCGCTGCGCGGCCGTCATGAAGGCCTCGGCCTCATGCGGGTTGTCGGTGCCCTCCGCCTGACGCAGCAGTGCCGCAATACGGGACAGCATCTTGTCGTCGGTCATGCGGCCAAACTAGCGCAGCGACACGACAATCCCGCCCGGCCATTCACAGGCGCAGATTGAGCCAGGACACCACGTCGTCGAGCACCTGATTCTGCTCGGGCTCGTTGAAGACCTCGTGGAACAGGCCCGCGTATTCCTTCAGCTCGACGTCGGCGGAGCCCACACAGTCCACCAACCGGCGGCTGCCCTCGATCGGCACCAGCGAGTCACCGGTGCCGTGCACCACCAGCAGCGGCGTCGTCAATGCCGGGGCCCGCTGCGGCATGGTCTCGCCCACCTGCAGCAGCGCCCGGCCCAGTCCGGCCGGCACCTTGCCGTGGTACACCAGCGGGTCGGTGTTGTAGGCGTGGACCACCTCCGGGTCGCGCGATATCGCGTTGAAGTCCAGCGCCTCCACCGGCAGGCCCGGCGTCAGGACACCCAACACCTTGGCGGCCAGCGCCACCACCCGCGGCACCATGTCCTGCGCCGCGACGGCCGGCGCGGACAACACCATCAGGTCGTAGTTGTCCGGGCGCTCCACCCCGTAGGCGAACACGATCGCCCCGCCCATGCTGTGGCCGAGCACGATCCGGGTCAGGCCGGGGTTCTCCCGGGTGGCGACGCCGACCAGCGTGTCGAAGTCACCGGTGAACTCCGAGACGTCGCGCACCATCACCCGCTTGCCGCCCGAGCGGCCGTGGCCGCGGTGATCGAGTGCATAGGTGATGAGCCCGGCCTGGCCCAGCCGCTGCGTCACGTGGTCGTAGCGACGCGCGTGCTCACCGAAACCGTGGGCGAGAATGACCACCGCACGCGGCGGGACGTCCGGGGTCCACACGTCATAGACGATCGGTACGCCACCGACGCCATCGAAATTCCGTTCAGTGCGGGTGGTAGTCATCACGGGCAGCTTACGTCCTGCACGGCCACACCTCGCGGCGTGTTGTCGCACTCTCTGCGTAGTCTCGAATGCGTGAGTGTGCTCACCGAAAATTCGCCGCCCAATGCCGGAGGAGACTTCTCCGCCCACGCCGAACCGTACCGGCGTGAACTGCTCGCCCACTGTTACCGGATGACCGGGTCGCTGCACGACGCCGAGGACCTGGTGCAGGAGACCCTGCTGCGGGCCTGGAAGTCCTATGACCGGTTCGAGGGCAAGTCCTCGGTCCGCACCTGGCTGCACCGGATCGCCACCAACACCTGCCTCACCGCCCTGGAAGGCCGCGGACGGCGCCCGCTGCCGACCGGGCTGGGAAACACCCGTTCGGACCCGACGGCCGAGCTGATCGAGCGCGCCGAAGTGCCCTGGCTGGAACCACTGCCCGACGCCCAGGATCCCGCCGACCCGGCGGTGATCGCCGAGTCCCGGGAATCGGTGCGGCTGGCGTTCATCGCCGCGCTTCAGCACCTGTCGCCGCGACAGCGGGCGGTGCTGTTGCTGCGCGACGTATTGCAGTGGAAGGCGGCCGAGGTCGCCGAGGCGATCGGCACCACCACCGTCGCGGTGAACAGCCTGCTGCAACGCGCCCGGACGCAGCTGGACGCCGTCGCCCCCAGCGCCGATGACCGGCTGGCCGCGCCGGACTCCGCCGAGACGCAGGACCTGCTGGCCCGCTACATGGACGCGTTCGAGACCTACGACATCGACCGGTTGGTGGATCTTTTCACCGCGGAAGCGATCTGGGAGATGCCGCCCTACACCGGTTGGTACCAGGGCGCGCCGGACATCATCACGCTCATCCATTCGCAGTGCCCGGCCGAGCATCCCGGCGACATGCGGATGATCCCGATCACGGCCAACGGTCAGCCCGGTGCGGCCATGTACATGCGTGCGGGCGACCGCCATGTGCCGTTCCAGTTGCACGTCCTTGACGTCCGGCCGGACGGGGTGTCCCATGTGGTCGCGTTCCTCGACGGGTCGCTGTTCGCCAGATTCGGCCTGCCGGACGCGCTGTGACCGCCCCGCCCACCGTCACGCCGGTGCCGGGCCGGCCCTCGATCCTGTTGGGCGCGTTCGACATCGGCGGCGTGGGCTACCGCGCGCAGGAGTTCTTCGTATCCGGCAGCGCCGCGTCCTACGCCCCGGAGCAGCCGCCGGGCCCGGATGGCCGGTGGTGCGTAACCGCTTCGGACACAGCCGATTACACCACCCGGGTGGTAGTCCTCACCCCCGGCGATCCCGCTGATTTCAACGGCACGGCGCTGGTCGAGTGGCTCAATGTCAGTGGGGGCATCGACGCACCGGCGGTGTGGATGATGGCCCACCGGGAGGTGATCCGCGCGGGCTACGCCTACGTGATGGTCTCGGCCCAGAAGGTCGGTGTGGACGGCGGGGTGAGCCTGCTCGGAATGGACATGTCACTCAAGAGCCAGAACCCCAAGCGCTATGCCGGTCTCAGCCACCCGGGTGACGTTTTCGCCTACGACTTGTTCTCGCAGATCGGCGGCCTGGTCCGGGAAACCGGTGGCATCCTCGGCGATCTGAGCCCCGAACATGTTGTCGCCGTGGGCGAATCGCAATCTGCGATGTTCCTCACCAGCTACATCAACGCCGTCGACCCGCTCGCGCGAAGCTACGACGGGTTCCTGGTGCATTCGCGGTTCGGTCCGGCCGCGCCACTGCACGACGGATCCATTTTCGACGAATTGCAGTCCAGCAGTTCGCAAGCGGTGAAGTTCCGCCCGGACCTACGGGTGCCGCTCATGACGATCATCACCGAAACCGACCTGTACGGCGCGGGGCGGCAGGGCTATTACGCCGCCCGCCAGCCCGACAACGACCTCCTGCGGGTGTGGGAGATCGCCGGCGCCGCGCACGCCGACAATTACACGATCCAGGTAGCGCCGATCGACTCAGGCAGCGCGCCCATCGAGGACTTGGCGGCCGCCTACACACCCATCGACAACCTGATGGGTCAGCAACTCGACCATTACATCAACTTCGGACCGCAGCACCACTACGTCGTGCAGGCGGCATTGACGGCGCTCACCTCGTGGGTCCGCACCGGAACGGCGCCGCCCAGTGGCCCGCCGCTGCGGGTCCGCGAAGCCCCGCATCCGCAGCCGGTGCTGGATGCCCACGGCATAGCCGCCGGCGGAGTGCGCACCCCGTGGGTGGATGTCCCGGTCGCCCGCACGTCCGGCATCGCCGCCGAGGAGAGCATTATGGCGTCGATCTTCGGCACCGGCGAGCCCTTCGACGACGCCACCGTGCGGCGCCTCTACCCGGGAGGCCAAGACGAGTACCTGAGTAAGTTCACCGCGGCGCTCGACGCCGCGATCGAGTCCGGGTTCATTCTGGCGGCCGACCGCGTGGAGATCCTGCAGTTGGCCGCCGCCACCTACCCGCGGACCTGACGCCGTGCCTGCCACCGTAGATATCCGGCGAGCCGCCGATCGCGGCAGCACGACCACGCCATGGTTGCAATCCCGGCACTCCTTCTCCTTCGGAGACCATTACGAGCCGGACAACACACATTTCGGCTTGCTGCTGGTGAACAATGACGACATCGTCGCGCCGCGAACAGGTTTCGACACCCACCCGCATCGCGACATGGAGATCGTGACGTGGGTATTGGAAGGTGAACTGGCACATCAGGATTCCGCCGGAAACCAGGGAGTGATCTACCCCGGACTGGCCCAGCGCATGTCGGCCGGCAGCGGGATCCTGCATTCGGAGAAGAACGGTTCGCCCACTCGGCCAGTGCATTTCGTGCAGATGTGGGTTGTTCCGGACGAGACCGGCATCACACCGAGCTACCAACAGGACGAAATCGGCAATCAGCTGGACAACGTCGGCTGGGTCACTGTCGCGTCCGGCATTCCGGGACGTGACGGCGCCCTCTCCCTGCACAACCGCGCCGCGGCGCTGCATGTCGCACGGCTGCCCGCGGGCGGCTCCATCTCGCTGCCGCCGGCGCCCTACCTGCACGTATTCGTGGCGCGCGGCCACCTCACCATCGAGGAAGGCGGTGAGCTGACCCAGGGAGACGCGGCCCGCTGCACCGACGCGGACGGCCGTCGGCTCACCGCGCGGCAGACTTCCGAAGTGCTGGTCTGGGAGATGCACGCGAAGCTGGGCGGCTGACCGACACATTAGAGTGGGCTCGACAGACAGGAGCTCCCATGTCTCAGAAGCAGCCCCGCCACGCAGCACCCAAACCGAACCGGAACACCCGGCAACTTCGTAAGGTGCGGTTCTGGCTGGCGCCGATCCTGATCACGCTTGCCCTCATGTCGGCGCTGTCGGCGCTGTACCTGGGCGGCATCCTGAATCCGACCACCAACCTTCGCCAATTCCCGATCGCGGTGGTCAACCAGGACGCCGGGCCCTACGGCAAGCAGATCACCGACGGCGTGGTGGCCGGCCTGGACAAGGACAAGTTCGACGTCCGGGTGGTCTCCGCAGCCGAGGCCAAGCAACTCCTGGACCGGGCGCAACTCTACGGCGAGATGGTGATTCCGCCGGGGTTCTCGTCGAAACTGCGCGACCTCGGGGAGAGCGCGGTGACCGCCAACCGTGCCGAACGGCCGACGATCACGATCTCCACCAACCCTCGGGCGGGCACATTGGGCTCCAGCATCGCCGGTCAGACCCTGAACCAGGCCGCCTCAGTCGCGAACAGCAAAGTCGGCGAACGACTTTCGGCCGATGTGGCGGCGCAGACCGGTGGTGCGCCACTGGCCGGCGCTTCGGTGCTGGCCCTGAACAGTCCGATCGACATCAAGTCGACGGTGTACAACCCGCTGCCCAACGGCACCGGAAATGGGTTGTCGGCCTTCTACTATGCGCTGTTGTTGTTGCTGGCGGGCTTCACCGGCAGCATCGTGGTCAGCACTCTGGTGGACTCGATGCTGGGTTATGTGCCAGCCGAATTCGGCCCGGTCTACCGCTTCGCCGAGCAGGTCAACATCTCGCGATTCCGCACGCTGTTGGTCAAGTGGGGGCTGATGGTGATCCTGGCGCTGGCCACGTCGGGTGTGTACATGGCCATAGCCCATGGGTTGGGGATGCCCATCACACTGGGCTGGCAGCTGTGGGCCTTCGGAGTCTTCGCGATCAGCGCGGTGGGCATCACCTCGAGTTCGCTGATCGCGATCCTCGGCTCGATGGGTCTGCTGTTCAGCATGCTGGTGTTTGTGATCCTCGGCTTGCCGTCGGCCGGCGCGACGGTGCCGCTGGAGGCGGTACCGCCGTTCTTCCGTTGGCTGGCCGAGTTCGAACCCATGCACCAGGTTTTCCTCGGAGTGCGCTCGCTGCTCTACCTCAACGGACATGGAGATGCCGGATTGCGGCAGGCGTTGATCATGACCGGTATCGGCCTGCTGATCGGGTTGTTGCTCGGCGGCATCATCACCCGCATGTACGACCGCAAGGGCTTCCACCGGATTCCCGGCGCGATCGAACACGCCATCGCCGCCGAGCACCAGGCGCACCACCAACGCGAGAAGGCACGCGAAGCCGTCAGCGAGACAGCAGCCGAACCCGAGGTGACAACCGAGCCGGCAGCCCAGGACGAGGAGCCCGAGCCCACACCGAAGCCCCAGCCTGCCTCTGAAAGTGCAAGCGGGCAAACGTAATTCGAATGCGCCCGGACCGTCATCCCACTGTTACTAAAGTTGACAGTGTGACGGATGTGGCTGATCCTGGGATAGTTGCTTCCCCGGATATTGGCCGAAAGGGCTTCTCGTGCCGACGCCAGCTGCCGTCCTGCGCAGACTCACGGCAAGCTGTGCCGCGCTGGCGTCATGCGTCGCATTGGCGAGCACCACGGGCCAGCCGGTAGCACGCGCCGCCGATGCGCGTGAACTCCTGGAGCAGGCGATCGCCAACACCAAGGGCTCGTATCTGGTCTACAACTTCGGCGGTGGACACTCCATGCCGCTGTTGGACGGCGCCGGCCGCGCGTACGAAATGAACAACGGCGGCCACCTGATGATCATCAAACAGGCGTCGAGCCGACTGCAGCCGCATCTGCTGGTGGACAGCCACCAGGGTGACCAGGCGCGTTGCGAGAACAATGCCGGTGCGCGCACCAGTGAGGGCCTGATGCAGGCGTCCGAGGTCTACGCCCCGCTGCAGGCGTGGCAGCGCATGGGCCAGCCGACCATCGCGATCAACGCCAACTTCTTCGACGTGCGCGGCCAGAAAGCCGGTTCCTGGCGCGACACCGGGTGCAGCTCACCGCTGGGCGCCTTCGTAGACAACACCCGTGGCCAGGGCCGCGCCAACCAGGCCGTCACCGGCACCGTCGCCTACCCCGGCAAGCAGGGTCTGTCCGGCGGCGACGAATCCTGGACGTCGTTGACGACGATGATCCTGCCGGCCGGTGGTGCGCCATATGTGCTGCGGCCCAAGGGTAGAGAGGACTATGACCTGGCCACGCCGGTGATCGCCGACCTGCTTAACAAGAACGCGAAATTCGTGGCGGTGGCCGGCATCGGCCTCCTGTCGCCCGGCAACACCGCCCAGTTGCACGACGGCGGTCCCAGCGCGGCGCGCACCGCACTGGCCTACTCGAAGCAGAAAGACGAGATGTACATCTTCGAGGGCGGCAGCTACACCCCGGACAACATTCAGGACCTCTTCCGCGGCCTGGGCAGCGACACCGCGATCCTGCTCGACGGCGGCGGCTCGTCGGCGATCGTGTTGCGCCGCGACACCGGGGGCATGTGGGCCGGAGCGGGATCGCCGAAGGGCTCGTGCGACACCCGGCAGGTGCTCTGCGACTCCCACGAGCGGGCGCTGCCCAGCTGGCTCGCCTTCAACTAGTGGGCTCGGCCCCGAACCGGAAGATCAGCAGGCTGACGGCGATCACGGCGGCCGCCAGGCAGAGCACCGGCGCCACCGCCACCCGGGTGATCGTCGCACCCACCGTCGCCCCGATGCCCATCGTCAAAACCACGCCGTAGCGCAGCTTTTCGCGATCGGCCGTGCCGCCGGCCAGGCGGCTGTCGAAACCGAGTCCGACGATCGTCGACGTCAGCACCGTGGTGGTGAGTTCCTGGATGCCGAACTGGCGTGCGCTGGAGTGCTGCAGGCCGAAGACGATGGCCATGCCGCCGATCAGCAGCAGCTTGGTGTTGTCGTTGTACCGGCAGACACCCGCACCGGCCAGGATCGAGAGGACGGTCAGCAGCACCACCTCGATGCCCAAGGACAAGGTGATCCAGGGCCGGACCCGGACCCCGAAGTGGCGCATCAACCGGCCGCCCAGGATCGTGCCGGCGACGAAGGTCGGGAAGGCGACGACGACGGCCGTCAGATCGACGGTGGATCGCGGCGCGAACCAGAAGCCGAAGAAAATGACGTTGCCCGTCATGTTGGCGACGAACACATGCCCGAGCTTCAGGACCGCGATCGCGTCGGCCAGGCCGGTCGCGAACGTCAGCAGCAGTAACGCCGTGACGGTCGAACGGTCGGAGACCGGAGAGATGACGGCCATGGCGGGCGCGCTACAGCTGTGGCGTCACATCCAGCGAGGTGATGGTGGTCATCCGCGTGACCAGCCAGCGGTCTCCCTCGCGCTTCATCGACATCCGATAGGACAGGTACTGCAGCGACGGGATGTTCTTCTTCAGCGGGGTGGTCGCGGTGGTGTTGGTGTAGACGATCACGGTCGCGTTCGGGCCTTCGAGTGATTCGACCGCCACGCCGGTGACCTCGGTGGAGTTGGTGATCTTCAGTTGCTTGTTGGGCCCGACGACCTTCTCTTCGACGAATTTGCGGTACTGCGCGCCGAAGTCGCCGGTGAGGTACCTGCCCGCGCGGTCGGCGAGGGTGTCCATGTTCTCCGGGGTGTAGCTCCACAGCGTGGTGATCGCGTTGGCCGCGGCCCGGGCCACCTTGACCTTGACTTCGATGGTGGCCCGCTCGGCCAGGTAGGGCTGCACCATCGCGGCCGCGAATGCCGAGGACCCGACGAACAACGCGGCCACCAGAGCGATGACCACCGCGGCCACCCGGCCGGGCCTGCGCTTCCGCTGCTTCTTCGGCTTTTTCTGTTTCTTCTGCTTTTCCTGCTTGACCGGCGCGGCCTCGGTCGCGGCCGTCTCGGCGTCCTCGGCCGGCGCGGCCTCGGAGTCCGCCCCGTCCTCTTCCGGCGAATCACCCTCAGCCGCATCGGTTTCCGTCACCGGCGCGGCGGCCTCGACGGTTTCGGCTTGGGAGTCGGCGGCCTCGGGTTCGTCCCGGGCCTCGTCGGTCAGATCACCTGCTGCAGGTTGCTGATCTTCCACTGATTCCCTTCCTGCGTAGCGGTCGCCGACCAACGGTTGGTGTTCTCGAAGACCTGTTTTCCGTCCGGTGACTTGGAGGTGACGTCGGTGGCCACCAACACGGTGACGCTGCCGTCGTCGTTCCAGCGTTCCACGCCGGCTTCCAGCACCGTCCCGGTGGACCGTTCCGCGCGGGCGACCTGGAACAGGATTTCGTTGGCCTTGTCGGTGTACTGCTTGGCGAAGTCACCCGTCGCCTGGGCCATCACCCGTTCGATGTACTCGTTGGCGTGGAACGGGTCGATAGAGGTGAAGCCCGTCATGAACCACTTGACGTAGTTGACGGCCTGGGTTTCCCGCTCCGCAACATGGTCGCGGGATTGATGGTCGACGAGCATGAACGTCGACAACGCGATCGCCGCCACCATCACCACCGAAGCGATCGAGGACACCACCGGCAGCGCCCACCGTCGCGGCGGGATGGACTGCGGGACGAGCAGCGACTCCTCGCCGGGTTCGAACTTGCGCCGGGGACTCATTTGCCTTCACCCGCGGGTTTCGGCTTGGCCAGCACCGTGAGGTTGTCGACGAGCCAGTGGCCGTCGGCGCTCTTCACGAACTTCACCCTGACGCTGGCGGTGATGTAGCGGGTCTCCGGGCCATCGCCGCGGCGGCCCTGCAGAAACAGCAGCATCGTCGCGGTGTTTGGGGTGGCCTCCAGTACCGAGTTGGTGGAACCCCAGTACTCGTTGATGACGGGCTGGCCCTTCTGCACGGCCTCCTGCTGGGCGGCCAGCTCACGGCGATATCGGTCGGTGGTCAGGTTCAGGGCACGGGCGAAATCGTCCTTCAGGTTCTTCGGGTCGTACGTCAGCATCTGGGCGACGATCTTGGGACCCTGCGTCGAGATCTCGGTGCGGGTCCGGTCAGTGGCTTGGGCCCGGGCGTAGACAACCCCGTAGCCCACGCCGGCACCGCCCAGACACAGCAGTGCCGCGACAGCCAGCGCCACCGCCGTCCACTGCCGTACCTTCTCGGCCCGCTCGTGAGGTACGACGCGCAGCACCTCGGTGCGCAGCAGCATGTCGGCGAAGGTGCGGCGCTGCGAATCCCACAGCGGCCAGAACCAGCCCACCAACAGCGCGGCGGTGTCGATCAGGTGTGCCAGGTCGCGTAACAGCAGCCACCACGGGCTGATGTCTTTCCCGTCGCGCCGGGCGACGGCGATGCCGAACTGTGCGCGTCCCAGACTCCAGCCAGTCACCGTCGGCAGCAACAACCGGTTGACCAGCACCGCCAGGACCGCGAGGGCGCACACGACCATGCACACCCACCACCACGCGCGGTACGGCGGCAGCGTGAACGAAACCAGCGCCATGGTGGTTGCCACGGCCAGTCCGGCCAGCACGTCGACGGCAAATGCCGCAACGCGCACATGCCAAGGCGCCAAGGCCTTCTCGGGTAAGTCCTGGGCGGCGGTCCGGGTCTTTTCGACCACCACCGTCACTTCGTCACCTGGTCGAGCTTGGAGATCTTGTAGGTCCCCTCGGTCGGCGCCATCCGCACCCGCAGGCGGTAACCGGTCTCCTGGTTCTGCTGCTGGTCGTTGGAGACATTGATGCGCAGGGCGATGAGGACGTCGACCGAGCCGTCGGGATTGTTGCGCTCGACGGCCGCCCGCATGTCGGACACCTTCAGGTGCACGTTGGCGGCCTGGTACGCCTGCACCAGCATGCTGCTGTAGAGCAGCGCCTGGGTGCGGTACTGGTCGGTGCCGCAGTCGACGATCTTCTGTTCACTGGCCGCCATGCTGCTGATGTCCGGCGCCTGGGTCGCGGCGACGCAATCCTTGGCCACGCTCAGTGCCGCAGCGTCGTTGCGCTGCAACGCAGCGATGTCCTGGTGGGACCGCAAGGCGTAATAGCCACCGCCCGCGATGGCGCCGGCCATGATCAGCAGGACTGCCGCGATCCCGACCACCCAGGCCCGGCCCACCCGGGACTTACCCCGTTCGACGGCAGGTTCTCCTGCGGTCTCGAGGCTGGAAGGGTCGGCTCCGGCCTCGGATTCCTGGGAATCCTCGTCCGTCACCTCGGCGTCAGTCGGGTCGGCTCCGGCCTCGGATTCCTGCGAATCCTCGGTCAGGACATCCGTGCCCTGCGAATCGTCCTCGTTGATGGGGTTCAGCCGGCTGGTGCCAGCATCTCCTTCCATCCGTCGTCTCCTGTTTTCATCGAGTTTGCGACGGAGTATTTGACCCCGTCGGGCCCTACCAGCTCGCCACTCTGCGGACTGTAGACCGCAGAGGGGGGCCCGCCCGGAGTGTAGACGCAGGGGTTGGGCTGCTGTCCGTTGCACTGCACCGCGCCGGTGCCGGGACGGGTCAGCGGGTCGCTGATCGGGGGTGGAGTGCCGCCCGGCGGGAGCCGGTCGGCCGGGGCCGGGTTCAACCCGTTGTTGACCGACGGCGCGGGTACCACCAGACCCGGCTTGACCGGCTGGTCACACCGCGCGGCGGGCGCCGGGCAGGTTAGCAGCTGGTTCGGGTCGCCGTACCAGGGGTTGGTACCCGCCGGCTCATACGGCTTGGTGCTGCGGCATTCGCGCGGCGTCGCGGCCCGCTTGCCGGGCACATCGACACAGGGAATATTGCGCGATCCACGCACGCTGTTGGCCGGGGTGTCCATCGGGATCTTGCAGTACGTCCCGACCGGCAGCGGCTGCATGCTGGTGTCGGCGAACGACCGCCACTGCTCGGCCGGAATGAAGCCGGTCAGGCAGGGGGGCGGCTGGTTGATCGCCAGCGCGAGGTCCAGGGCCGCCATGTTCGGGAACGGCGCGGCCACCGTCTGTGCGATCGAAGCGCCCTGCGGCAGGAACACCAGGACCTGCTCGAGGCCCTTGTGGTACCGCTTCAGCAGGTCGAACACGACCTCGAGGTTGGCCAACGTCTGCGGCAGCGAGTCACGGACGTCGGTGAACACCTCATTCACCTGGTCCGCCGTCGGAGCGGCCTGGGTCAGCACGCTGCGCAGGTGCTGGTCCTCCTGGGCGCTCTGAGCTGCCAGCGTGTTCAGGTTGCGCGCCCAGCGCTCGATCGCGCTGCCCGAGTCGACCTGGCTCTGCAGGATCGGTCCGGAGTTCTGGATGATGTCGTTGACGTCGTTGATCTGGGTGTGGAAGTCGCCCACGATCGCCTGCGTCGCGTCCACCAGCCGTTGCAGGGCCGGTCCCAGTCCACCGACCGCAAGCGCGGTCTCGTCGAGCAGCTTCGGGATCTTCTCCTTGGGCAGCACCGCGAGGCCACGGTTGGCGGTGTCCAACGCCGGCCCGATCTCGCTGGGCACGGTGCCCTTGGTGATGGTCTGGCCGGAGGCGAAGAACTTTCCGGGGTTGCCCGTGGAGACCAGGTCCAGATACTGCTCACCGACCGCCGACACCGAGTGCACGTTCGCGGTGGCATCGACCGGGATCTTGTATCGGCTGTCGATGCTCAGCGTCGCCTTCGCACCCGACGGGGTCGGCTCCACCTCGGTGACCTTGCCGATCGTGATGCCGCGGTAGGTCACGTTGGCGGTCGGGTACAGACCACCCGAGGCGGGCAGGTTCGCGGTCAGCTCGTAGCGCCCGATCCCGACCAGCGTCGGAATCTGCAGGTAGTAGATGCCCAGCACGGACAGCGCGACCACTGTCAGTGTCAGGAACAGCCACAGCTGGCGCTTGATGAAGGGTGTCAGCATTGGCCTCGCTCCGCCCTTTCAACCAAAGGCCCGCCCGGTGCGTCGTTCGGGTTCGACGTGTAGCGAACGTCGGGGATCATCGTCTCCGGGTCGCGCCCGAAGGACTGCTCCAAGGCCCGCAGGGCTCCGGAGAACCCGGTACCCGTCAGCACCGCGTTGTCCATGGCGCTGTAGGTCACGTCGAGCGTCGCCGACACGTTCTGGTAGTCGCCGCGGAAGATCTTCGGCACCGCGTCGATGTCGAACGGCTGCGTCAGGATCAGCTTCAGCGCGCCGATCAGGTACGGCGAGCCGCGGCCGAGTTCCCGCAGCGGGCACTGCAGCGACTCGAGGTCGGTGTGCAGGTTGCCGCGGGCTTCCGACAGGTACTGGTCAGCGGCACCGCTCAGCCTGCCCACCGAGTCCACCGCGTTGATCAGCAGGTTCTTGGTGTCCGCGAAGTGCTTGATCAGCGGCGGGAAGTCGGTGAGCACCCGCTCCAGCACGTCGTTGCGGTTACCCACGTAGCTCAGCAGGCGGTTCGTCGAGTCGATGGCGTGGGTGATGTCATCGCGCTGCTCGTTGAGCTGACGGGTGAACGTGTCCAGCCGATTCAGGAACCCGCGAATCTGGTCACCGCGCCCGTGGAAGATCGCGTAGATCTCGTTCTGCAGCACTTCCAGGTTCGGGATGCCGCCACCGCGCAGGATCAGCGAGACGACCGCCAGCGTCTGCTCGATGTTGGGATAGGCCGACGAGTTCTTCAGCGGGATGGTGTCGCCGTTGCGAAGCAGTTCCTTCGACGGGTTCTCCGGCGACAGCAACTCGACGTGCTGCGACCCCAGCAAGCTGGTCTGGCCGATCTTCAGGATGGTGTTCTTCGGGAGCTTGGTGTCCTTCTTCAGCCCCAGCGTCAGGGTGGCGATCCAGTTCTTCAGCTCGATCTTGCGGATCGAGCCCACCTCGACGTCGGCGACCATCACCTTGCTGTTGCCGTTGATCGCCAGCGTGTCCGGCACCTGGGCGTAGACGGTGTAGGCGTCGCTGCCACTGCCGGGTGCGCCCGGGATCGCGACCTGCGAGATGCCTTTCCAGCCACAGGAACTCAGCATCAGGGTGGCCACCAGCAGCACCAGCACCTGCCAGGTGCCGCGGCGGATCCTGCCCAGCATCCCTATCACTGACCCCCTCCTACCTCAGCTGGCAGCGGTGCGCCGACCGCGGCGGCCGGACCCGGGTAACCGGGCACCGGAGCGACCGGTCCCGGGATCACCCCGGGCCCAGGCGGCGGCGGCGGCACCGGTACCTGCGCCTGCAGGCCGACGGGCGGCAGCACCGGGTACTCGTCGTACGCGTTGGGCGGTCCCGGCGGAGTCTGCAGGGTGGATTGAACCGGCTGAATGTCGGGTCCACCCATCAGTTCGGCCAGCGACTCGGGGGTCATCAGACCCGCGGTGATCGGGCCGACCTGCTGACCCTGCATGCCCGGCGCCACGATCCAGCCCTGCTGGGTGTTCTTGTGCGACGTCGGGGTGTCCGGCACCCAGATGCCGGGCACGGTCGTGTCCTTGTATCCCGGCGGCGGCTGCAACCGCGGCTCGGAATACGCGACGTGCTTCGGCAGGATCTCTGCGGTGTTGAACGCGTTCAACCCGAACGGGAAGTAGTTGAACTTGATCGCGTCCAGCACCGGCGCCAGGTACTGAGCGCACAGTTCAGCGGATTCCTGGTATCCCAGTCGGCTGCCGGCCTGCACCGAGCTGCAGATGAACTGCATCGGGTTGGCAAAGCTGGTGATCTCCGGAACGGCGACCACCGAACCGTGAGCCGGGTGGTAGATCTGGTTGACGTTGGCGGCCGCCGTCGGCAGCACGTGCAGCGCCGTCTCCAGCCCGTTCAACGGCTCTGGCTGCAGCAACGTATTGGTCACCGTCGCCAGGTTGTTGACGTCGTGGGTCAGCACCTCGCGGTTCTTGTCCAGGAACGGCCTGACCGTGGTGAGCAGGCTGTCGAGCTGCCGCAGCGCGCTGGCCAGCGCCTGGTCCGAGCTGGCGAGCCGGCCCGTGACGTCCGCGAGGTTCTGGTTGAGCGCGACGAACTGCTTGTCGTCCTGGTGCAGCGCGTTGACGAACAGCGCCAGGCTCTTGACCACCGCGAAGAAGTCGCCGCGACCTTCGTTGAGCGCCGTCAGCGCCCGCGACAGGCTGTCCAGCGTGGTGTTGAGCTGCTTGCCCTTGCCCTCCAGGCCGTTGGCGAACGAGTTGATCACCTCACCGAACGGCCCGGTCGGCTGAGCTTCGGTAGGACCGAGCTTCGAGATGATGTTGGTGATGCTGTTACGCAGCTCGTCCCACTCAACCGGCACCTGGGTGCGCTCCATCGGGATGACCGCATTGTTGGCCAGCACCGGGCCGCCCTTGTAAGGCGGCTCGAGCTGAATGGCCCGGGATGCGACCAGGGTCGGGTTGAGGATCACCGCGGAGGCGTTGGCCGGGACCTTGTACTGGTTCTCGTAGTGGAAGGTGACCTTCATCTTGTCGCCGGCCGGTTCGATCTTGTCGATCAAGCCCACCTTGAGGCCCATGATCTGGACCTTGTCTCCGGCGTAGAGGGCGTTGGCGGCCGAGAAATACGCGGTGACGTAGTTGTTCGTCAGCTTCTTGTACAGCTGCCAGCCGACGAACGCGGCGACGAGAGCCAGCACCACGATCAGCGTCCCGATGATGACCGTGGCCCGGGACATCCTCGGCAGCCGGATGTTGCGGATGTCAAAGATGGTGCTCAATTCTGGCTACCTCCCGCTGCGCCGCTACCGCCCGAACCACCCGGGTTGATGAACGGTGCCGGTAACTGGTTCCCCGGCCCCGGCGGGGCCGGCGGACCCGGGGGGAGCCCCGGTGCGAATGTCGATGGTGGTGCCACCGGCCCAGCCGGTCCCAGCGGCTCGGTGCGAGCCCCCGGTGGGGCGTTGGGCGGCAACGGAACCGGCGTACCGGGCGCGTTCGGGGCCGGCTCACCCGGCCGTCCGGCGATCGGGATGCCAGGCACGTCCTGCACCCCGTTCGGGTTGGGCGGTGACACCTGAACGTCCAGCGGCGCCGGGAAGCCCGGACCACCGAAGGGACCGATCGCGGTACCCGCACACGGCAACGGGTTG
This sequence comes from Mycobacterium sp. 23, assembly GCF_048287075.1. Classification (NCBI taxonomy): domain Bacteria; kingdom Bacillati; phylum Actinomycetota; class Actinomycetes; order Mycobacteriales; family Mycobacteriaceae; genus Mycobacterium; species Mycobacterium sp. 23. The sequence continues at coordinate 3,606,547 of NZ_JBLVUX010000005.1, forward strand.
GCCGGGCTGGGGATGCCATCGGCGGCCGGGGTGTACGAGCACGGCGAGCCGGGGGGCACGGCCGGGCCCGGGTGCTCCGGGGTGCCTTCCAGGACCAGCGGTCCCGGCGGCGGGGCGCCGTTGGGGAACCGGGTGCCGTTGGGGTCCGGGAACCGGTAGGCCGGCAGCCCGGCGCTACGCCAGAAGTCCTCGGGGCTCAGACCGCGCTTCTTGAACGCGGCATCGATGAATGGCTGAATGATCTGCCCGGGGACCAGGTTGTGGATGACCACCTTGAAGAACGGTCCGGAGGCGATCGACTCGTTGAGCGACGGCAAGAACCCGCCGACCATCAGCAGGCCGTTGGCCAGGTCGTCCTTGCGCTCGACCAGCAGGTCGCTGACGGTGCGCAGCTGCTCGAGCACGTGGTTCAGGTTGGGGTTGTCATTGATGAGGCCCTGGACCTGCGTCGAGAAGGCGGCGACGTTACCCAGCAGTGCGTCGATGGCGCGGCCGCGCTCGTTGAAGGCAGCCAACAGCGTCTTGGCGTTGACCAGCAGCCGGTCCACCTGCTGGCTGCGGTCACCCAGCACGCTGGCCACCTGGTTGGCCTGGGCCAGCAGATGCTTGATCTCCTCGTCGCGCTTCCCGATGGTGTCCGAGAACTTCGCCACGCCATCGAGTGCGGGGCTCAGCTGCGGGTAGGTCTGGTCGATCGTCTCGGACAGCACGTGCAGCGACTTCTTGACCGTGTCGATGTCCCAGCCGGTGGCCGCCTTGGTGACGTCGAGGAACGCGTCGTAGATCTGGTACGGCGTGGTGCTCTGGCCCAGCGGCAAGGTGCCGTTCGGCCGCAGCGGCTGGTTTCCGCGGGCCTCGATCTCGAGGACCTTCTTGCCCAGCAGCGTGTCGGTGCGGATGTTCAGCCGGCTCTCGGTGCCGATGCTTTCGGTGCCGATGGAGAACTTCATCAAAATGTGGTCGCCGTCGATGCTGATGGCCTCGACCTTGCCGACATCCATGCCCGCGATGCGGACCTTGTCACCCTTGTTGATGCCACCGGTGTCGGTGAACTGCCCGTAGTAGCTGGGCTTGGCCATCAACATCGGGACACTGGTGAAGCTCTGACCCACCCCGATGACCAGGAGCGTCACCAGGATGCCCATGAGTCCGATCTTGAGGCGGTTGGGCGGTTCCAGCGTTCTCATTGCGGCGCGCACCTCCCGGTCGGCTGGTGGAAGAGGCGGACGGTGCGAACCGGACCACCAGCCTGCAGACCGTTGATCCGGAGGCTGATGTCGCAGGAGTAGAAGTTCACGAAGTCGCCGTAGGAGCCGATGGCGCGGCCGATCGAGTTCAGCGCGGAGGGCACCTTGTGCAGGAAGTCGCTGAGCTGCTCCCGCTGGTCGATCAACGGCTGCTGGACGGTGTCGAGGTAGTTGATCGCCTTGTGCAGCAGCGCCCGGTCCTCGCTCAGCAGGTCGGCCACTGTGCCGGCGGCGTTACTGATGTTCGCCGTCCCGCCGGCCAGGGAATCGCCGTGGTCCTTCAACCCGGTGATGAGCACCTCCAGGTTGTTAACGGTCTGATCGAAGTCCTTGCGGTGACGGACGGTGGTGTCCAGCACTTTGTTGAGGTTCGTGACCACCTCGCCGATCGCCTGGTCCCGCTCGCCCAACTGCGAGGTGACCTGCGCGGTTTGCTGCAGGATGTCGTTGATCGTGCCCCCCTGGCCCTGGAACACGGTTATCAGCGCCGAGGCGATGGTGTTGACCTTGTCCGGGTTCAGCGCCCTGAAGATCGGCTTGAAGCCGCCGATCAGCGCGTCGAGGTCGAGCGCGGGCGTGGTGCGCGCCATCGGGATGAATCCGCCCGGCTGCATGACCTTGTCCTGACCGTCGCCCTCGCCGCGCTTGAGCTCCAGATAGCGGTTGCCGATCAGGTCGAGGTAGCGGATCGATGCGGTCGTGGACTGATACAGCGGAATCGAGCGGTCAACGTCGAAGTTGACGCGCACCCGCTTGCCGCCGTCGATCAGTTGCAGGTCCTTGACCTTGCCGATCTCCACTCCGGATGCGCGCACGAACTGGCCGGCGCGCAACCCACTGACATTGCTGAACTCGGCGGAGTAGGAGTTGGTCCGGTCGAAGCGGATCTGACCGAACACGATGATGATCATGATGCTGAACATCAGCAGCACCACAGCGAAGACGCTGAGCTTGACGAGAGTTCCGGTGATTTTCATGGGTTGATCGTGTTATCCCCTACCTGACGGCCCCAGACGTACTCGTTCACAAAGGGCGACCCGACCTCCAAGTGGTTATAAGGCGCAAGGCTGTTGCCGGTGTCCATCACCAGTTCCGGCGCCGGCCACAGTTGCCGGGTGATCTGCTGCCAGCAACCCGGTGCCCCGCCCGGTCCACCGTGGGCGTTCACCCGCGGCAGGTTCTCCGGGTAGGTGTAGGGGTTCGGCGCGCCACCGATCACTCCGGCAGCCAGTCCGCCGACCTGCGAGAGCAGTAGCGGAACCAGCGATACGGGGTTCAGCATCAGGCCCAGGGCGGACAGGATCTGGGAGTGGCTGTTCATCGAATAGCCGTTGCCACCCAGGAACTGGTAGGCCTTGGGCTCGATGTCGTGATAGTTGTGCAGCGTGCAGTACAGCTCCGGGCTGTAGGTGTCGAGCAACTGCGCGGTAGGCACCAGGTCGGCGGCTCCGCGGGCCAGGTACGGCCCGCCGCGCTCGAAGATGTCCGCGCCGGTGTTGCCGAACCCGGCGGCCGCCAGCAGCGCCTGATCCAGGTCCTTCTGCTGGGCGTTGATGCTGCGGGCCGTCGGCACCGAATTGTTCAGGAAGTCGATCAGGTCCGGCGCGGCGTTCGCGTACACGTCGCCGAGCGCCGCCAGCTGCTGGATGTCGCGGCGGGCCTGCGGCATCTGCGGGTTGACGTCGTCGAGGATGGCGTTGCCGTTGACGATCGACTGGCCGAAGCGGTCGCCCAGTCCGGTCAGGGACTGCGCGGCGGCACTCAGAGTCAGGTTCAGCTTGACCGGGTCGACCTTCTCCGAGATCGAGGTCAGAGTCTGGAACAGGGTGTTGATCTCGGTCGTCACGCCGGAGGCGTTGATCACGCTGTTCGGCCGGAGATGACCTCGCGAGATGATGTCGCCTTTGTCATCTTTGGGTGTGGTCAGCGATATGTACTTGCCGCCGAACACCGTCGTCGCCTTGATCTGCGCGTCGACGTTCTCCGGAACCACCCCATTAGCGCCGAGGAATTCCGGATAGATATCCAAGGTGAACTTGGCGGCCGGCTTGCCGTCCCGGTTGATCTCCTGGATCGTGTCGACCCGACCGATCTGAACCCCGTTGTAGGTGACCTTTGAGCCCGGATCCATCACCAGCCCGGCTCGGTCGCTGTACATCGTCAGCTTCGCCTTCTCGGTGAACTCACCGCGAAACTGTATGTAGACGACTGAGAGCACAAGAAGCAGAACAAGTACGGCCGCGATGCCGATCAGCTTGTACGGCGGGTTCTTTACCTTGTTGACCTTCCCCGGAGTCGTCATGGCGCTACACCGTCAATGCGAAGTTGGGGTTGACGCCGTAGAGCGCCAACGCGGCGGACAGAACAACCACCTGAACCGAGATCAGGGAGAACCGCATCGATCGGCCGACCGCCTCGCCGACGCCGACCGGTCCGCCGCCGGCATTGAACCCGTAGTAGCAGTGGGTCACCATCACGATTCCCGCGATGATGATCGCCTCTAGAAACGACCAGAACACGTCGTCAGGGCGGAGGAAGGTCCGGAAGTAGTGTTCGTAGGTGCCGCTCGACTGTCCGTACAACAGCGTCGTAACGACCTGTGGGGAGAGAAAAGCCATGATCATCGCCAGCGCGTAGAGCGGGATGATGACCACCAGCCCGGCAACCACACGGGTGGAGGTCAGGTAGGAAATGGACTTGATTCCCATCACTTCCAGCGCGTCGATTTCCTCGCTGATCCGCATCGCACCCAGCTCGGCAGTGGCGCCGGCTCCGACCGTCGCTGCCAGCGAGATTCCAGTGACGACGGGGGCCGCGATTCGCACGTTGATCAGCGCGGAGAAGAATCCCGTGAAGGCCTCGACACCGATGTTGCCCAGCGTGGCAAAGCCCTGGATGGCAATCAGCGAGCTGCCGGACAACGTCACAAAGCCGACGATCGCGGCGGTACCGCCGACGACCGCCATTGCGCCGGTGCCCATCCCGATCTGAGCGATCAGCCGCAGGGTCTCCTTGCGGTAGTAGTGAATCGCGTGCGGGATCTGCCCCAGGCTGGTCAGGACGAACCAAGCCAGCTGGCCGGTCTCGTCGAGACCCCGGGTCACCGAACCCGCGTACTTGTTGACGTTGGCCGTCGCCCGCGGGAACCGCGACCGGACTACCGCTGCTGTCGACATCGTTAGTGCCCCGTCCCGAATCGAACGCCGATCGTGGTCAATATGACGTTCACCGCATACAAGGCCACCACGCACAGCACCACGGTCTCGTTGACCGCCGTGCCCAGCCCCTTGGAACCACCGCGCACCGTCAACCCGCGGTAGCAACCGACCAACCCGGCGATCAACCCGAACGTCGCCGCCTTGACCATCGCGATGATCACCTCCGGCAGACCGGTGATCGTGGTCAGCGTCGCCAGGTACGCCCCACCGGAAACGTTCTGCAGATACACCCCGAACAGGTAGCCACCAACCAGTCCCACCGTGATCACCAGAGCGTTGAGCAGGGTCGCGACCACGGTCGCCGCGATCACGCGGGGCACCACCAGCCGGTGAATCGGGTCGATGCCGAGCACTTCCATCGCGTCAATCTCTTCACGGACGGTGCGGGCGCCCAGATCGGCGCAGATCGCTGTCGAACCGGCGCCGGCCACCACCAGCACTGTGGTCAAGGGACCGAGCTGGGTGACCGCCGCAATGGCCGCTCCCGCACCCGATAGGTCGGCGGCGCCGAACTGCGACAGCAGCACGTTGAGGGTGAAGATAAGCAACACCGTCAGCGGGATCGACACCATGATCGTCGGCAGCAGAGCCACCCGCATGATGAACCAGCACTGCAGGACCAACTCGCCCCACTGAAACGGCCGCCGGAACAAGGCCCGGCCGGTCAACACGCACATCCGGAAGAAGCCGCCGATCAGAGTCAGTGGCGACTCGAATCGATCGCGCAAGAATCCGACCAGATGCGGTCGAGTGGATGTCGTCACGATTGCCCCTTCACATTGGGGCCGCTCGTGTCGCGGCGCCGCGGCGATTGGTGTCGCACGCCTCCTCCTTGCCCCGACCCTACGTGTGTGACCAACGGCTCCCTACCCGCAGGTAGTAACGGAGACCACAGGAATGTACCCGATGGTCGCCCAGGTGTGTATAGCAACTCCACAATTGACATCACGTCAGCACCCAGCAAACATGTCGACCTCGTCAGCTTTCCTCTCTGGTGGCAGATTTCGTTGTGGCAGAACGATTTCCAGAGTCGTCGCCGACCCCGTAGCGCAAACGCAGCTCAGTCTTGAGCACCTTCCCGGCGGGGTTGCGCGGCAGGGCGTCCACGATCTCGAGCGCCTTGGGGTGCTTGTACCGCGCAAGCCGCTCGGTCAGGTACTCAACTAGCTCTTCGATCCGGAGGTGACTTTCCGTTACAGCGGCGACGGCGACCGGGACTTCGCCCCATCGCTCATCGGCCCGCCCGATCACCGCGACCTCGACGATGCGCTCATGGCCGGCCAGAACGTTCTCGACCTCCGCGCAGTAGATGTTCTCGCCGCCGGAGATGATCATGTCCTTCTTGCGGTCCACGACCCACACGTAGCCGTCGGCGTCCATCCGGACCAGGTCGCCGGAGTGGAACCAGCCGCCGGCGAAAGCCTCTGCGGTGGCCTCCGGATTGTTCCAGTAGCCACTCATCAATGTGGGTGCGCGATACACGATCTCGCCGACATCGCCGACCGGCACATCGTTCATGTTGTCGTCGACGACCCGTGCGGCAACCGTCGGGATCACCCGGCCGACCGATCCCCGCTTGCGGATGGCGTCGTCGCCGAGCAGCATGCACGTCACCGGCGACATCTCGGTCTGGCCGAACGCGGCCAGGATCTGGGTGCCCGGAAAAATCTCGGACATCTTGCGCAGCAACACATCTGGCGCCGGCGCGGCACCCCACGACATCACCCGCAACCGCAGGTCGCGCGGCCTTGCCTGCTGCTCCGCGCACACCGCCTGCCACTGCGCGGGAACCAGGAAGATGCCGGTGACTTTCTCGGCCTCCAGCACGTCGAGCAGTTGCCCGGGCTCGAATGCGCCGAGCGGGTAGATCACGGTCGGGAGACCGAGCAGCATCCCGGAGAGCATGTTGCCGATCCCGGCGATGTGGAACAACGGGACGCCGATGAAGCCGACGTCGTTGTTGAGGTCGACACCACTGGTGTAGAGCATGGTCATCGTCTGACCGGTGAGGTTGGCGTGGGTCAGCACCGCGCCCTTGGGCCGCCCCGTGGTACCCGACGTGTACATGATCAGCGCCGGGGAGTCGTTCGGGATGTCAACCGGGGCGGGCGAATCGCCCGCCTCATTCATAAGGTCTTCATAGAAGAGGACGTCGTCATCGGCACTGTTGCCTGCCACCACGACCGTGTCCAGCAGAGGTGCGATCTTCCGTACGCCCGTTGCCACCGGGGCGAGGACCGCTTCGGTGACGACCACGCGGGCCCCGCTGTCCTCGACCAGGAAGGCGATCTCCGAAGGGGTGAGCCGGAAGTTCAGCGGGACGGCGATCGCTCCCAACATATTGGCGGCCAGCACCGACTCGACGAACTCGGGACGGTTGAGCATCAGGATCATCACCCGGTCGCCGGGGCCGACGCCGCGGCGACGCAGCGCGCCGGCCAGCGCCGTCACGCGAGCCCGCAGCTCCGCCCACGTCAGCGTGCGGCCCAGGAACCTCAGCGCTGGCGCGTCCGGCTGCATCATCGCGTGCCGCTCGAGCTGGTTCACCCAGTTCTGGCGGCGGGCAAGATACGGCTGTTCGAGCGCTTCGGAATGGGCCTGCGTCGGGTGGCCGGCCAGTTGGGCGGTCAATATGCCTTCCCTTCACTCGCGCACCGCTTGCGTCAGGCTGATATTTGATAAAACATGTGTTGTCTGGGTCACACTAACGGCCGCTGAGGTCGCTAACAAGCCCTTAGCCACGACTTGAGCCAATACCGCAATGTCGCTGAAAGGCCTGGCAGGCCCCGTGAATGCACCGTTATCGGCCTTAGGTTCCGAGCCGCGCAGGCGCCGGCCGCTGCGCCGGGCGCAGCTGTCCGACGAAGTCGCCGGGCACCTGCGGACCGCGATCATGTCGGGGACGCTGCGGCCGGGCACGTTTATCCGGCTGGACGAAACCGCGGCTCAGCTCGGGGTGAGCATCACGCCGGTGCGCGAGGCCCTGTTGAAGCTGCGCGGCGAGGGCATGGTGCAGCTGGAACCGCACCGTGGTCACGTGGTGCTCCCGCTGACCCGCCAGGACATCGACGACATCTTCTGGCTGCAGTCCACGATCGCCCGCGAGCTGGCCGGCACGGCGACCGAACGCATCACCGAACGCGAGATCGCCGAGCTGGAGCGCATCAACGACCTGTTGGCGTCGGCGGTCGGCGGCGGGGACGTCGAGGCGATCGCCTCGCTGGAGTTCTCGTTCCACCGGGTGTTCAATCAGGCGAGCGGGCGGATCAAACTGGCCTGGTTCCTGCTCAACGCCGCGCGCTACATGCCCGCCCAGCTGTACGCCGCCGACCCGCTGTGGGGCGAATCCACCGTCGACAGCCACCGCCGGCTGATCGCCGCGTTGCGGGACCGCGACGCGGCGGGTGTGGTCGAGCACACGGTCTGGCAGTTCACCGACGCGGCCCAACGGCTTACCGAGACATTGGACCGGACCGGGATCTTCAACTCCTAGCCGAGTTGCTCGGCGCGCTGCTTGACGTTGGCGGCCAGCTGGTCGAGGACGTTGCCCAGCAACATCTTCACCATCGGCGCAGGCACCGGCATGCTGGGCTCGACGTCGATGTCGACGGTGAGCAGGCTGTTCGCTCCGGTGGCCACCACGCTGAACAGCTGCTCCTGCTTGGCGAACAGGTCTCCCTGCTGCATCACGGTCTGAATCTGGTTCTCGCCCGGGTAATACACGGCGTGGATGTAGACGCCTTCGAAACCGTTGACATTGGTGTCCAGGCGAACCTGGCTGGGGCGGCCGTCGTCGTAGCGGGCGAGGATCCAGGCGCCTTTGACGCCTTCATTCCATTCCGGGTACCGCTCGATGTCGGAGACGATGCCCATGATGGAGCCGGCCTCGGCATCGACCTCGACTGTCTTGCTCATAACTGCCATTGGCGAAGCATACGTGCGCCCAGGCGGGCTCAATTCACTAAGGCGGTCGACAACAACGACCGGATCGCGTCGGGAATCGGGACCGGTCGGCGGGTGTCGCGATCGACGTAGACGTGCACCCAGTGGCCCAGCGCGGCGACCGGTTGCGGATCTCGGTCGACCTCTTTGAAGACGCCGAGTCGGTAGGTCACACTGCTGCGGCCGAGTCGCGTCACCGCCAGCCCCACCGCCAGACTCTCCGGGAACGCCAGCTCGGCGAAATAGCGGCAGCCCGACTCCGCGACAATGCCTAGTTCGGGAATGGTGAGCGGATCGACACCGGCCCCCGTGGCGATCCAGGCGTTGATCGCGGTGTCGAACAGCTGGTAGTAGACCGCGTTGTTGAGATGGCCGAACATGTCGTTGTCGGCCCAGCGGGTGAGCACCGGCCACCGCACCGGGAAATCAGCGCTGGTGAGGCCGTCCGGGGCTGGTGGCATCGAGCTCATGGTTGTATTCCAACATGATTCACATCCGCGGCGCGGTGCTGGAGCGGATCGGTGCGCCACGCCCGTACGCGCGATCGCGGCCGATCAGCATCGCCGATCTCGAGCTGGCGGACCCGGGTCCCGGCGAGGTGCTGGTGCGCGTCGAAGCGGCCGGGGTGTGTCACTCGGATCTGTCGGTGGTCGACGGCAACCGGGTGCGTCCGGTGCCGATGCTGTTGGGCCACGAGGCGGCGGGCGTCGTCGAAGCGCTCGGTGACGGCGTCGACGACCTGGCCATCGGTCAGCGGGTGGTGCTGGTGTTTCTGCCCCGCTGTGGCCGCTGTCCCGCGTGCGCGACGGACGGCCTGACGCCGTGCGAGCCCGGCAGCGCGGCCAACAACGCGGGGACGCTGCTCGGTGGGGGCATCCGGCTGAGCCGGGACGGCGGACCGGTTTATCACCACCTCGGCGTCTCCGGGTTCGCGACGCACGCGGTGGTCAATCGGGCTAGTGCCGTCGTCGTGCCCGACGATGTGCCGCCGGAGGTGGCCGCCCTGCTCGGGTGCGCGGTGCTGACCGGCGGCGGTGCCGTGCTCAACGTCGGCGACCCCCGGCCCGGCCAGTCCGTTGCGGTCGTCGGGCTCGGCGGTGTCGGCATGGCTGCGGTGATCACCGCGTTGACCTATGACGGTGTCCGCGTCATCGGGGTCGATCAGCTCCCGGAAAAGCTCCGTGCCGCAGAGGCTCTGGGCGCGCACGAGATTTACACACCGGAGCAGGCCGCGGGAGTCAAGGCGGACGTGGTGATCGAGGCCGTCGGCCATCCCCTCGCCCTGGAGACCTCGATCGGGCTGACCGCCCCGGGTGGGCGCACCGTCACCGTCGGACTGCCGCGGCCGGACGCTCGAATCAGCCTGTCGCCGTTAGGCTTTGTCGCCGAGGGGCGCGCGCTGATCGGAAGCTATCTCGGGTCGGCGGTGCCCAGCCGCGACATCCCCCGCTTCGTCGCGCTGTGGCAGTCCGGCCGGCTGCCGGTGGAATCCCTGGTCTCCTCGACGATCCGGTTGGACGACATCAACGAGGCGATGGACCACCTGGCCGACGGTGTGGCGGTCCGGCAGTTGATCAGATTCTGAACGCTGCCGCCAGTGCGGCGCCTTGCAGCGCGAACAGCCGTTGCGAGTCGGCCCACTCGGGCAGCAGCGAGTCGAATCCGTGGCAGGCGCCGGAGAATACGTGCAGCTCGGTCGGCACCCCGGCGCTGCGCAGCCGCTGCGCGTATTCCACCGCCTCGTCGCGAAACGGGTCGACCTCTGCGCACGTGATCAGCGCGGGGGGCAGTCCCGCCAACGCTTCCCGCCGGGCGGGCGCGGCACCCGGCGTCGGTTGCTGCCCGGCCAGGTAGTGCCGCCACATCAGGTCCGCTGCCTCACCGTCGAACGCGGGGGTGGTGCGAAACTCGTTCCTGGACGCGGTCGGCCGGTCGTCGAGCACTGGCTGGTGCAGCAGCTGGAACGCCAGCGGTGGCAGTTCGCCGTCGGCGGCTCCGTGTGCCAGGCCGGCGGCCAGGGCGCCGCCGGCGCTGCTGCCCGCCACTGCCACCCGGTCGGGGTCGATGCTCAGCTCAGATGCGTTGCTGTGCAACCATTTGAGCACTTTCTGCGCGTCGTTCAGCGCCGCCGGGTACGGGTGTTCCGGTGCCAGGCGGTAGTCGACGGACACCACCGCACATCCGGCACGGCGGGCCAGTTCCAGACATTGCCGGTGGTCGGTGTCCAGATTTCCGAGCGCGAAACCGCCTGCATGGCAATAGAGGACCGCTGGCACCCGCCCCGCACCGCCGCGATAGATGCGCACCGGCACGCCCGCCGCGGCAGCCTGGTCGATTGACACCCCGGCTGTGTCCATACGCGCCTCGGAGCGACGCTGGTCCATCGACTCTCGGATCAACGGGATGGCTTCGGCGGTGAACACCGTCCGGTTGACGGCAACCTCACGCAGTGCCGGGTCCAGTCGCAGTCGGACGCTCACCGGATCTGCAGGCATTGCCCACCGTCGACGACGAGTTCCGATCCGGTGATGAACGAAGCCTCCTCCGACACCAGAAACGCGACGGCATCGGCGATTTCGGCAGGCCGGCCCAGCCGGCCGAACATCGCCACCGCTGCCAGTCGCTGCTGAATGGCGTCGTCAAGCATCGGGGTGGCGACCGGCCCCGGGAACACCGCATTGACGCGGATCCCGGCCGGTGCGAGTTCGGCCGCCGCGGTCTGGGTCAATCCGCGCAGTGCCCATTTGGCGGAGCCGTAGGCGCAATGCTGCGGAAAAGGGCGGATGGCTCCGGTACTGCAGATGTTGACGATCGCGGCGTTGTCGGCCGCTTGCAGGTGTGGCAGCGCGGCACGCATACCCAGGAACGCACCCAGACAATTGACCCGCCACGAGTTCTCGAAGCCCTCCGCCGTCTCATCGGCAAGCGACGCTCGGTGCAGCACCCCGGCGTTGTTGACCAGTGTGGACAGTCCCCCGAATCGCTCGACGGTTGCAAAGACGGCGGCTTCCCACTGCCGGGGGTCGGTGACGTCTAACGCCAGAATCAGCAATCCCTCTGTCGCAACGTCGATTCCGTCGGATCGCACGTCACAGGCCGCGACCTGAAAGCCTTTGCCGAGCAATGTCTGCACTATCGCGCCGCCCTGCCCGCCCGCCGCGCCGGTCACCAATGCGATCTTCGTGTGGCTCACCGGTCGGTCGCCTCGCGCAGGTGTTCGGCGGCCCCCCGGCGCAGCGCATGCGATTCGGATGCCAGCGTGATCATCTGAAAGCCCAACTGGGCCATCCTCTTTCCCGTCGATCCGTCGCTGGCATGGATTCCGGTGATTAGTCCGGCGGCGCTGGCGACGCGATGGATCCGGCCGATCGCCCGGAGAACGAGGTCGTTGCGTGTCGCACCGACCACGTCGGCGCCCATCGAGATTGCCAGATCGGCCGGCCCGACGTAAATTCCAGTCAACCCACTCACCGCGCAGATGTCTTCGATACCGGAAACAGCCGCGGCCGTCTCGATCATGGCGAAGACCCCGGCCCGCTCCGCCAGGGCTGTGGGATCGTGGCCCAGGCTCGCCCGCAACGGCCCGAAGCTGCGAATGCCCGCGGGGGGATAGCGGGTGGCAGCCACCGCCGCGGCGGCCTGGTCGGCCGACTCGATCATGGCGATGATGACGGCGTCGGCACCGGCGTCGAGCACCCGTCCGATGGGCGCCGGGTCGGCGTTGGGCAGCCTGACGGCGGTGGCGATCGGGACGTGTTCGAGGTGGCGCAGCATGGCGGCGACTCCGGCGTCGTCGAGATAGCCGTGCTGGGCGTCGAATCCGACGTAGTCGTAGCCGGCCCGGGCGAATTCGTCGGGGCCGATCAGTGTCGGACCGGTGACCCAGCCGCCCCAGCGGGGTCTATTGAGGTCATTTCGGAAGACGCTCATCCGGCGATCGCGATCTTCACGCGGTCCGGATCCGGACGGCAGGCCAACTCGAACGCCGCCTGGACGTCGTCTACGGCGAAGGTGTGTGTCAGATACGTGCCGAGCAGGTCGGGGTGCTCGGCAGCGAACGCGCCGGCCAGGTCCAGCATCCGCCGCCGGTCCAGTGTGACACCGGATTTCAGCGTCAGGTTCTTGCGCAGCATGGCGCGCATGTCGATGGGATATGCGTCGTCGTCGGCCACGCCGAAGTAGAACACGGTGCCGCCCGGGGCGGCCGCCCCGATCGCATGCCCCAGGGTGGCCACCTGATGACCGACCGCCTCGATGACCACCTCAGGCCGGTCCTGCGGAGCAAGCCGGCTCACCCACCGATCGCTGGTGGCACGCACGGCATCATCGACACCGAATGCGCGCGAGAGCTTTTCGCGGTCGACCGGGTCGATTCCGGTGACTCGTCGTGCTCCGGTGGCCTTGGCAACGTAGGAGAACAGCAGGCCGATCGATCCCTGGCCGATGATCGCCACGTGCCGGCCGGCCAGATCGGGCAACTGCTCGCACGCGTACAGCACGCAGGCCAACGGCTGCAGGCCTACCGCCTGTGCCGCGCTGAGCGACGGATCATAGGGCGCCAGGCCGTCACCGTCGCTGACCACCCGCTCCATCATGCCGTCGAACCCGGAGGCCCAGCCCACCACCTGGTCGCCGGGCCGGTGGTCCGGGTGCCTGCTGGCAAGGACCTCGCCGGACACTTCGTGAATCGGAAAGCCGTCCTTCTCCGCGGCGCTGCGGCCGTCGTCACCCGGCAGCCGTCCCTGCGCACCGCGGAATCCGGGCAGATCGCTGCCGCATACCCCGGCGGCCTGAAACCGCAGCAGCACTTGGCCGTTCGTGAGGCGCTCAGGTGTCTTGGCCGGAATCGAGGTGCGCTCGAACGAGTACGGCGCGACGACCCGATACGACCACACCTCAGACCTCCACCGGAATCTTGTTCCAGCCCCACTGGAAACTGGACGGCAGCCGGGTGGCCTGGTCGCCGTCGATCGCGAATTCGGGCACTCGGCGCAACCATTCTTCCAGCAGCACAGCAACTTCCAGCCGTGCCAGATGATAGCCGAGGCAGAAATGCTGGCCGCGGCCGAATGCCAGCGACCGTTGGATCGGTCGGTCCCAGATGAATTCGTCGGGTTCGGGATACTCGCGTTCGTCGCGGTTCGCCGAGGCCAGCAGCGTGATCACCCGCTGTCCGGGCTCGATCGTCTTGCCGTGCAGGGTGAAGGGTCTACGCGCCGTTCGGGCGAACCATTGCGCCGGGGCGCAGTAGCGGATCATCTCTTCGCGGACGACCGGGACGTTGGTGGCCGGGTCGGCACGTACGGCCGCAAGTTGGCCGGGACGCCGGCTGAGCTCCCACAGCCCGTGCGCCACGATCTTCGGGACTGTCTCGGTGCCGCCGATGAAGATGCACAGCATCTGGGTGGCTACTTCGACGTCGCTGAGCGCGCTGCCGTCGGGTAGGCGATAGTCGAGCAGTCCGTCGACCACCGGTAGCTTGCCGGCTTCACCGGCGCGGCGCCCCGCCACGACCGGCACCAGGAACTGCAGATAGTTCGGCCGCGCCTCGGCGGTGTCGACGCCCTCGCCGGGTTCGGCCAGGCTGCCGGCGTTGACCGCCGCCAGTACCTGGGGGGCGAGATCCGTTGACAATCCTAGCAATTCACAGACCATCGACGCCACCACGATGCCGCCGTAGTCCTGGGTGAGGTCGAAGGTGCCCCGCGGCAGGAGCAGGTCGAGCCGTTCGTTGGCCAGTTCGCGGATTCGCGACTGCAGAGCGGTGACCGACCTGGGCCGCAGCGGCTGGGAGTGGGCGCGGCGGATCTCGCCGTAGAGATCGGTGTCGAACACCGCGTGGAACGGCAACGGGTGCAGCGGCGGGTCGGCGACCGGGCCGTTATTGTGCCGCGCCAGAACCGAAGCCGCGGGCAGGGTCCCCTCCGAGGCGACGAACGTACCGTCGTTGACCTCCAGTACCTGCCAGATGTCCTCAAACCTCGAGATAGCGAACGTATCCCACTGCGGCAGGTAGTAGACCGGGTACTGGTCGCGCAGGATGCGATAGTAGGGAAGCGGATTCGCCATCACGGCCGCGTCGAAGGGATCGTAGGAGAAGTCCTGCGTCACTGCAGTGGCGACGGCGGTAGGGCCTGCAGAATGGAGTCTTCCCAGCCGTCGCGCAGGGCCGGCGCGACGCTCATCCAGGTGACGATCTCAGCTGGCGGGCTGTCCTTCCAGGACGGGTAATGGTTCGCGAAGCACTCCCAGCCGCCTTCGAGAGCCCAGTAGTGAATGACCTCGTTGAAACGGAACGTGGTGGTGAAGGAGCCGAGCCAATGCTTGCCGGTGCTCTCCGACCAGGGGACGTAGAGTCGCTCCAGCTCGCGGATGTAGTCGTCCTGCCGACCGGGCTTGGTCTGCATGATCTCCTGAATCACCAGCGACGCATCGAAATTCACGTCACGCAACGCGGCCAGGCTCCTGTTGCTGGGACCGGCGTACATGATCCGGCCCTCCCCAGAGGCGCCCAAGTCGGTCAGATAGGCCGACCACTTCCCGGCCACCGCCTCGTGACTACCGCCGCGCGCCTGCGCGGCGCCGATCCTGGCGTAGTCCGCGAATGCGTCGATCTCCCAGATGATCGTCACCTGCGGCCAGTGACCGTTGTAGGGCGTGGTCTCCCAGATCGAGTACAGCCGTGCGCCGAGTTCTTCCATCATCGGCTGATAGATGTCGACGAACACCTCGGTGAAGTCGTCGCTGCGCCCCGAACCCAGATCGATCGTTTCGTGCAGGTAGAGCAACGTGTGGCGGTGGTACTTCTTCATACTGTCCGGCTAGCCCGGCCAGGCCGAGTCGGTAACCATAGACTCCGTGGAAGCTATTGCCTCGTAATGCATTCCAGCCGCGCGCAGGGCCTCGGCTTTGAACGCGCGGGCGGCGGCGCTCGGCATGTAGTGGGTCCGGGTGAGGCCGCGGTCCGCACCGAGTGGCCAGCCCTCGCCCCACAGCGCGACCTCGGTCAACCGACTGGCCACGGCCTTGCGCACCAGGGCACGGACGCGGTCGTCGGCGGCGAACGCCTCGGCGCTGACGGCCAGACCCTGACTCATCGGTCCAGAGACGTCCAGATCTCCGGCCGCGTCCAAAACCCGCGCCCCCAACACGCGCAACGGACGGGTGTCGCAGCCCCGCGGTAACAGCACGTTGACCTGCCAGCCGGCGGTCACCCGGTCATACAGCCAGCCACCGACGGTGTGCACCACGTCGACGGTGCCGACGGCAATGACGTCGAGGCGGTGACGCAGTACCTGGCCGTCGAGGTGAGCCCTGCGCGCCGTGCCCCTGCCGGGATGAAAGTCGAACGTTGGAGTAACCATCGATCCGTTCCTGTTGCCACAGCTCCTCGGACAGCGTGACACTTCCGTTCGATTTTGTAAAGCTCCGCGGGGGCCTCAGCGCCGGCGGCGGGCGTCCAGTTCGGCCAGGACCTCGTCGGTGTGCTGGCCGAGTTGCGGTGCAGCAGAGCGCGGTGACCAGGGCGTTCCGTGAAAATCGGCGGGCGTGGCCACCATCGGCACGACCGCGTCTCCGTCGGGTACGTCGACGATTCCGCCGGCCGCATGGAATTGCTCGTCGGCGACAATGTCCTCGAGTGCGTTGATCGGCGACCAGAAGAAATCCGGCTCGGCGGCGAACAGGTCCGCCCACTCGTCGAGTGGGCGGGTCGCGAAGATCTCGTCGAGTTCGGCGATCAGCGGGGCGGCGTTGGCCGCGCGGCCGCGGGCGTCGGCATAGCGCGGGTCGGTCAGCCACTCGGTGCGGCCCACCACTCGACAAAGTGCCGGCCAGTGCCGGTTGACTTCCAGTCCGACGATCCAGAACCGGCGTCCGTCGGCGGCGGCGTAGTTGTTCATACACGGGTTACCCATGGTGGCGCGCTCGCCGATCGCGATCGGCTGACCGGTGAGCAGGTAAGTGTTCAGGTCGAAGCTCACGGTGTATGCACCCTGGCGGTACAGCGAGGTCGACACCAATTGCCCTGTGCCGGTACGCTCGCGGGCGAGTAACGCAGCGCAGACGGCGCCGGCCAGGGTCATGCCGGCCGAATGATCGCCCATGCCGCCACGCTGGAATGGGGGTGTGTCGCCGGGCCTGGTGAGCAGGTGGGCGATGCCACCTCTGGACCAGAAAGCCGCGACGTCGTAGGCCGCGCGGTCGGCGTCCGGCCCTGATTCGCCGTAGCCGGTGATCAGACCGTAAACCAGCCGCGGGTGATCGTTGGCCAGCGTCTCGTAGTCCAGGCCGAGCCGCCGCAACGCACCGGGCCGCACGTTGGTGATGAAAACATCTGCGTCCGAGAGCAATTCGAGCGCAATCTGTCGGCCGCTCGCAGTGGTGAGGTCCAGCACGACGCTGCGCTTGGACCGGTTGTCCATCTCGAACGGTGGGTTCACACCGAGGTCGCAGCCCAGCATGCGGCCGAACATCCGCCCCGGATCGCCGGCCGGCGGCTCGATCTTGATGACATCGGCGCCCCAGTCGGCCAGGATTGCGGCCGCTGCCGGACCGGCCACCCAGACCCCGAGTTCGACGACCTTGATGCCCTCCACCGGTCCTGCCATCGCGGTCAGCCTAGCTTCATCACCAACTGACCGAGGCTCAGGATGCCCGAATTGGCGGTCCCCGTATTGAACAGGCCCGAGTTGAAGCCACTCAGCACGCCGCTCGGGAATGGGCCCACGGCGCCGGTGACGGCAGTGTTGAAAAAGCCCGAGCTCACGCCGGAAGACTGCAGCGCCGCAACGATCGTGTTGAAGAAGCCGGACACCCCGTGACCGTCGCTGCCGCCGTTGTTGCCGAAGCCGGACACTCCGGCGCCTGTGTTGCCGAATCCCGAGTTGTCGACGGCACCGATGCCTACGTCACCGGCGTCGGTGGCGAAGCCGAAGCCGGTGTTCACGTTGCCCGCATTTCCGACGCCGGTGTTGACGTGGCCGGAATTGCCGAAGCCGGTGTTGGTCTCGCCGGAGTTCCACAGGCCCGTGTTGAGGTTGTTCCCATTCCAGCCGCCGGTATTGATCGAGCCGGCGTTCCCCCAGCCGGTGTTGAGCAGGCCGGAGTTCCAGAAGCCGACGTTGCCGGCGCCCGAGTTGCCGAAACCGAGACTGCCGGTCCCCGAGTTCCCGAAGCCAAAGCTGTTGATGTGGCCCGGGAAAACGGTATTGACGCCTGAGCTGAAGATGCCGACGTTGCCGCTGCCGGAATTGAAGAAGCCGACGTTGTGGTCACCCGAGTTGAACAGACCGATGTTGCCGTTGCCGAAGTTGAACACGCCGGCGAGGTCGACGCCGACCCGCCCGTTGCCGACAAGCCCGATTCCGATGTTCCCGTTGCCGCTGTTCCCGAAGCCGAAGTTGCCGATGCCGGTGTTCCCGGCTCCGAAGTTTGCGGTGCCCGTGTTCCCGCCGCCGATGTTTCCGTCGCCCAGGTTGCCGAGGCCGACGTTATTGCTACCGGTGTTACCCATGCCCACGTTGTTGTTGCCGGCGGTTGTCTGGAAGGTATAGAGGTTCGGATTGGACAAATCGGTCGGACCGCCGTTTCCGAAGCCGATGTTCCCATTGCCGAAATTGCCAAACCCGACGTTGCTGTTGCCGTTGTTTCCGGCACCTACGTTGCCGTTGCCGTTGTTCCCGCCGCCGATGTTGTAGTTGCCCGACTGCGGAGGCACCAGTTCACTGTTGTCGGTGCCGCTGTTGCCGATGCCGATGTTGCCGGTGCCGGTGTTGCCGTGCCCGATGTTCGCGTTGCCCCGGTTACCGATACCCAGGCTGGGCAGGTTCTGCAGGAGTCGTTGCAGATCACCGGGCAGCTGCGCGGCCGCGGCCGACGCCCCGGCGTAGTAGCCCGTCATCGCCTCGACGTCCGCGGCCCACATCTGCTCGTAGTGCCCCTCCGCAGCCATGATTGCGGGGGCGTTGAGCCCCAGCCAATCAGATCGGATCAGCTGCACGAAAGCGCTGCGGTTCGCCGCCACCGCCAGCGGATGGACGGTCGCGGCGCGGGCGGCCTCGAATACACCGGCCACTGTGCGGGCCTGTTCGGCCGCGCCGACCGCCCGGGCGCAGGCGGTGCCGAGGTACTCCGCATAGGGCGCGGCCGCGGCCGCCATCGCCGCCGACGCAGCTCCCTGCCACCAACTGCCCACCAGGTCCGTTGTCACCGACGAAAAGGACGATGCCGCCGTCCCCAATTCCGATGCCAAGCCTTCCCAGGCCGCGGCCGCGTCCAGCATCGGCGCCGACCCCGCACCGCTGAACATCAGCAAAGAATTAATCTCCGGCGGCAGAGTAACGAAGTTTGCCACAATCGACCCCCCGTCAGACGGAACTCTCTGATCCCGGAGAGCACCCTACGCCTACGCAAGCGTCAATTATCTCTCTTTTGAACGAATTGCTAGGCGGCATGGAAGTCGATGACGGTGATGCCCAGGGCGTCTTCCATCTCGCTGATATGGGTGATGGCGTAGATCGGTGGCGCGACGGATCGGTACCGCGCATCGGTGGGGGTGATGTATTCGGTGGTGTGCACACCGTTTTCGTCGTGTGCGGTGACGCGCCAGCCGGGTGATTCTTTGACGTAGTTGCAGCGTTCGCACAGGCCTTGGCCGTTGGTGGCGGTGGTGGGTCCGCCGTGGTGGGCGGGGGTGATGTGGTCGCGGTGGCGGATGGGGGCGTCGCAGTAGGGGGTGCGGCAGGTTTGGTCGCGCAGGTTGATGAATTCGGCCAGTCCGCGGGGGAAGGTGCGGGCGCGTGATTCCATGGCGACTAGGGCGCCGGTGGTGGGGTTGGCGTAGAGGCGGCGCAGGGTGGCCAGGGAGTTCTTCTCGGCCAGCGCGGCGGTGAGCCATCGGCGGGCGACTTCGGCGGGGATGGGCCCGTAGCCCTCGAGGGTCGCGGCGTCGTCGGTGTGGCCGAGCAGGGCCCGGTCGGAGATGACCACATTGAGGGCGATGGGGGCCGGGGTGGTGGCGGGGGTGGCGGTGATGCGCTCAATCAGAGTGTCGGCCATGACTTGTCCGCGACTGCGTCCGTCGAAGGTGGTGTCGGCGGCGCGGCGTAGTGCGGCGTAGACCCCGACGCCCTGGGCCAGGGGCAGCAGGGCGCTGATCCAGGTCATGGTGTCCGGTGCCGGGCGGATGGTGACGGTGCGGTCGTGCACGGCCCGGGCGGCGCGATCGACGACGGCGCGCGCGTTCAGGCGGTAGGCGATCTTTCGGGCGGCGGCGGTGATCCGCGTGTCGCCCAGTCCCACCAGCGTGTCCATCTCGGCGCACAGTTCGCGGTCCAGTATGCGGCGGTCCTCAACGTCCAGGCAGGCTGATTCCCGCACGATCAGGGTGGCCCGCCATTCGCTGAGCGCGCCGTGTTCCAACGCGGCCAGGGTGTGGGGCATCTCGTGCACCAAAGCTGTGGCGAACCCCAGGTGCCGGCCCCCGCGGGCCGGGGAATCCCGGCGGGCCAGGGCGACCTCGCTGGCCACCCCGCGGCCCCGCTTGGCCGCCGGCACTGCCGCGGCCGATTCCGCGGCACGCCGGACCGCATCCAGGGCGGCCGCCGCCCGCGCCTGCCCCGCGGCCGCGGCGGATTTCACCTGCTCCAACTCGGTGATGCGCGCGACCAGTTCGGCTTCGGTGGCACCCGGGTCCACCTGCGAGAATCGCAGCATATCGAACACATGTTCGAGCATACCTGAATCTACTGCCTCGTACTTTTTGGTAGGGCCGCGACTTGTGGATAACTGCGTCCCGCCACCCGCCGTACCCTCGAATGATGAGCCTGGTAGCCGGAGGCGGCCCACTCAGCAGCGATCCCGCCGGACGATTCACTCCCCCTATCCCCGACGGCGTCGTCTACATCGAGCCGCATCCGCGTCGGATCCAGGCCACACGCAACGGACGCACCGTGATCGACACCGAACGGGCGCTGATGGTGCACCGGCAGAACAAACCGCTCAGCTACGCCTTCCCAGAAGACGTAATCACCGGGCTCCCAACCGAACCCGAACCAGACGCACCAGGCTTCGTTCGCGTGGCCTGGGACGCGGTGGACACCTGGTTCGAGGAAGGTCGTGAGCTCGTTCACTACCCGCCCAACCCCTACCACCGCGTCGACTGCAGGCCGACCAACAGAAGGCTCCGGGTGTCAATCGACGACACCCAGCTGGTCGATACCGACGACACCCTGATTCTCTTCGAAACCGCGCTTGAACCAAGGCTTTACGTTCATCCGAGACATGTACGCACCGATCTGCTGAGGCAGACCGAGACCGCAAGTTACTGCAACTACAAGGGATACGCGACGTACTGGTCGGCGGTCGTGGGCAACACCGTCATACGGGACGCCGCCTGGACCTACCCCGACCCTTACCCCGAAAGTCAGCCCATAGCAGGGTTTTTCAGCTTCGACCCCACGCGCATCGACGTAGTGGCCGAACTACCTGTCAGCGGGTGACGTCATCGCCTCGGCGCGTTCCTCCTGCAACCGGTCCTTACTGCGCAGCAACCGCAACAGTGTCACCAGCGCCAGCCCACCAATCACATTGCCCGCCAGGGTATATCCAAACCAGGCCAACCAGTCGTGATAACCGAACGGCGCCCGTTCGGTGATGAGTGCGCCGAAGATGAGCAGCGAGTCCAGGATCGAGTGCAACAACTGCAACCCTGCGAGCAGGAAAGCCCCCGCGACCGCGGCCGCGATCTTGCCCGGTACCGAGTCGGTGCCATGCTGCATCCGGGTCATCAGCGTAATCACCATGCCGCCCAGCACCGCCAGAGCGAATGTCTGCGTCGACAGCGGCGCCGTGGCGAAGTGGGTGGCCGATTCGATCGCTTGTGTCCGCAATTGCGGAAAGCCCGCAATGATCAGCCACATGATCACCCAACCGCCGATCAGATTGGCCAGCAACGTGCCGCCCCAGAGTTTGAGCAGCTGCGCCGGTCCCGCATGCCGTGCGGCCACCGTCACGACCGGCACCAGGAAACCCTCGGTGAACAGTTCGCTGCGTCCCAACAGCAGCGCCAGGAAGCCGATCGAGAAGGCCAGCCCCGCGACAAGTGGGCGCTGGGTGGCACTCAGAACCGCCAGGTAGGCAAGGACACCCATAGCCACCTCGGTACCACCGAAGAACCCGGTCACGAATACTTCGCGCCAGGTGCGGTGCAGACGCTGCGCACCCTCGCTCACCATTCTGGTGAAGGCGTCCTCCAGCGCGTCCTCGATCGGGCTGTCTGACGCTCCGAGCTGACGCTGCGCAGTTCTGGTCATTCCCTGGCAGATACCCGTAAATCGCCACGCTTCGTTGTGAGACGCCCCACGCTGTCAGCTGCCGTAACTGGGCCGACCCAACCGCAACTCGTGCTGGGCGATCATGTTCCGGAACACCTCGAGGCTGCCGCCGTAGATCCCCATCGGCAGGGCCAGCCGGAAGAGATGCTCCGCCGAGCCGTCGTCGGCGGATCCCTCGGTATCGGTCGGCAGCGCCGCCGCCGGGCCCAGGATGTCCATCAGGTCCGCTGAGATGTCGCGCATGGTCTGTCCGATCGCGACGCGGCCGAACATGCCGGGGGTGGTCAGAGCCGCCTCTGTCCGCGCGAAATCCCGCCCCAGCCGGTACATCACAGATTCGTCGTCAATCTGGGCCAGGGCGGCCACCCGGTCGACCGCTTCGGCCATCACCATGCCGTGCCCGGACATCGCGGCGACATCCTGCAGGCCTTCGGCATCCCGTTCGGTCAACCCGTGCTCGGAGTCCAGCGCAGACCGCATCACCGTCCAACCGGCGTTGACGTCACCGATCCGGTACAGGTCGTCGACGCGTACGTTGCTGTAGAACACGATGTTGGTCCGGTCGCCGTCCAGGGTGCGGATGCCCTGGATCTCGATGCCTGGCGAATCCAGCGGCACCAGAAACATGGTCAGGTTGCGGTGTTTCGGGCCCTGCGGGTCGGTGTTGGTAAGCAGGAAGACGTACTTCGCGTTCTGCGCATTCGACGTGAACATCTTGGAGCCGTTAATGATCCAGCCGTCTGAATCCCGTACCGCGCGGGTCTTGCAGGTCGCCACGTCCGAGCCGCCTTCGGGCTCGGTATACCCCAGGCACAGGCGTACCTCCCCGGACAGCACCCCGGGCAACACCATCTCCGCGAGTTCGGGCGCCCCGAACTGCTCCACGAGGCGCGCGACCACCGACGTGGTGCCCCAGTGGTACCACGGCGTATGCGCCCGGGCGATCTCCAGGTTGAAAATGCGACGACGGACGGCACTGAAACCTCCCTCGGATTCCAGCTTCCAGTCCGAGGCCAGATAGCCCGCTGCGCCCAACGCCAAATGCACTCGCTCATCGAAGTTCTCACCGAACTCACGGTTGCGCCGACGCACCTCGTCCGTCACGTGTTCGGTGATGAACGCGCGCGTCTGGTCATGGAATGCCCGATCCTCGTCGGACAACGGCACCGCGGAAAAGTCCATTCACATCACATCGATCACCAGCGACCGGAACCGGTCCATCACCTCGAGCGCGTGCGCCAGACTGTCGCCGGGCAGGTGCGCCGATACCCACGTAACACCCAGTGCGGCAAGCTTTTCCAGCCCGCCCAGGTAGGCGTCGGCATTGAAATCGTCACTGGCCGGATTGCCGCCCTCGAAACTGCTGAAGGTGATGTCGACCGTCGACCAGTCCTTACCCACCGCGTCGCACCGCCGCCGCAGATCGTCGATCCCGGCGGCCAGCGCCTCCGCCGAATCGATGACCGCAGTGCCCGCGGTGCGCGCCAGCCCTGCCGGAGCGGGGAACGGACACCACCCGTCTCCGTACTGCGCGACCCGTTGGCGAGCCATACCGGTATTGCCGCCGATCCAGATGGGTGGATGCGGTTGGCTCACCGGCAGCGGATGCGCGGTGATCCCCCGCGCGGTGAAATGCTGCCCCTCGAATGTGACGTCGTCGGACGTCCAGATGGCCCGGATCGCCTGCAACGCTTCCTCGAACAACTCGGCGCGCTTGTCATAGTCCACACCCAGTGCCGCGAATTCCCGCCGCAGATAACCCACCCCCACCGCGAGGGTGAATCGGCCACCGGACAACAGATCGAGTGTGGCACCGGATTTCGCGACCACGAACGGATTCCGATAGGGCAACACCACAATATTCGGGATGAGCCGCAGCACCGAAGTCCGCGCCGCCGCAAAGCCTAGGGCCACAAAGGGATCCAGCGCGTCGTGCCCGCCGGCTTCCAGCCAGCGCTGCGACGGGGCCGGATGGTCGGTGAACCCGAACCCGTGGAATCCGGCCTTCTCGGCCGCTGCCGCCACTGTCGCGATGCCGTCCCCGCTGACCAGCTCCGGGTTGTACGGATGGCTGTGCATCGGGTGAGTGATGGTGAAGCGCACGGGATTCAGAACCGGGCCGCAGCGTTGATCGAGGTGTCGGTGGTGCGCAGCGGGCGGATCAGCGCCTCCTGCGCGAAGGAACACAGCAGATCGCCGTCCTCGGTGTGCACGGTTCCGCGCACGTAGGACATTCCCGCACCGACCTGGGTGCTCTCGTGACTGTAGAGCAGCCAGTCATCCCAGCGCACCGGTTCGTGGAAGGAAACGAAGATCGACATCGGTGCGGTCGACACGGTGAGGTGTGCCTGGGCGGTGCCGATGCCCGAATGTGCCCGCATGGTCGTCGAAATGCCCAGGTGTCCAGTGAAATACGCGATCAGGGCCTTGGCCAGATCGTCGCGCTCGGGGATCGGGTCGTAATGCAGCCAGGCGTACAGCTCCGGCGGACCGACCTCGTCGGGGCTGTTCACGTCGACCACGTCGACCAGGCGCAGTTCCCGGCCGGTCATCGGCATCTCGACGGCATTGGCGTCGGCCGGCGCCGCGACATCGGGCCGGGTCAGGTGGTGGCGGATGACGTCGCCGGTCGGAACGTCGGTGAGCACCGTGACGCTCACGCACCGCTTGCCGTTCTGCAGCACCGAGATGATCGCCGTCGCGGTGGAGCGTCCTTCGTTCAGCACGTCGAACACGAGCTCGATCGGCGGGCCCACCATGATGGCGCGGGCGAACACGGCGTGCGCCGAACGCACGGACTTGCCCTCAAATCGGTTCGCCGCGGCCACAATCGCCTGAGCTACGACCTGGGTGCCTTCCACCACCTGCCGGCCGTCCTGGCCGGCCAGTCCGGTTCCGGCGATGAACCGGTCGGGCCCGTCAGGCCGCACCTCGAAGAGATCCAGCAGGCTCTCCACCGACCACTGGACCTGTTCAGACTCTGTCGTCAACGCGCTCACCCCTTGTTCCGGCAGCTCACGGCCCAGCGTGACATTTCAGGCATTATTTGTAAAGCTCGCGCGAAGCCGCGCCCGCGTTGACAGCAACGCCCGCGGTGCATGACACTTTGGCAGTGATTTGTAAAGGCACGCTGGCGCCGACACCGCTCGCCGACGGCTTTTGCTTCGGGGAGGGTCCGCGCTGGTTCGAGGGCTTGCTCTGGTTTTCCGACATGCTCGGCGAAGCCGTCCACACCTGCGACTGGCGCGGCTCGCTTACCACCCTGCCGCTGCCCGGCCACACACCCTCGGGGCTGGGTTTCCGTCCCGACGGATCACTGCTGATCGTCTCCGCCGAGGACAGGCAGGTTCTCCGGTATGACGGCGAGACCGTGTCACCTGTCGCCGACCTGTCCGACCTCGTACCGGCCAGCCTCGGCGATATGGTCATCGACGACCTCGGGCGTGCCTACATAGGCTCGCAGGCGTTCGACGGCGGCACCATCGTCCGGCTCGACACCGACGACACCGCGACCGTGGTGGCAACCGATCTGGACTTCCCCAACGGGATGGTCATCACCGCCGATCGCGGCACCCTGATCGTGGCCGAGTCGATGGGCCGCCGCCTCACCGCATACACCATCGGGAAAGACGGCGAGCTCACCGACCGCCGGCCGTTCGCCGACAATCTCGACGGCCCGCCGGACGGCATCGCGCTCGACGCCCGGGGCGGCGTGTGGGCGGCGATGACGCTGGCTCATCAGTTCGAGCGGATCACTGAAGGCGGCGAGGTGACGGACCGCATCGACATGGGTGACCGGGTCGCCATCGCGTGCACGCTCGGCGGACCGGAGCGGCGCACGCTGTTCCTGCTGTCGAGCACCGATGCTTATCCCAAGCGACTGATGGGCACCCGGCTGGCCAGGCTGGACGCGGTGCAGGTGGACATTCCGGGCGCCGGCCTGCCCTGACCCGAGGGGGAAGATGACCGACTCGTACTACGAGCTGATCGACAGTGCCGACGCGCGGGGCGAGAAGTTCCGGGCCACCGATCTGGCCCGCGGCACCTGGTCGTCCGCCATACAGCACGGCGCGCCGGTGTCCGCGCTGCTGACCCGGGCGCTGGAACGATGCGAGCGGCGCGACGACACCCGTTTGAGCCGGGTAGTCATCGACCTACTCGGCGCCGTCCCGGTGGAAGGGGATCTGTGGGTCCGCTCGAGCCTG
This sequence comes from Mycobacterium sp. 23, assembly GCF_048287075.1. Classification (NCBI taxonomy): domain Bacteria; kingdom Bacillati; phylum Actinomycetota; class Actinomycetes; order Mycobacteriales; family Mycobacteriaceae; genus Mycobacterium; species Mycobacterium sp. 23. The sequence goes on from NZ_JBLVUX010000005.1 coordinate 3,632,493, forward strand.
GACCGCGGCGGAAAGCAGATCGAGTTGGTCACCGCGGAGATGCTGGCACTCGGACCCGACGGCGAACCGCGCCCGGTGGCCCGGGCCAGCGGATGGCGGCTGCAGCAGGTCGACACGGCCGCCGTCGCGCACTCACCCGCGCCGCTGCCGCGCCCGGTGTCCAAGGCGCGCAACCGTGATCTCAAGGCGCGGAATTGGGACCGCAACTATGTGCACAGCCTGGAGTGGCTGTGGCTGACCGTGCCGCTGACGCCGGGCCCGGGTGAATCGTGGATCAGGCCGATCGCGGACCTTGTCGCCGGTGAGACCATGACGCCGCTAGAGCGGTTGTTCGCAGTGGCCGATTGCGCCAACGGCATCGGCAGCAAGTTGGACATCACCAAGTTCACCTTCGTCAACACCGACCTGGCCGTGCACGTCTTCCGGGTTCCCGAAGGTGAGTGGGTCGGCATCCGCGCGGAAACCAGTTACGGCCCGGACGGCATCGGCGCCACGATCGGGACACTGTTCGACGAACAGGGCGCGGTCGGGGCCATCCAGCAATCGGTGCTGGTCCGCCCGAGGCCCCCCAGGGCCAAGACCAAGCCCGAACCCAATACCAAGCCCGAGCCGAACGCAGACCCAAACCCATTGGAAGAGAACAACTCATGAGCCAGCCATCGCCGGTGAGCGAAAGCGTCGACAACGACACCTCGACCCGTCAGCGGATCCTCGCGGCCACCGCGGAGGTGCTGGCCCGCAGCGGCAAGACCAAACTCAGCCTGTCCGAGGTCTCGACACAGGCCGGGGTGTCGCGCCCCACGCTCTACCGCTGGTTCGCGTCCAAAGAGGAGTTGATGTCCGCCTTCTCGCGATATGAACGCGAGAATTTCGAGAAGGGACTGGCGAAGGCGACCGCGGGGCTCAAGGGCGTCGAAAGGCTGGATGCCGCACTGCGATTCATCGTCGACTACCAGTACTCGTACTCCGGGGTGCGGATGGTCGACATCGAGCCCGAGCACGTCATCCCGATGATGTCCGGCGTCATCCCCGAGATGCGGGAGGGCTTACAACGGCTCCTGCCGGGACCCAACGCTGCGGTGAAAGCGGCGACGGCGATCCGAATCGCGATCTCGCACTACGTCGTTCGCAGTGACGACGCCGATCAGTTCCTGGCCCAGCTGCGTCACGCCGTCGGCATCAAAGGACCTACCGACTGAACAACACCGCCGCGTTGAGGTAGCAGGTCGGGTCCAGCGCCGCCTTGACGGCGCGCATCGCGGCGACGTCGGCGGCCTGCCGGGACATCCCGAGGTAGGGCCTCTTCAAAGTGCCGACGCCGTGTTCGGAACTGACATTGCCGCCGCAACCGGAGATCAGAGCCATCATCTCCGCGTACAGCGCGGGCTCGTGCTCCGTCGGGAAACGCAGCACGTTCAAGTGCAGGTTGCCTTCGCCCACATGACCGAAGAGCACCGGCAGCGCCTCGGGCACCCGCTCACCGATCAACGCCACCGCGTCGCGGGCAAAACCACCAATGGCCGACAACGGCAGCGAAACATCGAATTTCAGCGGCGGCCCGTACGCGCCCAAAACCTCGTTCAGCGACTCACGGACCCGCCACAACCGTTGTTGCGCAGCAGCATCCACGCCCACCGCCGGCTCGCCGCACAGTCCCACCCGGTCCAGCAGACCGGCCAGCCGCTCCGTCTGGTCATGATCGGCGGCCAGCTCCACCAGCAGGAACCAGTCGCCGTCGACCGGCGCCCCGACCCCCAACTGGTCGCGCGTCAACGCCACCCCGCGGCCGTCGATGAGCTCCAGCGCCGCGATCCCGTCCACCTCGGCGAACAGCCGGCCGGCCTCGACCAACGCCTCGAGGTCAGCGAACCCGCACACCGCGGTCACCCGGTGCGACGGCACCGGGTGCAATCGCAGATCCAGGGCGGTGATCACCCCCAGGGTGCCCTCGGCACCGACGAACAGCGACGGCAGGTCGTAGCCGGTGTTGTCACTGCGCACCCGGCTGTGCCGGCGCAGCACCGAGCCGTCGGGCAGGGCCACGTCCAGGCCGATGACCTGCTCCCCCATGTTCCCGTAGCGGACCGTGCGCAGGCCGCCGGCGTTGGTGGAGGCCATGCCTCCCACCGTCGCGGAGTCGCGGGCGGCCAGGTCGACACCGAACACCAGGCCCGCCGCGGTTGCCGCCCCCTGCACCGCCGCCAACGTGGCGCCGGCCCCGACACGAACCCGGCGCTCGACCACGTCGACATCGCCGACGGCAGAAAGTCTTTCGGTGGACAGCAGTACGTCGTCGTGTTCCGGCACGGTGCCGGCCACCAGCGAGGTGCGACCGCCCTGCACGGTGACGTAGGCACCGGCGTCGCGGCACACCCGCAGCACCGCAGCGACCTCGTCGGCCGAGCCCGGCCGCACCAGCGCGCTGGCCTTGCCGCGATACCGGCCGGTGTGGTCGATGCTGCGGCCCGCCAGTACGTCGGGGTCGGTGACGACGTGATTGGAGCCCACCACCTCGGTCAGGAGGCCGGGCAGGCTCGACACCATCGTCAGAACTGCTTGTGTGGCACGTCGGTCACCAGCCCGCCGTCCATGATGAATTCGCTGCCGGTGGCGTAGGAGGCTTCGTCGCTGGCGAGGAACACCACGAAGGTTGCGACTTCGCGGGCTTCGGCCGGCCGGCCCAACGGGATGGTGACCATGTCCTCGGGCAGGTGCGCGGTCATCGGGGTGCGGATGAAACCGGGGTGCACCGAGTTCACCCGGATGTTCACCGGCGCGAGTTCCAGGGCCGCGGATTTGGTGATGCCGCGCACCGCCCACTTCGACGCGACGTAGGGATGCACCATCGGCGCTCCGCGGATCCCTTCGATCGAGGAGATGTTGATGATGGAACCGCCGCCGGCCTCGGTCATCGGGTCGACCACCGAGCGCATGCCCAGGAAGGTGCCGGTCAGGTTGACGTCGAGCACCTGCTGCCACTTGTCCATCCGGAACTCGCGCAGCGGCCCGGCCGCGACGATGCCGGCGTTGTTGACCAGCACGTCGAGCTTGCCGAACTCGCCGGTGGCCGTCGCGACCGCGGCCTCCCACTGGTCGAGTTGCGTCACGTCGAGATGGACGTAGCGTGCGGCGTCACCTAATTCGGAGGCCAGCGCTTTGCCCTCGTCGTCACGGACGTCGCCGATGACCACCCGGGCGCCCTCCTCGACCAGCAGCCGCGCGTCCTCGGCGCCCATTCCGCGGGCGCCTCCGCTGATCAGCGCGACCTTGCCCTCGACCCGTCCCGGTCGTTCCATCGCAGCCGGTTCCCTTCGCTTACGTGACCACTAGGTCGTTGGGTGTGAAAAGCCCTTTTCCGGTGACCAAGGGCAGGTCCAGCGTGCTCCTGATGCCGGGCGGTGCCGCGATCACGTCCGGAATGGAATTGACGATCCGGCCGGCGGCACCGGCGATCGCCGCATGGTTGTGGTCGCCCTTGCGGCTGCTCGGCACGATATCCACCGCGTAGGACGGCTCCCCGGTGATCTCGACCCGGTACGAGCCGGTGCCCGCCGCGGGCTGGCGCAGATCGGGGCGCAGATCGGGACGCAACCGGGTGATGTGCTCGATGACGATCACCGGGCGGCCGTCGACCATGCCGCGGATCTCGAACTGCAGCACGGCCAGGGTGCCCTTTTCCACGCGGCCCACCGCGATGTCGAAGTCTTCCGGTGCCGGCTCGCGCTGGTAAGACTCGGTGATCTCGTCGATCTCGATGCCCAGGCCGGCCGCCAGCTGCCTGATCGCCGTTCCCCAGGCGATGCTGAGCACCCCCGGCTGCAGCAGCATCGGGATCTCGTCCAAAGGCCGGGCGAAGCCCATGTAGTGCATGACCTCGGCGCCGTTGTAACTCGCGTAGTCGTGAATCTCCATGCACCGCACCGCCTCAATGCGCTGGCAGGTGCCGGCGAGGGCGAACGGGATGAGGTCGTTGATGAAGCCGGGGTCGACGCCGGTGATGAAGATGCTCGAATTACCTTGCTGCGCAGTTTGTTCCACACGAGCGATGTATTTCTCCGGCATCACGCCCCACGGATACTGCAGCAGCCCCGGCGACGATCCGACGACATTGACACCGGCGGCCAGGATCCGCATCACGTCAGCCATTGCGTCCGGCAACCGGGTATCCCCCATCGCGCAGTAGACAACGCACTCGGGTCGCGTGGCCAGCAGCGCATCGAGGTCATTCACCGCCCGCACGCCAGTCGTCACGGCTGAATCTAGACCCACTCCGCACAATTCGCCGGCGTCGCGTCCCACTTTCTCCGGGCTGGACACGCATACTCCGGTGAGTTCGAACGCAGGGTTGGTGATGAGCTGGGCAAGGGCCAGCCCGCCGACATTTCCGGTGCCCACGTGGGCGACGCGAATCGCCATGAGTGTCCTTCCGTCCCCACAACGCTGTAGCTTTTCTAGACAGTAGTCCATAATTTTTCGGGGGTCTCGGCGGCACTATTGTTGCGCTATGCCGCAGCGCGAAGACGTCTCGTTCCTTTCCGGCAGCACCCGGATCAGCGCCTGGTTGTACCGGCCCGAGACGGACGGCCCAGCCCCGCTGGTGGTGATGGCTCACGGGCTCGGCGCGGTGCGCACGATGCGACTGGACGCCTACGCCGAGCGGTTCCGGGCGGCGGGTTACGCCTGCCTGGTGTTCGACTACCGCAACTTTGGCGACAGCGATGGGCAGCCCCGTCAGCTCCTCGACATCGACATGCAACTCGCCGACTGGGCCGCGGCCGTCGACTTCGCCCGCACCCTGCCCGGCATAGACCCGGAACGAATTGCCCTATGGGGCACGTCTTTCGGCGGCGGACATGTGATCGAGTCCGCGGCCCGCCTGCCCGGCATCGCCGCCGCGGTGGCACAGTGCCCGTTCACCGACGGCCTGGCGTCCATCGGGGCGATCAACCCGCTGACCGCCACCCGCGTCACCGGGCTGGCGGTACGCGACCTGCTGGGCGCCCGCCGGGGGAAGCCGCCGGTGATGATTCCGACCGCGGGCATGCCCGGCGAGGTCGCCCTGATGACGGCACCCGACGCCTACCCGGGCTATTTGAAATTGGTGCCCGAGGGTGTGGAGCTGCGCAACGAAGTGGCCGCCCGCATCGGGTTGAAGGTGCTTATTTACCGGCCGGGCCGCAGCGCCGCCAAGATCTCCTGCCCGATTCTGTTCTGTGTGTGCGAAACCGATTCGGTGGCACCGGCGGGACCGACGCTGCGGTATGCCGGCAAGGCGCCCCGCGGCGAAATCAAAACGTACCCCGAAGGCCATTTCGCCATCTATGTCGACGACGCGTTCGAGCGCGTGGTCACCGACCAGATCGCCTTTCTGGACAAGCACCTGCGGCCCGCCGGCAATTAACTGTCGAAACGCCGGAATTCCCGCCCACACAGTTCTACTCTCTGGTTCATACCTAATACCCGCGGTTGCGGGTAGTTCGTGCCGGACCGGGATGGGGACCGGTCAACGGGAAGGACGGGGAGATGTCGTACCTGCTCACGGCCCCTGAGACGCTCGCGGCGGCGGCCACCGACGTGAACGGAATCGCCGCGGCGATCCATGCCGCCAACGCGGCCGCGGCGGGCCGGACGTCGGGATTGCTCGCCGCCGCCGGCGACGAAGTCTCGGCTGCGGTCGCGAACCTCTTCAGCGCGTACGGCGACGAATACCAGGCGGTCGTCAAGCAGGCTTCGCTGTTCCAGAGCGATTTCACCAGGACCCTGTCGAATGCCGCGAGCGCCTACACCCAGGCGGAAGCGCTGAATGGCGCGCTACTCAACGGGGTTCAATCGCTGCTGACACAGCCGCCGACCGCCGCGGGTCCCGCTGCGACGCTGGCGAACCCGATCACCGCGCTGATCATGGGCGGCACCAACAATCCGCTGCCGGTCGCTGAGTACATCACAGATATCAACAAGAACTACATCCAGAAGATCTTCCCGGGCGCTGGCCCGCTGGGCCTGTTCACCCCGGAACAGTTCTGGCCGGTGACTCCCGTCCTCGGCAACATGACGTATGCCCAGTCCGTCGCCAAGGGCGTGTCCCTGCTCAACACGGCGATCAACACCCAACTGGCCGATGCCACCAAGCACGTTGCCGTCTTCGGTTACTCGGAGAGCGCCTCGATCATCAACAACGAGATCCTCAACTTGATGGCTGCCGGCTCGCCCAATACCGACCGGCTGGCGTTCATCCTGGCCGCGGCGGGCAACAACCCGAACGGCGGTCTGCTGTCCCGCTTCCCCGGCTTCTATATCCCGATTCTCGATGCGCCGTTCAACGGCGCGCTCCCGGCCAACAACCCGTACGAGACCTACGTCTACACCGCCCAGTACGACGGCATCGCCCACGTACCGCAGTACCCGCTGAACGTGCTGGCCGACGTCAACGCATTCATGGGCTATTTCTACGTCCACCACGACTACCCGATCTGGTCGTCCAGCACCGCGGTGCCGCTGCCCACCTCGCCGGGGTACGCCGGCAACACGCACTACTACATGTTCCCGACCCAGAACCTGCCGTTATTGCAGCCGATCCGGGACATCCCCTATGCCGGTCCGGTGATCGCCGATCTTCTGCAGCCGCCGCTGCGGGTGATGGTCGACCTCGGCTACAACTACGGCTACGCCGACCTGCCCACCCCCGCCGGGCTGATCAACATTCCCAACCCGTTCAACGTCGCCTACTACCTGGGCCAGGGACTTCTGCAGGCGCCCTACGGCGCCGCGGTCGAGATCGGGGTGCAGGCGGGCCTGTGGGGGCCGGAATACTTCCCGAACGCCTATCCGTGGGTGCCCTCGACCAACCCCGGTCTGAACTTCTACTTCGGCCCGCAACTCAGCCAGCCGCCGGTGACCGCGCTGTCCATGCTCAGCGGCGTGCTGGGCGATGTGCTGGACATCATCCCGCCGATCTTCAACTGACCGTCAGGGCCCCAGCGGAGCGGTGGTGCGGATCGCCTCGTCGCGGATCAGTCCACGCAGCAGCGCGGTGCTGAACTCCGCGGCGATCTCCTTGGCCGAGCGCCGGCCGCTGGGCCGCAGCCACCGGTAACTGCCCAGGGTCATGCCGATATAGCCCAGCGCCAGCACGTGCGAGTCGCACTCGTAGAACTCGCCGCTGGCGATGCCGCGGTCGATCAGGCCGTGCACGTGCTCGTAGACCTGAGCTTCCTTCTCCCGCACCTCGGCCACCTGCTCGGAGGTGAACCACTCGGTGATGTAGGGCTGCTCCTGGAAGTAGACGGCCGCGCGCTCGGGATTGCCGGCGATGCCGGTCAACAGCCGGACGGTGTACTGATACAGCGCTTCTCGCGCCGTCCAGGAGGGGTCGTCGTGCACGGCGGCCAGCGTTCCCTCGGCGGCCTGCCGATAGATGTCGAACAGGATCAGCGCTTTGCTCGCGTAGTAGTGGTAGACCGTGGCCTTGTTCAGCCCGATCACGTCGGCGACGTCGTCCATCCGGGTGCCGTGATAACCGCGCGCGGCGAACAGCTTGGTGGCGACGGCCAGCAACTCCTCACGCCGGGTCAGGCCAGTTCCGGATGCCATCTCTACTCACCCTCATCACTGCCGGTGGGGGCACGGACGACCCCCCACCCGACTGATTATCAATCAACTAGTTGGACAGTTTAGGCAGCACCGCGCCTGTCGCGGCGACGCGGATAGGACTAGACTCGCGAAACAGACCCAGTGGGGGAGTCGATCAGCAGTCGAGAGGTGGAGTGATGGACCCGAGTCCGGACTACGACGGCAGCGACGAGATCGAGTATTTCTTCAGCTATCTCACGTGGGGCCTGCGCGGCGTCGAGTCCGGAAACGGATATCCGCCGCCCGGTTACCCGCCGGTCTAAGCGCCGGTCACCACAGCGGAAAGTCCACGCCGTGCTCCGACGCGGGGCGTGGCCCGAACAGCCGGCGATCGGATTCCTCGATCGCGACATCATTGATGCTCGCTTCGCGACGCGCCATCAGCCCGTCCGCGGTGAACTCCCACAACTCGTTGCCGTAGCTGCGGAACCATTGGCCGCTCGGGTCGTGGCATTCGTATTGAAAGCGCACGGCGATGCGGTTGTCGTGAAAGCTCCACAGACCTTTACGTAGCGAATAGTCGAGTTCGCGTTGCCACTTGCGGGTGAGGAAGGCAACGATCTCCGACCGTCCGACGACGTGCTCGTCGCGGTTGCGCCATTGTGAGTCGACCGTGTAGGCCAGGCTCACCCGCTCGGGATCACAGGTGTTCCAGGCGTCTTCGGCGGCCTGAACTTTCCGCATCGCGGATTCAAGGGTGAATGGCGGAAACGGGGGGCGCATAACCCCATCTAACCCGCTGGCCATCCACCCCGCGAGCAGACACAAAATCGCACAAATCCGTGCTCTTGCATGCGATTTTGCGTCTGCTCGCGGCGGGTGGTGACAGGTGTCCTATCGTGGCGGTCATGGACTTCGCAATGTCGGCCAAAGCCAGTGACTATCACAAACGACTGTCCGACTTCATGACCGAGCACGTCTTTCCGGCCGAGGCCGACTACGACAAGTATCGCCACGAGGCCGGGCCGGACAACTTCACGGTGCCGCCGGTGATCGAGGACCTGAAGGTCAAGGCCAAAGAGCGCGGCCTGTGGAACCTGTTCCTGCCGGCCGAGTCGGGGCTGACCAACCTCGAATATTCGCCGTTGGCCGAACTGACCGGCTGGAGTCTCGAGATGGCACCGGAGGCGCTCAACTGCGCGGCGCCGGACACCGGCAACATGGAGACCCTGCACCTGTTCGCGACCGAACCGCAGCGCAAGCAGTGGCTGGAACCCCTGCTGAACGGAGAGATCCGCAGCGCGTTCTCGATGACCGAGCCCGCGGTCGCCAGCAGCGACGCGCGCAACATCCAGACCTCGATCGTGCGCGACGGCGCCGACTACGTGATCAACGGCCGCAAGTGGTGGACGTCGGGCGCGGCGGATCCGCGCTGCAAGATCCTCATCGTGATGGGTCGCACCAATCCCGACGCGGCCAGCCACCAGCAGCAGTCCATGATCCTGGTGCCGATGGACACCCCGGGCGTGACGGTCGTGCGTTCCACACCGGTGTTCGGTTGGCAGGACCAGCACGGCCACTGCGAAATCGTCTACGACAACGTGCGGGTGCCGGCCACCAACCTGCTCGGCGAGGAGGGGGCCGGCTTCGCCATCGCGCAGGCGCGGCTCGGCCCGGGGCGCATCCACCACTGCATGCGCGCACTCGGCGGAGCCGAACGCGCGCTCGCGCTGATGGTCGCCCGCGCCAACAACCGGATCGCGTTCGGCCGCCCACTGGCCGATCAAGGACTGGTGCAGCATGCGGTTGCCAAGTCCCGCAACGAGATTGACCAGGCCAGGTTGCTGTGCGAGAAGGCGGCGTGGACCATCGACAAGCACGGCAACAAGGCCGCGCATCTGCTCGTCTCGCAGATCAAGGCGGTGGCGCCGCAGGTGGCGTGTGACGTCATCGACCGCGCCATCCAGGTGCACGGCGCCGCCGGCGTCAGCGACGACACGGTATTGGCCCGCCTTTACGGCTGGCACCGCGCGATGCGCATCTTCGACGGCCCCGACGAGGTGCACATGCGCACCATCGCGCGCACCGAGCTGGGCCGCGAGCAGTCCGCTCTCGCCGCTGCGGTCACCACTCATGGCTGAGGTATCCCGGGAACTGTCCGGGGCGTGGAACTTTCGTGATGTCGCCGATCAGACGGCGGACCTTCGGCCCGGGCGACTCTTCCGCTCCAGCGAGCTGAGCAGCCTGGACGACGCGGGCCGGGCGGTGCTACGCCAGTTGGGGATCACCGACGTCGCCGACCTGCGCTCGACCCGCGAGGTCAGCCGGCGCGGCCCGGGACGAGTGCCCGACGGCGTCGACGTCCACCTGTTGCCGTTCCCCGACCTCGCCGACGACGACCAATCCGGGACCGACGGGGCCGATGACTCGGAAGACAATTCAGAGGATAAGGAAGCCCCGCACGAAAGCGCGTTCCGGCGCTTGATGACCGAAGGCAATGCCGACGAGTCTGACGAAGCGATCGAAGCCAACGCCGTCCGCTACATGACCGAGGAATACCGCGAATTCCCTACGCGCAACGGGGCCCAACGCGCGGTGCGGCGGGTGTTCACGTTGCTGGCCGCCGGACGCCCGGTGCTCACCCACTGTTTCGCCGGCAAGGACCGCACCGGCTTCGTGGTCGCGACGGTGCTGGAAGCGGCCGGGCTGGACCGCGACGTCATCGTCGCCGACTACCTGCGCAGTAACGAAGCCGTACCGCAGCTGCGCCACCAGATCACCGAGATGATCGCGCAGCGCTCCGACGTCGAGCTGACCCCCGAGGTGGTCACCTTCACCAAGGCGCGGCTGTCCGACGGCGTGCTCGGCGTCCGTGCCGAATACCTGTGGGCGGCATGGCAAACGATCGAGGAGTCGTTCGGGTCACTGGACGCCTACCTGCGCGACGCGGGCATCACCGGGACCGATGTGACACGACTGCGAGCGGCTCTGTTGGGCTGATTCAGCCGAGGTTCTATGAGTCGGGCCAAAGGCCGGACACCGTCGCACAATCGCTCTACCCTTTCGGGGGTGTCTTACGTATTCGCGCAGCCGCCGGCGTTGGCAGCGGCAGCGACGGAGTTGGCCGGGCTCGGCACGGCGATCGGTGAGGCCGCTGCGGTCGCCGCCGCTCCCACGACCGGATTGATGACCGCCGCCGCCGACGAGGTGTCGACGGCGATCGCCAACTTCTTCGGTGGGTTCGGCCAGGAATTCCAGACGGTCAGCGCTCAGCTCGGGACGCTGTACCAGGGTCTGGTCCAGAACCTGAACTCCACGATCGACTACTACGTCAACGCCGAGGCGATCAACACGGCTCAGCTCCAGCAGAGCGTGCTGCGCGGGCTACCACTGCCGGGCACTCCGCCGGTGTTCCCGCCGTTCACCGGAGACACTTTCTCAATTGCCATGGGCGGCACCGGAACTCCGATCCCCGGTCCTACCTACCTGGACAATGTCAACAAACTCTTCATCATTCCCAACTCGCCGCTAGGCACCGTTCTGACGTCGCTCGTCACCCCCGAGCAGCTGTACCCGATCACCGGTGTGCGGTCCTTGATCTTCGCCTCCTCGGTGCAGCAGGGGCTGCAGATTCTCAACACCGCGGTCATGAATGAGGTCACGGCCGGAAACCATGCCGTTGTCTTCGGCTATTCGCAGAGCGCCGTCATCTCATCACTGTTGATGCAGTACTACAGCGGTCTCCCGCCAGGGTATGCGCCACCCTTCGACTCGCTCAGCTTCGTGCTGATCGGCAACGAGATGAACCCCAACGGGGGCATCCTGGCGCGCATCCCCGGCCTGGACATCTCCACCGTCGGACTGCCGTTCTACGGAGCGATGCCGAATACCCTCTACCCCACAACGACTTACACGCTCCAATACGACGGCTTCGCCGACTTCCCCCGGTACCCGCTCAACATCGTGTCGGACATCAACGCCATCTTCGGCATCATCACGGTCCACACGACTTACGCCGACCTCACGCCCGCTCAAGTCCAGTCGGCCACGCTGTTGCCGACCACGGGCGCCACCACCAACAGGTGGTTCATGATCGACCACCCGAACCTGCCGCTGCTGGACCCGGTGCGGGCCATCCCCGTCATCGGCGAACCCATTGCGGCACTGGTACAACCGAATCTGAAGGTCATCGTCAACCTCGGCTACGGCGACCCGAATTTCGGCTACTCCACCAGCTACGCCGATGTGCCCACACCGTTCGGCCTTTTCCCGGAGGTCCCGCCGGGTGTCATCGCCGACGCTCTGGTCCGGGGTACCCAGCAGGGCATCAACGATTTCATGGCGGTCGCCCCGCACGCGTTGACCACGGCGCCGGTGATCCAGCCGCCCGCCTTCCCGCCGCTGATTCAGGCCTACCTGACACCCCCACCGCAGGTGCTGCCACCGACGCCGGTGAACATCGCCAACACGGTGGCCTCGGTGGTTTCGACCGGCTACTCGGTGCTGCTACCGACGGCAGACCTGCTCACCGCCTTCGCGACCACCATGCCCGCCTACGACCTGACGCTGTTCCTGAGCCAGCTCGCCCAGGGCAACCTCAGGGCCGCAATCGAACTGCCACTCGCGGCCACGGCCGGCCTGGCGGCGCTGGGCGGCATGATCGAGTTCATCGCGGTGGTGGAGGCCGCCGCGGACATCGCTCAGGACCTGCAGAGCATCGGTTTATAGCCGGACAGTCCTATGACATATGTGAGCGCGCAGCCGCAATTCATCGCAGCCGCCGCGGCCGATCTCGCGGAAATCGGTTCGGCGATTCACACGGCCGGCGGGGCCGCGGCGGCACCGACGTCGAACCTGTTGGCGGCCGCCGCCGACGAGGTGTCCGCGGCCGTCGCGCGGTTCTTCAGCGTCTACGGCGCGCAGGGCCAGACCGCCGTCGCACAACTCGCGGCACTCCACGAGGAGTTCAGCCGGGTATTGGCCGCTGCCGGATTCGCCTACACGGGAACCGAAGTCGCGAACGTCGCCACGATCGCCGCGACGCCCCTGACCGGTCCCACCGTGAGCCTGGTGATGGGTGGCAGTGGAACACCGCTACCCCCAGCCAAATTCGTCGACGGCGTACTGAATTACATCAGCCCCCAGTTCGGCGCCACGGCCCCGCGGGTCCTGTTCACGCCCGAACAGCTGTATCCATTGACCGGCGCGAAGAGCCTGCCGCTCAACACCTCGGTGAGCCAGGGCGTCGCGATGCTGCACCAAGCGATCATGGGCGAAATCGGTCGGGGTAACAGCGTTGTCGCCCTGGGTTATTCGCAAAGCGCCATCATCTCTTCCATCGAGATGCGTTATCTCGCCACGATGCCCGGCGCACCCGGTGCCGATCAACTGGGCTTCGTGCTGCTGGCCAATCCGATGAACCCGAACGGCGGGCTGCTGTCCCGCTTCGCCGGATTGACCCTCCCGAGCATCGGGCTGAACTTCTTCGGCGCAACACCGTCCGACACGATCTATCCCACCAGCATCTACACCTACGAATACGACGGCTTCGCCGACTTCCCGCGCTATCCGCTCAACGTCGTCTCCGACCTGAACGCCATTGCGGGCATCGCCCTGGTGCACACCAAGACCCCCTATATCAACATCGACTCGCTGCCGCCCGGAGACCTGGTCCAGCTGCCGACATCCCCGGGTTACACCGGCAACACCACGTATTACATGATCCGGAACCACAATCTGCCGCTGTTGACCCCGGTGCGGGCGATACCCGTCATAGGCAACCCGCTGGCGGATCTGGTCGAGCCCAACCTGCGAACGATCGTCAACCTCGGCTACGGCGACCCCAACTACGGTTACTCGACCACCGCTGCGGACGTGCCCACACCGTTCGGGCTGTTCCCGCCAGTGGATCCGGTCCGCCTCTCCGGGACCCTGACCGTGGGTACCCAACACGGCTTAACCACTGCTGCAAACACTCTCATGACGCCGCCACCGCCGGCTGAACTCGACCTCTCGGCACTGGGCCTGTTGCGCACGTACAGCGCGCTGCCGGCGCCGCCGGCTGAACTTTTCACCGTCCCGACCTCGGCACCCGGATTCATCGGCAACCTCCAGGCGGCGAACAGCTACATCACCGACACCTTCACCACGGTCACCTCGCAGACATACGCGGTCCTGCTTCCCACCGCCGACCTGCTCAACGCGGGAGCCACCTCGTTGCCGTCCTACAGTCTCAACCTGTTCCTCGATGGCATCGAGCAGGCCGTCAATGGCGACCCGATGGGATTGGTCAACGCCGTCGGAAAACCGATCGCGGCAAGTACGGCATTGCTGAGCGCCGGACTCGGTTTAGAGGCACTGGTCGTCATGGGAGCATTGGTCAAAGACTTCTAATAATTCTCAAATGTATTGCCGCGAGCGCTATTAGGCGATTGTCAAAGAGTCAGAATTCGTGACAGGCGTCGCTTCGGCGTCATACCCTTACTTCGGGAACTGACCGTTTTTCGGTCACAGGGGGATGGGGTGGGCAAATGACGTCTTTATTGGCGCAACCAGAAATCATCACGTCGGTCGTTGCGGACATCTCGGGCATTGGTTCGACCGTGAGCACCGCGGGCGCGGCGGCGGCCGCCCCGACCTCCGGATTGTTGGCCGCGGCCGCCGACGAGGTATCCGAGGCCGTCGCGAATTTCTTCGGCTCGCACGGACAGGAGTTCCAGGCTGTCATCGGCCAGGTAGAGGCTTATCACGCTCAATTCCAGCAGAGCCTGGCGGCGGCGGCGAACGCCTACGTGTACACCGAGACCGGGGCCGCTGCCGCATTGCAAGGCGTCCTGGGCCTGCCCGCCGCCGCTGCGGCGTTCACGCCACCGCCGCCCGCATTCCCGGTTACCAATCCGCCCTTCAGCACATTTCCGACCGCGGTGTTCATCGGCCCCACCGGGGTGCCGATACCCCCGCCGGAATACGCCACTTTGGCGAATCTCCTTTATGTGCATGCCAACAACCCGAACCAGGCCCTGCCGATCCTGTACACGCCCGAAGAGTTGTACCCGATCACCGGCGTCAAGAGCTTGACGCTGAACCAGTCGGTGTCCGAAGGCCTGACCATCCTCGGAAACTATGTTCAGAATCAGATAACAAGCGGTCCCGTTACCGTTTTCGGCTACTCACAGAGCGCGATCATCTCCTCGCTGTATATGCAACAGCTGGCGGCCCAAGGCTTTCCGATCTCGCCCGCGGATCTGAACTTCGTGCTGGTCGGCAACGAGATGAACCCCAACGGCGGCATGCTGGCCCGCTTCCCGAACCTGACCCTGCCGACTCTGGGTCTCGATTTCTACGGCGCGACGCCGTCGAACACTCCCTACGATGTGGCGATCTACACGCAGGAGTACGACGGCTTCGCCGACTTCCCCCGGTATCCACTGAATTTCATCTCCGATCTCAATGCGGTGGTAGGCATCGCCACCGTGCACACGAAATACCTGAGTCTTACTGCCGCTCAAGTGAATAGCGCCGTTCAACTGCCCACTTCTCCCGGCTATTACGAGAACGGCGGCAAGTCGTACTACTACATGATTCCCACCGAGGAACTACCGCTGCTCATGCCGCTACGTGCGCTACCGGTAATCGGGAATCCGCTCGCCGCGCTGATCGAACCCAACCTGGAAGTGATCGTCAACCTGGGTTACGGCGACCCCAACTACGGCTATTCGACGAGCTACGCCGACGTGCAGACCCCGTTCGGCCTCTTCCCGGACGTCAGTCCGAGCACCCTCATCGACGCTTTCGCCAACGGAACCCGCCAGGGGATCCAGGACTTCCACACCGAATTGCAAGCCCTGGCCGCGCAGCCGATCGAGTTCCCGACATTCACTCCCCCGCAACCGGCAGATTTGATTGCGACGTTGGCGAACCTGCCCTCGCCGGAGAAAGTGGTGAACACCGCCGCCACCGTCATCTCGACCGACTACGCCGTGCTGCTTCCGGCCGCCGATACGGCGCTCGCCTTCGCGACTTCGCTGCCCCTGTACGACTCCCAACTCTTCCTGGAACAACTGGTGCAGGGCAACATCGTCAATGCGATCGGATATCCCATCGCCGCCGATGTCGGTCTCGTGACAATCGCCGGCATCGTCCAGTTCCTGGTCATCTCGAAGGCGATCTCGCAGAACATCAGCGATATTCGGGCACTCATTCCCTAACAGCGTTTCCGGCGCTTGCCGATGGCGCGAAAACCCGGACAGATTCCGCGGCCTCGTCATACGCTGACGGCCAATCTGACCGAGACCACCGCGCTTGACGGGGGAAGAGACGCCAATGACGAATCTGCTTGTCGCGCCGGAAATCATCACGACGGCGGCCGCGGACATCGGGAACATCGGTTCGACGATCAGTGCGGCAAGCGCAGCCGCGGCGGCGCCGACCACCGGCTTACTCGCCGCGGCCGCTGACGAGGTGTCGGCCGCCATCGCGAATTTGTTCGGCACGCACGGGCAGGAATTTCAGGCACTCGCCGGGCAGGTTGAGGCTTTCCAGACGACGTTCCAGCAGACCCTGGCGGCGGCCGCGAACGCCTATGTGCAGACCGAGAGCGCAAGCGCGGCCGCCATTCCGCCCTTCGCCGCCAACCTGACCACGTTGTTCCTCGGACCGACCGGCGTCCCCTTCCCGTCGCAGGGTTACGTGGATGCGGCGAACAAGCTGTACGTCCGCTCCTTTCCCTCGCCACCGCAAATCCTGCAGACTCTCTACACCCCCGAAAATCTCTATCCGATCACCGGCGTGAAGACCATGACGCTGAACCAATCGGTGGCCGAGGGCCTGATGGCTATGGACAGCGCGATTCAAGCGCAACTGGCCATTCCCGGAAACACCCTGACCATCTTCGGCTACTCGCAGAGCGCGATCATCTCCTCGCTGGAGATGCAGAAATTGGCATTAAATGGTTCGCCCTATCAGGGCAAGCTCAACTTCGTGCTCGTCGGCAACGAGATGAACCCCAACGGAGGGATGCTCGCGCGTTTCCCGGGATTGACGTTGCCGACTATGGGTCTGACGTTCTACGGCGGCACACCGTCGGACACCCTCTACCCCACCGCCATTTACACCCAGGTGTACGACGGGTTCGCCGACTTTCCGCGGTATCCGATCAACTTCATCTCCGACCTCAATGCGGTGATGGGGATCGCGACCGTGCACGTCAAGTATCTGGATCTCACGGTGCCGCAGGTGGATGGCGCCATCAAGCTGGCGACCTCGCCGGGCTACACCGGCGTCACCGACTACTACATGATCCCCACCGAGCACCTGCCCCTGCTGGCGCCGCTGCGCCTGACTTCCGTCATCGGCAACCCGCTGGCCGCTCTGATCGAGCCCGACCTGAAGGTGATCGTCAATCTGGGCTACGGCGATCCGTACCACGGCTACTCGACAAGCCCGGCGGACATCCGCACCCCGTTCGGATTGTTCCCGGACGTCAGCCCGGGCACCGTCGTCGACGCCCTGGCCGCCGGCACGCAACAGGGCATCCACGACTTCACCGTCGAACTGCAGAAGCTGGCCGCCCAGCCGATCACGCTCCCGCCGTTTACGCCGCCGCAGCCCGCCGACCTGATGGCGACGCTGGCCGCGCTGCCGTCGCCGGAGAAGATCGTGAACACGGCTGCCACGGTCATCTCGACCGATTATGCGGTCCTGCTCCCCACCGCCGACACCTTGCTTTCCTTCGCCACCACGATGCCGTTGTACGACTCTCAGCTCTTCCTGAGCGAGCTGCTGCAGGGCAACCTGATCAACGCCATCGGGTATCCGCTCGCCGCCGACGTCGGCCTGGCCACCATCGCGGGCATCGTCGAATTCCTGGTGATCGCCAAGGCCATCTCCGAGAACATCAAGGACATCAGCGCGCTCATTCCCTGACTTTTCAGCCGAATGGCGTAAACGCCAGACAGTTTCGGAACGCCCCTCTACGCTTGCGCGAAAGCGTTGCGGGGTTGTGGGGAGAGGAACTGCGCTGATGTCGTTCTTACTGGCGGAGCCACAGGCGATGGTGGCTGCTGCCACCGACATCGAAGGGATCGGGGCGACACTGAGCGCGGCCAGCGCGGCCGCCGCGGTGCCGACGTCGAACGTGCTGGCCGCGGCCGGCGACGAGGTGTCGGCGGCCATCGCCAACCTGTTCGGCACCTTCGGGCTCGAATACCAGGACGTCGTAACGCAATTCGAGGCATTCCACAACGAATTCCAGCGCACCCTGGCCGCCGCGGGTTCGGCCTACGTACAAGCCGAGGCGGCCGCCGCCACCGCCCTCGGCGCAGCGTTCGCGCCGCCGGCCCAGGCGGCGACCGCGGCGGCCATCCCCTGGGTACCCAACGACATCTCACTGGTCATGAGCGGCACCGGCGTCCCGATCGTCACGAATGATTTCCTGCAAAAGGCGAACAATTACATCGGTACGACCCTTGCGAAGTTGCAAGGGCTGAACACTCCGGAAGAGCTCTACCCGCTCACCGGCGTGCGCAGCCTGTACTTCAACAGGTCGGTCCAGATCGGACTGACCACCCTGGACAACGCGGTCTATCACCAAGTTCACGATCTGAACCAATCTGTCACCGTGTTCGGCGTCTCGCAGAGCGCCGTCATCTCCTCGCTGTACATGCGCAATCTCGCGGCAGGTCTGTCGAGTTTCGGCGCCACCCCACCCCCGGCGAACATGCTGAACTTCGTCCTGACCGGCAACGAGATGAACCCCAACGGCGGCCTGCTGTCGCGGTTCCCGGGTCTGGTCATGTCGAGCCTGGGTCTGGAGTTCTATGGCTCCACCCCCTCGGACACCATCTATCCGGTCCGCAACTACACACTGGAATACGACGGTTTCGCCGACTTCCCCAAATACCCGCTCAACCTCATCTCCGACCTGAACGCGGTAGCCGGCATCGTCTTCGTCCACCCGCAGTATCTGAACCTGACCCAGGCTCAGATCAATGCCGCCATTCCGTTGCAGACGTCCCCGGGCTACGCGGGCAACACCAGCTACTACATCCTGCCGACCGAGCATCTGCCGCTGCTGCAACCGCTGCGCGCCATCCCCGGCATCGGCAATCCGCTGGCCAACCTGATCGAGCCGGACATGAGGGTGCTGGTCAACCTCGGCTACGGCGACCCGAACTACGGATACTCCACCAGTCCCGCGGATCTCCCCACGCCGTTCGGCCTGTTCCCCGATGTCGCACCAGGCACTGTCATCAACGCCCTGGCCACCGGAACCCAGCAGGGCATCAATCACTTCAGCGCCGACCTGCAGGCCATGGCCAGCCAGCCGGTCACCGCCCCGACATTCGCGCTACCCTCGCCGACCGAGGTCGGGGCCAAATTGGCCGCACTGCCGACACCGCAACAGATCGCGAACACGGTGGGATCGATCGCTTCGACCAACTACGCCGTCCTGTTGCCCACCGCGGATATCGCCACGTCGATGGTGACCTCGCTGCCCGCGTACAACGCGGCGCTGTTCACCCAGCAACTGGCGCAGGGCAACCTGATCAACGCGATCGGTCTACCCATCGCCGCCGACGTGGGTTTGGCCACGGTGGCCGGGGCGGTGGAATTCCTGGTGCTCACCGAAGCGGTCGTGAACACGTTGAAAGATATTCAGTCGCTGATCCCGTGAGACTGACCGTCTGAAAAATATTTAGCTCAGAAAAGCACTATGCGGTCGGCCGGACCGGCCTACTCTGTCACCAGCCGTGTCACGCAATTACCGGCTGTGCTGGAAAACCCTGGCCGTGAAGGGAATTAGCTGATGTCGTATTTGACGACGCAACCGCAACTGATGAGTGCCGCCGCGGAGAACCTCGCCGGCATCCGCACCACCCTCACCGAGGCCAGCGCGGCCGCCGCGGGTCCGACCACCGGCCTGGCCGCCGCGGCGGCCGATGAAATCTCGGCGGCCGCCGCGCAGTTGTTCGGCGCATTCGGTCAGGAATATCAGCAGGTCATCGGCCAGGCGGCGGCGTTCCACGCGGAGTTCAACCGCGCCCTGGCGGCAGCCAGCCTCACCTATGCCGAAGCAGAGATCGCGAACGCGGCACAGGTCCTCGGCGGAGCCGGTGCGTTCAGCGCGGCCGCCTCACCGATCGAGGCACTGCTCGCTCCGGTGCTTGCTCCCCTGCAGCCGTTGCTCGCGCCGGTCCAGCCCCTGCTGGCGCCGCTCCAGTCGCTGTTCGGGGTGTCCAGCACCGGCGCACCGCTGGTCAACGCAACCATCACACCGCAGGGCGCCTACAACTCAGCGCTCATCATGAGCGGCAGCGGTACGGCGATACCGACACAGGCGTACATGAACGCCGTCCGTCCCTGGATCAACGCGGGCTTCAATGTCGGTGCGTTGAACATTCCGCTGAACACCCCCGAGGGCCTGTACCCGCTCACCCAGATCAAGGACCTGCCGCTCAACCAGTCCGTGGCGACCGGCGTTCAGATCCTGGACAACGCACTCTTCGGTCCGGGGACCGGATTGATCACCCCGCTGGGGCAGAAGGTCTCCGTCCTCGGTCTCTCGCAGAGCGCCATCATCTCGTCGCTCGAGCTGCGCAACCTCATCGCTCTGGGCAGCCCGCACACCGCCGACCTCAGCTTCACCCTGCTGGGCAGCCAGATGGTGCCCAATGGCGGTCTGCTGGCCCGATTCCCGGGCCTGTCGCTACCGGCTCTGGGACTGGACTTCTACGGGGCCACGCCGGCGAACTCGGGCTACCCGGTCAACACGTTCACCCTGCAGTACGACGGATACGCCGACTTCCCCAGGTACCCACTGAACATCCTTTCGGACCTCAACGCGTTCCTGGGCATTCAGTCGGTGCACGGCAACTACGACAACTTGAACATCAACGCGCTGCCGCCGGGCTACAACCTCGTCGAACTGCCGGTTTCGCCCACGACGGCCGCCAACGGCCTCGACCACTACTACATGATCACCCACCCGGATCTGCCGCTGCTGTCGCCGATCAAGTCGATCCCGGTGATCGGAGCGCCATTGGCTGCCCTGCTCAAGCCCAACCTGACCTACCTGGTCAACTGGGGCTACGGCGACCCGCACTTCGGGTACAGCACCGGATACGCCGATGTCCCCACCCCGTTCGAGGTGCTCCCGCCAATCCCGCCCAACTTCATCGGCGACCAGATCGCGCTCGCCGGACAGGGATTCAACGACTTCAGGGCGGCGATCGGGACCCCGGCACTGCCGTCGGCCGCCAGCCTCACCGACCTGCTGCCGGCCGGCGGCGGTACCGGTGGCTTGTCGCTGCCGTTCGGTCTGCCCGGTGCGACCAGTTCGCCGGTCAACAGCTTCTTCGACGCTCTGAAGGCTGCGAACACCAACATCTCCACGGCCATAACCAGTGCGGCGGCTGACACCTATGCCGTCGCACTGCCCACGGCGGACATCTTCAACACGTTGGTGACCACCGTCCCGTCCTACGACGTGAACCTGTTCCTCGACGGAATTCAGCAGACCATCAACGGTGATCCGACTGGTGGGTTGATCAACGCGTTCGGCAAGCCGCTCGCCGCTAACGTCGCAATCGGTTCGCTCGCAGGCGGTTTCGAGTTGATCCTGGTCGCCGGCGCGATCAGCGACGTGATCGGCGACATCACCGGCGCCGCATAAACCTGGCCCGTCGTCGGTCGCGCGAAGCGGTCGAGCGGCGCGCGCCAGACCGCCTTATTCCTGCTCGCCTTCGATCGTGACGCCGCGCCAGAACGCGACATGATTCTTGATCTTGCGCGCCAGGGGGCTGGGCTTCGGGTAGTACCAACCCGCGTCGGCGTTGACCTGTCCGTCGACGCTCACGTCGTAGTAGTGCGCCACTCCCTTCCATGGGCACAAGGACGAGGTCTTGCTCTCGGTGAAGTACTCGCGCCGCAACGACTCCGGCGGGAAATAATGGTTGCCCTCCACCCGGACGGTACGGGGCGCCTCGGCCAGTACCGCGCCATTCCACACGGCCCGAATCATGTTGTCAGCGAGCCGATCACACGTTGCGGGCTTGCAGCTTCGGAGACTCCGGATCGAGGCCCCACGTCAACACCCGCCGCGGATGGATGCGGATCATCGCACCGCCGTCGGTAGACAACGCTTCGCCCTCTCCACGAATCTCGAGGCCGCGCGGCCGCCACGGATCGATGCTGGCGAGGTCGTCGAGAACCAACGACACCCGGGGATTGTTCTCCACGTTGCGGAGTTTGCGGCTTCCCGCCATCGCCTTCCCGCCGATATCGACGGTGCCCAGTTCGGCGTTATAGGTGAACCGAACCGGGCGGACTTGGGGGATCCTTTGGGGGTCACCGTCCCAAGCCTGCCGAGCCGCTGACTGGACAGATACTCGAGTTCGACGTCGGTGAATGCCGCCATTTGCCTTGCTCCTTTTGGCTAAAGAACGAAGCGGAGTGGCGACAGTGTAGGAGCGAACAGCGTTGCCCGTCAATGATGCTCAGCCCAGATACTGCTCGTCGCTCACCTGCTCCAGCCAATCGACGAAACGCCCGTCGACTTCGTCCTGAATCGCGATATGAGTCATCGCCGTGGTCGCCGTGGCGCCGTGCCAGTGCTTGATGCCGGCCGGGGTCCAGATCACGTCACCTGGATTGATCTGCTGCCGGTCGCCACCCCACTGCTGCACCCAGCCGGTGCCGTCGACGACGATCAGCCGCTGTCCCGCCGGGTGCGTGTGCCAGACACTGCGTGCCCCGGCGGCGAAAGTCAGTTGTCCCGCATGGGCCTTGGAGGAACCGGCCGGTTCGAAGAGCTGCTTCATGGTCACGTCGCCGGTGAAGAACTGCGCCGGTCCGTGTATGGCGGGGCGATCCCCCTCGTGAGTGATCTGCATTTCCGGCTGCTGTTCTGGCATGGCCTGTCCTCCTCCGGCGAGAGATACCGGTACAGAGGATAGGGACGCCTGGCCTAAGGCTCCAGCACTACTTTGCCGAGCACCCCGCCGTCGTCCAGGCATTGCAGCGCGGCGCGGGCCTCCGACAGCGGATAACGCTGCGGCGGAGGCGGTTTGAGCCCAAGCGAAACCAGCTGGTTGAGGCCCGAGGAGAACAGCACGGCCGAACCGGGGACCTTGTTCAGGTATTCCCCCCACGCGACGCCCAGGACGCCGATGTTGCGCAGCAACAGCCGGTTGACCGTCAGGGTGGGGACGCTGCCCGCCGCGAAGCCGATCACCAGCAACTTGCCGTCGATCGCCAGCGCCCGGATCGCGTCGTCGAAGGTGCGGCCGCCGATGGGATCCACCACGATGTCGACCCCTTGGCCGTTGGTGTACTCGTGCACCCGCTCCACCCAGCCCTCGGCCAGGTGCAGGACCCGGTCGGCGCCGAGCGCGGCCACGTAGTCCATCGCGGTTTCGCGGTGCACCACCCCGATCACCTGGCTCGCCCCCATCGCCTTGGCGATCTGGACCGCGGCCGTGCCCACGCCGCCGGCGGCGCCGAGCACCAGCACCGTCTGGCCCGGGCGCATCACCGCGCGCCGCGACAGCGCGAAATACATCGTGTTGTAGTTGACCAGCAGCGACACCGCTTCGGCGTCGTCGAGTTCGGTGGGACTACGGATCACATGAGAAACCGGAACGGCCACCTGTTCGGCGTAGCAACCGAGTACACCGAAGGCCGAAACCCGTTCGCCCACACGGAAACCCGAGTCGGCAGGCGCCGACCGAACCACACCGGCACACTCCATGCCGGGGACGAACGGCGGCGGCAGTTTCAGTTGGTACTTGCCCTTGGTCAAGAGCAGGTCCGGGAAGCACACGCCGGCGGCGCGTACCTCGATGACGATGTTGCCACCGCCATCGGATACGTCGTCGATGTCCGTATAGACTAAGCCGGCTGGCCCGGAAAGCTCTTGAACAACAGCGGCTTTCATTAAAGTTAGAGCTTGAATCCAGCTTTGGTGGCGGCCGACAGATCGGTGATCTCACCCCAGTGGTCGGCCACGTCCTGGACCGTCGGCGGCTTGTCGAAGTTGGCGCCCTCGTTACCGAACAGAGCCACGCGCTGCACCTTGCCGCCGCCGACCACGAACACCGAACCGTTGTCAGCGTTCTCCTCGGTGCACAGGTAGGCCACCACCGGCGCGACGAACTCCGGCGTCAGCTTCTCCAGCACCTCTTTGGGCATGATGTCCTCGGTCATCCGGGTGGCCGCGATCGGGGCGACGGCGTTGGCGTGGATGTTGTACTTAGCCCCCTCCAGCGCCAGCGTGTTGATCATCCCCACCAGACCGAGTTTGGCTGCGCCGTAGTTGGTTTGGCCGAAGTTGCCGAACAGCCCGCTGGTGGAGGTGGCGACCACGACCCGGCCGTAGCTCTGCTCGCGGAAGTGCGGCCAGGCGGCGCGGACGACGTTGTACCCGCCGTAGAGGTGCACCTTGAGGACAGCGTCCCAGTTCTCGGATGTCATCTTGTGGAAGGTGCCGTCGCGCAGAATCCCGGCGTTGCTCACCACACCGTGTACCGCGCCGAATTCGTCGAGCGCGGTCTTGATGATGTTGGCGGCACCGTCGGCCTCTGCGACGCTGTCGTAGTTGGCGACCGCGCGACCTCCGCCGTCCCGGATCTCGGCGACCACCTGGTCGGCCATGGCCGATCCGGCGCCGGTGCCGTCACGGGCACCGCCGAGGTCGTTGACGACGACGCTGGCGCCCTCCCGGGCGAGGGTGAGGGCGTACTCACGGCCCAATCCCCCACCGGCTCCGGTCACTACGACGACGCGATCCTGCACTCCGGGCATCAGGTTCCTCTCTGCTGGCTATCAGGGTTGTGCGCCGGCACCAGGGACCTGGTGCCGGCACGGGGAAAGTCGGGCTAGAAGAGCTTGCGCGCCAACTTGAAGGCCCGCTCGGTGTAGGGCGGGTAGATCATGGCGGAGAAGTCGGGGCGGGTCGGCTTGGTCAGCACCGACTTGCGGTGGCTGAACTCGTCGAAGCCCCACTTCCCGTGGTAGGCGCCCATGCCGGAGGACCCGACACCGCCGAAGGGCAGCTTGGCCGTCGACACCTGGAAGGCGAGGTGGTTGATCAGCATGCCACCCGCGGGCACCTCTCTGATGAACCGCTCGCGGGTCGCCTTCGACTTGGTGAACAGGTAGGCCGACAGCGGCTTGGGCCGGGCGTTGATGAAGGAGATCGCCTCGTCCAGGTTCTTGACGGTGAGCACCGGCAGGATCGGTCCGAAGATCTCGTTCTGCATCAGCGGCCCGTCCTGAGCGGGGTCGACGACCACGGTCGGCTGGATCCGCAGGGACGAGGCATCGCATTTGCCGCCGACGGCGACCTTCGACGTCCCGTCGGCTTCGGCCTCCGAGATGTAGCCGCTCAACCGGTTGAACTGGCGCTCGTTGACGATGCGCATGCCGTCCTGGTTGTCCTGGGAGCGGAACTTGGTGATGGCGGCGCCGATCTTGTCGACGAGCTCGTCCCGGATCGAGGCGTCGGCCAGCACATAGTCGGGCGCGACGCAGGTCTGTCCGGCGTTGAGGATCTTCAGCCAGGCGATCCGCTTGGCGGCGACGTCCACGTCACCGTCGGCCGCCACCACCACCGGGCTCTTGCCGCCGAGTTCCAGTGTGACCGGTGTCAGGTGCTTGGCCGCACCTTCGTAGACCTTGCGTCCGATCTCGGTGCCGCCGGTGAACATCACCCGGTCCAGGCCCTGCTTGATCAGTTCCTGGCTGACCATGCCGTCGCCCTCGACCACCGCGACCGCGTCGTTGTCCAGGTACTTGGGCACCAGTTCGGCCATCAGGTGCGACGATGCCGGGGCCAGTTCCGACGGCTTCAGGATGACGGCGTTGCCTGCGGCCAACGCGCCGACGGCGGGGCCCAGCGTCAGGTAGAACGGGTAGTTCCAGGCGCCGATGATCAGCACGGTGCCGAATGGCTCGTACTCCACCCAGCCCCGGCCGGGCAGCTGGGGAGCTTCCAGCAGCAGGTACTTACGCCGCATCCACTTCTTGAGCTTCTTGGCCGCAAACTTCGCCTCGCCAGCAGTGGTGGCGATGTCGGCGATGAACGCCTCGACATGGTTGCGGTCCAGGTCCTCGGCAAGCGCTGCGGCGATGGCGGGTTCGTTCTCCTCCACCAGCTTGGTCAACTGCTCCAGTTGACGCTTGCGCCACTCGTAACTGCGGGTGCGCCCGGTGGCGAAGGTCTTGCGGAGCCGGGCCACGGTATCGGCGACGCTCAGTTGAGCGGCCGCTTGCCCGTTGGCGGGTCCGGTTGCAGCCTTCGGCAGGGAATCGGTGGTCATCGTTGTCCTTCCTTCCCCGAGGTGCCCGCAGCCTGTCGCGCGCGGTCGCTCATCGGTGATAACCGCGATCCTAGTCATCCGCCCCGGACAGCAATAGGACGGCGACCGGAAAGATCCGGTCAGGACTTGACGGCGACCACGAATCCGTTCAGAAAAGGCCCGGACTCGCCGTGCGGCGGCCGGCCCAGCCGGACCGCTTCCTCGCGGGCACTGACCGACTCGGTCGCCCAGTCGTGTGCGGCGAACCAGTCGCCCGGGTCGGGCCGTCCCTCGTCGTCGAACCACAGGTCGAACGGGTCGAAGGAGGTGTCTTCACCGCGCGCTGCACGCCTGGCGCGCAACTGCTCCCACCGCTCCTGCGCCTCCGCGCGGCGCTGCGGGTCGACTCCGAAGATCTCCACGGCGATCCGGCTGCCCGGGCCGCTCAGCGCGTCGATCGAGGCGAACATGGACTCCTGCGCCTCGGCCGGCAGGAACGGCAACAGCCCCTCGGCCAGCCAGGCCGTCGGGCGGGCGGCGTCGAACCCGGCGTCGCGCAGCGCTTGCGGCCAGTCGTGACGCAGATCGACGGCCACCGCCCGGCGGTCCGCGCGCGGGGCGGCGCCGCGGGAGGCCAACGTCTCGGCCTTGTAGTCCAGCACCTTGGGCAGGTCGATCTCGTACACCGAGGTGCCGGCCGGCCAGTCCAGCCGGTAGGCCCGGGAGTCCAGACCCGCTGCCAGGATCACCACCTGGCGGATACCGGATGCGGCGGCCTCGGCGAAGTAGGCGTCGAAGAAGTGGGTGCGGACGGCCTGGTAGTTGATCATCTGCTGCGAGTCGACCGAGTATTCCTCGTCGTCATCCGGCGCGGCGGTCCACCATGCGGCGACCTGCTCCCGCACAGCTGCCAACTCCGGAGTGGAGACCAGCGGCTCGGCGAACTCATCCCGGATCAACGGGGCGTCGCTCGCGGTTTCCGCGGCCCGGGCCAGGGCGACCATCACCGCGGTGGCGCCGACGCTGGTTGCGATGTCCCAGGAGTCGTCCGCGGCGCGTGGCATTACCGCCGCTCCGCCGTCACGAACTCCGAGAACGCGTCTTTGTCGTCGGCCATCGGCACTTCGGCGACCCAGCGGCCCAGCCGGTGCATCTCGTCGCCGGAGCTGACGGCGACGGCCCGCCAACCGTGGTTGTTGAGCCAGTCCGCGACGGGCGCGCGGTGCTCGTCGCGGTACATCAGCTCACCGACGTCGATGGTCTCCTCCAGACCGATCTGCTCGGCGATCTTCTTGAACCGCGCCCGCATCTGCTCGCGCCGCTCGTCGGCGTGCGACGCCGCGGTTTCGGCGGCGATCCGGCTGCCCGTCGGGCTCAAATCCCCGATCAGGGTGAACAGCCTGTCCTGCGCCTCCGCGGGCAGGTACATCAGCAGGCCCTCGGCCAGCCACGCGGTGCGGGCGTTCGGGTCGAAGCCCGCGTCGCGCAATGCGGCGGGCCAGTCCTGCCGCAGGTCGATCGCCACCGCGCGACGGTCCGCCGACGGTGTCACACCGTTGTCGGCCAGCGTCGTGGACTTGTATTCGAGGACCTGCGGCTGGTCGATCTCGTAGACGGTGGTCCCGGCCGGCCAGTCCAGTCGGTAGGCGCGCGAGTCCAGGCCCGAGGCCAGGATCACCACCTGGCGGATGCCGGCAGCTACGGCGTCCGCGAAGAAGGTGTCGAAGAAGTTGGTTCGCACCGCTTGGTAGCCGCGCATGTGCCGGACCATCGCGGCGGCCTCGGCGTCCAGTGTCTCCACCTTCGCCGCGACGGCCGGGTCGAGCATGGCCTCCCACAACACGCCGGCATTGGCGTTGGTGACCAGGAGCTTGGCGAACGGGTCGCGGATCAACGCGTCGGGTTGTTCGGTCTCGACCGCTCGGGCGGCGGCGACCATCACCGCGGTGGTGCCGACGCTGGTGCGGATGTCCCAGGTGTCGTCGTGGCTGCGCAGCGTGCTCATTCGCGTACTCCTCGCATCAAACTGCTGGTGATGGCCTCGTCGATGAGATCCGCAGGAACCGGCCGGCCCCGCCGGGCCATCTCCTGGTGGTTGTCTGCGCTCTGCACCTGCCAGCCGTGGTCGGTCAGCCACTGCGCGGGATCGGAGCGGTCCGGCTCCTGATAGGTGAGCTCTTCGACGTTGACGTCGAGGCCCAGCCGATCACGCATCCGGTTCCAGCGCTGCTTGTTGCCGGTCAGCTTCAAGTTGAACGCCTCGACGGCGAGTTGGCTGCCGGGCGCGCTCAGGGCGGTGCACATCTCGAAAAGCCGGTCCTGGGCGTCGCTCGGCAGGTACGCCAGCAGGCCTTCGGCCAGCCACGCGGTGGGCAGGGCGGGGTCGAAGCCGGCCCGGCTCAGGGCGGCGGGCCAGTCCTCGCGCAGGTCGACCGGGACAGCGCGCCGGGTGGCCGCGGGACGCGCGCCGTGCGCACTCAGTATCTCGGCCTTGTAGTCCAGCACCTTGGGTTGATCGATCTCGTACACCGCGGTGCCGGAAGGCCATTGCAGTCGGTAGGCCCGCGAGTCCAGACCCGCCGCGAGGATCACCACCTGCCGGATGCCGGCGGCGGTGGCGGAGCCGAAGTATTCGTCGAAGTACTGGGTGCGGACCGCCTGGTAATCGCACCCGACGCGGTGCAGACGCCGGCCGTGCTCGTCGCCGTCGAGCCAGGCCATCTCGGGGTCGGCCAACCGGGCCCACGCCGGCCCCGCCGAGGACACCAGCACGGCGGCGAACTCGTCGCGGATCAGCGGGTCTGGTCCGGCGGTCTCCACCGCACGGGAGGCGGCGACCGCCAGCGCGGTGGCGCCGACACTCTCGGTGATGTGCCAGCTGTCGCCGGCGGTCCGTAGCGAGGGCGAATCGAGATCAGTCATATCCCGGTCAGCTTACCTAATAAGTTAGGCAAGCTATATGTGTGTCAGATCACCGCTGCTGGACCTGGGCCCGCCACAGACTGCCCGCGATCAACTGCCGCAGCGTCCCCAGGATGTTCTCCACTTCGGAGTAGCTGCCCACGAAACCGGCGTAGAACCCGATGCCGCACAACATCATCACCAGCGCCTCGGCCAGCACGGCGGCATCGGTATCGGCGGCGATCTCGCCGCTGGCAATGGCGTCGTCGACCGCCGAGACCAGGAACTCCCGGGTGGTCGATATCGCGTCGTTGTCGTCCCGCTTCAACTCGGGGTGACGTTGCGACTCCAGCACAGCGGTACTCAAAAACGCTGCAGTGCAGGGATTTTGAGCATCCGCCTCCAGCGCTACGGCAATGAACGCACCGAGCCGGCCGGCCAGGGTCGACTCGCAGCGCGCCCGTTCGATACCCGCGGTGACGACGAGCTCGTTGGTTCGGTCGGCCACTTCGGTGTAGAGCACCCGCTTGCTGGGGAAGTAGTGGTTGATCGCCGGGCGGGTCAGGTCGGCCCGCACGGCGATCGCCTGGAACGTCGCACCGTCATACCCACGTTCGCTGAAAACTTGACGTGCGGCCCGGACGATGCGCTTACGGGTGTCGTCGGCTTTTGCGGCGGGGGGACGCCCGGGTCCCCGACTTGCCAGTTGAGGCATTACTAGAGTGTGCCACCGCCACGGTGCGGCATCAGAGCGTTCGGCGGGATGCTACGGAACTTGCCAGCTTGATAGTCCTCGAGCGCCTCGATGACCTCGGCGCGCGTGTTCATCACGAACGGTCCGTAATGGAAGACGGGCTCGCGGATCGGCCGCCCGCCCAGTAGCAGCACGTCCAGCGGCTGTGCGCGATCGGGCTGCGCGTTCACCGTTATGCGGTCGCCCGGCCCGAGAACGGCCAGCTGACCTTGCCGGACGGGGTGGCCGGCCGGGCCCACGGACCCCTGCCCGGACAACACGTAGATCAGCGCGTTGAAGTCGCGGCTCCACGGAATATTAAGCCGCGCAGCGCTTTCGATCGTCGCGTGCGCCATCGTGATCGGCGTGTGGGTGACTCCCGGCCCACCGTGGCCGTCGATGTCACCGGCGATCAGACGGATCAGCGCCCCGCCGTCGTCAGAGGACAACAGCTTCGCGTCTGTGCCCTCGATGGCCTGGTACCGGGGTGCGGCGAACTTGTCGCGCTTCGGCAGATTCACCCACAGCTGGATGCCATGGAAGAGGCCGCCGCTGGTGACCATCTCCGCGGGCGGGGTCTCGATGTGCAGGATGCCCGATCCGGCCGTCATCCACTGCGTCGCACCGTCGCCGATGAGGCCACCGCCGCCGTGTGAGTCCTGATGGGCGAATTTCCCGTCGATCATGTAAGTGACGGTTTCGAAACCACGGTGCGGATGCCAGTCGGTTCCGCGCGGTTCGCCCGGTTCGTACTCCACCTCGCCCATCTGGTCCATGTGGATGAACGGGTCCAGCGCGGCGGTGCTGACCCCGGCGAAGGCGCGGACCACCGGGAATCCCAGTCCCTCGTAGCCCCGCGGGCCGGTAGTGACCGACCGGACCGGCCGCTCGGTGTCTGCGGGTCCGGCCGGGCTCACGCGAGGCAGGGTGAGCGTGTCTGCGGTGATGGCGGGCATGTGGGCCTCCTCTGTTTGAGTTATCCCTATTAACCGGACTGCGGTCCGTTTATTCCGGCGCGTGGAACTGCTAACCTCCGGAACATGCCGGAGGAGCCGAACGAGGCGCCCCCAGAGTCCGCCGGCGGCCGGTTCGGAGCCTCCATCAGGAACGCGGGTTACCTGCAGAAGTGGTTTCTGCTCGGCACCACCATCGGCGTGATCTCCGGTCTCGGCGCCGTCGTCTTCTACCTCGCTCTGAAGTACACCGGGGAATTCCTGCTGGGGTACCTCGCGGGCTACCACGTCCCCACCCCGCTGGGCGAAGGGGGCGGCCGCGGGTCCGCCGGATTCATCCGGCCCTGGGCCATTCCCCTGGTGACGACCGGCGGCGCGCTGCTCTCGGCCGTCGTCGTGACCAAGTTCGCCCCCGAGGCCACCGGCCACGGCACCGACGAGGCGATCGAAGCCGTGCACACCGATCCCCGCGCGATCCGGGCCAGGGTCGTCCTGGTGAAGTTGGTGGCCAGCGCGCTGACCATCGGCTCCGGCGGCTCGGCCGGGCGGGAAGGTCCGACGGCGCAGATCTCCGCGGGCTTCTCCTCGTTGCTCACCCGGCGCCTCGGGCTGTCCGACGAGGACGGCAGGGTCGCCGTGGCACTCGGCATCGGCGCCGGCATCGGCGCCATCTTCGCGGCGCCGCTGGGCGGGGCGGTGCTGGCCGCGTCGATCACCTATCGCGACGACTTCGACTACCGCAGCTTGCTACCCGGATTCATCACCTCGGGCACGGCCTATGCGGTGCTGGGGTCGTTTCTGGGCTTCGACCCGCTGTTCGGCTACATAGACGCCGAGTACCGCTTCGAGCGCGCCTGGCCGCTGTTGTGGTTCGTGGTGATCGGCCTGGTAGCAGCCGCGGTGGGCTACCTGTACGCGCGCTTCTTCCATTCGACGGTGGCGCTGGTGCGCCGGTTGCCCGGCGGCCCGATCCTCAAGCCCGCGGGGGGCGGGCTGTTGGTGGGGCTACTGGGCCTGGTGATCCCGCAGATCCTGAGCAGTGGCTACGGCTGGGCGCAGCTGGCCGCCGCCCGCGATTCTCTGATGTCGATCCCGCTGTGGATCATCCTGCTGCTGCCGCTCGCCAAGATCGTCGCGACCTGCCTGTCGATCGGATCCGGCGGATCCGGCGGCCTGTTCGGGCCGGGCATCGTGATCGGCGCGTTTGTCGGAGCCGCGATCTGGCGGCTGGGCGATCTGGCCGGGCTGCCCGGCGTGCCCGAGCAACCGGGCGTCTTCGTCGTCGTGGGCATGATGACCTGCTTCGGCAGCGTCGCCCGCGCGCCGCTGGCGATCATGATCATGGTCGCGGAGATGACGGGATCGTTCTCGGTGGTGCCGGGCGCAATCCTGGCCGTCGGCATCGCGTCACTGCTGATGTCACGGACCAATGTGACGATCTACGAGGCGCAACGGCTCAATCGGGAGGCCGCCGAAGCCGAGCGCGCCCGGGGTGATTCGCCGAACGTGAACTGACGGCGCGATTCTCGCGATTTTCGCGCCGTGAGTTCACGCTCGGCGCATGCAATCAGCCCCGCGCTGCGTCCGCGGCACTCTTCTCGCTGCTGGCACCCTCGTGGGCGAGTTTCCCGCCCGCGCTCTCCAGGTGCGCCCGGACGAACCACTGGAACTTCTCCAGCTGCCCGGCCTGGCCGATCAGCAGATCCTGGGTGACCTGGTCGAGTTCGTCGGTCTCGTCGATGGCCTTGCGGATGTCCTCGATCACACCGGTGTAGACCAGGTCCAGCGCGGCCAGGTGGGCCTGAACCGTGTCGCGGCCCACCGAGTAGTCGTCCCAGTCCCGGTCGTTGATTATTGCGTTCGGCGTGCCCTTCGGCGACGCGCCCAGCGCCGCAATGCGTTCGGCGACGTCGTCCGCGTAGCCGCGCACCGCTTCGACCTGCGGGTCGATCATCTCGTGCACGCCAATGAAGTTGGGACCCACCACATTCCAGTGAATGTGCTTCAACGTCAAGTGCAGGTCGTTGTACGTGCTCAGCTGCCGCTGCAGGATCTCGGCAAGCCGGGCACCCTGCTTGTCGGTGAGTCCCGGAATTGTGAACTGCGTCATCGATTTCCCCTCAAAAAATTCGCTTGATGTCCTGCCGAACGTGTACCCGATGAGGCAGGCACTAACCCTTAGAGCGGGTGGATCTGCTGCACCGGAAGGCGGGGGCCGCGCCGCGGCTCGTAGGCCAGCCCGCTGGCTTCGAGCACCCGGACCACCCGGTGCCGGTGCGGACGCATGGGTTCCAGCAGTTCGAGCATGCCGGCGTCATCGACCGGGCGGCCGATCAACGTCCAGCCGATCATCTTCGACACGTGGTAATCACCCACCGACAGAGCGTCGGCGTCACCGAACGCGCGTTGCGCGGTCTCGGCGGCGGTCCATACCCCCACTCCGGGCAGCGACATCAGCGCCTCCCGCGCCTGAGCCGGCGGCAGCGACACCAGCCGCTCCAGCGACGACGCCCGCCGGGCACACACCACCACCGTCTGCGCGCGTCCGGGGTCGACGTTGGCGCGGTGAAACTCCCACGACGGGATGTACCGCCACGCCTCCGCCGACGGCAGCACCCGCATGCCCTCCGGCGCCGGACCGGGCGCCGGTGTGCCGTACTTTCTCACCAGCACCCGCCACGAACGAAATGCGTCGGCGCCCGGCACCCGCTGCTCGATCACCGCCGGGATCAGCGCTTCCAGCACCTGCCCGGTGCGACCCAGCCGTAGGTGCGGCACCTTGCGGTGGGCCGCGGCCACGGTCGGCTCCTGCGGCTGGAAGCCCGACGCGTCGTCATCGGCTCCGATCATCGCCGGAAACAACTCCGCGAACTCCGCCGCCCCGGCTCCCCAGGCCTGGCAGCGGGCGGCGTCGCGACCGACGCGACTGATCCGCGCGGTGACCGGCCCGCTGGGCAGCAGGCTGGTCCGCCAGATGGTGCCGTCGCCACCAGCCCGGAAGCAGGGGTCACCGCGGCCCCGCCGTAACGGCGCCAGCGTATGCCCGAAGCCGCCGGCTCCGGCAAACGTGACGTCTCGGACGGTCTCCACCTCGATGATTCTTCCTACCGCAGCACACCGACCGACGGCCGTGTCAATTGACCGTCAACTGTCGCGCGAGACAGGATGGCTTGGTGATGACGCCGTGATGACGCCGTTCGACGACCCACAGGCCGAACTGGCGTGGATGTTCCTGCAGAGCATGTGCGAAGGCGGGGACCTCGACGAAGGCTTCCAGCTGCTCAGCGACGACTTCACCTACTGGACCATCATCACGCGCGAAGAGTGGAACAAGGAGACCATGCGCCGTGTGGTCGAACGGCGCAAGCAGGTCTTCGAGATCAACATCGACCTGCGCCGGTGTGTCAACGAGGGCGAAACCGTGGTGGTCGAGGGCCAGGTCTACGGCGCCACCGCCGACGGCACCGAGTACGACAGCCCGTTCGTCTGCATCTTCGACACCCGGGACGGCATGATCGTGTCGCTTCGCGAGTACACCGACACCCAGGCGCTGGCCCGGGTGTTTCCCTGACCTCTTAACCGACGGTGATCTCGGCTTTGTTCGGATAGAACGCGACGTGCCCGGCAATCGCGGCGACAGCGGGGTAGGGCTGCTCGTAGGTCCAGATGGCGTCTTTGACGGTGTCACCGGCCGAGGTCGTCACGCTGTAGTAGCTGGCCTCGCCCTTGAACGGGCAGTAGCTACTGGTGTCGGTCCGCGTGAGCCGCTCTTGCACCACGTCGGTCAGTGGAATGTATTGCACCAGAGGCAAAGTGGCCTCCTGCAGACCCAGGGCCGCGGTGGTGTCCGCGACCAGCTCGCCGTTGACGCGGACCTGGACCCGCCCCTGCGTCGGCTCGATCGTGATCGGGTGACCCGCGTTGGGTTCCTTGATTTCCGGATGGCTCATGAGACGTTCAACGCATTCGGGCCGCCCACATTCCCGTTTTCAGAAGGCGTAGCGATGGTACTGCGCCATATTCCGCAGCGCCGGCACCCGCGCCATCACCCGGCCCATCCACCGAAAGACAGGCGGCACGAGTGTGAACGTCTCGCTGTCGAACACCGACTCCCAGGCCACCAGCCGCGTGCCCGGCACCTCGTCGAGGATGTCGGACGGCCGGTCGATCCCCCAGTACAAGGTCGATCCCGAGCGGCGAACGACGGAGTTGATCACCTGGGTGCGGATGCCGAATGTATTGAAGGCGTCGAATTGCAGTTCACCGGAGGGGAATCGGTCGACCACCCGGCGCAGCAACGCCAGACCGGCTTCCCTGGTCAGGTACATCGTCAGCCCCTCGCCGAGGAACAGCGTGGGACGGTCGGCCGGTAGGTCGGCCAGCCACTGCGGGTCGGTCACCGAGGCCGCGATGGTGCGGCAGTGCTCGCGCGCGGGGTACACCCGCTCGCGTAACGAGATCACCTCCGGGTAGTCGATGTCGTACCAGCGCACCCCGGGGCCGGGGTCGAGCCGGAACACCCGGGCGTCCAGGCCGCACCCGACATGCAACACTGTCGCCTCGGGGTGTGCGGCCAGGAACTCGCGGGCCCAGTTGTCGAAGTGCGCGCTGCGGACCGCCACCGACGGCGCCCGCCGCTTGGTGATAGTCGTTGCGGCCCAGTCGTAATCGATCTGCTGCACCGCGGCCTTGGCGTACTGGTCGCGCAGGATCGACTCAGGCGCGTCGGCGTCGAGTGCCTTGGCGTACAGCGTCGCGAGCATGGTCTGAGGTGGCCCGTTGAGGTCAACGTGAACACGTTCCATCACCCCGAGCCTATTCGGGTGCGGCAGCCTTCTTCGCAGCCTTTCGCATACCGGACCAGAAGCGGGCCGCCTCCCGGATCGACTCCTCCACCGGCCGCGGTTTCCAGCCCAGCTCACGGACCGCCTTGCTGTGGTCGACCGGGGCTTCGGCGCGCATCATCCGCACCGAGTCCAGGCTGAGTTCGGCGTCCTTACCGGTGAGCCGGGCCCGCAGGCTGCCCAGGGCGCCCAGCGCATAAAGCACAGGCACCGGGATCGACCGCTGTGGTGGTGCGACCCCGGCCTCGTCGGCCGCGATCCGCACCACGTCGGTCAACGGGATCATGCGCTCGGAGATCAGGTACTTCTCACCGTTGCGGCCGCGCTCGGCAGCCAGGATCATGGCCCGGGCGGCGTCGTCGACGCCCACCACCTCCAGCTGGATACCGCTCATCAGGAACGGCAGCTTGCCGAAGACCGCGCCGGCGATGAACGCGCCGTGCGGGGTGCGGCCCCAGTCGCCGCTGCCGTAGGTGGTGGAGACGCACATCGCGACCGCCGGCAGACCGAAGTCGGCGACGTAGCGCATCACCAGGTCCTCGGCCTGCACCCGGGACTGGACGTAGGGGGTGACCTTACGGTCACCGATCCGGTCTGCTTCGGTGGCGACGTGCCCGTGCCGGCGATCCACCGAGGCGTAGGTGCTGGTGAACACGAATCGGTGCAACTCAAGGTCTTTCGCCACGTCGAGGACGTTGCGCAAGCCCTCGACGTTGGTGCGGAACAGGGGCGCCGGGTCACGCAGCCAGGCGCGGGTGTCCACGACGCAGTAATAGACGTCGTCGCAACCATCCATCGCTTCGCGCACGGTGGCGGTGTCGAAGATGTCGCCGTGAAAACGGGTCACCTGCAGGTCATCGATCGAGCGGGTGTTGGCATTTGGGCGCACCATCACCCGCACGTCGTGGCCGTCCTCGACCAGCAGGCGGGTGACGTGTGAACCGAGGAACCCGTTGGCGCCGATCACCAGTTTCGGCCGCCCGCTCACTGCGCACCCCCGTACTGCTTGAGGAAGGCCGCGGCGTCGTCGTCCAGGTTGCCGAACTCCTGGGCCTTGCGGCACCACTTCAACGCGGCCTGCACGAAGCGCAGCGGGTTGTAGATATCCTCCTGGCGGCGCCACAGGCCGTCGCCGGCATAGGTGATGATCGAGATGTTCGTCGCGGTGATGACGCTGCCGTCACCTGGATCGCGCATCGGGTTGTCGAGCTCCATGATGATGCGCCCGGTGGGCTCGTCGATGACCGACCACAGCGACGGGAACTCCACCATGTGGCTGCCCGGGAAGCTGGTCATCGTGCGCTTGATCCAGGTGCGCACCTCATCACGCCCGTGCATGGTGCCCGCCGCGTGCTCGATGTATTCGACGTCGGGCGTGTAGTGCTGCACCCAGGCGTCCCAATCGTGCGTTTCGGCCGCTCTGGCCACGGTCTGCTCGAACTGCGCGAAGGCCGCCGCCAGTTCACTTTTCGGGAATTCCGGGCCGCTCACGAGCCGTTACACCTCACGGGCGGAGTGTAGCCTGGGGGCGTCACCGGCCCCGGGCCGGTTAGGAGGACAGCGATGACGAGCACACAAAAGGCCATCCTCGCGGGTGGCTGCTTCTGGGGCATGCAGGATCTGATCCGCAAGCAGCCCGGAGTGATCAGCACGCGGGTCGGTTACAGCGGAGGCGACGTCCCCCACGCCACCTACCGCAACCACGGCACACATGCCGAGGCCGTCGAGATCGTCTTCGACCCGTCGGCCACCGACTTCCGCACCCTGCTGGAGTTCTTCTTCCAGATCCACGACCCGACCACGAAGAACCGCCAGGGCAACGACCGCGGCATGAGTTATCGTTCGGCCATCTTCTACGTCGACGACGAGCAGAAGCGGGTGGCGCTGGACACCATCGCCGACGTCGAGGCGTCCGGCCTGTGGCCTGGCAAGGTGGTGACCGAAGTCAGCCCGGCGGGCGATTTCTGGGAGGCCGAGCCGGAGCACCAGGACTACCTGCTGCGCTACCCGAACGGGTACACCTGCCACTACGTGCGGCCGGGCTGGAAGCTGCCGCGACGGGCCTCCGCTACTCAGTAGGCCCTTCAGTTATGCGGCGCCGCACCACAATCCGGCCGCCATCTTTGGGAACGAACGCCACGCCCCGGCCGTGCCACCGCTCGTCCGGGGCAGTGGTGGGTTCAACGACGAACTGACGCAACACCGTTCGCAGCACCACGTCCATCTCCATGTTGGCGAACGCGGCTCCCACGCAACGGCGGGTGCCGCCGCCAAACGGTATCCAGGCGAAGGCCGATGGCTTGCCGCCGATATAGCGCTGCGGGTCGAAGCGCTCGGGATGCGGGAACACGTCCGGGTTGTCGTGTATCCGGCCGATGTTGACGATGATCGAATACCCGCGGGGTATCACCCACTCGCCGAGTCGGTAGGTCTGCGGGTATACGTGCCGTCCGGCGAGGTCGATGACGGTACGTGCGCGCTGAACTTCCAGAATCGTCGCCTGCCGAAGCTCGCTGCCGCCGCTCTGCGCCTCCTGTACCAGGTCGGCCAGCAGCGCGGGGTGACGGGTGATCCGCTCGAAGGCCCAGGCCAGCGTGGAGGCGGTGGTTTCGTGTCCGGCGGCCAGTAGCGCGAGCAGTTCGTCACCAATGTCCTTGCGCGACATAACCGAACCGTCGTCGTAGGTGCTGCGCAACATCAGCGCCAGCACGTCGTTGCGGTCGGCGAAGTTCGGGTCTGACCGCTCGCGGTCGATCAGCTTGTCGATGACCAGGTCGTACTGGCGCCGGAATTCGGACAGCCTGCCCCACGGGCTCAACCTGCCGTAATCCCGCTTGGGTTTGGGCACCGCCGCCAGACGGGAGCCCAGCGTGACCCACGGGGGAATGATCCGGCGCAGCTCGTCGAGTTCGGCCCCCTCGGCGCCGAAGACCGCGCGCAGGATGGCATTCAGCGTGATGTGCATCATCGACGGCAACGTCGCGAACGACTGCCCTTCCGGCCACCCGGCACTCTCGCGCAGAGTCTCCTCTTCGATGATCGTCTCGTAGTTCTTCATGCTCTTGCCGTGAAACGGCGGCGCCAGCAACCGGCGCCGGCGGCGATGGTCGTCACCTTCGAGCCCGAACACCGACCCGGATCCGAACATCCGGCTCAGATTGGGCTGTATGTTACCCAGCTCGTCCGGGCTGGTGGTGAACACCTGCTTGGCCAGCTGCGGATCAGACACCATCACCATGTGGCCGTACATGGGGATGTGCATGGTGACGGCGGAGCCGTACCGGGCGGTCAGGCGTCGCATCATTCCCTTGCGGGAGAACGCGAAGATGAGGCCCTGGAACAGCTTTGGGATGTGGGTGGACGGCGGCAGCTTGACTTCGGGCACGGCGGGCGCGTCGATGGCTTGGCTCACGGAGGTGTGACTCCCTACGTTGTGCCCCCTCGATCAGGGGTGGTACTGCGGTGTACCAAATGCTTTCCCCGTACGGTACTCTGTGGTACCAAACCTGACAAGCGAAGGACCGATCGTGACGGCAGTGGCTGATGACGCGGTTGCGGCGCAACCCGATCCGTTCCGGCTGCGACTGCTCGACGGCCTCGCCGCGTCGATCGGCGAGCGCGGCTACCGGGCCACGACGGTCGCCGACATCGTCCGCCACGCCCGCACCTCCAAACGCACGTTCTACGACCACTTCGCCAGCAAGGAACAGTGCTTTCTGGACCTGCTGCGCTCCGAGATCAAGATCATGGCCGAAGACATCCGCGTAGCGGTCGACCCCGAGGCCGACTGGCACCAGCAGATCCGCCAGGCCGTCGAGGGCTACGTCGGCAACATCGAATCCCGGCCGGCCATCACGCTGAGCTGGATCCGCGAGCTGCCCTCGCTGGGCGATTACGCCCGCCCGGTTCAGCGCCAGGGCCTCGAGCTGCTCACCGGCCTGCTGGTCAATCTCAGTGGCAGCCCGGGTTTCCGGCGCGCTGATCTCCCGCCCCTGACCGTCCCGCTGGCGGTCATCCTGGTGGGCGGCCTGCGGGAACTGGTGGCCCTGGCGGTCGAGGACGGCCGGCCGGTGCGAAGCATCGTCGAACCGGCCGTTGACGCGTCCGTTGCCCTGCTCGGGCCACGACACTAGTTCACCTGTGCACCAGCGCATTTGAGTGGGCGCCTACGGCGCTGAAACCGCGTAGATCCCGCGGTAGACACACACCCGAAGCCGTGCCCGCACACTCGATCGCGGCGCGGGGCTACGCTCCAACGATGCGCCTATCAACCCGCAACCAACTCAAGGGCACCATCACCGAGGTCGACCTCGGCCTGGAGGCCGGTCAGCCCGCGACGGTGTTCATCAAGTCCACCGAAGTCACGATCGACGTCCAGTGACGGCCACCATGCTCGCCGAGCGTTTTTACGCCGACACCAGAACGGTTGCGCTGGAAGAGGTTCCGATTCCCGAACCCGGGCCCGGCGAGGTTCTGGTCAAGGTTGCGTTCTGCGGGATCTGCCACTCGGACCTGAGCCTGATCAACGGAACGTTCCCTTCCCAGGCGCCGGTGGTGACCCAGGGCCACGAAGCGTCGGGCACCATCGCCAAGCTCGGTCCGGAAGTGACCGGCTGGGCCGAGGGCGACCGGGTGGTCGTCGCCGCGGGGCGCCCCTGCCAGACGTGCCCGAACTGTCGCCGTGGCGACGTAACCAACTGCCTGCGAATTCAGTTGATGGCGTTCGCCTATGACGGCGCGTGGGCCGAATACACCCTGGCGCAGGCGGCCGGTTTGACCCGGGTGCCCGACAACGTCCCGCTCGAGCAGGCGGCAATCCTGGCCGACGCGGTCTCCACGCCGTTCGGCGCCGTCGTGCGTACCGGGAAGGTCGCAATCGGGGAGTCGGTCGGGGTGTGGGGCGTGGGCGGGGTCGGCACGCATATCGTGCAACTCGCCAAGCTGGTCGGCGCGGTTCCGGTGATCGCTCTCGACATCAACCCGGCCGTGCTGGAGCGCGCGCTGGAGATCGGGGCGGACTATGCGTTCGACACCCGCGACGACGGGTTGCAGGACAAGATCGCCGAAGTCACCGGCGGCCGGAAACTCGACGTCGCGTTCGACGCCGTCGGACTCAAGGTGACCTTCGAACAGGCGCTGGACTCACTGACCGCGGGCGGCCGGCTGGTGGGCGTGGGCATGAGCGCGGAGTCGCCGACGGTGGGTCCCACCGCCATGTTCGGGTTGAGCCGCAAGCAGGCGCTGGGGCATCTCGGCTATCAGAACGTCGACATCGAGACTCTGGCCAAGCTGGTTTCCTATGGTCGCCTTGATCTTTCGCGGTCCATCAGCCAGATCGTCCCGTTACGGGACATCCACGCGGGCATCGAGATGCTGGAGCGCCAGGAGGGCAACCCGATCCGGATCCTGGTCCAGCCGTCCTAAAGGCGCAGGAAGGCCCGTAGCCGGTCGAGCACCAGATCGGGGCGCTGGCTGACGATCCAGTGCCCCACCCCGTCGACCAGCTCGACCTCGAAATCCGTTATGTGGTCCGCATATCCGTCGATCAGGTCGGGCGTGATCACCGGGTCCTCGACTCCGGAGAGCCAGCGCACCGGCACCTCGACCCGCGCGTCAGCGAACTCCCCTCGCATCCAGCGCAGCATCTCCCCGGTCTGAAATGACCGGTACCACCGCGAGCCGGCCTCGGCGTGCCCGGGTTGCCGCATGCAGTCGATGTAAAGACGGATGTCGTCGTCGGGGATGTCGAAGCCGCCACCGACCCAGCCGCCCAGGGCGCGCGCGAAGCGGGCCTTGGGGTCGCTGAGCAACCGCGGTCCGATCACCGGCAGCGAGATCGGTATCTGGTACCAGAGTCGCCAGATATTGCGGACCGAAGACAGATCGCGCTTCACCCAGGGCGCGACGGTGTTCATCCCGAAGAACCCGGTCACCCGGTCCGGGTGGCGCAGCATCATGATGAAGGCGACCGGGCCGCCCCAGTCGTGGGCGGCGAGCTTGACCGTGGCGATGCCCAGCTTGTCCAGCACCGTCGCCAGGTCACCGGCCATCTCGTCCTTGGTGTAGGTCGATCGCGGCGCCGAGCTCCAGCCCGCCCCGCGCAGGTCGGGGCACAGCACCCGATAGCCGTCAGCGGCCAGCGGCCCGATCAACTCGTGCCACTCCCACCAATTCTCCGGGAAACCGTGCACGAGCATGATCGGCGGTCCGTCGGCCGGGCCGGCATCGGCGACGTGAATCGTCACTCCCCCGCCCACATCGATGAACCGGTGTTCGACGCCGTCCAGGTTGGGAATGGAGATGGTCATGGTCACAGAACCTACTTCAGGAAGCGTTCGACATAGGGTGTGAACCGGGCCCGCAAGTCGTCCCCGGCGAGTCCGAACATCTCAAAAGAGGTGGCCACAGTGCCCAGCCGGCCGCGCTGATGGCCGGCCAGGTAGCCGGAGATCGCCGCACGCGCCGGGTCCGTGAAAGGTTCGCCGGCCAGGGCGTAGAGCCGCTCCGCCACGCCGAGCTCATCGGCCATGAAGTCGTCGAACCGGACGTCGACGGATCGGTCCGGGCCGATCACGTCGCGGTCGCGGACCAGGGCGTTGAGCATCTGTTCGAGGCGGTCGATCCAGTACCCGGCGATCTGCTCGACCGGCACCGGCGAGCGGTGCATGCGCGCGGAATAGGTGATCATCGCGACCATCGACAGCGCCACCGGCACCGGGTCGCGGTGGGTGAAAACGACGATGCTGTCCGGGAAGACCCTGTTCAGGACGGGCACCTGTTCGAGATGCTGCGGCGACTTGAGCAGCCAGCGCCGGCCGCCGCGCAGGAACTGCATCGCCCTGAGCTGGGTGGCCAGGTAGCGGTAGTGCGGGGTCTGATCGTGGGCCTGGTAGTAGTCACGCCAGCCGGGCACGTGCGCGAGCGTCTCGAACAGCATCGTCGAAAAGTCGTTGGCCAGCAGTTGGATCTCTTCGTGGACATGATCGGTCGTCATCTCGTGCATCAGCGCGAAATGCGGCATCACCAGGTTGATCACGCTGACCGCGACATCCATGCGCGCGCGCCGCGGGTCCGGCGCGATGCCGGCTTCGGCGGGCAGTGGGAATGGCTCGTTGCTCTCCCAGTAGGGCATGGTGCGGAAGGTGGGCGCTGAGGCCAGCAGATTGTGCAGGTGGGTGGTGCCGGTGCGGGGCAGCCCGGCGATCACCACCGGCGAGCGCAGTTCGATGTCGTTGATCTCCGGATGCCGGCGCAGCAGGTCGGCCAACAGCAGCCGGTTCTTCAGCAACTGCAGCAGCTGGCCGTAGAAGTTGACCACGCCGGCCGGGTGCAGTCCGTCGATGTCGCGGAGCGCCGACAGGTAGACATCGAGTCGTTCCCGGTAGTCCGCCGGGCCGAAGTCATCCAGGCCGGTGTCGGCACTTGCCTTGGCGCACAGAGCATCAGCATCCAGCGGGCAGTCCGGCGCCAGCCCCGCCATCATGTCCAGGATCGGCTGCGCCTCGGCGCTGAAGCGGGGCCTGGCCAGGTCGTCGAGCACTACGGTTTCGGTCACGGCGACTTATGTTACTCTCAGTTTCGTAATGGTAGAAGAGCTCGGCCGGCCCCGTGACCCGCGCATCGACGCGGCGGTGCTGGACGCCACGGTCGAACTGCTGGCCGAAACCGGTTATCCCGGTCTACTGGTATCCGCCATTGCCCGGCGCGCCGGTACCAGCAAGCCCGCGATCTACCGACGCTGGCCGAGCAAGGCGCACCTCGTGCACGAGGCGGTGTTCCCCATCGGCGCCGCTACCGACATACCGGACACCGGCTCGCTGCGTCAGGATCTGCGCGAAATGGTCTGCCGCACAATGGAAGTTCTGAGCACCCCGGCAGCCAGAGCGGCACTGCCGGGCCTGATCGGCGAGATGGCGACCGACCCCACCCTGCACGCGGCGTTGCTGGAACGTTTCAGCGGCCTCATCGGCGGTGGGCTCAGCGACCTGCTCGCGAAGGCAGCGGCGCGAGGCGAGGTCCGGCCCGACGTGACGGCTCCCGAACTCGCCGAGGCCCTGGCGGGCGTGACACTGCTGGGCCTGCTCACCCGTGCCGCGGCACTCGATGACGCCTGGATCGACCGCACGACGACTTTGCTCCTGAGAGGAATCAGCACATGACGACGCACGAATCGACCGTGGCCTGGCGTGAATTGCTCAGCGCCCTCGGTGAACTCGACCTTTCCTTCCTAGAGGGCGATCGTGCGGTCACCGACGACCGGCACGTCGCCGACGGCTACCGCATGCTCGGCGCCACCCTGGGGGTGGCCCTCGACAGTTACCTGTTCCCCGAGCCGGGTCGTCCCCAGTTCGTCGCGGTGAACACGCCGTTCCGGCGCGA
This sequence comes from Mycobacterium sp. 23, assembly GCF_048287075.1. NCBI lineage: Bacteria > Bacillati > Actinomycetota > Actinomycetes > Mycobacteriales > Mycobacteriaceae > Mycobacterium > Mycobacterium sp. 23. The sequence continues at coordinate 3,676,168 of NZ_JBLVUX010000005.1, forward strand.
TCGCCGGTGGGGTGGGGACAACACCGACGCCTACTACTACATGTGCCCCGTCGATCCGGACCGCCGCTATCGCATCAGCGGCAATAAGGGTGACAGCGTGTATTTTTCGGTGACGGCGTATAACGAGCCCTCGCCCGGGGCCTGGTCGGACCGCGTGGTCGCCATTATCCGTGACTCCGACGTCGAGATCGACGCCGACGGCAACTTCTCCTTCGAGTTCCCCCCGACGCCGGACGCGGCCGCGCTGATGACGCGCGACTACCAGGCCGACCCGCTGACCGGCCGGCCCGTCGTCTGGAACATCGAGACGCTCGATGAGCCCGATCCGATCAGGCACGGCGATTCCGAAACCGCGGCCAGGCTGCGCGCGGCGGCCACGTGGTTGCGCACCATGTTCGCCATCGTTCCCCTGCCGGTCGGGACGCGTGCCGACGACGCCCATGCGCTCGGGCACGAAGTCGCGCATGCCGCAAATGAATTCGCGGAACCGTATCAGGTCCCGGACGCCAACTTCGGCTGGTCGGCGCGGGACGCCTGCTACGCCTACGGCAGCTTCGTGCTCGAAGAGGACGAAGCGCTGGTCATCACGCACCGACCGCCGTCATGCCGTTTCTGGAACATGGTGGTGTGGAACCAGTTCATGGCCACCTACGGGGCCGGCGACGCGCGTTGTTCGGTCAATGGGCACAGCGCGGTTGCCAACAGTGACGGCTCGGTGACGATCGTGTTGTCCGCTGCCCAAACGGCTCATCCCAATTCGCTGACGACACTGGGGTATCCGCGCGGCAACCTGGCCTTCCGGTGGTTCCTCACCGACGCGGTACCGGCGCGTCCCGAGGTTCAGCTGGTAAAGATCTCCGACGCGCCGGCCGCACCATCCTAGCCCCTCGCGAGCGTGCAATGGCGGCGGAAAAATCGCGAAAAAGCCGCCCTCAGTTCACGTTCGGCGCTATGTGGCGCGCACCAACTCGATCGCCCGACCCAGCGTGGTGAGTTTGTCGTCCAGCGTCTCGCCGGCAGGGTAGAGCCGCACGGTGTTCACACCCGCGTCGCGCCACACCCCGAGCCGGGCACGCACCATCTCCTCGGTGCCGATCAGCGTAGTGGCCAACACCATCTCGTCGGTGATCAGCGCGGCGGCCCCCGGCCGGTCGCCGCCCTGCCACCGTTCCCGCACCGCGGCGGCCACCTCGCTCCAGCCCTGCCGGGAATAGGCCTGGTTGTAGAAGTTGGTGCTGGCCGAACCCATGCCGCCGAGGCTGAACGCGAGTTCCGCCTTGCGTCCGGCCACCATCTCGCGCAACGCGTCTTCATCGGCCGCGAAGGCGACCTCAGCGCCCTGGCAGATGTCCAGGTCGGCGCGGGTGCGACCGGAGGCGGCCAAGCCCTCGTCCAGATGGGCGAAGTAGGCCTGATCGGCACCCTCGGGCACGAAGCTGGTGCCCAGCCAGCCGTCGGCGAGCCGGCCGGTGAGTCGCAGCATGGCCGGCGACAGGGTGGCCAGGTAGATCGGGACCGGATGCTCGGGGCGGGTCGACAACCGCATCGGCTTGGCCTCTCCGCCCGGCCGTGGAATTTGAAACTCCTTGCCGGCATGGGAGATTCTGCCGCCTTCGAAGACGTGCCGGACGATCTCGACGGTTTCGCGGATGCGGGACAGCGGCCTGTCGAACGCGACGCCGTGCAGGCCCTCGATGACCTGGGGCCCCGACGCACCCAAACCGAGCAGGAAGCGACCTCCCGAGAGGTTGGACAACGTGATCGCGGTCTGGGCCACGAGCACCGGCGATCGGGTGCCGACCTGAATGACGCCGGATCCGAGCAGCATCGCGTCGGTGCGTGCCGCGAGATAACCCAGCGCCGACGGGGCGTCGGCTCCCCAGGCCTCGGCGACCCAGCACATGTCGAGTCCCAGGCGCTCGGCCTCGACCACGAACTCGACTGTTTCGGCCGAATGCGCGGTTTGGGAAGCGGACAATTCGACCGTCGTCGCGGTGCGCATCACCGCACCCCGTGCTCGGCCAGCCTCTTGATCGCGGCCAGGGTCTTGTCGATCGCGGCCTCGAACTCCCGCATCCGGACGAACACGATCTTCTGTTCCTTGTCCGGCATCGCATCGATGGCATTGGACAATCCCGAGCGGCCCGGACCCATCTGCGTCCAGAACGAGAGCACGGTGCCGCCGTCGCGCGGTGTCAGCCGGAATCGCCAGGTGGCCGCGGGATATTCGGGTTCGCCGACAGCCCAGGCGAATTCGCGGGGCCGATCGAACGACACGATCTGCGACGTCGTGCTCCAGCGTCCGAATGCATCGTGTTCGTTGTGCCCGACGAACCTGGCGCCGACGCGTGGCTCGCTGACCCCGTCCAGCCAGGCCACGGATTGCAGCTCGTTGCTCAGGGTCGGCATCAACTCGATATCGGAGATCAGACTCCAGACTCGCTGCGGCTCGGCGTCCACCCATGTCCAGGATTCCACCGTCGGTTTGTCCGAGTATCGCGCGCCGGTCCACTCCATTTGGCCCATTCTCCACCCGAAAGCCCGGAGCATCGATTTCTCGAGCCCCGGGCTTCGGTTGGGCGGGTCAGGCTATGCGGCGATCAGCTCCTTTTCCGCAGCCTTCGGCTTGGCCTTTGCCTTGCGGTGCCACGAGTCCGGAACGCTCAGCCGGACGATCTTGCGGACCACCGTGCCGAACTGCTTGAGCAGCGGTCCCTTGTTGTAGGGAATGCCGTAGCGCTCGCAGATCTCCTGCACCTCAGGCGCGATCTCGGCATACCGGCGGGCCGGGATGTCCGGGAACAGGTGGTGCTCGATCTGGTGGGACAAGTTGCCCGACATGACGTGGAAGAACTTGCCGCCGGTCAGGTTCGCCGATCCGAGCACCTGGCGGAAGTACCACTGACCGCGTGATTCACCCTCGGTCTCCTCGATGGTGAACTCCTGGGTGCCCTCCGGGAAGTGGCCGCAGAAGATGATCGTGTACGCCCACACGTTGCGCATCAGGTTCGCCGTGAGGTTGCCGGCGAAGACGAACGGCGCGAACGGTCCGGCCAGCAGCGGGAATGCGACGTAGTCCTTGAGGGTCTGGCGGCGGACCTTCTGCCAGATCTCCCGCAGGGTGTCGCGCTTGTCCCGTATGGAGATTTCTCCGGCGCGGATCCGCTCGGTCTCCAGCTCGTGCAGCGCCACACCGTACTGGAACAGCACCATCAGCAGGAACGCGTACACCGGGTTGCCCAGGAAGTACGGCTGCCAGCGCTGGTCCTCGCTCATCCGCAGGATGCCGTAGCCGATGTCGCGGTCCATCCCGACGATGTTCGTGTGGGTGTGGTGCATGTAGTTGTGCGAGTGCCGCCATTGGTCCGACGGGCAGGCGCTGTCCCACTCGAAGTCGCGACCGGAGATCGTCGGGTCGCGCATCCAGTCGTACTGGCCGTGCATGATGTTGTGCCCGACCTCCATGTTGTCCAGGATTTTCGCGAAGCCCAGCATCGCGGTGCCGAACAACCAGGTCGGGGGCAGGAACAGCAGCGCGCGGCCGCCGACTTCCAGGGCGCGCTGGGCCTTGATGACCTTGCGGATGTACTCGGCGTCCTGTTCGCCGAGGTCGGCCAACACCCGTTCCCTGATGGCGTCGAGCTCGCGGCCGAAGGCGTCGGCCTGCTCCTTGGTCAGCGTGATCTTGTTCTGTGACATGGCTTTTCCTCCTTGAGGTGAGTGTTGGCTAGAGGGCGATATCGACGTCGCCGACCGGAACGCTGACGCAGATCTGCACGTCCTCGTCGGGGGCGGTGGAGACGGCGCCGGTGACCAGATTGCGCACGGTGCCGGAGGTCTTGCGGCGCGTGCAGGTGTGGCAGATACCCATCCGGCAGCCGTTCTGGGGCGTCAGGCCGGCCGCTTCGGCCTGTTCCAGCAGCGACCGACCGTCGTCGGTGACGTCGACCTTGCTGTCCGCGAAACTGACCCGTCCACCCGTCGGGTCGGCCGGCGGCGCGAACACCGGCGGGACGAAACTTTCGGTGAACACATTTTCACAGAGGCCTTTGACGGCATCGACCAAAGCGTCGGGCCCACAGACGAACACCGCGTCGGGCGCCTCCATCGCGGCGGCCAGATGCCCGGCGCCGAAGCGGCCCTTTAGATCACCCGAACCCGAACGGGTGAACCCGTGCAATACCCGAACCCCGCGCATCGCCGCCAGCTCTTCCCGGTAGCACGCCTCCTCGGGGGTGCGGGCGTAGTGCACGAACGCGACCTCACCGGCATACCGTCGTGCCACCAGCGTGCGAAGCATCGCCATCACGGGAGTGATGCCGCTGCCACCGGAAATGAACAGGATGCGCCGGGGCAGTTTCTCCGGCAGGACGAAGTCCCCGCCGACCCCGTCCAGGCCGACCACCATGCCGCGGCGTGCCCGCTCGTACAGGTAGCTCGACACCAGCCCTCCATCGTGGACGCCTATGGTCAGCTCGATCTCGGCGCTGCCTTCGACGTTTGCCGGGGAGTAGCACCGCGAGTGCATGCGGCCGTCGATCTCGATGGTCACATTGACGAACTGGCCGGCGCGGACACGGTAGCGCTCGGTGAAGGCGTCATTGGGAGCCAGCGTCAGGGTGACGCTGCGCGGCGTGCTTCGCCGCACGTCGACCACCTTCGCGCGGGCCTGCCCCGAGGTCCAGGTCGGCGTGACAAGCTCGGTGTACCGGTCGACGCCGTGCGGCCCGGTGAGCAGATCAACGAGGTCGGAACTCAGGACTCGCTTGGCGATCGTCCGAGTGAAAGTTTGAGTGAACATGTGTACACCGTGTCATCGATCGGCGCAGGTGGTCAAGGGTTTTCACCCGTTCTGTGTTACGGTTCACATAGTGAACAGTCGTACTCCTAGCTCACACCCGCGGCGGTCGAGCCGGGAACGGGGCCGCGAAAGCACCCGTGACACGCCCTCGCGTGAGGAACGCAAGGAAGCGACCCGGCGGGCGATCATCGCCGCGGCGCTCAAGGCGCTCAACGACCGCAGTTTCAGTGGGCTGAGCCTGCGCGAGGTGACCCGCGAAGCGGGGATCGTCCCCGCGGCCTTCTACCGCCACTTCGAGTCGATGGAGGCCCTCGGCCTGGTCCTGATCGACGAATCGTTCCGCAGCCTGCGCGACACGCTGCGCGGCGCCCGCGCCGGCAAGCTGGACCCCAGCCGGGTCATCGAGTCATCGGTGGAGATCCTGATCGGCAGCGTCGCGGACCAGCGCGAGCACTGGCGCTTCATCTCCCGCGAGCGCTCCACCGGCGTGTCCGTACTGCGGTACGCGATCCGCACCGAGATCCGGCTGATCGTCTCGGAGCTGGCCACCGACCTGGCGCGCTTCCCGCGGCTCAATGAATGGAGCACCGAGGATCTCAACGTCCTGGCGAGTCTGTTCGTCAACGCGATGATCGTCACCGCCGAGGCGATCGAAGATGCCCAGAGCACGGAAGCCCTCGAGGAGATTCACCGGATCGCGGTCAAACAGCTGCGCATGATCACCATCGGCGTTGCGTCGTGGAAGAGCGAACCCTGATCAGTCGTCGACGACTTCGAACAGCGAGTCGCCGTCTTCCGGTGTGCCGTCGATCTGGCCACGGTGCGCGCGGCCAGGGGTCACGTCCGGTGGCTCGACATCCGGGATGACATCCGGCTCCTCCTCGGCGAGGCGCTGGTCCAGCGACTCCCCCTCCCGCTCTTCTCGCGCGGTCATGCCGAATTTGTCGGCCTCAGTCCAGCCCTCGGGCGGATCGACGACGGTGTCGCCGTCGTCGTTGCGCACCTCGTCGGAGTCGGTGGACTCGCTCGGGTCCAGAGTGTCGCCGGGGCCGGTATCCATAGCCGGGTAGTTTCCCAGCGGCCTGCGAGTTAAACCCCGGTCACACCGACAGCGGGTAACCGCCGCTGAGTTTGAGGGTTTCGCCGGTGATGAATGACGCCGCGTCCGAACACAGGTAGAGCATGGCGGCCACCACGTCGTCCATCGTGCAGATCCGGTGCACCAACTGCAGACCATGCACGTAATCCTGGACCAGCGAGCGCGGCACATCGGCAAGTGCGCTCTCGGTGTTGGTCAACCCGGGCGCAATCGCGTTGACGCGGATCAGATCCGGCGAGAGTTCGGAGGCGAAGGCGACCGTCAACCCGCGCACCGCGAGCTTGGAGACCCCGTACGGCGTGCTGCTGGAGTAGCCGGCCGTCGACGACATGTTCAGCACCACCCCGCCGCCGCGGTCGCGCATCGAATCACGGCACGCCAGAGTGCAATTGATCACGCCCATCACGTTCACGTCGAACATTCCGCGCACGTCGTCGCGGGACAGGGCGCCGAACGGTTGGTTGTACTTCATCAGGTGCCGGCCGGCATTGTTGATGAGAATGTCTACGCCGCCGAATGTTTCGGCCGATACCTCCACCGCGGCCTCGACCTGGTGCTCATCGGCGACGTCGCAGGGCACCGCGATCGCGCTGGCGCCTTGCGATGTCAGTTCTGCGGCTGCCTGGCCGGCACTCGCGGCGTCGATGTCGGCGATCACGGCGTTGGCTCCGCGGGCGGTCAGCGCCCGCGCGAAAGCACGCCCGAGTCCGGCCGCTGCGCCGGTGATGAACGCGGTCTTGTCGGCGAACTGCGCGGTCACTGCGGATCGCGCCACATCGGCCACAGCGTAGGACCACCGTCGGGAATCGTGATCTCCCCGGTCACCCGGAAGCCGAAACGCTCGTAATAGGGCACATTTTCGGGCTTGGAGGACTCCAGGTAGGCGGGGCAGTACTCGGCGTCACAACGCTGCAGCCGGGACCGCATCAGCACCTGTCCGAAGCCGCGGCCGCGAACATCCGGGTCGCTGCCGATGACCGCCAGGTACCAGTGCGGTTCTTCCGGATGCGCGCGTTTCATGATTGCCTGCAGCGTGCGGCCTCTCTGGGATTTTGCGCCGAACGCCCACAGGAAGGTCGGCAGCTGAGCCAGTTCCGCCCACCGGGACTCTTTCCATTGATTCGGCGGATCCCACAACGCCGCCGCACCGATGCCGGGTCCATCGCCGGCCACCTCGACGCCCCCGCGCCGCAGGTGATGGTGGCGGGTCATGGTGGCGAACACCCGGCCCAGGTGCTTTCGCCGCGCGTCAGCGTCGGGCAGGATCCACATCGTGACCGGATCGTCGAAGAATGCGCGGCCCAGGGTTCGGCCCAACTCGCGGACATCAGCTCTTTGCGCCGGACGCGCCTGTGGAGTCACGTCACTCACGGTAGGTGCGTCGCGCGGGGCGCGCCAGCCTCTTGCATGAAGGTGTGATGACGAGGGGCAAGGGTATTCGGACGCGATGACCGGTATCTCGAGACGGGGAATGGCGCAGTTGGCCGCCGGGGTCGGCATCGCCGCGGCCGCCGGCCTGTCGGGTTGCCAGTCCCGCGGCGGCAACGCCCCGACGGGTCCGGCGCAGGGTGTCGGGTTCGTGTTGTCGCATGAGCAGTTCCGCACCGATCAGCTGGTCGCCCAGGCACAGGCGGCCGAACGGGCCGGTTTCCAATATGTCTGGGCCAGCGATCATCTCCAGCCCTGGCAGGACAACCAGGGCCACTCCATGTTCCCGTGGCTGACGCTGGCGCTGGTGGGAAACAGCACAAGCGCGATCTCCTTCGGCACCGGGGTGACCTGCCCGACCTATCGCTACCACCCGGCAACGGTGGCACAGGCGTTCGCGTCGCTGGCCATCCTGAGTCCGGGGCGGGTGTTTCTGGGCTTGGGCACCGGCGAGCGACTCAACGAGCAGGCAGCCACCAACACCTACGGCAACTACATCGAGCGCCACGACCGGTTGGTGGAGGCGATCGAACTGATCCGCCAGCTCTGGAGCGGCGAGCGAATCTCGTTCGCCGGAAAGTATTTTCAGACCAATGCCCTGAAGCTGTACGACGTGCCGGCCACGCCGCCGCCGATCTTCGTGGCAGCCGGCGGACCCAGGAGCGCCACCCTGGCCGGCCGATACGGCGACGGTGGATCGCCCAGGCGCCTGACATCGAGAACGCCGAGCTGCTGTCCGCTTTCAACGCCGGCGCACAGCAGGCCGGCCGCGACCCGGCCACCATGGGCAAGCGTGCCGAGTTGTTCGCCGTCGTCGGTGACGGTGCGACGGCCGCGCGCGCCGCGGCCCTGTGGCGATTCACCGCCGGCGCCGTCGATCAGCCCAACCCGGTCGAGATCCAGCGCGCCGCCGACTCAAACCCCACAGACAAGGTGCTGGCCAACTGGGCGGTGGGCACCGACGCCGCCACCCACATCAAGGCGGTGCAATCGGTTCTCGACGCGGGTGCGGTGCCGTTTCTGCACTTCCCGCAGGAAGATCCCGCGGCCGCGATCGATTTCTACCGCACCAGCGTGCTGCCCAAACTGCGCTGATCCTACGATGGTGTGACTCAACGATGCCGGCGCGACGCTGCGCCGGGGAACGGTGGCCAACCGTGTGGGATTTCGAAACGGACCCGGAGTACCAGGCAAAGCTGGACTGGGTCGAGAAATTCATGGTCGAGGAACTCGAACCACTCGATCTCGTTGCGCTGGACCCTTACGACAAGCAGAACGCCGAGATGATGGCGATCCTGCGGCCGTTGCAGCAACGGGTCAAGGAGCAGGGACTGTGGGCCGCCCACCTGCGTCCCGAACTCGGCGGGCAGGGCTTCGGTCAGGTCAAACTGGCGCTGCTCAACGAGATTCTCGGGCGTTCCCGCTGGGCGCCGTCGGTATTCGGTTGTCAGGCACCGGATTCGGGCAACGCCGAGATCCTGGCACTGTTCGGCACCGAGCAGCAGAAGGCGCGTTACCTGCAGCCGTTGCTGGACGGTGAGATCACCTCCTGCTATTCGATGACCGAACCGCAGGGCGGTTCGGACCCGGGGCTGTTCGTCACCTCGGCCACCCGTGACGGAGACGACTGGATCATCAACGGCGAGAAGTGGTTCTCCACCAACGCCAAACATGCGTCGTTCTTCATCGTCATGGCCGTCACGAACCCGGAGGGCCGCACGTACGAGAAGATGTCGTTGTTCATCGTGCCGGCCGAGACGCCCGGCATCGAGATCATCCGCAACGTCGGCGTGGGAGCCGAATCATCCAAGCGCGCCACCCACGGCTACGTTCGCTATCGCGACGTGCGGGTGCCAGCCGATCATGTCCTCGGTGGCGAGGGGCAGGCGTTCATGATCGCGCAGACCCGCCTCGGTGGCGGCCGCATTCATCACGCGATGCGCACAATTGCGCTGGCGCGCCGGGCCTTTGACATGATGTGTGAGCGCGCGGTGTCGCGTCAGACTCGGCACGGGCGGCTGTCCGACTTCCAGATGACTCAGGAGAAGATCGCCGACAGCTGGATCCAGATCGAGCAGTTCCGGCTGCTGGTGCTGCGCACCGCGTGGCTGATCGACAAGCACCACGACTACCAGAAGGTGCGTCGCGACATCGCGGCGGTTAAGGTCGCGATGCCTCAGGTGCTGCACGATGTCGCGCAGCGCGCCCTGCACCTGCACGGCGCGCTCGGCGTGTCCGACGAGATGCCGTTCGTCAAGATGCTGGTGGCCGCCGAGTCGCTCGGCATCGCCGACGGCGCCACCGAGTTGCACAAGATGACCGTGGCCCGTCGCACCCTACACGAATATCAGCCCGTGACAACACCTTTCCCGTCCCAGCACATCCCGACGCGCAAAGCGGAAGCGGAGGCCCGGCTGGCCGCCCGGCTGGAGCACTCCATCGCCGAGTTCTAGGGGTCGCCGTTCCCCGCGAGCAGACGCGAAATCGCACTATTTCGGGCTCCCGCGTGCGAGTTCGTGTCTGCTCGCGCCAAGCTACTGGCGCCGCCTAGGTGATGTAGCGGACGATGCTTTCGGCCACGCACGCCGGCTTGGGTGAGCCCTCGATCTCCACGGTCGTAGTAACCACGGCCTGCACGGCGCCGCCGCCCACGTCGTCGACGCTGACCAGCGAACTGGTCGCACGTACCCGCGACCCCACCGGCACCGGCGCCGGGAAGCGAACTTTGTTGAGGCCGTAGTTGATTGCCAGTTTGATGCCCTTGACGGTGTACATGTCGTGCTGCAGCCGCGGCAGCAGTGACAAGGTCATGAACCCGTGGGCGATGGTGGTCCCGAACGGGCCTTTGGCGGCCCTCTCCGGGTCGACGTGAATCCACTGGTGGTCACCGGTCGCGTCGGCGAACAGGTTGACCTCTTCCTGGCTGATCGTCACCCAGTCGCTCTGGCCGATGGTTTCCCCCGCTGCGGCGGCGAGGTCGGCGACTGACTCGAAGGTGCGCATGGTCTCTCCTTTGATCCTGATGGCGCCCGGGTATGCATAGAACTTATGCGGCTCCTTCTGATCACCGACACCCACGTCCCGAAACGCGCCAAAGACCTGCCCGCGCGGGTCTGGGACGAGGTCGCCACGGCTGACGTCGTCATCCACGCCGGTGACTGGGTGACGCCGGACCTGCTGGACAGGCTCGAGGCGCGGTGCAGCCGATTGATCGCGTGCTGGGGCAATAACGACGGTGACGAATTGCGCGCTCGGCTGCCCGAACGCGCGGACGCGGACCTGGCCGGGCTGCGCTTCACGGTGGTGCACGAGACGGGCGGCGCAGCGGGCCGCGACGCGCGGATGTCTCGGCTGTATCCCGACACCGACGTGCTGGTGTTCGGCCACAGCCACATCCCGTGGGACACCACGACACCGACCGGACTGCGGCTGCTGAATCCGGGTTCGCCGACGGATCGCCGCAGGCAGCCGCACTGTACCTACATGACCGCAACGATCGAGCGCGCGGCCATGGACGTGACGTTGCGCCGGCTGTAGCGGTTCAGGCTTGATGCCCGATCAGCATCCCGGCCCCGCCCACCGGACGCACCTCGGGTGCCGCCGCTCGTTCCCCGAAATACAACAGTTCCCACAGCGCCGTGTCGCTCGCGGTGTCCACGACGCCGTCGTGATTGTGCTCGACCGTCACCTCACCCCGGAAGCGGAGGTACGCACCCGCGGGACCGAAGTTGAGCGTGGACACCTCCTGCCGCTGGCGGAACGTCACCCGGAAGGCGTGGGCACCGGCCGCCACGGAGTACTCGAGCCGGTGGGCGACGGGGATACCGGTCCCAGCATGAGTCGTGACATCGGCTGCGGTGAAGCCGATCGCGTCGGCGCCGACCGCCGAGGCGATGATCTCGTCACCCAGCGCCACCATCACCGCCGGTAGCGGCGCGTTGTCGTAGTCACGGTGGCTGACGAACATCAGTGACACCACCGTGTATTCACCGACCCGGGCCCGTCCCCAATACCAGTGATCGAGGACTTTGCGCGGAGCCACGTTGCCCCAGTTGTGATCGTGGTACCCGGTGCCGGTGAGTTCACGCAGCTGCCCGGCTACGCTGATCGCCGCCCGCACGTCACCCCGGGCCGCCATCGGCAACCAGGCGATGTAGTGCTGCTCCCGGGCGCCGAAGAAGACGTGGCCACTTGCCGGCCGCCACGGCGGCACTTTCGGACACAGCGTGAAATCGGCTCGTATGTCCTCTATTTCGATATGGATCTGGTAGCCGTCGGTGGTGCGGCAGAAGGTGTTCGCGCCAATCCGGACATCGCAGTCGGTCACCGACGCCGCGAACGAATCGGCGTCGGCGGTCATGGCACGGTCCGTCCGTCCCCCGTCGGCAGTTGTGATGGTGAACAGAACGAAGGGCGTCAGCGGGGCTTTGGGAGAGACGAAGGGCGGCTTGGTATGCATCTCCACCGTCACCGTCGACCCGTCATCCAGGTGGGCGTCGAAGTACCACCATTCGAAGGTGCCGACCGCGGCGCCGGTCCGCCACCCGTCCTCCCATGATTGAATCTTGTTGCTGCTCAATCCAAGTCGCTCATAGTGGCGTGATTCGCGGCCGATCACCGCGTGGTTCTCCGGAAAGGTCATGCGTCCGACGCTAAGCGACACGGTAGCCACGATTGCGACACCTCGCATAGCATTTGCGACATGTTTATCGGCGTGATGGCTCTGTCCGGCTGCTGGGCCAGTGGACTGGTCACCATCACCGATGTCATCCGCGGCGCGAACACCGCGCGGCAACAGGTGGATACCGAGATCGCCGAGATCAGGCTCGCGACCGTCGGAATCGATCGCGCGCCAGCGTCTACCGCCGGCGGTCTCGTGGTTCCGGTGGACCTCACCATCGACGATGAGGCGATGAGCGGGCTGGATCTGCTGGTGGTGCCTGCGCTCACAATGAATACGCCGGCGGGCGTCGTCGATGCCCTGATGCGCGACGAAGTCCGGGCAGCGCGTGCCTTGGTCCGCGACTGGGCACGGTCCGGCCGTCCGGTCGCCGCGGCGTGTACAGGGACGTTCGTGCTTGCCGACGCCGGTGTCCTCGACGAGCGCCGGGCGACGACGAGTTGGTGGCTCGCCGACGAGTTTGCGCGCCGCTTCCCCCGGGTCAGGCTGGACATGTCACGCATGGTGGTCGCCGACGGTTCGGTGACTACAGCGGGCGCCGCATTTGCGCACATCGATCTCGCGATGCACATCGTCGCGGGCATCAGCCCCCAGCTGGCCGATGCGACGGCCGCGATTCTGCTTTTCGACCGTCGCCCGGCACCCAGTGCCGGAGCCGCACAAGCGTATCTGGCGACCACCGACCGACTGGTCGTCGACTTCGAGGCGTGGGTCCGCAACAACCTCGCCGGCAACGTCGATATCGCGTCCGCCGCCCTCGAACTGGGCATCACCCGTCGCACGCTGGAGCGACGGGTTCGCCAGAACCTGGGCGTCTCCCCGTACGCGCTCCTGCAACGCATCCGGGTCGAACAGGCCCGCCACCTGCGTCGGACGACCTCCCTGAGCCTGGAGCAGACCGCCCGGATGGTCGGCTACAACTCGGCATCGGCCTTGCGGCAGGCGATGCGCAGGAATAAATAGCTCGCCTACAGAGCTATTATGGGCTGAAGTGACTACGAACACCGCGAAAACCGATCTGGCCGCTGACGTGCCGCGGATCCTGGGCAGGTTCCGCCGTCAACTGCGGCGAGCCGCCGGCACCGGGTACCCGTCCGGCCAGCTCTCCGAATCGCAGGCCGAGCTGTTGCGTCTGGTCTCGCGGCGCCCAGGAGTGTCGGTGAGCGTCGCAGCCGCCGAGTTGGGCCTGGTGCCCAACACCGCCTCCACCCTGGTGTCCAAGCTGTCCTGCGCGGGACTGCTGGAACGGACCGCGGACACGGCGGATCGGCGGGTGAGCCGGTTGCGGCTGACCGAATCGGCGCAGCAGGTGATGGACGCGACTGCGGCCACCCGCCGGGTGGTCCTCCACGACCTGCTCGACGAGCTTGACGACCACCAGATCGGGGTATTGGCCAAGGGGCTGGAGGTGCTCGAGGAGATGACCAGGAAGCTGCAGGAGCGATGCACATGACCGAGGCGATTGACTGCCGGCACCTGACCTACCGTTACGGCCAGCACACGGCCGTCGACGATGTGACTTTCACGGTGCACCCTGGCGAGACGATGGGCCTGTTGGGCCCCAACGGCGCAGGCAAGACCACAGTAGTGCGGGTGCTGACCACACTGGCACCGGTCCAGCACGGCGAACTGCGGGTCTTCGGGCTGGACGCGCGGAGCCAGACGATCGACATCCGCAGCAACATCGGCTATGTGCCGCAACAACTTTCGATTGAGACGGCGTTGACCGGCCGGCAGAACGTGACATGGTTCGCCCGGCTGTACGGCGTCCCGCGCGCGGAGCGCACCCAGCGCGTTGAACAGGCACTGGCGGCAATGGATCTGCTCGATGTCGCCGACAAGCTGGCATCGAGCTACTCCGGGGGTATGGTGCGGCGGCTCGAGGTGGCCCAGGCCCTGGTCAACCGGCCCTCGCTGCTGGTGCTGGACGAACCGACCGTAGGCCTGGACCCGATCGCGCGCGACGGCGTGTGGACGCAGGTCCGCAAGATGCAGGAGCAGTTCGGCATGACCGTCCTGCTGACCACCCATTACATGGAAGAGGCGGACGCGCTGTGCGACCGGGTCGCGCTGATGCATCACGGTGCGCTGCAGGCGGTGGGAACCCCCGAGGAGTTGAAGGCGACCGTGTCGCCGGAGGCCACCCTCGAAGATGTCTTCCGCCATTACTCGGCAACCGGCCTCACCGACGACGCCGCCGACATCCGTCAAATCCGGTCCGCCAGAAGGGTTGCTCGCCGTGTCGGTTGATCACACCCACCCGCATACCGTCGATCTGGTCCGCGCTCCGCACGGATTGGACAGAGCCAGAGCAACATTGAGCCGCGTCGGCGCGTTCGCGATCGTGGAACTGCAGAAGTTGCGGCATGACCGGACCGAGCTGGTGATGCGGATGGTGCAGCCCGCGCTGTGGCTGCTGATCTTCGGCACCACGTTCAGCCACCTGCATGTCATCGACACCGGCAACGTGTCCTATCAGGCCTTTCTGGCACCGGGGATCATCGCCCAGTCGGCGCTGTTCATCTCGATTTTCTATGGCATCCAGATCATCTGGGACCGCGATTCCGGTGTCCTGGCGAAGTTGATGGTGACACCCGCGCCGGCGTCGGCGCTGATCACCGGCAAGTCGTTCGCGGCCGGTGTGCGGTCGGTGGCGCAGGTCGTCGGCGTGCTCGCACTGGCCTACGTGATGGGCATCGGACTGACGGTCAATCCGCTGCGGATTCTGGGCGCGATGGCCGCCGTCATGCTCGGTGCCGCGTTCTTCGCCTGCCTGTCAATGACTTTGGCCGGCCTGGTGCGCAACCGCGATCGATTGATGGGCATCGGCCAGGCCATCACCATGCCGTTGTTCTTCGCGTCCAACGCGCTGTATCCGGTTGATGTGATGCCCGGCTGGTTGCGCGCACTGAGTAAGGTCAACCCGCTCAGTTACGAGGTCGACGTGCTGCGCGCGCTGTTGATCGGCACCCCGTTCCACCTTGCGGACGTCGTTGTGCTGGTGCTGGCGCCGATTGTCGGGATCATCACGGCGTCAACGTTTTTGCGTCGGCTCGTCGCCTAGTGCATTCGTTGCCGGACGGGAAGACAGCGATGCCTTTTCGGGGGCTTATCGTTACCCGATAGTGACCACGACGACGGGTCTCGGGGCCGAAGCCCAATCGTTAGCAGACCGCGACAAAATTCTACGGCCGCGACGGGCTTTCCGGCTCCGCCGACTGTGTTTCACTCGCCCAAGAACAGATTCCACCGCACGAGCGGCAGATGAAAGTGGGATGGGTAAAACGATGAAGTTCGTTGAAAAGCTGTGTGGCGCAGCGACAACCATGCCTCGCAGGTTGGCATTCGCGGTTATGGGCGCCGCGCTGCTGACCGGTCTCGTCAGCGCGGTCGGCGGGTCGGCCACCGCGGGCGCGTTCTCCCGGCCAGGCCTGCCGGTCGAGTACCTGCAGATCCCGTCGCAGGCGATGGGCCGGAACATCCGGGTTCAATTCCAGGGTGGCGGAGCGCATTCGGTCTACCTGCTGGACGGCCTGCGCGCCCAGGACGACTACAGCGGCTGGGACATCAACACGCCCGCGTTCGAGGAGTTCTACAACTCCGGCCTTTCGGTGATCATGCCGGTCGGCGGTCAGTCCAGCTTCTACAGCGACTGGTATCAGCCGTCGCAGGGCAACGGCCAGAACTACACCTATAAGTGGGAGACGTTCCTGACCCGGGAGATGCCCGCCTGGCTGCAGGCCAACAAGGGCACCTCGCCGGTCGGCAACTCCGTTGTGGGACTTTCGATGTCGGGTGGCTCTGCCCTGGTGATGGCCGCGTACTACCCGCAGATGTTCCCCTACGCCGCGTCCCTGTCGGGCTTCCTCAACCCGTCGGAGGGCTGGTGGCCGACGCTCATCGGGCTGGCGATGAACGACGCCGGCGGCTACAACGCCAACAGCATGTGGGGCCCGTCCAGCGACCCGGCGTGGAAGCGCAACGACCCGATGATGCAGATCCCGCGGTTGGTCGCCAACAACACCCGGATCTGGGTCTACTGCGGCAACGGCACCCCCAGCGACCTCGGCGGCGACAACATGCCGGCGAAGTTCCTCGAGGGCCTGACGCTGCGCACCAACCAGCAGTTCCAGCAGACCTACGCGGCCAACGGCGGTCGCAACGGGGTGTTCCAGTTCCCGGGTAACGGCACCCACTCCTGGAACTACTGGAACCAGCAGCTGATGGCGATGAAGCCCGACATGCTGCAAGTGATCAACGCGGTCAACGCCGCGCCGGCGCCCGCGCCGGCACCGGCCACCCCTCCGGCCGCGGGAACCTGATCACCGAAGTCCCAGAGACCACATCGGCAGCAGCGCAACGGCCAGCGCTGCTGCCGATGTTCCTTTTTGGAAGGTAGCAGCGCAGCTAATCCAGCAACCCGCGCCGATCGGCGTGCAGGTAGGTGTAACAGGTCGTCACCGCACAGACGAACGCGGCGACACCGAGCATCTGGGTGCCGCTGACCACCAAACTGATCGCGCCCCCGATCGCGGCGCCCAGCATGAACGTCGCGAGCATCATGAAATAGCCGAACCAGTCCTCGATTTTCCCGCCGGCCATGTGGCGCTCGATGCCCTGGCCCATCTTGACCAGCGTGCCGGTCACATAACTCAGCGGCACCGACACTTCACCGTCTTTCACGAAGGAAGTGTTCAGCGCACCGATCCCGAAGACCACGAACATGATCGGCACGAAATCCAGCAGGGTTTGCTCCCACCCGCCCAGCACGATGTCCAGGCCGGTGGCGAACACCAGACAGAACGTGGTCAGCACGGTGGGCCCGTGCGGGTGTTCCGCCCAGAACCGGCGGCGGCACACCGAGGAGACGATCACGCCGGCCACGAAACACAGCAGCAGCGTGCCCGCACTCAACGACAACGTCACGTCGTCACGGAACACGCCTAGCACGGCACGCTGTGCGTTGCCGGTCATGAACGTGACGAAATACCCCTCGGAGTGGGTGAACGCGGTGGCCCCGAGCACCCCGGCCAACGCGGCCAGCACCCAGGCAAGTCTGGCTTCGCTGTCGTACATCTCTTTCTGCACACGAGCATGCTCCCAGAGACCGGAGCCGACGGCGCGGCCGAGCTTGGGTCAGGCCGTCGTCAGCCGGGCGATCGACCGCAGCGGTATCGGCAGCCACGTGGGCCGGTGCCGCGCCTCGTAGCCCGTTTCGTACACCGCCTTGTCGAGCTCATACGCCGCCAGCAGCAGCGCCGAATCACGCGGATCGATTCCGGACGCGGCCGCGTACCCATCACAGAACGCGGTGCGATTGCGCTCGACCCATTCACGGGCCCGCGCCGCCTTCTGCTTGTCGGCGGCGTTCTCCACCAACGGCCCGTACGCCGCGTACTCGAAGGACCGCAACACCCCCGCCACGTCACGCAGCGGTGAGTCGGGCGCCCGCCGTTCGGCCAGCGGCTGGCCCGGCTCGCCTTCGAAATCGATCAGCACCCAGCTCTCCGGCGTCCGCAGCACCTGCCCCAGGTGCAGATCGCCGTGCACGCGTTGCACGGTGATCTGCTCGTCGGCGAGCTTGGCGAACCGCTCTTGGATCGTCGCCGCATACTGCTCGAGTTCGGGCACCGCGGCAACGGCCGCGCTGAGCCGCGACAGCACATGGTCCAGCGGGAACGTGGTTTGCGATGTCCCGAGCGTCTCGGCCAGCGTGGCGTGCACGGAAGCCACCGCCTCGCCGAGCCGGTAGGACTCGCCCGCGAAGTCTCCGCCGACCTCATGGGCGTAGAGGTCGCCCTCGGCGAACAGGTCGCGCACGCTCGCGGTGGCCATTGCCCAGCCTTCGGCAGCGTTGGCCGCGAACGCGGTGACCATGCCCAGCGGCGACGACGCGTCCGGATCGCCGGGCGAACCCAGCTCGTAGGCACCGAACAACTTGGCCACGTGAACATTGCCCGCCCGGCCCAGCACCCGGTTGAGCTCGATGTCGGGATTGATGCCGGGGCTGACGCGGCGGAACACCTTGAAGATGGCGCACGGCGCCCGGTCGAAGATCACGCTGGTGTTGCTCTGCTCGGCGTCGGACACCCGGGGGTAGGCGTCCAGCGGCAGTTTCACGTCGGGCTCTTTGGCGAACCTGACCTGGTTGGCGGATTCGCCCCGTACCGCCGCGGAGTCGATCAGCGAGAGCAGGAACTGGGCGGCCGACGGGTCGTACAACGCGTCGAAGGCGGTGTGGTCTTCGACCGAACCGATGGTCGCCAGGGTGCTGTATTCGGTGACCGGCTCGGTGTCCCAGCCCACGATCACCTGGTAGCGCTCGGTGAAACCGTCGGCATAACCGACGTCGACCAGCACCAGGTCCAGGTTCTCCCGTAACGGCACCACCACTGACACATCGGCGGAGGACAGCTGCCTGTTGCGGCCGGCATACCAGCGTTGCTGCGGAAGCCAGTCCGCCCACGGCAGGTTTGCGGGCATCGTCGGGCGGGTCATCGGTCCTCCTCGGAAGCGGACAGCTGGAACCAGTAGAAACCGTGTCCCGGGAGCGTGAGCAGATAAGGCAGGTGCCCGATCCGCGGGAATTCCACCTGTCCGGTGAGTTCGATTGGGGTGTAGTTGTTCCACTGCTGCAGGTTCAATTCGATCGGCTGAGGGAACCGAGACAGATTGTTGACGCACAACACCACGTCGTTCTCGGCGTTCTCACGCGGCACTTCCCGCACATAGGCCAGCACGGACGGATTGGACCCGCCGAGTTCGTGAAATGACCCGATGGCGAAGGCGTCGTGCCGGCGCCGCACCGCGAGCATCGTGCGGGTCCAGTTGAGCAGCGAGGTCGAGGTGTCCCGTTGCGCCTCCACGTTGACCGCTTGGTAGCCGTACACCGAGTCCTGGTTGGTCGGCAGGAACAGCCGTCCCGGGTTCGCGGTGGAGAACCCGGCATTGCGGTCCGGGGTCCACTGCATCGGAGTCCGCACACCGTCACGGTCGCCGAGCCAGATCACGTCGCCCATGCCGATCTCGTCGCCGTAATACAGCACCGGCGAGCCGGGTAGGGACAACAACAGCGCCGTGAACAGCTGCATCTGGTTGCGGTCGTTGTCCAGCAACGGCGCCAGGCGGCGCCGGATCCCCACGTTGGCCTTCATCCGCGGATCCTTGGCGTACTCCGCGTACATGTAGTCGCGTTCCTCGTCGCTGACCATCTCCAGCGTCAGCTCGTCGTGGTTGCGCAGGAAGATCCCCCACTGGGCCAGGTCGGGGATGTCGGGCGTCTGGGCCAGGATCTCCGAGATCGGGAAGCGGGACTCCCGGCGCACCGCCATGAAGATGCGCGGCATCAACGGGAAGTGGAACGCCATGTGGCATTCGTCGCCGCCGGTGGTGGGGTCACCGAAGTACTCGACGACGTCGGCCGGCCACTGATTGGCCTCGGCCAGTAGCACCCGACCGGGATACTCGTCATCGACGACCTTGCGCACCCGCTTAAGGAAGGCGTGCGTCTCGGGCAGGTTCTCGCAGTTGGTGCCCTCGCGCTCGAACAGGTACGGCACCGCGTCCAGCCGGAACCCGTCGATGCCCAGCCCGAGCCAGAACCGCAGCACGTCGATCATCGCTTCCTGCACGGCCGGGTTGTCGTAATTCAGGTCCGGTTGGTGCGAGAAGAACCGGTGCCAGTAGAACTGCTTGCGCACCGGGTCGAAGGTCCAGTTCGACTCCTCGGTGTCGATGAAGATGATCCGGGCGTCGGTGTACTTCTCGCTGGTGTCACTCCAGACATAGAAGTCGCCGTACGGGCCATCGGGGTCGTGCCGCGACTCCTGAAACCAGGGATGCGAGTCCGAAGTGTGATTCATCACAAGGTCGGTGATCACGCGGATGCCGCGGGCGTGAGCCTCGTCGATCAACGCGACGAAGTCCTCCACGGTGCCGAAGTCGGGCAGCACCTTGTAGAAGTCGCGGATGTCATAACCGCCGTCGCGCAGCGGCGAATCGTAGAACGGCGGCAGCCAGAGGCAGTCCACCCCCAGCCACTGCAGATAGTCCAGCCGGTCGATGAGTCCACGCAGGTCACCGGAGCCGTCGGCGTTCGAGTCGAAGAACGCCCGGACCAGCACCTCGTAGAACACGGCGTGCTTGAACCAGGTCGGATCCGCGGGCAGGGCAGCCGCGTTGTCGAAGTCCTCGGCGGTCGGGTGCTCGACCACACCCCCTTCGACGTGGCTGCCCTCCGCTGGATGGTGTGCGGGATCCTGCCTTGAGGCGCTTATCGCGTCATTCATCAAATCCACGATGCCACGGGTACCCGACGCACCTGGTTAAGAATCACCCGAAGCCACCTGACTCCGAACCTCAGCGTGAATCACGGCCCGCGCCAAATGAATTGACTCGATCAGGCCGGGGGGCCCTCCGCCAGGGTGACGTTCTCGGTGCGCGCGACGCCGGTTTTGGAGGTGAAGCTGATGGAGACCATGTCGCCCGGGTGGTGCCCGTTGAGCGCATCGGACATCGCGGTGGCCGAGTTGATCGGCGTCCCGTCGAGTGCGGTGATGATGTCGCCGTTGGAGATCCCGGCGGCCGCGGCGGGAGCGTTTGCGACGACCCGCTGGACGCGCGCACCGCTGCCGTTGTTGTCAACGACGCCGAGTCCGAGGAAGGCCGTCGGGCCGACGTGCACAGTGGGCGAACCGCCACCGGACCGGATGTTGTTGGCGATGCTGATCGCCGTTCCGATCGGAATCGCGAAGCCCTGGCCGCCCTGTGACATCTGGAAGTTCTCGGTGGCCGCGGTGTTCATCCCGACCACCTGACCCGCGCCGTTGACCACCGGTCCGCCGGAATCGCCGGGCTGGATCGCGCCGTCGAACTGGATCAGTCCGTTCAGCGTCTCGGCAGCCCCGGTCAGCGAGTCCGATGCCTGGACGGTCTGGTTGACGGCCAGTACCTTGCCGGCCACCGCGCGCGGCGTGCCACCCTGGCCGCCGGTGTTGCCCATCGCCACGACCGGCTCACCGACGCTGACGCCGCCGCCGATGGACGCGGTGGGCAGGCCGCCCGCTCCGCGCAACTGCAGCACCGCGACGTCCTGGGTGCGGTCGTAACCGACCACGTCGACGCCGTAGGTGCGGCCGTCGCCGACGCTGAAGGCGCTGATGTCGGTGGCTCCCGAGATGACGTGGTTGTTGGTCAGCACGACGCCGTTGGGGTCGATGACGATGCCGGTGCCGGCGCCCACCGCGTTGTTGTAGCCCAGCTTGGTGTTGATGTTGACCACCTGGGGACCCACCTGGCCGACCAGCGCCGACGGGTCCAGCGGAACAGACGGGTACTGCTTGTACGGCGCCGCGTGCGCGGTCACCGGCGGAGTTGCCAGACCCAGCCCGGAGACCATTCCCACGACGGCCATGACGGCAACCAGCCATGACCACCTGAATGAACGGTGGCGCGATTTGCTCATCCGGTATACCTCCTGCGTCGGGTGAATAGTCAATTATCCCAGCCGTAAGGTCCGGGCGGCGGCTCCGTTGTCGTAACCACCGTAATCCAGATACCCATTTAAACGGTGGTCAGGCACCAATTCGGCGAAATGCCGGATCGGGTCCGGGTCAAATGGGCATCGAGTCAAATGCAGCCTAAGCCGACGGACCCGCCGACGGCCTAATCCAAAAGGCCGGTGGTGACTCACATCACCGGCCTTTGCGGCGGTTCTAGGCTGGTCGCGTGGACACCCGGGCCTGGTTCGCTGGATCGCCGGTAGCGCGGCTGGCCACCGTGCGGCCCGACGGCACGCCGCACCTGGTGCCGGTGGTCTTCGCCGTCGACGGAGACGTCATCTATACCGCGGTCGATGCCAAACCCAAGAAGACCAAGCAACTGCGCCGGCTGGCCAACATCGAGCACAACCCGGCGGTGAGCCTCCTGGTCGACCACTATGCGCCGGATTGGACGCAATTGTGGTGGATTCGGGTGGACGGCGTTGCCACCGTCGCGGCCGACGGCGACGCGCTGCGCGCCGGTTACCGGTTGCTGAGCGCGAAATACCCGCAGTACCAATCCGTTTCGCTGGACGGCCCGGTGATCGCCGTCACCGCGACGCGCTGGTCGGGCTGGCACGCCTGACCTGGCAGTGATATGAGCGCGGCCGACCCTTGTGCTGGGCCGCCGTTGAGAGAAAAGTTGCCCTTGCGTCCTGTGGGCTGGATCACGCCGCGTACGGGAGTCGGCGGCACCCCGGGAGAACTGGAGGATTGTCATGGCCGACAGAGTGAGTGGTTCCCCGGGCGCAGGTACGGCCCCCACCGCAACCGGGCCGGACGGTATCCGCAACGTCGTGCTGGTCGGGCCCTCCGGCGGCGGCAAGACCACCCTCATCGAGGCCCTGCTGGTTGCGGGCGGCGTGTTGTCCCGGCCGGGGTCGGTCACCGACGGCAGCACGGTCTGCGACTTCGACGACGCCGAGATCCGCCAGCAACGGTCGGTCGGCGTCGCGGTGGCGTCGCTGTCGCACGCCGGCGTCAAGGTGAACCTCGTCGACACACCCGGATACGCCGACTTCGTCGGTGAGCTGCGCGCCGGTCTGCGCGCCGCCGATTGCGCCCTGTTCGTCATCGCGGCCAACGAAGGTGTCGACGAACCCACCAAATCGCTGTGGCAGGAGTGCAGCCAGGTCGGGATGCCACGTGCGGTGGTCGTCACCAAGCTCGACCATGCCCGCGCCAACTATGCCGAGGCGCTCGATGCCGCGCAGAACGCGTTCGGCGACAAGGTCTTACCGTTGTACCTGCCGGCCGGTGTCGGCCTGATCGGGCTGCTGTCGCAGACTCAGTACAACTATGCCGACGGTAAGCGCACCGAGTCGGCGCCCGACACCTCCGAAGCCGACCGCATCGAAGAGGCCCGGGGCAGCCTGATCGAGGGCATCATCGAGGAGTCCGAGGACGAGTCGCTCATGGAGCGTTACCTCGGCGGCGAGGCGATCGACGAATCGGTCCTGATCCAGGATCTGGAGAAGGCGGTGGCCCGCGGGTCGTTCTTCCCGGTGATCCCGGTGTGCAGCAGCACCGGGGTGGGCACCCACGAACTGCTGGAGGTCGCCACCCGAGGTTTCCCGTCGCCGCGCGAACACCCGCTTCCGGACGTGTTCACACCGCAGGGCGCCACCCACGAGGAATTGGCCTGCGACGTCGACGCACCACTGCTCGCCGAGGTGGTCAAGACGACGTCGGACCCGTATGTCGGGCGGGTCAGCCTGGTCCGGGTGTTCTCCGGCACCATCAAGCCGGACGCGACCGTCCATGTGTCAGGCCACTTCTCGTCGTTCTTCGGCGTCTCTAACGGGCATGGCGCCAGTCACCCCGACCATGACGAGGACGAGCGCATCGGGGTGCTGTCGTTCCCGCTGGGAAAACAGCAACGGCCCGCGTCCGCCGTGGTGGCCGGCGACATCTGCGCGATCGGCAAGCTGAGCCGGGCAGAAACCGGGGACACGCTGTCGGACAAGTCCGAACCGCTGGTGCTCAAGCCGTGGACGATGCCCGAACCGCTGTTGCCGGTCGCCATCCAGGCGCACGCCAAGACCGACGAGGACAAGCTCTCGGTCGGGTTGGGGAGGTTGGCCGCCGAGGATCCGACCCTGCGCATCGAACAGAACCCGGAGACACACCAGGTGGTGCTCTGGTGCATGGGCGAGGCGCACGTCGGCGTCGTGCTCGAAGCCCTGGCCGGCCGCTATGGGGTCACCGTGGACACCGTCGAGTTGCGGGTGCCGCTGCGAGAGACGCTGGGCGGCAAGGCGAAAGGGCACGGCCGGCACGTCAAGCAGTCCGGCGGCCACGGCCAGTATGCGGTGTGCGACATCGAGGTGGAACCACTGCCGGAGGGCACCGGCTTCGAGTTCGTGGACAAGGTGGTCGGCGGCGCGGTGCCGCGCCAGTTCATCCCCAGCGTGGAGAAGGGCGTCCGGGCGCAGATGGAAAAGGGTGTGCACGCCGGCTATCCGATGGTCGACATCCGGGTGACCCTGCTCGACGGCAAGGCACACAGCGTCGACTCCTCGGACTTCGCATTCCAGATGGCCGGCTCCCTGGCGCTGCGCGAGGCCGCGGCGGCGACGAAAGTGATCCTGCTTGAGCCGATCGACGAGATATCCGTGCTGGTTCCCGACGACTACGTCGGCGCGGTGATGGGTGACCTGTCCGGCCGCCGGGGCCGCGTGCTGGGGACCGACACCGCCGGCCATGAGCGCACGCTGGTGAAGGCCGAAGTGCCGCAGGTCGAATTGACCCGCTACGCCATCGACCTGCGCTCGCTGGCCCACGGGGCCGCGTCGTTCACCCGGTCGTTCGCCCGCTACGAACCGATGCCCGAATCCGCCGCGGCCCGGGTGAAGACGACGGTGTGATCGTCGGCGACGTCACTCCGGCCGGCCGAACCGGGCCGACACCGCACGCCGGTCCAGGGAGCCTTTGGCGGTGTGCGGCAATTCATCGGCCACCTGAAAGGTCGCGGGAATCTCGAACGGCGCCAACCGATCCCGACAGAATGCGGTAAGCTCCTCGGCACCCGGGGCGGAACCCCGCGGCACCAGAACGGCCGCGACGGCTTCGCCGTACATCGGATGCGGCACCCCGAACACGGCCACCTCCAACACATTCGGATGGGTGGCCAGAACTCCTTCGACGCGTTCCGGCGAAATCTTCTCCCCGCCACGGTTGATGAGTTCCTTGATCCGCCCGCGGATGCTGAGGTCGCCGTCCTCCGACAGCGTCCCCAGATCGCCGGTCCGCAACCAGCCGTTGGTGAAGTTCGCCTCGGTGATCTTCGGGTCCCCGAGGTAACCCCGCACCACGGTGGCGCCACGCAGCCACACTTCGCCGACGGCACCCGGCTCCAGGGGCGCCCCGTCGTTCCCCGCAATGCGGATATGCGGCCCGGTGGAGCGACCCACCAGACCGGTGGAGACGGCGGGGTTGACCTCCTGATCGATACCGGTGCTGGCCACCTGGTGGGTGGCCTCAGTCATCCCGAAGGCGCACAGCACGGGCGCGGAGAACTCCCGCTGCAGCGCCCGAGCGACCTCGGGCGTCAGCGGTGCACTGCAACTGCGGATGAAACGCAATGTCGCTCTGGGGCTTTCGGCCGGCGCGGCGGCAGCCCGCTCCAGCAGGATCTGATGAATGGTCGGCACGGCCGTGTACCAGGTCGCCCCCACCGCGTCGATGTCGTCCCAGAAAGTGTGCGCCGAGAACCGTCCCCGGGCGGGCAGCAACACCGTGCCGCCGGATGCCAGAGTGGACATCAAGGCGGCGATCAGCCCGTGGCCATGGTAGAGCGGCATAACCGCGACCGTGGCGTCGCGCGGACTCAGCTGAT
The DNA here is from genome assembly GCF_048287075.1 of Mycobacterium sp. 23. Classification (NCBI taxonomy): domain Bacteria; kingdom Bacillati; phylum Actinomycetota; class Actinomycetes; order Mycobacteriales; family Mycobacteriaceae; genus Mycobacterium; species Mycobacterium sp. 23. The sequence goes on from NZ_JBLVUX010000005.1 coordinate 3,701,554, forward strand.
AGCCGGCGACGATGGCCCGCACCGAGCCGGCGATGTTGTCGTGCGTCCAGGGCACCATCTTGGGCAGTCCGGTGGTGCCACCGGTGAACATGATCATCGCGTCGTCGTCGTGCAGTCCCGCCGGGGAGTCCGTCACCGGCCCCGGTTCACTCGAGGCTTTCAGTTGGGCCGTCCACTCGCCGTCCACGGACGTCACCGCAACCGGCCACCACTCGGAACCCTCGCCGTCGACCAGCACCGCCCGGGCACCGGCCGCTTCGCTACGCGCGCGTTGGTCCGCAACCGGCAGGGCCGGGTCCAGCGGGACCACGATCAGGCCCGCGCGCAACGCTGCCAGCAACGCGACGACGAACTCGGCGTTACTGCCCGCCCGCAAGGCGACCCGGTCCCCCGGCGCCAGGCCCGCACCACCGAGTTGCGCTGCCAGATCGTCGGCCAGGCGCAGCAGGTCGCGGTAAGTGATCGGGACGCGGTCGGCGGTGACGACCAGCGCACGCGCGTCCGGCGCCTCGGTGGCCGCTGCCGCGATCAGATCGGTCACGCGTGAATTCTGCACGGAAGTCATCAGACGCTCCTTTGTCCGGGCTTACCGAGAACCCTGCCGGTGCCGATAACCGCTGTCCAATACTGATCCCCTAACAGTCGATAAACAGCGTGAATCAACGGATAGCGGACCCGTCTTGGACACGGTCGCCAGAGCGGACGACAGTGAGTGCCGAGAGAACAGCGAAGAGAGGGGCGGCCCCGTGACCGAACCGCTGACCGACGGCTTCCACCTGGTGGTGGATGCGCTGAAGGCCAACGACGTGGAGACCATCTACGGCGTTGTCGGCATCCCCATCACCGATCTGGCACGCACCGCACAGGACGCGGGGATCCGGTATCTCGGTTTCCGGCATGAGGGCTCCGCCGGCAATGCCGCGGCCGCGGCCGGATTCCTGACCCGGCGCCCCGGCGTGTGCCTGACGACCTCGGGTCCGGGTTTCCTCAACGGCCTTCCCGCCCTGGCGAATGCCACCACGAACTGCTTTCCGATGATCCAGATCTCCGGATCCAGCGGGCGGGCGGTGGTCGACCTGCAACGCGGTGACTACCAGGACATCGACCAGCTCAACGCCGCGCGCCCATTCGTCAAGGCGGCCTACCGGATCGCACGCGTCGAGGACATCGGACGCGGTGTCGCCAGGGCGATCCGCACGGCGTTATCCGGTCGGCCGGGAGGTGTCTATCTGGACATCCCGGGCGAAGTGCTCGGACAGGCCATGGACGTGGCTGCCGGCGCCGCTTCGGTGTGGCGCGTGGTGGATCCCGCCCCCCGCCAGCTGTCGGCGCCCGACGCGGTCGAGCGGGCACTCGACCTGCTCGCGGCCGCGCAACGACCGCTGATCGTGTTGGGCAAGGGCGCCGCTTACGCGCAGGCCGACAAGGTGATTCGGGACTTCGTGGAGAGCACCGGGTTGCCCTATCTGCCGATGTCGATGGCCAAGGGCCTGCTGCCGGACTCGCACCCACAGTCGGCCGCGGCCGCCCGGTCGCTGGCAATCGCTCGCGCCGATGTGGTGCTGCTGGTCGGCGCCCGCCTCAATTGGCTACTCGGACATGGCGATTCGCCGCAGTGGGCGCCGGACAGCAAGTTCATCCAGATCGACATCGCTGCCACGGAGTTCGACAGCAACCAGCCGATCGAGGCACCGCTCGCGGGTGACATCGAATCGGTGGTGTCGGCGCTGCAGGACGGTCTGGCCACCCACCCGATCAGTGCGTCACAGTCGTGGACCGCCGAACTCGCCGAGCGGAAGGCCCGCAACGACGCCAAGATGGCCGAGCGGCTGGCCGAGGACCCGCACCCCATGCGGTTCTACAATGCGCTCGGCGCCATTCGAGCTGTGCTGCAACGCAACCCGGATGTCTACGTGGTCAACGAGGGAGCCAACGCACTGGACCTGGCCCGCAATGTCATCGACATGGAGTTGCCGCGCCACCGACTCGACACCGGAACGTGGGGCGTGATGGGTATCGGCATGGGCTACGCCATCGCCGCGGCGGTCGAGAGCGGCCGGCCCGTGGTCGCCATCGAGGGCGACAGCGCATTCGGCTTCAGCGGCATGGAGATCGAAACGATCTGCCGGTACCGGCTGCCGGTCACCGTCGTCATCCTCAACAACGGCGGCGTCTACCGCGGCGACGAATCGGTGCCCGGCACCGATCCGGCGCCCACGGTGCTCAACTCCGGGGCACGTCACGAACTGCTCGCGGAAGCGTTCGGCGGCAAGGGATACCACGTCACGACACCGACCGAGCTACAGACGGCCCTGTCCGAGGCATTAGCGTCCGGCGCACCCGCCCTGATCGACTGTCAACTCGACCCCGCCGCCGGGGTGGAGAGCGGGCATCTGGCCAGCCTGAACCCCAAGAGCGCCGCGCGATCCTAGTGGGTGAGACTGCGCAGCTGCGCGGCGAAGAATTCGTCGAGGCCGAGGTGCTGCGCCGAGGCGACCAACGCACGGGCCACCGGCGATCCGGGACCGGATGCGTTGGTGGCCAACCCGATCAGCGCTCTGGGTGCCGGGTCGACGAGTTCCACGGCCCGGATCTCGCCCCGCGTCGGCGTCATCCACAGCCAGGTGTGCGGCACTATGGTCGCCCAGTTGCCGTTCGCCACCTGCGCGAACAGTGAAGCGACGGAATCCGTTTCGACCTGCGGGTGGACGGTGATGTCATGGTCGGCGAAGGCCGCGTCGATGACCTGCCGGTCGCGCATGTCCGGCGTGAGCAGTGCCAGCGGCAGTTGCGCCGCGTCCGGCCAGCGCAGGGTGGCCGCGCCGGGCGGCAGCATGTCCGACCGCGACAGCAGCACGTACTGCTCCTCGTACAGCGGCACGAGTGCCACATCCTGGCTGTCTTTCGCGTCCGCCGGGTGCGCGATGACGGCGTCGAGCTCGAATTCGTGCAACCGCCGGTACAGCTCCGTGGCAGCCAGCCGGGAACTGATCTGCACCTTTGCCAAGGGGTGGGCCGAGCAAAAGGCGGACAGCACCAGCGACGCCGTCGTCGAGGCGGTCGGCACGGTGCCGAGCCGCAGCGTCCCGGTGATGCCGGACTGCACCGCATGCACTTCCGCCTTGAACGCGTCGTGCTCGGCCAGAATTCGCTTGGCCCATACCACCAACCGCTCCCCCTCGGGCGTCAGGCCTTCGAAGCTGTGCCCGCGGTTGATCAACGTGACGTTGAGTTCCCGTTCGAGCTTGGCAATGGCTGCCGACAGCGCAGGTTGCGAGACGTAACACTTTTCGGCGGCGCGGGCGAAATGACGCTCCTGGGCGACCGCGACGAAGTACTCGAGCTGACGGAAGAGCACCCGCACCTCCTGGGGCCGTGGGCCGCGACCCGCTGAGGCTAACGCGTCCACACCGGGCAGACCAGTCCGAGGTGTTCGCAGCGCATCGGCTATGCCGAAATCGGCCGGAATTGTTTGCTATGGCCCCCGCCCGCCGGATAACCACTAGAATGAGGAGTCTTGTTTATCGCACCGTCCCGAAGGGTGAAGGCCATGCGTCGAGCGGTTCGTTATCTGTTTGTTCTGGCGGCGAGCGCGACGATGGCCGCGGCCGGGTCGGGCAGTCCCGCGACCGGCGCTGTCCCGGTACCGCACCCGGTGCCAGGGGTGGCCTCGATCTTTCCGTCGAACGGTGCGGTGGTCGGGGTGGGAGCTCCGGTGGAGGTGACGTTCACCGCGCCGGTGGTCGACCACCGGGCCGCGGAGCGGTCCATCCACATCGGCTCACCGGGCAACCTCACCGGCCACTACCAGTGGCTGGATGGCAACATCGTGCAATGGGTGCCAGACCGGTACTGGCCCGCACACAGCCACATCTCGGTCGGGGTGCAGGAGCTGACGGAGGGCTTCGAGACCGGCGACGAATTGCTCGGTGTGGCAAGCATCTCCGCACACACCTTCACCGTGAGCCGCAACGGCGAGGTGCTGCGCACCATGCCGGCCTCGATGGGTAAGCCGAGCCGCCCCACGCCGATCGGCAACTTCAACGCCATGTCCAAGGAGCGCTCCGTCGTGATGGACTCGCGGACCATCGGCATCCCGCTGAACTCCTCGGACGGTTACCTGATCACCGCTCAGTACGCGGTGCGCGTGACATCGAGTGGCGTCTACGTACATTCGGCGCCGTGGTCGGTGAATTCGCAGGGCTACGCCAACGTCAGCCATGGCTGCATCAATCTGAGCCCGGACAACGCCGCCTGGTACTTCAACCAGGTGAACATCGGCGATCCCATCGACGTGGTCGCCTGATCTCCGGCGCGGGTGTGGTGACGGTCACACTCGCGGAGCGGAAGATGGTCAGCTGCCCGCCGGTTGCCCCTTGGGAGTCTCCGGAACGAAAGGCTGACCATGAGCAGTCCGCACGAGGAACGCCTCGCCCAGCTATTCACCGAGGACGAACAGTTCCGGCAGGCCCGGCCCGATGCCGGCGTCCGGGCCGCCGCGCGGCAACCCGAACTGCGCTTACCGCAAGTGATCGAGACGCTGGTGCGGGGTTACGCCGACCGCCCTGCGATGGGCTGGCGTGCGCGCGGACTGACGAACGACCCCGTAACCGGCCGCACCGTCGGCACCTTGCTGCCGCGGTTCGACACCATCACCTACGGCGAACTGTGGTCTGACGTTGCGGCTATCGCCGCGGCCTGGCGGGATGACCCCGCCAACCCGGTAGCACCGGGCGACTTCGTGGCCACCGTCGGTTTCGCAAGCGTGGACTACCTGACCGTTGACCTGGTCAGTGGGTACCTCGGACTGGTCGCGGTGCCGCTGCAACACAACACCACGGCCGCGCGGCTACAGCCCATCCTCGCCGAGGTGCAGCCGCAGATCCTGGCCGCCGGCGCGGACTACCTCGACCTGGCGGTGGACGCCGCCATAGGCAGCACATCGGTCCGCCGTCTTGTGGTTTTCGACTACCGGGACGAAATCGACGATCAGCGCGAGAGCCTCGCCCGGGCGCGGCAGAAGCTGACCGCCGCCGGCATGACGGTGCACATCGAGACACTGGCCGGGGTCATCGCCCGCGGTCGTACCCTGCCGCCCCAACCGATGTACACCGGCGGCGACGACCAGCGGTTGGCCATGATCATGTACACCTCCGGCAGCACCGGATTGCCCAAGGGGGCAATGTATTCCGAGCGCATGGTGGCCAAGATCTGGACCAACGAGTTGATGCCGGACCGCGAGGACGTGCCGGTGTTCAACGTGAACTTCATGCCGCTGAACCACCTCGGCGGCCGGATACCGCTGTCCACGGCATTCCAGGCCGGGGGCACCAGTTATTTCGTGCCGGAGAGCGATCTGTCCACCCTGTTCGAGGACTGGAATCTGGTGCGGCCCACGGAGATGGGTCTGGTGCCCCGGGTGGCGGAGATGCTCTACCAGCGCTACCAGAGCGCGGTCGACCGGCGTGTGTTCGACGGGGTGTCCGTTGCCGAGGCCGAGGCACAGGCTTACGTCGAGTTGCGCGAGCAAGTGCTCGGCGGGCGCGTCCTCACCAGCTTCACCGGCACCGCGCCGCTGGCCGCCGAGATGAAGACGTTCGTCGAAACCTGTTTGGGCGTACATCTTCTGGACGGCTACGGCCTGACCGAGGTCGGCATGGTCACCAAGGACGGTGTGGTGACGAAACCGCCGGTGATCGACTATAAGCTCGTCGACGTTCCCGAACTCGGCTACTTCCGCACCGACAAACCCTATCCGCGTGGTGAGTTGCTGGTGAAGTCGGCGACCGCCATGTCCGGCTACTACCAGCGTCCCGACGTGACGGCCGCCGCGTTCGACTCCGAGGGCTACTACCGCACCGGTGACGTGATGGCACAGATCGGTCCCGACCGGCTCACCTACGTCGACCGGCGCAACAACGTGCTGAAACTGGCACAGGGGGAGTTCGTCGCGGTCGCCCGCCTGGAAGCGATATTCGCCACCGCACCCCTGGTCCGGCAGATCTTCCTGTACGGCAACAGCGAACGTCCCTATCTGCTTGCCGTCGTCGTCCCGACCGACGAGGCGCTGGGCCGGTTCCCGGACGACGACGCCGCCATCCGCGCGGCGTTGAGCGAATCCCTGCGCCAGACAGCCAAACTCGCCGAGCTGCAGTCCTATGAGGTGCCGGCGGAGTTCCTGGTCGAGCGCGAGCCGTTCAGCACCGACAACGGGCTGCTGTCCGGGGTGGGCAAGCTGCTGCGCCCGAAACTCAAGGAGCGCTACGGAGAACAGCTGGAACAGCTGTACGCGGAGCTCGCCGACACGCGTGACGCGCAACTGCGCTCACTGCGCCACGGCGCGCCGGACCGGCCGGTCCTCGACACGGTGGCACGTGCCGCCGAGGCACTGCTGGGTCTGGTCGGCGGCGCTCCGGAACCGGACGAGCACTTCATGGATCTCGGCGGAGATTCACTGTCGGCATTGACCTTCTCCAATCTGCTGCAGGACATCTTCGGCGTAGAGGTGCCCGTCGCACTGATCATCGGGCCCACCAGCTCGCTGCGGCACATCGCGGATCACATCGCGACACACCGCGAATCCGGCTCCAAGCGACCGTCATTCGCGGCCGTGCACGGCCGCGGGGCCACCTGGGTGCGGGCGGCAGACCTGACCCTGGACAAGTTCATCGATGCCGCCACCTTGTCCGCCGCCGGTTATCTACCGAGGGCGACGGGGACACCGCAGACGGTGTTGCTGACCGGCGCCAACGGCTACCTCGGCCGCTTCCTCGCGCTGGAGTGGCTGGAGCGGCTCAACGAGACCGGCGGACGTCTGGTGTGCCTGGTGCGCGGCACCGACCCGCAGGCGGCCTTCCGGCGTCTCGAAGACGTCTTCCGCTCCGGTGATCCGCAGCTACTGCAACGATTCCAGACATTGGCCGCCGACCACCTCGACGTGATTGTCGGCGACATCGGTGAGCCGAATCTCGGTCTGAGTGGGGATGTTTGGCGACAGCTGGCCGATCGCGTCGATCTGATCGTGCACCCCGCGGCGCTGGTCAACCACGTCCTGCCCTACGACCAGTTGTTCGGGCCGAACGTGGTGGGCACCGCGGAGCTGATCCGGCTCGCGATCAGCGGGCGCATCAAGCCGATCACTTATCTGTCGACGGTCGCGGTCGCCATGTCCGTCGATGCCTTCGCCGAAGACGGTGACATCCGTACCGTCAGTCCTGCCCGGCCCGTGGACGACAGCTACGCCAACGGGTACGCGAACAGCAAGTGGGCGGGTGAGGTGTTGCTGCGCTACGCGCACGACCTGTGTGGCCTGCCGGTCGCCGTTTTCCGCTCGGACATGATCCTTGCCCACAGCCACTTCGCCGGCCAGCTCAACGTTCCAGATGCGTTCACGCGGTTGATCTTCAGCCTGCTGGTCGCCGGCATCGCGCCCGGCAGCTTCTACCGCGCGGACGGCAGCCGCCCACGAGCCCACTATGACGGGCTGCCGGCCGACTTCGTCGCCGAAGCCGTCGCCACACTGGGTGAGCTGACGGCCGCCGAAGCGACGCCGGGATTCCGCTCGTTCGATGTGATGAACCCGCACGATGACGGCATCTCCCTGGACGTGTTCGTGGACTGGCTGATCGACGCCGGCCACGACATTCAGCGGATCGCCGACTACGACGAGTGGCTGGGCCGTTTCGCAACCGCTCTTCGGGCACTGCCGGACCGGCAACGTCAGTTCTCGCTGCTGCCGTTGCTCGATGCCTACCGCCACCCGCAGGATGCGCTGCACGGTGCGCCGGCGCCCACCGACGTATTCCGCGCGGCGGTGCGGAGCGCGAAAATCGGTATCGACAACGACATTCCGCATCTGTCGGCGACGCTGATCGACAAGTACGTCGCCGACCTGCAACTGCTGGGCATCATCTGACCGACCGGCGGGTCAGGCCAAGCCTGCCTGGACGACTTTGACGACGACCAGAGCCACCGCCAGCACCAGGTAGCCACGCAGAGTGAACAGGCCCGCGCGACGGGCCGGTGACATCACCGGGCGCGCCAGGCTGGCCAGTTCAGGGGTGCGCCAATTCGCGCGATCCTGCCGGCGGACCGCGCGGCGCTCGGCGCGCGTCAGCACCGCGGCGTCCTCGAGTTCGTCGACATCCTCCGGATTCAGGCCACCGCCCAAAGACTGGGCCACGGCCCTCGCCGCGCGTCGGTCGTTCTGCCGGCGGCCGGCGATGATCACCGCGGCGCCCACCACCAACCCGGCCACCGCGCCGGCCGCCAGGCCGATCTCGATGGTCGCCGTCGACAGGTGGGGAAAGAACGTCGCCACCGTCAGTGCCAGCGACAGCAGCACCAGAGACCAGACGATGGTCCAGGCAACGATGTTCTGCCGCACGGTGTTCGTCCACGGGCCCATGACCGCCCGGTCGTTGCACAGCAATACCAGGAAAACCGTCGCCGACGGCAGCAGGACACCGGCGAGTGCCTGGACGCCCTGAGTCACCAGGCCGAGCACATGGTCCGGGCTGAACGCAACCGCGGCCGAAACCGCAAGCAGGGCAGCGTAACCGCCGTAGAACAAGGGTGCCTCGGAAACCTTCCAGTGCAGTGAGTGCCGCCTGCCCAGCGCGTCCCCCACGGCGTAGGTGGTGGCCAGCCCGATGGCGTTCGCCCCGATCAAGGACGCATCCAGCAGGAGGACCGCGAACAGGACACCGACGGCACCCCCGGCGTGATTCGCCAGACCGGTAGCCACCGCGCCCGCGTCGGTGAAGTTGCCGACAGCGCCGCTTCCGGCCAGCCCGAACGCGGTCACCGCCATCAATGCCGTCGCTCCCACCATCACCACCACGATGCCGAGTACCAGATCGGCTCGCGCATAAGCGATCCAGCGGGTGGTGATCCGCTTGTCCACGACGTTGGACTGCTGGAAGAACAACTGCCACGGCGCGACCGTGGTCCCCACAATCGCCACGATCAACAGCAGCAGCGTGGAGTCGAGCCCGCCCGGGAACTGTGGCATCAACCCTCCGACGGTCCCCTTCCAGCTGGGATGCACCAGCAGCGTCATCGGGATGATGACCACGTTGACCGCGATCAGCAGGAACATCATCGATTCCCAGCGCCGGAAAGACCCGCCGGCCACCACGGCGAACAACAGCACCGCCGCTGCCGGGATCGCGATGATCTTCGGGCATCCCAGGAATCCGAGTGCCAGTGCCACGCCGATGAATTCGGTGACGATCGTCAAGGCATTGAGGACCAGCAGGTCGCCGACGCTGAAGGCGCCCCAGAATTTCCCGAAGCGCTCGAAGATCAAGCGCGCGTGGCCGACCCGGGTGACGGCGCCCAAGCGCAACACCATTTCCTGGTTCACGTACAGCACCGGAATCAGCAGGCTCAGCGTCCACAGCAGCGCCATGCCGTAGTTCTGGCCGGCCTGCGCGTACGTGGCCACACCGCCGGCGTCATTGTCGCCCACCATCACGATCAGGCCGGGACCGCTGATGACCATCAGGGTGCGCAGTCGGTGCCAACGCCCGCGTGTGGTGGCGCCCTCGCCGTCGCGCCGGTCGTGCCCGATACGGCCGAAAGCGCCGACGATGTCGCCGGTGTGGGCCGAGTCCAGCACCGCGGGCTCGGCCGCGGACCGGTTGCCGCGGCCACGGGTGGTGATCGATGCCATCGAATCTCTCGCTATCTGAACAGAGTCGGGCCCCGCGGCGGGCACCGAGGTGTGCCCGCCGCGCGCCCTGGGTGGGGACGGAAGCTAGCGGCCGAGCACGGCGATCGGCATTCCTGCCACGTACCGGTCCGCCCGCTGCTGCGGGGTCATGTCGATCAGCGCGGTCAGCCTGGCCACCGCCCGGCGGCCGGCACGCAGCATTGATTTCCGCTGACCGGTGCGGTTATCGGCCTGCGGCACAACGAAGTTCATGGTCAGCATGGTCATTGTTCGCTCCTGACGTCGGAGCCCGACCTGCTCGCGTCAAACGCAGCGGGGCATCAGCCGGCGGATGTGCCGGAGCCGGATCGGGACAGGATGGATTTCAGATACGGACTATCGCCTGGACTGGTACTCATCACGCCCTCACCTCCTCACAGCCGGGACACACGGGGGTGCCACCACATCCACACAGCGAGAAGCGAATGCCCGATTCTCGGGCGCACCCCTCTCGTCGGAGCTTTGGCACTGCACGGCGTATCCGGCCGGAGACCGGAAGCCACTTGGGCTCAACCCTTAAGCCGGGAAGAGCTGTCCTGACCCGGGGCGTCTTTCGACGTTCGGGGTCAGTGGCCTGTATCCGTGCAGACGCCTCACCTACCGAGGTGCTTGCAGCTTCCCATGGTGGCACTGCGATCGCAGCACGTCAAACGCGGTGGTCGGCAGAGCGCCTACTGTCGGCGGTATGCCGAACACATTGCAGCAGCCCGCAGTCGCCTCGACGCTCGCGCGGATGTACACCGCCGCGCGCGAACAGATGTCGCAGTTGCGGGAGAGGCGAGCCGATTTCGAACGTCCGATGACGCCGGCCGAGCGCACCGAGGCGATGAGCGAGTTCTACATCCCGGTGACACCGGAAGCCGGCCAACTGCTCTATGCCCTGGTGCGGGCGACCCGCCCGCAAGCGGTGGTGGAATTCGGGATGTCCTTCGGCATTTCCGCGATCCACCTGGCGGCGGCCGTGCGGGACAACGGCGGCGGGCGCGTGATAACCACGGAACTCAGCGAGACCAAAATCGCCGCGGCCGAACAAACCTTCGCCGAAGTAGCACTGGACGACGTCATCACCATCCTGCCGGGAGACGCGCTGTCCACCCTGGCCGATTTGGACGGTCCGGTGAACTTTGTCCTGCTCGACGGCTGGAAAGACCTGTACCAGCCCGTGATCGAACTCCTTCAACCCTCGTTGTCGCCGGGCGCGGTGGTGGTCGCCGACAACACCGAGTCACCGGATCTCAGGCCGTATCTGGACTACGTGCGAGACCCCGGCAACGGCTACGTGAGCTTCAATTTTCCGGTACGGGATACCGACAGCATGGAACTGAGCTGCTGGACCGGCTAGCGAACCGACTCTTCCAGCCACGGCAGCAGCCACTTGACGCCTTCCGGAGTCAGGTGCACGCCGTCGCTGCGCACCTTGATGCCGTCGACCTTGGCGGTGTAAACGCCGTCCGGGCAGAGCTTTTTGTTGAGGTCGACGATGCCGACGTTAGGGCGCTGACCAATGGCGTTGCGCATCATGGTGTTCCACTGGTTGACCCGATCGGGTTGGTCCTCGGGGTACAACCGTCCGTCCGGCTTCTCACCGCCGCGACTGTAGGGCACGGTGGCGACCAGCACCCGCACCCCGGTCGATCCCACGATGTCCAGTGCCCGGTTCAATTCGAAGTTCAGGTACGCGTCGAACGTCGGGTCGCCGATATGAGTCCACTTGCCCTCGTTCACCCGGTCGACCGTCTCCCAGCGGCCGATGACCAATAGCGCGACATCCGGCCGGTCCGCGGCGATCTGGTTGGCCCAGCGTCCGGGCCAGGTGTCGCATTCCGGTCGCTGTTCCAGAGTTTGGCCGATGTAGCGGTAGGGCGTGCCGCGCACCAGGCTGCATCCGATGACGGTGTGATCGAGGAACCGGAATCCGGGCGTCGGCGGCAGATAGTGCATCATCGTCCAGCCGATCGAATCTCCGAATACCGAAACGGTGAACGGCGCGTTGGGATCTCGCGGCCCCGGCACGGGGTGGCCCACCGCGGGGGGCGACGGGGAAACCGCCGCCACCGCAGACACGCCGGGCGGTAGGCCCACCTCGTGCAGCCCGGTCCCGACGGGCACCACCAGGATCGTCGCCGCGGCGGCGCTGGCGACCGTTGCCGCGGCCAGCGGCAACAAGGGGACGCGCTGCGGCCGCCACCGCCGGATGGGTTGTTCGATCGCCCAGTAGGAGACCCCGGCCACCGCCAGGGTGACGCCACAGCGGGCCGCGAACAGCCCGAGTCCCGACCATCCGGTGCGTTCGCCGTTGAGCACCAGGAAAATCGGCCAGTGCCAGAGGTAGACGCCGTAAGAGATTGCGCCGAGCCAGACCAGGGGGCGCCACGCCAGCGCGCGCGCCAGTATCCCGCGCTGCTCCAGTGCCACCGGTGCGACCACGAGAACCGCGGCAATGGCCACCGCGATCAGCAGGCCGTGCCGGAACTCGCCGGCACTACCGGTCGCGTAATGGGTCAGGGCCGCCAGCGCGGCCAGGCCTGCAATCGGCAGCGCCCGCGCGATCCGGCGCCCCCACCGGGTCCGGATCAGACACCAGCCCCGGTTCAGCGCCGACCAGTCCCTGACCAGGAGAGCCGATGCCGCGGCACCGACCAGCAAAGCCTGCGCGCGGGTGTCGGTACCGAAATAGATCCGGTCGCGGGTGGTGTCTGAGGTGAAGACGATCGCGGCAGCGGCCGACGCCACCGCACCGAGCGTGGCGATCACGAAGGCGGCCAGCCGAACATGGCCGACGGTGATCTTGGCGAAGTAGCGCCGCGCCCGCGCGGCCAACAACAGCGTGACCGCAATCAGCACTACCGGCCAGACGATGTAGTACTGCTCCTCGACGCCGAGGGACCAGGTGTGCTGCAGCGGCGACGGGGCGCCCTGGGTGAAGTAGTCGGTCTTCTGGGCCACGAACCGCCAGTTGGCCACCCACGCGAAAGCCGCGATCGCGTCTCCGCGCAAGCCGTCCAGCGACTGGTAGGGCAGAAATTCGCGCGCCACGCCGACGGTGAGGACCATCAGGACCAGCGCCGGCAACAACCGGCGGGCGCGCCGGATCCAGAAGCCGGTCAGGTCGATACGACCGCCGCGACCCAGTTCGTCGAGCAGCAGCGAGGTGATCAGGAATCCGCTGAGGACGAAGAAGATATCCACGCCGATGAACCCGCCGCTGACACCGGGAATGCCACCGTGCCCGACCAGAACCAGGCCAACGGCAACGGCACGCAGTCCATCGAGAGCGGGGATACCGCTAGGCCGGTCCCCCCGGTCCCACGCCGCCAACCGCCCGGTCCGCCGCAACGGTGCAACCCAGCGAGGCTTGGGTGCAGAACGTGCCGGTGCGGGATTCTTTCCGCCCGGCTCGGTGTTCGCTGTCAGCGCGCCCTGACCACGTCCTCGTCCGGCGCCGAATTTGATGCCGATACGTCGCTGCCCCTCCTCTTGATCCGAGAAAGTTTAGGGGCGACGCGGCCAGAATCGCGGCGCGACACGCGGAAATACCGAAGACCCGCAACGGATTTCCCGCGCGCCCCGCTCAGCTGCCGGTGAAGGCGGCAGGCCGGCGCTGGTGGAATGCCGAGGCGCCTTCGATGAAGTCGTCCGACTGCATCAGAACCGCCTGACCGTGCAGCTCGCGTTCGAACGCAAACTCGATCCCGTCCAGACTCGCGGCGTTGATCGCCGCCTTGGTGGCCGCGAAAGCGGCCGAGGGACCGGCCACCAGCGCCCGGATGACCTTGGCCGCCTCCCGATCGAGCAGCTCTGCCGGGTGAACGGCGCTGATCAGTCCGCAGGCCAGTGCCTCGGCGGCTGACAGCCGCTCGTTGAGCAGCGCTATGCGCATCGCCCTGCCGCGGCCTACCGTCGCCGCCAGTGTGGCCGAAGCGCCGGCGTCGGGCATCAGCCCCATTCGGGTCACTCCCAGCGTGAAGTAGGCCGTCTCGGACGCCAGCACCAGGTCGCACGCCAGGATCAACGAAATGCCGTTACCAGCGGCCGCGCCGTACACGACGGCGACGACAGGCTGTGGCATCGCGGTAATGGCGCGCACCACGCGATTGCCCTCCTCGCCGAAGTTGATCGCCGAGCCGGCGCCGTGCCAGTCGTCGACATTCATGCTGGCCCCGGCGCAGAATGCGCGCCCCGCACCACCCAGTCGCACCACCTTGACACCAGGATCGGTGGCCGCGGCCTCCAACAGGTCGGCGAGACCCGACAACACCGGCACGGTGAGCGCGTTGAGGCTCTCCGGCCGGTCGAAGGTCACCGACAGCACACCGTCGGCGCGACCGACCGACAGTCCCTGCACCGTGGTCGTCAATTCCGCTCCATAGCTGCGCATGCCCGTCGTCCCTTCGTCTGCCCCGGCCAGAAGGCCACTGCCCGAAAGATACATCAGTGCATACGATCCATCAATGTAGCGGATGTCACGGTTCTATCCCGGCCCGGCGGCTGCGCTGTCGAAGCGGGCGTCGATGCAGGTCAATCCCAATTCGCCGAGCACCTCGCAGGTGTGTGCACCCAAGTCCGGAGCCGGCCCCGCGACTCCACCGGGGGTGCGGGAAAACCACGTCGGAACCCCCGGGAAACGCACCGGCCCGTGGGGGCTGTCCACCGTCTCGAAGAAGCCCACCGCCTCCAGTTGCGGATCGTCGAACAACGCCGCCGGCGATGACAGTGCCGACGCCGGTATCTCCAGCTCGCGGAGCAGGTCCAGCCATTCCCGGGTGGTGCGCTGGGCAAATGTCCCGGCGAGCAGCGCGTATACGGTGTCGATCTGGCTTGCCCGTCCCTCGAGCGTGGCGTAGCGCTCGTCGTTCCAGTCCGGTCGCACGGCATCGGTGAAGGCGGCCCAGTGCTTGTCGTTGTAGATCAGGGCCGAGACGTAGCCGTCGCTGGTGCGGTACGGCCGCCGGTTGGGCGCCACCGTGCGCGGATAGACGGCAGGGCCGAGGGGCGGATCGAATATCGCGCCGTTGGCGTGCTCCACCAGCATGAACGAGGCCATCGCCTCGAACATGCCGATCTCCACTTCCTGCCCTTCACCGGTGCGTTCCCGGTGGAAAAGCGCCATCATCGTGGCGTAGAGCGCAGTCAGACCGGCGACCTTGTCGGCCACGATCGTCCCCACGTAATTGGCTTCGCCGGTCAGCTGCTGCTGCACGGACGGCAACCCGCAGGCGGCCTGGATGGTGTCGTCGTAGGCCGGCAGGTCGCGATTGGGCCCACGGCGGCTGTACCCGTAGCAGTTGGTGTACACGACCGTGGGGTTGATGGCCGCGACTTCGGCGTAGCTGAGCCCGAGCCGGCCGATCGCCGCCGCGCGCATCGAGTGGATGAAGACGTCGGCGCCTTCGATCAGAGCATGCAGGGCGGTTCGGCCGGCATCGGACTTCAGATCCAGGATGACTCCGCGCTTGCCGCGATTGACGTTGACGAAGACGCCGCTCATGCCAGGTGCCGGGCCGACCGAGACGTACCGGGTGTCGTCACCCTGTGGGGGCTCGATCTTGATGACGTCGGCGCCCATGTCGGCCATGATCTGGGTGCAGTAGGGACCCATCACCATGGCGGTGAGGTCGACGACGCGTACGCCCGCCAGGGGACCCGAACCCGAACTAGACCCCGAATTAGACATGGTGGGCATTCTCCTTGATCGCCCACGCCGCTGACTCGAAGCTGTACCGGATGTGCTCGGCATGCCCGTCAGGCACCACCGGGAAGACCAGCGGTGCGCTGAGGTCCCGTACCGCATACAGCTGTTCGGCGACGTCCTCGATGGTCCACGACAACCGCTGCACGCCAGGACTCTCGGCGACCACCGCGCGGGCCACGCGGCCCGCGATGGCGATCAGCATTTCACCGCTGACCGGACAGGATTCGTGCGCAAGAAAGCCGACCACGGGCGCCACCAGTTCGGGTTCCATCGGCGGGTAGGCCGAAACATCCAGCCCCTCGGCCATTCTCGTGACCGCGGACGGCACGATGACGTTGCACAGCACTCCCTCTGAGTCACCCTCGAGCGCAACGACGTTGGACAGACCGATGAGACCGGCCTTGGCGGCGGCGTAATTGGCGACGCCATGGTTGCCGTAAATGCCGCCGATCGAAGAGGTCAGCACGATCCGGCCGTAGCCGGCGGCGCACATCAACGGAAAGGCGGGGCGCACCACGTGGAAGGCGCCGCGCAGGTGCACGTCGAGGACGGCGTCGAAATCCTCGTAACTCAGCTCTTTGAGCGACCCGCGCCGCACCGTGCCGGCGTTGTGGATCAGGATGTCGATTCGCCCGAAGTGATCGAGCGCCGCCTGAATGATCGCCTGTCCACCCGCGGCGGTGGTGACCGACTCGCAACTGGCCACCGCTTCGCCGCCGGCGGCGCCGATCTCGGCCGCAACCTGCTGCGCCGGAGCGGTATTCGCGCCGTCACCGGCCAGCGTGCCGCCGGTGTCGTTCACCACGACCCTGGCCCCCCGGGCCGCCAGCATCAGGGCATACGCGCGGCCCAGCCCCCGGCCGGCGCCGGTGATCACCGCGACCCGGTTGTCGTATCGGAGTTCGGTCATCTCAGCTCGAGGCCGTCCAGGTTGCCGGTGGCCCGCCACTGCTCGAGCAGGTCACCGAAGGCGTAGAAGCCCGGCCCGTATGGTTCGCCCAGGTGCGACCGGATTCCCTCGGTGCCGCCGCCCTCGTTGTTGTAATAGCCTGGCGTGCATTCCAAGTCGAACTGGCTGTTGTCGATCGCGGTCTCGCGGATGGTCTGACACCAGGCGTCCTGTGCTTCCTGGGTGGGTTCCACCGTCGTCGCGCCGCGCTTGAGAGCTTCGGCGACGATGTAGGCGATGTGTTCGCCCTGCAGTTCATAGTTCGCGGCGATGTTGGCGGAGATCCCGACCTGGGTGAAGCCGGTGAAGAACTGATTGGGGAAGCCGCGGCTGGTCATCCCGTGCAATGTCCGGTACCCGTCGTGCCAGTGGTCGAAGAGCGACAACCCGTCGCGACCTTCGATCGCCTCCATGGAGTAGCGGCGGCGCAGTTCGGTGGTGATCTCGAACCCGCTGGCGTAGATGATGCAGTCGACCTCGTATTCGATCCCGTTTGCCACCAAACCCTTTGCCGTCGCCCGCTCCACCCCTTTGCTGCCGGAAACGTCGATCAGAGTCACGTTCGGCCGGTTGAACGTCGGAAGGTAGTCGTCGTTGGTGCACGGCCGCTTGCACAGAAACCGGTAGTAGGGCTTGAGGGCCTCCGCGGTCTCGGGGTCATCGACGGTGTCCTCGATACGGCGCCGCAACCGTTCCATGAGTTTGTAGTCTTCCTCCTCGCGGATGGCCATGAACTGCTCGGGGGTCATCGCCGCGGGATCCGGCAATGCCAGGACCCGGATGGCCGTGTTGCGGCCCAGTTCCGTCCAGAAGTCGCAGACCAGATCCGGCTGGCCCGGTGCCATTCCCTCGAATGTCCAGCTGTGGAAATTGCGCTGGCGTTCCTTCTGCCAGCCCGGCTGCAGGGACTTCGCCCACTCGGGGTCGGTCGGGGTGTTGTTCCGCACCCCGACCGACGACGGAGTGCGCTGAAACACGTACAGGTGCTTGGCATCACGGCCCAGGAAAGGCACGATCTGCACCGCGGTGGCGCCGGTGCCCACGACGGCGACCCGTTTGTCGCTGAGGCCGTCCAGCCCGCCGGTCGCGTCCCCGCCGGTGTAGCCGTAGTCCCAGCGCGAGGAGTGAAAGCTGTGTCCGCCGAATTCTTTGATGCCGGGGATGCCGGGCAGTTTCGGCCGGTGAAACGGGCCGGAAGCGATCACCACGAACCGCGCCCGGATGTCGTCGTCACGATTGGTGCTGACCCGCCAACGTTTGATGTCGTCGTCCCAGTGCAGGGCCCGCACCTGGGTGGAGAACAGGGCGGAATCGTAGAGACCGTAATGCTTTCCGATGCGCCGGCAATGTTCGTAGATCTCGGCGCCGTCGGCGAACTTCTTGCTGGGAATGAAGTCGAGCTCCTCCAACAGCGGTATGTAGCAGTAGGATTCGTTGTCGCACTGCAGACCGGGGTACCGGTTCCAGTACCACACACCACCGAAGTCGCCGCCCAGTTCGATGATGCGGACGTCCTGAACTCCGGCCTTCTTCAGGTGCGCGGCGCACAGCAGACCCCCGAAGCCGCCGCCCAGGACCGCCACGTCGATGTCGGCGGAGACAGGCTCACGTACCAGGTCCGGCGAGTACGGATCGATCTCGTAGAACCCGGCGAACTCGTCTACCAGTTCGATGTACTGCCGAGAACCTTCCGGCCGCAATCGTTTCGCACGTTCCTGCCGGTACTTCTCGCGCAGCGCGGGCAGGTCGATGTCGTCCGGCGTCGCGGTGGGCGGGCAGTCTTCGGTCATGCCAGCGCGTTCTCCGGCAACGCAGCGGGATGCAGTGGCGCGGCCATCTCGTGCACGGCGGGCAGCACCTCCTCGGCGAACAGGCGCGTGCTGTCCATCGCCTCGTCGTAGGGCATGGTGCCGAACTGCGGGACGATCGTCAGCTCGGAGAATGAGCACGCTTCCTGCGCCGCGACGATCCGTTGGTAGATCTCTTCCGGAGTGCCGATCAACAGGTTGGAGGCGTGATACCCGGGAGTCTTCGGGGCGCCCTTGGCATCGGCGGTCACCGAGGAGGCCAGGACGGCGGTGGCAGTGGCCTCGCGTGCCGCATATGCCTCGTATCCCTTGACGCCCTTGAAGTTCGCCGCATCGGCGAAGCCGTAGTGGACGGTGACATCGCGGTTGGCAGTCCAGATCCACTCCTCCGATCTGGCGGCTTCTTGAGCGTCCGGCGTGCAGTACATGAACATCACATTCTTGGGCTGACACGGCGGCAAACCCTCCTCCTTCCGGAAGATGTTCACCTGCTGCACCTCCCGGCCGGCATCCTCGATCGGCTTGTTTCCCACGAACAGCGGCACCATGCCGCGCCGGGACAGGATTTCGAGCGACTCCGCGGTCGAGGACGAGCTGTAGATGCGGGAGAACAGGTCGCCACTTCGCGGTTCGGGCCGAAGCGACATCTCCGGTACCGTGAAAATCTCGCCCTCGTAGGCGAATCGCTCACCCGAGAGTGCGAGTTGCAGGATGTCCAACGTTTCGTTGAACCGCTGACGGCTCTCCTCCCGGGGCACGCCGACGGCGTCGAACTCGCCCTTGGACACTCCGCGCCCGATCCCGATGGTGTTGTACCGCCCGGCGGAGATGATGTCGAGATAGGCGATCTGATGGGCCAGACGGACCGGATGCCACCAGGGTGCCACGACGACGAAGGTGCCCAGGCTGATGCGTTCGGTGCGCCCCGCGAAATAGCTCAGCGCCTGGATCGGGTTGGGCGTCATGCCATAAGGTGTTCCGCAGTGCTCCGGCATCCAGATGCCGTCGAATCCCAGTGGCTCAGCCAGATCCGCGATGGCCAGCGTCCCCTGCACACACTCCCAGTCCGGAGTGGCCGGTGGCCGACCGAAGTCGCCGGCGAGCACGCGCTCCCAGTCCTGCGAATTGTGCGCTCCGAAGCCGAGATTGACCTTCATCGTTGCATCTCCGTCTCTGTTGCCAATTGTTGCGGGGCGCCGGTCCCCAGATACTTCGCGAGGTTGCGGTGCAGGTTTGCGGTGCTGCGTTCCATATACGGGTTGGGCTTGGGCCCGCGGAATCCCAGCGACTTCATGCCCTGCTGCACCGCGGCCATGTTGGAGAAGTCCTGCGGCAGGACGCTGCGCCAATTCGGGTCATCCGGTGGTGCGTACACCCATTCGGTCTGCGGCTCTTCGCCTTCCGGGTAGAGCTCGTAGCAGGAAGCCTCGAATATGCATTGATCGGGGTCATCGCCGTGCGGCCGCGCGCTGTAACACAGGGCGGTGGTCATGCCCTGGCCGATCTGGAAGTTCGGGAAGATCTGCCAGGCGGTCCCGCTGTTGGCCAGGTGTTCGGGATCGATGGTCGGCCAGGTGACACCGCGTGCTTCGTCGTCTTTGCGCGCCGAAGCCAGCCAGTGACTGAGCACCTGGTCGGCCGGCGCGTCCTGCGGCAGTTCGTCAACCAACCGAAGCGCCGCCTCGACCAGCGTCCTGGTGGTGGTCGCGTTGGTCTCCTCGAGGGTGTAGAGCTGCATCTCGGCGGTCGAAACCCGTGGGTCCGCGCCGGTGCCGAGCCGGATCTTGGACTTGGTCTCGGCCAGATCCTTCGGCGCGTCGTAGCCGATGTTGCTGTGCTTGCCATGGGCTGCCGCCCAGCCCCGGAAGTTGCCGAACTTGTTGAACTGCGGATGCGTGGTCGCGACGTGGTAGGTCTCGTTGAAGGCCTCCATCGCGACCTTCCAATTGCACTGGAAATGCAGCCACTTCCGCCATTTGCAGCGCATGTCCTGCAGATTGAACGGATCCAGCATGGTCGCGGCCGGTTCGAGGTAGTCGCGCAGTGGCTCGGCGGCGGGATCCATGTTGACCCAGATCCAGCCACCCCAGGTGTCAACGTTGACCATGCCCAGGTGGGTGTTCTCCGGGGTCAGCGCACCCTGCCAATCGGCCCGCTCGGGGATGTGAGTGCAGGTGCCGTCCTGGTCGTAGGTCCAGCCGTGAAAGCCGCAGACGAACGACTTCTTCTGCCCGCAGGCATTTTTGGCGCCGGCGGGCGTGTCGACCAGGCGGCGGCCGCGGTGGACGCACACATTGTGATGAGCCTTGAGGGTGTCAGGACCGGTGCGCACCACCAGGATCGAATCGTCGAGGATGTCGTAGGTCAGGTAGCTGCCGATCCTGGGTAGCTCCTCCACCCGGCCCACCTGCTGCCACACCTTGCGCCACAGCTTGTCCCGCTCGGCGCGGGCGTAGTCCCGCGAGAGGTAGGCCTCCACGCCGATGGTGACCGGAGCGCTCAGGTCGTCGTCCATTGCACCTCCTGCTAGTCCCACTGCTTGATCGCCATGCGGAAGGATTCGTCTTTCAGGAACAGCGAGGTGTTGTCGGCACCCAGATGCCCCCACTTGAGATTGAGGCCGCCGTCGACGAGCAACGTCTGCCCGGTGACGTAGGTCGAAAGGTCCGAAAGCAGGAACAACACGGCGCCGGCCACCTCGTCGGGGCGGCCGCGCCGGCCCACGGCGATGGCCTGACGGTCGCGGACCGGATCGTCGTCGGTGTAGGTCTGGGACGCAGGGGTGGCGGTCACGCCGGGTGCCACGGCGTTGACCCGGATGGCCTGCCCACCCGGGTCGTACGCCAATTCGGCTGCCATGGTGCGGGTTACCGCGACGATGGCGGCCTTGGCGGTGCCGTAAGCGATGTGGAACGGCGCGGTATTCATTCCGCTGATCGATGAGATCGACACGATCGATCCGGGGAGCCTGCGGCGCTTGAGTTCGGCGGCCACCGCCTGGCTCATGAAGAACATCGTCTCGAGGTTCTGCGTGAACAGATTTCGCCAGTCGCTGCGGGTCACCCGGGTGGATGGCATCCAGGTCGACGGGTCCGCGCCACCGGCGACATTGACCAGGCCGTAGAGCTCACCCTCGGCGCGGGTGGCGGCCTCCATCACGGAGGCCACGCCGTCATCGGTGGACACGTCGGCGGTCACCGGGACCACCGACAGGCCCTCGTCCATCAGCGGACCGACGTGCTGGTCGAGGTTTGCGCGACCACGGCTGACCGCGACCACGGTCGCACCGGCTTCCGCGGCGACGCGCGTCACCGTGGTGCCGATACCGCCGCCGGCGGCGCCGGCCACCACAACGACCCGCCCGGCCAGGCCCAACTGGGTCGCACTCATCCAATTGTCCGGACATGATAATGACGTGCACTCATTAGAGAGCATGATTCTCCCGTCGCAGCCCGCACGTCAAGGCCACCGGTGTATCTGCCGGGCACTATTGTCTGGACCAGCACGGCATTGCTATCGTCCGAGCGGTGAAGGCTGCTCGCTACAGCGCCGCACGGCCACCGCAGGTTGCGGAGGGCTGGACCTTGACGCGAGTGACCGGACCCAGCCGCCTGTTCGGGGCTAACGGCCTGCGCACCGGCCCTGACGGCCGCGTCTACATCGCGCAGGTGACCGGCAGTCAGATCAGCGCACTCGACCTGCAGACCGGCCAACTCGACACGGTGAGCGCCAAGGGCGGTGACATCATCGCGCCCGACGACGTGGCCTTCGATGCCGAGGGCAACCTGTATGCGACCGAGGTGATGGACGGCCGGGTGAGCCTGCGTGACACCGCCGGGCACATCCGGGTACTGCGCGACGACCTGCCGTCCGCCAACGGGATCACCGTTCACCAGGGCCGGTTGTTCGTCGGCGAATGCCGCGCGGGGGGACGCCTGCTGGAGCTGGACCGCGCGGGCGGCGCGCCGAGAGTGCTGCTGGAGAACGTCCCGTCACCGAACGCGATGGAAGTCGGTCCGGACGGGTTGCTCTACTTCCCGGTGATGGGCGCCAACGAGATCTGGCGCGTCGACCCTGACGGCGGCGACCCGCAAGTCGTGGCGGGCGATCTGGGCGTGCCGGATGCGGTGAAGTTCGATGCCGGGGGCTATCTCGTGTCGACCCAGGTCCACAGTGGCCAGGTGCTGCGCATCGACCCGCGCACCGGCCAGCGTGATGTACTGGCGCAGTTGAATCCCGGCCTGGACAACCTGGCGTTTGCAGGCAACCGGTTGCTCGTCTCGAACTTCACCGGCGAGATCACCGAGATCCTCGCCGACGGTGCGACCCGAACGGTGCTCGGTGGCGGATTGAACTGGCCGCTGGACCTGGCGGTAGGCCCCGACGGCAACCTCTACATCGCCGACGGGACTTACTTCTATGAACTTGCCGGTGGAGTGCTGCGTACCGCCGGCATGTTGTTCACTCCCGGCTATCCCGGATTCCTGCGCGGCCTGGCACCGGCGGGGCCCGGCGAGTTCATCGTCACCACCTCCAACGGAGAGGTTGCCCGCTACCGGCCTGCGACCGGCGAAAGCGATTTGCTCGCAGAAGGTTTCGATCAGCTCTACGGTGTCGCGATTGCGCCCGGCGGCACCGTAGTGGTGGCCGAGTTGGGCACCGGCCGGGTACTGAGTATCCGGGCGAGTGAAGTAGAGGTGCTGGCATCGGGCCTGCACGAGCCTGTCGGTGTGGCCATAGCCGCCGACGGGACGTGCCTGGTCTCCGAGGCTGGGGCGGGACGGGTGCGGCGGATGGGCGGTAGGCCCCTGATCGAGGGTCTGCAGCAACCGCAGGGTCTGTTGGTGATGGACCGGCAGGTCTACATAGTCGATTCCGGCGCAAAGGAACTCGTCGCCGTCGATCTGGACACCGGGACCCGGGTCACGGTCGCGACAGACCTGCCGGTCGGCGCGCCGCCCGGCGTCATCCCCAAGCCGCTACGCGGCATGCCCCCGTTCTCTGGACCACAGGGCCCGTTCGCGGGGATCGCCGCCGGACCCGACGGCACACTCTATGTTTCCGCGGACGCCGAGGGCAGTGTGCTGGCGCTGCGCCGGAATGACGAAGGGCCACAACGTTGACCGAAGCCAAAGTGGCCGACCACCGCTACCTTCAGGTGGCCCGCACGCTACGCAAGGAGATCGTGGACGGGGTGTATCCGGTGGGCTCCCAGCTGCCGACCGAGCACGAGCTGTGCGAGCGGTTCGCTGTCAGTCGCTACACCGTCAGGGAGGCGCTGCGCAGGTTGCGTGACGACAACCTGGTGTCGTCACGGCCGCGTACCGGAACGCTGGTGGTGCCGCGCCCTTCGGCGGATTCCTATGTGCAGCATGTGATGTCGATCAACGACCTGTTGGACTTCGCGTCCGGCACCCGGTTCGTGATCGAGTCGGTCGCGATGGTCAGCGTCGACGAGGACCTGTCCGGGCGAACAGGTCTGGCCGTGGGTGAGCAATGGTTGTCGGTTCGTGGCGCGCGCCAGCCCGTCGAGCCCGACTCCGGGTCGGCGCTGTGCCGCACGGAGTACTACATCAACCGCGAGTTCGCGGCGGTAGGCCGCCTGCTGCAACGCCACGAAGGCCCCATCTTCCCGTTGATCGAAGACCTGTTCGGCCTCAGTATCGTTGAGGTGCAACAGGAGATCATCGCGGTGCTACTGTCGGCCGAACTCGCCGCGACCCTCGATGTCGAACCCGGAGCCCCGGCGTTGCAGGTGCAGCGCACCTACCGCGCGTCGGACGATCGGGTGGCACAGATGACCATCAACACGCACCCCGCATCGCGATTCCGGCACTCGATGACAATGCGGCGAGTACGTGGATAGGAAACTGGTCGGCGGGCGATGGCTTCGCTGGGATGACGAGCGGGCCGCAGCCGCCTACGCACAGGGATGGTGGGTCAACGGCACGTTGGCGGATGCGCTGAGCGAGGCCGCCGAGCGAACACCCGAGCGGGTTGCCCTGGTCGACGGCGACCACCGTCTGACGTGCCTGGACCTGCACCGGCAGGCGACAGCACTGGCCCGGGCATTGCTGGCACGCATGCCGCCGGGCAGTGTGGTGTCGTTCATGCTGCCCAATTGGCATGAGGCCGCTGTGATCTACCTGGCCGCCACGATGGCCGGCATGGTGGTCAACCCGATTCTTCCGTCCCTGCGGGACCGGGAACTCCGTTTCATCCTCGAAGACGCCGACAGCAGGATGGTGTTCATTCCGTCGGTCTTCGGCCGTCACGACTTCGCGGCGATGCTGCGCTGTGTCACAGCGCAGCTGGAGTCCCCACCGGTTGTCGTGGTGCTGCGCGGGGATTGTGGAGCCGGCCAGGTCCCGTTCGATTCGCTGGTGGCCGCCGCCGGGCCGCTCCCTGCACTGGACGCCGATGCCGTGCGCATGATCCTGTACACCTCGGGCACCACCGGTCGCCCTAAAGGTGTTCTGCACAGCCATAATTCGATCCATGCGCTGCTACGCCAGATCGGCGGACACTGGCTGGTCGAGCCGGGTGATGTGTTTCTGGTGGCGTCTCCGATCGCGCATATCGGCGGATCGATCTACGCCTTCGAAGCCCCGCTCCTGCTGGGCGTCACCGCAGTGCTGATCGAACGCTGGAATGCCGACACCGCCGTGCGGCTGATGGCGGCCGAACACTGTACGCACATGGCCGGTGCCACACCGTTCCTGGACCAACTGCTCGCCGCGGCCCAGCGCGCGGACACCCGCCTGCCGCAGCTGAAGGTGTTCATCTGCGGTGGAGCATCGGTCGCCCCGGCGTTGATCAGAAAGGCGGCAGCATATTTCGCGTCCACCGTTGTCACCCGGGTATACGGTTCGACCGAAGTTCCGGTGACGACGGTCGGTTCGCCCGACGATTGTGATCACGCGGCCGATACCGACGGGCGACCCGGTTTTGCCGACGTGAAACTGGTGGACGGCGAAGTCCGCGTCCGGGGGCCGCAGATGCTCGTCGGCTACCTTCATCCGGAGGACGACGACGTATCCTTCGACTCCGACGGGTACTTCCGCACCGGTGATCTGGCGCGCTGGGTCGACGACGATTACCTCGTGGTCACCGGACGGGCCAAGGACATCATCATCCGAAACGGCGAGAACATCTCACCCAAGGAAGTCGAGGACGTTCTCGCCAACCATCCCGGCATCGCCGAGGTCGCCATCGTCGGGCTGCCGGACGAACGCACTGGCGAACGGGCCTGCGCCGTCGTCGTCCCGACCGGTACGCCGGAACCCGATGTGGCAAGCCTGCTGGACTTTCTGGGAGCATCAGGCGTCGCGCGGTTCAAAGCCCCCGAGCAGGTGGTCATCTGGAGCGACCTGCCGAAGAACGACGCGGGAAAAGTGCTCAAGCACCAGATCAAGGCGGCGCTGATGAAGACGGAACACTGACATGCGGGTGGCGATCGTGACGGGCGCGACCGGCGGTATCGGGTTCGGTTGCGCGGCAAGGCTTGCCGACGCCGGGATGGCGATATTGGCGACCGGACGGGACGAGGGCAGGCTGGCCCGGTTGGCTGACGCCATCGGTGATCCCGAGCGGGTCACGACCGTAGCCGTCGACCTCGTCGATGACGACGCGCCGCGCCGGATCGTGGACGCCGCGCTGTCCCGTTGGGACCGGATCGATTTCCTGGTCAACGCGGCCGGCATCGGCAGCCCCCGTCCCCTGCACGAGACAGATGACGAATCCCTGGACCTTTTCCTGGGCTTGATGTTGCGCGCCCCGTTCCGGTTGGTGCGCGAGGTGCTGCCGCACCTGCAACCCGGCTCGGGGATCGTCAACATCACCTCGACGTTCGCGGTAGTGGGCGGTATGCGCGGTGGCGCCTACTCGGCGGCCAAGGGCGGGCTCACCGCGATGACCACGCACATCGCCTGCCAGTACGGCGCCGATGGAATACGTTGCAACGCAGTGGCTCCCGGCGTCATCCAGACCGCGATGACCGAGCACCGGCTGGCCGACGAGCGATTCCGGCGGATCAACGTCGAGATGACGCCGCATCAGCGGCTGGGCACAGTCGACGACGTCGCCGCCACGGTTGCCTTCCTCTGCTCACCCGGCGGCGCCTTCATCAACGGCCAGACCATCGTCGTCGACGGCGGGTGGAGCGCCACCAGGTATCTTTCCGATCGCGCGCTGAACTCCGAATGGCAGACCTGAACCCCGTCAACGCAATTCGAAATGATGCCGGATGCCGTACAGCATCTTGGCGTGCGCCTTCACCGCCTCGCGCACGGTGAACCCGGCTAGCGGCCGGGGCGCGGCGAACCTTATGTGCTCGGTGACGCGGGTGCCGTCTTCGATCGGCTCGAAGCTCACCGTTGCGCGCAGCCGCACCCCGGGTGATTGGTCGGCTTCAGTGTGCACGTCGCCATCCACCGGGACGTGCAGGCGGGCCCGGTAGGTGACCGTCATCGCGACCGGACCCAACGGAATCCGGTCCACCACTTGATAACTCACCCGGTAGCCGTCGGGAGTCTCGGTGCGGGACAGCAGCTCAACCGACACGATCAGCGGGTGCACGAGTCGGATGTTGTCCAGGTCGACGTAGTAGTCGCGAACCTCGTTCGGCGGCGCGGGCACCTCTTCGGTCAACGTCCGCTCGGCGTGAGCAACCCACCAGCTCATAGCGAACAACCTACTGTGCGGACACCTCACCTCCTACCGCGAGCAGACACAAAATCGCCCCGGAGCGGGCGCTCCAAGGGCGATTTTGTGTCTGCTCGCGAGGAAACCGTCAGCCGAATTGGGCGAGCAGCGAAGCCGTGCGCCACCAGATCAACACAGCGAACAGAACCAGCAGGGCGACCGTCGCCGACGCTTGAACGAGATCCCGTCGCTGCCGCGGCGCGTACACGTACGCCGCGGAGAGCAACCCACCGGCGACCAGTCCGCCCACGTGTCCTTGCCAGCTGATCTGCTGCGAGCTGACCAGGGGCACCACGAAGGTGAAGACCAGGTTGAACACGATCACCGCGATCACCCAGCGGACGTCGAGGGTGAGCCGCTTGGCTACTACGAACGTAGCGGCGAACAGCCCGAACACCGCCCCCGACGCACCGGCCGTCGCCGTATTGAGCGGGGACAACAGGTAGACCAGCACCGAACCACCCAGGCCGCTCACCGCATACAGCGCACTGAATCGCACACGGCCCAGCCACATTTCGAGCGGCGGGCCCACGACGTACAGCGCCCACATGTTCAACAGCAGATGTGTCGGCCCGTAGTGCAGGAACGCCGAGGTCACCAGCCGGTAGTACTCGTCGTAGAAGGCGACCGCCGGCGGCCACAGCGCAAAATCCCGCTGCACATTCGCGACTGCCATCTCGGCCAAGAACGCCAGCACGTTGACCGCGATCAGCGCGAAGGTGACCACCGGTGCTCCGGAGCGCTCCCGACCGCCGAAACGCGTCCGCTCGGGCCTGATGGTGCGGGCGCCGGCCTGCACGCACTCCACGCACTGGTGACCGACGGCGGCGCTGCGCATGCAGTCGCCACAGATCGGCCGCTCGCACCTGGTGCAGTGAACGTACGTCTGGCGGTCGGGATGCCGATAACACGTCGGCGCGTCGGCCGGCAGCTGCGCTGGGCTGGGGCTGGTCACGCACCCATTGTTGCGGTCGCCCGCCGAATCGGCGTGAACTGGGCGCTATGACACAGCCAAGCATCGGCGTGATCGAGCGTTATCTCACATGCCGGGCCGCCCACGACTGGGACGGCGTGGCTGCCACCCTTGCCGATGACGGCCTGGTCCGGGAGGGACCGTGGTGTGACGTCATCGAAGGCAGAGACGAGTACGTCGCCGGGTGTCGCAGGTGCCACGAATTGACGATCGCCGAACATTGCGACCCGCTGGCCAGACTATTTCCTCGCCTGGCGAGTTGACCTACTGTGACAAAGGTGGAGTCACACGGATCCCCCGAATTGGTGCCCGTCGAAAATTTGCATTCAGGTGACCCGATCACCGATGGCGGCCAGCGGTACATCGTTCTCGAATCCAAGGCCGTCGGCGACGGCTGCGTAGTCCTTGAGCTGGAGTCCAGGGTGGACCACCACCTCCAGGTCATCGAGAAGTCATTCCCGGCCGGGTACCACGTCGGCAGGGCAAACCACCGATATTTGTAGGGCGGTCTTCAACCAGACCCCTTTTCCACGCGTGGCCATTCAGGGGCCACCGCGCAATTCCGGTATTCCACAAATCAACTACGGGGCGGCCGTTGATCATTCGGGTCATCGGGATCCGGGTCGCCGAACCAGCGCGACGGGATATGCGCGGCGTAAGAGTCATGCCAGGACCACCACTCGTAGGGCTTGGTCTGCGGGTAGCCCTCCGGAGAGTCCTCCCAGTCCTCCTGACGACCGAGCGCCGTCATGTCGAGAATGCTCCAGGTGTTGCCCAACACCTCGTCGCCGCGGTTGTTGACGAAATACGTGCGGTACACCCGAGAACCGTCGTGGATGAAGGCGTTGGTGCCGTGCCATTCGTGCACGCCGAAATCTTCGTCGAACCCGTCGGTCAGCGTGTACCAGGGCATCCGCCACCCCATTCGCCGCCGCAACCGCTGAATGTCGGCCTGTGGTGCCCGCGAGGCGAACGCCAGGGTGGTGTCGCGAGCGTTGACGTGCGCCAGGTGACCGATGTGGTCGGCGATCATCGAACAGCCCGGGCATCCGTGATCGGGCCAGCCGTGCACGCCGGGTTCGAAGAACGCGCGGTACAGCACCAGTTGGCGCCGACCCTGAAAAAGATCCAGCAGGCTCATCGGTCCGTCTGGTCCCTCGAACACGTAGTCCTTATCCACGGCCAGCCAGGGCATCCGGCGCCGCTCGGCAGCCACCGCGTCCCGGGCACGGGTCAACTCCTTCTCTCTGGCCAGCAGCCGCTGGTGCGCGTCGGCCCACTCTGCCGCGGACACGATCGGAGGTGTCTTCATGGAGGTCTCCTCGCTCTTTCAGGCCACCGGGGACAACCCGGCGGAAGTCAGTAGATAGGGCCCGCCGTCCCGCCGTTCCACGATGCCCCGCACCGCGATCCCGACCTGCTCGGGGGTAAGCACCGGCCCGGCGGCCGCCACGAACGCATCGACCGCGACACCCTGCCGTGCGGCGTAGGCAGCGACGGCCTTGGCGCCCAGGTCGGTCGCGGGAGTCAGGCGCGGCAACACCGACGCGAAGCTGATGCCCAGCCCTGCCCGCTTCGATTCCTCGGCCGCGTAGCCGGCGATAAACCGGACGGCGGCCTTGGCGCCCGCGTAACCACCGCTGAGGGGAGACCCGTTGACCGCAGCGCCGCTCGAGAAGGCGATCACCGCGCTGCCCGGCGCCAGCGGCCGTCGCAGCGCGCACCGGACCCAGTGAAACGCCTGCGCGACGTCGACGTTCCAGTTCTCGGTGAAGCTTTCCCAGGTCTGGTCCGTCAACGGCATCATCTGGGGCGCCAGTCCGGCGGCCAGCACGACGGTGGCCGGACGGTATTCATCGATCAGCGCGGCAGCCGTCTGCGCGTCTGCGGCGTCGGCGGCGACGCCGGTGAAGGTGTCGCCCAGTTCGTCGCGCACCAGCTGCAGATGGGCCTGGGTCCGCGCGACGCCGACGACACGCGCACCTGCCGAAGTCAGGGCGATGGCGACGGCGCGGCCGAAGCCGCGGCTGGCGCCGGTGACGATCGCCGTCGTCCCGGCAATTGTTCGATTCACGGTGAAGCTTCCTTTCATGTGACACAACGTCACCAATGCAGATACGCAGCACCGCCGCGATTCATCGCTGCCCAGGTCGGCGATGATTTTTCCGGCGCGGAAGTATCTAAAGAGACATGACGGACCAGTCGGAGTTCATCGAGCGGGCGGCGCCATTTCGCGCCGAGTTGATTGCGCACTGCTACCGGATGCTCGGTTCGGTGCACGACGCCGAGGATCTGGTTCAGGAGACCTACCTTCGTGGCTGGCGTGGTTATCCGGCGTTCGAGGAGCGCGCGGCGCTGCGTACGTGGCTGTACCGGATCGCGACGACGGCCTGCCTGCGGGCTCTGGAGAACCGCGCGCGCCGGGCGCTGCCGGCCGACGATCCGATCGGTGACAGCGAGTGGCTGGAACCGATCCCGGACGGCTACCTCTTCCAGACTCCGGAGGACGCGCTGGCCGTGCGGCAGAGTGTCCGGCTGGCGGTGATGACCGCCCTGCAGGAGCTGCCGGCCCGGCAACGAGCGGTGCTGATCCTGCGCGACGTCGTGCAGTTCAGCGCCGCCGAGGTCGCCGAATTACTGGAAACCACGCCCGCGGCCGTCAACAGTTCCCCGCAACGTGCCCGCGGCCGGCTCGCCGAGATCACACCCGACGAGGACGAGATCGCCGAGCCGGACGACACTGCGCGCCGCGATCTGGTCGACCGCTACTGCTCCGCGTTCGAGAACTCCGACATGGCCGCCCTCACCGAGTTGCTGCGGGAGGACGTCAAGCTCGAGATGCCGCCGATGCCGGAATGGTTCGTCGGCCGCGATGATGTGCTCCGCTTCCTGGCCGAGCGCGCTTTCGCGCCCGCGGGCGACGTCGTAATGGTCCCGACCTCAGCCAACGCACAGCCTGCGGTCGCCGAATATCGGCGCAACGCGGATAACATCATGGAAGCTCATTCCATTCAGGTGCTGACCTGCCGTTCCGGGGCCGGGACACCCGGGATCGCGGTGATGACCGTCTTCCTCGATCCGACGCTTTTCGCCGCGTTCGGGTTGCCGCCCACGCGGTGACCCGGCCGCGTTCGCGCGGGCCGTGTGGACAGGTCACCGAGGCGCCGGGAGGATTGGCGCGGTAGACGTGATCGAAGGGTGATGGATGAAGATCCCGGGTGTGGCCGACCTTGTCGGCACTCTCACCGGTGGAGCGGTTCAGGCGATACAGGCAGGGGTCAACGGAGCGGCGGGTGCCGTCGGAGCGGTCCAGACACTGACCAGCCCGGTGACGGAACTGGTCGGCCCCGTCGTGCAGTCCGTGGCGCACACCACCGGCCGGGCTATCGGCCTGGGGAGCTCGCTCGACGGAGCGCCGGAAACCGTCACGCCGCCGGTGCGCTGGCACAGCGGCCGGCGGTTCCACCTGGACCTCGATCCGCTGCTGCCCTTCCCCCGCTGGCATGAATATGCCCCGGTGATCGAGGAGCCGGTCCGCCGGATTGCCGGAGTCGACAAAGCCCACGTCGAAGGCGCGCTGGGCCGGTTGGTCATCGAGATCACCGCGGATGCCGACGCCGACGACGTCCTCGACGAGGTGCGCGACACGGCGGCGGCGGTGGCCGCCGACCTCGCTGCCGCCGAAACCGGCCCCACACCGCATTCCGCGCCGTTCGCCGACCCGGGCAACCCGTTGGCGATTCTGGTGCCGCTCACCGCCGCGGCGATGGACGCCGTCGCGGTCGGCGCCGCCGTCACGGGCTGGTTCACCCGGCTGCCCGTAGCGCCGCGCAGCGCGCGGGCCGCCGCGGCGCTGATGAACTACCAGCCGCGGGTGGTCGCCGTGCTGGAGTCCAGGCTCGGCCGCGTCGGAACCGACATCGCGCTCAGCGGTTCCACGGCGCTGGCGTACGGGCTGAGCCAGTCGGTCGGCACGCCACTGCTGAACCTCACGCAACGCGGGCTGCAGCTGTCCGAGGCCGCGGCGCACCGGCAGCGGTGGCGGGAGCGGGAACCCGAACTCGCCTCCCCTACCCGGCCACAAGCACCGGTGGTGCCGATCCTCTCCTCCGCTGCGGACGAGCACACGCCCCGGCACAACTGGGCCGCGGCCGCCGCGGGCGAAGCCTCGCACGTCGTGGTGGACGGTGCCATCGACGCCGCGATCGACACCGGCAAGGGCTCCATGAAAGGCCCGATCGAGCACTACGTGGATCAGGCCGCGAGCGGCTCGGTAGTTGCCGCGGCCGGCGCGTTGTTCGCAGGTGGCGGTTCCGCCGAGGCCGCCGAGGCGATCCTGGCCGGAGTGCCCAAGGCCGCGCACGTGGGTCGCGAGGCGTTCGCCACCACCCTC
This sequence comes from Mycobacterium sp. 23, assembly GCF_048287075.1. Taxonomy (NCBI): domain Bacteria; kingdom Bacillati; phylum Actinomycetota; class Actinomycetes; order Mycobacteriales; family Mycobacteriaceae; genus Mycobacterium; species Mycobacterium sp. 23. Next base: position 3,733,787 of record NZ_JBLVUX010000005.1, read on the forward strand.
GGTCGCGGTCTGGCCAACGCCGGATTGCTGCTGCTCGACCCGGGTGCGTTGCGTCGCCTGGACCGGGTGCAGGTGGTCGTCATCGACGGTGCCGCCCTGCGGGGCGACCACCGCGCGGTGCTGCGCGCGCAGGGCGACGAGCCCGGCTGGGACGACGACCGTGTCTACGAGGTTGCCGACGCTCTGTTGCACGGGGAGGAGGCACCCGAGCCCGACCCCGACGAGCTGCCGGCCATCGGTGCGCGGCTGAAATGGATTCGATCGCAGGGACCGTCGGCGACGCCGGCGCAGGGCCTCGAACACGCGGACCTGATCAACGACGGCGACCGGGTGGGCAGTGTGGACGTCGGGTGGGAAGTCGACCCGTTCGCGATCCCGCTGATGCAGACCGCGCACCGCACCGGCGCCCGGGTGGTGCTGCGTCACGTGGCCGGCACAGAAGACCTGTCCGCCAGCGTCGGTTCCACACATCCCCCGGGCACGCCGCTGCTGAAGCTGGTCCGGGAACTGCGGGCGGACCGGGGACCGGTCCTGCTGATCACCGCCCTGCACCGTGACTTCGCATCGACCGACACGCTGGCCGCGCTGGCCATCGCGGACGTCGGCGTCGCCCTGGACGACCCACGCGCGGCCACGCCGTGGACCGCCGACATCATCACCGGGACCGACCTGGCCGCTGCGGTGCGAATTCTGTCCGCGCTCCCGGTGGCGCGCGCTGCCAGCGAATCCGCCGTGCACCTGGCCCAGGGCGGGACCACATTGGCCGGGCTGCTGCTCGTCACCGGGGAAGACGGCCGGACCAGCAATCCGGCTTCCTTCCGTCGCTGGCTCAACCCGGTCAACGCCGCCGCGCTGACCGCCCTGCTGGGCGGGTCCCTCTCGGCCGCACGGGTGCTCCGGCAGCCCGACCCCACGCCGCAGCCGCTGACCGCCTGGCACGCACTGGACCCCGAGATCGTCTACTCGCGCCTGGCCGGCGGATCGCGTCCGCTGGCGGTCCAATCCGACACCCCGACCTGGCGGCGGCGGCTCGACGACCTGTCCTACGAGCCGGTCGTGGCCCCGCTGCGCGGTCCGGCCCATACGCTGGGACGGTTGGCGGCCGCCACCCGCGTCGAGTTGCGCGATCCGCTGACTCCGATCCTGGCGGTGGGTGCGGCGGCGTCGGCGATCGTGGGCAGCAATGTCGACGCGCTGCTGGTCGCCGGCGTCATGGCGGTCAACGCGGTAACCGGTGGCGTACAGCGGCTGCGGGCCGAGGCAGCGGCTGCAGAGCTGTTCGCCGAGCAGGATCAGCTGGTGCGTCGCGTGGTGGTGCCCGCGGTCGCGACCACGCGGCGCCGGCTGGAGGCCGCCCAGCATGCCACCCGCACCGCCACCGTGTCGGCCAAGAAGCTGCGGCCCGGGGACGTCATCGACCTGGCCGCTCCCGAAGTGGTGCCCGCCGACGCGCGGATCTTGGTTGCCGATGACCTCGAGGTCGACGAGTCCTTCCTCACCGGCGAGTCGCTGCCGGTCGACAAGCAGGTTGATCCCGTCGCCGTCAACGACCCGGAGCGGGCCAGCATGCTGTTCGAGGGCAGCACGATCGTCGCGGGCCGTGCGCGGGCGATCGTCGTCGCCACCGGAGTCGGCACCGCCGCACAGCGGGCGATCTCGGCGGTGGCCAATGTCGAGACCTCGGCCGGCGTACAGGCGCGGCTGCGGGAGCTGACCAGCAAGGTGCTGCCGCTCACCCTGGCCGGCGGCGCGACGGTGACCGGCCTGTCGCTGCTGCGCCGCACCTCTTTGCGGCAGGCGGTGGCCGACGGCGTCGCCATCGCGGTCGCGGCGGTTCCGGAAGGTCTGCCGCTGGTGGCGACGCTGTCCCAGCTGGCCGCCGCGCAGCGCCTGACGACCCGCGGGGTGCTGGTGCGCTCACCGCGCGCCATCGAGGCCCTGGGCCGCGTCGACACCGTCTGCTTCGACAAGACCGGCACCCTCACCGAGAACAAGCTGCGCGTCGTGCGTGCGGTGCCGAAGGGCATCGGTCCGAATGGACCGTTCCCCGAGTCCGGCGCCCCGGAGGCGATCGCGGTGTTGCGGGCCGCCGCCCGCGCATCGACGCAGCCGCACGATGGCGAGGGACACGCGCACGCAACCGATGAGGCGATCATCATTGCCGCCAATTCGCTTGACGGCGAAGGCGATTCACCGTGGACGGTGCTGGCCGAGGTGCCCTTCGAGTCCAGCCGCGGCTACGCCGCGTCCATCGGCGCGGAGCTCGACGGTGCCACGCCGGTGCTGATGCTCAAGGGCGCGCCGGAGACGATCCTGCCGCGCTGCCGATCGGTCGACTCCGAGGCCGAGGCACTGGTGGACAGCCTTGCGGCACAAGGGTTGCGGGTGCTCGCCGTCGCGCAGCGCCCCTGGGAGCTCGCCACCTCCGACGGCGACACCGATTCCGACTCCGTCGACGCCGCCGCGCACGACCTGGAACTGATCGGTTATGTCGGACTGGCCGACACGGCCCGGGCGTCCGCGCGGCCGCTCATCGAGGCGCTGGTGGAAGCCGAGCGCAACGTGGTGCTGATCACCGGTGACCACCCCATCACCGCCCGCGCGATCGCCCGGCAACTGGGCCTGCCTGAGGATGTTCGCGTGGTGACCGGAGCCGAGTTCGCCGGCATCGACGCCGAGGGGCACACCAAGCTGGCGGCCGATGTCCAGGTGTTCGCGCGGGTCAGCCCGGAGCAGAAGGTGCAGATCGTCGCGGCGCTGCAGCGCGCGGGCCGAGTGACCGCCATGGTCGGCGACGGCGCCAACGACGCCGCCGCCATCCGGATGGCCGACGTGGGGATCGGGGTCAGCGGTCGCGGTTCCTCGGCCGCCCGGGGCGCGGCCGACATCGTGTTGACCGACGACGATCTGGGCGTGCTGATCGACGCGCTGGTCGAGGGCCGCAACATGTGGGCCGGTGTGCGCGACGCGGTCACCATCCTGGTCGGGGGAAACGTCGGCGAAGTGCTGTTCACCATTCTGGGGACGGCGTTCGGGCAGGGACGGGCGCCGGTGGGCACCCGGCAACTGCTGCTGGTGAACCTGCTCACCGACATGTTCCCCGCGCTCGCGGTCGCCGTCACCTCCCAGTACGACGACCCCGAGGACGACGAGGAACTGACCGCCGAGCAGATCGAGGAGGCCCGCCGGACCCTGCAACGCGACCTGCTGATCCAGCCCGCCCCCTCCCTGGACGAGCCGCTGATGCGTCAGATCGTCAACCGCGGCATCATCACCGCGGCCGGCGCAACCACCGCCTGGACCATCGGCCGGTGGACCCCGGGCACCGAAAGGCGCACGGCGACAATGGGTCTGACCGCTCTGGTGACGACGCAGCTGGCTCAGACTCTAATGACCCGCAGCCACAGCCCGCTGGTGGTGGCAACCGCACTGGGCAGCGCGGGAGTCCTGGTCGGGATCATCCAAACACCGGTATTGAGCCAGTTTTTCGGTTGCACACCACTGGGGCCGGTGGCCTGGTCGGGTGTTATCGGCGCCACGGCGGGAACGACCGCGATCTCGTGGCTGGCGCCTCATTGGCTGAATAAGGCGGTCGGTGCGGTGCAGCCGGCGCCGAACGGGGACTCCCAGTAGCGCGCGAAATCCGGCTTGTCGGTGCCCCGCAATAGAATTGGGGTGTGAGTTGCAGCACGCGTGAGGACTGGGCCGAGGCGCTGGGCGCGCTTTGCGGGTCGGTGTCGCGGCTGTTGGAGCTCACCGCGGAGACGTTGAGTTGCCCCGAGTTGCTGACGACGCTCGGTGAGCTGGAAGTGCAGTGCCGGCGCCTGCCGGTGGCCGGGAACGTGTTGATCAATCAGCTTGCCAGCCAAGCGACTCCGGCAGATCTGGGCGGCACACTCGGCCATGCGCTGGCCGATCGGCTGCGGGTGGTCAAGGACGAGGCTGACCGCCGCATCGCGGACGCCGCCGACCTGGGACCGCGCCGCGCACTGACCGGAGAACCGTTGGCACCGCTGCTGCCGGCCACCGCTGCCGCACAACGTCAAGGCCTGGTCGGGGCCGGGCACATCAAGGTGATCCGCAGATTCTTCAAGAAACTGCCCAACACCATCGCCGCGGCCGACCGCGACTTCGCCGAGGCTGACCTGGCCGGCAAGGTCGCCGCCGGATGTCGGCCCGATGAAGTGGCCGACTACGCCAAGCTGCTACAGAACTACCTGATGCCCGACGGTGACGGCCCCGACGAACCCGAGCGGGCCCGCAGACGCGGCATCACCCTGGGCGAACAACAGGCCGACGGGATGTCGGAGATCCGTGGGCTGATCACCCCCGAATTCCGGGCCACCCTGGAACCGGTGGTCGCCAAACTCGGCGCCCCGGGCATGTGCAACCCCGACGACGAGCACCCCGTCACCGCGGGCAAGGCACCCGAGGACGCGGTCGACCGTGACGCCCGCAACCACGCCCAGCGCAGCCACGACGCCATCGCGGCCGGACTGCGGATGCTGCTGGGCTCCAAAGAGTTAGGCCGCCACCACGGGCTGCCGACTACCATCGTGGTCACCACCACCCTGGCCGAACTCGAAGCCGGGGCCGGGCGAGCCCTGACCGCCGGGGGCACCCTGCTGCCCATGTCGGAGGTTATCCGACTGGCCTCGCCGGCCCATCACTATTTGGCGATCTTCGACAAGGACAAAACACTGGCGCTCTACCACAGCAAGCGCCTGGCCTCGCCCGAGCAACGCCTGGCCCTGCTGGCCAGAGACGGCGGCTGCACCCGCCCGGGCTGCAGGGTGCCGGGCTACTGGACCCAGGTGCATCACCTTGAGGGATGGATGGCCAAGCGTCGCACCCACATCGACGAACTCGCCCTGGCCTGTGCACCAGACAACAGATTGGTCGAACTCCACAAATACACCACCCGCCGAAATGCCCGCGGCCACACCGAATGGATAGCACCCAAGCACCTAGACTTCGGGCGGCCCCGCACCAACTGCATGCATCACCCGGTGCGACCACCGAAAACCGATGACGTTGACAGCGAACCAGATTGACGCCAGGTCAGTTCGCTAGCCGGACAGTTCCCGGCGCACCACCTTGCCCGCCGGATTGCGCGGGATGCTTTCGACGATGTTGATATCCCTGGGCTGCTCGAAGCGAGAAACTCTGCCCCGCAAGTATTCTCGCAGCGCGAGCTCATCGGCGGCGCTGTCCTCCCGCAATACGACGAACGCGGCCAAGCGCTTGCCGAACTGCTCGTCGGCCACCCCGACGACCGCATTCTCGGCCACTTCCGGGTGCCCGGCCAACGCGTTCTCCAGCGCGCGCGGGTAGACGTTCTCACCGCCGGAGACGATCATGTCGTCTTCGCGGCCAACGATATACAGGCGGCCGTCCTCGTCGAGGTAACCCATATCCCCGGTGCTCGTCATGCCGTCGATGACCGCTTTGCCGCCACCACCGGTGTATCCGTCGGAGGCCAGTCCGCCACCGACGAAGATGCGCCCGGTGACCCGTGGCCCGACGGGCCGCCCGTTGCGGTTGTAGATACGCACCGGGCAACCGGCGACCGGCCTGCCCACCGTCTCGGGGTAGCGGCGCAGTTCCTGCGGTGTGGCCAGGGATCCGATACCAACCTCGGTAGAACCGTAGAGGTTGTAGAGGACGTCACCGTAGGCGTCCATGAACCGGCGGGCCAGGCCCGGGTCCAGGCGGTCGCCGCTGGATATGACAACACGCAAGCAGGACAAGGGGTTTCGCGCTCGCACCCGTTGCGGCAGATCCAACATGCGGGCCAACATGATGGGCACCGCGCTCATCGCCTCGGCCCGGTGCAGGGAAGCCTGGGCCAGGGCGCCCTCGGCATCGAAGCGGCGGCGGGTCAGCACCGTGCCGCCCAGTGCGATCGCCATCATCAGGATGCCGAAACCGAGACCATGAAACATCGGAGCCGCCAGAGAGATTCGCGTGCCGACGCGTAATCCGGTACGCGCCAGTATGGTCATGCTGACGCCCACCCCCGAACTGAGGTGGGGCGTGCGTGGCACCCCTTTCGGGATTCCGGTGGTGCCTGAGGTCAGCAAGACCATCCGCCCCGACGGGGCGACCTTGGGCCGCGGAACATCCAGTCGCGGTTCGACGCCGGCCGGATCGATGATCCGGATCGGCTCCTCGGTCGCGACGATCTGAGGGGTGAACTCGTCGTCGCAGAACATCGTCCGGATCTGGTGTGCCGCAAGGGCGCCCGCGAGGGCGTCGGAGCGAAACTCGGTGTTCACCAACACCACATCGGCGCCGATCAGCGCCGTGGCGAAAACCGCGGAGACGAAGTTGCGCCCGTTGCGGCACATCACGCCGACCGGCTGCCCGGCGCGCACACCGGCATCGAGCAGCTCCACGGCCATTGACTCGGTCATCGACAGCAAGTCGTGGTAACTGAGTGCACCGTCTTCGTCGACGATCGCGGTCCGCTGCGGCCAGCGTGCCGCCGACACAGCCAGCAGGGTGAAAAGATTGGTCCCACCCCGGCATAATTCGCGGGCCAGACGCAACGCCCCGGCGGGACCGGGCGGGCCGAGCAGTCCCGATGACAGCACCGCGCGCGCCGTCGTACCCACCACGCTGTCCGTCACGACCGGGCTTCCTTTGTGACCGGCGGCAAGCCGGATTCGGCGAAGAACCGGCTGTACCACAGCCGGGCAGCGCGCTCGGCGGGTCCGGCCAGCAGCACCGAAGCGATTTCGGCCGGCCAGACCCAGGGCGGCTCGTTGGTTCGGGGCCGCTCGATGATGACCTTCGCGACGGCGTCGGCGGCCTCGTCGGGCGTTAGGCCCGGCAGTCGGCCGAGCAGCGGCGTCGGTTCGATCATCCGGGTGCGGACCAGCGCGAAGTAGATCGTCGAAACGTCGATGCCGTCTGCGTGCAGTTCCGGCGCGACACTGCGCAGCCAGCGGTCGAAGGCTCCCTTGGACGCCTGGTAGGCGCCCCACTGTGGCCCCGGGACCACCCTCACGCCGACGCTCGACACATTGACCAGGTGCCCGCGGCCGTTGTCGCGCATCGCCGGCAGCAACCCGAGCAACAGCCAGATCGGTCCCAGATAGTTGACGTCGATCGTGCGCTGGAAGTCGTGAGGGCGGTCGTACTGCTCGTGCAGCGACCGGCGCAACGACTTGCCGGCGTTGCTCACGATGATGTCCAGCGGGCCGTGATTCTCGGTGATCTGCTTGGTCAGCTCGCTGACGGCGGCCTCATCGCTGAGATCGGTCGGATAGACGACCGCCTGTCCCCCACCAGTATTGATGGAGGCTGCGACATCTTCCAGGCGATCGGCCGAACGGGCCACGATCAACACCTTCGCTCCGGCCGCCGCCAGCTTGCGGGCGGTAGCCTCGCCGATCCCATAGGACGCGCCGGTGACCAGCACCGTTTTGCCCGTGACGACATCGCGCAACCTGTCCGGGTCGGATTCCCGCGCCGGGTTTGCCAACCTGCTGGCAGCCGAATCAATCGCCTGCAAGACAAGATTCATCGGCTGTATCCCTCGATCGCTGTCGACCCGTCTTCACCTATCGAAACACAGGTGTGACCCACGGTCACAACGCCACCTGAAGCCCTGGCGCGTCGGGGTACCGCCGCTATCGAGTTCTAGGGCCGTATCTGCGGTGGAAGAGGTCCACCCTGCCGGCGGCGTCGAGCGTGCGCTGCGTCCCAGTCCAGAAAGGGTGCGAATCCGCCGACACCTCGACGACGACCAGTGGGTACGTGTGCCGCCCAGCCGGGGTTTCCCACTCGATGGTGCGGGTGCTGTGGATCGTCGATCGTGTGATAAACATCGTGCCGGTGTTGGCGTCCTGGAACACGACCGGGCGATAGTCGGGATGGGTGCCGGGCTTCATCCGCGCTGACCATCGTTGCGGTGCGCCGAGAACTCGCCCGCCGCGTCCGGTGTCTCGTGACACGGATCCTGATGCCAGTCGCCGAAGGGGTCGCGATACCCGGTCCAGGAATCCGGATCGGCCATCTCCAAATCGGTGAGCAGCGCCGCGTTCAGAGCGTTCGTGATGTCGACCGGGTCGGCGCCGCAGACCAGCATGGTCATCGCGGTGTGCCGGTCGCCGTGGTGGAACTCCCACATCAGTTCGGCGAACAACCGGCGCTCCGGGTCGACATAGGCGAGCTCCGAGGGGGACATGGCCGCCAGCCACTTTCCTGCCGAAGCGACCCGCAACCCCCCGCCGGCCGATTCCAGCCACATCACCTGTTCGGGCCGGTTGGCCAGCCACAACCGCCCGCGGGTGCGCACCACTCCGTCCAGGAGCAGGTCCACGGCGTCGTGCAGGCGTTCGGGGTGAAACGGGCGGCGGGCGTTGAACTCGAGGATGACCACGCCGCGATCGGCGTCCAGCGGCGGTAGGCCCGTCAACAGCGGCGCGTGCGGGTGGTCGGTCCGGCCGCGCCGCGAACGCCCGTCGAGGTTCGCCAACGCCAGCTCGACACGATCGCATCCGACCGTGATCCGCGCCCGCGGCGCCAGGCGTCGCAGGACGGCCAGCGTCACCGGCTCCGGCTGAGTCAGCACCAGCAGGTCGCCGAACTCGGCTTGCCCGACGGCCGCCTGGGCCACCGTGCGCCCGTCGGGCAGCAGGTCCTCCCCGAGCGCCTGCGACAACCAGTTGACGGAGTCCACGCAGGTCACCACGGCGGCTATCTGCACGTCGAGAGCGGCCGGTCCGTCCGGATAGCCGGGACCGACCCGCACCCGGACGTGATTGACCGCCCAGCAGATCGGTTCGGGTTCCAGCCACGACGCCACGTGCACGACGACGCGGGCCACATTGGAGCGTCGATGCAGCTTCCGCAGCAACACCAGCAGGTCGTTCCGGATGGTGCAGGAAAGGCAACCGTGCGCCAACTCCAGCGCCTCCTCGGTGGTGCGCAACTCACCACGATCCAGGGTGATGACCGTGCGGCGGACCACGTGCCCGTCGAACCGGTGCTCGACCACGGCAGTGCCCGGCTGCCGCAGGAGCGTCCCCGTCACCTCGTCGGTGGCTCCCTGACCGACGACCAGCACTACCGGAGTTCGCATACCCGCTCCTTATTGAAAATCATTTTCATTAAGGCTACAGTCCGATGCGTCGCTTGTCTAAACACGAGGGGAGGCCGACATGTCAGCGCGATGCCAAGTCACCGGGCGCACAGTGGGTTTCGGCAATGCGGTGTCACACTCGCACCGGCGCACCCGGCGCCGCTGGTCACCGAACCTGCAGCGTAAGACCTACTACCTACCGTCCGAGGGCCGCCGCATCACATTGCGGGTCAGCGCCAAGGGCATCAAAGTCATCGACCGGGACGGCATCGAAGCGGTCGTGGTCCGGTTGCGCCGCATGGGCGAGCACTTCTGATGGCGCGCAATGAGATTCGCCCGATCGTCAAGCTCCGCTCGACGGCCGGCACCGGTTACACCTACGTCACCCGCAAGAACCGACGCAACGATCCGGACCGGATGACACTGCGGAAGTACGACCCGGTGATCAGACGGCACGTGAACTTCCGGGAGGAACGCTGAATGGCCAAGAAGTCCAAGATCGTCAAGAACCAGCAGCGCCGCGTGGTGGTGGCGCGCTACGCCGAGCGGCGCGCCGAACTCAAACGGATCATCCGGTCTCTGCAAAGCACGCCCGAACAGCGAGTCGACGCACAACGGGAGCTCGCACGCCAGCCTCGTGATGCCAGTGCCGTCCGGGTGCGCAATCGTGATTCGATCGACGGCCGCCCACGCGGACATCTCCGCAAGTTCGCGTTATCCCGGGTGCGCGCGCGCGAACTCGCCCACCGGGGCCAGCTTCCCGGCGTGCGCAAGTCGAGCTGGTGATGGCGCAGCGTCCCAACAGGCAACTGCGCACCGCTGCGCAGCCGATGGCGAAGAAGAACCTGCTGACAAGTCTCGGCATGGCGACCGTCGACTACAAAGACACAAACACCTTGCGACTCTTCCTGTCCGAACGCGGAAAGATCAGGTCTCGCCGCGTCACCGGGCTGACCGTCCAACAACAACGCCAGGTGGCCAATGCGATCAAGAACGCACGCGAGATGGCACTGCTGCCGTATGTCGCTGCGCGCTAATTGTTGATCCGGCGCGGGTCGACACCCTCGCGCTGCCACGCGTCGGCCGCCCAGGATGCGTAGACGAACCGTAGGGGCAACCGGTTGATCAACGGATTCAGCGCCCGCATGATGGCCGCGAAGCGCTGAAATCGCTTCTCCTTCTTGCCATCCCAGGCGAGATCGCATACCGCGCGCATCTGCGGCGGGCAGGTCCCCGCGATCACCAACCGGGCGTAGGCGTTCACGGGCGCGGACAGGATCCGCCAGATCGGGCGGGGAATTCGGCGCGGGCCCGGGAGCCCTTTGCGGATGTAGCCCGTCCCATACAGAACGGTCTTGTGTGGCACGAACCGGTCGAGCATGCCGTCCCAGTATTCGACGAACTCGTCGTAGGTCTGCGGCTGACCCCGGTCGCTGACGCCGTACAGGGAGTACCAGACCTTGCTCTCGGCGAAGATCTGTTCCTTCTCCGCGTGCGACAGGCGCCGGATGAACGTGTCGGCGTTGTAGAGAACCTGGTCGACGAACGTGGCGTGCGCCCAGTAGAACAACTCCGGGTTCAGGGCGTGATAGCGCGAACCGTCGCTGACGGTCCCTTTGATCGGCTTGTGGAAGTCCCGCACGGTACGACCCCACTTGTGCGGGTCTTCGGAATAGACGGTTTTCATCAGCGGCGGCGCTGTCCGCTTCGCCCGGCCCAGCGTGTCGCTGAACACCACCGAATGGTCAAGCACGCCCTGGGCAAGCTGTTCTATGCAGTTCTCGGTGCCCGCGACGCGCTGGAATCCGAACAACTGGGTCCGATAATCGCCGTAGAACTTCCAGATCAACGAGTCCGGGCCCAGCACGGGCGCCGCGTCGTCGATCTCGTCGCGCACCACCGGCGTCGCTTCCCGGACGCCGACCTCGAAACTCGTACTCATCACAACCCCCTCCGGCACCCCCCAGCGCCGTTGAAGCAGAGACACAAAAACGTACTTTTGTTTCACGATACCATTCGAAGCGGGAAATCCCCGGCATCACTGCCGGGCGGGGAAAGTAGTTGAGCATGGCGACGAGGGCTACGGGTACCAGCACCGCGTCCGTCGAGGACACCATCCTGGACACCGCACGCTCGGTCTTCGAGACCTACGGCGTGCGACGCGCGAACATCGAAGATGTCGCTGTCCGGGCCGGGGTGAGCCGCAGCACCATCTACCGGCGCTTCCCCACTAAAGACGAGCTGTTCGAAGCCGTGGTGCGGCGCGAGGCGGCGTTGTTCTTCACCACGCTGGACCAGGCCACCACCGGCTGCAGCCCGCAGGAAGCGGTCATCGAGGCGTTCACCCTCGGGGTCCGCCTGATCGAAGACTCACCGTTGTACTCGCGCATCGCCGAGAGTGAGCCCGAACTGTTCGGAATGTTCTCGCGTTCGGACGTCTTTCCGATCGGCCAGTTCGCCGACGGCATCGCCCACACCCTCCGGCGCTGTGGCGTCGCCATCCCGGACGCGGATCTCGCCAACGTCGCGGACATCCTGCTACGGGTCGCCGTGGGCATCATCGTGTTTCCCACCGACCGGCTCGACACCTCCGATCAGGCAGCGGTCCGCGACTACGCCGCGCGCTACCTGGTTCCGATCATCAGCGCGTAAGTCCGCGGCCGGGGTGGTTGGTACCCGAGACGACGGACGTTTCGGGCAGGCCTGAGCGGGTAAGGCGTCAGCATCGGCTGCGAGCCAGATTCTTTCCTTCCGATGCTCGCCCGAATGTTGTCGCCGAATTTTCCGGCAGGTAGGAGAGTGACTGTGTCCCAGACGGTGGCCGACGTGTTGTTGTCCCGGCTCCGCGAATGGAATGTCAAACAGGTCTTCGGTTATCCCGGTGATGGGATCAACGGTTTACTCGCTGCCTGGCAGCGAGCCGGGGACCGGCCACAGTTCGTGCAGGCCCGGCACGAGGAGATGTCCGCCTTCCAGGCGGTCGGCTTCGCAAAGTTTTCCGGCGGAGTCGGCGTATGCGTGGCCACCAGTGGTCCTGGCGCAATTCACCTACTCAACGGGCTCTACGACGCCAAGCTTGACCACGTCCCAGTGGTCGCCATCGTCGGGCAGACCGAGCGGTCCGCGATGGGTGGCGCCTACCAGCAGGAAGTGGACCTACTCAGCCTGTTCAAGGACGTTTGCAGTGATTACGTCCAAATGTGCACCGTGCCACAACAATTGCCGAATCTCATTGACCGGGCGATCCGTATCGCGGTGAGCGAAGGATGCCCGACCTGCATCATCGTCCCGTCCGATGTGTTCGAGCTGAAGTACGAACCGCCGACGCACGCATTCAAGCAGGTTCCGTCCAGTCTCGGACTGAGCCCCGCCCGCATGAGCCCGGATGACGCAGCGGTGCGCGCGGCCGCCGATCTGCTCAATGCCGGCGAGAAGGTCGCCATGCTGGTCGGGCAGGGAGCTCGCGATTGCGTGGACGAGTTGACCCAGGTCGCCGACCTGTTGGGGGCCGGCGCCGCGAAAGCCCTGCTGGGAAAGGACGTGCTGCCCGATGATCTGCCCTGGGTGACGGGTGCGATCGGGTTGTTGGGCACCACCGCCAGCTGGCACCTGATGATGGGCTGCGACACCCTGCTCACCGTCGGATCGAACTTTCCCTATACCCAATTTCTGCCGAAACTGGACCAGGCTCGCGCGGTGCAGATCGACCGGTCGGGCAAGTGGATCGGCATGCGCTACCCGTACGAGCTGAACTTGGTGGGCGACGCCAAAACGACTCTACAGCAATTGATTCCGTTGCTTCAGCGCAAATCCGACCGAGAGTGGCGGGAGACCGTCGAGAAGCACGTTGCGAAATGGTGGAACACCGCGCAGCGGCAGGCGATGACCGACGCCGACCCCGTCAATCCGATGCGGATCTTCCACGAATTGTCGACGCGGTTGCCGACCAACGCGATCGTCACGGCTGACTCCGGGTCCGCGGCGAACTGGTATGCCCGCCACCTCAAGTTCACCGCGGGCGTCCGTGGGTCGCTGTCGGGAACGCTGGCGACCATGGGCCCTGGGGTGCCGTATGTCATCGGGGCGAAGTGGGCTCATCCCGACCGGCCGGGCATCGCTTTCGTCGGAGACGGGGCGATGCAGATGAACAACATGGCCGAACTGATCACGATTGCCAAGTACTGGCGGCAGTGGACCGACCCCCGATTGATCATCGCGGTTCTGCACAACAACGACCTCAACCAGGTCACCTGGGAAATGCGGGCCATGGAAGGCTCGCCCAAATTCGAGGCGTCCCAGACGCTTCCGGACGTGGACTACGCCGCATTCGCGCGCAGCCTGGGTCTGCATGGTGAAAACCTGAATGAGGCAGGGCAATTGGGTTCCGCGTGGGAGCGTGCTCTGGCCGCCGACCGCCCCACGGTGCTCGATGTGCGTTGCGATCCGGACGTTCCGCCCATCCCACCGCACGCCACCTTCGAGCAGGCCAAGTCGCTGGTCCAGGCGGTGGTCGGTGGTGACGAGGATGCGGCCGGGTTCATCAAGCAGGGGATCAAGCAGCAGGTGCAGCAGTACCTGCCGGGCGAGAAGACCGACCGAACCTGAGGCCCCTCGTCTCGCGTCCGCCCGGGGACCTCAGGTGAAAGTGTCGGCCCGGATTACTAACCTGTATTTGTGGCGCAGGCTCCCCGGACTCGCTATGCGACCTGTGGCGAGGTGGACATCGCCTATCAGGTGTTCGGCGATGGCCCCCTCGACCTGTTGGTGCTGCCCGGCCCGTCCATCCCGATCGACACCGTCGACGCCGAGCCGTCGATGTACCGGTTCCACCGGCGCCTGGCGTCGTTCGCCCGGGTGATCCGCTATGACCAGCGCGGCATCGGGCTGTCGTCGCGGGTGTCGTCGCCGGACATGATCGGCCCGAAGCACTGGGCCAAGGACGCCATCGCGGTGATGAATGCCGTCGGCTGTGAGCGCGCGACGATCCTGGCTCCTGGCTTCACCACGATGACCGGCCTGGTCCTTGCGGCCGACTATCCCGAACGGGTCAGCAGCCTGGTGTGCATCAACGGCGCGGCCCGGACGCTACGCGCGCCCGACTACCCGATAGGCCATGAGATCGATGCCGCGGACCCCTTCACCACAGTCGCCATCGAACCCGACGCCGTCGAGCAGGGCTTCGACATTTTGAGCATCATCGCTCCATCGGTGGCCGCCGACAACGCGTTCCGCTCATGGTGGGACATGGCCGGCAACCGGGCTGCTTCGCCGAGCATGGCCCGGGCGATCATCACCGCCGTCCGGCACTCCGACGTCCGCGACACCCTGCCCCGCGTCACCGCGCCGACGCTGGTGTTGCACCGCGACAACCGTGGCTTCAGCCCGATCGAGCATGGCCGGTACCTCGCCGATCAGATCGCCGGAGCGCGCCTGATCGAGCTGCCCGGCGAGGACACGCTGTACTGGGTGGGCGACGCCGCCGCCATGCTCGATGAGATCGAGGAATTCGTCACCGGCGTGCGCGGTGGCGGGGATGCCGAACGCGTGCTGACGACCATCGTGTTCACCGACATCGTCGGCTCGACGCAGCGGGCCGCGGCGCTCGGCGACTACCGGTGGCGCGACCTGCTCGACAACCACGACACCATCGTCCGCCACGAGATCCAGCGGTTCGGCGGGCGGGAGGTCAACACCGCCGGCGATGGTTTCGTCGCCACGTTCACCAGCCCCAGTGCCGCCCTGGCCTGCGGCGACGCCGTGATCGAGGCGGTGCGCGTGCTGGGCATCGAGATCCGGGTGGGCATCCACGCCGGCGAGGTCGAAGTGCGCGGCGCGGATGTCGCCGGGATGGCCGTGCACATCGCCGCACGCGTGGGCGCCCTGGCCGGACCCAGCGAGGTGCTGGTGTCCTCGACCGTGCGCGACATCGTCACCGGTTCGCGGCACCGGTTCGTCGGCCGCGGTGAGCGCGAGCTCAAGGGCGTGCCGGGGCAGTGGCAGGTGTGCGCGCTCATCCGCGAGCACGCCACCGTCAGCTCCTGATACCGCTTGTACGCTGGGCTTACCGATTGCACCGAGCACCGAGGAGAACCGTGGCGACGCCGCTTGTGGAGAACTCCGAGCGGCAGCGTGTCCGGCTCGACGTTTCCGGGATGTCCTGCGCGGCGTGTGCGAGCCGGGTCGAGACGAAGCTGAACAAGGTCCCCGGTGTGCGCGCATCGGTCAACTTCGCTACCCGGGTGGCCACCATCGACACCGTCGACGCCAACGTCGACGAACTGTGCGAGGTGGTCAACCAGGCCGGTTACCAGGCGGTTCCGCACACCGACTCCTCCGCGCCGTCCGAAGGGGATGATCCCGACGCCCGGCATGCCCGCAGCCTGCTGCGCCGGCTGCTGATCGCCGCGGTGTTGTTCGTGCCGCTGGCCGACCTGTCGAGCATGCTCGCGATAGTGCCAAGCGCCCGGTTCCCCGGCTGGGGCTACGTGCTGGCCGCGCTGGCGGCCCCGATCGTGACCTGGGCGGCGTGGCCTTTCCACTCCGTCGCGCTGCGCAATGCGCGGCACCGGACGGCGTCGATGGAGACGCTGATCTCGGTGGGCATCGTCGCCGCCACCGTCTGGTCGCTGGCGACGGTCTTCGTCCCCAGGCAGCCCCGCGAGACGCACGGCGTCTGGCAGGCGATCCTGCACAGTGACGCGATCTACCTCGAAGTCGCGGCCGGCGTGACGGTCTTCGTGCTGGCGGGCCGTTACTTCGAGGCGCGCGCCAAGTCGAAGGCCGGCGGCGCGCTGCGCGCTCTGGCCGCCCTCGGCGCCAGGAACGTGACCGTACTGCTCGACGACGGTTCGGAGTTGGTCATCCCGGCCGGCGAACTCAAGAAGCGTCAGCGTTTCGTGACGCGGCCGGGCGAGACCATCGCGGCGGACGGGGTTGTCCTGGAAGGCTCCGCCGCGATCGACACCAGCGCCATGACCGGCGAATCCCGACCCGTGCGGGCGTCTCCGGACGCCGCGGTGGTCGGGGGCACCGTGGTGCTGGACGGCCGGCTCATCATCCAGGCCACCGCCGTCGGCGCCGACACCCAGTTCGCCGCCATGGTCCGCCTGGTCGAGGAGGCCCAGGCGCAGAAGGCACGCGCCCAGCGCCTCGCCGACCGCATCTCGGCGGTGTTCGTCCCGGCGGTCTTCGCTATCGCGCTGTTGGCCGGTTCGGCGTGGCTGATCAGCGGCGCGGGTGCCGAGCGCGCCTTCTCGGTGACGCTGGGAGTGCTGGTGATCGCCTGCCCGTGCGCGCTCGGGCTGGCGACGCCGACCGCCATGATGGTCGCCTCCGGCCGGGGTGCCCAGCTGGGAATCTTTATCAAGGGCTACCGCGCCCTGGAGACCGTGCACGGCATCGACACGGTCGTCTTCGACAAGACCGGCACGCTGACCGTCGGTCAACTGAGCGTGAGCACGGTGACGACCACCGGCGGGCACGACGACGAGCAGGTGTTGCGCCTCGCGTCGGCGGTGGAGGCGGCCTCCGAGCACGCGGTGGCCGCGGCGATCGTGTCGTCATCACCAGATCCGTTGCCGGTCAAGGACTTTGTCGCGGTCGCCGGCTGCGGCGTCGCGGGATTCGTCGACGGCCGGCGCGTCGAGGTCGGCAAGCCGTCCTGGATCACCCGGGATGCGCCGGGCGACGTCATTCTCGAATCGGCCCGGCAGGATGGCGAATCCCGCGGTGAGACCGTGGTTTTCATCGCCGTCGATGGACTGCCGTGCGCGGCGGTCGCGATCGCTGACACGGTAAAGGACTCGGCTCCGGACGCGGTCGCCGCGCTGCACCAGCGCGGCCTGCGCACGATCCTGCTCACCGGCGACAACAAAGCCGCCGCCGGCGCCGTCGCGAACCGGGTCGGCATCGAGACGGTGATCGCCGAGGTCCTGCCGCAAGGCAAGGTGGAGACGATCGAGCGGTTGCGCGCCGAAGGCCGGACGGTGGCGATGGTCGGCGACGGCATCAACGACGGACCCGCACTGGCTTGTGCCGATCTGGGATTGGCGATCGGCCGGGGCACCGACGTCGCGATCGGGGCTGCCGACATCATCCTGGTGCGCGACGACCTGAACATCGTCCCGCAGTCGCTGGACCTGGCGCGCGCGACCATGCGGACGATCCGGATGAACATGGTGTGGGCCTTCGGCTACAACGTGGCGGCGATTCCGATCGCCGCTGCCGGCCTGCTCAATCCGCTGATCGCCGGCGCCGCGATGGCCTTCTCGTCATTCTTCGTGGTGTCAAACAGCCTGCGGCTACGCAACTTTGGCACCCAGACCTCTTCGCCGAGGGTGAATCACCCGACACGACACACAGATTGACCGTCGCCGAAATCACAGTCGGCGGGCCATGCGACCGCCGGTAGGATGGCCCGCATGGCCGAACAGACATTCTCCGTCACCGGGTTGCACTGCGAAGGGTGCGTGGCGACCATCACCACCGCGCTGACCGCACTGAAGCCGGTGACCGCGGTCAGTATCGACCTGAACACCGAAGGCACGTCCGCGGTGCGGGTTTCGGCCAACACCGAGCTGACCGCGGAACAGGTTCAGGCCGCACTCAAGGGTGAGGGCAACTTCACCGTCGTCGGTTAGCGCCGCATCCGGGACAACTCCCGCAGCATCGCGTTGTATGCCTCCAGATCGTCGTCAGCGTAGTCGCTGTCGGCGTGCCGATCGCCGCGGGACGCGTCCTTGCGGTCCTGCCGTGCCCACTGGGTGACCAACGCCACGATGACGATGATGACCGGCACTTCGGTCAGACTCCACGCGATTCCGCCGCCGAGATGCTGGTCGGCAATGATGCTGGGCAGCCACGGCAGGTTCACCGAACGGTAGAAGGTGTTCCCGACCGGCTCGGCCATCGTCATGAGCGCGACGCCGAAGAAGGCATGGAACGGCATCACCGCGAACAGCAGACCGATACGGCCCGGGTAGGGCAGCCGGCGCGGGCCCGGGTCGATGCCGATGATCGCCCAGTAGAAGAGATACCCGACGAGCAGGAAGTGGACCGCCATGAACTCGTGGCCCCAGTGGTAGCGGACCAGCGTGTTGAACAGCGGCGTGAAGTAGACGATGTACGGCGAGCCGACGAACAGGACGAAGGCGACGATCGGGTTGGACAGGAAGGCAGTCACCCGGGAATGCAGGAGCCAGGTCAGCCATTCGCGCGGCCCGGGCGGCTGCCCCTTGCCGGCCGACGGCAGTACCCGCAGCGCCAGGGTTACCGGACCGCCCATCACCAGCAGCACCGGGATGAACATGTTCAGGATCATGTGTTCGGTCATATGCATGCTGAACACGGCTGATCCGTAAGCACGCACACCCGAACTGGTGGTGAACACCAGCGACAGACATCCGGCCAGCCAGGCCACCAATCTGCCCACCGGCCAAGCGTTTCCGTTGCGCCGTAACCGGACGTAGCCCGCCACATAAGCGGCGCCCAGCACCAGCCCGGCCGTCCCCAAAAAGCTGTCGAAACGCCACAGGGTCAGCACGCTGGCAACGGTCGGCGGGTGCGGCAACTGATAGCCGAGAAACACATCCCAACCGGTGAACTGGTGCGCGAGGAACCGGGGCGCGATCTGAGCGGCCATCGCCGAGATCGCTGCCAACGCGGCGGCCGCGGCCAGCGCGGCGGCCGTGGCGGCGAACCGGGGCAGCGCACCACGCAACGCCCAGCAGTCGGATGCCCACACCAGGGTCACCAGCGCACCCGCGAGGAGCCCCAGGCGCGCGAAATCGGACCCGAACGTCAAGGCCGGAATCAGCAGGTACAGCAGTACGGCGCCGTAGGTCACCGCCAAGGCGCCGAAGCCCACCTGCAGTCCCTGTACGGCGCGGTTGGGGCTGGTCCCGGTCAGCGCGGCGACCACCTTGAGCCCGGTCAGCCCGGCCATGGCGACCGCGAAGACGATCGCAGCGCTGGTCGCGTAATCGTGGTCGGGACCCTGACCCGCATTGCCGGTCACCGCGGTGGCCACGACGCCGATCACGGTGGGCACCAGCAGCACCGCGTGGCCGAGCCACCGGGTGTTCAACCGCAACGTCACCGCGACCGGAAGGGCGAAAACGGCCACCACGATCCAGGCCCGGGCAACCTCGGAGACGCCGATGGCGTCGAATATCGCGCCGTTGCTCACCAGCGCCCCCGGCCGCACACCCGTGTCATGCGACGCCTGGATCACCACCATCGCTGCGGCCGCCAGCACCCAGGCGAGCGACACACGCTCGGCCAACAGGTGAATCCGGAATGCCGCCGCATCGATCAGCCCGTCGGATTCCGGCTGCGCCGTCACCACGACCAGGAGCAATGCGCCCAGGCACAGTGCGCCCAGCAAGGACGCGACGAAGTACCCGACGGGTTCGGCGGCGCCGGCGAAGGCGCCCGGATAAGGGTTGCCGGCCTCGGCGTAGCGGCGCGGCCCGGAGACCAGGCCGTAGGCACCCAGCGCGACGGCCACCGCCACAAACCCGCCGGCCAGTACCGCCGTCCTCGCCGGGGACGTGCGGGCAACGTCGCTATCCACCCTTGCAGCTTACGACCGTGCGTCGTAGCACCGGCCGCCCGCAGCGCATAAGGTTCGGTCACTGTGGGGCTTATCGCCGAGGAACACCGGGCATGATCGACGATCTGCCGCTGCGGTGGGTGGTCACGGGCCTGTTCCTGTTCAGCGCCGTGGGCTTCGCCCTGGTCACCGACCGGAAATCCTGGACCTCGGTGATCAGCCACGCACTGCACGTCACGATGGCGATCGCCATGGCGGCGATGGCCTGGCCGGAGGCACTCGGGCTGCCGCCGACACCCGCGGAGGCGTTCTTTCTGGCCGCGGCGTTGTGGTTCCTGATCGTCGCCGTCCTCGCCGCCCGGATGATCGGCGCACGCCTGGCGCTCGGCTACCACGCGCTGAAGATGGTGGCGATGGCATGGATGTACGCCGCAATGGGTGGACATCTGACACCCGAACGCCCATCGATGCCGAGCATGCCCGCCATGCCGGAAATGCAGGCAGCGTCGGCGGACACTTCGCACGGTTGGATCACCACGGTGAACTGGATCTGGGCCGCCGTGTTCGTGCTGGCCGCCTTCGTGTGGAGCTACCTCTTCATGACGCTGCGCCGCCGCCGCGAGGGCCCGGTGTGGCGTGCGAGACTGGGCGCCCTGGTTCAGGCGACCACGGCCGCAGGCATGGCAATCATGTTCTGCATCATGATTTTTCAGGCCTGAGCCGATCAGACACCCTGGAATTCTCGCGCCAGCAGGGTGTGGACCGACGGAGGTGGTGCGGGGAGTTCGGTCACGGATTCGAGGTCGAGGGCGATGGTCGGGTACTCCGCGAGGTACTCGGCGTACGACCGCGCCCCCAGGCGCATGCCCAGGCTCACCCACGCATCCACCACCGACCACCGGCGCGGGTTGGCCGTCGCCCACTCGCTGTCATCGAGCCGCTGCTTCCACTGGGCCACGTCGAGTTCGTCGAGCGCAAACCCGCCGAGCAAGTCTGCATAGTCCACGGCCTCGCCACGCGCCACGGTGATGCCCCGTCCCAGCTCCCGCGCACCCGAAATCTCCGGTAGCAGGCCCAGGATCGCGGCCGCGGCAGCACGACCGGTGGTGACCTCCTCGACCAGCGTCAGGGCAGGGTATGCACCCAGCGCGACGCAGGCATCCACGACCGATACCAGGATGTCCGCGGAGTCCCGCAGCTGACTGTCCTCGCCCAGTACCCGGGGCAACCGGACGATCGTGAAGTCGAGTCCATTTGGCGCGCCGGCCACGGCCAGTTCCGCGAGCGACTTGGACGCCGCGTACGGGTAGGGCGCAGTCCGCGGATCGGTGACGCGGGCCGCGGTGACCTCGGCATCGACGACGAACGTCGACAGATGCACCAACCTGACACCGCGGTCCGCGCATACGCCGACGATCGAGGAAACCAGATCCACGTTCGCCGTCCGAAGTTCGCGGTAGGGAATGAGCACGTTGGTATTGCCGATGCAGTTGATGACGGTTCCGGCGCCGGTGTCGCGGATCAGCGCGTCCAGTTCCGCCGGCCCGAAATCAGGCGAAAGCCGTTTGATCCGAACGCCTTCGACATCGTGAAGGTCGGACCACGGGCCGTGCTCCGGTTGAGATCGGCTCGCGAGGACCACATCGGGGCACCGGACTCCGGACCGCTTGAGGTCGAGGATCGCACCGGCGAATCCGGTGCCCAGGATGCCTGACGCACCCAGCACCAGGATCGCACCGCCGGCGTGGGGCGAGGCGCAACTGCCGGCGCGGGGTGACCGCAGGTCCTCGAGGTCGCGTTGTATCTCGATGGTGGTCGCCAGGTCCATCCACCCGGTCGTCACGGCACCGGCCAGGTCGGTGACGAGGTTCGCGGCGGTGTCGGCACTGATCAGGTCCAGGACCGAAACCTGTTGCTGGAGAACCCGTCTGGTGTCCGGAAGGATTCTGATGAGGTCCAGCGAACCGATGCCGGCGGCGAGCAGCGACGTGTCGGGCTCAATGGCTGTCCCCAGGTGCCGGCTCCACAGCCGCGCCAGACCGGCTGCGATTTCGGCGGTTTCGTTGGTGTCGTCGTCCATCGTATCCACGAACTCGGGCATCGTTCGCAGGTTGGCGCTGTCGACCTTCCCGCCGGGTTTGCGCGGAATGGTCGACGCTGCGACCACGAAGAACGCGGATACCCCGTTGCTCACCAGTATGTTTCGGATCCGCCCGGCCGGGTCGCCGTCGGCTTCGCTGGTCTGCAGGGTTTGAAACCACACGCCGAGGCGGCCGTCGTGCAATTCGACCGCGACATCGGCTATCGCGGGGTCCGCGGATATGCGCCTGGCGATGTCCGCGATGTCGACGCGCTTTCCGGCCACCTTGACGACATCGTCTTTGCGGCCGGCGAAGAGCGGGAATCCCTCGGCGTCCAGGATCATCCGGTCCGCGGTGGCGAATGCGCGGTGTTGCGTACCGTCAGCGGCGGTGACGGTACCGAAGCTGCGGTCATCCGTCCCGAGGTATCCGGCGGAGACCAGGTCCCCGACAATCACAACCTCACCGAAGGCGATACACACCGTGCCTGGCACTATCGGTCGCCCAAGCCGTCGCCGTGCCTCGACCGCGCCGTCCGAAACGATCGGCAAATACGTTGCAACGACGGTGGTCTCGGTGGGCCCATAGCTCGACACCAGCTCGACTCGTTGTCCCGCAACCGAGCTCAGCCATCTGTCGACAGCGGCCGGGCGAAGCGCTTCGCCGCCGACCACGATCTGCCGAAGACGCGAACGCCGGATCGCGTCCACCGCGTCACCGTCTTCGCACAGCAGATGCCACACCGCGGTGGGTACGTCGAGGAGCGTCGCGCCGCCGGCTACCAGATCCTTGACGAGTCCGTTGAGGTCGCCCGCTTTCATTGCCGTGGTTCGCACCAACTCCGCTCCGCTGACGGCGGCACCAAAGATCTCCTCGACGCTGATGTCGGAGGTCAGCGGCGCGCACTGCAGCATGGTGTCCTGCGGTCCCCAACCGTAGGCTGCGGACGCCGCGGCACAGAACAGCGCGAGCGATTCATGGGTGACTCTCACCAGCTTGGGCTGGCCGGTGGAACCTGAGGTCGGCATGATGTAGGCCGTCCTGGTTCCGAGTGACATGTCCTGTGCCACTTGAGTAAGACGTTCTGCGACAAGCGCGCCGCCGTCCTCATCCGAGGCCACCGGCAGGTCCACACCGCGCACGTCGAGCACCTGCGCGGTCGCGCCCTCCAGGTGCTCGGCTATGGCCTGTGCGCGCGCCGAAAGTTGTTCGGGCGTATCGCAGATGCTGTATCCGCAGCCGGCAAGATGGGTCGCGATGATGCAGTCAATGGTGTTGCCGGTGTCGTCGTCGGTGAGCACCACGACGTCACCGGGCGCGATGCCGCTGCGCACCAGATAGCCGATCCATTGGTGGACCGCGGGCCGGTCCGCGAGGGCCGCGCGGACCGCTACGGCCCCGTCCACAAACCAGGCACGCTGCCGGGGCGTGTCGATATCTGTGGCGTCTGAGCCGATGGACCCGTCCGGGCCGAGTTCGAACCATTCCTCAACGGCCTTCGCGATCGGTTGATCCCACAGGCTCACCATCGACCCGAGTGCCGCGGCGATCCGGTTGGCAACGGGGATAGGGGATTCCGGCTGGTCCGACCGGTCCCAGATGGCCACGTTGAGGACGCGCTGATCTTCGTCCAGCACGCTGGCTACGGTCCTGCCCTCGATCGGGCCGATATCCGTCGCGATCGGCGCCTGGCTCAGGTAGGGGCGAAGGCTGGGCGCGCATGTCTCGCGGATGAAGTTCAGTGTCAGCGCGTCGACGCGGGAGGTCCGGTTGGTCGCCAGATACATTCGCCGGTACTGCTCCTCACGCAGCCAGCGGCGTCGCACCGCCCTGACGTATCCCCGGTCGACCGCCCGCACGACGTCGCGGACCGAGGCGAACGGCGCGAACCTGACCGGGTGCGCCACCGAATTCACCAGGCACGTGGCGACATTGAGTTCCGGATCACCGAACCTGTTGTCGACGGCGTGGACGAGAAGGCCCCCGGTGTCGTGTCGCAGGCCTGCGTCCACCGCCAGTGCCGCCGTGGCCACCAGGACGTTGAGCGGGACCTGCTCGGTTTCCGAGAGCCGCAGGAGCGCGTCGAAGGCCTGCCCGGCGATCGTCACGGATTCCTGCAGGACCCCCTTGGCGGCGGACCCGGCGGCGTGCGGGCTCTGAGCGGGCCCGGCGAGGCGCGCATCCTCGGCGAGCTCGCGCTGCACGGCGGCACCGGCGCGGTGCAGCGTCTCATCGGTCTTCGCCAGTTCACGACGATGCGCCTGCGCCAGCTTCGTCAAACCGTTGGCCAGCAAGGGCAGTTCCGCGGCGCCGCCGGCCGCGAGGTGGCGGGCCAGGTCGGCTTCGATGATCGCAGTGGCGCCACCGTCGACGACGATGTGGTGCGCATGCACGTCGAGGCCGGACACGTCACCGGCCGGGTTGGTCCACACGGTGTACCGCACCAGTGCGGTATCGAGGATCCCGGAAGACCAGGTGCGCTGGAGTTCGAATTCATCGCCCGCACTGTGCATTTCGCCCGGCCGAACCCGCACGATGTCGCCGAACCGAAGCCGGGGTACCAGACGGGGATAGTCGCTGTCCGACGCCGGTGTCTCCAAGACGCAGAGCTGAATAGGATTCTCGCAGACCATGGCCTCCAGAGCGGCCAGGAATCTCGGCAGCTGCAACGGGTGGAATCGGTACGTCTTGCCGATCAGGTACAGCGACGGATCGCCGTCCTGCAGCACTCCGTTGTAGAGGTTCTGTTGCGACCTGCTCAGCGGGATTCGGTCCACCCAGACTTCAGGCGCGCTCACAGAGATTCTCCAGCTCCCGAACCCATCCGGCAATCGAGAGATCCTCCGCCAGGCGGGTCGGCACGTCGGATTCCCGGTCCACGTCAAGCCTTTTCATCAGCAGGACGAACCGAACGGAATCCAGTCCGAGGTCTCGAAGGTCAGTGCCGTCGCCGTCGTGCAGATCCTGTTCGTCGATGTACAACACATCGCAAACTGCGGCGAGCACCTTGTCCCGGATCGTCTCAGCCACGACCGGCCACCCCGGCTTTGCCGAGCGACGCGGCCAGCGATGCCCGCATGACCTTGCCGGACTGTGTGCGTGGGATCTCGGCGACGATCTCGATCGTCGAGGGCCGTGCCATCGATTCCGACTGCTCCCGGAAGCGGGCCGCGATCACCTGCTTGAGCTTGCGGGCCGCCGACTCGTCCAGCTCCGCCGAAGGAATCACAGCCAGGCCTACCAGCGCCCCGAACTCCGGGTCCGGGATCTCGTAGCACGCGGCTTCGCGGACGCCGTCTGCGCCTTCCGCGATGCGGTCGACCTCGTCGGGCGCGATATTCACACCACCGGAGATGAACATCTCCGACGATCTTCCCTTGATGTAGAAGAAACCATCTTCGTGGCGCTCGAGCAGATCGCCGGTGTTGACCCATCCGTCCACCAGGACCGCTTGCGTTCGCGCGGCATTGTTCCAGTACCCCAGCATGTTTGCCGGAGACTTGATCCAGAGCGTGCCGAAGGAGGCGGAGGGCCCAGCACCCGGCGCCGCGGGCCCGGCGCCGTCGGGACCGGCCAGGTACACCTGGACTCCGGGATAGGGCCGCCCCACCGCACCGGCCTCGATCTTGGCAATCGAGTCTTCGTCGGTCGGCAGACATAAAGCGGTGCACCCTGTTTCGCTCAATCCGTAGACCTGCGCGGTGCGCACGCCCAGCGCTTCGATGAACCGGACGTCGGCCGCGATCGCCCGCGACCCTCCGTAGCCGAGCAGTCGTAGCGACGGGACCTTTTCATCAGTCGCCTTCAATTCGGCGATCAGTTTCGAAAGCAAGGTCGGGACAACGCATGTCGTCGCGACCTCGTTCCTGCTGAGAATCTCCAGCAGGGACGTGGTGTTCTCACCACCGGTGATACACAGTCCGCCGCGCATCAAACAGGTTAGTATCCACCACAATCCGCCGATATGCGTCGCCGGCAGCGGCGAGTAGGTGGTTTCGCCGTCCACCCAGCTGACCCAGTTCAGCCCGGTTTCGCGCAGGATGTCCTGGACGGCGTAGAAGGTGCGGTTGGCCAGCAGTACGGCCTTCGGCTCGCCGGTGGTCCCGCTGGTGAAGATCATGGCCAGTGGATCGTCGGCACCGCGATCCGGGCAGCGGTAATCGTCATCTGTGGCCGCGGTATTCCCGGTGTGGCCGTTGAGCTGGACCTTCAACACCGGTACGGAGTGCAGGCTCTGGGACAGGGTGGACAGGTCGGTTCTGCTCCCGGGCGCGATGAGAACCGCACTCGGAGCCGTGATTTCGGCGAAACGATCGATGGTGGCCGGCGGCAGGTTTCCGTCGGCCAGCACCGCGATCGCCCCGAGTTTCGCGCAGGCCAGCACCGAGAGGTATGTCTCGGGCCCGTTGTCCGACAGGACGAGTATCCGCGAGCCCGCGGATACCGACCGCGTCCGAAGCGTCGCGGCGAGCGCGCTCACTTCGGCCACCAGTTCGGAGTACCGCAGCGAGCTCTTGCCGTCGCACCGGCGCAGTGCGGTCGCCTGGGGCCGCAGCCGCGCCTGTTCGAAGACCCGTTCCAAGACGGTTGGTGCTAAGTGAGACATGACGTTCAGGTGCTTTCTGTGGTGCTCTACGGGATGGTGCTCTACGGGATGTTGAGGGCCGCCAGCTCGACCTCGCCGGACGCGGCCCCGCCGTACTCGTCCCAGAACTCGATGGCGCACTTGATCGACAGGTAACGCAGATTGCGATCGATCACCTCGAAGTCCTGGCAGAGCAGCCGTGCGGAGAACTTCTGGGCGTGAATCATCCTCTTGAAACGCGAGGCAGTGTTCTTGATCAACATGCTGGGCAGTTGAAGGTCGAAGTAGTCGGAGATCGACCAACCCCGCAGCACCGGAATCTCCTCGTTGAGGATCGCCGGCGCGAATGCGCTGTACGCGAGCTGGTTGAAGCACAGAATCAATTCCGCCGCATTGAAATGCCCGGTGCTGCGGATGTAGGCCGGCTCGCTGATACTGAAATTCCCGTAGGCGAGTACCGAATCCGCCGTGGCCTTGTAGCTCGCGTCGATGAGGTAACGGCAGCCTTTGTATTCGTACGGGTCAAGCACCTTGACCAGCAAATGCTCTTCGATCGAAGCGGTGTCGCTGATGTCCGCAAATTCGGTCCGCGTCCGTGCGGACGGGGACAAAGTGATGGTACTCATACTGCATATCCTGGTGTTTCGAGTCCGTCCAACATTGTCAGACGGTGGGTGGTTAAATGACCTGCGGCGGTGCCGTGTTTCGCGCGGTGCATGAGAGCACGGTTGTCCCACAGAATGATGTCGCCGACTTCATAGTGCTGGGTGTGAATGAATGGCGATTTGTACTCCGTGTCGAGTTGGCCCGTCGCCTCCATCAGTTCTTGCAGAATGGCCGGGTCGAGCAGGTTCCCGTCCTTGTCTTCGATCTTCGTGGTGCCGGTCGCGCAGATGTAGAGGATCTCCTGGCCGGTGTGCGGGTGGCGGATCACCGTCGGCCACTTGATCGGGGGCGTCGTTCGGTTGATCTCGTCCCAGACTTCGCCGATCGGCCGGTACACGTCGCGCGGGCGAATCTTGATGTGCCGCCGCGGATCGTGGGTGCTGAAGGTGCCCCGGACCGGGTCCTGCGCGGCGACCGGCAGCGACTCCCAGACCCTGGCGAGGTCGATGAAGTAGGTGCCGCGGTCGGCTCCCGGCACGGTCAGCGGCAGCACCATGGAGAACGCGAACGGCTCCGGCATGAACATGTAGTCGATGTGCCAGAACGCGCCGGTCTTCGGAACGCCCTGCCCTTCCTCGGTGGAGGAGACGAAGATTTCCGGATGCTCGTGGTGATGGTAGACCGGCTCGTAATAGGGAACGATCTGACCGATTATCCGGCCGAGTTTGATGAATTGTTCGGGAGTCGGATGGACGTCTTTGAGGACGACGAGTTTGTTGCTGTACACGATCTCGCGGATTTCTTCGGTAGCGAGATCGTCCAGGTTTGCGGGGTCCAGCCCGGTGACCTGAGCACCGAGTCCCTCGCCTTTCACATTAAGTGTCATTGAGTGTCTTTCCTGTCTGATAGAAAAATGAGTCAGGGCTGCGCGTGCAGATAAGGTGCCGTGATGGTCCAACCCCCTTAAGTGAATTCTTCCGATGATGTCGCCGTATCGCACTGGCGGCGCGGCTTGAGATGAACCGAGGGTGTCAGGAGTCGCTTGCCCGTTTCTTGCGTAATCCTTGAAGGCGTCTCAATGAGAGTTCGCATCATCGGCGTCCCGAGGTCGCGTCGGTCGGCCACGTGGCAGGCAGCATCGGGACGGTGCCACCGGAGCGGTCGTCCGTCAGTCGGGTGATTCCGGCCGGCGCTTCGGCGCGGGCTGCAGTGGTACCGGTGAAACCGAGTCCTCCAGCTCCCCGGGTGCCGGCGGCGGCAGGTTCAGGCTCGGCACCTGCCTCGGGCGCGTCGTCCATTTCAGCTGTGGCATCGAGGAATTCGTCACGATGGCCGCGTATTCCGGCGGTGGTGCGGCGCCGGCGCCGGCTTTGGGCTCTCGCGGCGGCGACCTGGGCCGGGGCCGCGGCGTCGACGCTGTCCGCCACGCTGTCCGGCGCCTTCGCCCCCACTCTGGGGCCGGCGCCGACTCCGGGCGGCGCCAGGCCGGGCACGGCGTAACTGATGACGGACGCCGGCGCCGGGCTGGTCGCCGGGGCCGGCGTGGTGGCGCTGGGCGTGGGATTGCCCACCGGTGAGCTTGGCGTGGGGGCAACCGATACTGGCTGCGCGACAACGATATTCGTGAGGTCGTCGGCACGGGCAGCAGGGCCCGGTTCGGCGGCCACCGGCAGCGGCCCGGCCGGCAGCTCGCCGAACAGGAACGGGAGCAGCAGCCTCAGCGCGCTCAGCGCGCTCAGGGCAGGGGTGAAGAACGGCAGCAGCAGCAGGGAATACGAGGCGTAGTACGGGTACCAGAGCAGGTCGTACAGGAACAGCGCGATAACCGCCAGGACAACGGTGGTGGCGGGACTGAACCCGAGTTGCTGGAAGAAGTTCAGAAAATACTGGTACGGGTTGGCGATGAGGTTTTCCAGATCCGCGATGAGTTGGGCGATCGAATCCGCCGGGGCGGCCGGGGCAGCTTGAGCTTCCGCGCTGGCCGCCCTGATGGGGGGTGCCGGCGGAGTCGTCGGCGTTGTCGCCAATGCCCCGATGGCGGTGGCCTGATAGACGGTCATGGTCTCGGCGGCCTGAATCCACATCCGGACGTAGTCGGCCTCATTGAGGGCGATGGGGAGGGTGTTCACGCCGAAGAAGTTGGTGGCGACCAGTACGCCGTGCAGCGCGTGGTTAGCGGCCAGTTCCGCCAGGGTGGGCATGGCCGCAACGGCGGCGCTGTACGCGATGGCGGCCGTTTGGTGCTGCGCGGCCGTATTGGCGCTGTCGGCGGCCGCCTGCTCGAGCCACGCCAGGTAGGGGCCGTGGGCAGCGACATACTTGCTCGCGCTGTCGCCCTGCCAGCTCCCGGCCTGCACGCCGGCGAGCACCCGGCTCAGCTCGGCGGCCGCTTGACTGTAATGGTTGCTGAGTCCTCGCCACTCTTGCGCGGCAGCCAGCAGTGATCCTGGACCCAGCCCGGCATTG
The DNA here is from genome assembly GCF_048287075.1 of Mycobacterium sp. 23. Lineage (NCBI taxonomy): Bacteria > Bacillati > Actinomycetota > Actinomycetes > Mycobacteriales > Mycobacteriaceae > Mycobacterium > Mycobacterium sp. 23. The sequence continues at coordinate 3,763,168 of NZ_JBLVUX010000005.1, forward strand.
AGCAGAGCTGAATGCTCCTCCGGAGGCAGGGCCATCCATATCGGGCCGGTCAGGCTGCCACCTCCTCGCTTAGATCGATTGCGCGAGGCGGAAACCGACCTTGCGTTGCCCCGTGGTGTGTTAGTCGGCGCCGGTACTTCAGAAGTTCCCGCAAGTTCCGGCGGTCAGTACTGTCTGACCCATGCCAGCGTTCGACGCCCGCCACCTCGACGGGGTATCCGAGACCGCACTGCTCACGCTGCATCAGCGAGCCACCGAGGCCGCCCGACCGGACGGCATCATCGACGATCCGATGGCCGTCGCGTTGCGCGACCGCATCGACTACGACTACCAGCATTTCGGCCGGACCCATCAAGCGACGGCGCTGCGGGCACTGGCTTTCGACATCGCCGCGCGCGAATTCCTGACCACCCACCCACGGGCCACGGTGGTCGCGCTCGCCGAAGGGCTGCAAACCAGCTTCTGGCGCCTCGACAACGGCGAACTGAACTGGCTGTCGGTCGATCTGGAGCCGATCGTGCACATACGACGGCAACTGCTGCCGGCCTCGGACCGGTTGCGGTACTGCGCCCAGTCCGCACTCGATTACTCGTGGATGGATCAAGTGGACGCCGGCGACGGCGTGCTGATCACCGCGGAGGGTCTGTTCCAATACTTTGAGCGGGCAACCGTGTTCGACCTGATCGAGGCCTGCGCCAGGCGCTTTCCCGGCGGTCAGTTGGTCTTTGACAGCATTCCGTGGCTGCTGAGCGTGTATTCGCGGCGGCGCGGCTTCAAACTCAGCGAGTTCTATACGGCGCCGCCGATGCCGTTCTGGTTCACCGCGAACCAGTACGCCGAATTGTGTGCCGTCCCCGGCGTCCGCGCCGTTCGGGAGCTGCCGGCACCACCGGCGCGCGGCCGGTTCCTCCCCAAGGTGGTTGCGCTGACCTACCGGCTTTCTGCCCTCGACCGATTACGGGCGCCCAACACGCTCGTCGAATTCGGATAGCCGAGTCTGTATCGGGCCGGGAACAAATCGCCCGTCATGCGCGACTATTAGGGCATGGATTGCGAGGTGGCGCGCGAAGCGCTGTCGGCCCGGCTCGACGGCGAGCGGGAGCCCGTGCCGTCGGCCCGGGTCGATCAACACCTGGAGGACTGCGCCGCCTGTCGCGAATGGTTCGAGCAGGTGGGTCTTCAGGCTCGCCAACTGCGCCGCCTGGTGGAGTCCCGGCCGGTCATCGCGCCGGTGGGCCCGATCGGGATTCAGCAGACGATGCCGCGACGGCGCCGGTCACTCAGCTGGCAACGCTGGGCGTTGATGTGCGTCGGCGTCGCACAGATCGCCCTGGCAGTCGTGCAGGGCTTGGGCCTGGATGTAGGCCTGCACCACGGGATGGACGGCACCGATCATCTCCTCCACGAGTCCACGTCGTGGTGCGTCGCGCTCGGCGTATCCATGGTGGTCGCCGCGCTGTGGCCGGCCGCGGCCGCAGGGCTGGCGGGGGTACTCACCGTGTTCGTCGCGGTACTGGCCGTCTACGTCGCCGTGGACGCGTCCTCGGGTGCCGTCACCCCCGGACGGATGCTCACCCACCTGCCGGTGGTGCTGGGCGCGGTCCTGGCGGCCATCGTGTGGCGAACCTCCCCGGCACCCGGGCCCGCGCCGCAGGCCGCCGAAACCGATATCGTATTGCCGGACAACGCGTCCCGGGGCCGCCGCCGGGGTCACCTGTGGCCCACCGACGGCTCAGCCGCCTGATTTCAGCGGCTCTCACCAAAGCTGCGCAGGCGCAGGCTGTTCGACACGACGAAGAACGACGAGAAGGCCATCGCCGCGCCGGCCACCAGCGGGTTGAGCAACCCCGCGGCGGCGATCGGGATGGCCGCGATGTTGTAACCAAAGGCCCAGATCATGTTGACCTTGATGGTGCGCATCGTCGCCGCGGCCAGGCCCAGCGCCAGGGGGACGACCTCGAGGTTGTCCCGGACGAGGATGACGTCGGCGGCGCCGATCGCTACGTCGGTCCCGCGCCCGATGGCCATGCCCAGATCGGCGCGTGCCAGGGCCGGACCGTCATTGATGCCGTCACCGACCATCGCGACCACGTGCCCACGTTCACGAAGTTGCTCGATCACATCGACCTTGCCTTCGGGCAGCACATCCGCGATCACTTCGTCGATGCCGACCCGGGCTGCCACGGCCGCCGCCGATGCCGGGTTGTCTCCGGTCAGCAGCACGGTTCGCAGGCCGCGGTCGTGCAACTGGGCCACGGCGGGCACCGCGGAATCCCTGACCGCGTCGGCGACCGCGATGACCGCGCAGACCGCACCGTCAACTTCGACGAATACCGCTGTCTCACCGCGTGATTCGGCGTCACGTCGCGCGTCGGCCAACACCCCGGCACCAACCGGCGCGGCAATCCAGGAGGGTTTCCCGACCCGCACCGCGCGCCCTCGCACGGTGCCGCTGACGCCGCGGCCGGGCACCGCACGGAAGTCGGCGACGGAATCCCGCTGCGGCGCGGCCGCCGCGATGGTGAGACCCACGGCGTGCTCGGAGGCCGCTTCCACCACCGCTGCCAGTTCCAGCACCTCATCGGCATCCCAGCCCGGTGCGGCCGTCACCGCGCTGACCGCCAGCTGGCCGGTGGTCAGGGTGCCCGTCTTGTCGAACACGACGGTGTCGACGGCGCGGGTGGCCTCCAGGGCGTGCAGGCCCTTGAGAAATATGCCCAGTTGAGCGCCGCGCCCGGAGGCGACCAGCATGGCCGTCGGCGTCGCCAGGCCGAGGGCACACGGGCAGGCGATGACGAGAACCGCGAGCGCGGCCGAGAACGCCCGCTCGGGGCCGGCCCCGGCGAGCAGCCAGCCGGCTGCGGTCAGGCCGGCGATGACGAAGACGCACGGAACGAACACCGACGCGATGCGGTCGGCCAACCGCTGTGCATCGGCCTTCTGCACCTGCGCCTCCTCGACCAGGCGCACCATTCCGGCGAACTGGGTGTCGGCACCGACGGCGGCAGCCTCCACGATCAGCCTGCTGTCCAGCACCACGGTGCCACCGATCACCTGGGCGCCCGGGTGGACTTTCACCGGTTTGGCCTCGCCGGTCATCGCGCTGACGTCGACCGCCGCGCGGCCGTCGACCACCAGGCCGTCCGCGGCGATCGTCTGCCCCGGACGCACGACGAAGCGCTGCTGCTCCTTGAGCTGGTCTGCCGGGATGACCACTTCCGACCCGTCGGCCTGCAGCACCGCGACGTCCTTGGCACTCAGGGCCGCCAGCGCCCGCAGCGCGCCGCCGGCCCGCGACTTGGCCCGTGCCTCGAAGTACCGGCCGGCCAGCACGAAGACGGTGACGCCTGCGGCGACCTCGAAGTAGATGGCGTCACTGCCGAGCAGCGCCTGCCACACACCGCGGCGTTCGGCGGTTTGATGGGTGCCGAACGCCGTGCGCAGCGACCACACCGTCGCCGCGGTGATCCCCACCGAGATCAGCGTCTCCATCGAGGCGGTCCCGTGCATCGCGTTGCGCAGCGCGACCCGGTGGAACGGCCAGGCTGCCCAGACCACGACCGGCAGCGCCAGCAGGGTGAGCACCCATCCCCAGCCGGTGAACCGCGAGCTGGGCACCACCGCGAACATCACCGACAGGTGCGCCAGCGGCACGAAGAACACGGCCGCCACCGCCAGCCGGACCAGGAGGTACCGGGCATGATCGGCGTCGGGGTCGCCGAGGTTGTCACCGCCGCCAGTATGCGGCTCGGCCTGGTAGCCGGCCTTCTCGACGGCCGCGCAGAGGTCGTCGGTGGCAATGTCCTCGCTGAGCTCGAGCGTCGCCACCCGGGTGGAGAAATTGACCGAAGCCCGTACGCCGGGCAGCTTGTTGAGGGTCGATTTGACCTTGAGCGCGCAGGCCATGCAGGACATCCCGGTGATGTCCAGTTGTATCCGCTGCACCTCTGGGGGCGCGTCAGTCGTTGCCGTCGTCACGTAGTGTCTCGCCTCCTGCGAACTCGTCCCTAGACAAGTCGTCGGCGCCGGTTCAAGAGTTCCCTGCGTTCGTCATGTTCGCATGGCCTAGGCTCAAAGCCCGTGGCCCCGGGCAGTGACGGACGAACTCACGACGACCAAATTACCGATCTCGCCAGATCCGCGGGGCGCGGTGACCGGGCAGCGTTGTCCGAATTCATCCGGTGCACCCAGCGTGACGTCTGGCGGATGGTGGCCTACCTCGCCGATCCCGGCAGTGCGGACGACCTGACGCAGGAGACTTTCCTGCGGGCGATGGGTTCGCTGCCGAGTTTCACCGGGCGGTCGACCGCGCGGACCTGGCTGTTGTCGATCGCCCGTCGTGTCGTTGCCGACCACTTCCGGTCCAAGATGCGCAGGCCCCGGTCCGCTCAGGTGGCCGACCTCGACGAGGCGCTCGGGCAGGGCCGTCGCGGCAGCCGGATCGAGAACATGGTGGAGATCCGCATCCTGCTGGACGGATTGGACCCCAAGCGGCGGGAGGCGTTGATCGTCACCCAGGTGCTCGGCCTGTCCTACGCCGAAGCGGCCGAGGTCTGCGGGTGTCCCGTCGGCACCATCCGCTCCCGGGTGGCCCGGGCCCGCGACGATCTGCTGCGCGCGACCGCCGAGGACGACTGCGCGGGGTAGCCGGGTGCGTTCAGTCGCCCTTCATGGCCGGGTGGTTGCGGGTCAGCAACGGCAGCATCCACTCCGGTGGCGCGACACGGAAGAGCCCCGCGGAGATCCGGTTGGCCAGTCCGGGGACCACGACGGCCTTTCCGGCCGCCAGGCCGTCGATTCCGGCCTGCGCCACCTGTTCGGCGGGTATCCACATGACCCGCGGCAGTGCGGCGTCGGCTTCCTCCTTGGAGAACCCGGCAGCCTCGCCGAATCCGGTGTCCACCGGTCCCGGACACAGGGCGGTCACCGAGACGCCCTTTCCCTTCAACTCGCCCCGCAGACTGTGGGTGTAGGACAACACGAATGCCTTGGCCGCCCCATAGGCCGCCTGTCCGGGCAGTGGGCCGAACGCGGCGACCGACGCCACGTTCAGGATCGCGCCGCGACGGCGTTCCACCATGCCGGGCAGGAACCTGCTGCACAGATCCACGACGGCCGCCACGTCGACTTCGACCAGATTGAGTTCCTTCTCCGGGTCGGACTTCGCCACCACCCCCAGCGTCGACAGGCCGGCGTTGTTGATCAGGATGTCGGGGGTCAACCCGAGTTGGCCGACCCGGTCCAGCAGCGTCGCGCGGTCGCTGCGCTGGGCGAGGTCGGCAGGCAGCGGATGCGCCTTGGACCCGAGCTTCCTGGCGAGCGCCTCGAGCCGGTCGGCGCTGCGGGCGACCAGGACGATGTGGTACCCGCGTTTCGCCAGAATGGTGGCGATCTCCTCGCCGATGCCCGACGATGCCCCGGTCACGATGGCCGCGCTGGTACTTCCTGCAGGTGGGAGAGCCATACCGAGACCGTACCCGGGCTCAGGGCTGGACGACTAAGCCTCCGCGCTCTCGGCAATCACCGCCAGCCGGTCGATCGACGCCCGCAACCGTTCAGCGGTGGTGGCCTGCGCGCGAGCCAGGCGCTCGGGGTCGTTCAACTCGGTCCAGTCGTAGGTGTGGGTGACCGTGGTCCGCGTCTCCGACACCGGGGTGAGTTCCCAACGCCAGAGATGACCGGGCGGTGGTTTGCCGGGTTCTGAAGGGCGCCAGGCGATTCGGCGTCCCTCGTCGAATTCGACGACGTGGTTGTGCCGGACTGTGCCGAGCGTCAGCGTCATCGCGAACACGTCGCCGACCCCGCGGACGCGCTGCCCGGGATCGGCGGCGGCCAGGTTGTCGTTGCCGTCCCAACCCGGCTGGCGGGACGGATCGGCGATCAGTTCGAAGATCCGCGGCGCGCCGGCCGCGATGTCACGGCTGGAGCTGACCACCCGCGCTAACTCGGCCATGCAAGCGATCCAATCACGCCCCGACGTTATCCCGCACGCAGCGCTTCGACCGGTCCGGACAACGCGGCTTTGACGTACCGGGTGAGGTCGTCTGCCAGCACCTCGGCGTCCCCGCGCTCGACGGCGTCCACGATGCTGCGCGCCACGTCACGCGGGTCGTTCTTGGCGGCGTCGACGTCCGCGACCATGTCGGTGTCGGTGTAGCCGAGGTGCACGCCGGTCACCGCGGTGCCTTGCCCTTCTAGCTCTACGCGCAATGAGTTGGTCGCCGACCACAGCGCGGCCTTCGAGGCGCCGTAGGCACCGAAACCGCCCATCCAGGACAGCACCGAGTGGATGTCCACCAGCGCTCCACCCCCGTTGGCGGCGAGTATCGGCGCGAAGGCCTTAGCGACCCGGAGCGCGCCGAAGTAGTTGGTTTCAAAGACTTCCCGAATCTCCCCGAGGTCGCTGCCGAGCAGGCTGTGTCCGCCGGCGACGCCCGCGTTGTTGACGACGATCTGCACGTCTGCTGCTATTTCAGCCAGTGCGGCAACGGATTCCGCGTCGGTAACGTCAAGCGCGACGCTGACCGCGCGAGGGTCGGCACTGGGCCGTGGCGCCCGCGCGGTCGCGTATACCTTGGCGGCGCCTCGCCGCAACAACTCGTCCGCGATGGCCTTGCCCAAGCCCCGCTGCCCGCCGGTGACCACCGCGATCGCCCCTTGAATGCTGACCATGATCGGCTCTCCTCTGCCACTGTTCGAGCTATTTGACATAACCAACTAGACTTTAGCTATGTCAATTCCGTGGTCTGCGTCACAGCGGTACCGCCTGGCGCCCGCACCCGGCGGCCTCGCCCTGGTGCAGGATTTCCTCAATACGGTAAGCATCGGCGACTACGGTCCAGATCTGTTGGGCGGGACGGAGTCGGCCTGCACGTGGGCCGCGGCCGCCGCCCCGGCCTGGTTGGCCGAGCGCGGCATCGACGCGACGTCACCGCAACTGAGCGATGCAGACGTGGCTGAGCTGCGCGGTTTGCGCGACGCGATCGCGCGGCTGGTCAACGGTGATTCAGCACGATGGGATGTCGGGCCTGTCTCGGCGACCTTCGCGGTGTCCGAACGCGGCGAGGTGCATCTGGAACCGGTTGGCACCGGTTGGCGTTGGTACGCTTCGGCGCTCTGGACGGAGATCCTGCTCAGTCAGCTGGCCGGCAGCTGGCGGCGGATCAAGCAGTGCCGCAACCCCCACTGCACGTCTACGTTCTACGACCGCTCGAAAAACAACAGCGGCGTGTGGCATGACGTGAAAACGTGCGGAAACGCGGCAAATCTCCGGGCGTCCCGAGCACGGCGCAAGCAGGCGCAGGCGGGCTGATGTGCCTCAGCAGCGCTCGTCGCCGCGCCGCATCAGGTTGGGGCCGGTAACCGCCGGTCGTGGCCGTCCTCGCCGCATGGCATACAGCGCGCGGCAGGCCCGCGCCTTCACGGGCGCGGCGATCCCAGCGCCACCGGGGCTCTGGTTGATCCAGTTCTGCAGTGCTGTCACGGTCTCGGTCCTTCATCGGTGCGACGTCGTCAGGTCGCTTGGTGCCATATCAGCGGCTTCCCTTTAAGCGTGCACCGCGGCACGGTGAACAACGGGGAAAGCGGGGCGCGTGTGGGCTGTGCGATCCGGCACACTGGGCGCCGGGGCATCGCCGGCGTCACAGTGTTTCCGGTCGGCGCTTCGTTTTCCGAATCATCACGTCGGAGAACGAAACTTCGTGCCCGGCGGTGCATCGAACCTGCGGCACCACGGATTCGCCGCAGCCCTCGTGGATCAATTCCGTGCCCGGCTCTACCTGCAGCAGCCGGCCGAATTCAATCAGGCTGATCAGCACCGGGAACAGCTCGCGGCCCCGATCGGTGAGCACATACTCGTAACGCGTGCGCTGGCCGGCTTCCTGGTAAGGCTGCTTGTCCAGCAAACCCGCCTCGACCAGCTGGCGCAAACGCTTCGCCGCAATCTGTTCGGTGACTCCGGCCCGACGCGCCAGGTCGTCGAACCGTCGCCCACCCCAGAAGGCTTCGCGCAGCAGCACCATGGCCGAATGAGTGCCGATCAGCCGCAGCGCGTATTCCATCGGGCACCAGTCGGCGGCCGTCCACCCCTCCCGATCGGCAAGGCGTCCCGACAACTTCATGACGTCTCGCTGTCAGGCATTCAGGATCAGGCAGTTACTGGTGGCGGTGGCCAGCAATTTGCCGGTGCCGCTGGTCAGCTTCGCCTCGGCCAGCGCGGTACGCCGGCCCAGATGCGTCACCGTGCCGGTACACCGGACCGGCCCGGTCTCGACACTCATCGCACCGATGAACCGCACCGACAGATCCAAGCTGGTGTAGCCCACCCCGGCGGGCAGCATGCTGTGCACGGCGCACGCGGCCGCCGAGTCCAGCAGCGTGCAATACATTCCACCGTGCACCGACCCGATCGGGTTGTAGTGGAACTCGGCCGGGGTCAGGGTGAAGACCGCCGAGCCCGCCGAAACGGACTCCAGCCGGCCACCGATGGTGCTCATGACGGGCGGCGGCGGTATCTCTCCGTCCACCATGGCCTGCAGAAACTCCAGGCCGCTGCGGCTGCGTGCCGCCTGCGCCGCGCGCAGGGGATCCGACCACTCGACCGTCCGGTTTCGCTCGCCTTGCTCGCGCTCGGCAGCGCACGCGGTTTCGCTCATACTTGGCATCATCCGATGCTGACTAAACTCAAGTCAAGTCAGCCGCATAATTGCCCAGGTCACACTGCTGCCGGTCCTTTCCGGAACCGGTAGAGATAGCTGAGCAGTCGTCGGGCGGGCACGGGCCTGGGCCAGTCGTCGGCACGGAAATAGGCGTCCGAGCCGCCGTCGACGAACACCACGCTGCCGCAGAGGAAGTCGGCGGAATCCGACACCATGAAGCAGATCCAGTCGGCGATGTGCGCGACGTCTCCGAAGCCCCCGATCGGAACCGGGAACGACCTGACCCTTTTGGCCTCCGCCGGGGTCGAAAGTTGCTGTTGCAGTAACGGCGTCATGATGGCCCCGGGAGCCAGCGCGTTCAGGCGCACGCCAGATCCTGCCCACTCGCGCCGCACGGCATGCCGCCTAACCCACCGGCTGACAGCGATTTTCGAGGCGGCGTACATCATCACCGGCGCCACCTTGCCGAACGGCTGCACCGCACGCACCGCCTTCTCGGCATCATGGGCAAGCAGGGCGCGCACAGCCCGCCGCGGGACCAGCGGGACCGTCGTGGTGGAGTTACTGGCCACCACCACAACTTTCGCGCGTTCGGCGGCGGCCAGGGCGGGTCGCCAGGCTTGCAGCAGGTCTACGACGCCGAGGTAATTGACTTCTGCGATCAGGCGGGGCCGGTCCCGCCCGGGATTCGGCCCCAACCCCGCTGCCATGACGGCGCCGTCGAGTGTTCCGCCGGATGCTTCCAGCACACCCTGAGCAGCCTGTTTGCGACCCTGCGCCGTCGAGAGATCCGCACTGACCTCAGCGTCCTTGAGGTCCACACCGATGACCCGGTGACCCTGGCCGCGGAGTCGCGCGGCCGTTGCCTGCCCCATGCCGGACGCGGATCCGGTGATCGCGTAGGTGCCCACTCATTCCGCCGTCATCGCCGCGCGTTCCAGATCGAGCAGTTGTTCGCCCTGCCGCTCCTCTTCGTAGGCTTTGCGGCCGCCCCGTAACCCGAACAGCCGCTTGGAGATCAGCAGATAGAGCACCGCGGCGATGTTGATCGTCAGAGTCGCCACCCGCGTCGTGGTGATGCCCTTGAGTAGGTCATGAATCTCCAGCGGCAGAAACACCGAGGTCGCCACCACCGCGAAGTACTCACCCCAGCGTTTCATCAGCCACAGGCCGACGCCTTCGACGATCTGCAGCACGGCGTAGGCGGCGAGCAGGCAGGTGATCAGGGTGAGGGTGGACGGTTTGGCCGCCAGCGCCTTCTCCAGTTCATGGATCGCCGACATCTGGTCGACTTTGAAACCGGCGGCGCGAAAGACCGGCAGGTCGCGATCGAGGGTGGCCTGAATGGCGCCCCGCGCACCGCGGAAGGTCCACACCGCCCACGCGGCCAGACCCAGCACGACTGCCCGCCCGAGCCGCTCCACGGCCAGCGCGCGGATGATAATGGCCTGACGTAAAGCCTTGCCCCGCATGATCATCGGTGCATCTTCGGGATGGCCGCGGCCGTGCGGTTCGCCCAGCGCGAAGTCGCCGCAGCGCAGACAACGCCACACCTCACCGAGCTCGGTCTTGGCGTGCAGACGCGCGGCCAGCTGCTCGTCGTCCGGAGCGTACGTGGCGTGGCCCGTCACCGCGCAGGTGACCAATTCCCACCGGTTGACGGCGCGATTCCTGCTTTTCCCCACGTGCGCTCCTTCGGCGAGTTTGACGCCGATCATTCAACGCCAGCGGCAAAACGCGCAAGGCGGCGCCGGTGTCGGCGTTCGTCACGACCGCCGGGCGCTGCGCGTCCGGCTGGCCGTCGGGCTGACGGCACCTAGCAGCGCGGTGAGATCGCGAACGGCAATCTCGTCGATCCGCCGGACCACATCGATGATCTCGCCGCACAGCCCTGCACCGCAGAACGGCTCGGCCAGCCAGTGAAACTTCTCGACGACGCGGTCCCACGACATCGGGTGGCTGGGCGAGCCCTCGTAATCGGATTGCTCGCGGCTCAAGCTTCGCCCGTCCTGCGTCACGACCCGTACCCGGGCGGCCGTGCGATCGGGGTAGGCCGCGGTGAGGTCCGCGGCCGGTTCGACGACGACCCGGGTCAACAGATCCTGTACGTCGGAGCGCCGAACCCGGTCATTCTCAAGCTGTTCCGGGCCGACATCACCGTCGAGCAGCGCGACCGCGGTCAGATACCTGAGGTTGTAGTCCGCTTGCTCTTTCGTCGACGGATGGTCCTTGTTTCCGTATGCACCGCCACCGGCGAAGTCGAACGCGCCCTGGAAAACTTCCAGCGTCACCGAGGCGACGTCCCGGCCGCGTAGTCCGTGCGCATCGCACAGCGCCAGAACGGCGTCGATGATCACCTGCCCATGGATCAGCGCACAGTACCGCTTGAGGTAGGTGTGTTCGGCCGCGGTGAGTTCTGTTGTGCCGATGTCCAAATCGATGGGCTGATCGAAGAGCTGGGCCAGTCCGTGCGGGCCCTCGAACAGCGTCCGGGGCCCGGTGATACCGCGGCTCGCCAGCATGGTGGCGTAGACCGCGCGCATACCGGTGACGGCCGGCGAGATTCCTTTCCAGTTGGAGACCGGTTCGGCGTGCACCGCGGCGAGCGAGACGTTATCGGCCGTGGCGGCCGAGATGGCGGCAGCGGTCCGGCCGGCGTCCAGGCCCATGAGCTTCGCCGAGCCTGCCGCAACTGACATCGCCAGTTGCAGCGCATGGTTGAGGCCATGCGCCATCACCGGCACTGCCGCGCTGAACCGGCACTGCACTTCGTAGGCAACCGCAAGGGCGAGAAGGAAATTCGCACCCGAGGCCTCGAGATGCTCGGCGACGGCGAGGATGGCTCCGAAGTTGTCGGCCGGGTGGCACAGACCGCCGCGGGTCAAATACGTGTCGAGCAGATCCGGGTAACGGACGAGGACGGTGTTGAAGAACGCCGCCTGATCCACCGAGGCAGTGCCACCGCCGACGAGTGTCGCGCTACGGCGTCCACTGAATTCGTCGGCCTGGGCGCGAACGGCGGGGACGAGTTCGCCGTCCAGAGCCCCGATCGCGCAGGCGACGCTGTCCAGCACATTGCGCTTGAGCGCCGCCCTGGACGCGCCTGCCAGATCCGGGTGTTGCGCGCGGACCACAAAGCCCGCGAGACCGTCCACAATGTAGCTCGGCGCCATCGGCTTTCGCCTTTCTCTCGTCGATACCCCGACTCAAGCGCGTCCGCCACGGTGCGTCCAGGACTCTTTGGCTACCTGTCTTCGGCCATACTTCCTAGTGCTGTTCAGCGGCGTGCGCGAGCACCCTTCGATGCGGATCGTCGGACGGGGTCCACCACCGCCCGACGGGAGGCGTGCGCCACCCGTAGCGGCCGGCAACGCCCAGCAGTGCGTCGACCAGCCCGTGCACGGCGGCGCGTTCCTCGTCGCTTCGGTGCACCAGCGACCACGTCCACACCGGAACAGGATTGGCCACGAGTCGTTGCCCCAGGCTCGGCGGCGGCACCGCAGTGTGGCGTTTGGGCGAGGCCAGCACAGCAGCACCGAGTCGGCGGACATGCGCATAGAACGCGGGGCCGGTGATACCGCCGTCGTCGATGTCGACGACGCGCGCCCCGGTGTCCGCGGCGAATTCCCGCGCGAACCGATTCCATGACTGCCAGGCCGATTCGTCGGCGTCGACGAGAATCCGAAGTTGCCTTGCCGCAACGGGTTCGGTGGAGTCGACCCCGGGAAGCACCGCGCCCAGCTGCTCCGCGCGCAACAGGTGCGAGGTCAGCCCGCGCTCTGTGGCCTGCCGCCCGGTGACCCAGGTCAGCGCGACGTCGAGGCTGCCCTCGGCCACCCGGTCGGCTTGCACATGCGAGGGCAGCACCCATTCATCGATGCGCACGGCCACGTCGCAGACCAGGCTTGTCACATCGTCGGGCAGCCAACTCACGTATCCGAGCCGGACGGGCGCGGAGATCTCCCCCGCCTGCCGCACCCGGCTTTTCGCGTCGTCGGCCAGCGCCAGCATGCGACGCGCATCCGGCAGCAGCGTCCGGCCGCTCTGACTCAACCGGACAGAGCGACGGTCGCGGACGAACAGCTCCGCACCCAGGTCTCGTTCCAGCGCCACGATCTGTTGCGACAAAGCCGGCCCCGAGATATGCAGGCGCTGCGCCGCGCGGCCGAAGTGCAGTTCCTCGGCAACCGCCACGAAGTACCGCAGCTGCCGCAGTTCCATAGATCGAGGTTATGTTCCGGATGCGGCGTCGGCGAATTCACAGAACGCGTCGTAGGCGCGGGCGCCGTAGATGGTGGCCGGTCCGCCGTGCATCATGATGCTGACACCTACCGCTTCCGCCGCCTCCTCCTTGGAGGCGCCGGCACGGACCGCCGCTTTAGCGTGGGAGGCGATGCAGCCGTCACAGCCGTGCACGACACCGATCGCGAGCGCGATCAGTTCTTTGTACTTCGCGTCCAGGGCGCCGGAAGCCATGGCCGCTTTGCTCATCTCGCCGAATCCGGCGTACACGCCTGGGATCATCTGGCGCAGGGCACGATGCTGCGGGTTGAGGTCATTAAGGACGTCTTGGTGACGATGCTGTTGATCCATACCCGCACTATACTGATACCGGTGGGGGTATTGGTATAGTATGGAACCGGGATGAGACAGGAAGGCATTCGATGAACGCAGACGAAGACACGATGGGCGCGGTGCTCAATCGGTTGCGTCGCGCACAGGGACAACTTGGTGGCGTGATCGCGATGATCGAGCAGGGCCGCAGCTGTAAAGACGTCGTGACTCAACTCGCGGCGGTCTCGAAGGCGCTCGACCGCGCCGGGTTCAAGATCGTCGCCTGCGGACTGCGTGACTGCATCAACGGCACCCAGCACGGCGACTCGCCGCCGCTGAGCGAAGCCGAGCTGGAGAAACTCTTCCTGGCTCTGGCCTGAGAAGGAGAAAGGAATAAGTCATGACACTCGGAACCGCGGGATTGACCGCCACCTTGCACACCTCGTTCGGCGATGCCGTCGAACAGACGACGCAGGCTCTGGCCGAACAGGGCTTCGGGGTACTCACCAGAATTGACGTCAAAGCCACGCTGAAGCAGAAGCTCGGCGAGGACATGGAGGACTACCTGATCCTCGGCGCCTGCAACCCACAGCTTGCGCACCGCGCCCTGGACGTGGACCGCCACATCGGACAGCTGCTGCCGTGCAACGTGGTGCTGCGCGCCGCCGAGGACGGCGGTGTCCTGGTCGAGGCGATGGACCCCCAGTTGATGGTCCGCGTCGTGGACCAGCCGGGCTTGCAGGAGGTCGCCGATGAAGCCGCAGCCAAGCTGCAGGCCGCCATCGGCAAACTCAGTCAGGCATGACGGACCGCGACGATATCTCCGACCTGCTGGTGAGATATGCCACCGGGATCGACCGGCGTGACTGGTCGCTGTTCCGCACGGTGTTCACCGAAGACTGTCAACTGGACTACGGCGAGATCGGCGCATGGAGCGGGGTCGACGCCGTCACCGACTTCATGGAGAAGGTGCATGCGATGGCCGGGCACACCCTGCACCGGCTGACCAATCAGGCCATTGACGTCAACGGCGACAACGCGGTGGCCCGTACGTACGTCGACGCCCTGATCATGGCCGCCGACAACAAGTCGGGTGTCAACGGCATCGGCTTCTACGACGACGAGATGGTGCGCACGCAGCAAGGCTGGCAGATCGCCCGTAGGCGTTTCACCCCAGTGCGAGTCAGTACGGTCGGCTAGGGGCTACGGGTGACATTCGCGGCGAAGTACGGGCCCTGGGCGCTGGTGGCAGGTGCGTCCGACGGCGTGGGCGCCGCGTTCGCCCGGGGGCTTGCTGAGCGGGGCGTCAACGTCGTCCTGCTGGCCCGCCGCCAGGCGGTGCTCGATGACGTTGCCGCCCAGATTGTTTCGGCCACGTCGGCACAGGCCCGGACTTTCGCGGTCGACCTCGCGGCGCCCGGGGCGGCGGCCGCTATCGCTGAGGCCACCGCCGACCTGGAGATCGGGTTTCTTGTCTATTGCGCCGGGGCGGACCCGAATTTCACGCCTTTTCTGTCCAGTCCGGTCCAGGCCGCCGAGTCGATGGTGCAACGCAACTGCATGGTCCCGGCGCAGTTGTGTCACCACTTCGCACTGCCGATGGTCGAGCGCGGCCGCGGCGGCATCGTCATCTTCGGCTCCGGTGCCGGGTTCGCCGGCGGACCCAACATGGTGGCCTACGCGGCTTCCAAGGCTTTCGACATGGTCTTCGCCGAGGCGTTGTGGGCCGAGTTGCACGACAAAGGCGTCGACGTCCTGGGTCTGATCCTCGGCAAGACAGACACCCCTGCGCTGCGCGAACTGGAGTACAGCCGCGGACAGATCGCGTCGCCCGACGATGCGCCGCCCGGCGCCGTCGCCGTCGCCGTCGCCGTGGACGACGTTATCGCGGAGGCTTTCGACAACCTGACCGGCGGGCCGACCTGGATCGTGGGCGAGGAGTTGCGGGCAGGTATGCAGCTGCTGGGCGCACTGCCCCGCAATGAGGCCGTCAAACTCATCAGCGCGGCCAGCGCCGCTGCCATGGGATCGGATTAGGTTGCCCGCCAAGTGATCAGCACACGTCCGTAGAGCAGTCGCCGGACCCGCACCCCGGGAAGCACTTCCCGAGCGTGTGCGCGCAGCTGGGCGAAGTTGTCCGGTGGTGGCCATTTGATCGGTGCGGTGTGCTCCCATTTACCTCGGATCTGATTGACGACGGCGCAGGCGGTCCACGAAGTCAGGTGCCAGAAGACTTCTTGCAGAGACGGTTTGACGAAAGACACCACGGCCAGCTTTCCTCCGGGCCGCACCAGCTGCGCAAGCCGCGCCAATGCGGCCCGCGAGTCGTCGATATGGTGCAGGGCGGCGTTGGACACCACCGCGTCGAAGCCGGGCAAGTCGGCCGTCATCACGTCGCCGTGCCGCCACTGCACTGGCGCATCGGGAAACCTGGCGGCCGCGCGCTGCAATACGGGCTCGTCGATGTCGAGCGCGACGACCCGCGGTATCCGCTCGGCCAGCAGTGCGGCCAGGAAGCCGTCACCACAGCCCACGTCGAGGACCTGCTGGGCACCGGTAGGGACCTGTGCATCCACCAGTGCGTTGTAGTGGATATTGATATTCCACGGTTGTTGCGTCGGCACCTCGTCCAACGTAGCGGCCGGACCACCATTTTTCGATCAACGCGGACAGGAGAGATGGCGTGACGGTGCATCGAGAAGTGCTGGTAATCATCGGTGTCGGGGGGATGGGGCAGGCGATTGCCCGGCGCCTTGGTTCGTCGAAGACGGTGTTGCTGGCTGACAACAACGAGCAGGTACTGGCCTCGGTCGCCGACTCCCTTTCCGCGGATGGTTACGACGTCGAGAGTCAGACCGTCGATGTCTCCTCCGCGGAGTCGGTGCACGCGCTTGCCGGGTTCGCAGCCTCCCTCGGTCCCATCGTTCAACTGGCCCACACCGCCGGCCTCTCACCGGCGCAGGCCGCGGCCGAGGCGATCCTGGCCGTGGACCTACTCGGCGTCGCGCTGGTGCTGCGGGAGTTCGGCGAGGTCATCGCGCCCGGCGGCGCGGGCGTCGTCATCGCCAGCATGGCGGGCCACATGTTCCCGCCGCTGTCCGCCGAGCAGGAAAGGGCGTTGGCGCACAATCCGCCAGAGGAACTGCTCACGCTGGATCTCGTCAGGAAGATCACGGAGCCGAACTTCGCCTACCCGATCGCCAAGCAAGCCAATCTGATTCGCGTCCGTGGCGCCAGTGCGCAATGGGGCCGCCGTGGCGCCCGCATCAACTCGATCAGCCCAGGCATCATCTCCACGCCGATGGGTCAGCAGGAACTCGCCTCGCCCGTCGGCGACGGGATGCGGGCCATGATCGCCATGTCCGGGACCGGCCGCATCGGCACCCCCGACGACATCGCCGCGGCGGCCGCGTTTCTGCTCGGCAGCGATGCCTCGTTCATCACCGGCACCGACCTGTTGGTGGACGGTGGTGTCATCGCAGCGGTGAAGGCGGGGACGCCGTGAATTCTCAGACCAGGTAGTAAAGGTCGGGTTCCGCCCCGGGCCGGTCTGCCGCTTTGGCGTGGGCATAGCGCACGGCCTTCAGGGTCGCCGAGAACTCCCGGTCCTCCTCGGGAAAGACGTGCTCGGCGGGGAACCAGCTTTGGAAGCCGACGTTTTTGAGAATCTCGGCGGTGTCGGGGCGCACGCCGGCGAGCAGCACGGTGACGTCGCGGTCCGTGAGTTCGCGCAGGAAGTGCTCGATTCGCTCGATGCACACCACGTCGGGGTGCCGAACGCGTTTAAGTCGCAGGATCACGATCTTGCCCTGATCCTCCGCCTCGATCCGGTGCGTCAAATCCGCGAGGTGGCGGTCCAATTCCGGCGCGGCTCCGAAGAACAGCTCACCTTCCAGGTCGTAGATGACGGTGCTGGCGTCCGGCTCGTCGCCCCGAACACGCTCGCGGACGACGCGTTCGGGCGTGACGATGAGTTCGGTTGCCTTGAGTTTGGCCGCTCGGGGCACGAACAGCAGGATCGACAGAATCACCCCGAGCAGCACGGCCTTGTCGAGGTCTATGGCGATTCCCGTCAGGGCTGTCACGACCACCAGCCCGGCGTCGTACCGAGACGCCTTCAACGTGTAGATGAGTCGCTTGAAGTCGACGAGCCGAGCCGCGGTCACCAGCAGCAGTCCGGCCAGCGCGGGCTGCGGTACATAGCGCAACAAGGGCGCGAACAACAGTAGCGCCACGGCAACCGTTGCGGCCGAGACGATCCCGGAGAATCGGGTCGCGGCACCGGATTGATAGTTGATCGCCGAGCGCGACAACGACCCCGAGCCGGGCAGACTCTGGAAGAACCCGCCACCGAGGTTGGCCAGTCCTTCGGCCATGATCTGACGGTTGTAGTCCAGCTTCTGCTGGGTCTGGTGCGCAATGGCTTTCGCGATCGACAGGGCTTCGATGATGCCGACGAACGCGATGGCCAGCGCCCCCGTCGACAGTTCCGGCAACCACGCCGTGTTGACGTCGGGGATGTGCGGGGTGGGCAGGCTACGCGGCACCTTGGCCGCCACCGACACCGCGGTGCGGCCACCTGTGCCCGGAACGGACCAACCGGCCACATAGGCGATCACGGCCGTGATGACCAGTACCGCGAGCATGTCGATCTGCGGCAACCCGAAGCGCTGCACGACCTTTCGCAGCACCACAGCCAGCACTACCGCGGAGGCGCTGATGATCACCGCGCGGTAATTGATCGCGTCCCCGTGGAAGAGCGTGAGCCATACGCGCCGCAGCACCTGCATATGGCCGTTGCCTTTGTCCTTGACGCCCAACGCATTACCGAGCTGTCCGATGGCGAGCAGAAAGGCGGCCGCCGCCATGAAACCGATGATCACGGATTCGGAGATATAGCGGGTGAGATTGCCCAGCCGGAACACCGCGATGATGATCTGGAACGCCCCCACCAACACCCCGAGCAGGAACAGCGCCTGGTAGAGCTGTCCGGTGTTCTCCGAGTCGATGAATGCCAGCGCGGTGAAGACCAGCAGCGAAATCGCACTCGTCGGGCCGTTGATCAGGTGTGAGGAGGACCCGAAGATCGACGCGATCGTCGTCACCACGATGGCCGAGTAGACGCCGAACTTCGGGTCCACCCCGGCGATCAGCGCGTACGCGATCGCTTGCGGAAACGAGATGGCCGCGACAGTCAGACCGGCGATGAGATCCGCCCGCCCTTTGATCCAGCCGTACTGAAATGGATGGCCCACGTGCCTGCCTCTACGTCGCCGGCGCCGCGAGGACCGGGGGCGCCGTCAGGGTGTCCAGAATTCCGTTGTCGCTGAAGAACTTCTCCCGAGCGTCGGTCCAATCCCGAGCGACGGCGGTGACGGGGAACAACGTCAGAGCCGGGAGCCGGTCGGCATGCCGCGCGAGGACATCCGGACGGAACGGCCGGTAGCCGTACTGAGCGATCACTTCCTGTGCGGCATCGGTGAACAGGTAACGCAGGTAGTCCTTCGCATACGTCGCCGCCCTGGGATCGGTGAGGTTCGCGTCCACCCATGCCACCGCGGGCTCGGCCAAAATGCTCACCGGCGGGTAGACGATCTCGAGTTCGTCCTTGTTGGCGGCGACTTCGCGCAGCGCCTCGTTCTCCCAGGTCAATTGCACATCACCGATCCGCTGGACGGCGAAGCTGACCCCGGCCCCTCGGGCCCCGGCATCGGCCACAGCGACATGCTGAAGCAGTGCCCGCACATAGCTGCCGGCCTGTTCAGGGCTGCCGCCGCGCGTGATGACCGAACCCCAGGCGGCCAGCACGCTGAGCTGACCATTACCCGACGTGCGCGGGTTCGGCGACACGATGGCGACATCACGGTTCAACAGGTCGGGCCAGTCGCGAATGCCCTTGGGGTTGCCCTTGCGGACCAGGAACACGATCGTCGAGGTGTACGGGACGGAGTTGTTGGGCAGCCGTTGCCGCCAGTCGGACGGCAGCAGTCCGCGCCTGGCCAAGATGTCGATGTCACTGATCAGCGCCAGCGACACCACGTCGGCCCGCTGGGACCCGTCCACCACGCTGCGCGCCTGCCGGCCCGAACCGCCGTGAGACTGCTTGATAACCAACTTGTTTCCGTACTGGGCGGTGAAGGCGTGGTCGATCGCCGCGTACAACTCACGTGTCGGGTCATATGAGACGTTGAGGATCTGGTTCGACCGGTCCTCGGGCAGGTTCTTCACCACGATCGCGGTTGCCGCGAATACGATTGCCGTAACGCCGAGGACGTTGAGCCAGGGCACCCGACCAAGCCAAGGCAGACGGCCACTCACAACGATCCCCACTCGTACGGTCGACGGGCAATTCGTCGATGCTAACGATCCGGCCGGTTCGCGGCAGCGGTGAGAATCAGGCAGAAGATAAAGCCGCGCAGGCCAGACCGCCGCTGATCACGGCTTTCATCAGCGAATGGTGTACTCGTGCAACGTCTGACCGGTTCCCTCGCTGACAGTCACGTAGCCCTGGCCGTCGGGGTGGAAGGCGATCGCTTCGCCCTGGGTTTCGCTGACCACCGGCCCGTCGACCGGTTGCTGGCTGAACGGCGACCAGGCGCTGGTTCCCGGGGCGCGATCCCACAGCAGCACATCGCGATACGTCCGCACCGCCAGTTGCGAGCCGTCCGGCGAGAAGTCGGCGCTGGTGACGAGTTTCGACCCGGAGTTCGACATGTCAAGAGTGGCAACCTGATTCCACTGCGTCGGGGTGGCGCTGCTGCCGGCGCTGGTCCACCCGCTGTCCGGGGTGGAGAACACCCGGGAGACGCTGCCGCTGGTCTTCTCGATGACCATGAGGTTGTGCGTGTTTGGGTCGACCGCCAGCGCCTCGGAGTTGATTTTCTCGCCGCCCGGATACTGCAGCCGAAGCTGTTCGACTCCGGACAGGGAGCCGTTCGTGGGATTGGCGGCGGTGCCGGTGACGATCGGCTCGGGGACCCGGTAGACCGTGACGTTGCTGCGCGACAGGCCGTTGTCACCGATGTCCCCGACGTAGATGTACGACTTCCCGTCAGCGCCCCTGGCAACCTCGATGTCCTCCCAGTCGCTGGCCGTTGCGCCACTGAGCTTGTAGGTGGCCAGGGTCTGACCGGTCTTGGCGTCCACGGCGAAGATCCGGGCGCTGTCTCCGGAATCGTTGTGTACCCAGTAGACATCGGGATTGTTGATGCCGGCGTCAATGCCGGAGATCTCCTTGAGGTTGCCGTCGGTGATGGTCCCGCCGTTGGAGGAGCTGATCTTGCCGTCGCGGGCGGCGTCCACCGCGTTCTGGCCAGATGGGTCGGACGGATTACCCGGGTCCGTCGGGTTACCCGGATCGGTCGGGGTACCCGGATCAGTCGGCGTACCCGGATCAGTCGGCGTACCCGGATCAGTCGGCGTACCCGGATCAGTCGGCGTACCCGGATCAGTCGGCGTACCCGGATCAGTCGGCGTACCCGGATCAGTCGGCGTACCCGGATCAGTCGGCGTACCCGGATCAGTCGGCGTACCGGGGTTGCCCGGGGCGCTGAGCTTCGTTCCTGTCGCCCCCTGCGCACCATCGTGGCCAGCGAGTTGCCCGCGGGAGCCTCCCGACCCACCCGTACCCGGTGTCTGGCCGGATCCACCGGTGCCCCCGGTGCCGCCGTCGCCCACCAGTCCGGCGTGCCCGCCGGCACCCCCGGCGCCACCGATCACGCCGGCGCCGCCCACTCCGCCGGCACCACCGTTGCCGGCCAGCAACCCGCCACTGCCGCCGCGGCCGCCTGCAGGCGCCGCCCTGGTGGCATCGACCCCGGCACCACCCTGACCCCCCGCGCCGCCGTTACCGATCAGTCCGGCGCTGCCGCCGTTACCGCCGGCGCGGCCGGCCGCTCCCGATCCACCTTTGCCGCCATTTCCGTACAACAGTCCTCCGGCGCCACCGTCCTGACCCGTGCCGGCCAGTCCGTCCGCGCCGTTGCCGATCAGCGGGCGGCCGGTCAGCGTCCTGGACGGCGCGTTGATCAGCTCGAGCGCCTGCTCGAACGGGTTGGCGTTGGCCACCTCGGCGGCGGCGTACGAGGCCGCGCCGGACGTCAGCATCCGCACAAACTGCTGGTGAAACGCCTCGACCTGGCCGTTGACGGCCTGATACTCGCGGGCGTGACCGGCGAACAACGCGGCGATGGCCGCCGACACCTCGTCTTGCCCCGCGGCCAGGAGCGAGCTTGTCGGCAGCGCCGCCGCGGCATTGGCGGCAATCAGCGTCGAGCCGAGACCCGCCAGTTCCGTCGCCGCCGACGACAACAACTCAGGGATTGCCAGCACGTACGACATCCTCGACCTTCCAGCCGGTTGCATAATCAATCAATTGATCGTATGCACGTCGCCGAGGGTGGTGGAGCATTTTCGGCGAATAATCAATCAGTTGATAGTTTAGGGTCGATTCGGCAGTCGCCCTGCGGCAATTTTCGGCGAAGCGGCTTGGGCGTGCACCCAGTCGCCGGGCCGGACCCGCCAGGTACGGCGTGCGTATTCCAACTCGGTGTACGGCCACTGGGTCACGACGCGACCGCTGGGTGAGCGGAAGTAGCTGTCGCACTGCGTCCAGATGGAGCGTTCCAAGTCCGCCGAGAGTCGGTCGTTGTAGCGCTGCTCGGCCTCGGGACGCACCTGGAGGAATCCTCCGCGACGGGCGATCCGGGACACCGCACTGGCCACCAGTCGCGCTCCCGCCTCGAGGATGTAGACGATCGAATTGCCGCCCTGGTTGGTGTTGGGCCCGTAGAGCATGAAGAAATTCGGGAACCCCGGCACCGCTACGCCCAGATAGGCGGTCGGGTCGGCACCCCACCGTTGGTGCAGGTTCTGTCCCCCTGCACCCACCACATCGATGCCTGACAGGTAGTGCGACGTTTCGAATCCGGTGGCGAGCACGAGGGCGTCCACATCGACCGTGGCCCCCGACGCCGTGACCACCGAGGTCTTCGTCAACCGCTCGACGGGATCGGTGACCAGAGTGACGTTGTCCCGTTGCAGCGCCCGGTAGAAATCGTCACCCAACAACACGCGTTTGCAGCGGAACGGATAGTCCGGCGTCAGATCGCGGCGCAACTGCTCATCGGGAACGGTGCGTTCCAGAAACGATGTCGCGAATTGCGATCGCGCGGCGACGATCGGGTCGTCGGCCATGGTCGCGGTGTTGTCGTGCTGGAATTTCCAGATCTCCCAACGCTTCCGGCGCGCGGCCAGCGGGTTCCGCCGAAACTGCGCCAATTCCGTTGCGCTGTATGGCCGGTCCTCTTTGGGCACCATCCAGGGCGGTGTCCGCTGGAAAACCGTGAGGTGCCCGGCGATCCTCGCCAGCTCGGGGATGACCTGCACGCCGCTGGCGCCGGTTCCGATCACCGCCACCCGCTTGCCGGTCAGGTCGACGTCGTGATCCCACTGCGCGGTGTGCATGAGGGCGCCACCGAATTCGGTCAGGCCGGCGATCTCTGGAAGTCGCACGGATCCGAAAAGACCGGCGGCACAGACGACGACGTCGACGGCGAGATCCCGATCGCTGCCTTGACGGTCCAGCTGCAAGTTCCACCGTCCGGCTCCGTCGTCCCAGCGGGCAGACCGCAGCGCGGTGTTGAGCATGAGGTGGCGCCGGAGGTCGAAATCGTCGGCCACCGACTCGAGATAGGCGAGTATCTCGGGCTGCCGGGCGTAGGTTCGGCTCCAGGACTTGTTGGGCGCGAATGAAAATGAATAGAGGTGGCTCTGGATGTCACAGGCCGCGCCCGGGTAGGAGTTGCGCCGCCAGGTCCCGCCGACGCCGTCGGCGGCTTCGATGATCACCAGGTCATCGATACCGGCGCGACGCAGCGCAACCGCGGCGCCCAGGCCGCCGAACCCGGCCCCGATGATCGCCACCTTCGGGGAAGGCCGGCGGCGCCCGGCCGCCCTGATCCGACCGAGGACATACCTCACGGAAGGTCCCGGGTAGGGCGAATGTCGAAGCCCGACAGGTCCCCATCGGCCCGCCATGCGGCCAGCAGGTCGGCGTATTCGGTAGGGCCACCGAAGAAGAAGCTGCCTTGACGGGTCTTCGCGTCCGCCTTGCCTTCCCGGTTGTAGTAACCGGGTGTGCAGGTCCTGGCCCGCTCCGCGGTGGCCTCCGCCCGCTGCACCACCGTCTCGACCCAGGAGGCTTCCGCCGCGGCCGACGCCTCGACTTCACTCACCCCGTGCTGCAGAGCCCAGGCGATGATCCAGGCGGCATGGGTGGCCTGGACGTCCAGCAGATAGGGGAAATTGACGGTCAATCCGGCCTGGGCGATACTTTCGATGAAGCAGTTGGGAAAACCGTTGGCGCACAGGCCCTGGAAGGTGCGCACCCCGTCGCTCCACCGCTGCGTCAAGGTCACGCCGTCACGGCCGATCAGCTCGAAGCCGGTGCGCCGGGAGTAATCGGTGCCCACTTCGAAACCCGTTGCGAAGATCAGACAGTCAAGCTCATAGGTCACCCCGTCGACCACTACACCGGCCTCAGTGATCTGTTGGACGCCCCGTCCACGGGTGTCCACCAGCGTGACATTCTCACGGTTGAAGGTCTGCAGGTAGTCGTCATGGAAACACGGCCGCTTACAGAAGTAGCCGTACCACGGCTTGAGAGCTTCGGCCGTCGCGGGATCGAGCACGATCTCATCCACACGTGCCCGAATCTCCTCCATCTTCGCGAAATCCGCGACCTCGATATCCCGGGTGCGTTGCTCGGGACTGACGGTCGCATCGGTGTCGTGGCGCATCACCGGCAGTTTGCGGGTGATGCTCGTCCAGGCATCGGCGACCAGATCCTGGTCCGCCTGCCCCCCGGAGGTGAGTATCTGGAAATTCTCGATCCGTTCGCGCTGCCACCCGGGCTGTAAGGCGTTGGCCCACAGCGGATCCGTTGGACCGTTGGCGCGCACGTCCACGGACGACGGGGTGCGCTGGAACACGTACAGCCGCTGTGCCGCCGCCCCGAGGTGAGGCACACACTGCACCGCGGTGGCCCCGGTTCCGATGATGCCGACCCGCTTGTCCGAGAGATTCTCCAGTTGATCACCGGTGTACGCGTAGTCCCATCGGCTGGTGTGAAACATGTGGCCGCGGAAGTCGTTGATGCCCGGGATGCCGGGCAACTTGGGCTTGGCCTGGTACCCGTTGGCCATCGAGACGAACTTCGCCCGCATCTCGTCGCCGTGGTTCGTCCTGATTACCCAGCGGGAAATGTCGGCATCCCAACGGATTTCATGCACGTCGGTCTGCAGGCAGGCATCCCGGTAGAGATCGTAGTGTTCGGCGATTCGCCGGCAGTGCCCGAAGATCTCCGACCCCTTCGCATACTTCTGCTCCGGGACGTAACCCAGCTCTTCCAGCAGTGGGATGTAGACGTAGGACTCGACGTCGCACGCGATCCCCGGATAGCGGTTCCAGTACCAGGTGCCGCCGACGTCAGCCGCGCGATCGATGAGCCGGATGCTCTCGACCCCGAGTTGGCGTAGCCGCACACCGGTCAGCAACCCACCGAACCCTGCCCCGACAATCGCCACGTCCACCTCGTCGGTGACCGGCTCACGGGTGAAGTCGTCGTCCGCCCACGGGTCGGCCGCAAACCGGGCGAACTCCCCCGCGATCTCCACATACTGAGCGATCCCGTCAGGACGCAGTCGCCGGTTACGCTCCTGCGCATACTTCTGGCGCAGCGCTTCCACGTCGAATGTGCGCCCGACAGTTCCGGTCAAACCCTCGACCCCACTCTCAGCGAGCCAGTCCCGATAATCGATCGCTTGATCGCATCAGAAGATGCTAGCTTCCCGGAGCGAAGAGTTCGCCTCTGACCATTACTTTGGCAGCGTCCAGCGCAGCGTGGTACTCGTCGGGCGGCAGCGCCGCGGCCAGCTCGGTCAAGCCGTAGATGAGCGCGTAGATCGCTTCCCCGGTGGCGTGCAAATCAGGATGGTCACCGAGCTCGCCGTTTCGGTGGGCCTCGTCCACCAGGCCTTCGATGATCCCGCGGAAAGCCTCGAACCGGGCTTCCCCTCCGACCCTGACGAGGTGTTCGGCCCGGATCGCCCACTCGAACGCCGCCAGGTCGGGATACTCGCGCATCAGCGCCCCGCATTCGTCGAGCACGGCCTCGATTCGATCGACGGCGTGCCCCGGACCGTCGGCCGCCTTGCGCAATCTCGGCAGGGCGGTCTCGGCCCTGTCCGCGATCGTCGCCTTGAGCAGTTCCGCTTTGTTGGGGAAGTAGTTGTAGAGGCTGGCGCTCGTGACGTTGGCCATCCGGGCGATCTCGCGGATGGTGGCGCGTTGGCAGCCGACCTGCGCCACGCAGCGCATCGTCGCCCCGATGATCCGCCGGCGAGTCTCCTCGCCGCTTGCCCCGACGGGGCGGCCCAGCTGCGATCGGGCCATGGCCAGCGGTGTCCTTACTCGTGGGCTGTCCACCTGGTGAGGCGGGGCCGATGTCGACGTGGTCGAATATATTCGACCGATCAATTAGTTCTCGCGACCGGGCGTTTTGAGCATCTTCTCCATGGGGGCAAAGCGGCGTGACTGTCAGTTCTTCCCTGTCCGATTCGTCCCCACCGGGAACTCAGCTGGGCCGCCCGGTAGGCGCCGACGGCGAGCAGACCCGGCGCCGCATCATCACCGCAGCCATGCGGTGCGTGGCAGAGGTCGGCTACTCGCAGACGACGATCCGCGAGATCGCCCGGGCCGCTGACATGACCAGCGGCAGCCTCTATCACTACTTTCCGAACAAGTCCGAACTGCTGCGTGCGACCGGTCAGGAGATCGAGAACATCGTCGCGCCCCGGCTGCGTGGCGCCGTGCAGCGCTCCGAGGACGTCGCCGATCAACTCGATGCGGTGCTGGACGAGTCGAAGCGACTGGTGCGCGACTTCCCGCACCTGGCCGCCTTTCTGCGCGCCGTGCGCTCGGGCGGCACCACACAGTCGAGGCTGGGGGCGCCCCCATACCCCGGCTCCAAGGCGCTGCGCGACGTCGTGACGGAGATCGTCGAAAACGCAGACCGCCAGGGTGCGTTGTCTCCTGCCACCAACGCCGCGGCAGCGATCGACGCCATCTGCGCGCTGACACGCGGCCTGACGGAACCGGCAGCCCTGGACACACCGGAGGCGTACGACGCCACCCTCGGTGTTGCCAAGCGAATGATCAGAGGAACGTTGTTCGCGCGCCCGAAAACCGGTCAGTGATGGCGGAACTGCTCACCGCGCTGCGGCTGAACATGACCAACATCGCCGATCCGGCGGCGCGTCACGGCGACCGCTATCGGGCTGCGCTGGAGATGGCGGAGTTCGCCGACAAGAACGGGTTCACGGCCGTCAGCGGCGAGGAGCACCACCTGGCCGCCACGGGTTGGCTGCCGTCGCCGTTGCTGCTGGCCGCCGCACTGGCGGGACGCACCCGCCGCGTCCGGATCAGCATCAATGCGCTGATCGTTCCGCTCTACGATCCGATCAGGCTCGCCGAGGACATCGCCGTGCTGGACAATCTGGCTCAGGGCCGGTTCAGCTTCGTGGCCGGAATGGGTTACCGCCCAGAGGAATACCACGCCGTCGGCAAGGACTGGTCACAGCGCGGCGCCCTGATGGACCACTGCCTCTCGGTGCTGCTGCAGGCATGGGGCGACGAATCCTTCGAGTACGGCGGCACGGTCATCAATGTCACGCCCAAGCCGCACACCCGTCCACACCCCTTCTTCTTCGTCGGCGGGATGTCCGTCGCGGCGGCCCGCCGCGCGGCACGTTTCGGGTTGCCGTTCTCGCCGCCGATGGCGATGCCGGACCTGGTGGCCGTGTACAACGACGAGTTACGCAAGCACGGCAAGACCGGCTTCGCCTACTACCCGGAGAAGGGCAGCACGGTCACCCTGCTGCATCCCGACCCGGACGAGGCCTGGTCGCGCTACGGCGGATTCATCATGAACGAGGCAGCCGAGTACTCGGGCTGGAAACGGGACGGGGTCCCCCGGCCGAACGAGAGGCCCGCGGCGTCGGTCGAAGACCTGCGTCATCTCGACAACGTCGAGATACTGACTCCGGACCAGTTGCTCGCGCAGATCCGCTGCGGCCGTAAAGACATCGTGATCAACCCGTTGATCGGCGGTCTTCCGATCGATGACGGCTGGGCCGGCTTGCACCGGTTGGTCGACGAGGTTCTCCCGTACGTGTGAAGGCGGTTTCGCCGTACACCACGGAAAACTTGCGTGAACCCTGCCTGTGAAAATTCACAGTGATAATACGTTCGCAGTGGTTTGGATAACGCATCGGCGGGCAAAATAAGCGGCATGATCACGCGTATCCTCGGTTCCGCCGCAGCCGTGGCTGCGGGTTTCAGTGCCTCGATCCTGGCTTCCCCCGCCCCCTCCGCATCGGCTGAGCCATGCCCCGACGTCGAGGTGGTGTACGCCAGGGGTACCGGCGAAGAGGGCCTCGGCGCCACGGGTCAGGCTTTCGTCGACGCCCTGCGGCCGCGCATCGGCGCGCAGTCGATGGGCGTGTATTCGGTCAACTACCCCGCCAGCGAGGAGTGGGCCACCGGAGTCGACGGCATCAGGGACGCCGGCGCTCACGTGAACTCGATGGCCGCCGCCTGCCCCAAGACCAAGATGGTGCTCTCCGGCTTCTCGCAGGGGGCCGCGGTCATGGGCTTCGTCACCTCCGCCAAGGTTCCGGACGGCGTCGACCCCGCGACCGTGCCCAAACCGCTCGATCCTGCTGTGGCCGACCACGTCTCCTCGGTGGTGCTGTTCGGGACGCCTAACGTGCGCGCGATGGAATTCCTGGGTCAGCCGCAGGTGGCGATCGGTCCGCTGTATCAGGCGAAGACGCTGAAGATCTGCGCCCCCGAAGACCCGGTGTGCTCGCAGGGTTTGAACTTCGCCGCGCACAACTCTTACGCCGACGACGGGGCGTCGATCGAGCAGGGCGCGGCCTTCGCCGCGGCTCGCCTCGGCGGCGGCGCTCCGGCGCCGGTTCCGTCCGGCTTCGGCAACTGACAAATCAGGCGAGGCGCGCCAACCCGTCGACGATGAGTCGCAGCCCGAAGTCGAACTCATCGGCCAACGGCACCGGCAGGTGCCCGGCGACCGCCACGGTTGCCGGGTAACTGTCGGCGTCGAGGCGGCCGAACATCACCGTCGCCGACTCGTCATTGGGTTCCGTGACCTCCGACGCCGAAACCTGCATGGCGAAGCCCAGAATGAACCGTGACAGGGTGGCGTAGGTGCGTGCGGCCGCTTCCGCGGTGAACCCGCCGTTCAGTAGGACGTTCAGCACGAACTCCCGCTGCGCCATCGCGTTCGGCCCCATCGGAATATGACCGGCCAGCAACCTGGCGGCGTTGCTATGCCGCCCGAGCGCTTCGAACATGTTGTGCGCGAACGAGATACACGCCTCGTCCCATGACAGTACCGGCTCGCTGGCAATCGCTACCTCGCCGAGCATCCGGTCGACCACCATGGCCACCAATTCGGCGCGATTCGCGAAGTGACGGTAGAGCGTTGCGGTGCCCGAGCCCAGACGCTGCGCGAGCGATCTCATGGACAGCGCCTCCGCACCTTCCTCGTCGACGAGTTCCAGGGCGGTGCCCACGATCCGGTCCAGCGGAAGCGCCGGACGCCCGCGCGGCCGGCCCACGCCCCTGTTGACATCGCCGATATTTATGGAGACACTGTATCCATAATTGAGCCGCGGGTCAACGCCCCTGCCATGAAGGACGTTTCAGCATGCTTCTCCCCCTTGCCGCGGAGCCGTTCACGGCTCCCACCGACCGCGACATGCTTCCCTCCGAGCGCCGCGAATTCGTCCGCACCCACCGCACCGCGATATTCGGCTACCGCCGCCGCAACGACGGCCCGGCGATGTCGGTCGTCTACTACATCCCCACCGACGACGGCGAGTTGCTGGTTTCCACGATGGCCGGCCGCGGCAAGGCCCGGATCATCGAGCGGGACAACAAGATCAGTCTCTGCGTGCTGGACGAGCGCTGGCCCTTCACTTACCTACAGGTCTACACGGACGCAACGCTGGACGACGACCGCGACCTGGCGGTGGACGTGATGATGGCAGTGGCCGGACGGATGTCGGGCCAGCCGCTCGGAGCAGAGGCACGCCCGTCGATCGAGGCGATGTGCGACCGGGAGAATCGCGTGGTGATCCGTTGCCGCCCTTACTCGACGTTCGCCACGCCGCCCCGGCATCTGCACCGCAACGACGAGGTCGAACAGCTGTCGCACTGGGTTTCCGGAGTGGTGCCGTGGGACGCCGCTGACCCCGCGGCGTGAGCGGCCCTCAAGCCGTCGCGTAGCGGTCGCGCAGCTTGGCCAGTGTCGCCTCGATACCGCGGGCATTCGCCTTCGCGAAGCCCATCCGCTCGTAGTACTTCAGCTTCTTCTTGAGCGTCCCGGCGTCGTGATAGTCGAAGGTCTCGGTGACGCGGGTAACGGTCGGTGAGACGGCTTCGAATTCCCACCGCCACCGGTGACCGAGCGGATGCCGCCACTCGATCAGCTCATCGGGCTTGAAGGCGGTCACCGTGCTGGTGATGCGGTAGGGCAAACCGAACATCTTCATGTTCGTCGAGAACTTCGCGCCCTCGGAGAGCTGAGCCGGGGCCTTGACGTTGGCCTGCACCGTGCCTGACCCGTCCAACTCAGTGTGCCGCCGCGGATCGGCGGCCATTGCGAACAACTCGGCCACCGGCGCGGCGACCTCGACCCTGCGACTGACCCTGCGGGGTCCCCTGTCGACGACAACGACGGTCATTCTGTCAGCCTATCGTCGGGGGCAGGACAGTTCCACGACGCGAGGAGAGCCATGAATAGTCCGCTTGAGGGACGCGTCGCGGTGATCACCGGCGCGGCGCGCGGACAGGGCCGGGCGCACGCGGTGCGGCTCAGCGCCGATGGCGCCGACATCATCGCGCTCGACCTCGCGGGGCCTCTGCCCACCAGCGTCCCCTACGACTCACCGACGCCCGATGACCTCGCCGAGACCGCCCGGCTGGTGCACGCCAACGGCCGGCGAGCCGTGACGGCCGCGGTCGACGTCCGCGACCTGGACACGCTCAAGATCGCCGTCGACCGCGGGGTCGCCGAGTTCGGCCGGCTCGATGTGATCGTCGCGAACGCGGGTATCTGCAATCCCGCGGCCTGGGATCAGATCACCGCCCAGGCATTCCGCGACACCATCGACTCGAACGTGATCGGGACGTGGAACACCGTGATGGCCGGCGCCCATCACATCATCGACGGTGGCCGCGGCGGGTCCATCATCCTGATCGGGTCGGCCGCCGGCATCCGGATGCAGTCGTTCATGATCCACTACACCGCCAGCAAGCACGCCGTCGTGGGCATGGCCCGCGGGTTCGCCGCCGAGCTCGGCCGGCACAACATTCGCGTCAACAGCCTGAACCCGGGCGCTGTCGCGACCCCGATGGGGACCGGCCGGATGCGGGAGGCCATGCAGTCGGCCGCCGACACCAACCCGCAGCTGCGTGACATGCACAAGCCGTTGCTGCCCGAAGGCATCGCCCAACCCGAGGACATCGCGGATGCGGTCGCGTGGCTGGCTTCGGATCAGTCCAGGTTCGTGACCGGCACCCAGCTCTCGGTCGACATCGGGATCGGCTACTGCTGATTTGTGATCGGCACAACAGTCAGTCGCTGCTGCGGCGCTGCGCAGGGTTTATCCGCGCTGGTCATGGTACGGTTCGCTGCTGTGGTGTCGTTGCTGGTGAACCTGTTGTGCAGCCCGAACGGGGGCGTGCACCGGTCCCGGCGCACCCGGAGATCGATTGCAGAATGTCAGAGCTGAGCCGCCGCCGTTTCCTTGGGTCCCTCGCCGTCTCCACCGTCGCCGGCGTGGGCCTGGCCCGCTGCATGGTCGACCCCCAGCCGCGCACGTTCGCCCAGACACCCGTCGCCGCTGCGGACGCGCCACCCGCCGGTCCGACCGTCGCGGGCCTGTTGCCGCCGCCACCCCCGAGCGCACGCGTGCGGCTGCCCGGCGGCGGTGTGCTGAGCCAGCTGCCCGGAAGTGGTGACCTGCTGGCGCTCACCGTCGACGACGGGACCAACAGCGAGGTGGTGCGCGCCTACACGCAGTTCGCGAAGGACACCGGTATCCGATTGACGTACTTCGTCAACGGAACCTACGACTCGTGGACCGACAACCTGGCGCTGCTCCGGCCGCTGGTCGAATCCGGGCAGATCGAGCTCGGCAACCACACCTGGTCGCACCCCGACCTGACCACCCTGTCCAAGGGTGATATCGCCAAGCAGCTCACGCGCAACGACGAGTTCCTGAAAAAGACGTACGGCGTTGGCGCCAAGCCCTATTGGCGCCCACCGTATGCAAAGCACAATGCGGCTGTCGACGCGGTGGCCGCCGACCTCGGATACAGCGTGCCGGTCCTGTGGTCGGGATCCCTGTCGGATTCGACGTTGATCACCGAGGAGTACATCGTGAAGATGGCCGACCAGTACTTCACGCCCCAGTCCATCGTGATCGGGCACCTGAACCATTTGCCCGTCACCCACGTCTACCCGCAGCTGGTCGAAATCATCCGGGCCCGCAACCTTCGCACGGTCACCTTCAACGACGTCTTCCTCAAGAATCCGTAGCGGCCGCCGCGTGCAGTCGCTCGTCAAGGACGGCATGGAAATGGCCCGCCGCACTCTCGTGCCGACCGAACTCGACGAAATCGTTTGCGCCAGAGCTTAACCCACGCTGAACACCTTCGGACATCTCGTTGTCCTCCACCGAGCCGCGCGCGACCAGCGTACCGGCGGCCGCCGGATTGTACTGTCCGTCAGCATTATTCGCGCGCTCGGCCAGCTCGGGTCGCGCCATCGAGTAGATGGTGACCGTGCTGTGACCGATATCCACCGGGTCGACCACGATCATCAGCATCAACCCCGGGAACGTCGCCAGCATCACGTTGGGGAAGAGCTGATACAGGTAAGTCACCCGCGCTTCCGTCGTCCAGGTGCTCTCCGGACGGTCGCGCAGCCTCTCGATGTTGCGGTACGGGAACGTCAGACGGCAATTCGGGCCGAACATCTCGACCACGTTGAGGTCGTCGTACTGCAGCGGAAAGAAGGTGTCCTTGTGGGTCGAGCGGAGGTGATAGCCCTCCAGGAACTGTTCGACGAGGACCTTCCAGTTCATCGGCCGCACCGCGCTGTCGACGTACACCAGTCGCCGGGCCGGCAGCAACTTGTCGCGCCAGGGAGTTCCGTCGGTCAGCCACGCCAGGGCGTCTTCGTGCGATTTCGAGGCGGGATCCAGCGCCTCGATGACGACCAGGCCGTTCACCTCATGGCTGCCGACCTCAACCAACCCCCGGGCCGGCATATCGAGATCGGGGAATGCCTCCTGGTGCGGTACGTGGGCGAGCGACCCGTCCAGCCGGTACGTCCAGCCGTGGTAGCGGCACACCAGCGCGTGGGCACAACCGGGACCTTCGACCAGAGCTAACCCTCGGTGCCGGCACGCATTGCGGAACACCCGCACGCGCCGATCGCGTCCGCGCACCGCGAACAGGGGCACCCCGAACGCCGTTCGTTCCACGTGGTCACCCGGGTTGGGCAGGGCTGCCGACGGCACGAAAACGCTCGGCATGGTCCGCAGCAGCCGCATCTCGCGCATGAATCGGGCTGGGTCCAAATAGTTTTCGACCGGCTCGCGCCAGGCGGGACCTTCGTCGGTGGTACCTGCGTCGATATGGGCGAGCACCCGCCGAACGATCTCGATGTCGTCGGCGACCAACGGCTTCGTCGGGGAGGCCACGCCCGCTAGTATCACAATTTTATTGTCACACGTCAATGAATCAGTGATACCGAACGGGATCGGGGAAGATGGACGAATGCCCGCCGCGTCCGGATCTCGTGTGCGCGAACTGATCGGCGACCGACCGCTCAGCGCGCGTTCGGTGCTCGCGTCCGCCTTGTTGGGCTCCGACGAGGCCCGGCTTCCGGTGGCGAGTCTCGTCGCGTTCGCGTCCCTCTTCGGCATCAGCGACGGCGCCGCCCGCACCTGCCTGTGGCGGATGGTCTCCAACGGCGAACTCAGCGGGGACGACGGCAGTTACGCCCTGGCGGGGCGGTTGGCCGACCGCCGCCAGCGGGTCGATGAGGCCTATCGCATCGACGATGCCACGGAATGGGACGGCACCTGGGAACTTGCCATCGTCTCGGTGGAGCGCCGCACCGCGGCGGACCGTCTGGAACTGCGCAAGGCGGCGACGGCACTGCACCTGGCCGACTTTCGCGAAGGCGTCTGGATCCGGCCGGATAACCTGGACCCGCAACGGCTTTCCGCGTCACGCGCCGTGCTGGACCGCCAGTGCACGCACTTTCACGGCGCGGCTACCGACATCACCGCCGACAGGATGCGATCGCTGTTCGCCCTCGACGGCTGGGCCGACGATGCCCGGGCACTCGTCGACGCGATGGAGACCGCCCTTGAGCGCAACAGCCACGACAGTTCGCCCGAGAACCTCACCTACGAGTTCGCGTTGTCGATCGCGGTGGTGCGCCACCTTCAACTGGACCCCCTGCTGCCCGCCGAGCTGGTGGAAGACCACCGGCCGGGCAACGCGCTGCGCGGCACCTACCGCCTGTTCGACGATTCCTTCAAGAAGCGGATGAACACGGTGTTCGAGGGATGAGCGCGTTTCGGGACCGCCTGCTGGCGCCGGCCCTGGTGGCCCTCCTGCCCCTGTTGGCCGCGTGCGCCGGCGGTTCACGGGACGCCGGTGGACACGCGTCCTCGTCGGCCGCAACCACCCCGAAGCAGGCCACCCACGGTCCGTTCTTCCCCGAGTGTGGCGGCGTCAGCGACCAGACCCTGGCACAGCTGACCGGCGTGGCGGGGCTGGTGGTCACGGCCCGCAACGCCGTCGGATGCCAGTGGCTGGTGAACGGCAGCATCTCCGGGCCATGGTTCTCGTTCAGCTGGTTTCGCGGCAGCCCCATCGGCCGTGAACGCAAGAACGAGGACCTGAGCCGGACCAAGGTCGACGACATCACCATCGACGGCCACGGCGGTTACATTGCCGTCGCGACCGACCGGCTCGGCACCCGGCTCTGCGACGTCTCGATCCAGTACCAGGACGACTTCTTCGAGTGGTCAATACAATTCGTCAGGAAACCCTTTCCCAATCCGTGCGACGTCGCCACCGAACTGGCGCGCCAGACCATCGCCAGGGTGAAGTGACCGGCCGATCTCGCCCGGACTGTTATCCCTCGAGCATTCCGTCGATGAGCCGGTGCAGCACCTGGCGGATCTCATCGCGGGTCCCCTGCTGGTCGTCGGCGGTCGCGATCGCCATCGCCGCCTCGTCGAGGGCGCCGATCAGCACCGTCGCCAGCGGGCGCACCGGCAGTCTCGCCAGTTGACCCGCGTTGATCGCCTCGGTGATCAGCTGCTCGGTCATACCTAGGCTGTAGCGCTGCGCGACGTCCCGAAAGGCGGCCCAGCCCAGCACGGCCGGCGCATCCAGCAGGATCAACTGCCGCACCTCCGGATCGCCGGACACCTCAAGCCAGGCATCCACCGAGGCCCGGATCATGTCAGCCGGGGCGGTGGCTCCCGACGAAGCCACCAGGGTGGCCATCCGGGTCATCACGTCCAGCTCGACGGCTTCCACCACATCGCGGAATAGCGTTGCCTTGTCCGAGAATTGGTGATACATCGCGCCGCGGGTGACGCCGGCCTCGGTGGCGATCTCCGGAGTACCGACTTCGGCATAGCCACGCAGGCCCCAAAGCTTTCGCGCAGCCGAGATCAGCGCCTCGCGGGTTGCCGCGGAGCGCTCCTCCTGGGTACGTCTCTTGATTTCCATACAACCTGTTGGTAACTTACGAACAGACAGACTGTTTGTAAATCTCTCTCTACTAGGAGCCGTTCATGCCGACGATCGACATTAGCGCCGGAACCATCCATTACGAAGAAACCGGACCCGAAAACGGCAGGCCCGTGGTGTTCGTGCACGGGTACATGATGGGCGGCCAGTTGTGGCGCCAGGTCAGCGAGCGGCTGGCCGGTCGGGGTTTGCGGTGTATCGCCCCCACCTGGCCGCTCGGGGCCCATCTCGAACCGCTGCGACCCGGCGCCGACCGGAGCATCACCGGCGTCGCCGGCATGGTGGCCGATTTCCTTGCCGCACTTGACCTCGACGACGTGGTGCTGGTCGGCAACGACACCGGCGGAGTGGTGACCCAACTGGTCGCGGTGCACTACCCGGAGCGACTCGGCGCACTGGTTCTGACCAGTTGTGATGCCTTCGAGCACTTCCCGCCGCCCATTCTTAAGCCGGTCATCCTCGCGGCCAAGTCGAAGAAGGTGTTCCGCGCGGCAACCCAGGCCGTGCGAGCGCCCGTCGCACGCAAGCGGGCCTATGAAGGACTGGCGCACAGTGACATTGACGCGCTGACGCAGGCCTGGGTGCAGCCGGCATTGTCCGATCCGGCGGTCGCGGAGGATCTGCGCCAGTTCTCGCTGTCGCTGCGCACCGAGGTCACCACCGGGGTTGCTGCCCGCCTTCCCGAAATCGACCTGCCGACGCTCATCGCGTGGTCCGGTGACGACGTCTTCTTCGAACTCGAAGACGGTCGCCGGCTCGCGGCCACCATTCCGAACGCCCGGTTCGAGGTCATCGAGGGCGCGCGCACCTTCTCGATGGTGGACCAACCCGGCCACCTTGCCGATCTGCTGTCATCCGTCGCGGTGCGCGCCTAGGTTCGCCCCAGATATCAAGCGGCCCAGGCGCGCTGCGCGACACGTAGGAAGTTACCGCCGAGGACGCCGGCGATGTCCGCGGCGCCCCAGCCACGCTCATCGAGATGCTCAGCGAGTGTCAACAGTGTCTCGGGCGGCATCCACTGGATCGTCCCCCACCGGGTGTAGTTGTCGTCGAACAGGTGCGGGTTGCGGGCGACCTCCGCGACGAAATCGTCGTAGTCGAACGAGAAATCGCTGCTGATACCCACATGGTCGATGCCGACCAGGTCGACCGCGTACTCGAGATGTCGTGTCATCGCTTCCAGAGTGGGGGTGTTGGGGCCCAGGAAGATACCGACGCCGGTGATGCCGATGACTCCTCCGGTGGCCGCGCAGGCCAGCGCCTGTCGATCGCTGATATTGCGTGGATGATCCCAGACCGCCCTCATGCACGAGTGGCTGTAAATCACCGGGCCCGTGGATATCTCACACATGTCCAACCCGGTACGCGGGCTGCAGTGCGACCCGTCCGGGACAATACCCACCCGGTTCATCTCGGCGACGACCGAACGCCCCCAGCCGGTGAGGCCGCCGTCGACCGCATCCAGGCACCCGCTGCCGGCGCGGTTGGCGTGGTTGTAGGTGGGCAACAGCGTTCGCACCCCGAGCCCGGCCAGCACGGCCAGGTTGTCCAGATCGTCGTCGAGGGGACGCGAGTCTTCCAGATCGAAGACCACGGCGATGCGGCCTTCGCCCGCAATGCTGCTCACCTCGTCGGCCGTGCCTGCCAGCTCCAGGTCCGGGTGAGCGGCCACCGCACTCCGGAAGTGACGCAACAGCGCCGTGGTGTCAGCGAAGCTGTGCGGTGAGTATCCCGCGTTGACCGAGACGAAGGCGCCACCGCGGCGCCGGTAGCGGGTCAGCGGGCCGACTTCCGCGTCGGGCTGCAACGGCAGGCAGGTGTGCTGGTCCCACAGGATCATGGATACCGATACTGCCGCACCCGTGTGCAGCCCGGCGAACTCGACAGCTAGCGTTTCACCATGTCGGACACAGCCCTACAGGGCAGACGCATTCTCGTAACGGGTGCTGCGACGGGTATCGGCGCCGCGGCGGTCGCCGCGCTCGGCGCGGCCGGCGCTCGGATCGCCGCCACCTACCACCGCACGCCGCCTCCCGACGACCTCACCGCGACCTGGCTGCAGTGCGATGTGCGCGACGCGGACGCCGTGTCGTCCGTGGTTGGCAGGGCGGCCGAGGTGCTCGGTGGGCTCGACGTCCTGGTGAACGCGGCGGGGCTGTGGCAGCCCGGGATTCCGGGTTACATCGGCGCCGAGGAGATCTCGTTCCTGTTGGACACCAACGTGAAAGCGACAATCCTGACCAACCAGGCCGCCTATGCGGTCATGAAGGACCAGCAACCCAAGGGCGGCCGGATCATCAACTTCGGGTCGTCGGAAGCCGTGATGGGCAGCCCGGTCTCGGCCGTCTACGCCGCGACCAAGGGCGCGGTGCAGGCCTGGACGCGGTCGGCGGCGCAGGCCTGGGCCCATGACAAGATCACCGTCAACGCGCTGGCGCCGGCGGTGCAGACACCGGGCTCCAACCGGTTCCGGGAGTTTCTCGGGCCGGACGCCGCGCCGTTGATCGACGAACAGCTCAAGACGAGGATTCCGCTCGGCGGGGCACTCGGTGATCCGGCGCGCGACCTCGGACCGGTGCTGGTGTTCCTGGCCGGACCCGGCTCCGGCTTCATCACCGGACAACTGCTCGCGGTGGACGGCGGCCTGATCATGGTCGGTGGCTGATTTCCCCGCGCGAGCAGACGCGAAATCGCCCAATTTTGTTCCGAAATAGGCGATTTCACGTCTGCTCGGCCCACGTGGTGCGGCGGCGGATCTGCCCCTTGGGCCGTCGCACCCGCTCGGCGGGGTCTCGCGTTGTGCCCGCGGCGATCTCGTCACGCAGTTGCTCGATGTTGGAGATCTCCGCATAGAGGCCGCGGATCGCGTAGTCCAGGACCGCGAAAGAGTAACGCTGTTCGGGATCGTCGAGGATACCGACCTCGCGGGAACGCCCTCGCGACCACAATGCCTCGTCCAGTCGACGCCGAGTTGCCTCGAGGTGCCGCTCCAAGGTGTCGAGCACCCGCTCCGGGTCCTCGCCGCGGGCCAGCCAGGTCCGCAGAATCACTGGGTGTTTGATGACGACCTGATCCTCGCCGGGAAAGCGCTGCACCCAGGCGCGCAACGCCTCGAGCCCGGAATCGGTGGTCTCGTACAGCGTGACGGTCCGCTTACCGGACCGCGCGTCGATCTCGTTGACCATCCCGCGGCCCAGCAGCCGGCCCAGCTCGCGCCGCACGTGACTGACCGACGGCGACCAGTAGAAGTGTCCGACAGAAAGCTCTGCGCGCGTTTTGATTTCGCCTGCGGTGAGCTGTTCATCGGTGACCGCCAGCACACCCAGCACCAGGTATGCCGTCACCGGAAGCCCGTCAACGGTGCGCCGCGGGCTCATGCTGACCCGGTGAAATACGGAAGCGTCAAATCCGGCCCGACGGAATGAAACTCGACCCGTACCCGCATGCCGATCACCAGAGCCTCTGCTGCGATGCCGACGATGTTGGTCAGCATCTGGTAACCCTCGTCCAGTGTCACGATCGCCGGTGCGTAGGGCGGGTCGAAATCGGCGGTCACCGGACGGTGCACGACGGTCCAGCTGTAAATTTCACCCGTTCCGTTGCTGCGCGTCCATCCCAGCGACGGTGAAAGGCATTGACGGCAGTGCTCTGTCGGCGGGAAATTGGCGGCGCCGCACTCGGTGCAGTGCTGGTAGCGCAGTTCCTGCGAGCGGCAGCCCTCCCAGAACGGCGCGCTGACCGGGCTGCCGGCGTGCGGAACTGATCCGGTCTGAGGTTGCAACAGGCTCATCGGGGCTCGTCCCCCAGCAGTAGCACCGTGGTGAACAGTGCGCCCGCTCCGCCGTTGCTGCACAGAGCGATTCGTGCACCGGGCACTTGCAGGGTCCCGGCGTCACCGCGCAACTGTTGCA
This sequence comes from Mycobacterium sp. 23, assembly GCF_048287075.1. Classification (NCBI taxonomy): domain Bacteria; kingdom Bacillati; phylum Actinomycetota; class Actinomycetes; order Mycobacteriales; family Mycobacteriaceae; genus Mycobacterium; species Mycobacterium sp. 23. The sequence continues at coordinate 3,802,223 of NZ_JBLVUX010000005.1, forward strand.
CCGCGCGAACGGCGCGCTGCATCATCTGCGGGTTGGATCCGGCATGGCTGAAAGACATTGTCCCTCCGTCGGTGGTGATCGGATGACTACCGCCGATGGCGATGTGACCGTCGGCGACAAACGGTCCGCCCTCACCGTCGCCGCAAAACCGGAACGCCTCCAACTGGCGGATGATCTCGAATGAGAACGGATCGTAGAGTTCGAGCACGTCCACGTCCTCGCGCCGGATTCCGGCGTGTGCGAATGCCCGGTCAGCAGCACTTCGGCCCACCACGCCGTTGACGTGATCGCCCCGACGCCCCACGAGATCCCAGGCAGGCGGATGTTGGTACGACGGGCCGTGAAAGTCGGCCCCGCTGCCCAGAATGTAGATCGGCCGACCGGACGTCTCGACCGCGTTCAGGTTCGCGACCACCAACGCGCAGCCGCCCTCGGATGTGGTCGCGCAGTCAAGCAGATGAAACGGGTCGGCTATCAGTCGAGATGCCGTGATATCACTTGGGGTGAATGGACCACGCTGGTAGTAAACGGCTTCCGGATTGTTCGACCCGTTGTTGCGGATGGTCGCGGCCACCATCGACAGCTGTTCACGCGTGGTGCCGTAGACGCGCATGTGCCGTCGGGCGATGAGGGCGAATTCCGCGGTGGTGAACATGCCCCAGGGCGCTACGAATTCGTTCTCCGGCCGCGTCCACGGCGCGGTGGCTTCATGGTCGCGGTACTCGCCTGCCTGGGCGGCGACGAGCACCACCACATCGGCCATCCCGTGCTCTATTGCGGTGGCGGCTTCGGTGATCATGCCGACACCGAAACCCATTCCCTGCCAGGCCGGCCCAACGCGCAGGTCGTAGATCAGTGCGGTCGACAGTGGGCCCGCGCTGACGCCGTCCACGTCCTGCAGACGCAGGCCCGCATCGTCGAGTGCGCCGTTGACGGCCTTGACGGCCAGGCCGCGCGAGGTTTCGCCGTCCAGTCGCCGTCCCTGGACGGTGTTGTACACCCCGACGATCGCCGCGGTGCGCTGCTGCCTCACATCAACTCCATTCTTTACGGCGCCATTCAGTTCTCGTCTGCCACCACACCCAGATAGGTTCCCATCACGTCACATTCGTGCCCGTCCCGCACGATCCGCCCGATCAACCGGGACCGGGTGTCCGGCGGCGCGGCACTCTCCACGACGTCGATCCGCACATCGACCGGCCGCGCGGTCTGCGGATCGGTGATCTCGACGACCATGGCGACCGCGTGTTCTTGTTCGTCCCACTCCACATCGGTGATGCGGTGCCGCGCTGTCAGTTCCATGACCACCGAATCCTGGCGCAGCAGGAAACGGACCGGTTGGCACAACTCGCCGGGCCGCGGCGGCACACACAGTGTCACTGCCATGTCACAGGCCCGCCGGCCGTGTCGCGGTGATCCTCGCATCGGTCAGCCCGGCGAGTTCTGCTCGGCTGTAACCCAACTCGGACAACACGTCGCTGGTGTGCTCGCCGTACCGTGGGGCACCGCGCTGGATCCAGCGCCGCGGTCTGCCGAGGAACATGAACGGCATACCGGTACACAAAAACGAGCCCACCACCGGATGATCTATACGTTCCCAGAATCCACGGTCGAGCAGGTGCGGATCGGTCAGCAGGCCGGCCGGCGCCCGGACCGGCGCGGCGGCGACGCCGGCCGAACGCAGGCATCGGACGGCGTCGGGCACCGTGCGTTGTGCCGCCCAGGAGGTGATCTGTTTGTCGATCTCATCGGCCCTTTCCCGCCAACTGATCTCGTCGGAACCCAGGTCCGGCCGATCGAGGAGATCCGCCAGTGCCACCCGGCCGGCATCGTCGATCGCAGCCAGCGCCACCCACTCGTCGTCACCCCGGCAGCGGTACACACCCTGCGGGCTGGCACCCGGGCCGCGATTTCCCTGCCGGCGCAGGTCGATGCCGTTGCGCGAGTGTTCGACGAGCATCTCGGCGGCCACATTCAGCGCCGCCTCCACCATGGTGGATTCCACATGCACGCCGACCCCGTCGCGGTCACGGACCACCAGCGCCGCCACTGCGGCAAAGGCGGCATGCAGACCCGCGATCGGGTCACACACACCGCGCGGAATCACCGGCGGCCCATCGGAATGGCCGGTGATCCACGCCATGCCGGTCGCCTGCTCCATGGTCTGAGCGAAGCCCACCCGGTCGCGCCAGGGCCCGTCCAGCCCGAATGCCGGCATCCGCACCATGACGGCGCGGAGGTTCACGGTGCTGACGGCGTCCCATTGCAGGTCGAAGTTCTCCATCACCCGCGGCGAGAAGTTCTCGATGACGAGATCGCTTGCGGCGATGAGTTTCAACGCCACCGCGCGTCCGGTTCCGGTTCCGAGTTCGATGCTTACGTCGCGCTTGTTGTTGTTGCTGCACAGGAAAACCGGGCCCCATTCCCACCACTGGTCCCAACTGGGTGGCCGGCCCGCGGAGAACCGCATGCCGTCGGGCCGACGTACACCCTCCACTTTGATTACGTCGGCCCCCAGCGCGCCGAGAAACTGGGTGGCGAATGGTCCGGCCCAGAAAGCCGTGAAGTCGGCAACCCGGATGTCGGACAACGGAAGTGTTGCGGGATCGGCCCGGCCGGCGCTTTCGGGACGGGGCGGCCAGTCGATGCTGCCGCTGTGTTCGCCGATTTCCGGTGGCCGGCCCGCAGACCTGGTGCTGAATGCGTCAGCGCGGTACGGCACGCGTGGTTGTAGCACGCCGAGTTCGGACTCGACGAAGACTCCCCGTTGGACGAAGTGATCGACGGCGGCCAGCTCCGCCGGGGTGCCGATCGGCGCCACCGGGATGCGGAATCCCGTTGCGAGGTCGACGATCTCCTGGGTGGTGCGGCTTTCGGTCCACTGAGTGACCATCCCCAGGAACTCGTCGCGGCGCGCGATGCGCCCCTCGATGGAAGCCAATTCGGCGTCGTCCAGCAGGTCGGCACGCTCGATGAGTACCAGGAAGTCCTGAAACTGTTGCGCGGTGATGGTGCAGAAGCCGACCATGCCGTCGGCTGTCGGCACGATCGACGGCAGTTCCAGGCTGCGGGCATTCATCTGGGAGTCGACACCCATGACGCTGGCCGACATGGCGGGCAGGCCGCCCATTGCGATTGCCATCGCCTCGTATGTCGAGACGTCGATAATCTCGCCGCGTCCGCAGCGGGCGGCGTGGCGCGTGGCGGCCGCGGCCACCGCCGCCACAAAGGCGCCGGCCAGCCACTCACCCAGCCGCCCGCCGGCCTGCACGGGCTCGTCCCCCGGCCAACCGCGACTGGCTATCGAGCCGGACAGTGCCTGCAGGATGAACTCGTTGGCGAGCACTTGATCGTCGACGTAGGGCCCGGTCGTTCCGAACGGCGTGACGGTGACGACCACCGTCGACGGATCCGTCTGCGCGGCAATGTTATCCAGGGTATGTCCGTCGGTGAGATCAGTGAGCACCACGTCGGCGGACGGCAACAACGCATGCAGATCGTCACCCCGAACCGACTTCTTGCCTGCGGCCAGGTACCCGAACAGTGCCCCCGGCGGTCCACCACCGGCCGACCACCGCCGCAATGAATCCCCCTGTTCAGACTCAATTTTGACAACGTCGGCACCGGCATCGGCGAACATCTTGCCGGCGTAGGAGGCCGCGATGCCGTTGGACAACTCCAGCACGCGCCACCCGGTGAAGGGGGGTTGCTGCGCCACGCTCAGTTACCCAGCGTCGTGGCTCGCCCGGCGATACCGGTCGCATCCACGGTCACCGGTGTCGCGCCCTGGGCCTGCAAAGCGAAGGTCGTCATCCGAGTCCACGCATCGCGGTCACGCTGGCTGGCCTGATGGCCCACGTGCGTCACCACGTCGACGTCGGTGGCCTGGCCGCGCAGATGTCCGGCGCGGGCGTGCTCTTTCGGGATGTGCCGGAACGGATCGAATGAATAGGCAGCCATCGCGTTTTCGTGCGTGATCTTGTTGATGACGGCGTCGCCGAGGTGGCCCATCGTCTCGATGACGTCCTCCGGCGCGAACGGCCAGTTGCTGTCCGAGTGCGGGAAGTCGGACTCCCAGCACACCATGTCCTCGTTGAACCAGTCCATGTTGCGCACGCCGACCTTGTCGCTGATGAAGCAGGTGTAGAAGTGGCGCTGGAACACATCGAGCGGGCCATCGTAGCCCGGCGGGAAGGTGGCCAGCGTCCAGCCCGAATGCCGTTGGTAGACATGCTCGGCGCGCCATAGGAAATACGGAATCCAACCGATGTCGCCTTCGGTGAGTGAGAATTTCAGCTCCGGGAAGTCGGCCCAGAATTGAGCCCAGATGAGTTCGGTGAAGGTGAACATGCTCATCATCGACGACGCGGTCATCATCACACTGGCCGGCGCATCCATCGACACCATCGGCGAGCGGGAAGCGGAACCCACGTGGGTGCACAGCACTGTTCTGTTCTCACAGACGGCTTCGAACAGCGGATACCAGTAACTGGTGTGAATGCTGGGCATCTGCAGCGCTTCTGGATTCTCCGAGAACGTCACCGCGTGACAGCCTTTGTCCGCCAATCGCTTTACTTCTTTAGCCGCTTCGGCCACGTCGTAGAGCGGGAGAATGCCGCACGGGATGAATCGGCCTGGGTATGCCGCGCACCATTCGTCGACGTGCCAGTCGTTGTAGGCCTTGATCATCACCAGGTTGACGTCGCGGTCCGGGCCCTGGTTGAGCACCTGACCGGAGAACCCGGTGAAGTTCGGGAAATTCAGACCGGCCAACTGGCCACCGGCGTTCATGTCGCGCACCCGCTCGTCGACGTTGAAGCAGCCCGGCCGCATCTCGTCGTAGCGAGAAGCGTCGACGTTGTACATCTCGCGGGGTTTGCCGGCCACGGCGTTGAGCCCCATGTTCCGGCCGCGAATGTCACCGTAGTACCACTGCTGAACGCCGTCGGGCTCGGTCAACACCCGTGGCGCGAGGTGCTTGTACCTGGCCGGCACATGGGCGTCGAACATGTCGGCAGGTTCGGCGATGTGGTCGTCAACGCTGATCAGGATCAGGTCGTCTTTGTTCATATCGCGCTCCCCGATGAGTGACTACTAGGCCATGATGTCAGACGGAGGGTGCCAGCCGCTACAGCATGTGGTACCGCGCTAAGGTCCGTCTGACCGTGCCCTGACGATGGACTATTAGTCCACTACGAAGTGCTTCGCTAACGAGTTGACACACGTGCCACCATGAGGCATGCCGGTCGGTGATGAGTTGAGCACGGTCAGGGGTGCCCGACCCACCACCGCCGATGTCGCCCGCCTGGCGGACGTTTCCACCGCGACGGTCAGCTACGTGCTGAACAACGCTGAGGGGCGCAGGATCTCGGCGCAGACCCGGGACGCGGTCAACCGGGCCGCGAAATTGCTCGGCTACCGCCCCAACATTGCGGCCCGCAATCTCGCCCGCGGCAAGGGCGGCGTCGTCCTCTATGTCGTCCCGCACGTGGCCGTGGGCGACATGCCGATGCAGGCCGGTAGCCGGATGACGACCGAACTGGCGCGACTCGGGTTGCTCCAGGTTCAGATCTTCGAAACCGAAGACGACAATCACGTCGTCGACGCCATCGAGAATCTCGACCCGGTCGCGGTGGCCAGCCTGTTCCCGCTCAGCGAGGCGGCGGCGGCCGCGGTCAAGGCGGCGGGTATCCCGCACATCGACATCGGCAGCCTGCCCGCCCTGGGCGATCCCCATCTGGCGGTGGGCGAAATGCGGGTGGCCCACCTTGTGTCGCGGGGCCACCGGCAGATTGCCTATGCATACGGCGGAACCGCGAAGTGGCGCGCGCTGGGTGACTACTGGCTCGACGGCGTCAGCCGCGCGGCGCAATCGCGCGGCCTGCCGCCGGTACGCGTCGCCACCGTTACCATCGACAACGCTCCCGATGTCGTGGCCGGTTGGGTCCGTGACGGCGTGACCGCAGTGTGCGCGCAGAGCGACGACATCGCGTGCCTGATTCTGTACGGCATCCACCAGGCGGGATTGCGGTGTCCCGGCGACCTCGCGGTGATCGGCGTCGACGCGAGCCCGATGGGCGAGGTGAGCACGCCGCCGTTGACCTCGGTCCAGTTCGATCCGCGCGCGGTTGCCGATGCCGCGATCGCGGCTATCTACGAACGGTTGGGCTACCCCGCCCCGCCGTCTCCGGACATCACCGATATCGCCCGCGTCGTGGCGCGGGCATCGACCTAGCCGATGGATAGCCGATCGACTACCCAAGGTCTGGACATCTCTTGGTTAAGCGCATAACCTCGCCTTGACGAGTCAGATACTCAAGGAGGAGTACCGATGACGGTCCAGGCAGTTTTGGACGAGATCCGGCAGCGCCCCGGCACCGGCGACGTGATCACGGTTGTCGATCCCGCCACCGAAGAGCAGGTCACCGAGTTCAAGGACTGCGGCCCCGAGGCTGTCGACGACGCTGTCGCGCGGGCGAAGGCATCCTTCGAAGCCGGAGTCTGGCGGGACAAGCCGCCCAGCGAGCGGGCGAAGATCCTGTGGCGGGTCGGCGAGTTGATCGACCAGAACGCCGACCTGCTGGCCGAACTGGAATCGTTGAACGCCGGCATGACGCCGATGCAGGCGCAGGGCACCGTAACCGTCGGATCGGAGTTCTTCCGCTACTACGCGGGCTGGTGCACGAAGATCGAGGGCATCGCGGCCGACGTGCACACCGGCGGTCTCACCGGCATCGACTCACACCAGCACGCCTACACTCTCAAAGAGCCGTACGGCGTGGTGGGCCTGATCTTCCCGTGGAACGGGCCGGTCTTCAATTTCTGCTGCAAGCTCGCTCCGGCCCTGGCGGCCGGCTGCAGTAGCGTCGTCAAACCCGCTGAGGAGACGCCTCTTTCGGCGCTGGTGCTGGACAACATCCTGCACGAGGCCGGCGTACCCGAGGGTGTGGCAAACCTGGTGCTGGGTAACGGCCATACCGCCGGCGCGGCCATCACCGCGCACCCGGATGTCGAGAAGGTCGCCTTCACCGGCTCCACCGAGGTCGGCCGGGCCATCGTGCACGCGGCCGGCGAAAGCAACTTGAAAAAGGTCACTTTGGAACTGGGTGGCAAGTCGCCGGTGGTGGTGTTCGACGATGCCGACCTGTCCAAAGCCGTACCGATGGCCGCGTTCGGCACCTTCATCCACTCCGGGCAGGCCTGTGTGTGCGGATCGCGAATCTTCGTGCAGCGCGGCATCTTCGACCAGTTCGTGGACGGCCTGGCCAAGGTTGCGGACGGCCTGCCGCAGGGCGGCCCGAAGGACGAGGGCAGTCTCATCGGCCCGCTGATCAGCCAGAAGCAACTCACCCGCGTGCTGGGCTACCTAGATCAGGGCCGCTCCGACGGCGTCGAGGTCGTCACCGGCGGCAATCGCGTAGACCGCAAGGGCTATTTCGTGCGCCCCACCGTGCTGACCAACGTCGCCACCACCAGTCGCCTGTTCCAGGAGGAGATCTTCGGACCGGTGGTCGCGGTCATCCCGTTCGACGACGAGGACGAAGCGGTCGCGCTGGCCAACGACACCACCTACGGCCTGGCCGCCACCGCGTGGACCAGAGACCTGGGCCGCGCGCACCGGATCGCCAAGCGGCTCAAGGCCGGAACGGTGGGTCTGAACTGCCAGATGCAGTTCGACCACTCGATGCCGTTCGGCGGTTACAAGCAGTCCGGGTGGGGTTATGAGTCCGGCAAGGCCGGCCTTGAGACCTACCTGCAGACGAAAATCGTCTGGGCGCAGATGTAACCACCCTGCGCGAGCAGTCGCAAAATCGCATAAATCGGGCCGGATCAACGCGATTTTGCGTCTGCTCGGCCACTTAGGCGGGTTCGTAGCGCAGCATCGTGACATCGTGCTCGGGGTAGTCGCAGAACACCGGCCGCACCCGCATGCCGACCCGCAGCGCTTCCGGCTCGACGTTCACCATCTCGGTGGAAAACCTTGGGCCCTCGTCCCATTCGACGATGGCCAACAGTTGCGGAACCGCGTCGGCGAAGTGCGGACTGACCGGCCGCCGCGCGACGGTATAGGAATACAGCGTTCCCATGCCCGTAATCTCGCGCCACTCCAAGTCGTCGGCCAGGGTGCGCGGCGCCCGAACCCGCGGATAGAACACGTAACTCTGCGACGACGGGGAGTACTGGATGACGATGCGGTGTTGGGCCAGCGCGTCCCAGAACGGCGCCGTCGTCGGTGTTTTGACGGGCATCGGGCGGTCGAAGTTCATGTCAGTCTCCCTGCAGCACGAGCGCAGTCTGCTCGGACAAGATCCCGCCGTTGCCCGACACGAAGGCACGGTTGCAGTCGGCGACCTGCGCCGCGCCGGCGCGGCCCATGATCTGGCGAGTGGCATCGCAGACGTGGTGCATGCCGCCCGCCAGGCCGGCCTGCCCGAATCCGAGTTGGCCGCCGGCGGTGTTGAGCGGGAAGTCACCGCGGAACGTCAGGTCGTGCTCGGCGATGAACTTCAAACCCGTTCCCTTCTCGCAGAAGCCCGCGTCTTCGAGCGAGAGCATGACGGTGATGGTGTAGCAGTCGTAGATCGACACCATGTCCATCTGTTCGCGACTCAGATCGGTCATGGCGAAGGCGGTCTCGGCCGCGGCGGCCATCGGCGTGTTCAACAGGTCTTCGGCGTAGGTCGGCGTCTTGAACGGCACGTTCTCGCCGAATCCTTTGATCCACACCGGTCGGTGCCTGGCGCGTCGGGCCAGGTCGGCACTGGCGACCACCACCGCGGCGCCGCCGACACAGGGCATCACGATTTCCAGCATGTGCAGCGGATCCGCGATCACCGGACTCGCCAACACGTCATCGACGTTCAGGGGCTTGTCTTTCCAGATGGCGCCCTCGGTGTTGTTGGCGTTGACGCGCTGGTCGACGACGATCTTTGCCATCGCGCGCTCGTCGTATCCGTACACGGCGGCGTAGCGCTGAGCGACCTGACCGTAGGGCCCGTTCTGACCCAGGTTGCCGTAGGGAATCTCGAATTCGGCTTGCGGAGAACCGTACTGGTTGCTCGACGAACCGAAGAACATCGCGTCCACCATCGGGCGCGGCCTCTTCTTGGACGACGGGGTAATGTAGCGCGCCGGCAGCGCGCACAGCACGGCATCGCAGATTCCGAGTTCGATCGCCGCGGCTGCGCGCCACACCATCGCGGCGGCGCTGGCCCCGCCGAGGTCCACCAACTCGGCGAATCGCGCTGGTATGCCCAGGTACTCGGCGATCGTGGAGGGAACGAAAATCTGCGATTCCGCCAGGTGCGAGGTGGCGATGCCGTTGACGACATCACCCGGCAGGCCCGCATCGTCGAGCGCGGCGGCGGCGAGTTCGGCCCACTGTTCGAGCACGAACGGGGCGGGCGATGCCTTGGTGAGCCGTTCGGGCGGTAACTCGACATAACCGACGATGGCGGCTTCTCCACGTAATCCCATGCCGTGTCCTTATTTTCGCGGTAAGCCGAGAATCATCTGGGCGATGATGTTCAGCTGGATCTCGCGGGTTCCCCCACCAATCAATTCAGCAGGAAGGTGCAGATACGGCTCCACGATGGCGGGATCGGAGTCAGCAACCATCGCCAGGCGGCCCGTCAGCTGCAACGTCGCCTCAAAGGTGCGCCTCAGCAAAACATTCATCGCAACCTTGGCGATGCTGGAAGCCGGTCCGGACGGCTGGCCGTCGAGGAGCCGGATGGTTTCGCGCACGCCCAGCGCCTTGATGGCGTTGGTGTACGCGTCGAGCTCTCCGAGTGCGCGCAGGGCGTCGTCACGGTCAGGTCCGGGTTCGGATGCCAGCCGGCGCAGCGCGGCGGCGCGGTCGAACTTGACGTATCCGCTGATCGCCGAACGCTCTTCGGCCATCGTGGCGATCGCCAGGTTCCAGCCGCCGACCGGGTCTCCGAGCAGCATGTGGTCCGGTATGAAGACGTCGTCGAGAAAGACCTCGTTGAAGTGAGCCTCGCCCGTCGCGGTCTTGATCGGCTGGATCTCGATCCCCGGCGATCGCATATCCAGGATGAAGTAGCCGATGCCACGGTGCTTGCTGGCCGCCGGGTCGGTGCGGGCCAGCAGCGCGCCGTAGTCTGCGCGGTGCGCGACCGACGTCCATATCTTGTGCCCGTTGATTTTCCAGCCACCGTCTACTTTGGTGGCGCGGGTGGCCAGCGCCGCGAGATCAGAGCCGGCGCCGGGCTCGCTGAACAGCTGGCACCACGCGATCTCACCCCGCTGGGTCGGTGGTATCAGCTTCTCCTGCAGGTCTTCCGGCGCCGCCTTCAGCACCGAGGGCAGGATCCACTCAGCGATACCCAGGGACGGCCGCACCAGTTCGGGCCGCCTGGCGAACTCGTCGTCGATGATGAGTTGACGCAGCGGCCCGGCGTCGAGTCCCCACGGCTTCGGCCAGTGCGGCGCGATCAGACCCGCCTCGGCGATCAGCGTGCGTTGCGGACCGGTCTTGAAGTCCTCGTAGTCGCCTTGCCGCCCGGGCTGGTCGTTGCTCAATTTCATTGCGGCGTCCAGGGTGTGAGCCACCTGTGACCGGAATTCCGCGTCGGCGTCGCCCAGATTGACCGACATGTCGCGTTGCTGAGTGCAGGTTAGCCGCCCCAGCCGGCGGGCCCACCGGTTGGCCGGTCCGATCGACGCCGCCAGGCTGATGGCGCGGCGCCAGTACAGGTGCACGTCGTGCTCCCACGTGAAGCCGATGGCACCGAACATCGTCAGCGCGTCCAGCACCAGATCCGGGGCCGGCGAGATCGCGATCACCGCGGCACCGGCGGCGGCGATTCGGTGCTGGTCGAGCGATTCGCCGCTGGCCCGCACCGCGTCCCACGCCGCCGCCGTCGCAAGTTCGCTGTTGATCAACAACATCGCCGCGCTGTGCTGCAGGGCCTGAAAGGTGCCGATCACCTTGCCGAACTGTTCGCGAATACGCAGATGTGCGGTGACCGCCTCCACGCACCACTGCGTGAGGCCGGCCGTCGTGCTGGCCACCAGCGCCGCCACCACGCACTCCGCCCGGTCCGGGTCGATCCCGGTGAGAACCCCGGCGGCGCCGTATTCGGTCAGGCGTAACCGTCCGACGTCGGTGACGATGTCGGTGCCGTTCTCGGGTTCGGCCGCAGCCGAACTATTTTCAGAATCGGTGACGACCCACACGACGTCGTTGTCCGGGGTACTGGCCGCCACCAGAACGACCTGTGCCGAGCACACACCGGCGGTGACGTCGGATGCGCCCGAGACCACCCAGCCCTCACCATCCGGACACGCGCGGAAATCCCCATTGCCGGGCAGGATGACCGCGGCCGGCGCCCCCGCGGCAAGGCGGCGCACCAGTGACTCCGCTGCCGGTGTCGGGTCGGCCAGCGAGGCCACGGCACCCGCGGTCACGGTCGGCAGCAGCGGGCCGGGCAACAGCGCCTTGGCCGCAGCTTCCAGTACGCAGGCGCAGTCGATCAATCGCCCACCCTGGCCACCCAGCTGCTCCGGCAGGTGAACCGCATGAAAACCGTTGTCGACGAGGGCTTCCCACCACTGCGGCAGCTTGCCTGCGGCGAGCGCCTCGAAGTTGTCCCGGGTCGCGGCGATCGGGGCATGGCGTGCCGCGAACTGCCCGACGGCATCGCTGAGCTGCAGCTGCTCCGCGGTCAGTCCGAGGGTCACGACGCCGACCCGGTCGGCCGGTCGGTGGTGCCCGGAGTGCAAGGGCTCGGCTTCGGCCGCACAGACTGCTATCCTCTCCCCTTACAAGACGAACCGTCTCGTCTTGTCGAAGATTACGTTGCCGGGTCCTGTTCTGTAAAGGCGAGCGATGCCCACCGATCTCACGCCTCGGCGCCGCAGCGAGAAGTCGCGCACGGCGATCGTGGCCGCCACACGTGAGCTGCTACTCGAGCGCGGCTTCGACGGCCTGAGCATCGAAGCGGTCGCCGCCCGGGCCGGAGTGGGCAAACAGACCATCTACCGCTGGTGGCGCAGCCGTCCCGCCCTCGTCGCCGACGTCATGCTCGAAGACGCCGACCGGATCCTCGCCTCGATGAATCACACCGACGACCTGGCCGCCGATCTCGTGGAGTGGGTGGGCAAGCTCGCCACCACGCTGACCACCGACCGCGGTGCGGCGATGTTACGGATTCTGACCGCTGCGGGGATGGAGCACGAGGACACCGCCGTCAAACTTCGCGCCGGGTTCAGCACGCCGCTGCACGACAGCGTCCGGACCCGCCTGCTGGCCGACGACATCGACGAGGCCACCGCCGAGTCGGCCGCGGACGCGATAGTCGGCGGCGTGGTCTATCCGATTCTCTCTGACGCGCAACGCTATTCGCCGCAACGCGCTGAACACACGACCCGCCTGATCGTCGCGTCACTCATCCGATCGTGATCGCCCTTAGGCCCTGACGCACCCGGTCGGGCAGCGACCCGCCGTGCACCAGCCAGTCGTCCAGGGCGAGCCGGACGGTGGCCATCGCCAACGCGCCAATGAGACGGGGCCGCGGATCCTGCGGAGCCAACTCCGGCAATCGCGGCGCGATCAGGTCGGCGATCACCGCCTCGTACCGCACATAGATGTGCAGGGTCCAGGCGTCCAACGTCTCCGAAGAACGGGTGAGCATGGCCAGTTCGCGCACCTGGTTCTCGATCTCGGGAAAACCGTCGGCGAGGTCGCTGAACGCGCCGACCACAGCCTCGATGGCGGACAGCTCGCCCGGCTGGCCGGCCAGTGCGGTGGTGATCCGCTGCAGCCAGTCGACGTTCACACCTTCCGCGACGGCGTCTTCCTTGGAATTGAAGTAGCGGAAGAAGGTGGCACGCCCGATGTCGGCCGCGTCCGCGATGCGCTCCGCCGTGGCCCCCGCCAGCCCCACCTCGGCAACCAACTGTGCCGCGGCTGTCGCGATGCGCTGACGCGTAGCGGCGCGCCGCCGTGCGGACAGCGATTCGCGCGAACTACTGGCCAACTCCTGAGTCATAGTCTAATTATGAGACTATGACTCAAGTCGAGGCGCCGGAGGCGCTCGCCGCGTGGCAGTTCTTCCAGCAGATGCTCGTCAACGCGACCAACGTCGTGACCGAGGACGCCGCATCCGAGCGTGAACTGCTCGAGGGGTTGCGCGTGATCGCGCGGGTGTCATCGCTGTGCTCGCAGCTGTCCGTCGAAGCGGACACCGCGCAGCCGTCGTTCTTCGACATGTCCACGCCCAACCGGATGATCGGCGGTCCCAACCCCGACGGCAACTACTACCTCGCGATGATCCGTGGCGATCGGCGCTACCGGATCACCGGTACCCGGGGCACCAGCGCCTATCTCGGTTTCCAGATACTCGCCGGCACCGGGCTGACGCCCAGGCGCATGGCGGCGTACCTGAGCGATACCGGGCTGGGGTCAGACGAATTCGAGATCATCCTGTCCGCCGACCAGCCTGCCGCCAGGGCGGGCGCGCACTGGCTGCAGATCCCCGCGGACGCGTCGTCCCTCGTCGTCCGGGAGTACATCGGCGACCGCGCCGCCGAGCGGCTGGCCACCCTGCACATCGAAGCCCTGGACGCGGACCCGGTGGTGCCGCTGACCCAGAGCGAGCTGGCCGATCAGTTCACCGCAATGGCCTGGACCCTGATGAAGCTGGTGACACTGCATCGCACGATCAAGCCGGAACTCCTTGATCAGCCCAATACGCTGGTGACCGCCGAGGCGGCCGACCTGGGATCGGCCGACACCACCCCGGACAACCTCTACATGATCGGCACGTTCCGTCTCGACCCGGACCAGGCCCTCATACTCGACATCGGCCCGCCCGACACCCGGTACTGGAACGTCACGCTGGAGAGCATCTGGCACGAATGCCTCGAGCCGCGCCGGCGGCACAGCTCGGTGACCAACCGCGGTGTCCAACCCGACGCCGACGGGCGGGTGCGCGTTGCAATCTCGGCTCAGGACTTCGGTTTCGGCCACTGGCTGGACACCGGCGGCCGTCATCGCGGCTTCATCGTCCTGCGCTGGCTGGACAATCCGTCACCACCGGACGTCTCGGTGTCGGTGCGCAATCGCGGAGAGCAACCGTGACCCTGCACGAGCGGTTCGCGCCGGAACGGCTCATCGCGACCGCGTGCGAGGAAACGGGGCATGACGACTTCGGTGCTGACGGCTGGCAGCACGGACTCGAGCTGGTCGCCGACGGGCTCGTCAAAGAGGCGCGGCTGTCGCCCATCGGCGTGGAGGTCGCCTATCTCGACCTGATGCGTGCCCTGAAGAACCGCCTCGACGTGATCGACTGGCGCAAGCAACATCCGGAGGTCGCGACTAAAGGGATCGATGCTCCGATCGTCATCGTCGGCCAGCCCCGAACCGGGACCACCATTCTCTACGACCTGCTCGCCCAGGACCCAGACCTGCGGGCGCCGCTGACCTGGGAGGTCGACGCGCCCTGCCCGGTGCCCCGACCCGAGACCTACCACGATGACCCGCGGATCGCGGCCGCCCAGGCCGCCATTGAGATGTCCGAGCAGATCATCCCGGGGTTCATGGCGTTCCATCCGATGGGCGCATTGGTGGGCCAGGAGTGTGTTCGCATCACCGCCTGCGAGTTCACCAGCATGATCTTCTCGGTCCAGTACCGGCTGCCGAGCTACTACCGCTGGTTGCTCTATGAGGCAGACCACGCAGGCGCCTACCGCTTCCACCGAATCTTCCTGCAGCACCTGCAATCCGGAGTGCCCGGCCAGTGGCTATTGAAATCGCCGGCACACCTGTGGCAGCTTGACACCTTGTTCGCCGAGTACCCGGACGCGTTGATCGTTCAGACGCATCGGGATCCGCTCAACGTCATCTCGTCGATTGCCGCCCTGACCCACCACCTGCGCCGGATGGCCAGCGAAGCACCCGACATCACCGAGTGCGCGGCCCAGTCCTATGAAGAGATCGCCGTCGGGCTCGACCGCGAGATGGCACTGCGCGACAGCGGCAAGCTCCCCACGGACCAGGTGATCGACATCCATTACGCGGACTTCATCCGCGATCCCTGGACCACGATCCGCGGCATCTATCGGAAGCTGGGCCGCGAACTGACCCCGAGCGCCGAGCAACGGATGCGCGATTTCCTGGCAGCCCATCCCGGCGATGGCGGGCGCCGTCGCTACACCTGGTCGGACACCGGCCTGATCGCCGGCGAGGTTCGGGAGCGGGTGAGCGCGTACCAGGAGCGCTACGCGGTGCCCACCGAGGAGTTGCGGTGAGCGGCGCCGGCCACAATCAATCGAAGACCAAAATCAATCGAAGAAATGAATTCGTTATGTTCCGCAGAATGTGATCTAGGACATAGACTTCCCGCTTGTGACGACCCCGTCGAACCCTTCGGGCGACGAACGACGGAGACTCTCGCACCAGCTACAGATGCGAGGTCAGTATCTCGGCCGCAGGCAGGCGCGACGGCTCAGCCGAAGCTTCGCGCAAGTCGGCGTGCACGTCCCGCCGAAGCGCCTGCAACAGTTGGTGACCGGAACAACCGTGGCTGACCGGGAGTTGACCGACGTCAACTTCGCCCTGATCGCTACTCAGTACCTCCGGGAGAAGAAGGCCGCCAGAACGACGCACCTACAGCGCCGGTGCCGGCACGCGGTCATCTGCGCCGGCCTGATACTCGTGGCCCTCAACTTCCTGTTCTGCATCGCCTATCTCTTCTTCACCCTGACTCTGCACGCCGCGCCGATGTGAGGCCGGGGGCGGCGAATTGTCTTATCTGACGGCCGTGCCGGAGTTGCTGGCCGCCGCGGCAACGAATATGGCCCGCATCGGCACGGCGCTGGACGCCGCGAACGCGGCAGGGCCGGCGGCTCACGTGCTGGCAGCCGGTGCCGACGAGGTGTCTGCCGCGGTGGCGGCGGCGTTCAGCCGCAACGCTCAGGCGTATCGATTGGCCAGCGCCCAGCTGTCCGTCTTTCACGAACAGTTCGTGCAGACACTCAATGCCGCAGGAGGCAGTTACGCCGCCGCGGAGTCGACGAACATCGCCGCGTTGCTGCAGGGCGCGCCACAAGCCCTGCTCGACGCTGTCAATGCGCCCGCCCAGGCGGCCACCGGCCGACCACTGATCGGGAACGGAGCCGACGGCGCCCCAGGAACCGGTCAGGCCGGTGGGGCGGGCGGGCTGTTGTTCGGCAACGGCGGCAACGGCGGCTCTGGCGGACCCGGCCAGTTCGGCGGTCGCGGTGGTTCCGCGGGATTCATCGGCAATGGCGGCAACGGCGGTCAGGGCGGCGCCAGCACCGCAATCAACAAGATCGCGCCGCCCGGTGGCAACGGCGGATCCGGCGGATGGTTGTTCGGTAACGGCGGGGCCGGCGGACAAGGCGGACTGGGCGCTGCCAACATGACCGGCGGCTGGGGCGGCCAGGGCGGCAGCGCCGGGTGGTTCGGCAACGGCGGAGCCGGCGGCGCCGGCGCCTTCGGTCCCGCGGGCGGTGGTGACGGCGGCAACGGCGGCAACGGCGGCCAGTTCTTCGGCAGCGGTGGAGCCGGCGGCGACGGTTTCGGATCCAGCACGTCCTTGCGCGGCGGGGTCGGCGGTGACGGCGGTGATGGCGGGCAGTTCGGCAACGGTGGCCGGGGTGGCCAGGGCGGGGAAGCCTCCGTCGCCAACGGGTCGGGCGGAGCCGGCGGCAGCGGCGGCAGCGCGCAGTTCGTCGGCGACGGTGGCGACGGCGGCGCCGGCGGCACCGGTTTCGACCCCGCGCACGGCGGCGCGGGCGGCAGCGGCGGCCAATATCTCGGCCGCGCCGGAGCGCAGGGCGCGGACGGACTCGGCCCGTAGAGCTACCCGCCGAGACGGGTAGAACTACGCAGGCGCCGCCCCGCGCCGAGCGGCGAAGCTGCTTGAATGACCATTTTGATGGGCTTTCCCAGCCCCACCGAACTGGATGCGCGCACCCCCTCCGACCGTGATCGCGCTATCGACGTCATCCGTATCACCGCCCTGATCGGCGTGGTGACCGGCCATACCGTGATGGCCGTCAGCATCATCCGAGGAGGTGTGCTGATCTGGGACAACCTGCTCACCACGTCGGTGGTGTTCCAGGCACTGACCTGGATCTTCCAGATCATGCCGCTGTTCTTCTTCGCCGGCACCGCCGCATGCGTGACGTCCTGGCAGCCCGGTAGTAGCTGGGGCGCCTGGTTGATGAAGCGCTGCACGAGGCTGTTCCGGCCGGTGTTCTACTACTTGGCATTCTGGGCAGTCACCCTGATGGCGCTCTATCCCGTTCTGCCCCAACATGTTTACGAGCCGGTCGCCGGGATCAGCATCCAATTGCTCTGGTTCCTGGGCGTTTACGTGCTGGTGTTGGCCGCGATGCCGGTGTTGGCGCGGATCACCACACCGGCCCGGCTGGCGGCCGGGGTCATCGGGGTCTACACCCTGGCTGCCGTCATTGACGCCGCCCGATTGCGCTGGGCGGTGGCGCCACTCGGCTACCTCAATATGGCGGTCTGGCTGATTCCCGGCATGTTCGGTGTGGCCTACCGCCGGGGGCTGCTCACCGGACGTGCGGCACTGGCCACGGCCGCGGCGATGCTGGCGGTCAATATCGCGCTGCTGACCTGGGGACCCTACGAGCTGAGCCTGGTCGGCATCGAGGGCATGCGCCTGCCCAACATGAGCCCCCCGTCACTGTTGCTCTCCGGGCACGCGATTGTGTTGAGCGCGTTGGCCATCGCCGCGGCACCGGCGATCAACCGGTGGGCGCGGCGGCCGCGGGTGTGGTGGTTCACGGCGATCGGCAACTCCGGCGCGATGACCCTGTACCTGTGGCACATGCCGGCACTGCTGGCCGTGCACGTGCTCTTCGACAGCTTCGGGCACCCGCGCTACCCGGGCCGGCCCGACTTTCTCGCCGTCACGTTCGAGCAGCTCTTCATCATGATCGGGGTGGTGGCAGTGCTGTTCGTGGCGCTGCGCCCGCTGGAGAACAACCCGCTGCCCGGTTGGGACGGCGCCCCCGCGGCCCCGTCGGTCCGGCGCAGCAGCGCCGGCGGTGCACTGCTGTGCGTGGCAGGCGCGGCGCTGCTCGCCGCGGTTAAGTGGGGACTCAAGGACGACGGCCTGATCTGCGTCGCGGTGATGCTCGCCGCGTTGCTGGCCGCCCGGCTGCTGACCGTCCAACTGCCGGTGGTCGGCATCACCGGTCGCCTTCGGAAGCCGGGGCGTCCAGCAGCAGCTGCAGCGTCGCGCGCAATTCGCCGAGCCGGCGCTGCCCAAGTTTCTGCTCCCAGCTCGCCTCTAATTCGGATGCGGTAGAACGCATCACGCGAAGCGTCTGACGACCGCGCGGAGTGAGCTCGATGATTCTGGTGCGCGCGTCGTGGGGGTTCGGCCCACGGGTCACATAGCCGTGGCGCTCCAGTGCCGTGACGGCCTGGGCGACCGCCTGGCGACTCACCCCCAGCCGCTCGGCCAGATCCGAGGCGTGCAGTCCGCCGGTCGCCAACGGCACCAGCGCGACTGCCTGCGCCGGCCGAATCCCGTCGAGCCCGGCGACCGCGAATGCGTGCTTGAGCCGTGGGCCGCCGGCAGCCGCCAACCGTTGCACCAGGGCGGGCACCGTGGGTTCCCACTTTGCGTCCTGACGTCGCATGACTGCAGAGTCTGCCATCAGATTGAATTTTGACAAGCTTCTTGTCAATCTCGATTCAGGCTGTCACGATGGGCTGATGGCATCTCGATCCGCCCGCGCCGGCATCGTTGTCCTCATCGCGACCCTGGCCGTCCTGCTGGGTGGTTGTTTCGGCGGTGGCCACGCCGTCGGATCGCCGGAGCACCCGGCCATCCCGGTGGGCAAGTCCTCGCAGAGCATCGAGTGGGCCGGCGCCTCCCGAACGTTCAACGTGTACCGGCCGCAAGGGTTGACGGGTGCCGCGCCGTTGGTGGTGATGCTGCACGGTGGTTTCGGTAATGGCGCCCAGGCCGAAGGTTCGTACCACTGGGACGCCGAGGCCGACAAAGGTCATTTCCTGGTGGCCTACCCGGATGGCCAGGGCCGCGCCTGGAACGCCGGTTCGTGCTGCGGCAATCCGTCCGAAACGAATCTCGACGACGTCGGATTCATCAGCGCTGTGGTCACCACTATCGAGCGCCAGACGTCCGTGGACGCGGCGCGCGTCTACGCCACCGGAATGTCGAACGGCGCCATGATGGCACTGCGGATGGCGTGCCAGACCGACCTGTTCGCGGCGATCGCACCGGTGGCAGGCACCCTGGTCACCGATTGCTCGCGGGCGCACCCCACCTCGGTACTACAGATCCACGGCACCGCCGATGCGAGTGTCCCCTATCAAGGCGGTCCTGGAAAGGCGTTGAAAGCCAACGGGACTCCGCGGGTCGACGGACCACCGGTGCCGACTGTGACTGCTGCCTGGCGCACGATCGACAGCTGCGCGGCACCGACCTCGACCACCAGCGGCGCGGTCACCACCGAGACGGCCGCGTGCCCCGAGGGACGCACCGTCGAGTTGATCTCGGTGGCTGACGCCGGCCACCAGTGGCCCGGCGGAGTCCGCGGGCCCATCTTGGAACGGTTGGGGCTTCCGCAACCGTCCACCGCGCTGGACGCCACCGACACCATCTGGCAGTTCTTCAGTCAGCACCACCGCTAAGCGGTTCGCGACGTTTGGCCGGCCACAGTGCCATTCGGTCGATGATCCGGTCGCGCAAGACAAAGGTGTGGAAGAGAACCGCGCTGACATGTGCGGTGAAGGCCAGAAAGAGCAGCAGGGCGAAGACTCCGTGCGCCTGGCGCAGCACCGCGTAGACGTCGATGTCGGGTGGCGCGATGCCGGGCAGGTGAAACGGGCCCAGCGACACAATCGGGTTGCGTGCCGCCGACAGCATCGCCCACCCGGTCAGCGGCTGAACGAACAGCAACCCGTACAACAGATACTCCGAATACGAGGCGATGCGGCGTTCGGCGGGGCCCATGGTGGCCAGGAACGGCGGCAGGGTGTGGGTCCACCGGTTGATCAGGCGGATCACCGCGAAGATCAGGATCAGCACACCCAGCGGGCGGTGGATGGCCAGCAGCAACGGGTAGAGGCTCAGCGACGCGACCATCGTCACCCCGATGAGCAGTTGGGCGATCACCATGGGCGCCATCAGCCAGTGCAGAATCCGTGACGGGAGAGCGAAACGTGGTGCCGCGGCTTTCTTCTCGGCCATCAGACGCGAACTTCGCTGGGCGACTTCGGTTCTCCGGCGCGCCGGGTGAAGGAGCGCGCGTACACGCCGGCCCGGGCCTTGGGAATCGGATCATCCGACAGAGCCATGCCGTCCGGCAGTACGGTCGGGTCGAAGTTGATATCCCTGGCGTTGCCGGGCGCTTCGGTCTGTACCGCGGTGATGGTGATGGTGCCGGCATCGATGGTGCGGCGCGTCGCGGGCCAGGGCCTGGTCGCGTCGTCGGTGGGATCGCCGGGCTCACCGACGGTCAGGACCAGGCGCCAGCGCACCGGTCGCTGCGCCACCGTGCGGATGAGTTCGTCGAACAGGTAGTCCTTGTCGGTCGGCGGGGGCGTGGCGGCCGGGCCGCCGTTGTCGAGCGGAATCACGGACCACCGCACCGCAACGGTTGCACCCGACTCGCTGGTGAAGCGAAAAGCATTGAGCCCGTTGAACGTACTGTCGGCAAAACCTGCGCTGGGCGGTGACTGCCTGATGATCTTCATCGCCGCCGCGGTTTCCGGATGGCGCTGCAGAAACGCGGCCATGAGCTGCGGGTCCGGTTTCCCGGTGTCGGGTTGCGGTTTGCCGGCCAGCAGCCGCTCGTAGAACCCCTGCGGCGTGCTGTCGGTGAAGACGGGGAGGTTGATCATGGCGGTGCGCCACTGCTGGCCGTCCGAAGTCTGCAACAACAGGCCCAGACCACGGACGGTATCGGCTTTGTCGGGCTGATCGGGTAGCCCGCCGCCCAGCGAGAACCGGCCGATCACCGGTACCGTGCCGCGCCTGAACACCGTCGCCCGGCAGATGCTCACACCCGACCCGTTGCTCTCGAAAGTGCCGGTGGCACTGAGCCCTTTGGCGTGGTTACGGCGAAAGCCGTTGTGGTGGCCGTAAATATCCTCGAAACGATCGGTCAACCGTCCAGGGGTCAGCGTGTCGAGCCGCAGCCAGCCACCGGCGTAGGCGAACGTGCCGACGTCCACCGCGGCGAACCCGGCCACCGCGCCCATCCCCAGCAGCGCCCCTCGCCGGCTCAGCGCGGAGCGCCCCCGGGACTCGTCGTCGTCGCGCGGTTCCATTCCGCCGTCCTCTCTGAGCTGTCCCGACACAGTCTCAGGGATCGGTGCTCACACCGCACCACGAAGCGCCGCCGCGATCCGTTCAACCGGTAATTCAGTCGCTGCCCAGCGCGCGGTGTTCGATCAGGTCCCGCAGCCCGCCGGTTCCCAGCCGCTCCCGAAACGCCGGCGCCGTGTAGCCCACGACGGTCGCCGCGGTGCGGGCACGCGCGGTGGCCGAGCGCGGCAGGTGGAACAGCACCCCGATCTCACCGAAGTAGTCTCCGGGTCCGACCACCTTGAACAGTTCCTCGCCGCCGTCGGCCATTTCGTGCACGATCTCGATCTCGCCCTCACTCACCACGTAGATCAGCTCGCCCATCGTGCTCTGTTCGAACAACACCTCGCCGGCCGCCAGCTCTACCGTTTCCGGTTCCCGGTCGGACTCGGCGAAGTCGGGCGTCAGCTCGACGACGCGGTCGGCCAGTGGAAGCATTCGGCTGTCGTGGGTTGCCACCACCACTACCCGGTCACCGTCGGCAAGTTCGCGGATCAGCCGGAGCACCTCCTCGACCTGAATGAAATCGAGGTGAGCGGTGGGTTCGTCCGCCAGGATCAAAGGCGGATCCAGGGCGATCGCGCGGGCGACGGCGACGCGTTGCTGCTGCCCGCCACTGAGGTCACCGGGGCGGTGCTTCATCCGGTCACCGAGGTTGACGCGCTCCAGCAACTCCACGGCACGCTTGCGCGAAGCGGCCCGGGACATCCCGGCCGCGCGCATCGGCACCATCACGTTCTCCAGTGCGGTGAGGCTCGGTACCAGGTTGAACGCTTGAAAGACGATGCCGACCTTGTCCCGCCGGTACTTCGCCAGCGCCGCGCCGTCGAGGGTCGTGATGTCCAGATCGTCGAACTTGATCGCCCCGGACTTGGGCCGCAGAATGCCGCCCAGGCAGGACAGGAGTGTCGTCTTCCCGCACCCGCTCGGTCCGAGCAGGATCACCAGCGACCCGGACGCCACATCGAGGTTCAACCCGTTGATCGGTCGCAGGGCATAGCCGCCGCTGTAGTACTCGACGACCAGGTTCTGAATGCTCAGATCACCCACCGGTCAGGGACCTCCGAACGCGAGAGCGGGATCAATGGCCACCACCCGTCTCAGCCCGGCGAGGCTGGCCAGCAGGCCGATGACGATCGCGACGACCGGAAGTAGCAGGTAGGCGAGTGACGGCACTGCGACGACCATCGGGAACAACGGCGCCAACAGCTTGGAAAGGATAACGCCTACCCCCGCGGCCAGTAGTGAGACGATCAGCGCCTGTAGCGCCAGCCCGGCCAGGATCGACCGCGTCGGTGTGCCGATCGCCTTGAACACCGCGAAGTCGCGCACCCGCTCGAGCGCGGACAGGTACACCACCGATCCGACGATCAGCACCGCCACGATCCACAGCAGGATCGCCACGATCGTGATCGAGTTCACCGCCACCTTCAACGGCCGGATCAGGTCCTTGACGGCGCCGTCGCGGTCGAAAGTGCGGTAGCCGTCCGGGAGTGCCCGCGGGGTGCCGTCGACGCCGATCGAGGTGACCATGGGCTGTCCGTTGTAGGCGACCTGCTGCAGGCCCTCGGTGGTCAGGAAGATATTGGGGATTTTCGCCAGCGCCGTCGAGTTGGGCACGATGCCGACGATCTTCAAGGTGTGCGCACCCACCTGAATGGTGTCGCCGAGGTGGCGGCCCAAGACGCTGGAGGCGGCGACCTCGTCGGGCCGGGACGGCGCCCGGCCTTCCGAAACCTGTGGCATACCGGGTCCGTGCTCGGGCGCCCCGAAGGCCGTGACGTTCCGGGTCGACGAGCCCTCTCTCATGATCGTCCCGACGCAACCCAGCGGCGCCGCCGCCGAAACTCCGGCCTCGCCTCTCACCCTGGCCAGATCGACGTCGGGGAACGGGGTCGACCCCAGGAAAGGTCCGGCCGAGCCGTCCTTCACCACGAAAGCATCGACCCCCAGCGAATCGACGGTGTTACGGGCCTCCACGGTGAAACCATTCGCCAGCCCGCTCATCACGAGCGTCATCCCGAAGATCAGTCCGGTGCTGACAATGGCGATAACGAGGCGTCGCTTCCGCCATTGCATATCGCGCAGGGCAGCAAAGAGCATCCCCAGACGCTACCAACGTGCACAAGCCCCGGGAGCGGGGTTCGTCATACAACGGGTGGGTGGCGTCATGGACCGGCCCACCAGTGCCGATGGCCGTCCGGGCGCGGCCGGCCCGCGGCGCGATTCGGGCCTTTTTGCCGCGTGACCTAGAATTGACAGCGGTTAACTGCCGTCGTGCCGCTTTTGCCGGCGCAGGATCCGGCGGTGTTCGGCGGGTTGAAGCAACAGCCCCGGTTTTGCGTGGTTGTCTGAAAAGTAGCGTTTTCCCGCAAGGATGGATTTGAGATACAGCATGGTCGATCAACCCGGCGATTCAGTGAATCGAGCCCCATTCGAAGTCGAACAGTACGAGACGGACGGTGCCGTGGTGCTCGCCGTCTCGGGCGAAGTGGACATGCTCAGCGCTCCGGCGCTGGCCGAGGCGATACACACGGCACTGGCTCCCAACCCGGCGGCGTTGATCGTCGACCTCACCAAGGTCGAGTTCCTGGCCTCTGCGGGGCTGAGCGTCCTGGTCAACGGGCAGGCCGAGGTGGCGCCGCCGACGCGCTTCGCGGTGGTGGCCGACGGCCCGGCCACCAGCCGTCCGATCAAACTGATGGGTATCGACAGCCTGCTGTCGTTACACCGCACCCTGGATAACGCGCTGAGCTGGATCGCCGGTGCTTGAACCTGCCTGTACCCGGGAGGGCAGGACACGCTGACCGTCGGCCCTCTCATGACGCCTCTCGACGACCGGTCCCGCTTTGTCCGTATGCGGGTGGTTGCGGATGCGCTCAACGCTCACCGGATCCGAGTCGAGTTCCGCAACTGGCTCGACCGGCACTTCACGCTGGGCGCCGAGCGGTTCAGCGACCTGGTGCTGGCGGTCAGCGAGGCCCTGGCAAACGCCGCCGAATTCGCGTATCGGGACACCCCGGATGCCGGGACGATGGACGTCAGCGCGGCTTATGACGCCAAATCGGACACCCTGGCCGTCACGGTCCAGGATCGGGGCCGGTGGCGCCAGCGCGCGGGGACACGAGACCTGACCCGGGGCCGCGGGATCCCACTGATGCGCGTCCTGGCCGACGAAGCGGACATTCACGGCACGCCGCACGGCACTCAGGTCACGCTGACGTGGAAGCGCCTGACCGCGCCCGCTCGCTGACACTCGAGATTTGGTCCGGATTCATTGACTGAGGCGGGTGCGACGCCTAACGTCGCTATATACGCTACGCGTCGTAGCGTAATGAGCAATCTTTGGTTCCCGCCTCGGAGGCCCCCATGTTCGATCTGAAAATCACCGGTGGCACCGTCGTGGACGGCACCGGTGCGCAGCGCTATCGCGCCGACATCGGCATCAAGGACGGCAAGATCGTCGAAGTTGAGCGCCGCGACGCCGACGGTCCCGGGCTCGCCGGTGCGGCCGCGGAAACCATCGATGCGACGGGGCACGTTGTCGCGCCCGGCTTCGTCGACATCCACACCCACTACGACGGCCAGGTCAGCTGGGACAGCCTGCTGGAGCCGTCGAGCGGGCACGGTGTCACAACGGTGGTCACCGGCAACTGCGGGGTCGGCTTCGCCCCCGTCCGGCCCGGCACCGAGGACTGGCTGATCAGGCTGATGGAGGGTGTCGAAGATATCCCCGGCACCGCGCTCACCGAGGGCATCACCTGGGGCTGGGAGACCTACCCCGAGTACCTCGAGACGATCGGCAAGCAGCGGTTCGCCGTCGACGTCGGCAGCCAGGTCGCCCACGGCGCCGTCCGCGCCTATGCGATGGGCGAGCGGGGCGCCCGCAACGAGCCGGCCACCCCTGAAGACATCGAGGCGATGGGCAGGCTGGTCCGGGAGGCGGTGGAGGCCGGCGCGCTCGGGTTCTCGACGTCGCGCACGCTCGCGCATGTGGCGATGGACGGCGAACCCGTGCCCGGCACCTTCGCCGCCGAAGAGGAGCTGTTCGGACTGGGCCGCGCGATGGCCGCCGGAGGCCAGGCGGTGTTCGAGCTGGCGCCGCAAGGGGCGGCGGGTGAGGACATCGTCGGGCCCAAGAAGGAACTGGCCTGGATGCGCCGGCTGAGCCGGGAGATCGACCGGCCGGTGTCCTTCGCTTTGATCCAGGTCGACGCCGACCCGAACCTCTGGCGCGAGCAGTTGGACGTCTCGGCGGCCGCGCACGCTGAAGGCAGTCGGTTACACCCGCAGATCGCGGCGCGACCGTTCGGGATGATGATCGGGTTCCAGGGCCACCACGGCTTCACCCACCGGCCGACATACCGCAGGCTCAAAGCCGAATGCAGCCGCGAAGAGCTTGCTCAGCGGCTGGCCGATCCCGCGGTGAAGGCCGCGATCCTGTCCGAAGACGACCTACCGCTGGACCCGAGCGTGTTGTTCGACGGCATGTTCGCGATGGTGCAGCACTCGCTCGGACGACTGTATGCGCTCGGCAACCCGCCGGACTACGAGCCCACCCCCGACCGCACGGTCGCCGCCATCGCTTCCGCGCGCGGCGAGGATCCGCTGTCCACGCTGTACGACCTGATGCTCGAAGGCGACGCGACGGCGATGCTGATGTTGCCGCTGTTCAACTACGCCGAAGGCAATCACGACGCGATCCGCGAGATGATGCTGCATCCCGCCGGAGTGCTGGGTCTTTCCGACGGGGGTGCCCACTGCGGGATGATCTGCGACGCTTCATATCCCACCTTCCTGTTGACGCACTGGGCCCGGGACCGCAGCCGCGGCGAGAAGCTCTCGCTGGAGTACGTGATCCGCAAGCAGTCGCGTGATACCGCCCATCTGTTCGGTCTCACCGATCGCGGCACCATCGAGCCGGGCAAGAAGGCCGACCTCAATGTCATCGATCTGGACGCCCTGACCCTGCACCCCGCGGCCATGGCCTATGACCTGCCGGCCGGTGGGCGCCGAATCTTGCAGGGCGCCAGCGGATATGCGGCCACGATCGTCAGTGGCACGGTGACTCGCCGCAAGGACGTCGACACCGGCGCCCGTCCGGGCCGCCTGGTACGCGGGGCGCGTTAAGCTGCCTTCGTGAAAACACGCCTTGTCCACGCCGGCGCGAAGGCCCCCGCCCGTGCCGGAGAGGACGCGATCGGCACCCCGCCGCCCTCGCCCACCCGGGTGCCGGCCGAGCGGTATTACTCCCCCGCGTTCGCCGCGCTGGAGGTCGAACGGATGTGGCCAAAGGTGTGGCAGGTGGCCTGCATGCTCGACCACGTGGCCGAACCTGGTGACTACTT
This sequence comes from Mycobacterium sp. 23, assembly GCF_048287075.1. Taxonomy (NCBI): domain Bacteria; kingdom Bacillati; phylum Actinomycetota; class Actinomycetes; order Mycobacteriales; family Mycobacteriaceae; genus Mycobacterium; species Mycobacterium sp. 23. The sequence goes on from NZ_JBLVUX010000005.1 coordinate 3,828,936, forward strand.
CGAATACCGTTGCGGCCCATACGGTGTGTTGATCGTCCGCGGCGACGACGGCGAGCTGCGCGCGTTTCAGAACGCCTGTCGCCATCGCGGCAACTCGCTGTGCGTGGGTTCGGGTTCGGAGCTGCGCGAACTCAAGTGCGGCTACCACGGCTGGACCTGGGATCTGGCCGGCACGCTCAAGCGGGTGCCCGGCCGTAAAGGGTTCGGCGCGCTGCGGATGTCCGATTTCCCCTTGATCCCGGCCCGAGTGGACGTCTTTGGAGGCATGGTCTTCGTCAACCTCGATCTCGAGGCGATGCCGCTCGTCGAATACCTGGATGAGATTCCACGGGACATCGCCTGGTGCCGAATCGACGATTTCCGCTGCTACGCAACGCTGACCGTGGAGGTCGAGGCGAACTGGAAGACGATCGCGGACGGTTACAGCGAGACGTACCACATCCAGACCCTGCACCCCGAACTGTTGCGCTGTGTAGACGATGTTCATGCGCCACAACAGATCTGGCGACATGCGGGTAAGTCCGATCAGCCGTACGGAGTGCAGAGCCCCCGCTTCGACGGTGCGCTGAGCGATGAAGAAGTCTGGGACGCTTACGTTTACACTCAGGGCGCCCTGATGGGCGCGGCTGAGGGCACACCGTTTCCCGCCGCCGAGCGCGAGCCCGGACAGACCGTCGCCGACCTGATCGCGGCCCGCACCCGGGCGTTTGCCGCCGGGCGCGGGGTCAATCTGGACTGGGCCGACACCGACCGTGTCACCCGCCTGCACCAGTACAACGTGTTCCCCAACATGACGTTTCTGGTCAACGCCGACCACCTGACCATCATGACGTCCCGGCCCGGGGCCGACCCCGATCACGGTGAGCTGACCATGTTCCTGATGACGCGGATGGCGCCGGGAGCCGGCCGCAACAAGCCGACCGACGTCCGGATCTCAGCCGCGGACGCCGAACCCGGCATCGTGCTCACCCAGGACATCCGGGTGCTTCCGGGCCTGCAGCGCGGCCTGCACCAGCCCGGCTTCACCCACCTGGTGCTGTCCAACGAAGAGCGCCGGGTGATCAACATGCACCGCAACCTGGAGCGCTATCTCGATCTGCCCGAATCCGAGCGGATGACCGGCGGCGACACCGGCCGCCTGCGATGACGGCCGCCCGGGTGCGCAAATTCGCCGGCCTGTCCGACATCGGCCGGATCCGCGCCACCAATCAGGACAGCTGGGGCGCCTATCCGGAGCAGTCACTGTTCATCGTGGCCGACGGCGTGGCGTGCAGCACCGACGGCGCCCTGGCGGCCGCGTTGGTGGTGGAGTTGCTGCCGACGTATGTGAGCCGGCATCTCAAACCCGATGACCTCGACGGCGGAGCCGCCGCCGACCTGTTGGGCCGCGCCATCGTCGAATACTGTGACGATTTCCGGGCTTTCGCGGCCACCGACGACCGCGCCGCCGGCGCGAACACCACGGTGGTGGCCATCCTGGTCGCGGACAGGCGGGCACTGGTCGGCCACCTGGGTGACAGCCGGGCATATCTCTTCCGCGAACAAGAATTGCAGCAGATCACGCGGGACCACAGCGTGATTCAGGACATGATCGACGCCGGCGAGGTCTCGATCGAGGAAGCCGAGCGCCACCCCGCGCGGGCGATTCTCACCCGGCATGTGGCGATGTTCCCGCAAGCCCTACCGGACGCGGCGGCGGTGGATGTGCGCCCGGGTGACCGGCTGCTGCTGTCCAGCGACGGGCTGCACGGCGTCATCGACGACGCTTCGCTGGCGCAGATCCTGGATTCTCATCCGGAGCCGGCCGACGCATGCAAGGCACTGATCGAAGCGGCCCTGCAGGCGGGCGGCCCGGACAACGTCACCGCGGTCGTCGTCGATATCGATGACGCAGACGAAGGGGCGCCCGCCGATGCCTGAGCGCTTCGACGAATCAGCCGACGTGCTGGTGGTGGGTTTCGGCGCGGCGGGTACCTGCGCGGCCATCGCCGCCCGTGAGAACGGGGCCGACGTGCTGGCGCTGGATCGCGCCAACGGTGGCGGGTCGACCGCCGTATCCGGCGGCATCGTCTACGCCGGTGGCGGCACCTGGGTGCAGGAGCAGGCGGGTGTGAGCGACAGCTACGAGCAGATGCTGACGTATCTCCGCCTCGAAGTCGGCGACGCCGTAAGCCCGCAAACCCTGGAGTCATTCGTGGCGGGTAGCCCCGAAATGATCCGTTGGCTCAGCGATTACGGCGTGCCGTTCGATTCCACGGTGTGCCCGTACAAGACGTCGTACCCCAACAATCACTACTATCTGTACCACTCTGGCAGTGAGAACGCCGGTGCGTTCCGCGCCGTTACGCCACCCGTGCAACGCGGACACCGTGTGAAGGGCAAGGGCACCTCGGGCAAGAAGATGTATGAGCCGCTGGCCAAATCGGCCCTGGGCCTCGGGGTTCGGTTCCAGCCGCACACCCAGGTCGACCGGCTTATCCAGGACCCCGCCGGCCGGGTGATCGGGGTGCAGGCCACGACGATGCGCCACGCGCCGCCGCGCATCCAGAAGCGCTATTCGAGACTGGCCGGACTGTCGACCAAGCCGGGCATCTACTACCCGCCGTTGCGCGCGCAGATGGAACGGCAGTTGCGCAATCTCGAGCGGCGCTACGCCCGACCGGTGCGGATTCAGGCGCGGCGCGGGGTGATCATCTGCGCCGGCGGTTACATGGCCAACACAGAATGGGTCAAACGCTTTGCGCCCCAATACTTAGGCGGACTTCAGCTCGGCACCAGCGGTGACGATGGCAGCGGTATCGCGATGGCGCAGCGCGCCGGCGCTGTCACCGAGCGGATGGACAACGTGTCGGCATGGCGATTCATCACGCCCCCAAGTGCTTTCATCAGTGCAATAATCGTCGACGAGCAGGGTCAGCGCGTGATCGACGAGAGTCGCTACGGCGCGGCAGTCGGCTACCAGTTGGTGCGGCACCACCAAGGCAAGGGCTGGCTCGTTGCCGACGCGTCGCTGATGAAAGAGGCGCGTCAGCAAATGATCAAGCAGCCGTTGTGGTTTCAGCGCGCCCAGTCGGCGGCGCTGATGTTCTTCGACTCGGTCAAGGGCGCCTCCCTGCGGGAGGTCGCACGGCGGGCCGGCATTGACGCCGATGGTCTGGTCGCCACCGTGCAGGCGCACAACAGTGCCATCGACAGCGGTGCCGCGGACCCGGTCGGCAAGCCGGCGGACTTCGTCCGCCGGATCAGCAAGCCGCCCTTCACGCTGCTGAACATCTCGATCCGGCCAAACCTGCTCAACCCGACACCGATGCTGACCTTGGGCGGCATCCGCGTCGACGAAGGCACCGGCGCCGTTCTCGACGAAGCCGGTTCGCCGATTCCCGGCCTGTACAGCGCGGGACGCACCGCGTCGGGCATCTGCTCCAACTCCTACGTCAGCGGGCTCTCGCTGGCCGACTGCGTGTACGCCGGTCGGCGTGCCGGCAAGCATGCCGCTACCGTTCAGGTTTAAAGGACAGAATCTTTCCGAGGCACACGCTACGCAGATATGTGTTCGGCGTGATGTATTCATAGTCAAATTTCGGCGGAACAATGCCGCGCAGCCGGGATATTGATTGCCTGCCCGCATGACTCTGCGATATCCAGTGGACGAATTTGTAGTGCAAAAATCAAAAATGTGCGGAGCGGAACAATTTAATCCGGATCAAGACATGCAAGTCCCACGTGAGACAGATACGTTTTCTTAAATCTATTCAGTGGCCTCTCGGCTCTAACGGCAGAGCGCCATGCTCGGACGGTATTTGCAGGCCAAAGGACCGGACTGCGCCAGCAGAGCGACGCGGTGAGTACCACGACGCGACTGCGCGAAACGCGTTCGCGATACACAGCTGCTTAATAACACCGATGCAATTAGCGGTATCGCATGTTATCCGTCAGCCGAAATGAACCCATTGCGGCTCCGATAACAACAGTTTCATAAACAAAGTTATTCGGACCCTAGGAATTATTCACCGTGCGGCATACGGTTCGGAACAACCGTCTGGCGGTGAGCACACTGCAGCCCAAAAAAGGGAGATACTTCCGTGAAAGTGGTTCGACTAATTCAAATGTCGGTCGTGGCGGGCGCCGCCCTTTGCGCAACCACACTCGCCACCAGTCCCAGTGTCCGGGCCCTCCCATTTATCGCCGGCGGTCCGGCCTGTGTTGAGCAGCCGGCCCCGGTCGCTGCGCCCGTCGTGCTGCCCGGGCCAGTGGTGGCCGGTGCGGTGCCTGTTCCGATCGCCGGGGCAGTTCCTCTGGTAGTGCCTGTCGTCGGCGCGGCTGGTGCGGGCGGAGCCGCAGCTGCCGCTGGCGGCGCGGCTGGTGCGGGCGGAGCCGGGGCTGCAGCTGGCGGCGGCGGTGCTGTGGGTCCTGCTGGTGCGGGTGGCGCGGTTGGCGGAGGCACGGCCGCAGGGGCGGCCGCAGGCTCACCCGGTGGCGGAATCGCGGCGGGTGGCGGTGCGGCAACGACGGTGGGGCAAGTCGGTACGGCGGATCCGGCACCCGGCGGGGGCCCGGCCCCCACCGGCAAGGGTGGGCCGGTGCCACCCATAGGTGCCGCGGTCGCCGACCCGGTAGTCCTACCCGGTCCGGTGCCCGCGGTGGTGCCATTGGCAGTGCCGGCCGCCGTACCGCTGGCGGTTCCACTACCAGGTGCGGTAGGGGCCGGCGGCGCCGCAGCCGCAGCGTGCGCGGTTGCCGGGGGTGCTGCCGCAGCCGGAGGTGCTGCCGCAGCCGGAGGCGCTGCCGCAGCCGGAGGTCCTGCCGCAGCCGGAGGCGCTGTCGCGGCAGGAGGCGCTGCCGGAGAACCCACCGGTGAAGGCAGTGTGGTCGGCGGCGCCGGCGGCCCGGGTCCTCGCGGTCAATGACGACGCAAATCATGTCCCTCGCGATCAAGGCAGGCACACCAGTGACGACTCACGGCGGTCCGAAGTTTCCCCGCGTCCGTAACGGTTACGAGCAGACTGCGGTGGATGAGTTCCTCTGGTTAGAGGCCCATTCGAAGCAGTCGCTACTCAACGACAACCAGCTACTGCGCGATCAGTTGTCCGAAGCACACAAGGAGATCGTTGCACTCAAGACGGAAGTCGCCACCTTGTACGACGTGTCGACGTCTCCACAGGCAGTGGCCCAACGGATCTCGAAATTGCTGCTCACGACGGTCGACGAAGTAGCGAAAATGCAAAGCGCTGCCGCTGACGAGGCGGCCGCACTGGTGAACAACGCGCAAGCCGCTGCCGAGGCACTGCTCAGCGAAGCCCATGCCGACGCGGCGAACATCGTCGTCGCGGCCCGCGCCGAGGCTGACAGGCTACTGGCTGAAGCCGGCGCTTCCGCGTCGCAGCTTCTTCTCGACGCCGAGCGCGAGGCCGCAATGGTTACGGGTCAACACATTTCCACCCTTCAGCAGCTCGCAGCGGTACACCGCAACCTCGCTAACGTTCCGGCGGTTCTCGAGTCGGCATACCGGCGACGAAGCGTTGCCCAGGCGCCGCCCGACAAACCAAACAACGCGAGCCCGGATGACGACGGCGGACCCGTTCCTGAGCGCCGTCCGAATGGTGCTGCACGGCAGTTTTTTTCAGATGAATCGGGGACTCCGGCAACACGCTCCTCGCGCCCGGGCAACGCAGAATCGCATCTCTGAGTCGCTGGCCCCGCCGCCAGTGCGGTCCCGCCGATCAACGGACGGATCGCTGAATCACCAAACCCACACTGGCAGCGACCAAATCAGGTTGGTGAACCTGGATGAAGTGGTCGCTGCCGGTCGCCGAGATCCGCGGGGTCTGCGGGCGCAACGCGGCCAGGTCGGCGGCGCCGTCGCGCCAGGCTTGCTCCAATTTCTCGCCCTCCTCAACGGGGAGGTCGGGCGGAATGATGAAGGGCTCCGTCCTGGTCAGCACGGCAGCCGGAACTGGTGGCAGCGCCGGTGCCGCGAGGACCTGCGCGACACTGCGATCGATGTCGACGATTTCGAAGGACGGCGAATGAGTGAACTGCGGCAGTGGTCCGTCCAGCGCCCGCCGGTAGGCCGGCCAATCGGATCCCAGCAAGTCCGGGATCTCGGCCGCGAACGCGTCGACGAAGACCAATCCGCGCACCTGCTCGGGGTAGGTCTGCGCATACAGCCGAATGAACAGCCCGCCCAGCGAGTGACCGACCAGCACGTAGGGGCCCGGCAGGTGCGCGGCCTCCAGCAGCGAATGCAAATCGCTGACCACGTCGCTCGCCGTGCGCGGCATCGGTACCGCTGAGCTGCGATCGGAGAGGGTGGGCGGGTCGGAGTTGTTGCGCAAAGTCCCGGGCCGGTCGTAGGCGCAAACCCGGTGAGAGCCGGCCAGCGCGGGCAACACCGCGGGTCCCCTGGCAGGCTCGCCGGCGTCGGATTGACTCCACGGGTCCGACGAATTGTGGTAGCCGGATTCCAGAATGACGGTCGGAGCGCCGCGGCCACGGCATTGCAGGTACAGATGCCGGCCATTGCCGATGTCCACCGGCCCGGCGAATTCGCCGCTGGAGGCTGCCCCGGCGCGGGCCGGCCGCCGGGCGCCACCGTGCCGCAGCCGACCAGCGCCGCCGCGGCGATGGACGTCAACAGGATGATGTTCCGCAACGCCTGCATCGACCCATTCTGTCGGGTCTAGACGTCGTAGTTGACCCCGGTGAGCTCCTCCGACACCGCCCACAGCCGGCGCTGCAGTTCCACATCGTGCGACTGTGCGCTGGAGGCAACGAGTTTCGGGTAACCGCGGACTTCCTGGAACCCGTCGGGTCCGTAGTACTGGCCGCCCTGGACGGCAGGGTCGGTGGCGGCTCGCAGCGTCGGCAGCGCGCCGAGCTCGGCGGGCTGGAACAACGGCTTGCCCAGCCGTGCGATCAACGTGGGCAGGTGCCGGGTCAACTCGGTGTCGGAGACGCCCGGATGCGCCGCCGCTGCGATGGTGGTGCCGTGCGGGGCCAGGCGGCGCTGCAGTTCGTACGTGAAGAGCAGGTTCGCGAGCTTGGACTGTCCGTACGCGCCGACCCGGCTATAGCTGCGCTCCCACTGCAGGTCGTCGAAATGGATCGCGGCGCGGATGCGGTGCCCGACGCTGCTGACCGTCACCACACGCGACTCCGGGACCGGCAGCAGCCGGTCGAGCAGCAGCCCGGTCAACGCGAAGTGGCCCAGATGATTTGTGCCGAACTGCATTTCGAAACCGTCTGCCGTAGTCGACTTGGGCGGGTACATGACGCCGGCGTTGTTGATCAGCAGGTCGATACCGTCGTGGGTGGCACGCAGTTGCGCCGCGGCCTCGCGCACGGACGCCAGTGAGCCGAGGTCGAGCTCTTGAAGCTGGACGTCGGCACTCGGCGTCGCGGCCGTGATCCGGTCGACGGCCTGCTTGCCCTTTTCCAGGTTGCGGACCGCAAGGACCACGCGTGCGCCGTGGGCGGCGAGCGCGGCAGCAGTTTCCAAGCCGAGGCCGGTGTTAGCGCCGGTGACCACCGCCGTTCGGCCGGTCTGGTCAGGAATGTCGTCAGCGGTCCATTTCGTCACGGGGAACTCCTAGCTAGAGCAGTTGACTCTGCGGTGAGGGCGGCAAAGTGCGGGTTAGCACAACCCTCTGCGCAGGATCATCGCGTAAGGTATTCAGTAAACGGGGCGAGCGCTCCGCTTTTCACTACTATACGGAACGCACGCCCCGTTTTGTCAACCGTTGGTGTCAGGGAGGTAGGCAGTGGCCACCACCGAGCGGCCGGTACGGGCCGACGCCGCCCGCAACCGGGCGCGGGTGCTGGACATCGCTTATCAGACCTTCGCGGCCGAGGGCCTGTCGGTGCCTGTCGACGAAATCGCGCGGCGCGCGGGCGTGGGCGCGGGCACCGTCTATCGCCATTTCCCGACCAAAGACGCGCTGTTTCAGGCAGTGATCGCCGATCGGATGCACCACCTGATCGACGAGGGCCGCGCCCTGCTGGAGTCCGGAGACCCCGGCCAGGCGTTGTTCACGTTCCTGAGGTCGATGGTGTTGCAGTGGGGTGCCGCCGACCGGGGCCTGGTGGAAGCTCTGGCCGGTATCGGGATAGACGTCAACAAGGCGGTCCCCCAGGCCGAGGAGGAATTCCTGGGCATGCTGGCCGAGTTGCTGCACGCCGCTCAACAAGCCGGTACCGCCCGGCCGGATGTCGGTGTGCCAGAAGTGAAAACACTGCTGGTGGGATGTCAGGCGATGCAGGGATACAACGCCGACCTCGCCGAGCGGGTGACCGACGTCGCCCTGGACGGTCTTCGACGGAGCTGATCACCATGTTGTCGCAACTCGGAATCACCCTGCCCGTGCTGGCCGCGCCGATGGCCGGCGGCCCCACCTCCCCTGCGATGGTCATCGCGGCCGGCCGCGCCGGCAGTCTAGGCATGGTCGCGGCCGGGTACAAGACGGCACAAGCCGTCGAGGAACAGATCCGGCAAGTCCGTGCCGAATCAATCCCGTTCGGCGTCAACATCTTTGCACCCAACCCGCTGCCGGTAGACCCTGAGCTCTACCGCTGGTACGCCGCTGAGATCCAGCGCGACGCCGTGCGGTTCGGCCTCACCCTGCCCGCCGAGCCCGTCGAGGACACCGACAGCTTCGACGAGAAGATCCAGTTACTCCTGGACGACCCCGTCCCACTGGTCAGCTTCACGTTCGGCATCCCGCCGCAGCGGGTGATCCAGGCGCTCAAGGCGGCCGGCACCATCGTCGTGCAGACCGTCACCAACCGGGCTGAGGCGGTTGCCGCCCGGGACGCCGGCGTCGACGCGTTGGCGGTCCAGGCCCACACCGCCGGAGGGCATTCCGGCACCCTCACCCCGACCGAGCCGCTGGTCCCGACTCCGATCACCACGCTCGTCGCGGACATCACCCGGGCGGTCGGCCTCCCGGTCATCGCCGGAGGCGGACTGGCCACCCCGCAGGCGGTCGCCCAAGTGATCCACGCCGGCGCCGCGGCGGCCGTCGTCGGCACCGTGCTGCTGCGCGCGACCGAAAGTGGCGCATCGGCCACCCACCGGGCCGCCCTGGTCGACCCGGCCCGAACCGAGACCGTCATCACCCGCGCGTTCACCGGCCGGCCCGCCCGCGGCCTGCGCAACGCCTTCATCGACGCGCATGAGGCGGACGCGCCATGGGGCTATCCCGCCATCCACCACCTGACCAGCCCGCTGCGCAAGGCCGCGGCCGCGGCGGGTCAACCGGACTTCGTCCATCTCTGGGCAGGCACGGGCTACCGGCACGCGACCGACGAACCCACCGCGGAGATCTTGGGAAGACTCGCGGGTGGTTTGTGACGGCGTTACGTTAGGGTCGCTGGTGTGGCTGGCGATGAACTGAGCCCCTCACCAACGGACCGACACTGACGCCGGGAGAACACGCATGAGCGCCGAGCAGCCGACCATCATCTACACGCTGACCGACGAGGCGCCACTGCTGGCGACCTACGCATTTCTGCCGATAGTCCGGGCCTTCGCCGAGCCGGCGGGCATCAAGATCAAGACCAGTGACATCTCGGTGGCGGCCAGGATTCTGGCCCAGTTCCCCGACCAGCTGAACGAAGACCAGCGCGTCCCGGACAACCTCGGCGAGCTGGGGAAGCTGACCCAGGACCCGGACACCAACATCATCAAGCTGCCCAACATCAGCGCCTCGGTGCCGCAGCTGGTCTCGGCCATCAAGGAACTGCAGGGCAAGGGCTACAAGATTCCGGACTTCCCGGAGAACCCCAAGACGGACGAGGAAAAGGAGCTCCGGAAGCGCTACGGCAACTGCCTAGGTAGCGCGGTGAACCCCGTTCTGCGCGAAGGAAACTCCGACCGGCGAGCGCCCACGGCGGTCAAAGAATACGCCCGCAAGCACCCGCACAGCATGAGCCCGTGGTCGATGGCCTCGCGCACCCACGTCGCGACCATGAAGCACGGCGACTTCTACCACGGCGAGAAATCGATGACGGTGGACGGCGCCCGCGACGTGCGGATGGAGCTGGTCACCCAGAGCGGCGAGGCCATCGTGCTCAAGCCGAAGGTGTCGCTGCTGGATGGCGACATCATCGACAGCATGTTCATGAGCAAGAAGGCCCTATGCGACTTCTACGAAGAGCAGATGGAAGACGCACACAAGACGGGCGTGATGTTCTCACTGCACGTCAAGGCGACCATGATGAAGGTCAGCCACCCGATCGTGTTCGGGCATGCGGTGCGCATCTTCTACAAGGACGCCTTCGAGAAGCACCAGGATTTGTTCGACGAGCTGGGCGTCAACGTCAACAACGGGTTGGTCGATCTGTACAACAAGATCGAGTCGCTGCCCGCGTCACAACACGACGAGATCATCCGCGACTTGCACGCCTGCCATGAGCACCGCCCCGAACTGGCGATGGTCGACTCGGCCAAGGGCATCTCCAACTTCCACTCGCCCAGCGACGTGATCGTCGACGCGTCCATGCCTGCGATGATCCGGGCCGGCGGCAAGATGTGGGGCGCCGACGGGCGGCCGAAAGACACCAAGGCCGTCAACCCGGAGTCCACCTTCTCCCGCATCTACCAGGAGATCATCAACTTCTGTAAGACCAACGGCCAGTTCGACCCGACGACGATGGGCACCGTCCCCAATGTCGGCCTGATGGCGCAGCAGGCCGAAGAGTACGGCTCCCACGACAAGACGTTCGAGATACCCGAGGCCGGGGTCGCCAACATCGTGGACGCCGAAACCGGCGAGGTGCTGCTCAGCCAGAACGTGGAAGAAGGCGACATCTGGCGTATGCCGATCGTGCGGGACGAGCCGATCCGCGACTGGGTCAAGCTGGCCGTCAACCGGGCACGCAACTCCGGGATGCCGGTGCTGTTCTGGCTCGACCCCTACCGGCCGCACGAGAACGAACTGATCACGAAGGTAAAGATGTACCTGCAGGAACACGACACCGAGGGACTCGATATTCAGATCATGTCCCAGGTGCGTTCCATGCGGTACACGCTCGAGCGCCTGGTCCGCGGGCTGGACACCATCGCCGCCACCGGCAATATCCTGCGCGACTACCTGACCGACCTGTTCCCGATCCTGGAGTTGGGTACCAGCGCCAAGATGCTCTCGATCGTGCCGCTGATGGCCGGCGGTGGGATGTACGAAACCGGTGCGGGTGGTTCTGCGCCCAAGCACGTCCACCAGCTGGTCGAGGAGAACCACCTGCGCTGGGACTCCCTCGGCGAATTCCTGGCGCTGGGTGCGTGTTTCGAGGACATCGGCATCAAGACCGGCAACGAGCGCGCCAAGATTCTCGGCAAGACGCTGGACGCCGCGATCGGCAAGCTGCTGGAGAACGACAAGAGCCCGTCCCGCAAGACCGGCGAGCTCGACAACCGGGGCAGCCAGTTCTACCTCGCCCTGTACTGGGCGCAGGAGCTCGCGGCGCAGGACGACGACGAGGAGCTGAAGAAGCACTTCGCCGCGCTCGCCGAAGCTTTGGCCAAGAACGAAGACACCATCGTGCGCGAGCTGAATGCGGTGCAGGGCGAGGAGGCCGACATCGGCGGCTATTACTACCCGGACCCGGACAAGACCGCGGCGGTGATGCGGCCGAGCAAGACGTTCAACGACGCGCTGGAGGCAGCCCGCGACTAGCTTCACCCGGTGGTGCCCGCCAGTGCGGGCACGGTGTCTTCGCGGTGCCACAACGACTGTGCTCCGACCTTGAACTGGTTCAGCTTGTCGATGATGCTCTGACCTTCCGGGGTATGGCCCCAGATGCTGATGCCCTGATGCGTCGTTGGTTCCCAAGTGGTTTCGTCGACGACGACTGGGTTCCAACCGACCTCCCATTCGAAGCCGGACGGCGTCACGGCATAGAAGGACAGTTCCCGGTCGTTGGTGTGCTGGCCGACGCCGAGCGCCATCTCGAAGCCGAGTTCTTTGACCCGCTGATAGGCCGTCGTCATGTCGTCCAGCGAGGCCACCTGAATGTTGCAGTGCTGCACCCGGGTCCGAATCGGGTTGAGCGGCAACCGGTTGACGGCGGCGATCGCCACCGAATGATGGCGCTCGTTCACCCGCAGGAAGCGGATCTTGAACTTCAGCCCATTGATGGTTTCGTCGATGAAATCGGTCAGTCGGGCGTCGAACACGGTCTGGTAGTAACCGCGGACCTGCTCGGGTTTTTTGCTGGTGAGCGCGACGTGACCCAATCCCGAGGCGCCGGTGACGAATCCGCCACGGACGGCGAGCGGGACACTACTCGTCCTGGCGCGGGTGAAGATCTCCTGGGTGAGGCCGTTGGGGCCGGGGAACCGCACCAGTCGCTCGACACCGCGCAACGCGGCCTCCTCGTCGGTGCCGCTGGTGACGGGGACGCCGTGACCGGTGACGCGGGAGACGATGTCGTCGAAGGCAGCGTGATCGTCGACCTCCCAGCCCAGCGCGGCGACGTCCTCGGCGGGCCCGCGCTGCAGCAGGAAGCGACATTCGTGGTCGTCCAGCCGAAATCGCTGGACGTCGGGCATGGCATCGTCGAGGTGCATACCGAGAGCATCGCGTCCGAATCTGCGCCACTCGGTGAACTTGTTCGTCTCGATAACGAGGTAGCCGAGGTGCACCCGGCCGAATACGTCACGCATGAGCCAACCTCGAATCCGGTTGCAGGAACTCATATACCAATTCGTTGAACAGCCCGGCCCGTTCCCACTGCAACCAGTGGCCGGTATGGGAGGTCATGACCAGTTCGGCGTTCGGCATCATGTTGAGCAGCATCGGTCCACCTGCTGGCCGGTTGACCTTGTCGTCACGACCCCACAGCACCAATGTCGGTGTCTGCAGATGCCTCAACCGCGCATCTCGGGTCAGGTCCATGCGCCACAGCGTGCGCAGTCCCGACGGACGGCGCAGCGGCGGATCGGCCACCACTTCGGGATCTATCGACGCGTGATAACGCAACTCGATCAACTCGTCGGGCACCGAATCACCGTCGTAGACAAGGTAAGTGCGAATGAAAGATGCCAGCTTGTCGCGGCTCGGGCCGTCGCCGCCGTAATAAGACAGCAGGCTCTTGAGGCCGGCGGTGGGCAGTGCCCGGGTGGTACCGATTCCGCCGGGACCCATCAGGACCAGCCTGTCGACCCGGTCGGGGGTGTCCAGCGCGAGCCGCAACGCGGCGGCGCCGCCGTAGGAGTTGCCCACCAGATGTGCTGTCGCTATGCCGAGTTCGTCGAGCAGACCCCGGATCGAATCCGCGAGGGAACCGAACGGATCGGACTGGTCCAGTGTCTTGGTGGAACGGCCGTACCCCGGCATGTCGGGGACGATCACCCGGAACCGCCGCGCGAGGGCGTCGATGTTGCGGGAGTAGTTCGTCACGCCCGAGGCGCCGGGCCCGCCCCCGTGCAGTAGCACCACCGGCGCCCCGCTTCCGGTTTCGGCGTAGAAGATCGGCTGACCGTTGACGACGACGGTCCGTTCGGCCAAGTCGATGCTGGTCATGCGAGAGCCCCGCTCGCGATCGCCGCCGGGGTGCTGACGGCGCAGTCCAGACCGGGCGGCGGTGGCGGCAACGACGCCGCGAAATCGGCTGCTGCGTAGACGAATCCGTCCGGGCGTACGACCACGGCGGTGGCCTTGTGCTTCGTGAGCCAGGCCGTCAGCATGCGGTCGCGAACCGGAAAGGCCATGACACCGCGCTGTGACCATGCCTGCGCGCCGGGCGGCGGAGCGCCGATGTGCAGCAGCGTCCAACGGCCCTGCAGGACGTCGTCGAGGCGCACGGTGGCACCGGTGTCGTCGCTGACGCGGGGCTGGATGATCTGCCGGCCCTCTGCTCTGTGACCGGCCCCGGCGAAGAATCCGTCGGGATAGTGGGCCTCGGGAACCCAGTAGAGCTTCTGCCCCTGCCGAGTGATCGCCGGCACCTTGGTGATCACCCGCAGCACGTGGTTGCGGACGGCCGCGAGCACCTCGTTGTGCTCGGTGATGACGCGGCCCATCAGCACCGCCCGTCTGGTGACCTCGATGACATGCGGTTTGCGTTCTTTCTCATACGAATCCAGCAGCGCCTCGGGTGCTTTGCCTCGCAGCACCGCGGTCATCTTCCAGCACAGATTGGCGACGTCGCGGACGCCGGCGGCCATGCCCTGGCCGATCCACGGCGGCATGGCGTGTGCGGCGTCACCGGCCAGGAACACGCGGCCCACCCGCCACCGGTCGGCGGTGCGTACGTGATGGCGATAGATGACGGCACGCAGTACCTTGACGTGCTCGTCGGTGATGCCCTGTTCGTTGAGCACCTTCCACACGGCTTGGTCGCTGACGAGGTATTCGTCGGTGTCGCCGGGGCGGGCCGGGTACTCCCACCGGTGGTGGCCCAGCGGTGTCGGGCAGTCGACGGTGGGACGAGCGGGGTTGCAGTGAAACCTCAAGCGGTCGTGGGCGTCCCATTCCTTGACAACCTTGGTGTCGATGACGACCCACCGTTCGGTGTAGGTCTTGCCCGAGTAGCCGACGCCCAACTGCCCGCGCGTCGGTGAGGAGCCGCCGTCGGCTGCGATCACATATGAGGCGCGGACCCGCTTGAAGAGGTCCGAGCGAAGATCGGCCAGCATCAGCTCGACGTGGTCGCCTTTGTTGATCACCCGCAGGCATTCGTGCTCGAGCATCAACTCGACGTTGCCGAAACGGGCCACCCCCTCGCGCAATACCTGATCGACGGCCGGCTGATAAATGAACTGCTGAGGCGGATGGCCGTAGCCGTGCCCCGTAATGGTCGTCTCGTAGAACGGAGCGCCGGCCGCGTCTACGAAGGCCACCGGACGATCGGGCAACATGTCCTGCTGCAAGCGGTCGGCCAGCCCCACCGACTGCCAGACGCGCATCACTTCCTCATCCGTCGAGATCGCCCGCGCCCGACTGTAGATATCGGGATCGCGTTCGATGACGACGACTTTCAGACCTTGCCTGCCCAGCAGGTTGGCAGCCGTGGCGCCGACCGGCCCATACCCGACGATCGCCACGTCGTAGGTCGGCGTTGAACAGGCCGGTGATCCCGATTGGCTCATCTCTGACTCTCATTCTCTGCGTGTCGTCATCGACACTTGTACCGTAGTGATCCCTACGGTAATGTAATGATCACTACGGAGTCAATGCCCAGGAGTACGAGTGCTCACCGATACCGCCGACGCCCTCTGGATCGCCGCCCGTGAACGCGCCCCGATCCGGCCCCCAACCGAGTCCATGCCCGGGCTGCGAGTCGCGGACGCCTACGCGATTCAACAGATCAATCTGCGGCGCAGTCTGGCTGCCGGTGCGGTGCTGGTGGGCCGCAAGATCGGCCTGACATCCGGGCCCATGCAGGAGCTGCTCGGTGTCGACGAACCGGATTTCGGTTTCATCCTCGACGACATGGTGATCGCCGGCGGAAGTGTCGACGCGTCGCGGTTCTGCAGCCCACGTGTGGAGCCCGAGATCGCTTTCCTGCTGCGGGATCCGCTGCGCGGCCCCGGCGTGACCGTCGCGGACGTCTATGCCGCAACGCAATCCGTCGCCGCGGCCCTCGAGATCGTCGATAGCCGCATCGCGGACTGGCAGCTCACCCTGGCCGACACCGTCGCCGACAATGCGAGTTCGGGCGCGGTAGCGATCGGCGAGTGGTTCCCCTGTACCGGCGACCTCTGCCTGCCGCAGGTCGTCGCGTCGCTGGTGCTCAACGGCACCGGCGATGCGGTGATGGGCGACCCCGCGGCAGCGGTCGCCTGGCTGGCCAACGCGCTGGCCGAGTTCGACACCGAACTCCCCGCGGGCCAGTTCGTGATGTCCGGGTCCTTCACCACCGCTGCATTCGTGACAAGCGGTGACGTCGCCACCGCGGCCATCGACACACTCGGCACCGTGTCTCTCACCTTCACGTAGAGGAAACTGCAGTGGCGCAACATGACTGGCCGGTGGCGATCATCGGCTCGGGCAACATCGGCACCGACCTGATGATCAAGATCCTGCGTAGCGACGGCCCGCTTCGAGTGGTCGCGATGGCCGGCATCGACCCCGATTCAGACGGTTTGGCACGCGCCCGCGTCTTTGGCGTCCCCACCACGGCAGACGGTGTGGCGGGCTTGCTGTCAATGCCACAATTCGGCGACCTCAAGCTGGTATTCGACGCGACATCTGCCAACGCCCACCGGGCCAACTGGGCGAGGCTGCAACCGACCGGGGTACGCGTGCTCGACCTCACCCCGGCTGCCGTCGGCCCATACTGCGTCCCGGTGGTCAACCTCGACGACCACCTCGACCGGGCCAACCTGAACATGGTGACCTGCGGCGGCCAGTCGACGGTGCCGATCGTGGCCGCGATTGCCGAGCACGGCGTCGTCTCCTACGCCGAAGTCGTCTCCTGCATCTCGTCTAAGTCCGCGGGCCCCGGAACCCGCGCCGGCATCGATGAGTTCATCGAAACAACCTCGGCAGCACTGATATCCGTGGGAGGTGCCCAACGCAGCAAGACCGTCATGATCCTCAATCCGGCCGACCCACCGGTGTTCATGCGCAATACCGTCTACTGTCTGGTCGATGGGGACGCCGATCACGGCGCGATCCGGGCATCGATCGCCGACATGGTGGCACGCGTCAACGCCTACGTGCCCGGTTACCGGCTCACCCAGGGTGTGCAGTTCGAAACCTTCACCTCCGACAAACCCCTGTACATACCTGAAACCGGCAAGTTCTCCGGCACCCGGGTCACCGCGATGCTGGAAGTCACCGGGGCCGGTGACTACCTGCCTGCCTACGCCGGCAACCTGGACATCATGACCGCCGCCGCGCAGGCCACCGCCGAGCGCATCGCCCGCCAAACCGCCCGGGCCGCATCATGACTGGCCTCTATATCAGCGACGTCACCCTCCGTGATGGGATGCACGCCGTCCGGCACCAGTACACGCTGCGCCAAGCGGTGGCGATCGCCACGGCACTCGACGCCGCCGGCGTGGACTCCATCGAAGTCGCGCACGGAGACGGATTGGCCGGATCCAGTTGCGTTTACGGCTTCGGGGCACACACCGACCTGGAATGGATCGAGGCCGTCGCAGCCAGCGTGCGGCACGCTCGGGTCGCAACGCTGGTGCTGCCCGGCATCGGCACCGTTCGCAACCTGAAAGACGCGCACCGCGCCGGTGCCAGCGTGGTCCGCGTCGCCACACACTGCACCGAGGCCGACATTTCCGCCCGGCACATCGCGGCCGCCCGTGAACTCGGCATGGACACCGCCGGGTTCCTGATGATGAGCCACCTGACCACGCCCACCGCACTGGCCGAACAGGCCAGACTGATGGAGGGCTACGGCGCCGAATGTGTGTACGTGGTCGATTCCGGTGGTGCGATGACCATGCGCGACGTCGCCGAACGCGTCGATGCGGTGCGCCAAATGCTCTCGGCCACAACGGAGATCGGGATCCACGCGCACCACAACCTGTCGCTGGGGGTGGCCAACTCGATCACGGCCGTGGAGCACGGGGCAACCCGGGTCGATGCGTCGTTGACCGGGATGGGCGCCGGCGCCGGCAACGCACCGCTGGAAGTCTTCGTCGCCGCCGCCGACAAGCTCGGTTGGCAGCACGGTTGCGACCTGCACGCACTCCAGGACGCCGCCGACGACCTGGTCCGTCCCCTGCAGGACCGGCCCGTACGAGTGGATCGCGAGACGTTGACGCTTGGGTACGCCGGTGTCTATTCGAGCTTCCTAAGGCACGCCGAAGAGGCTTCGGCTCGCTACGGCATCGACGCCAGGACGCTGCTGGAAGAGGCGGGCCGCCGCGGCATGATCGGCGGGCAGGAGGACATGCTGGTCGATATCGCGCTGGACCTCACCGCCCCGGGCGCTCAGTGAACGATGACGCCTCGAATGTTCTTGCCCTCCCGCAGGTCCTGATAACCCTGGTTGACGTCCTCGAGGCGGTACTTCGTCGTGACGAGTTCGTCGAGCCTGAGTTGTCCCGCGTCGTAGAGGCGCAGCAGCCGGACGATGTCGTACTGCGGGTTGGCCGAGCCGAACAGTGACCCCCTGATCGTCTTTTCGGTCAGCACGAGCATGCCCCCGGAGACGTGGACGGTCGCCTTCGCGGGATCGGCGAGGCCCACGACGACGACGGTGCCGCCCTTGCCGACGGCGTCGAACGCCGCCGAGATGACGTCTTCGTCGACCGTGCCGACGGTCACGATGGCCTGGTCCGCGCCCTGGCCCCAGGACAGTTCACCGATCTTCTCGGCGGCCGCCGCGGCGTCTTCGAAGGCGTGCGTCGCACCGAACTTGAGCGCGGCGTCGCGTTTGAACGCGATCGGGTCGACCACCACGATGTACTTGGCGCCGGCATGCACCGCGCCCTGGACGGCGTTGATACCGATTCCGCCGATGCCGTAGATCACGGTGATGTCGCCGGGGCGGACATTGCCCGCGTAGGTGGCGCTGCCCCATCCCGTCGGCACGCCGCAGCCGACCAGCACCGCGACGTCCAACGGTAGCCAGTCGTCGACCTTGACCACCGAATGCTGCGAGATGGTGGCCTTCTTGGCGAAGGTCCCGAGCATACACATAGCGCCGAAATCCGTTCCGCCACTGTGAAATCGGAAGGATCCGTCCGGCATGCACCCTTCGAGGATCGTCGCGCCCAGGTCGCAGAGACTCTGCCGGCCGGTGGAACAGTACCGGCAGTGTCCGCAGCTGGGGATGAAGCTACAGACGACGTGATCGCCGGGTTTCACCTTCGTCACGCCCGGGCCGACGTCCTCGATGACCCCGGCTCCTTCGTGGCCGCCGACGATCGGGAAGCGAGGCGGCAGGTCACCGTCGGTCAGGTGCAGGTCGGAATGGCACAACCCGGCCGCGGTGTAATTGATCAGGACTTCGCCCTCTCTCGGCCCATCCAGGTCGAGTTCCATCAGTTCGAATGGCCGGCCCGCTTCGACGAGGACCGCGGCTGTTGTCTTCATCCGTCGAAGGTAACGTGCGAACCGCCTGGTTGGCGATGCCGCGAAGGGGCCTATCCCGCGGGTGGTGTAGACCACTGGTATGGCCCTGTTTGATATCTCCGAGCGCGCCCAGCAGTACCAATCGGACCTGCTCGAGTTCATGGATTCGCACGTGTACCCGTCGGAGGTCGTCTACGACGAGCAGATGCGGGAAGCGGGCGACCCGCACTTCCACCCACCGATCCTGGAGGACCTCAAGGCCGAGGCGCGAAAGCGGGGCCTGTGGAATCTGTTTCACCCACATCCCGAGTGGGGGCCGGGACTGACGAACCTCGAGTACGCACCGCTGGCCGAGATCATGGGCCGCAGCCACCTGGCGTCGGAGGCGTGCAACTGCAGCGCCCCGGACACGGGCAATATGGAGGTGTTGACGCTGTTCGGCACCGACGAGCACAAGGAGCGCTACCTCAAGCCTCTGCTGGATGGCAAGATCCGCTCGGCGTTCGCGATGACCGAGCCGGCGGTCGCGAGCTCGGATGCCACCAACGTGGAGATGTCCATGGTCCGCGATGGTGACGACTACGTCCTGAATGGCCGAAAGTGGTTTGCCTCCAATGGAATGCACCGCAACTGCAAAGTTCTGATCGTGATGGGCAAGACCGATCCGGACGCCGCACCGCACCGTCAGCAGTCGATGATGGTGGTACCGATCGACGCCGCGGGCATCACGGTCCGGCGCAATCTGTCGGTCTTCGGCTACCAGGACCGCGAGGGACACGCGGAGATCGACTTCGAGGACGTGCGGGTGCCGTCGAAGGACGTCCTGAAGGGCGAGGGGGAAGGCTTCGCGATCAGCCAGGCCCGGTTGGGCCCGGGCCGGATCCACCATTGCATGCGGGCAATCGGGATGGCCGAGCGTGCGCTGGAACTGCTGTGCCGGCGAGCGGAGTCGCGGGTCACCTTCGGCAAGCCGATCAGTGCCAACGCCAACATCCGTGACTGGATCGCCGAGTCCCGCATCGACATCGAGATGATCCGGCTGCTCACCATGAAGGCCGCGTACCTGATGGACACGGTCGGCAACAAGGAAGCCAGGACCGAGATCGCGGCCATCAAGGTCGCCGCACCGAACATCGCGCTCAAGATCGTCGACCGCGCCATTCAGGTCCACGGCGGCGGCGGTGTCACCGACGACTTCCCGCTGGCCATGGCGTGGGCGCATCTGCGCACCTTGCGGTTGGCCGACGGCCCGGACGAGGTGCACAAGCGGTCCATCGCCAGTCAGGAGCTGCGCAAGTACCGGACGCCTAAGTGACGGTCGTCGGCCTCGACCCTGACGCGGTGGCACGCTGGCTCACCACGCTCGGGATCGAGTTCGAAGCACCGTTGCAGTTTCGGCGGATCGGCCTCGGCCAGTCCAATCTCACGTACCGGGTCAGCGATGCGGGGGGCCGCGCCTGGGTGTTGCGCCGGCCGCCCCTGGGCCATCTGCTGGCCTCGGCGCACGATGTGCTGAGGGAAGCGCGCATCATCGCGGCGCTGGCGGACACCCCGGTGCCGGTACCGCAGATCATCGCGACGACAACGGATTCCGATTTCTGCGACGTGCCGCTGGTGTTGATGGAGTTCGTGGATGGACTGGTGGTCGACACCATGGGGGTGGCCGAAGCGCTTACGCCGCGGCAACGGCATCAGATCGCCGTCGACCTACCGCGCACCCTGGCCAAGATTCACGCGGTCGACCTCGACGAGGTGGGCCTGGGCGACCTCGCCAGCCACAAGCCGTACGCCCAGCGTCAGCTCAAACGCTGGGCGGGCCAGTGGGAGCTCTCCAAGACGCGCGAACTACCGGACCTGGACGACCTCACCCGCCGGCTGGCTGCAGCCGCGCCCGAGCAGCGCGAGGTCAGCCTGGTGCACGGCGACTTTCACCTACGCAACCTGATCACGTCACCGGAGACCGGTGAGATCGTGGCGACGCTGGACTGGGAACTGTCCACACTGGGCGATCCGCTGGCCGACATGGGCAGTCTGCTCACCTACTGGGCCGAGCCGGGTGAAGCGCTCAGCGGTGACTACGCGCCCTCGACACTGGAAGGTTTTCCGGACCGGGCGGAGATGACCCGGTTGTACCTGGACGAGACGGGACGCGACACCGCCGCGTTGCAGTACTGGCATGCGCTGGGGCTGTGGAAGCTGGCCATCATCGCCGAAGGGGTGATGCGCCGGGCGATGGACGAACCGCAGAACAAGGCCTCGGCCGGAACACCCGTCGTCGCGTGGATCGACGCCAGGGTGCAGAAGGCACGCGAAATCGCCGACGCGGCGGGGATTTAACGCCCGGGAGCTCTGCCGGCGAGATACCAGGTGTGCATCACGCCCTTGCCTTTGACGTCGATGTCGCCGCGTTCCTCGAACACGAATCGGTCATTGAGCCGGTCATACACGTCCTGGGGCACCTGGATGCGGCCCTCGACGTCGGTGGTCTCCATCCGCGCCGCGACGTTGACGGCATCGCCCCACACGTCGTAGAAGAACTTGCGCGCTCCGACCACACCAGCGACCACGGGACCGACCGCCAAGCCGATCCGTAACGGAACAGCCCGCCCCCGTGGATCTTTCAGACCGGCAACGGCCTGCGCCATGTCGAGTGCGAGCTGAGCCAGCGCTTCGAGGTGGTCTGGGCGTGGATCCGGCACTCCGCTGACGACCATGTACGAATCGCCGCTGGTCTTGATCTTCTCCAGCCCGTGCCGGTCGACCAGGGCATCCAGCTTGATGTAGAGCTGATCCAGGAACCGGACCAGGTCAGTGGGCGGGGTATCACTGGCTCTACTGGTGAAACCGGCGATATCGGCGAATAACACCGAGGCATCGTCATACCTGTCAGCGATGACGGTCCGTGACGGATCCTTCAACCGCTCAGCGATTTTCGCCGGCAGAATGTTGACGAGCAACGACTCCGACCGGAGGTATTCCGCTTCGATCACCCGTTCGGCACGAGTGATTTCGCGCAACGCCGACCATACGATCGCCATCACCATGAGCCAGGATGTGGTCACTGAGACGATATAACTGAAGTCATAGGCCCAATCCGGTTGCACACCCGTCTTTTCAGGCACCGTCATCTGCAACACGACCGTCAGCACGGCACCTACCGCGGCCATCACCGAGGCCAGGACGATGTGATCGATGCCGAGGACCAGCAAGACGATCGTTGCGCCCACCAGGTAATAGAACTGGATTCCGGTTCCGGTGCCGATGCTTAAGCACAGGACGGTGATCAGCATGTATGCCGCGACGATGAAGACCATCGGCGCGATCAGTTCGCCGAAGCGGTACAGCAGCGGGATCGCGAGATAGACGACGGTGCTGAAGGCGCTGAGGATCGTGATCGCCAGCGCATCGCGCCCGATGAATATCCCGAGCAAGGTGTAGAAGGCGCTGACGACGGCGCCTATCCTGGTGGCTCTGACCAGAACACGCCTCTGGCGGGTATCGCTTTTGGGATAGCTGACGTTGCGCGGTGGCAGACGGCGACGTCGACTCGTGACCGGCACCGCCGCCGCTTGATGCGCTTCGAGCGCCATGCCTGCAGAATAGCCCGGCGGCAGCGGTCATTCGGATCCATTTGCCGCACTATGGCAGTGGCGTCTCGATGATCGCAGCAAAGACCGCCTCCAAAATGGAGGTTAGCTCGTCGGAGTCAGCCTCGCCAAATGCCCTGGTGTCAACGACCCTCCGCATCAGCAGAATGCCGGAGATGACCGCCATGACCACCTCACTTCGAATCGCACGCCCGGCTCTCGGCAGTTGTCTGGCCAGGCGATGTCCCACGTGACGCTCGATCGCGGCGCGGATGATCGCCGCAGCGCGAGGATTCGACACCGAGCGCAACATGATCAGGAACGGCTCCAACGGTTCCGCGTTCGGATTCGTCCTCGCAACGAGTGCGGCGGCGATCTCGTGCGGGATTGATTGCGAACTCTCTCCGACAATTGCCGGCGGCGCGAAGGACGCCTCGACCGCCTCGGCGAACAATTGCTCCTTGGATCCGAAATATCGGTTGACCATCATCGCGGTAACCCCCGCATCCGCGGCGATGTCGCGCACGCCGACGCCGTCATATCCGGCACGGGCGAAGTGCCGGATAGCCGAGCGAAGAATTGCCTGGCGGGTACTTGCGGCATTGCGTGCACGCGGTTCCGGCGACGTCACGACGTCGACTGACTGGACAGCAACAGGTCTACGGTTGTATACATGTAGTGAAGTATACAGCCGTAGACAAGGGGGCGCTGGTGGATCTGGGTTTGTCCGGCAAGCGGGCGCTCGTGACGGGTTCAAGCCGGGGTCTGGGCCGCGCTATCGCGGAAACGCTTGCGGCAGAGAATGTCTCGGTTATCGTCCATGGCCGGGATGTCGTGTGCACCGAAGCCACCGCCGAAAAGATCCGGGCAGGGGGCGGTGAAGCACTCGCGGTGATGGGGGACCTGAGTACCGATGCCGGGGCCGAGCGGGTGGCCGCCGCCACCGGCGACATCGACATCCTGGTCAACAACGCCGGCTACTACGACGGACTGGGTTGGCGGGACGTCAGCACCGACAAATGGGCGCACATCTATCAGTCCAACGTCATCTCCGGTGTGCGCATGATCGAGCGGCTGGTCCCCGGGATGTGCCGGCGAGGTTGGGGGCGAGTCATCGAGATCGGCGGAGGACTGGCGATTCAGCCCGGTGCCGGTCAACCGCACTACAACGCTACCCTGGCCGCGCGGCACAATCTGACCGTTTCTTTGGCCCGAGAACTCGCAGGCACCGGCGTCACCGCCAATACCGTTGCGCCAGGAGCCATTCTCACCGAATCGGTTCTAGACATGGCGACACAGGCCGCCGCCCAACTCGGCTGGGGTCCGAGATGGGAGGACATCGAAGCCGCCGCAACGAACGCGTGGGCTCCCAACGATATTGAACGCTTCGGGCGTCCTGCCGAAGTCGCCGCCGCGGTCGCATTCTTGGCCAGCACGCACGCCGGGTACGTCAGCGGAGCCGTCTTACGCGTCGACGGCGGCGCGATTCGCAACGTCGCCTGACCGACTGGAAGGAACAGCATGCCGGGCACCTCGAAAGTCTGGTTCGTCACCGGTAGCTCACGCGGCTTCGGTGCGGCACTGGTCGACGCTTGCTGGCCCACGGTGACCGCGTGGTGGCCACCGCACGCCGACCCGAAGCGCTGACACACCTCGTTGCGAGCTATCCAGAGCACGTCCGGGCGTATCCCCTCGATGTCACAGACGTGGAAAACTGCTCCAAGGCAGTAAATTTCGCCATCGCCGAGTTCGGGCGCATCGACGTTGTGGTGAACAACGCAGGGTACGCCGACAGCGCCGCGATCGAAGAGGTCAGCATGGACGAGTTTCGCGCACAGATCGAAGCCAATCTGTTCGGTTTGGTGAATGTGACGCGTGCGGCGCTACCCGTGCTGCGCCGGCAGAGGTCAGGGGTGTTCGTTCAGTTCTCCTCAGTCGGCGGTCGTGTCGGCGGGACACCCGGCATGGGCGCTTACCAGACGGCAAAGTTCGCCGTCGAAGGGTTCTCCGAGGTGCTCGCCAGCGAGATTAGCCCGTTCGGAGTCAAGGTGATCATCGTCGAACCGGGCGCGTTCCGCACCGACTGGCAAGGGTCGTCGATGACGATGCACGAACCGGGGCCTGACTACCGCGACACCGTCGGACGTATGCATGACATGCGGCAAGCCACCAACGGAAGTCAAGCGGGAGACCCTGTCCGCGCCGCCGAGGTGATCATCGACGTAGTCGGTCAGCCGGAACCGCCTAGACGACTCCTTCTGGGGCGCAATGCTGTTCAGCAGGCGCTCGCGAGCGGCGACGAGCGCAACGCCGAAGCTCGGCGGTGGGCGGCATTCAGCGAAAGGGCAGACTTCCCGGCAGCGGATCAGCGCACCACTTCGCGGTGACCGGCATCCAGTCGGCGGGTCCACCCGCGGGCGTCGAGGTGTTCGAGGAGGGGAATCGCGACCCGCCGCGTGGTGTTAAGCGCTTGGCGCGCTTGGCTTGTGGTGAAGGGCTGATCGAGCGTGGCCAGGGCGCGCATGGCCAGCGCGGGTGCGTTCGGCAACAGCACCACGCCGTCGCGCAACCGCAACACACGCCCGGCGCGCTCGGCGGCGGCCAGTTCGCGGGTGCCCAGTTTCAGCGCCTGCAATTCGTAGGCTTCCGGCGCACCGAACGGCTCCGCGGATAACTTCTTCTCCAGCTCCATGATCGACGCTTCGGCATCACCGAGTTCGTTACGGGTGCCGGGTAGCCGGATGGTGCCGCCGTCCTGCTCGAGCCCGGCGGCGCGGGCAACCCCGTCCAGCAGCGCTTCGTCGGGCAGCACCAGCAGGTCGCGAGCCGCGCCCCGAGACAAGCCGCTAGCCAACGGATCTCGCGCGCGCAGCTCTTCGGCCGCGGCCCGCAGCCGGTGCTGCCACGCCTCGTGCGTCGGGCGGTACACCCACCACCCGTCGACAACGAGGACCTGCGGAGGCACGGTGTGCGGCAGCAATCCCAACCGGCGCAGGTGAGTTTCCGGCACGGCTCCCCGGCGCGCGACCTCGGCCTCGACGTCACCGCCGGGTTCCGCGCGCGCCAACATCGCTGCGCGGCGCCCGCTGTCGCCGCGCCGGCGCAGCGCCGGAGGTTCGGCATCGAGCACCTCGGCACCGCCGAGAATCCGGACGCTGCCCGGGTCGCGCAACACCAGCCGGTCGCCGAACACCAACGGCAGGCTCCGGTCCAGGGTGAGCCGGGCATGGTCGTCATCGAAAGGGCGCAACCGCACCGGCACGGCCGCCGTGCCGACATGAGCGACCAGATGCGTCGGGGCCTCACTCCACGCACCGCCGGAGGTGCGCCGCACGTCGAGTAGTCGGGTGTCCGGCCATGCGCCCGGGGTGATCAGCGCGTCGCCGCGGCGCACGGCTTCGCGGGGCACACCGCGAAGGTTCAGCGCCACCCGTGAAACAGGTCCCAGCAAGGGGAACGGCTGCCCACAACTCTGTAATCCGCGGATCGTCGCCGACCGGATGCGCGACGCACCGAACAGGTCCAGCCGGTCGCCGACGGTGAGTGTCCCGGCGGGCAACGTGCCGGTCACCACCGTGCCGGCGCCGGTGATGGTGAAGGAACGGTCCACCCACAGCCGCACCCGGGCGCTGGTCTCGGGTGCCGGCACTTGCGTCAGTACGCCGTCCAGGGCCGCACGCAACTCGGCGAGCCCGCTGCCCTCGACGGCCGACACGATGACGCCCGGGGCGCCGCGCAGGCCGGTTTCGGCCAACTCGGCGCGGGCCTGGGCGAGCACCTCGGCGCCACGCTGCGGGGCCCGGTCGGCGCGGGTGATCACGATGAGGCCGTACTGAATGCCCAGTGCCGCAACGGCGTCGCGGTGGTCGTCGGATTGTGCGCGCCAGCCCTCGTCGGCGGCGACGACGAAGCACACCACCGGCGCGGGACCGAGACCGGCCAGCGTGTTGCCCAGGAAGCGCTGGTGGCCCGGCACGTCGACGAAGGCGACCTTGCGGCCGGATGGCAGCGTGGTCCAAGCGAAGCCGAAGTCGATGGTCAGGCCGCGGCGGCGCTCCTCCTCCCAGCGGTCGGGCTCCATGCCGGTGAGCGCGTGAATGAGCGTGCTCTTGCCGTGGTCGACGTGGCCCGCGGTGGCCACGACATGAGTGCTCAGGACTTTCCGTCCAGTGCCGCGCGCACCGCAGCCAGCAGGCGGTCGTCGTCGGCCTCGGGAATGCAACGCAGATCCAGCAGACAGGCGCCGTCGTGCACCCGGGGCAGTACCGCAGGTTGTCCAGCCCGCAGCGGCGCCGCGGTCGACTCCGGCAGGCGGACCGCCCACCCGGGTAGCGGCACGCCGGGCGCACCGCCGCCTCCGACGCGGCCGTCATGCGCGACGAGGGTCGCGCCGACCGCGTCGGCCAATCGCTGCGCGCGGACACGCAACCGGTCGTTGTCGGCGTGCAGAGCCGCGGTCACCGGGGAGCCGCCGGCACGGACCGTCGCCTCTAGGGCGGCCAAGGTCAGCTTGTCGGCGCGGACCGCGCGGGCCAGTGGATGCCGCGCCAGCCTGGTGATCACCTCGGCACGGCCCAGGATGATCCCCGCCTGTGGTCCGCCGAGCAGTTTGTCGCCGCTCGCGATGACGATGTCGGCGCCCTCGGCCAGGGCGGTGGCGGCATCGGGCTCGTCGGGCAGCACCGGGTCCGGCTGGAGTAGCCCGCTGCCCAGGTCGGCGATCAGCGGAATGCGCCGCGACGCGCTCAGGGTGTGCAGGTCTGTCAGCGATGCGGCGGCGGTGAACCCTTCCACCCGGAAGTTGCTCTGGTGCACCTTGAGCACGCAGCCGGTTTCCGGACCCAGCACCGCCTCGTAGTCCTTGAGATGGGTGCGGTTGGTGGTGCCGACTTCGCGCAGTCGCGCGCCGGTCGAGGCGATCAGGTCGGGCAGTCGGAAGCCCGCTCCGATCTCAATGAGCTCCCCGCGGCTGATGATCACGTCTTTGCCGGCGGCCAGCGCGGTGGTCGCCAGCACCAGGGCGGCGGCACCGTTGTTGACGACGAGGGCGTCCTCGGCCGCCGGGCAGGCGGTCCGCAGCGCTTCACGCACTGCGACGCCACGTTTGGAGCGGGTGCCGGTGGTGAGGTCGAGTTCGACGTCGACGTAGCCGCTCGCAGCGACCAAGGCGGCGACCGCGCCCGCGCCCAGCGGTGCGCGGCCGAGGTTGGTGTGGACGACGACACCAGTGGCGTTGAGCACCGGCCGCAACGAGGTGGTGGCCTGTGCGGCCAGTGCGTGTTCAAGTGCCTCAGGCACCTGGTCGGGGCCCAGGGCGCCGTGCCGTGCCCGCTCCTGGATTTCGCGTATCGTCACGCGGATAGCCTTGTCGCCCAGCCTTTCTCGCTGCTCTTGCACAGCCGGTAGGGCCAGCAACTGATCCGTGCGCGGGATCAGTCGGCGCGGGTCGAGCTGCGTCACGTGACCTCTCTCGGTGGGCTTTCACTCTTGAAGCAAAAGCGGAGGCGGACGGGAATCGAACCCGCCAGACCGAGATGCTCGATCTCACCGGTTTTGAAGACCGGGGGGACCACCAGGAACCCAAACGCCTCCACGGGTAAACGTACAGGCCGGGCGGTGAGCCGTGGTCGCGGTGAGGTGGGCAGCTCGCGCGGCGGGGCGGCCGGAGATTGCTCGGGCCGGCCTTTCCCTGCCGGCGACTGCCCCTTCAGTCAC
Organism: Mycobacterium sp. 23; assembly: GCF_048287075.1. Classification (NCBI taxonomy): domain Bacteria; kingdom Bacillati; phylum Actinomycetota; class Actinomycetes; order Mycobacteriales; family Mycobacteriaceae; genus Mycobacterium; species Mycobacterium sp. 23. Next base: position 3,857,221 of record NZ_JBLVUX010000005.1, read on the forward strand.
TCGCAAATGAGTCTTGTGATCAGGGGTATGCACGGCGGCCCTGGCGGATACGGCGGCGGAAATCCTTCGATGATGACCGAGTCGGTCACCGGGCTGTTCTGATCGAAATACCAAGGGTGGCAGACGGTCATGTCCCAATTGGGCATGTGCTTCATGATCGGTGAGCCTGGGCACCATTGGTAGGTGCAGCTGTTCGTTGGGGTGGCTAACGTGCTTCCATCCTGGCAAACCATCGGTGCGGGATTAGCGTGAGCGGTACCTGCGGCCAGTTCCGGACCGATGAGCAGAGAGCCGACCGCGGTCAGACCCACAAGAGTTAATCGCAACATGTGGTTAGTTCTACGGGCGGTCACTTGCCGGAGGTTCGCGTAATTCTTGCGGGATTCTTGCGCCGCATCGCGATCTGCCCACCGCGCCGCGACAAGAACCGGTGCGGGCCCGCCCACGTACGCTCGGACCCATGACGCGGCTCACCGGCTACGCGCACGGCGGGGGCTGTGCCTGCAAAATCCCACCCGGCGAGCTGGAAGAGGCGGTGCGCGGGCTCACCGGTCAGGCCGGCCCCGATGTGCTGGTGGGACTCGACGACGGTGACGACGCCGCCGCTGTCCGGGTCGGCGATCTGGCGGTGCTGTCCACCGCGGACTTCTTCACCCCGGTCGTCGACGACGCCTACGACTGGGGACGCATCGCCGCCGCCAACGCGCTGTCCGACATCTACGCGATGGGCGGGCGCCCGGTCGTTGCCATCAATCTCGTCGGCTGGCCGCGCGACGTGTTGCCGCTGGAGTTGATGACCGAAGTGCTGCGCGGCGGCCTCGCGGTGGCGTCCGAGGCGGCCTGCCCGGTGATCGGTGGGCATTCGATCGACGACCCGGAACCCAAGTACGGAATGGCCGTCACCGGCGTCGCCGACCCCGCGCGATTGCTGCGCAATGACGCTGCCCGCCCGGGGCTGCCGCTGACCCTGACCAAACCACTCGGCGTCGGCGTGCTCAACAACCGGCACAAGCAGACCGGTGAGGTGTGCCAGGAAGCCATCGACCTCATGACGCGGCTCAACCGCGACGCGTCCGAGGCGGCACTCGAGGCGGGTGTCCAAGCGGCCACCGACGTGACCGGGTTCGGGCTGCTCGGGCATCTGCACAAACTGTGCCGGGCCTCCGGCGTCGGCGCCGTCGTCGACCGCGCCGCGGTGCCAGTGCTCGAGGCCGCCCGGACCGCGCTGCAGGAAGGGTTCGTCTCCGGCGGCAGCCGCCGCAACCTCGACTGGGTACGGCCCCACCTCGAAATCACAAGCGGGGTAACCGAAGACGATTTGCTGTTGCTGGCCGACGCCCAAACCTCCGGCGGACTGCTCGTGGTCGGTGAGCTGCCCGGCTATCCCGTTGTCGGCCACACCGTAGCGGGCAGCGGCATCGAAATTCGTTAGCCCGGCTTCAACCGGCACTAGTGATCGAGTCGTCGGTGATCCCGGCCGCCCGGCGCGCGGCCAGCCTGCGCTTCTGCGGCTCGATCGTGTAGCGGGGATCGCGCGCGGATTCCTTACCCGCTTCAAAAAACCCGAACCGCAGCATCGCTGACGCCGTCAGCAATGACAGGCCGGACAAGACGGCGACGTCGCGGCGACCCCCACCCAGCAGAGCACCCAAACCTCCCGCGGCAGCCAGTATTTCACTCGCCTGCAGCAACCGGCCGGGGGTGCCGTGGTGGAGCGGCTCCCTGGTCACCGGGTCCATCCGGTATTCGGTGATCCTGGCGGAGATCAGATCACCCACGGCGCCGATGACCGCCAGCCTGCGGGCGGGCACGGCTTCGGCGACCGGCGTGGTGATCATCGCCAATCCCGATGCGGCCAGGCTCGCCGAGCTGACGAAGACGAACGGCAGGTCTTTATACGCCGCGTTCCACGTCGGGGTTGCGGTGTCGGACAACAACACCGCGGTGTACACCGCCAGCGGCGGCGCGAACAGCGCGGCCTCCAAGCCGGCCGGGCCCTCCATCGCGCGCAGCACCGGCCGCAGTGGACCGAGCGGCAGCCGCTCGCCGGTCAGCCGGTCGACCTCGGACGCCGCGGCCACCCCGATCCCTGCGCTGAAGAAGCTCAGGATCCACGAGCCGACGCTCATCGGCGAGGTCAACTTAAAGGTGCGCAGCATGTTGACGAAGCGCTCGGGTCGCCCCAGATCCTTGACCAGTGCCACCGCCCCCAGCATCACGGCGCCCAGAGCGGCCAGCCTGGTGTTGCGGCGCAACACCTTTCGCCCGGTCAGCTGGGCGCCCGCTGCCAGCAAGCCGGACCCGCCGGCCACTCCACCGAGGAACAGATAGGCGCCGACCTCGTGACCCCACGGCGCCGGCTTGACCACCGGACGTCCGTAATAGGAGGAGAATTCGGCGTCCGGCACCATCAATGACTCATCGCGGCGGCGCTTCCCGTCGCCACGACGACGACGTTTCCCACCCGACGGCGGCCGCAGGCTGTCGTACTCCGAGGTGCTCATCGCGCCCGCAGAAAGGCCAGTGCACCCGCGGCGAACATACCGGCGGCGGCCACCCCGGCCCGCTTGAACATGGTCATCAGATCCGCCGTGCAGACCCGCGGATCCGGCGGCAGCCCGTACACCTCGGGCTCATCCAGGAGCAGGAAGACCGACCCGGTGCCGCCGACACCGTCGTGCTCGTTGGCGCCGTACAGGCGCGCCTCGGTCATGCCGCGGGCATGCAACGCGGCAACCCGCTCACGCGCGGCTGCGACGAGATCGTCGTGGTCGCCGAACTTGATCGACGTGGTCGGGCAGGTCTGGGCGCAGGCCGGCGTCTGGTCTTCCAGGAGCCGGTCGTAACAGAGCGTGCATTTCTGCGCCACGCCGGTGACGAACCCGTGTTCCGGGCGCTCCGACCGCTTGGCCGGCGTGGCGTAGGTTCCGTCGCTGCGCCGCTCGACGACTCCGAACGGGCACCCGGCCACGCAGGTGCCGCACCCGTTGCAGACGTCGTCCTGCACCACGACGGTGCCGAATTCGGTCCGGAACAACGCACCCGTCGGGCAGACGTCGAGGCACCCGGCGTGGGTGCAGTGCTTGCACACGTCCGAGGCCATCAGCCAGCGGAACTCCGGAGTGTCTGGCGGAGTGGTGTCGGGGGCACTGGCCACGGACGGCATGCCCAGGCTCACCAGGGCACGCCCTGATTCGCGGGCCTCCTCGATGCGGTCACGGCCCTGCTCGATGAACGCGACGTGCCGCCAGGTGCTGGCACCCAGGCTGCCGGTGTTGTCGTAGGACGAACCGAGGATCTCCAGGTCACCGTCGCGTGGGTTGCGGTTCCACTCCTTGCAGGCCACCTCGCACGCCTTGCAGCCGATGCAGATGGAGGTGTCGGTGAAGAAGCCCTTACGCGGCTTGCGATCCGGCCAACCCGCGTCGTCAGTGGGGTCGGTCGATTCGACCAGCTGCGCCATCAAGCCTCCCGCTGCGGCATCGGTAATTCGGACGTCGTCGTTAATCGGATATTGTCCGTCTCCACGGTTACCCCCGCACGCGACTGGTACTCCTCGATGAGCCGCAGCAGCGCCTCACCCTGCGGCCGCCGCCCCGGGCGGATGTCACACGAACCGGCCTTGGACTCCTGGATCTGCACATTCGGGTCCAGCGCCACCCCGAGCAGGTCGTTGGCAGCGTCTCCGCTCACCACCGCGTCACTGCCCACGCCCCAGTGGTACGGCAGCCCGATCTGGTGGATGGTGTGGCCGCCGATGACCAGGGGCCTCATCCGCTCGGTGACGAGCACCTTGGCCTCGATGGCCGCCCGCGGGGAGACGATCGTCGCCCAGCCGTACGGCTCGAGACCGCGTTCGGCGGCCAGCTCCGGTGAGACCTCGCAGAACATCTCCGGCTGCAGCTCGGCGAGGTACGGCAGCCAGCGGCTCATGCCGCCCGCGGTGTGGTGCTCGGTGAGCCGATAGGTGGTGAACACGTACGGGTAGACGTCGCTGCCCGGGTCTCCGGCACTGGGGGCCCACAGATTGTCCTTGCGCGGGAACATGATTCGCGACGGGTTCTGCTGCTGCGGGTACAGCGCGTTGGCCACCGGCGATTCCTGCGGTTCGTAGTGCGTGGGCAGCGGCCCGTCCACGAGGCCCTTGGGCGCGAACAGCCAGGCCTTGCCGTCGGCCTGCATGATGAACGGGTCGTCACCGGCCAGCCCGTCCGGCCCGCCGACGTCGGGATCGGGACGAATGTCCGGGGCGCGGTCGACCGGGAAGTCGGGTACGTCGTCTCCGACCCAGCGCCGCCGCTGAGGGTCCCACCAGATGTAGCGCTTGCGCTCGCTCCACGGTTTGCCGTCCGGATCGGCCGAGGCGCGGTTGTAGAGGATGCGCCGGTCGGCTGGCCAGGCCCAGCCCCATTCCGACTGGCTCGGACTCGGGCCGCCGAGCGGTGCCCGGCGGGCGGCCTGGTTGACGCCGTCGGCGTACACCCCCGAGTAGATCCAGCAGCCGCACGCCGTCGATCCGTCGGCGGCCAGTTCGGTGTAACCCGGTACCGGCTGGTCCGCCTTCGGCCCGGTCAGATAGCGCCCGCTGATCTCGGCCAGCACCGCGGTGGGGTCCGGTTCGCCGTGTTCGTCGGTGGGATAGTCCCAGGTCAGGTCAAGCAACGGGCGGTCGCGCTCATCGGTGGACCCCGCCAGGCGTTGCCGGATGCGCTTGCCGAGCTCGATGAAGAACTGCAGTTCGCTCTGGCAGTCACCGGGCGGCTGGACCGCCTGATGCCGCCACTGCACCAGCCGTTGGGTCTGCGTGAAGGAGCCGGACTTCTCGACATGGGTGGCCGCCGGGAAGAAGAACACCTCGGTCTGGATGTCTTCCGTCCTCAGCTCGCCGGAGGCGATCTCGGGCCCGTCCTTCCAGAACGTGGCCGACTCGATCATGTTGAGGTCACGCACCACCAGCCACTTCAGGTGCGACATGCCCATGCGTTGCATGCGGCCGTGCGCCGATCCGACGGCCGGGTTCTGGCCGAGCAGGAAGTACCCGTCGACCTCGTCCTCGAGCATCGACATGACCGTCTGATAGGTGCCGTGTGGGCCGGAAAGCCGCGGCAGGTAGTCGTAGGCCCAGTCGTTGTCCTCCCGGGCGGCGTCGCCCCACCAGGCCTTGAGCAGGCTGACCATATAGGTGTCGGCGTCGGCCCAGAAACCCTTCTGGTTCTTCGGGCCGACCGCCTCGATGTACTGCCGATAGGTGTCGTGGACGCCGGCCTTGGGCATCGACAGATAGCCGGGCAACAGGTTGAACAGTGTCGGGATGTCGGTGGAGCCCTGGATGGTGGCGTGGCCCCGCAGCGCCATGATGCCGCTGCCGGGGCGTCCGACGTTGCCCAGCAACAGCTGCAGAATCGTTGCGGTGCGGATGAATTGGGCTCCGAGTGTGTGCTGGGTCCAGCCCACCGCGTACGCGAAACAGGTGGTGCGCTCGCGCCCGGAATTCTCGGTGACGGCGCGGGCGAGGTAGTCGAAGTCCTCGATGCTGATGCCGCAAACGTCGCGCACCAGCTCCGGCGTGTAGCGCGCGTAGTGCCGCTTGAGGATCTGGAACACCGACCGCGGGTGCTGCAGGGTCTCGTCGCGCTGGACGCGGGCATGCGGCAAGGGCGGGCCGCCGCTGCCGTGCGCATCGCCGGCGGCGCGGGCCGAAGCGCTGGCCCCGTGTTCGGGGTCGGGCTCGTCCTCCTGTCCCGCGTACGCCCAGGTGGAGGTGTCGTACTGGCCGGTCTCGGGGTCGAAGCCGGAGAACAGCCCGCCCAGATCCTCACTGTCGCGGTAGTTTTCGTTGATCAGCGTGGCCGCGTTCGTGTAGGCCAGTACGTACTCCTTGAACCAGAGGTCCCGGGCGATCACGTAATTGATCAACGCGCCGAGTAGTACGACATCGGAGCCGGCCCGGATCGGGATGTGCTTGTCCGACACGGCCGAGGTGCGGGTGAAGCGCGGGTCGACGTGAATCAGCTTGGCGCCGCGGGCTTTAGCCTCTTCCACCCACTGGAATCCAACTGGATGGCACTCGGCCATGTTGGAGCCCTGGATGACGATGCAGTCCGCATTGGCCATGTCTTGCAGTGATTGGGTGGCGCCGCCGCGCCCAAAGGAGGTTCCCAGACCGGGAACCGTGGCGGAGTGTCAAATACGGGCTTGGTTCTCGATCTGGATGGCGCCCGCGGCGGTGAAGAGTTTCTTGATGATGTAGTTCTCTTCGTTGTCCAGCGTCGCACCGCCCAGTGCGGCGATCTTCATGGTGCGCCGCAGGGGGTGGCCGTGCTTGTCGATGTCCTGCCAGGCGTGCCGGCGGGCTTCGACGAACCGGTCGGCGACCATGTCGATCGCCCGGTCGAGCTCCAGCGGTTCCCACTCGGTGGCGCCGGGCGCGCGGTAGAGCACCTTCAGCTGCCGGCCCGGGGAGTTGACGAGTTGCTCGCTCGCCGACCCTTTCGGGCACAGCCTGCCACGGGAGATCGGCGAATCGGGGTCACCCTCGATCTGCACGACTTTCTCGTCCTTGACGTAGACCTTCTGCCCGCAGCCCACCGCGCAATAGGGGCAGACGCTCTGCACCACCCGGTCAGCAGTGGTGGTGCGCGGGGCGATGGCGCGGGTGTGCTTGGAGGTCACCGCCGGACCGCGGCCAAGTCCGTCCCCGGTCCGCAATTGCCGGACGACGGGCCATTCCAGGAAGAGTCGGGTGAGTCCCATACTCGAAGACTAGTGCGTCAACTCAGGGCCTGCGAGACTGCCAGATGAGCCCGGCTACGGTGGCCGCGTTCAGTGAGGGGCAGCGGTGATAGAAGGACGCCTGGCGGGCAAGGTGGCGATCATCACCGGTGCCAGTGCCGGTCTGGGTCGAACCATGGGCGCCATCTTCACCAGGGAAGGAGCCAAGGTCGTGCTTGCGGCCCGGCGCGAGGAACTGGTGCGCGAGGCTGCAGCGGAAGCCGGTCCGAACGCCATCGCCGTCCGCGCCGACGTCACCAGTGAAGACGACGTGATAGCACTGGTGTCCCGCGCGGTGGAGACATTCGGACACGTTGACGTCCTGTGCAACAACGCCGCCGCGCCGGGCCAGGACAAGTGGGTGTGGGAACAGACGCTCGACAACTGGAACTCCACCATCGCCATCGACGTCACGGCCGCGATGCTGTGCACGAAACACGTGCTGCTGCAGTCGATGCTGCAGCGCCGGTCTGGCGTCATCCTCAATTTCTCCTCCACGGCGTCCTATGCGGGCATGGCCCGCAAGACTCACTACGTCACCGCCAAGGCATCGTTGCGCGCCTTCACCAAGGCGGTGGCACTCGAGGTCGGGCCACACGGCATCCGGTGCAATTGCATCGTGCCCGGCAGCATCGACACCGATCTGTACCGCAACTGGGTGGCACGGATCGCACGCGAGGAAGGGGTGGATAGCGCCGTGATCCGCGAGCGATCTCTGAGAAGCGTTGCATTGAAGACTATTTCGTCCACTGACGACGTCGCAAATCTGGCGTTGTTCCTGGCCGGCGACGAGAGCCGGACCATCACCGGCCAGTCCATCCCCGTTGACGCCGGGGGTTATATGCAGGGCTGACGATCCAGGCCGGTCGATCTGCTCAGGCCCGCCGCAGCAACATCGCGGTCGTACCGCTGTTAGCTGCCCCCACACCGACGGCGGCCAGCCCGGCTCCGTCGACCTGGCGCGCACCGGCATCCCCACGGATCTGCAGACACGCTTCATGGAGATGCCCGAAACCGTGCAGCCGGCCGCCGGACAGCTGCCCTCCCGCGGTGTTGATCGGCAGTTCACCCCCCAGCGATATCCGCGCCGGATCGGCTATCCACGAACCCGATTCGCCAACCGGGCAAAAACCGAAGTCCTCCAGCCAGCACAAGACGAACACGCTGAACCCGTCGTAGAGCGAAGCCACATCGACGTCCGCCGCGGTGAAATCGGTGCGCTCCCAAATGGTGGACCACCGTGAGCTGATCCGGGTGATGTCGTCGCCGCCCTCCCACGTGAATCGATCGTGATGCGCGCAGTCGAGAGCCTCGACGGTCACCGCCGGATGGTCCACCTGCGCGGCATGTTCGGATCGCGACACGACAAACGCGGTCGCTCCGTCACAGGCGATATCGCAGTCGAGCATGCACAACGGATCGGACACCATTCGCGCCTCGAGATATGTCTCCAGATCCAGCGGTTCGGAGTAGATGGCCGCGGGGTTGAAAGCGGCGTGCGCGCGTTGGGCAATCGCGACGGATGCCAATTGCTCACGGGTCAGCCCGTAACGCAACATCCGCGCACGGATCTGAAGTCCGGCAAGGTTCGCCGCGGTTGCGCCAAAAGGCAACTGCCAGCCCAGCAGGCCGCTCGGCCGGCCCATCCCCGAGCCATAACCCTTGCGCCGCCCAGACCCCTGCGCGGTGCCTTCCCAGATGCTGCGCCAACACAGCACATGATCGGCCAACCCACCGGCCACCGCCAACATGGCGTCCACCACCGCCCCGAGCTGGCCCGGCGACTCCACGCCACCCGCGACCCAGTTCGGCTTGATACCCAGAGCGTCATGGATGTCCCGCAGGGACGCGCCGGAGAACCCGACACCGGGCTGGGATGCACCCGGATATGTCGTCAAACCATCGATCTCGGCAAGCGTCAGGCCGGCATCGGCTACTGCCGCCAGGCATGCTTCGACGGTGAGGTCCAACCCGTCGCGGCCCAGCCTTCGGCCGATCGCGGATTGTCCGACGCCGCTGATAATGACCCGGTCAGTCAACGCACCACTCATCAGCGGTCCGGCTCGAAAAGCGGGACGAAGACCTCATCGGCGCCGTCGTCCGCGGTTCGCCGCTCGAAGACGACGCGCACCGGCAATCCGGCTGCGACATCCTCGGGAGCGATGTTCACCAGATTGGTCAGCAGGCGGGCGCTTTCGTCCTCGACCGGGTTGACAAAAGCGATCAGATACGGCGGCGTGAAGCCGGGAAAGAACTGGTGGCGGTTGACGGTCCAGGATTCCACTCGTGCCCGGCCACTGAGCGTGGCATACTCCAGGATCCCGTGGTCCCGGGGGCAGCGCAATCCAGTTGGGTGACACAGCCTTTGACAGCGGCTACAGCGCTGCATACGCAGTACGCCCTGCGCACCGGAAGTCCAGAATGGCCGACTGAGCTCGGTCAGGGCCGGGACCGGTAACCGGCTCAACCGAAGACCCCCGGCGATTGCGAATAGTCGACGGTTGACAGCTCGGTCATGCCACCGTCGATATGCAGCACTGTACCGGTGACGAATGCCGCCTCATCACTTGCCAAAAACGCTACCGCAGGCGCGATTTCGGTCTCGGGGTCGGCGCCGCGTTTCATCGGCGAGGCCGTCGCCGTCCGGGTGTAGTTGTCCCATTCCGTGCCGATCATCTTGCGCTGAACGTCGGTCAACGCAAACGGGCACACGGCGTTGACGCGAATGCCGTGGCGCGCCCACTCGTTGGCTGCGACTTTCGTGAGTGCGGCGATCGCTCCCTTTGCCGCCGAATAGGGCGCTGTGTAAGCGATGCCGGCAAGCGCGGATCCCGACACGAAGTTGATGACCGAGGCCCGTCCTGCGGCCTTCAAAAAGGGAAAGCCGACCTGCATGAAGCGGAAGGTCGCCTTGGGACCGGTGGCCTCCGACAGCTCCCAATCCTTTTCCGTGACGAGTTCCAGTGCCTTCGGCATCGCAAAGAACTGTGCCGCATTGACCATGACATCGATGCGCCCGCCGGCCGTCTGCGCGACCTGCTGCACGGCAGCCTCAATGGCCGCGCGGTCAGCCACGTTCGCCTTCACAAACGCGGCCTGTCCGCCTGCGCCGCTGATCTGCTCGGCACGGTCCCGGCCTTTTTCCTCATTCAGGTCGACGATCGTGACGTGGGCGCCCAGCTTGGCCAGCGACTGCGCGATCGCACCGCCCAGCCCCTGCGCACCACCGGTGATCAATGCGTATCTGCCGTCTAAGCGGGACACCAATACTCCCCCACGTTGCCGATGACCTAGTTGGTGTAACAGTATGACATATTACGTACTACTGTTTAGTGCGTGGCGGCGATTTCGGTCTCGAGCAAACTGGCGACGGCGACCCTGCCGCCGGCCCGGCTCTTCGTCAACGGTTCCTGGTTCGACGGGGCCGCCGAGCCGATTCCGCACATCCACCCGGCGACCGGCGAACGCGTCTTCAACACCCCCGTCGCCGACGCATCCACGGTCGACGAGGCGGTGACCGCCGCTCGTGCTGCGTTCGATGACGGACCGTGGCCGCGAATGCCGGGCCGGGAACGGGCCCGCATCGTGCGGCGCATCGCCGAGCTCATCCGCGATGATGCCGACAATCTGAATACGCTCTTGTCGCTGGATAATTCGACGCCGAGCTCATTCGTCGGCTTCTATCAGATGGGTGCCGAGTATCCGGCTGACGTCTTCGATTCATACGCTGGCTGGGTCGACAAGGTCACCGGTGAGACCTATCCGCAGTGGGACCCGAGCCAGCCAGTCAGCTACAGCACCTACGAACCCGTGGGCGTGGCGGCGGTGATCACGCCGTGGAACGCGCCGATGAGCCTGTTCGCCCAGAAGGTGGCGCCCGCCCTGGCGGCGGGCTGCACGGTGGTGGCCAAGCCTTCCGAGCTGTCCCCGCTGGTCAGCCTGCGGCTTGCGGAGTTGATCGCCGAGGCGGACATACCCCCCGGGACGTTCAACCTCGTGACCGGGCCCGGTGACCCGGTGGGTACCGCGCTGGTCGGGGACGCGCGGGTAGACAAGGTGTCGTTCACCGGCAGCAGGACCGTGGGCGCCGGCATCGCGTCGGCTGTTGGTGCCCGCATCGGCCGGGTGTCACTCGAGTTGGGCGGCAAGAGCCCGGCACTGATCTTCCCGGACGCCGATGTCGGGATGGCCGTCGGAATCGCCGCCGGGAACGCATTTCTGGGTTTGTCCGGGCAGGTATGTGTATGTCAGTCGCGCATCCTCGCGCACCGGGACGTCTACGAGGAGGTTGTGAACTCCATAACGGGGTTCGCTGCCGCCGCAACGTTCGGCGACCCGTTCGACCCGGGCGTGACGGCCGCCCCGATGATCAGCCCGCAGCACAGGGATCGGGTGCTGGACCGCATCGAAGCCGCGCTCCGTGAGGGAGCGCGACTCGCCGTTGGCGGCGGCCGGCCCGAAGGGGGACCCGCGACGGGCAATTTCATTGCGCCTACGCTTCTGGTCGACGTCGACAACTCAGCGACAGTGGCGCGCGAAGAGATTTTCGGGCCTGTTCTGTGCGTCATACCATTCGACGACGAGGACGAAGCGGTTCGACTGGCCAACGACAACCCATACGGCCTGGCAGCGGCCGTCTACACCAAAGATGTGGGGCGGGCGATTCGGCTCAGCCGGGCCCTTCGGGCCGGCAACGTGGGGGTCAACTGCTGGACCTTGCAACCACATATTCCGTTCGGCGGGGTGAAGCAGTCCGGCATCGGCCGTGAGAACGGCCGGGCGGGCATCTTGGAGTATCTGGACACGAAGACAACGTTCCTCGGCTGAGTCGCTGCAACAGCGCGACAGAAACTGTCACGTAGCATAATTAGCCGGGACTATCGCGCGGAGGAGTGGAATGTCGACTGAGCGAGTCGCTGGTGAGGTGGAGAGCGCAGACGAATTCGACCGGCGTGAACAGATTCTCGACGCCGCCAATGAGTGCTTCACACAGTTGGGCATTCAGCGCACCAGCGTCCAGGACGTAGCGCGGATGGCCAAGGTGTCGCGGGGCACGGTGTATCGGTACTTCGTCGATCGCGATGTGCTCATCGAGGCCGCGATCGAGCATGGGGCGCAACGGTTCTATCGGGCGGTCGCCGCCGCGATGGCCGGCAAGCCCACCCTGGCCGAACAGCTCGGTGCGATGGCCGAAACGCACGCGAACATCTTGCTCGACCACCGCACCCGCAACCGGCTGATGGCTGACGATGCTGAACTGATGCGCCACATGATCTCTGACGGCGACACCGCGGTCCGGCGGTCCACGAAGTTTCTCGAGCCCTATGTGCGCGACGCGCAAAAGCGTGGTGAGGTGGGCGCCGGGGTCGACGTGACGGCTGCCAGCGAATGGCTGGCCCGCATCGTGTACTCGTTCTCAACCGTCAACCAGGGCCTCAGTTTTGACATGACCAAACCCGAGACCGTCCGAAAGTACGTGGAGAAATTCGCCATCAACGGGCTTCGTTGAGCCTCACATAGCTGTCCGGCTGTCATGACCCATAGCCGCCGGTTCCGCAGCGAACTCCCGCACCATTGCCTGGATTGTGTAGGACGCCGCGAGCCGGCCATCACGGCTGAAGACGCGGCCGTCGCCTTGCACCTGGCCCCGACCTGACCAGATAGCGCGATTCGTGTACAACAACCACTCGGTGACATCGACGTCGTCGTGGAAGGCGATGGTGGCCTGCATGATTCCCGTCGACAACGTCACGTGAGCGCGGGCCTCGCCCAGACCTGGGTGCGGCAGCATGCCCGCGGCGATAGTCCAATGCGTAGTGGACTGGGCAAGGAGGGCCGCCGCCAACCGTGAATCGCCGGGAGCATCCCTGAAGCGCATCCACACATCGATCTCCGGCGGTCCCACCCGATCGGGGTCCGGGTCGTAGGCGCCGTCGACCACTCTGATCTCACGGCCGGTCATACCGAAGCCTGAGAAGGGGACCGCTTCATCGGGTCCGGGCACGTCCGGCATGCGCTGCACGTCTCGCATTACATCGTCGGCCCCCGAGTCCGCCAGCACGACTCCACCACTGCGCAACACGCCATGCTGGCTGACGCGCACCTGCGCGGAGGAGAAAGTTCTGCCCCGCCGCAGGACTTCGACGGCCAGATCAACCGGTGCATCGAACGAAGCGGCCTTTGCGAAGATCATGGATGCCGATGTGATTCGTTGGCCGGGAAAGGTTTTGGCCACCGCAATGATTGCCTCGCCCAGCAGTTGGCCACCTTCGACGACGTTACGTCGGGTCGGCCCGTGGGCCGGGCCGACAAATCGCCCCGCGTCCACCTGTTCGACATCCATGAGCCGGCAGAGCTCGGCCGCGTCTCCCCACAGAGGAAAAGAGGTTACGACGGCTGACCCGTCGGGCCAGTCCTCGAGAACTACCACTCGCAGTACCTCGTGGTAGAAGCTCACATGCCCGGCGATCGCGGCTACTTCGGGCAGCGGGCTGCGGTAGGTCCATACAACGTCCCGAACAACAGGATCGGCCAGCGACCAGTAACTCGCCTCCCCTTTGAAGGGGCATACGGTGGTGTGCTCCGACTGCGTGAAGAGCTGCCACCGCACGTCAGATTCGGGAAAGTAGAGCCGGTCTTCATGATCGGTCTCGGTGACCACCAAGCAACGGTTACTCTCGGCAAGAAGCACTTCCCCGAGCCACACCTGCGCACGAAATGGGCAGGGCGTGGCCGCAATCCGGTAGTCGGGATGGTCAGGCCATGCGGACCGGACTTGCATCGGCTCAGACACCCAGCGCACGCATCGACGACGGCGGTCGAACGACCAACTGTTCGAGCCCTACCTGAGGGAAGTTGGATGCGCTGGCGAAAATCCCCACCAGGACATCAGCCACATCGTCGGGTGACATCAGCGTCTCCTGCAGCAGGCCGCGTGCGATCCAATCCTGCACGACGACTCCGAGCAGATCCGGATCAAACGCCGCGGTGAACTCGGTCGGCACCGTACCGCCGACGGTGACGCAACAGAAACGGAAATCGGGATGCTCAGTGCGCCAGGCGTTGAGGCTCTCCGACAGCGCGGCCTTGCTGGACGAGTAAGCACCCAGGGCAGTCCGCGGCTGTCCCACGGTTTCAGAGGACAACGCGCTGACGATCGCGCCCGGCGCCAGCACAGGGAGGAAGGATCTGATCACCTGGTGCACACTCACCACATTGGTCTGCATCACGTCGAACCAGTCGTCGGCAGAGGTGTCGGCGAACATCCGTAACGGCGCGTAGCCGACCGAGATGAACAGCAGGTCGACGGCACCAAGTCGGTCACGGGCCGCGTCGGAGATGTTGGCGCAATCCTGTGGTTTGCGCACATCGCCCCGTACCGCGGTGCCACAACCCGCCTCGGCGACCACCTCATCCAGCCGATCCTGTCGACGCGCCGTGGCAAGCAGGTCCGCGCCTTCCTTTCCGGCCCGCACCGCGAAAGCCCGGCCGATGCCCGCCGAAGCGCCGACCACGGCGACGCGCTTACCCGCCAACGTTCGCTCACCCATCGACGCCTCGTCCTTCAGACAGATCCCGGTATGCGACAGTAGTACATATATTGTCTGATTGACTCTACCTGGTTTGATTCACCTGAGGGGCAGTGACGTGGACCTGGGCATAGCGGGGCGGAACTTCGTTCTCGTGGGCGGGAGCACCGGAATGGGTTTCGCCGCCGCCGAACAACTGGCCGCGAACGGGGCCAACGTAGCCCTGTTGGCCCGCGACGGCGAGCGGGCCGGCGACCGTGCCGCGCGACTGGTGTCCCAGCATGGGGTGCGCGCGATCGGGATCGCGGTTGACGCCGCCGCACCCGGCGACGGCATGGACCGCGCCATCGACCGGGCCGCCGCAGAGCTGGGACCGCTGCGTGGTCTGGCCGTCACCGCGGGACCGATGAACCAGCAGGGCCCTTTCCTCGAGCATGGCGACGACTCCTGGGACTGGTATTACCAATTGATCTTGATGGGCACCGTACGTGCCTGCCGCGCAATCATTCCGCACCTGCGGCGAAACGGCGGGGGGACGATCGTCACAACCGCCGCGTACTCGGTCCGCGCACCGAAGGTTCTCATTCCGCCGTACAACGCGCTGAAAGCCGCGGTGTTGACCTTATCCAAGATCTTGGCGAAAACACATGGTTCAGAGGGGATCCGGGTCAACACGGTGTGCCCAGGCTTATTCGATACCGAGGTGAATGACTTCATCCGAGCCCAACGCGCCGCCGAATACGATGTGCCACTGCACGATGCGATCTATACGCACCTTGCCAGCAATCCTGACTGGAACATGCGGGTGGCGCTGGGCCGCGGCGGTCGACCGACCGAAGCCGGCGAGTTGATCGCATTTCTGCTCGGCGACCGGGCGGGCTTCATGACGGGCGCGACCATCAACATCGACGGGGGCACCGACTTCTGAGCCTCAGATGCCGACCCAGTCCGCGAGCCGTGAACGGTGAAAGGCGGCGTCGCCCAACAGGTGCCCCGAGGATTTGGCGCGCTTGTAATAGAGATGGGCCGGATGTTCCCAGGTGAAACCGATGCCCCCATGGATCTGGATGTTGGCCGCGGCCGCGCGCGCATACGCATCCGAGCTGCAGGCCTTGGCCAGCGAGGCGATCGCCGGCAATTCGTCGGACAGCTCCGCCGCCGCGCGAATGGCGTAATACGATGCGCCGCGTGCACATTCGACATTCAGCATGACGTCGGCACACTTGTGGCGGATCGCCTGAAACGATCCGATCGGCCTACCGAACTGCCGACGAACCTTCGCATAGTCGACTGCCAACTCCAGGCAACGCTGCGCGCCGCCAACCTGTTCCACTGCCAGTGCGGCACAGCCAAGCGCCAACACCCGCGTCAGCACCGGCCACGCCCGTCCCTCCTCGCCGATCAATGTCGCCGGTGTGACCTCGAATGCAACGCGTGCCGATTTGCGCGTCGGATCCAGAGTGGACAAGTTCCGACGAGAAATCCCCTCGAGCTGGTCCACAGCGAACAACGAAAGTCCGGCGCCGGTGCGAGCCGCGACGAACACGACGTCAGCAGCGCAGCCATCGAGCACGAATGTCTTTACTCCGTCCAGTACCCATCCGCCGCCGACTTCGCGCGCGGTTGCGTGGATGGCGTCATCCGACCAGCGACCGGATTCTTCGGTGATCGCCACGGTAGCGATGCTGCCGCCGGACGCGATGCCCGGAAGATACCTCTCTCGGGCGACCTCGTCGCCGGAATGCAGGACGAGGTTCGCAGCCAGTACAGCCGATGCGAAAAATGGGGCGGGGCAGAGCGTCCTGCCCATCTCCTCGACGACGATCCCAAGCTCGACGAATGAATAGCCCTGCCCGCCATAGCCTTCGGGAATGGCCAGCCCCGCCAGCCCGAGTTGACCCGACAGCTGACGCCACACCGCCGGGTCGTAACCCGATGTGGAATCCAGCTGCCGGCGCACGGCGTCCTCGCCGGCCTTGCTTTCCACAAAGGAACGCACGGTCCGGCGCAGCTCATCCTGTTCCTCGGTGAAAGTTAAACCTGTTGCATCGCTGGACATATCAAGCCTCCGATGCGGCACGCCCGGTTGGATTCACCCGTGGCGCGGCGCTACCTCGGCGTAGCGTGCTCAGCCATGTCCCGACGGCGGCAGGAGGGGGCACCGGCGCATCGAAGCGACCGGGCTCGGCGTCCCAGAATTCCTGCCATGAGGGGAAGGCATCGTGGAAAGCGCCTTCTTGCCAGGGAGATTCCGGCCAGCGCAACTTCTGGGGACCCAGCGGCGGGTCGGTGATGTCGCTCTGATACCAGAACAAGGGTGTACGTCGCGCGAAGTACCAGCGCCCCTCTCTCCGCTCATAGCTGTCGAGATACGCCAACAGCTCGATGACCCACGTCGACTCGG
Organism: Mycobacterium sp. 23; assembly: GCF_048287075.1. Classification (NCBI taxonomy): domain Bacteria; kingdom Bacillati; phylum Actinomycetota; class Actinomycetes; order Mycobacteriales; family Mycobacteriaceae; genus Mycobacterium; species Mycobacterium sp. 23. Next base: position 3,873,925 of record NZ_JBLVUX010000005.1, read on the forward strand.
TCTCCAGGTCGTTGCGAGAGTAGACGAGTCCGGTGGCCCGGTCCGCATCATGCACGTCGATGATGTGGCCGAGAATGCCGTGCGCACTGCCCAGCAACACCTGCCTGATCTGCGTGTCGTACCACTCGCGCATCGCCGCCCGGCCGTGCTTTCCGCCGGGAACACCGACATCGTCGACGAACAGGTTCACCAGGGCGTCGAAGTCACGCATGTCCAGCGCGACAGCATATTTCGATGCCAGTTGCCTGATTTCGTCGAGCGCCTCCAGTCGCGCGATCCGCCTTGCCAAGTCCCCCACATCGCCCGTCATGCCAGCGACCCCGACGCGAGCAGATCTATCAGCAGCTTCTTGTCGATCTTGTTGGTAGTGGTGTAGGGCAGCCGGTCGGCATCCGGCAGAATCACCCATCGTTTGGGGATTTTGTAGGCGGCCAGCTGTTTTCGGCACGCGCCGACCAAATCCCGTGACGTCACCTGCTGGCCCTCGTTGCATACGACTACTCCGCAGACGAGCGCGCCTTTATCCGGGTCGGGAACTCCGACGACATAGCCGATCCGGACCGCGTCCACGCGGCTGATCACTGCCTCCACCTCGATCGGCGCGACGTTGGCACCCGCGGTCTTGATCATGTCGTCGGTGCGGCCGGTGAAGTACAGATGTCCGTCCTCGTCGCGATATCCGGCGTCCCCGGTGTGGTACCAACCGTCGGGATCAAATAGTTCGGCATTTTGGCGACCGACCATCCCGCGCATCATGGCCGCGCCGCGCACGCAGATCTCGCCCACGGTGCCGTTCGGCACCTCGGCGCCGGAGTCGTCCACGACCTTGTGCTGATAGCCCGGCGCGGACACGCCGAGCGAACCGCGCTTCCCGGCGGGCACGGGCTCATGCGGTGGCCACCAGGTGTGCGAACTGCACGTTTCGGTCATCCCCAACTGGGTCACCCGTAGCGATGGGTCGTCGGCACGCAACTCGGGCGGCAACAGCACCTGATGGTAGCCTCCGCGCAGGGTGGAAAGGTCGGTCGTCGCGAAGTCCGGGTGGTTCGCCAAAGCCGGTCCGATGTGGGGAAAACCCGTTGCGTAAGTCGCTCCTTCGGACTCAAGCATGCGCAGCACGCCTCCGGCGTCGAACTTGTGCTCGGTCAGGATCGCGACACCGGTCTGCATCGGCCCGAGCAAGCCGAAGATCAGACCACCGACCCAGAAGAACGCCATCGGAATGTAAACCCGGTCCCACGGCTGCCACTCGTGCTGCGTCGCAATAAATCGGGAGTGGGTGATCGCGGTGGCGTGTGTGTGGATGATCCCTTTGGGGTCCGACGTGCTACCCGAGGTGTAGATGATGACCAGGTCATCGGAGGGGCGCACGGTCGACTCAGCTGCGCGCAGCAGCCTTTCGACGGCCGGTTCAGGCCACCGGCTCGGCCAGCTCTTCGCACTGCGGGCCAGCGGAAAGACATTGCGCAGGTGCGGCAGTCGTTCGTTGGGCAGCACCGCACTGCCGGCTGCCTCGACGAATCGGGAAAGCACGTCCTTGCCGAGGATTGGGTCCGCCACCAGCAGGGTGTGGACGTCGGCATCGCGCAGCAGCCAACCGAGCTCCGGGGGCTGAAAGAACGTGTTGATCGGCACCGCAATGGCGCCGATTCGAGTGACGGCGAGAAGCGCGACCGCGAAATCGGGCCCGTTGGGCGCGAGTATGCCCACCCGGACGCCCTTGGTGACTCCGGCTGCGAGCAGCCGGCGTGCCATCTCGGCCGATCGGATTTCAGCCTGCGCGTAGGTAATCCGTTCGGTGCGACCGCCGCCGACCGCGGTGACAATGAAGTCGTTGTCGCCGTACGCGGTGGTCAGGTGGGCCAGCATCGCCGGAGCAACTGGTGGGTACGGTAACGCGTCGTAGCTGAAAACCCTTGCCGGTTCTGTCATTTCAGCGCTACTCCACCACCCAGCGAGGTTCGCGCTTCTCGGCGAACGCGACCATTCCCTCCCGGTAGTCGGGGTGGGTCAACTGGTGTTGCAGCACGTACCGGTACGCGACGTCATTGGCCGCGCGCAGGCCGACGTCCAGACTGGTCCACATCGCCTTGATGGAAGCCTGGACGGTGGCCGGTGAGAGCTTGGTGATCTCCAGCGCGATCTCTCGTGCGCGCCGGTGCAGCTGATCTGCCGGTACGACCTCGTTGACCAAACCGATCTCGAAGGCCCGCTGCGCGCTGATGCGACCCTGCTTGGTCATCAGCGCGAGCTGCATCACCATCGACAGCGGCATCCTGCGCAGCAGTACCGCCGGCTCGAGGGCGAAGACGTTGCCGACCCGCAGGTGGGTGTCGATCAGCTCGGCATGTTCGGCCGCGATGATCAGGTCCGCGTCCGCCACCTGATGCAGGCCGCCACCGACCACCATGCCATTCAAGGCACATATGACCGGCTTCCACACATTGTGGTGCAAACGGGAGCCCGGCACTTTGTTCCGGATGCCGTTCGCGGCGGTGGCTTGGATGTCTTGGCCGGCCGAGAATGCGCGGTCACCGGCACCGGTGATGATGGCTACCCGGATGTTCGGATCGTCGCGGACCTGCGCCCAGGCCATACCCAGCTCGGTACGGGTGAGATCGTCGGTGGCGTTGAGCCGGTCCGGACGGTTGATCGTGATAGTCGCGATCTGCTCACTGACCTCGAACAGTATTCTCTTCAACTCCACGACATCTCCCGGCACTGAACTGCGACAGCTAAACAGCATATCAATCTCTGTCTCATTGTCCTATTGATCGCTTCACGGTATCCACTGGCCACCCGAGACCGAAATAAGCTGACCGGTGACGTGTTTGGCCTGCGGTGAGCACAGGAACGCGACCGTGGCCGCAACGTCTGAGGGTTCGCCGAGCTGGCCGGTCAGGGTCGTCGCGCGCATCCGGTCAAGTTCCGCCTCACTCTTGCGCGACAGCAGCCAGGGAGTCGCGGTCGTACCGACCACCACCGTGTTGACCCGGACACCGTGCTCGCCCAGTTGCACGGCCATCAGCCTGCTCAGCCCCTCGACTCCCGACTTGGCGGCGGCGTATGCGGGCGGTCCGGTACGCACCCCGTGCGCCGATACCGAACTCACGTTGACGATCGAACCGCCACCCGCGGTCACCATTGAACGGGCCACGACTTGCGACACCACGAACGTGCCCTTGAGATTGACCTCCACGATCTGATCCCAGTCATCGTCGGTCTGATCCAAAAATGTTGCGGGCAAGGTCATCCCGGCATTGTTGACCAGCGCACAGATGGGCCCGTGACGGTCGGTAAGGTCGCGCACCGCCGTCTCCACCGCTGCACGCTCGGTGATCGACAGCTGCACGGGGATGAGGTGTCCCGATCGCGCATACTCCGAAGCGCGAATCCGCTCAAGGGCTTTTGCGTTGATGTCGACAGCGGCCACCCGGTGTCCGGCGGCCACCAACGCGTCGACGATGGCCTCACCGATCCCCCGCGCCCCTCCGGTGACGATCGCCAGTGGACGTGATTCAGCCGGCACGTTGACTCTCCGCGGCGGCGGTGCCGGCCTGCTCGATTGCGCAGATCGCCGGCCGCACCAACTGAACCGATTCGGCAATCAGGCCGGGCAGGTCGCCTTGACCGCCGCCGCCGACCCACACATCGATGGCGGCGCGGTTGGCCCCGTTGAGCAATGTCGCGGCAAGGCGCGGCCGGAGGTCATTCCCGCCCTCGCACCCCAACCAGCGTGCGACCTCCGCGGTGAGTTGGTCGATCCAGTCCTCATTGATCCGGAGCATCGTCGCCCGTAGCGCCGGCACCCTCTGGTACAGCCGCGCGCGCGCCACGAACAGTTCCGGCTGTTCGGTGATCGCCTGTGCCACCGCCGATGACGCCTCGGCGAGAGCTTCGGCCAGTGAATCGGAGTGGGCCGCCCGGAACCGCCTGGTGGCCTCCGCGAGCCGGTCGGCGTATCCGTCGAACAGGATGTCGTCCTTGGTGGCGAAGTGGTGAAAGAACGTCCGCGGCGCCACTCCGGCCGCGGCCGAGATCTGTTCGATAGTCGTCGCTTCGTAACCGCGATCGCTGAACAGGTCGATCGCAGCGTGGATGAGCGCTTGCCTGTTGCGCTGTCCCCGGGCCCGCCGTTGATCCACCATCAACCTCCCGACACCGATGCAAAGCCCGAACTCAGCGCCAGCACATCGCCTTGCAGCATTCGGAATCGCACTGATTCTCCCGATCGCCACATCTCGGTGCGCACCGCGGCGTCAAGGCGCACCGGCTTGGCGAACCGACAGCCCAATGACGTCAACGCGGCTGGGTTTCCGTGCCCGAACTCGTTGATCAAAGCCCGTGCTGCGAATCCGAGCGTGCACAGTCCGTGGAGGAAGACGTCGTCGAAGCCGTACTTGCGGGCAGCCGCCGGATCGATGTGCAGTTGGTTGCGGTCACCGGACAACCGGTAGATCGCGGCCTGCTCCGGCCGGACCACGTCTTCACACAGCGCATCGGGTTCGGTGTCGGGATCAGGGTCCGCGGCCGGTCCGCGATCCCCGCCGAAACCCCCCGCCCCCAACACCATCGTCTGTGACCGAGCAACGAAGACCGGCCCGTCGGCGTCAGTGCCTCGACTCGTGAGTTCCACGGCGGCGTGCTTGCCCTTGTCCCAGACCGCCGAGACCTCGGCGCGCACGGACAACTCCCCGCGGGTCGCGATCGGCCGGTGCAGGTCAAGGGACTGCGCGGCGTGCACAATCGGAAACGTACCCAGGTCGAGCGCGCTGCGCAGGTCCTTGACCGCCCACCAGTTCGCGACGAGCGCGAAGGTCGGCAGCACCTGCGGCCCGCACGCTTCATTGAGTAACGGGAGGTCGGTGGGGGGCCGGGCACCGACACCCAGCGCATAGAGGATGACGTCCGTTTCATCCCACCGAAAGGTCGCCGGGGTCATCGGGGTACCGACGACCGCGTCGGACAGACTCACGCACGACCTCCTTCGATGAACGGTTTGACGCTTTGTGTTCAATCGTGCAATATATTGGCAGTAACTGCAACTAGTTTTCAGCAGGGGGCAGCCCAATGAGATTCGGTGTGTTCATCCTCGGCGACAAGCCCAATCACCTCAGCGATCAGGAGGTGCTGGCCAACGTGCTGCAGGAGGCGCGCTGGGCGGAGGAACTCGGCTTCGACGAAGTCTGGTTGGCAGAGCACCACTTTTCCCCGTACGGCATGCTCGCTGACCTGCCCCAGGTGGCCGCGGCCATCGCGGCGCAGACCGAACGTATTCGTATCGGAACGGCATGCATGGTCGCGCCGTTTCACGATCCGATTCAGCTGGCCGAACGCATTGCACTTGTCGACGTGTTGTCGGGGGGACGCTTCGACGCCGGGTTCGGCCGTGGATACCAGGCGCACGAATTCAAAGGTTTCGGTATCTCGATGGACGAGGCCACCGGCCGTTACCAGGAGTGCGTGGAGATCGTGCACCGCCTGCTCAGCGAGGAAAACGTCACTTACCAAGGCAGATACTTCCAGCTCGAGGACGTGACCATCTATCCGCGGCCACTACAGCGACCGATTCCCGTGTGGGGCACGGTGATGAAGACACCGTCCAGCTTTGAATGGCTGGCCGACAAGGGATTTGGCGCGATTATCGGAAATCCCTACCAGGTGGACCCGGACCTGCAGGGAGCGTTGGACATTTACCTCAAGGTCCAGTCCGAGAAGGGCCTCGCAGCAGCAACCGGCAATGTCTGGGCGCTCCTCAACGCGTTCTGCCACCAAGACGACGCTTTTGCCCGCACCTACCCCCGCGACAGCGTCGAACTGTCGATCCAGACCCATCGCCAATACTCGAACCCGTTCGAGCGAGACGGGCAGATACCTGCCGACTACAAGGCCTACTCGGACTGGTTCGAAAAGCACGACAAGCAGAGTTACGAACAGGTACTCAACTCTCACCTGACGTTGATGGGCGACCCGGACCGCATCATCGACAAGATGCGGACCGTCGTGGATATGGGTTGGCGCAACATCATGTTGCGCATGTCACGCGGCGGTGCGATGGACCGCACCAAGGTGTACGAGTCGATGAAGTTGTTCGCTCAAGAGGTGATCCCGGCCGCCACCGAGCTCGCGGCCGCCGCGGTTTGACCGGGGGACTGGGTGACCGCATCCGCACGGTTCTGACCCTCGATCCCTCAGCGCCGGCGATCGAATATCGAGGGACGTGGACCGACTGGCGGACGCTGGCCGCCATCGCCAAATCAGTGGAAAACCGTGTGATGGCCCCGCATTTGGGTGACGGCACCGCCGTGGGGCTGATACTGCGCAACGACCCGGCGATGATCGGTGCCATGCTGGGAGTGTTGCTTGCCGGTGGTTGCATCGTCACGATCAACCCTGCACACGGTGACAACGCGCTCGCCGAAGAAATCCGCAGTCTGCGCCTGCCGGCCTTGGTGGCCGTGCCGAGCGACTGGCAACGCACCGGCGTCGTCGACGCTGCCAGGGACGCCATCGGATTGCAAGTCGTGGCCGAGCCGGCCGCCTGCCAGCCCGTACCGGAACTCGAAAGTCTCGGCACGGGTCCCTTCAAAACCGGCGCTGCCGGAATCGCGGTTGAGATGCTGACCAGTGGCACGACGGGTCCACCGAAACGAATACCACTGTCCTATAGAGACTTTGAGCATACAGTCGCGGCGGCTGGCAAGCACTACGGTTCATCTGACGCTCCGGCTCCCAGGTTGCGCTCGGGGGTGGCCATTGTCTCGTCTCCCTTGGTGCACATGTCCGGTTTGTTCCGCACTCTGCTGAACATCTGCGAAGGCAGGAAGATCGCGCTGCAGGAGCGATTCAGCGTGACGGACTTCGTCGATCTGCTCTCGCGGCATCGACCCCGCGCGGTGAGTTTGGTGCCATCGGCGATGGCGATGGTGCTGGATGCCGCAGTAGCACCAGAGGCCTTTTCCAGCGTCGAGGTGGTTACCTCGGGAACCGCACACTTGCCGGTCGACGTTCAGGCTCAATTCGAGCGACGATACGGAGTCGCGGTGCTGCCGTCCTACGGTGCAACAGAATTCGCGGGTGGAGTGGCCGGCTGGAACCTCGCCCTGCACCGCAAATGGGCAGCAACAAAACGGGGCAGCGTGGGTCGGCCACACGAAGGTCGGGAAATCCGGGTCGTATCCGCGGACGACGGTCGAGAGGTGCCGGCCGGAACGCCCGGTCGCATTGAGGTGCGGACGCGGGGCGGGGATTGGGTGTCGACGACCGACCTCGGTCGAATTGACTCGGACGGCTTCGTTTACATCGACGGACGCACCGACGACGTAATCATCCGCGGTGGCTTCAAGATCACACCCACCGACATCGTCAACGTGTTGCGCACCCACCCGGCGGTGCGCGACGCCGGCGTGACCGGTCTACCTGACAAGCGTCTCGGCCACGTGCCTGTCGCGGCGGTCGAGTTGGCTGCGGGTGCGCACGTCGAGCCGCAGGATCTCGTGGATTACGTTCGTGCGCGGGTCAGTCGATATCAGGTTCCGGCGCAGCTCGTCGTGGTTGACGAGCTGCCCCGAACGCCATCACTGAAGGTCAGTCAACCAGGCCTGCGTGCCCTGTTCGAAGGGGTGTACCGGTGACGACGATTCGAGGAGCGGCCGCCATCGTCGGTGTTGCCGAGGAGGTTTCGCCCACCGGCGTGATTGACGTTCCGCTGCGAGAGCTGGAAGCGCGTGTCGTCAATGCGGCCCTGGCTGACGCCGGTTTGTCGCTGCGTGATGTGGACGGGTTGTGCTGTTGTACCGGTGGAACTCTGATGCATGCCGTGGAACTTGCCGAGTATCTGGGAATAGCGCCGCGATTCATCGACTCCACTCAGACCGGCGGGGCGAGCTACGGGCTGTACGTCGAGCACGCCGCTGCTGCCATCGACGCCGGTGCAGCCGAAACGGTCGTGATCGTGTATGCCTCGACGCCGCGCGCCGCCCGCCGGCGTGGCGAGAAAGGACTGGGCGTCTTTGCCACTCCCGAGCGACTGGAATGGGAGACTCCGTACGGGGTGATGTTGCCGATCAGCGCGTACGCGCTGGCCGCCAACCGACATATGGCCGAGTACGGAACCACCGCAGCGCAATTGGCTCAAATCGCGGTAGACACCAGACGATGGGCCATCTTGAATCCGCGTGCGCATCTGCGCGAAGCGATCACGGTGGACGACGTGTTGAGCTCGGGATTCATTGCCGAGCCGCTGCACAAATTGGAGTGTTGCCTGGTTACCGACGGAGCCGCGGCGATCGTGATCACCAGCACCGGACGGGCACGCGCGTTGACCGACAAGCCTGTGATGGTCCTGGGCGCCGCGTCGGCGGCCTCGCACGCGATGATCTCCCAGATGCCTGATCTGACAGTCACACCCGGCGCTGTCTCCGGGCCCGCGGCATTCACAACCGCTCAGCTGTCCCCCCGTGACATCGACGTCGTGCAGCTCTACGACTCGTTCACCATCACTGTGCTGCTCGCGCTCGAAGACCTCGGCTTCTGCCCCAAGGGCGAAGGCGGCCCTTTTGTCGCCGAAGGAGTGCTCGGACCCGGCGGAGCGTTGCCGGGACAGACCAGCGGAGGTGGCCTGTCCTACACACACCCCGGCGCGTTCGGTGCCTTCCTGCTTGTCGAGGCCGCCCGCCAGTTGCGGGGCGAATGCGGTGACCGCCAGGTCGACGGCGCCGCGACCGCGGTCGCACACGGTACCGGCGGGGTGCTGTCGGCGACCTCGACCGTGATCCTGGGAACGGAGGCCACACTGTGACCGAGTCACTGCCTGTCCCAGCGCCCAGTACTGTCTCCGCACCGTTCTGGGACGCCTCCCGGCGCTGCGAACTCACCATGCAGCGTTGCGAGTCCTGCTCTCGTCTGGTGTGGTATCCGCGATTTGCGTGCCCGTACTGCGGTGATTCCCGGTTGCGCTGGGAAACACTCAGCGGCGCGGGTGTGGTGTACGCGGTCAGTGTGCATCACCGGCCGGCGCTGCCCGCGTTAGCGGATAAGGTGCCGTATTCGGTCGTCCTGGTCGACCTCGAAGAGGGAGTCCGCATGATGTCCAACGTCTTCGGGCCACCACCCGCGGTGGGCGACAGGGTCGGGGTGACCTGGCTGCCCTTGGACGATGGCCGCAATTTGGCGGTTTTCGAGCCCCGATGATTACCGAACTACAGCGGCACCGGGAGGAACTCGTGCTGCGACACGTCGCCGCGGAGAACGCCCGCGATCTCGATGCGGTGATGGCTACCTTCACTCACCCTCGCTACGAAATCATACCTACCGGAGCAGTTTTCGACGGAGATTCCGCGGTGCGCGCGATGCTGGTACAGCAGTGGACGGATCTTCCGCTGCTGCGGTATTCGGCTGCGTCGCTCTACCACGGTGACGACGGTCTGATCGTCGAAACCCGCACCACTGCAGCGGACACGCCGATGAATATGTTGAGTATCAACCTGTTCGGCTTCCGCGGACCGGATCTGGTCTTGGAACGCTGCTATTTCGACAGAATGCTGTTGTCCGCACAACTACAGCTCTTCCACGCGCCATCGGGATGACAGAACGATTGAACACATTTCGTCCTGTTGTAGACTTTGGCAAGGCGCGCACCGCGAAGGAGTAGCAATGACCACGCAGTCAGACGCCGGTGTCGGGACGCTGAGCCGCGAACGCGCCCTCGGCCTTTACCGCTTGATGAGCCGGGTGAGCCACGCCGATCAGCGCGTGCGCAAGGGGTTATCGGCGGGCGAGATCACAATGAGCTACTGGCCTGTGACCGGGCAGGAGGCGATGTCGGCCGGAGCGGCTCTGGCGTTGTCGTCTTCGGACCAGCTCATCACCACCTATCGCGGGCTCGGGGATGTAGTCGCCAAGGGAATCGACCTACCCCGGTATTTCGCCGAGATCCTTGGCCGCGGCACCGGATTGTCCAAGGGCAAGGCCGGGGCGATGGGAATCTTCGACCCCGAGCACGGCATCGCCTGGACCACCGGCATCGTCGGGGCGGGGCCGTTGATCGCCAACGGCATTGCGCTGGCCGCCGAGATCAGGGCCACCGGGCAGGTGGTGCTGGTGAGTTTCGGCGACGGCGCGACGAGCATCGGGTACGTCCACGAAGCCATGAACATGGCGGCGCTGTGGTCACTTCCGGTGGTCTTCTTCTGCCAGAACAACGCCTGGGCAGAATCGACTCCCGTAGCCGGCTACACCCACTCGAGTCCGTTGTCTGATCGCGCCGCCGCTTACTCGATCCCGGGGGTCACCGTCGACGGTGACGATCCGGTCATGGTGTACCAGGCGGTGGCCGAGGCCGTGGAGCGCGCACGCTCGGGTCAAGGCCCGTCGTTCGTCGAGGCGGTCGGATACCGACTGCAAGGCCATTACTTCGGCGACCAGATGTCGTACGCCGACGCTGCCGAACTCGCGGCCAAACGCGCCGACCCCCCCTTTGCCAGATTCCGGCAACGGCTCATCGACGACGGCGCGGCCTCGGCAGACGAACTCGCCCGTGTCGACGCAGATCTGGCCGCCGAAATCGACGCAGCATTCGTTGCCGCTCGCGACGCCGAGCCACCGGAGATCGACGAACTCAATCGCGATGTCTTTGCCGCGGGTGGCACCGAAATAGCCGCACGGGTAACCCATTACGGCCCGGTACCGGACGGCGAGACCGAGAATCTCGGGCTCGTCCAGGCCATCAACCGCACCCTCGATCGTGCCATGGCGAAAGACGATTCGATCATCCTGCTGGGCGAGGACATCGCCGACGAGGCGGGCGGCGGAATGTTCAAGATTACGGCCGGGCTGTCCACCAAGTACGGCACCACCCGTGTGCGCGATACCCCGATTGCCGAGTCGTCGATCGTCGGCGCCGCGCTCGGGGCCGCGCTGGGTGGCCTCCGGCCGGTGGCGGAGCTGATGTTCATGGACTTCCTGGGTGTCGCCATGGACCAGATCGCGAACCACGTGGCGAAGATCCGGTATTTGTCGGGCGGCCGGCAAGGTGCTCCGGTGGTCATCCGCGCCATGGTCGGCATGGGCGCCGGTCCGCAACATTCGCAAGCGTTCGAAGCGTGGGCGATGCACACACCAGGTCTCAAGGTGGTATGGCCCAGTACCGCTGCCGACGCAGTCGGCTTGCTCAATAGTTGTCTGGCTGACGACGATCCGTGCTTGTTCATCGAGTCGATGAAACTGTTTTACGGCGGCGGTAAAGGCCCGGTGCCGACTGCAGACTACTCGATCCCCCTCGGCCGGGCCGACGTCAAGCAGTCCGGCACCGATGTCACGATCTGCACCTACGGTACTGTCGTGTACGCCGCACTCGAGGCCGCGAAACAGATTGCTAATGAGGGTATTTCAGTTGAGGTCGTGGATCTGCGGACGCTGGTGCCCCTGGACCTCGAGACCGTACTGCAGTCCGTGCGAAAGACGACGCGACTGATTGTGGCGCATGAGTCCGTTCAATTCTGCGGTCCCGGAGCCGAGATCGCGGCCGCCGTCGGAACCGAATTGTTCGGTGTGCTGACCCACCCCATTCAGCGTGTCGCCGGAACCTATACGCCAGTACCCCGTGCGGCGAATTTGGAGGCGGCCTGTCGTCCGGATGCCGCAAGACTCGTCGAGACGATCAGGGGGATGGTGTGATCGAAATCCGGATGCCCAAACCGGGCGACGCGATCACCGAGGCGGAACTCACCGAGTTGTACGTCGAAGACGGCGCTCCGATATCAGCGGGCGAGCGTCTCTATCAAATCGCCACCGACAAGGTCGAGATGGACATCGAGGCCCCGGCCAGTGGGGTGGTCAGCTGGAAGGTAGCAGCCGGAAACACCTACGACGTAGGCGAACTGCTCGCTGTGATCGGAGAGCAGTGACGCCGCTGCCATACTCGGCCATCGTGGACCTGGGTGCGCCAGAGCTGATGGGACGCATCACAGGTGACGCCCTCACGGTCACCATCAACCGGCCCGAAAAGAAGAACGCGGTCACCGCCGACGGCTATCACGGCATCAAGCGGGCCGCAATGATCGTCGCCGACGAACCCGCTCTGAGTTTTCTGGTCATCACCGGTGTCGGCGAGACGTTCTGCGCCGGCGGGGACATGAATGCGGTGGGTAACCCCGATCGGCAGTGGGACGCGTTCACCGAATCCTATGACGGCACGCCGTTCGAAACCCTCGGCAAGATACCCAAACTGGTAGTTTGCGCGGTCAACGGCATCGCCCTCGGCGGGGGCCTGGTAATGACGCTGTTCGCAGACTTGGTCATCGCATCCGACCGGGCCCGCTTTCGGGTTCCGGATCTCACCCGGGGGGTGTACGAAGCCTTCGTGGCTGCGCGGCTCCCGCAACGACTCGGCACCTTGAGGGCCAATCACCTTATTTACGGTAATGATTGGATCGATGCGGCGGAAGCCGAGCGACTCGGCCTGGTCGGCAGGGTGGTTCCACACGACTCACTCGACGCCGAAGTGCAGACGTTGCTGGAACGAGTCCGAAAGACGGGTCCCGCCGCGCGCGCAGCAGTGAAGCGCGAGATGGCTCGCGCCTTGCCTCCGGTCGACGTCACCGGCTACTGGTCCTCGATCGGCACCACTGAACAGATCGAGGCATTCACCGCATTCCTACAGAAGCGGCCGCCCGAGTGGCCGGTGGGCCACGATCGCGACGCATTCGTCGAGACCCGCCGTCCGGCGTGGCTGGCGCAGTCCGACGGTTTGAGTCAGGCCGACTGACCGCTCCTATCGGGCCATCAGGCCCCGGCAGAAGCTGCTCAGGTACTTCTCCAGCACTCTCATGCGGACCGCCGCGTCGTCACGGTTGGTGATCAGCAGCCCGTACAGCCCGATCAGGAAGAAGACCCCGCTGTACTCGGCCTCGACGTCGCTGTAAACCTCGCCTCGGTCGCGCGCAATCTCGATCTGTTCGATCACGATGCGGACGAGCGGGTGGGTTGCGGAGTCACTGAGTTGGGGTTGGCTCGGGGAGAAGTAGAGGCTGAGGACGTCGCGAAACAGATTGTGGCCGAGCCGTTCCTCTTCGGCTACTACGACCCGGATGACCTCCAATAGCGCGGTGGCGAGGTTTTCAACCGACGACAACGCCTCGGACAGCTCGCTTTCGATTCCGGCTTCCGCGCGCCGCGCAAATTCTGCAAGGGCGTGTTCCTTCGTCGGGAAATGAAAGTAGAAGGTGCCGCGCGACACACCCGCAGCAGAGACGATCGCGCTGATGTCGGCATCTGCCACACCCGAGCGTTCGAACTCATCCACGGCCGCCTGGTAAACGCGCTCGCGGGTCGCAAGGCGCTGTAAGTCGCGACCCGTAGCAGCTTCGTTCGCCTGCGTCATCACCGACCACCGTAACGCCCTCGGAGCGATAGCCCGTATGAGCCCTCCGACGAGCAGCATCGTATGACACTTGCACACTTTGTGTTCTATTATCTAGATCGATGACGGAGCTACCACAGGGCACATCGACGCTGACTGGCTGCGAGGAGATTCTCGTGGCTGAAGACGGCCCCGTGCGAATCGTGACCTTGAACAACCCGGACCACGCAAACGCGGTCAACAACCGGATGCACACCGCTTTCACTCGATTGTGGACAGCGCTTGCCGAGGACCCCGATGCTCGTGCGGTGCTGATCACCGGCACCGGTGACTACTTCTCCGCAGGCGGAAATCTGGTGGAGTGGTTGGAAACACACGTCAACAACCCGGTGACGCGCCGTGCCGGCATGCGCGACGCGCGCCGGATCGTGCGCGACATGATCGACTTTCCGTTGCCGGTCGTCGCGGCCGTCAACGGTCCGGCGGTCGGATTCGGCTGCAGCATAGCCGTGTTGTGCGACATCGTCCTGATGTCGGACCGCAGCTTCTTCGCCGACACGCACGTGGCCAGTGGGCTTGTGGCCGGCGACGGCGGCTCAGTGCTATGGCCGCTGCTGATGAGCCTGCTCAAGGCCAAGGAATACCTCATGCTGGGTGAACGCATCAGGGCCGACAAAGCGGTCGAGCTTGGTCTGGCCAACCGGGTGGTGGCGCACGCGGATATCAAGCAGGAGGGTCTGGCCATCGCGCGCCGGCTTGCAGCGCTGCCCGCACGCGCCGTGCAGGACACCAAGCGCACGCTCAACTTGCATGCCCAGCGAGCGATTACCGGAATACTCGAGTACGGAATCTCGGCTGAGACGGAATGTTTCACGACGCCCGAGCATCGCGCCGCGATCGACAAGTTTCTCGACCGGTGAACGAACCGCTGATTCTGCGTGAGGACCGTGGCGCTGTTGCCGTGATCATGCTCAATCGTCCGCGGCAACGGAATGCCCTGACCTACGCGTCGTGGACGGAGTTCGCGGCAGCGCTAGATGAGCTGACCGGCGTATCCGGTGTTGTAGTGGCCGGATCGGCTGGATTCTTCTGTGCGGGCGGTGATTTGAAATCCGGACCGGCGCACGGTGATGGTCCGTTGGCGCCGGCCGGCAGAGTCGAACTCGCGCAGCGGGTCATGGAGAAACTCAGAGGGCTTCCCATGCCGACGATATCCGCGGTCGAAGGTGCGGCTGTCGGACTCGGGTGGAGTCTGGCCCTGTGCTGCGACCTGGTCGTTTGTGCTTCCGACGCCTTCTTCGCCGCTCCCTTTGTGGCACGTGCGGTAGTGCCCGACGGGGGATTGGCGTGGCGTCTCACCCAACAGCTGGGGAGGCACCGGGCGGTCTCGTTGTTGTTGCGCGGCAACCGGATCCCGGCCGCCGAAGCCGAGCGACTCGGCCTCGTGACCGAGGTCGTCACCCCGGGATCGGCGATCGACACGGCCGTGCAACTGGCCGACGAATTGGCCGGAGCCGACGCCGCGGCGGTGGAAATGACCAAGCGACTGATCAATTCGGCCGAGAATGCGCAGCTCGCCGCATTCCAGCCCCTCGAACTCGCGATGGCGACCGTCGCGCAACAACGCTCGGCCGCTGCCACGGGACGGCAAGCATTCGGACAGGACCGGCAGCCCGATTCAGCGGGGCAGCCCTAGACCGGTCGTGGATATGAGGTCGCGCTGGATCTCGCTGGTCCCCCCTCCGATGGAGTGCAGCAGCGAAAGCAGCAAGCCTTCGGAGAAATGCCCGTGCAATACGGCATCGGGATCATCCGGCATCAGTTCTCCTGCCGGACCCAGGATTTGCGCGCCAAGCGCGCGCAGCTCTGCGGTCAGCTCCGAATGATAGAGCTTCGACAACGAGGGCAGGGCAGGATCCAGAGCACCGGCTGCTTGCAGATGCGCCACCCGGTAGGACAGGGCGCGGCCCACCTCGACCCGTTCAACGGCATGCGCGAGCGCGATGCGGTTGGTGGGGTCGGCGAGGGGGTCATTCGCGGACCCCTGTTGCGCGCGGCACCAGTCGATCAATTCGTCGAGATAGCGCTGCGCTTGGGCGGCCCGCGTGACGTTCGACCGTTCGACGTCCAGCAGCGCCTTGCCAACCTTCCAGCCCTCGCCCTCAGCGCCGACGAGATTGCCGGCAGGCACCCGCACCTCGTCGAAGAATTCCTCGGCGAAAGTGGGATAACCCGTCATCGACCGGATAGGCCGACGGGTGATGCCGGGGGATTCCAGATCGACAAGAAAGAAGGAAATTCCCGCTTGGCGTTTCTCCTTGACCGTTGCCGTCCTCGCTAGAACGAAGATCCAGTCGGCGAGCACACCGTTACTGGTCCACGTCTTCTGGCCGTCAAGTACGTAGCAGTCTCCGTCGCGGCGCGCCGTCATGCGTAGCGCGGCCAGGTCGGACCCGGCCTCCGGCTCGGAATAGCCCTGGGCCCACATGCGTTCGGAACGGGCGATCGCGGGTAGATGATGCGCCTTCTGTTCCGTTGTCCCGAACTTGAATAGCACGGGAGCCAACATGTTGACGCCATTCGTGTTCACCAGAGGCGCGCCGGCGTAGGCGAGTTCCTCACGGATGACGACCTGTTCGACGATGCCGCGGCCGCCTCCTTCGTACTGCGCGGGCCAGTGTGGCACGAACCAGCCCTGGGCGTGCAAATCCTGGCAGAACGACACCGCCCGCTCGTGGGCGTCGTGCGGCAGGTAATCGGGATTGGCTGCGGTATGCCGGAATTCGTCGGGCAGATGGTCCGCCAGCCACTCTCGCACCGAGGCCCGGAGCGCCTCGGTGTGCTCATCGCCGCCGAACCTGATGATGGGCCGCATCGTTCAGGTGCGTTCGGCGGGCTTGGAGCTCTTCTTCATCAGCTCGATCATGAAGTCCTGAAACTCCTTACTGCCCGTCACCATCGCCTGAAGATCGTTTGTCGCCTGCTGATGCGTGCGGAACCCCATGGTCTCCCACGCTCGGATGATCCCGGACTTGGTGGCCTGCAGAGTGATCAAGGGGGCTTTGGCAATCTTGGCCGCCAGCTCCTCCACGGTGGCCTCGAGCTGCTCGGCCGGCACCACCCGATTGACCAGTCCGAAATCGAGCGCCTCGGCAGCAGTCAGCCGCTGCGCTGTGTACAGATACTCCGCGGCCCGTTTGTAGTTCATGAAAACCCACGGCTCGAACATCGTCTCGGCGCCGGGCAATCCGAAACCAGGTACCAGAGGCATCTGGAACCAGGCGTCCTCCGAGCAGACCGTGATTTCGGGAATGAGTGCCCAGGTCGTGCCGCCGCCGATGGCATAGCCGTGCACCTGAGCGATCACCGGTTTGGGGAATTCCCAGAGTTTCAGAACGGGCCACAGAAACAGCTGCGCCGCTGAACGCCACACCTTTCCTGAAGCATCGAGTTCGGCCTTGAACTCTGGATAGGCACCGGTCGGGATGTGACCGGAACAGAACCCTCGGCCGTTCGCCTTGATGATGACGACCTTGATGTTGTAGTCGTACTGCGCGTCCTCGAGGGCGGCATCGACGCTGTGCACCATCTCCGAGGTCTGCGCATTAGCGGCGTCCGGGTTATTGAGGATGATGCGTGCAATTGAGCCATCCTTTTCATAGATGACATGCTCGAGCTCCCGGGTTTCCACGTCTCGTCCTCCTAGCAATCGGTCGGCAGTGCAACTATACAGATAATGTATTACTGTTCTCCATGAAAGGACGGTGCCGATGACAGCCACGACGGACTTGCGTTGGGACCCTTTCGATCGAGCGCTGCACACGGATCCGTACGCGGTGTGGAAGCGGATGCGCGACGAAGCACCGGTCTACCACAACGAACAGCACGGCTTCTACGCCCTGAGCAGATTTGACGATGTGCTGAGCGCATCGCTGGACACCGAGACGTTCTCGTCGGAGCACGGAATCACTCTCGATGCGATCACCGATGAACCCTGGGCACCGCCCAGGGCGATGATCATGATGGATCCCCCCGATCACACGTGTATGCGAAAGATGGTCAACCGCACGTTTTTCCGTACCAAGGTCGCGGAGTTGGAAGAACGCGTCCGGACGCTATGCCGGGACTACCTGGACCAATTCGTCGAGAGTGACGGCTTTGACTACGTCCGCGACTTCTCCATGAAGCTGCCGGTCATGGTCATCAGCTCGCTACTCGGTTTTCCCGAGCGCGATCACGACAACCTGCGCGAGTGGTCCGATGCCCAGCTGCATCGCGACGAAGGCACTACCCAGCTGAGCGAAGAAGGGCAGGAAGCCAATGTCAAATTGCTGGGTTACTACGCGGATCAGATACAACGGCGACGGTCGGCACCCACCGACGACATCGTCGGCAATCTGATGACCTCCGACCTGGCTCAGGCCGGCCGCGAAACCCGTCGCCTCGATGACGGAGAGTTGTTGATGTTCGTCGCAATGATCAACGTGGCGGGAAACGAGACCGTGGCGCGGTTGCTGGGCTGGGCGGCGCTGACACTGGCGCGCAATCCCGGAGAGCGGGCCAAACTCGTCGCTCGGCCCGAATTGATTGCCAATGGGGTCGAGGAGCTGCTGCGTTACGACGCCCCATCACCCGTGCAGGGCCGATTCGCAAAGCGCGATGCCACGTACCACGGGACCACGATTCCGGCCGGCTCGCGCGTCGCGCTGTTGACCGGGTCGGCGGGTCGCGACGAACGCCAGTACCCGAACGCGGATGCCTTCGACGTCGAGCGTCCCGGAATCCGCCACGTCAGCTTCGGGCACGGCTCCCACTTTTGTCTGGGTGCGGCTCTGGCACGCCTGGAAGCTCGCGTAGCCCTGGAAGAGACACTGGCACGGTTCCCCACCTGGCACGTGGACGAGGAAGCGGTCACCTACGTGCATACCAACACGGTTCGCGGCCCCGCCAGCGTGCCGATCCTGCTGTGACCCCGGATCTCGCCACCCACACCGAGGGTCCGGTGCGCTGGCTGGTTCTGGACCGGCCAGACGTCGGAAACTCGGTGACCCGGGCAATGCAGCGCAGTCTCATCGAGGAGTTGACGCGTGCCTCGGGTGATCCGGAGATACGTGCGGTCGTTCTCACCGGTCGCGGAGACAGGCACTTCTGCACCGGCCCGAATCTCCGCGACCCTGGCATGCAGCCCCAGAAGGACCGGGTGGCGGGTGACGCGGCGCGCATCCTGCGTACTGGATCGCAAGCCGTGGTGTCCGCATTGCTCGACTGCGAGAAGCCGGTGTTGTGCGCGCTCAACGGAGTCGCGGCCGGCGTGGGAGCCAGCATGGTGCTCGCGTGCGACCTCATCGTGGCTGCCGAAAGCGCCCGGCTGTTAGAGCTTTTCGTACGCCGCGGACTCGCCCCTGACGGGGGCGCCGCCTACCTGCTGGCCCGCAAGGTCCCTTTCAACATCGCCAAACAAGTTCTCTTCTTCGGCGAGGAGCTGTCCGCACCCGAAGCTCACCGCATCGGTCTGTTCAACAAGGTTGTGCCGGACGTCGATCTCCAAGACGCGGCGACCGTTTGGGCCCGGCGGCTCGCAGAGGGACCGACCCGCGCCCTGGCTGCGGCCAAGGCCATGCTCAATCAAGCACTCGACGTCGACCGGGACGCGGCTTTCCGAACGGAAGCCCTGCTGGTGGAGCAGGTCGCCGGAACCGATGATGTCGCGGAGGGGATGGCCGCCTTCGGCGAGCGGCGCGACCCTCAATTCCGGGGCCGCTGACTACAGGCCGAGTTTCAGCCCGGCACCGGCATCGATGAAGAATTGTTGCCCAGTCACGTAACGTGATTCGTCGGAGGCCAGGTACACCACCATATGGGAGACGTCCTCCGGTTCGATCCACGGGACCGGCATCGCCTGCAGTATGGGGAACACCAGTTCCGCGTCCTCGCGGCTGGGTTCGGCAAGGTCTGGACGAAACGTTCGGTACATCGGAAGGTTGTGCAGCATGCCGGTGTTGACGTTGGTCGGGTGCACGGTGTTGATGCGGATCTGCTCGGGCGCCAGCGTCAATGCCAGACCCTTGGTGTATTCGCACAGCATCTTCTTGGCGAGGCCGTAGCCGGCGCCGCCAGGACCTTGCGGTCCCCCACCGGTGGCAAGGTCTTTCTGGGGTACCAGGCCGGCTATCGAACCCGTGACGATCACCGACGCGCCGGGCCCCAAGTGCTCAAAGCTGGCGTGTACGGCGTTCACCACGCCGATGAAGTCGACGTCGAACGCGTCGATGAACCCGCGTGAGGGAACCTGATTGCCGAGCGGACAGATGCCGGCGTTGGCCACGACGACATGCAGGCCGCCCAGTTCGGCCACTGCCTGGTCGATCGCCTTCTTCAGCGAAATGCGTTCTCGAACATCAACAACCGCCGTTATCACTCGCCGACCGGACTTCTCGACCAGCCTGGCCGTCTCGTCCAGATCGTCCCTGGTGGCCAGGGGATAGCCATTGGTGGCGATGTCGTCGCAAATGTCCAAAGCGATGATGTCGGCGCCCTCGTCGGCGAGGTGGACGGCATGGCTTCTTCCTTGGCCGCGCGCCGCCCCCGTAATGACGGCAACCTTGCCTCCCAGACGCTGCATGTGTCCTCCTCGCCGGCCGTCTGAGTTAACAGTAATACATATTGTGTACTCTTGTAGATGCCACCCGCCTAGGTGCCCGGAGGGAAGACCGGTGGACGACGACGCTGTGCTCGACGTTGCGGTCCGGAACATGTTGGCACGTGACGAGATACGGCAGCTGCCCTACCGGTATGCCGCCGCGCTGGAGGGCTCCGACGTCGAGGCGATGGTTGAGCTGTTCGTTCCCCACGCCCGGTTCGGCGACCACGGGACCGGACCTGATGGCATCCGACGACTGATGGCGCAAAGCCTGGAGAACACCGTGTTCGTGGTGATTCTGGTGGCGAACCACCTGATAGAACTCGACGATGCGCGGCACGCCACGGGCCAGGTCTGGGCTCAGTGTTTCGCCCAGACGACCGCTGGATTCGTCGAACAACTCATCAGGTACGACGACCGCTACGAAAAGCACTCGGGCGTCTGGCGATTCACGCGACGACGACATCGGCTGTACTACGGTGTGCACCGGCAGCCGTCACCGCTGACACAATCGGCCGCCGAGTGGCCACACCGTCAGATCGGTGTAGGTGACCTGCCCCTGGCAGAACCGGGGTTCCTCCATTGGTGGGAAGACGCTCGGCCATGAACGGCGTCCGTTGCCTTGCCCACGGACTCGCCTTTCCGGAGAGTCCGCTGCCGATGAACGACGGCTCAGTTCTGGTATCTGAGATCGCGGGCGGGCGGGTCACCCGGGTTGACCCAAATGGGACCTGCCGGCCGTTCGCCCTTACCGGAGGCGGGCCCAACGGCATCGCGGCGCTTCCCGACGGACGGCTGGTCGTCTGCCAAAATGGCGGCTCGCGCTTCGGGCTGGCACCGTGGCCCTACGATTTCGATGGCTGTGTAAGCCTTTTCCGGCCGGTCGGGCCGCCAGAGCACCCCGTCACCCCCGGGCTACAGATTGTCGACGCCACCGGGGACGTGACCACCCTTGCCACCGAGTTCACCTCACGCTCCGGCAACAACCACGCGCTGGTAAGGCCCAGCGACATCTGCGTCGACGCGCATGGCGGCTTCTACCTGACCGATGGTGGGACGACCCGTGGCCGCAACCGTGCGATGACCGGACTGCTGTACGGAACCGTGGACGGTGGCTTGCGAGAGATCGTCTATCCGTTGGAAATGCCCAACGGCGTCGCACTGTCACCCGACGGTGGTTCGCTGTATGTGGCCGAGACGCGGACCCGTCGCATATGGCACTTCGAGCTCAAAGCTCCCGGCGTGGTGGGCCGTTCACGAGGGCTGGCCACGGTGCCTGCCGGCGGACCGCTCAACGTTGGTGGCGCCGACGGGGTGTGCGTGGACAATGCGGGCCGGATTCTGGTCGCCACGCTCGGCACCGGCGGCGTCACGGTTTTCTCTTCCGCGGGCGCGCTGCTGGGGGCGATACCCGCGGACGACCCGATGACCACCAATGTGGCCTTAAGTGCCGATGAACGAACACTCTTCATGACACTCGCCTCGTCGGGCCGCCTACTCGCGGTCGAAGACTGGCTGAGCCGGCTCCGCCCGGTCAGCTGATTCACGTGGCCTTTTGCGCCTTCTGTTCTTCAATGTTGTTCAAAAAGGCCGCCAAACCGATACCGCCGTGACCCGCCATCACCTCGTCGTAGTCGTAGGCGGGCGGATCGCCGTCATTAGGCCGCCATCCTCCGTCGGCCGTACAGCTCTTGAATCCCGCCTCCGGAAAGGCATACCAGCGGCGGGCATTGAGTTCGACGATCTTCGCCGCTTCCGCATCGGGGACATCGGCGAGCATCTCTTCGGCGCGTGCCCGGCTTTTCGGCCAGAACGAGTCAGAGTGCGGATAGTCGCACTCCCAGGTGATGTTGTCGATTCCGATGGCGTGACGCATCGACATCCCCACCTCGTCTTCGATGAAACAGCCGGAGATGTTGCGCCGGAACAGTTCCGACGGCGCCACGGTCGGATGGATGTTCTGGTAGTACTTGTGCTTGCGCCACACGTAATCGGCGCGCTCCACCAAATAAGGCATCCATCCCACACCGCCTTCGGAGAATGCCACCTTGAGATTCGGGTGCTTATGGAACACCGGCGAGAAGATGAGTTCTGTGGCGGCCGCCATCGAAGTGGTGCCCATCAACGTGATCATCACCGCGAACGGCGCCTCGGGCGCCGTCTGCGGCGGGAATCCGCCGCTGCCGAAGTGCATGACCGCGGTCAGGTTTGTCTCCTCCAGCGCCGACCAGACCGGCTCCCAGTAAGCGGTGTGATAACTGGGCAGCTGCAGGTTGGTCGGGTTGTCCGGCAAACCGATGGCTCGCGCCCCCTTGGCCGCTACCCGCTCGATCTCAGCCACGATCAGCGCCGGATCCCACAACGGGGTAATCGCCATGGGGATGAAGCGGGCAGGGTCGGTGGCGCACCACTCGTCCAGCGAAAAGTCGTTCCACGCCTTGACACTCAGCAGGGCAAGTTCTTTGTCCTCGCCCTCGAGAAACACCGTGCCGCAAAACCGCGGGAACGACGGAAAGCACAGCATTGCGTGTACGCCATCGATGTCCATATCGGCCAGCCGCGCCTTCGGGTCGTAACAGCCCGGGATCATGTCGGCGTAGCGGATGGGGTCGACCCCGAACTCCTCCGGAGATTTGCCGGCGACGGCGTTGAGTCCGATGTTGGGATAGGTCCGTCCTTCGTAAACCCACTGCTGCATGGGCGGCGCGCCACTTCGCGGGAAATCCGCGATCCGCGGACCCTGTTCGAGGTACTTTTTCGGCAACCGATCCGCCCAGACGTGCGGCGGCTCGATGAGATGGTCGTCCACGGACAGCAGCTTCATCGACGGTTGCAACGGCATCGGCCGGTCCTCACATCTATGGGCGTTAGGGTACGGTACAACTATACACTTTATGACTATTTGAATATCTCGAGGAGGGCTGGTGGAATCCCGCGAGCGTATTCCGCACGACGACTGGGCCGACCAGGACCTACTCACTAAAAGCGAGGCAGCCGAACGGCTTTCGATAGAGATCGCCGAGGTTACCGCGAAGCTCAGTGCGGGCGGCGAGCGTTCTGATGCGGAACGCGAGCTGATGGAACGGCGACTGAGCGGACTCAAGGAGGCCCACCGGCGTTATACCGGGAGCGGTTAACCGCGGGGCAGCCCCAGCACCCGCTGCGCCACGATATTGCGCTGAATCTGCGCGGTGCCGCCGTAGATTCCCGCTGCCCGCGACCATACATAGATGTCCCATTCCAGCCCTTCGGCGAGAACGGGGCCGCTCGCGCGTAGGTCCATCATCGTGTGTCCGAAGACTTGATCGGCGCGTGTCATCAACAGCTTGTCGACCGATCCCTCAGGGCCGGGAAGTCTTCCGCGTTGCCGGTCGGTGAGCGACCGCTGGACCTTGATCTGCAGTGCACGGAGCTCGACATAAGCACGGCCCAGCGACGCCCGGGCCGTCGGCGAGTCTTCGAGCCAGCCGGTACGGACGTCGTCTTCAAGGCGCCGGAACTGTGTCCAGAGTCGGCTGATCCAGTTGATGTCGCTGGGGCCGCGCTCGTAGGCAAGCAACTGGTTTGCGATGGACCAGCCCTGCCCGCGCTCGCCGAGCAGATTGGCCACCGGCACGTCGACGTCGTCAAAGGTGATCTCGGTGAACTCGCGGTTACGTGCCGCGTTGACAATGGGACGCACTTCGATGCCCGGGCTCGACATCGGTACCAGCAGCACGGAGATTCCGGCGTGCTTGGATGCGTCGAACTCGGTGCGGCACAGGAGAAAACACCAGTCGGCGACCGCGCCGAAACTCGTCCAGATCTTGCGGCCGTTGACCCGGAAGACCTGCCCGCCCGGCCCGTCGACCGACTCGGCGCGGGTCTTCAGGGAGGCTAGGTCCGATCCCGCCTCCGGCTCGGAAAATCCCTGGCACCAACGCACCTGACCGGACAACAGGCCAGGCAACAATTCCTCCCGCTGCTGGGCACTGCCGAAGAGACGAAGCGCATTGCTGAGGTGACCGACACCCTCGATTGGTGGGGCGCCGGCCCGCCCGAGCTCGTCGTTGAGGATCGCCTCGTAGATCGGTGCCTTACCGTGGCCGCCATCCTCGACCGGGAAGGACAGGCCGATATAGCCGGCTTCGTAAAGAGTTCGGTGCCAGGCATTCTGCGCATCGGCGCGGGCGGCCGGATCGTCTGGAACTGCGGCATCGGTCGCATGGTCGGCAAGCCACTGCCGCAACTGCGCGCGGAACTGCGCTTCGTTCGCACTGTCATTGAAGTCCACTGTTACGCCATCTCCCGGTTCGACAACCGCATGGCCGCGATGGCTTCGTAGTGCTCGGTTTCATCACCGAAGAGCCGGCGATCCAGCAGCATTCGACGCATCCTCAGGTGAGAGACGTGCTCCCAGGTGATTGCGATGCCGCCGAATACCTGCGCGCTGGCTTCGACGACGTCCCGGCCGGCCGCTGACGCGTACGCCTTGGCGGCCATTGCAGCCAGGCGTGCCTCGGCGACTGGTAGGTGGTCGATCGCCCAGGCCGCGTGCCATAAGCAGCTGCGGGCAGCTTCCACCTGTACCAAGGCATCGGCGAGCAGATGCTGGACGGCTTGGAAGGAACCGATTTTCACGCCGAACTGGGTGCGTTCGCCGGCGTAGCGCACCGCTTCGTCCAACGCGCCCTGCATGACGCCGAGGAGATCAGCCGCGACAGCGGTCATCCCCAGTGCCTCAACGCGACTCCACCGCTCGTCACCGATCGGTCCCCCGATGGGGCGGCCGGGATCGGCCGGATCCACCCGCACTTTCCGGATTGCGCGAGTGAGGTCGAGACCGCCGGTGATCTCGCGTTCTTCAGTGTGAAGCGGCACGCACACGAGCAGGCGCTGCCCGTCACTGCGTGACAAAGCCAGCGCGTGCGTCGCGCCGGCCGCGTCGAACGCCACACCGGGTTCGTCCGTCGACGAGAATCGCGTCAAATCCGTGGCCAGCGCGGGCGCCACCCGGAGGGCGCCCGCTGCCAGGAGGGCCAGCTCTTTCCCAGCACCGGCCGCGTCCAGCAGTTCGGTGGCCAGTACTGCTTGACCGACCACCGGAACAGCGCTGAGGACCCTGGCCAATTGTTCGATGACGATCGCCGTCTCGACACCACTGGCTTCCAATCCGCTCAATGACGGAGCACGCAGGGCCGGAACACCAAGTTCCACGATGCGATGCCACTGCATGTCCAGCGCCGCACCAGAGGCAATCGCCCCGGGGCCGGCGACCGCGAGGGTGGCCGCCAGGCTTGCGACCGTGTCCTGCAGCAATTGCTGCTCGTCGGTGAAAGCGATGTCCATGATCAGCGCAGGGTCATCTCCACGCTGGTGTAACCACGCACAGTGGCGGTGAGCACCCGTTCGCGTTCTCCGACGGTGTAGTTCGGAAATTTCTGCGCTACGTAGTCGAAAACCAGCTGCGCTTCCCGCCGGGCCAGCCACTGGCCCAGACAGATATGGATACCCCAGCCGAAATAGACGTCGGTGCCCCGGGGCCTGTCGATGATGAAGCGGTCGGGGTCGCTGTAGCGGCGCTCGTCGCGGTTGGCGCTTCCCAACAGCAGCAACACCCAGTCACCCGCGTCAATGGTGACCCCGTGGCGCTCGACAGGCCGCGTCAACGTGCGGGCCACCCAGTGGCTTGGAGTGTCATAGCGCAGGGCTTCATTTACGGCGGCCGGAATGATGCTGCGATCCATGACGATTCGGCGCCACTGGTCCGGATGCTCAGCCAGCGCGACGAGACCGTTGGAAATCAGCTTCTGGGTCGTCTCCGACCCCGCTGCGGATAACAGATTGCAGAACATCAACACTTCGTGGGGGGTCAGCGAGCGGTGAGCACCGGCCTCGGGGTCATGGAATGTGGCCTGCAGCACGATGCTGATCAGATCGTCGCCGGGATCGGTCCTCCGCCGTTCGATCAAGTCGCCGATGTACTGACTGATCATGCGGCTGGCCTCGATTGCACTGGACGGCATGGCGACTTCGCCTTCCTCGCGGGTGAGGAATGCTTCCCACCAGACGCGCAGCTGCTCACGGTCGGCATGCGGCACGCCGAGCAGGTCACCGATCACATCCGTGGGCACCGAGAAGGCGAACGCCTCCATGGCGTCCACGGTCGTGCCGGGCCGTAACTGACCCAGGTGCGTGTTCACGACCCTCTGCAAGGCAGATTCCAGCGCGGCCACCGCTCTGGGGGTGAAGAAACCCTTGAGGACGCCGCGAATTCGGTCGTGGCGTGGCGGATCCATCGAGATCACCGAGTACTTGCGGCCGTCGTTGTCCGGATTCTCCGGCGCCGGACCAGATTTGGACGAGAACGTCTCCCAGTCGCGCAGTGCCGGTGCCACGTCGTCGAACCTCGACAGCACCCACCAGCGGTCCTCCGGGTCGCGATATACCGGCGCCTCGTCACGCAAGCGCCGGTAGACCGGATAGGGGTCGTCGAAGATCTCTTTCGAGAACGGCGAGTACACCAACTCGCTGGTAGCGGGCACACGGAAACTCTATCATTCCGATGGAACAATCGGACGTTTGGTGACTAGTTGACTAGCCGGTCTCGATCAGCTCGATCCACGTGCCATCCGGATCGGTTGCCATCAAGCCACGGTAGCCACCGTCGAATTTCACCGTCCGCTCCGGCCAACCGTGCCCGCCGCAGCGCTCGATCCTCGCGATCAATTCGTCGGCGTCGGCAACGCGAAACGAAAGATGGCTCAGGCCCAGCGCATTCAGCCGCCGCGGGCTGCCGTCGCCGTCAACCCCGGGATCGTAGTAACTCAACAACTCCAGGCGAAAACCATCGCGCTGCAGGTAGACCAGATCGAGGACCAACCCGGGTATGTCCAGCAACTGCGCCGTCTCCTCCCCGGTCACGTGCATCCGGCCGACCTCCTGAAAATCGAGCGCGGTGCAGTAGAACTCAACTGAATGTTCCAGGTCCGAGACGCACAGACCGATGTGAGTGAGGCGGCTCAACCGAAGCTCCCCTCGACAGGTGCCTGCACGATGTCTCCGATCAGCTTTGGTCGGGAAGTTGATCGAGCAGTTCGTTGTGTTCGCCGAGTAGCGGTGGCCTCGATGGGGGTACGGCCGGACTGGCAGTGAAAACATAGGGCACACCGGGATAATCGACCGTCGCGTCCAGTTCCGGATGGTTCACCGGGACCCGGAACCCCCGGGCCGCGGCATGCTCGTCGTCAAAGGCCTCCTCGGGTGACAACACTGCGCCGGCGGGAAACCCACGCCGTTGACTCTCAAGGAAGTATTGCTTTGCCGGCATCCGGCTGGCGATCAACGTGATCGCATCCCGGGCTGCGGTCAAGATCGCGGTGGTCTCGTCGTCGGCGCCGATCATCGCGATATCCACCGGCACGTCACGAGAGGCGGCCATTTCGAGAAAGACGGCCTCGGGGATCTCGTCGCGCAGGCCGAGATCGTCGAGCCAGGCGAGCAGATTGGCATACTCCGGGGGTTTGCGCGGCAGCACGCCGGTGCTGGCGTAAGCGCCGTCTGCACACAACACCTGCGTCGGCTGGCTGGGCGTGAAGTAGGCGTGCCGGCCGGTTTGCCGAACGCACGTCTCGTTGTTGACCAGCCAGTGGTAGGTCGTCTGTTCCGAACTGACATTGCACGCAGCGTTGACGTTCACTTCGACGAGCTGCCCCGTACCCGTCTGATCCCGGTGCGCCAGTGCAACCAGGGCTCCGATCGCGCAATTCAGGCCGGCGAGATTGGCCGATTGCTCACCCGCTCCACGAATAGGCGGCAGCGAATGGTCGTCGTATCCGCAGTTCCACACCGGTCCTCCGCCGGCCAGCATGGTGAGGTCGGTGACGGGCTGGCCTGCCCGGACGCTGTCCAATCCGAACGGGGTTACCGCAACCCAGATCAGGCCCGGGTGGTCGAGTGCGCACTTGTCGTAGCTGAGTGGTCCCACACTGGCCGTGCCCGCTCCCGAAACGACGATGTCGGCGGTGCTTATCAGCCGTCGCAATCTCACCGGCCCGTCGATGTCGGCGTCGACAGTCACCGAACGCTTGCCGGCGTTACCGCTCCACCACCGCAGGCTGAAATCCGGGTCCGCTTCGCCACCGACAAATGGAGGTCGCCGTCGATGCGCCGAACCTTCCGGTGGCTCAACGACTATCACGTCAGCACCGAGCTCGGCCAGCAGGCGAGCACCGATGGCGGTGAACTGGTCGCTGAACTCGACAACGCGAATTCCGGCTAGCGCGTTCAGATCACACCCTGCTTCGTCAGCTCGGCCAACTCGACATCACTGTGCCCGAGCAGACCACCCAATACCTTCCGGTTGTGTTCGCTCAGGCACGGCGCGGCACGCGAGATGCTCCACGTCGTGGCCGAGAGCCGTATCGGTAATCCCTCAACGCGAACCGTCCCTATCTCCGGGTGCACGACGGTGGGAAAAAGGCCCCACGCGGCGAGGTCGGGATCCTCGTCGATCCGTTCTCGCGGAGATTTCACGACGCTGGCCGGCACGCCGGCGGCAACGAGTTCGCCTGCCAGAAGTGTGGCTTCCCTGGTCCGCGTGCGTGCGCTGATCAACCCCGCGAGTTCGTCTGCGCCGGTGAGCCGTTCCTGCAGTGTGGCGAATCGATCTGCGGTGAGTTCCGGCTCGTCCAGTACCTTGGCCAGGAGCGTAACGTCGCGGTCGTCGCGGCACGCGATGGCGATCCACCGGTCGTCACCGAGGCAGGGAAAGATATCGTGCGGCGCCATCTCACCGAAGTCGGCGCGATTGCCGGCGGGGTTGCCCGGCCGGCGGGCGGGACGGTGGTTCACAGTCCAGTCGAGCACCTCGGTCGGCAGCATGGCGACCCCGGCCGGAACCGTGGCCAAGTCGACATGCTGGCCTTTGCCGGTCTTTTCCCGGTAGTGCACCGCGGCCAGGATGGCGATCGTCATGTAGTAGGCGGCGACATGGTCCATATAGGAGAACCCCCATCCCGCGGGTTCTGTTTCGGGCAACCCGGCCGAGAAGGTCAGACCGCTGAGTGCCTGGACGATGGGCCCCCAGGTCTTGAAGTCACGGTAGGGTCCTGTGTGGCCGAACCCGCAGTTCGAGACGTAGACGATATCGGGTTTGATTCGACGCAGCTCGTCGTAGCCGAGGCCCATTCTCGCCATGACTCCGGCGGCGAAGTTCTCACAGACGATGTCTGACACCTCGATCAGCTCGCGCAACAACTCCTTTCCGGCGTCGGCGCGAAGATTGATCGTCACCCCGAGCTTCCCGACGTTGTGGTTGTTGAAGCCTGCGCCGAGGTTGACGCCTCGCCGATCGTCGACGAACGGCCCTACGCCACGTAGCGCGTCCCACATGCCGCGGGTCGCCGGGTCCTCCACGCGGATCACCTCGGCGCCGAACGCCGCCAGGATCTTCGTGGCGCCCGCACCCGCCAGTTGCCCGCCCAGGTCACACACCCGGAGATGAGACAGGGCAGCAGTCACAATGCAACAATAAAACAGATTTTGTTCTGCTGCTACTCCATGTCGCCTTGTTGCCACCAGTCAGCAGTTCGCAGATCGACACTCGATGTTCTATTGTTTACTTCTATGGTGACGATCGCAGCCGCCCGTTTCGACGACCCGGACTTCTATCTCGGCGAACCCAATGCGACCTTCGCGGAGTTGCGTGCCACCGATCCGGTCCACTGGTATGACGAGGGGAAATTCTGGGTCGTCACCAAATACGAAGATATCAAGGGGATCTCGGCGCGCCCGGAAAAGTTCAAATCCGAACGGATCGGCATCATGATGGACCTGATCGCGCACCGGGAAGGACGAGACCCACAGGGCTACCAGACCCGGGGCATCATGTTCATGGATCCGCCCGAGCATCGCGCGCACCGCAAGGCCATCGGCGTCCGGTTCACGCCGGCGGCCGTCGCAAAGATGGAGGCGCGGGTGCGCCAAGTCGTCAACGAGGCCCTGGACGACCTGCCGAACGGCGAATTCGATTGGATAGAGCGCATTGCCGAACCTATTCCGGTGTTCGTATTCGCCTACCTGCTGGGGGTCCCCGAAGAGGATTGGCCCAAAGTCGCGGGTTGGGCGACCACCATCGCCAACGTGGGCAGCGGGTTGGCCACGGACGACGACATGGCGTTGATTTTCGACCAGATCGGTCCATATCTCCTGAACCTGGCGGCTGAGCGCAAGAGCAACCCTCAGGACGACCTGCTCACGATGCTTTCGCAAGTGACCGTCGGTGGCGAGCCCTTCAACGATGCGCAGGTCATGATCTACGCGCTGACACTGCTGGCGGCAGGCAGCGAGACGACACAGAGCCTGATCGCCGGCATCGCCGATTGCCTTGATGCGAACCCTGAACAGGCCGACAGGTTGTTCGCCGATCCGGGTCTCGCCGGCAACGCGGTCGAAGAAGTCTTGCGGTATTGGACACCGGTGATGAGCATGGCGCGGCAAGCCGCCCACGACGTCGAGATGCGCGGCGCCACCATCGAGGCAGGTGACGGACTGCTCCTTGCCTACGCATCCGCGAACCGCGACCCCGATCACTGGGGTGACAGCGCCGAGCAGTTCGACATCACTCGCCAGGATGCCGCGGGTCACCTGGGATTCGGCGTCGGAGAGCACTTCTGCATGGGAGCCGCGCTCGCTCGGCGCGAGGCGCGGCTATTACTGGAAGAGATCGTCAAGCGCGCCAGCGGTCTTCGCGTGACCGGTGAGCGCGTGCCGCGCGCCTCCGCGTTGGTGCATACACACGACCATCTTCCGGTCGTGCTGAACTACCGCTGAGGGGCCATGCAGATATGACTGGACCAATGGACGGTGTGCGTGTTCTGGAGGTTGCCCAGTGGACGTTCGTGCCGGCGGCGGGAGCGGTACTGGCAGACTGGGGCGCCGACGTTGTGAAGGTCGAGCACCCGCGCACCGGCGACTCCCAGCGCGGTCTACGTCAACTCGGCAACATCACCGTCGAAGGTGCGCGCAATCCGGTCATGGAACACGCCAATCGTGGCAAAAGGTCGATCGCACTCGATATTTCGACACCCGACGGCCACACGCTGCTGATGGACCTGGTGCGCACCAGCGATGTGTTCTTGACCAATTTCCTGCCCGATGCGCGCACCAGGCTCAAGATTGACGTCGACGACGTGCGAGCCATTAATCCCCGCATCATTTATGCGCGCGGCAGTGCCTACGGTCCGCTGGGCGACGAAGGCGGCAAGGGCGGTTACGACATGACCGGGTTCTGGAGTCGCGCCGCCGGCGCGGCAAGTACCACTCCTAGCGACCTCGATGGCGTTGTCGCCCAACCGGGCCCGGCGTACGGGGATTCGATCGGTGGTATGACCATCGCCGGTGGCATCGCTGCTGCGTTGTTCGAGCGCGAACGGACAGGTGTGGCCCGAACCGTGGACATCTCGCTACTCGGAGTCGGCGTCTGGGCGATGGGGGTGGCCGTCAATGCCGCCCTGATGAGTGGGCAGCCGTGGGTCGCTAATCCGGCCGGCGCGAATGTGACTCCACACAATCCGCTTACCGGCTTCTATCGCACCAGTGACGGCCGGTTCCTGGGATTGTCGACGCTGCAGGCGTTTCGCTACTTCGCCGACTTCTGCGCATGCGTCGGACTTCCCGAACTCGCCGCTGACGATCGGTTCGCCAGTCACGAGTCGCTGGCGACGAATGCCGTGGAAGCGACCGAGCGGTTCCGTGCCGCAATTGCCGCGCAGCCGTTGGAGTACTGGCGGAAGGCATTGGCGGACTTCGACGGTCAGTGGGCGCCGGTGCTCAATACAGCGGAGGTAGCTGCCGACCGCCAAGTGCGTGCTAACGGAGGAATCGTGGCGATCGAACGCGACGGCGAGTCATTCGATCTGGTCGCCAGCCCGGTGATGTTCGATGAAACGCACTTGCAATTGCGGCCGGCGCCGGAGTTCGCCGAACACACCGAACAACTGGTGCTTGAACTCGGTGGAGACTGGGACCGGATCCTCGCGCTCAAGGACAGTGGAGCAATCGGCTGACCGGCTGCGCGACAGTCGCCGGCCGCAGCAAAGCCGTTAAATCAGCAGGTTTTCAGTTGGAGACGGTCCAGCCGTCTTACCAGAATGCTGGGCAGCCACTCGCCGACATCAGTCGCTTCGATCCAACTGGTCCGCTCCAAAAGCATCCGGAACACGATCTGCGCCTCCAATCGCGCCAGTGCCGCACCGACGCAGAAGTGCACACCCTTGCCGAAGGTGACATGACCTCGCGCTCCGGCCCGATCGAGACGGAACTGATCAGGTGTGTCGAAATGTGCGGGATCACGATTGGCCGCTCCCCACATCAACAACAGATGGCCGTTGGCAGGGACCTCGACACCTCCTAACGTGGTATCGCGCCAGACATGCCGGTAGTGTCCGCGGAACGGCGGCTCGTAGCGCAGTGCCTCTTCGAGAAATGCGTTCAACAGATCAGGGTTCGCGCGCAACTGCTGCTGGATCTCGGGACGATCGGCAAGGATCCACGCGGCACTACCCAAGAGTGATGCGGTGGACTCCCCCGCGGCACTGAACAGCGTCAGCATGATTCCCATGGCCACGGTCTGGTCTATCTCACCGGAGGCGTATCGCGCGGCCAGGTCGGGGATCAGCCCGTGTTCGTCTGAACCGCCAGACTTTTCGAAATGTTCCATGACGTAGGCGGACAATGCGAACGCAGCGGCCCCGGCCGCCTCGAGCTGGGCTTGTGAAACCACCCCGTCGAGCAACGTGGTCGTGGCAAAGCCCAGACGGATCAGATCGTCGACATCGGTATCGGGCAACCCCAGGAGTTCGGCAACCACCATCATGGGCAACCGATTCGCTATGGCGCTCATCCACTCGATCTGCCCGTGGGCCAAGTTCTCCTCCCACAAACGATCCGCAACTCGGCCCGCATATTCCTCAATAATACGAACCCTTTTCGCAGACAAGTGCGGCAACAAAATCTTGCGATGTACCGCGTGCGCTGGGTCGTCAGCAGTGGCCAACGCGTGCGATGAACTTCCCGCCTCCATCATCGGCAGAGCACTGACGCGACCATCCTCGTGACAGACCATGGTCGCGGTGAGGTTGGACGAGAAGTCGTCCACTCGGTTGACCGCGTCGACTACCGCATCCCAACTGCAAACGGCATAGAACTCCGAGTCACCGATCCGGTGGACCGGCGCCTGCGCGCGCATCCGGTCGTACAGAGGGTACGGATCCTGCAGCGACTCAGCCCCGAAGAAACTGGTCGGATCAGCTAGAACGGCCATTGACTCAGGCTGACCGCGCCCAAGCGAGTCGTCAACACGCGGGCACAATGTTGATAAACGTTCTCTTTCACCGGTCGGGCCGGCACCTCAGCTCACACCCGAACATCAGCGGATTAGACTGATAAAAGTCACCAGAATTTCTCACTTCGCGAGAAAACTTCTCTGCTCTGCAGATTCGATAGGCGGTGCTTACATGCCACATGACGACTGGTTGCTCGGCGGGGACCGGAACAATGAAGCGGCCAGGCGTATTTACAGCGCGGCCGCTGAGCTCATCACCGAAGCAGGCTACGAGGCATTCAGCATCGAGGACCTGGCGGCCAGAGTTCATTGCTCACCGGCAACGATCTACCGACGGGCCGGGGGCAAGGCGGCGATCCGGGACGCCGTCGTCACCCAGCAAGCTACCCGCATTCTGGAGACGGTGCGCGATGCGATCAGGGATCTCAGCGGGACGGATCGAGTCGTTACCGCCACAATCGTTGCCCTGCAACGTATGCGAGCAGATCCCCTGGTCCAGCTCATGCGATCGGTGCGGTTGGCGCCCGGCAGCGAATGGCTGACATCTACACCCTCCATAGCTGTCTTCGCCGCTGAGATGCTCGGACTAAACCAGCGTGACCCCCTCGCTGAACAGTGGCTTATTCACGTCTTTCTGTCGCTCTGGTGCTGGCCACTCAAAGACCCGGTGGCTGAACGAAAGATGGTGGAGCGCTTCGTGAGTTCGTCATTCAGCAACGCCTGACCAATTCAGATCACCGGCCCAGCACGGCGACAACACATGAGCCACCGCCACCCATCGCCTGTGCCAAGCCCATACGGGGATCCGCGACCTGCCGCGAATCTGCCTCGCCGCGAAGCTGACTGACGACCTCTGCCACCTGGGCCAAGCCGGTCGCCCCAAAGGCATGACCGCGGGCCAGGCACCCGCCGTCCGTGTTCGTCGGTAACCGGCCCCCACTGGCCAGCTCGCCGGTGACGGCCAGCTCCGCCACCCCGCGGACGTCCGCGAGGCCGAGTGCGATCAGAGCGGTGATTTCTTCGCTGGCGCACATGTCGTGCAGCGATACGATGCCCACGTCGGTGGGTGTGACTCCGGCATGTTGGTACGCCCGGTCAGC
This sequence comes from Mycobacterium sp. 23, assembly GCF_048287075.1. Lineage (NCBI taxonomy): Bacteria > Bacillati > Actinomycetota > Actinomycetes > Mycobacteriales > Mycobacteriaceae > Mycobacterium > Mycobacterium sp. 23. The sequence goes on from NZ_JBLVUX010000005.1 coordinate 3,908,349, forward strand.
GGTCAGGGTGATCTGCGAGGGCGGGCCCACGCACGGTCCGGCCAGCGGCCAGGACGGGTCGCTCGGCCAGCTGGTCTGCTCGATTGCGGCAACGGGCACTGATCGCGAACGGGGTTGCCGGGTAACGACGATCGCGGCGCCGCCATCCACCGAGGCGTGGCACATCATCTTCGTCAGCGGCTCGGCTACCGTTCGGGAGGACATGACCTGCTCAATGGTGACCTCGTTCTCGTTGCGCCGCGCCGCCATCGGATTCAGCCGCGCCTGGTTGTAGGACTTCGCCGCGACGGCGCCGATCACCTCAGGTTTGCTGCCGGAGTCGTGCAGCCACCGGGTCGCCTCGATGGCGTAGTGCAACTGCGGCGGAAAGCGATCCCAGAAATCGACAGCCACCGGCACCACTCCGCCCGGTTCCAGCGCGGTGGTCTTCTCGTAGCCGATGGCCAACGCGGTGCTGCACCGGCCGGAGCTGACAGCCCAGACGGCGTGCCGTAACGCGACCATCCCGCCGGCTGAGGCGCTTTCGATCGCGGTAACCGCAATTCCGGTGCGGCCGAGCCGGTGTGCCACTCTCAAGCCGGTCTGGGGCGGCGCCATCGACGACGAGGTGAAGACCTCGCCGACCGCGTCATAGTCGAGATCTGCGTCGGTGAGCGCCTTTCTGGCCGCCAGAACGCCGAGGTCGGCCAGCGGGTGATCGGAGTGCCGACCGAAAGGAGTGAGGCCGATACCCGCGATGTACGTGCCGGTCACGTCAAATCCGCCTCGAAAAAATGGATTTTCGTTTCATTCAGCTCGCGTTCGACCAGCCTGCCGACAGTCCCGGGTGATGGACGCGGCCCGGATACGAGCACTTGCAGGCGGCCGTCGCTGGTGTCGACCCAGGCGACGCTGTAGCCGTCCATGCCGTATCCGGGGATCGGCGACTTCGAGGGGACGAATGTCGCGGCCCACACCGTAGCCGGGTGCGAGTCAGGTTGCACTGGTGATCCTTTCGTGGCGGGTGTTCGCACTGCCCAGCGCCGGCGGTGGCCTCAACCGAATCGGGCCACGCCCCGCGAATCGCCATGGCAAACCGACCAGACGCGCCGTTCCGATCGCGGGATCGGGATGGGTGATCTCGGGAAAGAAGCCGCGCGCAGCCAGATGCGGGTCAGCCACCAGGTCCTCCGCGCGCTGCACCACGGCCGCGCGCACCCCAGCGGCCGTGAAGCGGGCGGCCACGTCAGCCGCCGGCGCTGCCGCGACCAGGTCGGGCAGCTCTCGAGCGTCGCGAGTTATTCCAGCCAGGCGCAGCCAGTCTTGCGGGCGAATGAGTTCGATTGCCACCCAACGCCCGTCGGCGGCCTGGTACACGCCGCGGTGCGGCGGTGTCGGGTTGTCAGCGATCGCATCGGGCGCCGAAGCTGCGGCCACGTACTCCGCCACAGTGAAAGCGACCACCTCGGCCATGGAGAGATCGATCAGAGCGCCGCTGTCGCGCTGCGGCCCGACAGCCCAGGCTGCAATCACGGCGGCGGCCACGATCGACGACAACGGGTCGGCAAGAACCGTACCCAGCCGTGCCGGGGACCCGTCGGGCCCGATCGTCAGCCCGGCCAAGCCGCCGTAGGACTGAACGTTGTTGGCGTACACCCGATACCCGGCCATCGGACCCGTCGCACCGAAGCCTGAAACCCGGACCGCGAGCCGGCCGGAACCCGCGATCGCGTCCGGGTTGACACCCAGGCGCTTCAAACGCGACCCACCGACATTCTCGATCAGGACGTCGGAATCCACCAACACGGCAGCCACATCGGCAGTGGCGCTCGCGGACTCGATGAGCAGGCTCTGTTTGGAGTGGTTGGACACCGCAAAGTAGGCGCCCCGCTCGACGCCCGGCTCGCCGTTGGCGAAAGGGCCGGTGCGCCGGTAGATGTCGAGGCGTTCCGCATCCTCGACCCTCAGCACCTGAGCCCCCATGCCACCGAGCAGCGCACCGATGATCGGACCCGCAAGCACATGAGTCACCTCGACGATCCGCAGATCCCGGAGGCGCCCGGTCCGATGCCGGCCGATCCGCCCTGCCGTTGTCACCAGCCATGGCGGCGCGAGCACCGATAACACAGTCCCCGCCAGGTCTGCCTCCGACACCGCTCGGCGCGAAATGAACTGGGGTGAAGTCAGAATCTCCCGTGGGGTGTTCACCGGCGTGGAAGGCACGCCGTGCGCCTGCAACAGTGCTGCGCATCCCTCTTTGTCGCGAGTTTCGGCCCACCTGGTCACGTGCTGGTTTATCAGGTCCGAGTGCTCGATGCGGGCGTCTCGCTCATCGAGCCCCTCGGCCCATCCCGGATGACCCAGCGCGGCAATCAAACCGCGCCACTGGTGGTTCTCGACCGCGGTGATGCGCACCAGGCCGTCAGAGCTTCGGAATAGTCCGGACGGCGCGAGATAGCGGCCGCTGCCGGCCCTGCCGGGGCAGGAGTAGAGCACATGGGCGCACTCCGGCAGGGCGGCGGCGAACGTAACCGCCTCCTGCACCGACACGTCGACCAGGACCGGAGCTTGCGTGCTGTTGCGTTCGTCCAGGCCGTGCAGCGCCGCGAGGGCGGCGACCGCTCCGGCCGCCTTGAGTGCCACATAGCCCGGTGCCGGCACCGGTGTTCCATCGGCATCTTCGATCGTCGCGAGCATTCCCCCCGCGGCCTGGGCGACAAGCTCGCCGCCCGGTTGCTCAGACCGCGGTCCGTGCAACCCGAATGGGGTGATGCACACCACCACGGCTTCGTCGGCCGCCGGCGGTTCGACCACCCGGTCGTGGTCCACGACCACGATGTCGAAACCCGTTATCACTGGCAAAGACTCGTCAGCCGGCGCAATGATCCGCTTGCCCCGATCAAGGATCAGATCGACGGCGGCGATGGGACCGGCCTTTCCGCGGATGATCGGACCGGCACGGCCGGGCGCTTCACCGCGAGGGACCCGGCTGACCCGAGCACCGAGGCTGGCCAGCAATGCCGACGCAGCCGCTCCTGCAATGCCGTCGCCAAGCTGCAAGACGGTCACACCGGATAGGAAGTGCGTCATGCGCCGGCAGTCCCCTCACGGGTGAGGCGGTTACCCGCCCCTAGCCAGCGCGTCACCGCTTGGCGGTGATAGGCGCGGGAACCGAGCAAGGCAGCGGAGGTGGCTGCCCGGCGAAGGTGCACATGCGCGTCGTGCTCCCACGTGAAGGCGATGCCGCCGAAGACTTGCGTGGCGCCTTCGGCCACTGCGCGCAGCGCATCGATCCCCCAGAACGCTGCCAGCGACGTCAGCGCGGCGGCATCGGGATGGTCGTCCTGGCACGCATCAGCGGCCCTGCTGACCAGCGCCCGACCGATCTCGATCGCACACCTCTGGTCAACCAAACGATGCTTGATCGCCTGGTACGCGCCGATCGGCCGGCCGAAGGCTCGACGTATTTTCGCGTATTCCGTTGCAGTGTCGTTGGCGGCCGCCGCAATGCCGACCAGTTCCGACACTTGGGTGATCTGTGCGCGCAGCACTGCCCCACGGTGGCGTGACTCGGCGTGCCGGCCTTCGGCAAGGACGTCGATTGGTGCTTCGTGCAATGAAATTCGCGCGGCGGGGTTGTGATCCAGCGGTGTCAGCGGCTCGATCTTGACCCCTACCCCATTGATGTCGACCAACCCCAGCACGGCCCGGTCACCCGCACCCGCGCACACCACGAGGGCGCCTGCCACCGCCCCGTAGGGCACCACCGGCCACACTCCCGAGACACCGACGCCGGTGCGTTCGCCAAGTGTTGGCAGTAATAGAACGACGCCGTCGACGCAGCGGTCCGCGCACCAGGCAGCCGCGGCCACCCCCGCCAGCGGAATGGGGGCTGCCGCGGCGCCGGACGCCTCCGCCAGCACGCACAACTCACGCAGGACCCCGCCTCCGCCGCCGCGGTTCTCGGTCACCAGCACGTCCGGCCAGCCCAGGTCGGCGACCGTCCGCCATAACCCCGGCTCGAATACCGGACCTGCAAGCATGTCCCGGAAAGCTGCGAGCGACCAGGATCGGTGCAGCACATCATCAGCCGAATCCCGCAGAGCTGCAAGGTCTTCGGCCGTGTCGGCGATGTCGTCCAACCCATGGGCCGAGTCAAGGGTCACGTGGCAACCCCAGTAGTTTCTCGGCGATGACGTTGCGTTGCACTTCCGAGGTGCCCGCGCCGAACGTCGCTGCCCGCATCAGCAGGTAGCTCTGAGCGACGTTGCCCCCCTTCGCGGTGCCGATCGAGTTGCCATCCAGGGTTCCAGATGGCCCCGCGAGGTCCAGCCCGAAGTTAGCCATCTCCTGGTCGACTTCGGATGTCAACAATTTGGCCACCGAGGCCTCGGGTCCGGGACTCACACCGCGGACACCGGCGGCGGTGGCCTGCGCCGAGATCTGGCGCAGCGCTTCAACCCGGGCAGCGAAACCAGCGATGCGATCGGCGACATAGCTGTCGTCCAACCCATCCCGCGTCAGCGCGTTGTCGTCCTGGGCCATCTTGACCAGAATTGCGAGCCGTCGCTCGATGCGGTGAGTGCGGCTCTGGCCGACGCGTTCGTAGCCGAGAGTCGACTTGGCCACCCGCCATCCGCCATGCAACGGCCCGACCACGTTCGCTCGCGGCACCCGTACTGAATCGAAGAACACCTCGCTGAACTCCGCCTGCCCGGTGATCTGCCGGATGGGACGGATCTCGATTCCCGGCGAACTCAAAGGCACCAAGACGTAGCTGATACCCGCGTGCTTTTCCGCCGCTGGGTCCGTGCGAGCCAAAATGTAGATCCAGTCCGCATACTCAGCTTTGGACGTCCAGATCTTCTGCCCGGTGACCACCAACTCGTCACCATCGATCTCGGCCTTCGTCCTCAATGCGGCCAGGTCGCTACCCGCCTCAGGTTCACTGAAACCCTGGCACCAGACATCTGCGCCAGACAGAATCCTCGGCAGGTAATTGGCGCGCTGCTCCTCGGAGCCCCACTGAATGATGGTCGGCCCCAGCTGGTTGATCGCGCTGCGGTTGATGGGTTCGGGGGCGTGTGCGGCAGCCATCTCGGCGTTGAAAATCAGCTGCTGAACCGGACCCGCGCCGCGGCCGCCAAATTGTTTCGGCCACGAGATGGCAGCCAGGCGCGCTTCATGAAGTCGCTCCTGCCACAGGCGCATTCGAACCAGATGGTCGGTCTTGTCATGGCCGCGCCCCCGCAGGTCGGAGGTCAGCGCCGCGGCAATGAACTCGCGCACCTCGTCGCGGAATGCGCGGTCGGCATCGCTGAGGACGACCCCGTAGTCCGGCTCGGTCACGCCCCACCACGAAGGATCGATGCCATCCGCAGTTTCATCTCGCCGTAGGTGATTGCGGTGGCGCCGGCCTTGGGTGCTCGGCCGGCATCTACCTTAGGTGCCGACAGATCCAGGTCGACGATTCTCTGTCGCAGTGCCCCAACCGTGCAGTTCGACCGGCCGAGCCGGTCGACACCGGTGTAGCCGAACGCGCGCGCGGCGTTCTGCCACGTGATCGCCTCGACCTCTGCCGCAGTGCAGCCGTCCAGCTGGGCAGCCAGTTGCTCCGGCGCGTCGGGCCAGCTGCTGTCGGAGTGCGGGTAATCCATTTCCCAACAGATGGTCTCGACACCGATTCGGTCCCGCATTTCGATGCCCACCCGGTCCCGGATGAAACAGGACATGAAGTTGCGGCGATACACCTGGGTAGGGGTCAGACCGCCACCGAGATCGTCACCCGTCCAGGCCCGCTGACGCGCGTAGATGTCCTCGAACCTCTCGAGCAGGAACGGAATCCAGCCGATGCCCCCTTCGGAGAGTGAAAACTTGATGGTGGGAAATTTGATCAGGATTGGCGAAAACAACAGGTCCGCCGTGAACCGTTGCGTATCGATTGGCAGCATCGAGTTATAAGCAAGGTAGGTGGTCTGATCGGACGGCACGGGCACGCCGCCGCCCGTGCCGATGTGAATATTCACCACGGTGTTCTCTTCGCACAGCGCCTCCCACAGCGGATCCCAGTGCGGGTCCTGCCACGGCGGCTGTCCGTAGCTACCGATGTGCTGCGGAGCGGTCACCGCCCGACAACCCAGTCCCGCAAGACGATGCACCTCCGCGGCGGCCAGCGTCGGGTCCCAGAGCGGCAGGATGCCCATGGGGATGAAGCGGTCCGGATGGCGGCCGCACCAGTCCTCAATGTGCCAGTCGTTGTATGCGCGAACCATCACCTCCGACACCTCACGGTCGCCCTGGTAGGTGAACAACGCACCCGAGATGGTCGGGAACGACGGGAAACATACCGACGCCAGGACGCCTGAGGCGTCCATGTCGTTGACCCGGGCGTCGATGTCGTAGCACCCCGCTCTCATGTCGTCGAAGCGGGACGGCTCGAAACCCCACTCGTCGTTAGGCCGGCCGGCAACCGCGTTCAACCCGATGTTGGGCAGCCGCAGACCGTCGTATTCCCAGTAGCACACGCCATCGGTGTCCTCGACGATGCGCGGCGCGAGGTCGGCGAAGCGACTCGGCACGCGTCCGGCGAACATGTCGGGTGGCTCGATGGTGTGGTCGTCGACACTGATCAGTACCAGATCGAGAGGATCAATCACACCTGAATTTTAAACTACTAAACAGATTGTGTCTAAGTGTTCTATTGGTCGGCGGCCCACACGTAGTCTTCGATCCAGCCCGCCATCAGGCCGTACACCGCTTCGATGGCGCCCCGCGCGGCATCCTCATCGCCATCCGGTTCGAAGTCGACTTCCCAGGCCACGGTGGACACCCCGGAATCGGTCCCGCCGTCCAAAACCGTCGCGACGGCCACAAAACGCCTGACCGGCAATGGATTGTCGGTGATCTCGTAGCACAGCTTCCGCGTCGCGTGTTCGATCCACAGCAGCCTCTCCACGATCGGAGTTGGCCCGCCGCCGGCGAGAACCCGCTGCATGCCCGGTCCGTCACCCTCGACAACGACGTCACCTGCCCCCGGGATCCACTCGACATTGCCGAAGTCGGCGAGCGTCGCCCACACTGCTCCCGCAGGCACGCCCAGTTGCTTTCGGATGGCGATGGTTGACATCGGCCGACGGTACCACTGCTGTGTAACAACTAATCGTCTGGTGTACTTATGTATCGCATGGGCCGCCGCACCCAGTTAAGGAGGCCGGGATGGACACCGACGCGACCGCGGGCGGGGACTTCGACCCCGCTGAAGTGACAGAAGACTGGGTCCGCTACCAGGTGGTCGAACCGCACATCGCGCAGATCGCCATTAACCGCCCGGACCGCCGCAACGCCATCCTGTCACCGGACATGCACAACATGTTCAAGGAACGTCTGACCCGCGCCGAAGACGACGACGAGGTCAAAGTCGTGGTTGTGGTTGCCGAGGGCAAGGATTTCAGCAGCGGTGACGACGTGCGGCGACTCCCCTTGGAGGAAGCGGGTTTACGCAAAGGCAAGCGAATGCCGCAGACCGCGCGCATGGGAAATGCCCGGAGACTGCACCGACATCTGACCAATTGGCTGGAGTTCCCCAAGACCGTAATCGCCGCGTGCCAGGGTGCGACACTCGGTGCCGGGATGAATCTTGCGCTCGCGGCCGACATACTGATCGCTTCCGAAGACATGTACCTGGCCCGACCGCAGGCTCGCATCGGGTTCGCCGGCTTCTCCACCGCGATGCCGCTCGCCCTGCTCAAGCTCGGGCCTAATCGTGGGTACGAGGCGATGATCACCGGCCGGAGGGTCTCGGCGGCGGAACTTCACGACTGGGGCGTCGCTGCGTCAGTGGTACCCGCGGACGCACTCCGTGATGAGGCGATGCGCTACGCGCGCGCCATCGCCCACCACTCCGCGGACGGCTTGATGGTGGGCAAACACGCGCTGATCACGTTCTGGCACGCGGTTGGCATGGCCCAATTCGGCGACTGGGTTCCGATGGCGCACAGCGTCTTCAGCAACCTCTCCTGGCGCGAGGACGAGTACAACTTCATGAAGGAACGAAGCAAACGCGGGGGACGTGCGGCGATGGCCGAGCTGGAACGCCGCTACCAAGAGTGGGGCTTCGAATAGCACAGTCGACACATATACATATGTTGTATGACTGTTCTGTATGCTGAGCCCATGGGTGTACTGGAGGGACGGACTGCACTGGTAACGGGTGCCGGGCGGGGTATCGGAGCGGCGGTCGCCGAGGGGCTCGCAGCCGAGGGCGCAACGGTATTCGTCTCCGACGCCGGTGTCAGCGTCGACGGCACCGGTCACGATGCTGGTCCTGCCGAGGCCGTTACCACCACAATCACCAGCCGAGGCGGTAAGGCATTCGCCGACACGACCGATATCACCGACTTCAGCGCATGTGCCGACCTCGTGGGTCGCGCAGCCGAAACGTTGGGCGGCCTGGACATCGTCGTGAACGCCGCCGGGATCCTGCGTGACGGCATGGTGTTCAAGATGAGCGAGCAGGATTGGGACACAGTCATTTCTGTGCATCTCAAAGGCACGTTCAACATCACGCGTCATGCGGCCGCATGGTGGCGGGCCAACCGGGGCGGGCAGTACCGGCTGATCACCTTCACCTCGATGTCCGGACTCCAGGGTGCACCGAGCCAGCCCAACTATGCGGCGGCCAAGATGGGGATCGTCGGGCTGACGTTCTCGTGCGCTAATGCACTGCGCAGTTACGGGGTACGAGCCAATGCCATCGCACCCATCGCCGGCACCCGCATGACCCAGGGCATCAAAGGCGGCGGGAGCATGGACTACTCCGACTCCAACGTCCGACTATCGCCACAGAACTGCGTACCTCCGGTCGTGTATCTGGCCAGCCTGCAGTCGGATTGGCTCAACCGGCGGGTCATCTTCGCCGGTAACGGCCGCATAAGCCTGATGTCGAATCCGGTCGTGGAGCGAGAGATCGTCTCAGCCTCCGGAACTTGGGATATCCCGACCGCCTTTTCGGAGATCGAGACGTCGTTCAAAGAAGCGGTGCTGTACCCGAACATCTTCGACAGGCCGCCCGCCGACTGAAGGACCTGTGATGACCGAGACCCTCACCGGCCGCGTGCCCGAGAAGTATTCCTGCGGCGATACCTTCGTTCCGAAGAGCCGATACACCGACCCTGCGTTCTTGCAGCTCGAGTTGGACCGGTTATTTGCTCAGGTCTGGCAACCTGCCTGTCGCGAAGAGGAGATACCCGATTCGGGCTGCTTTTACGAATACACGATCGGACGGCAATCCATCGTCGTGGTACGCCAGAAGGACGGCGGAATCAAAGGGTTCCACAACACCTGTTCACACCGCGGAATGAAGATCGCGCGAGGGAACGGGTGCCTGCAGGACAACGAGTTCCGATGTGAATTCCACGGTTGGCGATATGCGTTGGACGGCCGTTCTTCGTTCGTTCCGTGCCGTGAGGAGTTCGCCTCGCGACCGCGTGAACAGTGGGGGCTGCGTCCGGTGGCGGTCGGCACCTGGGGTGGATGGGTGTTCGTCTCCATGGCGCAAGAGCCACCGGATCTGCTGGACTGGCTGGATCCGCTGCCCACTGCGCTGGCTCCATTCCGGCTGCAGGACATGCGTTATCGCTGGCGCAAGCGCACGTATCTACCGGCCAATTGGAAGACCGTGATCGACGCGTTCATCGAGGGCTACCACACCCCAGGCACCCACCCGCAGACCATGCGGTCAGCGCAGGGTCCGCGGCCGTCGGCCGAGCCCGCCCCACCACAGGAATACGCCTACGCCCCTTACACGCCGACCATCACCTACAAGAACCACTCCCGCTTCGTCTACACCCAGCGACCAGAGCACTCCGACCGCGACAGCGGACGTCAGGAACTGGCGGCCAGACCTGAGGTGTTCGCGAATTCTATGCAGTACCAATACCTCGAGGTGGGATCTCTGGTCACCGAACGCGACTTTCGCGCCGCCCAGCAACTAGCCACCCTGGAGCCTGGCGACGTGCCACCTTTTGTGCTCTATCACCAGATGTGCGAAGAACTTGCCCGCGCCGAGGGCGTCGACTTCCCGCAGATGTCGATGGAGCAGTATTTCGCAGGAAACGGTGACTGGCACGTTTTTCCGAGCATGGTGATCCTGGTCGAGAAGTCTTGCCTGCTGGGGTATCGCATGTTGCCCGACGCCGAGGACCCGAACAGGTGCCTGTTCGAGATGTTTTCGCTCGAGCACTTCGCGCCCGGTCAGGTACCCGACACTCAATGGCAGGTCTTCGAGCGGTGGCAGGACCACGATGGTTGGGGCGAGTTACCGTCGCAAGACTTGAGAAACATCGCCGCGATTCACGCCGGCATGCATTCCGCCGGATTCGACGGGTTGTGGCTCAACACGGCGCAAGAGATGTCGATTCGCAATGAACACGCAATCGCCGACAGATTTCTCTTCCCGGCTGACGCCGAGCACCCGGCGGAATTCCACTAGAGTCGCGGGGCTGGGGACGCAGCCGCCGCAGTCTCCAGTACGGCCTCCCGCCAAACAGCGACAAGATGGTGCAGCATCGGCTCGTTGCGCCCGAAGAGCACCTCAGACACTCCACCTTCAAGTCCGCGCTGGCACGCCTCGGACATCGGAAAGTCCTGATTGCACAACACGTTACACACCGCATCCATGGACATCCGGTACCACTCGCGCTCCTGCTCGGTGGTAACAGGAGAGGGCGCGCCGTATGTCATGTGGATGACGCTTTCACCCGGCCCGCGACCCGGGTACACCCGCAGCATCTGGTAGGAGGCCGGCGCCTCTATCAGCACGCAACTCGGGAACAAGCCATAGACGACAGTGCCGAAGAACTGGTCGGGCCAATCCGCTTCGGGCGAATCCCGGAAGTTGGCGACGCCGCGGAAGGGAAATGCCCACCGGTTGTGGCGCCCGTACACGTCGCATACGGAATTGTTGGTCGCAATGGGATCCAGCGTGTCGGGATGGACGTACGGAAAGTGATACCCCTCGAAGTTGACCCCGACGGCCAGTTTCCAGTTGGCGGCGATCACAAAGCGCCGGGTCTCGGCGTGGTGCCTGACATCGAAGTCGTAGTGGCTCAGCGGTTCTGCAACCTCGCCGAAAGCCCGTGCGACGTCCACGTCAGAGTTGAGGCCGACGACGATAAGGCCCGCCTCGTCGCTGATCGGCAACGGCGTCAGTCCCCGTCCGTCGAGAGCGCCGGCGAACATCTTGCGCGCGGGCGCTCCTACCAGTCGGCCGTCCAGCCCGTACGACCAGTTGTGATAGGGGCAGGTGAACATCTTGGTCGTCCCGCAGTCGGCGGCGACTTGCGCGCCGCGGTGGGCGCACCCGTTGACGAAGGCGCGCAGCACATTGTCTTTGCCCCGGACCACCAATACCGGCACGCCCAGCACGTCTTTCGTCGTATAGCTCCCCGGCATCGCGACTTCACCGGCCCAGCCGATGACATGGGGCACGCTCCGCAGCATGGCGAGCTCACGGTCGAACCATCCGAGATCCGTGAACGCTTCGCGCGATTCTCGACAGACGTCCTCGGCAGTGTCGAGCGCGTCATCCTCCAAGTGCTTGAGCACCCGCCGGGTCAGGTCCAGTGCTTCCGGTCGTGGCATAGGTGGACTCCTCCCGTTCACCCCCACAATACATTTTAGGACCAGTGTATGGTCAAGACGTGGCACAATCGCCTCTGGGCCGCAGTTCGTAGTCCTGCGGGTCCGGGCTGCTGGTCCACCGCCAGTAGTCGAAAATGCGGAAACCGTACAGCGTCGGCAATTCCCCGGCGGCGTTCTTGTAGTAACTGCTGCTGACCGCCGGGTGGCTGTACACCATGGTCTTCAGCCGTTCCTGGTTGCGGCGGTTGTACTCGTCACACACTTCTGCGCGCGGCATGGCCGAGCGGCAACCGCTCTCCAGCACCATGTCGATACATCCCATGATGTAGCGCATCTGACACTCCGAGTTGTAGATGATGCTGGCACCGTTGACGCCGTTGGTACCCGGCCCGTACATGCAGAAGAAATTCGGAAAGCCCGGAACCGTGATGCCCAAGTAAGCGAAGGCGGAGTCGCCCCAGACGGTGTTGAGGTCGCGTCCGTTGAGTCCGCGGATGTCGATCGGTCCGAGTTGGTGGTTGACGTCGAAACCGGTGGCCCACACCAACACGTCCGCCGGCCGGTGCGCGCCATCGACGGTGGTCACCCCGTCTTCGGTGATCTCGGCGATCTCCTCTGTGACGAGTTCGACGTCATCCCGTTGCAGTGTTCGCAGCCAGGTTCCGTTGTCCTGCAACGTTCGCTTACCCATCGGCGGATACTTCGGAGTCACCTTGGCCAGCAACTCCTCGTCCTGACAGAAGGCCCGCATCCACGCGATGAACATCTCCCGAATGGCGTGGTTGGACTCATTGCAGGAGAGCCCACCGTTGTCCCAGTCCGGATCGATGCGCACCTGCTCGTCGAGTGCGTCGGCCAGCGGCCACCACGATACGAACCGCAGCCATCGGCCGTAGTAGGGCAGGTGACGGATCGCCCATCTCGCGCCGTCGGGCACGGCATCGTGGTACATCGGGTTGGGCGCCATCCACTGCGGCGTGCGCTGATAGACGTCGACGTGTCGCGTGGTGTCGGCGATGGCGGGCACAAGCTGGAATCCGCTGGCACCGGCACCGATCACCGCCAACCGCTTGCCGGTCAGGTCGACGTCGTCGCACCAGTCCGCCGTGTGGCACGAGGGTCCACGGAACTTGTTGGCTCCCCTGATCTCTGGGATCACCGGGTTGCTGAATTGGCCGACCGCGCAGATCAGAGCTCGCGCGGTGAGCGTCTCGGCCCGCCCATCGGCTTCACGAACGCGCACCTGCCACGCCCCCGAGACGTCGTCCCACGTCGCCCCGGTCACCTCGGTGTTGAATCGCGCGTGGGGTTCGATGTCGTGCCGGGTTGCCACGTCGGTGAGGTATTGCAGAATCTCCGGCTGCTCGGAGTAGTAATGGGTCCAGTGGTCCGTCGGTTCGAACGAGTAGGCGTAGTACTGATTGGCAATGTCCACCCGGCAACCCGGATAGCGGTTGAGCAACCACGTTCCGCCCACCCGCGCCTGCTTTTCGATGATGGTGAAGGGGATGCCGGCCGCTTTCAGTTTGATCCCGGCCAACAGTCCGGCCTCACCGCACCCGATGACGACGACCGGGAAGTCAGCCCGCTGCTCCGGTGATGACCTGAGGACCGGACCGTTCTGGTCGGCGTCGGTGAACCGTAGGTCGGCGGCGACATAGTCCACGTATTCCTCGGTCACCGTCCCCGCCGAAATCACGTCGAACATCGCCCGCATCTCCTCGGGCCCCGGCACATAGGGCGGCGGGCAGCCGCGGTCGCGGTAGTCGCGGATCACGTCGAAGGCACGCTCACGCACCGCGTCCTTGTCGGGCTCGCTCATCGCGCCCTGCAGGTCCATCGCGATCAGCGCGAACGGCCGCGGTAGCTCGGCGAGAAGGCCTATGTCGCCGGTCATGTGTACCAAAGACATAAGGAGCGCAGGAACACTGGCCTGCGCCACGGCGTCGCGAATGACGTCGTCGGGGTCGTCGAACGGCAGGCCGAGCAAAGAGGCGGCCACAGTCGAGTAACCCATCGCACCACCATACATTTTGTACTGAGCGTATTGCCAAGATACGCGCACGCCCGCTAGCGTTGGCAGCGAGTCACTCCGGGGGGCCGAACGAAAAGGCGGGCGCGTGACGACAGATATTCAAGTGCGGCGAGTCCGCTTCGACTTCGCAGGCTCCGACATACCCTTCAACTGGCAACCCGAGCGCCCGGCTTTTGCCATGCAGTGCAACGTCATAACGTTTTTCGCGCCAGGTTTCGAGAAGTTCATCGTCGAAGCGACGCGCGAAGCCATGCCGTTGATACGAGATCCGGAGATTGCCGAAGAAGCCAACGCCTATCTGCGCCAGGAGGCACAACATTCGGCCGCGCACCTGAGCCACTATCGCGCGCTGGTCCGCCGCTGGCCCGGACTACAGGAGACGATGGACCAAGTGGTGGCCTCCTTCGATCGCCTGACCGCGACCAAACCATTGGCCTGGCGACTCGGGTACGTGGCAGCTGTGGAGGCGACGTTCACTCCCTACTTCAAGGTGTTTCTCGACCACGAAGACAAGCTGTTCGCACCTGGCGACGAACGCGTTGCGTCACTGTTCCTTTGGCACTTCGTAGAGGAGATCGAACACCGCAGTTCGGCGCTGAGGGTGTATGACGCGGTCCATGACAGCTACCCCTACCGACTCAAGACCATCGCCGGAGTAGCACGGCACATCGACGAAATCCTGCGGATCATCACGCAGGGATTTCGGGAACACGTGCCGACAGCAGACGGTGGGTCGTACGGCCGTCTGATACCTGAAGGCCTGTCTCCCAAGGCTTTTTACGCCTCGGCGCGCGCGTCCCGCGAGCTGACGCGCCCCGGCCAAGCCACGTATGCCGGTGTCCCGAAACGCGAGCTGGCGGCGATGCTGGCCGGCTTGATCCGTTCGCAAGGGCCTGGCCACGACCCCACCTACGAGAAGATCCCCGAGTTTGCCGGACGCTGGTTCGACCGGTACGCGGAAGAACCGAAGAGCGCCGCACACTGGTACTCGACCGGTGGGGCACACCTCTGACGCGGCCGCACGACGGCCTGCGCCCGTTATGATCACGGCATGTCAGCGGCACGGACGAGCCGGTAGTGGCGCGTAGTCACGGCTGGGCGGGCAATCCGCCCGCTTCCGACGAAGACGCGATCACCCGCATCCTGGACGCGGCTGACGCGATCGTCGCCGAGCGCGGGTCCGCTATGCGCATCGCCGACGTCGCACGGGATCTCGGTGTGACGCGCCAGACCGTCTACCGCTACTTCCCGGGCACCGAGGCGCTGTTGCTGGCCACCGCCATGCGATCCGGCGACGGATTCCTCGGGCAGCTGGCCGAACACGTCCGCGGTCAGACCGATCCAGTCGGGGCAATGGTGGAGGGCCTGGCGTTCGCGATCGAGAACCTGGCCGCCGACGATCGCATCCGGCTCATCCTCACCAAGCGGCAGCAGGGTGGTGCGGTTCCCTCGATCTCGTCTGAAACAGCGGTGACGTTCAGCCGCGCCATGCTCCACCGTTACGACGTCGACTGGGACGCCAACGGTTTCGACGACGCCGCGCTGGACGAGCTCTCCGAGTTCTGTCTGCGGATACTGCATTCGTTCGTCGTCGATCGCGGACAACCCCCACGCCGGGGCACCGACCTGCGCCGCTTTCTGGCGCGGTGGATCGGGCCCGCCATCATCTATCCGCGTTTCGCCGAAGCGATGACGTCGATGACCGGAGTCGCGGTCACTCCGACTTCCTCCCGCCGCCGTTCGGCGTCTTGAGCCGGACTCAGTCGACCAGCCCGCGCAGCTCCTCGATCAGCTTGACCCGCTCCGCGGCCGTCCCCGCGATGGGTACGACATTCAGTGTCGTCACCCCTGCCGCGCGGAACGCGGCCACGCGTTCCTTGACGAATTCCCTGGTGCCGATCAGGTTGACGTCGCGCACCAGTTCGTCGGGTACCGCCTTGGCGGCGCCTTCCTTATCGCCGGAGAGGTACAACTCCTGGATGCGGTCGGCCTGCGGCCCGTACCCGTACCTGGTGGCCAGGGTGTGATAGAAGTTCTTGCCCTTGGCTCCCATGCCGCCGATGTAGAGCGCCAGGTGGGGCTTGACGAATTCCCTTAGCGGCTCGACGTTTTCGCCGATCGCCAGCGTCGGTCCGGCATACACCTCAAGGTCGCCCAGAGACGGATCACGCTTGGACTTGCCGGCGGCCAGGGCGTCGCCCCACACGTCCTGCGCCTTCTCCGGCAGATAGAAGATCGGCTGCCAGCCTTCGGCCAGTTCGGCGGCCAATTCGACGTTCTTCGGACCCAACGCGGCGATGAGGATCGGGATACGCTCCCGCACAGGGTGATTGATGAGTTTCAGCGGCTTGCCCAGGCCGGTGCCCTGCTCGGGCGGCAGTGGCACCGTGTAGTACTTCCCCTGGTATTTCAGCGTCTCGCGGCGCCACACCTGACGGCAGATCTCGATGACTTCGCGGGTGCGCCCGATCGGAGCGTCGTAGGGCACACCGTGGAAACCCTCGATCACCTGCGGTCCCGAGGCGCCCAGCCCGAGGGTGAAGCGGCCGTCGGAGACGTAATCGAGGCCGGCGGCGGTCATCGCGGTCAGCGTGGGGGTCCGCGTGTAGAGCTGCAAGATGCCCGAGGCCAACTCCACCCGGTCGGTGCAGGCCGCCAGATAACCCAGCGCGCTCACCGCGTCGAACGAATACGCTTCGGGCACAAAGACGATGTCCAACCCGGCCCGCTCCAGGTCGGCCACTTCGGCGGCCACTTCTCTGAAGCCGCCGGCATAGTTGATCGCCAATCCGATCCGCATGGTCAGCCCGCCTGCGCCTGGCTCAGTTCGGAGGCGAACTCGAGCGCCTCTTCGGTGATCCGGTCGAACTGTGCGCCCATCGCCTGCTGCAGGGCCATGGCGGCGGACAGCGGCCGCACCATCACCATGAAGTCGTCGATCAGGCCGTCCTCGTTGAAGTGCAGGAAGTCGCATCCGGTGACCTGCTTGCCGGCCGCCGTCGCCTCGAACACGAACGCGTGGTCGCGGCCGTTCTCGTCGTGGATCTCCCGGACGTACCGGAAGTCCTCGAACACCCGCAGCACCCCGCGCAGCAGCGCCCTGGTCATCGGCTTACCGACGTACGGCTTGAACACGATGGGACTCGTGAACACCACGTCGTCGGCCAGCATCGTCTCGACGGCTTCTACGTCGTGCGCCTCGACGGCTTTACGGAAGGGGTGCATGAGAACCTCGCAATAGTCAATTTGTTGAGTAGATGAGATCGACGCTAGATCCTGGCCGGTCGTATGTCCATAGGCAAATAATCACTTTGTTGAATAGGTGCATCGTTGTACTATCGGCGGATGTCGTTGCGTGATGCCGTGCTGACCGCACTCCTCGAACGTGAGTACTCGGGATACGACCTCGCCAAAGAGTTCGACGCCTCGGTCGCCAACTTCTGGATGGCCACGCCGCAGCAGCTATACCGCGAACTCGACCGGCTGGCCGAGCAGGGCCTGATTCAGGCGCGGGTCGTTCACCAGGAGCGTCGTCCCAATAAGCGCATGTTCTCGCTGACCGACACCGGGCGTGAGGCGATCACGCAGCTCACCGCCAAGGCTCCCAAGCCCTCGATGATGCGCGACGACCTGATGATCAAGGTTGCCGCCGCCGATGCCGGCGACACCCGAGCCGTTCGCGACTCGATCGCCGAACGCCTGCAGTGGGCCCAGGCCAAACTCGAGCGCTACGAGCGGCTGCGGACCCGCCTGCTCGCCGGCCGCAGCGAGGAGGAATTCGTAACCGATGCCGAACGGGTCGGTCCTTACCTGACCTTGCTGCGTGGCATATCTTTCGAGCAGGAAAACATCCGCTGGGCCGAGCGTGCGCTGAAAATCATCGAACGCAGGTTGCCGGCACGGGCGTAATCAGCCCGGCACACGAGGAGACCCGTGACGAATAAAGCCCCCAAAACGGCTTTGGTCATCGGTTGCGGCGGCACGATCGGCGGCGCGTGGATCGTCGCCGTTCTGCATGCACTGGCCGAGCAGACCGGAAGCGAACCCGCGACGGCCGACATCCTGCAGGGGACCTCGGCGGGCGCCGAAATCGTCACCATGCTCGGCGGTGGCGCCACGGTCACCGACCTGGTCGACATGCACCGCGGGCAGGCATCCGACGAAAGGCTGCGCCGCCACCTTCACGACACGCCGCCGGGCCTACCGCCGCTTCCGCGCCCACGGCTGCTCAACCCGGCGCTACTGCGGTCGCAGTCCGGCCTGGCCGCACTGACCGGGATCGCGCCGACCGGCCGCGGTGACGCCGGCTGGCTGCAGCGGTTGGCCGACGCATTCGCCTCGCCCGACGGCTGGCTGGCCCACCCCGGCACCCGGTTGGTGGCCTACGACGTCCAGGCCGGCCGGCGGGTGGCCTTCGGCGCGCACGGGTCTCCGAAAGCTACCGTCGGAGAAGCACTTCGAGCGTCCTGGGCGATTCCGGGCTGGATGCCGCCGGTGCCGATCGGCGGCCGCACCTACGTTGACGGCGGGGCGGCCTCGACGGCGTCCGTGGATCTCGTCAGCCCCGAGGACGGCGACGTCATCTACGTGATCGCGCCGATGGCCTCGGCACCCGGCGTGCGCGTCCCGGGATTCGGCGGCGTGCTCGAGGACCGGCTGTTGCGGCGCCCGATGTCGTCGGGGTTGTGGTCCGAAATCGCCACCGCGCGGGCACGGGGACAGCGTGTGGTCCCGATCGTGCCGACGGTCGCGGACCTCGCCGGCCTCGGCGCCAACTTCATGAACCGCGCCCATCGCCGGGCGGCGTTCGAGGCGGCGATGACTACCGCACCCGGCACGGTGCGTCAAGCGTTGGCACACAGCGAGATCGACGTATGAGCCGGCAACCGCGCGTCGTGATCATCGGCGCGGGACTTGCCGGTATCACCGCACTGCACGTCTTCACCCAGCGCGGTTTCACGGATGTCACCGTGCTGGAAAAAGCATCCGACGTCGGCGGGGTGTGGCACTGGAACCGCTATCCCGGTCTTCGCTGCGACGTCCCTTCGCAGCTCTACCAGTTCGGCTGGGCACCGAAACCCGACTGGTCCCACATCTGGGCCGAGGGAAGCGACATCCAGCGCTATCACCGCGGCGTTGTGGACTCACTCGGGCTCGGCGACCAGATTCGTCTGAACACCGAAGTCGTTGCCGCACAATGGAATGAGAGTAGCTGCGATTGGACGCTGGCCACCGCCGACGGTCAGGAGATCGTCTCGGACGTGCTGGTGTGCGCCACCGGAGTCCTGCATCATCCCGCGGTACCCGACATCCCAGGTCTCGACGAATTTCCCGGCCCGGTGGTGCACACCGCGCGCTGGGACGACTCCGTTGACACCCGCGCCAAGCACATCGCGGTGATCGGGACGGGTTCGACCGGCGTGCAGGTCATCTCCGCCCTGCAACCGGGTGCCGCCTCGATCGCTCACTACGTCCGATCGCCGCAGTGGGTGCTGTGGGCACCGATGTCGCTGCGGCAGAGCGCGTTTCTCGGCGCGGCACTGAAACGATTTCCGGGCGGGCACGATCGAATGTATCGAACGCTGTTGTGGGCGTCGGGGATTCTCGCCGACGTCACCACTCGTCCATCGTGGCGGCGCCGCATGGTGCAGGGCTATGCCCGGCTGTGCCTGCGACTGCAGGTGCGCGACGAGGCGTTGCGGGAGAAGCTGACCCCGGACTACCAGCCGCTGTGCAAGCGGCAGGTGGTCTCCGGAAGCTACTACCGCGCAATCCAATCCGGCAATGCGGAGCTGGTGACCGACCGGATCGCCGAAGTGACCCCGACCGGAATCCGCACCGCGGACGGCCGGTACCGCCACGCCGATGTCATCGTGCTGGCCACCGGATTCCAGGCGCACAACTACATGCGGCCCATGGAGGTCACCGGACGCGACGGCCTCACCATCGATAAGGCCTGGGCCGGCGGCCCCCGCGCCTATCGAATGACCGCAATTCCGGGTTTTCCCAACCTGTTCACCGTGCTCGGTCCCAACTCTCCGACCGGATCCATCTCGCTGCAGTACTCGGCCGAACGGACAGCTCACTACATCGCACGGTTCCTGGAGATGCTGCGTGACGGCGCCGCGTCATCGGTCGAGGTGACCGAAGACGCCACCGACGAGTTCAATGCCGCTGTGGCAGAGGCCATGACGCCGACCGTCTGGAACACCGGCTGTAACTCCTGGTACCTCACCGACGGCAACGCGATCGACCTGTGGCCGTGGGACCGCGCGACCCTGACGTCGATGCTGGCCGCGCCGGAACCGGCGCACTTCGATATCAGGCCGGCGCAGACCCGGTGAGGTAGTGCGCGAGCACGGGTCGCAGCCATTCGATGAGCTGCGCGTCGTCCATCTCGGCCAGCGCCGGTATGCACAGGATGTAGCGCGCCGTCGCCAGCCCCAACACCTGCGCGCCCACCAGCGCGGCCCGCTCGGCGGGGCGGTCCGGGACGGCGGTGGCCAGGGCCGGGGCGACCCGGTCGACGAACACCTCCAGCAGTGCCGCCGCGGCGGCCTTGTTGGTGGCGGCGGCGCGCAGCAGCGGCAGGAAGGGACCCTGCGGACCCCAGACCGAGACGAACAGCGGCAGCAGGATCTCTGCGATCCGGTCCGGCGCCACATCGGCGAGGTCCGGGAACGTCACGTCGAATCGTGAAGCGGCCGCGAACAATTCGGCCTTGCTGCCGAAGTAGTGCATCACCAGCGCCGGGTCCACACCGGCCGCTGCGGCGACCGAACGAATGGTGGTGCGCTCAAAGCCATGGTCGCCGAACTGCGCACGCGCGATCGCCAGGATCGCGGCTCGGGTGGTCTCGCCGTCACGCACTTTAGGGGGCATCCGAGCATTGTATTCAACGACTGTTGACATCACTACGGCACGGGTCTAGCGTTGATTTCAACACTTGTTGAACCCACGACGGGAGGTCACAGACATGGCCGTCACAGCCATCCAGATCGGACTCGACCCCGAGGTGATCGACTACTCCTCACCGGATTTCGCGCAGTTCCCCGGACTGACCAAAGAGACGCTGCGGACCGCCAACGACGACAACGTCGCCGCGCTCCGGGCGGCCGGTTACCAGGTCGACAATTGCCTGATCGACTTCGGTGACGCGGGAGCCGACAAGGCCCGCCGCTGGCTGGAAGCCAACCACTACGACGCCGTGCTCATCGGCGCCGGCGTCCGCCTGGTCGCGGCCAACACGTTGCTGTTCGAGTCGATCGTCAACGCGGCCCACGTCACCCAACCCGGCTGCCGGTTCGTCTTCAACCGCGGCGCTCAGTCCACCCCCGACGACATCCGTCGCTGGTACCCGGAGGCGGTGGCGCGATGACCGTTCACGACGTTGATGTCGTCGTTGTCGGGGCCGGCCCGACGGGGCTGACGGCCGCGGGCGACCTGGCCCGGGCCGGACGTTCGGTGACGGTGCTGGAACGCCGCCCGTCGGTGAGCCAGGCCAGCCGGGCGTTCGCCACCATGGCGCGCACCCTCGAGGTGCTGGACGCTCGTGGACTGGCCGAAGGGCTGCTCGCCGATGCCTACCGGGCGCCGGGCGTCACCATCTTCGGCGGCGCGCGGATCGACCTCACCCACCTTGCTTCGCCGTACCCGTTCGTGATGGTCACACCGCAGACCAAAGTCGATGCGGCGCTTCGTAGTTACGCCGCTGCGCAGGGCGCCGACATCCGGCGCGGTGTCGAGGTCACCGGACTCTCCCAGGATGACTACGGGGTGACCGTGATGACTGGCGATGATGACCGTTGGCGGGCCCGGTATGTCATCGGCGCGGACGGCGCGCACAGCACCGTCCGCAGGCTGATCGGTGTCGACTTCCCGGGCAGGACGATCCTGTCGTCGATCGTGCTGGCCGATGTCAAGCTCGCGCATGCGCCGGCCGGCGAGGGGTTGAAGGTGGGCAGCACGCGAAACACGTTCGCGTTCCTGGCTCCATACGGTCGCCGCGACGCCGACGGCACGTGGTACCGCGCAATGGTGTGGGACCGCAACCATCAGGTGCCCGACACCGAGTCCGTGACCGACGACGAGATCGTCAGCATTCTTGCTCACGCGATGGGAGTCGATCTCGGCGTGCTCGAGGTGACCTGGAAATCGCGGTTCCATTGCGACGAAAGGCAAGTCAGCCGCTACCGGCACGGCCGGGTCTTCCTCGCCGGTGACGCCGCGCACGTACACTCCCCGATGGGTGGGCAAGGGATGAACACCGGCATTCAGGACGCGGTGAACCTGGCCTGGAAGATCGACGCCGTGCTGGATGGTGCCGACGACGCCGTCCTGGACACCTACCACGACGAGCGCCATCCGATCGCCAAACGCGTGCTGTTCCAGTCCGGTCTGCTGGCACGGGGCGTGACGCTGCATCCCCGCCCGGCGCGCGTGCTGCGAAACTTTCTGGCGCCCAGACTGCTTCGCGTCCCGCTGGTTCGCGATGCGGTGGCCGGGAGCTTCGCGGGAACGACGTTGCGGTATGGGCACCGCCGTGGGGAAAGCCCGCTCGTGGGCACGCGCGCCACGCAGATCCCGCTCACGAAGGGCCGCGTCACCGAGTTGCAGCGTTCCCCGGGCTTTCTGCTGGTTCGCGAGCGCGGAGCTGCGCTGCTGGACACCGAGCTGGCTCAGGCACAGCGGTGCGATCATGGGCCCGCGGTGCTGGTGCGGCCCGACGGCTACATCGGCTGGGCCGGCGCTTCGTCCGACCGGACGGGTTGGTCCGCTGTGCTGACTGAGTGGACCGGTTCACTCTGCGCTGCGGGCGGAGAAGTTCGAGTGGGCACCGCCACAGCCGCAGACTCGAACCACCGAGGCGGCATGATGGCTTAATGGGCTCTGACATCCGCGTGCTCGAGCGCGACGAGGATCTTCTTGCCGCGCTTAATGTGTTTCGCACCGCGATGGTCGGATTCCCCCGGCTGGACCTGACACCCGAGCAGATCACCACACTGGTCGAACCCGGCCGGACTATCGGCGCATTCGTCGAGGATCAACTCGTCGGCACCGCGGACGCGGTCACCAGTCGGCTGACCCTGCCGGGCGGGGTCATCGTCAGCCACGCCGCGGTGACCCACATTGGAGTACTGCCGTCCTTCACCCGCCGCGGCCTGGCCACCGACCTGGTCCGCCATCAGCTGCGCGACTTCGCCGCGCGCGGTGAGGTGGTCGCCACACTGCGTGCTTCAGAAGCGACGATCTACGGTCGCTACGGCTACGGCGTGGCGAGTTCGACCCAGAGAGTGGAAGTCCAGACCGCGCGTGCGGCGTTGCGGCCGGACGTCGCGACCGGCGGCCCGGTGCGACTGCTCGACGAAGCCTGGGAAACTCTGTCCCGCATCTACTCCGAACATCGACCGGCACGTCCGGGCACCATCGACCGGCCCCCGGTGTGGTGGCACGCACGCCGACTGCGCAGCGAATCGTCGCCCGGCCCCGAGTATGTGGCCGTACACGGGATGCCCGGTTCAGAATCCGGGTTCGCCCGATACCGTCCCATGGACATCGACAAGTGGTTCGTCAGCGACCAGCGCACCATCGTGGTCGAAGACTTCTTCGCACCCACCGTCGATGCCTATCTCGGCTTGCTCCGTTTCCTGTTCGGGCTCGATCTCATTGACCGGGTGATCTTCTGGATGCTCCCGGTTGACGATCCGCTGCCTCTGATCCTTATGGATCCGCGCGCGGCGAAAGTCACCGCCGTACACGACGAAACCTGGCTGCGCGTCATCGACGTGCATCGTGCGCTCGCGGCACGCACCTACGCCGCCGACGAGACCATCATCGTTTCGGTCAACGACCCGCTGCTGCAGGATAATTCGGCAACGTTTGCCATCACCGGCACCGGCGCAGCGCCGACCGACCGGCGTCCCCAACTACTCGTCGGCATCGAAGCGCTCGGCACCGTGCTGCTCGGCGGCGCGACCTGGCAAGGCCTCGCCGTCGCGGGCCTGGCCCGGGCTGAGGATCCTGCCGTGCTCGCCGCCGCCGACCGGCTGTTCGCGGTGCCTCAAGCGCCGTACGCCGGCTTCTACTTCTGACCATGATCCTGATCGTCGGCGCCGGCATCTCCGGACTCGCAACAGCCTACGAACTGGCCCGGCGCGGTGTGCCTTCCGTCGTCATCGAGCGCGGCGAACCGTTTGCCGAACAGTCCGCGGGACTGGCACGGATCTTCCGCATCGCGCACCGGCGACCACAGCTGTGCCGGCTGGCTCAGCGCGCCCGATCCGGTTGGCAGCGTTGGGAATCCGAGTTCGGACTTACCTTGCTGGGTTCGGAGGGATTCATCGCCGCCGGCGCCGTCGACGCGGTCACATCGGCCATGGCCGAAGCCGATGCCGCTTTCTCCCGGCTCGACCGAGGTCAGATCACGGCGCGTATCCCCTTCCTGCAAACTCCCTGGGAAACCGGGCTTTTCGATCCCGAGGGCGGCAGCCTGCGCATCCGCCGGGCGCTGCGTGCCCTGTCTGCCCGCGTGGAACTCCGGAGCGATGAGGTCCTGGCCGTTGCCGACGACTGGTCTACCACGCTGGCGGACGGGACCGTGCTGCGCGCCGACCGCGTGCTCATCTGCGCGGGAACACACACCCAGGACCTGTTCGGTCCGCTCGGCATCGAGTTCTCCCCCCACACCCGTTTCACCTACGAGGGTGGATCCGCTTCGGGTGCGGCGTGCCTTTCGGCACCCGAAGGCTATGGGCTGCCGATCGGCAGCACCGGCCGCTGGGCCTTCGGCCAGCACGACCCCGATCCCGCCGTCGTGCAGAAACTGTTCCCGTCGTTGAACCCGGTAGGCCGGGTGGATTGCGCGACGGCCCGTGCGGCGTGGCTCGACGACGGCGGCGACGGCTGGACCGTGGCACGACGCGGCCGCGTCCTGGCCTTCGTGGGCGCCAACCTGATGAAGTTCGGGCCGATGCTCGGCGAACTGCTGGCGCAGGCCGTCCTCGACGAGGAAGTGCCGGCCGAACTCGCCGTCTGACGTCACCTGCAGATTTGTCGCCTCAACTGGTGAGTGAGTACTCTCTCACCATGGCCACCGAACCCAGTCGCGGACGTGACCGGCTGCTGGCCGAGGCGCTGAAGCTGTTCGCCGCCAAGGGCTACGCGGCGACATCGGTGGCCGACATCCAGCGCGCCGCCGGCCTGGCCCCCGGGTCGGGCGCGCTGTACAAACACTTCGGCTCCAAGCGTGAACTCCTCGAAGCGGCGGTGACGCACCGGATCGACCGCATCGTCGCCGCGCGCGAGCAGTACGACGCAGAAGAGCCGACCAGCGTCGAGGACGCGGTGCGCACGGCCGGCCAGCTCATCTGGGGCAACTTCAAGCAGAGCGAGGACCTGCTCAAGGTGATGCTGCGCGAGCCCGACGAGCTCGGCGATCTCGACGAGAAAACCTGGCAGGTCATCACCGACAACGCCTACCAGCGGTTCGCCGACGAACTGACCGCGTCGAATCGGTCCGGACGCACCCAGATTCCCGATCCGGATGCGATGGCGGCCACGGCCATCGGCTCGTTGTCCTACGCCGCGACACTGCAGGCACTCACCGGGCGCCTGCCCGGAAACATCGACGAAGAACGTTATTTCGAGGCCTGGGTCAACCAGACCGTCAGCGTCCTCACGCATTACCGCACACCCCGAAACCCAGGAGTCAAGCCATGACCTTTTCCATGCAACTGAGCGACGACGTGATCGAGGTGCGCGATTGGGTGCACAAGTTCGCCGCCGATGTGATTCGCCCGGCCGCGGCCGAATGGGACGAGCGCGAGGAGACGCCCTGGCCGGTGATCCAGGAGGCCGCCAAGGTCGGCCTCTACTCCCCTGACTTCATGGCGCAACAGGCCGCGGAGGAAACCGGCCTGGGCATGCTCACCACTTTCGAGGAGATGTTCTGGGGCGACGCGGGCATCGCGCTGTCCATCATGGGCACCGGCTTGGCGGCAGCGGCGCTGGCGGGCAACGGAACTCCGGAACAGCTGGGTCAATGGTTGCCGGAGATGTTCGGCACGGCCGACGAGCCCAAATTGGCCGCGTTCTGCTCGTCTGAGCCCGACGCGGGATCCGATGTCGGGGGCATCCGCACCCGGGCCCGCTACGACGAGGCGGCCGGCGAGTGGGTGCTCAACGGCACCAAGACGTGGGCCACCAACGGCGGAATCGCCAACGTGCACATCGTTGTCGCGTCGGTCTACCCAGAACTCGGAACCCGCGGTCAGGCCAGCTTCGTCATCGGCCCTGACACCAAAGGCCTGGCGCAGGGACAGAAGTTCAAGAAGCACGGGATCCGCGCCTCGCACACCGCCGAGGTGGTGCTCGACAACGTCCGGTTACCCGAGGACGCGATTCTCGGTGGGCGGGAGAAATTCGAAGCGCGGATCGCCCGGGTGAAGTCGGGTGCGTCGGCCGGCGGCCAGGCCGCCATGAAGACGTTCGAGCGCACCCGGCCCACCGTCGGCGCGATGGCGGTCGGGGTAGCCCGCGCGGCCTATGAGTACGCACTCGAATACGCCAGCCAGCGTGAGCAATTCGGCCGCAAGATCGGAGAGTTTCAGGCAGTCGCGTTCAAACTGGCCGACATGAAGAGCCGCATCGACGCGGCGCGTCTGCTGGTGTGGCGGGCCGGGTGGATGGCCCGCAACAACCAGAACTTCGAGGCGGCGGAAGGCTCGATGGCCAAGCTGGTGGCGAGTGAGACCGCGGTCTACGTCACCGACGAGGCGATCCAGATCCTCGGCGGCAACGGCTACACCCGCGACTACCCCGTCGAGCGCATGCACCGCGACGCCAAGATCTTCACTATCTTCGAGGGAACGAGTGAGATTCAGCGCCTGGTGATTTCGCGGGCGCTGACCGGGCTGGCGATCCGGTAAGCACCTCAGGCGAACCCGTACACCAGCGCCGCGACTCCGAAGGAGATCAGCGCCAGCGCCGTTACCGTGCGTTGGCGGCGGTGCACCCAGCTTCTGATCCGGTCGAGCTGTGGGTCGATTCGTGGTCCGAGGACGAGGTACGCCGCGATGGGCGCCGCGACGGTGGAGCTGGCCACGGCGGCGTAACAACCGACCGCACCGGCGGTTCCGAGGATACTCAGGTCCAGAGCGCCGATCTGCACCCCGGCCGCCGCACTGGCCGCGAGCACTTTCGGGTTGGCGAGGGTAGGCAATATGCCTATCGCGGCCGATACAGACGGGGTGAGGCGACCGACCCGGCTCTGCCACCACGTCGCGCCGCCGACGTGGTGGCGGCGCGACCAGATCCACCACCCGAGGCCGATCAACACAACGCCGAGTGCGAGCATCGGCCAGTCGGTCCATGGTGGCGAGGGGCCGACGAGGGCGTCGAATAATTCCGGCGCTTGCAGGAACGCGACGGTCACCGCTGTCAGCGCGAGCATTCGGCCGGACAAATACGCGATGCTGGCCGAGCGGGGTCGTTCACTATGGACAAGCAATACCGACACTAGAGCCACCGGCATCGGTGACAGGGCAATCACCGATGCCGTCGCGCCCAATTTGGTCAGCACAACGCCGGGGGCGCTCAGCAATACTGACCCGATTCCGGCGCAATCACCATCTCTTTCCGAATAAGCCTGGGCGCGGGCGGGCGGGTTCGCTGGGCTCGTGCCCCCCGCACCATTGCTCGGGGGGCACGGTTCGTTGGACGGCTTTCACGTGCGCGCCGCATCCCGCCCACGTGATTTTTCCGCAGACTCGGCACCGCACCGCATGACACATCCGAAACCCCCTGAGACTTAACCGCCGCGTGGTCGTTGCAGTTGGGCGAACTGCGGGATGGCGGCCAGCGCAGCCACCGCTTCAAACATTGTCTCAACAACCTCCGGATCAGGCATAGCGGTCAGCACCGGACCGAAGAACGCGTGGCCGTCGATACGCAGGATCGGGCTGCCGCCGGTTTCGCCCAGAGCGTCCTGCCCAGCCTGATGGCTGCGCCGGACGAGTTCGTCCCACGACGAGTCCGACAGGACATCCACGGTGACGTCCAAGGATTTGACGGTATCCAGCACCTGCTGGATGAGTCCGTCGTCAACCGGTTCGGACCGATCAAAGTAACGCTCGGCAAACGCGAAATACGCTGCCGCCAAGCCCGCATTGCCGTATTGATCACGGATGGCGGTCATCAGCCGGGCGACTCGCTGGGAGTCATGCATCCGGGACTGCTGTTTGGGCGGCATTTCCCGGCCCTCATTCAGCACTGCCAGGCTCATCAGCCGCCACTCAACGCTCATGCCGGTCTTGTCGGCAACGGCCTTCAGCCAGCGGGCGGTGTTCCACGAGAACGGGCACACCGGGTCGAACCAGATCGTCACAGCCGGACTGGAGGGGTTCTCAGGCATTTCGGTCAGCTCCTTTCGCCCTTCCTGTATACCATACCCCCTACGGTATAAGGTCAGGCCTGCTAGGCCGCCGCTCCGTTCCGCTGCAGGGCCTTCGCCACCGATGCGGGGACGTTGCCGACTACCGAGAGGCCGGCCAGCCGCCGCCAGGACCGGATCGCGTGACGCGTCGTCTCCACGATCCGCGCCGGGCCGTGATCCAAGTTCGCCAGTCGGTGGGCACGCAGGGCGTTGCCGGTCACGGCATCTAATGTGTCCCAAGCCTCGGCGTCGGAGAGAGCGGTCGACTGATACGCGGCCCGGACGGCGTACCTCTCGGCACCCGGAGCCATCGTGGCGCTGATCTCCCGGGCAGCCCGGGCAGCCGTGTCCCAGCTTGCGATGTCAGGCATCGCACCGGGAGCAAGCGTGCGGTGCAGCTCGGCGATCACCGAGATCGCCTCGGCCGCAGCGCCATCGGCGTACCGCACCACACCCCAGGGCGGACTGATCAACAACTTGGACACCCACGGCCGGATGACCGTCTCGTCGACCTCCGCGGTACCGACTGTCAGCCAGCCGAGATCGAGCGCAACCAGGGCGTCCTCCGGAGACAGATACCCGTCGGCCCCTGCCAGGTGGTCGTTGCACAGCTGGACGAACGCGGCCAGTGGCCGCGCCGAGGTGGCCGGAAAGTCGGTGATCCTTTCGTCGCCGTTGATGTACGAAATGACGTTCATTGCACAGCCTTTGGCGGAACCCGGCTGGTGGGATCCGCGCGCCAGCCGCAACGGGTGGGTGATGCGCTCGAGGTCCATGTGGCTCCTCCTGAATTGCCGGGTCAAGCGAATTCTATGACCGGCTTCCAGACCCCGCCGGGCGACACGACGGCCGGTCGCCACCCGACCGAGGCCTTCAGCTTCGACCGCACGCCTGACATGATGAGGCGCATGCTTGCCTTGACTTCGCCGGTAACCATCGAGCCTGACAACGAGTCCGTCGTGGGCTCGGTCGCCGTCCTCGACAGCGTCGCGGTCGCCGGATCGGCGGCAGTCGCCGGCAGCGTGGCGGTGGCCGGATCCGTGACGACCGCGGGCAGCGTCGCGGTGGCAGGATCGGTCGGTACCGCCGGCAGCGTCGCGGTCGCGGGGTCAGCGGGCACAGCCGGAAGCGTCGGCGTGATCGCCAGCCTGCTCACGGTGATCTGCGTGGCCGTCCGCGAATGCGTGGCATGTCTGGGATGCGTCGCCTGCACCCGGTGTGTCGCATGCATCGCGTGCGTGCGCTGTACCGACTGCGTCGGGTGCATCGGTTGCGTGAATTGTTCGGGTCTACGAAATGTCGTAGGCGCCAGAAACATTCATGTGCAGCCCAGCGAGTGACCCGGCGCACCGCGGGATCCATCCTCTGGACACTGGGTGTCGCCGGTTATCTGACCCTGGAAGCCCTCGCGGCCGCCGCCTATCTGCCGGCCTACAGCTATGCGCGCAACTACATCAGTGATCTCGGGCGGTCGGGTCCCCGCGTGTCGTTGATGCATACGGCATTCTGCCTACAGGGCGCTATGTTCCTGCTCGGAGCGCTGTTGATCGTCGGTGTGCCCGTCGGGCGGCGGTGCCGACTGTTCGTGGCACTGGTCTCCGCGAATGCCGCCGGCAACATTCTGGTCGGCACGGTGCCCAATGGACCGATACACCTCACCGGCGCGGCGCTGGCACTTGTCGGCGGCAACGCCGCGGTTCTGGCCGGATCGGCACTTTTAGCGGCGCCGCCGCGCTGGTATCGCACGGTGTCGACAGTGATTGCGGCACTGGGTTTTCTGTGCCTGGTGCTGCTGGTAGCCGGTTCTCCAGCACTGCCCGTCGGTGTTTGGGAACGTGGCAGCGCCTATTCGATCTTCTTGTGGCAGTTACTCACTGCGGCCATGCTGCTGAGGCGTCGAGACGACGCCACCCTCAGGTGCCGGTGAAGTTCGGCGGCCGCTTTTCCAGGAACGCACGCGGCCCCTCCTTCGCGTCAGCCGACCCCATCACGGCCATCCCGAGTTCTAGTTCCCGCGGAAAAGCCTCGGCCTCAGTCTTTTCCAGATTCTCGACGACGGATGCCTTGATGTTTCGGACGGCCAGCGGACCGTTCGCCGCCACCTGCTGCGCTATCTCACGAGCCCGGCCCAGCGCACCTCCTGCGGGGGTGACGTTTCCGACCAGGCCCACCTCGTAGGCGCGTCGCCCGGAGATCGGAGTACCGGCGAGCAGCATCTCCATGGCGACGGTGTAGGGGATCTGGCGCGGCAACCGGATCGTCGACGCGCTCATCGGGAACAGCCCGCGCTGCACTTCACTGATCGCCAACTGTGCGTTCTCGGCGGCCACCCGGATATCGAAGGCCTGCAGGATCTCCATCCCGCCCGCGTAGCAGTAGCCCTCGACCGCCGCGATGATCGGCTTCTTGACGTAGTGGTCTTTCAGAAAACCCTTGTAAATCAACGAGAAATCGGACCGGACCCGCTCCTCGTACTCGTTCTGCGGTGGTTCCCCGGCGATCAGGGCGCCGACCAACCGGTCCAGATCCGCACCGGCGGAGAAGTTGCCCGCCGCCCCCGTCAGGATCGCGACCCGCAGGTCCGGGTCATCGTCCAGAAGATCCCAGGCATCGGCGAGCCGGCACAGCACTTCCGGATTGAAGGCGTTGCGTTTCTCGGGGCGGTTGAGGGTGATGGTGAGTATGTGCTGGTCCCGCTCGAGGAGCACTGCCGGTTCTGCCACGTACTGGTGTCTAGCACGAAACCGCCGCGGCGAGAAGTGACATGGGTCTCGATCAGGAATATCGCGGAGGGAGCCATCGTCGTTGCACCGGTGGCCAGTTGAGGAGGGGATGTCCGTGATGAGGCCTAGCGGGGCGACCACCCTGGCAGGCCCGCAACCAGCCGGGGAACCGACATATCGTCAAGCGGATCGGTCGAATGGCCTGTTCGCCGGCGTACTGGCCGTCCTGCTGGCTATGGGGTGGGCGGCCAATCACTTTGCCGCGCTCATACCGGCCATCAGCGACCACCAGCACCTGACGGTGGCCACCCTCGACACCATGTTCGGAATCTACGCGCTGGGACTGCTGCCGGGCCTGCTGCTGGGCGGGCGCGCGTCGGACGCGTTCGGCCGTCCGTCGGTGGCGTTGGCGGGCGCGGGAGCGGCGCTGGCCGGAACGGTCACCATGTTTCTGTCGCAGCAGCCAGAGGCCTTGCTGGCGGGCCGTCTGATCGTCGGTTTCGGGGTAGGCCTGGCCGTCAGCTCGGGTACGGCATGGGCATCCGACCTCCGGGGACCCGCGGGTGCGGCCCTGGCCGGCACGGTGCTAATCGCCGGCTTCGCGGTGGGGCCGTTCGCTTCGGGATTGATCTCGGCACGCGCACATTCCGGCATCCCGGCGTCATTCGGCATAGCCGCCGTGCTCATCGCAGTGGCGATGATCACTGCAGGCATCGGCCTGCGTGGGGATACCTCCACGGCGCCGGCGGCGGTGCCGACGGCAGCTGGCGGGGGCCATAGCACGCGGCGGGCGTTGAGCTGGGCGATGCCGTTGGCGCCCTGGGTATTCATCTCGGCCACACTGGCTTTCGTCACGATTCCCACCCGGGTTCACACCGGGCTGGCCGCCCCGTTGGCCGCCGGGACCGCGGCTCTGATCACCAACGGGGCCAGCGGGATCAGCCAGGTCGTCGCCCGCGTGCGTCACTGGGGCCCGCAGACCGGCACGGTAGGCGCGTTGTTGGCCGCGCTCGGCTATGTCGTGATCGCGGCCGCTCCCACCGACATTCCGCTCGGTGTCGCGTTGGCGGTCGTGGTGCTGCTCGGCTGCGCTTCGGGCCTGTGCCTGCGCGAGGGTCTTATCGATTTGGAAGCCGCTGCGCCGCAACGTATCCGGGGAACGCTTACCGGGGTGTTCTACTCGGTCACCTACCTGGGCTTCGCCCTGCCACTGCTGCTGACGATGCTCGGGCCGGGCCGGGAATCGACGACTATTTTCGTGGCACTGGCGGGTTTAGCTTCCGCCGTGGCGATCAGCCGGGCAGTGCGGCTGCGCCGGGATGCGCACCGCCAGAAAGGGTGATCAGGCGTCACTCGGCCGCAACGGTTTTCGGCGGAGCCAGGAACCCGGTCTGGGCGATGGCGACCGATACGCAGTTGCCGATCGGTCCGCTGGCGTCGAGCAGCACAGCAGAACCCGTCGCCACTCCGCCGTCGCTGTAGTGGGTCAGCGACGCCAGGCCGAGGTACGGACCTTCGGGCAGCCTGCTGAGCGTGAGGGTGTAATCGACGTTGATGAATTGCGGTCCCCGATCGCCCCAATTGGCGATGGAGGCCGTGATGTCGCCGGCCATGGCCGCGCGGGTGAAGGCGGTCATCGGTTCGGCATCGACCAGCGGGCGAGTTTCCCGCAGCCAGGTGTACTTCTGCCCGGGTGCCTGCGCCGCCCAATCGGGCTCGGGGTTCTGGATGTCCGCACCCCAGCCGTAGGTCCGGACGAAGAGCGACTCGACGTTGCCCTGTTCAGCCGGAAGCGGCGGCATCTGTACGGGTTGTGACCACACCTGCCCGTCGGGCTGCGCCCCGCGTCGCAGAAAGAGCGCGCTGGCCTGCGCAACCGGATTGTGGTCCTGCACCAGGACCATTTCCACCAGCCGCAGGCGCCGACGGTCCTGCCGCACCCGGGTGCGCACCTCGACCGGTTCCAGCGCGGCCGGACGCGGGAGATCGACGGTCAGACGCGCCGGTTGAAATTGCGGATCGTCCACGAGCTGTTCGGCCGCCCAACCGAGCAGGCCACCGACGACGTGTCCGCTCAGCGACGGCCCCCAGCCTCCCCGCGCGAATTCATTTGGTATATAACGCTTCTCGTCGCGGACAAAGTACGGTCGCTGCGATTCGGAGGCAGCGTCGCCGGAATTGCCTTGCACACCGTGTTTCTACAGCACGCGGGCGCCGGCCCGGGTGCGGGCCACCGCGGATCGGATCTCGGCGACGCGATCGGCGCTCACACCCCAGGGCCGATCGACACCCACCCGCTCGTCGAGATCCCACAACACGCAGTGCTCACCAGGCTCGGCAACCAGCTCCCAGGCGATGATCGTCCTGCGGAGCTGTTCGGCCGCCGAGTCGCCACAGGCGTCAGCCGGCGCGCCGCCTTCGGGGTGGTGGTGCAGAAACGTCCCGTAGGCCCGGTCGCAGAACGCCGCATACCGCGCGGTGCACAGGATCAGCCCATGCCAGGCCTCATCGACAGCGCGCGACGGCATGCCAATCACCTGGTCGTCCGGAAGCGCGGCCGCGCAGCAGCGCAGCCACTGCCGCAACCCGGTCTCCACCAGTGTCCGCGGCTGCCACGGGCAGGTCTTGAACACGGCCGGGGGCAGTTCGAGCCCGGTCACCGCGACGCGCGCCCGACCATAGCGATTCGGTCGTCGGCCCCACACGCCCTCACTGTAAATGGCGCTGTGAATTGCCGCGGATTACCCGCGGAATCCTCGCGTAGCCTTTCCGCATGAGCGGCGGAGTCATGTTGCTGATCGCGTTGGGTTTCGGCGCGGTGTGTCTTGTCGTCTCGCTCATCCGCTTCTCGCGTTCGGGGCGGGGAGGAGGCTCGAACAGCGCCATCTGGGGATCCGGCGCCGGATCCGGTGGCGGCTCGAGCGGCTGCGGCGGTGGCAGCAGCTGCAGCTCGAGCGGCTGCAGTTCCAGTAGCTGCAGTGGTGGGTCCAGCGGCTGCGGGGGCGGGTCCAGCGGCTGCGGCGGCGGCAGCGGTTGTGGCGGCGGAGGCTGCGGCGGCAGCAACTGACGCTAGCTCCAAGCAAATGTCGGTTGCTCGAGTTCGTCGACCCGGTCGTGGCGGCCTTCTAATCCCAGCCACCGCAACTGCAACAGCACCGCGCCCGTCGGCGCATGAATCAGGTCGTTGCCCAACGGGATCTGCACGACCGGACGCGGGCTTTCCTCGATGCTGATGTAGCGCGGCGAATCGGCGCGCTGCAGCTGATGCAGCCCCACCCGGTAGACAGCCAGCACTTCGTCGGGAGCCGGCCGTAGCTCCAGCCGGCCACCGCCCCAGATGACGACCGGCGTGATGACGTATCCCGACCTGGTCGGGTAGTCGTCGAGCAGACCCAGCACCGCCGAGTCCGGCAGCCGCACACCGACCTCTTCGTCCAATTCCCGCAGCGCGGCCTCGATCACCGTTTCACCCGGATCCAGGCGGCCCCCCGGCAGCGCCCATTGGGCGGCATGAGTCCGCAACCGAGAAGCCCTGCGACACAATAGAAATGCGGCCCCACCGGCGACGTCGATCATGTGACCATCGAGCAGTTCGTCCGGCAGCGGACGGCCGTCCAGCCATTCGTCCAGCGGGGCAGGGTCCACCCGGTCTTCACCGAGCTCGGAATCGACCAGCACCACAGCCACGGCGGCGTGCCGCTTCGTCGGGTCGGTGACGGCGCGGCGTTCGTGAACCGCCAAACGAGCACGGATCTGCTCCCGCAAGGCTTCGTCGTAGGCGATGGTCACCGTTCGACCATATGCCCGGCGGGACGGCGCGTGGGTGACGGTTTCGTCAGAAATATGTTGACGGGGCTGGTCGAAGTATGTGACGATTTCGTCAGAATCCGCCCGTCTGATTTCCCGAGGAGGCCTGCTCATGGGTCGAGCTCCGGACGGCGTGGCTGTCGACGGCGGGAATATCTACAGCACCGAAGCCCTGCTCAACCCCTATCCGCACTACCGGCGACTGCGCCGGGCGGGATCCGTGGTGTGGCTGCGACGGCACCGGGTGTACGCACTGCCGCGTTACGCGGAGTGCAAGGCCACGCTGCGCAACGACGAGTTGTTCATCTCCGGCAACGGTGTCGCGCTCAACCCGCTCAGCAATCGACTGTCCCGTGGCACCACCCTCAACAGCGACGGCACCGAACACGATCAACGTCGCAAGTTGCTCGCGCACCGCCTGCTCCCCAGGGCGCTGCGCTCGGTCGGGGAAGCGATAGACGAACAGGCCGATGCCGTCGTCGAGGCCGCGGTGCACCGGGGCAGCGTCGATGCGGTCGCCGATCTCGCAACCGCACTACCGCTGGCAATCGTTCCCGATCTGGTCGGCTGGCCACGCGACGAGCGCGAGCACCTGATCACCTGGGGCGGGGCCACCTTCGACATCCTGGGTCCGCTCAACTGGCAAGCCGTCAAAGCGATTCCACGCAGCCTGCAGATGCTGATGTTCGCGCGCCGGGTAGTGCGAAACCGCTCGGTACTCGAGGGAAGCATGGCGCACGAACTGCTCTGCGCCGCCGACGAGGGCAAGCTCACCCACGCGGAATGCCCGAAGCTCATGGTCGACTACATCGCCCCCTCGCTGGACACCACGATCAGCGCCATCTCCAACGCCGTCTACCTGCTCGCAACGCACCCCGACCAGTGGCGTCTGCTCAAGGACGACCCCGAGTTGATCCCCAACGCGATCAACGAGGTCATCCGCTATGAATCACCGCTGCGGGCCTTCGCCCGGCAGGTCCGTGTCGACACCGAAATCGACGGCAAGCCGATTCGCCGGGGTGCACGGCTACTGGTCCTGTACGCGTCGGCCAACCGAGACGAGGACGAGTGGGACAGCCCGGACACCTTCGACATCCGCAGGGACGCCGGGCGCCAGATCGGTTTCGGCAACGGCACCCACGCGTGCGCCGGCCAGGGTCTCGCCCGGATGGAGACCGCCGCCATATTGCGGGCCCTGCTGGGACGCGTCGAACGGATCGAGGTGACCGGGCAACCGGTCTGGGCGGTGAACAACATCATCCACCGGCACCATCACCTGCCGATCAAGCTCGTGGCGGCCTGATTTGGACGGCTCGGCGAGGGCTCGCGCCGAGCGTGAATCTCACGACGGAACACGCCGGTTGAGCGTCGCAGGATTCCCGCTCGCGCGTGAGACGGGCCGACCCAGGCGGTGACGATCCCCACATAGTTAGCCCCCTAACTAATAGGGTACAATCGATATGGACGGAGCCAATGACGGCTTCGCGTACATGCTGTAGGAGCGACCATGTCTAGCGCTCGCCCGAACCTCTGGCAATACATCGGCTATTCCTACGGACGACGATTGCCTGACTCGATGCGCGACTGGGTGTCTCGTGACCTCGCCGGTCCCGGAGCCATCCGCCGGCACCTGATTCGGATGGCGATTCCCGGGGCACTCGTGCTGGCCCCGCTCTGGTTGCTGCCGGCATCGCTGTACGTGCACTCGGAGATGACGGCGCCGATCTTCATCTGGGTCCTGCTGATGGCCCTGGCGCTGAACAAGGTGTGGCGTCGTCACCGACTGGCTCAGCACGGGTTGGACCCAGGCCTGGTCGACGTCATCAAGCGCCAGAAGCAGGCCCACATCCACGACGATTACGCCCGCCGCTACGGCCCGCGACCCGAAGAAGCGAAGTGGCAGGACAACAGCAGCCCGTTCTGACCCTGGCCCCGAAGGAGCGGCAACGTCATGCGCACTGAAGCCGGCGCGGAACTGGACCCGCTGTCGCTGGAGCGCCAGGTCTGCTTCGCGCTCGCCGTCACCAACCGGGCGGTGCTCGCTGTGTACCGGCCGCTGCTGGAGCCGCTGGGCCTGACTCATCCCCAGTACTTGGTGATGCTGGCGCTGTGGGACAACGCGAAAGGCAAACCGGGCGGTAATCCGCTGTCGGTCAAAGAGATCGCCACGCTATTGCAGATCGATTCGGCCACCTTGTCGCCGATGCTCAAGCGCCTGGAGTCACAAGGGCTGATCACCCGAACCCGCAGCACCGCCGACGAGCGGACCACCCACATCGCGCTGACCCAGCAGGGCCGCAATCTCCGCCGCCAAGCGCTCAAAGTCCCCCCGGCGGTGGTCGAGCGACTGGGCGTCGATCTCGCCGAACTGGAGCATCTGCGTGAGGTGCTGACCAAGATCAATGCCGCCGCCGTAGCGGCCGGCGCGCTCGACGTCCAGCCATAAAAATCGAGGCAGCACACTGCCTTTCGCGGGTGTGAGAAACACTGACCCGGGTATACCCCGCGCTGTGCCCAATCCCTCACCAGCCTCCGACAGCTTGCGCCAGTTGGCCGCGGCACACGGCGTGGCGACCTCCTACCGCAACGAACGCCGGGAGCCGGTCGACGTCGACGCCGACGTGGTGATCCGCGTCCTCGGCCTGCTCGATGTCGCGGCCGGTACCGAAGCCGACCGCCGCCGCGAGTTGGCGAAGCTCACCGAGGCCGGCCGCGCCGGCGTCCTGCCACCTACCGTCGCCGTGCGTGTCGACGGGCGTCCCCGGCCGCTGCCCGGTGCCGTCGCGTTGGAAGCTGAGGACGGTGCGCGCATCGACGTGCGCGATGAGCTGCTGCCGGGCGACCTGCCGCCCGGGTGGTACCAGGTGGAAACCCGTAATGGCCAGCGGGTGACTCTGGTGGCTGCGCCCCCACAGGTGCCCCCGACACCCGAGACCTGGGGCTGGATGCTGCAGCTTTACGCGTTGCGCTCGGCACGGTCCTGGGGCATCGGCGACCTCGGCGACATGCGCGAGTTCATCGACTGGACAGCCTCCCAGCACAACGCCGGTGCCGTGCTGCTGAACCCGTTGCACGCGCCGGGACCCACCCACCCGGTGCAGCCCTCGCCCTACACGCCGTCGAGCCGCCGGTTCGCGAACCCGCTTGCGCTGCGCATCGAGGACCTCGACGCCTATCATCGCGCCGACCCGGACACCCGCGGTGAGGTGGACGCGCTGCGCGTCTCGCCGACCACCGGGCGAATCGACCACGATCTGGTGTGGGCGGCCAAGCGGTCGGCGCTCGAACTGCTGTGGCGGGCGGAGGGCCGGCCATCGCCGCTGGACGAATCGCCTGGATCGACCGGGCTGCGTGACTGGGCCACCTACTGCGCGCTGGCCGAACGGCACGGTGGCCGCTGGAGCAGATGGCCCGCACCTTTGCGAGATGTCAACGGCCCGGCCGTCGTCGAGGCCCGCCGGGAGCTGCCCTCACGGTTGGCGTTCCACGCCTGGGTGCAGCAGCGTTGCGCCGAGCAGCTGATCGCGGTGCGGACCAGCGCCCGGGAGGCCGGCATGGCGCTCGGGGTGCTGCACGACCTGGCGGTGGGTGTCGATGCGGACGGCGCCGACGCCTGGGCGCTGGCCGACGTGCTGGCCACCGGAGTCAGCATCGGCGCACCCCCGGACAACTTCACCCCGCGCGGCCAGGACTGGGGATTACCACCCTGGCGACCAGACCGCTTGGCCACGACCGGGTACGCCGCGCTACGAGACATGTTGCGCGCGGTGCTCGTTCACGCCGACGGATTGCGGATCGACCACGTCGCCGGGCTGTGGCGGTTGTGGTGGATCCCGCCGGGCGACGGGCCTGACCGTGGCACCTACGTGCACTACGACGCCGAGGTGATGCTGGCGGTGCTCGCCCTGGAAGCGCACCGGGCGAAGGCCACCGTCGTCGGTGAGGACCTGGGCACCGTCGAGCCGGAGGTCACCGAGGCGCTGGCCGACAACGGAATGCTGGGTTGCGCGGTGTCGTGGTTCACCCGGGATCAGTCGGTGGCCGAGGAGCCGCTGCTGGCCCCGGCGAAATGGCCCGCCCGCGCCGCTGCCAGTTTGTCGACACACGACCTGCCGACGGCCGCGGGGTTCCTGCGCGCCGAACACGTGCGGGCGCGTGCTGACCTCGGTCTGCTCAACGATGTGCCGGCCGAACAAGCTTCGGCCGCAAAGGAACGCGCCGAGTGGCTGGCCCTGCTGCGGTCCGAACGGCTGCTGCCTTCCGGGGAGGCTGACCCCGATGAAGCGGCGATCATCACCGCGATGCACCGCCTGCTGGCGGCGACGCCCAGCCGGCTGAAGTTGATCTCGCCCTACGACGTGCTGGGCGAAACGCGGCAGCCGAATCTGCCTGGAACCATCGACGAATACCCGAACTGGCGGTTGCCGCTGCCGGAGACATTCGAAGAGCTGCAGGCGGATCCGCGGGTCGCGAAGATCACCGCGTTGTTCCGTTAAGGCATCGGCACGGCGGATCCGGCTTTCATCACCGTGCGGTCAGACGCCTGCACCAACGCCAAAAGTGGCGGCGGATGCCCACTGACGACGCGGTTCACGTTGCGCACGGCAGCCAGGCTCACGCGTGACGCAGCACCAACAGCTCGCCCGTCAGCGTCCCGACTTCCAGCAGTCGTCCGATCCGTGAGCTCTGCCGCTCGGCCAGCTGCCAGGCGTCGGTATGCCCGTGCCGCCGGGTCAGCTCGTCCGTAACGGCGTCCATCCGCTCGTTCCATTCCTCCGGAATCGCCGGCAGCTCAGCGGTTCTCAGCCAGTGCTCGACATGCAGCGCCGACTCCTCCACCAGTTGCCGTAACCGCTCCGGGGCCGGGAAGTGGTTGCCTTCCAGTTCGTGGCTCGGCAGTTCGCCCCGAGCCACGAACGCCAGCAACCCGATTCGCCCGCCGCGCCGCACGGTACGGTGCAGCTCTGTGAGCATTGCCAGCTGATCCGGGGTGGTGCACAGCACTCCGAGCGACCACGCGGCATCGCAACTCGCCTCCGCCAGCGGCAGTTTCGATCCCACCGCTTGCACCACCGGATAGCCGAACAATCGCCGGGCAGCGCGACACGCGCCGGCCTCCGGCTCGACGAGCACGGGCCGCAACTCTCGCTGTTGCGCGGCATACGCGGCCGGCCCGCCGACGCCCGCGCCGCAGTCCAAAAACGTTGCGCCGGGAGCAAGTTCCATACGCTCGGCAAGCCAGTCCAGGGCGGCCGGGCTGCCGCTGCCGCGGCAGCCTGCCGGCACGTGATACTCCGGTCCCAAGTCGGCGGCGACCTGTGCCGTCCACTCCGCGACCGTGTCGAACTCCGCCTGCATCGCTTCGGTCACGAACCCCCCTCCCGGATGAGCCGGCCTACCTCCGCTTTGATCTCGGCGCCGACGCGGGCGCCCGACGCCGATGCCAGCCCGGAGACGTTCACCCCGTCGACGCCGTCGATCGACAGCAGTGACCGCGCCTCACTGACCGCGGCCGAAATACCGGCGGCGATCGGATCCGCTGAGCCGAGGACGCTTTCCGTCACGGTGGGGTCGAGTTCGAGACCGGGCAGACCCTGCAAAACGGCGGCCGACACGCTGTCGGTGAACACCGCGACCGCGGCGATCACCGGGATCGACAATCCCTGTGCCCGAGCCGTTTTCATGAACTCGGCGATCATGTCCGGGAACGGCACGTGGTTGAGCACCGCGAGGCCCGCGCCCGCCCGCTGCTTCTCGACCAGCCGGGCGGGCCTGGCGTCGACGGGCGGCGCCGTGGGCGTCTCCGGTACCGCCGGGAGCACTCCGAGCGATGCGGCCAGCGACACCAACCGCAGCCCGTCGAGATCGAACGTCTGAGTGACGTCCGGCCGAACGTCATAGCCGCGCCCGTCACCGGTCACACAGAGCACGGTGTCCACCCCGATGGTGCGCAGGCCCCGCAGTTCCTGTTCCAGGACGATCCGGTTGCGATCTCGGCACGACAACGTGATCCACGGGGTCACACCGGCGTCCAGCAGCAACGATCCCATCAGCGTGGGCGGAAAATCCGGCTTGTTCTGATGTTCGCCCACCAGTACCGCGTCGCACGAGGGCGCCAGCAC
This sequence comes from Mycobacterium sp. 23, assembly GCF_048287075.1. Taxonomy (NCBI): domain Bacteria; kingdom Bacillati; phylum Actinomycetota; class Actinomycetes; order Mycobacteriales; family Mycobacteriaceae; genus Mycobacterium; species Mycobacterium sp. 23. Next base: position 3,949,086 of record NZ_JBLVUX010000005.1, read on the forward strand.
CGCCGCGGTCGCCGCGACATCGTCGCGATCGAAGGGCGCGCAGCTGAAATCGGTCAGCACCAAGGGCGCCGGCCCGGTCTCCCGGCCGGCCACCGGCGCCGGGCCTGACCACCTCACGATGTCAGTGAACACACAGTCCCCCGAACGCATCTCACATTGACCGTCCGGACGCACACCACCGCAAGGCCCGAATTCCATCCGTTTCGGGCAACCCGGCTCGGTCGCCTCCGCAGTTCCGCTCACCGCGGTACTCAGTTGCTGTCCAGCGCGCCGCTAACAGGTTGGCCTGCAACGTAATCCATCGGCGGACCGCCCCCGTACCCGAGGTCGCGGTGGGCCACCGCGGTGGCCAGTGCGGTTCCGTTCTGGATGGTTCCGATGATGTCCACTTCGTCGTTCACCGCGAACTGGCTCCCGGCCCTGGTGATGACCGCGGTCTGAGGAGTGACCAGATAGGTTCGGGTGATCCCGTCACGGCTGCGCGCGGTGACCGAGCCCGCCGACACCGCGATCAACGTGCCTTCCTGGCTGACGTGCTGGTCCGCAGCATCCGGCGGTATGTGCCCGGATCCGACCGCGTTTACCACGAACGCCGCCAGCGCCGCCGCCACAATCAGCGCACCGAAAGCGATACCGCATGCCCGCAACAGGGCACCGGAAATCCTGTCTCTTTCTGGTCGCGCATATTTGCCAGGCAGCGACGGCCGCGGCGGTCGCGGCTCGCTCAGGCGGTGCTTGGCATTCATCATTGGTCCCTCTTGCGGCGGTTTCAGACCACCGCGCACTGACGCACATCGTTTCAGAACGTTGCCCTCGGAATTACCCGATGCTTTGCCGCGGTAAACCGCTAGCCCGCCGACGCCGCGGAAATGCCGCCGGTGCCTTCCTGTCGCTGACTCAACTCGGCGAACGCGGCGACGAACGCGTCGGTCACCTCGTGGGTGTCCTTCAGGGTCGCGTCGTCGGCCAGTACCGAGACACTCAACTGGTCGACGTAACTCCAGACAGTGATGTTCAGGGCCGAGCCGGCGGCAAGCGGTCCGACGGAATAGAAGTCGGTCACCACGGCCCCGGCGATGTGGCCGCGTTCACGCGGGCCGGGCACGTTGGAGACGATCAGGTTGAACAACTGATTGGGTGCCTCGCGTCGTGACATCCACCCGAATGTGGCGCGGGTGAGGGTGGGCGGGATGAACTCCAGCCAACGGCCAACCAGGGTGGGTCCGAGCAGTTGATGATCCTCCTTGGCGATGCGCGTGGAGGTGCGGATCAGGTCCAGGCGCACCTTCGGGTCGCTGACGTGCACGGGCAGCGAGACCAGCATCGTGGCCAGGGCATTACCCGCGATCCGGTCCGGCGAGGTGTCGGTGGCGGTGGGTATCGAAGCGATCAGCGGCCGGTCGGTCGGTTCGCCGTAGTTCAGCAACAGACGGCGCAGCGCTCCCGCCGTGACGGTGAGCACCAGATCGTTGATGGTCACTCCCAGCTGCTTGCTGACCGCTTTGACCTCCGCGAGCGGCAGCACACCGCTGGCGAAGGTCCGTCCCGGCGAGAGCTTGTGGTTGAGGAACGTCGGTGGTGGATCGAACCGGGCCGCCAGATCAGGGTGCGTCAACCGCTGCCGTGCGCGGCGCTGCAGCCGGTAGGCGCCGACGACTCCGTCGCGCACCGCCGACGGCAGGGTCCGGACACGGGCGAGATGGTCGTGGGCCGCGAATCGCACCACGTCCCGCGTCCGCGGCGGGGCGAAAGCCGCTCCGGGCTGATCCTGCATGGCATCGGACCACTGCAAGGTGCGCGCCATCAGGTTCGCCGAGGCGACGCCGTCGGCCAGCACGTGATGGATCTTGCCGATCACCGCGATGCGCTGATCGGAGAGCCCCTCGGCGAAATAGAACTGCCACAGCGGGCGGCTGCGGTCCAGCGGCGTGCTGGCCACGCGGCCGATGACGGCGTCTAGTTCGCGTCGCCCGCCGGGTGCGGGCACCTCTACCCGCTGCAGGTGGTAGTCGAGGTCGAGGTCGGCGTCCTCATGCCAGACCGGGCGGTGCAGATGGAAGGGCGTCGTCACCAGCTGGTAGTGCATCGGCTCCAGCACCGGCAGCCGGGCCCGGAACACCTCGCGGAACGCGTCAAAGGTCGGCACGCCCTCGAAGCCGCTGGTGTCGACCACCGCCACCTTCAGGGTGTGCTGATGCACGTTGGGCGTCTCGCTGGCCAGCATCAGCACATCCCAACCGCTGAGTCGCTTCACCGGCCCGCCTTCCCTATCTGGCCGCCCGCGTGGCGCACTCGGCTGCGGGGAGCCGGTGATGGACCGATTCGATCGCCTTCGCGAGCCCCGGGACGAACGCGGCCGGCTGCAGTGTGCACCCGGCGTGGCCGGCGTCCACCGGGACCATCTCAGCGTCCGGAATGCGCTGAGCCAACCACTTCTGCCGCTGCACGCCGAAGGCACGGTCTTTCATCGTCACCACGACCGCCGTCGGAACGTCGATGTCGCCGACCCAGGAGGTCGAGTCGAAGCGCACGACCTCTGCGATCGCGCGGGTGATGCCACCCGGTGACGTGGCACGAGCCTGGCCCAGCACCCACTGATAGTCGGCGAACAGCCCGGTGGGCACGGCGGCCGCCGGTCCGCCGCGGCGGGGTGCGGGGGTGAGAGTCTCGATCAGGGCCGCGAACAGCCCGGTGGCCACGCGCTCATAGCGGGCGCGGCTCACTGCCGCGGTCGCGGCGCACAGCACCAACCCGTCGACCCTCTCGCGGTGGCGCCGCCACACCAGCTGAGCGATCAGTGACCCCATCGAGTAGCCGACCGGCACAAAGCTGGGGATGTCGAGTACGTCGGCCAGTGCCGCCACGTCGTCAGCGCAGTCTTCGAACAGCATCCGGGGCGGCGAGATGCCCTGGCCATGGCATCGCTGGTCGAAGATCACCACCCGGCCGAATTCGCGCACCACGTCCAGCGCGGGATACCAGGTCATCAGGCCGGTGCAGGCCAGGGAGTGCAGCAGGACGTAGGTCGGTCCGTCGCTGGGACCCGAGTCGAGAACGTAGGTGCTGCCCCGACCGGGCAGGTCGACGACGAACCCTTCCGGCAGCTGCGCAACGGGTGCCAGCGCGGGCACCTTCGGCAGCCGCGGCAGTGGGATCCCTCGTGGACGGACGCTAACGATGGGGGTTATTAGAACAGGTGCCGCCGTCCCAGCCAACCGGAATATCCGGGCTGGTTCGCGTTGTTACTGATCTCGACGGTGCCGGATACTTCCCCCGGGTACCACACCAGAATCGTCGCTTCGAGCGACCACTTGCCGAGAGGCGCGAAACCGGCACCGTCACTCCAGCACGACACCGTCGAGATTGAAACTGCGCACAGCCCCCACGGCGTGTTGTGTGCCTGATGTCAGTGTCACGCAAACGGCGCACCGGTCGTACGCCGATCACTCCAGCACGAAGACCGGGATCTGCCTGGTCGTCTTCGTCTGATATTCCGCGTACGGCGGGTAGGCCTCGACCGCGCGCCGCCACCACTCCTCGCGCTCGGAGCCGTCGAGTTCGCGAGCGGTGAGGTTGTGCACGTTCTCCCCGTCCTGCACGGTCAGCGCGGGATTGGCTTTGACGTTGTGGTACCAGGCCGGGTGTTCGGGTGCACCGCCCTTGGATGCGACGATCGCGTAGCGGCCGTCGTGTTCGACGCGCATCAGGGGCACGTACCGCTTCTTGCCAGACTTGGCCCCGGTCATGGTCAGCAGGACGACGGGTTTGTCGAAGATTTCGACCCCGTCGGTGGTGCCCTGCCGCAGAATCCGCTCGGTCTGCTCGCGTACCCAATCCGTGGGGCTCAGCTCAACGTTTTCAGCCATAACCAAGTTGAACACGTCCGCTCAGCCCATCCATTCCCGGCTCGGCATTGGGCGCGCCGAACCAGGTGGTGAGGGCGGTCGCCAGGCCGTCGTACGGCGCGTCCGCGGCCCACGCGACGTGTCCGTCCGGCCGAATCAGTACGGCGCCGGGAACCGCGACGGCACCGAGCGCCGGAAGCTCGCACTTGCCACCGTGTTTCGCATCCACCAGCAGGACCCGGTCGGCCCAGCCGCCGATGTCGATGCGGCCGGGTTCGCCGAGGTTCAGCAGCACCGGCTTGGCCTGGTGCAGCAGTTCGAAGACCCGCCGGCCGGTACCGACCAGGTCGAGGTCGGGCATCCGCCGACCCAGCAACGGATGTCCGTCACCGAGCTCGTAGCGGATGTCCAGACCAGACATCATGGCGGCGAATCGTTTCCGGGGCTCCTCCATGCCGAGGAGTTCGGCGGTAGTCTCGCGCAGTGCCGTGGTGCGGTCATCCGTGCGCAGCAGCGCCATCTGGGCCATCGCGTTGCGAAGCACACGCGCGGCGACCGGGTGCCGTTCGTCGTGGTAGCTGTCCAGCAGATTGTCGGCCGACGTCCCGTCGACCACCGCCGCGAGTTTCCACCCCAGGTTCACCGCGTCCTGCATCCCCGTGTTGAGCCCCTGCCCGCCGATAGGGTGATGCACGTGGGCCGCGTCGCCGGCCAGCAGCACCCTCCCCCTCCGGTACACCGACGCCTGGCGGGCCGCGTCGGTGAATCGGGAAATCCAAGCGGGACTGTGGATTCCGTAGTCCGTTCGGTAAACGTCGATCATTGCCCGGCTCAGGTCGCCCAACGTGGGTTCGCCCGTTGCCCCGAGGCGGCGCTCGGTCACCATGACCCTGACCGGCCCACCCTCGCCGGTCCTGCTGATCGCATGGACACCGACCTCGTCGTGCCGAATGCCCCATTCCGGTTCCTGCGTTGCTTCAGAGCCGATTTCGGCTTCGGCGAGTAAGTAGCTCGCGGTCGGCTCCCAGCCCTCGAAGGGGATGCCGGCCGCCTTGCGCACCGCACTGCGTCCGCCGTCGCACCCCACCAGGAACTCGGCCCGTAGCACTCCCCCGTCGGTAAGCCGCACCTGGACACCGGCCTCGCCTTGGGAGATGCTCCCGACCTCGTGACCGCGATAGACGCGGACCGCGAGCTCGTCCACCCACTCAGCCAAGAGCCGCTCGATATGGCTCTGCCACAACGCAAGTCCGTAGGGGTGCCGAGTGGGAAAGTCGCTGATGTCCAGGCGGATCTGCGAGAACCCGGCCAACTGGGCCACTTCGCCCTGCTCGATGAACCGGTCGGCCACGCCGCGCTGGTCGAGGATCTCGATGGTGCGTGAGTGCAGACCGCCCGCGCGGGCGCCGACCAGGGCCTGATCCGTGCGTCGTTCGACGATGGCGACATCGATTCCGGCCAGCGCCAATTCGGCTGCCAGCATCAGGCCGGTCGGTCCGGCGCCCACGACGACGACCGCATGCTCGCTTCTCACACTTCCCCCGTTTCGCTGAGTTTTGGCTTAGCTCAGCGATTTTGCGGCATGCCCCGGGTCTTGCCGCAAGCCCCCCGGTCAGGTATAGGTTGAAGGTGAGGGGAGTTGGTCCGCGACTGAAACAGCCAGCGGTGCATCAAATTGGTAGGCGCACGCCATCTGCTCGCGGACGATTGTCTCCAGCGTGTCGCGCTCATCGGGCGCCACCTCGAACACGAGCCGGTCATCGATCTGGGCCACCATCCGCGAGGACAGCCCGGCGGCCGTGACGGCCTCGTCGACCGTGATCATCGCGGTTTTGACGACGTCGGCCACCCCACCCTGCAGAACCGTGGCACACACCGCCCGTTCGGCGTCGTCGCGCAGCACCGGGTCGGGACTGCCCAAGCCGGCCAGGTAGCGGCGGCGGCCCGAGAGCGTGGCCGCGTACCCCAGGTTGCGGGCGTCGTCCACTGCGTCGGCCAGCAAGTCGCGAAGAGGATGGGAAAGATACTGCGCAACAGCGTCTTTCGCGTCACGGAGGGAGACCTTCAGCGCGGCCGCCACCTCGCCGGCGCTCCATCCGTAAGCCAGCGCGCGAGACAGCGTCCGCTCCCGGTCGCCGACGATGGGCGCGGTGCCGCCCGACAGGTGGTCCACTAACCGCAACTCCAGCGCGTGGTAGCGCGCGGTCAGCAGTCCCGCGTAGCCGGCACCGGCCACGAAGCGTGCGTGGACGCCGCGCAGGTTCGGTTGCGACGACGACAGAGCGCCGGTGGCTGACGTGGTCTGGTGATACGTGGCATGGACCCGTCCGTCCGGAGCGTCGGACAGCGGATGCGCGGGGTCCACGGCGACGCCCACGGTCTCCAGGTCAGCCAGCACCCGCTGCACCGGCAGCTCCATCCGCCCCATCAGGGACGAGGAATCGATGCGGGCCAACTCCTCGTCGAGTACGTCTGCGAGATCGAGCACCGCGCAGGCCCGCAGGATCAGCGCGCGCACGGCACGCTCGTCCGGGCGCGCCGAAAACCGTTCCAGCTCAAGCGGTTCCTCGGGCAATGCGCAACGCATGTGGTGAACCAACAGATCATTGAGCTCGGTGTTTCGCCGTCCGGGTCGCAGCAGGTGCGCCGCAAGTGCGGTATCGGAGGTGACCCCACGCAGGGTCCAGCCGCGGTTCCGCAGCGCGTGCATCGTCCATTTGCCCCGGTGTACCGCCTTGGGCGGGCCCGGGTCGGCGAGCCACGATGACAGCGCAGCCTCGTCGTCGGCGGTCAACGCGGCGACGTCCAGATAGCGGCCATCCCCGTCGGCGGCGACGATTGCGACCGCGACCGCCCTGGACCGCCGGCCCTCGTTGCCGGCGGCGACCGCCAGCCCGAACCGGTTACCCAGGCTGTTCTCCGCCAGCCAGGGCGCGAGCTCACCGTCCCGCGGCATGCGTCCGCGCACGTCGAAGCTCACGCCATTCATCTTTGGCCATGATTCGCCGACCGGCATCGCGGGGTACCAGTAGGTAATCTCGCCACTGCACCGACAACGAAAGAATCATGACTATGCAGGCAACGGTCACCCCCGAGGCCGAGAACGCCATCACCGACATCGCGCAGCGCCACGGGCTTTCCCGGGATGCTGTCCTGGCCATGCTGTTCGCCATCCACGCCGGTGGCGGCACGATGGCGCAGTTCACGATTCCCGAGCTCGGTGGCGCCGGGCAGTGGATGCGCGGCGGCATGACGATGGTCGGCAACATGTTCGACAACGCACTGAAGGCCCGCGTCGACGCGCTGTGCGGCGAGTTGGCACAGCTGCTCGCCTCGACCACGGTGTTTCGCGCCGCAGCCACACCGTCGGCTGCCACGCAGTCCCAGGGGGGCTTTACCTCAGCCAACTGGTGGCCGGCCGACCTCGGCGTGCCCACCTCGTCCGGTGGTCAGAACGATGTGCGCTACGCCATCTTCCCGGCCACCCGGCGACTGGCGATCCAGGTCAACGGTGTCACGAGGGTGTTCGATACCGACGAGCACCAGATCACCGGCGTGCAACAGCAGCAGGGCGGCGGCGGATACGGATCGGTGAGCTTCACCAGCCAGCTGGGCACCTTCGACGTGTCCGGCCTGACCGAGCTCGGCGCCCAGCAGGTGGCTGAGACGCCGACATCCGCGCCGGCGCCGCAGCACCAGGCCGGCGACCCGGGGTCCGTCGTCGCAGCCATCGAGTCGCTGGCCGGGCTGCACCAGCGCGGCATCCTCTCCGACGAGGAGTTCGCCACGAAGAAGGCCGAACTGCTCAACCGGCTCTGAGCCGCACGGGCGTCAGGACGGCGGCCGCGGGGGGAACTCAGCGCGGTTGGTGATGGCGTCGCGGTAGGCGTACACCCGATTCGGTATGGTCCCCAGCACCGCGATGGTGTGGCCGTCGCGTCCGTAGGCCGTGACGAACTCCCAGCGGTTCGGGTCGCCTTCGACCAGCTGGACTGCGTCGTAATCCGTTGGCACACCCAGCATTTGAACCTTGACGTGGTACTGATCCGACCAGAAGTAGGGCACCTCGTCGTGCGGCCGGGCGGCCTCGGGGCCGGCGAGCAGCGTGCGAGCGGCGGCGGCGCCCTGCTGTCCGGCGTCCTCCCAGTGCTCCGTGCGCAGATGCCGCTCGTAGAGCGGATGCCACCAGCGCGCGACATCTCCGGCAGCCACCACATCGGTACCGCCTTCGGCGCGGCCGGTGGCGTCGCAGACCACCCCGTCATCCACGCGCAATCCCGAACCCCGCAGCCAGTCGGTCGCCGGAGTCACGCCCAGTCCGACGATGACGAGGTCGGCCGACACTTGCGAACCGTCGGTGAGCTGAACCGCCTCCACGTGTCCGTTGCCCACGATCTCCTCGACGCCAACGCCCACCCGCAGGTCGACGCCGTGCTCGCGGTGCAGGGCGGCCCAGCACGGTGCCAACTCCGGCCCCAGGGCCGCCACCAGCGGGTTGACGGACTTCTCGATCAGCGCCACCTCCAGGCCCAGCGACCGGCAGGTCGCCGCGACCTCGGCACCGATAAAGCCGCCCCCGACCACCACGACCCGGGGGTTTGCGCCGAGCCGTTCCCGGATCGCCAGACAATCCTCGACCGTGCGGAGCAGCATCACCCCGTCAGGGACGGGACCGCCCGGCCATTGACGCGGGACCGCTCCGCTGGCGATGACGAGTCCGTCGAACCGCAGCGAACGGTCTCGGCCGTCGTCGCGCAGCCGAACGGTCCTAGTCGAGAGGTCGAGCCCCACGGCCGACGCGCCGCGCAGCACGCGGGCGTCCACCTCGAACTGCGGAGCGATGTCAATACCCGCCCGATGCACCTTGCCGGTGAGGAACTTCTTCGACAGGGGCGGCCGATGGTAGGGAGCGTGGCGTTCGCCGCCCACGATGGTGAGCTCACCCTTGTAGCCGTCTCGTCGCAGCGTTTCCGCTGCCCGCGTCCCGGCTATGCCCGCGCCGACCACGACCACCTGCTCGAGCATCAACTCAGTCCTTCACGAGGATCGCCTGGGTGGGGCACGAGACCTCGGCCCCCTTCAACTGCTGACGCAACTGCGCGGGCGGCTCATCCTGCAGCACGTGCAGTCCGTCTTCCCGCACGTCGAACACCTCATGGCAGATGCTCATGCACACGCCGTTTCCGTCGCAGGTGTCCAGATCGACCTGAACCTTCATCGAACCTCGACCCTTTCCGATTGGGCTCGGGCCCGCTCGCGGGCGGCCCTGGCCACCGGCGAGTACTCCAGATACTCGATCGCCATCTCGGTGGACGCCTCGTCGTTCGGGTGGTGGCTGGGCCGCAGGTACCTGGCAGGCGCCGTCACGAACAGCTGCCACGGACCCGGCAGCCGGTATTCCCGCGCCGCCCGCAACCAGTCCCGCAAGCGCCATTTGGTCTCGACCGTCGGGTCGTGGGCCATCAGGTAGCGGGCACCGGCGATCCACCAGCCGATGAACAGCGGAGCCGTCATCAACATGGAGAACGCCCGGATGGCGTAGCTGCCGCAGACATGCTGATAGACGTCGTACACGAGGGAGCGGTGTTCGACCTCCTCGGCGCCGTGCCAGCGCAGCAGGTCCAGCATCATCGGGTCGGCTTTCGCGTAGTCCAGCCCGCGGTTGCTCAAGACCCACTGGCCCATATTCGCGGTGAAGTGCTCCAGCGCGGCGACATCGGCCAGGCGCCGGTAGAGCCACCAGCGCCGCAGCGCCGGCGGGAAGAACTTCGGCGGATCGCCCAGCGAGATCGACAGCGTCTTGCCCAGCCGGTCGGTGTACGGCTTGGTGTCGATGCCCTGCTCGGCCAGATGGTCGAGCACCACCTGGTGCGCCCAGGCATGCCAGGACTCCTGCTGGATGAAAGGCTTTATCGCGGCTTCCAATTCAGGGTCATCGACCAGCGACGACGCCTCCAACACGGCTTTGATGAAGTGCCGTTCACCCTCGGGCAGCAGCAGGTGCAGGACGTTGATCATGTGCGTCGAGAATGGGTCGTCAGGTACCCAGTGCAGCGGTGTGTCCGACCAGTCGAAGCGGACCATCCGGCGATACTTCGGGTGCCCTTCGTGATGTAGTGCGACCTCCGGCATCAGAAGCTCCTCCCGCCGACCGACCGCATCAAGCGGCGGTCCCTTCTTCTGTCCACCTGGCCGCGTACCCAATCGGACTGTTGTCTATGCGTACCGTTGCCGTCGAGTTCGTACCGTTCGTTCGGTGGCCTACGAAGCCCTCCGCCGGGGAACATCCGCAGGCGTGCGGGGTAGTGCGTACAGCGCCATCCGGCGGTTCGTCATGTCGTGCTCGCCGAGGAACACGCAGCCCGCGCTCTCACAGAACCGGCGCGCGGTCGTGTTCCGGTGGTCGGGATCGAACATCACCCGACGACATTCCGGCTCGTCCGTGAGCACGCTGGCCACCAGGTGTGGCAACACAAATTGCGCAATGCCCTTGTTGGTGACTGCCGGATCGGCGATGGCGGCGTGTATGCCCAGATCGTGCGGATCGTACTGATACCGGGTGGCGATCGAATCCTTTGCGGCCCAGTACAGTTCGACGTAGGCATGGTCGCGGCCATCGATGCTGGCGACGAACGGGCGGGAGTAGCTGCCGTCCAGTTGCGCCAGCAGATAGCGGCGCCATCGTGACACCGGCCAGACGTACTCCCAGGCGGCGGCCAGATGCGGCCGGCGCATCCACTCGGAGATCATCTCGGCATCGGCGTATGGGTCAGCGAGCCGAAATGCGTAGGGAGCTGGCACTTCCGGCCGCGACGGCGGAGGTGGGATCCGCCTGACCTCGTCGGGTAGCTCGGTCCGTTCCCGCGGCAGCATGACGTCCGTGTCGGTCACGGCGTTGCCTGTGAGTTCATGGCCGCGCGAAGGCTCTTCGGACGCATGTCGGTCCAGTGTTCGTCGACGAATTGCAGGCACTCCGCCCGGCTCGCCGCACCGAAGACCCGTCGCCAGCCCGCCGGGATGTCGGCGAAGGTGGGCCACAAACTGTGCTGCTCTTCGTCGTTGACGACCACGACGAACGTCGCGGTCTCGTCATCGAAGGGATTGGTGCTCATAGTTCCTCCTCATTGCGGGGTCGGTGCTGCCGGTCAGGTCTGCTCCCAGCACCCGGTCGGAAAGCATCCCCAGGCAGCTGAGGTTCGGAAACCCCGGCCCCTGGTTCAGTCCGGCGAGATTGGGCAAGAACAACTTCGGTGCGACGTCGGTGACGGCGAGGTCATGCCCGATCGATTCACGCAGCAGCTCGCCGGTCATCGGCCCGCCCAGCCCGAGTTCGAGCAGATCGAGCGCGTCCTGACCGAACAGCGAGGTGAACCACAACGCGTCCAGGCCGGAGCCGTCGATGACGAGATCGAAACCGTGCACGGTCTCGAAGTTTTCGCTGCCACGATTGGTGTTGAGCGTGAGCCGGATCTGGTCATCGCGACCGACGGCATGCGCGACGCGCCCCCGCAGGTGCCGGATCCGGTCGTCGGCCATCAGCGCGTCCTGCACGTTGGAAGAGAAGACTCCGCGGTCGGTGCGGGCAATCGCGTCACGGCGCTCGGCCAGGGTCAGCGCCGTCCAGTCGGACGGGTCGGAGAACAGCGAGTTCTCGAAGTAGCCTTCGCCGCGGGTGAACAGCGTCACCTGCGGGGAGATCACGGTGATCGTCGAAATCGAGTGCCGGAACAACTCATTGAGCATCGCAGCCGCGGTCTCGCCGCCGCCGATCATCGCGACCCGTTCGGCGCTGATCCGCTCGTGCGCGGCGGCCCGGTGCCAGAACTGCGCAATCGACAGCACCCGCGGATTGCCCGGCAACAAGGTGCGTTCGGGCTGACCCGGCCCGGTGATCATCAGCGCGTCAACGCGCACGGTGCCTTCTGGGGTGTGCAGCGCCCACTGCTTTCCGTCGACGGCGATGCGGTCGACCTCGCCGTAGATGACGGTCATGTCGACGCGTTGGGCGACCCAGCGCAGATACTGGCCCCACCGGCGGTGGGTTGGGGCGGGCCGGCCCCGGTCGATCCATTGTGCGAACTGCCCGGTGGCGATGAGGTACGACTGCCAGCTGTGGCAGGTCATCCGCTCGTCGAGTTCGGCGTTGCGACGCGGCACCAGCGACGAGTGGTAGGGGAAACCGACATCCTTTTCCGGGCTGGTACCCAGGTGTTGGGCACCGTCGGTCCAGCCGCCGCTGGCCTGCCAATTGGCGGCCACTCCGGTTCGCTCGACGGCCACCACCTCGGGTGTGTCGACACCCATGGCACGCAACACCGAAGCCTTGGCCGCCACGGCGACCGCCTTGGCGCCGGCTCCGATCACTCCGAGTGTGGTCATGACACCAGCTCCTTGAGTTCCTGATTCCAGATCGTCTGCAGCGCGGCCACATCGGCCTCGCAAAGAATGTCCGGCAACACCCGCCACTGGGTGAGCAGCACGTGTTCGTCACCGGAGCCGAGCAGGGTGGCCAGGATGACTACCTCGTGACGTACCGCGATGTCCGGCTCCGGCAACTGCGGCAGCCCGCCAAGCAGCTCACGGTCGAGCCGTAGGTCGGTACCGGCGCCGCCCAGGTCGGCGTGACCCAGGTAGTTGAGCAGAAGTTGCGGCCCGGGACTTTTCTTGAGCTGGTCCGCGGTGTCGCTGCGCAGATAGCGCAGCAGCCCGTAGTCGATGTCGCCGCCGGGGACCGAGGCCAGCTGCTCGGCCACCCGATGCGGGTCGGTGGTGTGCAGCCGCAACGGGTAAATGGTGCTCAGCAGGCCCACGGTGTCGGACGTATCGACCGTGTCGCCGGCCAAAGCGTCGGCCCGGCCGTGAGTTTCGAGCGCCAACAGCGGCGGCGGCGTCGACTGGCCACGGCTCCGCCGCCACCGGTTGACCGTCCGGGTCGCCGCGGCGACCAATACCTCGAACATCGGAACGCCCACATCCGAGAGCCGCCCGGTGGTCTCGGCGTCGGTCACCGACGCGCTTATCATCAGGTCGCGGGCGCGGTCCCGCTCGGGATCGACCCGACGGGACCCGAGGTTCGGATCCTCGCCGTCCAGCTGGTTCAGCCAAAACGGTGCGTTGTCAAGCGTTTCCGCGCGCCGCGTGAGGGCTGCCGCCCACTGCCGGTAGGTGGTGTGCTCGGCGACAGGTGCGGGTGAACGACCCGCTGCCGGCGCATGCAGGGCGGCGTCGAGTTCACCCAGGACCACCCGCCACGACGCCGCATCCATGGCCAGGACGTGCGCGGCGATCAGCAGTACGCTCTGCCCGGTCGGCGGGCGCAGCCAGGCGACCGAAAGCAGCGCGCCCGCTTCCGGATCGAGACCGGCCACGGCACTCTCGGCGTGTTCCCGAACTGCCGCCGAAAGGTCACCCGTTACCGCGACCTCATCGAGGAGATCGTGGGCCGGCGCGGGTACCAATGTCATGCTGGCGCGGTCCAGGCGGGTACGTAGCACCTCGTGACCGTCCACGACACTGATGAGCGCCGTTCTGAGTCGGTCGCCGTCGATGCCGTCGGGCAACCTGAGGGCCTCGACCTGCACCAGCCGCCGCGGCTCGCCATACTCATAGAGCCAGTACGCGTTGGGCAGCAAGGGAATCGGTTGTCCACGCTGTTCGTCGCGACGATCCGGCACAGCTTCCTGGGCGTCGATTGCGGCGGCGAGCTCACGAACGTCGGCGCACTCGAGGATCAGTCGTGCGCGCAGCGGAATCCCGCGTCGCCGCGCTGCCTGCACCACAGACAAGGCAAGGATGCTGTCCAGTCCGAGTTGCAGGAAGTCTGCGGTCACATCCACTTCGGGTTGACCCAGCAGTTCCGAAATGATTTCGGCCAGTTGGGTTTCGGTGGCCGTGGTTGGGGCCGGCGCCGTGGTTGTGGTGACACCGAGGTCGTCCAGCGCCGCTTCGTCCAGTTTGCCGTTGGCGGTCAACGGGATCTGGTCGACGACAATGATGTGCTGCGGCACCATGTAACGGGGCAACCGCTCGGCGATTGCGGCGCGCAACTCGGCCGACGTGGGTCGGGTTCCGTTGACGCCGGCGGCGTATGCCGTCAGGACGGGCCTGCGCTGTCGTTCGCGCACCGCCACGTGCGCGTGCCGCACTGCGGGATGTGTCTCCAGCGCCGCGGCGATTTCGCCGGGTTCGACGCGGTAGCCGCGGATCTTCACTTGCGCATCGGCGCGCCCGAGGTATTGCAGCGAGTCGTCGGACCGGCGTCTAACCACGTCGCCGGTGCGGTACATCCGCCCGCCGCGGACGAACGGGTCTGCGACGAAACGGCCGGCCGTCTCGGCTGCGCGGCCCACATACCCGCGGGCGAGTTGGCCGCCCGCCAAATACAATTCGCCCGGCACCCCGTAGGCCACCGGACGTAGCGCGGCATCCAGCACGTACCCGTGGGTGTACTGGGTGGGCCGACCGATCGTCGGGGCGCGGTGCTCGGTGATGTCGGCGACCAGCGCCTCCACCGTGGTTTCGGTGGGGCCGTAGCAGTTGTACGCAGACGTCGCAGTCCGGGCGCACTCATCGCGGATCGCCTGCCACATCGCCGGGCCGATGGCTTCGCCGCCCAGGGCCAGCACAGACAAGGGTGCGTCGGTGAGCAACCCGAAGGCCCGCAGCTGCGTGAACATCGACGGAGTCGTGTCGATCATGTCGATCCGGTGCTCGACGATGGCCTCGACCAGTGCCTCCGCGTCGCGCTGGGTCCGATCGGCGACAACGTGCACGGTGTGACCGTCGAGCAACGCGACCAGCGGCTGCCACGCCGCGTCGAAGGCGAACGACCACGAGTGCGCTATGCGCAACGGACGCCCCAACCGGGCGGCCGCGGGTTCCAGCACCCGTTCGATGTGATCGTCGGCGTAGGCGGCCAAGGCCGCGTGAGTTCCGATGACGCCCTTGGGTTCTCCGGTCGTGCCCGAGGTGAATACCAGGTAGGCGGCCTGCTGTGGATGTACCGCGGCCGGACGGTATTCCCCGCATCGCGCTTGGGCAGCCGACACCAGGTCATCATCGATGACGATGGCCGCGCCCGTCTGGCGCATGATCGACGCCATCCGGTCCGGCGGGGTGGCGCGTTCCACCGGAACGCTCACGCCGCCGGCTTTGAGAACTCCGAGCAACGCAACGACATAGGTGTGACCGCGGGCCAGGCGGATCGCCACCGGTGTTTCGGCTGCGACGCCGCGCTGTGTCAGCAGTGCGGCCATTCGGTTGGCTGCGGCGTCCAGCTCGGCGTAGGTCATGGCACCGCCGTCCCAGCTCAGCGCCGTGGTCTGGGGACTCGCTTCGGCGGTGGCGGCGAACCGGGTGTGAAACCCCTCGGTGGGCGGTACTTGCGGCGCCTCGCGGGCGCGCAGCGGCGTGGCCTCGTCGTCATGCAGCACGCTGAGCTCGCGCAGTGGCCGCTGCCACCCTGACAGCAGCCGCTCAGCGGTCAGCAGCACTCTGCGCCCGAGTGATTCGCCGGTTGTCTCCCCGAGCGCGCCGTCGAGCACCTCGATCAGCAGCACCAATTCGTCACCGGCCAGGTGGGCGGCCAGCGTTACCGGGAAGTGTGTCACACTCTCCAGCCCACTCGGCCTGAATGTCACTCCGCCTGAGCATAATTGGCGATCCCCGCCGAGCCCCGCGGTGGGAAAGTTCTCGTAGACCAGTAACGTGTCGAACATCTCGCCGACACCGCCCAGCGCCCGCAGCGTGGCGTGGCTGAGATACCCGTGATCGCGCAACATCGCCGCATCCCGCTGCACGGCAAGGCATTGCGCGCCGGCGCTGGTATCCGGATCCAGCCGGACCCGCAGCGGCACGGTATTGATGAACAGCCCGATCATGCTTTCGACGCCTGACAACTCAGCCGGTCGACCCGAAACCGTGACACCGAACACGACGTCGTCGCGATCCGTCGACCGCGACAGCACCAACGCCCAAGCCATCTGCATCAGGGTGTTGACCGTGATGCCCCGGGAGCGGGCACCGTCGGCCAACTCAGCCGTCACATCGCGGCCCGCGCGCAGTTCGGTGCGCCGGGGTAGACCGGCGCGTGGCGCTTCGCCGGCCATGGCGGCCGAAAGCATTGTCGGTGCGCTCAATCCGGCCAGGTAGTTCCGCCATGCCTGTTCGCTGGCCGCGCGGTCATGACCGGACAGCCAGCCGATGTAGTCCCGGTAGGGCCGCGGCTTGTCCGGCAGCGCAGCGGCGTCACCGCCCGCTCCGTACAGCGCGATCAGCTCCGCCGCGAAAACCGGCAGCGACCACCCGTCGATGACGATATGGTGCGCGGTGATGATCAGGTGCCATTGGTCGCCGGGCAGTTCGACGAGCAGGAAGCGGATCGCCGGGGTCCGTTCGAAGTCGAACGGCCGCGAGCGTTCTGCCGCTCCCAGGCCCTCGATCTCCGCTCGGGTCGCACGGACCTGACGCCAGGGCAGCTCGACACCTGTCGGCACGATCTGCACCGGACGCGGGATGTTCCGACTCACGAAGCTGGCCCGCAGATTCGGATGGCGCACCAACATCTCTGCCGCACATTGCTTGAGCAGGTCCACGTCCAGCGCACCGGAGATGTCCGCCGTCATCCCGATCAGATACGGGTCCTCCGAGGAAAACTCCGCCAGCGTTGTCAGCGAGTACAGCCCTTCCTGCAGGGGGCTGAGCGCCATCACATCCTCGATGCCCGGTGGCATGCCGGTCCGGGTAGCGGTCACGGGTTGCCACCCCCCGTGGCCCAGGCCGCCGTCACCGCGGCGAGATCCTGTTCCGACAGGCCCGACGTGCTCATCGGCTCGTGGCGGACATCATCGTCGGCACGAGTCCCGTCCGCACCCGAATCCAGCGCCGCCGCCAGCTGTTGGACGGTCGGGTGCTCGAAGACCATTCGCGGGCTCACCGCAAGACCGGCGTCGCGGGCGCGAGCGGCCAGCTGCACCGACAGGATGCTGTCCCCGCCCAGGACGAAAAAGTCATCGCGGACGCCGATCTCGTCGATCGGCAACAATCCGACGAAGACTTCGGCAAGGGCGCGCTCGGTGTCGGTGCGGGGCGGCTCGCTGCGTCCCCGGGTGCTTACCGCCGGTTTCGGCAGCCCGGGTCGGTTCAGCTTGCCCGACTCCGTCTTGGGCATCACATCCAGCACGGTGATCGACGACGGCATCATGTATCCCGGCAGCACCGACGCGGCCTGGTCCCGCACCAGGGTGGCGAACTCGGCCTTCTCGGCCTCCCCGGTGACCAGCTCGCGTGGCGCGACGTAGCCGGCCAGGGTCGTACTGCCGTCGACGTCCCAGGTGCGCACGGCGGCAACGGCAACCCCGTCCACGCCCTTCAGTGCGGCCTCCACCTCTCCCAACTCGACACGGAAGCCGCGGACTTTCACCTGATGGTCGGCGCGGCCGACGAACTCCAGGCAACCGTCTTCGGTCCACCGCGCCCGGTCACCGCTGCGGTAGAAGCGTGCCCCCGGCTCGTTGGAGTAGGGGTTGGGCACGAACCGTGACGCCGTGAGACCGGGCCGCTTCCAGTAGCCACGCACCAATTGCGCACCGGCGTAATACAATTCGCCGACGACTCCGACAGGTACCGGCTTCAGCGCATCATCGAGCAGATACACCTGCGAGCCGGGCATCGGGACGCCCAGCAGCGGCACCGGCGTCGCGAGCGGCCCGCGGACCAGGGCGCCGGACGTTTCGGTGGCGCCGAAGTTGTTCAGCAACTCCGGACCGTCGCCGCCGCCGTAGTTGGCCAGCAATCGCTGGTGCAGCGCGGCGGTCATCGGTTCGGCGCCGCACACCAGACGATGCAGTGAGCTCAGGGATTCCGGCCAGGCATCCACGATGGTCGACACCAGGCTCGGCACGGCGGTCACCTGTGCCACGGAGTGCCTGCGTACCAGCGCAGCCAGCGCCTCGGGGTCACGATGCTCGGCGTCGTCGGCCTGGATGGTGGTCGCGCCGGCGGCCAGGCCGCCCAGCGTCTCCATGCAGCCCTCCAGGAACGTCCAGGAGGCCTGCGCCAACCGAATGTCGTTGCCTAGCACCGGATAATTCCACAGCTGCCAGTTCAGGCGGCTGGTCATCGCGCGATGGGTGCCCAGCACGCCCTTCGGTTTGCCCGTTGATCCGGATGTGAACACCAGGTACATCGGGTCGTCGGGATGCGCCGCGGGCAGACCGCTGTCCGGTTGCGCGGGCAGATCGAGTGCCCGTTGCAGTCCGGGATCATCGAGTACCAGCAGCGTTGCCCCGGGGCATTCCGGCATCGACTGCGCAGCCGCGGCGGTGGCTACCACGACGCGCGGCGAGACGTCGTCGAGCATCAATTGCTTGCGTGCCGCCGGGTAGCCGGGATCCAGTGGGAAGAAGCCGGCACCGGCCTTCATGATGCCGACCAGTGCAACGACCATGTCGATGCCGCGCCGCGTTGACAGTCCCACAAGTGATCCTGGCCCCACGCCGAGATCGCCGAGCAGGCAGGCGAAGTTGTCTGAGCGGCGGTGCAGCGCAGGGTAATCCAGCTGGTCGTCGCCGCACCGGAGCGCGATGCGGTCGCTGTCCCACCGTCGGCTCGGTTCGAGCAGCGCGGCGATGGTGAGCGGGCGGTCGACCCTCGGCTCGGGGCCACGGCTCCAATCGGTGAGGATGCGGCGGCGCTCACGGTCGTCGAGCAGCGGGACATCGCGCAACCGCCGATCGACGTCGTCGGCGAAGGTGTTGACGACTTGCAACAGCCAACCGACCAGGCGCTCGATGGTGCTGCGGTGATATAGCTCGCTGCGGTAGACGATGTTGCCCTGATAACCCGCGTCGGCGGCGAAGAAGTTGACGCTCAGGTCCGCCGGGGCGATATCGAACGGCGGTTCCATCGCGGTGAATACCGTGTCGCCGCCCGCACCGGTCTCGATGACCTGTTGCGCGGGCAGGTGGTCGCGCACATGGACGACGACCTGAAAGAGCGGGTTCCGCGATAGCGACCTGATCGGGCTGACCGCGTCGACCACCCGCTCGAACGGGAGATCCTGGTGAGCGTAGGCGCCCAGCGCGGTGTCGCGAACCCGGCTGAGCACCTCCCGCAGCGACGGGTCGCCGCCCAGGTCGTTGCGCAGAACCAGGATGTTGATGAAAAAGCCCACCAATTGGTCGAGTTCGGGTTCGGTGCGGGATGCGATCGGAGTTCCCAGCGGAATGTCCGTCCCGCCTCCGGCCTTGTGCAGCACCACCGCGACCGCGGCCTGCAACACCATGAATTCGGTGACGCCCACCTCCCGGCAGAGCCCGGCGAGCTTTGCCCTGGTGTGCGAATCGATGCTGAACTCCACGGAGTCGCCGGCACCGCTGGGCACCGGCGGCCGCGGCAGGTCCGGCCGCAGTCCGGTGTCCTCGGGTATACCTTCCAGCTGCCGCTCCCAGTATTGCCTTTGCGCGCAGGCAATTCCGGATCCGTCCTCCGGCTCGGTGAGCAGTTCGGCCTGCCAGGCGGCGAAGTCGGCATACTGGACCGGTAATGGCGCCCATGCCGGTTCCTGGCCGGCCTTTCGGGCGCGGTACGCGGTGAGCAGGTCGGCGAACAGGACACCGCCGGACCAGTGGTCGATCGCGATATGGTGCACGACCAGCGACACCACGTGCTCCCGATGGCCGGGGCCGGTGTGTAGCACCGCGGCGCGGATCGGCCAGTCGTGTTCCAGCTCAAAGCGATAGCGACGCTCAGAGTCGAGTTGCTCCTGCAGCCAGGCCGCACCGTCACCACTGGCCTGGCGGACCGGCACCTCGGCCGGGGCGTTGATCACCTGATGCGGCACGCCCGCGACTTCGCCATAGGTGGTGCGCAGGATTTCGTGGCGCCCGACCAGGTCGCTGAAGGCGGTCGCGAGGGCGTCGAGATCGCACGGCCCCGTTAGTCGCGCGACGAACGGGATGTTGTTGACCGCGCTGGGACCCTCGATCTGGTAGGCAAACCAGCTTCGCAGCTGCGCGGCCGACAGTGGCAGCCGGCCTTTGTGTGACGTCCTCACCAACGCCGGACGCACTCCGGTGGCAGTAGCCGGTTCCGACCGATCGATCAGTTGCGCCAGTCGGCCCACGGTTTCCGACTCGAAAACGTCCCGGATACCGATGTCGACTCCGCATCGGGCGCGGATCGCCGCGACCAGTTTGGTGGCGGCCAGCGAATGTCCGCCCAGGTCGAAGAAC
Source organism: Mycobacterium sp. 23 (assembly GCF_048287075.1). Lineage (NCBI taxonomy): Bacteria > Bacillati > Actinomycetota > Actinomycetes > Mycobacteriales > Mycobacteriaceae > Mycobacterium > Mycobacterium sp. 23. The sequence continues at coordinate 3,969,163 of NZ_JBLVUX010000005.1, forward strand.
GAGTCGTCGAGGCCTGCCTGGGCGGCACCCAGCAACTCAGTGAACAGAGCCGCAACCGTTCGCTCGGTGTCCGTGGTGGGTTCCCGGAATTCGGCTTCGGACGTGATCTCCGGTTGCGGCAGCGCATTCCGGTCGATCTTGCCGTGCGCGGTGATCGGGATCTCGTCGATGACGACATACGCGGCCGGATTCATATAGTCCGGTAGGGCGGCCGCCACCCGGGTCCGGATGCGTTCCACGTCGACCGATCCCGGGTCGCCGTCCGCCGGCGTCAGATAACTGACCAGGCTCTTGCCCAGGTGCGGCAGATCCGCGGCGATGACGACCGTCTGGCCCACACTCGGGTCAACTGAGATCGCCGCGGCGATCTCGCCGAGCTCGATCCGGAACCCGCGGATCTTAACCTGCTCGTCGGCGCGACCGACGAATTCGACTGCGCCGTCAGCGTTGCGGCGGGCGAGGTCGCCGGAGCGGTACATCCGGGCACCGGCGGTGAACGGGTCCGCGACGAAGCGTTCCGCGGTCAGCGCCGACCGGCGGTGGTAACCGTGCGCGATATGTGTTCCGCCGATGTAGATTTCACCGATGACGCCGACGGGCACCGGCTGCAGTGCGTCATCGAGCAGATACACCTGCGTGTTGAGTTTGGGTCGCCCGATCGGCACGATCCGGGTGCCCTGGTTGCCCTCCACCTGGTAACTGGTGGTGTTGACGACCGTTTCGGTCGGTCCGTAGAAGTTGTAGAGCAACGCGTCGAAGGTGGCATGGAACTTGTCGGCGATCTCTCCGGGCAACGGCTCGCCGCCGATCGGCACCCGGCGCAGCGTGCGCCATTGGTTGACTCCTGGCAGCGACAGGAACAGGCCAAGCAGCGAAGGCACGAAATGCATCGACGTGATGCCCTCGCGGTACAGCAGTTCGGTCAGATAGTTGATGTCGCGCAGCCCATCCGGGCGTGGAATCACCAGTCGCGCTCCGCAGACCAGGGGGCAGAAGATCTCGGCGATGGACACGTCGAATCCTGGCGAGGCCACCTGCAACAGCCGATCCGTTTCGTCGACCTGGTATTTGTCGCCGAACCAGACGAAGTACTCGGCGATCGGCCGGTGCGGCACCGGGACTCCCTTGGGCAGCCCGGTCGATCCCGACGTGTAGATGAGGTAGGCGGTGTTCTCCGGCCGCAGCGGGCGAACCAGCTGATCGGGCCGAGGGTCTTCCGACGGGTACCGCGACAGACCGGTAACCGGTTCGCGCAGGGCAAGTTTGGCTTGGGCGTCGTCGAGGATGTACGAGAGGCGCTCGGGCGGGTAGGTCGGGTCGACCGGGAGATAGACCGCACCGCATTTGAGGACGGCGAGGGCGGTGACGACGAGCTCGGGGGACTTGTCCAACAGCACGGCGACGCGGTCTTCGGCCCCGATGCCCTGCTCAATCAGCCAGTGCGCCAGCCGGTTCGCCTCCGCATTGATCTCGCGGTAGCTGTACTGGCGGCCCTCGTACACGACGGCGACGTTGTCGGGCGAGGCCGCGGCCCGCTCGGCGACCAGCGCCGCGATCGTCGTGGCCGGAATCGAGACCTGCTCGCCGGTGGCGACTTCGCGCATCCACTCGGCCTCGGCGTCACTGAACAGGGTCAGCCGACGCAGTTCGCGGCCGGGGTCCCGCAGGGCGCTGTCCAACAGCACGGCATAGTGCTCGAGCAGCTGGGCGGCCAACGACGGGTCCAGGATTTCGGGCAGATACTCGGCCTCGACCCGGCCATCGGTCGGCTCCACCTTGACGTTCAACGGCAGTCGGCTGGACTGCCCGTGCAACTCCCCGGGACTGCATTGAACACCGGGTGGGCAGAACCCGCCTCCGTCGGATTCGAGGATTCCGAAACCAACCCTTGTCAGCGCTTCCTGGGACGAGCCCAACTCATCGAGCAACTGGGTCAGGTCGACATTCCGATGGGCGAGCGCACCGGTCGCCGTGTCGGCCGTCTGGGTCACCAGCTCGCGAAAGGTCTGCCGCGGCTTCGGATTGACCCGGATCGGCACCGTGCCGGCGAAGCTTCCGATCGAGCTGACGGTGTCGCTACTGCTCACCGGTGCCGCGATCACCAGATCGGTGGTGTGGGTGTAGCGGTGCAGCAGCGCCGCGTATGCCGCGAGCATCACGGCGTACGGGGTGGTGCCGGTCTCCCGGGCCAGCGACCTCACCCGTCCGATGGTGTCGGTGCAGAGCAGCCGCGTCACCCGCTGTGCGCGCCGGTGACCCGGCATCGAGGTGCCGTTGGGTCCCGGGAGTTCCAGCGGTTCAGGCAGTTCCCTCAGGAGCGGGCGCCAGTAGTTCAGGTCGTCCTCGGATTGATCACAGGGCCGTTCCGCCGCCGGCGCCGCGGCGCGGCCGTCGCCCTCGGGCCGGGTGTAGGCCCGCGTCAGGTCCGCGAAGAACGGTGACCAGGAGCCGTCATCCCAGGCCCGTTGGTGCGCGGCGATCAGCAGCGCCATCTCGTCCGGGCCCAGACGCACAGCGGTCATTCGTAGTGGCGACTCGGATTCCAGCTCGAATGGGCGGCGAAAGTCGCGTTGCGCCAGCACTTCCAGCCTCAGCCGCTGGGCCTGGCCGGCGAGGCCCGACAGATCGTGCTCGGCCCAGCCGGGCCGTAGCTCCTCGTGCAGCACCGGGTGGCGCGACGCCACGACATCCAAGGCCTGGTGCAACCGCTCGGTGTCAACGAAGCCCCTGAGATGATAGGACGCACAGATGTTCAGCACAGCTTCTCGTTCGGTGGTCTCGGTCATGCGGGAATCCACCCTCTCTAGTTTTTCGGGGTCAGGGCATCGATCAGGTCGCTGCCGGTCATGCCGCCCAACAGTTTTGCCGCAGCTATTGATTTGCCGGTCGAGCGCCGTAGCCGATCGCGCAGGTCAAGCGCCAGCATCGAGTCGGCGCCGAGGTCGACGAGCGCCGCTTTCAGATCCACCGACGCCGGATCGTCGATGCTCAGCACGGCCGCGATCTCGGCCCGGACGATGTCGGCGACGGGAGCGTCCGGTTCGGCCCCGGCGTCTTCGGCGGGGCTGCTGCGATGGCCGGTGAACGGCATCGCCAGGCCTTGGCTTTCAAAGAAGACCCGGAGCCGACCGAAGTCGGCGGCTGCGATCAGCGGGTCGTTGCGCCGCCGGTCGAGGCTGGCCGAGATCGCCGCGTCGGGATCCATCGCAATCAGGCCCGATCGCTCGATGCGGGTGATCTCCTGCGCGTCGGCGATCTTGGTGTCCTGCCATAACCCCCATCGCACCGCGCTGCAGTCCAGGCCATCCGCCCGCAGGGCGGCGGCCATGCTGTCCAGCATTCTGTTGGAGGCCGCATAGGCGGCGTGGCCGTAGCCGCCCCAGACTCCGGACACCGAGGAGCACAACAGAATTCGGGTGTCCGCGCGAAGCGGCCAGCTGGTGACCATCCGCTTCAGCCCGGCAACCTTGGCGGACAACACTCCGGCGATGTCGTCGGCGGCTAGTTGGTCGTGCCGGGCGAAGGTTGCGGCGCCGGCCGCATGGATCAGCAGGGAGGGGCCGCCGCCGGCGTACTCGTTCGCCACTGCCGCCACGGCCTCGGGGTCGGTGATATCGCATGCAGGCGCATGAACCTCGGCCGCCGAGCCCTCGGTCAACTTCGCCAGCTCTGAGGTGTCAACACCGCTGCGGCTCAACAGAATGACTCGGCCGGCGCCGGCCCTGATGCAGTGCCGCGCGTAGCGCATGCCGATGGTGCCGTTGCCGCCCGTGATCACCACGTTGTCCAGCGACGTCGCCGCTGCGGTCCCGATCGGTGTCACGTCCTCCCGAAGCGTCCGGACGAACAGCTGCATCCCAGTCTGGTCAGAGCCGTTGCGCCGCAGCGCAATCTCAGTATCCCGGCCGAGCAACTGATCGAGGGCGCAGCCGGCGGCCGCCAAGTCCGCACCGGCGCCGGGTAGGTCCAGGTGAGCGAACGTAACATCGGGATATTCGAACCCGACGCTGCGGTGCATCGCCGCCAGCGCCGTCTGCCCCGGCAGCCCCGGCGGGGCGTCTGGGTGCACTTGTTCACCGCCCGTGGTGATCAACCAGACGCGCCGGCACTTCGGCCCGATCAGACCGTTGTAGTCGATGCGGTTCGGGCGGTCCGCTGCCGCAAGCATCTCCGGCTCGACGATCGACGGTGCCACAATGACGGTGACCTCGGCGTCGTCGGGTCCCGTCAGCTCATATCCGTACCGCGACGCGGCGTTCTCTGAGAACATCTGTGCCACAGATTCATTGGCATCTCCGGGCCCCACTATCGCGACGGTGCGGGAAGCCCGGTCTGCCGCATCGGAGACAAGCGGACGTGCCTGCCACTCCTCGTAGAACACCTTCGGGCCGGGGGCCGGTGGCGGTGTCAGCGGCTCCGGCGCGGCCCACAGGTGAATCGCCCGCATCGGTGCGGCGGGGAAGCCCCAGAGGAGCGGCGAGTCAGTCGACCACTCGAACTTCGGATTGTGCACAGCGACGGAGGCGATGTTGGCGGAAAGGCGCTCCACCAGCGACTCGTCGCGCAGCCCCGAGCCGACGATGAGCGCCTCCTCGGCGAGTTCGCCGAGTGCGTACAGCAGCGAGGGATGTGCCGACATCTCGATGTAGGTTCCGGTGCCACGTCGCGCCGCGCACGTGACGGCCGCGTCGAAACGGACCGTGTTGCGCAGGTTTTCAAACCAGTAACCGGTGAAGTCGGTCTCGCCGGCGACCAGGTCCCCCCGGGCCGAACTGATGAAATCTATACCTGCATCGAGGAATTCCGCCTCGGGCAGGAGGTCGCAGAACATCGAGCGCAGTGACTCCAGGCGGCTGGTGTGCGCCGGAAAATCGACCGTCAACTCGCGCGCGAAGATACCCCGTTGCTCTGCCCGCCGAACGCACGCGGCGACGGCGGCTCGTTCCCCGGATACGACGCTCGACGACGCGGAGTTCAACACCGAGATCTCCAGCCAGCCCGGTGTTTCGGCGATGAGTTCGCCGGCTTCGCCAGCACCGACCCCCAGAGCGGCCATACCGTAGCGGCCCGGTAGCCGGTCTACGACGGCGGCACGGGCGGCGACCACGCCCACCGCTGCCGGTAACGAGATGGCGCCTGCCACGTAGGCGGCGGCGACCTCGCCCAGGCTGTGGCCCACCGTGACGTCGGGCACCGCTCCGCTCGCCCGCCACACCCGGGCCAGGCTGGCGGCATGGGTGAAATGTGCGGCCTGGATTTCGGTTTGGGTATAGCGACGGCCTTCACCGCCCTGCAGGTAGCGCATCGGCGAGGACAGTCCCGCCGCGGCGAATGCGTGCTCGCAGCGCTGTGCTTCATCCTGGTAGGACGGAATGCGTTGGAGGGCTTCGGTTCCCATGCCAGGCCATTCCCTACCCTGACCCGGGAAGACGAACGCGACTCCGGACGCGTCGTGTTGCGATGACCGCGTCACCAAGGGGTGGTCGTCGCCTTCGGCCAGGGCGCGCAGCCCGTCTTCCAGTTCGGTGCGATCGGCGGCGCGGATGAGCGCGCGGTGCCGTCGCACCCGCCGGGTGCGGAGCAGCGTGGTGGACACTGTCGTCGGGACATCGTCACTCTCGCTGAGTTGCTTCAGAAACCGCAGGATGGCGACGGCATCGTCAGAGATCAGCTCGTCCTCGTGGGCGCTGAGCAGCACAGGGACACGGCCATCTGGAAGCCGGGCGGACACCATCAGGCCGCCTCCGGCACGGAGACGATCAGGTGAGCGTTGGTACCGCTTATTCCGAAGGCCGAGACGGCGCCGGTGCGGCATCCGGATGCGGCCGGCCACGGAGTCATCTCTCGCGCCAGACGCAAACCTTGATTTTCCCAGTCGACTTCGGGATTGGCTTCCTCGACGTGCAACGTAGGTGGAATTGCCCGGTGCTCTGCCGAGACCAGGATCTTGGCGAGTCCCAGCGCGCCGGCCGCCGCCTGGGCATGGCCGAAATTGGACTTCACCGATCCCAGCATCGGGCCGCGACCGGGCGGCGAATCGCCGTAAACGTGGGCTAGCGAGCATAATTCGGTCTGATCGCCCAGCCTTGTGCCAGTGCCATGTCCTTCAACCATGCCCACTTGCTCGGGCCGCAGCCCGGCCTGGCCCAGGGCGCGCCTGAACAGCCGACTCTGCGCCGGCGCCGACGGCGCCGACAGGCCGGCACTCCGGCCGTCCTGATTGAGCGCACTGGCCCGAATTTCAGCGAGGATTCGATTTCCGGCCCGCAGCGCGGCCGACTTATGTTGCAGCACATACATTGCCGCGCCCTCAGCCCACACCGTGCCGCTGGCCTTCGCGCTGTACGGCCGGCAGCGGCCGTCGTCGGAAAGCGCGTGCTGCTTTGAGAACTCGACGAAGAATCCGGGCGAACCCATGACGCAGACTCCCCCGGCGAGCGCCATGTCGCAGTCACCGGCGCGCAATGCCTGCACCGCGACGTGCATCGCTGTCAGCGCCGAAGAACACGAGGTGTCGACGGTGATGGCCGGTCCTGCCAATCCCATCAGGTAGGCGATCCGCCCGGAGATCACACCGCATGCCGACCCGGTGATCAGGTGACCGCTGTGGCGAGAGTACTTCGCCATGTCCGGGCCATATCCGGTGGTGTAAGCGCCGACGTAACAACCCACATCGTGACCGGCCAGATCGTCGGGGTTGATGCCGCTGTTCTCCAGGGCACGCCACGAGACTCTCAGTGCGACCCGTTGCTGCGGGTCCATGGTCGTTGCCTCACGCACCGTGATACCGAAGAATCCGGGGTCGAAAGAGCCGGCGCCCGCGAGGAATCCGCCGGCGTTCTGAATCTTCTTGAAACCCTCACGGCCACTGAGCAAGTCGCTGACCGGCCAGCCCCGATCAACCGGGAGTTGAGACAGGCCTTCACGCTGTTGCGACAACAACGCCCAGTATCCCTCGGTGGTGTCCACCCCGCCTGGCGCTTCGAGCGCCATCCCGATGATGACGACCGGGTCGGCTGTGTAGCCGTCGGTCGGGTCTTCAGACATCGGCAAGGGACCCGTGCCCGGCGCGATCGCCGATGTCGACATACTGCGTCGCCAAAGGATTCTCCCTCCAAAGATCAGCTGAACGAACATCTTTCCGGCGATCAGCTGCGGCTATTCAGGTTTGGCCGGTGCCCTCACCGGCCAGGCCAGCAAGTCACGACGGCGGACCCCAGTGGCCGCCGTCCGGCCCGGCAGGACCATGGCGCGATCTGCGCTTAGTGAACGGTCCCGTCACTGATTCCCCAACCTACCCGCCGTAAACGCCTACGGCCGAATTCATAGGATTCGTATCGAGTTGGGCGCTGTGCGTACTTGTCGCCATGCGGTCCCGGTGCAGCTTCGGTGCGCGTCGCATCTTCATTAATACTGCGGCACAATGTGTTTCGATTTCAGTTCGGCACGTGCGCAATTGCCGAACCGGTGCACTTCGCGCGACCGCGTAGTCTGGAATGGGTGTGCTCATTCGGTGGTCGTTTCCAGACCACAGGCATATTCCCCCGACTTGCGCGCCTGGTGGTGCGTTGGCCGTGGGCATGCGTGGTCTTCTGGGTGGCGCTGGCGGCTGTCCTGTCGGTCACGCTGTCGCCGCTGACACAGGTGATCCGGGAGCGCACTGAAGAGATCCTGCCGCGCGATGCCCCCGTGATGGTCGCGAGCAGGCAGATGACGGCCGCGTTCCGCGAACCGGATTCGCAGAACATGGCTTTGGTGGTTCTCACTGATGAGCAGGGCCTCAAGCCGGCCGACGAGGGCGTCTACCGCAGTTTGGTGGACAGGCTGCGAAACGACGCGCGCGACGTGGCGAGCGTGCACGATTTCATCGCGACGCCGGCCCTGCGCGACGTGATGACCAGCAAAGACCGCAAAGCCTGGTTCATTCCGGTAGGTGTGGCGGGACAGTTGGGATCGCCGCGATCGAATGAGGCGTATTCGCGGATCGCCGAGACCGCCCGGGAAACGGTCGGCGGGTCGACGCTTACCGCGAACATGACCGGAATCGCGGCCACTGTGTCCGAGCTCGCCGATATCGGGGAGCGCGACATGCGGGTGATCGAGATCACCACCATCGCCATGGTGTTGTTGATCCTGTTCGTGGTGTACCGCAACGTCGTCACGATGCTGCTGCCATTGCTGACCATCGGGGTGTCGCTGGTGTCGGCTCAGCAGGTGGTGTCGGGATTAGCCGGCGTCGGCCTGGGTATCTCCCAACAGACCGTCGTCTTCATGACGGCGATGATGGTCGGTGCCGGCGTGGATTACGCGGTCTTTCTCATCAGTCGCTATCACGAGAATGTACGGCGCGGTATGGCCTCGGATGCCGCCGTGACAGCGGCGATCACCAGCATCGGAAAGGTGGTCGCGGCGTCGGCGGCCACGGTCGCGGTCACCTTCCTCGCCATGACTTTCACCCGGCTGCAGGTTTTTTCGACGGTGGGTCCCGCGCTGGCGATTTCGATCTCCATTGCGTTTCTGGCTGCGATGACGCTCCTGCCGGCACTACTGGTGCTTGCCGGGCGCCGCGGCTGGGCGGCCCCGAGGCGCGACCACACCAGCCGTTTGTGGCGGCGCTCCGGCATTCACATCGTTCGGCGGCCGGTGGCCCATCTGGTCGGCAGCCTGCTTGTCCTGGCCGCTTTGGCGGCCTGCGTACCCCTGCTGCGTTCGAATTATGACGCGCGCACCACCCTGCCGCCGTCAGCGCAGAGCAACATCGGCTACGCCGCCATGGACCGGCACTTTCCGCCGAGTTCCATCACACCGCAGTACATCTTCGTCCGGTCCCCGCACGATCTGCGCGACACGAAGGCTCTGGCTGACCTGGAGCAGATGGCTCAGCGGGTCAGTCAGCTGTCAGACATCGAGATGGTCCGCGGCGTCACCCGCCCGACCGGTGAACCGCTCGAACAGGCCAAATTGAGTTGGCAGGCCGGAGAGATCGGCCGGCGGCTGTCGGACGCATCCAGCCGCATCGCCGGCGCCGGCGGCGACCTCGACGCACTGACCTCGGGCGCGCGTCAGCTGGCCGACCAGCTCACCGCCGTGCACAACCAGGTGAGTCAGGCGATCGGTCGCATCTCCGGCCTGCTCGGTGAACTCACCCGGATGCAGGAGCAGCTCAGCGGTTCGCGGCCGCCCAGCGATGTCAACGCCGTTCTGGCGCGCGCCGACTCAGTCCTCAACGGTCTCGAGGCGAGCCCCGCAGGTGGCACCGACCAGCTCTGCAGCAATGCGCGCGCGCAGCTGCAGCGGCTGGTTGCCAGCCGCGACAACAATTTTGGTCGAGGGGTGCCGACACAGCAACTACGGACCCTGCTAGGCAGTGCCGTGCAGACCCTGCGGGCTCTCAACCCGACTCAACTGCAGCAGCAGCTCGGCGGCCTCGAGCAGGGCGCCAACGCCCTGGCGAACGGCAGCCAGCGAATCGCCGCCGGTGTGCGCGCCCTGACCGACCAGACCAAGCAACTCGGCGGCAGTCTGGCCGAGGCATCCGAGCTGTTACTTTCCATGAAAAACAATGCTTCACAACCCGGCATGTCCGGTTTCTATGTTCCGCAGCAGGCGATGAACAGCGCCGATTTCCAGGCAATGGCATCGGCGTTCGTCTCCCCCGACGGTCATTCCGTGCGCTACTTGGTGCAGTCGAAGCTGGAGCCGTTCGACAGCAAGGCGATGGATCAGACCACAGCGATCGCCGATACGGCGCGAAGCGCGCAGTCCAATACCTCGCTCTCAGACGCATCGATCGCCATGACGGGCATGACGCCGATCTACACCGAAATGCGCGACTACTACAACCACGACCTGCGGTTCATCGTCGTCATGACTATCGCGATCGTCTTCCTCATCCTGGCAGTGCTGCTGCGAGCGATCGTCGCGCCGCTGTATCTAATTGCCACCGTGGTGATTTCGTATCTGTCCGCGCTGGGTATCGGCGTCATCGCCTTCCAGTTGATCGGCGGTCAGGACCTGGCCTGGAGCGTCCCCGGCATGGCGTTCATCGTGCTCGTCGCCGTCGGCGCGGACTACAACCTGCTGTTGATCTCCCGGATTCGCGACGAGTCGCCGCGGGGACTGCGATCCGGCGTGATACGCACCGTTGGTACCACAGGTGGCGTGATCACCTCGGCGGGACTGATATTCGCCGCGTCGATGTTCGGCATGCTGTTCGGCAGCATCAGCACCATGGTCCAAGCGGGCTTCGTCATCGGGGCCGGCCTCCTGCTCGACACCTTCCTGGTTCGCACCGTCACCGTGCCGGCCCTGGCGGTGCTGATGGATAGCGGCAATTGGTGGCCCTCCAGGCCGCCGCCGCAGGAGAAGTCAGTTTCGACGGCCAACGCACTTCGAGCAGAAACGCAACGCACGTAGGAGGATACGAATGGTCAACCACAACCGATTCGGCCGGGCGGCCGATCCGACGCCGCGCAGCAGCGGGAGCTTCATTCAACGTCCGCGTCCCGCAGGTGATTTCGCCCCCTGGATCAAACGCCAGTCCGGTCCGGCCGGGCGGAGCCAACACGGCGCCATCGTGGTCTTCCCACACGCCGGGGCGGCCGCTTCCAGTTACCGGACCTTGGCGAAGGCCCTCGCAGCTGGTGGCGACACCTTCGTCGTGCAGTACCCACGACGGGCGGAGCGGCTCAATCATCCTGCGCCCGAGACAATTCACGACCTGGCGAGTGAACTGTTCCAGGCCGGGCCATGGCACCGTGCGGCGCCGCTGCGGTTGTTCGGGCACAGCATGGGCGCAGTCGTCGCCTTCGAGTTCGCCCGGATCGCCGAGAAGCATCGAATCGCCGTGCACAAGCTCTGGGTGTCTGCCGGTCCGGTGCCCTCGTCGGTGGCAGCGCTGCCCGAACTGCCGACCAGCACAAGCGAACTCCTCGCCGACCTGGCCCGCTTGGGCGGTACCGACCCGCGCCTGTTGGCTGACGAGGAGTTCGCGCAGTTGATGGCCGAAGCCGCTCGTTGCGACTACCAGGCGCTCAACCGCTACGAGTGCAGCGACCGGGTGCGTATCCGTGCGGACATCCACGCCTTCGGCGGCCGCAGTGACAATCGCGTCGACGCCGGGTCGTTGCGGCGCTGGGCGCACCACACCAACGGTTCCTTCGGGATGTCCCTCTTCGACGGTGGCCACTTCTTCATCAACGAACACACCAATACCGCCGCTAACCGCGTCATCACCGACGTGTGAGCACAGAGACCGATCGGAGACTTCACCAGTGCGAGTTCAGACAGCTCCAGACCGAGCCGGCAGCTCACCGACCACCGCAGTGGCACAGGACAATCAGCTCTCACCGGCGGACCAGGCCATGTTCTGCACCCTGCGCGCGATGGACCGCGATGCCGTCGTCCAATGCGTGTGGCTGTACGAACACCCCATCAACCTGGAGGGTCTGCGGCGCTTCCACCACAACCTCGGCTATGGGCTACTGGGCCGCCGCATCGAGCGGTCGCCGATACCCTTCGCACGCGACCGATGGGTGCGGGACAGATGGCCGGCCGCCCTCGATATCGACGAATGCGCCCGCCCGCGAGCGGAACTCGGGGACTGGATCGACAATCGCGCCCGGCTGCGAGTTGACCCGGAGCGTGGCCCGGGTTGGCATCTCGGCATCGTCCAACTGACGGACGGGACGACGGTGGTGAGTTTGGTCGCCTCACACTGCCTGATCGACGGTCTCGGAGTGGTTCGCGCGATCGCGGACGCGGCCGCAGGCAACCGGCGCGAGCTCGGTTATCCGCCCCCGTGCTCGCGGCCCCGGCTCCGAGCACTCAGGCACGACGCCCGCCAGACGATCCAGGACGTCCCGGGAGCCGCACGTGCCCTCCGTGCCGCCGTCCGATTGTCACGTCAACGGAGACACGGCGCCGCACCAGATCCAATCGCCCAGCGGCACAACGCTGGCGGCCTTGAACCCGACGAGCACGTAGCGGTGCCCGCGGTCGTCATCCATATCGATGTCGAGGATTGGGATGCTCGCGCGGAGGCGCTCGGCGGCACCAGTCACCATCTGGCTGCCGGGCTGGCGGCGAAACTCGGGGAGCGACTGGGGCGCCGACGGAGCGGTGACGGGGCCGTCGCCCTGCAGGTGCCGCTCAGCGACCGCACCGAACAGGACACCCGGGCCAATACTCTGTCGTTCGTCAGCGTCGGTATCGACCCGTCCCTGGTGACGGTTGACCTGACGCAAACCCGCGCGGCCATCAGGAAGACATTCGAGACACTTCGGGAGAGTCCCGAACAGGCCTCGCCCACCCTCCCGCTCGCGCCGCTGGTGCCGTTTATTCCCAGGCGGGTGCTCAAGCAGGCGGCCGAGGCCGAGTTCGCCTTCGGTGATCTGCCCGTGGCTTCCTCGAGTCTCGGTGAGCTGGCCGCCATGGCCGGCTGCCCCGACGGCACACCGGCCGAATTCGCCTTCGGGCGCGGCGTGATCCAGCGGGTGCTGCGGGGAGACCTCGAGCGCGCCCACGGCGAACTGTCGCTGTGGTTCCTGCGACTGGGCGGCAAGATGTGCATCACCGTCGGCGCGTACCAGGCCGGGGTCAGCAATTCGAAGCCGATGTTGCGCGACCTGGTGTCTCGCACCCTCGGTGAGTTCGGCCTCGAAGGGGTGGTCGAATGACGAACGTTGTCAACGCCGTTCCGGCGGCCGGACTGCCGCCGGGTCCACCCCGGATCGTTCCCAGGGCGCTACAGGGCCTCGCATTCTTCACCGCCCGGCGGCAGACCACGCAGTGGCTCACTCGCCGCTACGGTGGCGCATTCACGCTGCACCTGCCGGTGTTCGGACGTTTGGTGGTGGTGGCCGAGCCGAGCTTGGCAAAGCAGGTTTTCATGAGCCGGGGCGACAACCTCGGCGCTATCGAGCCCAACCTGAGCCGCCTGCTGGGTTCGGGTTCCGTCTTCGGCCTGGAGGGCACCGAGCACCGGCGCCGTCGTAAGCTGCTGGCGCAACCCTTCCATGCCGCCAACATGAAGAACTTTGAGCGGATCGTCGAGCAGGAGACGCTGCGCGAGATTCAGAACTGGCCACAGGGAACGGAATTCGCCACCCTGCCGGCGATGAAGGGGATCACGCTCAACGTCATCCTGCGAGCGGTGTTCGGGGCCGAAGGCGACGACTTCGAGGAACTGCGGCGGGTGATCGTGCCGTGGGCGAAACTCGGATCGCGCCTTTCGACACTGCCGATGCCGCGGCGGACCTACGGCCGTTTCACGCCGTGGGGCCGTTTGGCGACGTGGCGACGCAGGTACGACACTGTCATCGATCGCCTGATCGACAAGGCGCGGCAGCGGCCGGAATCGGCGGAACACACCGACATCCTCTCGATGATGCTCGCCAGCTCATACGAAGACGGTTCGGTCATGTCCCGCAAGGACATCCGTGATGACCTACTCACTCTGCTCGTCGCCGGACACGAGACCACCGCCACCACCCTGGCTTGGGCGTTCGAGCGGCTCAGTCGCCAGCCTGAGGTCCTTTCGGCGCTGGTCGCCGAGGCCGAAACGGCTGACAGCACCCTGCGTCACGCGACGATATACGAAGTGCAGCGCACCCGCTCGGTCATCGATTTCTCCGGCCGCCGGGTCCGTGGCTCTGCGTTCGAACTGGGACCGAACACCGTCCCGCCCGGGTACTCCGTCGTCGTCAGCATCTCCGCATGCCACAACGACTCCGAGGCGTTTCCGGAGCCCGAGCGGTTTGATCCGCAGCGCTACATCCAGGGCAAACCGTCGCCTTTCGCCTGGATTCCATTCGGCGGCGGAACGCGGCGCTGCGCGGGGGCGGCATTCGCCAAGATGGAGATGGACGTCGTGTTGCGAACGGTGCTGCGCCACATGGAGATCCATCCTGCCGCCACGGCCGAAGAGACGATGCGGACCGGTGGCCTGGGATTTCTGCCGAGCGGCGGAGGGCGTGTCATCGTGCACCGTCGCGCGGCCGCCTAGTGTCAGAACCAGCTGTCCCGCATCTCCAGCGTGGTGCGGTCCAGTCTCTGGAGAAGATCCAGTTGCGTTCCGGTCCGGGGTAATTCGTAGTTGAAGAAGTAGCGGGCCGCGGATCGCTTGCCGTCATAGAAGTCGCCGGAACGGCCGTGCGCGGCGACGGCCTGCTCCAGCCAGGCCCACGCGATGACCAGGTGGCCGAAGGCCTCTAGATACACCGCGCTGTTTGCCAGCGCGGCATCGACGTCGCCCGCCGCGAACATCGAGGCCGTGACACTGACCAGACGCTGCCACGCCTCGTCGAGTTGTTTCGCCATCGCAGCGACCTCGCCGGAAATCGCGCCGGCGCGTGACACGGTCGCGGCAACGGTTTTGGTCAACTCCACCAGGCTGGCGCCGCCGCGTTGAGTTACCTTGCGGCCCAACAGGTCCAGGCTCTGAATACCATGCGTTCCTTCATGGATCGGGTTGAGCCGATTGTCGCGGTAGTGTTGCTCCACATCGTATTCGCGCGTGTACCCGTAGCCGCCGTGCACCTGGATCGCGAGGCTGTTGGCTTCCAGACACCACTGCGACGGCCAGCTCTTCGCGACCGGCGTCAGGATGTCCAGCAGCAGCCCAGCGGACTCCGCTTCGGCGGCCGACTCCGGGCTGCTCTGGATATCGACGAGACGAGCGCAGTAGAGGGCCAGCGCCAGCGCGCCCTCGACGTACGACTTCTGCGCCAACAGCATTCGCTTGACGTCGGGATGCTCGATGATCGGCACCTGAGGCGTGGCAGGGTCCTTGCCGGTCACCGGCCGCCCCTGCGGGCGCTCCCGCGCATATTGCAGGGCCTTCAGATAGCCGGTGTAGCCCAGCGCGATCGCGCCCAGCCCGACACCGAGCCGCGCCTCATTCATCATGTGGAACATGTAGGAGAGGCCGCGGTGCGGTTCGCCGACCAGGTAACCGACCGCGCCCGGCCGGCCGCCGGGCTGATGTCTGCCTTCACCGAAATTCAGCGCGGTATTGGTTATTCCGCGGTATCCCATCTTGTGGTTGAGGCCCGCCAGCACGACATCGTTGCGTTCGCCGACCACTCCGTCGTCCTCCACCAGGAACTTCGGGACGATGAACAACGAGATCCCGCGGGTACCCGCTGGCGCGCCGGCGATCTTGGCCAGCACCAGATGCACGATGTTCTCCGACAATTCGTGATCGCCGCCGGAAATCCACATCTTGGAACCGAACAGGCGATAGCTGCCGTCGTCCTGTGGTTCGGCCCGGGTGGTGATGTCGGCCAGCGACGAACCCGCTTGCGGCTCAGACAGACACATGGTGCCGGTGAAGCGGCCGGCCAGGGTCGGCTTGACGAATCGCTCGATCTGCTCGGGCGTGCCGTAGTGCGCCAGCAGGTTGGCATTCGCCAGACTCAGCAGGACGTAGCCGGCCGTGGCCACATTGGCGGCGTGGAACCACACGAGTCCGGCGCCGGCCACGACGGTGGGCAACTGCCATCCGCCCAGCGTGTCGTCCATGCTCATCGCCAGCAGGTCGGCCTTGGCGAACGCGTCCAACGCCTCCTTCACTTCGGGGATCACGGTGACCTTCTCGCCGTCGAACGTCGGCTCCTGGGCGTCGTTCTTCTTGTTGTGCGGCGCGAAGTAGCGGGTAGCGAGGTCTTCGCACAGATCCAGCAGCGCTGAGAACGTCTCCCGGGAATGCTCGGCGAAGCGATCCCGCTTCGGCAGGTCTTCCACCCCCAGCCACTCGAAAAGCAGGAAATCGAGATCGCGCCGGGATAGCAGATTGGACGCCATGGTCGTTTGCCCTTCCGTGTTGCTTCAC
This sequence comes from Mycobacterium sp. 23, assembly GCF_048287075.1. NCBI lineage: Bacteria > Bacillati > Actinomycetota > Actinomycetes > Mycobacteriales > Mycobacteriaceae > Mycobacterium > Mycobacterium sp. 23. The sequence goes on from NZ_JBLVUX010000005.1 coordinate 3,984,995, forward strand.
CTGTGAGCGTACGGTGGAACGAAGAACTTATATAAGCTAACTAAGCGGCGCTGTCCGCGGGGAGGAGCGGGGCTGTGGCCCGAACCGACAATGACACGTGGAACCTGGCTTCGAGTGTGGGCGCGACCGCCACGGCGGTCGCCGCGTCGCGGGCCGTCGCCTCCGTCGGCCCGGACGCACTGCTCAACGACCCATGGGCCGATCCGCTGGTCCGTGCGGTTGGCGTCGACACCTTCGTCAAGCTCATCGACGGCGAGATCGACGGCACCGACGATCCACTGTTGAACAGACAGGCCATGAACGAGCAGATCACCGTGCGCACCCGCTTCTTCGACGACTTCTTCATCGAGGCCACCGGCTCCGGGATCCGGCAAGTCGTGATTCTGGCCTCCGGACTGGACACCCGGGCCTACCGGCTGCCCTGGCCGTCCGGCACCGCGGTCTACGAAATCGACCAGCCGGAGGTCATCGAATTCAAGACACGCACGCTGGCAGACCTCGGAGCCGAGCCCACCGCGGAGCGTCGCACGGTGTCGACCGACCTGCGTGGGGACTGGCCGTCCGCTCTGCGCGACAAGGGATTCGACGCCGGCGAACCGACGGCATGGATCGCCGAGGGGCTGCTGGTCTACCTGCCGCCGGAGGCGCAGGACCGCCTGTTCGACAACATCTCCGCTCTGTCGGCAGCCGGAAGCCGGATCGCGACCGAACACATGGACTTCGGCAGCATCCCGCCGGATTGGGCGCAGAAGCTGACGGAACGGTCGCGCCGAATCGGCTCCAATATCGATCTCGCGCAGTTGTTCTACACCGGTGAACGCAACACCGCCGCGGCCTACCTGGCCGGACATGGCTGGCAAGTCGACGTCCGCAATACCGAACAGTCCTATGCCGCACACGGATTCAACGTGCCCGACGACGAGCTGGCGGCCTTCGGGGACGCATCGGGATACCTCACGGCGGTCTACGGCGGCCGAGTGTGAATCTCACGACGCGACACGCCGATTCACCGTCGCCTAATTCGCACTCGGCGGCGCGGCTCGCAGCGCGATAGCGCCCAGCGCCACAAATAGCCCGGCACCGGCGGACGCGCCGAGCAGCGTTGTCTTCGGCGCTCCGGCTCGCAGGGCGATCAGCGATGCGGCGACGTCGGCCGCGTCACAGACAAGCCCGGCCTGCAGCGCCGCCTTGTGTACGGCTGGTTCCGGGTAATGCAGGGCAGCACCCAAGACCAGGTCCCGCACACCGAAGAGCCGCGTGACAAGTCCGACGCTGGCGCCCTCGGGCAATTTGCCGAGTCCAAACACCCGCGAGCTCAGTGCTGGTGAAGCCCAGGAGATTCCACCGGCGAACATCCGTATGACGGACATCGCGGCGGCGGCGGGGTGTTGATTGCTTGTCATGATTGCGGTCATCGGTGACCCGACCTTTCGTTTGTAGTGGTTACTACAAACAGATCTAACCTGTAGTTGCGACTACAATCAAGGCCAAATGGGGCACAAATACACGCGCGAACAGATCCTCGACGGCGCCGTCGCCATGGCAATGAGACAGGGGCTCAGCTCGCTGACCTTCGGCGGCTTGGCCAAACACCTTGGTACCAGTGACCGCATGATCGTCTACTACTTTCCCAGCAAGGCCACCCTGGTCACCGACGTCCTCTTGGATATCGGCAACAGGCTTCAGCAGACCCTGGCTCAGGCACTCGTCGAGCCCGCCGACGGCCACCGCCAGCTGGCCCGAACCGCCTTCCGGGTATTGGCCCAAGACGAGTTCGATCCGCTCTTCGCGGTCTACTTCGAAGTTTGCGGTCTGGCCGCCGCTGGCGTGGCGCCGTACCACGATCTCGCCGCTCCGCTGACCGAAGGCTGGATCACCTGGCTGGCCGAGTTCTTCACCGGTACCACGAAGCGGCGGCGTGCCGAAGCCGAGGCGAGCCTCGCACTCATCGACGGGATGCTGCTTCTGCGGCAACTCGCCGGGCCGGCCGCAGCTGACCGCGCCGCCAAAGTGCTGGGCGCCCGCTGATTCAGCTCAGCGTGTACCGAATCGGCAGGTGCTTGGGACCGCCGACGAAGGTCGTGGCTATCAATTGCGGATCATCGGCCATCTCAATGGATTTGATGCGCGGTATGAGTTCGGAGAAGAAGCTGTTCATCTCCAGGCGAGCCAGCGCGGCTCCCAGGCAGAAATGCACACCGTGTCCGAACGACAGATGCTTATTGGGGTCGCGTCCGACATCAAACCGGAACGGGTCGGTGAACACCTCTTCGTCCCGGTTGGCCGAAACGTAAGACAGCAGCACGGATTCGCCCTTTTCGATCGGCACACCGCGCACTTCGGTGTCGGCCTGCGCGGTGCGCATGAACTCCTTGACCGGCACCACCCAGCGGATCATCTCCTCGACCGCGGTACCCATCAGGCCATTGTCCTGCTGTAGTCGCCGGAGCTCGCCGGGGTTCTCCAGCAGGGCCAGCAGTCCGCCGGAAATTGCGGCGCTGGTGGTGTCGTGGCCGGCGCTGGCCACGATCACGTAGTAGGAGATGGTGTCCATGTCGGACAGCGGCTCGCCGTTGATGGTGGCGTTGGCGATCGCTGATGCCAGGTCCTCGGTCGGATGCTCCCGGCGTGATGCGGTCAACGCGGAGAAGTAGTTGAAGAAGTCCAGCAGTGTCGCAAGGACGTCGGTGTTGACCTCGCCGCGGCGCAGTTCGGTGTCATCACCGCCGAACATCTCCTGAGTCAGCTTGAGCATTCGAGGGAAGTCCGACTCCGGCAGGCCGAGCAGCGAAAGGATCACGTACAGCGGGTAATTCACCGCGATCTCTTGCACGAAATCCAGCTCCGGTCCGCGCTCGAGCATCTTGTCGACGTAGATCCTGGCCAGTTCGTCGCAGCGGGTTTTCAGGGCCCGCATGGCCTTTGGGCGAAACCAGTCGACCCCGATCTTGCGCATGTCGCGGTGATGAGGGTCGTCCATGTGGATCAGGGTGCGCAGGCCGATTCCCGCTTCCTGGTCCGCGAGCAGCTTCTCTTCCAACTCGGTGACCATCAGCAGCGGGCGGGGATGGTTGGTGAACAGGTCGTTCTGGCGCTCGATCGCCATCACGTCGGCGTGCTTGGTGATCGCCCAGAACGGCCGGTACCCCGCCACGTCGACCCAGGACACCGGAGCGTGTGCCCGCAGGTGAGTCAGCGCCTCGTGCAATCGCTTCTCGTCGCTGTAGGCCGATGGGTCGGCCAGAACCCGTGCGGCCTTGTCCATGATCGGGGTGCTCATTGTGTCTCCTCAGGGTGCAGGTAACAGGGGATGTCAGCGTCTGCAGGTGGACGACGATCGGGGCGGGTCAACAGCCACGGCAGCACCTCGTACTATGTGGAACGCTATCGTTCTAGATTATGCCTGCGCCCGCGAATGGGTCAAGATGTCGTTATGACCGGCCGTACCTATGGCGGACTGAGCCCTGAGCAGCGCTCCCAGGGCCGCCGCGCACGCCTGGTGGAGGCGGCCCGTGCGCTGATCGCCGAGTCCGGCGTGGCGCCCCTGACCGTCGATCTTGTCGCCCAGCGGGCGAATCTCAGCAAGCGGTACTTCTATACCGAGTTCACCACCAAAGACGACCTGCTCGACGCATGCGCCGAAGAACTGTTCGGGCGGTTGTACGCGCAGATGGAGGACGTGCTGGCCACTGCCCCGCTCGCCGAGCGCGTCGCGCGCACGGTGCGGGTTGTCGTGCACACCCTGGCCTCCGATCCCGCCGACGCACGGTTGTACATGGAATGCCCGGCGTATCCGCGGCTTCGCGAACGCCAGCAGCGCGCGGTGCGTGACTTCAGTGAGTACATGGCCGTTCATGCGATCGCCTTCAGCGGGGACCCCAGACCCGGGGTCGACCGGGTGCTGGCCACCCGGGCGCTGGTCGCCGGGACGACCGAGCTCATCATCGGCTGGCTGCACGGGGACATCGACACCGACGAGGACAGCATCGTCGCGACGCTGACCGCCACCTCACTCGGAGCGGCGGCGACGCTGTGAATAACCCGGTTTAGCGTCATGTCCGCCCGCGAACTGATCGTGCTGGGCACCGCCAGCCAAGCGCCCACCCGGTACCGCAACCAGAACGGATACCTGTTGCGCTGGGACGGCGAAGGACTGATGTTCGACCCCGGGGAGGGCACTCAACGCCAGATGCTGCTGGCCGGCGTTGCGATGAGCAGCGTGACGCGGTTGTGCGTCACCCATTTTCACGGTGATCATTGCCTCGGCGTCCCGGGGATCATCCAGCGCCTGTCCCTGGACGAGGCCCAGCACCGGGTGCACGCCTATTTCCCCGCATCGGGCCAGCAGTACTTCGCCCGCCTGCATCACGCCTGCGTCTTTCATGACCGTGCCGACATCTACGCACAGCCCGTCGCCGTCGACGGTCCGGTGGCGGCGGGGGATTTCGGGGTGCTGGAAGCGCGGCGGCTCGAGCATTCCACCGATGCGATCGGCTATCGGCTCATCGAGCCCGACGGTCGTAGATTCGTGCCCGAGCTCTTGGAGCGCTTCAGGCTCGACGGTCCGGCGGTCGGCCAACTGCATGCGGCCGGTTCCATCGACTGGGGCGGGCGGACGGTCGACCTGTCGGAAGTCAGCGAGGCACGCCCGGGCCAACGATTCGCCTTCGTGATGGACACCCGGTTGTGCGACGCGGTCTATGCCCTGGCCGACGGCGTTGACCTACTGGTGATCGAGGCGACGTTTCTGAGTCGGGACTCGGACCTGGCCGCGCGCTACGGGCACCTCACGGCGCGGCAGGCCGCGCGGGTCGCGGCTGAATGTGGCGTGCGACGGCTGGTGCTCACCCATTTCTCTCAGCGCTACACCAGCACCCGGGAACACCATGACGAGGCAGCGGAGGTGTTCGACGGCGACCTCGTCATCGCCGAGGATCTGGCCCGGATACAGGTACCCGAACGGCTGTAGGTCAGCGCTGTTCACCGCACAGCGCGTGGTGGTGAAAGCCATTGCCGCCCAGCCTCTTTGCTTGATACATCGCGGCATCGGAAGCGGTGATGAGGTCGATCAGCAGTGCCTGATGTTCACCGGCTGTCGTCTCGTCGAGGCGGGCGCAGGCGGTGCCGACGCTGGCCGTGACTCCCACTGTCGAGCCTGCGATGGCATTGCATATCTGTTTGGCCAGCTGCTCGGCGTTGCAATCAGTGGCCGTGCCGGCGAGCAGAAATTCCTCGCCGCCGCTGCGGGCCACCACCGCCTGTTCCTCAGCGGCGGCCAGCAGCGCCTGTCCGACCTGAACGAGCGCATAGTCGCCGGCGGCATGACCGCGGTTGTCATTGAGACCTTTGAAGTTGTCCAGATCGACCACCAACACCACCAGGTGGGCATCGATACCCCGGCGCGCCAGCATCATCCCCAATGCGTTGTGTGCGAACGCACGCCGGTTCAGCAGGCCGGTCAGCGGGTCGCGGTCGGCGCGAAGGAGGTCTCCGGCCAGGGCGCGGACCAGGACCCCGATGGCCAACGGCAACGCGATGTTGACCTCGACCACCAGCCACAAATCGACCACGGCGAGGGATGGGTGTCCCGCCTTGGCCAACCGGCCGGCCTCGAAGAGGCCGACAGCGGCGGCCACCGCGAAGTTGTACAGCACGAATCCGGTCGTGTGGAAGAAGGCCATGTACGCGCCGAAGGTGGCGAAGGCGATGCATCCGATCAACGCCGGCAGCGGCTTCGGGTGCGCAAGACACGCCAGCGCGACGGCGATGTTGCACGTCAGGCCGTAGGCCACCGACTGTGCCCGGGTCGGCCACCGCCAGACCCAAAGCAACGCCCCTGCGGTCCCACCGGCGACGGCAGCCCAGGTCATGGCGACCGGCACCGCACCCCGCGGGCCGTCCGAGCCGAACAACAGGACCAGCAGACACAACACCAGCGACGTCGAGATGAAGGCCATCAGGGCCCGGGTGGCGCCACTGATGCCGCGCGCAGCCAGGTAGCCAGAGAGCCAGTCGAACTGGTCCGCCCGCTGCCACCGGCTGAAGATCCCGAGTCGACGCTTAATTGCCACCACCGATATCAGAGTCAAGGTGCCGGCCCGCCACATCCCCTGCCCCGAGGCCGACCCGCAGATTATTGCTGATAGCGGTCGCGTTGGCGACTACCCCAATCCGGGAGCCACCCGTTCGGACCACGGCACAGCCTGTTCGAGTTGCGCCGCCAGGCTGATCAACAGGGACTCACCACCCAGCGGTGCCACGAATTGGACGCCCAGCGGCAGACCGTCGGCGGTCCAGTGCAGCGGCAGTGAGATCGCGGGGCGGCCGGTCAGGTTGGCCAGTTGGGTGTACGGCACCCAGCCCAGGTTCTTCTCGACCAGGTCGTCGACGATTTTGGTATGACGCAGCAGACCGGCGGTGCGCGTCTTGATCAGCGCGTCAGATGCCCGTTGCAATACGGCCGGTAGATCGAATTCGCCGATCTTCGGCGGTGGCGTGGCCAGGGTTGGGGTCAGCAGCAGGTCGTACGACTCGAAGAATCGGGTCAACCGGAGGGTGTGCTCGTGACGCCTTTACACGGCGTCCACGTAGGAGATGCTGCTCGTTGCGCGACCCACGGCCGCCATGATCAGCGTGTCGCGCTCGAACGCGTCGTTGCCCGCACCGGTCAGACGTTTGGCCGCGTCGACGTCCCAGGCGAGATGGACGAACCAGGTGAGTAGGAAGTCGCGGGCCAGGGCGGCGTCGTCGTACGGTGCCTGCGGCAGTTCCTCGACGTGGTGTCCGAGCTCGGTCAGGGCACGCACCGTCGCCTCGACGGCGGCAAATGCTTCCGGGTGGGGCTCCGGAGTGATCGCCGACGGCACCCGCACCCCGATCCGGAGTTTTCCAGGGTCCTGGCCCACCGCGGCCGCGAATGGGGCGGCGGGCAGCGCGGGCACGTAGGGCCCGGACGGCTCGCCGCCGCAGATGACGTCCAGCATTGCCGCGGTGTCCCGCACGGTCCGTGACACGACACCCTGCACTGCCGCGCCGTGCATGGACTCGCTGGTGGTCGGTCCCATCGGGGTGAGCCCACGACCTGGTTTGAGACCGACCAGGCCGCAGCAGGCCGCCGGGATACGAATCGACCCACCACCGTCGTTGGCGCCCGCACACGGCACGATGCCGGCGGCGACGGCCGCGGCCGACCCTCCCGAGGATCCGCCGGGTGTTCGCTGCAGGTCCCACGGATTGCGCGCCGGACCCCACGCCTCCGATTCGGTGATCCCCTTCGCCCCGAACTCCGGGAGGTTGGTCTTGCCGAAGATGACCAGACCGGCGTCGATCCAGCGCTGCACGATGGTCGAGTGTTCGGCGACGGGCGTGTTCATCAGGGCGCGGGATCCCTGCGAACTCGGTAGGCCCGCGTAGTCCTGGGCGAGGTCCTTGATCAGGAAGGGGACACCGGCGAACGGGCCTTGCAGCTGGTCACCAGGCGCGGCCGGAACATCGTGCACGATTGCGTTGATCCGCGGGTTGACGGCCGCGGCCTGCTCCCGGGCGAGCGTGAGCAGCTCGGCCGGGGACACCTCCTTGTCGGCGACCAGTTTCGCCAGCCCGGTGGCGTCATAGGTCCGGTACTCCTCAAAGTTCATGGCTCGACCGTATGCGCCGGAGCCGCCTTTGGGTAAGCCGCGCGGGTTTCGGAACCCGTCAATGCGGCGATCCTGACTGGATGAATCCCGACCAGCAAGACGACAGCTCTGCCGCGCCGGTGCCGGAGGACGCGCGCGAGACGACGCCCGCGCAGCGCGTGGAGGAAGACCGACTGGAACACCAGGACGGTGATCCCGACGCGCCTGCTGCTCAGCAATCGGGCGACGACGTCGCCGACGAGACCACGCGTTAGCCGCTACAGGTAAAGTCCGGCCGGCACGACGGCCCGGTAGCGGCCGTTGCCGATTTCCGCCAACAATGTTGCGGTATCGATGGTTTCGCCGTCACCGGCCAGCACTGCCCGGCGAACGACTTCGCGGATGTCGCTACCGCTGGTCCGCTCGGGCAACGCGGCGACGACCGCGGACGTGTCGACGTCGCGGCCGCCGGGGATGCCGCGGATCAGCGCCACCAGAATCCTCGCCGCGTCGGTGCGACTGGGATAGCCGACCTCGACGACAGAATCGAAGCGCCCGGTGCGGATGGCGGCCTTGTCCAACGTCGCCGCATCGTTGGTGGAGGCCAGCGTCAGGATGCGGGCATCGGCCTCGATGTCCATGGCCTGCAACAATTCCGACAGTCCAGCGTCACCGGACCCACGGCTGCGGCACCATAGGTCGACGTCCTCGAGGACGATCAGCACCGGACCGCCCAGCCGCTGGGCTTCCTCCACCACCGCGGTCAGCAAGTCCTCACCCGCTTTGGCCTCGACGTAAATCACCGTGAATTCGCCGACGACTTCACGAGCCACCACCGCGCTCACAGCCGATTTACCCGTGCCAGGTGGTCCGCACAGGAGCACTCCGCGCCGTGCTCCCAAGCCGTGTGCACGGAGCGCTTCGTGCCGGTCGCGCACGGCGGTGACTCCGAGGTCGACCTCGGTCCACACCTGGTCGGGGACGATGACGGTTTCGCGGGTGACCGTCGAAGGCAGATCGATGACCGCGAAGCTGAGTCCGTGGTTGTTGGTGGCGCGCACCGCGCGGCCACGGTACGGGTTCAACTCGTTGGCGCGCTGAGCCAGACGATCCAGGACCGCGCGGGCGTGGGCCTGGTTGTCCGGCGTGACGAAGGCGCTCACTTCGGGCGAATGCATGATGCCGTCGCGTGCCTCGATGTGCAGTACGCATCCGGCGCCCTTCAACAGGGAGCCGGCCGGGAAGTGCACACGCAGACACAGCGGGTGCCGGTAGCGCTGGTCGCCGATCTCGGTCTGCGTCCACTTCGGCGGGTAGGCGCACTCACCCGGACCGACCTCGCACACGGCCGAGTGCTCCTCGATCCACTCAGCCAATGCCAGAGCGGTGGTCAGCCGGGACACCGGATTGAGCCCGCGTTCCTCATCGAGGAGGTAACCACAATCCGGCACGCACAGGCAGCGCGCGGTGAATCGTTCGGCGTTCTCCGCACTTTCGCGTTCGGCGACGCCGACGAGCAACTCACCGAGCGCACGCAGGGCGGGGCGCACCCCGTAGTCCAGGCCGTCCAGCCAGACACCGACGTCATCGATCGTTCGACGGTGCGCGGCAACGCCGCCGGTCATCCCGGCGGTCAGGTCGGTCAGTTGGTCATTGGTGAGAGTCATCGCCTTGTGGTGGTTGTCGGTTGGTGAGCAGCGGTCCACCATCGCACCCGGCGCAGCAGGGGTCAACTGCTTTTCCGCACCGGCCGTGCGAGGATTCAAGGTGGCCGACGACGCGACGGAGGTTCGGATGCCCGGGCAGATCCCCTTAGTCGACTATCTGGTGCTCGACGACGGAGACCCGCACCTCGTAGCCCGGGAGTGCACCCATTGTGGCGCCCGATTCTTCGATCGCCGCAACGCCTGCGCCGGCTGCTTCGCGACCGACTTCACCAGCGTTCCCGTCTCGACCGAAGGCACCGTGCGGACATTCACCATCGTCACCTTCGCCGCGCCGGGAATCCCGACCCCGTTCGTCGCGTCGGTCGTTGACTGCGACGGCACCCAGGTCCGGGCCAACCTCGTCAATGTCGAGCCCGACCCCGAACACGTGCGGGACGGGATGAAAGTCCGACTGGCCACCTTCCCGATCGGTACCGACTCCGAAGGTACCGAGGCGATCGGCTTCGGCTTCGAGCCCGCCGAGTGATCGACCGATTCGAAGAGGAGCAGCAGCGATGAGCGCCAGCGACGACATCTGGATCCTCGGCATCCGAATGACCAAGTTCGGCAAGCACTCCGACCTCGACACCGTCGACCTGGCCGCCGAGGCCGCGATGGGGGCGCTGTCCGATGCCGGAGTGACGATGGCTGACATCGGCGTCATCGCGGCCGGGAACCTGATGGCCGCCAATGCCGGTATCGGACAACAGCTGCAAAAGCAGATCGGCCAGACCGGCATCCCGGTGTACAACGTGGCGAACGCCTGCGCCACCGGTGCCACCGCGCTGCGCACCGCGATCATGGCCGTCAAAGCCGGCGAGGTCGCGTACGGGATGGCTGTCGGCGTCGAAAAGTTATCGGGCGCAGGGCTACTCGGAGGGGGTGGCAGAAAGAAATCCGACGCCGACGTGTGGGAGCCGAAGGGGCGCTACGGCGCGGTCGCACCGGTCGACGGGCGGATCGGCACCGAGGCCATGCCGGGGGTGTTCGCTCAGATCGGTACCGAATACGGGCACAAGTACGGTGGCACGAGCTTTGAGTTGTTCGCCCGTATCAGCGAGAAGAACCATGCACATTCGACGCTCAATCCGCTTGCGGCATACCAGAAGAGGTTCACTCTCGAGCAGATCATGAAAGACGTGATGATCGCTTACCCGAACACCCGCCCGATGTGCTCGGCCAACTGCGACGGTGCCGCGGCTGCGGTTGTGTGCAACGGTGAGACGTTGAAATCGCTTTCACTGGAACAACGCCGGCGGGCGGTGAAGGTGTCGGCGTCAGTGCTGACCACCGACCCCTACGAAGAGGGCTGCCAGGTCTTGCCGAACGTCAACACGCTGACCCGCAACGCCGCCGCGACCGCCTATGAGCAGGCCGGCATCGGCCCCCGCGATCTCGACCTGGTCGAGCTGCACGACTGTTTCGCCACCGCGGAGCTGGTGCACTACGACAACTTGATGTTGTGTGAAGAGGGCGGCGCCGCAGACTTTTTCAACTCGGGCGCCACCTGGCGCGACGGCGCGACGCCGGTCAATGTGTCCGGCGGGCTGCAGTCCAAGGGCCACCCCATCGCGGCCACCGGCATCGCCAACATCTGGGAAATCTGCCACCACCTGCGCGGCGAGGCCGGTGACCGTCAGATCGACGGCGCCAAGGTCGGCCTGGCTCATGTGATCGGCCTGGGCTCGGCGTGCGGCGTTCATGTGCTGGAGAAGGCCGCGGTCTAGGCCACCTTACGGCGCGCTAGGCGATCTGCGACGCCAGCAGTTGGGACGCGTTGTACAAGCCGGTGACCAGGCCGCTGAGCGGCGTCCCCGCCACGGGAACGGTGAGTGATCCGACAATCGGCAGCCCGCTCAACGACGCGGTGTACCCGGTGTTGGGCACGAGAATTCCGTTCAGCGGCAGGTTGATGACGGTGGGGTAACCGCTGATGTCGAAACCGATTGGGAGCGCGGTCTGCCCGTTGAGGAAGCCGTCGGCGATGACGGCGGGCGCGTCGATCACCGCGGCGGCCGCCCCGGCCCAGTCGCCGGTGCGCACCGCGTCACCGAACGTCGTGAAGCTGGAGTCGATCGCGATCAACGTATTGATCGGCGCGCCCAACGCGTCGACAAGAAGCGTCACCGGAAGCCCGAACGTCGCTGCGAGAGAGACGTTCACAGACGGAGGAAGGAGCCGGATCGAGATCAGTGCGTCCGCGGTGATCGACGTGTCCGTCACCGTGTTGACGACGTTGGTGAAGTTCTGGGAGATCTGCGCCGGGATGGAGCCGGCCGGCAGCAGGTTGGTGAAGTTCTGAGCCATCATTCCCGGAATGGCGAGGATAGGTAACAGGGCCCCTACCGAACCCGCCGGGGTGACGGTGGCGGTGAGACCGGGCGGACTCAGGGGATCGCCGGTGCTGGTGACGTCGACGCCGGTGATGAACAGGTTTCCGAAGCCCGTCGCGATATCGCTGACGGCACCACCGATGTCGCCCGCCATGAGTGCCTGGCCCGCCGACTGGAAGGCTGCCGGTAGCCCCTGCAGGCCGGCGACGAAGTCGGTGGCTGCGTGTTGCAGAGACGTGCCGATGATCTGGGCGTAAGCGATCTGGTTGGCGACGAACTGCTGTAGGTAGGGTGCCGGATTGAAGGTCACAAACGCCTGGATGGCCGCCCGGATATTCGCCGGCAGATCGGCCAGCACGGCCGGCAGGTTCTGGAACACATATCGGATGTCCGCGGCGATCGTGTGCGCGTAGGCCATCTGGTTGGTGATGAACTGTCGCAGGAGCGGCGCGGGGTTGGCGGACCACACCGCGTTGAGAGTCTGCAAGTTTGCGGCGGTGTTCGCATAGAGCCTCTGATACGCGCCACCGACATTGCCGAGGCCGCCGGCAATTCCGGTCAGACCGGTCCCGGTCGGGCCGTAAAGCAACGGGGAAGCGCTCTCGGCGTTGGCGATCTCGGTGCTGAGATAAGCTTCCGCGGCTGCGTTCAACATACTGACGAACTCCGCGTGGAACGCGTGCACTCGAACGTTGACGGCTTGGAATTCCGCACCGAAATCGGCGAATACCGTTGCGATCGCGGCCGATACCTCATCCGCGGCTGCGGGCACCACCGCACTTGTCGGCGCCGCGACCGCGGACGTCGCCTCGGCCAGCACCGAACGGATTCCCGCCAGATCCAGAGCTGCCGCCGCTACCTGCTGCGGCGCCGCCACGACGAACGACATAATCACCACCCCCACCGACTGCCGTCCAGGCAATTCGACTGTAGTGGGACGGCACCCTCTCGCGTGGGAGAACTCCGGACGGGCCTAGGTGACGGACGCCGCGTAGATCTGCTCGATGTTCGAACCGAGCTTGGCGTCGAACTCGGCTTCGGTCTGGTCGACCATCAAGCCCTCGGTCAGGGCGCGCGAGAAGCTTGCGATGAGGCCGTGATTGCGCGCCAGGATCTCGCAACTCTCCGCCAGGCTGTAGCCGCCGGACAGGGCCACCACCCGCAACACCCGTGGATGCTCGATCAGCGGCGTGTAGAGGTTGTCTTCGGTGGGCAATGTCAGCTTGAGCATCACCTGCGAATCCCCGGGCACCTCATCGAGTTTCGCGCTCAGCGCGGCCAGCAGCAGGCTGTCGGCCTTGGGCTTGTCGGGGCTTTTGATGCTCACCTCGGGCTCGATGATCGGCATCAGTCCACGTTCGAGGATGCGGTACGCGTAGTCGAACTGTTGGTCGACGATCGCCTTGATTCCCTGGTCGTTCGGCTCCTGGATGAACGAACGCATCTTGGTGCCGAAGATCCTGTGCTCGACGGCGCGGTCCAGCAGGGAATCGAGCTTCGTCATGGGCTTCATCAGCTGGACGCCGTTGTCGGCGTCGGCGAGACCCTGGTCGACCTTCACGAATGGCACGACGCGCTTCTGCTCCCACAGAAACGCCGCCGTGTCCTGACCCTCGATGGTCCGGTCCATGGTCTGTTCGAAGAGGATGGTGGCCAGGACCCGCTCGCCGGTAAAGCTCGGACTCGACATGATGCGTTCCCGCATCTGGTGGATCAGGTCGAACATCTTCTCGTCGCTGTCGTACGCGTCTTCCGAAATCCCATACAGCTTCAGCGCTTTCGGGCTGCTTCCGCCACTTTGATCCAGCGCGGCGATAAAGCCGGGCCGCGACGCCATCGCGTTGCGTTGCTCTTGATTCACAGCGCTCCCTCCTGGTGATCTTCCGTCTGGCCTGGGTGACGGCCCGGGCGTTGCGGAAGGACCACTATCAAAACGACCATAATCGCCCCGATCGCGCCCCAGGCCAGCGGGCGATTGCTTGCCCGTCCACCTCCGCGGCAGGTTTGTCAGCCCGCAAGACTCGCCTTCATGGTCGCCAGGGCGTCGGTGCTCAACCGCGCCAGTTCGTCAGCCTCTCCGTGGTCGAGGGCGGCCGCGAAGATGTCCGCCATGCGGCGGTTGGTCGTGTCCTCGACCTCGGCGTAGCGGTCTTTCTTCTCGGAGCCGTCGTCGTACGGCTCCGGCCAGGCGAACATCTTCGTGTACTCCGGGCCCTTGTTGAGCATGTGCGCTTGCACGGGGGTGATACCTGATTCGGTGAGGACGTCGAAATGAACCGCCGCCCGCAATTCACGCAGGACGAACATCACCTGCAGCGCCCGCGCCGGGGCGTCATCGGCCAGTGGCATCACGCGCCATCCCGCATACAGTGGCAGTCCCGTACCCGGCGTCGCGGTGATGATCTTTTCTCCCAGTTCGGCCAGGCGCTGCAGCTCCGGGGACCCGCCCAGATACTTGCGGCCGAAGTCAGCGGTCTGTTGCCAGTACAACTCGGCCGCGCCGGCCGCGCCGCGCACCGCCACACCTTCCTCCCACAGGGCGCCCAGTGATTTCGGCTCGAACACGACGAACGCGGCACTGACCGTCTCGCCGCTGACGTCGCCCAGCACCCCGCCGCGGCCGGCGACGTAGCCGGCCAGCGGGTTCCGGTAGCCGGCCGCGATGCTCTCGGCGAATGTCTCGGGGTGCAGCATGAAAACTGCCACAGCCTGCTGGATCGGGTCCCCCGCCGCGCGGGCGGCTTCGGCTATGCCGGTGTCGGTCATCGCGATTCTCCTTCGAGGTGTCTCCGATTCTCAGCCTGAAACAATCTCCTTGTGGACGTCAAGGAAAACGGCGAGGAGCGGTGCCCCTGCGGTTCGGGCGGCAGCTACGCCGACTGCTGCCACCCGTTGCACGCCGGTGACCGAATCGCCGACACCGCTCTGGCGCTGATGCGGTCCCGCTTCAGCGCCTTTGCCGTGGGCGACGCCGAGTACCTCCGGGCTAGCTGGCATCCCCGGACGCGGCCCAAGCGAGTGCGGGTGGACGACGACGTCGAGTGGCGTCGGCTGCAGATCGTCGACACCGAAGGCGGTGGGCACGACGACCCCACCGGGGTGGTCGAGTTCCGCGCCCAGTATGTGCGTGAGGGCAAGCGCCATATCTTGCACGAGCGCAGCCGATTTACTCGCGAGAAGGGCCGCTGGCTGTATCTGGACGGCGAGGTGGCGGACTGACGTCCGGCCATCACCTGCCCTGGAACGAGGGCGGCCGCTTCTGGAAGCGGGCAACCTGCGCTTCCACGGCGTCCTGACTTTTCCACGCCGCCTCGAACATGTCTTGGTGGACGGGTCTCTCAGTCTCCCAGGCGCCGTCGTCGTTGAGCACCCTCTTGGCGTGTCGCAGCGACAGCGGAGCCAGACCCGCGATTTCGCGCGCCCACTGCTGAGCGTCCTCGAGGGTGCCTATCCGGTTCGCCATGCCGCACAGCAACGCCTCGTCGGCTGGGAGTTTCTGAGCCGCCATCAGCATGGCGCGGGCCCGTCCGTAACCCACCAGCGAGGTGAGTCGGCGGACCGTCCAGGTGTCGGCGGCCAGCCCGTACTTGGCTACTGGCAGTTGGAAATACGCGTTGGGGTCCACCACGCGGAGGTCGCAGATGATGGCGAGTTGGACGCCGGCCCCGATAACGGGTCCGTTGATGGCGGCAACAACCGGCACTGGCGTGTGGTCGATTGCCGCGTTGAGCGCGATGGCCTTGTCCAGCATTTCATCGATGAGGTTCTCCGCCGAGGCGGCCTCCGCCCCCGACAGGTCCATGCCGGAGCAGAAGACGCTGCCCTCGCCGGTCAGGACGATGGCCTTGACCCCGTCGGCGGCGGCACCTTCGAATGTCGTCCGGAGTTCGTCGATCACCGCGGCGTTGAGGGCGTTGCGCCGTTCCGGGCGCTGTATCCGAATCGTCAGCACATCTGCGTCACGCGAGAGGCCGATCATGCTGCGGCCTCCGAGACACTGCCACCACATGTATCAAAATGTCTATCCGACAACGCTTCTCCTCTATCGATTTTGAACTACGGACGGTGGCTACAAGTTCAAGCCGGAGAACATGACCCGGCCCGGGTCGTACTTCTGACGCACGGAGCTCAGCCGGGCCAGATTCTGCCCGAAATACCGTCCCGCCGGCTGGCCGGCCTCCAAGTAGTTCACATAACCGCCGACGGAATACTGTTGCACCGCTTGGTGTGCGGTGCTCAGCCAGCTGGTCGCGGCCGACGGGGACCCGGCGGTTTCGACGTACCACTGCACCAGCGCGGACTGCCGGCGCCACGGAAAGGCGGTGGCGTTCGGAGCCACCGTCGCCATCGCGCCGTCTAGAGCGTGCATGATCGCCAACATACGGCCGGCATTGCGGGGGAAGGCGTCGACCGCGGCGGCGATCCCCTGGGCGACCGCCGGTGTGATCGTCGCGAAAACGTCTGAGCCACCGACATATCCGAGCGGCGCCGGGTTGAGATTGTTGACGGCCAGGTATCGCACCAGGTCAAGGTAATTGAAGGTGTGGTTCTCCGTGCCGGTCGGTTGTACGCCGACCGCCGAGATGATCGCCGCCGCAACGCTGTTTCCCGAACCGGCCGGGCAGGTGGCGAGGATCCGGCAGTGTGTGCCGGTCGCGTCGGTGGTGCTGTCGGCCAGCGCCCAACTGTTTCGGTCTGCGCTACGCAGCCAGTTCTGCCAGCCGACAAGCACCTGCGGGAAAGATTGGGGCGCGAAATTCAGGTTCACCGCATCGACGTCTTGGGTGGGGAAGGTGGCGAAGGTCAGGGAGGTCGCCACGCCGAAGTTCCCCCCGCCCCCGCCGCGCAGTGCCCAGAACAGGTCGGGGTTGCTCGAGGCAGACGCCGTGACGCTCTGCCCACCGGGCAACACCACCGACGCCGAGGTCAACTGGTCGGACAGCAAACCCGCATGGCGGGACTGGGCGCCCAGTCCGCCGCCCAGTGCATGGCCCGCGGCACCGACCGTCGGGCACGTGCCGGTCGGGATGCCCCGGCCGACGGCCGCCAAGGCCTGGTGCACCTCGTACAAACCGGTGGCCGGTGTCACGGTCACCAGCCCGCTGGCAGCGTCGAAGTTGACGTCGCCCGGGAGCTGGCGCAGGTCGAGCACCATGGTCCCGTTGGCTGTCGAGGCGCCGGTGTACGAGTGCCCGCCACTGCGGGGGGCGACCTTGAGTTTGTTGGCAGCAGCGAACGCCATCGCCTTCTGCACGTCCGCGGCCGATTTCGGGACGACGACCGCCGCCGGCGTCGAGTCGGCGTAGTTGGTGTTGAACACCTGCTTGGCCGCCCCGAACTGGGCGCTGCCGGGTTGCATGACCTGGCCGCCGAGGGCGGTCGACAGACCGTCCCAGCCGGACGCGACCGGATCGGCGCCGGCTCTGCCCGTGCCGAACACCACGCCGGCGGCCAGGGCACCGGCGGCACCTCGCAGAAACGTCTGCCGCGAGATCTGTGCCCGGCGCTGCGTCATATCGGGCATGGTTGCGCACGGGATTGAGGGAACCGGGTTGCCCCGGCAGATGGCGGCTGAACTGTGCCCTAACCGTGACGCCCGGGCGGGGTCGCCATCACGGTTTCCGGGGTGCGACGAATGGCACCAGCACCTCGTCGACGAGCTGGACGATCAGCTTGTCGTCGATCGGATCGCCAGTGACCAGCAGGCGGTGCCACAAAACGCTCTGCCCCAACTCCCGGGCGATCTCTACGGGCACGTCAGCGCGCACGTCGCCGCGGGCGATTCCCCTGGCCAGCAGGTCGGCCATCTCCTTCTTGCGCCAGCCGATCACGTCGGCTCGGAACATCTCGGCGAATTCGGGATCGCTCGCGGCCGCTGCGATTGCGGCCTGAATGACGGCGGCCCGGGGACCGGTGAACAGCTCGGCCCAGCCACGAAGGATGGCCAGCATGTCCTGGCGGTAGCTACCCGTGTCGCGGTGCGGTATCGCGGCGACCGCGGTGCGTAGCAGGGTGTCCCGCAGCAGGGCCCGGCCGTCTGGCCAGCGCCGGTAGAGCACCGCTTTGCTGGTGCCGGCGGCGGTGGCGACGGCTTCCATGGATACCCCGGCGGGGCCGTGCTCGCAGACGAGCCCCAGCACGGCCTCCCTGATCGCCGCGTCCAGTTCCGCTCCGTGGCGTCGGCGCATCCACATTCCTTCCAAGAAACGATTGCGTTTCTTAGCTCGATGTCATATCTTGGCTGCAAGAAACGGTACCGTATCTTGGAGGTCGTTATGCAGGCTCGACCAGTTTTGTATCCGCTGCGCCCGGTGGGTACCGCCACCGTGCGAGTCACGACCGGCCCCCACCACCGCCGTCGCGTCACCATCGACCACCGGCCCTTGGCCGGCGTCACGCCGACCATGGTGCTCGACTGGTTCACCCACCTGGACGGAACGATGTTGTACGGGGGCGAGATCGTCGATCGCTACCTCGCGTGGCACCCGATCGATCACATTCGCTGGGAACTGGCCCGTCCGGCGGCGGGCGGGGGTGCGGCCGAGGGTGCGCGGTTCCGCATCGTGGAGGCCTTCGGCGCCAGGCCCGAGTTCAGGGTCGACGTCATCGACCGCGTCGAAAAGCTGGACGAGACGGGTATCCGCCTGGTGACGCGGGTGGCCGGCGTGATGACCATCCAATTGGAACACACCTGGTCGGCGGGTTCCGACGGCACGCACTACGTCACGGTGCTCGACCTCGGGGCCCGAAGCCCGCTGTTCGCACCGATCAACCGTGTTCTGTGCAGACGCTTTCCCGACGACATGGTGCGGGCCTGGATCAGGCACAACATCGAAGAGGTCGGGCAGCTGGAATACCTTCTACCGCAACTGAAAACGCGACTCGAACCCGCACCAAGGAAAGGCCAAGAATCAGTCAAGGAGGCCACGCGACCCTGATCGTGTCAATTCGGTCAAGGAGGCACAGTGTCGCGTCGATGGAAGGTACAGATCACGAAAGCCGCCGCGGTGGCCGGCACCGTCACTGCGCTGCTCGCCGCGACTAACGGCGTTGCCCACGCGGAAGCCGCCGCGCCGGTGGGTTTTTGGACTACGGGCACCGGTTCCGAGCAACTGCTGGTGAGCCAGAGCGGGTGCTCACTGGCCAACGCGGCAGGAGTACCGACCACGTCCGGCCCCTGCTCCTGGAACCCCACCTCTCGGGGCGGGATCCTCACCATCATGAGTAGCCAGACCCGTCGACCGGCTCCGGTCTACTTCAATGTCATCTGGGTGAACCAATCGACGATCACCGTCGAAGGCGATGTGTTCTATCGGCATTAGGCGCAACACAACTTTCGTGCGGAATTTCGCCCTGTCTTCCGCTTAGGCTGCATCCGGTGGGCGCCTGCGCACGGCCTTCTTGCGCCCGTCAACTCGGGCAAAGGGGTGCAGATGACTGGCGACGACAACTTTTCACCGGAGAACAATCGGGCGATGCCACCCGGTGGGTACCTACCGCCGGGTCCTCAGTACGCGCCGCCGCCCCCACCTCCCGCACCACCCAGGAAGAGCCCGCTCGGCAAGCGAATCGGCGCGGCGCTGGGCGCGGTGGTACTCGTGATCGCCGCCAAGGTCGGGCTGCATGCGGTGATGCACCATCATTCCGAGCGGACGCCGAGCAGCAGTGGGTTCGACTATGCGGTCGGCACCTGCCTGAACCTGGCCAAAGCCGGAATCATGGTCAAGCCGAGCGATGTTCAGGTGGAACCCTGCTCGTCGCCGACAGCACTGTCGAAAGTCGCCAAGAAGTACAAGGGCGCCAAGAACTGCCCCAACGACAATTACGGGACTCTGGAAGGTGGCGGCAGCGGCTTGTGTCTCGAAGACAATCTGACTGTCGGCAGCTGCTATCACCAGGCCCTGATTTCGCACATGTTCGCCTCCACTGCCTGCAAGCCCGGTGCGTTGTCCAGCGACCCGACCTTCCGGGTCGCTGCTCGGCACGACGGGGTCGATGATCCCGGCTCCTGCGAGAGCGATCAGCAGGCGGTCAACTTCCCGGAGCCGCCCCTGACCTACTGCATGGACGTTCTCGAGCGCAGCGGATAGCGAATCAGCCGGCGCCCTTGCCGTTGTCGACCCGGTACACCGCACCATGGACGGCCGCGGCATCCTCGCTGGCGAGGAACGCGATGACGTTCGCGACGTCGAGTGGCCGCATCATGCCGCGCGGTGCGGCCGAACGCAGGATCAAGTCGTAATTCGGGTTGTCCGGGGCGGTGAATTGCTCGATCTGCGGGGTCAACATGCCGCCCGGGCAAACCGCGTTGACACGCAACCGATCTGCGGTGTATTCGACCGCGAGCGCGCGCGTCAGTCCGATCAGTCCGTGTTTGGCCGAGCAGTAACCGGCCGAGTAAGCCTGGCCTTCGACGCCGGCGATGGAGGCGACGTTGACGATGTTGCCGCCACGGTCCAGCAGGTGCGGTATCGCGGCCCGGCACAGGTAGAAGGGGCCGTTGAGATTGACCGCCAGGTCCTGCGCCCACTCGTCGTCGGTCACCGCCTCCGTTCGGCGCATCTGATGTCGCCCAGCGATATTGATCAACACGTCGATGCCGCCGAATAGTGCGACGCACTGTGCTACGGCACTGCGGCAGGCTGCCGGGTCGGTCACGTCCACGGGGACCCCGCTCCCCACGGCGATGTCGTCGAACACGCCGGCGAGCTTTTCGGGGTCCCTGGCGATACCGAAAACCGTTGCACCCCTGCGGGAAAGAAGACGGGCGGTCTCCGCGCCCAGGCCCGACGAAGCGCCTGTCACGAAGGCGACTTTGCCCTCAAACGTTGTCATCGAATACCTTTCGACTGACGGTCACCATGCATTCTGCCGTAGTGCTGCGAGGTGGTGCCCCGTGCCCGCCCTCATCGCCGCGAACCTGCACGTGGTGGTGTGCTGTGTACTGTGCTCCGTCACCTGTGCGCAGTGCTGGGCTGCGTTGTGAGGAGGGGGTTGAACCCTCAGCACTGCCCATCGTGCGCCAAGACCGGCTATTGCCGGTGAGTGTTGTGCACGCTTCCGCGTCGACTACCTACGCCACCTCGATCCGTCAGTCCAGTAGGTCCGCCTCCCAGTTGGCCTGTTGAATGCGAACGTCCAGTTCGCGCAACTCTCGGGCAAGTCCGTCGGCTTCCGTGCGCAACTGTGCAACGGGCAAGGCGGACAACATCTTCAGCTCTGAGCGCAGCTGGCGGGCGTAACCGGGTTGATTCTTGCCCGCTGCCGCATCCGCTGCTGCGGTCACCACGGAGTGGCGCAGTCGCAGTGTGTCTCTGCGAGCCAGCGCGTCAGTCAGTGTGCCGCCGGAACCGATCGTGGTGGCGGCATTGGTGTGGTTTATCCGCCGCACCAACGCCTCGAACTCATCGAGCACCTGTCCCGCTTCAGCGAGCAGTGCAGCGGCATCCTCGGCCGGCTCCTCACCCTCCTGGAAGCGGGCGCTGCCCACGATTCGGGCGCGCAACTGCTCGACGCGGCGCGCCGAGTCTGCGCGCAGCGAGAGTGCTTCCGCCAACTTCATGGTGTCTCCCCGCTCTGCTGCGTTGGCCCACAATCGATTCAGGTACGAGTCTATGAACCATTCACCCCAATAAACCGCACCAATGATCATCGTCTGGACAGATGCGATATGAATTTCTTCATCTGAATCCTAGATAGGATTGATGGCATGGAGTTGCGTCAGATCGAGTACTTCGTCGCGGTGGCCGGCGAGATGAGCTTCACCCGCGCCGCGGAGCGCGTCCACGTCGTGCAGTCGGCCCTGTCGACGTCGATCGCCAAGCTGGAGCGCGAATTGCAGGTCCAGCTTTTCGACCGTACCCGTCAGCAGATCCAGCTCACCGCCGCCGGGGAACGTTTCCGCGTATATGCCAACGACGTGCTGCGCGTCGCGCGCACGGCGGCCGACTCCGTCAGCGAGTTCCGCGGGTCGCTCTCCGGCACAGTCGAGTTCGGCTCCCTGATCTCCTTCGGTCCGATGGACGTGGCTCGCGCGCTGGGCGACTTCCACAGCGCCAACCCGTTCGTACGACTTCGACTGCGGCTCAGCCAGTCTGGCGCCTCGGCCTATCTGTCGGCGTTGCTGGACGGCTCCCTCGACTTGGCGCTGGTATCGGTACCCAACCGATTTCCGCCTCAACTCGAGATGCGCTTGCTGTTCGAGGAGCCAATGGTTTTCGTCTGCCGGGACGACCATGCGATGGCCGGGCGCAGACGGTTGCAGCTGGGCGACCTCGCGAGTGAAGAGCTGGTCAGTTACCCACCCGAGTTCGGGTTGCGGCGATTGATCGATGACGCGTTCCACGCCGCCGGTGTATCGCCGCAGACGTTCTACGAGGTGCCGGCCGGTTTCGCCGATATCGCGGACCTGGTCGTCAACGGCCTGGGCACCACCTTCATGCCCGAGTCGGAGGCCCGGCGCTTTCCCGCGTTGCGATCGATCAAGCTGACCGACGCGGTGATCTGGCAGGTCTTTCTCGCCTCGCCACCCGCCGATCAGCTGACACCCGCCGCAGCACGACTGGCCGGCATCCTGCTGGATGCGGCCCCCCACCAGTCCGGCGCGCGGTGACGGCCTCTGCCATCCGGCGGGAATGAATTCGCCGGCGGCGGACTTGCCTACCAGATAGCGAGGCGATTGGTAACGAGCAGGGAGGTCCATCGACATGAGCGCGGCGACGCTGGCTGGGAAGCGGGCAATTGTCACCGGAGGTTCGCGCGGCATCGGCGCCGAGATCGTGCGGCGACTGACCGCGGACGGTGCCGCGGTGGCGTTCACCTACGCGTCGTCGGCGAGCGATGCTGAGCAGCTCGTCGCCGAAGTGGCGGGGAAAGGCGGCAAAGCGGTTGCGATACAGGCCGACGCCGCCGACCGGGGCCAGATCGCGGCCGCCGTTGAGCAGGCCGTGGCCGAACTGGGCGGCCTGGATGTGCTCGTCAACAACGCCGGCACCGCGTATATGGCACCGATCGACGAGTTCCCTGCGGAGGAGTTCGACCGCGTAATCGGCGTCAACATCGGAGGCGTCTACTGGGCCGTTCGGAGCGCTCTCGCCCACCTCGGAACGGGTGCGCGGATCATCAATATCGGCAGCATCAACGCCGACCGGGTGCCGGGGCCAGGTCTGTCCGTGTACGCACTGACCAAGGGCGCAGTGTCGTCTTTCACTCGTGGACTGGCTCGTGAACTCGGACCCCGCGGGATCACCGTCAACAACGTGCAGCCCGGCCCGATCGACACCGACATGAACCCCGCCGAAGGCGACTTCGCCGAAAGCCTCAAAGTGGTGTCCGCGCTGGGGCGCTACGGTCACACCAGCGACGTCGCCGCCATGGTGAGTTTCCTGGCGGGTCCCGAGGCCGGGTACATCACCGGTGCCAACCTCAACGTCGACGGCGGTTTCACGGTCTGACGAGGCACCCGGTCTGCGGTCACCCGGCAGATCACTCGTGCGGGGGTTGGTGGCCCGCCGCGCGCTGAGTACCTCTTCGAAGTAGCTCAACCGAGGAGGTCATCATGTGCAGCACCAAAGATCCCACCGACCATTTCCGCACCACCTGCCCGCACACCGGCGAGTACTTCATCGACCGGTATTGCTGGCCGGGCGTCTCGTCGATTGCACTCGGCGTCATGTCACTGTCCGCCGGTACGGCGGCCGCAGCCTACAAGCACTACGAATGGCTGCTGGCGTGCGGCCTGGTCGCTGTGCTGGCGATCGCCGGAGGGCTGGCCTGGCTCGTGGTGGAGCACCGTCGGGTCATGCGCATCGAACGCGATTGGCATGCGGCGCATGCACACACCCCTCGGGTGAGAGAGTTGCGACCAGCCGCTTAACCCCTCCCGTCCGGGGTCAGGCGCGTGCCTGTCATCCTGACGGTCGATGGATGAGACTCAGGAAGTACGCCAGGTGTGGCAGGCGCTCGGCCTGCCCGGCCTCGTCGATGTGCACACCCACTTCATGCCGAAGCCCGTGATGGACAAGGTCTGGCGATACTTTGACGAAGCCGGGCCGCTGGTGGGACGCACGTGGCCGATCGCCTACCGCACCGATGAGCAAGATCGATTGGAGAAGTTGCGCGGCTTCGGGGTGCGCGCCTTCCCGTCCCTGATTTACGCCCACAAGCCCCAGATGGCGGCCTGGCTCAATGAGTGGGCCGCGACGTTCGCCGACGAGACCCCGGACTGCCTGCGCACAGCCACCCTCTACCCGGAGCCCGGCGTCGAGACCTATGTCCGGCGAGCGGTCGACGAGGGTGCCCGGGTGTTCAAAGTGCATATCCAGGTGGGCCGCTACGACCCCACTGACCCGCTCCTCGACACCTCGTGGGGTGTGCTCGAAGACGCCGCCATCCCGGTGGTCATCCACTGCGGATCCGGTCCCGCCCCTGGCGAATACACCGGCCCCGGCCCGGTCACGGCGCTGCTCAGACGCCATCCCCGACTGCGTTTGATCGTGGCCCACATGGGCATGCCCGAGTACACCGAGTTCCTCGACCTGGCCGACCGGTACCCGGACGTGCGCCTCGACACCACGATGGCCTTCACTCCGTTCGTAGAGGAGACCATGCCGTTTCCGGCGTCCGAATATGGGCGGCCCCGCGCTTACGCCGACCGCATCCTGTTCGGCAGCGACTTTCCCAACATCCCCTACGGCTTCCGCGACGCCCTGCGCGTCCTGACCGGGCTACCCGGCGTCGACGAAGCGTGGCTGCGGAAAGTACTGCACGACAACGCCGCTCACCTTTTCCAGGTCGACACGTAATCGCGTCAGCTGCGGTGTGCGCGCAGTTGATACAGCCCGTGGGTTCTGGCGACCACGGTGCCGTTCTCGTCGGTCACGACCGCGTCCAACGTGTAGTCCGATTTGCCCTGAGCGGCGGCCTCGGTTTCGACGCGAGCGATGGTCTCGTCGTCCATCTCCGCCTCGGCACGCAGCGGTGTGGTGGCCATCGCCAGGAACGAGATGTCGACGTTCTTCACCAGCGGGAAGTACTTACTCGCGTCGAAGGTGGACAGAGCGATGATGCCGCCCAGAACTTCTGCGACGGTGAACTGCACGCCGGCGTAGATGACACCGAAGTGGTTGCCATTGCCCTCGACCGGAACACTGGCGGCGGCAAAGCCGCGTCGCGCCTCGACCACGCGCACGCCCATGTGTTCAGCGATCGGGATGGTCGACGACAGAGCGGAATTCATCATCTCGACGATGGGGTCAGTCACGTCGTCGATGGTTGCATACTCGCGCGTCCGGGTTAAACGTCAGGCCCTTCAAACACAACCACGGCAGCCTGCGGCTCATTGCCCTCGGTCTCGTTACGACGCCGCACACCGTGCTGGCCGGGTGGTCTACCTAATTTGTGCCCAGCGCACCGGCATCATCCGCTGGCAACCGCGACAGCCGCCGACGAATCTGAGCCTTGTGCAGAACCGGCGCGCCGCCTCAAATGGTCACCGCCCACGGGCCGCCCCGATGTAAAACTTGTCAACATGGCGTCCGGCTCCTACCACCACGGCAACCTGCGACAGGCGCTGCTCGATCACGCTGTGACGCTGGCCCGCGCCGGCGGGCCGGACGCGGTGGTATTGCGCGACGTGCAGCGCGCCGCGGGGGTGAGCAACGCCGCGGCCTACCGCCACTACGCCGACCGGCACGCGCTCCTGGGTGCTGTTCAGGTGTACGCGATGACACTGCTTGGCGAGTCGATGGTGGAGTCGATCGCCGCGGTTCCCAACCGCGGCCCGCGCAAGCATCGTGCCCTGGCTCGGTTACGGGCCACCGGTCAGGCTTACGTCGACTTCGCCCTCACTGAACCTGGGTTATTTCGAACAGCTTTCGCACCCGGCGGGCCGCAGCAGACCGATCCGGTTGTGGCGCTGGACCGTCATCCGTTCCAGATTCTCAGCCGCTGTATCGATGACCTCGTCGCCACCGAAGTGCTCACCGCGAGTCGGCGCGACGGCCTCGACGAGGCGGCGTGGGCCGCCGTGCATGGCCTGTCGTCGCTGTTTCTCGACGGGCCGCTGGCCGCGGCGGACGCCGACCGTAAGCAGTTGATCACCGACCGCCTCCTCGACGTCGTCGAGGAAGGTATCCGCTAGCCGTCGATGTTGACAGCGATAACTTCCGCTGGCATCCTCTTCGATGTTACTGCTGTCAACATAAGGCGGACCCCGATGACCATCGATGCCCCTGACCGTTCCCGTCTCGAGTCGCCACCGGCCCGGGTCCGTCCCGCTGCGGTCCTGGCTGTCGTCCTGATCGCCTCACTGGCGATCAACGTGGAGACCACTATCGTCAATGTGGCGCTGCCAACCCTGAATTCGGCGCTCGGCGCCTCGACGCGCGGCCTGCAGTGGATTGTTGACGCTTACAACCTCGCCTTCGCCGCCTTGGTGCTGGCCGGTGGCACCATCGGGGACAAGTTCGGTCGGCGCGGGACATTGATCGCCGGCCTCATCCTCTTCGCGCTCGGTAGCGCCGGCGCGGCACTGTGCACCACGACCGGCTCCCTGATCGCGCTGCGGGTGGTGATGGGCGTCGCCGCGGCGCTGATCTATCCGACCACGCTGGCCATCATCACCGACACGTTCCGGGAGGCTCGGCAGCGGGCAATCGCGATCGGCCTGTGGGGCGCGGTCACCGGACTGGGCGTCGCGATCGGCCCGATACTCGGCGGCGCGCTGCTCGAAGTGTTCTGGTGGGGCAGCCTTTTTCTGGCGTTGGCGCCCATCGCCCTCGCGGCGGCACTTGCGGCGCCGGTCGTCATCCCGGCCTCGACGCCGGACCCGGGGTCACGCCTCGACCGGGGCGGGCTGGTGCTCTCCGCCGTCATGCTCGGCGCCCTGGTATACACGATTATCGAAGCGCCAGAACAGGGTTGGAGCTCTGCGCGTACGCTGGGCGGCTTCGCCCTGGCCTTGGCGGCCGGCGTTGGCTTCGCGCTGTGGGAACGGCGGCAAAGCGACCCACTCATCGACGTCACGTTGTTCGCCAACCTACGGTTCAGCGCGGCAAGTGGCGCCGTGACGGTGGCGTTCTTCGCATTGTTCGGATTCATCTTCCTGATCACCCAGTTCATGCAGCAGCTACAGGGATTCGGGCCGCTGGGCACCGGCGTGCGGATCTTGCCGGTGGCATTGTCGATCGCAGTGGGATCGGTACTGGGCACCAGGCTGGCCGTCAGCAGGGTGGGCACCAAAGCTGTTGTCTTCGTTGGGCTGTTGATGATGGCGGCGTCCTTCGCCTGGATCAGCACCTGCGATCTGAGTGTCACCTACCTGGAGATGGCCGGGCAGATGGTGCTGTTGGGCGGCGGCCTGGGACTGACCACCGCGCCCGCCACCGACTCCATCATGGGCGTGGTTCGGCCGGAACAGGCCGGTGCCGGATCGGCCGTCAACGATGCCACCCGCCAGGTGGGCGGCACCCTCGGAGTAGCGGTCATCGGCAGCGTCTTCTCCACGCTCTACATCCGCCACCTCACCGAAAGCCAGGCGCTGCAGGCTCTTCCGCAGTCAGCTCGATCGGTCGCCCAGGAAGGCCTCGCCCAGGGGCTGGCCGTGGCCGGACAGTCTCCCCCTCCTTTGCGGACACCGTGCGGTCCACCGTCAGCGACGCATTCCTGTCCGGTATGAGCGCGGGCTGCCTGACCGCCGCGGCGGTCTGCCTGGCCGGAGCGTTCTTCGTGCTCGCCGTACTGCCGGCACACCCGGTCGGAACCCGGGCATGAACAAGCGCGAGCAGTACGGACCGTGGGCGGTGGTCACCGGCGCCAGCGACGGGATAGGCCGCGCCGCCGCCAAATATGTTGCAGCACAAGGCCTTGACGTGGTGCTCGCAGCACGTGGCGAGACCAGGCTGCAGGAACTCGCCCTGGAACTGGAGCAGTCGCATGGGGTGAAGGCCCACGTGGTCGTGGCGGACCTCAGTCGAACCTCAGGCGTGGCAACGCTGCTGAGCGCGACCGACGGCCTGGAGGTGGGTCTGGCGGTCTTGGCGGCAGGGTTCGGGACCACCGGGCCGTTCACCGATACCGCCCCCGCCGACGAGCTGGAGATGATCGCGCTCAACGTCAGCGCCGTCGCACAGCTGGCCCAGGCCTTCGCCGCCCGGATGACCGCGCGGCGGCGCGGCGGAATCGTATTATTCGGCTCCATCCTAGGCTGGCAGGGAGTGCCCGGCCACGCGAACTACGCCGCGACCAAAGCGTATGTTCAGAGCCTTGCCGAGGGCCTGCACCGCGAACTCGGACCGCGCGGCGTCGACGTGCTGTCGGTTGCCCCCGGACCGGTGCACACCGGCTTCGCAGCGCGGGCTGGCCTGACGATGAAGTCGGCTGCCGCACCCGAAACGGTGGCCGAGGCGATGTGGTCGGCGCTCGGGCGCCGGGTGACAGTGGTGCCCGGAGGGCAGGCAAAGTTCCTGACGGCGTCTCTGACGATGCTCCCCCGCCGGGTCCGGTCTGTCATTTTGGGCCGGGTGATGGCATCGATGCGCCCCCGGTGAAGAATTTGCGCGGAATTTAGCGGTTGCGCGGCCATACGATTTTCTGACATGCGGTGACCCTCGGGCGGTGACCGCTCCGGTTCGGAGGTCGAAATGTCCTTTGTCACTGCGGTTCCGGAGTTCCTGACGGCGGCGGCCGCCAACCTGGGCGACATCGCCTCCTCGATCGGCGCCGCCAACGGGGCGGCTGCCGGCCCGACCTCCGCGTTGTTGGCCGCCGGCAGCGACGAGATCTCGGCGGCTGTCGCCGCGATGTTCAACGAACATGCTCAGGCCTACCAAGCGGTCAGCGCCGGGGCCGCGGAATTCCACCAGCAGTTTGTACAGCTGCTCACCGCGGGTGCGGGCTCCTACGCCAGTGCCGAGGCGGCCAACGCCAACCCGCTGCAGAATCTGATCAACCAGGTGAATGGGGTCACGGAAACTTTGCTGGGCCGCCCGCTGATCGGCGACGGCCGCAACGGTGTCGACGGAACCGGTTCGCGTGGCCAAAACGGCGGATTGCTGTGGGGCAACGGCGGGGACGGCGGGTCGGGGGCGGCCGGCCAGAACGGCGGCCGCGGCGGCGACGGCGGCTTCTTGTTCGGCAACGGTGGCCGGGGCGGAGCCGGGGGCGCCGTCCCGAACGGGTTTGCGGGTTTCGGCGGTAACGGCGGCAACGCGGTGGGCCTGTTCGGCACCGGCGGTGCGGGCGGCGTCGGCGGAGCCGGCGGTACCGGAGTCGCCGGTGACGGTGGAAACGGCGGTAGCGGCGGTTTCCTGTTCGGCAACGGCGGTGTCGGCGGGGCTGGCGGACGAGGCTTCGTCGCCGGCTGGGGCGGCTTTGGCGGCGACGGCCTCGGCCTGCTCTACGGCGCGGGCGGAACAGGCGGCGCCGGTGGCGCCACCCCCTTCAACGGCGGCGTCCCGGGCATCGGCGGTACCGGCGGCAGCGGCAACGTCCTGTTCAACGTGATCAGCACCGGTGCGGCCGGCGGCGCCGGCGGGGACGCTGCCGGCGTCACCACCGGCGGGCAGGGCGGTCAGGGCGGTAGCGGAGCCGGGCAGTGGCTCGGCTTCGGGGGCGCGGGCGGGGTAGGCGGCGCTTCCCTGGGCAGCGGGACGGGCGGGCCCGGCGGATACGGAGGCGACGGCGGTGCGTTCTTCGGCGTTGGGGGTGCCGGCGGCGGGGGCGGCGCTGCGGGTGCCGGCGGCATTGGTGGCGTCGGGGGGCTGGGTGGCCTGGGCGGCATCATCTTCGGACTCGGCGGTGCCGGCGGCAACGGCTTTGGTGCGGCCAACCTGGCGGTCGGCGGCAACGGCGGCCAGGGCGGTTACGGCGGATTGCTCTTCGGCATCGGCGGTCACGGCGGCAACGGCGGCATCGGCGCCACCCCGGGGATCGGCGCGCCCGGGGGCTTTGGCGCTTACTTCCTGGTCGGGCCTAATGGGGCGCCGGGGGTGACGCCGGCGTGAGTATGTTGAGCGCGAGCCCGCCTACTGGCCGGCGTTCTGCGCCAGATCGATGGCGTACTGGCTGACGAAGTGTCCCGCCGAGGCGCCTCCGTTGCACGACCCGTCGGACTCACCGGGACGCTTGATCCACAGGTAGGCGTCGGCGTGCCCGCCCGCGGTCGCCGTGGTGGGCGGGGTGCCCAGGGCGCGCCCGGAGGGATTGCACCAACTCAGCGCGGAGTCCGGTGCCGGTCCGGCGCCGTTGCGCGACGTGTCGATCACGTAGTGCGCGCCGCCTGTCATCCCGGAGATCGCCTCGCCGTAACCGGTCTCCTCGTCAGTGCTGAAGAAGTTCGAGACGTTAAGGCTGAACCCCCGGGCGTGGCCGACACCGACCTGGTTGAGCCGGTTGGCGATCTCCTCGGCGCTCAACCAGCGCGAGTGTCCACCGTCGACGTAGACCGCGGCCGCCGGGTCGCGGGTCAGCGTGTCCACCGCGTAGCGGATCAGGTCGAAGCGCTCCTGGCGCTGGTCAGCCGACAGGCAGTCGGCCATGTCCAGGGCGTCGGGTTCGACGATGATCGCCGCGGGCGAACCGCCGAGACCGGACGAGATGCTGTCGATCCACGCGCGGTAGTCCGCGCCCGACGCGAACCCGCCGGATGCATAGCTACCGCAGTCGCGATGCGGGATTCCGTAGAGCGCGAAGATCGGCATGCTGCCCGCGGCCTGCGCCGCGCCGGCGTAAGACGCGACCCGCCCGCCGACCGAACCGGCCGGGAACGCCTGATCGAGCCAGTAGGCCTGCGGTGTGTTGGCGATCGCCGTCAGCTGCGCACTGCCCGGATTGGCGTTGTGCGCCCCCATGGCCGCCGACGCCGGGTCGACGTAGAAAGACTGTCCGGCCAACGGGTTTGACGAATCGACCAGACGCATCGCCGGGGCGGGCGTGGTCTGCGTCGAGCCCGCCAGGCCCATCGCAGCGACGGCCGCAACCGTCAGGAAAGGAGCGATCCACCGGGAAACTGCACCTGCAGCTGTTGACGTCACGCCAGTAAAATAATGCCGAATTGTGATAATCGCCAATCGTCGGCAACAGCTGTCACTCAGTGCCCAGTGAACTCATCCATCGAGTTGTAGACGCCGACGCGCCGGAGGTAGAAGTCGCGCAGCCGGATCGGCAACACCGCGCTGAGCACCTTGTTCATCTTCGACGTCCACGGTATGACGACGAACGGGCTGCCCTGCAGCATCGCCTTCCAAGTCTCGGCGACGACGTCTTCCTGCTCGAGCATCGGGGTGAACAGGATGCCCTTGGCACCGTCGAACATGCCGGTGTTGATGTAGGTAGGGCACACGGTGGTGACCTTGACCCGGTCGTGACCGGCCTGTTCGAGCTCGAGTCGCACGGAGTCGGAGAACCCGATCGCCGCCCACTTGGACGCGGCGTAGGCGGCCATCCGGGGAATGGCATTCAGCCCGGCCGACGATGCGATGTTGACCAGGCGGCAGTCGGTGCCGGCCTCGATCATCGCCGGCAGAAACTCCCGGGCCACCAGCATGGGGCCGATGGAATTGACTTCCACGGTGAGCATGAAGTCGCGCGGTTCGTTCTCCCAGAAGTAACCGTTGCCGCGAACGATGCCGGCGTTGTTGAACAGCACGTGGATCGTGCCTACAGCCCTGCGGACCTGCGCTGCGGCCTCGGCGACCCGCTCCTGCGCCGTGACATCGACGGTGTCGTAGTGAATGGTGACCCCGGCCGCCTCCAGCTCGGTCGCGGTCTCCTTCAACACGGTCTCATTCGCGTCCCAGAGGGTCACCGAAGCAGCGCCCTCCTTGACTGCCCGCGTGGCGAACAGCTTGCCCAGGCCCATGGCGGCGCCGGTGACGAGAACGTTCTTCCCCTTGACGGATTCCATGACTGAGCTCCTCTGGGCATCTTCGGTGAAGCGATCGGGTAGCTCTTACCGTTCTATCTCATCGGCCGCGAGGGCTGCACCGCAGCGATGAGTTTGACGCCGCCGACCGGTCTGACGTTCTGAGGGCAATAACCGCGCCGAGTACGGAGAAGTCATGGGCCACATCGATATTGAGTTGTTCGCCACCCTTGACCTGGTGGGCCAGGCACCCGGTGGACCCGACGAGGACCCGGTCGGGTTCCCCTTCGGCGGGTGGCAGGCGCCCCTGGTGAATGACGTCAGCGGGGCGCAGGTCGCCGCCGCGTACGAGGGCACGGACGCGCTGCTGCTCGGCCGGCGCACGTACGACATCTTCGCCGGCTACTGGCCGCACCAACACGACGGAGCGATCGCGGCACTCTTCAACGGCGTCCCGAAGTACGTGGCCTCGCGCGGGCGGCCCGATCTGTCGTGGGACGGATCCACCCACCTCGGTCCGGACCTGGCCACGGCGGTGCGCGAACTCCGGGATCGACACGAGCGCGTCAAAGTGGTGGGGAGCTTGAACCTGGTGCAGACCCTGCTGCGCGAAAGGCTCTTCGACCGCCTCGACCTCTGGGTACACCCCATCACCCTCGGCGTCGGGAAGAAGGTGTTCGACGGCGGCACGGTCCCGACCAACCTGACACTGCTCGAACCACCGGCAGCCGGCCCCACCGGCACGGTGTACCTGCGTTACGGGCTGGCAGCCGGCACGCCCACGACGGGAGACATGAGCGCTTCCGACCCCGGTCGTCAGGCCGGCCGATAGCCCGCGAGGAACACTCGCACGCCGGCCTGCACGTGGTGGTCGACGTCGATGGCGGACTCCACTGCCGGGCCGCCGCAGAACAGCGCCCGGTCGATGCATCGACCGACCACGAGGAACGCGAAATGCTCTGCGGCAGTGGCTGTTTCGGGAACATCCAACAGACCGCGCTGATGCAGCCGGGCAAAGCAGTCGGCGAAAGCCGAGAGCATCCTGTCCGGAGCCCGCTCGTAGTACAACGCGGCAAGCTCGGGTAGTCGGTTGGCCTCCCCGACCACCAACCGGCGCAACTGCACCACGTGTTCCTGCAGCACGGCGTGTAGGTAGTCGGCGGCGAATGCGGTCAGATCCCTTTCCAGGTCGGTGGTTTCGGCGAGGATCGACGCGCGCTCCACGAAGGCTGCGACCGTCGTGTCCAGGGCGTCGTTCACGATGGCCATCAGCAACTCGTGCTTGTCACCGAAATGCTTGTAAACCGTCTGCTTGGAGACGGCGGCGGACGCGGCGATCGCGTCGACGCTCGTTCCCTGATAGCCGTTGCCCAGGAAGAGGTCGCGGCCCGCGGACAGGATGGTCATGCGCTTTCGCGCCGAACGGCCGACTGGGTCGGGCATCGCCTCCCTCTCTACCGGTACTGGACAGTCTAGTTCTTTGGTACTGTACGGTCTAGTTCTACTATCTCACGGAGGGCCCGCCATGACCGCCACCGATTGCCCGCCCCTTCCCGAACGGATCACCAAATCGCTGCTCGGATACGGCGTCATCGCGGGTCCCGTCTACGTGCTGTCGGTCGGGATTCAGGCGGCGGCCCGCGAGGGATTCGACCCGACCCGGCATGCCGCCAGTCAGCTCGCCAACGGCGACCTCGGATGGATACAGATCGCGACGTTTCTGGTCACGGGTGCGATGACGGTTGCGGCTGCCGTCGGAGTCGGCCGGGCACTCGGGCGTGGCCGCCGCTGCGCGTGGGCGGCCGGCCTGCTCGGCGGTTACGGGCTCGCGTTGATGGTCGCCGGTTGCTTCCGCGCCGACCCATCGGACGGGTTCCCGCCGGGTACGCCGCCCGGCGTCGGTCAGCCGAGTTGGCACGGGATGGCGCACTTCGCCGTCGCGGGCATCGGCTTCATCTGCCTGGTCGCCGCGTGTTTCGTGCTTGGCGGTTGGTTCGCCCGGGTGCCTGACGGCTCCGGGTGGGCGTGGTTCTCGCGCATCACCGGACTCGTCTTCGCGGGCAGCTTCCTCGCGCTGGCCTCCGGATCCGGCGGCACCGCGGCGATTCTGGCCTTCACCGCAGCGGTCGTCATGGCCTGGGCCTGGTTGTCGGCGGTGTCGGCCAAGCTGTACCGCAGCGTCGGCCACCCGTAGCGGCGCCGTTTGCTCACAACCGGCGCGATAGTGTGCTGGGGTCGGCCTCGACCAACAAGCCGATAGAACAGTTGGGCGAACATTCATGACCGCAGCGGCAGAGGCATCGACGCTCGAATCTCGGGTCGGCCATTACTACCAGATGGATTACACCTACGAGGTGGGCCGCGAGAAGGTGCGCGAGTATGCCCGCGCGGTGCAGGACTATCACCCCGCTCACTGGGACGTCGACGCGGCGGCGGAACTGGGTTACTCGGGGCTGGTGGCCCCGCTGACGTTCACGTCGGTTCCGGGCATGACGTGCAATCGCCGCATGTTCGAGTCGGTGGTGGTCGGCTACGACACCTACCTGCAGACCGAAGAGGTCTTCGAGCAGCACCGCCCGATCGTGGCCGGCGACGAGCTGAGCATCGACGTCGAACTGACGGCGGTGCGCAGGATCGCCGGACGGGACATGATCACCGTGACCAACACCTACACCGACACGGCCGGCGAACGGGTGCACACCCTGCACACGACGGTCGTCGGCATCACCGCCGAGGACTTCGATCCGGCGGTCAAGGCCGCGGTGCAGAAGGCGATGATGCACGACGTCAACATCCTCGACACCGATCAATCCGACGCCGACTACGTGAAGACCGTGCGTCCCGAGGGTGACGTCCGGATCGCCGACGACCTGGCACGCAAGCCCGGTACCCCGTCGTTCGACGACCTCAAGGTCGGTGACGAGCTACCGGTGCGCCACACCAGACTTTCCCGCGGCGACCTGGTCAACTACGCCGGCGTGGCCGGCGACGCGAACCCGATTCACTGGGACGAGACGCTCGCCAAGGCGGCCGGGCTGCCCGACGTGATCGCGCACGGCATGCTCACCATGGGCCTGGGAGCCGGATTCGCCTCCGCATGGACGGGCGACCCCGGTGCGGTCACCCGCTTCGCGGTGCGCCTGTCTCAGCCCGCCATCGTCTCGGCCATCGACGGAGCGGACATCGAATTCAGCGGCCGGATAAAGTCTTTGGACCCAGACACCCGCACCGGCGTCATCATCGTCGGCGCGAAATCCGCCGGCCGGAAGATCTTCGGCTTGGCGACGTTGAACGTGCGGTTCAGCTAGGGGCGCGGCCTCACCCCCTCAGCGGGGTGCGGACGCCCAGGACCGGTTGCCGGCGTCTGCCGTGGCTCCACCCGCGGTCCCATGGCCAATGGCGGCGGTCGTCGGTCCAGACCAGTTGAAACGCGCGAATAGGCGCATCGCGTAACCGAACCGCGAATGTCAGGTGCACGTCCGGGTGATCGACCTCGACGACTTCGAGCAGTAACTCGCCCTGGAGGTCGATGTGCTCCGCCGGCTGTACCACCATGCCGTCGTCGGCAATGTAGTGCGCGACCGAGTTCAGCACGTGTGCCGACTTGCGCGGCTGCAGACCGGTGATCAGCAGTTCGGGCAGACCGCGCAGGGACAGGCCGACCGTGTAGGCAAATGGTCGTGATTCGTCTTCGACGAACTGCACCGCCCATCCGTGTTCCGCGATGATCGTGCGTAGCACGTCCAGGTAGTCATCGATGGTGGCGTGGGGGTTGTCGCACTGCCAGCACATATCCGCACCTTTCTCCGGTAGTTGCCACCAGCATTCACGCACCCACTGACATGTCCGGAAACCTCTCGCGGCCAATGCAACTCGATGATTTCGGTGGTCCGCCTACCGCTCGCCCGGCGATGGCCGCTAGGTCCTCGACGCCCATCGCGCTAGGGTCCGATCAGCAGCATCTTCACTGCGTCCCGCGAGAGAGGAACAACCGTCCATGAGCCGATCCTCGACCACGATCGACCCTGCCGCGCCGGTGCTTGTCACGGGGGCCAGCGGTTACATCGGCAGTTGGATCGTGCGTGCGGTGCTCGAAGCCGGGCACACCGTCCACGGCACGGTGCGCAACCCGGACAAGAAATCCGGCCTCGAGCATCTGCACAAGCTGTCAGACGACCATCCCGGCCGGTTGAAGCTCTTCAAAGCCGACCTGCTCGAAACAGGCAGCTTCGACGAGGCGATGAAGGGGTGCGAGCTCGTCATGCACACCGCATCGCCGTTCCTCATCTCCGGTTTCACGGATGCCGAAGAGGCGCTGGTCCGCCCGGCACTCGAGGGCACGCGGAACGTGCTGGACTCCGTCAACCGCACCGAGAGCGTCAAGCGAGTGGTGCTGACCAGCAGTGTGGTGGCGATCTACGGTGACGCCCGAGAGTCCCAGGATGTCCCCCACGGCGTTTTCACCGAAGAGCACTGGAACACCACCAGCAGCGCCGACCATCAGCCCTACCCCTATTCCAAGACGGTGGCAGAGCGGGAGGCCTGGCGTTACCAGCAGGAGCAGGAGCGCTGGGACATGGTGACGATTCATCCCGGTTTGGTGCTGGGTCCAGCGTTGACCAGTGCCAGCGACTCGGCCAGCTTGAGCACGATGAAGCAGTTCTTCGACGGCACCATGCTCGCCGGGGCGCCGGACATGGCCACCGGCGTGGTCGACGTCCGCGATGTTGCGGATGCCCACCTGCGCGCCGGTTTCACCCCCGAGGCGCACGGACGCTACATCGCCAACGCCGACACGCTGACCTTTCTGGAGATCGGCAAGATCTTGCGCCGGCGGTTCGGCCCGTTCTACGCGTTCCCGAGGACGACGGCGCCCAAGGTGGTCTTCAAGGTCATCGCTCCGGTTGTCGGACTAACCAGAAAATTCGTCGACCGCAACGTCGGTTACCCCCTGGCCTTCGACAACACCCGCAGCAAAAAGGAACTGGGTCTGACGTACCGGCCGGTCGAAAAGACCATCACTGATCACTTCCAGCAGATGCTCGACGATGGCCTGGTGCAGCGGATTCCCGGACTCTCCAAGCTCTAGTCGGCCTGCGTTACCGCTTCCTGGATGAGTTGGAAGCGCGAGGTGATACCGAGTTTGGTGTAGACGTGCGAGAGGTGGGCCTGCACCGTACGCGGTGACACGAAGAGGCGGGCAGCGATGTCTTTGTTGCCCAGGCCCTCGGTAACCAGGCGGACGACGTCCAGCTCGGCCGGGGTCAGGGACTCCCAGCCGCTCGACGCGCGTTTGCGTTCGCCGCGGCCGCGCTGGGCGTAGGCGATCGCCTCTTTGGTGGTGAGCGCCGCGCCTTGAGCCCATGCGGCGTCGAAGTCGGCTTCCCCCAGCGCATCTCGCAATTCAACGGCCGTGGACTCGTAACCAGACTGGTGAATCTTGAATCGCACCAGGGCCATACGCTGGCGGCAGCCGTGCGCCGCGCCCAACAGCCTTGCGGCCCGTGGACTATCCGACACCTGGCTCAGCTGGGCGAAGAATTCGAGAATGTCAGGCAGATGTAGGTAGACCCCGTTCTCCGTTGAACGGCGCAGAGCTTCATGAGCGTCGCGCTCGGCCTGTTCGGGAAACCCCTGTGCCGCGGCTACTCTGGCCCGCGACAGATATGCAATCACGGAATACCAGCCCTTTGCGACGGCTACCGCGTCGTCCGCCCAGGCGCGCGCCAGATCGAGTTCGCCTCGCAGTCTGGCTGCCTCGACCGCGTTGAAGGCACGTTGCGCCACGGCATTCTCCGGTTGAGCAAGGTTGAGATAGCGCCAGGCCTCATCGCTGGCGGCGTGTGCCGTTGCGACATCGCCGCCGGCCAGTGCTGCGGCGGCCAAAGTCACGCTGCCCATTCCCAGGAAGTATTCGCCGACATCCGGGGCGACCTGAAGCGCCGCTTCGGCAGTGCGACGCGCCGCGCTCACGTCGCCGGCGTACGCCTGAGCGACGCCCAGGCCCATGAGCGCCAGCGGCTT
The DNA here is from genome assembly GCF_048287075.1 of Mycobacterium sp. 23. Classification (NCBI taxonomy): domain Bacteria; kingdom Bacillati; phylum Actinomycetota; class Actinomycetes; order Mycobacteriales; family Mycobacteriaceae; genus Mycobacterium; species Mycobacterium sp. 23. The sequence continues at coordinate 4,022,535 of NZ_JBLVUX010000005.1, forward strand.
GTGAAATTCGTCGTGCGCCGCTTCACAGTCCGCCACCGTGGCGCTCAGTTGCGGTAGGGCGGCTGGCAGATCGCCCTCCATCAGGTGTGCCATCGCGAGACTCAGGCGGCACTGACGTGCATCGAACTGGTTTCCCATCGCTTCAGCGAGAAGATGCCCCTCCTCGGCGGCGGCCCTGGCTTCGATTGGGTCGCCAACTACGACAGCGGTATTCGATCGCCGAGCAAGGATATGACTCAGCCTCCAGTTGTCACCGCTGGCACGGGCAAGGACGGTCGCCTCTTCGAAGTAGGCCCGGGCTGCCTCACCATCGAAATCGGCACCGCCCGCGCCGATGCCGCAGGCGGTCAGGACCCGCGCCAGCAGGGCTGAATCGTCGAGCTCGCGCGCGATCTCCAGCGCCCGCTGCGCCGGACTCACGCTGTAGCCGACGAACGTGATCAGCGTGGCTTTGTCGGCGAGGGCGCGGGCCAGGGTCGCGGGCTCGACCGCCGGGGTATCAGTATCGTCGGCGAGCGCGGCATCGAACCAGGCGCACCCTTCCAATATGCGTCCCCGGCTGTGCCACAGCGGTTGCAGCGCCGACGCGAGATTCAGCGCATGCCCGTGGTCCGAGTTCTCCAGGCACCAGCCGAAAGCGCTTCGCAGATTGTCGATTTCGGTCTCGGCCTGCTGCATTCGCCGCTCGTAGTCGGTGCGTCCCGGAGCGTCGAGTAACCCAGCTATGGTGGTGTAGTGATCGCGGTGACGATCGCGGATGTGGTCGGCCTCGCCGGAGTCGCTCAGTTTTTCCAGTGCGTATTGGCGCACCGTTTCCAATAGCCGGTACCGGGTCCGGCCTCCCAAGGTCTCGGCGACGACGAGGGACTTCTCGACAAGCAGCGTCAGCTGATCCATGACCTGGTGGCGCTCGATGTCCTCACCGCTGGCGACCGCCTGAGCGGCATCGAGGTCGAATCCCCCGAGAAACACTGCCAGCCGGCGGAATAGGACGCGTTCGGTCTCGGTCAGCAGCGCGTGCGACCAATCCACCGACGCGCGCAGCGTCTGTTGACGGCGCACAGCGATTCGCGAACCACCGGTCAGCAATCGGAAACGGTCATGGAGCCCGTCGACGATCTCCGTCAGCGACAGCGTCCGCACCCGTGCCGCCGCCAGTTCGATCGCCAGTGGCATGCCGTCGAGGCGGGCACAGATTTCGGCTACCACGACGGCGTGGTCGTCGGTCATGGCGAACCCGGTGCGCGCTAACCGCGCGCGGTCGGCGAACAATGCGATCGCGTCGTCGGCCAGGGCCAGGGACGGCACCTGCCAGGTCGCTTCCCCGGTCACCCCGAGCGCTTCACGACTGGTGGCCAGCACCGTCAATCCTGTTGCAGATGACAGCAATTCGACGACCAAGCGAGCGCTCGCGTCGAGCAGGTGCTCGCAGTTGTCGAGCACCATCAGCAGCTGGCGGTCGCGGATGAACCGCAGCATCGTGTCCATTGCAGAACGGCCAGGCTGGTCCGGTAGACCAAGCGCGCGTGCGGCCGTCACCGTCACCACATCGGGATGGGTGATCGGCGCGAGGTCGACGTAGAAGACGCCGTCGCGAAAGTCGTTGGCCATCTCTGATGCGACATGCACGGCCAGCCGCGTCTTGCCTACTCCGCCCGCCCCCGTCAAGGTGACCAGCCGGTCGGCTGTCAATGCTTCTCGCAGGTCGGCGATTTCCGTCTGGCGGCCAACGAAGTTCGTGAGCTGTGCCGGTAGGTTGTAGGTTCGGATGGCCGCCGGTGTGCGCAGCGGCGGGAAGTCGTTGCGCAGGTCCGGATGCGACAGTTGCACCACGCGCTCGGGTCGGGGCAGATCGCGCAACGGATGGCTGCCGAGATCTGTCAACCACGCGTCCCGGGGCAGCTGGTCGACGACCAAGTCGCTTGTCGTGGCCGACAACACGGTCTGTCCTCCGTGGGCGAGGTCGCGCAGCCTCGCCGTGCGGTTGATGGCCGGCCCGACGTAGTTGTTCTCATCGCGTAGTCGAACCTCGCCCGTATGCACACCGATCCGCAGCGTGATCGGCGCCAAGGGCGCGCGCTGCAGGTCGAGAGCACAGGCCACCGCATCCGACGCCATGGCGAAAGCGATGACGAAGCTGTCGCCCTCGCCCTGCTCAACCGGCCGGACCCCGTCGTGCGCGGCGACCGCCTCCGCCAGCGCCTGATCCAAACGCGCGATGGCCGCTGCCATCGCGTCGGTCTGGTTTTCCCACAGTTGCGTCGAGCTCTCGACATCGGCCAGCAGCAGCGTCACCGTTCCGGTTGGCAGCTCGCTCATGGCCACGTCGCTCCAGTCGATTTCGCTCATGGTAGCCAGGGTGCTGCGATGGTTGGCGCAAAACATCAGCCAATTGGCTAATACGGTCGGCGTCCCGGCGTGGACTTGTACGCGTCCGCGTGCGGTATGGGTTTCGGCATCTCGGCCGATGTCGACTGACCGGCGCGCTCGGATAGTCGACGCCATGACCATCGACATGCAGATTCCGGCGATTTCCTATGAAGACGCACCCAATCCCGAGACAGCTCACCGCATCCTGCGGGAGGCGCGACAGCGGTCACCGATCGCGATGAGCCCCTACGGCCCCGAGGTTCTCAGCTATGACCTGGTGCGGACCATCCTGCGCGATTCCCGCTTCGCCATGCCGCAGGGCGCCGGCCTGGTGGTGCAGGGCATCACGTCAGGCCCGGTCTGGGACCGGGTGACGAAACTTCTGATCAGCCTCGACGGCCCCGCACACCACCGGCTGCGCCGGCTGGTGTCGAGGGCGTTCACTCCGCGCGCCGCGGAACGGATGCGCGGGGCATGCGTCGAGGTGATCACCGAACTGGTCGATGCCTGTTCGGCCGGCCGCTGCGATGTCGTCGCGGACATCGCTCGGCCCTATCCGGTGCCCATCATCTGCGCGTTGCTTGGTGCACCCCCGGACGACTGGCACCTGTTCTCGCGCTGGTCTGACGACGTCAGCAAGGCCTTCGGGGTCAACGTCGCTGAGGACGCGCCGGCGATTCTGCGCTCCTGGGAACAACTCGAGTCATACGTCGAGGGCTTGATCGCCGCACGGCGACAGTGCCTGACCGATGACCTGATCTCGCAACTGATCCGCGTCGAAGACGACGGCGACCGACTGTCGCACGAGGAGCTGGTCAACCTCGCCGTGATCCTGCTCAACGCCGGAACGGACACCACCCGCAATCAGTTGGGCGCGGCCGTGCAGGTATTGGCGGATCATCCGGACCAGTGGGCGCTGCTCGCCGACCACCCGGACCTGGCGCCGCAAGCGGTCGAGGAACTCATCCGGCACACCCCGATCGCCTTCGCCACCGTGCGCGTCGCGACCGAAGACGTCAACCTCGACGGCTATCTCATTCCGGCGGGCACGTGCGTCATGGCAAACACCGCCGCGGCCAACCGGGACCCGGCGGTCTACGACGATCCGGACCGCTTCGACATTACCCGGACGGCACCGCCCGCCATCCAGACGTTCGGCGGCGGCGTCCACTACTGTCTCGGTGCGCACCTGGCACGAGTCGAACTCATCGAGGCGCTGCGGGTGATCACCAGCCGCATGCGGGTACCGCGCCGGGTCGGTGCAGTGCCGTGGAAGCCGATGGTTGGAATATCAGGTCCGACGCGGCTCTTGGTCGAGTTTGAGCGTTAAGACCTACCGGGCGCGAGTGACCACAAAATGCCGGCGGCAACGGCGTGTCGCCGGCAACACGCGCACGCTCGCGCCAGGCGCACGGGGCCCTACCGGGAGCGAGCGACCGCAAAATGCCGGCGGCAACGGCGTGTCGCCGGCAACACGCGTACGCTCGCGCGACGCGCGCGGCGGTTCTACTTCGGTGGCATCCGGATGCCGCCGTCGACGCGGACGACCTCGGCGTTCATGTACGAGTTGGTGATCAATTCGATGACCATGGAAGCCAATTCGTCGGGCTTGCCCAGACGGTGCGGAAAGAGCACGGACTCGCCCAGTTTCGCCTTGAAGGCCTCGGAGGCTTCACCTTCGCCGTAGATCGGGGTGTCGATGAGGCCGGGCGCCACAGTATTGACGCGGATGCCGACCGCCGACAGGTCACGCGCCACCGGCAGGGTCAGCCCGACGACTCCGCCCTTGGAGGACGAGTAGGCCGCCTGCCCGATCTGCCCGTCGAAGGCAGCGACACTCGTCATGTTGACGATGGCGCCGCGCTCGCCGCTCTCCGCCGGCTCGTTGCGGCTCATCGCCGTGGCGGCCAGCCGGATGCAGTCGAACGTGCCGACCAGGTTGATCGCGAGCACCTTCTTGTACGCGTCCAGGTTGTGCGCAGAAGCGAATTCGCCGTCCTTGCCGATGGTGCGCTGCGCCCACCCCACACCGGCCGAATTCACCAGCGCCCGCAGCGGACCGAGGTCGACCGCGGTGTTGACCGCGTCCTCGATCTGCTCGGTGTTCGTCACGTCGACGCTGACGAACACGCCGCCGATCTCGTGCGCCAGTTCCTGTCCACGCTCTGCCTGTAGGTCGGCGACGACGACCCGGGCGCCCTTGGCGGCGAGTTGGCGGGCCGAAGCGGCTCCGATACCCGACGCACCACCGGTGACGATTGCGCTAGCTCCATTGATATCCACGCGGAGAACATTACGTGTTGCGGCGTCGGTCCCTGCCGGGCCGTCACAAACCTTGTCCGAAGAACGCCGTGGGCTTAGTGTCGCGGGCTAATGACATCCGAATCTTCAGTTCCCACTACCCGGCAGGTTCGCGTCCACTCGCCGGGGACTGTCGCGGTCGACCGGGTGGACCTGGCGTCCTGTGGTCCGCGCGACGCGCTAGTCGAGGTGCACGCGTGCGGTATCTGCGGCAGCGACCTCACCTACATCCGGCTCGGCGGCCTGGCCGGACCGGGCGGGGAGCCGATGCCGCTCGGCCACGAGTTCGCCGGAGTGGTCCGGCAGGTCGGAGCCGAGGTCACCGGAGTGACTCCGGGCCAGCGGGTCGTGGTGCATCCCGGCAACGACGCTGCGGGCCGCATTGGCGGCGGCAGCGCCGCCGGTGGTCTCGCTGACGTGGTCCTGGTCAGGGATGCGGCCGCCGGTGGCCGGCTCATCGCAATTCCCGACGATTTGCCCCTGGACGTCGCCGCGCTCGCCGAACCGCTCGCGGTCGGGATGCACGCCGCCGAGCAGGCGGATGTCGGTCCAGGCGACACGGTCGCCGTCTTCGGTTGTGGTCCAATAGGTTTGGCCGCAATTGCTGCGCTGGCCGATCGAGGATTCACGGAAATCGTCGGAGTGGATCCCTCGGCGGAGCGACGACGGCTTGCCGAGGAGTTGGGTGCGTCGGCGTCGATCGACCCGACCCAGACGAAGGTGTGGCGCGAACTGGAACGTCTGCACGGAACCCGCGCGCTGGCCTACGGGCACGCACCGGCCACAAATGCATACATCGAGGCGTCCGGGTCGGACGCGGTGCTCACCGACATCATCGACCGGGCCGGACCGCGGGCACGGATCAGCGTGGTGGCGTTGCACTACCAGGCGGTCCCGGTCAACTTCCTCAACGTCCTGATGAAGGAGCTCACCATCCGCGGCTCGATGGAGTACCCGGCCCGGTTCGCAGACGCCGTCGACCTACTGAGCCGCCGGGACCTTTCGGCGCTCATCACTCACCGGTTCCCCCTTGACCGGTTCGACGCGGCATTTGAACTGCTCGGCGAAAGCCGTGAGTGCGGCAAAGTCATGGTCACCGTTTCCTGACGAGGTGGCCGCAGGCTGACGTCACTTGAAGGTCAGGCGCAAGAATTCCCGCCGTCGCGCGAGCACGCTGGGTAGCCACGGACCGACTTCGGCAGCGTCGAACCATTCAGTGCGGTCCAGCAGCATCCGCAACACCGTCGAGGCCTCCAGCCGTGCCAGCGGTGCCCCCAGGCAGAAGTGGATGCCCTTACCGAAGCTCGTGTGCGCTTTGCTGTTTGGGCGGTCCAACCGGAACTCATCCGGCGCCTCGAAATGGTCGGGGTCGCGATTGACCGCGCCCCACAGCAACAGGACCTTCGAGTCCTTCGGCAGCGCGGTACCCGCCAACTCGGTGTCTTCCAGAACGTGACGGTAGTGCGCCCGAAACGGCGGCTCCAGCCGCAGCGTCTCTTCGATGAACGCCCCCAGCAGATCCGGCTGGTCGCGCAGTTTGCGCTGCAGCGGTGCGTCGGTGGCCAGGATATTGACCGCCGTGCCCAGCAGCGATGCGGTCGACTCTCCGCCTGCGCTGAACAGCGAGATCAGAATCAATTGCGCGGTGAAGGCGTCGAGGTCACCGGCCGTACGCGCTCTCGCCAGCGCGCCGATCAGGTCGTCACCCGGATTGGCGGCGGCCTGTTCCATACGAGTGGTTATGTAGGCGCTCAGCTCGCCGATCGCGGCCATCGAGGCGGCCAGTTCGTCGCCTGACATCAGTCCGTCGAGCAGTTGCGTGCTTGCGTAACCCCATCGCGCCAGCTGGTCGGCGTCTGCTTCGGGGACACCGATCAGCTCGGCGACGATCATCATCGGCAACCGGTTGGCGACGCCGTCCATCCACTCGATGGTGCCGTCGTCTACCGCTGTGGCCCATAGGCTTTCGAATGTTCGGACGATCAGGTCCTGGAAGGCCTGCACCCGTTTGGCGGTGAACTGGCCGATCATCAACTTGCGGTGCGCGGCGTGTACCGGGTCGTCGGCGGTGACCAGGATGTGGGTGCGGCCGCCCACGCCGTCCATCGGGAATGGCGTCACCCCTTTGTCTGGGCTGAACGTCATCGTCGCGGTGAGATTCGACGAGAAGACCTCGGGCCGGTTGACCACACCGGTGATCGCCGGCCAGCTGCTGGCGAGGTAGAAATCCGAATCCCCGACGCGGTGCACGCCGCCGTCGGTGCGCAGCCTGCCGTACAGGGGGTAGGGATCCTGGATGGCCGCGTCGCTGAAGAACTCGGCCGGGTCTATCGAGGCGGTCATGGCGTGGACGGTAGCAACTTCCGGTCCGGTCGTGGCGAAGCTTGAGCCAGATTGATCCGCAAGCGTGGCCTTGGCGGAGCTACTGATCGTGCGCGGGTGGCGGTCCCGTCGGACCCAGATCCTCCAGGGTTTCGGCCATGCGCGTCGAGACCGTCTGCAGACCCCTGAGAGGGCGCACCATGACTTTGAACGACGTGATCCGGTGATCGGCGTTCCAATGCACGATGTCCACGCCCTCGATTTGCATGCCATCGAGCTCGACGGCGAATTCCAGTACGGCGGAATCGCTTTGGACCCATTGCGCGACATAGCGGAAATCGGTACCCATGAAGAGGTGTTCCGCTGCCATAAGAAACCCGGTCACCACGGCTCGCCCCTGTTTGGGCCGGTGCACTGCTGGCGAGTAGAACCTCACGTCCTCGGCCAGCAGATCGTTGAGAACCTCGGCGTCGCCGCTGTTCATGAATTCGAACCAGCGTTCGACGGCCGGCGCGGTCACGACGCCACCGCGGCGGTCGCGCCGGCCAGCATGCCTGCCAGTCGCCCGGTGATCAGATTTTGCGCTTCATCGACGATCCGCGTCACGAGTTCTCCTACAGGAGGGATGTCGTCGATGAGACCCATCGACGTTCCGATCCACCAGATGCCGGCTTCGAGATCACCCGTCTCGTAGACCGTTCGGCCGCGGGCTCCGGAGACGAGGTGGCGGACGTCCTCGAAGGTTCCTCCCCATTTCAGGATGTCGACGACTTCCCGCGAGACGGTGTTGCTGGCGACGCGGCCGGTGTTGTTGAGGGTGCGGAAGATCAACTCGGTGCCTCGTTCGGTGCCTTCAACGATGGCTTGTTTTACGTTCGGGTGGATCGCCGATTCGACGGTGCACATGAACCGAGATCCCATGTTGATGCCGTCGGCGCCGAGCGCCAGGGCCGCCACCAGCCCCCGTCCGTCGGCGAATCCGCCGGAGGCGATCATGGGGATCTGGATCTGCCTGGCGGCGGCGGGGATCAGGACGAGGCCGGGAACGTCGTCCTCACCAGGATGACCGGCGCATTCGAAGCCGTCGATGCTGATGCCGTCGACCCCTAGGTCCTGCGCCTTGACCGCGTGGCGCACCGAAGTGCACTTATGCAGGACCTTGACGCCGTTGTCGTGCAGGACGGGCAGATGCGGTGCCGGGTTGGCGCCGGCGGTTTCGACGACCGTGACACCCGAGTCGATGATCACCTTCCGATACTCCTCATAGGGCGGCGGATTGATCGAGGGAAGGATGGTCAGGTTCACCCCGAACGGTTTGGCCGTCAGGTCACGGCACCGGGCGATCTCGTTGGCCAAATCGGCCGGTGTGGGCTGCGTCAACGCCGTGATGAAGCCCAGTGCGCCCGAGTTGGCTACGGCAGCAACGAGTTCGGCGCGGCCGACCCACTGCATGCCGCCTTGTGCAATGGGGTGTTCGACACCGAAGGCCTGGGTGAATTTCGTCGTGATCGTCATCGTTCCGTTCGCCTTTCGTCGCGCGGATGCCTCGGTGATCCTCCGGCCACGATCGCGACTGGGTCTTTGATTTCCACCTGCCATCCCTTCGTCTCGAGCGTGAACGCATGGCCGCGCAGTGGTCGGTGTCATGTCGATTCGAGGGCGCGGGCAATGACGAGTCTTTGAATCTGGTTGGTGCCCTCGAAGATTTGGGTAATCTTCGCTTCGCGCATATAGCGCTCGACCCGGTAATCACGGGTGTAACCGGCACCGCCGAACACCTGCACCGCGTCGGTGCTCACCTTCATCGCGGCATCGGTGGCGACCAACTTGGCAACACTGGCCTGCGCCGAATACGACCGGCCGGCATCGCGTCTACGGGCAGCGTCAAGGTAGGTCGCGCGAGCGCTGATTACGCCGGCCGCCATGTCGGCGAGGAGGAATCCCAGACCTTGGTGTTCGATTATTCGGCGGCCAAACGTCTTTCGCTCACCGGCATATCGGACGGCTTCGTCGAGCGCAGCCTGCGCCAACCCGGTGGCGACTGCGGCGATGCCGAGGCGTCCACCGTCGAGGGCGCTGAACGCGATGGCCAGGCCCTGGCCTTCGTCGCCGATGCGCAATTCGTCGGGAACGAAGACGTCGTCATAGTGGGCGGTGGTCGTCGGCACCGCGTGCAGGCCCATTTTCTTCTCGGGTATGCCGAAGCTCAGCCCGTCCGTGCCGGCCGGGATGTGAAAACACGAAATTCCCTGCGTGCCTGCGCCGGTGCGAGCGAACAGGGTGTAGAAGTCGGCGACACCGCCGTGGGTGATCCAAGCCTTGGACCCGTTGATTCGATAGCCACCCTCGACACGGGTGGCTTTGCAGGACAACGCGGCCGGATCGGAGCCGGCATGGGCTTCCGACAGGCTGTAGGCGCCTACCGTATCTCCACCGAGCATGTCGGGCAGCCACCGCTGACGTTGGGCATCCGTGCCGTACATCGCCATGGGATGGCAGGCCAGGCTGTGCACGCTGACCGCGACGGCAACAGCCGCCCAGCGCGCCGCAAGCTCCTCCAGGGCTTGCAGGTAAACCTCGTAAGGCTGTTCGCCGCCACCCCACTTCGACGGGAATGGCAGGCTCAGGAGTCCCGCAGCACCCAGGACGGGAAAGACCCCATCGGGGTAAGTTTCCGCAGCTTCGTGTTGATCGACAATCGGGTCGAGTGCTTTGTCGGCGATGGCGCGCGTCAAGTCGATGAGCTCGCAAGCCTCATCGGTGGGCAGCAGCCGGTCAACTGACACAGTGCACTCCTGAAGACACGGTGGTCAGCGTGCCTGCGAATCCTGCTTTGTGCCTAGCTGTTTGAACAACGACAGCCCATTCGGGGGAGTGAGTTACAGCGAATGGGAGGTCCCGCGCACGGCCGCGTCTTCATAACGTGGGGTCATGAGTGCACCGACGGTACGACCCAGCCCGCCAAAGACACCGCGTACCTCTTCGAGGAACAAGGTCGCCAACCCGTCGCCTTCGGCGGTGCCAGCGAGTGCGGCGGTGACAACCGGGGACGCGACTGCGCACGAACGCACAAAGCGCCCTGAGATCACCGATGGCGCCGGACAGGTGCAAAACGTCGGGCTGGATCAGTTGATGGCCGAGGCCGCCGATCAGCAGAACCGCTTCCTTCCCGGGTCGGAGTTCCTCAAGGCGTTGGGCGGGCTGGCTAAGCGTCCGGGACACGTCGCCGGGCACACCGCCGCGGTGGCCGCCGACTTGGCGAAGGTCATCACCGGCGAATCGGACCGCGTGCCGGCTAGAGGCGACTCCCGCTTCCGCGACCCCGCCTGGAGACAGAGCTGGCTGTTCCGGCGCATCTGTCAGGGTTACTTGAGTATCAGCGACTTCGTCCGTGCGCTCGCCGATGAGCCAGACTTGGAATGGGCCGACCGTGAACGGCTTGCCCTCGTGGTCGACAACATCCTGGACGCACTGGCCCCGACGAACTTTCCGCTGACCAATCCCACGGTGTGGAAGGCCACGATAGAGCGCGGCGGGGAGAACTTCGTCGCCGGTGCCCGCGCCGCGGTGCGGGATGCCCGGTCGCCGGTCAAGCTACCTGCCAATGTCGACACCACCCCTTTCCGAGTGGGTGAAACGCTCGCGGCTTCACCCGGTGCTGTGGTCCACCGCGCGAAGCGGTTCGAACTCATCCAGTACCAACCGCGCACCGAGCAGGTCGTCAAGACGCCGGTACTACTGATTCCGCCGATGATCAGCAAGTTCTACGTCGTCGATCTCTCGCCGGGCAAGAGCATGGTCGAGTTCCTAGGTGATCATGAGCTGCAACCCTTCGCGCTGTCTTGGGCCAACCCCGGCCGAGGCGACGCGGCGTGGGGCTTGGACGATTACGTCGGATCCATCGTCGAGGCCATCGAGACCACCCGCAAAGTCACCGGTGCCGACTCGGTGCACGTCGTCGGGTTCTGCGCGGGCGGTATCGCCACAACTACCGCCGTAGCCCATCTGGCCGCCCTCGGCCACATCGAACACGTCGCAACGTTGAGTCTGATGGTCACCGTGCTCGACGTCCGCCGCGGCGGCCCCGTGTTGTCGGTCGCCTCCCCCGACATGGCCAACGCCGCCAAGGCCAAGGTCAAACGCAAGGGATACCTCGCCGGCACCGAGTTGGCCCGTACTTTCGCGTGGCTGCGGCCCAACGACATGATCTGGAACAACTTCGTCAACAACTACTACCTGGGCAACAAGCCACCGGCATTTGATTTGCTCTATTGGAACCAGGATTCGATGAACATGCCGGCCGCGCTACATGGCGATCTGATGGACATCGGACTGTCCAATCCGCTCGTTACCCCCGGCGCGCTCACCGTGCTGGGTACGCCGATCGACCTGACCCAGATCACCTGCGACGCTTACGTCGCCGGCGGCGAGACCGACCACCTCACGCCCTGGCCGAGCTGCTACCGCAGCGTCGCCATGCTCGGTGGCAAGACCCGCTTCGCACTGTCGACCAGCGGACACATCGCTGCGGTCATCCACCCGCCGGGAAACCCGAAGTCGTCATACCGCCTCGGCGACGAATCGTGCGCTACACCCGAGGAATGGCTACAGTCGGCGCAGATGCACAAGGGTACGTGGTGGCAGGACTGGGCACCGTGGCTGGTGCAGCGGGGCGGTGAAAGGGTTTCTGCCCCAGCCTATCTCGGTAGCGACGACTACCCGCCGCTAACACCGGCGCCGGGCACCTACGTCCTCAAACAGTCGCGAGGTTGAGGCCGGTGCCCATCGATGTCGACAAGGTCCTTGGGGCCCACCTTCCGGAGCGACGCACTACGTGGAGCGAGACCGACGTAATCCTCTACCACTTGGGTCTGGGCGCCGGCGGGAAGCCGACAGATCCGGACGAACTCGCCTACACCTACGAAGGCGCACTGAAGGTCCTGCCTTCCTACGGCGTCATCCCGGCGGTTCCAATGCTGCCTGACATGCTCAACCTGCCGGGCATGGACGTCGACCTGGCCCTCCTGCTGCACGGCGAACAGGAACTCCAACTTCATGGGGTGCTTCCGGTCGCCGCCGAGGTGTGCACCTCGGCCACCATCAGCGACGTCTCCGACAAGGGCAGCGGCGCCTTGGTGGTGCTGGAAGCCGTCACCCGTGACGCACATAGCGCGCAACCGTTGTGCACCAACCGATTCAGCGCGTTCGTGCGCGGCGAGGGCGGCTTCGGCCGGCCCGCCTCGCGCCCCTCCCCTGTAGTGCCCGAAAAGCCCGCGCGGGCAGCCGATGTCGAGATCACCTGCACAACCTTGCCGCAGCAGGCGCTGCTCTACCGGCTGTCCGGGGACATGAACCCCATCCACGCCGACCCGGACTTCGCCCGGCGCGGTGGCTTTCATCAACCCATCCTGCACGGATTGTGCAGCTACGGCATCGTGTGCAAAGCCGTTGTCGACGGAGTGCTCGGCGGCGACGTCAGCCGGGTCTTGAGCTATCGTGCCCGTTTCGCCGGGGTGGTCTATCCCGGCGAGACGGTCGTTGCCCGAATGTGGGAAGTGGACGGTGCCGTCCTCGTCGATGCGGTGTGCAAAGACCGCGATGCCGCGGTGTTGTCCAATGCCGTCGTCGAGGTGCGCTGATCCGCCGGCAACCTCGACACGGCGTCAGTACCCGCGCCCGGGCGTTCGGCGTCCGGCTGTGGGCGGGGCGCCGTGCACGGCGGCCATCCGCATGTAGCGAAATACCGCTTCGGCACGGTTGCCGGCCTTCAACTTTCGCAGGATGTGCTTGACGTGGGTCTTCACGGTTCCTTCGGAAATGACCAGGTGGGTGGCGATCGCGCCGTTGCTCTTGCCCTGGGCCATCAACGACACCACCTCGATCTCGCGGCGCGACAGCAGCGTCTCGATACTGGTGTCGGCCGCCAAGGACGCGGCCACCGGCGGGCATGCAGCGTCAGGCGTAGCTTGCGGGCGACCCAACACCGCCTCGACGGTGCACAGATCGTCGGCCGACGAGGCTATCCCGCGGGCCAGGCGCTGAATTTCGTTGCGCGCCATGCGAAGTCGTTCGCTGAGCATCGTGCGCTGGTAGGCGAAGCCGAATCCCACGGCGAACATCCACAACACCGCCAGATCGTCCTCGTCGACGTGTCGCCGGCTGTTGTAGCAGTCGGCGTGCAACAACCCGATGATGCGGCCGTCCGGCATGATCGGCGCGGCCACGTAGGACCGCGACAACGACGCCTGACCGATGGCCGCGTTGGTACGCGGATCGTGCTGCGCGTCGCCGACGAGGACAGGGGCACGGCGGCGCATGATTTCACTCTCGATCAGCAGATGGTCGATATGGACGGGATGATCTCGGCCCACACGTGCGATGTCGCTGGCCCATTCAGGATCGGACTTGACGTGCACGCCTTCAACCCACCATGTCGACTCCTCGACGCGGGAGATGATGGCCCGGTCGAATCCGCAGCGACACAGCTCAGTCGGTGCGCGCTCGAGCATCTGCTCTATCGAATCAATGCCGTGCAGCCGCGACAAGGCGTTGCGCACGGCGGCGTAGCGGTCGTTCTTCTGCTGGACCTGTGCCTGAGCAACTTCCACCTGCAGCGCACCGATCTCGGTCATCAGCTCGATCAGCCGCACCGCCGCCGGCGTGATCACCGGCAACGCGAGTTCGCAGCCCAACTTAGCCAGATGGTCGTAGGCGCTGGTCAGAGCCGCTTCAATCCGGCCGAAGTTGCGATCGATGTCCGCAGCCGCGTCCACACTCCCCGAGCCGGGAACGAGATCGGCGAAGCGGTGGAGCGCCGCGACGACCCGATCGCGAAGCGCCGAGTCGCGCAGGGGTTCGCCGACCTGAGTCCACACGTCGCCGTCGGGCACACGGATCGGGCGAACGGGCGGCGAGTCGTCGGCTGCTGCCAAGTCGATCGTTGCGGTAGTCATGTTTACAACGCTAAAGAGGCGCAGGTCAGAGCAACATGTAAGCGGCTTCCAAATCCGTGTTCGGCCTCTGGAACGGGACTACAGCGCCGACGCCGGTCGCACAGGATCGGGCAGGCCGGCACTGGCCAGCGCACCGGGGCTCAAATTGCGACTGGCCTCGGCCAGGCGCAACGCGACCTCCAGCTCCAATCGCCGCTCGTTGAGCGGCCGGCCGAGCAACTCCTTTGCCTGTTGAACGCGGTACATGACGGTGTTCTGGTGCACACCAAGCCGCTCGGCGGTGCGACCCCAACTTTGGCCCTCTTCGAAATACGCGGTCAATGTCGTGCGCAACCGCCGGTTGCGCTCGGAGTCAGAGCTCAACTCGCCGAGTTCGGCCCTGACGAACACTCCTGCCGCCGACAGGTCCCGCGTCACCAGCGCGTCCAAGGCCACGTCGCGGTGCAGGGTCACCGTGCCTGCCGGACGGGAGAACACGCCGCTCATGCGTCGCCCGTCCCGAGCCTGCCGATGGGACTGCACAAAACCTTCCAGCCCCTGCCCGACCTCACCGACGGCCGCCATCAACGGGACGTCGACATGCATTCCCTCGGGCAGTAAGTCGGTGACCACCGGGCCGCTGGTCCACGCCCACACCATCGACGCGCCACCAGGCACGACCAGCAACTCAATGCCCTTGAGGTGCCGCGCGACCTCGGCCGCAGCCCGTTTGAGCGCCTGCAGCGGCGGCTTGTCCGGACTGTGCGGATCGGACCACACCACTACCGCTACGTGGGGCCGGTCGAGGTTGTACTCCAGCGCGGCACTGGTCACGTGCGGGTCGACGGGCCGCCCCGCCACGATCGCCGTCACCAACTCCGCCCGCAACGAATCCGCACCGCGCACCCATAGTTCGCGTTCCCGCGCGTAGTGGTCCACGAGATCGCCGGACACCTTCTCGCAGTACCGAAACAGATACTCCGACGCCGCGCTTGTCAACTGCCACTTCGCCTTTTCGGATACGCCCAGGCGATACACGGCCTCCCTGAGCGCGGCATCACACAACCCGAGGCCGATGACGTAGCACCGCGGAATCGCCGCGACCGCGATACCCCGCTGCGCCAGGGTCGAGACCCAGTTCAAGGTTGGTTCGGGTGCCTGGGCTGAGTCCGCCGATTCAGCGGCGGCAAACCCGCGCAAGACCGCGTACACGTTGCTCATGGCGGCTTCGACAGTGAGTTGCTCCAGGTCCCTGTCTTCGGTGGCGCGCAATTCTGCAATCACCTGGACCGCCCGCAACCCGATGCGCTCGGCCAGATCAGTGACGTCGACCTTCGCCGCCACCGCTGCGGCGTACTCAGGTGTAATACGCACCGAGTCCTGGGCCACCTACGCCTCCCGGTCGGGTATTCCGACGAGCAGACCGTAGCATCGCGGAGCACTCGTCCACGCCGACAATCGCATGTTTTCTCAGTCGAACACCACGACCGGTTTGATGACGCCGCCGCCGGCCGCGGCGTCGATAGCCTCGTTGATCTTGTCGAAGGGGAATGTCTCGATCAACCGGTCGAACGGGAACTTCCCGTCGCGGTACAGCTGAATCAGGGCGGGCACGAAGGTTTGGGGGTCCGCGTCACCCTCGATAACGCCGGACAGGCTCCGGCCCAGCAGCAAGTGCCCTTGGTCGATCGTGATGTCGTGCTGCAGTCCTTGGAATCCGACGGTGACGCAGTGCCCCGGTGAGCGCAGGATCTCGAGCGCTTGACGGATGACGGTGTTGTTGCCGACCGCGTCCAGCGAGCAATCAACGCCATTCGGCACCGAATTCATCACATCCCACACCAGGTCCTTGGTGTGGGATGGGTTGAAGACGGCCGTGGCCCCCAACGCCGCGGCCATCGCCAGTCGGGACGGGTTGAGATCCACGGCGATGATGTGTGCGCAGCCGAGCGCTTTGGCGGCCATCACCGCGGCCAGACCGACCGCACCGAGACCGAATACCGCCAGACTCTGGCCGCGCTCGGGTCGCAGCACGTTCATCACCGCACCTGCGCCGGTCTGCAGGCCGCACCCCAATGGACCCAGCAGCTCCAGCGGGAGATCGTCCGGCACCTTGACGGCGTTGTGAGCGCTGGTGATTGCCAGGCTGGCGAAGGAGGACTGGCCGAACCAGTTGCCGTGCACTTCTTCTGCACCGGCGCGCAGGGTGACGGTGCCGTCGAGTCGTTCACCGAAGTAGTTCAGTGGGGCGAACAGTTCGCAGTACGCGGGCGTCTTCTTGCAGGTGTCACACTCATTGCAGTAGGCGAAGCTGAGCACCACGTGGTCACCCGGGACCAGGGCAGTGACTGCGGCTCCTACCGATTCGACTATCCCTGCGCCTTCGTGGCCGAGGACGGCGGGCAACGGCAACGGCACCATGCCGTTGGCGGCGGAGATGTCAGTGTGGCAGATGCCGACACCGGCGATGCGCACCAGCACCTCGTCGTCTGCCAGCTCGGCAAGCTCCACATCCTCAACCGATAGCGGTTGGCCTTCTGCGCGCAGGATCGCCGCACGTGCCGTGCGGGTGCCCGGATAGGCTGCGGCCGAACAGATGTCGGCGGTGGTATCTGTCAACGCATTCTCCTGAAGCTTGGGGGCGGGTCAGAGGGCAGCGTCTTTTTCGGCCACCAGGTCGCGGTAGACCGGGAACAGCGGCTTGGTCAGCGGCACCAGCTTGAGGATTTTGTTGACTGGACCTTTTGCCTTGACCTGTCCCTTGGCCAGGCCGACACCAAGGTTGTACTCGCCGCGCCAGAACTTGTTGCCGATGTCGGCCGGCATGTACAGCTTGACGTCTGCCTCGCCGTCATCGGCGCCCTCGGCGACTTCGATAGCCGGTTCGCGCAGGTGGACGGTCATCGCGGCGTCTGGATCGGTGTAATAGATCTGTAGGTCGATGTCGGCGGACTTGAGTTTGGCGCCGACCTCGGTGTCGTTGGCAGCTCGGAAAACGCCTCCGAGGTATTTGTAGATTTCCTCGGCGTTGCTGTAGTAGCCCATGATTCCTCTCCTGCGGGTGGTGGTATCGATCGGCGGGCGCCGGTCAACGAGACGTAGGGGGTGTCCATTTCACGGGCAGCGCGTGCACGCCATGGATGAAGTTGTTGATCTGGAAGTCAGGTTCACCGGTTAGCGTGATATCCGGTATGCGCGTGTAGATTTCGGTGAGTACCGACCGCAGCATCTGTCGGCCGAGCGCGTTGCCGAGGCAGAAGTGCGGCCCGCCGGCACCGAATCCCATGTGGTCATTCGGGGAGCGCAAGATGTTGAACTTCTCGGGTGCGTCGAACGCGTCAGGATCACGGTTGGCCGAGCAGTACCACATCACGACGTGCTCGCCTTCCTTGATTTCGGCGTCACGGATTCGCACGTCCTCGGTGGCCGTGCGACGGAAGTGCATCACCGGAGTGCAGTAGCGGATGACTTCCTCGGTGGCCATGCCGACCCGGCCCTCGAGATCCTGCACGAGCAAGGCCTTCTGGTCGGGGTGCTGGGAGAAAAGGCGGACCGCGTGGGCGATGGAATGACGGGTGGTGTCGTTGGCTGCCGAACCAAGCAGGGAGAAGAACGCGGCGATCTCCCAGTCCTCGAGCGTCTGTCCCTCGAATTCCGCGTTGACAACCCAGCTCATCAGGTCATCCTTGGGTTCTTTCTTGCGCTTCTCGGCTTGCGCCAGGGCGATCTCCTGAATGCGTTCGGCCTCCTCGGCGTGGGTGGTCAACGCGTCGCGGCCGAGGGCCATGCGTGGGTCATCCCAGGCCAGCATCCGCTCGGCGGCCTCCATCACGATGTGCTGTTCTTCGCTGTCGCGTTCCAGGCCGAAAAAGTGCGCAAAGATCCGTCCTGGAACGTATTTGGCGTAATCCTCGGAGAAGTTGCCCTCGCCGCGATCGATGATCTCGTCGAGGCGGTCCTTGGCGTGGCAATCGATCCATTGGGTGAGCTTGCGGACGTTGCGGGGGGTGAAGGCCTGCTCGACAATGCCTCGCAACTTGCGGTGCGCCTCGCCGTCCATCACCAGGAACGAAGCGGTGGCCGTGATCACGATTTCCGGCATGTCCTCCATGAGGACGCCCTTGCCGGAGCAGAAAAGCTTGGGATTGCGCGAGATGTAGCGGCAGTCGGCGTGCTTGGTCACCGACCAGAAGCCGGGGGTGTCGTCCTGAGGGGGCAGCAACGTGGACTCGTACGGCCGGTGATACGGGACAGGGTTTTCGTTGCGGAAGCGGGCAAACGCCTTATCGCGTGTTTCGAAATCCTGCGCCCAAAACGACCGGGCCGACAGGTCCAGGTCAGGGTCGGTAATCGTGGGATGGTCGGCAATTGCGGTCATGCCTAGAACGGTGCCATCGAGCAAACCGCTTGACGATCCGGCACTTGGGGCAACCGCATCTCTCGTTGGGGGTGCCATCGGAGAAGCGGTCGCACTCACCGGACGTCCTGTGCCTGTCCGGCGGCAACCGATTGCACCATGGCACGGTTGACGAGGCCCGATCCCGACAGCGCCAGTCCGCCGTCGACGACGATGCGTGCCCCGGTGACGAAGGACGCCAAGGGCGACGCGAGTACCACGGCCATCGCGCCGACCTCCTCGGCCGTTCCGTAGCGCCCCAGAGCGATGCTGTCGGTCCAGGCCTGCGGGCCGGCTTGGGCAGCAAGTCGCTTCATGCCCTCGGTGTCCTCGATCGGGCCGGGAACGATGGCGTTGCTACGGATCCCCAGTGGACCCCACTCGATCGCCAAATGTCGCATCAGACTGTCGATTCCGGCCTTGGCGGCACCTACATGCGCCTGGTAGAGGTAGGGTCTGTCGGCTTGCCCCGCCGAAACGAACAACACGCTGCCGTGGGTTTGCTTGAGTTGATCGAAAGCCGCCTGCGCGGCATGAAACGAACCGACCAGGTCGATTTCGACCACCGTACGGAATCCCTTGCTGGACATCGATTCTGCGGATGACATGAAGTTGCCGGCCGCTCCGGCTACGACCGTGGACAACGGGCCGAGATCGGCTCCGGCATTCGCGACTGCCGCGGCAACCGCATCGGGATCGCGAACATCCGCGACTGCCGTGAAGACCCGCGCACCCAAACCGCGTAGTTCTTGCGCCGCGAGGTCCAACCGTTCTGGGGTACGGCCACAGATGGCGACGTTGGCACCCACTTGCGCGAAGCACCGAGCGATTCCAAGGTTGATGCCGCTGCCGCCGCCGGTGATGAATACCGATGCGCCCTTGAGTAGGTCCGGCGCCACCAGCCTGCCGAGGCCGCTCCCGCGGGGGCTCGTCATCGCGACGACCGGGTACGACGTGGGTTCTCCTTGTCGAGCATCGAACCGACAATGCTTCGTGCCTTGAGCACCCCGGCGTCGGCGGCGACCTTGAAACCTTGGCCGGCCCCTGCGTCGCCGACATTGGCTTGCAGGGTTTCGATGACGTCGACGTCGACGCGCATGACGTGTTCAAAGACGTCGTGCAGGTGCTGACCCACGCTGGCGTCGTCCAACCGGTAGTTGTGGGCGAACCGCCAGAACAGATGTGTGGTCGAGGGTGTCTCGGGGGTCACGGCTTGAATGCGAACGTGGCCGAACTTGTCGCCGCGATCGCTGTAGAGATCCCAACCTTCGGCAAGCACGGCGGGGCTGATGAATGTGCCATGGTGCCGACGCCGGTAGGAACCCGCGGGCGGCAGGCCGGTGGCCTGAGTTTCCCACGGCGCCAGGGGCGCCAACGGAATCTCGCGGGAGAATGTCACCGCGGTCTCCGATACCTCGATCTCATCGAGCGGCGGCACGTTTTCAACGGTTGGAGGTGTTTCCTCGGGGTGTACCCAGGGGATGTGGGTGAGGTCGAGGTAGTGCTCGTGCAGCAGCATGTAGTTTGCCTCGACGTGAGCAGCCGCACCCGAGGACGCCCAGCCCGGCCCGGTCAGCCACGGTAGGGCGGGGACCGAACGCGCCTGGGAGCGCGAAGGTTCACCGAGCCAGATCCACACGAACGGACCTACTTCTCGGATCGGGTAGTGCGCAACACAGCCCCCGTAGGGCGGTTGCGGCTGGGAGGGCACCAGGACGCACACACCGTTCGGGTCGTACTGGATTCCGTGATAGCCACATTGAATGTTGTTGCCGACGAGTCGCCCCCGCGAAAGGGGGTAGCCGCGATGCCCGCAGGCATCAGCGAGCGCGACCACACCGTCGGATGCGCTGCGATACAACACGATTGGAAGGTCGAGGATGCGCCGGCGCAGGGGGTGATCGGTGATCTCGTCACCGGTGGCCGCCACGTACCAGCAGTCCCGTGGATAGTTGGTCTTCATATGTCGAGCACCAATCGCGGGGTCCGCGAGCGTGAGACGCAAACCATCAGACAGTCATTCTCCGCTTTCTCATCATCGTTCAACACCGAATCGCGGTGATCAGGTGTCCCTTCGAGCACCGGTGTCTCGCACGTGCCGCAGATGCCCTCCATGCACGACGCCAACATGCTGACGCCATTGGTCCGCAACGCGTCAAGGATCGTGTCCCCCGCGCCGACCTCGATGGTGATGCCGGACCGCTGGCAGACCACCTCGAATTCGTCGAGTGCGTCTTGCGACGATGCCTGGTCGGCCGGCCTAGCGGCGAAACGTTCGACGTGCAATGCAGCTTTCGGCCAAATTTCACAGGCCTTTTCAACGGCGTTCAGCAGCGGCTCGGGTCCGCAGCAGTACACCAGGGTGTCCTCGCGCGGGATGGCCAACACACTTGCCAGATCGAGAATGCCGTCCTGATCTTGGGGCCAGACGGTAACCCGGTCGCTGTATTGGGACAGTTCCTTCAGGAAGGCCATGGAGGAGCGTTGGCGGCCACCGTAAAGCAGGTGCCAGTCGGCGCCGTCAGCCTCGGCTGCCTCAATCATCGGCATGATCGGAGTAATGCCGATACCGCCGGCGATGAACTGGTAGCGCTGGGCGCGTTGCAAGGGAAAGTGGTTACGGGGCCCCCGCACCTGAACAGTGGTGCCCTCTTCGAGGGCTTGGTGGACATGCTCGGAACCCCCGCGACCGTTGTGGTCAAGCAATACGCCCACCTTCCATTGCCGGAGGTCACCGGGACTCGAGCACAGTGAGTACTGCCGCACCATCGCGTCGGTCAGTAACAGGTCGATGTGTGCACCGGGATTCCAAGCCGGTAACCCTGCCCCGTTGGGGTCTTCAAGTACGAGGCCCACGACATCGTCGGCCAGTACTTCACGCGAAGCGACGATCAGTTCGACCGTTCGCTCCTGCATTTGCGGGACTTGGCTCACCCCAACTCCTTTACTTCTGTCGGTGCTAACCGTCTGGATCGAGCTTCGTCCGCCCGACAGCGCCGGACCAGCCATCAGAAGATGGACTGACGTCCCTCGATCGGGGGGCGGCCGCTCCGATCTCGCCGGGACCGACCGCAAGGCGCGGCGTTGATAACCTGATCGAGGTCAGGGCTGATCGAGAAAACTTTCGATCAGCGGTGCCAATTCGTCCGCACTGGTCAGCAATCCGAGGTGACCGTCATTGAAGAGATGCAGGTGCGCGTTCGGAATCAGCGATCGCAGTAGCTTGCCGTTCAACGGCGGAAGGATGGGATCGTCGTCACCGCTCAAAATCAGCGTCGGCTGCCTGATCATTCGGGCGAAGGGGATACTGGTCCAACCCAATACAGCCAGTTGCTGGAAAAGCAAGCCCCGTGGGTCATTTCGCATATGCTTGAACAGAGGCGGGGCCTGGCCTGCCGTGCGGGCCTTACCGCCGTAAATCATGGGCGCCACGTCGCGGGCATGCTCAGGATCGTCAAAACGTCTGCGCGTCAACATCTCCCGAACGACTTGTGGGCGGCCAGGGATGAACGCGCCTGCGGCAGTGCTCACCAGAATCAGTCGCCGGCACCGCCGGCGATGCTGGAATGCTAACTGCTGCGCTAATACACCGCCCCACGAAACGCCCAATACGTCGACTACAGGAGCGTCGAGCGCATCGAGCAGATGATTGGTCAGCCGCGCGACCTGCCACATGCGATACGGCAGTCTCGGGGTGGACGACTCACCAGTGCCCGGCACGTCGAAACGGATTACGCCGGCAGCCGGGCTCAGCGCGTCAACGAAGGGTTGCAGACCCTCGATTCGAACCCCTAAACCGTTGAGCAGCAACAATGGTGGCCGGTCGGATGTCCCTTCCCGGACCGCGACGCGCAACTGATGCCCGTCGATGTCGAAAACTCTAGTGTCGAGATCCGAACCAGTCTGGTCACGGGCGATTTCCATTGCTTCCTCCCTGCGCAGCTGTACCGCGTGCAGCCGCCCTGCGTTGTTGTCGGTCAAGCGCGGACGCTACCTGCACCGGTAACCGCCAGACAGCTCGCCGAACCAGATGGCAGAGGGCATTCCTACGAACGGGAGATCGCCGGGCGCCCTTGGGGTTTCTAGCGTGGTTACGAGGATGCACGCGCTCTGTTCACGACAGCGCGTCCATCTGATGGCGGTACCGGGTATTCGGCCGCCTCCGGGTGGAAACGAGGATTCCGATGGTGCAATCGCTGGTTCAGAACGATTTCGAGCTGACGATTCAACACGTCATGCGGCGGATGCGGACGATGAACGCCGGTGTCGAGGTGGTGACGATGCTCGATGCCGAGGGATCGTTGGCTCGCGCCACTTACGGTGAGGTGGTACGACGGGCCGACCGGCTGGCTAATGCGCTGCACGCTTTCGGAATTCGCCCGGGTGACCGCGTGGCTACCTTTGCGTGGAACAACCAGCAGCACCTCGAGGCGTATCTCGCAGTACCGTGCATGGGCGCGGTTCTGCACACGCTCAACATCCGGCTATCCGACGAGCAACTCGTCTACGTGATCAATCACGCTCAGGACCGCGTGATCATCGCCGACGACTCACTGCTGCCTCAGCTCGAACGCATTCTTCCTGCGATCGATGTCGTCGAACAGTTCATTGTCATCGGCGGAACTGTCGGCGCGGCCCGGCTGCCTAGGGCGGTCGACTACGAGGAGTTGCTCGCGGACCAGCCCGAGGGTTTCGATTACCCCCCGATCGAGGGCACTGCCGCGGCAAGCCTGTGCTACACCAGCGGGACGACCGGCAATCCGAAGGGCGTGCTCTACGGGCACCGCTCAACGGTGTTGCACGCCATGGCCGAATGCCTCACCGACACCCTTGACGTGCGGTCCACCGACCGGGTGTTGCCGGTGGTGCCGATGTTCCATGCCAACGCCTGGGGTCTGCCCTACACATGTGGCATGTTGGGCGCTGCGCTGGTGATGCCCAACCGTTTCCTGCAGGCCGACCCGTTGGTCAAACTGATCTCCGCCGAAGCGGTCACCTTCGCCGCGGCCGTCCCGACCATCTGGAGTGACGTCTTGCGCAGGACGGCACTCGAACCGCAGGCCCTGGCATCGCTTCGGCGGGTCGCCTGTGGCGGCGCCGCCGTCCCGCTGTCACTGATGCAGCGATTCGAGGAAGCCTTCGGTGTTCCGCTGGTGCAGGGATTCGGCATGACGGAGACAAGCCCGCTGGTCGCGATCGCCGAGGCCCCGGCCGGCGCGAGCGGTGCGGAGTACTGGCGTTACCGTGCCAAGACCGGCCGCATCACACCCCTCGTTGAGGCTCGCATCGTTGATCCCGCCGGTCGTGAACTTCCCTGGGATGGCGAGCAATCCGGGGAACTCGAGCTGGCCGGGCCATGGATAGCGTCGGGCTACTATCTCGACGAGCAGGCCGGCGAAGACAAGTTCCACGACGGCTGGCTACGAACCGGCGACGTCGCGACGATCGACGCGCTTGGCTACATCCAGATCACCGATCGCACCAAAGACGTCATTAAGTCTGGCGGAGAATGGATTTCCTCCATCGAGATGGAGAATGCGCTGATGTCTCATCCATCAGTCTTGGAAGCGGCCGTGATCGCAAAGCCGGATGAGCGCTGGACTGAGCGGCCCCTGCCCTGTGTTGTCGTGAACAGCGGGGATCTCACCCCCGAGGCTCTCAATGCACACCTTCAGAGCCGGTTCGCCAAGTGGCAACTGCCCGATGAATACGCCTACATCACCGAAGTACCCAAGACCAGCGTGGGCAAGTTCGATAAGAAGCAACTGCGCGAGCAACTAGCGGAAGGCCGACTTGCCGGGCGGCGGGCGGTGGGGTCGCAGACCCCAAAGGGTTGACGACCGTGGCCCGCCGGCATGAGATGACCGACGGGCACAGCCTCTTCGCGACGCTTTTTGCGCCGGAACGCGACGCGCCGCACGTTTCCCAGGATGTTCAGCTGGGCGGTTCCGAGAGCAACGCGTCGAAGATGTGGCGTTCAAGTGTCTGGGTGAGGTCGACATGGACATGCTTGGCCTCGGTGTACTCGTCGAGCGCGTGTTGTCCCAGTTCTCTGCCCAGTCCGCTTTGCTTGTAACCCCCGAAGGGCAGGGCCGGATCGATCTGATGCCAGTTGTTGATCCAGACTGTGCCTGCCCGAAGCTGCGCCGCGACTGCCAGGGCCCGCTCATAGTCGGTGCTCCAGACCCCGGCACTCAACCCATATTGAGAGTCATTCGCCTGACGAATCGCATCTGCCTCGTCGGAGTATCGCAGGACGCACAGGACCGGCCCGAAGATCTCCTCCCTGGCTACATCCATGTCGTTGTCAACCTCGGTAAGAATGGTCGGTTCGATCCAGTAGCCCTTGGTGAAGCGGTCTCCGTGTGGAATCCCGCCACCCAGAACAACTTTCGCGCCGTCGCCCTTTGCGCCGTCGACGAATGTGAGCACCCGGTCACGCTGCTTGGCGGAAATGACCGGACCAACGTCGGTATCAAGGTCGGTGGTATCGCCGAGCTTCAGTGCCGATGCGCGGTCGACCAGCCGGTCGACCACTTGGTCGTACATGTCGTCGGGGACCAGCAACCGGGTGCCCGATTCGCAGATTTGGCCCGAGTACAACATGCAGCCGAAAAGCGCGCCGTCGATAGCCACGTCGAGGTCGGCGTCGTCCAACAGCACCTGCGCGCCTTTGCCGCCGAGTTCGAGTGACACCTTCTTGACGGTGCCGGAGGCGAGCCGCATGATTTCGCGTCCGACCCCGGTCGATCCGGTAAACGCGACCTTGTCGACATCGGGGTGTTCGGCCAGCCGCGCACCGACCTCCGGCCCGGGCCCGGTAACGAGGTTGATCACCCCATCGGGGACACCGCACTCTTGTGCGATCTCGCAGAAGCGCAGGAGCGTCAAGGGTGTCTTCTCGTCGGGTTTGATGACGATCGAGTTGCCGGCCGCCAGCGCCGGCCCGATCTTCCAAATGCCCAGGAGCAACGGGAAGTTCCACGGCACGATAGCGGCGCACACACCAATGGGTTCGCGGTGCAGGACATTCGTTGACAGCGTCGGGTAGGCCGCCGTCGGTATCTGTCGCTGCCATTCGTAGGACGCTGCAAGCTCAGCGAAGTAGAGAAAATGAGGCGCGGCATAACCCACGTGGAACACCGTCGCCTGCCGCACCGTAGCTCCGTTGGTGTGGATCTCGAGCTCGACCAAATCGTCGAGCTCCTGCCCGATCCGGTCAGCGATATTGGTCATGATGCGCGACCGTTCGCTGGGGGCCAGCCGCGACCACGTACCCGACTCGAACGCAGCCCGCGCCGCGGCAACTGCGGCGTCGGCGTGCCCGACCGTCCCCCTGGCGATCGTCGCATACAGTTCTTCAGTTGCCGGGTCGAGTATCTCGTCCATCTCGTCGGCGTCGACATGCTTTCCGTCGATGAGCATTTGATAGTGCTTGATGTTCATTGCCACCTCAGCGTCTGGTGATTCACGATGAATTCAGTCAACCGTCGAGCACTCGCACGCACCATCGCTCGAACGGAGTGTTCGGATAGCTCTCTCGCAAGAAGCGCCAGTACCCCTGCGGGTGCCGGCCGCACACAGTGCTCCGATTAGGAGATAAAAGCACCCCGTTCGTACAGGTGTGGCCAGGGCTATTGAGGCGGTACGTTTCGCTCGGCGGCGGGTCGATGCCGGGTCTGCGCGCAGCGTCCGCGAGCCTCCCATTTCCGGGGCCTTCCCGGTCAGCGATGTCCGGCATGTTTCGGGGAATGTATGAGCACAGTGACGAATACACGAGCTGGCGATGTCGAGCGGTGCGTCGCCGAGCTCGCCGCGCGTCTCGTCGACAAGGTGCCCGACGCGGTCTCGTTGATTGAGGTGTCGGTCCGCGAAGAGATTCCTGAAATGATTCCGGAGACGCGTGACGAATCACAGATTGCACTCTTGGACGACGCCATTCAGGGCAATGTGGAAACCATCCTGTACGCACTGCGCCACAACATTTCGGTTGACGACGTGCGGGCGCCGACTGCCGCGATTGAGCACACCCGACGTCTTGCTCAACAAGGAGTGCCCCTGACGGCGCTGATCCGCGGATACCGTTTGGGGCAGCGACGCCTCACGCATCTGGTCTTCGGGGAGCTGCACGGAATCGATATTGCGCCCGAATCACGAGTCGGTGTGGTGGAGGCGATCACTGAGATGCTCTTCATCTACGTCGACTGGATGTCGCAGCAGATCATCGCCATCTACGAGGAGGAGCGCGAGCGGTGGCTCGAGTCCAACAACAGTTTGCGCGCGTTGCGGGTTCGAGAAGTCTTGGCGGGTGGCTCGCATGTTGATGCCGATTGGGCTACCAACGCGATTCGCTATCCACTGAATTGGCATCATGTGGGGCTGGCGTTGTGGTATCCGGTGGCCAGTCCCGAGGCGGACGATTTGAATCGCCTACTCCGCTTCGTACGGGGTCTGGGGGCAGCTGTCCAGGCGACTGCCGCGCCGTTGTTTGTCGCTACCGACCGTGCCAGCGCGTGGGCATGGTTGCCGTTTCAAAGCGCGCCGGCGGAGATTACCGATGCAGTGAAGCGATATGCGTTGCAGCGCAGCGAATCACCGAATGTGACGATGGGTTCGGTCGCCCCCGGTGTCGACGGATTTCGTCGATCGCACTACCAGGCCGAGACCGCGCGGACCCTCGCTTTGGCTTGTGGAAAGTCAAGGGCCGTCGCGTTGGCCAGTAGCGACCCCGGTTTAGGGGCGGCCGCGCTGCTCGGCGGAGATCTCGACCACGCCCGGGAGTGGGTCGCCGATGTGCTCGGCAAACTGGCCAGCCCTACGGATAACGACGCATTACTGCGCGACACACTGCGAGTGTTTCTGAGCTGTGGCGCTAGCTACAAGCTTGCCGCTGAAGAGTTGGTTGTGCACTTCAATACGGTCAAGTACCGGGTGGCTCGGGCGTTGGCGAGGCGCGGGCGTGGGATCGCAAACGATCGGCTTGACGTCGAACTTGCGTTGCTGCTGTGTCACTGGTTCGGAAATGCCGTTCTGTTGCGGGCGAGGACCTGACTGGCGATTGTCGCGGCCCACGACAGGCGGTTGGGCAGGGTCCAAATGTGTTGAGCGAGAACCTGCTGCCAGGACGCTCCTCGAACGTGCCGCGGCTGGCGGGGCCGAGCCCTTACCTTCACCCGTTACCGACGGGCGGTATTGGTGGCGTTTGTCCCCACAGGACAAGAGTTTGAGCTCTTGGACACATCGTCTTTGGGCCGTGGTCCGGATAGCTTTGCGACGAATTCAAAGAGCTTTCGCAAAGCAACGCTCATCTGGCCACTCGACTTAGGATTGAGGCGACAAATATTATGTTGGCTATTTTCGGCAGCTACCTCACCATCATCGGTTTCTGCCTCGCGATATTGAGCCCGGTGCTCGTCCCCGGTCTTGTAACCGCCTGGCACGATTACCGCGACTGGCGTTCGGTGAACCAGGAGCCGCAGGCGGTCGGCACCCGCATGCAGCCCGCAGCGGCTTAGCTCCCCCGCAGCAACATTGCTCGCTTGGATTGTCACATGACGCGATGCGTGTCCCGACAATGTACGTGTCGAGCGTTCCGTGGGGCACTGCTGCTATGTCGGCGATGAGCCGGTGATGTTCACGCGGAAAGTGCGTGGCTCAAGCCGTCTCCGTGGGCGACTGCGCAAAGGGATCGCAGCGGTTTTCGCCCGCGTCGCCGAAACGCGACTTCCAGCCACCTTAGATGTGATTCGGCAGAAGCGCCGGCGGACCTTCAACATGGGCTAGTTCTGCCAGCAGATCTTGCGCTGATTCTCCATTGCGCAGCCGCTGCAGGTAGGCTTCCGGATCAAGCTGTACCCCAATGGGATTGGCGGCAAAGCGCTGCGACCGCAGATACTCGTTGCCTTCCTCGTTGGAGGCGAAGTTGTCGACCTGCAATTCGATCCAGTTGCCGTCCGGGTCGCTGTAATAGAGCGATGAGGTCGTTCCATGGTTCACGCACCAAATCGGGAGGATGTCCTGTGATCGCAACTCGTCGTAGGTGTCGAGCAGGTCGCCCAACGTGTCGTAGCTGAATGCGACGTGCTGCAACCCGGTTGACATGGGCGGAGGCTTCTGAGCACCGGGCATCTCCCCGATGGCGATCCGGTGGTGTTCATCGTCGTAGGTCAGGAAGCACAGGAATTCGTTCTCGAATTGCACTCGGGCACTGAGCACTTTGCAGTACCAGTCGCGCATCACGTTGCGCTGGCCGGACGCCAGGACAATATGGGCCAGCTTCTGGGGCGCGGGCATGATGCCTCCCGAGATTCATGACGAACGGCCGGTCGTTGCGGGTCGTCACGGTGCCGGCAGCCACTCCCCGCTTCGTAGGACAGTGTGCCAAGAGTTTGACTGATAGTCAATAATCGATCGCGCCGGTTCAGCGCCCCGCCAGGGGTCGTCCCAGCGCCGCCTCGACGGTCGAGATCCCCACGGCGCTGGCGGCCGCGGCTGTCACGACGTCGAAAACCAGGTCGACGACCCGATCGATCGAGAGGTCCTGATCGTGGGTCAGCCAGTGGACGGTGAGGGCGTTCACAAAACCCATGCAACCGCGCAGAGCGGCCTCGAGCGGCGCCGGCTGGTCGTTCTCCGGCAGGTTCAGCATCCGTACGAGTGCCCGGGCACCGGAGGCCTGATTTGCTTCGGCGATCTGACTGGTCTGCGGGTCGACAGGGCCGGAATGCAGCATTCCGATCATCAGGTGGGGGTGAGCGCGAAAATACTCAAAGTGTCGCCGCGACATCCCCTTGATCTGCGCTGTTACATCCCCGTCGGACTGCAACGGCTGGGTGAGCGAATCCAGATCCCGCTGGACCATCGCGAGCGCGGCGAGGTACACGCCTCGCTTGCCGCCGAAGTAGTAGGACACCAAGCCGTGCGCCGCCCCGGCCTCGCTCGCGATGTCGTCGATCGAAACGTCGTCGTACGGGTGTTGCGAAAACAGTCGCAGCGCCGCGATCGTCAGCTGTTGTCGTCGGTCGGCTTTGGACGCAGCCCTGGTGCCGGCGGTGGTGGGTGTACGGGCCGGAGGTCGCTTGCTGTCGTCGCTGCTGCGCGTCGTCTTGGCCGGCGATTGTCGAGGCACAGGCGAAACCGTACACCGAGGGTGCCCGCCCCATCATCTATCCGCAGACGACCGTCGGCAGTATTGACTTTCAGTCAACTTTGCGTAGGCTGCTGCGAAGCGTCAGGAACCGTCGATAGGAGCCGCGCCCGTGCAGGATCAAGCGCCCGCAGCCAACTCCCTTCTGGAGCAACTGCACGCACAGACGGCGTGTCAGGATCTGATCTATCGGTTCGTATTCAACATCGATTCGGGCGAGGCGACCAAGAACGTCGACTTGTTCACCGAAAGCGCTGAAATGGGTTTGGCGAACGTCTTTCTACGCGGCCATGGCCAAATTGCGACGGCGATGGCCGCGCGAGAGGCCGATGTCGCACGCAAGACACGCCACCAGATCACCAACATCGTTTTTGAACGAACCGATGCAGACTGCGCGCGGGCGCGGTCCCTGCTCTTCTTGTATGTACTGGGTGGCGACGAGGAACTCAGCGCGCACGCCATCACCACATTCGACGACGAGTTCAGGCGTGGGGCAGACGGACAGTGGCTTTTCTCCCGTCGGATCGCCACCATTCTGGCGGGATCTCGCTGAAATGCTGCAGCTGTTTCGTACGACTCAGGGAATTGCACGCGCTGACGGCGAAGAGCTTGCGGTCCTGGATATTTCGGGGCCACCGAGCATCGCGCAGTTGCTCGCGGACACCCCTGCTGACGTGTCAGGAATACCGGTTCGTGCCCGCCTCGCGATGACTGACGCCGTTCTGCGCGCACCGGTAGATTCGGCGGGCCGGATGTTTCTGCTCGGGCTCAATTACCGAAGCCACGTCGACGAGGTCGGCTTGCAGGCTCCCCCGCGCCCGATCGGCCTTCCCATTCCGTCGACGGCACTTTCAGGTCCGTTCGCTCCTATTGTTCTGCCGCCGGAAGCCCCTGATCACGTCGACTATGAAGGCGAGATCGCCATCGTCGTGGGTCGGCCGTGTCATGCGCTCACCCAGGGGTCCGGGTGGGATCACATCGCCGGAATGTGCGTCGCAAATGACGTCTCCGCGCGTGACATTCAGCATGAGGGCACCCGTGATGGACAGCTCGTCGATATCGCGGCGATCGTACGGGCCAAGTCGTTTCCGTCGTTCAAACCGCTGGGCCCCTGCATCGTCACGGCGGACAGTGTCAGGGATCAAGGCGCGCTCACCGTTGTCACTCGCGTCAACGGCGATCAGCGGCAACAAGGTTCGACTGATGACATGGTCTTCGAATTCGGCGAGATCGTGGAGGCGCTGTCCCACCAGACCGAATTGCATTGTGGTGACGTCATTCTGACCGGTACGCCGGCAGGGGTTGGCGAGACCAGCGGGCGCTTCTTGAGCGCCGGCGACGTCGTCGAAGTCGACGTCGCTGGTATCGGCACCATTCGCAACCAGGTGACTGCCGCGCGTCCTTAGCCGAGAGGGCAGGACCGAGTTGATGGTTCTGAACGCGCGTTGGCCGAGGTCGACCCCTCCCTGGCCGCTGACGGGCACGACCGGTCGTTACCGTGGTCGCATGGTAGATGCCGCCAACCGCCGGGGAGCCACGAATTTCGTCGCACTGGGCTTGTCATTGCTCGCGGTCATGCTCACCGCCGGGGTAGGTGGGCTCGCCGCCAACAGCGCCCAGCAGTACGGCCGGCTGCGGCAACCCTCGTGGGCACCCCCTTCGTGGCTGTTCGGACCGGTATGGACCACCCTCTATGCGCTGATGGCAGTGGCAGCCTGGTTGGTGTGGCGCAGCGGACCCTTCAGCGCGACCCGGACTGCGCTGGCCGCGTACGCCGCGCAGCTGGCCCTGAATGCGGCCTGGACGCCGCTGTTCTTCGGACTCCGCTGGCGTGGAATCGCGTTGATAGACATCTCGATTCTGTGGGTGGTCCTGGTCACCACTGTCGTGTTGTTCTTTCGCCGTAGCGCCGCGGCCGGATGGCTGCTAGTGCCGTACCTTCTCTGGACTACGTTCGCCATTTGCCTGAATTTCGCCGTGTGGCAACTCAATAACTGACAAGTTCTGCATCGGCCGGGTACGAAACGGGGCCACCGTCCCCACGCCTTCGCCGCCCGGTACTCGCCGGCAGAGGGGTGCTATGGCTGCGGGCGGCTGCGCACGCAGCCTGAGCGTCGTTCTTATGGTCGAAGCACTGATCAACGCCGGGACCTTCTGCGAACCATTCACCGGTATCAAGCCTGCCGACAACATAACCGCCAGAGCTGTACACGCCCGGCTCGACGCGCTTCCAGCTCATCGTGCCAGCCGCGGCCCGCAGCCAATCGGTAACCACCCGCACAGGGTTGCCGTTTTCCGCGGCCACCACCGCGAAAAGATCGGCCTCTGCGCCGTCGATCGTGTACGCCGTCACAATCCAGCCGAGGTCGTCCATTTCGATCACTAGCATCAGGTTGCCGATCCGTATCGCATCGTCCCCGTCGATGCACCACGTCTCGCCCAGGCCACCGCTGGCTTTGACCGCGTGGCGCACGATGTCGACGGAGCGGCAAGTTACTGCACGGGAGGGATCGCTTTGGCGGGCAAGCCAGTCCAGATAGTTATCGTCGTCATCCCGGCACACCCTGGCTGCCATCGTTCCCCCTCCCCCGGTCCCGCTGAAACCCGGCCTCAAACAGGCCCGTAGCTTAATCCCGCCCTCTGACACGTCGAGGCGGCTCGTGGCGAACACACCGCTATCGCCGAAGGACGGCACGAGGCGCGGCGGAGCCTCGCCGCCCTTATGGGTCCGCTGCGGGAGGGCGTCGAGTCGCTCAGTTCGTCTGTGGGCACGACTGCTCGGGCCGCGAGGTCCGATGGATCCGAGGCGGGTGTCATCGGAGGGCTGGGGGCGCCGGCCCGGGCCACGGACCGGGGGCGAAAAGTCACAGCTCGCTCGCCTCCGCGCAGTCGGGTCACAACAATGTCGGTGGCGGCAACCAGGGCAACAGCAACGTCGGCGCTGGAAACGTCGGGAACGGCAATTTCGGCTTCGGTAACAACGGAAACGGGAACATCAATTTCGGTAATGGCGGCCCAGCCGACTTGAACAATCCAGACCTGTACACCTTCCACGCGGGCCGGGGCAACAACAACATCGGTATGGGGCTCACCGGCGACAACCAGGTGGGCATCAATCTGGCGGGTCTGCTCAACTCCGGTAACGGCAATATCGGCTTCGGCAATTCCGGCCACAACAACGTCGGTTTCTTCAACTCCGGCATCGCCAATTCGTTCATGTTCAGCCTCAGCCAGCTGGCGATCCGACCGAGCTGAGTGTGAACGGACGCAACGGGCCCGAATCGACCCGACAGCAGCGGGTTGTCGAGATTCAGGGAAGACTGCCAAGAAACGTCGGGCCACTTTGGCAAGGATGGATTACCTCCATACCCCGTCAATCTTTGTGGCAGAAATTCAGGTGACGCGGGTTCGGTGATTTACCGGTCAACGTGGCGAATCCGAGGACCGTACGGTTCCGCTTCGCTAGGGTCTCTCGCGACCGGGGTCGCTTAGTTGGCGGCCTGGGAATCCTGCGGGGTCTAGCGTGGGCGGAATGGGTTTGTTCAGTCATGAAGAGTTCCGGGACCCGGCCGACGACGCTGGTGGCGGCGCCAGTGGTGGGGTTGTTGAGCGAGTTCGGCGTGCCGAGGTGGACGAGTACGGGGTGGATGAACCTGTGGTAGTGGGTCCGGGGTTGCCGCCAGAGGACGGTTCGTGCGGTCAGTTCGCTGTGCAGTTTCACGTGTCTACGTCAATGCTCCTCGGGCTGAAACGTATTGCCGATATGCGTGGCGTGAGCGTGCCGGAGGTGTGCCGGCAGGTGATCGGTGTGTTCGTTGCCCAGCAGGAGGGTGAGCTCGGTGCATTGCTTGCTGCCGAAGCCGACGCGGCTGATTACCGGCCGAGTTTGGGTCAGGCGTAGTCGCGGCGGTCGTGAGGTCCGCTGACGGAACCGGTGCGGCTGGCAGCAATAGATGTGCCCGGGGTGGCTCTCACCGCGCCATGTTGGCGAACCGCGACAAGTGCAACTGATGCGCCACGGTCACGGTCTTGGTCGGGCCGTTACGGTGTTTGGCGAGAATGAAATCCGCCTCTCCCCCGCGTGGATCGTCGCGTTCGAATGCGTCGGGGCGGTTCAGCAGGATGACCATATCGGCATCTTGTTCTAGTGAGCCCGACTCGCGAAGGTCGGACAGCATCGGCTTCTTGTCAGTGCGTTGCTCGGGACCACGATTCAGCTGGCTGATCGCGACTACCGGAACCTCCAGCTCTTTGGCCAAAAGCTTGAGATGCCTTGAGAATTCCGATACTTCGATCTGCCGGGACTCGACTTTCTTACCTGACGTCATCAGCTGCAGGTAGTCGACGACGACAAGTTTCAGGTTTGCCTTCTGCCGCAGTCGGCGCGCTTTGGCGCGGATCTCCATCATGGTCAGGTTCGGCGAGTCGTCGATATACAGTGGCGCTTCGCTGATTTCGCTCATCCGCCGCGCCAGACGCGTCCAGTCATCGTCGGTCATCCGGCCCGAGCGCATATCGGCCAGTTTGATTTTCGCCTCCGCCGACAGCAGCCGCATCACGATCTCGGTCTTGCTCATTTCCAGCGAGAAGATGACGCTGGCCATGCGGTGCTTGATCGAGCAGGAACGCATGAAATCCAGTCCCAGGGTCGACTTCCCCACACCGGGCCGCGCGGCCACGATGATCATCTGCCCGGGATGCAGCCCGTTGGTCACCTCGTCGAGCTCGGTGAACCCGGTCGGCACACCGCGCGAGATGCCGCCGTTGGAGGCGATGGCGTCGATCTCGTCCATCGTCGGCTGCAGCAGGTCCTCGAGGGGCACGAAGTCTTCGGAGGTGCGCCGTTCAGCGACCTCGTAGATCTCGGCCTGGGCCCGGTCGACGATCTCGGCCACATCGGCGCCGTCGGCGCCCGCGTAGCCGTACTGCACCACCCGCGTGCCGGCTTCGACCAGGCGGCGCAGCAGTGCCTTCTCCGCGACGATGCCCGCGTAGTAGCCGGCATTGGCAGCTGTGGGAACCGTGGAAATCAGCGTGTGTAGATACGGCGCACCACCGATGCGGCGCAGCAGCCCGCGGCGATCTAATTCCGCGGCCACGGTCACGGCGTCCGCCGGCTCGCCGCGGCCGTAGAGGTCCAGGATGGCGTCGTAGACGTTCTGATGGGCGGGGCGGTAGAAGTCGCTGGGCCGCACCCGCTCCAGCACATCGGCGATGGCGTCTTTGCTCAGCAGCATCCCGCCCAGCACCGACTGCTCCGCGGCGAGATCCTGGGGAGGCTGGCGACCGTAGTCCTCGCTCGGCGGCGGAGTATCCATCCCCGGGTGAGGCATGTCATCGACGACCGCCACAGACCACCTCCCTTCGACTCACCCACCGAACATACATTCGATCACTGACATTCCGAGAGCAAGTCATGGCACCGACCCCCAGCCCCTAGCTTCGCGCCGGATGAAAACGTAAACGTTGCTAGACGGGACTCCAACAGGGCCTGTTCATGAAGCTGTGGATCGAGTGTGCATATCGTTGAACACCCGTGTTGAACGGGGTGTGGAGTACCTGTGGATCATTCTCGCGTTTTTGTACATCACTGCTGCTGACCGCCATACAACGCCGCCGAAATCATGTGGACAAGAATCTCTACGGCGTGTCGGCGCAGGTTATCGTGTCGGGCGTGTTGGTTTTCAGCCACATTTTCGCCGAGTTAATGCAGGGTTACACCGGCCCGGTGCGTACACCTTCGGAATTGTTCGCCAGAATGCCGCTGCGCGAATCCGATTCCGCGCAGCCGAAAACCCGGTGCGGCCTCAGGGCCACACCGGGTGAGGGCAGATCTAGTTAGCTCTCGCCGACGACCTCGAGAGCGACCTCGACGTCGATCTCGGGGTGCAGGTGCACGACCACCGGGTGCGTCCCGACGGCCTTGATGTGGGCCTTGGGCAGCCGGACGATCCGCTTGTCGAGGTTCGGGCCGCCGGCCTTTTTGATAGCCGCCACCACGTCACCGGCGGTGACCGAACCGAACAGCTTGCCGCTGTCGGCCGCGGTCTTCACCGGCAGCGAGACCGATCCGAGCGCCTGGATGGCGGTCTTGATCTCGTTGGCGTGCTCGCGGTCGCGGACCGTCTTGGTCTCGCGGGCGCGGCGGATGTCGTCGGCCTGCCGCTGGGCGCCGCGTGAAGCGACGATCGCCAGACCGCGGGGCAGCAGGAAGTTGCGGCCGTAACCGTCCTTGACTTCCACCGTGTCGCCGACGGAACCGAGGTGGTCGACGTCAGCCGTGAGTATCAGCTTCATCGTTCAAATACTTTCGTTGGGCGCGCGTGATCAGCGCGTCGCGGAGGTGAAGGGCAGCAGCGCGACCTCGCGGGCGTTCTTGACCGCGACCGCGATGTCCCGCTGGTGCTGCACGCAGTTGCCGGTGACCCGGCGGGCGCGGATCTTGCCGCGCTCGCTGATGTAGGTCCGCAGCAAGTTGGTGTCCTTGTAGTCGATGTTCTGGCCCTTTTTGGCGCAGAAGACGCATTTGCGCGCCTTGATCGGCTTTTCCGGAGCCGGACGCCGCTTGGTGGACTTGGCCATGGTGTCAATCTTTCCGTTCTCGTGCTGTGAAAGTTAGGTAGGTCAGAAGGGCGGTTCGTCGTCGCCGCCGCCGAAGGAACCCGACGCCGGGGCGCTGCCCCACGGGTCCTCACCGGATCCGCCGGACTGGGCGGGCGCGGACTGCCGCGAACCGCCACCGCCACCGCTGAAGCCGCCGCCGCCACCGCCGCCGCTGCGGCTGGCCTTGTTGACCTTGGCAGTCGCATACCGGAGCGAGGGGCCGATCTCGTCGACCTCGACCTCGACCACGGTGCGCTTTTCGCCCTCGCGGGTTTCGAAGGACCGCTGCTTGAGGCGCCCGGTGACGATCACCCGGGCGCCGCGCGTCAGGCTCTCGGCGACGTTCTCGGCTGCCTCGCGCCAGATGTTGCAGCGCAGGAACAGCGCTTCGCCGTCCTTCCACTCGCCACTTTGGCGGTCGTAAATCCGCGGGGTAGATGCCACCGTGAAGTTCGCCACGGCCGCACCCGACGGCGTGAACCGCAACTCGGGATCAGCGGTCAGGTTTCCTACGACAGTGATTGTCGTGTCACCAGCCATGAATGCCTCCTGGGTCCGCCTGGTGGGTGGTTTTACGAGCTTTGAGCAAGCCTAGGCAACCGCTCCGACAGGGCGGTCAGTGCTTGTCGGTGCGCATCACCTTGGTGCGCAACACCGACTCGTTCAGGCTCAGCTGGCGGTCGAGCTCGGAGACCGTCGCGGGGGCGGCCTTCAGGTCGATGACCACGTAGATGCCTTCAGCGTGCTTGGCGATCTCGTACGCCAGCCGCCGCCGGCCCCAAATGTCGACCTTCTCGACCGATCCACCGTCTTTACGGACGACGTTCAAAAACGTCTCCAGGGACGGGGCAACGGTGCGTTCGTCGAGCGTGGGGTCAAGGATGACCATGATTTCGTATGGACGCATAGGGACCTCATCACCTCCTCTGGTCTGGGCGGCCACGGAACCTCCGTGGCAGGAGGGTCGCCTGCGTCGGCAACCGCCCCAGGCTACCGGATGGCCGGGCTGACCCGAAATTCACTTCCGGGACTGGATGAATTCCAGCGCCCTGGCCCGTGTCGCCTCGTCCGCCTTGGCCAGCGCGCCGGAGTCGAACGGCGGTTGTGGGTCGTACTCGATCAGCAGTTGAGCCGCCTGGGCGGCGACCCGGTCGAACAGCAACTCGACCAGCCGCAAAGCCATGTCGACGCCGCTGGACACCCCCGCCGCCGTGATGATGCGCTCCGGCAGGTGCTCGACGACACGTTCGGGCACATATCGCGCGCCCAGGCGGTTCAGCTCGTCGGCCGCGCGCCAATGCGTCGTAGCGGTCAACCCGTCGAGCAGACCGGCGCCGGCCAGCAACAGGGCACCGGTGCAGACCGACGTGGTGAATCGGGTCGCCGGATGCACGGCCCGCAGCCAGCCGCGGATGGTTTCGTCGTCGACCAGCACCCGGGTCCCGATACCGCCGGGGAACACCACCACATCCGGCGCGGTGACCTCGTCGAAGGTGGCGTCGCAGGTGACGCCCAGCATGCCGTTCTCGGTGCGCACCTCACCGCGCCGATGCCCGACGAACACCACGTCGATCGACGGAATGCGTTGCAGCACTTCGTAAGGCCCGATGGCATCGAGTGCGGTGAACCGGGGAAACACCGGAATGGCAACCTGCATCACGTCTGTCCGACCAACTCGGGTTCGGCGACCCGCGGGCGACGGGCCGGGCGCAACCACACCGGCAGCCACCCGGGCGGGCTGTCCGGGGCGAGATCGAAATGGCCTCCGGCCGGATCGTCGACGCGCCCCTGCCAGCGCACCAGATCTTCCTCCGGGCGATAGATCTGCCGAATCACCAACAAGCACAGAGCCATCACCGCGATATCGCGCAGCAGCACCGTCGCCGTGAACCATTGCTGTGGCAACGAACGGTTCGGGTTGCCGTACAGGTAATACATCCTGGGCACCCACACCAGAGCGTCAATTGTCATCCACGCCAACAAAACCCGGCGGTGCGGCACGGCCAGCACGGCCAGTGGCACCAGCCACAGCGAGAACTGCGGACTCCACACCTTGTTGGTCAGCAGGAAGGCCGCGGTCACCAGGAACGCCAGCTGCGCCAGCCGAGGCCGCTGCGGCGCGGTCAGCGCGATGTAGGCGATTGCCGCGCAAGACAATACGAGGAGCACGGCGACAACGCTGTTCAGTACCGTCGGCGGTTGCCAGAACCCCAGAACGGGATCGAACCCCCGCCAACCGGTGAACGATTTCACCACGTTGAACAACGAGTCCATGTCGTCGCCGCGACGGGTGTTGAGCCGGAAGAACTCCGACCATCCACGCGGAAAGAGCACCATGATCGGCAGGTTCACCGCCAACCAGGTCGCCGCGGTGATCAGCGTGGTCCGCAGGACATCGCGCAGCCGTCCCGTCCGTATCCCCAACACCAGCAACGGGCCTAAGAACAACAATGGATACAGCTTGGCCGCGGCGCCCAGGCCGATCAGCACACCGGCCATCACCGGCCTGCGGCGCGCCCAGGCCAGCAGGCCACCCATCGCGAAAGCCGTTGCCAGCGCGTCGAAATTGGTGAATATCTGGAAGATCAGCAGTGGCGAAGCGCCCACCAGCGCCGCGTCCCAGATGCGGCGACCGGCGAGCCCAGCAGTGGCCCAGACGGTGAACAGCCAGGCCAGCGCCAGCCCGAAGGCAGCGAAATTGAAGAACATCACCACTTCGGCGATCACCGGAACAGGCAGGATCTTGCTGACTGCCGTGTAGGCCTTGGCCAGTCGCATGGAGACGTACTGGTAAACCCCCGTCAGCACCGGGTATTCCATGTAGCGCACTGCGATCTGACCGTCGTAGCGCATCTGGGGTGTGCCGCTGCCGTCCGTCTCGACCCAGCTCGACTTATAGGGAAACTTGCCCTGGCTCAACAACTCCGCCCCGTACAACGGCACCGTGTCGGAGTAACACAGTTCGTAATAGGCGCGCTGGTTGTCCCAGTTGGCAACCCGCTGATCACCCGTTCCGGTGCCGGTACTCTGCAGGCAAGCCGCCTTCGTCGACCAGCCCAGGGCCAGAAATACCAGGGCGATCACAAACATCACCCGCACCGGTGTCATGAAGCGGGTGCGGCCGATCAGCGCGTGCCGACCCACGGGCCCACCGATCACGCCGGCCAGCGCGGCACCCAGAATGTCGTTGCGGCTGGGGCAGTCTCGACTGTCGGCGCTGCGGCGGTCGGCAGCAAGCGGCCGCGGGGAAATGGTGGCGCGCTCGCTCACGGGGGCGGTTGGGGGACGTCAGACGGCGGGGGCAGTGGGACCGGCCCGCCGGGCGGCGGCGCCGTGATCGTGGTGGGCGGGCCCACCGGCACGGTGATTCCCGGCGCGATCTCGACCGTCGGTTGAATCACCGTCTCCGACGGCGGTGGCGGCGGCGGCGGAGGGGCCGCTGGCACACCCGCATATCCCCCGATCTCCGTCGGCTTGGGGAACGTCTCGTTCGGCTGCCCCTTCAGGGCGCCGTCCATCGTGGACTTCCAGATGTCAGAGGGCAGTCCGGACCCGTATACCGCTCCGCCGGAGGCGCTCACCAGAGGTTCGTCGCCCTTGACCGTTCCTACCCATACGGCGGTGGACAGTTGCGGCGTGTACCCGACCATCCAGGCGTCCTTGTTGGACGTGGTGTCGCCGAACTGTGTCGTGCCGGTCTTGGCCGCGGACTGCCGTCCGCCGGCCAGGTTGTGGCCGCGCGAATACCCGGCGATCGGCTCCATCGCGGCAGTGACGTTGTCGGCCACCGCCTTCGGGATGCGCTGGTCTCCGCTGTTGTCGGCGGTGCCGGCATCGAAGAGGACCTGGCCTTCTGCGTTGACCACCTTCTGCACGAAGTGCGGGCGGTGGTAGAGGCCCGAGGCGGCGAGCGTCGCGTAGGCCGTAGCCATGTCGATCACCCGGGTCTGGTACTGCCCCAACACGATTCCATTGTTGGGTGGGCCGCCCTTGCCGTCTTCGGACAGCGTGTGCGGGACACCGGGAAAGCTCTCGGCAACTCCGGCCTGGTGCGCGGCGTCGGCGACGGCCTGCGGCCCGCCCTTGAGCTTGAGCATCAGCCGGTAGTAGGAGGTGTTCAGCGACATCTTCAGCGCCTCGGCCAAGTTGCAGGTGCCGCAACTCTCGCCCTCGACGTTGGTGATCTTGATGCCGTCGACGGTCAGCGGCGAACTGTCCACCTGGTAACCGAGGCCGATGCCCTGTTCGAGTGCCGCGACCAGTGCGAAGACCTTGAACGACGATCCGGTCTGCAGGCCGGCCTGAGCGAAATCAAATCCCAACGCATTGGATCCGCCGTAATAGGCCTTCACTGCCCCGGTGCGCGGATCGATGGAGACCGCCGCGGACCGCATGTCGGGGTCCTGGCCGTCCAGGTACTTCGACACGGCCTTCTCGGCAGCTTGCTGAGCCTGCGGATCGATCGTGGTGGTGACCTGCAGCCCCTGGGTGTTCAAGGTCTGCTCGTCGATGTTGAACAACTCGAGCAGTTCCTTGGTGACCTGCCGCTCGATGAGCCCGTTGGGGCCGGTGGTCTGATTCTCGGCCCGCGCCTGGTCCGGCGACACCGTCTTGGGGAACACCTGCCCTGCCCGGTCTTTGGCCGCCAGGGCCTTGGTTTCCACCATGCCGTCGAGGACCCAGTTCCAGCGCGCGAGCGCGCCTTCGGGATCGACGGCGGGGTCCAGCGTGGACGGCCGCCGGATCAGCGCCGCCAGCAGCGCACCTTCGGACACGGTGAGCTGCTCGACGGGCTTATCGAAGTAGGCCTTGGACGCCGCCGAGATCCCGTAGGCGCCGCGGCCGAAATAGATGATGTTGAGATAGGCCTGCAGCACATCGTCTTTGGACCACTCCCCCGACATCTTGGTGGCGATGACGAGTTCCTTGGCCTTGCGCATCATGCCGCTCCACCCGTGCTGCGCGGAGCCCACCAGGGCGTTCTTCACGTACTGCTGGGTGATCGTCGAACCGCCCTGCAGATCACCACCGAAAAGGTTGTTGCCGACGGCGCGGGCGAACCCGGTGAACGAGAATCCCGGGTTGGAGTAGAAGCCGCGGTCCTCGGCGGCGATCACGGCCTGCCGCACGTGGACCGGGACCTGGTTGAGGTTGACGTCTACCCGATTGCCTTCGGGGGGCACGATTTTGGCGATCTCCGAGCCGTCACTGGCCAGGATCGTGGACACCTGGTTGGTTCGGATGTCCCCCGGCCGCGGCACGTCGACGATGAAGTACGCCATGGTGAACGTGACGATCGGCAGCAGGATCAGGACCGCCAGGCTCAGGTACAGCGAGCGCCGGACCCATCTCCAGTTGATCTGCTGAGACCAGGTCGGCTTGCGACGGGGCCCGCGGGTCGCGCCGGCCGGTCCCGACGGTGGCGGCCCGCCCGGCGGACGGCGCTGGCCGCTGAGCCGCTCGTGCCCGGGCCGCGGCGACCGGGAATCCAGTGCGGCCTTCACCTGACCCACGGGGTCGGCGGGCGGCGGTGCTGACGACGGGCTGTCGAGGGCGGCCTTGACCTGGTCGATCGGGTCGGCGTGCCGGCTGGGGCGATCGTCGGGCACGGCGGGAATGACCGTGGTCAGCCGGTCATCGGGAGGAACCGCGCGGCGCGGCGGCGGCGGCGCGCCCTGCTGCTCACCGCCGGAATGTCTGCCGCCATCCGCTGTCGTCGACTCATCCGGTTTGTCGCTGGACGACTGGTGGTGGCGCCCTCCGCTATTCACTGGCGGTGCGGGCGCCATTGCGCGCCGTCCGCTTGCCGCCTGAACCCCGCGGCGGGTGGGCGGGCACTGCCGCGCCCAGGACGTACGACTTCACCAGGTGATTCCAGCTGCACGTCCGGCAGACCTCGACCACGTGGACAGCAAACTCCGAAAAGCGGGTCGCCAGCAGTACCAACTCTTCCGCGGTACGCGCCGAGCCCGAGACCGCCCCGAGATGCTCGCCGAAAACCCAGCTCACCAGCGTCAGTTGTTCTTTGCGGCAGATCGGGCACATCACCTGGCTTTGTTTCCCGTGAAACTTCGCCGCACGCAGCAAATACGGATTGGCGTCACAAACCTCCGACACGCCGGTGCGTCCCGAATACACCTCGGCCAGCAGTGAGCGCCGCCGAAGCGCGTAGTCCACCACCTGTCGCTGCAGTCGCACGCTGACCAGAGTACGTCGCCGTCCCCGGCACCGA
Source organism: Mycobacterium sp. 23 (assembly GCF_048287075.1). Classification (NCBI taxonomy): domain Bacteria; kingdom Bacillati; phylum Actinomycetota; class Actinomycetes; order Mycobacteriales; family Mycobacteriaceae; genus Mycobacterium; species Mycobacterium sp. 23. Next base: position 4,064,837 of record NZ_JBLVUX010000005.1, read on the forward strand.
CACGCAACTGCGGCTGTTGTCGCGTGGTTGAGCAGGTATCCGGTGATCACAGGCTGTGCCGGTCGGGGGCCCGACTTCTACGATCGTCCCGTGGCGAAATCTCGGAGCGGTACCACGCGGGCCAAGGACAGCGACCGACAAGATGCGTGCCGGATCCTGGACAACGCGCTCAACGACGGCGAGTTGTCGATGGAGGAACACCGCGAGCGGGTCAGCATGGCCACCAACGCCGTGACCCTCGACGATTTGCAGCTCCTGGTAGACGATCTGCAATCCGGGCAGAGCGCGCAGATCCAGAAGCCGGTGCAGACACCGATCATCCGAGCGAGACGCAACGGGCTGGGGCTGGCCGCCGCGGCGTTCGGCGTCACGGTACTGCTGGGTATCGGCATCGGGTGGGGCCTCTACGGCAACACCACGTCGCCGCTGGACTTCACCTCCGATCCCGGAGCCAAGTCCGACGGCATCGCGCCGGTGGTGCTCACGCCCCCCAAGCAGTTGCAGTCGCTGGGCGGCCTGACCGGACTACTGGAGCAGACCCGCAAGCGCTTCGGAGACACCATGGGCTACCGGCTGCTGGTCTACCCGGAGTACGCGTCGATCGACCGCAAGGACCCCACCGACGACAGACGCGTCCTGGACTACACCTACCGCGGCGGCTGGGGCGACCCGTCCAGCTCCGCCCGCAACAGCAGCACCAACACCGACCTCGTCGACCTGGGCAAGTTCGACGTCAAGACCGTGGTAGGCATCCTGCGCGGCGCACCCGAGACCGTCGGGATCAAACAACAGGACGTCAAATCGATCTATCTGATCGTGGAGCCGGCCAAGGATCCGACCGCGCCGGGGTCGCTGTCGCTGACTATCTACGTGTCCAGCGATTACGGCAGCGGATACATCGAGTTGGCCGGCGACGGGACCGTCAAGCAGGTCCATTACGTGAGCTGAAGCCCGCGAGTGTGACTAACAGCGCATTAACGGGCGGTGCTGTTGTCGCTAATATATCGGAGCGATACTATGACGCGAGACGTCGTATCGTCGTAACAAGCCATGCAATAGGAGGTGAATCGATGCTGGAACTGGCCATTTTGGGGCTGCTCATCGAGTCACCCATGCACGGCTACGAGTTGCGCAAACGGCTGACCGGCCTGCTCGGCGCCTTTCGCGCATTCTCCTACGGGTCCTTGTACCCGGCACTGCGTCGGATGCAGGCCGACGGACTGATCGCCGAGAACGCGGCGCCCGCGGGGACCCCGGTACGACGAGCTCGCCGGGTCTATCAGCTGACCGACGAGGGCCGCCGACGTTTCACCGAACTTGTCGCCGACACCGGTCCGCACAACTACACCGATGACGGCTTCGGAGTGCACCTGGCGTTTTTCAACCGCACTCCGGCGGAGGCGCGCATGCGAATCCTGGAAGGCCGGCGCCGTCAGGTCGAGGAGCGCCGGGAAGGCCTGCGTGAAGCAGTCGCGCGGGCCAGCAGCTCGTTTGACCGCTACACCCGTCAGCTGCATCAACTCGGGCTGGAGTCCAGCGAGCGTGAGGTCAAGTGGCTCAACGAGCTGATCGCCGCGGAACGGGCAGCACCCAACCCCGTGGAACAGACGTAACCACCGCACACAGAACGTAAGACAAACCCAAGTTACGAAGTTAGGAGAACGCCCAATGAGTGGGAACACACAGGCGTCGACCGAGGTACGAGTCGCCATCGTCGGCGTCGGCAACTGCGCGTCCTCGCTGGTTCAGGGCGTCGAGTACTACTACAACGCCGACGACACCTCCTCGGTCCCCGGTCTGATGCACGTCCGGTTCGGCCCGTACCACGTCCGCGACGTCAAGTTCGTGGCCGCGTTCGACGTCGACGCCAAAAAGGTCGGCTTCGACCTCTCCGACGCGATCTACGCCTCCGAGAACAACACCATCAAGATCGCCGACGTGCCGCCGACCAACGTGGTGGTGCAGCGCGGCCCGACCCTCGACGGCATCGGCAAGTACTACGCCGACACCATCGAGTTGTCCGACGACGAGCCGGTCGACGTGGTGAAAGTTCTCAAGGAGAACAAGGTCGACGTGCTGGTGTCCTACCTGCCGGTGGGCTCCGAGGAGGCCGACAAGTTCTACGCCCAGTGCGCCATCGACGCCGGGGTGGCGTTCGTCAACGCGCTGCCCGTGTTCATCGCCTCGGACCCGGTGTGGGCCAAGAAGTTCAAGGACGCGGGTGTGCCGATCATCGGCGACGACATCAAGAGCCAGGTCGGCGCGACGATCACCCACCGCGTGATGGCCAAGCTGTTCGAAGACCGCGGCGTGACGCTGGACCGCACCTACCAGCTCAACGTCGGCGGAAACATGGACTTCAAGAACATGCTCGAGCGCGAGCGTCTGGAGTCCAAGAAGGTTTCCAAGACTCAGGCCGTGACGTCCAACCTCACCGGCTCGCTGGCCGGCAAGGTCGAGGACAAGAACGTCCACATCGGCCCGTCCGACCACGTCGCCTGGCTCGACGACCGCAAGTGGGCATACGTGCGCCTGGAAGGCCGCGCCTTCGGTGACGTGCCGCTGAACCTGGAGTACAAGCTCGAGGTGTGGGACTCCCCGAACTCGGCCGGCATCATCATCGACGCGGTGCGCGCCGCCAAGATCGCCAAGGACCGCGGCATCGGCGGACCGGTGCTGCCCGCGTCGGCGTACCTGATGAAGAGCCCGCCGGAGCAGCTGGCCGACGACATCGCCCGTACGCAGCTCGAAGAGTTCATCAACGAAGGCTGAACCGCCGCTAGTGTCGGTGAGGTGACCGACGCCTCGCATGACGACCTGACCGGGCTCTCCGAGTTCGACCTGCTGGCCGAGAACGCCGAACAGGCCGGTGTCAGCGGTCCTTTGCCGACCGTCGAGCGGGTGGACGCCGGTGCCATCAGCGCGCTGCGCTGGGGTGGACCCGAGCCGCGGGTGGTCTTCCTGCACGGCGGCGGTCAGAACGCGCACACCTGGGACACGGTGATCGTCGGCCTGGGCGAACCCGCGCTCGCCGTGGACCTGCCCGGGCACGGCCACTCCTCCTGGCGGGAGGACGGCGACTACTCACCGCAGCACAACGCGGACGCGCTGGCGCCTGTCCTGCGTGATCTCGCCCCCGATGCCGAGCTGGTGGTCGGGATGTCGCTGGGTGGCCTGACCGGTATCCGGCTCGGCGCACTGGCACCGGAGCTGCTCAAAGAACTCGTGCTCATCGATGTCACCCCGTCGGCACTGCAGCGTCACTCCGAGATGACCAAGGAGCAGCAGGGCACGGTCGCGCTGATGCACGGCGAGCGGGAGTTCCCGAGCTTCCAGGCGATGCTGGACCTCACGGTCGCCGCGGCCCCACACCGCGAGGTGAAGGCCTTGCGCCGTGGCGTCTTTCACAACTCGCGCCGGTTGGACAACGGCAACTGGACGTGGCGCTACGACGCGATCCGGGTCTTTCCGGATTTCAGCACCCTGTGGGACGACGTCGACGCACTGGCCGCGCCGGTGACACTGATCCGGGGCGGCTCGTCGGGCTTCGTCAACGACGATGATGTTGCCGAAATCGGCAGGCGCGCAACATATTTCAGGGGCGCCCATGTTGTCGAGAACTCGGGCCACTCGGTGCAGAGCGACCAGCCGCGCGCTCTGATCGATCTCGTGCGCACGGTGATCGACAGGGCCTGAGCCTACGGTGGTGAGTATTAACTCCCCTGTGCTCCCCAACCTTCCCATCCGCATCGGCGTGCAACTGCAGCCCCAGCACGCCCCGCAGTACGACCAGATCCGGGATGCCGTCCGCCGCTGCGAGGACATCGGCGTGGACGTCGCGTTCAACTGGGACCACTTCTTTCCGCTCTACGGCGACCCCGACGGCGCCCACTTCGAGTGCTGGACCATGCTCGGGGCCTGGGCCGAGCAGACCTCAAGAATCCAGATCGGCGCCCTGGTCACGTGCAACTCGTACCGCAACCCAGAACTGTTGGCCGACATGGCCCGTACCGTGGACCACATTTCCGGTGGGCGGCTCATCCTGGGTATCGGCTCGGGATGGAAGCAGAAGGACTACGACGAGTACGGCTACGAGTTCGGCACCGCCGGCAGCAGGCTTGACGATCTGGCGGGCGCGCTCCCCCGGATCACCGCGCGCCTGAGCAAGCTGAACCCCGCGCCGACCAGGGACATTCCGGTGCTGATCGGCGGCGGCGGAGAGCGTAAGACGCTGCGCCTGGTCGCCGAGCACGCCGACATCTGGCACAGCTTCGCCTCCGCTGACGAGTTTCCCGCCAAGGCGGCGGTGCTGGCCCGGCACTGCGAGGCCGTCGGGAGGGACCCGGCCACCATCGAACGCTCCGCGTCCGCCGGCAACGGGTCAGCGGTGATCGGCAACGCCGAAGCGCTCGTCGGCCTCGGGGTCACGATGCTGACCGTCGGCTGCGACGGACCCGATTACGACCTTTCGGACGCCGAAGCGCTGTGCCGGTGGCGCGACAGTTCGACTTGAGCCGCGCTTCATCTGCGAAACATCTCAACCTTCCCGCTCAGTCGTGAGAAACTTGCCGCGCACGGCGGCCGTCGGGGGCTGAAAGAGATGTCAAACACTGATGCCTAAGAAGTACGGGATCAAAGAAAAAGACCAGGTGGTCACGCACCTGCTCAACCTGGTGCTGACCGGGAAACTGCGCAGCGGCGACCGGGTCGACCGCAACGAGATAGCGCAGGACCTGGGCATCAGCCGGGTCCCCATCCAAGAGGCGCTGGTTCAGCTAGAACACGACGGCATCGTGTCCACGCGGTATCACCGCGGCGCGTTCGTCGAACGCTTCGACGAGTCGACCGTCCTGGAACACCACGAACTCGACGGCCTGCTCAACGGCATCGCCTCGGCACGAGCGGCGGCCAACCCGACGCCGCGGATTCTGAGCGAACTCGACGCCTTGATGCGTTCGTTGCGCGCCGCCAAGGAGTCGCGGAACTTCGCCGAGATCGCCTGGGAGTACCGGCGGGTGGTCAACGACGAGTACGCCGGGCCGCGGCTGCACGCGACCATTCGGGCGTCGCAGAACCTCATCCCGCGCGTCTTCTTCATGACCTACCAGCACAGCCGCGACGACATGCTGCCGTTCTACGAAGAAGAGAACGCTGCCATGCACCGGCGCGACCCCGACGCCGCCCGGGCCGCCTGCATCAGGCGCTCCGAGCTGATGGCAAGAACAATGGTCGCCGAGTTGTGCCGCCGCGGCGTCTTCACCCCGCGCGAGGAGCCTTCGGACGCCAACGTCGCGGTCCTTCCGGTACACCCTGATCCGGACCAAGCCTCCGAGCGCTCGTCGATAGTGTCCTGAGCGGAAGCCGCCGCCGCGCGCTCGATACGGTGGCGGTGATGGGGGCAAAACTGTTCGGGCTGGTCGCGACCATCGCGATCATCGCCGGGTTGGCCTGCGCGGCGCCCGCGTTCGCGGATGGCAGTCAATGCGCACCGCCTGGGGTGCAGAGCGCCACCGTCCTGCCCGAAGACCTCACGTCTTCCCGCACAACCGGTGACTCGGGCACCGCGGATGACACCGACACGACCGCGTCGGTGATGGCTTTGGGTTCGGTCGACACCGCGGCGCTGGGCCTCGGAACACCCGGCATTCTGCTGGCCGGCACCCTGTCCGACGCCCCACCCAGCACCTGCATCAACGCCACCGGTCGCTTCACCGGCTTCGACAACGAACTGCTGCGCGCGATCGCCAAGAAGCTGGGCCTGCAGGTGCGTTTCGTCGGGACCGACTTCTCCGGCCTGCTGGCCCAGGTGGCGTCGCGCCGCTTCGACGTGGGCTCGTCATCGGTGAAGGCGACCGATGCGCGGCGGCACACCGTGGCCTTCACCAACGGCTATGACTTCGGCTTCTACTCCCTGGTCGTGCCCCCGGGGTCGACCATCAAGAAGTTCACCGACCTGGCGCCGGGCCAGCGGATCGGCGTCGTGCAAGGCACGGTCGAGGAGACCTACGTCGTGGACACCCTGCACCTGCAGCCGGTGAAGTACCCCGACTTCGCCACGGTGTACGCCAGCTTGAAAACCCATCAGATCGACGCGTGGGTGGCACCGGCCAACCAGGCATCGAGCGCAGTGCGACCGAGTGATCCCGCGGTGATCGTCGCCCACACCTTCGGCACCGACGACTTCGTCGCCTACGCGGTCGCCAGGGACAATCAACCGCTGGTCGATGCTCTTAATTCCGGGTTGGACGCCGTCATCGCGGACGGCACCTGGGCCGAGCTCTACAGCAAGTGGGTGCCGCGCACCCTGCCGCCAGACTGGAAGCCGGGATCGAAGGCGGCCGCGTCGCCCAAACTGCCCGATTTCGCCGCGATCGCCGCCGAGCACCACCGCAAGCCGGTGCAGCCGTCCACGCCCAGGTCGACGCTCGGGCAGCTGCGCGACTCATTCCTCGACTGGGACATGTACCGCCAGGCCATCCCGACGCTGCTGACCACCGGGCTGCCCAACACGTTGATTCTGACCGGCAGCGCCGGGATCATCGGCCTGGCCGTCGGCTTGGCCTTGGCCGTCGCGGGAATCTCGCATAAGCGCTGGTTGCGATGGCCGGCCCGAATCTATACCGACGTCTTCCGCGGGCTGCCCGAGGTGGTGATCATTCTGATCATCGGGCTCGGCGTCGGTCCGGTGGTGGGCGGGCTGACCGACAACAACCCCTATCCGCTGGGCATCGCTGCCCTGGGCCTGATGGCCGGCGCCTACGTCGGCGAGATTCTGCGTTCCGGGATCCAGAGCGTCGACCCCGGCCAGCTGGAAGCCGCCCGGGCGCTGGGCTTCAGCTATTCGGCGGCGATGCGGCTGGTCGTAGTGCCACAGGGGATACGACGGGTGTTGCCCGCGTTGGTCAACCAGTTCATCGCGCTGCTGAAGGCCTCGGCGTTGGTGTACTTCCTCGGGTTGATCGCCAGCCAGCGTGAGCTGTTCCAGGTCGGGCGCGACCTCAACGCGCAAACCGGCAACTTGTCGCCGCTGGTGGCGGCCGGCATCTGCTACCTGATTCTGACCGTGCCGCTCACGCACCTGGTCAATTACATCGACGGCCGGCTGCGCCGGGGGCGCACCAAACTCGAGCCCGACGATCCCCCCGAAGTCGTCACCTCGACCATCGGCACGGAGATGACGTGACGCTCCCCCGTGATCCGGTTTCTCTGGCGGCCAAGGATATTCATCAGGTCCTGGGCGGAACCGCAGTGCTGCGCGGGGTGAGCCTCCAGGTGCCGGCGGGCACCACCACCTCGGTGATCGGCCCGTCGGGCTCCGGCAAGTCGACGCTGCTGCGCGCATTGAACCGGCTGCGCGAGCCCGACAGCGGCGACATCCTGCTGGACGGCCGATCGGTGCTTCGTGACGACCCCGATGAGCTGCGTCAGCGCATCGGGATGGTGTTCCAGCAGTTCAACCTCTTCCCGCACCGCAGCGTGCTGGACAACGTCGCACTCGCACCGCGCAAACTGCGCCGCCTGCCCGCCGACGACGCCCGAGAACTGGCACTGCACCACTTGGACCGGGTAGGTCTGAAGGGCAAAGCCGGCGCCCGCCCCGGCACCCTGTCGGGTGGTCAACAACAACGGGTGGCGATCGCCCGCGCGCTGGCCATGGCGCCACAGGTGATGTTCTTCGACGAGGCCACCTCCGCGCTGGATCCCGAGATGGTCAAGGGCGTCCTGGAGCTCATCGCCGATCTCGGCGCCGACGGGATGACGATGTTGGTGGTCACCCATGAGATGGGCTTCGCGCGATCAGCCTCCGATGCCGTCGTCTTCATGGATCACGGCAAAGTCGTCGAGTTCGGGCCGCCAGAGCAGATATTCGACGCCGCCGAGACCGAGCGGCTGCAGCGGTTCCTCGCCCAGGTGCTGTGACCCGGCATTATTCGACCCGGGCGCGCCCGCGAACCGCATTGTCTCCGCCCACGGGCGTGGCGGGTTAGACTGCCGATTTATGGCGGACAGCGAACCTACAGCGCCCGAGGTGGCGGAGCTGGCGGAGGGGTTGCACCGCTCGCTGTCCAAGCTGTCCACCATCCTGCGCCGCGGCGATCCGACCAATACCGCGGTGGCCGGCGAGTTGACGCTGGCTCAGCTTTCGATCCTGATCACCCTGCTCGACCGGGGCCCGATCAGGATGACGGACCTGGCCGCACACGAGCGGGTCCGCACCCCCACCACCACGGTGGCGATCCGCCGGCTCGAGAAGATCGGGCTGGTGAAGCGCTCGCGCGACCCGTCGGACCTGCGTGCGGTACTGGTCGACATCACGCCGCAGGGCCGGGCGGTGCACAACGAGTCGCTGGCCAACCGACACGCCGCGCTGGCGGCGATGCTCAGCCAGCTGTCCAAGTCCGACCTGGACATCCTGATGGAGGCGCTGGCTCCCCTGGCCCGACTCGCCAGCGGTGAGCCGGCCGCGCCCGCGGCGGCCACCGACGAGGCGTGAAAGTGTTTGTTGCCAAGCAGATTGGTAACTACTGACAGATGCCCACCGCACTCATCACCGGCGCCAGTGGCGGCATCGGCGCCGCCATCGCGACGGCGCTGGCACCCACGCACACGTTGCTGTTGGCCGGTCGACCGTCGGCCCGGTTGGATGCTGTCGCGGAGCGGCTGGGCGCCACCACGTTTCCGCTGGATCTGACCGACCCCGATTCCATCGACGCCAGTTGCGAAGTCGTCGACGAACTCGACGTGCTCGTGCACAACGCCGGGGTGTCGATCCCCGGCCGGGTCGACGAGTCGCACGTGGACGAGTGGCGCGCCACCTTCAGCGTGAATGTCTTTGGCGCCGTGGCCCTTACGTTGGCGCTGTTGCCGGCGTTGCGGCAGGCCCGGGGCCGCGTGGTGTTCATCAACTCCGGTTCCGGCCGCACTGTGTCGCCGGGCATGGCCTCCTATTCGGCCAGCAAGTTCGCCCTGCGCGCCTTCGCCGATTCGTTGCGCGCGGATGAGCCCGCGTTGCTGGTGACGTCGGTGCACCCCGGCCGGGTGGACACCGACATGCAGCGTGAACTGGTCGCCTACGAGGGCGGCGAGTACGACCCGTCGAAGTTCCTGCGTCCCGAGACCGTCGCCCAGGTGGTCGCCAACGTGGTGGCCACCCCCCGGGACGGCCACGTCCATGAGGTGGTGATCCGCCCGCGCTGATCGGCACGTCAGACGACGAGGTTCACCATCCGGCCGGGTACCACGATCACCTTGCGCGGGGTGGCACCATCGAGAAACGCCTGCACCTTCTCGTCGGCCAGTGCGGCGGCCTGTACCGCGTCGGTGGCCGCATCGGAGGCCACGACCACCCGGCCACGCACCTTCCCGTTCACCTGCACCGGGTACTCGACGGTGTCGTCCACCAGGAAGGCGGGATCGGCCACCGGGAAGGGGCCGTGCGCCAGTGACGTGGTGTGGCCCAGCCGCAGCCACAGTTCTTCGGCCATGTGCGGGGCCAGCGGAGCCAGCATCAAGACCAGCGGTTCCACCGCGGCACGCGGTACCTCGCCGCGGTACTGCTTGGTGAGATGATTGGTGTACTCGATCAATTTGGCGGCAGCGGTGTTATTCCGCAGTGCCGCATAGTCTTCCGACACACCGGCGATCGTGCGGTGCAGCACTCGCTGCGTCTCGGCGGCCGGGTCTGCGTCGGCCACCCGGGTTTTGCCGGTGTCCTCGTCGATCACCAGACGCCACACCCGTTGCAGGAAGCGGTGCGCGCCAACGACGTCCTTGGTGGCCCACGGGCGGGATGCCTCCAGCGGGCCCATCGACATCTCGTATACCCGCAGCGTGTCGGCGCCGTAAGCGTCGCACATCTCATCCGGTGAGATCGAATTCTTCAGGCTCTTACCGATTTTGCCGAATTCCTGGAAGACCTGGATCTCGCCGTCGGGTCCCGGGTAGAAGAATCCGCCGTCGCGCTCGATCACTTCTTCGGCGGGTACATACGATCCGCGCGCATCGGTGTAGGCGAAGGCCTGGATATAACCCTGGTTGACCAGCTTGCGGTACGGCTCCCGGGAGCTGACGTGTCCCAGGTCGTAGAGAACCTTGTGCCAGAAGCGGCAATACAGCAGGTGCAGAACCGCGTGTTCGGCACCACCGACGTACAGGTCAACACCGCCCGGATCGCCCGGACCGTGCTCGGCCGGTCGCGGGCCCATCCAGTAGGCCTCGTTTTCCTTGGCGCAGAAGCGTTCTGAGTTGTGCGGATCGGTGTAGCGCAGCTCGTACCACGAGCTGCCGGCCCACTGCGGCATCACGTTGGTGTCGCGGGTGTAGGGCTTCAGGCCGTCGCCGAGATCGAGTTCGACGTGCACCCAGTCCGTTGCTTTCGCCAACGGCGGTGACGGCTCGCTGTCGGCGTCGTCGGGATCGAACGACACCGGTGAGTAGTCGGGCACGTCGGGCAGTTCCACCGGCAATGCGGCTTCGTCGATCCCGTGGGCGCGCCCGTCGGCGTCGTAGACGATCGGGAACGGCTCGCCCCAGTACCGCTGCCGCGCGAAAAGCCAGTCGCGCAGCTTGAATTGGATGCGGGCCCGGCCCCTCCCCTCAGCCTCCAGCCGTTGCGTCATGGCTTGTTTGGCATCGGCGACGCTCTTGCCGTCCAGGAAGCCGGAGTTGACCAGGACACCGTCACCGGAATGGGCCGCCTGCGAAACATCGCCACCGGCAATGACTTCGACGATCGGCAGCCCGAACTGCCGGGCGAAGTCCCAGTCGCGCTGGTCGTGGCCCGGCACGGCCATGATCGCCCCGGTGCCGTAGCCGGCCAGCACATAGTCGGCGATGAAGATCGGTACCGACTCACCGTTGGCCGGGTTGGTGGCATAGCTGCCCAGGAAGACACCGGTCTTCTCCCGGCTTTCCTGACGCTCGAGGTCCGACTTGGCCGCGATGGCACGGCGGTAGGCGGCCACCGCGTCGGCCGGGGTGGCACCGCCGTAGGTCCAGGCTTCCGGTACGCCTTCGGGCCAACTGGCGGCGACCACTTCGTCGACCAGTTCGTGCTCGGGCGCCAGCACCAGATAGGTGGCGCCGAACAGCGTGTCGGGCCGGGTGGTGAAGACCTCGATATCGGTGGCTGAGCCGTCCGGCCTGGTCGCGGCAAACAGGGCCGTGGCGCCGGTCGAGCGTCCGATCCAATTGCGCTGCATGGTCTTGACCTGATCCGGCCAGTCCAGGCTCTCGAGGTCGTTGAGCAACCGGTCGGAGTACGCGGTGATCCGCATCATCCATTGCCGCAACCGCTTGCGGAACACCGGAAAGTTGCCGCGGTCGCTGCGGCCGTCGGCGGTGACCTCTTCGTTGGCCAGCACCGTGCCCAGACCCGGGCACCAGTTGACCATCGAGTCGGCGCGATATACCAGCCGATACCCGTCGACCACGTCGGCCCGCTCCCCCGCCGACAACTGCGCCCACTGCCGACCGTCTTCGAGAACCCTTGCACCGGAATCGAACTCGGCGATCAGCTCGCTGATCGGGCGGGCTCCGTCGGCGGCGGGGTCGAACCAGGCGTTGTAGATCTGCAGAAAGATCCACTGCGTCCACTTGTAGAACTCCACGTCGGTGGTGGAGAAGCTACGCCGGCTGTCATGGCCCAGACCCAACCGGCCCAGCTGACGCTGGAAGTTGACGACGTTGGCCTCGGTCCTGGTGCGCGGGTGGGTGCCGGTTTGCACCGCGTACTGCTCGGCGGGCAGACCGAATGCGTCGAAACCTAACGCATGCAACACATTACGGCCGAGCATCCGGTAGTAGCGGGCGTAGACGTCGGTGGCGATGTAACCCAGTGGGTGGCCGACGTGCAGCCCCTCCCCCGACGGGTAGGGAAACATGTCCTGCACGAACAGCTTGTCGGCGGGAACGGTTGAGCCGTCCGCGGGAGCCAACGAGCCGACCGGGTTGGGCACGTTGAACGTACCCAGCTGAGCCCAGTTGTCCTGCCAGGTGCGTTCCAGCCCGGCCGCGAGCTCGGCGGTGTAGCGGTACCGCGGCGCATCCGCGTCGGGTCCGGCGGTCGGCGATTCTGTCACGCCCAACAGGGTATAAGGGCCGGTCTGGATGTAGCCGCGCCGAGGCCGCCGGGCACGGGTTGGTATCGGTTCCGTTGCGCACCGGTCAGAGGTTCATCCCAGCTCGATTTCGGGCATGGTCGACGCCGCTGAGCAGGGGTTACATTCGGCCTCGATGGTGGGCAGTGACGCCCCGGCTATTCCGGAGGGACCGATCGAGATGAAGCGGATCGCGCGCAGCTGGCGAACACTCGTGGGTGGTATGGCCGCCGGCGTCGTCGGCGTCGTGATGGTTGCAGGCGGGACTGCTTCGGCAGAACCTCTGGTCCCCCAGCCGTCGCTGCCCGGCCCGGTCCCCATGCAGCCGGGCACCCCGCCGGCGCAGAGCAACGGGGTGTTCCCCGGCGGTGTCAACCGCTTCGCCCCCGCACCCGCGCAGGCGCCGGCTCAGCTGCCCGCGCCGATGCAGGTGCCCGCTCCGGCGGCCGCTCCAGTTCCGGCGGTGGCGCCCGCGGCCGTTCCCGCCGCCGGGCCGGCTCCCGCCGTGGCCGCTCCACAGCCGCCGGCGGTGACTCCGGCGACCACGGGCACGCTGCGTGAATACCTGGAAGGCAAAGGCGTCAAGCTCGAGGCGCAACGCCCGCTGGGTTTCAAGGCGCTCGACATCACCGTGCCGATGCCGCCCCGCTGGACCCAGGTGCCGGACCCTAACGTGCCCGACGCGTTCGTGGTGATCGCCGATCGGGTCGGCGGCAACAGTGTGTACACGTCGAACGCGCAGGTAGTGGTTTACAAGCTGGTGGGTGACTTCGACGCCACGGAGGCGATCAGCCATGGCTTCGTCGACAGCCAGCGACTACTCGCGTGGCAGACCACGAACGCGTCCCTGACCAGCCTCGGCACCTTCCCCTCCTCGGTCATCGAGGGCACCTACCGCGAGAACGACATGACGCTGAACACCTCGCGGCGCCACGTCCTGGCCAGTTCCGGATCCGACAAGTACCTGGTATCGCTGTCGGTGACCACGGCCGCGACGCAGGCGGTCAGCGACGCACCCGCCACCGACGCCATCGTCAGCGGCTTCCGGGTGACCACACCCGGCGCGGCCGGCCAGGCTCCGGCGCAGGCCGGAACGCCCGCGGCGCCGGCCGCACCCGCAGCACCCTTAGCTCCGCAGGCGCCCACCCGATCGACCGTGCCGGCTGTCCCCCAGGCGTCCGCCCCGCCGGCCGCAGCGTCGCCGCGGGCAGTGCCCGCTCCCGGCCCGGTGTCCGCCGAGCCGCCCCTGGTCACCTTGACGCCGGCCCCTGCGCACTAGCCGGGCGGTGGAGCCCGGCGCGCGGATCGATCGCCGGGCTCGTATGGTTAGCACATGCTTATTGCGGGCGTGGTGTGCGTATGTGCGGCCATAGCGTCAGCCGCATTCGGTGCCTGGTCGCTGTCCCACACGCCCACCACTGACGCCACCCAGCTGGCACTGCGCTCGATGGCACCTACGCAGTTCGCCGCCGCGATCATGCTCGCCGCCGGGGGAGTGGTGGCGCTGGCCGCGTCGCCGCAGACCGCGGTGGTGGTGGTGATCGTCTGCATCCTGGGGGCCCTGGGCACACTGGCCACCGGGTCGGTGCAGAGCGCGAAATATGCGCTGCGCCGTCAAGTCGCCCCGGCCGAGTCCGCCGGCTGTACCGGCAGCTGCGCGGGCTGCACTCTGTCCTGCCACTAAGTCCTGCCACTCGCCGCCGGCCGCGTCAAGTTGGGTATAAATACCCACAGCTCAGAGCGGGTTTTCGCGGCGGCTGCGCCGCATACTGTTAGCCGTGAGTGCAAGTCCGGAATCATCCGCTGTGTCGCGAGTACGGGTCGCGTTGGGGCGACGCTACCGAGTCGCCGTGTTGCTGGTGATCACTGCTGCGGTCGTCTTCGTCGTGACGGTGATGTCGCTGTACCGACTTCCTTTCCTGGACGGAATGGTCGGGGCAGGCGGTGGGGGGCCGTGTTTCGGTCCAACGATCGACTGCGGGCCGGGCCGAACCGTCGGCCCCGCGGCCACGACCACCAAGCCGCCCGCTACGCCGCCGCCCAGCAGCGATCCCCGATGAATTCGCCTGCTTTTGGCCACCCATCGTCGTCGGCGCCGTGAGCCCGGCGGCCGGAGCCGCCGGCCAGTTGCTCAGTCGAGCGACCGCGGCCGGTTCGCCTGAGCGGTGGACCACCTCGACATCTGCACATGCCCGGCCAGCCGTCCAGGTCGTTCGGATGATGAGGTCGGGGCTCCTCGTGCTGCACGGCGTCGAACTGATCGTGCTGGTCGGTGTGGCCTTGGCTTGCGGTGGCCGGTGGCATCCCGGCGGCGATGTGACCCGGCTCCCGGCCGTCGCGTTGGCGGTGGCGGTGATGATGGTGGGTTGGCAGATCCGCCGGCTGCTTCGCGGGTGCAGTTCGCTATCCGTTTCCGGGCTCGCGCTTCAGTCGGGAATCTTGATGACGGCCATCGCGGTGGCCACCCAGAATGGTTGCGCCGGGGCCGCTGGGATCGCGCTCGCAACCGGCATTCTGGCCGGATGGGGTCGGTTGGCGCAGCCCGGACCCGATGCCGCGGATTCGGGCCGCCCGGTCGCGCCGCCGACTGCCGGCAGCGGCCAGTTGGCGCCGGATTCCGATCACCACGGCGCCGCGGGCGGGCCGCCGGCCACTGCCGTTGCGGCCCTGCTGGGGGCGTTGACCATCGTGCTGGTCCTCGCCGCGCTCAGCGTGCGCAGCGGCATCGTGTTCGGACTGGCGACTCTCGCGGTCATCTTCGTCCCGCTGGAACGGCTCTTCCCGCTGCACGGGCGTCGCGTGCTGCGGCGAGGATGGCGGACCGACGTGGTGCATTACCTGGTCAACGGAACCGCGTTGAAGTTCGGACTGATCGCCACGGCGGTCGGCGCCGGCGGATTCCTGCGTGCGTTGGTGCCCGAACCCCTACGGCTCGCCGTTGCCGCGAGTCCGACGTGGGTGCAGATCGTGGCGGGATTGGCGATCTCGGCTGTGGGCAACTACGCGGGACACCGCGCCGCGCACGAGATACCTCTGCTGTGGCGTTTCCACCGAGTCCATCACAGCGTCCGCGAAATGGACTGGCTCGCGGCCAACCACCTGCATCCCGTGGACGAGACCTTCATTCGGTCCGCCGCGGTGTTACCGCTCTATGCGCTCGGCTTCGGCCGGGTAGGCCTGGGCGCGTTCGCGATCGTGGTGACGCTGCAAGCGGTCTTCATTCACGCGAACCTGAAAGCAGGGTTCGGCCCGCTGCGATGGCTGATCGCTACCCCGCAATTCCACCACTGGCATCACGCCCGCGAACCGCGGGCCCATAACAGCAACTTCGCGGGGGAGTTCCCGGTCCTCGACGCGATTTTCGGGACTCTGTACCTGCCTGTCCGCCGCTGGCCGGCGCAGTACGGTCTCGATGACGTGGAACCGGCCGGCTACCTGCGTCAACTCGCCTGGCCGCTGACAAGCCGGCGCAAGACAATCAAGACTGGGGCGCCGCTTCGGCTAGTTCCGGCTCAGGTCGATCGGGTGCGTGGCAAGCATCGCCAACGGCAACGGCTGCCGGCGCAACACCTGCCCCCACAAGTCTGACCGGGGCGGGGCCAGAACGTCAGACGGCAACGCCGACAACACAATCCAGTCGTCGCGCTCGATTTCGCCTTCGAGCTGTCCGATGGTCCAACCGGAGTACCCGGCGAAGATCCGCACGCCTTCCACCACCGGCGCGATCAGATCTGGCTCGGCATCGAGATCGACCATCACCATGCGGCCCGCGACATGCCGCAGTCCCGGTACCCCGTCCGGATCGGCCCCGACGCGCAGCACCGCCAGGCACAGCGCCGCGTCCCGCTTCACCGGGCCGCCGATGAACATCGTCTTGGGCTTGGACGCGAGCTTGGCCCACTGCGGCAGCACGTTGTAGACGGCCGTCTCGCTGGACCGGTTCAGCACCACCCCCAGCGTGCCACCCTCGTTGTGCTCGACGATGTAGATGACGCTGCGCCGAAACGTCGGCTCCAGCAGATCGGTGTTGGCCAGCAACAAGGTACCCGCCCGCACCCGCTGGGCGGCGGGTGCGAAGTTGTCCTCAGGATCTTCGTGCTGCGCCACTATCACATCATCGCACCCGATGCCCGATCGCCGGTGCAAACAACCGCGCTCGATGAAGATTTGTACTGTGATTGGGACGGCGCAGGGCCGACCCGCCCTTGCCTGTGCCGATCGTGGAAGTGGGTTCAGTGATTCGCACCCGGATGCAGGCAAGCGCACCCGTCGAATTGTGGCGGTCGGTGCGCGCCCTGCCCGACTTCTGGCGACTTATGCAGGTGCGCATGGCAAGTCAGTTCGGCGACGGTCTGTTCCAGGCCGGCCTGGCGGGGGCATTGCTGTTCAACCCGGACCGGGCCGCCGATCCGCTGGCGATCGCGCGCGCATTCGCGGTGCTGTTTCTGCCTTATTCGCTGCTCGGGCCGTTCGCCGGCGCGCTGATGGACCGCTGGGACCGGCGCCTGGTGCTGGTCGGCGCGAACAGCGCGCGGCTGTGCTTCATCGTCGCGATCGGCACGATTCTCGCGGTCGGGGCCGGCGATTGGGTGTTGCTGGGCGCCGCGCTGCTCGCCAACGGTCTGGCGAGGTTCGTGGCGTCCGGTCTGTCGGCGTCGTTGCCGCACGTGGTGCCGCGCCAGCAGGTCGTCACGATGAACTCGGTGGCTACCGCGGCCGGCGCGGTCTCCGCCTTCCTGGGTGCCAATTTCATGCTGCTGCCGCGCTGGCTCGGCGGCGCCGGCGATCACGGCGCGGCGGCGGTCATCTTCACTGCGCTGGTTCCGGTGGCATTAGCGCTGCTGCTGTCGCTGCGGTTCGCGCCCCGGGTTCTCGGTCCGGACGACACCAAACGGGCGATTCACGGGTCCGCGGTGTACGCCGTGGTCACGGGGTGGCTGCACGGCGTGCGGACGGTGGTTCAACTCCCGTCGGTAGCCGCCGCTCTGTCGGGGCTGGCCGCGCACCGGATGGTCGTCGGGATCAACTCGCTGCTGATTTTGCTGCTGGTGCATCACCTGAAGAACGTCGACGGCGACGGGCTGGGTACCGCTCTGGTGTTCTTCGCCGCGACCGGTCTGGGGGCTTTTCTGGCCAACATGCTGGCCCCGGTGCTGGTACGGCGCTGGGGCCGGTATGCCACGACGAACGGTGCTCTGGTCGCCGCGGCCGTCATCCAGACGGCGGGCGCGGGGCTGTTGCTGCCGGTCATGGTCGTGTGCGGTTTCCTGCTCGGCATTGCCGGACAGGTGGTCAAGTTGTGCGCCGACTCGGCGATGCAGATCGATGTCGACGACGCGTTGCGCGGGCACGTGTTCGCGGTTCAGGACGCCCTGTTCTGGGTTTCGTTCATCGTCGCGGTCACCGTTGCCGCCGCGTTCATCCCCGACGACGGACGCGCACCCGCGTTTGCGCTGTTCGGTTCGGTGATTTATCTGATCGGGCTGCTGGTGCACAGCCTGGTCGGCCGTCGAGGACGTGTTAAGGAGGTTCTGGGATGACTGGTTCAGCTGCGTTCGTCGCCGATCTGCAGGCCGAGAGTGACGGCCTCGACGCGCTGGTCGCACCGCTGCCCGCGGATAAGTGGGCGACGATGACGCCCGCCCCGGGGTGGACCATCGCCCACCAGATCGGCCACCTGCTGTGGACCGACCGGGTGTCGCTGCTGTCGGTCACCGATGAGGCCGCATTCGGCGAGGCGCTGACCGCCGCCGCCGCAGACCCGGCCGGGTTCGTCGATGCCGGCGCGGAGGAACTGGCGGCGCTGCCGCCCGCCGAGTTGCTGGCCGACTGGCGCGACACCCGTCGGCGTTTGCACGAGGCCCTGCTCGGCGTCGCCGACGGCCGCAAGTTGCCGTGGTTCGGACCGCCGATGAGCGCCTCGTCGATGGCCACCGCCCGGTTGATGGAGACCTGGGCGCACGGGCTGGACGTGGCCGACGCCCTCGGTGTCACCCGGCCGCCGACGGACCGGCTGCGCTCGATTGCGCACATCGGGGTGCGGGCCCGCGACTACGCGTACATGGTCAACGGTTTGACGCCCCCGAGCGAAGCGTTCTATGTCGAGTTGCGCGGGCCGGGCGGAGACACCTGGTCCTGGGGGCCGCCGGAGGCGGCCCAGCGCGTGACGGGCTCGGCCGAGGATTTCTGCTTCCTCGTCACGCAGCGGCGGCCGCTGAGTGCGTTGGATGTGACGGCGGTGGGGGAGGACGCGCAGCAGTGGTTGCGGATCGCCCAGGCGTTCGCGGGCCCGCCCGGACCCGGGCGATGAGCGCGCGGAGCCTCCGCCGACCGTGAAGCTGGCCGCACGGTCGGCGCCGAACGTGAAGCCTGCTTCACGCTCGGCGCGGTTCTAACGAGGGTCGATCACGACGCGTGCCCGCGCCACGTCCTTGTCGGCTTCTTTGCCCGCCTCACCACGCGCCAGCATGCCTGCCGGGGTCATCGGCAGTGGCGTGCCACCGGTTGAGACCGTCGGACCCCGCACTTCGGCGGCGTTGAGCACGCCGGCCCGCAGGCCGGCCGGCTTCCCGCCCGCCTCCGGCTCAAAGCTGCTGGTGGGCCGGGTATAGCTGGTGAGCCCGGCACCGGGAAATCCGCCAGCCGCACCAGTGCCGCCGCCCGCGGCGCTCCCGCCGGCCGCCACCGCGGGTTCGGCGACGGCCGCCGCACTTGGGGTCCCCGCGGAGGGAAACATTCCACCGAAGGCCGGCACCATCCCTTGGGGCAGGCTGGTGACGCCCTGCATGGCCTGCATCGGCGCCTGCAACATCCCCTTGAGCGGTTCGGTGGCCCCCGACACCATCTGCATTGGTGCCTGCATGAAAGAACTCAATTGGCCGGTCGCCTCGGCGGGAGAGGCCGCGCTCTGGCCCACCGTCTGCCCTGCTTGGCTCGACGCCTGCACGCCGGTCTGCGCCGCGGCCTGGGCCACCGCTTCCGCCGCGGCGGCCGGCGCGGCCGGTGAGGCGCCCATCGGCGCGATCGGCGGAGGCACCGCCAAGGCTGCGATCAATGCGCTCAGGGCACCGGAGTACGCCCAGCCCACTCCGGAGTTGTGCGGCCAGTGCTCGCCGAAGTACTCGCCGTCCCGCTCGACGATTCCGGGTGTGTTCTGGCCGAACCAGTTGGTGGCGTTCAGGACGGCCCACTCGTCGCGGTTGGTCTGGGAGACCATCGACGGGATGACCGAAGACCGCGCGAGCATGAACGCCTCGACCGCGGCCTGCGTGACATTGATCTTCTCGGCGGTCCAACCCACCAGGGTCTGCAATCCGGCGTTCAGGCCTGCCGCAGCGACCGTCGAAGCCGTGGAGCCCACGCCCTGCCACTGCGCCTGAGTGGCCAGCGTGTTGAGGGTGGAGAGTCCCGCCGACACTTCGTTGTTGGCGGTCTCGGTGACCCAGACGGCACCATTGGCGATCACCGAAGCCGGCGAGCCGGCCTCGAATATCGCGGCGACGACTTCGGGTGGGCCGGTCCAGCGGGGATCTGGCATGGGCGCCCTACAGTCCGACGGCGCCCGCGTTGGCGGCCTCGGCCGCGACGGTGGCGGCCGCCGACAAACCCTGGGCCCCGGAGAACGCGACGCGCTGCCCGACGTGCTCCGCGGCCGTTCCCAGGTATGCCGCTCCGGCGGCGTTCAGGGCCGCCGCGAACTCGATCGAGTCGGCATCGGCGGCCATCGGCAGCACTCCGGTGAGTGCGGCCGCACCTGCCGCCGTCGTCGCGGCCATCCCTTCGCTGATCCCCGCCTCGGCGGCCGCCGACATGTCGACAGCGCCCGGCACCATGCCGAAGAATCCGCCCATCGCTACCTCTCAATTCGATCCCGCCGGACACTGCCGGCGACAAGTTGCGCTGAGTCTAGGTTCAGGCCCGGCGCCTGTCGATTCACGTCATTGGCTCTGCTACCAGCACTCCTTCGATCCCACCGTCGCTGGTGACCAACAGACCGCGGCCGGGCGGCAGTTGCTGAGCACTGGTCCTGCCGAATACCTTCACCGCCACCGGGTCGTTGTCCATGAACAACGTCGGCGCCCGGGAGCCCGTCATCTTCTGCAGGAACGGGTTGGTGACCGAGACGCCCGCCCAGTTGCCGGGCAAACGCGACGCGACGACATGCAAGCCGATTTCGCGGCTGCGCTCGATCAGCCCCCACAGCGGCGCCGTCGCCGCATTCTTGCCCAGCACACCGTGCGGTCGTAGTTCCTGCTCGTCGTCGATGAGGACGAAGTGGTGAGGACCGTCCCAGCTCCTGCGGTTGAGGAGTTCTTCCTGGCTCAGTCCGGACGGCGGCAGGCGGTCGCGCAGCAGCTGCGTCAACTCGGCGATCACCGCGTCGATGTCGTCCGCGGTGTACGCGTACGCCCGTACCTGCTCACCCTGGATCCTTCCGATCAAAGACGTCTTCGGGTCGATGATGGTGATCTGCGCCTGTTCGGGCGAGCAACGAGCCACGATCATCTGGCCCATCGCGGCTAAAGTCGTTGTCTTCCCGCATGACTGGCGTCCCACCACCAGCATGTTGGGTACCAACCGCGAGGGCAGCGCCGCCGGCCGCAGCGCGGTCTCGCCGATCCCGAACGGAATGGTCAACGGGTCTGCGTCCCCGGCACTACCGGCAAACGCGTCCGCCACCTCGCTGAGCGGAATGCGTTCGGGCAGCCTGGCGAGGCTCTCGACCCGCCCGGCCCCGGTCATCTCCGATACGAGGGCACCGATGTCGCGGGTCGGCACCCGTTCTCCGGCCGGCCCGACCACCTCGGGCACTGCGACCAGCAACTCGAAACCTTCCCGGGTGACCCCGAACCCGGGACGGTCCAAGGTGTTGCGGGCAGCTTTCTTCCGCTCGAATCCCTCACCCATCTGAGTTTCGTCGGGATTACTCAGCCGCAGCTGAATTCGTGCGTTGGAGACATTGACCAACTGCTGCTTCTGCCCGATGAGCCAAGCCGTCGCGGTGGTCATGATGTGCACACCGTATGAAAGGCCCTGGCGGGCAATGGCGATGGCCCGGTCGCCCATGGCGGCGTCTTTGTCGTAGAGATCGCTGAAGTTGTCGATGACGAGGAAGACGTCGCCGAATTTGTCCCCGGAGTCGGTGGTGCCGGTGCCCGTAACGGCACCGTCGAGTCCGAAGCGCCGGTCCCGGAACTCGGAGATGTCGATCTGATACCTCTTGAACGCTGCCTCGCGCGCGGAGATCAGGCCTTCGATCGAGGCGATGGTACGAGAGACTCCCTCACGGTCGGTCGGGCTCACCACCGATGCCACATGGGGTAGTTCTTCGACCGGGTAGAGCGACGCCCCGATGCAGAAGAAGGTCACCCGCTCTGGCCGGTACATCAGAGCCGCGGAAGTCATCAGCGTCATCAAGGTGGTGGACTTACCTCGCTGGGCGGTCGCAACCACCATGACGTTGTCCATTTCTGCGTTGATCGCGTGCACGCGCTGGTCGTGTTCCTCGGGGATGTCGACGATTCCGAGCGGAAACACCAGACCTGGGTTCTGTCCATAGGCGTCGTGCCACGGCCGCCCACGCCACCGGGCCACCAGCGCGTCTATCGGCTCACTGACTTCCAAAGGCGGAAGCCATATCTGATGTGGCGGACGGGCGGGGTTCGAGACGAGCGACTCGCGTACCACGTCGACGAGTTTCTTCTTGCGGAAACCGTCTGAGTGGAAAAGGAATTCGTCAGGCTCTTCGGGCGCATCCGCGACGGCCAACGCCACGCTGTCGGACTCACTGAGCGGTTGGTAGTCCGAGGTGTACGCGCGGGGTTGCGAGAAGCTCATGGCCACTGTCTTGTTCACGTTCAGCGCCGGCTTCGGCACCACGAACGGGGCTGACACGTAGAAGCACCGGAACTGCTCGAGGTCGCGCGGGCCAACTTTGAGCAGCGCGTACCCGTTCTCCTGCGATGGCAGGTGCAGCGCGGCATCACTTCCGATCACGTCGCGGGAGTCCTCGGCGGTCTCGGCGCGCAGCGCGACCCGAAAAGCAATATTGCTCTTGGCCTTACTCAGCGACGACAGGTCCAGCCGTTGGCCGCCGAGGGTGAAGAAGACATTGCAGCCGCGGCCCTCCTGCCCGATGTGGATCACCAGGTCGATCCACTCCGGATGATGGATGAACAGCTCGAGGTACTCGTCGATGATCACCAGCAGAATCGGGATGGGCTCCAGATCCCGTCCGGCGAGCCGCATCTCCTCGTACTCGTTGGCATCACGGGCGCCGGCATCCTTCAAAAGGCGGTAGCGGCGGGCGATCTCACCGTTGATCGCCTTACGCATCCGCTCGGCCAGGTGGCGGTCGTCCTTCCCCAGGTTCGACAGCGACCCGGCGACGTGTGGAAACCCCTGTAGATCCTGGGCAGCCGACTCGAACTTCATGTCGACGAAGATCACGATGAATGTCTCCGGCGAGTGCGTCAGCGCGATACCGCTGCACAGTGACAGGAAGTACTCCGACTTGCCGGAACCAGACGTGCCAACCACTACCGAGTGGAAGCCGTAGCCACCGAAGTCCTTGGCGCGCAGGATCACATACTGCAGGTCGCCACCCGGTCGAACACCGACGGGCACCATCGCCCACTTCGGATCGCCCCGTCCCCGGCTTTCCGCCCACAGCCGCTCGACGTCCAGGTTGCGCGGGTCGGTGATGCCCAGGGCGCGCAGCAGTTCGCCGGCCTGGCTGTCGGTTTCGGATAGCTCGCCGGCGCTCATCGGTGACCAGCGGGCCAGCGCACGCGCATATCGGTTGGCGGTGCTGTCCGCCAGGGTGTCGGCGACGGCGTAGAAGGTGTCACGGTGGATCAGCCTGCCGCCGCGCAGCGCGAACCGCTGGCTCTCGTCGGCGAATCCGACGCCGGCGCCGACGCGAGTCGCCAGCCGCAGCACGGTGATTCCGGCCATGCCTTTCTGCCCGGTCACACCTTCCCACTGCTCGGGGGTGCCGACGTTGTCGTCCACGATCACCCAGTGCGGACCCAACGCCGGAGTCGTCGCCGCTTCCATCGGTGACGGCATCGACGTCGGGCTCGCCGTCACGGGCGGCGACCAGGGCCCACGGCCCTTGCGGTGCAACTCGGCGTCAAGTGCCTCTTCCAGCTCCGTCGGCGATGCGAATACCAGGCGGCGCAGCCCGCACGCGTCGAACATCTCGTCGTGCTGGCTGTGCGGCAACCAGACCAGCCACTGCCAGTGCTCCGGATGACGGGTGACCACCATCAGCTTCACGTCCTCCGGACTGTGATAGACGGCGAGCGAGCACAGCAACGCGCGCACCAGATTGTGCAGGTCGCTTGGATCTTCGGCGGTGAAGCTGAACCCGGGCTTCGACCGCAGGCTCAGCACCTTCCCGATTCCCCGGATCTTGCTCTGTTCAAGGATGAAATCCCTGAGTGCGCCCCCGGTTACCGGTTCCAGCTCCTCCCCGATGGGAACGTCCGGCCACTGCAGCGAGACGGCGGAGTCACCAGCCTGCTGAACACCGATGCCCAGCCGGACATCGAGGAAATCCGGATCGGTGGGGCGCCGTTCCCACATCCGCGGGCCACCGATCACCGTGTCGAGTCGCCGCGGGTCGGCATGCACGAACAGCTGGCTCTGGCGTTGTACCCGCGCGGCACGCTGGACTTCTTCGCGATCGTCATCGAGCTGGCGCAGATAGCTGCGGCGCTGCTTTTCCAGTTCACCCCAACTGATTCGGCGTCCGCGCCCGAACCGCCCCCCGAACATCAGAGCGCCGAAACCGACCAGGCCGACCATCGGGAAGAAGCCCGACTGTAATGACCTGACCCCGGATGCATACATCACGACCAGCGTGCCGACGATGCCGACCAGTAGTGCGGGCAGCGCGATCATCAGCAGGATGTTGCGTGGCTCGCGTTCGGGCAGCGCCAACGGCGCCCCGACCGCCACCCGCACCGGTGGGACATTCGGTACCGGTGTGCGTTTCGGTCGCACGAACCCGCTTTTGGACACTGCTAGCTCCCGGCGTCGCTGTTGTCGGGAATCGGTGCCAGGGCACCGCCGGCCGATACGGCGTCGCGGGCAACCAGGGCTGCGTCGCGACTGATCGCCGGGCCTGGCGCGAAGGTGCGCACCAGTGGCCATGGCGCCTGCAGGGCGAGGCGCGCCTCCAGCCCGAGCGCTTGCAGTGTTCGCGCATCCGATTGAATGCCGTATCGAACTCCTTGCGGTGCAACCCAATACAGGCTTTCGCGGCTGTCCGCCGTTGATACACCGCTGGTAGTGGCTACGAAGTTGGCCGCTTCCGGCAGCATCAATGTCTGGTCGGCCTCGCTGGATTCCGGGTACCGGTCATCGCGCACCAGATGCACCAGAAGGGAGTCCATGGCGCTCGGAACCGGTAACCCCCGGCCCGAGATGATGGTGACCCTGGCCTGGGGATCGCCGGCCTGCTTCTCCCATCCCACGCACGTCACGGGATTGGCCTTCGTGTCAATGAATTCCAGCTTTCCGGGTGGGTAGTAGTCGACGTTGAGTACGTCGACGACCGGGATATGGACGAGGCGATCCGGGGCTACCAGTAGGGGTGCGGGCGAGCCTTGAGAGTCCTTGGTGCGCAGTAGATCTGCGACGAAGCTGCTGATTTTCTGGACTCCGCCGCCCAGCAGTACGTAGAAACCGTTGACGGTGCCACCGGCGTCGCGCGATTGCAGCACACTGCCGACCTTGAGTTCGGGCAGCCACCTCGACGGGGTGCCGGACTCCGGAATCATCGGCGACACAAGCGGTTCCGTAGCGGGCATGGCGTCGAAGAGGGCATTGGACAGTTCGATCGGATACGTCACACCGGGATCCAGGCCGAGATTGAACGTCACCGAACGGTCGGTCGGGTCGATCCGCGACCGTTGCCCACCCCAGATCACATAGGTGGCGCCGTTGTGGGTTGTCAGGAGTGCCTGTTTCGGCTCCATCACAGCCGCCCGGTCCAGCGGGGACAGACGTCCCGCGATCGCAGTGACGAGAGGCGGCGTGGCGCTGCCCCGGGTAGCGGTGCGTGCGGTGTCACACACTGCCCAGGCCGACACCGCGCTGGACACGACCGGCAAGCTGTCCGGCACACCGGGAATTCCGATCATCGGGCCGGTGGGATATTTGGCGATTTCACTTGCCGTGACCCAGGTGACCGCGGCGGCACTGCTGACCACCAGTCGTGCGGAGGTGAGGTTCAATGCCGGGTACAGGCGCCCATTGACCTTGGCATAAATGGCTCCGGTGTCGCGGTTGCCGATGACGGCCGAGCTTGCTATCAACCCGGCGGGCTTCATGATGTGCAGCAAGGCCATCCAGCCGACACCGATGAGGACCAGGACGATAGAGAGGGCCACTGCCGCTTGCTGTTTGCGGTCGTCGTGCTTCATCCGGACGGAGAACCGGGTGATCGCGGCGCGCAGCCGTCGGTTGTAGAACAAATGCCCCGAATTCTGGTCCCGGTTGGACAGATTGAGTGGCACAGTCTTCTCCTTCCGGTGACCGGTACGGACCCGATTCCGTACCCGTCACCACTGCAGACGTCCGCCGTACCGTGCCTGGTTCTCGGCTTCTGCCTCCTCCCGCAGCGCTGCGATCGCGAGGTTCAATCTGTCGGCCAGCTCGCCGGGTGCGTAGCCGGTCATCACGTCCGGGTGCAACGTCAACTCGAGCAGGCGGCCGTCCGCATTCACCACCGCGTGCACGTCGCCGAGGTCCACGCTGTAGGTGACGGTCTCAGCCTGAGCGACGAGTGCTTCCCACTTGTCCGCTGCCTCGCTCAGTTCACGAAGAACCGCTTCGACGAGGTCTGCATCGCTTCCGGCGCTTCGGTCGCTGACCTCGCTGGAAGGACCCGACCCCGACACCATGACAGTATGTCGACGGCCCCGACCAGCGTCAATTCATGTTTCAGGCGGTATCGGCAGCCAGATTCGCGAACCAGGCGAAGTGGTAGTTGGCCGACACCGGGTCCCCGGAAACGCGGCTGTCGACAGCGGCGAGCAACATGCAGTTCAGCAGTTGCGCCGGGTCGACGTCGGGGTACTGCGCCAGCACCTGGTACCGGACGGTATCCAGTTGAACCCGCAGCAGATCGGCTTCTTGCTCGACGATGTCGGCGCCGGCCGCGACGGCGCTGACCATCGTGTTCACCATCCGAGGTATTCCCTCGCGCCAGTGAGTCGCCACCCTCAGCTCCCAGTCCAGGTCTTCGGCCGGCGGCAGCTCGAACGGCTGATCCGATGTCTGGGGGTCGGGGGCATCGCTGGACCACCGGGCCGGGTCACCGGGTGTGTAGGTCAGCACGCGGGTGGTGGTACCCAGCATGTCGGCCGCGCGGCCGCTGCGGCGCCGTGGTTCCAGTAGCCGGACGCTTTCGGGCAAGGCGATGCCGGGCGGAATCCAGCCATGAGCGAGGTCGGTGACCAGTACCGTCGTCCCATCTGGCCGCTCACCGACGGCCCAGCTCAGACGTGGTTCCTGGCGCGCCACGAATGCCAGCAGCCGCGGCAGCCGGTCGTCGTCGGTCGATGCCGGGCTCTCCGTAGTCCCGGCGGGTCGCTGCCCGTCCTCGCTCTGTGCCGGTGCGGGCACCGGCGCTTCGTCGCGGACAGCGGGGATGACCTGTGTTTTGTCCATGTCTGTGCCCGGTTCTTGCCGCAGCCGCCGCAGTTGGCGCATCGTCGACTCGACTCGGCGCACCGCGAGGTCGCGGGCCTCGTCGATCACGCTGGCTTCGGCGTCGCGCCGGGCCGTGTACTCCATTCCGGATCGGCCGATGACGCGCAACTCATCGTTTGCGGCGCCGGCGATCCGCTGCAGGTCAGCCTTCAGATATCCAGCGAGAGTTGCGGTTTCGGAGTTACCGGCCGACAACTCCGGAGGCCACAGGCCGCCGATCACCCAGGGTGTGCAATCGAGGGGCGCGCTGAAAGTGGGTACCGACAGCGATTCCTGGGTAGCTCTGCGCAGCCGCTGACGCGCCGTGATACGGCCGAAGATCCCCACCGGCTTAGAGTAGCGGTACTCGGCAGGCAGTCCCGGCGGTTCTGGGAACGGTGAATTGTGTGGCCGACGTGGCGTGGGTAGCGTGTGACCATGGCTGACTCCGCACTGCAGCAGCAACTCGACGAGGTGCGCTCTCTGCTCAGCCGGGCACGAGAGTTGTTCGGCGACAACCCGATCGAGCCGCCAACCGAGATCGCACCCGACCCGGAGACCGGCCGGACCTGGCTGCTTTAGAAGGTCAGGGGGCGCGGCGACGCAGCCGGTGCTCGAGCAGCTTTTCAATAGCGGCATCGAGATCGGCGTCCGTCGGCACCTCCGCGGACGGTGTGTGTCCGGCTGCGACAATCTCGTCGCGCACCTCCAAGAGCGCCTTCAGACACGACACGTCGGCGGTCAGCAGGATGCCCTCGGCCAGAGTTTGGGCGTCCGTCTCCATCGCCGCCTCACTGAGCGCGACGCTGTGCAGATATCCGCCCCGACATGAGCGCACCAGGATGTGGCCGCTGGGATGCACCGTGTCGAAGGCCGGGTTGGCGTCGGTCATGAATGTCTAGTGACGGTCATCGATCGAGGATGCCGCCGAGCTTGTCGGCTGCCTCTTGTTCGTGCTGCTCCCACAGCGCCGCCGAGGTGTGGAGATGCTGAGCGATGTCGGCATGGTCGTCTGCCTGTTGCTCGTAGCACTGCCGCCTGAGTTCGAGCAGTTCCCGTCCAGCCTCGCGCAGTTCGCTGTAGATCGGCCCAAGAGAATCCAGGCTGTCCTGAATCGCCGCATGCGACGCGGGCAGGGCCCGAAGTTGCTCGGAGGCCTGCTGGTGATGGGCGGCGGCTTCCCGCAAATGCGCCGGCACCACATGAATTCGGTCTGCCATCCGCTCTCTCCTCCTCTGCGGCTAGGCCGTGGCTGACGGCCGGGTCGGTGTCGGTGTCTCGGTAGCTGGTGCTGTCGCCTGGCTCGCCGGCGCCGGCGGGTGCTCCCAGCCTAGGAAGCTCGGCCCCGCCACGGTCGAAATGTGTTGAATCTGGCCGTCCAGCAGCGCCTTGCTGCGTCCGAGGGCCAGCGCGTGCCGATCGCTGAACATGCCGATGTCGCCCGGCTCGACACGCGACGGGTCCAGGGGAGCGCTGACTGCGGTGCCCGGAGGGGGGATCGTGATGCCCTGCTGCTGGAATGCCTCGGCGATCGGGGTGCCGCCGGCCGCGGCCTGGATCGCCGCGGCCAGTTGCGGGCTGGCAGCGGTCACCGTCTCGCCGGTCGGCAGCGTCACCGTCGTCGGACCTGCCGGCGGCGCCTCATGCTGACCCGAGGGATCGGGCGGCTCCGCGTCCCGATGGTCGTCGTCGTGATGGTCGTGTTCGTCCTCATCCGCGGATTCTCGATGAATCCGGTCGTCATCCCAGAGCCCGTCGTTGAGCGATCGCCCGTCGCGACCGCTGCCGGCCGGCAGATTCGGCAGCGTTAACCCAGTTGGTAGGCCCAGCGCCGGGGGCGACGAGCCCGCCGGGGATGCTCCACCGCCCGAACTGGGTGGAGTCGTCGGGGGTGATACCGCCGTAGGCGAGGGACCGGGCGCGGCGGCCGGCGCCGACCCGGGGTCATCGAGCAGCAACGAGTCCAGCAACGGGTCCGCTGCGGCGGCCGGCACCGGCTGTCGGTCCCCGGCGTGCCCGATCGGCGAGGTCGGTTCCGGCACCGGCCGCCGTCGGGCGGATGTCTCCGCCGCGTTCTCGGACGCGTTGTACAGCGACGTCCACGCCGCCATCAAGGCCGACTTGGACGTGTCGTCCAGACTCGCGGTCGCGACCACCTCGCGGATATCTCTGAGTTTGCCGATCAGCCACCGCTGGAAATCCCTTGCGCCGGCCGGGGTGTCAAGATCCGAGCGCGTTGCGACGGCGGTCTCGATCTCGTGCTGCAGTTTCGTGAGTGCGTCGCGGCCCTCCACCGTGGTCAGGTGGGCGTTCAGGATTGCCGAAACCACCTGCATGTCCAGCTGAGATGTCATGGAATTTTGGTGCGCCAGAGCGACTTCCGCATCCGCGATGGCCTTGGCAGCATCGCCGTCGGCGCGATCCGGGGGCGCCGGCGAATTCGTCGGGGGGAACAGGTCCGGGTGTTGCCGACGGATCTTGGCCAGGATCTCGGCCAGCTGCGCCCCGCTCGTCGGAGGCGATACCGCGGCGATCCGTTCCTCGGGCGTCAGCCCGGCCATCCATGCCAACGGGTCGCCGGTGCGCTCCTGAATGCGTCGCATCGTGTCCACGAGGTCCTGATACGTCGTCACGACCCCTCCATGCCGCGGGACAGTACCCAGGCACCGTCCCCTCGACAATTCACCCTGTGGACGGCTGCCCGTACTGTGAGCGCAGCCCTTGCAGCACAGCGCCTTTGGCGCGGCTCAGCTCGCGGGCATCGGTGACGACAGAGGTGATTTCGCGCTGTTTGGACAACAGGAATCGCTGAAACTCGCGCGCGCCCAACGGCGCATCGAGCGCAAGCCCGCGCGCACGCTCGATCTCCGCGGCGATCGCATCGAGCCGGCGCAGGCTCTCCCGGAGCGCTTCGTGCGCGCCGACGAGTGTGTCGGTCAGGACCCGGTCGGCCTCGGAGGCAGCGCGGTGCCTGGTCGCCAGTTCAGCTTGGCGGGCGGCAATGGCGCTGATCGATGATCCCGCTTGGTCCGACATGACTTGAACCTTCCTCTACCAGGGCCGGCGGATCGCCACATTGGTGCCCAGTCGGCTGATCCGGACGGAGGCACCCGAATAGGGAGCTTCGACCACGAGGTTGTCGCCGATCGCCATCTGCACGTGCCCGGCATGCGGAAAGACGAGGTCACCTGGCTGCACCTGGGCGCGCGGCACCGGAAAGCCGTCGTTGATCTGTTGATAGGTGGTGCGATCGAGGTGCACTCCCGCCTTCGCGTACGCCCACTGGACCAGGCCGGAGCAGTCGAACTGATCGGGACCGGTAGCACCCCACACGTAGGGCCGCCCCAGCCGGGAAAGCGCAGCCCGCACCGCTGTGCCCGCGCGACCGTGCGCCGACGGCAGCCGGGCGCGACGGTGCGTGACGCGATACCGCAGCGTACGCAGCGCTTCGCCGTGCCGCCGCGCGCGGCTTTGCGCGGAGAGAACGTGAGACCGTTGCGCTCGCAACCGCGCCACCCGCCGGCGTATTGCCTCGCGCTGAGCCAGCGGCGTCGCCGGGGCGACCGCGGCATCAGCGCGAGCTTCATCGACGACACCGGCGGTGAGCTCCCGCGCAGCGCCCCGGTCCCGCCGCGCCCCGGCCATGACCGTCGCGAGGACTGAATCCGTGTGCGCGGCCGATGCCAGGACGATGTGGCTGCGGTTGGCGGCACGCTGATAACCACTCGGTGGCGCAACGTCTTTCGCTTCAACGACCGGAACCGGCTCCAGCGTCACCGGGGGCGTGTTCCCCGCGAACAGTCGGTGGGCACGCTCGAGTGCCTCGACTTCCGGTTCACTCACCTGCGGTCCCGTCGTCGATGGCTTCATGACCCTGCACCGCGTCTGTGAATGCACGCACGCGGGGGATGGCCCCGGATGGGATGACACCACGGTTGCGGATGTCCCACACATCGTCAGTGCCGACGCCGATCAGCGCCGCAATGACGGCGTCCGGGAGTTCCGACCGCGCGCAGGCCCGGTCGAATCGGGCGCTGAGACTTGTCGGCAGCCGCTCCAGCAACCCGCTGCGAGTGGCTTCGAGCGCCTTCAGGTGCTCCATCAGGCGGCCGCTCGAATCGGCGCCGGCATTCACCGCCACCCGCCACGAACTGGCCGCCAGCATCTCCGCCTTCACGCACTGTGCGATCACGTTCAGAATATACGTCTCATATTCGTTTGATGTCTTCGTCGGCATCCGATCGATGAGTGATCGCAGCGTTTCGAGTTGTGCCTCGGCATACTCTTCGAGCACATCGGTGTCAGAGTGACGCTCGACGGTGACCGCTCCCTGGCTCCGGGCGGAGGCGGGTGCCGGCGGTCGCGCGGCGAGCAGGCGGGCAAGTTCTGCTTCGGGGTCCGCCGCGACCACCAGCCGTGCGTAGGTGCCCGGAGGCAGACCGAGGCCCTCCTCAACCTTCTGAACAGTGCCTTTGTGTGGTTTGCGGACACCGCGTTCGAGGTAGCTCAACCCCATGATGCTCACGTCGGTGGCCGCCGCGAGGTCGGCTAATGACCAGTCCCGTGATTCGCGGAGTGCGCGAATCGCCGCGCCGGCCGACTCGCGGCTCACGGCGGGCTCCAGGCCATACGCGAATGTTACACAGGCGCCTCGACTCACTAGTGATTATATGTTTTGTTATCCGTTTATCTTGTCTATCCAGCCCTTCTGCGTATACGCTTCTGCCTACGTTTCAGATGGACGAGGAGGCCTCAAACATGGCAAACCCCTGCACCTCAAACCCGGAACTGTGGTTCGGCTACCCCGACGACGACGGTGGCGACGGTGCCGCCAAGGCACGCGTCTACGAGCGGTCGGCAATCGAGGCGAGGGTGCAGTGCTTGCGGCGGTGCCCCCTGGCGCAGCAGCGACTCTGCGCCGAGTGGGCGATCAAGCACCAGGAGGAGTACGGGGTCTGGGCGGGGGTCAAGTTGCCCGGCGGGCAGTATCGCAAGCGCGAGCAACTCGCGCACGCCCACGAGGTGTTGCGACGGATCGCCGCCGGAGAGATCAACGCCCGGGAATTGCCCGAGAACGCGGCCCTGCTAGCGAGCCGGGAACGCGCGCTGGAGACCAACCAGCTTCCGCTGAGCCCGGTGATCCTGCATCTCCCGGCTACCAAGGTGGGTCCGCGTTCGGCGGCCTGACCTGCGCTGCGGGGAAGTCGCGCGGATAGCGCGCCGAAACCCGGGGTATACCGCGCTTGACAGTGGCCCCGTCCGGGCCGAGGCAACTGAACCAGAGGCGCCCCATGACTTTCGACGTGACCCCTACCGCAGCACAACACGATCTGGCCCGGCGAACCCACGAGTTCGCCGAGGAGGTGATCCGGCCGGTGGCGCTGGAATTCGACCAGCGGCAGGAGTTTCCGTGGCCGGTGCTGGAGGAGGCCGCCCAGCGCGGTTTCTACAGCCCGCTGTTCTACCGGGATCTGATTGGCGACCCGACCGGCATCTCGCTACCGATGTTCATGGAGGAGCTGTTCTGGGGCTGCGCGGGAATCGGCCTGGCCATCGTGATGCCGGCGCTGGCACTCTCGGCGATCGGCCAGGCCGCCTCGCCCGAGCAGATGCTGCAGTGGGCTCCGGAATGCTTCGGGACGCCGGGAGACCTCAAGCTGGCCGCGCTGGCCATCTCCGAACCCGAGGGCGGCAGCGATGTCCGCAACCTGCGCACCCATGCCCGCCGCGACGGCGACGACTGGATCATCGACGGTCACAAGATGTGGATCGGCAACGGCGGCATCGCCAACGTGCACGTGGTGAACGCGGTGGTCGACGAGGAACTCGGCCACCGGGGCCAGGCCCTGTTCGTCGTACCGGGCGGCACCCCCGGACTGGAACTGGTCCGCAAGCTGGACAAGTTGGGCTGCCGGGCATCACATACCGCTGAGTTGCGGTTCAACGGTGTGCGGGTACCTGGCGGCAATCTGCTCGGTGGACAGGACAAACTCGAACACAAACTGGCCAAGGCCCGCGAAGTCGTGGCCGGCGCGAAGAAGTCAGGATCCGCCACGCTGGGCACCTTCGAGCAGACCCGGCCCATGGTGGCGGCGCAGGCGATCGGAATCGCGCGCGCCGCACTGGAATACGCCACCGCCTACGCCACCGAGCGGGAAGCGTTCGGCGGACCCATCATCAACAACCAGGGCATCGCATTTCCGTTGGCCGACTTGGCGACTCAGATCGACGCGGCACGGCTGCTAACGTGGCGCGCCTCCTGGATGGCTGCCAACAACGTCCCCTTCGAGCGGGGCGAGGGCTCCATGTCCAAGCTGGCCGCCAGCGAAGTCGCCGTCAAGGCCACCGAGCGCGCGATTCAGACGATGGGTGGCTGGGGTTACATCACCGATCACCCGGTGGAGAAGTGGTATCGAGATGCCAAGTTGTACACCATCTTTGAGGGCACCAGCGAGATTCAGCGGATGGTGATCTCCAATGCCCTGGGTTCTGCCGTCGACGTCCCACCGCTGCACGTGACCGTCGAACCGACCGGGGGCCCTTTCAACCGGATGTTCGGCAGAGGCACACCGCTGCGCTCTCGTGCCGCCGACCGGGCGCTGGCGCTTAAGGACCGGATACCCGAGCCGGTGATGCGAGTCGCCATGAAGGCGCTGCAACCGCCGGGCCGGTGAGTCGGCGAGTAGGGTCGCGAGGGTGAGCAACCTGGAGATCGCGCCGGCCGAAGTTGCTTGTGGCGCTGCGCAGGTCGCCGTGGACACCCCGGCCGTGGAGATCCTGCGGCCACGGGAGGTGCCCCTCGGCGGGCCGCGGGCCATGCCGGTGCGCCGCACCCTGCCACAGCGGCAGCGCTCAATGATCGGCGCCTGGTGCTTCGTCGATCACTACGGGCCGGTGACCGGAGACGCCGCGCGGATGGACGTTCCACCGCATCCCCACACCGGCCTACAAACGGTGAGCTGGTTGTTCAGTGGGGAGGTGGAGCACCGCGACAGCGCGGGCGTGCACGCCATGGTGCGGCCGGGCGAACTCAACCTGATGACGGCCGGCAGGGGTATCTGTCATTCCGAAGTGGCCGTGGGCGGCAGCGTGCTGCACGGCGCGCAGTTGTGGGTGGCACTGCCGGATTCAGCGCGCGACACGGCTCGAGACTTCGCCCACTACCGTCCCGAACCGGTGTCGATTTTGGGGGCTCGAGCCTCGGTCTTCCTGGGTGAGCTGGCCGGGAGCCGTTCGCCGGTAACGACTTTCACCCCGCTGCTCGGAGCTCAACTTGACCTGGAGCCGCGGGCCGAGCTCGAACTCGGGATCGACCCGGCCTTCGAGCACGGTGTGCTGTGCGACGACGGAGAGGTTGCACTGGATGGAGTTCGACTGTCGGTGGCAGATCTGGGGTTCCTGGGCACCGGACACTCCGTGCTGCGGTTAAGCAACACCGCTGGGCGCCCCGCCCGGGTCCTGGTGCTGGGCGGCGCGCCGTTCTGCGAAGAGTTGGTGATGTGGTGGAACTTCGTCGGACGAAGTCACGACGAGATCGTCGGCTATCGACGGCAATGGCAGGACGCCCATAACGATTCAGACGACCGCTTCGGTGCCGTCCGGGGCTATCAGGGTTCGGTCGCCCGCCTGCCCGCCCCGCCGATGCCAACCACCCGGCTGGTTCCCAGACCACTTTCAGATCAGAAGGAGCGCACATGACAACCGACAAAACCGGTGCAGAGGTCGACATCCGAGGAGAGGACCGGCGCTACACGATCGCCGTCGGCGGCCAAGACGTCGGCTTCGCCGATTTCGCCGACCGGGGCGATCAGCGGGTCTTCCACCACACCGAAATCGACCCGGCATTCGGCGGGCGTGGCTTGGCCACACTGCTGCTCGAAGACGCGCTACAGGCGACGCGCGCGGACGGCAAACGGATCGTGCCGGTGTGTTCCATGGTGGTCACGGTGCTCAAGAAGCATCCCGAATACAACGACATCACCGACCCAGTGACCGCCGAAGTGGTCGGCTGGGTCAATACACAGCCGAGCAACTGAGGCTAGCGCTGTTCGGACTCCCACGTGTTGGGCAGCATCGGAACGGTTGGGCCACTGCCGAATTCGTCGGCGGGCAAGGTCACGAGTCCGGCGGCGTCGGCGTCGCCCCTGGCCGCGGTACCCCCGAAGCCCATCGCGCCCGCACGGCTTCCTGAGGCCGTCACCGCCGGCTCGTCGGGCGGCACCGGGTCGGGCTCCGGGTCGTAATCCAGCACCTCGTCGGCGTACTGGTGCTCCGGCATGGTAGCCGCGCGCCGTCGTCGGGACCGGCGTTTGTCCCGGACCGCGACACCGGCGGCGGCCGCCGGAATACCTTGCGCCGGCGCCTTTACGCTGGATCCCTCGCGAAATGTCGGCGTGAACCCCTCACCGGGATCGAGCCCGATGACGGCATACGGCACCGCCGACGCTGCCGGCGCCGGCGCGGCCGAGGCCGGTGCCGACCCGGCACTTGCGGTGGCCGAAGCCGCCGGAGCGCCGGCCGGGCCGGTGATCGTCGGCGCCAGGGTCGCCAGCGGCCAGTTCGACGAGTGACTCGGTGCGTTGACCACCGCCGCCGGTGCTTCCGCACCTTCGGCCACCGGGCCGGGAAGCTGCTGGAGGTACTCGTAACCCACCCCGATCACCACCCCCAGGGTTATCGACAGCAGCGGGTCCAGTAGCAGCTGGGGGTAGGTGAGACTCGCCGCTATCCACGTCACGATCTGGTAGATGACGGCGAACAGGAACGGTCCCCAGGTGCTCAGCGCCTGCGCCGGGTTCGTCATGAAGTCGGTGATCAGCTGGAAGGTGTTGCCCACCGGGTTCTGCAGGAAGTTGGTGATCGGCTCGTACAGCTGCTGGACGTACTGGAGGTACTGCTGCAGCAACTGGGCGATGATGTCGGCGAGATTGAGCTGGTTTCCGGAATCGGCGGCGGGAGCCGCGGCGGCGAGTTGGCTGGGTTCGGCGGCTGCGTCTGATTTGACCACCGTCGGCGCCGGCGAGGTGGGCGGGACGGCTGCCAGCGCCGCTGCCGACGCCGCTTCATAGCCACCCATCGCGGCCGCGGCCTGCAGCCACATCCGCGCATAGTCGGCCTCGTTCAGCGTGATCGGAATCGTGTTGATACCAAAGAAATTCGTCGCCACCAGCACCCCGTGGACGACGTGGTTGGCGGCCAACTCGGGCAGTGTCGGCATCAGCGCCAGGGCCGTGGTGTAGGCCGCGGCCGCCGCTTCGTGTTGGGCCGCGGCGGCTTGGCTGGTCGCCTGTGCCTGGGTCAGCCAGCCCAGGTACGGCGCGTGGGCGGCGACGTACTGAGCAGCGCTCGGACCTTGCCAGGAACTCTGGGCGGCACCCAGCACGCTCAACAGATCCGCGGTCGCCTCGGCGTACTCGGCACCCAGTGCCTGCCAGGCACCCGCTGCCGCCAACAGAACGCCCGGCCCGGGCCCGGCGGACAGCAGTGCCGAGTGCACTTCGGGAGGTGAGGCGATCCAGATCGGCGTCGTCACTGCGCACTCTCCGCCGGCCAACCCCTCGGCATCGCACCCATCAGCAACCGGTCCTCCCATGCTGCGCAGCCCGGCTCGCGCTCGGCGTGCCCGGATTCGGCATCTTCGCTGCAGTCAGGGCTGTGACTCAGCGGGGCGTTGACCTGATCCGGCGGGAGGGGTAACCGCCAGATTAGGTTCGCCTAACCAAACACTAGACGTTTCGGGGCGGGTCCAGCAACGGGCCTACCGCTATCGGCCGTTGCGCTCGCGATGTTTGCACCCCGGCCAGCAGCAGGGCCGGCGCTTGCCCTCCTCGAGTTCCTCCTGGGTCCGCCGGATGCGGCGCTCGCGGGTAGCCGCCTGCTTGGCGTCCTCGACCCAGCAGATGAACTCGTTGCGGGCCAGGGGAGTGATGTCCTTCCACAACTCCAGGGCGGTCGAGTTCGCGACCAGCGCCTGACGCAGATCAGCCGGCATCTCGTGCACGACGCCCCCCGGCACTTGCTTGCTGCTCACGAGGCCAGGTTATCGCCAGGGCAATTCGGAAGTCAGACCGCAACCACGTCGACCAGGTTCCCGAGGCCGGCGAAGTCGTCCGGATTCCGTGTGTACAAACGTGCCGCATGTGCATGTGCTGTAGCCGCGATCAGCAGATCCATCGACCGGGCCATAGGCTGGCGGCCCATCTCGACGACAGCCGCGGCGACTTGGCCGTAGCTAGCGGCCACCGTTCCATCGAGTGGCAGTGCGTCGAAGGTCCGCTCGAGCAGCAGTAGCCGGCGCAGTCGCTCGGCCCGAACGCTGCCTCGTTTTGCGACCAGCACACCGAAGTGCAATTCGGCCAGCGTCACGGCGCTGATAGCCAACTCTCCCTCGAGGGGAGGGACGTCTGTCGCGATGACCACGCTGGTGTCGAGCACGCCTCTCACTTGGTCGACCAAGGGTCTTCAAGCTCACCGGCCAGCGTGCTCCGATCCATATCCCAGTCGGGGTCGGCGGGCCCGGCGACAAGTTCGGCTACGTCCGCCCACCGACGCCAGGCTCGGGGGGTTGCGGGGACCAGCCGAGCACCCGCACGGCCAGCGACGGTAATGACGATCTCCTCGCCCTGCTCCACACGGCGGACGAGTTCAGAGGCGTTCTGACGCAGTTCACGAAGCCCAACAACTGTCATAACCAAAGGTAGCACATGTGCTACGACAGGTCGTCGTCGTCGATCGACCGCGGGCGGGAGTCGTCGCGTTCGCCGATGGACGGACGGCGCGGTGCCTGGTGGCCGTAAACGCCTTCGGGATAGGCCGTTTCGGCGTGCTCCGCCAGGTCGATCCCGCTCTTCTCGTCGGCGGCGCTGAGCCGGAATCCCATGATCCGATCGATCAGCTTGCCCAGCACGAAGCTCACCGTGAACGCGTAGAGGGCGACCACCACCATGGCCAGGGACTGTTTGCCGAGTTGGCCCAATCCGCCGCCGTAGAACAGGCCCTTCGGGCCGCCGGTCATCACCGCGGTGGCGAGCAGCCCGATCAGGAAGACCCCGACCACGCCGCCGACGAAGTGCACACCCACCACGTCGAGAGAGTCGTCGTAGTTCAGCTTGAACTTGACCAGGATCGCGTAGGAGCACACCACTCCGGCGACCAGGCCGACCACCGCGGCGCCCAGCGTGTTCACTGTGCCGCACGACGGGGTGATCGCCACCAGACCGGCCACCACACCCGAGGCGGCACCGAACGTGGTGGGCTTGCCGTCGCGGAACTGTTCGACCGTCAGCCAGCCCAGCATGCCCAGGCAGCCAGCCACCAGGGTGTTGAGGAAGATCGCGGACGCCAGCCCGTTGGCCGCCAGCGCCGATCCGGCGTTGAACCCGAACCAGCCGAACCACAGCAGGCCCACCCCGAGCAGGACGAACGGCAGGTTGTGCGGGCGCATCGCCTCCACTTTGAAGCCGATGCGCGGGCCGAGCACCAGGGCGAGGGCCAAAGCCGAAGAGCCAGAGACGATTTCGACGACCAATCCACCCGCGTAGTCCAGGACTCCCATTTTGGCCAGCCAGCCGGTGGGCGCCCACACCCAGTGCGCGATCACCGCGTAGACCGCCACCGACCACACCAGGACGAACACTATCCAGGCCCCGAACTTGGCGCGATCGGCGATGGCGCCGCTGACCAGAGCCGCGGTGATGATGGCGAAGGTCAGCTGGAAAGTGGCGTACAGCAGCTCGGGCACCTGTCCGTGCAGGGTCTCCGGGCCGATTCCACTCATGCCGGCGTGAGCCAGCCCACCTGAGAAACCGCCGGCCCCGCCGTCGGAGAAGGCCAGGCTGTAGCCCACCAGCAGCCACGCCACCGTGACCACCGGGATGGAGATGAAGCTCATCATGATCATGTTGAGCACGCCGGTGGTGCGCATCATGCCGCCGTAGAAGATCGCCAGGCCGGGGGTCATGAGCAGGACGAGCGCGGTGCTGGCGAGCAACCACGCGGTGGCCGCGGGATCGATGTTCAACTCTGTGGCTCCTCGGATCGTCGCCGACGGCGGTGTCGGCGCGGTTTTGTCAGATAGACCGTAGACGGCGCCGAGCGTCGCGGATACGGCCGTCCGTCATACCCCAATCCGCGCTCATGCCAAGCGGCCGACGGCGCCGGTACCTGCCGGAGTCGGATGTGACGTCAACGGGCGGACGCGGAAGCTGAGCCGCCCAGCACGACAACGAGCGATGCTGATCCTGCTCAGCGAAAGTCCGCGCGTGCGATCGTGATGAGTCGCGGCATGTTTTCCGCGTAACCGGTGTCGGCCGTGGTTTTTCTGTTGGCCGGGCCAGAAGTTCCTGTTGGATTCGATGCCGCGGCTGCTGACGCCGCCGTGGCTGGCTTTGCACCTGAATTGTGCCCATGGCGGTGACGCGTGAACGTCTCATTTGAACGCTTTATCTAGTATTAGCTCTGGTTCTGTTTTAGGTGAATCGTCTCGGGCTCTTTTTCGCACAACGATGGTGACAGCTGCGGCAAAACTGCTGGTGGCGGGTAACATCACCTTGGCTGGTGTCGACTCGTCATAAAGGAGAGTTAAAACATGAAGAGAGCTTCAAATATGCGCGCTCACCGGGTGCGGGCAATTGGCGCGATAATGTTTGTTTTAATTTCTGCCACGACCTTGGCCGGCTGCAATGCGCAGCGTTTTTGTTCGAATCCGCTGGACATTGAATGCTACAAGAATAATAATTCGCCATTTTAGCGATGGTGATGGCGGGTGTGATGCGATACCTGGCCCGCGTTCGCCACCAGAGCAGACTTCGACCGTGGTGGCTGCCTCGACCAACTATCAAACGCGACGTTGCTGCGCCACCCGATGGAGCTTATGCCGCGGTCCGACGCGGTGGATCTTCGGCAGACGCTCCATTTCGACGGCCGGCCGTGGGTCACCGTGTGGATGGAAGGCCGGTAGCTCGGCAATCGCTTGACGAAGCTCGTCGACTGCGGCGGTCATTGAGTGGACCGGGAGCTTGACTCCCCGGTCGACCGTCCTCGCAGTACCCAATTAAATCGCTATGCCAAACACAAAGGTCACGATCCATTTCTGGTTCGTGACCTTTGTCGTCGCAGTTCGTGGAACCGCTCTATGTGGGCGAAGGGGGACTTGAACCCCCACGTCCCGAAGGACACTGGCACCTGAAGCCAGCGCGTCTGCCATTCC
Source organism: Mycobacterium sp. 23 (assembly GCF_048287075.1). NCBI lineage: Bacteria > Bacillati > Actinomycetota > Actinomycetes > Mycobacteriales > Mycobacteriaceae > Mycobacterium > Mycobacterium sp. 23. Next base: position 4,104,845 of record NZ_JBLVUX010000005.1, read on the forward strand.
GCCACTCGCCCGAAACAACCGGAGGACCATATCACTGTAGTGGCTGCGCACCCCAACCGTGCGCTCGGGGGCACCCCCACGCAGTCGGCGAAAGGTCTCCGAACAGTATCGATGTGATTCTCAGGATTCTGACGGTGCCGCCGCGTCGCGCTGTCCCGATACGATTGTCAGTTAACAAGTCACGTGGCCGAGTTCATCGCCTTCGGCCGACGACTCCCGTGCACAGGAGTGAGGCGAGCGCGAAAATGGGTAGCCAACGAGGGCTGGTTCAGCGCATCGAGCGCAAACTCGAGTCGACGGTTGGTGATGCGTTTGCCCGGGTGTTCGGGGGATCGATCGTGCCGCAAGAGGTGGAAGCCCTGTTGCGCCGCGAGGCTGCCGACGGCGTCCGCTCCCTACAGGGAAATCGCCTTTTGGCACCCAACGAATACATCATTACCCTCAGTGTGCACGACTTCGAGAAGTTGGGCGGCGACCCGGAGCTCACGTCGAGCGCTTTTGCTCGGTACTTGGCGGACTATATCCAGGAACAGGGGTGGCAAACGTATGGTGAAGTGGTCGTCCGGTTCGAGCAGGCCTCGAACCTGCACACTGGCCAGTTCCGCGCCCGCGGGACTGTCAACCCCGACGTCGAGCCCCGCCCGACGGCTACCGATTCCGCCCAGCCACAATCAAATCATGCGTTTGGCGCAGAACCAGGAGTACGACCGATGACTGACAATCCAGGCTACCGCGGCGGTCAGGGGCAGGGGCGGCCCGACGAGTACTACGACGACCGCTACCAGCGCCCGCATGAGGGTGGCCAGCCTCCGTACCCGGCAGAGGGCGGCGGATACCCGCCGCAGCAGGGCTACCCGCCTCCCCAGCAGGGCGGCTATGGCCAGGAACACGGTGGCTACGGTCAGGGCGGCTACCAGGATCAGGGCGGCTACGGTCAGGGCCAGGGTGGGTACGGCCAGCCGCAGGGCCAACCCCAGGGTCAGCCGCAGGGCGGCTATGGCGACCAGCGCGGTTACGGCGACCAGGGCGGCTACGACCAGCGCGGCTACGGCGACCAGCGTGGCTACGGTGAGCAGGGCCAGAGCAACTACGCGCCCACCTACGAGGCACCTCCGCCCGCCGCGCCCGCGGGTCCGCCCGCCGGCGGATACGGAAGCCAGGGCGGGTACGGCCAGGACCAGGGCTACCAGCAGGGTGGTTACGGTCAGCCGCAGGGTGGTCAGCAGGGTTACGGCGGCGGCTACGGCGACTACGGCCGCGAGCCCGCCCGCCAGGACGAGGGGTACGGCGCACCGAGCGCGCCGCCCGCTCCCCCCGAGCCGCAGCGGCCGTCCTACGAACAGGGTGGCGGCTACGGGCAGGACCAGGGCTACCAGCAGGGCGGCGGCTACGGCCGCCAGGACTACGGCAGCGGCGACTACACCCAGTACGCCGAGGCGTCGGCACCCGGTGGGTACGCGCCGCAGGGCGGGTACGGGGAGCCACAGGGCTACGGAGAGTCGCAGGGTTACGGCGACTACGGCCAGCAGTCGGCTCCTGAGTATGGTCAGCCGCCGACGCAGGACTACGGCCAAGCGGGCGGCTACGGCGGTTACGGCCAGGGCGGCTACGGGTCCGCAGGGGCTCAGGTCACCCTGCAGCTCGACGACGGCAGTGGCCGGACCTACCAGCTGCGCGACGGCTCCAACATCGTCGGGCGCGGCCAGGACGCCCAGTTCCGGCTGCCGGACACCGGCGTGTCACGCCGGCATCTGGAGATCCGCTGGGACGGTCAGGTCGCGTTGCTCTCGGACCTGAACTCCACCAACGGCACCACCGTGAACAACGCCCCGGTACAGGAGTGGCAGCTCGCGGACGGCGACGTGATCCGGCTGGGTCATTCCGAGATCATCGTCCGTATTCACTGAGCCGACCGACTCGTAGCTGCCGCGCATCTCCCCGCATCGGTCACTGTCGAAGTATCGTGACTTTGCTGAGGTGCACGGCATCAGGTGCGCGGGGTGGGCAGTGCCGGGACGGAAAGGACCGCCGGATGCAGGGGTTGGTACTGCAACTGACGCGTGCCGGGTTTTTGATGCTGTTATGGCTGTTCATCTGGTCGGTGCTGCGGATTCTGCGCACCGACATCTATGCACCGACCGGCGCGGTGATGGTTCGTCGTGGTCTGACGCTGCGCGGCAACCTGCTGCCCTCGCGGCAGCGCCGCGACACGGCACGGTATCTGGTTGTGACTGAAGGGGCTCTGCAGGGCGCCCGGATCACGCTGAGCGGCCAACCGGTGCTCATCGGCCGCGCGGACGACTCGACCTTGGTATTGACTGATGATTACGCCTCTACTCGGCATGCCAGGCTGTCTCAGCGAGGCTCCGAATGGTATGTGGAAGATCTAGGATCGACCAACGGCACTTACCTCGACAGGGCCAAAGTGACAACTGCTGTGCGAGTTCCCATAGGTACGCCGGTTCGGATCGGCAAGACCGCAATAGAGTTGCGCCCGTGACCCGCGCTTACGACGATGGTGCCGGCCTCGGCGGCACTGAGGAGTTGCGCCCGTGACCCTGGTCCTGCGATATGCCGCCCGCAGCGATCGCGGCCTGGTACGCGCCAATAACGAAGACTCCGTCTACGCCGGCGCACGCTTGTTGGCGCTGGCCGACGGCATGGGTGGGCACGCAGCCGGAGAGGTCGCCTCCCAGCTGGTGATCGCCGCCTTGGCGCACCTCGACGACGACGAGCCCGGCGGCGACCTACTGGCCAAGCTCGACACCGCGGTGCGCGCCGGCAACGCCGCGATCGCAGCGCAGGTCGAAATGGAGCCTGATCTGGAGGGCATGGGCACCACGCTCACCGCCATCCTGTTCGCGGGCAACCGGCTCGGGCTGGTGCATATCGGCGACTCGCGCGGCTACCTCTTCCGCGACGGCGAGCTCACCCAGATCACCAAGGACGACACCTTCGTCCAGACCCTGGTCGACGAGGGGCGCATCACCGCCGAGGAGGCGCACAGCCACCCGCAGCGCTCGTTGATCATGCGGGCGTTGACCGGGCACGAGGTCGAGCCCACCCTGACGATGCGCGAGGCGCGCGCCGGTGACCGGTACCTGCTGTGCTCAGATGGACTGTCCGATCCGGTCAGCAACGACACCATCGCCGAGGCCCTGCAAATCCCCGACGTCGCCGAGAGCGCGTACCGGCTGATCGAACTGGCGCTGCGCGGTGGCGGCCCGGACAACGTCACGGTCGTGGTGGCCGACGTCGTCGACGACGAGTTCGGCCAGACGCAGCCGATCCTGGCCGGGGCAGTGTCGGGCGACGACGGCGACGACCAGCTGACCCTGCCGAACACCGCGGCCGGGCGCGCTTCGGCGATCGGCCCCCGCAAGGGCGAGGTCACCAAACGAGTCGCGCCGCCGGTCGAACCGCCGCCCAAGCGACGCTGGTCACGGCGCCGGATCGGGTTGGTGGTCGGGCTGCTGACCCTGGTGCTGATCGCCGGGTTGCTCATCAGCCGCGCGGTCATCCGGAACAACTACTACGTCGCCGACTACAACGGCACCGTTGCCATCATGCGCGGCATCCAGGGCTCGCTGCTGGGTCTGTCACTGAACGAGGTCTATTCGCTGGGTTGCCTCAACTCCAACGACGAGATCTCCGACATCGGTCCCAGCGAACCCCCCGACCGCAACAACTGCCGGCTGATGAAAGTCGAGTATCTGAACAGTGCGGCCAAGGCCTCGGTTCAGGCCGGGCAACTGCCGTCGGACACGCTCGACGGGGCCCGCAAGCAACTGCACGAACTGGCCAAGTCACTGCGGCCGAAATGCCATCAGGGTGCGACCTCGGCACCAGAGCCGTCCGCCCCGTCGACCAACAGCAGCGGGACCCCGGAGCCGAGCTTCAACCCGTCCGCCCCGGCCTCTGCCACGCAGTCGGCCACACCGTCCTCGGCACCGAACTCGACAGCAACCACCACACCATCGACCCGCCCCAGCACCACCCCGGCAGCGCCTGCGGCGCCGTCGTCGACCACGCCCAGCAGCGCTGCGCCGACGACGAGCGAAAACCCGCCACAGCAGGCCGATTGCCGACCCGCGGCATGACCACAACGGAACTGCCCGCACCGGTTGCGGTGACACCTCCGTTGCCCACGCGGCGCAACGCCGAGTTGCTGCTGTTGTGTTTCGCGGCGGTCATCACCATCGCCGCGCTCTTCATCGTCGAGGCCAACCTGGAGCGGGGCCTGCACTGGGACCTCACCACCTACGGACTGGGCTTTCTCACCCTGTTCGGCATCGCGCACCTGGCGATCCGGCGCTTCGCGCCCTACACCGATCCGCTGCTGCTGCCGGTAGTGGCGCTGCTCAACGGGCTGGGCCTGGTGATGATCCACCGTCTGGACCTGGTGGACAAGCAGGTGGGCCGGCACGGGCATCCCAGCGCCTACCAGCAGATGTTGTGGACGCTGGTCGGAGTCACCGCGTTTGCCGTGGTGGTGACGTTCCTCAAGGATCACCGCCAACTCGCGCGCTACGGCTATATCTGTGGCCTGGCCGGGCTGATTTTTCTGGTGATTCCCGCCCTGCTGCCGGCGTCGTTGTCCGAGCAGAACGGTGCCAAAATCTGGATTCGGTTGCCGGGCTTCTCGATTCAGCCCGCCGAGTTCTCCAAAATCCTGCTGCTGATCTTCTTCTCGGCGGTGCTGGTGGCCAAGCGCAACCTGTTCACCAGCGCGGGCAAGCATGTGCTGGGGCTGACCCTGCCGCGGCCGCGGGACCTTGCTCCGCTGCTGGCTGCCTGGGTGATCTCGGTGGGCGTGATGGTCTTCGAAAAGGACCTCGGCACCTCGCTGCTGCTGTACGCGTCCTTTCTCGTGGTGGTCTACCTGGCCACCCAGCGGTTCAGCTGGGTGATGCTCGGCCTGGTGCTGTTCGCCGGCGGAAGCCTGGTGGCGTATCACCTGTTCGCGCACGTGCGCGTTCGCGTGCAGACGTGGCTGGATCCGTTCGCCGACCCCGACGGCACCGGCTATCAGATGGTGCAGGCCCTGTTCAGCTTCGCCACCGGCGGCATCTTCGGCACCGGGCTGGGCAACGGGCAGCCGGACACCGTCCCCGCCGCCTCGACGGACTTCATCATCGCCGCGTTCGGCGAAGAACTGGGCCTGGTCGGACTGGCCAGCATCCTGATGCTCTACACGATCATCATCATCCGAGGCATGCGCACGGCGATCGCCACCCGCGACAGCTTCGGCAAGCTCCTGGCCGCGGGTCTGGCCTCGACGCTGGCGATTCAGCTGTTCATCGTCGTCGGCGGCGTCACCAAGCTGATACCACTGACCGGGTTGACCACGCCGTGGATGTCCTACGGCGGTTCCTCGCTGCTGGCCAACTACGTGCTGCTGGGCATCCTGGCCCGGATCTCCGACGGCGCCCGCCGTCCGCTGCGCACCCGCCCGCGCAAGAAGGCGCCGATCGCGGCGGCCAGTACCGAGGTGATCGAGCGCGTATGAACACCTCACTTCGCCGAATCTCGATGACCGTGATGGCGTTGATCGTGTTGCTGCTGCTCAATGCCACGATGACGCAGGTCTTCACGGCCGACGGGCTGCGGGCCGACCCGCGAAACCAGCGGGTGCTGCTCGACGAGTACTCGCGCCAGCGCGGACAGATCATCGCCGGCGGTCAGCTGCTCGCGTATTCGGTGGCCACGGACAGCCGTTTCCGTTTTCTGCGGGTGTATCCCAATCCGGCGGCATACGCGCCGGTCACCGGTTTCTACTCGTTGCGCTACTCCAGCGCAGGCCTGGAACGTGCCGAGGATTCGCTGCTCAACGGCTCCGACGAGCGGCTCTTCGGCCGGCGGCTGGCGGACTTCTTCACCGGCCGCGACCCGCGCGGGGGCAACATCGACACGACGATCCGCCCGCGCATCCAGCAGGCCGGGTGGGACGCGATGCAGCAGGGGTGCGCGGGCTCGCCCTGCAAGGGCGCCGTCGTCGCTTTGGAGCCGTCCACCGGCAAGATCCTGGCACTGGTGTCATCGCCGTCGTACGACCCCAATCTGCTGGCGTCGCACAACCCCGACGTGCAGGCTCAGGCCTGGCAGAGTCTCCGCGACAACCCCGACAACCCCCTGCTCAACCGGGCCATCTCCGAGACGTATCCGCCCGGGTCGACATTCAAGGTGATCACCACCGCGGCGGCGCTGCAGGCCGGCTCCACCGAGACCCAGCAGCTGACCGCCGCGGCCAGGATTCCGCTGCCCAACAGCACGGCGACCCTGGAGAACTACGGCGGCACCCCGTGCGGTCCCGGCGACACGGTGCCGTTGAGCGAGGCGTTCGCCAAGTCCTGCAATACCGCGTTCGTGCAGCTCGGCCTGCTCACCGGAACCGACGCGCTGCGCAGCATGGCGCACGCGTTCGGCCTGGACAGCGCGCCCGATCCGATTCCGCTGCAGGTAGCCGAATCCACCGTCGGGGCGATTCCGGACGGCGCCGCGCTGGGGATGACCAGCATCGGGCAGAAAGACGTCGCGCTGACCCCGCTGGAGAATGCGGAGGTGGCTGCGACCATCGCCAACGGTGGCGTCCTGATGCAGCCGTACCTGGTAGAAAGCCTCAAGGGGCCGGATCTGGCCAATATCAGCACCACGGCCCCGTACCAGCAGCGCCGCGCGGTGTCGCCGCAGGTCGCCGCTAAGCTAACAGAGCTGATGGTCGGCGCCGAGAAAGTCGCACAGCAGAAAGGGGCTATCCCCGGCGTGCAGATCGCATCCAAGACGGGTACTGCCGAGCATGGCACCGACCCGCGGCATACTCCACCGCACGCGTGGTACATCGCCTTCGCACCTGCGCAGGCCCCGAAGATTGCCGTGGCGGTGCTGGTGGAAAACGGCGGCGATCGCTTGTCCGCGACCGGGGGAGCGCTCGCCGCGCCCATCGGGAGGGCAGTAATCGAGGCTGCTTTGCAAGGGGGACCATGAGTCCGAGAGTTGGGGTGACGCTGTCCGGCCGGTACCGGCTGCAGCGGCTCATCGCCACCGGTGGCATGGGCCAGGTGTGGGAGGCGGTCGACAGCCGCCTGGGCCGGCGCGTCGCGGTCAAGGTGCTCAAGCAGGAATTCTCGCAGGACCCGGAGTTCATCGAGCGGTTCCGGGCTGAAGCACGCACCACCGCGATGCTCAACCATCCCGGTATCGCGCAGGTCCATGACTATGGCGAAAGCGCGATGGACGGGGAGGGCCGCACGGCCTACCTGGTGATGGAGCTGGTCAACGGCGAGCCGTTGAACTCGGTGCTCAAGCGCACGGGCCGCCTTTCGCTGCGGCACGCGCTGGACATGCTCGAACAGACCGGTCGCGCACTGCAGATCGCACACGCCGCCGGCCTGGTGCACCGCGACGTCAAGCCGGGCAACATCCTGATCACCCCGACCGGACAGGTGAAGATCACCGACTTCGGTATCGCCAAGGCCGTCGACGCGGCACCGGTGACCCAGACCGGCATGGTGATGGGCACCGCGCAGTACATCGCCCCCGAGCAGGCCCTCGGCCACGACGCCACTCCCGCCAGCGACGTGTACGCACTGGGAGTTGTTGGGTACGAGGTGGTTTCGGGCAAGCGGCCGTTCACCGGCGACGGCGCGCTGACTGTGGCGATGAAGCACATCAAGGAGCCGCCGCCGCCGCTGCCCGCCGACCTGCCGCCCAATGTCCGGGAACTGATCGAGATCACGCTGGTGAAGAATCCCAGCCAGCGGTACCGCAGCGGTGGGCCGTTCGCCGACGCCGTGGCCGCGGTTCGGGCCGGGCGCCGTCCGCCGCGACCCAGCCAGTCACCGCCGCCGGGGCGGGCAGCCCCCGCGGCCATCCCGTCGGCCACCCCCGCCCGGATCGCGCCCGCACCCGCCACCCGCACCACGGCGCCACGCCGTGCCGCCGGTGGGCACCGGCCCCCGGCACGGCGCACGTTCTCGTCGGGACAGCGCGCGCTGCTGTGGGCAGCGGGTGTGCTCGGAGCACTCGCGATCATCATCGCGGTGCTGATCGTCATCAACTCCAAGGGGGACAATCAACCGTCTCCGCCGCCGACGGTGACCAACACCGGCAGTGCAGAGATCGGGCCGGCACCGAACTCCGGTTTCAACTGGACGGAAAGTCCATTAACGGGTAATTCTGTACTGCACGCCTCGCTGGCCCGATATGAGACACCTCGATGACCACCCCTCGGCATCTGTCCGACCGCTACGAACTGGGCGACATCCTCGGCTTCGGAGGCATGTCCGAAGTTCACCTCGCCCGTGACTTGCGGCTACACCGCGACGTCGCGGTCAAGGTGCTGCGCGCTGACCTGGCCCGCGACCCCAGCTTCTATCTCCGCTTCCGGCGCGAGGCGCAGAACGCCGCGGCGCTGAACCACCCGGCGATCGTCGCGGTGTACGACACCGGCGAGGCGGAGACGCCCGCCGGGCCGTTGCCCTACATCGTCATGGAGTACGTCGACGGCGTCACGCTGCGCGACATCGTGCACACCGAGGGCCCGATGACACCCAAGCGGGCCATCGAGGTGATCGCCGACGCCTGCCAGGCGCTGAACTTCAGCCACCAGAACGGCATCATCCACCGCGATGTGAAGCCCGCCAACATCATGATCAGCTCCACCAACGCGGTGAAGGTCATGGACTTCGGCATCGCCCGCGCGATCGCCGACAGCGGCAACAGCGTCACCCAGACCGCCGCGGTGATCGGCACCGCGCAGTATCTCTCGCCCGAGCAGGCCCGCGGCGATTCCGTCGACGCCCGCTCCGACGTCTACTCGCTGGGCTGTGTTCTCTACGAAATGCTGACCGGGGAGCCACCTTTCACCGGCGACTCGCCGGTGTCCGTCGCCTACCAGCATGTGCGGGAAGACCCGATTCCGCCGTCGGAGCGCCACGAAGGGATATCCGCGGACCTCGACGCGGTGGTGCTCAAGGCGCTGGCCAAGAACCCCGAGAACCGGTACCAGACCGCGGCGGAGATGCGTGCCGACCTGGTGCGGGTGCACAACGGCGAAACCCCCGAAGCGCCCAAGGTGCTCACCGGGGCGGAGCGCAAGGCATTCATGTCGTCCTCGGGCGCCGGCCACGCCGGTCCGCGCACCGACCCGCTGCCCCGGCAGAACTTCGACAACTCCGACCGCGACCGCGGCGCCGGTTCGGTGGGCCGGTGGGTGGCCGTGGTCGCCGTGCTGGCCGTCCTGACGATCGTCGTGACCATCGCGATCAACACCTTCGGCGGGAACACCCGCAGCGTCCAGGTTCCCGACGTGCGAGGCCAGACGTCCGCCGATGCGATCGTGGCGCTGCAGAACAAGGGCTTCAAGACCCGCACCCAGCAGAAGCCCGACTCCCAGATCCTGCCGGATCACGTCATCGGCACCGATCCGGCCGCGAACTCCTCGGTGGGAGCCGGCGACGAGATCACCATCAACGTCTCCACCGGGCCGGAGCAGCGAGAAGTGCCCGACGTGTCCTCCCTGACCTACTCCGAGGCGGTCAAGAAGCTCACCGCGGCCGGCTTCAACAAGTTCAAGCAGGCCAACTCACCGTCAACCCCGGAGTTGCAGGGCAAGGTCGTCGGGACCAACCCCCCGGCCAATCAGACCTCGGCGATCACCAACGTGATCACGATCATCGTGGGCTCAGGTCCGGAAACCAAGCAGATCCCCGACGTCACGGGACAGACCGTCGACGTCGCCCAGAAGAACCTCAGCGTCTACGGCTTCACCAAGATCACCCAGACCCAGGTGGACAGCCCACGCCCGGCCGGCGAAGTGATCGGCACCAACCCGGCCAAGGGTGAGACGCAACCGATCGACACGGTCATCGAGTTGCAGGTCTCCAAGGGCAACCAGTTCATCATGCCGGATGTGTCGGGCATGTTCTGGACCGATGCCGAACCACGGCTTCGGGCGCTGGGCTGGACCGGGGTGCTGGACAAGGGTCCCGACGTCGACGCCGGCGGCAACCTGCACAACAAGGTGGTCTATCAGAGCCCGTCGGCCGGCAGCGGCGTGAACCGGGACGGCGTGATCACGCTGAAGTTCGGTCAGTAGCGCCTGCATCGGTCGGGATGTGCGGCCGGATCGCGGTGAGCACCTCGTTCTCCAGCCGGCGCACCAGGGTGTCGTCGCGTACCCAGCCGCAGTAGCTGAGCCAGTTGGCCAGCATCCGGTGCCCGCCCTCGGTGAGGATCGACTCGGGATGGAACTGGACGCCGTGGATCGGCAACGACGTGTGCCGCACGGCCATGATCACCCCGCTCTGGGTGTGGGCGATGGCCTCCAGCTCAGCCGGCAGCGACTCGGGCAGGATGGTCAGCGAGTGGTACCGGGTGGCCGTGAACGGATCCGGAAGGCCTTGCAGCACACCGGCATTGGCGTGGAACACGCTGCTCGTCTTGCCGTGCAGCAACTCCGGCGCGCGGTCGACGGTGGCGCCGAACGCAACCCCGATGGCCTGGTGTCCTAAGCAGACGCCGAGCAGCGGTGTGTTCGCTGCGGCGCATGCACGCACCAGAGCGACCGAAGCGCCCGCGCGCTCCGGAGTGCCGGGGCCGGGGCTGAGCAGTACGCCGTCGAATTCGCCGGCCACCTCGTCGGCGTCTGCGAGCCTGGCGTCGTCGTTGCGCCACACCTCGGCCTCGACGCCCAGCTGGCCCAGGTACTGCACCAGGTTGAACACGAAGCTGTCGTAGTTGTCGACGACCAGGATCCGCATCGTGACAGGTTACCGCCCGCTGTAGACGGCTGCGGTCAGTAGCCGATGGGGCCGATCGGCTGCGCGAAGTGCAGGCGCACCGGTTCGGCGTGGCCGACCACGGCGACGTCGGGCTTGACGTCCTCCCGGTAGCCCAGGCCGAAGCGGACCACGTACTGCTTGTAGAGCGTCACCAGGGGAGCGGCGGCCAGGGCCGCCTGCATGGCCGTCGCGTTGCCGATCGCGGTGATGGAATACGGCGGGCTGTAGGTGCGCCCATTCAGCAGCAGTGTATTGCCGACGCACCGGACCACCGAGCTGGCGATGATCCGCTGGTCCTGCATCTGGATCGCCTCGGCCCCCGCACTCCACAACGCGTTGAGCACCCCGTCGATGTCCTGCTGGTGCACCACCAGGTCGTCGGGTGTGGCGTCGCGCGGGAACCGGCCGTTGGCGTCGCGCTGGGCATCGTTGAGGACGACGACCAGGCCGGGGCCGTGCACCGGGTTCATGTCCGCGTCGGCGGCCAGCTCCGCGGCCCGCTTCAGCATCGCCTTCAGTGCGACGTCCGAAGACCGGCCGTGCGCGGCGTCGATCTTCCTGGTCAGGGTCTCCCGCTCGGCATCGAGGTGGCTGACCGACGTACGTGTCTCGCGGACCAGGTCGACCAGGCGGGGCGCATCGCTGCGGCGGATCTCCGCGCCGCCGGAAACGCCGTGGGTGGCGGCCAGCAGCAGTCCGGCCAGCAGACAGACCAGAGGCACACCGAAGCGCCACGGCGAACGGCGCCGATCGATCATGGTGTCTCCTGTGGGCTAGTCTCGTATCCGAGCTCTACCTGCATGCAACCGTAATCGTTGCACCCGTCCAGCACTTTGTTGAGGTATCAGAGGTACACATGCCCAAGTCGAAGGTCCGCAAGAAGAACGACTTCACCGTCTCCGCGGTCAGCCGGACCCCGGTGAAAGTCAAGGTCGGGCCGTCGAGCGTGTGGTTCGTCGCCTTGTTCATCGGGCTGATGCTCGTCGGCCTGGTCTGGTTGATGGTGTTCCAGCTGGCCGCCTACGGTCCGCAGGCCCCCGCGGCGCTGCACTGGATGGCGGAACTGGGTCCGTGGAACTACGCGATCGCCTTCGCTTTCATGATCACCGGGTTGTTGCTCACGATGCGCTGGCACTGAGCGGCCGGGACAGGGATTGACGCGGACGTAATGCATTCATTCTGTGATTGTTCCGTCGGCACGCCAGCAACCTTCCGGTCACCCAATCACACGCGTGTGATTCATCCCCACTGTTGATAGCGTCTGTGGATAACCGGATCTGCCGTGGTGAGGGGGGTTCAGTCGGGCATGCAGCAAACTGAGTGGGCGCCGCAGACGGCGGGAATCGCTGGTTGCGCGATCGGCGGCGTCCTGCTGGCTACCGCGACTGTGACGCTGGTCACAGACCCGCCGGGCCGGGTAATCGCCGGCATTGCCGCGGCGGGTCTGCTCCTGTTTGCTGCGGCATCGTGGCGCGCACGGCCCAAGCTGGCAATCACGCCCGAGGGTCTGGTGGTGCGCGGCTGGTTCCGCACGCAGGTGTTCCGCCGAGATGTCCTGAAGATCATTCGCATCTCGGAGTTCCGCCGGCACGGGCGCCGGGTCCGCCTACTCGAGCTCGAGACCGTCGACGGCGGACTGCTGATCCTGTCCCGCTGGGACCTGGGCACCGACCCGCTTGAGGTGCTGGACGCGCTCACCGACGCGGGTTACGCGGGCTGACATTCAGTTCGGCGAGCGCGCGTCGCAGGCGCGCCCGCCGTGGGCGGCCCCGGTCAGGAAATGGTGATCGACTCGATGACGACCGGGTTGGTGGGACGGTCGTTGCCGTCGGTCTGCGTGGTGGCGATCGCGTCGACGACGCCCTGCGAGTCGGGGTCGATGACCTCACCGAAGATCGTGTGGCGCCGGTTCAGGTGCGGGGTGGGGCCGACGGTGATGAAGAACTGGGAGCCGTTGGTGCCCGGGCCGGCGTTGGCCATCGCGAGCAGGTACGGACGGTCGAACTGCAGCTCGGGGTGGAACTCGTCAGCGAACTTGTAGCCGGGGCCGCCGCGGCCGGTGCCGGTCGGGTCGCCACCCTGGATCATGAAGCCCCGGATCACCCGGTGGAAAACCGCGCCGTCATAGAACGGGCCCGACGGACCGCCCGACGCGTTCTGGGTCGAGTACTCCTTGGTGCCCTGCGCCAGGCCGACGAAGTTGGCGACGGTCTTGGGCGCGTGGTTCCCGAACAGGGCGACCTTGATGTCTCCGCGGTTGGTGTGCAGCGTGGCGGTAGCGGTCTGAATGGGGCTGTTAGTCACGGCATCACAGTCTGCCACTACCGGCGGCCCCTCCCGCAGCCGGTGCCGTCGGCGGCACACCCGGCGGCACCCTCTAGCTCTAGGGCCTCGCCACCTGGTAGGACTGCGTAAGACTTGAGCAGTACATCGAAAGGCGGCAGATGAGCCAGAAGGCGGAAGCCTCGTTGACACCACGCGAGCGACTGACCCGTGGCCTGACCTATTCGGCGGTGGGACCCGTGGACGTCACCCGCGGCGTGGTCGGCCTTGGGGTGCAATCGGCGCACTCCACCGCGACGGAAGTTCGCCGCCGCTACCGGGAAGGCCGGTTGGCGCGGGAGATCGCGGCCGCCCAGGAGACGATCGGCCAGGAGCTCGCGGCCGCTCAGGAAGTGGCCGCCAGCCTGCCCCAGCTGCTGCAGGAGGCGCGCCGCAATCAGCGCCGCAGCAAGAAGCCGTGGCTGATCGCGGGTGCAGCGACCGTCGTGGTCCTGGCCGGCGGCGCGGTCGCCTTCAGCGTGGTGCGGCGCTCGTCGAAGCCGGAGCCTTCACCTCGCCCGCCCAGCGTGGACGTGCAGCCGCGGCCGTAGTCGGTCGTTGTCAAGGCCGCGCTGACGGCATCGAGACTGCGTTCAGGGCGTCCAGTAGTCGAAGAAGTACGCCCTCAGCGCGGGCTGAATGCTCGACGAGAAATTGAAAACTTGTGGAGCCTAGGGGAATCGAACCCCTGACACCCGCCTTGCAAAGGCGGTGCTCTACCAACTGAGCTAAGGCCCCTCTGGGTTGTCCGGCCGGTCGCCAGGGGTCTGATCGGGCGCCACATGCCAGACCTCGACGTCGCGCCGTGAACGCACCACCGCCGCCGCACCCACGGCGGCGGCCGCTGCCAGCGGCAGCGCGAATTTCACACGACGTCTTGACGGGCACATGATCGTGGGCCTAGGAGGACTCGAACCTCCGACCTCTTCGTTATCAGCGAAGCGCTCTAACCGCCTGAGCTATAGGCCCGTACTGCCAGTACGGCCGAGCGACGAGATTACCGCACCGGCCGCCTGACTCCCAAAACGCATCCCGTCTAGTCCCGATCTGCCAGTGTCACTTCGATCCCACCGATGAGGTCGGTAGTCAGGTTGTAGACAAAGGCGGCGATGGTGGCCATCGCGGTCATCAGCACGATGTTGACCAGACCGATCAGCACGGCGCCGCCGAAAATGGTTCCGCTCGAAACGAGTTCGCCGCTGCTACCGCTGGTGTTGTTCAGCAGGTCGCCGACATTGCTGTTCAGTTTCGACCACACGCCCATGCCACCGAGCACCAGGTAGAGGAACGCCACCGCGATCATCCAGACGAAGAACAGCGCCACCGACAGCAGCAGCGACACCTTCAGGGTGCTCCACGGGTCGATGCGCCGGATCTGCATGCTGGCCCGCACCGGCCCGCGGCCGCGCCGGGAGCCGACCGCTACCCCGCGCGCTTCCCGCGCTTCCCCGGCGGCCGGGCGACTCGTCGACGACGCGGGTGTGTCGGCGGGACGTTCGGGCTTGCGTTGGGTAGCCCGCGGGATCGGGCCGGAGAGGTCCGGCAGTTCGCTGGCGTACGCCTCGGCGGGTGGGTTTTCACTACGCACGGCTGGGACCTCCGCCTGTGGGCCGGGCGTCGGTCCCGACGTCCCGGAGATGAAACGGTTCAGCCGAGCTTCCGAACTGGTCGGCGTCCGGACGTCGGTGGGTGGGTCAGCCGCCGGCCGAGACCCGGTTTGAGAACCCGCGCGGGTGGCACCCCGCTGCCACGGCGGCGCGTCTGCGCCCTCCGGAAGGCGGCCGGGACCCGTGGTCGCGCGGTGCGCACCGGCGCGCTCGCCCGATCCGTCCCCGTTCGGGTTGTCGCCCTGACCGGGGCCGCCCGGCTCGTTCGGTGAACTCACCCCGACTCCTAACGTGTCTGCTCAGGTAGCTGAGTCTATGCCGGGTTCGCGCCGTGCCGACCCCCCGCCCGGTCAGCTGTCCGCCTCTTCGCCCTCCACCTCGGCGTCGGCGCTCTCCTCGGCGTTGCGGGCGATGGCCAACAGGGTGTCGCCCTCGCCCAGATTCATCAGGCGCACACCCTTGGTCTGCCGACCTGCCTTGCGCACCTGCTTGGCGGTGGTCCGGATGACTCCGCCGACCGAGGTGATGGCGTAGAGCTCGCTCTCGTCGTCCACGATCAACGCTCCGACCAGGCGGCCGCGCCGGCGGTCGTACATGATCGTCAGCACGCCCTTGCCGCCGCGCCCCTGCACCGGGTACTCCTCTATTCCAGTGCGCTTGGCGTACCCACCGGCAGTGGCGACCAGCAGGTACGTGCCTTCCCGGACCACATTCAGCGAGAGCAGCCGGTCGTCGGTGTTGAACCGCATGCCCTGTACGCCGGAGGTCGCGCGGCCCATCGGCCGCAGTGCCTCGTCGGTCGCCGAGAACCGGATGGACTGCCCGTTGGCCGACACCAGCAGCAGGTCCTCGTCGGCCGAGCACAACACCGCGCCGACCAGCTCGTCGCCGTCGCGCAGGTTGACCGCCACGATTCCGCCCGACCGGTTGGAGTCGAAGTCGGTGAGTTTCGACTTCTTGACCAACCCGTTCCTGGTGGCCAGCACCAGGTACGGCGCATCCTCGTAACTCTTGATCTGGATGACCTGGGCGATGCGTTCTTCGGGCTGGAAGGCCAGCAGGTTGGCCACGTGCTGGCCGCGGGCGGTGCGCAAGGCCTCCGGAAGCTCGTAGGCCTTGGCCCGGTACACCCGGCCCTGGGTGGTGAAGAACAGGATCCAGTCGTGGGTGGAGCAGACGAAGAAGTGCCGCACGATGTCGTCCTGCTTGAGCCCGGCGCCCTGCACCCCCTTGCCGCCGCGCTTCTGGCTGCGGTACAGATCGGTCTTGGTGCGCTTGGCGTAGCCGGTCTCGGTGATCGTGACAACGACGTCCTCGCGTGCGATCAGATCCTCGTCGCTGACATCCCCGTCGGCGGCGATGATCCGGGTGCGACGGTCGTCGCCATGCTTCTCCACGATCTCGCCGAGCTCGTCGCGCACGATGCCGCGCTGACGCTCCGGTTTGGCGAGAATGTCTTCCAGATCGGCGATTTCGGCTTCGATCTTGGCCAGGTCGTCGACGATGCGCTGACGCTCCAGGGCGGCCAGGCGCCGCAGCTGCATGTCCAGGATGGCCTGGGCCTGGATTTCGTCGATGTCGAGCAACTCGATCAAGCCCTGGCGGGCGATCTCGACGGTTTCAGACGCCCGGATCAACGCGATCACTTCGTCCAGCGCGTCGAGCGCTTTGACCAGACCGCGCAGAATGTGGGCCCGCTCATTGGCTTTTCGCAACCGGTAGGTGGTGCGCCGTACGATCACGTCGAGTTGATGCTCGACGTAGTAGCGAATCATCTGGTCCAGGCGCAGGGTCCGCGGTACACCGTCGACGATGGACAGCATGTTCGCGCCGAAGCTGGTCTGCAGCTGGGTGTGCTTGTAGAGGTTGTTGAGCACCACCTTGGCCACGGCGTCGCGCTTGATCTCCACGACGATGCGCAGCCCGACGCGGTCGCTGGACTGGTCTTCGATGTTGGAGATACCGGCCAGCCGGCCGTCGCGGACCTGTTCGGCGATCGAGGTGATGAAGTTGTCGTGGTTGACCTGGTACGGCAGCTCGGTGATAACCAGCGAGGTACGGCCGCGTGAATCTTCTTCTACCTCAACGACTCCGCGCATGCGGATGGAACCGCGGCCGGTCTTATAGGCATCGGAGATGCCCTGAGACCCGACGATCAGACCGGAGGTCGGGAAGTCGGGCCCCTTGACCCGCTCCATGACGGCGGTCAGCGTCGCCTCTTCGTCGGCGTCGTAGTTCTCCAGGCACCAGAACACCGCCTCGGCCAGCTCGCGCAGGTTGTGCGGCGGGATGTTGGTGGCCATACCGACGGCGATGCCACCCGAACCGTTGGCCAGCAGGTTGGGGAACCGGCTGGGCAGGACGGTCGGCTCTTGCACCCGGCCGTCGTAGTTCGGAATGAAATCGACTGTCTCTTCGTCGATTTCACGTAGCATCTCCATCGCCAACGGGGTCAGCCGCGCTTCGGTGTATCTCATCGCGGCCGGTGGGTCGTTGCCCGGCGAGCCGAAGTTCCCCTGGCCGTCGACCAGCGGGTAGCGCAGCGACCACGGCTGCGCCATGCGCACCAGGGTGTCGTAGATCGACGCGTCACCGTGCGGGTGGTAGTTACCCATCGTTTCGGCGACCGAACGTGCCGACTTGGCGTGACTGCGATCCGGCCGGAAACCGCTGTCGTACATGGCATACAGCACCCGGCGGTGCACCGGCTTCAGGCCGTCGCGGACTTCCGGCAGGGCGCGGCCGACGATCACGCTCATGGCGTAATCGATGTAGCTGCGCTGCATCTCCTGCTGAATGTCGACCGGTTCGATCCGGTCTACCGGTCCGTCACCAGGAGGCAGCGTTGTGTCAGTCATTTATTCCTCATTGCTCTCATCAGAAAAGGGAACGCGGACTGGGGTCAGACGTCCAGGAAGCGAACGTCTTTGGCATTACGGGTGATAAAGCTGCGGCGCGCTTCGACATCCTCGCCCATCAGGATGGAGAACAGCTCGTCGGCCGCGGCGGCGTCGTCGAGGGTCACCTGGCGCAGCACCCGCACCGTCGGGTCCATCGTGGTTTCCCACAGCTCCTTGGCGTCCATCTCTCCCAGACCCTTGTAGCGCTGAATGCCGTCTTCTTTGTTGATCTTCTTGCCGGACTTCAGCCCGGCCTCCAACAGACCGTCGCGTTCCCGGTCGGAATAGGCGAATTCGGGTTCGGTGCGTTGCCATTTCAGCTTGTACAGCGGCGGTTGGGCCAGGAACACGTGGCCGTGCTCGAGCAGTGGGCGCATGAAACGGAACAACAGAGTCAGCAGCAGCGTCGAAATATGTTGTCCGTCAACGTCAGCGTCGGCCATCAAAACGATCTTGTGATACCGGAGTTTGGTGATGTCGAACTCATCGTGGATGCCGGTGCCCAGCGCGGTGATGATGGCCTGGACTTCGGTGTTCTTCAGCACGCGGTCGATGCGCGCCTTCTCCACGTTGATGATCTTGCCGCGCAGCGGCAGGATCGCCTGGAACATCGAGTCCCGGCCACTCTTGGCCGAGCCGCCGGCCGAGTCGCCCTCCACCACATACAGTTCGGACTTGCGGGGGTCCGTCGAGCGGCAGTCGGCGAGCTTGCCGGGCAGACCACCCAGATCGGTTGCGCTCTTGCGACGCACCAACTCTCGCGCCTTACGCGCGGCGATCCGCGCCTGCGCGGACGACACCGCTTTGTTCACAACGGTTTTGGCTTCCGAGGGGTTGGCTTCGAACCAGTGGGTGAGTTGTTCGTTGCACACTTTCTGCACGAACGACTTGACCTCGGTGTTGCCCAGCTTTGTCTTGGTCTGACCCTCGAACTGCGGCTCGGCGACTTTCACCGAGATCACCGCGGCCAAACCTTCCCGGATGTCGTCGCCGGTGAGGTTCGGGTCCTTCTCCTTGAGCAGCTTCTTGTCTTTGGCGTATTTGTTGACCACCGACGTCAGCGCACTGCGGAAGCCCTCTTCGTGGGTGCCGCCCTCGTGGGTGTTGATCGTGTTGGCGAAGGTGTGCACCGATTCGGAGTAGCCGCCGTTCCACTGCATCGCGATCTCGACTTCGTGGCCGGTGCCCTTGCCCTCGAAATCGATGACACTCTGCTGGATCGGGCTCTTGGTGCGGTTGATGTGCTTGACGAAGTCCACCAGACCACCGGGGTAGTGGAAGGTGCGCTGCTTGACCTTGTGGGGAGCCTTCGACTCCGCGGCCTTCTCCTCGGCGGATTTCGGCGCCTCGGCGGTGTCGCTGACGACTTCGTCGACGACCTCGTCCTGCTCGACGCGCTCGTCGGTGAGGTTGATGGTCAGGCCCTTGTTGAGGAACGCCATCTCCTGCAGCCGGCGCGCCACCGTCTCGAAGTCGTATTCGGTGGTTTCGAAGATCTCGGGGTCTGCCCAGAACCTGATCGTGGTCCCGGTCTTCCTGGTGGCCTCGCCCTGTTTCAGGGTGCCGGGCACGGCACGTTCGTAATACTGCGACCACTCGTGCCCGTCGCGTTTGATGTCGACCTCGAGGCGGGTGGACAGCGCATTGACGACGGACACACCCACGCCGTGCAAACCACCGCTCACGGTGTAACCACTGTTCTCCCCGCCGAATTTTCCGCCGGCGTGCAGCTGTGTCATGACCACGTCGACGGTGGGGGCGCCGGTGGCGTGCATCGCCACCGGAATCCCGCGGCCGTCGTCGGCGACCTCGACGCTGCCGTCATCCAGCAACCGCACGTCCACCTTGGTGGCGTAGCCGGCCATCGCCTCGTCGACCGAGTTGTCGACCACCTCCCAGATGAGGTGGTGTAAACCACGCTCCCCGGTGGAGCCGATATACATGCCCGGGCGTTTGCGGACCGCCTCCAATCCTTCGAGGACGGTGATGGCAGATGCGCCGTATTCGTTTTGTGCCTTCTTCTTCGGGGCAGCCACGGTCGGAATGCTCTCCTTGGGGTTGCATGCGAGCGGTTGAAGCACCGCAGCGGTCGCAACTGCCTACTCTACCGTGAAGCACCGTCAGCACCGATTTTGTGGCCGCGTTTCCGCCTATCTGATTGCGCCGTGCGCTCAATTTCTTCGCTGTAGCCGCGTCCCGACGTTCCAGATATGGGTTCGTCAATTTCTGGCGGCTCTGAGACGGCTGTGGTTCGCGTCCCGTTCACTCGGCGGATCGAGCCTAACCGTAGGTGTCGCGGGGGCCCCGGCCGGCGATGTGACGAGGCCCCTTGCGCCACGACGGCGCGGCCGGGCCGGTGATTTTCAGCGACGTCACCACACCGTTACCGACGGCGGCGGCGATCTTGGCGAGCAGCTGTGCCTGCATGAGTCGCAACTGCGTCGCCCAGGCGGTGGATTCGGCGGTGACGCTGAGCACCCCGTCGTTGAGGGCGGACGGCGTGGCATGCTCGGCGATCTGCGCGCCGACCACCGCTGTCCAATGGCCGAAGACCGTGCCTTCGGCGACGTGAGTGGTCCACCCCTGCTGCTTGGCCAGGTCGCGGGTGAGCCGTCCCAGCGGCTGCGGATCACGCGCATCCGGCCCCGGTCCCGACCAGCTACGCCGGCCGCCGGCACCGCGCCGGCGGGGAGCGGCGCGGCCCGGCCGCGGCCCGCGTCCTGTCCGCGCTCGCGCGCCGCGGCGCGAGCCTCTTCCAGCGTTCGGCGCACCAGATCGAGGCCGCGCTGATTCACCTGATCCTGGTCTTCCTCGGTCATTGCCGCACCTCCGACACCGCACCCAGATCGCTGTCGTTGAGTTCCACCTGTACCCGCCTGGCTTCCCACCCCTCGGGAATGTCTTCGGACACCGCCGCGGTAACCAGCACCTGCTCAGCGGATTCGGCGACCGTGGCCAGTGCGCGGCGACGTTTGGTGTCCAACTCGGCAAAGACGTCGTCGAGCAACAACACCGGGTCGCTGCCGTCGGCCCGCAACAGTTCGTAGGCCGCCAGCCGCAACGCCACCGCGAACGACCACGATTCGCCGTGACTGGCAAACCCTTTGGCCGGTTGGTCGCCGAGCCGCAGTTCCAGATCGTCGCGGTGCGGGCCCACCAGGCACACGCCGCGTTCCAGTTCAGCGCTCCGTCGCGCGGCCAGCGCACCCAGCAGTGTTGCTTCCAGGGACTGCTGGTCAACAGCCGCGGAGGGCACCATCGTATCGGTACTGGCCCGGTAACCGATTGCCGCCGAACGTGATTCAGGTGCCAGGAGTTGGTAGGCCTTCTCCACCTCGGGTGCCAGCTGGTTCACCAGATCGATCCGCGCCGCCATCAAGGCGGCGCCGTGCTCGGCCAGCCTGCTGTCCCACACGTCGAGGGTGTCCAGTGCACCCTGATCACCGCGGAACCGCGCCCCCGATAACGATTTCAGCAGGGCGGTGCGCTGGCGCAGCACCTTGTCGTAATCGGCACGCACCCCGGCGAGCACTGGTCGGCGCACCGTCGCCAAGTCGTCGAGATACCGGCGGCGATCCGAAGGATCGCCGCGCACCAGCGACAGATCCTCCGGAGCGAACAACACCGCCCGCAGCACCCCGACCACCTCCCGCGTGCTACGTACCGGCGACCGGTTCAACCGCGCCTTATTCGCCCTACCCGCGGCGATCTCGAGGTCGACGGCACATTCGCGGCCCTCATTGACCACGATGGTCGAGACGACCGCGCGATCGGCGCCGGCCCGGATCAACGGCGCGTCGGTGCCTACCCGATGCGAACCCAGGGTGCTCGAATACCAGAGGGCCTCAAGGAGATTGGTTTTCCCGAAGCCGTTGCGGCCGACGAACACCGTGCGCCCGGGATCCAGATCGAGGTCCGCGTGGGCCCACGACCGGAAGTCCCGCAACGCCAAATGTCGGACGTACACGCCCCGACCGATCAGCCCGGCAGCCGCACCGGCATCAGCAGGTACACGTAATCCGTCGGCACCGCCGCGAACGGACCGCTGCCACTCGGCACCGGGTCATCGGCCGATGCGGGCCGCAGCAGCGCCGGCTTGCCCGGGGTCGTGAACCCGAACGACACCCGCTCGGAGTGCAGCGAGCCCAGGCCGTCGGTGAGGTAGGTCGGGTTGAACGCGATCGTCAACGGTTCGCCCGCATAGTCCACCGCGAGGTCTTCCTCGGCCCGGCCGACATCGTCGGCACCGGCCGACAACCGCAGCATCCCGTCGGCGAATTCCATCCGGATCTGAGCGCCCCGGTCGGCGACCAGTGCCACCAGCTTGATCGCCTCGGTCAGCTCGGCCACGTTGATCGTCGCCACCGCAGTGTGCTCCGCCGGCAGCAACTGGCGGAATTTCGGGAATTCCGCGTCGAGCAACCGGGTGGTACTCCGCTTGCCGTTGCCGGTGATACCCAACAGGCCGTCCTTGCCCACTCCGGATCCGGCGCCCAGCGACAACCGGACCTCGGAGCCGTCGGCTCCGGCCTTGGCCGCCTCGGCCAGGGTCTTGGCCGGTACCAGCACCGCAGCCTCGATGTCAGGTGACAGCACCGACCAGGTCAGCTCGCGCACCGCCAGCCGGAACCTGTCGGTCGCCGCCAAAACCACCGTCTCCCCGGAGATCTCGACGCGGATACCGGTCAGCATGGGCAGTGTGTCGTCACGGCCGGCCGCGATGGCGACCTGCCCGATCGCCTCGGCGAACAACTCGGCGGGCAATGTACCGGTCTCGTCGGGCAGGGTCGGCAGAGTCGGGTAATCCTCAACGGCCATCGTCGGCAGCGAGAATCGGGCGCTTCCGCAGGTCAGCGCGACGCGGTTGCCATCGACGTAGAAATCCACCGGCTTGTTGGGCAGCGCCCTGGTGATGTCGGACAACAACCGTCCGGACACCAAAACACTTCCCGGCGAAGCGATTTCAGCGGCAACCTGCACTTCGGAAGAAACTTCGTAGTCGAACCCGGAGATGGTCAGCCCGTCGTCGGTGCCAGTCAGCAACACTCCGGAGAGCACCGGCACGGTCGGCCGGGACGGCAGGTTCTTGGCTACCCACGACACCGCTTCGGCGAAGGACTCCCGCACCAAACGAAATTTCAAGTCGGTGACAGCCCGTGTTGTAGCCGCGTCCATTGCGTCCCTTCACCTAACGTGACGTCCAAATCCGTGCCCAGCTCCCCCGCCGGCGTTGGGGACCCTCCGTGACGAACGCCGCCGGCGAAGTGATTCGCCACGACGGCCGCAACGGCAGTCGAACAACAACCGTAGAGCTTCTGAGGCCAACTTGAAAGCTAATCGGTCACGGTGACAAAGCGAGCGCAGGGCGGCTGCGCGCAGGGTTGGCGACGAGTGTCCCCAGCCGTGTTCTTCAAACAAGAAATGACGAAGAGATTTCAATATCAGTATTAAGGGCTGTGCAATCTGGGGACAGCCGGCTCTTGGTGCAGCGTGCGCACCAGATCCGGTTGTGGATGACTGCGGGGGAAGCTGTGTGGTGCGCGGTGCACGGCTGGGGACGAAGCGGGAATGTGCACCGCGCTACGGGTGCTGCACTCCAGTTTGGATGGGTTGTACACAGCCCTGCCCACACCACAGAGCTGGTGCCCATGTGACATGAGGGAGAGAAGTTTTTTGCAAAAGTCTGCTGCGGAGGGGCGCTGAAACGGCTTTTCAGCGCTTGGAGCGCTGCCGGATCCGGGTGGTGAGTTCCTTGACGTTGTCGAAGATCTCACGGCGCTCGGCCATCTCGTTGCGGATCTTGCGTTCGGCGTACATCACCGTGGTGTGATCGCGGCCGAAGGCCTGCCCGATTTTGGGCAGTGAGAGGTCGGTGAGCTCGCGGCACAGATACATCGCGATCTGGCGAGACTGCGCGAGCGGGCGGGCCTTGCCTGGGCCGCGCAGTTCTTCGACGGTGGTGTCGAAGTACTCTGCGGTGGCCGCCATGATGGTGGCCGCGCTGATCTGCATGCCGCTGGCGTCGGCGATCAGGTCGCGCAACACGATCTCGGCCAGTGACTTGTCGATCGCGGTCTTGTTCAGCGAGGCGAACGCGGTGACCCGGATCAGCGCACCCTCGAGTTCGCGGATGTTGCGTTCGATGCTGCTGGCGATGAGTTCCAGGACATCGTCAGGCACCGCGAGTCGTTCGACTTGTGCTTTCTTGCGCAGGATCGCGATGCGGGTTTCGAGATCGGGCGGCTGGACGTCGGTGATCAGTCCCCATTCGAAGCGGGTGCGCAGCCGGTCCTCGAGGGTGGCGAGCTGTTTGGGCGGCCGATCGGAGGAGATGACGATCTGCTTGTTGGCGTTGTGCAGGGTGTTGAAGGTATGGAAGAACTCTTCCTGAATACCGTCCTTGCCCTCGATGAACTGAATGTCGTCGACGAGCAACACGTCGACGTCGCGGTAGCTGCGCTTGAACGACACCTTGCGGTCGTCGCGCAGCGAGTTGATGAAGTCGTTGGTGAATTCCTCGGTGGAAACGTATTTGACGCGCATCCCGGGAAACAGGCGTTGCGCGTAATTGCCGGCGGCGTGCAGCAGATGAGTTTTCCCCAAACCCGACTCGCCCCAGATGAACAGTGGGTTGTAGGCGCGGGCGGGGGCCTCGGCAATCGCCAAGGTGGCCGCGTGGGCGAACCGGTTGGAGGAACCGATGACAAAGGTGTCGAAGGTATAGCGCCGGTTGAGGCTGGTGCCCGAGGCGGCCGCGGTGTCGGTGGCAGTCGGGCGTTCAGCGAAGTAACTCGGCCAGTTCTGCCCGGGACCCACGACGGTGTCGCCGTGGTCGTCGTCGGCAACGGGAGCCTCGGCCGGCGCAGGATCCTCGATCGGGGCCGGGGAGTCGGACGCGGCGAACACGCCGTCGTCGTCAGCCGGCGGGGGCGCGATGCGGACACCGAGTTGGATCTGCTGTCCCAGGCGACGGCTCAGTGCGTCGGTGATCGGGGTGCGCAGGTGGCGTTCGATCTCGTTCTGGACGAAAACACTCGGAACGGAGAGCAGAGCAAACCCCTCGACGATGGTGAGAGGTTGCACGAGTTTGAGCCAGGCCCTTTGCTGGGCGGTCAGCGGAGTGGTGAGGGCGGATCCGTTGCCGGCCTCACCGTTGAGCTCGGAGACGACCGCGTTCCATACCGGGGCGAATCCGGAACCGGGGTCATCGGTCAACGACGCATCTCCCTGGTCCGACGCTCGGAGTACAACACTTCGGTAGCAACAGCGCACCTGTCCACATGGTTATCCACAGATGTGGAAAGGAAGGTCAATAGTAAGCCGCAGCCTACCGGCAACGGCTTGCGATCTTCGTGCTGTAGACAACCACCTGATTGTCCGATCAGCTAGTCGATCCGCCATCCTCGCTTCAGTGTCATTGTCGACAGAGTTCCAAGTCCGTACCGGCTTGGAAACTACCCCGCCCGAAGCTAACAGTTTTCGTTCGCGCTGCCAACAGTTCTTTGTATTCTGCTGGCGTTCTTCATGATCCTGCTATCCGGGACCTTGATGCCGGACCGGTGGTTGCGGGACTGGGACGATGGCGGTGAGTCTGCTGTGGCGGGCGAGGTTTGACCAGGAGAAGCCTCGTCAGTACCCTCAAACAGTCGCCCGAAAGTCGGCGATACGGCTGCGACCCGGAATCAGCACCTCGGGGACCGCGCCGGCCAGCAAGCGAGAACACCTTCGCCCACGAGTTGCCGAGCATGAGCGGGCGGACTGTTATGCCATACACAGCGAGGAGAACGCGGTGGCCAAGGGCAAGAGGACGTTCCAGCCGAACAACCGGCGTCGGGCCCGCGTCCACGGTTTCCGGCTGCGGATGCGCACGCGTGCCGGACGGGCGATTGTGGCCAACCGGCGTGCTAAGGGTCGCCGCGCTTTAACTGCCTGATCGCAACTCTGGTTTCCCAGCGGTGCTTTCCGCACGGAACCGCATGAGGCGGTCGACCGAGTTTGACGCGACGGTGAAGTACGGGATGCGCACGGTGCAGCCCGATGTCATCGTGCATGTTCGTCGGGCGAGTCAGCGCGAGGACGCGGAGGGACCCCGGGTGGGTCTGATCATCGCCAAGCGCGTCGGGACCGCGGTGGAACGACACCGGGTGGCGCGACGGCTGCGACACGTGGCCCGGCCGTTGTTGGCGAGCTTGCATCCGCGAGACCAGGTGGTGATTCGCGCGCTGCCCAGTAGCCGGCACGTCTCGTCGGCGTGGTTGGAGCAGCAGTTGCGCAGTGGGTTGCGGCGGGCTTTCGACGTGGCGGGTACCGAGCGGTGACCGGTTCGGTGTGCAACCCTGCGGGCGCAGTGCGCTCCGCCGGCAGGGTCGGCACCCCGGTCGCGCGGGCGTTGATCTATCTCATCCAGCTCTACCGGCACATGGTGTCGCCGTTGCGCCCGGCGACCTGTCGGTTCATTCCCACCTGTAGCCAGTACGCCGTGGAAGCTCTCACCGAATACGGAGTGATTCGCGGGAGCTGGCTGGCGGTTGTCAGGCTTGGTAAGTGTGGTCCCTGGCATCGGGGAGGATGGGATCCAATTCCGGAACGCCGCGAGGGCCCGGTCGACATGGACATCTCGCCCGGGGCGGTCGAGGACCGTCCGGCGAAGCAAGGGGAGAGTGAATCTGTTGTTTGATTTCTTCAGCTTGGACTTCATCTACTACCCGGTGTCATGGATCATGTGGCTCTGGTACAAGGCGTTCGCGTTCCTGCTGGGACCGGACAATTTCTTCGCCTGGGCACTGTCGGTGATGTTCCTCGTCTTCACCCTGCGCGCTCTGCTGTACAAGCCTTTCGTCCGCCAGATCCGCACCACTCGGCAGATGCAGGAACTGCAGCCGCAGATCAAGGCTCTGCAGAAGAAGTACGGCAAAGACCGTCAGCGTATGGCACTGGAAATGCAGAAGCTGCAACGCGAGCATGGCTTCAACCCCATCCTGGGCTGTCTGCCGATGCTGGCCCAGATCCCGGTGTTTCTCGGGCTCTACCACGTGCTGCGCTCCTTCAACCGCACTACCGGCGGCATCGGGTTGCAGTCGATGTCGGTCGAGCAGAACAAAATGATCGGCAACTATGTCTTCACTGCGCTCGACGTTCAGAACTTCCTGAAGGCC
Source organism: Mycobacterium sp. 23 (assembly GCF_048287075.1). NCBI lineage: Bacteria > Bacillati > Actinomycetota > Actinomycetes > Mycobacteriales > Mycobacteriaceae > Mycobacterium > Mycobacterium sp. 23. The sequence continues at coordinate 4,131,610 of NZ_JBLVUX010000005.1, forward strand.
AACCTGTTCGGCGCACCCATCGGTGCATCGATGACCCAGAAGGGCGGGTTGGATGCGTTCGAGCATTTCAGTCGCCCCGCGGTGATCGCGGTCGGCGTGCCGGTGATGATCCTTGCCGGGGTGGCGACCTACTTCAACAGTCGGGCATCTGTGGCCCGGCAGAGTCCCGAGGCGGCCGCCAATCCCCAGACGGCGATGATGAACAAGCTGGCGTTGTACGTGTTTCCGTTGGGTGTTGTTGTCGGTGGTCCGTTCCTGCCGCTGGCGATCATCCTGTACTGGTTCGCCAACAACATCTGGACCTTCGGTCAGCAGCACTACGTCTTCGGGATGATCGAGAAAGAAGACGAGGCCAAGAAACAGGAAGCGCTGGAGCGCCGGGCGGCTAACGCGCCCGCGCCGGGAGTCAAGCCCAAGCGCGCCAAGTCGACATCGGCGACGAGCACGGGATCCGCGGTCGAGACCGCATCTGCTGACGCCGGTACGTCGGAGACCGAAGAAGTCGACACGGACGGACAGGCCGAGGCGAAGCCCACGGACAAGAGCCCCCAGGCTCCGTCCGCCAAACCGAATGCGGTGAACCGAAGTAGCGGCCCGGGCCGTACCCCGCGTCCGGGGGCACGGCCGAAGAAGCGCAAACGGTAGTAGCCGCTTGAACTTGCCGGGCTCGGGCCGTCAGGCCGGAACCCAAGAACACCAAGCAAGACAACGCGGCGCGAGGCCGCGAACACCAACCCGTGGATGAGGGGAGTAAGAGCCATGACGGACGCTGACACCACTGAACTCGAACCCGATGCGGCGACAGCTGCGCCGGATGCGGAAGATGTGGACACCGCGGAGGAATCCGAGGATCTCGAAGATCGGTTGGTCGCCGAGGGCGAGATCGCCGGTGACTACCTGGAAGAGTTGCTGGACCTGCTGGACTTCGACGGCGACATCGACCTGGACGTCGAGGGCAACCGAGCCGTTGTGAGTATCGACGGCAGTGACGACCTGAACAAGTTGGTCGGTCGCGGTGGTGAGGTGCTGGACGCGTTGCAGGAGTTGACTCGGCTGGCGGTGCACCAGAAGACCGGTGTGCGCAGTCGCCTGATGCTGGACATCGCGAGCTGGCGACGCCGGCGCCGTGAGGAATTGGCGGCGCTGGGCGACAAGGTAGCGCGCCGCGTTGCGGAGACGGGGGAGCGTGAAGCGCTGTCGCCGATGACGCCGTTCGAGCGGAAGATCGTGCACGACGCGGTCGCCGCCGTGCCGGGTGTGCACAGCGAAAGCGAGGGTGTGGAGCCGTCGCGGCGTGTCGTCGTACTGCGTGACTGAGCTGTGACCATCTGTGACCAGGCTGTGACCGCGGAAGTTACAGGGATGTAGTTCCACGCGGCCTGGTGGCAAGTGCGAGGATCGCGTCGGGCACGGGGAGAGCGGAGGGAATGTTTCACGTGAAACATGTCAATTCGCCGGACCCGGCCGAACGCCTGACGCCGGGGTCAGCCAACGCCGTGGCCGCGGAGGTTTTCGGTGAGCGCCTCGGCGTCGCCGAACAGTACGGGAGAATCCTGGCGAGCGTCGGCGTGGAGCGGGGACTACTCGGGCCGCGTGAGGTCGATCGGATCTGGGAGCGGCACACTCTGAATTCAGCTGTCGTCGGCGAGCTGCTGGACCCGGGCGCACGAGTCGTCGATATCGGCAGTGGAGCGGGATTGCCCGGAATCCCGCTGGCGATCGCGCGCCCCGACCTTCGGCTTGTACTGCTCGAGCCGCTACTGCGCCGCAGTGATTTTCTACGCGAGGTCGTGGACGAGCTCGGGCTCTCGATCGAGGTGGTGCGTGGTCGCGCGGAAGAGCGTTCGGTACGGGACCAATTGAGTGGCGTCGACGCCGCGGTGTCCCGGGCGGTAGCAGCACTGGACAAATTGACGAAGTGGAGTATGCCGTTGTTGAGGCAAGGCGGACTGATGGTCGCGATCAAGGGGGAGCGTGCTCCCGACGAAGTGCGCGAGCACCGGCGTGTGATGGAGGCTTCAGGCGCCGTCAATGTCAGGGTGGTGAAGTGTGGCGTGAATATTTTGGATCAACCCGCGACCGTGGTGGTGGCCGAACGTGGGCGCCCGAATCGGGGATCGAAGTGGTGAGCGCCGCAGGAGTGGCGGCTACGTCAGCGGAAGCGCACAATCCCACGGTGAATGTTTCACGTGAAACATCGACCGAGTTCGACACACCCATCGGCGCCGCGGCCGAACGCGCGGTGCGGGTTCTGCACTCGACCCACGATCCGTTGCCACGGCCACCGCAGCGGCGGCTGTTCACGATCGCGAACCAGAAGGGCGGGGTGGGGAAGACCACGACCGCGGTCAACCTCGCGGCAGCGCTGGCGGTCCAGGGACTCAAGACTCTCGTCATCGATCTCGACCCGCAGGGCAACGCAAGCACCGCCCTGGGTATCGCGGACCGCCAGTCGGGGACCCCGTCGTCGTACGAAGTCCTCATTGGCGAAGTCACCTTGCGTGAGGCACTCCGGCGCAGCCCGCACAGCGAGCGATTGTTCTGCGTGCCGGCCACGATCGATCTGGCGGGTGCCGAGATCGAATTGGTCAGCATGGTGGCCCGGGAGAACCGGTTGCGGAACGCCCTGGCGGAACTCGACGACTTCGACTTCGACTACGTCTTCATCGATTGCCCACCCTCGCTGGGACTGCTCACGATCAACGCGTTGGTCGCCGCTCCCGAGGTACTCATCCCCATCCAGTGCGAGTACTACGCCCTGGAGGGAGTCTCGCAACTGATGCGCAATATCGAGATGGTGAAGGCGCATCTGAATCCTCAGCTCGACGTCACCACGGTGATCCTCACGATGTACGACGGCCGCACGAAGCTGGCTGACCAGGTTGCCGAGGAAGTCCGCCGCTACTTCGGGGACAAGGTCTTGCGCACGGTGATCCCGCGCAGTGTGAAGGTATCGGAGGCGCCGGGCTACAGCATGACGATCATCGATTACGATCCCGGCTCGCGTGGAGCGATGAGCTATCTCGACGCCAGTCGCGAACTCGCTCAACGCGGTCGGCCGTCTGCCGGGAGAGGAAGGCAATGAGCAATCCGTCACGCAGGAAGGGCGGTCTCGGCCGCGGCCTGGCGTCGCTGATTCCCACCGGACCGGTTGAGGGCGACGCTTCGACGTTCGGGCCGCGGATGGGGTCGGCGGCCGCCGACGTCGTGATCGGCGGGCCGCTTCCGGACGCCGCCGCGATGGGTGCGGTGTACCGGGAGATAGCGCCCTCCGACATCGAGCCCAACCCCCGCCAGCCCCGCCAGGTGTTCGACGACGAAGCACTGTCGGAGTTGGTGCACTCGATCCGTGAGTTCGGCCTGTTGCAGCCCATCGTGGTGCGCGCCGTGCCGGGATCGACGAGCGGTGCGCACTACCAGATCGTGATGGGGGAGCGGCGTTGGCGGGCCGCCCAGGAGGCCGGCCTGTCGACCATCCCGGCGATTGTCCGCGAGACCGGGGACGACAACCTCCTGCGCGATGCCCTGCTGGAGAACATCCACCGGGTACAGCTGAACCCGTTGGAAGAGGCAGCGGCCTACCAACAGTTGCTCGATGAGTTCGGGGTTACCCACGATGAGCTGGCGGCCCGGATCGGCCGCTCGCGTCCGCTCATCACCAACATGATCCGGTTGCTCAAGCTGCCCATACCGGTGCAGCGCCGGGTGGCGGCCGGGGTGCTGTCGGCCGGCCACGCCCGGGCCCTGCTGTCGTTGGAAGCCGGCGCGGAGGCCCAGGAGGAGTTGGCGAGCCGCATCATCGCGGAGGGTCTTTCGGTGCGGGCCACTGAGGAGGCGGTGACCCTGGCCAACCGGGGGACGGAGCGGCGCCCACCCCACCGCGACGCAAGCCGATCCAGATGCCCGGACTGCAGGACGTTGCTGAGCGGCTGTCGAACGCCTTCGACACGCGGGTGACGGTGGCCCTCGGCAAACGAAAAGGCAAAATTGTGGTCGAGTTCGGTTCGGTGGACGACCTCCAGCGAATCATCGACCTGATGACCGCGAAGACGCCGTGAAACGGCATGACCCGACATATTCTGTAATTACGTCACTGTGACACTGTGCCGATTCGGAACCGTTTTCCGTCCGGCAGTGGGCACCGCCATTCAACGGAGATATGGTGTGCATCAACCGATTTCGAGCCTCGATCGGGCCGCGGCAGGGTCGCGGAAGCCGCGGACGAACGCCGACACTGGCCGGACGGCGATTGACTCTCCTATCCTGGAAGGGTTGCCGGTACGCATCCGCCACAAGTCGGGTGGATCGCACTGCGGACCGGCGCCCGCGCAGGAATGAGGCCATGGGCTCGGGTACCGCACGGAGGCTAGGAGACTAGTGTCAGCTCGGATTACAGCGCTGCGGCTCGAAGCCTTCGAGCAGCTCCCCAAGCATGCGCGTCGCTGCGTCTTCTGGGAAGTCGACCCGGGGACGCTCGGCAAGGACGAGCACCTCGCCGATCCGGAATTCGAAAAAGAGGCATGGCTGTCGATGGTCATGCTGGAGTGGGGCTCCTGCGGCCAGGTTGCGACTGCGATTCCTGACGAACGCAGCCAGGCGGAACCACCCTGCCTGGGCTACGTCCTGTATGCCCCACCGCGGGCGGTCCCACGCGCGGCCCGGTTTCCCACCGCGCCGGTCTCTGCCGATGCGGTGCTTCTGACGTCGATGGGTATCGAGCGGGGGCAGGCGGACGAGGATCTCCCGCACCACTTGATCACGCGTGTCATCGAGGAGCTGGTGCGCCGGGGCGTCCGCGCGCTGGAGGCTTTCGGGCGCACCGCAGCGGCGACGGAGTTGCAGGAGCCGGTGGACGACGACGTGCGGCCGGTGTTCGACGCGCTCGGCGACTGCTCGGTCGAACACTGCATCATCGACGCCGACTTCCTGATCGACGCCGGCTTCGTGGTGGTCGCCCCCCACCCGTACTTCCCGCGACTGCGCCTCGAGCTGGACAAGGGGCTGGGGTGGAAGGCCGAAGTCGAGGCGGCCCTCGAGCGGCTGCTGGAGGCCGCGCAGTTGCAACAACCGGTGGGGGCGGCGTCTGCCGCTTCAGTCGGCAGCGAGATGACGGCCGGCGAGACTACTCCGGCGGCCCGTCAGGTCGACGATTGCGAGACTAGGAACCGCTGAGCCGGCTGGCCCGCTCGCGCTCCACGGACAACTCGTGGGCCAGCAGTTCGGCAAAGGTGAATGTCCCAGTGGGACGGTCGTTCTTGCCCAACAGGTACAACCGCTTGACGGCGGCGAGAATACCTTCGGCGATGGCGTCACGGCTCTGCGTCGAGATCAGCATCTCGCGGTCACCCGGGTTGGTGATGTAGCCGACATCGACCTGGACGGTCGGCATCCGGGTCAACCGCAGCAGATCCCACGTCCGGCCGTGCACCCGGCAGTCACGTAATCCGGTGCGGGCCACTACTTCCCGCTGGATGAAGTCGGCGAGATTGCGGCCGATGGTGGACACCGAGCCGTGTGAATTGCCGAAGTGAAATGAAGCAACGCCGTTGGCCGACGGGCTGGTCTGAGTTTCACACCGCAGGCTGATCATCAGGTCTGCACCAACGGAATTGGCCGTGGCGGCGCGCTCGGCGTCCGACGGACTGCGGTTGGTGGGCCGGGACAGGAAGGTCTCCATGCCGATCGCGGTCATCCGGCCTTCGAGCCGACTTGCCAAGTCCCACAACACGTCTGCTTCGCTGATCGGGCCGGCCGAACCTTGGGTGATCAGACCGTGGTCGCTTCCGCCGCGGCCCGGATCGATGATGATTCGCTTCCCCGACAGCTTCGGGCCGGAGCTGCGCACCAGCTCTTCCTCGCGGATCGCATGCGGCGAACCACCGCTGACCCGGGAGCTCAGAAAGTACAACGACCGCAACGTTTCCGGGCCGCAGATGCCGTCCGCGGACAGGCCGTACTCGCGTTGATAGGACATCAGCGCGTTGTGCGTCTGCAAGCCGAAATGCCCGTCCACCAAACCCGTGTAGAAACCGAGGTCCTGCAACCGGGCCTGCAGCGTGGCAACGTCGTCACCGTAGAGCGGTGCGCCGAACTGGTGATACAGCGTGCGCGCGCCGAGGCGATAGGACGCCTCCTTCAATGCCCGGTAGGTGGCCTCGCCGACGATGCCGTCCACCAGCAGTCCACGATGCTGCTGGAACGCCCGCACCGCATGGTCGAGCTCACCGTCGAACACGTCGGCCGCGACGTGCCTGCCGGTGGTCAGTTCGTCGTCGGAGCCTTCCAGCATCCCCAGCGCGGCCAGCGCCGCCCGGATCTCGGTGACAGCGGCACCACGGTCGCCACAGCGCAGCGCGTCGCCGTCTTCGCGGCGCGAACTCGGCATACCAAGGGCCCTCCGGGACTAATTGACATCGCCGCCACAAGCGGCGCAGTTAATCGCTATTGTCGCAGATCCTCGCCGATATCGAGAAAACCCCAGGCCAGTCACGGGCTTGTTTCTGCAAGGAAAAACGCTCGACAGGGGCCGTCAGGACAGGTTGGGAACCGCGTCGGCCAGCTCGCGCAGCAACGCCGCCTTACCCTTGGCGCCGACGATTCGCTTCACCGGTTCGCCGTCCTTGAACAGGATCAGCGTGGGGATCGACACGACCTGAAAATCGCGTGCCGTCTCGGGGTTGGCGTCCACGTCGATCTTGGCGACGGTGAGCTCCTCCGACCGTTCGGCGGCGATCTCTTCCAGCACCGGGGCCACCATCTTGCACGGCCCGCACCAGGTAGCCCAAAAGTCAACCAGCACAGGCTTATTACTGGCCAACACGTCGGTGCCGAAGGAGGCGTCGGAAACTTCGATCGTGGACTTGCCGGAATCGCTCATCGTTGTGCTCCAATCAATTCGGTACTGTCGGCGGGCCCGGTCGCTTCGTGGTCGGCCAGCCACCGTTCGGCGTCGATGGCCGCCGCGCAGCCGCTGCCGGCCGCGGTGATGGCCTGCCGGTAGGTGCGGTCGACCAGGTCGCCGGCGGCGAAGACACCGTCCAGCGATGTGCTGGTGGTGCGTCCCTGGACCAGGACGTAGCCGTCCGGGTCCACCTCGATGGCGTCGCGGACCAGAGCGGAGCGCGGTTCGTGACCGATCGCGACGAACACGCCGGTGACCGGCAGCGTGGATTCCTCGCCGGTGACCGTGTCGCGCAGGCGTAGCCCGGTGACCGAGGTATCGCCGTCCACGCCCAGGACCGCTTTGTTGGTCAGGATGGTGATCTTCTCGTTGGACTGCGCCCGCTCGAGCATGATCTTGGAGGCGCGGAACTCCTCGCGGCGGTGCACCAGGGTGACGCTGCGGGCGAACCGGGTGAGGAAGGTGGCCTCCTCCATGGCGGAGTCGCCACCGCCGATGACGGCGATGTCCTGGTCGCGGAAGAAGAAGCCGTCACAGGTGGCACAGGAGCTGACGCCGCGGCCGAGCAACTCCTGCTCGCCGGGCACCTGCAGGTAGCGGGCGGCCGCACCCATGGCCAGGATGACGGCGCGGGCCCGGAACGTCTCGCCCTCGGCGGTCACCACGGACTTGACCGGCCCGTCCAGCGACACGGACTCGACGTCTTCCATGCGCAGGTCGGCGCCGAACCGCAGCGCCTGCTCGCGCATCTGGTCCATCAGTTCCGGGCCGGTGATGCCGTCGCGGAACCCGGGGTAGTTTTCCACCTCGGTCGTCGTCATCAGCGCGCCGCCGAAGGAGATGCCCTCGAAGACCAGCGGCTTGAGCTGGGCGCGGGCAGCGTAGAGGGCCGCGGTGTATCCGGCGGGACCGGAGCCGATGACGATGACGTCGTGGATGGTGTCTGAGGAAGCGGTCATGCGTACCTTTCGGAACGAAGGCTGATCAGTGAGCGTGATCTGCAATCCTACGAACGCCAGCGTAGGCGTGGGTGTTCCCGCCTGCGACGCACGACACTGGCGCGGCGGTTATGCGCGCGGGATCGCGGTCGTGGCCAGTAAGCCGGTGTCGGCGGCGCTGCAGTTCAGCGCGACGGCGTAGGCCACCAGGGTGTCCGAGGTGTCGCCGGTCATCACCAGCAGCACCCCTGGGCGGGCGTTGACTTCGACGGGCTGGGCGCCGAGCACCTCCTCGGTCGCGGGGTAGCCCAGGCCGCCGAGGCAGGACGCCCGCTGCGAAGCGTTGGCGAGGGCGCCGAAATCGGGCGGTCGATGCGTCAGCTCGCGGATCTCGGCGTCCGACAGCGGTATCACCGGAACCGGCGTCGACACGGTGATGTGATCGGCGGTGACCTGCGCGCCGGGTATCGAGTCCGGTTCGTTGAGCAGGGACATGGTTCCGATGCCGACCGCGGCCAGCACCGCGCACACCCCGGCGATGCCGGCGATGACACGTGCCGGGCGCAGGGGCGGGCGGGCGGCGTGCGCGGCGCGCGAACCCTTCAGCGACTCGGCGACGCGCGCGAGGACCTCCGGCGGTGCGTCGGGCGCCAGGGCCGCGCCGGCGGCGGCGACATCGCCGCGCACCTGCTGCAGCGCCTGTAGCGTCGCCGCCGCCTGAGGATCGGTGCGGACGCGCCGGCGCACGCGGGTGGCGGTCTCGTCATCGAGCAGACCCGCTTGGAGGTCGGCGAGGACCTCGACCGTCAGCGGTGGATCGTCGTCGGCGGCAGTCATCCGCCCCAGTGTCCGCCATCGGCGGCTCAGCCTCTAATTCGCCCCGAGGGCGTCGGCGCCGGCGTCGAGATATCCCAGCAGGTGGGCGAGGCGGGCCCGGCCGCGGGCGCAGCGGCTCTTAACGGTGCCCTCGGGCACGCCCAGCCGCCGCGCGGTCTCGGCGATGGAGTACCCCTGCATGTCGACGGCGATGACCGCGGCGCGTTGCTGGATCGGGAGCCGCAGCAACGCTCGCTGCACCACGAGCGCGGTCTCCACCTGCGACGTGCGGTCGCTGACCGGGTGCACGTCCTGAAACGGGACGGTCGGGCGGGCTTGAGCGTGGCGAAGCCGGTCCAGGCAGGCATTGAGCACGATCCGGTGCAACCAGGTGCCGACCGCCGCGTCCTCCCGAAATGTGGCGGCGCTGCGGTGCGCTTTGAGCATCGCGTCCTGGAACGCGTCGTCGGCGTCTTCGCGGCTCGGGCTGGACAGCCGCGCCAGCCGGTAGAGCCGGCGGTGATGGCGGCGGAACAGTTCGGCGAAGGCGTGGCGGTCGCCGGACACGTGTGCTGCGAGCAATTCGGTGTCAGTGCGTTGCCGTCCCGCTCCCCACAAGCCCACCGCCGGACGGTAACCAATCGGCCGGCACCGGGCACTTCACCTGCGATCAGGAAGCGGCTTGGATGGTGATCTCGGAGACGTCGGCGCGGCTCTTGCCGTCGGTGGTGCCCAGGGTCGAGATCCACACCAGCAGGTTCGAGGTCGGCGAGGACGCCTTGACCTGGATGGTGTTGTGGCCCGGCTTAAGCGCGGTGGCCGGGGTCAACACCGTCGTGTCGTCCAGCTTCGACGGGTTCGGCGAGGACGACGACCGGATCTCCACCTTGGTCCCGGTGCTCGAGACGTCGATGCCGACCACGCCGACAACCGTCGGCTTGGGCAGCTGCAACATCAGTCCCACCCCGTTCTTGAAGCCGGGGAACGGCACCGCGTCGGAGTAGGTGTCGGTCTGCCACACGGTGCCCGGGGTCCCGTCGATCGCGTTACCCGCGTCGCCGGGGTTGTCGGCGTCGCCGCCGGGGGAGAAGACGGTGGCTTTGGTGGGCTTGACGAAGCTGCCCGACGGCGCCGAACTGCCCGGGGACTCGGTGGCCGCCGACGAGGTGGGGTTGTTGAGGCCGAGCTGGTCGCCCTTGAGGCCGCTGCCGACGTCGCCGAAGATCTTGCTGACCACCGAGGCCAGCACCAGCAGCGCCACCAGCAGGACGGCCGCGCCCGCGCCGAGGCCGATCAGCAGGTTACGGCGACGGCGGGAGTAGACCTCCCCGCCGCGCTCGGCCGCACGTCGGGGCGAGGCCGGTGAGGGCGGTTCGGCGATCGGACTGATCACCTCGGTGCGGTCGGCCACCGCGGTGGCCTGTTGCAGCAGGTTCAAAAGCGTTGAGGCGCTGCGTATTCCGCCGTCCTCCTGAACGGAGCGGACTGCGACCGCGGAGATCTGGAACGGGATGTCGCGGTCGACGACGGTCGGCTCGACGGGCTGACCGTTGGCGTCGCGGTCGGCCGGAGCCAGGCCGCTGCGCACCCCGGTCTCGGACAGCGGCCAGCGGTTGACCAGCAGCGCATACAGCGCGGCGCCGATGCCGCGGATGTCGTCCTGTGGGTTGGCGTCGGGCATCGTCGCCGGGTAGGCCAGCACGACGTCGCCGTCGATGCTGACGCGCACCCGGCCGGGATGGTCGAGGGACAGCGCGACACCGGCGCGGTGGGCGGCGTCGGCCGCGGCGGCCAGCGACTGCATCGCGCGGATGGCCCCCACCGGCGACGGCGAGGTGTCGGCCACCTCCTGCAGTGAGCCGCCGCGGATCCACTCCGAGACCACCAGGCCGCCGGACCCGGTGTGCACGACGTCGAGGATCCGTGCGATGCCGGGCTTGTCGATCCGGCTGAGCCGCAGGGTGCGCGACAGGATCTCCTGCAGCACGTCGTCGGGCAGCGATCCTTCGGGGTCGACGAAGGTGAGGGCGACCTGGCGGTCGAGTGCGGTGTCCAGCGCCTGCCAGAAGTGCAGCGGCGGTGTGCCGCCGTGGGAGAGCAGCAGCCGGTAGCGGCCGTTGGCGATCCGGGCCCCGGGCACCAGGTTGAGTTCGTCCGGGGGCGGCTCGGCGTCGCGTTCGCGGGGTGCGTCGAACGGGATCGGTCCGCGGGGGTCGACGTCGCCGGCAAGCCGATCCCGTGGGGCTGCTCCTCGGCTGGGAATGTCGGGCTGGAAGTCGTCGCCGGCCATCGAACTCGGTGCGGCGTTATCCGAAGTGCGGTCGGTCACCTCCGGTCCTTTCGCTAGCCCGGCCCTGGCCACCGGAGGTCTGCGCCGGATCGGCTCCCGTACCGCATGTCCCCCCGGCAGGGACGAATTTCTTTGCTCAGGGTACGTGACGTGGCGACCCGCGGACGACACCGTTGTGCGGGCCGGGGCCGGCTGCCCGCGTCGGGCGCGGCGCCCGATGGCCGCGGCGGCCGCCCGGGCTTCGGGGACGCCTGCGGCGAGCATCACCCCCGCCAGGATCGGCACCATGATCACCCCGAGCAGGAACAGGCGCAGCAGCGAGCCCATGCCGCCATGCTCGGTCAACCGGTGCAGGCCGAGCAGGCGGTCGGCGACGTGGGCGACGAGCCCGGCCAGCAGCGACGCCGCGATCGCGACCAGGATCGTGCGTACCGTCGCGAGGTCGATCAGCGTTCCGCCCATGGGACGCAGGCTGCGGCGGAGCAGGATATGGCCGACGACGGCACCCGCCAGGAAGCCCAGGCCGTTGGCCGTCCCGAGGTAGCCGGCGATCAGATCTTTGTTGCTGGTGACGTGCGGGGTCAGCAGCGAGCCGGCGATTTTCACCGAGGTGATCACCAGGATGATCACGATCGGTGTCCACGGCTGTTCGCGGGCGTAGAAGACGCGCAGCTGCAGCAGGACCAGCGCGTAGGGGATCAGGGTGAACGCCGACAGCGCGATCGCCGCACCCAGGTACCCGGCGTCCACCTGCCCGAAGTGCCCGTAGGCGAACAGCGCACTGCCCATCGCCGGCCCGCCGACCGTCATGAACGCGACCGCCGGGATCAGCGTGATCATGGTCAGGCGGGTGGCCAGCGACAGATCGGCGAGCACCGCCGGAATGTCGTCGGCGGCGGCGTTGCGGCTCAGCCGCGGCATCACCACCGTCAGGATCGTGACGCCGATCATGCCGAACGGCAGCATCAGCACCAGCCAGGTGTAGTTGTAGATCGCCGGTCCCGATGCGGCGGCCGAAGCGGCGATCTGGTTGCCGACCACCAGGCCGAGCTGGCTGATCAGCACGTAGAGCACCATGGCCGCGGCCATGGTGCCGAAGCGCTTGAGCCGGTCGTCGAGTCCCCACAGTGGGCGCAGGCTGATGTGCTGGCGCCCGATGGCCACCAGCAACACCGCGGTCTGCGCGAACACCCCCAGGGTGGTGCCGATACCGAGCACCAGCAGCTTGGCGTTGCCCATCTCGACGGGGTCGACCGACAGCTCGCCGGGGACGGCAAGGTAGACGCCGAGCGTGGCGATGGCGACGACGTTGTTGACGACGGGCGCCCAGGCCGGCGGCCCGAACACGTTGCGGGTGTTCAGGATCGCCATGAACACCGAGGACAGGCCGTAGACCAGCACCTGCGGCAGCAGCAGGTAGGCGAACGCCGTGGTCAGCGACTCGTTGACCTCGGGGTTGCGGCCCAGCATCAGCCGCACCAGCAGCGGCGCCGCGGCCACGGACAACACGGTGGCCACGATGAGCAGGGTGGTGGCCAGCGTGACCAGCCGCCGCACGAACGCCGCGCCGCCGTCGGGGTCGTCCTGCTCGGCGCGGGCCAGCACCGGCACGAAGATCGCGGTGAACGTCGCCTCCAGGACCAGCGCCGCGACCAGATTCGGCAGCTGGTTGGCCACCGAGAACGAGCTGGACAGCGCCGCCCCCAGGATCGCGGCCAGCAGCACGATCCGGGCGAACCCGGTGAGTCTGCTGATCAGGGTGGCGAATGCCATGCCCCAGGACCGCGACACCACCGCGGCGTCGGACAGTTGCTCGGGGCGGGGCCGCTTGGGCTCCTCGAGCTGCTTTTGCTGCGGCGTCCAGCCGGGGCGCGGCGGCAGGCCGGGCGGCGGAACGGTGCTGCGCGGCTGGGAGAGCTGATGACGGGGCGGTTGTGGCGTCGCTTGCTGCGGCGCCGGCTGCACCCCGCGGGGTGCGGGGTTCATACGCGGTGCTCTTCGTGGACCCGCTGCTCGATGGCCCGCTCACTCGGGGGCCGCAGGTGTCCGATCGCGGGCGGGTCGGGACGGTCGAGGTCGGCGGGGTCGGGCTGGCCGCGGAAGCGGTGCCACAGTCGTCGGCCTGCCAGGATGACCAGCACCGCCGCGGCGGTGAGCGTGATCGCGAACAGCACTTTGCCGTAGGCGTTGGAATGCACCAACAGGCGCACGGGTTCGCCCAGGACGGTCCCGTCCGGGGTGCGCAGCCCGACGTCGATGGCGACGCGCTGGGTGAAGTTGACCTCGATGGGGACCCGCAGCGGCAGGTATCCCGGCGGCAACTCGATCTCGCCCATGTCGGTCACCGTCATGCCCGGCGGCGCCTTGACCTGCAGGCGCACCCGGATCGGCACGGCCAGGCCGTTGTGCAGGGCCAGCGGCAGCGGGCTGTGCTCGGTGGCCAGGGTGTAGGAGCCGCCCGGGTTGACGATGGTCACCGAGCCGAAGAAGTCGTTGATCGTGGTGCCCACCACCGTCAGGCGCTGTTGGGCGAGGCCGTTGCGGGTGTCCGGCGGCACCGACTGGCTCAGCGCGCGCAGCATGTCCTCGCGCAGCGGCGCGGTGTACTGGGGCCCGGTCAGGCCGGTGCGCTCGTCGGTCATCAGCGCCGAGGTCAGCTTGAACAGCCGGCCAACCTGGCCGGTGATCTCGCCGGTGATCTCGTCGCTGAACCGGCCCCGCTCGGAGGGGTAGGCGCCGGGCGGCACCGGCGGTTCGATGCGGGCGGCCGCGTCGGCGACGAGTGCGGGCAGCGGGCGAGGCACGGCCAGCCCCGAATGGATGGAGGTGGCCAGGGCGGTCAGGATGAACTGGGCGTCGTCGCCTTGCAGCGACCACACCGCCGGGGGCACCAGGATCTGGGTGCGCGGGGCGGCCTCGGGGGTGAGGCTGCGCCACAGCATGGCGCCCAGCGCGTCCTGGCGCCGGGCGGTGGCCGAGTCGTGGTTGACCCGGATGGACAGCGACGGGTCGAGATAGGTGGGGACGGTCGGGTTGGAACCCGCTCCGGCCAGCGCCGCCCCCACGGCGGGGTCGAACGGCGCCGTCACCACCTGGGGCGACAGCCGGTGCGGTGTGACGTTGGCGCTGCCGGCGTCGGCGGCGTCCTGGGCGGACAGGTCGGCCGCGGCGACGGCGACCGTGTTGTCACCGGCGTTGAGCAGGCTGACCGCGCGGCTGGTCAGTGGGCCGTCCGGGAGCAGGGCGGTGCCGCGGACCGAGGTCACGTCGAGGATGCGATCGATGATCTCGCCGTTGCTGAGGGTGGCGGTGGAGCTCAGGCCGGGGTCGTTGACGCGCTGCAGGGCGTCCAGGTCGGCCTGGGCGTAGGGCAGCGGCGCCACGCAGGTGCGGTGGGCCAGCGCGCGCAGCCGGTTGAGCCAGGTGCCGGCGGCAGCCTGGCCGGTGCCCGGGTGCGTGGGCGTGCCGGGGAGCTGGGCGGGCCCGTCGGGTGAGTTGGAGACGACGTAGCCGGCGGTCATCGCGTTGACGGTGACGATCAGGTCCGGGTCGACGGCCAGGCAGAGCGCACGCCCGACGGCGCCGTCGGGGTCGACGTCACGGCTGGTGGCGAGTTCGGCGGCCGACAGCAGCGTGTCCAGGCGACCGCCGTTGGCCAGCGAGTTGGCCAGGTCGTCGTCGACCAGGCGGACCGGGATGGTGCCGCCGGGGACGCCCGGCGCCAGCCGGGGCCGGTCGGCCAGCGGCCACAGCATGGTGATCCACACGGGCTTGTTGGTTTCGGGTGCGACGGCGGGGGCGGCCTCAGCGCCTGCGGCTTTGTCCGGGGGGACGCCCACCACGGGCAGCAGGAAGCGCGCGTTGTCCAGGCGCGCGGGCGCGCCGTAGTCGGGGGTGCCGTTGACGTTGACCAGGACGGGGAAGATGCCGGGCTTGTCGACGGCCAGCGACGGTTTGGTGAGCGAGCGCAGCGGCGCTGACAGGGTGAAACCGGCCTGCTGGCCGCGCTGTAGTTCCGGGGAGACGGTGAGGAAGTCCGCGGCGGCCTCGTACTCGTCGGTGCTGCCGTCCAGTGAGGTGCGCAGGCCGGGGGAGGCCGAGACGGCCGATGCGTGTTCGAGGCGGACCATCACGTCGCGGACCGGGCGGTCGCCGATGTTGGTGACCATGCCGCTGACGGTGACGACGGGGTCGCTGGTGGTGGTGACGACGTCCGGGGACACCTGGTCGATGCGGACCTGGACGAAGGGCGTCGCGGTGGGCTCGCCCGCTCTGGCCAGCGGGATAGCGTGCGGGGCGGTGAGCAGGACCCCGAAACCGGCCACGATGCCGATCACTGCGGCGAGACGCGCCAACCTTGCCCAGCGGGAGTGCGGCGCCGTCACGGCCCCTGCCCGTGACCGTTCTTCTTGCCCGGCTCCGGGTCGTTGGCGTGCCGGGTGCGGGAGTGGGTCTGCGGCCGTCGCCGCGGCGCGCTCGGCGGCAGCGGCGGTAACGCGTGCTCGCCGTCGTTCTGCAGCGTGTCGATCAGCTCGTGGGCTCGTTCGGCCAGGCGGCGTTCGTCGGCGTAGGCCAGCCGGGAGGGCAGTTCCCGGATCGGCACCCACGCCACCTCGGCAACCTCCAGGTCTTCGTCGCACAGCTCCCCACCCAAGAACCGCATCAGATAGTGGTGCACGGTCTTGTGCACCCGTCGTCCGTCGGTGACGAACCAGTAGTCGATGCGCCCCAGCGCGGCAAGCACGCCGCCGCGGATCCCCGTCTCCTCGGCGACCTCACGGATGGCGGTCTGCTCGGCAGTCTCACCCATCTCGATGTGGCCCTTGGGCAGCGACCACAGCATCCTGCCACGCCGGTCGATGCGTCCGATCAGGGCGGCCACCTGTGTTTCGCGGGGACCGTCGATGCCGTCGATGACCAGGCCGCCGGCCGAGGTTTCGTGCACGGTGCGCATCCGGTCGGGGTCGCGGCGCGGCCTCGGGCGGCGCTTGGCTGCGGCGGCCGGGGTGGGTACCGTGTCGGCGACCGGCTGGCTTTCCGTATTGTTCTCAGCCGGACGGGCGCCGCCACGACCACGACGCCGACCGCGGCGTCGACGAGGTTTGGCTTGTTCGCCCTCCGACACCCAAGCGATATTAGCTGGCAAGGGCCGGTGTTCTTGATGCACTCGCCGTCGGCGGGCACCTTTGGTCACGCGAGTCGCTTGCGGCGCATGCGTCACAGCAGTACCTGGCGCGGGCGTTCAGGTGTTTGCCCGCCTCTGCGCGACACCCATCGAGTGTGCCGCTGCGGCGGGATTTTCGCTTCCCGGGCGCAGTAGGCGCACACCGAAAGCAGTGGACGCACACTCGAACTGCCAGGACGTGCGCTGAGTCACCACGGCATCCCTATTAGGCTCACCGAACGTGGCCGAACCCGTCCCGGATGCCGAACTGCTGACCGCCGCCGCGGTCGCACTGCACCAGTACGCGCCGCAGTTGCGCGAACTGGGCGCGGCATTCGCCGCTGCCGGCCATGAGCTGTACCTGGTCGGCGGGTCGGTGCGCGACGCCGTGCTGGGCCGGCTGAGCCCGGATCTGGACTTCACCACCAGCGCGCGGCCCGAGCAGATTCAGCAGGTCGTGCGGCCGTTCGCCGACGCGCTGTGGGACACCGGTATCGAGTTCGGCACCGTCGGGGTCGGCAAAGACGGGCACCGACTGGAGATCACCACGTTCCGCGCCGATACCTATGACCAGGTGACGCGCCATCCCGAAGTGCAATTCGGCGATCGGCTGGAAGACGACCTGGTGCGCCGCGACTTCACTGTCAACGCGATGGCGGTGCGCATCACCGCCGACGGGCTGGGCGAGTTCCTTGATCCCCTCGGCGGCCTGGTCGCGCTGCGCGCCAAGGTGCTGGACACCCCGATGCCGCCGGAGGTGTCCTTCGGCGACGACCCGCTGCGGATGCTGCGGGCGGCGCGGTTCGTCTCCCAGCTCGGGTTCACCGTGGCGCCGCGGGTGCTGGCGGCGATCGAGCAGATGGCTCCGGAGCTGGGCCGGATCAGCGTGGAACGGGTGGCCGTCGAGCTGGACAAGCTGCTGTGCGGTGCCCACCCGGTGGCCGGCATCGACCTGCTGGTGCAGACCGGGATGGGTGAGGTGGTGCTGCCCGAGATCGGTGGCATGCAGATGGCCATCGACGAACATCACCAGCACAAGGACGTCTACCAGCATTCGCTGACCGTGCTGCGCCAGGCCATAGAACTAGAGGATGAGGGCCCGGATCTGGTGCTGCGCTGGGCGGCGCTGCTGCATGACATCGGCAAGCCCGCCACCCGGCGCCACGAACCCAACGGCGGGGTGAGCTTCCACCACCACGAGGTGGTCGGCGCCAAGATGGTGCGCAAGCGGATGCGGGCGCTGAAGTACTCCAAGCACATGGTCGACGACGTGTCCCAGCTGGTCTACCTGCACCTGCGGTTCCACGGCTACGGCGAGGGCAAGTGGACCGACTCGGCGGTGCGCCGCTATGTCACCGACGCGGGCCCGCTGCTGCCGCAGTTGCACAAGCTGGTGCGCGCGGACTGCACCACCCGCAACAAGCGCCGGGCCGCCCGGCTGCGCGCGTCTTATGACCGCCTCGAGGAACGCATTGCCGAGCTCGCCGCCCAGGAGGACCTGAACCGGGTCCGTCCGGATCTGGACGGCAACGAGATCATGCGGCTGCTCGACATTCCGGCCGGCCCGCAGGTGGGGGAGGCGTGGCGGTTCCTCAAGGAGCTGCGCCTCGACCGCGGGCCGCTGTCCAACGAGGAGGCCACGGCGGAGTTGCTGGCGTGGTGGGCGCAACGGAAGTCTGACCAATCGGACTAGTGACGCCGACTATCACGGCATGAACAGGGAACCCCAGGCCGCAGGTTCCCGTCGAAACTTCCATGGATTACTGCTTGGGAGACGACGGCGCGGCATCGATCTGGACCCGCCCACCCGACCTGGACCTCGACGGCGACGGCAGGTTCGACGCGATCGGTCTGGATCTGGACGGTGACGGTCTGCGGGACGACGCGCTGGCCGACCTCGACGGCGATGGGATGGCCGACCACGCTGTGCTGGACGTCGACAACGACGGCACCCCGGAAAGCTATTTCGTCGACGACGGGTCCGGGACGTGGGCGGTCGCGGTCGACCGCGACGGGCAGCTGCGGTGGTTCGGCCTGGACGGCGCGGAACATGCCGGAGGCCCGTTGGTCGATTTCGATGGCCAGGGCCAACTTGACGACCGATTGTTCGACACCGACGCTGACGGGATCGCCGACAGGGTTCTCTGCGCCGGCCCCGACGGCGTCACTGGATATATCGACACCGACGGCGACGGGCTGTGGAACCTTCGGCTGATGGATGCCGATAGTGACGGCCTGGCAGACGGTGCCGCTGAAATATGAATTCATTCCGGAATAACGCCAGCTAATAGGTATCTGCCATTACTCGAGTGTCATACCGTTTGACACGCGGCCGTTTGTCGTGTCCACTAAACAACCTGCTTAATGCCTGTGTAGCAACGACATCGGGTGAAGTGACAGCCTGCTGAAGCTCGTCTAGTTTTACGCAGACCCACGCTCGGGGAGCGCAATTAATTGAGGGAGACGTAAATAATGGCAAATGCCACCGTTGTCACTCCGGAACTGCTGCGCAGTACTCAGCAGCGAATTGAAACACGATTGCAGGAGGCGGTGGCCATCGCCAACCAGTACCTCAGCGGTCACGAAAACATCATCAGCGCGACCGGGTGGGCGGGTGACGCGGGGTCCACATCTCTGAACACCGCAGGCCACATCCACCACGATCTGCAGCAGATCATGACGGGCGGTCAGCGGCTGGCGCACGGCCTGGGCCGGGCCGCGGCATTGATGGAAAACCACGAGGCAGATGCCGCGCACGACCTGAACGGTGTGTTCGGCGGGGGAGGCGAAGCGGTTTAGAGCTTTGTCCACCCTGAAAATCCCCGGACCACACACCTAAGGAATCACATCGTCATGACAGATCAGATCGTCTACAACCACGGCGCCGTCATCGGCTTCGCCGGCGAGGTCGGCAGCCAGGCCGCGCAACTGATGGAAATCCACGCCGACGTCCTGCACATGACCCAGGCCCTCGGGGACTTCTTCCAGGGCCACGGCGCCACGGCGTTCTTCGACGCCCAGCAGCAGATGTTGCACGGCCTCGAGGACCTCATTCAGACCGTCAGCCGTCATGCCCACACCGTCCACAACGTGGACGAGATGGCGCAGGCGACCGACGCCCAGATGGGCACCTTGTTCAGCTAGCCACTTCGAGTGGGCCGACGGGGCGCATGCACAGCGTGCGCCCCTGGCCCGCATTGAGGGACACCGTGTTAACCACCACCGTTGACGGGCTATGGGCCCTGCAAGTACTCACGGGAATCGAGACCGTCGCTCCCGAGCTGGGTCTACGCCCGCATCTGCCCAGCGTGGAGCCCAAATGGTTGGCGCTCCAACACCCGGTGACCGGTGAATTGCGTGATGCCGGTGTAGTCGACGGGCTCGACGGCGTGGATCCCACGGTGGTGGAATGGCTGACGGTCCTGTCGCGCCGGGACCTCAGTTTGGTCGTCGATGTCCGCATGCCCGGCGACAGCGAACCGGCACGCGTGCTGCTCGCCAGGTTCGCGCAGTGGTGGGTCGCCCTGGAGCGCTCCGCGGATCTGATTCGGATCAGTGGTGCGGGCACGTCCACCGGCGAGGAAACGGCGAACACCGTGCTCAACGAGCAGATCGAGCGGCTGTGCGGCCGAAACCACCCCGCGCCGCTGCGGCCCGTCACCCTCGATGCCGGCGCGATGCGGATCGCTGCGGCCGGGCGGGAGGCGCCGCAGACATTTCTGGCCGGCCAGCGCCTCGACGCCGATCAGGTGCGACTGCTGACGGTGGCCGCAGACCCGCGCCGATCGGCGCAGGCGTCGATCGTCGCCGCGCAGTCCGGGGTCGACACGGGACGATTCCAACGCACCCATATCGCACCGGGTGCGGTGACGATCATCGACACCCTCGAGGGACGGCTGGTTGCCGAGGATGTCGAATCCGGGGGCAAGACGTGGATGATCATCGCCCCTGGGACCGGCAGCAATATCGCCGCGGCGATCAATCGCATGATGCGGCGCCTGCCCGCTCATCAGGACTGGCATTCGTACCGCAAAGTCGTGTAGTCGAGAGGTATCACCCAAGTGTTAGCAATCCCGCTGTGACGAATACATGGAACGCCGGCCCGAACGCCGCCGAACAATCCGGGCGTTACCAGCACCAGGAATCCGTTTCCGGCACCTTACGCATTTCCGACATGGTGGCGCCCCGCAAAGTGCCACCCGGGTCGGGCTGGCGCAAATTCGTGTACGCGATCTCTTTTCAGACCATCAATCTCGGAGAGTCGCCGGCCGAACGGCACTATCGGGAATTGCAGTCGCGGATCCGGCGCCATATCCGCAAGCAGTACGTGATCGGGGTGATCTCGGGGAAAGGTGGCGTCGGCAAGACCACGATGACCGCCTGCATCGGCGGTGTGTTCCGGGAATGCCGTCCGGACAACGTCGTCGCCATTGATGCCGCCCCGGGGTTCGGTACGCTGGCCGGCCGCATCGATGAGTCCCCACCCGGCGACTATTCGGCAGTCCTGAACGACACGGACGTCCAGGGCTACGCCGACATCCGAGAACATCTGGGACAGAACAGCATCGGGCTCGATGTGCTGGCCGGCAACCGCGCGTCCGACCAGCCGCGGCCCCTGGTGCCGTCCATGTTCACCGGAGTGCTCGCGCGGCTGCGCCGCACCCACACCGTGATCGTGGTGGACACTTCCGACGACCTGGAGCACCCGGTCATGAAGGCAGTGCTCGATGCCTGCGATGCCCTGGTCTTCGTCTCAGGTCTGACCGCGGACACCTCGCTGCCGGTCACCCGCGCGATCGACCTGCTTCGCTCAATGGGCTTCCACGAGTTGGTGTCCCGCAGCACCGTCATCCTCAACGACAGCCGCAACAAGTACGACCCTGATGCGCTCAAATACCTCACCGAACGCTTCCGGCAATCCGGCGCGACTGTCGAATTCATGCCCTATGACCCGTATCTGGCCAAGGGCGGCATCATCGACACCCGCCACGAACTGAGAAAGCAATCCCGGCTCCGGCTCTTCGAGATCACCGCCGCGCTGGCCGACAAGTACATTCCGGACGCCGACAGGCCACGTTAATGGCGAAGGTCTCCTTTCCCGCCCGGTGTGCGGTCGCCGTCGTGTGGGGTGAACACCTTCTTTCCCAGGTCTACCCGGCGTCCGTGCCCATCGAGGTATTCCTCGACAACGCCGT
The DNA here is from genome assembly GCF_048287075.1 of Mycobacterium sp. 23. Taxonomy (NCBI): domain Bacteria; kingdom Bacillati; phylum Actinomycetota; class Actinomycetes; order Mycobacteriales; family Mycobacteriaceae; genus Mycobacterium; species Mycobacterium sp. 23. The sequence continues at coordinate 4,152,914 of NZ_JBLVUX010000005.1, forward strand.
CGAACTGCTCAACGAGGAGCTCAAGCGCCGCGGCCTGGGCGGCCTGGACGCCGGCGCCGGTTACGAACTGCACAAAGCCAACGGGGTGCGCCTGGATGTGACCAAGACCCTCGACGAGCTCGGCGTCGAGGACGGCGCCACGCTGGCGCTGGTTCCGGCGGTCGACGGCGAGTCGTTCGAGCCGCAGTACGAGTCGCTGTCCACCGGACTGGCCCGGGCAGGCAAGCAACTTTTCGAACCGGTCACCTTGCGGACCGCGGCCCACACCGCCCTGGCGATCACTGCGGCCGTAGCCGTGACGATACTGGGACTTACGGTGCGACAACGCATCTCATCGGAGACGCTGGCACCCGGCATCCTCACGAGTAGCCTCGGGTTGCTGTCTGCCGGAGGCGCCGTCGCGGTATGGCGTTGGTGGCCGCACCGTACCGACATGATCGACGTCCTGGGATGGCTGGCTGTGCCGCTGTTCGCGGTGGGACTGGCCGCCTCCGCACCGGGACACCTGGGATCGGCTCACGTCTTCATCGGCGCGGTGACGGCGGCGGTGCTGGCCTGGGGGATCAGCGGGACAACGGGACGCCACCTCAGTGTGGCAGCGACGGTGGTGACGCTGTGCGTGGTGGGCGGAACCGTGGCAGCGGTGCGCATGTGGTGGCCGGTGCCCACCCAGTGGCTGGGGATGTGCACCCTGGTCGCCCTGCTGTTCGTCCTGACAGCGGCCCCGACGATCGCGCTCTGGGTTGCCCGGATCCGGCCGCCCTACTTCGGCTCGATCACCGGACGCGACTTGTTCCGACGGAGCGCCGGGCTTCCGACCGATGCGGTCGCGCCGGTCAGCGATGGCACCGACGGCACCGACGAGGACGCGAATCCCGACACCACCCCGCGCGGCCCACAGATCGCCGCCGCGGCGATACGTGCCAACCATGTGCTGACCGGAATCTGCGTCGGCGCCGCGGCTGCCTTGCCCGCCGCGGTGTGGTCAGCACTGATGCCGGGCCGTGACCGGGCAGCGGCGGCCGCGGTGCTCGCCGGGCTCTTCGTCGTGATCTTCATCAGCCGGGGGCGGGCCTTCGCCGACAAACGCCAGGCCGTTGCGCTGGTGTCCGGCGCGGCGGCCGCGACCTGCGCCGGGGTCGTCAAACACGTTGTGCACGAACCGGCTTCGTCAAGCCAGGCGCTGGTCGCCGCGGCGGTGCTGCTGGTCGCCTTCGCAGGGGCAGGGCTGTTGGCGGCGTTGCTCGTTCCGGTCACCAGGTTCACGCCGCTGGTACGCATGGCCGCGGAGTGGCTCGAGATCGTGGCCATCATCGCCGCGCTGCCGATGGCCGCCTGGATCGGCGGACTGTTCACCTGGGTGCGGATGCGATGAGGCGGACAACCGCAGCCGCCCGACGACTGAGCGCCATTCTCATGGTCGTCTTGGTCACCGGCATATCGACCAATTATGAGATCGCACAGGCTATTCCGCCACCGACGATCGACCCGTCCCGGGTGCCCGCGGACGGCAGGCCGGCCGCCGACCAACCGATGCGGCAGAGCAACATGTGCGCCCGGACCATCACCGTCGCCGATCCCAATGTGGCGGTCACCGCGCCGGGTTTCACCATGCTCAACATCAGCAAGGCGTGGCAGTACTCGACCGGCAACGGGGTGCCGGTAGCGATCATCGACACCGGTATCAATCCGGGCCCGCGGCTGCGGGTGGTCGCCGGCGGGGACTACATCATGGGCGGCGACGGACTGATGGACTGCGACGCGCACGGCACCATCGTGGCCTCGGTGATCGGCGCCGCTCCACAGGGCAGCCCCATGCCGGCACCGATGCCCGCCACTCCTGCCTTTCCGCCACCATCCGGACCGCCCCCGGTCGACGCGGCACCACCACCGCCCGGCGGCGCGCCGCCCCCACCCGCGCCACCGCCGCCACCCACCCCCGTCACCGTCACCGAAACCAGACCGGCACCTCCGCCGCCGCCTGGTGATGAACCGTCCAATGGGCCAGGGGAACCCGGCGCCGGAAGCGCCGACATCCCCGAGGTGCCCGGCCCACCGCCGGGGTCACCCGATGGCGTCATGGGCGTCGCGCCGCACGCGGTGATCATCTCCATCCGCCAGTCGTCGCGCGCCTACGAGCCGGTCAATCCCGGACCGGGTGACATGGAGGTCCGCAAGAAGGCGGGTTCCATCGCAACACTGGCCAGCGGCATCGTGCATGCCGCCAATATGGGCGCCAAAGTCATCAACATCAGCGTGACGTCGTGCGTGCCGGCCGCTGACCCGTTGGACCAGGCCGCCATCGGCGCGGCGGTGTGGTACGCGGCCACGGTCAAGGACGCGGTGATCGTCGCGGCCGCCGGCAACGACAGTGAAGACGGCTGCGCCCAGAACCCTTCCTTCGATCCGCTGAACACCGCCGACCCCCGGGACTGGCATCAGGTCAAGACCGTTTCGTCGCCGTCGTGGTTCGCTGACTACGTGCTGTCGGTGGGTGCGGTCGACAACACCGGCGCCGTGATCTCCAAGAGCCTGGCCGGCCCCTGGGTGGCAACGGCCGCGCCCGGTGTCGGCATCATGGGGTTGTCGCCGCAAACCGGCGGTCCGATCAACGCCTACCCTCCGATCCGGCCCGGTGAGAAGAACATGCCGATCTGGGGCACCAGCTTCTCCGCGGCCTACGTCAGCGGCGTCGCGGCTCTGGTGCGGGCGAAGTATCCGGGGTTGTCCGCCCACCAGATCATCAATCGCATCGTCCAGACAGCACACAATCCGCCTCGCGGAGTCGACAACCAGGTCGGCTACGGGGTGGTCGATCCGGTGGCGGCGTTGACTTTCGATGTCCCGCCGGGGGACCGGCTCCCGCCCACCGCGCACAGCCGGATCATCACACCGGCGGCACCGCCGCCCCCGCCGGATCACCGCGCCCGCAACGTCGCGTTGATGTTCGCGGCAGTTGTCATGGCCGGTGTGGGTGCAGCCGCCCTGATCGCGCGGGCGCGGCGGCAACGATGACGCACGGCGTGCGGCTGACCGTCATCGTCGGCATCTTCCTGATCGCCATGGTCGGGTGGTTCGCCGGCGGATACGCTGGCGCCGCAATGGGTTTGGTGATGGGTCTGGCCTTTGCCGTCGTGCCGTGGCGGGGCCAGACGGCCTGGTCGTGGCTAACCCTGTGGCTGCGACGCAGCCGTCCGATCGGGTTGACCGAACCGCACACCGTGGCCAACGACCGGGCCGGCGGGGGAGTGCGCTTTCAAGACGGCTTCTCGGTTGCCGTCGTGCAGCTGCTGGGTAGGGCGCACAGGCCGACGCTGTTCACCGGCTCGACCTCGACCCACACCGAGAACGCCTTCGACGTCCGCGATTTGGTGCCGCTGCTACGGCAGGTCCTGGGGTTGCAGGTGGCATCGCTGAGCGTCCTCAGCACCGGCGCCCGGCGGCGAGCCACCGGTGACTATCCGCGGGTGTACGACACGCTGATCGGGACCCCGCCCTACGCCGGTCAACGCGAAACATGGGTCGTCGTCCGCATATCGGCGCTCGCCAACGCCGGGGCGCTGCAGCCGAGAGCCTCGGTGGGCACGGCAACGCTGGCGGCGGCGCAACGGATCAGCGCAGCGATGCGCCAGCGCGGAATCCGCGCCAAGGTCGCAACCGCCACCGACATCGTCGAGCTGGAGCGTCGGCTGGGTGCGTCGGCGCTGGATGTGTTGAATCGTCGCTGGGCTTCGGTGCGGGGGGAAGGCGGCTGGCTGACCACCTACTGGTACCGGCCGGCGGATATCACCACCGAGAACCTGGCGCAGGCCTGGGCGACCCGCGCCGACGGAATCACCCAGAACATCACGCTGTTCGGCGACGGAAGCATCACCGCTACGGTCACCGTCCGCAGTGCGCAACCGCCGACGGCCCCGCCGGCCATGCTGTTGCAGACGCTGCCGGGCGAGCAGTCGGCGGCACTGGCGGCCAACCTGTGCGGCCCGTTGCCGCGGCTGCGCGGAATCCGGCACAGCCGGTTGACCGATCCCCTTGTCATCCCGATCGGGCCGTCCGGAGTCCTGCTGGGCAAGGTGGACGGCGGGAACAGGATGATGCTGCCCTTCGACGATCCCGGCGAATTCAGCCGGGTACACATCGCCGCTGATGATGCGCTGGCCAAGCGCATCGTGGTAAGGCTGGCCGGAGCGGGCGAGCGGGTCACCGTGCACACTCGAGACACCGAGCGGTGGGCCAGCGTTCGAATGCCGGACATCGCCGTCACCGATCTGCCCAAGCCGATGGCGGGGACCACGATCAGTGTCGTCGACGGTACCGTAACTCCCGCGCCCCGCCCCAATACGGTTGTGTCCGTTGGGAAGCCGGATGTCGCGTACCACGGCTCGGCGAATGTGGTGGTCACCCAGACCGGTCCCGCCACGGTCTCGGTGGCAGCGGCGGGCAGGGTGTACACCGTCGACGTCGAACTGTTCCGTGCCGAGAATCGTTACGTGTCAGCCGAACCCGTAAGCCTTCGCAGCGGCGAGCTGACCGCGGCGGACTCACCATGACGGGCGCCACCATGACCGCCGCCGCGCGGAAGCGGTTCGACCAGGGCATGACGTTGCTGGACCGGGATCCCGTGGCGGCCGGGACGCGATTCCGTGAGGCAACCGAGATCGATCCGTCGATGGCGGATGCCTGGCTCGGCCGCATCGCCGCGGGTGACGAATCGTTGCCGACCGTCCAGCAACTGTACAAATACGGCACCCGACTGCACCGGGAGACCAACCGGCTCGGACTGCGCCTGGCGGCCCCCATCAAAGCAGGCCCCTACCTGTCGATTTCGGTGACGGAGGCATCGCATGCCGGGCTCGCGCTGGCGAGCGCGCTGATCGATGCGGGCCGGTATGCCGAAGCCGATATGTTGCTGCGCGATCCCGCGCTGTTGGACACCTGGGAAAACCACCAGTGGCAGCAGTACATCGACGCCTACCTGATGTTCGCGACCCAACGGTGGCCGGACGCCGTCGCCGTAGCGGCAAGGGTTCTACCGCCGCAGGCCATCATCATGTCGGCGGTCACGGCGGCAACTTGCGCGCTGGCGGCGCATGCCGCGGCCCACCTGGGGCAGGCGCGTGTCGCGATCGGTTGGACCGATCGGGTCGAGGTGCATACGCCGGCCACCGCGTCGCGCCGAACCCGAAACGAGAACGCGATCACCGCAATCGATTCCGGCGACTACCCCTTGATCGCGGCTGACCTGGCGTACGTGCGGGGGATGGCGCACCGCCAACTCGGCGAGGAATCGCACGCGCACGAGTGGCTGTCCAGGGCGACCATCAACGGCGCGCTGATGGTCTCCGCCCAGCAGGCGCTGGCCGACACCAGCCTGCAACTCCTGATCACCGATGAGGAGACCATCGGCACCCGCACGGACAGATGGGATGTGAAAACCCAGCGGTCTGTGCAGCAGCGCACCGACGCCGAACACGAGGAGCGGCGCAACCAACTGTTGCAGGAAGGCCGCGCTCTGCTCGACCACCAGGTCGGGTTGGCCGAGGTCAAGCGTGCGGTCGCCGAACTGGAGGACCAGATCGAGGTTCGGGCGCTACGGCTGGCTGCCGGACTGCCGGTGGCCAACCAAACCAATCACATGTTGTTGGTCGGCCCACCGGGCACCGGAAAGACCACGACCGCCGAAGCGCTGGGCAAGATCTACGCGGGCCTGGGTATCGTCCGTCATCCCGAAATCGTGGAAGTGAAGCGGGCCGACTTCTGCGGCGAGCACATCGGCGCGTCCGGCCCGAAAACCAATGAGCTGATTGACCGTTCGCTGGGCCGGGTGCTGTTCATGGACGAGTTCTACTCACTGGTGGAGCGACACCAGGATGGGCGGCCGGACATGATCGGCATGGAGGCGGTCAACCAGTTGCTGGTGGCACTGGAGGTGCACCGGTTCGACTTCTGCTTCATCGGCGCCGGGTACGAGAAGGAAGTCGACGAATTCCTCACGGTGAACCCGGGTTTGGCCGGACGATTCAACCGCAAGCTGCGATTCGAGTCGTACACGCCCGACGAGCTGGTGGAAATCGCGGTGCGCTACGGCAATCCGAGAGCAACCGTGATCGAACCGGGCGCGGCCGAGGTGCTGAACGCGGCGTGCGCAAACCTGCGTTCCTATCGTGCGCCGGACGGCACGCACGGGGTCGACCTCATGCAGAACGGACGGTTCTCCCGCAACGTCGTGGAACGCGCTGAGCGGTTGCGGGATTCACGCCTGGCTGCCCAACACCGGAGCGCCAAGGGGTCGGTCACGGTCGAGGACCTGCAGACCCTGCGCACCCAGGATGTGATCAAGGCCGTGCGTGAGGCCTGCGCGGAGAAGCACGTACCGATCGAGCTGTAGGGCTATACCTCGACGACGACCGCCCCGCCCTGACCGCCGCCCGCACACATCGCCGCAACCCCGATGCCGCCGCCGCGGCGCATCAGCTCGTAGGTCAAGGTGGTCACCATCCGCGCGCCGGAGGCCGCGATCGGGTGCCCGAGGCTGCATCCGCTGCCGAAGAAATTCACCCTCTCCTCGTCGATGCCGTACTCCCGGCACGCGGCGATCGGCACCGAAGCGAACGCCTCGTTGATCTCCCACAGCGCCACGTCCTCGACCGAGAGACCGGCGCGCTGCAGCACCTTGCCGATCACCTTGACCGCGCCCAGTCCGCAGTCGCGCGGCGCCACGCCGGCGGCGGCCCAGGCCCGGACCTTGCCCATCACGTTCAACCCCTCGGCGGCCGCGTAGTCGGCGTCCACCAACGCCACCGCCGCGGCGGCGTCGTTGGTGCCGCTGCTATTGCCCGCGGTGATCGAGAAGCCCTCGATCTCCGGGTGCAGCACCTTCAGGCCGGCCAGTTTCTCCACCGTGGTGTCCCGGCGCGGGTGCTCGTCGACGGCAAACTCGGTGACCGAGCCGTCGAACTGGGTGACCTTCAGCGGCAGGATCTCGTCGGCGAACTTGCCGGCGTCCTGGGCCGCGACGGCGCGCTGGTGCGAGCGAGCCGCCCAGGCGTCCATCTCCTCGCGGGTGATTCCGACCGACTGCGCGGTGTTCCATCCGACGGTGATGGACATGTCCTTGGCGGGGGCGTCCGGCGTCTCGACGTGCGTGGGCGGCATCCACCGCTCCTCGAACTTCAGCTCGGGACCGGGAATGCGCCAATTGGTCAGCGGCGTCATCGACAGCGACTGCACGCCCCCGGCGATGAGCACCCGCTCCATCCCGGAGCCGATCTGCGCGGCGGCGTTGCCGATGGCGGTCAGGCTGCCGGCGCAGTGCCGGTTCACCGACTGTCCGGGCACGTGCTCGAGACCGGTGGCGGTGGCGGCGTAGCGGGCTAGATCGCCACCGCCATAATGAGATTCGGCGAAGATGATGTCGTCGATGGCCGACGGGTCCACCCCCGAGCGGCGCACCACCTCGGGCAGCACCGCGGTGATCAGGGTCTCGGGCGGGGTGTTGACGAGGGTGCCCTTGAAGGAGCGGCCGATGGCCGTCCGGACGGCGCCGACGATTACGGGTGTGGCCATCTTCGAACCTCGTACTCTCTACCGGGGGAAACCAGGCCCTATCGTAGCAAGTACCGTATTTACAATAGTAATGAGAGGTGTAACGTCATCGGCCCCAGGTGGCGCCTCATTGCTGCGGCCACGGTGGTCGTGGTGGGGGATAGCGCGGGGGAGGGTAGTACGGCTGGCCACCGGGTGGCGGCGGGTATTGCGGCGGATAGGGCGGTGGCGCGCCGGGCGGCGTCGCGCCGGGCGGCGGCATGGAATTCCGGGGCGCCTGGGCCGGACGCCGGTAGGCCCGGATTGCCACCGCAACGCCACCGATCGTCACCACGGACCCGATCCCGAGCCCGAAATAACCCATTGTCTGTTCGAGGTCGCGGCGCTCTTCGTAGGTTTGCGTGGGTCGTTTGGGCTGACTGCAGGTGTCCCCGGGATGCATGATCTTTTGGTCGCAATTCACGACGATCCCGCTGGCGAACCAGGCGCCGATCGCCAGCATCGCCAGGCCGAAGAGAAGGACAAGCAGTGGTCCCACAAGCCTGTTACTCATGGGCCCCTCTCCGCAGAATGGACGAGCCCGCGTCGCGGTCGGTGAATTGACCATACTGCGCCGCGCCATTCCGTTGGGTCGTGTTCACAAAAACTCTGCGCCACAACAACGTTGACACCGGAAGGGTATCGATCACGGAGGCGACGCCCGCGAGATGCGTCGAGTGCATTACCCACACATAACAACCCGGCCGGAATAGTGCCGTTTACGCACCCGTTACGTCTAAACTGCTGCCAAGGTTTGACACGCCGCACGAACTCAATGAACGGAGTGATTCGGGGGTGCACCGGATCTTGCTGATGGCGGTGGCGCTGGCCGTCGCAACGGCGCCGCCGGCACTGGCAATCACTCCACCGCCGATCGACCCCGGAGCCCTGCCGCCGGATGTCACCGGCCCCGACCAACCCACCGAACAACGCGTCCAATGTTCGGCCCCGACCATCCTGCCGGATTCGACCTTCCATGACCCGCCGTGGAGCAACTCCTACATCGGCGTCGCCGAGGCCCACAAGTTCGCCACCGGCGCCGGCGTGACGGTCGCGGTCATCGACACCGGCGTCAACGCCTCCCCCGCATTCCGGCCGAGCCCGGCGGCGATTTCGTCGATCAGGCCGGCAACGGCCTGTCCGACTGCGATGCCCACGGCACCCTCACCGCGGCCATCATCGGGGGCCGCCCCGCCCCCACCGACGGCTACGTCGGCGTCGCACCCGACGTCCGCCTGATCTCGCTGCGCCAGACCTCCGAAGCCTTCGAACCCGTTGGCACCCAACCGAACCCGAACGACCCGAACGCCACCCCGGCCGCCGGTTCGATCCGCAGCCTGGCCCGGGCGGTGGTGCACGCCGCCAACCTCGGCGCCAACGTCATCAACATCAGCGAGGCCGCCTGCTACAAGGTGACCAAACCCATCGACGAGGCGAGCCTGGGCGCCGCCATCGACTACGCCGTCAACGTCAAGAACGCGGTGGTCGTCGCCGCGGCCGGCAACACCGGCGGTGACTGTGCCCAGAATCCGCTGCCCGACGCGGCCAACCCCGGCGATCCCCGAGGCTGGAACAAGGTGCAGACCGTGGTCACACCCGCCTGGTATGGCGGGGCGGTGATCACCGTCGGCGGCATCGGCCAGACGGGCGTCCCCAGCAGCTTCTCCATGCACGGGCCGTGGGTGGATGTGGCGGCTCCCGCCGAGAACATCGAATCGCTCGGTGACCGCGGGGACCCGGTGAACGCCTTGCAGGGCAAGGAAGGGCCGGTGCCTATCGCCGGCACGTCGTTCGCCGCGGCCTACGTCTCGGGAGTGGCAGCCCTGGTTCGCCAGCGGTTTCCCGAACTGACGGCCCCCCAGGTCGTGCAGCGCATCGAGGCCACCGCACGCCATCCGGGCGGCGGCGTCGACGACCTGGTGGGCTCGGGGGCCGTCAACGCCCTCGCCGCATTGACGTGGGACATCGCTCCCGGGCGGGCCACCATCCCCTACGACGTGCGGCGGATGCCCCCGCCGGTGATGGCGCCCGCCCCCGACCGGGTGCCGATCACGGTGGTCACTCTCGCGATCGGTGGCCTGCTGCTGGCACTCGGCTTCGGCTCGCTGGCGGCGCGGGCGTTGAGGCGCCGTCGATGACCAACCCGATCCGGCTGAAATTCAGCACCGGGCACACCCTGGTGCTCGCGGTGCTGGCCCCGGCGGCCATCCTGTGGTTCCTGCCCACGCGGTACTGGTGGGCCGGCATCGCGCTGGTGGCGGCGGGAGCTGTCGTCGCGTTCGTCACCTTCTTCGGACGGCGGCTGACCGGCTGGGTGGCAACGGTTTTCGCGTGGCTGCGCCGCCGCCGCAAACCGCCGGACATTCCGTCCGAACCCGTGGTCGGGGCCACCGTCAAGCCCGGTGATCACGTCGCGGTGCGCTGGCGACGCGGCCACCTGATCGCCGTCATCGAACTCAAGCCGCGACCGTTCACCCCGACGGTGATCGTCGACGGCAAGGCCCACACCGACGACGTGCTGGACACCCGGCTGCTGGAACATCTGCTGGAAGTGCACTGCCCCGACCTGGAGGCCGACATCGTCTCGGCCGGCTTCCGGGTCGGCCGATCCGCGAGCCCGGACGTGGTGAACCTCTACCAGCAGGTGATCGGCGCCGACCCGGCACCGGCTCACCGCCGGACCTGGATCATGCTGCGCGCCGATCCGGAACTGACCCGCAAGTCCGCGCAGCGCCGCGACGAGGGCGTCGCCGGGCTGGCCCGCTACCTGGTCGCCTCGGCCACCCGCATCGCGGACAACCTGGCCAGTCACGGTGTGGACGCGGTGTGCGGGCGCAGCTTCGACGACTACGACCACGCCATCGACATCGGCTTCGAGGGCTTCGTGCGGGAGAAGTGGTCGATGATCAAGGGACGCGACTCCTACACCGCGGCCTACACCGCCCCGGGCGGCCCCGACCTGTGGTGGTCGGCGCGCGCCGACCGCACCGTCATCCGGGTGCGCGTGCGGCCCGGGATGCCGCCTCAGGCCACGGTGTTGCTGACCACCGTCGGCAAGCCGAAGACGCCGCGCGGTTTCACTCGCCTGTACGGCGGCCAGCGGCCCGCCCTGACCGGACAGAACCTGATCGCCGACCGGCACTGCCAGATTCCGATCGGATCGGCCGGCGTGCTGATCGGCGAGACCGTCAACCGCTGTCCGGTGTACCTGCCCTTCGACGACGTCGACGCCAGCCTCAACCTCGGCGACGCCCAGACGTTCACCCAGTTCGTGGTGCGCGCGGCCGCCGCGGGCGCCCACGTCACGATGGGCACGCATTTCGAAGAGTTCGCCCGGCTGATCGGCGCGCAGGTCGGTCAGGTGGCCAAGGTGACATGGCCGAGCGCGACGACATACCTCGGCCCGCACACCGGGGTGGAGAAGGTCGTGCTGCGGCACAACATGGTCAGCACCCCGCGCCACCACAAGTTGCCGATCCGTCGCGTCTCCCCACCGGAGGAAAGCCGTTACCAACTGGCCTTGCCGAAGTAGCCGGTCTCGCCAATTTTGGTGCAGGGACCCCGAAATTTAGCGACGATAATGGTTAGAGCATTAAGGAGGAAGATCCGATATGACTCAGCCGCAGACCGTCACGGTGGACCAGCAAGAGATTTTGTCGCGGGCCGACGAGGTCGAGGCACCGATGGCCACCCCGCCCAACGATGCGGCCACGGCTCCGTGCGGACTCACCGCCGCCAAGAACGCCGCCCAGCAACTCGCGCTGTCGGCCGAGAACATGCGTGACTTTCTGACCGCCGGACACCGGGAGCGGGCGCGCCTGGCCACCTCGCTGCGCAACGCCGCCAAGGCGTACGGCGACGTCGACGAAGAGGGCGGGCAGGCGCTGAACAGCGACGGCGGCGAGGTGGCCGGCGAAACCGCCGGTGCCGAAAGCGGCGACAGCTCGGCGGGTCTGCAGGACACGGCTCAGGTGGCGGGCGCCGGGGACGGCGGCTTCACCGATCTCAAAGCCGCGGCAACGAAACTCGAGTCGGGCGATCAGGGCGCGTCGCTGGCCGCCTTCGCCGACGGCTGGAACCAGCTCAGCTTCGCTCTGCAGGGCGACACCAAGCGATTCCGCATCTTCGAGAACTGGACCGGTGAGGCGGCCACGGCGTGTGAGGCATCCCTGGATCAGCAGCGCGAGTGGATCACCCACATGGCCAAGCTCGCGACATCGCTGGCCAAGCAGGGGCAGTACATCGCGCAGCTGCAGGTGTGGGCCCGGCGTTCGCATCCGACTCTGGCCGACATCACGAAACTCGAAGAGCTGTCCAAGGATCCGGCCTATAAGGACCAGGCCATCAAGCTGTACGCGGAGTACCAGTCCAAGTCCGAAGAGGTGCTCAACGAGTACAACACCAAGGCGCAACTGGAAGCGGTGAACCCGCCCAAACCGCCGGCCGCCATCAAGATCGACCCGCCGCCTCCGGCGCAGACACCGGGCCTGATTCCGACCCAGGTGATGCAGGCGGCGTCCATGGCCGGCGGTGGCTCGGGCTCCGGTATGCAGGCCCCGATGATTCCGCCCACCGGCGGCGGTGCCGGGGGAGGCATGCCGTCCGGTGCGAGCGCCGACCTGGCCTCCGTTCGCGAGGCTGCCGCCAGTCTGGGGAAAGAGCCTGGCATGAAACCGATGTCGCTCGGCGGTGGCGGAGGTGGCGGCGGTATGCCCGCGATGCCGCTGGCCCCGGCGGCCGGTGCCGGCATGGAGGCCGGCGAATCGGTGCGACCCGCCGGCGCGGGTGACCTCGGCGGCGTCGGTCAGGGTGCTGCCGCCGGTCGCGGCAGTGCCGGCGGCGGCGGCATGGGCATGCCGATGGGTGGCCATGGCCAGGGCGGCGGCGGATCGAAATCCAAAGGCGCACAACAGGATGACGAGGCGCTCTACACCGAGGACAGGGCGTGGACCGAAGCCGTTATCGGTCAGCGCCGCCGGCAGGACATGAAGGAGTCGAAGTGACAAACATGGACATGGAACCGCATGTCGCCGCGGCACTGGCCCTGGCAGCACGGTTCCAGCAGGCCCTCGAAGGCACGCTCAACCAGATGAACAACGGCAACTTCCGCGGCGAGGACGAAGCCGAGACCGTCGAGGTGACCATCAACGGGCACCAGTGGCTGACCGGCGTGCGCATCAACGAGGGCCTGATCAAGGAGCTGGGCGCCGAGGTCGTGGGTGCGCGGATCAACGAGGCCCTGCAGAACGCGCAGCAGGCGGCGATGCAGTACAACTCGGCCGCCGGCGAGCAACTCACCGCGGCCCTGGAGGCTATGACCAAGGCCGCCGGAAACAACCACGGCTGAAAAGCTCGTCGAACGTGCGTGTCGGTACAGCACCACGCCGCCGGGAGTGACCTTTCGCGCACGTTCGCGCCGGAGCAATTGGTCAATTCGCGCTGCCGTTTACTGACACTGCGAGGCCGAAATTGCCGCAGCCAGCACGCTTTAACCTCGGTTAGGCTTGGTATTCAGATACTTGACCGGCAGCTGTTAGACCCCGCTGCCGTTGGAGGAGAGAAGGCAATGGGCATTCCACGACCGACCGGCGAATATGCCGGTCAGATGCTGGAGGGCGGCTGGCCCGAGGCCGATGAGGACGCCTTCTACGACCGTGCCCAAGCCTTCAACGGAATGCTGCAGAAGGTCACCGACGTCATCGACGCCGCCCGCCACCAGCAGGTCGAGGTCTTCCACGGCGGTGTCTGGTCCGGCGGCGCCGCGAGTGCGGCCAATGGCGCACTCGGCACGAATCTCACCGAAATGAGCACGCTGCAGGACTATCTGGCCACCGTCATCACCTGGCACGAGCACATCGCCAATTTGATTGCGCAAGCGAAATCGGAAATCGGAAATAACGTCGACGGCGCGCACCGGGAAATCACCATCCTGGAAAACGACACCGAACTGGAGCCCGAGGAGCGGCAAAACGCGATCAATTCGCTGGTCCGCTCGGCCCAACAGGCCAATGCCAGCCTGATCGCCGAAGCCGCCGAACAGGTGCTGGAATCCAAGAATTGGAAACCGCCGCACAATGCGCTGCAGGATCTGCTGAACCGGGTGACCCCGCCGACCCCCGAGGTACCCACGCTGGTGGTGCCGACCCCGGGCACGCCGACGCCCGTCGGCCCGGCGCCGACGCCGTTCGAGCCAGTGCCGGCCAACCCGTACAACCCGCTCGACCCCGGCACACCGGTCACCCCGGTGACCCCCAGGCCGTTCGAGCCGGTGCCGGCCAACCCGTACGACCCGCTGAACCCGGTGACCCCGGGCACGCCGGTCAACCCGACGAACCCCATCACGCCCGTCCCGCCGCTCAACCCGTCCATACCGGTGACACCGGTCAATCCAGGGACCCCGGGAACCCCCGTCAGCCCGGTCACGCCGGTCAAGCCGAAGCCCGACGACAAGCCGGCCAAGCCCGTGACGCCGCAACCGGCCCCGGCCCCGGCTCCCGCCCCCAGCCCGGCCAACCCGACCCCGGGTGTGACCCCGGCGCCCGCGCCTTCACCGGCGCCCACCCCGGGCGGTCCTCCCTCACCCGACCAGCCGTCGCTGCCCACCGACCCGGGTACGCCGTCGACCCCGTCCACTCCGGGTACCGACACCCCGCACGTCAAGCCGGCGGCAGCGGTCGACGCACCTGCGCAACCCGGTCAGGCGGCCGGTTCGGGCCCGTCGCATCGCGGTGACGATTCCTCGCCGGCCATGGCGCCGGCAGCGGCGACCGGCATCCCCGCGGCGGCCGCGCGCGGCTCCTCGACCGGATTGGGAATGGGCGCCGCGTCATCGGGTGCCGGCCCCTCCGCCGGCGCGGCGGCCGCTCCCAGCGCCGGGTCGCGCGCGGCGGGCGGACGGGCGCCGTTGGGCGCCGCCGGCCGGGCACCGGCCACCGCGACCACCCGCGCGGCCTCGGCCCGCACCGCCGCGCCCGCGCGGCCGGCCCCGCCCGAGCGCCGCGACGACGACCAGAAGGACAAGACCCCGCCGGGTGATGACGTGACGGCCCTGCCGTCGGTCCCGGTCTCGGCGGCCCGTGCCGCTCGCGACGCCGTCGCCGCGGCGTCGGCCCGCGGTGACAAAAAGGACCCGCTGCGGTACGCCCGCCGCGTCGCCGCGGCGCTGAATGCGCGCGACAGCGGCGGTGACGACGACTACGGCTTCTTCTGGGTCACCGCCGTCACCACCGACGGCGAGATCGTGGTGGCCAACAGCTACGGGCTGGCCTACATACCCGAAGGGGTCGAGCTGCCCGCGAAGGTGCACCTGGCCAGCGCCGACCGCAATGTCCCCGTCGACGAAAAGGCCCGCAGCGCAACGTATCCGGCGATGGCGATTCAGGGCTGGGCCGCCTTCCACGACCTCAAGCTGCGCGCCGTGATCGGCACCGCGGAGCAGTTGGCGAACACCGACGTCGGTGCACCCAAGGTCATCCTCGAAGAGGACGACATCCCGGAGAGCGGCAAGATGGTCGGCCGGCCGCGACTGGAGGTGGTCGACCCGTCTGCCCAGGCCCAGCTGCAGGAGACCGACGATCTGCACCTGGTGGACCTGCTGCCGCCCGCGCCCGCGGATGCCAAGGTGCCCGATGACGAGCGGCACATGCTGTGGTTCGACCTGATGAAGCCGATGACCAGCACGGCCACCGGCCGCGAGGTCGCGCACCTGCGGGCCTTCCACGCCTACGCCACCCACAGCCGGGATCTGGCGCTGCACCAGGCCTACGCAGCGGCGGACCCGGAGGCGCAACGCCCCGCCGTCGTCGACTTCCTGTACTGGCGCTACGTGGCGGGGCTGCTGGACAGTGCCCTGACCGAGACGCCCTGAGGCTGCTGGGGCATCGAGCCTGGCAAACCCAAACAAATTGCCGCACGGGGGGTTCCGGCAGGTCGGGTAAAATTTGCCTGATGGGAAACGTACAGAAGGGACGCCGTGATGGCTGAACCGCTTGCCGTTGATCCCGCCCGCCTGATCGCCGCAGCGAGCAAACTCGGCGAACTTGTCTTCCCGGCGCCACCGGCGCCGATGGCCGTGCCGGGATCGGACTCGATGTCGGCCGCGATCAGCCAGACCATGCCGGGCATCGAGTCACTCGTCAGCGACGGCCTGCCCGGCGTCACCGCCTCGCTGAAGCGCACCGCAACCAGCATGAGCACCGCGGCCGACATCTACACCCGGGCCGATCAGTCCCTGGGCCAGGCCCTGACGCAATACGGGTTCGGCGCCGCCGGTCAATCGCTGAGCGACAACGTGATGGGAGCCATGACGGCTCAGTCCAACGGACTGCTCGGCGCCGGCACCGGCGCGGGCGCGGGTGCGGCCGCCGCGATGCTCGGTGGCCCGGCCGCTGCGGCGCAGCAAGCGGTGGGCGCGGCTGCCGGCGGTGCGGCGTCGCAGATCGGCGCGCAAGCCGCAGCGCTGTCCCCGCAGGTCGCCGCCACCATTCCGCAGCTGGTCCAACTGGCGCCGATGGCGCAGCAGATGGCTCCGATGGGTCAGCAGGTCGGTCAGAGCATCCAGCAGGCCGCATCGCAGGCGGGTCAAGGCGGCAGCTCGGCTCAGCTCGCCAGTGACACCAAGCCCGCAGACGACGAGAACAAGGATGATGACGGCAAGGACGGGGCCGACGCTGAGTCGGCGGACGGCGCCGCAGCGGGCAGCGCCACGCTGGTCAGCGCTCCGGTTGCGAGCGCGGGCGGCGGCACCCCGGCGGCGGGTTCGGTCGCGGCGCCGGTCTAGAACCGCAGGTTGCGGACCATGTCGTAGACACCGGTGATCCACAGCAACAACGGGATGATCGAGGCGACCACCGCACCGTCGATCAGCTCCGAGATTCGCTTCATCACCGGTGACAGCCGGCGGATCGGGGCCATCGCGCTGACGATGGTCAGCGCCAGCAGCACCAGCACCAGGTAGCCGGTCAGGATCAGCCACGCCCAGTCCGGATACCAGAGGCTGAGCCGGGCGGTCAGACCTGTCGGAATCGCGACCGTCGCCGCCAGCAACGCCCAGGCGCACCAGCGGTCGACGTAGAGCCGCGACCGGAACCCGCACAGCGCGGTCAGCAATCCGGCGACGACCAGGCTGTGGACGAAGAAGTGGCCGTGGACCACCACGGCGATCGCTCCGACGGCCAGGATCACCGCCCCCGCGGTCACGTAGCCGACCAGCAGTTGCTTGGCCAGCTTGCTGCGCTCGGTCAGCCGTGCGGCAGAGGCCGGCACCGAGGCGATGATGGCCTGCCAGGTCGGCGTCTCGTCGTTGGTGTCGGTGTTGTTCGCGGCGTCGGCGGTCACCGGATCGAGCAATTCCTCGTTGTCGACGGTCTCGCCCGGAACCGGGATCGGCGGCAGGGCGATGCGGGCCACAGCGACCGTCAACTTGGCGGCCGTGGTGATGACGAACAACCCGAACGCGATGGCCCCCGCCGGCACCCAGTGCTGGTAGCCGTAGCCGGTGGCCACCGCGGCGCCGATCACCGCGATCATCGCGATGACGACGAACGAAGCCACCTCGTGCCGGTGCCGCGGACCGCCGCGGATGGCCAGCGTCAGGAACAGCACCACTGTCGCCGCCGCCGCGAGTTGGGGGGCGCCGAGTGAGGTGGTCCCCCGCGGCAGCGGAACGGCGATCGCCGCGGCGGCCGCCAGCAACGGATACGCCGCGATCAGCAGGCATTCGGAGAGTTCGGCTCGCTGGTAGAACCGCTTCGCCACGAACGACGCAACGAGTACCGCGACCCCCAGCACCGCCATGGCCACCGGCCAGTACCAGTGACGTCCGGTAACCCACCAGGCCCGCATCGCGATGACGGTGATGGGCAGCGCCAGGATGGGGATCGCGACCGCGATGAAGCGATCGACCGCCGAGCGGTCGAATTCCGGGGATTCGTCGAGCACCGCGATCGCGTCGATGACGTCTTCGACCAGCGGCCGGTATCGCTCCGTCCGGCTGGCCGATACCAGCGTCAACAGCGAGCCGTCGACCACACCGGCTTCATCCAGCGACTGGTCGAGTTTCAGCGGCGGCGAGCCGGGGCGGGCGAACGTCCACACCCCCTGCGCGTTGAAGTCGAATCCGGCCAGCACGTCGGCCGGGGTGTCCTCCAGCAGATCGGCGAGCACCGAGACGGTTTCGTCGATATAGATGCCCATCGGTGTGGCCGCCGGCAGCACCAGGTCGGTCATCCGCTTGCCGGTCAGGATCGTCACCCGCGTGGTGGCGGGTCGGGCGGGGGCGGCCCCCGCGGCGGTGGAGCCGGCAGCTACAGCAGGTGCGCTCAACGTCGTCCAGCCCTTTCGAAATCATCGGACAGAGCCGCGGCCAGTTCGAGCACCCGCCGCTTGTAGACGGGGTCGAGCCGGTCGAGCTGAATCTCAGTACCCTCCGCGATGTGCTTGTCCCACGGCAGCAGCACAACCCGGTTCGGTTGGATCAGCTGCTGGAACTGTCTCACCAACTGCTTCTCCGCGACGTTGGTTTCCCCAACCGCGACATGATTGATGACCACCGCGACCCGGCTCAGCAGATCCTGGTAGCCGTTGTGACGCAGCCATTCCAGCGCGCTCTCGGCTTGCCGAGCGCTGTCGAGGGACACGTTGGTCACGATGACGATCGCCGATGCCGTCTCCAGAACGCCGCGCGTCACCGGGTCGAACAAGCCGGGCCCGCAATCGGCCAGCACCAGGTTGTAGAACTTCGAAACCGTGTCGACCGCAAACCGCAGGTCGTCTCCGCTGAGTCCGCGCTGGGCGGTGGTGTACTCGGCGGTCGGCAGGATCTCGAGATTGTCGGCGTTGACGCTGGTGTGTGCCCGGACGTCGTTGTAGTGCGAGAGATTCCGGTCGGCGACCAGGTCGGCGATGGACGACGGCGATGTGCGGCCCGCGCGCTCGGCGAGGTTGCCGCAGCCGGGATCGGCGTCGAGCACCAGGATCCGGTCGCCGCGAACCTGCGCCAGCATGGTGCCCAGCGTCACCGTCGTCGTGGTCTTGCCGACGCCGCCTTTGAGACCGAGCATGCCGATCTGATAGGAGCCGCGAGGCTTACGGCGGACCCGGGCGCGTAGCTCGAGGTCGTACTTCTCGTCGCGGGACAGGCCCGCGTTGATGCGGGTGAGCTTGTACAGGGCGCCGCGCCACCCCCGCTGTGGGATGTGTTTGGTGGGCCTGGGCGGCGGGGCCGGCCGGGGCTCGGGCGCCGGGGGCGGCGCCATCTGCTCGGGAGTCGGGGCCGGGTGCCGAACCGGGGCCAGGGTCGGCGGCGGTTCCATCGACGGGGGCGCCGGCCGGGGCCGCGCCGGAATCGGACCCGACGGGGCGCGTCGCTTGCCGCCCTGGGGTCGTGGCGGCGGTGTCGTCGCGGTAGGCCCCTGCGATGGAGCGGGCGGCGGCGGCATCGGGACCCGGAAGTACGTGCCCGCCTGCGGATCGGCTTCGCCGGAATCCGGGTCGGGCAGATAGCGGTGGCGACGACGCGGGGGCGGGGACTCGGATGCGGTCTCGGACTGCGGCTGGGCCGGCTGGGCTGGTGGCGCCGCCGGCGGTTGCGGCGGGGGTCCACCCAGCCGCACTCGGCGGCCGGCATCGGGCGGCGCTTCCCGCGGCGGTCCGGTGACGGGCATCGGGCCCGACGAGCGGTCGCGTGCAACCGGCGGTTCGGGCGGCGCGGACGGAGGCTGGGGTTTGGGCGGGGCCGGCGGTGGGCCGCCGATGGGCATGGGTGGCCGGGGCGGCCGGGGTGCGGCCTGCTCGGGTTCGGGCGGACCGGGTGGAGCTTCGGGTGGTCGCGGCGGGGCCGGGGGTGGGCCGCCGATGGGCATGGGTGGCCGGGGCGGGTGGGGCGCCGGTTCGGGGGTAGCGGGTTCGGGCTCGGCCGCTACCTCGGGCTCGGCCACCACGTCGGGCTCGGCCATTACGTCGGGCTCGGCCGGTGCTGCAGGTTCAGCAACCGCTTCGGGCTCGGCCGCTATCTCGGGCGCGACCGGCGGCGGCTCCGGGGTGAACTCCGGAAGTGCCGGCGGCGGTGGCGGCGGTGGACCGCCGATCGGCATCGGTGGCAGCGGAGACTTCGGGCCCGCCCCGGCGGGCCCGCCCGCGGCAGCGGCCGCTGCCTGCGGAGGTTCGGACTCGACCCGCGGCGGCTCCGGCGGCGCCGGAGGTGGCCCTCCGATCGGCATCGGAGGCGGGGGAGGGGCAGGCGGCGGCGCAACGGGTGGCGGCGGCGGCGAAATCGGCTGCGACCAGTCGATCGGAGGGGCGGCGTCGCCGTTGCCGGCCGGTTCGCCGTTGCCGATAGGTGGAGAGGCGAACGACGCATTCGGGTCGAAGAAAGTCTGGCCGGCGTCGTCGTCCGGCGAATCGGAATTCTCGGCCGGCCGAAAGAGCTTGTCATAGTCGGCCGGCATGAGAACCTCTCAGAAGCTCGCCAAATGAGGGAAGCACGAGAAGGGGCGAGATCCCCCAGATGGGTTGAACTCGCCCAATCTCGTGCTTCGAGATTCTACGCGTATAGAGACGTTTCTTATGCGAACAATCCGGTCACGCTGCCCTCGGTCGACTGCATGGCCTGGCTGGCCTCGCTGATCGTCCGGGCCAGGTTCTGCAGGGAGTTGTTGAGCTCCTGGGCGGTGCCGTCCCACTTCTGCTGAACGGCCTGGTAGGACTCCGAACCGCTACCGCCCCACGCCGCGGCGAGCTTGGTCAGCGACTGCTTACCCTCGTCGAGCAGGGAGTGAATGCTGGAGACGTTTCCCTGGATGGTGCTGGCCGCGGCCTCAATGCCCGCGAAATTCCACTGCTGTTCTGTCATGTCTTTGCTCCGTTTTCTAGTGGTATTTGGGGGGATTTATTTCAGAAGCCCATTTGCGAGGACAGCGCCTGCTGCTGCTCCTCGTCGGCACGCTGGTACTGAACGCCGGCCTGACGGATGTTGGTCGAGATCTCGTCGAGTTCAGCCTTCTGCTTGTTGGCGGCTTCCTGGAAGCGCACGACGGCGGCCTGGGCGGCCTGGCCGGCGACGCCGCGCCACTGACCCTGCAGCGAACCGGCGGTGGACTCGATCTGGTCGATCTGAGTCTTCAGGTCGCTGGAGATTCGCTCGAAGTTACCTGCCTCTTGCGCGAGGGCAGCGGCATCAGTCTTCATCTCTGCCATGCTGGACTACTTTCTCTCTTTCCATTCCTCGCCGTGGTTGGCAAGTCTTCCGGCCCGGTTGGCCGGGAAGTCTGTTGTGGCCGTGGGCTTGTCACCAGTCGTCCTCGTCGTCCCACAGGTCTTCTTCTTGCTCGTCGCGGTCCTGGGCGACCGGTGCCGGCGCCGCCAGGCCCGGTCGGGAACTGCCGCCGCTGCCAGCGCCCTGTCCCATGGCGCCGGCGCCCACCGGGGCGGCGCCGCCGGTTGCCGTCTCGCCGGCGGCTGCCGCCGGCATCATCGCGGGACCGACGGGCTTGTCGATCAGGCCGGTCATCAGCGGCGTGCGGGCCAGCGTGCCGCCGGCCCCCGGCAGCGCGTCGCCGCGTAGCAGTCCCGCTCCCACGCTGGCACCCGAACCGCCCGCGAGCGGGTGGTTGGACAGCGGGCTGGCGCCCAGCAGGCCCATCTGAGCCCCGTCGTCGCCGAGTCCCGGTCCGGTGCCGCCTGAACTGCTGCCCATCTGGCTGAACATCGAGGTCATCTGCTGCGCGGGCTGGGCGAGTTGCTGCATGGGGCCGCTCAGCTCCGCGACCTGTCCCGCTGTCGCCTGCAGCTGGCTCGAGGTGAGGCTGCTCGGCATCGCCAGCACCTGCGTCGAGGTCATGCCCTGGCTCATGCCCGGGTCGAGGATGGACGCCATCGGCTCGAGCTTGTCGAACATCGTGTTGGCCAGCGTCTCGGCCTGGTAGATGTCCATCGCGAGGGCGGCCTGCATCCACATGCGGACGAAGTAGTCGATCTCGTTCAATGCGATCGGAATCGTGTTGATGCCGAAGAAGTTGGTGGCCGTCAGCACCGCGGTGGTCACGTGGTTCATCGCGATCTCCGGCAGTGAGGGCGTGGTCGCCATCGCCTGGGTGTAGGAGGCGGCTTGCGCGGTCGCCTGCATACCCCGGGTCTTCGCCTGCGTCGACGCCATCTGCAGCCACGGGATCATCTGCTGTGCATTGGAGATCGCCTTGTCGCTGCTGCCTCCGGTCCAGGCCTCGCCGAGGGAGTTCAGGCGCGCGGTCAACTCGACGGCCTGAGCGTCCAGGGCCGCGGACAGCGCCTGCCATCCCATGGCGGCGGCCAGCATGGGAGCCGGACCTGCTCCGGCCATCAGCCGTGCGGTATTCAGCTCCGGTGGCATGGCGTGCCAAAACATATGATCAACTCCCCTCTGGTTCCTGTTCGGCGTTTACACCGGTGCGGGAAACGCAAATTGCATTTGTTCAGTTATGCCCGATGCATTTGTCTTCCGGACCCAAACTTCGCCGTTTATAGCCGGTGCTCAGCGTCCCCCTGGGGCTTGATTACTCAGCTCCCGTACTGGCTCGCCGAACTTGCGTTGTAATAATCCTAACCGGGGGTTGGGGGTGGTCCGTGCACTTATTCTTGGAGCTCGTCAGGCGGCTCGATGTAGGGTGCCTGGATGACCTCCTTCCCGTCGGGAGACACGAGAAATGCCTGGCCAGGAGGCCGCCGCTTGACCTTGAACTCGCTGGAGGGGAACTCCTGCTTCTCCCCGGAGAGGAACATCGTCGGCGCCCCGGACCCAAACGCCGCACCGACGAACTTGTCCATCGTGGCCTTGTACGCCTGGCTCATCTGACAGGTGACAATGATGTGCAATCCGATATCCGCGGCGGCCGGCAATAAGGGCGCCAGTGGTGCCATCGGGGGCATGCCGCTGGCCGCACCGACGATCATGTGCCAGTCGTCCACCAATAACACGATGTCAAAACCGCTCCACCACGAACGCGAGCGCAATTGCGCGGTCGTCAGATCGGGCGGAGGAAGCCGCTTTTTCAGGTTGACGGCCAGCGCCTGAACGGCCTCGTCCAGGCTCTGGCTGTTGCGGTTGATCGCGCCCGCCTGCAGCAGGTGGCTCTGCGGCACGGCGTCCAGCAGGCCCGAGCGGTAGTCGGCGAGCATGAACCGGACCTGTTGGGGACTGTTGCGGGCGCAGATGGCGCGCGCGACGGCGTGCGCGATGGTGGTCTTGCCGGACTTGGCCGCCCCGAAGATCAGCAGGTGCGGGTTGGAGTGCATGTGACTGTAGGCCGGCGTCAGGTCCGTCTCGCGCAACCCGATCGGGATCTCCCAGCGCGTGCGGTAGTCCGAGTCGGGCCCCGGCGGGTTCGGGTCGAGTTCGTAGAGATGGATGCGCTCGGGCAGCACCCGCACCGGCGGGGCTTTCTCGGTGGTCTGAGACGCGATGGTGTTGACCCCCGCGGTGATCGCCTCCACCAGGTTTTCGGTGCTGTGCACGCCGTCGAAGCGGGGCACGCCGATCATCAGGTGGTGCTTCTCCATCGAGACCGCCCGGCCGGGACGGTTTGCGGGGATCTCCCGGGTGATCCGGTCGATCTGGGTTTCGTTGACGTCGCCGAGCCGGAACTCGATCTTGGTGCCCAGGTAGTCGCGGATGCGTGACTTCAGCTCCGTCCAGCGCGGCGTCGAGATGATGACGTGCACCCCGAAGGCCAGACCCTGCGCGGCCAGGTCCTGCACCGCGCCCTCGAGTTCGCTGAACTCACTGACGAAACCGGGCCACCCGTCGATGATCAGGAACACGTCGCCGTAGGGATCCGCCGCGACGGGTTGGTTCGGGTCATCGCGCAACTGCCGGTACATCGCCATCGAGCCCACCCGGTGCTCTTTGAACATCTGCTCGCGCTGGCGCATCACGGTCTGCATCTCGGCGATGACCCGTTGTACTTTGTCGGGTTCGGAGCGGTTGGCGATGCCGCCGACGTGCGGCAGGTTCTCCAGGTAGATCAGGCCACCGCCGCCCAGGTCGATGCAGTAGAACTGCACGTTGCGCGGCGAGTGAGTGGCCGCCGCCGACATGACGAGCGTCTGCAGCAGCGTCGACTTGCCGGTCTGAGGGGCGCCACCGATGGCGATGTTGCCGCCGGCTCCGGAAACGTCGACGCCCCACACGTCCTGCAGGTGCCGGCGCGGTTCGTCCATGATCCCGAGCGGGAACCGCAGCGGTTGTCGCCGGTCCCGGGCTACCAGCTCGTTGAGCGGCGTGGGGTCCGACAGCGGCGGCAGCCACATCTTGTATGCCCGCGATTCGCCGGTGCCGAGCTGATCGAGCACCACTTCGCGCAGGGCGCGTACCTCGGTGTCGGTCATGGTGTGAGCACCTCCTCGATCACCGGAGCCGCGGTGAACTGGTGGATTTTGACGGACTGCTTGAGGGCCTGAACGCTGCGCTTGCTGCCGTCACCGTTGGTCTCGACGCTCACCGGCGGGATGTACGGACCGCCGATGTAGAAGGTGCTGAATTTCACCGGGTCCTCCATGCCGACCCGCAGGAACCCGACGCCGCTCTCCTTGTTGGTGATGTACTGCGCCTCCGGAGTGCCGATGACGGCTTTGGATTCGTGAGAACTGGTGGTACGCAACGCGATCCGGTAGGTGAGGTTGGGTTCGAGCTTGTCGATGCGGGCCCCGCCGGTTTGCAGCGACTGGGTGGCCAGCAGCAGGTGCACCCGCAACGACCGGCCCACGCGGCAGATCCGGTCGAACAGCCCGATGAAGTCCGGGTGGCTCTGCAACAGCTCGGCGAACTCGTCGACAACCACGAAAAGCGTTGGCAGTGGCGCCAAGTCGGCGCCGCGCTCGCGGTACTTCTCGTATTCGGCGACACCGGACAGGGCGCCGGCCGCGCCGACCTGCATGCCCGCCTGCCGCAGGATGTTCTGGCGCCGGTCGAGCTCACCGGTCAGCACTTCGCCCATCCGGCTGACCAACTCGGCCTCCTCGGCCATGTTGGTGACGACGGCCGCGGTGTGCGGAAGCTTCTCCATGCCCAGGAAGGTCGAGCCACCCTTGAAGTCGGTGAGCAGCAGGTTGACCTGATCCGGGTGGGTCATCGCGACCAGCGACAGGATCAGGGTGCGCAGGAACTCCGACTTACCCGAACCCGTCGTGCCGATCAGCATGCCGTGCGGTCCGGCGCCGAACTCGGCACCCTCCTTGATGTCGAGGTACATGATGTTGCCGGTCTTGAGTTCATGACCGAACGGGATCTTGAGCCGGTCCCGGTCGGTGTCGGTGTACATCCGCCAGCGGCTCGGGACGATCTCCTCGACGCTCTTGGCGCCGACCATTTGATGCCACTCGGTGGCGACCTTCTTCTGCACCCGCTGCGTCTTGTCGAGAATGGTTCCGGTGATCGACCAGCCGGCCAGTTTGCGGGCCACCCGGGTGGCTTCCAGCGGCGACATGCTGTCGGCGGTCGAGGTCACCAACCGGAACTGCTGGCCGGGCAACCGGTCTTCGGCGGACCCGTCCTCGTTGGCACGGATGCGGTAGGCCGAACCGCGGTGGTTGCCCAGGGTGAGCACCGTGACGCCGGCCCGTCCGTCCGGCGGGAACCCCGCCTTGCCCCCGGTCAGGTCGACGACGACCACGTAGGGGCCGGTGGGCAGGGTGTCCGGTGCGTGCGGCCCGCGGGCGGCAAGATCGGCCAGTCCGTCCGGCCGGGTGTAGATCATCCGGACCGGGCCGGCGGCGTCGGTCTCGGTCTGGTGCTGCACGTGCGGAAGCCATTTCAGCCAGGACCATTCGGGGTCATCGGGGTCTTCGGTGAGCACCCGGATCTGCAGCAGGTCCGGCGGATGGAACACCGCCAGGTGACAGATCATCGCGGCTAGCATCCGGTCCGCGTTCGGCCGGTGGCCCCCGAGGGCGATCGTCGGGAAGGTGCGCAGCTGAAGCAGTTTCGGGCAGTCGTGGATGAGGCCGTGGGTGCGCAGGAACTTGACCACCCACATGTGGCTGACCGGCTCCAGATACGGCTGGGGCGCCGCGGTCGAGGCGGCCAGCTCGCCGCCGACGGCGGGCTTCAACAGTCGGTCCACCGCCGGTTGGTCACCGATGCCGATACGGGTGGCCGCGTAGAAGTCGCTGTTCGCCGGACGGGACCACTGCCGCTGGGTGCCGACGATCGACAGCAGATCGTCGGGATGCGGTGCGTGGTAACTGAAGAAGGCCACCTGCGAGGTCGCCGAGGAGGTCACCCGGCTCCGCAACCCGGCCAGGTACCGCAGGTATTCCTTGCGGTCGGCGTTGATCTCCGGCACCTTCTTGCCGCCGCCGCCGGTGCCGCCGGCCATGCCGCCGACCATCATGACGACCATCATCAGCGGCATCATCAGCATGTAGGGCGACAGCTGTTTGGTGCCGCCGGCGAACATGATCGCGATCATGCCGACCATCGCCCCGCCCATCACGTACGGAAGCGCCTTCTGGACGCCGGACGCCGGAATGTCGATGCCGAGATCGTCGGGCGGGGTGAGGCTTATCTCGCCCGGGGTCAGCCGGGGGCCGCGGGTGATCGTCGGGGTGAATTTCTTGGTCGTCATGATCTTTCCGCCATCACTGGGGTGCTCCGGGGGTGCCACCCGGAACTTTTCGGGGGTCGGGTCGGCGGGCAGCGTCTCGTGCTCGAGCATCGCCGCCTCTTTGGAAAGCACCGGCCCGTCGACGAGCAGCCGAATGATCTCCCACGGCGCGGTTTTCGGCGCGCTCAGACCCAGCGCCTTCGCCGAGTCGGCGTTGGGCACCCCGTAGCGCACGCCCTCGGGGTCGATGTAGTACATCGACTCGCCGTACCGCGGATCCGGGGACTGAAGCTGCACGAACTTGCCGCCGTCGATGTAGATCGTCGCGGTGCCCTGAATCTGTTTGATCCCGTTGCCCATCTGGGCCGCCGGGATAGGGAGGTGCCGCCCGGACAGCACGGTGGTCTTGGGCGCCTGGTCGCCGGCCGCCCGGTCCCAGCTCCAGCACAGCGTCGGTTCGTCCGGCCGGGTCAGAATTTTCAGCTGCTCGTTGGGAAGCGGAGAGGGGTACACCCGTTCCGGTATGCGCACGACGACGCTCGGCACCACCGCGGGAGGCGCGACCAGACCGTGAGATTGGGTGGCGCGCAGGGCCGCTGCGGTGGTCGAGTTCACCATGGCGATGCCGTCCGGCAGCACCACGTAATACTGCGGACCCTTCTCGGTGTGGATCTGGAAGACCGAGCCGATCACCAGGTCGTCCGGCAGACCGAGGCTGTTCGGTGCGCCCGCGAAGGGTATCGGCGGCAGCTCCCAGTTCCCTTGGCTGGGCAGTGCATTGAACAGCCCCTCGGAGATGGGAACCGCCTTGGCCGTGACCGGTATGCCCATCGCCGAGGTCAGCGCGCGGTCAGTGAGATCGATTGAGTGGCGGCCTTTTTCGGTGACAATCCACTCCTGGCCCTGATAGCTGGCCAGCATGGCCTCGTTGGAATCGACCGGGTCGATCGATGAATCGATCTGCAGCGGCATCGCTATCACCGAGGTCTGTATCGCCGGCGATGCGGTGTCCGCGCGGGCGACGGTGTCGCACAACGTCCAGACCGAGGTGCTGCCACCGGATACCGGAGTGGCGTACGGCGCCCCGGGTATTCCGAGCGTCTGACCCAGCGGCAGCTTGCTCAACTCCGAGGACTTCACCGTCGCCGGGTTCGACGGGGCGCCCAGCACCAGCCGTGCGGAGGTCAGGTTGTAGACGGGATGCAGTTGATTCGAGATGATCACGTACAACTCGTTGGTCGCCCGATCGGTGAGCAGGGTGGTGCCGCCGAGTTTGCCCTGGGGCTTGAAGAAGGCGAGCAGTCCCGCACCCGCCAGGATGATGACGGCGATGACCACGCCGAGCCACACCGAGCGACTGTAGAACTGCAGGGGATCGTCGAACATGCGGGTGTCGCGCCGCACGATGGCATGCTCGACTCGGCGAAGCAGGAAGCGCCAGCCGCTGACCTGAACCTTGGTGGTCAGGCGAAGCCCCATGTGTCACTCTCTCATGTTGAGGTGTGCATGAACCGAGGCGATCGCCTCGGCCATGTCCGTGCCGTTGATCTCCTGTAGACGGTCCACGTCGAGAGCCTCGATGTCGAGACCCTGAGCCAATCGCATATCTCTGCTCTGCTCGCCGGCTTCGACCAATTGCCGCGCGTAGCGGCCGTTCCCGGCGATGTCGAGGGCCGGGCGGCCGCGCAGCGTGCGCTCGTGCAGCATCTTGGCCGCACCGAGCAGCTCGTCGGCGGCCTCCGGGCTAAGCGTCGAATCATTGGCCGCGGCAATCACTCTGGCGATTTCGAGGATTTCCTCGGGACTGTAGGTGTCGAACTCGATACGGGTGGCGAAGCGCGAGCGCAGACCTTCGTTGGTCTCCAGCAGGCGGTCGATGTCGTTGCTGTAGCCGGCGATGATCACCACCAGCCGGTCGCGGTCGTTCTCCATCCGGGCCAGCAGCGTGTCCATCGCCTCCTGCCCGAACGGGTCGGTACGCCCATCCCGTTCCTGCACCAGCGCGTACGCCTCGTCGATGAACAGCACCCCGCCCAGGGCGTGGTCGATGGTCTTGGCGGTCTTGACCGCCGACTGGCCCTCGTACTCGGCGACGAAGTCCTTGCGGGAGGTCTCGACCAGCTTCGGCTCGGCGATGACGCCCAACCCGGCCAGGATGTTGGCCACCACGCGAGCGATCGTCGTCTTACCGGTGCCGGGCGGCCCGGTGAAGATCATGTGCTTGCTGGGCTGGGCCACCTTCATGCCCTTGGCGGCGCGCACGCGTGCCATCAGGGTGGCGGCCCGGTAGCGCTCGATCTGCGTCTTGACCCGGCTGAGCCCGATCTGGCGCTCCAGCTCGGCCTGGGCCTCCTCCAAGAGCCGGTCGCGCGCGGAGTTGTCGGTCACCACGCTGCCCGGATCCCACGGGTCCGACCGGGAGGCGATCTGCTCGGCCGTCGTCGTCTTCAGCCGGTACGACGGATCCTTCAGTGCGGCAGACACTTTCGGCTCCGGGTGGGTGGTCTGCAGCCACTCCAGCAGCGCGACGGCGGCTTCTTCGTTGCCCTGGCTGCGCCGGGCCATCGCCAGGAACCAGGCGATGGCCCGCGCGCATGCTTCCCCGGCCGGTGAGTCATTGGCTTCGGTGAGCCGGCGCTCGGCTTCGGTGAACAGTCCGAGGTTGGCGGCGGCGACGCCGTGTGCGACACCGGCCGCGCCGGTGAGGAATTTGTCCGGCCACTTCCCGGCGCCCTTGACCTCGTCGATCACGTCGGTCCACCGTTCGGCGGCGCCGTAGATGACCGCCTTGAGCCAGGACACCAGATGCTCGGAGCCCGACACCGCGCTGGCGTCCATCGCTTCCAGTGCATCGGCGTAATTGCCTTGGGCCGCTTCCGAGGATGCGAAGCCCATGGTCACCGCGAGCGGGGAGGTGATCGGATAGGTGATGTCGCCGTAGATTCCCCCGATGGGGACCCGGGCGTTCAGGGTGCTCATCGAGATCTGGGCGGCGCCGGAGAGTTGTCCGAAGTTACGGCGCGAGTACCAGGCTCGAAAGAGCGTCACCCGGTCGGTGTCGCCGCAGCGGATCCGCCCGACCCAGGCGTCGCATGCCGCTTCGTCGTAATTGGTGATCTCGGTGAACAGGTCGAGCGACCGTGCCTCCGACAACGGCAGCATGCCGACGGCACTGTCGAACAGACCGGCCAGGCGATCAGTCATTTATCACCGTTGTAGCGCGCCGTGTAGTCCACCTCGTACCGGGTTGCGAACACCTCGGCCTCGCGGGCGGCCGCCTCTTCCGGTGTGGGCAGGTGCAGGGTGCTCTCGACGAACTCGTGCAGCAGCGCGCTCTGCTGGGGGTTGTCGCCGGCGATTTCGCTCATGCTCTCGACCATGAAGGTGTGCTGAGCGGCCCGCGCCTTCTGCCGGGCCAGATCGGCGATGACGAAGATCTCCTCCGCGAGTGCCGGCTCGGACATGCTGGAGGCCTTGTCGGTGACGGTGATGTTCTGGACCCTGCCGTCCATCAGCGCCGTCACCGAGACCGACCCCTGCGGGTTGGTCACCGTGAACAGCGCCAACTCTTCGTCGTCGTCCTGCTCGGTCAGTCCCTGCAGGGCGTCGAGCTCTGTCGCGGCGTCCTCGACCTGGGTCGGCGGCGCATAGTCTCCCAGCGCGTCCAGAGACGACTCCTCGACGTCGGTGCCGCCGCCGGAGAAGTCCAGCGCGCTGAGATCGTCGCTGTCGTAATCGTTCCCGGGCAGTTCCACTGTCGGGTCCCTTTCTCGTATCGGAAGTAGGCAGCCTCAGGCGGAGGCTTGGGCGTGATCCAACCAGGAGCCGGCAGGTAGCAGCTCCAGCAAGCTGTCCAGGGCACGCTGCAGATTCTGCTGGGTGCCGGGAAGGAAGCTGCCGTACAACTCGCCGCCGACGCGGCGGGGCAGCGAGACCAGCCGGCCGTGCTTGGAGTCGAGGACGCCTGCGGCAGCCGAGGTGTGGGTGGTGGTGCCGCCGGGGTGGCGCTGGGTCGCGATGATCTCCACCCATCCGGTCGGGTCGCTGACGATCTCGGTGTAGATGCGCGCCTGGGTGGCCGAAACGCCGTGCCGCATCAGTTGCGCTGCCGTGGTGCATTCGGCCAGTTCGCTGGCGACGCCGGTCAGCGGTTCGACACCGGCCGGGTCGGCCGATCCCAGCACGGTGGTCACCATTGCGGCGAGCCCGATCTGCGGCGCCACCAGTTGCAGCACCAGCATGTCCTCGTCGCGGGCCGCGACCACATGGGTATCGCCCTTGCGGCACACCACAAATCGCACCATCAGGCCGCCGGCCTCGCCACCCCGGTCGCGGCGCCACCACCGGCATTCCAGGGTCCGGTCCGCCCGGCTGATCGTCTCGACCATCTTGGCGACCCCGGGGTGCGGCTGGCCGTTGTGGTCCAGCACGCCCTGCGCGGTGAGGTCGCGCTGGACCTGCTCCCAAACGATGTCCCGCAGGTCCTCTTGAGGAATATTGGGCCGGATCCCAAGGGCTACCGGGAAATCCACCAGGTGCAGCCGATCGGCGATGACCAGCATGCCGTCGATGGTGACCTCGACGCCGACCACATCGTCGACCGGGCCCGCGAAGCCGGCGCGACCGGAAGCGAGCGGACCCGTCATGATCAGCCGAAGATCTTGTCGATGATGCCGCCGAGCCCCTGGTCGGAATTGAGGTATGCGGTCGCGGCCTGGACCAGGTTGGTGGCCAGGCCATTGCTCACGCCCTGTACACCTTTGCCCGTGTTGCTGCGGTTGGTCTCCACTTCGCGAAGCGCATTGTTGAACTTCGATGTGAACGAACCGTGGGTCATCGAGACTTTGCCGCTGATCCCGTTGACCGTGTTGGTCGCGGTTCCGAATTGGCCGGCTATTTCGGTCTGCATGCCTGACAGCACCTTCAGGAACGAAGGTACGACTTCCAGAACTCCGGACATGGGGTAGACCCTCCTCTACGTTTAACTTTTACTCGCTACGGCTTTGGCTTGCTATGGGTTTGACCGTTTAGTGGCCGACTGTTTGCAATTACAGGACGGTGCCCTGCTGGCCCTGTTGGCCACCGGCTCCGGCCTGGACAGGCGCGCGCTCGCCGTCGGCGCCCGCCGCCGCGCCCTGTTGGTCCGACTGATCGTCTTTCTGACCCGCCTGCTGTACCTGCGAGGACACCATCTGCGCCTGTTGGCCGACCATGTTGCCCATCTGGCCCGGACCGCCACCGGCAGCCATCAGCTGCTGCAACTGGCCCATCGTCGACGTGATCTGACCGACGCCCGGCAGTTGGGCGAAGCTGAGCAGGTTGCTGAAGCTCAGTGCCGGCATACCGGCGAAGCCTCCCAAAAAGTCGGGCAGAGCGGCCAATTCGGTCCAAGTGGGCAGCTTGCCCAGATTGCCGACGCCGGGGAACAGGTCGCCCAGCGCGGGAAGGCCGGGGAACAGGTTGGGAACACTGGGCATTCCAGGAAGCGCGGGGAAACCGGGGATGAGTCCGCCGCCGCCACCGAAGTCCGGGAACCCGGGGATGAGGCCGCCGAAGTCCGGCAGCCCGGGGATGGACGGCCACTGGAAGTCGGGCAGACCCGGGATCGGCAGGTTGAAGTCCGGAATGCCCGGGGTGGGGGGCCACGTGAACTCGGGCAGGCCCGGGATGCTGGGGAAGCCGGGGATCGGGATGTCCGGCAGCTTCGGCGGCCAGATGGTGTCGATGATCCCGTCGATGATCCCGGGGATTAGGCCCGCGAGGGCCGGCAGGTTGGTCAGGATGTCGAGCAGTCGCCCGCCCAGCCCGATCATGCTGGCCGCGTTCATCGCGGTCATGATCGTCAGGTAGAGCAGCGCGCCGCCAGTGACGGCCATGGCGAGCGCGCAGGCCGGAATCGCGATGGCGATCGACAGGGCATCGCCGATCAACCACACCTTTTCCAGCTTCTTGCAGGCCTTATAGCAGCCGTCGACCATGTTCTTCATGGCGCGCAGCACGCTGCGGGTGTCCTCCACGTGCTCGGCCTGGTTGGAGATCAGGTTGCCGGTCAGATCGTCGATGTCACCCATCAACTTGGCGCGGAGTTGCTGCGCGGCGTTCTGGTTCAAATAGGCATCCGCGGCCTGGCCGATCCAGTTAGTGCCCGGAATTGCCAGGCCGATCTTGTCGGCGACGCCTTTGAACAAGGACGAGCCGGCATTGAAAATGTCGCCCGGGTCGGGAATTCCTTCACCCAGCAGAAACAGCTGTGCGTAGATGAAGTTGCTCGTGGTCTTGCACATCGCGCTACCCGACATTTGAGTGATTCCTTACGTTGGCTTGTTGGTGTGCACGGTCATTTCTTTATGCACCTTCGCACCGTAGGTTGAGCTTAACAGCGCTCCGGCGGGGCTAGATGCACGAATTTTCGGGTGTGCCTGGCCTTTTCGGGCGCATGGCACCCCTGATTTCACGGCGGAATTGCGGGGCGGCACAAGCCTTCCCCGTACAACCAGACCCGAGCGCGTCAGCGTGTGATCGCGCCCCGGTTCCATATCAATTGATCTGACTAATCAGCGCTTCGATCGCCTCGGCGATTTGGGTCGGCAGGACTTCTTCGGCCTCCGCCTTGACGATCATTTCTTCGGTGACACCGGCCGCTTGTGCAGTTTCCAGCGTGGAGAGATTGGCACGGCGTCGCGCGGCATATAAACGTTGTGCCAGCGTCGCACCGGGCGCCGTCGCGCCCAGTGTCATCAATTTGTCGTGGTAGTTGCGCACCGAACTCATTGCCTTGATCAGTTCGGGGGTGATCCGGCTGATCCGCGTCGCCTGAACGGCGATCGCCTCGAGCTGGCGCAGGTCGGCCAGAATCGGCGCCGCCCGTTCGGTGAAGTCCGGATCCGCGGGGGAGGGCAGCGCGGCGATGGCCAGACTGCAGGTGTCCACCGCGGCGGCCACGGCCTGTGCGATCAGCGACGCCGGGCCGTCGGTGGCCGGGGGTGCCTCGGCCACCGCATCGACGGCGGGTGACGCAGCCGGCTGGGTCACTACGGCATCGCCCTCACGGATGCGGGCGATGGTCCCCGCGGGCCACTGCAGGACTTCCTCGAGCTTGGCGCGGGTGCGTTCGCGGGGCCAACTGCGACCCTTTTCGAAGGAGATGAGCGCACCCGCGTTGATGATGCCGTCGGCGGCGAGGCTGCGCTGGCTGATGTCGAGCTCCCGCCGGCGTGCCGCGGCAGCCGCGCCGGCGCGGATCACTCCGGGATCGGCGTCAGCGGGCTGGTCGTCCTGATGGGGCTCTTCAGGCGGATTCGTGGGCCTGACGACTTCGAACGTCAACGCCTTGCCTCCAGGGGGATCGCCGAACGGGACGTTTTTCTTGTCGCTGAGGGACGGGCTCTCGCGCAGTCCGTCGACGAACATACCGCTCTCGCGGCCGTCGACGGACTGATCGGCCAATCGCCACTGTCCGTCATTGGGCACCGCTCGCAGGTCTACCCCGGTGGCCTGCTGGTCATCGACCCGCCGAGGTGACCGGTACCAGTGACCCGTGCCCACGATGTTGTAACCGGGTGCGACCGCACCGGCCGCGACGCCGCTGAATGCGGCCAGCGCAGCCGGCCCCACGGTCGATTCGGCGTTGGGCATCTGGCAGGAATCCTTGCTCGCGGTTGTCAGGGCGGGCAGCGCGGCGGGCCGCGGGGCACACCGTTCGCTGACCAACATCGTAACCGTTGCACCCTTCCATTGGCTATACCTTCGCTACGCTTTCGCGGCCACCCGACGATCGGCGTCTTGACTCGCAAAACCGGCTTACCGCTACGGTTAACCATAGCGCCAGTGGCTGCTGCTGGGAACACATTGTCTAAAAGCTGTGAACGGAACTAGCTGATCAGCAGGTTACGCACAGCCGATTGACAGGGTATAACCCCTGGTAATCGCAGGTTGGATAGGTAAGCTCGCCGGTTGCGCTGCGAAGCCGTAGCACTATGCGGAACTGCTGCGGAATGAACTGTTGCACTGCGACGGTTCGTGCGCTAGCCTTCTGAGGCAGAGGGGCAGAACGCGCAACGCTTTACGGAGGAACGCAGAACCATGACCGCAACAACTCTTTACGAGGTCCCGCAGCTGGGCGTGTGCACCCAAGACCCCGACCGTTGGACGACGACCCCCGACGACGAAGCCAAGACGTTGTGCCGGGCCTGCCCGCGCCGTTGGCAGTGCGCCAAGGAGGCTGTGGAATCGCCTGGCGCTGAAGGGCTTTGGGCCGGTGTGGTGATCCCCGACTCCGGCCGTCCGCGTGCCTTCGCGTTGGCGCAGCTGCGGTCGCTGGCCGAGCGCAACGGTTTCGCCGTGCGGGAGCGGGTGACCGCCCAGTCGGCGTAACCGCCAGTAAACGGCGCGAGGAATCCACTGGACTCCCCGCGCCGTTTGCGTCTGGCGGGCTAGGCCGGATCGAACCGGAACACCGCCAGCCGGCCGGCCAATGCCTCGAACTCGTCGGGGCTACCGTCGCTCACCAGCCCCGACCGCTTCGCGAAGGCCACACCGACCGGGACTTTGGTGGGGAACTGACGCAGGACCGGACGCGCGTCGTCGACGGACAGCTCCACGATTCGGACCTGCCGGCGCCGGCGGCCGCGGGACAGCGTGCCGGTTCCCGCGGCGCGGGCATTCGCCGCCCAGTCCGCGCCCGGATACCCAGCCACGACATAGAGGCCGCCGCGGAAGTCGAACGGTGTCATCGGGGTGCTCCGCGGCTGCCCGGACCTGCGTCCCGGCACCGTCAACACCATGGCGGGGCCGGTCGGTATGCCGAGCTTCTGCACCGCCTTCATCAGCGTGTTCATCGGTTTGAGGAATCGGGGCGGGCGTATCTCAGACATTGCGACCTCCGCTGGCGAAGGTTTCGCTCTGCCGGGACACCCACTGCGCGAACGTCAGCGGCGGTCGGCCCAGAATCTTCTCCACCTCGTTGGTGACCAGGGCGGGCCGGCCCAGTGTCTGAGCGAGCATCCCGATGTAGGCGTCCGCGAACTCGGCGGCGAAGCCCAGGCCGCGGAATCTGGCCCGAACCACATCCGGCGGGATCTCGCGGTACCGCAGCGGCCGTTGCAGGACGGCGGCCATAACCCCCACCAGCTCAGCGTTGGTCAGGGCTTGTGGCCCGGTCATCGAGATCTTCTGGCCGGTGAGGTCGTCGGTGAGAAGTGCGCGCGCGGCGACCGCGGCGACGTCATCGTCGACGATTGGTGCGGTGGATGCCGCCGCGTAGGGCCCGACGACAACATCCCCGGCGCGAAGTTGCGCCGACCACATGCCGGCGAAATTCGACGCGAAAACCGAGGGACGCAGGCTCGTCCATGCGAGGCCGGAATTTACCGCGAGCTGTTCAACCTCCCTATTGCGGTCGCCGCGGAATCGCGACGGTTGCAGCGCCGGGTCGTCGTCGACGTTGATTGCCGACAGCGCAACCAGTTTGGTGACTCCTGCCGACGCACAGCGCGCGACGACGGCGGCCATACCGGGGCCGAGTGCGCGGGAGTTGAGGAACACCGCGGAGGCGCCCCGCAGTGCGTCCGTGACCGAGGAGACCATTTCAACATCGCCGGGAAGATCCCTGGTGGCAGGTGAGCGGGTGACCGCTCGCACGTGCGCGCCCGCGGCGACCAGGTGCGCGAGCAGCGGGCGACCGACATTGCCGGTTGCTCCGGTGACGACGATTGTCATGGGGGACTCCTCTGGGGAACTCTGGAAAACACAGTGTGTTCAACCAAGGACGGGATGGCAGGTGCGAAAGTTACGGCCGGCACGCGTAACTTTTCTGAGCGCAAAATCGTCGAAGTCCTGTGAACGCAGCTTCTGACCAGTTCGACGAGGCCTGGCGCACCCACCGTCCGTATCTGGTGAACCTCGGCTACCAGATCCTCGGTGACGTCGGTGAGGCCGAAGACGTTGTCCAGGAGGCGTTTCTGCGGTTGTCGCGCGCTGATCCCGGCAGCATCGACGATGCCCGCGGGTGGCTCACCGTGGTGACCAGCCGGCTGTGCCTCGACCAGCTTCGCTCGGCCCGGGCGCGATACGAGCGCCCCCACACTGACGGTGACGAGCGCCCGCTGGCCGACGCGCGGGTGGCCGATCCCGCCGACCGGATCACCCTCGACGACGAGATCAGCGCCGCGCTATTGGAAGTTTTGCGCAGGCTCAGCCCCGGCGAGCGGGTCGCTTTCGTCTTGCACGACGTCTTCGGCGTCCCCTTCGACGCCATCGCGGAAACCGTCGGCCGCCCGGCCGGCACCTGTCGGCAACTGGCCAGGCGGGCCCGGGCCAAGTTCACCGGTGTCCGGTTGCATCCGGTCCCGAACACAGAAGTCGCTCCGGCCGAGCATCAACTCGTGACCCAGAAATTCATCACCGCCTGCGCCAACGGCGACATCGCGGCACTGACGGCCGTGCTGGACCCCACAGTCTGGGGAGTGGGGACCGTACTCGCCGACCCGATGCCGCCGCCACAGGTCAACCACGGTCCCGTCGCGGTCGCCACCAACCTGCTGCGTTACCTGGGTCCGGGAGCGACGCTGGTCGGCGGTCCGGCCGGCTGGCCGGTGTTACTCGCCTTTGCCGATCGCCGATTGTTCGCCGTGGTGGTGTTGACCGTCCGCGGCAACCTGATCACCAAGATCGAGGCGACGGCGGACCCGTCGGCGCGCCGGGCCTGACCGGGTCAGGCGGGTTCGCGCCGGCGCTGTCCTGGGTCCGGGAGGCGAAGTATCCGGTGATGGTGGCCGCGACCTGCAGGAACTTCAACCGCGTCGCGGGACCCATCTCCTGGGTGACGTCGATGACGCCGCCGGGCCGCAAGTGGGGGTCGAAGGGCACCTCGACCACCGGCTGCCCGTGGTCGATGAACTCGCGGGCCAGCAGCGAGCGGGTGCGCTTGTCGGCGTGGCCGTCGGAGTCATTGAGTACGACGACGCTGCGTTGCAGCAGGTTGCCGAGGTCGTGATCGGATAGCCATTCGACCGTCTTGGCTGCGGCCGCGGCGCCGTCCGCCCACGGCGAGGAGACCACGATCAACGCGTCCAGATCCCGCAGCACCTCGCGGGTGACGGCAGCGTCCATCGTCGATCCGCAATCGATGACCGAGATCGCGAAGTGCCGATCAAGGCGCAACGCGGCTTCCCGGTAAATGGCCGGGTCGAGCACCCGGCGCGGGCCGGTCACCGGTTCGCCGCCCAGCACGTACAGCCCGGTGGCATTGCGCCCGACCCGCGATGTCACGTCGGCGAACGACTGCAGGTTCTTGTCGGCGGTCAACTCCCAGAACGAACCCGTGGTCCGCGGGTCGATCCTGCTGCTGAGCCGGCCGAAGGCGGTGTCGGCGTCGATGGCGACGACGCGGTCCTGCTGGCGCAGTTCGGCCAGGATCGAACCGACGCTGGCGGCCACCGACGTCTTGCCGACGCCGCCCTTGCCAAGGACACCGACCTTGTGGTTGCCGCGCAGGGCCGTTCGTATGGTCGCCTCGAACTGGGCGGCGTCGCGCTGTGCCGCCGACGGGCCGGGCTTGACCAGGCCGAACGTCGCCGAGCGGACCATGCGCCGCCAACCCCGTTCGACGGGTTTGTCGGGGGTGCGTGGGGCTGCGCCGGCCGCAGCGCCAGGCCACGGGCCACGGGGCGGCGGGGCCACCTGCTGCGGGTGCGGCTGCTGCGGCGCGGGAGGCCGCACCGGATGCGGAGGCGGCGCGGACGGGGGACGCGGGGGAGCCGTCGGCGGCGGCGCGTTGACGGGCGCGCCGATCGGTGGCGGGGGCGTGGTGGGTGCGGGGGCGTCAGCCGGCGCCGGGGGTGCCTTGACCGGTGCCGGCGGTGCCTTGACCGGCGCCGGAGCGGGCCGAGACTGCGACGGTTGCCCCGCCCGCTCGGCGGGCGGAGAGGGTGGTCGGGGAGGCGAGACCGGCTGCTCGGGCAGCATTCGGTTCCGCAGAAATTCCTGGGGCGCGTTCATGGGCTCCTCGGGTGCACAGGCCAGTCGGCCAACGCGGGATGCTGTCGTCCAGTATCGGTCACCGACTGGTGCGCGCCAGCCGCGCCGAAACCGCGCAAACTCGATCCGGGTACGGGTTCGGGGTTGGAATCACGCCGCTCGGCGGTCCTGACGTCGATTGCCTGCGCATCGCCAACGCGCCCTCGCGCGCCCGGTGTTACGCATGTGACCACTGCAGCAAACTTTCGCCAACAGTCGGGCAACGGCGGCTTCTCGGTGCGATCCTCGCCACAGTGCCCGACCGTCTTCCATGGTCGCAGGTCAGGCCACGATGCTGTCGATCGCTGGTAACAGCGAATTTACGGAGCCGCCAGCAGAAAGGTTAGTATTGGTAAGTTGGCATGTCAGGCGGGTTTTGTCATATCGTTTTACGACTTGTCGAAATTAGGTATGGGGCTACCGTTCAACGCTGCACGGACGAATCCCTGACCGGATTATCTCCGCTTGGCGGACAGCCTGTCGATGAGACCGAGGGGGTTCAGCCCCGCAACCTCCGGGTGCGGTCTCACGATCGGTGAAAGTCGATACGCAAAGCGGCCGTGCAGAGAGTCTGCTGAAGGGTTAGGTGGGTATGACGCCCAAGCGCGTCGGGCTTTATAACCCCGCATACGAACACGATTCATGCGGTGTGGCCATGGTCGTCGACATGCACGGCCGGCGTAGCCGCGACATCGTGGACAAGGCGATCACCGCGTTGCTCAACCTGGAGCACCGCGGTGCTGCCGGTGCCGAGCCGCGCAGCGGTGACGGCGCGGGCATCCTGATTCAGGTCCCCGACGCCTTCTTGCGCGAGGTCGTGGATTTCGAGCTGCCCGAGGCGGGCAGTTACGCCACCGGCATCGCGTTCCTGCCGCAGTCGTCCAAAGATGCGGCAGCCGCGTGTGCCGCGGTGGAGAAGATCGCGGAATCCGAGGGCCTGCAGGTGCTCGGCTGGCGCAACGTGCCCACCGACGACTCCTCGCTGGGCGCGCTGTCGCGCGACGCGATGCCCACTTTCCGACAGGTGTTCATGGCCGGCGCCTCCGGCATGACGCTGGAACGTCGCGCATACATCGTCCGCAAGCGCGCCGAGCACGAACTCGGGACCAAGGGCCCGGGACAGGACGGGCCCGGACGCGAGACCGTCTACTTCCCGAGCCTGTCCGGTCAGACGTTCGTCTACAAGGGCATGCTGACCACCCCGCAGCTCAAGGCCTTCTACCTCGACCTGCAGGACAGCCGGGTGAGCAGCGCGCTGGGCATCGTGCACTCGCGGTTCTCGACGAACACGTTCCCGTCCTGGCCGTTGGCGCACCCGTTCCGGCGAGTGGCGCACAACGGTGAGATCAACACCGTCACCGGCAACGAGAACTGGATGCGCGCCCGCGAGGCGCTGATCAAGACCGACATCTTCGGTTCGCAGGACGACGTCGAGAAGTTGTTCCCGATCTGTACGCCCGGGGCGTCGGACACCGCGCGCTTCGACGAGGTCGTCGAGTTGTTGCACCTGGGCGGACGCAGCCTGGCCCACGCGGTGCTGATGATGATCCCCGAGGCGTGGGAGCGGCACGAGTCGATGGACCCGGCGCGGCGGGCGTTCTACGAGTACCACGCCTCGTTGATGGAGCCCTGGGACGGGCCGGCGTCGATCACGTTCACCGACGGCACCATTGTCGGAGCGGTGCTGGACCGCAACGGATTACGGCCCTCCCGGATCTGGGTGACCGAAGACGGCCTGGTCGTGATGGCCTCAGAGGCCGGCGTACTGGACCTGGACCCGACCACCGTGGTCAAGCGCATGCGACTGCAGCCGGGCCGGATGTTCCTGGTGGACACCACTCAGGGCCGCATCGTCGCCGACGAGGAGATCAAAGCCGAGCTGGCCGCCGAGCACCCCTATCAGGAGTGGCTCGACAACGGACTGGTTCCGCTGGACAAGCTGCCGGCCAACAAGTACGTCCGGATGCCGCATCACCGCCTGGTTGTGCGGCAACAGACCTTCGGCTACACCTACGAGGAACTCAACCTGCTGGTGGCCCCGATGGCCCGCACCGGCGCCGAGCCGCTCGGGTCGATGGGCACCGACACCCCGATCGCGGTGCTGTCGAAGCGTCCGCGCATGCTTTTCGACTACTTCCACCAACTCTTTGCGCAGGTGACCAACCCGCCGCTGGACGCCATCCGCGAAGAGGTGGTGACCAGCCTGCAGGGCACCACCGGCGGGGAGCGCGACCTGCTCAACCCGGACGAGAACTCCTGTCACCAGATCTCGTTGCCGCAGCCGATCCTGCGCAACTTCGAGCTGGCCAAGCTGATCAGCCTCAACCCCGAGGACGAGGTCAACGGACGGCCACATGGCATGCGGTCCAAGGTGATTCACTGCCTGTACCCGGTCGCCGAGGGCGGCGCCGGCCTGGCGGCCGCACTCGATGAGGTGCGGGCGCAGGCGTCGGCGGCGATCGCAGACGGGGCGCGGCTGATCATCCTGTCCGACCGCAACTCCGACCACACCATGGCGCCCATCCCGTCCCTGCTGGCGGTCGCGGGCGTGCACCACCACCTGGTCCGCGATCGCACGCGCACCCACGTGGGCCTGGTGGTCGAATCCGGCGATGCCCGCGAAGTGCACCACATGGCCTTGCTGATCGGGTGCGGCGCGGCCGCGATCAACCCGTATCTGGTCTTCGAGTCGATCGAGGACATGCTCGACCGCAACGTCATCGACGGCATCGAACGCAGCCATGCGCTCAACAACTACGTCAAGGCCGCGGGCAAGGGCGTCTTGAAGGTGATGTCCAAGATGGGCATTTCGACGTTGGCCTCCTACACCGGCGCGCAGCTTTTCCAGGCCGTCGGCATCTCCGAGGACGTGCTTGATGAGTACTTCACCGGATTGGCTTGTCCCACAGGCGGTATCACCCTGGACGACATCGCCGCCGACGTAGCTGCCCGGCATGCGCTGGCGTACCTGGACCGGCCGGACGAGCGGGCGCACCGCGAATTGGAGGTGGGCGGGGAGTACCAGTGGCGCCGCGAGGGCGAGTACCACCTGTTCAACCCGCAGACCGTCTTCAAGTTGCAGCACGCCACCCGCAGCGGCCAGTACAAGATCTTCAAGGAGTACACCCGGCTGGTCGACGACCAGAGCGAGCGGATGGCCTCCCTGCGCGGCCTGCTCAAATTCCGGGCCGACCTGCGCCCGCCGGTGCCGATCGAGGAGGTCGAGCCGGCCAGCGAAATCGTCAAGCGCTTCTCTACCGGGGCGATGAGCTACGGCTCCATCTCCGCCGAAGCGCACGAGACGCTGGCCATCGCCATGAACCGGTTGGGCGCCCGATCCAACAGTGGCGAGGGTGGTGAGGACGTCAAGCGTTTCGACGCCGACCCGAACGGGGACTGGCGGCGCAGCGCGATCAAGCAGGTCGCTTCGGGCCGGTTCGGCGTCACCTCGCACTACCTGACCAACTGCACCGACATCCAGATCAAGATGGCCCAGGGCGCCAAACCTGGTGAGGGCGGCCAGCTTCCGGGCCACAAAGTGTACCCGTGGGTGGCTTCGGTGCGGCACTCCACCCCGGGCGTCGGGCTGATCTCGCCGCCGCCGCACCACGACATCTACTCGATCGAGGATCTCGCGCAGCTGATCCACGACCTGAAGAACGCCAACCCCTCCGCACGAGTGCACGTAAAGCTGGTGTCCGAGAACGGCGTCGGGACGGTGGCAGCGGGTGTGTCCAAGGCGCACGCCGACGTGGTGCTGATCTCCGGCCACGACGGCGGCACCGGCGCGACGCCGCTGACGTCGATGAAGCACGCGGGTGCGCCGTGGGAGCTGGGGCTGGCCGAGACGCAACAAACCCTGTTGCTCAACGGCTTACGTGACCGGATCGTGGTCCAGGTGGACGGCCAGCTCAAGACGGGCCGCGACGTGATGATCGCGACACTGCTCGGGGCCGAAGAATTCGGTTTCGCCACCGCGCCGTTGGTGGTGGCCGGCTGCATCATGATGCGGGTGTGCCATCTGGACACCTGCCCCGTGGGGGTGGCCACCCAGAACCCGCTGCTGCGCGAGCGGTTCACCGGCAAGCCGGAATTCGTCGAGAACTTCTTCATGTTCATCGCCGAAGAAATGCGGGAATACATGGCGCAGTTGGGCTTCCGGACCGTCAACGAGGCGGTCGGTCAGGCCGGAGCGCTGGACACCACGTTGGCCCGCGCACACTGGAAGGCGCACCGCCTGGACCTGACGCCGGTGCTGCAAGAGCCCGAGTCGGCGTTCATGAACCAGGACCTGTACTGCAGTTCACGGCAGGACCACGGCTTGGACAAGGCGCTCGACCAGCAGTTGATCGTGATGAGCCGGGAAGCCCTGGACTCGCAGAAGCCGGTCCGGTTCTCGACCACGATCAGCAACGTCAACCGCACCGTCGGCACCATGCTCGGCCACGAGGTGACGAAAGCCTATGGCGGACAAGGGCTGCCGGACGGAACGATCGACATCACGTTCGAGGGGTCGGCCGGTAACAGCTTCGGCGCCTTCGTGCCCAAGGGGATCACCCTGCGTATCTACGGTGACGCCAACGACTATGTGGGCAAGGGACTGTCCGGCGGCCGGATCGTAGTGCGGCCGTCCGACAACGCGCCGGAAGGCTATGTCGCCGAGGACAACATCATCGGCGGGAACGTGATCCTGTTCGGCGCCACCAGTGGTGAGGTGTACCTGCGCGGCGTGGTCGGCGAGCGGTTCGCGGTGCGCAACTCCGGGGCACACGCGGTGGTCGAGGGCGTCGGTGACCACGGTTGCGAATACATGACCGGTGGCCGGGTGGTGATACTCGGCAGCACCGGGCGCAACTTCGCCGCCGGCATGTCCGGTGGTGTGGCCTACGTCTACGACCCCGACGAGAAACTGCCCGACAATCTCAACATCGAGATGGTCGACTCCGAGACGCTGGACTCCGACGACGCGGAGTTCCTGCACGGCATCATCACGGCGCACGTCGATGCCACCGATTCTGCTGTCGGCCAACGCATTCTGGCCGATTGGCGTAACCAGCAGCGGCACTTCGTGAAGGTGATGCCGCGAGACTACAAGAAGGTGCTGCAAGCGATCGCTGATGCCGAACGCGATGGCACTGACATTGACAAGGCGATTATGGCGGCGGCTCATGGCTGATCCAACTGGCTTTCTGAAGTACACCCACCGGGAGTTGCCGCAGCGGCGGCCCGTCCCGTTGCGGCTGAAGGACTGGAAAGAGGTCTACGAGGAATTCGAGGTCGAGACCCTGCGTGAGCAGGCGACCCGCTGCATGGACTGCGGCATTCCCTTCTGCCACAACGGCTGCCCGCTGGGCAACCTGATCCCGGAATGGAACGACCTGGTGCGCCGCGGCCGTTTCCGCGACGCGATCGAGCGGCTGCACGCGACGAACAACTTCCCCGACTTCACCGGCCGGCTGTGTCCGGCGCCGTGTGAGCCGGCGTGCGTGCTGGGCATCAACCAGGATCCGGTGACGATCAAGCAGATCGAGCTCGAGATCATCGACAAGGCCTTCGACGAGGGCTGGGTGGAGCCGGTACTGCCGCACTGCGACACCGGAAAGACGGTCGCCGTGGTGGGCTCCGGCCCTGCCGGATTGGCGGCGGCGCAACAACTCACCCGCGCCGGGCATAAGGTCACCGTCTTCGAGCGCGAGGACCGGATCGGCGGACTGCTGCGGTACGGCATCCCCGAGTTCAAGATGGAAAAGCGCGTACTTGATCGTCGCCTGGCGCAGATGGCCGCCGAGGGCACCCAGTTCCGGGCCGGCGTCAACGTCGGTCACGACATCACCGCCGAGCAGCTGCTCGCCGACTTCGACGCGGTCGTGCTGGCCGGTGGGGCCACCGCATGGCGGGACCTGCCGATCCCGGGCCGCGACCTCGACGGCATCCACC
The DNA here is from genome assembly GCF_048287075.1 of Mycobacterium sp. 23. NCBI lineage: Bacteria > Bacillati > Actinomycetota > Actinomycetes > Mycobacteriales > Mycobacteriaceae > Mycobacterium > Mycobacterium sp. 23. The sequence goes on from NZ_JBLVUX010000005.1 coordinate 4,197,025, forward strand.
AGGCGATGGAGTACCTCCCGTGGGGTAACCGCGTCCAGGAGGGCGACGACGTGCTGGGGCCGGACGGGGAGCCGCCGATCACCGCCAGGGGCAAGAAGGTGGTGATCATCGGTGGCGGTGACACCGGTGCGGACTGCCTGGGCACCGCGCACCGACAGGGCGCGGCCCGGATCCACCAGTTCGAGATCATGCCGCGTCCGCCGGAGACCCGTGCCGCGTCTACGCCGTGGCCGACCTATCCGCTGATGTACCGCATCGCCTCGGCACACGAGGAGGGCGGCGAGCGGGTGTTCTCGGTGAACACCGAGGAGTTCCTCGGCGACGCTGGGCATGTGACCGGGCTGCGGGTGCACGAAGTGCAGATGCAGGACGGCAAGTTCGTCAAGGTCGAAGGCTCCGACTTCGAGCTGGATGCCGATCTGGTGTTGCTGGCGATGGGGTTCGTCGGTCCGGAGAAGCCGGGCCTGCTCACCGAGCTCGGGGTGAAGTTCACCGAGCGCGGGAACGTCGCACGCGGCGATGACTACGAGACATCGGTCCCCGGTGTGTTCGTCGCCGGAGACATGGGCCGGGGTCAGTCACTGATCGTCTGGGCGATTGCCGAGGGTCGGTCCGCTGCGGCGGCGGTGGACCGACACCTGATGGGAACCAGCGCGCTGCCGGCTCCGATCAAGCCGACCGCGGCGCCGCTGACTTAACCACAACAGTCACACCTGAAACATTTGATAAAAGTTCGGCGCGCCGCCGTACGTTTGCCAGAACACGGGTGTCTAATAATTTCCTGTGGGCTCCATCACATAGAGGCACGCTCGGGCCGCCCGGAGCCACGGTTGCGTTAGATCGATCGCAGGAGTCATCACCGTGCACATGAACCCAGTTCCCCGGTCACGAATGGGGCGAATCGCCTGGTCTCTGGTTCGCCACCCGATGAAGAGCCGCGAGTTCCCGGCGCGCAACGAGCGCTTGGTGACGGCGGAAGAGATGCTGCGCTTCGCGATCTGAATGGCGAGGCCCCAACGGCGTAGTCGCGCTTCCTGACTCTCGCTGATTTGCTAGGCAATGCGCAGCTCGGCCAGCGCCTGCTCAATCTGCTCGAAGGCGTAAGCCGCCACGGCGGCGGTGGTCATCGTCGTGCCCATCCCAAACAGTGATTCGTACACCTGATCGCCGAGTGCTAGGCGGAGATGGGCGGTGGCGGCAGTGAATTCGGGGAGGCCCGTCAGTGTCAGCGGGGTGCTGGCGAAGCCGGCAATCGTGGCCGCGGCCTCGTAGCGCCCTACTCGGTCGAGGTGGGCGGCGAGAATGGCAAGAGAGTTACACATCCCCGGGGCGCTGCCTGAATCGTGGTAGGTGCGAATGGCCGTGGCGATGTATTCGAACGCGGCCAACGGGTCGCCGTGCGCAGCCTCGAGTCGGGACAACCCCGCTGCCATGATTGTCATGTTGTATCGGCTGCCCGAGTCCTGAGCGATTGTCATGCCACGGCGCAGCGCAGAAAGTGCGCGGTCGGGATCGGCGCGGGTGAAGGCGTATCCCTCGGCGAACAGCGCAAACGAAAGCGCCCACAGATTATTCGTGGGTTCGACGGCGGCGACGAGGCCATCCGCGGCCGCCATCGCCTCGTCGTAGCGGCCGGCCCAGATCAACGCCAGGACCAGGTTGACTGCGGTGATTCCATGAGTGTCGCGGTTCCGGGCAAGTTGGGCGCGGCACCACTCGACGGCACGTTCGGGCTGGCCGATGAGGCAATAGACACCGGTGAGAACGCCCTCCTGGCCGTTCTGCACGTCGTCGAATTTGCCGCTGTCGATCGCGAGCCGGCCGGCGTCTGCGTACTGGATCGCCTCGTCGACGGAGCCGGTCATGTAGCAGACCGCCGCCAGGGTATACAGGGTCGCGAGCCGGGGATGGTTGGCGGCCCGCGCCGGTTCGATCAGATCTCCGGCCCACGCGACGGGTTCGTAGATTTCGCTCTGTATCCCTAAGTTCGCCGCGCAAATGGCGATGGCTGCGGCGGCTTCGAGGTCGTGTTGCTCGACAGCCCAGCGAAAAGCGCTACGCAGGTTGGGCAACTCCGAGGTGAACCAGTCGAGGAGCTCCCGGACCTTGGGACTGGCCCACAGGGCGAGGACCATGGGTTCGCGCCCAGCAAAGTAGCGGGCATGTGCGCGACGCGTGGCTTCGGCTGCACCACAAGCAACCAGCTGCTCCTCAGCGAACTGACGGATGGTCTCCAACATGGAGAACCGGGTGCGCCCGGTCGACCGATCGGCAATGAGCAGCGACTTGCGAACCAGGGCGTCAAGTAGATCGAGGATCGCGTACTCGTCAACGTCCTGAGCGTCATTGAATTCCGCTATCGCGCAGGCACTTTGGACGTCGAACCCACCAGTGAACACCGAACATCTTGCCAGCAAAGATCTTTCGGCCGCACCGAGAAGGTCGTACGACCACGCCACCGCGTGGCGCAATGTCTGGTGTCGTTCCAGTCCCCGCCGTGAGCCGACCAGCAGCCGGAAGCGGTTATCCAAACGATCGCGCAGCTCGCCGGCGGTCATCGATGCCATGCGGGAGGCCGCGAGTTCGATCGCCAGGGGAATGCCGTCGAGCCGGCGGCAGATCTCGGTGACCGACGTTGCGTCGGACGGTGAAATCGAGATGTCGGGCACCACGCTGCCGGCGCGTTCAACGAACAAAGCAGCCGCCGAGGAGTCGAACCCTCCGGTCATGTCGAGTGAGGGAACGGGCCAAAGCTGTTCATCGTGGACACTCAAGCCCTCGCGGCTGGTCGCGAGGATCCGCACCGTCGTCGCCTCGGCGAGCACGGCCTCTACAAAATCGGCGGCGGCCCCGAGCAGATGCTCGCAGTTGTCGAACACCAACAGCTGAACCCTGCCGTCCAAGGCGGTGGCCACCGACTCGGTGACGGTCTTCCCTGGTTGTTGGACTATGCCGAGGACGGCGGCCACCGCCTCGGGGACCGTGGCCGGGTCGGTCACCATCCCAAGCTCGAAAAGCCAGATGCCGTCCGGGAATTCACCAACGAGACGGTGCGCGACCTCCAATGCGAGGCGGGTCTTGCCGACTCCCCCCACACCGGTCAGTGTGACGATGCGGTGCGCTCGCACCGCCGCTTCGATGCGGGCCGTCTCGGCCTCGCGACCGATCAGGCTGGTGTCCGGACGCCGGAGGTTTCCCAGATTGGCGACCATTGTCCGCAGCGGCGGGAATTCGTCTCGCAGGCCGGGCGCCACCACTTGAAAAACGGTGATAGGGGTCGGCAGATCCCGTAACCGCCGGGGTCCCAGATCGACGAGGTCGATGCCTGTCAGCAGTCCAGCGGTCGATGCGGCCACCAATATCTGACCGCCGTGCCCTGCGGCCATCACCCGGGCCGCCCGATTGAGAACCGTACCGAAGTAGTCGCCGTCGCGAAACTCGGCTTCGCCGGTCGCCAAGCCCATGCGTACCGGCAGGTCGAGGGCTCGTTGGGCGGTGACAGCGGCCTCGACCGCAGCAATGGGCGATACGAACGCGGCACACACACCATCGCCGGTGTGCTTGAACAACCAGCCGCCCTGGCCCTCAATCGCCGTGCGCAACACCTCGTCGTGCGCGGCCAGTGCGGCCCGCATCGCCGCAGCGTCAGCCTCCCACCGGCGGGTCGATCCCTCAATGTCGGTGAACAGGAACGTCACGACCCCGGAGGGGGTGGGCGCCGTGGACACGCACACAGGATTTCACAGGCGGCCTTGCCCCACCCTTTGATCCGCGAATCGACGATTCAGTTACCCAGCGTCGGCGGCGCCCCACAGACCCGAGTCCCGGATCGCCTCGGCCAGCGGCTCCAGGACGGCCGGGTCATGCGGCGGGGCGATGTAGACGATGCCGAGGTCCAAGCCCTCGGCGCCGAGGGCCGCCGCGTTCTCGATGACCTGCCCGTAATTGCGATCAGGCCCCAGGCCCAGGTGGGCCGACAAGGTGATTTCTTTCGGGTCCCGCCCGATGTCGGCGCAGCGCGCAGCCAGCACATCGCGCTTGCGCGCGAATTCCTCCGGTGTGCCACCGGCGAAATTCCAGTGCTGTGCGTAGCGCGCGGTCAGGGGCAGCGTCCGCTTCTCCCCGCTGCCGCCGATGGCGATCGGCGGGTGCGGCCGCTGGGGACCCTTCGGCTCGTTGCGGGCGTCTTTGAGCTGGTAGTACCTACCGTCGAAGGTGGTGGTCTCCTCGCTCAGGAGGCCGATCAGCACCTGGCAGGCTTCTTCGAACCGGTCGAAGCGTTCCTTGATGCTGCCGAGTTCGATGCCGTAGGCACCGGATTCCTCCTCGTTCCAACCGGCGCCGATCCCGAGTTCGAGTCGGCCGCCGGAGATCACGTCGAGCGTGGCCGCCATGTTGGCCAGCACCGCCGGGTGGCGGTAGTGGATGCCGGTGACCAGGGTGCCGAGCCGCAGCCGTTTGGTGGCTTGGGCCAGCGCGGTGAGCGTCGTCCACCCTTCCAGGCAGGGCCCGGTGGAGTCGGAGAAGATCGGGTAGAAGTGGTCGAAGGTCCAGCCGGATTCGAAGACGTCGATGTCGTCGGCGGCCTGCCAGACGGCCAACATATCGGGCCACGTGGTGTTCTGCGGTGAGGTCTTGAATGCAAAGCGCATGATCTCGACAGTAGACTCGGCCGAACGATGGCTCTCGGACTCGACACCAAACTCACGCTGCTCGCGACGGGGCTGATCTTTCTTCTGGCGCTGGCTCTCGGGGTCTGGAAGTACCGGCAGATCATGGTCGCCGAGGATCACCGCGCGCACGTCTACGTCGATATCGCCCATCGGGCCGCACTGTTGTATGCCTTCGCCACGCTGTTGTTCGCGCCGTTCGTCGAACTCAGTGCGTGGCCGGCGTGGGTGAACCTCACCGCGACCGGTGTGGCGGTGTTCTTCTTCGTCGGCGCGATCGTCGGTTACATCGTGCACGGCGCGCGCCGCGACACCGAGAACCAATTCGACCCGCCGGTGCGGGGAACAGGGTTCTTCATGGCCTTGCTCATCATCGGCGAGATGGGCGGTTTCGGCGTCGTATTCGCCGGGTTCATCGTCGGACAGTTGCTCTGATGGACCCGGTCTTCGCACTGCGCCAGATCGCCTACTACAAGGACCGCGACCGCCAGGAATCCCGGCGGGTGATGGCGTACCGCAAGGCCGCCGACATCCTCGAGGGTCTCGACGAAGCCGCGCTGGAGCGACACGGTCAGGCCAACAGTTGGCAGTCGATCCCGGGTATCGGCCCCAGGACCGCACTGGTCATCGCCCAGGCGTGGGCCGGCCGGGAACCCGACCAACTGGTCGAATTGCGTTCCAACGCAAAGGATCTCGGTGGGGCCGAGGTTCGCACGGCGCTGCGCGGGGACCTGCACCTGCATTCGAACTGGTCCGACGGGTCGGCGCCGATCGAGGAGATGATGGCCACCGCGGCCGCGCTCGGCCACGAGTACTGCGCGCTGACCGATCACTCACCACGGCTGACGATCGCCAATGGCCTGTCGCCGGATCGGCTGCGCAAGCAACTCGACGTGATCGACGAGCTGCGGGAGAAGTTCGCCCCGTTACGCATCCTCACCGGCATCGAGGTCGACATCCTCGAAGACGGCACCCTGGACCAGGAGCCCGAGCTGCTGGACCGCCTCGACATCGTGGTGGCCAGCGTGCATTCGAAGCTGGCCATGGAGCCGGCGGCGATGACCCGGCGGATGGTGCGGGCGGTTTCCGACGGCCACGCAGACGTGCTGGGGCACTGCACCGGGCGCCTGGTTGCGGGCAACCGCGGAATCCGCGCCGAATCGAAGTTCGACGCCGAAAAGGTGTTCACCGCCTGCCGCGACCATGGCACCGCGGTCGAGATCAACTCCCGTCCCGAGCGCCGCGACCCGCCGACCCGATTGCTCAACCTCGCGAAAGACATCGGCTGCGTCTTCAGCATCGACACCGACGCGCACGCGCCGGGCCAGCTGGACTTCCTCGGCTACGGCGCGCAGCGTGCGCTGGACGCGGAAGTTCCCGTCGACCGCATTATCAACACCTGGTCCGTCGAGAAGCTGCTGGACTGGTCAGTCCGGTAGGTGCGGCATCTCCAGCCCGGGGTCGCGTCCGACCAACACGGCACGCGTCAGCGCGGACTTGCCGTAGCGGCGGTGGACTTCATCGATCGCCTCGTCAACCGCGGGTGACTCACCGCCGAACGGCAGCGTCAACTGCTGGGCGCCGGTGCGGTCGATGCCCGACACCGCGAACCCGACCAACGTCAGGCCCCGCTCGGCGATGAGCGGCGCCGCCGACGCCACCAGCCGACGGGCCGTGGCGAGGATCGGCTGGGTCGAGGACGTCGCCCAGGGCATGGTCTGTGACCTGGTTGCCCGGCTGAAGTCCTCGAAGCGCAGTCGCAGCACGACGGTGCGTCCAGTGCGTCCCGCGGCGCGCATCCGGCCGGTGATCCGGTCGATCAGGTTCACCACCACCGCGTCGACCTCGGTGGCTGACATGGTGGTCCCTGCCCGGCCCAACGCCCGCTGGGCGCCCACCGAACGACGGCGCACCCCGGTGGTGACGCGCCGACGGTCGATGTTGCGGGACAGGGCATAGAGCTGACGGCCCATCGCCGGGCCGACCATGGACGCCAGCATCGATTCACCGAGCTCGGCGACCTGGGCGACCGTGGTGATGCCGTGCGCGTGCAGCTTGTCCGCGGTCACCGCACCCACACCCCACAGGCGGCGTACCGGCAGCGGATGCAGAAACTCCAGCTCTTTCTCCGGAGGCACCAGCAGCAGGCCGTCAGGCTTGGCTTCCTGGCTGGCGACCTTAGCCAGGAACTTGGTCCGGGCGATGCCGACGGTGATCGGCAGACCGACTCGGGCGCGGACGTCTTCCCGGAGTCGCGCGCCGATGTCGAGCGGCGTGCCCGACACCCGGCGCAAGCCAGCGACGTCGAGAAACGCCTCGTCCACCGACAGTGGCTCCACCTGAGGCGTGCAGTCGCGAAAAACCTCGAAGACGGCGTCGCTGGCTTTGGAGTAGGCGCTCATCCGCGGCGGCACCACCACCGCGTGCGGGCACAGCCGGCGCGCCTGCGCTCCACCCATCGCGGTGCGCACCCCGTAGGCCTTGGCCTCGTAGCTGGCGGCCAGCACGACGCCACCACCGACGATGACCGGGCGGCCCCGTAACCCGGGGTCGTCCCGCTGTTCGACGGAGGCATAGAACGAATCCAGGTCCGCGTGCAGAATGGACGCCTCACAGCGCACGAACATATGTTCGCACGCGGGTCTGACAGGGTCAGCGTTGTTCGCCGTAGATGGCGCTGACCCAGATGTGCACCAGGGTGTCCAGCACATTGGCCTCCGGAACCGACGGCTCCTCCGCAAGGAACGACGCCGACAGCGCGCGCTCGTTCATCAGGTTCAGCGCGGTTGCCAGATCGAGGGCGGGCAAGGTCTCGGGTGCGGCTCCCCGCTCGCGTTCGGCTTCGATGATCGATGCGGTGTGGGCGATCCACTTCTGCATGAAGGTGGACCACAACTGTCGTGCCTCAGCGTTGATCGCCCGGACGCCTTGACCGCCCCGGATAACTGCCCGGTGGGATCCAAATGTCTGCACGAACACGTTGATCCCGGTGCGCCACATGTCGTCGCGCCTGGTTTCCAGACGGTCGGCCAGGGCTTGCAGGGCCGAATCGGCCTGGTTGACCACGCGGTCCAGCAGAGTTAGCAGCACCGCTTCCTTGGACGGGAAGTAAAAGTAGAACGTGGGCCGGGAGATTCCGGCGCCCTTGGCCAGGTCGTCCACCGAGATGTCGGCCAGCGGGCGATCTTCGAGCAGTCTCTCGGCAGTGGCGAGGATCGCCAGCTCGCGCTCATCCCCGGATGGCCGTGCGGTGCGTCGTCCCCGTGGGAGCGAAGTCCTGTTCCCCGGGGACGTGGTCACGCAGGCAGCTTACACCGCGTTGAGACTCTCGACAGTATGTCGACGCATGTCACGGCAGGCCGTTGCGGCCGTTCTCGCCCAACACTGAGCCGCCCGTGCCGCCCGGACCGGGGGTTCCCGGGGCATTGCCGGTACCGGCGTTGCCCCCATTGCCGCCGTCGCCGACGACGACGGCGTCGCCCCCGTCTCCTCCGTTGCCGCCGGTGCCGGTCCCCGGGTCGGATGGGCCGCCGTTGCCGCCGTTGCCGCCGCTTCCGAATTGTCCGGCCTTGCCGCCGATGCCGCCGTCCCCGCCGCCGGCCAGGCCGTAGCCGCCGGCCCCGCCCGCGCCGCCGTCGCCGAAGGACATGCCGGCGCTCCCGCCGCTACCTCCGGCGCCCCCGGTGGCGACACCACTGGTGCCGCCAGCGCCGCCGGCTCCGCCCGCACCCGACAACGAGCCGCCGCTTCCGCCGTTGCCGCCGACGCCACCCGCGCCGAACAGCGACAGCCCGCCCGTTCCGCCACTTCCGCCGGTGCCGAACAATCCGCCGGACCCGCCGGCTCCGCCCGTACCGCCGACCGGCGGGCCCACGACGGAGGTCGCGCTGCCGGCGGAGCCACCGGCACCACCGGTCAGACCAAACAGTCCGGCGGCTCCGCCCGCGCCTCCCGCCCCGGCTCCTGAGACGCCGTTGCCTCCGGCTCCTCCAGATCCGCCGGCGCCGAGCCACTGGCCGGTTCCGCCCGCCCCGCCCGCGCCGCCTTGGGCACCACCGCCGCCGCTGCCACCGGATCCGCCTTCGTCAAACAGTGTGCCGGCGCCTCCGGTGCCGCCGTTACCACCGACGTCGACGCCGAATCCGCCGTCGCCGCCGGCGCCGGCAGGAGTGAACAAACCGCCAGCGCCGCCGGTACCGCCACGGCCCCCTTGGCTCGAACCGTAGGAACCGGTTCCGCCGTCACCGGCGGCACCGACCGCGCCGGCCGTGCCGCCCGCTCCACCACTCCCGCCCACTAAGCCGAGGCCGCCGTTGCCGCCTCTGCCGCCGTGGAAGCCGAGGCTCCCGGCCGCGCCGCCGCCTCCGCCGGCGCCGCCGACACCGGTCGCCATGTCGAGGGCGGTCCCGCCGGTCCCGCCGGCACCGCCGTCGCCCCAGAGGCCGCCGGCGCCGCCGGTTCCGCCGGTTCCGCTCGTCGCCGTGGGGCTGTTGCCGCCCGTACCGCCGGTACCGCCGGCGCCCCCGGTGCCGAGCAGCAAGCCTCCGCGACCGCCGGCCCCGCCCGCGCCCGCGGCTCCGGTGGTCGATTCACCCCCGGCCCCGCCGGCGCCGCCGGTGCCGAACAGACCGGCGGCTCCGCCCGCGCCGCCCGCCAGCCCGCTAGTACCGGAACCGCCGGCACCGCCGTTGCCGGACAGCCACCCGCCCGGGGTGCCATCGGTGCCGGACCCCGCGGCGCCGCTGACGCCGTTGCCGATCAGTGGTCGCCCGGTCAGCTGCTGGACCGGTCCGTTGACCGCGTCGAACACGCCCTGCAGCGGACCGCCGGAACCGGCTTTGCCGATCAGGCCGTTGGTGGCGCCGGTGCCGGGATTACCGGCGAGGCCGCCGGCACCGATCAGTCCGGCCGCGCCACCGTCACCACCGTCGCCGCCGACCGTGATGCCCTGGCCCCCGGCGCCGCCGCTGCCTGCATCGCCGAAGGACCCGGAGGCGCCGCCGTGACCGCCGCTACCGCCGCCTTGCCCGAAGCCGCCGATGCCGCCGGCGCCGCCCACACCGCCGAACAGGCCCCCGCTACCGCCGTTGCCGCCGGCACCGCCGGGGCCGACGGGATTGGCACCGCCCGCGCCGCCGGCTCCGCCCGCGCCGAAGACGATGCCGCCGTTGCCACCGTTGCCGCCGGCGCCCGATCGCGGATTGAGGGGGTTGGGGGCCTGCGAGGATCCGCCCGTGCCTCCGGAGCCGCCGGAGCCGAACCAGGTGCCGCTCCCGCCGTTCCCGCCGGCACCGCCGCTGCCGTTCGCCCCGGCAGCGCCGCCGTTGCCGCCGGCACCCCCGGTGATGCCGAAGAGCCCAGCGGCCCCGCCGTCGCCACCGGCGCCGCCGGCGTCGTTACCGAAGCCGCCGGTGCCGCCGCTGCCGCCCCAGGTCATCAGGCCGCCGTTGCCGCCGGCGCCCCCCGTGCCACCTGTCGCGGTGCCGCTGCCGCCTGCCCCGCCGACGCCGCCGGCGCTGAGTAGGCCGCCAGTCCCGCCGGCGCCGCCGGCACCGCCGAGGGTGCCCGTGCCGCCGTCACCACCACTGCCGCCCGCATGGAAGAGTCCGCCGGCGCCGCCCGCGCCTCCCGCGCCCCCGGTTCCACCCGCTCCGAGTCCGCCGACACCACCCTCGCCGGCCATCCCGAACATGCCGGCGGCCCCGCCGGTCCCACCGGTGCCTCCACTGGCGCCGTACCCTCCGTTGCCGCCGGTTCCGCCGTGGCCGCCCAACAACCCGGATGCCCCGCCGGCGCCGCCGGCACCGCCATTGACCGCAGCGGTGCGCGCGAATCCGCCGTTGCCGCCGCTGCCCCCGCTGCCGAACAACCCGCCCGCGCCGCCGGTACCGCCGGCACCTGCGGCCGACGCCGACGCACCTCCCGCAGTTCCACCGACTCCGCCGGCGCCGCCGGTGCCAAACAGCCATCCGCCGGCTCCACCGGCACCGCCTGCCCCACCGCCCCCGGTGCCGGTGGACTCACCGCCGGCCCCGCCGGCTCCGCCGTTGCCGAACAGTCCGGCCGCTCCGCCGGCGCCACCTGTCTGCCCGCTGACACCGGAGGCGCCGGACCCGCCCGCACCACCGTTCCCCCAGAGCCAACCGCCCGGTGCGCCGTTCGCGCCGCTGCCGGGAGCGCCGTTGACGCCGTTTCCCGTCAACGGTCGCCCGGTAAAGGTCTGGACCTGGTTATTAACCGCGGTCAGCAGCTGTTGTATGGGATTGCCGGCTGCCGCCACGTTCACCGCCTCCGCCGCCGAGTAGGCCGCCGCGCCACTGCTGAGGGTCTGCACGAACCGGCCGTGCAATGCCGATACATGATTGCTGAGCTCCTGGTAGCTCTGGCCGTGCGCGGAGAACAGCGCCGCGATAGCCGCCGAGACGTCGTCTTCGGCGGCTGCCGTGAGCTGCGTCGTGCCGCCGGCCGCGGCGAGATTGGCCTCCGCGAGGCTCGACCCCAGAAGCACCAGGCGTTCGGCGGATGACTGCAGCACCTCTGGCAGCGCAACAACGAATGACACGTGACCGACCCCCCTGGCATGACGCTGGGAACATAACCCTGCCCCTCTGCTCGGAAAAGCATATTCGCAGCTCTCTTGCGGTTTTCATGCAGTTGGTCGACATCTCGTTGACCGACTCGACACGGCGTTGATAGCGTGGCCGACATGACTGAGCACCTTGACGTCGTCATCGTGGGCGCCGGCATTTCGGGGGTCAGCGCGGCCTGGCATCTGCAGGACCGGTGCCCGACGAAGAGCTACGCGATCCTGGAAAAACGGGCGGACATGGGCGGCACCTGGGACTTGTTCCGCTACCCGGGCATCCGCTCCGACTCGGACATGTACACGCTTGGTTTCCGCTTCCGGCCCTGGACCGAACGCCAGGCCATCGCCGACGGCAAGCCGATCCTGGACTACGTCAAGAGCACCGCCGCGATGTACGGCATCGACAAGCACATCCGCTTCCAGCAGCGGGTGATCGCCGCTGACTGGTCCACCGCCGCCAACCGGTGGACCCTGCAGATCGACAGCAACGGCACACGAAGCGAACTCACCTGCTCGTTCCTGTTCCTGTGCAGCGGCTACTACAACTACGAAAAGGGCTACGCGCCCACATTCACCGGCGCCGAGGACTTCACCGGTCCGATCATCCACCCCCAGCACTGGCCCGAGGACCTCGACTACCAGGACAAGAACATCGTGGTGATCGGCAGTGGTGCGACTGCCGTGACTCTGGTTCCGGCACTTGCCAATTCGGGTGCCAAACACGTCACTATGCTGCAGCGATCGCCGACCTACATCGTGTCTCAGCCGGAGGCGGACGGCATCGCCGACAAGCTGAACCGCTACCTGCCCGAGAAGGCGGCCTACACCGCGATCCGGTGGAAGAACGTGGTGCGGCAGGCGGCCGTCTACGGTGCCTGCAAGAAGTGGCCCCGGCGGATGCGAAAGACCTTGATGGGCCTCGCCCAGCGCCAACTGCCCGAAGGTTACGACGTGCGAAAGCATTTCGGGCCGCACTACAGCCCGTGGGACCAGCGGTTGTGTCTGGTGCCCAACGGTGACCTGTTCCGCGCCATCCGGCATGGCAAGGCCGACGTGGTGACCGACACCATCGAGCGGTTCACCGCTACCGGACTGCGGCTCAACTCCGGCACCGAGTTGCAGGCCGACATCATCGTCACCGCAACGGGTTTGAACCTGCAACTATTCGGCGGCGCGACTACCAGCATCGACGGCGTGCCGCTGGATCTGACAAAGACGATGGCCTACAAGGGCATGATGCTCTCCGGCATCCCGAACATGGTCTACACCGTCGGCTACACCAACGCGTCGTGGACGCTCAAGGCGGACCTGGTTTCTGAATTCGCCTGCCGCCTCATCAATTACATGGACGACAAGGGTTATGACACCGTGGTCGTCGACGAGCCGGCCCCCGACGTCGAGGATCGTCCTTTCATGGAGTTCACTCCGGGTTACGTGCTGCGCTCGCTGGATGAGTTGCCGAAGCAGGGCTCGCGTACGCCATGGCGGCTGAACCAGAACTATCTGCGTGACATCCACCTGATCCGGCGGGGCAAGATCGCCGACGAAGGTCTGCGGTTTGCCAGAAAACCCGCACCGGTGACGGTCTGAGCGCGGTTCAATCTCCTGCAGCGACGACGACAATGCCGTCGTCGTCGCTGTAGGCCACCTGGCCTGACACGAAAGTTACTCCGCCCAAAGCGATTTCGATGTCACGGTCGCCGGCGCCGGTCTTGGTGCTCTTGCGGGGGTTGGTGCCCAGCGCCTTGATGCCCAGGTCAATGCCGCGCAGCGCGGCGGCGTCGCGTACCGCGCCGTTGACGATCAGGCCGGCCCAGCCGTTGGAGCGGGCCAGTTCGGCGATCAGATCGCCGACCAGTGCGGTGTGAAGTGAGCCGCCGCCGTCGATAACCAGGACGCCGCCGTCACCGGGCTCCGAAAGTATCGACTTCAGCAGCGCGTTGTCCTGGAAGCAGCGGACGGTGCTGATCGGCCCGGCGAACTCGGTACGGGCGCCGAACTGCCGGAATTGCACATCGCAGCTGCGGACGTCCGGTCCGATGTCGTCGACGAGGTCAGCCGTCGGGCGGAACGTCACCGTCATCGATCAGCGGCGGCGCAGTTGCCGGATCAACAGCATGGCCAGCAGGCTCAGTGTGATCGCGACCAACCACGGGCCGGGGGATTGCAGCGGCGACGACTCGGAGGGCTCCAGCGGCAGCGCATTCTCCGCCTTTTCCACGGTCGACTTCGCTTGTGCGGCGGCATCTTTGGCGGCGGCGAGTTGTCCGTTCGTTTCTGCGCGCTGCTGCAGGTCGGCCGGCGCCTCGGCGGGCTGCTCCACCAAGTTGGGGGCCGGCTGCGCCTCCTTGGCGGGGACCTTCTTGGCCGGTGCCTTCTTCGCGGGCGCTTTCTTGGCCGGCACTTTGGCCGGCCCACCTCCGGTGGCGGCCTTCTTCGCCGGTGCCTTCTTGGCCGGCGATTTACCGGCGGCGGCCTTCTTGGCGGGTGCCTTCTTGGCCGGCGGGCCGGATTGCGGCTCGCCTTCGGGTCGATCCTGCGGGTCTGCCATGCGGCCGCTCCTTTGCAGCTTGGTTCGTTGCTAGTAGGTCGCTCGAGGCTCGGGTCCCATCATGCCAGGACAGGCGGGGCTACGGCCTGCGCCGTACGGACCAGAACGCGACGACCGCGACCGCGGCGATGGCTCCCACCGCGAAGGGCCAGGCGGGTAGCTCGCCGTCCGGATCCCGGCCCGCACCGGCGTCCGCTGAGGCCGTGCCTGCTGTCAGGACGGCGATGATCGCCATTCCGGCCCACAGCGACGCCACCGGCAGCATCCGATTCACCATCGTCACAGGCCGAGGCGGGCCAGCAGGTCGCCTTCGATCCCGTCGAGTTGGGTCGAGATGGCGGCGTGCGCGGCCCGCCGCCGTTGAGTCGGCATGTTCTCCGCGGCGGTGATGGCGGCGGACAGGTCGGCGAGACGCTCACTGATAGCCGCGACGAACTGCTTGGTTTCCGGATCCTTCGGCTTCTTCTCCTGCACCGCCCGCAGCGACTGCTCGGCCCCGGCGACCCGGGCCGACAACCGCGCGCCGTGCCCGGAGAACTGGCCGATCTGAGCCAGCGGGATGCCGAGTTGATCGGCCCGGCGCTGGTCGAGCATCCCGCGGGCGGCGATGGCAGCCCGGTAGATCAGTGGCGCCAGCACCGGTGCCAGCAGGCGGGACACCGTCAGGGTCCGGCGGATCCGGGTCGGCGAAAGCAGCCGGCCTTCGCGGGCCGCTTTGAGCTCGGTCTCGGCAACCTTCAGCGCCACCCGGTCGCTGTCCTTCTGCGCCTTGAGCTGGGCGGCGAGCGCCTTGTCGGCCGCCTTCTGAGCAGACTTGATGCGGCGCCGCTCGTTCTTCGCCGACAGGCGGGCCTCCAGCTTCGCGCGGGCCTTGATCGCGCGGGCTTCGGCGCGACGGGTCGCACGGCTCTTTCGCTTGCGGAACAGGCCCATTCCCGGCCGCCCTCCCGGTATCTCGTGAACTGACGCGATGCGTGTGCGAGCGCTGGGCCAACCCTAATCCGAGCAGGCCGAGTGCAGGTCGCCAGGTCAGGTCTGGACCGACCGGCCAACCGGTCTCAGGCGTCGAGGCCTTCGGCGCGGCGCAACTCGTCGATCCGGTCCAGCGCCTTCTGCTGGGCTTCCGGGGATAGTCCGTGTGCCTTCGCGGCGATACGGCGCACGCCGTCGTCGCGCACGGTCGCGTAGAACTGCAACTCCTTGTCGAGCTTCTCGTAGTAATCGTCGTCGGTGAAGTACGAGGACTTGATCCGGAAGAAGTTGGCGAGGGCGGCCATGGTTGCTGACGACGGGTTCGTGCGGTTGCCGGAACGTAGCTGCGACAAATAGGGAGCCGACATCGTGACGCCCTCCGCCTTGAGCGCGGCGATCACCTCCGCCGAGGTGTGCGGGCCCCTACCCGGTGGATAAACCGTGTCAAACAGGCGGTTCAGGCGGGCAGCGAACGTCGTGCTCATCGATATGACCTCCACCGGGGCTATAAGAGCAAACGGTATCAATAGGTATTTGCTGATCATGGTAGCGACTGATCTTGTCCGCCACCAAGTGCAAACCTGATCGTAGCCGGTTCCTACATATGGGGCGACCGGGCTCGGCACCCCCGATGAGCATTCAAACGAATTGACCGAGTGTCCACGAATTGACCGGATTTCACAGGTTATCCGCAGAATACACGGTTCCGGGAGGTGCCGTGAGTCGCCGTCGGCGCCGCTGACGGCCGTTCTCGACGCCTTTCGCGAGCCGCGGACGGAGGGCTCTGGGCAACGAGTGGCCGGCGGAAAAGCGACCGCTGGTCACTTTGCTGCTCGGCGCGTGTGCCGCTGCGTCGACGCACCGTCGGCGCGGCGCGGCGGGGCGCTGAGTGGTTAGGCGGGGGCTGCCGAACCGCCCGCCGCCCGAGTCGCACGCCCGGCACGGTCGGGGTGCCGTGCGGTGTCCGGACGGCGCGTCCGGCGCCTGGGCGATTCCGGCCGCGCGGCTGGTGTGAGAGTTTGCGCCGCGACCACCGGCACCGTCACCGTGAACACGCAGAGGCCGCGCTCAGAAGTGGTCCCGCAGCAAGGTGGCGACCCCCGGATACCCGGCCGCGAAGGCCTCAGGCGGCGAGCAGCATCGCCAGAATCGCGGTATCCGGATGGCTGATCGGGTCCACGCCGACGCGGCTCACCATCGAGGTGATGGTGCCGTCGGCCTCGGCTTCCACCCACGCGGCCCGGTGTTCCAGTCCCAGGTACGGCAAGCCGGGCAGCAGCACGCAGCCCGAGGCGGCGCCGGTGCACTCCGGTAGGGACGGTGTCGTCTCCGAGGGCGGGTGCAGCATCAGCAGTGCGGGAGGCTGATGGTCGGCGAAATACCCTGGCTGAATGGCCGTTTCGCCGAACACTGTGCCCTCCGCGAGGACGAGCCCGACGGTCCCGGGCTCGGGCTCCTCCGGAAGTTCTTCACGGGCGCCGAACACCGTTGTGGTGGAAAGCAATCCGGGCAGTGACGCGACCCGGACGGCGACCATCAGCAGCTGCGCCCATTCCTTGGTGGAATCGGGCCAACGCCCAGAGATCACAAACCCTTTCAGGGCACCGCGAGCATGAAAGGGAGACACCCCTATAGGCCGGCCAGACCCAGCATCCATCTTGCCCTCCGTGACGCCTTCATCCGAAGTAACCACGCTGGTAGCTCGAACAAATGTTAGCTCGAATGATCAAGCATGCGCGGGGTTTTGGCCCCGTGCAACTCGACACGGCCGACGGATGGCCATGTTACGAATCAGCAACCTGCAGGCCCTGGCGCGTGACGCCAAAAGACAAGGGCGCCGCGCGATGTCGCGCGACGCCCCGGTCCTCGAGACGGACGGTCAGGGGAAGATCAACCCCGAGGTCTTCGAAGTGGCAGCTTCGTAGCGGGACTGCACGTCCGCCCAGTTGACCACGTTCCAGAACGCCTTGACGTAGTCCGCCTTGACGTTCTTGTACTGCAGGTAGAAAGCGTGCTCCCACATGTCGACCTGCAACAGCGGAATGACGCCGAGCGGGACGTTGGCCTGCTGGTCGTAGAGCTGGAACGTCAGCAGCCTGCCGCCCAGGGTGTCGTAGCCCAATACGGCCCAGCCGGAACCCTGCAGGCCGTTGGCAGCCGCACTGAACTGAGCCTGGAACTTGTCGAACGAGCCGAACTGGTCGTCGATCGCGGCGGCCAGGTCACCAGTCGGCTTGTCGCCGCCGTCCGGCGAGAGGTTCTTCCACCAGATGGAGTGGTTGACGTGTCCGCCCAGGTGGAAAGCCAGGTTCTTCTCGTTCAAGAAGATGGCCGAGTGGTCGCCCTTGGCGCGTGCCTCTTCGAGCTTCGCGACCGCGTCGTTGACGCCTTTGACGTAGGTGGCGTGGTGCTTGCTGTGGTGGATCTCGTTGATCTGACCAGAGATGTGCGGCTCTAGTGCTGCGTAGTCCCAGTCCAAGTCGGGCAGGGTGTATTCAGCCACGGCTTTCCTTCCTTCGATGAGCGGATCGTCTGACGTGTCATTCGCGGGGTCCCGCCACGCGGCAACCTGGCATGTTCAACCCTGCTCCATGACCGCTCGTGCCGCAAGGACGCCCCCCGCAACACCCGCCCCGAGTACCCCGTGCCGGCGCGAATCAAGCTGGGATCAGGACAACGCGATCAGGGCGAGCACCGCCAGCAGCGCCAGAGCGATCAGACCGGCACGCAGCGCGGCGACGACATAGGCCTGGTTCCAGGCGGGGGACCCCGAGTACGAGTTCGACGGCGTCGAACCCGGACCGAACGAATGAGTGGCCATCAAATGCCTTCCAAACTGCACGTCCACCTCGCCGCGCCAAAGAGTCGAGTGAGGTGAGTCACAATGAAGCTCCGCGTCCGCGATCATAACCCTAGAAACTCAGCTTGGAAAACCGGACGGCGGCGCGCCTTTGCGGTGGTGGGGAGGCTGCCGCGGCGCCAATATCGTTGTGCGTAAATCGAACGTTTTGCGGCTGGAGTGACCGGGTATTCCTGCGAGTCAGCGCGGCGATCCATTCGCTCGGGGCACCGTGAGGCTGTCGATCGACACGTCCCGTTACCGCAGTGTTATCCACAGTTGCACCGAAATCTGGCCGATAGAGGCTGTCTCCACCACCCATCCCAACTGTGGATAAACCTGTGGAAATTGTGGATAGCCCATTTAGCTGTGTCCTACGTCACGCCTAGTTGTCGCGTGGCGCCTGTTGACCACCCCAGTGCCTGTGCTATGCAACCGCCGCTCCGTGGGATGTCGACCGTCACCTATTAGGCTGGTCCGGTGATTCAGGTGTGCTCCCAGTGCGGCACGCGGTGGAATGTGCGCGAACGCCAGCGCACCTGGTGCCCCCGCTGCCGAGGCGCGCTGATGGCGCCGCTGGCCGAGACGCCCCCAGGCGATCCCCGGTGGAGTGCTCAGGCCGGTCCGCAGCCGGTGCCCGCACAGCGCACCCCGCCGCGCCTCCCGCCGGGTTTCCGGTGGATCGCCGTGCGTCCCGGGGCTGCGCCGCCGATCCGGCGGACACGACGCCCGCTGGGGCCGACCCCGCGTTACACCGTGATTCCTCGCTGGGGCCTGGTGGATCGCGTAAGTCCGGCTACGGCCACGTCGCCGGCGGCCGCCGTGAAGGCCGGGCCGAGCCCCGAGATCGTGCGTGTGCTGATGTTCGCGACCCAGTTGGTGCTCGCCGGCGCCGCGCTGGTGTACGCGGTGCGCTACGGGCTGCTGATCTACAACCGCAATTCGCTGCTGAATTCGCTGGTCGCGCTCGCCGCGGACTGGCTGGGAATCGCCGCCAGTGTGGCGGCGATGGCGGCCCTGCTGTGGTGCTTCGTGGTACTCGTGAAGTGGTTGATCGCCCGGCGTGCCGCCGCATTCAGCTACCACGGTCTGCCCGAACATCGTTCGGCCCGACGGTTATGGGCCGGCTGCCTGCTGCCCTTCGCCAACCTCGTGATGGCGCCCGTCTACGTGATCGAACTGGCCCTCGTCGAAGATCACTACGAGCGGGTGCGAAGGCCGATCTACCTGTGGTGGCTCGCGTGGGTCGTCAGTTACCTGGTGTCTCTGTTCGCCATCGCGACGAGCTTGTCCAGCGACGCGCAGGGCATCGCCAACAACACCGTGATGGTGGTGTTCGCCTACCTGGCTGCAGCGGTCACCATCACCGGGGTCGCCCGCGTCTTCGAAGGATTCGAGCGCAAGCCCGTGGAGCGGCCCGCGCACCGGTGGCTCGTCGTTCCGGCCGATCAACCCGCGCCGTCGTCAGCCGCGCCGTTGTCAGCACCTGCTCCGGTTGAGCCGGAGGGACAGGAACCGGCAGCATAGGCCTATGACGCGGGCGGATGAGGTCCTCGCCGGGCACCCTTTCGTGGTGGCCCACCGGGGTGCGTCGTCGTCGCGCCCCGAGCACACCCTGGCCGCCTATGACCTGGCGCTGAAAGAGGGCGCCGACGGCGTGGAATGTGACGTCCGGCTGTCCCGCGACGGTCACCTGGTGTGCGTCCATGACCGCCGGTTGGACCGCACCTCGACCGGCGAGGGGCTGGTCAGCACCACGACGCTGGCCGAGCTGCGCGAACTGGAATACGGCGTGTGGCATGACAGCTGGCGGTCGGACGGCGCGCACGGTGACACCGGCCTGTTGACACTCGACGCGCTCGTGGCGATGGTGCTGGACTGGCACCGGCCGGTGAAGATCTTCGTCGAGACCAAGCATCCGGTCAGGTACGGCTCACTGGTGGAGAGCAAGCTGCTGGCGCTGTTGCACCGCTTCGGCATCGCCGCTCCGCCGTCCGCCGACCGATCGCGCGCGGTGGTGATGTCGTTCTCGGCCGCGGCGGTGTGGCGCGTTCGCCGGGCAGCGCCGATGTTGCCCACGGTGTTGCTCGGCAAAACCGGCCGGTACCTGACCAGCAGCGCCGCCACCGCCGTCGGGGCCACCGCGGTGGGTCCTTCGCTGGCCGCCCTGCGGGATTACCCGCAACTGGTGGACCGCTCGGCCGCGCAGGGCAGGTCGGTCTACTGCTGGACTGTCGACGAGTACGACGACATCGACTTCTGCCGCGAGGTGGGGGTGGCGTGGATCGCCACCAACCATCCTGGCCGCACCAAGGCGTGGCTGGAGAAGCGGAAGGCGAGCGAGAGCAGCGGTTGAACCGCGCGGTCCCGGCTCGTTACGGCTGGTCCTGCAGCGCGCCGGGAGGCACCGGCGCGTCCGCGGCCAGTGCCTCGAACAGAGCGCTTGCGGCGTCGTGATTCCACACCACAACCGAGCCCACGCCGGTGTCGGTGAACTCCCCGATCGGAACCGTCATCGGTGTGGTGGCGCCGTGCAACGCCCAGCCGAGCCGGGCCAGGTCCCAGGCGTGGTCTCCGCGATCGACGGTGAGCGCATCGGCCGCCGCGTGCGGGACCGAGTACCAACGCCACGGGTTGAGCCACACCGCCGGACTGCCCGCCCGGTGCAGCAGCGCCGACATGAACTGCCGCTGGTTGATCATCCGGTCCAGATCCGCGCGCGGGGTGGCCCGAGTCCTGACGTAACCCAGTGCACTGCGCCCGTCCAGTTGCTGGCATCCGGCGGGCAGGTCCAGGCCCGCCAGGGGATCGCGCATCGGCTCGGTAGGGCACACCGTCACCCCGCCCAGCGCGTCGACGAGACCGGCGAAGCCGCCGAACCCGACCTCGGCGTAGTGGTCCAGGCGCAGGCCGGTGGCCTGCTCGACGGTCTGCGCCAGCAATGGCGCACCACCCATCGTGAAGGCGGCGTTGATCTTGTCGCGGCCGTGCCCGGGGATCGGCACGTAAGAGTCGCGGGGTATCGACACCAGCGTGGTCCGTGCGTTGGACCCGATCCCCGGCACGTGCACCAGCATCATCGTGTCGGTACGGCCGGTGCCGACGTCGCCCCCGGTGGCCAGCTGCTCCTGCTGCTCGGGGGTCAGGTCCTGGCGGCTGTCCGACCCGACGAGCAACCAGTTGGTCCCACGACCGGGAGCGGGACGGTCTGCGTAGTCGGAGAGCACCGGCTGGCGGTGCACGGCGGAGTCGAACCACAGCATGCCGCCCAGCACGCCCGCGGTCGCCAGCAGCAGCAGTATGACCAGGCCGAGGGCGATGGTGCGGAGCCGGCGGCGCTTGGCGCGCTTCGACCGGCGGGGTTTGGGCGGGGCGGGCGGGGGCGGCGCAGCGGCGGTGCGCTGCGGCGTCGGGGTGGGGCGGGGCGGCGGATGGGCCGCGTCTCGTCGTGGTGCGCTCGGCGCGCGCGGCGGCGATGGGACCCGGCGAATGACCTGGGAGGGTTCCGGCGGGACGGCCGGCCCCGGCGGGGGCGGGATCGGCCTGCGCAATCGGGGCGGTTCGGGTGGTCGATCGCCGTTCACCCGGCTAACTTACGTCGCCGGCGGCGCTTTATCGGCGTGCGCGCAGTCCATTGACGAACGGGCATCCCATCAGAACGCGGATGGCCTGGCGCAGGCCGTGCATGTCGTCGACCGGCTTGTGGAACGGCAGCCGGATGTCGCGGTCGCCGTCGTTGCCCTCTACCCGGAAGCGCACGCCGTAGCGGTCCAGCCCGAGGGGGCGTACGTGACCGCGGCGCAGCGGCGCGGGCAGCCGGGACACCAGCCGGGCGATCACGTCGTCGTGCGCGGTGGCGAGGTGCCACAGCAACGTCGACTCAATTTCGCAGAAGGGGTCGGGCCGAGCGGCGAGCAGGTCGCGGACCGAGACCGGCTCGGCGCCGGTCGCGTCGGTCACCACCACGGAGTCGATGATGAGGCGCAACAGGGTGTAACGAGGTTCATCGACATCCGACGGCGCAGAACTGGGTCTATCCACCTGGAGCAGCGTCGGGTCCGGGTCCTCGGTGGCGATCAGGTCCAGAACTTTGGCCACCGCGCCAGGGGGGATCCGATGCAGCCGACCGCGCACCCACACCAGCGAACGGACGGGTTCGCGCACCGGAAGCGGCGCATAGTCGGTCAATTCCAGCAAACTCTGAGTCCCACACTCCAGACCGTCGGCACCGGCGCGGGGGACTGCCACCGCGAAGGAGCCGTCGTACAGCAGGTGGTGCACGGGCGTGGCCATCGGCTCGCGGCCCTCGATCGCCAGCAGGGCGCCGTCGGCGCGTGAGCAGGCGCTGCGTATGCGCTCCGCGGTGGTGGGTGTCGGATGTGCGACTGCGAGCACCGGTACCTCCATGCTAGTTAGGTAAGCCTAAGATAACTTAGCGTGCCGGTTGGAGCAAGGGCGGGCGACGCGGCCACGCCGTTAGGGTTGTGGGCGTGGCCCGCATCGCTTACCTCGGTCCGGAGGGGACGTTCACCGAGGCTGCACTGCTGAAGATGACCGCCGACGGGCTCGTCCCCGACTCCGACCCGCAGTCGCTACAGCCGGTGCCGGTGGACAGCACGCCCGCGGCCTTGGATGCCGTGCGCGACGGCGTCGCGGATTACGCCTGCGCACCGATCGAGAACTCGATCGACGGGTCGCTGGCACCCACCCTGGACAGCCTCGCCATCGGCTCACCGCTGCAGATCTACGCCGAGACAACCCTGGATGTGGCATTCGACATCGTCGTCCGGCCCGGCCGCACCGCCGCCGACGTGCACACGGTGGCCGCCTTCGGCGTGGCTGCGGCGCAGGTCCGCCGCTGGCTCACGGCCAATCTGCCCGGCGCCGAACTCAAACCGGCCTACTCCAACGCCGACGCCGCGCAACAGGTGGCCGACGGCCTGGTCGACGCCGCCGTCACTTCGCCGCTGGCCGCGGCCCAGCGCGGGCTGCAGGCGATCGCCGCGGGTGTGGTCGACGAATCCAACGCACGCACCCGGTTCGTGCTGATCGGCCGCCCCGGCCCGCCCCCGGCGCGAACCGGCGCCGATCGCACGGCAGCGGTGCTGCGGATCGAGAATGTCCCCGGCGCGCTACTGCAGGCGCTGACCGAGTTCGCCATGCGCGGCATCGACCTGACCCGCATCGAGTCCCGGCCCACCCGAACCGGGCTGGGCACCTACATGTTCTTCGTGGACTGCGTCGGCCATGTCGACGACGATGCCGTCGCCGAGGCACTCATGGCGTTGCACCGACGTTGTGCCGATGTGCGTTACTTGGGTTCCTGGCCGACGGGCCAGGCTGCGGGGTACTTCCGCCGTCTGCTGACGAGGCGTCGAGCTGGCTGGCGGGGCTGCGAAACGGGGAGATACAGCGATGAGCGGCCGGTTGGTGTTGGTGCGGCACGGGCAATCCTTCGGCAACGTCGAACGCCGGTTGGACACCCTGCCGCCCGGAGCGGCCCTGACGCCGCTGGGTCGTGATCAGGCACGGGCGTTCGCCCGGGGCGGGCACAGTCGCCCGACCATCCTGGCGCACTCCGTGGCCGTCCGCGCGTCGCAAACGGCGGCGGTCATCGCCACGGAACTCGATCTTCCGGCGCAGGAGGTGGCCGGCATCCACGAGGTGCAGGTCGGTGAGCTGGAAAACCGCAACGACGACGAAGCGGTCGCCGCGTTCCAGTCCATCTACAAGCGGTGGCACCTCGGCGAACGGGATGTGGCGCTACCCGGCGGTGAGACCGCCAACGACGTCTTGGAGCGGTACGTGCCCGTGCTCACCGAGCTGCGAATGCGCTACCTGGACGACGATCGTTTCGACGGCGACATCGTGGTGGTCAGCCACGGCGCGGCGATCCGGCTTGCGGCGGCGGTGCTGGCGGGAGTGGACGGCGCCTTCGTGCTGGACAACCCCTTGGACAACGCCGAATCGGTGGCGCTGGCCCCGATCACCGACGGGCGGTGGAGTTGTGTGCGCTGGGGTGCGTTGACGCCGCCGTTCTACCCGGAACCCGGCGCTATGGACCCGGCGCAGGACGCCGGGAAAGACCCCGTCGCGTCAAGCACCGATCCCATGCGCTGACCTGATGACCTCGCCGGACGATTCCGCGCAGGCGCAACCGATCACGTCGCAGTCGACGACGAACTCGTGGGTGAACAACTCCGGGGCGACGCAGTCCGGGTCGGTGCATTCCGGCCTGCCCAGCCAGTGACGAATAACAGTGCCGTGGCAGTGATCTAAGCCTGCCCGGCAGTCGCGGCAGCCTGTGCTCATAAGCCGTTCATAGCACCGGGTGCCGACAGAACAGGGTTGCCGCGCCTGGTTCAGGCCCGGTAAAAGGCGGCGATCACGCCCAGCCCAGCTCGTCGAGCCGGTCGTCGTCGATGCCGAAGTGATGCGCGATCTCGTGGATCACCGTGATCGCGACCTGCTCGACCACGTCGGTGTCAGACTCGCAGACATCCAGGAGGGCGTCTCGGTAGATGGTGATGGTGTCCGGCAGTGCTCCGGCGTAGTCGGAGTCTCGCTCGGTCAGCGCCACCCCTTCGTAGAGCCCGAGCAGGTCGCCCTCGTGGGCATGACGGTCGGCGACCAGCACCACGACGTTATCCATGGCGGCCGTCAGTTCCGTCGGGATCAGGTCCAGTGCATCGGAGACCAACTCGTCGAACCGCCGCGGGTCCATCCGCACGGCCACCGGCTAACCCGGTGGTGGCTCGTTGGCCGGCGCACCCTCGGGTGCCTGCGCCGGTGCCGGGGCACCGCCGTCAGCCGGTGGTGGCGCCTGGGCCGGCTGGGTTGCCGAAGGCGCCTGGCTCGCCGGGGACGACGGTGCGCGCGTGGGCGTCACCACCGGCTGTTGGTTGGGCAGGTGCTGGTCGCCGGGCGGGGTCGCCGGGGTCTGCTGCCGAGGTTGTTGCTGCTGCGGCTGCTGAGCGGGCAGCTGCACCGGGATCTGCGGGAGCGTGAGCCGCTCCTGCGGGATGTCAGGTGGGGGGACCGGCGCCTGGCCGTTGATCAGCAACGGCCCCTTGGCGCTGTTGAGCAGCGTGGCCCAGCCACCGTTGCCCAGGGTGGCGCCGATGTTGCATGCGACCTCGCGGCTGCCCGCCGACCAACTGGGCAGCGAGATCGTGGGGTAGATCAGGGTCAGCGTGGTCGTCCGCAGCTTGATGGGCGCGAGGTAGGCGTCCGTCATCTTCGTGCAGGCGTCCTTGATGAAACCGTCCTGCTCGGCCTCCGGGGGCAGCGCGTTGGGGAACTTCTCGGCCAGGTTGACGGTGCCGGTGACCTCCATGGCATGCGGGGCCGAGCAGTCCACCGGCACATCGACCGGCTGGTTGGTGGTCGGATCGATGCCCAGGCAGGTGCCCGCCGGCCAGACTTTGGACTGGTCGATGTCGGCGATCTTGCCCTTGAAGGCCACCTGTTCGTTGTTGGGGCCGGGCAACTGCAGGCCGCAGAGCATGCGGCGCTCGCCGTTCTGGCGCCAGGCCCGGTCGCCCGACCACAGCATGCTGACGGTGAACTTGCTGTTGGGGTCGAACTTCGGGCCGAGATACCGGCGCACGGCCGGATCGCACTGTTCGGCGTTGATCTGCTGGATGCGGGCCGGCGACGGGGGCGCAGCACTGGGGCCGTACTCCGAGCCGGGGAAGGTGCGCATATCGACGGACTCGGCGACCTCGAAGCGGTGGTCGTCGGCGCAGTTGACGATGCTGGCCGACTCCGGCGTGCCGTCCGGCCAATTCAGGCAGTCGCCGCTGGTGGCCCGGGCGAATGCGGCGTTGCCCTTGCTTCCGGTGCTGGGCACCGGGTTGCTGTCGATGAAGCCGGCCAACCGTCCGGGGCCGGTACCCACGGCGGGCAGCGCGGTCACCAGGCCGGCGATCAGCAGGCCACCCAGTGCGGTGAGCAGCAGGCCACGCCTGGTTGCGGAGGCCTGCAGAGAGCGCGGCCAGCGGAACCCTTCCGACGACGGCTCGGACGCGCCGGCCGCCTGCGGTTCCTCGGCAGCCGACGACTCTGCCGCTTCGTCGGCGGCAGGCTCGGGTGCCGGTTCTTTCTCGGGCGCGTCCAACATCGGGTCCATTCTGACAGGGCCGACTGTGAGGCGTGAAAATCGTTGCGCATGTGAGATCGGGCGGAGACCCGGGAAGTAGTCTTGCGGCCGTGATCGACCTCAAGCTCCTCCGGGAGGAGCCCGATGCCGTACGACGCTCGCAACTCAGCCGCGGTGAGGACCCGGCCCTGGTAGACGCGTTGTTGACCGCGGACACGGCGCGGCGCGCGGCGATCTCGGCCGCCGATTCGCTGCGTGCCGAACAGAAAGCCGCGAGCAAGAGCGTGGGCAAGGCCTCCCCGGAGGAACGCCCGGCGCTGTTGCAGCGCGCGAAGGACCTCGCCGAGCAGGTCAAAGCCGCCGAGGCGGACCAGGCCGCTGCCGAGGCGGCGTTCACCGCGGCGCACATGGCGATCTCCAACGTCATCATCGAGGGGGTCCCGGCCGGGGGAGAGGACGACTACGCCGTCCTGGAAATGGTCGGTGAGCCGCCCACGCTCCCCGACCCGAAGGACCACCTGGAGCTCGGCGAATCGCTGGGCTTGATCGACATGCAGCGCGGCGCCAAGGTGTCGGGTTCCCGCTTCTACTTTCTGACCGGCCGCGGTGCGCTCCTGCAGTTGGGACTGCTGCAACTGGCGCTGCGGGTGGCCGTGGAGAACGGTTTCATCCCGATGATCCCGCCGGTCCTGGTGCGCCCCGAGGTGATGGCGGGCACCGGCTTCCTGGGCGCTCACGCCGACGAGGTGTACCGGCTCGAGGCGGACGACCTTTACCTGGTCGGTACTTCGGAGGTGCCGCTCGCCGGCTATCACTCGGGCGAGATCCTGGACCTGGCGGGCGGGCCGCTGCGGTACGCCGGCTGGTCGTCGTGCTTCCGTCGCGAAGCGGGGAGTTACGGCAAGGACACCCGCGGCATCATCCGGGTGCACCAGTTCGACAAGGTGGAGGGCTTCGTCTACTGCCGGCCGGAGGAGGCCGAGGCCGAACATCAACGGCTGCTGGGCTGGCAGCGCGAAATGCTGGGGCTGATCGAGGTGCCGTATCGGGTGATCGATGTGGCCGCGGGCGACCTCGGCTCGTCGGCCGCGCGCAAGTTCGACTGCGAAGCCTGGGTGCCGACCCAGGCGACGTATCGCGAGCTGACCTCGACATCGAATTGCACCACCTTCCAGGCACGCCGGCTGGCCACGCGCTACCGGGACGCCAACGGCAAGCCGCAGACCGCAGCCACGCTGAACGGCACGCTGGGCACCACGCGATGGCTGGTGTCGATCCTGGAGAACCACCAACAGCCCGACGGCAGCGTGCGCGTTCCGGCGGCGCTGGCGCCGTTCG
Source organism: Mycobacterium sp. 23 (assembly GCF_048287075.1). Lineage (NCBI taxonomy): Bacteria > Bacillati > Actinomycetota > Actinomycetes > Mycobacteriales > Mycobacteriaceae > Mycobacterium > Mycobacterium sp. 23. The sequence continues at coordinate 4,224,082 of NZ_JBLVUX010000005.1, forward strand.
TGGGCACCGAGTTACTGGAACCGGCCGGCTGAGCAATAACAAATGGCAATTTTGGGCATTCTGTCCCGACTGTCATTTGCTGAACCGGGCCGGCGGCGGCGCTGCGACTCCCCGGAGCCTTCAGTGGGGGGAGCGCGATGGGGAGGCTCGGCGTGTGGTGGCGGCAGCCTGATCACTTCGATCACCTGGCGTCGCTGTTGCAGTCCCGGGGTATGGCAGGCCGGACCCGCGCCACGATCGCGCTGATCGGCGCCTCGCTGGCCGTCCTCATCCTGGCGACGATCTGGAGTCAGACCGGACCTCGCGGGCCTGCGCAGCTGGTCTGTGCGCTCGCCGCGGCCGCCGGAGCCGCGCTGGGCGCGCTGCTGTGGACGCTGCGCTGGCCTACCCGGGCGCAGGCCGTGGGCTTCTCGGTGCTCTCCTCGTCCAGCATCGGGCTGGCCGCGATGGCGCAGGGCGATCCCCTGGTGGCCATCCTCGCGTGCACGATCCTGGCGACGATGGCCGGATACATCGCCGTGTTCCACGGGCCGCCGCTGATGCTCTTCAACCTCGCCATCGCAGCACTGGCGGGAGCGGTACAGGCCATGCGCATCTCGGTCGGATCGGGCGTGGTCAGCGCGCTCTGCGCCTACACCGTGGTCCTGACGCTGAACCTCTCGGTGCCGTTCGGCATCCAGGCGGTGGCCCAGATGCTCGGCGTCGACGCCATGCGGGCCGAGCGGGACCAGCTCACCGGGTTGCTCAACCGGCGGGCGTTCCACCGGCGCGCATCGCGGCATCTGCAGCGCGACCCGGCCCTGCGGGATCAACTGGTGGTGACCGTGATCGATCTCGACCGCTTCAAGCAGCTCAACGATCGGCACGGCCACAGCACCGGCGACGCCGCGCTGGTTGCGGTTGCGCGGGCGCTGCGGGAGTGCACCGACGACACCGCACTGCTGGCCCGGGTGGGTGGGGAGGAGTTCGTGATCGCGGACGTCTGCGACCCCGACGAGGTCCGTCTGCGGGCGCAGCGGCTGTGCGACGCCATCGCCGCGCTGCCGTTCGAGCTCACGGCCAGCGTCGGCACCGCCGTGATCGATCGGCAGCCGGGCTTTGCACTCGACGCTCGCACCTCACTCGACGAGCTGATCTGCGCGGCCGACGCCGCGATGTACGTAGCGAAACGCCGCGGCGGCAACCAGACCTGGCACCACGAGAGCGATTACCGCAGCGACGGGGTCAGCGCCTAGCCGGTCGCTCAGGCCGCAACCTTCGGTGCCGGTACGGCGGTGGCCCGTTCGTGCCGGTGCTGGCGCTCGATGGTGGCGAAGTAGAACGCGAACGCGAACGCGAAGCTGGTGAACAGGCTGCTGACGAAGAACAGCCACGGCCGCTTGAAACCGCGCCGGTAGCCGTCGGTGATGGAGAACAGTGGCAACAGGATCACGTTGGCGATCGTGTAGTCCTGGCTGGCCGAGCCGGCGGCCGGGTTGGTGAACATCAGCTGGATGTACTGCGTCCAGCTGCCCGGGCCCCAGAGTGGGTTGTGTACGCCCATGTGGGCGTACTCCTGCACGAAGCGGATGTTGAAGTACCAGCCGAGCGCGATCGACGCGACGCCGACGACGTAGTACACGACTTCCAGCGGCGAGAACGCCGGCCCGACGGCCGGCCGCGCGTAGACCTGCCGGTTGGAGGAGACGATCCAGAAGACGACGGCGATACCGAGGACGGCGTGCGCGATGAGAGACACCATGGCCGCAGTCTGGTCCGGCAAGCGAAGTTTTGTCAATATTGTCATAACTAATTCTTGAGTTGCTGCGGTACCTTACTGCCATGGTCAGGCCGGCTCAGACGGCGCGCAGCGAACGCACGCGGGAGGCGCTGCGTCAGGCGGCGGTGGTGCGATTCCTGGCCCAGGGCGTGGAGGACACGTCGGCCGAGCAGATCGCTGCCGATGCCGGAGTTTCGCTGCGGACCTTCTACCGCCACTTCAGCTCCAAGCACGACCTGCTATTCGCCGACTACACCGGATTGAACTGGTTCCGGGCCGCGCTGGACGCCCGTCCCGTCGACGAGGCGGTGATCGACTCGGTGCAGGCGGCGGTCTTCGCTTTCCCCTACGACGTCGAAGCCGTCACCAAGATCGCGACGTTGCGCGGCGGTGAACTGGATCCCGGCCGCATCGTCCGGCATATCCGCGACGTCCAGGCTGACCTGGCGGACGCCATTCAGGAACAGCTACTCCGTCGCGGCTGCACCAATGGTCATACGGGTGATGCGAGGCTGCGCAGCACGGTGATCGCCCGGTGTATCGCGGCGGCGATCTTCGGGGCGATGGAGGCCTGGATGCTGGGTGCCGACCGATCGCTCGGCGAGCTGGCCAGGATGAGTCACGTGGCTCTGGAGTCGCTGCGGTCCGGGCTGAGCGACTGCTGGGCCACCTGGGCAACCGGGCAAGTTTCGTCATAATTGACAAAACTTCGTGAGCGTGCCAGCCTCCCACTCAGGAGGTCGGCATGTCTGAAACTGGGAACGAGTTCGACGCGATCGTCATCGGAGCGGGCCACAACGGGTTGACCGCGGCAGTGCTGCTGCAACGGGCAGGGCTACGGACGGTCTGCCTGGACGGCAAGCTCTACGCGGGCGGCATGGCCTCCACCGTGGAACTGTTCGACGGCTATCACTTCGAGATCGCCGGCTCGGTGCAGTTCCCCACTTCGGCGGAGGTCATCAGCGAACTCGGCCTGGACGCGCTGCCGACGGTGGACCTCGAGGTGATGTCGGTGGCGCTGCGCGGAGTCGGCGACGATCCGCTGGTCCAGTACAGCGACCCGATGAAGATGTTCGCCCACCTCAACGAGGTGCACGGCGCCGACGCGGTGGCCGGGATGGGTGGTCTGCTGATGTGGGCCCAGGCACCCACCCGAGCGCTGGGCCGCTTCGAGGCGGGGACGCTGCCCAAGACCTTCGACGAGATGTATGCCTGCGCCACCAACGAATTCGAGCGCTCAGCGATAGACGACATGCTATTCGGCTCGGTCACCGACGTGCTGGACCGCTACTTCCCGGACCGCGACAAGCACGGCGCGATACGGGGATCGATGACGGTGCTGGCCGTCAACACCCTCTACCGCGGTCCGTCCACGCCCGGTAGCGCCGCCGCGCTTGCGTTCGGGCTCGGCATCCCCGAAGGCGACTTCGTTCAGATGAAGAAGCTGCGCGGCGGTATCGGCGCGCTGACCGCGCATCTGGCTCAGGTGCTGGAGGATAACGGCGGTGAGGTGCGGTTGCGGTCCAAGGTCACCGAGATCCTGGTGGCTGACGGCAAGGTGGCCGGGGTGCGCACCGAGGGCGGGGAGACCCTGACCGCACCGATCGTCGTCTCCTCCGTGGCGCCCGACGTCACGGTCAACGACCTGATCGATCCGTCGGTATTGCCCGCCGAGATCCGGGAACGCTACGGACGCATCGACCACCGCGGCAGCTACCTCCAGATGCACTTCGCACTGGAGGAGGCGCCGCAGTTCAGCGCTCCCTACGAGGCGCTCAACGACCCGACCATGCAGGCGTCGATCGGCATCTTCTGCACACCGGAGGAAGTCCAGCAGCAGTGGGAGGACTGCCGCCGCGGCATCGTGCCGGCGGACCCGACGCTGGTGCTGCAGATCCCGTCGGTGCACGATCCGGACCTCGCGCCCGAAGGCAAGCACGCGGCATCAGCGTTCGCGCTGTGGTTCCCCATCGAAGGGGGCGCCGACTACGGTCAGGCCAAAGTCGAGATGGGGCAACGGGTCATCGACAAGATCACCCGGTTGGCGCCGAATTTCGAGCGCAGCATCATCCGGCACACCACCTTCACGCCCAAGCACATGGGCGTGATGTTCGGCGCCCCCGGCGGTGACTACTGCCACGGCCTGCTCAGCTCCGATCAGATCGGGCAGAATCGGCCGGGCCCCAAAGGCTATATCGGACAGCCGATTCCGGTGCAGGGTCTGTATCTGGGCAGTGCCGGATGTCACGGTGGCCCGGGAATCACGTTCACCCCGGGCTACAACGCCGGGCGCGCGGCGCTGGAAGACCGCTAGCCGTTCAGCCGTCGCGCCGAGCGTGAAGCTGGCCGCACGTTCGATGCCGAGCGTGAAGCTGGCCGCACGCTCGGCGAAGGTCAGCCGCGCTTGTCGAGCAGTTCGTCCAGGCAGGCGAGGAACTCGTCGGGACGCGCGGGGGTGAAGGCGGGTTGTGAGCCCGGTATGTCGAGGGTGATCAGCGTCGACTTCAGCGGCCGGTAGAGATCCAGCGGCAGCCAGCGGCGCAGGTCGGGGCTGCCCCAGACATTGAACCGGACCGTGAGCAGGCCGAGCGGCTCGGCCTTGTATCCGCGGATCTGGTCCAGCCCGATGACTTTCGCGGTACCGGAGGGAAAGTGGTAGCGGCGCAACGTGATCGCCATCTGGTCCAGCTGGACGGCGCCGTCGTCGTAGCACAAATCCGAGACGGTGCTCATGCCCGGCTGCTCCGCAACTCGTGGCCACGGGTGGTCAGGCAGCGGCCATCCTCCAGTCGCCATTGCCAGCCGTGTAGGTTGCACGTCAGCGTATTGCCTTCGACCACACCGAATTTCGACAGATCAGCCTTGAGGTGGGGGCAACGCCGCTGAATCTCCCAGCCGTCCAGCGTGATCGAGGCCGAATCGTCGTGGCTCTCCGCGAACCAGCCGTCGGCGTAGGCGATCCGTTCGTCGGTCAGGCACTTGAAGAACGTGTAGAGGTATTCGTTGTAGCCACCGACGCGCCAGGCCCGGAACCGGGTCGACAGGAAGATTGTGTTGACCCAGTCCGGCTCGTTGTCGCGCAGCACCGTGCGCACCAGCTCCGGCGCGATCTCGAACCCGTAGCGGAACTTCTCGTCCGGGATGGCCTCCCGCACCGCCCGTTTGGGAAAGTCCAGGATCACCGTCTCCGGACCGATCACCAGTTCCACCGGATACCCGATGCCGTCACAGATCTCGTTGCTCTGCAACATGATCGGCTCGAACAGCGCCCGCAACGGCTCCAGCAGCGGTTCGCCGGTGGCCGGTGCCCAGCCGGCTTTCTCGGCGGCCAGCACCGGGGCCATCCGCGCGGCATAGTCGGCGATGTAGTCGGCCTTGCCGGTGGTGAAGATCGCTTCCACCTCTTCGGTGGGCAGCGGGTGCTGCAGCGAATTCAGTTGCGGGCCGGTGAAATCGGCGACGGAGCCGGGCATCATGAGCAGCCCGCGGTCGTGGCCGTGGCGGCGCATCTGGTCCAGGAACACCATCTGATCGGGGAAGATGTTCGCCGGGTCGTGGCGGTCGTCGTTGAGCTGACGCAGGTCGGGGTCCAGGAAGGCCGGCGGTCCGGCCGACGGCACCACCCACGTCGCGCCCACCTGTGCGATGTACTGCCGCGCCCGGTCCATGCCCCGCTGGCGCTTCTGGGTGGCGAACGCCTCCTTGGCGCGGGCCGGCATGTCGTAGACCATCGGGTACCAGATCGCACCCGAGTACTGCAGCAGGTGGACGTCGATGTGGCCGAAGTCGGCGGCGAGCACGTCCAGGTCGACCGGACGCGCGTCGTTCATGTTGAACACCGTGGTCTCACCGTCGGAGACCACCAGCGCCGAGTCACCGATCGGGCCGTCGGCCGGTGCCCGCAGCGCGATGATCATGATCTCGAGGTCGCCCTTGGGCCCGGACACCTGGTGAGACACCGAGTCCGTCGTCTCGAAGAACCGGTGGAATCCCAACTTCTCGAACTCGTGCCGCAGATCCGGCACCGGGAAGTCGGGCAGCAGCACCACCGCGTCCTTGTTGACGTGGGCATCCAGTAACGCGGCGTCGAAGTGATCCTTGTGCAGGTGCGAGACGTACAGGTAGTCACAGTCGCCCAGGGCGTCCCAGTCCAGGTTGCTGTTGTCCGGGAACGGGAACCACGACGCGAAGTAGGCGGGGTTCACCCAGGGGTCGCACAGGATGTTGCCCGCCCGGGTCTGGATCAGAAAGCCGGCGTGGCCGACGCTGGTAACCTGCACAAATACCTTCCCGGACCGTATCGGAGACGCCTCGAGTTTAGCTTGCGTCAGAGGTCCGGGTCCTCCCACAAGCGCCGGTAGTAGTCGATGCGCAGGGGGTCCGGGTCGACGCCGTAGGCGGCGAAGAACTCCGCCTCCCAGTTCCGGCCGGGGTAGTTCCAGCCCAGCGACAGTGTTGCCACGGCCAGGTCGGCCCACCGGTCGGCGACGCCGAGTTCGCCCAGGTCCACATGCCCGCAATAGCGGCCGACGTCGTCGATCAGGGTGTTGGGGGCGCAGGCGTCACCGTGGCAGACCACCAGCCGGTCGATCGGCGGCGGATCCCCCAGGTTGGCCCGGTGCGCGGGATGCAGCACCGGCAGCCGGGCGGCCACCGACCAGTCGAACGGGCACGAGGTAACCGGCAGGCGGTCGTGCATTGTGCGCAACCCCATAGCGATCGCGGCGACCGCGGTGGCGGGGTCGGCCTGCCAGCGGGGGTGCACGGCGGACACCCCGGGCAGCCCGGCGGTGCGCAGCCAGGCGACACCCTCATCGACCCCGAAATCGATCACGGCCGGCACCGGAAGGTAGGGCGCGGCCCAGCGCAACCGCCGCACCTCGCTGGTGAAATCGGGCGAGTGGACACCACCCACTTTGACGAATTCGGCGCCGTCAGCCACCCGGAAGGTGAGGTCGCCGAGCTCGTTGCGCCACACCGCGAGCACCGGTCGGCCGGCTGCCAGCCGCCGCACCACATCGGGAACCGGCGGCGGCGTCACGGGGAAGGACACGGTGCCCACCTCTCTGACTGCGCATTTTGCCCACTTGGGGTATCCGGTAGCCCGGAGCACTAGGCTGAATTGCTGTGGAACCTGCATACGGCACAGCCATCACCCTCGCCCGAATGATCTTCCGCCTGCAGGGTCTCAAGATCACCGTGACCGGCGTGGAGAACTTGCCGAGAAGTGGTGGCGCCGTCGTCGCGATCAACCACACGGGTTATCTCGACTTCACCCTGGCGGGTTTGCCGGCCTACAAGCAGGGCCTGGGCCGCAAAGTGCGATTCATGGCCAAGCAGGAGGTGTTCGACCACAAGATCTCGGGCCCGCTGATGCGGTCCTTCCGGCATATCCCGGTGGACCGGGACAGCGGCGCCGCGTCGTACGCGGCGGCCGTGGATAACCTCAAGGCCGGTGAGCTGGTGGGTGTGTACCCAGAGGCGACGATCAGCCGCAGCTTCGAGATCAAGGAGTTCAAGACCGGCGCCGCGCGGATGGCGATCGAAGCCGGTGTGCCGATCGTTCCGCACATCGTCTGGGGCGCTCAGCGGATCTGGACCAAGGGCCACCCCAAGAAGATCTTCCGGCCCAAGGTGCCGATTCAGGTGATCGTCGGTGAGCCGATCGAACCGACGCTGTCCACCAATGAACTGACCACCCTGTTGCACTCCCGGATGCAGCACCTGCTGGTTCGCGCGCAGGAGCAGTACGGGCCGCACCCGGCCGGGGAATTCTGGGTGCCGCGGCGGCTGGGCGGCGGCGCGCCGTCGCTGGCCGAGGCGGCCCGTATGGACGCGGAGGAGGCGGCGGCCAAGGCGGCGCGTCGCGCGGAGCGGGCCCACCCCACCGGGGCCGCGGAGCAGTGATCGATGGCGGAGCCCATTTACCGCGCCTGCGAGGTCCTGGCCCAGTTCCTGGTCCGGGCCACCGGGACGCGGATCACGTTCATGGGCGAGCAGAACATTCCCGCGCAGGGCGGCGCCGTGGTCGCCATCAACCACACCAGTTACGTCGACTTTCTGCCGGCCGGCCTGGCCATGCGCCGGCGGCACCGTCGGCTGCGGTTCATGATCAAGGCCGAGATGCAGCGGGTGAAGATCGTCAACTTCCTCATCAAGCAGAACGGTGCGATTCCGGTGGATCGCAGTTCCGGCGCCGACGCCTACGTCTCAGCGGTGCACGCGTTGCAGGAGGGGGAGCTGGTCGCGGTCTATCCGGAAGCCACGATCAGCCGCAGCTTCGAACTCAAGGACTTCAAGACGGGCGCCGCACGGATGGCAATCGAGGCCGGCGTGCCGATCGTCCCGCTGATCGTCTGGGGCGCGCAACGAATCTGGACCAAGGGGCTGCCAAGACAATTGGGGCGCAAGAAGGTCCCGGTCACCGTAGCCGTCGGCCCACCGCTGCAGGCCGCCTCGGACGTCGCGCGCACCAACGATGTGTTGCGCGAGTCGATGACCGTTCTGCTGGAAGAGGTGCAGCAGGATTATCCTCGTCCGGCCGGAGAGCTTTGGCTGCCGCGCCGGCTTGGCGGCGGGGCGCCAACATTGGACGAGGCCGCGCGAATGGACGCTGAGGAGACGGCGGCGAGGGCCGCACGCCGGACACCGCGTCAGTCACGGTAGGGAAAAAGGAGACCCAAAGATGGCCGAGCCAGTCTTCCGGATGCTGGAGTATCTCGTTCCGACCGCTATGGCGTTGAACGGAAACAAGATTACGTACCACGGTCTGGAGAACATCCCGTCGCAGGGCGGCGGCATCATCGCGCTCAATCACACCAGTTATGTGGACTGGATCCCCGCGTCGCTTGCGGCCAAGGAACGCAAGCGCCGGTTGCGGTTCATGATCAAGGCCGAAATGCAGGAGGTGAAGGCGGTCAACTATGTGATCAAGCACATCCAGCTGATCCCGGTGGACCGCAGCATGGGTGCCGATGCCTACGCGGTCGCCGTGCAGCGGCTGCGGGAGGGCGAACTGATCGGGGTGCATCCTGAGGCGACGATCAGCCGGAGCTTCGAACTCCGGGAGTTCAAGACCGGCGCCGCGCGGATGGCGGTGGAGGCGCAGGTGCCGATCATTCCGATGATCGTGTGGGGCGCACACCGGATCTGGCCGAAGGACCATCCGAAAAAGCTGGTGCGCAGCAAGATTCCCATCACCGCGGCAATCGGGCCGCCGTTGGCTCCGGGAGGCGACCACGAAGCGCTCAATGCCACTCTCCGCCAAGCGATGCAGGCGATGCTCTATTGGGCGCAGGAGAATTATCCGCACCCGCCGGGGGAGCCCTGGGTGCCGCGCCGGTTGGGCGGGAGCGCGCCGACCCCGGACGAGTCCAAAGAATTCCGTATCGCCGAGCTGGCCGAACGAGCCCGCAAGCGGGCGCAGTACGACGATGCGGCGAAGAAGCGACAGAAGGCGGGACCCACTGACAACCCCGGCCGCCCGTAACCACGCCCCGGCCCAGGGATCCGATGCCTGAGCCGACCTCGCCCTCATCGCCGAACAAACCCGCGCTCATCGGGTGCGACGTCGACGGCACCCTGCTCAATGAGGAAGAAGCGCTCAGCGCGCGCACGCGTGCCGCGGTTCAGGCCGCGGTGGCCGGGGGCACCCACTTCGTGCTGGCCACCGGCCGTCCGCCGCGCTGGATCAGGCCGGTGGTGGAGGCCCTCGGGTTCGCGCCGATGGCGGTCTGCGCGAACGGCGCGGTCATCTACGACCCCGAACACGACAAGGTGTTGTCGGCGCAGACGCTGTCCGTCGACACCTTGGCGGCCCTGGCTGACATCGCGCGGCGGGTCATCCCGGGGGTAGGGCTTGCGGTCGAGCGGATCGGCGAGCGCGCCCACGACACCGCCACCCCGCAGTTCATCAGCTCTCCCGGCTACGAGCACGCCTGGCTGAACCCGGACAACACCGAGGTGTCGTTCGACGACCTGCTGAGTGCGCCGGCGATCAAGTTGCTGATCCGCAAGGCCGGAGCCGTCAGCGCGGATATGGCTGCGGCGCTGGCCGGGCACCTCGGCGAGGAAGGCGATCTGACCTACTCCACCAACAACGGTCTGCTGGAGATCCTGCCGAGGGGCATCAGCAAGGCCACCGGCCTGCGCGAGGTCGCCGAACCGCTGGGCATCACCGAGGCGGAGGTGATCGCGTTCGGTGACATGCCGAACGATGTGCCGATGCTGCTGCAGGCCGGGCTCGGCGTGGCAATGGGGAACGCGCACCCCGAAGCGCTGGCCGCTGCCGATGAGGTGACGACGCCCAACAGCGAGGACGGTGTGGCGCGCGTGCTGGAGCGCTGGTGGTCTTAGTCACGGCGGCCGGGAAGATGTGGGAGACTGCCCGCGTGTTCAGGAATGCGGGCGGCCGGAGGGGACGCTAATGGATTCCGAATCAGACCCGCCCGAGGACGGCGCGTCGGAGGAGAGCAAGCCCGAAGAGACCAAGCCCGAGCCGAGCGAACCGGCTCCGGATCGTCCGCGCCGGAGTTCCCTGGGTGCGAACCGTCCGTTCAAGGAGCCGCCGGACAAGGTGCCGGACGGCACGCCGCTGCTGAAACCGCTGGGCAGTATTCAGTTCCAGGACGCGGCGACGACCAAGCCGAGGCCCCCGACGCCGGCCGAGTTGCGCGCCCGCAAGAAGCACGAAGAAAAGCAGCGCGAGCTCGAAGAGGCGCGTGAGGCCGCGGAAGCCAAGCGCCAGAAGCAGAAGCGCATCCTGATGGGTTCCGCGGCCGCCGTCGGGGTGGTGGGTCTGGTGGCGGGTGTCGGGTACTGGTTGCTGAGGCCCGACAACGTGACGGCGCAGTGCGTCCAGGACGATCCCAATGGCCAGCCGGTGATCGTGCCGGACAGCTACTGCACCGGCCACACGCCGGGCATGAACGGCTTCTTCTTCTGGGGCGGGCATTCCTACCGCTACTACTACGGCAGCTCGGGTTCGGTCGGTCAGCGGCCGATCGGGGGATCGACCAGCATCCCGAAGGGCGCCAACGTCACCACGAAGTCGGGCACCACCATCCAGCGCGGCGGCATCGGGGGCAGTGGCGGCAAGGGCGGGAGCGGCGGCTCGTGAAACGCGTCAGGTCCCAGCCGCGGCCGAATTGGCAGTCGATCGTCGAATCACAGGGGCTGGTCTACGGGACTCCGGCGCGCGACGCCAGCGGCGCCGACCGGCCGTACTGGGACGAGTCGGTCTATTACGAGTTCGAAATGGACGAGATCCTGGCACTGGAAGCCGACGTCGAGCTGCTGCACTCGATGTGCCTGAATGCCGTCGAACAAGTCGTCCTGATGGAGCGGTACGCGGATTTCGGCCTGCCGGAATGGAGTTGGCCGCACGTCGCCGAATCATGGCGCCGCTCGGATCCACATGTGTACGGCCGCTTCGACTTACGCTATGACGGCAGGCGCCCCGCGGTGCTGCTGGAATACAACGCCGATACGCCGACCACGCTGTTGGAAGCCGCGATCCTGCAATGGTATTGGCTGAAGGACAAGTTCCCCGACGACGATCAGTGGAACTCGTTGCACGAACAGCTGGTCGATCGCTGGAAGATGGTGCGGGATCTGTTGCCCAGCAACGAGTTACATTTTGCCTGGTCGGGCGTGGAGGCCACCGGCGAAGACCAGATCACGACCACCTATCTGCAGGAGACCGCGGCCGAGGCCGGTTTTCAGACGGTCGGGCTGTTGATCGAGGACGTCGGCTGGGACTCCGCGCTGGAGCGCTTCGTCGACCTCGAGGAGGACCCGATCCGGGCGATCTTCAAGCTGCACCCATGGGAGTGGGTGCTCGACGATCAGTTCGGCAAGTACGTGGTGCAGACGCTGCCGCAGACCATGTGGATCGAGCCGTTGTGGAAGACGCTGTTGTCCAACAAGGCGATCCTGGCCGTGCTGTGGGAGATGTATCCGGGGCACCCGAACCTGTTGCCCGCCTATCTTGACGACCCGCACGAACTCACCGAGTACGTGCGCAAGCCGAAGCTCGGACGCGAAGGCGCGAACGTCACCGTCGTCGGCGCCGGTTTGGAGACCGCGACGGGCGGCTTCTACGGCGAAGAGGGATTCGTCTATCAGTTGTTGGACCCGTTGCCCGAGTTCGACGACATGCGGCCTGCTTTGGGGGCCTGGGTGGTCGGCGACACTGCCGCGGGTCTCGGTATCCGAGAGACGGCCGGACTCATCACCGATGATGGCGCGGCGTTCGTTCCACACCGAATTCCCCTGAGATGAACCTTCCTTTTGAGATGAACGGAGCTGATCTTCGATGACGACGACGATTGTTGCGCTGCCGCATTCGGATTACTGGAGTTGGTTGGGGCGCGGCGCCGGCGCGATCGTGCTCTACTCGATCCTGGGCCTCGTGCTGATGATCATCGGCTTCTACGCCATCGATCTGACCACGCCGGGCCCGCTGCGCAAGATGGTCAACGCCGGCAAGCCGAACGCCATCCTGGTGACGGCGGCCGGGATGGTCAGCATGGCTTTCATCGTGGTCATTGCTATTTACTCGTCGTCGGGCAACTTGCGGGAGGGGCTGCTGGCCTCGGCGGTCTTCGGCCTGGTCGGCATCGCCGCGCAGGTGGTGATGATGCGGATTGCGACCGTGGTGATCGGCATCGACATGGATGCGTTGTTCCACTCGGACGAATTCGCCTACCACGCCCTCATGGTGGCCGCGGCGCAGTTCGCGCTCGGGATCGTGGTGTCGGTAGCGATCCTCTGAGCGGGTGGCCTGTCACAGGAGCCACTTTGGCCCCTGGAAGCCGGACGCACATGGCTCGGGAATGTGATATCGCGGGCGATATCACATTCCATCGGATGTCATGCCGCGGCGTTGATCGCCAGGGCCAACTGCTGGGGCAGGTAGTTGATCATCAAGGGCGCGAGTCCCATGAATGGCGTGCCGAAGACGGTGACATCGAACGGGTTAACGATGCCCGGTAGATGTGGGTCGACCGTGGCGGTAACCGGGTGTGGGGCAACGAGAATTCCGTCGACGGGCAGATGCAGCGTGATTGTCACGCTCTGCGGAGGCAACCCGAATGGAAGGTTCGTCGGGACCTGGATCACGCTGTCAACGGTACTGTGCGCGTTGAGGAACCCATTCAGTATGTTGGCGGGGGCATCGACAAGGGTGCTGGCAGCTCCCACGAAATCGCCTGTCGCTAAAGCGCCTTCGAAGGTCTGCAAGCTGCTCGCCAGTGCGTTCAGTGCTGAGAACGGCGCGCCGGCCGCCGCATAGGTGAACACCAGCGGCAACCCGAAGTATGCGCTCAGCGTTCCGGTTGCGGTCAGCGGTTGGTTGAGAACCGCCGTAATGCTGGGCAAGGTGAGGGTATTGAGTACGTTGGTGAAGTTCTGCCCGATGTGACGCAGCAACGGTGGGCTGGTCAGGCCGGTCAGGAATTGCGCCTCCTGGCTGGGCAGGTTCATGATGGTGAAAAAGTCGCCGAGCGGGCCCAGCACCTTGGGACTCAGGGTCGCGGTGAACCCGATGGGTAGGTTCGCGGTGACGGTCACCGGGCCGGGGTCGAATCCGGTCACCAAGAGGTGTTCAAACGCCAGCCCTACGTCGGATACCGCGCCGGTGTAATCGCCGGCCAATAACGCACCGAAGGCGACCTGCATTTCGGCGCCGAATTGCGGCAGACCGGCCACCAGCGTGCTCAAACCGTTGTTCGCCGAGGTGAAGAACGTCTGCGCGAAGCCGATCTGGGTGGCGATGAACTGCTGGATGTACTGCGCCGCGGGGAATGTCGCGAACTGCTGGATCGCGGCCTGGATAGCCGCCGGCAGGTTCGGCAAGGTGGCGGGGATGTTCGCGACAGCAGTCGCGATCTGCTGTGCGTAGCCCACCTGGTTGGCCAGGAATTGACGGAAGAACGGGAACGGGTTCGCCGCCCAGGCGCTGCCCAGGGCTTGCAGGTTGGCAGTGGTGTTGGTGATGAGCTGCCCGTAGGCGCCACCCGGAACGGCCGGGGCCGCGCTGGGTGCGTTCCCGAGAACGGCTGCGGCGTTGGCCATTTCGGCGCTCACATAAGCTGCCGCGCTACCGTTCAGCAGGCGCAGGAAGTCGGCGTGATACGAGGACACCTGCGCGCTGACGGCTTGAAACTCCTGACCGAAACCGCCGAACGCTTGCGCGATGGCCGCCGAAACCTCGTCTGCGGCGGCGGCCGCGATCCCGGTGGTGGGCATCGTTGCGGCCGTCGTCGCCGTCCGCAGTGACGAGCCGATACCCGCCAGATCTTCGGCGGCAGCCGCGACCCAGTCCGGCGTAGTGACCAAGTAAGACATGGCCGAATCCCCTCAAATGACTTCCCCGCCGATCCGAGCGTAATCCCAGGCGCAGCCCGAGCGCGGGAGATTCGCCGAACTCAGCGGCGGGTCAGCCGCACCGGCACCGAAACGGGTCCGCGCAGCGACGGCGTGATGCTCCACCTGACGGGCCCGGCCAGTTCCAATCCGTCCACCTCGTCCAGGAGGCAATCGATGGCCGTGGCCGTTTCGAGCCGCGCCAGATGAGCTCCCAGACAGAAGTGCAGTCCGTGCCCGAACGCGAGATGTCCGGTGGTGTTGCGGTGGATGTCGAAGCGGTCCGGGTCGTCGAACTTGGCGGGATCCCGGTTGGCCGCCCCGTAGAACAGCAAAGCCCTTGCGCCCTTGGGGATTACCGTGTCGCCGACTGGGTATTCAGCGGTAGCCGTCCGGGTCACCCACTGCACCGGCGAACCCCACCGCGCCGTCTCTTCGACCGCTGCATACAGACGGCGGCGGTCCGCCTTCAGTTCGGCGAACAACTCCGCGTCCTCGGCGAGTCTGATCAGCAGCATGCCCAGCAGGTTGGTGGTCGTCTCGTTGCCTGCCACCAGCAGGACGAGCACATAGAGAAACGCCTCATTGTCGGTCAGTTCTCCCGCAGCAACGGCCACCTGCAGGCGAGTCAGCAGGTCGTCGGCGGGTTCTGTTGCACGCGTTCGAATTTCGGTGTCGGAGAAACTGCGCAGCCGCAGGTAGGCCTGCATCGCCGAGCCCATCATGCGCACGATCTGTGGCAGCGACCGCGGGGCGAATACCTGCGCGAACTTCTCTGAGACCGCGCGAAACCCCGGCCACTGATCCCGCGGGATACCCAGGATGTTGGCGATGACGTTGATGGGCATCGGGATGGTCAGCGCCGGAACGAGATCCACGACGTCACCTCGCCTGAGCCCGGCGATTGCCTCGTCGGCCAGCGCGCGGATGTCCGTCGTCCACGCCTGGACGGCACGCTTGGTGAACACGGGTGCCACGATGTGGCGCAACCGCGTGTGATCCGGCGGGTCGGTGAAGACCACCATGTTCGCCACGAACGATCGCAGCGCGATGCCGTCTCGCGAGGTGAAGGTGGCGTTGTCGCGGACCGCGGAATGGACATCGTCGTAGCGCCCCAACATCCAGACGCCGAGACGTTCGTTGATCACCACGGGGTTCTCCCGAATTCGCCGATAGTCGGGAAAGGGATCGGCGATGTTGCGGACGAGTGTGGGGTCGAACGTCGTGCGCGGTATCGAGGCGGGGGCGGAGTTAGGACGGGGCCGGCGCAGATCCCGGTACCCCCCGGTGGCGACTGGACGCCACAGGTCGGCCACCGAACTGCGGGCCGCCGAGACGAGCGCCAGTGGTGCGGGCCGGAGCAAGTCGGTCGCCATGCAACGACGTTAAAGGCCGGGTCGCGGCCTGGTAATGGCCGATCCAGACAGACATTTGATATTTTCGGACGCATGCCTGGCGCCGTGGCCCCCATGTGGGACGTCGCGCTGTCCTCGGCAACCGGCCGGCACATTCTGGAAACCGCCCGGCGGCATGGCCTCGACCCGACGGTGTGCCTGGCAGGAACCGGCATGACGGCGGAGCAA
This sequence comes from Mycobacterium sp. 23, assembly GCF_048287075.1. Taxonomy (NCBI): domain Bacteria; kingdom Bacillati; phylum Actinomycetota; class Actinomycetes; order Mycobacteriales; family Mycobacteriaceae; genus Mycobacterium; species Mycobacterium sp. 23. The sequence continues at coordinate 4,239,790 of NZ_JBLVUX010000005.1, forward strand.
CTGCAGGACCCGGCCACCGAGATCTACGCCAGCCAGGAGCTGACGATGATCCGCAACCTGATCGGCCGCCTCGGCGACCAACCGGGTCTCGGCATGGAAACCGGGATGCAGTACAACCTCGCCGACACCGGGATCTTCGGATACGCGCTGATGGCCAGCCCCACCTTCGGTGACGCCATCGACGTCGCCTGCCGTTACGCCGCCCTGGCGGACTCCTATGTGTGCCTGGAAGCTCCCGAAGTGACCGCCCCCGAAGCCGTCATCATCTTCGACGACAGTCAGATTCCACGCGACATCCGGCGGTTCGTCAGCGAACGCGATTTCGCGATCATGCTGCGGCTGCTGCCGCTGCTGTTGGGCGCCAACACCACCCCGGTGACGGTGCGGATGGAGTTGGCGGACCTGGAAATGCCGGTCGACACCGTGACGTTGGACAACTTGACCGTCGTCGTCGGCACCGGGCCGCGCAACGCGCTGATCCTGCCGTCCGACCTCGTCGAGCGGAGCATGCCGGCAGCCGACGCGCAGACGGCGGCGATCTGCATCCGCCAGTGCGAAGAGTTGCTGAACCGGCGACGCACCCGGCGCGGGTTCTCGGCGACCGTCCGGACCCGGTTGATCCAGGACTCGGCGGAGATTCCGTCGATGACGACGGTCGCGAAAGAGCTGTGTATCACCGAGCGCACCCTGCACCGCCGGCTGGCCGGCGAAGGCACCAGCTATCGCGCGCTGCTCGACGAGGTCCGCGCCGCACTGGCCGGCGAACTCTTGAAATCCGGACTGACCGTCGAGGAGACCGCACAGCGGCTCGGATACTCCGAGACGGCCGCCTTCACCCGCGCCCACATCCGGTGGAACGGGCATCCGCCCAGCCGGCGCCGGTGACTTAAGCCTCTGCCCGGCTGCCGCGGGCGTGACTAGCCTCAGCGCCATGGGTAACCGCAGGCCGCTGCTCGGCGCGCTGATGGCGGCGGGCGGCCTCGCGGGCTTGTACAACTGGGTGGGACGCCCGGTGATGTACAACTGGGGCGCCACCGACGACGAAGTCGTCGCCGAACTGCCCGGCGAGGAACTTGTCCAGCCGGGGGCGGTGCGCACCACCCGCGGGATCACCGTGGCCGCGCCGCCGGCGGCGATCTGGCCGTGGCTGGCACAGATCGGCGAGGACCGCGGCGGCTTCTACAGCTACGACTGGCTGGAACGCCTGGTGGGCACCCGGATTCACAACGCCGACACCGTCCACCCGGAGTGGCAGAACCTGAATGTCGGCGACCCGGTCTGGCTGGCCCGCCGCTACGGCAGCAACGGGTGCCAAGTGGTCGCGGCGGTCGAACCCGAGTCGCATCTGGTGTTGATGTCGCGTGCGGACTTCGAGCGGGTGCAGCGCGGCGAGAAGGCCGTCGCGTCCTGGGCGTTCTATCTGCGCCCGCAGAATGGCGCCACCCGCCTGCTAGCCCGTGGCACCGGGGGCGTGGCCGGGATGGCCTTCTTCGACATCCCGCACTTCGTGATGGAACGCGGCATGCTCCGCGGACTGCGCAAGCGCGCCACCATCGTACGCTGACATACTGTCCCGCAACGTCTTTGGCGCAACGGTGCTCGAAATCAGCGAGGCGCCGTCGATGGTCCGGGGGAGGTAGCCCAGCGCGGCCAGCCGTTCGGACATCACAGCCACCGGGTCGGCGACGGCATCCGAAAGGCCGGACAGGAATGCCCACTCGTGCTCGTCACTGCCGAAATAGACGACGGCGTCGAAGGTTTCGCGGAATCGATGCCAGGACGACAGCAATGTCGCATTACGCCACAGCGTGGGGCAACCCGCCTGGTCGACCACCACGCGACCGATTTCGCGGCACTTCCGCAGGAAGCCGGTGTCGTACAGGCGGTTGTGCTGCGCGGGCTCCGAGCGTTCGTCGGGCAGATCCACCACCACGATGTCGTAGGGCGTCGTGGACCGGTCCACGAAGTCCCAACCGTCCCGGTAGTGCATGGTGATCGGTCCGAGTCCCTCTTCCGCCCTGCGTAATTCGTCGGGGGAGTATCCGTAGGGCAGGTGCTCGGCGCACAACCGCACCGCGTCACGATCGATGTCGACGTGGTCGACGTGGGTGGCTCCGGCAGCGACGGCCATCTGACTCACCACGCCCTCCCCGGAGCCGATGATCAGCACCCGCTCGATGTGACCGGCGAGCAACAACGCAGGCACCAGCAGTGCTTCGTGGTAGACCAGCTGACTGAACTCAGTGCTCTGGCGTTCGCCGTCGCTGAACAGCGCCACGCCCTGCTCGGTGCGGCCGATCACCAGCTCCTGGTAAGGGGTGCGCACGTCACAGATGACCTCGGACAGCGTCCAGTTCCGGGTGAGCCCCGGTGCCAGCGGTTCCACTATCGTGCGGCCCAGACCGCAGGGCGGATCGAAATATGTTGGCAGCGGCGGGAACCCGTTGAACCAGATGGAGGCATAACTTCCGGTGTACGCGCCGGTGTCGCAGATCTCGACCCCGTCGCCCGGGCGCAGCGTGACCGGCAGCGCACAGCCCTGATACAGCACGTCGTCACCGTCGCACGTCGGTCCGGCGAGCACGGCGTCTGCGACCGCATCGCCGTCGCGCCGGGTCCGCAGTCGGTAACGGATGTACTCGTTCTCGGTTTCGGCCAGACCGCTGTAGCGGCCGACGTCGAGGTACACCCAGCGCCGGCCGTCGGTTCCGGTGCGCACCGCCACCACCTCGCACGCAATGGTGCCGGCGGAGCCGACGATCACCCGACCCGGTTCCACGGCCAATCGTGGTGGCTGCGAACCGAAATGCCGAATCATCGCCGATGTGATGAGTTCGGCGATCACCTCGAGATTGGGTGCGGCGCCGGCGTACGGAAGGGGGAAACCGCCGCCGGCGTTGACCGTCGCCAGCCCGCCCACCGCATCGAATACCGAAGCGGCACTGGCGATACCGAGTTCCCACGCGGAGACGTCGAGTTGCTGCGAGCCGACGTGAAAGCTCACGCCCCCAGCGACCAGGCCCCAGGACCGGGCGCGGGCGAGCAGTTGGGCGGCGTGGGCGGGAGCGCACCCGAATTTGTGGCCGAAGGGAGTCACCGACGATGGAAACACCGGGGCTATCCGGCATTCCACCCCGGCTCCGGGCGCATGTTCGGCCAGTACGGCCAAATCGTGTTCGGTGTCGAAGGCGAACAGTCGCACCCCCCGCGCATAGGCCGCCGCCACCGCCTGCGGTTTTTTGACGGTGTTGCCGAACGCCAGCCGATCACCGTCGATCCCCGCGGCGAGGCAGGCATCGACCTCGCCCACCGAGGCGACGTCGAAAGCGGATCCCTCGGCGGCCAGCAGTCGCAGGATGGGTTCGGCGGGGTTCGACTTGACCGCATAGCGGATGCTCGCATCCGGCAGCGCCGACCGCAGCGTCCGGAAATTGTCGCGCACCCGATCGAGATCCATCCTCAGATAGGGCGTTTCGGGCACCCCAGCAGACTAGTTGGGCGGGTGCGACGGCAACGAGAAGTGTTCCGGCGGCACGTTCGGGCCGCTGGGGGGCTGCGTCGAGAGCGGCGTCGTGACGCCGTCGAGAACCTGGGTCATGTTGCCGGTCAGCCGTTCGAAGTTCAGCGTCCCGTGCACGAAGTTCTGGCTGATCCGCAGCGGCTCCTGGATCTCCGCGCTGGTCGGCAGCCCGAGCGGGCCGTGCTCGTAGCTCTGCGCCGCCCAGGCGTCGTAGATGGCGCCGGTGATGGGTTGCACGCCGGTGGCCGGCGACCAGTACATGGCGCCCTTGGCGAAGGTGACGAACCGCGATCCGTCGGCGCCGTCGGCCTCCGGCGACGTGGGGGCGCCCAGCACGCTGGTCATCCCGCCCATCGCCTGCCAGTGCTCGTAGATCGCGCCGCCCTCCAGCGCCTTTATCAACTCCTCCGGCGGGTCGTTGAAATGCGCTGCGATGTCTCGGATCTCGTCCATCAGCGCGTAGGCGGCGTTGCCCGGGCAGTCGGTGTTGCCGACGTCGCGGTGGGTGAAGATGGTCGGCAACTTGGCTATCGCGCCGCCCGGGTAGGTGGTGTAGGAGCTGCCGGCGGAGACCAGTTCCACCATGCCCTTCGGGTCGACCTCGGCCAGCCCGAGGCGCCACCCCAACAGCCGTCCGACGGTGCGGATCTGCACCGGGGTGGGCGCCACGTCGTCGAAGTTGCCGAGCATGGCCACGCCCCAGGTCTCCCGGTTGAATCCGCCGGTGTGGAACGCCTCGACCGGCTTGGTGAGCCCGCCGGCGCTGCCTTCGAATACCTGTCCGTACTTGTCGACCAGCGCGTTGTACGCGATGTCGCACCAGCCCAGGGTCTTGCTGTGATAGGTGTAGATCGCCTTGACGATGCCGGCCGATTCCAGCGGCGAGTAGTCGTTGCTGCCCGCGGTGTGGTGGATCACCGCCGCCCGGACACTGCGGTCGTATTCCGGACTGCCGCAGCGCAGCGACTCGTCGGCACCCCATTCCGCCCGGCTGATGATCTGCGGCGCCTGGCCCGGCATGGTGACCCCGGTCGGCGGCGTCCAGTGGGTCTCCGCGGGCGCCTGCGGCGGCGAGATGAGGATCGCGTTGATGTTCTGGCCGAACGGCTGTTCCTTGGTGGCCGGCCGGTAGCCCAGATCACCGGCGTGCGACGGCGTCGGAGGCGCCTGCGTCACCGGGGCGTCGACCGGTCTGGTGACGGCGATTTCCACCGCCGTGGTGGTGCCGACGAACACCGGGTCGGTACTGCGCGGCTCCGCCGTCACACCGTTGGGTGCGGACGTCTGATACTCGGTCTGGTACCACGGCCCCCACGACCCGTCGGGCTTCTTGGCGCGCACGCGGGCCGACGTGCCGGCCAGGTCGCCGGTGAGTGCGACCAGCGAGAACGGCGTGTCCTGGGTCAGTTCACGGACGGTGACGCCGCCACCGAGGCCGACCAGCGGCTGCTCGGCGAGTTGAGTGTCGCGCGCCGGGGGCGGGGCGTGGCTCGCGGCGGGCGGGCGCATCAGCACCCATGACACGATGACGACCGTCGCCAGGGCGGCGGTGAGCAACATCGTGGGTGCGCGACCGCGGGACACCAGGCGATGTTACGTGTGTGCCTAATGTTTCTTCTGAGGCGACACGGCCTTTCCGACGAGCAGACATAAAATCACCCCGGAGCATGCGCTCCAAGGGCGATTTTGTGTCTGCTCGCGGGGAGCTCGCGGGGAGAAAGTGCCCCAAGCTGTCGACGACACCGCAGAGGATTTGGACTGGGCGAGTTGCCGGGACCCGATCCAGAGCCGACTCTGCGGTGCCGTCACGTGACAGGCTTCGTTAAACCGGTGGCGCCCCCGCCACCGCTGCGGCCGGTATTGCCGGCACCGCGGCGGCGGGTGCCCCCGCCGCGGGTAGGGCCGGCACGGCGGGTACCCCGGGCGCGCCCGCGGTAGGCAGGACCGGCGCCAGGCCGGCCGCGCCGGGCAGCGCCGGTGCCGCACCGGCGGCCGCCGGAGCCCCGGCTGCGCCACCCTGCACCTGCTGCATGATCGCCGGCATGATCAGACCCTTGAGCAGGTCGATGGCCTGGCTCGCGCCCAGCTGGTTGGCCGCCTGCATCAAGTCGCTGACCAGTCCGCCGCCGCCGCTGCTTCCGGTGCCGACCGGCGAGACCGGCGACAGGCCGGTGCCGCCACCGCCGAGCCCGGAGGTGTCGCCCAGGATCGGGTAGGTGCCGTCGGCCCCCGGGTCCAGCCCGACTGGCGCGCTGATCGGGACCTCACCGGTGGCGGTGGCCGGGCTCAGCGCCGACGGGCTCGTCAGGCCGGGGGCCACGCCGGTGGGGCTGGTCAGCGCAGGGTTGACACCCGTGCCGGTGGCAGCCGTCGGAGGGGTCAGCCCCGGCAGGGCGCCGGGCGTCGTCGGCGTCAGACCCGGGCTGGCCAGGCCGGGAGTCGTCCCCAGCCCGGTGGTGCCCAGGCCCGGGCTGGCCAGACCGGGAGTGGTCCCCAATCCGGTGGTGCCCAGGCCGGTACTCGCTCCGCCGGTACCGCCGAGCGCGGGGACCGGCGGCAGGTTGACTCCGAACTGCGACAGGCCCTGGGACAGGGCGGAGATCAGCTCGTTGGGCAGGTCGGCGACACTGGCCGCCCGCTTGAACTCGTGGTGTTCCACCGGCTTGACGTCGGCGGTCGATTCGTAGACAAGAAAGTAAGCACACGGACTTGCGACGGCCAGGGCGGCGACCGCGCTCATAGTCTTCGAGAGCTTGCGTCGGCGTCGGTTCGGCACGGAAGTCTCCTCAATCTGGATTATGTGGAGCGGGGTCGGAGACCCACATGACCGATGGTACGAGTGAGAATGGTGTGACTACTGTGGCGATATCGAATCGTGAGGGGAGTGGTTCGAAGGTGTGACGTTGACCCGGCGGCGCGCCGCTCTTCTGGCCGGCACCTGGGAAAACCCGGGCCGGGCCGACCCGCCAAGTCGGGTTTTGGCAGCAAGGTCGGATACCCTAGGCAACCGATGACCGCACGTTATGACCTATATGTCGTCGGCTCCGGATTTTTCGGCCTGACGATCGCCGAGCGCGTGGCCACCCAACTCGACAAGCGCGTTCTTGTTGTCGAGCGGCGCCCGCACCTCGGCGGAAACGCCTATTCCGAACCGGAACCGCAGACCGGGATCGAAGTCCACAGGTACGGCGCGCACCTGTTCCACACCTCCAATAAGAAGGTGTGGGACTACGTGCGGCAGTTCACCGACTTCACCGGCTACCAGCACCGCGTTTTCGCCATGCACAACGGCCAGGCCTACCAGTTCCCGATGGGCCTGGGCCTGGTGTCGCAGTTCTTCGGAAGGTATTTCAGCCCTGAAGAGGCACGCGCCCTCATCGCCGAGCAGGCGTCGGAGATCGACACCGCCGATGCGCAGAACCTGGAAGAGAAGGCCATCTCACTGATCGGCCGGCCGCTGTACGAGGCCTTCGTCAAGGGCTACACCGCCAAGCAGTGGCAGACCGACCCCAAAGAGTTGCCCGCGGCCAACATCACCCGCCTGCCGGTGCGCTACACCTTCGACAACCGCTACTTCAGCGACACCTACGAGGGCCTGCCGGTCGACGGCTACACCGCCTGGTTGCAGAACATGGCCGCCGACGACCGCATCGAGGTGCGACTGGACACCGACTGGTTCGACGTCCGCGACGAGCTGCGCGCGGCCAACCCCGACGCCCCGGTGATCTACACCGGACCGATGGACCGCTACTTCGACTACGCCGAGGGACGGCTGGGCTGGCGGACACTGGACTTCGAACTCGAAGTTCTTCCGATCGGGGATTTCCAGGGCACCCCGGTGATGAATTACAACGACCCCGACGTGCCCTACACCCGCATTCACGAGTTCCGCCACTTCCACACCGAGCGTGACTACCCGACCGACAAGACGGTGATCATGCGCGAGTACTCCCGGTTCGCCGAAGACGACGACGAGCCCTACTATCCGATCAATACCGAGGCCGACCGCGCCCTGTTGGCCGCCTACCGGAACAGGGCGAAGTCCGAGACCGCGACAGCCAAGGTGCTGTTCGGGGGGCGCTTGGGCACCTACCAGTATCTGGATATGCATATGGCCATTGCCAGCGCTTTGAGCATGTACGACAACGTCCTCGCGCCGCACCTGCGCGACGGCGCCCCCCTGGTGGCGGAGGCTGCTTCATGACCGCCGTCAGCCTGCTGTCGCGCATCATCCTGCCGCGTCCCGGCGAGCCCCTCGACGTGCGAAAGCTGTACCTCGAGGAGTCGACCACCAACGCCCGCCGGGCCCACGCCACCAGCCGCACCTCGCTGCAGATCGGCGGCGAGTCCGAGGTGTCGTTCGCGACCTACTTCAACGCGTTCCCGGCCAGCTACTGGCGGCGCTGGTCGACCTGCACGTCGGTGGTGCTGCGCGTCGAGCTGGCGGGCACCGGGCGCGTCGACCTGTACCGCACCAAGGCCACCGGTGCCCGGATCTTCATCGAGGGACGCGGCTTCAGCGGCTCCGATGACAACCCCGCCGTGCTCGAGATCGAGGTCAGCCTGCAGCCGTTCGAGGACGGCGGCTGGATCTGGTTCGACATCACCACCGACTCCAAGGTCACCCTGCTCAACGGCGGCTGGTACGCGCCCACCCCGGCACCGGGGACGGCCAACGTCGCCGTCGGCATCCCGACCTTCAACCGGCCCGCGGACTGCGTCAACGCGCTGCGCGAACTCACCGCCGACCCGTTGGTCGACCAGGTGATCGGCGCGGTGATCGTGCCGGATCAGGGTGCCCGCAAGGTGCGCGACCACCCGGACTTCGCGGCAGCGGCCGAGGGACTGGGCGCGCGGCTGTCCATCCATGACCAGCCCAACCTGGGTGGTTCCGGCGGTTACAGCCGGGTGATGTACGAGGCGCTGAAAAACACCGACTGCCAACAGATCCTGTTCATGGACGACGACATCCGCATCGAGCCGGACTCGATCCTGCGGGTGCTGGCGATGAGCCGGTTCGCCAGAACCCCGATGCTGGTCGGCGGGCAGATGCTCAATCTGCAGGAGCCGTCACACCTGCACATCATGGGCGAGGTGGTGGACCGGTCGAACTTCATGTGGACCGCCGCGCCGCACGCCGAGTACGACCACGACTTCGCCGAGTACCCGCTCTACGACAGCGAGGACAAGAGCAAGCTACTGCACCGCCGCATCGACGTCGACTACAACGGCTGGTGGACGTGCATGATCCCGCGCCAGGTCGCCGAGGAGTTGGGTCAGCCGCTGCCGCTGTTCATCAAATGGGACGACGCGGACTACGGCCTGCGGGCCGCCGAGCACGGCTATCCGACCGTCACGCTGCCCGGCGCCGCGATCTGGCATATGGCCTGGAGCGACAAGGACGACGCCATCGACTGGCAGGCCTATTTCCATCTGCGCAACCGGTTGGTGGTCGCCGCGATGCACTGGGACGGTGACGTTTCCGGCCTGGTCCGCAGCCACCTCAAGGCGACGCTGAAGCACCTTGCCTGCCTCGAGTATTCGACGGTCGAGATTCAGAACCGGGCGATCGACGACTTCCTGGCCGGCCCCGAGCACATCTTCTCCATCCTGGAATCGGCGCTGCCGGAAATCCGCCAGATGCGCACCGCCTACCCGGATGCGGTGGTGCTGCCGGCGGCCAGCGAGCTGCCCGCGCCACTGCACAAGAACAAGGTGATGAAGCCGCCGGTGAACCCGGTAGTGATCAGCTATCGACTGGCCCGGGGCATCCTGCACAACCTCAAGGCCGCCGACCCGGCGCACCACGAGCGCCCCGAGTTCAACGTGCCGACCCAGGACGCGCGCTGGTTCCGGTTGTGCACGGTCGACGGCGTCACCGTCACCACCGCCGACGGCTGCGGCGTGGTCTACCGGCAGCGTGACCGGGCCAAGATGTTCTCGCTGCTGCTGGCTTCGTTGCGCCGCCAGCGCCAGTTGGCGCGCCGCTTCGACGAGATGCGCCGGGTCTACCGCGAGGCGTTGCCCGTGCTGTCCAGCAAGCAGAAGTGGGAGATGGTGCTGCCCGTGAACGCCTCGGCCGACGCCACCGCCCGCCATGGATGAACCGGCCGAGCCGCCGCGCGGTGAAGTCGCAGCGATGGTGGCCGTCCAGTCGGTGCTGACGCAGCGCCCCGGAGTACTCCCGATCACCCGCGCGATGTCGCATTTCGGTGAGCACAGCATCGGCTGGCTGGCGATCGCGCTGCTCGGTGCCGTCCTCGACCCGCGCCGGCGCCGCGACTGGGTGGTGGCCGGCGTCGGCACCTTCGCCGCGCACGCCGCCGCCGTGGTGGTCAAGCGGGTGGTACGGCGCGAACGGCCGCATCACCCGGCCGTCATGGTCAACGTCGGCACCCCCAGCCAGCTCAGTTTCCCGTCGGCGCACGCGACGTCGACGACAGCCGCGGCGATCTTGCTGGGCCGGGTTACCGGCCTGCCGCTGCCGGTGCTGTTGGTACCGCCCATGGCGCTGTCGCGAATACTGCTGGGTGTGCACTATCCCAGCGACGTCGCCGCCGGCGCGGCTCTCGGTGCCGGGGTTGCCGCCGCAGCCGTCCGGGTGGACAGCGCGGCCCGACGAAGGTTGGTTCGATGAGCGACGATCTGATGGAAGTCAGCGGGGCCCCGAAAAACCTGGTGACCGGGGTGATCAAGGCGATCCGCCCGCGGCAGTGGGTCAAGAACGTACTGGTGCTGGCGGCACCGCTGGCCGCGGCGGGCAGCGGCGACCACACCCGCCGGCGCGACGCCGCCGGACACGTCGTGCCGTACGACTGGGGCGCCATGGGCGTCAAGGTCGCGATCGCCTTCGTGGTGTTCAGCCTGGCCGCCTCGGCCATCTACCTGATCAACGACGTGCGCGACGTCGAGGCCGACCGGGAGCACCCCACCAAGCGGTTCCGGCCCATCGCCGCCGGCGTGGTGCCCCCGTGGCTGGCCTACACGCTGGCCGTGGTGCTGGGCGCCGCGTCGCTGGGACTGTCCTGGTGGCTGACGCCTAACCTGGCCGTGGTCATGGCGGTCTACCTGGTGATGCAACTGGGGTACTGCTACGGCCTCAAACACCAAGCGGTGATCGACATCTGCATCGTGTCCTCGGCGTACCTGATCCGTGCCATCGCGGGCGGCGCGGCGACCGGCATCCCGCTGTCCCAGTGGTTCCTGCTGACCGCGGCGTTCGGGTCGCTGTTCATGGTGGCCGGCAAGCGATACGCCGAGCTGCAACTGTCCGAACGCACCGGCGCCCAGATCCGCAAGTCGCTGGAGAGCTACACCAGCACTTATCTGCGGTTCGTCTGGACGCTGTCGGCGACCGCGGTGGTGATGTCCTACGGCTTGTGGGCATTCGAGCGCGACCGCTACTCGGGTTCCTGGTTCGCGGTCTCGATGATCCCGTTCACCATCGCGATCCTGCGTTACGCCGTGGACGTCGACGGAGGGCTCGCCGGGGAGCCCGAGGACATAGCGCTGCGCGACCGCGTGTTGCAGCTTCTGGCCCTGGCGTGGATCGCAACAGTTGGTGCTGCTGTTGCTTTCGGCTAGCGAAAGATTCAAGGCCCTCCAGGCGGCCGCCCTGGCCCGGCGTCCGTCCGTCCGCCGGGTCAAGTGGCCGGTGTTCCCCTACACCACCACGGTGCGCGTCAGCCTGTGGGTGAGTGTCGCGCTGGTCGCGCTGTTGTTCGGCTGGGGTGCCTGGCAGCGCCGCTGGATCGCCGACGACGGGCTGATCGTGCTGCGCACCGTGCGAAACCTGTTGGCCGGCAACGGGCCGGTGTTCAACGCGGGTGAGCGGGTGGAGGCCAACACCTCGACCGTCTGGACCTACCTGCTCTACGTCTGCAGCTGGGTGGGCGGGCCGGTCCGGCTGGAGTACGTGGCGCTGGCGGTGGCGCTGACGCTCTCGGTGCTGGGCATCGTGCTGTTGATGCTGGGGACGGGGCGGCTGTACGCGCCCAGTCTGCGTGGCCGGCGCGCGATCGTGCTGCCGGCCGGCGCGCTCGTCTACATCGCCGTGCCCCCGGCGCGTGACTTCGCGACATCCGGCCTGGAGAGTGGGCTGGTGATGGCCTACGTCGGCCTGCTGTGGTGGATGATGGTTTGCTGGGCGCAGCCGCTGCGAGTGCGTCCGCAAAGCGCGTGGTTCATCGGTGCGCTGGCGTTCGTCGCCGGCTGCAGCGTGCTGGTACGCCCCGAGCTGGCGCTGATCGGCGGCGCCGCGCTGATCATGATGATGATCGCGGCCCGCACCTGGGCACGCCGCGGGCTGATCGTGCTGGCCGGTGGGCTGCTGCCGGTCGCCTATCAGATCTTCCGGATGGGTTATTACGGGCTGCTGGTGCCGGGCACCGCCCTGGCCAAGGACGCGGCCGGGGACAAGTGGTCGCAGGGGTTGATCTACCTCGCCAACTTCAACGCGCCGTATTCCATCTGGATACCGGTCGTGCTGCTGGTGCCGCTGGGCATCGTGTTGCTGGTGGCCCGGCGCCGGCCCTCGTTCATGCGCCCGACGCTGGCACCGGGCTACGGGCGGGTGGCCCGTGCGGTGCAGAGTCCCGCCGCGGTGGTGACGTGGATGGTGGTCAGTGGACTACTACAGGCCCTCTACTGGATCCGTCAGGGCGGCGACTTCATGCACGGACGGGTTTTGCTGACTCCGCTGTTCTGTTTGCTGGCACCGGTGGCCGTCATCCCGGTGGTGATTCCCGACGGCAAGGATTACTCCAGGGAGGCCGGCTTCTGGCTGGCCGGCGGCGTGAGCGCGCTCTGGCTGGCGGTGGCCGGGTGGTCGCTGTGGGCGGCGAACTCACCCGGCATGGGTGACGACGCCACGCACGTCAGCTACTCCGGCATCGTCGACGAGCGGCGCTTCTACGCGCAGGCGACCGGCCGCGCGCACCCGCTGACCGCCGCGGACTATCTGGACTACCCGCGGATGGCGGCGGTGCTGGTGGCGCTCAACAACACCCCCGATGGTGCGCTGCTGCTGCCTTCGGGCAACTACACGCAATGGGACCTGGTGCCGATGATCCCGCCGGGCAGCGCGCCCGGCATCCCTGCCGACCAGAAACCGCAGCACACGGTGTTTTTCACGAACCTGGGGATGCTGGGCATGAACGTCGGCCTCGACGTCAGGGTGATCGACCAGATCGGATTGGCGAACCCGCTGGCGGCGCACACCGAGCGGCTCAAGCACGGCCGCATCGGCCACGACAAGAACCTGTTCCCGGACTGGGTGGTGGCCGACGGGCCGTGGGTGAAGTGGCCGCCGGGCATTCCTGCCTACCTCGACCAGCAGTGGGTCGCCGAGGCCGAGGCCGCGCTGAAGTGCCCCGCGACACAGGCCGTGCTCAATTCGGTGCGCGCCCCGATGACCGTGCGCCGGTTCGTGTCCAATTTCCTGCACGCCTATGAGTTCACGCAGTACCGCATCGACCGGGTGCCGCTCTATGAACTGGTCAAGTGCGGGCTCGAGGTGCCCAAGGTGCCGCCGACGCCGCCACGCGAGTGAACGGTGCTCTCTGAGGCGAAACCGGCATCCACGCGACGCCGCCGCTCAGAATTTTTCTAAGAATCCTTAATCGGCGCGTCGGCGCGGCCGACCCGGCGCCCGGCGAAGACGTACAGCAACATCACATGTGAGCCGTTACCAGCGTGCACCCGGCGATTGGCACATGCGAAAACACGATTTTCGGGCGCCGATCGCGGCTCCGGTAAGACCGCGAATCGCCGTCGGATACCGCCGTGCGGGGCGTCCCGGAGGAGAGCGGGAGCCTCAAGGTGTGGTTGACTACGGGTGCACTGCAGCGCCGCGTGCGTGCAGTCTGACCCAATTCGGGACGCTCCCCAGGCACAGCGATGCGTAAGGGTGTGCCCACAAGGATGAGGATGAGGAAGCAAGGATGAAGCTTGTTGACAGGTTTCGTGGCGCCGTGACGGGTATGCCGCGCCGCCTGATGGTGGGTGCCGTTGGTGCGGCGCTGCTGTCTGGGCTGGTGGGCTTCGTCGGTGGCTCCGCGACCGCGAGTGCGTTCTCGCGTCCGGGGCTGCCGGTGGAATACCTGCAGGTGCCCTCGGCGGCGATGGGACGCAGCATCAAGATCCAGTTCCAGAGCGGTGGAGCCAACTCGCCGGCGCTGTACCTGCTCGACGGCATGCGCGCCCAGGACGACTACAACGGTTGGGACATCAACACCCCGGCATTCGAGTGGTACAACCAGTCGGGCATTTCCGTGGTCATGCCGGTCGGCGGCCAGTCCAGCTTCTACAGCGACTGGTACAACCCGGCCTGCGGTAAGGCCGGCTGCACCACCTACAAGTGGGAGACCTTCCTGACCAGCGAGCTGCCCGCCTACCTGGCCAGCAGCAAGCAGGTGAAGCCGACCGGCAGCGCCGCGGTGGGTCTGTCAATGGCCGGTTCGTCGGCCCTGATCCTGGCGGCCTACCACCCCGACCAGTTCATCTACGCCGGCTCGCTGTCGGCGCTGCTGGACCCGTCGCAGGCCATGGGCCCGTCGCTGATCGGCCTGGCCATGGGTGACGCCGGTGGCTACAAGGCGTCCGACATGTGGGGCCCCAAGGAGGACCCGGCGTGGCAGCGCAACGACCCGTCGCTGCAGGTCGGCAAGCTGGTCGCCAACAACACCCGCCTGTGGATCTACTGCGGCGACGGTAAGCCGTCGGACCTCGGTGGCAACAACCTGCCCGCCAAGTTCCTGGAGGGCTTCGTGCGGACCAGCAACCTGAAGTTCCAGGAGGCCTACAACGGCGCTGGTGGCCACAACGCGGTGTTCAACTTCGACGCCAACGGCACGCACGACTGGCCGTACTGGGGCGCGCAGCTCAACGCCATGAAGGGTGACCTGCAGAGCACGCTGGGTGCGACCCCCGGCGCTGGTCCCGCCACCGCGGCCGCGGTCGGTGTGAACCAGGGCGCCGGCAACTAGTCGCGACTGCGATAAACAACCGTCTGAGGGCGGCGACCCATCCGGGTCGCCGCCCTCAGCGTTAGCTCCCCTTTGTCCGCCTCCCCCTTATCCTGCTGAGCCGGGTGTGGTTAGCTACCTTGCGGGCTAGGTTCTGTCGTGCGCAGCGTCACACCATGGAGGGTGGACATGAGGGGTCTGTCGTTAGTGCTACGCCTGGTGTGCGTTGCCGTGCTGTCGGTGGCGTTCGGGGGCGTGACGGCGTCGCTGGGTTCGGCGAGCACGGCCCGGGCGGCCGGTTTCGAGACGCTGATGGTGCCGTCGGGCGCGATGGGCCGCGACATCCCGGTGGCCTTCATGGCGGGCGGCCCGCACGCGGTCTACCTGCTCGACGCGGCCGACGCCAATCCGGACGTCAGCAACTGGGTGACCGCGGGCAACGCGATGAACACCCTTGCCGGCAAGGGCGTTTCGGTGGCCGCACCGGCGGGTGGGGCGTTCAGCATGTACACCAACTGGGAGCAGGACGGCAGCAAGCAGTGGGACACCTTCCTGTCCAGTGAGCTGCCCGACTGGCTGGCCGCCAACAAGGGCCTGGCGCCCGGCGGGCACGGCGTGGTCGGTGCGTCGCAGGGCGGCTACGCCGCGCTGGCGCTGGCCGCCTTCCACCCGGACCGCTTCGGGTTCGCCGGTTCGATGTCTGGCTTCCTGTACCCGTCGAACACCTTCACCAACGGCGCGATCCTGGCCGGTCTGCAGCAGTTCGGCGGCGTGGACGGTAACGGCATGTGGGGAGCCCCGCAGCTGGGCCGCTGGAAGTGGCACGACCCGTTTGTGCACGCCGCGCTGCTGGCCCAGAACAACACCCGCGTCTGGGTCTGGGCCCCCACCAACCCGGGTGCCAGCAACCCCGCCGCCATGCTCGGCGCCGGCGGCGAGGCGATGGGCAACAGCAAGGCCTTCTACCAGCAGTACCGCGACGTGGGCGGGCACAACGGCCACTTCGACTTCCCGGGCGGCGGCGACAACGGCTGGGGCTCGTGGGCCGGGGTGCTGGGCGCCATGTCGGGCGACATCTCCGGCGCCATTCGCTAGCGCGGCGGCTAGTGCGGGCGCTGCGGTCCGGCGCCATTGGCTGAGCCGAGCCCGTCCGGCGGGCCGGTACCGTATAGGGAGCGCAGCAGCGGGTGGCATGTCCGCCGCGTGCTGAGCGGGTGTGTTAGGTCGCGACGTCGCGTTACCTGATGAGCACGTCCTAACGGACTCTGTTAGCGGGAGAAGATGGCCAAGAACAGCGCGCGTCGCAAACGCCACCGACGGCTTGCCTGGGCGGCGGCCGGGTCGATGGCCCTGGTGGTGGCCCTCGTCATCATCGGCGGGGTGATGCTGTTGCGTCACCAGGACGTCCCGCCCAGCGCGGTGCCCCCTGGCGTGCTGCCCCCCGGGCCGACGACCTCGCACCCCAAGAAGCCGCGGCCGGCCTCTCAGGACGCCTCGTGCCCCGACGTGCAGCTGATCTCGGTGCCGGGCACCTGGGAGTCCTGGCCGACCGACGATCCGCTGAACCCGACCCAGTTCCCGAAGGCACTGCTGCTCAACGTGACCGGACCGATCGGCCAGCAGTTCGGCGGCGGCCGGGTGCAGACGTACACCGTCCCGTACACGGCCCAGTTCCGTAACCCGCTGAGCGCGGACGGCCAGATGAGCTACAACGACAGTCGCGCCGAAGGCACCCGGGCGACGGTCAAGGCGATGACCGACATGAACAACCGCTGTCCGCTGACCAGTTATGTGATCGTCGGGTTCTCCCAGGGCGCGGTGATCGGCGGCGACGTGGCCAGTGACATCGGCAACGGCCTGGGTCCAGTCGACGAAGACCTGGTTCTGGGTGTGACGTTGATCGCCGACGGCCGGCGCCAGGAGAGCGTGGGCAACAACATCCCGCCGACTCCACCGGGCGTGGGCGCCGAGATCACCCTGCACGAGGTGCCGGTGCTGTCCGGGCTCGGCCTGACGATGACCGGCGCCCGTCCGGGCGGCTTCGGCGACCTCGACAGCCGGACCAACGAGATCTGCGCCGAGGGCGATCTGATCTGTGCCGCCCCCAAAGAGGCGTTCAGTCCCGCCAACCTTCCGACCACGTTGAACACGCTGGCCGGAGGTGCCGGGCAGCCCATCCATGCGATGTACGCCACCACCGACTTCTGGAATTCCAACGGCCTGTCCGCTACCCAATGGACGCTGAATTGGGCCCAGGGCGTGCTGGACAAGGCGCCGCACCCCAAGCACAGCTGAAGGGGCTCGGGCCGATTCGATAGCTCGGCTATCAGACACGGCCTCGGTGTGAGGGTGGTGGCCACGATCAGGCGTACCTTGTGATTTGGTCTGCCGCCCCCGGCCCCTTAACATTAAGAGAAAATTAAGAGCATGTGGTTGACCCGGGTGGGTCAAAGTTGGCTGCGACAGGCGCCGGTGCGAAGCGGGCGCGGGTCGCAGCTGGGCCGCGCGCAGATTTCAGCCGGCTTGGCCGGCGACCGGAGGACTACCGTCGGCGCAAGCCGGCACTTTAGAGAGACCGTCGGCGCAGGCCGGCACTTTAGAGAGACCGTCGGCGCAAGCCGGCACCTAGAGAGTTTGTGACAGGAGAGGCGTCATGGCGTACCACAACCCGTTCATCGTGAACGGCAAGATCAGGTTTCCGTCCAACACCAACCTGGTTCGGCACGTCGAGAAGTGGGCGAAGGTGCGCGGCGACAAGCTGGCGTACCGCTTCCTGGACTACTCCACCGAGCGCGACGGTATCGAACGCGACATCCTGTGGTCGGAGTTCAGCGCCCGTAACCGCGCCGTCGGCGCCCGCCTGCAGCAGGTCACCCAGCCGGGTGACCGCATCGCCATCCTCTGCCCGCAGAACCTGGACTACATGGTGTCCTTCTTCGGCGCCCTGTACTCCGGCCGGATCGCCGTCCCGCTGTTCGACCCCTCCGAGCCGGGTCACGTCGGCCGCCTGCATGCGGTGCTCGACGACTGCACCCCCTCGACGATCCTGACCACCACCGAATCCGCAGAGGGAGTCCGCAAGTTCATCCGCGCGCGTTCGGCCAAGGAACGCCCCCGGGTCATCGCCGTGGACGCCGTGCCCACCGAGGTCGCCTCCACCTGGCAGGAGCCGGATGCCGACGAGACCACCACCGCGTACCTGCAGTACACCTCCGGTTCCACCCGCACCCCGACGGGCGTGCAGATCACGCACCTGAACCTGCCCACCAACGTGGTGCAGGTGCTGAACGCGCTGGAGGGACAGGAAGGCGACCGCGGGGTCAGCTGGCTGCCGTTCTTCCACGACATGGGCCTCATCACGGTGCTGCTCACCTCGGTGCTCGGCCAGAGCTTCACCTTTATGACGCCGGCCGCATTCGTGCGCCGCCCCGGCCGCTGGATCCGCGAGCTGGCGCGTAAGCCCGGGGAAACCGGCGGAACGTTTTCCGCCGCGCCGAACTTCGCCTTCGAGCACGCCGCGGTGCGCGGTCTGCCCCGCGACGACGAGCCGCCCCTGGACCTGAGCAACGTCAAGGGCATCCTCAACGGCAGCGAGCCGGTGTCGCCGTCGTCGCTGCGCAAGTTCTTCAAGGCCTTCGAGCCCTACGGCCTGAAGCCCGAGGCGGTCAAACCGTCCTACGGCCTGGCGGAGGCGACGCTGTTCGTCTCGACCACCCCGATGGACGAGTCGCCCACCGTCATCCACGTCGACCGCGACGAACTGAACAAGCAGCACTTCGTCGAGGTGTCCGCCGACTCACCGAAAGCTGTCGCGCAGGTCAGCGCGGGCAAGATCGGTGTCGACGAGTGGGCCGTCATCGTGGACCCCGAGACGGCCAGCGAGTTGCCGGACGGGCAGATCGGCGAGATCTGGCTGCACGGCAACAACCTGGGCATCGGCTACTGGGGCAAGGAAGAAGAGACCGCCAACATCTTCAAGAACATCCTGAAGTCCCGGGTCAGCGAGTCGCACGCCGAGGGTGCTCCCGACGACGGCCTCTGGGTGCGCACCGGTGACTACGGCACCTACCACAACGGGCACCTCTACATTGCGGGCCGGATCAAGGACCTCGTCATCATCGACGGCCGCAATCACTACCCGCAGGACCTCGAGTTCACGGCGCAGGAATCCACCAAGGCGTTGCGGGTGGGCTATGTCGCCGCGTTCTCGGTACCGGCCAACGAGTTGCCGCAGAAGGTCTACGACGACCCGCACGCCGGGCTGAAGTTCGACGCCGAAGACACCTCCGAGCAGCTGGTGATCGTCGGCGAGCGTGCCGCGGGCACTCACAAGCTCGAGTACCAGCCGATCGCCGACGACATCCGCGCGGCCATCGCCGTCGGGCATGGGGTGACCGTGCGCGATGTGCTGCTGGTCCAGGCCGGCTCGATTCCCCGTACCTCCAGTGGCAAGATCGGCCGCCGCGCCTGCCGCACGGCCTACCTGGACGGCAGTTTGCGCAGTGGCGTCAACTCCGCGACAACCTTCGCCACTTCTGAATGATCGACTGAACAAGGTAGCTGATGTCTGACGTAAGCCAGGAGAACTCACCCTCGCAGAACGCCGCAATGACGGTCCCCGAGATGCGCAAATGGCTGCGCGAGTGGGTCGGCAAGGCCGTCGGGAAGTCGCCGGACTCCATCGACGAATCGGTACCGATGGTGGAGCTCGGTCTGGCCTCGCGCGACGCCGTCGCGATGGCCGCCGACATCGAGGACCTGACCGGCGTCACGCTGTCGGTGGCGGTGGCATTCCAGCACCCGACCATCGAGTCGCTGGCGACCCGGATCATCGAGGGCGAGCCGGAAGCGGCTGAGGACGACTCGGATGGTATCGACTGGACGCGCACCGGCCCCGCCGAGCGTGTCGACATCGCGATCGTCGGCCTGTCGACCCGCCTGCCGGGCGACATGAACACCCCGGACGAGACGTGGGCGGCGCTGATGGAAGGCCGCGACGCCATCACCGACCTGCCCGAAGGGCGCTGGTCGGAATTCCTGGAAGAGCCGCGACTGGCCGAGCGCGTCGCCAAGGCCCGCACCCGCGGCGGCTACCTCAAGGACATCAAGGGCTTCGACTCCGAGTTCTTCGCGGTGGCCAAGACCGAGGCCGACAACATCGACCCGCAGCAGCGGATGGCGCTGGAGCTGACCTGGGAGGCGCTCGAGAACGCCCGCATCCCGGCGTCCAGCCTGCGCGGCGAGGCCGTCGGCGTCTACGTCGGTGTCACCAATAACGACTACGGCTTCCTGGCCATCTCCGACCCGACCGTCGCGCACCCGTACGCGATCACCGGTAACTCGGGTGCCATCATCCCCAACCGGGTGTCGTACTTCTTCGACTTCCGCGGTCCGTCGGTCATGGTCGACACCGCCTGCTCGAGTTCGCTGGTGGCGATCCACCAGGGCGTGCAGGCGCTGCGCAACGGCGAGGCCGACGTCGTGGTGGCCGGCGGCGTCAACGCGCTGGTCACCCCCGCGGTGACGCTCGGGTTCGACGAGATCGGCGCCGTGCTGGCGCCGGACGGCCGGATCAAGTCTTTCTCCGCCGACGCCGACGGCTACACCCGCTCCGAAGGCGCCGGCATGCTAGTGCTCAAGCGGGTCGACGACGCCCGCCGCGACGGCGACCAGATCCTGGCCGTCATTGCCGGCAGCGCGGTCAACCACGACGGCCGCTCCAACGGCCTGATCGCCCCCAACCAGGACGCGCAGGCCGAGGTGTTGCGCCGCGCCTACAAGGACGCCGGGATCGACCCACGCAACGTCGACTACATCGAGGCGCACGGCACCGGCACCATCCTCGGTGACCCGATCGAGGCGGAGGCGCTGGGCCGTGTCGTCGGCAAGGGGCGTCCCGCCGACCGGCCCGCGTTGCTCGGTGCGATCAAAACCAACATCGGGCACCTGGAGTCGGCCGCCGGCGTGGCAAGCATGGCCAAGGTGGTGCTGGCGCTGCAGCACGACAAGTTGCCGCCGTCCATCAATTTCGCCGGGCCCAGCCCCTACATCGACTTCGACGCGATGCGGCTGAAGGTGGTCGACCAAGCCACCGACTGGCCCCGCTACGGCGGCTACGCGCTGGCCGGGGTGTCGAGCTTCGGCTTCGGCGGCGCCAACGCGCACCTGGTGGTGCGTGAGGTCTTGCCGCGTGACGTGATCGAGCGGGAGCCCGAGGAGCTGGCGGCCGCGCCGCAGGCGGCCGTGGTATCCGCCGGGGGCGAACTGACCGAAGGGGTCGGGCACTCGCTGCGCTTCGACGAGTACGGCGAGATCATCGACGACGACGCCCCCGCCCCCGCCGCCGAGGACGAGTACGAGCTGCCCGGCGTCACCGACGAGGCGCTGGCGCTCAAGGAAGCGGCGCTGGAAGAGCTTGCCGCGCAAGAACTTCCGGCACCCACGATCCCGCTGGTGATCTCGGCGTTCCTGACCTCGCGCAAGAAGGCCGCCGCCGCCGAGCTGGCGGACTGGATGGAAAGCCCCGAAGGACAGGCGTCGTCGCTGGAGTCGATCGGCCGCTCGCTGTCGCGCCGCAACCACGGCCGCTCCCGTGCGGTGGTGCTGGCTCACGACCACGAAGAGGCCATCAAGGGCCTGCGCGCGATTGCCGAGGGCAAGCAGCGGCCGAACGTGTTCAGCACCGACGGCCCGGTGACCAACGGCCCGGTCTGGGTGCTCGCCGGTTTCGGCGCGCAGCACCGCAAGATGGGTAAGAGCCTCTATCTGCGCAATCCGGTGTTCGCCGAGTGGATCGAGAAGGTCGACGCGCTGGTTCAGGACGAATTGGGCTACTCGGTGCTCGAGCTGATCCTGGACGATTCGCAGGACTACGGCATCGAGACCACCCAGGTCACCATCTTCGCGATCCAGATCGCCCTCGGCGAGCTGCTCAAGCACCATGGCGCCAAGCCCGGCGCGGTGGTCGGACAGTCGCTGGGTGAGGCGGCGTCGGCGTACTTCGCCGGCGGTCTGTCGCTGCGCGACGCGACCCGGACCATCTGCTCGCGCTCGCACCTGATGGGTGAGGGCGAGGCGATGCTGTTCGGCGAGTACATCCGGTTGATGGCGCTGGTGGAGTACTCCGCCGACGAGATCAAGACGGTGTTCTCGGACTTCCCGGATCTCGAAGTGTGCGTCTACGCCGCACCCACCCAGACCGTCATCGGCGGCCCGCCCGAGCAGGTGGACGCGATCATCGCCCGCGCGGAATCCGAGGGCAAGTTCGCCCGCAAGTTCCAGACCAAGGGCGCCAGCCACACCCAGCAGATGGACCCGCTGCTGGGCGAACTGGCCGCCGAGTTGCAGGGCATCAAGGCGATGAGCCCGACCTGCGGCATCTACTCGACCGTGCACGAGGGCCGCTACATCAAGCCCGGTAGCGAGCCGATCCACGACGTCGACTACTGGAAGAAGGGGCTGCGGCACAGCGTCTACTTCACCCACGGCATCCGCAACGCCGTCGACAGCGGGCACACCACCTTCCTGGAGCTGGCGCCCAACCCGGTGGCGCTGATGCAGGTCGGTCTCACCACCGCGTCGGCCGGTCTGCATGACGCCCAGCTGATCCCGACGCTGGCCCGCAAGCAGGACGAGGTCGAGTCGATGATCTCGACCATGGCGCAGCTGTACGTGCACGGCCACGACCTGGACGTGCGCACGCTGTTCGCCCGCGCCCAAGGGCCCGAAGACTACGCGAACATCCCGCCGACCCGGTTCAAGCGCAAAGAGCACTGGCTCGACGCGCATTTCGCCGGGGACGGCTCGATACTGATGCCGGGCGCGCACGTCGCCCTGCCCGACGGTCGCCACGTGTGGGAGTACTCCCCGCGGGAAAAGACGCCGGATCTCGTCGCGCTGGTCAAAGCAGCCGCTGCGGCGGTGCTGCCGGACGCTGTACTGACGGCCTCCGAGCAGCGCGCGGTGCCGGGCGAGGGCGCCCGGTTGGTGACGACGCTGACGCGTCATCCGGGCGGTGCTTCGGTGCAGGTGCACGCCCGCATCGAGGAGTCCTTCACGCTGGTCTACGACGCGCTGGTCGCTCGCGGTGGCTCCGAGGCGGTACTGCCGGTGGCTGTGGGCGCCGGCACCGCGATCGCGGCTTCCGAGTCCACGTCGGTGGCGGTCGTCGAAGAGGACGACGCCGAGACGCTGACCGACAGCCTGACCAACCGGTACCTGCCGTCGGACGTCGGCCGGTGGTCTGCCGATTCCGGCGAGACGATAGCGGAGCGGCTGGGCACCATCGTGGCGGCGGCCATGGGATACGAGCCCGAGGACCTGCCCTGGGAGGTGCCGCTGATCGAGCTCGGCCTGGACTCGCTGATGGCGGTGCGGATCAAGAACCGCGTGGAGTACGACTTCGACCTGCCGCCGATCCAGCTGACGGCGGTGCGCGACGCGAACCTGTACGCCGTGGAGAAGCTGATCGAGTACGCGATCGAGCACCGCGACGAGGTCGAGCAGCTGCACGAGTACCAGAAGACGCAGACCGCCGAGGAGATCGCGCGGGCGCAGGCCGAGTTGCTCAGCGGCGCGTCGCCGGCCAGCCTGGTGGCGCCGGCGCCCGACCCGCAGGCGGAGCCCCAGACTCAGGCCGAGCCCGTGTCCGAGGCACCCCCGCCGTCGGACGTGCCGATCCCCCCGCCGCCGACCAATCCCACCGGACCCGGCACCAACGGCGCCGCCGGCAACGGGGAGAAGCCCACGGCAGGTGCACTCAGTCAGGAGGCGGTCGCCAAGGCGCTCAACTCCGACGTCCCGCCGCGGGACGCTGCCGAGCGCGTCGTCTTCGCAACCTGGGCGATCGTCACCGGCAAATCCGCGGGGGGCATCTTCAACCCGTTGCCCAAGCTCGACGACGAGAAGGCCGCCAAGATGGCCGAGCGGCTCTCCGAGCGCGCTGAAGGGCCGATCACGGTTGAGGACGTGCAGAGCTCGGAGAACATCGAGGCGCTGGCCGAGAAGGTGCGGAACTACCTGGAGGCCGGCGTGATCGACGGCTTCGTGCGCACCCTGCGGGCGCGCCAGGAGGGCAGCTCGCGGACGCCGGTCTTCGTGTTCCACCCCGCCGGCGGCTCCACGGTGGTGTACGAGCCGTTGTTGAACCGGTTGCCGGCGGACACGCCAATGTACGGCTTCGAACGTGTCGAGGGGTCGATCGAAGAACGTGCCGCGCAGTACGTTCCGAAACTGGTCGAATTGCAGGGCGACGGACCGTACATCCTGGCCGGGTGGTCGCTGGGCGGGGTGTTGGCCTACGCCTGCGCGATCGGGCTCAAGCGCCTCGGCAAGGACGTGCGCTGGGTCGGCCTGATCGACGCGGTGCGTGCCGGCGAGGAGATCCCGCAGACCAAGGAAGAGGTCCGCAAGCGCTGGGACCGCTACGCCAAGTTCGCCGAGAAGACGTTCAACGTCACCATCCCGGCGATCCCCTACGAGCAGCTCGAGGAACTCGACGACGACGGCCAGGTGCGATTCGTGCTGGACGCCGTCAGCCAGAGCGGCGTGCAGATCCCGGCCGGGATCATCGAGCACCAGCGCACGTCGTACCTGGACAACCGGGCGATCGACACCGCCGAGATCCAGCCGTTCGATGGCCACGTCACCCTCTACATGGCCGATCGATACCATGACGACGCGATCATGTTCGAGCCGCGGTACGGCATCCGCAAACCGGATGGCGGCTGGGGTGAGTACGTCGCCGACCTCGAGGTCGTGCCGATCGGTGGTGAGCACATCCAGGCCATCGACGAGCCGATCATCGCCAAGGTGGGCGAACACATGAGCCGCGCGCTGGACGACATCGAACAGCAGACGCTCGACGCCGGAAAACGTTAGGTGGGGAAGTAAGTGACTGAAGTGGCTCCGGAGCCGGCTCCGATCGTCGTGCATTCGACCGCCGAGAAGCTGGCCGAGCTACGAGCTCGCCTGGAGCTGGCCAAGGAGCCGGGCGGCGAGAAGGCGGCCGCCAAGCGCGACAAGAAGGGCATCCCCAGCGCTCGGGCCCGCGTGCACGCACTGGTCGACCCCGGCACCTTCTTCGAGATCGGGGCGCTGTGCAAGACCCCGGGTGACCCCAACGCGCTGTACGGCGACGGGGTGGTCACTGGTCACGCGCTGATCGACGGCCGTCCGGTCGGGGTGTTCTCGCACGACCAGACCGTCTTCCAGGGCACCGTCGGCGAGATGTTCGGCCGCAAGGTCGCCCGCCTGATGGAATGGTGCGCCATGGTCGGCTGCCCGATCGTGGGCATCCAGGACTCCGGCGGGGCCCGCATCCAGGACGCGGTCACCTCGCTGGCGTGGTACGCGGAGCTGGGCCAGCGGCACGAGGCGCTGTCCGGCGTGGTGCCGCAGATCTCCCTGATTTTCGGCAAATGTGCCGGGGGAGCGGTCTATTCGCCGATCCAGGACGACTTGCTGGTCTCGGTGCGCGACCAGGGCTACTTCTTCGTCACCGGTCCCGACGTGATCCGCGAGGTCACCGGCGAGGACGTCACCCTCGACGAACTCGGCGGCTCCGACGCGCAGGCCCGCTACGGCAACATCCACCAGGTGGTGAACTCCGAGGCCGAGGCCTTCCAGTACGTGCGGGACTTCTTGTCGTTCCTGCCGTCGAACTGCTTCACCAAGCCGCCGGTCATCAACCCCGGGCTGGAACCCGAGGTCACCCCGACCGACCTGGAGCTGGACACGATCATCCCGGACTCCGACAACGCGGCCTACGACATGCACGAGATCCTGCTGCGCATCTTCGACGACGGGGACTTCCTGGAAGTCGCCGCGCAGCACGGGCCGGCCATCATCACCGGGTACGCCCGGGTCGACGGGCGTCCGGTGGGCGTGATCGCCAACCAGCCCATGCACCTTTCCGGGGCCATCGACAACGAGGCCTCCGACAAGGCGGCCCGGTTCATCCGGTTCTGCGACTCCTTCCAGATCCCGCTGGTGTTCGTGGTGGACACCCCCGGCTTCCTGCCGGGCGCCGAGGAGGAGAAGCGGGGCATCATCAAGCGCGGTGGCCGGTTCCTGTACTCCGTGGTCGAGGCCGACGTGCCGAAGGTGACCATCACGATCCGCAAGTCCTACGGCGGCGCGTACGCGGTGATGGGGTCGCGGCAGCTGACCGCCGACTTCAACTTCGCCTGGCCCACCGCGCGCATCGCGGTGATTGGCGCCGAGGGTGCGGCGCAGTTGCTGGTGAAGCGCTTCCCGGACCCCACCGCGCCCGAAGTGCAGCAGATCAAAAAGGACTTTATCGAGGGCTACAACCTCAACATGGCGATTCCGTGGATCGCCGCGGAGCGCGGGTTCATCGACGCGGTGATCGACCCACACCAGACCCGGTTGCTGCTGCGCAGGTCGATGCACCTGCTGCGGGACAAGCAGAACTGGTCGCGGCTGGCGCGTAAGCACGGCCTGATTCCGGTCTAGGTGGGCGGGGCTTGCGGGAGGCGCCCGCCGCTAGCTGCTCCTGATGAACACCAGCCGGTACTTTCCGATCTGGATCTCGTCGCCGTTGCTGAGCACCGCTGACTCCACCGGTTGGCCGTTGACGTAGCTGCTGTTGAAGCTGCCGCAGTCCACGATGCGGAATTCGCCTTTCTCGCTGCGGAATTCGGCGTGTCTGCGGCTGACGGTGATGTCGTCGAGATAGATGTCGCTGAGCTGATGCCGACCGGCCGACATGACGGGGCGGTCCAACCGGATCTGCGATCCGGTGTTGGGACCCCGTGTCACGACGAGCATGCCGTAGCCCGGCGGCAGCGACTCGACATCCTCGGCTGAGAGCACATCGGCGACGGACGCCGACGCGCCTCCGAGGTCGGCGCGCCACGACGTGGTGATATCCCCCGGAGCCTGGGGCGTGTTGTCCCCTGCGGCCTGAACGGTTAGCTGTCTGTTCATCGCCGTACCTCCGACACCGTTGGCGAATTCCGATTCATCGGACCATTGGAACCGTGCGGCGCAATAGGGACCGAAGTCCCACGTTGGCGGGGATTTCGGCAATCGATGCCGCCTCGCGGCGGGCCTGAGCGGGACCACCGCCGACTGTGCATCCCGCGGCGCGACACGCCGGTGGAGCGTCGGGCAGTTCACGGTCGGGGCCGTAGTTCAGCCAGCCTGCTCGCGAAGGTGGAGGGCCCCCTCGGCCAGTTCGTCGAAGCGGTCCAGCGCCTCGTCCCCCTCGATGTCGATGCCACGCAGCGGCCCCCGATCGGCGAGGTAGCGCTGGGCATACAGCCGCGCCACCAGTGCCTTGCGCTCACCGCCAACCGTCTCGCGTTCCCAGGCCGCCTGCTCGGTCAGCAGCGCGCCGGCGTACACATCACCCATGAACTGGGCGAGCGGAAACAGTCGCGCCTCGGCCACCGCCCCGTCCAGCTTCTCCCACGCGGTGACGGCCGCTTCCAGGTCGTCGATCCGGTCGGCCACCAGCCCCGTCGTCGGGTCGTCGTCGGAGACCGACACCGCGTCGCGCAACCGAGTCAACAACGCCTCGTGAGCCCGGCTCTGCAGGATGCCGCGGCGCACGTCCAGACACAGGATGTTGTCCGGTCCCTCCCAGATGGTATTGACCTGACCGTCCCGCAAAAGCCTTGCCACCGGCCATGTTTCGATGTACCCATTGCCGCCGTGGATCTCGATCGCGTCCGATGCCGCGGTGATGCCGAGTCGGGCCACCTTGAGCTTGGTGACCGGCACCGCGATGCGTTGCCGGGTGCCGCGCGGCTGCCGGTGGTTCACCGCTCCGGTGCCATCGAACACCAGTGCCTGAGCGGCTTCGACGTCGACGATCAGCTCGGCCAGCTTGCGGCGCATCAGCGGCTTGTCGAGCAGCGTGCCACCGAAGGCGCGCCGCTGCCGCGCGTAGCAGAGCGACTCGACCAGGGCGCGCCGCGCGTTGGCCAGCCCGAACAGCGCGATGCCGAGTCGCGCCGCGTTGGTCAGCTCCATCATCCGGCCCAGCCCCTTGCCGTCCGACGGTCCTGAGTCTCCCGAGGGCTCACCGGAGAGCAGGAACGCTTCCGCGTCGACGAACTCGACCTCGCCCGAGGCGACCGAGCGGGTGCCGAGCTTGTCCTTGAGGCGCCGCACCCGCACCCCGTTGCGGGAGCCGTCCCGACGGGTGCGCAGGACCAGGAAGTTGGCGACGCCGCGGGTGGAGTCGGGTGCGCCTTCCGGCTTGGCCAGCACAACGAATGCCTCGCCCGCGCAATTCGACGCGAACCACTTGAACCCGTTCAGCAACCAGGCGTCACCACAGCGTCGTGCCGTCGTCTCCAACGCGCCCAGATCCGAACCACCCGTGCGTTCGGTCAGCAATTGCGCTGTCTCGCCGGCCCATTCGCCGGAGTCGAACTTGGCCAGCACATGATCGCGCACGTCGGCCGGCGCATACGCGGCCACCAGCGACTGCACCATGCCGCCGCCGGTGCCCAGCGCGCAGCCCATTCCGATGTCGGCCTGATTGAGCAGATAGTTGGACGCGAACATCGCCAGCGACGAACGGAAACCCGCGCTTCGACACGCATCGCGCAGTCCCCCTTGGGCGTCGAGCACCGCGCGCTTGGCCGCCGTGAACGACGGTGGCATCACCACCCGGCTGACGTCGTGGCCCCACCGGTCGTAGCGTTCCAGCCGCGGCGGGTTGCGGTCGGTCTCCTCGGCCCAGCGCGCGACCGGTCCGCCCATCAGATCGCCGATCCCGCTCAAATGGGGCTCCACCGTCGTCAGCTGATCGGGCGTGAGGTAGTACGCCATGGTGAATTGCAGCGTGGGATCGGTGCGGTACCAATTGAGGCCGACGGCACCGGCGTAGTCCTCGGTCCGGTAACGGTGCGCTTTTTCCGGCGTCGAGAATGGCAGCCGATCCACGGCCTCCGGCTCGTAATCGGTCATGCCGCGACGGTATTACACGTTCGCCCGATTTAGACGGGAGCCACGAACTCCGAGGTGTAGTACTCGCCTGGGGCCTGGTTATGCGGGTTCGGGGTGGTGACCATGACCCAGACTCCGGTGGTGCCCTGCTGCAGCGGGGCGTTGATGGTCACGTTCGCCTGACCCATCGGGTCGGTGTCGACGCCGGTGAAAGTCGTGCCCGGGTCACCGGGGCCGCAGGTCGCCGACGTCGGCCGCGGCACCTGGATGAGGCCGACGTCGTAGTGCATTCCGGGCTGGTTGGAGATCACCAGGTTGACGTCCGCGCTAACCGTCGAACCCGACGGGCGGAAGATGACGACGCCGCGCCCCAGCGCCACACGCGGCGCCTGGACCGCGGTCTTGACGGCGCTGCCGTCGCAGTTCCGCAGTGTCGAACTGATCGGCACCGGGCCGGTTGCGACGGCCATGCCCGTACCCAGCGTCAGTGTCGCAGCGCTCAGCACGGTCAATGTCGAAACAGCAGTCTTGAACCCGGTGAGTATTCGCATTTGCCCGTCCATTCCACTCTGAATGCCGTTGCCGGAATGGATATTGACGGTCGTTTGCGCAGCTAAACCTGCATTACCGTCAATTTGCTGAGCGTGGTCGCGGTGCGGGCGATCAGCCGGGCACCGGGATGCCCCCGGGGCCCGGATCGCCCCCGGTTCCCCCGGTTCCTCCTGCCGTGGTTCTGCCGCCCCTGCCCGTCCCGCCGGGGCCCCCATTGCTGCCCGGCCCTCCTGCGCCCCCGCCTCCTGCGCCGCCGTTGCCTCCGGTTCCTCCGGTGGCGAAGTCGCCTCGGGCGGTTGGTCCGCCGAGGCCGCCGTCGCCGCCGTCGCCGCCAACGCCACCGGGGCCGTTGGTCCCGGTGCCCCCGCTGCCGCCGTCACCACCGCTGCCGCCACTGGCACCGTTGCCGAAGTTGTAGCCTCCGTCGCCCCCGATGCCACCGTCGCCGCCGGCGCCGCCGACCAGCGCGGTGCCGCCCGCTCCGCCGTGCCCGCCGGCGCCGCCGCTGCCGACAGCGTTGGCGCCTCCGTGTCCGCCGTCTCCGCCCACGCCGGCGAGAGCGCCGCCGTCGCCGCCGTTGCCGCCGTTGCCGCCGGCGGCACCGGGGCCGGCGGCGCTGCGACCGCCGTCCCCGCCCTGCCCGCCGGCGCCCGCGGTGCCGCTGGCGATTCTGGCCAAGTCGCCACCGGCGCCGCCGTCTCCGCCGCGGCCACCGCCACTGCTTCCGTCGCCACCGACACCGCCGATGCCGCCGGCGCCGGCCGTGCCGCCCTGCAGGCCGCCGAAACCGCCGTCGCCACCGGTGCCGCCGGCGCCGCCGTTGCCGCTGAGCCTGCCGCTGCCGTTGCCGGTGAGGCTGCCGGCCCCACCCGACCCGCCGGCACCGCCATCGCCGCCGTCGCCGGTGAACGCACCGGCGGTTCCGCCGGCACCGCCGTTGCCGCCGCGGGCGCCGAAGTATCCGTCGGAGTTGCCACCCGCTCCGCCGTCACCGCCGGCGCCACCGTTGCCGGCGATAGTGCCCGCCGCGCCGCCGGCGCCACCCTGTCCGCCGATGCCACTGACGATGTCGGGGGGGAAGGTGCCGCTGCTGGTGCCACTGTTGCCGCCGATTCCGCCGTTACCGCCCGCGCCGCCATTGCCGATGGTGCCGCCGGCAGCTCCGCCGTCACCTCCCGCCCCGCCGGCGCCTCCGGCCCGAACCGTGGCGTTGCCGGCTGCGCCATTGCCCCCGTTGCCGCCCGCGCCGCCGTTTCCGGCCGATCCGCCGTTGCCACCCCGGCCTCCCGCCGCACCGGCCTGGCCGGCCACCGCACCGTTGGCGCCTGTCCCGCCATGGCCGCCGTCGCCCCCGATCGCCGGACTTTGGCCGCCCACCCCGTCGCTTCCTGCCGTCGATCCGGAGCCGCCGATGCCACCGGCGCCTCCGACTCCGGGATTGCCCCCGATGCCGCCCGCGCCGCCCACCCCGTTGTTCACCGACCAGCTCCCTGCGGCGCCCGTACCGCCGTCACCGGGCGTCCCGCCGTTCCCGCCGTTCCCGCCTGTTCCGCCGACGCCTTGAGCACCTGCGGACCCGAACAAGCCGCTGGTACCGCCGGCCCCTCCGCTACCACCTGCGCCGCCGATCCCGCCGTTGCCGCCGTTTCCTCCACTCGCGCCTGCGTAGAGCGGATTCGTCGATGCGGCACCCTCGAGACCGGCGCCACCCGCTCCGCCGGTGCCGCCGGCTCCGCCGGTGCCACCCGCCCCGCCGTCGCCGGCCAGGAGACCGCCGGCACCACCACTGCCGCCGCTACCGCCGCCACCGCCGTTGAAGCCGTTACCGCTCGGGGTACCGCCCGCACCGACGGCACCGGCACCACCCGCTCCGCCGGTGCCTCCGGTGCCGATCAACCCGGCGTGCCCCCCATTGCCGCCGATCCCGCCGGTGGTGCCGGAGGCAGACGCCACACCGCCGGCCCCTCCGGCTCCGCCCGAGCCGTACAGCCAGCCGCCGGCTCCGCCGGCCCCGCCGGCCGCCCCTGACCCGCCGGCGCCACCGACGCCGCCGGCGCCGAACAGCCCGCCGTCCCCGCCCCGGCCACCGGGCTGGTTGATTCCGCCGGAGCCGCCGGCGCCGCCGTTGCCCCACAGAATTCCGCCGGCGCCGCCGGCCTGGCCCGTGCCGGCGGCCCCGTCGGCTCCGTTGCCGATCAGCGGGCGTCCCAGAATCGCGTTGGTGGGGGCATTCACAACACCCAAAAGGTCGGCTTCGATTCCCTGCAATAGACCGTTATTGGCCGCCTCTGCGACGCCGTAATTGGCTCCGGCAGTCAGCAATGACCTTATGAACTGGTCATGAAAAAGTGCGGCCTGTCTGCTGAGCGCCTGATACGACCGGCCCTGGCTTGAAAATACGGCCGCGATCGCGGCCGAGACTTCGTCACCAGCCGCCGCGACCACTTCGCTGGTGGTGGCCGCCGCGGCCCGATTGGCCGATCCGAGCGCGGACCCGATTGCCGCGACCCGGTCCGCAGCGGTGGTCAGTTCCTGCGGTGCAGCAAAGACAAATGACACGAAAGATCCCTTCAATTCAGCAGGAACCCTTGGGCAACAGGCTATCTCGGGTACGAATAGGCACCCGAAAGCCAGATAGGCCGCGCTGCGCAGGATTTCGTCGTCGACTCGGTGGAGGATTGCCGTAGGCGATTGGCTCTTCACGCCTCGATAAAGCGTGCTGGTATCAGCCCGCCCGCAGGGCTCGACACGATGCGCTCGATGGCGAGGTTAGCTGAAATTTGCACGCGCTGACCGGAAATCGCCAGTATTCGTGCGGACATGAGCGCAATTGGAATGCGATTCCAGAAATGTGACTTCAGCGCTCGCCAGGCGGCGCGCTTACCGGTTTTCCGACAACACCAGATAGTCGGTCAGCGCATTTCCGACGGCCACCGCACCCAGTGCGGTGGGATGCAGGGGCACGCTGTTGCCTTCGGTGACGTAGCCCTCCACGTAGCGCTCGCCCGGCGGCGCGCACATGTCATGACCCACGGACATCGACCGCGTGTCGAAGAACTCCACACCCTTGTCGTTGGCGAGTTGTCGTTGTCGATCGTCGAGTTCGTCGACTTTGGCCTGCAGATAGTTGGCGTCGTTGGGCAGCAGCGGTTGGCTGGGAAAGCAGCCACCGGGGCGGACGAAGATTCCGTAGCCCACCAGGATGATGCGTGCTCTGGGGGCATCGGCGCGCAGCTGATCGATCATCGTGGCCCACACCGGGACCTGCTCGCCGATGCTGCCCGAGAGGCGGTCGATGTTGTTGACGACGAACGCGGCGGCGCACGGCTTCGGGTCGGCGGCCTTGACCTCGCACGACTCCGCATCACCGGCCAGTCCGACGTCGTTTGCGCCGATGGTGATCGTGATCAGGTCGGTCGGTGG
Source organism: Mycobacterium sp. 23 (assembly GCF_048287075.1). NCBI lineage: Bacteria > Bacillati > Actinomycetota > Actinomycetes > Mycobacteriales > Mycobacteriaceae > Mycobacterium > Mycobacterium sp. 23. The sequence continues at coordinate 4,272,172 of NZ_JBLVUX010000005.1, forward strand.
CCCCACCATGTCCAGTTGCCGGGGGATCAGTCCGTGGTCTGTCCGCTGTTCGCGGTTGACGACATCGTCGGTCGTCGCTCCGCTGCACGTGACGTCATGGAACGCGGCAGCGTCCAGGCGGCGGGCCAGCACGGCCGGATAGTTGTTGGTGGACTTGTGGCAGCCGCGCGGGGCGGCCGGCTCGGGCACACCGGGCGCGGCGGCGAAGGAGTCACCCATCGCGACGTAGTTCGATCGGGCGGCCGAGCCCGGCCCGGCCGGCGGGGGCGCCGCGCATCCGGAGGACGCAACGCTCACCAGCACGGTGATGCCAATGCGCTTCGCCCACATGCCTTCCAGTGTTTCATCCCGCCCCGAAGCGCCGGCTGATCTGATAGCCCCGGCAACAGCCGCAGACGCGAACTCTTCGAAGGAGATCGATGGCCGGCGGGATATCACGGCGTCAATTCGGTATCGCGGCGGGAGGCGCGCTGACCGCCGCGGCGGCGGCCTGCGGGACGCAGGACAGCAAACCCGCCGCGCCCTCGAGCACGTCGTCCCCTTCGCTGGGATATGCCAGACCGGCGGCGGCGGGGTGCCGAGCAGCCTGAAGTGGATTCGCCTGGACCCGGCCGGGCGCACCACCACGCTGCTGCGCGCGCAGCCCCTGGTCTTCACCGGCGACACGGTGCACGCCGTGTGGAACGGAGCCACCGCGGTGCGCAGCTGGCGGCTGCGGCACGGCCAGCAAAGTTCCGCGATGACGGTGCTGGCCACCTTCGACTGGGCCGGGTACGACACGGCTCTGCCGCTGAACGGCGCCAGCGACGGCTACTACCAGTTACAGCCGTTGGATGCCGGTGGCAATGTCGTCGGCCAGACGCCGTCATTGCCCCACGCGAGCTAAATCGGGGCTTATGGTGATCCCGTGCAGGCGACGCACTTCGGGCGCTACCGGTTGCAGAGCGTTCTGGGCCAGGGCGGCATGGGTGAGGTGTGGCGCGCCTATGACACGGAGACCAACCGCGTCGTCGCGATCAAGCTCCTGCCCCCGCAGCTGGCCACCGACCAGACGTTCCTGCAGCGGTTCCGCCGCGAAGCGGAGGCGGCCGCGCAGCTCAACAACCCGCATATCATCCCGATCCACCACTACGGCGAAATCGATGGCCGGCTGTACGTCGACATGCGACTGGTCGAGGGGCGCGACCTGGAAGAGACGCTGTCGAGCGGACCGCTGGCGCCGCAGCGGGCGGTACACATCATCGAGCAGGTCGCCCAGGCGCTGCGCGCCGCGCACAAGGTCGGGCTGGTTCACCGCGACGTCAAACCGGGCAACATCCTGGTCGATGAGGACGATTTCGCGTACCTGATCGACTTCGGCATCGCCCGCGGCGCAGACGACGCCGGACTGACCGGTTCCCGGGAGATGATCGGTAGCTGGCCCTACATGGCACCGGAGCGGTTGATGGCCGAAGAAGCCGACGCCCGCGCCGACATCTACGCCCTGACGTGTGTGCTGTACGAGTGCCTGACCGGCAACCGGCCTTTCCCCGGTGAATCGCTGGAGAGTCAGGTCACCGCGCACCTGACACTGCCGCCGCCGCGGCCGTCGGCGACCCGGCCCGACCTGCCGGCCGAACTCGACGCCGTCATCGCCAAAGGCATGGCCAAAGAGCCCGGCAACCGGTACCAGACCGTCACGGAACTGGCCGCCGCTGCCCGAGAAGCGCCGCTCGATCCCGAGACCGCCAGCGCCCCGACCCTGGCCGCCACCCCGGCCCCGGCGACCGCCGCGGCAAGACCGCCGCTGTTCACCCGGATGAGCCCGCGGGCGCGGATCGCGCTCGGCGCCGTCCTGGTCACTCTGGTCGCGGCCGTCGTCGTCACCGTTACCGTCCGCGTCCACAGCGCCGGCACCCGGGCGCCCGATTCTTCGGCGGCTTCGAAGCCGGCCCCGCCGCCGTCGGCGACAGCGGTCGAGGTCGCGCTCCCTATCGCCGGCCTGAACGGTCCACTCGGGGTGGCGGCGGACGCCGCCGGCAACGTGTATGTCGCCGACAGCGGGAACGACCGGGTGGTGAAGCTCGATGCGGGAACCCTGGATGAGAGCGTGCTGCCGTTCAGCGGCCTTCTAAACGCTGTCGGAGTAGCCCTCGATAGCTCCGGCGCGGTGTATGTAACCGACTCGCATGGCGAGCGTGTGCTGAAGCTGGCGGCCGGGAGCGCAACCCAAACGGTGTTCAACCTCGACCACAGCGGCCCACACGGGATAGCGCTGGACGCGGCCGGCAACCTCTATCTCGTCGACAGGTTGAAAGACCGCGTGCTGAAGCTGGCGGTCGGCACCGGCGCTCAGACGGTGCTGCCGATCACCGCGATCGAGAACCCCGAGGGGGTTGCGGTCGACAGCGCCGGCAACGTCTACGTTGCCGACTTCGAGAACGGCCGGGTGATCAAGCTGGTCGCGGCGACCGGCGCCCAGACGACGGCGCCTTTCTTCGGTCTCGTCAACCCCTGGGGTGTCGCGGTGGACGGGTCCGGGAATGTGTTCGTCACCGACGCCGGCACCGGTCGGGTGGTGCGGCTGGCAGCAGGGACCGCTACCCAGACGGTGCTGCCGTTCCCCAGCCTCGACGGTCCGCGCGGGGTGGCCGTGGACGGCGCCGGCAATCTCTACGTCGCCGAGTCCGGCAAGAACCGGGTGCTGAAGCTACCCAAGGCGTGATCAGCCTGCGGGGGTTGCCTCGCCGGCGCGTTAAGGCTTGATCCGGATCTGCCCCGGCGACCACAAACCACTACGCGTCGCCTCGCCCAGGTCCAGCCGCGCCGGCGGCGCATCGACCAGCGTGTCGAACTTGCGCAGCGACCCCCAGTCGCGGGCCCAGTCACGCGACAGGTAGGTCGCCATCACATGGGCGCGCAGCAGCAGGTCGGTGATGCCCAGCAGGCCGCCGTTGACGCCGTCCTCCCAGGTGTCGGTGTCCAGCTTCTTGGCGTTGTAGTCCGGGGTGATGCGGAACCGCGGTATCTCGGTGACACCGTTGGTGTGCAGCATCGGTTGCTGGCACGGGAACGCCAGCCCCACGGCCCAGTCCAGCAGCACCGGTTGCGTCGAACCCACGTACTCCTGCAGCGACCGCAGCTCCGGCACCCGCGGCGGCGTGACCGCGATCCAGTCTTCCGGCGTCAGCGACAGGTCCTCGGCCACCACCCGTACCGCCACAGCGTCGGCGGGCATCTTGTCCCGGGCGAAGCGCAGGTTGCGCCATGCCTTGGGCTGCTCGCCGTACAGGTCGTCGGGCACCATTCGGCCCGCGGGCACCAGCGCACCGGGTCCGGGCCGCGCGTACTCCAGCACCACGGTCTGGCCGGACGTGTAGTGGTGCAGGACGCTGTTGCCGGCGATCTTGCCGGCGGCGGTGATGACGACGAGGGGATGGCTCTCCAGGGAAGCCTGGTCGGGCTTGGGCAGCTGATACCACGCCGAGGCCAGCCGGCTCTGCTGCTGGGCACCCGTGGTGTAGGTGCCGGCCAGCGGTACCCGACCCGGGTCGAGCTGGTACGGCAGTGGCACCGTCGAGCCGTTGATGCCGGGCGTCTTCAACTTGGTGGGAGCGTCCCAGTCGTAGTCGGTGCCGGGCTGGTTCGGCTTCATAACCATGGCCTCGGCGACGGTGTGCTCGGGCACCCCATTGGGGGAGAAGCCGACGGGGTCGCTGCCGCCCAGCGAACCCAGCGGTCCGTAATTGCCGGGCAGCGGCGTCATGAAGCCCGCGTTGGTGTCCGGCTCGACCAGTACGTCGTCCGCCAGTCCGCAGCCGCCGGCAAACGCCCGCAGATTAGACCAGCCGTTGGAGTACGTCGGGTATTGCCGGACGATCCCGATCCCCATCGACGCCACGAACACCAGCGCCATGAAGCCGGCCGCCAGCGATACCGGGGCGGTGGTGAGCAGCCGGGCCAACCGCCCCTCGCCGCTGCCCCGCGGCGCGAAGTGCAGCCAGGCCGCATAGACAGCCGCCAGCACAAACAGCGCGAAAAAGACTGTGCTGACCGTGATTCCACCGAGCTTGGGCATGGTGGAGTTGAACGGCACACCGTAGCTGGATACGTACCACCAGCCGTTGGTGGTGGCGAAACACAACGCCACCACGAAGAACACCGCGGCCAGGAACGCCATCCGGTTCCGCGACCAGCGCAGCACCGACGGCGACACCAGCACCGTCGTCAACGCCGCCATCGCCGCACCCACCGCGGCAAACAGACCGAAGTGGTGCACCCACTTGGTGGGCGCGAACATCAGGAAGAACATGGTGCCGAAGATGACACCCATCAGCCGCCACGCCGGCCCGCGGGCCACCCCGGGCACCCGCTTACGGCGCAGCATGATGAACACGGCGGTGAACAGGCACAACGCGGCGATCAGGAAGCCGAACCGGCGCGACAGCGAACCATCGACGGTCGGCAGGAACAGGTAGTAGTAACGCAGGTTCTCGGTGTACCAGGCCTGGCTGGGGCCGATCTTGCTGCGGACCCGGGTGGCTTCCAGCACCGTCGACAGCGTCTGGTCGGCGAACACGACGGTCAGGATGACTGTGCCGGCGGCCAGCATCGGCGACAGCAGCGGCAACGTGCCGACCATGCGACGGCGTTTCACAAAGATCCGCAGGATCGGACGACCGCCGGCCACCAGGGCGGCGACCGCGATCAGCCCGGTGGGTTGCACGCCGAGGGTGAATGCCGCGGTGATGATGGCCAGCGCGGCCGGCGTCAAACGGCTGTAGCGCATCGACCGCTCGATCAGCACATAGGTCACCAGCGATCCGAGCGCGATGATGCCTTCGGGCCGCAGGCCGTTGTTGAACGGCATCCAGGCGGTGAGCAGCACCATCGCCGCCGCCCAGTTGGCGGGTTTGCTGGCGGCCACCGCCGGGCCGAGTCGGGGCAGCACTTCGCGGGAGAGCAGCAGCCAGCAGAGCAACCCGGCGACCAGGTCCGGCAGCCGCATCCAGATGCTGGCGTCGCTGACGTGCGTCATCAGTGCCAGCAGGTTGTAGTACCAGCCGAACGGGTCCTCGGGGCTGCCGAACCAGCGGAAATAGTTGGACATGTAGCCGGCGCGGTCGGCGACGCGCGCCATGCCCAGGATGTAGCCGTCGTCCGAGGAGTTGGCGCCCATCACGTGCCACAACAGGAAGGAGAAGATCACCACGCCGTCGAGCAAGGTGAAGGTGCGCCAGTTCGCTGGGATCCAGCGCCGCATCCGGTGGCCGTCCAGCTGGTCAAGGCGCCACAGCGCGATGAGGGCGACGATGGTGGCCACGATCGCCCCGACCATGGCCAGCAGCTTCAGCGTGGTCGGCGTGCTGGAAAACCGGGTGTCGATGGTTGCCGACAGACTCAGCTGGGGCGGCGCCGGGCCGGTCAGGTCGGTGAACACCCCGACGATCTGTGGGCGCAGGTTCGGGTCCGGGAAACCGCTGCGCAGCGGGGCGCCGCGCGGATCCTTCAGTCCGATGAACTCGGCGAATGTGCCGGCGTGCGTCGAGCTGATATCGATGCGCTCGCACTGCGGTGACCGCAGCAGGTCCCGCGGCACCGACAGGATCACGACGTTGCGGTCGGTGACGTCGACCCGCTGTGCGCTGACGACGACGAACAGCGCGTTGAGGTTGGCGTCCTTACCCTGCTTGGGGGCGGTGCCCAGGATGACGCCGCCGCTGGGCGGCATGTCGCGCTCGATGCTGCACGGCACCGACGCCTTGAAGTCGACGGGGGTCAGCGAGATCAGTGGCGACGTCACGCTGTTGAGCTGGCCGTTCTGCGGCCAGTTCAGCATCGCGGTGGTTTGCACGACCGGCAGCAACGGCGTCGCGACGGACAGCAGGAACCCGATCAGCCCGGCGATCGTCGCCACCCACCGGGTCACCTTCGTCTCGCGAGCAGACACAAACTCGCGTGAATCCGCCCCATTCTGTGCGAATTTGCGACTGCTCGCGGGGGAGGGCGCGGCGGGACTTGTCATGGCAGAGCCCTAATCGGTCCTTGCCGGCTCCAGCCGGGCACTGTGGTCACGCCTTGCTGGACGGTGGCTTCGGGTGCCTGATCGGAGGGGACCAGCCGGTGGTACTGCTCGACCGAGCCCCAGTCGCGGTACCAGTCGCCGCTCAGATACGTCGAGATGGTGGAAGTCCACAACAGCGCCTGCGTGAACATGAACGGCCCACCGGTGGACGCGGCCTGCCAGAGATTCGACGACACCGCGGTCTGCTTGTGGTCGGGCAGAATGCGGTACTCCGGCAACTCCGCGATGCCGAGGTGCTCGGAGAACGGCCGTTGGCAAGGGAAGTTCGCCGCGGTCGCGATGTCCATCAGCACCGGGCTCTGCGACCCGATCAGCCGCTGCAGCGGTTCCAGCTCCGGCACTCGCGGCGGCGTGAACGCGAACCACTGCTCGGAGCTCAGGTTCGGGTCGTAGGCCACGATGCGCGCCACATTGGCCTCCGGCGGAGCCCAGGCGAACGGAAACCGCAGGTTGCGCCAGGCCGGCTGCGGTCCCAGATCGATCGGGAACACCTCACCGAGGGGCTGGGTGCTGCCGTCGGGCTTGGCGATGCCCCACTGCAGCTTGAGCGACTGCCCGTACATGAAGTCGCCGTCCTCTTTGTAGGACCAGATGGCGCCGGCGGCCGAGACCACCACCAGTGGCCGGTCCGGCCGGCGGGCCGGCAACTGGTACCACGCCGAAGTGGCGCGTGCGGCGAGGTTGTTCTCGCCGTAACTGCCCATCACCGGAGTGCGCGCGGGGTCCAGCCCGAAGGGCAGCGCGGCGTGCGAGCCGTTGACGCCGACCGGCCCCTTGCCGCCGGCCGTTCCGGCGGAGTCCGTGATGGCGGCGTTCGGTTTGTTCGGGGAGGCGTCGGAGTTGACGACGCCCGGCTTACTCACCACCGGGTCGGACTTGAGGTCGTCGCCGACGCCCTCCGGCTTGAAGCCCACCGGGTTGACGCCGCCGAGCGGACCGTCGGGACCGAATTCCTGCCCCGGAACGGGCTGCAGCATCCCGGCATTGGAGTCGGGCTCGGCCAGCACGTCGTCGGCCATCGCGCAGCTGGTCGGTGACGTGATGGCCGCCAGGTTGGCCTTGGCGGTGGTGTAGAGGGGGTACCGGAACGCCGCGCCCTTGGCCAGCGAACCGACTTCGCCCGCCACCATGATCACCGCAACCACCAGCAGGGGCGTGGACGCCAACACCCGGTTGCGCCGGTTGTTCTTCACCTCGGTGTGCCCGGCGTAGTCCATCCGGAAGTGGTACCAGGCGGCCAGCAACCCGGTCAGGATCGACAGCGTCAGGAACATCGAGGTCACCGGGTGGCTGGCGACGACGGGCTGGATGTCGTACCAGGGGACGCCGTAGTTGCCGACGTAGAACCAGCCGTTGATGCCCGACGTCGCCCAGGCCAGCACGAACAGCAGCGCGGTGACATAGAGCGCCAGGTTGCGCCGGCTATGCAGTCCGATCCGGGAGACGGTGAACGCCGTCAGGCCGCCCAGCGCGCCGGCCAGCCCGGCGAACGCGCCGAACTGGATGGCCCACTTGGTGGGGGTGAACGTCAGCAGCAGCAGGGCGATCGCGGTGGTGCCCACAAACCGCCACGCCGGCCCGGTCGCCAGCCCGGCCACCCGGCCGCGGCGCAGCAGCACAAACAACATCCCGAACATGCACAGCAGCAGCACCAGCACGGCGAACCGGCGCGACATCGAGCCGTCGGCGTTGCTCTCCACGGTGAGGAAGTAGTAGCGCAGGAAGTCCTGGTACCAGGCGATCGTCGGCCCCACCGTGTACTTGATGCGCGCCGACTCGGCGGCGGTGGCCAGCGTCTGGCTGTGGAAAACCACGACGGTGATCAGGGACAACGACGCGGCCAGGGTGATCACCGGCGCCAGCCGGCCATCGGTGGCACGCCTGCGCCGGACCGTCTGGGCGATGGCGCGGGCGCCGGTCAGCAGCGGCGCCACCGCGATCAGACCCTGCGGGGCCAACGTCACGGTGAGCATGGCGACGATGATCGCGACGGCGGCGGGCGCCAACCGGCCCAGCGCGATCGAACGCTCCACCAGAATCCAGGTCAGGATGACGCCCAGCGCGATCAGCGGCTCCGGCCGCAGCCCGTTGTTGAACGGGATCCAGGCCGCGACGAATACCGCGCCCGCCGTCCACACCGCGACCCGGTTCGCGCCCAGCCCGCCCCGCGCCGGGCCCAGGCGGCGCAGCACGAAGTGACTGATCAGCAGCCAGCAGGCGATGGCGGCCAGAGTGGCGGGAAGCCGCATCCACACCCCCGCGGTGCTGACCGCGGCCAGCTTGGACAGCACCCCGAAGTACCAGTCGAACGGTGCGTCCGTGGTGCCGAAGTAGCGGTAGTAGTCGACGTTGTAGCCGGCCTTCGGCGCCACCCGCGCGATGGTCAGGTTGTAGCCGTCGTCCGACGAGGTGGCTCCGATGATGTGCCAGAGCAGCAGAGTCCCGATCACCACGACGTCCGCGAGCCAGGTGGCCAGACCGGACCTGAACCTCGGCAGCCGGGGCCGCCAGCCGCGCAATGTGTCACCCCTGCTCAGGCGGTCCAGCGCCGCCAGGGCCGCGATGGCGACCAGCACCGCGAGCGCCCCCAGCACCATCGCCAGCGTCTTGAGCGCGGTGGGTTGCAGGATGAACCGGGTATCCACGTCGACCCTGGCCGACAACCCGGGCTGTGCGGGCACCTTCAAATCGGTGAAAATCCCACCGACCTGCGGCTTCTTCTCGGGGTCCAGACGACCGGCGGCGCCCGGGATCCCGACGAAGTCCGCGCCCGCGCCACCGGCGTCGGCCCAGACGTGCAGCACGTTGCACCCGCCCGCCGCGATCTGGGCGCGGGGCGCGACCGCGGCGACGGTGTCGCGGAACGCCACCACGACGGAGTCCTTGTTCGCGCGCACGAACAGACCGTGCTTGCCGGTCTGGAAACCCTCGGTGGGCAGCGTGGACACCACCAGACCGCCGGCCGCCGGCAGGGTGGCGATCGCCGAGCAGGGAATGGAGATGTCGAGGTCGCGCGGCGCGCCCGACACCAGCGGAGCCGTGATCTGGCTGATGTTGCCGTCCGGGGTGTTGCCCTGCGGCCACAGGATGGCCGCCGTCGTCTGTCGCACCGGAAGCAGCGGAACCAGCAGGCACAGAAGCAGACCGGCGATGCCGGAGACGACGGCTACTAACCGGGCGATCCGGTGGGATCGCTCATTACCGTCGGGGGACACGAGGCTCGATCGTAGGCGACGTCACTGAGTCCGTTTTGGACGCGGGGCCGCGCTGCAGCTCGCAGGCTCGGCGCGCGCCGGAATCAAATCGGTGGGCCTTTGCCTATCGGCGGCCCGCAGACGTCACAATTACACCCAGATAATGGCCAGGACCCTCGATGACCCGGAAGGCTGGCAGCGCGATGACGAACTCGGCTCTCGGGTTTGGTGTGCTGGGCCCGCTGCAACTATTGGTGAACGGTGTACCGGTGTCCGTCGGTGCTGCCAAGCAGCGGGCGGTGCTGGCGGTGCTGTTGATCGATCGCAACCGGCCGGTGTCGGTTGACTCGATGATCGATGCCGTGTGGGCCGGCTCCCCGGTGCCCGCGGCGCGCACCAGCATCCAGTCCCACATCTCCAACCTGAGGCGGCTGCTGCGCGACGGTGGCGCGGACCCGGTGCGGGTTCTGGCGAGCGCGCCCCCGGGCTACCAGCTGAACGTGGCCGACACCGACTACGACCTGGGTCGCTTCACCGCCGCCAAGGCCGCCGGCGTTGAGGCGGCCGCCGCCGGCCGGTTCGAGGAGGCCAGCATTCACCTGTCCACGGCCCTGGCCGAATGGCGCGGCCCGGTGCTGGATGACCTGCGCGACTTCGACTTCGTCGCCCCGTTCGCCACGAAGCTCCTCGAGGACAAGGTCGCCGCGCACAGCGCGCGGGCAGAAGCCGAGATCGCCTGTGGGCGTGCCGCCGCCGTGATCGGTGAGCTGGAGGCGCTCGCCGCCGAGCATCCCTATCGCGAGCCGCTGTGGGCGCAGCTCATCACCGCCTATTACGTCACCGAGCGGCAGTCCGACGCACTCGGTGCCTACCGGCAGTTGAAGACGGCGCTGGCCGAGGGGCTGGGGATCGATCCCGGGCCGACGGTCAGCACCCTGCACGAGCGGATCCTGCGCCAGGAACCGATCGTCATCAAGCAGGCCGCCAAGAGCACCCGCAAACGCAGCCGCATCGACACCAGGACCACGCTGTCGACGTCGGTCGTCGCGGCGCTGTGCGACCGGTTCGGCCATCGGTACCAGCTCAACGGCGCGACCACCCGGATAGGTCGGCTGGCCGACAACGACATCGTGCTCGACGACAACGACGTCAGTCGCTACCACGCGGTCATCGCCGATACCGGGTCGGGTTTCGTGATCACCGATCTGCGCTCGACGAACGGTGTCGAAGTGCGGGGCGAACTGATCCGGGGCAGCGCCACTTTGGCGCATGGCGACAGCGTCAGCATCGGGGGATGCGAGTTCGTCTTCGAGATCCGGCCTGCCTGAGGTGCTGTGGCGCCTGCCTGTCGGCCGCGGTTATCCACAAGACGCGACCCTGCCAGAAAGCTTGAGTCAGTAGAGGCGCGTATAATCGAAAGTATGTTCGATCGGCTGCCGTTCATCGCCCCCGGGATGGAAGGTTATGACGTCTACCTGGAGGTGTTGGCCCACCGCAGGGCTCTGCTGGAGAAGACCGAGGAATCGGTGGGCTGGATGACGCGGATCGGTGCGGCGGCGCGGGTGGTCAATCAGGCCCAGGCCGCGGAGTTGGTGGCGATCGGGGAGTTGTTCGCCTGCCGGTTGGTGCCGGGGGCTGAGCGGGGTCAGTGGGCGATCGACACGTTCAAGGCGGTGGCCGGGGAGGTGGCCGCAGGGTTGCGGATCAGCCAGGGCCGTGCGGAGACCAAGGTGCGCTATGCCCGGGCGATGCGTGAGCGCCTACCGCAGGTGGCGGCGGTGTTCTGTGCCGGGGACATCGACCTGGAAGCGTTCTCGACGATTGTGTACCGTACCGATCTGATCGAGGACCCCGAGGTGCTGGCGGCGGTGGATGAGCGGGTCGCAGCGCGGGTGACACGGTGGCCCTCGCTGAGCCGGGGGCGGCTGTCGCAGAAGATCGACCAGATCGTCGTCAACGCCGATGCCGATGCGCTGCGCCGGCGCACCGAAGCCCGGGCTGATCGGGAGGTGTGGATCGGCGGGGAGTCCGACGGGCTGTCGCAGATCGAGGGGCGGTTGCGCAGCACCGATGCCCAGGCCGTGGATGCGCGGTTGACGGCGTTGGCGGCCACGGTGTGCCCGAATGATCCGCGCACCGCCGCCCAGCGCCGCGCTGACGCCCTGGGGGCGCTGGCCGCGAACGCCACCCGGCTGGCCTGTGAATGCGGGCGCGCCGATTGCACCGCGGCCGGGCGCAAGCCCGCCTCGCCGGTGGTGATTTATGTGATCGCCGAACAGGCCACCCTCGATGGCCACAGCGACAGCCCGGGGTGTGTGCTGGGCGCCGAGGACCTGATCACCCCCGAGGTGTTGGCCGAGTTGGCGTTGACCGCCAAGCAGGTCCCGTTGATTCATCCCGGTTACGCCGCACCCGAGCCCCACTACCACCCCTCAGCGGCGCTGGCGGCGTTCGTGCGGGCCCGGGATCTGACGTGCCGCTGGCCGGGCTGTGATGTGCCGGCCACGCACTGCGATGTCGACCACACCACCCCCTACGCCTCCGGTGGGCCCACCCACGCCGGCAAGGTTAGATGCTGCTAATATACCCCCATGGCGAAGATGAAATCCGCTGGTCAGCGGGCTGGGGTGCGGTCGGCGGCGATTTACGCGCGTATCTCGGCTGATGTGGAGGGCACCGGGTTGGGGGTGGCGCGGCAGTTGGAGGATTGCCGCAAGCTGTCTGCTGACCGCGGTTGGCCGGTTGGCGATGAGTATGTCGATAACGATGTGTCGGCGTTCTCGGGCAAGCCGCGTCGGCAGTATGCGCGGATGCTGGCCGATCTGGCATCAGGGGCGCGGGATGCGGTGATCGTCTACAACTTGGACCGGTTGCATCGCCGACCGGTGGAGTTGGAAGAGTTTGTCGCTTTGTGTGAGTCGGTGGGTGTGCGAGACGTGGCTACCGTGACCGCCGATATTGACCTGGGTAACGATGACGGGTTGTTCATGGCCCGGATTTTCGCCGCGTTCGCCGCCAAGGAGTCCGGGCGCAAGTCCGCACGTATTCGCCGCAAGATGTTGCAGAACGCCGAACAGGGACTACCGCACGGCTCGGTGCGCCCGTTCGGCTACGAGGACGACAAGATCACGCTGCGGACGTCGGAGGCGGCGGTGGTGCGTGAGATGGTGGACCGCTACTTGGCGGGCCAGTCGTTGTTGTCGTTGACGGTGTGGCTCAACGACTCCGGCGTTTCCCCGGCGGTGGCCAAGTCGTGGCAGACCTCGGCGGTGCGCCAAATCCTGTGCTCGGGCCGTATCGCCGGGCTGCGGGAGCATCGTGGTGAGGTGATCGGGCCTGCGAAATGGCCGGCGATCATTACGCCGGCGGAGCGGGACCGGATCTTGGCGCGTATCGCGGCGCGGTCGGTGACCAAGACGCGGGCGGCGCGCACATATGTGTTGTCAGGGATGCTGCGGTGTGGGCGTTGCGGTAATCGGCTGTATTCGCAAGCCCGGCACAGTAATCCCGATCATCGGGTGCGCCGCTATGTTTGTCTGAAAGGACCCGATCATGGCGGCTGTGGTCGGCTGACGGTGGTCGCCGAACCGGTTGAGGCGTTGTTGACTGATGCGGTGTTGACCCGCCTGGATTCTCGGGATCTGGCGAAGGTGTTGGCCGGCAAAGCCAGCCCTAATCATGATGTGGCTGCGTTGGCGGCGGCCGTGGAGGCCGATCAATCGCGCCTCGATGAGCTGGCCGGTTTGTATGCCGACGGCGCGATCAGCGCGCGGGAGTGGATCGCGGCCCGCGACCCGATCACCAGCCGCATCCAGCAGGCCAGGCGTCACATCGCTGAGGCTACCGATACCAGTGAGGTTTATGAGTTGGCGGGCACCGGTGGGGCGTTGCGCGGCCAATGGCCGGACCTCGACGTGGAACGCCAGCGGAGCATCGTCAAATCGATCCTGGATCACGCGGTGATCGCACCGGGCACCCCCGGTTCCCGCAGTCTCGACATTAACCGCGTGCAACCCCATTGGCGCATCTAGGTTTTCGGCGTCGCGGATGCTCCCTGGCGAGTGCCGAGTGTGTGGGCTGGTGGGCCGTCAAGGCCAAAGCCGCACGCGGTCGAAGCCAGCTTCGAGCCTGGACGGCCCACCAGCCCAGACACCAGGAATGCTCTTATCGCCGGGAAGGGTTGTGTTGAAATAACTTTCGTCGTCTATCCGGTTGGCCGGTGACGGTACGGTGCCTTTGCCTGCTCAGCGCAGGAGGGTTGCGATGGCAGCCAGGGTGGTGGGGTCGGTGACGGTGACGGATAGGGCTTGGCGTTCACATGAGGCGGTCAGCCAGGCTATGAACTCCGGGCGCTCGTGCAGCGGGCCGGCATCGTGGTTGTTGGCGGCGCCGCCCGCGGGCGTCGTGGCCATCACCCTGCCCCGCGTGGTGGCGGCGAGATGCGGGTGGAGACAGTCCGGGATTCGGTGATACCGGTGATGCGGGCGCTGATGTGGCGCAGGGCTGCGGAGATGACCAGGACGCGGTCACCGGCGCTGGCGTGTCCGGCGCGGTCGAACTCCCACAGCATCTCATCGGTGTCGATCGGTTGCTGCTGCCTGCCTGTGCTCGCCGTCACGTCGTCAGCGAAATGGGCGGATTGCGTATCGTCCTGTCGCCCTGAATGTTTGGCTATCTGGTTACGGGTCCAGGTGGCGCGGGCGGCGCGCAGGGCACCCATGGTGGTCGAATAGCGCCGCGATTTGGTAGTGATGTGGCCGCGGTAGCCCAGGGTGTGCAGCCAGCGCCCAATCCCCGCCAACGACGGACCCGCGGACGCTGGGTGTTCGGCGAGTCCGGCGATGGTGGACAAAATGGCCCGCACATGTTCAGTAACGTCGAGTTCGCCGATCGCTTCTGCGGACAGCCGGCGCGCGGTGATGCCGAAGTCGTGCAGGGATTTGGTGACGTATTTCGCCAGATATGCCGCAACCCTGCGCGGCGACAACCGCGAGGCCGAAGCGACTGCGGTGTCGTCGACTTCGGAATCGCTTGCGGTTATTGGTTCGGGTGTCAATGGTTGGGTATCAATTTGGGTGCCGAACCGCACCGTGCGCACCCCGCCCGGGTTGGGGTAATCGTCGTCGCCGGCGGGCACGTCGATACTGACGCGACTGGCAGCGTGTTGGATCAAGGCGGCCAGCTCGGCGGCGGTGATCGGTGACGACCAGCCGGGATGCTGCTCGGCTACTGGACGAGACACCCCACCACCCCGCGGGGCGGCGGGGCCGTGACGATCGTGGTCACCTGATTTCGTGGTGTCGTTGGTGGCGGGTGGCGGGTCGAGCCGGATCAGGGCATGGATGTGGGGGATGGCGCGGGCTTGCAATTCAACGACTTTGACGAAGCTGACCCGCACCGAGCCGGGCTTGACGCCAACTGTTTTCAGGTGCCTCGCCACGGCGCGCCGTAGTGCGATGGTGAACCGCCGCCACAGCTCGGGCAGATGCCAGGTGAACAAGATATGTCCCAGATAGTCGTAGCAGTCCGCGCACAATGGTTGGCCCACCAGAGGGTCATCGACACTGTGGATTATGGTGCAGCGCAGGCAGTTTCCGTGCCGGCAGCGGCCCGCCGACCTGTTGGGTATGGCGTGACACGGGGTTCCGGTGGCGTTGTGCACGGCCCCGTAGCTGGGGGCGGTCAAGGTGGTGAACACTTGCGGACGGTTGGCGACCTCGACGGGTATGTCGTGGTGGCCGCCGGCGGCTCCGGCGTGCACGAGTTGCCAGGTGTCGCGGGCGTAGAGGTCTGAGCATGACGGGCACACCGCGTGACGGCGGTTGTTGCAGCGCGTCCACACCGTATGCTGACGCCCGGCGGTGTCGGCGCCGAGCAGCTGGATCGGGTGGGCGCAGTAACCGACCGATTCCACTCGCCGCCACCACGACCCGAAACCGGGTGAGGAGGCGCGCCGGCACATCTGGGTGATCACCGCATCGGCATCGATGGTGGCCGGCAGGCCCGGCAGCACGATCACCGGGCTCTGCCTCGTTACGGTCTTCACCGATTTCCCTGTTCGCCTGAACGCGGTGCCCGAAAGGTGCGGGCCAACAAGGTGATATCGCGATCGGTGACGTGAAAGGCCCGGACCCGTATCGGGTCCGCGGTGCCATCGATCATCACGTACCCGATGCCTGGGGTGGTATCAGCGATCAGGTCGCAATCGGCGCCGGCATCGCGGGCTCCTTGGCCCAAGACCATGGCGGTTTGGGTAGCCTCGGTCATCCGCAGCCCGATCCGCACGGTGAACAACTGCCGTACCGGCAGGGTGTCTTTGGCCGGGTCTTGCACCGCGGCTACCACCGATATCCCGACCGCACGCCCCTGGGACAACAGCAGGCCGAGGAGTTGTTCTGTCTCGGCGCGAAGTTTGCGGTCGGTGACATAGGCGGTCAGCGCGGCGATCTCATCAATGATCAGCACGATCAACGGCTCAGCGAGGGTGGGGGTGTGCAGGCGGGTGTGCCCGCGCAGCCGGGTGGCGCGGGTCTGCATCAGCTCCACCAGCTCGCGCAGCAGTTCCACGGTGGGCTGACCGGTGTGGTAGCAGAACCGGGCGAACAGCGGCGCGCCGGCACCGAGTTCCATGCCGCCTTTGGGGTCGATCACCCACAACCGCACCCGCCCCGTTTTAACGTGGGGTGCCAGCCCGGCGATCAGCGACCACAACACCGAGCCTTTGCCGGCTCCGGTGGCACCGGCGGCCAGGATGTGCTGGCCCAATACCGGTAGGTGCCACCAGCGCCGTGATTCGGTGACCCCGACCCGCACCGCGCCCAGATCGACCGCCGAACCCGGGGTTGGCATGGGCACCGCGGTCGGCTGGCCGAGCACATCCCCACGGCCGATGATGATCCGCAGCTGGCCCGGCGTGGTGGCGCGGATCGTCAACCGCTCCGCGTCCCAGGTCGCCGCCAGTGCGAGGGCACGTTTCTGCCAGTCGGCAATCGACTGGCCGGTCACCACCTTGACGATCAGCACGTCGGCGTGATGGCCGATCCGCACCGATTGCAGGGCAGGCACCAACGTGCGTTCACCCAGTTTGGCGGTCAGGCCGTGCAGGGCGCAGACCGATTCCCAGTTGCGGTGATAACGCCACCACGCCCAGAAACGCTGCCGCAGCGGAGCGCTGACCCACCGGGTGAATGAGGCCGGCTGGCACACCCACCAGCCGAGGTATGCCGCGGCCTCCACAACGGCGGTCAAAACGCCGGCTCGGGCGCCGTGACTGAAACCGACCCAGATGGCGACGACGGTGGGAATGCTCAGGGAGGGAAACAGGATTGCCCACCACAGCAGATACCCGGCGGCTTTGAGTAGTCCGACGATCAGCTCGCCGATCCAGTCATCATCGGGTGATGGATTGTTGTTGTGGTTCTTACGGTTTGGACTATTCGACATGACGGTCTGCCTTCACTTACGACGGGGAAAGAAGGGGCGGGAGCGTCGGCCCGGCAGCCCATAGGCGCACGCTGTCGCGGGGCTGCCGGGCCGGCCTGCGGTTACCGGGCCTGCTGGCCCGTCTTGACGGTGGCGAGGTCGGTGGCGGTGATGGCTTCGGCGCGGTACGCGATGCCCGAGCGGCCGTCTTGCGACCACGGCAACGCCACCAGACCCGTCACAGACACCGGCTGGCCGACAACGACTTTCGGTTCCCCGACCACGGTGACCGCCAGCACTTCACCGCCGGTGGCGTCCAGGGCGATCAGCTGCACCTGCCACAACGCCTGCCCGGTGGCCTTGTCCACGCGCGGTGCACCGGTGTCGAAATTCGTGCGCTGCTCGGGAATCCGAGTACAGAGGAACGTCACCCCGGTGGTGTCGATACGTAACTTCATGGATTGCTGTCCTTCCTTGCGGTGTTGGCGCGGTCTGTTCGGCCGCCACTCAAGGACAGCGCCATCCCGGATGCGCCCGGAAGTGACAGGCAGTGATACTGGTGATGACCGCACACGCGCACACGTAGCTGACCTGCGCTGATGTATGCGGCATGATCGAAGCCATGGCCGCAGTCGACCCGATCCGGGCACTCAATGCGCAGCGGCTCAGCCAAGCCCGCAAACGCTACGGCTACAGCTTGCGTGAGTTGGCGATCGAGGTCGAAAACGTGCGCAAGCTACGCGGCGATCCCGAACTGCCCGCGCGGGAATCCCTGCGGCAAAAAATCGCCCAGATCGAGCGGACCGGAATGCTCGGCCCGCTGTGGCGTGAAGACCTGGCCGCGGTGTTCGGCGTCGAACCCGACGAAATGTTCAGCGTGCCGATCGCCACCGAGCTGCCGCACCCGCTGCTGATACAACTACCCGTCGACCGTGACGTACTCGCCGTCATCGAGGCCCAGCAACATGCCCACATCCAAGCTGAGCACACCTTCGGCCCCCAACACGCCCGCCCCCTGGTGGAATCCGATCTGGTCACCATCGAATCCCTGATTGCCCACGCACCCTCGCAGGTCAAGGCAGAGATGCGGCGCGCCGCTGGGGCTATCGCCGAAGTTGCCGGGTGGATCGCCCAAGACCTCGGAGATCACGCCGCCGCGGAGAAGCTCACCCACACCGCAGCCCTGCACCTACGTACGGCCGGCCCGGCATTCAACGCCATGATCTTGATGCGCCAATCCAACATTCTCACCCGCACCAACCCCGACCTGGCCACCGCCTTGGCCACCGATGCCGCCGACCTCATCGACGGCCACGACGTGGGTCGCCTGGCCGCCAGCATCGCCCGCCAACAGGCCCTTGCCGAGCTGGCTAATCACAATGAGCGGGGATTTCATCGCCACGCCGCCGCAGCCCTCGAACTCGGTGACCTGCAACCCCACCCGCATGATCATGCGATCTATGCCCACGGCGCCTACGTCGCCAGCGAGATCGCCTCCGGCTACCTGCGCATCGGTGACCCGGATAAAGCCCTAACCCTGCTCGCCGGGCACCATCACGCCTGGACATCACAGCAGCACCGCGATCAGACCGTGGCCGATATGCGACTCCTGCACGCCTACATCGCCACCGGCGAATACCAGCAAGCACTGGCACTGACCGCCACAGCGATCCCGGGCTACCTGGCCGCGCCCTCGCAGCGAGCCAGGATTCATCTGGCCAGGGCAGGCACAATCGTGCGAGACCGTCGACGGCGAAACAAAGACCCGATCCTGCAACAGCTTGCCGGCCGCATCAAAAACGCCACCCAAGGAGTCACCCCGTGAGCCGTCGAATCATCCCCGACACCACCACCACCGACCCCGCGGCCACCCACACGGTCGCGGTGCTGCCGGTCGGCTCATTCGAACAACACGGCCCCTACCTTCCGCTGGGCACCGACACCCTCATCGCCACTGCCATCGCATCCGCAATCAGTCAGCACCACAACGTATTTCAGCTACCACCGGTCGCGTTCAGCTGCTCCCATGAACACGCCGCCTACCCCGGCACCATGAGCATCAGCGCCACCACCTTGGCCGCGATCGTCGCTGACATCATCGAATCGCTGGCACAGCAGAACATCGCCGGGCTGATCGTCGTCAACGGCCACGGCGGCAACGCGGTACTCACCAACGTCGTCCAACAAGCCAACCACCCCAAGAACCCCGTCAAGGTTGGGCTCTACCCCAGCCGCGAAGACTGGACCGAGGCCCGCGCCGCCGCAGGAATCCACAGCAGCAACCACGACGACATGCACGCCGGCGAACTGGAAACCTCCATCCTGCTCGCCACCCATCCCGACTACCTGCGCGACGGCTGGCAGACCAGCGACCACACCGCCAACGACCGCCGCTACCTCACCAGCCTCGGCATCCACGCCTACGCACCCACCGGCGTCATCGGCTCACCATCCCAGGCCACCGCCGCCAAGGGCAGCAGTGCCCTCGACCACCTCGGCCGCAACGCCGACACCCTGATCGAACTCCTCACCACACGTTGAGCACAAGCGACAGCTCGGCGGCTACCTTCCGGGCTTCGCTGCGCTCCCTTCGCTTCCGTCCGCTGGCGCTCCCGTCCGCGCCGGTCGCTCCACTGCGCCCTGCGTCCGCCGCCGAGCACCAGACCAGCGCCCACCACTCAGTGAGAACACCGGCCGTGTTCGCGCCTGCCACCGCCAGGCCAACGGCGTTTGCGCCTCTCGCGCGGCGACCAGAGCCGGGCCAGACCGCCGGCCACCGTGGGACACATGCCCTGACCTCGCACGTGAGGACTTTCTTTACTGGTATCAAGGGCGAGACCTCGCGGCCGCATCGTCCGGCCGAACTTTACAGGTATTTCACCAAGTCGTTCGAGAGCGCAGTTCTGCCGAAATGTAGGCAATTCAGCTCGCACCTGATTGGGAATCCCGGTCAATAGAAGTATGACGGGTATGGCTGAGCCGACGGTAGCGCCATCGCTATACCGGTAGAGTACAGTCGCTGAGTGACCATGACCGCAGCCACGGTTTCGGAAGACGAGGGCGCTTTGGTCGCTGCACTTCGCGCCGGCGACCATCGAGCTTTTGCTCGGTTGGTCGATCGTCACACTCCGGCGATGCTGCGGGTGGCGCGTGGTTACGTGCCGAGTGAGCAGCATGCCGAGGACGTCGTGCAGGAGACGTGGATCGCGCTCCTTAAGGGTTTGGACAGATTCGAGGGACGGTCGTCCCTACGTACTTGGCTTTTTACGGTTCTTGTCAATATCGCCAAGGCTAGAGGGCTCAAGGAACGCAGGCACGTCGACACTCAGATCAAAGCGTTCACCGGCGGCACAGTTGACCCCGAGCGGTTCCGTGCTGCTGGCGACGAGCTGCCCGGGCACTGGAAGGCGGAGGAGACACCGACGCCTTTCCCGGACACCCCTGAGGGCTCGGCTCTGAGCAGGGAACTCACCGACGTCGCCAAGCGCAATCTCGATACGCTGCCCGAGCGTCAGCGCATTGTCGTGACGATGCGCGACATGCTCGGTCTCGATTCCGATGAGGTCTGTGCACTACTCGAGATCAGCGCTGCGAACCAGCGGGTACTGCTTCATCGTGGCCGTGCGGTGATTCGAGCGGCTCTCGAAAATTATCTGAAAGATGCGTCGTGAACCCACTCGATTGCAACGAGCTCGTCGAAATTGTCACTGCCTATCTGGACGGCTCACTCGACCTCGAAACGCGGGCACGGTTCGATGAGCACCTGCTCGAATGCGACGGATGCGATAACTACCTGCAGCAGTTTCGGGTCACTATCGGCACGTTGGGCCGGATCCGTGAAAGCGAGTTGGCACCGGAATTCCGCGCGCAGCTACTTGAGGTTTTCAAGGATTGGCGGTGACGCCCTGTTACAACCACAGAGTGCCACCTGCGCGCCAAATGATGCAGTCCTAGCGCCTGGCAAGCACGCGCGATCGCGCGGGGCTGGCGCCTACAGTTGTTGGTAGCATTTATCGCTGTTTGACTCGGGCATCGGCTTGCGAAGGTCACAGCGGGCTTCGTCGGGATTAACTTGACCAAACCTATTCGTGCGCAACTATTTGCATGCTTGCGCTCTTGGTCACCCGGGCGTTGGCGTGTGGTGAGCCTCCCCAGTTTCAGTGGACACCCGAGATAGCGGGGGCACGGGGTTCCGCTGGGAGGATGGGGTATGTCCAGGACTCGTCGGTCGTTTACGGCGGAGTTCAAGGTTCAAACCGCTCGGCGGGTGATTGATGGTGGCCCAGCCGGTCGCCGAGATCGGCCGGGAACTCAATGTTCACGAGCACCTGTTACGTAAATGGGTGGCGGCCGAATGGCTCCGGGACGGCGCTGCCACCGATGCGCACAGGTTTCACCGGATGGTGACTGACCGCGGTCGAGCGTGCCGAGTTGGCACCCGGTTGCGTGCGGGGATCGCCGAGAAGTAACGCGATATCGCGTTCGTGAAAAAAAGTATCGGCGTACTTTGCGGCACAGCAACACAAGTGAGTCGTTTCGAGCTCATCGCCGCGGGGTTCAGGCTACCTGTGGGCGGGTTCCGGCGCACCACGGTGCCCGGTCGGATGCGCATTCGCGCAAACTACCCTGTTACCACTTCTGTACCGGACATTAATCCGCACTACGCCAACGGGACGCAATGGGCTCATGCGATGAAGCGTTCGCGGCCCCCACGATTCGTGCTTCGGGCTCCGCGGGCGACTCCGCCGATGATGGAGGATGCTGGTCAAAGCTGGGAATGATTACTATCACGGAGTCGCCCGGTCGTGCGAATGTCCACTTCGGAGCGGAGAGTGCGGTGCACTGGGCACCTGCTGGCGATCTCCATGAGCCTGTCGCGTTGGATGGCGCTCAGTGGTCCCTGCAACATGATGTTGCGTTCAATGCGATCGATGAACCCTTTCGTTTTGTCGAGCCCGGCACAGTCCTGCGCGTGGACACGGGAATGGCGGGCATCGACAACCACGCTTTCCAGTGGCCATTGTTTGCGTTCGGCGTACATCCTGATCGTCATCGACGTACAGGCTCCCAACGCGGCGAGCAATAGGTCGTACGGGGTGGGGCCCATGTCGTCGCTGATCGGACGAGGTTCGTCTGCAACAAGGCGGTGAGAACCGACCGTGATGTCCTGGGTGAGATTTCTCGCATCACCCCGCTCTGCGACCCGTACGACACCGTCGTCACCCGGCGGAGGGTCGCTGCGAGTCAGACCTGTGCTCGCACGGTGCTTCTGGTAACGGCCAGCCCAGGCAGCTATCACAGTAGCGGCGTACTCGGCGTCGTCACGGCAGCTGAGCAGATGATCAGCGCCGTCAAGTGCCACAAAGGATTTGGGGTGCCGCGCGATGTCGAAGATCTCTCGGGCATTGTCGACTGAGACCACCTGGTCGGTCGGCGAATGCAACACTAGGAGTGCAGCGTCGGCCGCTCGGATACGTTCCCGCTGGGGCTGTGCTGCGATGTCATCGAGGAACTGCTGCTGCAGACGGAACTCGCGACCGGCGATAGATATAGTCGCCTCACCTGCCGCGATGTCGTCGCATGACTGGCGCAGCAGGCCCGCTACGTGACCGGGATCTGCCGGTGTACCAATGATGGCAATGGCATTGACGTCATCGATTCGCGACGCCGCCGCAAGCACCGCAGCCCCACCGAGGGAGTGCCCAATCAGCATCGTTGGCGCACCGTGGCTCGCTCGCATGAAGTCGGCTGCACACACCAAGTCATCGACATTGGAACTGAATCCTGTCGCGGCGAAGTCGCCCTCGGAGTCCCCCAACCCCGTGAAGTCGAAGCGTAGGACGCCGATACCACTGCCGGTGAGGGCACGAGAGATTCGCGCCGCAGCCGAGTTGTCTTTTCCGCAGGTAAAGCAGTGTGCGAATACCGCCCACGTCGTGGGTGGCTGTTCTGGAGTCTCCAGTCGCCCAGACAGCGAGCCGCTACTGCCAGCGAACGTCACGCGCTCTGAATTGCTCATCGGGACGACCTCCTCATTTCTAGAACTGGCGGATGTGTCAGTCCGCCCGCGGTGTCCAGATCGCGGGGGCGGGGTGCTAAGCCCGACGAACGCAATACTTGTCCTTCCACTCGGGATCGGCTTGCCAGCAGACCCTGCACACACGGTGTTCCAGCGCGAGCATCGCCACGCTGAACCCTATAGCACTCTGCGGGACGGCCGAGAGTTGTAACGCTTGACCGTCGTCCGCACACTCATTGGTCGCATGTGATCGTACGAAGAAACCTTGGCCGCGGCACACAATCCGGTCGACCATAAGAAAGCAGGATGAACGATGGCTGTGCAACTGTCCGAGGCACGCGTTCTCATCACCGGCGGAACTAGCGGAATCGGGCGGGCTGTTGCCGTCTCTCTGGCTAGTCACGGTGCCGTAGTGGCCGTGTCAGGCCGGAGCGCGGAGCGTGGGCAACAGCTAGTAGGAGAGATCGAGGCCACGGGTGGCAAGGCCGAGTTTCTCAGCAGTGACCTGCACGACGCCGAATCCGCGAGGCTGCTCGCTGCTGACGCTATTACAAGGCTCGGCCATGTCGATGTGCTGGTGAATAACGCCGGCGTCTATCCGTTCGGACCCACCGAATCGATGACCGAAGAAGATTTCACCGCGGTGTTCGATCTCAACGTCCGCGTTCCGTTCTTCTTGGTTGCCGAACTAGCCCCCAAGATGGCCGAACGCAGCAATGGCGTGATCGTCAATGTCACAACGATGGTTGCCGAGTACGGAAACGTCGGAACCAGCCTGTACGGCGCCAGCAAGGCCGCGGTCGTATCCCTCACCAAAACGTGGGCAGCCGAGTACGGACCGCGGGGCATACGGGTCAATGCGGTCAGCCCCGGACCGACGTTCACCGAAGGCACCGCTGCTATGGGTGAGGGGCTTCGCGGACTGGTTGGCCCTGCTCCCGCGGGCCGTCCCGCGCAGGCTGAAGAAATCGCCAACTCGATTGTGTTCTTGGCGAGCGACCAAGCCAGCTACATCCACGGGGTCACCCTCGCTGTAGATGGCGGCCGCACCGCCGTCTGAACACCAGCTAACTGCACAGTCCATGCTGCCATCAATTCCGATCACACGGGCGCCGAATGCGGCGCGCATCGATTAGTGCGTGTCCTGCGCATCCCATTGAAATATGAGGTATGTCAATATGTCTAACCGTCGGAACCTGCCTGTTCGCGTCGGTGTGCAGCTGTGGCCAGGAGACACCCCTGACTACCGCACCTGGCGCGACGCAGTGATCACCGCCGAACAACTCGGCGTAGACGCAATCTTCGGCTACGACCATTTCCACAAGCCCGCAACCGCCCCGACCTCCGACGGGTTGCCCGAGCTCCTACCCGTGCAGCCCGACGTCAATAATTTCGAAGGCTGGACGTCGCTGGCCTCATGGGGCGAGATCACCTCACGCGCCGAGATCGGCTTGCTCGTAACTGGTGTCGGTTACCGCAATCCGGATCTTCTCGCTGACATGGCCCGCACAGTCGATCACATCAGCGATGGCCGCCTGATTCTGGGGATTGGATCCGGTTGGTATGAAAAGGATTACGTCGTTTACGGTTACGAGTACGGTACCGTCAAGTCACGGATGGACCTATTCGAGAGCAGCCTGAAACGCATAAGCGAGCGGCTCGACAAACTGATACCGGCTCCGACACGCAGCATCCCGATTCTCATCGGCGGCATGGGGGTGCGCCGCACGCTGCCTTTGGTGGCACGGTACGCCGACATCTGGCATACGTTCGCCAGCCCCGCCGAGTACCGGCGTAAGAATGCACTGCTTGGCGAGTTGGCACAGGTAGTAGGGCGCGATGAGTCGGCGATTGAACGCGCAGTGCACTGGACAGGCCGCGCCGACGCCGACGCATTTGCGAGTATGGGGGTAACGTTCTTTACCACTGAAATCCACCCGAACGCAGACGGATTCGACTTTCGCGAACTCAAAGATATGATCCACTGGCGCGATACATACAGCTAGACTGGGTCAGCTCACCGCGACCCTCGCGGGCCGCCCGTGTCCGCGCTACCCAGCGTGCCCTCATACGGCTCAGGTCACGAGCAACCTGGGCGATCCGGCCTACCCGTTTTTTCGACGATCCGGACCGCACCCTCACGGAACTCCTAGTCGTACTTCTTCCGTTTCCCTGGCATCTCGACCCCTATTGTCGATGCCTCCACGCTCTCGGCGAACTTCACCGAGCTAGTCCGCCGGCAATCTGGGCATCTACCCGGTCACCCTTCTCAGTGGACCAAGAAAGACGACATCGAACACCAAGTGCGCCAAGGTGTCCCGACGAGGGAGCCCTCGCACCAAGTCGGTCCCTGATACGGCTGACCGGCATCTACACTTGCCCGGACCAGAGTGGCTCCAACGTCCACTGCGGTGTGGTCACAGTCGATTATCTGGTCAGCCCCTGCTACAGCATCTCGTTCCAAATAAGTTGCAGGTCAATGCTATATGTCCAACACCGCAGCATCGAAGGCTGTTGCACTGCTGCGCTGTCATCGACATGGTCAGTCGCAGCATCGTCGGCTGACCGATAGCCTCGAAGGCGATTGCCACCTTGGTGGTCAAATCGTTAGACATGGCCATCAGCGACGGGCGCCCAGCCTCAGGCATGTCCTTGCTGATCACGAAACACCTTTCACTTCACGGGTTTCGGATGAAAGATCCGGGTGGCTAGACTGGGTCTGTCGTTTGGATCGATTGGGACGAGCTTGGCAGTCTCTTGGGCACGCTCAGCAGCCGAATGTGAATCCGCAGGGCACCATTGCCTTGACGGCTGGCTCAGCGAACGGCGTGCGAGGTTCAGAAGGAGCCGTCGTCTTGGTCGTCGTCTCGCCGAGTGTCATTCTGATGCTGGGCGATTCAGCTCCAGCATCGCTAGCAGAATCCTCAGCTGTCGCCGTTGCGGCGAATACTATCGCAGCGACGCACGCCGACCCGGCAAGTAGCAGCTGGGCGACTTTCGCTGGGCACCGCGTCAGTTGCGGCCCTCGCAGATTAATTGCCGATCGGAGCGTCACTCCTACGATTCTAATCTAGATATCGCGATATCGCTATATCTAGGAAGATGGTATTGGGGCGTCTTAGTCTCGATTTCCGTCCAAGGCGATGGTCGCCGGACTCCGGGTCGCAGTTGACGGGGTCAGGCTTGTGGGCGGGTCGCGGTTGCTGGTCTCGTGGCGCCGGGTGGGACGGGCTTCCCAGTGCCAGCGGTCCTTTCGGTTGATCGGTCATAGGCGGTCCGGTGTGAGCCGAAGGCGCCGCGGGGCGCTCCCAGCCGAACTGACGGTGGGCCAGCGGTTTGCTCATCGCTGACCAGGCCCGCTTGGATGGCGTGGCGGTGCGCGGGGTGGATGAGCACGTCTGGCGGCACGGGCCGTAAAGCCGCGTACACCGGTTACTACCACACTCACAGCGCAGGCACCGTCGTACGGCTAGATGGCTATCAGTGCTGGTGCTCGTTGCGCGTTAGCCAAGCGGGCATGTCAACGATGGAGTCCAGAGTGGTTTCTGCGGGATGTGTCTGGGTAAGGTCGATTTGGTCGGCATACATGCCGGTGCGTACCTGGATTGTGTGTGCGCCTACCGCGTTTCCCATGGCAATATCGTTGGCGGGTTGGTCGCCGATCAGCCAGAGTGCGTTCGGCTTGACGGGCACGCTCGCTGCGGCGGATCGCAGAAATTCTGGTGATGGTTTGCCGAGGAGTTTGCTGGTGACGCCGGTGGCGTGCTCAAGTGCTGCCGTGATCGCACCGGTGTCGATATGGTTGCCGTCGGGGCGTTTTCGATACTTCCCTCTTTGGAGTGCTATAAGGGTCGCACCGCGCTCGAGAGCGCGAAACGCCAAGTCGAGTAGCTGATGCGTTAGCGTGTCGTGAGTGTTGCCGACGACGACATGGGTGATCGCACCGCCGGCGTGGCGGTAGGGGGCAAATGTCGGAAGCAAGGCGCTTGACACCACCGGCAATACGTTGATCCGGCCGCGCGTTGCTTCAAAGAGTTGCAGGGCAGCGGATACGGGGGTGAAAACTTCGCCGACACGAACGTCGAATCCGCGCTCGCGCAGTGTTTCTTGGAGGGTCTGTGGTGGCACAGTATCGGTGTTGGTGAGAAAACGGAGCGTGCAACCCATGTTTCGGAGTCTTGTCACAGCCTCAGGCGCGCCGGGAACGAGCTCGTCACCAACGTATAGCGTACCGTCCAGGTCGCTGAATACTACAGGCGTTGGCATCATCGATACTCCGCGAAATGACTGACCTGCCGCATGTGCCGGATGTATCGAGAACGTTCGGGAAGAGCGATTGGGGCGGCGCCGATCTGTTTGTCAGAACTTGGTGACATAGTGGAGTTGCCTCTGTAACGGTATGGCGTTGACGTGGATGCCGGGCTGGGCTGCGCGAAGCAATATCAAGCCGTCTCAGTTAATGATGGTAGCCCCGCGTCCTCGCGTGTTCAGTTAAAAGTGAAATGACGGCTGTCGATTTTACCGCAGGCTATTACCTGGCTGGCTCGTGCTCAGTTGGTCAGCGAAGGAGAGCGCGCAGCGGTTAAATCAGCGCATTCAAGGCTTCCAGCAGCGACTCAATATTCTTTTCGTGCCTTTTGTAGTATGTCCAGGGCCCGATCCGTCGGGAGGTTACCAATTGCGCGCGTTGCAGAACTGCCATATATGACGACACTGTCGACTGTGATAAGCCGACATGTTTTTGAATGATACTCACGCACACGCCGACTTCTTGTGGATCGATATCCTGTTCGGGAAAATTTTTTCGCGGATCCTTGAGCCAACTGAGTATCGTTAATCGGGTAGGGTTATCGAGGGCTTTCAATGCCTCGTTGACATCAATACTTATTGAATTCTGGGAATTAGTACGTTCAGGTGAAGTGCTCAGCATTTTATGATCCCTTTCGTGGTCATGCTACGCGGGTGGGCCGCCGATCTGAAGGATGTTGCACAGTAGTTAGTAAACGTGGGCCTACATCCAGTGGCGGCGTTGCTAGTTCGACACACCGGGAGCTGGAGAACAGACATGTTGCGGATCCTGTCGTGTATAGGGACTAGCGTACCTGCGAGTTTGTGCCGATGCGCTGGGTAGTTGGCCAGAACGCTGCGCGGCCCATCGGTGATCGTCGTCGGCGCATGTCGTACCTCGTTGGCGGCTTCGCGGTTGGGTCCGCATGAAACGTTTCTCGTAGGCGGTTCGGCTGGGCCGCGGAGCATCCGAGGTGCGACTCGTCTTGCCGTGCAGCCTGATCGACTGCACGGCAAGACGTGGTTCGGTTACTAGCTACGGTAGGTGGGGTAATCGGTGTAGCCTTTCTCGGTGCCGCCGTACATGGTGCTCGGGTCGGGGGTGTTGAGCGGCCAGTCGTTGGCGATCCGTTCGGGCAGGTCTGGGTTGGCGATGAACGGTCGGCCGAAGGCGATCAAGTCGGCCCAGCCAGCCTCAATGGCACGGACTGCGCGTTCGGCGGTGTACTTGCCCGCCAGTAGGATGGTTCCGCTGAAGTTTTCGCGCACTGCGACACGGAAGCTTTCCGGCATTTCGGGAGCGTTGTCCCAGTCGGCCTCGGCCAACGACACGTATGCGATGCCAACCTCTTCGAGGATCTTTACCGCCTCGATGTAGGTCTCATGGGGGTCATCTTCGACAAGGCCAAGGTAGACACGGTCTTCGCCAGTGGTGGTGAACAATGGCGAAAACCGCACACCCAGACGGTCTTTACCGACGACGCCGGCAACTGCCTCGACCACCTCGCGCAGGAACCGGAGGCGATTCTGCAGGGAACCGCCGTATTCGTCGTTGCGGTGGTTGGTATGGGTGGACATGAACTGGTTGACCAAGTACCCGTTGGCTGAGTGGATTTCCACCCCGTCGAATCCGGCGTCGAGAGCATTGCGCGCGGCGTCGGCGTAGAGCTGCACGACGTCTTTGACCTCGCCGGTCGTCAGAGCCCGCGGCGGCGACGGCGGCGCCAGCGCTCCGGCTCCCGGGCCCGTTTCGACGAAAACCTTCACGGCGTCCGCGGTGATGGCCGACGGGGCGACCGGTGCGCCGGCGTCGGGCTGCAACGAGGTGTGCGACACCCGTCCCACATGCCAGAGCTGGTTGAAGATCACCCCACCGGCGGTGTGAACCGCATCGGTGACTTTGCGCCAACCCGCAACCTGTTCAAGGTTGTGGATCCCGGGTGTCCAGGCGTAGCCCTGCCCGCGCGGTTCGATCTGCGTACCTTCGGTCACCATGAACCCGGCACCACTGCGCTGCGTGTAGTAATCCGCCATGAGTTCGTTGGGTACGTTGCCGGGCTGCGAACTGCGCGAACGGGTCAACGGGGGAAGAACGATGCGATTCTTGACCTCATAGGGGCCGAGCTTGGTAGCGGTGAACAGCACTGAGTCTTTCATTTCTTTTCTTTCCGGTGTTGGTGTGATGGTTTCAATCTTGTGCAGCGATGGGATACGCGATTTAGAACAGTCCGCGCGGAGCTTCGTTCATGCTCACGTAGATGTTCTTCTTGTGGGTGTACGCGTCAAGCATGGATTTGTAGGCTTCGCGGCCCAGACCGGATTTCTTGTAGCCCCCGAAGGGTGCATGCGCAGGGATCTCATGGGCCGTGTTCACCCACATCCGACCGGTCTCCACCGCGCGTGCCACGCGAAGTGCACGGTTGATGTCTTGGGTCCACACTGTGCCGGCGAGTCCGTATTCTGAGTCGTTGGCCAAGGCGATAACTTCATCCTCGTCCTTGAATGGGATAACAACGAGAACGGGGCCGAAGATCTCTTCCGATGCAACGCGCATATCGTTGCGCACATCGACCAATATTGTCGGCTCGACAAAGAATCCGGAATCGTAGTCCCCGCCAGTGAGCCGGCGACCACCCGTCAAAACCGTGGCACCTTCAGCACGACCGGTTTCTACATAGCCCAACACGCGCTCCAGCTGGGCTTTGCTGATCAACGAGCCCACCTGGGTGTCTGGTGAGAGGGGATCCCCCACGCGGGCCGTGGTGAACTTGGCTTTTAGTTCGTCGATAAAACGGTCGTAGATCGACTCGTGAATGAAGAGGCGAGCTCCGGATTCGCAGGCTTGGCCTTGATTCCATAGAATCGCCAGGGCTGCCCCCTCGACGGCCTTGTCCCAATTCGCGTCGGGGAAAACGATATTCGCCGATTTGCCGCCCAGCTCCAGCGTTGCTGGTACCAGTCTTTTGGCTGCGGCTTCGGCGACGGTGTAGCCGACTCGGGTGGAACCGGTGAATGCCAGCTTCTGTACCGTCGGGTGATCCAGCACGGCCTGGCCGGCAACCGGCCCTGTGCCGGTGACGATGTTGACGACACCGGGGGGAAGAACTTGCGCGAAAATCTTTGCCAGTTCGGAAATGCTGACCGGCGTCATCTCCGATGGCTTGATCACCACGGTGTTCCCTGTGGCGATTGCCGGGGCAATCTTCCAGGCTGCCATCAACAACGGAAAGTTCCAGGGGATCACCTGACCAACCACACCAAGCGGTTCGCTCAGCACGAGGCTGAGGGTCTGTTCATCAAGCACGGCCGCCTCGTCTGAGTGACTGCGAATCACTCCGGCGAAGTACCTGAAGTGATCAATGGCGATGGGCACGTCGAGAACGCGCGACTCGCGAATCGGCTTGCCCACATCCAGCGACTCCAGGACCGCGAAACGCTCGGCGTCAGCCTCCAGCAGGTCGGCGATCCTGTTCAACGCGTTCGCCCGTTCCGTCACCGTGGTCGCCCTCCAGCCCGCAAACGCACGCTGCGCCGCCTGGACCGCGCGATCGACATCAGCGGCTGTTCCACTAGGAATACGAGTCAGCACCTCACCCGTCGCGGGATTGATACTCTCGATCGTCTCCCCGGACTCCGCGTCCACCCATTGGTTGTCGATGAACATTCCGTAGCTGCGGTCCGGAGCATACTGGGACGTGGACATGGCGCGCTTCTCCTTCTGATTGGCGGGCGGGCCGGAAGTACAACCGGCTCAACCTCTTCCGTGATTTCGTTGTTCACCACCCCTGACGACGTGGTGCCACCAACCCTAACCTAGATATCGAGATACGTCAATATCCCAATAGCGCGATATTCAGATGGGCGTAAAGGGGGTGTCTTCCTGCGCTAACACCGCCGGGTCGGCTGGTTGGTGGCCGTCGGTGCGTGACCGTGCTTGAGGTGCGCTCTGCTGCGCGGCTTAACTCGGACGATCCCCACTCAATAGGGACTCGCCGAACTGCGCAGGTTCGACCGTGCCATCCGGCCAGGAACCCGCAGTCGAATGAAATCGGCAACGATACGAAAACCCGTGAACCACCCCAGGTTTGACGCGCATCAAACCCGGGGTGGTTCAAAGTGCTTGGGAGGCGGTGCCAAGCCGGCGGTGCGGTGGCCACTTGATCGATTCTCGCGCAGCGTCTACTTCCTGGGCCGAGGTCTGCTGCAACGCCGCAAGCTTGCCGAGCATCGTCGACCTCGTCATGTGTACCATGCCTAAGCCAAGGCAAGAATCATTGTAACCCGGTCAGCATCGGCGGTTTGGCCTGCAGGTCACCCGGCAAGTAGTCCGATGGGGCGCAGAACCCGATGAACCTGCAGTGCGAACACTCGCGGTCGTTCTCGCCAGGGTGTGCACCGTGTTGCATTCGGTGTTCTACCGCCTGAAACGGTTGCTGCGCAACATGGTCGGACCATCGCTCCTAGCCGTCGATAGCCTCTCAAGGTCGCCCAAAACTGGAGAGACCCAGCACTGTCTGGTGGCGGTCAGTGCGTTTAGGGTTGCGTTCATCGCCTTGCTCAAAGCAGATTGGTCGCCAAATCTGTTCGGCCGTTAGTCGCGACACAGCAAATCGGCACTACGAGGGCCGACAGACCACGCCGGCGTTTTCCCTGACCGCGCTGCGCTGCTAAATGGTCCGTGCTGTGCTGGTCGATTGCGCCGACACGGGGCGGATAAGCCGACTTCTGGGGTTACCGCGACTAAAGGAACTTGGCGTCGACGACCGCAGCGCCGCGCGGAAGGGCGTGGGCACCCAAATGGTCGAGGGCGAGACCTCGCAATCCGCGTCGTCGGTCTCGACCCACAAGATCCCCGCAGGAACTATGACGTACGGCACACCCACCTAAACGGAAGCGCTGTAACGCTTTCCGAAGTGCATAGCACTCAGTGGTGTAGTCAACCCAACTAGCAAGGGAGTCATCATGATCGCTACCATCCGCGAGCAGATTCAAGCCGGCGTGCGCCCAGAGTCGCCAGTAGCACGTGGCGGCGCGGGCCTGGCACGGTACGGGCTGGTCGTCGTCATCGCCTGGATCGGCATGCTGAAGTTCACAGAGTACGAAGCCAACGGCATCGCGCCATTCGTGTCGAACAGCCCTTTCATGTCTTGGCTGTACGACATTTTCTCGATCACCACCTTTTCGTCGCTACTCGGTGTAGTCGAGATCGCAATCGCGGTCTTGCTCGCCGTCAAACCGTGGTTCCCTCGACTCTCAGCGATCGGTAGCCTCATGGCCATCGGCATGTTCGCCACAACACTGACATTCGTGCTCAGTACGCCTGGTGCATTCGAAGCATCAGCAGGAGGTTTCCCGGTGTTGTCGTCGACTGGTCAGTTCCTGATCAAGGACGTCGCACTGCTCGGAATCTCTGCCTGGACGCTGGTCGATGCACTCACACGCCGCTGAGGCCGAAGCCGCCCTCGTCACCTCGCTTCGTGCGGGTGACGAGGGCGGCTTCGTGCAAGTTGTCGACTTGCAAGCCCCACGACGCCACGCCTCGCACGCGACTACGTCAGGACACCGATCGCCTCTCTATGTCAACCTGACTCAGGACCACTGTGACGGCTTGATTCGGGACCACCTCGGCGAGGAGGTGGTGGCTCAGGCGTCTTCGTAGGCTGTGATCGCGAGCTGCTACCGCGGGTATGGCTGAGCCGGTATGAGGTGGTGCCGGTTTCGATGATGGTGCCGTGGAAGGTGAGTCGGTCGACGATCGCGGCGCAGAGTCGGGGGTCGGTGAAGGTTTTGGTCCAGCCGGAGAAACTCTCGTTGGATGCGATGGCTACTGACGCCTTTTCCTCGCGTTCAGTGAGTACTTGGAACAGCAACTCCGCGCCCCGGCGGTCGAGTTCCATGTAGCCGAGTTCGTCGATACATAAAAGATCGACGCGGCCGTAGCGGGCGATCGTGCGGGCGAGTTGCTTTTCATCGGCGGCCTCGACGAGTTCGTTGACCAGTTTGGTCGCCAGTGTGTAGCGGACGCGGAAGCCTTGCTCGGCGGCGGCGGTGCCCACACCAATGAGCAGGTGGGACTTGCCGGTGCCCGAGTCGCCGATCAGGCAGAGCGGGTCGCCTCGGCGTATCCAATCGCCTTGGGCGACGGTATGTACGGTGGCGGCGTTGATGTTTGGGTTGGCGTCGAAATCGAAGTCGCCCAACCATTTCTGACGTGGAAACCCGGCCGCTGCGACTCGCCGCAAGGTGGATCGGCGGTCCCGGTCATCGCATTCGGCCAGGAGCAGTTCGGCGAGGAAGCCGTGGTAGGTGAGCTGTTCACGCTCGGCGACTTTCACTGCTTCGTCGATCACCGCACGCACGGTCGGCAACCGCAGGCGTCGGCATGCGGAATCGACGGCGGCTTGGGCCGCTTGTGGGGTCATCCCGCGTTGGCGGCGCAGGGTGTTGGTGACTTTCGTGGCCGTGCTCATGATCCAGTCGTTCCTTCCATTCCGTCACCGGGTGGCGGTGTTGGGGGTCTGCGTTGGAGCAGCTCGTCGTAGGCCGCGACGTCAGGCAGCGGCCGGGTGTCGGGTGGCAGGCCGGCGATCACGGTCGCTGGATCAGCCAGGCGGCGCTGGGTCAGACTGACGACCCGGTAATCGACGGTATTGGCATGGTTACCGGCGTGACGGTCTGATTCGAGACCACCACCGGCGGCATGCAGGCGTGCTTCGACCGCGACCACATCCGCTGAAACGGCACCGACCGACAGGGCGGCGTGGATCCCGGCGATCACATCGGTAGCGCGCATGCTGCGGTGCAGCAGCAGCACGTCGATTAGCGAGCGAGTCCCGCCAGCATCGCCGTCGACGCGGCGGGCCTGCTGCCAGAACGCCTCGTGCGCTGCGGTGAAAGTGCCGGCGGCGCGGGCCTGAGCAAGCGCGGTGGAGCCGGGCAACGCGCCGGGTTTGCAGTGCAACACCTCCAGATAGTGGTCGAGGTTGATCGATTGCCCGTTGCGGGTCGTGACGCGTTCATGGCGTGCGGCGATAGTGCGGCCGTCGAAGACGACCAACTCCGAGGCCCGCAGCGACACCCTGACTTTGCGTCCGATCAACCGGGCGGGAACCGAGTACTTCGCCGACCGCGCCGTGATCAGCGCCGACCGGTCCACCCGTGGATGCAGCACCAGCCCCGGGTCGAACCGCTCGGCAGGCAGAGCGGCGAGATGTTCTCGTTCGGTCTGGAAGTCCTGGCCCACGGTGTGCAGCCGGCCGGTGACCCGCCGATGATCCTCACGTGCTTCGCAGCGGCGGATGTAGTCGTTGAGCTCTGACAGCGAGTCCACTTCCGGCATGGGCGTGAGCCAGGTGCGGCGGAAACGTCCGATCTCGCCCTCGACTCCGCCTTTCTCGTGGGCGCCTTTCACTCCCGGCTGGCAGTAGAACGGGTCGAACCCGTAGAACGATCTGAACAGCACCCACCGGTCGTTCTCGACCCTGCCCCGACCGCGGCCGAACACCACCGAGGTGACCGCAGACTTCAAGTTGTCGTAGCGGATATGGCGCACCGGGATGCCGCCGATCACGTCGAATGCTTCGATGTGGCCTTCGAGGAACGCCTCCTGCGACTGAGTCGCATACACCCGATGGACTGCCTTGCCGGACATCGACATTCGGAAAACGAACATGTAGCAGCGGGTTCTGACACCAGCGAGGATGACGTGAACCTCGCCGAAATCAACCTCAGCTTCAGCGCCGGGCGGGTGTTCCTGCGGCACGAACGCTTCCTGCGCCTGCTTACCGGACTCGGCGATGATCTCCGCACGACGGACCCGGACATAGTCACGCACCGACGAATACGACACATCCTCAACGCCGTGTTCATCGGCCAGACGATTGCAAATCCTTGTCGCAGTGTGGCGTTGCTTGCGGGGCGCATCCAGATCGGTCCGCAGCATCGCATCAATCGCAGGTTTGAGCGGGCCCAGTTTCGGCGACTCCCGCACCGGTGTCTTCCGCCTCGGCGGCTCCGGATTCGCCAACGCGTGCCGGACCGTATCCCGGCCAACCTTGTACTTACGAGCAAGCGCCCGAATACCCAAACCCTCGACCCGGGCGTCCCTACGTATCTGGGCGAACAGCTCCACACGACTTCCCATCCGGAACCCTCCGACAGCGAGCCAATAATCGACACGCCAACCGTCGAGGGTGGTCCTGAATCAAACCGTCACAACACACCGGTCTGAAAGAAGGTGGTCCTGAATCAGGCCGTCACACCGGTCCTGAATCAAACTGTCATAGCCAATCGCCGAAGGCCCCCTACAGGAAGGCCTCTTACACAAAGGAATCGGCTCTTCCCAGGATCAGTCACCTAGGTTCACAGAGCTGTCTGCGAACTTTCATAGGAGGAAAGGTCGCAGTCCCTTGGCGACGAGAAACTGGACGAGGAGTCGGAGCAACGAAGCCATCCTCGGGAATTTTTCCTCAAGCACCGGGGAGCATGGTCGCCGGCGAGCCGGTCGCTCATGTACTACATGAAAGGATGCAGACAGATGAGATGCAACGAACTCGCCGAACTACTCACCGAATACCTGGACGACTCGCTCGGTTCGAGCGACCACGTGAGGCTCGAAACGCACCTGTCCGAGTGCGACGGATGCGCAAACTATCGCACTCAATACATATCGACGATCGCAATCTTGAATCAGATCCCCGTGGCCGGCTTCAAGCGCACGCTGCGCGATACGTTATCGGCGCACTTTCACCAACGGCGCCGCTGAGCTTCGCAGGGCAACCGAGTTCAGCTCAGCAACAATGGATACACCAACTTTGCTGCCGTCAGCGCCCATCGGTCTTTAGGTGGCTTGCGCCAACTCAGCCACCGCTTGATCGGTGGTCCAGATAGCTGAGGCGAGGAATCGGAAATTAATCAGGGCGGCCAAGTATCCGTCGCCTTCGGGCAACCGTGCACCCGCAGTCGCGTCACGGATGACGACAACCTCGAAACCCTGTTCGATCAGCTCACGCAAATGGCTTTCGGTGCACAGATTCGCGGCCATTCCAGCCAGAAGAACTTGGGTCACACCGCGTTTGCGAAGCTGAAGTACGAGATCGTTGGACTGCGGACCCACGATTTTATGGGGAGAAGCGACCACCGTCTTTCCGTCCAGGATGCGGTTCTTGTACCGCTCGAGATAGTCCGCGCCCGAACCGTCGAACCCTTCCAGCTGCAGCGGATGCGTCCGCGCGAACATACCGACACTGTGCATGAAGCGCTCAAGCGGTCCGCCGAATTGCCAGTCCTGATCGGATGGATAGTAATAGTGCGGAGAGATCGCAACCGTGATCCCCGCGCTCTTGGCAGCTGACAGTAGTTGGTCGATGTGCTCGACAGTGTCGTTGTCTTCGACGCTGGCGCCGAACACCGACCATGTTGCACCATCGGGGCTGAGAAAGTCGTTCTGCGGGTCAGTCACGACGAGCGCAGCGTGCGTCACGTCAAGCTGGAAGCCAGATGGCGGAAGTCCGGGCTCTGCGGGCTCGTCGTACACGGATGAAGTCGACATTGGATGGGAGTCCCTTTCCTATCGGGCGCTAGTGCGCGACACACGGCAGCGCCCGGAAAGTATAAATAGACGACCGGTCGGATATCAACAAGTCCGGCCTTTCGGACCTCGATGATGGAGGCGGGACTTCAGGACGTGCCGACCAAACCCACCAACTGCGGCAAGGTTATTCGTGAGAAACGGTCGTATGGAGCGCGGGTGCGATCGATCCTGGCGCGAAGCACTGCCCCTTCCCACGCTTCGATAATCAAACCTGCGACTTCGCGACGCCGTTGAGGCGTTCCCTCTGTGAAAACAGCGGCCAGTTCGTGCTCCCAAACACAAACAATGCCGCGTAGCTTTTCGTGGACCGACGCACTGGTGGCTGAGACTTCGAGCGCGAGATTGCCAATTAGGCAGCCGCGCATAAAGGTGTGGCGCTCGTGCTCGTCGGCAATCACCGCGAAGTAGCGTTGCAGGCGGCGAACCGGTGTCCCGCGACCTAGCAGCAAGGATCCCGACCGGTCCTGAAGTTCGAGCCAGTACTGGCCTAGCACTGCGACAACAAAGGCTTCTTTGCTCTCGTAGTACGTGTAGAATGCCGCCTTCGGTACGTCGGCACGATCGGCAATTTCCTTGACACCTGTCGCGTTGACGCCACGGGCATAGAAGAGCTCGAGTCCACTAGCGAGTAACCGTCTGCGGATATCCGGGTTCCCCGGGCGAGGCACAGGAGCAGAGTAACTGACCGAACAGGGACCTTGGCCGTGCACGGCACCAACTCGACCACGCGCGTCCAGACGCACATATCCGGTCAAGTGAGCATTTTTTGTGCGCCATTGCGCAGCACGAACTCACCGGGCGCTGAACGCCCCCGTGGACATTTAGAGACAATCGGTCTAATCTCATCACATGAGCGCTTCCATTGTCCGGCCTCGTCGTGGACGGCCGCCAAAAGTCAGCCGTGACCACGAAGACACGCGGGAAGCATTGCTTCGCTGCGGGATGGAAATCCTGACTGCTCAGGGCCTCACTGCGACAGGTATTGAATCGGTGCTCAAGCGCGTCGATGTACCGAAGGGCTCGTTTTATCACTACTTCGACAGCAAAGACGCATTCGGTCTGGAGGTGCTGCAGAGCTACGCGGAGTATTTCGCGCGCAAACTTGATCGCTGGCTGTTGGACGACAGTCTGCCACCACTGCAACGTCTGACCCTTTTCGTCGAGGACGCGAAAGCCGGAATGGCCAGACACAGGTTTGATCGTGGATGCCTTGTTGGCAATCTTGGGCAAGAAGTTCGGACACTTCCCGAGAGCTATCGCACGAAACTCGAAGAAACACTTGAGGACTGGGAGCAGCGCTTACAGGACTGCCTGCGACTGGCCGTTGACGTAGGAGATCTTCCGGCCGACACCGACTGCGCCGCGCTATCACGGTTCTTCTGGATCGGTTGGGAGGGAGCGGTATTGCGCACCAAACTCGCTCGGACAGTCGAACCGCTCGACGTGTTTTTCAGTGGATTCCTCGCATGTGCCCGCGCGTAGGAGAAGGGAATACGATGTTCAGCGCGATTGTGGTTGAGAAGACCAACACGGACTACCGTGCGGAAATGCGGCGGATCGGCAGCGACGACCTACCTGAGGGGCAAGTGACCGTCCGGGTCGCATACAGCAGCCTCAATTACAAAGACGCCCTGGCCATCACCGGTAGGGGCCCCGTCGTCCGTCGCTTCCCGATGGTCCCGGGAATCGACTTAGCCGGCGTCGTTGAGGCCAGCAATGACGCGCGCTACAAACCCGGTGATCACGTTCTGGTGAACGGTTGGGGACTGGGCGAGACCCACTGGGGAGGGCTTGCACAGATCGCTCGGCTCCAGGCGGACTGGCTAGTGCCACTCCCCCCCTCGTTCACCGAGGCGCAGGCCACTGCCATCGGCACTGCGGGCTATACAGCGATGCTTTGCCTGATGGCACTCGAACAACACGGGGTCACCCCTAGTGACGGTGAAGTACTCGTCACCGGTGCCAGTGGCGGCGTCGGAAGCATCGCGGTCACGCTGCTCGCGAGCAACGGCTACACGGTCGTCGCGGCAACCGGCCGCCTCGCTGAGGCAGACTATCTGCGGAGGTTGGGTGCGGCTACGGTGATCGACCGAGCC
Source organism: Mycobacterium sp. 23 (assembly GCF_048287075.1). Lineage (NCBI taxonomy): Bacteria > Bacillati > Actinomycetota > Actinomycetes > Mycobacteriales > Mycobacteriaceae > Mycobacterium > Mycobacterium sp. 23. The sequence goes on from NZ_JBLVUX010000005.1 coordinate 4,310,846, forward strand.
GAACTCGCCGAACCGGGCCGCCCCTTGGGCAGCGAGCGCTGGGCCGGCGCTATCGACTCCGTGGGCAGCCACACACTGGCTAATGTGTGTGCCACCACCAGTGCCGAGGGAGCCGTCGCCGCGTGTGGCATGGCTCAAGGCATGGAATTCCCAAGCACTGTTGCGCCATTCATCCTGCGCGGAGTGAGCCTGTTGGGTATCAACAGTGTCACGCAGCCCCACGCCAAACGCGTCACAGCGTGGGGCCGGCTGAGCAGGGACCTCGACACCGGACACCTAGGAGAGATCAGCCACGAGATCGGCCTCACTGACGCTATCTCCACTTCAACAGATCTTCTTGAGGGCCGAGTGAGGGGCCGCATCATCGTTGACGTGAATCGCTAACTCCCCTTTGCTGGAGCAGTGCGGGATAGTCGCTAGAGCTGACGGGTTACCTGCACGATAGGCACGTGCTCTCCCGCAGCATGCGATCAGCACAACCGAGGGGCCGCCAGCTCGCCAGTATCTGTCGTGCCGGACTTGGCCGAGTAGGAAATACCTTGATGGCCGCTTATAACGCCCACCAGACACGACGACGGAAGGAGCAGCATTCATGACACGAGTTCTTGTACTTGGTGCCGGAGGCAGAATCGCGCAAATCGTAGTACGCGAACTGCTCCACGACGAGAGCGTGAATCTCACCCTCTACCTACGGAACGACCAACGCTTGCACGACTTGCCCGACCTCCGCGCAACGGCAGTAGAAGGTGATGTCCTTAACGGAAGTCTCCTGAAACAAGCGGTCGAGGGACAGGACATCGTCTATGCCAACCTTGGCGGTAAAGATATCGTGGACCAAGCGCGTGGGGTCGTCACTGCGCTTGAGGGCGCTCGCGTGCGAAGGCTCATTTGGATCTCGACGCTAGGGATCTACGACGAAGTCCCCGGCGAGTTTGGCCGTTGGAACCACCGGATGCTCGACGGCGGCTATCTCGAAACCTACGCCGCAGCGGCGAAAGTGATCGAGTCTTCGCGCCTTGACTACACAATCATCAGACCCGCATGGCTTACAGACAAAGACGAAGTGGACTACGAGATCACCCAGAAAGGAGAACCTTTCAAAGGCACCGAGGTATCCCGAAAAAGCATCGCGGCACTCGTCGTACGATTGATTACCGATCCCTCACAAGAACTCCACGGCTCACTGGGAGTAAACAAGCCAGGCACCGACGCCGACAAGCCTGCATGGCAGTAATTCCGGACGCGATCGGGAAGAGCCGTTGGATAGTTGGATAGTCCAGGCGCAATGCGAACTCTGGGCCTGTGGTCGCTGCCTGCGTCGGGCGGCGCAAGTTCACCCTCGCGGGAGCACTAGACCGCCTAGGTCGTGTACGAGCAGGCCAAGCGGATCGTCATTGGCTGCATGCTCCACAGGCGATGACAACATCTGAAGAGACTTCACTCAGAGGAGGCGGCACAACCCCATAGATCGTGTACGGGCTTCAGTACGTACGTTGACGCTCACCCAGCTTTGCTCACGCTCACCAGCGCCATACTGGGAGAATGCAGGCAAGAAGCAGGTAGATCAACGACTTGTAACCAACCTCAAGTGCTACTGCCGCACGCATCACTTGATGAAAACGTTTTGGGGCTGGACCGAGAAACAACTCGCCGACGGCACCTTGATCCTGACCTCCCCGGCCGGGGACACCCACGTCACCACCCCCGGCTCCGCGCTGCTGTTTCCCAGCCTGTGCCATGCGGTGGGTGGGATGCCCGCCCCCGAAGCCCAAACCCCACCGGCGGATTACTGCGCCGAGCGCACCGCGATGATGCCCACCCGCCGGCGCACCCGCACCCAAGCCCGCGCCGCCCGGGTGACCGCCGAACGCCGCGCCAACCACCAAGCCCGAATCACCGCCACCGGCCCACCCGACGACGAACCCCCACCGTTCTAAGTGGGCCCCCGGCCCATCAGCTCTTGCGCAGCGGCGCCGGGTCCCACAACCCGCTGCGCGTCACTGTCCCCACCTCCAGCCGCGCCGGTTTGGCGTCGGGATAGAAAGGCGTGAGCCGTTGCAGGGCGCCCCAGTCCCGGAACCAGTCGTCCTTCAGGTAGCTGGCGACGGTGGTCGATTGTGTCAGCAATTCGGTGATGCCCAGTGGTCCGCCGCCGAGGTTGTCCATGACCGGCGAATTGGCCTCGGCGCCGAAGCGGTCGGGCAGGATCCGCCACTTGGGTGTCTCGTCGACACCGTTCTGATGCCCGAACGGCCGCTGGCAGGGGAACGCCAGCCCCACCAGCCAGTCCAGGAACACCGGATCCGCCGAACCCACCACGTCCTGCAGCGTGCGCAGCTGCGGCACTCGCGGCGGAGTCAGCCCGATCCAATGTTGCGGGGCCAGATCGTCGTCGTCGGCCACCATGCGGATCTGCGTGGCGGAGTCGGGGATGGCCGACAGCGGCGCGCGCAGGTTGCGCCAGGCCGGTGCCGCCCCGACGTCGGCGAATCCCATTGAACCGCTGTGCTTTCCGGCTGCGGCCTCGTCATCCGTGGCCCACTGCACCTGAACCTCGCGGGCATCGAACCGGCCGGCCGCGGTCACCACCAGCAGCGGCGTCTTGTGTCGTTCATCCTTGGGCGGCAGTCGGTACCAGCCCGATCGCAGCATCGCCGGCACCTGGATGCCGGCGCGCCAACTGCCCAGCACCGGGGTGCGCGCCGGGTCGAGGCCGAACGGCAACCGGGCCCGGGAGCCGTTGATGCCCGGTGCGGCGGTGGTACCGCCTTCGGTGCCGGCCTCGGTGCCGGTGATCACCCCGTCGTCATTGGCGAAATTGCGGTCACCCGGCCGTTCCATCACCGGATCCGCCGAGACGTCAGCGGGAATCCCGTTGGGAGTGAACGCTTCCGAGAGGCCCGCGCCCAGCGCGTCGCCCACCGGTGCGGACACCGGCGCCAACATGCCGGCCTCGGGATTTAGTTCGACCAGCACGTCGGTCGCCAGACCACACGTCTTTCCAGTCAGCGCTTGGAGATTCGACCGGCCCACCGACCACGCCGGATACTGGAAGATCATCGCCTGGGTCAGCGACACGACTTCCATCAGAACCAGCAACCATGTCGCAATTGCCAACGGGGACTGGGTGAACCGTGTCAGGCGGGCGCCGAGCCGGGTTTTGGGCGGCCCGTCGTCGTTGGTGGCGACGAAGTGGAACCACGCCGCGATCAACAACACGATCACCGTCAGCTCGAGCAGCGCCGTGGTCAGCGACCAACGCCACTTGGGGAACGAATTCGACCATGGCACGCCGAAATTCGAGACGTACCACCAGCCGTTGACGCTGGCGAACGACATCGCCATCACGAACAGTACGACGGCGGCGAACACGGTGCGGTTGCGTCTGGAGCGCATCGCGGCTCCGGTCACAGCCACCGCCGCCAGCGCCCCCAGCGAACCGGCCAGCCCGGCGAACACCCCGAAGTGGTGCGTCCATTTGGTAGGGGTGAACATCATCGCCAGGAACGAGATGATGGTGATGCCGATGATGCGGCGGCTCGGACCGGCCGCGGTACCGGGAATCCGCCCCTTGCGCAACGAGATCGCCACCGCGATCGCCAGCGCGAGGATCAGCGCCAGCACCGCGAACCGGCGCGCCACCGACCCGTCCGGGCTGGGCATGAAGAGCCGCTCGTAGCGGATGTGCTCGTCGAACCACTTCAGGCTGGGGCCGACGGCGCGCTTGAGCACGGTGGCCTGGGCTTCGCCGGCGAACGTCTGATCCCGGAAGATAAGGATCGTGGTGACCGTGGCGGCCGCGAGGATCGGCGAGATCAGCGGCAGCAGGCCGAATCGCTTGGAGCGGCGATGCAGGATGGTCCGCAACGGCCCGATCGCCACCAGCAGCGCACCGATGGAGGCGATTCCGGTCGGCCCGGAGAACAGGGTTAGCGCACCGAGGATGCACGCCGCGGCCACCGGCAACAGCCGGCTCGTAGCCACCGCCCGCTCCACCGAGCACCAGGTCAGCAGGATGCCCAGGGCGATGATCGGCTCCGGACGCAGGCCGTTGTTCAAAGGCAGCCAGACCGCCAGGAACATCCCGGCCGCCGTCCACGCCGCGGCGCGGCTCTTCTTGACGGAGTCACCCAGCCGGGGGATGACCTCGCGGCTGATCACCCACCAGCACGTGAGCGCCATCACGAGGGTAGGCAGCCGCATCCAGATGCTGGCCGTGGTGACGTGCGCCCACATCGCCAGCAGGTCGTAATACCAGCCGAACGGCGCCTCGGGGGTGCCGAACCAGCGGTAGTAGTTCGCCATGTAGCCGGCGTGCTCGGACACCCTGGCCATGGTCAGGATGTAGCCGTCGTCGGAGGTGTTGGCGCCGACGAAGTGCCACCAGACCAGTACGGCGATCACCAGCGCATCCAGGCCGCCCACCGACCACCAGCGCGACGGCAGGAACCGGCGGTGCCGGGTGCCGTCGGCGGTGTCCAGGACGTGCAGCGCGACCAGGGAGGCGGCCGTCAGCAGCAAGCCGAGGATCATCGCGGCCATCTTCAGCGCCGTGGGGCTGCTGCTGTAACGGCTGTCGACGGTCGCGGAGAGGCTCAGGCCCGGGGGAGCCGGTCCGGTCAGGTCGGTGAACACCCCGACGATCTGAGGCCGGAAGTCATAGCCGCTCTTCTCGCCGCGCAGCGGCGCCCCGGGATGCTCGGTGGTCGGCCCCTGCTTGAGGCCGACGAACTCCCCGATGACCCGGTCGGCGTGGGCGGTGAACGTCAGTCGCTGACAGTCCGGACCGAGCACCTGACTCATCGGGGCGGTCACCACCGGGACGTTGCGCACGATCAGAACCAGGTCGCCGTTGACCCGTTGCAGCAATAGGCCGCGATCGACCGCCTTGGGTGCCTGCTTGGGCACCGTCGACAACAGCACCGTCTTGCCGGCGTTCTGCGGCCCGTCCAGCCCGGCGGCGGCCTGGCACGGCACGCTGATGTTCAGGTCCGTGGCCACATAGCTGATCAGCGGCGCTTCGACGCTGCCGAAGGTGCCGTTCTGGGGCCAGTTGAGCTGGGCGGTGGTCTGCTTGACCGGCAGCAGCGGGGTTGCCAGCGCCAGCGCCGCTCCCAATAGTCCGGCGACCACGGCAACGAGTCGAGCGATCCGGTAGTTTGCTCCCGCGTCGCCCACGGAGGTAGATGGTAGTTCTTCGGTGAGCATCAGGCGTTCGGCACCGGCTTACGGACGGCCACTACGAACGGTCCGATGGTCTCGACGGCGAATCGCGGGTCGCTGAACAGGGCGGCCTTCAGGTCCACCGTGTAGCGACGGACATTGGGCTGGTTGGGGTAGACATCTTCGGCCAGCCGCAGGGTGTAGGTGTTCCCGGCTCCGCGCCGCATGACGAACACGGTCGGCGGTGGCCACGGCAGCTTGTCCAGCGCCTGGATGAACTCGTCGGCGGTCTTCAGCTTCGACCAGCTCTCGATTTGCGCGGCGCGTTTGTCGAATTGGGCCAGCGGATTGGCGTAGTGCGACGTCAGCCCCTGGAAGCCCCAGTAGGGGTAGAACGACAGGAAGCTGTAGTCGGCCGTCATCACCACGGTCTGATCGCGCGGCCTGCCGGTGACCTTCCGGATGGCGGCGTCGACGGCCGGGTAGTACTTCTCCGAGCTGGGCGGTCGCCGGTCACCCCGCTGCCCGTCGCCATCGGTGTCGGTGTAAGCGATCGTCAGGTCCGGTCGCAGCACGTCGGGAATGTCCTGGCTGAAGGCGATCGCTGCGGCCAGACCCAGCGCCGCCGCCACCGGCAGCACTGCCCGGCTGCGTGCGGCCAGGGCCTGAGCCGCCTCGACGAACCCGAACACCCCGGCCGCGATAAGGAGCACGCTCAGGGTCGGCTGTAAGCGGAACGACAGCAGCGTGGTGCGCGCCAGGGTGGTCAGCATCGACAGCAGCGACCAGGCGTAGACCGCGAGCACACCGATCGCCAGGCCGCCGGCGCGCACCGACGACCGTGCCCGCACCACCAGCCACAGCGTGCCCAGCATGCAGCCCGCGCCCAGCAGTGAGAACTGCAGCATGGGGAAGGTGAGCTCGGCGCCGTCGGCGGGCAGGTAGTGGAAGGCGCTGCCGCTGTTGCTGGTCGGGGAACTCAACGTGCGCAGTAGGTAAGGCAGCCAGGTGATGGACGCGATCGCTGCCGCGATCACGCCGATGACCACCAGCCGGCGCAGCGGGTCGAGGGCGGCTCTGATGCCGCCGGAACGCCAGCGTGACACGGCGAGACCGAGCGCCATCAGCGTCACCGTGAAGGCGCTGTAGGCGACCAGCAGGGTGTACCAGGTGGCTGCGAACCCCAGGAAGACGCCGGCGCCGACGACAGCCGCCCACCCCGCACGCGTGCCCCGGTCCTCGCCGAGCGTGAGGCTGGCTGCACCGTCGGCAGGGTCAGGCGAGCGTCCGGCGGCGCGCAGGCCCGACCAGGTCAGCACAAACATGGGCGGCAGCAGCACCGTGATCATCGCGGCGTAGGGCTCCGGCGAGCTGTAGGCCAGCGTCACGGCCGCGGTCGCGATCGTCAGCAGCAGCGCGTACTCGAAGCGGACCATCCGCGACCACAGCACCAGCGCAACGGCGACCGCGATGGTGATCGACGTGATCGCCCACGGCTTGAACATCTCCCACGCCGGCGTCCCGGTGAGCGCGGCCGCGCGCCCGCCGATCCAGAACCAGCCCGGCGGGTACAGCGGCGGCAACCCGATATAGGTCATGTCGTGCAGCGCCGGGCTGTCGGTGAGCCTGGTCAGGTACTCGGTGCGGAACTGCTGGTCGACCGAGATGCCGAACAGGTACAGCTTGGTGGCGCCCAGCGGCATTCCCAGCGTGACGACGGTGAACGCGGAGACGAACACCAGCCCGCCGAGCTGGGCCAGGCGCCGGAAGCGTCCCAGCCGCCACACCCAGCCGACGGCGAGCAGCCCGGCCAGGCAGCTCACCTGGCCGACCGTGGTCAGCGCGTGCAGTTGGTTCGACGACGGGAAGGCGGGCCACTGCACCTGGGCGATCGCCGCGAGCGAGACGACCGACACCACGACGGCCACCACCGTCGCCAGCGTCATCTGGCCCAGGGTGGCCAGCGCGTTGCGCATGCTCAGATGGGCAGCTTGCGGAAGATGCTCCGCGGGATGTGACGCAACACCATCATCACGTAACGGAATGCTGTTGGCGCCCAAACCAATTCCTTACCTTTTGCCGACGCGTTCACCGCCAGGTTCGCGACGTACTCCTTGTCGACGGTCAGTGGTGCTTCCTTGACGTGGGCGCTCATCCTGGTTCGCACCTGCCCCGGCCGAATCACCAGCACCCGAACCCCGTACTCGCGCAACGCCTCTGACAAACCCAGGTAGAAGCCGTCGAGTCCGGCCTTGGTGGACCCGTAGACGAAGTTGGATCGGCGCACCCGCTCACCGGCCACCGTGCTCATCGCGATGATCTGGCCGAAGCCCTGGGCACGCATCTTTTCGGCCAGCAGCACACCCACCGATACCGCTGCGGTGTAATTGATCTCGGCGATCTGCACCGCCTTGCGCTGGTTCTGCCAGAGCTCCTCGGCGTCACCCAGCAACCCGAACGCGACGATGGCCACGTCGATGTCACCGTTGTTGAAGCATTCGTCGATCACCTTCGGGTGGGTGTCGGGCTCCAGGGCGTCGAAGTCGACGAGCTCCACCGACCGCGCGCCGGCGGCCTTCATCTGAGCCACCGCGGCGTCACGACCCGGGTCTTCGGGCATGGCTGCCAACACGATTCGCGCCTTGGCGTTCTGCAGGTACCGCTCGCAGATCGCCAGCCCGATCTCAGAGGTGCCTCCGAGGAGCAGGATGGACTGAGGGTTCCCTACTGCGTCGAGCACCATTTACAGCAACTCCAAACGTCGGGCCATGTCGGAGACGAAAACGCCGGTGGGATCGACTTTGCGGCGCACCGCGATCCACTCGTCGATCCTTGGGTACATGGCGTGGAAATTCTCGGCGCTCACCCGGGAGTCTTTGGCGGTGTAGAGCCGGCCGCCGAATTGCAGTACCCGCCGGTCCAGTTCGCTGACAAACTCGTTGAGGCCGGCCTTGATCGGGAAGTCGACGCAGATGTTCCAGCCCGGGATCGGGAAGCTCAGCGGGGCCTGGTTGCCCGGGCCGAACAGCTTGAACACGTTGAGGAATGAGTAGTGCCCGCTGGCCTGGATGTCGCGGATGATCCGCTTGAACTCGTCGACGGCTTCGGTGGGAACCACGAACTGGTACTGCAGGAAGCCCGCCTGACCGTAGCCGCGATTCCACTCTCCGAACATGTCCAGCGGGTGGTAGAACTGCGTCAGATTCTGGATCTTGTTCCGGTAGGTGCCGGATTTGCGGTACCACAATTCGCCGATCGGCCCGAACGTGTATTTGTTGGCCAGCCCGTTGGGGAAGATGTCGGGGAACGTGAACAGTTGCGGCGCATCGAATTTCAGCGGATTGCGGCGCAGCTTCTCGGGCAGCTGGTCCAGGGTGGCCAGCGAGCCGCGGGAAACCGCCGCGCGGCCCAGCTTGGGTGGCGCGCTGATCGCGTCGAACCAGGCGCTGGAGTAGGTGTAGTTGTTCTCGCTGCCGTCGCTGTGCAGGGCGATCGTTTCGTCGAGGGTGGCGGTGACGTCGCCGTCGGCGATGAAATAGGCCGTCTCGGTGGGGGTCATCTCGATGGTGGCGCGCAGGATGATCCCGGTCAGCCCGTTGCCGCCGACGGTGGCCCAGAACAACTCGGCTTCGTCGCCGTCCGGCGTCACCCGCCGGATCTCGCCGTCGGCCAGCAGCAGGTCCATGGACCGGACGTGGTTGCCGAAGCTGCCGGCGCTGTGGTGGTTCTTGCCGTGGATGTCACACCCGATCGCGCCGCCGATGGTGACCTGGCGGGTGCCCGGCAGCACCGGCACCCACAGTCCCAGCGGCAGCGCCGCCTTCATCAGCTGGTCGAGGTTGACGCCGCCGTCGACGTCGGCGAGCTTGGTTTCGGCGTTCAGCGAGTGGATCTTGTTGAGCGCCGACATGTCGATCACCAGGCCGCCGCCGTTCTGCGCGTTGTCCCCGTAGGACCGGCCCAGCCCGCGGGCGATCACGCCCCGGCCGTCTGACTCGCCTGCGCGGACCACCGCCCTTGCGATCACCTCGACATCTGGGGTGCGCAGCACCTCCGCCACTGAGGGTGCCGTTCGTCCCCACCCGGTCAGCCGGGTCGGTGTAGTGGCCAATTCGCTGCTCGACATCGTCAAAGAGGGTACCGCGCCCCCGGCAAGGGTCAGCGGATGCGGAAGATCACGGTGCGCTGCACGATGAAATTGATCACCGTCGCGGTGCCCTGCGCCACCACGAACGCGACCGGCACGGCCCAGCCCCGGTAGTGCAGCAGTTCCAGGCACAGATGGTTGAGACCGACCTGCACCGCGAAGGTGATCGCATACAGCGCCATGACCCCGATGAACCGCGCGGTGCTCGGCGACGCCTGGAACGTCCAGCGCCGGTTGATCAGATACGCGGTGATGGTGCCCACGATGAAGCTGGTGGCTTTGGCCAGGTCGACCTGGACGCCGAGCCCCTTGTACAGGATCAGATAGAGCCCGAAGTCGACGACCGCCGAGAAAGAACCGGTGATGATGAAGCGCAACGCCTGGGTCGTCAGATGCAGATGCTGGTGTTGTTCCGGGTGTTCGGCATCTGGCTCCGGCGGCGGGATCATCGACTGGGAGTCTAGGTGGGCAGCTTCACCGAGAGCAGCTCGACCTGGCTGGGGCCCTGCGGCGTGGAGTACGTCACCGTGTCACCCGCTTGATGGCCGGCCAGCGCCTGACCCAACGGGCTGCGGGCGGTCAACGTCTCGCCTTCGTGACCGACCGGCGTTTCCTCGACGATCGAGATCACGTACATGGTGACCACTTCGCCGTCGGCGAAGCGTAGCGTGACCTCGGTACCGCCGGGCAGCGTGTCGGAGTCCTCCGAGCTCGGCGGCCCGGACTTCAACCGCCGGTCCAGCTCGTTGATCCGCTCGGCGAGCACCGCCAGCTCGTCGGCGCGCTGGATCGCCTCGGCCGCGTCTCCGTGATCACCGACCATGCCGCGGTCGTTCTTGACCTCGATTTCGAGGCGGTCGTGCCGCTGCTTGAGCCGGGCCAGTTCGGCGGCGAGGTTGTCGCGCGCTGCCGCTGCCAGATCTGTGGACTGGGCTTCTTCGCTCACGACCACCCCTTTCGCCGAGCACCTATCGGGCGTTTCAGTGATACACCACAAAAGGCCGGCCGTCACTGATATCCCTCAGGCGTTTACCGGCGCGTATCACGCCGGCGCGCCCTCGTCTTCGTCGTACTGGGAGAGCCCGTTGCGTACGGCATCGAAGATAGCCAGACCCTGTGACACCAGGCCACTGGTCACCTGACTGATCCCTTCGGCACCGTTGAGCACGGTCAGATTCGAACCGGCCAGTCCGCGCGCCGCCTTGTCGACGATCTCGGGTAGCTGGTCGATGATCATCCGGTCCAGCGCCACCCGGTTGTGCGAGGCGGCGGCCTCGGCCTGGATCTTCATCTTCTCGGCGTCGGCCACGGCCAGAATGCGCACCCGCTCGGCTTCGGCCTCGGCGGGCTTGACCACCTCGGCGACCAACTCCTGCTGCCGCAGTTCGGCCGCCCGCTGGGCGAGTTCGGTGCGCATGGCCAGCACTTCCCGCTGGGCCTCGGCCTCTGCCAGCGGGCCGGCCTGAGCCGCCTCCGCCTGTGCCTTGTCCACCTCGGCCTTGTACTGCGCCTTCACGATGGCGGTCTCGCGGGCGAACTCGGCCTGTTTGCGCTGCGACTCCTGTTCGGCCTCGGCGGCCTTCTGGTTGGCCTGCGCCTGGGCGATCTGGGCCTGCTGCTGCACGGCGGCGTTGTGCGGGGCCGACATCGCCTTGATGTAGCCCAGCCCGTCGTCGTCGATGGACTGAATCTGCAACGCGTCGACGTTGAGGCCGATGCGGGCCATCTCCTCCTTGGAGCCGTCGAGCACCTCGGTGGCCAGCTTCTGGCGCTCCCGGATGATCTGCTCGACGGTCATCGAGCCGATGATCGAGCGCAGGTGCCCGGCAAAGATCCGGCCCGTCAGGACCGACATCTGGTCCTGTTCGGACAGAAATCGTTGCGCGGCGGCGATGATGCTTTCCGGGTCGTTGCCCACCTTGAACGCGATGACGGCCCGGACGTTGAGGGTGATGCCCTGCTGGGTGACGCATTTCTCGGCCACCTCGGCCTCGCACATCGCCAGCGTCAGGAAGGCGGCCTTGCGGAAGAACGGGACGACGAAGGCGCCGTGGCCGGTCACCACCCGGAACGGGACATTGCCCTTGGCTTTGCCGCCTGAAATGAGCATTGCCTCGTCCGGCGCGGGCACTCGGTATCCGAGCATCGTTGTACTCCTTGCGTTTTGGATATTCAGGTGAAAGTCGGGTCGTGCCAGGGCTCGACGACGACGGTTCGTGGCCCGTGGGCCTGCACGACGAGCACCTGGGTGCCCTTCGGTAGTGGTTCGTCGGAGCGGGCGAGGAATGTCTCTTTGGTGCCGCGCACGTTCAGCAATACCTCGCCGGCGCCCTCGGCGCCGCGCGTCGGCACGATCAGGGTGCCCACACAGCCGACGACAGAGGCGCTCACGGTCGCATCCTGCACTGTCGAGGGGTCACATGTCGATGTCGATTCCGACGACCTGTGCGGAGTGGGCCGAGATGTCGTACGCCGGAGACGCACCCGCCACCACATCCGGCAGCGGCCCGGCCGGCCGCCCGGCCAATCGCGGACGGACGGTCCAGGAGCCGAAAGTGATCGGTACCAACGCGATACGCGTGCCGTTCGGGTCTGGCACGTCCTGCCCGTACCGCAGCAACTGCCAGCTCTGCTGGTGTGGATCGGTGGCGACCGCATAGACGCGGTCGAGGCGCCACGCGGTCACCAACCACTGCGCGTCCCGGCCCGGAAACCGCAACGTGGTGCCGGGGCCCTGCGAGACCTCCGGCGGGGCCGTGCCGAGCGCGGCGCGTAGCTGATCCGGGGACCCGGCAGCGCTGAGAGTCGCCGGCAGGTTCGTCAGGAAAGCATCGAGATCGGGTGCGGCCGTGGCTGTTCCGCAGCCGGCGCAGATCAGGCCGGTGACCACAAGCAGCGCGAAAGGCGCCTTCACACCCAGTCCTTCACCGGCAATGCGGTGAGCGTGAAGACCCGGCTGCCGCTCTCCTGCGCGTCGATTCGCGACACCCAGGCCCGGCCACCCGTCGCCTGGGCGACGATGCGTTCCACCGTCTCGAACACCCAGGCGCCGGAGGCCTCCAGGCCGGTGCTGTCCACGATCCGCATGTCGACCAGGTCACGTTCGGCAAGCAGCTCGAACAGGTCGCGTTGCGGGTCGTTGGTAGCGATCAGCGTGGTGTGCCCGAACTGAGCCGCAAGCGCGGCGCGGATGTCGTCGAGGCAATCGGAGCTGAGCACCTGATCGCCGGGTTCGGTCTCGTCACAGGCGAACTCGATCTCGAAGCTGAGTGAGTAGCCGTGCAGGAACAGGCGCTTGCCGTTGTCGGACCAGGACCGGCGGCAGCAGTTCAGGCCACCGAATCGCTTGCGCAGGTGAAACCGCGCCGTGCGTCCCACGGGCGCGTCATCGCGGTGCATGGTGGCGGTCTGGGCAGGGCCGGCGAAGGCGATCTCAGGCATGGTGATTGATCTTCTTTCTGGTGGCGAGGGTGATGAATTCGCGTTGTTGGTCGGCGTTGTCACGCATCGAGCCGTAGAAGGCCATGGTGGTGGTGGGTCCGGCAAGGGCGGCGCCCTCGCGCACCGGGGTGCAGGCGTACCCGCCTTCCACCAGGACTCCGAGGCCGCGCGGGGCGAACTGGTGATGCAGCCACAGGCCGATGCGGGTGGTCATCTTGTCCTGCAGCTGCACGCCGATCGCGCAGGCGTCGACGACCCGGGTGAGCTCAGCCTGGCTCAACCCCTGGTCCCCGCGCAGGTAGCCGATGTGCACGACCCCGTAGAACGGCAGCAGGTGCTGCTCGCAGATCGCCTGGAACGGGATCGGGCGCAGCAGAACGGGCCGGTCGAGCCGCAGCTGCAGGACCGCGCTGTCGGGGCGGACGAGTGTTTGAGGCACCGCGACAGCTTCCGGGTGCGGCCTTGGAGGATTCTAAAAGGATCCTTGGTGCGTTCCTGGCGGTATCGCGCCGCAGTTCAGCCGTGGATGCCCGCTGTCCCGGGCCCGCCGCAAGTCCCTCGGTCCGGTAGCTGATTCGAAGGATGAAATCCGCTCCACCTATCGGAGGGGCCGGCCCCAAGAATCTGCAGAGCTTCTCAACAGGACGGCGTCCGAGCCTTCTCTCATGCGCATCATCGAGAACGTCCGCGGCTCCGTCGCCAGGGTCACCCTGGCCATCGCCGGCGTGGCGGTGACCCTGGGCCTGGCGACCGGCCTGGCCCACGCCGCCGCTTCCGCGCCGCACAGTGAGGCTCCTCGGATGTACGGCAACCCCTCCGCAGCCGCCCAGTACTGGCGCAAGCAGTCCTTCGACGACTGTGCCCTGATGGCCGCCGCCGATGTGATCGGCGAGCTGACCCGTCGCCAGCCTTCCGAGGAGGAGATCGTCGCGGTGGCGCAGCGGCTGGGCAGCCGCGTCCACCGGGGTCCGATGTACAGCGCGGGCAACGGCACCGACCCCGGTGACATTCCGTTGCTGCTGGCGCAGTACGGCATCTACGGGGTGGCCACCAGCCAGGACGAGGCCCCGATGACCGGGCTGGACTCCGGCATGGAGGCGCTCGAGCACTACCTGGCCGACGGCCACAAGGTGATCGCGGGGGTGAACGCCGAGATGATCTGGGGCCTGCCCATCCAGACCAGAGACAACCGCGGCAACCCGATGAGCGACCACGCCGTCGTCGTGACCGGTGTCGACCTGGTCAACGGCATGGTGCACCTCAACGACAGCGGGACCCGCGCCGACGAGGTGGTGCCGCTCGACGTCTTTCAGCAGGCTTGGGCCACCGGCAACCAGGAGCTGGTGGTGACGCGGGAAACCCGCTGAGCGTCAGCCGAATTCGAGCAAGGTGTAGGCGCCCCGGAATTGCTTGAGTGGCGGGAACTCCCAGAGCGCCGGGTAGGCGCGCCCGAAGAACCAGCCGCGCCCGGCGGGTATCGGCACATCGTGCACGGCGCGGATGCCGGGAATAGTGTTCACCAGATCCGCCAGTTGGCGTGGTGACAGGCTGAACGGCATCGGCGGCACCCGGTAGTGCTTGGACGAGCGCATGCCCTTCTTCGCTACCTTCTTGACGATGGTCGGCGGTACGTCGAAGAACATCTGCCCGCCGGCAAAACGCTTGGCGCACTGCGTGATCAAACCCATTGCCTCGGAAGGCTGCAGATACATCAACAGCCCCTCGGCGGTGATGAACACCCCATCGGCGGTGTCGATCTGGTCCATCCAGCTGTAGTCGAGCGCGGACTGCGCGATCTCGGTGATCCGCGGCGAGTGTGGCAGCAGCCGTCGGCGCAGCTCGATCACCGGCGGCAGATCGATTGACACCCAACGGAATTGAGCGTCAGGCAATGCTCTGTCCAGCCGCCAGAAGCTGGTCTGAAAGCCCTCGGCGAGGGCGACGACGGTGGCCCTGGGGTGCGCGGCGAGGTAGGCGAGCGCGCATCTGTCGACGGCCAACGACCGCAGCGCCATCTCCTGGCCCTTGCGCCGGCCGAACTTGTCGAAATCGAAGTCGATGGATTCGACGAGCTTGACGGCCATCGGGTCGTCGATGATCGCGTCCGGGTGGGCGGCCTGGAAAGCCCGGCCACTCAACGTGAGCAGGGCTGTCTCGGAGACACCGGAAAGCAGGCTGGCGTCGACTTTGTTGCGGCCCGGAACGCTCATTGCGCCAACCTACCGGCCGGCAAGCGGTCTAGCCGGGTGTGCCACCGAGACCGTCGGCACCTACAGCGCCCGTTCCGCCTATGGCGCCGCTCGCGCCGGGGCCACCGCCGAGGACGCCACTGGCGCCGCCCTCACCGCCGCTGCCGCCGACTCCGGAGGCGCCGCCGCTGCCGCCGTCACCCGCGGCACCTGCGTGGCCGGTCTGACCGCCGGTGCCTCCGCTCACACCGCCATGACCTCCGTCACCGCCGTGACCACCGCCGCCGCCGGCCCCACCGAGACCACCATGTCCGCCGACCCCGCCGGAGCCCCACAGCGCACCACCCGCGCCCCCCTGGCCGCCGCTTCCGCCGGCGCCGCCGTCTCCACCACTGCCCCCGTCGCCGCCGGCGCCGCCGTCTCCACCATTTCCTTCGGTCCCGCTCGGGACACTGTTGAGCCAGGCGGCGCCGCCGTTGCCACCGCGTCCGCCCGCGCCACCGAGGTCGCCGAGACCGCCCGTGCCGCCACCCCCGCCGTTTCCGCCGCTGCCGCCGTTGCCGACGAACAGACCGCCATGACCGCCGCTGCCGCCGCTGCCACCCCTTCCGCCCGCGCCACCGTTGGCGCCGGAAGCACCGTGTCCGCCGGTTCCTCCGTAGCCGCCATAAGCGTTCGCGCGGTAGTTCGGGGCCCAGGCCGACGCTTCGCCACCGTTCCCGCCGGCGCCACCCGATCCGCCGAACTCCCCTCCGGGCGCTCCCAGTCCGCCTGGTCCGCCGAACGCGCCGGCGTACGCGGCGGTGGAGGTGCCGTCGTTGAGTACAGCAGCACCCCCGGCTCCGCCGGAGCCCCCGGTCCCACCCGCACCGGCGAATCCGCCGTTCCCGCCGGCGCCCCCGATGGCAATCGGAAGATTTCCGCCCGCGCTGCCAGTGACGGTGGCACCGCCGGTACCTCCGCCTCCACCCTGACCGCCGGATTCTCCGGGACCGCCGGTGCCACCTGCGCCGCCGGTGCCCCCTCCCGCCGAGAAATAGCCATTGCTGTTGACAGCGTTGTTGGCGCCGTAGCTTCCTTCGGGAGCGGCCTTGCCGGTGGGAGTCGGATTGAGCCCGTCGGCCCCCGCCAGTCCCGTGCCACCTTGCCCGCCGCTGCCGCCGTTGCCGAACCAGATCGCGCTGCCCGCGTCGCCGCCGCGTCCGGGCATTCCCCCGTTCACCCCGGCCACTGCCGCACCGCCGGTGCCGCCGGCGCCGCCGTTGCCGTACAGCAACCCTCCCGTCCCGCCGCCGCCGCCGGCCGCCCCGGCTCCGGCGCGACCACCGGCGCCGCCGTTACCGATCAGGCCTGCACTGCCGCCCGCGCCGCCGGCCGCGCCGGGAGCGGTGCTCGCCCCACCCGCGCCGCCGTCGCCGACCAACAAGCCCCCGGCTCCGCCTGGTTGGCCCACACCGTTCACGGTCCCGCCGGCGACGCCGTCGCCGATCAGGGGTCGTCCCAACCAGGCCTGCGTTGGGGCATTGACGACGCCCAGCGCCGCCTGCCCGAAGGACTGCAGGGGCGAGGCATTCCCGGCCTCGGCGGTTGCGTACGAAAGGCCGCTGGCGCTCAGGACCTGCGCGAATCGGTGGTGGAAGTCCGAGGCCTGTTCGCTGAGCAGCTGATATGCCTGACCGTGAGCGCTGAAGAGCGCGGCGATTTGATGCGAGATCTCATCGGCGGCCGCTGCCAGGACCGCCGTAGTCGGGGCTGCCGCCGCCGCGTTCGCCGAACTCACCGACGTCCCGACATCCAACAGGTCCGCCGCCGCGGCGGCCAGTGCTTCGGGACGAGCCAACATAAACGACATCGCACGATCCCCTCGACGCGAGTTCGGTAACCGAGCCGATTGCTCCGACTCCCACCCTGAGGCACATCGCGTCGCAGGTCCCTCGGCCGGCGGGACGATTCGAGGGATGAAATGTGCTCCCCCTATTGGAGGAGCGGCCGCGTTCTCAGACCCAGTACGGCACCCGCGCGCGGTACTGCCGCATCGCGAACGCAGCCATCACCCAGCCCACAACGGTCAGCACCACCACCACCGCCCAGTGCCGCAACTCCTGGGGCGCGCCCAGCAGCGGCGCCCGCACGATGTCGAGGTAGTGCAGCAGCGGGTTGAGTTCGACGATCTTCGACCAGCGCCCGGCGCCCTGCTGCCGAAGTGTGTTGTCGTTCCAGATGATCGGCGTCATGAAGAACAGCAACTGCACCACCGAGTTCAGCAGCGGCCCGATGTCGCGGTAGCGGGTTGCCAGGATGCCGAAGCACAGCGACACCCAGATGCAGTTGAGCATGATCAGCGCCAGCGCGGGAAGCACCGACAGGTCCGCCCACGACCACGGCTTGGGATAGATGATCGCGATGACGACGTAGATCACGATGTTGTGGGCGAACAGGATCATCTGCCGCCACACCAGCCGGTAGACGTGCACGCTGAGCGGGGTCGGCAGTTGCTTGATCAGACCCTCGTTGTGCACGAAGACGTCGGCGCCTTCCAGAATCGCGGCGTTGATCAGGTTCCATACGATCAGCCCGAGCGTGACGTAGGGCAGGTGCTCGGACAGATCGAGATGGAACAGCTTGGAGTACAGCCCGCCCATGGCGACGGCGGTCGTACCGGTCGCGATGGTGATCCAGAACGGCCCCAGCACCGAACGGCGGTACCGCTGTTTGATGTCCTGCCAGCCCAGATGCAGCCACAGTTCGTGACGCCGGAACCCGGCGGTGAGATCACCCCACGCGCGGGCGAACGTCTTGGATTGCGCAGCGGCGTCGATGAACGTCATGAGGAACCTCCGGGCCGTGCGAACTTCTCCTGGCGTCCCAGCCGGCGCAACCGGACCCACTCCTGCAGCCCCTTGGGGTCGCGGCGCGTCACCAGGAAGAACCAGCCGAACCGCACCCATTCCTGGAACAGCAGCTTGCGCAGCCCCGGCTGGGACAGCACGTAACCGCGGTTGCGGTAGGTGAAGAACCGCTTGTTGGTGTCATCGGGGTATTGGGTGTGCATACGGCCGCGCAGGATCGGTTTGAACTCATCCGAGCCGCACGGGTGCAGGTACACAGCGTCCAGGCAGGTTCCGAACGGAAGGCCGGATCGCACGAGTCTGCGGTGCATCTCCACCTCGTCGCCGCGGATGAACAACCGCAGATCCGGTACCCCGATGGCCTCCAGCGTCGAGGCGCGGAACAGCGCGCCATTGAACAGAGACGCGATTCCCGGCAGCAGGTCCTGGCCTGGCTCGGTACGCAGTTCACTCACCCGACGCCGCCACGCCAGTCCACGGCGCAACGGAAAAGCCAGAGCCTCCGGGTCGTCGATGTTGCAGACCATCGGGGACACCTCGGCCAGCCCGTGCTTTCCGGCGCACGCCAGCAGGGTGGCCAGCACCGCGGTGTCCGCGGCCCGGCCGTCGTCGTCGGCGAGCCAAATCCAGTCCGCCCCGTGTGCCAGCGCCAGCAGCATCCCGAGCGCGAAACCGCCCGCGCCGCCCAGGTTTCGCCGGGAGTTGAGATAGATCGACGGGACCTGTTGTGCGGCAACGATATCGTGCACCCGGCTGTCACCGGAGGCGTCGTTGTCGATGACGATGATCCGGTCCGGTGGCCGGGTCTGGGTGGACAACATCTCCAGCGAGCGGGCGAGTTCCTCGGGACGCCGGTGGGTGACCACGACGGCGAAGACCCGGTCACTCACGCGCGGTCTCGGCGAGTACCTCGCGCACATGCCGTGCCGCGTCGTCGCCCTCGTAGGCGCGCACCACGTCTTCGATACCGCCGCTCTGCCGGATCACGCCGTGGTCGATCCACATCGCCGTCTTGCACAGCCGGGCCAGGAATTCGTTGGAATGGCTTGCGAACACCAGGATTCCGGAGCGTTCCACCAGGCTCTGCAGGCGGGACTGCGCCTTCTTCAGGAACTCGGCGTCCACCGCGCCGATGCCCTCGTCGAGCAGCAGGATCTCCGGGTCGATGCTGGTGACGACGCCCATCGCCAGTCGCACCCGCATACCGGTCGAGTAGGTGCGCAGCGGCATCGACAGGTAATCGCCCAATTCGGTGAACTCGGCGATCTCGTCCACCTTGGCGAGCATCTGCTTGCGGGTCTGCCCCAGAAACAGGCCTCGGATGATGATGTTCTCGTAGCCCGAGATCTCGGGATCCATGCCGATACCCAGATCGAACACCGGCGCCACCCGCCCGGTCACTTTCGCCCAGCCGCGCGTCGGTTCGTAGATGCCCGAAAGCAGCCGCAGCAGAGTGGATTTGCCGGCGCCGTTGTGGCCCACCAACCCGACGCGGTCGCCGAGCTCCAGCGACATGGTGATGTCGCGCAACGCCTCGATGACCACCACGTTGGAGGCGTTGCGGCCGATAGCGCCGCCGGCCTTGCCCAGGAAGGCCTTCTTCAGGGAACGCGACTTGGCGTCGAAGATGGGGAACTCGACCCACGCGTCGCGGGTCTCGATGTGGGGACCGCTCGACACGGCTTACAGGTACTGTCCGGTGCCGTGCCCGTGCGGGCCCGGCTTGCCGATCCCGGGCGGCAGTGCGCCCTGCCGCATCTGCTCGAGCTGGGCCCGGGCGGCCATCTGCTGGGCGAACAGCGCGGTCTGGATGCCGTGGAACAGCCCCTCCAGCCAGCCGACCAACTGTGCCTGTGCGATCCGCAACTCGGCATCCGAGGGCGCGCTGTCCTCGTTGAAGGGCAGGGTGAGTCGTTCGAGTTCCTCGCGCAGTTCCGGTGCCAGGCCGTCCTCGAGTTCGCGGATGCTGGTGGCGTGGATGTCGCGGAGCCGGGTGCGGCTGGCCTCGTCCAGCGGAGCGGCGCGCACCTCTTCGAGCAGCTGCTTGATCATGGTGCCGATCCGCATCACCTTCGCGGGCTGCTCGACCAGGTCGGTGAGCGAGCGTTCCTCGGAGTCGTCCTCTTCGCGCAACGCCATCAATCGCGGGTCGACTCCGCCAATTACCTCGATGCCGTCGCTGTCGTCGGCGTGGTCGTCGTTGCCGTTGGCCAACGCAATCACCGTCCTTGTTTGTGGTCTAGGGGTGCACCGGAGTGTCGCCGTGCCATTCGTAGATCTGGGCGCCGCCGTTGTCGTAGATCAGGTTCCAGTACGGCGACTTGTCCAGAAAATATAGTCCTTCGGGAACTTTGAACCCTCGGATCGTCGGGCCGCTGGCTAGGACATAACGGATGTTGAGGGCCTTGATCGCCTCCACCACCCGG
The DNA here is from genome assembly GCF_048287075.1 of Mycobacterium sp. 23. Lineage (NCBI taxonomy): Bacteria > Bacillati > Actinomycetota > Actinomycetes > Mycobacteriales > Mycobacteriaceae > Mycobacterium > Mycobacterium sp. 23. Next base: position 4,331,061 of record NZ_JBLVUX010000005.1, read on the forward strand.
GGATCGGAGTCACCCTTCTTGGCGAAGGCCCAGAAGATGTAGCGGTGGTAGCCGGGCCCCATCTGCACCGGGTAGTCGTAGTGGGTCCACAACGGATGCAGGCCGGCCACCGCGTACATCCAGGAAGTGCCGTCGACGTTGGAGTTGCCGATCATCGTGTCGTGCGCGCCCGGCAGCTTCGCCAGGTACGCCATGGCGTCGAGGTCGCGCTGGTCGACGATGATCGAGTCGTACTTGTCGCCGAACAGGAACCGGTGCCGCGGGAAGTAGTGCCAGGCACTGGCCACGCTGATGCCGATCAGCAGCGCCGCGGTCGCCGTCGCCCAGAATCGGGACGGCAGCGGCTTTCTCCGCTGCACGAACCGCTTGGCCAGGGCGACCGCCCCGGCGACGATCGTGACCAGCGCTATGGCCGCCATCAGGTTGAACAGCGGGGTCGTGGCCGCGGCGATGCGGCGCGGGTCCTTGTAGAAGAACTCGCCGACTGCCCCGGCGACCCGACCGAGCGGCCCCCACAGGGGAGTGCCCGCGTCGACGTTGATCACGATGAACAGCAGCCACACGGCCAGCGGCCACCAGATCTTCTTGGCCAGCATGATGAACCCGCCGACGGCGCACAGCACGCTCAGGCCCCATTGGTAGGGGAAGTCGTTGAGATGTCGGGAGTGCATGAATACGGCGTCGAACAGGCCGTGTCGCTTACTGAGGTAGGTCAGGAATGAGTGGCCGGCGATGATGTCTTCCTGCTTGGTGACGCTCAGGAACTGAGGTAGAAGGATCACCCCGGAGGTGAACCCGACGCCGGCCAGCACCGCCAGGTCGCGGACGCGGCCCCGCACCGGGTGCCAGAGCGCCTCGAACAGCCACCAGCCGCCCACCAGAATGACCGCGATGATGCCGCCGGTGATGTGGACCGAGAAGACGCCGACGAGCGCCAGGATGGCCACCGGGATGCGGTCGCGGTGTTGCAGCGTCGAGGTGATCAGGGCCATGGCCGGAATGGCGACCCCGTAGGCCGCCAGGTTCGGCATCGCGGCCGTGTCGAACTCGACGTAGGGCACCGCCGTGAACGACGCCGAGAGCGCGGCGGCGGTGGCCGCGGTCACCGCGGTGCGCCACTCGGTGGTGTGGGTGCGCAGCGCACGCCAGGTGAGGACGGCCGCGCTGACCGGGAAGAGCCAGATGGCCACCGCCAGCGAGTTCAGCGTGTAGCCGGTGGCGGCCGCCGCGCCGGTCAACTGGCAGAACACGGCGGTCAGAGCGGGGAAGACCGACGGGTAGTAGAGCAGCGCGTGGGTCTCGACGTTGCGCAGCTCGCCCATGTGGGTGGGCGAAGCCTGGCCGATGTCGAGGATCCAGCGCACCTGGTTGGCGTGCCACACCGCGTCCCAGGTGCTGGGTATCGACTGCCAGTGCGGGATGCCGCTGAACGCGGCCCAGGCGATCAGCACGACTCCCAGCAGCACACCGGCCGCGACGACGATCGCCGGGCCGGGATTGATTGCGCGCGCCTCAGCCTGTTTATCCCGGAAACGGGCGAGCAGCAGCTGGAGCACCGTCGCCAGCACACAGACGACGGCCAGCGCCGCCAAGGCGGTCCAGCCGTTCCACGGGATGCCGAGCGCGCCGTAGGGGAGGATCGCCAGCGCCACTACGCCGTACGTCAGCGCTGGTCCGGCCGCGATGGCGATCGGCCAATTCAACTGCGCAATACGTGCGACGATGGCGCCCGGCGCGATCAGCAGTACCAATGCGATCAGCGTTCCGAAGCACAAGCTCACTCGACTAGTATGGCTGCCCGGGTGAGTTGACTCGGGAGGCCGGTAACGGCAGGAACGTCTATGGCGCATCCGCTACCGACACCCATTTGTGGAAATTGCGTTAGCTCTAAGGTGGCTGGCATGGCCTACGACGTCGCCCGGGTGCGCGGACTGCACCCGTCGCTCGGTGACGGATGGGTGCACTTCGATGCGCCGACAGGCATGCTCATCCCCGATTCCGTGGCAACCACGGTGTCCACGGCCTTTCGCCGGTCGGGCGCCAGTACCGCGGGCGCGCACCCGTCGGCGCGGCGCAGCGCGGCGGTGCTGGACGCGGTCCGCGAGGCGGTGGCCGATCTGGTCAACGCCGATCCCAGCGGTGTCGTGCTGGGTGCCGATCGCGCCGTGCTGCTGGCCTCGCTGGCCGAGGCGTCGTCCGCCCGCGCCGGCCTCGGGTACGAGGTGGTCGTCAGCCGTCTGGACGACGAGGCCAATATCGCGCCTTGGCTGCGCGCCTCCCACCGCTACGGCGCCAAGGTCAAGTGGGCCGAGGTCGACATCGAGACCGGAGAGCTGCCGACGTGGCAGTGGGAGAGCCTGATCAACAAATCCACCCGGCTGGTCGCCGTCACCTCGGCGTCCGGGACGCTGGGCGCCGTCACCGACCTGCGGGCAGCGACAAAGCTGGCCCACGACGTGGGTGCCCTGGTGGTTGTCGACCACTCAGCCGCGGCGCCCTATCGGCTGATCGACATCAAGGAGACCGAAGCCGACGTGGTGGCGGTGAACGCCGTGAACTGGGGCGGACCGCCGATCGGGGCGATGGTGTTCCGCGAGCCGGCGCTGATCAACACGTTCAGTTCGGTTTCCACCAACCCGTACGCCACCGGGCCCGAGCGCCTGGAAGTGGGCGGGCACCAGTTCGGCCTGCTGGCCGGCGTCGTCGCAAGCATCGAATACCTCGCCGCCCTGGACGAGTCGGCCCGGGGCAGCAGGCGGGAGCGATTGTCGGTCTCGATGCAGTCCGCGTCGTCGTACCTGAGCCGGATCTACGACTACCTGATGGCGTCGCTAAGGTCGCTACCGCTGGTGATCCTGCTGGGCCGCCCCGAATCGCGGATACCGGTGATCAGCTTCGCCGTCAACGAAGTGCCCGCCGACCGGGTGGTGCAACGGTTGGCCGACAACGGGATTCTGGCCATCGCCAATGCGAACTCCCGCGTGCTGGATGTGCTGGGGGTCAACGACATCGGCGGCGCGGTGACCGTCGGCCTGGCGCACTACTCGACGATGGCCGAGGTGGATCAGCTGGTGCGCGCGCTGGCTTCGCTGGGTTAGATCGTCAGCAGGATCTTCCCGAACGTCTCGCCGGACTGCAGCAGGCGGTGCGCTTCGGCCGCGTCCTGGATCGGCAGGCGCTTGCCGATGATCGGCCGCACCCGCTGACTGGCGAACATCGGCCACACCGAGGTCGTCACCGCGTCGACGATGGCGCTCTTGCTGTTCGGCCCGCTGACCGGGCGGGCGCGCAGCGTGGTGCCGATGACGCGGGCCCGTTTGGCCATGAGTTTGCCGATGTTGAGTTCGGCCTTCACCCCGCCCTGCATGCCGATGATCACCAGCTGCCCGTCGGTGGCCAGCGCGTCGACGTTGCGGTCCAGGTAGGCCGCTCCCATGATGTCGAGGATCACGTCGGCGCCGCTGCCGTCGTTCTCCTGCCTCAGCCGCGCGACGAAGTCCTCGTCGCGGTAGGAGATGGCGATCTGGGCGCCTAGTTCCCGGCACAGTTCGAGCTTCTCCGCAGAGCCGGCGGTGACTGCCACCCGGGCGCCGAGCGCGTGTGCCACCTGAATCGCGTGACTGCCGATGCCGCTGGCCCCGCCATGCAGCAGCACCAGCTGGCCAGGCCCCAGATGGGCGGTCATCACCAGGTTCGACCAGACCGTGCAGGCCACTTCGGGGACGCCCGCGGCATCGACAACGTCCAGGGGCGCCGGCACCGGCAGCACCTGTCCGGCCGGAACGGCGACGTACTCCGCGTAGCCACCACCGGCCAACAGGGCACAAACCTCTTGCCCAACAGTCCATTTGGTGACATCGGCGCCCACGTCGGCGATGGTCCCGCTGACCTCCATGCCGATGATCTCGCTGGCGCCCGGGGGCGGCGGGTACTTGCCGGCGGCCTGCAGCACGTCGGCGCGATTGACGCCGGCCGCTGCCACCTTGATCAGTACTTCACCGGGTCCGGCGGAGGCATCCGGGACGTCTTGCCAGACCAACCGCTCGGCGGTTTCGGCGACGATGGCGCGCATGCTGGCCACGCTACAAGCACCGCTACCCTTATCTGCGGTGGCGTGGCAGAGCGGCCTAATGCACTCGCCTTGAAAGCGAGAGACGGCTAAAACCGTCCGGGGGTTCAAATCCCTCCGCCACCGCTCACTTGCCAGAGGTCCTCAGTGCAGCGTCGGCGCGTACCGCAGCACCGCGGCGATGCCGTCGGCCGGATCGATGCGCTCGTCGGTGCGCACCAGCGAGGCCCCGGCCGACACCGCGAACATCGGCAGCGCCTCATCGGCGCGCAACGTCTTGGCGGGCGCGGCGCCCTGCTCAGAGAGCACCTGGTGGTTCGGCGCAACGGTGGTGAGTCCTTCGTCGGTGACGACCGTGGCGTCCCCGATCTCGCCGACGATCAGCGTTTCCACGGCACCCTCGCGCAGCGCTGAGCACACGGCGTCCAGGCCCTCGGCGGCGCGCCCCGATTGCCGGCCCATTTCGGCATCGAAACGCTGTGCAGCATAGTCGATTTCGCGCAGCCTTTGCTTGGTGAACCAGGCGTCGATGTGGCTCTGCACCTCGGTGATGTCGTGTCCGCTGTTTCGTGCTCCCACTTCCAGGGGCACCGTGCGGTCCCGGACCCGGTCGGCGAGAGCCTTGACCAGATCGGAGCGAGAACGGACTTCGCCGACCACGAACACCGCATCGGCCGCAGTCCCGTCCACCAGCTCGGCGATACGGTCGGCCACCGCGCGGATGTTCTTGCGGGCGGCTTCGTCCGTGCGTTGCTGCGGGTCGCCGTATCCGGCGGTTTCGGCACCGGACGCCTTGTGCACCGGATAGCCGCCACCGTCGACGGTCTCTGTCTCCAAGACGCCGTCGATGTGGATGGTGATGTCGGCGCCCGCATGATCGACCTCGATCAGCAGATAGGCGGGGGTGACGAAGCCGTGCTCGACGATCGGGACGATGTAGGGCAGCTCCGAGACACGGACCACCGTCGTCGCGGTCGGACGCAGCAGGTGCTCGTTGACGACGACGCCGTCTGCGCCGGCGACCACTCCACGGCCGCTCCAGCCGACGGCTGGCCGCAGGTCCATCACCGCGCGCTCGATCTCGGCGGTCAGTTCGTCGGTGACGCCCTGTCTTTCCAGTTGGTCACGCAGCGCGCGCCACTTGAGCTCGAGCTGTTCGTCGGCGTCGGGAGTGTTATGCGTGTCTTCGAAGTACATCGACACGAATGGGCCGCGCGTGTCCAGGAGCTGGCGGAAGCGTTCGGAATCCATCCGCGGTGGTTGCCCGCGCAGGCCTGGGACAAACGTTCAGACGCGTGGAATCGACGCGGCAATCGTGTCCATCAGGGCTTTGTAGCGCTTGAGCTCGGGATCCTTGCCGGGCTTCCCGCTGCTGATCAAACCGGCGGACATGCCACGCGCCGGGTCGGCCCAGATCGCGATGTTGGCCAGGCCGAGATTGCCGAACGCCTGTGGTGCATTGCGGCCGAACGGTCCGAACCGCTCGGTGCCCAGCATGTAACCGGTGCCCCAGCGGGCCGGCATCAGCCCCACCGCGACATCGGGCCGCAACCGCCGGGATTCCTGGACGGCGCCGTACATCCGTTCCGGGCTCATGATGCGAACACCGTCGAGTTCGCCGCCCCGGCGCCAGATCTCGGCGAATCGGGACAGCTCGTGCGCGGTGGAGATGGTGTTGGACGACGGCACCACGGTCGACAGAAACGCAGGAGTGTTCGTATAGGGGATGATCTCGTGCACGGTGCCGCCGATCGCCTTGCGGAAGATCGCCGCGATAGCCGGCGGAAGCGGTTTGCCGGTGGGGTGGCTGGGCGCGACCAGCGGGATGTCCTGCGGTGCGACGCCGAAATTGGTCCACCGGAAGTGCAACGGATCCAGGATCTGCGCGGCGAGGATGTCGCGGATGTCTTTGCCGGCGGCCGCGTAGACGATTTCGCGCATCAGCGGGCCCCAGGTCAGCGCGTGGTACATGTGCATCCGGCCCGGCGGGTAGAGCGGCCGTAGCTTGCCGAGCTGCTCCTGCGCGTATTCGTGGTCGTCGGCGCGGCGCAGGTCCGGCTTGGGACCGGTGGGGAACGGGACTCCCGCGCTGTGGGTGAGCACGTGCCGGATCGTCGTCCGGTCCTTCCCGTGGCTGGTGTAGCTGGGGATGTATTCGCAGACGCGGTCATCAAGCGCGAAGACGCCCTGATCGACCAGCATGTGCACCACGGTTGCGGTGATGCCCTTGGCCGCCGAGTAGACGCAGAACGGGGTGTCGGTGGTGACGGGGATCTTCTCGGCGTCGGGTTCGTCGGTGGGTGCGTTGCCCCAGCCATGGCCGATCGCGCGGTTGAGCACCACCTTCCCGTTGCGCCGGATGCAGAGCTGGATAGCCGGGTGCATGCCGGCCTGGTACCAGTGCCGGGCGGCCTGCCAGATCCTTTCGACGGTGGCGCTGTCGATCTCCGAATGGTCTTCTGCGCTGATCGCTGTGACGGCGTCCAGGTCGGCCGGCACACGAATCCGGCCATCGGGTGTCGAACTCATCTGCGTCAGCCTAGCTTTGAAGCCATGCAAGCCCGCTCGCGCTACGTCGAGGTGATCCTGCTCGTGTTCGGGTTCTATTCGGTGGGTCTCGGCTTGTTCATGATCGTGGCGCCGGGCGCCTTCTTCGACAGCCTCGGCGCCTTCGGCGTCCGCAACGACCACTACATCTTCGACAACGCATCCTTCGAGTTGCCGCTGGGGCTGTTGCTGCTGGCGGCGCTGCGCTGGCCGGCCTGGCGGGTGCCGGCGCTGGCGTTCGCCACCGCGCACTGGGCGTTGCATGCGCTCAGCCATCTGGTCGACACCGGTCATCGCGACGGCGCGACGGTGGGATGGCTGGAGTTCGCCGGGCTGATTCTGGCGACCGGGTGGCTGGCAGGTGCCCTCTGGGTCGTTACTCGCCGGTGAACTGCGGCGGACGCTTGGCGAATGTCGCCGAGATGCCCTCGGTCAGATCCTTGGACGGCAGGAACGCCGCGTTCCAGGCGGCCACGTAGCGCAGGCTCTCCGACACCGCCGAGATGCGCTGCTGGTCGAGCACGTCCTTGATGCCGTGCACGGTCAGCGGGGGGTTGGCGGCGATCTCGGCGGCGGTGGCGTGGGCCGCCGCGAGCGTGGCCTCGGCGTCGTCGTAGACGTCGTTGACCAGGCCGATCTTCTCGGCGCGGGCCGCGTCGATGTCCTTGCCGGTCAGCGCCAGCTCGCGCAGGTGTCCGTCGTTGAGGATCAGCGGCAGGCGGGCCAGGCTACCGACGTCGGCGACGATGGCCAGCTTGACTTCGCGCACCGAGAACTTGGCGTCTGAGCTGGCGTAGCGGATGTCGACCGCCGAGATGAGGTCGACGCCGCCGCCGATGCACCAGCCGTGCACCGAGGCGATCGTGGGGGTACGGCAGTCGGCGATCGCGGTGATGGCGCCCTGCATGCGCTTGACCTCGCGGTGGAAGATCGCACGTGGTCCGGCCAGGGCTTCACCGGACAGCAGTGGGGTGAATGAGCCGCCCATGGCCGGCACGTCCAGGCCGTAGCTGAAGTTCCGGCCCGACCCGGTGATGACGATGGCGCGGACGTCCGGATCGGCGTCGAGGGCCGCGAACACATCCGGCATCTCAGCCCAGAAGGCGGGCCCCATCGCGTTGCCCTTGCCCGGACCGATCAGCGTCACCTGCGCTACCTGGTCCTTGATCTCGACGGTGACGGATTCGTATGTTTCGCCCATATCGAGACCGTAGCGTGGCGGGTATGCCCGACGACTTGGTCCCCGGCCCCGAATCTCCGCCCACCGACGAGCTGCGCAGCGCCGAGTTGACGCTGGGGGTGCTGCAGCAGGTGCTGCACACCGTGGCCGGCTCCGACAAGACCAAGCAGACGCCGTGTTCGGAGTACAACGTCAAGGACCTCACCGCGCATCTGATCCGATCGATCACCAGCCTGGGCGGCATGGTCGGCGCGCGGTTCGAGGTGCCGCAGGACACCGAGTCGGTGGAGCAGCTGGTCGTCAGCACCGCACGTCCCGCCCTGGACGCCTGGCACCGGCACGGTCTGGACGGTGAGGTCGCATTCGGGGGCGGCTCGATGCCCGCGCGGGTGGCCGTCGCCGTCTTCTCTCTCGAGTTTCTGGTGCATGCCTGGGATTACGCGCGCGCCGTCGGGCATGAGGTGGATGCCCCGGATTCGCTGGCCGACTACGTGCTGGGTTTAGCGCACACCGTAATCAGGCCGGAACAACGCGGCGCGGCCGGATTCGACGACCCGGTCGAGGTAGCGGACGACGCTGACCCGCTGACCCGGCTGATCGCGTTCACCGGCCGCAATCCCGGCTAGCGCGGTCCATCTTCGCCGAACGTGCGGCCAGCTTCACAGTCGCGTGGGCTGCGGGGCCCGTCAGATCCAGCCGCGGGCGAACCGCAGCAGGGCATCGTTTTCTTCCGGCGCACCGATGGTGACGCGGACGCCGTCGGAGCCGTACTGGCGCACGACGATCAGCGCCTCGGCGGCCCGCTCGACGAAGTCGCACGTGCGAGGGCCCAGCGGCAGCCAGACGAAGTTGGCCTGGGACACCGGCAGTTCGAAGCCCGCCTCGCGCAGCGCCGCGCTGACCCGTCGCCGCTCGGCGACCACCGCGTCGGTGCGTTCGAGCAGTTCGTCGGCCGCCTGCAGCGACGCGATGGCGGCAGCCTGCGAAACGCTGGTCGCGGTGAACGGGACGTAGACCTTGTCCAGCGCGGTGATCACATCAGGGTGCCCGACGGCGTAGCCGATGCGCAGGCCCGCCAGGCCGTACGCCTTGGAGAAGGTGCGCAGGACGACGACGTTGTCGTGGGCGCGGACCAGACCCAGGCTGTCGGGTGCCATGCCGTCGCGGATGTATTCGACGTAAGCCTCGTCGATGACGATCAGGATGTCCGGCGGGACGGCTTCCACGAAGCGGGTCAGCGCGTCGGGTTCGACGACCGTGGAGGTCGGGTTGTTGGGGTTGCAGACGAAGATCAGCCGGGTGCGGTCGGTGACGGCGGCCAGCATCGCGTCCAGGTCAAAGGTGTGGTCGCGCAGCGGTATTTGCACCGGGGTGGCTCCGGCGACCTGCACCTGCGGCGGGTAGAGCTCGAAGCTGCGCCAGCCGAACACCACCTCATCGCCCGTGGTCGCGGTGATCTGCACCAGTTGCTGGCACAGGCTGACCGAGCCGCAGCCGACGGCCACGTGTGCCGGCGTGAAGCCACCGAGATGTTCGGCCAGAGCGGCCTTGAGCTGCACGCAGCCGTTGTCGGGGTAGCGGTTGATCAGGTCGGTCGCGTTCTGGATCGCGGCGCGGACGCTGGGTAGCGGGCCGAACACCGTCTCGTTGCTGGCGAGCTTGATAGCACCGGGCACGGTCTTGCCAGGAACGTAAACAGGCAGCCCGGCCAGCGCGGGCCGCAGGCGGGCGGTCACTTCGACAGCATATGTCGCGGCTGTGTACGCTATGCCTCCGGCGGCTTCGGTATCCGGGGTCGGGTACCCTTTGGAAGGCCATGGAGGCGTGCCAGAGCGGCCGAATGGGGCTCACTGCTAATGAGTTGTTCCCCTCAAAGGGAACCGGAGGTTCAAATCCTCTCGCCTCCGCCACGCAACACCTGCTAGACCACAACTGAACACTGGCGCCCGTAGCTCAACGGATAGAGCATCTGACTACGGATCAGAAGGTTAGGGGTTCGAATCCCTTCGGGCGCGCTTCACGCCTCGTACCGGTGTGTGTCCAGGCTTTTTACAAGGCCGGCGCCCGATATAACGGTCTAATAACGATCCGGCATCCAGCAGATCTCAACACTTGGTCTACCTGCGCGTTTTCAATAGCATTCTCGGCATTCCAGACGTCGAAAAGTCCGGGGGATGCCGTCGTGTCATTCTTGTTTACACAGCCCCAATTGCTGTCGGAGGCTGCGTCGAGTTTGGCCGGCCTCGGCTCGACACTCGACGCGGCCAACGCCGCGGCGGCGATCCCCACTACGAGCGTGATGGCAGCCGGGGCCGACGAGGTGTCGGCGGCGATGGCCAGCGTCTTCGGCGCGCACGCCCAGCAGTATCAGGCGATGGGGGTGCAGGCGGCCAAGCTGCATGACCAGTTCGTCCAGGCGATGAACGCCTCGTCGAATGCCTACGCCTCCGCCGAGGGGGCGAACGCCAAGCCACTGCAGCCTGTCAACCAGTCGGCGCCCAGCACGACCACGCCGGTGCAGTCCCTGATCGGACCCGCCGGCGGCGCCGGGATCGGGTCGGCGCCCGCGCGGGGCGGCAGGTCCATTGGATTGCTGTCCGGCAACCGTGGCAGCGTCGCGCCGGGCCGGGGTGCCGGTGCCGGCGCGGGCACTGTCCGGCCGGTCGCGACGGGGCCTCTGGCCGGCACCGCGCCGATGGCCGGCAGACGAGCCGGCTCGGCCGGCGCATCGGGCGCCATCGCCGCGGGTCGCTCACGCAGCGGCAGGTCGTTCGGCCAGGGCGGGCCCGGCGGCAGGGGCACCGAGCGCGACCTCGGCGCCCGGCGGCAGGAGACCCTCGCCCGCTAGTCCTGCGTATCGATCAGCGTCAGCGCCCGCTCGAACAAGTGGACGGTCGCCGCGTGCAGCTGATCCCCGACCGCCTTCTCGGCCTTGCCCGCACAGGCGCGGGCCAGCGTGCCTTCGATGACGATGCCCAGCTTGAAGCAGGCCAGCACGGTGTACCAGGTGATGTGCGACAGATCGCGCGTCGTGTTCGCGGCATAGCGCTCCAGCAGCTCGTCGGTGCTGGCCAGGCCATCGGCACCGCCCAAGGCGTGGCTGAACACGCTCGACCCGTCATCCTGGCGCCAGGTCGCCAGGAGCCAGCCGAGGTCCAGCAGCGGGTCGCCGATGGTGCACATCTCCCAATCCACAATCGCCACCACCTCGGGGCCGGTGCGGGAGAACATCACGTTGGCCGCGTGGTAGTCGCCGTGCATGATGCCCGGCGTCCACTGGGTCGGCCGATGGCGCTCCAGCCAGCCGGACACCTCGGCGATGCCGGGGATGTCGGGACCGGGGTAGCCGTCGTACTCCTGGTAGGAGTCGAGCTCCGAAAGCCAGCGTGGCACTTGGCGTTCCAGGAAGCCCTCCGGCTTGCCGAAGTCCGCGAGGCCGACGGCGACGTGGTCGACGGCGCCGAGCTTGGCGAGCGCGTCGGCCATCGACAGCCCCATGCCGTGCCGCACCTGGGGATCGCCGGCGTGCAGTTCCGGCAATCCTTCCCCGGCGTTGAACCCGTCGATCGGCTCCATCAGATAGAAGACCGCGTCACCCAACACGGCGGTGTCGTCGCACGTGGCGATCAACCGGGGGTGGGGCACATCGGAGCCGGCCAGCGCGGCCAGCACGCGTGTTTCCCGCAGAATCACGCTGTTGGTGCGGGGGCGCAGGTGCCGTGGACCCCGTCGCAGCACGTAGGGCCGGCCGGATCGGGTGAAGCGCAGCATGACGTTCTGGGTGCCGCCCGTCACCGCGGTCACGTCCTGCAGGGGTCCCTCGCCCAGACCCTGCTCCGTCATCCACCGAGCGACCGCGTTCAGGGCGTCCGTGTCCATCGCTGTCATGCGGTGCCTTGGAGGGTGTAGCGGACGGTCTGCGCCCAGATCATGCCGTCGCGGAAGACGAAAGTGTCGACGCCGTCGTCGGCCCGGCTGCCCGCGGCCAACGCCGCCCACTCGAGGAAGAGCACGTCCCCGGCGAAGACCTGGGTCGTCAAATCCCAGTCCGCCCTGGGCAGATCGTCGAGCAGCGTGACGAAGACCTGACGGATCTCGTCACGACCTCGCGCAACGCCGGCGGAGGTGATCACCACCGAGTCGTCGGAGTAGTCGGCGACGATCTCGTCGAGGTCACCGGCGACGAGTGCCTTTCCGTGGTGGACGAACACTTCCTGCGGCGTGCGTGTCATGGTGCTCCCTTGCAACCTGTAGACCGTCTGGGAAAAAGGGTAGGGGAGCGGCGCGCGGCGCCCGCGGCGGGAAGAATAGTTTGCGAAACTCACTACTTCTGGCGAGGGGGCCGGCATGCCGCGCACTGACAACGATTCGTGGGAGATCACCCAGAGCGTGGGGTCGACCGCGCTCGGTGTGGCCGCCGCCCGGGCCGCCGAGACCGAGAGTGAGAATCCGCTGATCCGGGACCCGTTCGCCCGGGTTTTCCTGGACGCGGTCGGTGGCGGCATGTGGAGCCTGTACGCCGACCCCAAGCTGCTGGCTCAGGCATCCGAGATAGACCCGCAGGTGCAGGCGCGGGCGCAGATGCTGGTCGATTTCATGGCCACCAGGACGGCGTTCTTCGACGAGTTCTTCCTGCAGGCGGTCGACTCCGGCGTGCGGCAGGTGGTGATCCTCGCCGCCGGTCTGGACGCCCGCGCCTGGCGGTTGCCGTGGCCGGACGGGACTGTGGTCTACGAGCTGGACCAGCCGAAGGTGCTGGAGTTCAAGACCGCCACCTTGGAGCGGCACGGCGCCACGCCGACGGCCCAACTGGTCAATGTCCCGATCGATCTACGACAGGAATGGCCGAAAGCGTTGCAGGAAGCTGGGTTCGACCCCCGCCGGCCGTCGGCCTGGTCCGCCGAAGGACTGGTGCGTTACCTGCCCGCCCAGGCCCAGGACCTGCTGTTCGAGCGGATCGACGCGCTCAGCGCGCCCGGCAGCTGGCTGGCTTCCAACGTTCCCGGGGAGGGATTCATCGACCCCGATCTGGTGGCGCGCCAACGTGACGAGATGCAGCGCATGCGCGCGGTGGCCGCTCAGGTCACCGACGCCGACATGCCGGTGGTGGAAGACCTCTGGTACGCCGAGGAGCGCACCGCTCTACCCGAGTGGTTGCGCGAACGGGGCTGGGAGGCCTCGGCGGTGGACTTCCCCGGATTGATGGCCCGTTACGGTCGCGATGTCGCCGACGGCGCCGAGGTTGCCATGCCTCCCACCCTGTTCGTCTCTGCGAACCGTTAGAACTCCCCGCAATTTCCTGACCGGCGCCGGTTGACACAGTTATCGTGCGCCCATGTCGTATGTGGCGGTGGTGCCGGAGCTCCTGACTTCGGCGGTGACGGGCCTCCAAAGTGTCGGCTCGGCGCTGACGGCGGCCAACACCGCCGCGTTGTTTTCGACCACCGCGGTTTTGCCCGCCGGTGCCGACGAGGTCTCGGCCGCGGTGGCGGCCGTGTTTGCCGGACAGGCCCAGCGCTACCAGTCGCTGAGTCTTGAGGCCAGCGCCTTCCACGAGCGGTTCGTGCAGTTGCTGGGCTCGGGTGCCGCCTCCTACGCCGCCGCCGAGGTGGCCAACGCCGGACCGCTGCAGCCGCTGCTCGACTTGATCAACCAGCCGAGCCAGGCGCTGTTCGGCCGGCCTCTGATCGGTGACGGCGCCGCCGGGACGGCAGCCAGCCCGAACGGCGGTCCCGGTGGGTTGTTGTACGGCAACGGCGGCAACGGCTATTCGCAGACCGCCACCGACGTAGCGGGCGGGGCGGGTGGTCCGGCCGGATTGATCGGCAACGGTGGTAGGGGCGGGTCGGGCGGCGCCAACGCGGCCGGCGGCGCCGGCGGAAACGGGGGCTGGCTGTACGGCAACGGCGGCGCCGGCGGCCAGGGCGGAGCGGGTGCTGCCGGGACCGGGACCGCCGCCCCCGGCAACGGGGGCGCCGGAGGTGCGGGCGGCGCTGCTGGCCTGCTGGGGACGGGTGGCGCCGGCGGTGCCGGCGGACTAGGTGGCAGCACGGGCGTCAATATCGCCGGCCCGCTTGCCGCCGGGAGTGGTGGCAGCGGGGGGTCGGGCGGACACGGCGGCTGGCTCTACGGAAACGGCGGGGCCGGCGGCTTGGGCGGAAACGCCGGCAGCCCCTTCCTGGACGACGGCACCACCATCAACGTGGCGACGGCCACCGCAGGGGTGGGCGGGCAGGGGGGCGCGGGTGGCGCTGCGGGACTGTTCGGTTGCGGCGGAGCCGGAGGTGCCGGCGGCGCCGGGGGATTCCCCGGCCCAGACAACATCATTGCGCCGCCGGGCACTCCCGCGATCTCGATCGTCAACGGGCCTATGCCCGTAACGATCACCTACCAAGGCAACGCCGGGGCCGGCGGCAACGGTGGGGCCGGCGGTGGCGGCGGCTGGTTGTACGGCCACGGTGGGGCAGGTGGTGCAGGCGGCGGTGGCGGACCCGCCACGTACATCCGCACGACAGTCACCCTGCAGGGGTCCACCGGGGGGGTCGGCGGAGTGGGCGGCATAGGCGGTGCCGCTGGACTGCTCGGCCTCGGCGGCGCGGGTGGGGCCGGCGGAACCGGCGGCTTCCCCGGTGCTCTCGGCAGCGGGCCGGGAGGCGCTGGCGGCCAGGGCGGCCGAGGCGGAACTGTGTTCGGTGGTCGCGGACCGGACGGGCCTGTCGGACCCGCCGGGTAACCGGCAGGCGCGGTAACGCGCGCGTCAAAATCCGCGATCTACCGAGAAACCGAGTGACAGGGGGGTGCCTTGTCGGATCTGATAGCAGCTCCGGAGATGCTCGCGGCAGCGGCGAGCGACATCGCTGATGTGGGTTCGGTCCTCAACGCCGCCAACCTGCAGGCCGCGGCCAACACCACGGGCGTCGCCGCGGCCGCGGCTGACCAGGTCTCGGCAGCCGTCGCGTCGCTGTTCAGCGGCCACGCACAGCAGTACCAGGCGTTCAGCAGTCAATTCGCGGCGTTCCACGAGCAGTTCGTGCAGAGGCTGACCGGGGCGGCCGGAAGTTACGCGTCCGCCGAGGCGGCGTCACTGCAGACGCTGCAGGAGGGCATTCTCGGCGCTATCAATGCACCCGCCCGAGCCCTGTTCGGGCGGCCACTGATCGGTGACGGCGTCGACGGCACGGCCGCCAGTCCGAACGGTGGCGCGGGCGGAATGTTGTACGGCAATGGCGGGAAAGGTTATTCGCAGTCCGCAGTCGGCGCCACCGGCGGTAGCGGCGGCGCTGCGGGCCTGGTCGGCAACGGCGGCGCCGGCGGCGCCGGGGGGACGGGTGCGGCCGGCGGCGCGGGTGGGCCTGGCGGCTGGTTGTACGGCAACGGTGGAATGGGCGGTGCCGGCGGCGCGGGCGCCACGGCCACAACTGCCGCGCAGGCCGGCAACGGCGGAGCGGGCGGCGCCGGTGGTGCCGCGGGCCTGTTCGGATCCGGAGGGGCGGGCGGTACCGGCGGCGTGGGAGGCAACAGCGGGGTCAGCCCCGTCGGAAGTCCCGCCGCCGGCATGGGCGGTAACGGCGGCAGCGGCGGCCGCGGCGGACTGGTGTTCGGCAATGCCGGCGCCGGTGGGAGCGGTGGCAACGGGGGCAGTGGATTCCTCGACAGCATCAGCAGCATCAGTGTGTCCAACGGGCCTGCCGGCATCGGGGGCGACGGCGGTGCCGGAGGTGCGGCGGGATTGTTCGGTGCGGGCGGCGTCGGCGGCGTCGGCGGGGCGGGCGGCTTCCCCGGGTGGCCTGGCCTCGCCGTCGGCGGCTCGGTACTGATCCATCCCAACTCGATCTTCGACTTCAGCGCGTCGGGCGGAATTGGTGGAACGGGCGGCAACGGCGGCAGCGGCGGCGCCGGTGGTTGGGTGTGGGGTGCTCCCGGTGCCGGCGGCCAGGGCGGCGCGGGAGGCGCCGCGATCTACACCAGTCCGTCCAACACCACGCTGTTCGCCGCGCAGGGGGGCAATGGGGGCAACGGCGGCAGCGGCGCGCCTGCCCGGTTGCCGGGCCCTGGCGGTGCCGGGGGAGCGGGTGGCATCGGTGGCGTCGGCAAGCTGCAGAACGGCGCCGACGGACTTCCCGGCTTGACGCCCTGATGACGGGGCCCAGAACGCCGTTCTAGTAACACTTTTCACCCTTTCGGTGACGGGCGGCCGTCTGCTTGAATCGGCCTGTCCGGCTCTGAGCATCGTTGAAGAGGAGCGACCGTGTCGTATCTTTATGCGGCTCCGGAGATCATGACCACCGCCGCGGCGGATCTCGCGGCGACGGCGGCAATTCTCAACTCGGCCAGTCAGGCTGCCGCGCTGCCCACGACAAGAATTTTCGCTGCGGGTGCCGACGAGGTGTCAGCAGCCATCGCCGCGCTCTTCTCCGGGCATGCCCAGCGGTTTCAAGCGCTGAGCAGGCAGGCCGCAAACTTTCACCAGCAGTTCGTGCAGACGATGAGTGCGGCCGCCGATGGTTATGCGTCGGCCGAGGCAGCCAACGTCACCCTGCAGGGTTTGCAACAGAACATTCTCGGCGTCGTCAATGCACCCACACAGGCCCTGCTCGGGCGGTCGTTGATCGGTAACGGCGCTGACGGCACGGCCACGAATCCCGACGGCGGCGCCGCCGGATTGTTGTTTGGCAACGGGGGCAGAGGATTTTCGCAAAGCACGGCGAACGCGGCGGGTGGTGCCGGCGGTGCGGCGGGGCTGGTCGGCCATGGCGGCGCCGGCGGTGCAGGAGGGCCGAATGCGGCCGGCGGCGCAGGAGGCCACGGTGGCTGGTTGTACGGCAACGGCGGAGCCGGCGGAAACGGTGGAGCCGCATTGTCCGGTGCACCGGGGGCGAATGGCTTCAACGGAGGCCTCGGTGGCGCCGGGGGTGCCGCCGGACTGTGGGGTACAGGAGGACGCGGAGGGGCCGGCGGTAGCGGTGGTACCGCCGGCGGCATCGATCTTCCTAATCAGGGATTCGGCGCCAATGCCGGCAGCGGGGGTAATGGCGGCAACGGCGGGGCCGGCGGTTTGCTGTTCGGCAACGCGGGTGCCGGCGGGCAGGGCGGCATCGGTGGTGATGGGAATGTGGCCGCTATCGGAGTGCGCGGTGGCGCCGGAGGCGCCGGCGGAGCTGGTGGCGCGGCAGGGTTTTTCGGTGCCGGCGGCGTTGGGGGTGACGGCGGCGCCGGGGGCCTGGTCGGGATAGCCGACGGTGGCGCGGGCGGTGCCGGCGGCGGTGGCGGCCGCGGTGGCTGGGTGTGGGGCGATGGTGGTGCCGGCGGCAACGGCGGCGCCGGAGCGGACGCGGCTGCCTTCCGTGCCGGCGCACCTGTCGGCTTTTCCGGTGGACTCGGCGGCGCCGGCGGAGCCGGCGGCGACTCCGGTCTCATCGGCAACGGGGGTGCGGGTGGCGCGGGCGGCACCGGCGGTCGCGCCGGTCTATTCAGTCCGAACTTCGTCGACGATCCCACTGCTCCCGGTGTCGGCACGGGCGGCGCCGGCGGGTCCGGCGGCAGCGGAGGGCGGGCCGGGTGGCTCTCCGGGGCTGCCGGACGTGGCGGACACGGAGGGGACGGCGGTATCGGCCGCTACATCGACAGCGCAGGAAACGTATCGGTGGGGCTCTCCGGCGGTGCGGGCGGCGGAGGCGGAGCCGGTGGCGATGGTGGGCTGTTCGCCGCGGGTGCGGCCGGCGGCGCCGGCGGCAACGGCGGGAACGCCGGCGACTTGATCGGCGGCATTGGCGGCACTGGCGGTAATGGTGGCAGCGGCGGGTTGTTGGTCGGCGACGGTGGAGCCGGGGGGCAGGGCGGTGCGGGCGGCCGCGCGGTTGCCGATCCGAATGACAACAACGGAATCGGCGCCAACGGCGGCGCCGGCGGAAACGGCGGCGCCAGTGGATGGTTCTACGGCAACGGTGGTGCCGGCGGCGCCGGTGGCGCGGGCGGTACCTCGTTGACCGAAGACGGCTCCGGCGAAACCAACGTGTCGGGCGGGAATGGCGGAAACGGCGGGGCGGGTGGGCCATCCCGCCTGATTGGCAGTGGCGGGGCCGGTGGCGCCGGAGCGCCCGGCGGTGCCGGAGCTCCTCCGCAGGGCTTAGCCGGGTCCGACGGGCGAGACGGTGGTGGCGGTACCGGAGGAATCCTGTTCGGCATTCCCGGAATACCGGGCTAGCGTTCGGCCCGGTTCTAAGCCGGGTTTTCCAGATCCTTCTTGATCGCGGCGATGGCGTCGACCGGAGTCAGGTTCTGCCCCTGGCTGTTCTGCCCGAGCTGGGGCCAGCCCGCGCCGTCGGGCCCGCGCAACTGGTCCCAGATGTCGCGCACCTTGTTGAGCAGTTCGGTCTGTTCGTCGTCGGAAAGAGCCATCAGCCATCCTTCGCTCGTGGTGATGCCGCACGCGGCGGCGAATTGTTGCGGGGTGAGCCCGTCGGCGGAGTTCATGTCGCAGCGGCCGAACGGCGGCGCGCCCTGCGGAAGATTCGGGCTGTAGCCGTTGCCGTCGGTGTACTGGTGCGCGACCTGCCCGGGCAGATTGGGATTCGACCCGTATCCCGCCGCGACCACGCGCAGCCCGGGCGGGCGCACCCGCCACATATTGAAAAAGTCATATGCGTTGGCATATCCGATGATTCGGGCAGCCGAGCCCGCGTAGTCGGCCAGATTCCAATACAGAGCATTGATCCAGCTGGACCCGTCGCCGGGCGGGTTGCCCCCGGACTCGACGTCGAGCATCAGGGCAACCCGCGGGTGCAGGCCGCCTTCCGCGTCGATCATCGCGCGCACGGTGTCGGCGTTGGCCTGCCAATTGGGCCGGACGTAGGTGTAGACGATGCCGAATGTCAGCCGGCCACTGTCGATTGCGCCGCGCATCCAGGCGTAGTTGCGGGAGAAATTATGGTCCCGGTAGGTGCCGTCGCTGACGCGAACCGATAGCACCTGGTACGGATATGAGTCATTAACCGGCACTTGGTATTCCGAGACGTCGGCGAACAAGGTATCAGTCACCGTGCCGTATCTCCCTCCGCTGCAACCCTTTTACCGGTTGCCCATGCTACAGTCGCGGACCGTCAGTCGCGGACCGGTATCGTCGCCGGTATGGCTGATCGACCCGCCACGGTCGGCGACGTGCATCGGATCGCTGCCGCCATGCCACACGTCAAGCGGCTCGAGGGGCCCAAAGGCAATTCGATTTATCAGGTGGGCGGGAAGTCGTTCGTCTTCTTCCGCACTCCGCAGCCCGATTGCGCCGATCCCGACAGCGGTGAGCGCTGGGCGGACGTGATCATGCTGTGGGTGGAGTCGGAGAGCGACAAGCTCGCCCTGATCCAGGACCCCGAATCGCCGTTCTTCAGCACTTCTCACTTTGACGGGCACCCCTCGGTGCTGGTGCGGTCGAGCCGGTTGGCCGAAATCAGCCTGACCGAGTTGACCGAGCTGATTCAGGACGCCTGGTTGTCCCGCGCGTCGAATAGGCGGGCCGCTTCCTGGCTCGCCGCGCAGGGCGGTTGATTACGCGCCACCCTAGCGCCGTTTTGATGTTTAGACGTGAGTACAACGGGCAACGCTCTGGGGACGCCAAATTGTTTCGGGAACAACGGAGGTCTCTATGTATCGCGGTCGCGGAATTCTCGGGGTAATAGTCCTGGTGTGGCTGCTCATAGGGGTCCTCGCGGCCTGGCAGCGTGACTACTTCAAGGGCGAGGAAACCAGTTGTGCCTCACTGGGAACCGTTGCAGTGACGGTGATAGCGGGGCCACTGAATTACATGGGCGTGAATCCGAAAGTTAAAGATTGCCACGCTCCCAAGTTGCCCCAACCCAGTGCAATGCAATCAGTCAGTTATGTCCCTGCTAGGTAAAGGAAAATTCCAATGATTGTCGTCGGCGCACTCTTACTCATCCTCGGTTTCGTCTTCGGGGTGCATTTGTTGACAGTGCTTGGAGTGGTCCTGCTCGTTGTCGGTGCGGTCATGTGGGCCATGGGCTCCGTCGGCCGTCCCGTCGCCGGCAGGCGAAACTGGTACTGACCAACGGCACACCGGGAAGGTCCCGTGACCGCAGACTGCGGCCACGGGATTCTTTCGTTTCACAGTCGGCGCATAGGAATGCCATAGCCTCGGCCCAGTCGGGTGCGGATACTGGAACTCGTGGCGGCTCCCCGAACAGAGCGCGTGGTCATGTGCCGCGCCGACGGTCAACCGGTCACCGTGCTGGTGGTGGACGACGAACCGGTATTGGCCGAGATGGTGTCGATGGCCCTGCGGTATGAGGGATGGAACATCGTCACGGCCGGCGACGGCTCTTCGGCCATCTCCGCCGCCCGCACCGACCGCCCAGACGTTGTCGTCCTCGACGTCATGTTGCCGGACATGAGCGGCCTGGACGTGTTGCACCGGTTGCGCCAGGAGAATCCCGGGCTGCCGGTGCTGCTGCTGACGGCCAAGGACGCAGTGGAAGACCGTATCGCCGGATTGACCGCCGGCGGAGACGATTACGTCACCAAGCCGTTCAGTATCGAAGAAGTGGTACTGCGGTTGCGCGCCCTGCTGCGACGCACCGGCGTCACCACCGTCGACAGCGGCGCCCAGCTGGTCGTCGGTGACCTGGTCCTAGACGAGGACAGCCATGAGGTGACCCGGGCAGGTGAACCGATCTCGTTGACTTCCACCGAGTTCGAACTGCTGCGGTTCATGATGCGCAACGCCAAGCGGGTGCTGAGCAAGGCGCAGATTCTGGACCGCGTGTGGAGCTATGACTTCGGCGGCCGGTCCAACATCGTCGAGCTCTACATCTCATACCTGCGCAAGAAGATCGACAACGGTCGCGAACCCATGATCCACACGCTGCGCGGCGCAGGGTATGTCCTCAAGCCGGCGCGCTAGGAGCCCGCGGGTCTGGTCGCTGCGTCGGCGCCTCATCGTCGGGCAGGTCGCGATCCTCGCCGTCGTGTGCCTCGGGATCACCGCCGCAACAGAACTCGCGTTGCGCCACCATTTGCTCGCGCAGTTGGACAGCCAGCTCAGCGGTACCTCGTACCGATCCTCGTTGCTGTATCCCGAATCGCCCCGGCACCACGAGCCGCGCGTACCCAAGACCGGTCCGGGCCCCAGGTTCCTGGACGCTCCGGGTCAGCCCGCCGGCATGGTCGCCGCGGTCGTCAGTGACGGCGCGACGCTGGACGCGGGTTATCTGACCAGTAGCGGCACCCGGGCGGCTTTGACCCCGACCGCCCAGCACCAGCTGGAGCAGATCGCCGGCAGCCGCTCGCCGGTGACGTTGAATCTCGACGGTCTCGGCCGCTACCGGGTGGTGGCCGCGCCGAGCCGCAACCGGGCCGACGTGATCGTGACCGGCTTGTCGATGTCCAACATCGACGCCACCGGGTTTCGGATGCTGGTCATCTTCGGCATCGTCACGCTGATCGCCATGGCCGCCGCGACCGCCGCGGGTGTGGTGACGATCCGGCGGGCACTGGCGCCGTTGCAGCGGGTTTCCCAGACCGCGACCAAAGTGGCGGACCTGCCGCTGGACCGCGGTGAGGTGGAGCTGCCGGTGCGGGTGCCCGAAGCCGATGCGAACCCCTCTACCGAAGTGGGGCAACTCGGTTCGGCGCTCAACCGGATGCTGGATCACATCTCAGCCGCGCTGTCGACCCGGCAGGCCAGCGAGACGCGGGTGCGCCAGTTCGTCGCCGACGCCAGCCACGAACTGCGTACGCCGTTGGCGGCGATCCGTGGCTACACCGAACTGGCTCAACGCATGGGTGACGATCGGGAGGCCGTCGCGCACGCCATGAGCCGGGTCGCGTCCGAGACCGACCGGATCACGCGTCTGGTCGAGGACCTGCTGCTGCTGGCCCGGCTGGATTCCGGCCGGCCGCTCGAACGTGAGCCGGTCGACCTGTCCCGTTTGGCGGTGGACGCCGTCAGCGACGCGCATATCGCAGGCCCGGAACATCAGTGGGAGCTCGACCTGCCGCCCGAACCGGTGATGGCGACCGGCGACGAGGCGCGGCTGCGTCAGGTAATGGCTAATTTGCTGGCGAATGCCCGCATTCACACCGCGCCGGGCACCGTGGTCACCACCCGGCTGGGAACCGAGCCGACGCACACGCTGCTGCAGGTGATCGATAACGGCCCCGGGATTCCGGCGGCGCAGCAGTCAGAGGTGTTCGAGCGATTCGCGCGCGGGGACAGCTCACGCTCGCGCAAGGGCGGCAGTACGGGACTGGGTTTAGCGATCGTGTCGGCCGTGGTCAAAGCACACGGGGGAACCATCACGGTCAACAGCCGACCCGGCCATACCGAGTTCGCGGTGCGGTTGCCGGTCAATGGTCGGCAACCGCCCGCATCATCACATTAGGAGCAGGTGACGTCGATTTCGAAGGGCTTGTTCACCGGCGACATCGGGTTGGCCATGTCAACCCCGGTGGCCGTACCGGTGATCTTGTAGGCGTTGCCGTTCTTGGTCGCCTCGGCCTTGCCCTGTCCGGTGCCTGAGGTGTACGCGAGGGTGACGCCGTTGACGTTGCCGAGCCCGACGGACTTCACCTCGGGCGGGTTGGCGTCGGTGAGCACCGCGGCGATGCCGGTCGCCTGGCCGCCGATCGCGATGTTGACGTTGCCGGCCGCCGTCGTGCACACGGTCGTGCCGGTCACGTGCTGGTCCTGCCCGTCGATGATCACCTTCGTTCCGGAGGCCCCGCCGCCTCCGCTTGACGTCGCGCTCGAGGAACCGCTGCTGGTGTTCGACTTGTTGTCCGAACATCCCGAAAGACCCGCGACCAGAATGGCCGCCCCGGCCACAGCGACCGTCAGTCCACGCTTCACCTGTGCTCCTTTGCCGTTGTAGCGGTCCAGCGTCATTGCGGACCGCCCCGGCAGTATGCGACTTAACTGGTTGGAATGGCTAGGGTCCACGGACAATTAATTTGCACGCGAGTTGTGGCTCGGGGCGGCCCGATTAATGGCAAGGTAGTGCCGTGGATCACAAGCCTCCTACCGCGACAATTGAGTCGGCACATAGCCGGCATGCGCTACCGTTCGGTGACACAAGGGATTTCGACGACGCCGATCGCGGCTTCATCGCCGCGCTGACGCCGTGCGTCATCAAAGCGGCCGACGGCCGCGTGGTGTGGGACAACGACGTGTACTCGTTCCTGAACGGGTCCGCACCCACCTCGGTGCACCCCAGCCTCTGGCGGCAGTCGACGCTGGCCGCCAAGCAGGGCCTGTACGAGGTGGTGCCGGGGATCTATCAGGTTCGGGGATTCGACCTCTCCAACATCAGTTTCATCGAGGGCGACACCGGAGTCATCGTGATCGACCCGCTGGTGTCTACGGAGGTGGCCGCGGCCGCGCTGGGGTTGTATCGCGCGCACCGGGGCGGCGACCGGCCGGTGGTGGCGGTCATCTACACCCACAGCCACGTCGACCATTTCGGGGGTGTGCTCGGGGTTGCGTCGCAGGCCGACGTGGATGCCGGGAAGGTGGCGGTGCTGGCGCCGGAGGGCTTCACCACACACGCCGTGCAGGAGAACGTCTATGCCGGACCGGCGATGACGCGCCGCGCGACCTATATGTACGGCACGTTGCTGGATCGTGGACCCTCCGGACAGGTGGGCTGTGGGCTCGGTCAGACTCCGTCGACCGGCGAGGTCGGTCTGATCGTCCCGACCATCGATATCAAGAAGACGGGGGAGACGCACACCGTCGACGGTGTGCAGATCGAGTTTCAGATGGCGCCGGGCACCGAGGCTCC
The DNA here is from genome assembly GCF_048287075.1 of Mycobacterium sp. 23. Lineage (NCBI taxonomy): Bacteria > Bacillati > Actinomycetota > Actinomycetes > Mycobacteriales > Mycobacteriaceae > Mycobacterium > Mycobacterium sp. 23. The sequence continues at coordinate 4,354,648 of NZ_JBLVUX010000005.1, forward strand.
CGCCGAGATGCACTTCTACTTCCCGCAATTCCGGGCATTGTGCATGGCCGAGAACGCGACCCACAACCTGCACAACCTGCTGACGCTGCGCGGCGCACTGGTTCGCGATCCGCATGCCTGGTCGGGGTATCTCACCGAGGCGATCGACACCTTCGCCGACCGCGCCGACGTGGTTTTCGCGTCGCATCACTGGCCCACCTGGGGGCACGACCACATCGTCGAATTCCTCTCGCTACAGCGCGACCTGTACGCGTATCTGCACGACCAGACGCTGCGGCTGCTCAACCAGGGCTTCACGGGTGTGGAGATCGCTGAGATGTTCCAGATGCCACCGGCATTGGACCAGGCCTGGCATGCGCGTGGTTACTACGGCTCGGTCAGCCACAACGTCAAGGCCGTCTACCAGCGCTACATGGGATGGTTCGACGGCAACCCGGGCCGGCTGTGGCCGCACCCGCCCGAGGCGCTGGGCCCGCGGTACGTCGAGGCTCTCGGCGGCATCGACCGGGTCGTCGAGCTGGCGCGCGCCGCCTTCGACTCCGGCGATTTCCGTTGGGCGGCAACACTGTTGGATCATGCGATGTTCACCGACGAACATCACGGTCCGGCCCGCGAGCTGTATGCGGACACCTTGGAGCAGTTGGGCTACGGTGCCGAGAATGCGACCTGGCGCAACTTCTTCATGAGCGGGGCCACCGAGTTGCGCGTCGGCAACTTCGGGACGGCGACCCAGGCGACCTCGCTGAGCCTGCTGTCCCAGTTGACGCCGGAGCAGATCTTCGACGGACTCGCGATCCGGGTGAACGGCCCGCGCAGCTGGGATCTGGACATCGCGATCGACATCACTTTTGCCGACCTGGACGCCAACTACCGGCTGGCGTTGCGCAACGGTGTGCTGGTGCAGCGCCGGGTCCCCGCCGACCCCGGGACCGCGACGGTTACGGTCAAGCTGGACACCAAGTTCCGGCTTCTCGGGGTGGCGATGGGCGACTTCACCTCACCTGGTCTTGAGGTGTCCGGAGACCAGGGTGCACTGCAGTCGCTGCTGGCGGTGCTCGATCAGCCCGACCCCAACTTCAACATCGTGGTCCCCTAGTTGCTCGCGCAGGTCAGGCGACGTCGATGATGACCTTGCCCAGCACTTTGCGGTCGGCGACAAAGCGCAGTGCCGCAGCGGTTTCCGCCAACGGGAACCGCGCGCCGATGTAGGGCCGGATCTTGCCGTCGGCGAACATCTGCGAGAGCTCGGCGATATCGCGGGCGCACTCGTCGGGATAGTCGTCGGCGAAGGTGCGAATCTCCATGCCCCGAACCGTGATGTCTTTAAGCATCACCAGATTCAGCGGAATGGCCGGGATGGATCCGGCCGCGTAGCCGAGCGTGACGAACATGCCGCCGCGGGCCAGGCCGCGCAGCGCGGGCTCCGCATACGATCCGCCCACCGGGTCCAGCACCACGCGGGCACCGTCGCCGGTCAGCTCCCGGATGCGTAGCTTCAGGTCCTCGTTGTCGTAATCGACGGTGGCCTCGGCGCCGCGCTCCCGGCACAGGTCCAGCTTTTTCGGGCTCGACGCCGCCGCCAGTACCCGCGCGCCCATCGCCACGGCCAGGTCGACGGCGGCCAGGCCCACTCCACCCGCCGCCCCCAGCACCACCACCCAATCCCCCGGCGCGATGCGGGCGACCGCGCGCAACGCGTGATACGCCGTGCGGTAGGTCACGCCGAACGCCGCGGCGGAGGCGAAGTCGACGCCGTCTGGGACCGGAGCGGCAGTCGCCGCATCCAGCACCGCCAACTCCGCGAACGCCCCGAACGTCGTGCCGAACACCCGCTGACCCAACGGGGTGGTCACTCCGGTGCCGACGGCCACGACCTCGCCGGCGATCTCGTTGCCGGGGATGAACGGCGGCGGGATCTTGATCTGGTACTTGCCCGCGATGAACAGCACGTCCGGGAAATTCACGGCCGCGGCATGTACCCGCACCAGCAACTGCCCAGGCGCCGGCACCGGGTCCGCAACTTCGGCCAGCGCCAACTCCTCCGGAGGGCCGTAGGCATTGCAGAGGATGGCGCGCATCAACGGACTCCCAGCCCGAGCAGGCAGAACTTCACCAGGTGCTCGATGTCTTCCGGGCCCGGCCGGTCAGCCGATCCCACATACCGCCGCATCATGGCGACCGTGCCACCGTAGACCGCCTCGACGTCGCGCTCGATGTCGGTGCTACCGAGCGCGGTGACCGGCGCGGTGAGCAGATCGCGCAGCGGGCGCATCATCTCCCGGTCGGAGGCAAGCCAGTTCGACAGCTGCCCGGCCACCGCGCGGCTCATGCTGATCAAGTGCGGGTCGGCGACCTGCGCCAGCGTCCCCTCGATCCAGCGGGCCACCTTGTCTTCCGCCCGGGCCTCCTTGGCCATCTGGTGCTGCAGGTAAGACACCACTATCGCGATGCCGCGCTCCATCACAGCCAGGATGAGGTCGTCCTTGCCCGCGAAATAGCGGTAGAAGGCCTTGTTCGACGATCCCGCCTCGGCGATGATGTCGCTGACGCGCGGTGGTTCGGGAGCCACCCGCTCCATCACCCGTACCGCGGCGGCCAGGATGCGCTCCACTTCCTCGGTGGCTTCGCGCTGCCGGTTGTCGAGGGCGCGTCCCACAGCCGCGCGCACCCGATCGGTCACGGTGAATCAGGAAGTGCCGGAACGCGATCGATCAGCCCGGCGTACTTCTTGCGCGCCGCCTCGCGGCGGATGTCGAGCATCTCGCTGGGCCAGTCGCCTTCTTCGGCCTGGTAGCCCTTGAGCAGCATCCGGGCCAGGTTGACCTTGTGCGCCTCCGTCGGCCCGTCGGCCAGGCCCAGTGCGATGCCGCCGAGTAGCACGTTGACCAGCGGCAGTTGATCACTGAGCCCGAGGGCTCCGTGCACCTGAATGGCTCGCAGCGCAATCGATTTCAGCACTTGGGAAGCAAGTATCTTGCAGACGCCGATCTCGGCGCGGGCCGCGCGTTCGTCGCCGTTGTCGATCAGCCAGGCGGCGTGCAGAACGGTGAGCCGGAAGGGGATCAGCTCGGTGTGCGAGTCGGCGACGAACTCCTGCACCAGCTGTTTGTCGGCCAGTGAACTGCCCTGCGTGAAGCGGCTTTTCGCCCGGCGCGACATCATCTCGATGGCCCGCTGCGCCATGCCGATGGAGCGCATGGCGTGGTGCAGGCGGCCGCCCGCCAATCGCGTCTGCAGGATCAGGAAGCCCTGGCCCGGTTCGCCGAGCAGTGCGTCCGCGCCGACCCGGACGTCGTTGTAGCGGACCAGTGAATGGCCGGGTTCGTGCGGGTCCGCGCCGACCAGATGGTGGTTGGCTTCGATGGTGAGACCCGGTGTCCCGGCCGGGATCAGGAACGTGGACGCGCCGTGGTGCACGGGCACGTCCGGGTCGGAGATGGCGACCACGATGAAGAACGAGGCCACGGAGGCGTTGGAGGAGAAGAACTTCTGTCCGGTGATCACCCAGTCGTCACCGTCGCGCACGGCGCGGGTGGTGAAGACCCGCGGATCGGCGCCGCCCTGCGGTTCGGTCATCGAAAAGCAGGAGAAAATCTCCCCGGACAGCAGACCGGCCAGGTACCGGTCTTTCTGCTCGCGGGTGCCGAAGCGGGCCAGGATTTCCGCGTTGCCGGTGTCGGGTGCCTGGGTTCCGAAGATGATCGGCGCCCACGGGCTGCGGCCCAATATTTCGTTGATCAGCGTCAGCTTGACCGCACCGAACCCTTGACCGCCGAGTTCGGGACCCAGATGCGGTGCCCACAGACCTTGATCGCGCACCTGCTGCTTGAGCGGGTCGACGATGCGCCGGCGCTCGTCGTTCAGCGGCAGGAACTCGCAGCCCGGGAACAGCACCTCGAGCGGTTCCACTTCCTCACGTACGAAATCGCGCACCCACGCGAGCTTTTCCTCGAATTCCGGCTCGGTGGAGAAGTCCCATGCCATCGATTACTCCTGACTACTAGGGAATGCCGCCGTCGGCCCGCACGATGGAGCCGGTGGTGAAACTGGACGCGTCGGACGCCAGAAACAGTGCGGCGCCTACGATTTCGACGGGATTTCCGGCACGTCGCAGCGACAGGTGCCCGAACATGTCGGTGTCGCGTTCCTCGAGGTTCCAGGCCTTGCTGACGTCGGTCAGAAACGGTCCGGCCATCAAAGTATTCACTCGGACGGTAGGGCCGAACGCGCGCGCGAAACCCTCCGTCATCGCGTTGAGTCCGGCTTTGGCCGATGCGTAAGGAATGATGTCCGGACTCGGGCGCAGCGAGCCTGCCGAACTGACGTTGATGATGGAGCCACGGCCCGCGGCCACCATCCGCTCGCCCACCAAAGCCGAAAGCCGAAAGGGGCCTTTGAGATTCAGGTTGAACACGGAGTCGTAGAGTTTTTCGCTGACCTCGGACAGCTTGCCGTACAACGGTGACATGCCGGCATTGTTGATCAGGGTGTCGACCTTGCCGAACGCGTCATAAGCCGCTTCCACCAAGCCGTCGAGCTGATCCCAACGGCCCACATGCACCTGGTAGGGCAGGGCGGTGCGACCGGTCTCGGCCTCGATCTCCTTGGCGACGGCGACGCAGTTGTCCATGTTGCGACTGGCGATCACCACGTCGGCGCCGCAACGCGCCACCCCGAACGCCATCTCGCGCCCGAGTCCACGGCTGCCGCCGGTGATCAGCACCACCTGGTCGGTCAGGTCGAAAAGCTGGTCGGCGTAACCCATCTCAGGACCTCGTCAACTCGGCGGCGGTGGCGATCAACTGCGGGATCATCGCCTCGAACGCATCCTTGATCTTCGGGTCGACTTTGCCGGTGCGCACCCCCGCAGCGTAGGTCTTCTCCAGCACGATGCCCAGTTTCCAGTTCGCCAACACCAGGTAGTAGTCGATGTTCTCGGTAGACAGTCCGCTGATCGACTCGTAGTGCGAAAGCAGTTCGCCCCGGCGGGGCATTCCGGCCATGTCGAGGTAGAACCCGCCGGCGCGGGGCTCCTCACCGTCATACCCGAGCAGCGCCCACGCCAGGTCCAGCAGCGGGTCGCCGACTGTCGTCATCTCCCAGTCCACGATCGCGGCCAGCCGGGCCGGCGGCCCGTGGGCGAACATGACGTTCGCGAACTGGTAGTCGCCGTGCATGATCCCGGGCGTGTAGTGCGCGGGCTGGTTGCGGCGCAGCCAGTCCGCTGCCTCCTCCAGCCCGGGCAACTCGCGCACCTTGTAGGAATCGAGGAAGGCCAGCCACCGGTCGACCTGGCGTTCGTGGAATCCGTCCGGACGCCCGAAGCCTTCGAGCCCCTGGGCGCGCCAGTCCACCCGGCCCAGCCTGGCCGCGCCTTCGACGAGCTGGAACGCCAGCTCGCGGCGCGCCGTCAGGTCGGTGTCGAATGGTGCTCGCCAGCCGCCGTCCATCGGGCTCCAGCCGTCGATCGCGCTCATCACGTAGAACGGCATACCCAGCACCGAGCCGGTCTCGTCGGCGGCGATCAGCTGCGCATGCGGCACATCCGTGCCGGATAGGGCCCGGACCAGTCGGATTTCGCGCAGCAAGCCGTCGATGCGCGCGGCGTCGGCGCGCGGGCCGGGCATGCGCAGCACCATCCGCTCGGCCCCGCGCCGGACCATATACAGGGTGTTCTGCGATCCGCCGCTGAGCTGCTCCAGCACGGGCTCCTCACCGTGCCCCGGCGCATCCGCCGAGTCGAGCCAGTGGCCGAGGACGCCGGCATCCAATTCCATCCCGCTCGCAGCCACCATTGTCTGCACACCCCACTCTCTGTATGGAGAATAGCATTCTCCACGGGTCGGCAAGTCGCCGCGTGACCGCATGCAAGGCTTGGCACATGCAACTGCTTCTGGTCCGGCATGCGCTGCCGCTGCGCAGCGAACACGGCGAGGGTGCCGATCCCGACCTGTCCGAGACCGGTTTACAGCAGGTCGCGCGGTTGCCGGAAGCGCTTGCCCGGTTTCCCATCTCGCGGGTGGTGAGCAGCCCGCAACGGCGCGCGATTCAGACGGCCGAGCCGCTGGCGCAGGCCCGCGCGCTGAACATCGACATCGAGGATCGACTGGCCGAGTACGACCGTGACCTGACGTCCTACATTCCGATCGAGCAGATCCGTACCGAGTTCCCGGACGAGTGGGCCCGCATGGCCCAGGGGCACCTACCCAGCACCGTGGACGAGGACGCCTTCCGCGCCCGGGTGCGCGGCGCCGTCGACGACCTGGTTGCCGCCGCCGACCCCGACGAGACGATCGCCGCATTCAGCCACGGCGGGGTGATCAACGTGATCCTGCACGAAATACTGGGCACGGCCCGGCTGCTGTCGTTCCCTATCGACTACGCCTCGGTGACCCGGCTGCTCTTCTCCCGGACCGGGCAGGCCACGGTGGCGACGGTGAACGCCACCGAGCACGTGTGGGACCTGCTGCCCCGAAACCAAAGGTGGTGACCCGCGGCCGTCCGGGCTTTGGTAAACAAGTGCGGTGACATCGGTGGACCGACTCAACGGCCTCGAGCTGGCTGCGCTGGACGGGTATCTGCGTTCACTGGACATCCCGCGCACCGGTGAGTTGCGCGGCGAGTTCATCTCCGGCGGCCGCTCCAACCTGACGTTCCGCGTGTATGACGACGCGACGAGCTGGCTGGTCCGGCGTCCGCCGCTACACGGCCTGACGCCGTCTGCGCACGACATGGCCCGCGAGTTCAAGGTGGTGGCCGCGCTGCAGGACACGGCGGTGCCGGTAGCCCGCGCGATCGCCCTGTGCGAGGACGACACGGTGCTGGGCGCACCGTTCCAGATCGTCGAATTCGTCGAGGGGCAGGTAGTGCGCCGCCGCTCGCAACTCGAAGCGCTCGGCCGCCGCGCCATCGACGGCTGCGTCGATTCGCTGATCCGGGTTCTCGTCGACCTGCACAGCATCGACCCCGCCTCCGTCGGGCTGGCCGACTTCGGCAAACCCGACGGGTACCTGGAGCGCCAGGTGCGCCGGTGGGGTTCGCAGTGGGACCTGGTCCGGTTACCCGAGGACCGCCGCGACGACGACGTCGCGCGCCTGCATTCGGCGCTGCAGCAAGCGATTCCGCAGCAGAGCCGGACGTCGATCGTGCACGGCGACTACCGGATCGACAACACCATCCTGGACAACGACGACCCGACGATCGTTCGCGCGGTAGTCGACTGGGAGCTTTCGACTCTGGGCGACCCGATCAGCGACGCGGCGCTCATGTGCGTCTACCGCGACCCGGCGCTCGATCTGATCATCGACACCCCGGCCGCCTGGACGTCGCCGCTGCTGCCGTCGGCCGACGAGCTGGCCGACCGGTACTCGCTGGTGTCCGGGCAGCCGCTGGGGCAGTGGGAGTTCTACATGGCCCTCGCCTACTTCAAGCTCGCCATCATCGCCGCGGGTATCGACTTCCGCCGCCGCATGTCCGAGCAGGCCGAGGGCCAGTCTTCCGACGACGCGCCCGAGGTGGTGGCGCCGCTGATCTCGCGCGGACTCGCCGAGATCGCCAAGCTGTCTTAGCGGACGGCGGCGGTCAAGTTCTTCTTGGCCGCGCGGCGCAGCTGAATGATCCGGGCGGTACCCACCGCGACGGTGATCAATCCGCCGACGACGGCGGCCAGCAGGATCGCCACACCCAGCGGCAGAGTCCAGTGCCAGCCCAGGAAGGTGAACGCGGTGGGCGACGTGTTCTGGGCGATGAAGACCAACAGCAGGATCAGGACCAGGAACCCGACGATCAGCGACGACCACAGGGCGCCGGCCCGGGTGAACGCGGACGCCTTGTCTTTCGGCAGCGGACGGGACTGCGGCGGCGGCGTCTTGCGGGACGGCGCATGGTCGGGCCCAGGGACATCCGGCGGAACCGAGCCAGGAGAGGTGCTGGTCATACGTTCATCTTTCTCTATCCGGCGCGGAATGAAACCAAATCACAGGAAAACTCCTCACGCGCCGTGGCGGTGCGGGCACGTAGTCTCGGCAGGGTGAAAATGCTGCGGCGCGCAATGACCGCAGTGGTTGTCTGGTTGGTGGTGTACCCGGTGGCCGCCTGCGGCAATCCCGATCCGTTCGGGTCCGGCGCCGGCGGACCGAAATCCATCGTGGTGGGTTCGGGTGACTTTCCGGAATCGCAGATCGTCGCCGAAATCTACGCGCAGGCACTGCATGCCAACGGCTTCGACGTCGGGCGACGGATGGGGATCGGCAGCCGTGAGACCTACATCCCAGCTCTCAAAGACCACTCCATCGACCTGGTGCCGGAGTACATCGGCAACCTACTGCTCTATTTCGAACCGGACTCGAAGGCCACGGTTCTCGATGCGGTCGAATTGCAGCTCTACCAACGCCTGCCCGGTGATCTCTCGATTCTGACGCCGTCGCCGGCTTCCGACACCGACACCGTGACCGTCACCGCGGGGACCGCCGCCAAATGGCATCTCAAGACCATCGCCGACCTGGCAGCCCATTCCGCCGAGGTGAGATTCGCCGCGCCGTCAGCCTTCGCGACCCGCCCGTCGGGGTTGATCGGCCTGAAACAGAAGTACGGACTCGACATCAGTTCCGGCAACTTCATCACCATCAACGACGGAGGCGGCCCGGTGACGGTGCGGGCTCTGGTCGACGGGACAGCCACAGCGGCAAACATTTTCAGTACCTCGCCGGCCGTGGTGCAGGACCACCTGGTTGCGCTGGAGGATCCCGAACATAATTTCCTGGCCGGAAATATTGTGCCGCTGGTGAACTCGCAGAAGAAGTCGGACCGTCTCAAGGATGTGCTGGATGCGGTCTCGGCCCGGCTGACCACCGGGGGCATCGCCGAACTCAACGCGGCGGTCGCCGGCAACGGCGGTGCCGACCCCGACCAGGCGGCTCGTAAATGGGTGCATGACAACGGTTTCGATCGACCGATCGAGCGCTGACGTGATCACCTTCGACAGTGTCAGCAAGGTGTTCCCCGGGGGCGCAACGGCGGTCGACCGGCTGAGTCTTCATGTGCCCGAAGGCAAGTTGACCGTGTTCGTCGGATCCTCCGGGTGCGGCAAGACCACCGCCTTGCGCATGATCAACCGGATGGTGGACCCCACCTCGGGAACCGTCACCGTTGACGGCCGGGACGTGTCGACGGTTGATCCGGTGCGGCTGCGTCGCGGCATCGGCTATGTCATCCAGAGCGCGGGTCTGATGCCCCACCAACGGGTTATCGACAACGTCGCGACGGTGCCGGTGCTGCGGGGTCAGTCCAGACGCACCGCTCGCGCCGCCGCCTATGAGGTTCTGGAACGCGTCGGGCTGAATCCGAAACTCGCCTCGCGCTATCCCGCGCAACTGTCCGGTGGCGAGCAGCAGCGCGTGGGCGTGGCGCGGGCGCTGGCCGCTGACCCGCCAATCCTGTTGATGGACGAGGCTTTCTCCGCCGTCGACCCAGTGGTCCGGCACACACTGCAGAACGAAATACTGCGTCTGCAAAGCGAATTGCGCAAAACAATCGTCTTCGTCACGCACGACATCGACGAGGCGCTGCGGCTAGCCGACCGTGTCGCCGTGTTCGGATCGGGCGGTGTCCTGCAGCAGTACGACGAGCCGGCGCGACTGCTCGCGCGCCCGGCCAATGATTTCGTGGCCAAGTTCATCGGCCTGGGCCGTGGCTACCGCTGGCTTCAGCTGATCGACGCGGCCGGCCTGCCGGTGCACCAGATCGCCACGATCCCGGCTGACGACCTGGCGGGTGCCGCATTGCCGGACGGCTGGGCGTTGGTCGTCGATGCTGACGGCGCACCGCAGGGCTGGATCGACGCCGACGGACTGGGCCGGCACCGCGGCGGTCAGCCCCTGGCCGAGGCCATGACAGCGGTGGGCTCGGTCTTCCACATCGACGGCAACCTCAGTCAGGCGCTGGACGCGGCGCTGTCCTCGCCGTCGTCGGTGGGTGTCGCCGTGGACCGGGCCGAGAAGGTGATCGGTGGCGTACTGGCCACCGACGTGCTGGCAGCTGCGCAGGTCCGGCGGCGAGCCTGATGCACTACCTGTTGACGCATCTGGGCACCGCGTGGGCGCTGACCGTCATTCATCTGCGCCTGTCGCTCATACCGGTGGCGATCGGCTTGGCCATCGCGGTGCCACTCGGACTGCTGGTTCAGCGGGCTTCACTGCTGCGCCGGTTGACGACGGTGTCGGCCAGCGTGATCTTCACCATCCCGTCGCTGGCGCTGTTCGTCGTGCTGCCGCTGATCATCGGTACCCGGATCCTCGACGAGGCCAACGTGATCGTCGCGCTCAGCGCCTACACCACCGCGCTGATGGTGCGGGCGGTCCTGGAAGCTCTGGACGCGGTTCCGGGGCAACTGCGCGACGCGGCCATCGCCATCGGTTACGGGCCACTGGCCCGGATGCTGAAAGTTGAACTGCCACTGTCGATCCCGGTGTTAGTGGCCGGGCTGCGGGTGGTGGTGGTCACCAACATCGCGATGGTCTCGGTCGGTTCGGTGATCGGGGTCGGTGGCCTCGGCAGCTGGTTCACCGCGGGATTCCAGATGAACAAGAGCGAGCAGATCGTCGCCGGGATCATCGCGATGTTCACGCTGGCCGTCGTCATCGACTCGCTGATCAGCGTGACCGGCCGCCTGATCACGCCCTGGGAGCGCGGCCGCCGGATCAGGTCCCCGATCGTGGGGGGCGCCCGGTGAACTTCATCGCGCAGGCGCTCTCCTTCCTGACCACCGCGGGCAACTGGACCGGTCCGGCCGGCCTGGCGGCGCGCACCTGCGAACACCTGGAATACACCGCGCTCGCCGTGCTGGCATCGGCCGTTATCGCCATTCCGGTCGGGCTGGTCATCGGGCACACCGGCCGCGGCCAACTGCTCGTGGTGGGTGCGGTTAACGGCCTGCGCGCGCTGCCGACCCTGGGCGTGCTGCTGTTGGGGGTGCTGCTGTACGGGCTGGGTCTGGGGCCACCGATCGTGGCGCTGATGCTGCTTGGCATTCCCTCCGTGCTGGCGGGCACGTACGCGGGGATCGCCGGCGTGGACCCGTTGGTGGTCGACGCGGCGCGCGCCGTGGGCATGTCCGAACGTCAGGTGCTGCTCCGCGCCGAGGTCCCTAACGCGCTGCCACTGATGCTGGGCGGCCTGCGGAGTGCGACCCTGCAGGTGGTCGCGACCGCGACGGTGGCCGCCTACGCGAGTCTGGGTGGACTGGGTCGGTATCTGATCGACGGGATCAAGGAGCGGCAGTTTCACATCGCACTGGTCGGGGCGCTGATGGTCGCGGTACTGGCGCTGGTCCTCGACGGCGTGATGGCGTTGGCGGTGTGGGCTTCGGTACCCGGCAGTGGGCGGTTGAGCAGGCGCGATCGTGGCTGTGATGCGGCAGTTGGGGACAAACACGCCGCGGTTGACCAACACGTCCTACGGTAGAGACGTGACCGCAGCCTCCTCTGATCCGACTCCAAGCGCCTGGCCGCAGATGCTGACCTGGCGTGCGCAAGACATCTCGCGCATGGAATCTGTGCGAATCCAGTTGTCAGGCAAGAGAATAAAGGCCAACGGCCGCATCGTGGCCGCGGCCACCGCCACTAATCCCGCCTTCGGCGCCTTCTACGAATTGCAGACGGACGAGAAGGGTGCCACCAAGCGGTTCGGGCTGACCGTCTCGCTTGCTGAGCGGGAACGCCAGCTCGCCATCGCCCGTGACGAAGAGAACATGTGGTTGATCACGGACCACCAGGGAGAGCGACGCTCGGCATACAACGGCGCCCTGGACGTCGACCTGGTGTTCAGCCCGTTCTTCAATGCCCTTCCGATTCGGCGGCTGGGCATCCACGAGCGGGCCGATTCGGTCGTGCTGCCGATGGTCTATGTGAACGTGCCGGAGATGACGGTCGACGCCGCCACCGTGAGCTACACCAGCGAGGGCCGGTTGGACGCGATCAAGCTGCGGTCGCCGGTGGCAGACACGACCGTGGTCGTGGACGCCGACGGCTTCATCGTCGACTATCCAGGGTTGGCAGAGCGGATCTGATCACCCCGCCGGCCCGGCCGGCCGCGGCCAGCTGCTGACGCCATCCGTCCGCGCCGACGACGACGGTGACGATGTCGGAGCGGGGAAACTCTCGTACCGCGTGCGTGCCGCGTGACCCTCGTCGACCAGCTCGGCGACCGAGCCGTTGTGCGCCAGCGACTCGCGGGCGCGGCCCAGCAGTGCGATGATGCGGTCGGTGGCCGGCGTCAGCTGGCTGGTGTTGGCTTCGCACATGGCGCGCACCAGGTCCGGTGCGGTGCCCGCGACCCGGGTGGCGTCCCGGAACGAGCCGGCGGCCAGGGCGAAGGCCAACGGGACCTCCGCGGCGGTGATCGCCAGCGCCTCGGCCAGCAGGTGCGGCAGGTGCGATATCGCGGCCGCGGCGGCGTCGTGCTCGTCGGATTTGGCGGGCACCACCACGGCGCCGCAGTCCAGGGCCAGCTCCGTCACCATCGACCACACCTGAGGGTCGACGTGGTCGTCCACGCTGACCACCCAGGGTGCCCGGTTGAACAAGCCGCCGTGACCGGCCGTCCAGCCCGAATGCGCGGTGCCCGTCATCGGATGTCCGCCGACGAAGCGCGGCAACAGGCCCGCCGCGATGACCTCGTCGAGCACCGCCTGCTTGACGCTGGTGACGTCGGTCAGTGGGCAGTCGGGGGCCGACTCGCCGATGTGCGCCAGCATGTTGGGCAGGGCCGGCATGGGCACGGCGAGCACGATCAGGGCGTCGCGCGCTGCGGCCCGGGCCAGGGTCTCGTTGAGGTCGGTGGAAGCGTCGAACCCGTCGGACCGGGCGCCGCGAAAGCCCTCGACCGAACGGTTGTAGCCGAATACTTCACGGCCCGCCCCGGTGGCGGCCCGCATGATCGAACCACCGATCAGACCCAGCCCCAGAACGCACACCGGTGTCTTCCCCACAAAGACAAGGTTGGCACAGTTCGGTCCGTAGCGGCCTGCTTGGGATGGCTTCATCTGGCCACCGGCCAGGTCAGGGACTAGCGTAGGCGGCCATGGGAGCACAACGGGCTTCAGCAGCAGGCCCGTCCACGGACACCCCCGATGGCTTCGGCGTCGCGGTCGTGCGCGAAGAGGGCAAGTGGCGCTGCGCGCCGCTGGGCCCCAAAGCGCTGACCAGTTTGTCGGCCGCCGAGACCGAACTGCGGGAGCTGCGAAGTTCCGGCGCAGTATTCGGGTTGCTGGATGTCGACGATGAATTCTTTGTCATCGTGCGTCCGGCGCCGTCCGGAACCCGGTTGCTGCTCTCCGACGCCACCGCCGCGCTGGATTACGACATCGCCGCCGAGGTGCTGGACAGCCTGGACGCCGAAATCGATCCCGACGACCTCGAGGACGCCGAACCGTTCGAGGAAGGCGACCTGGGGTTGCTGTCGGACATCGGGCTGCCCGAGGCGGTGCTGGGCGTCATCCTCGACGAGAGTGACCTGTATGCAGACGAGCAACTCGGCCGGATTGCGCGAGAGATGGGCTTCGCCGAGCAGTTGTCGGCGGTGATCGACCGTCTCGGTCGGTGATCTCTTCCGACGAAGAGCTCATTCGCGCCGCGTTGGCGGTCGCCCGGAGGGCCGGACCTCGTGATGTGCCGATCGGCGCCGTCGTCGTCGGACCCGACGGGGCCTTGTTGGCTCAGGCGGTCAATGCCCGTGAAGCCGACGGCGATCCCACCGCCCACGCCGAGATTTTGGCGCTGCGGGCGGCCGCGCGCGAGCTGGGCGACGGGTGGCGGCTGGAAGGCGCGACGCTGGCGGTCACCGTCGAACCGTGCACCATGTGCGCCGGGGCTCTGGTGCTGGCGCGGGTGGCGCGGCTGGTGTTCGGAGCGTGGGAGCCCAAGACCGGGGCGGTCGGCTCGCTGTGGGATGTGGTGCGGGATCGCCGGCTGAATCATCGACCCGAAGTCCGTGGTGGCGTGCTGGCCGCGGAGTGCGCCGCGCCGCTCGAAGAGTTCTTCGCCCGGCAGCGATTGGGGTGAGCGGCGGGTGGTTCGGTAAGCTGCTCGGCGGTGGCGTGTCCGAGCGGCCTAAGGAGCACGCCTCGAAAGCGTGTGACGGCTAAAACCGTCCGAGGGTTCAAATCCCTCCGCCACCGCTCATGTGATGTCTCAAGACATCGGATAGTCCGAACCCTCTTTAGGGTTCGGACTTTTTCTTTGGGCGTCCGGTAGGGGGTGCTGCGGGGTTGGTAGTCCCTGGTGGGGTCGAGGGTTAGCTGGCGGAGAAGTTCGCCGGTGGCGGCGTTGATGTTTCGCGGGTGCGGGCGTGGGTTCGGCCGATGCCGATGCCGATGCCGATGCCGATGCCGATGCGGTCGGAGCGGACGCGGTTGTGGGGATCTAGGCGTTGCCCGGGGGTGGCCTTGGGTCGGGCGGTGTAGCTGGTGGCGGGGTGGCGTGTCGTCTGCCCAGGTGTCACCAATGAACCCCACTCATCTGTCACCTGTGTAGTGAACCCACACATCTCTGCTACCGCGGGGGATGTCTCAGCCCGGTGTTTGATCCGGGACTCGGCTGGTGTAGGCGGTCGTAGCTGCGTCAGCCCGACTCCTTGCTGACACAACATCACTGAGTTGTGCCCATGCCCGCCATCAGCGGCCGCGTCGGCCAGTCCTCCCGAGCGGGGTGAGGCTCCTGGATCCGACGCAGCGTCTCTGTGTGCGCACCTCATATAACAGGTCACTGTCGAGGCTGCCTGAGACGGAAATGTCGTACCCGCAACATTTTCGACTTGCCTAATGCGAATTACTCTCGAAAGTGACAAAAGGAGCCCGGTATATACGGAGATTCGCCAAATCTACTGGCTGGGGAATCGACCACAAGAGAGCCACCCAAGACATCTGTGGCTCATCTGAGACAGGCAAGAAAATACCGCATAACATGGCCATCTAGCAGCACCGATGAAATTATAGTGATCTATATCGCAACGAAAAAATAATGAGTATGGTGCGCTCTGGGCGCCATTTTCCCTGGCCTTCTCTCTTCATATTGTGACCGCGACTAAGGGGTTGTCTGATGTCTTTCGTCTTCGCGTCTACGGATTCCCTGAGTGCGGCTGCTGGAAATTTGGCCACGGTCGGTGCGGGCCTGAGGCAAGCCAACCTGGCGGCTTGGGGGGCGACGGCGGAGGTGCTGCCGGCGGCGGGTGACGAGGTGTCGGCGGCGATCGCGGAGCTATTTGGTTCTCTCGGGCGGGAGTATCAAGTGGCGGGCGCGCGGGTGGCGGTCTTCCACGACGACTTCGTGCGGATGCTGACTGCGAGCGCGAGTAGCTATGGGTTTGCAGAGGCGGCCAATGTGGGGCCGTTGCAGGCTGTCGAGCAGCAGGTGTTGGGGGCGGTCAATGCTCCGACGATGGCGTTGTTGGGTCGGCCGCTGATCGGCAACGGCGTGGATGGGGCCGCGGGCACCGGGCAGGCCGGCGGGGCCGGCGGCCTCCTATGGGGCAACGGCGGCAATGGTGGATCAGGGGCAACGGGACTTAACGGCGGAGCCGGTGGGGCCGCGGGCCTCATCGGCGCTGGTGGTGTTGGCGGCGCTGGCGGCGCTGGTGCGGTCGGTATGGCGGGCGGAGTGGGTGGCGCCGGCGGCAGTGGGGGCTGGTTGTGGGGCGCTGGTGGCGCTGGTGGCGTCGGTGGCGCCGGAGGCATAGGTGGCGGATCGGGCGGCATCGCCGGCGACGGTGGCGCTGGTGGCGTCGGTGGCGTGGCGCGGTCATTGTTCTTCGGCGCCGGCGGTGCTGGTGGGGCCGGCGGCATCGGTGGTCAGGGTGGGGTTGGCATGGACAGCGCAGCACCCGGAGCTGTCGGCGGTGCTGGTGGCGCGGCCGGTAGTGGCGGTGCCGGTGGTGTCGGCGGTGGCAGCGGCTCGTTGTTGTTCGGTGCGGGCGGCGCCGGTGGAGCCGGTGGCGCCGGTGGCGTGGGTGGCACCGGCGGTACTGGCGGCGGCGGCGTTGGTCTTGGCATCGCCGCCGGGACCGGCGGCGACGGCGGCGCTGGGGGCACCGCGGGTGCGGGGGGCGCCGGTGGCACCGGTGGGCTGCTGTTGGGGAGCGCTGGCGGGCAAGGTGTTGGCGGTGCCGGTGGTGATGGTGGCGTGGGTGGCACCGGTGGTGTGGGTGGCGCCGGTGCGGACAACAGTGCGTTGGCAGGGGTGGCCGGCGGTGCCGGCGGGACCGGTGGCTTCGGCGGTGTCGGCGGCAGCGCCGGCGCGGGTGGGGCAGGTTCTGTTGCCGGGGCTGCGGGGAAGTCCGGTGATGGAGGTACTGGTGGCGCTGGTGGTGTCGGCGGTGGCGGTGGCTTCGGGGCGGCCGGTGCCGCGGACGGCGGAGCCGGGGCCGATGGCGCCGCGGGCGGTGCGGGTGGTGCCGGTGGCCTTGGTGGTGCCGCGGGCGCCGGTAGTGGTGGTGTGCAGGGCGCCGGCGGTGCCGGTGGTGATGGTGGTGTCGGCGGCATCGGTGGTGCTGGCGGCGCCGGGACCGACAACAGTGCTCTGGAAGGCGTGGCCGGCGGTGCCGGCGGGACCGGTGGTGTCGGCGGGGTGGGCGGTGACGCCGGTGCCGGTGGGGCCGGGTCGACCTTCGGTGCCGGCGGTAAGTCCGGTGATGGCGGTGTCGGCGGTATCGGTGGGGTCGGCGGTGCGGGTGGCTTCGGTGCGGTCGGTGCCGGTGCCGGGCTGACCGGCGGCGTGGGTGCGGCTGGCGGTGACGGCGGCTCCGGTGGTGCGGGTGGCGCGGCGGGTGCCGGTGTCGGTGGTGTGCAAGGTGCCGGCGGGCAGGGCGGTGACGGTGGTGTGGGCGGCACGGGCGGTATAGGTGCGGCGGGTATCGATAACAGTCTCAACCAGGGTCTTTATGGCGGCCAGGGCGGCGACGGCGGCAGCGGTGGGGTGGGCGGTAATGCCGGTGCCGGCGGCGCCGGGTCGGTGACAGGGGCCGCCGGTGACTCCGGTGATGGGGGCACCGGTGGCGCTGGTGGTGTCGGTGGCGCGGGTGGCTTCGGTGCTGTCGGTGCCGTGGGTGGTGGGCTCGGCAGCGACGGTGCGGCCGGTGGTCAGGGTGGTGCCGGTGGCCTTGGTGGTGCCGCGGGTGTCGGTAGTGGTGGTGTGCAGGGTGCCGGCGGTGCCGGTGGTGATGGTGGTGTCGGTGGCACGGGCGGTGCTGGTGGCGCGGGCCTCGACAACAGTGGCGTGGAAGGGGTGGCCGGCGGCGTTGGCGGCACCGGTGGTGTCGGCGGGGTGGGCGGTAACGCCGGTGCCGGTGGCGCCGGGTCGGTGACCGGTGCGGACGGTCAGTCCGGTGATGGCGGCACTGGTGGCGCCGGTGGGGTCGGCGGCGGCGGTGGCTTCGGCGCGGCCGGGGCTGCGGGTGGTGGGCTCGGCAGTGACGGCGCGGCCGGTGGTGCCGGTGGTGCCGGGGGACTTGGTGGTGCCGCGGGTGTCGGCAGTGGCGGTGTGCAGGGTGCCGGCGGTGCCGGTGGCACGGGCGGTGTCGGCGGCACGGGCGGTGCTGGTGGCGCCGGCACCGACAACAGCGCTCTGGAAGGGGTGGCCGGCGGGGTCGGCGGCACCGGCGGTGCCGGCGGGCAGGGCGGTGACGCCGGTGCCGGTGGCGCCGGGTCCAGCGTGGGTGCGGACGGCAAGTCAGGTGATGGTGGTACTGGTGGCGCCGGTGGGGTGGGCGGCGGCGGTGGCTTCGGCGCGGCCGCGACCAGTGCGGGGGCGACCGGCGGCGTGGGCGCTGCTGGTGGTGACGGCGGTCTTGGTGGTGCCGGTGGCGCCGCGGGTGCCGGTCTCGGCGGCACCCAGGGTGTCGGCGGTGCCGGTGGCGACGGTGGTGTGGGCGGTCAGGGCGGCACCGGTGCCGCCGGTATCGATAACAGCCTCAACCAAGGACTGTATGGCGGCCAGGGCGGCGACGGCGGCAGCGGTGGGGTGGGCGGTAATGCCGGTGCCGGCGGCGTCGGGTCGGTGACCGGTGCGGACGGTGACTCCGGTGATGGTGGTACTGGTGGCGCCGGTGGGGTCGGCGGTGGCGGTGGCTTCGGCGCGGCCGGGGCTGCGGGTGGTGGGCTCGGCAGCGACGGCGCGGCCGGCGGTGCCGGTGGTGCCGGTGGACTTGGTGGTGCCGCGGGTGTCGGTAGTGGTGGTGTGCAGGGTGCCGGCGGTGCCGGTGGTGATGGTGGTGTCGGCGGCACTGGCGGTGCTGGTGGCGCCGGGACCGACAACAGTGCGCTGGAAGGGGTGGCCGGCGGGGTCGGCGGCACCGGTGGTGTCGGCGGGGTGGGCGGTAACGCCGGTGCCGGCGGGGCCGGGTCCAGCGTGGGTGCGGACGGCAAGTCAGGTGATGGTGGCACTGGTGGCGCCGGTGGGGTCGGCGGCGGCGGTGGCTTCGGCGCGGCCGCGACCAGTGCGGGGGCGACCGGCGCCGTGGGCGCTGCTGGTGGTGACGGCGGTCTTGGTGGTGCCGGTGGCGCCGCGGGCGCCGGTCTCGGCGGCACCCAGGGTGTCGGCGGTGTCGGTGGTGACGGTGGTGTGGGCGGCACGGGCGGTATAGGTGCGGCGGGTATCGATAACAGTCTCAACCAGGGTCTGTATGGCGGCCAGGGCGGCGACGGCGGCAGTGGTGGGGTGGGCGGTAATGCCGGTGCCGGCGGCGGCGGGTCGGTGACGGGGGCGGACGGTGACTCCGGTGATGGTGGTGTCGGTGGCGCTGGTGGTGTCGGTGGCGCGGGTGGCTTCGGTGCTGTCGGTGCCGTGGGTGGTGGGCTCGGCAGTGACGGCGCGGCCGGTGGCCTTGGTGGTGCCGGTGGCCTTGGTGGTGCCGCGGGTGTCGGTAGTGGTGGTGTGCAGGGTGCCGGCGGTGCCGGTGGTGATGGTGGTGTCGGCGGTGTCGGTGGTGTTGGTGGCGCCGGGACCGACAACAGTGCTCTGGAAGGCGTGGCCGGCGGGGTCGGCGGCACCGGTGGTGCCGGCGGGCAAGGCGGTAACGCCGGTGCCGGTGGGGCCGGGTCCAGCGTGGGTGCGGACGGCAAGTCCGGTGATGGCGGTACTGGTGGCGCCGGTGGGGTGGGCGGCGGCGGTGGCTTCGGCGCGGCCGCGACCAGTGCGGGGGCGACCGGCGGCGTGGGCGCTGCTGGTGGTGACGGCGGTCTTGGTGGTGCCGGTGGCGCCGCGGGCGCCGGTCTCGGCGGCACCCAGGGCGCCGGCGGTGCCGGTGGCGACGGTGGTGTGGGCGGTAAGGGCGGCACCGGTGCCGCCGGTATTGATAACAGTCTCAACCAGGGTCTGTATGGCGGCCAGGGCGGCGACGGCGGCAGTGGTGGGGTGGGCGGTAATGCCGGTGCCGGCGGCGGCGGGTCGGTGACGGGGGCGGACGGTGACTCCGGTGATGGTGGTGTCGGTGGCGCTGGTGGTGTCGGTGGCGCGGGTGGCTTCGGTGCTGTCGGTGCCGTGGGTGGTGGGCTCGGCAGTGACGGCGCGGCCGGTGGTGCCGGTGGTGCCGGTGGCCTTGGTGGTGCCGCGGGTGTCGGTAGTGGTGGTGTGCAGGGTGCCGGCGGTGCCGGTGGTGATGGTGGTGTCGGTGGCACGGGCGGTGCTGGTGGCGCGGGCCTGGACAACAGTGGCGTGGAAGGGGTGGCCGGCGGCGTTGGCGGCACCGGTGGTGTCGGTGGGGTGGGCGGTAACGCCGGTGCCGGTGGCGCCGGGTCGGTGACCGGTGCGGACGGTCAGTCCGGTGATGGTGGTATCGGTGGCGCCGGTGGGGTCGGCGGCGGCGGTGGCTTCGGCGCGGCCGGGGTTGCGGGTGGTGGGCTCGGCAGCGATGGCGCGGCCGGTGGTGCCGGTGGTGCCGGTGGTCTTGGTGGTGCCGCGGGTGTCGGTAGTGGTGGTGTGCAGGGTGCCGGCGGTGCCGGTGGTGATGGTGGTGTCGGTGGCACGGGCGGTGCTGGTGGCGCGGGCCTGGACAACAGTGGCGTGGAAGGGGTGGCCGGCGGGGTCGGCGGCACCGGTGGTGCCGGCGGGCAAGGCGGTAACGCCGGTGCCGGCGGGGCCGGGTCCAGCGTGGGTGCGGACGGCAAGTCCGGTGATGGCGGCACCGGTGGCACCGGTGGTGTCGGTGGTGCGGGTGGCTTCGGTGCGGCCGCGACCAGTGCGGGGGCGACCGGCGGCGTGGGCGCTGCTGGTGGTGACGGCGGTCTTGGTGGTGCCGGTGGCGCCGCGGGCGCCGGGGCCGGCGGGGTCCAGGGCGTCGGCGGTGTCGGTGGTGATGGTGGTGTCGGCGGCACGGGTGGCACCGGTGCCGTGGGTATCGATAACAGCGCCAACCAGGGATTGTTCGGTGGTCAGGGGGGTGACGGTGGCGCCGGCGGTCAGGGCGGTAACGCCGGTGCCGGTGGGGCCGGGTCCAGCGTGGGTGCCGACGGCAAGTCCGGCAACGGTGGTGTCGGTGGCACCGGTGGTGTCGGTGGTGCGGGTGGCTTCGGTGTGGCCGGGGTCAACGCCGGCGACGCCGGTGGTGTCGGTGCGGCCGGTGGTCAGGGCGGTGCCGGTGGTGTCGGTGGCGCCGCGGGTGTCGGGGCCGGCGGGGTCCAGGGCGTCGGCGGTGCCGGTGGTGATGGTGGTGTCGGCGGCACGGGTGGCACCGGTGCCGTGGGTATCGATAACAGCGCCAACCAGGGATTGTTCGGCGGTCAGGGGGGTGACGGTGGCGCCGGCGGTCAGGGCGGTAACGCCGGCGCCGGTGGGGCCGGGTCCAGCGTGGGTGCGGACGGCAAGTCCGGTGATGGCGGTACCGGTGGCACCGGTGGTGTCGGTGGTGCGGGTGGCTTCGGTGTGGCCGGGGTCAACGCCGGCGACGCCGGTGGTGTCGGTGCGGCCGGTGGTCAGGGCGGTGCCGGTGGTGTCGGTGGCGCCGCGGGTGTCGGGGCCGGCGGGGTCCAGGGCGTCGGCGGTGTCGGTGGTGACGGTGGTGTGGGCGGTCAGGGCGGCACCGGTGCCGTGGGTATCGATAACAGCGCCAACCAGGGATTGTTCGGCGGTCAGGGCGGTGACGGTGGCGCCGGCGGTCAGGGCGGTAACGCCGGTGCCGGTGGGGCCGGGTCCAGCGTGGGTGCCGACGGCAAGTCCGGTGATGGCGGTACCGGTGGCACCGGTGGGGTCGGTGGTGCGGGTGGCTTCGGTGCGGTCGGGGTCAACGCCGGCGACGCAGGTGGTGTCGGTGCGGCCGGTGGTCAGGGCGGTGCCGGTGGTGTCGGTGGCGCCGCGGGCGCCGGGAGTGGTGGTGTGCAGGGCGCCGGCGGTGCCGGTGGTGACGGCGGTGTCGGCGGTGTCGGTGGTGTTGGTGGCGCCGGGACCGACAACAGTGCTCTGCAAGGAGTGGCCGGCGGGGTCGGCGGCACCGGCGGTGCCGGCGGGCAAGGCGGTAACGCCGGCGCCGGTGGGGCCGGGTCGGTAACCGGTGCGGACGGCAAGTCCGGTGATGGCGGCACCGGTGGCACCGGTGGTGTCGGTGGTGCGGGTGGCTTCGGTGCGGCCGGGGTCAACGCCGGCGACGCGGGCGGTGTCGGTGCGGCCGGTGGTCAGGGCGGTGCCGGTGGTGTCGGTGGCGCCGCGGGCGCCGGGGCCGGCGGGGTCCAGGGCGCCGGCGGTGTCGGTGGTGACGGTGGTGTCGGCGGCACGGGCGGCACCGGTGCCGTGGGTATCGACAACAGCGCCAACCAGGGATTGTTCGGCGGGCAGGGCGGCGACGGTGGCGCCGGCGGTCAGGGCGGTAACGCCGGTGCCGGTGGGGCCGGGTCCAGCGTGGGTGCGGACGGCAAGTCGGGCACTGGTGGTGTCGGTGGCACCGGTGGTGTCGGTGGTGCGGGTGGCTTCGGTGCGGTCGGGGTCAACGCCGGCGACGCGGGTGGTGTCGGTGCGGCCGGTGGTCAGGGTGGTGCCGGTGGTGTCGGTGGCGCCGCGGGTGTCGGGGCCGGCGGGGTCCAGGGCGTCGGCGGTGTCGGTGGTGATGGTGGTGTCGGCGGTACGGGCGGCACCGGTGCCGTGGGTATCGATAACAGCGCCAACCAGGGATTGTTCGGCGGGCAGGGTGGTGACGGTGGCGCCGGCGGTCAGGGCGGTAACGCCGGTGCCGGTGGGGCCGGGTCCAGCGTGGGTGCCGACGGCAAGTCGGGCACTGGTGGTGTCGGTGGCACCGGTGGTGTCGGTGGTGCGGGTGGCTTCGGTGCGGCCGGGGTCAACGCCGGCGACGCGGGCGGGGTCGGTGCGGCCGGTGGTCAGGGCGGTGCCGGTGGTGTCGGTGGCGCCGCGGGTGTCGGGGCCGGCGGGGTCCAGGGCGCTGGCGGTGTGGGTGGTGATGGTGGTGTCGGCGGCACGGGCGGCACCGGTAGCGCGGGTATCGATAACAGCGCCAACCAGGGATTGTCCGGCGGTCAGGGCGGCGACGGTGGTGCCGGCGGGGTGGGCGGTAACGCCGGCGCCGGTGGGGCCGGGTCCAGCGTCGGTGCGGACGGCAAGTCCGGTGATGGCGGTACCGGTGGCACCGGCGGTGTCGGTGGCGCCGGTGGTCAGGGTATTGGCGGGGCGCCCGAGGGCGGAGCCGGGTTTGCCGGGGCTGCTGGCGGGGCCGGTGGTCAGGGTGGTGCTGGTGGCGCGGCCGGTGCCGGTGTCGGTGGTGTGCAGGGTGCCGGCGGTGCTGGTGGTGACGGCGGTGTGGGCGGTAAGGGCGGCTTCGGTGGCGCCGGCACCGACAACAGTGCTCTGCAAGGAGTCGCCGGCGGGGTCGGCGGCACCGGCGGTGCCGGCGGTCAGGGCGGTAACGCCGGTGCCGGTGGGGCCGGGTCCAGCGTGGGTGCGGACGGCAAGTCCGGTGATGGCGGCCTGGGTGGCACCGGCGGTGTGGGTGGCGCGGGTGGTCAGGGTATTGGCGGGGCGCCCGACGGTGGAGCCGGGTTTGCCGGGGCTGCTGGCGGGGCCGGTGGTCAGGGTGGTGCTGGTGGCGCGGCCGGTGCCGGCAGCGGTGGTGTGCAGGGTGCCGGCGGTGCTGGTGGTGACGGCGGTGTGGGCGGTAAGGGCGGCTTCGGTGGCGCCGGCACCGACAACAGCGCTCTGCAAGGGGTGGCCGGCGGGGTCGGCGGCACCGGCGGCGCCGGCGGTCAGGGCGGTGACGCCGGCGCCGGTGGGGCCGGGTCGGTGACCGGTGCGGACGGCAAGTCCGGTGATGGCGGCACCGGTGGCACCGGTGGTGTCGGTGGTGCGGGTGGCTTCGGTGCGGCCGGGGTCAACGCCGGCGACGCCGGCGGGGTCGGTGCGGCCGGTGGTCAGGGCGGTGCCGGTGGTGTCGGTGGCGCCGCGGGCGCCGGTCTCGGCGGCACCCAGGGCGCCGGCGGTGTCGGTGGCGACGGTGGTGTGGGCGGTCAGGGCGGCACCGGTGCCGCCGGTATCGATAACAGCCTCAACCAAGGACTGTATGGCGGCCAGGGCGGCGACGGCGGCAGCGGCGGTCAGGGCGGTAACGCCGGTGCCGGTGGCGCCGGGTCCAGCGTCGGTGCGGACGGCAAGTCCGGTGATGGCGGTACCGGTGGCACCGGTGGTGTGGGTGGTGCGGGTGGCTTCGGTGCGGCCGGGGTCAACGCCGGCGACGCGGGCGGTGTCGGTGCGGCCGGTGGTCAGGGCGGTGCCGGTGGTGTCGGTGGCGCCGCGGGCGCCGGGGCCGGCGGGGTCCAGGGCGCCGGCGGCGTCGGTGGTGATGGTGGTGTCGGCGGCACGGGCGGCACCGGTGCCGTGGGTATCGATAACAGCGCCAACCAGGGATTGTCCGGCGGTCAGGGCGGCGTCGGTGGTGCCGGCGGGGTGGGCGGTAACGCCGGTGCCGGTGGGGCCGGGTCGGTGACCGGTGCGGACGGCACGTCCGGTGATGGCGGTACCGGTGGCACCGGCGGTGTCGGTGGCGCCGGTGGTCAGGGTATTGGCGGGGCGCCCGAGGGCGGAGCCGGGTTTGCCGGGGCTGCTGGCGGGGCCGGTGGTCAGGGTGGTGCTGGTGGCGCGGCCGGTGCCGGTGTCGGTGGTGTGCAGGGTGCCGGCGGTGCTGGTGGTGACGGCGGTGTGGGCGGTAAGGGCGGCTTCGGTGGCGCCGGCACCGACAACAGTGCTCTGCAAGGAGTCGCCGGCGGGGTCGGCGGCACCGGCGGTGCCGGGGGGCAAGGCGGTAACGCCGGTGCCGGTGGCGCCGGGTCCAGCGTCGGTGCGGACGGCAAGTCGGGCACTGGTGGTGTCGGTGGCACCGGTGGTGTCGGTGGTGCGGGTGGCTTCGGTGCGGTCGGGGTCAACGCCGGCGACGCGGGTGGTGTCGGTGCGGCCGGTGGTCAGGGTGGTGCCGGTGGTGTCGGTGGCGCCGCGGGTGTCGGGGCCGGCGGGGTCCAGGGCGTCGGCGGTGTCGGTGGTGATGGTGGTGTCGGCGGTACGGGCGGCACCGGTGCCGTGGGTATCGATAACAGCGCCAACCAGGGATTGTTCGGCGGGCAGGGTGGTGACGGTGGCGCCGGCGGTCAGGGCGGTAACGCCGGTGCCGGTGGGGCCGGGTCCAGCATGGGTGCCGACGGCAAGTCGGGCACTGGTGGTGTCGGTGGCACCGGTGGTGTCGGTGGTGCGGGTGGCTTCGGTGCGGCCGGGGTCAACGCCGGCGACGCGGGCGGGGTCGGTGCGGCCGGTGGTCAGGGCGGTGCCGGTGGTGTCGGTGGCGCCGCGGGTGTCGGGGCCGGCGGGGTCCAGGGCGCTGGCGGTGTGGGTGGTGATGGTGGTGTCGGCGGCACGGGCGGCACCGGTAGCGCGGGTATCGATAACAGCGCCAACCAGGGATTGTCCGGCGGTCAGGGCGGCGACGGTGGTGCCGGCGGGGTGGGCGGTAACGCCGGCGCCGGTGGGGCCGGGTCGGTGACCGGTGCGGACGGCAAGTCCGGTGATGGCGGCACCGGTGGCACCGGCGGTGTCGGTGGCGCCGGTGGTCAGGGTATTGGCGGGGCGCCCGAGGGCGGAGCCGGGTTTGCCGGGGCTGCTGGCGGGGCCGGTGGTCAGGGTGGTGCTGGTGGCGCGGCCGGTGCCGGTGTCGGTGGTGTGCAGGGTGCCGGCGGTGCTGGTGGTGACGGCGGTGTGGGCGGTAAGGGCGGCTTCGGTGGCGCCGGCACCGACAACAGTGCTCTGCAAGGAGTCGCCGGCGGGGTCGGCGGCACCGGCGGTGCCGGCGGTCAGGGCGGTAACGCCGGTGCCGGTGGGGCCGGGTCCAGCGTGGGTGCGGACGGCAAGTCCGGTGATGGCGGCCTGGGTGGCACCGGCGGTGTGGGTGGCGCGGGTGGTCAGGGTATTGGCGGGGCGCCCGACGGTGGAGCCGGGTTTGCCGGGGCTGCTGGCGGGGCCGGTGGTCAGGGTGGTGCTGGTGGCGCGGCCGGTGCCGGCAGCGGTGGTGTGCAGGGTGCCGGCGGTGCTGGTGGTGACGGCGGTGTGGGCGGTAAGGGCGGCTTCGGTGGCGCCGGCACCGACAACAGCGCTCTGCAAGGGGTGGCCGGCGGGGTCGGCGGCACCGGCGGCGCCGGCGGTCAGGGCGGTGACGCCGGCGCCGGTGGGGCCGGGTCGGTGACCGGTGCGGACGGCAAGTCCGGTGATGGCGGCACCGGTGGCACCGGTGGTGTCGGTGGTGCGGGTGGCTTCGGTGCGGCCGGGGTCAACGCCGGCGACGCCGGCGGGGTCGGTGCGGCCGGTGGTCAGGGCGGTGCCGGTGGTGTCGGTGGCGCCGCGGGCGCCGGTCTCGGCGGCACCCAGGGCGCCGGCGGTGTCGGTGGTGACGGTGGTGTCGGCGGCACGGGTGGCACCGGTGCCGTGGGTATCGACAACAGCGCCAACCAGGGATTGTTCGGCGGGCAGGGTGGTGACGGTGGCGCCGGCGGGGTGGGCGGTAACGCCGGTGCCGGTGGGGCCGGGTCCAGCGTGGGTGCGGACGGCAAGTCGGGCACTGGCGGTGTCGGTGGCACCGGTGGTGTGGGTGGTGCGGGTGGCTTCGGTGCGGCCGGGGTCAACGCCGGCGACGCCGGTGGTGTCGGTGCGGCCGGTGGTCAGGGCGGTGCCGGTGGTGTCGGTGGCGCCGCGGGCGCCGGTCTCGGCGGCACCCAGGGCGCCGGCGGTGTCGGTGGCGACGGTGGTGTCGGCGGCACGGGCGGCACCGGTGCCGTGGGTATCGATAACAGCGCCAACCAGGGATTGTTCGGCGGTCAGGGCGGCGACGGTGGCGCCGGCGGTCAGGGCGGTAACGCCGGCGCCGGTGGGGCCGGGTCCAGCGTGGGTGCCGACGGCAAGTCCGGTGATGGCGGTACCGGTGGCACCGGTGGTGTCGGTGGTGCGGGTGGCTTCGGTGTGGCCGGGGTCAACGCCGGCGACGCGGGTGGCGTCGGTGCGGCCGGTGGTCAGGGCGGTGCCGGTGGTGTCGGTGGCGCCGCGGGTGTCGGGGCCGGCGGGGTCCAGGGCGTCGGCGGTGCCGGTGGTGACGGTGGTGTCGGCGGTGTCGGTGGTGTTGGTGGCGCCGGTACCGACAACAGTGCTCTGCAAGGAGTGGCCGGCGGGGTCGGCGGCACCGGCGGTGCCGGCGGGCAAGGCGGTAACGCCGGCGCCGGTGGCGCCGGGTCCAGCGTGGGTGCGGACGGCAAGTCCGGTGATGGCGGCCTGGGTGGCACCGGTGGTGTGGGTGGCGCGGGTGGCTTCGGTGCTGTCGGGGTCAACGCCGGCGACGCGGGTGGTGTCGGTGCGGCCGGTGGTCAGGGCGGTGCCGGTGGTGTCGGTGGCGCCGCAGGTGCCGGTCTCGGCGGCACCCAGGGCGCCGGCGGTGCCGGTGGCGACGGCGGTGTGGGCGGTCAGGGCGGCACCGGTGCCGCCGGTATCGATAACAGCCTCAACCAAGGACTGTATGGCGGCCAGGGCGGCGACGGCGGCAGCGGCGGTCAGGGCGGTAACGCCGGCGCCGGCGGCGCCGGGTCGGTGACAGGGGCCGCCGGTGACTCCGGTGATGGCGGTACCGGTGGCACCGGCGGTGTGGGTGGTGCGGGTGGCTTCGGTGCGGCCGGGGTCAACGCCGGCGACGCCGGTGGGGTCGGTGCGGCCGGTGGTCAGGGCGGTGCCGGTGGTGTCGGTGGCGCGGCGGGTGTCGGGGCCGGCGGGGTCCAGGGCGTCGGCGGTGTCGGTGGTGACGGCGGTGTGGGCGGCACGGGCGGCACCGGTGCCGTGGGTATCGATAACAGCGCCAACCAGGGATTGTTCGGCGGTCAGGGCGGCGACGGTGGTGCCGGCGGGGTGGGCGGTAACGCCGGTGCCGGTGGGGCCGGGTCCAGCGTGGGTGCCGACGGCAAGTCCGGTGATGGTGGTACTGGTGGCACCGGTGGGGTCGGTGGTGCGGGTGGCTTCGGTGCGGCCGGGGTCAACGCCGGCGACGCCGGTGGGGTCGGTGCGGCCGGTGGTCAGGGCGGTGCCGGTGGTGTCGGTGGCGCGGCCGGTGCCGGTAGTGGTGGTGTGCAGGGTGCCGGCGGCCAGGGTGGTGACGGCGGTGTCGGCGGTGTCGGTGGTGTTGGTGGCGCCGGCACCGACAACAGTGCTCTGCAAGGGGTGGCCGGCGGTGCCGGCGGGACCGGTGGTGCCGGCGGGCAAGGCGGTAACGCCGGTGCCGGTGGGGCCGGGTCCAGCGTGGGTGCGGACGGCAAGTCGGGCACTGGTGGCACCGGTGGCACCGGTGGTGTGGGTGGTGCGGGTGGCTTCGGTGCGGTCGGGGTCAACGCCGGCGACGCGGGTGGTGTCGGTGCGGCCGGTGGTCAGGGCGGTGCCGGTGGTGTCGGTGGCGCCGCGGGCGCCGGTGTCGGTGGCACCCAGGGCGCTGGCGGTGTCGGTGGTGACGGCGGTGAGGGCGGTACGGGCGGCACCGGTGCCGCGGGTATCGATAACAGCGCCAACCAGGGATTGTTCGGCGGTCAGGGTGGTGACGGTGGTGCCGGCGGGGTGGGCGGTAACGCCGGCGCCGGCGGCGCTGGGTCGGTGACCGGTGCGGACGGCAAGTCGGGCACTGGTGGTGTCGGTGGCACCGGTGGTGTCGGTGGTGCAGGTGGCTTCGGTGCGGCCGGGGTCAACGCCGGCGACGCGGGCGGGGTCGGTGCGGCCGGTGGTCAGGGCGGTGCCGGTGGTGTCGGGGGCGCGGCGGGTGTCGGGGCCGGCGGGGTCCAGGGCGCCGGCGGTGTGGGTGGTGATGGTGGTGTCGGCGGCACGGGCGGCACCGGTAGCGCGGGTATCGACAACAGCGCCAACCAGGGATTGTCCGGCGGTCAGGGCGGCGACGGTGGTGCCGGCGGGGTGGGCGGTAACGCCGGTGCCGGTGGGGCCGGGTCCACCGCGGGCGCGGTCGGCAAGTCCGGCACCGGTGGCGTGGGCGGCACCGGCGGTGTTGGCGGAGCCGGAGGTAACGGCGTTAGCGGTGTCGGTGCGGGCACTGTCGGTGGTGCTGCTGGTGCCGGGGGCGCCGGCGGCGCTGCTGGCGCCGGTGGTCTGGCGGGTGCTGTTGGTACCGGAGGCGCCGTAGGAAGCGCGGGCGTCGGCGGTGCTGGCGGTGCTGGTGGCGCTGGTGGCGCTGGTGATAACGCGAGTGCGCCCGGGCAGGCCGGATTTGCCGGCGGTGCGGGCGGTGCTGGCGGGGCCGGCGGCGCCGCCGGGGCCGGCGGCGTCAACGGGGCCGGCGGTGATGGCGGCAATGGTGGTGCTGGCGGCGCCGGGGCCGCTAGCGCGGCAACGGCCGGTGCCGGTGGTGCCGGCGGCAATGGTGGTGCTGGCGGTGCCGGTGGCAACGGTGCCGGCGGCGTGGGTGTCGATGGAGATGGCGGAAACGGAGGTAGCGGCGGTAAGGGTGGTATCGGCCTGAGCGGCGGCTTCGGGACCGGCGCAGTTGGAGGCAACGGAGGTGCCGGCGGTGTGGGCGGCAGCGGAGGTGATTCCGGTGGCGCCAGTGGTGTCAACGGCGATGGTGGCGCCGGTGGGGCCGGCGGTATAGGTGGGGCTGGTGGCTCCAGCACGACCGTGACGGGCGCGGCTGGCCGCGGCGGCGACGGGGGTGGGGGTGGCAACGCGGGCTTTGGCCTTGGCGCCGGAGGTAAGGGCGGAAATGGCGGTGGGGGCGGGGCCGGAGATGGCGGTGGCGCGGGTATCGATGGCAGCGGCGCTGCCGGTGCTCGCGGCGGCGACGGCGGCGCGGGCGGATTCGGCGGCGCTGGCGGGGTCCTCGGCATCGGTGGCGACGGTGGCGACGGCGGTGCCGCCGGTGTCGGCGGCGCTGGCGCCCAGGGCGCCAGTGGTGTCAACGGAGGCAATGGTGGTGCTGGCGGGACCGGTGGTCTAGCGGGTGCCGCCGGTGGCGGCGGTACCTCGGGGGCATGGGGTAAGGGCGGCGCAGGCGGTGTCGGCGGTGCCGGTGGTGCCGGCGCGCACGGTATTGCTGGTGTCAATCCCGGTGACTCGGGTACGGCCGCATCGGGTGGCGGTACAGGTGGTGCCGGTGGTGCCGGTGGCGGCGGCATTACATCCTTTAACGCCAACGGCGACGGCGGTGCTGGCGGTGCTGGCGGTGCTGGCGGCAATGGCGGTGCTGGCGCCAGCGGTATCGGTGCTGGTGTGGCGGGCGGTAACGGTGGTTCCGGTGGAACCGGCGGCGCGGCGGGTGCTGGCGGCGCGGCGGGGACCGGTGGCTCCGGTGGTAACGCCGGTAGCGCCGGTGCGGTGGGCAATGGTGGCGCCGGCGGTGCCGGTGGGGCTGGTGACAACGGTGCTGCAGTCGGCGCGGGCCAGTCCGGCAAAGACGGGTTCGCTGGTGGTGCTGGTGGCGCGGGTGGCAGTGCCGGTGCGGGCGGTGTTAACGGCGCCGGCGGTGCCGGTGGTGCTGGTGGAAACGGCAGTGCCGGTGGCGACAGTGCGCTCGTCGGCGGCGCTGGTGGAAATGGCGGTCAGGGTGGTGCTGGCGGCGCGGCCGGTGGCGGCGCCGGTGCCGCGGGTTCGGTCGGTGCCGGCGGTAAAGGTGGCTCAGGTGGGGCCGGCGGTGCCGGGTTGAGTGCCGGGTTCAACACCGGCGCGGCCGGTGGTACTGGCGGTGCGGGTGGGACCGGTGGCGCCGGCGGTAATTCCGGTGGCATAGGCGGCCTCAACGGCAGCGGCGGTGACGGCGGGGCCGGTGGTGGCGGCGGTGCCGGTGGCTCCAGTACGGGCATAGCCGGCGTCGGCGGCGCCGGTGGTACCGGCGGGAATGGCGGCGCTGCAGGAACCGGTCTCGGTACTGCCGGCAACGGTGGTGACGCCGGTAACGGCGGTGCCGGTGGTGGCGGCGGCGCCGGTATCGATGGCAGCGGCACCGTTGGTGCCGCGGGTGGTGCTGGCGGCAAGGGTGGCGTCGGCGGACAGGCCACTAATGCTGCCGGCATCGCCGGCGACGGTGGCAAGGGCGGAGCCGGAGGCAATGGCGGAGCTGGCGCTAACGGCAGCAACGGCGGTCTCGGTGCCGCCGGTGGAGGGGCCGGCGGCACCGGCGGGGCCGCCGGGGCCGGCGGTGACGGTGGAGGAATCGGCGGACGCAACGGTGACGGTGGCAACGGCGGTGTCGGGGGCCGCGGTGGCGACTCCGTGCTCCCCCCAAGTGGCATCCGTCAGAACGGTGCCAACGGTGGAACCGGCGGTGCGGCAGGATCGGCCGGTTCCAACGGCTCTAGTGCCGCAGGCAATGCCGGCCAAGGAGGCACCGGCGGCGACGGTGGCAACGGAAGCGTGGGCGGCGCCGGAGCCAACGGTGCCAGCCCAGGAGCTAACGGCAGCTTTGGCTCCCAAGGCGGCAATGGTGGCCAGGGCGGTGCGGGCGGCGCCGGTGTCAATGGTGTCGGCGGCGGTAACGGCGGCAAAGGTGGCGCCGGTGGCACCGGTGGTGTCGGTGGTGCCGGCGCGGCGGGCAGCGACGGAATCAATCCCCAGGCTGGCGGCGCCGGTGGTACCGGCGGCTCGGGCGGTTTCGCCGGGGCAGGTGGTGCCGGTACCGATGGCGGGGCCACCGGCGCCACTGGAACCTATGGCAACGGCGGCGTCGGAGGTGCGGGCGGTAACGCTGGTCACCCGACGACGGCCGGTGGCCAGACCGGCGTTGTCGGCGGCAACGGCGGCGCGGGTGGCTTTGCATTCGGCAACGGTGTGGGCGGTGCCGGAGGTCAAGGCGGTACCGGCGGCAACGGCGGCAGTGGAGCGATCTTCATCAACGGCGGAGCCGCAGGCGCGGGTGGAGCCGGTGGTACCGGTGGTGGGACCGAATGGGGCGTCGGCGGTGTCGGCGGCACCGGCGGCACGGGTGGTATCGGCGGTAACGGCGACACGATCTTCACCTCCGGTGGTCCCGGTGGTGCGGGGGGTCGAGCGGGCGACGGTGGTAGCGCCACCTTAGGCGGTAACGGCGGTGCCGGCGGTACCGGCGGGGTCGGTGGCTTGGGCGGCGACGGCAAGCAGGGTGGAGCGGGCGGGAACGGTGGAAATGGCGGCAACGGCGGCACAGGAGTCGTCGGCGGTAACGGCGGTGCCGGCGGGTCCGGCGGCACCGGTGGAAAGGGCGCGGGTGGAAGTCCTTCCGATCCCGGCGCTCCCGGTCAACCAGGTCTGCCTGGATGAGCGAATTCACTCAAAACGAAAACCTCGAGCGTAAAGGGGATTTTCTCCCATTCTTCGAACGCAAGAATCGCGCTAACCGCCGGGGTTAATGTCAGCCCGACGGGGAAAGGAGCCCACCATGCGCACTCCGCACAACTTAAGAAAAATCCGTGGGGCATTGCTGAAGGGCGGTCTCGCGGTATCCGGCCTGGGTATGGCCGCCGGTATCGCTGCGGCCCATCCCGGTCCCGTTCCGCAATACCCCGGTCCGTTCGCCACCGACGACAATGGTTGGGGCCCGCCGAAGCAGTGGTGCCCAGGCGAACCCCTACCGGCGACCGGTAACCACGTCACCGACCCATTCCGCGGCTGGGACATGACGGTATGTCACACCTACTATTACCTTTATCCGGGCATGGGCAATGTGTCGAACATGATTTGGGACGGGGACAACCCGCCACCGAAGCCAGGTCCACCGGTCGGCCTCTATTGCGACCCCAATCTCACCAATTGCCGCATCGGCGATCATCCGTAAATCAAGCATGAAAACCCCGGTCACCTGCCGGGGTTTCGTGAATGCTTATCGGTGTAGCGGCCCGAGTTGCAAACCGCATGGATGTGACGTCTCGGACGCATCAGCGCTGACCGCCGACCAGGACCTCCGCTGCTGCCGAAATGCGAATTCTTCCGGCAAAGATGCACGTCACCGCGGGAAAATCGCTACCATCGCTGTGTCGCACTCGGGGGGCGACAACTCGATGACACGGGTTGCCGGAGGTGGGCGATGTCGTTTGCTATTGCGTCTCCAGAATTAATAACGGATGCCGCAACAAGTTTGGCGAAACTCGGATCGACGATCAGCGCGGCCAATGCGGCCGCTGCCGCGCCGACCACGCGGTTGCTCGCCGCTGCCGGCGACGAGGTGTCGGCGGCTATCGCTGCGATGTTTTCTCAACAGGCGTCGACGTACCAGGCGCTGAGTACGCAGGTCGCGGCGTTTCACGGCCAATTCGTACAGTCCCTCAACGCCGGCGCGCGCGCTTTTGCGGCCGCCGAGGCCGCCAACACGGCGCCCCTGCAGGTCCTCGAGCAAGACGTTCTCGCACTGATCAATGCGCCGACCAACGCTCTGCTGGGGCGGCCGCTGATCGGCAACGGGATCGATGGCATCACCGACGCCGATGGCGTGGGGACGGCGGGTGGGGCGGGCGGATTGCTGCTCGGCAACGGCGGCACCGGTGGGGAGAGCACGGCCGAAGGAGCACCCGGCGGCGCCGGTGGCGCAGCCGGTCTGATCGGCACCGGTGGCACCGGGGGCGCCGGCGGGTGGGCTGCGCCGGGCGGGATCGGAGGCCGCGGCGGGCTGCTGTGGGGCAACGGCGGCGTCGGCGGGCTGGGCGGTCCCACAGCTGCTGGGGGTGCGGGGGGCAGCGCGCTGTTCTTCGGCGACGGCGGTGCCGGCGGGATGGGCGGGGAGCTTGCCGCTGGCGGTGCCGGCGGTCGTGGCGGGTGGCTATTGGGCAACGGCGGAGCCGGCGGAACCGGTGGCGTGCTGGGCGCCGGGGGACAGGGCGGACCGGGCAGCCTGTTGGGCGGTCATTCGGGGGCAACCGGCGAGGCCGGTGGTCAAGCCGCCATCGACCTCGAAGTAGAAGGCACCCGGCCCAAGGTTTACGTCGCCGTCGGTGACGGACAGATGGTGCAGGTGTCCGTGGACACCGGATCTACCACCACCTTGATCCCGCTCGCGGATGTGGATCTGGCGTCGTTAGGTCCGTCCACCGGATCAGGCATATACACGTTCGGAACGCCTGAACAGGAAACCGTCGTGCATTACGACACATATACGACGTCCCTGAACTTCGGCCACGGAATCATCACCCGACCCATGACCATCGGCGTCATCACCTCCGAAACATTCAACGGGGTGCCGGACACGCCGGAAGGCCTTCTCGGCGTCGGAGCCAACACGACGAGTCTGCCGCATTTCCAGACCAGCGCCGTGCAGCAGCTGCCCGGAATCCTCGGCCAAGGAGTGCTCATCAACCAACCTGGCGAGGAGATGGTCTTCGGTCCCAATCCGGGGAACCCATTTGCCGCGGTTTCCGGAGCGCCGATCACCAACCAATTCCAAATATCGGTCAACGGTGGGGCTTTCCAGGCGACCAGCGGCGCGTACGTCGACAGCGGCGGCGTGGACGGGGACATTCCGGAAGCCCTCGTCCCGGGTTATTCGGCGGGCGAGTACCTGCCCGCTGGGACGACCATCACGGTCCGGGTTCCCGGGCCGACTGAGACGGGCTACACCACGTTGTACACCGAAACCGTCAGTGCGTCTCCGGATGCCGTACAGGTCACGGCGGGTGACTTCAATACCGGCAATTACATATTCACGCAGATGCCCATTTACTTCTCCTACAGCCCCACCGGCGGGACGATATTCTTCAATCTGCCGTCGACAGACTAGGTCGCGACGCGGAGTCTTCGGCGTTTCGAGTTGCGCTCCACCCCAACGACTTTGACGCTAATCGCGGCGTGCCCGCTGGCGCCGGCGCCCGGAGATCGGTGGGCCCTTCCAAGTTTTGCGCAAGAATTGCGCAAACTCCCGAGGTTAATTTTCAACCCGAACCGAGAACGGGTCGATCCGGAAGTCGATCGACCCTCGTCAATCGGATCCGAAGGGATCCTGGGGAGGAAATCCATGTCAACCACACGTATGTCCATACCGCCGCTGCTGATGTGCGCCGCCACCGCCTTCATCGCCGTCGCCGTGCCGGCGCCCGCGGAGGCTGCGCCGGACACCTGCATTTCGGGTTACGTATGGCGCGAAGCCCGGCCCAGTGACCACGTCTGCGTCACGCCCGCGGTGCGCACCCGCACCCAGCAGGAAAATGCCAACCCCACCAACCACCGGTCGCCCAACGGCGGCGCCTACGGTCCGAACACTTGCGTAAACGGTTACGTCTGGCGCGAGGCGTTCGACGGGGACACCATCTGCGTGACCCCCGACGAGCGCTCGGCAACGTTGGCGGACAACGCCGCTGCCGCATCCCGGGTCGCAGCACCTCAGTCGCCCGCTGGTGGGAATGTGGTGTTCGAGGCGTTCGGGCCGGGCGACGTCTACTCCGTCGTCACCGACCCCGATACCGGTCTGTACAGCAATGCGCCACTTCCCTTCAAGCGCACCACCACCGTCGGCGCCGACGTCACGATGCTGCAGGTAGTCGCGACCGGCAAGCAATCCAATCCTGGATGCCGCATCACCCTCAATGGCAAGGTGGTGGCCGAGAAACCGGTCGGCGGAGACGCGCACTGTATTTACACACGCTGACAAGTCGACCCGAGTTGAGGCAGAAACCCCGGCCCCCGGCCGGGGTTTCTCATGAATGCTTATCGATGTATTCGCCCGCGTCCTTATCCCGGTTGTCGACACCTTTGGTCGCTTCGCGTTCAGCGTGAAACCGCAACCATTGCATGGCCAGCTCCTTGCGGAGCTCCAGAGAGGCGCTCTTGATGAAGTCAGGCATGGCCTCGCGCTCTTCCTCGTCGAGGTGTTTACCGTTCTGCTCGCGGGCCTCGTGAACGGCCTCGAACCACTCGGTGCTGCCGGGCTCCAGCCGGCGCGAGCGACGGACCGCGTCGCGGATCGCGTTGTGGTCGGTGATGGCGTCCTCGGTCTCGTCTTCCGGGTCACCCTCGGGATTGCTGGGATGGTCATGCCCGCCGTGCTTGAGCAGCGCTGGGTAGAACACCGCTTCTTCGGCCTCGGCGTGAACGTCCAGGCGGGCACTGAGGATATCCCAGATGGCTGCGAGGTCGTCGTCCGATGACGCATCGTCGAGCCGGAAGAACTGACGCCGGATCCAGTCGTGATCGGCGTAGATGAGGTCGATGATGTCCGCCATGGTCCAGTAGTTCACCCGCGGTGCACCGGCCAAACTGTGACTACCCTCGCTAGATCGCGACCCTGCGTCATTCCCGTCACGATTGACCAGTCACCGCAATGGTTTTGAGGCCGGCGATGATATATATGCCAGGCATGGGGTGGCACCGGTGATGCGTTTGCTGACGTCAATCGCGTTGGCGTCGATAGTTGTTATCGGCGCAATCGCGCCGGTAAAGGCCAGAGCGGCAGACGAATCCACCGCTGCCACGGTACTGACCATAAACCCGGCCTTTTTACCGTTGCCCTCCAACTGGTTACGCGGCGAGTTATTTGCGGCGCCGAACGTGAAAGTCAAAGTCCCCTACACAAATCTGCCCAACGCCTATTTCGTGCACCAGGGATCAGACGTGCTCAACCAGTTGTTGCACTCCACGCCGGGCCGCAAGATCGTCCTCGGCCACAGCGAAGGCGCGCAAGTGGAAGACGATTGGCTGCGCCGGTACGGTCCGGGTAGCGACATCGATCCCGCGACGGTGACATTCGTTCTCACCGGCGACCCGGAGAACAAATACGGCGGTTGTACCTTCATCTCCAACAGCGGATGCACCGCCGCATATGGCGGCCGGGGA
The DNA here is from genome assembly GCF_048287075.1 of Mycobacterium sp. 23. Classification (NCBI taxonomy): domain Bacteria; kingdom Bacillati; phylum Actinomycetota; class Actinomycetes; order Mycobacteriales; family Mycobacteriaceae; genus Mycobacterium; species Mycobacterium sp. 23. Next base: position 4,390,920 of record NZ_JBLVUX010000005.1, read on the forward strand.
TTTCCGGCCGATACCCGCTACACGGTCAAAGTGCTGACGCGTCAATACGATTTCTGGGCGGACTGCCCGGCCGACCTGTCCAATTCCGTCGCGCTTTTCAACCGAGTGGCGTCCAACTTCGTTGCCGGCAAGGGAGAATTGCGAGGCCCGCACCTGGATTACAGCAATCTCAGCCTGACCGATCCCGGAAACAAGTCGTACGTCGAGGGCAACGCCACCTACATCCTGGGAGCGCCCGCCACGTACTACCTGCCGATGGTCACCTGGCGGATCGAGTCGGCCGAGAACAAGAGGATTCACGATCTGCAGTGGCGCCCAATGGTCGAATCGGCCTACCACCGCCCGATGGGGACGGTCGATCCACCCGCCTGATCACTCCCGATCCCGCCCGGCGGCCAGCTTGCGGATCGTCTGCACCTCGCCGTCCGCGAACGGGCGCCCGTCGGGCTGCAACAGGTCGGCGAACCACTGCTTGGGCACCGCGGTCGCCGGGTGGTCCCACGAACTCCACGGGAAGTAGGTCTGGGTCTTGCCGGCGACCAGGCCCCAGTTGAACGCGCCGACGTTGTGCCGCCTGGCGATCGGCAGAATTCCTTCCACCGTGCTGCCCAGTGACCGGGCCAGGTACTCGGTGCAGATGATCGGACGCCCGAGTGGCGCTAGTTCACCGATGCGGCCCTCGAACTCTCCCGGCGGGGCGTAGCTGTGGAACGTGATCACGTCGGCGTTGTCGAGCTGGATTCCGGCGATGGCGCTGCGAGCGCCGGGATCTCCCCAATTGCCCTGCCACACACCGCTTGTCAGCGGTTGCACCGGATCCACCGCGCGTGCCCAGCGGAATACCTGGGGGAGCAGCGCCGCAACCCGGTCCAGCTTGTCCTTGCGCTCCACCTTGCGGTACTCGCGCGCCGGGTTGTCGGGTTCGTTCCACAGGTCCCAACCCAGCACGCGGTCGTCGTTGCGGAACTGGCTCAACACGCCGGTGACGTACTCCTGCATCACACCGGCGTAGCGGGGGTCGTCGATGTGCTCCGCGCCTGGACCCTGCACCCACCCGGAGTTGTGCACCCCCGGCCGGGGTGCCCGCTGCCGTCCGATGCGGGGGAAGGGGTCCCAACAGGAGTCGAACAGCACGAACAGCGGCTTGATGCCGTGGCGTGCGGCGATGCCGACGAACTGCGCCAGCCGGGATTGAAAACCGGCCCGGTCCTGGGCCCACAGCTGGTCGTGCAGGAACACCCGCACCGTGTTGAACCCGTGGAACCGTGCAGCGCCCAGCTCGTTGTCGATGCGCCGTGGGTCATAGGTCCCGGCCTGGAACATCTCGAGCTGATTGATGGCCGTCGAGGTGGTGTAGTTGACGCCGACCAGCCAGCCCTGCGCCTGATACCAGTTGTGCGCACGGTCGGCCGGCCAGCGGCCCGCCTCGGCGGACGCGCGTGGCGTCCGGCTCAGCGCTGTGGCGGCCGCCAGCGCCAGCGGCAGCTTGAGAGCGGTTCGGCGTTGCACCCAGCGACGGTAAGTTCGGAACCCGGCGCACGCCGCGCGGCATACCGGCCCGCGACCTTTTGAGGGTGGAAATTGTTATCCCGCTGTCACTTTCGGGATGAGCGAGCTAGCGCAGTTTGCGGCCGTAGCTGTCGGTGACGCTGCCGGTGAAGATCATGATCGCGTCGATGAAGCCCCAGATGGCGACGCCGAGGAACACCGGTAGGCCGATGATGCAGAAGACGGTGAAGAGCAGACCGGACAGGCCGAGGCACAGCTGAATCACCGCGATCTGGGTGGAATCCAGATAGAAGCGACCGACGCCGAAGGCGCCGAAAAACAGCTGAAGCAGTCCGGCGGTGGTGGAGGACTTGTCTGACAGCGGCATCCCGGTGGCCGGGTCACGTCCGAACGGCGCCTGCGGATCGACGGCGTAACCCGGATAGCCCGGATATTGCGGGACCGGCGGAACGGGTGTGTACTGCGGTGGCTGCGGTGGCTGCGGTGGCTGATAGCCGTAGGGCTGCTGGCCCCAGGGCGGCTGCTGCTCGGGGTTTCCGGGGTAGTTCGGCGTTCCCATCGGCTCTACCTAACCACTGACGATCAGTGGAAGCGAGATCATGCCCGCGCCGCCGGTGACGACCAGAACCCAGCGGCCGTCGACGGGCAACTTGACCTCGATCGGGAAGATCGCAAAACCGAGTTCCGCGGTGGTGGCGGCCTCGGGCAACTCGAATTCGATGTTCAGCGGCTCGTCATCGGTGGGTGGGCGGATCTCCACGTCGACGCGCCGCTCCGGACTGCCGGTCTCCGCCTGGGTCAGCACCACGAGCAGGAACTGGGCCAGCCGATCGTCCTCGACTGTGAATCGCAGCAGCACGCCGCCCGAGACGTTGAGTTTGTTGTCCGTCGCCGAAGCAGCTTCGGCCAAAAAGGCCCCGACTATCACTGGCTGAAACTACCGCTGCGGCCTGAGAGAAGCACGGCCGAGGGGCGGGGTGGCTATTGCTGAGGCTGCGGTGCGCCGCCGCCGTACCCCAGCTGGGACGCGGTGTAGCGGGCGCCGTCGGTCACCGGCACCGCCTGCACCGCCGTCCCGTAGGCACAGATCTCGGTCCACACATCACCGAGCTCGGTCGTGTCGAAGCGCATCGCCACAATGGCGTTGCCGCCCTTGGCGCGAGCCTCGTTGATCAGCCGGGCCATCGCCTCGTTGCGGCTCTCGGCCAGATTTTTGGTCATGCCCTGCAACTCGCCACCGAACATTGATTTGAACCCGGCGCCGAACTGCGCGAACGCATTTCGGGACCGCACGGTCAGTCCGAAGACTTCGCCGCAGACGCGCTGGATTTCCCAGCCGGGGATGTCATTGGTTGTGACCACGAGCACCGGCATGCCTTTCCGTCAGGGGGAACGGGGTCGATTCCCGCTGCAGGCTACCGCTCAGGCCGGATGCGCGACGCATTCTGCGATCGTTTGCGCCGCGATGCGGACCTGCTCGCCGAGATCGGCGACCTGCGCACCGCTGAGTTCGGTGAACGGTGCGGCGCTGACAGACATGGTGACGATGCCGTCCGCATCGAAGACGGGCGCGGAAATGGTGGCGATGTTGTGCAGGCCGGGTTCGGCGAGCTCGGCGGCCACCATGTCGATCACCGTCAGGTCGGCCAGTGCGCGTGCCAATCGCACGGTGATGGCGTCCGGTTCCCCGTCGGAGCCCAGTGCGCGCAACGCGGTGTATACCCGGATGTACTCCCGGCTGAGGCGTTCGATGACGTAGCCGCGCTCGCGGATCTCGTTGAGAACGAGGCTGATTCGGCGCGACATGGCGGGCGTCGGCTTGCCCGCGCCCGCCAGCCAGGAGTGCTGCGCGGCGGTGGAACTCCAGGCCAGATAATCGCGGCCGAAGGGCGCAACCAGCGGCATCCGCAAGCCCCGGTCGACGTGCATGCCCGATGCGGTCTCACCCGCGCTGTCGATCACCACGAGCGAATTGGCTTCCCGCCGGGCCAGAAACACCTCGGCTCCGATCGATTCGGCAAGGCGCTGCAGTAACCCGTGGTGCCTGAGCTCGGGGGCCGGTGTGCTCAACGAGGCGATGCCGGGACCCCACGAGTAGGCGCCGGTGGCAGCCCGTACCACCCACTCGCGGCTGGTCAGAGTGCTCATGATGGCGTGACCAGTGGCGCGGCTGATGTGCAGCTCCCGGCTGATCTCGGCGAGGGTGAATCCGCGCGCGGGCTGGGATGCGAGCAGCTCCATGATGGCGACCACCCGCTCGGTGGGAGGGGATGCGGGTTGACGTTGCGTGGCGTCCCCGTCTAGCGTTGCCGTCATATTTTCGAATCCTATATCGATTATTCGACACAGGAAAAGGTTCGGGAGTGCAGCGGTGGAAGCAGCGGGTGTCGGGATCACTGACCAGATCGACTTCGATGACCTGACGACGCCCCGGTTGACCGACGTCCAGCGCCAGATCCTGGAATACACCGAGAGCCGCCACGTCGAGTTCGATATCGACAAGATGCTCGCCGAAGCGCGCAACCGCGCGGGTGCCTCGGATCTCGACGACACCGGTGGCCTCACGGGCCGGCTGCAGGCGCACGTGGCCGCGATCGACAACGACGAGGGGCTGCGCCAACTCTCCCGGTCCACGCTGCGGCAGCGGGTCGTGCGGTTGCTGCGCAACCGGTTGTCGCTGACCGACCTGATCAAGCGGTATCCGGAGATCGAATCGATACCGATCGAGAATCCGATCATCGTCGTCGGGATGCCGCGCTCGGGCACCACACACCTGGTCAACCTCATCGCCGCCGACCCCCGCCGGCGCGCGCTGCCCTACTGGGAGAGTCAGGATCCGATGCCCGCCCCGGGCGAGGGGCCGGACACGTTCGGCGTGGATCCGCGTTACACGCGGTGCAAGCAGGAACACGACGCGCTCATGATCAGCGCCCCCGTGGTGGCCGCGATGCACGACCGCTTCCCGGAGGCCATCGAGGAGGAAGTCGAGATCCTCGACCTGGACCTGGCCTCGTACGTGCTCGAATGGCATGCGCGCGTGCCGGACTGGCGAGACTACTATCTGGCCCTGGACCAGCGGAAGCATTATCGGTACCTGCGAAAAGTGCTGCAGGCGTTGACCTTTCTTCGCGGCCCACGCACCTGGGTGCTCAAGAGCCCGCAGCATTGCGAACAACTCGGCCCGCTGATGGCGACGTTCCCAGACGCCACCGTCGCCTTCACTCATCGCGATCCGGTCGCGGTGATCCAGTCAGCGATCACCATGATGGCCTACTCCGACCGGCTGCGCCGAACCAGCATCGAACCTGAGTGGCTGTTGGACTACTGGAGCGACCGCGTGCACCGGCTGCTCAGCGCGTGCGTGCGGGACCGGGATCTGGTGCCGGACGAACGAAGCATCGACATCAGCTTCCACCAGCTCAACGGCAACGAAATGCCGCTGCTGAGTGAGCTCTACCGCCGTGCCGGCACCGAACTGACCGACAAGGTGCAGCGACACTTCCAGAAGTACCTGGACGGTAATCCCCGCGGTAAGCACGGCCGGATTCGTTACGACCTGCAACGCCACTTCGGCATCTCGCCCGACGAACTCCGCGCGCGCTTCGACTTCTACTTCGACAGGTTCGACGTCCGCGCCGAATGAAGGAGACGCCGAATGAAGGAGGCACATGACATCCGAACCCGTGTATCGAAGCCGCCCGGGCGCCGACGCCATGCGCCCGGCGTCCGCGGAGCGGGCCGAGCAGATCGCCCCCGGGCTCTGGTGCTCCCCGGGATTGTCGAACGCCTATCTGCTGACCACCGATGAAGGCCGGGTGATCGTCAACACCGGGATGGGCTTCGAGGGGCCGGTGCACCGGGCCAATTTCGACGCCGTCGACTCCTCGCCGGTGCGCTACATCATCTTCACGCAGGGCCATGTCGACCATGTCGGGGGACTGGACAGCGTCCGCGACCCCGACACCACCGTTGTCGCACAAGCGAACTGGAAGTTGTGGCGCGACGACAACGAACGTCTCATCCCGTATCGCGCCAGCCGCAGCGCCTTCGCCTTCAAAGACACGCTCGCCACCGGCATTCAGGCCATCCAGCAGCGACTGGGCACCAGAAAGCTGCCCGGACAGAGTGTTCCCGCCGTCGATCTCGACTTCGACGACACGCTGACCCTGCAGCTGGGCACCCGCCACTTGGAACTGATCGCCGTGCCCGGCGGAGAAACCAGCGACTCGCTGGTGGTGTGGCTACCCGAAGAGCGAATCTGTCTGTGCGGAAATACCTTCGGTCCCATCTTCGGGCATATCCCCAACCTGGTCACCATCCGTGGCGACCGGTACCGCGACGCTCTGACGGCGATCGCATCGGTGGAAAGGGTGCGCGAGCTGCAACCCGAACTGTTGGTCACCGGCCACTTCGGCCCGATCGTCGGCGCAGAGCGCATCGACTCTGAACTGGCCAGGCTGCGCAACGCGATTCAGCACATCCACGACCAGACCGTCGCCGGCATGAACGCCGGCAAAGACGTCGGCACCCTGATGCGGGAGATCACCCTGCCCCCGGAACTCGAAGTGGGGCAGGGCTATGGCAAGGTCCCCTGGGACGTGCGGGCCATCTGGGAGAACTATTCCGGCTGGTTTCACCACCGCTCGACCACTGAGCTCTATCCGGTCGGGTTCGACGAAGTGGCCGCCGACATCGTCGAACTCGCCGGTGCCGACGCACTCGTCGACCGCGCACGGGCCCACCTGTGCGCGGGCCGGCCGCTGCACGCCATCCACCTCGCCGAGCTCGTCGCCCGCGACCACCCGGGAGCCCGTGAAGTGCTCAGAGAAGCCCACGAAGACCTACTGGCAGCCAGCGAAAACTTCTGGGAGACAGCCTGGCTCAAGCAACAGATAGCGAGCAACTCATGACCGCACGGGTCAGTTTCGACTTCACCGGGACCACCGCCCTGATCACCGGCGGCACCAGCGGGATCGGTCACGGGATCGCCAGCCTGTTCCGGGATGCCGGTGCCCGGGTCGCCATCACCGGAACGAAGGCCGACGCCGGCGAATATGACACCGATCTGTCCGGCATGACGTATCACCAGTTGCAGATCACCGACCCGGCCTCCGTTGACGCGCTGACGGGGCGGTTCCCCGAACTCGACGTGCTGGTGAACAACGCCGGTGCGAATTTCCCTGGTGGACTCGATGAATCGAAGCCGGACGGTTTCGCGGCATCGGTCGAGCTCAATCTGACCGGACCGTACCGGCTCACGGTCGGGTTGCGCCGCGCGCTGCAGGCCTCGACTGCCGCCGGTGGCGCCAGCGTGGTCAACCTGGCCTCGATGTCGGCGCTGCGCGCCGTCCCTCTGGTCCCCGGCTACGGAGCCGCGAAGGCCGGAATCATCTGTGTGACAAGGAACCTTGCCGTGAAGTGGGCGTCCCGTGGGATCCGGGTGAACGCGGTGGCGCCGGGTGCCGTCGAAACCCCGATGACCGCGCCGATGCTTTCGGTGACCGAACTGATGGACACCGAACTGGGGCACATCCCGCTGCAGCGGTTCGGAAAGGTCGGCGAGATAGCGCCCACGGTAGCCTTCTTGTGCACCGAACAAAGCAGTTACACCTCCGGTGCGGTGTTCGTCGTCGACGGCGCATCGGACTGCATCTGAGGACGGAATATGGCGCTCGCACTTCGACCAGAAGACCTGTACCACACCGGCATCGTGGTACCCGACCTCAACGCCGCGATGGCCCGGTTCACCGCGCTGGCCGGCTATCGGTGGATCAAGCCGATGTGCTTCACGCTGCCCTTCCGCACTGGTACGGGCACCCGTGAACTGACCTCGAACTTCGTCTACTCCGTGCAGAGCCCGTACTTGGAACTGATCCAGGAGACACCGGGGACACCGTGGGTGGCGGCACCCGGCAACGCCATTCACCATCTCGGCTACTTCACCGACAACCTCGACGAGACCGCCGCGAGTCTGGAAGAAAACGGGTTCTCCCTCGAGATGACCGGCGACGTGCCCGGCTCGAAGCTGTCGATGTTCGCCTACTACGTCGACGCCGGCGGGACGCGCATCGAGATCGTCGACCGAGCGCTGTTCGGCGACTTTCCCGCCTTCCTGCAGTCGATGGTCCAGTAGCCGATCATGATCCTCACGGTGCTGCGGTTCAACTTCGCTTCGCCGCAGGGCAATCCGCGCAAGCAGAGTGAATTGCTCAATGCGGCTCTGGAACTGGCGGAGTTCGGGGAGTCGCGCGGGATCACCACGGTCAGCGTTGACGAACACCACGCCACCGGGCACGGCTGGAGCTGCAATCCGATCATGGCCGCGTCCATGTTTCTGGCGCGAACGTCGACCATGATCGCCAGCGTGGACTGCGCGCTGGGTCCGCTGTGGAATCCGGTCCGACTGGCCGAGGACATCGCGCTCGTGGACAACATGAGCCGCGGCCGGTTGCACACCACGGTGGGTCTGGGCTACCGGACTGTCGAATTCGACTCACTCGGAGTGGAATTCACCCGACGCGGCAAGCTGATGGATGCTCTGGTGGAGCGGATGCTGGCGGTTTGGTCCGGCGGTGAAGACGGCGTCTGCACCGGAACCTGGACCAGGCCGCATCCGCCGCTGTACGTCGGTGGCGGCTCCCGTGCCACGGCGCGGCGCGCGGCGCGGTTCGGGCTCCCGCTCAGCCTGGCCGACCATCTGCCCGAGGTCGCGGCCCACTATCGCGAACTGTGCGCCGAAGCCGGCATCAAACCGTTCGTCATCATGCCCGGGCCGGTCAATCGCGGAATGATCTACTTGCACGAGGACCCGGAGTGGGCCTGGGCCGAGTTGGGCGGGCACATCCTCTGGGAAGCGGTCACCTACGGCGGCTGGTCCGCGGACGAACGGTCCCTGATGCATCTGCCCGGAGTCCAGACTCTCGAGGAGGTGCGGGCGTCGGGGCGATACCGCTTCCTGACGCCTGACCAGCTGATCGCCGAGGTCCGCGCTGCCGATTACTACGGCCCGGTGGTGCTACACCCGCTGGTCGGTGGGATGCCCGTCGAGGAGGCGTGGAAGTCGGTGCAGCTGCTGACCGACGTGGTGCTGCCCGCGCTCGCCTGAGGTCTCGCGGAGTGCGGCGGCCCTGCCCTGGGTGTGGCGAGCGCCCGCGTGTTGCCGCGGACACGCCGCGGCGGGTGGCATTTTGGGGTCGCTCGCGCCGGGGCGGGCCGCGGCGGCCCTGCCCTGGGTGTGGCGAGCGCCCGCGTGTTGCCGCGGACACGCCGCAGCGGCTGGCATTTTGGGGTCGCTCGCGCCGGGGCGGGCCGCGGCGGCCTTGCCCTGGGTGTGGCGAGCGCCCGCGTGTTGCCGCGGACACGCCGCGGCGGCTGGCATTTTGGGGTCGCTCGCGCCGCATGACGCGAGCGCCGGAGATTTACAGCCCGAACGACGGCGCAGAAGGCGGCGCGAACTCGGTCACCAGCACCGGAAGCGAGATCGCACCGGTCCCACCGGTCACCACCAGCACCCAGCGACCGTCGCTGGGAAGTTGCAGTTGCAGCTCGAAGAACGCGAACCCGGGGAACTCGGCGACGGACGCTTCGGGCACCTCGAACTCCAACCGGATCGGGTCATCGTCCGTCGGCGGCCGCATCTCGATCTTGAGCGTGCGGTCGGTGCTACCCGGCTCCGCCTGGGTCAGCACCACCAGCACGAACCGGGCCGAGCGGTCGGGTCCGAGCGCAAACCGGGACAGCACCCCACCCGAGACATTGAGTTTGTTGTCGACGACGGCAGCCGCATCGGCCAGGAAAGCGCCCGTAAGTATCACGCCGCTGAACCTACCGCAGCACCTGAAGGCGCCGAACTCCGCTTACTTTTCGGGCACAACGAGCAATACTGAGCGCATGCCTGATCGCAACGTGCTGGGTGGCCCGTTGGAACCGTGCGGCACCGAGCCGGTCACCGGCTTCTACCGGGACGGCTGCTGTTCCACCGGCGACGAGGACCGCGGATTGCACACCATCTGTGCCGTCGTGACGGCCGAGTTCCTCGAGCACCAGCGGTCGATCGGCAACGACCTGTCGACGCCGGTCCCCGAGTACCGGTTTCCCGGGCTGCTGCCGGGTGACCGCTGGTGCGTCACCGCGCGCAACTGGCTGCGGGCCCACAACGACGGGTGCGCAGCCCCGGTGGTGCTGGCCTCCACCCACGAGCGCACCCTCGAGGTGGTGCCACTCGAGGTCCTGCAAGAACACGCGGTAGACGTGCCGGACGATCTGGCGAATCTGTAAGTCACGGGACTTCGGTCGAGTACAGCCAGGCATCCCACAGCGGACGCAGCGACTCGTCGCTGTAGTTGGCCGCCAGCCCGGTGAAGTCCTCGGTGCTGGCGGTGCCGTGCCGATACCGGGTCGTCCAATCCTTAAGCAGCGCAAAGAAATTTTCGTCACCCAGCTGACCCCGCAGCGCGTGCAGGGTCAAGGCGCCGCGCTTGTACACCCGGTCGTCGAACATGTGCCGCGGCCCGGGATCGGCCAGCAGCAGATCCTGCGGCTTCTGGCGCAGCTGTCCCAGGTGGTAACGGGCCAGTGCGACGGTGGTGGACCCGCCGCTGCGCTCCGACCACAACCACTCGGCGTAGGACGCGAACCCTTCGTGCAGCCAGATGTCGCGCCACCGCCGCGCGGTCACCGAGTTGCCGAACCACTGGTGCGCCAACTCGTGCGCGATGAGCCGCTCGCTGGCCCGGCTACCCGTGCAGTGATTGGCGCCGAAGATCGAAATGCCCTGCGCTTCAAGCGGAATCTCCAGCACGTCGTCGGTCACCACGACTGTGTATCCGTCGGCGAGCGGATAGGGGCCGAACAACTCGATGAACAACTCCATCATGTCGGGCTGGCGCGCGAAGTCGTGGTCGAAGTTGTCCCGGAGGCGTTCGGGCAGCGCCGCGCGGATCGCCACCGGTGTCCTGGCCAGCCGGATCGACTCGTACACACCGATTTGCAGGGTGACGAGGTAGGTCGATGTCGGCTCGGGTTGCTCATAGGTCCAGACGGTCTGCGAAGCCCGCGCCCGGGACGACACCAGCTTGCCGTTGGCGATGGCCCGGTACCCGCTCTCGGTGCTGATCTGGATGCGGAAGGCTGCCTTCGCGCTGGGATGGTCGTTACAGGGGAACCAGGATGCCGCCCCGTTGGGTTGCCCGGCGACCAGGGCGCCGTCGGTCAACTCCTCGAATCCCACGTCGCCCCAGAGGGTTCGGAGCGGCTTGGGGCTGCCGCCGTACCGCACCACCACGGTCATCGCGGCGCCGGTCGGCAACTTCGACTCCAGCGTGATGCGCAACTTGCCGCCACGGCAGCCGAAGCGGGCGGCGCGTTTGCCGTTCACCGAGACCCGGGACACCGACAGCGCGCTCGACAGGTCGAGGGTGAATTCGCCCAACTCGGCCACCGTCACCGCCGTGATGGTCGCGGTGCCCGAGAGCCGGTTGATCGCGACCTTGTATTCGAGGTCGAGCTCGTAGCGCGAGACTGTGTAGCCGAAGTTGCCGTTCTGCGGCAGGTACGGGTCCACACCCTGCTGCTTAGCCGGTGACTTCACGCGGCGTCGTCCTTGACGTCCGCCGCGTTCTTGCGGCCCTTCTTGCGACTCACCCACGGCCGGACCGGATTGCCTTGCCAGCGAGTCGATCCCGGTACCTCGTCACCGCGCACCACCAGCGACGCCGGGCCGACCGAGGCTCCGGCGCCCACCCGTGCGGCCGGCAGCGCGACACAGTGCGGGCCCAGCGTGGCGCCCGGTTCCAGCACCACGCTGTCCATCCGCATGATCCGGTCGTGGAACAGATGGGTCTGCACCACACATCCGCGGTTGACCGTGCTGCCCTCCCCGAGCACCACCAGATCCGCCTCGGGCAGCCAGTACGTCTCACACCAGCACCCGCGCCCCACCGCCGCACCCAGCCCGCGCAGCCACAGGCTCATCACCGGGGTACCGCTGGCAGCGCGCGCAAACCACGGCGCCGCAACGGTTTCCACGAACGTGTCGGCCAACTCGTTGCGCCACACGAACGACGACCACAGCGGGAACTCACTGGCCCGGATCCTCCCCACCAGCGCCCATTTCGCCGCGACCGTCACCAGGCCCGCGACCGCGCCCGCCGCCAGCAACACCAGGCCACCGGCCAGCGCCGCCCACCAGATCCCGAAGGTGATTGTCAGCGCCTGCAATGCGCCCAATACCGCCACTCCGATCGCGACCGTCACCACCACGGGCAACAGCCGGCAGATCTCCACCGCCGCCCGCATCACCTTCAACCGGGTCGGGGGATGGTACGTCGTCTCCTCATCGGCTTCGGCGGGCCGTCGGCGCAACCGCATCGGGGGACTGCCCAGCCACGAAGAGCCTCGTTTGGCTTTCGGCGGCGTCGCCGACAAGACGGCGACCAGGCCGTCGTCGGGGACCCGGCGTCCCGGTTGGGTGATGCCCGAGTTGCCCAGGAACGCGCGCCGCCCGACGGTGGTCTCGGCCGCGTAGATCCAGCCGCCGCCAAGCTCGTACGAGGCGACCATGGTGTCGTCGGCCAGGAATGCGCCGTCCTCGATGACGGCGAACTTGGGGGTGAGCAGAACCGTGGAGATCTCGGTGCCCCGGCCCACCCGGGTGCCCAGAATGCGCAGCCAGACCGGGGTGAACAGGCTGGCGTACAGCGGGAACAGGTAGGTGCGCGCGGCGTCCATCAACCGTTCGGTGGTCCACAGCTGCCAACCCACGCGGCTGCGCACCGGGTGGTAGCCCTCGCGCAGCCCGATCGACAGCATCCGGACGGCCACCACCGTTATCGACGCGTACGCCGCAAACCCGGCCAGCGCCGCCAACGGCGTCCACAGCAGCGCGGGCAGCACGGCCTGCGACAGCGTGCGGGTGTGCCGGACGGCCACCCCGATGATGGCCAGGCCCCCAGCCAGGGCCAGCAGCGGCAACCCGGCCAGCACCAGCGATGTAACCCCGTAACCGGCCACCCAGTACGACTTTCGCGCGGGCCGCTCGTCCGGCCACGGGTGCTTCACCCGGCCGGACTTGGCCGCCGGCGACCCCTTCCAGTACTGGCCGTTCTTGATCTTGTCGGTCACGCCGGAGCCCGGCGCCACGTCGGCGTTCTTGCCGACGACCGCGCCGGGCAGCAGGGTGGTGCGGGCGCCGATCGTCGCGTCATTGCCGATGGTGATGGTGCCGACGTGGAAGAGGTCCCCGTCCACCCAATGCCCGCGCAGGTCCACTTCGGGTTCGATCGCGCTGCGTTCGCCGACGGTCAGCAGGCCGGTCACCGGCGGAACCGAATGCAGGTCCACGCCCTTCCCGATCTCGGCGCCCAGCGCCCGGGCGTAGTAGACGAGCCATGGTGCGCCGGCCAGGTTTTCCGCACCAGCGGCCTCGGCCAGTCGTTCGGCGAACCACACCCGCAGATGCACCGACCCGCCGCGGGGATAGCTGCCCGGTGCGACGTTGAACAGCAACATGCGGGCGAACAGCACCGCTATCCCCATCCGGCCCAGCGGCGTGACGAACAAGACGAACGCGCTCGCCACCCACCACCAGCTCACCGCCACGGTCCAGGGCACCAGATGCAGAGCACGAGCAATGTTGTTCCCCAACGCCAGCCAGGTAATCCACTGCAGTGCCGTCAAAGTCGCCAGCGGCACCGTCAACACGGTCTGGATCAGCTGGGTCAGACGCGGTGTCGGCTTCACCAACCGCTCATGGACTTGTGGCGGGGGACCGAACTCGTCGAGAAAGTTGGCCAGCGAGCCGAGTCGGGGGTGGTCGTACAGGTCCGCGACGGTGATCTGCGGGTACTGCTGCCGCAACGTGGAGACCAACTGCGCGGCGGCCAGCGACCCGCCGCCGAGCGCGAAGAAGTCGGCTTCCTCACCGGTTACCGTGGCGCCCAGCAGATCCCGCCACATCTCGGCCAACCGGCCCGCGGTGCCGGCCAGGTCGGGGGCCTCCTCGGTGTCGGTGCTTCCCGGCGGCGGCCACGGCAACGCGTCGCGATCGACCTTACCCGACGTGCGGGTGGGCAACTCCTCGATGAGAACCAGTCGCGGCACCAGCGCCGCGGGCAGGTGCTGGGCAAGTTCCTTGCGCGCCTTGGCGATATCGAAGGAGGGGTCGGTGCTCACCACGTAGCCCACCAGCACCGCGGTGCCGGTGGCGGTCCGGCGCACCGCAGCCGCGCCTCCGCTGACCCCGGCCAGATTGACCAGGGCGGAGTCCACCTCGCCGAGCTCGATGCGCCGGCCTCCGACCTTGACCTGATCGTCGGCGCGCCCGCAGAAGAACAGCCCGTCGGCCTCCAGCCGTACCAGGTCGCCACTGCGGTACGCGCGCTTCCATCCGAGTGTCGGCATGGCAGCGTACTTTTCGGCGTCCTTGGCCTCATCGAGGTAGCGGGCCAGGCCCACGCCGCCGATCACCAGCTCGCCCGTCTCGCCGTAACCGACCTGCCGGCCCTCGCCGTCCACCACGGCCAGGTCCCAGCCCCGCAACGGCAAGCCGATGCTGATCGGGCCCGACCCGTCGAGCCGGGCGGCGCAGGCGACCACGGTGGCCTCGGTGGGGCCGTAGGTGTTCCACACCTCGCGACCCTCCTGGGCATTCTGGGCCAACCGCTCGGCAAGTTCAGGCGGGCACGCCTCGCCCCCGAAGATCAACAGCCGCACCGCTTCCAGCGCCTCGGCGGGCCACAGCGCCGCGAGCGAGGGCACCGTCGAGACCACCGTGACGTCGCGGGTGACCAGCCAGGGCCCCAGGTCCATCCCGCTGCGCACCAGCGAGCGCGGTGCGGGAACCAGGCAGGCGCCGTGCCGCCACGCGAGCCACATCTCCTCGCACGACGCGTCGAATGCCACCGACAGTCCGGCCAGCACCCGATCACCCGGCCCGATCGGGCTGTCCTGGACGAACATCTGCGCTTCGGCGTCGACGAAGGCGGCGGCGCTGCGGTGGCTGACCGCGACGCCCTTGGGGGTTCCGGTGGATCCGGACGTGAAGATGATCCAGGCGTCGTCGCGGGCCAGCGGGGCCTCGGCCCGCCAGCCCCGGGAGGCGCCCTGGGTGCGCTCGATGCCCTTGTCGGTGATGACAGCCACTACATCGGCTTCCCCGAAGACCAGCTCGGCCCGTTCGTCGGGATCGTCGGCGTCGACGGGGACATAGGCGGCGCCGGCGGCCAGCACGGCAAGGATCGCCGTGTAGAGCGAGTAACTGCCCGAGGGCATCCGAATGCCGATCCGGTCGCCGCGTCCGATACCCCGGGCCGCCAGCCAGGCGACGCTGTCGGTCATGTCCTCGATCAGTTCGCTGTAGGTGAGCTGGACTTCTCCGTCGTCAATCGCCGCCGCGTCCGGGTAGCGAGCCGCGGTGGCCCGGATGATGTCGATCAGCGTGCGCGGACTCGGTGCGTCAGCCGACAGCAGGTACTGCGCGGGGATCTCGGGCACTCATGGAACCCTACCTACGTCGCCGCCGCGTCGAGAGCGCCGCGACGCGCTCGCGCGAGGTTGGCACACTGATACGGCAGGGAGGTGACGATGGCAAGCGCTCCGGAGGTAGCCACGGAGTCGGGCGTCGTGCGCGGGCGCCGTTTCGGCGGTGTCAACCTGTGGCGCACGATCCCGTATGCGGCCCCGCCCGTCGGGATGTTGCGCTTCCGGGCGCCGCAGCCAGTCTCACCCTGGACCGGCGTGCTCGATGCGACCAGGTTCGGCTACGCCGCGCATTCCCACCGGCTCAGTTCGCCGCTCGGCCTGTTGAAGCGCCAGGTTCAGCACGAGGACTGCCTGACGCTCAACGTCTGTGCTCCTGCCGATCGGAGCGGACCGTCCCGCCCGGTGCTGGTGTTCATTCACGGCGGCGGTTATTTCGAGGGCACCTCCGCCCTGCCGGTGCACGACCCCAAGGCGCTGGTGGCCAAGTTCGGTGTGGTGCTGGTCACGGTCAACTACCGGCTCGGCGGCCTGGGATTTGTCGACTTCTCCCGATACGCAGCGGATTTCGAGTCCAACCTGGGCCTGCGCGACCAGGTGGCCGCGCTGGAGTGGGTCCGGCGCAACATCGCGGCGTTCGGTGGCGATCCGGGCAACGTCACCCTGTGGGGCCAGTCCGCCGGTGGGAGCGCCGTCCTGACCCACCTCATGCTGCCGGCCTCCCGGGGCCTGTTCCACCGGGCCATTGCGCAGAGTCCGGTACCCGATGCGGTGCGCACACCGGAGCAGGCCGCCGCGACCGCCCGCCGGTGCGTCGAGGCGCTCGGCGCCGACGCAGACACTGCGGCCGCGACGCTGCGTGACGCGCCTGCCACGGCGATCACCGCGGCGGCGATCAGGGTGATGCTGGCGGCGGCACGCGAAGTTCCGTGCCAGATGTCGTTGGCGCCGGTCATCGACGGCGACTTCCTGCCCGAGGATCCGACGACGGCGATCACCGAAGGCCGGGCCGAGCGCGTGCCACTGCTCATCGGTTCCATGCGTAATGAGTTGGGTCATGCGGGCTGGGGGCCGGTACGGCAGTTCATCGACATCGTTCCGACGACGGCGGCCCGGGTGGACCGCATGTTCGCCGCGACCGATCCCGCGGCGCGGGCACAGGTGCTTGCCCATTACCCGGACTATCCGAGCCGCGCGGCGCTGACCCGGTTGGCCGGCGACTGCTTCTTCGTGCGTCCGATGGTCGCGGTGGCCGAGGGACACGCCCGCCATGCACCGACCTACCTCTACCGCCTCGACTACGCGCCGTTTCTGTTGCGGCTCATCGGTATGGGTGCGATCCACGCCACCGATGTGCCACTGGTATTCGGCTGCGAGATACCGGCGGTGCAACTGCTGACGCTCGGCGAGCGCGGCCGCTATCGCGCCATGAGCGACTGCGTGCAACAGCGTTGGATCGAGTTCGTTCGCAGCGGCACGCCGGGATGGCCGTCCTACTCAGACGACGAGGCCGCCCTCGTCATCGACGGTCCGCACCCGCACGTCGTTCCCGGCCTGCACCGCAGCATGTGGGCGGCCTGGCGGGATTACGCGGGACCGCAACGGGGCCAGAGTTTTCCGGCCGCCCACCAGGAAGGTCAATGATGGGCCACCGCCGGCCGCAGGTCGCGGTTCTCGACGACTACGCGAGTGTCGCGCTCGACCTCGCCGACTGGTCCCCGGTGCGCGAGCGCGCCGACATCACCGTATTCGACCGGCATCTGACGGAGGACGAGGCCGCCGCGCAACTGCGGCCATTCGAGGTGCTGTGCACCCTCAGGGAGCGAATGGCGCTGCCCCGCAGCCTCATCGAACGGCTGCCGAACCTGAAACTGATCACCATTGTCGGCCGGAGCCTGCCCAACCTGGATATGGCGGCCGCCACCGAACACGGCGTCCTGGTGGCCCATTCGAACTTCGCCCATCCGAGGTTCGCGGCTGTCCGGGATGCCACTCCGGAACTGGCGTGGGGCCTGATGATCGCGACGGTGCGTAACCTGGCCGAGGAGCACCGGCGCATGCGCGAGGGTGCGTGGCAGACGACGACGGGGATGACGCTGCACGGCAAGACGCTGGGGCTGCTCGGTCTCGGCCGGGTCGGCCGACGGATGGCACAGTACGCCAACACCTTTGGAATGGACGTTATCGCGTGGAGCCAGAACCTCACCGACGAGGCGGCATCGGCGGCCGGCGCGCGGCGGGTCGACAAGGACGCGCTGTTCGCCCAGTCCGACGTGGTCTCCATCCACCTGGTGCTCTCCGAACGCACGCGCGGCCTGATCGGCGCGGCCGAGTTGGCCCTGATGAAGCCGAACGCCTTCCTGATCAACACCTCTCGTGGCCCGATCGTCGACGAGCCGGCCCTGATCGACGTCCTACAGGCTGGCCGCATCGCCGGGGCGGGTCTCGATGTCTTTGACACCGAACCGCTTCCGGAACTGCACCCGCTGCGTGCGCTGCCGACTGTGACGCTCTCACCCCACCTCGGTTATGTCACCCGTGAGATGCTGGGGGCTTTCTACGCCGACACCGTCGATGCCGTCGTGGCGTGGCTGGACGGCGCGCCGGTCAGGATCGCGAACCCCAGTACGGACTCCTGATCGCCTGCAGCGCTTCGGTGACGTAACTGTCCAGCGAGCTCCCTGATCGACGGATCCACCGCTGGAACGCGAAATCGCCTGCCGCGAAGCCGAGTTGGACCAGCAGGCCGGGGCGGAGATCAGCGTCGGGATCGGCGCCCATGCGCTCGGCGATCAGCTTGACCGCCCGTTCCCGGTCGGCCTGCGTGTAGAGGGTGACCTTACCGAGCAGTCCCGGCGCCACCAGCAGCGCCTCTCGCCACTCTTCGCTCTCCACGTCCCCGAATGACCTTGTCCGGGTGATGATGGCGTTGATCAGCGCGACGTCCGGTGCCTCACCGGCCCCGCGCTGCTCCAGCAGGTTCACCACTTCGGCGCCGCCGTGGCGGATGGGGCCGAGGAGCAACTCTTCCTTGGTCGGCACGTGCCGGAAAAAGGTGCGCGGTGAAACGCCTGCGGCAGTGGCGATCTCCTCAGTCGTCACCGTGTCGTAGCCGCGCTCCACGAATAACCGGAACGCCGCGCGCCGGATGTCGGCGCGGATCTGCGCGCGCTGACGGTCGCGCAAGTTCATCGGAAGCAGCCGATTCCGCCGTCGACGTGGATGGTCTGCCCGGTGATGAACGTGGCGTCGGGGCCGAGCAGGAACGCCACCAGTGCGCCGACGTCGGTGCGGACGTCGCCGATCCGCTTCATCGGGACGCGGCGTACGGCCTTTGCGTAGTCGTCGGGCGCGTACTGCTTCCACAGTTTGACACCGTCGGATTCGGCGAAGGGGCAGATGACGTTGACGCGGATGTTGTCGCGTCCCCATTCCAGGGCGGCGACCTTGGACAGGCCACGGATGCCCTCCTTGGCGGCCGCATAACCGCCCCACTTGGGTTCACCGCCGGTTCCGGTGCCCGAGCCCAGGTTCACGATCGAACCGCCGCCGGCGCCGACCATCAACGGGTGTACCGCCTGCATGAGCAGGAACGAGGCGCGCGGGCCCACTTCGTAGCCGAGCGCCAGGTCGTCCAAGGTGATGTCGACGAATCTCTTGGGCTCGTTGGTGGCGATCGCATTGTTGACCAGTCCGTGCACGGTGCCGAATGCCTCGACGGCAGCGCCGGCGATCCGTGGCGCGCTGTCCGGGTCGCGCAGGTCGGCGACCACCATCTCGACCGCACCGATCTCCTTGAGCTCCGTGGCCGTCGCGGCCAGCTTCTCGGCGAGGATGTCGACCACCAGCACCGCCGCGCCGCGCTCCAGCAGGGCTGCGGCCACACCCTTGCCGACGCCCTGCGCGGCGCCGGTGACGATCGCGACATGCCCGCGCAGCGATTCCGGGTGAGAGTAACTCCGGGAAAGCGTCATCGTGCCGGCCCCAGCCGCAGCGGGATTCCGCGATGCATCTCGTAGGTGCTGCGCGCACCGCCGGGAAGTTCGATGAACTCCACTGTGGTCCCGTCCGGGTCCTTGACGAAAAACATTCGCACTCCGCCGATTTCGAAGGGTTCCTGCTCGGGCGTATGACCAGCTCCGGCAAGCCGGCGGTGGGTGTCGGTGAGGTCGGGGACCGACAGCGCGAAATTGTGAATGCCGGTGACCCCACGATGTGCCGGTCCGCGCGGCTGGACGCCCAGTGACAGCAGTTCGATCATCAGCCCACCCAGCAGGCCGCCGACGACCCGGCCCTCCTGCTTGCGCGTCGCATGCAGGACCGCATCGAAAGGCTCACCGGAGATCAAACTTTCGAAGACGACCTCCATGCCCAGCGCGTCGCGGTAGAAGGCCAGCGCGCGGTCCATGTCGGTGACGCCGATGACGAGGTGGCAGAAGGTTGCGTCGCCGACGACGCCGGTCATGCGCGTCCGGCAATCAGCGGCAGATCCAGATAGGTCTTGATGCCGGGTTCGGCTGGGACGACGTAGGGGATGGCGTTGACGCAGTGGTTGGCGGTGGCGACCACCCCCGGATTACGTTGCAGCCCTTCGGCGATCGTCTGCGGCTGCAGGCCCTTGAAAGTGAGGCTGACGCTGGGATCGCCGGTGATCTCGACTTCGAAACGCTCGCCCTGCTCGCCGAACTCCCAGGCCGGTTCCAGGTTGTCTTCGCCCATCAGCCAGTTGACCGCCGCGGTGATCACCGGTTCTCCGTCGGAGAGCGCCTGCCAGCGGAACCTGCGTGCGGCGACCGTCCCGGGGGCGATGGTCATCGGTTCGTAGTCGATATCGCCGGTCGCGACCGCGATGTCCTGAATCGTCCTGATGTTGGGCTCGATGCGAAAACCCATGTGGTCGGCGATCATTCGCACCGACTGCTTGAAGCCCGCTTCCAACAGGCTTGCCATCGGACCCTGCATCGCCTCCTCGGGGGTTCCCCCGAAACCCATGATGTGGCGCACCACGTCGGGTGCGTTGTAGGTACGGATGTCGGAGAACTCCTCGGCGCGGACGTGGGTGACCGCCGAGGACAGCGACGACACCATGAGCGGAAAACGCTCCGTGATGCCGCCCGGATGAATACCCGACCCGTGCAGTGTCACCCCGGCCTCGACCGCCGCGTCGGCGATCGCCCGCACGCGCGGATTCTCCAGGTCGGGGTACACCCAGCCGACCGGGGTCACGACGTTCTTGCCGGACCGCAGGATCGCGATGACCTCTTCGTCGTTGGGCACCAGCGGGCTGTACATCACGCAGTCGGCATCGATGGCCAGCGCGTCGTCGATGCTGGTGGTCGCGGTGACGCCCAGCTCGTCGCGGCCGAGGATGTGTCCGACGTCGACGCCGTTCTTGTCGGCGCTGTGCACCCGGCAGCCGGCCAGTTCCAGCTCGGGATGGTTCAGCACGCATTCGATGGCGGCCTTACCGACGCCACCGGTTGCCCACTGGATGACGCGGAACTTGGCTGGGCTACTCATCGGCACCTCCGAAGGGCAGGGTGGCAGATCGTGACTTATTGACAGTAACTGTCAGGACGCATCTTCCGAAAGCGGCCACCCGCGACCCGCCGACCTGTTAGCTTGCGTAGGCACCAGCCGTCGGGGTCGGGGGGCCACCATGAATCGAGCTCTGAATCGAGCGATAGTCGCAACGTTCGGAATCCTTGTTGCCGGCGCGTGCCTTCCGGCGCCACCGGCCGCCGCCGACAACCCGGTCTGCACTTCCACCTGGTGCTCCTTCTTGCTGCCCTCGCGCAACATCGGCTGCGAGCTCAACTTCCAACGTGACAGCGGGATCACCGACGAGGCGTACTGCCAGTCCGATTCGCCGCCCCAGTCGGTCCGTATGACGCCTGCCGGAACGTTCAAGACCTGCACCGGTGAGACCTGCCTGGGCAACGCCGGACAGGGCACCCCGGTGCTCGCGTACGGGCAGAGTGCCGGCGTCGGGCCCTTCACCTGCCGATCGGACACGAACGGTGTCACCTGCACCGCGTCGGGTCGCGGCTTCACCCTGTCCAACGCCGGGGTCACGCCGGTCGGATAGGGGCACCTCGGTTCTGCCAGGGTGTCTTGAACTGTCAAGAAGTTGTCCTCTGCTGTCAAGACACGTCGCCACGTGCTGTCGCAGAGTGTGCTCATGAGGAGCACGCCATGGAATTGATGTCACCGGTCGACGCGCTGTTCTTGTCAGCCGAATCGCGGGAACATCCGTTGCACGTCGGCGCGCTGCAACTGTTCGAGCCGCCCAGAGGCAGGGCGCGCGGATTCGCGCGGGAGACCCACCGGGCGATGCTCGAGTGTGACGACGTCGCTCCGCTGTTTCGCAGGCGGCCCAGTTCTTTCCATGGTGCGCTGACCAACCTCGGCTGGTCGACGGACGGCGACGTCGACCTCAGTTACCACGTGCGCCGTTCCGCTCTCCCCGCACCGGGCCGGGTCCGCGACCTGCTCGACCTCACCTCACGGCTGCATGCCAACCTGCTCGACCGGCACCGCCCGTTGTGGGAGACGCACGTGATCGAGGGACTTCGGGACGGGCGGTTGGCGGTCTACTCCAAGATGCACCACGCCCTGGTGGACGGGGTGTCCGGCCTGACGCTGATGCACCGGTCGCTGAACACCGACCCCGACAGCACCGACTTCCGCACCGCATGGAACCCGGTGCCCCGGCACGCGCGCCTCCAGCAGCGATCCCGCGGCCTGCTGCGGCAGGCCGGCGACACGCTGGGATCGATTGCGGGACTGGGACCCTCGACGCTGCGGCTGGCCCGGGCCGCGCTCTTGGAGCAGCAGCTCACCCTGCCGTTCGGTGCGCCGCGGAGCATGCTCAACGTCGCCGTCGGAGGAGCGCGCCGGTGCGCCGCGCAGTCCTGGGAGTTGGATCGGGTCAGAGAGATCAAAGATGTTGCGGGAGTGAGCCTGAACGACGTCGTGCTGGCGATGTGTGCCGGTGCGCTGCGCGGCTACCTCGACGAGTACGACGCGCTGCCCGATGCGCCGTTGGTCGCGATGGTTCCGGTCAGCTTGCGCAACGAGCGAGACGCGCTGGGCGGCAACATGGTTGGCGCGGTGCTGTGCAACCTGGCCACCCACCTCGACGATCCGGCGGAGCGCCTGCACGCGATCCACACCTCGATGCGTGACAACAAGCGGGTCTTGTCGCAGCTCCCGCGTGCCCAGGCGCTGGCGTTGTCGCTGCTGCTGTTGAGCCCCGCCGCGCTGAACACACTGCCCGGCCTGGCCGGGGCCACACCGCCGCCGTTCAACGTGTGCATATCCAATGTGCCCGGGGTGCGCGAGCCGCGATACCTCAACGGAGCACGTCTGGTCGGCAACTACCCGATGTCGCTGACGCTGAACGGGCAGGCGCTCAACATCACCCTGACCAGCACCGCGGACAGTCTCGACTTCGGGCTGGTGGGCTGCCGCCGCAGCATTCCACACCTGCAGCGGTTGCTCAGTCACCTGGAGACGTCGTTGAAGGAGCTGCAACGGGCTGTCGGCCTGTGACCTGGCTGCGGTAGGACGCCGGCCCTGTCCCGAACCACCGCCGGGACGAGCGCGACAGCACGCTCTGCTCCGCGTAACCGAGTTCGCGGGCCAGGTGCGTCAGGCTGATGCCGGTGGTCCGCAGATAGCGGTCGGCGATGTCCTTGCGTACCTCGTCGACCAAGACCGCAAAGGTGGTACCGTCGCGGGCAAGCCTGCGCTGCAACGTCTTCGGATGCAGATGGAACTGCTCGGCCACCACGTCCAGGGTCGCGGCCCCGGTGGGCAGCAGCTGCCGCACGATGGTGCGCACCGACTCCACCAGCCCGGCGCCCAGCGGGGTGATGCTGCTCAGGTAGTCGACGACGGCGCGGTGGGCGAGATCGTCGCGGTTGAGCGTGCGGGCCAGGTCGGCCGTGCTTACCGTGAAGCCGGCACTGCGTTGCGCAAAGTAGGGCGTCGCGCCGAAGTACTTGGTATAGGCGGCTTTCGGAGTGAGCGGGTGATGCGGAAGATGCACCGAGAGGCTGGTGAAGCTCGCGCCCATCAGGAGGCGCAACACCCCGAGCGAGACGCCCAGCGCCAGTTCCGTCGTTTGTGCGAATGCGATCGCCTCGTCGTGCAGGAACTCGAGCGCGATGAATGAGCGCCCCGGGTCGGTCAACGGGGCGATGGACACCACGATCGCCGGACTGTATGCCGCCATGAACGTACTGAAAATGGCCAGTGCGTCGGCCACCGTTGCCGCCGTTCGGGCCGCCACGCCCACCGGTCCGAGGATCTCGATGCCCTGACCTTCAGCCAGCCGGCGCCCGAAATCCGGTGTGGCCGTTGCCTCCGCGGCCGTCTCCAGCGCCCGGAAGATGGCCCGGATCGGGATGAACGCCTCGTAGTCGCCGACATCCTGTTCCCGGATACCGGTGGATCGCAGCAGGGCTGCCGGGTCACCACCCAACTCGGCGACGAGTCTCGGGTAATCCGAGAGCGCGGTCCCGCGTACCACCGACATGTCTGGTGATTGTGTCAGCCAGGCGCCGGGAACCGGCGGGACTAACGTCACCGATTTCCACAACACCTACTTTGCATGTGCATCTCAGGGTCTAATAGCGGGCATGGAACTGATGATGCCGACCGACTCGATGTTTCTGTTCACCGAATCCCGGGAGCATCCGTTGCACGTCGGCGGCCTGTCGTTGTTCCAGCCACCGGAGGGGGCCGGTCCGGAATTCGTCCGGGAGTTCTACGAGAAGCTGGTCGCCAACGACGAATTTCAGCCGACGTTCCGTAAGCACCCGGCCACGATCGGGGGCGGCATCGCCCGGGTCGCCTGGGCCTACGACGACGACGTCGACATCGACTACCACGTCCGGCGCTCGGCCCTGCCCTCGCCGGGTCGCGTGCGTGATCTGCTCGAGTTGACCTCGCGGCTGCACACCAGCCTGCTGGACCGGCACCGCCCGTTGTGGGAGCTGCACGTCGTCGAGGGCCTCAACGACGGTCGCTTCGCCATGTACACGAAGATGCACCACGCGCTGATCGACGGCGTCTCGGCGGTGAAGTTGATGCAGCGGACCATGTCCACGGATCCCGATGACAGCCACGTGAAGGCGATGTGGAACCTGCCGCGACCACCCCGGGCGCCTAAGCCGGAGGCCGGCGGCAGTGGCTCAAACCCGCTGAGCGCTCTGGTCAAGATGGCGGGATCGGTTGTGGGAGTTGCCCCCTCGACTCTCAAGCTGGCCCGGGCCGCACTGTTCGAGCAGCAGTTGACGCTGCCGTTCGCCGCGCCACACACGATGTTGAACGTCAAGGTCGGGGGCGCCCGTCGGTGTGCCGCGCAGTCCTGGTCCCTGGACCGGATCAAGGGCGTCAAAGCGGCTGCGGGCGTGACCGTCAACGACGCGGTGCTCGCGATGTGCGCCGGCGCGCTGCGTTACTACCTGCTCGAACAAGACGCGTTGCCGGACACGCCGCTGGTGGCCATGGTGCCGGTCAGCCTGCGCTCGGAAGCCGACGCCGACAGCGGCGGCAACAAGGTCGGCAGCATCTTGTGCAATCTGGCCACCGATGTCGAGGACCCCGCGAAGCGGCTGCAGATCATCGGTGACTCCATGCGCCGCAACAAGAAGGTGCTCGCGGAGTTGCCGTCGTACCAGGTGCTGGCGCTGTCCGCACTCAACATGGCGCCGTTGACGCTCGCGGGCGTGCCGGGCTTCCTCTCGGCGGTGCCGCCGCCGTTCAACATCGTCATTTCGAATGTGCCCGGGGTGGGTGACCCGCTCTACTACGGCGGCGCCAAGCTCGACGGCAGCTACCCGCTGTCCAATATCCCGGACGGCCAGGCACTGAACATCACCCTGGTCAACAACGCCGGCAATCTGGACTTCGGACTCGTCGGGTGCCGCCGTAGCGTGCCCCATCTGCAGCGGTTACTGGCTCACCTGGAGACCTCGCTGAAGGATCTGGAGCAGGCCGTCGGAGTCTGACCGGCATGCCGAAGCTGAGTGCGGGGCTGCTGCTGTACCGCTGTCGCGCCGGCGTCGTCGAAGTTCTGATCGCGCATCCGGGCGGGCCGTTCTGGGCGCGCAAGGACAACGGCGCGTGGTCGATTCCGAAGGGCGAGTACGGCGACGGCGACGATCCATGGGCGGCGGCCCAACGCGAATTCGCCGAAGAATTGGGTTTGCCGGCGCCCGATGGGCCGCGACTGGATTTCGGGCCGGTGAAGCAGCCCAGCGGCAAAGTGGTGACGGCTTTCGCGGTCCGAGCCGACCTCGATATCACCGATGCGCGCAGCAACACCTTCGAAGTGGAATGGCCGCGCCGCTCGGGGCGCATGCGGGAATTTCCCGAAGTGGACCGCGTCGACTGGTTTCCGGTGGCGCAGGCACGCGACAAGCTGCTCAAGGGTCAGCGAATTTTCCTGGATCACTTGATGGCGCACCCCGAATTGGCAGGGATGTCGGAAGGCGCCTGACCGTCCAGTGTGCGGCTACGGTGGTCAGAACGTCGAGCGAGCAACGTAGGCGCACGCTCAAAGCGGTAGGCGCACACTCGAAGCGACAAGCCCGCCGCCCGATCACAGCGAGTACTGCGACCCCGGCGGTCTAGCTGCCGTTCCGTCCGGGGCGCACCCCGGCCATGTTGATCATCAGCGGTATCGGAGTCGCGATCGGCCGCAGCGCTTCGGCGTCGTGGTAAACGCCGATGGTGTACTCGCCCGTGGTCTCGATCGCGAACGACAGCTGGGGAGTGAAACACCGGTACTTGGACGGCTTGTCCTCGTCCGGCCATTGCCACGCGGAGCGAACCGTGCCCCGGATCGTCCCGCCGGGGTCCTTGCAGACGATGAACAACTCCGGGTCGAAATCACCACCGGAGGGTGCGTGCACCACCAGTACGAGTGGGACCGTCAGCCACACCGGGGTCTGGTTGACCTCGTAGCTGGTGATCGGCACGCGGGTGGCGTCGATCGCGGAATCGTCGATGTTGGCGGAGCCCGCCACGAGCAAAGCGGCTACATGCATTGCGACATCTTAAGGGTGCCGGCGCCGCGCGCCGGCCTATTCGGCAGGCTCGCTGAAAGTTGTTTCGCCGCTGTCCGCGGGCTGCTCCGTCTCGGCCAGCAGGATGGACATCGGCACCGGCGTGGAAAGTTCGAACTTGCCCTCGGCGTCGTAGTAGACCCCGAGGGTGTACTCGCCCTCGGTCTCCACCGGGAAGGAGAGTTCTTGAGTGAAGCACCGGTACTTGGAGGCGCGATTGCCATCGTCCGGCCAGTGCCACGCCGCCCGCAGCGATCCGCGGGGAGCCCCCGACGGGTCTTTGCACACGACGTGAATTTCCGGGTCGTAATCGCCGCCCGCCGGTGCGTGTACCACCAGAACGACCGGGACCGTTGCCCACAAAGGCATTTGATCAACCTGGAACCACGCCATGGGGATGGACATGGCATCGATGGCGCCCTGTTCGTTGAACGCGGCATTACGCGGAACGAACAGTGCGGAGACGTGCAGCATTTCGATATCCTAAAGGCCGCGGGTGCCCGGACCCGTCATTGTTTGCGCAGCGCATGCCACGCCAGGTCGGCGATGGCCACGCAGTAGCCGTCGTCGACGGGATTCTCCATGTAGAGGCTGCGAACATAGATCGGGGCCGTCACGATCTGAATTGCCGCCACGGTGTGCACGCCATCCCGCAGTTCGCCGCGTTCCCGGGCCCGGTCGATAACCGAGCGGAGGACACTGAAACGCCGCTGCCAGAACATCATTCGGGTCTCACCGTCGTGATGTCCGGCACGGCTGTCCATCACCATCACCCGGTGGAAGGTGCGGCCGATCGGCGTGTTGACATCCGCGGCGAGGGTGCGGGCGAGAGCAAGGAGGTCACCCCGCAACGACCCGGTATCCAACGCCGCGCGGAACACTTCGGCATCGCGCACCGCGGCGTCGACGATCAGTTGTTGGCGGTTGCCCCAATAGTGATAGATCGCTGCCACATCGAGGCGGTGGCGCTCCGCCATGGCTTCCACGCTGAATCGCTCGACGCCCCAACGTGCCAATTCGTCGAGCACTGCCGGCATCACCCGCGCGCGCAGGTCCGCGGGGATGGAAGCCGGGGATACGTCCGGTCGCTGCGACGGCCGCATGTGCTCTACCGTACGACTCGAGCGCCGCTTTCGAGAACTACTTCTCACCAAGGCCGGGCACAATGTCGCCCAGGCTGAAGGTCAGCGGTTGCTCAAGCTGTTCATAAGTGCACGAGCGCGGGTCGCGGTCGGGACGCCACCGATCGAACTGAGCGGTATGGCGAAAGCGCGCGCCCTCCATGTGGTCGTAGCGCACCTCGACCACCCGCTCGGGCCGCAGCGGCACGAAAGACAGGTCCTTGCCGGCATTCCAGCGAGATCCCTCGTTCTTGCGGGGAGTGCGTTCGCCGGATTCGTGTGCGGCCCAGTTCCAGGGGTGCTCGTCGAAGCTGGTGACCAGTGCTTGCAGCTCGCCGAACAGGCGTCGGCGTTCGGCCATGGGGAAGGCGCCGATCACACCGACCGAGGCGAGTTGTCCGTCGTCCTGGTACAACCCGAGCAGCAGCGAGCCGACCGCGTCGCTGCCGGATTTGTGGACCCGGTAGCCGGCGACCACGCAGTCCGCGGTGCGTTCGTGCTTGACCTTGAACATGACGCGCTTGTCCGGCTGATAGGTGACGGTCAGCGGCTTGGCGATCACGCCGTCCAGACCGGCGCCCTCGAACTCGGTGAACCAGCGCTGCGCGACGGCCTGATCCGTGGTCGCCGGCGTGACGTGGAAGGACGGGCCGGAGTCGGCCAGCGCCTCGGCCAGCGCCGCGCGCCGCTCCTCGAATGGGCGTCTGGTGTAGTCGTCGTCGCCCAGGGCCAGCAGATCGAACGCGATGAACGCAGCCGGTGTCTGCTCGGCGAGCATCCGCACCCTCGAGTCGGCCGGGTGGATGCGTTGTTGCAGCGCTTCGAAATCCAGGCCGCGAGCTGTTGCTATGACGATCTCACCGTCGATGACGCAGCGCGGCGGCAATTCGGCCTGCGCCGCCGCGACCAGCTCGGGAAAGTAGCGGGTCAACGGCCGCTCGTTGCGGCTGCCCAGCTCTACACCGACACCGTCGCGAAAACAGATGGACCGGAAGCCATCCCACTTCGGCTCGTAGGACGCATCCGGCGGAATGCCCTTCACTGACTTGGCCAGCATCGGCGAAATCGGCGGCATGACGGGTAAGTCCATTGGTTCATTCTGGCGTGCGGCATGCTGGACTGTGGATATGGCTGCCGCAGCAGAAGAACTCGACATCGACGGCATCGCCGTTCGGGTGACCAATCGTGACAAGGTCTACTTCCCCAAGCTCGGCTCCAAC
Source organism: Mycobacterium sp. 23 (assembly GCF_048287075.1). Classification (NCBI taxonomy): domain Bacteria; kingdom Bacillati; phylum Actinomycetota; class Actinomycetes; order Mycobacteriales; family Mycobacteriaceae; genus Mycobacterium; species Mycobacterium sp. 23. Next base: position 4,419,324 of record NZ_JBLVUX010000005.1, read on the forward strand.
GGCACCAAGGGCCGGCTGATCGATTACTACGCGGCCGTGTCCCAGGGGCCGATGCTCGCCCCGCTGCGGGACCGCCCCACTCATCTGCAGCGATTCCCCGACGGCATCGACGGCGAGGAGATCTACCAGAAACGGGTGCCCAAGCATCATCCCGACTATCTGCAGACCTGCCGGGTGACCTTCCCGTCCGGCCGGACCGCGGACGCGCTGATGGTCACCCAGCCCGCCGCGATCGTGTGGGCGGCACAGATGGGCACCGTCACGCTGCACCCCTGGCAGGTGCGTTGCCCCGACACCGAGCATCCCGACGAGTTGCGGATCGATCTGGACCCGCAGCCGGGAACCGGGTTCGAGGACGCGCGGACGGTCGCCGTCGAGGTGCTGCGGCCGCTGCTCGCCGAGCTCGGGTTGACGGGTTATGCGAAGACGTCCGGGGGACGCGGCGTCCACGTGTACCTGCGGATCGCCACCGACTGGGATTTCATCGCGGTGCGCCGGGCGGGTATCGCGCTGGCCCGCGAGGTCGAGCGCCGTGCTCCGGAGCGGGTGACCACCTCGTGGTGGAAAGAAGAACGCGGCGAGCGCATCTTCATCGACTTCAACCAGAACGCCCGGGACCGCACCATGGCCTCGCCGTATTCGGTACGGCGCACCCCGATCGCGACCGTCTCGATGCCACTGTCCTGGGACGAGCTGGCCGGTGCCGATCCGGACGACTACACCATGGCGACCGTCCCCGGCCTGGTTGCGCGCCGCGACGATCCCTGGGCCGGCATGGACGATGACGCCCAGTCGATCGCGGTGTTGCTGGACATGGTCGAGGCAGACGAGGAGCGCGGCCTGGGTGACATGCCCTACCCGCCGAACTATCCGAAGATGCCGGGGGAGCCGAAGCGTGTTCAGCCGAGCCGAGATACGGATTTGAGAAGGGAAGACAAGCCGTAGTGATGTGGCGGTGTCGCTAGCATGGCATGTACTTGCCCGAGCCTTGATAGGTGTCCGAGACTCTCGAATCCCCGCGCGCCAGCTTCAGCCGCACTGCGCGTCGCAGGGAAGCCGACCGCAACCTCGTCCTGTATGGCCAATCCATCACATACTTCAGCCAGTGGCTGGCCGAGCGTGGACTACCAGCAGATCTCTCGACCCTGACCAAGTAGGCCGCGCAACTCATCGGCTCTTAACGCGCTAGCGCCGCTTGGCCGCGACTTCGACCGCATAGGCGACACATCGCCCACCGGATTCGACATGGTCACGTTTCGATCCTGTATGGGCCGCGGGCTGGGCAGGTGTCTGTGATCTCCCGCAGCGGGTGATTGTGACCCCGGAAGATCGGATCACGTTCAGCGATGACGACGCCGCGAAGCTGTGGCTAGAAGAGAACGACTTCTGATAGCGGCGAACCTAAGCCGCCGCAGGACGACTGGGAGCCCTAGGGGTCGGCCCTGGCTACGGCAACCCGTTGATCCCGTTCAGTCCGAGCAGCAGCCCGCTGGTGCCGCCGGTGCCGGCGGTGCCGGCGGTGGTGCTCCGGCCGGCGTTGCCGCCGTTGCCGCCGTTGCCGATCACTAAGGCGTTGCCGCCGGTCCCGCCCTTCCCGCCGGTCCCGCCGGTCCCCGAGTCCCCACCGGCGCCGCCGGCGCCGGCGTTGCCCACCAGTAGGCCGGCGGTGCCGCCGCCCCCGCCGGCACCCCCAGCCGCAACCCCGAAGCCGCCGGTGCCCCCGGTGCCGCCGTCGCCAAGTAGCAGGGCGTTGCCTCCGATCCCGCCGGCACCCCCAGTGCCATTGGAGTTCCCGCCACTGCCGCCGGTCCCGCCGCTAGAGAACAGCGGGCCGGCATTGCCGCCGTGCCCCCCTGCGCCACCTGTGACGTCGCCGAACCCTCCGGTCCCGCCGACCCCGCCGTTGCCCCACAGCAGGCCTGCATTGCCGCTATTGCCGCCGGCGCCGCCGACGCTCATGCCCATCCCACCAGCTCCACCGGCGCCGCCGGGTCCGGCGAGCGGGCCGGAGTCGCCGCCGTGTCCGCCCGCACCCCCGGTGAGGGTGCCGTATCCGCCGACCCCGCCGGGTCCGCCTTGGCCGCCAGTGAGCAGCACGCCGAGCGGACCACCGGTCCCACCGGTCCCGCCGGTCCCTCCGGTGCCGTTGATGCCGATTGCGGCCCCGCCGGCCCCGCCAGCCCCGCCGTAGCCCGTCAATCCGCTCCATCCGCCGGCCCCACCGGACCCACCGAATGCGCCTGGTGCCGTCGTGAGCCCGCCATTGCCGCCGGCGCCGCCATAATCCAAGCCGCCGGGCCCGCCGGCCCCGCCGGCCCCGCCGTTGCCGGTCGATGAGTTTCCGCCGGCCCCGCCGTTACCGGCCAGACCGAGCAGCCCCGCGGCCCCGCCGGCGCCGCCATTCAGGCCCGGCCCACCTGAGCCGCCCTCGCCGCCGGAGCCGAGCAGCCACCCGCCGGGCGCGCCGGGCTGCCCGGTGCCCGGAGCCCCGTTGGCGCCGTTGGCGAGCAGTGGGCGCCCGGTCAGCGCCTGGACGGGCGCGTCGATGGCCTTGAGCACCTGCTGCTGCAGGTTGTGCAGAGGCGACGTGCTGGCAGGTGCGTTGAAGCCGTCGACACCCATCAGCCCGCCGATGCCACCGAGACCGGTGGCACCCAGCGTTGTGCCGGTCCCACCGTTGCCTCCGTTGCCGCCGTTGAAGAGCAGGGCGTTGCCGCCGGCGCCGCCAGCACCACCGGGACCACTCAAGCTCGATCCGCCGGCGCCGCCGGACCCGCCATTGAACAGCGACAGCGGAAGGGCATTCCCGCCGGCCCCGCCGTTCCCGCCGGCGCCGAGGACGCTGGCGCCGCCGGCCCCGCCGGCCGCGCCGATCACCAGCACAGTGCCGTTGCCGCCAGCCCCGCCAGCCCCGCCCTGCATGCCGCCGGCCCCACCGGTCCCGCCGAAGCCGCCGGCGCCCACTACGCAATTGCCGCCGGCACCGCCAGCCCCGCCGACCCCATCCTGGCTGGTTCCGCCGGCCCCGCCGAAGCCGCCGGCGCCCAGTACGCAATCGCCGCCGGCCCCGCCCAGCCCGCCGACACCGGCTTGGCTAGATCCGCCAGCACCGCCAGCCCCGCCGGGCCCGAGCAGACCGGCGGTGCCGCCGGGTCCGCCCGCACCACCGGGGCCGCTGACGCTGTCCCCGCCGACACCGCCGTTTCCACCGCCCGCGCTGAGTAGCCCGGCCACAATCCCACCGGCCCCACCGGCCCCACCGGCGCCCCCGCCAGGCCCGTTGCCGAAGCCGCCGGCGCCGCCGTTCCCGCCGGCGCCCAACAGCCCGCCGACCCCGCCGCGGCCACCGGCACCACCCGCCGCGTCGGTCAGGCCGGTTCCGCCGACACCACCGAACCCGCCATTCCCGTACAGCAGCCCGCCGGCACCGCCGGCACCGCCGAGCCCGCCAATATTGCCGGCACCCGTTGCGGCCCCGCCTGCCCCGCCTGCCCCGCCGGTGCCCAGCAGACCGGCGGCCCCGCCGCTACCGCCGTCTTGGCCGTTCGCGCCCGAGCCGCCAGCCCCGCCGTTGCCCAGCAGCCACCCACCGGCCCCACCGTTGGCCCCGCTCCCCGGGGCCCCGTCGGCGCCGTTGCCAATGAGCGGACGCCCGGTCAACGTCAAGAAAGGGGCATTGACTAGCTCGAGCAGACTCTGTAGTGGCGTGGCAGCGGCGGCCTCCGCACTGGCATACGAATCCGCGCCCGCGGCCACGGCCCGCCCGAACTGCTCCTGAAACGCCGCCGCCTGCGCGCTGAGCGCCTGATAATCCTGGCCGTGGGCGGAAAAGAGCGCTGCGATGGCTGCCGACACCTCATCCTCGGCCGCGGCAAGAACCGCAGTCGTCTGCGTTGCCGCAGCTGCGTGAGCTGCGCTTAGGGCCGATTGGACACCGGCCAAATCCGCTGCCGCCGCTGTCATCATCTCCGGCGCCGCGATCACAAACGACATGTCTGACCACCCTTAGCTCGTCCGGGCCGCGCAATCAATCGTCACCTGAAACGACGGGACGGGCTTAAGTGATCGACTACTTAAAGGTGGCTGGTGGAGTGCTGAGTCGCGTCAGTCTGGTCGTGACCAGCGCATGACAGCGCTATCGTCAGCGCCCCAAGCCTTCACGTGCAGCACGTCGACGAGCGGGTACGACTCCGCTGTGAGCGAAGAGAGCCACGGCGAGGTGTTACCAGGTAATCCCGAACGGACGAGCTGACGATCGCTTTCGACTTGGTTCGAAGAGGAATTGTCGGCTGGCCCGTCAGGATCTCTCGCACCCCGACGCTTAGCCGTTCCCGGGTACGAACCGGGCTGACCTCATCGAGATCGGCGGACGAACCCGATGCGGAGGCTCCGCATTGAGTGCGGAAGCGGTAAACGTCAGACCGGCGACCCCGGCTCGATCAAGGCAATCGTCCGCTGCGGACGAGCGCGGACACTTGAGGCAGTAACACGCGTTATTGCAGCTCAACATGGAACACAGTGCCGCATTTAGGCCATCCCCTCCATCGACTGTGTTGCTGGATACTGTCAGGACAGGCGGCTTCATGGCAGCGCCAAAGCGGGCGAGTTCTCGCCCGATAACTTCCCGCATGGCATAGCTCAGTGACCTGCATTTACGCAGGTGAGCATGGCCGCGAGCGCGTAGGCACTCCGAAGATGCCGCTCGAACCCAAGCGGGTGCAGCCATCGCGGGATACCGACCGCAAGAAATGAGATAACCGGACCCGATACGTCGTCGCATGCATATTCTGTGAGCCGGATATCGGCGAAGCGGGTGAGATGGATCTGCGTCTGGCGGGTAAGACGGCCGTGGTCACCGGCGCCAGTAAGGGCATCGGCCTGGCGGTGACGAAAGCGCTGGTCGGTGCGGGCGCCTATGTGGTGGCCGGTTCCCGAACGCCGGGCAAGGAACTGCCCGCGATGGAAGAGGCCGGGCAAGTCACCTACGTGTCGGTCGACCTGTCGCGGCCCGACGGTGCGCAGGAGCTGATCGGGGCGGCCGCCGGTCGAGGTGGCATCGACATCCTGGTCAACAACGTCGGCGGCGCCACTCCACGCCCGGGCGGCTTCGTCGGTATCACCGACGAAGATTGGCAGGCGTCCTGGGACCTCAACATGATGGGAATCGTGCGGCCCACCCGCGCGGCGCTGCCGGAGATCGAAAGGCGCGGCGGCGGCTCCATCGTGATCATCGGGTCGATCAACGCCTACTACCCCGGCGCGGTGACCTACGACTATTGCGCCACCAAGGCCGCCGTCACCAACCTTGCCAAGGCTTTATCAAAAGAATTGGGGCCGTTGAACATTCGGGTCAACTCAATCAGCCCGGGACTGGTGCTCACTGAAAAGTGGACGGAAGGCGGTCTGGCGGAGGGGCTGGCCGAGGCGAACGGGGAACTCGCCGGCGACGTGCTGGCGAACATTCTGGAAGACACGCCCACCGGCCGCTTCACCACCCCGGAACAAGTCGCCGACCTCGTGCTGTTTCTGGCCAGCGAGCGTGCGGGCAACATCAGCGGCTCCGACTACCGGATCGACGGCGGGTTCGTTCCCACGCTGTGAGCTGACTTCTTCAGCTCCTCGTAGGCGTGCAGCGTGTGGTGGGCCAGCCGGGACATGTCGTCGATCGCGGCGGCATTGCCGATGAAGCCGAAGTCCATGCTGTCGTGGTAAGACGCCAGCGTGGCGTTGAGGCCGATCGACGCGGCCAGCGCGGAGACCGGGTAGATACCCAGCAGGCGTGCGCCGTTGAGGTACCTGGTCTCCTTGGCGCCTGCGACGTTGGAGATCACCAGGTTGCACGCCGGATGGGCGATCCGGTCCAGATGGGTGGAGGAGCCGAGGCCCGCCAGCGCGACCAGTCCCACCGCGTAGGTCATCGCCGCCTCCGTCGACATGGCGGCCAACTCCTTCTTGGCTGCGGCCACTGACGACGCCACCTGCCCGATCCGGTCCGTCATCTCGACGTCGGGTTCACCCAGCCGTACGAACAGGGCCGAGACCCGGGTCCCGATCGCCGTGTCGTCGCCGCCCCGCAGCGACACCGGACACATCGCGATGAAGGGATGCCCGAAGGCGCGTCCGGTCTCCCGCAGGTAGGCGTGCAACCCGGCGTCGACGATGCTGACCGCGACGTCGTTGAGGGTGGCCCCGAAGTGCCGCCCGATGTCGTGCATCTCCTCGAGCGGCAGCGACAGCGTGGCGAAGCTGCGCCCGATCTTGAGTGGTTCGTTGGTGGGGGCGTGGTGCGCCGCGAACGGCAGGCTGCCTTCGAGGTGGGACCGGAACATACCGGCGAACACCTTGCGCAACGCGGTGACCGACACCTGGTTGAGCGCCCCGACCTGGGTGAGCGCGCCCCGGATCGAGTCGGTGATGCGCCCGAGGAGCGGTGTCGGCGGGTGCGGCGCGGGCGCCGGCACGTCGAGCGCGAAAGCGGGCTTGGGGATGGTCGGCTCGTCGGAGAGGTTCAGGCCGTCGTACAACCGCTTGAGCCCGGACTCGCCGTCGATGATGCAGTGATGGGTCTTGGTGTAGATCGCGAACATCCGGTCCGGCAAACCATCGATGATCCAGCAGCGGAACAGCGGCCGGCTGCGGTCGAGTTGCGCCTCATGCAGGTCGGCGACCAGGCGCAGCAGGTCGTCATAGCTGGATCCGGCCGGCAGTGCGAGGTGCTCGACGTGATAGTGCGGGTCCCAGTTGTCCACTTCGCGGAAATGGGGGCCGCCGCGGCCCAGCAGCTCGGGAACGTAATTGAACGGCGGCGCCGGCGAGCAGGCCCGGTAGAAGTCCACGATCTCGCGCACCAGCGACTCGCTGTCGGACGGCTTCTGGAACAGCAACATCGCGCCGACGTGGGTGGTGCTGCCCGGTGACTCGATCAGCAGCCATGAAAGGTCGAGCGGCGGAATCGGTTTGGTCATCGCGCATCTCCTGTCCAGGGGAGATGCTGCGCTGTGCCCGTGATTGCCGCGAGGGCATTTGGGCCCCGTTCCGCCACCCTTTAGTCACTTGCCGCCGTTCAGGCTTGTATTCACGGCCACTTATATACAGTGGGGGATCGTGCGTCAGTCCGAGAACGTGAGCTCCGCTCGTAGCGTGCTGCCGTCGCCGGACGCGCAAGCGAAGCACACACCCCAGAGCGGATTCCGCGACGACATCGAGGGTTTGCGCGGTTTCACCCTGTTGGCCATCGTCGGCTGGCACATCTCCATGCCCGGTGTCAGCGGTGGCTTCGTCGGCCCGGATATCTTCTTCGAGATCTCCGGCTTCGTCATCACCGGCCAGCTCTGGAAACAGGTGAGCACCACTGGCACCGTCGGGCTGAAGAAGTTCTACGGGGCGCGGTCGCGGCGCCTGCTGCCCGTGTCGGCGACGATCGGCGTCATCACCGCGATCGCCGCGGCGTTCCTGCTGCCCGTGGTGCAGGCCCAGAGCGCACTGAAGGACGCCATCGCATGCGCGCTGTACGTCCCCAACTTCTGGTTCATCGTCCAGCAGGTCGACTATTTCGCCGGCGGCGCGCCTTCGCCGTTCCAGCACTACTGGACCCTGGGCGTGGAAGAACAGTTCTATCTGCTGTGGCCGCCGATGATCGTCGGCTTGGCATGGCTGATCCGGCGGTTGCGCCGACGCAAGAAGACTGACGACAAGACCGACGAAGCGTCCGCAAGAATCCCGTCCAAGACGCCGTTCCTGGTGCTCGTCACGTTCATCGCGGTTTCCTCGTTCCTGCTGTCGCTGCTGGTCACCTACGTGATGCCGCTCGCGGCGTACTTCTCGCTGTTCACCAGGGCCTGGCAGCTGGCGCTGGGCGCCCTGGTGGCGCTCACGGCCAACCAGTGGAGCAGGCTCCCGGAGCGGGCCGCGGTGACCATCGGGTGGATCGGCGCGGCCATGGTGCTGGCGGCCTGCGTCTTCTACACCCCCGACATTCCCTACCCGGGCACCGCGGCGCTGTTGCCAGTCCTCGGCACCGCATTGTTGCTCGGCGCCGGTTGCTCCACACCGAATCAGGGCGCCGGGCGCATGCTGGGCTGGTCACCGATGCGGGCGATCGGTCGCTTGTCCTACTCGTGGTACCTGTGGCACTGGCCGGTGCTGGTGTTCGCCCCGATCGTGGTGGGCCACCCGCTGGGCTTGTTCGGCAAGTTCGTCGCGGCGGTGGTGGTCTCCGGCGGGCTGGGATGGCTCACCCTGCGCTATGTGGAGAACCCGCTGCGCTACGCCACCGTGCTGCACAAGTCGCCGATGAAGAGCCTGGCCGTCGGCGGGTTCGCCACCACGCTCGCGGCGCTGGTGGGCGTGGCGTTGCTGATGTACGTGTCGTCGATCCCGATGCCCGTCGCGGTCGCGCGCGGTGCGGTGGCCGCGCCGCTGACCATCAACCCGCCGCCGTTGCCCACCGGGGACGACATCGCGGCCTACGACGCGGCGGTACAGAACGTGTTCGGCCAGGTGCAGGCTGCCGTCGCGGCATCTGCCGAATTGAAGGACGTGCCCTCTAACCTGAGCCCGTCGCTGGCGGACGCGGCCGGCGAAGTTGGCCAGATGATGTTCGACGGCTGCCTGCGCCTGCCGATTCAGGCCGGACAGCCCGAGTGCGCGATGGGCGACAAAGCCTCCAAGACGACGGTGGCAGTAATCGGCGACTCGCATGCCTCGATGTGGATTCCGGCGCTGAGGGAGGTCGGCAAGCAACGGCCCTGGCGAATCGAAGCGATGGCCAAGGCGGCCTGCCCGATGATGGATCTGCCCATCGCCAACCGTTTCGTCGCCCCCATCGTCGAGTACCTCCAACACTGCGAGCAGTGGCGCGGCGAGATCATGTCCCGGTTGCGGGCCGAACACCCGAAGCTGGTCGTACTCAGCGTGTTCCGGGGTTACACCGCCACCCACAGCAACGGATTCCTCTCGGGCTTCTCCTCGTACGACGGAGCCTGGGTCAACGGCCTCAAGAAACTGACGGAGCAGCTGCGCGGCATCGGCGCCAAGGTGATGGTGCTCGGGCCGCTGCCGCATCTGAATGCCGCGGTGCCGGGCTGCCTGTCCGAGCACCTCACCGACGCGACCCTGTGTTCGCCGCCGATGTCGTTCGCGTTCGACCGGGACGGCATGGCGGCCGAGGCCGCGGCCGTCAAGGCCGGCGGGGGACAGTACGTCGACCTCACCGATCTGTTCTGCACCAAGCAGCGCTGCCCCGTCATCATCGGCAACACCCTGGTCTACGTCGACGCGGGTCACCTGACGCTGGAATACTCCAGGCTGCTGGCGCCGGCTCTCGCGGCATTGTCCGACCGCGCGCTCGTCGCTAACGGATGATCCAGGCGACCACGTCGTCGGTGCGTCGCGCGCCGCGTCAGGCACCCGCTTCCTGTACGGGACGCAGTCGTCGGCTTCGATGACGCCCTTCATGCAGGTGGTAGGGATCGATCACAGCAACCCGGTGGTGTCCCCGCGGTGGGTCGCGTCGCTCATTTCCTGGTCCCCCAACAACAGTTCGATTGCACTAATCTGACAAGCCGTGGCGGCCTGTAGCAAGTGCGGCACCGAACCGCCGGCAAACGCGCGGTTCTGCCACGGGTGTGGCGCGCCGGTCTCGTCGGCCGATTCGCAGGCGGAGTACAAGCAGGTGACCGTGTTGTTCGCCGACGTGGTGCATTCGATGGACATCGCGGCGGCGGTCGGTCCGGAACGTCTGCGCGAGATCATGACTCAACTGGTCACCCGGGCGTCGGCGGTGGTGCAGCGCTACGGCGGCACGGTGGACAAGTTCACCGGCGACGGCATCATGGCCCTGTTCGGCGCACCTGCGGCGCTGGAGGACCACGCGCTGCGGGCGTGCCTGACCGCCCTCGGAATCCAGGACGCAACCCGACGATTGGCGGCCGAACTCGACGGGGATGTGGCGCTGCAACTGCGCATCGGCCTGAACTCCGGCGAGGTGATCGCCGGTGAAATCGGTTCCGGCGCTTTGGGTTACACCGCGGTAGGCGAGCAGGTCGGAATTGCCCAGCGGATGGAGTCGGTGGCTGCGCCGGGTGGGGTGATGGTCAGCGAATCCACGGCACGACTGGTCGAGGGTGCGACGGTGCTGGGTGAGCCGCAGCGGGTTCACGTCAAAGGCGCCGACGAAGCGCTTACCGGTCGGGAGTTGCTCAGCGTAACCACGCCCGAGGAACGCGCCGACGTCCCGGTGTCGACACTGGTCGGCCGCGACTGGGAAGTCGCGGCACTGGCGGCCATGCTGGATCGCTCGGCAGCCGGCCGCGGGTCGGTCGTCGGCATCAGCGGTCCGGCCGGCATCGGGAAGACCCGGCTGGTGCGTGAGACCGTCCGGCTGGCGCAGAACCGGGGCCTGGAGGTGTTCGGCAGCTTTTGCGAATCGCACGCCACCGATGTCCCGTTCCGGGTGATGGAGCGTCTGCTGCGATCGGTCAGTCAGACGAACGGGCTGGCCGACGAGGCGGCGCGTCAACGTGTTCAGCAGGGCATGCCCGACGCCGACCCGCAGGACCTGTGGTTGCTGTGCGATCTGCTGGGTGTCGCGGACCCCGAGGTGACACTGCCCAAGATCGACCCGGACGCGCGCCGGCGCCGGCTGACCGCGTTGTTCAACGCCTATCTACTCGCGCGGACCCAGCCGGCGATCTTCCTCGTCGAGGACGTGCACTGGATCGACGACGCCAGCGAATCCATGCTGGCGGATCTGCTGACGGTGGTCACCCAGACTCCCTCGATCGTGCTCTTCACGTACCGCCCCGACTACCAGGGCGCGCTGCAGCTCGTCGCCGGCGCCCAGACGTTCGCACTGGCACCGCTCACCGATTCCGAGGCCTCGGTGCTGGTCTCCGAGTTGCTGGGCCGCGATCCCTCCGTCGCACCGATCGGCGACGTGATCGCCGCGCGCGCGGCGGGCAACCCGTTGTTCGCCGAGGAGATCACCCGCGAACTCGCCGAGCGGGGCGTGCTCGGCGGCGAGCGCGGCGACTACGTCTGCCGTACCGACGTCGCCGACGTACGCGTGCCGCCCACCCTGCAGGCGACCATCGCCGCCCGCATCGACCGGCTCAGCCCCGCGGCCAAACACACCCTCAGCGCCGCGGCGATCATCGGGTCCCGGTTCTCCGCCGACCTGCTCACCAGCCTCGGCGTCGATCCCAGCATCGAGGAACTCCTGGCCGCCGAGTTGGTGCACCAGGTGCGGTTCACCGCCGACCCGGCCTACGCATTCCGCCATCCGCTGATCCGGACCGTGGCCTACGAAGCCCAGCTGAAAGCCGACCGGGCCCGGTTACACCGGCGACTGGCCGAGGCCATCGAAGCGCGGGAGCCGCAGACGGTCGATCAACATGCGGTGTTGATCGCCGAGCACCTCGAAGCGGCCGGAGACGGGTTCGCCGCCTATGGCTGGCACATGCGGGCGGCGAACTGGGCAACCAATCGCGATATCGCGTCGGCACTGCTGAGTTGGGAACGCGCGCAGAAGATCGCCGATGCGTTGCCCGCCGATGTGCCGCACCGGGCGGCGTTGCGCATCGCCCCGCGCACCATGTTGTGCGGCGTCGCATGGCGGGTGCACGCCGATGCCGGCGACCGGTTCGAGGAATTGCGCCAGTTGTGCAGTGCGGCGGGGGACAAGGCGTCGCTGGCCATCGCCATGGCCGGGATGGTGATCGGCCTGGCCTACCAGGCGCGTATCCGCGAGGCGTCGAGGCTGGCGTCCGAGGCGATGACGCTGATCGAGGCGGTCGACGATCCGACGCTGACGGTGGGGCTGTCCTTCGCGCCGATCTACGCCAAGGGCGAGAGCGCCGAGTGGTCCCAGGTGTTGCAGTGGTCCGAGCGGGTGATCGACCTGGCCGACGGCGATCCGGCCCGCGGCAACTTCATCATCGGGTCACCGCTGGCCATCGCGCACACCACGCGGGCGATCGCCTGTTACTGCCTGGGGCGCGCCGGCTGGCGGGACGACCTGCGTCAGGGTCTGGACATGGCCCGCCGAGCCGACCCGTTGTCTTACGCCAGAGCCGTTGCCTACGTTTACTTTCCGGCGATACCGGCCGGTGTGCTGAGGCCCGACGTCCGCGCGGTCCGCGAAATCGAGGGCGCACTGCGCATCGCCGAGCGGTCAGGTGACAACTTCGCGCTGGCCTTCGCGCGGCTGACGCTGGGCGTCGCTCTGGTGCATCGCGAGACCGCCGAGCAGCACGACCGCGGGGAGCTGTTGCTCACCGAGGTCACCGAACTGTTCCAGCGGCAGGGGCACAATCTCTCCGAGCTGCCCATCGTCAACGTCTACTCGGCGCGGGATCGGGCGCGACGGGGGTACCGCGATGACGCGATCGCCGAATTGCGGGCGGTCGTCGAGCATCTGGTCCGCGAAGGACAGCTGCTGACCTGGGGTATCCCCGCCACCGCGGTCCTGGTTGAGACGCTGCTCGATCGAGGCACCGACAGTGATGTCGCCGAAGCCACGGCCGCGATCAAGACCGTCGCCGAGCAACGCCACGAGCAGGAACTGCCGGTCCGCGACATCTGGTTGCTGCGGATGCGGGCGATGCTGGCCCGCGCCAACGGCCACGCCGACGAATACGCGCAGCTGGCCGACCGCTACCTCGCGATGGCGGTGGCGCTGGGGTTCGAGGGGCACATCGTCTGGGCAGAGTCGATGCCGTGACCGAAGTCCTGTGGGAATCGGATGGACTTCTCGAGGCGCCGCGGCCGCTGCCCGACGGCTCGGTGCTGTTCGCCAACACGACGGCCGGCGGCGTCTACCGGTGGTCGGACGAGGGTGTGTCGGAAGTGCTGGAAAAGCGGCGGGGCATCGGCGGCATCGCGGTGCATGCCGACGGCGGATTGCTGGTCAGCGGGCGAGATCTCGCCCACGCCGGACCCGCGGGGTTGCGAACGGTATGGTCGGCCGACGGCGCCACCGGACTCAACGATCTGACCGTGGCTCCGGACGGGTCGGTGGTCGCCGGCGTCCTGCGACATCAGCCCGCGCGGGGTGAGACGGCCGGACCCACCGAACTGGTGCAGATCTCGCCCGACGGCACAAGCCGGCCTCTCGTGTCAGACCTGCTGTGGCCCAACGGTGTTGGGTACGCTCCGGACGGCAGCCAACTGTACGTGTGCGAATACGCGGCGGCGCGGGTACGCGTCATCGGACCAGGGGGCGCGTCGGAATTCGCCGGGGCCCCCCGCGGGGAGTGTGACGGGCTGGCGGTGGACGTCGAGGGCGGCGTCTGGGCGGCGCTCGGAAGTGGCTGCGGCATCGCACGTTTCGACTCTGCCGGCAGCCTTGACGAGGTCGTCGAAGTGCCCGGACGGTTCGTGTCCTCGCTCGCCTTCGCAGGCAGCGTAATTTATGTCACCACGATCGGCGCGTTGCTCCGGATCGACGTGGGGGTGCGGGGAGTGCCGATCCCGGCCGCCGCGATCCCAGTCGGCTAGTGTTCTGAATCATCAAGCGCGGCAACAGTATCCGCGAGCGTCGTGTGGGCATCGCGGAAATGAATGCCGAGTTCACGCTCGGCGGGCGAGTCGTCGGATTCCGGCATCTGGGTGTAGTACTGCATGCCCGCGGCGGTGATCGGGTTGTCAAACGGGAGATAGGGTCCCACGAAGTCGAAGATCGATCCGGCGGCCCGCAGGGCGGTGTCAGGTACCGGAACGGGCACCATCGTGGTGCCGCTGACCTCGCCGAGTGTTCTCGCCAGGGCGGCGACCGGGAGCCGGTGGCCGCCGGCCATGTATCGGCGTGGCCCGCGTCCGGGTTCCAGCAGCGCCGCGTGCAGCGCGGCCACATCGCGGACGTCGACCACCATCCAGGCCGCGCCGCGTCCGGGGATCGCGTGCATCTGCAACGCGGCCTTGACTCCTTCGCCGGCCTCGCCGAACTGATCTCCGACCGGCGGGCCCAGCACCATTCCGGGGTAGGTGATGTTGACCGGTGCGCCGGCGTCCTGCAGCCCGCGGGCGTAGATCTCGACCTGCGCCTTGGACGTTCCGTACCCATCCGTCCCGCCGACCACGGGCAGGTCCGCGGTCAACGTTTCGAGATTCGGGTGGAACAGGGCGGTGAAGCTCGAGACGTGCACGACCGGGTCGAGTCCGAGCTGCACGGCCTGGCCCAGGACGTTGCGTGCGCCCTCCATATTGGTGGCGAGCATCTGGGCGGTTTGGCGCGGATCCGTCGCGACCAGCGCTGCGCTGTGCACCACCGCGTCGCAGCCTTGCAGCGCCTGACGAACGGAGTCGCGGTCCGTGATGTCACCGACGGCGAAGTCCGATGTGTCGACGCCCAGTGCGGCAACAGATGTCTGCAGCCGTTCGGGCTTTCGCACCAGGAACCGGACGTCGTGCCCGGCATCAGCGATGACCTTGGCGGTCCAGCCGCCGACGAAACCCGTGCCTCCGGTAACCAGAACGTGCATGGTGGCATTCTGCAACCGCCGGCCCCGGCGCCGCTCGCTGGGGTGGTGGTGCGCCGCATCACAGCGTGCGGCGGTTTCTGCGCCCGGCGCATTGGGTATTTACCTGGTCAAATTTGAGCCAGGAGGCAAACGTGGCCGTCGGATTCACAGATGTCATCAAGTCTAAGTACTTGTTGCTGACCACCTTCACCAAGGACGGTCGCCCCAAGCCGACCGCGATCTGGGGCGTGCCCGACGGCGACCGGTTGCTGATCATCACCGATGACGAGTCGTGGAAGGTCAAGCGGATTCGCAACACTCCCCGGGTGACGATCGCCAAGAGCGGGTCGCTGGGCAAGCCCAAGAGCGAGGATGTCGAAGGGGTGGCCCGCGTTCTGCCGAAGTCGGAGACACGGCAGGTCTACAACGCGGTACTGCGGCGCTACTGGTACCACGCCTGGTGGTTTCTGCCGCACTCCATCGTGCGCGGTGGCATCGACAAGGTGCATGTCGGCCTCGAGGTGAAACCCGCCGCCTGAGCCTGTCACCATGGTGTGGTGACCACCGCAATCATCGTCGTGGCGCTGGTCCTGCTGGGTCTCGCCATCGTGATCAACGGGCTGCTTCGGCTGCGTGACTGGCTGAAGACGTCGCCGCCGCTTCCGACTCCGGAAACCGACGACGAGGACGACCGGAACGAGCTATAGCTTGCCCGCGGCGAAGTCGGCCGCCTGCCCGGTCATTCCGTTCACCGGATAGGTGGTGTGCGCGAAGGTGGGGGTGGTGCCGCCGCCGTTGCAGATGGTGTCTCCGTCGGCACACAGCTCGATCGTTTTGGGTTGGTAGAGCGGGCCGATGGCGATTTGCGGGGCGTTGTACTGGCTCAGGAATTGCGGTGACGGCGTGCCGAACAGCGCAACCGCGGCAACATGATTCGCGGTTTCCGGCGCCAGCGGCTGGGGAACCGCGGCGGCCGGTACCCCGGCCGGCACGGCTGCCGAGGTGACGAAGCCGGCCACCGCCGCGCCCTGGGAGTAGCCGCCCAGCACCTCTCTGGTGTTGGGGCAACTCGACGCCATGGACTGGATATGCGACCCGGCGTCGCGGATACCGTCGATCACGGTCAGCGGGAAGTCGCTACTGCCGAAGTCGGTACTGGCGGGGTAGTTGACCGCATACACACCAAGGGATTTCGGCCCGATGTCGGATCGCAGCGAGTCAACGAACGACTGGCCTACGCCGCCCACGCCCGGGGGTTCGCCACTGCCGCGGGCGAACACGACCTCGACATCAGGACAGGGCGCGGCGGCGGCTACCGGTACCGGCCCGCCGATCAACAGGGAACCGCTCATCGCCACCAGTGCCCCGGCAGCGGCCAGCGGGCGTCTAAAACCAACCATGAATAAGGGATAGCCAGAAATCGCTGGCTCAATCATTGAAGCTGCCCCACGCGGATTCGGCCGATCCGCGCGGGGCAGCTCTATGCGATTGTCGAACAACGCCTTTCGGCGAGCACGCTACTTCTTGAAGGCGTCCTTCACCTTCTCGCCGGCGTCCTTCAGGCTGGACTTGGCCTGGTCGAACTTGCCCTCGTTCTCGGTGCTGCGGTCGCCGGTGGCCTTGCCGACGCCTTCTTTGGCCTTACCACCCAGGTCCTCGATCTTGTTCTTGATCTTGTCTTCGGCGCTCATGCGCGGCTCCTTCTTCGCTTATCGGCTGACTGCAGGGATGTACCCGAATGTGCCGGGTTCCGAAACCCCTCAGTACCGAGCCCGGCGGCGCCGGAATGCGTTTCTGATGTCCAGACCGGTGTCCTTGACGTTGGCCTTGGCCTGGTCCAGCTTGCCTTCGTACCGGGTGCGCCGGTTGCCGGAAAGCCGGCCGAGGGTCTCCTTGGCCCTGCCGCCCCAGTACTGCGCTGTGTTGCTCAATCGATTGTTGGTAGCCATGCGCTGTGGATACCCGCTGACCGGCGGCTTCATGCTCATTTGGTGGGCACCGTGCCGCGGGGCAGAGTCAGCGGAAGATCCGCGTAGGTGACGATGCCGGGGGCCGCCGCGACCACCGCGGGGATCGCGTTGATCGCGGGCATCGCCGTCATGATGTGACCGAGTGCCATGAACTCGGCCAGCGTCGTGGCCTCGAAATACGGAGGCGGCAGGAAGCCGACCCTGGTGGTCACCGTCGGCTGCCCGTCGATCTGGATCACCCAGCCGTCCTGGTCGATTTTCCAGTCGGGGTCGAGCGTCTGGCCCTTGCGCCACCGTACGTTGAGGTCGATGACACTGCGGCCGGCGACGATGCCCTGCCAGCTGATGTAGACGCCCGCGACACATCCCGCCGCGATGGTCCACGACGCCATCTCGAGATCGGCCGTGGTCTGGGCGAACTCGGGAGCGCACCGGATCTCGTCGAGCTCGATTCCGAGCGCGTCGGCGACGAGCCGGACCGCCTCGCCGAAAATCGCGGTGCCCTTCTCGGCCATCTGCGCCAACTCGGGGTGGTCGATCGGCTGGCCGAAGCCCACGGGGCGTTCGGTGTCCGGCGAGTCGTAGAACGTGGTGTCGGCGGCCTCGTTGACGGTGACCTTATCGACGCGGTTGCACACCATCGCCGACACGATGGCGAGTAACTCGGCGAATCCCGGGCTGACCCCGGAACCGAACATGGACGAGCCGCCCTGCCGGCAGGCCTGGTCGAGGCGGTCACGACCGTCGCCCAGGTTGTGTCCGGTGATGAAGGACGCCGTGGTCACCACGTTGACGCCCGCCGACAGGATGCGGACCAGTTCGTCGACGTCGATCCACATGGGGTTGTAGACCACGCAGTCCGGCTTCAGGGCCAGCAGCGCGTCGACGTCGTTGGTGGCGACCACGCCGGTGGGCTCGATGCCGGCCAGTTCGCCGGCGTCGCGGCCGGCTTTGTCCGGCGACCACGCATAACAGCCGACCAGCTCGAACTGCGGGTTGGCGACGATCGACTGCAGCGAGCTCTTGCCGACATTCCCGGTGGTCCACTGCACGACGCGATAAGTGTTGGGCACTCGCTCAGCATAGGGAAGCGGGGGCAACTCTCAATAGGAAGACTCGCTCGCCAAGACTTCGGCCAGGTAGGCATCGGGCGGTGGTTGGTCCAGCCGGGCCCGCACCCAGGCGCGAATCCGGTCCCGGGCCTCCCGCGGTTCGCTCGTCTCGCTCATCGGGGCGCCGATGATCACCGACGTCGTCGGCCAATCGTGGTTCCAGGCCACCGATTCCGTCAGCCCGCCGCGCTGCCCGTCGACCAGGGGGACGGTGGCCCGGCCGCCCGCGTCCAGGGCGCCGGCGCCGCTGATGTCGCCGGAGCGGACCCGGACCGCCACATCGGTGGCCGGCTCGGGGCCGATGACGGCCGCGCGTACCACGGCGACGACGGCCGGACCGGCCGCCTCGACGATCCAGTCGACGGTGTCCTCGGCGGCGTCGAAGATGCCCGGCGGTACCGCGCCCCAGTTGATGGACGCGACGCCGCGTCCGATCGCCGCGCGCGGGCCGGCGCCCGCCTGCGAACCGGCCGCCAGCGCGTAGTCGTCACGGAACCCGGTAGGCGTGGTCAGTGCGGTCGCCGATTCCTCCACTGCGACCGACAGTTCCGCCCAGTCCTCGCCTTCCAGGCCGACCTCGTCGGCCAGCTCGGCACCGGCGCGGACCATTTCGCGCACTCGCGAATCGTCGGAGAAAGCGTGGCCTGTCAGGGCCGCGGCGTGCGGAGCGAGCAGTTGGGACACATCCGAATCCAGGGTGTCGTCGGTGAAATAGCCCTGGGCGCCGGCCGTCAGCAGCGCCACCTCGGCGTCGAGCAGGGCCCGGTCCAGGGCGGGGATGCCGTCGCGCTGGCTCGCCGGCCACCAGCGCCGCAGCCAATGCCCCAGGGCCAGGCGGTGCAGCGGGGCCAGCGATCCCGGGGCGATGTCGAGGCTGCCGGCTTCCTGAGCTTCCCCGGCGGACGACAGCAGGGCGACGTGGCCCGAGGCGCCGACCACCTGCCACAGCCAGTCGGCGCGGGCGGCGTCAATGAAGTTGATCTGCGCGGCGTCAGCCCCGGCCGGATCGTCGACGACCCACGTCAGCACCGCGCCGCTGACTTCCAGGACCGCCACCAGCGGCAGCGGCTGCTCCACGGACCCCACCAGTCTCATCCGGCCACCTGCAGTTCCAGCATGGACTTGATGCGCTGCCGATGGTCGAGGCTGACGGACCTGGCCACACCTTCCAGCAGCGATCGCACGTCGTCGACGTCCTCGCAGGGCTCCTGCCACACATCGCGTCCGTGCAGCCGCGCCCACAGCCGGCTCAGATACGGCTGCCGATACCTGGCCAGGTCGTCGACCACCTGCTGTTGCCGCGGATGGATCGGCCCGCCCTCGGCCAGATAGCGCCGCGCATGCAACACGTAAGCCTCCTTGCGCAGCCGCGCCTGGATCTGCGCGGCCAGCGCATAACGGCTGGTCACCGACCGGTCCAGGGGCGCGAGCTCGCCGGCAACCTCGATGCCCGCCACCAGCGTTGCCTGCTTGTCCTCGGCCAGCAGCCCCCACGGCGCGCAGGCCCGGTCGACCTCCTCTTCGCACAGCAACGGGACATCCGGCAACGCGTCGCGGTCCAGGGCCCGCCGTAGCGTGGAACGCACCCGGTCCACCACCGCGCGATCCAGCGGCCGGTCACTGTCGGAGCCGCCGACCACCCGCGGTTGTCGTTGCGGTGCAACGGAACTCAGGCCGAGTTCGACGATCGACCACGGCAGTTCGGCCCCGTCCACCCGGACTAGGGCGCCCAGGTTGTAGGGCGTGGCATCAGCGATCACCGAAGACCACACCCGTTGGCGAGCCGTGGCCGCGGTGTGGCTCCGGGCCGGGCCGAGCACCGTGCTGAGCGCCGCCAGGAACGGTTCCACCACCGCCGCCTCGGCCCGGACGTCGCCCCAGCTGGCCTCCAGCTGAGCCGCCAGGGCGGCGACGACGCCCGGATCGGCCACGTAGTCGTTGAGCACCTCGATCGCGGTGCGGTCCCGGCCCTGGTGCACCTCGTGCAGGACCGCGGCGGCGGCCTCGCGATCTTGTGGCGTGGGTGCGCCTTTGGTCACCGCCAGCTCGAAGCACACCGGGAAGTACAGTTCCTGGGCGTTGCCGCTGCGAATCCGCAGCCTGCGACGCTCGAGTTTGAGCACCTCGAACCAGGCTGCGGCGAAACGCAATTGAGCGCCGTTACCGACGATGAGGTCGTGCATCTCGGCGGCGGTGTCGGCACCGACGACGGGTGTGGAGAACTGCGGGTTGGCCCGCAGGCGCAGGACCAGCGGGTCGATGATGCGTTTGACGGTGCGGGTCAGCGGGCCGCCGTCATCGCTGCTGAGCACCTCGACGCCGGGACCGATTGCGCGCCAGGCCCGGTCGATCACCGCGCGGCGGGGTTGACCCGCCACCCGGCTGTCGGCGGCAGGCTGGGCCTGCGGATCGGCGCTCATGACCACAGAATAGGGGCACCGGCAAAAATTCCGGTACTCGAAAAGTTGGGTTCGGTAGCCCTCGGGTGCCTCGAAGCTGATGGCATGAACAGCAACCAGTTGTGGACAGCAGTGGCCGGTATCGTCGCCGCGGCGATCTCCGCGGTGTGGGGCGCTCGGATCGCCCGCCGGGTACGCAGCGGCTCGGACGGCCTTGCCGTCGGGGTGGGTACGGTGCGCACGGTCGTCGACGACCAACCGGAAGTCGTTGGCGGAGAGCGCCAGATCTGGA
The DNA here is from genome assembly GCF_048287075.1 of Mycobacterium sp. 23. Classification (NCBI taxonomy): domain Bacteria; kingdom Bacillati; phylum Actinomycetota; class Actinomycetes; order Mycobacteriales; family Mycobacteriaceae; genus Mycobacterium; species Mycobacterium sp. 23. Next base: position 4,439,556 of record NZ_JBLVUX010000005.1, read on the forward strand.
TCGAGGTCTCGAGCGTGCACGGCGACACTTTCGTCGGCCGGTTGGCGGACCACGAATCCGAAGCGGACCTGTCCACCCTACGTCCCGGGCTGGTGATGCTGGTCGCTTTCGATCCCGCCGCGCGCGAACAGCTTTCGCTGCCGGATGACATGCTGGCCGTGCGGGCATCGGGTCTGGCGCTGGTCTGACGTCATCGCGCACCGTCAACGGCGAACGTGACCAGCGCGCCCCAGTGCACCGGGCTGGCGGTGACATCCCCGTCCCGCCAGCGGCGCATTTGCGCACGCTGCCAACGATTTACGGCGCACCCGGCATCGGGCTCCTGGTGCGCCGCATCGACGGCGGCTACGACATCGGCCATCGGGTCGGGATCGCCGATGGGCGTGGCGAATTGGCGATACGCCGCGGTGGTGGGCAGCGACCAGAGGGTCGCGGTCACCAACTGCGCCCCGCCCAGGATCATCGCGGCGACCAGTCCGGTCGCTTCGTCGAACTGGTAGTCGCCGCCCGAGGCGCAGGCCAACAGTGCCACCCGGGGCGGCATCGGCAGGCGCAGCGACATCAGATCCGATGCGGTCAAGGGCCGGTGATTGCCGATGGCCGCCGCGTCGCCGGGTACGGCCGCGGTACACGCCAGATGCAGCGCCGCCCCATCGGCCCGGCCCGACTCGCCATCGGCGGAGCTGGCATGTCCGACATAGACCAGCCGGCTCGGATTCTCGAGCAACAACTCCGCCAGCCACCTGCGGTCAGCGTCCTGGCGGCGGAAGAGTTCAACCGAACTTCGGGCGTGGGGTAACACCGCGCGCCGCTGCATCAGCTCGGCGAAGTGCCGCGCCAATGGTGTGTGCTCCGATGGCCTGCCGAGCACCGAGCCCAGGGCCGAGTCCGGCCGCTGCCCCGGCACGCGGGGATCCAGAATCAGGATCGGAGGGCCGTCCCGCCTGTCGTCCCAGCGCGCGGCCGTGCGCGGCGCGTGAACGATGTTCTGCGGCACCGCCAACAGCACCTCGGCCAGCTCCATCAGCCGGTAGCCGTCGGTATGTTCCGTGACATTGACCAGCTGCCAGGGGATCCGGGCCGCGACCCGGCCGCTGGCGGTGATCGCGTCCTGGCGGGCCCGCACCAGTTCCTCCTTGCTGGGTCCGGATTTCGGCAGCGCGAGCAGCCCCCAGGGCACCCGGGCCAGCCGGGCGCTGGGGGAGACGAACAGCGCCGGGCGCTTCGACTCGGCACACTCCGCCAGGAGTTGCCAGCCGGCGGCACCGATCAGCAACACCCCGAGAATGTAAGCCGCCGTCAACTCGGTATCCGGTGTTGCGAACGCCCCGCGCGACAGCGCCCTCTCGATGGCGTCGCGACGGGATTCGCCCTCGTGCGGCTCGGGTAGGGCCCCGCCCAGTTCTTCCAAGGCAGCCAACAGGATTGGCTCTTCCACCACCCAGTTGACGGTTCGCGACGGCTCGCCGACGACCCACAGGCTCGCGTAGGTGGCGATCCCCACGTCGGCATACCGCAATACCAGGGTTTGCCGGTCAGGATCGCTCACGGCCAGGTCGCCCACGCCGGCTCGGGCGCGGTGACCGCATGGCCGTACCGCTGCAGCGCCAATTCGCGATAGTGACTCATGATTGCCGTCGTCCCGGGTTGCATCTGCAATGGGGGCAACGGTCCGAGCCGGGTCAGCGAATCCCCCTGCGCCCCGGACGGACCCGCAGCCGCGATGGCCGGTGTGAGTTCGTCGCCGGCTTCGATGAACCCCGGCGCAGCGGCGATCGACTCCCACTCGCCGATCCGGCGCTCCTGGTGTTCGGCGTTGAAAGTCCCGCGCGCGCTGTGGTATTCGACCAATTCGCTGATCAGTTGGGTGTTCTCCCACTCCCAGGCGACGGCGAAGGCGCTTGCCAGCACGGGTGCCGAAATGCGTGCCGCCCAGCGTGATCGTGCATCGGCGTCTGCGATCGAATAACGCACCGAGTCGACGGCCAGTGCGGCGGGCACCTTGAGTTCGGCGGCCTGTTCCAGCTTCTTCATCGCGCGCCAATACTCGGGGGTGCCTACTTCGCCACGCAGGATTCCCAGCGACTCGGCCTGTCGTGCCTCGGTTTCCTGCAACGATTCCTCCGGGTCGCCCGATCCGTCGAATCCCATGTCCGACAACGCATCGGCCCGCCACACCGTGCCGAGGTGGTTGTCGAGCAGTGCGTACTGCAGCCAGCTGCTGCGCGGGGAGGAGTCGAGCAGCTCGCGGGCCTGGGCGATCAGCTCGACAGCCTCGGCGAACCGTCCCCAGAAAATCGCAATCCAGCTGCGCTGCAGCAGGATGCGGTGTAGGTACAGGGGCTTGCCCAGTTCACGCCAATGCTGTTCGGCCTGTTCCCAGCACCGGTCGGCTTCTTCGAGGGCGCCGCTGCCGAGACGGGTGAGGCCGAGGTAGAGCCAGCAGCGGGACACGTCGTGTGCCCGTGCGTATCCGCTGATCACCTGATAAGCCTCCGAGGCCAATTGCTCGGTCATGACGTGGTCGCCGACCGACCAGCAGGCCGCCGCCCGCTCCAATTTCGTTCGTGCGTCGGCCAGTTGCCATCCTCTGGCCTCGGCACGCGCTCCCGCGCGACGCAACCAGGGCTCGGCTTCCGGTAGACGCCCGGTCTCGATGCAGAATCGTCCGTACCCGGTGGCCGCCAGAACCCATATGTACTCGGCATATTCGGTGCCGGCGGTGGACCGGTCCAGGACTTCGAGCACCTGTTCCCACATCGGAGCGGACTGCAGGTGCAGGTCATCGTCACACAATGCCGTCGCGCACAGGACCCGGGCGTGGGTGATCAGGTTCGCGTGTTCGTCGGCCAGATCGGCCAGATCGGGGCCGGGTTCGCTCAGCAGATCCAGGGCAGCCAGGCCCTGCTCATGGTCGCCCTCGGCCGCGGCCAACCCGGTCTGCAGGAACTGCGCCCGTCGCGAGTAGCGGCAAATCATCCGGTCGATCTCGGATTGCGACATGCGCACCTTCTCGGCCGCCTCCGGCAGCGCGCCGGCCCGAATGCCCCGATAGATCGCCAGGGGCTCCCGGATGCGCTGAATGCATTCGCGCACACCGTCATTGGCTCCCCGTACCAGGTACACGGCGCCGAGCTGAGCAAAGACCTCCAGCAGCAGATCGTCGCGATCCTCCTGCTCGATCCGCGGCATCAGCGACAGCAGCAGCTCCCGGGCCGCGGCCTCGTCGGCCGCAAACGCCAGGCTGTGGGCCTGCTCGAGCGCACGCTCGATGTCGTCGGAGATCGACACGGCTGCATCATAAGTCCTGCGTCCAGTCCGGAACGGCGGACGTGCAGTGCACGTCCGCCGCTCCGAACCGTCCCTCGTCAGCCGCACGAGACCTTGATGTTGAAGTCCTTGGTGATCATTCCGGCCATCGGGTTCTTCAGGTCAGCGCCCTGAGCCTGACCGGTGATCGTGTAGGTCTTGCCGTCCACCGACACCTTGGCCGAGCCGACCTTGGAACCCATGTTGTCGGCGACCGACAGGGCGTTGCCGTCGACGACCATGGCCAGCGACTCGACAGTGGGCGGGTTGCCGTCGGCCATCACCACCGCCAGCGCCTGCTGGCCGCCGGTCGAACCGCTGCCGATGTTGATCTTGCCGCCCTGCTTGACGCAGGTCACCGAGGAGGGGTTCAGGCCCGGCAGGTCCGAGCCGCCGACCTTGACCTCGGTTCCCGCGCCGCCGTTGGTGGCCACGCTCGCCGGGCCGTTCGACGCCGGGGTGGCACTGTGGCCGCCGCTGGAACATCCGACCAGCGCCGACGCGCAGCCAAGGGTTCCGATCGCCACCGCGATAACACGCTTCACTGGACTTCCTTCCGTCATGCGCCGCCCCGATGGCGTCGTCATGGGAGTAGTACAGATCGCCGCTGCCGCTACCGATCCCAATTATGGTTGCGGCGTGGCAAGCGTGAAGTGGCTGGAAAAGCCGGAGAGTCACGACTTTCCGGCCGCCGCCGACTATCTGGCACTGGTGGCCGACGCGCACACCGTCAACGAGTTGACCGCACAACTCCGGGCCGGTGACGTTGTGCACAAGAAAGCCAAGGACATACTCCGGGCCGCCCAGTTGAGGTTGCTCGACGCGGACAACCCCCATGTCGCCGCGGACCTGGCCAAGATCAAGAAGGGGCAACCGCTGTCGCCCATTCTGCTGATCCGCGGGAACTATGCGACCGGTGTCCCGTTGCAGATCGCGGACGGCTACCACCGGGTGTGCGCGAGCTATCACACCGACGAGAACACCGACATCCCGGTGGTTCTGGTGTAGCGCAGGAACTATTCCTCGACGGCGACGCCGCCCCGGGTGCGCCGGCGGCGGTGCGAGGTCTTGCCGGTGGGGCGGCGGTTACGTAACCGCGCGGACGACTCGACCGTCTTCTCAGACGCCGGAGCCGGCGCTTCGACGGTCTCCGCGGCCGCCTCATCCGGCGCCGATTCCTCGCTCAGTACCGGGGCGGGCGCTTCGACGGTTTCGGCGGCAGCCTCGTCTTCGGTTTCGGCGGTGACGGTCTCCGTGTCCTCTTCCTGGTCCGAGGTCTCTTCGGTGTCCTCGGCGTCCCCGGTGTCCCCGGTGTCGTCGTCTTCGGCGTCCTCGTCTTCGGCGTCCTCGTCCTCGTCTTCGTCGTCCTCGGCCACCGCCACGCCGGCCTTCCCGCGCTTCTTCCCGCGGATCCGGCGTTCCTTGACCTTCTTCGGCTTGATCGGTTTCGGCGGCGGGGGCGGCAGCTCAGCGACGAACGACAGATAAAACGCGAAGAACCCGAGCACCCCGATCGCCGCGGCGGCACCGTAGATCGCGAACAACCACTGGCCGGCGGTATCGAGGCTGAACCAGTGCTCACTGATCGCGGTGCCGATGATCAGCACCCCGGCCAGCACATGCGCGACGATCGAGCAGGTTCTGATGGTCAGCGCCAGCTGAGGCACGGCCAATTCCGGCTTGCGGGTGCGCAACAGCGTGAACACCACCGGCAAAGCGGCCAGGCCGAGCAGCGCACCGGTCACGATGCGCAGCGTCATCCCCGCGCCACTGCTGATGTCGCCCATCAGCTCGAGCCACCGCGGCAGGACGAAATAGAAGTAGAGGACGCCGGCGCCGATCGTGAACAATGCGTGCCACAGGATGGCGACCTTGCGCCCCATACCACTCCCTCAAGCTGGTGAACCCAAGCCGCCGAAAATTGACCGGGCCCGACAGCCGGTTCCGGTATCGGTCCTGGTCAAACGGCAGACCGTACAGCGGAGGATGCGGGATTTGAACCCGCGAGGGCTGTTAACCCAACCCGCGTTCCAGGCGAGCGCCATAGGCCACTAGGCGAATCCTCCGTGGTCATGGTAGCTGCTGATGCGAGCCGGGTGTTCTCGCGGCCGCCGCCGCGCCGAGAAAGCCAGGTACTACACTCGCCGTTGGACCCCGCGCGGCGTCTATCCTGTGAACTCCCCCAGGGCCGGAAGGCAGCAAGGGTCAATGGGCTCTGTCGGGTGCGCGGGGTCCCCTTATGCCCACGCTTGACATGCGGTTTCGATGGGAAGGGTCCCTGGTGTCGTTCGAGTCCCTCAGCCCTGAAGAGCTCTCGGCTCTGCACGCGCGCCACCAGCAGGAGTACGCGGACCTGCAGGCCAAGAAATTGTCTTTGGACCTGACGCGCGGAAAGCCCTCACCGGAGCAGCTCGACCTGTCCAACCGGTTGTTGACGCTGCCCGGGGACGACTTCCGCGATGCGGAGGGAACCGACACCCGTAACTACGGCGGCCTGCACGGGCTGCCCGGGCTGCGCGAGATCTTCGCCGAACTGCTCGGCCTGCCCGTGCAGAACCTGATTGCGGGCAACAACGCCAGCCTGGAATTCATGCACGACGCCGTCGTCTTCTCCATGCTGCATGGCGGTGTGGACTCGCCGCGGCCCTGGAAGGACGAGCCGGCCGTCAAATTCCTGTGCCCGGTTCCCGGTTACGACCGCCATTTCTCCATCACCGAGACGATGGGGATCGAGATGATTCCCGTTCCGATGGTCGAGGACGGCCCGGACGTCGACCTGATCGAAGAACTGGTCGCGGCCGACCCCGCGATCAAGGGAATGTGGACGGTTCCGGTGTTCGGCAACCCCACCGGCATCACCTATTCGTGGGAGACCGTGCGACGGCTGGTGCAGATGCGCACGGCGGCGCCGGACTTCCGGCTGTTCTGGGACAACGCCTACGCGGTGCACACCCTGACGCACGACTTCGTCCGCCAGGTGGACGTGCTGGGCCTGGCCACTAAGGCCGGCAACCCCAACCGGCCGTACATCTTCGCCTCCACCTCGAAGATCACCTTCGCCGGTGCCGGGGTGGCCTTCTTCGGCGGCTCGCTGGGCAATATCGCTTGGTACCTGCAGTACGCCGCGAAAAGGTCGATCGGTCCGGACAAGGTCAACCAGCTGCGGCATCTGCGCTTCTTCGGCGATGCCGACGGGGTGCGGCTGCATATGCAGCGCCACCAGCAGATCCTGGCGCCGAAGTTCGCTCTGGTGGCCGAGATCCTGTCTGAGCGCCTCGGTGACTCCAAGATCGCCTCCTGGACCGACCCCAAAGGCGGCTACTTCGTCAGTCTCGACGTCCTGCCCGGCACGGCGCGCCGCACCGTCGCGCTGGCCAAGGACGCCGGCATCGCGGTCACCGAAGCGGGCGCGTCCTTTCCGTATCGCAAGGATCCGGAGGACAAGAACATCCGGATCGCGCCGTCGTTCCCGTCGCTGACGGACCTCCGCGACGCGGTCGACGGGCTGTCGACCTGTGCCCTGCTGGCGGCGACGGAGTCGCTGCTCTAGTTGTTGGCTCTGCGCCCACGGCGCGCATCGTCACCGGGCGGGGCTTGAGTGTGCATCCTCCGCATCGCGTGTGCGTCCACTGTGGCGACACGCCGACGGGTATCGCGGTACGCGCACACTCATCGCGGGAGTGCACAGGAGAGCGCCCTCCGGGGCGCGCATCGTCACCGGCGCGCCTCAATGGCCCGCCTCCTCCTCACGCCCTCCGGGGCGCGCATCGTCACCGGGCGTCGGTAGCCTGCTCACGTGGCTCTCTACCGCAAGTACCGACCGGCAACCTTCGCCGAGGTGGTGGGGCAGGAGCACGTCACCGAGCCGTTGTCCGTCGCCCTGCAGGCGGGCCGGATCAACCACGCTTACCTGTTCTCCGGCCCGCGCGGCTGCGGGAAGACATCCTCGGCGCGCATCCTGGCGCGATCGCTGAACTGTGAGCAGGGCCCGACGCCGACTCCGTGTGGCGTCTGCGACTCCTGCCAGGCGCTGGCGCCCAACGCACCCGGCAGCATCGACGTTGTCGAACTCGACGCGGCCAGCCACGGCGGCGTCGACGACACCCGCGAACTGCGCGACCGCGCCTTCTACGCCCCGGCCCAGTCTCGGTACCGGGTCTTCATCGTCGACGAAGCGCACATGGTCACCACCGCCGGTTTCAACGCGCTGCTCAAGATCGTCGAGGAGCCGCCCGAACACCTCATCTTCATCTTCGCCACCACCGAACCGGAGAAGGTGCTGCCGACCATCCGGTCGCGCACCCACCACTACCCCTTCCGGCTGCTGCCGCCGCGCACGATGCGGGCGCTGATCGGCCGCATCTGCGAGCAGGAAGGCGTAATCGTCGACGAGGCGGTGTATCCGCTCGTCATCCGGGCCGGTGGCGGGTCACCCCGGGACACCCTGTCGGTACTCGATCAGCTGGTGGCCGGATCCGACGGCGGCCGGGTGCACTACCAGCGGGCCCTGGGCCTGCTCGGCGCCACCGACGTGGCGTTGATCGACGATGCCGTCGACGCCCTGGGCGCGGGCGACGCCGCGGCGTTGTTCGGGGCCGTCGAGTCGGTGATCGATGCGGGCCACGATCCGCGGCGTTTCGCCACCGATCTGCTGGAGCGCTTCCGCGACCTCATCGTGCTTCAGGCGGTGCCCGACGCGGTAGCCCGCGGTGTGGTCGATGCGCCCGAGGACATTCTGGATCGGATGCGCGAGCAGGCGGCCCGCATCGGCCCGGCCACCCTGACCCGGTACGCCGAGGTGGTCCAGGCGGGCCTGGGTGAGATGCGCGGCGCGACGGCGCCGCGGCTGCTGCTGGAAGTGGTGTGCGCGCGGCTGCTGCTGCCCTCGGCCAGCGACGCCGAGTCGGCGTTGCTGCAACGTGTCGAACGCATCGAGACACGGCTGGCCATGTCTATCCCGGCCACCGATGCCGAACCAGCCGCCGCCGCTGCGCCCCCGGCCCGTCCCGCGCCGGTGCGCCGCTCGGTCCAGCGGCCAACCGCGCCGCCCCCCGAACCCGCCCCGGCGCCGGAGCCCAAGCCGGAACCGCCGCCACCCACACCCACACCACCACCGGCGCCCGCGCCGGCCGCCTCAGCCCCGGCCCCCGGCGAACTGAACGCGGCGGCGGTACGCAGTATGTGGCCGACGGTGCGCGACAAGGTCCGCGAGCGCAGCCGCACCACCGCCGTCATGCTATCTGGCGCAACGGTTCTCGCCGTCGAGGACAACACGCTCGTGCTCACCCACGAGGCGGCGCCGCTGGCCAGGAGGCTCTCCGAACAACGCAACGCCGACGTCATCGTCGAGGCACTCAAAGACGCCCTCGGGGTGAACTGGCGGGTGCGCTGCGAAACCGGTCCGCCCGCCGCGGCCGATATCAGCGCGGCGCCGGCCAAGGTCGAGGAGCCCGCGCCCGAGCCGGATTTCGCTGCGCGCGATGACCGCGATGACGAGGAAAGCATGCTCGCCGAAGCCGGCCGCAGCGACCCGTCCCAGCCGCGCCGCGACCCCGAGGAGGTCGCCCTTGAGTTGCTGCAGAGCGAGTTGGGCGCCCGCCGCATCGAGGGCTGACGGCGTCACCCGACCCGAGGCCGAAAGACCCTTTTCCGGTGCCGTCGAGGTAGCGCAATATTTCCGACAGTCGACCTGAACGAGAGCGGTCCATGGAGTCACAACGATGACCGAATCCGCGCACCGCCCGAAGAACGGTCTCGGGACGGCTGCGTTGGTGATCGCGGTCATCGCCTGGGCGGTGGACTTAACGGCGTTTCTGTTGGGAAAGCCCTGGCCGATTTTCGGTGGGGCGATCGCGGGCGCCGTGGCGGTGGTGGTCGGGGGTGCTGCCCTGAGCCGTGGCCGGCGCGGCGAGGCCAGCGGTAGCCGCTTCGCGATCGCTGGGATCGTGCTGGGTTGCGCTGCGCTCATGGCTGGGATCGCGCTGGGGGTCCTTGCGCTGATCGGTTTCGCGCTTTTCACGTGGCTGTACGCCTTGATGGAGGGCAATTGATGCAGTCCCGCAGCGCCGCCCTACGTATGGTGGTCCACGACAACGGCTACTCAGCAGAGGAGTGACACCTGATGGGACAGGTGAAAGCAACCAGCACCGTCTTGATCCAGGCGGAGCCCGCGAAGGTGCTCGACGCGGTTGCCGACTATAAAACTGTCCGCCCGAAGATCCTCTCGCCGCAGTACAGCGATTACGAGGTGCTCGAGGGCGGCCAGGGGAAAAGCACGGTCGCCAAGTGGCGGCTGCAGGCGACCAAGTCCCGGGTGCGCGACGTGCAGGTGAACGTCGACGTCGCGGGTCACACCGTCATCGAAAAGGACACCAATTCGTCCATGGTCATCAACTGGACGGTGGCGCCGGCCGGGCCAGGTTCCAGCGTCACCGTGACGACCACCTGGACGGGTGCCGGCGGTGTCAAAGGTTTCTTCGAGAAGACGTTCGCACCGCTTGGGCTGAAGAAGATCCAGGGCGAGGTGCTGGACAACCTGAAGAAGGAACTCGAGAGCTAGCGAGCCTGCCCCTGGGTTGCCAGGAATCCCGCGACGCCGCGCACCAGCGCGTCGGCGTACTTCTGCCGGCCCTCCGCGGACTCCATCAGCGCCGAGTCCGCGGGATTCTTCATGTTGCCCAGCTCCACCAGGACCGACGGGTACTGGGCCAGGTTGAGTCCGGCCAGATCCGCTCGCCCGTACAGGCCGCCCTGGCCGATGTAGTTGGCCGGCGGAATGCCCGACGCCTGCAGCTGGTCCCGCATGACGCGGGCGAACTGCACCGACGGCCCCGCCTGCGCGGCGTTCAGCGGCGGGGCCGAGTAGTTGACGTGGAAACCGCGGCCGGACGCCGGGCCGCCGTCGCCGTGCAGGCTGACGATCGCATTGGGGTGCAGCGCGTTGGCCATGTTGGCGCGTTCGTCGACGCACGGGCCCAGCGCGTTGTCGTTGCCGCGTGACATCGCGGTGCGCACCCCCAGCGCGTTGAGCGCGGCGCGCAGGCGCAGCGCGGTGTCCCAGGTGAAGGTGTGCTCGGGATATCCGCTGTTGGTCGACGTTCCGCTGGCCTGGCAGTCCTTGGTGCCGCCCCGGCCCGTGGGTACCTGACGTCCGATGGACGCGTCGTTTGCGCCGTTGTGGCCGGGATCGATGAACACCACCATGCCGGCCAGGCTGCCTGGCGCCGCGGCGGCTTTGGGCATGAGCGGCATGACGGCGGCGACGAGCACCCCGACGAACATGGCCAAACCGACACGCAGGCTTACAGGTACGTCCACTGCGCCAAGGTAACGCGGCGCGGACTACGCTGAATGTTTCAAATCGCCCGACAACCGCAGGCGAAACCAACTCGAGACCAAGATGCGAGGGGACTGTCATGCAACCCGGAGGCGATATGTCGCAGCTGCTGGCGCAGGCGCAGCAGATGCAGCAGAAACTATTGGAAGCCCAACAGCAGCTGGCGAACTCCGAGGTGCACGGTCAGGCCGGTGGGGGTCTGGTCAAGGTCGTCGTGAAAGGCAGCGGTGAGGTGGTCGGCGTGACGATCGACCCGAAGGTCGTCAACCCCGACGACATCGAGACTCTGCAGGACCTGATCGTCGGCGCGATGGGCGACGCGTCCCGGCAGGTCACCACGATGGCGCAGGAGCGCCTGGGTGCCCTGGCCGGTGGCATGCGGCCGCCCGCCCCTCCGGGACCGCCGCCCGGTGTGCCGGGGGTCTGAACTGCGGAATGTTTGAGGGACCGGTTCAGGATCTGATCGACGAGCTCGGCAAGCTGCCGGGCATCGGACCCAAGAGCGCGCAACGCATCGCTTTCCATCTGTTGTCGGTGGAGCCGCCGGACATCGATCGGTTGACCGCGGTGCTGGGCAAGGTCCGCGACGGCGTCCGGTTCTGCGCCGTCTGCGGCAATGTGTCCGACGACGAGCGGTGCCGGATCTGTGCCGATCCACGCCGCGACGGCTCGCTGGTGTGCGTGGTCGAGGAGCCGAAAGACATTCAGGCCGTCGAGCGCACCCGCGAGTTCCGCGGTCGGTATCACGTTCTGGGCGGTGCGCTGGATCCGTTGTCGGGAATCGGGCCCGAGCAGTTGCGAATCCGTGAGTTGCTCACCCGCATCGGTCAGCGCGTCGACGACGTCGACATCGCCGAGGTGATCATCGCCACCGACCCCAACACCGAGGGCGAGGCGACCGCCACCTACCTGGTGCGGATGCTGCGCGACATCCCCGGTTTGACCGTGACGCGCATCGCGTCCGGGTTGCCGATGGGCGGTGACTTGGAGTTCGCCGACGAGCTGACGCTGGGTCGCGCACTCACCGGTCGCCGCGCCATGGTCTGAGCCGGGTCACCTGGTCACTACGGCGAAGTTGCCGCTGGTGGCCCATGCCGCCTCGAAGGTGGCGAGCGAAATCTGTTCGTCGCGCCCGGCCTTGATCCCGCTGTCGTTGACGTGCACCACCCCGGTTCGGGTGTCTATCCCGGTGACGACCACGAAGTGGTTCTCCCGGCTGCGGTCGCCGCCCTCGTCCCACAGGATTCTGTTGTTGACCCCGGCGATCACCTTGCGGCCCTGGTCCAGGGCACGTTCCAGGGCGGCCGTGTCGCTTCTGGTCTCGTCGGACGGGATGCCGTAATGCGCCAGCAGGACCGGGAGGTCCCGGTTGCTGGTCCTGTTCCCCGGTGTGTAGATCGGTCCGGCATGGGCTGTGCTGGGGATGTTCCCGGCCGCGTTGTCGATCTCCTCCTCGGAGATCTGGTTGCCGGTGATCTGACCGATGACGTCGGCCACGGCCATCTCCCCGCAGTCGCGGTCCTGCTTCTGGTAGCGCCAGTAGGGTGCGGCGGCGCCCGGGTCACCGTGCATCCCGCCGGTGCTCGGATCGGCCCGGGCCGTGCCGGGGAATCCGAGCAGCGAGCAGGCCACGGCCGCGAGAGCGACCGCTGCGGCAGCGCTCGTCTTGAAACCAGGGGCCATGGCGATCCGTTTCTTCAGCCCCCGGGTGAATTCTAAATCCGTCGCGCCCTTCTGATAACGCTTCGGGCACGACGGACGACATGCATTACTGAGCCGCCGCGTCGAACCCCGTCGGCGGCAGAAGGGATGGCGATGTCGTTCGTAAGCGCAAGACCGGAATTGCTTGAGGCGGCATCGGCGGACCTGGCGGGGATCGGATCCAACCTTGCGGCGACCAGCGCCGCGGTGGCGGCGCCGACGACCGCCGTGCCGGCACCGGGTGCCGACGGGGTGTCGGCGGCGCTATCGGCGATGTTCGGCTGGCACGGCCAGGCGTACCAGCAACTGAGCGCGCAGGCCGCGGTCTTCCATGACCAGTTCGTGCAGCTGCTGAGGTCTGGCGCGCAGTCCTACTCCACCGTGGACGCCGCCAACCAGGCGGCGTTGCAGGCCGAGACCGTAGTGAGCGGCGGCGGCACAGGCGGGCCCGTGGCGGCGGAGGCGCAGATCACCCCGGCGGTCGGCCATGCGGTGGCGGCAGACACGCCCCTGTATGCGGCACTGGCCAATAGCCCCGCGTTCGAGGGCCTGGGCGACTGGCTCCAAGCGCTCTAGGCCCCCAGCCGCTCCCGGCGCAGCAGGTCCACCTCGGGTAGCTCCAGGGGCGGCAGCTCGCCCACCACCTGGCTGAGCAGATGGTCGGCAAGCTCCGGATTGCGCGCCAGGCACGGCCCGTGCATGTACGTCGCCACCACGCTGCCCTGCACCACGCCGTCGAAACCGTCGCCGGCCCGGTTGCCCGCGCCCCTGGTGACCGCGGCCAGCGGCGACGCGGCCGGTCCCAGCACCGTCCCCCCGCGGTGGTTCTCGAAACCGGTCAAGCGCTGCGTCAAACCGGGCAGCAGCGGCTTGGACACCAGCTCGCCGATGGTCCGTTTTTCCTGCGGCGACGTCGTCGCGTCCAGCATGCCGACGCCGTCCACCCGCTCACCCGACGACGTCTCATACCAGTGGCCGAGCACCTGGACCGCGGCGCAGATCGCCAACACCGGGGCACCACGCTCTGCCGCCCGCTGCAGACCCGGGTACCGCAGCAGATGCCGGGTGGCCAATCGCTGGGCGTAGTCTTCCGCGCCGCCGAGTGTGTAGAGGTCCAGCGAGTCGGGCACCGGATCGGCCAGCGTGATGTCGACGATCTCGGCGGGGATGCCCCGCAGCAGCAACCGCTGGCGCAGCACCACGGCGTTGCCGCCGTCACCATAGGTGCCCATGACGTCGGGCAGGACGAGCCCAATCCGCACAGTTTCAGCCACGCCGCGCCAACCTCCGGTTCAGCTGCAGAAAGGCGGTGTAATTGGCGACCACCTCGACCCGCCCGGGTGGGCAGGACTCGATGGCCGCCACCGTGTCGTGCACCAGGGTGTGCTCGACGCCGGCGTACCCGAGTCGCACCGCGAGGTCGGTGCCGCGTTCGCCGGCGGCCACCACCCGGGTCTCTTCGAAGTGTTCGAAGCGCACATCCCACAACCACGACAGGTCTTCGCCGTCGGGAACCTGCCCGTTGACCGCGATCACCACGCCGTCGGCGTGCTTGTCCACCATCGACAGCGCTTCCTGCCACCCGGCCGGGTTCTTGGCCAGCAGGATCCGCGCGTCATGCGTACCGACCCGGACGGTCCGGTACCGCCCGGCGACTTCGTCGACCATGCAGACGGCCGCCACCGCCTTGCGCGGGTCGGCGCCCAGCGCGACAGCGGCCGCGACCGCTTGTGCTGCGTTGCCGCGGTTCACCGCTCCCGGCAGTGCCAGCCGCATCGGGACGGCGAGGCCCTCGGGTCCGTACAGCGTCTGCTCGTCGAACCACCACTGCGGGCTGGGCCGTTTGAAGTCGGCGCCGGTGGAGTACCAATGGCCCTGCTCGCGCACGATCACCTCACCGCTGCGCGGGCAGCTCACCGAGTCGTTCGACCAGGAGCCGCCCGCGGCCACCCACACCACGTTGGGGCAGTCGTAGGCGGCCGAGGTCATCAGCACGTCGTCACAATTGGCCACTACGACGGCATTGGGATGGCGGGCCAGGCCGGCTCGCAGGGTTCGTTCGATGACGTTGATCTCGCCGACCCGGTCCAGTTGGTCGCGCGACAGGTTGAGCAACACGACGGCGGTCGGCTCGACCGCGTCCGACACGTGCGGCACGTGCATCTCGTCGACTTCCAAAGCCGCCAATCCGGCCCGGCGATCCGCCGCCAGGGCCGCCACCAGCCCGGCGTCCATATTGGCGCCCTCCGCGTTGGTGGCCACGGCCCCCAGCGTGCCCAGGGCCGCCGCGGTCATCCGGGTGGTCGTCGACTTGCCGTTGGTGCCGGTGATGATGACGGTGCGACGGCCCACCCCGAGCTGCCGCAGGATCGACCGGTCCAGAGTCATCGCCACCAGCCCGCCGATCATGGCGCCGGCCCCGCGGCCGGTGACGCGCGACGCCCACCGCGCGCTTGCCCCGGCGGCAAGAGCCAGACGTGCGCGAGTCGTGATCATGCGTGCAGGTTAACCGCCGACACGACGCGGCAGCGACCCAGCGATGTCGGTCGGACGTGCCATTCTCATGGCATGAACCGGATGTCCTGGGGTCGCCCGGCGCGTGAGCCGGACGCGGGATGGGCCGTCATCGACGTCGAGACCTCGGGCTTTCGCCCGGGTCAGGCCAGGATCATCAGCGTCGCGGCGCTGGGCCTGGACGCCGACGGCCGCGTCGAACAGTCATTTGTGAGCTTGCTCAACCCGGGCGTGGATCCCGGTCCCACCCACGTGCACGGGCTCACCTCCGCGATGCTCGAAGATCAGCCACAGTTCACCGAGATCGTCGACGACCTGGTTGACGTGCTGCGCGGCCGCACGCTGGTGGCGCACAACGTCGCCTTCGACTACTCGTTCCTGGCCGCCGAAGCCGAGATCGCCGAGGCGGAACTACCGGTCGATTCCGTGATGTGCACGGTCGAACTGGCCCGGCGCCTGGAACTCGGCGTCGACAATCTTCGGCTGGAGACGCTGGCCGCGCACTGGGGAGTCACCCAGGAACGGCCGCACGACGCCTTCGACGACGCGATGGTGTTGACCGGAATCCTGGCTCCGGCGTTGCAACGGGCGCGGGACCGCGACATCTGGCTGCCGGTGCGGCCGGTGACCCGGCACCGCTGGCCCAACGGCCGGGTGACGCATGACGAGCTGCGGCCGTTGAAGGCGCTGGCCGCCCGGATGCCCTGCCCGTTTCTCAACCCCGGCCGCTTCGTCCGGGGCAGGCCCCTGGTCCAGGGCATGCGGGTGGCGCTGGCAGCCGAGGTGCGACGGACCCACGAGGAACTCGTCGAACGCATGCTGTACGCCGGGCTGGCCTACAGCGACGACGTCGACCGGGAGACCTCCCTGGTGGTGTGCAACGAACCCGCGCCCGAACAGGGCAAGGGCTATCACGCCCTGCAGCTGGGTGTGCCGGTGGTCTCCGACGTGCAGTTCATGGACGGTGTCGGCGCGGTGGTGGGCGGTCGCAGCATGGAGGAGTTCACGGACACCGCGATGGTCGACGAGCAGTTCGCGCTGTTCTGACGCCGGTTGCTAGGGTCCGCCGCGCCAGTGGTCGATGCGGTGGTGGTCCGGGGTGAACCCGTGGTCGACGCCCCACAGCACGGCCTGCGTGCGGCTTTCGACTCCGATCTTCCGGTAGATCGTGCGGATGTAGGACTTCACCGTGTTGGGGCTCAGGTAGGTCAGCCGCGCGACGTCGGCGTTGCTTTTGCCCTGGGTGATCAGCGCCAGGATCTCCGCCTCGCGGTCGCTGAGTCCTTCGCAGCGGCCGGGCCAGTCGAGACCGGGTGCGCTCCGGGCCCGCATCGCCACCTCACTGATCACGACGTCACCGGAATGCACGGCCTCCAGGGCGGCAACGAGTTCGCGTGCCGGCAGGGTCTTCGACAGATAGCCGTGCGCCCCGTGCTGTCGTGCACTTTCGACGAGATCGGGGTGAAAGTTCCAGGTGTACACCACAACTCGACGTGCCCGAGGGTTGGCGACCAGGTGCGCGATCTCCTCGTGATCGGATTCCGGCTGAGCGAATGAGTCGTACAGGACGATGTCCACCGTGTCCTCGAGGGGCATGGAGGCGTCGAGTTCAGCGATCACGATCCGGTCGCGGTACGGGTCGAGCATGTTGGCCACGCCCTTGACGACGACGTCGTAGTCGTCGACGAGAGCAATGGTGATCGGTGTGCCGGATGCTGGCGGCATGCCGGGGAGATTACCCCCTTAGGGGTGTATTGGTACCCCCCGTAAGGGTGGTCGACTGAATTAGTCACTGCCCCAACGTGGCTGCCCGGCATTACTTCTGATTTCGCGATCGACGTTTAGCCCCGGGACAGACGGCTATTCAACACATGTACGAGAGGAGCGCGAAATGCCCACTTGGGAAACGATTTTGATTGCGGTCTTCGCCGTAATCGCCGTCGCCTTACTGATCGGCGCGGTCGGCTACGCCATGAATCGTCGCAGGACACAGCGACTGAGACAGCACTACGGCCCTGAATACGAGCGCCTGGTGTCGGAGACCGGAGGCCAGAAAGCAGCGGAGAAGGAGCTGATCGCGCGGGAACACAAGCACGAGATGCTCGACATTGTCCCGTTGCCTCCTGCCGCGCGGTCGAATTTCACCACCCGCTGGAATCAGGTGCAGACGGCGTTCGTCGACAACCCCACCGCCGCCGTCGGCGTCGCGGATCGGCTGGTTACCGATGTGATGCGTGAAAGGGGCTATCCCGTAGACGATTTCGACCAGCGCGCGGCGGACATTTCGGTGGACCATCCGCAGATCGTCGACAACTACCGCGCCGCGCATGCTGTTCATCTTTCGCAACAGCACGGCGAGGTCAGCACCGAACAGCAGCGAGAAGCGTTCGTCCATTACCGGGCGCTGTTCGAAAAGCTTTTGGAGACAACATCACAGGAGGCAAAGAAATGACTACGCACGATCAGCGAACCGACACCAGCGGCGCATACGACGACACCCAGCGGGCTGCATACGACGACACCCAGCCGCCGCAGCAGGCACCCGCGGCGCCGGAGCCACAGTCGCCCGAGGCTGGTCACGAGACCAGCCGATCATCAACGGAGGAAACACTTTTCGGAGACGCGGACCTCGCGGATCTGCGGGCGCGCTGGGCCGGCGTACAGGCGGCCTTCGTCGACGATCCCAAAGACTGCGTGCAGAAGGCCGACGTGTTGGTCTCCGATCTGGTCGACCAGCTCACCACCGGATTCGCTCATGCGCGTTCGCGGCTGGAGGAACAGTGGTCACGCGGTGAGGAGGCGTCAACCGAAGATCTGCGTCTCGCGCTCATGCACTACCGCGAGTTCTTCGAGCGACTGCTCGCCGTCTGACCCCTCAAAGCACGGGCCCGGCCTCCCTGCCCCGGCGGGGCCGGGCCCGCCCCTGTCGCTAGCGCGACGCCCGGTTGACGGCCGACACCACGGCCCGCAGCGACGCGGTGGTGATCGACGGCGCGATGCCGACTCCCCAGACGGTCCTGCCGGCCACCGAAGCCTCCACATAGGCAGCCGCCTGCGCGTCGTCGCCGGCGCTCATCGCGTGCTCGGAGTAGTCCAGCACCGCGACGTCGAACCCGACCGTGCCCAGCGCGTCGACGAACGCGGCCAGCGGGCCGTTGCCGGTGCCGCTGATCTCGGTCTCCGTCCCGTCGATCTTCACGGTGGCGGCGATGCTGGTGGTGCCGGTGTCTTCCTCCGACGCGTCTACCCGCTGCTTGATGCGTTCCAGCGGCAGGATCGGGGCCAGGTACTCCTCGGAGAATGCCTCCCACATCTCCTTGGGCGACACCTCACCGCCCTCGCCGTCTGCCATTTTCTGGATGACCTGCGAGAACTCGATCTGCAACCGGCGCGGCAGGGCCAGTCCGTGGTCAGCCTTCATGATGTAGGCCACCCCGCCCTTGCCGGACTGGGAGTTGACCCGGATCACCGCTTCATAGGTGCGCCCGACGTCCTTGGGGTCGATCGGCAGATACGGCACCTGCCACAGCATGTCTTCGACATCGCTGTCGGCCGCATCGGCGTCGAACTTCATCTGGTCCAGACCCTTGTTGATGGCGTCCTGGTGGCTGCCGGAGAACGCGGTGTACACCAGGTCGCCGCCGTAGGGGTGACGCTCGTGGACCGGCAGCTGGTTGCAGTACTCGACCGTGCGACGGATCTCGTCGATGTTGGAGAAGTCGATCTGCGGGTCGACGCCGCGGGAGAACAGGTTGAGCCCCAGTGTGACCAGGCAGACGTTGCCGGTGCGCTCACCGTTGCCGAACAGGCAGCCCTCGATCCGGTCGGCGCCGGCCTGATAGCCCAATTCGGCCGCGGCAACCGCCGTTCCGCGGTCATTGTGCGGGTGCAGGCTCAAAATGACGGAGTCGCGGCGCGCCAGGTTGCGGCTCATCCACTCGATCGAGTCGGCATAGACGTTGGGTGTGGCCATCTCGACGGTGGCCGGCAGGTTGAAGATGATCGGGTTGTCCGGAGTCGGCTGGATCACCTCACCGACGGCGTCGCACACCTGCTTGGCGTACTCCAGTTCGGTCCCGGTGTAGGACTCCGGCGAGTACTCGAACCGCCAGCGGGTGCCCGGGTACTTCGCCGCCTCCTCGACACACTTGCGTGCGCCGGCGGTGGCGATCTCCTGCACGGCGGCCCGGTCGGCGCGAAAGACGACGCGACGCTGCAGGATCGAGGTGGAGTTGTAGAAGTGCACGATGACGTTCGCCGCGCCCTCACACGCCAGGAAGGTGCGCTCGATCAACTCGGGCCGGCACTGGGTCAGCACCTGGATGGTGACGTCGTCCGGAATGGCACCGTCGGTGATGATGTCACGGACGAAGTCGAAGTCGGTCTGGCTGGCCGAGGGGAATCCGACCTCGATCTCCTTGTAGCCCATGCGGACCAGCAGGTCGAACATGCGGCGCTTGCGCGCAGGGCTCATCGGGTCGATCAGTGCCTGGTTGCCGTCGCGCAGGTCGACCGCGCACCACAGCGGTGCGTTCTCGATGACGCGGTCGGGCCAGGTGCGGTCGGCCACCCGGATGGGCTCGACCTCGTCGGCGAACGGGCGGTACCGGTGGACCGGCATCGCGGTACCGCGTTGCGGATTCCACGCCGGCTGGCCGGGCCTGGGCGGGCCGGCGGGTTTGTGGATGGTGCGCGCTGAAACGTAAGCGTCGGGTGAATCGGGATTGGTCACGGTCGTTGCTCCAGGGATGTTTGAGAAGGAACCTCAGACCGGCGCATCGCGAACACCCGCGACGGGAAGCCGGTCTGGATCAGACCCCGTCGCGGCGTCCGAGAAGGAGCACCCGCTGCACGGTGTGAACTCTACCGCGCCCGGCCCATCGGCCAAAATGTGAGCCATGTACCCCCGCGTGCCGTTGGCCCGCCTTCGCAGCTATGTAGCGCGACTGTTCGCCGCCGGGGGAGTGGCGGTGACGCTGGGGTTCTTCGGCGTGGCCGCCTACGACTACTACTCCTACGTCGTCGGCACACCGAGGCAGGCGCAGGTCGTTTCGTGCGTCAACGAGCGGGTGGGTTTCGCGTGCGCGGTCACCTGGGACGCGGCGGGACGGTCTCACGTCGAGAAGTTGCAGGGGACGGCCGCTCACCGCCACGAACAGGGCTCGAGCATCGATATCCGCGTCCATCAGGACAAGGCGTTCGTGGTGTTCTCCGGCGTGATCTATGCCGGCTTCGGGCTCCTGTTCGCCGTGATTACCGCGGTCGGCGTCGCGAAGTTCGCCTCGGGGGAATGGTTCGACCCCTGGCTGGACCGGCGTCCGGGGTGGTTCCAGCGGTTGGTTCGATTCGCCAGGGGCCTCGAGGACGACGACGGGGCAGGGTGGTTGTGATCCTCGGCGCCGCGTAAATCAAGATGCGCCGCCACGTATTCTGTTGTGGACTTAATGCAGGCCCGTCCCAGACAGGAAAAGATTTCAGTGGCGCTCGTCGTGCAGAAGTACGGCGGATCCTCGGTGTCCGACGCCGACCGGATCCGCCGAGTTGCCGAGCGGATCGTGGAGACCAAGAAGCAGGGCAACGACGTCGTGGTCGTGGTCTCGGCGATGGGCGACACCACCGACGAACTGCTGGACCTGGCCCAACAGGTGTGCCCGGTGCCGCCGCCGCGGGAACTCGACATGCTGCTGACCGCCGGCGAGCGCATCTCCAACGCGCTGGTCGCCATGGCGATCGAATCGTTGGGCGCCCAGGCCCGGTCGTTCACCGGCTCCCAGGCCGGCGTCATCACCACCGGCACGCACGGCAACGCGAAGATCATCGAGGTGACCCCGGGCCGGCTGCAGGCCGCCCTCGACGAGGGCCGGATCGTGCTGGTCGCCGGGTTCCAAGGGGTCAGCCAGGACACCCGCGATGTCACTACCTTGGGCCGCGGCGGCTCGGACACCACCGCCGTCGCGCTGGCCTCCGCGCTGGGCGCCGACGTGTGCGAGATCTACACCGACGTCGACGGCATCTTCAGTGCCGACCCGCGCATCGTGCCCAACGCCCGCAAGCTGGACACGGTCACTTTCGAGGAAATGCTCGAGATGGCGGCCTGCGGAGCCAAGGTGTTGATGCTGCGCTGCGTCGAATACGCCCGCCGCTACAACCTTCCCGTGCACGTACGGTCCTCCTACTCGGACAAGCCGGGCACCGTCGTCGTCGGATCGATCAAGGACATAGCCATGGAAGACCCCATCCTGACCGGCGTTGCCCACGACCGCAGCGAGGCGAAGGTGACCATCGTCGGGATCCCCGACATCCCCGGATACGCCGCCAAGGTGTTCCGGGCGGTTGCCGACGCCGACGTGAACATCGACATGGTGCTGCAGAACGTGTCGAAGGTCGAGGACGGCAAGACCGACATCACCTTCACCTGTTCGCGCGACAGCGGACCGGTCGCGGTGGCCAAGCTGGACTCGCTCAAAGAAGAGATCGGCTTCCTGCAACTGCTGTATGACGACCACATCGGCAAGGTCTCGCTGATCGGCGCCGGCATGCGCAGCCACCCCGGCGTCACGGCCACCTTCTGTGAGGCGCTGGCCGCGGTCGGCGTCAACATCGAGCTGATCTCCACATCCGAGATCCGCATCTCGGTCCTCTGCCGCGACACCGAACTAGATAAGGCCGTCGTTGCGTTGCACGAAGCGTTCGGGCTCGGCGGCGACGAGGAGGCGACGGTGTACGCAGGGACGGGTCGGTAGCGATGGTTGCCGTAGGTGTTGTCGGTGCCACCGGCCAGGTGGGCCAGGTGATGCGCACGTTGCTCGACGAGCGCGACTTCCCGGCTACCAGCGTCCGGTTCTTCGCCTCGGCCCGCTCGCAGGGCCGCAAGCTGGCGTTCCGCGGCCAGGAGATCGAGGTCGAGGACGCCGAGACGGCCGATCCGACCGGGCTGGACATCGCGTTGTTCTCCGCCGGGGGAGCGATGTCGAAGGTGCAGGCGCCGCGGTTCGCCGCCGCCGGCGTGACGGTGATCGACAACTCGTCGGCGTGGCGCAAGGACCCGGACGTGCCGCTGGTGGTCTCCGAGGTCAACTTCACCCGGGACGCGCACCGGCGGCCCAAAGGCATCATCGCCAACCCGAACTGCACCACCATGGCGGCGATGCCGGTGCTCAAGGTGCTGCACGAGGAGGCGGGCCTGACCCGCTTCATCGCCTCGTCCTATCAGGCGGTGTCGGGCAGCGGCCTGGCCGGTGTCGAGGAGCTGGCGACGCAGGCACGCGCGGTCATCGACAACGCCGAGCAACTCGTGCACGACGGCAGTGCCATCGACTTTCCACCGCCCAGCAAGTACGTGGCGCCGATCGCGTTCAACGTGGTGCCGCTGGCCGGGTCGTTGGTCGACGACGGCTCGGGTGAGACGGACGAGGACCAGAAGTTGCGCTCGGAGAGCCGCAAGATTCTCGGCATTCCGGACCTGCTGGTCAGCGGTACCTGCGTGCGGGTTCCGGTGTTCACCGGCCACTCGCTGTCCATCAACGCCGAATTCGCCCGGCCGCTCTCGCCGGAGCGGGCCCGCGAGCTGTTGGCCGTTGCGCCCGGTGTGAAGCTGGTCGACGTCCCGACGCCGCTGGCCGCCGCCGGCGTCGACGAATCGTTGGTCGGCCGCATCAGGCAGGACCCGGGAGTGCCCGACGGGCGCGGCCTGGCGCTGTTCGTCTCGGGCGACAACCTGCGCAAGGGGGCGGCGCTCAACACGATCCAGATCGCCGAGCTGCTGGCCGCCGAGCTGTAGACGACGGGTGCGCTCCGCCCTGCTCGCGCGGTGCGCTCTGGTTTTGTGTTGCATTGCCTCGCAAGGCTTTTGGCCCGCGCGCGCCGACCCGCCGGCCCCGGCCCCGCAGCCGGTGCTGCAGCCGCTGGCGCCTGGTCAGGTGTTGCGGATGGGTCCGGCGGCCGGCACCGGAACGCCCACCGCCGATTACGGCATCGGCGCGACCGACCTGTGTGAGTTCGTCGAATTCCCCAGCCAGCTACTGCAGGTGTGCGGCGACAGCTTCGCCGGGCAGGGTGTGGGATACGGCGGCTGGTATGCGCCGGTGGCCTTACGGGTCGACACTGCGTCCGTCGACGACCCCGACGGCGTTCGCTACACGGGCGTGACCGGCATCAGCCGACCGTTGCTCGCCGACCCCACACCGCCCGGGGCATCGCAGCTGCCCGCCGGAGTGGTGCAGATCAACCGGCGCAACTACCTGATGGTGGCTACGACGAAAAACCTGGACCCGTTGAACTCGCGGCTGGTCCGGGTCGACCCCGCCCTGGGCGGCTGGGAGACCGTTCCCGGTTCGGTGCGCACCGCGCCCTACCAGGGCGGCCGGCAGACGCAGATCAGCGGTTACTACGACCCGATTCCCCGGCCGGACTCACCGACCGGGTGGGTGTACATCGTGGCCAACAGCTTCACGCGCCGCCAGCCGGTGGTGCTGTATCGGGCCACCCCGGAGGCGTTCACCGACCGGTCCCGCTGGCAGGGCTGGGCGGCCGGGCCGGGCGGCGGGTGGAACAAGACGCCGACACCGCTGTGGCCCGACTTGGTCGGCGAGATGAGCATCAAACAGATCGACGGCATGACAGTGCTGTCGTACTTCAATGCCACCACCGGCGATATGGAAGTCCGGGTGGCCGCCGATCCCACCGCGTTGGGTTCGGCCCCGGTGACCACGGTCGTCCAACACGACGACGAATGGCCCGATCCGCCCGAAAGTCTCCCGCCGCCGTACGACAACCGGCTCTCGCAGCCCTACGGCGGCTACATCTCACCCGGTTCCACCCTCGATGAACTGCGGATCTTCGTCAGCCAGTGGGACACCGACGCGCGCCGGGAGGCCCCTTACCGGGTGATTCAGTACGCGGTCAATCCCTTCAAGGGCTAGCGCCAGCCGGGCGGCAGGTCGGCCGCGTGGTTGGGGCACTGGTTGCGAGTTGCCGTGTACAGGACGTGCGCCGCGGCGTCAGCCGGCATCTTGGTGGAGAGCACCGCATATGCGTACTGCAGGGTCGATTCGCCGTATCCGAGATGGACGGCGGTGGCGCTGTCATCCATCAGCGCGCAGGCTTCACGCTCGTGGTTGTCGTCCGCGTGGGCGATCCCGGTGCCGCACCACGCTGCCACGCTCATTCCCGCGGCAGCTGCGAGCGTCCGGAAATGGTGTGTGGCAGGGGACTGGCGCGTGTGCAATTTCGCGGCGTACATATCGGGCTATACCCGCAGGTAGAACCCGTCAATCAGGCCGATTGTCTCCTGATTGCCTGAATGTCGAGAAGAGATTTCGTTTCAGTGACAGTGAGGACTTCGGTCCCTATCGGCTCGCCCCACTGCTTGTTCGAATGGAAGTGCAACACCTGCGAAGGGATCAGAACCATGGCGGTAACTCCGGAGACGAACGTCATCCCCCTGCAGTCTCATCACAGGTGGCGTGCCGCACGACGGCGGGCAGTCGAGGTTGACGCGGCGATCCGCCGGCATCCATCGTCGTGGCGAGACGGTGCCGTCGCGGCCAAGGCGCTGTCCAGCTTTCCGGGTTCGGCCAGGTGAGACGTGGTTTCGATGCTCACAGCTGGTACATAACCGGCGCATAGCGGTCACTACTGTTCGGCACTGATCATTCGTGGCATGAGCGAAATTTCTGACACCCCCACTGCGCGGACTTCGACCGCAGTAGCACCCCCACCGCCCGCTGAGCGGGTTGAACACCGGACACCCAAGGTCTTCAAGGCCGCGGCGTGGGTGGCCATCGTCGCCGGGATCGTCTTCATCGTCTCGGTCATCTTCTTCACCGGGTTCCGGCTGGGCCTGGCCGCCGGGCACGGCGGGGGACACCACCGGCACCACAAGCACCACCCGGCGATGATGCACCGCTCGGGATTCCCGACCAATGGTGGCCAGCAGCAGGTCGGCCCGGGCACCGGACCTGGCGGACCTGCCCAGATTCCGTCCTCGGTCAGCCCGTCCGTCACGCCTTCACCCACACCTGGTCGCTGAACGCACTCCACTGACAGCCCGGCGCTCAACCGCGAGCGCCGGGCTTCATCAATTCACGGCAACTTTGTGACCGCGCCCCTTTACGCTGCTGCTGGGCTGGACCATATTCGAAGGTATGAGTGATACACCCGAACCCACAGCCCGACCGGCTTCGGTCGACACCGCGCCGCCGCCCAGACCGGTGTACCGGGAGAAGCCGCCGCGCCTTTACGTGGTCGCCGCCTGGGTAGTGATCGTCGCGGGGATCGTATTCATCGCATCCACCCTGCTGTTCACCGCTGCCATGATCTTCGGCGGCGGACATGGCTACTACCACCGTCACCACCACCATGGCATGTTCCACCCCGACGGTCCCGGCGGATATGGCGGTCCTGGCTGGCAGTTCCGGTACCCGGGTGGCCCGCCGCCACCGGGGATGGCCCCAGGCTTCCCCGGCGGTCCGGGTGGTCCCGGCGCACCCGGTGCGAGCCCCGGTCAAACGCCTACCTCCGCACCGCCGGCGCCCAGCACCGCGCCCAGTCGTCCCTAGTTTCGCCTCGGCGCGTAGCGGGGAACCAGCGAGTGAATCGAGTTTTCCGCAGACGCTTGGTTTTTCGACTGTTCAGGTAGAGGAGATTGCGAAAAATGACGGAACGCTACACCACCACAGACGGCGGCAGCCCCGCCCCGAGCGACGAGCAGTCGCTGACCCTGGGTCCCGACGGCCCGATTCTGCTGCAGGACCACTACCTCATTGAGCAGATGGCGCAGTTCAACCGGGAACGCATCCCGGAGCGCCAACCGCATGCCAAGGGCGGCGGCGCCTTCGGCCACTTCGAGGTCACTAATGACGTCAGCAAGTACACCAGGGCAGCGGTGTTTCAGCCTGGCACCAAGACCGACACCCTGATCAGGTTCTCCACGGTGGCGGGCGAGCGGGGCAGCCCAGACACCTGGCGCGACCCGCGGGGCTTCGCGCTGAAGTTCTACACGTCGGAGGGCAACTTCGACATGGTCGGCAACAACACGCCGGTGTTCTTCATCCGCGATCCGATGAAGTTCCAGCACTTCATCCGCTCCCAAAAGCGGATGCAGGCAACCAATCTGCGCGACCACACGATGCAGTGGGACTTCTGGACTCTGGTGCCGGAATCGGCGCACCAGGTGACCTGGCTGATGGGCGACCGCGGGATCCCCAAGACCTGGCGCCACATGAACGGCTACAGCAGCCACACCTACAGCTGGATCAACGCCGCCGGCGAGATCTTCTGGGTGAAGTACCACTTCATCAGCGACCAGGGGGTCGATTACCTGACCCAGGAGGACGCCGACCGGTTGGCCGGCGAGGACGGCGACTACCACCAGCGCGATCTGTACGAAACCATCGAAGGCGGCGACTTCCCGAGTTGGACGCTCAAGATGCAGATCATGCCGTTCGAGGAGGCAAAGACATACCGCTACAACCCCTTTGACCTCACCAAGGTGTGGCCGCACGGCGACTACCCGCTGATCGACGTCGGCAAGCTGACGCTGACTCGCAACGTCACCGACTATCACACCGAAATCGAGCAGGCGGCCTTCGAACCGAACAACATCGTCCCCGGCACCGGCCTGAGCCCCGACAAGATGTTGCTCGCGCGCGGCTTCTCCTACTCCGATGCACACCGGGCCCGGCTCGGCACGAATTACAAACAGATTCCGGTCAATACGCCGAAGGTGGAGGTCAACAGCTACTCCAAAGACGGGGCCATGCGGATCAAGAACGCGACCGATCCGGTGTACGCGCCCAACTCTTTCGGCGGCCCGCACGCAGATCCGGCGCGTGCTGCCGAGGTGCGCTGGCAGGCCGACGGCGAAATGATCCGTGCGGCCTACACGTTGCGTCCCGACGATGACGACTGGAGCCAGGCCGGCACGCTGGTCCGCGAGGTTCTCGACGACGAAGCGCGGGATAGGTTGGCTCACAACATCATTGGACATGTGTCCAAGGGTGTGAAGGAGCCGGTGCTGTCCCGGGTCTTCGAGTACTGGCGCAATGTGGACCCCGATCTGGGTAAGAAGGTCGAAGAGGGGGTCCGGGCGAACCTCGGCTGACACGGTCGCGGCTGGCATGATCGAGCCCATGAGCATCGAAGTCGTTTACACCACGGCAGCCACGGCGACGGGCGGCGGCCGCGACGGCCACGTCAAGTCGGACGACGGTCGCGTCGACCTGGACACCCGCCCACCGAAGGCGATGGGTGGCAACGGCGAGGGCACCAACCCCGAGCAGTTGTTCGCCGCCGGCTACGCCGCCTGTTTCCTGGGTGCGCTGAGGTTGGTGGCGGGCAAGGCGAAGGTCAAGCTCGATGACGCCACCGACGTCACGGTCGAGATCGGGTTCGGCAAGGACTCCGACGGAGGGTTCGGGCTCACCGGCGCGATCGTCGGCCACCTGCCGGGGCTCGAGCAGGGCACGGCCGACGACCTGGTCCACCAGGCCCACCAGGTGTGCCCGTACTCCAAGGCCACCAAGGGCAACGTCGACGTCACCGTCTCGGCCCGGGTCTAAGCCGGATGCGGCTTGCCGTCACAGCGGTGGGCATCGGCCTGGCCATCGGCGGCGCGGCCAGCGCTGCGGCCCATCCGTCGGAACCGGGAGTGGTGTCCTACGCCGTGCTCGGCAAAGGATCGGTCGGCAACATCGTCGGCGCCCCGATGGGGTGGGAAGCAGTGTTCACCGAGCCGTTCCAGGCCTACTCGGTGGATCTGCCGGTCTGTAACAACTGGGCGGAGATCGGACTGCCCGAGGTGTACAACGACCCCGACCTGGCAGCGTTCAACGGGGCCACCGCGCAGACGTCGGCCAGCGACCAGAATCACCTCGTCAAGCAGGCGGTCGGAGTCTTCGCCACCAACGGCGCGGCCGACCGGGCTTTCCACCGCGTCGTCGATCGCACGGTGGGCTGCTCGGGTCAGACCACCGCGATGCATCTCGACAACGGCACCACCCAGGTGTGGTCGTTCTCCGGCGGCCCGGCCGGGGCCACCGACGCGAATTGGACCAAGCAGGAGGCGGGAACCGATCGCCGGTGCTTCGTTCAAACCCGGCTGCGTGAAAACGTGTTGCTCCAGGCCAAGGTCTGCCAATCTGGCAACGCCGGCCCGGCAGTCAACGTGTTGGCCGGGGCGATGCAGAACGCGCTGGGCCAGTAGCCGAGGCGAGAATTGGGTATCCATCTCCCTCGTGCAGCTGAAAAGGTCGGGAATATGTCGGTGCTCTCTGGAAGATGAAGTGGTGGTGGTTATCGTTTCGATAGCTGCGCATCCAGCTGCCCCGGAGGGATCGTGAAATGACGCGCATCGCCGCTACCGCGGGTCCGCAGCTGGACGACATCGATGTGGCCAACGCCGAGCTGACCAGCTCGGCCGCCGTCGCGGAGCACATCTCCGAAGGCTGTCTTGTCGATGGACCGGTGGGACGCGTGGGTCTGGAACTGGAAGCGCACTGCTTCGATCCGGCCGATCCGCTGCGCCGGCCGAGCTGGGACGAGATCAGCGCCGTGCTGAAGTGGCTCAAACCGCTCCCGGGCGGCAGCGCCGTCACCGTGGAGCCGGGCGGCGCCGTCGAACTCTCGGGTCCGCCCGCCGACGGCGTGCTGCCCGCTATCGATGCGATGGCCCGCGACCAGGCAGTGCTGAGGAGCGCGCTGGCCGAGGCTGGTCTGGGTTTGGTCTTCTTGGGCGCCGACCCGCTGCGGTCGCCGGAGCGGATCAACCCGGGTGCCCGGTATCGCGCCATGGAACAGTTCTTCGCCGCCAGCGACAGTGGAGCGGCCGGCGCGGCGATGATGACTTCGACGGCGTCGATCCAGCTCAACCTGGACGCCGGACCGCAGGCGGGCTGGGCCGATCGCGTGCGCCTGGCGCACGCGCTGGGTCCGACGATGATCGCCATCGCGGCCAACTCCCCGATGCTGGCCGGCGAGTTCTCCGGTTGGCAGTCCACCCGGCAGTGGGTGTGGGGCCAGATGGACTCCGCGCGCTGCGGCCCCGTGCTGGGCGTCAGCGGGGACGATCCCGGCACCGACTGGGCCCGGTACGCGCTGAAGGCGCCCGTGATGATGGTCCATGCTCCGGACGCGACGGCGGTCACGTATTACGTGCCGTTCACCGACTGGGTGGATGGCCGGGTGCTGCTCGGCGACCGCCACCCCACCATCGCCGACCTGGAATATCACCTGACCACGCTGTTCCCTCCGGTGCGGCCGAGGCAGTGGTTGGAGATCCGCTACCTCGACAGCGTTCCCGACGCGGTCTGGCCCGCGCTGGTCTTCACGCTGACGACCCTGCTCGACGATCCGGCCGCCGCTGACCTGGCCGCCGAGGCCGTCGAACCGGTCGCCACCTCCTGGGACACCGCAGCGCGGCTGGGACTGCGCGATCGGCGGCTGTACGCGGCCGCCAACCGGTGCCTGTCCATCGCCGCCGAGCGGGCTCCGGCCGAACTCGCCGACACGATGCAGCAATTGATGCTCAACGTCGAAACCGGGCGATGTCCGGCCGACGACTTCTCCGACCGCGTCATCGAACATGGAATCGCCGCCACGGTCGCGCAGGCCGCCCGCGCGGCGCAAGGGGAGCAGTGACAGCACGAGAGCAGTTGGCCGGCGATCTGGAGCGGGCCCGCGCGCGGACGTTGCGGCTGGTGGATTTCGACGACGACGAACTTCGCCGGCAGTACGACCCGCTGATGAGCCCACTCGTGTGGGACCTGGCGCATATCGGTCAACAGGAAGACCTGTGGTTGCTGCGCGGCGGCAACCCGGATCGGCCGGGCATGCTGCCTCCGGAGATCGAAGGACTCTACGACGCGTTCGTGCACTCGCGCGCCAGCCGAGTGGACCTTCCGCTGCTGTCGCCGGCCCAGGCGCGGTCGTTCTGCCGCACGGTCCGCGATGCCGCACTGGACGCGTTGGACGCTCTGCCGGCGGACGCGGGAGACTTCCAGTTCGGACTGGTCATCAGCCACGAAAATCAGCACGGCGAGACCATGCTTCAGGCATTGAACCTGCGTACCGGCGCGCCGCTGTTACAGGAGACCTCGGAGGTCCCCGCCGGACGGCCCGACCTGGCAGGAACGTCGGTGCTGGTGCCCGGCGGGCCGTTCGTTCTGGGCGTCGACGCCGCCACCGAGCCCTACTCGCTGGACAACGAGCGGCCTGCCCACACCATTGAGGTGCCCAGCTTCCGGATCGGACGGGTACCCGTCACCAACGCCGAATGGCGCGACTTCATCGACGACGGGGGTTACGCGCAGCCGCGGTGGTGGTCCGAACGCGGGTGGCAGCATCGACAGCAGGCCGGCCTGAACGGCCCGCAGTTCTGGAACGCCGGCACCCGCGCCCGGTTCGGGTACATCGAGGACATCCCCGGCGACGAGCCGGTGCAGCACGTCTCCTATTTCGAGGCCGAGGCTTACGCCGCCTGGGCGGGCGCCCGGCTGCCCACCGAAGTGGAGTGGGAGAAGGCGTGCGCCTGGGATCCGGCGGCCAACTCCCGCAGGCGCTACCCCTGGGGCGACCAGCCGCCGACGCCCGAGCGCGCCAATCTGGGTGGCACCGCGCTGCGGCCCGCGCCCGTCGGCGCATACCCGGCCGGCGCGTCGGCGTACGGCGTCGAGCAGCTGCTGGGCGACGTATGGGAATGGACCAGCTCGCCGCTGCGTCCCTGGCCGGGATTCGTGCCGATGATCTACGAGCGCTACTCCCAGCCCTTCTTCGACGGCGACTACCGGGTGCTGCGCGGCGGCTCATGGGCGGTCGAACAGTCCATCCTGCGTCCCAGCTTCCGCAATTGGGACCATCCCTATCGTCGGCAGATCTTCTCGGGTGTCCGGTTGGCCTGGGACGCCTGATGTGTCGTCATCTGGGCTGGCTCGGTGCACCGGTCAGCGTCTCCTCACTGGTCCTGGACCCACCGCAGGGTCTGCGGGTGCAGTCATACGCCCCGCGCCGGCAGAAGCACGGCCTGATGAACGCCGACGGCTGGGGCGTCGGCTTCTTTGACGACTGCCCGGACCCCGCGCCGCGACGCTGGCGCAGCCCCGCGCCGCTGTGGGGTGACGTCTCGTTCGAGTCGGTTGCGCCGGTGTTGCGGAGTCATTGCGTGGTCGCCGCGGTGCGCTCCGCGACCGTGGGCATGCCGCTCGAAGCCAGCGCCACCGCGCCGTTCACCGACGGGGGGTGGTTGTTGTCGCACAACGGCGTTGTCGACCGTGCCGTTTTACCACTCACTGCCACGGCCGAATCAGTCTGTGACAGTGCGGTTCTGGCCGCCACCATCTTCGCTCGTGGGTTGGACGCATTGGGCGACACCATCGTCGAGGTGGGTGCCGCCGATCCGCTGGCCCGGCTGAACATCATGGCCGCCAACGGTTCTCGGCTGGTTGCCACGGCGTGGGGGGACACCTTGTCGATCCTGCGCCGTGCTGACGGCGTGGTGCTGGCCAGCGAACCCTACGACGACGACCCGGACTGGGAAGACATACCCGACCGGCACTTGGTGGAAGTCACCGGCGATCGCGTCGAGTTGACTGCGTTGAACCGCTCGAAAGGATCCTGATGACGCTCACGCTGTCCAACCATCTGGCCGAGGACTCCGCGTTGCACGCACTGCGCCGCGACGTCTTCGTGGGCCTGCAACAGCAGCCCAAATCGTTGCCGCCCAAGTGGTTTTATGATGCGGCCGGCAGCGACCTGTTCGACCAGATCACCAGGCTGCCGGAGTACTACCCGACGCGCGCCGAGGCCGAGATCCTGCGTGCCCGCTCCGCCGAGATCGCCGCGGCAAGCCAGGCCGACACCCTGGTCGAGCTGGGCAGCGGGACATCCGAAAAGACCCGGTTGCTGCTCGATGCACTGCGCGACCGTGCGTCGTTGCGCAGCTTCGTACCGTTCGACGTCGATGCCAGCGTATTGTCGGCAGCCGCCCGTGCCATCCAGGACGAGTATCCAGGTGTCGAAATCAGCGCGGTCTGTGGTGATTTCGAGGAGCACCTGGCCGAAATACCCAGTGGTGGGCGGCGGCTGTTCGTGTTTCTGGGCTCGACGATCGGGAATCTGACGCCGGAGCCTCGCGCCGACTTCCTCGCCTCGCTGTCCGCGGTGATGCAGCCCGGGGACAGTTTGCTGCTGGGTACCGACCTGGTGAAGGACACCGGCCGGCTGGTACGGGCCTACGACGACGCGGCCGGCGTGACGGCGCGGTTCAACCTCAACGTGCTTGCGGTGATCAACCGGCAACTCGACGCGGATTTCGACGTCGACTCGTTCGAACACGTAGCACGCTGGAACAGCGACGAGGAGCGCATCGAAATGTGGCTGCGCTCCACCCGTCCCCAGCGGGTACGTGTCGACGCGCTGGACCTGACCGTCGACTTCGGCGCCGGCGAGGAAATGATTACCGAGGTCTCGTGCAAGTTCCGCCCGGACGCGGTGGGCGACGAGCTGTCCGCCGCAGGTTTGCGGAGGATCCGTTGGTGGACCGACGAGGCGGGTGATTTCGGCCTGTCGCTGGCCGCCAAGTGAGCCATCCAGAACAGCTGGCCCAGCAGTGGCGCCAGTCCCGGCCGCCCGCTGCCGGGCTGCATCTGGATAACGCGGCCTGCTCGCGACAGAGCCTGGCGGCACTCGACGCCGCGGCCCAGCATGCGCTGCACGAATCCGAGGTCGGCGGATACGTGGCGGCCGAGGCGGCGGCCACGGTGCTGGACGCGGGGCGTGCGGCAGTCGCGAAGCTCTGCGGCCTGCTCGATGCCGAGGTGGTTTACACCACCGGCTCGTTGAATGCGCTGGACGTGTTGTTGAGCAGTTGGCCGCGGGACAGGCGCACGTTGGCCTGCCTGCCCGGCGAGTATGGGCCCAACCTGGCGTTGATGGAGGCGCACGGATTCGAGGTGCGGCAGCTTCCTGCCCTCGACGACGGCCGGCTGGCGATCGACGATGCGGCGTACCAGCTGGAAGACAACCCGCCCGACCTGGTTCACCTGACACCGGTGGCCAGCCACCGGGGCACCGTGCAGCCGCTGGCGATGATGGCCGAGCTCTGCCGCGAGCTCGGCGTGCCGTTGGTGGTGGACGCCGCGCAGGCGCTGGGGCAGATCGACTGCGCGGTGGGAGCCGACGCCACGTATTCGTCGTCGCGGAAATGGATGGCAGGGCCCCGGGGCGTGGGGGTGCTGGCGTTGCGGCCCGAGCTGATGGAGCAGCTGATCCCGCGGGTACCACTGGGTTTCGGTGAGGCGAATGTGGCGGCGCGAGTGGGCTTTTCGGTAGCGGTGGGCGAGTATCTGGCGTGCGGCCCGGAGCGGATCCGGGCGCGCCTGGCCGAGTTGGGCGGCATCGCCCGCAGGCTGCTGGCCGACGTTGACGGCTGGGTGGTGGTCGAAGAGGTCGAAGAGCCAAGCGCCATAACCACTTTGGCGCCCACCGAGGGCGCCGACCCGAACGAGGTGCGGGAGTGGTTGCTTGCCGAGCGCCGCATCCTGACCACCTACGCGGGAGTGCAACGTGCCCCGATGGAGTTGACCGGCCCGGTGCTGCGGATCTCTCCGCATATTGACACGGCAGCGGAAGACCTGGAAACTTTCGCCGAAGCGCTTATCGAGGCGACGGCTGCTACCGCTTCGACCTGAGCTCATACCGGAGACATTGCTCCGCCTGTAACACAAAATTTTTCGTACGAACCGCGTGCATATTGGTCATGTGTGGAGTAACTTCTGCCTTCGAATGCAAACGGGTCGTTAGGGGTGGGCTTCCTAACGCTCGCGCGATTCGCCGCTTGGCGATCGATCCAGTGATGAGGGGTGCTTCCGCCGATGAATTTTTCAGTGCTGCCACCTGAGATCAACTCGCTTCGGCTTTTCACGGGCGCCGGTCCCGGCCCGCTGCTGGATGCGGCGTTGGCCTGGGACGGCCTTGCCGCTGAATTGAATTCGGCTGCAGAATCTTTCACGTCGGTCACCGCCGGCCTGACCAGTCAGGCGTGGCAGGGGCCGGCGGCTGCGGCGATGGCCACGGCGGCGCTCCCGTACGCGGGTTGGTTGAATTCAGCGGCTACGCAGGCTGCGGGTGCGGCGGTTCAGGCCAAGGCGGTGGTCGGGGTATTCGAGTCGGCGGTGGCGGCGGCGGTCCATCCGATTGCGGTCCAGGCGAACCGTTCCGGCTTCGTGCGACTGGTGCTCTCGAACCTGTTCGGACAGAATGCACCGGCCATCGCGGCGGCCGAAGCCGTCTACGAGGAGATGTGGGCCCAGGATGTGGCCGCGATGGTCGGCTACTACAGCGGTGCCTCTGCCGCGGCCGCCGCGCTCGCCCCGTTCGCCGAGCCGCTGAAAGCCCTTGCCGGTCTGCCGGCCCAGCTGGCCGCCGGGCCCGCGGCTGCCGCCGGACTTCCGAGCGCCGCCGGGGAGACGCTGCAACTCACGCTCGGGTGGGCGAATGTCGGTGCCAGCAACTTCGGCTTCGGCAACGTCGGCAGTGGCAACATCGGCAGTGGCAACTTCGGCATTTCCAACCTGGGCGATGCGAACATCGGCAATTTCAGCATCGGCTTCGGCAACCTGGGAACGTCTAACATCGGTCTCGGAAACTTCGGCATCGGCAATAAGGGTCTTGCCAACAGCGGTAACTTCAACATCGGTTTCGGCAATACCGGCAATAACAACATCGGTATTGGGCTGACCGGCGACAACCAATTCGGAATCAACCTCAATTCCGGCAGCGGTAACGTCGGGTTGTTCAACTCCGGCACCGGAAACATCGGCTTCTTCAACTCGGGCCACGGAAACTACGGACTCTTCAACTCGGGCAGCTTCAACACGGGTATCGGAAACTCGGGTACGGTCAACACCGGCCTATTCAACCCGGGCACATTTAATACGGGAGCCTTCAACGCGGGCTTCGCCAATACGGGTACCTATAATGTCGGCAGCTTCAACACCGGCGACGTCAACCCCGGTTCCTACAACACCGGCAGCTTCAACATCGGCAACACCAATACCGGTTATTCCAACTGGGGCAATTTCAACACCGGTGCCCTCAACACCGGAAACATGAACAACGGCATCGGCTGGACCGGTGACCAACAGGGCGGCGTCGTCGTCGCCATCACCACCCCGGACATCCAGCTTCCACCGATCGACATCTCGCAGATCCTGGTCGGCGCCTTCAACACCCCGCAGATCAGCATCCCGCCCATCACCATCCCGCCGTTCACGACGCCGTCGGACATCCGCATCCTCCCGTTCGACCTGCCGACGATCAACATTCCGCCGATCAACATCGGACCCTTCACCTCGCCCGAGAGTGTCCTGGTCTCCGCGTTCAGCCTGCCGGAGATCACCGTCCCGCCGATCAACATCGGCGGCTTCCTGTCACCGATCGCCGCGCTGAGTGCGTTCGAGACGCCGGCGATCGGTATCCCGGCGATCACCATTCCGGCGTACACGACGCCGTCGACCATCACGATCGGCAGTTTCGCCCTGCCGCAGATCGGCATTCCGGCGATCACTATTCCGGCGTACACGACGCCGGCGAATATCAATATCGGTAGTTTCGGGCTGCCGGAGATCGGTATTCCGGCGATCACTATTCCGGCGTACACGACGCCGGCGAATATTAATATCGGTAGTTTCGGGCTGCCGGAGATCGGTATTCCGTCGATCACTATTCCGGCGTACACGACGCCGGCGAATATTAACATCGGTAATTTCGCCCTGCCGCAGATCGGTATTCCGTCGATCACTATTCCGGCGTACACGACGCCCGCGAATATCAATATCGGTAGCTTTGGTCTGCCCCAGATCGGTATACCCGCGGTAACGGTTCCGGCCTACCAGTCGCCGGCGCTTACGGTGGGAGGGTTTAACCTGCCGTCCGTCACTACGCCGCCCATAGCGGTACCACCGATAAATCTACCGCAGGTAATCATTCCGCCCTTCCAGACGCCGACCGTAACTGTCACGGGCTGGAACCTGCCTTCGGTCACCGTTCCGCAGATCAATATCCCGCGTATACAGTTCCCGAACATCTCCGTCCCAGGCGGAAACCAGACGCTCATTACCCTGGACACGAGCTTCATCGCGGCCCCCACCTACCGAATTGACCTCGGTAGCTTCAATATCAATGCGATTTCGCTGGGCTTCACGACGCAGGGCTACATCGAGCAATTCAGCTTCCCCAGCATCCAGATCGGTGCGATGACGCTGCCGACTCTCAACATCAGCAATGCCGGTGGCAACTACATCATTCCGTCGATCGGGCTCTCCGGTTTCAACATCCCGTCCATCACTTTCAACCCAGTGCAGTTCAGCGGCTTCACGCTGCCGCAGATCGGTTGGCCGCAGTTCTCGACGCCGGCGTTGACCATTCCGCAGATTCAGCTCGGGGACTTCGATCTGCCGCAGGTGGGTTGGCCGCAGTTCTCGACGCCGGCGTTGACCATTCCGCAGATTCAGCTCGGGGACTTCGATCTGCCGCAGGTGGGTTGGCCGCAGTTCTCGACGCCGGCGTTGACCATTCCGCCGATAAATCTCGGAGACTTCGATCTGCCGCAGGTGGGTTGGCCGCAGTTCTCGACGCCGGCGTTGACCATTCCGCCGATAAATCTCGGCTCCTTCGATCTGCCGCAGGTCAGCTGGCCGGAATTCACCACCCCGCCGCTGACCATTCCGCCGATCGACCTCGGCGAGATCGTGCTGCCGCCGATCAGCTGGCCCGAGTTCTCCACTCCGGCGTTGACGATCCCGCCGATCTCCATTGGCGACTTCCTGCTTCCGCAACTCACTTCGGAGGCGTTCTCGCTGCCCGAGATCGGGATTCCGCCGATCGCGCTGGGTGCGTTCAACCTGCCCCAGGTCATCGCCTCCGCGTTCGACCTGCCATCGATCGGGATTCCCAATATCGCCATCGGCGAGTTCATCCTGCCGCAGATCGACTTCCCGGGCTTCGTCACGCCGCCGCTGGTCATTCCGCCGCTCGGTATCGGCGCCTTCAACCTGCCGGACATCTACATTCCGAGCATCCACCTGCCGAGCCAGAAGCTGTTCGAGTTCCAGATCCCGCCGACGCCGGGCTACGGCAACACCACCGACAACATCTTCACGACGTCGGGCTTCTTCAACACCGGTGCCGGCAACAGCTCGGGATTCTTCAACAACGGCAGCGGGGTGTCCGGGTTCTTCAGCGGAAACCCGTTGGGACTCATCGGCGCTTCGGGCTACAACGTGTTCGGCGAAGGTTCCTCAGGTCTTTCGGTCCTGGGCAGCGGAGTGTCGGGTATCGGAAACATCGGTACCCTGCCGGCCAACGTCAGCAGCTTCGTGTCCGGCCTGCAGAGCATCGGTTCGAACCTGGCCGGGATCTTCCTGCAGAACTACTGATCCGCCTTGTGCGCGCTCAGCAGATAGGCGGGCATCATCACGCGGCCCTTGTCGTCGATGCGGTGCGGGGACCCTTCCGGAAGCTCAGGGATGTCCGGCAGCTGCGGTATGTTCCCATGTATCGCCGCGGGCCGAATTTCGTCAATCTCCCAGTATTTGCTTACGGCGGAACGTAGTTCCTGCTCGTCGACCTCGTTGGGCCGGTACGGGGCCTCGGCCGGGAAAGCGCCTTTGGCGAACACCAGGGCGAAGTAGCCGGCGCCGGGTGCGGCAGCCCGGTGAATCGCCTGTAGGTAGGCGTCGCGGTCCTCGACCGGCAGTGAATGAAACAGCGTGCTGTCGATCACCGTTCCGAATCGGCCGTCATAACCGGAGAACTTCGTGATGTCGGCCACGGCAAAAGTGGCCGTGGTGAGCCCGCGCTCGCGCGCGGCTCTCGTCGCCTCAGCAATCGCGGTAGGCGAATTGTCAATACCCACAACGGTATAACCAGCGGCCGCCAGCGCGAGTGACAACTCCGCGACCCCGCATCCGGCGTCCAGCACGTCACCGCGGACCTTTCCGGCGGCGATCAGCGCGGCAAGGTCAGGCTGCGGTTCACCGATGTTCCACGGTGGCGGCGCCTGGAAGACCTTCTCCTGGTAGGCGTCGTCCCAGTCCATCACCTGATCCGTCATGGCTCCCAACGTACGCCCGTCGCATACTGGGACTTATGCCGCAGCTGCCGCCGGCCCGTTATCTGCTCCGCGCCAAGGACTTCGCCGACGCCCGCTACGCCGAGCCGATCACGGTGGACGACCTGGCCGCGGCCGCAGGCTTGTCCCGTTCGCATTTCAGCCGGATGTTCACCCGCACCTTCGGTGAGTCGCCGCGCTCGTACCTGCAGACACGCCGGCTCGAGCGGGCGGCGGCGTTGCTGCGTTACACCGATCGGTCCGTCGCCGACATCGCCGTCATGGTGGGTCTGCGCAGCGTCGGTTCGTTCACGACGAGTTTCGCCCGCGTCTACGGCCTGCCGCCGGCCGCCTACCGGGCGAGCCTCCCGCCGGCGTCGGTGCACGCGCGGGTGCCGAGTTGCATTCTCGCGCGCGACACCCGCCCACCCGCCGACAGTAGGGTCAAGACAGCACGCGGGGAGAAGACGCACGGGCCGGCCGGGTCGTAGCGTTGTGACCATGCTCAAGATCGCCAGCGCCCACCTCTGGGTGCACGACCAGGAAGTCGCCCTGAAGTACTGGACTGACAAGGTGGGTATGGAAGTGCGGCAAGATGTTTCGCTGCCCGACCTGGGTTTCCGGTGGCTCACCGTAGGCCCTCCCGGCCAGGACGACGTGTCCATCGTGCTGATGGCCATTCCGGGTGAGCCGGTGATGGACGCGGCGACCCATCAGCAGGTCGCCGAGGTGATGGCGAAGGGTTTCGCCGGCACGGTCTTTCTCACCACCGAGGACTGCGCGGCCACCTACCGCGAAATGAAGTCCCGCGGAGTGGAATTCACTGAAGAACCGCATGAGATGCCGTACGGCATCGACTGCGGGTTCCGCGACCCGTCCGGCAACAGCGTGCGGTTGACGCAATTGGCCGGCTAGTCGGGCCTGAGAACGGACCACGTATGCACCGGTTCATTGGCGTGCATGTGCTCGCAGTACCGGCGCAGCATCTCGGCTAGGGCCCGGGGCCGGGTCATGCCGGCGTCCTCCAGTGCGCGGACGGTGGCTACCTGCCAACTGGCTCCGTTGCGCCCCGTTCTGGCCCGGCCCTCGATGACGCCCAGGAAGCGGTCGCGGACTTCGGCATCGACGCCCCAGCGCCGCAAGCCCTCGTGGGCCATCGGCAACAGCGTGTCCAGCACCAGTTTCTGGGTGCTCACCTCGCCGACACCCGGCCAGTGCTGCTGCGCGTCGATGCCTTGTTGAGCGGCGTCCAGGAAATTCCGGTGCGCCACCGGAAAACCCATCTGCGACCACACCGGCTGTTCGGCTTCGGACATGGTCCGCAGCATTCCGTAATAGAAAGCTGAATTGGCAAGCATGTCAACGACACTCGGCCCGGCCGGCAGTACCCGGTTCTCCAGGCGCAACTGCGGGCGGCCGTCGGAGACGTCGTACACCGGCCGGTTCCACCGGTACACGGTGCCGTTGTGCAGGCGCAGTTCGGCCAGGCGCGGTGTGCGTCCGGCCGTGAGTTCCGCGACAGGATCCTCATCGGACAGTTCCGGCAGCAGTGACGGGAAGTACTTGATGTTCTCCTTGAACAGGTCGACGGCCGAGGCGATCCAGCGCTCGCCGAACCAGACTCGCGGCCGGACACCCTGGGTTTTCAGTTCTTCGGGGCGGGTGTCGGTGGACTGGGCGAACAGTTCGATGCGGGTCTCCGCCCACAGGTGGTGGCCGAAGAAAAAGGGCGAGTTCGCGGCCAGCGCCAGTTGCGGGCCGGCCAGCGCCTGCGCCGCGTTCCAGTTGGCGGCGAAGTCTTCCGGAGCCACTTGCAGGTGCAATTGCATGCTGGTGCAAGCGGATTCGGGCGCGATGGAAGCGGCCTGCCAGCTCAGGGGTTCGGGGCCGGCGATGTTGATGGGGATGTCCTCCCCGCGGCCCTCCAAGATCGACTCGTTGAGGGCTGCGTACCGGTTCGACTCGCTCATCCAGCCCTCCGATAGATGCTTGGGCATCAGGGTGGGCAGGATGCCGATCATGACGATGTGCGAACCGCTGGCGTTGGCCTTGAGTTCGGCGTCGTTGAGGCTGGCTCGTACGTCCTTCTCCAGGTCCAGCGTGGTGTGTCCGGGTAGCGGGCGCGGCGGCACATTGAATTCGATGTTGTAGGCGCCCAATTCGGTCTGATATGCGGGATCGCCGATGGCGTCCAGCACGTACCGGTTCGACATCGCCGGCTGGTATTCGGCGTCGACCAGGTTGCATTCGATTTCCATGCCGGTGAGCGGGTGCTCCGAATCGAAGCTGGTACGCGAGAGCATCGTCTCGAAGACGTCGAGACACACCCGCACTTTGCGCCGGTACTCCCGCCGATGTGCGCGGTCATACGTGGTGCGCTTGACCTCTTCGCCCACCTGACCGATGGAACAGGTTTCCCGGGCCGCGCGCAACCCGGCCCGACACTGCGCCATCATGTACCTGCAGTGTCCAACGCCACCCTAGGAGAGGCCGAGTTGGCTGAGTCGCCGGAATTCATCGCAGCCATCGACCAGGGCACCACCAGTACCCGCTGCATGATCTTCGATCACGACGGCGCCGAGGTGGCCCGTCATCAACTCGAGCACGATCAGATCCTGCCGCGGGCCGGCTGGGTCGAACACAACCCGGTGGAGATTTGGGAGCGCACCGCGTCGGTGCTGATGTCCGTGCTGAACGCCAGCAACATATCATCGAAAGATATTGCAGCACTGGGGATCACCAACCAGCGCGAGACGACGCTGGTATGGAATAGGCGTACCGGAAGACCCTATTACAACGCGATCGTCTGGCAGGACACCCGGACCGATCGCATCGCGTCCGCGCTGGACCGGGACGGTCGCGGCGACGTGATCCGGCGCAAGGCAGGTCTGCCGCCGGCCACCTACTTCTCCGGCGGCAAGCTGCAGTGGATCCTGGAGAACGTCGATGGGGTGCGCGCGGCCGCGGAAAAGGGTGACGCGCTGTTCGGCACCCCCGACACCTGGGTGTTGTGGAATCTGACCGGCGGCCCGCGCGGCGGCGTGCACGTCACCGATGTGACCAATGCCAGCCGGACCATGCTGATGAACCTGGAGACGCTGGACTGGGACGACGAATTGCTGTCCTTCTTCTCCATCCCGCGGGAGATGCTGCCCAAGATCGAGCCGTCGTCGCCGCTGCAGCCCTACGGCGTGACGTCCGATACCGGCCCCATCGGCGGTGAGGTGCCGATCACCGGTGTCCTGGGTGACCAGCATGCGGCCATGGTCGGCCAGGTCTGCCTGGACGCCGGCGAGGCGAAGAACACCTACGGCACCGGAAACTTCCTGCTGCTGAACACCGGCGAGACGATCGTGCGGTCCGAGAACGGGCTGCTCACCACGGTGTGTTACCAGTTCGGGGACGCAAAGCCCGTGTACGCACTGGAGGGCTCGATCGCGGTGACGGGCTCCGCCGTGCAGTGGCTGCGCGACCAGTTGGGCATCATCAGCGGCGCCTCGCAGAGCGAGTCGCTCGCGCGTCAGGTCGCCGACAACGGCGGGGTGTACTTCGTGCCGGCGTTCTCGGGGTTGTTCGCGCCCTACTGGCGCTCCGACGCCCGCGGGGCGATCGTGGGGCTGTCCAGGTTCAACACCAACGCGCACCTGGCGCGCGCGACGCTGGAGGCGATCTGTTACCAGAGCCGCGACGTGGTGGACGCCATGCAGGCGGACTCCGGAGTAAGCCTCGAGGTCTTGAAGGTCGACGGCGGAATCACCAGCAACGAGTTGTGTATGCAGATTCAGGCCGACGTGCTGGGTGTGGATGTGGTGCGGCCGGTGGTCGCCGAGACGACCGCGCTCGGTGCCGCCTACGCGGCGGGCCTGGCCGTCGGATTCTGGGACGGTCCGTCCGAGCTGCGGGCCAACTGGCAGGAGGACAAGCGCTGGACGCCCAACTGGGACGACGACCAGCGCGCCGCCGGATACGCGGGCTGGCGCAAGGCGGTGCAGCGGACCCTGGACTGGGTCGACGTGTCCTGATCCAGGGTCCGCCGCGACGGGCCTCAGTCCTCGCCGAGGATGCCGTAGATCTCCCGACGTGCGTTGTTGAGCACGTCGACGATGCGTTGCTGCTGCTCAGCACTGGCCGCGTGGGCTGACTGCCCGACGGCGCCGAAGAGCTGGCGGGCGGCGCTGCGGAGATTCAGGTGTCCCGGGTCCACGCCTTCGGCGATCTCGTCCCACGGCGGGGTCTCGACCTTTGCCGCCTCGGAGCGACCGTCGTCGGTCAGCTCGAACAGCTTCTTGCTGCCGTCTGTCTCGCTGGCGGTGATCAGCCCCTCGTCGTCCAGCAGCTGCAGGGTCGGGTACACCGAACCGGGGCTCGGCTTCCAGATCCCGTTGCTGCGTTCCGCGATCTGCTGAATCATCTCGTAGCCGTGCATGGGCCGCTCGTTCAGCAGCACCAGGATGGCGGCGCGCACGTCACCGCGCCGGCCCCGGCCGCCACGGCGTCCGCCGCGGCCACCCGGGCCGAAGCCGAAGCCGGGACCGAAACCGGGACCGAAACCGGGTCCGAAGCCGGGCCCGAAGCCCATCGGGCCGCCGTGCTCGCCCGCCTGCTCGCGCAAGTTCTCGAAGAATTCCCGACGGGCCTGCCGCCGAGCGCCGGGGCCGAAGCCGAAGCCGGGGCGTGGGCCGAAGGGCCCGGTAGGTGGGGTGAAAAGGGTGTTCATGTCTGTGTTTCCTTCAGTCAGGGGAAGCGCCTCGGCGGCGCTCCGGTGTATCACTATGTATCACGATATATCGCAAACTATCGGATGGCAAGGGGCCGGGGTGTTGCCCGGGGCATCCACCGTCCCGCGCGCATCCAGCCTGTAAGTCCGCGGAGAAAGTGCGAGTACGCGCCACCAAATCTGCAGGGTCGGTGACGGCGGCACGGGCACTCGCCGCGAATCTCGACCGTTTGCACACCCCGAACGCCGGGTAGCACCTGACGGGTGAATGGCAATAACCGCTTCCGGACCGTGACCGGCCCCGGCAGCGCCACCGATCCGACGCAACACGGTGACGACGGCGAGAAGGCCCGGTCGCGGGTCAACTGGGTGTTGGCCTTGCTGACCGTGCCAGGTGCCGCGATCGTGATGCTTTTCGCACTCGGCGCCGTGATGAGTACCGACTCCTGCGCCCAGAACCGTTGCCCGCGCCTCGGCGGCGGGATCAGCTTCGACGTCTTCTTCTACGGTCCGCCGCTGGTCGCCGTCCTGGTGATCGTCACCTCGGTCTTCACCGCGAAGCGGCACGGGGGTATCGCGGTACCCCTGGTCGGGCTGGCTTTATTGGTGACCGACGTAGCCATACTGGCGGCCTCCGTCGCCCAGTACTAACTGGGTAAGGAGAAGCCGCCGGGTTCGGGGTTCTGCGCGGGCGGCGCAGGAGTGGGAGTCCAGCCCGGTGCCGGCGGCTGGTAGTTCGGCCAAGCCTGCTGCTGAGGCCAGCCCGGCGCGGGGGCCGGACGCAGGCGAGCGAGTTCCCGCCGGTGCCGCTCGGCGAGCACCGCGGCCAGGACCAACTGCGGCGGTACGCCCGGCGGAGGCGGCGGCGCGATGTGCGACACCACGTCACTGGCGATCCGATAAGCCATTTGATCGCGCAGCGCCGGGTCGAGTTGATGCGCCCGCGACAGGAATTGCCGGGCCACTTCGGCCTGGCCGGTGGTCAGTCCGGACAGTTGCAATGACGCCGCCCACCCGGCCAGTGCCGGTGGCATCACCGGCGGCGGACTGATTCGTGGTCCGCGTTCGCTGACCACGACGGTGCCGGCGAATATGTCGCCGACCCGCTTGGCTTTCGGGGAGAGCACGCTGCAGATCACCGCGGGGCTGCCGAGCAGCATCCAGATCTCCACCACCGCGGCCAGTGCGCGGAACAGGGCCTGCCGGAACCGTTCCGGGCCACCGTCGTCGGAGACGACCCGCAGACCCATCACGATCTTGCCGACCGAGCGACCCCGGGTCGCCATCTCGATGGCCACCGGGTAACCGACCATGGCCAGCACCGTGAAAATGATCAAGAAGGCAACGGTCAGGGCCTCGTCGAACTGGGAGAGGGAGGCCGCCCACAGCATCACTCCCACGATGTAGGCGATGAAGACGACGGTGAGGTCGATGATCGCGCTGATGGCGCGCACCGGTAGCTGGGCTATCTGGACGTCGAGCACCACGGCGTCCCCGGTCACCACCTCCGACATACCTCGAAACGCTACAGGCTGGGTAGGCTGCCCAAGTGGACGTCGACGCGTTCCTGCTCACCCATCGAGGCACCTGGGACCGGCTCGACCAGTTGATCAAGAAGCGGCGTTCGCTGACGGGCGCCGAGATCGATGAACTCGTCGAGCTGTATCAGCGGGTGTCCACCCATCTGTCGATCCTGCGGTCGGT
This sequence comes from Mycobacterium sp. 23, assembly GCF_048287075.1. Classification (NCBI taxonomy): domain Bacteria; kingdom Bacillati; phylum Actinomycetota; class Actinomycetes; order Mycobacteriales; family Mycobacteriaceae; genus Mycobacterium; species Mycobacterium sp. 23. Next base: position 4,483,941 of record NZ_JBLVUX010000005.1, read on the forward strand.
GTCGTCGGATTCGCTGATCACCGGCCGGCTGTCCAGCCTGGTGGCGCGCGCCCGGTCCGCGGTCACCGGCGCCCATGCCCCCTTGACCAGTACCTTTGTCCGCTTCTGGACAGTGTCCTTTCCGGTGGTCGCCTACCGTTCCTGGCGATGGTGGTCGGCGACGGCCGTGGCGTTCCTCGCGGTGGTCGTGGTCATGGCGTTCTGGGTGGCAGGCAGTCCCGAGGTGCAGTCGGTCGTCGGGACGCCGGCTGACATCGACCAACTCATCAACCACGACGTGGAGTCCTACTACAGCGAGCACCCCGCCGGGGCGTTCGCCCTGCAGGTCTGGGTGAACAACTCGTGGGTGGCTGCCAAGTGCATCGCGATGGCGGTGGTGCTCGGCGTGCCGATACCGTTCGTGCTGTTCCAGAACGCCGCCAACGTGGGGGTCATCGCCGGTCTGATGTTCCCGGCGGGCAAGGGTGGCTTGCTGCTGGGTTTGCTGCTGCCGCACGGTCTGCTGGAGCTGACCGCGGTGTTCCTGGCCGCCGCCGTGGGGATGCGGTTGGGGTGGTCGGTGATTTCGCCCGGCGATCGGCCGCGTGGCCAGGTTCTGGCCGAGGAAGGCCGCGGCGTGGTCTCGGTTGCCGTGGGACTGGTGGGGGTGTTGCTCGTGTCGGGGTTGATCGAAGCGATGGTGACGCCGTCGCCGTTGCCGACGTTCGCGCGTATCGCCATCGGCGTCCTTGCCGAGGCGGCGTTCCTCGCCTACATCGTCTACTTCGGACGTCGGGGCGTCGCTGCCGGTGAGACCGGCGATATTGAGGACGCCCCAGACTACGTCCCCACCGGGTAGTCAGAGCTGCCCGGTCGCTTTCATGGCCAGATAGCGGTCCGCGAGGCTGGGTGCGATGTCGGTGGGTGGTGCGTCGACGACTTCCACCCCGCTGCGCCGCAGCCGCGAGGCGATGGCCCGCCGCTCGTTGCGGGACCGTTCGGCCGCCGCCGCGTCGTACACCGCGGCCGCGTCGCTGCGCCCGGCCGCGAGTTCGTCGACGCGTGGGTCGGACACGGCGGCAACCAGCACATGGTGTTTGGCCGACAACTGCGGAATCATCGGCAGCAAGCCCTCGTCGAGGGCGGTCGAGTTCAGGTCGGTGAGCAACACCACCAGCGACCGCCGCCGGGTCCGCCGCAGAATCGCGGCAACCATTGCCCGCCAGTCGGATTCGATGAGCGCCGGTTGCAGCGGGGCCATCGCGTCGACCAGTTGGGCAAGCAGTTCGGTACGCGACGCACCGAAAACGGCCGCCCTGCTCACCCGGTCATGAGCCAGGAAGTCGACATGGTCACCGGCGCGAGATGCCAACGCCGCCAACAACAGCGCGGCGTCCATCGCCCAATCCAGCCGGGGCCAGCCGGCCGGGTCGGCCGCCGTGGGGTCGACACCGACGCGGCCGGCCGCCATCCGTCCGGTGTCGAGCACGATCACCACGCGCCGATCCCGTTCGGGCCGCCAGGTGCGGACCATGACGTCGCTGCGCCGGGCGCTGGCCCGCCAGTCGATCGAGCGGACGTCGTCACCGACGACATACTCACGCAGCGAATCGAATTCGGTGCCCTGCCCCCGAATCAGCGTCGGCAGCAGTCCGTCGATCTCCCGCAGCTTCGCCAGTCGCGACGGCAGATGCTTGCGGGACAGGAAGGGCGGCAACACCCGCACCTGGCCGGGGACCGGTTGCGAACTCTGCCGGCCTGCGAAACCCAGCGGCCCGATGGAGCGCGCCGTCACCAGCGCGGCGCGCTGGTCGCCGCGCCGAACCGGCCGTAGGTGCGTGTGCACCTGCTGGCTCTGCCCGGACGCGATGCTCAAACGGTGGGTCCGCGGCTCGCCCCGGGCACTGGGCGGCCACGCATCGCGCACCTGGCCGCGGAAGCGGCGGCGGCCGTCGTTGTGGATAGCCAGACCCGCGTCCACCGGTTGACCCAGCCGGACCGAACCGTTCGGCAATCGGGTGAAGCGCAGCCGGCGGGGACTGGCGGCCAGCACCACGTCAATGCTGACCAGAATCGCCAACACAGCCAGAAGGATCACGAAAGCCCTCGCCGGCCATGGTGATACCGCGATCGGCAGGACGCAGACGAGCGCGAGCAGTCCGGTGCGGCCGGTGAGGATCACTAGCGTGGCACCGGGACCGAGGCCAGGATGCCGTCCAGCACGCCGTCGGGGGTGGCGCCCTCGAGCTCGGCTTCCGGACGCAGCATGACCCGGTGCCGCAGCGTCGGGCGGGCCATCGCCTTCACGTCGTCGGGGGTGACGTAGTTGCGTCCGGACAGCCAGGCCCAGGACCGGGCGGTGCCGAGTAGGGCGGTGGCCCCGCGGGGTGAGACCCCCAGCTGCAGGGCGGGGGAGGAGCGGGTAGCGCCGACGATGTCGACGATGTAGCCCAGCACCTCGTCGGCGATCAGCACCTGACGCACCGCTTTGCGGCCGGCCGCCAGCTCGGCGGGTCCCGCTACGGGCTTGATCGCTGACAGGTCGCGCGGATCGAAACCATGCGCGTGCCGGCTGAGGATTGCGATCTCGGCATCGCGGGGCGGCAGTGTGACATTCAGTTTGAGCAGGAAGCGGTCGAGTTGGGCTTCGGGCAGTTGATAGGTGCCCTCGTACTCGATCGGGTTCTGGGTGGCGGCGACGATGAACGGATCGGGCAGCGGTTTCGGCTCGCCGTCCACGCTGACCTGGCGCTCCTCCATCGCTTCGAGCAGCGCCGCCTGTGTCTTGGGTGGCGTGCGGTTGATCTCGTCGGCCAGCAGCAGATTGGTGAACACCGGGCCCGGCCGGAAGGCGAACTCCGCGGTGTGGGTGTCGTAGACCAGCGATCCGGTGACGTCACCGGGCATCAGGTCCGGGGTGAACTGGACCCGCTTGAACTCCAGCTGCAGCGCAGCGGCCATGGCGCGGATCATCAGCGTCTTGGCCACGCCGGGAACGCCTTCCAGGAGCACATGGCCGCGGCACAACAAGGCGATCACCAGGCCGCTGACGACGCCTTCCTGTCCGACGACCGCTTTGCCGATCTCGGCGCGCAATCCCAGCAATGCCTCGCGGGCGGAATCCGGTTCTGTCACGAGTGGGTGACCTGCCTTTCGATGTCGTCGAGCGCTCGGGCTAGGTGGAGTAGGTCGGAGTCATTGGCCGGTGGGGGGCCGAACAAGTGGTACTGGACGAAGTCCGGGTCGGCGCCACTGCGCTGTGCCACCGTCATCACCACCGCGGGTGACGCCGCGTTGGGCCCCAGGCCGAGCCGGGGGGCCAGGCGTTGCAGCGCCGCCGTGCGCAGTGCTTCCGCGGCGCGGTCACGGGCCCGCCGTGAGCGGTAGAGGCGGCCCCGGCCCTCCACCGTCTCGGAGGCGCGCACCACCACGGGGAGTTCTTCGGCGACCAGCGGGCCGATCCGGCGGCCCTTCCACAACGCGACCAGGATCACCACCAGCCAGAGCTGCCAGACCATCCACGTCACATTCTCCGGAATCAGGTCCATGAGCGATCCCGGCGCCGACGTGTGTCCCTCGACCCGTTGTGGGGCGTACCAGATCAGCCGGGACCGGGTGCCCGCGAGATTCATGGCCAGCGCCGCGTTGCCTTCTTCCAGAAGGCCGTCGTTCTCCATGAAGTGGCTGGTGCCGACCACGGTGACGGTGCGGTCCCCGTCGCGGTAGCTGACCAGTGCCCCGCCGTAGCAGCTGACCAGGTCGAGTCCGCCGGTTGGCCGGTACGCGTCGCTGGAGCCGAGGTTGACCGCACCGGCTCGATTAGCCTGCGGCAGCTGGCAATTCGGCTCGTTTTCCAAATTGCTGGCGGCCCCGACGCGCAACTTTGGTGTCAGTGCCGCGCGGGCGCGCGACGTCGGGTCCACCAGCAGCAGATCCCCCGGGACGTCGGCCAGGTCGTGCAGCAACGAATTGTCGGTGAGGTGCTGCGACTGCGCCACCAACAGCAGCGTGTCCGCGCGCGCCGCGCGCTGGACCTCGGCGACGGTGTCGGCGACCACCACGTCGACGCCGGCCTCGCGCAGCAGTGTTACCAGAGCGTGCGCGCCGGCCGGGCTGGTGGCTTCGGGATCCATCGTGCCGCCGGGTCGCGGCGCCGTCAGGTAGGTGGTGATCGACGCGACGATCGCCAGTGCCGCCAGCGTGAGCAGCACCCCGCGCCAGGGGCGGCGTTGCTGCACGGTGCCGGTCGGCGCACCGGGAAGGGTGGCCGTCACCGGACCTTCGCCCAGGAGTCCGGTGCCGCGGCCTGCGCGGCGACGGGAGACGTGGCGGACCTCGACCGCAGATGATCGTCGAGGTCGGCGATCATCTGGTAGGCGGCCTGGGTTCCGGGACGCTCGCCGTAGGTGACGTCGTTGAAAGCCGTTGCCGCTTGTGATAATTCCGCTGCCAGACGGGGTAGTGCTTCGCCGGCGTCGTGGGCCAGCTCGTTGGCGGTGCGGCCGGGAACCGGAGTCAGTACGCCCGTCTCCTCCAGCTCACGGGCCACCGCGCGCAACCGATGTCGGATCGCTGCCGCCCAATTACCTTCGGCAGCAAAGGATTCCGCAGTCGCGCGATGCTGGGCCGCAGTCAATTGGCCGGCGTCGAAGAGTTCGTAGTCACCGCCGCGGTTGGTGCGCATGGTGCGCCGCGCGATACGTATCGCGACGAAGATCGCGATGGCCGCCAGGATCACCAGCACGGTGACGGTGAACCATCCGCCGGATACGTGCGAAGTCTTCAGGATGAGCTTGAGCAGGAATTCGTTGATCTTGTCCATGATTTCGTCGGTCAATGACGGCCTGGGGTAGATCGGCTTGTTCAACTCGCGCTGCGCAGCATCGTGCGCGGCATCGCGGTCGATGTCGATGGCGGGCACTGTGCTCCTCAGTAAGGCCGGGTGAGCCAGAGGTTGTCGGTGGATTCCACGGCGGCCGGCCCGCCGGCGGCGCCGGTTTGCAGCACCAGGTCGAAGGCCTCGGCACGGATCCGGCGGTCGGTGTAGAGCAGCACGACGACACCGGCGACGAACGGCGTGGTGACGATCTGGCTGATTCCTCCTCCGATGGACGACAAGGCGGTGCCCACCAATAGCGTTGTAGTGCTTGACGCGCCCATCAGTAGCACCTGGCCGACGATGCTGAACGGTGCCGAGATCGCACCGCCGACGATGCCGACCACCATGGCCGCCAGCACGCGGATGCCCAGTACCCGCCAAAAGCCGTTGCGCACCAAACGGAATGACCTCGTGATGGCGTCGAATACCGGCAACCGCTCCAGCACGATCAGCACCGGCGCGAACAACAGCACGGTATACGCGTAGGCCAGCAGCACAAGGACCAGTAACAGCAACGGGAATCCGAGCAGCACGGCTGCACCGGCGTTGGCGGCCACGCCCACGCCGATCAGGATCACCACCACCAGGCCGATGATCACGGCCAGCCCGACGGCCTCCAGCAGTGCCAGGCCGAGCAGGGCCAGTAACCGGCCCCGGACCTTGGCCCACGCTTCGGCGATGGTGATCGGCGAGCCGAAGACCGCGCGCCCGACGATGACGGTGAGCATCCCGCTGAGCAGCATGCTGCCCAGCCAGCTGACCAGGGCGCTGCCGCCCAGTGACGCCGTCCACGCCCCGAGGGCTCCGAGGCTGGGCTCGGACTTGTTGGTCTGCACCGAGTTCGCGGCGGCCAGTGGGCCGATGGTCGCCAGCAGTGAGATCACCTGCATGACGACGACGACCATGGCGGTGATGCCCAGGGTCGGCTTCGGATTGGCCCGGATGTAGCCGACCGCGCCGTTGAAGATGTCGCTCAGAGTGAGCGGCCGCAGTGGGATGATGCCGGGCTTGACCGCACCCGGAATCAATGGCGGGGGGCCATAGCCCGGTGGTGGTCCGTAGCCGGGCGGCGGTGGTCCGTAGCCCGGCGGTGGTTGGCCGTAGCCGGGCGGTGGTTGGCCGTAGCCCGGCGGTGGTTGGCCGTAGCCGGGCGGGGGTTGGCCGTAGCCCGGCGGTGGTTGGCCGTAGCCGGGCGGGGGACCGTAGCCGGGGCCATATCCAGGGGCCGGTCCGTATGCCGGTGGCGGTCTGTATGCCGGTGGCGGTCCGTATGCGGGGGGCGGTCCGTAAGCCGGCGGCGTTTCGTATGCCGGTCCCGGTGCGGCCTCACCCGGGTATTCAGGCGGCAGCGTGCTCACCGTAGGCGGCGGCTGTCGTCGGTTGTCATGGGGTACATCCTGTCGGCGGTTGGTGCATTTCTCAATGTAGGTCCCCGGAGCAGCGCGTAGCGTCTCTGGAATGGCGGAACTCAAATCCCGGCTGCGGGCCGACCTGACCGACTCGATGAAAGCGCAGGACAAGCTGCGCACTGCGACGTTACGCATGCTGTTGGCCGCGATTCAGACCGAAGAGGTCTCGGGCAAGGAGGCCAAGGAGCTCTCCGACGACGAGGTGCTCAAGGTGCTCGCCAAGGAGTCCCGCAAGCGCGGTGAGGCCGCCGAGATATACACGCAGAACGGTCGCGGTGAGCTGGCCGCCAACGAGCATGCCGAGGCGCGCATCATCGACGAGTATCTGCCGACGCCGCTGACCGATGCGGAAGTGGTCGACGTCGTCGAAACCGCGATCGCCCAGGTTGCCGAGACGCTCGGCCACGCGCCTTCGATGAAGGAGATGGGCCTGGTGATGAAGGTTGCGACCGGGATAGCCGAAGGGAAGGCAGACGGGTCGCGGCTGTCCGCGGCGGTCAAAGACCGGCTCTGAAATGGGCCGCGTCGTGCCTGTACCCCAGTAGCGATCAACGCTCACCGAACCCCGTCGGTGTGTGATGTCTCAGGACATGGGTGACAGTTCTATGTCAGGACTTCGGTGACGTTTCGTCACTTTTGAGGTGTGGGGAGCCCATCGACCAACGGCGACAAGATCACCGTCGCCGATCCGGACAGCGAAGTCCTCATCGACCACACAAGACCCGCACCCGGGGTGACCGACGTCGGCAACGGACGACCCCGCGGCGATGCGATCGACCACCGGTGCTGGCCACGGGCCGTTGGCGACGTCGCCGCCGCGCAGCCGGGCCAGATGCCGCCGGTAGGTGCGTTCGGGGATGTCGGCCAGCACGCAGAACCTCGAAACCGGCAGCCCCGCCGCCTCTCTTAGGGCTTCGAGGTCGTGGAAGGGACCTGATCGATCAGCGCGGCGCCGCGCTGCCAGATCCGTAACTGCACGGTCGCTTCGGCCAGCGCGACCTTGAGTTGCTCGTTTTCCAGCTGCCGGCGGCGAGGAACTGATGCTTCCATTTGGTCATCCTCACCGTGGTGACACCGCAGCGGCGCGCTGTTTCCGCGCAGGTCATCTCTCCGGCCAGCGCGGCCAGGACCAGGCGGGTCTTTTCCTCGGCCGGAACCTTCGTACGGCGCGATCGAGACATATCCACAACCTTCCGGCCGAGGCCGCAGTTATCTACAAGTCGCGACTCCGCCAAAAAGTATGCGTCAGTATAAGCGCGTATACTCGAACGTATGTTCGACAAAGCCGCCGAGCCGCGCCCCTCCTGGGAGGGGAAGCCGTTCAGTGAGTTGTCTCCGGCCGAGCGGGTGGAACGGTTCGACGCACTGATGGGGCAGGTGTTCGAGCATCGCGAGGGGTTGTTGGGCAAGACCGCGCAGTCGCTGGGGTGGGTGGCGCGGGTGTGTGGGGCGGCGCGGGTGGTTAATCAGGGTGCGGCGGCGGAGTTGGTGGCGGTGGGGGCGTTGTTCGCCTACCGACTGGCTCGGGGTGGAGAGACCGAGGATTGGGCGATCGACACGATGAAGGCCGTCGCCGGGGAGGTGGCGGCGGGGCTGCGGATCAGCCAGGGCCGCGCGGAGACCAAGGTGCGTTATGCCCGGGCGATGCGGGAGCGGCTACCGGAGGTGGCGGCGGTGTTCTGCGCCGGCGACATCGACTATGAGGCATTCACGACGATCGTGTTCCGCACCGATCTGATCGAAGACCGTGACGTGCTGGCGGCCGTCGATGCCACGGTCGCGGCGCGGGTGACGCGCTGGCCCTCGTTAAGCCGGGGGAGGTTGTCGCAGAAGGTCGATGCGATCGTGGCCCGCGCTGATGCCGATGCGCTGCGGCGCCGCACCGAGGCCCGGGCCGAGCGGGAGGTGTGGATCAGCCCGCCCCTGAACGGGGTGGCGCAGATCGAGGGACGCCTGCGCGCCACCGATGCTAAGGCCATCGATGCGCGGCTCTCGGCGCTGGCGGCCACCGTGTGCCCCAACGATCCACGCACCCTGGCCCAGCGCCGCGCCGATGCCCTGGGGGCCTTGGCCGCCGGTGGCACCCGGCTGGGCTGTGAATGCGCGCGCCCGGACTGCACCGCCGCCGGGAAAAAGCCGGCCAGCCCGGTGGTGATCCATGTGATCGCCGAAGCCGCCACCCTGGCCGGGCGCAGCGACAGCCCCGCGTGTCTGCTCGGTGGGGAGGACCTGATCACCCCCGACCTGCTGGCCGAGTTGGCGTTGACGGCCAAGCAGGTGCCGTTGATCCACCCCGGCTACGCTGCACCCGAACCCCACTACCACCCCTCGCCGGCGTTGGCTGATTTCGTGCGGGCCCGGGATCTGACGTGCCGCTGGCCCGGCTGCGACGTGCCGGCCACCCACTGCGACCTCGACCACACCATCCCCTGGGCCCAGGGCGGGCCCACCCACGCCGGCAACATCAAGTGCTACTGCCGCACCCATCATCTGATGAAAACGTTCTGGGGCTGGACCGAGAAACAACTCGCCGACGGCACCCTGATCCTCACCAGCCCCGGCGGGGACACCCACGTCACCACCCCTGGGTCTGCGCTGCTGTTTCCCAGCCTGTGTCACGCGGTGGGCGGCATGCCCGCCCCCGAAGCCCAGACCCCACCCACCGATTACTGCGCCGAGCGCACCGCGATGATGCCCACCCGCCGCCGCACCCGCGCCCAGGCCCGCGCCGCCCGCGTGACCGCTGAACGCCGCGCCAACCACCAAGCCCGCACCACCGCCACCGGCCCACCCGACAACGAACCCCCACCCTTCTAGGCGGTCCGCGCCGTTTGCGCAGCTGCCTTCCGGGTACCCGTCAGGCATGGCGCGGTTCGGTTATACCTTGATGACGGAGCAAGCGGGCCCGAAACAGCTTGTGCGCGATGCTGTTTCGGCGGAGCAGCGCGGCTTCGACTTCGAGGTCTGCAGTGATCACTTCTCGCCGTGGCTGACTTCACAAGGCCATGCACCCAACGCCTGGGCGGTGCTGGGGGCGGTCGCGCACGCCACCGAACGGGTCGATCTGTATTCGTACGTGACCTGCCCCACGATGCGCTACCACCCCGCGATCGTGGCGCAGCAGGCGGCCACCGTGCAGATCCTTTCCGATGGCAGGTTCACCCTCGGCCTGGGCAGTGGTGAGAATCTCAACGAACACGTCATCGGCAAGGGCTGGCCGACGGTCGAGCGCCGTCAGGACATGCTGCGCGAAGCCATCAAGATCATCCGCGAGCTGTTCGGCGGCGAGTTGGTGGACTGGCGCGGCGACTACTTCCAGGTCGATTCCGCCCGCCTGTGGGACGTGCCCGAGGTGCCGCCTGGCATTGGTGTGGCAATGGCCGGCGCCAGGGGCGTGGAGAAGTTCGGCAAGTTGGCCGATCACCTCATCGCCGTGGAACCCGACCAGGGCCTGGTCGATGCCTGGCGCACCGCACGCCAGAGTGGCGGCTGGCCCGGCGCCGGCCGGGTGGTAGGGCAACTGCCGGTGTGCTGGGATCCCGACCGCGACGCGGCCGTCGCCCGCGCGCACGACCAGTTCCGCTGGTTCGCCGGCGGCTGGACGGTCAATGCCGACCTGCCGACGCCGGCGGGATTCGCCGGGGCTACGCAGTTCGTGCGGCCCGACGATGTCGCAGACAGCATTCCCTGCGGCCCGAACCTGGACGCGATTGTCGAGGCCGCAAAGTCCTACTGGGAAGCCGGATTCACCGATATCGCGCTCATCCAGATCGGCGGCGAATCCCAGGAGCAGTTCCTCAAGGAAGCCGCCGAACCACTGCTGGACGCACTACGCAGCGCTTCCAGCTGAGTCTCCGTCACGTATGGGGCCACGTTTGGGCGACTAATGCGGGGGTACCTGGACACCACCCGACGACCGCCGGAACGATGCGGCGACACAAGGAGTTTGGCTGATGAACGATCCCGCAGCGAGTAAAACCGCGGCATTGGTGAAAAGGCTGGGAGTCGCCAGCTTGGGCTTGGGCCTGTCCGAAATTCTGGCACCCGGAAAGATCGCCGCACTGGCCGGCGTAGACGAAACCTCTCGATCCCGCACCATTATCCGCTCCCTCGGCATGCGCGAATGTGGCCACGGCGCAGCGCTGTTGGCCGGTCCCGACAAGCTGGTGTGGACACGTGTCGCGGGTGATGTTATCGACGTCGCGTTCCTGGGCGCGGGAGTCATCCGCCGTGGACCCGGCCGGCGGCGGCGCGGCATCATCACCGCCGCCGCGCTCACCGCGATCGGCGGGGCGGACCTCTATACCGCGCTGCGGACCAGTCGCGCCGACTCCGCCCGCCATTCGGGCGGCCAGCGGCACCGCACGTTGCGTGCCGCGGTCACCGTAATGCGAAGTCCAGAATACGTTTACGGGTTCTGGCGGAACCTGGAAAACCTGCCCGACTTCATGTATCACCTGCAATCCGTCACCACAGGCGATGACGGGCAGTCACACTGGATCGCCAACTCCCCGATCGGACAGCCCGTGCAGTGGGACGCGCAGATCGTCGAAGACCTGCCCGGCAAGAAGATCGCCTGGCAATCGTTGCCCGGCTCCGGAATTGAGAACAGCGGATGCGTCGAGTTCACGCCTGACCACTCGGGCAAGGGCACCGAGGTGCGCGTCACGCTCGCCCACCAGATGCCTGGCGGCGCGCTGGGCAAGGCGGCGGCGACGCTGCTGGGCGAGTCCCCCGAGCAGCAGGTCAACGACGACCTACGGCGTTTCAAGCAGATCATGGAGACAGGTCAGATACTGCGTTCCGACGGATCGCCGGAGGGCACAGCCGCCCGGCGACAACTCCATCAGCAGTCGGCCCAACCCTCGGGCAAGGTGGTGCAACGATGAAGGCTACAATTTGGGCCGGACGTAATAGCGTTGAGGTGCAATCGGTTCCGGATCCCAAGATCCTGAACGACCGGGATGCGATCGTGCGGGTCACCTCGACCGCGATCTGCGGCTCTGATCTCCATATCTACGACGGCTACATCCCCACCGTCAAACAGGGCGACATCCTCGGACACGAATTCATGGGTGAGGTCGTCGAAGTCGGCAAGGGAGTGGACAACCTCGCCGTCGGTGACCGGGTGGTGGTGCCGTTTCCGATCGCCTGCGGGGCGTGCTCGGCTTGTGACCGCGACCTGTATTCGCTGTGTGAGAATTCCAATCCCAACGCGGGAATCGCCGAGAAGTTGATGGGACACTCCCCGGCAGGACTCTTCGGCTATTCCCACATGCTGGGCGGATTCGCCGGTGGGCAAGCCGAATACGCGCGGGTCCCGTTCGCTGACGTCGGCCCGCTGAAGATCGCGGACGACCTGACCGACGACCAGGCGCTGTTTCTCTCCGACATCCTGCCGACGGGTTACATGGGTGCCGAAATGTGCGACATCACCCCTGGTGACGTGGTGGCCGTGTGGGGCGCCGGCCCAGTCGGACTGTTCGCGGCGGTGAGCGCCAACCTGCTCGGCGCGTCACAGGTGATCGTCATCGACGAGGTGCCGTACCGGCTGGAGTTGGCCGAACGACTGGGCGCGACGCCGCTGAACTTCGCCGAAACGTCGGTGCTCGGAGAACTCCGGGAAATGACGGCCGGACGCGGTCCGGATCACTGTATCGACGCGGTGGGCATGGAGGCCCGCAGCGGTACGACCGTCGTGGACGTATACGACCGGGTCAAGCAGGCTGCGAGACTGGAAACCGAACGGCCACATGCACTTCGGGAGGCGGCGATGAGTTGCCGCAACGGTGGCACCATTTCGATCGTCGGCGTCTACGGCGGAATGATGGACAAGTTCCCGATCGGCGCGGTGATGAACCGCTCGTTGACCATCAAGACCGGACAATGCCACGTGCAGCGCTACATGCGTCCACTGCTGGAGCGGATCCGCAACGGTGAAATCGACCCGACGGTGATCATCAGCCACCATATGCCGCTGAACCAAGCGCCCCAGGGATACGAGATCTTCAAACACAAGCAGGACAACTGCACCAAGGTAGTCCTGAATCCATAAGGAGCTGATTCCGATGACTCTGGACGGCAAAAGAATTGCCATCCTGGCGGCCGACGGGGTAGAGAAAATCGAACTCGAGCAACCGCGCGACGCACTGCAACAGGCTGGCGCGCAGATAGACATCGTGTCGCTGAAACATGGTGAAATCCAAGCCCGCAATCACGATCTCGAACCCGCCGGAACCATCAAAGTCGACCGCACCGTGTCCGATTCTTCCCCGGCGGAATACGACGGACTGGTGCTGCCCGGTGGCACCGTCAACCCGGACAAGTTGCGAATGGACGAGTCCGCGGTCTCGTTCGTGCGTGACTTCGTCGAGTCCGGGAAACCCGTTGCCGCAATATGTCATGGCCCATGGACGCTGGTGGAAGCGGGCGTGGTGACCGGGCGCACACTGACGTCGTACCCGAGCATCCGCACCGACCTGCGCAATGCGGGAGCGAATGTGGTCGACGAGGAAGTGGTGGTTGACGGCAACCTGATCACCAGTCGCTCACCAAGAGATTTATCCGCCTTTTGTTCAACGATTCTGCAGCAATTCGCTCAGGCGTCTGCCGATTCGTCCAGTTAACGACAAACCCCTGAAATCGGTTTCAACGCCCCATTTTGAGGGCATAAAAACGCCGAGCCGTGATCGCCACGGCGTAATCCTCCGACGGGTCGAGAAAGGCTTGCCGTGACGACCACATACCCCGCGCCAGTCGAAACACTGGTCGCCGAAAGGGTTTACCAGCCTCAATACGACTCCTACCTGTTGGTCGACACGATGCGACGAACGGGTCTCATCCCCCAGCGACGGGTGCTCGACCTGTGCACCGGATCGGGATTCGTCGCGATCGCGGCGGCAGAAATGGGCTGTGCCAGTGTGACCGCATATGACATCTGCCCATCCGCCGTCAGTTACTCGCGCGGCAACGCTGCCGGCGCAGGCGTGAATGTCGATGTGCGGCAGGGTTCTTGGGTCAAAGCCCTAGACCACGGACCCTACGACATCGTCGTCTCGAACCCGCCCTACGTCCCGAGTCCGCCACTCGATGACACGAGCGCGATCGCGTCGATCGCGGGTCCGTCCCGCGCATACAACGCCGGACCGGACGGCCGGCTGGTGCTGGACCCGTTGTGCGGTTCGGCGTCGAAGTTGCTGGCTGACGGCGGGTCCCTACTGCTGGTGCACTCGGCCCTCGCCGGTGTCGATCAGACGTTGCAAACCCTGCGGGAGACCGGCCTTAGGGCCGATGTCGTTGCATCACAGCTGATCCCATTCGGTCCGGTCTTGACGGCGCGAGCACAATGGCTGGAGGAAACCGGTCGCATCGGGCGCGGTTGCCGGAGGGAGCAGATCGTGGTGATCCGGGCAGACAAACCGTGAGCACGACTCGCGTACAGGTGATACCGAACGGGCCGGTGCTGGTCTCCGGCCCGGCGCGGATCGAGACACCCGGCGGGGACGTGGTGGAATCCGATCGTTTCATGGTGGCCGTGTGCACCTGTCGGCGCAGCCAGGACTACCCGCTGTGCGACACCAGTCACCGCAGATGTCGCGGCCCCAAAGTCGAGCGCTTACTCAACGCCGACAGCTGATAACGCCGAAAGCTGATACCGCCGAAATCTGATAACACCTACAGCGGCCGCCGCAGCGACGACCTTCCCTGCTGCCAGGACGTCATGAGCACATCGGCCAGCCGGTCTTCGACCGCCGCGTGCGCGCGAATCCCGAACACCACGTCGGCGTCCAGGTGAGGTTCACGGGCCAGCAGATCGCCCACCACGTCGATTCGCACAATGTGCTCGTGTACCGCGTCCGCTTCCACGTGTTCGCGGTAGAAAGCCACGCACGCCTCCGGCGCCTGCATCCGCCGCAGCGCGTCGACCATCCGCCGTGATCCTGGCGGCGACGTGATCTCGGTCGACGCGAAGTGCCCCACCGCGGCGCCACGCAGCCGCCGGTGCAGGCCGAACAGCGACATCAGGTTCACCGCCGCCAGCGCCTCGGCCGGCACCGCGCCGAGATAAGCCAGATAGGTCGAATCCAGGCCCGCCGCGTCCAGCAGGTCGGCGAACAGTTGCTGGTGCATGTGCGGACCCCGCCCGGCGCCGTACTCGTCGTACTCGATCGCGACGAACGCCGCCTTGGCGGTCCCGAGTAAGCGGGGGATGGCGAATGCGTGCGGGTCCGCCTCTTTGAGGTGATAAAGGGACCGGTGCGCGAAGTACTCACGCATCTGCTCCCAGGTCCCGCTGTCCCGCAGGTACCACGACGGGCCGGAGCCATCGCGCGGTTCGATCGTCAGCGCTTCCATCTCCGCGGCCGCTGAGTGGCCGCCATCGATGGGTCCCACGTCGCGGCGTACGCCGGCCAGGAAGACGCGCTCCAGTTCCGCACGCAGCCCCAACAGGGCCGGATTCCACTCCCAACCGGGATCCACCGACGCAAAGCCGCGGTAGTGGAGTTCGTAGCACATGTACAACGCGAGCTGCAGGTCCAGGCCGTAGGGATCGGAGTCTCGCACCGACGCTCCGATCCGGCCAGACGGTTCACGCGAGGCCGGAGTGGTCAGAATGCGGCGTACAGCCGTCGACAGGGGACCGTGTGCCGCCGGCAGGGCCGGTTCAACGGTGATCGACGTGTGAGTCACCACGATCTTTTACCCCGCTAGCGGTCAGGCAAACGAAAGACGATGTCGATGGTGGTGCCGTCGGGGCGGTTCTCGATGTCCATCGTCTCGCTCATCACCCGCATCAGCGGCAGGCCGCGCCCGCCGTTACCGGGGTTGACGGCCGGCGGTTTCCACGATCCGGAGTCGGTGATTTGCGCGTGAATCGCCCCGTCACCCAACTCCATCTCGAGCCGCATGGTGCCGAGCTCGTGCCCTTCGTAGGCGTGCTCGACGCAGTTGGTGCACGCCTCGCTTATCACCAGGACGATGTCGGCGGAAAGCAACTCCGAGACGTCGGCATCCCGAAGCCAGGAGGTCAGCGCCCGCCGGATAGGCGCCAGGTTCTCCGCGGTCGCCTTGGTCTCGATGTGCAGCGGGGCCAGCGGGTGCCGGTACACGACCATCGCGACGTCGTCGTCGTAACCTCCCACCGGTGCCAGCTGGTCGAGCACCGCGTCGGCGACGGCACTGATGGGCAGTCCGACGGTGTCCGTCAGCACGTCGGCGACCCGCGCGAGCCCGTCGTCGATTGACTCGTGCCGGCGCTCCACCAGGCCATCGGTGAACCACATCAGCATCGACCCCGGGGTCAGCTGCTCGGCCGCCTGTGGCCGAGTCTCATTGCGCCGCACGGCAAGTGGCACCGAGCTGGCATCGGTCAGCAGCAACGTCGCGGTGGGCGTCCCGGCCACCGTCCGGACCAGCACGGCCGGCATGTGACCGGCGTTGCTGTATTCGAGCACGCCGGATTCGGTGTCGATGATCGCCAGGAAAACGGTCGTGCAGTACGCGTCCGGAATCAGCGACGCGGCGGCGTCGAGCTGCTCCAGCAGCACCGCCGGTCTGGCCCCGGTCAGCAGCAGAGCCCGCGCGGAACTGCGCAACTGGCCCATGATCGCGGCGGCCGGCAATCCCCGGCCGACGCAGTCGCCGACGACGATCCCGATGCGGGTTTCGTCGATCGGCAGTACGTCGTACCAGTCACCACCGATCTCGAGGGGCGGGACCGCCGGCTCGTACCGCACCGCGAAGCCTGGGGGCGGCTGCATCGGCGGCAACATCGCCCGCTGCAGCGTCAGCGACGTCACGCGTGCGGCCTCGAACTGCCGGACGTGCTGGATGGCCAGGCTCAGGTGGCCGATCAGCATTGTCACCAGCAGCTTGTCCTCGGCGCTGACCCAGCGTGGTGAAGCGAGTTCCAGCCACAGGGCCACGTCGCCGGCACCCGACAGCATGGCGACCAGCCCCCGGGCCTTGCCGGGAGCCTGCGCCCACTCCACCGTCTTGGCAGTCAGCGGGAGCTGATGGCGGGCTTCCTGGAAAATCTCCCGAAGCTCGGGATTCATTGCACGCCAGGTGGATTCGGGCGGATCGCCCGCCACCACGACAGTCGGTTCGCCTTCGCCCGACGGCCACATCACCGCGACCACCCGGCGCACGTCGACCGCGGCGCGGCTCTCCTCGAGGGTGATCTCGAGCACCTCGGCCACGCTCTTGGCGACACTCACCGAGGTGGCCAGGCGCATGACCGCGCTTTCCCGGGCGGCGAAGGCGCGCCGCGCGGTGACGTCACGGATCGTTCCGACGTAGACGTCCGGCCCGCCGTCGGGCCCGCGAACCGCGTTGATGCTGACCGCAACCCAGGCCAGGTGTCCGTCCTGGTGGCGGACCGGGATCTCGTACTCGGCACTGCCCAGTTCGCGCACCCGCTGCTGCTCGGCGTAGGTGCCTTCGCGGTCCACCAGCCACGGCTGGGGCCACGGATATGGCAGTCCGTCGGCGCCGTATCCGAGAATGTCGGCGAAGGCGTTGTTGACCTCGACGACCCCGCCGTCCTCGTCGGCGACGAAGAATCCCTCCTGCAACGAGTTCACCAATGCTGTGCGGAACCTGTCGCGGTCGGCGAGGTCTTCGGCGCGAGCCCGTTCCTCTGCGTATCGCCTTGTGCCGTCGATGAATCCGCGAGTTGCGACGTCCAGGGGCGCCAGTGTCTGCAGCACGAACTCCAGTGCGGTGCCGCGGTCGACCGGTTCGGTCTTGGAGAGTTCGTCGAGCAGCCAGAACGTGTTCTCGATGATGTCGAGCATGCTGATCTGTTCCTGCAGTGCCCAGCGCCCGAGTTCGTGCCCTACCGCCAGGCTGTCCTCGTTGGGCGTCTCGAGATAGGTCCGCAGCGCGGCCCGGTACTGGTCGTGGAATTCGCCGGGGTACGTCATATCGAGATACCCCGGTGACGCGCGGCCAGCACCATGGCGTCGTCGGTTTCCTTGGCGTGCTTCGCCAAGACCTGTTCGGCGATGTCGGCGGCGGATGCCGCGAAGTCGAGATGGTCGAGGTAGTCATCAGAGATGCCGTCGCTGGTGATCAGCAGGAGATCGCCAGTGCGTATCGAAACCACCTGCGCGGGCCGGGTTTCCGGGATTCGGTAGCCGACGATGCCGCCGACCAGCCGGGCGCTGGACCGGATCTGGACTCCTCCGACGCTCTTGGCCACCAGGTTCGCCCGGACGTTGCCGATCCCGGTCCAGCTCAGCTGGCTGGTCTGAAAATCGATGCGGGCCAGAGACATCGCGGCACCCCTGGTGCCGGTCAGCACCCGGTGGGAGAGCGCGACCAGAACTTCCAGCCGTTGTCCCCTGGCATTCGTGAGTGCCTCGACGCCCGCAAGCGCGGCGCCGGCGGCCGCCGGTCCGTGGCCCAGACCGTCCAGCACACCGAACAACGCGGCCCCGCCGTCGACGTCCACCGCGACGGCCTGGTCGCCGCAGAGTTGCTCGCCTGGACGGGGGCGACCGGCTGTCGCCCACTCGATCGGACCGAACCGACCCGCCGACCGGAACCGGTCAGGCACGGGCCGGAACCCATTTCCACATCTCGATGACCGTTCCGCGCCCCAGCGAGGACTCGACGATCAAGCGGTCCATCAGTCGCCGTGCTCCCGGCAGGCCCATGCCCAGGCCGCGCCCGGTGGTGTATCCGTCTTCCATCGCGCGGTCGATGTCGGCGATACCGGGGCCTTCGTCTTCGGCCCGCACCACCAGCGCCTTGCGGCCTTCCCGCTCAGCGACGGCGACGCGAACCTCGCCGTGGCCGGCATAGCTGGTGATGTTGCGGGCGATTTCGGAGATCGCGGTGGCGATCATCGTGACGTCGGTCAGGGAGAACCCCAGATCGAGGGCGAGCTGATGGCCGGCTTTGCGGGCGGCGACGATGTCGTCGGAGGTGTTGATGGCGACCACGGTCTCACCCGCCACCGTCGCGCCCGATCATCGATCTGCCCAGCCCCACCTGCTTGTTGAGCAGCGCTATGCCCTCCTCGAGGTCCAGCGCGGTGCTCATGTCGTCGAAAGCCAGGCCGAGTTGCACCATGGCGAACGCCACTTCCGGCTGTAGACCCACGATCACCGTGGTCGCCCCGCGCAACCGGGTCATGTGCGCGATCGTGCGCAACGACCGGGCCGCGAACGAGTCCATCACGTCGATGGCCGTCACGTCGACGACGATCCCCTGAGCGCGGAACCGGCTCACCCGCTCCATCAGGTCTTCGCGCAGCCGCTCGGTGTCGGAGTCGGTCAAGGCGGCCTGGACGGTCGCGATCAGGATCGCGCCCTGCTTCAGGATCGGTACGGGCATGGGCTGATCGCCGACTTACTCGCCGGTGCGGGTGACTTCGTACCCGAGCAGACGCTCGGCTTCTTCGATGCCGCCCTGCAGGTCGCCTACCGCGTTCATCTTCGACAGGTCCAGCCCGATGGTCACCAGGGTCAGCGCGATCTCGGAGGACAGGCCGGTGATGATGACGCTCGCACCCATCAGTCCCGACGCGTCGACCGTCTGCACCAGGTGGTTGGCCACCGTGGAGTCGATGGTGGGCACACCGGTGATATCGATGACGACCACCTTGGCGCGGTTGGCGCGAATGGCGCGCAGCAGCTGCTCGGTGACCTGCCGGGCGCGCTGGCTGTCGAGCACACCGATGATCGGCAGGATCAGCAGCTGTTCGCGGACCTGCAACACCGGCGTGGAAAGCTCGCGGATGGCCTCCTGCTGCTGGCGGATGATGCGCTCGCGTTCCTGCACGAAGCTGACGCCCACGGTGTTGGCGATGCGGTTGGCCGCCGGCTCATAGGCGTCCAGCACTTGGTTGAGCATGTCGAACTCAGCCTGATATTTCTCGAACAGCGACCGGGCCAGCACGTCACGCAGCAGCAGCACGATGCCCAGCACCTCATCGGTCTCCACACCCCGCGGGATGATGCGTTCGGAGAGGTCGCGCGCGTAGTCCTGCAGCGCCTCGACGCTGCCGGTCTCGAGCACCTCCACGTAGTTGTCGTAGACGGCGGTCGCCTCGGAGAAGATCTCCTCCGGGGTCATCGCGGTCAGCAGTTCCGCCTCGGTGATGCGGCGAGCCCATTCTTCGCGCAGCGCGGTCCGATTTCGCCGGAGGTGCTGAACGAGCTGCGGTAGCAAACCTTCCGAGGAGACGCTGTTACCGGTGCTGCTGGAATCTGACGGCAAATCTGACATGTGCCCCTCCAACCCCTCCGAGCCCTCCAGTGGCCGCTATGGGGAGAGTAGCTTGAACGACGACGAGAGACTTCTTGAGGTCTTCCACTACTTGCGGTAAGCACGGCAGGTTAGGCTTGCAGCACACTCGCCACTCGTGAGGCCCGGACTGAAGGATCGCCAGTTGTCAGCTCCTGATTCGATCACCGCCACGGTCGCAGACCATGACGGCATCGTCGTACTCAGCATCGGTGGCGAAATTGACCTGGTCACGGCGCCGGCCTTGGAGGAGGCCATCGGCGGCGTGGTGGTGGACGGTCCCTCGGCGCTGATCATCGATCTGTCCGCGGTGGAATTCCTCGGTTCGGTGGGGTTGAAGATCCTGGCGGCGACCTACGAGAAGCTCGGCGATGCGGCGGAGTTCGGTGTGGTGGCGCGCGGACCGGCGACCAGAAGGCCGATTCACCTCACCGGCCTGGACAAGACATTCCCCTTGTATCCGACGCTGGACGACGCCCTGACCGGTGCGCGGGAAGGCAAGCTCAACCGCTGATAGGGCTCCCGCGGGTAACGGTTGCGTCACAAACCAGGTCACGATCCCTTAAGAAACTCCTGCGTTCTCTAAGGGTTTGCCCGCCTGAATTTGTCCCTCGAGTTTCTTGCGTCACATTATTTTCGGCATTCGCCTGCCGCATTCGTTTGATGGCCGGAAAGAGCATCGGCTGAACCGTTTTCGATTTCGCTACCTTGGATTTCAGGGGATCGGGACCCCAACGATCGGTTCACTCATCGGAGGAACAAACATCATGAAATTCAGCAGTATCGTCGCTCGCCGCCGCATTGCCGGTATCAGCGCCGGTTGTCTGCTCGGGGGAATCGCCATGGGTATCGCCGGCGCGCCGTCGGCCGCGGCGGCACCCGACTGCAGCCCTCAAGGCGTCAACTCCACCGTCATGTCGGCGCGGGGCGCGGCAGAGCAGTACCTCGCCGGCCACCCGGGAGCCAACGAGGTGGTCACCGCGGCGTACGGGCAGCCGCGCGGGGAAGCGGCCGCCAACCTTCGCGGCTACTTCACCTCGCACCCCAACGAGTACTACGACCTGCGGGGCATCCTGGCGCCGATCGGCGACACCGAACGTCAGTGCAACGTGTCGGCCCTGCCGCCGAACCTCGAATCGGCCTACCAGGAATTCATGGCCGGCTGATTGTCCGGTCAAGACGCGACGACCCGCCACAACGGAGTGGCGGGTCGTTCCGTATCTGCCTGGTGCAATGATCACGCCATGGATGTCGATCATCCGGAACGGGACCAGCAGTGGGATCACCGCGAGCGGGGAGAAACGGAACTCGAGCGGCTCGACCGCAACTGGGCAAGCCTGCTGCAGGAACTACGCGTGGTACAGACCGGCGTGCAGCTGCTCACCGGCTTTCTCCTCACCTTGCCCTTCCAGGCCCGCTTCGAGGTGCTGGGCAGGGACATGCGCATGGTGTATCTGGCTACGGTCGGGTGCTCGGTGGCCGCGACGGTGCTTCTGATCGCACCGGTGGGCTTGCACCGCCTACTGTTCCGCCGGCATCGCATCTCGATCCTGGTGTCGGCGGCACACCGTTGCGCCTACGGCGGGCTCTTGCTGCTTGGCCTCGCCCTGACCGGTGTGACGGTGCTGATCTTCGACTCGGTGGCCGGCACCGCCGCCGGGCTCATCGCCGGTGCGTGTGCGCTCGCGCTGTTCGCGATCTCGTGGTGGTTCGTGCCGTTGCTGCTACGAACTCGCGGCCGGCAGGTGTGAGCCCCGGCCGTGCGGGTTATCCACCGTTCAGCCGACGTGACGTCGGGGACAGCGGAGGATGCCGATGCGGCTGCGCCGCAGTGAATTAGCCAAGCCCGGGCTGACGCGTAAACGCCGTGGCAAGGGGTTCGCCTATTACGGCCCCGACGGGGAGCGGTTGACCGATGCCGACGCGTTGCAGCGCATCAAGGACCTGGTCATTCCGCCGGCGTGGAAGAAGGTGTGGATCGCGCCATACCCCAACGGACACATCCAGGCCGTCGGCACGGACGCGGCGGGGCGGCGCCAGTACCTCTACCACCAGCGGTGGCAGCAGGAACGGGCGGAGGAGAAGTTCGATCGGGTGCTCGAGCTGTCCAGGGAGTTGCCGGCCTGGCGCGAGCGCATCGCCCGCGACCTGGCCGGGCGCGGACTGACCCGCGACCGGGTGCTTGCCCTGGGCCTGCACCTGCTTGACCTGGGCTACTTCCGCGCCGGCGGCGAGCAGTACGCGGAGGAGAACGAATCGTACGGCCTGGCCACCCTGCTCTGTGAGCATGTCACGCTGCGCCGCGACTCGGTGGCCTTCGACTACCCCGCCAAGAGCGGGGTGCAGCGCCAGTATGAGATCGAGAACGCCGAGTTGGTGCGTGCGGTGCGCGCGCTGTTACGCAGGACCGATTGCAGCAACGGCCGATTTTTGATGTGGCGCAACGGCTCCGAGTGGGTTGACGTGCACAGCGACGACCTCAATGCCCGGTTCAAAGAGCTCGTTGGTTCCGACTACAGCGTGAAAGACCTCCGGACCTGGCATGGCACCGTGCTGGCCGCCACAGCCTTCGCGGACGCGGACCCGGCGGTATCCCAGCGGGTCGCCAAGCGGGTCGAGGCAGCGGTCATGCGGGAGGTCTCCGAGGAACTGGGCAACACACCCGCAGTGGCTCGCAGTTCCTACGTGGACCCTCGGGTGGTCAGCGGCTACCGGGAGGGCATCACCATCACCTCTGCCGTGCGGCGCGCCGCGCGGGCTGATCGCCCGGACGTCGCGCAAGGCGTGCTGGAAAAGGCCACCCGGGAGATGATCCGGCGAATAGCAAAGGGCAACAACAGAACTCGTCCACTAGCCTTGGCCAAGACGGCCTAGCGCAACAACATTCGCATTCTGGATTTTGTCCGGAAAGCGAATCGGGCAGACACCGAAGTTCAGACGTGGCGCCCGGTTCGGAATATCATGACCCTGGTGTGCGCAGATACGCGGCGAAAGAGGGGTCGCCGGTGGCCACTGGTGGGGAGATTTCGCTACCTGGCCCGAGAAGACCGTTGGGAGTGGTCGGAAGAGGTGGCACGGATGCACGGCTATGAGCCGGGCAGCGTGCAGCCGACGACGCAGTTGTTGCTCAAACACAAGCATCCCGACGACAAACCGACAGTTCCAGAGTTGATCGAGCAGGTGCGCCGGCACGGCGCCGCGTTCAGCAGCAGGCATCGCATCGTCGACACCCGGGGCGAAACCCATCTGGTGGTAGTGGTGGGCGACCGGTTCGGGGGGCCGGACGGCCGACTGCTCGGCATCGGCGGTTTCTACATCGACGTCACCGATCAGTTCGACGCTGACCTGCAGAAGCACCTCAGTGAGGCGCTGCTGGCGGTCGATTCGCGACGCGCGGTGATCAACCAGGCGATGGGAATCCTGATGCTGCGGTACGGGGTCAACGCCGAGTCGGCGTTCGACCTGCTGGTGAAGCTTTCGCAGGAGTCGAACGTCAAGCTGCGCGACATTGCCGAGCGGGTCGTTGACGAGATCACGTCTCAGGACGTACTGAACGACAACGCGGCCGACCGGGTCGACCGGCTACTGCGTACCCGCGAAGGTTTGTAGCGCCGTTACTGCTGAAGCGTGGCGTGCGGGCTCTGGCCGTAGGTCTTGCGATACAGCGCGGCGAACCGGCCGGTGTGGGCGAAGCTCCACCGGTGGGCTACCTCGCTGACGGTGGTGGTGGACCGGTCGCTGTCGATCAGCTCCTGATGGGCGCGGTGCAGGCGCACGCGGCGCAGATACTCGGTGGGCGTGGTGTCCAGATGCTGCCGGAACAGGTACTGAACCGCGCGGGACGTCATGCGCAGTGCGTCTGCGACGTCATTGACCCCGATGCCGTCCCCGGCATGGCGGTGAATGAACGAAATCGCGCCCTTCAACGTCGGTGGCACCGCAGGGTTCCGCAGCAGGTCCTGGCCGTCGCTCATGTTGGATGGGAAACACTCCAGCAAAGCGGCGCCGAGCAGGTTGCCTGCCGCGTTGACGACCAGTGGCTGCTGGGCGGTTTCGGCGTAGGACAGGCTGGCGATGACGTAGTCCAGCGCCTGGGTCCACGTGCGGGCGACCGCCATCGAGCGGGGGCGGCAGCTGGCGAAGCGGATTTTCTGGGGCAGCGGTCCCGTCTTCTCCGCCGCGACCTGGGTCAGGTGCCGCAGATCCATCCGTACGATGTGAAAGCGGGCCGTGTTCGCCTGAATGGCGCATGGTAGACCCTCGGCGGCGATCACCGGGCTATCCATCCTGGTGCCGGGGTCGCCGGCCAGTGTCAGCGAGCCCGCGCGCGGGTGAATCACCACCACAGCGTCGGTGGCGCGGATTTCGCAGCCCACGCGGCCCTCGACCAGCACCTCGTCGATGGTGACGGGTTCGGACTCGAAGCGCTGATGGGTGACCGACGAGCCACCGGGCAGGCTGCTGGTCCGCCAGCCCGGTTGGTAGGCCTCGGCGAAAAAGCGTTTCGCCGCCTCGGAGTCCGAGGTGTGGAACTTCGCGTACCGGACCGCCTCCGGCGGGCGACCCTCCTGCGATCGGTCGGCGGTGTCCGGTAGGTAAGGCGCGGTTGTCATATGTTCGTTTCCCTAGGCTATGGCGCTGATCTTCACGTGGCTTGCCTGTTGGTAGATGCTCAGCGCGTCTTGGGCGATTCGGTCCCAGGTGAATCGCGACATCGCCCGGGAGCGGCCGGCCGAGCCCATGCTCTGACGCTGAAAGCGCTGTTGCTGCATGACTTTCAACGCACCGGCCAGTTCGTGCGGCTTTGTCGGAGACACCAGCAGGCCGGTGACATTCCCGATCACGGTGTCCATCAGGGCCCCCACCGCCGTCCCGACGACGACCCGGCCGCTGGCCATGGCCTGCAACGCCGACGTGGCCAGTGGCGCCACCCGCGGCGTGCACGCGACCACATCGGCGGACCAGAGCAGTGGCGGAACATCTTGGGGTGCAGAGCAACCCGCGAAGTGGACGCGATTGCTCACGCCGAGTTGAGTGGCCATGCGCTTGAGTTTTGCCCGTTCGCGCTTATTGCGGGCGTCGTTGGTGGATGTCTCCACGATCACCAGTTCGCTGTCCGGTACGTGCGGCAGAACCCGAATGGTCCTGTCGAATCCATTGCAGGGCTGCAGATTCGGGGCGACCTGCACGATCCTGAAGCTATCGTTTTCCACCCAGGTCGGATCGGTGCAGGCGAAGCGCTCGACGTCGATCCCGGTAGACAGCAGGGAGGTGCGGGCCCGATTGCGACGCAGCCGCGTCAGTACATCCAGTTCCTCGCTGCTGCCGCCGGTCACCCAGGCAGCGCCGCGGATCAGCAACGGTTCGAGGCGGGCGCGTTCGGAATCGGCGGACTGTCCGTTGTGCGGGCCGGAAACCGTGGCGGCCAGGCCGTAAAAGCTTTGCACGGTAGTCAGATGATTACGGCGGCCGGCCAACTGCGCGGCCAGTCCCCCCAGCCATCCGAAGCCGTGCACGATGTCGGGCGGGTCGGCGGACCACTCGTGGGACAGGTCTGCCGCCCAATCGCCGACAAACGGCAGCACCTTGGCCGGCGCTACCGGCGCAGCCGGGCCGACGCCGGCACGGGGGTGGGCCGTTACGGTGTGACCATGGGCGGTCAGCGCCGCGCGCAACCTTCCGAAATCATCTTCTAGCTCATTACCGACGAGATCCTGATTACCAGCGCAGACGTCGTCGCCCCAGACAATGGCGATCCTCACGTGTTGTTGGGTTGCCGAGCCCGGTGCCGGGCAAACGGCTTGGAGCAAGCGATTCGCGAACTGGACAGGGCCTGCGGGTGCCGGACATGGCCGAATGAGGCGGGAATCGGGCAGAAATCAGCCCAGGACCTCCATCAACAGCAGCGAACCGCCGACACCCCCGTCCGGGTCGGGAAACGACGTACACCTCACCCGCACCCGAGTAGGGCGGCCCCGCCTGTTGACGGCGTCGACCACGGCCTCGCCAGAACTGTCCGGATCGACGAACGCGTTACCGATCAGCGGCCGCACGTCTTCCACCGGAAGCCCGAAATCCAGAGCCGTCAGCTTCTTGCCGATTGTTTCGTCGGCTCGAAGGCCCCAGAGGTCCTCACAGCCGCGGTTCCACACCACCACCCGCATCTCGCGGTCCACCACTACCAGTCCGATCCGCACCGAAGTGATCAACGCGTCCAGAAAATTCTTCGCGTCGTCCAACTGCCCGCTGCGTTCACGCAACGTGTCGTTGATGGTGTGCAGCTCGTCGTTGGTGGACTGCAACTCCTCGTTCATCGTCTCGAGTTCTTCGTTGGTGGACTGCAGTTCCTCATTTGTGGTCTCGAGTTCCTCGACCGTCGACTGCAGTTCCTCGTTGGTGGTCTCGAGTTCCTCGTTGGTGGATTGCAGTTCCTCGTAGGCCGCCTCGAGCTGTCGATTGGTCTGCACGACCTTGTCGAGGAGCGTCCGCGTGGCGGTGACGTCGAAGAAGGCGATCGAAACGCCGAGCAGCCCGTTGTCGGCGTCCACCAGGGGGTTGAAGTGGATTTCCATCCACACCGTGTCGTCGCCTGGGCGTTGCCATTTCACGTCCGGAATGCGTGCGGGGCGCCGCTCGACCTTGGCCTGCTCCAGATAGGAGCGTAACTCGACCGGGCGGTAGGAGACCTCGAGGTCGCGGAGCAACCGGCCGATGTCGCGCGCCGACAGGCCCAAAACGGTCTCGGCCTGCTGATTGATCATCGCAACGGTGTCCTCGCCGGTCACCACGATCTGAGCCACTGGGCTGGCGCGAAACGCCAACTCGCGCAGGTTGGTTAAGCCCGAAACATCTCCGTGACGTTCGTAGAACGCGACAGTCGGGTCATATCGGTCAAGGCCGCCGCGCGGTTCGGCGGCCTTCAGGAAGATCCGGTTCTCCAGATTCAGCGGGGTGAACTTGTCGCTGTGGCTGAGTAGCATCTCGGCATGCCCGAGAAACAGGATTCCGTGTGGTGCGAGAGCGAAGTGCAACCGGCTCAACACATTTCGCTGGGTCTCGGCGTTCAGGTACATCAGCGTGTTGCGGCACACCAGTAGGTCCACGCGGGAGATGGGTGCATCCTTCACGAGGTCGTTGCGGCCGAAAATGACGGCCCGGCGCAGCTCCTTGTGAAACAGGTAGCGGCCGTTGACATGTTCGAAGTAGCGCTGCAGCAACTCCGGTGGCACCGACTCGACGGCCCTGGCGTCGTAGGACGCCGCCCGCGCCTCACGCAGTGCCTCCTCGTCGACATCGGTGGCGTAGATCTTGACGCGTTGCCGGAAGGCATCGGCACCCATCGCCTCGGCCAGCAGCATGGTCAGCGTGTACGCCTCCTGGCCGGAGGCGCACCCCGCACTCCACACGCGAATGGGGTCGCCGGGACCGCGCTCGGCCAACAGTCGCGGTATGACGTCGTGGGCGATGAAGTCCCAGGCCGGTGGATCGCGGAAGAAGGCGGTTACATTGATCAGGATGGTGTTGAACAGCGAGGCGAACTCGTCCGAGCTGGCCTGCAGGAGGTCGAGATACTCTTCGAAAGTGGCGCAGCCGGCCTGTTCCATCCGGTGGCGGACCCGGCGCATCAGCGACGCCCGCTTGTAGCCGGTGAAGTCGAAGCCGCGGGAATCGCGCACGTACCGCAGCAGAGTTTCGAAGGATTCGTCAGTCGTGCCGCTCATGGGGTGCCGTCCGCCTCGCGTTGCCGAAGAACTCGAACACTACTCGCGGGGTCAGAGCCGATTTTCGGATCCCACCAGGGCCCACACGGTTTTGCCGGATGACGTCGGCGTGCTGCCCCAGGCGCGAGACAAAACCGATACGATCGCCAGCCCGGAAACGAGGTCGGCGCCACAGCCCGTGTCTTCGTGCCTGATCGCCGGTCGGTGACTGCAATCTTCTACGGCGACCGTCACGGTGTCGTCGCAACTTTCCACGATCAGGACCGGCGCGCTGTCGGTATGCTCGAGCACGTTCTCGATGAAGACCGTCGCGACGGTGCCGGCCACCGGTATCAGCCGGTCGCATGACCAGGCGGTGAGCCACCCGTCAATCATGCTGCGCGCCAGGCGCATAGCGGCCCGGCCGCGGGGAAGTTCGGCACGTCCCCGGCGGCGACTGTGCCAGCTGAAGTCGTCGGCGGCCACGAGGGCGGCGTCGCAGGTCGGATGCACTGGCACGTAGCGGGCCACGCCGCAGCTGGCGATGGCTCGACGGTCACGAATATTGCTGGACACCAGCATGATCGGCACGTCGGGCCAGATGTTCACATGCCAGCGGGCGCTGGTGAAGACCGACCACGCCGAGGGCGAGGGCACAGCCAGTCCGTTGACGTCGACGATGACCGCTTTGGGTTCGTCGAGTGCCGCCTTGATCACACTGTCACGCAGACCCTGGTAAGTGGAGCTGTCCAGCACACCATCGGCGCGCAGGACGGCCGAGTCGCCACGGCGGTCCATGGCAACCATGACCGAGCGACTGACGTTAGTCATCGACGGCTCCTTGAGGGATATGCACGTCTGTCAGTCGCTCGCTGAGCACCGCGAGCGCCCGATCCGTCTCATCGGCGATCTGGGTATAGCGCCGACGCATCGGGCCACGGCCTGCCCGCTCAGCCAGCGTTCTGGCCAGGTCGGCCTTCTCCCGCAAACTGCGCAACGCCACCCACAGCGCGGTCTCCACTTCGTCGCCGCGCGCTGCGAGCAGAGACTCCTGTGACCAGGCATGTCCCACCCGGCAACGGAAGCTTCCTTCACTGACGGTGACGAGGGACCCGTTGCAGTCGGGGCACGTGTAACCCGAGGCGGGGCCGAGATTCTCGGCTGTGAATTCGGTGCCGAAGCGGGACGCCATGGCGATCCGGTTTTCCAGCTCAAGCGCTGCGTCCGGGTCGGGGTCGGTGTCGTCGACCTCGCGCAGGGCCAATTCGCGGAGCACGTTTCCGATGTCTGCCGCCGCGACCTGCTGATCGAGGACCCCGGCGTCGGCCGCTGCGCTCGGCAGGGCGGGAAACAGCGCATCGTCCGGTTCCTGGCCAATCGTGGTGCCGCCGCGGGCGCGGATCGCTTCCAGACCCCGCACGCCGTCATCCAGCACCCCCGAGAGCAGTACTCCTATGGCGCGAGCGCCGAAACCGACTGCTACGGAACGGAACAATGCATTGATCGCCGGTCGGTGTCCGTTCTCGGTCGGCCCCTGCGACAGCAGTATCCGATGTCCGGCGACCAGCAAATGATGGTCCGGGACCGCTACGTACAAATGGGCCGGTTTGAGTTCGCAACCTTGCTCGGCGGTGACGGCGGCCAACGGCCCGCTGCGGTTGAGGATGCGGGCCAGGACGCTTGGGGCCGCGGGAGGCATGTGCAACGCGACAAGAAATGCGTACGGCAAATCCGCCGACAGCCCGCCCACCAACCGGGTCAGCGCTTCGACGCCTCCTGCGGAAGCGCCGATCGCGACCACGCCGGCCAGGTCGCCATCAATATTGGTCACGTGCATTGCATTTGTCGTACCCGCCCGGGGCCAACAGAAACTGGCCGCAAAGAGTGTTTAGCGAACGATGACCAGGTATGACGCTGATCGGTCTGGTGGCTAGTGGTGGTCGGGCTGAGACAGGTGCGGACCTGGCCGAATGGCCAGGGCCGCTGCAGGAGGCCTGCTACTGGTTGGACTTCTGCCGCTCCTCGGCGGCTTCGGCGCCCCCGCGTGCGGATTCGGCTTCAGCCTCTTTCTTTGCGACGTCACGCTGGGCGTCTGCCTTGTCCTGCTGAGCCTCGCCCTCGTTCTTCAGGTCATCGCTGCCGGTGACGGTGCCGATGGCCTCCTTGGCCTTGCCCTTAATTCCCTCGGCGACACCCTTGGCGCCTGATTCGGGTCCACTGTCCTTGTCGCTCATGCGTTTTCCCATCTACTCGTAGTTGCCGCGACCAAGTGGGGCGGCAACGCATCAACGGGTTCCCGGTATCTATTACCTGAAACAGGGCGGCCGAGCGGCGCACCCGATTAGCCGCTGCGCGAAAACATCCGAGCTGCGATGAGCCGAACCGTTTGCGTCGCGCTTCCCCGGGTAGCAACAGGCTACGGGACACATTGGGGACTGTTGATGAGTGCAGGATTGGCTTTGATTTCCGGTGCCGGCTGCGGCGTGGGTTTCGCCCTGGCCGGACAACTGGCTCGGCGCGGCTACGACCTGATCATTGCCGACCGATACGACGAAATACACACGGCGGCAGCATCACTGAGTGTGTTCGGCACCGACGTGCAGGCCGAGCAGATCGACCTGTGCATCGCCGAGAACGCCTACCTGCTGCATCGTCGCGTCATGGCAGCCGGCCGCCCGCTTACCGCGGCGGCCCTGACAACCTCGGTGAGTGACGCTTCGTTGTCCGACGGCACTCTCGACGGCGCCCTGGAAGAGGTGGACAGCTGTGTACGCGGAACCATGGCACTGGCCCGCCGAGTGTCCGAGAGGATGGCGATGTTCGGCCGCGGCAGAATCGTTCTGACAGCGTCCCCCGAGGACCGGATGCCCGGGTTCGATACTGCCGTGCACTTCGCGACCGCAGCGTTTCTGCGCGCGTTCGCCGACAAGCTGAATGCCGAGTTGAGCGATTCCGGGGTGAAGATCGTCGCGCTGATGCCGGAACCGGTCACCGCCGGTGGTGTCGCCGACCTCCTGTTCCCGCTGCGCGGCAGGCCACTCGGTGACGACCCCGCCGAGCTTGCCCGCCAGGCCTACGAGGCCCTGACCTGTGACGAAAAGCCGGGCATCGCCGCCTGGGCCACCGGAGCTGTGACGTCGCTGGCCGGGCGATTCGTTCCCGAGCTTGTTAAAAATCCGGTCCGGCAGATCATTTCACCGACCGGGGAGGCGGTTTGACCGGGGTCCAACCGGGCATTCTGCCTGCGAAAACATCGTAGGAGGTGGCAGTCGTGCCGAATTCGTCGATAAAGAATGAAAAGCTCTACGAAGACTTGCGCAAGAAGGGCGACTCGAAAGAGAAGGCCGCGCGGATCTCCAACGCCGCGGCCGGACAAGGGAAGTCGAAAGTCGCGCGTAAAGGCGGCAAGTCCGGTTCGTATGCGGACTGGACAGTGCCGGAGTTGAAGAAGCGCGCCAAAGAATTGGGTATGTCCGGGTATTCGAGCCTGACGAAAGACAAACTGGTCGAAAAGCTGCGCAATCACTAGTCCGGCGGCTCGTCCCCCGAACCCAGCGTCGGAGCCTCCTCGCGTTCGGTCGCATTGCCGGGCACGTCCTGCTCCCGGCGTTCGTCGGTTACGTTCTGTTGAAGCTCGTCGACCACTTCTTCGAGGTCCTGGTCACGGCGGAGTCCACGACTCAGTTGCGGGTCCATAGTGCTGGTAGGTACCCGCATTCACCGGTTCTACTCGGTGAGTCCCAGGCGTTGAACCAGCACCAGGAACGCGGCCGCGAAGTCGTTGTCGGCCGTCTCGGCGGCGATGTGGTCCCAGTCCAGCTCTTCCCGGATCGCCCGCGCGGGCGGAATCAGCTTCGCGAAATCGCAGTGATGCTCGGTGAGGGCGCGCAGTTTCTGGATGAACACCGTGGTAGGCGGCAGCACCGGGGTCGAGATGGCCAGGACGACGCGCTGCTCTGCACAGGCCAGGGCTTCCGGCGTCACGATCTCACCATTGACCCGGTGCAGCACATCGACCATCGTCTCGCCGGAGTGGGCCTTGAACAGCCAGTCCTCCGGCGGACGTTCGATTCGGAATCCAGCTTTGCCTAGCGTTGTGACGGCCGCCGGCACGTCCGCCTCGGCCACCACGATGTCGACGTCGTGAGTCGGTTCGGGGGCGCCGTACGCCCACAGTGCGTAGCTGCCCGCGAGCGCGAACGGCGGCCCGTGCTCCTTGAGCGCGGATACCGCGCAGCGCAATGCTTCGCGCAGTTCGGTGCAGCGAAGGCCGGGAGGCTCGGGCGTCGGATTCATGGTCGCTTGGGCATACCCGGCCTGCGATGACCGCAACCTGATGCCGGGTTGTGCTGTCGCTCAACCGTTTAGTCGGTAAGCAAACGGGAAATTAGATTCATTATGTCAGCCGCAGCGTCGCGCACCTACGACCAGGTTGCTGTTGTGATACCAGCGCACAACGAACAGGAGAATCTGCCGGACTGTCTGTCCGCGGTACTCACCGCGGCCCTGTGCGTCTCCACCCCGGTCACCGTCGTCGTCGTGCTCGACGCCAACGAAGACCAGAGCGACGCGCTCGCCGGTGACTACGGGACCGACGTGCACTTCGTGCGCGTCGAGTCCCGCAATGTGGGCGCGGCGCGGGGCGCGGGATTCGACTACGCCAGCGACCTGTGCGTGCCAGATGGGAATTGCTGGTACGCCACCACGGATGCAGACAGCACGGTAAGCCCCGATTGGCTGGTGCGGCAGCTCGACTGTGGCGCGGACATGTTCCTGGGACTGGTCCGGGTGACCGACTGGCAACAGCACCGCAGCGAGGTAGTGGACCAGTACGAGGACGCCTACGAGTCGCGGGTCGGTGAGGACCACGACCATATCCACGGCGCCAACATGGGCTTCAGCGCACGGGCGTACTGGCGCGTCGGTGGCTTCCGGGCCCTGCCCTCCGGTGAGGATGTTGACTTGGTAGCGCGGTTCGAGCATGCTGGCTACCGAATTTGCCGGGACACCGCACGATCGGTTATTACTTCGGCACGAATCCAGGCTCGGGCGCCACGCGGATTTGCTGATCATTTGAGCACGCTTTCTGAAAGCGCGACGGGGGATGTCGCATGACCGCCGGATTAATTCAACATTGGCTGGAATCTGGACGATTGGAACTGCCCTTGCCGGCGGCGGGATACACCGCAGAACGCCTGCAGCAGCTGACACGTCTGGCGCAGGACGACATCGCGGCGGCCCGTATCGCCGAGGCCCATGTCGATGCCGTCGCCATCCTGCACGAACTGGGCGGTAAGCCACCCGAGCCGAGCCAGCTGTGGGGGGTGTGGGCGGCCGAGGCCTCTGACGCCAAGCTGATCGCCACCAGCGTCTCGGGAGACGAGTTCCTGCTCAACGGCACCAAGGTGTGGTGCTCGGGCGCAGGATTCTGCACCAACGCGCTGGTCTCCGCGCAACTGGAGGATGGCGAGCGGGGGCTGTTCGCCGTCACCCTCACCGACGCCGGGGTGAAGCCACTGCCCAGCACGTGGTGGAACCCGGGAATGGCGGGCAGTGACACCCGCTCGGTGCAGTTCAACAACGTCCACGCCATCCTGGTCGGTGAGCCCGGCGATTACCTGAACCGTGCTGGCTTCTGGCACGGGGCGATCGGTGTGGCCGCCTGTTGGCTCGGCGGTGCCCGCCGGGTGGCCGACCCGCTGTATCGCTGCTCTCGCAGCGAATCGGCCGACGCCTACGCCCTGGCGCACCTCGGAGCCGTCGACGCCGCGCTGGCCGCCGGCGACGCGATGCTGGCCGCGGCGGCGGCGCAGATCGACGCGGACCCGTTCGACCGGGCAGGTACGGCTCAGTTGCTGGCGCGGCGCGTCCGGGCGGTGGTGGAACACGCGGTCGACGAAGCGATCACCCGCACCGGGCGGGCACTCGGGCCCGGCCCGCTGTGCCAGGACGGTCGGCATGCGCAGCGGGTGGCCGACCTGACCATCTACATACGGCAGAGCCACGCCGAGCGCGACCTCGCCGAACTCGGCCGCTTGGCCGGCCGGCCCAGCCGTTGAGGGCCGCGCCGCCTACCAACGGGCCGCGGTTCGCGGCCACACCGCTGGCCGGCGGCGGCACCCCGGCACACGTCTGGCTGGGTGCAAGCCGGCCGCCCGAGTTGGACCTGAGCGGGTGCGACTCCCTGACCGTCGTCGCCGCGCACCCCGATGACGAAACGCTGGGTCTGGGGGCCGCGATCGCGCAACTCGCCGCCGCGGGCGTCACCGTCCGGGTGGTCTCGGTCAGCGACGGCGGGGCCGCGCGGCCGGACGTGACGGTGTCGGAGCGGGTGCGCATCGAGGAGGCGCGCCGTGCCGAGCTGCGCAGTGCCGCAAACGTTCTGGGTGTGGGCACCCCATTGTCGCTCGGCTTACCGGATGGGCGGTTGGCCGAACACGAGGACCATCTCGCCGGCCTGCTCGCCGAGCTTCTGGACGGGTCTGCTCCCGGCACCTGGTGCGCGGCCACGTGGCGTGGTGATGGTCACCCCGATCACGAGGCAGTGGGCCGGGCGGCGGCAACTGCGTGCGCACACACCGGTGTCGTTTTGCTGGAGTATCCGGTGTGGATGTGGCACTGGGCGGTTCCCGAGGACCCCGACGTGCCCTGGGGCCGCGCGGCTTCGGTACCACTCGAGCCGTGGGCAGTAGAGCGGAAAAGCCAAGCAGCGCAATGCTTTCAGAGCCAATTCGAGGGTCCGGATCCGGTACTCCCGCCGTTCGTCTTGCAGCGGTCGCTGCGTGTCGGCGAGCTGGTCTTCCGATGACCGCGCGCCTGCCGGACAGCTACTTCGAGCGGATGTATACCGGCGCTGACGACCCGTGGCAGCTGTCGACGCGCTGGTACGAAGAGCGCAAGTACGCGATCACGCTGGCGCTGCTCCCGGGACGGCGATACCGGCATGCCTTCGAGCCCGGCTGCTCGGTCGGGACGCTGGCCGATCGGCTGGCGCAGCGCTGCGACCGGATTACCGCCGTCGACGTGGCCGACGCTGCCCTCCGGACGGCTGATGCGCGGCTGCGGGAGAGCGGGCGCCGCGACGGCGTCACGCTGTCTCGCGGGTCCGTGGACGAACCCTGGCCGGACGGGCCGTTCGACTTGCTCGTGCTCAGCGAAATCGCCTACTACCTGTCGGCGGACACGCTGGCCGAAGTCTTGCGACGGGAATGTCCCCGGTTGCTGCCCGGCGCCACAGTCATCGCCGCCCACTGGCGCCACCCGGTGTCCGACTACCCGCTCACCGGGGATGCCGCCCACGCCGTCATCGCCGATACGCCCGGACTGGCACCGCTGGGCCGGTACCGCGACGACGACGTCGTCATCGACGTTTTCGACACCGGCGACGGACGCTCGGTGGCGGCGCGGGAGCAGGTGCCCGGCGTACCGGAGCAGACATGCGGATAGCGACCTTCAACATCCTGCACGGCCGCACGCTCGGTGACGGGGTCGATCCGCAGCGCCTGCGGGATTGCGTGCGTCGACTCGATCCCGACATCCTGGCGTTGCAGGAAGTCGACTTCGACCAGCCGCGGTCCGGTCGGGCCGATCTGACCGCGGCCGCGGCCGAGGCGATGGGCGCGGTGGAGCACAGGTTTGTGGCCGCCATTTCGGGAACGCCGGGGGCGACCTGGATGGCCGCCACCGGGCGGGAGCAACCCGGGACCGCGGCCTACGGCATCGCGTTGCTGTCGCGGTTCCCGGCGACCAGCTGGCAGGTGGTGCGGCTACCCCGCATCCCGATGCGCTTCCCGATGTACCTGCCCGGGCCCAACAAGGTGATGATCGTCGACGAGGAGCCGCGGGCGGCGGTGATCGCCCGGCTGCGGACGCCGTTGGGGCTGATGACGGTGGCCAACACCCACCTGTCTTTCGTGCCGGCGTGGAATGTGCGCCAGCTGCGCCGGCTGGTCCGCGACCTGCGCGGCCTGCCCGGGCCGCGGCTGCTGGTCGGTGACCTCAACCTCACGCCGGCCCCCGTGCACCGTTGGACACGTATGCGTCCGCTGGCTTCCGCGGCGACGTTTCCCGCCGACGCGCCGACCCGTCAGCTCGACCACATAGTCACCGACGACAAGGAGTTGCGTGCCGGCGCGCCGGTCGCCGATCTGATGCCGATCTCTGATCACCGGCCACTGGTGGCCGACCTGCACAGGTGAGTCAGTCCTGCTGGCTGCGCGCCTCCGCGCCCGTCATCCCGGCGTCGAAGTCGTCGTCGGCGGCGGTGCGTCCCACATAGTCGCCGTCGTCCTCGCGCCCTTTGCGGGAATTGGCGACGTGCTCGTCGCCCGCCACGTCTTCTTCGCTCTTTTCCTTGCCACCGGTCATCACGGCCTCCTTTGGTCTGCGGGTTTCTGCGTGGTCTTGGTGTGCGTTTAAGGCAGGCAGTGCGCCGCCTCCACCAGCTCGGCGCTCATGTTGCGCTCCATCATCTTCAGCGCAGCCGCACCGAGTTCCTCGTCGATGTGGGCGACAGCGTCGGGCGGCACCACCACCTCGTAGTGGCGCAGATAACCGTCCAGTGCGCTGTAGAGGATGCACTGCTCGGTGACCTGGCCGGCCAGCACCAGACGCTGCGTCTTCAAGCGATCGAGCAGATAGTCCAGAGCGGTGGAGTAGAAGACGCTGTGACGGACCTTGGTCAGGACGTAGGTGCCGTCCGGCGGCACCAGCGGCTTGACCAGTTCGGGCCGCTTGCCGTTCAGGGCGCTGGAAATGATGGCTTGGCGGTCAGCGGTGAAGTTGCCGTGATTGTCGTTGACGTAGATCAGGTCGACGCCGTCGTGGTCGCGGGCGTCGTTGACCAGCCCGACCAGGGGATCAATGATGCCGGCGGCGTTGTCGGCCAGCGGTTCGGCGTCGGGATGGTCGTAATCGTTGAACATGTCGATGATCAACACGGCGGTATCACTCACCGTCGCCTTATACCCGCAATCCAGGAACTCAACAGCGTGGTGCGTCATGACCGGGATTCGCCGCCCAAAATTGGCCGGTGCGGAAACTGTATCCGTAGGATATAGTATCTCTAACAAGTTTTCCGTCAGCACTGGGAGTGAGCATGGTTTACATCGGGACAGACGCGCTCGTGCATGGGCCGGCCACGACCAGCGAGGCAGGCGAGCGGGCCGTGAGCGTGCCCGGATTGGTGGCCGCCGGGACCTGGGCGGTCGGCCTGGTCATCGGCCTGGCGGCGATGGCTGTGGGCCACGAGCTGCTGGCCGGGGTGTCCTTGGTGGTGGCCATCATGTCGCCCTGGCTGGGGCTGGCCTGGGTGGCGCGCAACCAGCGTGCCGACATGCGTCGGCAGCGCGCGCTGGCGCACCAGGCGGTGCTGTACCCCGGCAACTGGCCGGCGTTGCAACTCACCGCGCCCTGACGCATAGCACATCTGAGAAATCTTCCTGCGGAAGGGGTGTGGGCCGCTTCGGAATGGGGTACTGCCTGTGCCAACGGGCGACCACGCGGTGGACGGCCCGGCCCTCCGCAGGAAGGAACTGCCATGACGACCGTCAGCGACTACGACGCACGCCGCGTGACCGACACCGACGCCTCGGACCGCTCCACGCTCCGTGAGTTGGGACCGATGCCGAAGCTGGCCACGACGGTCGTCGACGACGACCCGAACGACTCGCTGTTCTTCGAGCTGCCGGGCGCGGACCTGTCCAGCGAGGAACTGTCGGTCGTGGTGATCCCCCAGCGGTCTGACGAGTTCACCTGCTCGAGCTGCTTCCTGGTGCAGCACCGCAACCGGTTGCGCGACACCAGCGGTGGACGGCAGATCTGCGCCGACTGCGTGTGACGCTTCGCTCTCGTCGCGGCGAGGAGGACAATCGCTGCGCGTGAGCCCGCCACCCGGACTGCCCGCGCCGCGTGGGTTCCGCAGCGCTTTCGCCGCCATCTACGCGCTGGCCTACCTGGTGGGTGGCGAGCGCCGGATGATGCGACTGATCCGCCGGTACGGGCCGATCATGACGATGCCGATCCTCAGCCTGGGCGAGGTGGCGATCGTCTCGGACTCGGCCCTGGCCAAGGAGGTCTTCACCGCGCCGACCGACGTTCTGCTCGGGGGTGAAGGAGTCGGACCGGCAGCGGCGATCTACGGGTCCGGATCGATGTTCGTGCAGGAGGAGCCAGAGCATCTGCGGCGGCGAAAGCTGCTGACACCGCCGTTGCACGGCGCAGCGCTGAACACCTACGTCCCGGTGATCGAGGCGTCGACGCGAGCGGCGATGCGCAGGTGGCCCGTTGACCGCCCATTCGAACTGCTGCAGGCCGCGCGGGCGCTGATGCTGGATGTGATCGTCCGGGTCATCTTCGGCGTCGAGGACCCCGACGAAGTGCAGCGGCTGGGCCGGCCGTTCGAACGACTGCTGAACCTGGGCGTGTCTGAGCAGCTGACCGTCCGCTACGCGCTGCGCGGCCTCGGCACGCTGCGGGTGTGGCCGGCCCGGGCGCGGGCCAATCGCGAGATCGACGGCGTCGTGATGCCGCTGATCGCCGCCCGCCGCGACGACCCCGGGCTGGCCGACCGGCGCGACCTCCTCGCAGTGCTGATGTGCGCCCGCGGCGAGGACGGGAAAACGCTGTCGGACACCGAGATTCGCGATGATCTGATAACTCTGATGCTGGCCGGGCATGAAACCACAGCGACCACGCTGGCCTGGGTCTTCGATCTGTTATTGCACCATCCCGACGCGCTGCGGCGAGTGCGGGAAGAAGCGGTGGGCGGCGGTGAGGAGTTCACCACGGCGGTGATCGACGAGACGCTGCGGATACGCCCGCCCGCTCCATTGACCTCCCGGGTGGCGGCGCAGCCCATCCGGCTGGGCGGCTACCTGGTAGCGGCCGGGACCCGGATCGTGGTGCACATCGTCGCGATCAACCGCAACCCAGCGGTCTACGAGCGTCCCCGCGAATTCCGGCCGGAGCGATTTCTGGGTGTCCGGCCGCAGACGTATGCCTGGCTTCCATTCGGTGGCGGCGTCAAACGATGCCTCGGCGCCGCCTTCTCGATGCGCGAGCTGATTACGGTGCTGCACGTGCTGCTCCGCGAGGGCGAGTTCAGTGTGGTCGATTCCCGGCCGGAACAAGTGGTGCGCCGGTCCATCATGCTGGCACCGCGCCGCGGAACGCGAGTGCGCTTCCGCCCTCGCGCCGCACGCTCATCCGATGTGGATCTGTAACAGAGCGTTGTGATTGGACCCACAAATCGCGGGGTACACGGAAGTTGGATCTGCCAATTAGACAGCGTTCAACAGAAGGGGCGCGACGTGATCATCCTGGGAATTATTTTGCTGCTGATCGGCTATTTCGCCGGTATCCCAATTCTCTACACAATCGGCGGCATTCTCGTGCTCGTCGGTGTGATTCTGTGGATTCTGGGTGCGGTTGGGCGCCCGGTTGGAGGCCGAAGAGTCTGGTTCTAGCGCACTCATCTGTGCGCTGAGCTAGTTGCGTCGGACCGGAACCGTGGAAACGCGGTTTCGGTCCGACGCATTTTGGTCGGTACAGGAATGACAGGTACAGAAATGAGTCGGGGTGGCGGGATTCGAACCCACGGCCTCTTCGTCCCGAACGAAGCGCGCTACCAAGCTGCGCCACACCCCGCTTGAAGCCTCGACAGCCTATCGCACCGGAGCAGCCACCTCCCAAACGGCAGGTCGGCGGCTCAGTCCCAACGGCAGGAGCGCTCGAATTCGACCAGCGCCCGGGCGGCATGGCTGGGATCCAGTCCCTGGGCGGCAACCCACTCGTCGTCGAAATAGGTGTCGGCATAGCGGTCCCCGCTGTCGGCCAGCAGCGTGACCACCGAACCCCGGTGACCCGCGGCCACCATCTCTGCCAGCAGACCGAACGCGCCCCAGAGATTGGTGCCCGTCGACGGCCCCACCCGGCGGCCCAGCACCGCACTGACATGGCGAGCGGCGGCGACCGATGCCGCGTCGGGCACCGAGACCATCCGGTCGACCAGCGACGGGAGAAACGACGGTTCCACCCGGGGTCGGCCGATGCCCTCGATGCGCGACGATGCGCCGGTCACCACGTCGAGCCGGTCCTCGACGAAGGCCGGAAAGAAGGCGGAGTTCTCCGGGTCGACCACGCACAACCGGGTCGCGTGCCGTCGATACCGGATGTAGCGGCCGATCGTGGCGCTGGTACCCCCGGTGCCGGCGCCCACCACGATCCAGGCGGGTATCGGGTGGGACTCGAAAGCCATCTGCAGGTAGATCGATTCGGCGATGTTGTTGTTGCCGCGCCAGTCGGTGGCGCGCTCGGCGTTGGTGAACTGGTCCAGATAATGGCCACCGGTCTCGGCGGCGACGCGGGCCGCCTCGGCATAGACTTCGCTCGACTTCTGCACGAAATGGCAACGGCCACCTTGCGATTCGATCAACGCGATCTTGGCGGCGCTGGTCGCCGCCGGCATCACCGCCACGAACGGCAGGCCCAGCATCGCCGCGAAGTAGGCCTCTGACACCGCGGTGGAACCCGAGGACGCCTCCACCACCGTGGTGCCCTCACCGATCCAGCCGTTGCACAGCGCGTAGAGAAACAGGGATCGGGCGAGCCGGTGCTTGAGGCTTCCGGTGATGTGGGTCGTCTCGTCCTTGAGATAGAGCTCCACTCCGGCCTCGTCACCCCACCGGGCCGGCAGCGGGTAGCGCAGCAGATGTGTGTCCGCGCTGCGACGGGCATCCGCCTCGATCAACCGGATCGCATTGTCGGTCCAGTCCCGGGAGAGACTGCGGACCGCGATGCGCGTCGGCGTCAACGCACGGACACGGT
This sequence comes from Mycobacterium sp. 23, assembly GCF_048287075.1. Lineage (NCBI taxonomy): Bacteria > Bacillati > Actinomycetota > Actinomycetes > Mycobacteriales > Mycobacteriaceae > Mycobacterium > Mycobacterium sp. 23. Next base: position 4,523,990 of record NZ_JBLVUX010000005.1, read on the forward strand.
CGGCTGCGAGCGCCCCAGGTTGCTGGTCGAATCCCGGCCGCCCATCGGGGTGGCGATCAGCGTCAACAGGGTCGCCTCGGGCCGGCAGCAGAACCGCACCGGCGCGAACGGTGACGTCCCGATGCCCGCGGAGACGTGCAGCCGGGTATGGGAGCCCCACTGCGAGGGGCCCTTGGCCCGGGAGCGGTCCAGGCCGCAGTTGGTGACCAGTGCGCCGTAGAACGGCAGACACAGCTGACCGCCATGGGTGTGGCCGGCCATGATCAGCTGGTAGCCATCGGCGGCGAACCGGTCCAGCACCCGGGGCTCGGGGGAGTGCACAAGCCCCAGCCGCAGGTTGGCGGCCGGGCTGGCCGGCCCCGCGATCGTCTCGTAGCGGTCCCGGTCGATGTGTGGGTCGTCGACACCGGCGGCGGCGATGTGCAGGCCCGCCACCTCGAACTCGCGCCGGGTGTGCGTGAGGTCCAGCCAGCCGCGCTCGGTGAACGCCGCGCGCAGATCCTGCCAGGGCAGCGGTTCGCCCTTGATTCGGTGATCCGGGTTGGTCAGGTAATTCATCGGGTTCTTCAGCCGCGGCCCGAAGTAGTCGTTGCTGCCGAAGACGAAGACACCGGGCCGGGACAACAGGTCACCCAGGGCCTGTACCACCGCGGGCACGGCTTTGGGGTGGGCCAGGTTGTCACCGGTGTTGACCACCAGGTCGGGCTCCCAGCTGGCCAGCTCGCGCAGCCAGGCCTGCTTGCGCCGCTGGTTGGGCGTCATGTGCAGGTCACTGATGTGCAGCACCCGCAGCGGGGTGGAGCCCGGACTCAGCACCGGCATCGTGATCTCGCGGAGCACGAACGCGTTGCGCTCGACGAAGGCGGCGTAGCCGATCCCGGCGACCGCCGAGCCGAGCGCTGCGGCGCCGGTCCTTAACACGACGGGAAGTGCCCCGCGATGTACGTCAGCCATGCCAGGCAGTTTACTGCCGGGAACCGACCCGACGCGCGGCTCTTCGCGTGATCAGCGCCTACGGAGTGCCTATGGGGCGCCTACGGAGGCGGCGGTGCCGGCGGCGGAGGCGCCAACAACGGAATGGTGATCGGCGGCAGGCCCGGAATCTCGACCACCTGCGATCCGACGACCTCCGGCGGCAGCCCGCCTTCCGGCGGCGGCGGTGGTGGTGGCGGGATGCCGTTGCTGACCTGGATCGTCACGATCGAGCCGGGAATCGTCTGGCCGGTGGGCGAGGTTCCGACCACCTCGCCGTACTTGGCGCTGCTGTTGACCGAGTTCGGCTGATCGGCGACCTGGAAGCCGGCGTCCTTCAGGCGCTGCCGCGCCTGGTCGACGTCCAGACCGGCCACGCTCGGCACCCGTCCGGCCGGTGAACCGTCCATGTAGCGCGGGTCGGTGGGCGGCAGATGCACCTCGCCGAAGTTGTTGGCGATCGGCTGCAGCGCCGTGAACCAGGTGCGCGCGGGCTCGTTGCCGCCGTACAGGTCACCGCTGCCGCAGTGCCGCAGCGGGGCCGAACACAGGTCGGTCGGCGAGGGCGAGTCGTCGTAAATGTAGTTGGCCGCCGCATAGCGGTTGGTGAAGCCGACGAAACCCGAGGACCGGTGCGCCTCGGTGGTGCCGGTCTTGCCGGACATCGGCAGGGTCCAGCCCGCCGCGCCGGCGGACCCGGCCGCCGTGCCGCTGCCCACCGCGTCCTTGCTCATCGCGTTGGCGAGGGTGTTGGCCAGCCCTTCCGGCACTACCTGCTCGCAGGTCTCGGTGGTGACCGAGACCTCGTTGCCGTTGCGGTCGATCAGCTTGTCGATCGGGTTCGGCGGGCACCACATGCCGCCGGAGGACAGCGTGGCCACGACATTCGACAGCTCCAGCGCGTTGACCTCGATGGGGCCCAGGGTGAAGGAGCCGATGTTCTGCCGCTTGACGAAGTCGGCCAGGCTCTCGTTGCTGTCGGGGTTGTAGTCGCGGGCCGTGCCCGGGTTGGCGTAGGAGCGCAGGCCGAGCTTGATGGCCATGTCGACCGTCCGCGATACACCCACCTGCGAGATCAGCTTGGCGAACGCGGTGTTGGGCGAGGTGGCCAGCGCGTCCGTCACGCTCATGCTGCCGCGATAGTTGCCGGCGTTGATAACGCACCAGGTGTCCTTCGGGCAGCCCTTGGCGCCACCGCTGCCCAGACCCTTGCCCTGGAAGCGGGGCGGGACGTCGAGCTGGGCGTTGATGCCCATGCCCATGTCGAGTGCGGCCGCCGTCGTGAAGATCTTGAAGATCGACCCGGCACCGTCACCGACCAGGGAGAACGGTTGTGGTCGCATCGTCTCGCCGGCCTCGGTGTCCAGGCCGTACTTCCGGTTGCTGGCCATCGCCACCACTTTGTGCGATGTCTTGCCCGGCAGGATCACGCTCATCACGCTCGAGATGCCGCTCAGCGTCGGGGGAGCGAACTTGTCGATGGCCGACTTGACCGGGATCTGAACATCGGGATCCAGCGTGGTGCGGATCAGGTAGCCGCCGCGGGCGACCTGTTCCTTGCTGATGCCCGCACGCGACAAATACTCCTGCACGTAGTCGCAGAAGAAGGCGCGATCGCCGGCGGCGATGCAGCCGCGTGGCAGTTCGTTGGGCTGCGGCAGGATCCCGAGCGGCTGGGTCTTGGCCGCGCGCAGCGCATCGGCCTCCTGGGGGATGTTCTCGATCATCGTGTCGAGCACCAGGTTGCGCCGGGCCAGCGCGCCTTCGGGATTGGTGTAGGGGTTGAGGGCGCTGGTCGACTGCACCATGCCGGCCAGCAGCGCCGCCTGTTGCCAGTTCAGGTCGATCGCGTTCACCCCGAAGTAGGTCTGCGCGGCGTCCTGGATGCCGAACGAGTTGTTCCCGAAGGACACCAGGTTCAGGTAGCGGGTGAGGATCTCCGGCTTGGTGAAGGTCTTGTCCAGCGTGAGCGCCATCCGGATCTCGCGCAGCTTGCGCGCCGGGGTGGTCTCGACGGCCGCGCGCTTCTCCGCGTCGGTCTGCGCCGTGACCAGCAGCTGATAGTTCTTGATGTACTGCTGCTCGATGGTGGAGCCACCGCGGGTCTCCACATCACCGGAGGCGTAGCCCGCCAGGCCGGTCAAGGTGCCTTTCCAGTCCACGCCGTTGTGATCGGCGAACCGCTTGTCCTCGATCGATACGATCGCGAGCTTCATGGTGTTGGCGATCTTGTCCGAGGACACCTCGAAGCGGCGCTGAGAGTACAGCCACGCGATGGTGTTGCCCTTCGCGTCGACCATGGTCGACACCGCCGGCACCTGTCCCTCGAGGAGTTGAGCCGAACCGTTGGCGACGACCTCGGAGGCGCGGTTGGACATCAGCCCGACGCCACCGGCGAGCGGGAACATCAGCGCGGTGGCCACCACGCTGGCAAGCAGACAGAAACCTGCGAGCTTCAGCAGCGTGAGTGCTACCGGGGGTCGCTCGGACATGCGTACTACAGTAGCGACCCCTCGTCACGCCCCCGCGCCGTCCGGCTGGAAAAAAATTTCTTTAGCAGCTGTTGAGCAGGTCCGCTACCCCTGGGAACTGTGAATCTGCTGCGACTGCACTGGTCAGAGGCCCAAAGCGGGAGAGGGCGCTCCTGTTTTCCCCGGCCGGTCGGCGGAAGACGGCACGGACGTCCCAGAAAAAGCGTTATCGGACTGTTGCGCAATTGCGGTGTCAACCCCTAACTTAGATACGCAGTGAGATTCAGGTAACACCGATGTGCACATTGTGGCTGGAATCGCATCGTCGGCTGGTACCCGAAGAGGGCGGCCGCAGGCGGCGGCCGGAAGGAAGGGATCAGCTCGTGTCAGGAACACGTCCGGGTGCACGAAGGACCAACCTCACGTCCGTAGGTAACCCGCTCCGCAGCGTCGAGGCTGAAGAGCGCATCACCTGGGTGTCGCAGGCGTTGTGCCGGGCGACGGACCCCGACGAGCTGTTCGTGCGCGGAGCCGCCCAGCGCAAGGCCGCGGTTATCTGCCGGCACTGCCCTGTAATGCAGGAATGCGGTGCCGACGCGCTGGACAACAAGGTCGAGTTTGGCGTCTGGGGCGGCATGACCGAGCGTCAGCGGCGCGCACTGCTCAAGCAGCACCCAGAGGTCGTGTCCTGGTCGGACTACTTCGACAAGCGCAAGCGCCGCAACATCATCTGAACCGGCCGCGGTTCCCGCCCGGCGGCGGGTGTGTTCCTCATTACTTTTTTATTACAGCTTAGCTGGACGCTGTTTTCGCGTTCAGCCATTTAAGCAGGTCAGAGGGCATTTTTGTGTTGGGCTGCGGTCGACGTCTGTCGACCGCCGTTGAATCGGCGTCAAATAACGCCCGGAGTGCCCGGTATCGTCGCTGGTCGCGACGGCTTTACAGAGTCGGCTGCCGGCGTAACCCGACAGCCTCCGGCGCCCGGTTACCCGCCCGGCCGGCAGAGGCGTCAGCGGCGGCCACGGAGCCGGTAGGAGACCGCTTCCATCATTACTTTATTGTTACAGCTTAGCTCGACGAAATATCTACCGCGAGGTATTCGCGCAGGTCAGAGAGGTTTTTGGGGCTATAGATACGTATGTTGTTCGCGGCCACCGTTGAATGGGCGTCAAATAACCCACCGCTGCGGAGGTATCGCCGCAGGTCAACGGCGGATCAAGCCGAAGTGATCTGGTCGGCCAGGGCGCGCAGCGCCTCGAGGTCCGAGACGTCGAACGGCAACGAGGGCACCCCGATTACCGGCACGTGGGGATGGGCTCCGGTGAAGCGGGACAGCAGGCGGATCTCTCGCTTGGCCGTCTGGCCGCGATCGGCGTGAATGTGCAGCACCGCCGAAGCCAGGGCCGCCTGCTCGGACGTTTCCGATTCCAGCTTCTCGTTGGCGTCGATGGCGCGCTCGACCGGAAGTGAGCACAACAGCGGATGGGTCCGGTTGAGGACCAGCCCCGCCAGCGGCATTCCTTCCTGCGACAGCCGGTCGACGAAGAAGGCCGCCTCGCGCAGCGCGTCGGGCTCGGCGGCCGAGACCACCACGAACTGAGTGCCGCGGCGCTTCAGTAGCGCGTAGGTACGGTCGGCCTTCTCCCGGAAGCCGCCGAACGTCGCGTCCAGCGACTGCACGAACGCCGCCGCGTCACCCAGCATCTGCGAGCCCAGGATCGTCGACATCGCCTTCATCGCCAGGCCCATCGCGCCGGTGACCAGCCGCCCGATGCCGCGGCCGGGCGCCAGCAGCAGTCGCCACAGCCGGCTGTCCATGAAGCTGCCCAGGCGCTTTGGCGCGTCCAGAAAGTCCAGTGCGTTGCGCGACGGTGGGGTGTCCACTACGACCAGGTCCCACCGGTCCTGTGCCAGCAGCTGGCCCAGCTTCTCCATGGCCATGTATTCCTGCGTGCCGGCCAGTGACGTGGCGACCGTCTGATAGAACTGGTTGTCCAAAATCGATTGTGCCCGATCGGATCCCGAGTACTGGACCACCATCTCGTCGAAGGTGCGGCGCATGTCGAGCATCATCGCGTGCAGCTCGCCAGGCACCTCCGGCGCCAACGGTACGCGCTGCGGTGTGTTGCCAAGGTCGTTGACTCCCAACGCTTGTGCGAGTCGCTTGGCCGGGTCGATCGTCAAAACCACTACGGTGCGCCCATATTCGGCCGCGCGCAGGGCGATCGCCGCGGCGGTAGTGGTCTTGCCGACACCGCCCGCACCGCAGCACACCACCACACGGTTGGTCGTGTCGGCCAGGATCGCGGCCATGTCAAGGGTTTCCGGCTTGTGTGCCTGTGTCATGGTTACCGGACTCCTTGTTGCGCAAGTACTTCCGAAAGTTCGTAGAGGCTGCCCAGGTCGACTCCGTCGGAGATCGTCGGCAGTTCCAACCTGGGCACCTGCAGCGAATCGAGTTGCTGCGCAGTCTCCGAGCGCGCGCTGATCCGGGTGGCGTGTTCGATGGTCTCGGTCAGCAGGCCCGCGAAGTCGGCGTCTTCGAGCTCGATTCCGGCCATCGCCAACCCCGATCGCACGGCGTCGGCGTCCACCACGCCCTCGGCGGCCTTCGCCAGGTCGTCGTTGCCGAGATAGGCCGGGATGTTGCGATTCACGATGACGCTGCCGATCGGCAGTTCCATCTCCGCGAGCTCCTCGATGGCCTCCAGGGTCTCCTGCACCGGCAGCGCCTCCAGCAGCGTCACCAGGTGGATGGCCGTCTGGTCGGAGTGCAGCAGCTTGACCACGCCTTCGGCCTGGGAATGCACCGGCCCACCCTTGGCCAGATCCGACACCGCCTTGGTGACGTCGAGGAAGCGTGCGATGCGCCCGGTCGGCGGGGCGTCGACCACGATCGCGTCGTAGACGGGAGTCTTGGCGCCCTTGTTCATGCGGATCACCGTCTCCTTGATCTTGCCGGTGAGCAGCACGTCGCGCAGGCCGGGCGCGATGGTGGTGGCGAACTCGATGGCGCCGATGCGGCGCATCGCCCGGCCCGCGATGCCCAGGTTGTAGAACATGTCGAGGTATTCCAGGAAGGCGGCCTCGATGTCGATGGCCAGTGCATTGACCTGGCCCCCGCGTTCGGCGGTCGCGATCTTGAGCTCCTGGTAGGGCAGCGGCGGGACGTCGAATAGTTGCGCAATCCCTTGGCGCCCTTCGACTTCCACCAGCAGCACTTTGCGTCCGCCGGCGGCGAGGGTCAGGGCCAGGGCGGCCGCGATCGTCGACTTGCCGGTACCGCCCTTGCCGGTCACGAAATGCAGGCGGGCCTTCGACAACCGCGAAGGCCACCCGACGGAGCTACCGCCGCTCGATGTGTTAGCCACCATCGCATGCTAGCCGTTGCTGTTTTGCCGGATAAGCTCGCGACCATGACCCAACCCACCACATGGGAGTACGCGACGATTCCGCTGCTCACCCACGCCACCAAGCAGATCCTCGACCAGTGGGGCGCCGACGGCTGGGAGCTGGTGGCGGTGTTGCCCGGCCCTACCGGAGAGCAGCACGTCGCGTACCTCAAGCGGCCGAAGTGAGCGCTAAAGACCGCCTGGCGGAGCTGGGCCTCACGCTTCCCCAGGTGGTCGCCCCGCTGGCGGCCTATGTTCCGGCGGTGCGCACCGGCGACCTCGTCTACACCGCGGGCCAGCTGCCGTTCGTGGACGGCAAGTTGGGTGCGTCCGGCAAAGTCGGCGCCGACGTCGCTCCCGACGCGGGCAAGGCGCTGGCGCGGGTGTGTGCGCTCAACGCTCTGGCCGCCGTCGATTCGCTGGTGGGTCTGGACTCGGTGACCCGGGTGGTCAAGGTGGTGGGGTTCGTCGCGTCCGCGCCGGGCTTCCACGGTCAGCCGGGGGTCATCAACGGGGCCTCCGAACTGCTCGCAGAGGTGTTCGGCGAGAACGGCAAGCACGCCCGGTCAGCGGTCGGGGTGGCCGAGCTGCCGCTGGGCGCACCGGTGGAGGTCGAACTGATCGTGGAGGTCGGGTAACGGCCGTGGCCGGGTCAGCGCTCGCCCATCCCGCCTACGCCCAACTGCGGGCGGTCACCGACACTGCCTCGGTGTTGCTGTGCGACAACCCCGGTCTCATGACGCTGGAGGGCACCAATACCTGGGTGCTCCGCGGTCCCCGCAGCGACGAGTTGGTGGTCGTGGACCCGGGGCCCGACGACGACGAGCACATCGCGCGGGTCGCCGAGCAGGGCCGTGTCGTGCTGGTGCTGATCAGCCACCGGCACGGCGACCACACCGATGGCATCGACAAGCTGGTCGAGCGAACCGGCGCGACGGTGCGCTCGGCGGGCAGCGGGTTCTTGCGCGGGTTCGGCGGCGAACTGGTCGACGGCGAAGTGATCGACGCCGCCGGCCTGAAGATCACCGTCATGTCCACGCCCGGCCACACCGCTGATTCATTGTCGTTCGTGCTCGACGACGCGGTGCTGACCGCCGACACCGTGCTGGGGCGCGGCACCACCGTGATGGACAAGGAAGACGGCAACCTGACCGCCTATATGGAATCGCTGCGGCGGCTGCGCGGCCTGGGACGGCGGGTCGTGCTGCCGGGACACGGGCCGGAACTGCCTGATCTGGATACGGTGGCGCAGGGCTATCTGGCGCACCGGAACGAGCGGCTCGAACAGGTACGTTCGGCGCTGCGGGAGCTGGGTGAGGATGCCGGCGCACGCCAGGTCGTCGAGCACGTCTACACCGACGTCGACGTGAAGCTCTGGGACGCTGCCGAGTGGTCGGTGCAGGTCCAGCTGGACTACCTGCGGACTCAGTAGCCCGAGCAGATTCCGGAATGGGCCGTCGCGCCGAGTTTGAAACCAGGCACCCGCGCGCCGGCGTGTCGTGTGCGTCGTGTCAGTGTCGCGGACCTGATGGCCCGCGCTGCGCGCAGGTTAGCGCGCCCGGCGCGCCAGGCGTTCGGAGTCCGAGATCAGCACGCTCTTGCCCTCCAGCCGTATCCAGCCACGGTGCGCGAAGTCGGCCAGCGCCTTGTTGACCGTCTCCCGGGACGCGCCCACCAGCTGGGCGATCTCCTCCTGCGTCAGGTCGTGGGTGACCCGCATGGCGCCACCCTCCTGCGTGCCGAAACGCTGAGCGAGCTGCAGCAGCTGCTTGGCCACTCGGCCCGGCACGTCGGTGAAGATCAGGTCGGCGAGGTTGTTGTTGGTGCGCCGCAGCCGGCGGGCCAGCACGCGCAGCAGCTGCTCGGCGATCTCCGGACGGTCGGCGATCCACGCCCGCAGCGCGTCGCGGTCCATCGACACCGCGCGCACCTCGGTGATCGTCGTCGCGCTGGACGTCCGCGGGCCCGGGTCGAAGATCGACAGCTCGCCGAACATGTCCGACGGGCCCATGATCGTGAGCAGGTTCTCCCGTCCATCGGGTGAGCGTCGACCGATCTTCACCTTGCCCGCGACGATGATGTAGAGCCGGTCACCCGGTTCACCCTCGGCGAATACGGTGTGTCCACGGGGAAAGTCGACGGGCTGCAGCTGCTTGGTCAGTGCCGCGACTGCGCTGGGCTCAACCCCTTGGAAGATTCCGGCCCTTGCCAGGATCTCGTCCACGTTGCCTCTTCTTGCCTCTTCAGTTTCTAACGAAGTAGATACGGGCTGGCCAACCTGTGACGGCCGACACGAGTCTAAAGGTAGGCCAAACGGTGCGGCCTGCCAACGCTACACACGATTAACGTGTCGAGTCACCGTAAATTGCGTGTTGGCCCGATACCGCCCGCCCCAGGTGGCCCCGATGCGGGTTGGCAGGCCCGATTCGATACGTCCGACCATGTCGGCAGCAAAGTATGTCTCGACGTGATGCCTGCCGTTCAGCGCTTTGGGCTGCGGTGTGGCTTCCAGTCCGAGGGCCTGACGGCGGTGCAGCAACTCCAGCGCCTCCGGCATGCCTTCGCGGGCCAGCGTACGGACGTCGACGGCTTGGGCGTGGTCGAGGAAATCGGCGACATCGGAGGCGGTCACGGCGTCGTGGTCGAGGGACTTTTCCAGCCGCCCGAGCCCGAGCGCCGCCAGCATCAGCAAGGCGGGGATGCAGGCCACCAGCAACCACAACACAAAAAGAGTAAACATGGTCAAGATCTCAGCCAGATCACGAAATCAGTACTCTGTCGTAGGTGTCAGCGGCAAAGTCGTCCCCCGCCAAGGAAAAGACGGTGGAGAAAGCCGTCGCCAAGCGCTTCGCCAATGAAACCCGCACCGGGTTGGTGCGACGGGCGCGCAGAATGAATCGGGCGCTGGCGCAGGCATTTCCGCACGTCTACTGCGAACTCGACTTCACCTCGCCGCTCGAACTCGCGGTCGCGACCATACTTTCGGCCCAGAGCACCGACAAGCGCGTGAATCTGACCACGCCCGCGTTGTTCGTGAAGTACCGGACGGCACTGGATTATGCGCAGGCCGATCGCGAAGAGTTGGAGGCCCTGATCCACCCGACGGGCTTCTTCCGCAACAAGGCCACCTCGCTCATCGGACTGGGACAGGCCCTCGTCGAGCGGTTCGACGGTGAAGTGCCGAACACCATGGAAGAGCTGGTGACGCTGCCCGGCGTCGGCCGGAAGACAGCGAACGTCATCCTCGGCAACGCCTTCAACATCCCCGGCATCACCGTCGACACCCATTTCGGTCGGCTGGTCCGCCGGTGGCGGTGGACCGCCGAAGAAGACCCGGTCAAGGTGGAGCACGCCGTCGGCGAGCTGATCGAGCGCAAGGAATGGACCCTGCTCAGCCACCGGGTGATCTTCCACGGCCGCCGGGTGTGCCACTCCCGCAAACCGGCGTGCGGGGTGTGCGTGCTGGCCAAGGACTGTCCCTCCTACGGCCTGGGCCCCACCGACCCGCTGCTGGCCGCCCCACTGGTCCAGGGCCCGGAGACCGACCACCTGTTGGCCCTGGCCGGGTTGTAACCGCTCCAGGCATGAACGGGCTCTCCGGTGCTGCCCGCTGGACCATCGCGGTCGTAGCGGTGGTGGCCGCGCTCGTGGTGGCGCTGGTGGCGCAACTGCGCGACGACGCCGTGCCCAAGACCAGCACCGCGGGGCCGGCCGGGCGTGGACATCGGGATGCGGACACGGTCGAGGCGCTGGCCGGTCCGCGACAACGGGCGGACCTGGCGCCCTGCCCGGCGCCGTCCGCGGGGTCGGGCGTCCCCGTCCTGCAGGGTGTGGTGGTCGAGTGCGCGGCCGACGGTGCCCCTGTTGACGTGGCGAAGGCGCTGGCCGGGCGGCGGGTGGTGATCAACCTCTGGGCTTACTGGTGTAGGCCTTGCGCTGCCGAACTGCCGGCGATGGCCGAGTATCAACGTCGAGTGGGGTCCGACGTGATGGTGGTGACGGTGCATCAGGATGAGAACGAGACGGCCGCCCTGCTGCGACTGGCCGAACTGGGCGTTCATCTGCCGACGCTGCAGGATGGCCGCCGACGGGTGGCGGCTGCGCTGCGGGTGGCAAACGTGATGCCCGCGACGGTGGTGCTGCGGCCGGACGGTAGCGTTGCGCAGACCCTGCCGCGGGCATTCGACAGCGCCGACGAGATTGCGGCCGCGGTCGGGGAGTGAGGCGGGGTGAGCGAATCAGATGAGGTGCCGGTGACTGCAGCGGGAACCGCGCGCGAGCGGGGGATAGTCGCGCTCACTCCTGATGCCGGCCCAGCCTGGTTGCGGCCGCTGATCGACAACGTCGACCAGATTCCCGAGGCATTCCGCCGCCGGTTGCCGGCCGACGTCCTGGCAATGGTGACGGCGGCCAAGTCGTTGGGCCGTGGCGGGCGGGATGCCGCCGTCCTGGTGCTGTTCTCGGGGCCGGAGGCCGGGCCTGCCGGCGGCGTCCCCGACGACGCCGACCTGCTGCTGACCGTGCGGGCCTCCACCTTGCGTCACCACGCCGGCCAGGCCGCATTCCCTGGGGGCGCATCAGACCCCGGCGACGTAGGCCCCGTCGCCACGGCCTTGCGGGAAGCCCGCGAGGAGACCGGTATCGACGTCAACAGGTTGCACCCGCTGGTGACCATGGAACGCACTTTCATCGCTCCGTCGCGATTTCACGTCGTCCCGGTGCTGGCCTACTCGCCGGATCCCGGCCCGGTGACGGTGGTCAACGACGCCGAGACGGCGATCGTGGCCCGGGTTCCGGTGCGCGCCTTCATCAACCCGGAAAATCGGCTGATGGTCTACCGGGGCACCTTGGGGCGCCGCTGGGCGGGACCGGCGTTTCTGCTGAACCAGATGCTGGTGTGGGGCTTCACTGGCCAGGTGATCTCTGCGGTTCTCGACGTAGCGGGGTGGGCCCAGCCCTGGGACACCGACGACATCCGCGAACTCGACGACGCGATGGTGTTGGTCGGTGACTCCGACGGGTTGCGGGGTGGGGCGCGATGAATTCGATGACGCCCTCGCAATGGCTGGACATCGCCGTTCTGGCGGTGGCTTTCATCGCCGCGATCTCCGGGTGGCGCTCCGGAGCCCTCGGGTCGGTGCTCTCGTTCGCCGGGGTGGTGCTGGGCGCGGTGGCCGGCGTGTTGCTGGCGCCGCACATCGTCAGCCACATCGCGGCTCCGCGGGCGAAGTTGTTCGCGGCGCTGTTCCTGATCCTGGCGCTGGTGGTGGTCGGCGAGGTCGCCGGTGTGGTGCTGGGCCGGGCGGTGCGGGGCGCGATCCGCAACCGGCCGATCCGCACCATCGACTCCGTCATCGGCGTCGGCGTCCAGTTGATGGTGGTACTGACGGCGGCCTGGCTGTTGGCGACCCCGTTGACCCAATCGAAAGATCAGCCGGAACTGGCCGCCGCGGTGCGGGGTTCACGCGTGCTCGCCGAAGTCAACGAGGTCGCGCCGACCTGGCTGAAGACGGTGCCCAAGCGCCTTTCGGCGCTGCTGAACACCTCCGGCCTGCCCGCTGTGTTGGAGCCGTTCAGCCGGACCCCGGTGATCCCGGTCGCCTCCCCTGACCCTGCGCTGGCCAACAACCCCGTGGTGGCGGCGGCCGCGCCAAGCGTGGTCAAGGTGCGCAGCCTGGCGCCGAGCTGTCAGAAGGTGCTCGAAGGCACCGGGTTCGTCATCGCACCCGAGCGGGTGATGACGAACGCGCACGTGGTGGCGGGCTCCAGCAGCGTCTCGTTGCAGGCGAACGGCAAGAACTACGACGCCACGGTGGTTTCCTACGACCCGCAGGTGGACATCGCGATCCTGGCCGTACCAGGATTGCCGTCGGCGCCGCTGGTGTTCGACGACGCCCCCGCGAAAACCGGCACCGATGTGGTCGTGCTCGGCTATCCCGGCGGCGGGAATTTCACCGCCACCCCCGCGCGGATCCGGGAAGTCATCAAGCTCAGCGGGCCGGACATCTACCGCAGCCCCCAGCAGGTCACCCGCGACGTCTACACCATCCGGGCCAACGTGGAGCAGGGAGATTCCGGCGGGCCGCTGATCGACCTCGACGGCCGGGTGCTCGGCGTGGTGTTCGGTGCGGCAGTCGACGACGCCGACACCGGGTTCGTGCTGACGGCCGAGGAGGTGGCCGGCCAGCTCTCCAAGATCGGTGCCACCGCGCCGGTGGGCACCGGAGCCTGCGTCAGCTGACCTGCTGCACCTTCTGCAGGAAGCGCGTCAGGTGCCGGTTGATTTCCGCCGGCGCCTCTTCGTGGCTGAAATGCCCGGCCCCGGCGACGGAGACATAGCGGCCGTGCGGCGCGTAGCGCTGGGTGCGCTCGACCGGTGCGGCCAGGACGTAGGGATCGGCGTCACCGCGGATGTGCAGCAACGGCACCCCCAGCTGTGCGGTGGTGGATTTGATGAACCGGTGGCCTTCACCGCGTAACTGGCTGCGCACCGCCCACCGCTGATATTCGAGCGCGCAGTGCGCGGCGCCGGGGATCTGGATGGCCTGGCGCAGGTACCGCACTGTCTGCGAATAATCTTCGGACGCAACCCATTTGGCGCCGCTGCGGCTGCGCACGAGCCGCTCGATCTCGGCGCCGTCGTGTCTGGTCAGCAGTCGCTCGGGCAACAGCGGCGCCTGATACCGCAGTAGCGTCGGCAGCAGGGCGCGGCCCTGGTCCCGGCGGGTCAGCGTGGACCGCCGCAACGCCGCCGGATGCGGCGAACTGACCAGCGCGATGCCGCGCACCAGCCGCGAATGCAACAGTGCGGTGGCCCAGCAGGCCAGCCCCCCGTCCGCGTGCCCGATCAGCGTCGCCGACGAATGTCCAAGTGCCCGAATGAGTCCGGCGGTATCGCCGGCCAGCGTCCACCCGTCGTAGCCGCGGGGTGGTTTGTCGCTACCGCCGTAACCGCGCAGGTCGACCGCGACCACCCGGGCTCCGGCCAGGGCGCGAAGCTGATGGCGCCACGACCACCAGAAGGACCCGAACCCGTGCAGCAGCATGACCAGCGGCCGACCGGTGGCCGCGCCACTGGAGCTGTCGTCGTTCGCTTCGACGACGTGGAACCGGATGCCGTTGGCGTGCACATCCAGATGGCGCCAAGGCCCGTCGATGCGGACGATCGACGGATCTGGAGCCGGCATCTACCAGCCCGAGGGATCGGTGGGAGCGCCAGTCTCCGGCTTCTCGTGCTTGCCGTGGTGTTCGGGGAGTTGTCTGGGGCCGGCCGGTGTCTTGTCGTGGCCCGGGGCGAAGGCGGTGCGAGCTTCTTTGACGGATTCGATGGTCTTTTGCGGCCCGCGGATCCTGCGCACCTTCAAGAAGCCGAACAGTGCCAGCGCCACGGTGACGACGACCATGATCCCGAAGACGATGAGGAACGCGGCCCAGCGCCACACCCAGTTGTCCAGCAGCTCGGCCAGGAAAAAGAAGAAGAAGAACGTCGAGTAGAACAGCACCACCAGCGCGGAGATGAAGAAGACGCTGCCGGTCAGGCCCTTTTTGACATCGCGGGTGATCTCCGCGCGGGCCAACTCGACCTCGGCGCGCACCAGGGTCGACATCTGGGCTGTGACGTCTTTGATCAGGTCACCGACCGACGGCTCCCCGGCCCTGGCATGCGGGTCGGTCAGCGGGATCGTGGTCAGCGTGCTCGGCACACCGTTCTTGCGATCGGGTTTGCTCACAGACGGTCCTCTCCGTTTCGCGCTTGCCGGTGTCCCTGCGGGCCGCGCAGCGCGCGTCGTCGCGGTTTATGTTGCCATGCGGCCCGGCACCGGACGAGGCCAGCCGAGGGCCGTCGCAGTGCGGCGGACTGGATGCGTTGATCCTCTACACTGGCCCACTGGTCTGAGATTCCTCACTCCAATCTTTGACAACCGAACGGGGTACCACTTTGCAGAAGGCGCGATGCGGCTTGAAACCCGCCTTGAAATCGGGTTCTGCCGCGGCCGTCCTGGCCGTTCTCCTGGGCCTTCTGTTTTTGCCGGCTAACACCGCTTCCGCGGACGACAAGGTTGCACTCGGCGGCGGATCGGGCATCGTCGTCAACACCGGCACGCTGTGCACGCTGACCACGATCGGCCACGACAAGTTCGGTGACCTGATCGGCTTCACCTCGGCGCACTGCGGCGGACCAGGTGCGCCGGTCGCCGCGGAGGGCGCCGAAGGTCATGGCCAGGTCGGCACCATGGTGGCCGGTAACGACGGCCTGGACTACGCGGTGATCAAATTCGACCCGGCCAAGGTGAACCCGGTCAACAACGTCAACGGATTCGCGATCAACGGCATCGGCCCGGAACCGGTTTTCGGACAGGTTGCCTGCAAGCAAGGCCGCACCACCGGCAACTCGTGCGGCGTCACCTGGGGGCCGGGCCAGGACCCGGGCAGCATCCTGATGCAGGTCTGCGGCGGGCCGGGCGACTCCGGTGCCCCGGTGACCGTCGACAACCTGCTGGTCGGGATGATCCACGGCGCCTTCAGCGACAGTCTGCCCAGTTGCGTCACCAAATACATTCCCTTGCACACCCCGGCGGTGGTGATGTCGATCAACACCGACCTGGACGACATCGTCGCCAAGAACCGGCCCGGCTCGGGCTTCGTGCCGATCGGCTGAGTTACTTCGCCTCGCGGATCGCGTCGAACACGTTGGGATCCAACAGCGTTGACGTATCACCCAGGTCGCGGTTCTCGGCGATGTCGCGCAACAACCGGCGCATGATCTTGCCGCTGCGGGTTTTCGGCAATTCCGGCACGATGTGCACCTCGCGCGGCTTGGCGATCGGCGAGATCTCGTGGGCAACCTCGGCGCGCAACTCCTCGACAGTGCCCTCACTGACCTCGTAGTTGGAGCGCAGCACCACGAACGCGCAGATGGCCTGGCCGGTGGTGTCGTCGGTCACGCCGACCACCGCGGCCTCGGCCACCCCGCGGTGCCCGACGAGTGCCGACTCCACCTCCGCGGTGGAGATGCGGTGCCCGGAGATATTCATGACGTCGTCGATGCGGCCCAGCACCCAGATCGCGCCGTCCGGGTCGAAGCGGGCGCCGTCGCCGGCGAAGTAGTAGCCCTGGTCGGCAAACTTCGACCAGTAGGTCTTGCGGTACCGCTCCGGGTCGCCCCAGATGCCGCGCAGCATCGACGGCCAGGGTTGGTCCAGTACCAGATAGCCGGTGACGTGGGTTTCCCCTTCGACGTCCGGAGGCAGCGGGTCGCCGTGGTCGTCGACGATCTTCGCCGAGATGCCGGGCAGCGGGGTCATGGCCGAACCCGGTTTGACCTCGCTGACGCCGGGCAGCGGCGAGATCATCGCCGACCCGGTTTCGGTCTGCCACCAGGTGTCCACCACCGGCACCCGGCCGCCGCCGATGACGTCGCGGTACCACCGCCACGCCTCGGGGTTGATGATCTCCCCGACCGAACCGAGTAGCCGGATACTCGACAGATCGTGGGCGTCGGGGATCTCGCGGCCCCACTTCATGAAGGTGCGGATCAGCGTCGGCGCCGTGTAATAGATTGTGACGCCGTACTTTTCGATGATTTCGAAGTGCCGGTGCTCGGTTGGCGTGTTGGGCGTGCCCTCGTAGAGCACTTCGGTGATGCCGTTGGACAGCGGACCATAGACACCGTAGGTGTGCCCGGTGACCCAGCCGATGTCGGCGGTGCACCAGAACACATCGGTCTCCGGTTTGACGTCGAAGATGGCGTGCATCGTGTACGCGCACTGCGTCAGGTACCCGCCGCTGGTGTGCACGATGCCCTTGGGCTTGCCGGTGGTGCCAGACGTGTACAGCAGGAACAGGGGCTGCTCGGCGTCGAATGCCTCGGGGTCGTGCTCGGGCGAAGCCTTGTCCACGACGTCGTGCCACCAGAGGTCTCGGTCTTCGTTCCACGACACATCGATTCCGGTGCGCCGCACCACCAGAACATGTTCGACGGGACTGTCGTCGACCGAGACGGCCTCGTCGGCCGCCTCCTTCAACGGCGCCGGTTTGCCCCGGCGGAACTGCCCGTCGGCGGTGATCAGCAGCTTGGCGTCGGCGTCGGCGATCCGGGTCCGCAGCGCGTGCGCGGTGAAGCCGCCGAACACCACGCTGTGCATGACGCCCAGGCGTGCGCAGGCCAGCATCGCGATCACCGCCTCGGGAATGAGCGGCAGGTAGATGGCGACCCGATCACCGGCGACCAGGCCCAGTTCGGTCAGCGCGTTGGCGGCCTTGCACACTTCCTGCTGCAGCTGCGCGTACGTCAGGGTGCGGCGGTGGTCCTGCGGTTCGCCTTCCCAGTGGATGGCGACCCGGTCACCGTTGCCGGCCTCCACGTGCCGGTCCACGCAGTTGTAGGCGACGTTGAGCTTGCCGCCGACGAACCACTTGGCGAACGGCGCGTCGGACCAGTCCAGGACCTCGGTGTGCGGCGTCGCCCAGGACAGCCGGTCGGCCTGCGCCGCCCAGAACGCCAGCCGGTCGTCTTCGGCCTGTTCGTAGAGTTCCGGGCGGGCGTTGGCCTGTTCGGCGAACTGCGTCGGGGGCGGGTAGGCCGTGGGGTGTCCCTCTTCGGTCGCGGTCACGGATGTGAGCGTAACTCCGCGCCGGCGCGGGAGCCTGAGGGCTTCGATTCGTCACCGGGAGACCGCCTGCCGCACAATTCGGGGCATGGCTACCGCACTTCGGATCCCGGCCGCTCTGGCCGCCACGGCAAGTTTCGCCGCCGCGCCCGCCTGGGCGGCTCCGGCCGACCTCGCGCCGTGCCCGGCCGGGCAGCTCGTCGTCACTGCCGCCGGGCCCGAGGCCGCCGTCGGCCACCGCGCGGTGACACTGATATTCGCCCCGGCTCCCGGTGCGGCGCCGTGCACACTTTCCGGTTATCCCACAGTGGAGTCGGGCAGCGGCGGGCCGCCCATCACGGCGCAACCCACCCTGCGCGGATACATGGGAGGCCTGCCCAACGGCTCAGATGTGCCCCCCACCGTTACGGTGTCGCCGTCGCAGCGCGCGGAGGCGGTGGTCGAGGGCATGTCGGTCAATGCCGGCGGCGACCCCTGCCCGAACTACACGCAGCTGAGCGTCACCCCTCCCGGTGGGGGTGAGAGCGTCACCGTGGCGGCAGCCATCGAGGGCTGCCAGTTGCAGGTGCATCCGGTCACGCAGGTGACGATCGAGCCGGTGCCGCCGTCTTAGGCTCTAGGGTCGCTGGTGTGCGTCGGATGATGCGGACGGTGCTGGCGGCCCTGTTGGTGGCCGGTTGCCTGGCCGGATGCGGCGGCGGCATGCTCACCCCCGACGCGGTGGTGGTCAACGGCGGCGAACCGCCCAACCCACTGATCCCGACCGGCACCAACGACAGCAACGGCGGCCGCATCGTCGACCGACTGTTCGCCGGCCTGGTGTCCTACGACTCGGCCGGGCGGCCCTCGCTCGAAGTCGCGCAATCGATCGAGACACCCGACAACATCAACTACCGAATCGTCCTCAAACCGGGCTGGACGTTCACCGACGGCTCTTCGGTGACGGCCCACTCGTTCGTCGACGCCTGGAATTACGGGGCGTCCGGGGTCAATGCTCAACTGCAGCAGCAGTTCTTCAGCCCGATCGAAGGATTCGACGGTCTATCGCAGGCTCCCGGTGACGGCAAGCCGACCACCATGTCCGGGCTGCGCGTGGTGAGCGATCTCGAATTCACCGTGCTGTTGCGGGCGCCGACCATCGACTTCATGCTGAGCCTGGGCCACAACGCGTTTTATCCGTTGCCCTCCTCGGCTTTCCGCGATATGGCGGCTTTCGGCCGCCATCCGGTGGGCGACGGTCCCTACAAGCTGGCCGACGGCCCCGACGGGCCGGCCTGGGAACACAACGTCAAGCTCGATCTGGCAGCCAATCCCGATTACCACGGCAACCGCATGCCCCGGAACAAGGGCTTGCGGTTCGAGTTCTACGCAAACCTGGACACCGCCTACGCTGACCTGCTCTCGGGCAATCTCGATGTGCTGGATACGATTCCGTCCAGCGCGCTGACCATCTACCAGCGCGACCTGGGTGGCAATGCCGTCAAGGGGCCGGTGGCCGTCAGTCAGTCGCTCGATACTCCGTTGCGGCTGCGGCATTTTAGCGGCGAGGAAGGGAGGCTGCGCCGGCTGGCGATATCGGCGGCCATCAACCGCCCGCAGATCTGCCAGCAGATTTTCAATGGAACACGTAGTCCGGCGCGCGATTTCACCGCGAGCTCGTTGCCGGGCTTCGATCCGAACATCCCCGGCAACGACGCGCTGGACTTCAACCCGCAACGGGCGCAGCAACTATGGGCGCAGGCGAACGCGATATCGGCGTGGACGGGCAGATACGCCATCGCCTACAACGCCGACAGCGGCCATCAGGAGTGGGTGGACGCAGTGGCCAACAGCATCAAGAACACGCTGGGCATCGACGCGGTCGGGGCACCGCAACCGACCTTTGCCGGCTTCCGCACCCAGATCACCAACCGCACCATCGACTCCGCGTTCCGCGCCGGCTGGATCGGCGACTATCCATCGATGATCGAGTTTTTGGCGCCGCTCTACGCCACCGGAGCCGGATCCAACGACGTCGGATACTCCAGCCCGGAATTCGATGCCGCGCTGAAGGCTGCCGAGGCGGCGCCGGACCTGCACCAGGCGGACGTGCTGGCCAACGCGGCGCAACGAATCCTGTTGCACGACATGCCCGCCGTCCCGTTGTGGTACTACATCAGTGTCATCGGATGGTCGAGCCAGGTCAGCAACGTCAAGCCCACCTGGAACGGGCTGCCCGACTACGAGAACATCGTGAAGGGCTGAAAATGGGCTGGTACATCCTGCGCCGGATCGCCCTCATGGTCCCGGTCTTCCTGGGCGCCACGCTGTTGATCTACGGGATGGTGTTCCTGCTGCCGGGCGACCCGGTGGCGGCGATCGCCGGCGATCGGCCGCTGAGCCCGGAGGTGACCGCCCAACTGCGCGCCCGCTACCACCTCGACGACCCGTTTGTAGTGCAGTACCTGCGCTACCTGGGCGGCCTGGTGCACGGTGACCTGGGCCGCGCTTATTCCGGTCTGCCGGTCAGTGCTGTTCTGGCGCATGCCTTTCCGGTGACGATCCGGTTGGCGCTGATCGCGCTGGTGGTGGAAGGCGTGCTGGGCATCGGGTTCGGGGTGATCGCCGGACTTCGTCAGGGTGGCATCTTCGACGCCACTGTGTTGGTCACCGGGCTGGTCATCATCGCCATCCCGATTTTCGTGCTGGGATTTCTGGCGCAGTTCGTATTCGGCGTCAGGCTTGGCTGGGCACCGGTCACCGTCGGCGGCCGCGCCACGTTCGGGCGGTTGCTGCTGCCCGGAATCGTGCTGGGCCTGGTGTCGTTCGCCTACGTGGTGCGGTTGACGCGGTCCGCGGTCGCCGCCAATGCGCATGCCGACTACGTGCGGACCGCAACGGCCAAGGGGCTGTCCCGGCCCCGGGTGGTGACGGTCCACATACTGCGCAACTCGCTGATCCCCGTGGTCACTTTTCTCGGCGCCGATCTCGGGGCACTGATGGGCGGCGCGATCGTCACCGAGGGGATCTTCAACATTCACGGCGTCGGCGGCGTGCTGTATCAGGCGGTCACCCGCCAGGAGGCGCCCACGGTCGTGTCGATCGTGACGGTGCTGGTGCTGATCTATCTGGTCAGCAATCTGTTGGTGGACCTGCTGTATGCGGCGCTGGACCCACGGATCCGGTATGTATAAACGCCCCAAGTTCGTCATCGCCGCCGCGCTGATCCTGTTGATCCTGCTGGTTGCCGCGTTCCCGGCGTTGTTCACCGGCGTCGACCCCGGCTACGCCGATCCGGCCCAGAGCCTGCTTCCCCCGTCGGCGGCGCACTGGTTCGGTACCGACCTACAGGGCCACGACATCTATTCGCGGACCATTCACGGTGCGCGGGCGTCGGTCACCGTCGGGTTGGGCGCGACGCTGGCCGTGTTCGTCGTCGGGGGGACGCTGGGTGCGTTGGCGGGGTTCTACGGAAGCTGGGTCGACGCGTTGGTCTCCCGGGTCACCGACGTCTTCTTCGCACTGCCGTTGCTGCTGGCCGCCATCGTGCTGATGCAGGTCATGCACCACCGCACGGTCTGGACCGTGGTCGCGATACTTGCCCTTTTCGGGTGGCCGCAGGTGGCACGCATCGCTCGAAGTTCGGTGCTCGAAGTGCGGGGCAGCGACTACGTGCTGGCAGCGGAGGCCCTGGGCCTGAGTCGTTTTCGAACGCTGCTCCGGCACGTGGTGCCCAATGCGATGGGCCCGGTGGTCGCCGTGTCCACGATCGCGCTCGGCGTCTTCATCGTCACCGAGGCCACCCTGTCGTATCTCGGTGTTGGGCTGCCGACGTCGGTGGTGTCCTGGGGCGGGGACATCAATGTGGCACAGATGCGGCTGCGGGCGGGCTCCGCCATTCTGTTCTATCCCGCTGGGGCGCTGGCGATTACGGTGCTGGCGTTCATGATGATGGGTGACGCGCTACGCGATGGGCTGGATCCGGCGTCACGGGCGTGGCGGGCATGACGGGGCAGGTTCTGCTGGCGGTCGAGGGCCTGCAGGTGCGGTTCGGTACCGACGAGCCGGTGCTGCGCGGCGTCGATCTCAGGGTCGGTCGCGGTCAGACCGTGGCCGTCGTCGGCGAATCCGGCTCCGGGAAGTCCACCACGGCGGCCGCGATCCTGGGGCTGCTGTCACCGGGGGGGCGAATCACCGGTGGGCGCATCACGTTCGACGGGCGCGACATCACCGGCGCCGACCGGCGGTCGATGCGCTCCATCAGGGGCCGCGAAATCGGGTACGTGCCGCAGGATCCGATGACCAACCTCAATCCGGTGTGGAAGGTCGGCTTCCAGGTCCGGGAGGCGTTGCGCGTCAACACCGATGACCGCGATGCGCGACGGCGCGCGGTGCAGTTACTGGCCGACGCCGGCATGCCGGACCCGGCCAAGCAGGCCGGACGATACCCACACCAACTGTCCGGCGGCATGTGTCAGCGCGCACTGATCGCGATCGGCCTGGCGGGGCGGCCCCGGTTGCTGATCGCCGATGAACCGACGTCGGCACTGGACGTCACCGTACAGCGCCAGGTCCTCGACCACCTGCAGCGGCTCACCGATGAACTGGGTACCGCGTTGCTGCTCATCACCCACGACCTGGCGCTGGCCGCCGAGCGGGCTGAGCAGGTGGTGGTCATCCACCGCGGCAGGGTGGTGGAATCCGGTGCCGCGCAGTCCATTCTGCGTGAGCCGGCGCACGAGTACACCCAGCGTCTGGTGGCCGCGGCTCCGTCCGTGACCGCACGCGACAGACGCTCCACCGAGGTCCGGGAGCGGGTGGCCGCCGAGGCGGCCGAACATGTCGGCGCACAGGACGACATCGTGGTGGTTTCGGAGCTGACCAAAACCTACCCCGAGACTCGCGGTCTGCCCTGGCGGCGAACGGAATTCCTTGCGGTTGATAGGGTTTCGTTCCGGGTTCGGCGTGCCAGCACGCTGGCGATCGTGGGGGAATCCGGCTCCGGTAAGTCGACCGTGGCGCGGATGGTTCTCGGCCTGCTGCAACCGACCTCTGGCAGCGTCGTTTTCGGCGGAACCGACGTCAGCGCGGTGCGCCAGACGCTGGCCTTCCGCCGCCGGATTCAGCCGGTCTTCCAGAACCCTTACAGCAGTCTGGATCCGATGTACTCGGTGTTCCGCGCCATCGAGGAGCCACTACGTATTCACCGGGTGGGCGATCGTCGCCAACGGGAACAGAAGGTGCGCGAACTGCTCGAGCAGGTGGCGTTGCCGTCGTCGGTGTTCCACCGGCTGCCCCGCGAGCTTTCCGGGGGCCAGCGGCAGCGGGTCGCCATCGCGCGGGCGCTCGCGCTGCGGCCCGATGTCCTGGTCTGTGATGAGGCGGTGTCGGCGCTCGACGTCCTGGTGCAGGCGCAGATTCTCGACCTGCTGGCCGAGCTGCAGGCCAACTTGGGGCTCACCTATCTGTTCATCAGCCACGATCTGGCGGTGGTCCGGCAAATCTCCGATGACGTGTTGGTGATGCGAGGCGGCCAGGTGGTGGAGCACGCTCCCACCGACGCGGTGTTCACCAGGCCCGCCCACGACTACACCCGGCAGCTTCTGGAGGCCATTCCCGGGACACCGGGAGGGCCCCGATAGGTTGGCAACCTGTGACTGACCCGCTGGCTCCGCTGATGGATCTGCCCGGCGTCGCCGAAGCGAGCGACCGGGCGCGCGAGGCGCTTGGCCGCGCCCACCGGCATCGGGCCAACCTGCGTGGCTGGCCTGTGACTGCCGCAGAGGCCTCCCTCCGTGCGGCGCGGGCATCCTCGGTGCTCGACGGGGGCCCGGTTCGGCTGGACGACGTCGCGGATGCTGAGGGCGTGAGCGACCCGGTGTTCGGTGGTGCGCTCCGGGTGGCACAGGCCCTGGAGGGCGGCGGGGGAGCACTTGTCGCGGTATGGCAGAAGGCGCCACTGCAAGCACTCGCCCGGCTGCACATGCTCGCCGCCGCCGACCTGGTTGACGACGAACGGCTGGGCCGGCCGCGCGTCGATCCCGACATCGGCCGGCGGCTAGAGTTGCTCGCCGAGGTGGTCAGCCGACCCACTCAGGCGTCGGCGCCGGTGGTTGCTGCGGTGGCGCACGGCGAATTATTGACGCTGCGGCCCTTCGGCAGCGCCGACGGGTTGGTGGCACGCGGAGTGTCGCGTCTGGTCACCATCGCCACCGGGTTGGACCCGCACGGGCTCGGTGTGCCGGAGGTCAATTGGATGCGTCAGCCGGCCGCGTACCGCGGTGCCGCGGCTAAGTTCGCGTCGGGCACCGCCGACGGCGTGGCGGGCTGGCTGGTGCTGTGTTGCCGGGCGCTGAGGTCCGGCGCGCAGGAGGCGCTTGCGATTGCGGAGGCGGTGCCCCGGCGGTAGCTGGCAGATGGCCAGAATAAGGACGCACAAATGCAAAGCGGGCGGCGATCCGAAATTATCGAATCGCCGCCCGCCAACACAGTTCTCGGTTACCAAGCGTGCATTTCTGGGCTGCGTGGGTGGCCTCGGCGCGTTTGCGACACTTCCTGCTGCGACCCCACCCAAAGGGCCGTCGGGGCAATCTGTTCTTCGCAATTACGCAGGCCCGCAACACTTCTGCCATATCAGTGGCTATGACTCCGCGTGGGTGCCGGGAACCGTGCTGGGTGCCCGGGTTGGGAGATCGAACCTTCTCTTCCGGATCGACCTTGGCCTCACCAGGCTGCCGTGACTCCTTTGTACTACTAGACCTCAGGCACAGCAAGGCCTAAACGTGTCAAAGTTGTGCAACGCAAATTAATTGCGCGCACTAAGTGTTTGCTGACGCGGCCGGCTGCTAGAAAGCGAAGCGCCGCAACAAGGCATACGTGACCGCGCCCGCCGCCGCCGCGGTGACACCGACCGCGGCGGTCGTCGCGATCGCGGCGCCCGAGGGTGCCGGGATCCGGTCCCGCAGCGATACCGGTCGTGAGAACGACAACACCGGCCAACCCCGCTCGAGGGCTTCCCTGCGCAGGCCGCGGTCGGGGTTGACGACCGACGGGTGGCCCACGGACTCGAGCATCGGCAGGTCGGTGATCGAGTCGGAATACGCGTAGCAGTGTTCGAGCGGGTAACCCTCGCGGGCGGCCAACTCGCGGATCGCCTGCACCTTGCCTTCGCCGTAGCAGTAGAAGCCGACCTCGCCGGTGTACTTTCCGTCTTCCACCACCATCCGGGTCGCCATCGCATGGGTGGCGCCCAGGGCGCGGGCGATGGGCCCGACGATCTCCTCCCCCGACGCGGACACCACGACGACGTCACGCCCGCAGAGCTTGTGTGCGGCGATCAGATCCGCGGCTTCGGCGAACACCAGTGGTGTGACGATGTCGTGCAGCGTCTCGCCGACGATCGATTTCACCTGCGCGACATCCCAGCCCATGCACATGTTCGCCAGGTGGGTGCGCATCCGATCCATCTGGTCATGATCGGCGCCGGAAAGCAGGAAGATGAATTGCGCGTAGCTCGACTTCAGCACCGCTCGCCGGTTAAGCAGACCCTGCGCAAAGAAGGGTTTGCTGAACGCCAGGGTGCTCGACTTGGCGATGATGGTCTTGTCCAAGTCGAAGAAGGCGGCGGTGCGGGCACTGGGCGGCGCCGGCTCCGATGTTTGCGGCGAGATTTGCTGGGGCGCGGCCTCGTCGGGGGCGGTCACCAGTCCAGCATAGGTCGACGAAGCCTTGTCGCCGCGATGTTGGGCCTCAAAGTGGGCGGCTGAATACGGCTGTTGTCTTTCTGCCCACCGCATTTACACGGTTCAAGCCACTTATTTCCTTGCGCCGAGTACTTGCGTGACTCCCGGCTGGCATGTGTATAGTAAGCATTACTCGGCCTTGAGCCGAGGGTGTATCAGCCCGACCCCCCGGGGCTGATACACGACGACCTCCGCCTCCTCCCCCCTGGCGGGGGTCGTCCCTTTTCTGGGGTAAAAATCTTTCTCGCCCACGGCGAAATCCCGCAACCGATGCGTTGCGGAGACGGCCTTTGTCCCCGTGCCGACGGGGGCCCAGCGAACGCCTTGGTGCACAGACCGGTCTTTCTCCACAGATCCCGCTTTGGCACTGGTGTCCAATACCGTCGGCGCCGCACGGTGGAGGGGTGAACGAAGTTTCTCCGGGCGGTTGCCCCTCCGAACCCACCGGATCGGGAGTGCTGGCGATCCTGTCGCAGCCGCACCTGCGCGAGGAAATCGACCGGGTCGCCGCAGCCGTCGGGCTGCGGGTGGTGCATGCCGGCGAGCGAAGTTCGGTGAGCAGGAAGTCATGGTCAGCGGCTGCGGCGGTGGTCCTCGATCAGCAGGCGGCGCACCGGTACGGCCGGGCCGCATTGCCACGACGTGCCCACGTCAGCGTGTTGAGCAGCTGCGACGCCGACGCCGCTGCCTGGGCATCGGCGGTGGCAGTGGGCGCTGAGCGGGTGCTGCAGCTGCCGCAAGAGGAACACCAGCTGGTCGGCGAACTCGCCGAAGCCGCGGAGTCGGCGCGTGACGACCGCCGCTACGGAGACGGCGTGGCCGTCATCGGAGGCTGCGGCGGCGCGGGTGCCTCCCTGCTGGCCGCCGCATTGGCGCAGACCGCGGGCGACGCACTGCTGCTCGACCTCGACCCATGGGGTGGTGGCATAGATCTGCTGGTGGGAGGGGAGTCCACACCCGGGTTGCGGTGGCCTGACCTGTCCCTTGCCGGTGGACGGCTGAATTGGCCGGCGATCCGCGAAGCGCTCCCGCGACACCAGGGAGTAAGCGTTCTGTCGGGTACTCGGCGGGCCTTTGAGTTGGAGGCAGATCCGGTTGCGGCGATCGTCGAGGCGGGCCGCCGCGGCGGCGTCACCGTGGTGTGCGATCTTCCGCGGCGGTTGACTGAGGCGACCCATGCGGCCCTGGACAGTGTCGAGCTGGTTGTGCTGGTCAGTCGGTGTGACGTTCGGGCATGCGCGGCTGCTGCGGCTGTTGTACCGGTATTGCGGGCGATCAATCCCAATCTCGGACTGGTCGTCCGCGGGCCGGCGCCGGGGGGATTGCGCGCGGCCGAGGTCGCCGACATCGCGGGCGCGCCACTACTGGCATCGATGCGTGCCGAGCCGGGATTGGCCGAGCGGCTGGAGCACCGCGGCCTGCGCTTGGGGCGCCGCTCCGCGCTGGCTGCGGCGGCCCGCTCGGTGCTCGCCGTGTTGCCCAGCAGCCGGCGGGCCCCCGCCGGGAGCGCGGCATGAACGGATCGTTGATCGAGCGGGTGAGGGAGCGGCTGGCCGCCGAGCCGGGTCCGCTGAGGCCCGCCGTGGTCGCCGCGGCGATCCGCGCCGAATCCGGAGGGATACTCGGCGACACAGAGGTGCTGGCCAATCTTCGGCTGCTGCAGACGGAACTGACCGGTGCCGGCATCCTCGATCCGTTGCTGCGCGCCGGCGACACCACCGACGTGCTGGTGACGGCACCGGACGAGATTTGGATAGATAATCGAAATGGTTTGCAGCGCAGCCATATTCGATTTGCCGATGAGGCCGCCGTGCGGCGACTGGCGCAACGGCTGGCATTGGCCGCCGGCCGGCGACTCGACGATGCGCAGCCGTGGGTGGACGGACAGCTGACCGGGATCGGAGCCGGCCATTTCGCGGTGCGATTGCACGCCGTCCTGCCGCCGGTGGCAGCCCGGGGAACGTGCCTGTCATTGCGGGTACTCCGGCCGGCAACCCAGGACCTGGCGGCGCTGGCGGCCGCGGGCACCGTGGCGCCACGGGCCGCCGAACTGCTGTCCGGCATCATCGCCGCACGGTTGTCATTTCTGGTCTGCGGCGGGACGGGGGCCGGCAAGACCACGTTGCTTGCGGCCATCCTGGGCGCCGTCTCGCCGAGCGAGCGGATCATATGCGTCGAGGACGCCGCCGAGCTTGCCCCGCACCATCCCCATCTGGTCAAGCTCATCGCGCGATGCGCCAACGTCGAGGGCGCCGGCGAGGTCACGGTGCGCCAGCTCGTCCGCCAGGCCTTGCGGATGCGTCCCGACCGTCTGGTCGTCGGGGAAGTGCGGGGAGCCGAGGTGGTCGACCTGTTGGCAGCACTCAACACGGGGCACGAAGGGGGAGCGGGCACCGTGCACGCCAACAGCCCGGACGAGGTTCCGGCCCGGCTGGAGGCGCTGGGCGCACTCGGGGGGCTCGACCGCAGCGCGCTGCACAGCCAGCTCGCGGCCGCGGTTCAGGTGCTGCTGCACATGACCCGGGATCGGGCGGGACGGCGACGACTCGGCGAGATCGCGCTGCTGCGCCGACACGAGAGGGGGCTGGTCCGGGCGATCACAGCGTGGCACGCGGACCGCGGCAGCGGGGACGCCGCCGCAGAGTTGGATGCGGCCCTGCGGAACAGGATTCCGGCGTGACGGGGCTGCAACTTTCCGCGCTGCTGTTGTCGGCGGCGCTGCTGGTGTCATCGGCGTCGTCGCGAGCCCGACTGGTTTCCGCGTTGCCGGCGGGCCGGCGAACCGAGGTCGGCCCGCGGACTGTCGGCTGGTGCTGCGGGGGAGTCTGCGCGGCGGCGGCTTTCCTGCTGCCGTGGACGACCGTCCTGTCGGGCGCTTTGGTGAGCGCCGTCGCCGGCCTCCGTTACCGGCGCCGCTCCCACGGTCGGCGCGGCGCCGAAGAAGGTCGGACGCTGGAAGCGGCTCTCGACGTGCTGGTCGGCGAGCTGCGAGTGGGCGTCCATCCGGTCCATGCGTTCGACGTTGCCGCCGCGGAGACCACCGGTGCGGTGTCGACGGGGATGCGGGTGGTCGCGGCGCGGGCGCGGCTGGGCGCCGACGTCGTGGCTGGACTGCGCGCCGTGGCGGAATCATCGGCGCAGCCGCAACACTGGGAGCGCCTTGCGGCGTGCTGGCAGCTGGCCAACGACCACGGCCTGGCGATCGCCACGCTGATGCGCGCTGCGCAGCGCGATATTGTTGAGCGGCAACGGTTCTCGGCGGTAGTCGGGTCGGGTTTGGCCGGTGCCCGCGCTACTGCCGCCATCCTGGCGGGGTTGCCAATGTTGGGTTTGTTGCTCGGCCAGCTGATCGGCGCCCGGCCGGTGCGGTTCCTGTTCGGCGGCCACGCGGGCGGAAGCTTTCTGATGGCGGGCGTGACGCTGACCTGCGTTGGGTTGTGGTGGTCGGACCGCATCGCCGATCGCGCGGCCGCGGCATGAGTGTCGCGGCGGTGCTGCTGGCGGTTGCGTTGCTGGCGGGCGCAGGCCCGACGGTGGTCCGCGCTCGTGCGGGGCTGCCGTCGAGGTCGTTCCGCCACGCTCGAGAGGGTCAGCGTGGCCCGGACCCGTTGGGGATGGCTTCGAGCCTGGACGTCCTTGCGGTGTGTCTGCTGGCGGGTATGGCTGTCGCGACGGCTGCGTCGGCGACCGCGGCCTCCGCGCCGCCGCGGCTGGCATCGGTGTTGCGGCGCGCCGCCGATCTGCTGGCGCTGGGTGCCGACTCGTCCATTGCGTGGTCGACGCCGACGGGTCTGAGCCCCGCCGACGGGCAGCTCGACAGCCTGCTGCGGTTGGCACGGCGATCGTCGACTTCGGGCGCCGCTCTCGCCGATGGCGTTGCCGAGCTCGCGGTGCAGTCTCGTCACGACGCGGCGGCCGCGGCGGCGGCGGCCGCCGAGCGCGCCGGGGTGCTGATCGCGGGTCCGCTGGGTCTGTGTTTTCTGCCGGCTTTCGTGTGCCTCGGCATCGTTCCGGTGGTGGCCGGGTTGGCCGGCGATGTTCTGCAGTCGGGGTTGATATGAGGAAGGAATATGATGATGCGCAATACGTTTCGGGTGATCGCGGCACGGTTGACGATGCTGGCGAGCGACGAGTCCGGCATGTCTACGGTCGAGTACGCCATCGGCACGATTGCGGCCGCGGCGTTCGGGGCGATCCTGTACACGGTCGTGACCGGGGACTCGGTTGTGTCCGCGCTCAACCACATCATCGGTCGTGCGTTGAGCACCAAGGTCTAGCCGGCAGTGCGGGTTCCAGCACCGTCGAGGCGGCCTTCGCGATCTCTGCCCTGGTGGTGGTGCTCGTGCTGTGCCTGGCCGGGCTCACCGCGGTGTCGATGCAGGTGCGCTGTGTCGACGCGGCACGTGAAGCGGCCCGCTTGGCGGCGCGCGGCGACCACCGCAACGCCGTGGCAGTGGCGCGACAAATGGCGCCACCGGGTGCGCAGGTTCGGCTGGAACATCAAGGTGGTTATCTGGTCGCTACCGTCGTGGCGCGGTCAAAGCTGTTGCCTGCGCTGGATATCGCTGCCAGAGCGGTATCGGCGGAGGAGCCGGGATGATCGCGGCTCGGTCACGGTGGTCGCCGTTGCCGCGGTCGCTGTATTGCTGTTCGTCACGGCCGCGGGGGTCTACCTCGGGTCGGTGGTGGCGGCGCGTCATCGGGCGCAGGCGGCGGCCGACCTCGGTGCCCTGGCCGGGGCCGCCGCGCTGCCGCAAGGGGTTTCGGTTGCCTGTGCGCGCGCGACGTCGGTCGTCCGCCAGATGCGGGTTCGCGATGTGGAGTGCACGGTGCAAGACCTCGACGTGGTCGTGAGCGTCGAAGTGGCCGTGCCTGCGGTGGGCGCCGCACGGGCCGCTGCGCGGGCGGGACCGGTGCGCTGACCGAGCGCCGCAGTTCAGTCCGGCGCATGGTCGGCCACGATGCCGGTCGTCTAGTCCGTCGAAAATCCCGCCGCAGCCACTTCTTCCTCAGTCGGCAACCTCAGCGAGATGAGCCCGGCGAAGGTTTCGGGTTCCAGTTCCACCCTGTTGACGGTGACGTGTACCGGCACCCACTCGGTGTCATTGCCCGGCAGCCGAAGCACTCGACTGGTCGCGCCGTCGGCGAATTCCTGTGTCATCGAGCGTAATACAGCTTCGTCATCAGGATGGACGCGTTGCTTGCCCTCATTGCCGCGCCAGTCGTAGAACGAGCACGGCTCGTCCAGCCATTTCAGCAACGTCCAGTTCTTGAGGTCGACGAGCGCGCGATGCACGCCCGCCTGCGCCAGGCCGTTGAGTATCCGCTGGGCCAGGTCGTCGGCGACGACCGGCGGGCCTGTGCGTTCTGCGCGCCAGTTCATCGCGCGGGCCACCAAGTGGTCACGGCCGTCGGGTCCCGGCTCCAGCGCGCTGCGGGCGGTGAAGCCGATCCGGATGGGATTTCCCTCCCAGTCCGTCAGATCCCAAGTACTGCATAGTGTTTGACCCGGCTCGGCCTTTACCGCCATGGCCAGGACTTTGGTTTCGTTGGGGTTGAGCTCCCGGGATGGCAGGTCCTCGGCGAAGGCTCTGCCGTAGGTGACCTCGGCCTCGGCGTTCTTACCACTGTTGGCCAGTGACTCCGGCGTATCGGTGGCCACTCCGCACGTCAGGTCCCACTTCAACGGGCCCACCACGGGTCGCTCAGGCGGTTCCTCGTCGATCGGTCCGGTCCACACGTGCACGCCGTGCATGCGGCCGTCCGACATCATCACCGGTTCGGTGCGGATGACCCGGTCGCTCTTGGGGGTGATGCTGGTCAGCGCCTGTCCGGTCTGCACCGACTCGGCAATAGCCGTCTTGACGGCCGCAAGGTTGGGGCTGCGGCGCAGAAAGTTGGTGATCGGTACGAGGTTCTTGAGTTGCCGTCCCTGCGCTACGACGGCGGGTTCGTCCCCCAGCGTCTCCACGAGCAACCAGTCGTGGCTCATAGGGTGCAGCTTAGGCGATCGCATGTCGCCTCGTTGACAGGGCGGGGTGTGGTACGCGGCACCTTCGCTTCGGGTGCGCGGATGCGAATTGCTGCGGAATCTCGTTGCAGTCAAGGGAGATACAGCAGGTTGTCTTCGGTTACTGCCCATCGATCCCGGTCTGCCCGAGCAGCTGACCACCGGCGCCACCGAGTCCGCCGGCTCCCGTCGACGCTGGGCCGAAACCACCGTTGCCGCCATTACCTCCGTTGCCGATCAGCCCCGCGTTGCCGCCGTTACCGCCGTGGTAGCCGACAAAACCGATGGTCGGCACGTTGCCGCCGGCACCCCCGTTGCCCCCGTTGCCGATCAGCCCCGCGTTGCCACCGTTGCCCCCCGGGCCGCCGCCGGTCTGGTTGCCGTCGCCGCTGGCGCCACCTGCTCCACCGTTTCCGTAGAGCGTTCCCGCACTGCCGCCGTCGCCCCCGGCGCCGCCGAACAGGCCCACCCCTCCGGCGCCGGCGGACCCACCGTTGCCGATGTTTCGCGCGCCGCCGCCCGACCCTCCCGCGCCGCCGTGTTGGCCCACTCCGCCGGCACCGCCGGTGCCGCCCGGGCCGACAAGCATTCCGCCGGTACCGCCCGTCCCGCCATTGCCGCCGAGTGGCCCGCCGGGGGTGCCGCCACCGGCTCCGCCGCTGCCCCCGGCGCCGAACAGTCCCACGGCATTGCCGCCGCCACCGCCTGCGCCACCGCTGCCGAACGCCGAACTGCCACCCTGGCCGCCCGTTCCGCCGTCCCCGTAGAACAGGCCACCGTCTCCGCCCCCGCCGCCGGCACCCGCGCTGCCGCTAGTTGCGCTGCCGCCGGCCCCGCCGACGCCGCCGTCGCCGACCAGGCCGGCCTGGCCCCCGGTGCCTCCCGTGCCACCGGTGCCACCACCGCCGGCGAAGCCGCCCAGGCCGCCGACACCTCCGTTGCCGGACAGCAGCCCGCCGTTTCCACCAGTTCCACCGTGGCCGCCCATCGCGCCCTGCCCGCCCGAACCGCCGACCCCGCCGTCGCCGAAGAGTCCGCCCGCACCGCCCGTACCCCCGTTGCCGCCACCGGGTGTGCCATTACCGCCGGTGCCGCCGGTGCCGCCGTTACCGAACAGCCCACCGGGGCCACCGGCCCCACCCGCGCCGCCGGCCAGCAGGCCGTTGCCGCGGCCGCCGGTGCCGCCTGTGCCCCCGGTGCCGAACAGCCCAGCGGCACCCCCGGCGCCGCCGGCCCCCACGACGACCGACTCCACGAAACCGCTGGTTCCGCCGCCCGTACCGCCGGCACCGCCCTGGCCGAACAACAGTCCGCCGGTGCCGCCAGCGCCGCCCGTCCCCGCCACTCCAAGCAGTGCCGCCCCGCCCGCGCCGCCGGCGCCGCCGGTTCCGAACAGCCCGGCGGCCCCGCCCTTGCCTCCGTTCTGGTTGTAAGCGCCGGAACCGCCGGCCCCGCCGTTGCCGAACAGCAGTCCGCCATCCCCGCCGTGAAGGCCGCTTCCGGGCGCGGCGTTGGCTCCGTTACCGATCAGCGGGCGGTTCAGCAGTGCCTGGGTGGGCGCGTTGATCACGTTCAGCACCGCCTGAAGTGGCGAAGCGCCGGCCGCCTCAGCACCGGCATACGACGTCGCGGCAGACCCGAGCGTCTGCACAAACCGTTGATGGAGCGCCGAGACGTCAGCGCTGAGCGCCACAAACTCCCGGGCGTGTGTGCCGAACAGGGCCGCGACTGTGGTCGACACCTCGTCCTCGGCCGCGGCCACAATCGAAGCGGTGTGGGCGGCGGCGATGGCATTGGCAGCACCGATCCGGGATTCGATATGGGCCAGATCCGCTGTCGCAGTTGTGAGTAGGTCGGGAGCGAGAATCAGATACGACATGTCTGCCTTCCGGGCGAGAGACGCAGGTGAGCTTGCGGGGGAATCCTGACGGCGGCGTCAAATCCGTTGTGCGAAGGGCATTTGCGCCTACAGTCGACAGGTGGCCGGCCGTCGGTTGAGCGGCGTGGTAGGTATTTTCGGCGGGCGCAACACGCGTCCCCACGGCTGTGCGGTTTGTCATACCGTCAGAAGGATTTTGCTCGAAATTTTTTCGTGAAATGGCCCACTTGTGTGTTGCGTTCGCGGCTCGAACCCGGGTACGTTGCTGCTGCATTCGCGTTTTGGCTGTGCGACCTCGGACTGTGTTGTCGATCGCATAAAGCAGATCCGTGGAGGTCGACCGTCGAGGGGTCGGTCGCCGTCCACCGGATTGCGCAACGCAATCCGTGTTCGAGATCACGCCGATCGTCTTCCATTGCTGATCGGGCAGCATGGAATACGTTGCATCGCAAGGCGTCTCGACAGGGGTGGCTTCCTGGTAGGGCGGCTTCGGAAGGGTCGGCCGGATGTGGCGGTCTGTGCGACCCGGTCGTTGTCGCCCGCAATGCCGTGGTACATGGTTTTTCCGCCATTCAAATCGTTGACGGTTGCTTTCCCGACGCAAATTAGCAAACGGCGGGACCGGTGACGACCACTCGAAATCGCAATTCAAGCTTTATTTCACAATTGCTCAAACTTTCTGTCCGCCAGGGGAGTTCACTACAGTGCCGGCCGTATGCCGCGCTTGATCACCCGGAGATACGGCCGGTGTGTTTGATGTTTACTGTTGCGGGCCGATTCGGCCGGCTGACAGTCCGCCGGAGCCAGAGGCGCGCCGGATGACGGCCGCCCCGTTCGCGCCATCCATCAGACCGGCGCCGCGGATGCCGTCGAGCCAAACGCCGTTGCGTGCGCCGGCGCCGGACCGGTCGTTTGAGCCGTCGGAGTCGACCAGCCGGCTCAGCAGTCCTCCTGAAGCGCCGGTTCTGACAGCACTCGCCGGCCAACCGGCGGCAGGCTCGCTCACCATGGCGGCGCGAAGCAACAGTCCCCCGCTGCCGCAGTTCCCGCCGGGCGTACCGCCTTCGGCGGACGAGCCGGTGCCCTGGCCCTTGGCGGCAGTACCGCCTACCGGCGCAACCGCTGTGCCCGGACGCGGATTCGCGGTGCGGCCGCGGATCGCATCGGCAGCGGACGCGACTCCGCTGGGGACCGGGGGCGCCGCGGTAGCCGCCTTGACCGTTTCACCGACGCCGACCGGGGCGGCCTCCGGTACGGCACCGAGGCCTTGACGCATTTGAGCGGCGTTGGCCGACTCGGCCGATGCGTAAGAATTCGCGTCGGCGCTGAGTGCCTGGACGAACTGGTTGTGGAATTTCGCGGCCTGGGCACTGAGAGCCTGATAGCCCTGGGCATGCCCCGAGAAGAACGCAGCGACCGCGGCCGATACCTGGTCGCTGGCGGCGGCTGAGACGGCCAATGTCGGGGCCGCCGCGGTTGCGTTGGAAGCACTGAGCGTTGAACCGATACCGGCAAGATTGCGAGCCGCTGCCACCAAGCGGTCGGGCGCCGCGTTCACAAACGACATGACACCTCCCAATCGGTCTACAACGACAGACTCGGCCAGTGTCTGTTTTCCCTCGCCGTGCAGCGATGGATATGAGCACCGTAGCGCCTTTTCCGGAAAATGAAACCACTGAATTTTCGAGATTCCCGCCGGGCGTCCGGCGCTCGCTCAAGACAACCCGTCCAGCCCGGCCTGACCCCACGCCTTGCCGCCGGGGCCCCCGATGCCGGCCAATCCGATGATGTCGCCGGTCCCGCCATTTCCGCCGTTGCCGCCGCCGCCGAACCACCCGGCAGCCCCGCCGGAGCCGCCGATTCCTCCGATGGAGCGGCTGGCCGGACCGCCGGCGCCACCGGCGCCGCCGAAGCCCAACCACGTCCCGCCGGCC
This sequence comes from Mycobacterium sp. 23, assembly GCF_048287075.1. Classification (NCBI taxonomy): domain Bacteria; kingdom Bacillati; phylum Actinomycetota; class Actinomycetes; order Mycobacteriales; family Mycobacteriaceae; genus Mycobacterium; species Mycobacterium sp. 23. The sequence goes on from NZ_JBLVUX010000005.1 coordinate 4,558,979, forward strand.
CCGCCCCTACCGCCGTCACCGGACTGATCAGAGATGCCGAAGCCACCGGCCGCGCCGGCGCCACCGCCGCCGAGCAGACCGGCGGCGCCGCCGGCGCCACCGACGCCGCCTTTCTGGAGATAGGTGTTTCCGCCGGCGCCGCCGGCGCCACCACTGCCGAACAGCCGCGCACCGGCGCCGCCGTTGCCGCCGGCACCACCGGGTTTGAACTCGGGTCCGTGCGTCGACCCACCCGCACCGCCGGCCCCGCCGTCGCCGAAAACCAGACTGCCGTTGCCGCCGGCCCCGCCGGCCCCGCCCGCTTCGTTCTCACCGGGCCCGCCGAACCCGCCGGCCCCACCCGAGCCGCCCAGCAGCCCGGCATCGCCGCCCCTGCCACCGATGCCACCCGAGCTGATGCCGAACCCCGCGTCGCCGCCGGCACCCCCGCCAGACAGCGGGCCGAGCAGTCCGCCCGTTCCACCGGCCCCGCCGGTGCCACCGATGCCGATTCCAGTGAGGCAGAGGCCGCCAACGCCACCCCGTCCACCGGCGCCGAACAGGCCGCCGGCGCCGCCGGCGCCCCCGACCCCACCGATGCCGCCAACCTCACCGAGGAAGTTGTGCCCACCTCCACCCATGCCTCCGATTCCGCCATTACCGGAAATCCATCCGCCGGCGCCGCCGGCGCCGCCCGTTCCGCCGGTGCCGGTCGGAGGCGCAGCGCCGCTCCCACCGTTGCCTCCGGTGCCGAACAGTCCGGCTGCCCCGCCCGCGCCGCCGTTCAGTCCACTGCCACTCTCTGCCGCTCCGCCGGCACCGCCATCACCAAGCAGCCATCCGCCGGCAGTGCCGTCAGCCCCGCTACCCGCCGCACCTGGTGTGCCGTTGCCGATCAACGGGCGTCCGGTCAGCGACTGCACGGGCGCGTTGATCGCGCGGAGTATCTGCTGCTGCACGACGTGCACCGGGTCGCCACTGGGCAAGGCGTTGAAGCCGTCCAGACCCAGCACCGTCCCACCGGTACCGCCGGTGCCGGCGACCGTACCGGTGCCGGCGTTGCCGCCATTGCCGATCAGTACCGCATCTCCGCCATTGCCGTCGTTGCCGGCGTTGCCGATGCCACCCTCGCCGCCCGCGCCGCCGGCGCCGCCGTTGCCGAACAGCAGACCACCGTGGCCGCCGTCACCACCTGCGCCACCCGGGCCGCCATATCCCCATACACCCCCGCCGCCGAAGCCACCGGCGCCGCCGCTTCCACCGAAGCCGATCAGACCGCCGCTGCCGCCGGACCCGCCGGCACCGCCGCCGCTGAAGTAGCTGGATCCGCCGTCCCCGCCGGCACCCCCGGTGGAGAACAGCAGTCCGGCATTGCCGCCTGCGCCGCCCCGACCAGCATTCGTGATCGCGTCACCGCCCTGCCCGCCGGCACCACCGTGACCGAACAGCTGACCTGCGTTTCCGCCCGCGCCGCCGACGCCGCCGTTGCCGCCGTAACCGCCGGCCCCGCCCGACCCGCCGGACCCGGCGACTAACCCGCCGGCCCCTCCGGCGCCCCCGGCGCCCCCGCTGGCGCCGCTGTAACCGCCGGCACCGCCGTTTCCGCCGCTGGCTCCTACCAGCCCGGAGAGTAGTCCGCCGGCTCCGCCCGCGCCGCCGGTCCCGCCGTTGTCGTAGCTGCCTTGCCCGCCGGTACCGCCGGCTCCTCCGCCACCGAACAATCCGCCTGCCCCGCCCGCGCCGCCATTGCCGCCGTAGCCGCCACCGCCCGCCATCGCGCCGGCTCCACCGGCGCCGCCGTTGCCCCAGAGCCACCCGCCGTTTCCGCCGTTCCCGCCGACCCCGCCGGCCCCGCCACCAGGCATTGCGGACGTGCCCCCCGCACCCCCGGCGCCGCCGGCGCCGATCAGGCCGGCTGAACCACCTTTGCCGCCGTTCTGGCTGGTATTGGGCGCGCCGGCCCCACCGGCACCGCCACTGCCGATCAGCCACCCGCCGTCCCCGCCATCGAGCCCGCTGCCGGGGGCCGCGTTCGCGCCGTTGCCGATCAGCGGCCGCCCGGTGGCCGCCTGAATCGGCGCGTTGACGGCGTCCAGTACCGACTGCAGCGGCGAGACATTGGCCGCCTCGGCTCTGGCGTAGCTGTCGGCACTCGAATTGAGGGTCTGCACAAACTGGTCGTGAAACGTCATCAGCTGCGCGCTCAGCCGTTGATAGGCGCGCCCATGCCCGGAAAACAGCTCGGCCAGCGCCGCCGAGATCTCATCGGCGCCCGCGGCCACCACCGACGTCGTCGCGGATGCTGCCGCCGCGTTCGCCGACAGCAGCGACGAACCGATCCGTGCCGCGTCAGTTGCTGCTGCCGCCACCGCCTCTGTGCCAGCCAGTACGTACGACATTGCTTCGATCCCCTTTGCGCCAGTGCGGCCGGTACTCCGGTTATCACCGTTGCTCAGCAGGGGCCGCTGCACCCTCGGTCAAGAGGCGGGTTCGCGGTACGAAATTTCTTCCCCCTATTGGGGGAGCACAACTCACTCAAACCGACCGAGCGCACCCAGCACCAGGCGCAGCACCTGCACCGCACCCGCCTTGTCCAGCGGATCGTTGCCGTTGCCGCACTTGGGCGACTGCACACACGAAGGGCAACCGTTCGGGCATTCACACGCCTGGATCGCCGCGGCGGTGGCCCCCAGCCAGGTGTCGGCCCGGTGAAAACCGCGTTCGGCGAACCCCGCGCCGCCCGGATGGCCGTCGTAGACGAACACCGTCGGCAGACCTTCTGGGCCGAGCGCGGTCGACAGCCCGCCGATATCTCCGCGGTCGCAGCTTGCCACCAACGGCAGCAGTCCGATGGCGGCATGTTCTGCGGCGTGCAGCGACCCCGGCACGCGCGGCAACTCAATGCCGTTGCGCTCCAATGCCTCCGGATCGATGGTGTACATCACTGCCATCGTCGGCAGCGAATGCTGCGGCATGCTGAGTTCGACGAAGTCGATCACTTCGCCGTTTCCGCGCCGGCGCAGATACCCGACCACCTGGTGGGTGACGGTCACCGGCACCAGACCCAGGGTGACCGGGCCGAAGACGGAACGCTCGCCCTGCCCGGTCACCGCGATGTCGGTGACCTCCCGCGCGAACGTGGCGTATCCGGGATCCTCGGCGTGGACGAACGCGATGCCCTCCTCGAGATCGAGAGAGTCGACGACGTAGCTCTCGCCCTGGTGCAGATAAACCGCGCCCGGATGGATGGAGGCCGGAGCCTGCCCGACGCCGGTGTTGCCCAGCAGGCGCCCGGTGTCGGATTCGACGATCACGATCTGGCCACCGATGGAACCCCGAATATCAACCGCACCATGGGGTTCCATCCCCGGCGCTGGAAAATACCTGCTGCCCCGCCGTTTCAGCAGGCCGTCGTCGACCAGTCCCTCGGCCACCTCCACCGCGTCCAGCGACCGTACCTCGGCCTCCTCGAGCGGCAGTTCGGTTGCCGCGCAGAGAAGTTGCGGACCGAGGATGTAGGGGTTGCGCGGGTCGATGACGACCCTTTCCACCGGCTTGTCCAGCAATGCGGACGGGTGGTGCACGAGGTAGGTGTCCAACGGGTCGTCGCGGGCGATGAGCACCACCAGTGCACCCTGGCCGCGCCGTCCCGAGCGCCCGGCCTGCTGCCAGAACGACGCGACCGTTCCGGGAAACCCGGCCAGCACCACCGCGTCCAGGCCCGCGATGTCGACTCCGAGCTCCAGCGCATTGGTGGTGGCCACCCCTCGCAAGCGGCCTTCGGCCAACGCGTTCTCCAGCGCCTTGCGGTCCTCGGCCAGGTATCCGGCGCGGTAGGACGCCACCGTCGAAACCAATTGCGGTGCAGTGTCACTCAGGCGCGCTTGTGCGCCGAGCGCGGTCAGCTCTGCCGCCCGTCGCGACCGCACGAACGTCAAAGTCTGGGCGCCCTCGACCATCAGGTCGGCCATCACCCGGGATGCCTCGGCCCCCGCGGATCGCCGAACGGGGGCCCCGTTCTCGCCCACCAGGTCGGTCAGCAGGGCCGGCTCCCACAAGGCGACGGTGCGGCCCCCCTGGGGCGAGCCGTCCTCGGTGACCTCGGTCACCGGCTGGCCGATCAGCTCGGTCGCCGTGGTACCGGGGGAATCTGTTGTGGCGCTTGCGAAGACGACAGTCGGGTAGGACGAATAACGCGCGCACAGGCGTAACAGGCGACGTAGCACCATCGCTACGTTGGAACCAAAAACACCTCGGTAGTAATGACATTCGTCGACCACCACGAACTTCAGGCCGCGTAACAGCACCGCCCACCGGGCGTGGTTGCGCAGGATCGACAGGTGGATCATGTCGGGATTGGAGAAGATCCAGCGCGAGCGCTCGCGGGCGAAGCGCCGCACTTCGGTGGGGCTGTCGCCGTCGTAGGCAGTGGGCGCGACGTCGGTCAGGGCAGCGGCGGTGACCAGCGCCTGGGCGGCGCGCAGTTGATCGTGGCCCAGCGCCTTGGTGGGGGACAGGTACAGCACCCGGGCCCTCGGATCACTGGCCAGGGCGTTGAGCACCGGCAGCTGATAGGCCAGCGACTTGCCCGACGCGGTGCCGGTGCTCACCACCACATGACGACCGGCGTGCGCCAGCTCGGCCGCCTGCACCTGATGCGACCACGGCGCTGCGATTCCCCGGTCGTTGAATGCGTGCACCACCTCGGGCCGTGCCCAGTCCGGCCAGCCCTGTGGCCGGCCGGGGCGGGGCGGCAGCTCGGCGGTGTGACGCAGAGGTTGCTCGTCGACCGCGGTACCGGCAAGCGCGGCGGCAAGCAGCTCACTGCCGAAACTTGCCATCAGCTACCTTTCTCGGCCCCGCCGCGGCCGGGTGCGGCCCCCGGTGATGACGCTGACGTAAATTGAGCCGCCATTCGGCGGTCTGTCTGGGCCTAGAGACTGTCGCCGACGCGTTGAACATGGTTGACTGAGTGCGGTCGCAGCTTCTGTGTTCGTGTAAAACTTTCGCAGGATCGACGTTGCGGTCGCGGTTCCTGCGAGGTTATCTGTCGGGTGAAGTTCCGGCGACTCCGCGAGGTATGGCGGTCGCGGCTGGCCCGGGGCATCGAAAGGCGGCGCCCCGCACCCAGAAAGAAAAGGAAAGATCGAGAGATGCCACAGGGAACTGTGAAGTGGTTCAACGCGGAGAAGGGCTTCGGCTTCATCGCCCCCGAAGATGGATCCGCGGATGTGTTTGTCCACTACACGGAGATCCAGGGGACGGGCTTCCGCACCCTCGAAGAAAACCAGAAGGTCGAGTTCGAGATCGGCCACAGCCCTAAGGGCCCCCAGGCCACCGGAGTCCGCTCGCTCTGATTCGAGCAGATTCCCAAACGGAACCCCCGGAGCAGTCCGGGGGTTTTCGTTTCTGGGGCACCGGTACCGGACCGCCGCGCCGACGCGGACCCGCCGTGGGTCCGCTCGCTGGCCTACTGTCTGTGGCGTGAGCCAGCTTTCCTTCTTCGCCGCGGAGTCCGTGCCGCCCGCGGTCGGGGACTTGTGCGGGCTGCTGGCGGCACCGGGCCAGATTGTGCTGGTGGGCGCCGGTGCGAGGCTGTCGGTGGTCGTCGACGAATCCTGGCGTGCTTCGGCATTGGCCGACATGATCCGGGCGGCCGGCCTGGTTGCCGAGATCACCCGGACCGACGAAGACCACCCGTTGGTGCGGACGGCGGCGGACCCCGCACTGCGCAGTCTCGCCACTGAATGGACGCGAGGCGCGGTGAAGACGGTTCCACCGCGCTGGTTGCCGGGTCCGCGTGAGTTGCGCGCCTGGACCCTGGCGGCGGGCAGCCCGGAAGCTGACCGTTATCTGCTCGGGCTGGACCCGCACGCGCCGGACACCCATTCACCGCTGGCATCGGCTCTGATGAGGGTCGGGATCGCGCCCACTTTGATAGGTACCCGCGGTGCCCGCCCCGCGCTTCGGATCAGCGGCCGACGAAGACTATCGCGCCTGGTAGAGAATGTCGGAGAGGCCCCTGACGGACCCGGTGCGGCAGCGCAGTGGCCCCGCGTCTGAGGGCCGGTCGCGACCCCCGTCCCGGCGGGCCGGTTTGCGCAGGCCCGCCCAAGGGTGCGAAATTGTCAGTTGCCCGCGGGGCGACGATAGGCGGCGTACCTAATGGTTGACCGGAAACCCGGAATATCAGGGAGCCGCCCTGTCATTGTTTCTGCGAGACGGTTCCGCCCAGGGACCGATACAGGAGATGGAGCGTAGGCGCAGTTGGTTGACCGGGCCCCCAGGAGGGCTAGCAGCGGCAGAAACGGCAGCACCCGGCGACTCGTGATCGTGGAGTCGCCCACCAAGGCGCGCAAACTCGCTGGTTACCTGGGATCCAATTACATTGTCGAGTCGTCTCGAGGGCACATCCGCGACCTGCCCCGGGCGGCCGCCGACGTGCCGGCGAAGTTCAAATCCGAGCCGTGGGCGCGGCTGGGGGTGAACGTCGACGCCGACTTCGAACCGCTCTACATCATCAGTCCGGAGAAGAAGAGCACGGTCACCGAGCTGAAAGGCCTGCTCAAGGACGTCGATGAGCTTTACCTGGCGACGGATGGTGACCGCGAGGGCGAAGCGATCGCCTGGCACCTGATGGAGACCCTCAAGCCCCGGGTCCCCGTCAAGCGGATGGTCTTCCACGAGATCACCGAACCGGCCATTCTCGAGGCCGCCGAAAACCCCCGCGACCTGGACATCGACCTGGTCGACGCGCAGGAGACCCGCCGCATCCTGGACCGGCTGTACGGCTACGAGGTCAGTCCGGTGCTGTGGAAGAAGGTGGCGCCCAAACTGTCGGCCGGCCGGGTCCAGTCAGTGGCGACCCGCATCATCGTGCAGCGCGAACGCGACCGGATGGCCTTCCGCAGCGCGTCCTACTGGGACATCCTGGCCAGGCTGGACGCCAGCGTGTCCGACCCGCAGGCGCAACCGCCCACTTTCGCCGCGCGCCTGACCAACGTGGACGGCCTTCGGGTCGCCACCGGCCGCGACTTCGACTCACTGGGCGTCTTGCGCAAGGCCGACGAAGTGGTAGTGCTCGACGAGGCGGCCGCGACGGCGCTGGCCACCAACCTGCAGGGTGCGCAGCTCAGCGTCGCCTCGGCCGACGAGAAGCCGTACACCCGCCGTCCGTACCCGCCGTTCATGACCTCGACGCTGCAGCAGGAGGCCGGCCGCAAGCTCCGGTTCTCCTCCGAACGCACGATGAGCATCGCGCAGCGGCTGTACGAGAACGGCTACATCACTTATATGCGTACCGACTCCACGACCCTGTCGCAGTCGGCCATCACCGCTGCCCGCAACCAGGCGCGGCAGCTCTACGGCGAGGAGTACGTGTCGCCGTCGCCGCGCCAGTACACCCGCAAGGTGAAGAACGCCCAGGAGGCGCACGAGGCCATCCGGCCCGCCGGCGAGACGTTCGCGACCCCGGACGCCGTGCGCCGCGAGCTCGACGGTGACGAGTTCCGGCTCTACGAGCTGATCTGGCAGCGCACCGTGGCCTCGCAGATGGCCGATGCTCGGGGCACCACGCTGAGCCTGCGGATCGAAGGCCGCGCCGGTGAGCAGCAGGTGGTGTTCTCCGCGTCCGGGCGCACGCTGACCTTCCCGGGCTTCCTCAAGGCTTACGTGGAAACCGTCGACGAACTGGCGGGAGGCGAGGCCGACGACGCCGAGCGCCGGCTGCCCAACCTGACGCCGGGGCAGCGGCTGGCCGCCATCGAGCTGACACCGGACGGCCACTCCACCAACCCGCCCGCGCGCTACACCGAGGCGTCGCTGGTGAAGGCGCTCGAGGAGCTGGGCATCGGCCGCCCGTCTACCTACTCGTCCATCATCAAGACCATTCAGGACCGCGGCTACGTGTACAAGAAGGGCAGCGCCCTGGTGCCGTCCTGGATCGCCTTCGCCGTGATCGGGTTGCTGGAACAGCATTTCGGCCGGCTGGTCGACTACGACTTCACCGCGGCGATGGAGGACGAGCTCGACGCTATCGCCTCCGGCAACGAGCGACGTACCAACTGGCTCAACAACTTCTATTTCGGCGGCGACCATGGTGTGCCCGACTCGGTGGCCCGCTCCGGCGGCCTGAAGAAGCTCGTCGGTGTCAACCTTGAAGGCATCGACGCTCGAGAAGTCAACTCCATCAAAGTGTTTGACGACGCCGAGGGCCGCGCCGTCTACGTGCGCGTCGGCAAGAACGGGCCGTATCTGGAACGCACCGTGACCGGTGACGATGGTGAACCGACCCCGCAACGGGCCAACCTCAACGACTCGCTGACTCCCGACGAGCTGACCCTAGAAGTGGCAGAGGAGCTGTTCGCCACTCCCCAGGAGGGACGGGTATTGGGCGTGGACCCGCAGACGGGCCACGAGATCGTGGCCAAGGACGGCCGATACGGGCCGTACGTCACCGAGGTGCTGCCGAAGTCCGAGGGCGACGACGGCGGCGCCGGGGCCGGGGCGAAGAGAGGCAAGAAGCCCACCGGACCCAAGCCGCGCACCGGTTCGTTGTTGCGCACCATGGACCTTCAGACGGTGACTCTCGAGGACGCGCTGAAGCTGCTGTCGCTGCCGCGGGTGGTCGGTGTAGACCCCGCCTCCGGCGAGGAGATCACCGCCCAGAACGGGCGCTACGGCCCATATCTGAAGCGCGGCACCGATTCTCGTTCCCTGGCGACCGAGGATCAGATGTTCACCATCACCCTCGACGAAGCGCTCAAGATCTACTCCGAGCCCAAACGTTCGGGGCGCCAGGCGGCTTCGGCGCCTCCGCTGCGTGAGCTGGGCAACGACCCCGCTTCGGGCAAGCCGATGGTGATCAAGGACGGCCGTTTCGGCCCGTATGTCACCGACGGTGAAACCAACGCGAGCCTGCGTAAGGGCGATGACGTCCTGTCCATCACCGACGAGCGGGCTGCCGAGTTGCTGGCCGACCGGCGGGCCCGCGGGCCGGTGAAACGGACCGCGAAGAAGACCGCCCGCAAGGCTCCCGCGAAGAAGGCTCCGGCCAAGAAGGCCGCCAAGCGGAGCTAGCGGCTCACGTCGCTGGATACCTCTTGCGAGTCGCGGGCACCGGCTTCCGGCTCGGTCAGTTTCAAGGGGCGCGCCAACTGGGTGGGCGCGGCGCGGCCGCGCAGAAAGACCACCTCACCCACGTCCCAGCACAGTGCCTCGGCGTCCAGCGCGCCGCTGACGGCGATCGCGGACGCCAGCACGTGGCCCGCCTCGAGCTTGGCCAGCTCGGTGAGCCGGGCGGCCTCATTGACCGGGTCGCCGATGACGGTGTACTCGAAGCGTGCCTGCGCCCCGATGTGGCCGGCGATGGCGCGGCCCGCTGAAACGCCGATGCCGAACTCCGCGGATCCCAGCACCGGGATGAGCTCGTCGTGCAACTCGCGGGCGGCGGCCAGCGCGGCCCCCGCGCCGTCGGGGTGCTCGATCGGGGCGCCGAAGATCGCCAGCGCGGCGTCGCCCTGGAACTTGTTGACGAACCCGCCGTGCCGGCCGACCGTGTCTACCACTACCCGGAAGAATTCGTTGAGCAGATGCACCACCTCGACCGGCGGTCGTGACGCGGCCAGCTGGGTGGAGCCGACCAGGTCCACGAACAGCACCGCGACGTCGCGCTCCTGGCCGCCCAGCTCGGTGCCCCGCTCGAGCGCCCGCCGGGCCACGTCCTCGCCCACGTAGCGGCCGAACAGGTCGCGAAGCCGTTGCCGTTCGGACAGGTCGCGCACCATGTCGTTGAAGCCGGACTGCAGCAGGCCCAGCTCACTGGCGTCATAGATCTGCATGTGCGCGTTGTAGTTGCCGCGCTGCACCTCCGAGAGTGCCCAACGGAGCTGGCGCAGCGGGTCGGCGATCGACATGGACACCAGCAGCGTGCTGGCCGCCCCGATGCCCAGGGCCGCCAGGGCCAGCAGCAGGATCGGGTTGAACAGCTTCTCCGGGGAGGCGTGCAGTAGCGCGATCTTGTCGGAGACGACCGCCAGGACGATCGCCAGCAGCGGGACGGCCGTGGACAGCACCCAGGTCAGCATCAGGCGCAGGATGACGCCGGGCGCCTGCACGCTCTCGGGTACGCCGCTGCGCAGCGCGGCGACGGCGACGGGACGCAGTACCCGTTCGGACTGCAGGTAGCCGATGATCGCGGTCGCGGTGGCGCCCAGCGCGGTAGCGACCACCACCACCGGCGCGGCCTGGCGGGCCACCGACCAGCTGGCCATGATGAATACGATGCTCCCGACAGCCCAGGACGCCGCGCTGGTCAAGGTGCGGTAAAAGGGCATCCGCAGAGCGCGGGTGCGGGCCAGTTCGGTGGTGGACGGGTCGGCTTCGACCAGCAGATTGTCGCGGCGTTGCCACCGGAACACCGGGACCAGCAGCTTGAGATTCCAGGCGAACCCGGCGAAGAACAGGAAGATCACCGAGCTGATGAAGATCGCGACGTTCAGCTTCGGCAGGTCGCCCAGCTCGATCCGGTCATGCGGCGGCAGCCCGTAACGCAGGAACCCGAGCACGAACAGGCCTCCGATGATGTCGGCCTGCAGCATGCTCAGCGAAAACACGGGCCACGGCGTGCGCACCACCCAGCGGGCGAATGCGCTGATTCGCCGGGGGAGTGTCGCTGCCGTGGTCACGCTCCCACCGTATCGGTCACCGGGGACTCGTCGGAAACTAAAAATATCCCTGGCACGTCGCGCGACGTGGGCGAAAGTTGCCGAAAGATCACGGATTTATCGCAAAACGGATGCTGATCGGTCTCTGTCGGGAGGCCTTACTACTGTTGCCGATGATGACCGGGGTGTTTACGCGGCTGGTAGGCCAGCAGGCGGTGGAAGCCGAACTGCTCGCCGCCGCCAGGTCCGCACGCGGTGATTCCCGGAGTGATCAGGGTCACGCAGCACCCGGCGCCGGGAATATGACACATGCATGGCTGATCACCGGTCCGCCGGGTTCGGGCCGTTCGGTGGCCGCCCTGTGCTTCGCGGCGGCGCTGCAGTGCACGTCAGACGACGAACCGGGGTGCGGGGGTTGCCGCGCCTGCACGACGACGATGGCGGGCACCCACGCCGACGTGAGGCGGGTCATTCCCGAGGGCCTGTCCATCGGCGTGGACGAGATGCGTGGCATCGTCCAGGTCGCGTCCCGTCGTCCCACCACCGGTCGTCACCAGATCGTGGTGATCGAGGACGCCGACCGGTTGACCGAAGGCGCCGGCAACGCGCTGTTGAAGGTCGTCGAGGAACCGCCGCCGTCAACGGTCTTCCTGCTGTGCGCGCCTTCGGTGGACCCCGAGGACATCGCTGTCACGCTGCGCTCCCGGTGCCGGCACGTGGCGCTGGTGACACCACCGACCGAGGCGATCGCACAGGTGCTGATCGACGGCGACGGTCTGGACGCCGACACCGCCGGCTGGGCAGCGTCCGTCAGCGGCGGGCACGTCGGGCGGGCGCGCCGGCTGGCCACCGACCCCGAGGCCCGGCAGCGTCGTCAGCAGGCGCTGGAGCTGGTTCGCGACGCCGCGCGGCCGGCCCGCGCCTACACCGCTGCCGAGGAACTGGTGGCCGCCGCCGAAGCTGAGGCGCTGGCGCTCACCGCCGGACGGGCCGAGGTCGAGACGGAGGAACTGCGCACCGCGCTGGGAGCCGGTGGCACCGGGAAAGGCGCGGCTGGGGCGATGCGCGGTGCGGCGGGGGCGATCAAAGACCTGGAGCGACGGCAGAAATCCCGCCAGACCAGGGCCTCGCGCGACGCCCTGGACCGGGCGCTGATCGACCTGGCCACGTATTTCCGGGACGCGCTGGTGGTCTCGGCGCACGCGGGTCACGTCCGCGCGAATCACCCCGACATGGCCGAGCGGGTGGCGTCGCTGGCCGGCCACGCCACCCCCGAGCGGCTGCTGCGCTGCATCGAAGCCGTGCTGGAGTGCCGGGAAGCCTTGGCGATCAACGTCAAGCCCAAGTTCGCCGTCGACGCCATGGTTGCCACCATCGGTCAGCAACTGCGTTAGACTCGTGCCGCCCGCGAGGGCACGCCGCCTTAGCTCAGTCGGTAGAGCGATTCACTCGTAATGAATAGGTCAGGAGTTCGATTCTCCTAGGCGGCTCCACGGCTCGACCTCCCACGCCGGATTCATCAAATGCCGGATGCGCCGGTTTCTGACGTCCATAATCAGGAGTCGTTCCGACGGGTCAGGGGGAGGACACCGAATGTCGCAGCTGGTCGTGGCGCCAGGGTCGCTGACGACGGGGACAGCGGACGTCGACGGCGTTGCCTCGGGCCTCGACGCGGCGCGGCTGGCCGCTGCCCGGCCGACCACCGCCCTTGCCGCTGCCGCGGCCGACGAGATCTCGACGGCGGTGGCAGAGCTGTTCGCCGGATACGGACAGCAGTTTCAGGCGCTCGGCGTGCAAACCCGAACGTTGCTGCAGCAGTTCGGGCAGTCGATCCAGGCGGCGGCGGAGTCATATGCGGCTGCCGAGGCCACGAACTCGGCGCTGATGGATGCGACCGGGTTCATCCGCCGCCAGTTCGCCATCTACGACTTCAGCGACCCACGCGGCTGGGCCGCGTTAATCCTGGACTACACCTGGGGCGCCCCGGGCACGGCATTGGGCTACGGCGTGCAGATCGTCAACGAGTTCACGCCGAACTCCAACTACGACCCGGCGCTGAGCGCACTGGCCGGCTCGCACGTCTACCGCGGCGGTATCGGCCTGTCCGGGTATGCCACCACGTTCGGCAACGTCACCAGCAATCTCGGCTACAGCCCGAAGGCCGCGGACCTCATGCTCAACCACGAAGCGCTGCATGTCTGGCAGAACAGATTGTTCGGCCCGCTGTTCTCGGCCAGCTACTCCGCCTGGACCACGGGCGGCACCCTCGTCGCGAACGGATACTGGTTGCTGCACCCCGAAGAAGACCTGTCCCGCGTGATCACGACGATCGCTTACTACGACAATCCCTGGGAGACATGGGCTTACCGCAACGACCACGCCTGGCCGCCGCCCGGGGCCATTCCTGCGCTGCTCTGGCCCTCCTAGGCGAACTCGGGCCGGCGTTTGTTGAGGAACGCGTCGATGCCCTCCTGGCCGTCGGCGCTACCGGCGCATGCTGCGATCATCCGCCCTTCGATCTCCATCTGTTCCTCCAGGCCGTTGCTGAAACTGAGCAGCAGCAGCTTTTTCACTGATGAACTGGAAAGCTTTGCGGCAGAACTCATTTGCGCGGCAAGAGCGTCGGCGCGGCCGACCAGCGTGTCATCGGGCACCACCTCGGTGACCAGTCCCCACTGCGCCGCTTCCGCTGCCGAGAGCCGCCGGTTGGTCAACATCAGCTCTTGGGTGCGCCGCACCCCGACGAGCCGCGGCAGGTAGTAGGACGAGCTGCCGTCGGGGCTCAGCCCCGCCTTGGTGTAGGCCATCGTGAAGCTCGCCGATTCGGCGGCCAGCACGAGATCGCCGATCAGCGCGAGACTGAATCCGGCTCCGGCCGCCGCGCCGTTGACGGCGACGATGAGGACCGCGTCCATGCGGGCGAACGTCGAGACCGCCCGATGCAGGTCATCGGCCAGGCCCTTCACGAACCGGCCCGGACCCAGCGGCGAGCGTGCCATGGCGCCCAGATCTCCGCCGGCGCAGAAGAACCGGCCGTTGCCGGTGAGTAGCACGACCTTCGTCCCGGCGACATCGCAGCGGCTCGCCGCATCCATCAATTCGCGGCCCATCACGTCGTTGATGCTGTTCGCCGCGTCCGGCCGGTTGAGCGCGATCCGTGTCACCGGCCCGTCTTGGGCGAAGTCGAGGGTCTCGTAGCGAGTCATGACTGGGATGCTAGCCAGGCGGGGACGGCTCAGCCGTTGGGCCCGGGCAGGCCGACCGCGCCGAAGACGACGCCCTTGGCGCCGCCGGGCCCGCCGGTTCCGCCGGACGGGACGCCGAATGGCGGACTGGGCACGCCACCGGCCCCTCCGTTGCCGCCGGTGCCGATCACCTTGGCTGAGCCACCGGCCCCGCCATTGCCGCCGTCACCGCCGGACCCGGTCACGCCGCCGATTCCGCCCGCGCCGCCGCCGCCGGCGTTCCCGCCGGTACCCACCCAGCCGGCGTCACCGCCCGCTCCGCCGGCGCCACCGTTGCCTCCGACGCCGCCCGGGGAGGAGAAAGCCTCGCCGCCCTGGCCGCCGGAGCCGCCGACACCACCGTTGCCGTACACCAGACCCGCGGCCCCGCCCGCTCCGCCGATGCCGCCGTCACCGCCCACCCCGCTGCCGTCCGCCGCGCCACCCAATCCGCCTGCGCCGCCGTTGCCGCCGCCGCCGAACAGGAACCCGCCCTGACCCCCCGCGCCGCCACCGCCGCCCGTCGCGCTCAGTGCGCCGATTCCGCCCGCGCCGCCGGCACCGCCGAAGCCGATGACCCGGGCAACCCCGCCGGCACCGCCGTTACCCCCGCCCAGCCCTCCCGATCCGCCTAGGCCACCATTGCCCAGCAGCCATCCGCCGGCGCCGCCGGCGCCGCCGGCAGCGCCACTACCGCCGATCCCGCCCACACCGCCGTTGCCGATCAATCCGGCCTCTCCGCCTGCACCGCCCGCCTGCCCCGCCCCACCGGGCGCCCCGTTCCCGCCATTGCCGATCAGCAGCCCGCCCGCCCCGCCGGCCCCGCCCGGCGTCGTCGCGTCGGCGCCGTTGCCGATCAGCGGGCGCCCGAGCAACGCCTGGGTCGGCGCATTGATGAGGTCGAGCACCGGCTGCAGCGGTCCGGCGTTGCTGGCCTCCGCGGACGCATAGGCCCCGGCACCTGAGGTCAGCAACTGCACAAACCGCTGGTGGAATGACTCGGCCTGGGCACTCAGCGCTTGATACTGCCGCGCGTAGCCGGAGAACAGCTCCGCCACTGCCGCCGACACCTCGTCGTTGCCGGCGGCCGGCACCGCCGAGGTGGGCAGCGCAGCGGACGCGTCGGCGGCGCGCAGCGCCGACCTGATGCCCGCCAGATCCGTTGCCGCCGAGGCCATCAGCTCCGGAACCGCGAACACGTGCGACAACGCTGCCCTCCCGCTCGGACTGATCGACAATCAGCGTATCGGCTTCGCTGGTCAGAACGTTTCATCCCGCCGCTCAGAGCGGCGCCAGAAATCCCACCGGTCCCGACGCCAGGCACAGGGAGAGCGCGGCGGTGGTGGCCCGGACCGTGATCGCGTCCCCGGCGCCGGGCAGCCGGGCGTAGACGCGGTTGAGTCCCGGATGCACCGGCACCTTGACCTCAGGTCCCTCGGACAGCGCCAGCGTCATCGAGCCGTCGCTGTTGCCCAGGTAGTTCAATTCGACGGTCCAGTCGGCGGGCAACAACGGGCCGTCCAGAACCAGTCGTGCCGGCTGGTCGGGCTGGGCGAAGTAGCCGCACCGGGGTACCGGGCCCGGTGTGATGGTCCGCACCCAGGTCACCCGCGCGTCGACCAGCTGGCCCTTGCTGTTGAGCATCCGCAATTGTGTTGTGGCCGAGGTGAATTCGGGTCTGTCTCGCAGCAGTGCGAACATGTGGCTGGCCAGGTTCTCCGGCCAGGCGACCCGCTGCAGCACCAACGGATCGACTTCCTGGTCCAACAACGGGGTGTCGGCGGCCGCCAGCCCGGCCTGGGCGTTCTTCAGGTAGGGCTCGGCCGGGTTGTCCCGCCACGACGTCAGGAACGTCGCCGTCGAATACAGGCTGCTGGTCAGAAACGCCAGTGCCACAACAGATGTCAGCGCGGTACGGAGCCGCGACCAGTCCAGCCAACCGGACGACTCCCGGTTCGGTGCCGTGAACGCGATCGCGGCCAGCAGCGCGAGTACGAAGACCAGGTCCGGAAAATACCGAAGCGTCTGCGCGAGTTCCAAAGCGGTGAACCGCGACGACCGCATCAGATAGATCGGCACCTGGCAGGCGACCGCGTAACCGACCGCGGTGAGCCACACCAACCCGATGCGCTGCTTGCGTAACAGTGAAATGACCAGCGCCCCAAGCAGAACCGCCCAGCCCAGCAGCATCACCGCCGGAGGTGGCGTGGCCCAGGGCGAGGCCGGCGCCCAGCGGGCCCAGTCCCAGGGGCCGCCGGCCAGACCCGGCACTATGCCGTGGGTGATCGACCGTCGCAACAGCGCCCATGTCATCGCCAGGTCCGAACTCCAGCGCCGTTGATTCACCACCGTCAAATACAGCGCCACCCAGCCGGCGGTCAGTGCCAGCGACCCCACCCATAACCGGACGCCGCCGCGCCACGCCGTGCGCAATGCGGCGGCACCGGAAAGGTGACAGATCAGCGCCACCACCGCGAAGGCGACGAACGGGATCACCGCCGCCTTCTCGAAGAACAGCAGGCCACCGAAGTAGGCCAGCACACCGGTCACCGCGTAGCGCTGGTTGCCGGTACGGGCCAGTAACACGGCGTCGCCGCACACCCAGGCCAGCGCAGCCAGCATGGGCAGCGAGTTCAGCGCCGCCGACCACCAGGCGAACCCCGGTATCCCCAACGGGGTGAACAGTGCGAATGTCAGCGGAACCAGCAGCACCGGCCGCCAGCCCAGGATCACGTACAACGCCCGCAACAGCGCCAGCGACGCGAGCAACTGCAGCACCACGAGGCTGATCGCCGGCCACGTCCACACCAGCGGCGCCAGCCGGACGATCACCCCGGCCATCAGGAAGGCGCCCGGCATCACGTGCCCGTCGTGGTCGTCGAACAGGTACGACGGCGAAAGCAGGCCCTGGGTGCCGGCCCGGCCGATGAGAATCAAATCGTCCCAATAGAAGTAGCCGCGGAAGGCCAGCACGGCACGAACGACCAGCTGCGCGATGATCAGCGCGGCTGCCACCACGGCGACTCTGTATGGTGGGCCGGTGCGAGCACTGGTCACCGGGGCAGCCGGTTTCATCGGGTCGACGCTAGTCGACCGTCTCCTGGCCGACGGGCACACGGTGGTCGGCCTGGACAACTTCGCGACCGGCCGGGCGACCAACATCGAGCACCTGGCCGACAACCCCGAACACGTCTTCGTCGAGGCCGACATCGTGACATCGGACCTGGACGCCATCCTCGGTGAGCATCGGCCCGAGGTGGTGTTTCACCTGGCCGCGCAGATTGACGTCCGGCACTCGGTGGCCAACCCGCAGTTCGACGCGTCGGTCAATGTGATCGGCACCATCCGGCTGGCCGAGGCGGCCCAGCGCGCCGCGGTGCGCAAGGTGGTGCACACCTCCTCGGGTGGGTCCATCTACGGCGTGCCGCCGCAGTACCCGACACCCGAAACGGTGCCGACCGACCCTTTCTCGCCGTATGCCGCCGGGAAGGTGTCCGGGGAGATCTACCTGAACACCTTCCGGCACCTCTACGACCTGGACTGCTCGCATATCGCGCCCGCCAACGTCTACGGGCCGCGCCAGGACCCGCACGGTGAGGCCGGCGTGGTCGCGATCTTCGCCCAGGCCCTGTTGGAAGGCAGGCCGACCAAAGTCTTCGGCGACGGCTCCAACACCCGCGACTACGTGTTCGTCGACGATGTCGTCGACGCCTTCGTCAAGGCGTCCGGTGCGGCCGGAGGCGGGCAGCGCTTCAACGTCGGCACCGGTATCGAGACCTCGGACCGTCAGCTGCACACCGCCGTCGCGGCGGCGGTCGGCGGCCCGGACGACCCGGAGTTCCATCCGCCGCGGCTGGGCGACCTGAAGCGTTCATGTCTCGACATCGCCTTAGCTGCAGAGGTTTTGGGCTGGCGGCCACAGGTGGCTCTGGATGAGGGTGTGCGCCGTACTGTGGAGTACTTCCGGCAGCACAAGCACGCTTAGCTCTCGGGCGCCTGTGCTCCCTCGAGCGCGATCGCGCGGGCCAGCCGGGCGTAGCGCAGTTCCAGGTCTTTGAACCGCATATAGGTGCTGAGCGTGGTGAAGCTGAACGCCATGATCAGCCCGTAGAGCATCAGGTCGGTGCCGCGCCGCACCCCGAACCAGTGCGCCACCACCGTAGTGTCGTCCGGTCGCAGCACCGCGTATACCCCGAGCAGCACGAACAGGACGTAGCCCACCTTCACCCAAGCGCGTGCCCGCGCGCTGCGCCGCGACCGCAGCAGGAACACCAGCAACACGATGATCGACCCGATCAGCAACACCTGGATCCAGTTCATCGCCGCATCCTCCCTCGCAGGAATCCGTCGAAGATGATGTTGACGCCGTTGAGCAGCGGCTGCCCCTTCGACTTGGAGTATTCGGTGTAGAGCACCTCGACCGGCACTTCGGCCACCCGCCAATGGTTTTCGGCGATCATCATGACGATCTCGGTGGCGTGGCTCATTCCGCTCATGGTGATGTTCATCCCGTCGGCGACGGTCTTGTTGAACACCCGCAGGCCGTTGTTGGTGTCGGTGAGACCGAGCCGGCGGCCCCGGCGGCTCAGCCGCGCGGCCGTCTGCAACACCAACCGCTTGAGCAATGGCGGCCGGTTGGCGACCTGCCCGCCGAATCGGGTGCCGATCACGATGTCGACGTCGCCCTGGTTCAGCCGGTCGATCATCCTGACAACGTCCTTGACGCGGTGCTGGCCATCGGCGTCGAACGTGGCGAACACCCTGGCGCCGGACTGGATCCGGGCGTACTCGACGCCGGTCTGGATCGCCGCCCCCTGGCCCAGATTGATGGGATGACGCACCAGCACCGCACCGGCCTGCCGCGCGATCTCGCCGGTGCCGTCCGCGCTGCCGTCGTCCACGCACACGACGTGGTCGAAGGCGGTTCGCAGTTCGGCGACAACCTCGCCGATGACGACGGCTTCGTTGAAGGCGGGGACGATGATCCAGGCGTCGGAGTAATCCATTTTCAGGGCCATTTCAAGGCCAAAATTACACGCGTTCGCCGCGCCCGAGCGCGATCAGATGGACGGCGATTCCCACCATGGGACCGCACAGCAGACCGATGACGGTGCGCGTCTCCAGTGCTATCGGCAGCGCCAGCAGCAGCCCGGAGGCCACCGTGGCGCTGACCCACCCCAGCGAGTACGCGCGGTGCAGCGCAGCGGCCACCGACGCGGCGCCGGTGAGCGTCAGTAGCGCGATGGCCACCGCGGCGGCCGTCAACCAGGCCAGCAGCGCGCTACTGGCCTGATACTGCGCACCGAACGCGGAGCGCAACAACCACGGACCGATCAGGCCGGCTAGCAGCACTCCCAGCCCGCCGATGCCGCCGATGAGTAGGGCGGGTGAGATCAGGGCCCGCAACCGGTGGCTGCGTTCGTCGACGAAATGCGCGATCAGGTTGCCCTGCATTGCCGTCAGCGGGACCAACAGCGGCGCCCGGGTCAGCGTCACCGCCAGGATCACGACGCCGCCCTGGGCGCCCAGCTCGGTCGACGTCAGCTTGAGTAGCACCGGAAATCCCATGACCAGGATGGCGCTGGCCCCCGCCGCGGTGATCGAGTGGGCCGCACCACGCAGAAACGTCGCGGTGCTGCCGGGCGTCAGTACGCGCGCTGCTGTCCGTGCCGCAGGTGAGGAAACCAGGATGATCAGCCAGGCCACCGAGCCGGCAACCGTCGCCCACAGAAACCCGACCAGGCCCCAGCCGAGTACGAAGGTCGCCGTCGCGACCGCCACCCGGATGACGGCGTCGGTCACCATCAAGGCGCCGTACTGGCCCCACCGGTTGACGCCGGCCAGCGTGCCGAGCAGCGTCGCGTGCAGGCAGAACCCGGCCAGACCGACGCTGAGCAGCGCGACCGACAACCAGCGGTCCTCGACAAAGACCCGGCCGCTCCACAGCACCGCGCTGGCCGCGATCACGGAGGCTGAGGCCAGCCCGACCAGGCCGGCGACCCGCAGCGGATGGGTGCGGGCGCCGTCCGGGAGCACGTCCAGATACTGCATAGCGCGGACTTCCCGGGTCGTTTCCTGCAGCAGGCCGTTAGCGGCCCCGGTGACCAGCCCGAACGCGCCCCAGAAGACGCCGAAGATGGAGAAGCCGCTCGGCGCGAGGTCGCGCGCGGCGAGGTAGATCACCGCATAGCCGCACAGCGCGGTCACCGCCGTCGCGGTGCCAACCCGTGCGACACTGCCGCGCGCGATCGGTCCCACGGAGGCTCCGGTGGCTCCCGGGGTGCCCGCGCCGTCCGTCACCGTGGCGACACTATCGGACGGAAGCTTCAGTGCCCTTCGGCCTGGAATCGCTCTATCGAACGCTGAACCTCGGCCTCGGCCTCGGCCCGGCCGACCCAGTCGGCGGCTTCGACGAACTTGCCCGGCTCGTTGTCCTTGTAGTGCTCGAAGAAGTGCTTGATGTCGTTCAGCTCGTACGGGGGAACGTCGTCGATGTCTTGGACGTGGTCCCACCGGTGGTCACCGGCCGGCACGCACAACACCTTGTCGTCGCCGCCTTTCTCGTCGACCATGCGGAACATCGCCACCGGCCGCACCTCGATCAGCACCCCCGGGAACACCGGCTGGGGCAGCAGCACCAGCGCGTCCAGCGGGTCCCCGTCCTCACCGAGGGTGTCCTCGATGAAGCCGTAATCGGCCGGGTAGGCCATCGGGGTGTGGAGGTAGCGGTCCAAGCGCACGCGTCCGGTCTCGTGGTCGATCTCGTACTTATTGCGCTGACCCTTGGGAATTTCGATGGTCACGTCGAATTGCACGGGTACACAGTAGTCGAGCAGGTGCCGCGGCACTGCCTGGCGGCCGATTCGGCAGAATGGGACACGAAAAGACAGGAGTGCAGCGATCTACATGGGCCCCAAAAGCTGGCGCAAGTCCACCCACCTGCTGGTCGGGCTGGTGGTGCTTGCGTTCGTCGCTGCCGTCGTAGCGGCCGCCGTGCTGTTCACCACCGGCGGGCACGGCGCCGGCGGGGCGCGGTCCCCGGTTCCGCCGCCGCGGCCACCGACGGTCAAGGCGGGGGTGACTCCGGTCGCCGACAATGCGCCCGTGCCCAGCGCCGGAGGGGTGACGGCAGCGCTGGCCGCCGCCGTGGCCGACCCGAATCTCGGCCGGCTGGGCGGGCGGATCACCGACGCGATCACGGGCAAGGAACTGTGGCGGCAACTCGACGACCTGCCGATGGTGCCGGCATCGACGAACAAGGTGCTGACCGCGGCGGCGGCCCTGCTCACCCTGGACCGGCAGGCCCGGATCAGCACCCGGGTGGTGGCGGCGGGTCAGGCCGCCCAGGGGCCGGTGGTGCTGGTCGGTGCCGGGGATCCGACGTTGTCGGCGGCGCCGCCCGGTGTCGAGACCTGGTACCGGGGTGCGGCGCGCATCAGTGACCTGGTCGAACAGGTGCACCGCAGCGGCATGACCCCGACGGCCGTGCAGGTCGACACCTCGGCGTTCAGCGGTCCCGGGTTGGCGCCCGGCTGGGACCCGGCAGACATCGACAACGGTGACGTGGCGCCGATCGAGTCCGCGATGATCGACGCCGGGCGGATCCAGCCGACCACGGTCAACTCGAGACGTTCCAAAACCCCGGCGCTGGACGCCGGACGCCAGCTGGCGATCGCCCTGGGCCTGGACCCGGCGGCGGTGACCGTCGCCAGCGCGCCTGCCGGGGCCCGGCAACTGGCGGTGGTGCAGTCGGCGCCGCTGATCCAGCGGCTTTCGCAGATGATGAACGCCTCGGACAACGTGATGGCTGAGTGCATCGGCCGTGAGGTGGCCGCCGCGATCAACCGGCCTCAGAGCTTCACCGGCGCGGTCGACGCCGTCACCAGCAGGCTCAACACCGCCCACGTCGACACCGGCGGAGCCGCGCTGGTGGACTCCAGCGGGCTGTCGGTGAACGACCGTCTGACGGCCCGGACGCTCGACGGGGTGATGCAGGCCGCGGCCGGACCCGATCAGCCGTCGTTGCGGGCGCTACTGGATCTGTTGCCGATCGCCGGCGGCAGCGGCACGCTCGGCGAACGTTTCCTGGACCGCTCCACCACTATGGGTCCGGCCGGTTGGCTGCGCGCCAAGACCGGCTCACTGACGGCGGTGAACTCGCTGGTCGGGTTGCTCAACGATGCCAGCGGACGGGTCCTGACCTTCGCCTTCATCTCCAACGACGCCGGACCCAACGGCCGCAACGCGATGGACGCGCTGGCCACCAAGCTGTGGTTCTGCGGGTGCACGACATGAGCCCTTCGACGTCCCGGTCGTCCGGCCTTTCGATGGGCAACGCCGTCGACTGGGGGTTCGCCGCCACGGTGGGAGAGAAGCTGGCCCGCGGGGGTCCGGTCACCTCTGATTACACGCGTCGACAGGTGATGGAGGAGTTGAGCCGGGCGGCCGAGCAGGCCGAGCCGCCGGTTCGCGAAGTCACCGGTCTGATCACCGCGGACACGGTGCCGCCGGCCCGCATCGTGGACCGGCGGGAATGGATCCGGGCGGCCGCCGAGTCGATGCGTGCCATGACCAACGGCGCCGAGAAGCCGCACAGTTTCGTCACCGGCCGGCTGACCGGCGCCCAGACGGGTGCCGTGCTGGCGTTCGTCTCCTCCGGCATCCTCGGGCAGTACGACCCGTTCACCAGTCCCGACTCCGGCACCCTGCTCCTGGTGTATCCCAACGTCATCGGCGTGGAACGCCAATTGAAGGTGGACCCCTCCGATTTCCGGCTGTGGGTGTGCCTGCATGAAGTGACCCACCGCGTGCAGTTCACTGCCAACCCGTGGATCGCCGGGCACATGTCGAGCTCGCTGAGTCTGCTGACTCAGGAGCCGACCGAAGACCTCCGCGAGGTGGCCGGCCGGCTCGCGGAGTTCGTCCGCAATCGGGGACGCGACGAGGCCCAGCCCGAGGGGATCCTGGGCCTGGTGCGCGCGGTTCAGTCCGAGCCGCAACGGCAGGCGCTGGACCAACTCCTGGTCCTGGGAACCTTGCTGGAAGGGCACGCCGAGCACGTGATGGACGCGGTCGGGCCGGTGGTGGTGCCGTCGGTCGCCGCGATCCGCCGCAAGTTCGACGAACGCCGCCTGCGCAAGCAGCCGCCGTTGCAGCGGCTGGTGCGTGCACTGTTGGGCTTCGAGGCCAAACTCAGTCAGTACACCCGCGGCAAGGCTTTCGTCGACCACGTGGTGGACCGGGTGGGGATGAAGCGGTTCAACGCGATCTGGACGGGTCCCGAGACGTTGCCCAAGCCCACCGAGATCGAGCACCCGCAGCGATGGATCGACAGGGTGCTGTAGCCCGACTGCGCAGGGCGGTAAGCGAATTCGCGCAGGGCTATCTGGCTGATACCGATCGCTGGGCCGTGGCTCTGTCCGGCGGGCCGGATTCGTTGGCGTTGACCGCGGTTGCCGCGGAACTGCGGCCCACCACCGCGTTGATCGTCGACCACGGCTTACAGGCTGACTCCGCTTTGGTTGCGGAAACGGCACGGGCGCAAGCTGTTTCGCTGGGGTGTCGTTCGGCGGAGGTGCTGCGGGTCGAGGTGACCGGTGATGGCGGCCCGGAAGCCGCCGCCCGCACCGCCCGCTATGCCGCGCTGCAGTCTCGCCGGGACGGGCCGGTGCTGCTGGCTCACACGCTCGACGATCAGGCCGAGACGGTGTTGCTGGGGCTCGGCCGCGGTTCGGGAGCGCGATCGATCGCCGGCATGCGTCCACACGATCCGCCTTGGTGCCGGCCGCTGCTGAGCGTGCGACGGGCGGTGACCCACGACGCCTGCGCCGAACTCGGCCTGACCCCCTGGCAGGATCCCCACAACGTGGATCGCCGGTTCACCCGGGCCAGGCTGCGCAGTGAGGTGCTGCCCTTGCTGGAGGACGTGCTGGGCGGCGGTGTCGCCGAGGCGCTGGCCCGCACGGCGACGGCGTTGCGTGAGGACACCGACCTGATCGACGCGATCGCCGCCGACGCGCGGCCTACCGTCACGACCGGCGCCGGGTTGGACACCACGGCCCTGGCCGCGCTGCCCGCGCCGGTGCGCCGACGGGTGATCCGAGGGTGGTTGCTGGCCGGCGGTGCGATCGGTTTGACCGACAAGCAGATCCGCGGGGTGGACACATTGGTCACCGCGTGGCGCGGCCAGGGCGGAGTGGCGGTGGGGTCCAAGCTGCGCGGTCAGCGTCTGTTCGCGGGCCGGCGCGACGGCGTACTTATGTTGCGCCAGCAGGTAATTTGACGCCTACGTTGGTTCTTCTCAGGTAAGCGTGGCACGCTGTGCACGTGACGGCGGAGCTGTACCCGGGGGACATCAAGTCGGTGCTGCTCACCCAGGAGCAGATTCAGGGCCGCATCACCGAGCTCGGTCAACAGATCGGCGAGGACTACCGGGATCTGGCCGCCACCACCGGCCAGGACCTGCTGTTGATCACCGTTCTCAAGGGCGCCGTGCTCTTTGTGACGGATCTGGCGCGCGCGATTCCACTGCCCACCCAGTTCGAGTTCATGGCGGTGAGTTCCTACGGCTCTTCGACGTCATCGTCGGGAGTGGTGCGCATTCTCAAGGACCTCGACCGCGATATTCACGACCGCGACGTGCTGATCGTGGAAGACGTGGTCGACTCCGGGCTGACGCTGTCCTGGTTGTTGCGCAACCTGACCAGCCGTCATCCGCGTTCACTGCGGGTGTGCACGCTGCTGCGTAAGCCCGAAGCGGTGGGCGCCAACGTCGACATCACCTACGTGGGCTTCGACATTCCCAACGATTTCGTGGTCGGGTACGGCCTGGACTACGACGAGCGCTACCGCGACCTGTCCTACATCGGAACCCTGGACCCGCGGGTCTACCAATGACTAGCTGAGCTCCCACACCGCGGTCACCGAGAAACTGACCGTCTGCTGGCCGGGTTCGAGCGGCACCATCGACTCGCGCGGTGCCGGTTTTGGCCCGGGCGCGTACGCCGAACCAGAAGATTCCGAAATGGACAGCACCTTGCCCAGGCTCAGGCCGGAGAGTTGGGCGTACTGCTGGGCGCGGTTCTTCGCGTCGTCGAATGCGCGCGCCCGCGCGTCCTTGACCAGCTGCGAGTCGTCGGCGATCGAGTAATTGACTGAGCTGATGCGGGTCGCGTCACCGCCCGTGCTGACGACCAGGGCCAGCAGCTTCGACGCCGCGTCCGTCGGGTGGATCTTGATCTCGATCGCGTTGTCGGCGCGGTAGCCGGCGATGGTGGCTGTCCCGGCCGGCTCGGGCTTGGCGTACTGCGGCTGCAGACTGACGTTGGTGGTGCGGATGTCCTTGCGATCCAGGCCGGCGCCTATCAGCGCGTTGATCACGGCTTGCTGCCGCTCATTGGTCTGGTTCATCGCCGTCGTGACGTCGGCCGCGGTGAATTCGATGGCGACATTCGCGGTCAGGGTGTCCGGGACGCCCTGCACCTGGCCGGACCCGACGACGGTCACCTGGCGCGGATTGGCCCCGGGAGCCGGCGGCGCGTTGTGCGAGTCGCAGGCCGACAGCGCGAGGAGAGCGAGGCCCGCGGCCATCGACCTACGGACAAAACGCATGGTTGCACTCTAGTCCCAAGGCCGACCGAGGCGGTTTGCGTGCGTGTCTCGCGTCGAGACACCGTTCGTTCACCTGGCATTCATATTAGCTGCCGCGAGGCGCGACCGATGCCTGAGTTCGCGACGTCAGCAAACGAAATGGTGACGACCATCACTTGTCTTAGCTGAAGCGAATCGCACGTCTGCTTCACCAACAACGCACCCTGGCGGTAGTACCCGTTTTTGTGATTGACAGGGCCGCAGGCTGATTTCATACGGCTGGTTGCCATGCAGCTGACGCGACGGTGGTCCGTGCCTTGGCCACGCGAGGTCCCCCGAGTCGCGCAACACGCGACGGGGTCAAATGCACTGCTCTGGAGGCGACTCGAAACTGGCCGATGCTGCAGTCGGCCGCGCGCCGTCGTTGTTGCAGGGCCGGTGTCGGGAGTAATTCCGGCTGCGTTGCCTACGAAGGGCGTCGTACGCCGCCTCATTAGTACAGATTTCTGATTCTGCCAACAGAATCTGCGCAAATCATATCAAGTTCAAATCATATATGAAAAATATTTAATTCATAGAAACACATCGGGCCTCCTGCGGATATAACTCAGCAAATGAATAGCTGCTAACTCCACAATGAACAGGCTGTGCGAACTCTGTGGTGGGCCCGCATATCTGTCTTAACGTGACGTCGGATCACTTCGGAGGTGCTGCGACGACGGGGTCGTGCCACCGCTGAAAGTCATTGATTTGCGGGGACACCAGGAGGAAATGTCATGTCGATCATGCTGGCCCAAACTGACGAATTGGCCGGTGCTGCGGGGGAGTTGCTGTCGATCAACGCGATGCTGCGGGCTGGGAACGCGGCCGCGGCTGTTCCCACGACCGGGGTCGTGCCGGCCGCGTCGGACCTGGTTTCGATGCTTGCCGCTTCGCAGTTCGCCACGCACGCCAGGCTTTTTCAGGAGATCAGCGCCCAGGCTGCGGCGGTTCAGGAGCAGTTGGCGACAACGCTTGGGATCAGCGCCGGTTCATACGCGGTGACTGAGGCCGCCAATCAGGCTCTGGTCGGTTAATCATGGATTTCGCGCAACTGCCGCCGGAGATCAATTCCGCGTTGATGTACGCAGGCCCTGGGTCGGGACCCATGCTGGCCGCTGCCGCCGGCTGGGAATCGCTAGCCGGCGAGTTGCAGACAGTGGCCTCTGCGTACACCGCGGTGCTCACCAGCCTCATGGACGGGCCCTGGCAGGGGTCCTCGGCCGCTGCCATGGCCAGTGCATCCTGGCCGCAGATCTCCTGGCTGACCAACACTGCGGGCCTGGCGCAGGATGCGGGCGCCCGGGCCGTCGCGGCGGCGAGTGCCTATGAAGCGGCCTTCGCCGCGACAGTGCCACCCGCGGAAATCGCGGCCAACCGAGCGCTGCTGGGAGTACTGCTGGCGACGAACTTCCTTGGGCAGAACACCGCTGCAATCGCCGCGACCGAGGCGCTGTATGGCGAGATGTGGGCGCAAGACGCTGCCGCGATGTACGGCTACTCGGGCGCGACCGCGCAGGCCACTGCCTTGACGCCTTTCAGTCCGACTCAAATCGCCGACAGCCTGTCCGGGGTGAGCGCACAGTTCAACGCGACTGCCAACGCCCTCACCTCGGCCGCAAACGCGCAGGGCCTCAACGCGGTGCCCCAGGCGCTGATGCAGATGGCGGGCATCACAAACGAAGCGCCCTGGCTCACCGATCCATTGAAAGCGTTGGGTCTGACTGGGCACACCTGGAATGCCACCGGCGACGGACTGACTATCAACGGACTCATGGGCGACATAGTGGAAGGCGCTACTGGATCGGCAACCGTGGATGCCAGCCTCGCCTTCGACGTGTTCAACAGGTGGGTGTCCCCGGCTCGGCTCATGGTGACGCAGTTCAAGGACTACGTCGGGCTGGCTGAATCGGCATTCAAAGGTATGGCTCCGGCCGCGAAAGCCGGCGCCGAGGCGGCGGCGAGCGCGCTGCCCGCGGCCGCGGCCGCCATTCCGCACGCGGGTCTGGGTGGGATCGCCGGGGCTGTGGGTAGCGCGGCCAAGGCCGGAGCTCTATCGGTGCCGGCGTCATGGGCAGCCACGACCCCGGCAGCTGCGCCCCTCAATGTGGCTCTAACCGGCCTCAGTTCCGGGGCCGCCGCGGAAGGGGCAACCAGCGCGTTCGGTGGGGTGCCGATGGTGCCCGGCGGGGGAGCGGCTCGCACCGTGGCGAACTTCGCCGCTCCTCGGTACGGGTTCAAGCCGACCGTGATCGCAGCGCCGCCATCCGGGGGATAACCAAGGTGGGTGCGGCGCGTATTGCCGACCTGCAGATTTCAGCGGCCGGGGAGATGGACTGCCTCGATCGGCCAATGATCAAGCATCAGTTCGATCACTATTGCCTAAGGAGAAATGCAAATGACCGCGCGCTTTATGACCGATCCGCACGCAATGCGGGACATGGCGGGCCGTTTCGAGACCCACGCCCAGACCGTCGAGGACGAGGCCCGTCGCATGTGGGCGTCCTCGCAGAACATCTCGGGTGCGGGCTGGAGCGGTCTGGCCTCGGCGACCTCGCTGGACACGATGGGCCAGATGAACACGGCGTTCCGCAACATCGTGAACATGCTGCACGGTGTGCGCGACGGGTTGATCCGTGACGCGAACAACTACGAGCACCAAGAGCAGGCATCCCAGCAGATACTCAGCAGCTAAGAAAAGGACTTCGAGCAATGACGATCAATTACCAGTTCGGCGACGTCGACGCCCACGGCGCGCTCATCCGCGCCCAGGCCGCCAACCTCGAGGCCGAGCACCAGGCCATCGTTCGCGATGTGCTGGCTGCCGGTGACTTCTGGGGCGGCGCCGGTTCGGTGGCTTGCCAGGAGTTCATCGCCCAGTTGGGCCGCAACTTCCAGGTGATCTACGAGCAGGCCAACGCACACGGCCAAAAGGTACAGACCGCTAGTGGGAACATGGCGCAGACCGACAGCGCTGTTGGGTCCAGCTGGGCCTGAGCCTGACTCGCGGCGGCGGCAGATGACCCTGCCGCCGCCGTTGTCGTTGGCGGCGATTCCTACGGCGTGACCAGAATCTTGCAGTGCCGCTCCGGATCTGCGAGATCGTCGAAGGCTGCCCCTACCCCAGTCAGGTCCACCTCACCGGTGATCATCGGCGCGACATCGATGTGGCCCTCGGCGATCGCGCGCAACGAGTCGGCGAACTCTTCCGGCGTGTAGGCGTTGACGAACTGCAGGTTGATCTCTTTTGCGATGCCGAAGAACGGGTGCACTGTGTCGGGCTGCATGCATACGCCCGCCACCACCAGTCGGGTACCGCTACGCGCCCGCTGCATGATGTCGTCGATGATGCCGGGTACCCCGACCGCCTCGAAGACCACGCGCGCTCTGACGGTGTCGAACGGCGATCCCTGCGCCGGGTCCACCGCCCGGTGAGCACCCATTTTCACCGCCAGCTCGCGGCGCTTCGACGAGAAGTCGGCTGCCACAATGGTTTCGACGCCGCGTACTCGCAGCGCTGCGATGATCGCGATGCCGATCGGCCCACAGCCGATCACCAGGGCGGTCTCGTCGGTCGCGATGCCGGACTTGTTCACCGCATGCAGCCCAACCGCCATCGGCTCGGCCAGTGCGGCGTGCCTGGGGTCCAGGCCGTTGGGAATGGGGAGCAACAGCGGTGCCGACAGCAACATCCGCTCGGCATAGCCGCCGAGCGTGGTGTTGCTGAAGACAATGGGCTCGATACCCTTCTCGGACAACACCACCGGGATCGACGTCACCAGGGTCCCGGGTGGATGAGTCTCCGTATCGGGTCCGGCTTCGAGTACCTCGGCGCTGAACTCATGGCCCATGAAGACGTCTTGACCGAGATCTAGGTCCATGCCACCCCGCCCGCGGGCGAGCTGATTGCTCAGCGACACAACGTCGGCGCCGTGGGTCGCGAAATGCAGGTCCGAGCCGCAGATTCCGCAACACCGCACCCCGACGAGCACCTGCCCGGGCCCGGGAACAGGGTCCGGCACGTCGTCGCGGTAGACCATTCGCCCGTCGCGCAAAACCGACGCACGCATCAGTTGGCGGCCCCGTCGTGTTCGGCGACATGCTGGGTGATCGCCTGCACGACGGCCTGGCCGGCGCGCCCGATCAACTCCTCTCGTTTGTCCTTAGCCCATTCATGCGAGGCGCGGGGTGCCTCGAGCTGGCCCTTGAAGTGGGGAATGACCTTGCGGGCGAACAGATCATAGGAGTGGAAGGTTGCCTGTGGCGATGCCCAGTCGTGACCGAGCAACAGCAGCGTGCCGAAGCCGCCGGAGCGCTCCAGCAGACCCTCGATATGTGCGATCGCGTCCTCGGGGGTTCCGATGCAGCAATTACCTTTGGCCGCATAATCTTCGACGAACTCGCGCGGAGACTGGGCGCCTTCCACGGTGTTGGACAGTGGCACGAAGCCGGCGGCTCCGAAGTATTTGGCGAAATCCAGCAACCCGTAGGTGCAGTCTTCGATCGCCTGATCGCGCGTGTCGGCGATGTGCATGATGCTCAGGACCCGCCAGTCGGTGCGGTCCGGCTCGGCGCGGCCGGCCTTCGCGGCCTGCTCACAGACCACGTCCCAGGTGTTCTCCAGCGCCGCAAATCCGCCGGGTACCGACATGGACAGCGACAGCAGCGAGGTGCCCAGCGCGCCGGCCAGTCGCGGGCCGGACGGCGATATCATTGCGGCCGTTGATATTTCGGGATACGGCCAGGTGTAGGGACGGATGTGCAACTGGGCGTCGCGCAGCGTGAACCATTCGGTGTGGCGGTCGATGCGTTCCTCGGGTGCGGCGCGGAACAATGCCAGAATCGCCTCCAGGGATTCCTGCATCATGCGGCGCTGGTCGACCGGGTCGATGCCCATCATGTAGGCGTCGGACGGCAGCGCGCCCGGACCGGTGCCGAACATGACGCGGCCCCGGGTCAGATGATCCAGCAGTACCCAGCGATCGGCCACCATCAGCGGGTGGTGATACGGCAGGGACACCACGCCGGTGCCCAGCCGGATGTGCTTGGTGCGTTCCGCGGCGGCAGCGATGAAAACCTCCGGGCAGGAGATCAATTCGTAGCCGCCGGAATGGTGTTCGCCGAACCACGCCTCGTCGTAGCCCAGGCGATCCAGTGCGACGACCCGCTCCATGTCGTATTCCAGCGCCACCGTCGGAGATTGCCCGGTGGGGTGAAACGGCGTGATGAAGACGCCGAATCGCATTGGTGCGCTTACCATTCCACTCCTTTGAGGAATTCCAGCAAGGCGGAGTTCACTTCGCCGGGTCGTTCCTGTTGCAACCAGTGCCCGGCGCCGTCGATCATGAGCTCGCGGTAGGGACCGCTGACCACCTCCGCGGCGCGGTCGCTGCGAGTGAATGCCAGTACCGGATCTGCGGTGCCACCGATGAACAGGCACGGCGCCGTGATCTTCGCGCCGTCGAGTTCCGGTGTCGTCTCCCAGTTGCGGTCCATGTTGCGGTACCAGTTGAGACCGCCCGTGAAGCCGGTGCGAGTGAATTCAGCGACGTAGTGGTCGATTTCGTCCTGGCTGATCCAGTCAGGCAGTCCTTCGGGTTCCGGGAGCCGGTCGATGAAACCTTCCGGTCCGGGTGCGACCATGCGCAGTGCCGCACCCTGGTCGCCCGTCAACTGCAAACTGCCCATCATCCTGCGCATCACCCGGGCGGGGTCGCCGTTGAGTTCGGCGTCGGCGACCCCGGGTTCCTGGAAGTACAGGATGTAGAAGAAGTTGTCGCCGAAGGTGCGCCGCAGGGCCACGGTCACGGGCCGCTTCGCGCGGGGGACGGGGGGCACACTCAACGCCGCCACCGCGGCGACCCGGTCGGGGTGCAGGAGGCCGGCGTTCCACACCACCATGGCGCCCCAGTCGTGACCGATCCACGCCGCGCGTTCGGCGCCGACATCGTCGAGCAGGCCGGCGATGTCAGCCGTCAGCTGGTGGATGTCGTAGGCCTCGATCGCATCCGGGCACGAC
The DNA here is from genome assembly GCF_048287075.1 of Mycobacterium sp. 23. Lineage (NCBI taxonomy): Bacteria > Bacillati > Actinomycetota > Actinomycetes > Mycobacteriales > Mycobacteriaceae > Mycobacterium > Mycobacterium sp. 23. The sequence goes on from NZ_JBLVUX010000005.1 coordinate 4,590,493, forward strand.
GAACCGCCATAGCCTCGCTGATCGGGCGCGAGCACGTGGTAACCGGCATCGGCGAGTACCGGGATCTGGTGCCGCCATGAGTAGGCCAGCTCGGGAAAGCCGTGGCACAGCACCACGACAGGTGCGCCGCGATCGCCTGCCTCGACCACTCGCAACCGCACGCCGTTGGTGTCAACTAACCGTTCGGTTGATGAGCCCATCGTTTCACCAAATCACAACAGCACCGGCGTGAGAAGGGGGCCGTCGGTGGTTATCGGCGGCGCGGCCGCGCATCATGGCGTCATGCGGCTGGACCATGTGGTGCTGTGGACAAAGGATCCCGCCACGGCCATGGACTTCTACACCAGGGTGGTCGGGCTCGCGCCGGTGCGCTTCGAGGAATTCCTTGCCGGCGAGGCCCCATTTCCCAGCGTGCGGGTATGCGAGGACGCCATCATCGACCTACTGCCGTCCGAAGGCGCCGCGGGAACCGAGGCCATGACGAAAGTGGAGGGCAGTGCGGGTCATCCGGTCAATCACGTATGCCTGGCCATGACCAAGGACGAGTACGACGCGCTGGATCGTCGCCTGCAGGCCGAGGGCGTGGACACCGGCGCGCGGCTCAACCACAGCTTCGGGGCGCGCGGCTGGGCGCCGCAGGGTTATTACTTCCCCGACCCGGACGGCAACGTGGTCGAGGCGCGTTACTACGACTGACGCTCCGCGACAAGTAACCCCTCCGCCAACGTGAAGCTGGCCGCACGCTCGGCTGCGAACGTGAAGCTGGCCGCACGCTCGGCGAGGGGTCGGGAACTCGCAATCGTTGACCAAGAGACATCGGCGACCCGCTCTGCCGGAGCTACCAATCGCCACGGCAACAATGGTGGCGATCTGCTGCGCTCCGGCTCTGCCGGAGCTACCAATCGCCACTGGCGGTAACCTGGACATTTCCAGCTGCGTTTATCGGAAGGACCTGGCCCCCTCGGCCGATGATTGATGAACCGTAGAAACGTGATCCGCACCGTTACGGCAGTTGCTGTGCTGGTGCTGCTCGGCTGGTCGTTCTTTTACTTCAGCGATGACACCCGCGGTTACAAACCCGTCGACACCTCGGTGGCGATGACCCAGATCAACAGCGACAACGTCAAGAGCGCGCAGATCGACGACCGCGAACAGCAGCTGCGGTTGACCCTGAAGAAGGGCAACAACGACACCGAGAACTCCGACAAGGTCATCACCAAGTACCCGACGGGCTACGGTGTCGACCTCTTCAAGGCGCTGACCGCGAAAAACGCCAAGGTCAGCACAGTGGTCAACGAAGGCAGCCTGATCGGCGAACTGCTTGTCTACGTGCTGCCGTTGCTGCTGCTGGTCGGCCTCTTCGTGATGTTCTCCCGGATGCAGGGTGGCGCCCGGATGGGCTTCGGCTTCGGTAAGTCGCGCGCCAAACAGTTGTCCAAGGACATGCCCAAGACCACGTTCGCCGACGTCGCCGGCGTCGACGAGGCGGTCGAGGAGCTCTACGAGATCAAGGATTTCCTGCAGAACCCGTCGCGGTACCAGGCCCTGGGCGCCAAGATCCCCAAAGGCGTGCTGCTCTACGGCCCGCCCGGTACCGGCAAGACGTTGCTGGCCCGCGCCGTGGCCGGCGAAGCGGGCGTGCCGTTCTTCACCATCTCCGGCTCCGACTTCGTCGAGATGTTCGTCGGCGTGGGCGCATCGCGCGTCCGGGACCTTTTCGAGCAGGCAAAACAAAACAGCCCGTGCATCATCTTCGTCGACGAGATCGACGCGGTGGGCCGTCAGCGAGGCGCCGGTCTGGGCGGCGGTCACGACGAGCGCGAACAGACCCTGAACCAGCTGCTGGTCGAGATGGACGGCTTCGGTGACCGCGCCGGCGTCATCCTGATCGCGGCCACCAACCGGCCCGACATCCTGGACCCCGCGCTGTTGCGCCCCGGCCGCTTCGACCGCCAGATCCCGGTGACGAACCCGGACCTGGCGGGTCGCCGCGCCGTCCTGCGGGTGCACTCCAAGGGCAAGCCGATCGGTCCGGACGCCGACCTGGACGGGCTGGCCAAGCGCACCGTCGGCATGACAGGTGCCGACCTGGCCAACGTCATCAACGAGGCGGCACTGCTGACCGCGCGGGAGAACGGCACGGTCATCACCGGCCCGGCGCTGGAAGAGGCGGTCGACCGGGTCATCGGCGGCCCCCGCCGCAAGGGCCGCATCATCAGCGAGCAAGAGAAGAAGATCACCGCTTACCACGAGGGCGGGCACACCCTGGCGGCCTGGGCGATGCCGGACATCGACCCGGTTTACAAGGTGACGATCCTGGCCCGGGGCCGCACCGGTGGCCACGCGGTCGCCGTGCCCGAGGAGGACAAGGGCCTGCGGACCCGCTCGGAGATGATCGCACAGCTCGTCTTCGCGATGGGCGGGCGCGCGGCGGAGGAACTGGTGTTCCGCGAGCCGACCACGGGCGCGGTGTCCGACATCGAGCAGGCCACCAAGATCGCCCGGGCGATGGTCACCGAGTACGGCATGAGTGCCCGCCTGGGCGCGGTCAAATACGGCACCGAGCACGGTGACCCGTTCCTGGGCCGCTCGATGGGCACCCAGTCGGACTACTCGCACGAGGTCGCCCGCGAGATCGACGAAGAGGTGCGCAAGCTCATCGAGGCAGCACACACCGAAGCCTGGGAGATCCTCACCGAGTACCGCGACGTGCTGGACACCCTGGCCGGTGAGCTGCTGGAAAAGGAGACGTTGCACCGGCCCGAGCTGGAAGCGATCTTCGGCGACGTCGAGAAGCGCCCGCGGCTCACCATGTTCGACGACTTCGGTGGCCGCATCCCCTCGGACAAGCCGCCGATCAAGACGCCCGGCGAGCTGGCGATCGAGCGCGGCGAACCGTGGCCGCAACCGGTGCCGGAGCCGGCGTTCAAGCTGGCAATCGCCCGCGCCAGCAAGGCGGCCGAAGAGGCCCAGGCGGAAAAGGGCAACGGCGGCGGTAACGGAGCCAACGGCTCGCACGCCACCACCCAGCCCGACTACGGTGCTCCGGCCGGGTGGCATGCACCCGGTTGGCCGCCGCCGTCATCCAGCCGGCCACAGTCTGCACCCGGTTATCCCAACCCGGATGAGTCCGACGCCGAGGAGCCCTCCGGTCAGCTGGACAAGGATGTGACTCGGTCCAACCCGCCTGCTCACGGCTGAATAACGGAGCGTTTCATGACGCAGCTGGAATCCAGAGAAACCGGTGCCAGGCCGTTCGACCAGGCCCGCGCCGAGGCGGCGGTTCGCGAACTGCTGATCGCGCTCGGCGAGGATCCCGACCGCCACGGCCTGCGTGACACTCCGGCTCGGGTGGTGCGTGCCTACCGGGAGATCTTCGCCGGGCTCTACACCGAGCCCACCTCGGTGCTCAACGCGATGTTCGACGAGAATCACGACGAGTTGGTGCTCGTCAAAGGGATACCGATGTACTCCACCTGCGAGCACCATCTGGTGGCCTTCCACGGGGTGGCCCACGTCGGTTACATCCCCGGTGTGGACGGCAGGGTGACCGGCCTGTCGAAGATCGCCCGGCTGGTCGACCTCTACGCCAAGCGTCCGCAGGTGCAGGAGCGGCTCACCAGCCAGATCGCCGACGCCCTGGTGCAGAAGCTGGATCCGCGCGGGGTCATCGTGGTGATCGAGGCCGAACACCTGTGCATGGCGATGCGCGGGGTCCGCAAGCCGGGCGCCACCACGACCACGTCTGCGGTGCGCGGTCAGTTCAAGTCCGACGCGGCCTCCCGGGCTGAAGCGCTCGATCTCATTCTGCGTAAGTGAGTCCGGCACCCGTGCAGGTGATGGGGGTGCTGAACGTCACGGACGACTCGTTCTCCGACGGCGGACGCTACCTCGATCCCGACGGCGCCGTCGAACACGGTCTGGCACTGGCAGCCGAAGGCGCGGACATCATCGACGTCGGGGGAGAGTCGACCCGGCCCGGCGCGACCCGGGTAGATCCCGAGGTGGAGACCGCCCGCATCGTCCCTGTTGTGAAAAGACTTGCGGCGCAGGGGATTACTGTCAGCATCGACACCATGCACGCGCGGGTGGCGCAGGCGGCGCTGGCGAACGGTGCACAGATCGTCAACGACGTTTCCGGCGGCAGGGCCGATCCGGCCATGGCCCCACTTCTGGCCGAGGCCGGTGTGCCATGGGTGCTGATGCACTGGCGGCCAGTATCGGCGGACCACCCACATCGGGTGCCGGACTACGGGGACGTGGTGGCCGACGTCCGCGACGACCTGCTCGCCAGCGTGGACCACGCGGTGGCGGCGGGTGTCGACCCGGACAACCTCGTGATCGATCCCGGGTTGGGATTCGCCAAGACGGGACAACACAATTGGGCGCTCCTGCACGGTCTGCCGACGTTGGTGGCCACCGGGCTTCCGGTGTTGCTCGGCGCGTCCCGCAAACGGTTCCTAGGCACGTTGCTGGCCGCACCCGACGGCACACCGCGACCGGCCGACGGCCGGGAGACGGCGACGGCGGTGATCTCCGCACTGGCGGTGTTGCACGGGGTCTGGGGTGTGCGGGTGCATGACGTGCGGGCGTCGGTCGACGCCCGCAAGGTTGTCGAGGCCTGGCAGGGCGGGGAAGGGACGATGACCGGTGGCTGACCGAATCGAGTTGCGAGGTCTCAAGATTCGGGGCCGTCACGGCGTGTTCGAGCACGAGCGGCGCGACGGCCAGGACTTCGTCGTCGACATCACGGTATGGATCGATCTGGCCGGTGCCGCGGCCAGCGATGAACTGGCCGACACCTACGACTACGGCGTGCTGGCGCAGTTGGCCGCCGATATCGTCGGCGGGACGCCGCGGAATCTGATCGAAACGGTCGGGGCCGAGATCGCCGAACAGGTGATCGCCGACGAGCGGGTCCACGCGGTCGAGGTGACGGTGCACAAGCCCCAGGCGCCCATTCCGCGGGATTTCGACGACGTGGCCGTGGTGACCAGGCGGTCCCGGCGCGGCGGTCGGGGATCGGTCATTCAGGCGGGCTCGGTCGTATGACACGCGTCGTGCTGTCCATCGGCTCCAACCTGGGTGATCGCCTCGCCAATCTGCAGTCGGCCGTCGACGGACTCGGCGACACGGTCCGCGCGGTGTCGTCCATCTATGAGACCGACCCCTGGGGCGGTGTGGACCAGGAACCGTTCCTCAACGCCGTATTGATCGCCGAGGACCCCGACCGTGACGCACATGCCTGGTTACGCCGGGCTCATGAGATCGAGCAGGCCGCCGGGCGGGTGCGGGAGTTGCGCTGGGGGCCGCGCACCCTCGACGTCGACCTGGTCGCCTGTTACGAAACGCAAGGGCAGATCACCGTCGACGACCACGAGCTGACATTGCCGCACCCGAGGGCCCATCTGCGGGCATTCGTGCTGGTGCCGTGGCTGGACGTGGATCCGAACGCCGAACTCTCCCGGCCCGTGCGGGACCTGCTCGCCGATCTGGACGGCGACGCTGCCGGAGTGCGCCCGACCGCACTGGCGCTGGACACCTGATGGGCCCGACCCGCAAACGCGACCTCACGGTGGTGGTACTCGGTGCTGCGTTCGTGGGCTATCTGCTGATCACCGTGTTGTACCGGTACTTTCCGCCGATCACCGTGTGGAGCGGAGTTTCGTTGCTGGTGGTGGCCGTCGCGGAGGGCCTGTGGGCGCGCACCGTGCGCGCCAAGATCAACGAAGGTGAGATCGGCGACGCACCCGGTTGGCTGCATCCGCTCGCGGTGGCGCGCAGCCTGATGGTCGCCAAGGCCTCGGCCTGGGTGGGCGCGGTGATGCTCGGGTGGTGGGTAGGGGTGCTGGTGTACTTCCTGCCGCGACGGTCCTGGATGCGAGCTGCCGCCGAGGACACCGGCGGCGCGGTCGTGGCGGCAGTCAGCGCGCTGGCACTGGTGGTCGCGGCGATGTGGCTACAGCATTGCTGCAAGTCACCTCCGCAGGATTCCGGTGAGCCCGGCGAGGGGGCGGAGACCTAGCCACCCGCGCCGCCTGGCAACTCGCGCCGAGAATCGCCGGACTGGCGCGACACGCCAAGTGACCTCGCCCGGGTACAGTCAGGGGCCATGACCGTTCTGTCCCGCGGCGCCCGGGTCCGGCGCGGCGGCCGCAGGCCGGGGTGGGTGCTCTTGACGACGTTGCTGGTCCTGGCAATCGCGGCCAGTTCCGCACTGGTTTTCACCGATCGGGTGGAACTTCTCAAGCTCGCTGTGATCCTGGCGCTGTGGGCTGCCGTGGCCGGCGCTTTCGTGTCGGTGCTGTACCGGCGCCAGGCCGAGGCCGACCAGGCGCGGGCCCGGGACATGAAGCTGGTGTACGACCTGCAGCTGGACCGCGAAATCTCGGCACGCCGCGAGTACGAGTTGACGGTGGAGTCGCAGTTGCGCCGCGAGCTGGCCGCAGAGATACGGGCTCAGGCGGCCGACGAGATCGCGGCACTAAGAGCGGAACTGTCCGCGTTACGGACCAACCTGGAGATCTTGTTCGACACCGACCTCGAACACCGTCCGGCCCTCGAGACCCTGAACAGGGAAGCGGCGCGCGCGTTGACCGATCGGTCGTCCGGCGCCGCCTCCAACGGCGAGAGCCCACCCGCCGACTGGGTGGCCAGCGACCGGGTGACCGCCGTCCGCCACGAAGAGCCGGACGAGGAGCCCGCGCGCGAGGAGGAAGCCGCGATCATCGACGTTCCCGAGGAACCGTTGTTGCCGCCGCGGCAGCCCGCCAACGTCCGGGAGTACCCGCCGCCGTCGTCCGTGCCGTTCCAGCCGCGACACCGTCCCCCGCCGCCCCCGCCGCCGCAATCCCAGCCGCAGCCGCAGCCCCAGCCGCAGTTTCAGCCGCCGGCGCCCCGGCCGCAACCTCAGCCGGCAGCCTGGCAGCCTGCGCCTGCCGAGGGTCAGTGGCTGCCTTCGGGCGCGCCCGGCAGCCGCTGGACGCCGGCAGATGCTCCCGCAGTCCCGCCACCCGCCGAGCCGGAAGGCCGTAGAAGGCGTTACCGGGCCGAGCCCGACGAGCCGGAGGCCGGCGCCCTCGGGGCCGCTCCCGACGAGCCCGCGCCGCAGTACGGCGGCCGACGTTCGCGGTCCCGGCATTCCGCGGAGTACCGGGACTTCGGTGTCGGCAATCTCGCGCGTCCCCGGGACTGGCAGCCCGAACAGGCCCCGCAGCCACCCGCGCCGCCCCGTCTTGCTCCCGCACCGCCGGCTCCCCGGCATCGCAGTGCCGAGGAAGCGGTCGAGAGCCAGGAGGACGCGCAAAGCGGTGGTCAGTCGGCTGCCGACCTCCTGGCGAGGTTCCAGGTGCAGCCGAGCGGAGGCGGCCGGCGACGCCGGCGTGACGCCTGACACGCTGTGCTCGCTCTGACGGATCGACTACAGTCGTAGTGACCGTCCGGTACCCCAGCAGCGGGACTGGAACGTACGAAAGAAATCTGTGAGGTCGTCTGCGATGGAGCAGTTCGACGGACTGCGCCCGGCCAGGCTGAAGGTGGGAATCATCTCGGCGGGTCGGGTCGGCTCGGCGCTGGGTGTCGCGCTGGAGCGCGCCGACCATGTCGTGGTGGCCTGCAGCGCCATTTCCCAGGCCTCCCTGCAGCGGGCGCAGCGCCGGTTGCCCGATACGCCGGTACTTTCGCCGCCGGATGTCGCCGCGGCTGCCGAGTTGCTGGTTCTGGCCGTCACCGACAGCGAGCTGCCCGGCCTGGTGGCCGGTTTGGCTGCCACCTCCGCGGTCCGGCCGGGCACCATCGTGGTGCATACCTCCGGTGCCAACGGCATCGGAATCCTGGACCCGTTGACCCGGCAGGGTTGCATCCCGGTGGCGATTCACCCGGCGATGACCTTCACCGGCTCGGACGAAGACATCGCCCGACTGCCCGACACCTGTTTCGGTGTAACGGCGGCCGACGAAGTCGGATATGCCATCGGCCAGTCGTTGGTACTGGAGATGGGCGGCGAGCCGTTCTGCGTGCGCGAGGAGGCCCGAGTGCTTTACCACGCCGCGTTGGCCCACGCATCCAATCATCTGGTGACCGTGCTTGCAGACGCGCTGGAGGCGTTGCGGGCCGCCCTGGCAGGGGACGAATTGCTGGGACAACAGCGCGTCGACGACCAGCCGGGCGGTATCGCCGAACGCATCGTCGGCCCGCTGGCCCGCGCAGCGCTGGAGAACACGTTGCAGCGCGGTCAGGCCGCACTCACCGGCCCGGTTGCCCGCGGCGACGCGGCCGCCGTCGCCGGACACCTGAATGCGCTCGGGGATGCGGACCCGGACCTTGCCCACGCGTACCGGGTGAATGCGCTGCGTACCGCGCAGCGTGCGCACGCTCCCGAAGATGTCGTCGAGGTGCTGGCCCGGTGATCGGCAACAAGAAGCCGCCTGCCTTCAAGCCGGGCGAACTCAACGTGTATTCGGCGCCGGCCGACGTCAGCGACGTCACCCGCGCGCTGCGGCATACCGGCCGGCGAATCATGTTGGTGCCCACCATGGGAGCGCTGCACGAAGGTCACCTGACCCTGGTGCGTGCCGCCAAACGGGTCCCGGGTTCGGTGGTGGTGGTGTCGATCTTCGTCAACCCGTTGCAGTTCGGCGCCGGCGAGGACCTCGACGCCTACCCGCGCACCCTCGACCAGGATGTGGAACTGTTGCGGGGCGAGGGGGTGGACATCGTTTTCGCGCCGTCGGCTTCGGGTATGTATCCCGGCGGCCTGCGTACCACCGTGCAGCCGGGTCCGCTGGCTGCCGAGCTCGAAGGTGGCGCGCGCCCAACCCATTTCGCCGGCGTGCTGACGGTCGTTCTCAAACTTCTGCAGATCGTGCGGCCGGACCGGGCGTTCTTCGGCGAGAAGGACTACCAGCAGCTGGTGCTGATCCGGCAGATGGTCGCCGACCTGAACATCGACGTGCAGGTGGTGGGCGTCCCGACCGTTCGGGAACGCGACGGGCTGGCGATGTCGTCCCGCAACCGCTACCTCGATCCGGCGCAACGTGAAGCGGCCGTTGCCCTTTCGGCGGCGCTGAGCGCGGGCGCGCACGCCGCGACCTATGGCGTCCAGGCCGCCCTGGACGCGGCGCATGCGGTGCTGCAGGCCACGCCGGAACTGGTGGTCGACTATCTGCAACTGCGGGACACCGAGCTGGGTCCGGTGCCAACCAACGGATCCGGCCGGCTGTTGATCGCGGCCCGGCTCGGCACCACCAGACTGCTGGACAATGTGGCAATTCAAATCGGCAATCTCGCCGGCACCACCAGTGGGCCGGACGCTCAATCGCATTGGAGGAACTGATGTTACGGACGATGTTGAAGTCGAAGATCCACCGCGCCACCGTCACTCAGGCCGATCTGCACTACGTCGGATCGGTGACCATCGACGCCGACCTGATGGACGCCGCCGACCTGCTCGAGGGTGAACAGGTCACGATCGTCGACATCGACAACGGCGCCCGGTTGGTCACCTACGCCATCACGGGTGAACGTGGCACCGGCGTGATCGGAATCAACGGTGCTGCAGCACATCTCGTCCACCCGGGGGATCTGGTGATCCTGATCGCTTACGGCACCATGGAAGACGCCGAGGCGCGCGCCTACCAGCCGCGGATCGTGTTCGTCGACGCCGACAACAAGCAGATCGACCTGGGCAGTGACCCCGCCTATGTGCCCGATGGTGTTGACGAGTTGCTCGACCCGCGGATCGGCGTGCGGTAACCGTGCTGCTGGCGATCGACGTCCGCAACACCCACACGGTCGTCGGCCTGATATCGGGCGTCAAAGACAACGCCAAAGTCGTTCAGCAGTGGCGCATCCGCACCGAGTCGGAAGTCACCGCGGACGAGCTGGCGCTGACCATCGACGGTCTGATCGGTGAGGATGCCGAGCGCCTCACCGGCGCCGTGGGGCTGTCCACCGTGCCGTCGGTGCTGCATGAGGTGCGGATCATGCTCGAGCAGTACTGGCCGTCCGTGCCGCACGTGCTGATCGAGCCGGGGGTGCGCACCGGTATTCCGCTGTTGGTGGACAACCCGAAAGAGGTGGGCGCCGACCGCATCGTCAACTGTCTGGCTGCCTTCCATAAGTTCGGCAGGGCCGCCATCGTGGTCGACTTCGGGTCGTCGATCTGCGTGGATGTGGTGTCGGCCAAGGGAGAGTTTCTCGGTGGCGCGATCGCGCCCGGTGTGCAGGTGTCCTCGGATGCCGCGGCGGCCCGCTCGGCGGCCCTGCGCCGGGTCGAGCTGGCCCGCCCCAGATCCGTGGTCGGTAAGAACACCGTCGAGTGCATGCAGGCCGGTGCGGTCTTCGGGTTCGCCGGTTTGGTCGACGGCCTGGTGGGACGCATTCGCGACGACGTCACCGGATTCTCGGCCGATGACGACGTAGCTGTGGTCGCCACCGGGCACACCGCACCGCTGTTGCTGCCCGAACTGCACACGGTGGAGCACTACGACCGGCATCTGACACTGCACGGGCTGCGGCTGGTTTTCGAACGCAACCGCGATGCCCAGCGCGGCCGGCTCAAGACCGCGCGCTGAGCGCCGGCGCGATCTCATTTAAGCTGGCACGTCGTGAGTGCCGCCGATAGCGATCCCGACAGAGATCCCTCAGGGGACCTTCCCGAGCAGTTCCGGATCCGGCGGGACAAGCGTGCCCGCCTGTTGGCAGAGGGTCACGACCCGTACCCGGTGGCGATTGAGCGGACGCACACGCTGGCCGAGGTTCGCGCGGCCCACCCTGACCTGCCCACCGACACCTCGACCGATGACGTGGTCGGTGTCGCGGGACGTGTGGTGTTCGCTCGCAACACCGGAAAATTGTGCTTCGCGACACTTCAGGACGGAGACGGCACCCAGCTGCAGGCGATGGTCAGCCTCGACAAGGTGGGTCAGGAATCTCTGGACGCGTGGAAGGCCGACGTCGACCTCGGCGACATCGTCTTCGTGCACGGCACTGTGATCAGTTCACGCCGAGGCGAACTGTCCGTCCTCGCCGATTCCTGGCAGATGGCGGCCAAGTCGCTGCGGCCCCTGCCCGTGGCCCACAAAGAGATGAGTGAAGAGGCGCGGGTCCGGCAGCGGTATGTCGACCTGATCGTCCGGCCGCAGGCGCGTTCGGTGGCGCGCCAGCGGATCGCTGTTATACGCGCCATCAGAAATGCACTCGAGCGCCGCGGGTTCCTCGAGGTCGAAACTCCCATCCTGCAGACGCTGGCCGGCGGGGCCGCCGCACGGCCGTTCATCACCCATTCCAATGCGCTCGACATCGACCTTTACCTGCGGATCGCGCCGGAACTGTTCCTGAAGCGCTGCATCGTCGGTGGTTTCGACAGGGTCTTCGAACTAAATCGAGTCTTCCGAAACGAAGGAACCGATTCCACCCATTCCCCGGAATTCTCCATGTTGGAGACGTACCAGACCTACGGGACCTATGACGATTCGGCAGTCGTCACTAGGGAGCTTATTCAAGAGGTGGCCGATGAGGCGATCGGGACCAGACAACTCCCGATGCCCGACGGCACTGTCTACGACATCGACGGAGAATGGGCAACTCTGCAGATGTATTCCTCGCTGTCCAAAGCGCTGGGTGAAGAGATCACGCCGGAGACGCCGGTCGAACGGTTACGCGACATCGCGGCGCAACTGGACGTGGAGATTCCCGACAACCGTGGTTTTGGTCACGGCAAACTCGTCGAGGAACTCTGGGAGCACACCGTGGGCAACACGCTCACCGCGCCCACTTTTGTCAGGGATTTTCCGGTGGAGACAACGCCATTGACCCGCCACCACCGCAGTATCCGCGGCGTGACCGAGAAGTGGGACCTGTACGTGCGGGGAATGGAGCTGGCCACTGGGTACTCGGAATTAAACGACCCGGTAGTGCAACGAGAGAGATTTGCTGATCAGGCCCGTGCCGCAGCCGCCGGGGATGACGAGGCCATGCAACTCGACGAAGATTTTCTGGCTGCCCTGGAGTTCGGGATGCCGCCCTGCACTGGAACGGGAATGGGTATCGATCGGTTGTTGATGTGTTTGACCGGCCTGTCAATTAGGGAGACAGTTTTGTTCCCGATTGTTCGCCCGCACTCCAACTGAACTGCACAAAGTCGTGTCTGGATTGAGTATTTTCCGTTCCTATGGCAGATTAGGTCAGTGGGGAGTCTATCCAAACTGGATCTGTAACTGCACAGGAAGAAACGTGAGGGTAAGCCAATGGCGAAGAAAGTGACCGTCACCTTGGTCGATGATTTCGACGGTGCCGGCTCCGCCGACGAAACGGTCGAATTCGGGCTTGACGGGGTGACCTATGAGATCGACCTTTCCAGTAAGAATGCGACGAAGCTGCGCAATGACCTGAAGCAATGGGTTGCGGCGGGGCGTCGTGTGGGCGGTAGGCGGCGCGGGCGTTCCGGTTCGGGCCGTGGCCGCGGCGCCATCGACCGCGAGCAGAGCGCCGCGATCCGCGAATGGGCGCGCCGCAACGGGCACAACGTGTCGACCCGCGGGCGTATCCCGGCCGACGTCATCGACGCGTTCCACGCGGCCACCTAGGCACACTCTTGCCGGCGCCCAGGCTTCAGAGCCTGGGCGCCGGATTTTTCTTTTCGCTAGTGGCGAACTGATCGTTGCCCAATGCGGGTAACGCAATGGGGCTTTTCCTCGTTAAACCAGGTTGAACCAGTCACGACCAGTCACGACCAGACAAGACCAGTCACGTCCGGCCACCGCTGCGCACTGCGAGGTATGAAGCGTGGCAGGCCGACCATTACAGTGGACGACAGGTACGCGGTGTCGGGGCCGGAGTCGACAAAAGGTCGGCAAAAGCCGGCAGACGCCTTTCCGAGGCGGAGTACCTAATGGTGAGGGAGAGCAGGTAACCGACGATGTTCGAAAGATTTACCGACCGGGCCCGCAGGGTCGTCGTCCTGGCGCAAGAAGAGGCCCGGATGCTCAACCACAATTACATCGGCACCGAGCACATTCTCCTGGGTCTGATCCACGAGGGCGAAGGTGTCGCGGCCAAGTCGCTGGAGTCACTGGGGATCTCGCTGGAAGGCGTGCGCAGCCAGGTCGAGGAGATCATCGGCCAAGGCCAGCAGGCGCCGTCCGGGCACATCCCGTTCACTCCGCGGGCCAAGAAGGTTCTCGAGCTGAGCCTGCGTGAAGCGTTGCAGCTCGGCCACAACTACATCGGCACCGAGCACATCCTGCTGGGCCTGATCCGCGAGGGTGAGGGCGTTGCGGCCCAGGTGCTGGTCAAGCTCGGCGCTGAACTGACCCGGGTGCGCCAGCAGGTGATCCAGCTGCTGAGCGGCTACCAGGGCAAGGAAGCCGCAGAGGCCGGCACCGGTGGCCGGGGCGGTGAATCCGGCAGCCCGTCCACCTCGCTGGTGCTCGACCAGTTCGGCCGTAACCTCACCGCCGCGGCCATGGAAGGCAAGCTCGACCCGGTCATCGGCCGCGAGAAGGAAATCGAGCGGGTCATGCAGGTGCTGTCCCGGCGTACCAAGAACAACCCGGTGCTGATCGGCGAACCCGGCGTCGGTAAGACCGCCGTGGTCGAGGGTCTCGCGCAGGCGATCGTGCACGGCGAGGTTCCCGAGACGCTCAAGGACAAGCAGCTCTACACCCTTGACCTGGGATCGCTGGTCGCGGGCTCCCGCTACCGCGGTGACTTCGAGGAACGCCTGAAGAAGGTGCTCAAGGAGATCAACACCCGCGGCGACATCATCCTGTTCATCGACGAGCTGCACACGCTGGTCGGTGCGGGTGCCGCCGAGGGCGCCATCGACGCCGCCAGCATCCTCAAGCCGAAGCTGGCCCGCGGCGAGCTGCAGACCATCGGCGCCACCACACTCGACGAGTACCGCAAGTACATCGAGAAGGACGCCGCGCTCGAGCGCCGGTTCCAGCCGGTGCAGGTGGGCGAGCCGACGGTGGCACACACGATCGAGATCCTCAAGGGTCTACGGGACCGTTACGAAGCGCACCACCGGGTGTCCATCACCGACGGGGCGCTGGTGGCCGCGGCCACCCTGGCCGACCGCTACATCAACGACCGGTTCCTGCCGGACAAGGCGATCGACCTGATCGACGAGGCCGGCGCCCGGATGCGGATCCGCCGGATGACCGCGCCGCCAGACCTGCGTGAGTTCGACGAGAAGATCGCCGATGCCCGCCGGGAGAAGGAATCGGCGATCGACGCCCAGGACTTCGAGAAGGCCGCCAGTCTCCGGGACCGGGAGAAGCAACTGGTTGCCCAGCGCGCCGAGCGCGAGAAGCAGTGGCGTTCGGGCGACATGGATGTGGTTGCCGAGGTGGACGACAACGAGATCGCCGAGGTGCTGGGCAACTGGACCGGCATCCCGGTCTTCAAGCTCACCGAGGCTGAGACCACCCGACTGCTGCGCATGGAGGAGGAGCTGCACAAGCGGATCATCGGCCAGGTGGACGCGGTCAAGGCGGTCTCCAAGGCGATCCGTCGTACCCGCGCCGGGCTGAAAGACCCGAAGCGCCCGTCTGGCTCGTTCATCTTCGCCGGCCCGTCCGGTGTCGGTAAGACCGAGCTGTCCAAGGCGCTCGCCAACTTCCTGTTCGGCGACGACGACGCGCTCATCCAGATCGACATGGGCGAGTTCCACGACCGCTTCACCGCGTCGCGGTTGTTCGGTGCCCCTCCGGGCTACGTGGGCTACGAGGAGGGCGGTCAGCTCACCGAGAAGGTGCGGCGCAAGCCGTTCTCGGTTGTCTTGTTCGACGAGATCGAGAAGGCGCACCAGGAGATCTACAACAGCCTGTTGCAGGTGCTCGAGGACGGCCGGCTCACCGACGGCCAGGGCCGTACGGTCGACTTCAAGAACACCGTGCTGATCTTCACCTCCAACCTGGGGACATCCGACATCTCCAAGCCCGTCGGCCTCGGGTTCACCCAGGGTGGCGGCGCCAACGACTACGAGCGGATGAAGCAGAAGGTCAACGACGAGCTGAAGAAGCACTTCCGCCCGGAGTTCCTGAACCGCATCGACGACATCATCGTCTTCCACCAGTTGACCAAGGACGAGATCATCCAGATGGTCGACCTGATGATCGAACGCGTCGGCAAGCAGCTCAAGACCAAGGACATGGAGATGGAGCTGACCGACAAGGCCAAGGCACTGCTGGCCAAGCGCGGCTTCGACCCGGTGCTGGGTGCCCGCCCGCTGCGGCGCACCATCCAGCGCGAGATCGAGGACCAACTCTCGGAGAAGATCCTCTTCGAGGAGGTCGGTCCGGGACAGGTCGTCACCGTCGATGTCGACAACTGGGACGGCGAGGGCAGCGGCGAGGACGCCGTGTTCACCTTCACCGGAACGCGCAAGCCGCCGGCCGAGCCGGATCTGGCCAAGGCCGGCGCCGGTGGTCCTGGCACCTCGGGTTAAGGCGGGCATAGACTGCCAATGCTGACGGGCACCGGAATCTGGTGAGATTCCAGAACGGTCGCGCCACTGTCGAGAGTCAGACCCGGCGCCCGTCACCAGCTGGAATTATCCGAGTGGGGCGCGAGATCCCAGAAGGAGTTGATCGTGGCGAGTTCTGAGACGACGCGGGTCGGGTCGGTTGACCTCTCGGCTGCCAATGCGGCGATGTGGTTCGCGGCGACAGCGTTCCTGGCACTCTTGGCGATCTACTTCGTCGGCATCGACCAGGGCGCCTTGTCGCTGTTCGGCAGCGACACCCACGTGCACGAGTTCTTCCACGACGCAAGGCATTTGCTCGGCTTCCCCTGCCACTGACCCACAGCCGTGGAGAAGCGTCTGATAGCGCGCGGTGTGCTGGCGGGTGCGGTCGGTGCAGTGCTGGCGTTTGTGTTCGGCCGACTATTCGCCGAGCCGGTCATCGGCCGTGCCATCGAGTTCGAAGCAGGCCGTGTCGAAGCCGCGCACGCTCAGGGTGTGCACGAGCACGGCGCGGAGCTGTTCTCGCGCGGTGTCCAGGGCAACGCCGGTCTGGGTTTCGGCGTGCTGATCTTCGGCATCGCGGTGGGCGCATTGTTCGCGGTGGTGTTCTGCGTGTACTACCCGAAAGCGGGACGCGTTGCGCCGCAGTCGCTTTCACTGCAGTTGGCGGCCGCGGCGTTTGTCGCGGTATATCTGTTGCCGTTCCTGAAGTACCCGCCCAATCCGCCTGCGGTGGGGCAGGCGGACACCATCGGGTCGCGCACCCTGTGGTTCGTGGTGATGGTGCTGGCTTCGGTGGGGCTGGCGATCGGCGCCGTCTGGCTGGCCCGGATTCTGGTGGCGCGCTTCGGTGAGTTCACTGCCAGGCTGCTCGCGGCTGGTGCCTATGTGCTCGCGGCAGCGGCCGTCGCGCTGGCCTTGCCGAACGTCGCCGAGGTGCCGCCCGGCTTTCCCGCCGACGACCTCTATGAATTCAGGCTGGTATCGCTGGGCACCCAGCTGGTGATGTGGACTGGCATGGGGTTGGTGTTCGCGGTGCTGGCCGGCCGGCTCCTGGGTGAGGGAACAAGGGCGCAGAGCGTAGCGGCGTGACCCGGCCCACCGCCCGGCTGACGCTGATTTCGCACGCGATGACGGACGCGATGTCGGCGGGGCGTTTCCCGGTCGACGAATCGCTCAGCGAGATCGGTCGCCGTCAGGCCGGGGGTCCGGTCACCGCTGAGCGGGCCTTCGCCGGGCCCGAACTGCGGACGCGCGAAACCGCGGAGCTGCTTGGTCTGCATGCCTTCGTCGAGCCCCGGCTGGCCGACCTGGACTGCGGACAGTGGCGCGGCCAAGAGCTGCAGAACATTCCGCCCGCAGGCCTGCGGGACTGGCTGACCGAACCGGCCGCGGCGCCGCACGGCGGGGAATCGATCGTCGAACTGGTCGAGCGGGTCGCCGGTTGGCTGCAGCAGCTGGACGACGCGGTCCGGACGGTAGCAGTCACTCACCCCGCGGTCATCCGAGCGGCGATCCTGGTGGCCCTGAGCGCACCACCGAAATCGTTCTGGCGCATCGATGTTGCCCCCGCCGGCCATACCGTGCTGCATCGCCGGGGCGGGGTCTGGACCCTGCGAGTCTAGTCAGCGGGGCGCCACCAGCGCGAAGACCTGCTGGGCGACCTTCAGCATCCAGCTGGTCACCGTCGGCCCGTGGTCGTGCGGCCAGTTCAACTGGAAACTGACCACCCAGGGCTGGCCGGTCTTGTCGACCGCATACCAGCTGAACGTCAGATCCCCGGGCAGCCCGCCGGCTTTCGCGCCGATGTACGGCCACACGTTGGGGTCCAAGCGGATGCCGGCTACCGCGGACAGGATCTGCCGCACCGGCGCGGCCGCGCCCACGGCGTCGGACTGCAATGCCACGTGAACCCGGCAGATGTCCTCGGCGTTG
The DNA here is from genome assembly GCF_048287075.1 of Mycobacterium sp. 23. Taxonomy (NCBI): domain Bacteria; kingdom Bacillati; phylum Actinomycetota; class Actinomycetes; order Mycobacteriales; family Mycobacteriaceae; genus Mycobacterium; species Mycobacterium sp. 23. Next base: position 4,607,900 of record NZ_JBLVUX010000005.1, read on the forward strand.
CCATACCACTCGGCGCCGTAGGCCGAGGCGGGCGTATGCGCGCGAAATGGATCGGGCTTGTACTCAGTCGAATTCGCCTGCGCCAGTAGCGCGGCCCGTTCCTGCTGGGTGGCGTTCTTCCACTGCTCACGCACGTCCGGCTGTCCCCAGCCGATCGAGAACAACTCGTACATGGTGGGGAATGGCGTCATGCTGGCCGGATCGTGGTGCCCTGCGCTGGCCAGGGCTTGCTCGATGGCGCGTGTTCCCACTCGCTCGATCAACATGTCAGTGGCCATGTTGTCACTGGTGGCGATCATCTTCTCGGCGGCCTTGCGCACCGAAACATGGTCGCCCACCGCCAGTTCCAGGCCCGAGGAACCGACGGCCTTGCCCTTGGCGGTCACCGTCAACTGGTCGTCCCAGGAGACCTTGCCGTTCGTGACCGCGGTCGCGACGGCGTGTAGTACGTACAGCTTGAAAATGGATGCCAACGGCAGGGGTTGGGCGGTGTTGGCGCCCGCCACCCGGTCGCATTGACCGTTGTCGACCCTGGCCACCTGATAGGAATACCGGGCGCCGGTCTTACTCAGCACCGCGTCCACGTCCGACCAGTTGTTGATCGGCGGTGGCGGTTGGGTGTCGACTTCGAACCGGTCGACCTCGCCGGTATCGCCGGTGTGGATCCGGATGTCCTGGCGCGCGCCGTAAGAGGAGATCAGTTGCAGCGTCGCCACGTTGGCCCCGAGGAATACCGAATCCAGGGTGAACGGCCGGTCCCACCACAGGCTCTCCATGGAGGCTTCCACGGATTCGACCTTGTCGGCGGTGGCCAGCGTGCGCACGCCGTCCGGGCCGATAGGCCACTCGGAGTTCAGCATGTCCATGGTCTGCTGGGCCCGCAGACCCGGTGGGGTGCTGGTGTCGATTCGGTGCCCCACGTTCGCCGCGTTCGCCGACGGAGTGGGTGAGGAGGAGCACCCCGGAGTGAGCGTCACCACGAGCGCGGCAGCGGCGCTCAACGCCAGCGCCCGGCGCGGCGCCGCGCGCCGCCTACCCAGCCTCGGTGGTCCCGGCAACGTCGAGCACAACCTCGAATTCCAGTAGGGACGCACCGCTGGCCACAGGGTTGGCACGCTCTCCTGCATGGGCTTCTCTCGCGGGCCCGTTCGCCCAGGCCTGGAACGCTTCATCAGACTCCCACTGTGTCACCACAAAGTAGCGGTCTTCACCTTTGACCGGACGCAGCAGCTGAAAGCCGAGGAATCCGGGCTGGTTGTCCACCGCGTGCGCGCGATGAGCGAAGCGTTTTTCCAGTTCGGGGCCAGCGCCGGCGGGCACCGAGATTGCGTTGATTTTCACCACTGGCATGTGGCTAGGCTACCGTGCCGAACATGGCCGCCGATCTGCTGACCCACCGCGGCGGAGCGGGCAGGCCGCTGGTTCTGGTACACGGACTGATGGGACGCGGCACCACCTGGCCGCGACAGCTGCCGTGGCTCACCCGGCTGGGCGCGGTCTACACATACGACGCCCCCTGGCACCGGGGGCGGGACGTCGACGACCCCTACCCGATCAGCACCGAACGGTTCGTCGCCGATCTCGGCGACGCGGTCGGCTCGCTGAACGCCCAGGTCGTCCTGATCGGGCATTCGATGGGCGGCCTGCACTCATGGTGTCTGGCCGCCGAGCGGCCGGAACTGGTGAGCGCGCTGGTGGTGGAGGACATGGCCCCGGATTTCGTCGGGCGGACCACCGGGCCGTGGGAGCCGTGGCTGCACGCGCTGCCGGTTGAATTCGATTCTGCCGAAAGGGTATTCGCCGAATTCGGTCCGGTCGCCGGCCAGTACTTCCTGGAGGCGTTCGACCGTACCGACACGGGCTGGCGCCTGCACGGGCACCCCCAGCGATGGATTGAGATCGCCGCGGAGTGGGGCACCCGCGACTACTGGGCGCAGTGGCGCGGCGTATACGCGCCGGCACTGCTGATCGAGGCGGGCAACACCGTCACGCCGCCGGGCCAGATGCGTCAGATGGCGCAAAGGGATTTCCCGACAACGTATCTAGCGGTCCCGGAGGCCGGCCACCTGGTGCACGACGAGGCGCCCGAGGCATACCGGCAGGCCGTGGAATCCTTCCTGGCCGGCGAAAAGCGGTAACTCCCAGCGCTACGGTCGGCGCCGTCGACAGCCGAGCGGTTCAAGCCGGTTCCGACGCGCGGGTGAATTGGCGAAGCCGTTTACGTGAATCAGGCATGGGTATCATCGAGCGGTGGCTGTTGCCGGGAAGTCTGTGGCCGGAAAGCGCAGGGGAGTCGCTCCGCCTGTGCTCGAACCGCAGGACCGAAGCTGGACGTTTCTGACCAACCACGCTCATGTCCTGATATGCATCTCCTCCGGCGAAGAGCTGACGGCGCGCGAGTTGGCCCTGCGGGTCGGTATCACCGAGCGCTCGGTACAGGCCATCTTGACCGACCTGACCGCCGAGGGTTACCTGATCAAGTCGAAGGTCGGCCGCCGCAACGTCTACGAAGTAAACCCCGAAGGCAGGCTGCGACACCCACTCGAAGCCAACCACACCGTCGGTGAGTTGGTCACCGCGCTCTCCTGATCTGGCGCTGGAACCGATTGCGGTCAGGGGTTGCATTCCGGGCAGTAGCGTGGCTCCGCCAGCCCGCCGCGGGTTTCCTCGCTGTGGTGGTCACACGCCGGGCAGCCGAGTATGTCGGCCGCGACGAGTGTGGTGGGCGACCCGCATGCTCGGCACGGTAACCCTTCGCGGACCGCGACCCGCCCGTATCCAGGGGACATGCACCCTGGGCACGGGGTGGCGAGCCGGCCGGCCAGTCGATTGGCCAAGGCGGACAGGACTTCCCGGCGCCCCGGGTTGTGATGTGCCCGGAGGTCGGGTTCCAGCAGGGCGCACCGGTTGTCTGCGGCCGCCACGGCGTTGTCGACGATCTCGACGAGAGCGAACGCATCCGTCAGTCCCTTGCCGAAAACGCGCGTATTCCCCTCGACGGTGGCTTTGACGACCGCTCCCTGCTCGGGGAACCCGAAGCGTCGCGCGGCGTCGACGGCTTCATGGCCGCTCATGACCAATTTCGGCGAGCCGGGAGTACGCGGGATGTTCACACCTTCCACCAGTTGAATGCCCCGGGTGTCGTCGACGAACACCAGGATCTCCTGGTGCACGGCCAGCATGCCGTACCACCTGTCGTAGCTGGCTTCGCTGGCCACTCCGTAGGGCACTCCGGCCGCGCTCATGGCCAACCTGGCCTTTGCCGAGGCCGCTGCCACCGGCGCCAGCGTCCTGGTGATTTCACCGGCAAAGGTGCCGAACTGGTCGGTGTCGATGCCTGGCGGGGCGATCACCCGGGCACCGATCTCTGCGGCGAAGGCCGGCGCCACCTGCCGCTCTTTGCCGTGCATGGTGCCCATCGCGATCACCGTCCCGGCGTAGGAGTCAATGGGTGCGTTCATCAGAGGTCCCAGCAGGCGGCCGGGCCCGGCGGAATCCGCCGGGCCCGGCAGCTCGCACTTCTCACACGACCCGCAGCAACGGTGTCTCGTTGTCGGAAACCTGCCCGATGGTCCCGCAGACCTGCACCCGACCGTCAGCACGGTCGAGCAGGGCGGCGACGATCGCGCACCGTCCGCTGTCGACCGCCTTGGCGACCAGCGGCGATTTGTGCAGCAGCGACACCCCGACGTGCGCCACGTGAGCGGCCGTCAGATCGTCGGCGGTATTGATGCCGGCGTCTGTGCGGGCCAGGGAGGAAACCGCCTGTTCGACGACGGCACGCGTGGCGCCGTCGGGGAAGTTGGCGTTGTTCCAGGCATCGAGGGCCGTCTGCATGGCGCTGGAGTCCGAGTGGCCGAGGATGACGATCAGCGGCGTCTTGAGGGTGCCGACGGCGTGCTCGAGGGTCGCCAGCACGCCGGTGTCGATGACGTGTCCCCAGTTGCTGATGTCGATGATCGAGCCCCAGCCCTGACCGAACACCACCTGGCTCGGCACGTCGGAATCCGAGGAGCGGAACACGACGGCGGCGGGCGGCTGCCCGTTGGCGACGCTGTGCTGCTTGCGCAAGGTGTTGTGGAAGTGCTGATTTCCGGCTTGCAGGCCCTGCCAGGCGGCAGTGGGGTTGGACATTATCGTTACCTTTCTGTGGTTGGTTTCAGCTGAAGTACTCGGGCCGGCTGACGTAGGTGTCGGTCACGAACATGACCCCCGGCGAACCCTCGAGAAGCCGTCGTAATCCGGCTACCAGTGCCTCTGACTTGGTGTCCGGCACGACGGTGATGAGCATTTCGAGTGCCGCTTGCTGGTTGAAGAGCAGCCGGCCCTGGTGATAGCCGTGATGCCCGAGCCCAGAGACGCCCGAGACACTGGTGAACCCGGTGGCGCCTGCGCTGTGGAATTGGTCGCGAACCGCGGACGCGTGATCGCCGCCCACCACCACTTCGATTTTCGTCATTTTTGTCAGGCCATTCAGTGGCATGGCAATACCTCCTCAGTTGCGTTGTGCTTTTCGACTCCCGATTCCCAGCTCCGCCACCCGTTGCGAGTCCAGCGCTGCCAGTCGTCTCCGGGCTTTTCGCGGGCCGCGAGGGCTACCCAGTCGTTTCCGAACAGATGCTGGAGGACGGGGTTGCGGTCGACGATCATGTCGATCCGCTCGAGCGGGGCCTCGACGACGGTCAGCAGGCGCATCGGCTCGTGCCCGAACGTCTGACCGTCGGTAACCGATTGGCGAGGTAGCCCCAGCTGCAGGTCACCGCCGTGGCCGGCGAGTACGCCCACGCCGGCGACCACGTTGTGGACCGTCTTGGTCCCCGCTCCGAACAACTCCGGCGCAACTGTCGAGAAGTAGTACTGACAACTGATCCATTGGGCCACGACCATGGGCGCGGTCAGGATCGTCTCCAACGCGCTGCCGTCCGGGTCGACGTCAGCTTCGTAGGAGTGCAGGAAGGTCCGTCGCCCCAGGTCGAGGCCGCTGCTGAGGTCGCGGGGCCCGACGATGAAGGCAGCGTTGCCTGCCAGCCCCCATTCGGGAAAGACCTGGGCCCAGTCGGCGGAGCGGTTGGCGACGTGCCGCGCTGCCCGCGTCGGGTCCGGCCGGGCCGGCCCGCCGGGTAGGACGGCGCAGCGCTCGGCGGCCAACTCCGCACCGGCCACCTCGAGATCGGCGCTCAGCCGGCGCAGGTCCGCCACATGACTCGCCGGGACCAGGTGCTCGTCCAGGACACAAACCCGGTCCGTGGCCGTGTCGTGCAGAGCGGCGACGAACCAGGTGTCTTCTGGAATCGAGATCCCCATATCGCGCAACTCCGTACGGACGTCGGCGTTGTTGAGGATGGCGACCGCGGTTCGCGCGTTGGGGCCACCCGGTTGCCCGCCGCACGCCCCGCAGTCCAGCGCAGCCTGGTAGGGGTTGTTCTCGGTGGTGCTGCCGTGTCCGCACATCACTACCAGCCGGGCGAATCCGCTGGTGAGGCCCATGGTGGTGAGCGCCACTTGAGCGTAGAGGGCCCGTTGTGCCAGATCGACGCTGTCGTTGACGGAGAGAATGGTGGGTGCGGGCGGGGCCAGCCGGTCGCGTAGGCGCCGGCGCAGGGTGCCGCTGGCTTTCGGGCTCAGCGTCTTTGCGGCAGCCCATGGACCGGCGGCCCAGCCAGAGGCCTCGGCCAGGGTGAACGGCGCCAGCAGTGCCTGCTTGGCGGTGTTGAAGGCGGCCTCGGCGCCGGCCATGACGACACTGCCGTCTCGTAGCCGCTTGGCCGCACGCACACCTTCGGGAGCCGGGCTTTCGCGGACTTCGTGCTGGGGACGAATCAGAACCGGGCACAGCTCGTTGGGCGCCCCGCCGACCAGGTCGGTGAACCGGATGGCGACCGCGAAAAACCCTGCAAAGCCGAGGGTTTCGTATCCACCCTTGGTTTCGATGCGCCGGCGCAGGCCTTCCGACCTAGCGTCGATGCAGCACACAAGTTGGGTGTGCGGCCGCCCGTGGCACCCCTGCGCAGTGCTGCCGCTCAAGGACTTCAGCAGTGCGTCGCGGTAGTGCGCCTCGTAGGCCTGTTGCCAAACCACCGGCCGGGTCGTGACCGGAAGAGCTGCCAATATCCTTGCGGCCGGAGCCAGCTCATCGTCACTCAACTCCTTCAGGCCCCAGATCCGCGCGAGATCCGCTGCCCGCTGCTCCGCGGAGGCGATGGCTGGGCGGTCGATGGCGTCGACCTCGGCGGCCGGCTCAGAAGCGTTGTCAGGCAGCAGCAATGCTTCATAGGTCAGACGCAGGGCCAGGTAGTCGAGGAGGTCCGCACCGACCATCCGCTCGGCATACCAACGGACGTACGCCGCCCAACCGGGAAGGCGGGTCAGATGTGCCTGCAGGTAGGTGATGCGTTCGTCCTCGGTGACGCCCAGTTGCCGCAGCGCCTGCAGCGCAGCGTCGTCGGCTCGTTCGGGCACCTCGCGCAAGGCGGTGCGGACTTTTCGTCTCAATTTCTGATCGCCGGCCGCCAGAGTCCGCCAGGCGTGGAAGAAGCCTCGTTCACGCGCGGGCATCGGCCAAGCCGCCGCGGGCGATCCGAAGAATGCCGTACTCCATTTGGCGGCTTGAGCGTCCACCTCCGCGGCTACCTGCGGTGCGAGTTGCTCACTGCGCATCTTGTTGCGGCGCACCGGCTTGGGCGCGACGAGGCCGTTGAGCAGGTCGTCGCGCAACAACTCGGCAGGTGTCACGCGCCGGGCACCCAGCTGGATGGATTCTCCGTCCAGCAGGGTGGGGTAACGCAGCCGCAGTGCCGATTCGAGGTCGGCGTCGGTGATCCGCCCGCGGTGGTAAAGGTCGCGGTAGGCGGTCTCATCGAGCAGTCCCGCGACACCGTAGAGGTCACCGGCGCGCAGCACCGCCTGCTCGAAGGGCATACCTTCCAGTCCGGCCAGCGGGTTGACGGCGATGAAGGTCTCCAGCGGGTAGTGGGTGGGAACCACCCGCGCGGCCAGATTCACCTCGCTGCGTAGCTGGGCACGCAGCGCGTCGATCGAGACGTGTTCAGCGACGATGGTCATCGGTGCGCTCCTGTCAGCTGTGCGGTCAAGTGGGTCGGGGTGGGGATCTGCTGTGGGCGTATCGCTGAGACATGTCCTGCTACCAGCGCTTTGGTGTAGAGGGCACGCTGCAGACGGCCGGCCCAGCCATCCGGGGGAGCTTGGCGCAGCAGGGCCAGGGCGCCGAGTACGACCGCCGCTGCGGCGATGCCCAACGAAGAGGCCGATGGCACGGCGACCGGCGGCAGATCGGGAGACAGGAACCCGGTCACCAGGTTGACCAGCGCCAGGTAGCCGACGCCCGCGCCGAGCAGCGCCACACCGGCGGCGAAGACTGCCGGCCAATGGGGTGATCGCGCCAGCCAGCCCATCAGTGCCGCCGCGGCGGTGGCCCAGGTGAAGATCACCAGCGCCTCTGCCGAACCGTGCTCCGCGGTGTGCAACGGCATCACGGCGTCGGCTGCGTACAGTGCGGCCGCGGGCACCAGCATCGCAGTGACGAGTACCGCTGCACGTCGGGTAGGGCTCAGCGGCGGCGCGGGTGGGCGAGCGGCCTTCTGGCGCCGCTTGGCGATCGCCGAGCCTGAGGACAGGAAGAGCGTGGCCTTGTAGAAGCCATGACCGACCAGGTGGAAGACCGCCGCGGCGGACAGGCCCAAGCCACAGGTCAAGATCATGAAGCCCATTTGGGCCATCGTCGAATATGCCAACGAGCCCTTGATGTCGGACTTGGTGAGCATGACCAGGGCCCCGTAGACCATGCTCAGCATGCCGGCGGTGAACGCTATACCCATAGCCGGCGCCGATCCGCTCACGATCGGGCTCAACCGGACCAGCAGCACACCCCCGGCGTTGACCACACCGGCGTGCAGCAAGGCCGACACCGGGGTGGGTGCCGCGAGGGTGGCCGGCAACCAGCGGTGAAACGGAATCTGCGCGGACCGCGACAGCGCAGCCACCACGATCAGTACCGCGGCGACCAGCATCGTCGGTGACGCGTCTGTGCTGACGGTCAACTCGGACAGGCTTCGATTGCCCCACTGCGCGGTCACCAGTCCGACCGCCGACCACAGCGCGAGATCGCCCGCCGCGAACGCGGTTGCGGTCCGTCGCACGCCGTCGCGGGCGGCCGGCAATTCCCAGTAAGTCGCAAGGAGCAGGCACAACGCTGTCCCGGCCAACGTCCAGCAGAGGGCCAAAGCGATCAGAGTTCCCGAAATCATCAGGCCCGCGGACGCGGTGGTGAGCAGTCCGGTCCCGGCGGTGAACCAGCCCGACCGGCGGTCGCAGGCGAGGTAGCGCAGGGCGAACAGTTGAACGACCGTGCTCACTCCGTACACCAGCACCAGAAGCAGGGCGCTGAGCCGCCCGGCGCTCACCTCGCCGATGAGGGTGCCGTGGTCGGTACGCAGCGAGGCGTGTATCGGCCCGTGCAGCACTACCTGAACGCTCAATGCAGCGGCCGCGACCAGTCCCGAAGCGGCGGTCGCGGCGCCGAATCGGCCGACCAGCCGGGGATGCCGGTCACCGGCCAGCAGGGCGGTGACGGATGCGAGCAGAGGCGCAATCAGAACGGTGAGGAGGACGGCGGTCATTGGTCAGCCACCGCCCTTCGTGGCTATCAGATGTCTGGGGTACATGCGATGCAGATTACGTGAGACAAAATACGTCTGTCAAACATCACGAAATATATTTCATGTAACGGTCTACGCGGGTGCGCGAGATCCGGGTAAAGCCAGGCATGTTGACGGCCGGACGTCGCTGCTGTGACGCCGACTGGGCTACTGTCCCTCGCCCGCCAACGCAAATCGCCCGTCCGCCGTCTGGGTGACCAGGCCGTCGACAAGCAGCGAATACAGAGCGCGATCGCGCTGTGCGGTATCGGTCAGCCACGCCACGTCCAACTGTGCTCGGGTGACCGGAGAGTTGTTGTCGCGCAACACATCTAGCAACCGACCGCGAACCTGCCGGTCGGTGCCGGCATAAGACTGCGCCCGCCGTGGCGGCGTGTCGCCGGCCGGAGACCCCGCGTCGCGCCACGCGCAGGCCGGCAGCGGACACAGGCCGCACTTGGGTGTGCGCGACGTGCATACCGTCGCGCCAAGCTCCATCAGTGCGATCGAAAACGTAGGAGCGACAGCATCATTGGGCAGCAGAGCTTCGACATCGGCATGATCGCGGGTGACCGACGGGTTGCCCGCGTCGGCCCGCCCGTGAATGGCGCGGGCCACCACGCGCCGAACATTGGTGTCCACCACTGGAACTCGCTGGCGATATGCGAAGCAGGCCACCGCCCGGGCGGTGTAGCTACCGACACCCGGCAGCGTCAGCAACGTGTCCACGTCGTCGGGGACGATGTCGCCGTGCTCGCGGGCGATGACGACGGCGCACTCGTGCAAGCGCTTCGCCCGCCGGGGATAGCCCAGCTTTCCCCAGGCCCGCAGCACGTCGGCGGCGCTGGCCGCCGCCGTCGCCGACGGGGTGGGCCAGCGGCGCACCCACTCGGTCCAGATCGGCAGCACCCGGGATACCGGCGTCTGCTGCAGCATGAATTCGCTGACCATGATCTGCCAGGCGCTGACTCCCGGCTCACGCCAGGGCAGGTCCCGACGCGACCGCTCGTACCAAGCGACAAGATTGGTGACCGATATGTTCACTGGGCTTGACCCGGGCAGTTCCGGCAGAATGGCTGACATGCCCAACAGCAACCCGATAAGCGCCTGGAAAGCACTCAAAGAGGGTAACGAGCGATTCGTCGCCGGCAAGCCCGCCCACCCGAGCCAGAGCATCGACCACCGAGCCAGTCTGGCCGGCGGCCAGAAGCCGACCGCCGTAATCTTCGGTTGTGCCGACAGCCGGGTGGCCGCCGAACTCATCTTCGACCAAGGCCTCGGCGACGTCTTCGTGGTCCGTACCGCGGGGCAGGCCATCGACTCGGCGGTGCTCGGATCCATCGAGTACGCGGTCGCAGTACTCAACGTCCCGCTGATCGTCGTACTCGGCCACAACAGCTGCGGGGCCGTGAAGGCGACCATCGACGCCCTGGACAACGGCGCGATCCCGGGCGGCTTCGTCCGCGACGTGGTGGAACGCGTGGTTCCGTCGGTGCTGGCCGGCCGGCGCGACGGGTTGAGTCGTGTCGACGAGTTCGAGGAACGGCATGTGAGTGAGACGCTCAAGCAACTCGCGGCCCGTTCCTCGACGATCGCGGACCGTGTTGCCGACGGCACGCTGGCGCTCGCCGGCGTCACGTATCAGCTCGCCGAGGGTAGGGCGGAGCTGGTCGACCACATCGGCGACATCGGCGAGCAGGCGCCACAGGAACAGGCCGTCTAGCGACTCCTTACACTCGGACAGTCCGGCTAACCACGCGACACGCCGAGCCGGGTCAGGCAAAGATGCGTGACCTGGCCCTACCGTGGAAATGTGCTGGATCTGGAACCGCGTGGCCCGCTACCGACCGAGATCTACTGGCGGCGCAGGGGACTAGCCCTGGGTATCGCGGTTGTGGTGGTCGGGATAGCTGTCGCCATCGTCATCGCCTTCGTCAGTAGCAACGCCGGGGCCAAGCCCGCCGACAAGCCCGCCTCCGCTCAGAGCCTTCCCGGCTCAAATGCGCCGCAGGCACCGGCGACGCAGCAGCCGGCCGGGCAAACCGAGGCTCCCGCCCCGGGTGCTTCTCCGGGCGTGCTCAACCCGGAGTCGGCGACCCCCACCGCCGCGGTGCAACCGCCGCCGGTGCTCAAGGACGGCGACGACTGCCCCGATGCGACCCTGGCCGTCAAGGGACTCACCAACTCGCCCCAGTACTACATCGGCGACCAGCCGAAATTCACCATGGTGGTGACCAACATCGGACTGGTTTCCTGCAAGCGCGACGTGGGTGCCGCGGTGCTGGCGGCGTACGTGTACTCACTGGACAACAAGCGCCTGTGGTCCAACCTGGACTGCGCGCCGTCCAATGAGACCCTGGTCAAGACGTTCACCCCTGGCGAGCAGGTCACTACCGCGGTGACCTGGACCGGTATGGGTTCCGCGCCGAAGTGCCCGCTGCCGCGGCCGGCGATCGGGCCGGGCACCTACAACCTGGTCGTCCAGCTGGGTAACCTGCGCTCGCAGCCGCTGCCCTTTGTGCTGAACCAGCCGCCGCAGCCGCCGGGCCCGGCGCCCGCCCCGGGACCGGCGCTCGCGCCGCCGCCGGAGGCGCCGCCGGCGCAGGGCGGCTAATGATCCGTCAGCGTCGACTCGGCCAGCTGGGACAGGCCCTCGCGCACGTGGCGGGCCCACATGGCGCCGATGCCGTCGACGGATTGCAGGTCGTTGGCGCTGGCGGCCAGTAGCCCCTGCAACGTCCCGAACGCGCGCACGAGCAGGTCGACGTGCGCGAACTGCAGCCGGGGGATCCCGGCCATCGCGCGATAGCCGCGCGGGCTCAGCGCCGAATCCTGTGCCTCGGCCGTGGTCGGGTAGCCGAACACCTTGGCCAGCGAGGTGAAATCGAGCAGCTCGGTGTCGGACAGCCCATCCAGTTCGTGGAGCGTCTCGGCGATCTGCGCCTTGGACGGCGGGTCGGGATTGGCGTGATAGTCGCGGACGATCAGCTCCCGGGCGATGTCGTTGCCGCCCAGCAGCTCCTCCTGCTGCAACCGCAACTGGCGTCCGTCGGTGCCCAGCTCGACGGCGTCGTAGTCGATCGCCAGCCCGATGCGGCGGACCAACTCCAGACGCTGCACCACCGTCATCACGTCGCGCAGCGTCACGAAGTCCTCGATCTCGGCCCGCGACAGCTGCCGGCTGACCTCGTCGAGCCGGGTCTTGTAGCGCTCGAGGGTCGCGATGGCCTGATTTGCGCGCGACAGGATGGTCGCGGAGTCGGTCAGGACGTGGCGTTCGCCGCCGACGTAGACGGTCACGATGTTCATCGAGTGACTCACCGAGATCACCGGGTAGCCGGTTTGGATGGCCGCCCGTTCGGCCGACCGGTGCCGGGTGCCGGATTCGTCGGTGGGTATCGAGGGGTCCGGCACCAACTGCACGTTGGCCCGGACGATGCGGCTGCCGTCGGTCGACAGCACCACCGCGCCGTCCATCTTTGAAAGCTCGCGCAACCGGGTGGGCGCGTAGCGGACGTCGAGCGGAAAGCCGCCGTCACAGATGGCCTCCACGTTCTCGTCGTGGCCGAGCACGATCAGGGCGCCGGTGCGTCCGCGCAGGATGCGTTCCAGGCCGTCGCGAAGCCCGGTGCCCGGAGCCAGTCGGGCGACGGCCTCACGCAGGGTCGTACGTGTCACAGCGAGCATTCTGCTACGGCGGCCCGGGCGAGGGGACCCCTACCGGGGCCTCTCGAGTGGTTGCCACCCCACTTCGGCGGCAGGGCGGTGCTCGGCGATGCCGATCAGATGCTGCAGCGCCTCGCCGATGGTGGCCGCGCTCAGGGCGCGCAGACCGGCGGGAATGGTCTTGCAACCCGGCGGGATCAGCGCGATGGTGAAGCCCTGACGAGCGGCTTCGGCCAGCCGCCGGTCCATGCCGTGCACCCGGCGAAGATCACCGGCCAGACCGACCTCACCGATCATCACCGCGGTGGTGGGCAGCGCCAGGTTGACGTAGGCCGAGGCCAGCGCGGTGGCCACCGCCAGATCTGACGAGGGGTCGGTCAACCGCATGCCGCCGACGGTGGACAGGTAGATGTCGTTGACGGAAAGACGCAGCTGGGCGTGTTTTTCCAGCACCGCCGTGATCATCGCGGCGCGGGAGTGGTCGATGCCGCTGACGGCCCGCCGCGGCGAGCCGCCGTTCGGGGTGGCCAGCAGCGCCTGGACTTCGCCGATCAGCGGTCGTTTGCCGTCCAGGGTCACCGTGATCGCGGTTCCCGGAACCGGGTTTGGCCGTTGATCCAGGAAAAGGTTCGACGGATCGGCGACCCCTTCGATGCCGCTGTCGTGCAAGAGGAAACATCCCACCTCGTCAGCGGCCCCGAACCGGTTCTTGATGCCGCGGACCATCCGTAGCGACCCGTTGCGATCGCCCTCGAAGTGCAGCACAACGTCGACTAGGTGCTCCAGCGAGCGAGGCCCTGCGATGGCTCCGTCCTTGGTGACGTGTCCGACCAGAATCATCGCGACACCGTTGGCCTTCGCGGCCGCGGTCAGAGCGGCCGTCACCGCTCGCACCTGGGTCACGCCCCCGGCGACGCCGTCGGCCTCGGTGGTGGACATCGTCTGCACCGAGTCGATGATGACCAGCGCCGGCCGCACCGTCTCGATGTGCTCCAGCACCGTGTGCAGGTCGGATTCGGCGGCCAGGTACATCTCGTCGAAAGCGGCGCCGGCGCAACCAATCCGGTCGGCCCGCAGTCGCACCTGGCCGGCGGACTCTTCGCCGGAGATATAGAGCGCGCGCCGTCCCCGCTGCGCCCAGCAGTGCGCGACCTCGAGCAGCAGGGTGGACTTGCCGACGCCGGGATCGCCCGCCAACAGCGTCACCGAACCGGGAACCACGCCGCCGCCCAGCACGCGGTCCAGTTCGTCCACACCTGTGGTCTGATGCCGGCTCTTATTCGGCTCGACCGCGCTGATCGGCACCGCCCGCGACCCGGACGGCACCGAGCGCTTGCCGTTGCCGACGGCGGCCAGTACGGCCACCTCTTCCACGGTCCCCCAGTTGCCGCAGTCCAGGCAGCGCCCGACCCATTTGGCGCTTACGTGGCGGCATTCCGAGCATCGGTATTGCGATCGCGCGTTGGCCACCCCGTGACGGTATCGGGAGGGTGTGACAGTTCCCGGGAAGGAACGCCGACCGGCCGGTCAGGGGTGGGTCGAACCCTCGTGCATTTGGGGCATGCCGGCCGAAATCGGCACCTGCACGCTGGCTTCGCCTGCCCTCTCGAACTTGAAGGTGAACTTGTAGGTCAGTCCGTTGGTGATCGGCTTTGACAGGTTGACGGTCGCCTTGGCCGCCCCGTTGCCATCGGACGGTCCCGGTGCCACGACCTGACCCTCCGGGGTGCCGACGATCAACAACCTGCCGGCCGGCAGCTTGGCGTCACCGGACACCGTCACGTTGCCGATGTCGCTGGTGATGCCGGTCAGCCGGTCGTTGACGTCCGGTGAGTTGTTGATCGCCACCAGGACCAGGTCGACTGACTTGCCGGGCTGCAGGAAGTCGCCGGACTGCGCGGCCTGGATGCGGATGTCGCGCAGCGCGACATTGTTGATCGTGACCCGGTTGCCGTTGACGGCGGGCTCCTGTGCCGCAGTCTGGGATATTTGTCCGGTTCCGCAACCACTGAGCGCGACCACGGCCAGCGCGACAGCGGCCAACCACGCGGTCAGCTTTGCCGGGCGGAATGGCAGGCGGATGTTGGAGTGGTTCACGCAATGCCTCCTGGTCGGCCCCGTCGCAATTCAGGCGCAATTTCAACTATGCAGAGTAGTAGCACGGTACCGATGACGGTAGCGGCGGGATGCCCGGTGTCGACCGGCCCGGCCGTTGGGGCCGCCGCATCCGGGCGCAGGCGCGCGGGCTCGGAGGCGCTTGTGACGCCGGGCTGGACGTGGCCGCGGCGCGGCCCCACTGCACGTCTAAGCTCGCCTGTCAACCCCTAAATTGCGCGCAGCGTGCCCCTGACCTGCACCGTTGATCTACACGCGTGGAGGCGGCGTGTTAGAATGAACTAACGAAAGGGGCTCGAATCATATGATCTTCAAGGTCGGTGACACCGTCGTCTACCCACACCACGGTGCTGCGTTAGTCGAGGCGATCGAAACTCGGACCATTAAAGGGGAACCAAAAGAGTATCTCGTCTTGAAAGTTGCGCAGGGTGACCTGACTGTTCGAGTGCCCGCCGATAACGCCGAATACGTCGGCGTCCGCGACGTCGTCGGCCAGGAAGGCCTGGACAAGGTTTTCCAGGTCCTGCGTGCTCCGCACACCGAAGAACCCACCAACTGGTCGCGTCGCTACAAGGCCAACTTGGAGAAGCTCGCCTCCGGCGACGTGAACAAGGTGGCCGAGGTCGTTCGTGACCTGTGGCGCCGTGACCAGGAGCGCGGCCTGTCGGCGGGCGAGAAGCGGATGCTGGCCAAGGCCCGGCAGATTCTGGTCGGCGAGTTGGCGCTGGCCGAGAGCACCGATGAGGCCAAGGCCGACACCATCCTGGACGAGGTCCTGGCTGCCGCCTCCTGAACGGAAACGTAGTCGCGGTCGTTCCGGCCGCAGGTTCTGGGCGCCGGCTGGCTGCCGGCGTACCCAAGGCGTTCTATCAGCTCGAAGGACAGTCGCTTGTTGAGCGGGCCGTAGCAGGCCTGCGTGCGTCCGGCGTCGTCGACACCGTAGTCGTCGCGGTCCCTCCGGATCGCACCGACGAGGCCAAATTGATCCTGGGACATCTCGCCACCATCGTGGCCGGCGGAGCCAGCCGCACCGAATCCGTGCGGCTGGCTTTGTCGGCAGTGATCGACACAGGGCCCGAGTTCGTCTTGGTGCACGATGCGGCCCGGGCGCTGACGCCACCGCCGCTGATCGCGCGAGTGGTGCAGGCGCTGCGGGACGGACACGGCGCGGTGGTGCCGGGGTTGCAGGTTTCCGACACCATCAAGGCCGTCGACGCCAACGGGGTGGTCCTGGGCACGCCGGAACGGGCGGGCCTGCGTGCGGTACAGACACCGCAAGGGTTCGCCACCGAAGTGCTGCTGCGCGCCTTCGAGCAGGCATCCGCCGACTCCGGCGATTTCACCGACGACGCATCCCTCGTCGAGCACATGGGCGGGCAGGTTCAGGTCGTCGACGGCGACCCGCTTGCGTTCAAGATCACCACGCAGCTCGACTTGATGCTGGCCAAGGCTATAGTGCGGCAGTGATGCAGACGCCGCGCGTCGGTATGGGTGTCGACGTGCACCCGATCGAACCCGGGCGACCGTGTTGGCTGGTAGGCCTGCTGTTCCCCAGTGCCGACGGTTGTTCGGGGCACTCCGACGGCGACGTGGCGATCCATGCGCTCTGCGACGCGGTGTTGTCCGCCGCCGGTCTTGGCGACATCGGAGGCGTGTTCGGCGTCGATGACCCCCGCTGGAAGGGTGTCAGCGGTGCCGAGATGCTGCGCCACGTTCTTGAGTTGCTGACCGAGAACGGCTTCATGGTCGGCAATGCGGCGGTACAGGTGATCGGTAACCGTCCGAAGATCGGCTGGCGCCGCTACGAGGCCCAGGCGGTGCTCTCCCGGCTGCTCAACGCACCGGTGTCGGTGGCAGCCACCACCACCGACGGACTCGGCCTCACCGGGCGGGGAGAAGGTCTCGCCGCCATCGCGACGGCCCTTGTCATTCCGCTCCGATGAACACCGGCCGCCGGGGTCCCGCAGGTGCAGGCAGTAAGCTGGCACGTCGTGACCGATCGTGCCCAAATGCGGCTTCATGACACGGCGACGGGAGCCGTGCGTGATTTCGTGCCGCTGCGCGCGGGGCACGTCTCCATCTACCAGTGCGGCGCCACCCCACAGGGGCTCCCGCACATCGGCCATGTCCGCAGCGGCGTTGCCTTCGATATCCTGCGCCGCTGGCTGACGGCCCGCGGGTATGACGTGGCGTTCGTCCGCAATGTCACCGACATCGACGACAAGATCCTGAACAAGGCCGCGGCGGCCGGACGCCCCTGGTGGGAGTGGGCCGCCACGCACGAGCGGGCGTTCACCGCGGCGTACGACGCGCTCGACGTCCTGCCGCCCTCGGCGGAACCGCGGGCGACCGGGCACATCACCCAGATGGTCGAATTAATGGAGCGCCTGATCGAAACGGGGCACGCCTACCCGGCGGCGGGTGACGTGTACTTCGACGTGCTGAGCTACCCGGACTACGGGCAGTTGTCCGGCCACCGGATCGACGATGTGCATCAGGGCGAGGGCGCGGCCACCGGCAAGCGCGACCAGCGCGACTTCACCTTGTGGAAGGGCGCAAAGCCCGGTGAGCCGTCGTGGCCGTCGCCGTGGGGACGCGGACGCCCGGGCTGGCACATCGAGTGTTCGGCGATGGCCCGCACCTACCTGGGACCCGAATTCGACATCCATTGTGGCGGCATGGATCTCATCTTCCCGCACCACGAGAACGAGATCGCCCAGAGCCGTGCGGCGGGCGACGGGTTCGCACGCTTCTGGCTGCACAACGGCTGGGTGACCATGGGCGGCGAGAAGATGAGCAAGTCGCTGGGCAACGTGGTATCCATCCCGGCGATGCTGCAACGGGTTCGGCCCGCCGAGCTGCGCTACTACCTCGGCAGCGCGCACTACCGATCGATGCTCGAGTACACCGAGACCGCGCTGCAGGATGCGGTCAAAGCGTATGTGGGCGTGGAGGAGTTCCTGCACCGCGTGCGCAGCCGGGTGGGGACGGTGTGTCCCGGCGAGTGGACTCCGCGATTTGCGGCCGCGCTCGACGACGACCTGGCGGTGCCGATGGCGCTGGCGGAGATCCACCACACGCGCGCCGACGGCAACCGTGCGCTCGACGCCGGAGATCACGAAGGTGCTTTGAAGAGCGCGTCCGCCATCCGCGCCATGATGGGAATCCTGGGCTGCGACCCCCTGGATGAGCGTTGGGAGACCCGCGACGAGACGTCCGCCGCTCTCGCTGCGGTCGACGTGCTGGTCCAGGCCGAACTCGAGAATCGGAAGAAGGCGCGCGAGGAGCGCAACTGGGCGCTGGCCGATGAGATTCGCGACCGGCTCAAACAAGCCGGCATCGAGGTCACCGACACCGCCGACGGACCGCAGTGGACGCTGGGCGGTGACGTCAAATAAATGGCCGGTAATTCACAGCGTCGGGGTGCGATCCGGAAAGCCGGCTCCAAGAAGGGGCCCACGGTCGGCTCTGGCGGGCAGCGCCGTCGCGGCCTGGAAGGCCGTGGTCCCACACCGCCCGCGCACCTGCGTCCCAACCACCCCGCCGCCAGACGCGCCAAACCCCAACAGCAGCGGCCGGCCAAGCCGGTGGACGAGGTCGAGACCGTGCTCGGCCGGAACCCGGTGGTGGAATGCCTGCGCGCCGGGGTTCCCGCGACCGCGCTCTACGTCGCGCTTGGAGTGGAGGCCGACGAGCGGGTGACCGAATCCGTGGCACGCGCCGCCGACAAGGGCATCGCGATTCTGGAGGTGCCGCGCAGCGATCTCGACCGGATGACGGCCAACCATCTTCACCAGGGGATCGCTCTGCAGGTTCCGCCCTACGACTACGCCCACCCCGATGACCTTGTCGCCAGCGCCCTGGAAAGCCCGCCGGCGTTACTGGTCGCGTTGGACAACATCTCCGACCCACGCAACCTCGGCGCGATCGTGCGCTCGGTGGCGGCCCTGGGCGGGCACGGTGTGGTGATACCGCAACGGCGATCCGCCTCGGTGACCGCCGTCGCGTGGCGCACCAGCGCCGGGGCGGCGGCCCGGATCCCCGTAGCGCGGGCGACCAATCTGACCAGGACACTGAAGGATTGGGCCGATCGCGGATTGCGGGTCGTCGGACTGGACGCCGGTGGTGACACGGTGCTGGACGACCTGGACGGCACCGACCCGATGGTGGTCGTCGTGGGCTCGGAAGGCAAAGGCTTGTCCCGCCTGGTGCGGCAGAACTGCGACGAGGTGGTCTCCATCCCGATGGCCGGGCAGGCCGAGTCGCTGAACGCCGCGGTGGCGGCCGGCGTGGTGCTCGCCGAAATCGCGCGGCAACGCAGAAGCTGAGCGACGCCGCCGCACGGCGTCACAGCATCACCGATCGAGGAGGGCGGAACCCTGCGCTCCATGATTCTGTGAGAACTCACAGGAATCGTGTCGGCATAGTGAACTCAAAGAATTCGGAGGTCGGCCAGACGGTCTGCCGGGGACGGCACTCGACCCCATTTCCGCAGGTCATGATTTAAATTCTGCCTTCTTGTTTAACGCACGCTGAACAAAAGTTTGCAAGCGGTGAATAGTTGGCGTTATCGGTTTCTGTGTCTTCGCTATGGATCTACTGTCTTTCGCATGGGTTGGCCCGAAAGCTATGGACCAGTGACAACCAGCGGTGTAGTATTCCGCGCTTTCTGGTGTCAGATCGAGCGATAACCGTAGGCGCCATCTGAAGATCAACGGCAATACACGGACAACTCATCTGAGTGTTGAGCCCCAATTCCACACAACCGCCGGAGGAATTCTCATGTCTTTTGTACGCACACTGCCCGAGCACTTGACCGCCGCCTCCAGCACCCTGCAGTCCCTGGGTGCGGCGATGAACGTGGGCAGCGCAGCCGCTGCCGGGCCCATCACCGGGGTGATTCCCGCGGCCATCGACGAGGTGTCGATCCTGACCGCGGCTCAGTTCGCGTCGCACGGCCAGCGATTCCAGGAACTGAGCGCGCAGGCGTCCAGGATCCAGGCGATGATCGCCGCGAACCTGGCAACTAATGGGGCCAGCTACGCCGAGACCGAGGCGGCCAACGCCGCGTTGGCCCACTGAGCGGCCTGAGGCGATAGGGGAGTAAGAGCAATGGTCGACTACGGAATGCTGCCGCCCGAGATCAACTCGGCGCGGATCTACGCCGGGCCCGGGGCAGCCTCACTGGTGAGCGCGGCGGTGGCCTGGAACAACGTGGCCGCCGACTTCGCGGCGGCGGCCTCGGGGCACCGCTCGGTGATCGAGGCGCTGACGAGCGGTCCCTGGCTGGGGCCGGCTTCCGCGAAGCTGGTTTCGTCTGTCTCGCCCTTCATCACCTGGCTCAGCAACAGTTCCGAGCAGGCTGCCGAGACCGCGACGCAGGCGGCCGCCGCGGCGGCCGCATACGAGAGGGCGTTCGCGGGCAGCGTCCCGCCGCCGCTGATTACGGCCAACCGCGCCATGCTCCAGCAGTTGATCGCCACAAACCTGCTCGGCCAGAACAGTTCGGCGATCTCGATGCTCGAAGCCCAATACGGCGAATTCTGGGCGCAAGACGCGGGAGCGATGTACAACTACGCCGGAAGCGCCGCAGCCGCAACGAATTTGACGCCGCTGGCGGCACCGGCCGACGCGGTCGACCCGATCGGCTTCCTCGATCAGGGGATCGGGGCGGTCAAGGCCGCGGGTTCGGGTGTTCAAACCCAGCTGAATAACCTCGGCGCAACGGTGGGCCCCCGAGTGAGCGACGTAGTCAAGACCTTGTCCACGCCGTTGAACGGTCAGGGTGCAGCGATCGACGCGTGGATCATGGCCAACACCCCGCTCGACGACATCGTCCCGCTCTACAGCAAGTACATCTCGCCGTACATCAACTCAGTCGCGGCCCTGACCCAGTCGACGCAGACGATCGGGCAGAACACCAGCGGTTTCACCGGCCTCGCGGGCATTGCGAACACGCTCAACAAGGATGCCGCTGCCGCCGCGAAGGCCGCCGCTTCGGCTGCCGCCGAGGCGGCCCCTGCAGCGGCGGCTGCTGCTGGCCAGGCGGCGGGCAACCTGGGCGCCGGTCTCGGTGGCGTGGCCGGCAGCCTGGGCAAGGCGACGGCGATCGGTGGCTTGGCGGTTCCCGCGAACTGGGTCCCGTGGCACGCGACGACCAATCCAGGCATCGCATCGGCGATCCCGGCCGCGGTCGAAGGCGGTAACAGCTTTCCGATGGCACCGCCGTTCGGACAGTTCGTCAACGGCGGTTACGGCCGCAATGCCCCGCAATACGGGTTCAAGCCCTCGGTCATGGCCAAGCCGCCAGCCGCCGGTTAACCGGGCCGATCAACGCAACGGGGATAACAAGCGATGGTCGATTATGGTCTGTTGCCGCCCGAAATCAATTCCGGGCGCATATATGCCGGTCCGGGGGCTGGCCCGATGTTGGCTGCCGCGGCGGCGTGGAGTGGCCTGGCCGGCGACTTCGAAACCGCCGCGGCCGGCCATCGGTCGGTGATCGCCGAGCTCACCAACGGTCCGTGGTTGGGGCCTGCGTCGGAGTCGCTGCTGTCGGCGGTGACGCCGTTCATCACTTGGCTGGACAGCGGTGCCGTTGAGGCCGGGCAGGCCGCCGCCCAGGCCTTCGCGGCCGCGGCTGCCTTCGACACGGCTTTCGCGGCGTCGATTCCGCCGCCGGTGATCGCGGCAAACCGCGCACTGCTGGCCGTGTTGGTCGCGACCAACTTTCTGGGAATAAACACTCCGGCGATCGCGGCCACTGAGGCTCTCTACATGGAGTTCTGGGCTCAGGACGCGGCGGCGATGTACAACTATGCCGGTAGCTCGGCGGCGGCAACTCAGCTCAACGAGCTGCCTCAGCCCGCCGACGCTACCGACCCGCTCAACCTGGTCGACCAGGCCGTCGGGGCGTTCAAGGGCGCGGGTCAAGCTGTACAAGCCCAGCTCAACAGCGTAGGAGCACAAATCATGCCGCGGTTGGGCGACGTGCTGCAGACGCTGTCTTCGCCACTCAACGGTCAGTTCAACGCGATCGACCAGTGGATCGTCGCCAATACGCCGTTCGACGACCTGGTCCCGCTCTACAGCAAGTACATCTCGCCCTACCTGAACTCAGTGGCATACGAGCTGCAGAGCACGCTGTTTCTTGGCGACGAAATGGCCGGTTTCGCCAAGCTCGGCTCCTTTGCGAATGATGTGGCTCCCGCGTTCCCGAAGGTCCCGGCGGCCGTTGGGGGCGCGGCCGGGGCCCTGCCCAAACTCTCCGGCAGCGTCGGTGGTGTGGCGGCAGGCCTTGGCAAGGCGGTTCCGCTCGGCAGCGGATTGTCGGTCCCGGTGAGCTGGACGTCGGCGACCGCCCCCGCCGGGTCCGGGGTGACGGCGATCAGCAATGCCACCTCGATCTCGGCAGCGGCAGAGGGGGCCGTCGGCAGCAATGTGCCGGTGGCGCCGCCGTTCGGGCAGTTCGTGAATGCCGGCAACGGCCGCAGGACTCCGGCCTATGGGCACCGGCTGACGTTCATGACGAGGCCGCCGGCGGCGGGTTAGCACGGCCAGCAGACGCGAAATCGCATGAAACGTCCGCGTTTCATGCGATTTTGCGTCTGGTCGCACCCGAAAAGTCAGACCCCGAAGACCTGGACGCTCGCCCAGAGTGCGAGCACCGCCACCACCAGAGCGGCGGGCACGGTGCACAAGCCGAGCCGGGTGTATTCGCCGGCTCCGGCCTGCACCTGGTACTGGCGCAGTACCCGGCGCCACAACAGATTGGACAGGGAACCGACGTAGGTCAGGTTGGGCCCGATGTTGACCCCGATCAGCACCGCCAGCACGGCCGCCGGTCCGCTGACAGCCACCAGCGGCACCAGTACCAGCGTGGCGGGCAGGTTGTTGACGACATTGGCCAACACGGCGGCCAGCGCCGCGATGCCCAGCAGTGCGGCCAGGCCTGATCCGTGCGGCACCAACGCGGACATTTTGGCGGTCATCCCGTTGAGCATGACGGCCTGCACGACGATGCCCAGCGCGAGGACGAAAACCAGGAACGGGATGTTGACCGAAGCCGCGATCTCGCCCACCGTGGTGCGCCGGTGCCGCAGGCTGCGCACCGCCAGCACCGAAGCGCCGGCCAACGCCGCCCAGGCGGGTGCGATGTCCAACCATTCGGCCACGGCGAATCCCACCAGCGTCAGCGCCACGACGGCCAGGACGAATACCGGCGGCCGCGGTGGCGGCGCCGAATGTTCGGGATCGGGCTGGGTGCGCAGGTCCCGGGCGAAGAACAGCCGAAAGACCAGGTAGACGGTAGCGACCGCGCTCAGCCATGGCAGGGCCATCAGCAGGGTGAACTTGGTGAAGGAGATGTTCGCGCCGCGGTAGACGAGCAGATTGGTCAGATTCGACACCGGGAGCAGGAGCGAGGCGGTGTTGGCCAGATGAGCGGTGGCATACGCATATGGGGGCACCGGAGTCCGGAGCTGGCGAACGGTGGCCAGCACCACCGGGGTCAACAGCACCACGGTGGCATCGAGGCTGAGCACCGCGGTGATGGTCGCGGAGATGACGAACACCTGGCGCAGCAATCCCTGGGATCCGGAGCTGGCGCGCGCCATCGCCGCTCCGGCGGCCTCGAACAGGCCCTCGTCGTCACAAAGTTTGGCCAGCACCAGTACGGCGCCCAAAAACGCGACCACCCGCGCCAGTCCGGACACCTGGGCACCCGCCTGGTGCGGCGAGATCGCCCCGACCGCGATCAGCACAGCCGCGGCCGGAACGGCTGCCACCGCTTCCGGCCAGCCCCTGGGACGCGCGACAGCAAACCCCAGAACGACCGCCAGCAACACCAGCGAGAGGACTAGTAGCAACGTCTATGCCCAGGGGTCTTCGCGCCGGAAGACGGTGGGCAACTGCAGGACAACGCCGTCCCGCGCAGCCAGCCCGTCCAGCAGCCGCATCGACACGTTCAGGTCGTCACCCGCAAAAGGCAAGGCCCGCAACGGCTCTGTCAGCGGACGGAAGAAGTCGTCCCAATGGATGCCGATGACGCGGCGCGCGCCCACCGCCCGCACCGTCTGATCCCAGTATTCGGTGATGTAGGACCGAGGTTGCAGGCCGAGCTGTCCGACGCTGAGGTAGACGACATCGGCACTCACGCCTTCCAGCGCACCCGCGACGTAACCGGCGCTGCCCTGAATGAGCAGCCGCCGGCCGGACGGCCGGTGTTGTATCAGTGCCGACCATGCTTCGCCGCAGCGGTAGGCCGAGGCCTTCACCGGCGGTCGCACCGGAGCGCTGATCGCGCCCGGAAACCGGTCGGGCGGGCAGTGGTGCGACTCGATCAGCGTTACGTCGTAGGCGCCCAGGGTCATTGGCACACCGGACGCCGCCACGACGATCCGCTCTGCCGGGAGTCCGTGTCCGCGGCCCAGATTGGCCGCCGATTCGCCGCCGACGAGTTGGGCGCCGGTGCGGTCGGCCACCAGGGCGGAGTCGAGCGCGTGGTCGATATGCGTGTGCACCGGGATGACGGCGGCGAGCCGCGATATCTTGGCCCGGGCCAGACACCCGTCGACGCGGGCCTCCGACGGTGCCACCTTCCCGGCTGCCACCGAGGCCAGACCGGGGCGGGAGAAGTAGCCGTCGGTCATCAACGCCGAGGCGCCGTCGTCGACGAGTAGTGTGGCCACCCCCATCCAGGTCACCCAGAGTGGCGAATCCTGTCCTGCCGCAGGAACATTGAATTTTCCGGCATGTTGAGTGAGGTCGGGGCGGCCGAGTTTCAGTCGCATCAGCAGAATGCTCCGATCTCGACCCCGGCGGTGCGGAGCTGTTCGTGGACGGCGGTCGCGATCTGCACGGCACCGGGCGAATCACCATGTACGCAAACAGATTCCGCTGTGACGCGCAGCACCGTACCGTCGGTTGCGGTCACCTCGCCGGCATTGACCATGTTCACCACCCGGCGGGCGATGTCCACCGGATCATCCAGTACGGCACCGGGTTCCCGGCGCGGGACCAGTCGGCCGTCGGGAAGGTAGGCGCGGTCGGCGAACACCTCGGCGACCGTACGCAAACCGCGGCGGTCGGCTTCGTCGAAGAACGCCGAACCCGCCATGCCCAGCACCGGTAACGAAGCGTCCACCGTCGCAACCGCTTCGGCGACGGCAGCCGCCTGATCGCGGTGCGAGACTATCGAGTTGTACAGCGCCCCATGGGGCTTGACGTAGGCCACCGTGGAGCCGGCCGCCTGCGCGATGGCCTGCAGAGCGCCGATCTGGAAGACCACGTCGGCCAGCAGGTCCTCTGCGGCGACGTCGATGAAGCGTCGGCCGAAGCCGGCCAGGTCGTGGTAGCTCACCTGCGCGCCGATCCGCACGCCGCGCTCGGCGGCCGACCGGCATACCCGCAGCAGCCCGGCCGGGTCGCCGGCGTGGAAGCCGCACGCCACATTGGCGCTGCTGACGATCCCGAGCATGGCTTCGTCGTCGCCCAGCTGCCAGACGCCGAATCCTTCGCCCAGGTCGGCGTTGAGGTCAATGCGGGCCACCTGGCCAGCTTAGAAGGCCGGGCACGCTACAACTTGGCGACCTTGGTGGCGATCTGGTTGGCGATGCTCGTCGCGGAGGGACCGCTCTCGTTATAGGCGCATGTGACGACGTCGATGGCCAGGTTGTTGCGAACGGTCAGGGCGCGTTGACAGCTCCAGCCGTCCCCGCCCTCCTGGACCTGCGAGCTGGTCAGCAGGCCGTTGTCGTTGGTCACGTCGCCCACCGACCAGACGGTGGCGGGCTGGTTGGGGCTGGCGTCGTTGAACCGGCGGTTCGAGCACGACTTCCAGCTCTGCACCGAGGAGTTGTAGAAGTTGCTGGCGTCCTGGGCGTTCGGGAAGGCCACCACGGCCTGAATCGCGTAGTGCTTGCGCTTCTTGGAGTCGTCGATGCTGTCGTCCAGGCGCTGGCCGCGCATGGATGTCCACCCGGTGCCCTCGTACACCTTGCCCTGCGCGGCCCCGTCGACGGCCAGGCAGTTCTTGTCGTCGACGTTCTTGCTCCAGTCCCACATCACCTTGGCCTGGAACCAGACCTTCATCGACGTGGCGCCGAGTGCGCTGTTGACCTGGCTGGCGTCCAGCATCAGGTCGTCGAGCGCGCTCACCGGTATCGGCGTCTGGTTAGCCAGGCCGGCCTTCTCCCCGGCGACAGCGGTGCCGTCGACGACGTCGGTGCAACCGGCGGTCAGCATGCACGCGCCGGCCAGCGCGGCGATCTGCAAGCGCACTGGTTCCCCCCCAAGTTCGAGCGTTCTACCAGCTTAAATGCTCTTCAGCGGCGTCGCCCGACTAACCAGCAAATCACGTAGATGAGGAATGAGATGGTCGCCACGAACACCGACACCGGAACTCCCGGCGCCAGTGACAACACGATCCCCCCGACCGCGGCGAGCTCGGCGAACAGCACGGAGGTGCCTATCGCGGCCGCCGGCCTGCTGACCACCCGGGCGGCCGCCGCGGCCGGGGTGATCAGCAACGACATCACCAGCAGCGCTCCGACGACCTGGACGGCCTGTGCGGCCACCACGCCTACCAGCGCCGCGAATACGATGCCCAGCAGGCGCACCGGGACGCCCCGGGCCGCGGCGACGTCCGGGTCGACGGTGGCGAACAGCAGTGGGCGGTAGCAGATGCCGAGGACCACCATGACCAGCGCACACACCACCGCCAGCATGACCAGCCCCGAGTAGCCGACCCCGACGATCTGGCCGGTGAGCAACGCGAAGCTGGTCCCGGTTCGGCCCGGGTAGAGGTGGATGAACAGCACCGCCAGACCCAGGCCGAAGGCCAGCACCACGCCGATCACCGAGTCCCGCTCCCGGGCGCGCTGGCCCAGGATTCCGAACAGGGCCGCCGCCAGCGCGCTGCCGACCAGCGCACCGATCCCTACCTCGAAACCGGCCAGCAGTGCGAATGCCGCTCCGGTCAAAGACAATTCCGCCGAGCCGTGCACGGCGAACGACATCTGGCGCATCACGATGAACGGGCCGATCAGTCCGGCGACCAATCCCAGCAGGACCCCCGCGAGCAGCGCCTGCTGCACGAAGTCATGCCGGAGCAGATGGGCAGTCAGGTCGAAGGCGAACAGGTGGTCCAGCATCTCGGTGAGGCGCTCGTTCATCAGACCTGCCCGTCCGGAGCGCCTTCCGGAGCGCCTTCCGGAGCGCCTAAGACGAAATAGCGGTCCTTGACCTTGACCACCTCGATGTCGGCCCGGTACAGCTCGGAGAGCGTCGCCGCCGTCATCACCTGCTCGACGCTGCCGATGCGGAACCGGCCGTCGACCAGATACAGCACCCGGTCCACGTACGGCAGGATCGGGTTGAGCTCATGGGTGACCACGATGACGGCCGTCCCCGCGTCACGCCGGCGCCGGTTGATCAGCTCCGCGACCAGTTTGGCGTTGGCCGGATCCAGGGTCAGCAACGGTTCGTCGCACAGCATCAGCACCGGATCGGTGGCCAGCGCCTGCGCGATACGCACCCGCTGCAGCTCGCCCCCGGACATCAGGCCCACCCGGATGTCGGCCAGCCGTTCGCCGTTGACCTGGTGCAGGGCCAGTCGCACGGCGTCGCGACGACGGGTTCGGTCCGCGGCACGCAGCGGCAGCGCACCCCAGCGGTGCCCGTCCACGCCGAGACCGACCAGGTCGCGTCCGCGCAGCATCACCTCGCGGTCGATCGGATGATGTTGCGGCACATACCCGGCCGATCCGTTCACCCGCACCGTCCCCGCGCTCAACGGCTGTTGCCCCAGCAGCACTTTGAGTAGGGAGGTCTTGCCGGTCCCATTGGGTCCCAGCACCGCGACGAATTCGCCGGCCGCCACCGACAACTCGAGGTGGTCCCACAGCACACGGTTACCGAAGGCCAGCCGGGCACCGGCCAGCGCGACTACTTGGCGGCTCACAGATGTCAGCTGTTCGCCTGCAGCGCGGTGGCCAGTTGGGTGACGGTATTGCGTTGCCAGCTCAAGTAATCCGAGCCGCTGGGCAGGGTCTCGGAAACCTCGGTCACCGGCACGCCGGCATGCTCAGCGGCGGCCTGCAGATCGGCGGTGGCGGCGGTGGCGGTCTGCGGGTTGATCAGCAGCGCCACCACCCGTCGCTGGTTGATCAACTCCAGGGCGGACGCCATATCCGCGGGCGCGGGATCGGCGTCGTTCTCGTTGGCCATCTCGAAGCCGACGGGGGTGCGGTTGATCAGTCCCGCGGCGGCCAGCAGGTAGTGCACGACCGGCTCGGTCGCGATGACGCCGGCGGACGGGTACGCGGTGGCAATCGCGCGCTCGGAGGTGGCGATCGCATCGGCGCCGCGGCCGAACTGGGCCGCGTTGGCGCGGTAGTCCGCTGAGTTGGGCGGGTCGATCATTGCCAGCCGTTCCGCGATGGTGATCGCGACCGCTTTGGCGACGGCGAGGTTGTAGAAAACATGCTCGTCGGGTGCCTCGTTCACCGGCCCCAGGAACGAGTAGGCGTCGACGGCATGGATTCCGGGGTGTCCGGCCAGCACCCGGTCGACCCAGGGGTCGTATCCGCCGCCGTTGTAGACGACCAGGTCGGCGTCGGCCAGTGCCGCCGCGTCGGCGGGGGTGGCCTGATAGGAGTGCGGATCGGAGTCCGCGCCGGTCAGGATGGACTTGACGGTGATGTGGCCGCCGGCGACGGTGCGGGCCACACTGCCCCACACCTCGGTGGAAGCCACCACGGCCACCGCACCCGGGTGTTCCGGACCGCCGGTGGCGCAGCCTGTTAGTGCGGCGCAGCAGATCAGGCAGACCGCAAGCCACATCCGCACGTCGCATCCTCTCGCCTGGCCGGTTGGCCGACCCATAATACTAATGAAAATCGTTTCCATTAGAAAGTCGGTCGATGCGGTGCCCGGGGCTCGCTGTAGCGTCACCGAACGTGAGTCCCATTCCGCGCAGGCGGGCGACTCTGGCGTCGTTGGCAGCCGAGCTCAAAGTGTCGCGCACCACGATCTCGAACGCCTTCAACCGGCCGGATCAGCTCTCGCCAGAACTCCGAGACCGGGTGTTCGCCACGGCCAAGCGGCTCGGCTATGCGGGGCCCGACCCGGTGGCACGCTCGCTGCGCACCCGCAAGGCCGGTGCGGTGGGTCTGGTGATGACCGAGCCGCTGACCTACTCGTTCAGCGACCCGGCGGCGCGCGATTTCGTTGCGGGAGTGGCGCAGTCGTGCGAGGAGCTGGGCCAGGGCCTGCTCCTGGTGGCGGTCGGCCCCAGCCGCAGCATCGAGGACGGTACGTCGGCGGTGCTGGGTGCCGGGGTGGACGGGTTCGTGGTCTACTCCGTGCGCGACGACGATCCCTATCTTCAGGTGGTCCTGCAGCGGCGGCTTCCGGTCGTGGTGGTCGATCAGCCCGTGGACCTGCCGGGGGTGTCCCGGGTGGGCATCGACGACCGGGCGGCGATGCGCGAGTTGGCCGAGTATGTGCTGGGTCTGGGGCACCGGGAGATCGGACTGCTGACCATGCGCCTGGGCCGGGACCGGCGTCAGGGCCTGGTGGACGCCGAGCGGCTGAAGTCGCCGACCTTCGACGTACAGCGCGAACGCATCATCGGCGTCTGGGAGGCGATGACGGCAGCCGGCGTCAATCCCGACTCGCTGACCGTGGTGGAAAGCTACGAGCATCTGCCGACCTCCGGCGGCGACGCCGCCAAGGTTGCCCTGGAGGCAAATCCCCGCATCACAGCGCTGATGTGCACTGCCGACATTCTCGCCCTGTCGGCGATGGATTACCTTCGCGCACATGGCATTTACGTCCCCGGCCAGCTGACGGTCACCGGGTTCGACGGGGTCGAGGACGCGCTGAGCCGCGGCCTGACCACGGTGGCGCAACCCAGCCTGCAGAAGGGGCGCCGCGCGGGTGAGCTGGTGCTCAAGCCGCCGCGGTCCGGGTTGCCGGCGGTCGAACTGCTCGCCACCGAACTGATCCGGGGGCGCACCTCGGGACCGCCCGCCTAGTCAGATTGGTCGCGACCCGCTGACTCCTAGCAGTTCTCGTGATCGCCGATCAGCAGGCGCACGGCCAGATCCAGCCGCTTGCTCACGTCGGTGGCCGAAGCCCGACGGGTGAGCCACGCCAGCAGGTTGGACAGCCACACGTCCGAGATCACCCGGGCGATGTGGTACTGATCCTCGGTCGGCTCGCCGTCGCTCATGGCGCGGGCGAACATGCTGTCGATCAGCTTCTCGACCTGGTCGACTTCGCTGGCCGCCGACGCGTCGGCGAAGACGTAGGCGCGCGTCATCGCCTCGGTCAGCAGCGGATTGCGCTGCATCGCACGGTTGAGCTTGCCGACCATGAAGCTCAGTCGCTCGAACGGCGTGCCGCCCGCCATCGCGGAGCGGTCGGTCTTGGCGTCGATGCGGCTGAACTCACGGCCCAGCGCCGACACCAGCAGGTGCACCTTCGACGGGAAGTAGCGGTACAACGTCCCGACCGCCACGTCGGCGCGGTCGGCGACGGCACGCATCTGCACCGCCTCGTAACCGCCCTTCGACGCGATCGCCATGGTGGCGTCCAGGATCCTTTTGCGGCGCTCGCGTTGTGCTTCCGAGCCCAGTTCGGACTCAGCCAGTACGGCCATGTTCACAACCTCGCGCGGTTGGCCGTCGGGCGACATGTGGCAGGCAGCTCCTCGTGCGGGCGATTTGATCGCAAACGATACGCATTCTTCGCGTAAATCTCCCACCTCCCTAACGCCGGGCCAACGTCGTGTACTGGCCTGATGATCACCGACTTGACGGTCGATCGATTCCACTATTAGAACACGTTCTAGTGTAGAGAAAAGATATCTTGGCAAGTGAATTTGATGACGCGGAGGACTGCTGGTGGTAGCGACCGTCACCGATGAACAGTTCGCGGCACGCGAGCTGGTGCGCGACTGGGCCCGCACTGCAGCGTCGGGGGAGACCGCGAGCCTGGCCGTCCGCGCCGCGGAGCAGGGCGACCCCGACGCCTGGCGGCCGGTCTTCGCCGGCCTGGCCGACCTGGGGCTGTTCGGTGTCGCGGTCTCCGAGGACGAGGGCGGGGCCGGCGGGAGTATCTCCGACCTGTGCGCCATGGTCGAGGAGGCCGCCAAGGCATTGGTGCCGGGGCCGGTCGCCACGACCGCGCTGGCCACCCTCGTCGTCACCGATCCTGAGCTGTTGGGCACCCTGATGGCCGGTGAGCGCTTTGCCGGGCTGGCGCTCGAGGGGGACGTGCAGCTCGATGGCGGGACGGTGTCCGGCTCGGTTCCCTGGGCGCTGGGCGCCGTGGCGGGCGGGATCTTGCTGCTGCCTGCCGGCGACTCGTGGGTGCTCATCGATCTGGACGCCGACGGGGTGGCATTGGAACCGTTGGAGGCCGCAGACTTCTCCCGGCCACTGGCGCGGGTGGAGCTGACGTCGGTCGCAGTCACGGTCGTGGAGGCTCCCGATCTTCGGGATCTCGCGGCGACCCTGCTGGCCGCCGAGACCGCCGGTATCACCCGCTACGCACTGGAAACCGCGGTTGCCTATGCCAAGGTGCGCGAGCAGTTCGGCAAGCCGATCGGTAGCTTCCAGGCGATCAAGCACATCTGCGCGGAGATGCTCTGCCGTGCCGAGCAGGCCGAGGTGGCCGCCAGTGATGCAGCGCGGGCGGCGTCCGACTCGGACTCCCAGCAGTTCGCCATCGCCGCGGCGGCGGCCGCGAGCATCGGCATCGCCGCGGCCAAAGCCAACGTCAAGGACTGCATCCAGGTACTCGGCGGAATCGGCTGCACCTGGGAGCACGACGCGCATCTCTACCTGCGCCGCGCCCACAGCATCGGCCGCTTTCTGGGTGGACTGGAGCACTGGCTGCGCCGGGTTGCCGCGCTGACCCAGGACGGGGTGCGGCGCAAGCTGTCCATCGACCTGACGGAAGTCGAAGGACAACGCGCGGAGATCGCTGCGGCCGTCGCTGAGGTGGCCGCGCTGCCGGCCGAGAAACGACAGGTGGCGTTAGCGGAGGCGGGGCTGCAGGCACCGTACTGGCCGGCGCCGTATGGGCGTGGCGCGGGACCGGCCGAGCAGTTGTTGATCGACGAGGAGATGGCCGCGGCCGGCGTCGAGCGACCGGACCTGGTGATCGGCTGGTGGGCGGCGCCGACCATCCTCGAGCACGGCACGCCGGAGCAGATCGAACGATTCGTGCCCGCCACGCTGCGTGGTGACTTCCTGTGGTGTCAGCTCTTCTCCGAGCCGGGCGCCGGTTCGGACCTGGCGTCCCTGCGCACCAAGGCTGTCCGCGGGGACGGTGGCTGGCTGCTCACCGGGCAGAAGGTGTGGACGTCCGCCGCGCAGAAGGCCGCGTGGGGGGTGTGCCTGGCCCGGACGGACCCGGACGTCCCGAAACACAAGGGCATCACCTACTTCCTGGTCGACATGAAAGCGCCGGGCATCGAGATCCGGCCGCTGCGGGAAATCACCGGCGACTCGCTGTTCAACGAGGTCTTCCTGGACAACGTGTTCGTTCCCGACGAGATGGTGGTCGGTTCGGTCAACGACGGCTGGAAGCTGGCCCGGACCACGCTGGCGAACGAGCGGATCGCGATGGCCACCGGAACCGCGCTGGGCAATCCCATGGAAGAGCTGCTGCGGGTGCTGGCTTCGATGGATCTCGATGCGGCGCAACAGGACCGGTTGGCCAGGCTGATCCTGCTGGCACAGGCCGGGGCGCTGCTGGACCAGCGCATCGCCCAGTTGGCGGTCGGGGGGAAGGACCCCGGCGCGCAGTCCAGCGTGCGGAAGTTGATCGGCGTGCGCTACCGGCAGGAGCTCGCCGAATTCACCATGGACGTGTCCGAAGGCGGCGGGCTGGTGCGCAACCGCCCGGTGTTCGACTTCCTCAACACCCGCTGCCTGACCATCGCCGGTGGCACCGAGCAGATCCTGCTCACGGTGGCCGCGGAGCGGTTGCTGGGGCTGCCCCGCTAGATCGGCTTCACCGCGAGATGGCCGCTACGGCTGTAGTTCGGCGTCCAGTCGCAGCCGTGATGGCAATCTCGGCGAATCAAGCGAAGTTCGTCTGCGCGCAGGTGCTCGGCGAGGTGAGGTTGACGCCCGAATAGACCACCTGCATGTGGGTGCACACGAACACCATCACGTTGGTCATCGGCTGGCCGGTCGCCCAGCTCGTCGAGTCGATGACGCCGGTGGTCTGGTACTTGTCCGGCGGTCCCTCGCCGAAGTAAACGGTGGTAATGACATCGCCCCCACCGGTTTTCATCACCCGCTCGAACTGGCTGGTCGCATGGGCGTCCAGGTAGGCCACCCGGCTGTTGGAGCGAATCTCGGTGGTCTGCCGCGCCCACAGCCCCGGCGGGAAACCCGCCGGCCCGTCGGGCGTCATCAGGTTCGCTCCCGCGACGAAGTCGCAGCTGCCGTTGCCGTGGCAGTCGACGAAACTGTGCGTCTGAATCTGGGTAGCTTCGTCGACGGGGAAGAGGGTGGTCGCGGTGTTGCTGGCGGCCGAAGCCACCGGAGCAGTCACCAACGCCATCAGCAGCCCACCCAGCGCCAGACCCGGTAACAGCCGCTTCATCGTGCTCCCCTTCCACCGATCGCCAAGCAGAACTTATCCCCGCGACTACTCGTCGTAGGTCACTTCTACCGAATCAGATTCCGGGTGAGATTGACAGGCCAGAATTAGCCCGTCGTCGAGGTCCTGCTGTTCGAGCACGTCGTTGACCTCCATGCTCACTTTGCCGCTGCGCAGGGTGCAGGCACACGCTCCGCAGTGGCCCTCCCGGCACGAGAACGGCGCATCCAGGCCCTGGGCCAGCAGCACGTCGAGCAGCTTGGCACTGCGCGGCCAGGACAGGGTGTGGGTTTCTCCGTCGAGTTCCACCACCGCGGTGGCTGGCGCCTCGTCGCCGTCGTCCTCGATCTTCACCGCAGCGAAGGGGTCGGACTCCAGCGACTTGAACACCTCGATGT
The DNA here is from genome assembly GCF_048287075.1 of Mycobacterium sp. 23. Taxonomy (NCBI): domain Bacteria; kingdom Bacillati; phylum Actinomycetota; class Actinomycetes; order Mycobacteriales; family Mycobacteriaceae; genus Mycobacterium; species Mycobacterium sp. 23. The sequence continues at coordinate 4,641,357 of NZ_JBLVUX010000005.1, forward strand.
GCACCTGTTGCGCAGGGACTTTCAGCGCCTCCAGGGCCAGGCGCGCCGCCTCCATGAAGGGCCCGGGCCCGCAGATGAAGGCCGGGCGGCTGGTGAACGGGGCGGCCAGCGCGGCCAGCGCGGCCGCACTCGGCAGGCCCTGCAGCGATTCCAGCCAGTGCACCACCGTGAGCCGGTCCGGGTACTTGGTGGCCAACTCGCGCAGCGCGTCGCGGAAGATCACCGAGCGGTCGTCGCGGTTGGCGTAGACGAGCGTCACCTGCCCGCTGCCCTCGGACAGCGCCGATTTGCAGATGGACATGATCGGGGTGATGCCGCTGCCGGCGGCGAGCAGCAGGAAGTCGTCGTCCAGCGTCTTGGGCACGAAGGTGCCCGAGGGGGCGAGCACGTGGAGGCGCATGCCCTTATGGGCGTGCTCGCACAGCCAGTTGGACGCGTAGCCGTCGGCCGTCCGCTTCACCGTCACCGTCAGCGAGTCGTCGGTGAACGGGGAGCTGCACAACGAGTAGCAGCGCGCCACCGAGCCGGTGCGGTCGCTGGGCACCCGCAGCGTCAGGAACTGACCGGGCGCATAACGCAGCCGCTCGGCCGGGACGGGAACATCGCTCGGTGCCTCGAACACCAACGACCGCGCGTCGTCGGTTTCGGCGACAACTTCAGCGATCTGCAGCTCCAGGACATGGTCGCCCAGCGGCTCGTCGGGGGCTTGGTCCAGATCCGCCTCGGTCAAGGCGCTTCCTCTCTTCGGTGTTAACTAGAACATGTTATAGAAAACCCGATTCGCATCTCTACCAGCCGCAGGAATACCCTGCTCGACACAAATCGGAACGTGTTCTAGTCTTTGTGTAAGTCAGCACTCCCAGGAGGCATACGTCAGTGACCACTATTCAACAGCGTGATGCGCAGACGGTCCTAGCTGCCATCGACGATCTGCTGCCGCGGATCCGGGAGCGCGCTCAGGCCACCGAAGACCGGCGCCGCCTGCTCGACGAGACCGTTGCGGAATTGGACGAAGTCGGCTTCTTCACCCTGCTGCAGCCCGAGCAGTGGGGCGGCCTGCAGTGCGACCCGGCCCTGTTCTACGAGGCGGTGCGCCGGCTCGCCAGCGCGTGCGGTTCCACCGGTTGGGTGAGCTCGATCCTCGGTGTGCACAACTGGCACCTGGCACTGTTCGACCAGCAGGCCCAGGAAGAGGTCTGGGGTGAGGATTCCAGGACCCGCATCTCCTCGTCGTACGCACCGATGGGCGCCGGGGTCGTGGTCGACGGCGGCTACCTGGTCAACGGATCGTGGAACTGGTCCTCCGGCTGCGACCATGCGACCTGGGCCTTCCTCGGTGGTCCGGTCATCAAGGACGGCCGACCGGTCGACTTCGGCTCCTTCCTGATCCCGATCAGCGATTACCGTATCGACGACGTGTGGCACGTGGTCGGGCTGAAGGGCACCGGCAGCAACACCGTCGTCGTCAAGGACGTCTTCGTGCCCCGGCACCGGTTCCTGTCTTACAAGGCGATGAACGACGGCACCGCCGGCGGGTATCAGACCAACACCGCTCCGGTCTACAAGATGCCCTGGGGCACAATGCATCCCACGACCATTTCGGCGCCGATTGTTGGCATGGCCTACGGCGCCTACGAGGCGCACGTGGAGCACCAGGGCAAGCGGGTGCGCGCCGCGTTTGCCGGCGAGAAGGCCAAGGACGACCCGTTCGCCAAGGTCCGCATCGCCGAGGCGGCCAGCGACATCGACGCAGCCTGGCGTCAACTGAGCGGCAACGTCTCCGACGAGTACGCGCTGCTGTCGGCCGGCAAGGAGATCCCGTTCGAGCTGCGCGCCCGGGCCCGCCGCGACCAGGTGCGCGCCACCGGACGCGCGATCGCTTCGATCGACCGGCTGTTCGAGGCATCCGGGGCCACAGCGCTCGCCAGTGACGCTCCGGTGCAACGGTTTTGGCGTGACGCGCACGCCGGTCGGGTGCACGCTGCCAACGACCCCGAGCGGGCCTACGTGATCTTCGGGAACAACGAGTTCGGGTTGCCGCCCGGCGACACCATGGTCTAGGGATGACTGCCACCGAGGAAATAACGTTCGAATCCACTTCGCGCACTGCGGAAGTCGACGTCGACGGCCCGCTGAAGCTGCACTATCACGAGGCAGGGGCCGGTAACGACCAGACGGTGGTGCTGCTGCACGGCGGCGGACCCGGCGCGTCGAGTTGGTCCAACTTCTCCCGCAACATCGCGGTCCTGGCACAGCAATTCCACGTGCTGGCCGTGGACCAGCCGGGCTATGGGCATTCCGACAAGCGCGCCGAACACGGGCAGTTCAACCGGTACGCGGCCCGGGCCCTCAAGGGTCTGTTCGACCAGTTGGAGCTGGGACGCGTTCCGCTGGTGGGGAATTCACTCGGCGGCGGCACCGCGGTGCGCTTCGCGCTGGACTACCCCGACCGGGCCGGCAAGCTCGTTCTGATGGGGCCGGGTGGTCTGAGCGTCAACCTGTTCGCGCCCGACCCCACCGAGGGGGTCAAGCGGTTGGGGAAGTTCTCGATGCAGCCCACCCGGGAGAACCTCGAGGCGTTCCTGCGGATCATGGTGCACGACCAGAAGCTGATCACGCCCGAGCTGATCGACCAGCGCTTCGAGCTGGCCAGCACCCCGGAGTCGCTGCAGGCGACCAGGGCGATGGGAATGTCGTTCTCCGGGGCGGACTTCGAGCTCGGCATGATGTGGCGCGAGGTGTACAAGCTGCGTCAGCCGGTGCTGCTGATCTGGGGTCGTGAAGACCGGGTCAACCCGCTGGACGGCGCCCTGGTGGCGCTGAAAACCATCCCGAGGGCCCAGTTGCACGTGTTCGGGCAGTGCGGACACTGGGCTCAGGTGGAGAAGTTCGACGAGTTCAACAAACTGACTATCGATTTCTTAGGAGGTGCGAGATGAGCATCCGGTCGCTGGGCTATCTGCGCATCGAAGCCACCGACATGGCCGCCTGGCGCGACTACGGCCTGAAGGTGCTCGGCATGGTCGAAGGCAAAGGCACGGTCGACGGTGCGCTCTATCTCCGGATGGACGACTTTCCGGCCCGGCTGGTGATCGTGCCCGGCGAGCAGGACCGGCTGGCCGAGGCCGGCTGGGAATGCGCCAATGCCGCAGGGCTGCAAGAGATCCGGAATCGGCTCGAGGTGGAGGGCACGCCGTATAAGGAAGCCACCGCCGCCGAGCTGGCCGAGCGCCGGGTCGATGAGCTGATCCTGTTCAACGACCCGTCCGGCAATCCGCTGGCCGTCTTCCACGGCGCCGCCCTGGAGCACCGTCGTGTGGTCAGCCCCTACGGCCACCGGTTTGTCACCGAGGAGCAGGGCCTGGGTCACGTGGTGCTGACCACCCGCGACGACGCCGAGGCGCTGCACTTCTACCGCGACGTACTCGGCTTCAAGTTGCGGGACTCGATGCGGATGCCACCGCAGGTGGTCGGCCGGCCCGCCGATGGGGCGCCTGCCTGGCTGCGCTTCTTCGGCTGCAATCCCCGGCACCACTCGCTGGCCTTCCTGCCGATGCCGACGCCGTCGGGCATCGTCCACCTGATGGTCGAGGTGGAGAACTCCGACGATGTCGGCCTGTGCCTGGATCGCGCGCTGCGCCGCAAGGTGCCCATGTCGGCCACCCTGGGCCGGCACGTCAACGACCTGATGCTGTCCTTCTACATGAAGACGCCGGGTGGGTTCGACGTCGAATTCGGTTGTGAGGGCCGGAAAGTGCAAGACGACGACTGGATTGCGCGGGAGAGCACCGCGGTGAGCCTGTGGGGTCACGACTTCAGCGTCGGCATGCGTGGCTAGCCTCGAGGAATGACTGCTGCGCCGATTGACCCGCGCGCCTTCCGTTCCGTGCTCGGTCAGTTCTGCACCGGAATCACCATCATCACCACCATGCACGACGACGTGCCGATCGGCTTCGCGTGCCAGTCGTTCGCCGCGCTGTCGCTGGACCCGCCCCTGGTGTTGTTCTGCCCCACCAAGGTGTCGCGGTCCTGGCAGGCCATCGAGGCCAGCGGCCGGTTCTGCGTCAACGTGCTGACCGAGTCGCAGCAGCATGTCTCGGCCCGGTTCGGATCCAAAGAGCCCGATAAGTTCGCCGGAATCGATTGGCGCGCATCAGAACTCGGATCGCCCATTATCGACGGGTCACTGGCCTACATCGATTGCACGGTGGCGTCGGTGCACGACGGCGGTGATCACTTCGTCGTTTTCGGCGCTGTCAGCTCGCTGTCCGAAGTGCCGAAGATCAAGCCGCGCCCGTTGCTGTTCTACCGCGGCTCCTATACCGGAATCGAGCCGGACAAAACGACGCCGGCGCAGTGGCGGGACGACCTGGAGGCGTTTTTGACCACCACCACGGATGACACCTGGCTGTAGCCGTCGTGTCAACCGCCTTTACGCGGGTCACGAACAATTGACGATACTGTGAATTCGTCCACCGGTTTGACCGCAATTTGTCGCAGCTTAGACAAAAGTGTCTTTTGAAAAAGCTGTTCCATTTCGGCTATTACAGAGTTAACATCTGGGCCATTGCGCTCCGCCTGGATTACCTATGGGGGCCCGATCACAGTGAGGGTATGAAATGTCAATTGAAGCAACCGAAACCCGCGTCTCCGAACTCCGGAAGAGAGACGCGGCAGAGGAAGCTTGGCAATGGATCGTCGACCTGAAGGAACGGGCGAAGTCGGACAGTGACGGCGCGGCAGCTGAACTCGACGCGATCTTCCGCAAGGGAACGCCGCCGGGTGACCTGGACGGACCGACCGACGGCATCCTGGTGATGACCACGACCAATCAGGTCGTCGACGCTGCGGCCCGCTTCGTCACCAGCCTGTGGATGCCGTGGCAGGGTAAGCGATTCGATCTGGCGGCCGGCACCGGCGACAACCGGATGACCTCCAACGCCAAGCTTCCCTCCAAGCTGCTGTGGCCGCTGTACAAGATGAAGGACGCCGCCGACGGCAAGCTCGCCTTCGACTTCAAGACCTACCAGGACGCGGGCAAGCTGGACCCGGACGTCCAAGTCATGGTCATCGATTACGCCGACGTCAAAGAGAACCCCTACGTCATCATCCGCAGCATTCGGGACGAGCTGGTCGAGGTGGTGCCCGGCACCTACCTGGGCAAGATCTTGTTCCGCCTGCCGCGCGACCGCTACGAGATGATCGGCTTCTTCGCGCTGCGCACCTAGTGCAAGCCTGGCTCTAGGCCCGGTCGTCGCCTTCGACGGCCGGGTCATAACCGGGCAGACCCAGGTCCTCGCGCATCAGTTCGGCGGTCCGCTCGGCGAACATCGAGATGGTCAGGAACGGGTTGACCCCGATGGCTCGCGGGATCACCGACGCGTCGCAGACGTAGAGCCCGTCGTAGGTACCGCCGTCCGGCCGGAACACCCGTCCGGCATGGTCCACGACGCCCGCGTCGACGTTGTCCGCGGTGGTGCACCCACCCATCGGGTGCGCGGTGATCAGATGCTTGCCCAGGAACCGCTTGTCCCACCGCGGGTTCTTGATGTAGGTCCCGCCGATGGCCTCGACGGCCGGCCGCATGACGGCGTCGACGTCCCTGTAGACGAGCTCGGTGGGCGCCCCGGGCCAGTCGATTTTGACGGTGCCGTTCTTGCGCAGCACCAGCTCGCCGTCGGAGTTGTCGTGCACCATGATCAGGAAGCCGAGCGAGTGGTTCATCGCCCCGTCGGTGTTGAATGTGATGTCGCGGCGCCACCGGTCGAGCTTGGCCTTGCGGTAGTCGCGGTAGCTGGTCGCGGCCAAGCCCATCAACCCGAAGCGGAAGCTGTCGATCAGCGCGCGAGGCAGTGACAGATCCTGCACCGTGAAGCGTTTACGCAGGTCGGACTGGTCCGCGCCGAAGCGCATGGCGGCGGTGATGCTGGGTCCGCAGGCCAGCAGAGAGCGGGGTGGCCCGTCGGTGGTGGCCCAGGTCTGGGTGTCGGTCTGCATGTCGGTGTTGTAGGCGATGCCGAAGTTGTCGCCGTTGCCGCTGAAGTTCTTGCCGAGGCGGGTGGACAACCGCAAACCGGCCTGACCCGAACGCAGCAGGATGCCGTTGCTCCCGAGCGTGCCCGCCGACACCACGACGTGCCGGGCGACGACGGCGGTCTCTTCGCCCCCCTTCCCATTCGTGCGACGGGTGATGACGCGCCACCGGCCGTCGTCAGCCGGCTCGACGCGCAGACCCTCGATGCCGGCGAACAACTCGACGCCGAAGTGCGCGGCCATCGGCAGGTAGTTGGTCATCAGGGTGTTCTTCGACCCCGTGTTGTCGCCGGTGCCGTCGCCGCCGTGATTGGGGCAGCGACGTCGCTGGACGCCGTATTTCGTGATCCGGTCCTCCGTGCTGACCGTGAGGTTGAGCAGCTGTAGCTGGGCTCCGGCGTTCTTTGCGATCTGGGTGAACGCGTCGACCCGCCGCAGCGGCACGTTCTCCGCGTAAGGCACCGCGCCGAGCATGCGCCGCGCTCGCCCGTAGTACTCGTCGAGCCCGCCGACCCCCTCACGCTCCTGGTCCACCAGCCGTTGGAATTCTTTCGGCCACGACGCGAGGAACACTTCGCGATCCGGCACGATCGCCACGTTGAAGTTGATCAACGACGTGCCGCCGAGCCCGTTCGCATGGATGACGTCGATGGTCTTGAACCGTTCGAGTTCGATCAACCCGAGTGGGTTGAGCGGAGAGCGCAGTTCGGCCGCGGCCGCCTTCTCGGTCTCCGGGAACGTGCCGGTCGGATGCTCGGAACCGCGCTCCAGGACGGCGATGCGCAGCTTGCCGCCCGCCCGTGCATTCGCGACACCGAGGCGCGCGGCGGTGATGGCGCCGCCGTAGCCGGAGCCCAGGATCACCACGTCGTACTCGCTGCGAAGTGCGTCGTGGGGAGTGGCCAAAGAAGCGGCGGGCTGCGGGGCCGCTCGGAAGGGCGTTGCCTCCATGAGGGCAACCTCCAATGTCGGGGACCGGTAAATGTAGCGCAGCCTAAACCCGCGGCGGCTCCCAAACCACAGTTCTTCCCAAATTGGCGGACAAAGTTTGCGGTCTTGACTCGGCGGCGCTTATCGAGGGCCCACCGCAGCCACGTAAAGTACCTTTACATTTGAAAATAACCTCCATATGTCAAAGCCCTGGACACTCGATCGCGACGCCGGAGGAAATAACCATCGGGACTCGCTTTAATAACGCAATGTGTTGTACTGTGCGATCCACTAACAACGTCTGTTAGCGCAAACTTCCGTGTGATCCCGGGGAACCGTCATGTCTTTTTCGTCTGCCTGCCCAGTTGTGGTCGGTGCGCCGACGGATGCGACGGTCGCACCCGAAGCGCCGGTCGTGCGGCGCCGTGACAGTCCGCGGATCGTCCGTGCGGGGCGCCGGGCTGTGCAGAAGGCTGACGGGTCGCTGCAGACGCTCGGCCGGTTCTTCGAGCTGGCCGTGCAGTCGGCCGTGTACCTGATCACCGATCTGTTCCGGCTGCGTCACCCGTGGCGGGACACGCTGAACCAGGCGGCGTTCATCGTCAGCGTCACCGCGATTCCCGCGCTGCTGATCTCCATTCCGTTCGGCGTCATCGTCGCGGTGCAGGTGGGCAGCGTCATTCAGCAGGTCGGTGCGACATCGATCTCCGGCGCGGCCGGCGGCCTCGGTGTCATCCGGCAGGCCGCACCGATCGTTGCCGCCCTGCTGCTGGGCGGGGCGGCCGGCGCGGCGGTCACCACCGACCTCGGCGCGCGCAGCATCCGGGACGAGGTCGATGCGCTGCGGGTGATGGGCATCGACCCGGTGCAGCGTCTGGTCACCCCGCGGCTGGCGGCGATGATCCTGGTAGCGCCGCTGTTGTGTGTCTTCATCATCTTCATGGGACTCTCGGCCGGCTACGTGATCAATGTGAGTTTCCAGTCCGGGACGCCGGGCAGCTACATCGCATCGTTCGGATCTTTCGCCACCACAGCCGATCTCGTCGTTGCGCTGTTGAAGACCTGGCTCTTCGGTGTGATCGTCACGCTGATCTCCTGTCAGCGTGGGCTGGAGGCCCGGGGTGGTCCGCGCGGAGTGGCTGACGCGGTGAATGCCGCCGTCGTGCTGGGCGTGGTCGCCGTCTTCGTGCTGAACCTGGTGATCACCGAACTGGTCACCACGCTCATGCCGACGAAGGTGGGCTGATGGCGGGGTACGTGGCCAGGCCGGCCCGGTACCGGCCAGGTGGAATGGCGGCGGTGTTGCGGCTGCCTCTGGGGGTGGCCAATCGGGGCCTGTCCTTCTTCGAACGGCTGGGGCACCAGGCCAGCTTCTTGATCATGGCGCTCGGCGCGATACCGCGGACCGTGACCAGATACCGCCGCCACACCGGGGCGATCCTCGTCGACATGATCTGGGGCAACGGATCATTGATCGTCGGTGGGGGGACCGTCGGTGTGCTGATCTTCATGGGCGCCGCAATCGGCGCGTCGGTCGGCATCGAGGGCTATGCCGCCCTGGACATGGTCGGCATGGGCCCGCTCACCGGCTTCATCTCCGCCTACGCCAATACCCGGGAGATGGCTCCGATGATCGCGGCGATCGGGTTCGGCGCGCAGGCGGGCACCCGGATGACTGCCGAAATCGGCTCGATGCGGATATCCGAGGAGATCGATGCTCTTGAGGTGCAGGGCATTTCGTCGATTCCCTACGTGGTGACCCCTCGTGTCGTCGCCGGCGTCATCACCATCATCCCGCTCTACCTGATGTCACTGGTGCTGAGTTACCTGTTCTGCTCCCTGGTGGTCAACGTGGTGCACCATCAGTCCTCCGGCACCTACTACCACTACTTCGACGCCTTCATCCAACCGTCCGACGTGCTGCTCTCGGTGGTCAAGGCGGCGATCTTCGTGCTGCTGATCGTGGCGATCCACTGCTATGAGGGCTATTACGCGGCGGGCGGCCCCGAGGGCGTCGGCCAGGCCTCGGGACGTGCTATCCGGGCCAGCCTGATTTCGGTGGTCGTCGCCGACATGGTGCTGACGCTGGTGTTCTGGGGCAACAATCCTGGCCTTCGGTTGTCGGGGTAGCAGATGACGATTCGAGACCTGGTCGCGCGACGAGCGACCGTAACCAGTCTGAGGATCCGCGGCCTGATCGTCGCGGTGGTGCTGGCACTGATCGGCGCCGTGCTCTACCAGACCGCCCAGGGGACCTACGACGACACGTTCAAGCTCACTGTGATCGCCAATACGATCGGCGAAGGCCTGGCCCCCGGCGCGGAGGTCAAGTTCCATGGCCTGGCTATCGGCTCGGTGAAGGAACTGGAATCGGTCGGCTACAACCGGCAGCGGATGACGGTGGTGCTCGACCCGCGGCAGGCCGGGGCGCTGACCACCGACACCAAAGCCAGGTTCACCTCGTCGAACGTATTCGGCACGGCGGCAGTCGAACTCGTCAGTGACGGAAACGGTCCGCCGCTGCGGTCAAACCAGACGCTGGTGATGAGCGCCGACGTGCAGGCAGCGTCGATCACCGGATTGTTGCGGCAGGGGCAGAAGCTGAGCCGCAGTTTCGACAACCCGGAATTCGAGCACGTCATCGAGGTGCTGCGACGACACGCCGACATCGTCGAGCCATTGGCCAGAGCCGGGTCGGATCTGGCCAAGATCATCGCCGACACCAACACCATGCCTGTTGCCCAATCGCTTTCGGTGCTGGCATCGTTCGTGACCGGCCTGGGCGACGCGCTTCCGGTGGTCGGGCTGAGCACCAACCTGGTAGACGGTCTGACCCCACTCGTCGGACCCGGTGGTGTGGAGCGGACCAACCTGGTCTTTCAGCAGACCGGGCAGTTGCTGGTCGACGTCGGACACCTCGCCGGGCAGAACAGCGCCTGGATCGTGCAGATGGTCAACGCGATCATGAATGTCGGCATACCGGCGTCCTTCGCCGCGGGCAGCCTTGCTCCCGCCTATGACCGGCTGTCCAGCCTGGTCGATCGCGCGGACGGCGCCCTGATCGTGGTCGACGGCCAGGTGCGCCTGCGCACCGAGGTATCGCTGGACGGTGGACCGCGCCGATGAAGAAACTGGCCAGGCCGGTGTTTTGGCTGACGACGTTCACCGCGGTCGCCACGGTGTGCGCGATCCTGCTGCTCACCGCATTGCGGAGTCCGGTCAACGGGGCAGTCTCCCACTACTCGGCAACGTTCACCGATGTCTCCGGGCTGGACGTGGGCAACGACGTCCGCATCTCCGGAGTGCAGGTCGGTAAGGTGGAGGGGATCCAGCTCGAGGGCCGCACCGCCAGAGTCGATTTCAGTGCCCTCAACGAACATCCGCTGTATCGCAACACCATTGCGGCGGTGCGCTACCAGAATCTGTTGGGACAACGCTATGTGGAACTGGTGCAGACCGCTTCCTCGGGCGAACGGGCCGGCCAGCGACTGCCCGAAGGTTCGGCCATCCCGGTGGGGCAGACGGTGCCGTCATTCGATATCACCAAGCTTTTCAACGGTTTCCGGCCAGTGTTCCAGACGCTGGACGCAGCTCAGCTCAACCAGTTCGGCGAGAACCTGCTGCGTTTGATTCAGGGCGACGACACCGGAATCGGCCCGGTCCTACGGGATCTCGACGTCATATCCAAGTACGCCGTCAACCGGCAGGCCGTCATCACTCTGCTGCTGCACAACCTCAGTGACCTGTCACATGATCTCGGTGGTAAGTCGCAGCAGTTGTTCAACCTCATCAACGCGCTCAACGATGCGCTGGCGACTTTCACATCCAAAGCAGAGCAGTTCCGTACCTCGATCGATATCGAACTGCCGATGATGCGCAGCCTCGTACAGGTGTTACAGACCGCCGAACGCGGGTTCGACGCCTCGACGTCGCCGCTGTACGGAATGGCCACCCGGATGTTCCCACAGACACCTACCGTGATCGCCGGGCTGTCTTTGACTCCCACCCTGATTCAGGGGCTGCGTGACTCTCTGGTCGACGACGAACGGCCGGCGTACACCTGCTCCAACGGCGAGGTGCGGCTCCCCGGCGTCGGTGAAGTGTCGTTCGCCCAACAGGGTTTGGTGGTGTGCCGATGATGGGCGTGCGGAGCCGTCGTGCGCTCGATGATCGCGGCGAGGCCGTACGCAACCGCCGTCTCGGCATTGTCGGTGTGTTCGCAATCGTGGTCGCGCTGGTCACCACCGGGTTGGCTTATGTCAATCCGGCGGGGCAGGCCGGCTACACCGCACACGCGGCGACCTCCGGCGGCGTGCGCGTCGGCGACGAGATTCGCGTAGCCGGCGTGCCGGTGGGCAAGGTGACCGGGGTGCGGTTGAGCCGGACACTCGTCGAGATGACGTTCGACGTCGACCGCTCGGTGGCGGTCGGGTCCGATTCGACGCTGGATATCCGCCTACTGACCCCGCTGGGCGGGCATTACGTGGCTCTCGACCCTCAGGGTCGTACGCCGTTGGGCCACAATGTCATTCCGCCTCAGCGGGTCAAAACGCCGTTCGAGGGCAACGACATCATCCAGGCCGCCACCCCGTTTCTGCGCGACGTCAACGGTCAGGTCATCCACGACACCTTTACCGAACTCGCCAACGCGACCGACAAGTATCCCAACGCGCTGCGCGAGATCCTGCAGTCCGCCAACGAATTGACCGGATCGCTGAGCAAGATGAGTGGTGATTTCCACCGCGGCCTCGACTTCGTCAACGACGCCGCCGGCGCGTTCGCCAATGGACGTCAGCAACTCACGGCCCTGATCGAGCAGTTCGCGCTGGTGGGGCAGCGATACACCACCAAGTCGGTCGACATCGTCGAGTTTTTCACGCTGCTCAGCGAATTGACCCGCATCATCGACCGGGCGATGGTGTTCTACAACCGGGAGTTGGCCCCCTCGGTCAACGGCATCGACGACATCGTCACCGCGCTGGTGGCGCGCCCGGAGCGGGTCGGCAAGGCCACCGAGGGCCTGTCTCAGATCGTCAATGTGTTGCTGCCGATGCTGCAGGGGCACGGTGTCGTCGTGGACCAGAGCAACCGGGTGGTACGAGCCCCCGCTGTCTGTCTGCCCAACATGGTGAAGCAGTGCTGATATGAAGAAATTCGGATGGATCGGCGCCGCGGTGCTTGCCGTGGTGGCCGGAGTCGTCGCTCTCGCGGTCACCGGGGCCAAGGTGATGGCACCTGCCACCCGGGCGTTGTGCGCCGAATTCAGTGACGCGGTGGGGCTTTATCCCGGGAACAAGGTGCAGTTGCTGGGCATCGACGTGGGCTCGGTGACGGCGATCTCGAACAAGCCGGACTACGTGCAGGTGGACTTCACCGTGCCAGGTGACCTCGAATTGCCGGCCGATGTGGGAGCGCTGACGTACTCGCAGTCGATCGTCGCCGACCGGCACGTCGAGCTCACCAAGCCCTACGCCGGCGGGCCGAAGTTCTCCGGGGCCCAGTGCATCAAGCTGGAATCGACGAAGACGCCGATCAGCGTCAGTCAAACCTTCTCCGCTGTCGATAAGCTCGCCGGTGCCATCCTCGGTGACGGGCCGGACCCGGCGAAGGCGCCCGGCGCTCAGGCGATCAACCAGAGCCTGGCGGCGTTGAGCCGTTCCCTGGAAGGAACCGGCCCGCAGACCAATCAGACGCTGCGGGATCTGGTCACCCTGGTGGGCGATCCCGGCCACGCCGATGCCGAATACCGGCAACTACTGGCCAACAGCGAGATTCTCACCTCAGACCTGCTGGCGCACTGGGACACTTTCACCACCGTGCTGCAGACCTTGCCCGAGAGCCTGCGCATGATCGAGGGGCTGTCGAACGGGTTCGGGTCCGCGCTCGCGCATCTCGGGCACGCGTTGCCTTTGCTGGTCGACGCCTTGAACCGGTTCGGGCCCAGGGCCTACAACAACATCGGCGACAAGCTGGTTCCCTGGCTCAGGGATGTCCTCACCGCTTACACCCCCCAGATCGTCGGCTTCATCAATGCTTTGCCGCCGGTCACCAATTGGATTGCGTCGCAGTATCAGCCGGCCTGGGGGTCGCACAACGTCACGTACATCCCGCCGCAGGTGTCGATGTCGCCGTCGCAGGCGAGCACGATCTGCGACGTGCTGCGGCAACGCAACGTGCCGGGCGCCGAGGCGGCGTGCGCACCCGGCGCGAACAACGATGCGGTCACCCTCGGGCTGACCGATCTGTTGCTCGGGGCGGCATCATGATTCGGCGTTGGCTTGTCGCGGCTTCGGTGGCCTGCGCGTGCCTGCTCTCGGGCTGCTCACTCGACCCCACCCGGCTGCCGGTGCCAGGGGCCTATGTGCCGATCAGCAAGTACACCATCAAGATTGAATTCTCCAGCGTGCTGAACCTGCCGGCGAGGGCCAAGGTCGACCTGGGCGGCGTTCAGGTCGGTGTCCTGGACCGTGTCTCGCTGGTCGGCAGCACGGCGGTCGCCTACGTCGACGTCAACGACAGGGTCAAGTTGCCGCAGAACACCCGGGCCGAGTTGCGGCAGGCAACGGTGTTGGGCGACATCTACATTGCGTTGTTGCCGGCCGAGAACCCGGCGCCGGCCCACCTGCACGACGGCGACACCATCCCGCTACGGAACACCGTGCCGGCCGACAATGTCGAGGACATCCTGCGGTCGGTGTCGACCCTGGTGTCCGGCGGCTCATTGAACACGCTGGAAGAATCGGTGGCCAACTTCAACAAGGCGTTCTCCAAGGACCCGGCCGAGTTGGACCGGATGCGCCAGAAGCTGGCGGGAATGCTGCGCGACCTGGCCGCCAACCAGGACAAGATCGACGAAATCCTCACCAGCACAGAACGTGTCAGCAATGGGTTACTCAGTGAGACCGGAGCGTTCGACCGCCTGATCAACGAGGGGCCGGTGCGACTGCGGGCGATGTCCGCGGTGTTGCCCGGCATCGTGCAATTGCTGGTGTGCGCGCAGGACCTGGGCCGCTACGGCGGAGAGTTGTTCGTTCCCAACGCCCCTGACTTCCTGCAGATGCTGTCCTACATCACGCCGACGGTGCGGACCATCGCTTCGGCCGACGTCACGCTGCCCGCGATGGCCGACAAGATGGTCGCGCTGATCCGTGACAAGTTGATTCCGTTCTACAGCAACGGTGGTCCTCGTCTGAGCGTCTCGGTCGACCCCGGAGCGCGGGCGGACGCGGCGATCGCGGCGATGAAGACGATGGGGATGCTGCCATGAAGTTCAATGCCGGTGTCACCGTGGTGATTCTCGCGTTCGCCACGTTGCTGGGTGCGGGTTATCTGGCAATCGGAGTGCTCAAGGTGGAGCCCACCGCCCAGCCCACCCGGCTCACGTTGTTGCTCGACAACTCCGGTGGGTTGATGCCGACGTCGCAGGTGACCATGCGCGGCATCCGGGTCGGCAAGGTGAGCGGGATCCATACCAGCCCAAGCGGACTGAAGGTGTCGATCGAACTCGACCGGGGACATCCGATTCCGGCGGACAGCGCGATAAGCATCCAGAATCTTTCCCTGGTCGGTGAGCAGTACATAGACTTCCGGCCGACTCACCTTGCCCCGCCCTATTTCAGCGACGGCGCGGTGATTCCGTCCGCGCGGGTGGCGTCTGCCGTCACCGTCAGCGACCTGCTCAACAAGGCCAATGCGTTGCTCTCGGTACTCAACCCGACGTACGTCAACAACATCGTCGGCACTGTGTCGCAGGTGTTCTCCGGGAACGACGCCGCCATCGACTCGCTTGCGGCCACCGCCGGTGGAGCGGCCACAATCGAGCGGGACAACAAGCAGATACTTGCCGCGCTCTTCGGCAACCTCGCCACGCTGACCAACAACATCAGCGACCAGGATGTCGGCGGAGTGCTGAGCAGAAGCGGTCGGCTGCTACCCAGTTCGATCCTGGCGTTGGCCAAGCTGACCCGCGAGGTCGATGCGTATGCCCACGCCGCCGATGGCGCGTTCGCCCCCGGCGCTCCGGTCCCCACTCTGGTGGCCAACCTCAGGCAGTACCTCGACATGTTGTCGGGGCCGCTGAGCACGTTCGCGGCGGCCTTGGAGCCGGCCACCGCGCCGCTGCGCGGTTTCAAAGTCGACGCAGGGCACTTCGTCGACGTGTGGGAGTCGACTTTCAGCGATGCAGGCGGAGTTCGCGTGCAGGTGAATATCCCGGAAGGACACCGATGAATGACACGTTGATCGACGAGGAAGAGATGGTCGACGAGGCGGTCGAAGCCGCCGCCGAGGTCCCTGTCGAGGATCACCCGAAGCGGTTGCGCGGCAGGCGGTTCGGAGTCGTTGTGCTGGTCCTCGCCGCGGTCGTCGCGGCCGGGTGGTTCGGGTTCGACAAATACCGGGCCGTGACCGGTGAACTGGCCTCAGTGCGGCAAGCTGACTCCGATCGCGAGGCCGCGGCCAAGCTCGCCAGGGACTACGCGCTGAAGTCGCTGACCTACACCTTCGAGGATCCCGACGCCTTCTTCCGCTCCGTCGAAGAGGGGGTGTCGCAGACGTTGAAGGACAAGTACGTCAACGCCACCGAATTACTCAAGGGCATCATGATGCAGGCGCAGGTCACGTCCTCGGGTGAGGTGCTTGCGACCGATCCGGTGGCCCAGCCCGGGCAGGTGTATCAGGTGGTGGTGTCCGCTGCCCAGACGACACGCAACCTGCAGAACCCCAAGTCGCGGGTGTCGCTGATCCTGCTGCAGGTCACCGTGAACAAAGCCGGGTCGGGGTGGCAGGTGTCTGACATCGGCCCCAAGACGGGCAGCCACGCGAGTGCGGATCCGATCGGCCCGCTGGACCCCGGTCCGCCGCCGGGCCGCTGAGGTGTAGCGCGAATCGGACCGCCACGCACGACAGTGGTCACACATGTCACTTCCGCCTCTAAACACGAGGGATGAGTCCGTTTCGAATGTGATATCGCCTTCGATATCACTCAGTGCTGGAGCGATGGGCTGCGGGTTGCGTGGGTGGGACGTCGATATCACCGGCGATATCAACTTGTAGAGGGACTTGTGCCCAAGTTTCGCGGTGCCACTGTGACTGTTGTGTTCAGGGAGGCGGGGCCGTCGTCAATGGTGACTGGTGACAGTAACGCCCCCGTGTTACTCAGTTCAACGTGAACCGCTACACGTTCCGCGTCGAATGGTGTTCGGAAGCCCACGAATACCTGGCCAGGTGCCTGGAGTTGCCGTTTCTGACCGAACGGGCGCCAGCGGCTCGGCAGGCTGTCGCACGGGTGACGAAAGCAGTCGAACTGCACCTCAAGGCCTGCCGGGAGGAGGGCAGGGAGGCACCCCCGCCGCTGACCGAGCGTGGCTACAGCGGCACGTTCGTCGTCAGGACGTCGCGCGCTTTACACACCCGGCTCGCTATCGAGGCCACCGAACAGGGCGTCTCAATGAATCAGTGGGTGGTGCAACAGCTTTCAGGACGTCAGCCGAAGAACAGCTTCGGCGAGCTGTTCTTCGACTGACGGCCTGTCGCCGCGTTTCCCAGGCTAGGTACGCGCCCCGCGGTAGTGATCGGTGTCGTCGTAGGCACCCTCGCGGGTGACAACCTCGTCCCGCGCCTGGGACTGCTCGGCGTTCTCCAGCCTGGTGTTCGGGTCGATGGTGTCGGCGCGCTTCCACTGCTCGTCCAACTGTTCACGCGACGTCGCGACCTCGCTCTGATGCGCGGCCGCCCGATCCTGCAGACGCTTGGCTTCGGCGGCTTTGGCCTCCGCCTCCGCCTGAGCGGCACGTGCCCGGGCGGCTGTTTCCTCCGCCAGCGCCTCACGGCGCTCGACCCGGGCGGACTCCACTCTGGCCTGCTCGCGGATCTCCTCGGCCTGCTGAATCTGCCGGCGCCGTTTGGCCCGGGTGGACACGACGACCAGTGCGACGATCACCGCGATGACGACCAGTGCGGCGATCACGATCAACACGATGTTGCTGGTACTCATGGTGAGCTCCATTGCTAGGCGGTTTGCTGTATGCGGCCGTCTGGAGCGAATCCCCATATTCCACAAAAATAAAACAAGCCCCCAAAAGTGCTACATGAAGTCCAGTGCCTCGACGGTGGCGGTACCGCCCTCGTGGGACGGCCGGTTCGCGCCGCCGATCACGTAGATGGTGTGCCCGACGGTCGCCACCGCCTCGCCGTGGCGCGCGGTCGGCATCGGTGGCAGCGTCGACCATTTGCCGTCGGCGATGTCGTAGGACTCCACCACGGCCAGCACCTGCGTCGGCTCCTCACCACCGACCGCCACGACCCGCCCGTCGATGAATGTGGCGCCGTAACTTCCGCGCGGAGTCGGCATGTCGACCAACTTGGTCCAGGCGTCCGCTTGCGGGTCGTACCGCTCGAACGCCGCGGAATTCTTGTCGGCCGACAGGAACCGGCCGCCCACGGTGTACATGTACGTGCCGTCCGACACCGCCGCGAGGTGCTCGCGCGGCGTCGGCATCTTGGCCGCGTCCTTCCACGACGTACCGTCGAAGACCTCGGTCTGGGTCACCAGTTGCTTGGCGTTCTGCCCACCGACGACCACCAGCTTGTCCCCGACCACCGCGGCGGCCGGCGCGGCCCGGGCGTGGGTCAGGCTCGGCAACTCGACCCAGCTGCCACCGCGCAGCGCGAAGACCTTGTTGGAGGCGTCGGCGATGTTGTCGCTGGCGCCGCCGAGCACCACCACCTCGTTGCGGTACGTCGCCGCCGTCGCGTGATGCAGCCCGATGGGCAACGGCGGACCGGTCTCCCAGACCCCGCTGCGCGGGTCATAGCTTTCGACCGTGGTCAGAACGGTGCCGTTGTACAACCCGCTGATCACCCAGATTTTGTCGCCCTGCACCGTCCACGCCATCATCAGCCGCGGACTCTTGGCGTCCGGCAGGCTGCGCCACTGCGCAGCGGGCTGCGTCTTGCGTGCCGGCAGGGTGAGCGCTTCGGCCGCGGAAACCACCTGCTGATCGCCCGGCCCGGTCGCCCCGCCGATCACGTACACCGTCTTCTCGACGGCGGCGACAGCCATCCCGTGCCGTGCGGTTGCCATGTCGGGCAATCCGTCCCAGGTCTTGGCCATCAGGTCGAACACCGACACGCTCTTGAGGACTTCGCCGCCCGACTGGCCGCCGACCGCCACCAGGCGTCCGTCGGCGATCGCTACGCCGAGGTCGCTGCGCGGTCGCGGCAACGGCGGCAACGTGGACCACGTCTTCGCGTCCGGGTCATAGGCCTCGACCGCGGCCGAATCCGTGCTTCCACTCGCGCCGCCGACGGCGTACACCAATTTGCCGTTGGTGGCCGCGGCGAGCAGCTGGCGCGGCGTCGGCAGCGGCGCGCCCAGCGTCCAGGAATTGCCGTCGAAGACTTCGGTCGTGTTCAGCAGCGCACCGCCCGCGTCTACGCCACCGGTGACGATGATCCGGTCGCCGACGACCGCCGCGGCCGCGGCCGCCCGGGGCTGCAGAAGATGCGGCAACTCCACCCAGTGGCTGTTGACGACCCGCCAGACCTGATCGGTCGCAACAGGTTTGGTGCCGGTGGTCTTCCAGCCGCCGAGCACCACCGGGTTGCCCTGCCACGTCACCGCCATGGCGCGCTGAACCGGGACGGGCAGGTCGTCGCCGCCCTTCCACTCGTCGATGGCCGGGTCGTATCCCTCGTGTCGCCCCGTGACGTTGCCGTCGCTTCCGACGCCACCGAATATCCAGATGGTGCCGTCGGATTGCGTTGTCGCCACCGCGTCGCGCGCCATGCGCGCATTGGTGATCGGCTTCCACACCACCGGCGCCTGGGTCCGCGGTTGACTGCTGGCGCTGGTGCTCTTGTTGTCCTTCGAGACTGCAAGGAAGACACCACCGGCGACCAACAGCAGCACGACCAGCACCGCCGCGCCGATCAGTAGAAGCTTCTTGTTGTTGTTCGCTGACTTGCCCGGAGGCGTTGTGACGGGCGTCGGCGGGACCTGCGCTTGCGTATGGGTGCCGTGCGCATCGCGCAGGATTCTCGCCGCCTCGGCCGGGTTCTGCGCAACGGCAGGCTCGGCGACCGGCGGTGGAATCGACCGGCTGATCGCGGAAGTGGGGCCTTCGTCCGGGCCCGGCGGGGGGATCTGCCGCGTAACCCCGGTCGCCGCCGGCGGAGTCACTGAGGCGCCGGGCGTTGCGACCGACGTGCGCCCGGTGTTGTCGCCCATGCTGGTGATGGCCATCGCGTCCGGCTTCAGCCCACTGGCGCGCTGCGCGGCCTGCAACTCGCGGCCGAATGCCTCCGCTGATCCCGGCCGTTGCTCCGGATCAACGGACATCGCATGCTCGATGGCCGAGCACACGGCGTCGGGGATGCCGTCCGGACGCATGTCCGGGATACCTGTCGAGCTGATTCGCAGGTACTGCGCGATCAGGTCCTCGCCCTTGCGACGCTCATGGGCGGCGTTACCGGCGATCAGCGCGTAAATGGTGGCGCCCAGTGAGTAGATGTCCGCCGCCACCGTGGCTGGATTACCGGTCATCACTTCCGGAGCGGTGTAGTCGATGGTCCCGGAGAAGAAGCCGGTCGCCGTCTCGTAGCCGCCCTCGATGTGGGCGATCCCGAAGTCGCTCAGTTGCGGTTCGCCGTAATCGTTGATGAGCACGTTCGCGGGCTTGATATCGCGGTGCAGCGTGCCGTTGCGGTGTGCCGTTTCCAGTGCCCCGCAGAGCTTCACCCCGATGCGCAAAGCCTCGGGCCACGGCACGGGACCCTCGTGTCGCAGCCGGACCGCAAGGGAATCCGCGGCGTGGTAGGGCATCACGATGTAGGGGCGGTTGTTGACCGTCATGCCGACGCGCAGGATGTGGACGATGTTCGGGTGCCCGGAGAGCCCGCCCATGGCGTAGCCCTCACGCAGGAATCGTTCCCTGCTCTCCTCGTCGAAGTGCGAGGGCAAGACCTTGACCGCAACGTTTCGTCCCAGCGCCGTCTCGTAGCAGCGGTAGATCACCCCGGCGCCGCCACGGCCGACTTGCCGGGCGTCCTCGAACCCGGCCGCGGTGAGTTCGTCAGCGATGCCGCCTGAGACGGGCGCGCCGTCGGTTTCCTCTGGCATGTATTCGACGCTTCCCCTCCGCAGCGATGGTTGTTTCGCGAGGTCAACAGTAGCGAACCCGGCCCTGCGTAGTCGCCATTCAGGCCAGAATGGCTTCATGGCTGTGGATCTGAACGCGTACTTCGACCGAGTCGGTTACGACGGTGCCACCGAGCCGACCCTCGAGGTCCTGCAGGCTCTGGTGACCGCTCATACCCGCACCATTCCGTTCGAGAATCTCGACCCCTTCATGGGCATACCCGTCGACGATCTGAGCGTGGATGCGTTGGCCGACAAGCTTGTTCGTCGCCGCCGCGGCGGCTACTGCTACGAGCAGAACGGCTTGATGGGGTATGTGTTGGCGGACCTGGGTTTTCAGGTCCGCAGGTTCGGGGGGCGGGTGATCTGGATGAATCCGCCGGGCGCGCCCGTTCCTGCCCAGACGCACACCCTGCTGGCGGTGAGCTTCCCCGACTCCGATGGGCCGTACCTGGTCGACGTCGGTTTCGGCGGGCAGACGCCCACCGCGCCGCTGCGTCTGGCGATCGGCGGCGAGCAGCAGACGCCGCATGAGCCGTTCCGTCTGGAAGATCGCGGTGACGGACTGGTCCTGCAGGCCCGGGTCCGTGAGCAGTGGCAGCCGTTATACGAGTTCACCACCCAGACCCGGCCGCAAATCGATCTGACGGTCGGAAGCTGGTACGTCTCGACGCACCCGTCGTCACACTTCGTGACCGGTCTGATGGTGGCCGCGGTCACCGACGACGCGCGATTGAACCTGGCCGGACGCGTGTTGACGATTCACCGCGCCGACGGCAGCGAGAAGATCCTGCTGGACGACGCGGCCACGGTGGTGAGCACCCTGCGCGAGCGGTTCGGCATCGATGTGCCGAATCCCGCCGGGCTCGAGGCCCGCGTGGACGTCCTACTGGCTCGGCAGCCAGGAACCGATTCGGCTTAGGGCCGCTTCGATGTCGCTGGTAGGTCCGGCGAACGACAGCCGGACGTAGGAGTTGCCCCGCGCCGGGTCGAAATCGATGCCCGGCGCGATCGCAACGCCCGTCTCTTCCAGCAGCTTCGAGCAGAACGTCAACGAGTCGGTGGTGAAGTCGGAGACGTCGGCGTAGACGTAGAACGCGCCGTCGGTGGGTGCCAGGCGGTCGACACCGATGCGGCGCAATCCGTCCAGCAGCATCGTGCGGTTGACGGAATAGTGCTGCAGATTGGCCTCGGCCTCGGCGATCGAGTCGGCGCTGAAAGCCGACACCGCGGCGATCTGCGACAGCACCGGCGGACAGATCGTGAAATTACCGGTGAGGCAGTCCACTGCGCGGCGCAGCTCAGTCGGCACCACCAGCCAGCCGAGCCGCCATCCGGTCATCGCGAAGTACTTGGAAAAACTGTTGACGATCACCGCATTTCGCGAAGTTTGCCAAGCGCAGCTGGTCTGCGGCGCGCCCTTGTACACCAGTCCGTGGTAGACCTCGTCACTGATCAGCCGGGCGCCGGACTCGTCGCACCACGAGGCGATCGCGGCGAGTTCTTCGGGCGGAATGACGGTGCCGGTGGGATTGGCCGGGCTGGCGACGATGACACCCTGAACCGGGGGATCCAGCTCGGCGAGCAGCTCCGCGGTGGGCTGGAATCGCGTCTCCGGCCCGCAGGGAATCTCCACCACCTCACATCCCAACGCCGACAAAATGTTTCGATAACACGGGTAACCGGGACTGGCCATTGCGACGCGGTCGCCGAGGTCGAAGCACGCCAGGAACGCGAGGAGGAATCCGCCGGAGGAACCCGTGGTGACCACCACCGCGTCGGGCTCCACGGAGATGCCGTGCTGACGCTGGTAATCGGCCGCGATGGCCGCGCGCAACTCCGGAATACCGAGTGCCACCGTGTAGCCCAACTGGTTGAGATGCAGGGCCGCCGCGGCGGCGGCGCGCACCGGTTCGGGGGCGCCCACGCTGGGTTGGCCGGCCGACAGGTTCACCAGGTCGCCGTGGGTGCGCTGACGCTCGGCGGCCGCCAGCCACACGTCCATCACATAGAACGGTGGGATTCCGGCGCGCAGCGCGACCTGGTTCACGATGTCGAGAGTACTTCGGATTCCAGTCGGCTCAGCAGCTGTTGCGGCGAGTCCAGCAAATGCGTACTGCCGTGCGCGCGTTTGAAATACAGATGCATGTCATGCTCCCAGGTGATCGCGATGCCACCGTGCAGCTGAATCCCCTCGGCCGTAACAGTATTCAGCGCCTCGGTGGCCGCCAGGCGCGCGGTGGCGGCGTTGGTGGCCGACGGCGCGGCGCAGGCCTCGTCTACGACCGCGCGCGCCGCCGAGACCGCGACGTACAGGTCGGCCATCCGGTGCTTGAGCGCCTGGAAGCTGCCGATGGGACGGCCAAACTGCACGCGGCTCTTGGCGTACTCGACGGTGAGGTCCAGGCAGCGCTCCGCGGCGCCGATCTGCTCGGCCGCCAACAGGATTGCGGCGATGTCGGCCAGGCCCGGGTCGTCACCCAGCGGCTCGGTGTCCTGGGGTTCCAGCCGGGCGAGCCGGCGGGTCAGATCCATGGTGGCGACGGGGTGCGCGTTGAACCGGGTCCACCGGGTCAGCCGGCCGTCGGCGGCGGCGACCACGACGTCGGCTGTGTCGCCGTTGACCACGTAGTCCGGGTCCAGCACCAGCGCCCCGATGGAACTGCCCTCAGCGAGTGCGCCGAGCGTCTCTTCGTCCGGCGACGGTGCGGTCAGGAGGGCCAGTTCGGCCAGCGTGGTGCCGAGCAGGGGCGAGGGCACCAGCGCGCGGCCCAATTCCTGGAGAACCGTTGCGGCGTCGGCCAGTTCGCCGCCGGCCCCACCCAGTTCCTCGGGGACTACCAGGGCCGCCGCGCCGACCTGCTCGCACAACAGTTGCCACAGCGACTCGTCGTACCCGCGCTCGGACTCGATGGCGGAGCGCACGGCTGCCGGACCGGCATGTTTGGTGACCAGGGCCGCCACGGTTTCCCGCAGCATCTCCCGTTCGTCCGAGGTGGTCATGACAGCGCCTCCAATACTCGGCGTCGGTGCGATTCCGGTGTACCCCAGGCCGATCGCAGTGCCTGCACCCGCAACAGCAGCAGCGACAGATCGTGCTCCTGGGTGAAGCCGATGGCGCCGTGGGTCTGCAGAGCAGAACGCGCGGCAAGCAGCCCCGCCTCACCCGCGGCGACCTTGGCCGCGCTGACGTCGCGCGGTTGCAGCGACACCGCCGCGCCGTACACCAGCGGCCTGGCCAGCTCGATCGCGATGTGCACGTCGGCGAGTTTGTGCTTGATCGCCTGATACGAGCCGATCACCCGGCCGAACTGCGTGCGCTGCTTCGCGTAGTCCACGCTGCCGGCCAGCAGTGCCTCGGCGGCACCGATCAGCTGGGCGGCGGTAGCCAATGCGCCGAACTCGTAGGCCTTCTCGGTATCTGCCGACCAGGCGTCGCCGGTGGCGGTGACGTCATAGAGGCGGCGGCTGGGATCGACGGAGTCGTGTCGCGTGCCCGGTGTCCCCACGGTCACGCTGCCCCGACCGGCCAGCAACACCAGACCGGCGCTGTCGGCGTCGACCGCACGCGGGACTTCCGGCGGCAGCGCGACGGTGGCGGTCAGCTCACCGGACGCCAGCTCGGCGCTGCGCTGGTCATCGGCAAGCAGAATCGGTGCCACGGCGATGGATTCGGTGACCGGACCCGGCACGCACCAGCGGCCGAGGCGCTCCATCGCGACCACCAGATCCACCGGCGAGGCCTCGATGCCGTCGTAGCGCTCCGGCACGATCAGCGCGGTCACGCCGAGGTTGGCCAGTTGCTCCCAGGCCTTGAGTCCGGGTGCGGTGTCGCCGGCTGACCAGGCGCGCACGGCGGCGGGTAGATCGGCGGCACCCAGGGCGGCGTCGATGCTGGCAGCGAAGTCGCGCTGCTGTTCGTCGATTGCGAATTCCATCAGCGCTTCTCCCGGGGTAGGCCCAGCAGTCGTTCGGAGATGATGTTGCGCTGAATCTCGTTGGTGCCGGCGTAGATCGGGCCGCCGAGGGCAAACAGCAGGCCTTCGGTCCAGGGCCCGGCGAGCTCGCCGTCGGCGCCCCGGAGGTCGAGCGCGGTCTGGTGCAACTCGACGTCCAGGTCTGACCAGAACACCTTGGTGACAGAGGATTCCGCGCCGAGCTCTCCGCCGTGTGCCAGCCGGGTGACGGTTTCGAAGGTCTGCAGCCGGTAGGCCTGTGCCTTGATCCACCCGTCCGCCACTCTCTCGGCGAACTCGGGCGGTGAACCGCTGTCCTTCCACAGGCTGACCAGCCGCTCGGCGGCGGCCAGGAATCGGGCCGGGCTGCGCAGTGACATGCCACGCTCGTTGCTCGAGGTGCTCATGGCCGCACGCCAGCCGTCGTTGGGGGTGCCGATGACGTCGTCGTCGGGCACGAAGACGTCGTCGAAGAAGATCTCCCCGAAGCCGGTGTCACCACCGAGTTGGACGATCGGGCGCACGGTGATGCCTTCGGCCTTGAGGTCGAACATGAAGTAGGTCAACCCGTTGTGCCGCTGGGCGGAAGGGTCGGAGCGGAACAGCCCGAAACCCATGTCCGCGAACGGTGCCCGCGAGCTCCAGATCTTCTGCCCGTTGAGTAGCCAGCCGCCATCGGTCTTGGTGGCGGTGGACCGTAGCGATGCCAGGTCGCTGCCAGACTCGGGCTCCGACCAGGCTTGGGCCCAGATCTGTTCGCCGCTGGCCATTTTCAGCAGCACCCGGTCCAGCTGATCTTCGGTGCCGTGCGCGAACAGGGTGGGTGCCAGCATCGAGGTGCCGTTGGCGCTGGCACGGCCGGGCGCGCCGGCGCGGAAGTATTCCTCCTCGTAGACCACCCAGTGCAGCAGCGGCGCTTCGCGGCCACCGTATTTCCTGGGCCAGTTGATCACCGACAGGCCGGCGTCGAACAGCACCTTGTCCCAAACGCGGTGCTGGGCGAAGCCTTCCGCGTTGTCGTAGGACTTCGTCGGGATGTGCTCGCGATTGGCGGCGAGAAAGTCGCGCACCTCGGCCTGAAAGGCCAGCGTTTCTTCGTCGAGAGCTAGATCCATCTCGGGTCCAATCTCAGGCCCTTTCTCGCAGTTGTGGTTTGAGCACCTTGCCGCCGGCATTGCGCGGCAACGCGTCGACGAACCGCACCGATCGCGGCGCTTTGAAGTTCGCCAAATGCTCACGGGTGTAGGCGATTACCGATGCCTCGTCTAGGGCTGCGCCGGGCCGGGTGACCACGAACGCTCGCCCTACCTCACCCAGGCGCGGGTCCGGGACGCCGATCACCGCGGCGTCGGCGATGCCCTCCATCCGGGCCAGCACCTGTTCGATCTCGGCGGGGTAGACGTTGAACCCGCCGCAGATGTACATGTCCTTGAGTCGGTCGGTGATGCGCAGGTTGCCGGCGTCGTCGACCATTCCGATGTCGCCGGTGTGCAGCCAGCCGTCGGAATCTATTGCCGCAGCGGTGGCTTCGGGATCGTCAAGGTAGCCCAACATGACGTTGGGTCCGCGCAGCAGCACTTCGCCCGTGTCGCCGTCTGCACCGTTGATGCGTAATTCGAAACCGGCGAACGGGCGTCCACAGGTGGTCGCGACCGTCACCGCGTCGTCCTCGGCGCGGCACATCGTGCCCATGCCGTTGGCCTCGGTCAGCCCGTAGGCGGTCAGCACGATGTCGATGTCGAGTTCGGATTGCATGCGCTCCACCAGCACCACCGGCACGGTGGCCGCACCGGTGACCGCGAACCGCAGCGAACTGAGGTCGTAGTCAGCACGTGCGGGGTGATCGAGCAGGGTCTGATAGATCGTGGGTGGCCCGGGCAGCACGGTGATGCGGTGCTGCTCGATGGCCTGCAGTGTCCGTAGCGGGTCGAACGTCAGGTGCGGAATGAGCGTGGCGCCGGTCTGCAGGCAGGCCAGGATGCCGGCCTTGTAGCCGAAGTTGTGGAAGAACGGGTTGATGCAGAGGTAGCGGTCGGCGCTGGTGATCTTGCCGTTGGCGGCCCAGGAGGCCGACGCCGCCAGCGACTGCCGGTGCGCGCACAGCACGCCTTTGCTGCGGCCGGTGGTGCCGGAGGTGAACAGGATGTCGCTGACGTCGTCGGGGGAGACGGCGGCGCTGCGGGCTTCGACGGCGGCGAGATTGGTACCGCCGGCGATGAAGTCGTCCCAGGTGCCGTCCTCTTTGTCGATCGGGATCCGCACGACGTGACGGAGCGCGGGAAGCGCCGCTCGGTCGAGGGTGGCGGCCCGGTCGGTGCCGAGGAACTCACCTGCCGCGAAAAGCACCGGCGCCTCGGTGCGCGCGATGATGTCGGACGCTTCAGCGGCGGTATAACGCGTGTTCAGCGGCACCATCGCCGCGCCTGCGTGGTGGACGGCCAGGCATGCCACCACCCAGTGCCAGGTGTTCGGTGACCAGATGGCCACCCGGTCCTGCGGTTCGACGCCGAGCGCGATGAGCGCGGCTGCGGCCCGGTGCACCTCGTCGCGCAGGGCAGCGGCGGTGAAGCTGCGGTCGTCGGTGATCAGTGCGTCGTGGTCGGGCAGTTCACGCGCAAAACGATCCAGCGCCGCCGGGATCGTCCGGGGATCGCTGGTCATCGGAGGCTCCTAACAAAGCAAGTGCTTGGTAGGTTAGCCTACAGGGATGCAGGACGTCGAAGAGTTCCGGGCGGAGGTCCGCCAGTGGCTGGCCGACAATCTGGTCGGCGAATTCGCGGCATTAAAGGGTCTCGGCGGGCCGGGGCGGGAACACGAAGCGTTCGAAGAACGCCGGGCCTGGAACCAGCACCTGGCGAAGGCGGGGCTCACCTGCCTGGGATGGCCGGTAGAGCACGGCGGCCGCGGGCTTTCGACCGCACACCGAGTCGCGTTCTACGAGGAATACGCCCTCGCCAATGCCCCGGACAAGGTCAATCACTTCGGTGAGGAGTTGCTCGGCCCGACGCTGATCGCTTACGGGACCCCTGAGCAGCAGCAGCGCTTCCTGCCGAGCATCCTCGACGTGACTGAGCTGTGGTGTCAGGGATACTCCGAGCCGGGTGCCGGCAGTGACCTGGCCAATGTCTCGACCACGGCCGAGCTCGACGGCGACCAGTGGGTGATCAACGGCCAGAAGGTCTGGACGTCGCTGGCGCACCTGTCCCAGTGGTGTTTCGTGGTCGCGCGCACCGAGAAGGGTTCCAAGCGGCACGCGGGGTTGTCCTATCTTCTTGTGCCGCTGGATCAACCCGGTGTTCAGGTGCGGCCGATCATTCAGATCACCGGTACCGCCGAGTTCAACGAGGTGTTCTTCGACGACGCCCGCACTGACGCGTCGCTGGTGGTCGGCCAGCCGGGCGACGGATGGCGGGTCGCGATGGGGACGCTGACCTTCGAGCGCGGTGTCTCGACGTTGGGCCAGCAGATCGTCTATGCCCGTGAGCTTTCCAATCTGGCGGCGCTCGCCCAGCGCACCGGCGCCGCCGACGATCCGTTCATCCGGGAGCGGCTGACCCGCGCCTGGGCGGGTTTGCGTGCCATGCGGTCGTATGCCCTGGCCACTATGGATGTCGAGCGACCCGGTCAGGACAACGTGTCGAAGTTGTTGTGGGCCAATTGGCATCGCTCGCTGGGCGAGCTCGCGATGGACGTTGTCGGCAAGCCCGGACTGACGCTGGACGACGGCGAGTTCGACGAATGGCAGCGGCTTTTCCTGTTCACTCGAGCCGACACCATCTACGGCGGATCCAACGAGATTCAGCGCAACATCATTGCCGAGCGGGTGCTCGGTCTGCCGAGGGAGGTCAAAGGGTGAGCTTGTCGGAAGTCCCGGAAGAGATTGCGGGACACGGGCTTCTGCAGGGCAAAGTGGTGGTGGTGACCGCTGCCGCGGGCACCGGCATCGGCTCGGCCACGGCGCGCCGGGCGCTGGCGGAGGGTGCCGATGTGCTGGTCTCCGACCACCACGAGCGCAGGCTGGGGGAGACCGCCTCGGAATTGGCCGCTCTGGGTTTGGGCCGGGTGGAGCACGTGGTGTGCGATGTGACGTCCACCGCCCAGGTCGACGCGTTGATCGCGTCGTGCACGGCTCGGTTCGGGCGGCTCGATGTGCTGGTCAACAACGCCGGGCTGGGCGGGCAGACGCCGGTGGCGGATATGACCGACGAGGAGTGGGACCGCGTGCTGGACGTCTCGCTGACGTCGGTGTTCCGGGCCACCCGGGCGGCATTGCGGTACTTCCGCGACGCACCGCACGGTGGTGTGATCGTCAACAATGCCAGCGTGCTGGGCTGGCGCGCCCAGCACTCGCAGTCGCACTATGCTGCCGCCAAAGCCGGCGTGATGGCGTTAACTCGTTGCAGCGCAATCGAGGCCGCTGAGTACGGGGTGCGAATCAATGCGGTGTCGCCCAGTCTCGCCAGGCACAAGTTTCTGGACAAGACCACCTCGGCCGAGCTGTTGGATCGGCTGGAGGCTCAGGAAGCGTTCGGGCGTGCCGCCGAACCGTGGGAAGTGGCCGCCACGATCGCCTTCCTGGCCAGCGATTACTCGAGTTATCTGACCGGCGAAGTGATTTCGGTTTCCAATCAGCACGCCTGAGGTGGGCGCGGAAAAATCCGCGCATTTTTAACCCTTGAGTGCGTCTTAGACTAAGAGACAGTTCACACGGTGTTCTGTCTGGTCGACGCCGTTCACACCCGGGGGAATTGATGCGCAGAGTTTCATTGCTGGTAGGGGTCGTTCAGTGACCTACAGGCCGGATCCGGGACCATGGGAACATCCGCCGAATCCCGCGGACGGCGCGACCCAGGCTGCCTGGCTGCCTCCCAACCCTGCGCCGATCCCGCCGGCGTGGCCTGCCCCTCCGGGGCCGGCATCGCCTCCGGGTCCGATGTTCCCGCCAGGTCCCCCGCCTCCGCCGGGCCAGCACGCGTGGCCGGGGGGCCCTCCGATGCCTGGTCAGTTCGGTCCTGCGCCTGGACGGAACCGCAAGCCGCTCATCATCGCCCTGTGTGCTGCCGCGACGGTGATCCTCGCAGTGGTGCTCGTCGTGTCGCTGGCGTCGACCGGCGACAGCGGATTGGGTAAAGCCGGTGATGCAGTGAAGGGGTACCTGGACGCGCTGGCGCGGGGAGACGCCGCCGCGGCGTTGAGCTACAGCAGCGACCAACCGGGATCCGACCAATTCCTGACCGACGCCATCCTCAAGAAGCAGATTGCGCGCTGGCCCATCAGCGGCGTCAAGATTCTCAGCGACGACTCCGAGCACAGCCTGGGATTCGCCCGGGTGCACGTGGTGGCGAAATTCGGGGAGAACACCTCCGACGTCACGATGTCGGTCAAGAAGTCCGGCAAGTCATGGAAGCTCGAGCACGCGGCGACCAAGATCGAGCCGCTCGGCACCGTCGACAATGACGCGCTCAAGACCCTGCTCTTCTTCGGCAGTCCCGTCGGCACCGCCCCGGTGTATGTGTTCCCGGGCTACATCGACGCGTCGAGCAACAACGGGAATCTTGCTGTCAAACAGAAGAAGTTGTACCTGCTTGACGGGCTCTCGGCGTCGGGCGGCTACTTCAACGACTTCGACTTCGCCCTCAGCGACGCAGGGCAGTCGGCGACCATGGCGGCAATCACTGCGGCCCTGTCCGACTGCACGAAGTCCACGCAACTGGCGCCGCCCAACTGCCCTCAGCGTGCCCGCGATCCAGACATCGTGGACGGCACCGTCACCTGGGGACCGCCGGACACCAGTGCGCTCAAGCTCAGCTTCTTCGACCCCTATCACCTCGAGGCGCGTTACAGCGGCGACGTGCTGTTCCCGCTGACGGCCAGGACCAAATCGGGTGGCGACAAGACCGGAGTCGTCCGGAGCTTCATGAGCGTCAAATCCGATGTCGCGCAGGACCCGCCGCAAGTCTCCGTTCGCTGAGTTGCCCTGAGCGCCTCGTCGAGTGTGAACGGTACAACGGCCAATCGGCGTGTCGCGTCGTGGATTTCACCCTCGGCGTAGCTGGGGGCTAGCCCAGCAGGCGACCGAGGCTGAAGATCCCGGACAACTGGGAACCGAAGTTGAGCAGTCCGGAGTTGAAGCCGGCTGATACGCCGTCGAGGGGATCGGTGCTCACCGGGGTCGGCAGGCCGAAGTTGAAGAAGCCCGACCCCCTGCCGTTCACATCGGGGGCGCCGCCGGCGGTGTTCCCGATCCCGGAGAGGTAGCCGCTCGCTGGGCCACTGGCGGAGTTGAAGAATCCCGATGTGCCCTCGCCGGCGGTCAGGAAACCGGAATTGGTGGCGCCGCTGTCGGTGGTCGCGCCCACCCAGGTGTTCGCGTCGCCCGAGTTCCACAGCCCGGTGTTGACATCACCCGAATTCCCGGTTCCGGTATTCGCCAGACCGGCGTTGTCCCAGCCGGTGTTCCAGCTTCCCGCGTTGCCGAAGCCGGTGTTGACGCTGCCCCCGTTGGCGAAGCCGGTGTTGACGCTGCCTCCATTGCCGAAGCCGGTGTTGCCGTAGGCGGCGTTGGCCAGTCCGAGGTTGCCGGTGCCGGAGTTGCCCAGGCCGATGTTGTTCAGGCTGCCCGGCGCGAATACGTTTGAGCCGGAACTGAAGAGGCCGACGTTGCCGTCGCCGGAGTTGAAGAAGCCGATGTTGTTGTTACCGGAGTTGAACAGACCGATGTTGCCGCTGCCGGAGTTCAGGCCGTTGAACACAAACTGGCCGGTCGACCGGTCGAAGTAGATATTGCCGAGACCGACCAGGTTGTCGCCGGTGAGGCCGAAACCGATGTTGTGGTTGCCGGTGTTGCCGCCGCCCACGTTTCGGTCGCCACTGTTGCCCAGCCCGAAGTTGTGGTTGCCGCTATTGCCGAAACCGACGTTGTTGTCACCGTCGCCGGCGAACCGAAAACCGTTGCCCAGCCCGCTGTTTCCAAAGCCGATGTTGTTCTGGCCGAAGTTGCCGCCACCGATGTTGCCGTCGCCGACGTTGCCGCTGCCGATGTTCTTGCTGCCGTTGTTGCCGCCACCCAGGTTCGAGCTGCCGAGGTTCCCGTTGCCGACATTGCCGCCACCGACGTTGCCGCCCCCGATGTTGGCGTTGCCCAGATTGCCGAGGCCCAGATTGGGCAGCGTATTGATAATTTGTTGCAGCCCAGCGGGAATCGGGATCAGGTCGGTGATCGCCGCCGACGCGCCGGTGTAGTAGCCCGTCATCGCCGAGACGTCTGCGGCCCACATCTCTTCGTAGTTACTCTCGGCCGCCGCGATCGCCGGCGCGTTGAGCCCCAAGAAGTTCGAGCGCACCAGTTGAACGAATGCGTTGCGATTTGCCTCGACCGCAAGCGGATGGACCGTGGCCGCGCGGGCGGTTTCGAAAGTGCTTGCCACCGCTTTGGCCTGGCCGGACGCGAGCAGCGCCTTGGCCGCCGCGGCATTGAGAAAACCGGCGTACGGCGCCGCAGCCGCTGCCATCGCCGCCGCGGCCGGGCCTTGCCAGGCCTGGCCGGTAAGTCCGGAGGTGACCGTTGAGAACGACTCCGCGGCGGTGGACAGTTCGTCGGCTAGACCGGCCCAGGCGGTCGCCGCCTCGATCATCGGCGCCGAGCCCGCACCGATAAACATCCGCAACGAATTGACCTCAGGCGGCAACACCGCAAAGTTCGACACGCTTTTGGCCCCCCAGCTGATGCGCGGCGGACCCCCATGACCACCGTCGTGTAAACCTCAACTGACACTACGGCCACTTTGGCTACGCCACATGGCATTTCGCAAAAGTTTATGTTGGCTAATAAATTCGTGCAGGTGGCGGGGGGTGCAGGCTGGGCCGTTCAGGGCCGGCTGAGGTTGAAGCTTCCGGAGATTCCGGAGCCCCGATTGAACAGACCGGAGTTCAGTCCGGCCACCAACGACAGGTAGCGGTGCCAGGGACGCCGGTGTTGAAGAAGCCGGAGCTGTAGCCGTTGAGGGCCGAGCCGCCGCTGGCGGTGTTAAAGACGCTGCTGTTGCCCTTGTTTCCGGTTCCGAGGGTCCAGACGCCGTTAATTCCGCCGCCCGTGACCAAATTGATCCCGACGCATGGACCATACGGCGAAATGACTTGTCAATTTCTGAGTGAAGCAAGGTTGCGAGGCCCTGGTTCAGCAAAGAATGCTCGCCAAGGCGGGGTGCCTCGGCGGGCATTCTCTGCCGCTCGCTACGCGACTGTGTTAGAGGTTCTTCAACAGCTGCGTGATGCTGAAGAAGCCGCCGCCGAATGATCCCGTGTTGAAGAAGCCAGAAGCAAAGCCGCTAGCGGTGCTGGGAGGCGCGAAGAGGGGAAGCTGGCTCATCGGAACTCCGGTGTTGAAGAATCCAGACAGCCATCCATTCCCGGCGTTACCGCCGAGTGCGGTGTTGAAGAAACCTGAGGTTGCAATATTTCCTGCGCCAACGTTGTTGTTGAAGCCCGACACAAGAGTGCCCGTGTTGTTGAAGCCCGACTTGGTGGCGCCGGCGACATCTGTGCTGGATCCGACGGTGGTATTGAGGTTGCCGGAATTCCAGAGGCCGGTGTTGTAGCTGCCCGAGTTCCCGTCAAACGTGTTGCCCGCGCCGGAGTTGTTCCAACCGGTATTCCACCCACCGGCGTTTCCGAAGCCGGTGTTGAAGCTTCCGGAGTTTCCAATTCCAGTATTCAGGCCGCCAAAGGCCGAGCCCGAGTTGCCGATACCGAAGTTCCCTGAGCTGGCGTTGCCGATGCCGATGTTGCCGAACCCGGAGTTTCCGATACCAAGGCCTTGGATCTTGCCCAGATCAGCGGGGAGAAGGTTGTGGCCGGAACTGAAGAGGCCGACATTGCCGTCACCGGAGTTGAAGAAGCCGATGTTGCCGGTACCAGAGTTGAACAATCCGATATTTCCGGTGCCGGAATTGAGGCCGTCGAAGTGGAACTGGCCGGTGGCTGTGTCGTAGAAGGCACCGCCCACACCCACCAAACCGCTGCCCTTGAGGCCGAAGCCGATGTTGTTGTTACCGGTGTTTCCGGCGCCTTGGTTGCCGTTGCCGGTGTTGCCGAACCCGGTGTTGTTGTTGCCGCTGTTACCGAAACCGATATTGTGGCCGGGATCCGTGCCGGCACCGCCAGCGTTTCCAAAGCCGAAGTTTCCGTTGCCGGTGTTTCCGAATCCGAAGTTGTTTTTGCCGGCGTTGCCACTGCCGATGTTGCTGTTGCCGATGTTGCCGCCGCCGAAGTTGCCACTGCCGGTGTTTCCGTTACCGATGTTGCCGCCGCCGGTGCCGCTATTGTTGCCGCTGCCTATGTTGCCGCCACCCTTGTTGCCGACGCCCAGGTTAGGGTCGCCGGGTGCGGCGGTGCCTACACCGGGCGTGCCGCCGAGGAGTTGACCGATACCGGGCAGGCCCTTGAGCGTCTGCTGCCAGGACGACAGTTGCGCGGCCACTGTTGACGCTCCGCCGTGGTAGCCGACCATGGCGGCGACGTCGGTGGCCCAGAATTCCTCATAGGCAGCTTCGGCAGCGGCGATGAACGGTGCATTGAATCCAAAGACGTTGGTGCGGACCGCTTGGACGAAGGCTTTCCGGTTGGCCGCGATGACCTCGGGGTGAACGATGGCGGACTTACACGCCTCGTAAATGCTGGCGATCTCTTTGGCGCCGACGGAGGCGGTGAGGGCGCGACTGGAAGCGGCCCGCAGGAATGTGGAGTAAGGGGCGGCTGCTTTGGTCATCGCCGCCGCTGCCGGGCCTTGCCAGGCCTGGCTGGTCAGCCCGGCGGTCACCGAGGAAAACGAGTCGGCCGCGGATCCCAGTTCTTCGGCCAGACCCGACCACGCCGCCGAGGCTTCGAGCATGGGCGCTGACCCAGCGCCGAGGAACATCCGCAAAGAGTTGATCTCTGGTGGAAGGACCGAAAAGTTCACAGCGCTGACCTCCGTTAACCCCGTCGCCCGGGACGAGCAAACCCGACGCGAGAGACGATACGACTCCGTTATCGAACTTGTTTCCGTTTTGCTAAAAGTTTTCGAACTTTGGCGCGAAGAGGACGTTCTCTCACGTCAGGGGGCGTCCGGTAGTTGCTAAACCCTACCCACGGTCTGCAATAACAGTTGCGAACTACGCTGGCCCAGCCACGAATTGAAACGGGCCGCCAGCCGCGAGCCACCCTTTTAGTAGATGAATTCAAACTACGATTGCTTTTGGCTTCACTGGCGACCGATTTTGCGCGGCCGCTGAAACACAATTCGTCCGCTAGGCCTGACCAGGCAGTTACTGCTTGCCGCGTTGGCGCAGGTCGGGGGCCGAAGAACATCAGAGACTTCAGACGGCCCCGCCGACAGTGGTCGAGTCCTAACGGACCCGCCATTGGCCGAA
Organism: Mycobacterium sp. 23; assembly: GCF_048287075.1. Classification (NCBI taxonomy): domain Bacteria; kingdom Bacillati; phylum Actinomycetota; class Actinomycetes; order Mycobacteriales; family Mycobacteriaceae; genus Mycobacterium; species Mycobacterium sp. 23. Next base: position 4,675,823 of record NZ_JBLVUX010000005.1, read on the forward strand.
GCAAGCGCTTGGTTGATACCCTGTTCCGGTGGAGCGCGTGGCCGGCCAGGCTAACAGTCGCCGAGACGAGTTGCTGGGACTCGCCGCGGTGATGTTCGCCGAACGCGGCTTACGCGCGACGACCGTGCGTGACATCGCCGACGGGGCCGGCATCCTCTCCGGCAGTCTCTACCACCACTTCGCCTCCAAAGAGGAGATGGTCGACGAGCTGCTGCGCGGGTTCCTGGACTGGCTGTTCGCACGCTACCGCGAGATCGTCGCCAACGAACCCAACCCACTGGAACGACTCAAGGGCCTGTTTATGGCGTCGTTCGAGGCGATCGAGCATCGGCACGCCCAAGTCGTCATCTATCAGGATGAGGCGCAACGACTTTCGTTGCAGCCACGGTTCTCCTACCTTGACGAGCGCAACAAGCAGCAGCGCAAGATGTGGGTGGACCTGCTTCACCAGGGCATCGAGGAGGGCTACTTCCGGCCCGACCTGGACGTAGACCTGGTCTACCGCTTCATCCGTGACACCACGTGGGTCTCGGTGCGCTGGTATCAACCCGGTGGACCGCTGACCGCGCAGCAGGTGGGTCAGAAATATCTCGCCATTGTTTTGGGCGGAATCGCGAAAGAAGGGAATTGAGCATGGCTGGGTATTCCGAGGCCTATGTCATCGACGCGGTGCGTACCGCGGTCGGCAAGCGTGGGGGTGGGTTGGCCGGTGTTCATCCCGTCGACCTCGGTGCCCTCGGGTGGCGTGGACTGCTGGACCGGGTGGACGTCGACCCGGCCGCCGTCGACGACGTGATCGCCGGTTGCGTGGACGCCATCGGCGGCCAGGCCGGAAACATCGCGCGCCTGTCGTGGCTGGCCGCCGGCTATCCAGAAGAGGTACCCGGTGTCACCGTCGACCGGCAGTGTGGCTCCAGCCAGCAGGCCATTTCCTTTGGCGCGCAAGCGATCATGTCTGGCACCGCGGATCTGATCGTGGCCGGCGGCATGCAGAACATGAGCCAGATTCCGATCTCGTCGGCGATGACCGTCGGCGAACAGTTCGGATTCACCTCGCCCACAAACGAATCCAAGCAGTGGCTGCACCGGTACGGCGACCAGGAGATCTCGCAGTTCCGCGGTTCGGAGATGATCGCCGAGAAGTGGAACCTGTCGCGGGAAGAGATGGAGCAGTACTCGCTGAACAGCCACGAGCGGGCATTCGCGGCGATCCGCGGCGGCAACTTCGACAACGAGATCCTGTCTGTCGAAACCGAAACCGGTGCGTTCAGGGTCGACGAGGGTCCGCGGGAATCGTCGCTGGAGAAGATGGCCGGGTTGAAGACCCTGGTCGAGGGTGGCCGGTTGACCGCGGCGATGGCCAGCCAGATTTCCGACGGAGCTTCCGCGGTGCTGCTGGCGTCCGAGCAGGCGGTCAAAGATCACGGGCTGACGCCGCGCGCCCGCATCCACCACATCAGCACCCGCGGTGCGGACCCGGTTTTCATGCTCACTGGGCCCATCCCGGCCACCCGTTACGCGCTGGAGAAGACGGGCCTGTCCATCGACGACATCGACACCGTCGAGATCAACGAGGCGTTCGCGCCGGTTGTCATGGCCTGGCTCAAGGAGATCAAGGCGGACCCGGAGAAGGTCAACCCCAACGGCGGCGCGATCGCACTCGGGCACCCGTTGGGCGCCACCGGCGCCAAGCTCTTCACCACCATGCTGAACACCCTGGAGCGCATCGGTGGCCGCTACGGGCTGCAGACGATGTGCGAGGGTGGCGGCACCGCGAACGTGACCATCATCGAGCGCCTCTAGGTCGTCGCGCAGCGTCGAGTGCGACTTTCACGACGCTTCCTCGGCGAGTCGCGTCGTGAAGTTCACACTCGGGCGGGGTGGGGATGGGCGACCGCGGGGATCGTCCGTCGGGTGACAGCATCCCGGCATGGACTGGCCGTTTCTCGGCGTTGAAGCGCTAGCTGCTGGGGCCATTCCCGAGCGTGCCATGCGGACGCTGTACGAGCCCATTTATCCGGGTGTGTATGGCCCAGCCGGTATTGAGCTGACGGCCGGCCAGCGCGCGCATGCCGCGTGGTTGTGGTCACGCCGTCGCGCGGTGGTCGCCGGCAACTCGGCGGCAGCACTACTCGGCGCCAAGTGGGTCAGCCCGTCACTCCATGCCGAGTTGGTACACGACAATCGAAAACCGCCGCCGCGCACCGTGGTTCATTCCGATACCCTGACACCGGACGAAGTGGTGACCGTAGACGGAATTGCGGTGACCACCCCCGCCCGCACAGCCTTCGATATCGGCAGACGAACCGCGACGCGGTTGTACGCGGTCCAGCGCCTCGATGCTCTCGTGAACGCGACCGATCTGAAGGTTGCCGACGTGGAAGCTGTGATCGTCGAGCATCGAGGCGCGCGTGGTCTGGTCAGACTTCGCCGGATATTGCCGTTGGTCGACGGCGGGGCCGAATCACCGCAGGAGACGCGGACCCGATTGGCGTTGATCGATGCGGGGCTGCCGAAACCCCAGACGCAGATCAGGGTATGCGGCGAATGCGGGGACTTCGTGGCGCGCGTCGACATGGGCTACGAGGAGTTGCGCGTCGGCATCGAATACGACGGCCCCCAGCACTGGACGGATCCTTCCCAACGTGACCGGGACATCGACCGGTATACCGCGTTGGCCGATTTGGGCTGGAAAATCGTCAGAGTGAGCAACGACCTGCTCCGCTATCGGGAGGCGACCTTCATCGGCCGCGTCGTGGCGGCGATGCAGGCGGCCGGATGGCGCTGGTGACCCCGGGCCCCGTGACCCCGCACGCCGCGCCAGTGTGAGTTTTATGACGCCGAATCGGCGTGTTGTGTCGCAGAATTCACGCTCGGCGAAAGGACTCGGGGTGCGGGTGGCGCCAGAAAGGCGGTGGCGCCGGTCGCTCCCGCGAGTGGGAATTCGACGACGCTCTGAGCGGCGTGTCGCGTCATGAGATTCACACTGGGCGGAACGGGAAAAGCGATCCTCAGGCGTCGTAGTCGACCGAGACGAACGGCGTCGTCGGATGCGACTGGCAGGTGAGGATGTACCCGGCGTCCAGCTCGGCCTGCCCGAGCGCGAAGTTGTGGTCCATCTCGACATTGCCCTCGATCAACTTCGCCCGGCAGGTTCCGCACGCGCCGCCCATGCAGGCATACGGCGCGTCGTCGCGCACCTGCAGCGCGCCCTCGAGGATCGAGTCGCCGGGGGTCAGGTCGTACGTCCACTGCTTCCCGGACAGCCGGAACGTCACCGTCGCGCTCTCGTAGGAATGCCCTGCGGCAGAACCGGTTTCGAATCCGTGAAAGAGCTCCAGGTGAATGCGCTCGGCGTCCACCCGGTGCTCCAGCAACGTCTCGCGAACGGCGGTGGTCATCTCCATCGGGCCACAGATGAACCACTCGTCGACGTGGTCCGGCTGCAGGTTGCCGGTCAGCCACAGGTTGAGTTTGTCGCGGTCGATCCGGCCACGGAGTTCGGGCGTGTGCAACGACTCCCCGGAGAGCACGTGCAGGATCTCGAGACGGTCGGCATACCGCGACTCGAGCCGGTCGAGCTCGGCCCGGAACATGGTCGATTCCTTGGTGCGGTTGCCATAGATCAGCGTGAACCGGCTTTCAGTCTCGATCTCCAAGGTGGTCGCCAGAATCGACAGCACCGGTGTGATACCACTGCCGGCCACCAGGCCGACGTAGTGCTTGCGGTGCAAGGGATGCAGCGGGGTGCCGAAGCGGCCGGTCGGGGTCATCAGCTCGAGCACATCACCGGCCTTCAACTGCTCGGCCACATACGTCGAAAAGGCGCCGCCGGGAATGTGTTTGACCGCGATCCGCAGCTGCGCGCGCGTCGCCGGCGCGCAGATCGAGTAGTTGCGGCGCACGCCTTCAGCGCCCACCACCGTGACATGCTGACCCGGTTCGAACCGGAACGCGTCCTGCAGGTCCTCGGGCACGGCGAAGGTGACCAGGGTGCTGTCGGCGGTGATGGGGTCCACCGACGCGACCGGGATGCGGTGCAGCACGGCGTGCGGCGAACTGGATCGCGAGGGCATCCGCACCGGAAGCAGCTTGGACAGCCGGCCGTTGAGTTCCTTCCACTCCCGGTACTCGTCGGGGTTGAGCTGCTGGCCGAAGACCGTGTTGATGGCGGCGTTGCGCTCCAGGTAGGCCTCTTCGTTGCGCTTCCACGTCCGCAGGTAGCGGTAGAAGGGCACCGACGGGTGCAGGTGGTGCACCAGGTGGTAGTTCTGCGACAGCAGAACCGGAGTGAACAGCCATTCGGCGCCGACGCGATTGCGGGTCGCCCGGTAGCGGTTGGTGCGCTGCGTGTCTTCGAGGCCGTGATGGGGCAGCCAGTCGAACCACCACGCCAGGATGGTGAGCCCGATGCGCTGCGGGATCAGGAACACGACGAGCAGGATCCAGAAGTTTCCGGTGACGATCGCCACGGCTAACCCGGTCAGCGACAGCACCATCATCAGGACCGTCTCGGCGACCTCGATGACCGGGCGGCTGCGGGCGCGCGGCAGGTAGTAGCGCAGGTAGAAGTACTCCACCATCGACCAGCGCAGCGGTAACTGCCACCACTTGCCGTGTGAGGCGAAGGTGTCCGGGTCCTGGTCGTCGTCGTTGGAGTGCCGGTGATGCTGGATGTGGATGTACCCGAACGACGGGAACGCGACGACCGGACCGACGAAGAGCCAGGCCAGCCGCCCCATCAGGCCGTTGACCCAGCGAACCGAGCTGATCGAGTAATGCGACGCGTCGTGCACGACGGTGAACATCACGAACGTCACCGCGGCGTTCACCGGAATGGTCACCCACCAGGGCGACCATCCGTTGATGTAGCCGACGGTGCAGGTCGCAAAGGCGGTCAGCGACGCGAGGAAGATCCCGATCGTGGGTAGCGCAAGCTTGGGCACCGCTTCACCCGGATCGGGCAGTGCGTGCGTCGCGGCGGACCCGGAGGTCGCTTGTTCCTGCTCGACGGTCGACATAGCTGAAAGAGCCTAGTCGACACGCGTCAACTACTCCACTAGCTTCGATGCGGCCTGAAGATGCTCGATCGCCTCGGCCACGACCGACTCGATCAACTCGGCGCACGACGGCAGGTCGTCCAGGATGCCGGCCACCTGCCCGGACGCCAGGACACCGGCGTCGGTGTTGCCCTCGACCAGTCCGGCCTTGAGCAGCATCGGGGTGTTGGCCGCCATCACGACCTGCGACCAGGTGAGTTCCTTGCCGTGCCGCATGGCCAGGCCATCGGTGATCATCGACCGCCAGCTCATCTGCGACATCTGCTTGAACTTGGCGGCGTTACGCACCGCTGCGGTGAAACCCCTTGCCCGCGAGCCGCTTTCCAGCTTCTCCACCAGGCCGGTGCGCAGCACCCGGTGCGGCATGCCGTCGACGCGGGTGGTGACCACCGTGCCGTCCAGGGCCGACTCCAGGTACCGCCGCTTGACGGCGTCGGGCACCGTGGAATCCGAGGTGAGTAGGAATCGGGTGCCCATGGCCACCCCGGCCGCGCCGTAGGAAAGTGCCGCCGCCAGTCCGCGTCCGTCGAAGAAGCCGCCGGCGGCGATCACCGGGATGCCGGTGCCCTTGACCGCGTCCAGGACGGACGGCAACAGCAGGGTGGTGGCGACCGGGCCGGTGTGCCCGCCGCCTTCACCGCCCTGCACGATCATCGCGTCGGCACCCCAACCGGCCACCTTGCGGGCATGCTTGGCCGCACCGATCGACGGAACGACCACCGCGCCGGCCTCTCTGAGGCGGGCGATCAATTCGGGCTTGGGTGCCAGCGCGAACGACGCGACCTTGACGCCCTCGCGGATCATCAGTTCGACGCGATCACCGGCGTCGGCGGCATCGGCGCGGATGTTGACGCCGAACGGCTTGTCGGTGGCGGCCTTGACCTTGCCGATGGCGGTGGCCAGCTCGTCCAGTGTCATGGTGGCCGAGGCCAGGATGCCCAATCCGCCGGCGTTGGCCGTCGCCGACACCAGCCGCGCGCCGGCCACCCAGCCCATCCCGGTCTGCACCACCGGGTGCTCGATGCCGACCAGCTCGGTCAGCGGTGTCTTGAGCTTCACTACCGGATCTCTCTGTCGCGCAATGCCTTCGGGTCGATGACCTCCCGGATCAGCCGCAGCTCGTCGTCGGTCGGCTGCCGGGTTTCATCCGCCTCGTCGAGACCGTGCACGTCGAACGACGTGGCTGCGCGCACGTCGTCGGGCGCGACACCGGGGTGCAGCGACAATGCCCGCATGGTGTGCTCCGGTCCGCCGAAGTCGAAAACGCCGAGATTGGACACCACCCGGAAGACGTTGACGAACCGGAACGCCGGGTTGTCCGGGTCCACCTTGTCGTAGCCGATCCCGCAGACGATATCGACCGTATCGGTGAACACCCGCTTGGAATGGTTACCGACCCAGTAGCTGGTGGCGTGGTTGATCGTATTGCCCGGCGAGCCGCGCAGCCCGAACATCTGCCGGGTCGGCTGCTGCAGCGGGCCGAACGCTGAGATGTTCTGATTGCCGTAGCGGTCAACCTGATTCGCGCCCATCACCACATGGCGCCGTCCCCAGGACAGCGTCTCGAAAACCCGGCCGAACGGCATCCAGCCCTCGACCGGTCCGGTCTTGCCGAGCGCTGGGGTGTCGGCCAGCAGTTGCGCCTCGCCGTCGGTGAGCAGGATGTCGGGGGAGAATGTCAGTCGTGCCAGCCGGGCGCCCACCGAGGCCATGTTGGTCATCGGGCTGATCATGATTTCGCCGGCATCTCTGAACAACTCGGCGCAGGCGACCGCGCACACTTCGGCTCGGGTGCCGGTCATTTCGCTGCCTCCTCGGCGAACTTGCGCACGGCGGCCTGGTAATCCTCTTCGCTGCCGGACAGATACGTGGCCACGAACTGCTGCCAGCCCTCTTCGCTGGACGCAGCCTCGGCGTAGTGGCGCTGGAACTTCTCGTCCCGGCCGTAATCGGGTGCGGCGGTGGTGAAATGCGCGCCGCCGGGTGCCTCGACTACGCCGTCGACCATCATCCGGTTGATCAACAGCGCTTGGGGCGGAACCGATTTGACCAGTTCCTCGGTGGAGACGACGCGTTCCACCGACAGGAAGCGCTGGTCGGCGGCCATCAGGAACAGGTCGTCGAAGTAGGGGTCGATGCCGGTGTAGGCGGCGTTGCCCCTCTGGTCGCCGAGATTGAGGTGCGCGAAGGCGACGTCGAGGCGCAGCGCGGGCATCGCGATCAGCTTCTCGTACCCGCCGTCGGTGGGATACGGGCTGGTGACCGTCTGCAGCTCACCCTCCCAGAAGTCCAGCACCGCGCTGCCGAGTCCCGCACGGGTCGGCAGGAACGGGAGTCGTTGCGCGGCCGCCTGCAGGCCGTTGCGCAGCATGCCCTCGTCCATCTCGCGGGCCTCGATGGCGCCGCTGGTGCGGGCTTTGGCGAACCAAGGGTCGTAGAAGGGCGGCGAATCAAGCGAGACGAATCCGTAATAGACCCGCTTGACCTTGCCGGCCGAACACAGCAGGCCCAGGTCCGGTCCGCCGTAGGTGACTACGGTCAGGTCGGTGACGTCGGTGCGCAGCAGGGCGCGCACGAAAGCCATTGGCTTGCGGCGTGATCCCCAACCGGCGATGCCAATGGTCATGCCGCTGCGCACGTGCGAGACGGCGTCGTCGAGGGTGGTGCGCTTATCGCTCATTCCTTCTTGCCCTTCGCCGTGCCGGCGAATGCATCGCGGTGCTCGTCGGCGACACCGGCCAGGTTGAGTTCGAACGTAAACCCTTGTTCCATGCGGTAACTCGAATTGACGCGTTGCACATCGATCAGGTTGAGCGCCTCCTTGGCGGCGCGGATGACCCGGGTGTCCTTGGCGGCGATGTCGCGGGCCACCCGCAGCGCGGCCTCATCCAGCTCGGTGCGCGGCACCACCTCGTGCACCGAACCGAAGTGGTGCAGCGTCGCGGCGTCCACGGTGGCGGCGGTGAAGAACAAGCGCCGCATCATGTGCTGGGGGACCAGGCGGGACAGGTGAGTGGCCGCGCCGAGCGCACCGCGCTCCACTTCCGGGAGGCCGAAGATCGCGTCGTCGGAGGCGACGATGACGTCGGCATTGCCGACCAGGCCGATCCCCCCGCCGACGCAGAAGCCGTTCACCGCGGCGATGACCGGGACCGCGCATTCGTAGACCGCGCGGAACGCGGCGAAGCAGCCGCGGTTCGCGTCGATCAGCGCGGTGAATCCTTCGGTCCGCTGCATTTCCTTGATGTCGACACCGGCGTTGAAGCCGCGGCCCTCGGCGCGCAGGATCACCGCGTGCGTCTGTGGGTCCCGTCCGGCAGCCGTGATGGCGTCGCCGAGTTCGAACCATCCCTGCGAGGGAATGGCGTTGACGGGCGGGTAGTCGACGGTGACCGCGACTATCCCGGGTTCTGTCGTTGTGGAGGTGATCGTCATGGCACTTCCTGCTGAGTCTGCTGGGTCAGTTACCTAAGCAAGCACTTGCTTGGTACGCTAGCACAGTGACCCAACCCCAATCAGCCCCCGGCGGCATCAATCTGGGTTTGGCCGGGCGTGTGGTGCTGGTGACGGGTGGCGTTCGCGGCGTCGGTGCCGGTATCAGTTCGGTATTCGCCGAGCAGGGCGCGACGGTGGTGACCTGCGCCCGGCGGCCGGTCGAGGGCTTTCCGCACGAGTTCCACAGTTGCGATGTGCGCGACGAAGAGGCCGTCAAGGGCTTGATCGACTCCATAGTCGAGCGGCACGGCTCGCTCGATGTCGTCGTCAACAACGCCGGTGGTTCGCCCTACGTGTTGACCGCGGGATCCAGTCCGAAATTCAGCCGCAAGATCATCGAGCTCAATCTGATTGGCGGCCTGGTGGTTTCGCAGTTCGCCAATGACGTGATGCAGATCCAGCCCGGCGGCGGGTCGATCGTCAACATCTGCAGTCTCAGTGGCCGGCGGCCGAGCCCGGGCACCGCGGCCTACGGGGCGGCCAAGGCCGGCTTGGAGAGTTTGACCGAGACGCTGGCGGTGGAATGGGGGCCGAAGGTCCGGGTCAACGCATGCGTGGTCGGCATGGTCGAAACCGAGCAGGCCGACCTTTTCTACGGTGACGCCGAGTCGATCGCCGCGATTTCGAAGAATGTGCCACTTGGCCGACTGGCCAAGCCAGAGGATATCGGTTGGGCCGCAGCCTTTTTGGCGTGTGACGTGGCCTCGTACATCAGCGGGGCGACGCTGGAGGTGCACGGTGGCGGCGAGCCGCCGCACTATCTGGCCACAACGAACGCCAGCGCGATCAAGTAGAGGGAGAAGGTAAGTATGGGTTTGCTTGACGGACGGGTCGTCATCGTTACCGGCGCGGGCCGCGGCATCGGCCGTGCGCACGCCCTGGCGTTCGCCGCCGAAGGTGCGCGCGTGGTGGTCAACGACATCGGGGTGGGACTGGACGGTTCGGCCGGCGAAAGCCCGGCGCAGCAGGTGGTCGACGAAATCACCGCTGCCGGTGGGGAAGCCGTCACCAACGGTGACGACATCGCCGACTGGACGGGTGCGCAGAACCTGATCGACACGGCGGTCGACACCTTCGGCGGACTCGACGTGCTGGTCAACAACGCCGGATTCATTCGCGACCGAATGTTGGCCAACACCAGCGAAAGTGAGTGGGACGCCGTCATCCGCGTGCACCTCAAGGGGCACTTCGCGACGTTGCGGCACGCGGCAGGCTACTGGCGCCGGCAGATCAAAGCCGGCACCGTCGGCCCCGATGACCTGAATGCTCGCATCATCAACACCAGCTCGGGTGCCGGCCTGCAGGGCAGCGTCGGGCAGGGCAACTACTCGGCCGCCAAGGCCGGGATCGCCGCGTTGACTCTGGTCGCTGCAGCCGAATTCGGGCGCTACGGCATCACGGTCAACGCGATCGCGCCCGCCGCCCGGACCCGGATGACCGAGGCCGTGTTCGCCGAGACCATGGCCGCGCCGGAGGACGGCGGATTCGACGCCATGGCCCCGGAGAACGTCTCGCCGCTGGTGGTCTGGCTGGGCAGTGTCGAATCCCGCGGCGTTACCGGCAAGGTGTTCGAAGTCGAGGGCGGGCTGATCCGGGTCGCCGAGGGCTGGGCGCACGGACCGCAGATCGACAAGGGCGCGAAGTGGGATCCCGCTGAGCTGGGTCCGGTGGTCACCGACCTGCTGGCCAAGTCGCGGACGCCGGTCCCGGTTTACGGGGCGTAATTTCTCGGTTGACTCTGCGCCCAGGGTGCGAATGTGCGAGTGGGCTACGCCGTAGGCGCAGAATCAATGCAGCCTAGGGGTCGCAGATAACGATCGGGATCGTGCGATCGGTCCAGGACTGGTAGTCCTCGTAGCTCGGATACATATCCACCAGCTTCGGCCAGTACTTGGCGCGTTCCTCGTCGGTGGCGTCGCGAGCGGTGAGGTCCAGCACTTCTGTCTTGATCTGCACCTGCACCTTCGGGTTGGCCTTGAGGTTGAGGTACCACATCGGGTTCTTGGCCGCCCCGCCCTTCGACGCCGCCACGACGACCCGGTCGCCGTCGCGCAGGAAGTACAGCGGGCTCACGCGAGGTTCCCCGGTCTTGCGGCCGGTGGTGGTCAGCAGCGCGACCGGGATTTTCTGGAACGTGCCGCCGAGGCCCTCGCCGCCGTTGCGGCGGTACATCCAGGTATTCAGCCGCGACATCCACTTGATGAGGTGATCGGTCAGGGGCGAATCCTGAAACTTTGGACGGGGTTTCGGCATGAAAGTGATCCTAGTGCTGGATGAACGGCGTGAAGCGGGCCCTGATGTGGTGAATCTCTGCCTTGCCGGTGGTGCTCTCGGCCGGGATGACAAACGTCTCGTCGACCCGCGCCGCGACCCGTCGGCCAGCGAGCGCCGCCTTGCTCAGCACGTCGTACCGGGCGTGCACCTCGTCGCCTTCGATGCGGTACTGCGGCGGCGTCGCATCGGCGATGACGCGGTACTGCAGTCCGCGATTGAGCCCGCGGCGCAAATGATTTCCGGAGAAGCCATTGCGCAGCCCCAGTTCGGTGCGGGTGCAGCCGGCCGCGAACGGAACGGCCTCGGCGTCATGGCTGACCAGCGCGTCGATGTAGCTCTGTGCGGCCGCGATGCGACTTTCCTCGGAGACGTGCACGGAGCTAGATGCGTTCGATGATGGTCCCGGTCGACAGGGCACCACCCGCGCACATGGTGATCAACGCGGTGCTCTGATCGGTGCGCTCCAGTTCGTGCAGCGCGGTGGTGATCAACCGGGCGCCGGTGGCGCCCACCGGGTGGCCCAGGGCGATGGCACCGCCGTTGACGTTGACCCGGTCCATGTCGGGCTCGTGGACCCGAGCCCAGGACAGCACCACCGACGCGAAGGCTTCGTTGATCTCGACGATGTCGATGTCACCCATCTTCATGCCGGCCTTCTCCAGCACCCGGGCGGTGGACTGGACGGGACCGTCGAGGTGGTAGTAGGGCTCGGCGCCGACGTTCGCCTGGCTCACGATTCTCGCGCGCGGGCGGAACCCGAGGGCCTTGGCCTTGTCCTCGTCCATCCAGAGCACCGCCGCGGCGCCGTCGGAAATCTGCGACGAGGTGCCCGCCGTGTGGATGCCGCCCTCCATCACCGGCTTGAGCTGGCTGAGCCCTTCCAACGTCGTCTCGCGCAGGCCCTGGTCGCGGGTGACCGGTGCGCGCTCGTCGGTCGGCCGCTTGTTCTCGTCGAGCACCGGGGCCACGATCGGGGAGATCTCGCGGTCGAACCGGTTCTCTTCCCACGCCCGCTTGGCCTTCGCCTGGGAGGCCAAGCCGAACGCGTCGATCTCCTCGCGGGTGATGCCGCGTCGCTTGGCGATGCGCTCGGCGGCCTCGAACTGATTGGGCATGTCGATGTCCCAGGATGCCGCGCGGATCGCCCCGCGGTCGGGGCCGGCGTTGGCGCCCAGGCCCACCCGGCTCATCGCCTCGATGCCGCAGGCGATGCCGATGTCGATGGCGCCGGTCGCGATCAATCCGGCGACCAGGTGGTTGGCCTGCTGGCTGCTACCGCACTGGCAGTCGATGGTGGTGGCGCCGACGTGCTCGGGCAGCCCGGCCGTCAGCCACGCCACCCGGGTGATGTTGTTGGACTGTTCGCCGAACTGCGTCACGCAGCCACCGACGAGCTGTTCCACGTCACCCGCATCAATCCCGGCCTTCTCGACCAGTGCCTTCTGTACCGCCCCGAGTAGTTCGGTGGCGTGCAGTCCTGACAGCCATCCATTGCGCTTCCCGATGGGGCTGCGGGTGGCTTCGACGATTACCGGGTTACCCATGAAACCAGGCTAGAACACGTTTCATTACTATGACAAGCGAGGATGGTTACCTGCCTTTTATCTGCGCAGGAGCCGTGTTTTACTGGCACTAGAACACGTTGCAAATAGTGTTGTAAAAGGAGCGCACCCTACATGGCACCCCCCAACATTCCCGCCGATTTCGACTTCCTCGACCCCGACGTCAACCTCGCGGGATTGCCCGTCGAGGAGCTTGCCGCGCTGCGCAAGGCGGAGCCGATCCACTGGGTCGACATCCCCGGCGGCGCGGGTGGGTTCGAGGACCACGGATATTGGCTCGTCACCCGCCACGGCGACGTCAAGGAGGTGTCGCGGCGCAGCGACGTCTACTCCAGCTGGCTGAACGGCGCCATCCCGACGTGGCCACCGGAGATGAAGCGCGAGCAGGTCGAACTGCAGCGCAGCGTCATGCTCAACATGGACGCACCCCACCACACCCGGCTGCGCAAGATCATCTCCCGCGGCTTCACTCCGCGGGCTATCGGACGGCTGGAGGCCGAGCTGGCACAGCGCGCCCAAAACATCGCCAAGACGGCGGCGACCGCGGGCAGCGGCGACTTCGTCGAGCAGGTGGCGTGCGAGCTGCCGCTCCAGGCGATCGCGGGCCTGCTCGGCGTCCCCCAGGAGGACCGCGACAAGCTCTTCCGCTGGTCCAACGAGATGACCGGTGGCACCGACCCGGAATACGCCACCGTCGATCCCGCGCAGTCGTCGATGGAGCTGATCATGTACGCCATGGCGATGGCGGCGGAGCGGAACCAGAACCCCACCGACGACATCGTCACGACGCTCATCCAGGCCGATATCGACGGCGAGAAGCTGTCGGATGACGAGTTCGGCTTCTTCGTGATCATGCTCGCGGTCGCCGGCAACGAAACCACCCGCAACTCGATCACCCACGGCATGATCGCCATGGCGAACAACCCCGATCAATGGGAGCTCTTCAAGAAGGAGCGCCCGTCGACCACGGCCGACGAGATCATCCGTTGGGCCACACCGGTGTCGGCCTTCCAGCGCACCGCCAGTGAGGACACCGAGTTGGGCGGCGTACAGATCAAGAAGGGCCAGCGGGTGGTGATGTCCTACCGCTCGGCCAATTTCGACGAGGACGTCTTCGACGACCCGCACACCTTCAACATCCTGCGCGACCCCAACCCGCATGTCGGCTTCGGCGGCACCGGCGCCCACTACTGCATCGGCGCCAACCTGGCCCGCATGACGATCAACCTGATCTTCAACGCGGTCGCCGACCACATGCCGGACCTCACGCCGATCGGTGAGCCCGAGCGGTTGCGCTCCGGCTGGCTCAACGGAATCAAGCACTGGCAGGTCGATTACACCGGCAACAGCGCGGCGGCGCACTGATCGCGATGGACTTCAATCTCAGCGCAGAGCAGGAGGCCGTCGCCGACGTCGTGACCTCGGTATTGAGCCGCGAATTGTCGTGGGCCGCAATGGTTGACGGCGGAGTAGCGGCGTTGGCGGTGCCGGAGCGTCTCGGCGGTGACGGGGTCGGACTGGCCGAGGTGGGCACGGTGCTCACCGAAACCGGCCGGCACGGCGCCATCACACCGGCACTGGTCACCCTGGGGTTCGGTGTGGTGCCGCTGCTCGACCTGGCGTCCGAGGAGCAGCAGGACCGGTTCCTGGCCGGGGTAGCGAAGGGCGGGGTGTTGACCGCCGCCCTCAACGAACCTGGGTCCGCACTGCCGGACCGGCCGACGGTGTCATTGTCGGGCGGCCGGTTGTCGGGCGTGAAAGTCGGTGTCGGATATGCGGAGTCGGCGGACTGGATCCTGGTGACGGCCGACAGTGGCGTCGTGGTGGTGTCGCCGAAGGCCGATGGAGTGGGGCTGGTCCGTACTCCGACGTCCAGTGGCGCCGACGAGTACACGGTGAGTTTCTCCGACGTCGCGGTCGCCGACACCGACGTGTTGGCGGGCGCGTCGGCGGTGCGGGTGAACCAGCTGGTACTGGGCATGATTGGTGCTTATGCCGCCGGATTGGTGGCGGGGGCGCTGCGACTGACCGCCGACTATGTGGCCGGGCGCAAGCAGTTCGGCAAGCCGTTGTCAACCTTCCAGACCGTCGCGGCGCAGTTGGCGGAGGTTTACATTGCCTCGCGCACAATTGATTTAGCCTCCAAGGCGGTGATCTGGAAACTGGCCGAGGGTCGCGACGCCGGCTCCGACCTGGATGTGCTCGGGTACTGGCTGGCCTCGCAGGCGCCGCCGGTGATGCAGACCTGCCATCACCTGCACGGCGGCATGGGTATGGACATCACCTACCCGATGCACCGGTACTACTCCACGATCAAGGACCTGACCCGGCTTCTGGGTGGGCCTTCGCACCGTCTCGATTTGGTTGGAGTTTAGATGTTTATCGACCTCACCCCGGAGCAGCGGCAGCTGCAGGCGGAACTGCGCGAATACTTCACCAACCTGATTTCGTCCGACGAGGCGAAGGCGATGGAGCAGGACCGCCACAACGAGGCCTATCGTGCGGTGATCCGCCGGATGGGCAAGGACGGCAAGCTCGGCGTGGGCTGGCCGAAAGAGTACGGCGGCTTGGGATTCGGGCCGATCGAGCAGTCCATCTTCGTCAACGAAGCGCACCGCGCCGACGTGCCGCTGCCCGCGGTGACGCTGCAGACGGTGGGACCGGTACTGCAGCAGTTCGGCACCGAGGCGCAGAAGAAGAAGTTTCTGCCGGCCATTCTCGCCGGCGAGGTGCACTTCGCGATCGGCTACAGCGAACCGGAAGCCGGCACCGACCTGGCGTCGTTGCGGACTTCGGCGGTCCGCCAGGGCGACGAGTACATCGTCAACGGCCAGAAGATGTGGACGACCGGCGGACACGACGCCGACTACGTCTGGCTGGCCTGCCGCACCGATCCGGAAGCCGTGAAGCACAAAGGCATTTCGATTCTGATCGTCGACACCAAGGACCCGGGGTATTCCTGGACGCCGGTCATCCTGTCCGACGGTGCGCATCACACCAATGCCACGTACTACAACGACGTGCGGGTGCCGGCCGACATGCTGGTGGGTGAGGAGAACGGCGGATGGCGGCTGATCACCACCCAGCTCAACAACGAGCGGGTGATGCTCGGTCCGGCCGGCCGCACCGCCGGCATCTACGACCGCCTGCATGAGTGGGCGTCCAAGCCCGGTGGCAATGGTGTCACCCCGATCGACCATCACGACGTCAAGCGGGCGCTCGGAGAGATCTACGCGATGTGGCGGGTCAACGAGCTGCTGAACTGGCAGGTTGCGGCGGCCGGCGAGGACATCAACGTGGCCGATGCGGCGTCGACGAAAGTCTTTGGCACCGAGAAGATTCAGTACATCGGACGGCTGGCCGAAGAGATCGTCGGCAAGTACGGGAACCCGGCCGAGCCGGAAACGGCGGAACTGCTCGAGTGGCTGGACTCGCAGACCAAACGCAACCTGGTGATCACCTTCGGCGGCGGCGTCAACGAAGTCATGCGCGAGATGATCGCGGCAGCGGGTCTCAAGGTGCCGAGGGTGCCTCGATGAGCGAACTTCAGGAGGCCATCGCGAAGGTAGTCGCGACGGTCGTCGCTAAGCCGCGCGAAGCGCGGGA
The DNA here is from genome assembly GCF_048287075.1 of Mycobacterium sp. 23. Lineage (NCBI taxonomy): Bacteria > Bacillati > Actinomycetota > Actinomycetes > Mycobacteriales > Mycobacteriaceae > Mycobacterium > Mycobacterium sp. 23. The sequence continues at coordinate 4,691,820 of NZ_JBLVUX010000005.1, forward strand.
TCCGGTGAACCAGCCGACCGTGAATAACTGGGTCGAGGCGTTGGGCGATCGCAATCCGATTTATGTGGACGAGGCAGCGGCGCGCGCAGCGGGCCACCCGGGAATTGTCGCCCCGCCGGCCATGATTCAGGTGTGGACGATGTTCGGCCAGGGGGGTGAGCGCCCGACCGACGATCCCATGGGTCCGATCATGCAACTGTTCGACGACGCCGGATACATCGGTGTTGTCGCGACCAATTGTGAGCAGACCTACCACCGGTATCTGCGGCCCGGCGAGCAGGTAACCATCGCTTCGGAAATGCGCGATGTGGTGGGCCCCAAGCAGACCGCGCTCGGTGAGGGCTTCTTTATCAACCAACTCATCACCTGGCGGGTCGGCGATGAAGACGTCGCCGAGATGAACTGGCGCATCTTGAAATTCAAACCGGCTGGTGGGGCGTCTGCTTCCGAGGTCCCAGAGGACCTGGACGCGGACGCCATGATGCGTCCCGCGTCGTCGCGCGATACTGCCTTTTTCTGGGAGGGCGTCAAGGCGCACGAGTTGCGGATCCAGAAACTTGCCGACGGCTCGTTGCAGCATCCGCCGGTGCCGGCGGTCTGGCAGGACCCCGCCGCGCCTGTTGAGTATGCGGTGGCCAGCGGGCGTGGCACGGTGTACAGCTTCGTCGTGCATCATGCGCCGAAAGTGCCCGGCCGCACATTGCCTTTCGTGATCGGGCTGGTGGAACTGGAGGAAGGCGTCCGGATGCTGGGCGAGTTGCGGGGTGTCGATCCCGCCGCGGTGGAGATCGGAATGCCGGTGCGCGCAACGTATATCGACTTTCCGGCCGGAGATTCGGGGCCGGAGTGGACGTTGTACGCCTGGGAGCCGGACGCATGAGCGCGCCGGTTTTCGAGGTCGGGTTGCAGCTGCCTGAGCTGAAGCTCGAAGGGACGCCGACGTTCATCATCTCGACGGCCCTGGCTACCAGAGACTTTCAGGATGTCCACCACGATCGCGACCTGGCGCAAGCCAAGGGCTCGAAGGACATCTTTGTCAACATTCTGACCGACACCGGTCTGGTGCAGCGATTCATCACCGACTGGGCTGGGCCGTCGGCGCGGATCAAGTCGATCGGCCTGAGGCTCGGAGTGCCGTGGTACGCCTATGACACGGTGACGTTCTCCGGTGAGGTGACCGCAGTCGAGGACGGGTTGATCACGGTAAAGGTCATCGGCGCCAACAGCCTTGGCAATCACGTCATTGCGACGGTGACGCTGACGATGGGGGACGCTTAGATGTTGTCCGGTAAGGCAGCGATCGTCGGGATCGGCGCCACCGACTTCTCCAAGAACTCCGGCCGGTCCGAGTTGCGGCTGGCCGCAGAGGCCGTTTTGGACGCGCTGGATGACGCGGGACTGTCGCCGTCGGACGTCGACGGCCTGACCACCTTCACCATGGACACCAACACCGAGGTGGCGGTGGCGCGTGCCGCGGGGATCGGTGATCTGAAGTTCTTCTCCAAGATCGGGTATGGCGGCGGGGCGGCGTGTGCGACCGTGCAGCAGGCCGCGATCGCGGTGGCCACGGGGGTGGCCGACGTGGTGGTGGCCTACCGCGCGTTCAACGAACGCTCCGGCATGCGGTTCGGCCAGGTGCAGACGAGGTTGACCGAGAACGCTGACTCGACGGGTGTGGACAACTCGTTCTCCTATCCGCACGGGCTTTCGACTCCGGCCGCGCAGGTAGCGATGATTGCCCGGCGGTACATGCACTGGTCGGGGGCTGGTAGCCGGGACTTCGGCGCCGTGTCGGTGGCCGACCGTCGGCACGCCGCGAACAACCCGAAGGCCTACTTCTACGAGAAGCCGATAACCATTGAGGACCACCAGAATTCGCGGTGGATCGCCGAGCCGTTGCGGCTGCTGGACTGCTGCCAGGAGACCGACGGTGCGGTGGCGATCGTAGTGACGTCGCCTGAGCGGGCGCGCGACCTCAAGCACCGGCCGGCCGTGATCGAGGCGGCTGCGCAAGGATCCAGCCCGGACCAGTACACGATGGTGAGCTACTACCGGCCCGAGATCGGGCTGCCCGAGATGGGCGTGGTGGGTGAGCAGCTGTGGTCGCAGTCCGGTTTGCAGCCTTCGGACATTCAGACCGCGGTGCTGTACGACCATTTCACACCGTTCACGCTGATTCAGTTGGAGGAGTTGGGCTTCTGCGGCCGCGGTGAGGCCAAGGACTTCATTGCCGACGGTGCGATCGAGGTGGGCGGGCGACTGCCGATCAATACCCACGGCGGGCAACTCGGTGAGGCCTACATTCACGGCATGAACGGAATCGCCGAGGGCGTAAGGCAATTGCGGGGGACGTCGGTGAACCCGGTGCCGGACGTCGAGCATGTGCTGGTGACTGCGGGGACGGGTGTGCCTACGTCGGGGCTGATCCTGGGCTAGGGCTTGCCGGTTTGCCCAACGTGAAGCTAGCTTCACGTTGGGCATCGACTGTGAAGCCAGCTTCACGCTCGGCGGGGCTGGGGATGCATGAAGTGACCCAGACGGCGGCACTTGCAACGCTTCGGCTATGAGAGTGCCATTTCTCGGCAGCGAGGCGATCGCCGCGGGAACTCTGACCAAAAGTCAGTTGCTGACGGGCTACCGGCGGTTGTTCCGGGATGTCTACGTCGATCCGCACATCGAAATCACGGCCGAACTGCGGGCTCACGCGGGTTGGCTGTGGAGTGGTCGGTGTGGCGTCGTCGCAGGCTTCTCCGCGGCGGCGATGCACGGAAGCAACTGGGTCGACGATGCGCGACCGGTCGAGCTGATCTGTGACAACCGGCACCGACTGCCTGGCATACAACCGCGGGGCGATCACATCGAGAAGGATGAGATCGAGGTGATCGACGGTGTCTCGGTGACAACACCCGCTCGCACCGCCCTCGATCTCGGCTGTTGGTACCCGACCATGGCGGCGGTGGCCGCCATTGACGCGCTGGCCCAGGCAACAGAGGTCAAGCCGGCCGACCTCGAATTGTTGATCGACAGGTACGTCGGCCGCCGCGGCATTGTCCGGGCACGGCGCGCGGCGACTTTGTTCGATACGGGCGCGCAATCGCCGAAGGAATCCTGGTTGCGCCTCGTCTTGATCGATGCCGGTCTGCCGCGACCTCAGACGCAGATTCCGGTCAGCGACGAGTTCGGCGAGGTTTTTGCGTATCTCGACATGGGTTGGCCGTCGCTGAAGGTCGCGGTCGAGTACGACGGTGAACAGCACCGGACCGATCAGCGGCAGTACAGGTGGGACAGCCGGCGACGAGAAGGCCTCGAACGACTCGGCTGGATCGTTGTCCGGGTGCTGGCCGGGGATCGGCCGGCGGCGATTGTCCGTCGGGTGCGTGACGCTCTGGCCCGCCGAGCGTGAGGCTAGCTTCACTGTCGGCGCCGAACGTGAGACCAGCTTCACGTTCGGCGATCAGCGGAGGGGCTAGGTCGGGACGAGTTCGACGCCGGACAGCACCACGGCGTTGTCCCGCGCCGGCGCGACAACGCCGGCCAGGAAACGGCCGTCCTCTTTCCAAACGTTCACCTGCAGAGTCTCGCCGGGATACGCCACACCCGCGAAGCGCGCGCCGTAGGCCGCCACGGCCGAGGCGTCCCCGTCCAGCAACGCATCCGTGATCGCCTTGCAGGTCATGCCGTAAGTGCACAGCCCGTGCAGGATTGGCTGGGGAAAGCCTGCGGCAGCGGCGAATTGGGGATCGGAGTGCAGCGGGTTGCGGTCGCCGCACAGCCGGTACAGCAGCGCCTGCTGTGGCAACAGCGGCATGGCGAGCTCCAGGTCGGGCGCGCGGTCGGGCGCGGCGTCCGAGCCCGAGGGCCCACGCTCGCCACCGAAACCACCCTCGCCGCGGGCGAAGATCGACCGCCGCTGCGTCCAGAGCACATCCCCGGAGGGCCCGGTCACCGTCGTCTCACTCCAGATCACCGCGGCCTTGCCCTTGTCCCAGATATCGGTGAACCGCGTGACCGCCTTGCCCGAACCCGAAGGCGGAAGTGGCCCAGGCACTTCCACTCGCTCCGACGCGTGCAACACCCTGCTCAGCTCGATGTCGATGCCGGGGAACTGCACGGTGGGCGGCTTGGTCAGGTGAAACGTGGCGGCGACGTTGCCGAAAGTGGGTAGCACCTGCGGGGTGTCGTCGACCAGGTAGCGCAGTTCGCGCGGGTCCATCGGGTCGGACCCGGCGCCCAGGCCGAGGTGGTAAAGCTGGATATCGCTACTGGTCCAAGAGAATTCGATGGGATCCAGTTCCGCGGCCAGTGCGACTTCGACGTCGATCGGCATATCAGCGTGCTCCTGCGATGTGTAGTGCCGCCAGGTACCCGAATGTCATGGCGGGACCGATCGTGCCGCCCGGACCCGGATAGGTGTGCCCCATCACCGGTGCGCTGACATTGCCTGCGGCGTAAAGGCCGTCGATGACGCTGCCGTCGTCGCGCAGGGCGCGCCCGTGCACATCGGTGCGGATGCCGCCCTTGGTGCCGAGGTCGCCCGGCACCATCTTGGCGGCGTAGTAAGGCGCATGCGTGAGTTCGCCCAGGTTCGGGTTCGGCTTGTTGGTCGGATCGCCGTAATATTTGTCGTACGCGCTCTCGCCGCGGTGGAAGTCCTCGTCAACGCCTGAGCGGGCGAAGCCGTTGAAACGCGCCACGGTCTTGGTGAATTCGTCGACGGGCAGGCCCGCCTTCCCGGCCAGTTCCTCCAGAGTGTCGGCCTGGATGATCACGCCGGACTCCATCCACTTGCGCGGAATACGTTGCCCGGGCTGCAATCCCGCAAAGATGTACCGCTCCCGGTACTGCTGGTCGAAGACCAGCCAGGCCGGGATGTTCTCGCCCGGGCCGGGGCCCTGTCCGTACTGGCCGCCGTACATGTGATGGCACGCCTCGACGTAGGGCATCGATTCGTTCATGAACCGCTTGCCGGACATGTTGACGATGATCGACCCCGGCGAGTTGCGCTCCGAGAGGGCGAACCACGGGGCGCCCGCCAGCGGCACCGTCGGCCCCCACCACGCGTCTTCCATCAAATCCAGTGCAGCGCCTAGCTTTTCGCCTGCAACAATGCCGTCACCGGTGTTGGCCTTGGCGCCGACCGTCCACTCGGTGGTGATGGGGGCGCGCTGATACTTCACCCGCATCTGCTCGTTGTGCTCGAAACCACCGGACGCCAGGATCACCCCGCGCCGGGCCCGGATCAGCCGCGGCTCCGCGGATTCCGGAGCGCCCGCATCGCGGACGTAAACGCCGCGCACCACCCCGTCCTCGACGTAGAGGTCGGTCAGCGCGGTGTTGAGTACGACCGGAACTCCGGCTCGCTGCAACCCGATTCGCAGCGGGCCGATCAAAGCGCGCCCCATGCCGACCAGGTTCTTGCCGGTGGCCTTGGCCCACATGGTGCGTCCGCCGACCTTCAAACTGCGCAGCACACCGCGTGGGTGGCGCTTGAGCATGTTGAGCCGCACGTAATCCTGTTGCATGACGACCACGTTGAGCGGCACCTTGCCGTAGGCAGGTTCCAGTCCCGCCTCGTCCGGACCGAGCTTGCGGGCATTGAACGGCTTCGGCTCGATCGACCGGCCGCCGGCCCGCCCGCCCGGCGCCTCGGGGTAGTAGTCCGAGTAACGCGGTACCCAGCACATCTTCAGCGGCGTGTGCTCGAGGACGAACGAGAGCATCTCCGGCCCGCGCTGTAGGTAGGTGTCGATGCGCTCGGGTTCCACCACATCACCGACGATGCCGTGCAGGTAGGTGCGGGCCGCCTCCGTGGTGTCCTTCACTTTGTCGCGCCGCAGGACCTCGTTGTTCGGGATCCACACGCCGCCCCCCGAGCGGGCGGTCGAACCGCCATAGTGCGGTGCCTTCTCGATGACTACTGTCGAGAGGCCGCGGTGCGCGGCGGTGAGGGCAGCCACCATACCGGCGCCGCCGCTACCCACCACGACGACGTCGTACTCCTGTGCTGTCATGTAGAACACGTTATAGAATTGCCCGGGCTGGGCGCTACTGGCCCGGTCACGCGGACGAAGGAACTTCGGTAAATGCTCAGTGATGCGACCCGAGAAGCGCTTGCCGCCGACCTGGCACAGGCCGAGCGGAGCCGTGAGGGAATCGCTCCGTTGACGCCCGCGTACCCCGACATCGACGTCGTCGACGCCTACGAGATCCAGTTGCTCAACATCCGGCGCCGGGTCGCCGAGGGTGCCCGGGTGGTGGGTCACAAGGTGGGGCTCTCGTCGCCGGTGATGCAGCAGATGATGGGCGTCGACGAGCCTGACTACGGGCACCTGCTCGACGACATGCAGGTCTTCGAGGACGTCCCGGTGCCGACGTCGTGGTACCTGCTGCCGCGGGTGGAGGTCGAGGTCGGCTTCATTCTGTCCGGCGACCTGCCGGGTGCCGAGTGCACCGAAGAGGACGTGCTCGCCGCCACCGAGGCATTGGTCCCCTCGATCGAGCTCATCGACACCCGGATCAAGGACTGGCAGATCAAGATCTGCGACACCATCGCCGACAACGCCTCCTCCGCGGGCTTCGTACTGGGCGCCGCGCGCGTCTCGCCGGCAGATGTCGACGTCAAGGCGATCGACGCGAAGCTGACCCGCAACGGCGAGTTGATCGCCGAGGGCCGCAGTGACGCGGTTCTGGGCAATCCCGTCACCGCCGTGGCCTGGCTGTCCCGCAAGGTGGAAAGTTTCGGCGTGCGGCTGAAGAAGGGTGACATCGTGTTACCCGGATCGTGCACCTTCGCCGTCGACGCGCGGGCCGGCGACGAGTTCGTCGCCGACTTCGCGGGGCTGGGTGCCGTTCGTCTGTCTTTTGAATAATCTCGACACGGAGTGATCGTGAGCGCGGCGAAGCCGAGCAAAGCGGGTCACGACCATGGCGTTAGGAGCGTTGGTATGCCTGCAAAGGCGAGTGTGGCCATTGTCGGATCGGGAAACATCAGCACCGATCTGCTGTACAAACTGCTGAGATCCGACTGGCTGGAACCCCGCTGGATGGTGGGCATCGACCCGGAGAGTGAGGGCCTGGCACGGGCGCGCAAGCTCGGGCTGGAGACCAGTCACAAGGGCGCCGACTGGCTCTTGGAACAGGACGAGAAGCCCGACCTGGTGTTCGAGGCGACCAGCGCCTACGTCCACAAGGCGGCGGCGCCCAAGTACGAGGCGGTCGGCATCCGGGCCATCGACCTGACCCCGGCCGCCGTCGGTCCGGCGGTGATCCCACCGGCGAACCTGCGCGCGCACCTGGACGCTCCGAACGTCAACATGATCACCTGCGGGGGACAGGCGACGATTCCGATCGTGTACGCCGTGAGTCGCGTCGTCGACGTGCCGTACGCCGAGATCGTGGCGTCGGTGGCTTCGGTGTCCGCAGGGCCGGGCACCCGGGCCAACATCGATGAGTTCACCAAGACCACGTCGCGCGGCGTGCAGAACATCGGTGGTGCGGCCCGCGGCAAGGCGATCATCATTCTGAACCCGGCGGATCCGCCGATGATCATGCGCGACACCATCTTCTGCGCGATCCCCGAGGACGCCGACCGGGACGCGATCGCCCAGTCCATCCGTGACGTGGTCGCCGAGGTGCAGACCTACGTGCCCGGATACCGACTGCTCAACGATCCGCAGTTCGACGAACCGTCGGTGGTCAACGGTGGCAATCACGTGGTGACGACGTTCGTCGAGGTCGAGGGCGCCGGAGACTACCTGCCGCCGTACGCGGGCAATCTGGACATCATGACGGCGGCCGCGACGAAGGTCGGCGAGGAGATCGCCAAGGAGACGCTGGCTGTGAGTGGAGGCGCACGATGACTGGCCACATTTTCGAAGGTGCCTGGGACGTCCGGATCACCGACACGTCGCTGCGCGACGGGTCCCACCATAAGCGTCACCAGTTCACCAAGGACGAGGTCCGCTCCATCGTGACGGCGTTGGACGCCGCCGGGGTGCCGGTGATCGAGGTGACCCACGGGGACGGACTGGGCGGGTCGTCGTTCAACTACGGCTTCTCCAAGACGCCCGAGCAGGAGTTGATCAAGCTCGCCGCCGAGACTGCGCAGGAAGCGAAAATCGCATTTCTGATGCTGCCCGGTGTCGGGACCAAAGAGGACATCAAAGAAGCGCAGGACAATGGCGGTTCGATTTGCCGCATCGCCACCCACTGCACCGAAGCCGACGTCTCCATTCAGCATTTCGGGCTGGCTCGCGAATTGGGGCTGGAAACCGTCGGGTTCCTGATGATGTCGCACACCATTCCACCGGAGAAACTGGCCGCGCAGGCCCGCATCATGGCCGACGCCGGTTGCCAGTGCGTCTATGTCGTGGACTCGGCCGGCGCCCTGGTGCTCGACGGCGTCGCTGACCGGGTGTCGGCGCTGGTGGCCGAACTCGGCGAGGACGCGCAGGTCGGCTTCCACGGGCACGAGAACCTCGGCCTCGGGGTGGCCAACTCGGTGGAAGCCGTGCGGGCCGGCGCCAAGCAGATCGACGGCAGCGTGCGCCGGTTCGGTGCGGGAGCGGGTAACGCCCCGGTGGAGGCGCTGATCGGGGTGTTCGACAAGATCGGCGTGAAGACCGGCATCGACTTCTTCGACATCGCCGACGCCGCCGAAGACGTGGTGCGCCCGGCCATGCCGGCCGAGTGCCTGCTGGATCGCAACGCGCTGATCATGGGCTATTCCGGGGTGTACTCGAGTTTCCTCAAGCACGCGGTGCGTCAGTCCGAGCGTTACGGCGTTCCGGCTCACCAGCTGTTGCACCGGGCGGGCCAGCGCAAGCTGATCGGCGGCCAGGAAGACCAGCTGATCGACATCGCACTGGAAATCAAGCGCGAACAGGAGAGTGGCGCTGCCGCGTCCCGTTGACCGCGTCACGAGATGAATTGAGCAAAACCCGGAAAGGTCGGCCCGGGATCATCTAGTTTCTGTTGTGTTTGGCGGTTTCGGGGCCGCCACCGAAGGGACTGGGTACCGATGAATTTTGCGTTCCTGCCGCCGGAAATCAATTCGTTGCGAATGTTTATCGGTGCCGGCGCTGCGCCGATGTTGCAGGCCGCGACCGCCTGGGACGGGTTAGCCGATCAGTTGGGATCGGCGGCGACGTCGTTCTCATCAGTGACATCGGGACTCGCCGAATGCGCCTGGCAGGGGCCGGCCTCAGCGGCGATGGCTACCGCCGCCAGACCTTACGCGGGTTTTCTGAGCGCTGCCTCCGTCCAGGCCACGAAAGCGGCCGCTCAGGCCAAGACCGTGGTAGCCGCCTTCGAGGCTGCCCGTGCTGCGATGGTCCATCCGCTTGCAATAGCGGCCAACCGCAGCGCTTTTGTGCAACTGGTGCGCTCCAACTGGCTCGGGCTCAACGCGCCCGCAATCGCGGCTGCCGAGGGCGTCTATGAGGAGATGTGGGCCGCGGACGTGGCGGCGATGTTCGGCTATCACTCCGGGGCGTCCCTGGCGGCCGCCGCGTTGTCGCCTCTCGAGCAATTGGAGCAGACGTTGCAGACGTTGCCCAACCTGGGGCTCGGGAATGTCGGCCACGGAAACCTGGGCAGCGGCAACACCGGTGATGGCAACGTCGGCAGCGCGAACCGCGGCAATTTCAACTTCGGTAGTGGCAACGGCACATTTTTCGGCACCGAGACCAGCAACAGCAACTTCGGCAGCGGCAACTGGGGTAGTAACAATATCGGCAGCGGAAACTTCGGCAGTGGCAACATCGGCTTCGGTAACGGTTCCTTCGCCGGCGAAAAAGGCAACGCCAACTTCGGAAACGGAAACTACGGCAGCAACAACGTCGGAAGTGGCAACACCGGGAGCTCCAACAACGGCTTCGGTAATACGGGCAATGCCAATGTCGGAAACGGCAACAGCGGTAACGGTAACGTAGGCAGCGGGAATACCGGCAACAACAATTGGGGCTTCGGTAACAGCGGATCCGGCAACAGGGGATTCGGGAACACCGGCAACAACAACTTCGGCATCGGTCTGACCGGTGACAACCAGGTCGGCATCGGCGGCTTGAACTCGGGCATCGGCAATATCGGTCTCTTCAACTCCGGGAACGGCAACATCGGTTTCTTCAATTCCGGCAACGGGAATGTCGGAATCGGTAACTCGAGCAGTGGCAACGTAGGGTTCGGCAACTCGGGTGCCGACGGAGGCTTCCTTCCCGGCGGTCACAACACTGGCTTCTGGAATTCCGGTTCCCTCAATACAGGATTCGGTAATGCGGGTCAGCTGAACACCGGCGGCGGGAACGCAGGATTAGCTAATTTTGGTTATGGCAACGCGGGTGAACTGAACGCCGGCAGTTTCAATGCAGGCATCCTGAACACCGGCAATTTCAATGGCGGCGGATACAACACCGGCGACTTCAACTCGGGCGTATTCAACACCGGTTGGGCCAACTCGGGCATGACCAATACCGGAGTTTTCAATGCGGGCGACCTCAACACGGGCGTGGGAATGATCGGCACCGGCCCGGGTCCGAACTCGGGCTTCGGCAACACCGCGTCGGGCAGTTCCGGCTTCTTCAACTCGGGCAATGGGACCTCCGGCATTCAGAACGCAGGCGACAACGTCACCGGCTATCTGAATGCGCAGACCGCGCAGGCCTCGGCGGGTATCGGTAACCGCGGCCCGAACGTCGCCGGTATCCGCAACGCGGGTGAGTTGGTGACGGGAATCTTCAACGCGGGCCTGAGAGGTTCGGGTTTCTTCAACACGGGGGACTTCCAGTCCGGCTTCTTCCACTAGCGCAATGCCGGCCGCGTCGACGTTTGCCGTCGGGCAGAGTCAGTGAGGCCACGCCGCGGCGTAAAATAGACCGCAAGGGTTGGGGAACTCTAGCGATAGAGATTTCTCGTGGGGCGGATCATGAAGATGAAGAAGCTGGCAGCCGGTTTCGCGATAGCTGCCGCGTTCTCCGTAGTTGCCGTTAATCCTCTCGGCATTCCGATCGTCGGTCTCGACACGCCGCTCGCCAGCGCCAAGCCCGGCGGCGGCGGAGGAGGCGGCGGAGGCGGCGGAGGCGGCGGTGGCGGCGGCCCCGGTGGCGGCGGCCCCGGAGGTGGCGGTGGTCCCGGTGGCGGTGGCGGTCCTGCGCCGCAGGCCGGTGGCGGACCGGCGCCGCACGGCGGTGGCGGCCCCGGTGGCGGCGGACCCGGTGGTGGTGGTCCCGGTGGCGGTGGCGGCCCTGCGCCGCAGGCCGGTGGTGGGCCGGCGCCACACGGTGCTGGTCCCGGTGGGGGTGGTCCCGGTGGAGGTGGCCCCGGTGGTGGCGGCCCAGCGCCGCAGACCGGTGGTAGCGGACCGGCCCCGCGCGGCGGTGGACCTGCGACTGCACCCGGTCAGGGCGGAGGCCCCCGCGGACCGCAAGGACAAAACCCCGGACCGGCGGCCACGCAGTTGCGTGGCGGTTTGGGCGTACCCGGCGCAGGCCCAAATGTGGGTTTCAGCGGCGGCTCGCGCGGTCCAGGCGGCGAGTTCCGAGGGGCGTTCCGCGGAACAGGCGCACCGGCGGCCGACTTCCGTGGCGCTTTCCGTGGCCCGGGCGGCCCGCGCGCAGACTTCCGGGGCGGATTGCGACTGAACGGCATGGCCCCCGGAAACTTCCGGGCAGCCTTCCGTGGTCTGGCCGCGCCACCCTTTGCCCGGTGGTGGGGTCCGCGCGGAGACCTGGGCATCAACCTGCGAGGACTTAACTGGCCGCGCGGGAACCTGAACTGGCGTCTCGGCTGGCGCGGCGGCCCGGCGTGGCACTTCCGCGGCGACTTCAGGGGTCCTGGCGCCCCGATCGGGGACCTGCTCTGGAACGTCGCCTTCCGGAGCCCGGGCCTGCATCTATTGCCGCCACCTTGGCACGGTGGTCCTGCGCCGTGGGGTCTGGGACGCGCGCCATGGGGTTGGGGCCCGCCACCGCCGCCTCCGCGCGGTTGGGGTGCGCCCCTTCGGGATGCGCTGCTCCCGTTCGGGGGCTGGGACCCTGGCCACCTCCGGCAGGCTGGGTGGCACCGACGCTGAATTACCTGGGCTACTCGGTGCTGCCGCTGTGGGATCCCTATTACCAGCAATGGGGTTTCTGGCTATATGGGGTGTGGGTTCCGCTCCAGCCCTACTGACCCCGGTTCTACCAGCCGATTCCGATTTGCTGGCAGGTGGATAACACCCCGCCGTACGCCACGATGCTGTCGGTCCACGCAGCCTCGTCGTACTGAGTGCCCGCGCCGGGGCGCACGCTGGCGACGAACAACTGCATGTCATCGATGTAGCGCTGGAGCGCGCGCGTGGTCAGGCGCGGGGGGTTGTCATGCGCGTCGAGGGCCTGTTGGGTGCGGCGCGCCCAGTCCCGGGTGTCGGTGACGAACTTCGGCAGAGCGGCGTCCCGTTCCGGCGAACCGGCCTCACCCGTAGCCAGAAACGCGTTACTGCGGTCGTCGTTCTCCTTCATCAAGGGTCCGATCGCCTGGCACAACGCCTTATCGGCGTCGGCTACCGGCATTTTCGGCGCACTTGCCGCCGGCGCGGGCGCGGAATCGGTCAGCAGCGCGATCAGGGACATCACCAGCGCGGCCACTGCCAGCAGGATTGCCAGCCCCACGCCCAATGTCATCAACGAAGGGCGGCGACGCTGCGAGGGTTCGAGAGCGAAATCGGGTGCCGCCGTCTCGCGCGGCAATGGATCGGTCTGCGGACCAGTTGGAACAGGGCCGCCCATTCGACGACCGCCACGGAACTCCCCACCGCGCGTATTCATGTGAATCCAGCTTAGTCGGGTCGTTTTCTGCCCGTGTTCGTCGCTCCGCGGCACGCGTAGCCTCGAAGACATCGGATGTGATTACGACCGTATTGAAGGAGCGATCCGATGACCGTGAGCAAAGGTCTTCTGGCCGGTGGTCTGCTGAGTGTCGCCGCGGCTGCCTTGATCACTGTGCCTGTGGCCAGCGCCGATCCTGGCCAGCAGTGCAACACTACGTTCGGTCAGACGGCGTCCGAACAGATCCAGGGCTACCTGGACCGCCATCCCGACGTGAAGGCCACGCTTCAGGCCCAGGCTGGGTCGGGCACAGATGTGATCGACTACCTCAACCGGCACCCGAACCAGCGCCAACTCTTAATCACACTGGCCAACGAGTGCACCTCCTAACGTGATCAGGCTTCGTCGCCGGGCGTCGCGTGCGACACGCGCAAATGTTCGCGGTTGACTCAAAATAGGAACACGTTCTAGCGTCAGTTACGTGTTTTCTGATCCGCTCAACGAAGCGATCGCGGAAGCTGAGCAACTCGTGGCCGCCGCCCCGCATATCGAAACCGAAGCCGACCTATTCGAAGGCCTGCAATACCTGGCCGGCTGCATGGCCGGCTGTATGCATCTGGCCTTCGACTACGAGCGCGACCATCCCTTCCTGCAGTCTGGAACCGGGCCGTTCACCAAGATGGGACTGGACAACCCGGACACGCTGTACTTCGGAACCCGGGTGCACGCCGACCGCGACTACGTGGTTCGCGGTGTCCGCGGCACCACCACCGACCTGAGTTTCCAACTGCTCGGGGGCGAATACACCGACGACAACGTGCCCGCCAGCCAAGCCGCGTTCGACGACCGGGAACTCGACATCGCACCCGACGGCAGCTTCGAGTGGCGGTTACGGCCAACCAGCGCAGGGCAACTCGTCATGCGCGAGGTCTACGGTGACTGGTCGGCGACCCGTGGCACGTTGACCATCGAGCGGTTGGACACCGCGGGCACCGCGCCGCCGCCGCTGACTCGGGAACTGATCGAAAAGCGTTATGCCACAGCGGGTAAGCAGCTGGTCAACCGGGTGAAGACGTGGCTGCAGTTCCCGCAGTGGTTCTATCTCAAGATCCCCGTCAACACGATGGTGCCGCCGCGGCTGACCCCAGGCGGGCTGGCGACCCAGTACTCGTCGGTCGGTCACTTCGACCTGCAACCGAACCAGGCCCTGGTGATCACGGTTCCGGTCAGTGACGCCCCGTACCTCGGCTTCCAGCTGGGCAGCATGTGGTACATCTCGCTGGACTACATCAACCACCAGACGTCGCTGAACAACACTCAGGCACAAGCGGATCCGGACGGGAAGGTCCGGATCGTGGTCAGCGACCAGAATCCCGGTGTGACCAACTGGGTTGAGACGCTCGGCCATCGTCGCGGGTTCCTGCAGTTCCGGTGGCAGCGGGTGTCCCGGGAGCTCACCGAGGCGGACGGCCCGACGGTGGAATTGGTCGACGTCGACGCGGTACCGGCTTCGTTGCCGTACTTCGAGCACAACAAGATTTCCGAGGACGACTGGCGGGCGCGTATCGCACTGCGCCAGTTGCAGATTGCGGCAAGGATGCTGGGATGACCGATTTGCTGGACGGCAAGGTGGTGGTGATCAGCGGCGTCGGTCCGGGCCTGGGCACCACATTGGCGCGGCGGTGTGCGCTCGAAGGGGCCGACCTGGTGCTGGCGGCGCGCAGCGCCGACCGGTTGGACGACGTCGCCAAGCAGGTCGTCGACCTGGGCCGAAAGGCGGTCGCGGTGCCCACCGACATCACCGACGACGACCAGGTGAGCAACCTGGTGGACGCTTCCCTGGAGGCGTACGGCAAGGTCGACGTGCTGGTCAACAACGCGTTCCGGGTCCCGTCGATGAAGCCGTTGGCCGGCACCACCTTTCAGCACATCCGGGACGCGATCGAACTCAGTGCCCTGGGGGCGTTGCGGCTTATTCAGGGCTTCACGCCGGCGCTGGCGGCGTCGAAGGGCTCCGTGGTCAACGTCAACTCCATGGTGATCAGGCACTCGCAGGCCAAATACGGCGCGTACAAGATGGCCAAGTCTGCGTTGTTGTCCATGTCGCAGTCGCTGGCGACCGAGCTCGGTGAGCAGGGTATCCGCGTCAATTCCGTTGCACCGGGCTATATCTGGGGTGACACTTTGCAGGGTTACTTCAACCATCAGGCCGGTAAATACGGCACCACCGCCGACCAGATCTATCAGGCCACCGCCGCGAACTCGGATCTGAAGCGGCTCCCCACCGAAGACGAGGTGGCATCGGCGATCCTTTTCATGGCCAGCGACCTGTCCAGCGGCATCACCGGGCAGACGCTGGACGTCAACTGCGGGGAGTACCACACCTGATGGAGCGCACCGACGTAGGCACCGTCGACGACCTGCATGCATCGGCGACCAAACTGACCGGGCTGGACGACTTCGGCGCCGATGACGACAACTACCGTGAAGCGCTGAGCGTGCTGCTGGACGCATACAAGCGCGAAGCGAGCCTGACGGCGTTGGGCAGCAAGATGAATCGGTTCTTCCTGCGCGGCGCGCTGGTGGCCAGGCTGCTCTCCGAATCGGCGTGGAAGCAGTATCCCGACTACGCCGGCGTGGCCATCGAGCGGCCGATCTTCGTGACCGGGCTGCCGCGTACCGGAACGACGGTCCTGCACCGGCTGCTGGGCGCCGACCCGGCCCACCAGGGACTGCACCTGTGGCTGGCCGAATTCCCGCAGCCGCGTCCGCCCCGGGATACCTGGGACTCGAATCCCTGGTACAGCCAGCTCAATGCGCAGTTCACTAAGGCCCATGCGGAGAACCCGGAATACACCGGCCTGCATTTTATGGCGGCATACGAGCTCGAGGAGTGCTGGCAGCTACTGCGTCAGTCACTGCACTCGGTGTCCTACGAGACGCTGGCCCACATCCCCAGCTACGCCCAGTGGCTGGCCAAACAGGATTGGACCCCGTCATACCAGCGACACCGCCGCAACCTCCAACTGATTGGGTTGAACGACACCGACAAGCGTTGGGTGCTCAAGAATCCCAGCCACCTGTTCGCGCTCGACGCGCTGATGGCGACCTATCCCGACGCCCTGGTGATTCAAACTCACCGGCCGGTGGAAACGATCATGGCGTCGATGTGCTCACTGGCACAGCACACCGCCGAGGACTGGTCGACGAACTTCACACCTGACCGGATCGGCGCGGACGCAATGGAAACCTGGTCGCGCGGTCTGGAGCGGTTCAACACCGTTCGTGCCAAGCATGATGCAGCCCAGTTCTGCGATGTGGACTACCACGATCTGATCGCCGACCCGTTGGGCACGGTTGCCTCGGTGTATCGCCATTTCGGGCTGACGCTGACGGACGAGGCGCGAAAGGCCATGGAGGACAGCCACGCCGAGAGTCAGACCGGTGCGCGGGCCCCCAAGCACAAGTACTCGCTGGCCGATTACGGGCTGACCGCCGAAGAGGTCAAGCAGCGCTTCGCGGGGCTGTGACCCGCGGGCTTCAACTACTCGGCCGTCTCCAGGATCCCTTCGGCCACCGCGTGTTCGATGCTGTCGGAGAGCCGGGGGCAGGACCGGGTGCGTGCGGTGTTCCCGCCGCAGGCCCTAACCTCTGCAAAGTGCGCACAACGCTGCGAAGCCTCGGTATTCCACTGCACCGCAGTGTGACCCGGACCCAACCAGCGCACCGACACGGTGACGTGGCAGAACCGGCAGTCCACCGGACGTAGCCCACCCGTCAGATAGCGCTCCCGGTCCGCACGGCTGGCCTCGGCCACAGCGGCGGCCCGCTGCGGATCATCGGCGAAATCCCGAGACTTGGACCACGAACCGGACCCTCCGTCGGAGGCGTGCGGCTCGTCGTGATCATGGTGATCACCGAGCAGCATCAACATCGACCTGGCGAGCCGATCGACGTCGGGAACCGCCGGCTTGTCGTCAGACATGACGGTCAGTGCTGTTCGGCCGGTACTTCGCCGGAAACCACGTCGTCGGAAACCGCTTCGGCCTCTTTGGCTTTCAGGTTCTCGGCGACCTCGGCGTTCCAGAACTCGTTGGCGCGGGCGGTGTCGACCTCCATCTCGAAGCGCTCCACCATCTCCGGGGTGACGTCGGCGACATCCACGTAGAACTGCTGATACCAGCGGCGCATCTGGTAGACGGCCCCGTCCTCTTCGACCAGCAACGGGTTGTCGATACGGGTCTTGTGCTTCCAGATCTCGACGTCCTGCATGAACCCCTTGCTGACGCCTTCGGTGAAGACGCGGGACAGCTTGTCGCTCATCTTCTCGTCCAGGCCCTTGGGCTTTTCGACGATCACACCCCACTGCAGCACGAAGGAATCCTGCGTCACCGGGTAGTGGCAGTTGATCAGGATCGACTCGGACTTGTAGCCGCTGTAGCTGTTGTGCAGCCAGTTGATCATGAATGACGGCCCGAAATAGGACGCCTCCGAGTCCAATTCCGCTTCACCGTACGAGGTGCCCAGGTCGTTGACGTCGGGACGGCCCACGTTGTGCAGGTACTGCGATGCGATGTGGCCCTCGAACACGTTCTTGAAGTACGTCGGCAACCCGAAATGGATGTAGAAGAAGTGCGCCATGTCGGTGACGTTGTCGATGATGTCGCGGCAATTGGATCCCTCGATGAGGATCCGGTTCCAGCGCCAGTTCGTCCAGTCGTCGCTGTGGGCTTCCGGAATCTCGGGGATCCGGACCGCGGGGTCCGGCGGATTGCCCTCGTGGTCGTGCCAGACGAACAGCAACCCGCCGCGGACGTCGGTTGTCCACGCCCGGGTGCGGGCGGTCTTGGGGGTGCGCTTGGCGTAGGGCACCAGCTTGCAGCGGCCGTCACCGCCCCACCGCCAGTCATGGAAGGGGCACGCGACCTCGTCGCCCTTGATGGTGCCTTCGGACAGGTCGCCGCCCATGTGGCGGCAGTAGCCGTCCAGAATCTTGATGTCGCCGCTGGAGTCGGCGAAGACGACCAGCTTGGTGCCGAACGCCTGAACGGAGTGCGGTTTGCCGTCACGGAAGTCCTCGGCCACGCCCAGGCAGTGCCAGCCCCGGGCATATCTGGTCGGCAACGCGCCCGCATCGATCTCCCGGACACCTTCCCGACCGACAACGCCACTTGTGTCGGTACTCACCTGTCACCTCCAGCTCGCGGGTACTAACTAGAACACGTTACAGTTTTGGGGCGGGGGAGCGCAACGACGGCGAGTCCTGCCACGGCATATGCACGTTGGGGTATATGTAATCAATGCCGCTGTTCTCTTTCGAAGGCCGTTCGCCGAAGGTCGATCCGACCGCGTTCGTGGCCCCTACCGCGACTCTGATCGGCGACGTCACCGTCGAGGCGGGGGCGTCGGTCTGGTACAACGCCGTGCTGCGCGGCGACTACGCGCCTGTGGTGATCCGTGAGGGCGCCAACGTGCAGGACGGGTCGGTATTGCACGCGCCGCCGGGCATCCCGGTGGACGTCGGTCCTGGGGCCACGGTTGCTCATCTGTGCGTGATCCACGGGGCGCACATCGGGTCCGAGGCGTTGATCGCCAATCACGCGACGGTGCTGGATGGCGCCGTGATCGGCGCGCGCTGCATGGTTGCGGCTGGTGCGCTGGTGGTGGGTGGCACCCAGATTCCGGCCGGAATGCTGGTCACCGGTGCGCCCGCGAAGGTGAAGGGGCCGATCGAGGGCACCGGCGCCGAGATGTGGGTCAACGTCAACCCGCAGACCTATCGGGACCTGGCGCAGCGGCATATCGCGGGTGTGGAACCGGTCGAGGCTCCCCCGGCCGCGTCAGACTAGGCGTGGTGAGCTGACGGCGCTGATCAGCGCATCGGGGTCGGTCACGCTGACGTACAACGTCCTGAGCTTGATGGGCACTCCCATGACGCGTGCGCGCGCCCGCGGATCGATGGTCAACTCCACAATCCCTGTCGAGGACCCGTTGACCAGCCAGCGGCCCCGGAAGCCGTGGGCGCCCCAGGACAACACCCGCTCGTGGTTGGGTTTGGCGTCCACGATGGATGACAGTGGAACGGCGGCGTCGAATCCCCAGCCGAACTTGACGCGTAGGGTCCCGTCCTGGATCCGCACCTGGCTGCGCTTCGGCCCCAGCCCAAGCGGGACCGACAGCGGGAGAAACCAACGGTCATAGCGCAATTCGAGAGTCATGCCGCGAATTCTAGGCGCGCCCAGAATAAAAAAAATCTATATTTTCCGCACCCTGGCGACGGCGCGTTCCATCTCCCAGTACGCGCGCAGTGCCACCATCTGGCCGTCGTCGTTGGCCCTGTACGTGAAAACGCCTTCGGCAGTGGTCTGGTAGTCGCCGGTGGTGATCAGAATGTGCCCGACGTTGGCTTCCTCGTTGCCGCACTGGTAGGTGTCGCGGAAGAAGAACTCGATCTTCGTGGTGGGCGCGATGGCCTTGTCCCAGAACGCCGATATCGCTTCAAGGCCTCGGTGCCCCCGGCCCGCAGGGTCGAAAGCCGATGGGCCGATGGGATCTTCGACGATGGCATCGTCGGCGAAGACGGCCAGCCACGCGTCCTTGTCGCGGGCGGCCACCGCCTCGCGGGAGCGTCGGCCGGCCTCGTGCGCCGGGTTCGTCACCTGTCCTGCCAGCCGGAGTGGATGTAGGTGTCGGCGAAGCGCTTCATCGAGTCCTGCTTCTTGTCCAGCGGCGCGTCGAACGCCAGTCCGTCGAACACCCACGGAATCGTGATGTAGTCGGTCACCCCGATCTCGGCCAGCTCTCGATGGCCGTCAACGCCGAACTTGTCCATACAGACGGCCTGGTATTCGAAAGGGTCGTCCGCGCGGCCGTTTTCGGCCAGCAACGCCTTGAGCTTCTTGATGGTCTCGTCCAGTTCCGCATGGGTCATCATCGCGCTGGTCCAGCCGTCGCTGACCCGGGCGGCCCGCTTGAGGGCGACGTCGGTGTGGCCGCCGACATAGAACGGCACCGGCTCGCTGGGGGCGGGGCTCATCTGCAGGCGGTCGAAATCGTAGAACTCGCCATGGAATTCGACCATCCCGCCGGCCAACACCAGCTTGATCACTTCGATCATCTCGTCGACGCGCTTGCCGCGACGAGCGTACGGCACCCCGCACCACTCGAATTCCTCCGGTGCCCAGCCGATTCCCACGCCGAAGCCGAAGCGGTTGTTGGTCAGGTTAGCCACCGAGCCCACCTGCCGGGCCAGCAGTAGCGGGTTGCGGGAACCCAGCTTCAGCACATTGGTGTAGAACCGCAGCTTGGAGGTGACCGCACCCAACGTGCCCGCCAGGATGAGCGGATCAACCCAGGGGGAGTGCTCGTCGAACATCCGTTTGCCGTCAGCGGTGTAGGGATAGTCGACGGACTGCTGCTCGAAGTAGAAGATCGAATCCGGTAGCGCGATGGAGTCGAACCCGACTTCCTCCGCGGTCTTGGCGAGTTCGGTCAGCTGGTCGATCGGGCTGAACGCGATGCTGAGCGTGTACTTCATTTCGCGGTTTCCCCGGCTTCTCGCTGCCGACGACCCACATCGAGTAATACTGCGAACCGCCGCCGTACGCGTGGCCCAATGCTTTCCGGGCGTTTGGCACCTGATGGTCGCCGCCCTTGCCCATCACCTGGATGGCGGCTTCGGCGAACCGGATCAGTCCGGACGCGCCGATCGGGTTGGAAGACAGCACGCCGCCCGACGGGTTGACCGGGATGCGTCCACCGATGGCGGTCTCGCCGGCTTCGGTCAGCTTCCAGCCCTCGCCTTCGGGTGCAAAACCGAGACTTTCCAACCACATCGGCTCGAACCAGGAGAACGGCACGTAGATCTCGGCGGCGTCGATCTCGTCGATGGGGCTGGTGATTCCGGCCGCCTTCCACAGTGCGGCGGCCGCGTCGCGGCTGGCCTGCGGGCTGACCTGGTCGCGGCCGGAGAACTGCAGCGGCTCGGTGCGCAAGGCGGTGGCGTGGATCCACGCCACGGGGCGCCCCTCAGCCACCTTGGCGTCGGCCGTTTCCTCGTTGCCGATGACGACGGCGGCGGCGCCGTCTGAGGACGGGCACGTTTCGTCGTAACGGATCGGGTCCCACAGCATGGGCGACTCCATCACCTTTTCCAGGGTGATGTCGGGCTGGTGCAGGTGGGCCAGCGGGTTGCGTACCCCGTTGAGCCGGTCCTTTACCGCGACCATGGCACCGATGTTGAGCGGCGCTCCGGAGCGGCGGATGTAGGACCGGACGTGCGGGGCGAAATACCCACCGGCGCCGGCACCCACCGGCTTGATGAACGGGATCGGGATCGAAAGTGCCCACATGGCATTGGATTCCGACTGCTTCTCCCAGGCCATCGCCAGCACCCGGCGGTACTTGCCGGACTGCACCAGGCTGGCCGCCACCACGCCGGTGGAGCCACCCACCGAACCCGCGGTGTGCACCCGGATCAGTGGCTTGCCGGTCGCGCCCATGGCGTCGGCCATGAACAGCTCCGGCATCATGACGCCCTCGAAGAAGTCGGGCGCCTTACCGACGACGACGGCGTCGATGTCCTCGAAGGTGCAGCCGGAGTCTTCCAGTGCCCGGTCGATGGCCTCGCGGACCATGCCGTTCATCGAAACGTCTTTGCGCTTCGCGACATATTTCGTCTGCCCGGTGCCGAGTACCGCGGCAAGGTGCGCTCCTGCGCCGGCCATCAGTTCTGTCCTTCCATGACCGCGACCAAATTCTGTTGCAGCGCAGGGCCACTGGTGGCGTGCGCGAGGACCCGCTGTGCCGATCCGTTCCAGATATGTTGTGCCGCCAGGCCGATGCGTTCCAGTCCGGCGACGAACATCGGGTTGGCCGCCAGCGCGCCGCCGGACGGGTTGACCTTCGTCTTGTCGGTCAAGCCGATGGCCTCGGCGAGGATCAGGTGCTGGTGGGTGAACGGCGCATGGATTTCGGCGACGTCCACGGCGGCGTCGCCGTTCGTGGCGGCTTTCGCTGATACCGCGGTGGACGGCGAGGCGGTGAGGTCGCGGGCGCCGAGCACCGGGGTTTCGATGCGGTGCTCGATTCCCGTTATCCAGGCCGGGTTTTCGCGCAGCTCCCGGGCTTTGTCCCCGGCTGCCAGCACGATGGCCGCGGCACCGTCGGTGATCGGCGCGATGTCGTGGCGGCGCAGTGGATCGTTGAAGAACGGGCGGGACAGCAGTTCGTCGATGCTCTTCGCGGGCTTCTCGGAATCGTTGCGCTCGGATTGCGCGAACGAGTCCAGCGCGACCTGAGCCATCTGTTCGGGCGTCCACTTACCGGAGTCCAGGCCGATGCGGGCCTGCAACCCTGCCATCGACACCGAGTCGGGCCACAGCGGCGCAACGGTGTAGGGGTCGGTCTGGCGGGTCAGGATCTGGCGCAGAATGCCCGCCGATGACTTGCCGAAGCCATATACCAGCGCCGTCTCGACCTCGCCGGTGAGGATCTTGATGTAGGCCTCGTACAGTGCCCAGGCGGCGTCCATCTCGACGTGCGACTCGTTGATCGGCGGTACGGCACCGATCGAGTCGATCGCCGAGATGAACGAAAATGCCCGTCCGGCAAGATAATCCGACGACCCTGAGCACCAGAAGCCGATGTCGGACTTGTTGATGCCGAGATCCTGATACAGCTGCGCGAAGCACGGCATCAACATCTCGACGCCGTTGGTGGTGCCGTCGGTACGGCGGACATGCGGCGCGTGGGCGAAGCCGACCACCGCGACATTGCGATCACTCATGTGTAGCTGTGCCCTTTACAGGTGGTGCTTGTAGGTGTCGTATTCGGCGTCCGGTTCGCCGGTAGGCCGGAAGTATTCGATGTTGTCGATGCCGAATCCCCACTCCTCGCGGGGCTTCCAGACCGCCTCGACGCGCATGCCCATGCGCACTTCGTGCGCGTCGACGTCGGCGACCAGGTGCAGGAACGGAATATCGGCGCCGTCGAGCAACACGTAGGCCGCCACGTAGGGCGGCTTGATGCGCTGGCCCTGGAACGGGATGTTGATGATCGCGAACGTCGTCACCGTGCCCTTGTCCGGCAGTTCGACGAATTCGGTGGTTGGCAGGCCGGTGGCCGGGTCGGCGCCGTGCGGCGGGAAGTAGACCTTACCGGACTCACCTGTCTTGGCGCCCAACAGTTTTCCTTCGGCGATCGCCCTCAGATAGGCGCTCTCCTCGTGGGACGCGGTGTGCTGAATTGTCAGCGAGACGGGCGTGACGATCATGGTGACCGGGTCCAATCCGGCCTGCGGTTGCGGAACGTCCTCGGCCTGGTCACCGGGGGCGAAGTAGGCGATGTCGGTGATGGCGCCGACGGTCTCGTCGGCCCAGTGCACGTGTACCCGGTCACCGGTCTTGACCGCGTCCGGCGAGCCCGCGTCGACCGCGTGAATCATCGGGGTGTCGGCGCCGTCGAGCTTGATCAGTGCCCACGCGAACGGGCGATCCAGCGGTTCGCCGCCGATCGGCGCGGGTTGCCAGGTCCAGGAGACCACGGTGCCGACGCTTTCCACCGGTACCATCTCGCCCAGCGGTTCGTAGGTGACCGGGTCGTACTCCGGCGGCGGCACGTGCACCCGGCCGTCGGAGCCGCGTACTCCCAGGACGCGGCGCTCACGCAGTGCGGTGAAAAACTTGCCGAGCGTGGGACCCACCGAACGGGTGTAGTCGAAGGCCAATGTCAACGGTGCGGAGAGGGGCGGCTCAGGGTGATCGATCAGGGCCGGGCCGCTTGAACTGGCTGTCACGCATTCGAGTAGAACAGGTTCTAAGAATGGTTTCAACTAGGTCCATTGGAAGGTCTTCGGGAGGCGCGCTATGAAGCTCGGGTTGCAACTGGGGTATTGGGGCGCTCAGCCGCCGGAGAACCACGCGGAGCTCGTCGCGGCCGCCGAGGAAGCCGGATTCGACGCCGTGTTCACCGCCGAGGCGTGGGGCTCGGACGCCTACACGCCGCTGGCCTGGTGGGGCCGGGAGACGCAGCGGGTGCGGCTGGGCACCTCGGTGGTGCAGTTGTCCGCGCGTACCCCGACCGCTTGCGCGATGGCCGCGCTGACGCTGGACCATCTGTCGGGCGGCCGGCACATCCTCGGCCTGGGTGTGTCCGGGCCGCAGGTGGTCGAGGGCTGGTACGGAGCCCGGTTTCCCAAGCCGCTGGCCCGCACCCGCGAGTACATCGACATCGTGCGCCAGGTCTGGGCCCGGGAGAAGCCGGTGACCAGCGACGGGCCGCACTACCCGTTGCCGCTGACCGGTGAGGGCACAACGGGTTTGGGTAAGCCGTTGAAGCCGATCACCCACCCCTTACGCGCCGATATCCCGATCATGCTGGGTGCGGAAGGCCCGAAGAACGTGGCGCTGGCGGCCGAGATCTGCGACGGCTGGTTGCCCATCTTCTATTCGCCGCGGATGGCGGACACCTACAACGAATGGTTGGACGAGGGATTCGCCCGGCCCGGTGCCCGCCGCAGCCGCGAGGACTTCGAGGTGTGCGCGACGGCGCAGGTGGTGGTGACCGAGGACCGCGCCGGGACTTTCGAGGCGGTCAAGCCGTACCTGGCGCTCTACATGGGCGGCATGGGCGCCGAGGACACCAACTTCCACGCCGACGTCTACCGCCGCATGGGCTACTCCGAGGTGGTCGACGAGGTGACCAAGTTGTTCCGGTCCAATCGCAAGGACGAGGCGGCCAAGGTCATTCCGGACGAGCTGGTCGACGACGCCATGATCGTCGGCGACATGGACTACGTGCGTAAGCAGATCGTGGCCTGGGAGGCGTCCGGCGTCACCATGATGGTGGTGGGTGCCCGAAGCGTTGAGCAGGTACGGGACCTCGCGGCACTGACCTGAGGCAGCGGCTTGCGGGGGCGTTAGAACACGTTCTAGATTGGCCGGATGGTCTCAGACGGCGCGTGCGTCGCCGAACGACATCTCTACGTTGGTGACCGACTGCGTCATCAGTGCTCGCTTGGGCAGCCCCAGGGTCGCCAATTCTTTGGCGTAGGGGTGGTCGCCGAGGCGGAGCTTCGCGCCGCCGAGCCGGGTCCGGACGCCGGTTGTCTGCATGGTCGAGGTGGTCTCGCGGGTCACGCCGTCCAGGCAGGAGTACGTCGTCAACGTCTGGGGCTTGGGCGCCGGGTGCGGCAGGCCGGGGCTGAACTCGATACCGGCGATGAGGTGCCCGTCGGCGCTGACGTCGAACGCGAACTTGCGCCCCTCGCGAACATTGAAGTCCGCCATGATCTTTGGGTAGCCCCAGATGGTGCGGCCGGCCTCGAGGGTGAATTCCTGGTCGACAGGCAGCTGGTGGATGAAGGTGGCGGCGTCGGCCATCGCGCGGATGCCTGTTGCGTGGGTACCCGGCTTGTTGACCAGGAACGCGGTGCCGTACTCGTGGTACTTGCCGAGGTCGCCGTCGATGTAGCGGACCAGCAGTTGCACCAGAATCGCCCGGCCGGGCAGGTATTGGAAGACTTCCAGGCCGCTGTAGTCGATCAGCCGTTGGGCGGCGTCGGCCTTGACCGAGAACATCGCGGAATGCTGGTCGGCTTTACGGATGACGACCGGCATGGTGAGAACGGTTCCGGCGATGGTGTGTTGCGAGACAGGCATGGGGCTTACTGTAATGGGCTCGAGGCAGAAAACTGGAGGCTGTAGATGACGTCAACGATTCCGGACACGATCCTCAACATCGATCTGGCCGACGGCAACTTCTATGCCGACGGCGTCGGGGCGCGGGAGGCGTACCGCTGGATGCGGACGAACCAGCCGGTGTTCCGGGACCGCAACGGATTGGCAGGCGCGACAACGTATCAGGCGATTCTGGACGCCGAGCGCAACCCGGAGCTGTTCTCCAGCACCGGCGGCATCCGCCCCGATCAGCCCGGTATGCCGTACATGATCGACATGGACGACCCCGCGCATCTGGTGCGGCGCAAGCTGGTGAATGCCGGCTTCACGCGTAAGCGGGTGAAGGACAAGGAGGCGTCGATTGCGGAGTTGTGCGACACCTTGATCGACGCGGTGTGTGAGCGCGGGGAGTGCGACTTCGTCCGCGACATCGCCGCGCCGCTGCCGATGGCGGTGATCGGCGACATGCTGGGCGTGCTGCCGTCCGAGCGGGGGATGTTGCTGAAGTGGTCGGACGACCTGGTGTGCGGGCTGTCGTCCCACATCGACCCGACCTCGGTGGAGTTCCAGACGGTGATGGAGGCGTTCGCCGGCTATACGGCGTTCACGATGGACCTGATCGGCAAGCGCCGTGCGGAGCCGACCGACGACCTGTATTCGATCCTGATCAACGCCGAGGTCGAGGGTCAGCGGATGTCGGACGAAGAGATTGTGATGGAGACGCTGCTGATTCTGATCGGCGGTGACGAGACCACCCGGCACACGTTGAGCGGGGGGACCGAGCAACTGGTGCGTAACCAGGACCAGTTCTCGGATCTGGTGGGCGACCCCGGGTTGCTACCTGGTGCCATCGAGGAGATGCTGCGCTGGACTTCACCGGTGAAGAACATGTGCCGAACTCTGACCGCGGACACCGATTTTCATGGCACGTCGTTGAGCGCCGGAGAGAAGATCATGCTGTTGTTCGAGGCGGCGAACTTCGACGAGTCGGTATTCGATCAACCGGAGAAGTTCGACATCCGGCGAAACCCGAACAGTCATTTGGCTTTTGGGTTCGGCACGCATTTCTGTATGGGTAACCAGCTGGCCCGTCTGGAGTTGTCGTTGATGACGTCGCGGGTGCTGCAGCGGTTGCCTGACCTGCGGTTGGCCGACGAGTCCGCGTTGCCGTTGCGGCCGGCGAACTTCGTGTCCGGCCTCGAGTCGATGCCGGTGGTGTTCACGCCGAGCGCGCCGGTGCTGGGGTAGGCGTTTTTGCTTTTTGCTTTTGCTTTTGCTTTTGCTTTTGCGCCGAGCGTGATCTGAGGGTTGGTTTCAGGCGATTTTTCCGCCCTCATCACACGTTCGGCGTAACCACGCCGCCGCCAGTCGGCCAAGGACGCCCCCTGGGGTGTCCTGGTTGGTGACGCGGATGATCAGCCAGTCGAGATCGGTCGTCATCGTGTCGTAGCGGGCAACGTCCTTCGCGAACTGCGCTGCTGTCCGATGGTGCTCGCCCTCATATTCGAGCGCGAGTTTGAATGCCTCCCATCCCATGTCGACGATGCCGACGAGTTCGCCGTAGCTGCCGTAGATCGGGATCTGGGTCTGCGGCGGCGGATAGCCGGCTTCGATGACGAGGAGTCGCAGCCAGCTCTCTTTTGGTGACTGGGCGCCGGGGTCGATGAGGGCCAGGGCCTTTCGCGCGTTGCGGATGTTGCGGTGGCCCTTATTGCGTTCGAGTATTGGCTCCAAATCAGCTGTTTGGAGTCTCGTGGCCCGTGCGAGGGCGTCGATGGCCGCGACGGCCTTGACGAGTGGATAGCGGCAGGCGAGGTCGAATGCCGTGCGAGCGGGAGTGGTGACAGCGACACCGGCGATTGTCTGTATTTCGTCCGGCGCGACCAGATCAGACCAGATGATGATGCCGGGCGGCGGGCGCCGGTGTGGGTATAGCAATTGTGCGGGCGCGCGAGGGTCGACCCATTTTGCGCCGTGCAGTGCCGAGGCGGACTGACCGCCCACGGTGCCGCGCCGCTTCGACCAGAGCCAGGCCGCGTAGGCGCGCTCCCGGGCAGTTATTTGGACGTCGGGCGGCGCGTAGACGTCGGGATGGAGGGCGACGAAACGTCGGCGCAGGCTGTGACGCGTCACCTCGCCGGATCTCAGCGCCTCGCTGCCGATGAACGGTCTCGTCATGGGTGGCAGTGTCCATCGGCGCACCGACATCCGCGCCGAACGTGATCTGAGGGATGAAATCCGGCCGGAAACCCGCCCTCACGTCACGCTCGGCGAGGCGAGGGGAGGGGTCAGCGGTTCTTGAACTCGGGCTTGCGCTTTTCGGCGAACGCGCGCGGGCCTTCCTTGGCGTCGTCGGACAGGAAGACCTGAATGCCGATCTGGGTGTCGATCTTGAAGGCCTCGTTCTCGTGCATGCCCTCGGTCTCGCGGATGGTACGCAGGATCGCCTGCACCGCCAACGGCCCGTTGTTCTCGATGATCTCTGCGAGTTCGAGCGCCTTCGTCAGCGCTTGACCATCCGGGACGACGTGCCCGATCAGCCCCATCTCGAGGGCCTCGGTCGCGGTGATGTGCCGTCCGGTCAGCAGCAGGTCGCAGGCCACGGTATAGGGGATCTGCCGCACCAGCCGCACTGCTGACCCGCCCATCGGATACAGGCTCCACTTGGCCTCGGAGATGCCGAACTTGGCACTCTCGCCGGCCACCCGGATATCGGTGCCCTGCAGGATCTCCGTTCCGCCGGCGATCGCCGGTCCTTCGACTGCGGCGATCAGGGGTTTGGTGAGGCGACGACCCTTGAGTAGGGCGTCGATGCGTGACGGGTCGTAGCTGCCGTCCTTGAAGGAGTCGCCCGGCGGCTTCTGGGTTGCGGTCTTGAGATCCATGCCAGCACAAAAGTAGCCACCGGCACCCGTGAGGATGCAGCAGCGGATATCGGGATCGTTGTCGACGCGGTCCCACGCCTCTACCATGATCTGCATCATTTCGGTGCTCAGAGCATTGCGGCGGTGCGGCCGGTTCATCGTCACGATAAGCGTGTGACCGCGCTGCTCCACTAGCGCGTCGGGTCCGGATTCGTTTGCTGGCTGCTCCGCCACGGCTACCGCCTCTTCCTCGACATGGGGTGTGAGCTTGTCAAGAAATGTAACACGTTCTAATTTGGTGGCCGTGGCTCTGAATATTGCTGACCTTGCCGAGCACGCCATCGACGCTGTGCCGGACCGTGTTGCTCTCATCTGCGGTGACGAGCAGCTGACGTACGCCCAATTGGAAGAGAAGGCCAACCGCTTCGCGCACTACCTGATCGACCAGGGTGTGCGCGAAGGCGACAAGGTCGGCCTCTACTGCCGCAACCGCATCGAGATCGTGATCGCGATGCTGGGGATCATCAAGGCGGGCGCCATCCTGGTCAACGTCAACTTCCGGTACGTCGAAGGCGAGCTTCGCTACCTCTTCGACAACTCGGACATGGTGGCGCTGGTGCACGAGCGCCAGTACTCCGACCGGGTCGCCAACGTGCTGCCGGACACTCCCAACGTCAAGACGGTGCTGGTCGTCGAGGACGGCAGCGACCTGGACTACCAGCGTTACGGCGGCGTCGAGTTCTACTCCGCGATCGCTGACAGCTCACCTGAGCGCGACTTCGGCGACCGCACCGCGGATGCCATCTACCTGCTTTACACGGGCGGCACCACCGGCTTCCCGAAAGGCGTGATGTGGCGCCACGAAGACATCTACCGGGTGCTGCTCGGCGGAACCGACTTCGCCACAGGGGAATTCGTCAAGGACGAGTACGACCTGGCCAAGGCTGCCGCCGCGAATCCGCCGATGGTCCGCTATCCGATTCCGCCGATGATCCACGGAGCCACCCAGTCGGCGACCTGGATGTCGATCTTCTCCGGCCAAACCACCGTGCTGGCACCGGAATTCAATGCCGAGCAGGTGTGGGAAACCATTCACAAGCACAAAGTGAACCTGCTGTTCTTCACCGGTGACGCGATGGCCCGTCCGTTGCTGGACGCCCTGCAGAAGGACAACGATTACGACCTGTCGTCGCTCTTTCTGCTCGCCAGCACGGCTGCGTTGTTCTCGCCGAGCATCAAGGAGAAGTTCCTTGAGCTGCTGCCGAATCGGGTCATCACGGACTCAATCGGCTCGTCGGAGACCGGCTTTGGCGGTACCAGCATCGTTGCCAAGGACGCGCCGCACAGCGGTGGGCCTCGGGTCACCATCGATCACCGCACCGTCGTCCTCGACGAAGAGGGCAATGAGGTCAAGCCCGGCTCGGGCGTGCGCGGATTCATTGCCAAGAAGGGCAACATTCCCGTCGGCTACTACAAGGACGAGAAGAAGACCGCCGAGACGTTCAAGACGATTAACGGTGTGCGCTATGCGATTCCGGGCGACTACGCGTTGGTCGAAGAGGACGGCTCGGTCACGATGCTGGGCCGGGGCTCAGTGTCGATCAACAGCGGTGGCGAGAAGATCTACCCCGAAGAGGTCGAGGCCGCGCTGAAGGGCCACCCCGACGTGTTCGACGCGCTGGTGGTCGGCGTGCCGGACCCGCGTTACGGCCAGCATGTGGCGGCTGTGGTGCAGGCTCGGGAGGGCGCCCGGCCGACGCTCGCCGAACTGGACAGCTTCGTGCGTTCGGAAATCGCGGGATACAAAGTGCCGCGCAGTCTTTGGTTCGTCGACGAGGTGAAGCGGTCACCGGCCGGTAAGCCGGACTACCGCTGGGCCAAGGAGCAGACCGAAGCGCGGCCGGCGGATGACGTGCACGCCGCGCACGTGACTGCCTGACTTGGGCTGACCTCTAGGGGGCGCCGCCGGCGCCGCCGGTGCCACCGCTGAGACCGGCCAGGCCCCCGCTGCCGCCCTTGCCGCCATTGTTGCCGCTCGGTGCCGCGCCGGTACCGCCCACAGCGCCGGCAGCGCCTCCGGTACCGGACTTGCCGGTGTTACCGCTGCCGCTGGCGCCACCGGTGCCACCGGTGCCACCGGCCCCGCCCGTGCTGCCCTTGCCGCCGGTGCCGCCGGTGCCACCCACGGGCGCGGTGCCGCCGGCACCACCGTTGCCGATCGTGGAGCTGGCTGAGCCGCTGCCGCCGCCGGTTTGACCGCCGGCACCACCTGCGCCGCCGGCGCCCGCCTGAGTGGCGCCCTTGCCGCCGGTGCCCCCATTGCCGCCCGTGCCGCCGACCCCGTTCAACCCGCCGTCACCGCCGTTGCCGGCTGTGCCGCCGGCGAAGCCGCTACCGCCGCCGGTGCCGCCGTTACCGCCGTTTGCCCCCCCGAGATTGCTGCCCCCCGCGCCGCCGATGCCGCCGGCGCCACCGATGCCCTTGCTGGAGGCGCCGCCGTCGCCACCTTGTCCACCGGCCCCGGCGTTGGCACCGGCCCCACCTCGTCCGCCGTTGGTGCCGGGTGTCGCTGAAAGGCTGGTGCCCCCGGTGCCGCCGGTGCCACCGTTGCCGCCGTCGCCACCGATTCCACCGGTGCCTCCGGCGCCACCGGTACCGGTGACAGCGCTGCCGCCGGCCCCGCCCCTGCCGCCCTGGCCGCCGACGGAGCCGGCTCCACCTGCGCTGGCGGTGCCTGGGGTTCCACCTGAGCCGCCGGTGCCGCCATTGCCGCCGACCTGGTCTGTGGCCCCGCTGTTGCCCCCGTTGCCGCCGGTGCCGCCCTTGCCGCCGTTGCCCGACCCGGTCGCGTTGCCGCCGTTGCCGCCGTTGCCGCCGTTGCCGTTGATGCCGGCATTACCGGCCATACCGGCATTTCCGCCCTTACCAGTCGCGCTGCCGTTGCCGCCGTTGCCGGCGTTGCCGCCGTTTCCGCCTTGGCCACCACCGCCACCGGTGCCACCGGTGGCGCCGTTGTTGGTCCCTGAGACTGCGGGAGCGTTGCCTCCGTTACCCCCGTTACCGGCGGTACCACCGGTTCCACCGCTGCCGCCCTGACCACCGTCGCCGCCGGTACCTCCACCCCCGACATTGCCGCCGGCACCGCCGTTACCGCCGGTTCCACCGTTGGCGCCCGCGCCGCCAGCGCCGGTGCCGGCGTTGCTGACGCCACTGCTGCCAGCTCCGCCGCCACCGCCGTTGCCCCCGACACCGCCGCTGCCGTTGATGCCGGTGCTGGTCAGCCCGGCCCCGCCCTGTCCACCGGCGCCGCCCGCTCCACCATTTCCACCCGCTTTGCCAGCTGCACCTGAGGCAGTCACAATTCCGCCGTCGCCACCGGTACCGCCTGACCCGCCGGCGCCACCGGTGCCGCCGGTGCCCCGGTTCGCGCCCGTTCCACCGCCGCCTGAGGCGCCGCCGGTTCCGCCCGCGCCGCCGTTGCCGGCATTGCCGCCGGCCAGAACGGCGGAGCCGCTACCGCCGTTGCCGCCTGCGCCGCCGGCCCCGCCCTGACCGCCGTTGCCGCCGACGCCCGCCCCGCCGGTGCCGATCGGGTTGCCGCCGCTGCCGCCCTGGCCGCCGGTGCCACCCTGGCCGCCGTTGGTTCCAGCAGCTCCGCTGCCCGCGGTGCCGGACGTGCCCGCTGTGCCGGCACCGCCGTTTCCGCCGGTACCGCCGTTGCCTGCGTTGCCCGCTGTGCCGCCCGTGCCGCCAGTGCCCGCGATCCCGGCCGTGCCGCCGGTGCCGCCCTGAGCGCCACTGCCTCCGTTGCCGCCGGCCGTCGTACTCGTACCGCCTTGCCCGCCGGTGCCGCCTGCACCGCCGTTGCCGCCGCTGCCATTGACGCCGTTGGTGAGGCCGGTCCCGGCGTTCCCGCCTTGGCCGCCGGTGCCGCCAGTGCCGCCGATGGTGCCATTGCCGGCACTAGCGGCGTTGGCGCCTGCCTTGCCGGTGCCGCCCTGACCGCCGTCGCCGCCCTTACCGCCGTTGCCGCCGTTGCCCTGGACACCGGGGGTCGAGCCGGTTCCTGCGGCGCCGGCCGCGCCGCCTTTGCCGCCTTGGCCGCCAGTACCGCCGGTGCCTGCGCCGCTGCCGGTGTCGGTGGCGCCTTGGCCGCCGGTGCCGCCCGTGCCGCCGGTGCCGCCATTGCCGCCCTGACCACCGGCGCCTTGGTTGCCAGCGGTGCCGCCGTTGGGGGCTCCGGCCGTGCCGCCGGTGCCGCCCTGGCCGCCCTGCCCTCCGACTGCACCCGTACCGCCTATGCCGCCCCCGCTGCTACCCGCGGTGCCGTTGCCCGCGTTCCCGCCGTTACCGCCCAGGCCGCCTACGCCGCCGTTGCCCGCGGTTCCCGCGGCGCCGGAGGTGGAGCCGATGCCGGCCTTGCCTGCATCGCCACCGGTGCCGCCGGTACCGCCCTGACCACCCGTGCCGCCGGCGACGGCGAGGTTGGCGCTGTTGTCCGTGCCGTTGCCACCGGTGCCACCCTTGCCGCCCGTTCCGCCGATACCGCCTTGGCCGCCGGCGCCCTGGATGCCTGCAGTGCCGCCGTTCGTGGCTCCAGCCGCGCCACCCGTGCCGCCCTGGCCGCCGGCTCCGCCGGTGCCGCCTTGGGCACCTTGTTGTCCGGTAGTTGCGACGGTGGCGTTGTCCGCGCC
Organism: Mycobacterium sp. 23; assembly: GCF_048287075.1. NCBI lineage: Bacteria > Bacillati > Actinomycetota > Actinomycetes > Mycobacteriales > Mycobacteriaceae > Mycobacterium > Mycobacterium sp. 23. The sequence goes on from NZ_JBLVUX010000005.1 coordinate 4,724,855, forward strand.
CTTGCCGCCGTTGCCGCCCAGTCCGCCGGTGCCTCCGTTGCCGGCGGTGCCGGCCGTTCCGGTGGTGGAGCCGGTGCCACCAAGGCCGGCGGCGCCGCCGGTGCCTCCGGTGCCGCCTTGGCCGCCGGCTTGGGCGGCGGTGGTCGGGTTGCTGCTGTCGGTGCCGTTGCCGCCGGTGCCGCCTTTACCGCCGGTGCCGCCGGTGCCGCCTTGTCCGCCGGCGCCCTGGGTTCCGGCGGTGCCGCCGTTGGTGGCACCTGCGGTGCCACCAGTCCCGCCCTGGCCGCCTTGTCCGCCGGTGCCGCCTTGAGCGCCCTGCTGACCAGCGGTTGCGACGGTGGCGTTGTCCGCGCCCTTGCCGCCGTTGCCGCCCAGTCCGCCGGTGCCGCCGTTGCCGGCGGTGCCGGCCGTTCCGGTGGAGGAGCCGTTGCCGCCCTTGCCGGCGGCGCCGCCGGTGCCTCCGGTGCCGCCTTGGCCCCCGGCTTGGGCGGCGACGGTGGGGTTGCTGCTGGCGGTGCCGTTGCCGCCGGTGCCGCCCTTACCGCCGGTGCCGCCGAAGCCGCCTTGGCCGCCGGCGCCCTGGGCGCCGTTGAAGCCGCCGTTGGCCTTGCCGGCAGCGCCGCCGGTGCCGCCTTGGCCGGCGTCCCCGCCGGCGGCACCTTGGCCGCCGGTGCCGCCGCCTGTGGTGCCGGTGCTGCCTTGTCCGCCCTGTCCGCCGGTGCCGCCGGTGCCGCCGGTGCCGCCGTTTCCGGCTGTGCCGGCCGCGCCAGTGGTGGAACCGGTGCCGCCGAGGCCGGCTGCGCCGCCGGTTCCGCCGGTGCCACCGGTGCCGCCCGCTCCGCCGGCGATGCCGGGGTTGGCGCTGTTGTCGGTGCCGATGCCGCCGGTGCCGCCTTTACCGCCGGTGCCGCCGAAGCCGCCTTGGCCGCCGGCGCCCTGGGCGCCGTTGAAGCCGCCGTTGGCCTTGCCGGCGGCTCCGCCGGTGCCGCCTTGGCCGGCGTCCCCGCCGGCGGCACCTTGGCCGCCGGTGCCGCCGCCTGTGGTGCCGGTGCTGCCTTGTCCGCCCTGTCCGCCGGTGCCGCCGGTGCCGCCGGTGCCGCCGTTTCCGGCACTGCCGGCCGCGCCGGTGGTGGAACCGGTGCCGCCGAGGCCGGCTGCGCCGCCGGTTCCGCCGGTGCCACCGGTGCCGCCGGCCCCGCCTGCGATGCCGGGGTTGGCGCTGTTGTCGGTGCCGGTACCGCCTTGGCCGCCCTGGCCGCCCTTGCCGCCGAAGCCGCCTTGGCCGCCGGCGCCCTGGGCGCCGTTGAAGCCGCCGTTGGCCTTGCCGGCAGCGCCGCCGGTGCCGCCTTGGCCGGCGTCCCCGCCGGCGGCACCTTGGCCGCCGGTGCCGCCGCCTGTGGTGCCGGTGCTGCCTTGTCCGCCCTGTCCGCCGGTGCCGCCGGTGCCGCCGGTGCCGCCGTTTCCGGCTGTGCCGGCCGCGCCGGTGGTGGAACCGGTGCCGCCGAGGCCGGCTGCGCCGCCGGTTCCGCCGGTGCCACCGGTGCCGCCCGCTCCGCCGGCGATGCCGGGGTTGGCGCTGTTGTCGGTGCCGATGCCGCCGGTGCCGCCTTTACCGCCGGTGCCGCCGAAGCCGCCTTGGCCGCCGGCGCCCTGGGCGCCGTTGAAGCCGCCGTTGGCCTTGCCGGCGGCTCCGCCGGTGCCGCCCTGGCCGGCGTCCCCGCCGTCGGCGCCGGTGCCGCCGATGCCGCCGCCGATCGCACCCGTGCTGCCCTGTCCGCCCTGTCCGCCGGTGCCGCCGGTGCCCCCGGTGCCGCCGTTACCGGCTGTGCCGGTCGCGCCGGTGGTGGAACCGGTGCCACCGAGGCCGGCTGCGCCGCCGGTGCCACCGTTGCCACCGGTGCCGCCCGCTCCGCCGGCGATGCCGGGGTTGGCGCTGTTGTCGGTGCCGATGCCGCCGGTGCCGCCTTTACCGCCGGTGCCGCCGAAGCCGCCTTGGCCGCCGGCGCCCTGGGCGCCGTTGAACCCGCCGTTAGCTTTCCCAGCCGCGCCGCCGGTGCCGCCCTGGCCGCCGTCCCCGCCGGCGGCACCTTGGCCGCCGATGCCGCCGCCGATCGCACCCGTGCTGCCCTGTCCGCCCTGTCCGCCGGTGCCGCCGGTGCCCCCGGTGCCGCCGTTACCGGCTGTGCCGGCCGCGCCGGTGGTGGAACCGGTGCCACCGAGGCCGGCTGCGCCGCCGGTGCCGCCGCTGCCACCGGTGCCGCCCGCTCCGCCGGCGATGCCGGGGTTGGCGCTGTTGTCGGTGCCGATGCCCCCCTGGCCGCCCTGGCCGCCCTTGCCGCCGAAGCCACCCTGGCCGCCGGCGCCCTGGGCGCCATTGAACCCGCCGTTAGCTTTCCCAGCCGCGCCGCCGGTGCCGCCCTGGCCGCCGTCCCCGCCGCCGGCGCCGGTGCCGCCGGTGCCGCCGCCGATCGCACCCGTGCTGCCCTGTCCGCCCTGTCCGCCGGTGCCGCCGGTGCCCCCGGTGCCGCCGTTACCGGCACTGCCGGCCGCGCCGGTGATGGAACCGCTACCGCCGAGGCCGGCTGCGCCGCCGGTGCCGCCGCCGCCACCCGTGCCACCTGCTCCGCCGGCGATGCCGGGGTTGGTGCTGTTGTCGGTGCCAATGCCGCCTTGGCCGCCCTGGCCGCCCTTGCCGCCGAAGCCACCCTGGCCCCCGATGCCTTGGTTTCCGGCGGTGCCGCCGTTGGTGGCGCCGGCCGCGCCGCCGGTGCCGCCTTGGCCGCCGTCGCCGCCGGCCGCGCCGGTGCCGCCGATGCCGCCGCCGATCGCGCCGATGCTGCCTTGCCCGCCCTGTCCGCCGGTGCCGCCGGTGCCTCCGATGCCGCCGTCACCGGCCGTGCCGGACGCACCGCCGGTCGAGCCACTGCCACCAAGGCCGGCCCCACCGCCGGTGCCTCCGGTGCCACCGGAGCCGCCCGCTCCGCCTGCGATGCCGGGGTTGGTGCTGTTGTCGGTGCCGATACCGCCGGTACCGCCCTGGCCGCCCTTGCCGCCGACGCCACCCTGGCCGCCAATGCCTTGGTTTCCGGCGGTGCCGCCGTTGGTGGCGCCGGCCGCGCCGCCGGTGCCGCCTTGGCCGCCGTCGCCGCCGGCCGCGCCGGTGCCGCCGATGCCGCCGCCGATCGCGCCGATGCTGCCTTGCCCGCCTTGCCCGCCGGTTCCGCCGATGCCACCCACGCCGCCGCTGCCCGCTGTGCCGGCCGCACCCGTGGTCGAGCCGGTTCCGCCCTTCCCCGCAGCGCCGCCCGTGCCGCCGACGCCACCCAGGCCACCAGATCCACCAGCGACACCCGACTTTGTGCTGTTATCGGTGCCAAATCCGCCTTGGCCACCTTGGCCGCCGACTCCGCCGGTACCGCCCTTGCCGCCGGCTCCTTGGTTTGCGGCGGTGCCGCCGTTGGTGGCTCCGGCTGCACCGCCGGCGCCGCCGTTGCCACCGTCGCCACCGGCCGCGCCGGTGCCACCGGTGCCGCCACCTGCGGTACCGGTGCTGCCTTGTCCGCCGTTGCCGCCGATGCCGCCGCTGCCGCCGGTGCCGCCGTCACCGGCTGTGCCGGCAGTACCGGTGGTGGAGCCGGTGCCGCCCTTGCCGGCTGCGCCGCCGGTGCCGCCGATACCGCCGGTTCCGCCGTCGCCGCCCGCGATGCCGGGGTTGGTGCTGTTGTCGGTGCCGGTTCCGCCGGTGCCGCCTTGGCCGCCTTGGCCGCCGGTGCCGCCTTGGCCGCCGGCTCCCTGGGTGCCGGCGGTGCCGCCGTTGGTGGCGCCGGCCGCGCCGCCGATTCCGCCTTGGCCGCCGTCGCCGCCGGCGGCGCCTTGGCCGCCGGTGCCGCCGCCTGTGGTGCCGGTGCTGCCTTGTCCGCCGTTGCCGCCGGTGCCGCCGCTGCCGCCGGTTCCGCCGTCACCGGCTGTGCCGGCCGCACCCGTGGTGGATCCGGTGCCGCCCTTGCCGGCTGCGCCGCCGGTGCCGCCGATACCGCCGGTTCCGCCGGCACCGCCGGCGATGCCGGGGTTGGTGCTGTTGTCGGTGCCGGTTCCGCCGTGGCCGCCTTGGCCGCCGACTCCGCCGATGCCGCCCTGGCCGCCGATGCCCTGGGTGCCGGCGGTGCCGCCGTTGGTGGCCCCGGCCGCGCCGCCGGTGCCACCTTGGCCGCCGTCACCGCCGGCCGCGCCTTGCCCGCCGGTGCCGCCACCTGTGGCGCCGGTGCTGCCTTTACCGCCTTGGCCGCCGGTCCCACCAGCACCGCCTTGGCCGCCGTCTCCGGCGGTGCCGCTCGCGCCGGTGGTTGATCCGGCCCCTCCGAGGCCGGCCGCGCCACCGGTGCCGCCGACACCACCGATGCCACCCGCACCACCTGCGACGCCAGGGTTGGCGCTGTTGTCGACGCCGATGCCGCCGGTGCCGCCTTTACCGCCGGTGCCGCCGAAGCCGCCCTGGCCGCCAGCCCCTTGGAGTCCGGCGGTGCCGCCGTTGGTGGCTCCGGCTGCGCCGCCGGCCCCGCCCTGGCCGCCGTCGCCGCCGAGGGCGCCTTGGCCACCGGTCCCGCCTCCGGTCGTGCCGGTGCTGCCTTGTCCGCCCTTCCCGCCGGTGCCGCCGGTGCCGCCGGTGCCGCCGCTCCCGGATGTGCCGGCCGCGCCCGTGGAGGAGCCGGTGCCACCCTTGCCGGCTGCGCCGCCGGCACCGCCTATGCCACCGGTTCCACCGGTACCCCCGGCGACGCCGGGGTTGGCGCTGTTGTCGGTGCCGATGCCGCCGGTGCCGCCTTTACCGCCGGTGCCGCCGAAGCCGCCCTGGCCGCCGGCGCCCTGGATTCCGGCGGTGCCGCCGTTGGTGGCCCCCGCGGCGCCCCCGGCCCCGCCTTGGCCGCCGTCGCCGCCGAGCGCGCCTTGGCCGCCGGTGCCGCCCCCGGTCGTGCCGGTGGTGCCGGTGCCGCCCTTGCCGCCTATGCCGCCGGTGCCACCCGCGCCGCCGCTGCCGGCTGTGCCGGCCGCACCGGTAGTGGACCCGGTGCCGCCCTTGCCGGCTGCGCCGCCGGTGCCGCCGATACCGCCGGTTCCGCCCGCTCCGCCGGCAATGCCGGGGTTGGCGCTGTTGTCGGTGCCGGTTCCGCCGGTGCCGCCCTCGCCGCCGACCCCGCCGACGCCACCTTGACCACCGGCACCCTGGATACCCGCGGTGCCCCCCTTGGTGGCGCCGGCCGCGCCGCCGGCGCCTCCTTGGCCGCCGTCGCCGCCGGCGGCGCCTTGGCCGCCGGTGCCGCCGCCTGTGGTGCCGGTGCTGCCTTGTCCGCCGTTGCCGCCGGTGCCGCCGCTGCCGCCGGTTCCGCCGTCACCGGCTGTGCCGGCCGCACCCGTGGTGGATCCGGTGCCGCCCTTGCCGGCTGCGCCCCCGGTGCCGCCGATACCGCCGGTTCCGCCGTCGCCACCCTTGATGCCGGGGTTGGTGCTGTTGTCGGTGCCGGTTCCGCCGTGGCCGCCTTGGCCGCCTTGGCCGCCGGTGCCGCCTTGGCCGCCAGCTCCTTGCTGCCCGCCTCCGCCGGATCCGGCTGCGCCGCCGGCACCGCCTTGGCCGCCGTCGCCGCCGAGGGCGCCTTGGCCGCCCGTGCCACCACCGGTGGTACCAGTGTTGCCTTGTCCGCCTTGGCCGCCGGTCCCGCCGATACCGCCGGTGCCGCCGTCTCCGGCGGTGCCGCTCGCGCCGGTGCTTGATCCGGAGCCGCCGAGGCCAGCCCCACCGCCGGTGCCGCCGACACCGCCGATGCCCCCTGCGCCGCCGGCCACGCCCGGGTTGGCGCTGTTGTCGGTGCCTGTACCGCCGTGGCCGCCTTGGCCGCCGATTCCGCCGATGCCGCCCTGGCCGCCGATGCCCTGGGTGCCGGCGGTGCCGCCGTTGGTGGCTCCGGCTGCGCCGCCGGCACCACCTTGGCCGCCGTCGCCACCGGCCGCGCCTTGGCCGCCGGTGCCGCCACCTGTGGTGCCGGTGCTGCCTTGTCCGCCGTTGCCGCCTATGCCGCCGCTGCCGCCGGTGCCGCCGTCTCCGGCTGTGCCGGAGGTGCCGGTGGTTGATCCGGTGCCGCCCTTGCCGGCTGCGCCGCCGGTGCCGCCGATGCCGCCGGTTCCGCCGTCGCCGCCCGCGATGCCGGGGTTGGTGCTGTTGTCGGTGCCGGTTCCGCCGTGGCCGCCTTGGCCGCCTTGGCCGCCGGTGCCGCCTTGGCCGCCGGCTCCCTGGGTGCCGGCGGTGCCGCCGTTGGTGGCGCCGGCCGCGCCGCCGATTCCGCCGTGGCCGCCGTCGCCGCCGGCGGCGCCTTGTCCGCCGGTGCCGCCGCCTGTGGTGCCGGTGCTGCCTTGTCCGCCGTTGCCGCCGGTGCCTCCCAGACCGCCGGTGCCGCCGTTACCGGCTGTGCCGGCCGCACCCGTGGTGGAGCCGGTGCCGCCCTTGCCGGCTGCGCCGCCGGTGCCGCCGATACCGCCGGTTCCGCCGGCCCCGCCGGCGATGCCGGGGTTGGTGCTGTTGTCGGTGCCGGTTCCGCCGTGGCCGCCTTGGCCGCCGACTCCGCCGATGCCGCCCTGGCCGCCGATGCCCTGGGTGCCGGCGGTGCCGCCGTTGGTGGCGCCGGCCGCGCCGCCGGTGCCACCTTGGCCGCCGTCACCGCCGGCCGCGCCTTGTCCGCCGGTGCCGCCACCTGTGGTGCCGGTGCTGCCTTTACCGCCTTGGCCGCCGGTCCCACCAGCACCGCCTTGGCCGCCGTCTCCGGCGGTGCCGCTCGCGCCGGTGGTTGATCCGGAGCCGCCGAGGCCGGCCGCGCCACCGGTGCCGCCGACACCACCGATGCCACCCGCACCACCTGCGACGCCAGGGTTGGCGCTGTTGTCGACGCCGATGCCGCCGGTGCCGCCTTTACCGCCGGTGCCGCCGAAGCCGCCCTGGCCGCCAGCCCCTTGGAGTCCGGCGGTGCCGCCGTTGGTGGCTCCGGCTGCGCCGCCGGCCCCGCCCTGGCCGCCGTCGCCGCCGAGGGCGCCTTGGCCGCCGGTCCCGCCTCCGGTCGTGCCGGTGCTGCCTTGTCCGCCCTTCCCGCCGGTGCCGCCGGTGCCGCCGGTGCCGCCGCTCCCGGATGTGCCGGCCGCGCCCGTGGAGGAGCCGGTGCCACCCTTGCCGGCTGCGCCGCCGGCACCGCCTATGCCGCCGGTTCCACCGGTACCCCCGGCGACGCCGGGGTTGGCGCTGTTGTCGGTGCCGATGCCGCCGGTGCCGCCTTTACCGCCGGTGCCGCCGAAGCCGCCCTGGCCGCCGGCGCCCTGGATTCCGGCGGTGCCGCCGTTGGTGGCCCCCGCGGCGCCCCCGGCCCCGCCCTGGCCGCCGTCGCCGCCGAGCGCGCCTTGGCCGCCGGGGCCGCCCCCGGTCGTGCCGGTGGTGCCGGTGCCGCCCTTGCCGCCTATGCCGCCGGTGCCACCCGCGCCGCCGCTGCCGGCTGTGCCGGCCGCACCGGTAGTGGACCCGGTGCCGCCCTTGCCGGCTGCGCCGCCGGTGCCGCCGATACCGCCGGTTCCGCCCGCTCCGCCGGCAATGCCGGGGTTGGCGCTGTTGTCGGTGCCGGTTCCGCCGGTGCCGCCCTCGCCGCCGACCCCGCCGACGCCACCTTGACCACCGGCACCCTGGATACCCGCGGTGCCCCCCTTGGTGGCGCCGGCCGCGCCGCCGGCGCCTCCTTGGCCGCCGTCGCCGCCGGCGGCGCCTTGCCCGCCGGTCCCGCCGCCGCTGGCACCTAGGCTGCCTTGTCCGCCCTGGCCGCCGGTCCCGCCGATACCGCCTTGGCCGCCGTCACCGGCCGTGCCGGAGGCGCCGGTGCTCGAACCGGAGCCGCCGAGGCCGGCCGCGCCACCGGTGCCGCCGACACCACCGATACCGCCCGCACCGCCGGCCACGCCCGGGTTGGCGCTGCTGTCCGTACCCGCACCGCCGTGGCCGCCGATTCCGCCGACCCCGCCGATGCCGCCCTGACCGCCCGCGCCCTGGGTGCCGGCGGTGCCGCCGTTGGTGGCCCCGGCTGCGCCGCCGGCACCACCCTGGCCGCCGTCACCGCCAGCCGCGCCTTGCCCGCCGGTCCCGCCGCCGCTGGCACCTAGGCTGCCTTGTCCGCCCTGGCCGCCGGTCCCGCCGATACCGCCTTGGCCGCCGTCACCGGCCGTGCCGGAGGCGCCGGTGCTCGAACCGGCCCCTCCGAGACCTGCCGCGCCACCGGTGCCGCCGACACCACCGATGCCACCCACGCCACCGGCCACGCCCGGGTTGGCGCTGCTGTCCGTACCGACACCACCGCCGCCGCCGATACCGCCGACCCCGCCGATACCGCCCTGGCCGCCCGCGCCCTGGGTGCCGGCGGTGCCGCCGTTGGTGGCCCCGGATGCGCCGCCAGCACCGCCTTGGCCGCCGTCACCGCCAGCCGCACCTTGCCCGCCGGTCCCGCCACCCGTGGTGCCGGTGCTGCCTGTACCGCCTTGGCCGCCGGTCCCGCCGCCGCCACCCTGGCCGCCGTCTCCGGCGGTGCCGCTCGCGCCGGTGCTCGATCCGGCCCCGCCGAGGCCGGCCGCGCCACCGGTGCCGCCGACGCCACCGATACCGCCCGCACCGCCCGCGACGCCGGGGTTGGTGCTGTTGTCGGTGCCGACGCCACCCGCGCCGCCTTGGCCGCCGACTCCGCCGATACCACCCTGTCCGCCGGCTCCTTGGGTGCCGGCGGTGCCGCCGTTGGTGGCTCCAGCTGCACCGCCGGCGCCGCCCTGGCCGCCGTCGCCGCCGGCGGCGCCTTGCCGGCCGGTCCCGCCGCCTGTGGTGCCGGTGTTGCCTTGTCCGCCTTTGCCGCCGGTCCCGCCGATACCGCCTTGGCCGCCGTCTCCGGCGGTGCCGCTCGCGCCGGTGGTTGATCCGGAGCCGCCGAGGCCTGCCGCGCCACCGGTGCCGCCGACACCGCCGACGCCACCCGCACCGCCCGCGATACCGGGGTTGGCGCCGTTATCGGTGCCGACACCGCCGGCGCCGCCGGTTCCGCCGACTCCGCCGATACCACCCTGTCCGCCGGCTCCTTGGGCGCCGGCGGTGCCGCCGTTGGTGGCGCCGGCCGCGCCGCCAGCACCACCCTGGCCGCCGTCTCCACCGGCCGCACCTTGCCCGCCGGTCCCGCCGCCTGTGGTGCCGGTGTTGCCTTGTCCGCCTTTGCCGCCGGTCCCGCCGATACCGCCTTGGCCGCCGTCTCCGGCGGTGCCGCTCGCGCCGGTGCTTGATCCGGAGCCGCCGAGGCCTGCTGCGCCACCGGTGCCGCCGACCCCACCGATACCGCCCGCACCGCCCGCGATACCGGGGTTGGCGCTGTTATCGGTGCCGGTTCCGCCGTGGCCGCCTTGGCCGCCGACTCCGCCGATGCCGCCCTGGCCGCCGATGCCCTGGGTGCCGGCGGTGCCGCCGTTGGTGGCTCCGGATGCGCCGCCGGCACCACCCTGGCCGCCGTCACCGCCAGCCGCACCTTGCCCGCCGGTGCCGCCACTGGTGGTGCCGGTGCTGCCTTGTCCGCCCTGGCCGCCGGTCCCGCCGACGCCGCCGGTTCCGCCGTCACCAGCAGTGCCGGAGGCTCCCGTTGTTGATCCGGCCCCTCCGAGGCCGGCCGCGCCGCCGGTGCCCCCGACACCACCGATACCGCCCGCACCGCCCGCGATACCGGGGTTGGTGCTGTTGTCGGTGCCGACGCCGCCGTGGCCGCCTTGGCCGCCGACTCCGCCGATGCCGCCCTGGCCGCCCGCGCCCTGGATACCGGCGGTGCCGCCGTTGGTGGCGCCAGCTGCGCCGCCTGCACCGCCCTGGCCGCCGTCGCCGCCGGCCGCACCTTGGCCGCCGGACCCGCCTCCGCTGGTGCCGGTGTTGCCTTGTCCGCCTTGGCCGCCGGTCCCGCCGATACCGCCTTGGCCGCCGTCACCGGCCGTGCCGCTCGCGCCGGTGGTTGATCCGGAGCCGCCGAGGCCGGCCGCGCCGCCGGTGCCGCCGACACCACCGATGCCACCCGCGCCGCCGACCACGCCGGGGTTGGTGCTGTTGTCGGTGCCGACGCCGCCTTGGCCGCCTTGGCCGCCGACTCCGCCGATGCCGCCCTGGCCGCCGGCTCCTTGCTGCCCGCCGCCCCCAGATCCGGCCGCGCCTCCGGCACCGCCCTGGCCGCCGTCGCCACCGGCCGCGCCTTGACCACCAGCGCCGCCGCCGGCGAGCCCGGTGCTCCCGGCACCGCCCCTACCGCCGGCCCCGCCGACGCCACCAACCCCGCCATCACCAGCCATGCCCACCGCGCCGGTGCTCGAACCGGAACCACCAAGTCCGGCCCCGCCACCCGTGCCACCGATACCACCGACGCCGCCCGCACCGCCCGCGACGCCGGGGTTGGTGCTGTTGTCGGTGCCGACGCCACCCGCGCCGCCTTGGCCGCCGATTCCGCCGATGCCGCCCTGACCCCCGGCGCCCTGGGTGCCGGCGGTGCCGCCGTTGGTGGCCCCGGCTGCGCCGCCGGCACCGCCCTGGCCGCCGTCTCCACCGGCCGCACCTTGCCCGCCGGTGCCGCCGCCGCTGGCACCAAGGCTGCCTTGTCCGCCCTGGCCGCCGGTCCCGCCGATACCGCCTTGGCCGCCGTCACCGGCCGTGCCGGAGGCGCCGGTGCTCGATCCGGAGCCGCCGAGGCCTGCCGCGCCACCGGTGCCCCCGACACCACCGATACCGCCCGCACCGCCCGCGATACCGGGGTTCGCGCTGTTATCGGTGCCGACACCACCGGCGCCGCCGGTTCCGCCGACCCCGCCGATACCACCCTGACCCCCGGCGCCCTGGGTGCCGGCGGTGCCGCCGTTGGTGGCCCCGGCTGCGCCGCCGGCACCGCCCTGGCCGCCGTCACCGCCGGCCGCACCTTGCCCGCCGGTGCCGCCACCGGTGGTGGCGGTGCTGCCGACACCGCCCTGGCCACCAACTCCGCCGATGCCACCAACCCCGCCGTCACCGGCGGTGCCGCTCGCGCCGGTGGTTGATCCGGAGCCGCCGAGGCCGGCCGCGCCGCCGGTGCCGCCGACACCGCCGATGCCGCCCGCGCCGCCGGCCACGCCGGGGTTGGTGCTGTTGTCAGTGCCTGTACCGCCGTGGCCGCCGATTCCGCCGACTCCGCCGATGCCGCCCTGGCCGCCCGCGCCCTGGATACCAGCAGTGCCGCCGTTGGTGGCCCCGGATGCGCCGCCCGCACCGCCCTGGCCGCCGTCGCCACCTGCCGCACCTTGCCCGCCGGTGCCGCCACCGGTGGTGCCGGTGCTGCCGACACCGCCCTGGCCACCAACTCCGCCGATGCCACCAACCCCGCCGTCACCGGCGGTGCCGCTCGCGCCGGTGCTTGATCCGGCCCCTCCGAGGCCGGCCGCGCCACCGGTGCCGCCGACACCACCGATACCGCCCGCGCCGCCCGCCACGCCCGGGTTGGTGCTGTTGTCAGTGCCTGTACCGCCGTGGCCGCCGATTCCGCCGACTCCGCCGATGCCGCCCTGGCCGCCCGCGCCCTGGATACCAGCAGTGCCGCCGTTGGTGGCCCCGGCTGCGCCGCCGGCACCGCCCTGGCCGCCGTCACCGCCGGCCGCACCTTGCCCGCCGGTGCCGCCGCCGGTGGTGCCGGTGCTGCCGACACCGCCCTGGCCACCAACTCCGCCGATGCCACCAACCCCGCCGTCACCGGCGGTGCCGCTCGCGCCGGTGCTTGATCCGGCCCCTCCGAGGCCGGCCGCGCCGCCGGTGCCGCCGACACCACCGATACCGCCCGCACCGCCCGCCACGCCGGGGTCGGTGCTGTTGTCAGTGCCTGTACCGCCGTGGCCGCCGACGCCGCCGATTCCGCCGATGCCGCCCTGGCCGCCGGTGCCTTGGGTTCCGGCAGTGCCGCCGTTGGTGGCCCCGGCTGCGCCGCCCGCACCGCCCTGGCCGCCGTCACCGCCGGCCGCACCTTGCCCGCCGGTGCCGCCACCGGTGGTGCCGGTGCTGCCGACACCGCCCTGGCCACCAACTCCGCCGATGCCACCAACCCCGCCGTCACCGGCGGTGCCGCTCGCGCCGGTGCTTGATCCGGCCCCTCCGAGGCCGGCCGTGCCACCGGTGCCGCCGACACCACCGATACCGCCCGCACCGCCCGCCACGCCGGGGTTGGCGCTGTTGTCGGTGCCGACGCCGCCGTGGCCGCCTTGGCCGCCGACTCCGCCGATGCCGCCCTGACCGCCGGCGCCCTGGATACCAGCGGTGCCGCCGTTGGTGGCGCCGGCCGCGCCGCCAGCACCACCCTGGCCGCCGTCTCCACCGGCCGCACCTTGCCCGCCGGTCCCGCCGCCGCTGGTGCCGGTGTTGCCTTGTCCGCCTTTGCCGCCGGTCCCGCCGATACCGCCTTGGCCGCCGTCACCGGCGGTGCCGCTCGCGCCGGTGCTTGATCCGGAGCCGCCGAGGCCTGCCGCGCCACCGGTGCCGCCGACACCACCGATACCGCCCGCACCGCCCGCGATACCGGGGTCGGTGCTGTTGTCGGTGCCGACACCGCCGGCGCCGCCGATACCGCCGACCCCGCCGATACCGCCCTGACCGCCGGCGCCTTGCTGCCCGCCTCCGCCTGACCCAGCTGCGCCGCCGGCGCCGCCGATGCCGCCGTCACCGCCGGCCGCGCCCTGCCCGCCGGTCCCGCCGCCGCTGGCACCAAGGCTGCCTTGTCCGCCCTGGCCGCCGGTCCCGCCGATACCGCCTTGGCCGCCGTCTCCGGCGGTGCCGCTCGCGCCGGTGCTTGATCCGGAGCCGCCGAGGCCTGCTGCGCCACCGGTGCCGCCGACCCCGCCGACGCCACCCGCGCCGCCGGCGACGCCGGGGTTGGCGGTGTTGTCGGTACCGGCACCGCCATGACCGCCGACGCCGCCGACCCCGCCGATGCCGCCCTGACCGCCGGCTCCTTGCTGCCCGCCGCCGCCGGAACCAGCCGCGCCGCCAGCACCACCTTGTCCGCCCTGGCCACCAGCGGCACCCTGACCACCAGCACCGCCACCGGCCAGCCCGGTGCTCCCGGCACCGCCCCTACCCCCAACACCGCCACCGCCGCCGACCCCGCCGTCACCAGCGGTGCCCGACGCGCCGACAGTCGACCCCGAGCCCCCGAGGCCGGCCGCACCACCGGTACCGCCCACGCCGCCGGCGCCGCCCGCGCCACCGGCCACGCCGGGGTTGGTGCTGTTATCGGTACCGGCACCGCCGCCGCCGCCGACGCCGCCGACCCCGCCAATACCGCCCTGGCCGCCGGCGCCTTGTTGCCCGCCGCCGCCGGATCCGGCAGCGCCGCCGGCACCACCCTGTCCGCCATCTCCACCGGTCGCGCCCTGGCCGCCTGTGCCGCCGCCGGTGGTGCCGAGGCTTCCGGCACCGCCGCGACCGCCGGCCCCGCCGACGCCACCGACCCCGCCATCACCGGCCGCGCCGGACGCTCCCGCGGTCGACCCCGAGCCGCCGAGGCCTGCCGCGCCACCGGTACCGCCGACACCGCCGACGCCACCCGCACCGCCCGCGACACCGGCGTTGGTGCTGTTGTCGGTGCCGACGCCACCGCCGCCGCCGATTCCGCCGACCCCGCCGGCGCCGCCCTGGCCGCCGGCTCCTTGCTGTCCGCCGCCGCCGGAACCAGCCGCGCCGCCGGCACCGCCTTGGCCGCCGTCGCCGCCGGCCGCGCCCTGGCCCCCGGTGCCGCCACCGGTGGTGCCGGTGCTGCCGACACCGCCCTGGCCACCAACCCCGCCAGTGCCGCCAAGCCCGCCGTCACCGGCGGTGCCTTTCGCGCCGGTGCTTGATCCGGAGCCGCCGAGGCCGGCCGCGCCACCGGTGCCGCCGACACCACCGGTGCCACCCGCACCGCCGGCCACGCCGGGGTTGGCGGTGTTGTCGGTACCGGCACCGCCATGACCGCCGACGCCGCCGACCCCGCCGATGCCGCCCTGGCCGCCGGCTCCTTGGGTTCCGGCAGTGCCACCGTTGGTGGCCCCGGCCGCGCCGCCCGCACCACCTTGGCCCCCGTCGCCGCCGGCCGCGCCCTGGCCCCCGGTGCCGCCACCGGTGGTGCCGGTGCTGCCGACACCGCCCTGACCACCAACTCCGCCGATGCCACCAACCCCGCCGTCACCGGCGGTGCCGCTCGCGCCGGTGCTTGATCCGGAGCCGCCGAGGCCTGCCGCGCCACCGGTGCCGCCGACACCGCCGGTGCCACCCGCGCCACCGGCGACGCCGGGGTTGGCGCTGTTGTCCGTACCGGTACCGCCGTGGCCGCCCTGGCCGCCGACTCCGCCGATGCCGCCCTGGCCGCCGGCGCCTTGTTGCCCGCCGCCGCCGGATCCGGCGGCGCCGCCGGCACCACCTTGGCCGCCGTCACCGCCCGCGGCACCTTGGCCCCCGGTCCCGCCACCGCTGATACCGAGGCTTCCGGCACCGCCTCGACCGCCGGTACCGCCCCCACCGCCGAGACCACCGTCACCGGCGGTGCCGCTCGCGCCGGTGCTTGATCCGGAGCCGCCGAGGCCGGCCGCGCCACCGGTGCCGCCGACACCACCGACGCCACCCGCACCGCCGGCGACGCCGGGGTTGGCGGTGTTGTCGGTACCGGCACCGCCATGACCGCCGACGCCGCCGACCCCGCCGATACCGCCCTGACCGCCGGCGCCTTGTTGCCCGCCGCCGCCGGAACCGGCCGCGCCGCCGGCACCACCTTGGCCGCCCTGGCCACCAGCGGCACCCTGACCACCAGCACCTCCACCGGCCAGCCCGGTGCTCCCGGCACCGCCCCTACCCCCAACACCGCCACCGCCGCCGACCCCGCCATCACCAGCGGTGCCCGACGCGCCGACAGTCGAGCCGGAGCCGCCGAGACCGGCCGCGCCGCCGGTGCCGCCGACACCACCAACCCCACCCGCACCGCCGGCCACGCCCGGGTTGGCGCTGTTGTCAGTACCGACACCGCCGTGGCCGCCGGTTCCGCCGGCGCCGCCGACACCACCTTGCCCGCCAGCTCCTTGCTGGCCACCGCCACCGGAACCAGCCGCGCCGCCGGCACCGCCCTGGCCGCCGTCGCCACCCGCTGCGCCTTGGCCACCAACACCGCCGCCGCTGGCACCAAGGCTGCCGGCGCCGCCGCGACCCCCGGCCCCACCGCCGCCACCTAACCCGCCATCACCGGCCGCGCCGGACGCTCCGGTGCTCGACCCCGAGCCGCCAAGGCCGGCCGCACCACCGGTACCGCCCACGCCGCCGATGCCGCCCGCGCCACCGGCGACGCCGGGGTTGGTGCTGTTGTCGATGCCGACACCGCCGTGGCCGCCGACGCCGCCGACCCCGCCGATGCCGCCCTGGCCGCCGGCTCCTTGCTGCCCGCCGCCCCCAGATCCGGCCGCGCCGCCGGCACCACCCTGTCCGCCATCTCCACCGGTCGCGCCCTGGCCACCAATACCGCCGCCGCTGGTCCCAGTGGTTCCGGCACCACCGCGACCGCCGGTCCCGCCGACGCCGCCGACGCCGCCGTCACCAGCCGTGCCCGCCGCTCCGGTGCTCGACCCCGAGCCACCAAGGCCGGCCGCACCACCGACGCCGCCGACGCCGCCGGTGCCACCCGCGCCACCGGCCACGCCCGGGTTGGCGCTGTTATCGATGCCGGTTCCGCCATGGCCACCGGTCCCGCCGACCCCACCGACACCGCCCTGACCCCCAGCGCCCTGCAACCCGCCGCCGCCGGAACCAGCCGCGCCGCCGGCGCCACCCTGGCCGCCCTGGCCACCAGCGGCACCCTGACCACCAGCACCGCCACCGGCGAGCCCGGTGCTCCCGACGCCGCCCCTGCCGCCAACACCGCCGCCGCCGCCGAGCCCGCCATCACCAGCGGTGCCCGACGCGCCGACAGTCGAGCCGAAGCCCCCGACGCCGGCCGCGCCACCGGTGCCGCCGACACCACCGATGCCGCCCGCACCGCCCGCGACGCCGGGGTTCGCGCTGTTATCGGTACCGACACCGCCCCCGCCGCCGACGCCACCAACGCCGCCGCCTCCGCCCCGGCCGCCGGCGCCTTGTTGCCCGCCACCGCCGGAACCAGCCGCGCCGCCGGCACCGCCCTGGCCGCCCTGGCCGCCAGCGGCACCCTGACCACCAGCGCCGCCGCCGGCCAGCCCGGTGCTCCCGGTACCGCCCCTACCCCCGGTACCGCCGGTGCCGCCGGTCCCGCCATCACCAGCGCTGCCCGAGGCACCGGTGCTCGATCCGGACCCGCCGACACCAGCGGCACCACCGATACCGCCCACGCCACCCGTGCCGCCGGCGCCGCCGGCCATGCCCGGGTTGGCGCTGTTGTCGGTACCGGTACCGCCGAGGCCCCCGACACCACCGACCCCTCCGACACCGCCGTTACCGCCCGCGCCCTGCTGGCCGCCGCCACCAGCCCCAGCCGCCCCGCCGGCACCCCCGTGCCCGCCGTCACCACCAGCAGCACCCTGGCCACCAGCACCGCCACCGGCCAACCCGGTGCTTCCAGCACCGCCCTTGCCGCCACCACCGCCGAGACCGCCAACCCCACCATCCCCGGCAGTGCCGGCCGCGCCGGTGCTCGACCCTGATCCGCCCACACCGGCCGCACCACCGGTGCCACCGACGCCGCCAGCACCGCCGGTCCCGCCGGCAACCCCGGGATTGGCGCTGTTGTCGACGCCGACCCCACCGGCACCGCCCCGGCCACCGACCCCACCGACGCCGCCCTTACCGCCCGCGCCCTGCTGGCCGCCGCCACCAGAACCGGCCGCCCCGCCGACACCACCACGCCCGCCGTCGCCGCCGGTTCCACCCTGAGCACCCTGCTGACCGACCGCCGCGACCGCCGGGTTGTCTGCGCCGTCACCGCCGGTCCCGCCGACACCACCGGAGCCGCCGTTACCTGCGGTGCCGCTCGCACCCGTGCTCGATCCCGTACCGCCCAGCCCTGCCGCGCCGCCGGTCCCGCCGGTGCCGCCCTGCCCACCCGCCTGTGCGGCGCTCAGCGGGTCGGTGCCGGTGGCTCCGGTGCCACCGAGGCCTCCGGTTCCACCGGCGCCGCCGACCCCGCCTCTACCCCCAACGCCCTGCTGACCGCCGCCCCCGGACCCGGCAGCGCCTCCGCTGCCGCCCTGGCCGCCGGCACCGCCGGTGCCGCCCTGCCCTCCTTGGGCGCCGGCCGCGACGATCGTGTTGTTGTCGCTGCCGGTACCGCCGGTGCCACCCACCCCACCGGCGCCGCCATCACCCGCGTTTCCCGACGCGCCCTTCGCCGAACCGGAACCGCCCGCCCCCGCCGCTCCGCCGGTGCCGCCGGTTCCGCCTTGCCCGCCAGCCTGAGCCGCCACCAGGGGATCGGTGCCCTGCGCACCGGTACCGCCCTGGCCGCCAACGCCACCGACCCCGCCGTCGCCCCCGGCCCCGCCCGCGCCTTGTTGTCCGCCCGTCCCGGCACCCGCGGCGCCACCGGTGCCTCCCGTGCCGCCGGCGCCGCCGGCTCCCCCCTGGCCACCCTGCGCGCCGGCCGCGGCGATAGTGGCGTTGTCAGCACCTTTGCCGCCGTTGCCGCCCGCACCTCCGGACCCACCGTCCCCGGCGGTACCCGTCGCTCCACTGGTGGATCCCGTCCCACCGGCGCCCGCGGCACCGCCGGTGCCTCCGGTCCCGCCTTGACCGCCGGCCTGAGCGGCCGCCAGAGGATCGCTGCCGTCCGCACCGTCGGCCCCGGCCCCTCCGACACCGCCGCGGCCACCCTGACCACCGACCCCACCAGCGCCCTGATGCCCGCCAACACCGGTACCCGCGGCACCGCCCGTACCGCCCTGCCCTCCGGCCCCGCCGGCAGCACCCTGACCGCCCTGAGCGCCGGCCGCGACGGCGTCCAGCCCGGCGCCGCCGGATCCGCCGGATCCGCCCCTACCGCCCGCGCCGCCGTCGCCGGCAAGGCCCGCAGCCCCCGCGACCGACCCGGCTCCACCGAGTCCCGCGGCTCCGCCGGACCCTCCGGTTCCACCCTGGCCACCGGCCACCCCGGCGCTATTGACACCACCGGACGAACCCGAGCCGCCCGAGCCGCCCCCGCCGCCGACTCCGCCCTGGCCACCGGCGCCACCCGCTCCCTGTGAAGGGCCGCTACCACCGCCCGCGCCGCCGGTCCCGCCCGCGCCACCGGCGAAACCGGAACCCCCGACAGCGCCGGAACCAACTGCGGCGTCGAATCCGGTGGCGCCCGCACCACCCGCTCCGCCCGCACCGCCGGTGCCGTTCGCCCCTCCACCGCCTGCTGCGCCGCCAAAGCTCAAGAACCCACCCGCACCGCCGGCGCCACCGGCTCCGGCGAGACCGCCGGTACCACCCGTGCCGCCGGTTCCGCCAATGCCGCCGAGAGCGCCATCACCACCGCGCCCGCCAACCCCGCCGACACCACCGGCACCGCCCGCCCCACCGTGGCCACCGGGACCGAACAACAACGCGCCGTGACCGCCGACGCCGCCGGCGCCGCCGGCGCCACCGTTCCCGCCGAGCCCACCCAGTGCGCCGCCGTCCGTTCCGGCAATACCGGTGCCGCCCGCCCCGCCGGCCCCTCCGGCACCGCCGCCACTGAACAACCAACCGGTGCCACCGGCCCCACCGGCCCCGCCGTCACCGCCGAGTACGCCGGTCGTGCCGATACCACCGGCCCCGCCGGCGCCGCCGCATCCGAACAGCAGCGCGGCACGTCCGCCGGCTCCGCCCGTGCCGCCGCCATACCCGCCGCTGCCGCCGGCGCCCCCGCCGCCCCAGACCAACGCACCGTCGCCGCCGGCTCCGCCGGCTCCTCCTGCGGAGCCACCCGCACCACCGTCACCGGCCGCGCCGAAGAACCATTCACCACGCCCACCGGCACCCCCGGTGCCGCCGCCGACCCCACCGGTGCCGCCGGTGCCGCCGCCGCCCCACCACAGTCCGCCGTTGCCGCCCGCGCCGCCGGTGCCCCCGCCGGTCCCGCCCATCCCGCCGGTGCCGCCGACGCCGAGCAGCCACCCGCCATTGCCGCCGGCCCCGCCGCTGGCGGTCGCTCCCCCCGCACCGCCCGGCCCACCATTGCCCCACAAGCCCGCCGATCCGCCCGCTCCGCCGGCCTGTCCAACAGCGCCTGCCGCGCCGGCGCCGCCGTTGCCGAACAGGATTCCGCCGTCCCCGCCGGCACCGCCCGGGGTGGTGGCATTGGCACCGTCACCTATCAACGGCCGGCCGAGCAGCGTCATCGTGGGCGCATTGATCACGCCGAGGACGGCGCGCTGGGCGTTCTCAACTTCGGTCCACACGTACGAACCCGCGCCGGCCCTCAGCGCCTGGGTGAATTGAGCTTGCAGCTGCTCGACGAACGCGCTGACGGCCTGATATTCGCGACCGTGCGCACCGAACAGCGCGGCGATGCGCAGCGATACCTCGTCGGTGGCAGCAGCCAGGACCTGCGTTGTCGGGACTGCCGCGGCTGCGTTGGAGTCAGCAACCGACGATCCGAGTCTCGACAGATCCGTGGCAGCGGCAGCCACAGCGCCGGGGGAGACCCAGAGGAACGACATTGAAGCGGCTCCAGGTAGCAGGGGACTAGTTCACAATTCCGCCCCACGCCGGGATCGCTTGCGCGGATCTTATGGTTTCACAGTCTCTATGTCACCGTTTTGAGTGATGTCAGTACTTATAGTGTGATCTTGATAAATTCGCCCGGTATCGGGTCTGGAACGTGATTTTCGTATTGTGACCTGCAGCGACGTTCAGCGGATAGCCGCTCTGATCCTCGGTCGATGACGCAGGGACCTGCCCAACGGTGCTCAAGAGGCTGAGACGGGCGGGGCTCGATGGGTCAGCAAACGTGACGCTGCGGAGGCCGACCGTAAGTGTGACGGGTTGGACAGGTCAGACGCCTGGGCTCCCTGGCGTGCCCGGGTCGCCCGTGCCACCGTTGCTGCCTCCGCCGGCGCCGTTGCCGCCGAGGCCGCCATCGCCGGCGTCGCCGCCCTGCCCGCCGGGCGCACCGGTGCCGTCGCCGCCATTGCCGCCACTGCCGCCGTTGCCGCCCGTACCGCCCGTGGCGAAGAACCCTGAGCCGTCGCCGCCGACGCCGCCGTCGGCTCCGTCTCCTCCGTCGCCGCCTGTACCGCCGTTGCCGCTGCCAGTGGGCGAGCCGCCGATGCCGCCCGCACCGCCGTTGCCGCCCAGGCCGCCGCTGCCTCCGTTGGAATTGAGTCCGCCGAGACCCCCGGCGCCGCCCACGCCACCTGCGCCGCCGTTGCCGCCATCTCCACCGGAGGCGTTGGTGCCGACGGCTTGCGCGCCCACGCCTCCCTGGCCGCCGTTCCCACCGGTGCCGCCGGTGCCGCCGAAGGCAAATCCGCCTCCGCCGCCCTGACCACCGGCTCCGCCGGCTCCGCCGTCGCCGCCGTCGCCGGCAGCGCCACCCTTGCCTGCCGCGCCGGCGCCAGAGCCTGCAAGGCCGCCGTTGCCGCCCGCGCCGCCGTTGCCGCCGTTGCTGCCGTTACCACCCTGACCAGCGGCAACGGGTAGCGGTTGGGTCCCGGCTCCGCCTTCGCCACCGCGGCCGCCCGCGCCGCCGCTGCCGTTGGTTCCGCCGCCGCCCGCATCGCCGCCGGCACCGCCTTGACCGCCGACGCCGCCGTCGAAGCCGGCGCTGAGTCCGCCGCCGACGCCGACGCTGCCCGCGCCACCGTCCCCACCGGTGCCGCCGTTGCCGCCGACGCCGGCGTTGCCGACGGTGCCACCGAAGCCCGCGCCGCCGCCGGCGCCGGCCGCGCCGCCGTTGCCGCCGACCCCACCGTTGCCGCCTACGCTGTCAGCGGCCGTGCCCCCGACGCCGCCCGAACCACCCTGACCACCATTCCCGCCGGTACCCCCGGCGCCGTTGACCCCGAAGGAGTTCGCACCGGCCGTACCGCCCTGGCCGCCCTGGCCGCCTTGCCCGCCCTGGCTACCCGTGGCGCCCAAGGTGCTGATACCGCCTTTACCGCCGGCACCGCCGTTACCGCCGGTGCCCGCCGCACCGCCGCTGGCGGCGGTGCCGCTACCGCTGCCGGCGTTACCGCCGTTGCCGCCCCCGCCGCCGTCGCCGCCGTTGCCGCCGGGTGCACCGGTGCCGCCGGCGTTGCCCGTGCCCTCGAAGCCGTCCCCGCCGTCACCACCGCGGCCACCAGCTCCGCCGGCGCCGTTGGCCCCGCCGAAGCCCGCACTACCGCCTGAGCCGCCGGCACCTCCCTGGCCGCCGCTGGAACCGGGCTGGCTCGTGAAGGGGCCATCACTGCCCCGGCCACCGGCACCGCCCGCACCACCTGTGCCACCGACGCCGTCGTTGCCCCTCACCCCGCCGGCGTTCGCGAAACCGCCCGCGCCCGCCTCGCCACCGGCGCCGCCGGTTCCCCCGGTTCCGGCCACTCCGAACGAACTGCTCGCGCCGCCCTTGCCGCCGGCGCCGCCCAGGCCGCCGTTGCCACCGGCGCCGCTGACGGCGCTTGTGGTGAAGTCGGTGTTCAGACCGCCGACGCCGCCGCTGCCGCCCCGGCCGCCGGCTCCGCCGTCGCCGCCGTTGAGGTCGAGCGCGCCGTTGCCGCCGGCACCGCCGGACCCACCGTTGCCCCCGGCTCCGCCCACACCGCCGCTGCCCGACGCGCCGATGCCGAAGCCTGCGTTGCCGCCGCCGCCCCCGGCGCCGCCTTCTCCGCCGCCGCCACCCACGGAGGACGTGGTGCCGACGACGCCGGTTCCGCCGTCGCCGCCGCGGCCGCCGGCGCCGCCGCTGCCGTTGATCCCGCCGGTGTCTGCGCCGCCGCCGGCGCCACCCTGGCCGCCCTGACCGCCGGCAAGACCCCACTGGCCTGCTCCGGCACCGCCGGCGCCGGCGCCTCCGGCGCCGCCTTGACCACCGTTGCCGCCGTTGCCGGCGTTGCCGGCGACTCCGCCCGCATTGGCCGCACCGCCGGCACCGGCCTGACCGCCGGCCCCGCCCGTGCCGCCGGTGCCGCCACCGCTGAACGCGCCGGCGCCGCCGGCGCCTCCGGCACCCCCCTGACCGCCGTTGCCGCCAGTGCCGCTGACGGCACTGCTGAAGCCGCCGGTGTTCAGACCGCGCATGCCGCCCTGGCCGCCCTGGCCCCCGGCGCCGCCGTCGCCGCCGTTGCTGTTGACGGCGCCGCTACCACCCGCCCCGCCGGCGCCGCCGTTGCCGCCCGTGCCTCCCGCGCCGCCAGTCGCGACGGCACCGCTTCCCGAGCCTGCGTTGCCGCCGCCGCCACCGGCGCCGCCGGCACCGCCCTGACCACCGCCGCCGCTGCTGAGGGCGTTGTTGGCGCGACCGGCGCCCCCGTCGCCGCCGCGTCCGCCCGCGCCTCCGCCACCGTTGACGCCGCCGGCATCGGCCAGGCCGCCGTTACCGCCCTGGCCGCCCTGGCCGCCGTCGAACCCGGCCAGACCGGCGCCGCCGGCGGCGGCACCGGTGCCACCGTTACCGCCGGCCCCACCGGTGCCGCCGACGCCGGCATTACCACCGACTCCGCCGAGGTTGGCCAGCCCACCGGCGCCCGCGTCGCCGCCCGCGCCGCCACTGCCGCCGTTGCCCGCCGTGCCGACGGTGCCGGCGCCGCCGAGGCCGCCCACACCGCCCTGGCCGCCGTTGCCGCCGGCGCCACCGGCGGCGCTGCTGAACCCGCCGGTGTCGACGCCACCGACGCCGCCCTGGCCGCCTCGACCGCCTGCGCCGCCGTCGCCGCCGGCGACGTTGGACGCCCCGCTGCCTCCTGTGCCGCCGGCCCCGCCGTTGCCTCCCGCACCGGCCGCGCCGCCGAGTGCGGAAGCGCCCGCACCAGAACCCGCATTGCCGGCGAAGCCGCCGTCTCCGCCGTTGCCACCGGCACCACCGGTGCCGCTGGTACCGGCCGCCGCGGCCCTGCCCGCCCCGCCGTCGCCGCCGCGCCCGCCCGCGCCGCCGGCGCCGTTGGTGCCGCCCACGTCGGCACTGCCACCGTTTCCGCCAAATCCGCCGATGCCGCCGGCATAACCGGCCTGGCCCGCCCCGCTGGCGGCGGCGCCGTTGCCGCCGGCACCACCGGCCCCGCCGGCGCCGCCCACCCCCGCGTTGCCGGCGATGCCGCCGGTGTTGGCGAAGCCGCCGCTGCCGGCGTCACCACCGCGCCCGCCGGTTCCACCATTGCCCGCGGTGCCCAGCGTGCCGGTGCCACCCGCGCCGCCGGCGCCGCCCACCCCGCCATTGCCACCGGTACCGCTGGCAACGCTGCTGAACCCGCCCGTATTCAAACCCCCGATGCCGCCCTGTCCGCCCTGTCCGCCGTTGCCGCCGAACCCACCGGTGATGTTGAGGGCGCCGCTCCCGCCGGCTCCGCCCGCGCCGCCGCTGCCACCCGCCCCGGCCGCGCCGCCATCCGCGGACGCACCCGCACCGTTACCCGCGTTGCCGCCGTCGCCGCCGGCGCCGCCCCTGCCTCCGTCGCCGCCGGTGGCGGTCGTTGCTGCAGGGCCCGTCTTGCCGGCTCCGCCATCGCCGCCGCGGCCGCCGGCGCCACCGGCGCCATTGGTGCCGCCGGTATCGGCGGTGCCGCCGTTTCCGCCCTGACCACCCTGGCCACCGTCGAAGCCTGCCTGACTTGTGCCGGTTCCGGCGGCACCGGTGCCGCCGGTGCCACCGGCTCCGCCCGCGCCCCCGACGCCTGCCTTCCCGGCAAATCCACCGAGGTTTGCCACGCCACCGGCGCCGGCGTCGCCGCCCGCGCCCCCGTTGCCACCGCTGCCGGCGGCGGACAAGGTGCCGGCCCCGCCGGTGCCGCCCGCTCCGCCGAGTCCGCCGTTGCCGCCGGTGCCGCCGATCGCGCTGCCGAGACCTCCGGTATCCAACCCGCCGACGCCACCGTCGCCGCCGCGCCCACCGGCGCCCCCGGAGCCGCCGGCGGCGTTGAGTGCACCGTTGCCACCCGCACCGCCCGCGCCGCCGCTTCCACCGGTTCCCGCGGCCCCGCCGGCGGCGACTGCGCCGCTGCCGGAACCGGCGTTACCTCCGAAGCCGCCGGTGCCACCGCTTCCCCCGTTGCCGCCCTGGCCGCCGGTCCCGACGGTGGCGGCCTTGCCGGCCCCACCGTCGCCGCCGCGGCCACCCGCCCCACCGGCACCGTTGGTGCCACCGAGGTCAGCGCTGCCGCCGTTGCCGCCCAGGCCTCCGTCGCCCCCGTTGAACCCGGACTGGCCGGGCCCCGTGCCGCCGGTGCCGGCACCGCCGTCACCACCAATCCCGCCTGCGCCACCCACACCCGCGCTGCCGGTGAAGCCGCCGACGTTGGCCGCGCCGCCCTGACCCGCGTCGCCTCCGGTCCCGCCGGTGCCGCCGGCGCCGGCGGTCATCAGCGTGCCGGCTCCGCCTGCTCCGCCGGCGCCACCTTGGCCGCCGTTGCCACCGGTACCACTGGCAACGCTGCTGAAGCCGCCGGTGTGCTGGCCTCCGACACCGCCCTGGCCGCCCTGGCCGCCGTTGCCACCAAAGCCTCCTGCGGTATTGGCTGCGCCGCTACCGCCCGCACCACCGGCACCGCCGTTGCCGCCGGCCCCCGCCGCCCCTCCGGCACCGGGGGCGCCGAGGCCGGAGCCGGCGCTTCCGCCGTCGCCGCCCTGTCCGCCTGTGCCGCCCTGGCCGCCAGCGCCACTGGTCAGGGCTGCCGCTGTCGCGCCGGCGCCGCCATCGCCACCGCGGCCACCGGCGCCGCCGCTGCCGTTGGCACCCCCGATGTCGGCGCTACCACCGGCGCCGCCCTGCCCGCCGCGACCACCCCCGAAGCCGCCCTGGCCGGGACCGCTGCCGGCGGCACCGGTACCACCGGCGCCACCGGACCCGCCGGTACCACCGGCGCCGGCGGTACCGGCTACCCCGCCCAGGTTCGCCAAACCACCGGTGCCGGCGTCACCACCGGCGCCGCCGTCGCCGCCGCTGCCCGCCGTTGTCAGGGTGCCCGCTCCGCCGCCGCCACCAGCTCCGCCTTGGCCCCCGTTACCGCCGGTGCCGCTGGCAGCACTGGTGACGCCAGACGTGTCGAGACCGCCCACTCCGCCCTGGCCGCCTTGGCCACCGTGGCCGCCCAGCCCACCCCCGCCGTTGAGGGCCCCGCTGCCGCCGGCGCCGCCGGCCCCGCCGGTCCCGCCGCCGCCCGCCGTTCCGCCGGCACCCGCAGCACCGGCACCGGTGCCCGCATTGCCTCCGTTGCCGCCCTCTCCGCCGAGCCCGCCACTGCCTCCGGTGCCTCCGGTGCCGGCTGGGGCCGCCTTACCGGCCCCGCCGTCGCCGCCGCGGCCGCCAAGGCCGCCGCTGCCGTTGGCGCCGCCGGCGTCGGCGCTGCCGCCCGCCCCGCCCTGGCCGCCTTTTCCGCCACCGAAGCCGTCAAGTGCGACGCTCGCGCCGTTCCCACCCGCGCCACCCGCGCCACCGGTGCCGCCCGTTCCGGCGCTACCGACGAGCCCGCCCAGGTTGGCAACGCCGCCCGATCCGGCGTCACCTCCGGCGCCCCCGTCGCCGCCATTGCCCGCCGGACCCAGCGTGTTGGATGCGCCGGCGCCCCCAGCGCCGCCCTGGCCCCCGTTACCGCCGGCGCCGCTGACCGAGCTGGAGACGTTGGTGTTCAGACCGCTCATGCCGCCCTGGCCGCCGTGGCCGCCCGCGCCGCCCGTCCCACCGTTGACGGCGAGCGCACCGCCGGCGCTGCCGGCGCCGCCGGTCCCGCCGTTGCCACCGCTACCTGCAAGTCCGCCGCTGGCGGCCGCGCCGCTGCCGAAGCCGGCGGTGCCGCCGTCGCCACCCATCCCGCCGGCACCGCCGGCGCCGCCCTGCAACCCGGAACCGGCCGCGGCAGCCCGGCCTGCGCCGCCGTCGCCGCCGCGGCCGCCGGCTCCGCCGCTGCCGTTGGTGCCACCGGCATCGGCGCTACCGGCCGCACCGCCCAACCCGCCCTTGCCGCCGGCGAAGCCGTCCTGTCCGGCGACGATCCCCGCGGATCCCTTGCCGCCCGCCCCACCGGCACCGCCGTCGCCGCCGTCGCCGGAGCTGCCCACGCCGCCCCCGCTACCACCCGTTCCGGCCAGCCCGCCGGTTCCGGCGTTACCGCCACCGCCGCCCATGCCGCCGTCGCCGCCGACTCCACCAAAGCCGGTGAGGTTGTCCGCGCCGGTACCGCCGGCCCCACCGCGGCCGCCGCTGCCGCCCGCCCCGCCGGACCCGTTCGTCCCGCCCGCGAAACTGCTGCCGCCCTGGCCACCGGCTCCGCCGTCGCCGCCGGCGAACCCACTCCCGCCACTGCCACCGAGTCCGGCGATGCCGTTGGCCCCCGCGGTGCCGGTCCCGCCCGTGCCGCCACCACCACCGGTGCCGCCTGTGCCTGCCTTGCCCGCCACGCCTCCGGAGCCTCCGGTGCCGGCCGCGCCTCCGGCGCCGGCGCTGCCGCCCGTGCCACCCTGTCCACCGCTACCACCGGCAGACCCCGCGAGAGTGCCCGATCCGCCCGCGCCACCCACACCTCCGACGCCCCCGACGCCACCGACGCCACCGGAGCCGTTCACACCGCCGGCGCCGCTATTGCCGCCCGCGCCACCCGCTCCACCGGCACCGCCGGCGAAGCCGGTGCCTCCAACAAACCCACTGCCGGCGGGGGAGTCCATGCCGGATACGCCGGCCCCGCCGGCACCGCCGGCTCCGCCGGTACCGCCCGTGCCCGCGCCGCCGGCGGCACCGTCGAGGCTGAACAGTTGACGGGCGCCACCCGCCCCGCCTGCGCCGGCGGCGCCGCCGTTACCACCGGTGCCTCCGACACCACCGACCCCGCCGAGACCGGCAACGCTTCCGTCGGCGCCTTGGCCGCCGCCACCGCCGACTCCACCCGAACCACCCAGGCCGCCCTGTCCGCCTGCGCCGAGGAACAGTGCGCCGCGGCCACCGGCGCCACCGTCGCCTCCGGCGCCACCGGTGCCACCCGTGCCGCCGGTGGCGAAGCTGTCGCTACCCACGCCGCCGGCCCCGCCGTTGCCGCCGGCCCCGCCGCCGGCAAACCAGCCGCCGTCACCGCCTACACCGCCTCGTCCACCTGCGCCGGCGTCGGCACCGGCGCCGCCGTGTCCGCCGGCTCCGCCTGCGCCAAACAGCAATTCGGCGCGACCACCGGTCCCGCCCGCGCCGCCGCCAAACCCGCCGTTACCGCCGGCACCGCCACCGCCCCAAAGGAATCCGCCGCTACCGCCTGCTCCGCCGGTGCCCCCGCCCACGCCACCGATCCCGCCAGAGCCGCCGACACCGACCAGCCAGCCGCCGGCACCGCCCGCGCCACCTGTTCCTCCGCCCGAGCCACCGGCGCCACCCGCGCCGCCGTTACCCCACAGCCCGGCCGCACCGCCGGCGCCACCGGCCTGCCCGGCCGCTCCCGCGGCACCGTTGCCGCCGTTGCCGTACAAGATGCCGCCATCACCACCACTGCCGCCCGGTGTGGTGGCGTTCGCCCCGTCGCCGATCAGCGGGCGACCGAGCAGCGTCTGGGTGGGCGCGTTGATCAGCCCCAGCAGTGCCTGTTCGGCATTGAATGACTCCGCGGTCGCGTAGGCATTCGTCCCGACCCTGAGGGTCGCCACGAACTGCTCCTGAAACGCCGCGAGCCGCTCGCTGATCGCTTGGTAATCGCGGCCGTAGCCGCCGAACAGTGCGGCTATCTGGGCAGACACGTCATCGGCAGCGGCGGCCAGCAACTCGGTGGTGGGAACCGCGGCGGCGGTGTTCGCCGCGTTCAGCGCCGATCCCACTCTCGCCAGATCCCCGGCGGTGGTCGCTACGAATTCCGGGGCGATCGACACGAACGACATGGCACAGCTCCCAACCAACGCTGGATAGAAACCCGCGGAAATGACGCGTAGCTCGGGATCTTATTCGGCAAAAGTCCAATAAGCCATCAAATCTCCCCGACGAATTCAGCGTCAATCACCGAACGGGATTCCAGAATGCGCAAGGGGTTTCGTGTCTTCGCGGCGCTTCGAAGGCGGCGCCGTCTACAGTCCGAAAGCATGCCCTGGATAGGCCCGTCGGCCGCGTCGTGAACAATTTCGTCAAGCGCAATCCGGCCGCGCCGGCTGGCTTCTTCGCCTGCGAGGCGGCCGGGTTGCGCTGGCTCTCCGGCGTCGACGGGGGAGTGCCCTGCGCGCCGGTGCTGGACGTCGACGCCACCAGCCTGACCCTGCGCCGGCTCGATTCGGTGCCGCCGAGCCCCGATGCGGCGCGCGAGTTCGGAGCCCGGCTTGCGGTCATGCACGATGCGGGGGCATCGGCCTTCGGCGTGGGTCCCGACGGGTGGGAGGGGCCCGGATTCTTCGGCCCGCTGTCGCAACCCCTGCCCATGTCTTTGCGACCGCACCCGCGCTGGGGCAGCTTCTACGCCGACGAGCGGCTGGCACCGATGACCGAGCTGGCTGCCGACCGGCTCGACAGCTCGACGCGGCAGGCAATCGACGGGGTGCTGGCCCGGTGCGCAGCGGGAGACTTCGACGACGAAGATCCTCCGGCCCGGCTGCATGGGGACTTGTGGAGCGGCAACGTGATGTGGACCCGGGACGGGGTGGTGCTGATCGACCCGGCCGCGCACGGCGGCCACCGCGAGACCGATCTGGCCATGCTCGCACTGTTCGGCTGTCCACACCTAGATGCGGTGCTGGCCGGATACCAGCAGGCCCGATCGCTGAAACCTGGCTGGCGCAACCGGATTGGGCTGCATCAGCTGTACCCGCTGCTGGCGCACGTGGTGCTTTTCGGCGGCGGATACGTGCGCCAGACGAGCGCCGCTGCCCGTTCCGCGCTGGGTGCTTGAACACCGAGGCGCTAGGGTCGAACCGCGATGACGATCGATGTATGGATGCAGCATCCGACGCAGCGGTTCCTGCGCAGCGACATGTTGGCCTCGCTGCGTCGCTGGACCGGTGGGTCCATGCCCGACGCGGAAATTCCGATCGAGGTCACCGTCGCCGCGATGGACGACGCGGGCGTCGAACTCGGGCTGCTCAGCGCATGGCTCGGGCCGGCCGGCCAGGATTTGGTGTCCAACGACGAGGTCGCACAATGGATTGCCCTGCACCCCAATCGATTCAAAGGTCTGGCGACGGCCGATCTGGACCGCCCGATGCCAGCGGTCCGCGAACTGCGCCGCCGGGTCGATGAAGGGTTCGTCGGGTTGCGGGTGGTGCCGTGGCTGTGGAACGCCCCGCCCACCGACCGCCGCTACTATCCGCTGTTCGCTCAGTGCGTCGAGTCCGGCATCCCGTTCTGCACCCAGGTCGGGCACACCGGACCGTTGCGGCCGTCGGAAACCGGCCGCCCGATCCCCTATATCGATCAGGTTGCGCTCGACTTCCCGGATCTGGTGATCGTGTGCGGACACGTGGGCTACCCGTGGACCGAGGAGATGGTCGCGGTGGCCCGCAAGCACGAGAACGTCTACATCGACACGTCGGCTTATACCATCCGGCGACTCCCGGACGAGCTGATCAGGTTCATGAAAACCGGTACCGGACAGCGCAAAGTCCTGTTCGGCACCAACTATCCGATGATCGCCCACGCGCACGCACTGGCGGGTCTTGACGATCTCGGCCTCAGCGACGAGGCTCGTCGAGACTTCCTGCACGACAATGCCGAGCGGGTCTTCAGGTTGCAACGAAAGGTGGACAGGTGAACGGTGCGCAGGCTCTGATTAACACCTTGGTCGACGGCGGAGTCGACGTCTGCTTCTCCAACCCGGGCACCTCGGAGATGCACTTCGTCGCGGCGCTGGACACCGTCGATCAAATGCGAGGCGTGCTAACGCTTTTCGAAGGCGT
Source organism: Mycobacterium sp. 23 (assembly GCF_048287075.1). Taxonomy (NCBI): domain Bacteria; kingdom Bacillati; phylum Actinomycetota; class Actinomycetes; order Mycobacteriales; family Mycobacteriaceae; genus Mycobacterium; species Mycobacterium sp. 23. Next base: position 4,754,883 of record NZ_JBLVUX010000005.1, read on the forward strand.
TGCCACCGGTGCGGCCGACGGGTACGCCCGCATCGCCGGTCGCCCGGCCGCCGTGCTGCTACATCTGGGACCCGGGCTGGGCAACGGTCTGGCCAACCTGCACAACGCCCGGCGCGCGCGGGTGCCGATGGTCGTCGTCGTCGGCGATCACGCCACCTACCACAAAAAGTACGATGCCCCACTGGAATCCGACATCGACGCCCTCGCCGGCACGGTGTCGGGGTGGGTGCGCAGAACGGCGACGGCAGCGGACGTCGGCGCCGACACCGCCGAGGCCATCGAGGCCAGCACGTCAGGGTCTTTCGTCTCGACGCTGATCCTGCCCGCCGACGCCTCCTGGTCCGAAGGCGCCCAGCCGGCCACCGTCGCCGCGTCGCCGACAACATCGAGCGCCGACGTGCGCGCGGTAGCCGAGGTGCTGCGCGCTGGTGAACCCACCATCGTCCTGGTCGGCGGCGACGCCACCCGCGAACCGGGACTATCGGCGGCCGCGCGGATCGCCGAAGCCACCGGCGCCCGCCTACTGTGCGAGACGTTCCCGACCCGACTGGAGCGTGGCGCGGGCGTGCCCGCCATCGACCGGCTGGGCTACTTCGCCGAAGCCGCGGCGGCTCAACTCGACGGCGCCAAGCATCTGGTGCTGGCCGGGGCAAGGTCGCCGGTCTCGTTCTTCGCCTACCCCGGGATGCCTAGCGACCTGGTCCCGTCCGGCTGCGAAGTGCACGTCCTGGCCGAATATGACGGTGCCGCCGCCGCTTTGGCAGCACTGGCCGACGAGGTGGCGCCGGGGACGACCGCGGCGACCGCGCCCGCCAACCGTCCCCAGCTGCCGTCGGGGGCCCTGACGTCCGCGTCGGCTGCAGAGGTGATCGGCGCACTGCTGCCCGAACGGGCCATCGTGGTCGACGAATCCAACACCTCGGGTCTGCTGCTGCCGGCGGCGACCGCCGGAGCGCCGGCCCACGACTGGCTGACCCTGACCGGCGGGGCCATCGGTTACGGCATCCCGACCGCGGTCGGTGCCGCGGTGGCAGCGCCGGACCGTCCGGTGGTCTGCCTGGAATCCGACGGGTCGGCGATGTACACGATCTCAGGGCTGTGGAGCCAGGCGCGGGAACTGCTGGACGTCACCACCGTCATCTACAACAACGGTGCCTATGACATTCTGCGGTTGGAGCTGCAACGCGTGGGTGTCGAAGCCGGACCCGGCCCGAAGGCCAAAGACCTGCTCGACATATCCCGGCCCACAATGGATTTCGTCAAGATCGCCGAAGGCATGGGGGTACCCGCGCGGCGCGCGACCACCTGTGAGGAGTTCGCCCAGGCATTGCGCGACGCGTTCGCCGAGCCCGGCCCACACCTGATCGACGCGGTGGTGCCGTCCCTGCTGGGGTAGCAGCCGAGGTCAGCGGGGAATCGCGAACACCGGTTCGCCGCAATCGACGCCCTCGGCCGAAAGTTGCCGTTTGAGCACCTTGAAGGTCATCGTGCCGGGTAGCCCGGCGCTCACCCGCACGTACGACGGCCACTGCTTGGGCCCGAGATCGGCCTGCTCGGACAGGAACGCCCGGAACTGGTCCGGATCGAACTCGGCGCCCGGTGCGATGACGACGGCCGCCATCACCTGGTCGCCCACCGCCGGATCCGGTACCGGGTAGACCGCCACCTCGGTCACCGCGGGGTGGCGCAGCAGCACCCGTTCGATCGGGGCGGTGCCCAGGTTCTCGCCGTCGACGCGCATCCAGTCGCCGAGCCGGCCGGCGAAGTAGGCGTAGCCCGCTTCGTCCCGGTACGCGAGGTCGCCGCTGTGATAAATGCCGCCGGCCATCCTTTCGGCCTCGGCGGCGGGGTCGTTGTAGTATCCCTCGAAACCGCCGGCGCCCTTGGTGTTCACCAGTTCACCGACCACTCCCGGGGCGCACGGGGCGCCGGTCTCCGGGTCGACGATCTGCACGCCGTCCGGCAGCGGGCCCAGGGAACCCGGCGGGGTATCCGGGGTGCGGGCGATCGCCACACCGAGTTCGGTCGACCCGAAGCCGTCCTGCACGCGGCAGCCGAACCGGGTGCCGAACCGCTCGATGTCCCGTGGCACCCCCTCGTTGCCGTAGACGGCGCGCAACGGGTTGTCGGCGTCATCGGGCTGCTCGGGCGTGGCCAGCACGTAAGACAGCGGCTTGCCCACGTAGTTGGCGTAGGTGGCGCCGTACCGGCGCACATCCGGCAGGAAGCCGGACGCCGAAAACCGGCGCCGCAGGGCCATCGAGCCCTGGCATGCCGCGGCCACCGCCCAGCCGACCAGCACCGCGTTGGAGTGGAACAGCGGCATCGACACGTAGCAGACGTCGTCGGCGCCGAGCCGGAAGCGCTGAGCCATCCCCATGCCGGCTCCCGCCACCTTGCCGTGGCTGCACTTCACCGCCTTCGGCTCGCCGCTGGTTCCCGAAGTGAAGATCAGCATGAAAAGGTCAGCGGCAGAGGCTGATTGGAATTGCAGCTCGGCATCACGATGGGCGGCAACCTCTTCGGCCCACTCAGTTGAGTCGACATTGAGGTGATCGATACCGTCCAGCGCCCCAGCCGAGTTCGTATCGGCGAGCACCAACTGGCAGTCGGCGTGCTTGATGTCACGGGCCAACGCCGCCCCGCGGCGCACCGGATTCAGCCCCACCGGCACGATGCCGGACAGCCCGCCCGCGGCCAGCACCGCCGAGAAGAACGGCGTGTTCTCCAGCAGCACGCCGACGTGCGGCGGCCGGGCCGGGTCCAGGCGCTCCCGCAGTGTCGCCACCAGGGCGGCGGCGTCGCGGAGGTGGTCCCGCCAACTGGTGAACGAGTCCTCGAAGAACACGCCGCGGTCGCCGATCTCGGCCAGCGGTCGCAGCAGCGCGGTGACCGTCAGTTCGTTCAAGTCACTCCCCGTTCATCGCGAGTGTGCGGCTGGCTGCACCCTCGGCGTCGAGCGTGCGGCTGGCTTCACACTCGGCGCGGGACAGGATTCAAGCGGGAGTCTCCGCGAGTTCGCGGCCGATCTGCCGCAACTGCCCGGTGGCTCCGCCCAGCGCGAACTCGGTTTCCTTGGCCGACAAGAAGTATCGGTGCACCGAGTGATCGGTGTCGACACCGACACCGCCGTGCACGTGCACGATGCTGTGCGCCACCCGGTGGCCGGCGTCGGCCGCCCAGAACGCCGCGGACGCCACGTCGATCTCCGCCGGGATGTCCTCGGCGACCTTCCACGCGGCCTGGGTCAGCGTCAACCGCAGGCCTTTGACGTCGATGTAGCCGTCGGCCAGACGCTGACCCACCGCCTGGAAGCTGCCGATCGGACGATCGAATTGCTCACGGGTGCGGGCATATTCGGCCGTCATCTGCAGGCCGCGCTCCAGCACACCGAGTTGGTAGGCGCTGCGGCCCAGGGTCGAGATGGTGCGCAGCCAGAGCACCACCTCGGGTCCGCCCACCCGGCGCGCCTCGTCCACCGAAACGCCGTCCAGCGCCAGGTGGCCGACGCTGCCCAGTCCGGTGGTCTGCAGCGGCGTCACCGTCACCCCGGGGTCATCGGCGGCGACCAGGAAAACCGCTGTGCCGGAATCGGTTTCGGCGGGCACCAGAAAGGCATCGGCCGCGGGACCGTAGAACACCTGGGTGCGACTGCCCGTCAGCCGACCGTCGACAGCCTGCACGGGACCGTCGCCCATCTCGCCGTCCAGCGCGACCGTCAGAATCTTCTCGCCGCGCACCGCCTCGGAGCCCCAGCTCTGCTGCAACTCCTCGGAGCCGAACCGCGCCAGCGCACCGGAGCCCAGCACGATCGACTCGAGGTAGGGCACCGCCGCCAATTGATGTCCCAGCGCGACCAGGATCGCCACCTGCTCGAGGACCCCGAAACCGTCGCCGCCCACCTGGGTGGCGGCCGCACTGGTCAGGATGTCGCTGTCGATCAGCTTGCGCCACAGGTCGCGGTCGAATCGTTGGTCAAGCTTGTCCAGCTCGCGCTGGTGTGCGGGCGTGCACACCGAATCGACGATGGTGTCGACCAGGCCGCCCAGGTCCTGTGCCGCTTCGGTTGTCGAGAAATCCATGAATATCCTTCTCCTGCCGGAAAATTCAGCGGTTGGCCCGGGGCAGCCCCAGGGCAACCATGCCGATGATGTCGCGCTGGACTTCGTTGGTGCCGCCGCCGAAAGTCAGGATCAGGCAGGCCCGGTGCATCCGCTCGACGCGGCCGCGCAGCAGGGCGCCGGGGGAGTCCTGACGCAGCGTCGCCGCGGTGCCCAGCACCTCCATCAGCAGCCGGTAGGCCTCGGTGGCCAGCTCGGTCCCGAACACCTTCGCGGCCGAAGCGTCCGCGGGAGAGAGGTTCTCACTCGACGACGACGCGAGCTCCCAGTTGATCAGCTTGAGCACCTCGACCTTGGCGTGCACCCGGGCCAGGTTCAGCTGCACCCATTCCGAGTCGATCAGCCGCCCGCCACTGGCGTCTTTGGTGTTCTGGGCCCACTCCCGAACTTCCCGCAGGCACATGAAGATCGGGGCCGGCGAGACCAGCGCGACCCGCTCGTGGTTGAGCTGGTTGGTCACCAGCTTCCAGCCCGCGTTCTCCTCGCCGATCAGGTTTGTCACCGGCACCCGCACGTCGCTGTAATAGGTGGCGCTGGTGTCGGGACCGGCCATGGTGTGCACCGGCGTCCACGAGAAGCCTTCGGCGGTGGTCGGCACCACCAGCATCGAGATGCCGCGGTGCTTCTTGGCCTCCGGGTTGGTGCGTACCGCGAGCCATACCCAGTCCGCGTAGGCGATCAGGCTGGTCCACATCTTCTGGCCGTTGACGACGTACTCGTCCCCGTCGCGGACGGCGGTGGTGCGCAGGTTGGCCAGGTCGGTGCCCGCGCCCGGCTCCGAATAGCCGATGGAGAAATGCAACTCGCCCGCTGCGATCTTGGGCAGGAAGAACTTCTTCTGCTCGTCGGTGCCGAAGGCCATGATCGTCGGGGCCACGCTGTTGATCGTCAGGAACGGCACCGGAGCGCCCGCGATCGCCGCCTCGTCGGTGAAGATCAGCGAGTCCATCGGCTCCCGGTCCTGGCCGCCGTACTCCTTGGGCCAGTTCAGGGTCAGCCACCCGTCCTTGCCCATCTGCGCGACGGTCTCGCGGTACACGTTGCCGGTGCCGTACTCGCCCTGCACCGAGCTCAGCGCTTCCCGACGCTCCGGTGTCATCAACTTGCCGAAGTAGGACCGCAGCTCGCGACGCAACTCCTCCTGTTCGGGGGTGTAACTGATGCGCATTCCCGCCGCCTCCGATCGAGCGATCGTCTCTATATGCCGGCCACCGAAACCCACGCCGGGGGCCACCCATTCGTTCTCCCGGTTGTAACACGTTCTAGTCTGGGAATCCAGCGACCCTATGGTCACGGGTATCGGGGCCCTATGGTGGTGCTACAAATTGATCGAGTTCGGACCAGGGGTGTTTCCTCACTCCAGCCCAGCTGCCAAGGAGGGTGCCGTGCGAGTGATTGTCGACCGTGACCGGTGTGAAGGTAACGCGGTGTGCTTGGGAATTGCACCCGATATCTTCGACCTGGACGACGAGGACTACGCCGTGGTGAAGAGCGATCCGATCCCGCCGGATCAGGAGGATCTGGCCGAGCAGGCGATCGCGGAATGCCCACGCGCGGCACTGTTGCGCGAGGACTGACGAAGAAACTAGAGGTATTCATAAATTGACTGCAGCGAATACGAACGCGACCGATCTCTCCGGCAAGGTCGCGGTGGTGACCGGTGCCGCCGCGGGCCTGGGTCGCGCCGAGGCGATCGGCCTGGCCCGGTTGGGCGCCACCGTCGTCGTCAACGACATCGCCTCGGGCCTGGACGCTTCCGACGTGCTCGACGAGATCAGCTCGGCGGGTTCCAAGGCAGTGGCGGTGGCCGGTGACATCAGCCGCCGCGAAACCGCCGACGAGCTCGTGGCCACCGCCGACGGGCTGGGCGGCCTGAACATCGTCGTGAACAACGCCGGCATCACCCGCGACCGGATGCTGTTCAACATGAGCGACGAGGACTGGGATCAGGTGATCGCCGTGCACCTGCGCGGTCACTTCCTGCTGACCCGCAACGCCGCCACCTACTGGCGTAGCAAGGCAAAAGAAGGCGACGGCCGCGTCTTCGGCCGTATCGTCAACACCTCGTCGGAGGCCGGGCTGGTCGGCCCGGTGGGGCAGGCCAACTACGGCGCCGCCAAAGCCGGCATCACCGCGCTGACGCTGTCCGCGGCACGGGCACTGGGCCGATACGGCGTGTGCGCCAACGCGATTTGCCCCCGGGCACGCACGGCGATGACGGCCGACGTGTTCGGCGCGGCACCGGAAGACGCCGAGATAGACCCCCTGTCGCCCGAGCACGTGGTGAGCCTGGTGCAATTCCTGTCGTCGCCGGAGGCCGCCGCGGTCAACGGCCAGGTTTTCATCGTGTACGGTCCGCGCGTGACACTGGTGGCGGCGCCGACGGCCGAGCACCAGTTCGACGCCGGCGGCGCGGCCTGGGAGCCCGCGCAGTTGAGCGCGACACTGAAGGACTACTTTGCCGAGCGAGACCCGGAAGTGAACTTCGCCGCGACCGGCCTGATGGACTGACAGGCGCCGGAACCGCATAGACGGCTTAGGTAGAGGGGAAATACCAGCTAGGCATAATTGCCACAAAATTTTTCGAGCTTCATCGACACTCAGAACTTGTTCTAGTTAGTATGAGCCGGCTCACACCAAGCAACGAGTCATCCAACGGTGTGTTCAGGGCAGACAGTATTTCGCCGCGAGCAACAGATTGGGGGGACCGGGCTTGTTGCAGAAAGTTGCCGTGCCGGCCCGCGCAGTCGGCGGCTTCTTCGAGATGTCGATCGAGACCGCACGGGCCGCCTTCCGGCGGCCGTTTCAGATGCGGGAGTTCCTGGACCAGACCTGGATGGTCGCGCGGGTGTCGCTGGTTCCCACGCTGCTGGTGTCGATTCCGTTCACCGTGCTGGTCGCCTTCACCCTGAACATCCTGCTGCGCGAGATCGGCGCGGCCGACTTATCCGGCGCCGGAACGGCATTCGGCACCATCACCCAGCTCGGACCGATCGTCACCGTGCTGGTGGTGGCCGGCGCCGGGGCCACCGCGATCTGCGCGGACCTGGGTGCCCGCACCATCCGCGAGGAAATCGACGCGATGCGGGTGCTCGGCATCGACCCCATCCAGCGACTCGTGGTGCCCAGGGTGCTGGCCTCCACGCTGGTCGCCCTGCTGCTCAACGGACTGGTGTGCGTCATCGGCCTGTCCGGGGGCTACGCTTTCTCCGTTTTCCTGCAGGGCGTCAACCCCGGTGCGTTCATCAACGGGCTGACTGTGCTCACCGGACTGCGCGAGCTCATCCTCGCCGAAGTCAAGGCGCTGCTGTTCGGAGTCATGGCGGGTCTGGTCGGCTGTTACCGCGGTCTGACCGTCAAGGGCGGTCCCAAGGGAGTCGGCAATGCGGTCAACGAAACGGTCGTCTACGCCTTCATCTGCCTCTTTGTCATCAACGTCGTCATGACCGCCATCGGCGTCAGAATCTCGGCCAAGTAGGGGGACGGGGTAACACATGACGGCGGACGAGCGATGGTGATCATGCGATGAGCTACGACGCCACCCTCCGCTTCAAGCGCTTCTTCTCGAGGTTTGCCGCTCCGGTCGACAACTTCGGGGAGCAGGCGCTGTTCTACGGCGAAACCGTGCGCTACATCCCCAACGCTGTCACCAAATACCGCAAAGAGACCATCCGGCTGATCGCCGAGATGACGCTCGGTGCTGGTGCGCTGATCATGATCGGCGGCACCGTCGGCGTCGCCGCCTTCCTGACGCTGGCCTCCGGCGGTGTCATTGCCGTGCAGGGCTATTCCTCGCTGGGCAACATCGGCATCGAGGCCCTGACCGGCTTCCTCTCGGCGTTCCTCAACGTCCGCGTGGTCGCGCCGGTCATCGCCGGCATCGCGCTGGCCGCCACCATCGGCGCCGGCGCCACCGCCCAGCTCGGCGCGATGCGGGTCTCCGAAGAGATCGACGCCGTCGAATGCATGGCGGTGCACTCGGTGTCCTACCTGGTGTCGACGCGGCTGATCGCCGGACTGGTCGCGATCATCCCGCTGTACTCGCTGTCGGTGCTGGCCGCGTTCTTCGCCGCCCGGTTCACGACCGTTTTTATCAACGGCCAGTCCGCGGGCCTGTACGACCACTACTTCAACACCTTCCTGATCCCGTCGGACCTGCTGTGGTCTTTCGCGCAGGCCATCGCCATGTCGATCGCGGTCATGCTGGTGCACACCTACTACGGCTATAACGCCAGTGGCGGTTCGGTCGGCGTCGGCATCGCCGTCGGTCAGGCGGTGCGTACCTCGCTGATCGTCGTCGTCGTCATCACCCTGCTCATCTCGCTCGCGGTTTACGGAGCGACCGGCAACTTCAACCTCTCCGGGTAGCGGCGATGGCAGGCATGGGATCACGACGTACCGCCGGGCGGATCGCTGCGGCCACGCTTGCCGGTTTGATGGTGGCGGCGGCGGTCCTGACCTACCTGTCCTACACCGCGGCGTTCACCTCGACCGAGACCGTGACCGTCGCGTCCAAGCGCGCCGGACTGGTGATGGAGCCGGGTGCCAAGGTGAAGTTCCGCGGCATCCAGATCGGCAAGGTCGAAGACATCAGCTACAGCGGCGACCAGGCGCGCTTGAAGCTGGCCATCTACAGCGACGATCTGCACTTCGTCCCGTCTAACGCCACGGTGCACATCGCGGGGAACACCATCTTCGGCGCCAAGTCGGTGGAGTTCATCCCGCCGCAGACCGCGGCCGCGACGTCGCTGCGCCCGAACTCCACGGTGGAGGCCTCCGCGGTGCAGCTGGAGGTCAACACGCTGTTCCAGTCGCTGATCAACCTGCTGCACAAGGTCGACCCGGTCGAGTTGAACGGCACGCTCAGTGCGCTGTCGGAAGGCCTGCGCGGCCACGGCGACGACCTGGGGGCGTTGCTGTCCGGGCTCAATACGCTGACCCGCCAGGCGAATCCGAAGCTGCCGACGCTGCAGGAGGACTTCCGCAAGGCCGGCATCGTGACCAACATCTACGGGGACGCCGCACCCGACCTGAACACGGTGTTCGCAAACCTGCCGACGATCAGCAAGACGGTCGTCGACGAGCAGACCAACCTCAACACCACGCTGTTGGCCGCGATCGGCCTGGCGAACAACGGGTACGAGACGCTGGCACCGGCCGAGCAGAACCTGATCGACACCATCAACCGGCTACGCGCCCCGCTGAAGGTGGCGGCGGACTACTCGCCGGAGTTCGGCTGCCTCTTCGCCGGCATCGACCGCGGCATCAAGGAGTATGCCCCATTGATCGGTACCGTCAAAGCCGGCCTGTTCACCTCGTCGAGCTTCATATTGGGCGCACCTGCCTACACGTATCCGGAGGCCCTGCCGCTGGTCAACGCCTCGGGAGGTCCCAATTGCCGCGGCCTGCCGGACATCCCGACCAAGCAGACCGGCTCGTCGTTCTACCGTTCGCCGTTCCTGGTCACCGACAATGCGCTGATCCCCTACGAACCTTTCACTGAGGTGCAGTTCGACGCGCCGTCGACGCTGCAGTTTCTCTTCCACGGCTCCTTCGCCGAACGGGATGACTTCTGATGGCCTCCGGGACAATGCCGTCGCACCGCTCGATGGTTATCAAGGTCAGTATCTTCGTGGTCACGATGGTGCTCGCCAGCGCCGCCCTGGTGGTGGTGTTCGGTGACTTCCGGTTCGGCTCGGAGAGCACCTACCACGCCACCTTCCTGGACGCGTCCAAGCTCAAGGGCGGCCAGAAGGTGCGGATCGCGGGTGTGCCGGTGGGCGCCGTGTCGGGTGTCAAGCTCAACCCCGACAACACGGTCGACGTGGAGTTCGGTGTCGACGCCCGCTACACGCTGTACTGGTCGAGCCGGGCGGTGATCCGCTACGAGAACCTGGTCGGCGACCGCTTCCTGGAGATCACCTCGGGCCCCGGGGAGCTGCGCAAGCTGCCGCCGGGCGGAACCATCAACTCCCAGCACACCCAGCCCGCGCTGGATCTCGACGCGCTACTCGGTGGGCTCAAGCCGGTGCTGAAAGGCCTGGATGCAGACAAGATCAACACGATCAGCAGCGCCGTCATCGAGCTGCTGCAGGGGCAGGGCGGCGCGCTGGCCAACGTGCTCGCCGACACCAGCAGCTTCTCGAACGCGCTGGGCAAGCGCGACCAGCTGATCGGCGACGTGATCACCAACCTCAACACGGTGCTGGGCACCGTCGACCAGCGTAGTGCCCAATTCTCGGCCAGCGTGGACCAGCTGCAGCAGCTGATCGAGGGGCTCGCTAACAACAAGGACACCATCGCTGGGGCCATCCCGCCGTTGGCGTCGACGACGACGGATCTGACCGAATTGCTGCGGAACTCGCGCCGCCCGTTGCAGGGCGTACTGGAAAACGTCCGGCCGCTAGCCACCGAGTTGGACACGCGCAAAGCCGAGATCAACAACGACGTCGAGCAATTGGGCGAGGATTATTTGCGCCTGTCCGCGCTGGGGTCTTACGGATCGTTCTTCAATATTTACTTCTGCTCGGTGACGATCAAGATCAACGGGCCGGCGGGCTCCGACATACGGCTGGGTCTCGGCGGCCAAGTGGATTCCAGCAAGGGGAGGTGCGCCTTTGCCAAGTAGTAAGCGTGACCAGGATCCGCTCCGCACCGGCATCATCGGCCTGGCGGTGGTGACGTTCGTCGTCCTCATCGCATTCGGTTACTCGGGGTTGCCGTTCTGGCCGCAGGGCAAGACCTACACGGCGTACTTCAGCGACGCGGGCGGCATCACACCCGGCAACAACGTGCTGGTCTCGGGCGTCAAGGTGGGCAAGGTGTCCGACGTGGCGCTGGCTGGTGACACCGCCAAGGTCACCTTCAGCGTCGACCGGCACGTCGTCGTCGGCGACCAGTCGCTGGCCGCGATCCGCACCGACACCATCCTGGGCGAGCGCTCGGTCTCGGTGAGCCCGGCCGGCTCCGGCAACGCCACCACCATTCCGCTCAGCCGGACGACCACGCCCTACACCCTGGCCGGGGCCCTCGAGGACCTCGGTCAGAACGCCAACAACCTGAACAAGCCCCAGTTCGAACACGCGCTCAAGGTGCTCACCGAGACGCTGCACGACGCCACCCCCGGGTTACGCGGCGCGCTGGACGGCGTGACGACGCTGTCGCGCACCCTCAACAGCCGCGACGAGGCGCTACAAGGTCTGCTGGCGCACGCCAAGTCGGTGACGGCGGTGCTGTCCGACCGAGCCGGACAGGTCAAGAAACTGGTGGACCAGGGCGACCAATTGTTCGCCGCGCTGGACGAGCGGCGCAGCGCGTTGAGTGCGTTGATCTCCGGGATCGATGACGTGTCCGCGCAGCTGTCGGGCTTCGTCAACGACAACCGCAGGGAGTTCGGTCCGGCTCTGAGCAAACTCAACCAGGTGCTGGCCAACCTCAACGAACGCCGTGACTACATCACCGAGGCCCTCAAGCGGTTGCCGACCTACGCCACCACGCTCGGCGAAGTGGTCGGCTCCGGGCCCGGCTTCAACGTCAACGTATACGGCGCCATCCCGGCGCCGCTGGTGGCAACCATGTTCGACGTGGTCTTCCAACCGGGCAAGCTGCCGGACAGCTTCGCCGACTACCTGCGCGGAATGATCCAGGAGCGCTGGACGATCAGGCCGAAATCGCCATGACGACAGCAAAACGCTTCGGCAGCAAGGGCCTGCGGACCGTCACCGTCATCGTGCTCGTGGCGGTGGTTGTCGGCAGCGCCTATGTCCTGTTCTCAGCCGGCGGTGGCGGCCGCAAGCTGACCGCGTACTTTTCCTCGGCAGTCGGGCTCTACCCCGGGGACCAGGTGCGCATTCTGGGCGTGCCGGTGGGGGAGATCGAGTCCATCGAACCGCGTGCCGCCGACGTCAAGGTCACCATGAAGGTGTCCTACGGCGTTAAGATCCCGGCCGACGCCAAGGCCGTGATCATGTCGCCGAACCTGGTGGCGGCGCGGTTCATTCAGCTCACTCCGGCTTTCACCGGCGGCCCCTCGTTGCCGGACGGCGCCAGCATCGACCTGACCCGCACCGCGGTCCCGGTGGAGTGGGACGAGGTCAAGGAAGCGCTGACCCAGCTGTCCGTCTCGCTCAGCCCGGCGGCCGGCGAGATGCAGGGTTCGTTGGGTGCGGCGATCAACCAGGCCGCGGACACCCTCAACGGCAACGGCGACTCGTTCCACAGCGCCCTGACCCAGCTTGCGCAAGTGGCTGGGCGCCTTGGGGATTCGCGCAGCGACATCTTCGCCACGGTGAAGAACCTGCAGGTGCTCGTCGACGCGCTGTCGCAGAGCAACGAGCAGATCGTACAGTTCGCCGGGCACGTGGCCTCGGTCTCTCAGGTGCTCGCCGACAGCTCTCGGGATCTCGACCACACTCTGGGTTCACTCAACCAGGCGCTCTCGGACGTACGGGGATTCCTGCACGAGAACAACTCCACACTGGTCGAGACGGTTAACCAGCTCACCGGTTTCACCCAGACCCTGAGCGACCAGAGCGAGAACATCGAACAGATTCTGCACGTGGCGGGTCCCGGTATCACCAACTTCTACAACATTTACGACCCGGCGCAAGGCACCCTCAACGGTCTGTTGTCGCTGCCCGAGTTCGCGAATCCGGTGCAATTCATCTGCGGTGGTTCCTTCGACACCGCCGGTGGGCCCTCCTCGCCCGAGTATTTCAAGCGCGCCGAGATCTGCCGGGAGCGGCTGGGTCCGGCGCTGCGCCGCCTCACCGTGAACTATCCGCCGGTCATGTTCCACCCGCTCAACACCATTACCGCGTACAAGGGTCAGATCATCTACGACACACCAGCCACCCAGGCCAAGGCGGAGACCCCGGTTCCCGAATTGACCTGGATTCCGGCCAAGGGTTCGGGCCGACCGGCGCCCGGCAACACCACGGACCTGCAGAACCTGCTCGTCCCGGCGGTTCCCGGGCCCGGCCCGGGCCCGGGTTCGCCGCCAGGGTACGGACCCGCTCCGGGTCCCGCGCCCGCGGCACCGGCATCGCCCGCGGGCCCGCTGCCCGCCGAGCAAGGAGGGGGCCGATGAGACGAATCTGGTTGCGCGGTGCCGCAATAGTCGCCAGCAGCACGGTGCTCTCCGGTTGTGCGTTCGGCGGGCTCAACTCCCTGAACATGCCCGGAACGGCCGGCCATGGTAGCGGCGGATACTGGATAACCGTTGAAATGCCGGACGTAGCGACACTTCCGCAGAACTCGCCGGTGATGGTCGACGACGTCACTGTGGGCAGTGTTTCAGGGATCTCGGCCGAGCAGCGGTCCGATGGATCCTTCTATGCCGCAGTAAAGTTGGCGCTGGACAAAAACGTGGTGCTGCCGGCCAACGCGGTCGCCAAGGTCGCCCAGACTTCGCTGCTGGGTTCGCTGCACATCGATCTGGCCCCCCCGACCGATCAACCGGCGACGGGCAAGCTGGGCAACGGATCGCGCATCCCTGAGTCCAGGACGGGCCGCTTCCCGACCACAGAGGAAGTCTTCTCGGCCCTCGGTGTGGTGGTCAACAAGGGCAATGTCGGTGCGCTGGAGGAGATCACCGACGAAACCTATCGCGCGGTGGCAGGCCGGCAGGGCCAGTTCGTCGACCTGGTTCCACGACTGGCCGAGTTGACGTCGGGTCTCAACAAGCAGGTCAACGACATCATCTCCGCGGTCGAGGGACTCAACCGGTTCTCCTCGATCCTGGCGCGCGACAAGGACAATCTGGGCCGGGCGCTGGACAGCTTGCCCGAGGCACTTCGCGTGCTGAACAAAAACCGCGACAACATCGTCCAGGCCTTCGGCGCGCTGAACCGGTTGGCTCAGGTCACCTCGAACGTGCTGTCCAAGACCAAGACAGACTTTGCCGCCGACCTCAAAGACCTGTATTCGGTGGTCAAAGCGCTCAGCGACAACCGCAAGAACTTCGTCACCTCGCTGCAGCTCATGCTGACGTTTCCGTTCCCCAATTTCGGCATCAAGCAGGCGGTGCGCGGCGATTACCTCAACGTGTTCACCACATATGACCTCACGTTGCGCCGCCTCGGCGAGACGTTCTTCACCACCAGCTATGCCCTCGATCCCAACATGATGCATATGGACGAGGTCCTCAACGCGCCCGACTTCCTGGTGGGCGAAATGGCCAACCTGTCCGGACAAGCCGCCGACCCGTTCAAGATTCCGCCCGGCGCGGCGGCAGGACAGTAGGGGCGAGGACGATGATCGACAGGCTCACCAAAATCCAGTTGTCCATATTCGCGGCGATCACCGTGATCACGCTGACTGTGATGGCCATCTTCTACCTGCGGCTGCCGTCCACGTTCGGCATCGGAACCTACGGCGTAAGCGCCGATTTCGCCGCAGGCGGCGGCATCTACAAGAACGCCAATGTCACCTATCGCGGTGTCGCGGTGGGCCGGGTGGAGTCAGTGCAACTGAACCCCAATGGCGTCACGGCCGATATGCGACTCAACAGCGGGACCCCTATCCCGTCGAACGTCGTCGCCTCCGTGAAGAGTGTGTCGGCGATCGGCGAGCAGTACATCGACCTGGTGCCGCCGACCAACCCCGTGCCGGGCAAGCTGCGCAACGGTGCCAAGATCGACCGGGCCAACACCCGCATCGGCCAGGACGTCGCCGACCTGCTGAAGAAGGCGGAGACACTGGTCAACAGCCTCGGTGACACCCGGTTGCGCGAGGTGCTGCACGAGGCGTTCCTGGCGACCAACGGCACCGGACCGGAGCTGGCCAGACTGGTCGAGTCGGCGCGGCTGCTGGTCGACGAGGCCAACACCAACTACCCGCAGATCTCCCAGCTGATCGACCAGGCCGGGCCGTTCCTGCAGGCCCAGGTCCGCGCCGGTGCCGACATCAAGTCGCTGTCCGACGGACTGGCGCGCTTCACGTCCGAGGTGCGCCGGGCCGATCCGCGGTTGCGTGACACGCTGGCCACCGCGCCGGGAGCGCTGGACGAGGCCAACGAGACCTTCAGCGGTATCCGCCCGTCCTTCCCGGCGCTGGCGGCCAACATGGCTAACCTGGGCCGGGTTGGCGTGATCTATCACAAGACGATCGAGCAGCTTCTGGTGGTTTTTCCAGCACTGTTCGCCGCGATCACCACCGCGGCCGGCGGACAACCCCAAGACGAGGGCGCGAAGTTGGACTTCAAGATCGACCTCAACGACCCACCGCCATGCAATACCGGCTTCCTGCCCTCGCCGTTGATCCGGTCGCCTGCCGACGAGACGGTTCGGGAAGTCCCGCGCGACATGTATTGCAAGACCGCGCAGAACGACCCGAGCACCGTGCGTGGCGCCCGTAACTATCCGTGCCAGGAGTTCCCGGGTAAGCGGGCACCGACGGTGCAGTTGTGCCGCGACCCCCGCGGGTATGTGCCGATCGGCACCAACCCGTGGCGCGGACCGCCGATCCCGTACGGCACCCCGGTCACCAACGGGCTGAACGTGCTGCCGCCCAACCACTTCCCGTTCATCCCGCCGGGAGCCGATCCCGATCCGGGGACCCCGATCGTCGGTCCGCCGCCGCCCGGGGTTACGCCCGGCCCGGGTCCGGCGCCGCATCAGCCTGCCTACGACCCGCCGCCGCCCAACAACGTCCCGCCGCCCCCGGGTAACCCGTCGTGGCACCCGCCGGACTATCCGCCGGTACCCCCGCAGTTGCCCTACCCCAAGTTCATCGAGCCGCCGGGGCCACCGGTCGGCACGGGTCCGGCGGAAGCCAACGGGGCTGCCTACACCACCACCTATGACCCGTCTACCGGCCGGTTCAAGGATCCGGCGGGCGGCACTGGTATCTTCGCGTCCGGCGTTACCGGGACCTCCAACGCCGAGAGCTGGGTGGACCTCATGCTCGCGCCGAAAAACTCTTAGTGGATCCAGTGGTGACAGAAGAACACGCGACGACCCAGCGCGTCCGCCGCCGGGCGTCACGCGCGGCGGGTCCGCCGAAGGACGCGGTAGTCAGCGCCCCGGTGGCCGACGACGGCGAGGTCCGTGCCGACGACACCGCGGTCAAGACCAAGACCGCACCCAAGGGCCCCACGAAGAAGGCCAAGTCCATCAGCGCCCGGCCGCCCCGGCGGCGCCGACCGAACGGCCGGATGGTCGGCTGGGTGTCCCTGGCCGCCTCGGTTCTGGTGATCGCCGGACTGGTGTGGGGTGTCGTGGTTCTGGCCGGACAGCACCGCGCGGCCGACGCGCGGCAGGCCCGCGAGCAGCGCTTCGTCGACACGGCCTCCCAGACCGTCGTCAACATGTACAGCTACACGCAGGAGACCATCGACGAATCGGTCACCCGGTTCGTCAACGGCACCAGCGGCCCGCTGCGCAGCAAGTTCGGCAGCGAGAACGTCGAGTTCCTCAAGCAGCTGTACCGCAAGACCAACGCAACCTCCGAGGCGGTCATCAACGGTGCCGCCCTGGAAGGTATCGACAACGTCAGCGACAACGCGTCGGTGCTGGTCGCGGTGCGGGTGACCGTCGCGGACATCGACGGTGTCAACAAACCGTCCGAGCCGTACCGGTTGCGGGTCATCGTGCACCAGGACGAGCGCGGCCAGATGACCGCGTACGACCTGATGTATCCCAACGGAGGGAACTGATGCGCCGGCTGCGGTGGCTTCTCCCGGTCGCCGGCGCCCTGGCGGTCGTCGCGGTGGTGGCGTTGTCGGCGATCGGCGGCTGGTTCTACTGGGATCGGGTCGAGACCCGGGGCGAACAGGCCGCCCGGGCGGAGCTGCCGAAGCTGGCCGAGAAGGAGATCCCGCAGTTCTTCGGCTACGACTTCCAGACCATCGAGCGCAGCCTCAACGACGTGTATCCGTTGCTGACGCCGGACTACCGCCAGGAGTTCAAGAAAGTCGTCAACGCGCAGATCATTCCCGAGGCGAAGAAGCGGGAGATGGTGGTCCAGGCAGACGTGGTGGGCGTGGGAGTCATGGCCGCCAAGCGCAATTCGGCGACCGCGATGGTGTACATGAACCGCATCGTGACGGACAAGTCACGCGAGCCGCACTATGACGGCAGCCGGCTGCGCGTCGAATTCAAGCGCATCGGCGGTAAGTGGCTGATCTCCTACATCACGCCGATCTAGCCGGGCGCTCCTTTAGAAGCACATCGCAATGTCGTTGCACCGCAACGGATAGCGCTCGATCGGGCTCGCCGGGGGTCCGATGAGCTGCAGTGAGAACGGTTCTTTCTTCATGTCCGACTGCAGGCCGCAGACCGCGCCGTGCAAGATGGTGTGCGTACCGGCCATCGTCTCGTTGTCGAAGGCGTAGGTTTCCTGGGTCGGGCCGGTCCCGCCGCCCGGGCACGAAACGCCGTTGGCCTTGTCGACCTGGAATGTCCACAGTCCGTTGGTCAGCCGGGCTCTGCCAGTGAAGTTCTGCAGTTGGTCCTGGGTGGTGATCGGCGCCTGGGGCGTTGCGCTGACCACGTTGAGAGCACAGAAGTCCGCCATGATGTCCGGGTTGTCATAGTCCTTGTAATAGCGGCTGCCGTTGACCTGAATACACAGCACGCCGATCGTCCAAGTCGCGGGAACCCCGGGCCCGTTGAAGGTGTACACGCCATCCGCCGGGGGTGCGACCGCATGCGCCGGGTCACCCGATTGCAGCACGAACCCGGTCGAAACGGCCAGGGCTACGCCCGCACCGGCGGCCAGCCCACGACGGATCTTCACGGTGCTCTCCCTTCCTGCCTTCAGGTTCCACGCGCTGTATCTGAGTATCACAGCGATTGGCCGCGAAAACCAAGGAATCGGGCGGTCAGGTCCGCGCGGTCGGTTGCGTGTCTTCGGCCCCCGACGCCAGCGCGTCGAGAAATGAACGGGCCCAACGGTCTACGTCGTGGGCGAGCACCTGGCGGCGCATCGCGCGCATCCGGCGGCGGCCCTCGTCCTCAGTCTGGGTGAGCGCCGCCTCGATCGCGTCCTTGACACCTTCCAGGTCATGCGGGTTGACCAGATACGCCTGACGGAGTTCTGCTGCGGCGCCGGTGAATTCGGACAGCACCAGGGCGCCGCCCAGGTCGCTGCGGCAGGCGACGTACTCCTTGGCCACCAGGTTCATCCCGTCCCGCAGCGGGGTGACCAGCATGACGTCGCTGGCCACGAAGAAGGCGATGAGTTCGTCGCGGGGGACCGGTCGGTGCAGGTAGTGCACCACCGGGTGGGCGACCTCGGCGTACTCGCCGTTGATGTGGCCCACCTGCCGCTCGATGTCGTTGCGCAGGATCTGGTAGCTCTCGACGCGCTCGCGGCTGGGCGTGGCCAACTGGATCAGCACGGTGTCGTCCCGCTTGGCGCGGCCCTCTTCCAGCAGCTCGTTGAAGGCGCGGAGCCGAACGTCGATGCCCTTCGTGTAGTCGAGCCGATCGACGCCGAGCAGCACCTTGCGCGGGTTGCCGAGTTCGGCGCGGATCTCCCGCGCCCGGCGCCGGATGTTGCGGTCCCGGGCGGCATGGTCGAGCTCGCCGGAGTCGATAGAGATCGGGAACGCGCCCACCCGCACGACGCGGGACTCGTACTCCACCTCGCCGAAGCGCGACCGCACCCCGACCGAACCCCGCGAGGTGTTGGCTCCGATCAGTTGCCGGGCCAGCACCAGGAAATTCTGGGCGCCGCCGGCCAGATGGAATCCCACCAGATCGGCGCCGAGCAGACCCTCGACGATTTCGGTGCGCCACGGCAGCTGCCGGAACAGTTCCACCGGTGGGAAGGGGATGTGCAGGAAGAAGCCGATGGTCAGGTCAGGCCGCAGGCTCCGCAGCATCTTGGGCACCAGTTGCAGCTGGTAGTCCTGGACCCAGACAGTGCCGTTCTCGGCGGCCGCACGTGCCGTGGCTTCGGCGAACCGGCGGTTGACGTCGACGTAGCGGTCCCACCATTCGCGGTGGTAGATCGGCTTGACGATGACGTCGTGGTACAGCGGCCACAGGGTGGCGTTCGAGAAACCCTCGTAATAGTCCGCGACATCCGCGGCGCTCAGCCAGACCGGATGAAGTTGAAGTTCGTCCTGGACGATCGGCTTCTCGTCCGGCTCAGCGACATCGTCGCTGACCAGGCCGGGCCACCCTATCCAGGCGCCGCGGCGTTTGCGCAGCAGCGGCTCGAGAGCCGTGACCAGGCCGCCGGGGCTGCGCTTCCACGTGGTGCTGCCGTCGGGCAGCCTTTCCATGTCGACGGGTAGCCGGTTGGCCACCACCACGAAGTCGGAGTCGCCGAAGCCTGCCTTCGCAGACCGGCCGCTCCTGGCAGCCATTAGTTTTCGTGCTTCGCCGGACCAATACCGAGCATGGACAGAAAGACGCGGCACTCATCGGCGTCGGTGGCGTACGCGGCGACCACGCGCCGGGCCTGACTTGCGGTGCTGTCGGCCAGCGGTTCCACGTCGCCGATGTCACCATGGTCCGTTTTTGTTGGCATTGGTCAATGCTAAGCCAAGACGTGCTATGGGCCCGTCCCCAGTCGGCAACCCAGCCGTATCCCGGTTACACACTCGCCGTAATGTGTAAAGCCCAAGCCCCGTGACAAGTGAGCCCCGTGACAAGTGAGGTGGGCGGAATGACACTTTCCGATCAGACCAGCGCCGGCGCTGAGTCCCAGAACGCCGAGACGCCGCAGATGGTGGTCTACGAAACGCTGGACGAGGGCCGTATCGCGCGGATCTGGCTGAACCGCCCGGACGCCCACAACGCGCAGAACCGCACCCTGCTGGTGCAGCTGGACGAGGCGTTCGCGCGTGCCGAGGCCGACGACACCGTGCGTGTGGTGATCCTGGCGGCGCGCGGCCGCAACTTCTCCGCCGGCCACGACCTCGGGTCGGAGGAGGCGATGCTGGAGCGCAAGCCTGGGCCGCACCAGCATCCGACGTTGCGCTCGCACGGCGCCACCCTCGAGCCGATCGTTGAGAAGCTCTACCACCAGGAGTGGCACTTCTTCTTCGAGAACACCCGTCGCTGGCGCGACCTGCGCAAGATCACCATCGCCCAGGTGCAGGGCAACGCCATCTCGGCCGGGTTGATGCTGATCTGGGCGTGCGACCTGATCGTGGCCGCCGACAACGCCAAGTTCAGCGACGTCGTCGCGGTGCGGCTGGGCATGCCGGGCGTCGAATATTACGCGCACCCTTGGGAATTCGGCGCGCGCAAGGCGAAAGAGCTACTGCTGACCGGTGATTCGCTGGATGCCGACGAGGCCTACCGGCTGGGCATGGTGTCCAAGGTCTTCCCGCTCGACGACCTCGAGGAGAAGACCCTTGAGTTCGCGCGGCGCATCGCCGAACGACCCACCATGGCGTCGCTATTGGTGAAGGCCTCGGTCAACGCGGCGGCCGACGCCATGGGCTTCACCGAGGCGCTGCGCCACGCTTTCCACGTCCACGAACTCGGGCACGCGCACTGGGCGGCGCACAACGAGAACAGATTCCCGGTCGGCTTGCCGCCCGACGTCGAGGACTGGCGCACCGCCCGGCCGACCAAGGTTGCCCGCCGCGATATCCCGTAGCGCGCATGGTTCGATAGTTAGAACCTGTTTCAGTTTCGGCGCGAGGGGCTCTCAGTGCAGCTTTCATTCACCGACCGGACATACCTGGTCACCGGCGGCGGCAGCGGTATCGGCAAGGCGGTGGCGACCGGGCTGGTGGACGGCGGCGCATCGGTGATGATCGTCGGCCGAAACGCCGACCGGCTGGCCGAGGCCGTCGCCGAGATCGAAGGGCTGCAACTGTCCGGCTCGATTCGCTACGAACCGGCCGACGTCACCAACGAAGACGAGGTCGTCCGGGCCGTGGACGCCGCAACGGCATGGCACGGCCGACTGTACGGGGTGGTGCACAGCGCGGGCGGCTCGCTGACGGTCGGACCGATCACCCACACCGATTCGGAAGCCTGGCGGCGCACCGTCGACCTGAACGTCAACGGCACCATGTATGTGCTCAAGCACGCCGCGCGGGAGTTGGTGCGCGGCGGGGGAGGGTCCTTCGTCGCCATCTCTTCGATCGCCGCCAGCAACACGCACCGCTGGTTCGGGCCGTACGGGGTCACCAAGGCGGCCATCGACCACATGATGCAGCTGGCCGCGGATGAGCTCGGGGCGTCGTGGGTGCGGGCCAACAGCATCCGTCCCGGTTTGATCCGCACCGACCTGGTGGACGCCAGCGTCATCCAGTCGCCGGAGATCAGCGGCGACTACGCGCTCTGCACGCCGCTGCCCCGGATAGGTGAGGTCGAGGACGTCGCCAACCTGGCCATGTTCCTGCTCAGCGATGCGGCCAGCTTCATCACCGGCCAGTGCATCAACGTCGACGGCGGCCACATGGTGCGGCGCGGACCGGACTACTCCTCGATGATGGAGCAGATGTTCGGCGCCGACGCACTGCGCGGAGTGGTGTAGGCCGCCCGAGCCGCCCGAGCCGCGCTTTATTGCGGTGCGCTAAGTAATTGCGGGCCAATTTGGTACGCCCGTTGCGCATTCCCGATTATTTGTGAAGTTTTTTGACAACACCGCCCTGCGTGTTCAAATTCGCCGTTTCTGAACACCCCGTAGACCAGTGCGTGCTACTTTCGGCCGATGTGTTCGTTATCCTTTCGATATATGCCTGTTATAGGCAAATATTGCTCGTGATTTAAGGAATTAGACATGTCGTATGTGATTGCCGAGCCAGGGCTGCTGGCGGCCGCGGCGGCGGATTTCGCCGGTATCGGCTCGACGCTGACGGCGGCCAACACCGCGGCCGCGGCGCCCACCACCCAACTCGCGGCGCTCGGCGTGGACGAGATATCGGCCGCGGTCAACGGATTCCTCAACCTGCAAGCCAGGCAGTACCAGGCGATCAGCGCGCAGGTGGTGGCCGCCGTCAACGCCCAAATCGTGCAAGCGCTGAACGCGGGCGCGCAGTGGTATGCCGGCACCGAGACGGCGGTCGCGGCCTCGCTGCGCAGCGCGGAGCAGCAGGTGCAGGCCCAGTTGCAGGGTGTGGTCAGCCTGCTGACGGGCCGCCCGGCTCCGGCCACCCCGTCCACGTCGACCCCGACCGAGCCCACGACGCCCACCACCCCGACGACGCCCACCACCCCGACGACGCCCACCACGCCCACAACGCCCACAACGCCGACCACGCCCACCACCCCGGCCGGTCTGTCCGCGACGTACACGACGGCCTCGCAATGGGACGGCGGTTTCATCGGCAAGTACACAATCACCAATTCCACGGCCACGCCGATAAACAATTGGCAGCTGCAATTCACCATGCCCACCGGCTCGTCGGTGTCCAGTGCCTGGGGCGGCCAACTCGCCCCGACGACAACACAGCAGTACACCGTGACGCCGGCGAGCTACAACGCGACGATCGCGCCCGGGACCTCCGTCGAGGTCGGGTTCCAGGCTGCCCACACCGGCGCCTACGCGCCCCCGACCAATCCGCTGATCGCCGGCACCCCCGGCACCACGACGCCGACCACCCCCACCACCCCCACCACCCCGACCACCCCGACCACTCCGCCGACGCTCCCGACCGGTGGAACCGTCATCTCCACCCAGTACGGATCGACGACGATCACCGGCGGCTACGTGGTGCAGAACAACGCCTGGAACAACCCGGGCGGCCAGGCCATCACGGTCAGCCAGACCGGGTTCACCATCACCACCGAAAATGGCTCCGCCCCCACCAACGGCGCCCCGCTGGGCTACCCGTCGGTCTACGCGGGCGTGCACTACGGCAACGCGTCGACGGGCACCAACCTGCCCATTCAGCTGGGTCAGATCAACAGCGCGACCACCAGCATCGACTACAACTACGTCACCGGGGGAACCTGGGACGCGGCCTACGACATCTGGCTGGACCCCACACCCAAGACCACCGGAGTGAACAACCAGGAGATCATGGTCTGGTTCAACCACCAGGGCCCCATCCAGCCGGTCGGCTCCCCGGTAGGCAGCACGACGATCAACGGCAAAACCTTCACGGTGTGGGACGGCAGCAACGGCCAGAACAATGTCATGTCGTACGTCGCGAACCAGCCCATCGAGGTGTGGACCTTCGACGCGATGGACTTCATCGACCACACCGCCACGATGGAGTCGATCACCGACTCGTGGTACCTGACCAGCATCCAGGCCGGCTTCGAACCGTGGAGCGGCGGCGTCGGACTGGGTGTCGACTCGTTCTCGGCGACGGTGAACTGAGGTTCCCTGCGCGCGTTACGCTTCCGGCATGAAGCGACTGGATGGTCAGCGGATCCTGGTGACCGGCGCCGGATCGGGGATCGGGCAGGCCACCGCGCTGCGCCTGCTCGACGAGGGGGCCACGGTGGTGGGCGCCGACGTCGTGGTGGACGGCCTGGTGACCACGCGGGACCGGGCGGCGGAGTCCGCCGAGCGGTTCACCACCAGCGTCATCGACGTCGCCGACGAGCGTTCGGTCACCGCCGGAGTGCGCAGTGCCATCGACACCCTCGGCGGGCTCGACTCACTGGTCAACGCAGCCGGCATCCTGCGCGCCGCGCACACCCACCAGACCAGCCTCGAGCTGTGGAACAGCATCATCACCGTCAACCTGACCGGCACGTTCCTGATGGTCCGCGAAGCGTTACCGGCGCTGCTGGACAACCCGCGCAGCACCGTCGTCAACTTCAGCTCCACCTCGGCGAGCTTTGCGCACCCGTACATGGCGGCCTACGCCGCGAGCAAGGGCGGCGTGCAGGCATTCACCCACTCGCTGGCCCTGGAATACGCCGCCGCCGGACTCCGCGCGGTCTGCGTGGCCCCGGGCAGTATCAAGTCCGGCATCACCGACGCCACCGGCGGCTACATCCCGAAAGACGCCAACTGGTCGCTGTTCAGCAGGTTGCTGCCGATCCTGCCCACCACGGAGAAGTCCAGCGGCGCCGGCATGGCGGACCCGTCGGTGATCGCCGGCGTCATCGCCATGCTGGTGTCCGAGGACGGCAAGTTCATCACCGGCACCGAGATCCGCATCGACGGCGGAACGCACGCCTGACGGCGCTGCGTCGCGGGCCTCAGTTGACGCAGGGCACCCCGCCGCCGTCGATCGGCTTTCCCCGATCGGGCGTCGGGTAATTGGTGTAGGTGCCGTTGTAGTAGTAGCCGCTGCTGCTCGGCTTGGTGGTTGTGGTGGTCGTCGTGGTCGTGCTCGTCGTGCTGGTCGTATCCGACAACTCGTCGGCGGCCGGCATGGAGAAGTTGGTGTCCACGGTGACCCGGATGTGCCCGGGTGCGATCAAGGCGTCGGCCTGCTTGGGTGCGTCGACACCGAGCAGGGTGGCCATGCTCTGCGCATCGGTTTCCGCGCCCGCGCCGTATTGGATCGTGGTCGTCGACGGGTCGCCCGATTGCCGGTCGCGGACCTGCCCGGCGGTGTAGCCGCGCTTCTTCAGCGCGTTGGACACCTGGGTCGCCAGGCCGCTGATGCTCCCGGCGTTGACGACGTCGACGATGGTCGACGGGTTCGGCTTGGCGCTCGTGGTGCTCGGTGCTGTCGTCGGCGAATCCGTTCCGAGGGCTGCGGCGATCTCGGCCTTGATGGCGGCCGGGTCGATGATGTTGACGTCCTGGCCGTCGATGTTGTCGTAACGCACCACGGGCAGCGTCCGGAACTCGACGTTCCCGCCCGCCAGGTCGCCCATCCGGCGGAACAGCGCCTCATCCCAGCCGGCGGACAGCACGACGTCCTTGCGCGCGACGGCCATCAGGCTGTTGAGTCGGTCGAAGTTCGTGAAGGTACCGGTGTCCTGCAGTTCGTGCATGACCGAGGACAAAAAGGCCTGCTGGCGGTGGGTCCGGTCCAGATCGCCGTTCTCCAGGCCGTGCCGCTGTCGCACGAAGGACAGCGCCTGCGACGCGTCGAGGCGCTGCCGGCCGGCCGGGAAGTCGGCTCCCGAATACGAGTCGTAGACGGGATGGTTCAAACACACCTCGACGCCGCCCAGCGTCTGGGCCAGGTCGAAGAAACCGGCCAGGTTGACCTCGGCGAAGTAGTCGATGGGAACTCCGGTGAGGCTGCGTACCGCGCGCAGTGTGGCGGCCCGCCCGGCTTCGCGTCCCCGCGTCTCGAGTTCGTGTTGGGAGCTCACGCCCTGGTTGGCGAGCTGGTTGGCGACGTACTGCTTGGTGAGCCCGTACGCCTCCTTGATCTTGATGTGGTTGTAGCCGGGAACCCCGCTGAAGGGCACCCAGTCGTCGCGTGGAATGGAGAACGCGACGACCTTCCCGTCGGCGCTGACGTGCACGAGTATCAGGGTGTTGGTGTTGTAGCCACCCTGATCGGAGTCGCCGGCGTGCAGGTACTTCAAGATCGACCAGGGCAGGTCGTTGCCCTCCTGGTCTTTGCGGGAGTCCAGCCCGATCAGCAGGATGTTCATCGTGTTACCGGTGGACCGAGGGTCTTCGGCGGTCAGAGCCTGCGAAATGGTGATGCCGCCGAGCGCGCCGTGGGCCACGTAATAGCCGGCGCCGGTCATGCCCAGCGCCACCGCCGACACCAGCGTCATGAAGCCCCGCGACAGCCGTCGGCGAAGCTGCGAATGGTTCCCGCGCGCACGTTGATTCTTCTGTAGGCGGTGTGCGCCGCCGGAACGCCCCACTAGCGGCCCCGACCAGACACCGGCGCACCGGCCGGCAGCGGGCCGGCGGTTTGCGGTGAGGTCGTTCGACGCATGCCGTCTAGTATGCGGTAGCTTGCTGCGAACCCCCCAACAAAAAGTTGCTGATGTGGGCAGATTCACCTGGACACGCCGCCGGCGGCGGCGTCGCTAAAATGTCGCTACCAGCCATTTCAGGCTACAATCCGCCAAGCTCGGCGGTCGTTTAGAGCTGTTTAGGCACGATCGGGTCGGAAGGGTCTGTTCAAAGATGGTTGCTGGGGAGGTCGACCCGGACTGGCCGCCCCCGGCGTATGACCCGTCCGACGACCTGGATACCAGCGCACCCGGCCGGGGACGCATCGGCTGGGTGGTCGCCGCGCTGGTCGTGCTGGTGTGCGTGGGCGCGGTGACGTTGTTCGCATTCGGCGGCGACGACCGAGACCCACGCGCGGCCAGATCGGCGCCATCCTCCTCGACCACGGCGGCGCCGACGACCTCCGTCGCGGGCAACCCCGCCGCCTGCGGGCCGGACGAAGCCGCGGCCCTGACCGCGGCGCTGGGCCAGGTTGCTCCGGACCGCAAGACCGGCAAGCAATGGGACCGCAACGCCTCGGCCAGCAACTACAACGCGTGCGCGGACCTGTCCGCGATCGTGGTGACGGTGCAGGACGGCACCAGCAGTTCGCCCGACCTGGCGCTGCTGTTTCACCGCGGCGGGTACGTCGGGACCGCCACCCCTAGGGCTTACCCCTTCACCGAGCTGGAGGGTCCGGCGTCCACCAACGACACCGTCGTCCTCACGTATCGGACCCAGCAGAGCTGCTCCACCTGCACCGACGGGATCCTGACCACGGTCGGGTTCCAGTGGAAGGGCGACAAGGTGCAGATGCTCGACTGGCCGCCGGAATCGCTGGATTCGCCGCCTTAGGCGCCGGCCATCAGCACGCCCACCCCTGACTTCCGCCGATCGAATGGAGCTTGACCGTGCCGACTGCACCGCCGGCAGGCTGGTACGTCGATCCCGACGGTTCGCCGGGTCAGCGCTACTGGGACGGTGAGCGCTGGACGACGCACCGGCGGCCCAAGGGGACTAAGCAGCTGACCGGGCTGCGTCCGCGGTGGGACGTTCTGCCGGCACCGCTTCGGGTGGCGCTGCCGGTCGTCCTGGTGGTGGCACTGGCCGGCATCGGTTGGACCCTGTGGTCCGACCCGCCGCGCGATGACTGGGCCGGCCTGCCCGGCCGGCTGAACTGCCGGCTACAGGAAGGGCCGAAGCCACCCGACAGCATCACCGTGTCCGGCGTCGAGGTGAAGCACCCCCGCAGCAGCGTGCTGCAGCTGACGATTCACTTCGCCAAGCCGCTGCCGCCGTCGCCCACGGGAACGCAATCGACCAAGTTCGTCGGCTACGTCCTGACCTACAGCGTGGCCAATAACGGCCGCAAGTTCGCCGAACTGGGTCCCGAACAGGACACCGACGACCTGGCCATCACCAGCACTCTGGCTGCCGAGGGGACCGACGCGCGGATGCGGCCCGACCGGGACACCAATGCCCGCCGGGTGGCGCCGGATACCGTCCAGATCCTGCTGGACCTCACCCGCCTGGGCGTCGTCAACCAACCGGTGCAGCCCGACCTGACGCTCGACGCGCAGTTCAACACGCCGTCGGTCACGACGGTGCGCTTCGCGGCGCAGGCGTGCCGCGGCTGATTCTCAGCAGTACTGGTAGTCGATGTGCCAGCGGCCGTTGACGTAGTCGGCGACGAAGTGGCCACCGAGCTGCGGATCCGAATCGTTGATGGTTCCCGATCCACCGGTGTTGGGGGTGAACCCGGGCGGATCCCAGGTCACCGATTGCGGATTGGCCGGTAGGTCGGGGGTGCAACCCGCCTGCTTGGCGACATAGCCGTCAGTGATTCGGCGTTCCGCGGTGGCTTGGTCGCCGCCGTCGGGCGCCGGGTCGGCGGGGCACAGGTAGCCGGCGCCGCAGAAGTTCTCGTGCGCGGTGACGAGGGCGATATCGGTCACCGGCACCGACGCGATGGCACCGCCGATCAGCATCGCCGACACGACCAGTGCTGCTATGCGCGCATGCCCTGCCATTCAGCGGACCCTCTCGATCTCCTCGCCGGACGTGTAATACAACGGGATATTCGAACCAATCACACTTTCGATAAGGAATATGCCGAATGGTTCCACTTCGTAGTAATAGTGTACGTCGCCATTAGCGTCTACCGCGGTGGCGCAGGAGCGGCCCGGGGCCCCGCACCGCTGCTTGATCGGCATGGCCAGGGCCGCCACCACCAGCAGCACGGAGATTCCGATCACCAGCGGCTTTGTCATCGAATCGCGAGCTTTCGCCAGGGCTGCACCCACGGCAGTGTAGGCGACCGTAATCACGGCGCCGCCTTCAGAAACTGTTCACCCGACATGTTCTGCCCAATTGCGCCGGCGGGTGATCGTCGGCAGTAGGTTGCTCAGCTATGGCCAACCCCAGCCCCGACGACGCGCCTTCGCTACCCAAAGAATCGCACCCACGCGTCGAGGTTCTGGGCAATATCGGGCCCAACTGGTTCGCCTCGGTGATGGGCACCGGGATCGTGGCCATCGCCGGGGCCACACTGCCGGTACACGTGCCCGGCCTGCGGGGGTTCACCAGCGGTGTCTGGGTGCTCGCCGCGGTCCTGCTGGCGGTGCTGATCGTCCTGGTCGGCGGCCACTGGCTGCGCAACCCGACGGTGGCCCGCACGCATGCCCGCAATCCGCAGATGGCCCACTTCTACGGTGCCGCGCCGATGGCGTTGATGACCGTCGGCGCCGGCGCGGTGCTGGTGGGCGGGGACCTGATCGGCCGGCGGGTTGCCGTCGACCTGGACTGGGTGCTGTGGACGGCGGGCACGGCCGGCGGGTTGTTCACCGCCGTCAGTATCCCGTTCCTGATGTTCACCCAACTGCATGTCGAACCCGACGCCGCGTTCGGCGGCTGGCTGATGCCGGTGGTGCCGCCGATGGTGTCGGCCGCGACGGGCGCGCTGCTACTGCCACACATGCCGCCGGGAACCGGCCGCGAGACCATGCTCTACGGGTGTTACGCGATGTTCGGCCTGTCCCTGATCGCCTCGTTGAACATCATCGCGATGATTTGGAGCAGGCTGGTGCTGTACGGCACCTCCGGCTCGGCGCGGGTGCCGACGCTGTGGATCGTGCTGGGTCCGCTCGGCCAATCCATCACGGCCGCAGGGCTTCTCGCGACGGCGGCCGCAACCGGTGCGGTCGATCACCAACTTGCGGCGGCGATGAACGACTTCGCCGTCATCTTCGGGGTGCCGGTGTGGGGGTTCGCCGTGTTGTGGATATCGCTGGCCACCGCGCTGACGGTGCGTACGTTGCGGCGCGGGATGCCCTTCGCCCTGACGTGGTGGAGTCTCACCTTTCCGGTGGGCACCTTTGTCACCGGCACCTCTCAACTGGCCGCGCACACTCACCTTCCGGCGTTCAAGGTCGCGGCCGCCGTCGCCTACCTGGGTCTGCTGCTGACCTGGATCCTGGTCACCGTCCGTACCGCCCGCGGCAGCCTGCGGGGCAACCTGCTCACGCTGCCGCCGAGCTCGGCCCCGGTGAAAGCCCATAAGGAGGATCCGATCGTGCGCACGCGCCCCGTTTGACGGGTGAGCACGCGTGTTGAATGCGAAGATTGCTGCCCGTGACAGGAAATTGGGGCTCACTGCTTGCCACCCTCATTCCGCTGGCTCTGGTCATCGCCGTTTCTCCGCTGACGATCATCCCGGCGGTGCTGGTCTTGCATTCGCCGCGGCCACGGCCGACGAGCCTGGCGTTTCTCGGTGGTTGGATGCTGGGGCTGACCGCGCTCACGGCACTCTTCGTGGCCGGATCCGGCTTGTTCGCCGGCCTGCACAAGTCGCCACCGGCGTGGGCGTCCTGGCTGCGCGTCGTGATGGGTTCGGCACTGATTTTGTTCGGCATCTATCGGTGGCTGACTCGCCACGGTCACGGCGAGGCGCCGCGGTGGATGCGGGCGTTCGACACCATCACTCCGAAGCGGGCCGGCATTACGGCGTTGGTGCTCACGGTGGTCCGGCTCGAGGTGTCGATCCTCTGTCTGGCGGGCGGGCTGGCCATCGGCACCAGCGGGCTGGGGATCGGCGGCAAATGGCTCTTCGCCGCGGTGTTCATCGTGCTGTCCGGGTCGACGGTGGCGATCCCCATCCTGGGATATGCCGCCGCCGGCGACCGTCTCGATGAGCCGTTGAACCGTCTCAAGGAATGGATGCAGAAGAACCACGCCGCGATGCTCGCCGCCGTCCTGGTGCTGATCGGCTTAATGGTGCTCTACAACGGAATCAGCGCCCTGAAGTGACCCGGCTACCGGGCCCGGCGGCGGCGCGACGAGGGTTTTGACGGCTTGGCGACGGCCGCCAGGGTGACGCTGAGTGCCAGCGCGCCGACGACGGCAAGGGGGTGCCACCACTGCGCGCCCAGCCAATAGGCGTGGGCGCCCACCCAGCCGGGATGCGTCGCGTCGCCGAAAAGCCGGTGGCGCACCGTCGGCGTGGCCAGCGAAAGTACCGCGCTGACAAGCGTTGTCGACAGCAGCGCGAACAGCAGCCGGGTGGAGAACTGCCAGGTTCCCAGGACCAGGAGGTAGGCGCCGATGCCGGCCGCGGCAAGGCCCAGCGCGCCGAACGTACCGTCGGATGCGATCGCCGCCGCCGTGCCCAGCACGAGTAGCGCTGCGCCGGCCATCAACGTCCACTTGGCCACCCCGCGGGTCAGCGACACCACCCGGTACCCGCCGAGGGCCACCGTCCGCAGGGTGGCCAACGGTGGCTTGACCACTGCGGGCAGCTGCCGGACCGAGCCCGCCGCCCCAGATGCCGTCGCGGCCGCTTTGGCCACCGTGTGCGCCATCAGCGGCGAACCCTTGTCGGTGGCGAAGGTCTCGGCCGCCACCGGATCCTCGTTCAGCAGAGCATATTTCGCCGGCCCGGGGTCGGCGGCCAGTACCTGCTGAGCCCACTTGCGCGAGGTGGCCGGGCTCCAGTCGGGCCGTTCGCCCGGTTCGGTGTCGATCACGGTGGCGGCCAGTTCATCGAGTTCCTCGTCGAGAACTCGTTGCTGCCACGCTTGCGCCAACCACAGCGAGGTCCGGGGCAGGCTGGGCGGTAGGTCCGCAGACGGGTCGTCGAGGAAGGCCAGTTCGGCGAGCAACATGTCCTCGGTCAGCCGCTCCGATTCCTCGCCGACCGTCGGCAGCCGATAACCGGCTTTCGGAAAGGCCGGTGCCCCAAGCTCTTTGAGTCGCTCGAGAAACCATTGCGCGCCGCCGGCGCCTTTTACCGGCGCCGCTTCTCCTCGCACCGCTGCGCGGTGCCCCACCATCCACCGCACCCGCCGCGGGTCCAGCAGCGCATGAACCAGCCAGCCGGCGCCGTCGAGCCGACCCCACATCCAGTCATTGGCCCGCCACGACCGCTTGTAGAACGCGCCGAAGTGGTGGAACTGCATACCGGTGAGCTTGCGCTGCGCGGTCTGCCAGTCCGGTGCGAGCAGGCTGCGCGAGTCCGCGCTCACCTGGACGAGCTCCACGGACTGTTCGATGTCCGCCTCGGCGGGAAGCATCGCGCGCTGCGCCGCAGCGAGGTCGAACAGCGCCAATGCTGTGGTGTCCCCGTCCTCCGCCAGGTCCAGATACCTCAGGTAGGTGCGCAGCGGGGCCGCCGCGTCGCTGGCGGCTGAACCGTTGGCCGCCAACATATTCAGCGTGCCGAAGTTGTCGAACAGGACTTGGCCGAGGTTGCTCCAGCCGACGGCCGGCACCGTGATCCGGTGCAGATATTCCGCGGCGATCAAGGCCGCGGCGTCCGTCAGGGATCCGTGCCGGACCGTCGCATCGGTGCACACCTCGCGCACCAGCGTTCCCAGCTCAACCGGCGCCGGGGGCGGCCACGCCGCGTGTATCCCCTTGGTGAGTTCGGCCAGGGCCGCGACGTCGTCATCGGACCGCGCCAGCTGGTAGGCGGCGAGTACGACGGCGATCGCACACGACTTCGCGAGGTCGTGTGCCGGTTGGCCATACCGGGCCAGGTCCGCGGGCCCGCGCGGCAGTGCCTGGTCCTTCGGCAGCGTCCAGCGACTCACGATCGCCGTGGTGATCCGCTGCCGGCAGGCCCGGTCGGAGTCACCGCCGACGGCGAGCTCGGGTTCCCAGTTCTTCGGAATGCTCTCGGCGAGATCACTCGGCGCGGTCTGATGGCGCCGCTCCTCCTCGGAACGCTCCGCGTTCCGCATCGTCGCCGGCGCGGTCTGATGGCGCCGCTCCTCCTCGGAACGCTCCGCGTTCCGCATCGTCGCCGGCGCGGGAGGCCAGGTACCCAGCTGGCGCAGCAACGCATCCGTCAGCGTCTGTGCGAGCCGGGTGGCTTCCCGCGCCGTGTAGTCGGCCATCAGGCGAGGGGTGAGCAATCGCGAGCTGTGCGGCAGCGCCGCCGCCAGCTCGGCCAGCCGCAGCTTGGTGTCCGTGCGGGCTTCCATCCGGTCCTGATGAGCCCGAATGGCACGCAGGTCGGCCGCGATCGACTGCGTGGTGATGGCGGCCAAATCCTTCAGCAGCCCATCGATGAGTCCCAGGGGTTCGTCGACGTCATCCGGTGCCGCCTCGGCCACCAAATCCGGCGCCGGGCCCGCCGACGGCACCACGAACAGCAGCACCCGGCGCACCGGACGGCGGGCCGGCCGATCGAAGATGCGCTTGAGCAGCACATCGATCGGCCGGTTGTCGAGCAGGCCCCCGTCGGCGGCCCAGTGCGGCCGCGTGATGTTGGTGTACGGCGCCATCGGCGGCCGCGCCGGCACCTTCCCCTTGGCCGGGGTGCCCCTGTTAAAGGGCAGGTACGACGGTTCGAACGCGATGGGGAACGACGCGGAGCTGCGCGCGGCCAGCGCCAGGGCCCCGACGGTGCCGGGTCGGGCCAGGTCACTTTCGGTGAAGGTGAACAGGCCGCGCCGGTCGACGTCCTGGACAAGGGTTCCGAACGAGTCGGTGAACCGACTGGCCTCGCCGGTCAGCAGCGTGGTGGTGACATACAGCGTGGTGGACGGGATACGCGCGCCGCCGGGAAACTCCGCCGGCGGAAAAGGCCCTGGCGCCAGCTTGGGGATCTGCGTGGCCAGTGCGGCGAACATGCGCTCGTCGCCGTACAACAGCGACGGGGTGTATTTGTCGCGCGGGTCGCGCAACAGGTCGGTCAGGGCTCCGAGGTCGAGCCAGAGCTCACGGAACCCACCCAAGTCCGACCCCGACACCCGCGACGACGCCAGCAGCGCCGCGTTGATGCCGCCCGCGCTCGTCCCGGACAGGATGTCGACGTCGACGATCACGTCGAGCAGATCGATGAGGCTCGCGTAGAGCCGCAGCGACGCGGCCGACTCCTTGCTGAGTCGGCTGTCGGCGGGAAACGGGCCGCCCTCCCGGCGCCACTGCGACGCCTGCGTGAGCAGGTTGATCTCGCGGGCTACCCCGGCCATCCAGATGGCCAGGCTGACCCCTCCGGTCATGGTGGTGGCAAGGCGCAGTTCCTGCGTCAGTTCGGTGACCGGCGATGGTGTCTCGAATGGCATGTGCGCACCCCCTGGACCTACATCGGGAGTTCCTGGCTCTACGTTTCAGTCTGCGCTTTTCCGGCCGTGCCGCGCCTCGCTATCCCGGCTGCAATCGTTTCGTGATTAGCTAGTCAATACGGCCGTGCATCCCCGCTGGTGCGGCTCTAATGTTTTTTGCTGAGTATCCACCGAGACTTTCGCTGAGGGGGGCGGAGTGCAAGGTACGACATTCGGCCGCTACCAGTTCATCGAGTTGCTGGGCCGCGGCGGTATGGGCGAGGTGTGGCGTGCCTACGACACCGAGACCCAACGTGTCGTTGCGGTGAAAGTGCTGCCCGCAAACCTGGCCAATGACCCGACATTCGAGCAGCGGTTCCGTAGGGAAGCGCTGGCGGCCGCCGGGCTCAACGACCCCCACGTGGTGCCGATCCACCATTTCGGCGAAATCGAGGGCCGGCTGTATGTCGACATGCGGTTGGTCGTCGGCAGAGACCTGCAGGCCATCATCTCCGAGGGCCCGCTGGAGCCCGAGCGCGCGGTCAACATCATTGAGCAGATCGCCTCGGCGCTGCGGGCCGCCCACCGGATCGGCCTGGTGCACCGCGACGTCAAACCGTCCAACATCCTGGTCACCGAAGACGACTTCGCCTACCTGATCGACTTCGGCATCGCCCGCGCCTCGGGGGATTCGCACATGACCGGTACCGGCAACGTCATCGGCACCTGGGCCTACATGGCACCCGAACGCGTGACCACCGGTCAGACCGACCCGAGCGGCGACACCTACGCCCTGGGTTGCGTGCTGCATGAATGCCTCACCGGCAGTCAACCGTTCCCCGGCGGCAGCTTGGAACAGCAGATCGGTGGGCACCTCAGCCTGCCGCCGCCGCGGCCGTCCACCATCAGGCGCGGCATACCCGAAGAACTCGACAATGTCATCGCCACCGCGATGGCCAAGACCCCTCAGCAGCGCTATCCGACGGTGACGGACATGGCCGCGGCCGCCCGGGAAGCGGTCACCGGGACCCGGCCGATCCCGTTGCGGCGGCCCGAGCCCGTGCAGCAGCGAACCCAGCTGGCGCCCCCGCCCAAGCAGCCGCCGCCCGGTCCGCCGCCACCCAGGCAACCCCCGCCGCGGCGCGGTGGCCCCGGTTATGTCGACCCGTCGCAGCGCCGGCCGCCGCCCGAGCCGCAGCGCCGACCGCCTCCGGAGCCGAGTCCCTATCGACCGTCGTCGGATCCGAAGCTGTACCGGCCGCCTGCCGAGCCCAGCCCGCAGCGCCCGCCCACCGACCCGACCCAGCGCCGGCCCAACTTCGACCCCAGCCAGCCTCGGCACGGCAACGAGGAGCCGACCCAGTTCCGGTTGAGCGGCGAGCCGCAGCTAACGGCCCCGCCACCGTCTTCCGTGGAAAGCCCGCCCGCCAAACCGGGCAAGAAGCGCCGCACCCCGCTGATCCTCGCGGGCGCGGGCGTGTTGCTGGTGGTCATCGCCGTCGTCGCCGGCATCGCGCTGAGCGGTGGTGGCAAGAGTGGCGACAATCAATCCACCGAGCATTCGGGCACGGCGGAGCCCTCCGGCGCGCCGAGCACTGGCGGTCCATTCACCGGCACTTACACCGCTGACTTCGGCCCGAAGCTGTCCCTGGCGGGGAAAGAGGTGGCCAACTCCGAACCGCCGGCCAAGGAAACCTGGGTGCTGCGGTCGGCCTGCACCGGCAACAACAACAGTGGGTGCGTCGCGACCGCGCAGCGTACCGACGGGCCCTACAACCACATCCCGAAACTGGTGTTCGACGACGTTCGCGGGCGCTGGATCGCGGTGGCACTCGAGGGCGGAAACTGCAATGACAAGCCGATCGAGAAGTGGAACTACGTCTGGCTGCAGCCACACGCCGACGGCACCATGGTCGGCGAATGGATCACCGATTCTCTGGACTGCTACAGCAAGCGGTCGGTGACGTTCACCCGGGTCGGAGACGCCGACCTCAATAGCCTGCCCAACCCTGCCGAGCAGTCCGCGCGCCAGATCTCGCCGGCGGAGGCGCTGCACGGCTTCTACCATCTGGTGACGACCTACACCGGCGCCAACGCGCCCAAGCCGCAGGAAGCCGACTACAACGTCGACACCATCTGTCTCCGCACCGGTGACCGCTGTCTGAGCCGGTTCGTCCGAAACGGCAGTAGCGGCACCCAACTGCTGTTGTTTGCCAACAATGTATGGACGCGGGACGACGAGTACGACGCGTCCTGTCCGGCCGGCGGGACGTCGCACGTCAGGATCAAGGGCACCTTCCCGCTCCCGGAGCCGGAGCAGGACCCGATCATGTTGCTCACCGGCGGCGGCACCAAAGATGAGTCGGGCAGCGCCTGTAAGGGCGGCCCCTACGACATGAAGTTCAACCGCACCGGGGGCTGACGCCGAGAGCTCGCCTCAGGACGCGATTTTGGCCTGGACCAGGCTTTCCACCGCGTCGGCGCAGCCCCGCATGAATTCGGGGCCGGTCAGCTCTGGGGTGCTCTGCACGGACTGCCCTTCGTTGGCGCACACGGCATCGACTCGGCTGGAGATCTCGATGTCTTCCAGGCCGAATCCCTCCGCGCGCATCCGACTGGCGACGATCTCGTAGTCGCTGAATGTCTGGTGGTAGCCCAGCTGGTAGGAGGGGCTGCTCGTGTCGACGCCGTCGACAGGGGCGTTTTCCACCGGGTCGGCGTAGGCGCTGCCGGCAACCATGACCGCGGCCCCCACCGAGGCGATGGCGATAATCGCCAGCCGCCTACCGGTAGAACGCCTACCGGTAGAACGTCGTGAAGATGACTGGGTGCGGCCGTCGCCCGAACGGTTGTGCATGGTGTCTCCCGCTGATCTGGTCCCGTGTGACGAAGCAGTTGCTCAGCCCCAATCTAACTCGTGAGTTTCAAAAATGAAACATCTTCTCAAAATTAGTCTAAGATACCGA
Source organism: Mycobacterium sp. 23 (assembly GCF_048287075.1). Lineage (NCBI taxonomy): Bacteria > Bacillati > Actinomycetota > Actinomycetes > Mycobacteriales > Mycobacteriaceae > Mycobacterium > Mycobacterium sp. 23. The sequence goes on from NZ_JBLVUX010000005.1 coordinate 4,791,243, forward strand.
ATATCAGAAGTTCAGACCGTTAGCGCTGTACTTTGACTGTCTACCGGTCACCGGGTAGCGTTTTTGAGATGCCCAGGACGAACAAGGCCGGCCGGGATCTTCGCCGTGTCCTGGAGTGGTTGCTGAACCGGGATGTTCCCGACGGCGAGATCGCCACTGCCCTCAACCTGGCCAAAGCCACCTACTCGCGGCGCAAGGAAGCCGACGATTTCCCCAATTTCGCCGAGTTGACCGTCATGGGCGAGGCCTTCGGCCTCTCTGCCCGGGCACTGCAGATCGCCTTCGGCTGGCGCGGCGAGGACGAGTTGGTCTTGCTCGACACCGACGAGATCCGGCAGTTCATGGACCAGGCCGGCGCGGCGTTGTTCGGCAACGAGAGAGTCCGTCGCTACATCCAGTCGCGCACCGACGGCGGCGACTACCCCCTGGCCAACGCGGTCCTGCAGTTCGGGTCGGGTGACCCTTCTGCCAAGCCGGTTGGCGATCAGCGCGGCGAATCCGGGCGGAACGCGACCGATTGAAACGCCGCGCGTTGGCCGCCGGTTTGTTTGGACGCACCGGCACGGCGGGTAGGCGACTGGGGTGTCCCTGCCGAGCTGGGACCGGGCACGCCGTGCGAGGTGCTGACCACCGGAGCGGTTTGCGCCGAACGAAGCTGATCAAGAACGGAGCCAGGTATGCGCGCTGAAGAAGGCGACGAAAGCGTCAAGGACTACGCCGTCAAAGGTGAGCAGACGCTGGACAGGATCAACGACTCGCGGCGCGCGGGGGGAAATCCGCTGACGCGCATCGTCGGCCGGCTGCGGAAGCTGGTGCCAGGCGGTTCCCGAGGCTGAGAACGGGACGTGCCGGCTTGCCCGCCAGCCGGTCGCGTCCAGGTGAAATCAGGGGGCTGCTGCGATGACCGTAGGATCCCCACTGATGTCCACCGAACCCGAGCCGCTCGCCATCGAGGGGATGGGTGGCGTTCGTATCGTTGCCGATCGCCAAGGTGATCAAGCGGCCCGCGCGGTGGTGTTTCTGCACGGCGGCGGGCAGACCCGCCGATCGTGGGGCCGGGCCGCCGCCGCCGTCGCCCGTCGCGGGTACCAAGCAGTCACCGTTGACCTGCGCGGCCACGGTGAATCCGACTGGTCCGCCGAAGGCGACTACCGGGTGACCAGCTTCGCCGCCGACGTGGTTGAGGTGCTGCGCACCCTGCCGCCGCGGCCGGTGCTCGTGGGCGCCTCCCTTGGTGGATTCACCTCGATGCTCCTGGCCGGCGAGATCGCGCCGGAACTGGCCAGTGCCGTCGTGCTCGTCGACATCGTGCCCAACATGGAGCAGTCGGGAGCCAACCGGATTCACGCCTTCATGTCCGACCGGGTGGAGTCGGGTTTCGGGTCGCTTGAAGAGGTGGCCGACGCGATCGCCGAGTACAACCCGCACCGGCCGCGGCCCACCGACCTGGACGGTCTTACCACCAATCTGCGTCGTCGCGGCGATCGGTGGTACTGGCACTGGGATCCCCAATTCATCAGCGGCACTGCGGCTTTCCCGCCGTTCGAGGTCACCGACGCCGATCGCATGCACGCCGCCGTCGCGGTCATCCTGCGAAATGGCTTGCCCATGTTGCTGATTCGAGGCCAAATGAGTGACCTGGTCAGCCAGGAGCGCGCCGAGGAGTTCCTCGAGCGCTTCCCACAGGTCGAGTTCGCCGACGTCCGCGGTGCCGGACACATGGTTGCCGGCGACCGCAACGACATCTTCGCCGGGGCCGTGCTGGATTTCCTGGAGCGTCACATCACCGACTGACGGCGGCTGCTGACTTTCTTGTGAACACCGAATGACCTTGTTTGCAAATTGTGACCTGCGGGTACTCGGCCGCCACGCGTCGTCGCGAAGCGCGTCGACGTCGTTGCACCGGTCGCAAGGAGACAGTGGTGAAGCGAGAGATCTGGGTTGGTGTTACCAGCGTGGCGATCGCGGCGGCGGCCTGCGCCGGATGCTCGAGCAACAAATCCGACACGGGCCAACCGAGTTCTCCACCGGCGGGTCCGCCCGCCCCAAAGGTGGTCGTCGACGGTCAGACGCTGAATGTGTCGGGACCCGTGACCTGCACGACGGCGGGTTCCAACATCAACATCGGTATCGGCGACGTGGCGAACGGCGTCGGCGCGGTGGTCAGCACCGGCAACCCGCCGATCGTCCACTCCGTGGGCCTGGGCAACGTCAACGGGATCACGATGGGCTTCTCGGACGCGGCGCCCAATCAAGCCACCAACGCCGGAGCCGCGGTGGACGGCAAGGCCTATGGCATCAAGGGCACTGCCTCCGGCGTCGACATGTCCAATCCGACCGACCCGAAGCCGGTGTCCAAGACTTTTGAAATGAGCGTGACCTGCCCATAGTGCAGGTTTGCGAAGCCCGGGAAGGGACCTAGTAGGACCCGAAAAGGGACCCAAGAAAGGACCCAAGAAAGGACCCAGCCATGGATGTAAAACGCGTTGCCGGTGCGGCGGCGATGGCGGTAAGCCTCAGCTTCGCCGCGGTGATGCTGGACTCCGGGCTCGCAAACTCTGCTCCGCTGGGACCGCTGCCGCTGGCGCCGGACACACCGGGTCCGGCGACTACCGTCGCGCCGGCGCCGCAGACCACCGTGGCTCCCGCCACGACCGCGGCCCCCGCCACCACCGCACCGCCTGCCACCACCGCGCCACCGGCTACCACCGCGCCGCCCGCCACCACCGCGGCACCGGCCACGACGACGCCGCCGGCCGCGACCACGACGGTGCCGGCAACCACGACGACGCCACCGGCTTCGCAGACCACGACCTCGGCCGCCGTGACCACCACCACCACGGCGAGTGGACAAACCACCACCACCGGTCAGACCACCACCACCGGTCAGACGACGACGAGCGGGCAGACGACGACGACGCCGGCCGGCCAGAGCTCGACTTCGGGCAGTTCAGCCACCACCACCGCGGCGGGGCAGACCACCACCACCAGCGCGGCGCAGATCCAGATCAACGTGATCATCAACGCGCCGCCCACTCAACCGCCGCACCCGCCCTTCATTCCGCGAGAGAACCTGGTGCGGGCCAGCAACCAGTTCGGCGGTCCCACCGATCTCCCCGCCGGCTTCGCCTTCCCGGGACGGGGCGCGCCGCCACCGCCGCCGCTGCGCGGCTACCGCTGGAACGACGGCCCGGCCCCCGGCCACCCGCCGCCCAACTGGGAAGGCCCGCCGCCGCCCGGAGGCTGGAACGGTGCGCCGCCCCCCGGCGGCTGGAACCGTCCGTGGGACGGTCCGGCGCGCGACGTCAACTACGGGCGCAATGACTTCGGCCAGTTCAACTACAACACCTTCACCGTCCTACCCGTGTTCAACTGGCAGTACGGCGGCTGGGGTTACTGGTTCTTCGGCGTCTGGGTCCCGCTGTACTGACGCTTCTTCCAGCGGGTATCTGGTTGCGCCAGAACATGATTGCGCCGACGCGAGCGTGATGCTCGGGTCGGTGACCGCTCCCGGCGCCGCCCCTGGAAGCGGCGCGAAGTGAAATCGGAGGGTCCGGCGGGCTGACTTTGGGCTACGGTCACAATCACCGGTGACACCGAGAAGGAGTAGCCCGTGAGCAAGACCGCCCGGCGGCTGGGCCCGCAAGACATGTTGTTCCTCTACGGCGAGACGTCCAGCACGATGATGCACGTCGGTGGGCTGATGCCGTTCACCCCGCCGCCCGATGCGCCGCGCGACTTCCTGCGTCAGCTCGTCGACGAGAGCAAGGCGAATGAAGTCGTCGCGCCGTGGAATCTGAAGCTCAGCCATCCGGACCTGTTGCTGAGCCCGATCCAGTCCTGGGTGTATGACGACAAGTTCGACCTGGACTACCACGTCCGGCGTTCCGCTCTGGCCAGTCCCGGTGACGAGCGCGAACTCGGAATCCTGGTGTCGCGCTTGCACAGTAACGCCCTGGACCTGCGTCGTCCACCGTGGGAGATGCACTTCATCGAGGGCCTCGAGGGTGGACGGTTCGCGATCTACGTCAAGATGCACCACGCGCTGATCGACGGTTACACCGGGCAGAAGATGCTGGCCCGCAGTCTGTCGACCGACCCGCACGACACCACGCATCCGTTGTTCTTCAACATCCCCACCCCTGGCCGGGTCTCGCCGACCAAGGAGGATTCCGCCGGCGGTATCGCGGGCGGTCTGCTCAACAGCCTCGGCGGTGTGGTGGGCAACCTCGGCGGGATGGTCAGCGGGGTGGGCAGCGCGCTCGGTTCGGTTGCGGGTGCGGGACGGTCCACATTCGATCTCACCAAGGCGCTGATCAACACCCAGCTGCGCAGCGACAACGAGTACCGCAACCTGATCGGCTCGGTGCAGGCACCGCACTGCATCCTCAACACCCGGATCAGCCGCAACCGTCGTTTCGCCACTCAGCAGTACGAGCTCGATCGTCTCAAAAAGATTGGCGCAGCTAATGATTCGACGGTCAATGATGTCGCGTTGGCCATCTGCGGCGGCAGCCTGCGGCGCTTTCTCGACGAGTTGGGGGAGTTGCCGGAGAAGTCGCTGATCGCGATGTTGCCGGTGAACGTGCGCCCGAAGGACGACGAGGGCGGCGGCAACGCCGTCGCCGCGATCCTTGGTTCGCTGGGCACCAACATCGAAGATCCGCTGGAGCGGTTGGCAACGGTGACCGCGACGACCCGCATGGCCAAGGCCGAGTTGGCGAAGATGAACCGGGACGCGATCCTGGCTTACACCGCAGCGTTGATGGCACCGTTCACCATGCAGTTGGCCAGCGCGCTCAGCGGGGTGAAAACGCCTCTGCCGCATGCCTTCAACCTCTGCGTCAGCAACGTGCCCGGCCCGCAGGACGTGCTGTATCTGCGGGGCAGTCGGATGGAGGCGTCCTACCCGGTCTCCCTCGTCGCGCACAGCCAGGCGCTCAACATCACCCTGCAGAGTTACGCGAGCACGCTGAATTTCGGGTTCATCGGCTGCCGCGACACGCTGCCACACCTACAGCGACTGGCCGTCTACACCGGGGAGGCGCTCGACGAGTTGGAGGACGCCAGCTCCGGCGCGTGACCATGACGGAAACCAGCTACGTCCGGCTCAGACATGAGGGTGGCGTGTCCACTATCGAGCTGATCAACTCCAAAACGCTGAATATCATTGGCAGTCCAGCCATTTCGGCGCTCACCGAAGCGCTGCAAACGGCCGGTCAAGATCCTGACGTGCGCGTGGTGGTGCTGCGCGGCTCGGGTGACAGCGCGTTCATCGGCGGCGCCGACATCAACGAGATGGTCAAGCTCGACCAGGACAGCGGCCAGGTGTTCATCCGCCGGCTCGCCGGCCTGTGCGAGGCGATTCGCGAATGCCCCGTCCCGGTGATCGCCCGCCTCGCGGGCTACTGCCTGGGCGGTGGTCTGGAGGTCGCGATGTCCTGCGATCTGCGAATCGCCGAAACCGGCGCCCGGTTCGGCATGCCGGAGGTGGCCGTCGGAATCCCCTCGGTGATCCACGCGGCCCTGATGCCGGCGCTGATCGGCGCCGGACATTCGGCGTGGATGCTGCTCACCGGCGAGACGATCGACGCCGCCACGGCACTGGCCTGGGGCCTGGTCCACGAGGCCGTCGCGCCCGACGCGTTGGATGCCCGCATCGCCCAGCTCACAACAAGACTCGGCGGATTCGGGCCGGCCGCGGTTCGGCAACAGAAGCGGTTACTGAACAAGTGGTTCGACATGTCGCTGCACGCAGCTGTCGAAGACAGCGTGGCGGAGTTCGGAACGGCGTTCCTGACCGGCGAACCGCAGCGGCACATGCAGGCGTTTCTTGACCGAAAGAGCCGAAAAGCGTAGCGGCAACCGCTCGATCACCGTTTGTTCACCCAGTTTTCTGATATGCGCTCATTTCCCGGCGCGGGGCGCGATGATGAGGCTAAGCGCGATACCAACGAGGGTGGGCGATGTCATATGTGACCACGGGGCCGGGCTTGTTGACGACGGCGGCAACGGATTTGGCTCAGATCGGCGAGGCACTGCGGGCCGGAAATCTCGGGGCGGTACTGCCGACGACCGAGTTGGCGGCAGCGGCCGCTGACGAGGTGTCGGCGGCTGTCGCGGCATTGTTCGGCACGCACGGCTCGCAGTACCAGGCGGCGGCCGTTGAGGCGGCCTCGTACTACGAGCAATTCGTGCAAAACCTGGGCGTCGCCGCGGCGTCGTACTCGGGTGCCGAGGCCGCGGCCGCCGCTGCGCTGGGTGCACTGGATTCGGTTGTCGCGAAAGGGTTTCAGACCTTGGTCTATGGTCCGGTCCACCTGGCCGGCGACGCCTGGATCGCCAGTCCGCTGGGTCAGACGCTGGACCCGATCATCAACACGCCGACGACTCTGTTGTTCGGACGGGGGCTGATCGGCCACGGTGCCGCCGGCACCGCGGCACACCCCACCGGCGGGGCCGGAGGCTTCCTGTTCGGTGACGGTGGCACGGGCTACTCGCCGACAGCAGGCGTGACGCCGGGCGGCACCGGCGGCAACGCCGGCCTGATCGGCAATGGCGGCGCCGGCGGCGCCGGGTTCGGTGGGGCGATCGGCGGCACGGGCGGTGTCGGCGGCTGGCTGATGGGCAACGGCGGTCTGGGCGGGGCGGGCGGTACCGGAGGCGGCGGTGGGCAGGCGCTGTTCTTCGGCAACGGCGGCGACGCCGCAGGCGGTGGTTTCGCCGGTCGTGGCGGGTTGTTCGTCGGCGTCCCCGGCACGGGCGCGCTGCCCACCGCGGGGCCGGGCACGCTCATCCAGATCGACTTCGTGCGCCATGCCCAGTCGATTGCCAATGCCCAGGGCTGGATCGACACCGCGGTCCCAGGCGTGGCGCTCACCGCGCTGGGTCAGCAGCAGGCCCAGGCCATCGCGAATGTGCTTGCGCCGCCGAACAATTACGCTGGGATATTCGCGTCCGAGTTGCTGCGGACGCAGCAGACCGCGAGTTACCTGACCGCCAACCCGCAGATTCTTGCCGGACTGAACGAGATCAACGCGGGCATCTTCGAGGGCCTGCCGCAGATCAGCCCCGCGGGCATCCTCTATCTGATCGGCCCGGTCGCGTGGACGCTCGGCTTCCCCCTGGTGCCGATGCTGGCGCCGGGTTCCACGAACGTCAACGGAATCTTGTTCAACAACGCCTTCACCCAGTCGGTGCAGACGATGTACAACACCGCGATGGGCAACCCGGTCGTCTCGCCGGTGACCGGTCACATCACCGAGGCGGCGTACTCGAGCGCCTTCACGATCGAGGTCGGCACGTTGATGAACGTCAACAACCCGAACCCCTTACTGCTGCTCACCCATCAGCTCAACAACACCAGCGTTGTCGTCATGCAGGGCGATCCCAAGGGTGGTTGGAACCTGGTCAGCTGGGACGGCGTGCCCGTCGGACCGGCGAATCTGCCGACCAAGTTGTTCGTCGACTTCCGGAACCTGATCGTGCCGCCGCAGGTGGCGGCGTGGAATGCCTTCGCGGGCTTGCTTTCCGGCGATCCGACGACGTTCGCGATCGCGGTCCGCGACGGCCTCGAAGGGGTCGGCACCGCCACCGCCAACTTCCCCTTGGCGGTGGCCGAGGACTTCATCGACTCGCTGATGCATCCCAGCCTCAGCGATCTGACCGGGCTGCCCGTCCCGGTCTAGCCGGCTCAGTCCCTGATCCGGGTGAAGACCTGGTCGTAGGGGCCGCCCTTGCACGCGCTACCCGAAACGTCCTCCATGCCGTGGCCGGAGAGCGACGTGATCGGGTCCTGAGCCGGTTTGGGAAGCGGGAAGACACCGGTCATCCGGACGTGACTCGTTCCGCCGGCCGGGCAGGGGGCGTCTTCCTCGGAGTTCTCCGTCCAGGCGTTGTTGGCGAAGATGAACAGCTGGTGGTCGGTGAAATCGGTCAGCACGAACCGGCTCAGGCATCGGTCCCCGGCGCGCAGGCAGAACGTGTCCACGCTGAAGTCTTGGTCGCCTAGCTTGGGCTGGCCGGTCGCAGTTGTGACGCGCGATCGGTAGAAACCGCGCAATCCAAGCGCCGGGGACGCCACCCGGGCGGGCAGCGTGGCCGGGTCGGGCAGGCCGGCGATGTCAGCGTCGCCGGTGCGGGTGAATGTCACGCTTCGTTTGCTGTAGCACTTGACGGAGTCGTCGATCCACTCGCCCGCCAGGCTGCCGTCCGGACGCGGTAACAGGTAGATCCAATGCCACTCTTCGATGTCTTCGTTGCCGCATCTCTCGGTGTCGAGCGCCACCGCGATCCAGCGTCCGTTGATGTCGTCGAATACCAGGTTCGTCGGGTGTTTGAAGGAGCCGTCACTTCTGGCCGCCGTAGCCACGCACCCCTTCGCGCCGCACACCGACCGCAGCTTCCACGTCTCCTGGCCGGGTGGTTCCATGCCCGGCTCTGGCTTACCCGACAGGCCGATGCTGGGGCCGAAGCTGACGGCGTAGGAACCGGTTATGGGCCCGGAATTGGCGAGGGGGGTAGTCGTGGGACCAGTCTTGTCGCCCGGGATCAGCGCGAAGACGGCGACCAGGGCGATGACGGCGATCGCCGCGAGAATGCCGCTCGCCACCAGGACGCGTCGACGCTTCCGGTTCGGTGGGGACGATGTGGTCGCCGCAGGCCGGTGCGGGCTGACGGGCGGCGGACTGGTGCTGGGCGGGACATCGGAACCGCCCGGCGGCACATATTGCCGGTACTGGGTCGCATCGGCGTTGGA